>NZ_CP058907.1:0-4850000 GCF_013415845.1 Rhodopseudomonas palustris | reverse complement strand
GCTCGACGACGCCGCCAAGAAGCACGGCTTCGCGTCTTACGACGAGTACAGCGACGTGGTCGAAGCGATCGGCATGGTGCTGGCCGGCATGGATCCGAAGACCAAGACCTATGTCGGTCCAGCTGCCGCGCTCAAGGACCAGATCGCGGCGGTCGAGGCCGACACCAAGATCAAGGCCGAGGACAAGAAGCAGGCGCTGGCCGATCTGAACGACGCGCTGAAGAATCCCGGGCCGGCCGTCACCAACAAGACCAATATCGACCTGGTGACCAAGAACTACGACGCGCTGTCGGCTGCGCTCGAAGAAGACGACTAGTCGATCGAGACCTCCGGTCTTTCTGGCAACGCCGCCTTTCGATCGAGAGGCGGCGTTTGCCGTAGAGGCACATGCGCGTGCGCGTGCAGCCCGCGCGGCCTCGCCGTTAGACTGATTCCAAGCTTGCTCGCATTCTCTTGGTCTGGCGCTTCTGCTAGGCGGTCGCATCCGCTGTAGTGCAATAGGGTTTCATGCCAGACCGATCCGACGCCCGCCGCCGAGCCCATCAGGCTTTCCTGACCACCAGCTGCAGTGTTGCTGTCCGTGTCGCAGTCGGCTCCGCGGTGTGCTGGACCGCACTGGCCCCGCAAATTGCCGCCGCGCAGTCGCAGTCCCAGCAGCTGCCGAGCGTCACGGTCGACGCGCCGAAACGTGCGGTCGCGACGCGGTCTGCGCCGGCGCCGCAACGAAGCACCAATGCACCAATCAGAAGGCAGGCGCGCCGCACGCCGATTGCCGCGCCGCCGAGCCCGGCCGAGCGTGCAGCGGCCGCGGCCGCTCAACTGAACGAAGCCAAGCTCGGCTACCGCGCGATGCCGAGCCCGACGACGCTGCGCAGCGGCGCGTCGCCGCTCGACACCTCGCAAGCCGTGGCCGTCGTGCCGGAGCAAGTGCTCAAGGATCAATTGCCGCGCAATCTCGACGATGCGCTCGCCAATGTCAGCGGCGTCACCCAGACCAACACGTTGGCGGGTTCGTTCGATGCCGTGATCCGGCGTGGCTTCGGCGAAAACCGCGACGGTTCGATCATGCGCAACGGCATGCCGTTGGTGCAGGGACGCAGCCTCGGACCCACGGTCGAAAGCGTCGAGGTGCTGAAGGGGCCGGCATCGCTGCTGTACGGGATTCAGTCGCCGGGCGGCGTCGTCAACACCATCAGCAAGCGGCCGGAGCTGTATCAGCACGGATCGCTCACCGTGATCGGTTCGAGCTTCGGCGGCGGCCACAATGGCGCCAATGCGATTTTCGACCTGACCGGTCCGCTCGGCACCCAAGGTCTCGCCTATCGGGTGATCGGCTCGGGACTCGATGAGGATTATTGGCGCAACTTCGGCGCCAACCGCGAGCGGCTGCTCGCACCATCGCTGGCTTGGTATGGCGAGTCTACCACGGTGCAGTTCTCTTACGAGCACCGCGATTTCAGCTATCCGTTCGACCGCGGCACCGCCTTCGTCAAGGGCGCCCCGCTGGCGATTCCGGCGACGCGCCGCCTCGACGAATCATTCAACCGGACCTGGGGACAATCGGATCTGCTGCAGGCCTCGGTCGAGCAGCGCCTCGGCGACACCTGGAAGCTGACCACCGCCTATAGCTACAACCGCGAGATCTACGAGGCGAACCAGCTTCGGATCACCGCCGTCGATCCGGTCACCGGAATCGAGAAGCGAAGCAACGACGGCACCCATGGTGCGCTCGCTTATGTCGGCTACGGCACGTCCTATCTGCGCGGCGATCTTTGGCTCGGCGGCCTGCGCCACGAAGTGCTGATCGGCGGCGAGGCGCAGCGACGGCTGATCTATCGCCAGGATCTGATCCGGCAGGCGACACCGACGTTCAATTTCTACAATCCAGTCTACGGCCTTGTCGGTCCGGGCACGACGGTCTCAGCGTCGGACAGCGACCAGACCGATCGGCTGGAGACCCGCGCGGTCTTCGCACAGGATACGCTGCACCTGACCGATCGGTTCTCCCTGATCGGCGGCGTGCGCTGGATGGACTACGAGCAACTCGCCGGCCGCGGTCGGCCGTTCACTGCCAACACCGATCTCAGCGGCAACAAGCTGCTGCCGCTCGGCGGCGCCGTCTTCAAGCTCACCGATCAAATCTCGCTCTACGCCAGCTACACACAGTCGCTGCAGCCGACCTCGACCATCGCGCCATTGCAGAACAGCGGCGGTCTGGTCATCGGTTCGAACATCGCCCCCGAGGAAGGCACGCAATACGAGGCGGGCCTGAAGTTCGATCTCAACAAGCGGCTGTCCGGCACGCTGGCATTCTACGACATCGACAAGAAGAACGTGCTGGTGTCGCAGTTCAACGCAGCGACCGGCCTCAACGAATATCGCGCGGCCGGCAAAGTTCGATCGCGCGGCGTCGAGTTCGATGTCACCGGCCGGCTGACCGACCATTGGAGCACGATCGCCTCCTATGGCTACACCGATGCCATCGTCACCGACGATCCCGCACTCTCCGGAAAGCGGCTGCAAAACGTCGCGATGAACACGGCGTCGCTGTTCCTCGTCTATGATTTCGGGACGGCGCTGCCGGGACGGCTGCGCCTGGGCGGCGGCGCCCGCTACGTCGGCGACCGGCCGGGCGACAGCGATAACTCGTTCGTGTTGCCGTCCTACACGGTGGCTGACCTGTTCGCGACCTACGAGGTCAAATACGGGCGGACGCCGGTGATCTACCAGTTCAACGTCAAGAACCTGTTCGACAAGGTGTACTACCCATCGGCCGTGAATACCCTGAACGTCGCGCTTGGCGATGCCCGGCGTTTTTCGCTGGCCGCGACCGTCAAGTTCTAGCTCGATGCGAGTGCCGGCGCTCAAGCCCATCCTGCTGCAGCTCCATTCCGTCGCTGGATTGGTGCTCGCGGCGGTGCTGGTGCTGGTGGCGCTGACCGGCGCGGTGATGAGTTTCGAGGATGAGATCCGCGGCGCATTGGATGCCGGCCGAGTCCACCTCGCACCGCACGCTGGATCGCGAATGCCGCTGGATGCGCTGATCGCGAAACTGCAGGCCGGCGGCGATCCGGTCGCGTCGATCACGATGCCGCGCAGCGCGGCGTCCGCCGCCGAGGTCCGGTTCGCGCGCAAGCCGGACCACACCCGGCCGGTCCCGCTCTATCTCGATCCCTACACCGGCGAAAGCCTCGGTCATCCGGCCGCCGACGCGTTCTTTGCGACGGTCCGCAAGCTGCACCGCTGGCTGCTGTTGCCGGGCGACGGCAACGGTTACGGCCGGACGATCACCGGCGTTGCCGCACTCGGATTGCTGGCCATGCTGCTGACCGGGCTGGTGCTGCGATGGCCGCATCGTCCCGGCAGCATCAAGGTCTGGCTGAAGCCACATTGGCAGTTGCACGGACGCGGGCTGCACCGGTCGCTGCACGCCGTCATCGGAACCTGGGTGTTGCTGCTCTATTTGATCATGACGCTGACCGGTCTGTGGTGGTCGTTCGACTGGTACAAGACCGCCGCAACCTGGCTTCTGGCACGATCGCCAGTCACGACGCAGCCTCCGAACCGTGCTGCCGTCACTGCGGCGCCGTCCGCCGCAATTTCGCTGGATCGCGTCTGGGCGACACTCGTGGCCGAGCGTGGCGACAGGTTCGAGGCCGCACGCCTGACGCTGCCGTCAGGCCGCGACGGCACCGTGCGGGTCCGCGCCTGGCTGACCGATGCCCGAGACGGCGCGCATGACGAATTCCGGATCGACGGTCGGACCGGCCAAATCCTGTCCGCCGACATCTATGCCGCCAAGACGATCGGCGAAAAGGTATTGGCGCGCGTGCTCGACATCCACCGCGGCAGCATTTTCGGCTGGCCCGGTCAGGTGCTGTTCATGCTGGCGGCGGCGGCGATGCCATTGTTCGGGGTGACCGGCGTTCTGCTGTATCTGTCGCGCCGCCGGCACAAGCGGATGCAGCGTGCGGCCCGCGCCAAGGTCGGCTGACGCCGACGTCGGGGATCAGCCCGGCGGCCGAAATGTTGCGCCGCGCCGATCCGGCGCGCTATAAGCCCCCGGTCAAGTCACCCCGACCGGTCGCGAACCAACCGCCGCGTCATGAAAATCTTGCTGGCGGTCTTCCAACTCGAAAAGCAGAGCGGCAAAGAACGCGATTGCATCGCTATCGCGCGCCATCTTGCCGGTCGCGGCCACGACGTCACCATCGTCACCACGATCCCGTCGCCCGAGCCGCTCGACCGCATCGCGGTCGTTCAAGTGAAGGCGAGGGGGCTGACCAACCACCGCCGGGCACGTAATTTCGCACGCGCGGTCCGCGAGCACCGCCGCACGCATCAACCGGATGCGCTGCTGTCGTTCGAGTTGGTGCCCGGCGCCGATTTTCATTACGTCGCCGACGACGCGGCGATTCTGCGTGATCGGCTGTGGGCCTGGCCGCCGCGGCAGCGAATCCGGCTGGCGTTGGAGCGCGGCGTGTTCGCCGCGGCCTCCCGCACCGAGCTGTGGTTCCTGACCCAGGACCAGCACGACGCCTATCACATCGCCTACGATTTCGATCCGGCCCGCGCCCATGTGCTGCCGGCGGATCCGAAAAAACTGCTGGCCACGGTTGCCGCCCGTCTGGAGCAGCACGTCCCGGCGGATTGAAATCGGGTGGCCGACCGCCCGCGGCGGGCGTAATCTCGGTGCTATGATGCCCTTGAGCCAGCACAGCCACGCCCTGTTCGATACAGCGATCGGCCGTTGTGGCATCGTTTGGGGCGTGCGTGGGATCGTTGCGGTGCAGTTGCCGCAGCCGACCGAAGCACAGACCCGTGCCCGCATCACCCAGCGTCATCCCGACAGCGTCGAAGCGGCGCCGACGGTTGACGTGCAGCGTGCGATCGATGGCATCGTCGCCCTGCTCGCAGGTGCCGCGACCGATTTCGCCGACATTCCGCTCGATCTCGACGGCACCTCGGCGTTTCAGCGCCGGGTCTATGACATCGCCCGTGGCATTCCGGCCGGCAAGACGCTGACCTATGGCGATATCGCCAAGCAGCTCGGCGGCGTCGAGCTGTCGCGCGAGGTCGGACAGGCTTTGGGGCGCAATCCGTGCCCGATCATCGTGCCGTGCCACCGCGTGCTCGCCGCCGGGGACAAGCCCGGCGGGTTCTCGGCCAATGGCGGCGTCGCCACCAAGCTGAAGCTGCTGGCGATCGAAGGCGCGGCGGTCAACTACACGCCGAGCCTGTTCGACTGAGCAGGTCGCGTTCAGGCCGCCGGCGGCACCGACACCTTCACCGACTCGCGCTCCGACATCCGCTGGAAGAACGCATCGAGGTTGGGGTAGGCCGCGCGCCAGCCGCAGTCTGCGAAGCGGAAGTCGGCGTAGCCGAGCACGCAGGTGAGCGCGATCTGGGCGATCGTCAGCGGCCCGTTCAGCATCGCGGTGTCGCGGTCGAACCGCGCCATGCCGGCCCAGGCGCGCGCCCAGTGATCGTCGTACCAGCCCTGCCAGAACAAGTCCTTCGGCCGCACCAGCTTCTCGTAGCGGCACAGCAGCATCGAATCCAGCATGCCCTGCAGCAGCGAGTGATCGCTCTTCACCCGCCAGCGCTCCGCGCCCGACGCCGGGATCAGCTTGCCGCCGCCGGCGAGGTCGTCGAGATATTCGGCGATCACGTAGGAGTCGACGATCACCTCGCCATTGTCGAGGATCAGCGCCGGCAGTTTCTTCAGCGGGTTGACGTCCCGCATGTACGGCTCATTGGCCTGCGCCGGGATCACGGTCGCCGACAAGAACTCGATCCGGTCGATCAGCCCGAGTTCGATCGCCGCGATCCGCACCTTGCGGGCGAACGGCGAGGACGGCGAAAAATACAGCTTCATGTGATGCTCCTGAGAGGAACGACTTGGTCGCAAGCCTGGTCAATCTATCTTCTGTCATTCCGGGGCGCGAACGAAGTGCGCATCCCGGAATGACGAAGGAGAGGCGTGTATCAGCGGCTTACGCCGCCACGATGGTTTGTTTCTGCTCGCCGAGCCCCTCGATCCCGAGGGTGACGACGTCGCCGACGTTGAGGTACTGAGGCGGCTTCATCCCGGTGCCGACGCCGGGCGGCGTGCCGGTGGTGATGATGTCGCCGGGCATCAGCGTCATCAGCTCCGACAGATACGACACGATCTTCGGCACGTTGAAGATCATCGTTGCGGTTGAGCCGGTCTGACGGCGCTGGCCGTTGACGTCGAGCCACATCCCGAGCTTGTGGACGTCGGCGATCTCGTCCTTGGTGGCGACCCACGGACCGAGCGGGCCGAAGGTGTCGTGCGACTTGCCCTTGGTCCACTGCCCGGCCCGCTCGAGCTGGAAGTTTCGCTCGGAGACGTCGTTGCACACCGCGTAGCCGGCGACGTAGTTCAGCGCATCGGCCTCGGTGACATATTTGGCACGGGTGCCGATGATCACCGCAAGTTCGACTTCCCAATCGAGCTTGGTCGAGCCGCGCGGCTTCTCGACATCGTCGTTCGGTCCGCACAGCGAGTTGATCGCCTTCATGAACACGATCGGTTCGGCCGGGATCGGCATGTTGGCCTCGGCGGCGTGGTCGGCGTAGTTCAGGCCGATCGCGATGAACTTCGGCGCTCCGCCGACCGGCGAGCCCAGCCGCGGATGGCCGGGCACGGCTGGGAGTCCGGCGACATCGAGCGCACCGAGTTTGGCGAGGCCTGCGGGCGAAAACGCGTCGCCTGCGAGGTCGGCGATCTGTCCGGACAGATCGCGAAGCTGGCCGTCTTTATCGATCAGACCAGGCTTCTCGTGGCCGATAGCACCATAACGAACGAGCTTCATCCCGCGTGTCCTCCGCAGTTCTTCAGGCTGCCTAAGTGATGGATCAGTAGTGAGTCGAATTCAATACATGCAGGCGCCGGCACGCCATGCGCGCCGTCGCGGTGACTTGTCATGGCTGCGCCACAAGCCGGAAAGCGTCGCCGTCGCGCACGATCCGGCCGGGGCCGAAATGCCCGCCGAACAGCAGAGCGGGCGTATCGGCGAAGCGCGAGAACAGTCGCCGCCGCGTTTCGATCGACTGCAGCGCGTCGGAATCGAAGCTCGACGACCAGTCCAGCCGCACCATCTGGCAGGGATGGTGCGCGACGTCGCCCGACAGCACCGCCTCTTCGCCATCGGAGCGAATGTGCAGTGCGACGTGGCCCGGGCTGTGGCCCGGCGTCGGGATCAAAGTGATCTCATCGGCGATCTCGGCGTCACTCGCGACCAGATCGACGACGCCGGCATCGATCACCGGCTCGACCGAGTCGGCGAACACCGCGGCGTGAGCCGCGTCGGTCGCATGCGTCTTCCAGTACTCGTACTCGATGCGACCGAACAGATAGCGTGCGTTGGGGAAGGTCGGCACCCATTGTCCGTCGACCAGCCTGGTGTTCCAGCCGACGTGATCGACGTGCAGATGGGTGCAGATCACCGTGTCGATGCTGTCCGCCGGATAGCCGGCACGGGCGAGATCCTGCAGGTAGGGCTTGTCCAGACCGTTCCAATGCGGCACGCCGCGGCCCTGCTTGTCATTGCCGATGCAGGTGTCGACCAAGATCCGGCGGCTCGGCGTTTCCACCACCCAGCTGTGCACCGACATCGTCAGCCGGCCCTCGGGGCTGGCGAACTGCGGTATCAGCCACGGCATGGCCTGGATTTCCTGAGGGGTGGCTTGCGGCAGGATGAACCGGGTGCCTCCGGTCAATTCCATCTCGACGATTTTTGTGATTTTGACCTTGCCGATGGTCCAGACCATCCCACGTTTCTCCCGGGCTCTTTGTTTTGCCCGAACATGCGGGTTTTGCGTTTGAGGCGCAATGGATCATCTCGCGCTGCAGTGCGTTAGTTCGCGCGCGGGCCGTGACGAAAGTCCCGCACCACGCCGGAGGAAGAACCATGCCCGAACTCGCTATTTCGACCGACAAGGTCGCGTTTCTGATCGAGAAGGCGCGCGAATTCGACGTCAAGGAAGGCGAGAGCGACGCCGACTCCGGGTCGAACGGTGCCGACGACGACATGGTCGATGTGCTGGAGGATACCGGCGACGATCCCGTGGTGCAGGAGATCAGCGGCTTCATTGCCGCGATGACCGAAGAAGAGCAGATCGACCTGGTGGCCTTGATGCGGCTCGGCCGCGGCGACGGCAGCATCGAGGAATGGGACGATCTGCGCCGCGAGGCTGCCGAGGGCCGCAACGGCCGCACCGCGCGTTACCTGCTCGGTGAGCCGCTGCTCGGCGATTACCTGGCCGACGGGCTGGATCAGTTCGGCCTGTCGTGGAGTGATGAGCGCACCACACCCGTGGTCTGATCGAAGCTTCGGAGGATGCACCAGGGCGCTGCACGAGTGCGATCGTGCAGCCTTCCCGTAGCATCCCGAGGAAATTGAATTTACCAGTGAATTCAGCCTTCTGCGGTCTATTCTGCGGCGACTTGGGTCGATGACCTGGGTCGGCGTGGTCGACGCCGGCCGACACGTGGAGGCGACGATGAAGCTGGAGCTCGGTTTCGATCCCCGCGACCTGCTGCGCAAGCTCGGCCCGGGCAATTCGATCGCCAAATTTGCCAAGAACCAGACGATCTTCGCGCAGGGCGATGAAGCCGATAGCGTGTACTTGCTGCTGCAGGGACGGATCAAAGTCGTGGTGCTGTCGGCCCAGGGCAAAGAGGCAGCGACCGGCATGGTGGCGCCGGGGCAGTTCTTCGGCGACGGCTGTCTGGTCGGCGAGGCGACGCGTACCACCACCACCATCGCGATGCAGGACTGCCTGGTCGCGGCGATTCCCAGCACCCGGCTGATCGAGACGCTGCGGGCGCAGCCGGATTTCGCCGAACTCTTCGTGCGGCATCTGTTGCTGCGCAATCGCCGCATCGAAGAGGATCTGCTCGATCAGCTGCTCAACTGCAGCGAGAAACGGCTGGCCCGGCTGCTGCTGCGGCTTGCAGATTTCGAGGAGGGCGGCGAGCCGCAACCGATCGCGCCGCACATCAGCCAGGAGACGCTGGCTGAGATGATCGGCACAACGCGGTCGCGCGTCAGCTACTTCATGAACAAGTTCCGAAAATTGGGCCTGATCAGTTACGACCGCACCATCGAGGTCCACCCGGGCCGGCTCAGCGCCGTGCTGCACGATCGGGCCGAGGCGCGCGGGTAGCTTTCGCGTCGCCAGCTTTCACCCCGTGCGGGGCTGCATGTCCTCGCGCTGCAAACCACGATCCAAGCTCGTGGGGCATTGAGCGTCTGCACCGCGACGTTTCCGTCCGCAGGATGGAATACGCAGCCCCTTGTGAACTCCGATCAAGCGCACCGGCCTCAGTCGACACGCGACGCCGTCGAACGGCTGTACGTGAGCGGCGCGAAATGGTTGAAAGGCGAGGCTTTGGATCGCTGACGCGCGCTGACCTCTCTCAGCGTCATGGCGAGCGATTGTGTCGTCGCTTCGCTCTCGTGATGGCGGAGCCCTGTTCGAACTGGACAACCAAGAAACGTGGAGACCGAAATGCCCGACTTCATCACTCTTCCCGCCCTGGTCCGCGACACCGCGCAGGCGCGGCCGGACCGGATCGCGGTGATCGACGGGGAACGGCAATTGCGTTACGCGGAATTTGATGCGCTGATCGATCGCATCGCCGCGACTTTGCAGCGCGATGGTCTGAAACCGACCGACACCATCTCGATCTGCGCACTGTCCTCGATCGAATATGCGGCGACTTTCCTTGCTGCACTGCGCGCCGGCATCGCGGTCGCGCCGCTGGCGCCGTCGTCGACCGCCAAGGACTTCTCCGCGATGGTGCGGGACTCCGCGGCCAAGATTCTGTTCACCGACGACTTCGCCGCCAATGCGATGAAGGACGCCGAGATCGATGCTACGGTGAAGCGCGTCGCATTCGACGACGGCACGAGCGGCGAAGCGTTCACGCGCTGGCTGGCGCCGGAAGGTACCAAGCCCGCGCCGGTGACGATCGATCCGGAATGGGTGTTCAACATCATCTACTCGTCCGGCACCACGGGAACGCCGAAGGGCATCGTTCACAGCCATCAGATGCGCTGGGCGCAATACGGCAAGCTCGACCCGATCGGCTATGGCCCCGACGCGGTGACGCTGCTGTCGACGCCGCTCTATTCCAACACGACGCTGGTCTGCTTCAATCCGACGCTCGCCGGCGGCGGCACTGTGGTGCTGATGAAGAAGTTCGATGCCCGCGGCTTCCTCGAGCTGGCGCAGAAGTATCGCGTCACTCATGCGATGCTGGTGCCGGTGCAGTATCGCCGGATCATGGCGCTGCCGGAGTTCGGTCAGTTCGATCTGTCGTCGTTCCAGATGAAGTTCTGCACGTCCGCGCCGTTTGCGCCGGAATTGAAGGCCGATATCCTCAAGCGCTGGCCCGGTGGTCTGACCGAGTACTACGGCATGACCGAGGGCGGCGGCTCGTGCACGCTGCTGGCTCACGAATTCCCGAACAAGCTGCACACCGTCGGCCAGCCGCGGCCCGGTCATGAAATCCGGATGATCGACGAGGACGGCAACTTCCTGCCGAACGGTGAGGTCGGCGAAATCGTCGGCCGCTCCGACACCATCATGAAGGGCTACCTCAATCAGCCGCAGAAGACCGCTGAAGTGTTCTGGACTGATAAGGACGGCAACCTCTGGGTGCGCAGCGGCGATGTCGGCCGGTTCGATGCCGACGGCTTCATCACCCTGATGGACCGCAAGAAGGACATGATCATCTCGGGCGGCTTCAACATCTATCCGAGCGACATCGAGGCCGTGGCTGCCAAGCATCCCGACGTGCTCGAGGTCGCGGTCGTCGGCATGCCGTCGGAAGAGTGGGGCGAGACCCCGGTGGCGTTCGTCGCCGCGCGCCCCGGCCGCAGCATCGATCCGGCCGAACTGAAGACCTGGACCAACGGCCAGGTCGGCAAGACCCAGCGCCTCGCCGAGGTGGTGCTGGTCGAGTCGCTGCCGCGCAGCGCGATCGGCAAGGTGCTGAAGCGCGAACTCCGCGACCAGCGCCTGGGCATGAAGGCGGCGTCGTAACTACGACCTAACGGTCATTCCGGGGCGCTCACGCAGTGAGCGAACCCGGAATCCCGAGATTGTTTTTACGACGAGATTCCGGGTTCGCGCTTCGCGCGCCCCGTCATGACAAGGGCAAGGGCCGGCGCTGCAACGGGCGAGCGCTCCTCCCTCAATAATGCGGCGGGCGCTCGTTGGCAGGGGCGCCGGCGCTGCTCTCGGCTTGGTCGAGCCGTTCGCTCAGCGCGGCGAGTTGCCGGGTCAGCGCGTCGATCTGCTTCCACTGCGCGGTAACGGTCTGGTTCAGCGCCTCGATCGTCTCGTCCTGATACGCCAGGCGCACTTCCAGCGCCTCGACGCGGTCGTTCAGATCGTTCTCGCCGGCCATCGCCCGCTCCATTTCGGCTCGGTCTGCCCGCTCGCGGCCGGCAAGACTCAGGTTGTCGCCGGCCCGGGTGCGGACGCGCGGCGGAGTGGGCGCTGGTTTAACAGCGCTGGCGCCGGCAGAAAACCGGCCCTTCGGGGAGATCCCAGTCGCGCAAGGCGGTCGCGGCGAGGATTGCTCGGCGGCCGTGGAATATGCCAACTAGGCCGGCGCCGGAGCGCGGCGTAACCAACCCAACGAGCTTGTGCCTATGAGGAATTTCCATCTCGCCGGCCGGTCCACCGTCCACGCCCGCAACGGCATGGTCGCGACCTCGCACCCGCAGGCGGCGCTGGCCGCGATTGAAATCCTGAAAGCTGGTGGCACCGCCGCCGACGCCGCGATCGCTGCCTCAGCGTTGCTGGCGGTGATCGAACCCCAATCCACCGGCATCGGCGGCGACTGTTTCGCCCTGGTGCAGCCCAAGGGCACCGGCAAGATCACGGCGTATAACGGCTCGGGCCGGGCTCCCGCGGCCGCCAAGGCCGAATGGTTTCTTGAAAAGGGCATCGACGCGATCCCGCTGACCAGCCCGCATTCGGTGACGGTCCCCGGTGCGATCGACGCCTGGGCGACGATCCTGCGTGATCACGGCCGGTTCGGTCTCGACAAGGTGCTGCAGCCGGCGATCAGGGCGGCGGCGGAAGGCTACGTGGTGGCACCGCGCATCGCGTTCGACTGGGCCAACGGCTTCAACAAGCTGAAGAAGGGCGCCAACACCGAGCGCTATCTGCTGCCGCACGGCGAAGCCGCCAAGACCGGCGATGTCATTACTCAGCCGGAACTCGCCAACACGCTGAAGCTGATCGCCGACAAGGGGCCGGACGGCTTCTACAAGGGCGCGGTCGCCGAAGACATGGTCGAGACGCTGCGCGGCCTCGGCGGTCTGCACACGCTGGAAGACTTCGCCGAGCACCGCACCGAAACGACTTCGCCGATCGGCACGATCTACAAGGGCCTGGACGTCTGGCAGTGCCCGCCGAACGGCCCGGGCATCACCATGCTGGTGATGCTGAACATTCTCAGCCGGTTCGATCTCACCAAGTTCGGCCCGCTCAGCGTCGAGCGCTTCCATCTGGAAGCCGAGGCGACCCGCATCGCCTACATGATCCGCGAGCAGCACATCGGCGACCCGCAGCATGTCGATGTCGACGTGCTGCGTATTCTGGCGAAGGAATTTGCCGAGGAGCATTACAGCCAGATCGCGCTCGACAAGCTGCTCGATCTGCCGGTGGTGTCGCCGCCGATGAATCCGTCGACCGTGTACATTACCGTGGTCGACGAGGAGCGTAATGTCTGCTCGTTCATCAATTCGATCGCGCATTCCTTCGGCTCTGCGATCGTGTCGAATAAGACCGGCGTGCTGCTGCAGAACCGCGGCGCCGGCTTCCGGATTCAGCCCGGCCACCCGAACTGCATCGCGCCGAAGAAGCGCCCGCTGCACACCATCATTCCGGCTCTTGCGACCGAGAACGGCCGGGCCCGGATGTCGTGGGGCGTGATGGGCGGTCAATATCAGCCGGTCGGTCAGGTTCACGTGCTGACCAACGTGCTCGACTACGGGCTCGATATGCAGGAAGCGATCGATCTGCCGCGCGGCCTGCACTACGAGGACGTCTATCAGCTCGAGGATGGTGTGCCGGCGGCAACCGTCGAGGGGCTCAAGGCGCTCGGTCACAAGGTCGTGCCGATCGGCACGCCCCACGGCGGCGGGCAGGGAATTTGGATCGATTGGGACAAGGGCACGCTGACCGGCGGCTCCGACCCGCGCAAGGATGGTTGCGCGCTCGGTTACTGATACACGGCCCTTATAAAAAGCGGCTCTTCCAGACATGCGAAGACCGGCCCGAGGGCCGGTCTTGCACCTACTGACGACCGCCTCGGCGGCTATCAGTAAGGTAGATCAGAGATTCTTGTGCGCAGCGCCGGCGACCTTGTCGGCCGTATCCTTGACCGCGTCCTTGGCATTGCCGAGCGCCTGCTGACCGTGGCCCTTGGCTTCCTGGATCGCGCCTTCGCCCTTCAGCTTGTCAGAGCCGGTGGCTTCACCGATGCCCTGCTTGGCCTTGCCCGCGAGCTCGTTGGCCTGACCCTTGATCTTGTCCATCGTGCTACCCATTGAATGTCTCCTTCACTTTGTGAGCTTCGTGGAGACAACCGGCAGGCTCCTCGGATGTTCCTCAGGGTGTTTGATTGTGAAAAAGATAATTGCACGTTTTTGGTGCAATTGATAACTACTGAATTACCGTCGATTAGTCCATTTGGCGGATTATTAACCGAGGCGGCCGTTGCGGCCGAGGTTCGGCGGTCGAGTTAACGGTCGTGAAGCCCGCCCGCCGCATGGTCGATCGCCTATCACCTGACCGGCGGACGACCATGGGAATGGTGGCCTCCGGCGCTGTCGTACGAAAGGAAGACTTGATCCTCTCGGGCGGCTAAACTGTGCATGCGGGGCCGCGCATGACACAGCGACGACCTGGATCTGAGGACGGCCGAGAGAGCGTTTCGAGATGTCCGGCCTGTGGCAATCGATGACAACGGCCTGGATGTCCCGAACCGATCGGTCGGCTCTGCTCGACTTCTGGCTCGGCGGCCGCGGCGCCGGCACGCTGATCGCGAACACCGATATCGACGAGCAGGAAATGCGGCGGATCCGCGCCGCGCAGATCAACAGCGTCACCCGGCTGACGCCGGTGACGATGAGTATCAACGTCGCCAACGCTGCGCTGATCCTGTTCACCTTCTGGGACAACGACGCCCGCCCGCAACTGCTGGCGTGGACGGCGATGATCGTGTTCGCGGCGGGATCGGCGGTTCAGTCGTGGCTGCGCAACCGCTTCGAGCCCCGGCTCGAGGCCTCCGCCCATGCGATCCGGCGGATGACGCTGCACGCGTTGCTGCTCGGATTGATCTGGGGCGCGATGCCCGTGATGGTGTTCGTCAAGGCCGATCCGGGTGATCAGTTGATCGTCGCCTGCGTGGCGGCCGGCATGATCTCCGGCGGCGCGTTTACGCTGTCCACGGTGCCACGCGCCGGCCTCGCTTATACTTGGTCACTGGCGGCTGGATCGGCGCTGTCGCTGGCGCTGTGCGATGGCATAGCTTACCGCATCACCGCGGCCTTCCTGGTGCTGTACTCGGTGTTCATGTCGCGCAACCTGATCTCGCACGGCGAGATGTTCTTCGACAATTTGCGGGCGAAGTTCGAACTCGAACGGCAGACTGAAATCATCTCGCTGCTGCTGAAGGATTTCCAGGCCAACGCCAGCGACTGGCTGTGGCAGACCGATGCCCATGGCCGGCTGGTGCATGTGCCGGAGCGCTTCGTCGAAGTCGCCAAGCTGCCGCCGTCGCTGCTGATCGGGGCGCCGCTCGCGGACGTGATCGGCATGCTGTGCCCGGAGGATGGCCGCTGCGCCATGGGTGTCGCTGCGAAGATGGCGCAGCGGGAGCCGATGAACGATCTTGTGGTGCATGTGGTGATCGGCGGCACGCCGCGGCTGTGGTCGCTCACCGCCAAGCCGATGCTCGATGCGGCCGGCGAGTTCGCCGGCTATCGCGGCGTCGGCCGTGACGTCACCGAGCGCTGGCGCGCCGAGCAGGCCGAGGCCGAGAACCGCGCCAAGTCCAGCTTCCTGGCGATGATGAGTCACGAGATCCGTACGCCGATGAACGGTGTGCTGGGCCTCGCCAACTCACTGCTCGAAACCAAGCTCGATCCCGAGCAGCAACAGGCCGTTACCACGATCCGCGATTCCGGTGACGACCTGCTGCGCATCCTCAACGATATCCTCGATCTGTCGAAACTCGAGGCCGGCCGGCTGGAGTTCGAGCAGGCCGACTTCTCGCCCACCACCCTGGTCGAGTCGGTCCGCGCGATTATCGAGCCGGAAGTTCGAGGCAAGGGCATCGAACTGAAGGTCGATATCGATCCGCGGCTACCGCCATCGTTGAACGGTGACGCGGCACGAATCCGCCAGGTGCTGCTCAACCTCGCTGCGAACGCGGTGAAGTTCACCGAGCAAGGCTCGATTGCCATCGTGCTGACGTGCGTGAAACGCAACGACAGCCACGCCACCGTCGAGTGGCAGGTGACCGATACCGGCATCGGCATTTCGCCGGATCGTGTCGGCAGCCTGTTCACCGACTTTGCCCAGGCCGATGTCTCGATCAATCGCCGGTTCGGCGGCACCGGGCTTGGGCTCGCGATCAGCCGGCGGATCGTCGAACAGATGGGCGGCGATATCGCCGTCACCTCCCGCGAAGGCGAGGGTTCGACCTTCCGCTTCAGCCTCGATCTGCCGTGGAGCAATGCGTGGATTGCCGACCACCGGCTCGACCGGCTCGGCAGCGACGATCTCCGCACCCGCATCGCGATGCTGGGACGGCCGCTACGCGTGCTGATCGCCGAAGACGACTCCACCAACCAGATGGTGGTGATGAAGATGCTGCAGGAATTCGCCGCCGAAATCACCGTGGTGTCCGACGGCACGGACGCGGTGCAGACGGCAGGCGAGGGCGAGTTCGACGTCGTACTGATGGACGTGCGGATGCCCAACATGGACGGCCTCGCCGCCACCCGGGCGATCCGCGGCAAGGGCGGCGCGCTTGCCAAACTGCCGATCATCGCGCTCACCGCGAACGCCTTCCCCGACGACGTCAAAGTTTGCCGCGACGCCGGCATGAATGACTTCCTGGCAAAGCCGCTGCGCAAGCCGGCGCTGGTTGCGGCCGTGCTGCGGGCGCTGCGCGGCGCATCGACACCGGTGACGATGCCGTCGCCGCCGATGCTGGTCGATCTCGACACGCTCGCCGAACTCACCGCTGAGATCGGCCAGGATCAGGTGAACGAGATGGTGGCGCTGTTCTTCGCCGAAACCGAGCGGCGGATTGCGCTGTTCCGGCGCTTTGCCGAACACATGGACCGCCAAAACCTTGAGGTCGAGGCGCATTCGCTCAAGGGCGGGGCCCGCACACTCGGCTTCCACCCGATCGCCGAGATCGCACGTTCGATCGAGCGCGAAGCGGGATCGATCTCGCCCGAGGCGCTCGATCTGTTCACCGGTCAGCTCAACAAGGCGCTGATAGAGCTGCGCCGGCAATGCGAAGGCAGCCTGAAGCTGGCGAGCTGAAGTTCGATCCTGATTGCTTCTTAGAATCCGACCTCGGCTGTCGGCCGGCGGCGCCTTCGATCGTCCTCGGCACAATGCAGATGCGTTGTGCGGGAGGATGCGCGAAATGTCGAAGATCGTTCCTTGCTTGTGGTTTGCCGGCGAAGCCGAACAGGCGGCCCAATTCTACGTGTCGCTGCTGCCGGGCTCGCGGATCGACAACATCCAGCGCAGCGTCGTCGACACCCCGGGCGGACCCGAGGGCTCGGTGCTGGTTGTCGAGTTCACGGTGGCCGGTCAGCCGTTCATGGCGCTGAACGGCGGCACGCCGCTGCCGTTCAATCACGCGGTGTCGTTCAAGATCGATTGCGTCGATCAGGCCGAGGTCGATCGGCTGTGGGATGCGCTGCTGGCGGAGGGCGGCGAGCCGGTGGCGTGCGGCTGGCTGCGCGACCGCTACGGCCTGTCCTGGCAGATCGTCCCCGTCGGCGCGCTCAAGCTGTTCGCTGGTTCGAACCGTGAGGGCGCCAAGCGCGCCATACAGGCGATGATGCAGATGGTGAAGCTCGACGTCGGCGCCCTGCAGCGAGCGTACGAGGGCGTGTAGGCGAGCCCGTGAGCTTGGAAAGCAGGCGACGCCTCCGTCACGAACTGATGATCTCTGACGATTATTGACAATCGTCAGAGATCAGTCGACAGTTCCCTTGAACGCAAGGGAGGCTGCCGATGCGTGCGATTTCTGCTTTCGACGGGTTTTTCAGGCTGTTAGCGGGTGCCCTGCTTGCCGTTGCGATCCTTGGCTTGGCGGGCTGCGACGGCAAGGACGCCAAACAGGAGCTCTCCAAGCGCCCGGTCCTGGTCACCGCGGTGCATTACGCCCCGCAGGCGCCCGAGCGCAGCTTCGTCGGCACGATCAAGCCCCGCACCGAAACCGACGTCGGCTTCCGGGTCACCGGCAAGGTGGCCAAGCGCCTCGTCGAAGTCGGCGACACCGTTGAGGTCGGCCAGAAGCTGGCGCTGCTCGATCAGACCGATCTGAAGCTGCAGGCCGAACAGGCAGAGGCCGAGCACAGCGCCGCTAAGGGCGTGCTGGCGCAGGCAATCGCGTCCGAAAACCGCGCCAAGGAGTTGCGCGCCAAGGGCTGGGCGACCGAAGCCCAAATGGATCAGGCGCGCGCCACCGCGGACGAGGCCCGCGCCCGCTTTGCCCGCGCCGAGCGCTCGGTCGAGCTGACCCGCAACTCGCTGTCCTACGCAACGCTCGAAGCCGACAGTCACGGTGTCGTGGCATCCGCGCTGGTCGAACCTGGGCAGGTGGTCGCGGCCGGTCAGGCCGCGTTCCGCCTCGCCCGCATCGGCGAGAAGGAAGCAGTGGTGGCGATCCCCGAAACGCTGATCACCCGCGCCACCAAGGGGCTGGCCGACGTCACGCTGTGGTCCGAGCCCGGCCGGCACTATGTGGCCAAGCTGCGCGAGGTGGCGCCGCTCGCCGATCCCGCAACCCGTACGTTCCTGGCCAAGTTCTCGCTGCCGGATGCCGACGACCGGGTCGTGCTCGGCATGACTGCGACGCTGACGCTGACCGATCCCGACAAGGTCCGCGTCGCCCGGGTGCCGCTGTCGGCGCTGTTCAACCAGGGCGGCCAGCCGTCGCTTTACGTCGTCCACGGCAGCGGCGAGGTGAAGCTGAAGCGAGTCGCCGTGAAGTCATACGAGACCGACGACGTGGTGATTACCGAGGGCGTCGACGAAGGCGATCAGATCGTCACGCTCGGTGTGCAGAAACTCGATCCTGCCGAAAAGGTGCGGGTGGTGTCGGCTCTGACGTTCTGATCTGCGCTGGGGAGTGCGGCGATGCGTTTCAATCTGTCGGCCTGGGCGGTCCGACATCCGGCGCTGATCCTGTTTCTGATCTGCGCGCTCGGCTTCACCGGCATCTATTCGTATCAGCGGCTCGGCCGCGGCGAAGATCCGTCATTCACCGTCAAGGTCGCGGTGGTGTCGGCGATCTGGCCCGGCGCCACCGCCAAGGAGATGCAGGAACAGGTCGCCGACCCGATCGAGAAGAAGCTGCAGGAGCTGCCTTACTTCGAAAAGGTGCAGACCTATTCGAAAGCGTCGTTCACCGCGATGCAGGTGACGTTCCGCGACTCGACGCCGCCGTCCGAAGTGCCGCACCTGTTCTATCTGCTGCGCAAGAAGCTGTGGGATGTCGCGCCGCAGCTGCCGAGCAATTTGATCGGCCCGTCGATCAATGATGAATACGGCGACGTCGATTCGATCCTCTACATGATGACCGGCGACGGCGCGAGCTACGCGCAGCTCAAGAAGGCCGCCGAAGGATTGCGGCAGCGGCTGCTCAAGGTCGCGGGCGTTTCCAAGGTCAACATCTACGGTACCCAGGACGAGAAGATCTATGTCGAGTTCTCGCACGCCAAGCTGGCGACGCTCGGGCTGACGCCGCAGGCGATCTTCGACTCGCTCGCCAAGCAGAACGCGGTGGTGCCGGCCGGCACGGTCGAGACTTCGTCCCAGCGTGTGCCGCTGCGCGTCACCGGCGCGCTCGATGGTGCGCAGGCGGTGGCGGAGACGCCGGTCGAAAGCGGCGGCCGGGTATTTCGGCTCGGCGACGTCGCCGAGATCCGGCATGGTTATGTCGACCCGACCGATTATCAGGTGCGCCAGAAGGGCAAGCCGGCGATCGGCATCGGCGTCGTCACCGCCAAGGGCGCCAACATCCCGCAGCTCGGCGAGCAGGTCAGTGCGGCGACCACGTCGTTCATGGCCGACGTGCCGCAGGGCATCGACATCGAACAGATCGCCGACCAGCCCGAAGTGGTGAAGCACGCGGTCGGCGAGTTCATGCGCTCGTTCGTCGAGGCGCTGGTGATCGTGCTGTTCGTGTCGTTCCTGGCGCTCGGCTGGCGCACCGGCATCGTGGTGGCACTGTCGGTGCCATTGGTGCTCGCGATCGTGTTCATCGTCATGAACGTGATGGCGATCGATCTGCACCGGATCACGCTCGGTGCGCTCATCATCGCGCTCGGTCTTCTGGTCGATGACGCCATCATCGCGGTGGAGATGATGGTGGTGAAGATGGAGCAGGGCTGGGACCGCGCCAAGGCAGCGTCGTTCGCCTGGGAGTCGACGGCGTTTCCGATGCTCACCGGCACGCTGGTGACCGCCGCCGGTTTCCTGCCGATCGGCTTCGCGAACTCCGGCGTCGGCGAATATGCCGGCGGCATCTTCTGGATCGTGGCGATCGCGCTGATCGCCTCGTGGTTCGTGGCGGTGATCTTCACGCCCTATATCGGCGTCAAGCTGCTGCCGGACTTCGCCGGCAAGAAGGGCCACAATCCGGACGAGGTGTATCACACCCGGATCTATCGCGCGCTCCGCGCCGCGGTCACCTGGTGCGTGCGCTGGCGCGGCACGGTGGTGACGGCGACGGTCGGCATCTTCATCGCCGCGGTGGTCGGCTTCGGCCACGTCCAGCAGCAGTTCTTCCCGCTGTCGGAACGGCCTGAACTGTTCCTGCAGCTCCGCCTGCCCGAAGGCACCGCGTTCGACGTCACCATGAAGTCGGTGAAGGAAGCCGAGACGCTGCTGAAGGACGACGGCGATATCGCGACCTACACCGCTTACGTCGGCAAGGGCTCGCCGCGGTTCTGGCTCGGCCTCAATCCGCAGCTTCCGACCGAGTCGTTTGCCGAGATCGTGGTCGTCGCCAAGGACGTCGCGGCGCGCGAGCGGATCAAGGCGCGGATCGAGCAGGCTGCGCATAGCGGCCGGCTCGCGGCGGCGCGGGTGCGTGTCGACCGCTTCAACTTCGGCCCACCGGTCGGCTTCCCGGTGCAGTTCCGGGTGATCGGTCCGGACACCGCCAAGGTCCGCGAGATCGCCTATCAGGTCCGGGACGTCGTGAAGAAGAACGCGAACGTCGTCGATCCGCATCTCGATTGGAACGAGCAGTCGCCGTATCTCAAATTGGTTGTCGACCAGTCGCGTGCCCGCGCACTCGGCCTGACGCCGCAGGACGTCTCGCAGGCGCTGGCGATGCTGATCTCCGGTGCGCAAGTCACGACCGTGCGGGACGGCGTCGAAAAGATCGGCGTGGTCGCGCGCGCGGTGCCGAACGAGCGGCTCGATCTCGCCCGGATCGGCGAACTCACCATTACGGCCCGCAACGGCATGGCGGTGCCGCTGTCGCAGGTCGCCAAGGTCGAGTATTCGCACGAGGAGCCGATCCTGTGGCGGCGCAATCGCGACATGGCGATCACCGTGCGCGGCGACGTCGTCGACGGCGTGCAGGCGCCGGACGTCACCAACGCGATCTGGCCGCAGCTCGAGAACATCCGCGCCAATCTGCAGCCGGCCTACCGGATCGAGACCGGCGGCGCGATCGAGGAGTCCACCAAAGGCAATGCCTCGATCTTCATCCTGTTTCCGGTGATGGTGATTGCGATGCTGGCGCTGCTGATGATCCAGCTGCAAAGCTTCCCGCGGCTGCTGCTGGTGTTTCTCACCGCGCCGCTCGGCATCATCGGCGCCTCGCTCGGGCTCAACGTCGCCTCGGCGCCGTTCGGCTTCGTGGCGCTGCTCGGCCTGATCGCGCTCGCCGGCATGATCATGCGCAATGCGGTGATCCTGGTCGACCAGATCGAGAGCGATGTCGCGCACGGTTCGCCCCGGCGTGAGGCGATCGTCGAGGCGACGGTGCGCCGGGCGCGGCCGGTGGTGCTGACCGCGCTGGCGGCGATCCTGGCGATGATCCCGCTGTCGCGCTCGGCGTTCTGGGGGCCGATGGCGATCACCATCATGGGCGGCCTGTTCGTCGCCACCTTCCTGACGCTGTTCTATCTGCCCGGCCTGTATGCGCTGTGGTTCCGCAACAGCCTGGACGAACGGGGGAAGGCCGAGGAGCCCGATCTCGCGCCGCAACACGGCGGCGCCGCGCCGAACGCCTTTCCGCTTGCCGACGCGGCGGAATAATTCAATATCTTGGCCCGATGACGCTGCTTTCCGAGAATACCGAAGCCGACATGCGGCACCGCATCCTGGTGGTGGCCGAACGCCTGTTCCGTGAGATCGGCTACCAGAAGACCACGGTGGCCGACATCGCCAAGCTGCTGCAGATGAGCCCGGCCAACGTCTATCGCTTCTTCGATTCGAAGAAGGCGATCCACAAGGGCGTGGCGCGGCATCTGATGGCGGAGGTCGAGCAGGCGGCGATCGCGATCGTCCACGCGCCCGGTCCCGCCGTGCAGCGGCTGCGCGATCTGCTCACCACCGTGCACCGGATGAATTGCGAACGCTACATCGGCGACGCCAAGCTGCACGAGATGGTGGCGATCGCGATGGAGGAGAACTGGGACGTCTGCATCGCCCATATGGAGTTCATCACCGGCACGATCGGCGAGGTGATCGTCCAGGGCGTGGCGAGCGGCGAGTTCAAGGTCCTTGACGTGCCGCAGGCGGCGAGCTGCACCTGCGCCGCGATGATCCGGTTCTTCCACCCGCAGATGATCGCGCAGAGCTTCAACAAGGAGCGGCCGACCCTCGAGGACATGATCGATTTCGTGCTGGCGGCGCTCGGCGCCGGCCGGCGCGCCGACGCGCAATAACAACAAGGATATCCCGCGTGACTGATCTGCATTCCTACCAGCCGGCGAAGGGCCACGGCCTCAAGCACGACCCGTTCAACGCCATCATCGCGCCGCGGCCGATCGGGTGGATTTCGTCCTGCGACGCCGAGGGCCGTGTCAACCTCGCGCCCTACAGCTTCTTCAACGCCTTCAACTACCACCCGCCGCTGATCGGGTTCTCCTCCACCACCTGGAAGGACACCGTCGCCAACATCCAGCGCACCGGTGAGTTCGTCTGGAATCTGGTGACGATGGATCTGGCGCAGGCGATGAATGCCACCTCCGCCAGCGTGCCGCACGAGGTCGATGAGTTCTCGCTCGGTAATCTCACCAAGCTCGAGAGCGAGCTGGTGAAGCCGCCGCGGGTCGCCGAGAGCCCGGTGTCGTTCGAATGCAAGCTGTCGGAAATCATCCGGCTCAAGGGCGCCGATGGCGTCGAGGTCGATGCCTGGCTGACGATCGGCGAAGTGGTGATGGTGCATATCGACAAGCGCCTGATCGAAGACGGCGTCTATCAAACGGCTGCGGCGCGGCCGATCGTGCGCGCCGGCCGGCGCGGCGACTATTTCGAGATTCGCCCCGACGCGATGTTCGAGATGGTGCGGCCGGCCTGAACGGCTTTCCCAACTCCAGCAAAGGACTTCGCTTACGTCATGCCCGGGACGAGCCCGGGCATGACCAGGGGAGCGGCAGTGCGCAGCATCGGAGCTGCAGCTAACGGAGCGCAGCCGTCTCGCCCGGCGCGTTGACCTGACGCGCGAACAGCCGCACCATGGCGCATCAACGTTGCAAGGTGCGTGCGTGACGGCTCTGACCCATCGCCAGTCTGAAATCCTCAACCTCGCCCGCGCCTCGGGCCGGGTGATGGTCGAGGATCTGGTGCGGCGCTTCGAAGTGTCGGCACAGACCATTCGCAAGGATCTCAACGATCTGTGCGACCAGCGCTCGCTGACGCGAATCCACGGTGGCGCGATCATCGCCTCCGGCGTCGCCAACCTCGCTTATGAAGCGCGCCGCTTCGTCGCCGCCGAAGAAAAGAAGGCGATCGGGGCCGCGGCGGCGGCGCAGATTCCCAACGGCTGCTCGCTGTTCATCAACATCGGCACCACCACCGAGGAGGTCGCCAGCGCGCTGTCGGCGCATCAGGATCTGTTGGTGATCACCAACAATCTCAACGTCGCGATGCTGCTGTACCGGCATCCGCGGATCGAGGTGATCGTCGCCGGCGGTACCGTGCGGCGTGCCGATGGTGCGGTGATCGGCTCCACCGCCACCAGCCTGATCGGCCAGTTCAAGGTCGACTACGCGATCATCGGCGCTTCGGCGATCGACGAAGAGGGCGCGCTGCTCGATTTCGATTATCGCGAAGTCCAGGCCTCGCAGGCGATCATCGCCAATGCCCGCAGCGTGATGCTGGTGGCGGATTCGACCAAGCTGGAGCGCAACGCGCCGGTGCGCATCGCCCATCTCAGCCAGATCCAGACCTTCGTCACCGACCGGGCGCTGCCGCCCTCGCTGCAGGCGATCTGCGATACGAATGGTATCGAGGTAATCGAAGCCTTCCCGGCGAAACCCGATCTCGACGAGTCCGCGGCCTAAACCGCCTCTCCACATCGTCAGTTGTGCCTGTCTCCCAGCGCCCGGGCGCGATTTCGCGCCGGGAAACGCGATGCTTTTGCAGATCGCAGTTGCTTTCGTTTTGGTTTGTGCTTTATTCGTTTTCCAGCGTAAATCGACAGAAGCGAAAGTGCATTGCAGCAAAATGCTGCAGTGCGGTGAGGAGCGTCGGTGGGGATGGTGTACGACCTCGCGATCATCGGGGGCGGGATCAACGGCTGCGGCATCGCGCGCGATGCGGCGGGCCGCGGACATTCCGTGTTCCTGTGCGAGATGAACGACCTCGCCAGCGGCACCTCGTCGTGGTCGACCAAGCTGATCCATGGTGGCCTGCGCTATCTCGAATATTTCGAGTTTCGTTTGGTGCGCGAGGCGCTGATCGAGCGCGAGCGGCTGTGGCAGATCGCGCCGCATATCATCGGGCCACTGCGTTTCGTGCTGCCGCATCACGACGGCCTGCGTCCGGCCTGGCGGCTGCGGCTCGGCTTGTTCATGTACGATTATCTTGGCGGCCGGAAGCTGCTGCCGCCGACCCGCTCGGTCGATCTGGCGCATGACGAAGTCGGCAAGCCCCTGATCCCCGGTCGCTACACCAAAGGCTTCGAGTATTCCGATTGCTTTGTCGACGACGCGCGGCTGGTGGTACTCACTGCACGCGACGCGGCCGAGCGCGGCGCCGAAATCCGCACCCGCACCCGCGCAGTCCAGGTCAGCCAGCAGGGCGGCATCTGGCAGGTGACGCTGGAAGATGTTGGTAGCGGCGCCCGCAGCACGATCCAGGCGCGGGCATTGGTCAACGCCGCCGGCCCCTGGGTCGAAGGCGTGCTCCGCTCCGGCGCCGGGGTCGATGCCCGCTACAAGGTGCGGCTGGTGCAGGGCTCGCACATCGTCACACGTAAGCTTTACGACCACGATCGCGCCTACATCTTCCAGAATGCCGACGGTCGCATCGTGTTCGCGATTCCCTATCAGGGCGACTTCACCCTGATCGGCACCACCGACCGCGACTATCACGGCGATCCGTCGCAGGTGAAAGCGACGCCGGAGGAAATCGATTATCTGTGCAAGGCGGTGAGCGGCTATTTCGCCAAGCCCGTGACGCCGGCCGATGTGGTGTGGACGTTCTCGGGCGTGCGGCCGCTGTATGACGACGGCGCCAGCGAAGCCAAGGCGGCGACCCGCGACTACGTGTTCGAGCTCGACACCCCGGGCGGCGCGCCGCTGCTGTCGATCTATGGTGGCAAGATCACCACTTATCGCCGGCTCGCCGAAGAGGCGCTGGAGAAGCTGTCGTCCTACCTGAAGGGCGGAACGGCCAAGCAGGGCTGGACCGCGCATCAGCCGTTGCCCGGCGGCGACTTCCCGGTCGACGGCGGTCCGGCGCTGATCGGCGACCTGCTGCGCGAGTATCCGTTCCTGGCCTCCGCGCATGCCTCGCGTCTGGTGCACGCCTACGGCACCCGGGCGCGTGACGTGCTCGGCTCGGCCAAGTCGGCGGCCGACCTCGGCCGCGACTTCGGCGCCACATTGACGGAGGCCGAGGTCCGCTATCTGATGAGCCGCGAATGGGCCTGCAGCGCGGACGACATCGTCTGGCGGCGATCCAAGCTCGGTTTGCGGCTGACACCGGCCGCGGTCGCCGCGCTCGACGAATGGGTCATCGTCCACCGCGCCGCCGAGAAGCCCCAGCAGCAAGCGGGAGGCCGGGCATGAGCGTCAGCCTGGAGAATGTCACCAGGGTGCTGGACGGCGTTCCGGCGATCCGCAACGTATCGCTGACGCTGGAACGCGGTACGCTCAGCGTGCTGCTCGGACCAACCCTGTCCGGCAAGACCTCGATCATGCGGCTGCTCGCCGGTCTCGACAAGCCGACCACCGGTCGTGTGCTGGTCGACGGCAAGGACGTCACCGGCGCCGATGTACGCACCCGCTCGGTGGCGATGGTGTATCAGCAGTTCATCAACTACCCGTCGCTGACCGTATACGAGAACATCGCCTCGCCGCTGCGCGTGCAGCGCAAGTCGCGCGCCGAGATCGAGCAGCGCGTTCAGGAGGCGGCCAAGCTGCTCAAGCTCGAGCCGTATCTGCAACGCACGCCGTTGCAGCTTTCCGGCGGCCAGCAGCAGCGCACCGCGATCGCCCGCGCGCTGGTCAAGGGTGCCGATCTGGTGTTGCTCGACGAGCCGCTCGCCAATCTCGACTACAAACTGCGCGAAGAACTGCGCACCGAGCTGCCGAAGATCTTCGAGGCCTCCGGCGCGATCTTCGTTTACGCCACCACCGAGCCTTCCGAAGCGCTGCTGCTCGGCGGCCGCACCATCTGCATGTGGGAGGGGCAGGCGCTGCAGGTCGGGCCGACCCCGCAGGTGTATCGCAAGCCCGACACCATGCGGGTGGCGCAGGTGTTCTCCGATCCGCCGCTGAACATCGTCGGCGCCGAGAAGAAGGCCGGCACCGTGCATTACTCCGGCGGCGTCACCGCGCCCGCGACTGGTGTATTCGCGAGCCTTTCCGATGGCGCCTATCGCGTCGGCTTCCGTGCGCATCAGATCGAGGTGAAGAGCGCCGATCCGGAGCGCCATGCGTTCCAGGCGACCGTGGCGGTCACCGAGATCACCGGCTCTGAGAGCTTCGTGCATCTGAAGCGCGGCGACGACTATTGGGTCGCGGTGCTGCACGGCATCCACGAGTTCGAACCGGGCCAGACGCTCGACGCCATCCTCGACCCCGCCAATCTGTTCGTGTTCGACGCGGCCGATCGCCTCGTCGCCGCGCCGAAGCCGATCTGAGGGGACAGCCCGATGGCACGCATCGATCTCGTCGATCTTGCTCACTCCTATCTGGTCGGTGACGACCTGCCACCGCAGGCCTATGCGCTGAAGCCGGTGTCGATGACCTGGCGGCAGGGCGGTGCCTATGCGCTGCTCGGCCCGTCGGGCTGTGGCAAGACCACGCTGCTCAACATCATCTCGGGGATCGTCACGCCGTCGCGCGGCAAGATCCTGTTCGACGGCCAGGACGTCACCGAGCTGTCCACCCGCGAGCGCAACATCGCGCAGGTGTTCCAGTTTCCGGTGATCTACGACACCATGACGGTGCGCGAGAATCTGGCGTTTCCGCTGAAGAACCGCGGCGTGCCGAAGGCGGACATCGCGAGGCGCGTCGCCGAGATCGCCGATCTTCTCGACCTGACGCCGAACCTGAACCGCAAGGCGACGCGGCTCACCGCCGACGCCAAGCAGAAGATCTCGCTCGGCCGCGGCCTGGTGCGCAACGACGTCGCTGCGATCCTGTTCGACGAGCCGCTGACGGTAATCGACCCACATTTGAAGTGGGAGCTGCGCTCCAAGCTCAAGGCGCTGCACCGCGCGCTGGATCTCACGATGATCTACGTCACCCACGACCAGACCGAAGCGCTGACCTTCGCCGACACCGTGGTGGTGATGCATGACGGACGTGTGGTGCAGAGCGGCACGCCGGAAGAACTGTTCGAACGTCCCGCCCACACCTTCGTCGGCTATTTCATCGGCTCGCCGGGCATGAACATTGTGCCGGCCGAGGTGAAAGGGCGCGAGGCGCTGGTCGCCGGCCATCGCGTGCCGCTCGCCCGCAGCTACGACAAGCTCCCCTCCGGCAAGATCGAGATCGGGGTGCGGCCGGAATTCGTCCACCTCACCGCCAAGGCGCCGGGCCTGATGACGGGCCGCGTCGAGCGGATCGACGACCTGGGGCGCATTCGCTTTGCCTCAGTGTGGGTCGGCGACGTCAAGTTCGCCGCGCGCGTCCCGGATGGCTTCTCGCCCAGCGGAGACGAAGCCGCGCTGCGGTTCGAGCCGTCGCGCATCCACGTCTATGCCGACAGCGAAATCGTCGAAGGCAGCTCACTGGAGCAGGTCGCCTGATGGACAAGGTCGTCAACCAGAAAGCCTGGTTCCTGGTGCTGCCGGTGTTCGCCATCGTGGCGTTCTCGGCGATCCTGCCGTTGATGACGGTGGTGAACTATTCGGTGCAGGACACTTTCGGCAACAACCAGTTCTTCTGGAACGGGGTGGGCTGGTTCAAGGAACTGCTCGATCCGTCGACCGATCTGGGGGGCCGGTTCTTCGCCTCGCTGTGGCGCAATCTGGCGTTCTCGGCGATCATTCTCGCCATTGAAGTCCCGCTCGGCATCGTGGTGGCGCTGGCGATGCCGCGCCACGGCTGGTCGGTGGCGCTCTGCCTGGTGATCATGGCGCTGCCGCTGTTGATCCCGTGGAACGTGGTCGGCACCATCTGGCAGATCTTCGGCCGTCCCGACATCGGCCTGATGGGCTACACGCTCAATCATCTCGGCTTCAATTACAACTACGTGTCCAACGATTTCGACGCCTGGGCCACGGTGGTGGTGATGGATGTCTGGCACTGGACCAGCCTGGTGGCGCTGCTGTGCTATGCGGGCCTCAAGTCGATCCCGGACGCGTATTATCAGGCGGCGCAGATCGACGGCGCCTCGCGCTGGGCGGTGTTCAAGGCGATCCAGCTCCCGAAGATGCACCGCGTGCTGCTGATCGCCGTGCTGCTGCGCTTCATGGACAGCTTCATGATCTACACCGAGCCGTTCGTCGTCACCGGCGGCGGGCCGGGAAATTCGACCACCTTCATCTCGATCGAGCTGGTCAAGATCGCGCTCGGCCAGTTCGACCTCGGCAAGGCCGCGGCGCTGTCGATCGTCTACAACCTGATCATCATTATCGTGTGCTGGGTGTTCTACACCGTGATGACCAATGCCGGTAACGAGCGGCGACAGGCCGAAGGGAGTATGTGATGCATTCGATCCCCGGCCGCCGCATCGTCATGGCGCTGTATCTGTTGTTCCTGATGTTGCCGATCTATTGGCTCGTCAACATGAGCTTCAAGACCAATGGCGAGATCGTCTCGACCATGACGCTGTGGCCGCACCAGCCGACGCTGGAGAACTACCGGACGATCTTCACCGATCCGAGCTGGTATTCGGGCTACATCAACTCGCTGCAATACGTCGTCATCAACACCGTGCTGTCGATCTCGTTCGCACTGCCGGCTGCTTACGCTTTCTCGCGTTATCGCTTCCTCGGCGACAAGCACCTGTTCTTCTGGCTGCTGTCGAACCGCATGGCGCCGGCCGCGGTCTATGCGCTGCCGTTCTTCAATCTGTATTCCGCGCTCAACCTGTTCGATACGCCGTGGGCGGTGGCGCTGGCGCACTGCCTGTTCAACGTGCCGCTGGCGGTGTGGATCCTGGAGGGCTTCGTCTCCGGCGTGCCGAAGGAGATCGACGAAACCGCGTTCCTCGACGGCTACTCGTTCCCGCGGTTCTTCGTGAAGATCCTGATGCCGCTGATCGCCTCGGGCATCGGCGTCGCGGCGTTCTTCTGCTTCATGTTCTCATGGGTCGAACTGCTGCTGGCTCGCACCCTGACCTCGGTCAACGCCAAGCCGATCTCGGCGGTGATGACCCGCACCGTGTCGGCCGCCGGCATGGATTGGGGCCTGCTCGCCGCCGCCGGCGTGCTCACCATCATTCCGGGTGCGCTGGTGATCTGGTTCGTCCGCAACTACATCGCGCGCGGCTTCGCGCTCGGCCGGGTGTAAGGGGGCCATGATGGAATCCTTCGCATGGATGGCGTGGACCTCGCCGACCGCGGCGTTCTTCGTCGCGCTCGCCGGCACGCTCGCGACCATGACCTGGCTCGCGGTGGTTGATCCCGAGGTCGAGCGCGTCGGCATCCTGCGGATTCCGACGACGCGCGGCGACCGGCTGTTTCTGTCGCTGATCCTGGCCGCGGTGATCCATCTGGTCTGGATCGCGGTGGTCGGGACCGATCCGCTGCTGACGCTGCCGATCGGAGAAGGACTCGAAGTGTCGAGCCTGTGGCTCGCCACGCTGCTGTCGTTGGTCTCGGCCGTTGCGATCTTCCGCACCGTCTGATCCCGGCGAAAGAGGAACAGATCCGGGATCAACCCGGACCTGAATGGTGTCGCTCAACGGAGGAAACGAACGATGATTGGACGAAAGCCCCACCTCAGCCGTTTGCGGCTGATGACGATGGCGAGCGCCGCGGCGCTTGTCGCCGGGTCGATGACGCTGGCGGCGCCGGCATGGTCGGCCGATGATGCTGTGCTGAAGAAGTGGATCGACGAGGAATTCCAACCTTCGACGCTGTCGAAGGAGGAACAGCTCAAGGAATTGCAGTGGTTCGCCAAGGCGGCCGAGCCGTTCAAGGGCATGGACATCAACGTCGTCTCCGAGACGCTGACCACGCACGAATACGAAGCCAAGACGCTCGCCAAGGCGTTCAGCGAGATCACCGGCATCAAGCTGAAGCACGACCTGATCCAGGAAGGCGACGTCGTCGAGAAGCTGCAGACCCAGATGCAGTCCGGCAAGAACGTCTATGACGGCTGGATCAACGATAGCGACCTGATCGGCACGCACTTCCGCTACAACCAGACCATCGCGCTGTCGGACTACATGAAGGGCGAGGGCAAGGACGTCACCGATCCGATGCTCGACGTCGCGGACTTCATCGGCACGTCGTTCACCACGGCGCCCGACAAGAAGATGTATCAGCTGCCGGACCAGCAGTTCGCCAACCTGTACTGGTTCCGCTACGACTGGTTCACCAATCCGGACTACAAGGCCAAGTTCAAGGCGAAGTACGGCTACGACCTCGGCGTCCCGGTGAACTGGTCGGCCTATGAGGACATCGCCGAGTTCTTCACCAACGACCTCAAGGAGATCAACGGCGTCAAAGTCTATGGCCACATGGACTACGGCAAGAAGGATCCCTCGCTCGGCTGGCGCTTCACCGACGCCTGGCTGTCGATGGCCGGCAACGGCGATAAGGGCCTGCCGAACGGTCTGCCGGTCGACGAATGGGGCATCCGCATGGAAGGCTGCCGTCCGGTCGGCTCGTCGATCGAGCGCGGCGGCGACACCAACGGCCCAGCGGCGGTGTACTCGATCGTCAAATATCTCGACTGGATGAAGAAGTACGCCCCGCCGCAGGCCCAGGGCATGACGTTCTCGGAGTCGGGCCCAGTGCCGGCGCAGGGCAACGTCGCCCAGCAGATCTTCTGGTACACCGCTTTCACCGCCGACATGGTGAAGCCGGGCCTGCCGGTGATGAACGCCGACGGCACGCCGAAGTGGCGCATGGCGCCGTCGCCGCACGGCGCGTACTGGAAGGAAGGCATGAAGCTCGGCTACCAGGACGTCGGCTCGGCCACGCTTCTGAAGTCGACCCCGGCTGACCGCCGCAAGGCCGCCTGGCTGTATCTGCAGTTCATCACCTCCAAGACGGTGTCGCTGAAGAAGAGCCATGTCGGTCTCACCTTCATCCGTGAGAGCGATATCTGGGACAAGTCGTTCACCGAACGAGCGCCGAAGCTCGGCGGCCTGATCGAGTTCTATCGCTCGCCGGCCCGCGTGCAATGGTCGCCGACCGGCAACAACATCCCGGACTATCCGAAGCTGGCGCAACTGTGGTGGCAGAACATCGGCGACGCGTCGTCCGGTGCGAAGACCCCGCAAGCTGCGATGGACTCGCTGGCCGCGGCGCAGGACTCGGTGCTGGAGCGCCTCGAAAAGTCGAAGGTGCAGGGCGATTGCGGTCCGAAGCTGAACAAGAAGGAGACCGCCGAGTACTGGTACGCCAAGGCCGAGAAGGACGGCAACATCGCGCCGCAGCGCAAGCTGGCGAACGAGAAGCCGAAGGGTGAAACCGTCGACTACGACACCCTGATCAAGTCCTGGCCGGCGACCCCGCCGAAGCGCGCCGAAGCGAAGTAAGCTTCGCCGAACAAGCAACAAAGAACGCGAAAGGCCGGGAGCGATCCCGGCCTTTTTCATTGCTGAAGGTGAATTGATCCGCTGAGGTCGCCGCGCTGTGAGCGCGCTCCCTCGCCCCGCTCTTGCGGGGGGAGGGTTGGGGTGAGGGGCGAGGCGAGCACTGAGTCTCGGCCGCGTGGAAACGCCCCCTCACCCGACCGGCTTCGCTACGCGATGCCGGTCGACCTCTCCCCGCACGCGGGGAGAGGTAACAACTACTGCGCAGCCTGTGCCGTCTCCAGCGTCGGGTAGTCGGTGTAGCCCTTGGCGCCGCCGCCGTAGAATGTCGACTTGTCGGGCTCGTTCAGGGGAGCATTCCGCTTCAGGCGCTCGACGAGGTCCGGGTTCGAGATGAACGGCTTGCCGAATGCGATCAGGTCGGCCGCACCGGCGTCGAGCTGCTTGTTGGCAAGCGCGAGGTCGTAGGCGTTGTTGCCGATATAGCTGCCGCTGAAGCGCTTGCGCAAACTCGCGTAGTCGAACGGCGCAATGTCGCGCGGGCCGCCGGTGGCGCCTTCGATGACGTGGATATAGACCAGCTTCAGCTTGTTGAGTTCGTCGACGATGTAGTCGAACAGCGCCTGCGGGTTGGAGTCGGAGACGTCGTTGGCCGGGGTCACCGGCGAAATCCGGATGCCGGTCCGCTCCGGTCCGATCTCCTTGGCCACCGCTGCGGCGACTTCCAGCATCAGCCGCGCGCGGTTCTGGATCGAGCCGCCATATTCGTCGGTGCGCTTGTTGCTGCTGTCGCGGGCGAACTGGTCGAGCAGATAGCCGTTGGCGCCGTGGATTTCGACGCCGTCGAAGCCGGCTGCGATCGCATTGGCGGCTGCTTTACGGAAGTCCTCGATGATGCCGGGGATTTCGGAGAGCTCGAGCGCGCGCGGCTCGGAGACGTCGGCGAATTGACCGCCCACGAAGGTCTTGGTGTTGGCGCGGATCGCCGAGGGCGCGACCGGGGCGCCGTGGTTCGGCTGCAGGTCGACATGGGAGATCCGGCCGACATGCCAGAGCTGGATGAAGATCTTGCCGCCGCGCTTGTGCACCTCGCCTGTGACCTTGCGCCAGCCTTCGACCTGGGCCTGCGAGTAGATGCCGGGCGTGTCCTGATAGCCCTGGCCCTGCTGCGAGACCTGGCTGGCCTCGGTAATCAGCAGTCCGGCGCTGGCGCGCTGGCCGTAATACTCGGCCGCCAGCGGGCTCGGGACGAGGCCCTCGGGGACCGCGCGGTTGCGGGTCAGCGGCGCCATCACGACGCGATTGGCAAGGGTGATCGGGCCGAGCTTAGTGGGCTCGAAAAGCTTGGAATTCGACATGAGGGGCCGTCCTGGACAGTTACGGATGCCTGGAACTTGGGGCGCGGCTCCCGAAACACAATGGCTTTGCCGAAAATAGATGCGTCCGCATGAAACTTTGGAGCGCGGTTTCCAAAATGCCGTTCAAGAGGGAAGAGATTTGCCGGAAATAACGCGAGGCCGGGATGATTCCTGCCGGTCCGCAGTTCGGCGGCGAGAGCGCCGCCGAACCTGTCTTCGCTATCGCGCGCTCGTTGCGCGCCCTCAGGCGGCCGCAACCGTGCGGCGCTGGCGGCGGAAGAACCAGAACACGATCGGGCCAACGAACAGCGTGCCGAACGCCGGCAGCGCGGCGACCCGCAGCATCGCGGTGGCGTCGAGCACTTCGCCGCCGATGCCGGCCTTGCCGAGCACGAAGGCGGCGACCAGCGTGATGAACGGCCCGACCACCATCGAAGCGGCACCGGCCGCCTGGCAGTACAATTTGCCTTCCGGCGCGGAGGCGGCCAGCACACGCGCAACCACGGCGGTGGCGACGAAGGCGATCGCGGTAAGGACCAAGAGCAGCATCATTCCAACTTCCTGTTTGGTCGGACGCTCCCCTGCCGCACCGTGAAGATGGTGCTGGAGTAGGGAGAATGTCCTAGGTCGACAAAGGCGCGGACTATGGGAGGGCGCCTGTTCAGCGGCAACAGGATACTTTGTGCGCTGCAAACGATGTTGATCGAGCGCAGAAACTGCTTCTTATTTTACCGGCGCGGGTAGTCGCCCGAGAGGTATCGCAGGACGCGAACAGGCATTTTAATACCTAAATCCCGCACTCATGCGCTGAGCGATTTTCCGCCATCAACCTCTGGGGGGTGAAAAGCGGCACTAAAAAGCCGGAGCCTGGAATCGTTCGAACGATCCGGCGCCGATGCGCGCCTCCTACGACTTTCGTCGAGCTAGTCGGCGGCCTTCGGCGCCCCGCGCAATCGGCCGACGATTCCGGTCGGGAAGAAGTAGACGCTGGCGACGAACAGCAGCCCGAGCCACAGCAGCCAGCGGTCCGGATGTAATAGGTTCGGCAGCAGCGGGAGCCCCGCGTCGGCGGCGGCGCCCGAGGCTGCGCCCATCAGCGCCTGCAGATAGTTTTGCGCCAGGATGAAGATGGTGGCGCCGATGATGGCGCCGTAGATCGTGCCCATGCCGCCGATCACCACCATCAGCAGGATGTCCAGCATGATCGAGAAGCTCAGCGAGGTGTCCGGCCCGGCATAGCGTAGCCACATCGCATTCAGCACGCCGGCGGCGGCGGCGACCAGCGCGGCCAGCACATTGGCGTAAGTCAGATGAAACACGGTGCGATAGCCGAGCGCCTCGGCGCGGAAGCGGTTCTCGCGGACCGCCTGCAGCACGCGGCCGAATGGCGAGTTCACCACCCGCAGCAGCGCCAGGATCATGCCGGCGCAGCCGACCAGGATGATGTAGTAGGTCAGGATGCGGCCGTTGATCCGCACCCCGAACAGATCCTTGATAAACACCGTGCCGGGCCGCAGCAGCTCCGGCAGGCTGAAGCTGCGGCCATCCTCGCCGCCGGTCAGCCACGACAGCTGCGACGCCAGCACCAGGAAGGCGGAGGCGACCGCCAGCGTGATCATCGCAAAGAAGATCGCCTCGACCCGCAGCGAGAACAGCCCGATGACGAGCGCCAAGAGCGCGGCCAGCGGCAGGCCGATCAGCACGCCGGCGCCGACCGCGGCCCAGCTCGGCCCCATCCCGTACAGCGCGATCGCCACAGCATACGAGCCGATGCCGTAGAACATGGTGTGGGCGAACGACACCGTGCCGGTGTAGCCGAGCAGCAGGTCGTAGGACGCCACCAGGGCCGCGAAGATGCAGATCTTGGCGGCGACGTTGAGCGGCTTGGCGCCGGGAAACACGAACGGGGTGATCGCCAGCACCACCACGATCGTGATCAGCAGCAGCGACAGCACCCGGCTGCGCGGCGGGTCGCCCGACAGGATCATCATCGACTTGTCACCGCATAGAGCCCGCGCGGCCGCCACATCAGGATCGCGACCATCAAGAGGATGTTGGAAACCAGCGCCAGCTTCGGCACCAGGAAGCCGCCGTAATTGGCGACCATCGCCACCAAGAGCGCGCCGATGAAGCAGCCGCCGACCGAACCGAGCCCGCCGATGATCACCACGATGAAAATCAGCACCGTGAGCTCGTTGCCCATCGAGGCGTGCACCTGCTCGCGGTACAGCGCCCACATCACGCCGCCGAGCCCGGCCAGCGCCGAGCCGACCATGAACACGCCGAGGAACAGCCGCTTGACGTGATAGCCGAGCGCTTCGACCATCTCGCGGTTCTCGACGCCGGCGCGGATCAGAAGGCCGATCTTGGTGCGGTTCAGCGTCAGCTGGATGCCGACGAACACCACGAGGCCGACCAGCATCACCAGCAGGCGATATTTGGCGATCGCGATGTCGCCGATGATGAACGAGCCGCGCAGCGACGTCGGCAGCGGCAGCGGGATGATCTGCGGCCCCCACAGCGCATACAGCGCCTGCTCGGCGACGATCAGCCCGCCGGTGGTCATCAGGATCTGCTTCAGATGCTGGCCATACACGGGGAGGATCAGCACCCGCTCGACCACCACGCCGAGCGCGCCGGACACCGCCATCGCGGCCAGCACCGCCGGCACCAGCACGGCGAGATTGGTCAGCAGCGAATCCGCGCCCGACATCGCCGCGAGCGGCAGCAGCACCAGCGTCGCCACATAGGCGCCGACCGCGATGAACGCGCCGTGGCCGAAATTCAGCACGTCCATCAGTCCGAACACCAGCGTCAGACCGGACGCCATGATGAAGATCATCATGCCCATCGCTAGGCTGGCGACCGTCAGCGTCACCCACGAGGAGAACGAGCCGACCAGCGGCAGCATCAAGAGCGCCAGGATCGCCGGCAGCAGCACGGGAAGAAGATCGCGCTTGGCCTGCGGCAGCGGATCGGACGCGGACGGGGTGGGGATGTCGGTGGTGGTCACTGATGCGCCTCCAGGCTGAGGCCGAGCAGGCGTTCCTGCAGCGGCACGTCGGCGGCCAGCTCGGCCATCGCGCCGCGGTGCACGATCATGCCGTTGTCCATCACCAGCACGCTGTCGCCGATCTGCTGCGCGACGTGAAAGTTCTGCTCGACCAGCAGGATGGTGGCGCCGCTGCGCTTGATCTCGGCGAAGCAGTCGATCAGCGCGCCGATGATCGCCGGCGCCAGCCCCTTGGTCGGCTCGTCGATCAGCAGCAATTGCCGCGGTTCGATCACCGCGCGGGCGATCGACAACATCTGCTTCTGTCCGCCCGACAATGAGCCGGCGCGCGACAGCCAGAACTTTCGCAAGGCAGGAAAGAAGCCGAAGATCCAGTCGAGGCGCCCTGCATCCATCTCGCCGTCGCGCGCCGCGAGGATCAGGTTTTCCTTCACGGTGAGATCGGAGAACACCGCCATCGTCTCCGGCACGTAGCCGACGCCGAGCCGGGCGATGTCCGGCGTCGCCAGCGCCTCGATGCGACGGCCGCCGAGGGTAATCGTGCCACGCGACGCCGGCCACAGCCCCATGATGGTACGCAGCGTCGTGGTCTTGCCGGCGCCGTTGCGGCCGAGCAGCATCGTGGTCTGCCCTTCCGGCACCACGCAATCGACGCCCTGCAGAATGTGATAGCGCCCGATATTGGTATGCACGCCGGAAAGCGTGAGGAGGTCGGTCATCTGGCGTGAACTTTCCCCGAAGCCAAGCCTACTCCCCTCCCCCCTGCGGGGAGGGGGCGGGGGTGGGGGGCCACAACGGGATGCCATCCTCGCGTCGCCCTCACCCCAACCCTCTCCCGCAGGCGGGAGAGGGAGCTCGCCGGCGCAAGGGGAGATGGTGCGACCAACATCGCAGAAGCGGGCGTCTCCAGCATCGAAGCATTCGACATCTTCATCATCACCCTCACGCCGCACTCTTGCCCGGCGCGATGCCGAGATAGGCTTCCTGCACGATCGGCGAGGCGATCACTTCGGCGGGCTTGCCGTCGGCGACGAGCTTGCCGTGGTGGAGCACGATGATGCGGTCGGCGAGCGAGCGGACGACGTCCATCTTGTGTTCGACCAACAGGATGATCTTGCTGGGATCGGTCTTCAGCCGCGCGATCAGGTCGAGCACCACCGGCACCTCGTCGACGCTCATGCCGGCGGTCGGCTCGTCGAACATGTACACCTTCGGCTCCAGCGCCATCATCAGCGCGACTTCGAGCTTGCGCTGGTCGCCGTGCGACAGCGCGGTGGCCGCGACGCTGCGGCGGGCACCCAGCGCAACGCTGTCGAGAATGGCGTCAGCGCGTTCGATCAGGTCGCGCCGCGTCCGCCACGGCCGCAGCATGTCGTAATGCGTGCCGCTGTGCGCCTGCACGGCGAGGCGGACGTTCTCTTCGACGGACAGATTTGGAAACAGATTGGTGAGCTGGAACGCGCGGCCGAGCCCGGCGCGGGTCCGCAGCGGCGCGGTCATCTTGGTGATGTCCGCGCCGTCGAACAGGATGCGGCCGCCGCTTGGGCGGAGCTGCCCGGAGATCAGATTGAAATACGTCGTCTTGCCGGCGCCGTTCGGCCCGACGATCGCGGTCAGCTCACCGGGGCGAAACGCACAACTCACCGCATCGACCGCCACATGGCCGCCGAACCGGATGGTGAGGGATTGGGTTTCGAGGGTGGTCATGAGATCCGCGTTATCATCATTGAGTCTGAGCGTCCTCGAAGCAGTTGTGAAGCGGGCGGCCGCTTACACGACATCGAGCGGCAGTGTGGTCCACCGCGCTGCCCCCCAGCACGCCGTCATCCTCCGCGAAGGCGGAGGATCCAGTACGCCGCAGCGTTGCGGTCGTTTCACCGACGCTCTGGGATACTGGGCCACCCGCTTTCGCGGGTGGTGACGTTTGTGAATGAGGATGGCGACGCGCACCAAATCCGGAGCCGAGCTACTTCTTGTTCTTGATCGGGATCTCCATCTCCTCGATCTTCAATTCGCGCACCGGCTCCAGCACCGCCCAGGCGACGGCCGGGTCGACCTTGACCTTGAAGTGATACATGCTCTGCAGCGCCTGATGGTCTTCCTTGCGGAACACCATCTTGCCCTTCGGGGTGTCGAACTCCATGCCCTCCATCGCGGCGATCAGCTTCTCGGTGTCGGTCGACTTCGCCTTCTGCACGGCGGTGACCACGGCCATCGCGGCCGAGAAGCCGCCGGCGGTGAAGAAGTCCGGCGGCGCGTTGAAGCGCTTCTGGTGCTCGGTCACCAGCCACTCGTTGATCGGGTTCTTGGGGATGTCGTAGTAGTAATAGGTCGCGCCTTCCATGCCGGGCAGGCGCTTATAGGCGGCGAGCGCGGGGAGGATGTTGCCGCCGGTCGACAGCTCGATGCCGTAGCGCTTCGGGTCCATGTCCTGCAGCTTGGTGAGCGGATCGCCGCCGCCGGCCCAGATCACCCAGATGATTTTCTTGCCGGGCTTGTCCTTCAGCGCATCGAACAACCGCTGGCCGACCGCGGTGAAGTCGGTGGTGGTGGTCGGGACATATTCTTCGGCTGCGAGCGTCGCGCCGGTCTTGGCGAGCGCCTCCTTGAAGGCTGCGACGCCGTCGCGGCCGAATGCGTAGTCCTGCGCCAGCGTCGCGATGGTCACGCCCTGCTTGCCGATCGCGACCGCGTTGGAGATCGCGTCCTGCGAGGAGTTGCGGCCGGTGCGGAAGATATAGCGGTTCCACTTCTCGCCGGTGATCTGGTCGGCCACGGCCGGCTCGACGATCAGGATCTTCTTGTTCTCTTCGGCGACCGGCAGATCGGCGAGCGCCGCAGCCGACGACGAGGTACCGATCGCGATGTCGGCGCCGTCATCCTGATAGGCTTCGGCGAGTGCGGCTTTGGAGAGGTCCGGCTTGCTCTGATCGTCCTTGGTGATCACCACGATCTTGCGGCCGTCGAGCGTCATCGTGCCCTTGGTGGCGTATTCCAGCCCCATCATCAGGCCGGTCTCGGTCTGCTTGGCGTAGGCTTCGAGCGGGCCGGTCTTGCCGTAGATCAGCGCGATCTTGAGGTCGTCGGCGGCATGGACCGCGGTGGTAGCCAGCGCGACAGCCGTGGCTGTCATAATCAACAGATGACGCACGTCGTTTCCTCCAGGATATTATTGCGTCGCAGCCTAGAGCAAGTCGGCGGAATTTGAAAAGCCGCGGGACGGATTTTTCCGCTATTGCGGCAGCGGTGCTGGCGGACGGGCGCGTTTGGCGCGCCGCGGCTCGGTCGGCTGCATCGATTCTGCAGAAGCCGAAGGTGCCGGCGCAGCGCTGCCGCCCATGCGGGTGAGCAGTTCGGCGGTCGGCCAGGAATCCGCCGGCAGGCCGTATTTGAGCTGCATGGTCTTCACCGCGCTGCGGGTCTGCTGGCCGAGCACACCGTCGACCTTGCCGACATCGAAGCCGGCGCGCACCAGAAGCTGCTGCAGCTGTTTCATCTCGTTGAACGACAGCTGAGCGACTGCGGCGCGCGGCTTCTGCATCGGCCCGGCTCCGGCGATGCGGGTGGCGAGATAGGCCGCGGTGGTCGAATAGATCAGCGAGTTGTTCCACTCGGTGTAGGCGGCGAAGTTCGCATAGGCGAGGAACGCCGGGCCGTGCCGCCCCATCGGCAGCAGCAGCGAGGCCGGCAGCGCGTCGTTGGACAGCGGCCGGCCGTCCGCGTTGGTCACGCCCCACTGCGCCCATTGCGAGCGCGGATGCTTCACGGTGAGATCTGCCTGATCCCACGGCAGGTTCTCAGGAACGCGCACCTCCTGCAGCCACGGCTCGCCGCGTCGCCATTTCAGGCCGGCCGCGATGTAGTGCGCGGTCGAGCCGATCACGTCGGGCGCGCTGTGCAGCAGGTCGCGGTGGCCGTCGCCGTCATAATCGACCGCGTAGTCGTAATAATGCCGCGGCAGGAATTGCGTCTGACCGAGTTCGCCGGCCCAGGAGCCGATCATCTCGCCCGGCGTCAGGTCGCCGCGGTCGATGATCTTCAGCGCCGCGATGGTCTCGTCCTGGAACATCTCGGAGCGACGGCAGTCATAGGCGAGCGATACCAGCGAGCGCAGCGTCGACAGGTTGCCCTGGATCGCCCCGAAGTCACTCTCCAGCGCCCAGAACGCCGCGATCACCGCGGGCGGCACGCCGTACTCCTTCTCGGCCCGCGCGAACGCCTGCGCGTATTGCTTGATCAGTTGCTGGCCTTTGACGCGCCGTCCCTCCGACGCCATCCGTCCGGCGAACACCGTGAAGATCTGCCCGAACACCCGCTGCCCGCGGTCGCGATTGACGATGCCCTGATCGTACACCAGATACGGCGAGGCTTCCGCGATCGCGCTTTGCGATACGCCAGCCGCAACGGCTTTCTGTTTCAGGCCGGCGAGGAACTGCGGAAAGCTCTGCCCGCCATGACACGAGGCACCGCGCTGGGCGAGGGCGGGGGAGGAGAGCACTGTGGCTGCGGAGATCGCTGCCGCCGCACAAGCCATGCGCAGCCCGCGAGCAAGAGCGCGCACGTCTCGAACCGTCGAACCAAGCCGCAGCATCGCCACCTCACCAACGTCATCGCCGGGCTCGACCCGGCGATCCATCAAATCAGACGACGAGTCTTGGCGGGATGGGGTGCCGGGTCAAGCCCGGCAACGACGCCCGATGGGAGAGATCACGCTGCGGTCACTCGTCGAACAGGTCGGAGTGGGTGCCGGTTCGCGCCAGCAGCACGCTGTGTGCGTCGGTCTGATAGATCAGCAGCCAATCCGGCTCGACGTGACATTCCAGAAAGCCGCGCCATCTGCCTTTGAGGGCGTGCGGCCGATTGGAGGCGGGCAGAGGTAGGTCCCGTCGCAGAAGGTCGATGACCGCCGACAATTTCGACAGGTCATAACCGCGCTTCTTGATCCGCTTGTAGTCGCGCTTGAATGAGCCAGTATGGTCCAGCTCCTTCATGACACCCCGTTCAGCGGGTTGTCTTATCCAGATGGGCGAAGAACTCTTCGGTCGTGCCGCTGAATCGCGTGACCCGCCCGCGTTCGGCATTGCGTAAGGCGCGGATGGTCTCCTTGTTAGGAACCTTCACCGGAAACGGCATGCCTTTATGGGCGACGACCTGTTTGAGAAACATCGTCACCGCATCGGTGGTCGACAGCCCGATCTTGTCGAGCACCGCCTCGGCGCTCTTCTTCAGCTTCGGCTCGACACGCGCGTTGATGTAGCCGCTCTTGACCGGCTTACGGGCGGCCGTCTTGCCCGCAGTCTTCCCGTCCCGCTTCGCGGGAGAACGAGCTGTTTTGGTTTGGGTCTTCGCCGTCATACTTCACTGTAACACGTTTGCGTTACGCCAACCAGCTCACAGCTCCCGCGCGTTACTAAACGCAAAGCTGCTGGCCCGCCGCGTGTTCTCGTCCAGGATCAGCGTTCTTGTGATCGGCGGCTCCGCTCTTTGCGAGCAGTGTTCGCGCTCGCACAGGCGGCAGTTGACGCCGATCGGGGTGCCTTCGGCTTTCTCAAGCTCCATGGCGGCGGTGTGGATCAGTTTCGAGGCGTGGCACCCAAAGCCCATGGCTAAGCGTGGCTGCAAAGGAACTGCGACCGACAACGGTTTTCAAGATACCTTCGTAGCATTATTCCTTGTTTGTGCAAAAATATCGGTAGATAATCAGGTCTGGCGCAATGATTCGGGGCTCTGAAATGTCCGAGGATGAAATTGGTGCGCGTATCGTCGCGACTTTGCGTCGCGATCTGCTGATCGACCTTCTGGATGCCGCCGAGTCGCGGGCGCGTCAGGCTCACGAACTTATTCGCGACAACACTGACCTGACCGGGCGAAGTGCGCGAGGGCTGGAAGGGCAAGCTCGCTTCCGTCTGATGGAGAAGGGTTTTCAGGATGTGTGCGAACGTCATGGAGGGATGAGGCTGGAAGGGGACGTGATCCCCGGGACCGATCTGCAGTACTTTCAACCATTCATGCGGTTTGGGGGCGATAAACCGGGGGTACTGCTGGGATTGGCCTCGATGCCGGCACCGAGAGAGCTGCCAACAAAGAACAAGTCTAGGCTCGTGGGCGTGACCTTGAACTACCTTCTCACGCCGCGTCTGGACTTGGAAGGAGGCAAGGGAAGAGCCAAGCCGGGCGACATTTTCGTCCTCTTCCTCTTCGCTCGTGATCCCTCGCGGGGCGGCCGCCTTAATGAGGTTGCAGTTGGCGTTATCGATGCCGAGTATAACGGATTCCTTGAATATAGGACTGTTGAGCTGTTGATGGAGGCGTATGCTCCGCCTCCGAATTCAACAGAGCCCTCGTCAGGAGGTCAGCCGCTCGTCACGCTCAAGACGTCTCCCAGGGCTTTCAGGCCTCCGGAGAAGCCGGATTCGGACGACGCAACCGACAACCCATCAGGTTAAGTACGGACATGCCAATTGGTACACCAGGCTTCGTGCCAGGTCGCCTGACGGAGGTCAGGGCTGCTAGGAGGATTCCAAGTATGTCCGCTCTTGCGCGGGCGATGAGTTTGAATCCCAGTACTGTCTCGCGTTGGGAAGATGGAAGTTCGGCCCCTGATCCCGAGACTCTAACCCGATTGGCCGGATTTTTGCAGGTTCGACCGGAGTTCTTCTTTCGGCCCGAGCGCGTTTCAGCACGGCCGACGTTCCTTCGTTCACTTTCGTCCACATTAGTTCGGGATCTGCAGTATCAGAGCGCGCAAATGCGGTGGCTCCAAGAGATCAGCAATGCTGTCGAACACTATGTTGATCTGCCCCCCGTCAACATTCCAGACGTGATGGCGGGTGCCAGTTACCACCAGCTTCGTGACGAAGACCTTGAGCAGATCGCGCTAGATCTGCGGCGACATTGGGAACTTGGCGAAGGCCCGTGCGGCGATATGGTGCCGTTGCTCGAGCGGCTCGGTTTCGTTGTGGCCGTCATTGAAATGGGGACGGTGAAGCTCGACGGATTGTGCAGTTGGTCGCCAGGCGACGATAGACCGCATATACTGCTTGCGAGTGATAAAATGTCGTTCGCTCGGCGCCAAATGGATGCTGCGCATGAAATGGCGCATGCGATTCTCCATCGCGACGTGTCCGAAGAACAGCTCAAACGAGACCTAAAGCTGATAGAGACGCAGGCGTTCCGGCTAGCTAGTGCTTTCTTGCTTCCTTCGACTACCTATCCAGTCGAGATGCGTTTCCCCTCGCTCGCAAGTATGGTGACCGCGAAGGAGCGTTGGCGGGTGTCGATCAAGGCACAAATCAAACGGTTGGCGGATCTCGATGTTATTCCTGGTGACTTTGCTACACACCTCTACAAGCTGTATTCTGCTAAGGGGTGGACAAAGGAGGAGCCGTTCGATCGCCAATGGATACCCGGCGAACCCCGATTGCTTCGAGATGCTCTTCATTTGATTGTTGATGGAGGTGTTCGGTCGAAGTCAGATCTGTTGGCGCTCGAATTTACAATTCCGGCGGGTGATGTTGAGAATCTAACGGGATTGCCGCCAGGCTGGTTCGCTCATGAGGCTGCTATGGTCGTTCGTCTTAAACCGAGTCCGGGACGAGTGTCTGACGGTGCAGAAATGGGCGAGGTGGTTTCGTTTACTAGGCGAGACTGAGTAACAACCCCGTGGCAATACAAGCCTTGCTGTAGGCGTCCCCTATAACTCCCGCGCATTACTAAACGCAAAGCTGCTGGCCCGCCGTGTGTTCTCGTCGAGGATCAGCGTCCTGGTGATCGGCGGCTCCGCTCTTTGCGAGCAATGTTCGCGCTCGCAGAGGCGGCAGTTGACGCCGATCGGGGTGCCTTCGGCTTTCTCCAGGTCCATGCCGGCGGCGTAGATCAGTTTCGAGGCGTGGCGGATTTCGCACCCCAGGCCGATCGCGAAACGCGGCTGCGGCTGCGGATGCGGCGCGATCGGGCGGCGGACCATCTGGGCGATCGAGAAGTAGCGGCTGCCGTCGGGCAGTTCGATCACCTGCTTGAGCAGCCGGTCCGGCGTATCGAAGGTCGAGTGCACGTTCCACAGCGGGCAGGTGCCGCCGAATTTCGAGAACGGGAAGGTGCCGGAGGAGAACCGCTTGGAGACGTTGCCGGCGTTGTCGACCCGCAGCATGAAGAACGGCACGCCGCGCGCGTTCGGCCGCTGCAGCGTGGTGAGGCGGTGGCAGACCTGTTCGAAGCCGGCGTTGAAACGCTGCGCCAGCACGTTGACGTCGTAGGAGAGCTGCTCGGCGGCGGCGTGGAACGCCGCGTAGGGCATCATCACCGCGGCGGCGAAGTAGTTGCCGAGCGTGATGCGATACAGCCGCCGCGCCTGGTCTTCGAGCCCGCCGGCGCGGTGCACGATCGCGTCCATGACGCCGCCATGCTCGGTCAGCCCGGTCTGGAACGCGACCTGGAAGGCGCGGCCGGGGCCGTCGATCAGTTCGGAGATCAGCAATTGCCGGCGGTGGCGGTCGAACCGGCGCAGCGTTTCGCGCATCACGTCGACCGGCATGATCCGGGTGGTAATCGAATGGCGCTCGCGCAGCCGGTCGCTCAGTGCGCCGAACATCTCCTGCGAGCCGATATTGAGCTCGTCGCGCACCGCCTCGGCGGCCTGCTCCAGTTCGGGGAAATAATTGCGGTTGGCCTCGATCAGGTCGCGGATCCGCTCGATCGGATTGGCCTCGTAGCGGATCTGTTCGCGGTCGGCCATCTGCGCCGCCACCATGGTCTCGCCGCGGCGCGCCTCGGTATAGGCGGCATACAGCCGCTGCAGCGAATGGGTGACGCCGGGGCAGAGCTCGGCGAGGTCGCGCAGTTCCTGCTTGGGCAGGTCGATCTGCCGGAACAAGGGATCGGAGAAGATCTCGTTGAGTTCGGCGAAGAACCGGTCCTCGTCGGCGGTCGCCAGGTCGCGCAGGTCGAGATCATAGGTCTCGGCCAGCCGCAGCAGGATCTGGGCGGTCACCGGGCGCTGGTTGCGCTCAATCAGGTTGACGTAGCTGGGAGAAATGCCCAAACCTTCGGCGATCTGGGTTTGCGATAGCCCGAGCTGCTGCCGGATGCGGCGGAAGCGGGGGCCCACGAACAGTTTTTTACCGGAATCACCGGCCATTGCAGGGTCCTTTCAGATTCCGCCCCAGATATCGCGTTTTACAAAATTTACAAAATAACAATTGTTACATGTACTGAAGTTACATGACATCACCATTCGTTCGCAAGAGGTCTGTACGTCTTCTGTCATCTCGCGTTTATCTCTCGGCACGTTTCAAGGCGCGATTGTCACGAATGTCGCGCTGCGAATTATTCGTACCGAAGGGATCATGTCATGAACTTCCAGCCACGCGGCATCAGCGCCATCCACGCTCCGACCTCCTACAAGAGCGAGATCGAAGCGGCCGAAGCTCTCCTCAAGGACAAGCCGACCTGGAATGGCGTCACCGCCGAGGCCGTGGCTAGGATGCGCCTGCAGAACCGCTTCAAGACCGGTCTGGACATCGCCCGTTACACCGCGGCCCAGATGCGCGCCGACATGGCGGCGTATGACGCCGACCCGACCAAGTACACCCAGTCGCTGGGCTGCTGGCACGGCTTCATCGCGCAGCAGAAGCTGATCTCGATCAAGAAGCACGGCGGTGGCCGCACCGACCGTCGTTACATCTACCTGTCGGGCTGGATGATCGCGGCGCTGCGCTCGGAGTTCGGTCCGCTGCCCGACCAGTCGATGCACGAGAAGACCTCGGTGCCGGCGCTGATCGAAGAGATCTACACCTTCCTGCGCCAGGCGGATTCGCGCGAGCTGAACGACCTGTTCCGCCAGCTCGACAAGGCCCGCGAGGCCGGCGACAAGGCCAAGGAAACCGCGATCATCGACCAGATCGACAATTTCCAGACCCACGTCGTGCCGATCATCGCCGACATCGACGCCGGCTTCGGTAACGCCGAGGCGACCTATCTGCTCGCCAAGAAGATGATCGAAGCGGGCGCCTGCGCGCTGCAGATCGAGAACCAGGTCTCGGACGAGAAGCAGTGCGGCCACCAGGACGGCAAGGTCACCGTGCCGCACGACGTGTTCATCGCCAAGGTTCGCGCGATCCGTCACGCCTTCCTCGAGATGGGCGTGGAAGACGGCATCATCGTCACCCGCACCGACTCGCTCGGCGCCGGCCTGACCCAGCAGATCGCCGTCAGCCATCAGCCGGGTGACATCGGCGACCAGTACAACAGCTTCCTGGATTGCGAGGAAGTCGATGCCAGCAAGATCGGCAACGGCGACGTGATCATCAGCCGCAACGGCAAGCTGCTGCGTCCGAAGCGCCTGCCGAGCAACCTGTACCAGTTCCGTCCGGGCACCGGCGCGGACCGCTGCGTGCTGGACTGCATCACCTCGCTGCAGAACGGCGCCGACCTGCTGTGGATCGAAACCGAGAAGCCGCATATCGAGCAGATCGCCTCGATGGTCGATCGGATCCGCGAAGTCGTGCCGAACGCCAAGCTGGCCTACAACAACTCCCCGTCGTTCAACTGGACGCTCAACTTCCGCTGGCAGGTCTATGACGCCTGGAAGGAAGAGGGCAAGGACGTCAGCAAGTACAACCGCGCCGAGCTGATGAAGGCCGAATACGACGAAACCCCGCTGGCGATCGAAGCCGACGCCCGCATCCGCACCTTCCAGGCGGATTCGGCCAAGCGCGCCGGCATCTTCCACCACCTGATCACGCTGCCGACCTACCACACGGCTGCGCTGTCGACCGACAACCTGGCCCGCGAATATTTCGGCGACCAGGGCATGCTGGGTTATGTTAAGAACGTGCAGCGCCAGGAAATCCGTCAGGGCATCGCCTGTGTGAAGCACCAGAACATGGCCGGCTCGGACATCGGCGACGATCACAAGGAATACTTCGCCGGCGACGCGGCTCTGAAGGCCGGCGGCGAACACAACACGATGAACCAGTTCAGCTAAACGGAAAGAAGCAGGAGAAGGACCATGACAACGGGCAGCAACTTCTGGGTGATCGGTGGCGAGTTCGGTTCGATGAACTTCCACAAGCTCGTCGAAGGGTCGGCCCAGGTGAAGGGTCCCTTCAAGACGCGCAAGGAGGCCGAAGAGGCCTGGAAGGTCCTTTCCGAAGAGAATCGCCATCGCGCAGGCGTGCGGTTCTCGATCGTGGAAGAGCCGAACCGGGCCGTTACCCCGGCCTGATGCGCTCCTGAGCCGCGGCGGCGCACGCGCCGCCCGGCGAGCTGACGAGATAGAAGACGTCCAAGGACTTTGGCGGTCCTGTCGGGGCAACCCGTCAGGGCCGCCATCGTCGTTTTGGGCCCCTTCGGCCGGATGGTGGAACGTCCGTCAGACTGCCGTGGATGAGCCAACTGGTTGATCCGCAATCGGCTTTCGCGGCCGAAGGGTTACTGATAGGTTAATCGGCGGCGGGCTCAGGCAAGCACGAGGCTGAAGTCGAGAATGGCGGACGCTCAGAACTCCGTAAGCACGGCGGCGAGGCCGATGCGGCTGAAGGATGCGTTGCGGCAGGCCCGGATCGAGGCCGCCGACCGCACCGGCGTGGTCGTCGACCTGCGCGATGCCGAGATCGCCCGGCTCGAAATCCTCAATGAAGCGCTCGACCCGCTGTTCGCCGAGATCCCGGCCGGAGTCGAGCTGTTCGATCGCGGCATCACCCAGGGCGACACGCCGCGGCTGTGGATCGATGTCGTCGCCCATGTGGTGATGGGGCGCGACAAGCGGATGTACCGCTTCGTCCAGGACACCGCCTATGGCCGGATCGTGCTGGCCGAATCCCACGAGGCGGCCAAGATCGCCGATGCGGTGACGAGCTATGTGGCCCGCCGGCTGGTCGAGCGCGAGCGAGCGCTGTCGTTGCCGCCGGTCCAAGCCGCTCCGCCGCCAGCGCCGCCGCGCCGCAATGGGCTGTGGACCTTCGTGCTCGGCTTCGTTGCCGGCGCGCTGGCGCTCTTTGCGCTCGCGCTGTTCGCGGCGCTGCGGATTTCCTGACGCTTCTGGTTGCGCGGGGACGCGGTGCGCGGGCAACCCGAGCGCTACAGCATCTCGGGCGGGCGCACGTCGACGATCTGTTCGCTGGCCTGGAAGCCGCGGATGCGGTGCTCGCAGCGCCAGCCGTCATTGCCTTCGCTGATCTTGAACAGGTTGTAGGCGGCCGACGGCCGGTGGTGATCGTTCATCGCTGAGGCCGATGGCACGCCGACGACGGGAATCGCGCCGAATGGCGTCTCGATCCGGACCGTGGCGTGGACGTGATCGTGGCCGTGCAGCACCAGATCGACCGGATGCCGCTGCAGCAGGGCAATCAGGTCGGCGGCGTCGGTCAGCCGTTTGTGCCGCGAGCGCGACTGCAGCGGATGATGGATCAGCAGCACCTTGAACACGCGCTCGCCGGCAAGGCTCTGCAGCAGCGCCTCCAGCGCGGCACGCTGGGTCGCGCCGAGCCAGCCGGTGGCGCGCAGCGGCGCGGTCGGCACCGCGCTCGACACCCCGATGATCGCGATTGCCTCGCGGCGGCGCAGATATGGAAAGCCCGGGGTAGCGTCGTCGCCGCTGATGTAGTCCGGAAACGTTTCGGCGAAGCGATGCGCGGTGGAGCGGACGTAGGCGTCGTGATTGCCCGGCACCAGGCTGACCCGGTCGGCCGGGCCGACGCTCTCCAGCCATTGCCGCGCCGGAGCGAATTCGTTGACCAGCGCGATATTGACGAGGTCGCCGGTGACCGCGATGTGGTCGGGCTGCTGCGCCTGCAGGTCGGCGACCAGCGTATCGAGGATGTCGCGGCGGTGGATCAAATGGCGGTTGCGCCGCCAGTTGAGGTAGCCGAGCGCGCGCTTGGAGGCGAGGTGGCGCAGGCTGGTCTTCGGCGGCAGCGGCAGATGTGGGTCGGACAGATGCGCCAGAGTGAATTCGGTCATCGCCCGATCCTGTCGCGACGCCGCGCCCCTGCGAGCCGGTCGCGAACTGCCGCCTGTGAAAACCTCTGCGGTTTTGGCAAGTTGCCCGGAACGGCGCAAGCCTCCGCTGCGCCTTCGCGCGAGGGCCACCGGCGGTGACCGCTGTTCAGAACCTACGGTTGAAGTTCGAGCCGGCGCTGACCCGGATGTTTCATCTGTACTGGCGGTTCGCCCGCGGCATGACGCTGGGCGCGCGCGGCGTGGTGCTGGACGCTGAGGATCGGGTGTTCCTGATCCAGCACTCGTATGTCGGCGGCTGGCATCTGCCGGGCGGCGGGGTCGAGGTCGGCGAGAGCTTCGTCGATGCTCTGACCCGCGAGCTGATGGAGGAGGGCCGCATCGCGCTGACGGGGGCGCCGGCGCTGCACGGCATCTTCTTCAACAGCCACGTGTCGCCGCGCGACCACGTCGCCGTCTATGTGGTGCGTCAATACCAACAAGATCGGCCGCCGGAGCCGAACCACGAAATCATCGCCAGCGGCTTCTTCGCCGCCGACGCGCTGCCCGCCGAAACCACGCCGGGCACCCGGCTGCGGATCGCCGAAGTGCTCGAGGGCCGGCCCCCGATCGCGACCTGGCGGTAAAATCGCCGAAGTGCTGGGCGTCGGCCCGAACTTGACCATCCGGGTTCCCTCGTGTTGCTGGTCACCCGAGACCACAGAGATGGCCCATTTCGTGATTATCGGTGCGGCCGAAGCATTTTGCCCCGGGATTGCAGGGCGCCGCCGGAGAGGGTGGAGCCCAAGTGGACGATTCGTCCTGATCCTGCGCCCGTCCGTTCAAGAGGAGCGATTTTGACGTCATCTGCACGCGCGTTGTTTCGAGCCCTGATCCTGGTCGCGACCATGACCCTTGTGGTCGCGAGTTCTGCCTTCGCTCAGATCCCCGGTACCAACGGCAACGGAGCGGCACCCGCACAACCGGCGGCGCCGACCGACCCGCTTGGCCGCGAGACGCCGGCCGGCATGGTGGCAGGCTTCATCGCCGCCGCCGCCGAGCAGAACTACGAACGCGCCGCGATGTATCTCGACCTCAGCCAGGAAAAAGACGCCTGGGGCCCGAGCGTCGCACAGCAGCTCCAGCGCATCCTCGACCGCGGCGGCGTGGTGTATTCGCGGCTGCGGCTGAGCACCGAACCGCAGGGCGACCAGGATGACAGCCTGCCGCCCGAGCAAGAGAAGTTCGGCATGGTGCGCACCGACCACGGCACGGTGGATCTGATCGCGCAGCGCGTCGAAGGCAAGGACGGCGTCAAGATCTGGCTGGTTTCCGCCCGCACGGTTTCCGAACTGCCTGAGCTGTCCCGTACCGTGGTGTCGAGCTCGGTCGACAAGCTCCTGCCCTATGCGCTGCGCGACGAATATCGCTTCGCCGGCGTACCGATCGGCCACTGGATCGCGGTGATCGTGCTGGCGTTCGTGTGCTTCGGCGCGGTCTGGCTGATCACCGGCGCGATCGGCTTCATCATCCTCAGGTTGCGGCGCTCGACCGGCGACTCGCGGATCAGGCGCGTGCTCGAAGCCTCGGCGCTGCCGGTGCGGCTGTTGCTTACCGCCTGGGCGCTGCGGATCGCGATGACGCTCGCCGGCGTCGCGATCGTGGCGCGGCAGCATCTGTCCGGCGCCATCGAACTGCTCGGCTGGGTCGCGCTGTCGTGGATCATTTGGCGCGTCGTGGACTCGCTGGCGGCGTTCGCGATCGATCGCATGACGTTGCGCGGCCGGCTGTCGATGCTGTCGGCGGTCACCTTCATCCGCCGCAGCGTCAAGTTCGTGATCATCGCGTTTGCGATCATCGTCGGCTTCAACGCTCTCGGCTACAACGTCACCGCCGGCCTCGCCGCCCTCGGCATCGGCGGTATCGCGATCGCTCTGGGTGCGCAGAAGACCATCGAACATCTGGTCGGCAGTTTGACTCTGGTCACCGACCAGCCGATGCGGGTCGGCGATTTCTGCAAGTTCGGCGACACTTCCGGCACCATCGAGGACATCGGGATGCGATCGACCCGTGTTCGCACCCTCGATCGCACGGTCGTGACGGTGCCGAACGGCGCGCTTGCGGCGCTGCAGATCGAAAATTTCAGCCGCCGCGACAAGTTCTGGTTTCACCCGATTCTGGAGCTGCGTTACGAGACCTCCTCCGAGCAGATCCGCACGTTGCTGGCTTCGCTGCGGGAAATGCTGCTCGACCATCCGGACGTCGATAACGATCCGGCACGGGTGCGGCTGATCGGGCTGGCTCCGGCCGCCCTCAAGGTCGAGATCTTCGCCTATGTGCACGCGGTCGACGGCGACACCTTCCTGGAAGTGCAGGAAGATCTGATGCTGAAGATCCTGGAGCTGGTCGAAGCGGCCGGGACAGGCTTTGCGGCCGGCTCGCAGACTGTCTATGTGGCGCGCGCCAAAGGCGCCGCCCAGCGGCAGGGCGGCGATGAAGATGCGCCGGGCACCGCATCGGACGGTGCCAAGGTGAGGGGCGGGATCCCGGAGCGGGTCTAGCCTGGCAATGGACCTGATGCGGAGGCGGTGCTATTTCGCCTCCGTCATGTCCGATCTGAAACTCACCATTCTGCCCGAATCCCCGAACGACGCGCAGGCCATCGAGCGGCTGCACGAGCGTACCTTCGGGCCTGGCCGCTTCGTGCTCAGCGCCTATCGGCTGCGCGAGCATGTCGACCATCTCCCCGAACTGTCGTTCACCGCCTGGATCGGCACGCTGCTGGTCGGTTCGGTGAGGCAGTTGCCGATCCTGGTCGGCGACACACCGGCGCTGCTGCTCGGGCCGCTGACGGTGGAGCCGCCGTTCCGCTCGCGCGGAGTCGGCCGCCTGCTGCTCGATCGCGCGATCTCGGATGCGCGGGCCCAAGGCCACAAGCTGATCGTTCTGGTCGGCGACGAACCGTATTACAGCCGGGTCGGCTTCAAGCGGATTCCGAAAGGCCGCGTCACCATGCCCGGCCCTGTCGATGCGGCCCGCCTGCTGGTGCTCGAACTCGCCGAGGGCGCGTTCGAAGGCGTCGGCGGCGCGATCCGCCCGGATTGGAGCAAGGCGCGCTGACGCGCCTTGCTGTGTGGCGACTTCAGAACTTCTGCGCCACGCCGACATAGAAGCCGCGCCGCGGACCGTATTGCGGCGCGAACACGCCGATCCCCGAGCCGTCGCGGATTTCGTACACGCTGTCGAACAGGTTGACGACGTCGAACCGCACCGTGGTCGGCTTGGTCGCGCTCACCAGATAGAAGTCGTGCGATACGCCCAGATTGACCTGGGTGTAGGACGGCAGCGATCCGATATTGGCAAAGCCAGAGCGCAATCCGCTGCCATAGATCATCGACGCGCTGAAATTGGTATCGTGCCAGCGATACGATGCGCCGGCTGACGCCGTCACCAGCTGCGCGTGGTCGGTGTAGATGTAGTTGCTGGCGATGTAGGCGAGCTCGTCCGGATCGAACAAATACTGGTTCGAGACAACCTTGGTGGCGATCTGCCGCGCCAGCGCCAGATTGCCGTAGATCCGGAAGTTGCCGTTGGTGTACGCGCCCTTGAACTCGATGCCGACATTCTCGGCGCGGTCGTAGTTGAACGCCGACAGCACATAGGCGGCGCCGAACTGGCCATCGTCGAGCAGATCGCGCGCGGTCTTGTAGTAGGTGTCGACGCCGACCTCGAGGCCGGGCAGCAGCTTCTGCGTGACGCCGACATCAAACACGTTCGACCGCTCCGGCAGCACCGGGCTGTTGGCGTTGACGGCGGGCTGCTGCGTGGTGTTCTGCACCAGCGCCAGATTGGTCGGCGCCGCCAGCACCTGCGCGGGCGGCGTGAAATTACGCGAATAGCCGGCGTGGAAGGTGGTGTCCTCGGTCGGCTTCCAGGTCAGGCTGATGCGCGGGCTGAGCTGATTGGCGTTGGTGTATTCGTTCATTTGATCAAAGCGCAGGCCGGAGTTCAGCGTCACCGTGTTGGTGACCCGCCATTCGTCCTGCAGATAGGTGCTGAACAGCCAGCCGAGCTTGCTGCTGGAATCGACCACGCTGAACGGCGCGTCCAGCGGGTTGCCGCTGTCGTCGAGCGGCAGCACCACCGAGGAGTTGGTCACCCGGCTTTGCTCGGCGGTGACCTGGAAGCCGCCGCGCAGCGTATGCGCATCGCTGAGCCGGTACGAGCCGTCGGCCTGGATGCCGCTGGCGACGCTCTTGCGATAGACGTCCGAGGCGACGCCGTTGAACACCAGATCGCCGACCGTGTCGGGCATGAAGTGCAGCGTGCTGTAGCGCGAGAACGCCGACAGCTGCAGGTCGAGGCCGTTGATCGACTTCTGCAGCGCCAGCACGCCGAAGCCGTTGCGCTCCTGCTGAGTTTCGTTGAGCTGCGCCGAGTCGAAATTCGACACGCCGAACGCCGTGAAGCCGGGCGTCTGGCCCGGGTTGTTGGGGATCTGGTAGTTGTTGGCCGAACCGCCGCCGATAAAGGTCAGCCGCGTCGTGTCGTCGATCACGGTCGACAGATAGGCGAAGCCTCTGCCCTGCTGGGAATCGTCATGGATCGCGTTCGGCGACGAGGTCGGGTTCTCGAGGCCAAGCCCCGTCCCGAAATAACGGCCGGAGACGAAGTACTGAGTCTCGCCGGCCGTGCCGCCATATTCGACGCTCGGCGTGATGGTCTGGCGGCTGCCGCCATAGACGCTGACGGTGCCGCTGTTGTTGAACGCGTCGGTGCGCGTGGTGATGTCGACGACGCCGGCGGTGCGGAGGCCGTATTGCGCCGGCAGTGCCCCGGTGAGCAGCGTCAGTCGCCCGACCAGCGAGGTGTCGAGCATCTGGCCGAAGCCGCTGACGCCGTCGGGCAGCGCGATGCCGTTGATCCGGTACTGCACATTGGCGTGCTCGTTGCGGACGTGCAGATCGCCGCTGGCGGCGGAGTCCTGCGACACGCCCGGTGCCTGCAGCAGCACCTTGTCGAGCGTCGCATTGGCGCCCTGCGGCAGTGCCAGGATGGCCTCATGATTGACGTCGAAGGCGCTCGCGCCATTCGGCGCAAAGATCGTCTGCCGCGCAGCATCGAAGCCCGCATGTTTGGCCGCGACGGCTTGTGCCGCAGTTTGCGCAGGCGTTTGGGCGTCGTGCTGCGGCGAGGCTGTCGCTGCCCCGCGGCGCGCCCGGGCTGCGGTTTGAGTCTTCGGGCGTCGAGCCGGGTGGGGCGCACGCTGCGGCTGGATCACGTCGATTTCCGGAAGTGGTGTCGCGCCGTGGCTGGCCGGCGCAGCGCTTTGCGCCAGACTTGGTGAACTCAGAGCGGCGAACAGCAGCGTGGCAGAGCTCGACGCCGCAAGGCCGCGTTTGATGTGACAAAGCATGGGGGGCTCCTCGAAGCCATGCGTGCGCGGGCGACGCTGATCGTCGCCGCTGGGTGCGGGCGATGGCTTGCCGTCGATGGCCGACGGGCTTGGCTGACATCGAGACCGCGCGGCATGGCGCGATCTCTGGCTCACAGGGATCGATGTCAGCAGGCGGGAGGAGCGCGAGGATTGAAGGCGGCGCGGATGCCGTTCGAACGGATCAGAAGGAGATCCGGGACGCTGTGCACGAACGCGGTCGCTTGCCGTAGCGGCAACGAGGGCGGCGATGCGCCGAGCATCGCATCGGCCATCGCCATCACGGCGCAGATCGTACAACCGTCGCCGTCCTCGTCGGACTGAGGATCGCTATCGGGCGTGGCCGGATCGGCGGCCGTGAGCGCGAGCACCGCCGACTGGGTGACGATCTGGTGGAAGTGACCGAACGCTACGACGAAGTGCAGCGCCAGCGCGATCAGCGCCAGCCGCGTTCCCAGTCGGATATGCGTCCGTACCCAGTTCATGGTTTCATCCGAGTCCGGCGGCGTGTTTTCGCTCGCGTGCCGGCAATTTAAGATCTGTGGTTCGTCATTCCGGGGCGTCGCGTAGCGACGAACCCGGAATCTCGAGGTGGAGACGGGGAGCGTTTCCACAACTTCTGGATTCCGGGGTCGCCCGCAAGGGCGGGCGCCCCGGAATGACGTGGTGGGGCAGGCCCTGCGCCCTATGGCTGCTCAGAACTTCAGGTTCGCGAACGCCCGCACGCCGATGCCGGGCATCAGCACGTTGTCCTTGCTGTAGGACGTCGCGATCCGGATGTCCTCGTTGAGCAGATTGTTGCCGACGATACCGACCAGCATCTCGCGCGCGCCCCAGGCGTTGGGATCGAGCTTGGTCCGGTAGCTGACTTCGGCCTTCAGCAGATTGTAGCCGGGCGTCGTGGTTTCGGCGATCGGTGCTACGTCGTTCTGTGCGAAGGCGTGCAGCAGGTTGACCTTCATCAGCCAGTTGGCGTCACGCCAGAACAGGCCGCCGCCGACCCGCATCGGCGGAATCCGCGGCACGTTGGTGCCGTCCGCGAAAGTCGCCCGCACGATGTCGAACTGGTTCTCGATGCCGAAGGTGCCGCCATAGATCTGGGCGACGTCGAGCTGGCTCTGGAATTCGCCGCCTTTGAAGGTGGCGTCACGCTGCGAGTAGATCGCCTGGTTCAATTCCAGCGTGCCGGTGCCCGGATCGACGCAGGAGCCGTCTTCACAGGTGTTGCCGGTCAGGCGCCGATAGATGAAGCCGCTGAACTGCGTGTAGTAAGCGGTGATCTCGAACCGGAACGGTCCGGTGGCGCGGCGCAGCCCGACCTCGACCGACTTGGCGGTTTCGATCTTCAGGTTGGGATTGCCGATGTCGAAGGTGGCGGTGGCGTCGTGGCCGCCGCGCGAGAACAGTTCTGCCGGTTTCGGCGCCCGCTCGACATATTGTCCGGTGATGCTGGCCGACAGATCCCACGGCAGCGCCTGGATCAGGCCGACGCTGAAGCTCTTCGGCGTGAACGACAGATTGCGCTGGGTCGCAGGACCGATCGCGCTCGGATCATTGTTGAGGTCGAAGATCTCGGGCACGAACGCCGGCGTGGTGCCGGACAGTTCGACATGCTCGATGCGGCCGGCGACCTGCGCCTTGGTGGTGCGGGTGAACTGCAACTCGTTGAACACGTAGCCCGCCGCCTTGGTGTTCTTGTTCGGATCGAACAGGCCGTTCAGCGGGCTGCCCGGATCGTCCGGGCTCGGCGCCGTCAATTCCTGATGGCTGGCCTGCACGCCGACCGCGGTGGTGATCGCCGCAAAGCCGGCGTTGAAAGGCGCCAGCTGGACTTCGAGCCGGCCTTCCTGCTCGCGATTGGTGAAGGTCTGGCGCACGCCATCGGTGGTCGGGTCGCCGGCCGTGGCCTGACCGACTTCGTTGTGCTTGTAGTCGGTAGCGCCGACCCAGAACCGGATCGCGTCGATCGCGGCCGCATCCGGGCGATACTCGCCCTTGACGTTGAACTTGGTCTGCTTGGCGTCGATCCGCGTGCCGTTCTGCGAGCCTTCGACGCCGGGGATGTGATACAGCGAATTGTTCTGGGTGATCGACGCGCCGATGAAGCCGCCGTCGAACAGATACGAACCGCCGACCGAGGCGCCCGCCGCCGTCGCGGCGGAATTCGGCTGGCGGCCGTTGAACGGCATGCCAGGCGCCGCATACGGATAGCTCGGCACATTGTAGTCGCCGGCATTGCGGCCATAGACGTCGGCATGGACCGCGACGTTGTTGCCGCCGGCATCGAGCAGCACCGCGCCTTCGACGCCGCGATCGACCGAGCTGACGGCGCTGCGGACTTCGCCGTTCATGCAGCCGGTGCCGCCGAACAGCGTCTGCGGCTTCGCCAGGCCATAGCTCTGAAACGGCTGCGCGCAGGGCGGCAGCGCGTCGGGGATCCGGTTGTTGGTGGCGCTGACCACGCCGCCGATCGCGGTCGAGCCGTAGCGCAGCGTCGCCGGACCGCGGATCACTTCGACCTGATTGGTGGAGAGTGGATCGACCGGCACGAAGTGGTCTTCGCCGAGGTCGGACGCGCCGTTACTGCCGGTGCCGTTCTCGATGATGCTGACGCGGTTGACGTCGAGGCCGCGGATGATCGGGCGGCTGGAGCCGCCGGGCGCGTAGGCCGAGCCGGTGATGCCGGGCTTGTTGGCGAGCAGGTCGCCGAGCGTGCCGCCGCCGCTGCGGCGGATTTCCTCATTCGGCACCACCGTGACGGTGGCGAACTGGTCGGTGACGATCGGCAGGATGCCGGGCTGCGGTGCCGGGGTGGCCTGCGCCACCGGCGGCGTCTCCGGTGCGGGGCCGCGCTGCCGAGCTGAAGCGGCGACGCGGGGCGCCGGGCGTGGCTTGGTCTCGGTGTGCGGGCGGCGCTGGATCGGGCTCGGCGCAGTGACGGTGACTTCGGGCAGGGCGGTTTGGGCGCGCGCGCTTGGAGCGCCGGGGCTGCAGACGGCGAGCGTTGCGGTGCCGAGCAGCAGCCCGGTCTTGAGGCGAGATGACATGGTTCTGTCCTGACTGCCGGCTCGCAGCGGAGCCGGGATCTGCGGCGACGCAGATCGATCACGTTGGTCCGCGCGCCGCCGGGGACCGGCTTGGCGCGGCATTCACAAGGGATCGGCGGTCAGGACAAAGGAGGGCCGCGCGGCTGAAAACCGGCGGGCGGTGACGACAGTTCGGCGTCGTCGAGGACGGCGAGGCGGTAGTGGAAGGAATGCGCCTGCTGCGGTGGCAGCGCCGGCGGTGTCGCGGCCAGCGCCAGGCTCGCCATCGAGACGACCGCGCAGATGGCGCAGAGATCGGCACCGGGATGGTGATGGTCGGTATCAGGTTCGGCTGGGCCATTGGCCGAGCCGGCCTGGGCAATCTGTAGCGTCGGCGGTTCGAAGCCGTGGAAGTGACCGAACGCGGCGGCGAACTGCAGGGCGAGCGCGATCAACGCCAGCCGCGCGCCCCACCGGATATTCGTCCGCACCCAATCCATGCCCGCCGAAGCCCCTCGCATCGGCGGCGTGTCCCCGCTCAGCCGATGTTATAAAGTAACATTGCGGGAAGACGCCGCACTGTCAACGGAGCTGCCGCGAATGGCCGCCCGGGTGTGGCTTTTGCGCACGACTTGCTCGGCCATTGGCCGAGCAAGTCGTCTCATTTGCTCTTGAGCAGCAGCGCCTTGAGCTTTTCGATGTCGACGATGTTCATCTTCAGACCGCCCGGCATGACGATGTCGCCCGGCTTCTGGCCTTCCTTGCACGGGCTCAGCCACTTCGCCTGCAGCGTCATGTGGCCCTCTTTCGGCAGGCCCGGCAGCGGCTTGTCGGTGTTCGAGGTGACCTCGACCGTATAGGCGGAATTGAAGTCGCCGGTGACCACGGCGTGAGACGTGGTGTTCATGCCGGCGATGTCGCACACCGAGTCGGTGACGTAGCCGGTGGCGGTCTTCTGGGTCTCCTGCTTGGAGCAGGTCTCGTTCGCCATCGGCTGCAACGAGGAGGTCATCCGCTTGTCGGTCGCCTCATCGGTGCAATGCAGGATGGTGATGTCGGATGCGGCGCCGCCACCCGGCCGCGCCATCTTCAATTCCCACAGGCCGGCCTTGCGGGTCGGCAGCTCGATTGCCCCCGCCGCCGCGGGCAGCAGCAGCGGCAACGCACACAGCCAGATGGCGCGGCGGAGCCTCATCGGCGTGGCTCAGTACTTGGTCCGCAGCGGCCGCTCGTCGGCGCCATACGGCACCCAGCGGCACGCGAACGAGATGTAGCCGCCGTAATTGGCCTGCACGCCGAGCAGCTTCACCACCTTGCCGTAACGGGCGCAGTGATCGACCGCCATGGCGCGGACGTCGGCATGGCCGATCAGATTGGTGGAGATGATCCCGCCGGTATCATTGCCCTTGAACGGCGGCACATAATCGGCGCGCGCCGCCGTGCTCGCCAGCACCGCACCCAGAACGGCCAAGCCGGCAGCCCCCATCAATCGCATCGTCGTCTCCCTCTCTCGATGTATTCGAGTCTAGAACGCCGCCATGAGAATGGAAAGAACACGGCCGCGTTCCGCGTGGGGTTCTGCCGAGGTGTGGCCGGCCCGCACTTGACCTCGGCATGGCTTCGCGGCACCGTCCGCCGCATCGAATTCCGGTGGATGAGCCATGCGATTCATTTCGACGTTGAAAACGCCCGTCGCCGCGGTCGCGGCCCTGCTCGGCCTGTTCGCGCTGGCACCCACCGCTCAGGCGGCCAATCCGCTCGAGATGAACTTCTGGCTGTCGGGCCCGCGCTATGACGGCAACCTGCCGCCGTGCGAAGCGGCGCTGCCGTCGATCACCCACCAGTTCGCCGAGAAGGAAGGCAACTTCTGGAATTCGGATCTGCGCATCACCGCCTATGCCAAGATCCGCGACGTCGCGTTCCGCCCCTGGCAGAGCGACAACATTCCGCGCCGCTTTTGTGCCGCCGACGCGCTGTTGAACGACGGCAAGACCCACCCGGTGTACTTCTCGATCATCGAAGACGGCGGTCTGGCCGGCTTCGTGGATGGCGTCGAATTCTGCGTCGTCGGCGTCGATCGCAACTGGGCGTTCAATCCGGTCTGCAAGGCCGCCAAGCCCTGAGCGGCGTGCCGCGCTGAACCGCAGCGCCATCGACCATTTGCGTTCTTGAAACGTTCCTGAGTCCTGGTAGGCTTTTCGCACCTCCAGCAGCAGGGCCCTGTCACATGCTTGGATTTCGACGTCGACGACGGTCGCTGATCGCCGCCTGCGCGGTGGTCGGGGCTCTGTTCACCTCGGCCGGAGCCGAGGCTCAGGACCGTCGCCAGAATGCGCCCGGCGCGTTCGATTTCTATTTACTGGCGCTGTCGTGGTCGCCGTCTTATTGCGAGCAGGCGTCCGAACGCGGCCTCAGCGGCCGGTCGCAGCAGCTGCAGTGCGGCGGGCGTCCGTTCGCTTTCGTGGTGCACGGGCTGTGGCCGCAATACGAGCGCGGCTTCCCCGAATATTGCGAGCGTCCGGCGCCGCGGCTCGATCGCCGCATCGTCGACTCGATGCTCGACCTGATGCCGGCGCCGGGGCTGATCTACAACGAGTGGGACAAGCACGGCACCTGCGCAGGGCTGTCGCAGCGCAGCTATTTCGAGCAGATCCGCAAGGCCCGCGCCGCGGTCCGGATCCCGCCGGATTTCATCGATGCCAAGGAGCCGCGCACCGTCACGGCCGACGAGGTCGAGGCCGCCTTCATCAAGGTCAATCCGGGCTTGTCGAACTCGGCGATTGCGGTGATGTGCGACCGCAAGCGGCTCAGCGAAGTGCGGATCTGCATGAGCAAGGATCTGCAATTCCGGGCCTGCGAGGAAATCGATCGCCGCGCCTGCCGCCGCGACCAGCTCGAAGTGCCGCCGCTGCGCGGCGGCTGAGCCCACGGCGCCTCGCTTCAGGCAGTCCCCGAAGGTGTCCCAGGCCGCACGATGGCTTGACACCGCGCGCGGCTCCGCGTCACGGTCCGGGTCCCTCCTGAATGCGATGAACTGAATCCCAAATGACAGGCTTTGCCGTAATCCGCGACGATACGCCGACGGCCGTGATCCCCAAGGGCGCGGTGGTGGCGATGGGCAATTTCGACGGCGTCCACCGCGGCCATCGCGCCGTGATCGGCGCCTGCCTGGACATGGCGCGGACCAAGAAGGCGCCCGCTCTGGCGGTGACGTTCGAGCCGCATCCGCGCAAGTTCTTCAGCCCCGACGTCCCGCAATTCCGGCTCACCGACGAGACCGCCAAGCTACGGCTGCTGGCGGGGACCGGGCTCGATGGCGCAGTGATCCTCAGCTTCGACGCCCGTCGCGCGTCCACCACGGCGCATGATTTCATCCAGCATGAGCTGATCGGCCGGCTCGGGGTGCAGGGCATCGCGATCGGCTACGATTTCCACTTCGGCAAGGGCCGCGGCGGCTCGCCGTCGATGCTGGTGGCCGAGGCGCCGTCGCTCGGGATCGAGGTCGACGTCCAGCCGCATGTCGATTTCGGCGACCATCCGGTGTCGTCGAGCGCGATCCGCAAGTGCCTGGAGGAGGGCCACATCGCAGCCGCGACCGAGATGCTCGGTGGGCCGTGGTTTGTCACCGGCGAGGTGATCCATGGCGACAAGCGCGGCCGCGACCTCGGCTACCCCACTGCCAATATCCGGCTCGATCCGCAATGCAGCCTGAAGCACGGCATCTATGCGGTGCGGGTCGGCCGCGGCGGTAGGCACTACGACGCGGTGGCGAATTTCGGCCGCCGGCCGACCTTCGACAACGGCGCGCCGCTGCTCGAAGTGTTCGTGTTCGATTTCAACGAGCCGCTGTACGGCGAGACGCTCGACGTCGCCTTCATCGCCTTCATCCGCGACGAGGAGAAGTTCGAGAGCATCGAGGCGCTGATCCGGCAAATGGACGACGATTCCGCCCGCGCCCGCGCGGCACTCGCCGCCGACCACGGTGCGTTCCCCAAGCTCGGCGCGCTGCGATGAACCGGACCGAGAAGGAAAAGATGCTGGCGGGCGAGCTGTATCGCCCCGGCAGCCCGGAGCTCGCCGCCGACGAGGCCGCCAACAAGGCCTGGATCGCCCGCTACAATGCTTCCGGTGCGCAGCCGGTGGCGGAGCGGCATGCGCTGCTGACGGAGCATTTCGGCCATGTCGGCAAGGGCGCGGTGGTGCGGCCGCCGTTCTTCTGCGACTGCGGCTACAACATCTTCGTCGGCGACAACGTCTTCCTCAATTTCAACTGCGTGATCCTGGACATCATGCCGGTCCGGATCGGCGACCGCACCCAGATCGGCCCGGCGGTGCAGATCTATGCGGCCGACCACCCGCGCGACGCCGCCACCCGCCGCGATGGCCTGGAATTCGGCCGGCCGGTGACGATCGGCAACGACGTCTGGATCGGCGGCGGTGCCATCATCCTGCCCGGCATCAGCATCGGCGACGGCGCCGTGATCGGTGCCGGCAGCGTGGTGACCCGCGACGTCGCCCCCCATGCCATCGTCGGCGGCAACCCGGCCAAGCCGCTGGGGAAGGGCGGCCAGACGCAAGGATGACCGCCGCGGGGCTTTGCGATCCTGCGACCGCCTGCTAATGAATGCCCGCATGTCTGCACGGCGCGCCATCATCAGCATTATCGGCCCGGCTTCCGCCTGAGCTTTGAGTTCGGCGCAAGACCGGGACCCGTCTCACTATCATCGCGATCGATCGCGTCAGCGCCTCTTGACCCAGAGCTTCCATGTCCGACAAGCCCAAGACCGACGCCGCCCAGAGCGGTAACGACTATTCCAAAACGCTCTTCCTGCCGCAGACGGAATTTCCGATGCGCGCCGGGTTGCCGCAGCGCGAGCCGGAGCTGCTCAAGCGCTGGGAGGAGATGGACCTCTACGGCAAGCTGCGCGAAAGCGCCCGCGGCCGCGCCAAATTCGTGCTGCACGACGGCCCGCCCTATGCCAACGGCAACATCCATATCGGGCATGCGCTGAACAAGATCCTGAAGGACGTCGTGACCAAGAGCCAGCAGATGCTCGGGTTCGACTCCAACTACGTGCCCGGCTGGGACTGCCACGGCCTGCCGATCGAGTGGAAGATCGAGGAAGAGAACTACCGCTCCAAGGGCAAGCCGAAGCCGAACTTCAAGGATTCGGCCGCGATCATCGCGTTCCGCAAGGAGTGCCGCGCCTACGCCGACAAATGGCTGAACGTGCAGCGCGAGGAGTTCAAGCGGCTCGGCGTGATCGGCGACTGGGATCATCCCTACGCCACGATGAACTACGCCGCCGAGGCGCAGATCGCCCGCGAACTGATGAAGTTCGCCGCCAACGGCACGCTGTATCGCGGCAGTAAGCCGGTGATGTGGAGCGTGGTCGAGAAGACCGCGCTCGCCGAGGCCGAGGTCGAGTACGAGGACTACACCTCGGATACGGTGTGGGTGAAGTTTCCGGTCAAGACCGGCGATGCGTCGACCAAGGACGCCAGCGTCGTGATCTGGACCACGACGCCCTGGACGCTGCCGGGCAACCGCGCGATCAGCTTCTCGTCGAAGATCGGTTATGGCCTGTACAAAGTCACCGATGCGCCGGCTGATAATTGGGCCAAGACCGGCGACCTGCTGATCCTCGCCGATGGGCTCGCCGAGAGTGTGTTCAAGCAGGCGCGCGTCGTGGCGTACGAGAAGGTCTCGGACGTCGGTGCCGACGTGCTGAAAGCAAGCGAGTGCGCGCATCCGCTGCAGGGACTCGCCGGCGGTTATGAGTTCACCGTGCCGCTGCTCGACGGTGATCACGTCACCGACGACACCGGCACCGGCTTCGTCCACACCGCGCCGGGCCACGGCCGCGAGGACTTCGATATCTGGATGCACAACGCCCGCGCTCTGGAAGCGCGCGGCATTTCGTCGGTCATTCCCTACACCGTCGATGAGAACGGCGCGCTCACCGAGCAGGCGCCGGGGTTCACCGGCAAGCGGGTGATCAACGACAAGGGCGAGAAGGGCGACGCCAACGAGGCGGTGATCCAGGCCCTGATCGCGCGCGGCGCGCTGCTGGCGCGCGGCAAGCTGAAGCACCAGTATCCGCATTCGTGGCGCTCGAAGAAGCCGGTGATCTTCCGCAACACGCCGCAATGGTTCATCGCGATGGACAAGGACATCGTCGATGACGGTGTGGCGAAACCCGGCGACACGCTGCGGGCCCGCGCGCTGCAGGCGATCTCGGTCACCCAATGGGTGCCGCCGGCCGGCCAGAACCGCATCAACGGCATGATCTCCGGCCGCCCCGACTGGGTGATCTCGCGGCAGCGCGCCTGGGGCGTGCCGATCGCGGTGTTCATCAAGGACAAGGGCGACGGCTCGGTCGACATCCTGCAGGACGAGATCGTCAACCAGCGCATCGCCGAAGCTTTCATGCAGGAAGGCGCCGACGCCTGGTACGCCGAAGGTGCCGCCGAGCGCTTCCTCGGCGATCGCGCGGCCGAAGGCTGGCGCAAGGTCGACGACATTCTCGACGTCTGGTTCGATTCCGGTTCGACCCATGCGTTCGTGCTCGAAGACGCGCAGAACTTCCCCGGCCTCGCCGGCATCCGCCGCAAGGTCGACGGCGGCGCCGACACGGTGATGTATCTCGAAGGCTCGGACCAGCATCGCGGCTGGTTCCATTCGTCGCTGCTGGAGAGCTGCGGCACCCGCGGCCGCGCGCCCTATGATGTCGTGCTGACCCACGGCTTCACGCTCGACGAGCAGGGCCGCAAGATGTCGAAGTCGCTCGGCAACACCACCGATCCGGCCAAGGTGATCGCGTCGTCCGGCGCCGACATCCTGCGGCTGTGGGTGTGCGCCACCGACTACGCCGACGATCAGCGCATCGGCCCCGAGATCCTCAAGAACGTGGTCGAGACCTATCGCAAGCTGCGCAACTCGATCCGCTGGATGCTCGGCACGCTGCATCACTATAAGCGCGACGAAGCGGTGGCGTTCGCCGACATGCCGGAGCTGGAGCGGTTGATGCTGCATCAGCTCGCCGAGCAGAGTGCGACGGTGCGGGCCGCCTACGCCGAGTTCGACTACAAGACCGTGGTGGCGTCGCTCGCGGCGTTCATGAACACCGAGCTGTCGGCGTTCTATTTCGACATCCGCAAGGACACGCTGTATTGCGACCCGCCGTCGTCGCTGGCCCGCAAGGCGGCGCTGACCACGATCGACATCATCTGCGATGCGATCCTGAAATGGCTGGCGCCGGTGCTGTCGTTCACCGCGGACGAAGCCTGGAGCATGTACCGGCCCGACGCCGAGCCGAGCGTTCACCTGACGCTGTTCCCGCTCGACCTCGGCGAATATCGCGACGACGCGCTGGCGAAGAAATGGACGCTGATCCGCGCGGTGCGCCGCGTCGTCACCGGCGCACTGGAAGTCGAACGCGCCGCCAAGCGGATCGGATCGTCGCTCGAAGCCTCGCCGATGATCTATCTGCCGGAAGCATTCATGGGCGATATCTTCGACGTCGACTGGGCGGAGATCTGCATCACCTCGAACGCGATGGTCGAGATCCTGCGCGGCAACGACACGCCGCCGGCGGACGCCTTCCGGCTGCCGGAGCTGGCCGACGTCGCCGTGGTGGTCGAGCGGGCGCAGGGCACCAAATGCGCACGGTCCTGGAAGATCCTCTCCAGCGTCGGTTCCGACGCCGAATATCCCGACGTCTCCCCCCGCGACGCCCAGGCGCTGCGGGAGTGGAAGGCGCTGGGGGGCGCAGCGGCTTGAGCGGCGTGCATCCTCACCCACGCCCGTTATGGCCGGGCTTGACGCCAGTGAGTGCGGCAAGGCCAAGCCGATGACCGATGCCTCGTCTCAACATGACCGACACGGCGTATGGGTCCCCGCCTGCGCGGGGACGACGCCTCGTCGTGCCGCGAGCTCATGCGCATGACCCCCGCCCGTCTCGGCGTCCTCGCCGGCATCGTCGCTCTGGTGCTCGATCAGGTCACCAAGCTCTGGCTGCTGTATGGGTTCGAGCTGGCGCGGAAGGGCGTGGTGCAGGTGCTGCCGTTCTTCGACCTGGTGCTGGCCTGGAACACCGGGATCTCCTACGGCTGGTTTTCCGGGCAGGGACCGACAGGCCAGATCTTGATGCTGGCGTTCAAGGCGGTGGCGATCGTGGCGCTGGCGATCTGGATGGCGCGCTCAACCACGAGGCTTGCGACCATCGGTCTCGGTCTGATCATCGGCGGGGCGATCGGCAATGCGATCGACCGGCTGGCCTATGGCGCGGTGGTCGATTTTGCCCTGCTTCACGCTGAAATCGGCGGTAAAATCTACAATTGGTACGTGTTCAACATCGCCGACGTGGCGATTGTTGTCGGGGTGGCGGCCCTGCTGTATGACTCCCTGATAGGGCTACCCGCCGCAAAAGCGCCCTGATCCCGGCCGATACCGACCGCGCGGAATTGGGCCTGCTTCCGGGTTGCGGCCCGATCGCAAGACGTGAATAGGATCAACGCCATGCGCCAGACCGACAGCCGCCTTCCGAAGCTGGAAACGTCCACCGCCGCGCTGCTCCGCACCGCCCGGCTGACCGCCGTCGCGCTCGGGATTGGGCTGGTGCTCTCCGCAGGTGTGGCCCGCGCCCAGGACGACGAGGACGACAGCACCTTCGAAGAGAAGGTGATCAAGGGTCTGATGTCCGGTATCGGCGCCACCAACATGGACAATTCCGGCATCGACTATCGCGAGCGCTCGCCGCTTGTCGTGCCGCCGAAGCTCGAACTGCCGCCGCCGGAAGCCACCGCCGCAGCCGCGCCGGCGCCGAACTGGCCGAAGGACGCCGATCTGCAGCGCCGCAAGGAAATCAAGGCAGCCGAAGCCAAGGCCAAGCCGAATCCGTGGGAATCGGCCCAGCCGCTGACGCCGTCGCAGCTCAAATCGGTCCGCGCCGACGCCGCCAAGGGCGGCAACGATCCGATGCAGCCCGGCAACCAGCAGAACAATCCGATGCTGAGCCCGTCTCAGCTCGGCTTCAACGGCTCACTGTGGAACGTGTTCGGCGGCAGCAAGACCGAAACCGCGACCTTCACCAGCGAGCCGACGCGTGAGAACCTGACCCAGCCGCCGTCCGGCTACCAGACGCCGTCGCCGAACTTCGCCTACGGCACCGGACCGAAGGAAGCCCTCGGCAGCAAGCGGATGGACATCATGTCGGGCAAAGAAACCAGCAATTGAGCCTGGTTGCCGTCCGTCCCGCTTCACCACGGCCGGCCGCATCGCGCGGCATTCCCATCTCTCGTTCCGTCGACAAGCGTGCACGTCAGTGCCGCTGCCGATGGCTTGCGCCTTGCCTTCGGACAGGCGCTCGGCCTGATCCGTCCTCCAGCCTGGATGATGCCTGATATGACCGCATCCGCCGTCTTGCGCCGTCGCCCGCTCGCCGCGCTCGCCGTCCTTGCCGCCGTGGTGGTGGGAACGCCCGCTGCGGCGCAGACCGTCACTGCCGCGCCGCCCGCGACCTTCACGCTGCAGAACGGACTTCGGGTGGTGGTGATTCCGGATCACCGTACGCCGGTGGTGACCCAGATGATCTGGTACAAGGTCGGCTCCGCGGATGAGACGCCCGGCAAGTCGGGGCTGGCGCATTTCCTCGAACATCTGATGTTCAAGGGCACCGAGAAGCATCCGGCCGGCGAGTTCTCGCAGACCGTGCTGAAGATCGGCGGTAACGAGAACGCGTTCACCTCCTACGACTTCACCGGCTACTTCCAGCGCGTGCCGCGGTCCCACCTCGAACAGATGATGACGTTCGAGGCCGATCGCATGACCGGCCTGGTGCTGAAGGACGAGAACGTGTTGCCGGAGCGCGACGTCGTGCTCGAAGAGTACAACATGCGGGTCGCCAACGATCCGGACGCGCGGCTGACCGAGCAGATCATGGCGGCGCTATATCTCAACCATCCCTACGGCCGGCCGGTGATCGGCTGGCATCAGGAAATCGCCAAGCTCGATCGTGAGGATGCCCTGGCGTTCTATCGCCGGTTCTACGCGCCCAACAACGCCACGTTGGTGATCGCCGGCGATATCGAGGCCGATGAGGTTCGCCCGCTCGCCGAGCGGATCTATGGAACGATCCCGCCGCAGCCGGCGATCCCGCCGCAGCGCATCCGCCCGCAGGAGCCGACGCCGGCGGGGCCGCGCACGGTGACGCTCGCCGATCCGCGCGTCGAACAACCGGCGGTGCGGCGCTATTACCTGGTGCCGTCGGCCCACACCGGCGCCAAGGGCGACAGCGCCGCGCTGGAAGTGCTGGCGCAACTGCTCGGCCATGGCAGCAATTCGTATCTGTACCGCGCGCTGGTGATCGACAATCCGCTGGCGATCACGGTGGGGGCCAACTACCAGGGCAATGCGCTCGACGACAGCTACTTCATCGTCGCCGGCACGCCGAAGCCGGGTGTCGATTTTGCGGCGATCGAGAAGAAGATCGACGAAGTGATCGCCGACGTCGTCGCCAACCCGGTTCGCTCCGAGGACCTGGAGCGCGTCAAGACCCAGCTGATCGCCGCCGCGGTCTATGCGCAGGACAATCAGGCGACTCTGGCGCGCTGGTACGGCCAGGCGCTGACCACCGGTCTCAGCGTCCAGGACGTGCAGAGCTGGCCCGACCGCATCCGCGCCGTCACGTCCGATGATGTGCGTGCCGCCGCCAAGCAGTGGCTCGACCGCAACCGCTCGGCGACCGGCTATCTGGTCACCGGACCCGCCGCCAAGCAGGAGGAGAAGCGCTCGTGAGCATCGATCTGTTGTCGGCGCGGCGCGTGACCGCTGCTGTCGTCGTGACCCGCGCCGGTTTTGCTCAGCGGCTCGCGCTCGCCGCCTGCGTCGGCCTCGCCGTCGCGCTGTCGGCCGTGCCGTCTCATGCCGCCGCCAAGATCCAGCGGCTGGTGACGCCGGGCGGTCTGGTCGCGTGGTTCGTGCAGGACGCCACCGTGCCGCTGATCTCGATGGAGTACTCGTTCGACGGCGGCGCCAGTCAGGATCCGGCCGACAAGCCGGGCGTCGGCCACATGGTCGCCAACCTGCTCGACGAAGGCTCCGGCGACATGGACTCGGCGACGTTCCATGAGCGGCTGGATCGCCGCGCCATTCAGTTGTCCTACTCGGTGACTCGCGATTACTTCCGCGGCTCGCTGCGGATGCTGAAGGACGACCGCAACGAGGCGTTCGGTCTGTTGCACACCTCGATGACCCAGGCGCGGTTCGAGCCGAAGGACGTCGAGCGGATCCGCGCGCAGCTGTTGTCGACGCTGCGTCGCCAGGCGCTCGATCCGAACAACCTCGCCAGCCGCAAGTTTCTCGAGGTTGCGTTCGGCGATCACCCCTATGGCCGGCCTTCGACCGGCACGCCGGAAAGCCTGCCCAAGGTCACGATCGAGGACATGAATGCCTATGTCGGCAGGGTGCTGGCGAAGGATACGCTGAAGATCGCGGTGGTCGGTGACGTCGACGCCGCCACGCTCGCCAAGCTGCTCGACGACACTTTCGGCAGCCTACCGGCCAAGGCGCAGCTGACGCCGGTGCCGGACGTCGCCGCCGCCAAGCCGCCGCAGCGGACCAACGTCACGCTGGACGTGCCGCAGACCGTGGTGATGTTCGGCGGACCAGGCATCAAGCGCGACGATCCGGATTTCATGGCCGCCTATGTGGTCAATCACATCCTCGGCGGCGGTTCGCTGTCGTCGCGGCTGTACCGCGAAGTGCGTGAGAAGCGCGGGCTGGCGTATTCGATCTACGAGCAGCTGCTGTGGATGCAGCATTCGGCGCTGTTCATCGGCTCGACCGGTACCCGCGCCGACCGTGCCACCGAGACGATCGACGCCATCACCGCCGAGGTGAAGCGGATCGGCGAGCAGGGGCCGAGCGAGCAGGAACTCGCCGAGGCGAAGTCCTACATCAACGGTTCGCAAATGCTGTCGCTCGACACCTCGGCCAAGCTGGCGCAGGCGCTGCTGCAGTATCAGAACGACGGCCTGCCGATCGATTACATCGACAAGCGCAGCGAAGTGGTCAACGCGGTGACGCTGGCAGATGCCAAGCGCGTCGCACAGCGGCTGTGGTCGAACGGCCTGCTCACCGTGGTGGTCGGCCGCCAGCCCCAGGCCGCAGCCCAGCCGGCCGCTGTCAAACCAGCCGGCGCTCCGCCCGCGCCGCGGGCCAATTAGCATCACGATCAGACTCGCATTCGCCTAAACCTCTCCCCGAGCACGACCGAACCTCTCCCCGCAGGCGGGGAGAGGGGGCGCACGCGGCTCGACCGTGCTAAACAGCAGGCCGCCGTGCGGTCCGCGCGGCATCAACCGCTTTGGTGCCCCATGCTGCGGATCAGCCGCAACCTCGTCATCGAGGACGACGACATCGAGATCAGCTTCATCCGCGCCTCGGGGCCGGGCGGGCAGAACGTCAACAAGCTCTCGACCGCGGCACAGCTTCGGTTCGATACGGCCAAGATTGCGTTGCCGGAGGATGCCGCCGCGCGGCTGGTCGGGCTCGCCGGCCAGCGCATGACCAAAGACGGCGTCATCGTCATCCGCGCCGACCGCTATCGCACTCAGGAGCGCAACCGCGCCGATGCGCTGGAGCGTCTCGAAGAATTGCTGAAGGCTTCGCTGGTGCGCCCGATCCCGCGCCGCGCCACCCGGCCGACGCTCGGCTCCAAGAAACGCCGCCTCGAAGGCAAAAAGCGCCGCGGCGACATCAAGGCCGGGCGGAGCGGCAAGAGCTTCGACGATTGAGCCCCTTCACCCTCCCCTGGAGGGGGAGGGTTGCTCGCTTTAGCGAGCGGGGTGGGGTGGCGAAGAGTTCATCTCCCGTGCCGCGGCGCACCCCACCCCGGCGTGTACCGCGCTTCGCGCGCCACCCGCCGACCCTCCCCCTCAAGGGGAGGGTGAAGACGGCTCTGGTTGGCGGCCGCATCGCCATCACTGCCAAGGTCGCTTAAACTTCACGCCCAACTTCGAGTCGCCGCATGCCCGTCCGCCAGCTTCCCGAAACCATCGTCAACCGCATCGCTGCCGGCGAGGTGGTGGAGCGGCCGGCGAGTGTGGTGAAGGAGCTGGTCGAGAACGCGATCGACGCCGGCGCCAGCCGGATCGACATCTTCAGCGACGGCGGCGGGCGGCGGAAGATCGTGATTGCCGACGACGGCTCCGGCATGACGCAGGCCGATCTCGCGCTCGCGGTCGATCGTCACGCCACCTCCAAGCTCGACGATGAGGATTTGCTGCAGATCCGCACCCTCGGGTTTCGCGGCGAGGCGCTGCCGTCGATCGGCGCGGTGGCGCGGCTGTCGATCACGACGCGCCACGCCGCCGAGCCGCACGCCTGGAGCCTGCGCGTCGAGGGCGGCGACAAGACCCCGATCGCGCCGGCCGCGCTGACCCAAGGCACTCGCGTTGAAGTCGCCGATCTGTTCTTTGCCACGCCGGCGCGGCTGAAGTTTCTCAAGACCGATCGCACCGAGGCCGAGGCGATCCGCGAAGTGGTGCGGCGGCTGGCGATGGCGCGGCCCGACATTGCCTTCACGCTGGCTGGCGAGGAACGCGCGCCGGTGACCTGGGCGGCGGCGCTGCCCGGCGCGCCGGGGCAATTGATCCGGCTCGGCGACATTCTCGGCGCGGATTTCCGCGCCAACGCCATCGAAGTCCGTGCCGAGCGCGAGGGCGTGGTGGTCGAAGGCTTCGCCGCGGCGCCGTCGCTGACCAAGGCCAATGCGCTCGGCCAGTATCTGTTCGTCAACGGCCGTCCGGTGCGCGACAAGCTGATCCTCGGGGCGGTGCGCGCCGCCTATTCGGACTACTTGCCGCGCGACCGTCATCCGGTGGTGGCGCTGTTCGTCACGCTGGATGCGCGCGAGGTCGATGCCAACGTGCATCCGGCCAAGACCGAGGTGCGCTTCCGCAATTCCGGTCTCGTCCGCGCCCTGATCGTGCATGCGCTCAAGGATGGGCTGGCGCGCGAAGGCCGTCGTACCGCGGCCAACAGCGCCAGCAGCGTGATCTCGACGTTTCGTCCCGCCTCGATGCCACCGGCAAATTGGGACTGGCGCAGTTCGCCGTCCTATCCGGTCGGCGGCAGCGCGGCGCCGTCCTTCGCCGAGCGCGCGCAGGCGGCGTTCGATGTCGGCGCGCCGAGTGCAGATATTCGTCCGCAGGAGGTGACGCCGGATCTGCTCGACCGGCCGCTTGGAGCTGCGCGCACCCAGATCCACGAGACCTACATCGTGTCGCAGACCCGCGACGGCTTGATCTTCATCGATCAGCACGCCGCGCATGAGCGGATCGTCTATGAGCGGCTCAAAGCCTCGCTCGAAGCCAACGGCGTGCAGCGCCAGATCCTGCTGATCCCCGACATCGTCGAGATGGACGAAGCGACGGTCGAGCGTCTGGTCGCGCGCGCCGAGGAGCTGGCGAAGTTCGGCCTCGTCATCGAAAGCTTCGGCCCCGGCGCGGTGGCGGTGCGTGAGACGCCGTCGCTGCTCGGCAAGACCGATGCGTCAGGTCTGCTCCGCGATCTCGCAGAGCACATGGCCGAGTGGGACGAAGCGCTGCCGCTGGAGCGCCGCCTGATGCACGTCGCCGCCACCATGGCGTGCCATGGCTCGGTGCGGGCGGGGCGCGTGCTCAAGCCGGAAGAGATGAACGCGCTGCTACGTGAGATGGAAGCGACGCCGAATTCCGGCCAATGCAACCACGGCCGCCCGACCTATGTCGAGCTGACGCTTGCCGATATCGAGAAGCTGTTCGGGCGGAGGTAGTTGTTATCTGTGCGTCCGCGCATTTCCTGCGCCCCGAGCGCAATGCACTCCCTCTCCCGCTTGCGGGAGCGGGTTGGGGTGAGGGCGCCCCAGGTGCTGACTAAGCAACTCGCGGAGAGGAGTGCCCTCACCCGCCGCGCTTCGCGCGTCGACCTCTCCCGCAAGCGGGAGAGGTTACCCGGCAGTCGGATCGAGGTTGTTAGCAAGAGATTCCGGGTTCGCTCACGTCGTGAGCGCCCCGGAATGACTCGTTGTGAGGCACGCCGGTTAGTGAGGTGCGTACGCCTCAGAACACCTTCTTGATCCAGCCGTGGGTGTCGGCGGCGCGGCCGTATTGGATGTCGACGAGCTGCTTGCGCAGGCCCATCGCCACTTCGCCGGCCTGGCCGCCGTTGATGACGAAGTCGCCGTGGTTCGAGCACACCTTGCCGATCGGCGAGATCACCGCGGCGGTGCCGCAGGCGAACGCTTCCTTGAGCTTGCCGCTGGCCGCATCGGCGCGCCACTGATCGATGGTGTAAGCCTCCTCGCGCACCGTGCGGCCGGCCTCGCGGGCCAGCGCGATGATCGAGTCGCGGGTGATGCCGGGCAGGATGGTGCCGAGCGGCGGCGTCGACAGCGAACCGTCCTCGAACACGAAGAACACGTTCATGCCGCCGAGTTCTTCGACGTAGCGGCGCTCGATCGCGTCGAGGAACACCACCTGATCGCAGCCGCGCTCGATCGCCTCGGCCTGCGCGCGCAACGACGCCGCGTAGTTGCCGCCGCATTTGACGCCGCCGGTGCCGCCGATCGCCGCGCGGGTGTAGGTTTCCGACACCCAGATCGACACCGGGGCCGGGCCGCCCTTGAAGTACGAGCCGACCGGCGAGGCGATCACCGCGAAGATGTATTCCGCCGACGGCTTGACGCCGAGGAACACTTCGCTGGCGATCATGAACGGGCGCAGATACAGGCTGCCTTCGCCGCCCGGAATCCAGTTGCGGTCGATCTTGACGACCTGCTCGACCGCTTCGATGAACACCGCTTCCGGAAGCGGCGCCATCGCCATGCGATCGGCCGAGTCGCGGAAGCGCTTGGCGTTGGCGTCGGGGCGGAACAGGTTCACGCCGCCGTCCTCGCGCTTGTAAGCCTTCAGGCCCTCGAAGATTTCCTGCGCGTAGTGCAGCACGGCGGTCGCGGTGTGCAGCGGGAAATTGGCACGAGCCTCGACGCGCGCAGCGTGCCAGCCATTGGTCTGGTCATAGCGGACCACGGCCATGTGGTCGGTAAACACCCGGCCGAAGCCCGGATTTTCCAGCTTGGCGGCGCGATCGGCGTCCGGCGTCGGGCTGGCGGTCGGCTGCACGTCGAAATCCAGCCAGAGCGAGCCGTCCATCTTGTCGAACGAAACTCCCATCGATCTTCTCCTCGATCGGCGCGCCTGCGGGTGGCCGTGGTTGTGGCGGACCGGGCTACGCAAGCCGGCCGCAAGGGTGGTTGTCGGTCCCGGTGGTCGCCGGGAGATGTTTTGGCGGAATTGCCGAACTCCGCTAATGTTTCGGCCGAGCCGTCCGACCATCGCATGCAGGCCGCCGGGCAGCTTCCTTTATCGGACTGCGCGGGCACGGGTCGCAAGCGGAATAGTCGTTTATTTCGTCTTGGTCGGCGGTTTTGTAACATAAAGACCTGATATGTCAACATGGCTGACATAAATTTCAACGAGATGATCCGGCCGTCCGGCGACCGCTCCGCGGAACCGGCCGGCGCCGATGCATGCCCGCCGCGCTGGGACATCATCGAACTGCTGTTCTTCGCCTATCGGGACTTCGTCGGCGACGCCGACCATGTGCTGGAGGCGTTCGGCTTCGGCCGCGCCCATCACCGGGTGGTGCATTTCGTCTGCCGCTATCCCGGCCTGACGGTGGCAGATCTGCTCGACGTGCTGCGGATCACCAAGCAGTCGCTGAGCCGGGTGCTGAAGCAGCTGCTCGACGAGGGCTACATCGTGCAGAAGGCCGGCGACAGCGACCGCCGCCAGCGCCTTCTTTTCGCCACCGCAAAGGGCGAGGCGCTGGTGGAGAAACTGGCCCGGCTGCAGACCGAGCGGATCGATCGCGCGTTGCGCGACCTCGCTCCCGGTGGCGCCGAGGCGGTCGCCAAATTCCTGCGCGCCATGATCGATCGGGACGATCCGGACAAGGTGCTCCAGACCATCCTGCACGGCGGCACCACCGCAAAGGACGTGACGTGATCCAGCTCGCAACACTGGCGAAGAAACCGATCCGCCCCGCCGACGATGCGCCGCATCTGCTGCTGGTCGACGACGATCGCCGGATCCGCGATCTGCTGTCGCGGTTTCTCGCCTCCGAGGGCTATCGCGTGACCACCGCGCAGAGCGTGCGCGACGCCCGCGCCAAGCTCGCCGGGCTCGATTTCGATCTGTTGATCCTCGACGTGATGATGCCGGGCGAGACCGGCTTCGATCTCGCCCGCTCGATCCGCGAAACCTCCGACGTACCGATCGTGATGCTCACCGCCCGGCACGAGGCGGAGAGCCGGATCGAGGGGCTGCAGATCGGCGCTGACGACTACGTCGCCAAGCCGTTCGAGCCGCGCGAACTGCTGCTGCGGATCGGCAATATCCTCAAGCGCACCGCGCCGGCGCCGGCCGCCAAGGCCGAGACGGTGGCGTTCGGGCCTTACGTGTTTCACATCGAGCGCGGCGAACTGCGCCAGGGTGACGAGATCGTTCACCTGACCGACCGCGAGCGCGACATGCTGCGGATGCTGGCGGCGGCGCCCGGCGAGACGGTGCCACGCGGCGATCTCAGCGGCGCCGGCAATGCCAATGAGCGCGCGGTCGACGTCCAGATCAATCGCCTCCGCCGCAAGATCGAACGCGACCCCGCCAACCCGCTGTTCCTGCAAGCCGTCCGCGGCATCGGCTATCGCCTGGTGGCGGCGCCGTAGGCCGGGCCTCCGAACATGAGCACGGCCTTTCACCATGCACGACGCAACCTCTCCCCGCCCTGCGCGGGGAGAGGTCGCCGCGCTTCGGCGCGGCGGGTGAGGGGCTTGGCACGACGTTCATCGCAGACGTTGGCACTGGTGGATACGCCGCAGCCCCTCACCCCAACCCTCTCCCCGCAAGGGCGGGGAGAGGGGGCTCGCCGTGCTTTTGGCGAGGGCATTGCTTTCAGCATTGGCGCTGAAAGGGACGGCGCTCGCGCATTTGGGCAGTCTTCGTCATGAGCACGCTCGATACCGGGCTGACGCTGATCCGCTCTGCCTATGGGCGGGTGTCGGCGGCCAATGGTTATCTGGGCCAGCGCTTCAACGACTTCATGCCGAAGGGGCTGTATGCCCGCGCGCTGCTGATCATCATCGTGCCGATGGTGCTGCTGCAGTCGGTGATCGCCTTCGTGTTCATGGAGCGGCACTGGAACACGGTGACGCAGCGGCTGTCAGCGGCGGTGGTGCAGGACATCGCGACGCTGATCGACGTTTACAAAAGCTATCCGCAGGACAAGGACCGCGCGGTGCTGCGGCGGATAGCGCAGACCCGGCTCGGGTTGGTGGTCGACTTCCTTGGGCCCGGCGAAATGCCGCCGCCCGGGCCGAAGCCGTTCTTCTCGCTGCTCGACCAGTCGATCAGCAAGCAGATCAGCCGGCAGATCGCGCGGCCGTTCTGGATCGATACCGTCGGCCGCTCCAGCCTGGTCGAGATCCGCATTCAGCTCGACGATGCGGTGATGCGGGTGTTCGCGCTGCGCAGCGCGGCCTACGCGTCGAACTCCGAGATCTTCCTGTTGTGGATGGTCGGCACGTCGACCGTGCTGCTGATCGTCGCGGTGCTGTTCCTGCGCAATCAGATCCGGCCGGTGCTGCGGCTTGCGGACGCCGCCGAGAGCTTCGGCAAGGGCCGCGACGTGCCGAATTTCCGGCCGCGCGGTGCCCGCGAGGTGCGGCGTGCCGCCTATGCGTTCATCGAGATGAAGGCACGTGTCGAGCGCTCGATCGAACAGCGCACCGCGATGCTGGCGGGCGTCAGCCACGATCTGCGCACTATCTTGACCCGCTTCAAGCTCGAGCTCGAACTGATCGGCGACGCGCCTGAGACAGAGGGAATGCGCAAGGACGTCGACGAAATGTCGGCGATGCTGGAAGCGTATCTGGCGTTCGCGCGCGGCGACAGCGGCGAGCAGGCGCAGCCGACCGATATGGCGGCGGCGCTCGAGGAACTACGCTCCGACGCCGAACGCCATGGTCACGTCGTCAGCGTCGCCTTCACCGGCCAGCCGGTGGTGACGGTGAAGCCGGCCTCGTTCAAGCGCTGCCTCGCCAATCTGGTGTCGAATGCCGCGCGCCACGCCCACACCATCGCGATCACGGGGCAGCGCGATCACCGCTATCTCACGGTGACGATCGACGACGACGGACCCGGCATTCCGATGGCGATGCGCGAAGAAGTGTTCAAGCCGTTCCTGCGGCTCGACGACGCCCGCAACCAGGACGAAGGCGGCACCGGACTCGGCCTCGCCATCGCCCGCGACATCGCCCGCTCGCACGGCGGTGACATTACGCTGGGCGACAGCCCGATGGGCGGCCTGCGCGCGACGGTGCGAGTGCCGGTGTAGGACGAAGCGCTACCACAAATCCTGCGTCATCAGCCGCGCATGCGGGTGATCCAGTATTCCAGAGCGCCGATTATTTGAACTGAGCGCTCTGGAATACTGGGTCGCGCGGACAAGCCGGGCGATGACGTGGGTGTGTTTAACGAAGCGTCATCGCCGGGCTCGACCCGGCGATCCATCGTCTTCGCGAAGTGAGTGGAGCATTATGTCGGCGCGCTTACGCGCGCGATGGGGCCGCGGGTCGAGCCTGCGGACGATGCTTCGCAGCGTTGCCTACTTCGCCAGTTCCTTCGACCGCTTGGTCGCTGCGGCGACCGCGCGGGTCAGCAGCGGGCGGAAGCCGTCGTTCGCCATCAGCACCTCGAGCGCCGCGGCGGTGGTGCCGCCGGGAGAGGTGACGTTCTTGCGCAGCGTGGCGGCATCGAGGTCGGAGCGGTGCAGCAGTTCGCCGGAGCCGGCGACGGTGGCACGGGCGAGCGTCATGGCGAGGCCTTCGGGCAGACCGGCTTCGACGCCGGCGCGGGCGAGTTCTTCGGCGAGCAGGAACACGTAGGCCGGGCCCGAGCCGGACACCGCCGTGACGGCATCGATCAGCGCCTCGTCGTCGACCCATTCGACGCCGCCGGTGGCGCGCAGCAGCGCATCGGCAATGCCGCGCTGCGCGGCCGTCACATTACCGGCCGCGACCGCGACGGTAATGCCGCGGCCGATCGCGGCCGGGGTGTTCGGCATCGCCCGGACGACGTGGCCGCCGAGCTGCTCGGAGAGCGTTGCGATCGGCTTGCCGGCCATGATCGACACCACCAGGGTCGAGGGGCCGACATAGCCGCGCAGTGCTGCGGCGGCTTCGGCGAACATCTGCGGCTTGACCGCGACCACCAGCGTCGACACCGCGCCGACATCGCCGGCGGAGGCGTTGAGGCGGATGCCGCGCGCGCTCAGCGCCGCGATCTCCTCGGTCGGATGCGGCTCGATCACCACGACGTCGCCGCCGTCCAGCCCTTGCGCCAGCCAGCCGGTGAGCAGCGCGCCGCCCATCTTGCCGGCGCCGGCAAGAACCACCGTGCCGCCGAGCTGTTGCAGGGGAGATTGAGCAGAGCTGGTCATCGCGAACATCCATCCACGCCGCGACGGCGGCGCGTTCTGGCCGGGTTTTATTGGATGCTCGCAGGGGTCACAAGCGCGGTGCCCCGCGCGCAGCGATCAGAAGGTCTTCATAAAGAACAGGCGCTGCGATCCGCGCGGGTGATCGGCGATGCGGCCGAACTCCTGATAGCCGTGCTTGCGATAGAAGTCGGGGGCCTGAAACTGATAGGTATCGAGCCACACACCGGCGCAGCCGCGGTCCTTGGCGATCTGCTCGGCGCGGCCCAGCAGTTCGGTGCCGAGTCCGCTGCGACGCGCCGTCTCCGGGACGGCGAGGAATTCGACGAACAGCCAGTCGTAGATGATCCGGCCCCACAGCCCGCCGGTGGTCTCGCCGGTGTCGGGGTCTTCGACCACGAGGCAGACCTGCTGAAAGCCCGACGGTCCGCCGGCCTTCTCATTGTGGGTGATCAGCGCGCGCAGGATCGCGGCGCGGTCGAGCTCGGAGGCGCCGTCGCGAACGACGATGCGCGGCGCTTGGCTCACGCCTCGCCCTGAGTGTCGAACATCGCCGCGCTCATCGCTTCGGCGGCGGTCTTGCCGGCCCACACCGTGAACTGCATCGCCGGGTAGTAACGCTCGCAGGCGTGGATCGCGCTGATCAGCATGGTCTCGCACTGCGCTTCGGTGGCGGCCAGCCCGCCCGGCAGAACCAGCGCCTGTCGGTACATCACGGTGCCGGTGTGATTCCACACGTCGAAATGTCCGACCCAAAGCTGTTCGTTGATCGCCGCGATCAGTCGCAGAGTTTCGTTGCGGCGTGCCGCCGGTACTTTCATGTCGAACGCGCAGGCCAGATGCAGCGCTTCGATCTCGTTCATCCAGGTGAACGACAGCGTGTAGTCGGTCCACTGGCCCTTGGCGACGATGGTGATTTCGTCTTCGCCGGAGCGCTCGAAAGCGAGGTCGTTCGACGCGGCGATGTCTTCGACCACGGCGAGCGGATTATTTCGTGACTCGATGATGCCTTCGAGCAAGGGCATGCCGTCTCGACCTTACGTTGGAATATGCTGATACGCATGAGGCAGGCCGGTACGCGCCTGTACCTGTGCTCGCGTCGGAAGGATTAGTCCGGACGAACCGAGGTTGCAGGGATGAAATGATGTGATTTGCGGAATCGGCGCAATCCCGGGCTTCGCCAATTCCACAACCAAAGAGTAACCCGTCCACAACGGAACGAGTGGCGCGAGAACAAAACGGAATCGGATTCGCGTCAGCCGAGTCCGGGGCGCGGAATTCGCTCCACACGAGTCTTTCGCCGCATGGTCAACCTTTGATTCATGGGCCGCCGCTGGTAGCCTGAGCCGCCCTTCAGATGACAGCCGAGTGAGCCTGCCGATGACCGAAACCGTGACCGATCCTGCCGAGACTGCGCCGCCGACGGCCGAGCGGTCGTATCCGCGCTTCGCCAAGCCGCAGCGCGTCGCCTTCGTGCAGTCGTCGTGGCATCGCGATGTGGTCGCCGGCTGCTGGGAGTCGTTCGTGCGCGAGATCGTCGAGCGCGGCATCGTCGCCTCGCAGGTCGATCTGTTCGAAGTGCCGGGCTCGTTCGAGATTCCGCTGCACGTGCAGATGCTGGCGAAGACCCGGCGCTACACCGCGATCGTCGCGGCCGGCCTCGTGGTCGACGACGGCCTCACCGGCTTTGTCGCCCAGACGGTGATTCAGGCGTTGATGGACGTGCAGCTCAAGACCGAGGTGCCGGTGTTCTCCGCGGTGGCGACGCCGCACAGCTTCGAGCGCGGCTCGTCGAACACCGAGCATTTCCGGCAGCACTTCGCCACCAAGGGCGCCGACGTCGCCCACGCCTGCGCCGACACCCTGCTCAGCCTGGAGCGCCTGCGCGGCCAGGTCGCGGCCGGGATCGTGTAGTCGAACTATTCCGTCATTCCGGGGCGCGAGCAAAGCTCGCGAACCCGGAATCCAGAGATTGTTGAAATACTGCTGGTGGCTCGAACGTCGAGATTCCGGGTTCGCTCACTTCGTGAGCGCCCCGGAATGACGAAAGAGAGGCTGATTGCGTCGAATGACGACGGAGATGACTGAAACTTAGTCGAACAGGCTCGACACCGACTCTTCCGCCGCGGTCCGGCCGATCGCTTCGGCGATCAGGGACGCGATGGTGATGGTGCGGATGTTCGGCGCCTTGCAGACGCCTTCGGTGGCCTGGATCGAGTCGGTGATCACCAGCTCTTTGAGCTTGGAGTTGGTGATGCGGGCGCAGGCGCCGCCGGACAGCACGCCGTGGGTGATGTAGGCGTAGACTTCAGTCGCGCCGTTCGCCAGCAGCGCTTCGGCGGCGTTCACCAGGGTGCCGCCGGAGTCGACGATGTCGTCGAGCAGGATGCAGGTGTAGCCGGCGACCTCACCGATCACGTTCATCACTTCGGATTCACCGGCGCGCTCGCGGCGCTTGTCGATGATCGCCAGCGGGGTGTTGAGGCGCTTGGCGAGACCGCGGGCGCGGACCACGCCGCCGACGTCGGGCGACACCACCATCACCTTCGACAGATCGAAGCGCTCCTTGATGTCGCGCACCATCACCGGCGAGGCGTAGAGGTTGTCGGTCGGGATGTCGAAGAAGCCCTGGATCTGGCCGGCATGCAGGTCCAGCGTCATCACCCGGTCGACACCGGCATGGGTGATCAGGTTGGCGACCAGCTTGGCCGAGATCGGCGAGCGCGAGCCGACCTTACGGTCCTGGCGGGCGTAGCCGAAATACGGGATCACCGCGGTGATACGGCGCGCCGAAGCACGGCGCAGCGCGTCGGTGATGATCAGCAGTTCCATCAGGTGGTCGTTGGCCGGAAACGACGTCGACTGGATGATGAAGACGTCCGAGCCGCGGACGTTCTCCTGGATCTCGACGAAGACTTCGTTATCGGCGAAGCGGCGGACGCTCGCTTTGGTCAGCGGCATGTTCAGCCACTGCGCGATGTCGCGGGCCAGCGCCGGATTGGAATTGCCGGCGACCAGTTTGACCGATCCGTTCTTGCCCGACATCGACGCGTTTCCCCTCTGCGCGGTGGATACAACGTTCAGCATATCGGTTGACTCGCGAAATCGGACTGTTTTGCGAGCGAGGTGATATCAGCCGGTCGCCGGCGATGGCAACCCGTTGTGACGGTTTTCCGGTGCGGATTCGACCTATGTAGCGTGCAATTGCAGCAATCAGCGCGCAGCGAAACTCAGGGCTGCAGAGGGCGCATCGCTGCTCGCGGCTGGAGCCGGCTCGGCGCTTGCGATCGCCGGGCCGCGCTCGCTCGGGGCTGCGGCGGGTGCGGTGTCGGCAGGTAACCCGCCGTTCACCAAGCCGCTCATTCCGGTGAGGCCGGCTTGCGCGATCCGGCGCAGCACGACGTCGTCGGCCTGCTGCCAGGCATCGCGACCGTTGCCGGCCGGTTCCTCGCCCGACAGCCGCAGCGTGCGCTGCTGGTTGCGATCATAAACGTCCCAAACCCAGGCGATATTGGTGCGGTTGCCGCGGACCTGCGCCGACAGATAGCTGCGGACGCGATACGCCGCGCCGCCTTCGCGCGACACCACCGGGATGTTGCGCAGCTTGGACTCGCTGTCGAGCACCGCGACCATGCGGTCGAACACCTGCGGCGGCGGGCCGTCGATGGATTCGAACGCGACGCCGCTGCCGCCTGCCGAGGCCATCGGGCCGGCGCCCGGGCCGCCTCCGGTGACGCAGCCGGCGAGGCCGGTCAGCAGAGTGAGCAGGAGGGCGGTGCGCATCGTGCGCGTGGCGATCTGGCGGGGCAGGCGAGCCAACATGCAGGGTCCCGTCGAAAGCGCGGCGCGGTGGCCGCCGAACGACGGAAGCGATATCGTTAAAATGCATTAAGGTCTAGGGCAGGGCGAGTACCAGGTTAATCCTTTGCGGCCCGTCCGTTTCAATTTCTCTAAAATTTTCAGAATATTAGCCAGATTGGCGGCGCCTCGGGCGTAAACGAACGTGGTTAATTCGCGTTCATCTTTGGGTCGCTTAGAGCGGGCCTGACGGGTCTCAGATGTCCGGGTCCAGCACGATGGCGTGGACGTGGCGGCCGTAGTCCGGCTCGCTGCGATGGGTGGTTCGCCGATAGGAGAAGAACCGCTCGTCCGGGTAGGTGTCGATGCCGAGGTCGTCGATCATGCCGACGCCGGCAGCCTCGAGCCGCATCCGGATGAAGCCGCCGAGATCGAACATCGCGTGGCCGGGCCGCTCGGCTGCGGTGAAGAAGGCCGCATAGGCCGGACCGGTCGCGGTGAACCGGGCGACGAATTCGTCGCCGACCTCATAAGAAGGCTGCCGGATCAGCGGGCCGATCGCCGCGACCACGCGGTCGCGCTGGGCGCCGAGCTTCTCCATCTCTTGAAGCGTAGATTCGAGCACGCCAGTCAGCGCGCCCTTCCAGCCGGCATGGGCGGCGCCGATCACCTGCGCGGCCGGGTCGGCGAACAGGATCGGGCCGCAATCGGCCGTGGTGACGCCGATCGCGAGGCCCGGTGTGCGGGTGACGATGGCGTCGGCCTTCGGCCGGCTCGCCTGATCCCACGGCGCTTCGGCGACTGCGACGTCCGGCGAGTGCACCTGATAGACGGTGAGGAAGCGCTCCGGCGCGACGCCCAGCGCTTCCGCCATCCGCCTTCGGTTCTCGGCGACCTTCGCCGGATCGTCGTTGGAGCCGATGCCGCCGTTCAGGCCGGCATAGATGCCGTCCGACACGCCGCCCTCGCGGGTAAAGAAGGCATGGCGCAGGCCCGGCGCGGCGCCCAGCAGCGGCGAGGTGATGATCATCCGTGGGTCCCCTGCCGGCGCTCGGCTTCGCGATCGGTATCGTCGCTGAGTGCGACCAGCGTCTCGATCTTCGGATCGGACACCCCGATCACCTTGAACATCGAGCCCATCGCGCCGCGGCCTTCGCCGGTCAGGCGCTGCAGCGCGCCGGCAATGTCTTCCGATACCTGCGGCGTCGCCTTGGCCATCAGCGACAGCGCGCGGGTCTCGATGCCGAGCCGTTTCAGGAATGCGCCTTGCGTCACCGGTCCGTGGGCGCGGGCGCCGATGCTCTCGGCGGCGCGGCCGAGCGCGTCGAAATCGACATGGGCGGTGAGATCCGCGCGGCCGGGATGCTGCAGCGGGTCGGCGTAGCTGTGGCTCGCGATCGCCTGGAAGGTGTCGCCGACATCGCTGCGCAGATGGCCGTAGTCGATGATCAGCGCCGCGCCGCCCTGGTCGCGCACCCGGCTGGCGATCTTCAGGATTTCGGTGTCGGGCCGCCATTCGAACACGGCGCCGGGCGGCGACAACCGCACCAGCGGCGGCAGCAATGCCTCGAAGCCGGGGATCGGATCGGCGGCGACGCCGAACACCAACTCGCCGGACGCGCCGATCTCGATCACCCGCTCGTGCCAGCCGGTCTCGCGCTTGATCGCCTGGTGGATCGGCAGAACGTCGAAATATTCGTTGGCGAGGATGACCGCGGGGCCTTCCGGCACGTCCTCGAAGCTATCGTGCCAGTGGATGTTGCGGATGCCGGCCAGCAGGGTCTGCTGCTTCTGGCGCAGCACCGGGTTGATCTCGACCAGATGCACGCTGAGCGACTGATACAGGATCGGCAGCACCCGCAATGCGCGCAGCGCATCCGCCATCATAGTGCCGCGACCGGGGCCGATCTCGATCAGCCGCAGCGTTTGCGGCTCGTCGGCAGCCTTCCACACCGAGGCCGACCACAGCCCGAGCAATTCGCCGAACATCTGGCTGATCTCGGGCGAGGTGGTGAAGTCGCCTTCGCGCCCGAGCGGATCGCGGGTGACGTAATAGCCGTGCTCGGGATGGCCGAGGCACAATTCCATGTAGCGCCACACCGGCATCGGGCCGGCGGCCTTGATCAGCCGCTTGATCTCGGTGGCGAGCGCCGTCTGGTCGATCATGAGGCTGCCTCGCTGGAAGGTGTCGCCGCCGCGGGCGCCCCGCGTCCGCGCCGCCAGGTGGTGATCATCACCACGATGCCGACGATCACCATCGGGATCGAAAGCAGCATGCCCATGGTCATGCCGCCCCACAGGAAGCCGAGCTGTGGATCGGGTTCACGGAAGAATTCGCCGGTGATGCGGGCAAGGCCGTAGAAGGTCAGGAACGCCCCGATGATCAGGCCCGGCCGCTTCAGGGCGCCGGCGCGGATCATCAGCGCCAGGATGACGAACAGCCCGATGCCCTCGAGCCCGGCTTCATAGATCTGGCTCGGATGCCGCGGCAGCGGGCCGGCATTGGGAAACACCATCGCCCACGGCACTGATGCGTCGGCGGGACGGCCCCACAATTCGCCGTTGATGAAGTTGGCGATGCGGCCGAGGAACAGCCCGATCGGGCCGACCGCGCAGGTGATGTCGCCGAGCGACAGGATCGGCACCTTACGCTTCCATCCGAACAGCACCACAGCCGCCACGCAGCCCATGAAGCCGCCGTGGAACGACATCCCGCCCTTCCACAATTCGAAGATCTCGGCCGGATGCCGGATGAAGAAGTCGAGATTGTAGAACAGCACGTAGCCGGTGCGGCCGCCGAGAATGATGCCGATGGTGACCCACAGGATGAAGTCGTCGAACGCGTCCAGCGAGATCGGCGATGGGCCGCCCCACAGCCGCTGTCGCTGCAGCAGCATCCGGGCATACAGCCAGCCGATGACGATGCCGGCGATATAGGCCAGCGCGTACCAGCGGATCGCGAACGGACCGATCGCGACGGCCACCGGATCGAATACGGGAAAGGCGACGGCGAAGAATGGCATTGTTCGTTTGGCTTATCTCCAAAGCCCGCAACGGTACAGGGTCAATTGCCGGCGCCAGCGGTGCGTGTCGTCCAGACCGATGCTTAAATCGACCTTGCGACGGGGGTGCGAACGTCGCAAGGAGTGGCAAATCGGACCGGGCGGAGATGGTGCGTGCCAGGCGGCCTTGAAGGAAGCCCGTTCCATCGCCATTGTCACCGCCAATGCCCGTTTGGCTTTCAACCGCGCACGACGCGCGACGGAGATCTCGACCATGACCCAGACCAACAACCGGCTTTTCGACGAGATCGGCCGCCTGATGAACGACGCCGCCGGCGCGGCCCAGGGCGTCAAGCGCGAGATCGACGGGGTGGTGCGCAGCCAGGCCGAGAAGATCCTGCGCGACCTCGATCTGGTGAAGCGCGAGGAGTTCGAGGCGTTCAAGGAGATGGTCCGCCTCACCCGCGAAGAGAATGAAGCCCTGAAGGCCCGGATCGCCGCGCTGGAAGCCCGCCAGGGTGGCGGCTCCGAGCCCCCGACCGCGCTGGCTTGAGGCAACTCATTTAGTCACACGACCGTCACGCCCGGGCTTGACCCGCCTGCGGGGCCGCAGCCCCTTCGACGCGCCGAAGGCTCGGGCTTCATCATCTTGCGAAGCAGATGGATTGCCGGGTCAAGCTCGGCAATGACGGCTTGAGGGGGCTTGGCTCCCCGATTTCCTTGTCATTTGCGGCCTTTGCGGCTAGAAACCGGCCACGTCCGCGGCCCCCGCACCCCTGGAGGCTTGCCGCGACGTGTGCAATGGGCCGCTTTGCGGCCTTTAACTTTTTACAGATCAAGGACTTAAACAGATGACGAGCGTCTTGGAACTGAAGGCGACCGCACGTCCGAAGAGCGGCAAGGGGGCCGCCCGGGCTGAGCGTCGCGCCGGCCGCGTGCCCGGAGTGATCTACGGTGACAACCAATCCCCGCTGCCGATCTCGGTCGAAGAGAAAGAACTCCGCCTGCGGATTCTGGCCGGCCGGTTCCTGACCACGGTGTTCGACGTCGTCCTCGACGGCAAGAAGCATCGCGTCATTCCGCGTGACTATCACCTCGATCCGGTGAGGGACTTCCCGATCCACGTCGACTTCCTGCGGCTCGGCGCCGGCGCGACCATCCGCGTCAGCGTGCCGCTGCACCTGAAGGGCCTCGAAGTGGCCCCGGGCGTGAAGCGCGGCGGTACCTTCAACATCGTCACCCACACCGTCGAGCTCGAAGCCCCGGCCGAGAACATTCCGCAGTTCATCGAAGCCGACGTTTCGACCCTCGACATCGGCGTGTCGCTGCATCTGTCTGACATCGCGCTGCCGACCGGCGTCAAGTCGGTGTCGCGCGATGACGTCACGCTGGTCACCATCGTGCCGCCGTCGGGCTACAACGAAGACAAGGCCGCGGCGGGTGCCGCGCCTGCGGCCGCTGCTGCGCCTGCTGCTGCGGCGAAGGCTCCGGCTGCTGCTGCCAAGGCTCCGGCCGCGGCTGCTCCGGCTGCCAAGAAGAAGTAAGCCGGCGCGGGGTTCCGCGTCATGCGGCTGTTCGTTGGGCTGGGCAATCCCGGGGCGAAGTACCAGGGCAACCGGCACAACATCGGCTTCATGGTCATCGACGAAATCGCGCGGCGTCATGGCTTCTCGCCATGGCGCCGTCGTTTTCAGGGCGAGACCGCAGACGGTGTGCTCGACGGCGAGCGAATCACACTACTGAAGCCGCTCACCTACATGAACGAGTCCGGCCGCGCCGTGCAGGACGCGGCCAGCTTCTACAAGATCGGGCAGAACGAGATCGCCGTGTTTCACGACGAGATCGAGCTGCCGCCGGCGAAAGTTCGCGTGAAGGTCGGCGGCGGCATCGCCGGGCACAACGGCCTGCGCTCGATCTCGGCGCATATCGGCAACGATTATCTTCGCGTGCGGCTCGGCGTCGGCCATCCGGGCGCGAAGGAGCTGGTGCACAATCACGTGCTCGGCGATTTTGCCAAGAGCGAGCGGCCCTGGGTCGAGGCGCTTTGCGAGATCGCCGCGGACAACGCCGGCCTGATCGCCAAGGGTAAGGACGCCTCCTTCGCCAACAAGGTGCATCTGGCGATGCAGGCGAAGGGATTTTACGACAACGACAAACAGGCCAAAGGCGGCGAGCGCGACAAGTAACGTGCGTCATCGCCGGGCTCGACCCGGCGATCCATCATTGTGCGAAGAGGATGGATGCGCGGGTCAAGCCCGCGCATGACACAGAAACGAGACGCGGACGCGCCGGCCTCGAACAGCGGGACACACCATGGGCTTCAAATGCGGGATCGTCGGGCTGCCGAACGTCGGCAAGTCGACGCTGTTCAATGCGCTGACCGAGACTGCGGCGGCGCAGGCGGCGAACTATCCATTCTGCACCATCGAGCCGAATGTCGGCGAGGTGGCGGTGCCGGATCCGCGGCTCGACAAGCTGGCCGAGGTCGGCAAGTCGCAGCAGATCATCCCGACCCGGCTGACCTTCGTCGACATCGCCGGCTTGGTGAAGGGCGCCTCCAAGGGGGAAGGCCTCGGCAACCAGTTCCTCGCCACCATCCGCGAGGTCGATGCGATCGCGCATGTGGTGCGCTGCTTCGAGGATGGCGATATCACCCATGTCGAGGGCCGGGTTGCGCCGCTCGCCGACATCGAGACGATCGAGACCGAGCTGATGCTCTCCGATCTCGAGAGTCTGGAAAAGCGCGTCGACAACCTGACCAAGAAGGCCAAGGGCGGCGACAAGGATTCCAAGGAGCAGCTCGAGCTGGTCACCCGCGCGCTGACCCTGCTGCGCGACGGCAAGCCGGCGCGCTTCCTGGAGCGCAAGCCCGAGGAAGAGCGTGCGTTCCGGATGCTTGGCTTGCTCACCTCCAAGCCGGTTCTGTACGTTTGCAACGTCGAGGAAGGCTCGGCCGCCGAGGGCAACAAGTTCTCCGAACAGGTGATGGCGCGCGCCAAGGAAGAGGGCGCGGTCGCGGTGGTGATCTCGGCCAAGATCGAGTCCGAGATCGCGACGCTGTCGAAGGAAGAGCGCACCGACTTCCTCGACACGCTGGGCTTGCACGAGGCCGGTCTCGACCGGCTGATCCGCGCCGGCTACGAGCTCTTGCACCTGATCACGTACTTCACGGTCGGCCCCAAGGAAGCCCGTGCCTGGACCATCACCAAGGGCACCAAGGCGCCGCAGGCCGCCGCGGTGATCCACACCGATTTCGAGAAGGGCTTCATCCGCGCCGAGACCATCGCCTATGACGATTACATTCGTCTCGGCGGCGAAGCGGGCGCCCGCGACGGCGGCAAGCTGCGGCTGGAAGGCAAGGAATACGTCGTCGCCGACGGCGACGTGATGCACTTCAGGTTTAATACCTAAGGCGGACGGCGAAACTCTTCGAGCGCCGTCCTCTCAGCGAGTCATTCCGGGGCGCGCGAAGCGCGAACCCGGAATCTCTGTGCGCTACAATCTCGGGATTCCGGGTTCGCGAACTATGTTCGCGCCCCGGAATGACGATGAGGTGGTTGTCGTCACCTGAATCCCTGCTGATCGCGGATCGCGCCGAGGTGTTCGTTGATTCGGAACACGATCAGCACGAACTCGGCGACGATGCGCGAGAACACGATCCCGACCAGGATCGAGGCGAGGCTGGACAGCACCAGGATGAAACCGCCGAACGGGCTCACCGCCATCGCCGCCAGCCCGGAAAACACGCCGGAAATGCCGAACAGCACGGTCAACGCGATCACCAGCCAATAGAAGGTCTTGATGATGGTCGGCGTGATGAAGCGGTCCCATTGAAATAGGTCCCGAAAATTGAACATCGGTGGTCTCCCCCAACAAACCGAATGATGGGCTTGTGATCGACCGCAATAACGGCCACAATCGGGCCTCCCACCAGCAAATGCCATGACAGCCCTGTTCTTCGAAAATTTCGCGCCCGGCCACTTCGGCCGCTATGGACCTCGCCGTGTGACGCGCGAGGAGATCATCGCTTTTGCTTCGGAATACGATCCGCAGCCGATGCATCTGGACGACCACGCCGCCAATGCCTCGATGCTGAAAGGCATGTCCGGCTCGGGCTGGCATCTGTCGTCGCTGATGATGCGGATGATGTACGACGGCTTCATCAAGGACACCGCGTCGCTCGGCTCGCCGGGCGTCGACGAGATGCGCTGGATGTCGCCGCTGCGCCCGGGCGACGATCTGCTGCTCGACGTCGAAGTGATTGAAGCACGGGTGTCGAAGAGCCGTCCCGAAACCGGGATCGTCACCTTCAAGTGCTACGTGCGCAACGGCCACGGCCAGATGCTGAGCGAGATGGTGTCGCCGATCATCGTCAAGCGCCGCGACGCGGACGCGACCAGCGCCGCCGGCAGCAACGGATAGCGATCACCATGCGTTTCCTGGAAGACATGACGATCGGCGAACGCCGTGAGGTCGGTACGTTCACGTTCACGGCCGACTCGATCAAGACCTTCGCGGCGCAGTTCGATCCGCAGCCGTTCCACCTCGACGAGGAGGCCGGCAAGAACTCGCTGTTCGGCGGCCTCGCCGCCTCGGGCTGGCACGTCGCCGCGGTGTGCATGAAGCTGATGGTCGCGGATGCTCAGCGCGAGTCCGCCGAGGCCGCCAAGCGCGGCGAGCTGGTGGCGACCGGTGGCCCGTCCCCGGGTTTTCGCGAGCTGCGCTGGCTCAAGCCGGTTCTGGCCGGCGACACCATCACCTACTACAAGCAGGTCGAGAGTCTGCGGCCGTCCGATTCGCGCCCGCAATGGGGAATCATGCAGGCCCGCAACACCGGGATCAATCAGCGCGGCGAGGTGGTGTTCTCGTTCCTCGCCACGGCGTTCGTGCCGCGCCGGCCGAACGCGGAGTGAACTGAGGCGAGGGGGACACAGCCGATCGCATTTTAACCAAATGCGAGGCTTTTGCCCGAGACGATCCCGGAACGGCCGGGATATTAAGATGTTGTGAACCTTGCGAGCGCCACGTTCGACGAACGCAGGGCTGAGGGAATTGAAGACAATGGCTGACCAAGCTGGACTGAAATGGGTGGGCGTGATCTTCGCCACCGTGACGCTGGCGGTGATGATCACCACCGGAATGGTTGTGAAGGGTTACGCAGTGGGCTCCTACAGCCTCGACTCCGCGACGACGATCTCCGACCGCTGAGCTTAAAGCTCGCGGCTGCCGGCACCCCGCCGGCCATCGAACTAAATCCGAGATAGCACGCAAAAAGCAGCCACCTCGCGATGGCTGCTTTTGTCGTTTCAAGACCTGTGATCGACCGGATCGCGGGCCGAATCAGGGTGGACCGATCAGCCGTGACGCAGGGTGTCGGCGGCGCGCTTCCACTGCGCGACGTTCTCGGCGATCATCCGGGTCGACTTCATCGCCGCCTGGCTGAGCTGGGCGTAGCTCGAGATCTCGCGCTGAACCCGCTGACCTTCGGCGTGCAGCAGGTCGCGCAGCGTCTCCAGTTCGCCGATCAGGTTTTCGATCTCGCCGAGCGAGGTGCCCGCAACGCGCTGGATCAGCGAGTTGACGTTGTTGACCGCAGCTTCGGCGGTGCCTTCGAGGCCGAGCGACGAGGCCGGAGCCGCCGCCGTGTCGGTGGTCGCGGTCGTCGCCGAGGGGCGGCGCAGATAGGCGATGTCGTTGCGGACGAAGTCGCGGATCCCCGCTTCGACCTCGGAAACGGCGGCGAGGTTCTCGTCGGTCTCGGTGGTCTCGATCTTCTCGGAAGGAATGGCGTTCATTCGGTTGGTCCCCTGTGTGAGCGTCACGCCGCGCGGGGATCGCCCGCACGTAATCTGCCGCCGCATGACTCCAGCGCAATTTGACCGCATCGCGGCCGTTCTGCGGCGCCGTCTCGGTGTTTCGGCGACAATCCTCAACGTCCCATTAACGACGCGGCCGCCAGCCTCGGGGGAGAAGCCGGCTGCGCTACAACTCAGACGATTGTCTCAGGCGATTTTCGGCAGGTGGATCGGGCGGCCGAGCGCCTGTTCGACCAGGTCGAAGGTGTCGAGCACCATGCGCAGATTGGTCAGCCGGCCGTTCTGAAACTGGGTGAACAGCGCCATCCGCACGCTGATCGGCCGGTTCGTGCCGGCGGCGGTCAACGAGTAGCGGACCATCGAGGCGGCGGAGTCGATGCCGAGCATCACCGACTCGCGGTGATAGCGATAGATCCGCACGCTGTCGGCGATCTGCCGGCAGACTTCGAGCACCGCCGCTTTGCCTTGGCGGGCACCGAAAAAGGGGAACATGTCGATCGGGCCGTAGATCGCCCAATCGATGTTGTCGTCGATAATCGTAGCGAGGTCTTCGGTCTGGCGGTCGTTGAGGGCGCGATGCAATGCACGCGAGAAACGCCAGAGACTATGCTCTGTCATTGGCAATCCCGTTCAAAGTTTGATTGTCGATGCAAGCAGCGGCACCTGGCGACGCGTTGGTCGCCTTGCCCTTTACAATTTGCTGCGCTGTGTGTTCCGATTAGTTACACTAAGAGCCAATTGCAATCGTCTTTTGTGCATTGCACAAATTTAGATTCGCAGGCTCAAGCCGCCCGTTTGGCAGGCATCCAGCGGGCCAAGCCGCCATGGTTTTGCCGGCTTTTCTGCAGCCTCTGAGTAGTTGCGCCCGATATCGAGTAATCGCCCCGCACGGCCTCGGAATAGTCCGAGGCGGATAGCGTACCGAGCCGGGAAACGTCAGCTAACCGATGCCGCCCGGCGATCACTCGCGACGCGCACGACTTCGCCACATGGCGACACGCTTCGCCAACTGATTCGCGGACCGTGACGGGATGCTGAGCGCAAGCGGCGGGGTTAGGGAGAGACGGGCGGACCGAACCGCCCATCTGGACAGCCGAACCGGGTCAGCGCTTGGCCTTCTTGGCGGCCTTCTTCTTGGCGCCGGTTTTGGCCGGCTTGGTCTCCGCCTTGTCGCCTGCTGCCTTGGCGGGCTTCGACTTTGCAGTCTTGGACTTGGCGGTCGCCTTCGGCTTGTCGTCCGCCTTCGGCTTGGACGCCGCTGCGGCAGCCGTGGCGGCATCTTCGGCCGCCTTGCGCATCGCGCGGGCGTAGGCATCGGCGGCGTTGTCGGCGGCGGTCTGCAGCCGCTTTGCCGCGGCCAGCCCCTGCTCATAGGCGGCGGTCGCCAGGGCCTTGCCCTGCGCCTTGCCGGCGGCGTCCTTGGCCTTGGCGGCACGGGCCAGCAGCGCGTCGCGGCGCTTTTTCACCGCGGCGGTCAGCGCCTTGGTCTGCTGTTTTGCGAGCTGCCGGATGATCGCGTCGAGATCGGCCTCGGCCATGTTGGTAGTCCCCCAGAAGTGTCTTGTTGGCGCGCGACTATGCAGAGGCGCACCGCGGTTGGCAATTCGTCAGTTCCGCCGTGCGGCATAAGCCGGCGCTCGACACAGATTGAATGGGGCTGCATCGCCGCCGCGGCTTGACTTCGTCGTCGTCTCGGACAATCTCGCCGCCAAGCCCCAACAAACCGCAAACAAGATCGGGAGAAGAACAAGATGGCAGACGCCTACATCATCGACGCAGTCCGCACCCCCCGCGGCATCGGCAAAGTCGGAAAGGGCGCTCTCGCCGACATGCATCCCCAGCACCTCGCCGCCACCGTGCTGAAGGCGATTGCCGAACGTAACAAGCTCAACACCGCCGACGTCGACGACATCATCTGGTCGACCTCGACCCAGCGCGGCAAGCAGGGCGGCGACCTCGGCCGCATGGCCGCGCTCGACGCCGGCTACGACATCAAGGCTTCCGGCACCACGCTCGACCGCTTCTGCGGCGGTGGCATCACCGCGGTGAACTTCGCCGCCGCGCAGATCATGAGCGGCATGGAAGACGTGGTGATCGCCGGCGGCACCGAGATGATGTCGCTGACCGCCGCGATGGCTGCCGAGGACATGGCCGCCGGCAAGCCGCCGCTCGGAATGGGCTCGGGCAACGCCCGCCTGGCCAAGACGCATCCGCAGTCGCATCAGGGCATCTGCGGCGATGCCATCGCCACGATGGAAGGCATCAGCCGCGAGACCCTCGACGCGCTCGGCCTGGAAAGCCAGCGTCGCGCCGCGATCGCGATTCAGGAAGGCCGCTTCGACAAGAGCATCGTCCCGGTCAAGGACGACGAAGGCAATGTGGTGCTGGCCAAGGACGAATATCCGCGCCCCGAAACCACCGCCGAAGGCCTCGCGGCGCTGAAGCCGGCCTTCACCGCGATCGCCGACTATCCGCTCGACGACAAGGGCACGACCTACCGCAAGCTGATCAACCAGAAGTACCCGGACGTCGATATCAAGCACGTCCACCACGCCGGCAACTCGTCGGGCGTGGTCGACGGCGCTGCGGCACTGCTGCTGACCTCGAAGGAATACGCCGAGAAGCACGGCCTGAAGCCGCGCGCCAAGATCCTGGCGATGGCCAACATCGGTGACGATCCGACCCTGATGCTCAACGCCCCGGTGCCGGCCGCCAAGAAGGTGCTGCAGAAGGCCGGTCTCACCAAGGACGACATCGACCTCTGGGAGATCAACGAAGCCTTCGCGGTGGTCGCCGAGAAGTTCATGCGCGACCTCGACCTCGACCGCTCCAAGGTCAACGTCAACGGCGGCGCGATCGCCCTCGGCCACCCGATTGGCGCCACCGGCGCGATCCTGGTCGGCACCGTGCTCGACGAACTCGAGCGCCGTGGCCTCAAGCGCGGCTTGGTGACGATGTGCGCGGCGGGCGGCATGGCCCCGGCGATCATCATCGAGCGGGTGTGAGGGCGGCTTAGCGCTTTCAACTTGGTCTGTTACGACGTGGCCGGGCTCGCCCCCGGCCACTTTTCGTTTTTGCGACCACAGCGTCATTGCGAGCGAAGCGAAGCAATCCAGGCTCTGTGCAAGGCGCTGGATTGCTTCGTCGCATCGCTCCTCGCAATGACGGAATTGCGCAGGAAGGACGAGCCGATTGGTCTCACCCCATCCTACGATACTCAATTCCTAGCCAAGAATGCCGCGGCTTTCTTCCTGGTCGGAAAACGACCGATCTCCTTGTAGTCAGGATGGTGTCCCGCAGAATCGGGCGAGCGGAGAGCGACGAACTTTTTGCCTTCCTGCACGATCAAGTCGGTCAGATCATTGCTGTCGAGCGGTGACATGTGGCGCGCCCCACAATGGGGGCAGTCGTCGTCGCACATGCAGGACCACTCGTCGGTCCAAATCCGTCCGCAGCGCTCGCATCGGTAGATGTTGAGAAACCACGCCACGCTCGCCTCCTCATTTGATCAAGCGATAATTTCCCTTGCCTACAAACTCCAGGAACCCACGGTCGCGTAGATACTGCAACTGTTGTCGAATTTTCGGTCGAACGTTCTGGTTGTCCGGGTACAGCGAGCCCAGGTGTCGATCGAACGCATAGACTTCATCGAGCGAGAATTCTGTTTTGCCGATGGACTCGACGCAACTCATCACATCGAGCAGCCAGCCCTTGGTTTCGAGGGATTCTTGCCGAAGAAAGAGTGTCTTCTGCCATTGCTCCAGCACCAGATCTTTCGGTCGGATGCTCCGGTTCTCGACGATGTGTATCTTCCCTGACTCGGGAATTCTGCTTAGCAGAATATTCGATCCGACCCAGCCCGCGCGCCTCGCCGTCGGTGCCAGCGGCTTCCGCGCCTCAATGATCTCGCGGACGAAAAAGTGCTTCGGCACGACGAACAGATTGATGACTTCAAGCGACTTGAGGTCGTAGTTCATCAGCAGCAAGTTGGGGTTATTGCTTGCCGCAAGGCGATCGCACTTGGTCTTGTAGGCGCCATCGGCGACGGACGAGCCGAACTTGCCTTTCTGGCTCTTGAGCTCGAACTCCTCCTGGCAGGATGCGCAGAAAAAGTCAGCAAGTGGGCTGTTGTTCGGAAACTGAGAAATGTTCTGGTTGCCGCAATGTGGGCAGTAAGCCCAGGTCTTGACCCACGTCTCGGTCCAGACGCGGGCATTCTGCGAGCCGCTATTGTAGGCGGCCTGGGTCTCTTCAAAGCCGAGCTTCATGGCTCAGCCTAACAAATCATCTCGCGTTGGGAAAAGCGCGGCGTTTGGATGAGACGGCGTCATCCCTATATCTACGTGATGTACCCGAAATCCTCCCCCACCATCGCCCGCCCCAAACGCCCGCCGCCGGTGCTGATCTGCGGCAAATGCCTGTCTAAGATCGACGGCGGCAAGAAGCTGAAGCAGGCGCTGAAGTCCGAACTGAAACAGGCCGCCGCGTCGCACGGCGGCAAACGTCCCAAGCTCGTCACCATCGGCTGTCTCGGCATCTGCCCGAAACGTGCGGTGGTCACCGCGAGCGCGACGACGCTGGCCAACGGGGAGTATGTGCTGGTGGAGGATTGGAAGGAGGTGGAGGAGGCGGTCAGGATGCTAAAGCCCGAATAACGCCGGGAAAGACCACATTGGTTCTGGTGGCTGAGGACAAGGTCCCCCCCGTCTTCTTCAGAACTGCTTCGGCAGTCCAGCCTGCTTCAAAATTCCGTTCGCCGTGTGCCGCGACTTGATCTTGGAATCGACGGGCAAGCTCTTGCCGGTCATCGGGCTTCGCCACATCTCGTGATCACCCTTGCCTTGCCGAATAAACTCGCAACCGTGCTTTCGGAGCAGGTCCTTCAAAGCAGGTGCGTAGTCGGTCATCTACGCCACTTGGAAACGCGGCGCTGCTCGACTGGACGTGACGAGCTCGAACGGCACATCGGTGCCCGCGCGCGGGTCGGCGTTTTCCACCAGCACGTCCTGGATCAGGTCCGGCATCTTGCGATAGAGCACCTCGTAGGTGTCGGCTTCCGTCACCAGGGGAATGTCGTCGCTCTGGGCGACCCAGACTCTTGCCTCTTCGTCGTACGTGACCTGAATAACCAGCACTGCCACGGCGACCTCCTGACGCGGTCGTCAGACCGCCTTCATAAAGATAGCTCACCTCGGTCGAAGTTCAAACCAAGCGCGGGATAGTCCGCGATCCTACCTCTTCTTCCATCCCCCCCTCTTCCCCGGCGCGCCGCCTGTGCTGCGCGGGGAGGGGCCGAATTCCGGGCCGGCTTCGCGGCTGGAGGTCGGCTGATAGATCTTGCTCTCCGTGCCCGGCCCCATTTCGTCGAGCGTCGGCTTGCGCGGCTTGGGGCGCTGGACTTTCTTGAATTCGTGAAAGCCGGCGATGCCCATTTCGTCGAGGTCGGGTTTGTGGACCTTTGACGCAGTGCTCGCGGCACCCCCACCCCGGCCTTCGGCCGACCCACTCCGCAAGGGGGAGGGTGACGTGGCGGCGCCGCCTCGTGATCCTGACTTGCCGCGTCCGCCTTTGCCCGCATCGGCTGGCAGGTTCGCGGCGTCGCCGTAGCGTTTGGCGCCGGCGTAGCTGCCGGCTTTGTCGGCGACCTTGCGCTGCTTCACGGTCGGATCGTCGATCACCGCGAGCTCGGTGGCGCGCAGGCGTTTGACTTCGTCGCGCAGGCGGGCGGCTTCTTCGAAGTTCAGGTCGGCGGCGGCTTCGCGCATCCGGGTTTCGAGATCCGCCAGCACCGCTTCGAAATTGTGGCCGATCACCGCGGCGTCGTCGGTGAAGCCGGCGCCCTTGCCGTCGCCGATTTCGACCAGCACGTGGTCGCGCTCGTACACGCTGTTGAGAATGTCGCCGATCGACTTCTTCACGCTCTCCGGCGTGATGCCGTGCGCGGTGTTGTATTCGATCTGTTTCTCGCGGCGGCGATTGGTCTCGTCGATCGAGCGCTGCATCGAGCCGGTCATTTGATCGGCATAGAGGATGACCTTGCCGTCGACGTTACGGGCGGCGCGGCCGATGGTCTGGATCAGCGAGGTTTCGCTGCGCAGGAAGCCTTCCTTGTCGGCGTCGAGGATCGCCACCAGCGCGCATTCGGGAATGTCGAGGCCTTCGCGCAACAGGTTGATGCCGACCAGCGCGTCGAACGCCCCGAGCCGCAAATCGCGGATGATCTCGATGCGCTCGATGGTGTCGATGTCCGAGTGCATGTAGCGCACGCGAATGCCCTGTTCGTGCAGGAACTCGGTGAGGTCCTCGGCCATCCGCTTGGTCAGCACGGTGATCAGCGTGCGATAGCCGCGCGCCGCGGTAGCGCGGACCTCGCCGACGAGGTCGTCGACCTGGGTGCGCGCCGGGCGGATATCGACCGGCGGGTCGATCAGGCCGGTGGGGCGAATGACCTGCTCGACGAACACGCCGCCGCTTTCGTTCAGCTCCCATGCTGCCGGCGTCGCCGACACCGCGACCGTCTGCGGCCGCATCATGTCCCACTCTTCGAAGCGCAGCGGCCGGTTGTCCATGCAGGACGGCAGGCGGAAGCCGTATTCGGCCAGCGTCGCCTTGCGGCGGAAGTCGCCTTTGAACATCGCGCCGATCTGCGGGATCGAGACGTGGCTTTCGTCGGCAAACACCAGCGCGTTGTCGGGCACGTATTCGAACAGCGTCGGAGGCGGCTCGCCCGGCCGGCGGCCGGTCAGATAGCGCGAGTAGTTCTCGATGCCGGCGCAGGAGCCGGTCGCTTCCATCATCTCGATGTCGAAGGTGGTGCGCTGCTCCAGCCGCTGTGCTTCCAGCAGGCGGCCTTGCGCATGCAGCTGATCGAGCCGCCATTTCAACTCGGTCTTGATCGACTGAATCGCCTGGATCAGCGTCGGCCGCGGCGTCACATAGTGCGAGTTGGCGTAGATCTTGACGAATTCCAGCTCGTCCTGCTTGTGGCCGGTGAGCGGGTCGAACTCCTCGATGCCCTCGATCTCGTCGCCGAACATCTTCACTCGCCAGGCGCGATCCTCATAGTGCGCCGGGAAGATGTCGATGACGTCGCCGCGCACCCGGAAGGTGCCGCGCGAGAAGTCAGCCTGGGTGCGCTTGTATTGCAGCGCTACCAGATCGGCGATCAGCTGGCGCTGGTCGATCCGCTCGCCGCGCTTCAGCGCGAAGGTCATCGCCGTATAGGTCTCGACCGAGCCGATACCGTAGATGCACGACACCGAGGCGACGATGATGACGTCGTCGCGCTCGAGCAGCGCGCGGGTCGCGGCGTGGCGCATCCGGTCGATCTGTTCGTTGATCGACGAATCCTTCTCGATATAGGTGTCGGTGCGCGGAACGTAGGCTTCGGGCTGGTAGTAGTCGTAATACGAGACGAAATATTCCACGGCGTTGTCGGGGAAGAAGTTCTTGAACTCGCCGTAGAGCTGCGCCGCCAGCGTCTTGTTCGGTGCCAGGATGATCGCCGGGCGCTGCGTTGCCTCGATCACCTTGGCCATGGTGTAGGTCTTGCCTGAGCCGGTGACGCCGAGCAGCACCTGTGTGCGGTCGCTCCTGTCGAGGCCTTCGACCAGTTCTTTGATCGCGGTCGGCTGGTCACCGCGCGGCTGGTAGTCGGACTTCAGCACGAAGCGGACGCCGCCTTCGGATTTCTCCGGGCGTGGCGGCCGGTGCGGCACCCACAGCTTGACGCCGCCGTCTTCGCCTTTGAACTCCGGGCGGCCCTCGCGGATCAGGCTCTCCAGTGCGTCGGCGGTGGCCTTGACGCCGAGCGCCTCCATCTTGCTGCGCGGTGGCCGCGCCAAGGCTTCGGCGTCGTCCTCCTCGGTCGGCAGGCCGAGCTGCCGCGCCAGTTCCGGATCGAGCGTCGGGATGGTGGCGGCGGTGCCATAATTGGCCTGCGGCGCTTCATTGAGGCCGCCGCGGCTGGCGCCCGGCGGCTGCGGATAGGGCTGCAGCGCGGTCGGCCGCGGCGTTGCGCCGTCGCCGGCTTTGGCAGTCGAGGCCCGGCCGCGATGCACCGCCGCTTCGCCGCCGCGGCGGTCGTGCGAATTGTCCGGCGGCGGCTGCAGGCCGGTGCCTGAGCCGAGGCCCGCGTCGCCGCGATTCAGCGCCGGGTTCAGCAGTTCGGCCAGCGCAGGGCCGATCGGCTTCACCTCGGGCCGATGTGCTTTGGATTTCGGGGTTTTTGCCGGCTTGCCAGGCTTGTCGGGAGTCTTCGCCATGCCGGCAATATGGGGCGAAGCGGGGGGCGAATAAAGGGTGCGCCGCCCAGCCGTGTTGTCTAGGCCGGTGCCACCCGCAGGCGCTGCATCCCCTTCGGCAGCCGCGCGTCGCACCACGCCTCGATCGCCGGCAGGCGACGATGCAGGAACAGTCCGAGCGCGATGATCGCGATGCCGATCAGCGACAGCGCGAACGGGAACAGCAGCGAGTCGCGGAACAGCTTTTCGGCGAGATCGCCGAGATAGATCGCGATCCCGAGCGCGCCGAACACCGCGAACACCCGCCGGCCCAGCACCACGGCGATGCCGAGGAACACGACGTTCATGGCGCAGTACAGCGCCTTGTCGAGATTGGTCCCGTTCGAGGTGGCAGTGATGCCGCCCCAGAACGTCATCACGCCGAACAGATACAGCCAGAATGCGAAATCGCCGCTGCGCTGGCGCAGATGCACGATCACGGCGGCGATCACCATGACGGCGCCGAATCCGATCGAGACCTTGCGGCCGGTTTCGAAATCGCCATGCGGCGTGCCGGTGATCCACGGCACCAGGTCCATCGACAGGAACCACAGCGCCACCGCCATCAGAAACACGATGAACGGGAAGCGATAGAACGCGAGCGCCACCAGTGCGGCCACGATGGTGGCGAGCTCCATGAAGATGAAGCTGCCTTTGACCCAGATGTAGAAGCTGCGAATGGTGTCGGGCTTGCCGAATTCGGACCACAGCCCGAATGCCTCCTGCACGCCATACACCGCCAGCGGCATCATCCCGACCGCGACGGCGATGCATAGCCCGCCGGGCGTGCGCAGAGCTTTCACGTGCCACAGATAGTGCCCGGTCCACCAGAACGCGACGGCATAGATCAGCGCCGTGGCAGTCAGCGCTGCGCCGCCAAGGCCGGCGAACGCCATGGTCGAGAACAGCCCCATCGCGCTGATCACGATCAGCGCGCCCGCATACCAGAGCAGATGCACGATATCGAAGCGCGGGGCGTCGCTCGCGACCGCCGGGCGTCTGGCGTCCAGGAAGGCGCGGAGTGCCGCCTCCTGCGCCGGGGTGATCACGCCGGCCTGGGCCGCGGCTTGTAGATCTTCGGCCGAATAGCGCATCGCAACTCTCCCTTCGCCCGGCCGTCGGTCTGGTTGCCGATCGGCCGCCGCTGGTGGTGTCGGCGGAGAGGGATCATGTTCAATTCGCGTTACGGAATACTTTGCACCGCGGCAAAACTTCGGCTGTGGAGAGCACTGTGCAGGGTACAGAATTTCGATTTCGCGGGCGGGATTGCGATGGTCACCGCGGCGGGAACCGGGCGATGATCCGCGCCCTTCCGGAGATTGATCATGGCACGAATTATACCGTCGATGATACTTGCTACCACCGCGGCGCTGTCGCTGCTGGCTGCACCGCTGGCTGCCCAGCCCAACGACGCCGAGCCGGCGACGCGGGCGGCGAACGAGGTGGTGAACAAGTTCCTGCCTCTTGCCGATCGCGCCGATTTCGAGGACGCGCAGCGCGGCCTGATCGCCTCGCTGCCCGATGGCGTGGTCCCCGGACCGGCGGGGGCGCCGGCCGCGTGGGACCTCAAGCCGTACGACTTCCTCAAGGGCGATCAGCCCTCCGCGACGGTCAATCCCAGCCTGTGGCGGCAGGCGCAGCTCAACCTCGCCAGCGGCCTGTTCCAGGTGGCCGAGCGGGTCTATCAGGTCCGCGGGCTCGACATCGCCAATGTCACGATCGTCGAAGGCGACACCGGCCTGATCATCACCGACACCACGTTGACGGTGCAGACCGCCAAGGCGGCACTCGATCTGTACTACCAGCACCGGCCCAAGAAGCCGGTGGTGGCGCTGATCTACACCCACAGCCACATCGACCATTTCGGCGGCGCCCGCGGGTTGATCGACGAGGCGGATGCGGCGAGCGGCAAGGTCAAGGTGATCGCGCCGACCGGCTTCTTGGAACATGCGGTCGCCGAGAACGTCATCGCCGGCAACGCGATGAGCCGCCGCGCGCAATTCCAGTTCGGAACGCAGCTCCCGGTCGGTGAGCGCGGTCAGGTCGATGCCGGCCTCGGCAAGGCGCTGGCCAAGGGCACGGTGTCGCTGATCGCGCCGAACGACCTGATCAAACAGGCCTATGAGACCCGCAGCATCGATGGCGTCGAGATCGAATTCCACCTGGTGCCGGAGTCGGAGGCGCCGTCGGAGATGATCTCGTACTATCCCCAGTTCAAGGTGCTGAACATGGCGGAGGACACCACCCACACGCTGCACAATCTCTACACCCTGCGCGGCGCCGCGATCCGCGACGGCCGGCTGTGGTCGAAATACATCGGCGAGGCGATCGAGCGCTATGGCGACAAGACCGACGTGGTGATCGCGCAGCACAACTGGCCGGTGTGGGGCCGTGACCGCGTCGTCGGCTATCTGAAGAAGCAGCGCGACGTCTACAAGTTCATCCACGACCAGAGCGTGCGCCTGCTCAATCACGGCCTGACGCCGACCGAGATCGCCGAGCGGTTGACGCTGCCGCCGTCGCTGACGAGCGAATTCGCCGCGCGCGGCTATTACGGCTCGGTCAGCCACAACGCCAAGGCGGTGTATCAGTTCTATCTCGGCTGGTACGACGCCAACCCGGCCGATCTCAATCCGCTGCCGCGCGCCGAGCAGGCCAAGAAGGAGATCGACTATATGGGTGGCGCCGCTGCGGTGCTGGCGCGCGCCCGCGACGACTACAAGGCTGGGCAATATCGCTGGGTGGCGACGGTGGCCAGCAAGCTGGTGTTCGCCGATCCCGCCAACACCGAAGCCCGCGCGCTCGGTGCCGACGCGCTGGAGCAGCTCGGCTATCAGGCCGAAGCTTCGACCTGGCGCAACGCCTATCTGCTCGGCGCGCAGGAACTGCGCAACGGTTTGATCAAGACCGATTCGGTCACGTCCAATCCCGATCTGCTCAAGGGCGTATCGATCGATCTGGCGTTCGACTTCCTGGCGGTGCGGCTGAATGCGGCGAAGGCCGAGGGCAAGCACATCGTGGTGAACTGGACCTTCACCGACCTGAAGGAGACCTACACCATGAACCTGGAGAATTCGGCGCTGACCCACATCTCCGGCAAGCTGTCCGACAACGCCGACGTCAGCGTCACCCTGAACCGCGCCACCTTCGATGCGATCTCGCTGAAGCAGCGCGGCTTCCTCGGCGCGGTGCTGAGCGGCGACCTCTGGGTTAGCGGCAATCCGCTGAAGCTGCGCGAACTGTTCGGCCTGTTCGAAGACTTCTCACCGAACTTCGAGGTGATCGAGCCGGTCAAGGCGAAGATCGAGTAGGGGAGGCGCAGCTCCACCCGCACGTCATTCCGGGGCGCGCCCGCCAGGGCGCGAACCCGGAATCCAGAGGTTGTTGCGGCAGGTAGTCCAACGAGATTCCGGGTTCGCCGCTGCGCGGCGCCCCGGAATGACAACCAACGGCAGAGCAGGGCGCGGCGGTGCCGTTCGCCCGCACAGCGTCATCCGCGGGCTTGACCCGCGCATCCATCATCTTGAAGAGATGGATCGCCGGATCAAGTCCGGCGATGACGTGAAGTGTGTGGCGAGCGCCCGGCGCCAGAGATGTGCGGCGAGTGCCCACAACCATCGCGAGACCCGAGGACGCGCGACATGACTCTCAAACTGTTCGAACTGGTCGGGGCCGATGTGGGCCGGCCGTTTTCGCCGTTCGTGTGGCGGACGCGGATGGCGCTGGCGCACAAGGGGCTGACGGCCGAGACGATCCCGTGGCGCTTCACCGATAAGGCGGCGATCGCACCCTACGGCTCGGAGAAGGTGCCGGTGCTGCTCGACGGCGACAAGACGGTCGTCGATTCCTGGGCAATCGCCAACTACCTCGAAGACGCCTATCCGGATCGGCCGTCGCTGTTCGGCGGCGATGGCGGCCGGGCGATGGCGCGGATGCTGAACTGGTGGGGCGACCTCGCGATCGTCGGCGGCATCTTCCCGATGATCGTCGCCGACATCGCCCAGCGGCTCGATCCGGACGATGCCGCGTATTTCCGGCAGTCGCGTGAGGCGCGGCTGAAGACAACGCTGGAGGAGGCCGCCGCGCCCCGTGATCGCGCGGTCGAGGGCTTTCGCAAGTCGCTCGACCCGCTACGGCTGACGCTGAAGACGCAAGCCTTCATCGGCGGCGCCGCACCGAACTACGCCGACTACATCGTGTTCGGCGGCTTCCAATGGGCCCGGGTCGTCAGCGACTTCTCGCTGCTGCAGAGCGACGACCCGGTCTACGCCTGGCGCGAACGGCTGCTCGATGCATTCGGCGGCTTGGCGCGGGCCACGCCCGGCTATCCGGTCTGAGCCGCGTCGCGCGGCCGGCTGCGCCACTCGGCGAGGCCACGCGCCAGCTCCTCGCGGCCGGCCAGCATGGCGAACTGCGCGCGCTCGACCAACAGGCCCTCGTCGATCGACAGATTGAGCCCGCGCGTCGTCGCCGTAATCACCGCGGCCACCGCGCCGGGCGGATGCCGGATGATCTGCCGTGCCAGCGCATCCGCCGCGCCTATCAGCTCCTTGTGCGGCACCACGCGATTGACCAAGCCGATCGCGAGCGCATGGTCGGGCGAAAACGGCTCGCCAGTGAGTAACAATTCCAGGGCGCGCTTGCGGCCGGCGAGGCGCGGCAGCCGCTGGGTGCCGCCGAAGGTCGGCGGCATCGCCAGCTTGATCTCCGGCTTGGCGAAGCGGGCGCGATCGCTCGCGACCGCCAGATGTACTGCTTCGGCGATCTCGCAGCCGCCGCCGTAAGCGAGGCCGTTCACCGCCGCGATCACCGGCTTGGAAAAGCTCTCCAGTCGCGCCGTCATGGTTTGGCCGCGGCGGACGAAATCGCGCACCGCGTGATCCGCGCCGCGTGCAACGCTGCCGGAGAACTCGGCGATGTCGGCGCCGGCGGAGAACGCCCGCTCGCCTGCGCCGGTGAGGATCACGGCGCGGACGGCGTCATCGACTTCGATCGCGTCGAGCCGCTGCATCAGCCGGTCGATCAGCGCGTAGCTCAGCGCGTTCAGCTTCTCGGGGCGGTTCAGCGTCAGCAGCGCGACGTCGTCGCGCAGCTCCATCGGGATCAGTTCAGTCATGTCGCGGTCTCCATCGGGGCACGCGATGGTTACTGTGGGCGGCGCGTTGTGTATATTCACTGGTCGGTATACATAAGCCGGATGGCCGTCCGAGCATCCGTAGCGCCGAAGGCGTTTCCGTCCAGCCCGACCCGTGACCGCATCGTCGCGGCCGCCGCCAAGCTGTTCTACAGCGAAGGGATCCGCGCCGTCGGTGTCGACGCGGTGGCGGAGAAGGCGGGCGTCACCAAGCGGACGCTGTATTATCACTTCCGCAGCAAGGACGATCTGGTTGCGGCTTATCTTGAAGGCCGCGACCAGCCGAACCTGGCGCTATTCCGGCAGTGGTTCGAGGAGACGCCGGGGGAACTGCCCGCCAAGGTCGAAGGCATCTTCCGCAATCTTGCGCGGGCCGCGCGGCATCCGAAATGGAAGGGCTGCGGCTTCCTGCGCACCTCCGCCGAGCTCGCTAATCTGCCCGGCCATCCGGCGATCAAGATCGGCGCCGCGCACAAGAAGAAGTTCGAGGGCTGGCTGCGCGAGACATTCGCCGAAGCTGGCATCGATGCGCCTGAGGAACTCGCCCGGCAAATGCTGTTGCTGCTCGACGGCTCGTTCGCGGTGGTGCTGCTGCATCGCGACCCGAGCTACATGGAGACCGCGGGCGTGGCGGCGGCCAAGCTGGTGGTCGCAGCCCTGCCGCGCAGCTTCAACGCGGTGCGAGGGCCGCGTTTGGCGCCGCGAACTGGCCGCGGATCCCGAGCAGCGTCCGCACCGCGTTGAGATCCGGCAGCACCGCGGCGCATTTTCCCCGTGTGGCGGCGTCGGGCTGCAGCAGGTCCGGCACCATCAGCGTGATGGCGCCGGCCGTGAAGGCAGAAGCGACGCCGACGCTGGAATCTTCCACCGCGACGCAATGTGCCGGCGGCACGCCGAGTCGGTCGGCGGCGAGCAGATACAGATCCGGCGCGGGTTTGCCGTGAGCGACGTCGTCGCGGGTCAGGATGGTACCAAACCGCGCGCGGATGCCGGCGAGCGTCAGGTGCATGTCAGCCGTCTTGCGCGACGACGACGTCACGACCGCGACCGGGCAGCCTGCATCGTCCAGCGCGTCGAGCAGCTCGCAGGTGCCAGGCTTCACCGGGAGACCTTGCGCGAACCGGGCGTCGCGCTTCTCGACGAAGGCGCGATTGATCTCGCGCAGTGGCAACGTTTCGCCGTAGCGCGCGACCAGCAGCGCCTGGCACTCCGGCCCCGGCAGCCCGACCATCGACTCGCAGGTCTCGATCGCATCCGGCAGGCCGAATGCGTTCAGCACCTCAGTCAGGCTTTCCAGATACAGGCGCTCGGTATCGACCAGCGTGCCGTCCATATCGAGCAGCACCGCTGCGATCAGCCAGTCATGTGCACCGGTCACGATTTGCGGCTCGCCTTCGCAGCCTCGCGCAGGCATTCCGGGCACAGGCAATCGACCGCGTCCGACGGCAGCGGCAGATGCGCCGGCTCCGCCGAGCACCAGCAGCCGCTGTCCATCGTGCACGAAAACTCCGCGCCGCAGCCGGCGCAGATCAGCCGCCGCGGCGGCGGTGCGGGCGTGTCGGACGAGGTCGGGCGGAGCGGCATGAGCAACGGCCAATGAACGCAGGTTGAAACGCGCTCGCAGCGTACTCCGCCTGAGCCGCGATGCAATACGCGGAAGGTCGCGGAGGGGGAGGGGGCAGGCGAGGCTCCAGGTCGATAGAATTGGCGTGGTCTCTCCACCTGTCATTCCGGGGCGCCGCGCAGCGGCGAACCCGGAATCCGATACGCACACGAACCTCCATAGATACTAACCTCGAGATTCCGGGTTCGCGCCCTTTCGGGCGCGCCCCGGAATGACGGGGTGAGGAGGCGCCGCCGTGAACTACCCCTTGGTGATCGCGTCCACCTCGGCCGTCTCCTCGACCGTCAGCTTCCAGCTCACGGCCTTGACGTTCTGCTCGATCTGCTCTGGCGTGGTGGCGCCGGCGATCACGCTGGAGACTTGCGGGCGGCAGGCGAGCCAGGAGAACGCTAGTTCGAGCAGCGAGTGGCCGCGCGCTTCGGCGAAGGCTTTCAGCTTGTCGACCAGATCGAGATTGGCGTCGGTGAAATAGCGGTCGCGGATCGCCGGCATCTTGGCGAAGCGGGTGTGCGCCGGCGCTTCCGCGCCGCGCTGATACTTGCCGGTCAGAAGGCCGCTCGCCAGCGGGAAGAACGGCAGCAACCCGAGCTTGTATTCCTGTGCGGCCGGCAGCAGGTCCTTCTCGATGTCGCGCACCACCAGACTGTATTCGTCCTGGCACGACACGTAGCGATGGGTGCCGAGCGCACGCGCGACGTATTCGGCCTCGGCGATACGCCATGCCGGGAAGTTGGAGTTGCCGATGTAGCGCACCTTGCCGGCGCGGATCAGGTCGTCGAGCGCGCGCAGGGTCTCGTCGATCGGCGTCAGCGGATCGTAATCGTGCTGCTGATACAGGTCGATCCAGTCGGTCTTCAGCCGTTTCAGGCTGGCCTCGACCGCCTCGACGATGTAGCGCCGCGACGCGCCCTGCTTGGTGCCGTCGGTCGCCATCGGCTTGCAGAACTTGGTCGCCAGCACGATGTCCTTGCGGCGATCGCCGAGCACGTTGCCGAGCACGGTCTCGGAGCCGCCCATGCCGGCATAGATGTCGGCGGTGTCGAACAGCGTGACCCCGAGGTCGATCGCCTTGTGGATCACCTTCTTCGAGGTCTCGGGATCGGTGCGCTGGCCGAAATTGTTGCAGCCGAGGCCGACGACCGAGACCCGCAGGCCGCTGCCGCCGAGATTGCGTATGTCCATGAAGTGTCCTTGAGAGATGCGTGGAGCCGCCCATTGTGGCGCGCACCCCGCAGCGCCGCAAGGCACCGCCCCGATCACACAAGCGTCAAGCGGCGTCGCCGGCGAAAGCTGTTCTCGGTCGTGGCGAGGCGCGCTACAATCTGATTCTGGCGTGGCCCGCGCCTCCCCCCTCCATTGGGAAAGTATCTTTCATACAGGGCTGCACGACCGTCGAACCGCCTGTTCGAGCGCCAGCATGAGGAGGGATTGCGGCAGTGGCTCGATCGAGGAGGTTATCGAGATGCGATTGTCTGCGCCGGTCTATCGCCTGAAACGCAAAGCCAAACTGCTGTCCCGCGCCCAGAACGTGCCGCTGCACGCGGCGCTGGATCATGTCGCCGCAACAGAAGGATTCGAGCGTTGGAGCCTGCTGGTTGAGTCGGCAGCGGCTTCGCCGGCGGTCCGTCTGTTCGGGGCGCTGAACCCCGGGGATCTGGTACTGCTCGGCGCAAGGCCGGGGCAGGGCAAAACACTGCTCAGCCTCGAACTTGCGGTGGAAGCGATCAAGGCCGGGCGCACCAGTGCGTTCTTCACGCTCGAATACACTGAGGCTGAGGTATTGACGCGGCTTCGCGCGATCGGAGCCGATCCGGCGTCGCTGGCGGACAAGTTTACGCTCGATACGTCGGATGCGATCTGCTCCGACTACATCATTGCCCGACTGGCGTCAGCCGCACGCGGGTCTCTGGTGGTGATCGACTATCTGCAGTTGCTCGATCGGCGTCGCGACACGCCGGACCTGAACAGCCAGATCCGCGCGCTGCGGTCGTTCGCCCGTAGAGCTGGTGTCATTCTGGTGATCATTTCGCAGATCGATCGCTCTTACGATCCTGCCAAGAAGCGCTGCCCGGATTTGAGCGACGTTCGCTTGATGAACGAGCTCGACCTCGGCCTGTTCTCGCACGCCTGTTTTGTGGGGGGCGACGAGATCAGGTGGTCGCCGGTGCCCGCGGCCGCTTGAAGCGCGCTATGCCGCTTCCGGCTGCACGTCGGGCGTCGTCACCGGCGCTGGGGCGGGGCGCGGCGCGATCGCCCCGCGCATGCCGGCGCGGCGGGCGGCTTCGCACATCCGGCGGACCGATTGCTCGGCCTCGCGGGTGATCTGCTTGCGGTCGGCGTCGATCGAGGTCGCGACCGCGTCGCCCCAGCTCACGGTGACGTCGATCGCGCCGGCCGAGAGCAACTCGACGAAATGTGGAATCAGCTCGGCGTCGCCGTACCACGCCACGCGCTGGCGCAGTTCGCGGCCGATCGGCAGGCCTCCGAAACCGGTATACGTCACCGCCATCGGCTGTACTGCGACGCGGGCGCCGGTCTCTTCGCCGATCGCATGATGCACCGCGCCGACCAGCGCCGAGCGGAACGGCAGCACCCGGCTGCCGTCCGACGAGGTGCCCTCGGCGAACAGCACCATGGCGTCGCCGTTCTGCAGCCGCGTGCCGATTTCGCGCGTGGCTTCGCCGGTGCGCTGCCGGGCCTGGCGATCGATGAACACGGTGCGCTGCCAGCGTGCCAGCGCGCCGAACACCGGCCAGGTCGCGACTTCGCTCTTGGCGATGAACGACACCGGTGCCACCGCGGAGATCACGCAGATGTCGAGCCAGGAGACGTGATTGGACAGGATCAGAACCGGGCCGTCGCAGCGGCGGCCGACCTGATGAATGCGTACGCCGATCAGCGCGCAGACGATGCGATGATACAGCTGCGGAATTGTGCGCTGTGCGCGCCAGCCGAAGCGGATCGCCAGCAGATGCACCGGCAGCAGGGTCAACGTCAGCGGCACGACGGCGGCAATGACGAGGATGAATCGCAGCATGGCAATAACTTTGCGCCGCTCAAAAAGGTGCGGCCCCGGTCAGACGCGGCGACTGACGGGGACCGCTGGGGACGTTGATCGGCGACGGGGGGCCTCGATCAGACGCGAGCGGACCCTAGCGGTAGTTTGTTACACGGCAGTGACGCGTCAACTACATCTTAACGTGTGAGGCGGGGCGCGGCAGCGGGCGCATTTCTCCGCTGAAAATACCGCTTAGTTGGCCGCTGGCACGACGCGCAGAAGGCGTCCGGTGTCGCTGTCGGTCAAGAGCCACAGCGCACCGTCCGGCCCCTGACGCACGTCGCGGATGCGTTCGTCCAGCGTCTGCAACAGCCGCTCTTCGCCGGTGATCTTGTCGCCGTCGAGCGACAGCCGCACCAGCATCTGTCCCGACAGCGCGCCGACGAACAGGCTGCCGGTCCAGGTCGGAAACAGCTTGCCGGTGTAGAACGCCATCCCGCTCGGCGAGATCGACGGCACCCAATATTTGGCGGGCTGCTGCATGCCCGGCTTAGCGGTCGCCTCGTGGATCTTGGCGCCGTTGTAGTCGATGCCGTAGCCGATCACCGGCCAGCCGTAATTCTCACCCTTGCGGATGATGTTGACCTCATCGCCGCCGCGCGGGCCGTGCTCGACCTCCCACAGTTTACCGTCGGCGGGGTTGAAGGCGAGGCCCTGCGGATTGCGGTGGCCGAGGCTCCAGACTTCGGGCTCGGCGCCGTCGCGGCCGGTGAACGGATTGCCGTCGGGCACGCCGCCGTCCGGCGCAATGCGGACGATCTTGCCCAGATGATTGGACAGGCTCTGCGCCTGGTCGCGATGCGCGTAGTGCTCGCCGAGCGTGACGAACAGATTGCCGTCGGTGCCTTGCGCGATCCGGCAGCCATAGTGATTGCCGGACGACGGCGGCCCCTGCTGGTGGAAGATCACCTTGACGTCGCTCAGCCGCGGCGCTTGGCCGGCGTCGAGAGACGCGCGCGCGACCGCGGTCCGTCCGCCGTTGCCATCGCGTTCGGCGTAGCACAGGTAGATCGTGTGGTTGCTGGCGACGTCCTTGTCGGCCGCGACGTCGAGCAGTCCGCCCTGGCCCGAGGCCCACACTTCGGGCACGCCCTGCAGCGGCTTCGACACCTGGCCTTGCGGCGTCACCAGCCGCAGGCGGCCGGGGCGCTCGGTCACCAGCATCCGGCCGTCAGGCAGAAACGCCAGACCCCAGGGATGCACCAGCTTCTGCGCCACGGTCTGCACGGTCAGCGGGCCGGCGGAGGATTCGTAAGTGGTGATCTCGCCGCGGCTCGCGGTGACGATCAGCAGCGAGGCAAGCAGCGCGGTGGACGCGCTCAGCGTGCCGGAAACCCAGACGATCGGAGCCTTCATCGCACTGCCTCCTCGCAGGATGGCCGTCGCGGCTGCGGTGCGGCGCGCGAGTCAACGCGCCGTGATGGGAAAGGATCGTTGCCGAGCCGATCAGAGCGCGAAAGGCGTCCCCATGCCGCAGCCTGGCCCGCATTGGGTCGACAGCAGCGTCAGCGCGAGGATGGTGCCGAGCGAGGCGACCGCGATGACCAGTGAAGCGGCGACGGCTCGAACCAAACGGGGAGAGGTGACGGGCGCGGCAGGCCGGTTGAAGCCGGGCGCCGAGCCGGGCGACGAAAGCATGACTCGAAATCCTCGAACCAAACGCCGGCGAATCACCGGCGTAGGTGAATTGTCGTGCGATCACGGGCGTTTGTGCGGCGCCGAAGGGCGCCAATCATGACCAAATCGCGGCGGAATTCGAGCGGTAGGGCCGCCGTCAAGCCTCGGCCGCGAAGCTCGTCGGGTCGGCGGCGATGGTTTCCGGGGTCCAATCCATGGTGATGAAGCCCGGGGTCTGTTCAACCCGGCGCAGCCACGCGTTCACCGCCGGAAACGTCGACAGGTCGAAATCGCATTGGTCGGCGACGTGGGTGTAGCCGTAAAGCGCGATGTCGGCGATGGTGAGCTGGCCGGCTGCGAAGTAATCGTTGGTCTTGAGATGATTTTCCATCACCTGCAGCGCCGCATAGCCGCGCTCAAGCCAATCCTCCAGCGCGTGGGTCTGCAGGTCGCGGCCGCCCTTGACCAAGCACAGCCAGAAATACGCCGAGCCGATGTTCGGCTCTAGCGCGTGCTGCTCGAAGAACATCCATTGCAGCGCTTCGGCGCGGTCCATGCGGGTGTCCGGCGCCAGCGAGGTGCCGACGGCGAGATACCATAGGATCGCGTTGGATTCGGCGAGGTAGCGGCCCGGTGCGGTCTCCAGCAGCGGCACTTGGCCGCTCGGATTCTTGGCGAGGAAATCCGGCGTGCGGCTTTCGCCGCGCAGGATATCGACCTCGACCGCGCGGTAGGGGGCATCGAGAAGCGCCAGCGCAAGGCGAACCTTGTAGCTGTTTCCCGATCGCTGCATCGAATAGAGCTTGTACATCCTGAAGGTCGCTTCGCTCTCCCTGCCGCCGGCATCTGCCGCGCCTAACGCGGCTAAACAATGATGTCCCCCGGCAGGCCCCGCAAGCCCCAAGCGCTGGAAAGGGTCGAAATCCCATGCCGCATTGCACAGGGGGCGGCGGTGACCCGAAAATCCCGCTGCTGCGACCGATTTCGTCTTTTCGCTATGCGAAATCGCGCGGGTGCGCGCAATGCCGCGCATGACTGGCAACTACCGTTCTCGGCAGGGGGGCGTGCGGCCTCTCCTGGCGGTTGTGCCGACGACTGAACAATGCCGCCATTCCCGCAAGCTTCTTGCGATGCAACGTGGCCGCGCTTAGTGTGGGGATATTCCCGTCAGAGATGGAAGAGTCGCGCCAAATGCCGACTCATGACGGCTGCAAGGAGAAGACGATGCCGTTCCTCGCCACCGCGCTCGATCGTGTGAAGCCGTCCGCGACCATCGCGGTCACGGACAAAGCGCGTGAGCTGAAAGCGGCCGGGCGCAACGTCATCGGCTTGGGCTCCGGCGAGCCGGACTTCGATACTCCCGCCAACATCAAGCTGGCGGCGATCCATGCGGTCGAGGCCGGCAAGACCAAGTACACCGCGGTCGACGGCATTCCGGAGCTGAAGCAGGCCATCATCGACAAGTTCAAGCGCGAGAACGGCCTGACCTACAAGCCGAACCAGATCATCGTCGGTACCGGCGGCAAGCAGGTGCTGTACAACGCCCTGATGGCGACCATCAATCCGGGCGACGAGGTGATCATCCCGGCGCCGTATTGGGTCAGCTATCCGGAGATGGTCGCGCTCGCCGGCGGCGAAAGCGTGCCGGTGGTGTGCACCGCCGAGTTCGGCTTCAAGCTGCAGCCTGCGGCACTGGAAGCGGCGATCACGCCGAAGACCAAGTGGATCATTCTCAACTCGCCGTCGAACCCGACCGGCGCGGCCTACAGCCGTGCCGAGCTGAAGGCGCTCACCGACGTGCTGGTCAAGCACCCGCATGTCTGGGTGATGACCGACGACATGTACGAGCACCTCGTCTATGACGACTTCGAGTTCACCACCCCGGCGCAGATCGAGCCGAAGCTGTTCGATCGCACCCTCACGGTGAACGGCGTGTCGAAGTCGTATTGCATGACCGGCTGGCGGATCGGTTATGCCGGCGGCCCGGCCGAGCTGATCAAGGCGATGTCGACGATCCAGTCGCAGTCGACCTCGAACCCGTGCTCGATCGCCCAGTGGGCCGCCGTCGAGGCGCTCAACGGTCCGCAGGACTTCATCGACGCCCACAACAAGGTGTTCAAGGAGCGCCGCGACCTGGTGGTGTCGATGCTGAACCAGGCAACCGGCATCGATTGCCCGCGTCCGGAGGGTGCGTTCTACGTCTATCCGTCGTGTGCCGGCACCATCGGCAAGACCGCGCCGTCGGGCAAAAAGATCGAAACCGACCAGGACTTCGTCACCGAGCTTCTGGAAGCGGAAGGCGTGGCGGTGGTGCAGGGTTCGGCGTTCGGCCTTGGCCCGGCATTCCGCATCTCCTACGCCACCAAGACCTCGGATCTCGAGGACGCCTGCAAGCGCATCCAGCGGTTCTGTGGAAATTTGCGGTAAAGATTTCATTAACAATCCGCAACGTTCACAGGATTCGTTCCAAAACTGCGAAAGCGCCTTGTTTTGGACAAGACGCTTCCTTTTTGTCGCCGTCGCAATCTCAATCCACATGTGGAGTGCTTATATGTTTACCCTGAGACAGTTCGGCATCGCTGCGGTCGCGTTGATCGCCTCGGTTGCGAGCGCGAGCGCGCAACAGCGCGTGCAGGTCGGCGTGATCGAATGCGCCGGCGGTCCGAACGTCGGCTACGTGGTCGGCTCGACCACCCAGCTCGAGTGCCTGTTCCGGACCGACGGCCGTCGTCCCGAGCCGTACATCGCGCACGTGCAGCGCATCGGCGTCGACCTCGGCTTCACCCAGAACACCGGCCTCGCCTGGGCCGTGTACGCTCCGACTCAGCGCGTCGGTCGCGGTGACCTCGGCGGCAGCTACGGTGGCGTCGGCGCCAACGCGTCGTTCGTTTTCGGCGTCGGCGGCAACCTGCTGATCGGCGGTTCGAACAACGCCTTCGCGCTGCAGCCGCTCAGCCTGCAGGGCCAGACCGGTCTGAACGCGACCGCCGGCATCGTCGACGTGCAGTTGCTGCCGGCCCCGATCGCCAAGAAGCACTATCGCAAGCATCGCCGTCATCATCACTAAGTGACAGCGTTTACGAAGCATTAGCGTCGTAACGAAAAGGGCCCGCCAGCGCGGGCCCTTTTTGCGTCTGGACGCTTTTGTACGCTCGGGCACCCGGTCGCGGCGCAGCGCGCCCGGGGGTGTCATTGAAGATTTGCCGATGCTGTGACTAGATGGCGCGCACTCGTTTGCGCGTTTGCCCGAATCGGGTCGTCTTCCGCATCACCTTCCCACGTCGGAGATCTTCGCTATGCGCCGCCTCTCGCTTCTCGCCGGCCTCGCCGCCGCCGCGCTGATAACAACCGCCGCCGATGCTCAACAGGGCCGGGTGCGCGTCGGCATGCTCGAATGCCGCGGCGGTGCCAGCATGGGCTTCATCGTCGGTTCGGTGACCAATCTCGGCTGCGTACTGCGCACCGAAGGCCGCCCGGACACGCCCTATGTCGCCACCATCCGCAAGGTCGGTCTTGATATTGGTATCACCCCGGAAACCGCGCTCGGCTGGGCGGTGTTCGCGCCGGTCGAACGCTTCGGCCCCGGCGACCTCGCTGGTAACTACGCAGGTGCACAAGGGTCGGCTTCGGTCGGCGTCGGTCTCGGCGCCAACGTGCTGCTCGGCGGCTCGGCGAATTCGATCGCGCTGCAGCCGGTCAGCCTGCAGGGCCAGACCGGTGTCAACGTTGCGGTCGGACTGCAGGAACTCGAGCTGCGTCCGGGCCGCTAAGTAACAGCGCGCTCGCCGGTCCAATTCCTGTTTTGCAACATTGCGCTGCGATGCAAACGCGTCGCAGCGCAAATTTTTGGTGTCCTTGATCCTGCTCAACACCGACATCATCGCGTCGTAATTTTTCGCGCTTGCCAAGTGTCGTGTGTTGCGAAAGCATCACGTCTTGCCGACCCAATCACGGGCCGAGCTCCAGATAGAAGGAGGCGGCGATGGGACAAGACGTCAGAAGTCCCCGTGGTCCCCGGTGCATCGCACTGGTGGGCCCATTCCAAAGCGGAAAAACCACACTACTTGAAGCGATCCTGGCACGAACCGGCGCCATCCCGCGGGCCGGCTCGGTCGATGCGGGCACCTCGCACGGCGACTCCAGCCCCGAGGCACGCCAGCACAAAATGGGCCTCAGCCTGACGGCCGTCACCACCCAATTCATGGGTGAGAGCTACACCTTCCTCGATTGTCCCGGCTCCGTCGAATTCGCGCACGACATGCGCGCGGCGCTTCCCGCCGTCGACGCCGCCGTGGTGGTGTGTGAAGCCGACGAGCGCAAGCTGCCGCAGTTGCAGCTCATCCTGCGCGAACTCGAAGATCTCGGCATTCCCAGATTTTTGTTCCTGAACAAGATCGATCGCGCCAACAAACGCATTCGCGAAGTGCTCGACAGTCTGCAGCCGGCCTCGCGTATCCCGCTGGTGCTCCGCCAGATTCCGATCTGGAACGGCGACCTGATCGCCGGCTATGTCGATCTCGCGCTGGAGCGCGCCTTCGTCTATCGGGAGCACAAACCTTCCGAAGTGATCGACCTCGAAGGCGGCAATCTCGACCGTGAGAAGGAAGCGCGGTTCTCGATGCTTGAGAAGCTCGCCGATCACGACGACGCGCTGATGGAGCAATTGCTCGACGACATCCAGCCGCCGCGCGATGCGGTGTTCGACGATCTCGCCCGCGAGCTGCGCGAAGGCGTGATCTGTCCGGTGCTGCTCGGCTCGGCGCTGCGCGAGAACGGCGTGCTGCGTCTTCTCAAGGCGCTGCGTCACGAAGCGCCCGACGTCACCGAAACCGCGGCACGCCTCGGCGTCACCGCCGGCAAGGATGCGATCGGTTACGTCTTCAAGACTCAGCATCTGCAGCACGGCGGCAAGCTGTCGCTGGCCCGGCTATTCGCCGGCACGCTCGCGGACGGCGACAACGTGCAGTCATCGTCCGGTGAGGCTTCGCGTGTCTCCGGCATGCAGGCCGTTGGCGGCGGGCACGACAGCAAGCGCTCGTCGGCTACGGCCGGCGATGTCGTCGCACTCGGCAAGCTCGACACGATCAAGACCGGCGACACTTTCGGCAACGGCAAGACCGCGCCGGCCTCGCTGGTCGAAGTCACCGCCGCACCGCCGGTGCTGGCGATGGCGCTCGCCGCCGCCGATCGCAAGGACGACGTCAAGCTCGGCCAGGCGCTGCAGCGGTTGAACGAGGAAGATCCCTCGCTCACCATCGTGCACGATCCGCAGAGCCACGAGATGGTGCTGTGGGGGCAGGGCGAGATGCATCTGCGCGTCGCGCTGGAGCGGCTGCACGATCGCTACGGCGTCACCGTGAAGTCGCACGCGCCGGGGATCGGCTATCGCGAGACCATCCGCAAGCCGGTGACCCAGCGTGGCCGGCACAAGAAGCAGTCCGGCGGCCACGGCCAATTCGGCGATGTGGTGCTCGACATCAAGCCGCTGGCGCGCGGCGAGGGCTTCGCCTTTGCCGAGACGGTGGTCGGCGGCGCGGTGCCGCGCAACTACATGGGCGCGGTGGAGGAGGGTGTGATCGACGCCCTGAGGGCCGGGCCGCTCGGCTTCCCGGTGGTCGACGTCCATGTCACCCTGACCGACGGCTCGTATCACAGCGTCGACTCCTCGGATCAGGCGTTCCGCACCGCGGCGCGGATCGGCATCACCGAGGCACTGCCGCAGTGCCAGCCGGTGCTGCTGGAGCCGATCCACACCGTCGAGATCGTCTGCCCGACCGAGGCGACAGCCAAGGTCAATGCCATCCTGTCCGGGCGGCGCGGCCAGATCCTCGGCTTCGACACTCGTGACGGCTGGCCGGGCTGGGACATGGTGCGCGCCACCATGCCGGAGGCCGAGATCGGCGACCTGATCGTCGAGCTGCGTTCGGCCACCGCCGGCGCAGGCAGCTTCACCCGCAGCTTCGACCACATGGCCGAGGTCTCCGGGCGAACCGCCGACCAGATCGTTGCGGCCCATCGCCAGGCGGCGGCCTGAGCCAGGATCGAGATGGGGCGGGAAGCCTTCCGCCCCTCACTAAAATATGACTGTCCCAAAGCGGCTGGACTGATGTCTCAGACATCATTCCAGCCGTTTTTTATTTGCGTCATGCTGTTCAAAGCATCATATTCGGGTCTTCAGACATCAGAGTTCATGTCTCATCCATGATGACCGCAGCCCAATTGCGCGCCGCGCGCGCGCTGCTTGGCATCGACCAGCGCACGCTGGCCGAACTGTCAGGCGTGTCGCTGCCGACCATCCAGCGGATGGAGGCGAGCGAAGGCAACGTCCGCGGTGTGGTGGAATCCCTCACCAAGGTGATCGAGGCCCTCGACCGCTGCGGCGTGACTCTGATCGGAGACAATTCCCGCAGCGAAGGCGGCGGCCGCGGCGTCCGGTTCAAAGAGCCGGCGCCGCCGCGCAACGAGGCCTAAGGGTTTCGGTGCAGCAGCGGGGCGGACCAGGAGCAAACAGCATGGACACCTCCCGGCGACTTGTGGCTGCGACCAAACCGAGCTTCCGCGAGCTGTTTACCCCAAAGCTGATCACGGTATTGCGCGAGGGCTACGGCCTCGGCGATTTCCGCGCCGACATGATCGCCGGCCTCACCGTCGCGATCGTGGCATTGCCGCTCTCGACCGCGATCGCGATCGCCTCCGGCGTCACGCCGGATCGCGGCCTCTACGCCGCGGTGGTCGGCGGATTTCTGGTGTCGCTGCTCGGCGGCTCGCGGTTTCAGATCGGCGGTCCAGCCGGCGCCTTCATCGTGCTGGTGATGCTCAGTGTGCAGCGTCACGGCATCGACGGCGTGCTGCTCGCGACCTTCCTGGCCGGCATCATGCTGGTGATCGCCGGCTTCCTGCAGATCGGCACCTACGTCAAATTCATTCCCTATCCGGTCACGGTCGGCTTCACCGCCGGCATCGCGGTGATCATCTTCGCCAGCCAGCTCAAGGATCTGCTCGGCATCGATCTGGCGCACGAGCCGGGGCCGTTCATTCCCAAGCTCGAGGCGTTGGCGCAGGCGCTGCCGACCATGAACGTCTATGCGCTCGGCATCGCCGTCGCCGCGATCGTGCTGATCGTGGGCTTGAAGAAATTGCGGCCGAACTGGCCGGGGCTGCTGATCGCAGTCGCCGTCACCGCGGCATTGGTTTGGGGCTTCTCTCTGCCGGTCGCGACCATCGGCACCAAGTTCGGCGGCATTCCGGAGAGTTTTCCGCTGCCGTCCTGGCCGGTGTTCTCGGTCTCCAAAGTGATCGAGGTGCTGCCGGACGCGATCGCGTTCGCGCTGCTCGGCGCCATCGAGTCACTGCTCTCTGCGGTGGTCGCCGATGGCATGACCGGGCGGCGGCATCGCTCGAACTGCGAGCTGGTGGCGCAGGGCTTCGCCAATATGGGCTCGGCGCTGTTCGGCGGCATCTGCGTCACCGGTGCGATCGCCCGTACCGCGACCAACATCCGCACCGGCGCGCGCTCGCCGATCGCCGGTATGCTGCACTCGGTGTTCCTCCTGGTGTTCATGCTGGTGGCGGCGCCGCTGGCGAGCTACATCCCGCTCGCCACGCTCGCCGCGGTGCTGGCGATCGTCGCCTGGAACATGGCCGAGAAGCACGAATTCGCCACGCTGGTTCGCTCCTCGCGCGGCGACGCGGTGGTGGTGCTAGCGACCTTCCTGCTCACCGTGTTCCGCGATCTCACCGAAGGCATCGTGGTCGGCTTCGCGCTCGGCGCGGTGCTGTTCATCCATCGCATGTCCGAAGTCACTGGCGTCGAGGCCTATTCCGGGCTGGCGCAAGAAGACCGCGCCGACGAAAGCGGCAAGCGGCGCGGCACTGCCGCCGACCTGTCGCTGGTCACCGATCCGGACGTGGTGGTGTATCGCATCACCGGCGCGTTCTTCTTCGGCGCCGCCGCGACGGTCTCTTCGGTGCTGAACAACATCGCCGACCGCCACAAGGTGTTCGTGGTCGATTTCGCCGCGGTGCCTCTGCTGGATTCCACCGCCGCGAATGCGATCTACCGCGTTGCGCTGTCGGCGCAGCGCAAGCGGATCAAGCTGATCATCACCGGCGCCTCGCCGACGGTGCGGCGTGCGCTGCTCACCCACGGTGTCAAGCCGCCGCTGGCGCACTACCGCGCCGACATTGCGAGTGCGGTCGACGAGATCAAGGGCAAGACTCCTGCGCCCCAGGAGGCGACCGCGCCGCAGCCCGCCTCGGCGTGAGGCCACCGACTTCCGTCGCGGCGGCGCGTTTTGCGATTGACGCTGGCGCGGCGGCCTGATTTTCACAGGCTTCGGAGGTCTCGCGTCTGTTGGAGGGCGAAATGGCTGCGACTAAGCGCGCCGCGTGTTTGATCGGCTGGCCGGCGGCGCATTCGCGCTCGCCGCTGATCCATCACTATTGGCTGCGCCAGCTCGGCATCGAGGGCGGTTATTCGATCGAAGCCGTACCGCCGGAAGGCTTTGCCGAATTCGTGCTGCACCTGAAGTCGCACGGCTATGTCGGCGCCAACGTCACCATCCCGCATAAGGAACGCGCGCTGCAGCTCACCGAGCCGGACGAGCGCGCCCGTGCTGTCGGCGCCGCCAACACGCTGTACTACGATGGCGATCTGCTGCGCTCGACCAACACCGACATCGAAGGCTTCATCGGCAATCTCGACGCCTCGGCACCGGGCTGGGACCGCTCCGCGCATGCGCTGGTGCTCGGCGCCGGCGGCTCGTCGCGGGCGGTGGTGTTCGGCCTGCTGGAGCGCGGCGTGCAGCGGATCGCACTTGCCAACCGTTCGATCGAGAGGGCGCAGGCGCTGCGCGATCTGTTCGGCGAACGCGTGGTACCGATCGCCTGGAGCGACATCCCGGCCGCGCTGCCGGGCGCGGGCCTGTTGGTCAACACCACCTCGCTCGGCATGAAGGGACAGCCTCCGCTTCAGATCGACCTGTCGGCGCTGCCGGCGGACGCGGTGGTTTCGGACCTCGTCTATGTGCCGCTGGAGACCGATCTGCTCGCCGCCGCCAAGGCGCGCGGCCTGCGCACCGCGGACGGTCTCGGCATGCTGCTGCACCAGGCGGTGCGCGGTTTCGATCTGTGGTTCGGGGCGCGGCCGCACGTCACCCCGGAGCTGCGGGCTCTGGTCGAGGCTGATCTGGTCCCGAAGTAATCGTTCGGGTGCTACGCGGCGTGGTGCATGATCCGCCACGTCCGTGCGATGATCGAAAGCTGCTCGCGCAGTTCGGTCAGATCGACCGGCTTCGACACCGCTTCCAGCATGGTGAGATCGAGCGATTCGCCGAAGTCATGCGCCTTGCGCGCGATCTCGCTCTTGGCGCCGCTGAGGATAATGACCGGCGCCCGGAAGTCGCGATCGGCAAAATGACGCAGCACCTCGGTGCCGGCCTGTTCGCCGAGCGACAGATCCAGCGTGACGCCTTCGAAATCGTTGTAGGTGGTCAGCTCGACGACCTCGTCGAGCGAGCCGGCTTCGACCGGTTCGAATCCGGCGCGTACCGCGATCTTGCAGATGATCGTGCGGTGCACCTGGTCGTCGTCGATCACCAGGAGGCGGGGCTTCAACTCTGCTGAGCCCGCCGCGGCCGCGGCAGAGCTCTCGGGATGGTCGGTCATGGCGCTCCGATCGAGCTGACTGCGATGGCGAACGCGCGCAGCCGTCTGCAGCAGGGCTGCAGTCGGCCTGCGCGTCGCCCCACAGTGTCGCCCGACCGGTGAATCAAACCGTAAGACGGCGCCGCGTAGGACTACGTGGCGCGGGGGCTTACTTGCCTTGGAAGTTCGGCTCGCGCTTTTCCAGGAAGGCGCGGATGCCTTCGGCCATGTCCTTGGATTTGAACAGCGGCAGCAGCTGCAAGTACACGTGATGGACGTGATCCGGGAAGGTCTCGTTGAGGCCCATCCGCATCATCCGCTTCGCCGCCTGCACCGCCAGCGGTGCATTGCCGGCGATCTCTTTGGCCACCTCGCGGGCGCGCCCCATCAGCTCAGCATTGGGCACCACTTCGTTGGCGAGGCCCCATTCCAGGCTCTCGCGCGCGCTCAGCGTGCGGCCGGTGAAGATCAGCTCCGCCGCCTTGGCCCAGCCGATCATCCGCGGCAGAAACCAGGTGCCGCCGCTCTCGGGCACCACGCCGCGTTTGACGAAAGCTGCGGCGAGCTTGGCGGATTCCGCCATGATGCGGATGTCGCAGCCGAGTGCGGTGTCCATGCCGTAGCCGGCCGCGCCGCCGTTGACGGCGCAGATCACCGGTTTGTCCATTGCCTGCAGAACGGTCGGCGGGGTGTTGCGCAGGTCGAGCGTGGTCGGTGAGGACGCAGCGCTGAGGCCCTCGTCGCCGCGCTCCTTGTTGAGGTCGAGCCCGGCGCAGAACGCGCGTCCGTTGCCGGTGAGAATGACGCAGCGGACGTCCGGATCTTCGTTGGCCTTGGTAAGTAGCGCCGCCAGCGTATTCAGCATCGGCCCGGAGATGGTGTTCAGCCGCTCCGGCGCGTTCAGCGTGATCGTGGCGATGTGATCCTCGACCGCATAGAGCACTTCGCTGGAAGCGGTCTGCGGCGCGCGTTGCGTATCAGTCATGGATTTCCTCCGGTTGTTGTTTTTGTTGTTCGTTGTTTGTTGGCTGTCTCCCCGTCATTACGAGGAGCGAAGCGACGAAGCAATCCAGCGCCATGCACTGCATCTCTGGATTGCTTCGCTGAGCCTGTCATGGGGCGGCGCTTCGAGCCGCCCGATGGTGCGCAATGACAGACGCAATTGTGCAGGCGGAATTAGTCCGCCAGCACCTTCTCGTCGATCTCGTGGATCGAATTGACGCCGCACAGGCCCATCGTGGTCGACAGCTCTTTGCCGATGATGTCGATTGCCTTGGCGACGCCCGGGCCGCCATAGGCGCCGAGGCCGTAGATATAGGCGCGGCCGATCATGCAGCTCTTGGCGCCGAGCGCGAGCGCGCGCATCACGTCCTGGCCGGAGCGGATGCCGCCGTCGAACATTACTTCGATATGCGAGCCGACGGTGTGGACGATCTCCGGCAGCACTTCGATCGACGACGGCGCGCCGTCGAGCTGGCGTCCGCCATGGTTCGACACCACCAGCGCTTCGGCGCCGACCTTCACCGCCTCGCGCGCGTCCTCGACGTCGAGGATTCCCTTGATGATCAGCTTGCCCGGCCAGATCGAGCGGATCCAGTCGATGTCGCGCCAGTTCAGCGATGCGTCGAACTGCGACGCCACCCAGGCGGACACCGACTCCAGATCCTTGGAGCCGGGCAGGTGGCCGGCGATGTTGCCGAAATTGCGCCGCGGCGTGCCGAGAATGCCCTTCACCCAGCGCGGCTTGGTGGCGATGTCGATGACGTTCTTCAGCTTGAACAGCTGCGGCGGCACCGTCATGCCGTTCTTGATGTCCTGATGGCGCTGGCCGATCACCTGCAGGTCGACCGTGAGCACCAGCGCGCTGCACTTGGCGGCGATCGCGCGCTCGATCAGCGCTTTGGCGAAGCCGCGGTCGCGCATCACGTAGAGCTGAAACCAGAACGGCTTCTCGACATTGGCGGCGACGTCCTCGATCGAGCAGATCGACATCGTCGACAGCGTGTAGGGGATGCCGGCGGCCTGCGCGGCGCGGCAGGCGTGGATTTCGCCATCGGCATGCTGCATCCCGGTCGAGCCGACCGGCGCCAGGATCAGCGGCATCGCGTAGGTGTCGCCCAGAATGGTGGTCGCGAGATCGCGCTTGGAGATGTCGACCAGAATGCGCTGGCGGAACTTGATCCGCTTCAGGTCATCCACATTGGCCCGCAGCGTCTCCTCGGCATAGGAGCCGTGGTCGACGTAGTCGAAGAACATCTTCGGCACTCGGCGCTTGTGGATCTGGCGGAGGTCTTCGATGCAGGTGATCTCTTTCATGGGAATTGCCGTCCGCCTCTTGCGGGTTGTTGCGAGCCGCTCGTCCTGTAGCACGCGGGCGCCCTGTGCAAAATCGTCGCGTCGAGCGATCGGCGAAGCCTGGGAACTCGCTGCGTTGCAGCGCGTTTTCCGTCCAAGTCGCAAGGCTGGAGCAGGAGGACGTGATGACCGACGCCAAGACCACCGACACCCCGGCCAAGGAAAAGAAAAAGCTGGAAGAACAGCTCAATGAGGGATTGGAGGATTCGTTTCCGGGCTCCGATCCGGTCAGCGTGACCCAGCCGGCGCCATCGAAACCGGATGGGGATAACCACCGCAAGGGTTAATCATTCGACCCTGAGCATGGTCGGATAAGGCTGTATTTTCAGCAAGTTACGCCGCCGGCCGAGGTCGGCGGCGTAATCTTTGATTACATTTTTTGAAGTCCCCGCAACTATTTTGGGCCTATAAGGCCGTTTCGCCGTACGGCAAGCCCCGGACGAATCGTGGGTTTTTGACCGTGACCGGCAAGGGCGGGGGATGATTGGATGAGCCGCAGATATTTCGGGACGGACGGAATCCGGGGCCGCGCCAATGGTTTGATCACGCCGGAGCTGGCCCTCAAGGTCGGCCAAGCCGCGGGCCTCGCGTTTCAGCGCGGGGAGCATCGCCATCGGGTCGTGATCGGCAAGGACACCCGTCTGTCCGGCTACATGATCGAGAACGCGCTGGTCGCGGGCTTCACCTCGGTCGGGATGGACGTGCTGCTGGTCGGCCCGATGCCGACCCCGGCGGTCGCGATGCTGACCAAGTCGATGCGCGCCGACCTCGGCGTGATGATTTCGGCGTCGCATAATCTGTTCGAGGACAACGGCATCAAGCTGTTCGGCCCGCTCGGCTACAAGCTCAGCGACGACGTCGAAAAGCAGATCGAGCTGATGCTCGACGAGTCGCTCGACAAGAAGCTGGCGCAGAGCGCCAGCCTCGGCCGCGCCCGCCGCATCGATGGCGTCCACGATCGCTACATCGAATTCGCCAAGCGCACCCTGCCGCGCGAGCTGAGCCTCGAAGGCCTGCGCGTGGTGATCGATTGCGCCAATGGCGCCGCCTACAAGGTGGTGCCCGAAGCACTGTGGGAGCTCGGGGCCGACGTGATCTCGATCGGCGTCGAACCGGACGGCTTCAACATCAACAAGGAATGCGGCTCGACCGCGCCGCAGGCGCTGTGCGCCAAGGTCCGCGAGATGCGCGCCGATATCGGCATCGCGCTCGACGGTGACGCCGACAGGGTGATCCTGGTCGACGAGCGCGGCCATGTGGTCGACGGCGATCAGCTGCTGGCGGTGATCGGCCAGAGCTGGAAGGAAGACGGCCGCCTCGCCAAGCCTGGCGTCGTCGCCACCGTGATGTCCAATCTCGGGCTCGAGCGCTTCCTCGCAGGCGAAGGCATCGCGCTGCTGCGCACGCCGGTCGGCGACCGCTACGTGCTCGAGCAGATGCTGAAGGACGGCTACAATGTCGGCGGCGAGTCCTCCGGCCACATCATCCTGTCCGACTTCAACACCACCGGCGATGGCTTCGTCGCCGCGCTTCAGGTGCTGGCGATGGTGCAGAAGCTCGGCCGTCCGGTGTCCGAAGTCTGCCGTCGGTTCGATCCGCTGCCGCAGATCCTGAAGAACGTGCGCTATCGCAGCGGCCGGCCGCTCGATAACAGCGGCGTGATCTCGGCGATCCAGGATGGTGAGAAGCGGCTGAACGGTCACGGCCGGCTGCTGATCCGCCCGTCGGGCACCGAGCCGGTGATTCGGGTGATGGGCGAGGGCGATGATCGCGACGTAGTCGAGGAAGTGGTCGACAGCATCGTCGACGCGCTCGGCAACGCGGCGGCTGCAGCCGCCTGAGGCCTGCTCCCGCCTCATCAGGCGGGGTGCAACGCTGCCATCGCAAATCCGCGCTACACACCAGCGGCGCCTGGAACTAATTTATGAGCGGTCGGCCAACGTGCCGGCCGTTCGTCGTTATTGCGCCGCGCAATTCGATCGGCGCCCCCAAGCCTATTTCAGGAAACGCCGTGAACAAGCCTGTCACCGTCGATGCGGATATCGCTGCTCCGGTCAATCCGGCCGAGCTGCCGGTACCCGAACTCACCAAGCCGGCGGCGCCTGCAGCGGCCGGGCCGGCCTATATCGTGCTCGGCGGCATCAGCTTCTCGCATTTCCTCAACGATACCATGCAGTCGCTGATCCCGTCGGTGTATCCGATCCTGAAGGCGAACTACGCGCTCGATTTCGGCCAGATCGGCATGATTACGCTGGCGTTTCAGTTCACCGCGTCGCTGCTGCAGCCGGTGGTCGGGCACATCACCGACAAGAAGGCGCAGCCGTTCTCACTGGCGATCGGCATGGGCTCAACCTTCCTGGGATTGCTGCTGCTCAGCGTCGCGCATTCCTATGCGGTGATCCTGATCGCGGCGGCGATGATCGGGCTCGGCTCGGCGGTGTTTCATCCCGAGTCGGCGCGGATCGCGCGGCTCGCCTCGGGCGGTCGCCATGGCATGGCGCAATCGGTGTTTCAGGTCGGCGGCAATGCCGGCACCGCGCTCGGTCCGGTGCTGGCGGCGCTGATCGTGGTGCCGTTCGGCCAGCCGTCGATCGCCTGGTTCTCGTCGATCGCGTTTCTCGCCATCATCGTGCTGTGGCGGATCGGCGTCTGGTACAAGCCGCAGGTCGCCGGCAAGAAGAAGATGGCGGTGCAGCCGCATCCGCACGCGCCGAGCCGGCGTCGGGTGATGGTCGCGCTGGTGGTGCTGGTGGCGCTGCTGTTCTCCAAGCAGCTCTATCTGTCGAGCCTGTCGAGCTACTACACGTTCTATCTGATCGAGAAGTTCCACGTCTCGACCCAGACCGCGCAGATCTTCCTGTTCATCTTCCTGGCTGCAACCGCAGCCGGCGTGTTCTTCGGTGGCCCGCTCGGCGATCGGTTCGGCCGCCGCTATGTGATCTGGTTCTCGATCCTGGGCATCCTGCCGTTCACCCTGGCGCTGCCCTATGCGGGGCTCACCGCCAGCGCGGTGCTCACGGTGTTCATCGGCTTCATCCTGGCGTCGGCGACGCCGGCGATCATCGTGTTCGCCCAGGAACTGATGCCGCATCGCTTCGGCATGATCTCCGGCGTATTCTTCGGCTTCGCGTTCGGCATCGGTGGTCTCGGCGCGGCGGCGCTTGGCCAGGTCGCCGACATCCGTGGCATCGACTTCGTCTATCAGGTCTGTTCGTTCCTGCCGGCGCTCGGCCTGCTGGCGGTGCTGCTGCCGAAGATGCCCCGGCACGCCCACTAGCGAGGCGTTGGGGCAGGGCGTCACCCTGATCCGCTCAAATCCCGGCTCCGGTTCCGATGGAACTGGAGCCGTTTTTGGTCGTGCGCCGGCCAGTCCGGATCGCGCTCGTTAGTCATAAATTATTAGTCATTGCGGCGTCGCAGCGGCCTGGCGGATCGAGTTGTTACCAGGGCATGGCGATGCGACACCAAATATCAACCTTAAAAATTAGGGTTAAGTCGCGCTTAAGGAATTGGTGGCATCGTCTGATCTCATAGGTTTCCGGGTGTGGGGCCTTCGTAATTGATCATTGGACCAAAGGACGAAGCCAATGCGTAGCGTGAAGATTTTGATGGCCGCCGGAGCGGCTTCGCTGGTTGCCTCGGTCGCGGTGGCGGCCGATATGCCGATTGCTCCTCCGCCCGCTTACGCGCCTCCCCCGACCGAAGACTTTGGTGGCTGGTACCTGCGCGGCGACATCGGGTTCAGCAACCAGCAGGTCAAGGATGTGCGCCACTCCGATCCGACTCGCTACACCCAGCTTACGTCATTCGATCAAACGACCACCTTCGACACCGCAGGCATCTTCGGGTTGGGTGTCGGCTATCAATTCAACAACTGGTTCCGTGCCGATCTGACTGGCCAATACCGCGGCAAGTCAAATTTCAAAGGAACCGATACTTTCACGGCGACGAACACCGGATTTCCGTACAGCGGTGTGGATAACTACAGCGCAAGCAAATCCGAACTGCTGTTCTTGGCGAACGCCTATGTCGATCTCGGCACGTGGTGGTGCATCACCCCGTTCATTGGCGCCGGTGTCGGTGCTGCCCGCGTGACGATCTCAAACTTCACCGATGTTGGATCGAACAATCTCTTCGTCGGCGCTGGACCGACGGCAATCTACGGTACGTATCCAAGCTATGCGCTCGCCGGTTCAGGGTCGCAGTGGAATTTTGCCTGGGCCGCCCATGCCGGTCTTGCTTACAAGCTGAGTCCGAATATGACGATGGAGCTCGCTTACAGCTACGTCGACCTTGGTAAGGGCACGACCGCCTCCGATCTGCGGGCCTATGACTCTGCAACTCGCGGCAATTCGTTCAAATTCAATAATATCACTTCGCACGACCTGAAGCTCGGCGTGCGGTGGAATCTCGACGCGGGTCCGTTCTACGCTGCCCCGCCGCCCTTGATGCGCAAGGGCTGATCGTCGCCCTCCATTGTTTACAAGTCTTAACGGCGCGGGAGCTTCCCGCGCCGTTTTTCTGTGTCCGACACCTCGGGTGACAACGAAGAATTAAGGTTAACAGCCGATGATTTGTGGCGTGGAAGGTTCGTCGAGGAGTGTGGCGATGCGTAGAGTTGTGGTGGCTGCGGCAGTCGGCGTGATGGCTCAGACGGCATATGCGGCCGACATGCCGGACTACGGTCCGCTCCGCGGCGCGCTGGTGGAAACACCCCGTGTGATCAACTGGGAAGGCTTCTACGTCGGCGGTCAGGGTGGCTACGGCACCTCCGATATGGACTTTACCGATGCCACAAGCAGCCTCGCCCACCAGCAGATGGTTCTGACCACCATCGAGAATGAGTACAACATTTCACGTTGGCCAGTGCTCGGTAAGAAGTCCAGCCATGGCAGCGGCTTCGGCGGCTTCGTCGGCTACAACTGGCAGTGGGATGACGTCGTACTCGGCCTCGAAGCCAACTACATGCATGGCGACTTTGGCGGTTCTGATTCGGGCTCGATGGGCCGCAGTTTCACGACATCGGATGGGTATACCAACGGCGTCACGTACTCGGGAGCCGCGGCGATGAAAGTCAAAGATATCGGGTCGGTGCGCGCCCGCGCCGCCTATGCGTTCGGCAGCTTTCTGCCTTATGCGTTCGGCGGCGTTTCGCTCGGTCAGGCCGATATCGTCCGCACAGCCTCAGTCTCTGGCATCTCCGTCAACGCCAAAGCTGCGCCCCCTTTTCAGAACATCCCGTTCAGCGACAGCCTCAGCCAGGTGCAGAACAATCACTTCATCTATGGCTATGCCGGCGGCGTCGGCATGGACATGATGATTACGCGAGGCCTGTTTCTCCGTGCCGAGTGGGAATATCTGAAATTCGCGGCGCCGATCAACACGGCGGTCTCCACCGTGCGTGGCGGCATCGGCTACAAGTTCTGAGCCGGCATTGACCTAAGCTCCGGCGGCAGACGGGAGCGGCCTCTCCGCATGAAGATCTACGGCGACCTCAACTCCGGCAATTGCCTGAAGGTGAAGTGGACCTGCGACCGGCTGGGTCTGCCGTACGAGTGGGTCGCCGTCGATACGATGAAGGGCGAAAGCCGGACGCCGGTCTTCCTGGCGCTCAATCCGGCCGGGCAGGTGCCGGTGGTCGCCTTCGACGATGGCCGCTCGCTGGCGCAATCCAACGCCGTGATCCGTTATCTCGCCCGCGGCAGCGACCTGATCCCCGCCGATCCGTGGCTCGAGGCCAAGATGGACGAGTGGCTGTTCTGGGAGCAATACAGCCACGAGCCGTATATCGCGGTGTGCCGCTTCCAGATGGTCTATCTCGGTAAGCCGGCCAGCGAACTGGATCCGGACAAGGTTCGCCGCGGCCACGCCGCGCTGGCCCGGATGGAGCAGCATCTGGCGTATTCCGAATTTCTTGCCGGCGAGAGGCTGTCGATCGCCGATGTGGCGCTGCTGGCCTACACCCGGATGGCGGAGCAGGGTGGTTTCGAGCTGCATGACTATCCGGCCATTCGAGGTTGGATCAGCCGCGCCGAAGCTGGGCTCGGCTTGCCTGCTTTCAGTTCGTGAGCCCGTCTCACATGAATGCCGATCCCGCCATCGGAATCCGCACCGCGCGCCGCGACGATGTGTACGCCATCGTGGCGATGCTGGCCGATGATCATCTCGGTGCCGGCCGCGAGAAGCTCGAAGACCCACTGCCGGAATCGTACTATGCGGCGTTCGATGCATTGGAACGTTCGCCGCACATTCAGATGGTGGTGGCGGAAGATCACGACGGCCGCGTCGTCGGCTGTCTGCAGCTTGCGGTGCTGCCGGGACTGAGTTCGCAGGGCGCGTCCCGAGCAATCATCGAGGACGTTCGTGTGGCCGGTGATTGCCGCAGCCGCGGCATCGGCGAAGTGCTGGTGCGCTGGGCAATCGCACAGGCGCGCGACCAGGGTTGCAAACTGGTCGAACTGTTTACGCATCAGAGCCGCGTCGATGCGCAGCGGTTCTACGTCCGCCTCGGATTTCAGCCGTCGCATGTCGGCATGACGATGCGCTTTTGAATCGATTATTCCTCAGGCCCATCATAACCCGGTATTGCTACTGAGTAGCAGTTTAACGGCGGGGTAACGGGGTCAATAAGATTCTACTCGGTATAAGAAGCGCTGTTTCTGAGGGAGGCAACCGGCCTCGGACCTGCCCATTCAGGTTTCAATTATCAGGAGTGCACGACCGATGGCTCGGCCGCAGGTGAAGCCGACGGGTATCGAATGCCCGTTCGACGAAGATGAGTTGATCGTCTCCAAAACGGATCTCAAAGGGCACATTACGTATGCCAACGACGTCTTCGTTCGTCTGGCAAAGTTTCCGCGCTCGGAAGTGATTGGCGCGCCGCATTCGCTGGTGCGCCACCCGGACATGCCGCGATCGATCTTCAAGCTGCTGTGGGACACCATCCAGGCCAAGAAGGAGATCTTCGCCTATGTGGTGAACATGGCGAGAGACGGCGATCATTACTGGGTGTTCGCCCATGTCACGCCGACGCTCGACGCCAATCGCAACGTCACCGGTTTCCATTCCAATCGCCGCAAGCCGGATCGCGATCAAGTCGCCCGCATCGAGGCGCTGTATCGCCAGTTGCGCGACGAGGAGAACCGGCATCGCAACGCCAAGGACGGGATGATGGCGGGCTATGGGTTGCTGATGAACATGATCAAGGACCGGGGCGTCGAGTATGATGAGTTTATCTTCTCTGTCTAAGGCGATGCTCGCGGTCGCCGTCGCCGCCGTGGTCATGCTCGGATTGGCCGTAGCGCGCATCCTGATCGGGCCGCTCGGCTCGGTCGTGGAGATCGCTGGGCTGCTGCTCGGTCTAGGCTCCATTGGCGTCGCTGCGTGGCTGCTGCGTGGTGCAGCGGGTGCGGTCGGCGAGATTGCGGCAGTGGCCGAAAGCGCCGCGCATGGCGATCTCGAAGCACGGGTGCAAGGCCGTCGCGACGGCGGTGACATCGGCAAGGCGCAGGCCGGCGTCAACAACATGCTGGACATCGTCGATGCCTTCGTCCGCGAGGCTTCGGCCTCGATGGACTACGTCAGCCAGGGCAAGACCTTCCGCAAAGTGCTGACGCGCGGATTGCCCGGATCGTTCAAGGTGGCGTCGACCACGATCAACAACGCCACCGGGGTGATGGATCGCCGGGTGCGGGACGTCGCCAAGGAGGCGCAGTGCTTCGCGGCCGGCATGGACAATGTCGCCAGCATGCTGGTGACCGCGTCGACCGGCCTGAAGGGCGATGCGGGCGCCATGGCCAATGCGGCCGAAGAGACCAGCCGCCAATCGGTGAGCGTTGCCTCCGGTGCCGAGCAGGCCTCCGCCAACGTCCAGACGGTTGCGAGCGCGGCCGAGGAACTCACCGCTTCGATCGCCGAGATCTCCCGTCAGATCCAGCACTCCACCGCCAGCACGCATCAGGCCGTCGACGAGGCGGCGCAGACCACCGCGAAGATCCAGCAACTCGCGGACGCGGCGCAGCGGATCGGCGATGTCGTCAAGCTGATCAACGCGGTCGCAGCGCAGACCAATCTGCTGGCGCTCAACGCCACGATCGAAGCGGCGCGGGCTGGTGAGTCCGGCCGCGGCTTCGCCGTGGTGGCGGCCGAAGTGAAGGCGCTTGCCAGCCAGACCGCCAAGGCGACCGAGGAGATCACCGCGCGGATCGGCGAGATGCAGTCGATCACCGAGCAGTCGGTCGGCGCCGTCGAGGCGATCAGCCGCCGTATCAGCGAGATCAACGAGGTGAGTACGACCATCGCCTCCGCGGTCGAGGAGCAGGGCGCCGCGACGCGCGAGATCGCCAGCAACGTGCAGCAGGCTTCGGCCGGCACTGCGCTGGTGTCATCGAACGTCGTTGGTATCAGCCATGCGGCCGACGATGCCGGCAAGATCGCGGTGCGGGTCAACGGCGTCTCCGGCGAGATCGCCGGCCAGGTCGACCGCCTGCGGAGCGAGGTGCAGCGCTTCATTTCGCAAGTCGCCTGATTGCGTTCGTTGTTCCGCGCCGACGCACCAACTCGTGTGTAATGGTGCGGAACGACATCGCGCCAGCACCCGTTCTTCCTTCACAGCAAAGGGAGAACGTCATGCGATCCAAGACGGGTTTGATGATTGCGGCTGCACTGCTCGCAGCGTCGAGTGCATCCGCCCAAACCGGTGGCACAGGCGGCGGCAGCGGGGCCGGCGGCACCGCGGGCGGTGCGGCCTCGCCGGGCGGCATCAGTGCGCCGAGTTCGTTACCGCAGAACTCCGGCGGTGCCGGTATTTCGTCTGCGCCGGGCGGTTCGAGTAGTTCGGCGACGGGAACCGGTACGTCGGGTACGACGACGGGATCGAGCCTCAACTCGGGAACTAATCAGCCGGGCGTTCCCAACACGTCGACGCCGGGCAGCATCGGCACAGGCGCGTCGCCGAGTGGATTGCCAGGTGATTCCACCAGCAGCCCCGGCCATCCCGGGCAGGTCGGCAAGTAACAGGTCAGTCTGAACTTACTGATTTCCAGCGCGCGTCGGCCATTCCAGCCGGCGCGCGTTGTTCGTTCCTGCTCGTCATGGTCTCGTCGTATTCGGGCCGAAGCGCCGGCTTTCGAAAGTCTAAGCTGTCCGTGATCTCCCGGATGGCGAAGTTCCTTGACTTTCGAGGCCAAAGGACTATCCCCAGCAGCGGGAAACCTCTCCCCACCGAGAGGCAGCTATCTGGAAGGATAGACTATGACTGTAGCGAAGCCCGCTTCGCGGCCCAATGCGCCGCAATTCTCCTCCGGCCCCTGCGCGAAGCGCCCCGGCTGGTCCCCCGAAAATCTCAAGGACGCCCCGCTCGGCCGCTCGCATCGCGCGAAGGTCGGTAAGGCCAAGCTCAAGCTCGCGATCGACCTGACCCGCGACGTGCTTGAGGTCCCCGCCGACTACAAGATCGGCATTGTCCCAGCTTCCGATACCGGCGCCGTCGAAATGGCGCTGTGGTCGCTGCTCGGGCCGCGGCCGGTCACCACGCTCGCCTGGGAATCGTTCGGCGACGGCTGGGTCGGCGACGTCACCAAGGAGCTGAAGCTCCCGAACGTCACCAAGCTCAAGGCTGGTTACGGCGAAATTCCCGACCTCTCCAAGGTCGATTGCAACACCGACGTCGTCTTCACCTGGAACGGCACCACCTCGGGTGTCCGCGTTCCGAACGCCGATTGGATCAAGGCCGACCGTGAAGGCCTGACCATCTGCGACGCCACCTCGGCCGCCTTCGCGCAGCCGCTCGATTGGGCCAAGCTCGATGTCGTCACCTTCTCCTGGCAGAAGGCGCTCGGCGGCGAAGCCGCGCACGGCATGCTGATCCTCTCGCCGCGCGCCGTCGCCCGTCTTGAGAGCTACACGCCGACCTGGCCGATGCCGAAGATCTTCCGCCTCACCAAGGGCGGCAAGCTGATCGAGGGTATCTTCCAGGGTGAGACCATCAACACCCCGTCGATGTTGTGCGTCGAGGACTACATCGACGCGCTGCAGTGGGCGAAGTCCGTGGGCGGCCTCAAGGGCCTGATCGCCCGCGCCGACGCCAACACCAAGGTGCTGACCGACTGGCAGGCGAAGACCCCGTGGGTCGACTTCCTCGCCAAGGATCCGGCGATCCGCTCCAACACCTCGGTCTGCCTCAAGGTGGTGGATCCTGCGATCACCGCGCTGTCTCCGGAAGCCCAGGCCGACTTCGCCAAGAAGCTGGTTGCGGCGGTCGAGAAGGAAGGCGCTGGCTTCGATCTCGGCGCTTACCGCGATGCCCCTCCGGGCCTGCGGATCTGGTGCGGCGCGACGGTCGAAACCGCCGACGTACAGGCCCTGACGCAGTGGCTGGACTGGGCGTTCGAGACCACCAAGGCCTCGCTGACTCAGGCGGCTTGAGTAGTCACCCTCCCCTAGAGGGGGAGGGTCGACGCACCGTAGGTGCGGCGGGGTGGGGTGACAGACTCTCCCCGCCCTCGGACTCCAATTTCCATTCTCGACGCTTTCACCCCACCCCGGCGCTACGCGCCGACCCTCCCCCTCAAGGGGAGGGTGTAGGAGAAATCCCATGACCGCTCCCAAAGTCCTCATTTCCGACGCGCTGTCGGAAGCCGCCGTGCAGATCTTCAAGGATCGCGGCATCGACGTCGATTTCCAGCCGAACCTCGGCAAGGACAAAGACAAGCTCGCCGAGATCATCGGCAATTACGACGGCCTCGCGATCCGCTCCGCCACCAAGGCGACCGCGAAGATCCTGGAGAAGGCCAACCGGCTCAAGGTGATCGGCCGCGCCGGCATCGGCGTCGACAACGTCGAGATTCCCGCGGCGACCGCCAAGGGCATCATCGTGATGAACACCCCGTTCGGCAATTCGATCACCACCGCCGAGCATGCCATCACCATGATGCTGTCGCTGGCCCGCGAGATCCCCGCCGCCGACGCGTCGACCCAGGCCGGCAAGTGGGAAAAGAACCGCTTCATGGGCGTTGAAATCACCGCCAAGACCCTCGGCGTGATCGGCTGCGGCAACATCGGCTCGATCGTCGCCGACCGCGCGCTCGGCCTCAAGATGAAGGTGATCGCGTTCGATCCGTTCCTGTCGCCGGAGCGCGCCAAGGATCTGGGCGTCGAGAAGGTCGAGCTCGAAGACATCTTCAAGCGCGCCGACTTCATCACCCTGCACACCCCGCTCACCGACAAGACCAAGAACATCATTGACGCGGCTGCCATTGCGAAGATGAAGAAGGGCGTTCGCATCATCAATTGCGCCCGCGGCGGTCTGGTCGACGAGAACGCGCTCGCCGAAGCGCTGAAGTCCGGCCACGTCGCCGGCGCGGCGTTCGACGTGTTCTCCGAAGAGCCGGCCACCAAGAACGTGCTGTTCGGCCTGCCGAACGTGATCTGCACCCCGCATCTCGGCGCCTCGACGACTGAAGCGCAGGAGAACGTCGCGCTGCAGGTCGCCGAGCAGATGAGCGACTATCTGCTGACCGGCGCGATCACCAACGCGATCAACTTCCCGTCGATCACCGCCGAAGAAGCCCCGAAGCTGAAGCCGTTCATCGAACTGGCCGAAAAGCTCGGCTCGTTCGCCGGCCAGCTCACCGAGACCGGCATCACCAAGGTCACCATCACCTATGAGGGTGAAGTGGCCGAGATGAAGATCAAGGCGCTGACCTCGGCGGTGCTGTCGGGCCTGCTGCGCCCGATGCTGGGCGACATCAATGTCGTGTCGGCGCCGGTGATCGCCAAGGAGCGCGGCATGGTGGTGGATGAAGTCGTCCGCGCCGCCGAGAGCGACTACGAGAGTCTGATCACCCTGACGGTGACCACCGAGAAGCAGGAGCGCTCGGTGTCCGGCACGGTCTATGCCGACGGCAAGCCGCGCCTGGTCGACATCAAGGGCATCCGCGTCGACGCCGAGTTCGGTTCTTCGATGATCTACGTCACCAACGAGGACAAGCCGGGCTTCATCGGCAAGTTCGCCAGCCTGCTCGGCGACGCCAAGGTCAACATCGCGACCTTCAACCTCGGCCGTCACACCGAAGGCGGCGACGCCATCGCGCTGGTGACGATCGACGGTCCGGCCCCGACTGAGGTGCTGGAGAAGGTCCAGGCCCTGCCGCAGGTCAAGCAGGTCAAGGCGCTGACGTTCTGATCGACCGTCGGATCGCAACCGCTGCGGAGCAGCCCAGCCGCAGCGTTTGATCCCAAGCACGACGACATCAAGCCCTCTCCCCGGTAACGGGGGGAGGGCTTTTGTTTGCACGCTGCGCGTGAAGTGGATGACAAGTTCGCAAAATGGATGATTGAGTGCACTGCAGTAACTGTCCGGGAAGATTTTCTGCGTAGTTGTACGAGGCGCAAAGTTCTCGCGCGGTGGCGCATCTCGGGAGAAGTCCGTGAAATTCAGTAATCTTCGTATTACGCCGAAGCTGGGCCTGCTGGTTGCAGGTACCATGATCGGTCTGTGCGTGGCCGGTATCCTTGCCGGTGTGATGATGCAGCGTGAGATGCTCAACGCCCGGTTCGAGCAGGCCAAAGCCATCACCGAGATGGGGCGCAACCTCGCGATCGGCCTGCAGAAGAAGGTCGAGGCCGGCGAGCTGACCAAGGAGCAGGCCGTCGCCCAGTTCGCCCGCGATGCCGCGATGCTGACCTACGACAACGGTCAGGGCTATCTGTTCGCCTACACCATGGACGGCGTCACCATCGCCACCCCGGACAAGAAGGCGATTGGTACCAACCGGATGAACACGCCGACCGGCGACCGCTATCTGGTGCGCGAGCTGCGCGACGGCGTCGCTACGAAGGGCGACGTCACGCTGTATTATGATTTCCGCCGGCCCGGCACCGAAGAGAACATCCGCAAGATGTCCTACGGCCTGGCAATTCCCGGCTGGGACATGTTCGTCGGCACCGGCGCCTATCTCGACGACGTCGACGCCAAGCTGAAGCCGATCTTCTGGACCCTCGGCGGCGCGATCTTCGCGATCGCCATCGTCGCCGGCCTGTTCGCGGTGCTGATCGCCCGCGGCATCACCCGCCCGCTCGCCAAGCTCGGCGCCCGGATGGATTCGCTGGCGCATGGCGAACTGGAGCAGCCGATCCCCGGCATCGAACGCGGCGATGAAGTCGGCGAGATGGCCAAGACTGTGCAGGTGTTCAAGGACAACGCACTGCGGATTCGGGACCTCGAGCGTGCAGAAGAAGCCGCCAAGGAGCACGCCGAAGCCGAGCGCCGCGCCGCCATGGAGCAGCTCGCCGACGAGTTCGAGCACAGCGTCAACGGCGTAGTGCAGTCGGTCGCCACCGCGACCTCCGGCATGCAGCAGACCGCGCAGTCGATGACCGCGACCGCGACCGATGCGAGCGCCCGCGCTGCGACCGTGTCGTCGGCCTCGGCCAGCGCCTCCAACAACGTCAGCACGGTGGCATCGGCCGCCGAGGAGCTGTCGGCCTCGGTCACCGAGATCTCGCGCCAGGTCGAGCAGTCGCGGGAGATCGCCGGCAAGGCGGTCGACGACGCCGCGCTCACCAACCAGACCGTCAAGCTGCTGGCGACCGGGGCCGAGAAGATCGGCGAGGTGGTGCAGCTGATCCACTCGATCGCGTCGCAGACCAACCTGCTCGCGCTCAACGCCACCATCGAAGCCGCCCGCGCCGGCGAATCCGGCCGCGGCTTTGCGGTGGTCGCCAGCGAGGTGAAGGCGCTGGCCAGCCAGACCGCGAAGGCGACCGAAGAAATCTCCGCGCAGGTCGCGGCGATGCAGTCCTCGACCAACGACGCCGTGCAGTCGATCGGCGGCATCACCGCGACGATCGCGCAGATGAGCGAGATCACCATGGCGATCTCGACCGCGGTCGAGCAGCAGGGCGCGGCGACCCGCGAGATCGCCCGCAACATCCAATCGGTGGCGGCGGGATCCACCGAGATCAGCATGCATATCGGCGGCGTCACCGAAGCGGCGAGCGCCACCGGTTCGGCCGCCAGCCAGGTGCTCGCCAACGCCCGAGAGCTCGACGCCCAGTCCGGCGAACTCCGCCGCGCGGTCGACGACTTCCTCGGCAAGGTCCGCGCCGCCTAACTCGCGGGAGCTTCGGCTCCCGCGATCGCAATTCTTTAGCCCCTGGCAGATCCGACGGTCTGCCAGGGGCGTCGTTGTTTCTAAGGCCTTAGCAGGTCAGGGAAACAACCCTCGGGTTCCTACGAGTGAACTATTAAACCGATTGGACACCCTGAGCTCGTAACGCTCCTCACAGCTAGTCTCGAAATGCGTAGGAGCTGATCGCTGTGAAGTTCACGAATCTGCGGATCTCGCCGAAGCTGGGCATCCTGGTCGGCGTGGCGATGCTCGGCCTGGTGGCGTCCGGCCTGTTTGCCGCGTCGATGCTACAGCGGGAGATGAGCAACGAGCGGTTCGAGCAGACCAAGGCACTGGTCGAAAGCGCGCTGAACATGGCGGTCGGTCTGCAGAAGCAGGTCGCGGCCGGCAAGCTCACCAAGGAGCAGGCGATCGCCGAGTTCCAGCAGCGCGCCCAAAGCATGACCTACGACGGGACCAACGGTTACTTCTTCGCCTACAAAATGGACGGATCGGTCGTCGTGATGTCGGATCCGAAAATGATCGGCACCAACCGGCTCGACGTCGAGACCGGGGGCCGCAAGATCGTGCGCGAACTACGCGACGGCGTTGCCGCCAAGGGCGACGTGACGCTGATCTACGAATTCATGAAGCCCGGCAGCAGCGAGTTGTTGCGCAAGGTGTCGTATGCCGCTGCGATTCCCGGCTGGGACATGTTCGTCGGCACCGGCGTTTACTTGCAGGACATCAACGCCAAGCTGAAGCCGCTTCTGACTTGGCTCGGCGTCGTTATCGTCGGCATCGGCGTCGTATGTGCCCTGGTGGCGTGGCTGATCAGCCGCAGCATCACCCAGCCACTCGGCGCGCTCGGCACCCGTATGACGTCGCTGGCTGAAGGGCAGCTCGACGCGCCGATCCCCGGCGTCGACCGCGGCGACGAAATCGGCGCGATGGCGCAGACCGTGCAGGTGTTCAAGGACAACGCGATCCGTATCCGCGGGCTCGAACAGCAGGAGCAGGAGGCGCAGCGCCGCGCCGCGGCCGAGCGCAGCGCGCTGATGCAGAGCATCGCCGATGATTTCGAACGCAGCGTCAATGGCGTGGTGCGGAGCGTAGCCGACGCCACGCGGTACATGCAAAGCACCGCGCAGTCGATGACCTCGACCGCGGCCGATGCATCGACGCGTGCGGCGGCGGTTGGTGCGGCCTCGGATTCGGCATCCGGCATGGTCGGCACCGTGGCGTCGGCCTCCGAGCAGCTCTCGAGTTCGGTGCAGGAAATTTCCCGTCAGGTCGACCAGTCGCGCTCGGTTGCGAGCAAAGCGGTGAGCGATGCGGAGCAGACCAACGGGACGGTGATGCAGCTCTCGGTCAGTGCCGAGAAGATCGGCGAAGTCGTGCAACTGATTCACTCGATCGCGTCGCAAACCAATCTGCTGGCGCTCAACGCCACGATCGAAGCGGCGCGCGCCGGCGAGTCTGGCCGCGGCTTTGCGGTGGTGGCGAGCGAAGTGAAGGCGCTGGCGAGCCAGACCGCGAAGGCGACCGAAGAAATCTCCGCGCAGGTCGCTGCGATGCAGTCCTCGACCGCGAGTGCGGTGGAGTCGATCGGCGGCATCACCGCGACGATCGGCGAGATCAACAAGATCACCGTGGCGATTGCGACGGCGGTCGAGCAGCAGGGTGCTGCGACGCAGGAAATCGCACGCAACATTCAATCGGTCGCGGCCGGTTCCAGCGAGATCAGCGATCATATCGGCGGCGTCAGTTCCGCCGCCCAGGCGACCGGCGACGCGGCTTCGGAAGTCCTGTCGCATGCCCGCGCGCTCGACAGCCAGTCGGGTGCACTGCAATCGGCGGTCGACGATTTCCTGCGCAAGATCCGCGCCGCGTGATCGCGCGCCGGGCTTGAACCTTTTCGCCTCCAGCGGTGACAATTCTCTGCTGGGGGGATGCGCTGAAGGACGAGAGACAACGCATGCCCATGATGTTGCAAGGCACCGTCGCTTTCGAACCTGAATTCGTCGGCAATCTGGCGTGGCTCACCCGCGCGCTGATCGCCCGCGACATCGATCCGGATGGCGTGACCATCGCCAAGGATCTGGCCGGCGTCGGCGCGCCGCCGCGTGCGACCGGCCTACGCTACGTCTACACGGTCTCGACCGGAGATACGGATTTCGTCGTGATCGAAATCAGCGATGCGCGGTTTCTCGAACAGTTTCTGGGCCGCCTCGAATCCGCCGACGACACGCCGCCGGCTGTGCCGACCAAAGGCATGTTCGCGCGCCTGACCCGCTGGATGTCGCCGCCGGCGTGACGACAACGGGCGCGGGCTTCGTGCGCCGAAGCGGTGACCTCCTATCGCAACGTCATTCCGGGGCGCGCCGACAGGCGCGAACCCGGAATCTGGAGATGTTGAAGCGGCCCCTTGGATCGGCACCGCGAGGTTCCGGGTTCACGCGCTGATGCGCGTGCCCCGGAACGACACAGTGAGTTCCTTCGCCTTCAGCGCTTACTTCGCCTTCAGGAAGTCGGCGACTTCGAGCAGGACGAACTCGTTGTCGTCGGCCTTGTTCGGATCGCGGCTCGACGAGAACGGCAGGTTGTTGTCGTTGCCGACGATGATGTGGCGGTCGTCCACCTTGTCGACGTTCTCGATGGTGAAGAACGGGAAAGCCAGCACGCCGTCGGTCAGCGGCTTCTTCGCCTTCTTGTCCGGATCGCGGATCTTCATCAGATCGATGAAGCCGATCTTGTTCACCGGCTTGCCGGCGTTCGCATCGGTCAGCTCGATCTTGTAGACGCGCTTGAACTTGGCGAGATCATTGAAGCAGTCGGTGCCGGTCTTGCCTTCGGGGCAGGCCTTGTCCTTGGTGCCTTCGCCGTTGTCACGCTCGATCACCAGGCCGTGGGTGGCGTCGATCATGTTGAAGTCGCCGATCGCGTTGCCGTTCTGCTCGAACACGTAGTGCCAGGAGCGGCCGGTAAACTTCTTCTGCGCGACATCGAATTCGAGGATGCGCGAGGCTTCCTTGCCGTCGACCTTTTCCCAATCCTTCTTGTCGGCGTCCCACAGCGGGCCTTCGAGCAGGCCGTACAGGAACTTGCCGTCCTTGGAGGCGGCGAAGCCTTCATAGCCCTTGGAGCGCTTCAGGTTGACACCGGTGTAGGTTGCACCCGGCGCGCCGGGCGACTGCACCGACCAATGATCGGGCGACTTGATCGGCTTGCCGTCGGCCATGCTGTCGTAGACGCCGACGATCTTGCCGGTCAGGTCGGCTTCGATGATGTAGGGGCCGAACTCGTCGCCGATCCAGAACCGGTCGCCGATGATCTGGAAGCCTTCGGTGTCGAAGTCGGCGCCGGTCAGATAGCGCTTGTCGGTGTCCTCGTGAACGATGCGGAACGGCACCTTCTTGTCTGGATCGTGCAGGAACACGGTCTGCTTGCGGTCGACCGCGCCGGTCGCCCAGTCGATCTTGTAGTTGTCCAGATACAGCATCGAGTCGGCCGAGTTGTAGCGCGAGCCGAAACCGTTGTCGGTCAGCACCCAGAAGGTGCCGTCCGGCATCGCCTTGATGCCGGAATGGCCCTGCAGCGGCTGGCCCTTGAACGGCACCGACACGCCGGTCGGACGGCCGTTGGACTTGCCCATCACGCTGCCCTGGGCCTCGACGCGCTGTCCGGTGGTGTACTTGCCCGAGGTCTTCAGATCCGCCGGCGCATCGGCCGGCGCATCGACGAACGAGGTCGCCGGCAGCACCGCATGGCCAGCGAGGGTCGCGGGAAATTCGCCTTCGGTTTGCGCCAGCGCGGCGGACGTCGCCAGCGCAAAGACCGCGACCGAGCCGAGCAGTAGTTTTCGCATGAACAGCCTCCTGGAATGGAAAGCCGGTCTTGTGGCGGCGCTCGGTCACAGAGGCCTGACGGATCGATGAAGCGACGATGACGGCCCCTGCGACCAATTGGCTACCCGCCGCCGAGCTTGGCTTTGACTCCCCTGGCCGGCGATCCTATTTAGAAGCGTTCTAAACTTGCGGGTGCTGAAATGAAGGCGTTTTCCGACCTCACCGAGCGTGAAATCCTGGCCGTCGCCATCTCGGGCGAGGAGGAAGACAGCCGGATCTATCTCGCGTTCGCCGAGGATCTGGCCGAGCGCTACCCCGATTCCGCGCGCGTGTTCACCGAGATGGCGCAGCAGGAGAAGGGCCACCGCCACATGCTGCTGCGGATGTACGAACAGCGGTTCGGGCCGGATCTGCCGCCGATCCGCCGCGAGGACGTCAAAGGCTTCATCCGCCGCCGCCCGATCTGGCTGACCCGCAATCTGCCGCTCGACCGCATCCGCAAAGAAGCCGAGACGATGGAGTTCGAGGCGCAGCGCTTCTACGAGCGTGCCGCCGAACGCGCCACCGACGTCCACATCCGCAAGCTGCTGTCCGACCTCGCCGAGTTCGAGAAGCGCCACGAGCAGCGCGCCACCCAGCTCACCGACAAGATCCTCACCCCCGATGCGCGCAGCGCCGAGGATCACGCCGCGCGGCGGATGTTCGTGCTGCAATACGTCCAGCCGGGACTCGCCGGCCTGATGGACGGCTCGGTGTCGACGCTGGCACCGCTGTTCGCCGCCGCCTTCGCGACCCATCAGAACTGGCAGACCTTCCTGGTCGGTCTCGCCGCCTCGATCGGCGCCGGCATCTCGATGGGCTTTGCCGAAGCGCTGTCCGACGACGGCTCGATGACCGGGCGCGGCTCGCCGTGGCTGCGCGGCGGCATCTGCGGACTGATGACCACGCTCGGCGGCCTCGGTCACACGCTGCCGTATCTCGTCCCTGATAGTTGGGCCAACGCGTTCTGGATCGCGACCGGGATCGCCGCGTTGGTCGTGTTCGTCGAACTGTGGGTGATCGCTTACGTCCGCGCCAGATACATGGACACGCCGTTCCTGCACGCGGTGTTCCAGATCGTGCTGGGCGGCGTCATCGTGCTCGGCGTCGGCATCCTGATCGGCGGTGCTTAGTCGCGGTGCTACACGCGATGTTAGACCTAAGTCTTAGTCGGGAACCGGCTTTCCTCGTAACCGCACGAGGCGTTTGCTTAAACAATTCCAAATAGCCGGCAATCAGCATGGGGCTCTCCTAGGAGTGCCTCATGTCGTTCTCGTTCAAATCCATCCGCAAAATTCAGGTCAAGATTGCGCTGGTCGCGGGCCTCTGCCTGACCGGCGCCAGCCTGATCCTGATCGGCTACAGCGTCCTGTCGGCGCAGAGTACGCACCACTACGTCACCGCCGAGGTGATGAAGCTGGTCGATCAGCAGACCAAGGAAAGCCTGCTCAACCGCGCCACCTCGGAAGCCTCGGTGATCAAGGCCGAGCTTGACCTCGGGCTCGACTCCGCGCGCAACATGGCGCACGCCTTCGAGGTGCTGGCCGATCCGAACAATGCGGGCACCACCGACGGCAACCGCCGCCTGCAGCTCAACGCGGTGCTCAAGAACACGCTGGAGCAGAACCCGGCCTTCAACGGCACCTACTCGGCCTGGGAGCCGAACGCGCTCGACGGCAACGACGTGGCGTTCAAGGGGCGCCAGACGATGGGTTCGGATAGCACCGGCCGCTTCCTGCCATATTGGACCCGCAGCGCCAGCGGTTCGATCGCGGTGCAGCCGCTGGTCGAATACGACAGCCAGGAGCGGCACCCGAACGGCCTGGTGAAGGGCGCGTGGTTCATCAATCCGAAGGCAACCGGCAAGGAGAACATCCTCGGCCCGCTGCCCTACATCGTGCAGGGCAAGGCGGTGTTCCTCGCCACCATGTCGGTGCCGATCAAGATCGACGGCAAGTTCGTCGGCGTCGCCGGCGCGGACTACAATCTCGACTTCGTGCAGAAGCTCGCCACCCAGGCCAACCGCTCGCTGTTCGGCGGCAAGGGCAAGGTCGCGATCCTCAACGACACCGGCCTGATCGTCGCCAACAGCGCCAATCCGGAATCGATCGGCAAGGCGGCGTCGAGCGCCGATCCGCGCTGGTCAGAGAGCCTGGCGATCGTCAAGGAAGGCAAGGGCACGGTGCTCGACGATCCGAAGTGGGATAACGTCGAGGTGTACTCGCCGATCTCGGTGGGACGGACCGGCACGCCGTGGTCGGTGCTGATCTCGGTGCCGCGCAAAGTGGTGCTGGCCTCGGCCCATGAGCTCGACACCGCGCTGAACGAGCGCGCCAACTCGGCGATGTTCTGGCAGCTTGGCGCCGGCATCCTGGTTGTTGTGCTCGCCATTACGGTGATCGCGTTCGCAGCCCGCAGCATCGCCCGTCCGATCGGCGATTGCGCCACCTTTGCGGACGGCATCGCCAAGGGCGAGCTCGACCAGAAGCTGGCGATCGAACAGGCCGACGAAGTCGGCGTGCTCGCCGCCTCGCTGCGCACCATGCAGGGCGAGCTCAAGCGGAGTATCGCGCAGCGTGCGGAGGATCAGGCCAGTGCCGATCTGGCGCGGCGTCGCGACATGAACGACATGGCCGACAAGTTCGAATCCGCGGTCGGCAAGATCGTCGAAACGGTGTCGTCGGCCTCGACCGAACTCGAAGTCTCGGCCGGCCGGCTGACGACGACGGCCGAGCGTTCGCAGCAACTCACCTCGATGGTCGCCTCGGCGTCCGAGGAAGCCTCGTCGAACGTGCAGTCGGTTGCCACGGCGACCGAGGAGATGTCGGCCTCGGTCGACGAGATCAGCCGGCAGGTCCAGGAGTCCTCGCGTATCGCCAATGAGGCGGTCAACCAGGCTCAGAAGACCAACGACCGCGTCGGCGAGCTCGCCAAGGCCGCGACCCGGATCGGCGACGTCGTCGAGCTGATCAACACCATCGCCGGCCAGACCAACCTCTTGGCGCTCAACGCCACGATCGAGGCGGCGCGTGCCGGCGAGGCCGGCCGCGGCTTCGCCGTGGTGGCCGCTGAGGTCAAGCAGCTCGCCGAGCAGACCGCCAAGGCGACCGGCGAGATCAGCGCGCAGATCAGCGGCATCCAGTCGGCCACCGGCGAGTCGGTGACGGCCATCAAGGAGATCACCGACACCATCGGCCACATCTCCGAGATCGCCGGGTCGATCGCGTCCGCGGTCGAGCAGCAGGGCGCCGCGACCCGCGAGATTTCGCGCAACATTCAGCAGGCGTCGCGCGGCACCAGTCAGGTGACCGGCAATATCAGCGACGTGCAACGCGGTGCCAGCGAGACCGGCAGTGCGTCGTCGCAGGTGCTGGCGGCGGCGCAGTCGCTCGCCGGCGACAGCAATCTGCTCCGGCGTGAAGTCGCGCGCTTCCTCGACACCATCCGCGCCGCCTGACCTGGCTGTCGTCAGTTGCGGTTACGCGCTCGGCGCCGCCGTCTCGCACGGCGGCGCCGCAGTATTTTGAGGGTTTAAGTAACAAGCGACAGAGGTCTTCGCCTTTCGTCGCTAAGGACTCATACGTAGCTTGCGATTAACGAAGATTGATACGCGCGTAGGTAGTGTCGAGTCGCCGCGATTGGCGTGATGCCCGGCGTTCAACGGCGAACCCCACCATCGAAATCCACCGCGTCGCGCGCTCGAAACCGGCGAGCGTCATGGCGGTGGCCGCGAGCGCGAGAACGATCAACGGCAGCATTACACGGATCTTGAGAGACATCGCCGGCTACGGCGCCAGCGGCACCGGGGCTGCGGCCGGCGAAGTGCTGCATGCTGCGCAGTCGCTCGCCGGCGAGAGTAACCGGCTCAAGCTCGAAGTCGGCAAGTTCATGCATACGGTGCGCGCGGCCTGACGGCTGTGCGTTCCGTCACCGCCGGGCGGCGATGAACACGCCTGCGACCACCATGGTGTAGCCGGCGAGGTGAAACAGCTCGGGCTTTTCGCCGAGCAGTACGATCGCCATCACCGAGCCGAACACCGGCATCAGATGCAGGAACGGCGCCGAGCGGTTTGGCCCGATCAGCGCCACGCCGCGGTTGAAGCAGAGATACGCCAGCATCGACGGGAAGATCACCACATAGGCGAGCGTCGCGGCGCTGAGCCAGTCGGCGCTCGGCCGCACGCCGCTGGCGTATTCCCAGGCGCTGAACGGCAGCAACAGCAGTGCGCCAAAGCCGGTCGTCACCACGATCAGCGACAGCGGATGCGTTGCGGGCCGCTTCGGCATCAAGGCCGAATACAGCCCGAACGCGCACAGCGCGCCGGCCACCATCAGGTCGCCGCGGTTGAGTTCGATGCCTGCCAGCGCCGCGAAGTCGCCGCGCAGGATGATGGTCAGCACGCCGAGCAGCGACAGAGCGATGCCGGCCGCCTGCATCCAGGTCAGCCGCACGCCGAACAGCAGCAGCGACCACAGCGCCACGAACAGCGGCCCGGAGGACTGCATCAGCAGCGCGTTGAGCGCCTGGGTGTATTGCAGCCCCCAATACGACAGCGCGTTGTTGATCGCGAAGCCGGTCGCCGACAGCACGATCATCAGCTTCCAGTGGTGCAGCAGCTTGCGCCAGTCGTGCCGCAGATGCGGCCAGGCGAACGGCAACAGCAGCAGCATCGCGCCGACCCAGCGCGCGCAGCTCAGCGTCACCGGCGGCACATGGCCGGCCACCGCGCGGCCGAGTACGATGTTGCCGGCCCAGAACAGCGAGGTCAGGCTGAGCAGCAGATAGGGCTGGTGGGCGAGCCAGCCGAAAGCGGAGCGGGACCAGGCGATCAAATCGAGGGCCAGGGCAAGGGAACCATTTTGGTCTTCGTGCCTGAATTCACGTCGGCGCAAAAGAGGCGCGCGGCGGATTGCTGGCATGCGTCGCGAGTGTTTGCGCGTGCGGTGAGTTCCATGCGCCGCGCGGGTGGAAGCGTTGCTGCGGCGCGGTTGGCCGCGGCAAAGAATCGGCTACCACGTCGCCGGCGATCCGCGCATGCTGGCGCACGGATCGAGTGGGGCGAAGATGAGTATCGACGAGTTGAACATCGAAGGGCTGACGGCGCTCGACCGGGACGATCCGGGTCCGGTGGTGATGGTGAACCTGCTGCGGTTCAACGAGCAGTCCGGAGACGGCGACGGCACCGGCTGGGATGCTTACTTGCGCTACAGCGCCCAGAAGGTGGCGCTGATCAAGGAGCATGGCGGCATGCTGCTGTGGAACGGCAACGCCAAGGGCATCGCGCTCGGGCGCTCCGATCCCGCGCCCTGGGACTATGTCTCGCTGGTGTATTACCCGACGGTCGCGGCGTTCATGGCGATGATGCGGTCGCCGGCATATCTCAGCCAGTGCGAGCCGCATCGGCGCAACGCCTGCGCCGACCACCTGATCATCTGCACCCGCGAGGCGTTCAGCAAGTTTCACATCCCGGTGAAGTGAGCGCCGGGGCGCTCACGCCGTCTTCGGCTTGCGCGCCGCGATCACCACGCCGGTCAGCACCAGCGCGTAGCCGACGGCGTGGTAGAGGTGCGGCTGCTCGCCGAGAAACAGGATCGCCATCGCCGAGCCGAACAACGGCACCAGATGGAAGAACGGTGCCGAGCGGTTGGCGCCGATCAGCCGGACGCCGCGGTTGTAGCAGAGATAGGCCAGGATCGACGGGAACACCGCCACATAAGCGAGCGCGCCGAGATTGCGCCAATCGACTGCCGGCAGCGGCTTGGTGCTGAGCTCCCAGATTTCGAGCGGAATCAAAAACAGCGCGCCGCAGCCGAAGGTGAAGCCGAGAAACGACAGCGCGTGCATCGGCGGCCGCTTCTGGGTCAGCGTGGTGTACAGCCCGAAGCTCGCCAGCGCGCAGACGAACAGCACGTCGCCGCGGTTGAGATCGATCGCGGCGAGTTCGGCGATGTTGCCGTGCAGGATGATCACCACCACGCCGATCATCGACGACCCGATGCCGATCGCCTGGGTCAGCGTGAGCCGCATCCGCAGCACGATCAGCGCCCACAGCGCCACGAACAGCGGAGCGGTGGATTGCAGCAGCAGCACGTTGAGCGCCGAGGTGTACTGCAGCGCGGTGTATTGCAGCGTGTTGAAGGTCGAGATGCCGATCACCGACACCGACACCATCAGCGGCAGATGTCGGCGGATCACCTTCCAGTCCGCGATCAGGTGACGCCAGGCGAACGGCGCGACGATCAGGAACGCGCAGGTCCAGCGCAGGAACGACAGCGTCACCGGCGGGAAGTGGCCGGCGATGGCGCGGCCGACAATGGCGTTGCCGGCCCAGAACAGCGACGTCAGGCTGAGCAGCAGATAGGCTTGGTCTGAGATCCAGCCGAAGCGGGGCGCTTCAGCGGGCGGCGTCGTGGTGGTCATAGCAGGCCCGGTGCTCGGAAGCGGCGCGCACGCCCGGCCATGCCCGCATCAGCAGAACGCCGCCTCCCTTTGAGATTTGGCCCAGCAATACGGGTTTTTGCACAGATCACAAGCAGCCTGCACGCATCGCGAGCATGCGCGGCGGCGAACCGGCCTGTCAGTCCGCTGCGATCGGGCGCGCCACGGCGCCAAGCGCGGTGACGGCGGCGTTGGGATCGAGCTCGATCTGCAGGCCGCGCTGGCCGCCGTTGAGATACACGGTGGTTTCGGCGAGCGCGGCGTCGTCGATCGCCACCGGCACGCGCTTCTTCTGCCCGAACGGCGAGATGCCGCCGACGTGATAGCCGGTCAGCCGCTCGGCATCGGCCGGCTTCATCATCTTGGCGCTCTTGCCGCCGAGCGCGGCCGCCAGCTTCTTCATGCTGACTTCCTTGTCGGACGCGATCACCGCGCACACCGGCTTGCCATCGAGCTCGGCCATCAGCGTCTTCAGCATCCGCTTCGGCTCCACTCCTACAGCCGCTGCCGCCGCAAGCCCGATCGCCTCGGCGTTCGGATCGTACTCATAGCTGTGCAGCTTGAAGGCGACGCCGAGCTTCTCCAGCATCTGGGTGGCGCGGGTGGATTTCGACATGGCGGGGACTCGGGGCAGGTAGCAGGACGGCGCACCAGCATGCGCCGGCGCGCACATTGTCACTGCGCGCAAGCCGACGCAATGCAACGCCATCATGTCCCCCGCACCGTCATTCCGGGGCTCGCACGCCAGCGAGCGAACCCGGACTCTCGCGGCCATGGGGCACGGCTGTCCGGCCAGCATCTCCGGATTCCGGGTTCGCGCTTGCGCGCGCCCCGGAATGACGAATCTGGGGCGACGACACCCACGGCGGCTATTACTTCACACCGTCATTCCGGGGCGCGAGCGACAGCGCGTGAACCCGGAATCTGGAGGTGTGGGGCGGGGAGAGTGGACTTGCACTTCTGGATTCCGGTTCGCTCGCTGGCGTGAGCGCCCCGGAATGGCGAGGGGCTAATACGTGCCCGGCTCTGTTGCAGCGATCAGCCCGCCGCTTACTCCGCATCCCACTTCGGCGAGAACGCCGGGGTGACGAAGCGCTGGTTCTTCGGCAGCTTGGCGATCACGGCGCGGTCGTCGAAGTCGAGCTTGATCTTCAGCGCGCCGAGATTGCTGCGCTGGTTGGCTTCGCTGCGCGCTTTCGGGATCGCCATCACGCCCTCCTGGTCGAGCAGCCAGGCCAGTGCCACTTGCGCCGCAGTGGCGCCGTGCTTGTCGGCGATCGCCTGCAGCTCGGGATAAGAGGCGAGCCGGCCCTGGGCCAGCGGCGCGTAGCCGGTGAGCGGAATGCTCTTGCTCTGTAGATAAGGCAGCAGCTTGGTCTGCCCGAGCAGCACGTGATACTCGACCTGATTGCAGGCGATCGGCGCGCCGATCTCCTCCACTGCCTGTTTCATCAGCGCCACCGGGAAGTTGCAGACGCCGATCGCGCGTGCGCCGCCTTGGTCCTTGATCCTCAGCAGCGTTTCCAGCGCGGCACCGAGGTTCATGTCCGGCGCCGGCCAGTGGATCAGATAGAAGTCGACGTAGTCGGTCTTCAGCTTGCGCAGGCTCTGGTCGAACGCCTTGCGGATCGCGTCCGGCGCGAGGTTGGTCCACCACACTTTGGTGGTGAGATGAATCTGATCGCGCGGCACGTCGGTGTCTTCCAGCGCGTCGCCGACGAAATCCTCGTTGGCGTACATCTCGGCGGTGTCGATATGGCGATAACCGAGGCCGAGCGCGGTCAGCACCGCCTCGTGGCAGTCCTTGCCCTGCAGCTTGAAAGTGCCGAGCCCGAGCTTGGGCACGTTGAGTCCCTGAGTCTTGATGCTGTCCATGCGGTCTCCTGGAGCGTTCCGCCGCGAAGTGGACACCGGTTCGCGTGAACAAAACACATCAATTCCAGACGAGGCCCCGGTTCTGATCCGATCAGAACCAAAAATCCGCGCGGCCGCCAGTGCCGGAGCCGATCGCGTCAGCACAGCGGATAGGTCAACGCATCGTGAATGCGAATGCGAAACATATGCATCACATTTTACGAATTGGAAGTGGTTGTGAACTACGCTTCGCCACAACCGACGGGAGTGATCGTTCCAGGGGCCTGCTTTGCTTGCGCGAAGCCGAGCCCGCGAGTGGCTGCCGTCGGCGGGTTCGACTTGAGGATTTCAGAGCAAAACGATTGGCCGCGACAACGTCGTTGCGGCGCCAGAAATTGCACGGAGCCGAGCGTGACCTATGGCGACCGCAAAGATCCGCGTGTCCGGTTCGAAACCGCGATGGATTCGGTGATGATCGCGGTCGACGGCACTTGGCGCCGCGATTGCGCCATCGCCGACATCTCGCAGACCGGCGCCAAGCTGATCCTGAAGACATCGATGGCCGGGTTGAATCTGCGCGAGTTTTTCCTGGTGCTGACACCGAACGGCACCGCCTATCGGCGCTGCGAGCTGGTGCGGGTCGAGGGCGATACCATCGGGGTCCGCTTCATCGTCCTCCGCAAGGGGGCCAAGCGGGCGCCGAACCAGCGGGCCAGCGTTTGACGCCAAAACGGTATTGCGTCCGGGTCGATCGACGGTCGTCGCGGCCGAGCGCATCAGCCCCGCTTTGGCGGGTTTGGATGGTGACGGATTTCAGAGGGGATACAATGCGTTGCAGCGCCGTGGCGCAGGCGTTTCGCTTGCGTCGCAAGCCTGCATCCGTTATCCGGTGCCGTGCCTCGTATGCGAGCGGCCACGGCCGTGTTTGCCTGGGCGCGCAAGCCCGATCCGTCATCGTCGCCACCGGCGCGCCGCGATCGTGCTTCATCCGATAGAGTGGCAGGGGAACCTTCTCGAAATGGCCAATGTCGTCGTGGTCGGCGCCCAGTGGGGCGACGAAGGCAAGGGAAAGATCGTCGATTGGCTCTCGGAGCAGGCCGACATCGTGGTGCGATTCCAGGGCGGTCACAATGCCGGCCACACCCTGGTGATCAACGGCCAGACCTACAAGCTGGCGCTGCTGCCCTCGGGCGTGCTGCGGCCGTCGAAGCTGGCGGTGATCGGCAACGGCGTGGTGTTCGATCCGCAGGCCTTCCTCGATGAGGTGAAGAAGCTGCAGGGCCAGGGCGTCGCGATCTCGCCGGAGAATCTGCGTATCGCCGAGAACGTCACGCTGATTCTGCCGCTGCATCGCGAACTCGACGCCACCCGCGAGAATGCCGCCAAGGCCGGCGCGATCGGCACGACCCAGCGCGGCATCGGCCCGGCCTATGAAGACAAGGTCGGTCGCCGCGCGATCCGGCTGATGGACCTCGCCGACCTCGACACTCTGCCCACCAAGATCGAACGGCTGCTGGCGCATCACAATGCGCTGCGCCGTGGCCTCGGCCAGCCGGAGATCGACGCCGGCCAGATCCTGGCCGATCTGTCGGCGATGGCGCCGCATCTTCTGCCCTACGCCGAGTCGGTGTGGCGGCTGCTGGACATCAAGCGCCGCGAAGGCAAGCGCATCCTGTTCGAGGGCGCGCAAGGCGCGCTGCTCGACGTCGACCACGGCACCTATCCGTATGTCACCTCGTCGAATACCGTCGCGGCGCAGGCGGCGACCGGCACCGGCATGGGCCCGGGCGCGGTCGGCTACGTACTTGGCATCTGCAAGGCCTACACCACGCGCGTTGGCGCCGGTCCGTTCCCGACCGAGCTGACCAACGAGATCGGCGAAGAGATCGGTCGTCGCGGCAAGGAGTTCGGCGTCAACACCGGGCGCAAACGTCGCTGCGGCTGGTTCGACGCGGTGCTGGTGCGCCAGACGGTGCGGACCTGCGGCATCCACGGCCTGGCGCTCACCAAGCTCGATATTCTCGACGGCTTCGACAGCGTCGAGGTCTGCGTCGGCTATAAGCTCGACGGCAAGGAAATCGATTACCTGCCTGCCGGCGAGGGCGCCCAGGCGCGGGTCGAGCCGATCTACGAAACCATCGAAGGCTGGAAGGAGCCGACCGCGAATGCCCGCTCTTGGGCGGAGCTGCCGGCGCAGGCGATCAAATATGTTCGCCGCATCGAGGAACTGGTCGGCTGTCCGGTGGCATTGTTGTCCACCAGCCCGGAGCGCGAGGACACAATCCTGGTGCAGAACCCGTTCGAGGCTTAATAAGATGTTACCGAAAGACATCGTAAATTGAGTCGAGATGGCTGATTACTATCCGCTGATCGCACGCGCTATTTCGAGCCTGGATCCGAGCGCTCCGGGCGAGCAACGTCGCGCGATCTATGAGCGGGCGCGCGCGGCTCTGATCGCGCAATTGCGCGGCGTGCAGCCGCCGCTCACCGAATCCGAAATCACCCGCGAGCGCCTGGCGCTCGAAGAGGCGGTGCGCAAGGTCGAGTCCGAGGCCGCGCAGCGCGCCCGCGATGCCTCGCGCGCCGAGCTCAAGGGCCGCGGCCGTCCGGGCGACCCGCCGCGTCCCGGCGATGCGCTGCGTGCGTCGAGCCGTCCGCTCGGCCGTCCGGGCGATCCGCCGCCACAGGTTAATCGCGGCGCTCCGCCGAATTCGATGCCGGAGCCGGAGCTGCCGTCCTCGGTGCGTCCGCGCAATCCCGAAGACCCGGTTGCCGCCGAAGACACGGACGAGTCCAGGCCGTCCCGCACGCTGCGGGTCGATCCGCCACCGATTCCGCCGGAGCCGCCGCTGCCCGGCCGTGGTCCCGCCGCGCCGCCGCGTCGTGGCCCGCTGCCGAACCAGCCGCCGCCGCCCGCCAATTCGCCGGGGCTGCGCGGCTTCCGCGACGTCACCGCCGATCTTGACGATCTCGGCCGCGCCGCCGCGCAGGCCAATCGCTCGGCGCGCAAGACCTACGCCAATGTCGCGCCGTCGCCGGAATTCGACCGGCTTGAGCCGACGATGGAGAACCGCTCCGATCCGGAGGCGCCGTACTCCTACGACGAATCGCCTGACGAGGCGGCGCGCTACACGCCGCCGCCGGCTGCCCCGCGTGCGCAGGCCGAGCCGAAGCTGAAGGGGAGCCGCAAGCCGTCGAAATTCCCGCTGCGCACCGCGCTGGTGATCGGCGTGGTGGCGATGCTGATCGGCGCCGGTCTGGTATGGGGACCGGGCATGGTGTCGAGCCTGATGTCGATGATGCGCTCGCCCTCGACCCAGACCGCGGCGCCTGCAACGCCGGCGCCGTCGACCGAGCGGCCGAAGATCACCGACCGGGTCGGTCAGCCCTCGACCGAGCAGGCTGCGCCGGTGGCGCAGCGCGTGGTGCTGTACGACGAGGATCCCAACGATCCGAAGGGTAAGCAGTACGTCGGCACGGTGGTGTGGAAGACCGAGCAGGTGAAGGGCGCCAGCGCCAAGGGCGGCGCCGACATCGCGGTGCGCGCCGACATCGAGGTGCCCGAGCGGGCGTTCAAGATGACGATGTCGTTCCGCCGCAACACCGACACCTCGCTGCCGGCGAGCCACACCGCGGAATTGACCTTCATCCTGCCCGCGGATTTCCCCGGCGGCGGCGTCTCCAATGTGCCGGGCATCCTGATGAAGTCGAACGAGCAGTCGCGCGGCACGCCGCTCGCCGGGCTCGCCGTCAAGGTCACCGACGGGTTCTTCCTGGTCGGCCTCAGCAATGTCGAAGCCGACCGCGCCCGCAACCTGCAGCTCCTCAAGGAGCGCTCCTGGTTCGACGTGCCGATCGTCTATAGCAACGGCCGCCGCGCCATCATCGCCATCGAAAAAGGCGGCCCCGGCGAACGCGCCTTCAACGACGCCTTCAAGGCCTGGGGCGAGTAGTTAGAACGGCCACGGTGCCCGCGCCTGAGCGGCGCGGCGCCGGCACGCTTCCGCCCTCTTCGAGCACTTTCCCGACCTTCCCAAGTCATTCCGGGGCACGCGCATCAGCGCGTGAACCCGGCGACTGTCTCATGTGTCAAGCGTCTTGCCTTGATATGGCGTGTCGGCTTTGACGAGTGCGTTGGCTGTGACGAGCAGTTTTCGGGCGATTGCGATGAGCGCGACCTTTCCGGGTTTTCCTTGCAGGCGAAGGGCGTTGTAGTCGTCGCGGAGCTTGGGGTGGTGGCGGGCGGCGACCAGGGCGGCCATGTAGAGGGCGGCGCGAACGCAAGGACGCCCGCCGGCGATGGCGGCGCGAGGTGGCGCTGCGCCGGATTGGCTGACGTGGGGCGCGAGCCCTGCGAGGCTGGCGATGGCCTTGCGATCGCGCTGGCCGAGTTCGGGTAGGTCGGTAATGAGGAGCGTAGCCACCCGTTCGCCGATGCCGGGGATCGATTTGAGGATGTGAAGGACGCGGCGGAGTTCGGCGTCGTCGCCGATGCGCTTGGCGAGTTCGGCCTCGATGGCTTGGCACTGGGCCGACAACGCGGTGATCGCGGCCCGATGACTATCGAGCAGGAGCGTGCCACGGACCTGCTTCATCCGGGTCTTCTCTATCGCGATTATCTCGGTGAGCTGGCGGCGTCGGAGCGACAACGCTTTAAGCTCGAGTTGGGTGTCGGTGGGCAGGGGGCGCAGGGTCTCGGGCATGATCAGAGCGAAGCGCGCAATCAGCCGCGCGTCCAGCCTGTCGGTCTTGGCGCGACCGCCTTCGGCCTCGCGGAACGCCTTGATCCGGCGCGGATTGACGATACCGACTTCGAATCCGGCGACCGAAAGCGCTTTGACAAGCGGTTCGGCATAGGGGCCGATCGCCTCCAGAACCACCCGCCTGACGCCGGAGCGTTCGAGGCGGGCGATGATCTCGGCGATGCCCTCGGCCAGATTAGGCATCCGGAAGGTCTGGCCCGACGGAGCCAGCGCGACATCGAGGAAACGTTGGCCGGCATCGACGCCGGCCGCAACCGCAAGCGGCACTGCAATCGTCATGGGATCGGTCCTGTATGCGGGCGATCACCGCAACGGCAATGCCCGTGCGACTGTTCGATCAAGCAACACCGACAGAGGCGCCCGCACCGGGTTACGGCGAGATGATCGGCCGGGAATCTACCGAGCAGCCTCCGTCGCGCTGACTATGCACCAGCACCTCGCAGATACAGGAATCTCGACGTCGCATGGCGCGGCGCCGGCCGCGCACCTCGCTGCTTCTTCCTTCGCTACAACCGCGAGGTTCCGGGTCTGCGTGCTGACGCACGCATCCCGGAATGACGGTGTGTGGTGAGGGACGCGCGTTGCGTTCGGCGGCTGAACGACCCCCGCTGAGTCATTCCGGGCGCTTGCGTCAGCGAGCGAACCCGGAATCTCGACGTCGCATGGCGTGGCGCCGCCGCGCACCTTGCTGCTTCTTCCTTCGCTACAACCGCGAGATTCCGGGTCTGCGTGCTGATGCACGCATCCCGGAATGACGGTGTGTGGTGAGGGACGCGCGTGGCATTCGGCGGCTGACCTATCCCCGCTGAGTCATTCCGGGGCACGCGCATCAGCGCGTGAACCCGGAATCTCGACGTCGCATGGAGTGGCGCCGCCGCGCACCTCGCTGCTTCTTCCTTCGCTACAATCTCTAGATTCCGGGTCTGCGCGCTTCGCACGCATCCCGGAATGACACGGCTTGATGAGGAACGCGCGGCGTTGTGCGTGCCATCGCGTTCCTCCGAATCAAAACGCGCCGCGAAGGCCGCGGCGCGTGGGGATGAAGCGTGACGATTGGATTATGGCGCGCCGATCGAGCCGGCGCGGACGGCGTCGTCGACCAGTTCGTGTGCGTCGGTGACGCCGCGGGCGGCGTTCTGCACGATGATTTGCGCCATCATCGCTTTGGTGGCCGGAGTGCGGTGCTCCGCCGCGATCTGCTCGACCGCGATATCGAGCACTTCGCGCAGCGTCGCGACGTATTCGGGATCGAACTTCGGCGGTTCGTTGGCAGTCATCGTCGTCTCCTTCAGTTACGGCAGGCACCATGTCGGGCCAATGCGGCCCAAGTGCGGAGCGGCGATGAAGTTGCAATGACGGGGACGATTTTTCCGCGATCCAAGGCGCTGTCATGAATCGCAAAAACCATTGCGGCACAATAACGAACGCAATTTGGCCCGAGCCTCGACTCGTTCCAATTTCGACCAAATCCAAGCCCGATGTCGCGGTGTGGTGACGCGGATTCGATCGGCAGTGCCGGAAGCGTGTGAATTCAACCGACGCGAGTCTTCGCGTTGTGCGTCATACGCGCAATCGGAGTGCGTGACTCGGCGAGGAGGCGCGCCTGTCGCGACATGCAGCGGTCATCAGCCTGTCGTCGCATCATGCTGCGGCCCTCAAGATGCCGCCAAATACAAAACACCCGCCGGGACCTCCGCACGAGAGGTCACGACGGGCGTCTTGTCAGCTTCGAAGAAGTAAGAAGCTTACTTCTTGGCGGCCGGAGCAGCCGGCGCCGGCGCAGCGGCCGGGGCGGCGACGGTGGCGCCGTTCCAGTACTTCGGGAACCAGGTGGTGTTGCTGAGAACAGCATAGTGCACCAGGATCGCGATGACGGTGACGCTGCCGAGCAGCAGCGGCAGGCCGACGCCCGGGTTCACAACGGTCCAAATACGACCTTGATTCATTGCATCTACTCCTTAGTGCAGCCAGGGCGAATAAACATACGCCAGGAAGTGAGCGACGATGGCGATCGCGCCGAAAATGCGCGTGCCGTCGATCACATGCTTGTGGAGCTCTTCCGATTCCGCGATCGTCAGACCGGTCGGCCAGACCTTGTTCGGATCGTCTGCCATTGTAAAAACCTCCTGAGAGACTTCGATCAATGCGTGCTGTTCGCACGCGTAAAGTGCCGCTAGCAGCGACCGGGTCGTCTGGTCCGTCTGACCAATTCGCGAGGCCCCCCTCAGGACTGTCGCGCGTCATCCGGACCATTCGCTTCCGGTTGAGACCTCCGTTTCGGTGCCGCTCCAACCTGGAGTGGCGGTGCCGATCACGGCGTTCTCTCGCGCAGTCACATTATCGTGACAGTGCCCCTTGTCAACTTGACATGACACTGACCCCTGTCCGGTTCATGCCGGACAGTGGCCATCGTACAGAACGGACAGACGGTGCCATCTTCCGCGGCCGGTCAGATCTGCTGGTCTTGCCCGGGATGAGCGGACTTGGCGTGCCCGTGATCGTGGTGGCTATGTCGGGGCGGGCGGTAGGAAATCACCGCGCAGGCGATCGCCAGAATCAGGATCGCGCCGCTCTCGTAGAGCAGATTCGCCGGCGGCTGGTCCTTGCCCTGCAGGATCAGCAGTCGCGAGATCGCCGTGATGGCGATGAACATCGGCAGCGTGATCGGGATCTTCTTGCTCTCATAGTACACCGCGACCATCGCGATCACTTCGACATAGATGAACATCAGCAGCAGCTCTTTCAGCGTGACGCGGACGTTCAGCACGGTCTCGTAGACTTCCTGCGCCATCGCCACCACGGCGAAGGTGCCGATCAGCAGCAGGAAGGCGTTCTCGATCAGTTGGAAGCCTTTGCGGATCAGCGGCATCGGCGGGGTGGGCGGCGGCAGGTCGTTCATTCGGCAGGATCCGGTTGCGGCGCGGCTTGCGCCTTGAAGCGGCGCATCTAGCGGATCGGGCGTGAAGCGTCTTTGACACGGTCACGCGCTGCGGAAAAACGCCGCTGCGGCGGATCGCGCCGCCGCTGCCAATCAAGGAATCGGTTGTGCCCGTTCGACCACCGCCTGCTGGGCGCTGGTCTCGATCGCGCCGCGGCCGCGGGCGGCGCGCACCTGCGCGATCGCGGTGGTCGGCGGCACGCCGAGTTCGACCAGCAGCCGCGCCGCGATCATGCCGGCGCGGCCGAGCCCGCCCTTGCAATGCACCAGGACGTCGTCACCGGCGCGCAGCCGCTGCCGGATCAGGCGGCCCTCGGTTGCCCAGCGACGTTCGAACTCCGCGGTCGGCGGGTGATAGTCCGGGATCGGCAGATGCAGCCACTGCATCGCGCGGCGCTCCACCTCAAGGCCGAGCTCCGGCACTTTCAGCAGCTCCAGTTCGCGCGGCTCGACCAGCGTGATCACCAGCCGTGCGCCCCAGGCCTGGATCGCGTTGAGGTCGGCGGCAAGATCGCGGGCCCAGCCGCCGGTCAGCGCCGAATGATCGTGCTTGCCGGGGCAGAAGGTGATGCCGATGCGGCCGTGGTCCGGCCCGGCGCGCACTTCGGCGATCTGCAGCGGATGGGTCTGGCTGGTGCGCAGCGGCGCCATCACTCCTCCATGGTGTCGAGCGCGCGGACGCGGGCAACCGCGGGCGCAGCGCCGCTCGCCGAAACGCGGCGGATCAGGTCGTCGCGCCGTGCCAAGAGTAGCGCAGTGAGCGTGCGGGCGTCGTCGGTGTCGCCGAGCACATCGCGGACCACCGCAGAGATTGCAGGCTCGGTCAGCCGTGCCACCTTGGCGACGGAAGCGGCGAGTGCGTGTCTTGCCATCGCGCCGAACACGCTGGCCGCCACCGCATTGGTGCGGGCGTCGCGCAGCGTGTCGAACTCGATCACCTCACTGCCGAAGTCGGTCTTGCGCGCGCCGCGGGCGCGATAGGCCAGCGCGCCGCCCTGGTCGATCCGCACCACGCCGCCGTCGCGGGTCACCAGCACGTTGTCGAGATCGACGCCGAGCACGTCCCTATTGGCGAGCCAGGCATCGACCGCGAAATCGCGGCACACCTCGGCGGCGACGCCGTTCTCCGGATAGGCCAGCGCTTCGCCGAGCGAGGCGCCGCGGACCATCCCGCTTGCGACCGCGAGGCTGCCGCTCCGCGTCACCAGCTCGACCTCGGCGACATTCGTGCCGGCGAGCCGATACAGCCGATTGGCCAGCACCTCGCTCCGCGCATGATCGTTGCTCGACGGCGTTTTGACGTACCAGGTGCGGCCGTGCGGGTCGGCGAACAGGCCGCCGGCATTGGAGCCAGCCTGGCCGCCGATCGCCGTCCAGCCGTCCGCATTCCGCAGGCCCGGCGCAGTATCGCTGTTGTCCGCCATCGACTCCCCGAGGTTGATCGCCCGCGCCGCGATTTGCGCGAAATCAAGCGACATCGCGTCGCCCGCCGATTAGCGTAGCGCCGCCGCTGGCCTGCGCAACATCGACCAAACGCTGACGAACCCGGGAGGCGAGGCGATGTCGTTCTCGAAGCTGTTGGACCTGCTGACCGGGCGCGACGCGCAGCGGACTGCCATCGATTGGGATGCCAAATACGGCACCGACACCCGCTCCACCGTCGAGCTGCACGGGCTCACCATCAGCCACGACAGCCGCCGCTTCGGCGAGCGCTATCAGGCCAGCGATCCATCGGCGCTCAGCGACGCGCTGGCGTTTGTCGGGCTCGATCCGCGTCTCTATCGCTTCGTCGACCTCGGCTGCGGCAAGGGCCGGATGCTGATCGTCGCCGCCGAGCTCGGCTTCAAATCCTGCATCGGCGTCGAATTCGCCGAGGAGCTGGCGCAGACCGCGAAGGCCAACGCCGCAGCGGCCGGCTTCGACACTATCTCGGTGGTGCACGGCGACGCCGGCGCTTACGCGTTCCAGGACGAGCCGTTCGTGCTGTATCTGTTCAACCCGTTCTCGCACCAGATCATGCAGCGAGTGCGCGACAATCTGCTCAAGCTGCGCCGCGCCGAGTACTACGTGATCTACAAGAACCCGCGCGAACGCCGGATCTTCGACGAGATGCCGACCCTGCGCTATCTCGGCACCCCGCCCGCGCACAAAGGCGTGTGGGGGGTGCATGTGTGGGGGGCAGGCGGCGGGTAGTTCGCCCTATCGACACTCCGGGTTCACGCGCCGACGCGCGTGCCCCGGAATGACTCGGTGGAGCCAAGCGTGCTCCTCTCCACCCGCCGTCATTCCGGGATGCGTGCGAAAGCACGCAGACCCGGAATCTCGCAGTTGTTACGAAGGAAGATGCCGCGAAGCGTGCGGCGGTCGCGTGAACGAGCACGTCGAGATTCCGGGTTCACGCGCTGATGCGTGCGCCCCGGAATGACTCGGTGCGTCACCCGAACGCGTAGCCCGAAATTCGCTTGTTGCCGATGGCGTCGTGGAACACGCGGCGGCCGGGGTCGGAGCCGGCGGCGCCAGCGGTGACCATCAGCGGGATCAGGTGTTCTTCGCGCGGGTGGCAGGCGCGGGCGCCGGGGGCGCTGGCCCAATGCGTCAGGCGCTGGTTACGGGTCGCGGCCTCGGGCGCGGTTGCGGCTTCGGTGAGCCAGTCGTCGAACGCGACCGACTCGGCCTCCTGACCGTCGAAGAAGGTCGAGAGGTTGTGGAAGCTGTTGCCGCTGCCGATGATCAGCACGTTGTCGTCGCGCAAGGGAGCCAGCGCGGCGCCGATCGCCAGATGCTGCACGGGATCGAGATCCTGCTGCAGCGACAGCATCACCACCGGAATCTGCGCCGCCGGATCGATGATCAGCATCGGCACGAACACGCCGTGGTCGAAGCCGCGCGCCGCATCGCTCGCGGTGGCGATGCCGGCCTCGCCGAGCAGCTCTTGCACCTGCCTCGCCAGCGCCGGATCGCCCGGCGCGGGATAGCTCAGCCGGTAGGTGTGTTCGGGAAAGCCGTAGTAATCGAACAGCATCGGCGGAGCGGCCGAGGTGCTGACGGTCGGCAGCGCGGCTTCCCAATGGCCGGATACGGCCAGGATCGCGCGCGGCCGCGCCGGCAGCGAGGCGAGCACGCCGGACAGATAGCTGCGCAGGCCGTCATAGGCGTGTGGGCCGAACCGCCGCGGCGGCTCCATCCAGAAACAGGGGCCGCCGCCGTGCGACAGGAAGATGGTGGGTTGACGGGGCATCGTCGCAATCTCCCTGATCTGAAATCGTGTTGAGCGGCCGCGTCACAGCACGCGGCAGGCGTCCTCGAAGGCGAGCCGCGGATTGCGCGGGAACAGCTTCTCGGCGTCGCCGTAGCCGATGTTGCACAGGAAGTTCGACTTCCAGCGGCCGTCGGGGAAGAACTCGGCGTCGAGCGCGGCGTGGTCGAAGCCGGACATCGGGCCGGCATCGAGCCCCAGCGCGCGCGCGGCCAGGATCATGTAGGCGCCCTGCAGCGCCGAGTTGCGCTTCGCCGTCTCGGTGATCAGCTCCGGCTTGCCGACGAAGCCGCTGCGCATGTCGCGGGCGGGAAACAGCTGCGGCAACAGGTCGTGAAATTCGGTGTCGTAGGCCACGATCACGCAGCACGGCGCCGCCTTCACCTTGTCGACATTGCCCGGCGCCACGCTCTTCAGCAGCCGCGCCTTGGCCTCGGCGCTGCGCACGAACACGAAGCGGCCCGGATTGCTGTTGGCTGCGGTCGGCGCCCATTTCAAAAGGTCGTACAGCGCGTGGATGGTGTCGTCGGTCACCGGCTTGGAGGTCCAGGCATTGTGGGTGCGGGCCTGGACGAACAGCTGGTCGAGGTGCGGATCGGGCAGCGTCGAGCTCATGGGGTGGGGTTCTTATCTGAGGCGAGGGGAGGCGCGCCCGCCGCCGGATGCGGCGAGCGCGGGAGGCGACGATCAGTTCTGCTTTTCGAAAGCGGCGCTGATTTCCAGGCCGACCTCGTCGCTGATCAGCGGCACATATTTCGTCACGCCGAAGTCGCTGCGCTTGATCGTGCCGGTGAGATCGAAGCCGACCGTCACCTTCTTGTTCAGCGGATTGACCCCGGCGCCGTGCAGGCGGGCGTCAAGCGTCACCTTCTTGGTGACGCCGTGCAGCGTCAACTCGCCGGTCACCTTGGCCTGGCGCGGGCCGGTGACGGTGACGTTCTGCGACTTGAACACGATCTCCGGATGCGCCTTGGCGTCGAGCCAGTCGGCGGCCTTCAGCTCCTCGGTCAGCTTGTCGACCGGGGTGTTCACCGAGGCGGTCGGCAGCTTGATGTCGAAGCTGCTCTTGGCCGGATTGGCGCCGTCGAGCTGCAGCGTGCCGGAGACCTCCCCGAACCGGCCGCGGAATTCCGAGAAGCCCATATGCGACACCACGAAGCCGACCTGGGTGTGGTCGGGGTCGATCGCGTAAGTGCCGCTCTCGACCTTCACCGGCTCGGTCTTCACCGCCTGGGCCTTGGCGGCCTTCGGCGCGGTCTCGGCGAACACGGCGGGCGCGGCCACCAGGGCGGCGGCCAGGATCGGAAACAGCAGGCGTCGTTGGATCATGTCGTCCTCCAGTTTGGCTCTCCCCCTGACTTAAGAGCGCCCGCCCGACTAAGAAAGAGATGAAGTTTTGCTGATCTTCATCTAAAATTTCGATGATGAATGACGGCCTCACCCTCGACCAGCTCCAGCTGCTGCTCACCGTGGCGGACGAAGGCAGCTTCTCCGGCGCCGCCCGCAAGCTGCGGCGGGCGCAGTCGGCCGTCACCTACGGGGTGCAGAAGCTGGAGCAGCAGATCGGCGTCGCGCTGTTCGATCGCTCCGGCTATCGGCCGGTGCTGACCGAGGCCGGCCGCGCGCTGCTGGCGCGGGCGCGGCGGATCGCCGAGGAGGCGGCGGCGTTCCGCGATCAGGCCCGCAGCCTCGCCGGTGGCCTGGAGCCGGAACTGACGCTGGTGCTGGACTCGATGTTTCCGATGCCGCGGATGGTCGATGCGCTGCGCGCCTTCACCGACGCGTTTCCCACCGTGCCGCCGCGGATCTTCGTGCAGTCGCTCGGCGCCTCGGCCGAACTGGTGCTGAACGGCACCTGCGTGATCGGGCTGGTGCCGGAGCCGTTCAGCGATCAGCCCGAGCTGAAGCGCTATCCGCTGTCCACCGTGCAGCTGTTGCCGGTGGTGGCGCAGGATCATCCGCTCGCCGCGATCGAGGGCGCGATCCCGACCGACGTGCTGCGCCGCTACGTGCAGCTCGTGCTCACCGACCGCTCGGCGCTGACCGAGGGGCGCGACTACGGCGTGCTGTCGACGCAGACCTGGCGGCTGGCCGATCTCGGCACCAAGCACGCGATGCTGCTGGCGGGGCTCGGCTGGGGCAGCATGCCGACCCATCTGGTGGCGGACGATGTCGAAGCCGGCCGGCTGAAGCTGATTCAGCCGCTCGAATTCGAAGACCACACCGCGCGGCTGGTGATGACCGCCGCGCACCTCGCCGGCCGCCCGCTCGGCCCCGCCGCCCAGTGGATGCTGAACTACCTCCGCGCCCAGAGCCCGCGCGAGTGAGGCGCCGCGCCCTCAGCTCTTGCCCGGCGCCGCGAACGTCCGGTCGGGCGACAGTTCGGCGTCGTAGGCCATTTCCATGACGATTTTGAACAGCCGGTCGCAGCGTTCGTCGGGGGCGAAGTGGGTGTCGTCCTTGATCCAGCCGAGCGCCTTCTCCCAGCTCGGGGAGCGGCCGATATAGGCCATGGTCCAGTTCGGGAATTCGCGGTCCGCGACCTCGGCGGCCGACATCACCTGGATTTTGTTGTGGCGCGGGTCGTGGCGGATCACCTCGAAGATCCGCTCCACGGTCTCGCGCGGGCCTTCCAGCACCTGGGCGAAGAAGCCGCAATTGAAGATCAGGGCGCCGGTCAGGCCGAGCGCGTCGTTGTTGCGGCGCGAGGTGGCGAGGATGCCTTCGATCTCACGGGTGACATGCGCGACATCGCCCTCGATCCGATTCTCGCTGACATACAGCAATCGATATAAATGCGCAGAATCACTCATCACCGCGCTGGTTTAGACGGAGCCAAGCCATCAGCCAATCCTCCCCACGCCATTGAGGAGGGCTGTGCTTTAAGCTTCCTTGCGCGGCGTCAAATCACCTCGGCGCTTCCTTCCCGCCATGCCGGCGCGCCAGCGCCTGAAAGCCCACTGGCTGAAAGCTCCCGGATGCTGCGGCTCTCGGCCGCCCGGCTATCGCGACAGCCGCGCGCCGGTCAGGGTGGCGGCGGGGGCGGAGGGGCTGGGTTGGATCGACCAGTTGGTCGCGTTCAGCGTCAGCGTGGCGAATACCATGGTCACCGAGTCGGCGACGACATTCGACACCGAGTTGATGGTGACGTCGCGGCTCGGCAAGTACATCATGCCGGTCCAGCTGCTGCCGGCAGTGCCGTTGATCGGCAGGTTGGTGCGGTTGAGCCCGTCCGGCTCGAACATCAGGATGTCCGCATAGCTGCCGCTGCTCGGCGCCGACAGCTTGGCGGTGACGTTGCCGTTGAAGGTGAGCGTGGCGTTCTGGTCGGCCAGATAGAACGTCACGCCGGTGCCGGACACGGTCCAGCCGGAGTTGAAGATCATCGCGCCGTTCTTGATCACGTACAGGCCCGGCCTGAGCGTGAGCGTTCCCGACCCGTTGAAATTGGTCGATCCGCAATAGGTGCCCGGCGACAGCGTGACGTTGCCGGCGCTGTAGGTCTGGTTGGTGAAGCTGCAGCCCGGTGCCGACACCGGCGGCAAGGCGCCGACGAACGGATTGGCGATCGCCGCGCAGCCGGTCGACGCCACCGGGTAAGGTCCGCCATTCTGCGTCGCGCTTCCCTTGATGCAGACCTTGCCGACGTCCAGCGTCGTGCCCGAATTGATCATGCCGGCGACGCCGGCTGTCGAGGCGACGTGGATCTCACAGGTTGGTCCGGTCAGTTTGGCGCCGGAATTGACCAGAAACGCCTGAGCGTCCGGCGAAGCCGTCAGCAGGATGCACACCTTGCGCTTCGATGTCGCAACCGCCGCCGACTGCGCCGCGATGGTCATCGTCTTGATGCCGAGCACGCCGAGAAACTGCGTCGGCACCGTCGAGTTCGCCGAGCCGCTGAGCTCGCCGCCGTTCACCGTGAAGCTCGCGGTCGCCGCCGACCAGCTCGGCTGGAAGTTCGCCGTGAAGGCCGCGTTCGCCCGCGCGATCTTCGCCGCGTCGGTCGGCTCCAGCACGCCGGCCAGCACCGCAGAGTCGAGTGCGGTCTGCATCTTCATCCGCTGATTGGACGCGATCGTGTAGTCCACCGCGCTGCCGACGGCGCCCAGCAGGGGAATAAGCGCGATGGCGAAGATCACTGCGACGTTGGCGGATCGGTCGCGAAGGAAGCGGGGTTTCATGATGGCGGAATTGTTCGTCGGTCGGTGCGGTTGCGGGGCGCATCTTGCTGAGTGGCGCTGACTGCGCGCGAGGCGCGTTGCAGTTAAGGTTCCGCCGGGATGACATTCAAGCGCCGATCAGGTAGTTCGGCGGCGGATGCGACGAATTGCGACTGTTAGTCCCGCGATGATTGAGATGGACTTGAAAACTGCACGCGTAGTTACGTTGACTCGATTGCTCGGATGTGAGCAATCGGCGCGTGTTTCTCTCACCCAGTGCCCCCGTTATCCAGTCGCCGCCCGCGACCGGAATCAGCGTCGCGGCAGGCGTCCGAATCATCCCGCCGTCGTGCTGCGGCGGAGACTGGTAGTCGGTAGCAAGCTGTTGGGCACGCTGGCCGCGATCCTTCCTCCCGCAATGAATCCTTCGTCCGATCGCTGCATCGGATGCGGCCTGATATGCGTCGCTCGGTCGCGGTTGAGGCGCTCCTGCGGAGCAGGAATGCGCTATATTCCCAGGATGGGTTTGGTTTGAGCGATGAAGATTGATCTACTCGGGGAGCCGCTCGATCGGTTTCCCATGGTGCGCGGTTCCAATCCGACCGATTTCGAATCCGCACTCAAGTCTGTGTTCGGCGATGCCTCGGTCGAGGTCTCGGATCGCGACGGCTTCAGGGCGCGGCTCAATTTCGTCCGGCTGAGCGATATCGAGATGGCCTATAGCTGGGCGACCGTGCCGTCGCGGCTGCGGCTGCCGCCGGACGATTTCGTCGGCCTGCAGCTCGCGCTGAGCGGCAGCGCCATCACCATGGTCGGAAATCGGCGGGTCGCCACCAATGCCCGGCAGTCGTGCATTTGTCCGCCCGGTCAGGGGCGCGACTATCAGTTCGATGCCGAGTTCGAACAGCTGTTTCTCGGCGTCCGGCTCAGTGCGCTGGAACGGACGCTCGCCGGGCTGCTTGGCGGCAAGCCGAATGCGCCGCTCGCATTCGAGCCGGTGGCCGACAACGACTATCCGCACTCGGAAAATCTGCGCCAGCTGACGCTGTTCTTCGGCGGCACGCTGAACGCCACCAAGGTGTCGTTGCCGTCGCAATATCTGGCCGAGCTCGAGCAGGCGACCGCGGTCGCCTTCCTGCACGCCTGTAAACACAATTTCAGCAGCTATCTCGGCGTCGCCGAGAAGGACGCCGCGTCGCGCCACGCCAAGCTGGTCGAGGAGTACATCGAGGCCAATTGGAACGAGTCGCTCACGATCGAGAAGCTGGTGGAGCTGACCGGCATGAGCGCCCGCACCGTGTTCAAGGCGTTTCAGCGCACCCGCGGCTATTCGCCGATGGCCTTTGCCAAGCGGGTTCGGATGGAGCGGGTGCGGCAGCTGCTGCTGGAGGCCGGCGGCGACGCCTCGGTCGGCGCCATCGCGGTGCAATGCGGCTTTCCGCATCTCGGTCATTTCGCCAAGGATTATCGCAAGACGTTCGGCGAGAATCCGTCAGATACGCTGGCAAGGGGACGCCGTTTCCGCGGCGTTCGATAGCCGCGCCGGAGCGCCTCAGCTCAGCATCGGCCACAGCCGATACGCCACCGCCACGGCGAGCACGATCGCGGCCCAGATCAGGGCGTGGTTCAGCCATTGGCTGGTGGTGGTCCCGCGCAGCATGCCGCGGCCGACGAACAGCGTCAGCGCCGACAGCATCGCGACGCCGACCACCGTCGAGGAGTCGAACAGCGCGCCGCCATAAGCGGTGTCGTTGACGATCGCCGCCACGCCGCCGGTGACCACGATCGCGATCAGAAGCCAGAAATACACCATGGCCGAAGTCTCGGCCGCACCCCGCAGCCCTGTCAATGCGGGGCAGCGCCGCGGGGCAGGGGCGCTCCGCACCTGCAGCGTCTCGCGACACGCCGTCCTCTCCCCGCGTCATTTCCGGGATGCGCGCCCCTGCGCGCAGGCCCGGAATCCATAACCACCGCCGTTTGTATTTTGCCGCAGCGATGCAACGCCGCGACCTCACCGCATCCCCCGTGAGTATGGATTCCGGGCTCGCGCTCCGCGCGCCCCGGAATGACGTGGAGAGAGGATTGCACGATCAGGATTCGGAGATGGGTCGAACTAAGCGAAACCGGCGTCTCCCCATATCGCGGCGCGCCCCCTCTCCCGCTTGCGGGAGAGGGCTGGGGTGAGGGCGATACGGGCAGTGAGTTGCGGCGGACAGGAGCACGTAGGGCAGGCTAGCCGAAGGCGTCACCCGTCGATATGCGGTGTCAATGAAGAGGGCCGATCACGCTGCGGTTATCCGTCCGACGGCTACGTTTGCTTCCCGTCAGACACTTCATGTCTTTTGAATATCGATTTAATGTTGTTCGTCCTGCCGTCTGGGCGCGGCACCGTCATCAGCATGAGAAGATGGTCATCCTTCATGCCGAGGTTGAGATAGAACTGCTTTCCTCCGTAGAAGCCTCGGATATTCGGACGCCAACTTCCCTTTCCAGCCACATAAGGCTTTCCTTCGAAGCTCTGTCGAACGACAGCCGACCAGCCGTTGTTCGCTTTGACAGTGAAATCGCTCCCGCTCTCTTCAATCACGATGCGGCAATCAGCACAGTGGCCAGCGTTTGAATCCACCTGGAGCCATTCACCCGGCAAAGATGTCAAAGAAGTCGGCTCGGCGCGAACTAGGCTGGAGCAAAAGGAAAGGGCTCCGAGGAGAAGGCAAAGAAGGGCGTGACGCATAATAACTCCGATCAAATCTTGACGCAGGGCACGATCATTCCGACAATCCGTTACGAAAGGCGTACGATCGGATCGTGCTACAAGATCGTTGCTCGGACAGTGCAGCGGATCGGAACTATTTGAGTCAAACTGTAATGGCATTGCCGCGCCGGCAAGGCGGCGGATGACGCTGCACTGATCCTGCCGTCCGCGCCCAAGGCGGGCTTTATGCAGCAGGGGATGTCAGGAGGCGCGTGGCCAGCTTGTGGACTTGTCGAACGCCCTGCTGGTCCAGAGTCCAGGTCGCGACTTCGCTGCGGATCAGATCGGGGTGCTTCTTGCTGATGTCGCGCAGGGCGTTGCCGACCGACTTGCGCAAGGACTCGCTGTCGTCGTTCCGCAGCGGCGACAGCAGCGCGACGGCGGCTTCGGGATGGGCGCGGAAGTAAGGCCGCGCCGTCCATATCCGCAGCCCCTCGGTCACGGCGCGCCTTGTGTTGGCGGAGGTCGCCGACAACCACTCCCGGATGGTCGGCAGCGCGGCCTCATAGCCGGTGTCCGCGCAGAACCGGTCGAACGCTTTGGCCAAAATCTCCTGCACGCGCCAATCGTCGTCCAAACTGACGCGCTGTTTCAGCACGGCGAGCGCATCGCCATCGCCAGCCGCGAGACGCCCGAGAATGAACGTTGCCACACAGCGGGCTTGATGGACCTCGGATCGCAACAGCTCCAGCGCGATCTCTTTCGCTCCTGCCGCATCGCCGGACGCGATCACCTCGTCGGCCGCCAGTTCGAGATCCTTGAACCCGTTCGCGGTGCGCCTGGCCCGTTCGATGATTGCCGTTGTGGTCCGCATCGTGGTCTCGGTTTGAGCTTCGCGGCACACTACCGCGATCGTGGCCGCCCTTCCATGTGCCCGAGCTTTGAATCGTTTGGTGCGATGTCGTGCAATATCTTGCAGCCGCCGAGCACGTAGGGCGGGTTAGCCGAAGGCGTAACCCGCCAATGCGCGACGCCAACGAAGACGGCGGATGACGCTGCGCTCATCCGCCCTGAGGACTGTCAATGCGGGGCAGCAACGGGGGGCGGGCGGTTCGCATGTCCAGAGCATCGCGAAACGACGTCCTCTCCCCGCGTCATTCCGGGATGCGCGCCACCGGCGCGCAGGCCCGGAATCCATAACCACCGTCGTTTGTATTCTGCCGCCGCGATGCAACGCCGCGCCCTCACAGCATCCCTCGTGAGTATGGATTCCGGGCTCGCGCTCCGCGCGCCCCGGAATGACGGGGAGAGAGGATTGTACACCGAGGCTAAGCAGGTCATTCCGGGGCGCTCGCGAGGCGAGCGAACCCGGAATCTCGGCGTTGTGGCAAGGATCGCCGCCGCGACGCGATCAGAGCGTAGGGCGAGTTAGCCGAAGGCGTAACCCGCCGATGTGCGGCGCCAATGAAGACGGCGAATTACGCTTCGCTAATCCGCCCTACGGGCTGGCCCTCGATAGGAGTTCCGAAAGATCGATAGAGACGCGGCAGATCGTAGGTGCTCACGTATCGTGCGGGACCGAGTTACTGCTGCGGCTGCCGGCAAGAATTGCGAATAGCCCTGACGTCGCCGACCAATTGGCCGAACGCGAACAGCGCGACACCGGGGATCGACAGCAGCACTGCGATCAGGAACAGCAGGATGGTGGCGCCGCCCGGAGCCATCTGCAATTCGCGGGACAAAGGCGCCTGCAGCCCGATGAAGAACGACAGCCAAACCAGGATGAGGTAGGCACCTGAAACGATCTTAAGAAATACCGCCATGCTCAAACTCCAAATCAATCGGTTCAGGCTGGCACGCGATGGAGCAGAGGTGCAACTCGACGTTGGGTTAAATGTCGGTCGAAAAAATCTCGCCGCCGTGTCGAGCGCAGCACGTAGGGCGGAAGGCGTACCCCGCCGATGCGCGACGCCAGTGAAGACGGCGGATTACGCTGCCGCTAATCCGCCCTACGGGCTTCATGCAGAGATCGTCGCAGGTCCCGGGTGTCGCTAAGCGCTTTCGGGCTACACTTGCTGTCGATCGATGTTGCGCGATGAATGTGGCAAGCTATCCTGGAAATTTGCGTGACCAATGCCGATTCAACTGATCTCGCATTCATTCAGGGGTATTCACCATGTTGTTTGCAGGAGACGCTAGTTTACTTTCCGAGATGATTTCGTATGAGCGAGGAGCGCTTGAATTTATCAGGACGAAACTTTTCGATCAAACGGAGGAAAGTCACGCAAAGTTGGTGATTGATCTCTCCAAGGAAAAGACCGTCGACGGACTGCGTCCTGTAACCGTCGCAGCATTTGGTTACGCCAGTATCAGTGCTGAGGCTGTGCGGTCCGCGCTTTCGCAATTTCGGCCTCTGGCGTTCGCGTCGACCTTCAAGATGCACGATTTGATTGTGGAATGGATACTGCGAGCGAACGGTTCGAAGGCGTGGGCGTTCAAAGAGAAAGTTATAGATTATGAAAAGATTGCAGGTCGAGGCGCTCTGAGCGAACCGTTCGCTCTTTCGGCGTGGACTACGGGTTCAAAAGCGTTCTGGGCGCTTTACAAAGTGCTTATGCCATTTCGCAACAAGGTGATCCATTCGGGTGCGTTTTCCGTCGATGACGATGCTCTCAGCATAGTGAGTAAGGAGCGGGCGCTGACCTTGAGCCATGCGGAGCAGGGAGCCTATGTCCGCGCGATCTGTCTCCTTGCAGATGCTATTCTGGATAATTGCTGCCTTAGCCGCCAAAATCTCCTAATCGTTGAAAATGACCTCCATGACCTGCGTGACATACATCAGGTTCCTGGAGTGAGTTTCCGGAGCTTGCGATTCGCTTCGGTTGAAGTGATTGCTCCCGCCTCGTACGACCCATGTCGTGGCTTGAGCGCTTGTTTGGATTTTGACGAAATTCGCGAGAGGGCGGAGTTCGTATTTCCGACGGACGGGGTTGTTATTTTTGACCTGACGCTGCGGGCACATGCTGAGGGGCGCGATGTCAGATGGAGTTTCCCGTTCTTCTCTGTTCCTTCCGGGCACAAACAAATATGGGAAGCTGATCCAGAATACGCGCCGTATCTAAGCACGTAGGCGAATTAACCGAAGCCTAACCCGCCGATGCGCGGGGGCAATGAAAACGGCGGATGACGCTGCGCTAATCGCCTACGGGCTAGGCGCTCCCGACTTGTCGTTTGACAACATTCCGCGCCCGGATTATATTCCTATTCATCCCGCCCCATCGAGGGGCGCGTTGCCGGGACGCTGGTCGTCGCGGGGCGGGGTGTGGCGCCTGCGGGTGTGGGGTGGACGTCGCCCTGGACCTCCGGGAGGCTGAGGGTCGCCGTCCGCCGCTACTACGAGCGGCCGCCGCGACAGAGGCTGGACGGGTACGGTAGAGGCCGGGGAAAGCCCGCAAGCTCGCCGTGTCCCGGAAGCACGGTCCTTCAGCCAAAAGTCGCCACGGTGGAGCGTCGAAAGACGTTTCCGCGGCGCTCGCGCTTCGGCGATCCGAGGCATGAGGCCGCGGGTACTACCAAAGGCGCGTCTTTCGGCGCTCCACCTCCCTCGGCCCGATGGCCGACCGGAGGCCCCCTGAACCCACCACTCACGCAAGGCTTTTGCGGGCAACGCCGCCGCATGCGCGCGCGCCCGCTGGTATCAGCATCAGGAGGGAGCGATGCCGACTTGGCCGACCGAACACCTCAGCTGGGATCACGCGCGGCTGGATACGCTCGAGCAGCAAGCCAGCGCCGAGCGGGCGCAGCTTCGGCTCGAAATCGACATGCTGGCGGCCCGCCGCGCGCTGCAGCGCGCGCTGGCAGATGAAGCGCAGGCGCACAAGCGCTGCCCAGTGAAGGACTGCCGCCGGGCGCGCGGCTGCCGCACGCCGATGCTCTGCGCCGTCGTGCCGATGGACCCGCCGACCGAGCCACAGTGGAAGATCATCGACACGCTGTACACCAACCTGCAGCGCCGCCGCCGCGATCAGGCGCTGGCGCGGCGGCAGCACGGCGAGCGGATGCGCGGTGGACGCAAGGCGGGGAGCGGGCGATGACGATGAGGAGGCCGCTTTGCGCTGATGCCGGCCGCGGAGCCGCAACGCGGCCGGTCCGTCATCCTCCGCGCAGGCGGAGGATCGAGTATTGCAGAGCGTCCGCGATCAGCAACGTGCGCTCTGGAATACTGGGTCGCCCGCCTGCGCGGGCGATGACGGTGAGGAGGGCGCTTCGCGCTGATGCCGGCCGCGGAGCCGCAACGCGTTCGATCCGTCATCCTCCGCCTGCGCGGGCGATGACCGTGAGGGTCGGCGGCTCAGAAGCCGCCTTCTTCGTCCTCGTCGTCGTGCTTCTTGCCACCGATGGTCTTGAGCTTGGCGAACACCGCGTCGACGTCGAGGTCTTCCTGGCTCTTGCCGGAGGTCGCCGCTTCGAACTCGGCTTCCTTGCGGGTGGTCTCGGAGGCCGGCAGCAGGGTGGCGCCGCCGTACTGCTGGTCGATCGGCTTTTCCTTGGCGGCGCGCTGCACCTCGAAGTCGAGGTCGAGCTGCGAGCACAGGCCGAGCGTCACCGGGTCCATCGGGGTCAGGGTCGCGGCGTTCCAGTGGGTGCGGTCGCGCACCGAAGCGATCGTGGTCTTGGTGGTGCCGACCAGGCGCATGATCTGCGCGTCCTTCAGCTCCGGATGGTTGCGCACCAGCCACAGGATCGCGCTCGGGCGCTCGTGGCGGCGCGACACCGGGGTGTAGCGCGGGCCCTTCTTCTTGGCGGCCTGCGGCAGCACCACCTTGCTCTCGGCCAGCTTCAGGCGGTAGTCCGGATCGCCTTCGCCCTTTTCGATCTCGTCGCGGGTGAGCTGGCCGGTCGAAATCGGGTCCATGCCCTTGATGCCCTGGGCGGCGTCGCCGTCGGCGATCGCCTTGACCTCCAAGACGTGCATCTTGGTGAAGTCGGCGACCTGATCGAACGTCAACGCCGTGTTGTCGAGCAGCCAGACGGCGGTGGCCTTCGGCATCAGCGGTGCGTTGCTCATGGCAAATCTCCTTTGTCCCTTGCCCCTCCGGATTCGTCCTGAGGCAAGGCGGGTCGTCGAGGATGACGGGAATTGCCGCTTATATATGCTGTCCGGGGCTTGCCGCGCAAGGAGCCTTGCTAAAGTGCAGGTGATCCGGCCTTGACAGTGCCGCAAACCCGGCCCAATTCCTACCCCGTTCGACCGCTGCGCAACGCCGTTGGCGTGCGCCCGTTTTCCGCCGGTTCTGCTCGGCGCCCAGGCCCCCGGATCGCTGCCAATGCTCGCCAAATCGCCGCTGAAAATCGTGTTGTGCTCGCCGCGCGGGTTCTGCGCCGGCGTGGTGCGGGCGATCGATACCGTCGAACGGGCGCTCGCGCTGTACGGCGCCCCGGTCTATGTCCGGCACGAGATCGTCCATAACAAATACGTGGTCGACAGCCTGCGCGCCAAGGGCGCGATCTTCGTCGAGGAGCTGGAAGAGATTCCGGACACCAAGGCGCCGGTGGTGTTCTCCGCCCACGGCGTGCCGAAATCGGTGCCGGAACACGCGCTGTCGCGGAATTTCTTCTCGATCGACGCCACCTGCCCGCTGGTCACCAAGGTGCACCGCGAGGCGGCGATCCATTTCAAGCGCGGCCGCGAGATCCTGCTGATCGGCCATTCCCACCACCCCGAAGTGGTCGGCACCCTCGGCCAGCTCCCGGCCGGCGCGGTGACGCTGATCGAGACCGCGGCCGATGCCGAGGCGTATCAGCCGAAGGACCCCAACAACCTCGCCTTCGTCACCCAGACCACGCTGTCGATCGACGACACCGCCGGCATCGTCACCGTGCTGCGCGAGCGCTTCCCGAACATCTCCGGGCCGCACAAGGAAGACATCTGCTACGCCACCACCAACCGCCAGGCGGCGGTGAAGAAGGTGGCGCCGGTGGTCGATGCCATGATCGTGGTCGGCGCGCCGAATTCGTCGAACTCGCAGCGGCTACGCGAAGTCGCCGAGCGCGAGGGCTGCAAGGTCGCGGTGCTGGTGCAGCGCGCCTCGGATCTCGACTGGAGCCAGTTCGAGGGCATCAAGGTGCTCGGCCTCACCGCCGGGGCCTCCGCCCCCGAGGTGATCGTCGAGGAGATCATGGGCGCCTTCGCCGAGCGGTTCGACCTGTCGGTCGAGACGGTGTCGGCGGCGGAAGAAAACGAGTTCTTCCCGGTGCCGCGGGTGCTGCGCCCCGACGCCGCGGAATAACCGCGGCAAGACCCGGGGGCCTCCCCCCGGGGTGCCCTTTCATCGCGCCCCGTCTTGGTCTAGGAAGCCGCCAGCTTTTTTCCTTCTGATCGGATCACGCCATGGCGGTCTATACCGACGTCGCCGCCGACGAGCTTGCGGATTTCCTGAGCCGCTACGACATCGGCGACTTGTTGTCCTACAAAGGCATCGCCGAAGGCGTCGAGAACTCCAACTTCCTGCTGCACACCTCGCGCGGCTATTTCATCCTGACGCTGTATGAAAAGCGCGTCGCCCGCGACGATCTGCCGTTCTTTTTGTCGCTGATGACGCATCTGGCGGACAGCGGCATCAATTGCCCGCAGCCGGTCGCCGATCGCGAAGGCCGTACGCTGGCGACGCTCGCCGGCCGTCCGGCGGCGATCATCAGCTTCCTCGACGGGGTGTGGCCGCGCAAACCGAGCGTGGTGCATTGCGCCGGCGTCGGCCAGGCGCTCGCCAAGATGCATCTGGCCGGCCGCGACTTTGCGATGAAGCGCGCGAACGCGCTGTCGGTCGCCGGCTGGCGGCCGCTGTTCGCCGCCGCCGAGGCGCGCGCCGACGAGGTGCAGCCGGGCCTGCGCGATTTTCTGGCCGCTGAACTGAGCTATCTGGAAAGCGGGGTGTGGCCGTCCGATCTGCCGCAGGGGCTGATCCACGCCGACCTGTTCCCGGACAACGTGTTCTTCATCGGCGACGACGTTTCGGGCATCATCGACTTCACCTTCGCCTGCAACGACCTACTCGCCTACGACGTGGCGATCTGCCTGAACGCCTGGTGCTTCGAGGCCGACCACGCCTTCAACGTCACCAAGGCGAGGGCGCTGCTCAGCGCCTACACGCGCGAGCGTCCGCTCGATGCCGCCGAGCAGGCCGCGCTGCCGCTGCTCGCCCGCGGCGCCGCGCTGCGCTTTCTGCTGACCCGGCTGGTCGACTGGCTCAACGTGCCGGAAGGCGCGCTGGTGAAGCCGAAGGACCCGATGGAGTACGTCCGCAAGCTGCGATTCCAGCAAAATGTCGCCGGGATTCGCGACTATGGTGTCGAGATCGCAGGGGCGGTGGCGTGAGCGAGGCCGACCAGAAGCCGGTGATCATCCACACCGACGGCGCCTGCTCCGGGAATCCCGGCCCCGGCGGCTGGGGCGCCATCCTCAAATTCGGCGACGTCGAAAAAGAGCTGAAGGGCGGGGAGCCCCACACCACCAACAATCGGATGGAGTTATTGGCGGCGATCTCGGCGCTCGAAGCGCTGACGCGGCCGTGTTCCGTCGATCTCTATACCGACAGCCAATATGTGAAGAACGGCATCGGCAGCTGGATTCACAATTGGAAGCGCAACGGCTGGAAGACCGCCGACAAGAAGCCGGTGAAGAACGTCGATCTTTGGCAGCGCCTCGACGCCGCGCTGAAGACCCACAGCATCCGCTGGCACTGGGTCAAAGGCCACGCCGGCCACGCCGAAAACGAGCGCGCCGATCAATTGGCGCGGGATGGCCTCACTGAGAACCGGATGAAGTCGCGGGTGAAGTAATCGCTTCACCGTCGTCGTCACCCGCGCATGCGGGTGATCCAGTATCCCAGAGAGCCTGTTAGTTCAGCACGAACGCCCTGGAATACGAGATCGCCCGGACAAGCCGGGCGATGACGTTGGTCGTTGGGGCGAAGGGCGCCCGCTATCAGTTCACAACTGCCCGAGCAGCGTGTCGCCGCCGGAGACTTCGACCTTGCCGGGATTCGGCTCGAGGTTGAGGGTCTTCACCACGCCGTCTTCGACCACCATCGAATAGCGCAGCGAGCGGGTGCCGAGGCCGAAGCCCGAGCCGTCCATTTCCATGCCAATCGCCTTGGTGAAGTCGGCATTGCCGTCGCCGAGGAAGATCGCTTCGTTGCGCTGGTCGGTGTCGCGCTTCCAGGCGCTCATCACGAAGGCGTCGTTGACCGAGACGATCACGATGGTGTCGACGCCCTTGTCCTTCATCGCATAGGCGTTGAGGAAGATGCTCGGCAGATGCATCTTGTGGCAGGTTCCCGTGTAAGCGCCCGGAACGGCGAACAGCGCCACCTTCTTGCCCTTGAAGATATCGTCGGTGGTCTTCACCTGCACACCGTCTTCGGTCATTACCCGAAACTGCGCGTCGGGCAGGCGGTCGCCAACCTTGATCGTCATCGGTATCTCTCCCTGTTGTGCGGATGATTTCTAGCCCGCGGGTATGACAGTGACAATATTGCGGGATCGGGCAGGTGTTTGTGCGGGTCGGCGGCGGCGCGCTCAACGTGTCACGCCGTCATTCCGGGGCGCGCGTAGCGCGAACCCGGAATCTGACACGGGCACAGTAACTGCGAGATTCCGGGTTCGCGGCCGTTCGGCCGCGCCCCGGAATGACGTGGAGGGCAAGAGAAGGGCTGGCGTTACGCCGCCGCCTGGTTGCTCTTCTTCTCGTCGCGCAGTTCGCGGCGCAGGATCTTGCCGACATTGGTCTTCGGCAGCGTGGTGCGGAATTCGATCTGCCGCGGCACTTTGTAGTTGGTCAGTTCGTGGTGGCAGAACTTGATGATGTCCTCGGCGGTGACATCCGGGTCCTTCTTCACCACGAACGCCTTGACGGCTTCGCCGGTGCGCGAGTCGGGGACGCCGATCACCGCGCATTCCAGCACGCCGGGATGGCTGGCGACCACTTCCTCGACCTCGTTCGGATAGACGTTGAAGCCGGAGACCAGGATCATATCCTTTTTGCGGTCGACGATCTTGGTGAAGCCGTCGGGCGACATCACGCCGATATCGCCGGTGCGGAAGAAGCCATCGGCTGTCATCACCAGCGCGGTCTCGTCGGGACGATTCCAGTAGCCCGACATCACCTGTGGACCCTTGGCGCAGATCTCGCCCGCGGTGCCGAACGGCACTTCCTTGCCCTCTTCATCGCGGATCGAGAGCTCGGTCGACGGCATCGGAAGTCCGATAGTGCCGTTGAATTCGGTGACGGTCGCGGGGTTACAGGTCAGCACCGGCGCGGTCTCGGACAGGCCGTAGCCTTCGGCGATCGGGCAGCCGGTCATCTTCAGCCAGGCTTCAGCGACCGGACGTTGCACTGCCATGCCGCCGCCGTTGGAGATCTTCAGCTTGGAGAAGTCGACCTTGTCGAAGCCCGGCGCGTGGAGCAGGCCGTTGTACAGCGTGTTGACGGCCGGGAAGCTGTTGACCTGATACTTCATCAGTTCCTTGATGAAGCCCGGGATGTCGCGCGGGTTCGGGATCAGCAGGTTGACGCCGCCGGCGCGCATCCCGAGCAGGTAGCACGCGGTCAGCGCGAAGATGTGGTACAGCGGCAGCGCGCAGACGATGAACAGCTGGTCGACATGCGGCGGCTTGGCGAGCGCCGGCTGCAGCCAGGCGTCGTTCTGCAGCACGTTCGCCACCACGTTGCGGTGCAGCAGCGTCGCGCCCTTGGAGACGCCAGTGGTGCCGCCGGTGTATTGCAGGAAGGCGACGCTCTCGGGACCGATCGCCGGCTTGGTGAACTTCTGGCCGCGGCCGGCCGAGACCGCGTCGTTGAACGAGACCGCACCGGGAAGCGAAAACGCCGGCACCATCTTTTTCACTTTGCGGACCACCAGATTGACGATCACGCCCTTGAAGCCGAGCATGTCGCCCATCGCACCGACGATGATGTGCTTGACCGGGGTGCGGGCGATCACCTGCTCGACGGTGTGGGCGAAGTTCTCCAGCACGATGATGGCTTCGGCGCCGGAATCCTTAAGCTGGTGCTCGAGCTCGCGCGGCGTGTACAGCGGGTTGACGTTGACCACCGCGAAGCCGGCGCGCAACACCGCGGCGATCGCCACCGGATACTGCAGCACGTTCGGCATCATCAGCGCGACGCGCGCGCCCTGCTGAAGACCCTTGCCCTGCAGGTAGGCGCCCAGCGCGACCGACATCTCGTCGAGCTCGCGATAGGTGATCGCCTTATCCATGCAGATGAAGGCCTTGCGGTCGCCGTACTTACGGAAGCTTTCCTCGAACAGGTCGACCAGCGAGGGATACTGCGTCACGTCGATGTCGGCCGGGACTCCCGGCGGGTATTGCTTGAGCCAGATCCGCTCCATGGTGTGTTCCTCGTGTCGCCTGCCCGAAGCGCATCGCTCCGTGCGTTATGATTGTTGCATATCGGTCGGGCACGGCGAATTCGCCGAAAGACGCCGCAGGTTGTTTGCTGCGCTGCGAAAGAAGTACTCGATAACCGTGTCCGACCTCCCGTTGCGCGGAGTATTGAGCGAAGCCAACTCCGAACGCAAGCGGCCGCACGCCGCAGTGCGGCGGCGGTCAATGGAATCAACCTACGGCAGCAACAGGGCAATGAAGCCTGCTGCGAGGCGATCAGGATTTCGGTTTGGCGTCGCTGGTGGCGCTGTTCGATGCCGGCTTCGCAGCGGCCTTCGGCTTCGGCTTCGTCGGTGCAGCCGGCTTGTCGGCGGCCGCTTCTGGCTTCGCCGTGGCGTGCTTGGCGCCGGTGTGCTTGCCCGCAGTGGGCTTGCCCGCAGTGGGCTTGGCGCCAGCAGCCGGTTTGGTAGCCGGCTTGTTGGTATCGACGATCACCGCGGTACGCGGCTTCGTGCCCTTCGGCGCGGCCTGGTCGACGCTGGCTTCCTGACCTTCTGAAGCGGTGTCGTTTTTCTTCGCGACCCGGGCTTTCTTCTTCTTGGCCGGCTTGACGGCCTGCCGCTCGGCGTCGCTGGTCTCCGCCGCGATCAGCGCCGGACCGGTGCGGGTCGGGCCGGTATAGACCAGCACCGGCTGGGTCGGTTCGGGTTCGGCGGCGACCATGTCGACCGGCCGCAGCGCCGGCGGCTGGAACATCGACATCACCGGATTGCCCGACAGCGCATTGGCGACGGTTTCGTCTTCGTCGCTGGCCGGGCGCTTGCGCTTCGGCCCGCACATTTCGTCGCGCAGATCCGGGGGCGCGGCGGCGATCGGCGCCAGATTGTCGACGGTGCCGAGCGACGGCGTCAGCCAGGCGAGCGTGTTGGTCGAGAACCCGCGCTCCAAGAGTTGCGCGGCCTTCACGGCGCGATCCTGACCGGAATTGGCGCCGAGCACTACGGCGATCAGACGGCGACCATTACGCGTGGCGCTCGCCACGAGGTTGTAGCCCGAGGCGCAGATAAATCCGGTCTTGAATCCGTCGGCGCCGGGATAGCGGCCGATCAGCTTGTTGAAGTTCCGCGTCACCCGCTTGCCGAAGCGGATCGCCGGAATGTGGACGTAGTATTCGTATTCGGGCAGGTCGCGGATGATGGCGCGGGCCAGGATCGCGAGGTCGCGCGCCGAGGTCACCTGCTCGTCGGCGGGCAGGCCGTTGGGATTGACGTAGTGGGTCTGCGTCATCCCGAGCCGCGCCGCGGTATCGTTCATCATCGCCGAGAAGCCGTCGATCGAACCGCCGACGCCTTCGGCCAACACCACGGCCATGTCGTTGGCCGACTTCACCATCATCATCTTCAGCGCGTTGTCGACGGTGACCTGGGTGCCGGCGCGGAAGCCCATCTTCGATGGCGATTGCGCCGAGGCGATCGGCGACACCGTCAGCAGCGTGTCCGGGGTGAGGCGGCCCTGCTTCACCGCCTGCAGTGTCACATACAGCGTCATCAGCTTGGTGACGGACGCCGGATGCCACGGGTAGGTAGCATTGTCGGCCTGCAGCACCTTGCCGGTATCGGCCTCGATCAACAGTAGCGCTTCGGCGTTCGCGACGCGCGGCAGCACGGTCAGCGACAACAACGCTGCCACGACGATGGTCAAAAACGAGGATGAGCGGCGAGGCTGTGCAGTGATGAAAGGCACGTTCCGATTCCGGTCCTGTGAGTTCCGTCGCGCCGACGAGATCTCGGCACGGTGAAGTTCGGGTTTTCAGGCGGTGGCCCCAGCAAACCCGACCCTATACCGGCTCGCGCCCGCAGAACAGGGCTTGGCCCCGGGTAATCGGGGACGAAAAGGGCTGAAATTCGACCGATCAGAGTTGTGCGTCGGCTGCCGAGCTCATCGCCGAGCGCGCGTTCTCCTGCACCATGAACTGCGCCCGTGCCAATTGCGCGAATGCGCCGCCGCGCGCCACCAGTTCATCGAACGTTCCGCTTTCGATCACTTTGCCGTTGTCGAACACCAGAATACGTGTGGCATCACGGATGGTGGACAGCCGGTGCGCGATCACGAAGGTGGTGCGGCCTTTCATCACCTCGTCGAGCGCGAGGTTGAGTTTGGCTTCGGTCACCGCGTCCAGCGCCGAGGTGGCCTCGTCGAGGATCAGGATCGGAGGATCCTTCAGCAGCGCGCGGGCGATCGACAGTCGCTGCCGTTCGCCGCCGGACAGCATGCGGCCGCGCTCGCCGGCGTTGGTGTCGAATTTGTGGTCGCTGCGCTCGATGAACTCCAGCGCCTGCGCGCGTTCCGCGGCGAGGCGCAGTTCTTCCGGCGTGGCGTCCGACTTGCCGACCCGCAGATTGTCGGCGATCGAGCGGTCGAACAGCAGAGCTTCCTGAAACACGACGCCGATGTTCCGCCGCAGCGAGGCCAGCGTGATACCGCGGATGTCCATGCCGTCGACCTTGATCACGCCGGACTGCGGATCGAAGGCACGGTGCAACAGCGCGATCGCGGTGGACTTGCCGGCGCCGGTGGCGCCGACCAGCGCGATGGTATCGCCGGGCAGGGCGGTGAAGCTCAGATCCTCGATGGCCGGCCGTTTTCCGTCATAAGAGAACGACACGTTCTGGAATTCGACCAGGCCGGACAGCCGGCCGCAATCGATCGCGTCCGCTCGGTCGCGCACCGCCGGCACGGTATCGAGCACCGCGATAAACTCGCGCAAGCGGGGCGCTTCCATCAGCACGTTATTGATGAAGTTCACCACCTGTTCGAGCCGCTGGATCAGCAGCGTCGCGAACGAGACGAACATCACGATCTCACCGACGCTGGTGAGGCCCTGCTGATTGAGATAGATGCCGAGCGCGAAGATCGACAGCACCGTGATGGTGGTGGAGGCGCGGGTGATCACCGTCACCAGCGCCCACCACGACAGCACCGGCATCTGCGCCTCAAGCAGCCGGCCGGAGACGTTGCGCAGCCCCTGCACCTCGGCGTCGACGCGAACGAAGCTCTGCACCAGCGCGACATTGCCGAGCGCGTCGGAGGCGCGCGCCGACAGGTCGCTGTATTGTGCCTCGACTTCACCCTGCATGCCGTAGGTCTTGTGCACCACCAGCGTGGTCAGCACCGTGAACACGATGCACAGCACGAACAACAGGATCGCCAGCCGCCAGTTGATATAGAGCGACAGCGGCAGCAGCACGACCAGCGACAGAATGGCGGCGAAGTGCTCCCGGAAGAAGCCGAGCCACATCCGCCACAGCGCGTCGGTGCCTTGCAGCATTACTTTCATCAGCCGGCCCGAGTGGGTGCCGGTGTGGAAGCTGATCGGCAGTTGCAGGATGTGTTCGAAATAGCTGGTCAGCACCGCCTGGCGTCGTCGATGGGCCAGCCGGTCGGCTTGCAGCGCGACCAGCGCCGAGCACATGATGGTGAACAGGCCAAAGCCGACCCACGCGCCGAGCAGCGGCCAGGGCGAACGCGTCTCCGGCACCAGCGCGCCGGTGGCGAGATTGCCGCTCATCACGTCAACGATGCGGCCGAACAGGATCGGCTCGGCGAATTGCGCGGTGGCGAGCAGCAGATTGGCGACGGCGAGAATCCAGCCGAGCCGCGCCTCCTTGCCGAGCAGTTGCAGCACGCGGGTGTAGAGATGAAACAGCGACATCGGCCAGCCCAGGACGGAACAATTATCGTTAGATCATTTCAGCCTCGGGCGAAATGTGTTCGCGCATTCGTCCACGGGCCACCGTCGATCGGACCGATAAGCGGTGCGCCTCGGACAATCACCGGCGTTCGCGCCGTGTGGCCATCGTCGCTCAACGTGGCAACGTGCCGCAGACGGTGGACGATCCCGATTCGGAGACCAAGCAAGCGTCGGCAACAGCCGCCTAAGCACTGCCCCGCGGGGCTTTCCGATCTCCTCTACCGGGTTCCAAGTACAGGAAATCACAGCGGGAATCTCACATTGTCGTGGTCGCGGAGTTGATCCGCGTCAACCAGCCTTGACGGGTCGGATGGCATGGTGACGATGCGTTAACAACCCGACTTCTACACCCCACGTCGGATCGCTTCGTGATCCGCTCTTCCGCTGTTTGTTGGAGCCTTGCCGGTGGGTGATCTGACCCTTCCGATCAATTCGGGCGCCGCACTCGCTATCCACGTCGCGCTGTCGGCCGGGATCGTTGCGGCGATCATCGTGGTCGCGGCCTGGCTGCGCGAGAAGCGCTCCGGTGCACGGCCCGACGTGCCCTACGAAGGCGGCGTGCTGCCGGCACAGCCGCAGCAGGGGCCGCTGAACGCGCCGTACTTCCTGATCGCCGCGCTGTTCGTGATCTTCGACATGGAAGCCGCGATCCTGTTCGCCTGGGCGGTCGCCGCGCGCGACGCCGGCTGGCTCGGCCTGATCGAAGCCGCCGTGTTCATCGGCGTGCTCCTGCTGGCGCTGGTGTATCTGTGGCTCGACGGAGCGCTCGACTGGGTCAAGGGCAAGCGCCGATGACGATGAAGCCGCAACATCCGGGCATGCCGGACGAACAGCGCTCAGTCGAAGAACATATGGCGCTGTCGAGCCTGTTCACCACGCTCGAAGATCTCACCGCGTGGTCGCGCAAGCACAGCCTGTGGCCGTTCAATTTTGGGCTGTCGTGCTGCTACGTCGAACAGGTCACGGTGCTGACGCCGGTCTACGATCAGGCGCGGTTCGGCGCCGAGGTGATCCGTGCTTCGCCGCGCCAGGCCGATCTCCTGGTCGTGTCCGGCACCGTGTTTCACAAGATGGCTGCGCCGCTGCTGCGTCTGTACGAGCAGATGCGCGCGCCGCGCTGGGTGATCGCGATGGGCGCCTGCGCCTGTTCGGGCGGCATGTATGACATCTATTCGGTGGTGCAGGGCGTCGACCGCTTCATTCCGGTCGACGTCTACATCCCCGGCTGCCCGCCGCGCCCCGAGGCGGTGCTCGACGCGCTGATCATGCTGCAGCAACAGGTCGGCAGCGAGCGGCGTCCGCTCGGCGTCACCGTCGGCAATACCGCCGGCCTCGGTTTCGATGCGCCGCGCCGGCGCGATCAGCGCCGCGACGAACGCATGGCGCAGACCTTGCTCGATCCGCCGGAGTCATTGTGAGCGCATCCGAACTCGTCACCGAGCTCAGCGCGCGCTTCAAGGATGCGGTGCTGGGCGAGCAAATGACTGTCGATCGGTCTCCGACCGTGTGGATTCGGCCGGATGCGACGATCGACGTGCATCGCTTCCTGAGGCAGGAGATCGACCGGCCGTTCAGGATGCTGGTCGACCTGTGGGCGATCGACGAGACCGCGCGCAAGCATCGCGAAGGCCTGCCGCCGTCCGGCATCACCATCGCCAGCCATCTGATGTCGCACGAGCGCAATGCCGACATCCGGATCAAGATCGCGCTCGATGCCGAATATCCGCGCGCGAAGTCGATCGGCTCGGTGTTTCCCAACGCGCCGTGGTACGAGCGCGAAGCCTACGACATGTTCGGTGTCGAGTTCGAAGCCCAGCCGCATTCGCTGCGCATCCTGCTGCCGCCGGGCTGGGAAGGCCACCCGATGCGCAAGACCCAGCCGGGTCGCGCCACCGAGCGGCCGCTGTTCAACATGACCGCGTCGCTGTTCGACGCCAAGGAACACGCGCTCGCCGCCGATCCGGAGAAGTTCGGCCTGCCGACGCATCGCGACGGCGTCGAGCTGATGATCCTGAACTACGGGCCGCATTCGATGGCGACCCACGGCGTGTTCCGGATCGTGCTGGCGCTCGACGGCGAGGAGATCGTCGCGGCGCGGCCCGATATCGGCTTCCACCATCGCGGCGCTGAGAAGATGGCCGAGCGCCAGACCTGGCACAACTTCCTGCCCTACACCGATCGCGTCGATTATCTCGGCGGCGTGATGGGCGAGATGCCGTACTTGCAGGCTGTCGAAAAGGCCTGCGGCATCAAGGTGCCGGACCGCGCGCTGACGGTGCGGATCATGCTGTCGGAAATGTTCCGCATCATGAATCACCTGTTGTTCTACGGCACCATGGCGCAGGACACCGGGGCGATGTCGCCGGTGTTCTACATGTTCACCGACCGCGAGCGCGGCTACCGGGTGATCGAGTCGATCACCGGCGCGCGGATGCATCCCGGCTTCTTCCGTATCGGCGGACTGTCGATGGATCTGCCGGACGGCTGGGACAGGCTGGTCCGCGAATTTCTCGATTGGATGCCGTCGCGGCTCGACGACTACGAAGGCATGGTGCTGCGCAACGAGATTTTCCGCGCGCGCACCAAGGGCATTGCGGCTTACGACACCGCGATGGCGCTGGACTGGGGCGTCACCGGTCCGGGGCTGCGCGCCACCGGCTATGCCTGGGACGTGCGCAAGGCGCGGCCCTATGCGGGGTTCGAGAATTTCGACTTCGAGATTCCGGTCGGTCACGCCGGCGACTGCTACGACCGCACGGTGGTGCGGGTCGAAGAGATCCGGCAGTCGCTGAAGATCATCCGGCAGTGCGTCGACAACATGCCGTCCGGCCCGATCAAGGCCGATCATCCGCTGACCACACCGCCGCCGCGCGAGCGGATGCTGCACGACATCGAGACCATGATCCATCACTTCGTCAGCACGAGCTGGGGACCGGTGCTGCCGCCGGGCGAATACACCGGCCAGGTCGAGACCGTACGCGGCCTGACGCAGTTCGCGCTGATTTCGGACGGCGAGCCGTCAAGCTATCGCACCCGGATTCGCACCCCGTCATTCGCGCATCTGCAGATGATTTCCGCAGTCGCCCCCGGCATGATGGTGGCCGATCTCGTCGCCTATCTCGGCAGCATCGATTACGTGATGTCGGACGTCGACCGATGAGCCTCAGTCCCGCCCTCAAGACCGCAATCCAGCACGCGGCCGCCACCCATGGCGGCGCGAAGGCCGCGATGGTGGAAGCGCTGAAGCTGGTGCAGGAAGCCGAAGGCTGGGTGTCCGACGCGCATCTGAAGGAAGCAGCCGATGTGCTCGGCGTCACGCCTGCCGAGATCGACGCGCTCGCGACCTTCTACAGCCAGATCTTTCGCTCGCCGGTTGGCGACACCGTGATCCTGCTGTGCGACGGGCTGAGCTGCTATCTGTGCGGCGGCGATGCGGTGCGCGACGCGGTGATGAGCAAGCTCGGCATCGGCTTTGGCGAAACCACGCCGGACGGCAAGTTCACGCTGATCAACATCTGCTGCGTTGGTGGCTGCGATCGCGCCCCGGTGGCGCTGGTCGGTCCGGAGCGTAAGCTGGTCGGCCCGCTGACGCCGGACGATCTCGACGCCCTGATCGGTGGCGTCTCGGTGGGAGGCACGCCATGAGCGACAAGCCGCTCACCGGCCGCGCGCGCGCCGACCGTCAGCCGCACAGCCTTGCTGCCTGGCGCGGGCTCGGCGGCTATGCGGCGTTGTCGCTCGCGCTCAAGCGGCACAGCCCGGAAGCGATCATCGCGATGGTCGAGGCTGCTGGCCTGCGCGGCCGCGGCGGCGCCGGCTTCCCGACCGCCAACAAATGGCGCTTCATGCGCACCGGCAGTGAGAGAGCCGGTCCAGGCGCGCGCTATCTCTGCGTCAACGGCGATGAGACCGAGCCCGGCTCGTTCAAGGACCGGCTGTTGATGGAGGCGCTGCCGCATCAACTGATCGAGGGCGCGACCATCGCGGCCTATGCGATCGGTGCCACCGAAGTGATCATCCTGGTGCGTGACGAATATCGCGCCGCCGCCACTGCGCTGAGCCGCGCGATTGCGGAAGCCGAAGCCGCCGGGCTGCTCGGCCGCGACATTCTCGGCTCCGGCTTCGACCTGACGATGCGGGTGCATGCCTCCGCCGGCCGCTACATTGTCGGCGAAGAGACCGCGCTGATCGCTGCGATCGAGGGCGAACGTCCGGTGCCGCGGCATCGTCCGCCTTATCCGGCCGTCAGCGGATTGTGGGGGCGACCGACGACCGTCAACAACGTCGAGACGCTGTCGTCGGTGCCGTCGATCATCGAGAATGGCGCCGAGTGGTACCGATCGCTGTCATTCACCGACGAAGGCGGTACCAAGCTGTATGGCATTTCCGGCTGCGTCGAGCGTCCGCAACTGATCGAAGCGCCGATGGGCTCGACCGCGCGTGAGCTGCTGCATCGTGCCGGCGGCATTCGCAATGGTCGCGGGCTGCTGGCATTCCAGCCAGGCGGCGGCGCCACGGCGTTCTTCGAGAAGGCCGAACTCGACGTGCCGCTCGATTTCACGAGCACCAAGAAGGCCGGCAGTTCGCTCGGCACCGGCGCGCTGATTGTGCTCGACGATCGCGCCTGTCCAGTGGCGGCGATCGGGCGTCACATGCGGTTCTACGCGCGTGAGAGCTGTGGGCTGTGCACGCCGTGTCGCGACGGCCTGCCGTGGGTGTCGAAGCTGCTCGATGCGCTCGAAGCCGGCAAGGGCACGCAAGGCGATATCGAGGTGCTGCACCAGCACGTCGCGCTGTCCGGCCCGTCGGGTCGCAGCTACTGCGATCTCAATACCGGCGCGCTGACGCCGCTGCGCAGTGGCCTCGAGCGCTTCGGCGACATCTTCACGGCCCACCTGCAGGGCTTCTGTCCGGTGGGCCGCGTATGACCAAGAAAAAGATCGAGATCGACGGCCGCGTCATCGAAGCCAAGGACGGCGAGGATCTGCTGTCGGCGTGCCTGACCCACGGCATCGACGTACCGTATTTCTGCTGGCACGGCGCGCTCGGCTCGGTCGGCGCCTGCCGGCAATGTGCCGTGAAGGTCTATGACGGTCCGGACGACACCGAAGGCCGCATCGTCATGAGCTGCATGACGCCGGTTGCCGACGTCGAGCGGGTGTCGGTGACGGATCCGGAAGCCGTGGCGTTCCGCGCCCAGGTGATCGAATGGCTGATGGTCAACCATCCGCATGATTGCCCGGTGTGCGAAGAGGCCGGCTCCTGCCATCTGCAGGACATGACGATCGCCACCGGCCATATCGACCGCCGCTACAAATTCACCAAGCGCACCCATCGCAACCAGGATCTCGGGCCGCTGGTGACGCACGAGATGAACCGCTGCATCGCCTGCTATCGCTGCACCCGGTTCTATCGGGACTATGCGGGCGGGCGCGATCTCGACGCGTTCGGTGCCCACGACAACGTGTACTTCGGCCGCGCCGAGGACGGCCCGCTGGAAAGCCCGTTCGCCGGCAATCTCGCCGAAGTGTGCCCGACCGGCGTGTTTAACGACAAGGGCTGGTCGCGGGATTACTCGCGCAAATGGGACATGCGGGCGACGCCGTCGATCTGTCCGCATTGCTCGGTCGGCTGCAACATCCTGGTCGACCAGCGCGATGGCCGGGTGAAGCGGGTGCAGAACCGTTACCACGGCGCGCTCAACGGCTATTTCATCTGCGATCGCGGCCGCTACGGCCCGCTGCATGTCGTCTCCGAGCATCGGCTGCGGCAACCGCTGATCGGAGGTGCGCCTGCGAGCGAGCACGAGGCCGCTTCCGCCGCCCATGCCATCGTGGCCGAAGGCGCGATCGGGATCGGCTCGCCGCGCGCCTCGCTGGAGGCCAACTACGCGCTGCAGCGCTTGGTCGGGCCGGAGCGGTTCTTCGCCGGCGTTTCCGATGTCGAAGCCGGCCTGGTGCGTCGCATCGTCGAAATCTTGCGCGCAGGGCCTGCCAAGATAGCGTCGCTGCACGAAGTCGAGCACGCCGACGCTGTGCTGGTGCTCGGCGAAAATCTCACCGGCACCGCCCCAAGGCTCGCTTTGGCGCTGCGCCAGACCGCACGTGGCGCCGAGCGCGAGCTCGCCGCGCAGAAGGGCGTGCACGCCTTCCTCGATCCGGCTGTGCGCACCGCCGGCGAGGGGCGCCGCTCGCCGATCGTGCTGGCGACGCCGCTGCCCGATGCGCTCGACGATCTCGCCGCGCTGTCGCTGCGGCTCGATCCGCAAGGCATCGCTGCATTCGGCGACAGCGTTGCGGCCGCGCTCGGCGCAGGCTCTGGCGACGCGGTCGAGGAGCATTCCGAAGCCGCAAGGGTGGCTGAAATTCTGGCGAACGGCGAGCGCCCGCTGATCGTCGCCGGCTGTGCGTTGATGTCGCCCGAGATCATCGAAGCGGCGGCGCGCATCGTCGCCGCGCTCGGCGTCAAGGCGCGGATCGTGCTGCTGGCCCCGGAGGCCAACAGCATCGGTCTGGCGCTGCTCGGCGGCGACGGCCTCGATAGCGCTGCTGCTCTGCTCGAACGCGGCGGTGCCAAGACGGCGATCGTGCTCGAGAACGATCTGTTCGACCGCGCGCCGCGCGCCGGCGTCGAGCGACTGTTTGCCGCCGCAAAGGGCGTGGTCGCACTGGACTCGATGGCTAACGAGACCACGGCGCGTGCCGCAGTTGCCCTGCCGGTGGCGCCTTTCACCGAGGCGACCGGTACCTTCGTCAACTACGAAGGCCGTGCACAACGCTTCTTCGCCGCGGTGGCGCCACAGGAGTCCGCGCCGGCAAGCTGGCGCAGGCTGGATGCGTTCGGCGCCGGTGACTGGCATGGGCTCGATGCGCTGATCGGCGATCTGATCGTCGAACGGCCCGACCTCGTGGCGGTGGCTGACGCCGCACCTGGCGAAGATTTCGGAATGGCCGACGGCAAGGTCACGCGCGCGCCGCGACCCTATACCGGCCGCACCGCGGACGACCGCGCCGGGCAATTCGCCGACGCGGTGATTCCGGTCGATCAGGACGGGCCGCTGACCTTCGGTATCAAGGGCGCGCGCGGCACCGCGGTGCCGGCGCCTTTGATCACCAGCTACAAGACCTCCGGTCTGCACTCGGCCAACAACGTGACGCGCTTCCTGGAGGAAGTCGGTGGCCCGCTGCGCGGCGGCGATCCCGGCGCCTTGCTGGTCAAATCGGGCGAGGCCTCGCTGCCGGATGCCGTGCTGCAGCCGATTCACGCCGGCGAGGGGCTGTGGCTGATTCCGCTGCACGACGCCTTCACCGGCGGTGAGCTGAGCCGAGCCAGTGCGCTGCTCGCCGCACGCCGCCCGGCACCGCGATTGCTGCTGCATCCGGACGATGCGGCGCTGCATGGTTTCCGTGACGGCGCCGCGGTGCGGGTCGACGGCAATCCCTGCGCCCCGGTGGTGACGCTGGATGCAATGGTGCCGCGCGGCACCGTGGTGATCAGCGCCGGCTCGTGCCAGCCGCGCGGGCCGCTGCGCCGGGTCAAGGTGGAGGCGGCGCCATGATCGGGATGATCATCACCGCCACCATTTCGGTCGCGCTGATTATGGTGCTGCTGGTACTCGCCGGCACCTTCACCTGGGTCGAGCGGCGGCTGCTCGGCTTCGTGCAGGAGCGCTACGGTCCGAACCGCGTCGGCCCGTTCGGCTCGCTGCAATGGGTCGCCGACACGGTGAAGATCCTCACCAAGGAGGATCGGCCGCCGCCGGGCGCCGATAAGCTGCTGTACATCTTGGCGCCGGCCGTTGCGGCGACGCCGGTGCTCGCCGGCTTCGGCGTCGTGGCGATCGGTGACGGCTGGGCACTGTCGTCGGTCGACGTCGGCCTGTTGTTCCTGCTTGGTATGCTGGGGCTGACGGCTTACGCCGCCGTGCTCGGCGCCTGGGCGTCGAACAATCGGTTCTCGCTGCTCGGCGGCATGCGCGCCGCGGCGCAGATGCTGGCCTATGAGGTGTTTCTCGGCCTGTCGCTGATGGGCGTGGTGATGATCGCCGGCTCGTTCTCGATGACCGAGATCGTCGAGGCGCAGCGCGGCGTCTGGTTCGTGGTGCTGCAGCCGCTCGGCATGGCGCTGTTCACCATCGCCGGCATCGCCGCCGCGCACCGGCTGCCGTTCGACCTGCCGGAATCCGAGAACGACCTGATCGCCGGGTTCATCACCGAATACACCGGCATGTCGTTCGGCCTGTTCTTCCTCGGCGAATATCTCGCGGTGCTGCTGGTGTCGGCGCTGGCGGTGACGCTGTTCTTCGGCGGCTGGCTCGGGCCGTGGCTGCCCGGCCCGGTCTGGTTCGGGCTGAAGACCGCGGTGATCGCGGTCGCGTTCGTCTGGATCCGCGCGACGCTGCCGCGGCCGCGCTACGACCAGCTTCTGAGCTTCGCCTGGAAGGTGGCGTTGCCTCTGTCGCTGCTCAACTTGATGCTGACCGGCATCGTCGTGGTGGCGAGGAGCGCGTCATGATCGGATTCGGATGGCTGGAAGCTCTGTTGCGGGTCGGCCGCAAGCTGTTCGTCAAGCCGGAGACCCAGCTCTATCCGGAACAGAAGCCGAAGCTGTATCCGCGCGCCCGCGGCCGGATCGTGCTGACCCGCGATCCGGACGGCCAGGAGCGCTGCGTCGCCTGTAATCTTTGCGCGACGGTATGCCCGGTCGGCTGCATCGATCTGGCGAAAGCAGTCGCCGACGACGGTCGCTGGTACCCGGAGCATTTCCGCGTCAACTTCGCCCGCTGCATCTTCTGCGGCTTCTGCGAAGACGCCTGCCCGACCGCGGCGATCCAACTGACGCCGGACTACGAATTGTCCGAATGGCGCCGCGACGCGCTGGTGTACGAGAAGCACGACCTCTTGATCTCCGGTGAGGGCAAGGTGCGCGGCTATCGCTATTGGTCGGTCGCGGGCAAGGCGATCCCCGGCAAGGACAAGGGCGAGGCTGAGCACGAGGCGCCGCCGGTGAATCTCAAGGGGCTGCTGCCATGAGTTCGCTGCTTGCGATCTATGCCGGCGCCTTCGCGCTGATCTCGGCCGCGGTGTCGGTGACGCGGCCGAATGCGGTGCATGCGCTATTGTATCTCGTGGTGACGCTGCTGGCGCTGGCGGTGTGTTTCTTCGCGCTCGGCGCGGCGTTCGCCGCCGTGCTGCTGATCATGATCTATGCGGGCGCTATCGTGGTGCTGTTCGTGTTCGTGGTGATGACGCTGCCGATCTCGCCGGAATCGATTACCCGCGAGCGCGCGCTGCTGCGCCGCGCCTGGCCGTTGCCGATTCTGATGTCGGTGCTGATCGTCGCGCCCTTCGTGTTCGGCGAAATCGGTTTGAAGGCTACCGGCCAGCCCGCGCCGGTGTCGGCCCAGGAGGTCGGCAAGCTGCTGTTCGGGCCGTGGGCGCTGGCGGTCGAACTCGCCTCGCTGCTGCTAATGGCCGGCCTGATCGGCGTCCGCCACATCGGTCGCAACGACCGCAGCCCGAGGAACGGGTCATGACCGGCTCCGACCTGATCGGCATCATGATCCTCGCCGCGGGCCTGTTCGCGGTCGGCGTGTTCGGCGTGCTGGCGCGCCGCGGCATGCTGTTCCAGCTCGTGGCGCTGGAGGTCGCGCTCAGCGGCCCTGCGCTTGGCTTCATCGCGGCCGGCGCTTATCACGCCGATCCCGAAGGGCAGGGGATGTTCATCCTGGTGCTGACGCTCGCTGCCGCCGAGGTCGCGGTCGGGCTGGCGCTGTTCCTGCGCTTGCGCCGCCTCACCGGCACCGACGATAGCGATGCCATCAGCGGGCTGAAGGGGTGAGCATGGCGCATCTGCTTCCCTTCGTCCCGGTGCCGGCGCTGCTCGGCTTCGTGTTCCTCTCGCTGATCCCGGCACCGCTGTCGCGTGCCGCGGTGATCGCGCTCGGCGTCGGCGCCGCGGTACTGCCGGCGATCCTGTTCTTCCCGGTGGCGCTGTCCTGCATCGAGGGCGTGTGCGTTGCCGGCGCGACGGTGCCGATCCTGTCGATCGATACCGGTGTGTTCGTCGCGCAGATCGCGATGTCGATGGATCCGCTCAGCATGGTCACCGGCGGCACCGTGGTGCTGGTCGGCGCGCTGGTGCTGATCTATTCCGGCGCCTACATGGCATCCGAGCCGCTGCAGGATCTGCGCCGTTTCTTCGCGGTGATGAACCTATTTCTGGCCGGGATGCTGGCGGTGGTGTTCGCCGCCGACGTCATCCTGCTGTTCCTGGGCTGGGAAACCATCGGCCTGTGCAGCTTCATGCTGATCGCGTTCTACGACCGGTTGCCGAAGGCCGTGGCCGCGGGACGCAAGGCGCTGATCACCACCCGCGTTGCCGACAGCCTGCTGCTCGCCGGCTTGATGATGCTGTTCTTGAACGCCGGCACCACGCGGCTCGACGGCATGCTCGCTGCGGTGCCGTCGATTGATCCGTGGCGGCTGGCGCCGATCGCCGGGCTGATTGCGCTGGGCGCGCTCGGCAAGTCGGCGCAGATCCCGTTCCACACCTGGCTGCCGAGCGCGATGGCCGGCCCGACGCCGGTCTCGGCACTGCTGCATTCGGCCACCATGGTCGCGGCCGGCGTGATCCTGCTGGCGCGCCTCGCGCCGCTGTTCGCCGCAGCGCCCGAGATTTCGGCGATGGTCGCGATGCTCGGCATCCTGACTGCGGCGCTCGGCGCGCTGGTCGCGCTGATCCAGACCGACGTCAAGAAGCTGCTGGCGTTCTCGACCATGAGCCAGATCGGTTTCATGGTGCTGGCGCTCGGGCTCGGTGCGCCGGCGGTGGCGCTGTCGCATTTCGCCATCCACGCGGCGTTCAAGTCGCTGCTGTTCCTCAGCGCCGGCGTGATGAGCCACGCAGCGGGTGGCTCGACCGCGATCGAAGCGCTGCGCGGCTCTCGTTATCGTCAGCCGATGGCATTCTGGAGTTTCGCCATCGGCGCCGCTTCGCTCGCCGGCCTGCCGGTGATCACCGCAGGCTGGTACTCGAAGGAAGCGGTGCTGGCCGCAGTTTGGAGCAGCGGGCCTTGGGGCGTGCCGCTGTGGCTGCTCGCCGCCACAGCAGCGGTGCTCACCGGCGCCTACGCGTTCCGGGTCGTGTTCGTCGCAGCGAGCCAGACCGCCGATCTCGCCGCGCCGCCATGGGGCGGTCTCGCGGTCGTGGTGCCGCTGTCGGTCCTCACCTTCGTCGCCGTGGTTGGCGGCATGTCGGTCGGCGCGCTGATCAGCTTCACCGGCGGCGCGCCCGAGCACATTCCGTTGGTGCCGGCGCTACTCGGCGCTGCCGCCCCGATCCTCGGTGTAGTCCTGGCGCGATGGCTGGTCAGGCATCCGCAAGAGCTGGAGCGTCTGGCGACGCGGATGCGGCACATCCGGATCTTCCGCGTCGACGTGCTGTATTATTACTACTTCGTCCGGCGCTTCCGCCGCGTCGCCACGGTGCTCGGCAATGCCGAAGGCACTGAAGCAGTTGCCGACGCGGTGGCGCTGCGCCGCGAGGGCGTTGACGTGCCCGGACTCGTCACCGACGATCCACTCGGTCGCGGCGCCAGCCAGGTGCGCGGGATTCGCACCGACCTGATCACGCGTGCGACCGACGGCCAGACGCCGGTGGTGCGCATGGTGGCCGGCGATCCGGTCGGCCGGTTGCTGATCGTCGTGGCCCGGCTGTTCGTCGGATTTTTCGTGGCGCGATTCAATCCGGACCGGATCGATCGCGCCTGGATGGGTTTGGCCAGCGGTGCCGGCCACGCCTGGGCGCTGGTGCGGCTGACGCAGACCGGCCGCGTCCGCGATCACTCGCTGTGGATCGCGCTCGGTTGCGCGGGACTTCTATTGTTTGCCTGGGGGACGTCATGGCGTTGATTGCGCTCATCCTGCTGCCAGCTTTCGGCGGCTTCGTCGCATTCTTCGTCGCCGGCAAGGGCGAACGTGAGCGCTGGGTCACGATCGCGACCTTCGCGCTGATGCTGGTGCTGCTGGTCGCGGTCGTCGCGACCGGGGCCGAGGGGCGGTGGTACGACAAGGTGTCGTATCCGTGGGTGCCGTCGTTCGGCATCTCGCTGGATTTCGCCATGGACGGCCTGTCGGCCACGATGATCGCGCTTGCCGCCGGTCTCGGCATCATCTCGGTGATGGCGTCGTGGTCGGAGATTCGCACCCAGTCGGGGCTGTTTCACGCCAGCCTGTGCTGGACGGTGGCGGCGACCGTCGGCGTGTTCCTGTCGTTCGACCTTCTGATCTTTGCATTCTTCTGGGAAGCGATGCTGGTGCCGGCGTTCACGCTGATCGCGGTGTGGGGCCACGGCGACAAGGAAGGCGCCGCGCTGAAATTCTTGATCTTCAACGCGGTCGCCGGCTTCGGCTTGTTGGCGGCGTCGTTCGCGCTGGCGGCGATGGCCGACCACATGACCTTCAGCGCCTTCGAACTCGCCGAGATGAAGCTGTCGACGCCGGTCCAGGTGTGGATGCTGCTCGGCTTCTCGCTGGCCTTCATGGTCAAGCTGTCGGTGCCGCCGTTCCACGCCTGGTTGCCGGAAGCGCATACGCTGGCGCCGACCGCGGGCTCGATCCTGCTCGCCGGCCTGCTCTTGAAGACCGGTGCCTACGGCCTGTTCCGGTTTGCGCCGATGCTGTTTCCGGACGGGCTTGCCGCGGTCGCGCCCTACGGCATCGCGCTCGGCGCCGCCGGCGCGCTGTACGGCGGCCTCGTCGCCTGCGGCCAGAACGACGCCAAGCGGCTGGTCGCCTATACGTCGATCGCCCATATGTCGATCGTGCTGATGGGCATCTCCGCCGGCGTCCACTACGCGCTTGCCGGTGCCGCGGTCGAGATGATCGCGCACTCGTTCTCGGCCTCGGCGCTGTTCCTGCTGATCGGCGCGCTGTACGAGCGCACCCACACCCGCGACCTGCGCCAGCTCGGCGGCTTGCAGCAGACGGCGCCGAAATTCGCCGCAGCGTTCGCGTTGTTCTGCTCGGCGCTACTGGCGCTGCCCGGCACCGCCAACTTCGTCGGCGAAGCGCTGGTGGTGGTCGGCATCTTCCAGGTCAATTGGGTGTTCGCGCTCTTGGCGCTGTCGACCTTGGTCGTCTCGGTGATCTACGCGACGCGGCTGCTCAAGGGCTTGGTGTTCGGCCTGCCGCAGCCCAAGCCGCCGCTCGCCGACATGACCTGGCGCGAGTATTGGCCGATCCTGGTGATGGGCATTGGCACGCTGATCATCGGCCTCTATCCGCAGAGCCTGTTGGCGCTGCTCGAGCCGGCGATCAAGGCCGCGCTCACTCAGACGCCGTGATCGCCGCGCCATGACCGCCGCCCAATTCGCCGCGCTATCACCGCTGGTGGTGCTGGCCCTTGCCGCTGTCGCGGCGATGATGCTGGTGCCGCTGGCGCGGCTGCAGATCGTGCAGGCATCCGCCGCGGCAGGGCTGGGGCTCGCCGCTGCGATCGTGCTGCTGCGCGTCGGCGCGCCCGCCGCACCGATGGGCGCGCTGTTCACTGACGACGGCCCGGCGCGGTTCGGCATCGTGTTTGCGTGCCTGGTGTCGCTTGGCGCGTTGGTGTTTCTGCGCACCGGTCACCCCGCCAAGGAGGCGCCGTCGCTGCTGGTGCTGGTGGCGATCGGTGCCGCCACGTTGGCCGGCGCCGGCCATGCCGCGACGCTGTTTCTCGGCATCGAAATCCTCAGCCTGTCGCTGATCGCGCTGTTCGCGTTTCGCCTGACGCGGCAGGGGCTGGAGGCGGCCTACAAATTTCTGGTGATGAGCGGTCTGGCGTCCTCCGCGTTGCTGCTCGGCATCGCGCTGATCTTTGCCGAAACCGGCGCGCTGGATTTCGCCGGCTGGGGCGGTCGCGGTGCGCTGACGGCGTTCGGCACCGCGCTGCTGCTCGCAGGTCTCGCCTTCAAGTTCTCGTTGGTGCCGTTCCACATGTGGACGCCGGATGCCTTCGAAGCCGCACCGGCGAGTGCCGCGACGCTGGCCGGCGTGGTGTCGAAATCGGCCGTTGCGATCGTAATCCTGCGTCTGGCGCTGACCGCGCATCTGCCGGAGCCCGTGTGGAGCGAGGGGCTCGCCGCGCTCGGCGGCGCGTCGGTGCTGATCGGCAATCTGTTGGCGCTGCGGCAGCCGCAACTGCCGCGGATGCTCGGCTATTCGACGATCGCGCATTCCGGCTACATCGCGCTGATCATCGCCTCCGGCACGCCGCATGCCGGCGAGGCGGTGCTGTTCTATCTGGCGATCTATGCGCCGGCGATGCTCGGGGCGCTGTGCGTCTCGGCCGCGCTCGGCCGCGCGCCGACGCTGCCTGACCTGCACGGGCTGATGAAGCGGCGCCCGCTTGAGGCGATTGCGCTGTCACTGTCGCTATTGTCGCTCGCCGGCCTGCCGGCGGCGGGCGGCTTCATCGCCAAGCTGTTCCTGCTGCGGGTCCTGATCGACGGCAGCCTGTGGGTGCTGGTCGGGATCGTGGTCGCCGGCTCGTCGCTCGGCTTCTTCTACTACGCGAAGTTCTTCACCGCGCCGTTCGTCGGCCACACCCACGACGAGTCCGAGCCGCTGCCGCAGCTCGATCGCGGCCTCTTGATTGTTTGCATCGCGCTGATCGTGATCTTCGGGGTGGCCCCGGCTGGCCTGATGAACGTCGTTGCCGCGACGATGGCGCCGTAGCCGCGCTCTCCTCTCCCCGCGCGCGGGGAGAGGTTAGATGGTGCAGCCATCCGGGTGAGGGGGCGTGTCCGCGAGGCCGAGACTCAGTGCCCGTGTCGGCCCTCACCCTAACCCTCTCCCGCAAGCGGGAGAGGGAGCCGACCGTGCTCGGGGTTACGCCGCGTTCGCCAGGCGTCCCGCCGCGAGACCGCGGTCGATGTCGGCGAGGATGTCGTCGATGTGCTCGAGGCCGATCGACAGCCGCACGTAGCCGTCCGACACGCCGGTCGCGAGCTGCTCTTCGGTGGAGAGCTGCGAGTGGGTGGTGCTGGCCGGGTGGATCGCCAGGCTGCGGGCGTCACCGATATTGGCGACGTGATACAACAGCTCGAGCGCGTCGATGAACTTGCGTCCGGCCTCCCGACCGCCGGCGAGTTCGAAGCCGACCAGGCCGCCGAACTTGCCCTGGAGGTACTTCTCGGCGCGCTCGCGGGCGACGCCGCTCTGCTTCGACGGATGGATCACCTTCACGACCTCGGGGCGCTTCTCCAGATAGTCGGCGACCTTCTGGGCGTTCTGGACGTGACGCTCGATCCGCAGCGGCAGCGTTTCCAGACCCTGAATGATCTGGAAGGCGTTGAACGGCGACAGCGCCGAGCCGAGGTCGCGCAGCAGCGTGGTGCGGGCCTTGATGATGTAGGCCACCGGCCCAATCGGCTTCACTGCCTCGACCCACACGGCGCCGTGATAGCTCGGGTCCGGCGTGTTCAGCGCCGGCTGACGCTGCGGGAACTGCTCCCACGGGAAGTTGCCGCCGTCCACGATCAGGCCGCCGATCGAGGTGCCGTGACCGCCGAGATACTTGGTCGCCGAATACACCACAATCGCTGCGCCGTGCTCGAGCGGCTTCACCAGCAGCGGCGCTGCGGTGTTGTCGACGATCAGCGGGATGCCGTGCTTGCGGCCGATCGCGGCGACTTCCTCGATCGGAAACACCGCGAGCTTCGGGTTCGGAAGCGTCTCGGCATAGTAGGCGCGGGTGCGCTCGTCGGTGGCGCGCTCGAACGCCTGTGGGTCGGACGGATCGACGAAGCGAACCTCGATGCCCTGGTCCTTCAGGGTGTTGGCGAACAGGTTCCAGGTGCCGCCATAGAGGTCGGTCGACGACACCACGTTGTCGCCGACGCGGGCGAGGTTCTGAAGCGCAAAGGCCGACGCGGCTTGCCCGGAAGCCACCGCGAGCGCGGCGACGCCGCCTTCCAGCGCCGCGACGCGCTGCTCCAGCACATCGGTCGTCGGGTTGCCGATCCGGGTGTAGATGTTGCCGAGCTCCTTCAACGCGAACAGGTTCGCCGCATGCTCGGTGTTGTGAAACTGGTACGAGGTGGTCTGGAACAGAGGAACTGCGACTGAGCCGGTCGAAGGATCGGCGCGCCAGCCGGCATGCAGGGCGAGAGTTTCGGGGTGGAGCTTCTGGGTCATGGCGACATCCTTCCGGCAATGAAAATCGGGCTGTAAACCGCGCGCTCATGACGGCAACGCAGGTCCGCGGGCCATCATCAGGACGCCGCAGGGTGCCCCAAGTCAATCAATGGACGGAAATAAAAATCTCCATCTCGGCAGTATAGCTATGGCGGTGCGTTCATTCCTCGCCGATTGCGGGAAGAAAGAGAAAAATTTTCCCAATCACGGCGATTGAAAAGCCAGTTGGGGATGGCTCGGGCCCAAACAGAAGAGGCCACCATTGCTGGTGGCCTGTCTGTCCGATCCGATGAAAGAGATGCTCCGGCGGGGATGCCGCCGACGTGGGCTTAGGCGTCGAGATTGCGAAGCTGGGCGCGGTTGCGCAGTTCGATCTGGCGGGCGCCGGAGAAGCCCAGGATACCCTTGCTCTGCAGCTGCGACAGCGCGCGGGAGACGGTTTCGAGGGTGAGGCCGAGATAGTCGCCGATGTCGCGGCGGCACATCGGCAGCGCCATCATGCCGGCGACGGCCAGGCGGCGGTCCATTTCCAGCAGGAAGTTGGCGACCCGCTCCATCGCGTTCTTGCGGCCGAGCAGCAGCATGTGGTCTTCGGCATGGCGCAGCTCGCCGGCGGTCATCGACCACAGGCCGCGGGCGATGTTGACGTCGGTGGCGGCTGCCTGTTCGAGGCTGCGGCGCTTGATCAGGCGGACAGTGGTGTCGACGATGGCTTCGGCGGTGAGGCGGTGGGTCGGTCCAGACTCCAGCCCGAACACGTCGCCCGGAAGATAGAAGGCGCCGATCTGGCGGCGGCCGTCGGACAGCAGCTTGTAGCTGCGCACGGCACCGGACACCACCTGGTAGACGTATTCGGACGGCTCGTCCTCGCCGTAGATTTCCTCTTCCTTCTTATAGGTGAATTCGGAGGCGATCAGACCGGCGTGACCGGTGGTCGCGAAGAACTGCTCTGCCGGAGAACACGAAGAGGGATCGATGGGCGCGTGGGCGGTGGCGGGCGTCCTGAGCGACTGGTTCAGCATCTGGCCATCTCCTTTGATCGGATGGCCAGGGTTGTACGGAAGATTCCGAGGACGAGGTATTTCGCTCCATATCTTAAGTGGGTTCCCCTAAGTAGGTTTACGGAGGCTGGGAGCGTGCGCCCCCGTCCGCTTCCGTGGGGAAAACTGACGTCTTAACAGAATCTTAAGATAAAGAGCGAAGGAGCCGGCGCGGCCCGCTCAGGCTGCGGCGCCGCTCTCTTCGAGAGCGGCCCGGATATGCCAAACAAGGCTCTCTTCGAGGTGGGGTTTCACCACCACGTGCTGCACGCCGACGACGCTTGCGCGGCTGGAAATCGTCTCGTCCGGATAGCCGGTGATCATCACGATCGGGGCGCGCACCTTGCGCTCGCGCAGCCCGCGGGCGAGGTCGATGCCGTTCATGCCGGGCATCTTGTAGTCGATCACGATGCAGTCGACCGGGCCTTGGTCGATGGCGTCGAGTAGCGCCGGTCCGCTCCGGAACGTGCGCACCGCGAAGCCATCAGTTTCCAGCAGGAAACGCAGCGATCCGAGCACGCCCTGATCGTCGTCCACGACGTAAACGATGGTTTTTGCGGGTGCGTTCGGCATTACCAAACCTCACGCACCGATGAGCGCTGCGAAAACTGTCATACTGGTAGCATACGGGCTACCAACGAAGCCGGATTGATCTGTCTCAATCCTTGATAACGCCACCGCGCATCGCCATCCGCACGAGTTCCGACAGGCTCGAGGCTTGCATCTTGGTCATTACGTTGGCGCGATAGACCTCGATAGTACGCGGACTGATATCGAATTCGCGGGCAATCACCTTGTTGGACATGCCGGCAATCAGGCCGTCCATCACCTGGCGTTCACGCGGGCTGAGCGACTGGATCCGTGCCGCAATATCCTGCGCCACAGCTTCGCTCTTGGCGCCTTCCTGGGCCTGTTTCAGCGCCGTTTCGATCAGTCCGATCAGGCGGTCGTCGTCGAACGGTTTCTCGATGAAGTCGGAGGCGCCGAGCTTCATTGCCTCGACCGCCAGCGGCACGTCGCCGTGGCCGGTCATGATCAGCACCGGCAGCTTGCTGCCAGCCGCTTTCTGGCGCTTCAACAGGTCGAGACCATCGATCCCCGGCATCCGGACGTCCGACAGGATGCAGCCGAATTCCACGTCCGGCAGGTCGAGAAATGCCTGCGCGGATTCGTACAGTCGGACCTCGTAGCCGGCCGAGCTCAGCAGGAAGTCGATCGATTCCCGCATCGCCAGGTCGTCGTCGATCACATGCACGGTTCCCTTAGGCATCAGTCAAATCCCCGACGGGCGCCAGCGGCAGCGTGAAGCGGAACGTCGCGCCGCCGGCGCTGTTCGTTTCCGCCCACATCCGGCCGCCATGAGCCTCGATGATCGAACGGCTGATCGAAAGTCCGACCCCCATTCCGGTTTCCTTGGTGGTGAAGAACGTCTGAAACAGTTTGGCTTTGACCTGCTCCGGCAGACCGCTGCCGGTGTCCGAGACGGTGACCTCGACCATGTCGTCCGCCACGCGCGCATTGCCGGCGGACAACTCCTTCTTATCGGAATTGGCCATCGCTTCCAGCGCATTGCGGAACAGATTGACCAGAACCTGCTGGATCTGCACCCGGTCGACCAGCACCAGATCATGGGCCGGATCGAGATTGAAACGCAGCACGACGCCTTGTTCCCGGGCACCGGTGAGCCCGAGCGCGCCTGCCTCCTCGATCAGCTTGGCGAGGCTCTCGACCCGTTTTTCGGATTCGCCGCGCGCGACGAAATCCCGCAGCCGGCGGATGATCTGGCCGGCGCGCAGCGCCTGCTCGGCGGCGCGTTCCATCGCGCTTTCGATCTTGACCGTGTTCGGATCGGTGCTGCCGGCGAGCAGCCGGCGCGAGCCCTTCATGTAGTTGCTGATCGCCGACAGCGGTTGGTTCAGTTCGTGCGCCAGCGCCGAGGCCATTTCGCCCATCGCGGTCAGCCGCGAGACGTGCACCAGTTCGGCCTGCAATTCGTGCAGCCGCGCCTGGGTCTGCTGATATTCGGTGAGGTCGCGGATGAAGCCGGTGAAGTAGCGCTCGCCGCCGGATTCCATCTCGCCGATCGACAGATGGATCGGGAAGGTGCTGCCGTCCTTGCGGCGGCCGGTGACGATGGGGCCGATGCCGATGATGTGGCGTTCGCCGGTGTTGTTATAGCGATCGATGTAGTTGTCGTGACGGGTGGCGTCGGGGCGCGGCATCAGCACGCTGATGTTCTGGCCGATCGCTTCGCGCTCGGACATGCCGAACATCCGCTCCGCCGCCCGCGAGAAGAACCGCATGATGCCGCGGCCGTCGATCAGGATCATCGCGTCCGGCACGGTGTCGAGGATCGAGCGAAGCTGGCCCTGCTGCAGCCGCAGTTCCTGCTCGAGCATCTTCTGCTGATCGATATCGAGCACGATGCCACAAAGATAGGAGGCGCCGTCCTCGTGCACGACGCCGCCGCGGGCGCGCAGCCAATGGCTGGGGCGGTCTTTCTCCGCCACCCGGTACATCACGTCGATCTTATCGCCGTGCTTGATCGATTGCTGCAGCGCGAGAGCGATTTGCTCCCGATCGTCCGGATCAACCAGGGAGATGAAGGTGTCGTAGGTGAGGGGAGCGTCCGCCGGCACGCCCAACAGCTTCCGCGCGGTCGCCGAACACGCCAATTCCTGGGTGGCGAGATTGAGCTCCCAGGTGCCGACGCCGTACCCGTCGATGCCCTGCTGCAAACGGCGATCGCGCGCAAGGAGTTCGGTCGACGGTGGGGCTGGTTCGGTCACGCGACGCCTGAAATGCTCTCTTTGCCGCTCTTAACACAACGGCATTCCGATCCGCAACACGGCGCGCGGACGCGACTTCACAACCAGCGGAAGGCGGGGCGCCCGCCGCTGTCAGGGTCACTTAAACGGCGGCGGCGCGCGGATTTCAACTCGCTTTTTTGGCCGCCCGATCGTCTTCCGGCGAGTTCAGGTAGAACCCGGACATGGTATCGACCCAGCACAAATGATCGTGCACTTCCCGCACCCCGCAGACGTTCTCGGCGACCACCACCGCGGCCTGCCGCGACCGCTCTTCGGTGATCACGCCGTTGAGGTGCACCACGCCGTCCCGCACCAGCACGCTGAGGCCGAACGGGCGCCAGTCGTTGCGTTCGATTTCGGCGATGATCTTGTCGCGGATCTTGTCGTCCGCCGCGTTCGGCTCGGGGGCTTGGCGCGCCAGGTCGGCGACCGCGCGCAGCAGGTTCTTGCGGGTGACGATTCCGACCAGCAGATCGCCGCGCATCACCGGGAAGCGCTTGACGTGATGCTTCTCCATCAGCTTCACGATGGTCTCGATCGAGGTGTCTTCGCTGACCGTGTAGGGATGGTGCGTCATCACCTCGCCGACCTTGCGGCCGTGCTCGTGGACGAAGTCGCCGGCACAGGTGCCGGGGCCGAGCAGCATCCGCAGCCAGCGCCCGCGCCTGCGCTGGGTGCCGATTTCGGCGCGGCGGATGAAGTCGCCTTCCGAGATGATACCGATCAGCTTGCCGTCGTCGTCGACCACCGGCAGGCCGCTGACGTGATTGTCGATCATCGCATTGGCGGCATCGACGATCGACGCATCCGGGCCGATCGTGACAAGTTGCCGAGTCATGATTTGGTGAGCACGCATATCCAGTCTCCCCTAAGCCGCGGCGGCAATCCGAGCGCCACGCCGGTCGCACCGTGGCTTGTTGTGTCGCTGACCCTCGCGACGCGTCAATGCGAGATCAACGCGGGCAAGGTCAGCGATTTGAAGATGCCTCTCGTCACGCCGCCGAGGATGAACTCGCGCAGCCGCGAATGGCCGTAGCCGCCCATCACCAGCAGGTTGGCGCCGCTGTCGGCGGCGAATGACAGAATAGTGTTGTGGATGCTGCCGGGCGGCGAGGTGAGCTGGTGTCCGGTCGCCGCCAGATCGTGGCGCATCAGGTGGGCCAGCAGTGCGGTGGACGACGCCTGTCCGACCACGTCCTCATCTTCGTTGACGGAGACGACGTCGATCATCTTCGCCCGGGTGAGGAACGGCATCGCGTCATGCACTGCGCGCGCCGCGGGACGTCCACCGTCCCAGCAGATCAGGATGCGGTCGAAGGCGAGCGGACCTGAATGGATATAGGGCACCATCAGCATAGGCTTGCCGGAATTGAACAGCACCGCTTCCGGCAGCGGGTCCTGGTGACCCGGCTTGGCGCGGTCCGGCTGCACCAGGACGGTGAGGTCGTACAGCCGCGAGATTTCCGACAGGGCTTGATTGGCGAGCACCGGCGTATCGCACACCGAGCGGGCGCCGTGCGTGACGCCGGCGGCGCGGGCCGCGATCTCGAACTGATCGAGCCGTGCGGCGGCCTCATCGGCATCGGTGTTTTGCTGGGTGGCGGCAGCATAGTATGCGGCCGATGCGCCCACCATGATGGCCGGATTGATCGGCTGATAGGTGCAGACGATGCCGTCCAGATGCGCATCGAATGCCTTCGCGACCGAGACGGCGCAGGCGACCACGCCGTCGGCCGGTCGATCGGCCGGGATGTGGGCGACGATGTCACTCAGCATTGCAGGACTCCCGCTTCCAAGCGTGTCGGATCGGGAGCGGAATATATGGCGGTGCTTGCGGGTTACTTTGATCTAGCTCATCGTATCTGAAAGCTCTGTTGCGGGATCATAGCTCCGTTGCAGTGGCCGGAAGCGGTGAGCGGTGGCTGCAGGATTGTGGTTGCCGCGGTGGTTCCCGGGAGGTGCCCGATGACGTACTCGACGGTGATGGTCGCGCTCGCGTTCGACCAGCCCAACGCGTGTCGTCTCAGCATCGCGGCGGAATTGGCAGAGCGCTTCGAGTCGCGCCTGATCGGAATTGCGGCCTCCGAACTGAGCCCGCCGGTGTACTACATGTCCGGCAGTCAGGCCGAGCGCCTGATGGTGGAGGGCCTCGCGACCATCAAGCAGCGTCTGTCGGATCTGGAAGCCGAATTCCGCCAGGCGATGAGCGGCCACACCCGCGAACTGCAATGGCGCAGCGCCATCGAACAGCCGTCGCGCTACATCGTGCAGCAGGCGCGCGCCGCGGACATCGTGGTGTGCGGCGCCGGCGTGTCGAGCCTTCTCACCGATCCGTTCGCGTCGGCCGATCCGGCCGACCTTGTGATGGAGATCGGGCGCCCGCTCCTGGTGGTGCCGCCGAATGTGTGCCGGATCGATCTGTCGAGCGTGTTGGTGGCGTGGAAGGACAATCCGGAGGCGCGTCGCGCGATCGTGGACGCGCTGCCGCTGTTGCGCCAGGCCAGCCACGTCACCGTGGTCGAGATCGTCGAGAGCGAGGAAGACCATGGCCGTGCAGCCGCGCTGGCCGGCGTGCACGACGTGGTCGATTGGCTGTCGCGTCATCACATCCATGCCATCGGCGAGGTGCCGGAACACACCGGGGATGTGTCGCGGCAAATCACCGACATCGCCCGGCAGGTCGGCGCCGGCATCGTGGTCGCTGGCGCTTACGGGCGTTCGCGCTTCCGCGAGTGGATTCTCGGCGGTGTCACCCAGCACCTGCTGGAGCAGACCTCGCGCTGCGCCTTCCTGGCGCGGTAGGGGATCAACGGGGCTGGCGGCTCCCATCCGCGGCTTGAGCAAGGTCAAGCGGCGCGGTTCAAGCCGGATGCGAGGCTTCGCATCCGACTCCGCTACCACGACTTAACCATTTTCGCGGCGGCTTACTCCAGAATCAGCGGATGACTGCAAGATGACATCTTGGTCGTCCTATATGTGGAGGGCAGGGGCGTACCGAATTGCCATCGGGCGGGCGAAACTAGCCATAGGCCGAGCCGGCGTTTCCGCGCGACGGCCGCGACGAGGTGATGATGTTGCAGACTTCTCCGCCGGCGCCGAGCGCCGCTTCCCAGCAGATTCAATCGCCGGTCAGACATCACGGTCCGAGCGACAGCGATCGCACCCTGCATGCGACACTGGCGCCGCTGACCGGCGGGTTGTCGCCGACGGCGCTGACGCTCGCCTATGCCGACTGGCTGTCGCATCTGTTCTGGGCGCCGACACAGCGGATGGATCTTGTCAACGATGCGCTGCGCCGTGGGACACAACTCGCCGAAGCCTCGATCGGCCAGACCGCGCCGTGGTCGCTGATCGCGCCGCAACCGCAAGATCGGCGCTTCAGCGCGCCGGAATGGCGCGAGCCGCCGTTCAACCTGATGGCGCAGGGATTTCTGCTCGCCGAGCAGTGGTGGCACGATGCCACCACCAATATTCGCGGTGTGTCGGAGCAGAACGAGAAGATCGTCGAGTTCGCGACCCGGCAGATGCTCGACGTGTGGGCGCCGTCGAACTTCGCCCTCACCAATCCGGAAGTGCTTCGCCGCACGGCATCGACCGAGGGCCGCAATCTCGCCGACGGCTTCCGCAATTGGTGGGAAGATCTCCTCGAACTGATGGCGCACGAGCCGAAGCATGACTTCGTGGTCGGCAAGGACGTCGCGGTGACGCCCGGCAAGGTGGTGTACAGCAACAAACTGATCGAGCTGATCCAATACGCGCCCGCCACCGAGACGGTGCGGCCGGAGCCGATCCTGATCGTGCCGGCCTGGATCATGAAGTACTACATTCTCGATCTGTCGCCGCATAATTCGCTAGTGAAGTATCTCACCGAGCAGGGCTACACCGTCTTCATGATCTCGTGGCGCAATCCGACCGCCGCGGATCGCGATGTCTCGCTCGAAGACTATCGCCGGCTCGGTGTGATGGCCGCGCTCGACACGATCGGCGCGATCCTGCCGGATCGTCCGGTGCATGCGGTCGGCTATTGCCTCGGCGGCACGCTGCTGTCGATCGCGGCGGCTGCGATGGGACGCGACGGCGACAGCCGGCTCAAATCGATCACGCTGTTCGCCGCCCAGACCGACTTCACCGAGGCCGGCGAGCTGACGCTGTTCATCAACGAGAGCCAGGTCGCCTTCCTCGAAGACATGATGTGGAATCGCGGCGTGCTCGACACCACCCAGATGTCTGGCGCGTTCCAAATCCTGCGCTCCAACGATCTGATCTGGTCGCGGTTGGTGCATGAATATCTGATGGGCGTGCGCTCCGAGCCCAATGATCTGATGGCCTGGAACGCTGATGCCACGCGGATGCCGTATCGGATGCACTCCGAATATCTACGCAAGCTGTTCCTCGACAACGATCTGGCCGAAGGCCGCTATGTGGTCGATGGCCGGCCGATCGCACTGTCCGACATCCACACGCCGATCTTCGTGGTCGGAACGCAGCGCGATCACGTCGCGCCGTGGCGATCGACCTTCAAGATCCATTTGCTGGCCGACGCCGACGTCACCTTCTGTCTGACCGGCGGCGGCCACAACGCCGGTATCGTCTCGCCGCCGTCGCCGAAGGCGCATGGTTATCAAGTGATGACCAAGGAAGCCGATGGTCCGTATGTCGGGCCGGACGATTGGCTGAAGCAGGCGCCCCACGCCGAAGGCTCGTGGTGGACCGAATGGGTGCATTGGCTCGGTACCCGCTCCGGCGAGCCGGTCGCGCCGCCGCGCATCGGATTGCCGGACGTCGATCCGGGCGCACTGCCGGACGCACCGGGCAGCTACGTGCTGCAGACCTGAGCGGTCTGCGGCAAAGCCGCCACCGCCCGCGACAGCGTCTCGGCCGGAGTGCCGCCGGCGTCGATCGAGGTCCAGCCGATCACGCCCTGCGCGTAGCTTTGCTGCTGCCGGACGATCTCCGGCGTCGCATCGGACGCATCGGCGGTGCGGCCGGCGACTCGCGCGATCCGCGTGGCGAGATCGGCGGTGAGAAACAGCCCGTGGAACGGGATGCCAAGCCCGGCCGCGACGCTTTCGATCGTGTCGCGCTCCTCGGGCTTGGAGAACACCGCATCGACGATCACCGAATGTCCCTGTTTCAAGATATGCGCGGCGCGTTCGGCTAGACCGCGATACACCGCCTCCGTCACTTCAGCGGTGTAGGCTGTTGCCGGGAGCCGTTCAGTGTCGGCGACGCCGTGCAGCCGTTTGCGGGCCACATCCGAGCGCAGCACCACGGCGCCGGGCAGGGGCAGGACGTTGCCGGAGAGAGCGCGAGCCAGCACTGACTTGCCGGTGCCCGACAGCCCGCCGACCGCGATCAGCCGGGGTGGGGGCTGCGCGATCAGCCGCAGTGCCAGCTCGAAATAGGATTCGGCAATCGCCCGATTGGCTCGCCTGATCGTCTCATCGGCCGCGGGTCGTGCCAGCATCACCTTGGCGCGGATCGCAGCGCGCATCGACAGCAGCAGCGGCAGTGCCGACAGCGCATCGAGATTGTCCGTGCTCGTCACCGCGAGATAGCGGTTCAAAAGTTGTGCGGAGTCGCTGCCGCGGCCGTAATGCAGCAGGTCCATCAGCGGGAAGGCGAGATCGTACAGCACGTCGACCGAGGCGAACGCCGGATCGAATTCGATGGCGTCGAACAGCGTCGGCTTGCCGTCGATCACCACGATATTGGCGAGGTGCAGATCGCCGTGGCACCAGCGAACGAAGCCTGCCACACCTCGCTGCTCCAGCAACGGGCGCAGCCGGCCGAGCGCATTGCGGCTGCCGTTGTCGAGCATCGCAACGTCGGCGGCCGCAAAACCGCCTGCGGCAAGCTCGTTGGAGTCGTCCGCCAGGATCGGTTCCATCGATGCGACCCATGGTGCAGTCGCCGCCAAAGGCGCTGCTTGATGCGAGGCGGCGATCGCATCGGCGACGGCGTCGATCAGCTCAGGACCGAGCGAACCGGCGCGGGCGAGATGATCCAGCGTGGCGCTGTCGTCGAAGCGCATCATCTCCACGGCCCATTCCACCGCAGGTCCTTCGCCGCCGATCTGTAACGCTCCCTTGTCAGTGCGGGTGATCGGAACGACACGCCGATAGATCGTCGGCGCGAATCGGTGGCCGACCTCGAGCTCCTGCTCGCAGGCGATCTTTCGTTTGGCGAGGGTTGAATAGTCCAGAAACGGGAACTTGACGGCGCGCTTGATCTTCAGCGCCCGGTTCCCATCGAGAAAAACCGCTGCGCCATGGGTGTCGATCTGCACCACGGGCGCGTCGCCGGCCCCGCGGCCCAGAAAGTCGAAGACGTCTTGCTGCTGGCAGCCGGGGGAGCTGGCGTCTGGGGCGGGCATCGGGACTACTACTTAGGCGGCTACGGAACTGTCCGAGGATGGATCATGTTGCATCCCGATTGCGCAATCCGGACGGGCAAATCATGAGCATTGTTGTAGGAAAAACAAGCGGCGCCCCGAATTGCCTGTGGTTTGACCTTGATCAATTCAATTCGTCAAAGCTGCGGTCAATTTGCACACCAACGACGATTAGCAGGGCCGCCATTGGGTCGCCACAGATCGTTGGCGAAAATTCCGAGTGATTGGGTCCGGTCTTGTACAAGTTTCTAGAGGCAACCGTTGCCGAACATATGACGCGAGCGGTGAAATCCGTGTCGCGCGAACTGACCATGCGCGAGTTGGAGGACAAATTTGAACACGACGACTTCAACGCCTATCCGGTGGTGGAGGATCAGCGTGTCATCGGCATGGTGACAAAGTACGATTTCTTGAGTTGTTTCGCGTTCCACCCGACCCAGATGCTGCCGCACTACGACGACCTGATGAATCGCAGCGTCGGCGACATCATGTCGGGGGATTTCCTCTACGTGCACTCCGATACCAAGCTCACCCGGGTGCTGCAGTTGATGGTCGAACATCAGACCCGCAGCATCCCGGTGTTGGACGCCGATCGCAAGCTGGATGGTATCATCTCGCGCGAGGACGTCATCAAGGCGCTGGCGACCTTCACCAAGGTACGCTAACTGCGCGAGCAGTACGCGTCCCTCCGTCGCGCCAGCCCGACATTGGCTTGTTGCAGCAACTGTCGTACACATTTCCCGCGCAGATTCCGGATCGTGCGACGGTTGCCGTTCGCGGCCGGTCGTCCGGTGTCGAGGTGAGATGTCGACCTATCGATTGAGCACCCTGCTGTCGCCCGGAGCCGTGGCGGTCGTCGGCGCAAGTCCGCGGCCGGCCTCTCTTGGTCGCGCTGTTCTTACCAATTTGCGCGAGGCGGGATTTAAGGGGCAGATCGGAGTCGTCAACCCGCGCTACCCGGAGATCGGCGGCTTCAAGACCGTCGGCTCGCTCGCGGAACTCTCCTTCGTCCCGGATCTGATCGTCATTACGGCGCCGCCACGCTCGGTCGCCAAGGTCGTCGCCGAAGCCGGAGAACTCGGCGTTGCCGGCGCGATCATCATCAGTTCGGAGATGGGGCGCGGCAAAGGCTCCTATGCGGAGGCGGCGAATCGCGCCGCGCGCAAATCGGGCATCCGGCTGATCGGGCCGAACTGTCTCGGCATCATGATTCCAGGCGTCAATCTCAACGCCAGCTTTGCCGCCCATATGCCGCGGCGGGGCAACCTGGCGCTGATCTCGCAGTCGGGTGCGATCGCTGCCGGCATGGTGGATTGGGCGGCTGTCAAGGAGATCGGCTTCTCCGGCATCGTCTCGATCGGCGATCAGCTCGACGTCGACATCGCCGACATGCTCGACTTCTACGCGGCCGATCTCGATACCCGCGCGATCCTGCTCTACATCGAAGCCGTCACCGACGCCCGCAAGTTCATGTCGGCAGCGCGCGCAGCGGCGCGGGTCAAGCCGGTGGTGGTGGTGAAGTCGGGCCGCATGGCGCACGGCGCGAAGGCGGCGGCGACCCACACCGGTGCGTTCGCCGGTGCCGATGCAGTGTATGAGGCCGCGTTCCGCCGCGCCGGCATGTTGCGGGTGTACGATCTGCGCGAGCTGTTCGACTGTGCCGAAACGCTCGGCCGCGTCAGCGCGCCGCGCGGCAAGCGGGTCGCGATTCTCACCAACGGCGGAGGCATCGGCATTCTGGCGGTCGACCGCCTGGTCGAGCTCGGCGGTGAGCCCGCGACGCTGTCGGCCGATTTGCACAAGAAGCTCGACGCGATCCTGCCGACCTCGTGGTCCGGCTTCAATCCGATCGACATTACCGGTGATGCCGACGCCGAGCGCTATTCGGCGACGCTGTCGATGCTGCTCGCCGATCCAGACAATGACGCGATCCTGGTGATGAATGTGCAAACCGCGGTGGCTTCGCCGCGGGACATCGCCCGCGAAGTGATCCGTGTGGTCGGCGAGGAGCGCGTTCGTCGCACGTCGTTCAAGCCGGTGTTTGCGGTCTGGGTCGGTGCAGAGGAGGCGGTGACACACGCCTTCGATGCCGCCTCGATTCCGAACTATCCGACCGAGGACGACGCGGTTCGCAGCATTATGAACATGGTGCGCTATCGCGAGGCGGTGCAGCTTCTCACCGAAGTTCCGCCCAGCCTGCCGAAGGATTTCGATCCGGACACCGAAACGGCCCGCGCGATCGTCGAGAAGGCGCTCCGCGAAGGCCGCACTTGGCTCGATCCGCTGGAGATCAGCGGTTTGTTTGCGGCCTATCAGATCCCGATGATCCCGACGCTGGCGGCCACCAATGCCGAGGAAGCAGTTTCTTGGGCGTCGTCGTTCCTGTCGCAAGGCGTCACCGTGGTGGTGAAGGTGCTGTCGCGCGACATCCCGCATAAATCCGACATCGGCGGCGTGGTGCTCAATCTCACCAGCGTCGAAGCGGTCCGCGTTGCGGTGAACGAAATCATGGCGCGTGCCGCCAAGCTGCGGCCCAATGCGCGGCTCGAAGGCGTGATGGTTCAGCCGATGATCCTGCGCCCAAAGGCGCGCGAGCTGACCATCGGCATTGCTGACGATCCGACTTTCGGTCCGGTGATCGCGTTCGGTCAGGGCGGCACCGGCGTCGAGCTGATCGACGACCGATCGCTGGCGCTTCCGCCGCTCGACCTGCCGCTCGCCGAGTCGCTGATCGCGCGCACCCGTGTTTCCAAGCTGCTCTGTGCGTATCGTGACGTACCCGAGGTGAAGCGGAGCGCCGTGGCGCTGACGCTGGTGAAGCTGTCGCAGATGGCGGCCGACCTGCCGGAGATCCGCGAACTCGACGTCAACCCGCTGCTCGCCGATGAAAGCGGCGTCGTGGCGATCGACGCCCGCGTCGTGGTGCGCGCGCCGGAGCGCAAATTCGCCGGCCTCGGCAATTCGCATTTTGCCGTGAAGCCGTATCCGACCGAATGGGAGCGGCATCTCACCGTCAAGGATGGTTGGCGCGTGCTGGCACGGCCGATCCGTCCCGACGACGAGCCGGCGATCCACGAATTCCTCAAGCACGTCACGCCGGAGGATCTGCGGCTGCGGTTCTTCGCGGCGATGAAGGAGTTCAGCCACGCCTTCATCGCCCGGCTATCGCAGATCGACTACGCCCGCGCGATGGCATTCGTGGCGTTCGACGAAATCACCGGCGAGATGCTCGGCGTGGTCCGAATCCACTCGGACTCGATCTACGAGAGCGGCGAATACGCCATCCTGCTACGCTCCGACCTGAAGGGCAAAGGGCTCGGCTGGGCGTTGATGAAACTGATCATCGAATACGCCCGCTCGGAAGGTCTGCACTATGTCTGCGGTCAGGTGCTGCGCGAGAACACCGCGATGCTGCGGATGTGCCGCGATCTCGGCTTCGAAACCAAAACCGATGCGTCCGAGCCAGACATCCTTAACGTCCGGTTACCGCTGACCGAGGAAGCCGCGCGCGCCGCCGGGTCGGCGTGACGACAGTGTCGCCCTAGTTTAGTGCTTGCTAGAGCCGGCTGACGGCGACCACACGGAAGGTGTGCATGTCGCCTTCCTCGCGCAGCGACACGTACTCACCCTGCACGAAACGTTCGTCGGCGAAGTGATAGCCTGCTTCGTCGGGCAGTTTCGCGGCACTGTCATATTGAAATGCCCATGATCCGCCTGGACGGTGCACCAGATGACCAAGGCTGTCCGGCTGGTGCGGCCGCTGCCGCGCCACCCGGCAGGCTTCGCGGTGTTTCTTCCAGATTTCGGCGTCGATCCGGTCGTTGCCGTCGAGCGGAGCAATGATCACATAGGCAATGTTCGCTTCGCCTTCAGGATGTCCAGGTTCGCGTGCGAGTTCGAGCCTGATCTGGCGGAAGCTCGCCGGCAACGAGGTGTTGAGGATCGCGGAGGGCGTAACCTTGGTCATTGTTTCGCTCCTGACGTTGCGCACGATGCTGACGCAGAGCAGAAGAGCCATAATTGATTTGCATCAATCGCGGTGCACGACGCACACTGTGCGCTGCAGCGCATCGGCGCGAATCGAAACGGAGCAGCGCATGCTGGCCTTCGAGACCGGATGGGACCAGCCGTGAGTCTGGCGCCTGTGCTGAATGCCAAGGCCGATGGCGATACGCTGGAACTCAAGCCCAAGGGGGCTTGGACGGCGACGAACAGCAAGTTCATGGAGCAGCTGTCGCAGGACGTTGCGCCGCAGATTGCGGCGGCAAAGTCGCTGACCATTGATATGGCCGAGATCGGCGAGATCGACACGATCGGCGCCTGGGTGCTGGAAAAGCTGTCGCGTAGTGCCGCACAGGCTGGTCGCACCGCACAGTTCAAAGGCATTTCCACGAGCTACGCGGAGCTGATCGACGAAGTCAGACAGCTCAATCGACGTGGGCCGACCCCGCACCCCAAGCCCAACCCGATCATCGCGAAGCTCGACGAAATCGGGCGGTCGGCCTGGAGCGCCACCACCGATATGGCGGTGTTTCTGGAAATGCTCGGTGCGCTCGGCGCCGCGCTGCTCGGCGTGCTGCGCCGGCCGCGCTCGCTGCGCCTGACCTCATTGACTTACCAGGTGTACAGGGTCGGCTGGCAGGCGATCCCGATCATGGTGCTGATCACCTTCCTGATCGGAGCGATCATCGCCCAGCAGGGGATCTTCCACTTCCGCAAGTTCGGTGCTGAATCTTATGTGGTCGACATGGTCGGCATCCTGGTGCTGCGCGAAATCGGTGTGCTCATCGTCGCGATCATGGTCGCCGGTCGGTCGGGGAGTGCCTATACGGCCGAACTAGGCTCGATGAAGATGCGCGAAGAAATCGACGCGCTCTCGACCATGGGGCTCGATCCGGTCGAGGTGCTGATCCTGCCGCGGATCATCGCACTGGTGATCGCGCTGCCGATCCTGGCCTTCGTCGGGTCGATGGCTGCGTTGTATGGCGGCCTGCTGACGGCGTGGTTCTATGGCGGGATGCAGCCCTCGGTGTTCATCGCCCGGCTGCACGAAGCTGTGTCGCTGAACTCCTTCGAGGTCGGGATGTGGAAGGCGCCGTTCATGGCGCTGGTGATCGGCATCGTCGCCTGCAGCGAGGGCCTGCGGGTCAAGGGCAGCGCCGAATCGCTCGGCCTGCAGACCACTACCTCGGTGGTGAAGTCGATCTTTCTGGTGATCGTGCTGGACGGATTGTTCGCCGTGTTCTTCGCGTCGATCGGGATGTAGCGATGGACGCACTCGCTCAACTCTACGCCATCCGCGTCGCCGACCTTGTGGTCGGATTCGGCCGGCAGACCGTGCTCAATCACCTGTCACTCGATGTCCGCCGTGGTGAGATCCTCGGACTGGTCGGCGCTTCGGGGGGCGGCAAGTCGGTGCTGATGCGCACCATCATCGGGTTGATCCCGAAGCAGAGCGGCCACATCGAAGTGATGGGCCACGACACCGAGCGCGGCTTCGGCCGGGCGCGCGCGGCAGTGGCGGCGACCTGGGGGATTCTGTTTCAGCAGGGCGCGCTGTTCTCTTCGCTCACCGCCCGACAGAACGTGCAGTTCCCGCTGCGCGAGATGCTCGACATGTCGGAGAAGCTGCAGGACGAGATCGCCACCGCCAAGCTGGAGATGGTCGGTATCGCGCCGGACGATTGGGACAAGTACCCGTCGCAACTGTCCGGCGGCATGACCAAACGTGTGGCACTGGCCCGCGCGCTGGCGCTCGATCCCTCTATCGTGTTTCTCGACGAACCGACCAGCGGCCTCGACCCGATCGCTGCCGGTGATTTCGATCAGCTGATCAAGACCCTGCAAACCACGCTCGGGCTCACCGTGTTCATGGTCACCCACGATCTCGCCAGCCTCAACGTCGTCTGCGACCGCGTCGCAGCGCTGGCCGACGGCAAGATCGTGGCGGTGGGGCCGATGCGCGAATTGCTGCAATCCGAACATCCCTGGGTGCGGGCCTATTTCCACGGCAAGCGCTCGGCGATGCTCCAGCCCAGACAGGACTAGGACGCCACGCCCATGGAAACTCGTGCTCCTTTCGTGATCGTCGGTGCGTTCGTACTTGCGGCGATCTTCGCGGTGTTCGGCTTCGTGTTCTGGCTGCACAACACCTCGGGCGTCGGTGCGCGCACCAGCTACCACGTCCAATTCCGAGATCCGGTGCCGGGGCTGCTGGTCGGAGCCGCCGTGCTGTTCAACGGCATCCGCGTCGGCGAGGTCACGGCGCTGGCGCTCGCGCCCGATGATCCGCGCCGGGTCGATGCGACCATTGCGGTGGCGCCGTCGACGCCGGTTCGTCCGGACACCAAGGTCGGCTTGGACTTTCAGGGCCTGACCGGGGTGCCGGTGGTGGCGCTCGAAGGCGGCAAGCAGCTCAGCGGCTCGGCGATCGCCACCACGCTGGTGGCCGAGCCGGGAGCCGGCATGAGCATGACCCAGGCTGCCCGCGAGGCGCTGCGCAAGGTCGACAGCGTGCTCGGCGAAAACTCCGGTCCGCTGAAGGATACCATCGCGAACTTCAAGACGTTCTCGGAGTGGCTGGCGGGGAAGACCGAAAAGCTCGACGGCATCCTCGGCGGCGTCGAACGGATGACCGGTGCGAACGAACCGGTGGTGAAGAAGGTAGTGTACGACCTGTCGGCTGCGACCGGCTTCCCGCCGCCGTCGCCGCCGCTCAAGGGGCAGCTCACCATTCCGGAATCCAATACGGTGGTGCTGTTCGACAGCCAGAAGATGTTGCTGGCGCCAGGGCTGGAGGTCCCGGCCTTCGCCGGCGCGCAGTGGAGCGACAGCCTTCCGAAGATGCTGCAGGAAAAGCTGATCCAGAGCTTCGAGAATTACGACATCGCCCACGCCCCGATGCGCCCGAACGATGCCGTGCAGCCGGACTACCAGTTGCTGACCGACATCAGGAGTTTCCAGGTAATCGGCGAGGGTGATGCTCTTCGCGCCGAGATCGCATTCAGCGCCAAGATCATCGACAAGGACGGCAAGCTGGTTGCCGCGAGGCTGTTTCAGCAAGCGTCGCCGCTCGACAAACCGGAGCCGGCTGCGGCGGTCAGTGCGTTCGACAAGTCATTCGATACCATCGCCAAGGAGCTGGTGCCCTGGGCGGCGCAGGCGCTCGCGTCCGGCCATGCCGAAGCCGAACCGGCCGCGACGACCAGCCGACCGATTACCGCTCCAAGGTCTTCAGGTACGACAAAAGGTCGTTGATCTCGTCCGGATCGAGCTCGAACGCCGGCATCCGCGGGTGGCCGGTGTAAATACCTTCGGCAAAGGCTTCGGCCAGCGTCTCGATCGGGTAGCGGGTGTGCAGGGTACGGAACGGCGGAGCTTGTGGCAGCCGGCTTTTACCGCTGCGGCCGATGGCGTGGCAGCGCGCGCAGTGCGATTTGGCAAAGCCAAGTCCACGGCGCTCCGACGGAGTCGCGGCGGCCGCTTGACCCGCTATCATCAGCAGGATCGCCGCGCAGGCGAGTAGTCGTCTCATGAGCCGCCCGTCGGTAAAAACAAGTCGCCAAACAACGACTTGCACCATGCATGACGGTCGTGGCATGACCTTGATCTGTGTCAAGCTGCCTTGACGAATTGCCGACATATTAACTCTTCTGGCGCAGAGTGGGCGGTCAGTTGACGGCGATGCGCGCCAGGAGAGTTCAGTCTGGCGACCGCATGGAGTGATGGATGCCGCATCTCGCTTATCCGACGACGACTTGCGAGGGATTTCGCTGTGAGACGCACTGCGCGGTGCGTGGGCTGGCGATCTGTGGCGAACTCGGCCCTGCCGACCACGAAGAGTTCGAACGTCTTGCCCAGCATGTCCGCTATGGGCCGAAGGAAGCGCTGTTCTCCGAGGACGAAGTCGCTGATTCGGTCTACAGCCTGATCGAAGGGATCGCCCGTCTGTACAAGCTGCTGCCCGATGGCCGTCGCCAGATCATCGGTTTTGCGCTTCCCGGCGATTTCCTCGGAATGGCACCGGGTAACCGCTACTCCTTTTCGGCCGATTCTATCGGCGGCGTCACCGTCTGCAAATTTTTCCGCGGTCCGTTCCTGCGCTTCATCGAAAACCGCCCACAGATGCTGCTCCGCATGAACGACTTCGCAACCCGCGAACTCAGCCTCGCCCAGGATCAGATGTTGCTGCTCGGCCGCCGCTCGGCCGAAGAGAAGGTTGCTGCCTTCCTGGTCGGTTGGCGTGATCGTCTGGCCCGACTGGAGGGCGTCACTAAAACCGTCAGCCTGCCGATGGGCCGTCAGGACATTGCCGACTTCCTCGGCCTGACGATCGAAACCGTAAGCCGCACCTTCACCAAGTTGGAGCGGGAAAAACTGATCGTGATCGTTCCGGACGGGGTACGCGTGCTGGACCCGAAACGCTTCGACGCGCTCGCCGCGGCCTGAAACGCTTCACTTTCGGCCGCGCATCCGCCCGGAATCCCACCCGAGGCCACCGATGCGCGACGAAACGCCGGCCTATCTCCGAGCCCGGCATTACTTCTACGAAATCCTCGAATCCCAGGCGCAAACCTCGCGCATGGGCGTCATCGTCAATCGCTTCATTGTCTTCTTCATCGTGCTCAGCGTCGGGATCACGGTGATGGAGTCGGTGCCGGCGATGCGCGAGGACTACGGCCGGCTGTTCCAGGCGCTGGAGCTGCTGTGCTTGGTGATGTTCTCGATCGAATACTACATCCGCATCTGGATCGCGCCCGAGCATCTGCCGTACCACCACATGAGCCCGCTGCGCGCTGCATGGGCCTACATGATCAGCCCCCAGGGCATCGTCGATTGCATCTCGGTGATGCCGCTTTGGATCGCGCTGTTCGGTCCGGACGATTTGCGGGTCCTGATCATCCTGCGGATGCTGCGGTTGCTGAAGTTCGCCCGGTACTCGTCGGGCATGCGGTCACTGCTGGAGGTGTTGGAGAGCGAGCGTCGGGCACTGATGGCGTGCCTCGTAATCCTGGCCTGTGCGACCCTAGTCTCGGCCACTGCGATGCACATTGCCGAGGGCCATGTCCAGCCCGAGAAGTTCGGCACCATTCCTGACGCGATGTGGTGGGCGATCGTGACGCTCAGCACGATCGGCTATGGCGACGTGGTGCCGGCGACCGGCATCGGCCGGATGGTCGCTTCGGCCACCATCATCTGCGGCCTGATCATGATCGCGCTGCCGGTCGGCATCGTTGCCAATGCGTTCTCCGAGGTGATCCACCGGCGGGATTTCATCGTCAATTGGAGCATGGTGGCACGGGTGCCGCTGTTCTCCCACCTTACTGCCGGCGACATCGCCCACATTATGCAGCTGCTGCAGGCGCGGCAGATCGAGCGGGGCGAAGTGGTGTTCCGCCGCGGCGAGCCCGCGACCGCGATGTACTTCATTGCGGAAGGTGACGTAGAGATCGAGCTGGGGCCTGAGGATAAGGGCCGTCGCATCCGGCTCGGAACCGGACACTTCTTCGGTGAAATCGCGGTGCTGAAGCGGGTCGAGCGCTCAGCGACCGTGAAGGCAGTGTCGCGGACGCGGCTGCTGGTTCTCGACGCTGCCGACCTTCGCGCGCTGATTACCCGCGAACCGAGCATTGCGCGCAAGATCAACCAGATCGTCGAAGGCCGCACCGGCCGCAACCTCAACCTCGAGATAGCTGATCTCGAGGGGCAGGCCGAAGTGTCGGTGGAAGAGAACGCTTAAAGGAAGAGGTGGTTACTCCGCCGCCATTGCGTAAAACGAAGCGTTCTTGAGCGGGCGATGTTTGCTGCGGTGCTTCGGAAAATCGGTGGGCGTGTCAGCGAGCGCTGGGCGGCCAGAAACGCCATCACTTTATTTCCGGCGTCGGCAAACGAGGCGCCGAGCGGTAGGCCGAACCTGCGGCAGTCTTCCGGCGACAGCGGCTGTTTGGCGTGGCGGAGCGCCATCGCCGGTCCCCACCACCAGCCCGGAGCCGGAGACCGGTCGTCGGCCGGAACGGCGCGCCAAGCCGCCATTTCCTGAGCCAAGCGGTTGAATTCGATGTGCTGTGCCGGATGCATGTCGTGCGTCGTCCCTGTTGTGCCGGCATAACGGCCGAAAGCCCAAAAGGTTGCAGGTCGCTGGCGTCCGTCGCCGCACGAGCAATAGTCCGCTACCGTTCTCAACCGGAAAAACTCGTGCTAACGATTCGCGCATGAGCCAGCGTGCCGCGATCGACATCCGCCATTCCACCTGTCCGCACGATTGCCCGTCGGCCTGTGCGCTCGACGTCGAAGTGATTGATGGCGGGATGATCGGTCGGCTTCGCGGCTCCAAGCGGCAGACCTACACGGCGGGCGTCGTCTGCGCCAAAGTCGCCCGCTATGCCGAACGCATTCATCATCCCGACAGGCTGACCTATCCAATGCGTCGCGCCGGGCCGAAGGGTTCCGGACAGTTTGCCCGCATTTCCTGGGATGAGGCGCTGGACGAGATCGCCGCGCGGTTCGATGCCGCCGAGGCGGAGTTCGGCGCGGAGTCGGTGTGGCCTTATTACTATGCAGGCACCATGGGGCTGGTGATGCGCGACGGCATCAACCGCCTCGCCAACGTCAAAAAGTACTCGCGGTTCTACTCGACGATCTGCGCGAACGTCGCCTGGGCGGGCTTTGCGGCGGGTGCCGGCAAAGTCGCCGGCGTCGATCCGCGGGAAATGTCAAAGTCGGATCTGATCGTGATCTGGGGAACTAATCCGGTCTCGACACAGGTCAACGTGATGACCCACGCCGCCCGGGCCCGCAAAGAGCGCGGCGCCAAGATCGCCGCCATCGATATCTATGACAACGAAACGATGCAGCAGGCCGATATCCGGATCATCCTGCGTCCGGGGACCGACGGGGCCTTCGCCTGCGGCGTGATGCACGTACTGTTTCGCGATGGTCTTGCCGACCGCGCCTATTTGGCGCGCTACACCGATTGTCCGGACGATCTCGAAGCGCATCTCAAGACGCGGACGCCAGCATGGGCGTCTTCGATCTGCGGCGTGCCGGAGGCGGAGATCGAAGCGTTTGCACATGCGGTCGGTCACACCAAGCGCAGCTTCTTTCGGCTCGGCTATGGGTTCACCCGCAGCCGCAACGGCGCGGCGCAGATGCATGCCGCGCTGTGTATTCCGGCAGTGACGGGGGCGTGGCAGCACGAAGGCGGCGGCGCGTTCTTCAACAATGGAGCGATTTTCGGCTTCGACAAGACTTTGATCGAGGGGCTGGATCAGCTCGATCCGGCAACGCGGGTGTTGGATCAATCAAAGATCGGCCGCGTCCTCACCGGTGATGCCGAGGCGCTGGACGGCGGCGCGCCGGTCAAGGCGATGCTGATCCAGAACACCAATCCGATGACCGTCGCGCCGGAGCAGGAGCTGGTCCGTGCCGGCTTCGCCCGCGAGGACCTGTTCGTTGCGGTGCATGAGCAGTTCATGACCGAGACCGCGCTGATGGCCGATCTCGTGCTGCCGGCGACGATGTTCTTGGAGCATGACGACCTGTATTACGGCGGCGGCCATCAGCACATCTCGGTCGGCGCCCGGCTGGTCGAGCCGCCCGGCGAATGCCGGTCCAATCACGACGTGCTGCAGGGGCTGGCGCAGCGGCTCGGCGTCGACCATCCGGCGTTCGCGATGACGCCGCGCGAGGTCATCGATACGACGCTGAAAGCCAGCGGTCATGGCGGCATCGAGCAGCTCGAAGCCGATCTGTGGCGCGATCTGCAGCCGGATTTCCGCGCGTCTCACTTCCTCGACGGCTTCGGGCATCCGGACGGCAAGTTTCACTTCCGGGTCGACTGGGGCAACGTCAACCTCGCGCGCAAACTGCGGCTGGGGCCGTGGCAGGAGATGCCCCGCCTACCGGATCACTGGGCGGTGACCGAACAGGCCGATGCGCAGCATCCTTTCCGGCTCGCCACCAGTCCGGCACGCAGCTTCCTCAATTCCACCTTCAACGAAACGCCGTCGTCGCAGGCGCGCGAGGGTGAGCCGAACGTGATGATGCACCCGGCCGATGCCGCCGAAGTCGGCGTCGGTGAAGGCGACCTGGTGATGCTGGGGAATGTCCGGGGAGAAACGATGCTGACGGTCCGGCTGAGCAGCGGACTGAGGCGTGGCGTCTTGATCGCCGAATCAGTGTTTCCGAACCGGGCTCATCGCGGCGGACGGGGAATCAACGTCCTGACCAGCGCAGAATCCATCGCGCCGCACGGCGGTGCGGCGTTTCACGATAATAAAGTCTGGGTAAAGAAGGCTGATGCGCCACTCGCGAAGCGCGACTGAGGCCCGATTGATCCGGTCGCAACCGGAGGTCGGCAGTCGTTATCGCTTCGCGAGTTGCGCGTTCAGGCTCAGCGCTGGTGGCCGAGGCCGATACCGAGCTTCAGCGCCTTCTGGCGCAGCGAGCCGACGGTCCGATTGGTCAGACGGGCGATTTCCGCCACCGGAGTGCGCGCCTTCGAATGCGCCTTCAACTCCTTGATGTCTTCCTTGGTGTACTCGCGGCGAGTGATCTTGCCCTTCTTGGCGGCCTTGGCCTTGGTAGCGGTCTTCGCCGCGGCCTTGGTCACGACCTTCTTGGCCTTCTTCGACTTCGCTGCGGTCTTCGCAGTCTTTGCTTTCGCTTTCTTTGCCACGCGTAGGCTCCTTTAGTGAAGCGCCCTTCTACTACACCCATTCCGCGCCGACAATTCGTAAATTCAGAATTTCGAACTGATCGAAGCGGCTTCGGTTAGCATTAGTTTAAGTGTGTGTAGTTGGCAATTTGGCGAAAATAGGTACTCGCGCGTAGTGACTATCGTTGTTTTGTCGATGTCATGGCTCTTTGACGCCGGTCAAACTGCTGCAAATCACTACACCCGCCCCGGCAAGTGCCGGGTTTTCTCGCAAATTGGAAACTTGCCACCGAAGAGTGCAAATCGGCGGCCGTTTGTCGTGTATTTCCGAGGATCGGTGCTGCTGATGGGGACGATTTGTCGCGAATGACGCGATGGGACACGGCAGCGCTTAGTGTGCGCGGGCTACGCAATCCATCCAACCAAAGGCGTATCGGGCCTCGCCGGCGAGATAATCAGCGTGACGGGAGCGGTGGCTGCGATTGATCAGCGCGGCTGTTTCGCGTTTGGCGCGAGTGCAGCGCGGGTGCGGGCAAGCGTGCGCTCGTAATAGTCCTCGCGCTCTTGCTTCAGGCTGATCTGCAGATTTCGGAAGGCTGCAATGCGTTTCGCGATTTCTTCGCGTTCTCGCGATGCACTCGTTTCAGGACGAGACACTTCAGCCTCAGGGTGTTGGTTTGCCGGAGGTATTTGCGCCCGTGAATCGGTTCGGAACTCGTTATTTTCTCGAGCACCCGCCGGAATATCCGCCGCAGCCGCGTCCACAGAGCCGCTATCAGGGCTGCTGATGTCGCTGAGATCAGCGGACTCGGAGTTTGGCAGTTGCGGCAACGTCATTGCTCTTCCTAAAAGTCATCATTGGAAGCGCTGATCAGGGGCGTCAATCGAAAATCGCCGCAAACAGGCTGCGTGGTGGATAAATTGTACGGTCGGTTGCGGTGAAAAGCGGTACTCGGTAGCCCAGCGCCCAAAGTAGGAGAGGATGCCTGGGGCCAAGATCGATCCGACTCCCTGCGCATCGAAGAACTCGCTGCCTTGTAGGACGAAGCGACCGATAAGCTCGCCGAGAAGGTCGCTGCGCGCTAAGCCGAGCCGGAAGCGGAGCTGTGGCGATCGTTGTCGCGTTACGGAAAGATCACCAAGAAGGGGTCGGCTGCCGCTGAGGCCAAGCCGAACAAGGAAGCCAAAGACGCTGGGCATTCCTCGAAGGATCAGTCGACGGCTTAATCAGCCTGCTGCTGCGGCTCCCGCGGCGTCGACGAAGGATGTAGGCGCTTGGTCGGGCCCGCCGCGATGACGCCGCGGCGCTGCTGACGGCTTGCAATCTCTTGCCGCATCGTTCTTATTTCCGGCTCGCGGCGTGGACCGGATCGGTCTTGGCGCCGCGTGGCTGCTCTCCTCAAAGTGGCTGCTCTCCTCAAATCTCCTACCGGACATCCACATGTCGGATCATCACGGCCCTCTCCGCGTCGGCATCGGCGGTCCCGTCGGCTCGGGCAAGACTGCGCTGATGGACCTGCTCTGCAAGTCGATGCGTGAACGCTACGACATCGCGGCGATCACCAACGACATCTATACCAAGTGGGACGCCGAATTCCTGGTGCGCTCCGGCTCGCTGACGCCGGACCGGATCGCCGGGGTGGAGACCGGCGGCTGCCCGCACACGGCCATCCGCGAGGATGCGTCGATGAATCTCGCCGCTGTGGCCGAGATGCGAAGCAAGTTTCCGGGGCTCGATCTCGTGCTGATCGAGTCCGGCGGCGACAATCTGGCCGCGACATTCTCGCCCGAACTCGCCGACATCACCATTTATGTGATCGACGTCGCTGCAGGGGACAAGATCCCCTCGAAAGGCGGCCCAGGTATCACCCGGTCTGACCTCCTGGTTATCAATAAGATCGATCTGGCGCCCTATGTCGGCGCCTCGTTGGAGAAGATGGATACCGATGCCAAACGGATGCGCGGCGCGCGGCCGTTCGTCATGACCAATCTGAAAAAGAGCGAAGGCCTCGATCGCATTATCGGCTTTATCGAAGAAAAGGGCGGCCTGACGCCGCGGCGGTCGGCCTGAGCCATCGGCTGGGCAGCTATCAGCGGTAACTCCGCCTGATCTGGTGCGTTGCAGTACCAACTTCGTGATCGTCGGCGCGGGAACGAAAAGAGGTCGGGCGTGGTTGAACCGCTCTTGGAATTCGAACCCCGCCGAGACGTCCTCAGAGATCGTTGAGTTGCGCTCAGGTCGACGCTTCTTCATGGTGGGGCCGGTATCGATACGTTGAATACGGGAGGCGGTCGCCGCCTCGGACACCGAGTAAGAGCGTGGTTCGGCTAGGCTTCATCATCGGCTTGATCGCTATCATCGGGGTGGTGCTGTCTGGCTTTTCCGCGTCCCGCGTTTACGAGCAGGAAGCGGCGATCCAGCGCATCGCGCTCGGACGAGCCATCGATGTACATGCCAGCCAGGTTCAGGATCGCCTCACCGAGCGTGAACTGCTCGGCCGCGTCGCGTCGGGGTTGTTTCGCAAGCCGTCGGTGATCAAGGCTGACATGCTGCAGCCGCTGCGGTCGTCGATCTACACCTTCAAGACCGATTTCGTCCTGGCAACCTGGGTGGCGCGGCTGAAGCCCGAGGAGGTGCCGGCCGCGGAGGCCGAGCTCACCAAAGCCGGCTTTCCCGATCCGACGGTGCGCGACTATGACGGCAAGCCGCTCGATCTGAGCAGCCCCGTGCCGCTCGACGTCGTCATGGATGTCGAGCCGCGAAACGCCGAGACCATGGCGCTGACCGGCCGGATGCTGGATCATGACCCGGTGCTCGGCCGCACCTTCGCGCAAGCCCTTGCCGAGGGGCAACCGCACGTTTCCGACCCGGTGCCGCTAACGGGCAGCGGCCCGGTCGGCGTCGTCCTGGCGGCGCCGGTGATGAACACCGACAGCTCGGACATCGTCGGCTTCGTCACTTTCTCCTATCGGCTCGCCTCGCTGATGCTCACCAACGACGATCTGTCGTTGTTCTCGGTGGTACTGAAAGATCCGAGCCGTGAGGGTTACGAGCTGGTGGCCGATGAGAGCGGTGAGATCAGCTCGCGGGTGGCTCCGGAAGGGGCCAATCCGATGATCGTGCGCACGGTGACCTTCGGTAACCGCGACTGGTCACTGGCCTATTACCCGAAGATCGATCCCTATGACCGCGCTCAGAAAATGGCGCTGATCATCGGGCTCGCCGGTCTGGCGCTGACGCTGATCGTCTGCGGGCTGTTCGGTTATGTCAGCTACAGCAACATCCGGTTGCGGCGCGAAATCCAGATGCGGATCGGCTTCGAGCGCCGCCTGACTGCGGTGATCGATGAGCTCAACCACCGGGTGAAGAACATCCTGGCGGTGATCCAGTCGATCGTCACCCGGACGCTGCGCCACGGCTCCGATCTCGACGTCGCTCGCGAGCTGCTGATCGGGCGGATTCACGCAATGTCCAACGTCGTGTCGCTTCTCAGCGACAGCCAATGGCAGGGCGTGATGCTGAAAGGGCTGTTCGAGGGCCGGGCCATCCCGCATGCCGACCGGATCGAGGTCGATGGGCCCGATATCGCGGTCAGCGCGCGGGCCGCGCAGAGCCTGTCGCTGCTGTTCTTCGAGTTGGCATCGCATTCGGACGAGGGATTGGCTGTCGTCGGTAAGCATCCGCGGGTGGTGGCGAACTGGACGGTCACCGGCGACGGCAAGGATGCGACTTTCCATTTCCGTTGGGAAGAGTTCAACACCAGTGCGGCGACCCGGCGTCCGGACAGTGAGTTCGGCATTATCCTACTCGACCGCGTGGCGCCGGAAGCGCTCGGCGGCACGTCGAAGCGCTATTTCACCGATATCAGCTACGTCTACGAGCTGACCGCTCCGCTCGACACGGTGGTCGACGTCTATGAGCGCGACCGGACCGGGCAAATCACCGCGCCGGTGCGCCCGCCTCGCAAGTCTCCAAAGCAGCCTCGCTGATAGACGCGCAAACAGCAAAGATCTGGCCGAACGACGCTCGGCCAGATCTCGATCTGCTCGCGAGGCTTGGCCCCGCTCATTGTCCAGGGGAAATGCCGGTGAGGGGATCGCTCGATGCGTCGTTGGATCGAGCGATCGCCGCCGGGTCGGCGGTGGATCAGCCGTTACCGCCGATCACGGCACGGACAGTGTCGTCGGGTCCGAAGTCTTCAGCACCGTCGACATAGAGCAGCGCACTAAGCTTCGACCTGGCTCGGTTGACGCGGCTCTTGATGGTACCGACCGCACAGCCGCAGATCGCCGCGGCGTCTTCGTAGGAGAAGCCCGACGCCCCCACCAAGATAAGCGCTTCACGCTGGTCCTGCGGCAGCTTGTCGAGGGCGGCGCGGAATTCCTCGAACTCCAGATGCGCGGTCTGTCCAGGCTGCGACTTCAGCGTCTTGGCGTAGCTGCCATCGGCATCCTCGACTTCCCGGCGCCGCTTGCGATAGTCGGAGCGGAACAGGTTGCGCAGGATCGTGAATAACCAGGCGGGCAGGTTGGAGCCCGGCTGAAACGAGTCGATGTTGGCGAGCGCCCGCAGCAGGGTTTCCTGAACGAGATCGTCGGCTCGATCGGCGTTGCCGCTCAGAGAGATCGCGAACGCGCGCAAACTCGGCACCGCGGCGAGAATATCGTCACGAAGGGAATCGGTGAGAGGCATTATTCCCTCCCCTCGGTGGTCGTGTCCGTCCCGGTGGCAGGATCATCCAGTTTCTTGATCAGTTCTGCGAACCGATCAGGAACGCCCTGCCGCACCACGTCGTCGTACATCGCGCGCAATTGATGTCCGATCCGGGCCTGGATTTCGGCGTTAAGACCTCCCTTAGTGCCTGGAGCCGACTTCTTCATGGTTTGCGCCTTGAATTCTTGCATGACTGATCCAATGTTTTCCCCATGGTCAAGTCCCCTGAACTTCGAGGGTTTTCTTGATCTGTCGCCGTTCACGGGACCCTAATGCGATCCCGGCGCGAAAGTTCCCGACGCGAATGGAACTTTTGTCCGGCTCGGGCGTAGATGCCCACGCAGAGGTGCCGGCCCGCCGTTGGCGATGGCCGAGATGACTGATGGAGTGGGGATGTCGAGATCACAGGTTGTTGCAGAGCATTTGCCCTTGCTGCGCCGCTACGCGCGCGCGCTAACCGGTAGCCAGACCTCCGGCGACGCCTATGTGGGCGCCATGCTGGAGGCATTGCTCCAGGATCCGGCCCTGCTCGACGAGCGGCACGGTCCCCGGCCGGGTCTTTTCCGTTTGTTTACCCAGATTTGGAACTCCGTCGCCCTGAACGACGACGCAGACGTGCGAACCCTGCCGATGCCGTCGGAGCGGCGGCTGTCGGCGATCACGCCGCTGCCGCGTCAGGCGTTTCTGCTGTTGTCGCTGGAAGGCTTTTCCGAAGAGGAAGTCGCCTTCGTGCTCCAGGTCGATGTCGCCGAGGTCCGGCAGCTGGTCGAGACCGCCGGCAAGGAGATGGCCGAAGAGATCGCCACCGACGTCCTGATTATCGAGGACGAGACCTTCATCGCGATGGATCTCGAGAGCCTCATCAAGGGCTTGGGCCACAACGTCATCGGTGTTGCCCGGACCCATGCCGACGCGATCGCGCTCGCGAAGACGCAGAAGCCCGGTCTGATTCTGGCGGATATTCAGCTCGCCGACGGCAGCTCCGGCCTGGATGCGGTCAACGAGCTGCTGCGAACCTTTGAAGTGCCTGTGGTGTTCATCACGGCTTATCCGGAGCGTTTCCTCACAGGTGAACGCCCCGAGCCCGCCTTCCTGATCTCCAAGCCGTTCCAGCCGGCGATGGTGTCGGCAGTGGCAAGCCAGGCGCTGTTCTTCCAGCGCAACTCCCGAAACCGGAAGCCCAGCGCCGTCGCATCCTGACGGTTGAACAAGTTACGTCCCTGAGAAGACGACGCCGTCCGGCCCAGCCGGGCGGCGTTACTTCTTTGGAGATCGGTCCGGCGCTGGGAAGAGATTGCCTCAAATAGAACAGGGCGCGGCTGGCATCACACAGCCGCGCCCTGTATCGCCGGCTTCGGGGCAGGGGGGACTTAGCCGGCGTCTCGTGAACGCCGGTACGCAAAAACCGTTCCCGTCAACTGATAAAATCGTTAACACGCTCAGTTGATCGCTGGTCATCGAACCGTCTGTGCGTCCGCGCGATTAATCAATGCGGACGTTGCGACCACGTAGTCACGGCGCCGCACAGGGAAAGCGGCATAACGCCGGCTACAAACAGAGCGGCAAGATACCATGTCACAGATCGTGCGGGGAATTTTGGGCGCCATCGCTATCACCGGGACGCTTGGCGCAGCCCAATTAGCAGTCGGGGAAGACCTCGGCCGCACAACCCTGGTGCAGCAGGCCTCAGCCGTTTCCCCCTCAGGTCAGGACGTGAATCGCTCTAGAAAGGGCGACCGTGCCACGACGGCAGGAGACCTGCAGGCCGGCCAGACCTTCAGCGTCACCCTGATCGGGCAGTCGGTGCTGGTCCGCGTGTCCCGCGATCAGGCCGAAGGCGCCGCGATCCGCACTCCCGCATCAAGCAAGCCGGCCTTGGCGCCGAAGGCGATCGTCGCCTGTGAGCCGGTCGTGAGCGTACTGACCGAAGTGGCCAAGCAGCTTCAGCCGGGCCGCTGCGTCGCCTGAGCTCTCTCTCTTTCAAGCTGATACCGACATCCGCCTCGCAGGGCGGATGTTTGCGTAAGAGGGGTAGGATTGACGGCCGCCGCGAGATCGGGCCGCGCTGCTCCACGTTGGGATCGTTCAGTCGCTGCCGGGAAGTTGCGGGCTGTCCTCGGGCATCAGATGCTCCTTGAGCACCAGACCGACGATCAGCAGCGGCGAGGCCAGAAAACTCCCCATCGGTCCCCACAGCCAAGTCCAGAACGCTAGGGTGATGAACACCGCCAGCGTATTCAGCGACAGCCGGCGGCCGATGATGGTCGGCGTGATGAAATGCCCTTCGAAGAACGTCAGCAGCACGAAGCCGAACGGAGCGAGTAGGCCGGCGCCGAGCGTCGGCATACTGATGATGCCGACCACCGTCATGATCACGAACATCACGAACGGCCCGATGATCGGGATGAAATTCAGTACCGCTGCCAGCGCGCCGAGACCCGCGGGGTTCGGCATTCCCGCGGCAGCGCAGAGCAGGCCGGTGGCGGCGCCGTAGCACAGGTTGATGACGGTGACCGTCAGCAGATAGGCGCCAAGGCTGCCCTCGATCTCGTTGAGGATCCGCAGCGTGCGTAGCCGGGCTTCGCGCCCGGCGAAGTTCATTACCAGCGAGCGCCGCAGGTCTTTCCAGCCCGCCACGAACAGCACCAGCATCACCAGAAACAGCAGAACCTCGGTGAGCGTCGGGGAGAGAAACTCGAACACCCAGTCGATCTTCGGCATCTGCACGGACGGCTGCGGCAGGCTTTCGGAGCCGCTCAGCGAGCTCTGGATCTGCCGCCACATCTGCAGCGGCCGATCGAGCACGTGCAGCTTGTCGCGCAGCAATGAGCCGATCTCGGGGATGCGGCTGCTCCACTCGATCAGCGGCGCAGAGATCAGCCCGATCATGAAGATCACGGTGCCGAGCCCGAGCGTCACGATCAGCACTGCGCTGACCGCGCGCGGAATCCGAAAGCGCTCCAAGAAGCTCGCGGCCGGCGACACCATGGTGCCGACCACGAAGGCGGTCACCATCGGCAGGAAGAAAGGCTTGCCGACATACAGCAGGCCGACCAGCAAGATCACTAACAGGGCGACGAGGGTGAACGTGACGACTTCCGTCCGCCTGATCAGCGGCGGCCGCTCGTCCTGGCTGTCGGGGAGCGGCGTGCCGGTAGGCTCGGGAAGCGCACGCAATGGACCACCCAGCGTCTGAGTCATTTATCATGTGAAGACGTGGAAGTTTGCCGCGAGAGCGGACCGGATGCGGCTCAACCAGCGAACACTTCCCGTGGCCTCCAACGACAGCGAGCCAAGAAGGTTCCGAGCCGGACGCCGTTGTTAGTGAGCATCTCGCGACTGGATGGCGGGAACGGATTGGAGCGCGACCGCGTTGTTCCGTCGACGCCGCAAGACGTCGCCACTCATAGCGGGGACTTCACATGACCTCCACGATGCTGTCTGCATTCGTCCCGCAGCGGGGACGCGCGTTCACCCCGGTGGCGGCGACCGCAGCCGCGCTGCTCCTGGCGCTGGCGCTTCCGGCGACACCGGCCGCCGCACAGGCGCTCGGCTACGCCGCGCAGTCCCCACAATTTGCACCTTTCGAGACCGACGAGTCGGTGATCGCGCCCACTGATAACGACGTCTCTGTCGATGCCGGCGAGGATGCTCAATTGCCCGACCGGCTGCGGCGCACGGTGATCAGCTATCCGACCAAAGAGCCGGCCGGCACGATCGTGATCGATACTGCCAACACCTATCTGTACTACGTGCTCGGCGGTGGCCGAGCGATCCGTTACGGCGTCGGTGTCGGCCGTGAGGGCTTCACCTGGGCGGGCGTGCAGACCATCACCCGTAAGGCGGAGTGGCCGGATTGGCGCCCGCCGGCCGAGATGATCGCGCGCCAGCCGTATCTGCCGCGTTTCATGGCCGGCGGCCCGGGTAATCCGCTCGGTGCGCGGGCGATGTATCTCGGCTCCACCACCTATCGCATCCACGGCACCAATGATCCGTCCACGATCGGCAAGTTCGTCTCCTCGGGCTGCATCCGGCTGACCAACGAGGACGTCGAAGACCTGTTCGGCCGCGCCGGGATCGGGACACGCGTGGTGGTGCTGCCGAAGTCGGCCTCGCGTCCGATCGAAGCACGCTCGACCGTGCGGCCCGGCCGGCAGGCCATGAACATTTCGATCTCGTCGATCGACTAACGCCAGACAGCGACCGGAGACAGTGATGCGCAAGTTCTCAGGCCGGATCGGACTCGGCTTTGCCGCCGTGGTGGCTGTAACCGCCGCGACGCCGGCGCATGCGCAGGATTTCTTTCAGGCGCTGTTCGGCGGCTTCCAGGCGCCGCGCTATCAACCCCGGATGCCGGCATTGCCGTTCGCCGACGACGGATACGGTCGCGACACGCGCGAGCGGCTGGCCCGTCCGAGTGCGCGGACTTATTCGACCGGTGGTCAGGCCTATTGCGTTCGCACTTGCGACGGACGCTACTTTCCGATCTCGTCCAGCGGCAGCGACACCAAGGCCGAGACCTGCAACAGCTTCTGCCCGGCCAGCGACACCAAGGTGGTGTACGGTTCCTCGATCGAGAGCGCCCGCACCTCCGGCGGCAAGTCGTATTCGGAGCTGCCGAATGCGTTCAAGTTCCGAACGGAGATCGTGGCCGGCTGCACCTGCAATGGCAAGGATCAGTTCGGCCTCGCCAAGATTCTGATCGAGGACGACCCGACGGTGCGCAAGGGCGATATCATCGCCGGCAAGGACGGCCTCATGGTCGCCGCGCGGAACGCCTCAGGCAACGACGGCAAGGTCGCGTTCGCTCCGGCGTCCGGTGCCGATCACGTCCGCGCCGGCTATTCCAAGGTGCCGGTGCTGGCCCAGGACTGAGCCCCAAATCTCTTTTCTCGTGATTAGTGCGGCGCTTGCTGTGCCGTTGCCGGCTCTTGTCGAAGCTCTGCGCCGAAACCTCCAGTTCCGGAATTGGAACTGATGAGTGTGTTGGCGATTGATCCAGGCGGGGTGACCGCGGGTTGGAGCTAGAAGATGAACATCCTGATCGGAATTCTGATTACATTTCTCGTCGTTATTTTGGTGCTGTACCTGATCAACATGCTTCCGTTGGACGGGCGCGCCAAACAGATCGCACGTGTCGTCGTCATCATCATCGGCATTGTGTCGCTCCTGAAATATCTGGCGGTGTTCTAAGCCAGCAATCCGGCCGGGCATCTGCCCGGCCTTTTGTTTTTCGGCACCAGCGGACGCCGTCACGCTTTCATGAAATTGTTGCTCAAACAAAAAAGCCCCGGTGCGTGCCGGGGCTTTTCGATTCACTGCGAAGCGAATTACTTCAGCGTCGTGAACCAGTCGTCGACGTCTTTGCGGACCTGATCCTTGGCGTAGCCGTAGCGCTCCTGCAGCTTGCCTTCGAGCTGGTCGCGGCGGCCTTCGATCACGTCGAGATCGTCATCCGTGAGCTTGCCCCACTTCTCCTTGACGTTACCCTTGAACTGCTTCCAGTTACCTTCAACGCGATTCCAGTCCATCCTGTGCCTCCACTGTTTGGATGCCGGTCAACGGATAGCGCTGACGATGGTTCCGGGCCACGCTGCGGCAAGCGGTCACCTGAAACTTGCTCGGCGCGCAATTGAAATCGGCGGTATTCATGCGCTCTAAAAGCAAGAACCTCCCCCTTGCGGGGGAGGTTCTGTAGCGAAGTAACAGGCGTGGCTGGAGTTAGCGCGCCGACTCCAGGTGCGCCGCCTTGGCCTCGCGGCGGCGCTCATGCAGGATGTATTCGGTGTAGCCGTTCGGCTGCGCGCGGCCCTTGAAGATCAGGTCGCACGCGGCTTCGAACGCGACGCCGTCGAAGTCCGGCGCCATCGGCCGGTACAGCGCATCGCCTTCGTTCTGCTTGTCGACGATCACCGCCATCCGCTTCAACGAGTCGAGCACCTGGTCCTTGGTGACGACGCCGTGATGCAGCCAGTTGGCGAGGTGCTGGCTTGAGATGCGCAGCGTCGCGCGGTCTTCCATCAGGCCAACGTCGTGGATGTCCGGCACCTTGGAGCAGCCGACGCCCTGGTCGATCCAGCGCACCACGTAGCCGAGGATGCCCTGGCAGTTGTTGTCGATCTCCTGGCGGACATCGTCCGGAGCCCAGTTCGAATTTGACACCGGAATGGTGAGGATGTCCTCGAGCTTGGCGCGCGGGCCGCCCTTCGCCAGCTCCTGCTGGCGCGCGATCACGTCGACCTGGTGATAGTGCAGCGCGTGCAGCGTCGCGGCGGTCGGCGACGGCACCCAGGCGGTGGTCGCGCCGGCCTGCGGGTGACCGATCTTCTGCGCCAGCATGTCGGCCATCTTGTCGGGGGCCGCCCACATGCCCTTGCCGATCTGGGCGTGACCCGGCAGGCCGTCGACCAGACCCGTGTCGACGTTCCAGTCTTCGTAGGCCTTGATCCAGGGCTGCGCCTTCATCTCGTTCTTGCGGATCATCGGACCCGCTTCCATCGAGGTGTGGATCTCGTCGCCGGTGCGATCGAGGAAGCCGGTGTTGATGAAGACGATCCGCTTCGACGCGTTCTGGATGCAGGCCTTGAGGTTCACCGTGGTGCGGCGTTCCTCGTCCATGATGCCGACCTTCAGGGTGTTCGCGGTCAGGCCGAGCATGGTCTCGACGCGGCCGAACAGCTCGACGGTGAGGGCGACTTCATCCGGGCCGTGCATCTTCGGCTTGACGATGTAGACCGAGCCGGTGCGGCTGTTGCGGGTCTTGCCGAGGTGCTTGAGATCGTGGATCGCGATCAGGCCCGACACCGCAGCGTCGAGGAAGCCTTCCGGAATCTCCTGGCCGTCGCTGTCGAGCACCGCATCGGTCCACATGTGGTGACCGACGTTGCGCATCAGCAGCAGGCTGCGGCCGTGCAGCGAGATCTCCTTGCCGTCCGGCGCCGTGTAGGTGCGGTCGCCGTTGAGCGCGCGGGTAACGGTCTTGCCGCCCTTCTCAAAGCTTTCCGACAGCGTGCCGTCCATCAGGCCGAGGGTGTTGCGATAGATCAGCACCTTGTCGTCGGCATCGACGGCGGCGACCGAGTCTTCCATGTCGAGAATGGTCGAGACTGCCGACTCGATGACCAGGTCGGCGACGCCGGCCGGATCGTCCTTGCCGATGGTGTTGGCGCGATCGATCTTGATCTCGATGTGCAGGCCGTTGTTGACCAGCAGCACCGCGCTCGGATTGGCGGCATCGCCGCGGAAGCCGGCGAACTGTGCCGGTTTCTTCAGGCCGGTGGCATTGCCGCTCTTCAGCTTGGCCGACAGCTGTCCGGCGATCACGCTGTAACCAGTGACGTCGCTATGGCTGCCGGTCGCGAGCGGCGCGGCTTGGTCGAGGAATGCCTTGGCCTTGGCGATCACCTTGTCGCCGCGCGCCTTGTCGTAGCCCTTGGCCTGGGTGGCTTCCTGCGGGATCGCGTCGGTGCCGTAGAACGCGTCGTACAGCGAACCCCAGCGCGCGTTGGCGGCATTCAGTGCGTAGCGCGCGTTCGACAACGGTACCACGAGCTGCGGGCCGCACAGCTTGCCGATCTCTTCGTCGATATTGGCGGTCTCGACCGGCACGGTCGGCGGCTCGGGCAGCAGGTAGCCGATCTCCTTCAGGAAGGCAGTGTAGGCCGCCATGTCCTGCTTCTTGCCCTTGTTGGCGAGATGCCACGCATCGATCTTGGCCTGCAGGTCGTCGCGGGTCTTCAGCAGCGCGCGGGTCTTTGGCGCCAGATCACGAACGATCGCAGCAAGCCCGGCCCAGAATACGTCGGGAGCGATGCCGGTTTTCGGCGCGGCCTCCTTGGCGATGAAGTCGAACAGCACAGGCGCGATTTTCAGTCCGTGGGCGTCAATACGATTCATTTTTGGATGTCTCGCGAGAAAACGGCGCGCTGGCGCCTTTTCAGGGGTCAAATGACCGATCGCCGCATGACGGCGCCGGGTGCTCCTTTTAGCGTCAAAGGCCGCCAAAAGAGAAGGCCCGCCCTGTTCGGCGCCGGCGGAGCGCTCCGGAAGCCGGCTGTCACTCTAGCCGGCCGCCATCCGGCGGGAGTCGCGGGAGCCGGAATGGCGGCACGGCGTTTGCTCCACTCAGCCTCAGATGCCGCCTTAGAAAAGACCGTCTCTGCCAAGGGGTGGGGAGGGGTGAAATTTCTCTACGGATCGGCTGAGGTGGAATGGAATGATTTTCTTCCCGCGTGGCTTGTGTCGCGCTGGTGGAGAAAATAATTCTAAACAGCCCGGGTGGCGATGGAGTGGACATGCGATTTCTTCCAGTCTTTCTGGATCTGGCGACGGGGCCAGTGGTGCTGGTCGGTGCCGGCGAGATGGCGCGCGCCAAGCTGCGGCTGCTGCTCGGCGCCGGCGCGTCGGTCCGCTGGTACGTCACCGACGGCGACCGCGATCTGGCCGGCCTGACCGAGGCGGAGCGGTCGCGCATCAGCTTTCCGGAAGGCGATCCGCTGCAAGCCGATCTCACCGGCGCGATCGCGCTGCTGTGCGCAGGGGCCGGCGACGTTGCCGCTCCGCTCGCCGCGAAGGCGCGCGCGCTCGGCGTGCCGGTCAATGTCATGGACGAGCTGTCGCATTCGACCTTCATCTTTCCGGCGATCGTCGATCGCGGCGATGTGGTGGTGGCGATCGGCACCGGCGGGTCTTCGCCGGTGGTGGCGCGCCGCCTCCGCGAACTGATCGAGACCGTGGTACCGGCGCAGATCGGCGAACTGGCAGCGCTGATTGGCCGCTGGCGCACGCCGATCAAGGCACGGATTCCTGAATTCCCGCTGCGCCGCCGGTTCTGGGAGCGCGTCGTCGACGGTCCGATCGGCCGCGCGGTGCTCGAGGGGCGGCTGACGGATGCCGAGACCGAACTGAAGACAATCGACGATGCCACCGACTACGCGCGGCATTCGCTCGGCCGCCGCGCCGATGGTCACGTCAGCATCGTCGGCGCCGGTCCCGGTGATCCTGATCTACTCACCTTGAAGGCGCTGCGGGCGCTGTCGGACGCCGACGTGGTGTTCTACGACGAGTTGGTTTCGCCCGAGATCCTCGACCGCATCCGGCGCGACGCCAAACGCGTGCCGGTCGGCCGCCGCGTCGGCCAGCCGGGCATCGGTCAGGACGCGATCAACCAAATGCTGATCGAAACTGCACGCTCCGGTCAGCGCGCCGTGCGGCTGAAGGGCGGCGATCCGTTTGTGTTCGGCCGCGGCGGCGAAGAGGTCGAAGCGCTGCGCGAAGCCGGCGTGTCCTATTCGGTGGTGCCGGGCATCAGCGCGGCGCTTGGCGCGGCCTCGCAGTTCGAGGTGCCGCTGACCTATCGCCATGAGGCGCTGCGCATCACCTTCCTGACCGCGCACAAGGCCAAGGACGCCGAAGCCGTCGACTGGTCGGCGCTGACCGATCAGAAGATGACCGTCGTGGTCTATATGGGCATGAGCGCCGCACCGACGATCCGTGACGGGCTGCTCGCCGCCGGCCGCGCGGCCGATACGCCGGTCGGCGTGTTCGCACGGGTGACGCGCTCCGACGCTGTCTCGGCTGTCGGCACGCTCAATGATCTGCCGGCGCTGGTCGATGAGGTCGACGGCGGACCGGCACTGCTGGTGATCGGCGACGTCGTCGCGCACTCGGCGCCGTGGCGCCAGCAACAACTCCTGCAACTCGTCTCGACCTATCAGATGGCCGCCGAATGACGTCCCCGCTGCAACAGAAGATCAAGATCACCGGTCCGTCGGTGGTGACTGCGAACCGCACCACCGACGGCGTGGTGATTTACCGAACCGCGAAGAGCGCTTGGTCGACCGATCTGGCCGACGCCGCCATCGTGCGCGAGGCCGAGCCAGCGCGTGCGCTGCTCGCCGCCGCAACCGCCGACGATGTCGGCGCGGTCGGTGCCTACATCGCGCCGGTCGAGATCGGCGCCGACGGGGCGATCCACCCCGGCAATCTGCGCGAGAAAATCCGGCGTAACGGCGTCACCATCGCGCTGCCCGGCCAAGCTTGAGGGCTGTTAAATGTATGCTTACGACGACATCGACCGCGCCATCGTTCACGAGCGCGTCGAAGAATTCCGTGATCAGGTAAGCCGCCGCCTCTCGGGCGAACTGACCGAGGACGAGTTCAAGCCCCTTCGGCTGATGAACGGCGTGTATCTGCAGCTTCACGCTTACATGTTTCGCGTGGCGATTCCGTACGGCACGCTGTCGTCGGCGCAGCTTCGCAAGCTGGCGCATGTGGCGCGGACCTACGACCGCGGCTACGGACATTTCACCACCCGGCAGAACATCCAGTTCAATTGGATCGCGCTGAAGGATCTGCCGGACGCGCTCGCGGATCTTGCCGAAGTCGGCATCCACGCGATGCAGACCTCGGGCAATTGCACCCGCAACGTCACTGCCGATCAGTGGGCCGGCGTTGCGCCTGGCGAGGTCGAAGACCCGCGGGTCTGGGCAGAAATCCTGCGTCAGCACACGGCGCTGCATCCGGAGTTCTCGTTCCTGCCGCGCAAGTTCAAGTTTGCGATCACCGCGTCCGATCACGATCGCGCCGCGATCAAGATCCATGATATCGGCCTGAAGCTGGTTAGGAACGACGCCGGCGAGACCGGCTTCGAAGTGCTGGTCGGCGGCGGCCTCGGTCGCAGTCCGTTCATCGGCCGGACCATCAAGTCGTTCGTCGCGGGGCGCGACATCCTCAGCTACATCGAGGCGGTCCTGCGCGTCTACAATCAGTACGGACGCCGCGACAACATCTACAAGGCCCGCATCAAGATCCTGGTGCACGAGCTCGGCATCGAGAAATTCGCCGCTGAGGTCGAGCAGGCGTGGGCCGAGATCGCCGACGGCCCTCTGACGCTCGACGACGAGATGATCGAGGACATCCGCTCGCGCTTCATCTATCCGGCCTATGAAAAGCTGCCGGCCGAGCCGGACGAACTGCGTGCCGCGGCCGGCGATGCGCGGTTCGAAGCGTGGCGCAACAACTCTGTCGCGCCGCATCGCCACGACGGCTACGCCATTGTCACCCTGTCACTCAAGCCCGCGGGCGGACCGCCCGGCGACGCAACCGCCGAGCAGATGGACGCGGTCGCAGACCTTGCCGACAAATATTCGTTCGGCGAGATCCGCGTCGGTCACGAACAGAATCTGGTGTTACCGCACGTCGCAAGGCGCGACCTGCCGGCGCTGTGGGCCGCGCTCGACAAGCTCGGCCTAGCGACCCCGAATGTCGGTCTGGTCAGCGACATCATTGCTTGCCCGGGCCTCGATTACTGCTCGCTGGCGAACGCGCGGTCGATCCCGATCGCTCAGGAGTTGTCACGACGCTTCGCCAGTCCCGAGACTGCGGCGCTGATCGGCCGGCTGCACATCAATATCTCCGGCTGCATCAACGCCTGCGGCCATCATCACGTTGGTCACATCGGCATTCTCGGCGTCGAGAAGAACGGTGAGGAGTTCTATCAGATCACCATCGGTGGTCGCGCCGATGAGGGGGCCGAGCTTGGTGAACTGATCGGTCCGGCAGTGCCGTACGGCGAAGTCGCCGACGTGATCGAGGATATCGTCGAGGCCTATCTCAGTCTGCGGCAGCGACCGGACGAGTTGTTCGTCGATGCCGTCAAGCGGCTCGGCGTCGAACCCTTCAAGGAGCGGGTCTATGCCACTCGTTAAGAACGGACAGATCACGGCCGACGAATTCGTCGCGGTAGCTGACGACGTGGAATTGCCGGCCGAGGGGGCGGTCCTGATTTCGGCGGCGCGGCTTCTGGCCGATCCAGAGCGATTGGTCGCGCGCAACAGTCCGCTCGGCGTGATCTGGCCGAACAACCGCGACGTCGCCGAGCTGAAGCCGTGGCTCGACCGGCTGGCGCTGATCGCGCTGGTGTTTCCGACCTACAAGGACGGCCGGGCCCACAGTCAGGCGCGGCGGCTGCGCGAGGTGTACGGCTATCGCGGCGAGCTGCGCGCCACCGGGCAGGTGCTGCGCGATCAGTTCACCTTCCTGGTCCGCAATGGCTTCGACGCGCTCGACGTCAAGAAGGAAACCGATGCGCACGCCTTCGGCGAAGCGACGCATCGCTACACCGAATTCTATCAGCCGACCGGCGACGGACACCGCAGCGCGCTGCAGCTGCGGCGGCAGAGGCATCTGACGTCGGCGACGTAGCCTGAACCGTATTCGTCATTGCGAGCGCAGCGAAGCAATCCAGCAACCCGCGTGCGGCATGGATTGCTTCGTCGCTGCGCTCCTCGCAATGACGGGGCTGTCTTTGTTGATTGACCTGGTGCGCGCTTTGCATCAAATGCGCCGCCATGAGCAATCAGCTTCTCGACCGTGTCGTTGCCGAAATCGCCGATGAGATGGCGCAGCGGGCGGACCGCGGCGAGGTGGCGAGCTATATTCCGGAGCTGGCGCGAGTCGATCCGAAGGCGTTCGGCCTCGCGGTGATCGGCGCCGACGGTCATGTCGCGGCCGCCGGCGATGCCGATGTGCCGTTCTCGATCCAGAGCATCTCGAAGGTCTTCACGCTCACGCTGGCGCTCGGCAAGGCCGGCGACCGGCTGTGGCGCCGCGTCGGGCGAGAGCCATCCGGGTCCGCCTTCAACTCGATCGTGCAGCTTGAGCGCGAGCGCGGCATCCCGCGCAATCCGTTCATCAATGCCGGTGCGATCGCCGTCACCGATCTGATCCTGTCCGGGCATCAGCCGCGCGAGGCGCTCGGTGAGATTTTGCGCTTCATGCAGTTCCTCGCCGGCGATTCCTCGATCGCCATCGATGAAGCAGTGGCGAAATCCGAACAGCGCACCGGATTTCGCAACGCTGCGCTCGCCAACTACATGAAGTCGTTCGGGGTACTGGACAATCCGGTCGAGTACACGCTCGGCGTTTATTTTCACCACTGCGCTATCGCCATGAGCTGTCGCCAACTGGCGATGGCCGGACGATTCCTGGCGCACAACGGCCAGAACCCGTCGACCGGCCTCAATGTGGTGTCGAGCGAACGAGCACGTCGCATCAACGCGCTGATGCTGACCTGCGGCCACTATGACGGCTCGGGCGAATTCGCCTATCGGGTCGGCCTGCCGGGCAAGAGCGGGGTCGGTGGCGGTATCCTCGCGGTCGCGCCGGGCAGAGCATCGATTGCGGTGTGGGCGCCGGGGCTCGATGCCGCGGGCAACTCCCATCTCGGCCGCGTTGCGCTGGAGGGGCTGACCAAGCGCATGGGCTGGTCGATCTTCGGCGTCTGACGATCAGCGCTTGGCGCAACAAAAAGGGCCGAACGCGTGCGCCGGCCCTTCGTCAGTCGCTCTGATGATCGCGGTGGCCGCGCCCCGCAAGCCGCGGTGTCATGGCCGCTTGGTCGACTGCTCTTCGAGCATCGCGATCTCGTGATACCAGCTTGAGCAGGTCAGGATGTTTGCCGGATTCGAAGCCGCTTCGCTGCTTGGCAGCGCCGTGCGGTTGGCTCCATCCCGGCCGCCGACCGGGAACTGGTAGATCTTGGCGGAGGTCTGATTCAGGCTACTCACGCGATCTCTCCTTTCTCTCCTTCGGGTCGATGAAGCTGGCTCGACATGCGGCCCGGCCGCGCGTCGCAACGGATGATAACGCGATTGCTTCGCGTTCGGGCAGAATGATCAAGGAAGAACCAGGAATTGGCGCTTCTTTGCGCATTCCGCCGTCTGCTTGCGAAGGCGGCAGTGTCATGGTGCAACGCGGCCGGATCGGCTTGGTTGCGTCTTCCTACCTCCGACAAAATCGTGCGCCCGAGGGGTTAATTTTGTTCACCGAGGCGGGTGCGGTGAAATACGGAGCCGTGGGCGTTTTTGCGGGCGGCTGCATGATGGTGCGCCGCCGGTTTTCTCGTCGAAGTTGTCGTACCGGCTCCGGCCTCGCACCTGCGGCGATTTGGCTCATTCTGGCATATTAAATGCTTCATGTTTGCAGGACCGAAGGCCGCCGGGTGCGGTTCCGTGTCCGCCATCGGGACGAACGCCGGTGGTATCTCCAACGAGAGGACCGCATGACCAAGTACAAGCTCGAGTACATCTGGCTCGACGGCTACAAGCCGACGCCGAACCTCCGCGGCAAGACGACCATCAAGGAATTCGAGATCTATCCGACGCTCGAGCAGCTTCCGCTTTGGGGATTCGACGGCTCGTCGACGATGCAGGCCGAGGGCCACAGCTCCGACTGCGTGCTGAAGCCGGTTGCGATGTACCCCGACGCTGCGCGGAAGAACGGCATTCTGGTTCTGTGCGAAGTGATGATGCCGGACGGCGTCACCCCGCATCCGACCAACACCCGCGCCACCATTCTGGACGACGAAGGCGCCTGGTTCGGCTTTGAACAGGAATACTTCTTCTACAAGAATGGCCGCCCGCTTGGCTTCCCCGAGGCCGGCTATCCCGCGCCGCAGGGCCCGTATTACACCGGTGTCGGCTACAAGCACGTCGGTGACATCGCCCGTCAGATCGTCGAAGAGCACCTCGACCTCTGCCTCGCAGCCGGCATCAACCATGAAGGCATCAACGCCGAGGTGGCGAAGGGCCAGTGGGAATTCCAGGTGTTCGGCAAGGGGTCGAGGACCGCTGCCGACCAGATGTGGATGGCGCGCTATCTGATGCTGCGTCTCACCGAGAAGTACGGCATCGACATCGAATTCCACTGCAAGCCGCTCGGCGACACCGATTGGAACGGCTCGGGCATGCACTGCAACTTCTCCACCGCCTACATGCGCGAAGTCGGCGGCAAGGACTATTTCGAAGCGATGATGAAGGCGTTCGAGGCCAACCTCGACGACCACATCGCGGTGTATGGTCCTGACAACCACATGCGGCTCACCGGCAAGCACGAGACCGCGCCGTGGAACAAGTTTTCCTACGGCATCGCCGATCGCGGCGCGTCGATCCGGGTGCCGCACTCCTTCGTCAACAACGGCTACAAGGGCTATCTGGAAGATCGCCGCCCGAACTCTCAGGGCGACCCCTACCAGATCGCGTCCCAGGTTCTGAAGACGATTTCGTCGGTCCCCACCTCGAAGTCGGCAGCCGCCGCTTGAACCTCCACGGCGACTGCCCGCGGCCCGGACGCAAGTCCGGGCCGTTGCCGTTTTGATGCCCTCAATCCGATTGCTCTGGTTTGTTTTGGCGCGTTTTTTCGCGCGGATTGCTTGTCGGTTCGGTCACCGGCCCTCGGCCGCCATCTTCACCTTTCAGCCACTGTTGACGTGCAACAACTGCCCGGCGCGTCGTGAGCCGGTGACGGGCCGGCAGTGCCGATCGCGCGAATGGGGAATCTGGACAATGTTTCGCGGGGTGATGGCCGTTCTCGGCCTGTTGGTGCTGGCGGGTTGTGCCGGCGGCGATGTCGCACCGTCGGTCGATACGCCGTCGATGTATCAGAGCATGGCGCGCGAGGGTGCCAAGGTCGATGTCGCCGCAGCGGCCGTCATGATCTCACAATATCGCCAGAACAACGGGCTCGGTCCGGTGACGGTCAATCCGGCGCTGACCAAGCTGGCCGAGGACCAGTCCTCGACCATGGCAAGGCGCAACAAGCTCGACCATGACGTCAAGGCGCCGCTGGCGCAGCGGCTGAACGCCTCCGGTTATCCGGCGGCGGTCGCGGTCGAGAACGTCTCGGCCGGCTATCACACGCTGGCGGAAGCGTTTTCGGGCTGGCGGGATTCGCCGCCGCACCGCGCCAACATGCTGAAGAATGGCGTCGACCGGATCGGCATCGCCGCCAGCTATGCGCCGGGCACCAAATATAAGGTGTTCTGGACCATGATCCTCGCCTCCACCGACACGCCGCGATAAACCGGCCGTGATCGGCTCCCGCCCTTGGCGCAATTGACGCTGGCGCCGCGCATCGCCAAGTTGCCCGTGTCTTGTTCGAGGTGCGATCGACCGGATGGACCCGACACAGCACAGGAAGGCCGCGAGGCCCTGCGATGCGCGCCGCGTGCTGGTGCTGCAAGGCGGCGGCGCGCTCGGCGCGTATCAGGCCGGCGCCTATCAGGCGCTGTGCCATCACGATTTCGAGCCGCAATGGCTGGCGGGCATTTCGATCGGCGCCATCAATGCCGCGATCATCGCCGGCAATCCGCGCGAGCAGCGAGTCGAGAAGCTGAAGCAGTTCTGGGAGATGGCGTCGTCACCGGTGCCGTGGCAGCCGTTGCTGCGCGACGACCACGTGCACTCGCTGTTCAACGAGACCTCGGCGGCGATGATTGCCACCTTCGGGGTGCCTGGCTTCTTCACGCCGCGGTTTCCGCCGACGCATCTGCTGCCGTCGGGCAAGCCCTCCAATCTGAGCTACTACGACACGGCGCCGCTGCGTTCGACGCTGGAGCGGCTGGTCGATTTCGACCGCCTCAACCACAACGGCATCCGCCTGAGTGTCGGTGCGGTCAACATCGCGACCGGCAACTTCGTGTATTTCGACACCACCAAGCAGATCATCGGCCCCGAGCACATTATGGCTTCGGCTGCGCTGCCGCCGGGCTTTCCGGCGATCGAAATCGACGGTGAGCATTATTGGGACGGCGGCGTCGCCTCCAACACGCCGCTCGACTACGTGCTCGACTGCGAGCAGCGTGACGATCTGCTCATCTTCCAGGTCGATCTGTTCAGCTCCCGTGGCCGGCTGCCGGAGACGCTGCTGGAAGCCGCCGAGCGCGAGAAGGACATCCGCTATTCCAGCCGCACCCGGCTGAATACAGACAAGAACAAGATGATCCACAACACCCGTAAGGCGTTGCGTGATCTGATCGATCGGCTCCCCGCGGAATTGCGCGACGATCCGGCCTACGCCATCCTGCATCAGGCGGCGCAGGAGAACACCGTCACCGTCGTGCATCTGATCTATCGCAAGCGGGACTATGAGGCGTCGTCGAAGGACTACGACTTCTCGCGACTGAACATGGTGGAGCACTGGAAGGCCGGCGAGCAGGACGTCTATGTCTCGATGCGCGACCAGAGCTGGCAACGGGCGCCGCAGGACGGCGAGACCATGGTGACCTGGGACCTCACCCGGGATGCATTCGAATAAGCGGCCCGATCTGCGCCGCTTTCTCAACCTCGCGAACAGGAGCGGATGATGACGAATCTGACAGGCAAGACCGCGGTCGTGACCGGCTCGACCTCGGGCATCGGGCTCAGCTATGCCCGCGCCTTCGCCAAGGCCGGCGCCAACGTCGTGATCAACGGCATGGGCGACGCGGACGCGATCGAGAAGGAACGCAAGGCGATCGAGAGCGAATTTGCCGTCAAGGCGGTGTACTCGCCGGCCGACATGCTGAAGCCGGCCGAGATCGCCGAGATGATCAAGCTCGGCGAGACCACCTTCGGTTCGGTCGACATCCTGGTCAATAATGCCGGCATCCAGTTCGTGTCGCCGATCGAGGATTTTCCGATCGAGAAGTGGGATGCGATCATCGGCATCAACCTGTCGTCGGCGTTTCACGGCATCCGCGCCGCGGTGCCGGGGATGAAGAAGCGCGGCTGGGGCCGTATCATCAACACCGCCTCGGCGCATTCGCTGGTCGCATCGCCGTTCAAGTCGGCCTATGTGGCTGCCAAGCACGGTATCGCGGGCCTGACCAAGACGGTGGCGCTGGAGCTCGCCACCCACAAGATCACCTGCAACTGCATCTCGCCCGGCTACGTCTGGACGCCGCTCGTCGAGAAGCAGATCCCCGACACCATGAAGGCGCGCGGCCTCAGCAAGGAGCAGGTGATCAACGACGTCCTGCTCGCCGCCCAGCCGACCAAGCAGTTCGTCACCCCTGAGCAGGTCGCCGCGCTCGCGGTCTATCTCTGCGGCGACGACGCCAGCCAGATCACCGGCGCCAACCTGTCGATGGACGGCGGCTGGACCGCGGCGTAAGGCGGGGTTGGGCGGGTACTGATTGTCCGTATCGATCTGCCCGCTCGCAGATCATGACCATGATCCTCCGCGTAAGCGGAGGGTCCTGAATCTCAGAGCAACAGGGGGCTGAGACGACCGATCGCCCGGTCAGGCCGGCGACGACGTCGGTCGATCAGCAGGGCGCCTTTGCAAACGCCGTTCGGATTTCGTCGTCGGTGGCCTGTTCGCCCGCGTCGAGATTAGCGGCGGCAGCATCGATGATCCGCAGCTCTTCGTCGCTGGCGTGATACCGGTTGGCTTGAAGCTCGCTTGCGATCTCGCGAGCCACCGCGGCCAGTTCCTCCCGCCGCTTTCCGCCAGGATTCCGCCTGCTTGATCAAAGCCTCGAGGCTGTCCGCTCTCATTCTGAAACTATAGCCCGAGGCGGTGAGGCGGTCAGCAGCGGGCAGACCGCTTACTCTAGCCTTTGCTGCCGAACGCCAGCACGTGCAGGCCGAGGCGTTTGCGGACGATCCAGAACAGCATCACGGTTTCGAAGGTGAGTGCTGCGGAGGTGGCGGCGGCGGCGCCGTAGCCGCCGAAGCGGGGCACCAGGATCAGGCACAGCGCTAGATTGACCGCGAACGCCAGCGCGTAAGCGAGCGCGCAGACATGCTGGTGGCCGAGCATGTTGAGCAGCCGTTCCACCGGGCCGATCGCGGCGCGGACCATCAGGCCGATCGCCGCGACGAACATGATGCCGTACCCCGACGTGAATTGCGGCCCGAACAGCCACAGCAGCGGCTCGCCAAGCGCCAGCAGCGCCAGGGTCGCCACCAGCGACGGCCAGAATGTCCACACGATCGCGTGGCGCACATACGCGGCCAGCCGGACCTTGTCGCCGGCCGCGTTGTATTCGGTGAAGCGATGCGCAGTGGTGGCCGACATCGCGTAGTGAATGAACGACACCAGCGCCAGCGTCTTCACTACCGCGTAGTAGATGCCGACTTCCTCGGGTGTGCTGAATTGCTGCAGCACCAGCACGTCAGTGTAGGACAGCAGCAGGTAGAAGCTCTCGACCAGGAGGATCGGCAGCGAGGTCGCAAGCCAGCCGCGGACGTCATAGGCGCGCGGGCCGGGCGGGACGTGGCCGGCAAGCCTGCGGTTGAGCGCGATCATCTGTCCCAGCATCGCGATCCACACCGCCGCACAACTCGCCGCCATCGCGGCGATCGCACCGAGCTCGAAGCCGAGCACGAACAGCCCGGCGGTGAAGCCGATGATCAGTGCCTGCCTGATGATGAATTGCGGCATCAGCCCGAGCCGCATCCAGTCGTGCGAGCGGGCGATGCCGTCCTGGGTGTTGGCGACCACGAACGCCGGGAGCGTCAGGCAGCCGAGGTACAGCGGTATGACTGTGGCGTCGCCGATCAGCGGCGACAGTGCCCAGACCAGTGCGGCGAGCAGCAGCGACACCACACTCGAGGCCGCCAGCGTGCCCCAGCGGCTGCCGGACAGGAAACCGCGCAGCCTGTCGAGTTCGCCGCGCGCGCGATATTCCGGAATGATCTTCTGGGCTGAGGCGGAGATGCCGAAATCCAGCATGGAGCCGAGCAGCAGCACCCAGGTCCAGACATAGACGTAGATGCCGTAGTCCGAGCCACCCATCCAGCGCGCCAGCAGGATCTGCGCCCCATAGGCGAGACCTGCACTGACGACACGGATCAGGAAAATGGTGCCGGCGAGCCGGTTGGTGAGCGAGGCTTCGTTGGAACCGCCGAACAGCGACGTCAGGCGCGCCCTCAGCGCCGCGAGGGACGTTGCCGCGGGTGGAGAATCCATGACAGCCAAAGCGCGTTTCCCGAACCGGCCGTGTCCAGCACGACGCGGCGTGGACAACGACTAGCAACCAGATGTTAAGAATCGGTTCGGCAGCGGAGTCGGCGATGGTGAGGAGGCTCCTTTTCGGTCGCGACGGGTTTCCGCGCTGGAACCCCAAGGGGCTTGGCGTGTTACCTGATCGGGCCGCTCCGGTCCGCCGCGTCGGTCCCGGCCCGCACCGGTGATGCCAGCTGCCGATTTGGAAACGGATTTCACCATGTCGAAATTGTCGATGCCAAAACTGTCGCGACACACAGTGCTGAGACTGGCCGGCGCCGGCATCGCGGCCGTAGTGATTGCCGGCGTCCTCAGCGTGATGACCTTGCGCGGAATGGGACTCCCCGGCGAGTCGGTTCGCGAGGGGGCATTGAACGTCGCCAGCTTGGTGTTCGCTTTTGTATTGATCGCTGGCGTCGGGCGTCGTCAGAACGACAAACGCTGATGTGACAGCCACTCGCTAATGTGACAGTCGCGTTTGTCAGGAAAAATACTACAACCCAAGTGCCGATCCGAACGCGATCAATGTACCAGTTACCTGCGCTTGCTGATTGCGGATGATTTGCTCGTTAACTGAGCGAACTAACTATTAAGACCTGCCTCGTAGCTTTGCGTAGCCGGACCGGGGCCGTCATCAGTGTCCGTGCAAGTCGTTCTCAGCTGCTGAACCGGAATTCGCCGTGACCTCTTCCGTCAAGCCCACGGGCGTTGAAGTGTTCTTCGACGCCGACGACATCATCGTGTCCAAAACCGACCTGAAAGGCCGGATTACCTACGCCAACCGTGTGTTCACCGACATTTGCGGTTACAGCGAAGCCGAACTGCTGGGCCAACCGCATTCCATCGTGCGGCATCCCGACATGCCGCGCTGCGTGTTCAAGTTGCTGTGGGACACGCTGGCCGAAGGCCGCGAGATCTTCGCCTACGTCAAGAACATGACAAAGTACGGCGATTATTATTGGGTGTTCGCACACGTCACGCCTTCCTTCGACTCCAACGGCACGGTGATCGGCTATCATTCCAATCGCCGCGTGCCGGAGCGCCGCGTCGTCGCTGCGCTGGAGCCGGTCTATGCCGAGCTGCTGGCGCAGGAATCCCGGCACCGTAACGGCAAGGACGCGCTAGCGGCCGGCTATCAGCACATGATTGATTTCGTCAAGTCGAAGAACATTTCCTATGACCAACTTGTCTTCTCTCTTTAAGGCCGGTCTCTGCCTCGCCATCGCCGGCGTCGGCTCGCTTGCTGCCGTGGCGGGTGTGGCGTTCGGTTTACCCCTGCTGTTGCAGGTCGGGCTCGGCGCATCACTGCTCGGCGCCGTCGGCGGTGCCGCGATGCTGCTGCGCCTCGACAGGATGCTGACGCAAATCGATGAGGTCTGTGGTCGGATCGCCGACGGCGATTTCGAGGCCCGCCTGATCGGCTATCGTGACGGCGGTCGCCTGCTCCAGATGCAGAACCGGTTCAACGACATGATCGACCGTTGCGATGCGTTCGTGCGCGAGTCGAGCGCCGCGATGGCGGCGATCCGCGACGACAAATATTATCGCCACATCCTGCCGCAGGGGCTGCGCGGCTCGCTGCTGATCGCCAGCCGCACCATCAACGAAGCGATGCAGGCGATCGAAACGCGGGTGGCGGCATTCAACGCCAACACCTCCGAGTTCGAGACCGCGATCGGCACCGTGATCGATGCCGTCGGTGCTGCCTCCAGCAACATGGGCGAAACCGCCACCAGCCTCAACCGCGGCGTAATCGCGACCCGCGACCGCACCCTGGCGGTGTCGGCCGCCAGCGAACAGGCCTCGACCAACATGGAGACGGTGGCGGCAGCAACGGCCGAACTGACTGCCTCGGCCAACGAGATCCTCAGCAGCGTCAACCGCTCGGCGTCGATCGCCCAGGCCGCAGTGGCGGCCTCCGATCATGCCCGCGACACCGTCGGCAGCCTGTCCACTGCCACCGAACGGATCGGCGCGATCGTGCAGTTGATCGAAGAGATCGCGTCTCAGACCAATCTCTTGGCTCTCAACGCCACGATCGAGGCGGCGCGCGCCGGTGACGCCGGCCGCGGCTTTTCGGTGGTGGCGCAGGAGGTGAAGTCGCTCGCGGAGCAGACCGCCAACGCCACGCGTGACATCTCGCGCAGCATCGCCGAAGTGCAGGAGACCACCCGCGCCGCCGTCGATGCGATCTCCGGCATCGGCCGTTCGATCGGCGAGGTCGATGACATCACCCATCAGGTCGCGCTCGCGGTCGAGGCGCAGACCGCTGCGACCGGCGAGGTCGCGCGCAACATCGAAGAGGCCTTCGCCGGCATCCGCGACATCTCGGGTAACATCCAAAGTGTCGGTAGCAATATCACCGAGACCGAGCAGCATGCCGAAGTGACGCTGTCGGCGTCCGGCACGCTCGCGCAGCAGGCCCGCTCGCTTGGCGACGCGGTGCGTGATTTCCTGCGCACGCTTCATCGCGATGGTTCGGAGTCGCGCAAGGCGGCCTGAGTGAAGGCTGCCTCGAGAGGACGCGGCGCCATCACGCGCTGCATCTGAACCGATTGTGCCGCACAGGTTAACACGAGTTCATCTAGATGAACTCGCTCGTCAGCGCTCGTTCAGCTGCAACTTCCTAAGTTCGAGACAGTTCTGATGGTTCTCGATCGTAAGGAGGTTGTCCGATGAATCTGAAACTCGCCGTTGCTGCTGCAGCCGCTCTGAGCGCGGTCGTGCTCGCGCCGGGCATCGCGTCTGCGGCGATGCCGAACGGTCTTCCAGGCGCCGCGCAGGCCGCCGGCAGCACATCCGCCCAGGTCGATCAGGTGCGTTACGTCTGTAACGCCTGGGGCCGCTGCTGGTGGCGTCCGAACTACTACGGCGCTTACGGTTACTATGGTCCGCGGTTCTACGGCCCGCGCTATTATGGCCCGCCGCGTCCGTATGGGCGGCACTACGGCTGGCGCCGTTGGTGATCGCCGCGCTCAGGCGCTCAACTCTCTTAGCTGATGCAAGCAATGACGGGGCCCGCGGGCCCCGTTGTCGTGTTCACGGTTGCGCAGGCGCGCTGCGGTCCTCGCAGACATCGACCCATTCGGCGCCGACCAGCTCGGCCATTCGTTGCGGCGCGATCCGCACCGCGCTGTGAGTCGAGCCCGCCGCCGGCACGACGACGTCGAAGGCCTGCAGCGACACGTCGCAATAGATCGGCAGCGGCGCCTTGAGTCCGAACGGGCAGACGCCGCCGACCTCGTGGCCGGTGAGATCGGCGACCTCGTGAACGCCGAGCATCTTCGGCTTGCCGCCGAGCAATGCCTTCGCCTTCTTGTTGTCGAGCCGCATCGTACCGCTGGTGACGATCAGCACCACGCGCTCGCCGACACGCAACGAGAGCGTCTTGGCGATCTGCGCCGGCGGCACGCCATAGGCTTCGGCAGCGAGCGGCACGGTTGCCGAACTCATCGTCGATTCCTCGACGGCGATGTCGGGGGCGTGTTGGGCGAACCAGGCGCGAACGGATTCGAGGCTCATGCGGCTCCTCACGGCCGGCATTCCGGGCCGGCAATCGAGCGGCCGATATGCCGCAAAGGAGCACAAGGCGCAAATCTCAGCGGCCGGCGACGATCTCCACCAGCGCCGTCAGCGAGCCGATGCGGTGGTCGGGCTCGAAGCCGAGCACGTCCATCTGGGTGCGCAGCGCCTTGAATAGCGTCTGCGGTGGCAGCGGCCCGGGCCGCCGCAGCTCGCGCGCCATCGCCTCGCGGCTGACGCGCTCGATCCAGGCGACGTTGAAGCCGAACGCTTTTGCGCCCGCCACGTCCCAGGGATTCGAAGACACGAACAACATCTCGCGCGGCGCCACGCCGAGCCGTGCCTCGGCCAGCGCATAGGCGCGCGGATGCGGCTTGAACACCTTGGCGGCGTCGACGCTGATCACGTCGTCGAGCACGCGGTCGAGGCCGGTGTTGCGGGTGAGGGCGCCGAGCATATCTGGGCTGCCGTTGGACAGGATCGCTCGCTTGCAGGACGCGAGTGTCTCCAGCGCCGCCAGCGCTTCGGGATAGAGCGTGAGATCGAGATATTTGGCGAAGATCCGCTCGAACGCGCCGCCGCCAGCCTCGATGCCGAGACAGTCGAGCGTGTAGGCGAGCGAATCACGGGTGACGACGGCGAAGTCTTCGTAGGTCCCCATCTGCGAACGAAGCCAGGTGTATTCGAGCTGCTTGATCCGCCAGATCTGCGTGATCACCTCGCCGTAGCCCGGAAACTCCCGCTCGGTGACAGTCGCAACCGATTGGATGTCGTACAGCGTGCCATAGGCATCGAATACGACGGCGGCAATGGGCATGGGCTGGGTCTCGGTCGTTGCTACCAATTTCGCTGGTAGGGCGACGCTATCTCAGTGGTCGAGCGATGAGAAGCGCGGGTGCCGTTGCTTCGGGAAGCGGTGCAAGGATTGCGGCCGGCTCCCTCGCCCCGCTCTTGCGGGGAGAGGGCTGGGGTGAGGGGCGACGCGAGTCGCTGCGGCTCGGCTGCGGGGAAGCGCCCCCTCACCCGGCATGCATCTGACGATGCCTGCCGACCTCTCCCCGCGCGCGGGGAGAGGTGACAAGCTCAGATCCCCAGCAGCTTGCGGGCGTTCTGCTTCAGCACCTTGGCCCGCACTTCCTCGCGGATCTCGAGTTTGGCGAAGTCCGACAGCCAGCGGTCCGGCGTGATCACCGGCCAGTCCGAGCCGAACAGCATCTTGTCCTGCAGAATCGAGTTGATGTAGCGCACCAGGATCGGCGGGAAGTACTTCGGCGACCAGCCCGACAGGTCGATGTAGACGTTGGGCTTGTGGGTCGCGACCGACAGCGCCTCCTCTTGCCAGGGGAAGGAGGGGTGCGCCAGCACGATCTTCATGTTGGGGAAGTCGGCTGCGACGTCGTCCATGTACATCGGGTTGGAGTACTTCAGCCGCATGCCCATGCCGCCCGGCATGCCGGAGCCGACGCCGGTCTGGCCGGTGTGGAACAGCGCGATGGCGCCGCCTTCCTGGATCGCCTCGTACAGCGGATAGGCCAGCCGGTCGTTGGCGTAGAAGCCCTGCATGGTCGGGTGGAATTTGAATCCCTTGATACCGTAGTCGGCGATCAGCCGCCGCGCTTCACGGACGCCGATCTTGCCCTTGTGCGGGTCGATCGAGGCGAACGGGATCAGCACGTCGGAGTTCTGCCGCGTAATCTCGATCATCTCGTCGTTGTTGTAGCGGCGGAAGCCGGTCTCGCGCTCGGCATCGACCGGGAAGATCACCGCGGCGATCTTCTTGGCGCGATAGTAGGCGGCAGTCTCCGGCACGGTCGGTGGATGCTTATTGGGAGAACCGAAATACTCCGCCATCCGCGCCTGGAAATCGTCATAGCCGTCGTCGGCGTGGCAGCCGCACGGTTCCTCGGCATGGGTATGGATGTCGATAGCGACAAGCTCGTCGGGATTCAGCATCGGGCGTTTCCTCTGGGCGTTGCTCGCCTTCTTGGCGGCGAAGAATTGATTATGATGTATAATTATTTTGAGGGGCTGTGAAGCGGTTCCGCGCGATGGCTTTCGCCGGGTTTTGCTCCCTTATCGAGGTGTGACACCGGCCCGGAGGGGATTTCCGCAGGCTACTGCTGGTTCCGGGGGCGGATCGATTGACAGGGCGGGAGTCGCTGGATAGATAAACACCGTCCCGGGCGGGCTCCTCGCCGGCGGGGCGTTTATGTTTTGCATTCCGGCCAGTTGTCACGGCCTTTCAAACAGTCAGGATAGACCCATGAAGGTCCGTAACTCGCTGAAGTCGCTGCTCACCCGCCATCGTGAAAACCGTCTGGTGCGCCGCAAGGGCCGGCTCTACGTCATCAACAAGACCCAGCGTCGGTTCAAGGCCCGCCAGGGCTGATTTGCGCCGGGCCGCTCGCGGCTCGCGCTTTCCATCTCACGCCGGTGTGACGCGCGCGCTGCTTTGCAGCGCGCTTTGTCGTGTCTACACTGTCGCGATGGCGTTCGCCCCCAGATATTCTTCCCTCATCCCCTGCGCGCTGGCGCTCGCCGCGGTTCTGGCGGGAACGCCTGATGGTGCCCGAGCGCAGGTCCCCGACGGCCCCAAGCATCCTTTGGAAAAGCCGTTGGCTCATCCGCCCGCTCCGCCGGAGAAGCTGCCGCGGGTGCCGACCGACCGCGCCAAGGGGCTCGATTTTCTGTTCGGTGCCCTGAAAGCGGCGCCCGATGAAACCAGCGCCAAGCACGTCGAAGGGCGGATCTGGGCGCTGTGGAGCCAGACCACCAGCGACACCACCGCGCTGTTGATGGCCCGCTCGAAAGTGGCGATGGACGCCAAGCAGTTCGACATCGCGCTGAAGCTGCTCGACGCCGTGGTCAAGCTCAAGCCGGATTATGTCGAGGGCTGGAACCGGCGCGCGACGATCTATTATCTGCAAAACGACTACATGCACTCGCTCGAAGACATCGAGCAGGTGCTGGCACGAGAGCCGCGCCATTTCGGGGCGCTCGCCGGGCTCGGCATGATCATGCAGGAACTCGGCGACGACAAACGCGCGCTCGATGCGTTCCGCAGGGCTCTCGCCCTCAATCCGCATCTCGACAAGGTTCCGGACCTCGTCAAGACGCTGTCCGAAAAGGTCGAAGGCCGGGACATCTGACCCCGTCGGCGAAACATTCGCGGCCGCACGGCGTAACTGTTCCGTGTGGAAAATCTCCCGGGTCCTCTTCATGATCGCAATCGGCGTCTTCGCCATGCTGGCGGTGCTGGCGCTGGCCACCCAGGCCGGCGTGGCGTGGCTGCAAGCCAGATTTCCGGCCAGGGGCGAACTGATCACCGTGACCGGCGGTGCTCTGCACGTCGTTGATCTCGGGCCGCGCGGCCTTGCCGAGCTACCGATCGTGCTGATTCATGGCGCGAGTTCGAATCTCGGTGCGATGCGCGCGCCGCTCGGCGATCAGCTCGCGCAGCAGCATCGCGTGCTGCTGATCGATCGGCCCGGTTATGGCTGGAGCCGCCGCGATGACCTCGCCGATTCGTCGCCGGCGACGCAGGTCCGTGCGATCGCCGAAGCGCTCGACCGGCTCGGCGTGCCGCGCGCAGTGTTCGTGGTGCATTCAATGGCCGGCGCACTCGGTGCGCGGATGGCGCTGGATCAGCCGGACCGCGTTGCCGGCCTCGTGATGCTGGCCCCGGTGACACATCCGTGGCGTGGCGGCGTCGGCACCTATAACCAGCTGATGACCACGCCCTTAGTTGGTCCGCTGCTCGCATCCACCATCACGCTGCCACTCGGGCTGTTGCTGACCGAGCCGGGAGCGCGGGCGGTGTTCTCACCGCAGACGATGCCGAGCGATTACGTCGAGGCCAGCGCGACGCCGCTGCTTCTCCGGCCGCGCGCATTCCGCGCCAATAGCTGGGACCTCACCACGTTGAAAGATGCGGTGCAGGAACAGGTCTGGCGCTATCCGCAGATCGCGGCCCCGACCGTTGTGATCCATGGCGACGCCGACAAAATCGTCTCGGTGGATATTCACTCCCGCGCCTTCGCCGCAGCGGTGCCGCATAGCAAGCTCATCGTGCTGCCCGGCGTCGGTCATATGGTGCAGAATGTGGCCACCGACCTGGTTCAGCGTGAGGTCGAGGGGCTGATCGAGCCCACCCGTCACGCGACCGCAAGCCGCGGTCCGTTAGTTTCGATCGACCACCAACCAAGACAGGGAGTTGCGCAATGACCACGACATCGGGGTCTGCCAAGTGGCAGGGCGGCATCAAGGACGGCAAAGGCGCGATCTCGACCAAGAGCGGTGCGCTGTCGGACTATCCGTACGGCTTCGCCAGCCGGTTCGAAGGCAAGCCGGGATCCAATCCCGAAGAACTGATCGGCGCCGCCCACGCCGCCTGCTTCACCATGGCGCTGTCGCTGATCCTCGGCGAAGCCAAGCTCACCGCCGAGCAGATGGAAACCAAGGCCGATGTCACGCTGGAGAAGCAGGGCGACGGCTTCGCTATCACAGCGGTGCATCTGACGCTGACGGCCAAGATCCCCGGCGCCGATGATGCCACTTTCCAGGATTGCGCCGCCAAGGCCAAAGCCGGCTGCCCGGTGTCGAAGCTGCTCAACACTAACATCACGCTGGATGCGAAGCTGGTGAGCTGAGCCAGCGGGCGTCGGCGATCGCGTTCCCAACGACGCTCTATCTTGTCTGTCATTCTGGGGCGCTCACGAAGTGAGCGAGCCCGGAATCCGTATGTCCTGTGAAAACGTGAAGCACTGGGCGAGGGTGATTGGCGCAGCAACTCAGGCGGTGGTTATGGATTCCGGGCTCGCGCTACGCGTGCCCGGAATGACGACCGCTGATTTGGTTTGCGGGCGATCCGCCGTCTCACACGTCCGCATCGCTCGGTCCGACATAGGCGATGCGGACCATGTTGGTGGCGCCGGGGGTGCCGAGTGGGACGCCGGCGACGATGATGACGCGCTGGCCTGATTTGGCGAAGCCGTCGCGGAATGCGATGCGGCCGGCGCGCTCGACCATGTCGTCCTGATCCTTGGCGTCTTCCGCTACCACGCAGTGGACGCCCCACACCGCCGACAGCTTGCGTCCGGTGTGAAGGCTCGGAGTGATCGCCACCACCGGCACCTTCGGCCGTTCGCGCGCGACCCGCAGTGCGGTCGAGCCCGACGAGGTCCAGCAGATGATCGCCGACAGATCCAGCGTCTCTGCGATCTGCCGTGCCGCACCCGCGATGGCATCGCCGGCGGTCGCTTCCGGATCGGGGCGCTGGGCCGTCACCACGGTGCGATAGGTGACGTCGCGCTCAACTTCCTCGCCGATGCGGTTCATCGTTGACACCGCCTCGACCGGATATTTGCCGGCGGCGGATTCGGCCGACAGCATGATCGCGTCGGCGCCTTCGTACACGGCGGTTGCGACGTCGGAGACCTCGGCACGGGTTGGCACCGGGCTGGAAATCATCGACTCGAGCATCTGGGTCGCGACCACCACCGGCTTGCCGGCGCGCCGCGCCATGCGGGTCATCTGCTTCTGCAGGCTCGGCACCCGCTCCAGCGGCATCTCGACGCCGAGGTCGCCGCGCGCCACCATCAGCGCGTCGGAGACGTCGAGAATGTCCTCGAGCCGGTCGATCGCCTGCGGCTTCTCGATCTTGGCCATCACGGCGGCACGGCCGCGGATCATCCGCTTGGCTTCGACGACGTCTTCGGCGCGCTGCACGAAGCTCAGCGCCACCCAGTCGATGCCGGTCTCGCACGCGGCTTCCAGGTCGGCGCGGTCCTTGTTGGTCATCGCCGACATCGGCAGATCGGTATCGGGCAGGCTGACGCCCTTGCGGTCGCTCATCTTGCCGCCGATCACCACGCGGGTCACCGCGCGATCGCCTTGGGTCTCTTCGCAGATCAAGCGCACCTTGCCGTCGTCGAGCAGCAGCGCGTCGCCGACTTTCAGCGCGGCGAGGATCTCCGGATGCGGTAGATACACCCGCGTCTCGTCGCCCGGCTCCTTGATCGAGTCGAGGATGAAGTTCGAGCCGTTGTTGAGCTGGATCGGTCCGTTGGCAAACGAGCCCAGCCGCAGCTTCGGTCCCTGCAGATCGACCAGGATGCCGATCGGGCGACCGTAGCTGCTTTCGACGTTACGGATGGTCTTCACCAGCTCCCGCATCTTGTCGTGCGGGGTGTGGCTCATGTTGATCCGGAACACGTCGGCGCCGGCCTCGAACAGCTTGCGGATCATTGCGCTGTCGGAGGAGGCGGGGCCGAGCGTGGCGAGGATCTTGATCCTGCGCAGGCGTCTCATGGCTTGGTCCCGGCCTCGCCTGGCGTGCCAGGCGTGGCGGGTGCGGTGCGGCCCGGCGACGGAGGAATACCCGGAAGCCCGGTCCCCGGCGCCCCGGGCATTCCCGGCAGCTTCTGCATGTTCTGTTCGTTACTTTCAGTCAGTTGCACGGTCCAGGCCCGTTGCTCGCCGGTGTCGACCTCGAAGAAGCCGGTGCGGTCGAAGCCGCGTGCCAGGCAGTTCTCGGTCCCTTTGATGGTGAATTCCTTGTCGCGCGAGCACATGAAGGCCTGGCCGGACCATTCGCCGCCGCGGTCGTAGTCGAGCGCGTAGATGTAATAATAACGCGCCACCAAAGCACCGCGCAGCAGCGTCTCGCAGCTTCGCGACGACACGTTCCACCAGCCCTCGGTGGTCCAGCCGTCGACGTCCTTATAGCCCAGCGCGATTCCCACCCGGCTCGAGGTGTTGTTGCACAGCCGGAAGTCGGCGGCGGCCGGCACGCTGCTGCTCAGCAGCACGCCGAAGGCCAGCGCCGCCGTCATGGTGGCCGCGGGCCGGGCCCGGAGATGCCGGAGGGGGAGGGAATCTGTGATGATCATGCAGCCAAGCTATACCAATTTGCTGATGATTTCGCGTGACGTGGCCGGCCTGTCAACGGCCGCTCCGCCGCGCACGGAGCTGCTGGACCTCGCCCGCCACGCGGCGGAGTCGGCTGTAGCCCCCAGATGTGGCAAAATCTCAGCCCGTCCCCCATCTGGGGAGGACCGCAAGGCTGAGCAAAGGTGACCGCATGGACGACAGCACCCGGACCGAACTGGAAGCGGCGGCGTTTCGCCGTCTGGTGGCGCATCTGCGCGAGCGCACCGACGTCCAGAACATCGACCTGATGAATCTCGCCGGGTTCTGTCGCAACTGTCTGTCGAACTGGCTGAAGGACGCCGCCGATGCGCAGGGCGTGGCGATGAGCCGGGACGAAAGCCGCGAGGCGGTTTACGGCATGCCGTACGAGACCTGGAAAGCGAAGTACCAGAGCACTGCAACGCCGGACCAGGTCGAAGCGTTCAAGAAGTCTCACCCGCACAGTCACTGACGCGGCGCCTGCGCGCCGCGCAGCAAGCGGCAATTTAGCGGCCGGCGATTTCCGCTGTGGGTCGCTGTGGATGGGCGCGATGCCCCTTGACGGGAGGCGCCGTGGCGAAGAGTGTCCGGCGCAGATGCGGCGCGCGAGGCGACCGCCCCGCCGCTTTTCCCAATCATTAATCTGCCAGGAGTGCACGATGGCCACCTCCGCTGCCGCCGTCCAAGAGGATCCCGCGACCAATTTCGCCAAGGACCAGCTTCGGGCGATCATCGAGCGGATCGAACGTCTCGAGGAAGAGAAGAAGACGATCTCCGACGACATCCGCGACGTTTATGCCGAGGCCAAGGGCAACGGCTTCGACGTCAAGGCGCTGCGCACCATCGTGCGGATGCGCAAGCAGGACGCCAACGAGCGCGCCGAGCAGGAGACCATCCTTGAGACCTATATGCAGGCGCTTGGGATGCTCTGAGACCGCTTGCGGTCTGTCGCTGCCGCCGGATTGACCCCGCATGGGTGCTGGTCCGGTAAGGCGCCAAAAATAAAAATGCCCGGGACCAGCCCGGGCGTTTTTTTTGGATCGGATCCTGCCGAAACGGTCAGCGCGACGCGTCGACCGGGAATGCCGTGGTGGTCAGCGTCGCCACCGCCGAGCCGCTGAAGGCGTCGGCGTAGAGGCCCGGCTGCGGATCGTCGGCGAAGCTGGTGGCCAGCGTCGCCTCGGGCTTGGCCAGATAGCCGCTCAGCAGCGTCATGTCGGGATCGCCAATCACGGTGGCGGCGGTGTGCATCGCGCGCGGCATCAGGATCATGGCGCGGATCCAAACGTCGTTGTCGCGGCTGCCGGCGGCAGCGAGCCGCGCCGAGGTCGCGATCACCGTCTTGCCCTGACCGGACGACTTGCCGATCACGCTGTCGACCTTGCCCGACACCGCAGCCTGACGCTGCAGCGATGCGCGCGTCGGCGGCAGCGGGGCGCTGGCGGTGACGACATGCGGATGGCGGGTCGGGGCATGCTTCGAGGAATTTTCCTGCGCCATCGGCGCGTAGGCCAGCGCGTTCATCGCGGTGGCCTGTTCGGATTTGTCGGCGGCGGCCAATGCCTGGCGGGCGCTGATAGCGGCGACCTGCGCCGGGCTCGCCTGCTTCGGCGCTACGGGGATGTCGTCCCAGAACCCGCGGGCGTTGATGATGTCGGCGGGGCTTTGCAGCTTGGCGTCAGCCGTCTTCGGTTCCGCGGTCTTTGCCTCGGCTTTAGCAGCCTGAGCCGGGCGGGGCGCCGGCAGCACGATGTCGCCGGCGGAGGCGATCTGGATGGCGGCGGCGGGCTTGGCGCGGGGCATCGGCACCGGATCGCTGGAGCCCACGTCGGCCGGCTTCATGCCGGCCGCAGCCGCGACCGCATCGGCGGCCGCGACCTTGATGTCGGCCATCGGCTTGGCCCCGGACGGTGCCGCCGTCGCGGCGGTTTCGTCCTCGTCGTCACGCGACTTGCCGCCGAACAGCGTTGCCAGGAAGTTGGTCTTGGCCGGGGCGACGGTGCTGCCGTCGCGGCGCTTTTCGATGTCCGCCAGCGCCAGCTCGTAGCCGCGCAGCGGCTTGCCGTTGGTGGGGATGTGCACGGTGCGGCCATCCGGGAACACGCGGGCGAGCTGGTCGGGGGTCATTCGCGGCCAGTGCCGGATGCCGCCGGTATCGAGATGCACGAACGGCGAGCCGGAGGTCGGATAGAAGCCGACACCGCCGCGCTGCAGCCGCAGGCCGGCAAACCGGATCTGCTCCAGCGCCACGCCGGGGATGAAGAAGTCCATCGCGTGGCCCTGCATGTGCTGGCTGTGGCGCGCCACTCCCGAGGAGCGGCGGCGCAGCATGGCGTTGGTGGCAGGGGAGCGATAGGCGGAGATGATCTGGATAGGCTGTTTGGCGTCGACGTCCCGGTACACTTCCCACAGGATGTCGAACAGCTGGCGGTCCATCACGGTCTGTTCCTGGGACCGCCAGTCACGCAGGAAGTGATTGAGCTGCTTCAGCGCGTCTTCGTCGTAGCGGCCGCTGCGCTTGAACGTGACGGTGAGGCTCTCGCCCGAATGGGTGTGGTGGAACGACAGGGTCCGGCTGTCGCCGACGGCGGATGCGTCATGGACCGATCCGGCGCCCGCCAGCAGCAATGCCGTGGTCAGCACGGCGCCGTAACCGGCCCTGGGCATCGACAATGATTTGAGACGACGCGAAAGTGCAGCCAGCACGAAACAGCCCCACCAATGATCGACCAACAACCCCCGCCCGCGAACCCCAGTCAGCGTGGCAGGGTGAACGTGCCGTTTACCGAAGTTAGCGATCCGGAAACGTCGTCCATGACCCCAAGTCGATTATCAACCCTAACCCTCTGACTATGGCGAAATCGAGCCCGGTGCTTCAATCTAGATGGAGGATGGTTAATCTAAGTTAACAATAAGGGCCCGCCTCGCGGCGAGCCCTTGATAATATTCAGCTACTTTTTACGTCCTGGGGCGGACGCGAGGTGCTGATCAGCGGGCGTAGACCCGGCGCTGATTGCGCTGAGCCGGCTGCTGACGCGGCTGCGGGCCGCCGAACAGGTTCTCCAGGAACGAGAACGGGCTCGACGAGGCGCCCGACGAGCCGGTGTAGTCGCCGGCGACGCTCACCCCGTCGGGCAGCCGGGTCGGGCGGGAGTAGTTCGGCTGGGCGTGTGCCACCACCGCTTCCAGGTTCTTGCCCTTGTCGTTCTTGAGCAGCGCCAGCATCGCCGCGTCGCGGCCGTACACGTCCTTGCGGAGCTGCAGCTTGCCGGCGTCGTCAACGAACGCGGTCTGATAGGTGATGTTGACCGGGATCGGGGTCGGGAACTTCAGATCCACCTCGCTGCGGCCGTACATCGCCCGGACCTTGGCCGGGGTGTAGTCCTTCTCCGGCATCGCGATGTTCAGCAGCGTCGAGGCGTACACGTCGGGGTTCTGCACCCGCATGCAGCCGTGGCTGAAGGCGCGCTCCTCGCGGGCGAACAGGTTCTTGTCCGGGGTGTCGTGCTGATACACCAGGAACTTGTTCGGGAAGTTGAAGCGGATGCGGCCGAGCGCGTTGGCTTCGCCCGGCGGCTGCGAGATGTGGATCGAGCCGTCGCGATTGCGCTCTAGCTTCAGGCCCATGCGGTCGAGCACGGTGGGATCCTGCTGCAGCGCCGGCAGGTACTCGTTGTAGATGATCGACGGCGGCACGTTCCAGGTCGGGTTGACGGTGATGTACTTCATCGTCTCCGTCAGCAGCGGGGTGGCGTGCTTGCCCGGCTTGCCGGTGACGACGCGGGTCGTCCACACTTCGGCGCCGTGCTGCATCACCTTCAACGTGTAGTCCGGAATGTTGAGGATCACATAGGCGTCGCCGAGCGACGGCGCGCCAAGATCGCGCGGCAGCCAGCGCCAGCGTTCCATGTTGACGATGATGGTGTCGATGGTGCGGTCGCGCTTCGGCGTGTTCAGCGCCTTCACGGTGCGCTCATCCAGCACGCCGCTAGCCTTGAGGTCGGCGTGATCCTGGAATTTCCGTACCGCCGCCGCGACCGTCGCGTCGTAGGTGGTGCTATCCGGGTTCTCGGTGACGCCGAGGCGGGCGCGCAGCTGCGGCACGCGCGGATCGTCCATCTTCACTTCGGCGCGCTTCTTGCGGGTCGGCTGATAGCGCAGGGTCTCGCCGTCGGCGATCTTGATCACCGGCTTGTCGCCTTCGCCGCGCAGCTCGGCGAGCTTCTTCTTCAGCTCGCGATACAGCTTGTGCGGCGGGTTGTAGCTGTCGAGCGCCGCGGAAGCGTCGGCCGCGGTGGTGACCTTCGCCAACACCTGGGCCGGATCGATCGGATGCTCCGGATATTGGATGTCGGCCGACACCTGCGACCAGTGCATACGGCCGCTCTGCGCCTGACGCGCATAGTCCATCATGCTCTCGGTGAGCCGCAGCTCGGCCTCCGCCAGCGCTTCGGGCGAGGTCGCGGCGGTGAAGCTCGGCACCGGATAATCGTCCGGATCGAGGCCGTCGGCGGCGGCGTCCTTCAGCCGCGCGATCACGCCCTTGGCCTGTGCGGTCAACGCGCCCGCCTTGGTCCACACCGGTGCGTAGTCGCGGGTCTCGTAGAACTTCTCCACCGCGCTGCGCTCGGACTTGCGCTCGAAGTAGCGCGACGCGCTCTTGGCGATCAGATCGCGAAGCTGCTCCGCCACCGGCTGGTCGGCAGCAGCAACCGTGCTGGCCGGCTTCTGCGGTTCGGCGGGCTTGGTGGTCTCCGCCTGATCGGTGGCCGGCTTGGCGGGAACAGCGGCAGGAGCGGTGGCGGTGGCCGCCGGAGCTTCCGTTTTGGGCTCGGTCGCGGGCGCAGTTGCCGCGGTATCCTTGCTCGGTTCGGGGGCAGCCGGCGCCGGGGTGGCGGCAACGTCCTTGGCCGGTTCGGTAGGCGCAGGGGCGGCCGCTGTCTCGGGCTTGGCGGCAGGGGTCTCGGGCTTGAAGTCACCGACCGAGGGCGGCGGCAGATCGACCGGGCTCGGCACCGGGACGGCGGCATCGATCGCGAGATCCGCGGGCGACCGCGTCGGCGACTGCGCCAGGACGGAGGTCGCCGACACGGTGAGGAAGGTCGCCGCGACGGCCATCAGCACGCCTTCGAAACCGCGGCGTCCAGTCGAGTGATCTCGCATTCGTCTACCCCTTGGGAAAGCTGCCCGGCCGGCAGTCGTGACTTGCAGTTCGGTTCTCGAGTGTCAGGGCACCCGCCGTGGGATCGGCACGCGGCCGATCCCACGTCTCAGTCGGAGGATACACAGGCCCGGTTCGAGCGGCCAGCATCGGCCGGGCAGACTCACGACAAACTGACCCCAGTTGCTATTGGCTAAGGCGGTCAGTGGCTTGTGCCACGGGCCGCCTTGGTTGTCTGTCACTATCGCGCCACGGTTCAAAAGGTTCCGCGAATCAGCGGTTCCGAGGGCTGCCGTTTCGCAGCCACATCAGTGTGGGCACCCCGAAAGCCTACCGGCGCCGCGTAGCTCGTTATCGCGCCTCGGCCTGCGCGGCGCGGTCGGCTTCGATCTCGTCGAGTTTGCGATACAGCGTCGAGCGGCCGATCTTCAGCCGCCGCGCCACTTCCGACATCTGGCCGCGATAATGCGAGATCGCGAACCGGATGATCTCCCGCTCCATTTCGTCGAGGGGGCGCACTTCGTCGTCCGCGGTCAGCATCGACAGATTGCCGACGCTCGGCAGCGGCGCGATCGGCACTTCGCTTGCGGCGACAAATTGCGGCTCGCTGCGTTCGATTACCAGCGGCTCGCCGGTTGTATCTTCTGCAGGGACGACCGACGGCGCGATTGCCAGCGGGAAGTCGGCGAGGCCGAGCTGATCGCCGTCGCTCATTACCACGGCGCGATAAACCGCATTTTCGAGCTGGCGGATATTGCCCGGCCAGTCGAGTTGCGCCAGCCGTGCCATCGCCTCGCCGGTGATGCCGCCGATGCTGCGCTTCTCTTCGGCGCAGAACCGCATCAGGAAGTGCCGCAGCAGCGGCGGAATGTCTTCGCGGCGGTTGCGCAGCGGCGGGATCGTCAGCGGCAGCACGTGCAGCCGGTAGAACAGATCTTCGCGGAATTGGCCCGCTTTCACCCGGTCGAGCAACCGGCGGTTGGTGGCCGAGATGATGCGGACATCGACCTTGACCGGCCGGCGTCCGCCGACCGCTTCGACCGCGCCTTCCTGCAGCGCGCGCAGCAGCTTGACCTGCGCAGCCAGCGGCAGCTCGCTGACCTCGTCGAGAAACAGCGTGCCGCCGGAGGCTTCGACGAACTTGCCGTCGTGGCGCTCGGTGGCGCCGGTGAACGCGCCTTTCTCATGGCCGAACAGAATCGACTCGACGAGATTGTCAGGAATCGCGCCGCAGTTCACGGCTACGAATGGTTTCGAACGGCGGTCGCTTGAGCCATGGATGGCGCGCGCGAACAGTTCCTTGCCGACGCCGGACTCACCTTCGATCAGCACCGGGATCGCAGAGCCTGCAGCCTTCTCGGCGGCGCGCAACACCGGCGCCATCGCCTCGCTGCGGGTGATGATGTCGGAAAATGTCAGCCGGCCTTCGCGTGCATGGCGGATGCGCTGCAGCTCGCCCTTCATCGCGCTGGCGTTCAGTGCGTTGCGCAAGGACACCTGCAGGCGCTCGATGCCGACCGGCTTAACGACGAAATCGTGCGCACCGGCACGCATCGCCGACACCACATTGTCGATGCCGCCATGTGCGGTCTGCACGATCACCGGCACGTCGAGTCCGCTGGCGCGAATCTTCGACAGCACGCCGAGGCCATCGAGTCCGGGCATCACCAGGTCGAGCACCACCGCGTCGATCGCAGGCGCATCGGGCGCGGTCAGGGCCTCCACCGCAGCGTCACCGCTATCGACCGAAACCGCCTCATAGCCGCACTTCTGCACCATGTTCTCGACCAGCCGACGCTGTACTGCATCGTCGTCGGCGATCAGAATACGCTCAACCATTACTCGCCACTGCCTCAACCCGAACTGTCCCGAATTGGTGCAGGATTGCGACGAATGCGTTAACGCTTGGTGAAAATGCAGCCGGTTATCCGCTGTTATCCGAAAGCGTGCGGCCAGATCTCGAGCGCGCCGCGATAGATCATGTCGCCCGCCACGTAGAGAATGATGGCGAGGCCGATATAGGCGATCCAGCGGTGCTTATGCAGCAGCCGTGCGATGAAGCTGGCGGCGAGGCCCATCAGCGCGATCGACAGGGCGAGGCCGAACACCAGAATCACCGGATGCTCGCGTGCCGCGCCGGCCACTGCCAGGACGTTGTCGAGCGACATCGAGACGTCCGCCAGCGTGATCTGCCACACCGCCTGCGCCATGGTCTTGGTCGGAGCGCCGCCCGCCGCGCCGCCGTCGCTATCGAGTGCATCGACATCTTCCGGCGGGTTGCGCAGTTCGCGCCACATTTTCCAGCACACCCACAGCAGCAGCACGCCGCCAGCGAGCAGCAGTCCGATGATTTGCAGAAGCTGCACGGTGACACTGGCGAAGGCGATGCGGAGCGCGGTGGCGACCACGATGCCGATCAGGATCGCCTTACCGCGCTGCTCTTTTGGCAGCCCGGCAGCGGCGAGGCCGATGACGACGGCGTTGTCGCCGGCGAGCACCAGGTCGATCATCACGACCTGGGCGAATGCGGTGAGGCCTTCGGGAGTAAAGATGGCGAGAAAGTCGGTCATCGGGCGCTCCGTGAGCGTCCAGTCCGACATCACAGTTCAGATGAACTGCCAGAGGGGCCCGGTCCAGGACGTGGTTGCAAGCTGCGTGGTCCAAGACCACGCCAGATCGCTTGCGTCAGTGCCGATACCAGCACCAGACCGCGCGATGGTCAATCGCCGCACAGTCGGAGCCGAATGTTCGGGAACGAACGCTTTGCAGCGGTGTCGTAGTCCTGCCGCCGAGCTCGATCAAGGCGGCGAGGGGCTGTTCGAGGCGCGCTGCCTTGTCGCAGGGGCGTCCCCCTTGAAGGAAACTGTGACTTGCGAAGCCGGTGACGGAGCTAGTAGCGTTTCGCAAGGCAAATCGCACGCGATCTGAAAGCACCATGGCGAAATCTGCGACCTCACGTACCGCGAAGACCTCTTCCCGCAAGTCCACCCCCGCCAAGCCAGCACCGCGCAAGGCTGCACCCAGCAAGGCGAAAGCGGCCAAGACCGCGGCTGCGGGACGGAAGGCTGCCGCCAAGCCGGCGAAGCTTCCTGAGTGGAATTTGATGGATCTGTATCCGGCGATCGACTCGCCGGAGGTCGCCGCCGATCTCGACCGGCTTGATGCCGAATGCGCCTCGTTCGAAGCCGACTTCAAGGGGCGGTTGGCCGAAGAGACCGCGAAGGACGGTGGCGCGCTGTGGCTTGCCGGCGCGGTCAAGCGCTATGAAGCGATCGAGGATCTGGCTGGCCGGCTCGGTTCCTATGCAGGGCTGGTGCACGCCGGCGACAGCGTCGATCCGGTGAAGTCGAAATTCTATGGCGACGTTTCCGAGCGCCTGACCGCCGCCTCGGTACATCTGCTGTTCTTCACCCTCGAACTCAACCGCGTCGACGATGCGGTGCTCGAGACCGCGATGCAGACGCCGGAGCTCGGCCACTACCGGCCGTGGATCGAGGATCTGCGCAAGGACAAGCCGTATCAGCTCGAAGACCGCATCGAGCAGCTGTTCCACGAGAAGTCCCAGACAGGTTACGGTGCGTTCAATCGCCTGTTCGACCAGACCATTTCGTCGCTCCGGTTCAAGGTTGGCGGCAAGGAACTGGCGATCGAGCCGACGCTGAACCTGATGCAGGATCGTGCGCCTGCGAAACGCAAGGCCGCGGCCGAAGCCTTGGCCAAGACCTTCAAGGCGAATGAGCGCACCTTCGCGCTGATCACCAACACGCTCGCCAAAGACAAGGAAATCTCCGACCGTTGGCGCGGCTTTGAAGACGTCGCCGACAGCCGCCACCTCGCCAACCGGGTCGAGCGCGAAGTGGTCGACGCGCTGGTCGCCTCGGTGCGTGCGGCGTATCCGAAGCTGTCGCACCGCTACTACAAGCTCAAGGCCGGTTGGTTCAAAAAGAAGAAGCTGCCGTATTGGGATCGCAATGCGCCGCTGCCGTTCGCGGCGACCGGCTCGATCGCCTGGCCGGACGCGCGCAATATGGTGCTGACCGCCTACAAGGCGTTCTCGCCGGAAATGGCGCAGATCGCCGAGCGGTTCTTCACCGATCGTTGGATCGATGCCCCGGTCCGGCCGGGTAAGGCGCCCGGCGCGTTTTCGCATCCGACCACGCCGTCGGCGCATCCCTATGTGCTGATGAACTATCAGGGCAAGCCGCGGGACGTAATGACGCTCGCCCACGAGCTCGGCCACGGCGTTCACCAGGTGCTCGCCGCCAAGAACGGCGCGCTGATGGCGCCGACGCCGCTGACGCTGGCGGAGACTGCCAGCGTGTTCGGCGAAATGCTCACCTTCCGCCGTCTGCTGACCCAGACCAAGGACCGCAAGCAGCGCCAGGCGCTGCTCGCCGGCAAGGTCGAGGACATGATCAACACCGTGGTCCGGCAGATCGCTTTCTATTCCTTCGAGCGCGCGGTCCACACCGAGCGCCGCAGCGGCGAGCTCACCGCGCAGCGGATCGGTGAGATCTGGCTGTCGGTGCAGGGCGAGAGCCTCGGCCCGGCGATCGAGATCAAGCCGGGCTACGAGAGCTTCTGGATGTATATCCCGCACTTCATCCATTCGCCGTTCTACGTTTACGCCTACGCGTTCGGCGACTGCTTGGTGAACTCGCTCTATGCGGTCTACGAGCACGCCCAGGAAGGCTTCGCCGAGCGTTATCTGGCGATGCTGGCGGCCGGCGGGACCAAGCATTATTCGGAACTGCTGGCGCCGTTCGGCCTCGACGCCAAGAACCCGAGCTTCTGGGACGGCGGCCTCTCAGTGATCGCCGGCATGATCGACGAGCTGGAGGCGATGGGGTAGGCGGCTCGGCGGCGTAAAACATTTGTTGAACGGAACGGCAAGATCGCCTTCGTGGCGATGGTCGTCTTTCTGGCCAAGAACGGCATCGCCTTCGAACCAGCTCCCGCCCATGCGACCAAGATCATCCTTGCCCTCGCTGCCGGCGAAGTCAGCGAGGCCAGCCTGACACGCTGGATCAGGGACAGCTGGCCGGCCTGACGCGCGGTCGACGGTCGCGTCGTCGCTTCGAGCGTGCGATCACCTCGTCGCAAGGCTGCGGCTGCACCGCTGCGCGGAATAATCAGCCTTTGCTTCTTGCAATCGCTTCGTAACAGCTTGTTCTAATCGTCTGTTGCGATCACACTGCGGCAGTGAACGGAGACGGCAGCCTAGACTTTGGAATGAACCCAAACTGGCTAGGCTAACAATTGCTGCAGTGCCGTTGCCCTCGCAATAAGATTGCGCTAATTGCATCCCCCACTTCTCGAAGATGTCGGAGAGACGAATGGCAGAGCACCACGAGTTTGCCTACACGACTGCCGATGGCAACGACTACGCCGCGCATGAGCAGACCTATGAAGGGTTTATCAAGCTGGTGAAGTACGGCACCGCCGCCGTCATCGTGATCGTCGCTCTCATGGGCATTTTCCTGACTTGATCTGTCCTGGAGTGCGCCGTTACACGCGGCGCTCTCTCGGAGAACGTTCCGGCAAAGTGGAGGCCGGTTTGCCGCCTGGACGTTCTCCAAACAAATAAGTAAGCGCGCATCCCGGTCGCAAAACCGGTCCCACTTTTGCGGGATGCGCGCATATCTCGCTCGCTCACGCGCGTGCTTCGCGCCGCCGGAGGCTCCATGAAGATTGCTGTTGCCAAAGAACAAGATCCCGCCGAGCCGCGCGTCGCGGCGACGCCCGACACGGTCAAGAAGCTGAAAGCTCTCGGCGCCGAAGTCGCGGTCGAGCCGGGCGCGGGCCTCAAGTCCGGCTTGCCGGATGCCGATTTCACCGCCGCCGGGGCCACTGTGTCCGCCGACGCTCTGAAGGACGCCGATGTCGTCTTCAAAGTGAAGCGTCCGGAGGCGTCCGAACTCGCCAGCTACAAGCGCGGTGCGCTGGTGCTGGCGATCATGGACCCGTACGGCCATGAAGCCGCGCTGAAGAGCATGGCCGATGCCGGCATCGCCGCCTTCGCGATGGAGCTGATGCCGCGCATCACCCGCGCCCAGGTGATGGACGTGTTGTCGAGCCAGGCCAACCTCGCCGGCTATCGCGCCGTGATCGACGGTGCCGAAACGTTCGGCCGTGCCATGCCGATGATGATGACCGCGGCCGGCACCGTGCCGGCGGCGAAGGTCTTCATCATGGGCGTCGGCGTCGCTGGTCTGCAGGCGATCGCCACCGCGCGCCGTCTCGGCGCCATCGTCACCGCGACCGACGTGCGTCCCGCCACCAAGGAGCAGGTCGAATCGCTGGGCGCCAAGTTCCTCGCCGTCGAGGACGAGGAGTTCAAGAACGCCCAGACGGCCGGCGGCTACGCCAAGGAGATGTCGAAAGAGTATCAGGCCAAGCAGGCCGCTCTGACTGCCGAACACATCAAGAAGCAGGACATCGTCATCACCACGGCGCTGATTCCGGGTCGGCCCGCGCCGCGCCTCGTCACCGCCGAGATGGTGAAGTCGATGAAGCCCGGCTCGGTGCTGGTCGACCTCGCGGTCGAGCGCGGCGGTAACGTCGAAGGCGCGCAGCCCGGTCAGATCGTCGAGATCGATGGCGTCAAGATCGTCGGCTACACCAACGTCGCCGGTCGCGTCGCGGCGTCGGCCTCGGCCCTCTATGCGCGCAATCTGCTGAGCTTCTTCGAGACCATGGTCAACAAGGAGAAGGCTCTGGCGGTCAACTGGGACGACGAGCTGGTGAAGGCCACCGCGCTGACCCGCGACGGCGCCGTCGTTCACCCGAACTTCCAGCCCAAGTCGGCGTGAGCGCGACCGCTTAAGGAGAGTTGCTATGGAGCATATGGTTCAAGCGGTCGATCCGTTCGTGTTTCGGCTGTCGATTTTCGTCCTTGCCGTGTTCGTCGGCTATTTCGTGGTGTGGTCGGTGACCCCCGCGCTGCACACGCCGCTGATGTCGGTGACCAACGCGATCTCCTCGGTGATCGTGGTCGGTGCGCTGCTTGCCGTCGGCGTGTCGCTGGTCGGCAACGACAACGGTCCGCTGTGGGCGCGTGGCTTCGGCTTCGTCGCGCTGATCTTCGCATGTATCAACATCTTCGGCGGCTTCCTTGTCACCCAGCGCATGCTGGCGATGTACAAGAAGAAGCAGAAGTGATTAGGGGCCGTCGATGAGCGCCAATCTTTCCGCATTTCTGTATCTGATCGCAGGCGTCCTGTTCATTCTGGCGCTGCGCGGTCTGTCGTCTCCGGCCACCAGCCGTCAGGGTAACCTGATGGGCATGAGCGGCATGGCGATCGCTATTGCCACCACGCTCGCCGGCCATCCGCCGGCCGATCTGCTCGGCTGGGTGCTGGTGATCGCGGGCATCGCGATCGGCGGCTCCATCGGCGCAGTCATCGCCAAGAAGGTGCCGATGACCTCGATGCCGGAGCTGGTCGCCGCCTTCCACTCGCTGGTCGGTATGGCCGCGGTGCTGGTCGCCGCCGGTGCGTTCTATGCGCCGGGTGCGTTCGACATCGGCGAGCCGGGCAACATCCACGCCCAGAGCCTCGTTGAAATGTCGCTCGGCGTCGCCATTGGTGCGCTGACCTTCACCGGTTCGGTGATCGCGTTCCTCAAGCTGTCGGGCCGCATGAGCGGCGCGCCGATCCTGCTGCCGGCTCGGCACGTGGTGAACATCGCGCTCGGCGTCATCATGTTCGCGGCGATCATCTACATGGTGATCACGCAGAGCGAAGTCGCCTTCTGGGTGATCACCGGCGTCGCGCTGCTGCTCGGCATCCTGATCATCGTCCCGATCGGCGGCGCCGACATGCCGGTGGTGATCTCGATGCTCAACTCCTACTCGGGGTGGGCCGCGGCCGGCATCGGCTTCACGCTCGGTAACTCGGCGCTGATCATCACCGGCGCGCTGGTCGGCTCCTCGGGTGCGATTCTGTCCTACATCATGTGTAAGGGCATGAACCGCTCGTTCATCTCGGTGATCCTCGGCGGCTTCGGCGGTGAAACCGCGGCGGCCGGCGGTGGTGGCGGCGAACAGCGCCCGGCCAAGCTCGGCTCGGCGGACGACGCGGCCTTCATCATGAAGAACGCCTCGAAGGTCATCATCGTGCCGGGTTACGGCATGGCGGTTGCCCAGGCTCAGCACGCGCTGCGTGAAATGGCCGACTCGCTGAAGAAGGAAGGCGTCGAGGTGAAGTACGCGATTCACCCGGTCGCCGGCCGTATGCCGGGCCACATGAACGTGCTGCTCGCCGAAGCCAACGTGCCGTACGACGAGGTGTTCGAACTCGAGGACATCAACTCGGAGTTCGCGCAGGCCGACGTCGCGTTCGTGATCGGCGCCAACGACGTCACCAACCCGGCGGCCGAAGAGGATCCGTCCTCGCCGATCTACGGCATGCCGGTGCTGCAGGTGTGGAAGGCCGGCACCGTGATGTTCATCAAGCGGTCGCTCGCCTCCGGTTACGCCGGCATCGACAACCCGCTGTTCTATCGCGACAACACCATGATGCTGCTCGGCGACGCCAAGAAGATGACCGAGAACATCGTCAAGGCGATGGCACACTAAGCGCCGACGCCCTGCCAGAAACGAAACGCCCGGCCGCAAGGCCGGGCGTTTTTGTTTTGGGCGGAGGCGGTCACCACATCCGTCATTGCGAGCGAAGCAAAGCAATCCACAGCTCAGTCCACTGTGCTTCTGGATTGCTTCGTCGCTTCGCTCCTCGGAATGACGGGAGCGCGAGCCTTACATCCGGTGCATCACGCAGAGCTTGTTGCCGTCCGGATCGCGCAAGTAGGCGAGGTACATTTTCATGTCGCCCATCGCACGGACACCGGGCGGATCCTCGCAAGTGGTGCCGCCATTGGCGACGCCGGTCGCGTGCCAGGCGTCGGCTTCTTCCTGGGACTTCGCCACGAAGCCGATCGTGCCGCCATTGGCGGCGGTCGCCGGTTCGCCATTGATCGGCTTGCTGACCGCGAAGGTGCCGGTCTTGGTGCGGTAGAAGATGCGATGACGATCGACCATCGCAGGTGGCACGCCGAGGGTACCGAGCAGTTTGTCGTAAAAGTCCTTCGCCGCTTCGAGATTGTTGGTGCCGATCATGACGTGTGAAAACATGGCGTTTCCCGTGTGCTCCTTGGTGTTTTCACCCTGAGGGTGCCCGCCAACTATACCGATCCGATCCCACCTGGCGATACCGTCCGAGCATCGGGTGCGCCGATTGCACGCATGGTGCTCGTCCGTGATCATCGGATGTCGGGCAGGGTGATTGGTGGTATCCGTGTCTTAGTTGGCAGCGTTCTGCCCGGAGAAGGGACGTCATGACGGTTGCGGCAAAATCCGAGATTCAGATCGACAACGACGAAGTGCGGGTCACCGAGTGGCGGTTGCCGCCGGGCTCGGCGACCGGCCACCACACCCACGGCATGGACTACGTCGTGGTGCCGATGGCCGACGGCGAGATGACCATCGTGGCGCCGGACGGTACGCGCTCGCTGGCCCAGCTCAAGACCGGCCGCTCCTACGCCCGCAAGGCAGGCGTCCAACACGATGTCCGCAATGAATCCACAGCCGAAATCGTGTTTCTCGAGATTGAATTGAAAGCTTAACCTCTCGTTAATCGGCAGGGCCCAGCTTCGCCTCGCGACCCGCTCGGTGGCGCACCGAACACCTCGTTCCGATGCCACCGATCGGTCGCAGTTGATCCCTCAATCAGCCTCAAACTTCCAGCATCACACGTGCGGGGAAGAGGCCGGCCATGCTGAAATTCATCACCGAAAAACTGCTCGGGCAGATTCTGCCGTCGGTCGTCGCAACCGTGATCGCCGCCTACGTCGTGAATCAATACATCGTCGCTAGGCCCGACGCGCCGCCCCCGGCCGCTCCCGCGACGCAGCAGCTCGATACTGCCAAGGCCTCTAAACCGGCCGAGCCCGTTGCCGTTGTGATGCCGGCGGAGGCCGCTCGGTCCGAGCCGACCCGGAGCGAGCCGCTCAAGGTCAAGCTCGGCGCCGACAAGATCTCCACCGAGAAGGCCGCTGCCGACAAGCCCGCCGACCGCCCAGTGGGGCGGCACCAGATCACCGTGCATGAGAAGCCGGCCGCCCCGTCCAAGCCGGTCAGCACCGCGTCCGCGACGCCGGAGCCGGTCAAGGTGCCGGAGGAGCGCAGCGAGCCCGCGCGCGATCCCAACGAGCTCGTCAGGGCCGCCGTGGAACGCCTCCGCGCGGCGGCACCGGCAGAAGCGCCGCGCGCCACCGAAACGCTAGGCCGTGCGCCCGAGCCGCTGAAAGTGCCCGAGCCGCCGCGCGCCCCGGAGCCGCCGCGGCAGCAGGAAGCCGCGCGCGTCGTCGCCCCGGCGCTGCCGCCGGCCGTCAACGTCGCGCCGACCAACGTGTCGATTGCGCCCTATGCCAATCCGCCGGCGACGACCGCTTCGGTGCCGGCCAGCAGCCGCCCTGCCGATTCGATCGACCTGCGCGACAGCGATCAGCACCCGCCGACGCCGCCGGCCGATATTCCGGGGGCGCGCGCGGATGCGTCGAGCGACGGCAATGCCGCCCGCAAGCCGTCGGTCGCGGAGGATGTGCTGTTCACCGCCAAGTCGGTGATCCACTCGGTACTGCCGCGTTAACACCGACAGCGATATCCGCAGTCATGAATGCCCGGGCTTCGAACCCGGGCATTTTGTTGTGTGGGGCAGGTCGCCGATTGAGGGCGCCAAGCAACAACGAAATAAGCAACAACGAAAAACGCGAGCCCGGGGCCCGCGTTCTTCAAACTCAGTTCGTTTCGTCGCCGAAAGGCGCGATCAGCGCGCCGCCGCGCTCGGACGGCGATCCGCGCCGAAAGCCGGCTTCGGCTTGCTCGGCAGCAGGCCTTCGCGCTGCAGCTTCTTGCGGGCGAGCTTACGGGCGCGGCGTACGGCTTCCGCCTTCTCGCGCGCCTTCTTCTCGGACGGCTTCTCGTAATGTCCGCGCAGCTTCATCTCGCGGAAAATACCCTCGCGCTGCATCTTCTTCTTCAGCGCCTTGAGGGCTTGATCGACGTTGTTATCGCGAACGAGAACCTGCACGCGGCATCCTCTTCAGAGTGACCAGATCGGAATGTTTCGGATTAGGCGGGGCCGACAACGGCCAGGCCCTCCACCTAGAGGGCGCCCATGTACCAGATCGGCCCGACAATGTCCACCTGACGCGACAATTAAGTTGTGCGACGTTTGTCGGCTCCGTCAGCGCTTCTCCGGCTCAACCACGGTGACATGACCCATCTTGCGGCCGGGCAGGGCGTGGCGCTTGCCGTAGAGATGTACGGTCGCACCGGGAACGGTCAGCCAGCGGGTATAGTCGTGAACGTCGGCACCGATCAGGTTGGTCATGGTCACCACCCCGTGCCGCACCGGCTCGGCCAGCGGCCAGCCGGCGATCGCGCGGATGTGCTGCTCGAACTGCGACACCGAGGCGCCGTCCAGCGTCCAGTGTCCGGAATTGTGCACCCGGGGGGCGATCTCGTTGACCAGCACCTTCGGTCCGTCTGAACCGGGCACCACGAACATCTCGACCCCGAGCACGCCGACATAACCGAGCGCATCAGCGATCGTCTTGGCGATCCGGCGAGCCTCATTGGCGACCGCGTCAGGGATCGCCGCCGGCGCCTTGGACACCTTCAGAATGTGGTCGCGATGCTCGTTTTCGGTAACGTCGTAACTCACCACCTGGCCATCGGCGCCGCGAGCGGCGATCACCGAGACTTCGCGCTCGAAAGGCACGAAGGCTTCGAGAATCGCAGCGCGGGTTTCAAGGGTGGCCCACGCCACTTCCGGATCGTCGCCCGGGCGCAGCATCACCTGTCCCTTGCCGTCATAGCCGAACCGCCGGGTCTTCAGCACCGCCGGCAGGCCGAGGCGGGCGACGGCGTCGCGCAGCGCTTGCGGCGAAGTCACGTCGGCATACGCCGCAGTCACGATGCCGAGCTTGGTGACGAAGTCCTTCTCGGCCAGCCGGTCCTGGGTGGTCTCCAGGATGGTTTGGCTCGGCATCACAGGCCTGCGCGCCGCCAGCACCATCGCGGCTGAGGCCGGAACGTTCTCGAATTCGTAGGTGATGACGTCGACCTCGGAGGCGAACAGTTCCAGCGCCTCGACGTCGGCATATTCGGCGCAGGTGGCGTTCTGCACCACGTCGAAGGCCGGCGAATCCGGGTCCGGCGAGAACACCTGGCACTTCAGGCCGAGTCTGGCCGCGGCGAGCGCCAGCATCCTGCCGAGCTGGCCGCCGCCGAGAATTCCGATAGTGTCGCCAGGCTTCAGCGGTTCACGACGGGGTGCGCTCACGCCGCGCCCTCCGGCCGGGCCGCAACCGAATCGGTCTGCGCCTTGCGCCACGCCGCCAGCCGGGTCGCCAGATCAGAATCGGTCAGCGCCAGCACGCTCGCGGCCAGCAGGGCGGCGTTGACCGCGCCGGCCTTGCCGATTGCCAGCGTGCCGACCGGGATGCCGGCCGGCATCTGCACGATCGAATACAGCGAATCCAGGCCCGACATGGTCTTGGATTCGACCGGCACGCCGAACACTGGCAACTCCGTCAGCGCCGCGGTCATCCCCGGCAGATGCGCGGCCCCGCCGGCGCCGGCAATGACGATGCGGTGGCCGGCTGCCTTTGCGCCTTTGGCGAAAGCATAAAGGCGGTCGGGGGTGCGGTGCGCGGAAACGATCTGGGTGTCATGGGCGACGCCGAGGGCGGTCAGGGTGTCGGCGGCGTGCCGCATCGTTTCCCAGTCCGACTGGCTGCCCATGATGATCGCGACGGGAGCTGTCATTCAAACGATTCTTTCGAGCGATTCTGTTGTAAATCCAGAAACATAGGGGGAGATTATAGGGATGCCGGCCGCTCCGGCCAAGGCGCCCGGAATGCACTATCCTTTCTTGGTGAAGAGCGGCAAGTGTTGTGGCGGTTATCCGGCTGATTCTCATGAAAAAGAAGCCCATCCGCCCCTCGTCCTCCCGCCGGTCAGTCGACCGAGGGCCCCCAAAGCCTGCCGCCAAGAAGCGCAAATTACCGCCCGCTGGGCCGCGCCCGGCTCCGGCGACGCCGCGGGCGCGTGTTGCCGGGGGGCGGCTGCCGGCCGATCCGCAGCTCAAGATCCGCCGGTTGAAGGCTCAGCTTGCGGCGGCGCTGGCCCAGATAGACGTGTTGCGCGCTTGCGCCGAAACCGACTTCCTGCTCGGCATCGCCAACCGCCGCGGCTTCGAGCGCGAGCTTGGCCGGGCGCTGGCCTATATCAAGCGCTACGGCGCCGGCGGTGCGCTGATCATGCTGGACGTCGATCGGCTGAAGCCGGTCAACGACACGCTGGGCCATGCAGCCGGCGACGTGGTGCTGAAGAACGTGACCGAAGCGCTGCTGCGCCATGTCCGCGCGTCCGATCTGATCGGCCGGCTCGGCGGCGACGAGTTCGCCTTGCTGTTGTGGAATCTCGACGAAACCGACGCGCGCGCCAAAGCGTTGGGTTTGGAGGCCGCGGTCGACGAGCTTGCGATCCGCTATGGCGATCAAACGATCGAGGTCGGAATCTCCGCCGGCGTTGCAATGCTGACGCCGGAGATGGACGCGGCCGAAGCGTTCGCCCTTGCCGATCGGGCGATGTACGCCCGCAAGGCGGAGCGCCGCGCCGCGTCGGGCGCAACGATCAGGCGATGATGTCGGGCGTGATCTGATCTTCGATGAAGGCGATGCGATCGCGCAGCGCCAGCTTCCGCTTCTTCAGTCGTTGCAGCCGCAACAGGTCCGGCGCGGGCGAATGATGCAGCGCATCGATCGCGGCGTCGAGATCGCGGTGCTCTTGTTGCAGCTTAGCCAGCTCGGCACCGAGGTCGCCCTCGTCTTCGTCGGTCATGATCAGTGTCGGCTTGAACCGGGTCGCGAACGGCGGGCCGGTTGCGGAGGAATGTCGATCAGTTCGGCGTCATTATCGCCTTTGCGGCGTTGCGAGCAAGCGGTGCGTCCGCGCATCGTGCGGCGTACGACCTTCGTCAGGTGAATAATTCGAGAACTCGCATTCTGACATTCGATGCTTTTGAGGAAAGACCGCATCCTCGGGCGTTTGCGGGGATGAACTGATCGTGCTCTCGAATCGTTTCGTGGGGCGCGAAATTATGACGCGGATATTTCAAGACCTATCGACAGACGCCACCAGAGATGTACACTTCCTCGTCCGGATGGAAACTCAGTCTCACCAAAAGAGGAGGTTTCGTATGGCAATTCAGGCGCATCTCGTCGAACTGGAACGCAAGCACAAAGTTCTGGAGACGGCATTGCACGACGCTCTCGCCCATCCTTCTACGGACGACGCGCGTATTGCCGAGCTGAAACGTCGCAAGCTCATGGTGCGGGATCAAATCGCGAAACTGAAGCAAACCAAGACCAGCCTCCACTGACTTCCTCTCACTGCACTGCACTGCAGCAAAGCTGACCTTCGCGTCCATCCACATCTGATGGTGGTGATGCGATCGCAACAGCTTCGGGACATCGTCCACCTCTGACGCCGAAGAGCCTTCCGGGCGGCGCCAGAGGGGACTGGAAGTCCCGATCTTCAGGTGATTGACGCCGGTCACACCGCCGCAAGGTTGGCGACGTGATCGGCAATCGCCGTAGCCGCCGTCAATCTTGGCGACCCATCCCAACCACGTTGATCAGTCTGTCCGCGCGATGTTCGCGTGAGCGTTGCGCGCTTGATCCTATTTCGCGTTTCGCGACCGGCGCCGATTCCAATCCGATGATTGACCGCGCTCGCGCCGCCGCGCACGGCGGCCACGCGATGCTTGCATCAGGCTCGATGCAAGACTCGCGCTGCCGCCGAGTAGCGAGGGTTACTTGGTCGAGCGCACCTCTCCGAACCGTTCCCATTGCTTGCCGGTGAAGCGCATGAATTGGACCTGCTCGATCGGAAGGTGGTCGTCGGCCGCAGTCTGAACCTTGATGCCCGGCAGCAGCATCGGCAGCTCCAGCTCTTTGATCGAGAGCGCCTGCTTCATGATGTTGTCGCGGCTGAGATCGTTGCCGGCCGCCTTCAACACGTGTTCGACAACCATGCCGTTGTTGTAGCCGTTGACGTAGTTGGAATCGCGCAAGTCTCCGTCCGGGATGTACTTCTGCATGTAGGCTCGCCAATCCTTCACGCCGGGATCGTTCGCCCAGGCGGGATCGAGCGGATCTTTGACGTACGCAGTCGAGATGATGCCGACGCCGGCATCGACGCCGGCCGGCTCCATCACCGACGACATCCACACCGAGACGTTGGACAGGAATCTCATCGGCTTCCAGCCGATCTCGAACGTCTTGCGGATCGCCTGTGCGGCGAACTTTGGTGTCGCGGCGATGATCAGCGCATCGGCGCCGCTGGCCTTCAGGCTGACGATCTGCGAGTCGATGGTCGGGTCGGTGACTTCGTACATGCTTGCGGTCACCGCCTTGTCGTAGCGCTCGCCGAGCACGTCGCGCAGCCCGGCAAGATAGTCGCGGCCGAAATCGTCGTTCTGTGCGATCACCGCGAAGGTGGCGTCCGGCTTCTTCTCCAGGGCGTAGCGGGCGTACATTCTTGCTTCGTTGCGGAACGGCGCCATGATGCCCATGATGGCGAGCGGGTACTGCGAGATGTCGCCGAATTTGGAGGCGCCGGAAGCGACGAACAGCTGCGGCACCTTCTTGTTTTGCAGATATTTGGCGATCGCGGTGTTGTGCGCGGTGCCCATGGTGGAGAAGATGAACGAGACTTCGTCGCTTTCCACCAGTCGTCTGGTCTGCTCCACGGTCTTCGGCGGCACGTAGCCGTCGTCGAGCGAGATCAGGTTGATCTTGCGGCCGTTGATGCCGCCGCGATCATTGACCATCTTGAAGTAAGCGAGCTCGCCCTTGCCGAGAATCCCGAATGCCGAAACCGGCCCGCTATAGGGCATGGTCTGCCCGATGCGGATTTCGGTCTCGGTAATCCCAGGTTGATCCTCGGCCGATGCGGCCGTGCCGATCAGACCGAGTGATACGGCGAGCAATGCCCGCGCGGTCGTCATGCGCATCTTGTTTCCTCCGTTTGGTTGTTTTTGTTAGGTGCCGGTCGTTGAATGCCGGTCGCCGTTTGGGTCGAATGGTTGCTGTGGGATCGGTGGTTGGCGATCAGCCGCAGGGGACTGGAGTTCTCCGTTGGCTTGAGGTGTTCTCTTCGCGCGAGCTGCTCTCCATCGCGCAAAGCCGCTGTTGCGGCGCTCGGGGCGTCCCTGGGACGCCCTCGGCCATCGTTTTGATCATTCGAGCGACGCGGGCTGCGTCGCGAATAACGACGAGACGCGGACGGTCAAACCGCCCGATCGACCTCGAGAATTTCGCCGGAAGAGATCGCGACGCTGTCTTTGGTCGCCGTAAAATGCTTGGCCAAAGCCGCGACCGCCGCCTCGGCGTCGCGTCTGATCACCGCCTCGACGATGGCCGCGTGCTCAACCTCGACATCGGCCGGATCGCGTCCGGAGTCGCGGCGGATCGACAGCCTTCGGTAGCGTTCGCTTTGTTCGTGCAGAAGTTTGCGGAAGCGCAGTAGCCAGGGCGAGTCACAGCCGCTCACCAGCACCAGATGAAAGGCGTTATGGCGCTTGGCCCATTCGTCGTACTGCAGGGGATCGTCGCCCGGAAAACGGTGCGGAAACGCCTTCAGGGCGCTCCAGGCGGCTTCGACCGCGTTCAACCAGGCCTCGTCACCGAGTTCGATCGATCGCCGCAGCATCAAGCCTTCGATCTCGATACGCGATCGGGTGACGTCGGCGAGATCCTGCAGTGACACCGGGCTGACGCGGAAGCCGCGCTGGTCGGCGGCCTGCACCAGCCCGTCGGCGACGAGGCGGGACAGCGCTTCGCGGACGGCCGCGAGACTGACCGAGAACTGCTTGGCAAGGCCTGCGATGTGCAGCTTTTGTCCGGGTAGCAGACGGGTCGCCAGAATGTCCGCGCGTATCCGCTCCTGTACCGCGGAAGTCAGGCTCCGCGGGCCGTCGCCATCCAACGCATAGTGCAGGATCGGGCTTACGCTGCTCATGCTGCGAGCAAATCGCAAGAGATGCCGCCCGTCAACAAAAAATCGATTTTCGATATTTTGTTGACGCAGCCGGTTGCGACGTGAGTTCGATCAGCCGGCCAGCGCGGCGACGTGGTCGGCAATCGCCAGCGCCGCCGTCAATCCCGGGGACTCGATCCCGAACAGGTTGATCAGGCCCGGCACGCCATGCTCACGCGGGCTCTGAACCACGAAATCCTGCACTGCGATGGACGGTGGCACGATCTTCGGCCGGATGCCGGAATAGCCCGGCGACAGCGCGCCATCCGGCAGGCCGGGCCAGTATTTGCGGATCGCCGGATAGAACCGCGCCGCGCGCGCCGGATCGACCACGTAGTCGAGCTCGTCGATCCATTCGACGTCGGGGCCGAACTTGGCCTGGCCGCCGAGATCCAGCGTCAGATGCACGCCGAGACCACCTGGCTCCGGCACCGGATAGATCAGGTGGGAGAAGGGGGCGCGCGCGCTGCAGGTGAAGTAATTGCCCTTGGCGAGATAAGGCGTCGGCACCAGCTCGGATGGCATGGCCGCGATCGAACGCGCCACTGCAGTTGCGCCGAGGCCGGCGGCATTGATCAACAGCCGGCAGCCGAGCGTCATCGGCATCTCGCCGCCGATCTCGAGCGCAAGCACTTCGCCCTCACGGCGTGCCGACAGCAGCGGCGCGTGAAATGCGAACGCCGCGCCGGCCGCTTCGGCATCACCGCGCAGCGCCAGCATGTAGGCGTGGCTGTCGACGATTCCGGTCGAGGGTGAAACGAGCGCTGCCACGCAAGAGAGCGCCGGCTCCATCCGCTGTGCCTCCGCGCCGTCGATCGCGCGCAGGTCATCGACGCCGTTGGCGGCGGCGTGGGCGCGGATCGACTCCAGCTTGTCGGCTTCCGCGGCGGTGGTGGCGACGATCAGCTTGCCGCATTTCCGATGCGGAATGCCGTGATCGGCGCAATACGCATACAGCGCCTGCCGGCCCGCGACACAGAGCTGCGCCATCAGGCTGCCGGCCCGATAATAGATGCCGGCGTGGATCACTTCGCTGTTGCGCGACGAGGTGCCGGTCCCGATCGCCTCGGCTTGTTCGACCACGATCACTTCGCGGCCCTGCTGCGCCAGCTTTCGCGCGATCGCCAACCCGACCACACCCGCGCCGACTACGACGCACTCAACTTCATCCATCGATCCGCGCTCATGTTGCGATTCACTCGTCCGGCGGCGTTTATGATCGGGTTAACCATCTCGGGTCAATTGATGAAAATTCGCGCAATCACTGCCTGCCGGGCCAGCGGTGTTTACATGTTCCAAACATCTCTTGCACCAGACTCCGATTGCAATCTCTGGGTGTTGTATGACGGCGCGGATCAGGAAAGCGGGCAGGGGGGCAGCATGTGCTGCATTGAGCACCTGTCTGTTTTCGGCGGCGGCTAACGCCGCGCCCGGCTTCGTGCCCGCCAGCTACATCGGCAGCATCGAACCTGAGATCCTCTGGGAATTGCTGATCGGTGGCTTCGTCGTCGCGGCCTTCACGTGCGCGACCGCACTGTGGGCGACCTCAATGCTGCGCAAGCAGCGCCGCGCCCATCGCCGCAAGAACATTCTGGTCGACTCCGTGCTGAACAAGCTGCAGCAGGGCGTCGTGATCGCCGACGCGTCCGGCCGCATCGTGTTCTGCAACGATCGCTATCTGGCGATGTACGACCTGACGCGCGCAGAGGTCACGCCGGGAATGCCCGGGCGCGATCTGCTGGCTCTGCGACGCGCGCGCGGCATGCTCGATCTGACCAATGACGAGTTCTATCGCAACGCCGGTCTGCCGCAGGGCTACGTGGCCGAGCTGCCGGACGGTCGCTGCATCCAGGTCAAGTTCTCGCGGCTCGCCAATGGCGGCACGATCGCGACCCACGACGATTGCAGCGAACTGCGCCGGATGTCGAAGGAGCTGTCGACCACCAAGCAGTTCCTGGAGTCGGTGATCGACAACATCCCGGTCTGCGTCGCCGCCAAGAGCATCGAAGACGGTCGCTACATCCTGGCCAACCGGGCGTTCGAGACTCTGTCAGGGCTGAGCCGCGACAAGATCATCGGCGCCACCGCCGATCAGTTGTATCCCGCGCGGTCCGCGGCGAGCATCCGCGAGGCGGACCAGAGCGCACTGCAATCGATCACCGGCGCCTTCCAATCCGAGTTGACGGTCGAGCTGGGGCGGGGCGATCGCATTCTCGCCAGCAACCGCGTGGTCGCTCGCAACGAACACGGCGAGCCTGAATTCCTGATCGCGCTGTTCGAGGACGTCACCAATCGCCGCGCATTGTCGGTCGAGCTGGAAAAGACCAAGCGCTTCCTCGAACTGGTGATCGACAACATTCCGGTGGCGCTGACGGTGCAGAACACCGCGGACGGCCGCTACATGCTCGCCAACCGCGGCGCCGAGATCATCCTCAACCGCCGCCGCGAGGATGCCACCGGGCTGACCACCGGCGAGATCTTCAATGCCAAGGAAGCCCGGCTGATCGCCGAGCGCGACGAACTGGCGATCCGCAAGGGCGGCCTTGTGGTCGAAGAGCATCCGATCTCGACCGCCGGCGGCTTGCGCCTGTTCGTCACCCGGCGGATGACCGTCACCGACGAGGCCGACCAGGCGCACTACCTGATCAAGACCCATGTCGACGTCACCGATCGCCGCCAGACCGAGGCGCGGATGGCGCACATGGCGTATCACGACGGCCTCACCGACCTGCCTAACCGTGATGCGTTCCTGAAGTCGCTGACCCAGATGATCGAGGCGTGTGACAACGCGGTCGATGAATTCGCCGTGCTTTCCGTCGACCTCGATGGTCTGAAGGAGATCAACGACGTGTTCGGCCACGCGATCGGCGACAAGCTGCTGATCGAGGTGGCACGGCGGATCGAATGGGCGTCCCGCGGCGGCGTAGTGGCGCGGCTGTCCGGCGACGAGTTCGGCCTGATCATCGATGGCCCGCAGCCGGCTGCGGCGCGCGACCTCGCCAGCATGGTGGCCAAGGCGCTGGCACCGGGCTTCGTGATCGACGGCAAGACGGTGCGGATCGGCGTCACCACCGGCGTCGCGCTGTTCCCCGCCAACGGCACCGACGCGGCCTCGCTGCTCGCCAACGCCGGCGCCGCCCTGTTCCGTGCCAAGGCCAAGGCGCGTGGCTCGGTCACGGTGTTCGAGCCCGAAATGGACATGCAGATCCGCGACCGGCGGGTGCTGCATCAGGATCTGTCGAATGCGATCCGCAACGGCGAGATGTCGCTGTACTACCAGCCGCAGGCGTCGAGCACCAAGCGGGTCGGCAACAACGACATCGTCGGCTTCGAAGCGCTGACGCGCTGGCGCCATCCGACCCGCGGCTTCGTGCCGCCGAGCGAATTCATTCCACTCGCCGAAGAGAGCGGGCTGATCGTCGAGCTCGGCGAGTGGATCCTGCGTGAAGCCTGCCGCCAGGCCGCCTCGTGGGCCCGGCCGCTGCAGGTCGCCGTCAACCTGTCGCCGGCGCAATTCCTCAACACCGATCTGGTCGCGTTCGTCCACGAGGTGCTGTTGCAGACCGGGCTGGAGCCGGGCCGGCTGGAACTCGAAATCACCGAGGGCGTGCTGATCGAAGATTTCGATCGCGGCCTGTCGCTGCTGCGCCGGCTGAAGGCGCTCGGCGTCCGGGTGTCGATGGACGATTTCGGCAGCGGCTATTCCTCGCTGACCTATCTGCAGGCGTTCCCGTTCGACAAGATCAAGATCGACCGCGCCTTCATCATGAATCTCGGCCGCAACCCGCAATCGGCGGCGATCGTTCGCGCCGTGATCGGGCTCGGCCACGGCCTCGGCGTCACGCTGGTGGCCGAAGGCGTCGAGACCCAGGATCAGCTCGACTTCCTGGTCGACGAGTCCTGCGACGCGGTGCAAGGCTATCTGATCGGCAAGCCGGCACCGATCGATCAGTATCGCTGGCTGGTCGGGCTCGATGCGCTGGAAGACCGCGCCCCGGCGCGCGCACGCGAAGCAGGCTGATCACCTACTCCGCGCAGCGCGCCGCGCTTAGTTTGGAGCCGGTCAGGCTCCGGTGTCGCCTGCACCGGTTTTGGCGCTGAACGCCACCGGCGTCTGCGGCCGCTCATCGACCTGCAGCGTGAACAGGTCCGGCCGCGAATAGTGCCCGACCGCGTCGAAGTCGAGCTTCGATCCGAGAATGTCGTCGGTGTCGATATCTGCGGTGAGGATGCCCTCTTCGTCGAGCAGCGGACCGGCGAGGATTTCGCCGAGCGGTCCGACGATCACCGAGCGGCCATGCATCATCCACTCGTCCGGGCCGGCCTCGATCCGGCTGGCATAGTCCGCCGGGAAGTCGGAGCGACGCATCACCTGGCAGGCGCCGATCACGAAGCAGCGGCCTTCCAGCGCGATGTGGCGCATGGTGGCGATCCAGCTCTCGCGATCGTCGGCGGTCGGCGCCGCCCAGATCTGCACGCCCTTGGCGTAGTAGGCGGCGCGCATCAGCGGCATGTAGTGCTCCCAGCAGATCGCGCCGCCGAGCCGGCCATAGGGCGTGTCGACCACCGTCAGGGTCGAGCCGTCGCCGAAGCCCCACACCAGCCGTTCCGAGCCGGTCGGCATGATCTTGCGATGGATGCCGAGCAGGCCGGTCGGGGCCAGATACAGCGCGGTGCAGTACAGCGTGCCGCCGTCGCGCTCGATCACGCCGACCGTGGCGTGGAGGTCGTGCTCCGCGCAGGCGGCGACGAGCTGGTCGACCTCCGGGCCCGGCACGGTGATGGCGCCGCGGACATAGCGGGCGAAATCCTCGCGGCCTTCCGGCGTGCGCCGACCGATGGCGCAGCCGAAGTCGAGACCCTTCGGATAGCCGCCGATGAACGCCTCCGGAAACACCGCGATCTTCGCGCCCTTGGCGGCGGCTTCGCCGATCAATGCGACGGTGCGGGCGGTCGCTGCCGCGGCGTCGAACGGAACGGTCGTCGCCTGAACTGCCGCGACTTTCAACTTAGCCATCTGATGAGTCCTTATGATGCGGTGGTGGTGATGATCTGCGCGTCCTTCCAGAGCGGACGGTCGAGATCGAACAGGTCACGCGTGCGGGTGTAGGCGGAGGCGCCGTGCATCCGGCCGACGAGATCGAGCGCGGCGTGGTCGACGCGCGGGCGCTCCGGATCGCCGGTCAGCACGTCTTGGGCGTAGTGCGCGTGCAGCACCTCGCCGACCACCATCACCTGTCCGGGACCGGTGTCGAGCCAATGGGTGCGGCGGCATTCGAACGCGACCGGGGAGGCGGCGATGCGCGGCGGCGCAATGGCGACGCTCGGCAGCGTCTCCAGCCCCGCGAGGTCGAGTTCGTCGACCTCCGGCGGCGCTTCGACACAGGTTGCATTCATCGCCTCGACCAGGCCGAACGGCACGAGGTTGATGACGAATTCGCCGGTGGCGCGGATGTTCGCGGCTGTATCCTTCGGCGCGTCGGGCCGCGCCAGAATGCCGAGCGCGACCACCGGGCGATCGGAACCGAACATGTTGAAGAACGAATAGGGTGCCGCGTTGATGCAGCCGTCGGGCGAACGCGTGACGACCCATGCGATCGGACGCGGCATGATGGTCGAGGCCATCAGGCGATAGCGATCCGCGCCGGACATTTGGGCGAAATCGAAGTGACGCTGCGGCTTTGGTACCAAGTCGTGCAAGTCTCTCACTCGCAGTTCTGTCATGGCCGGGGCGAAGCCCCGGCCATGAGGAGACAGCCGAAAGTCCCTAATCAGTCCGATCAGGCGCGGGTGATCTTCACGCTCTTCGGGTCGAAGCCCTTGGCCGCGGCTTCCTTGTCGACGGCGCTGGCGATCGTGGTGTCGACGAACTTGGTGACGTCGGGCACCCGCGGCAGCAGCTTAGTTTCCACGCCCCATTTGGCGAGGGTGTCCATCTTGGCGATCTGCGCCGGCGTCAGCGTCGCCTTGATGTCGGTGAACGACTTGGCGCTCCACGCCGGATCGTAGCTCGACGCCTTCTCGAGCACTTCGACCGGGATGTTCTTGGCGGGCTCCAGCGTGCGGAACCAGCCGTTGACCAGATCGTGGTTCTGGCTGGCGAAGAACAGCGCTTCGGAGTTCGCCTTCAGCATCCGCTTCAGCACTTCCGGGCGGTCCTTGAAGAAGCGGTTGTTGGCGGCGAGCACGATCACCGGGGTGACGTTCTGCGACACCACCTTGGCGTGGCCGGAGTTCTCGAAGAACGACACGAACGGATCGTAGGTGAAGAACGCATCGATCCGCTGCGCGCCGACCGCGTCGGCCAGCTCTGCGGGACCGACATTGACGAAGGTGACGTCCTTGCCCGGCGTCAGCCCGGCCTTCAGCACGGCTTCCTGCGCGTTCTGGAACGCGGTGATGCCGAAGGTGCCGTAGATCTGCTTGCCCTTGAGGCCGGCGAGATCATTGATGCCGGACTTCTTGGTGGTGAGCACGGCCGAACGGAAGATCGCCTGCGACGACACCGTGGTGACCGGTGCGCCGATCGCCATCGTGGTGACGGCGGCAAAATCGGACAGCGTGCCGATGTCGCCGGCGCCGGAGACCAGCGCCTCGGTGATCGCGGGCGAGGCGGCGAGCTGGATCATCTCCATCTTCAGGCCGTTGCGCTCGGCGATGTCGGTGCGCATCAGCACATGGGCGATCTGGGCAGAGACCGTGGTGGTGTTGAACCAGCACATCTTGACCACATCGCCTGCCTGCGCGCGCAGGATCGACGGGGAGGCGAGCGGCATGGTGGCGGCAAAGCCGGCGGCGAGCTGACCGAAGCGGCGGCGCGATAGCGTAATTGTCACGGCTTATTCCCCTTTTTGCCATTCAGGCTTCAGCGTCTCCCAGAGGTCTTTGACCGTGGAGACGAACCATGGATCGGAACGCATTTCGGCGGTGCGCGGCCGCGGCAGCGGCACCAGCACTTCGTCGCGCACCCGGCCTGGCCGCGGGCTCATCACTACGACACGGTCGGCGAGGAACACCGCCTCGTCGATGCCGTGGGTGACGAAGATCACCGTCTTGCCGGCTTCGGTGGAGATGCGGGCGATTTCTTCCTGCAGCAGCACGCGGGTCTGGGCGTCGAGCGCGCCGAACGGCTCGTCCATCAAGAGGATGTCGGGATCGGGCGCCAAAGCGCGCGCGATCGCGGCGCGCTGTTTCATGCCGCCGGACATCTGGTGCGGATACTTGTCCTCGAAGCCGGCGAGGTGGACGGTCTTGATCAGCTCACGCGCGATCTCGGCGCGCTGAGCCTTGGGCATGCCCTTGGCCTTGAGGCCGAACTCGACGTTCTGCTGCACCGTCATCCAGCCGAACAGCGCGTAGTCCTGGAACACCACGGTGCGCGAGGCATCCGGCTTGGAGATCGGCCGGCCGTTCTGCAGGATCTGGCCGCTCGAGGCCGACTGGAAGCCGGCGATGATGCTGAGCAGCGTCGACTTTCCGCAGCCGGACGGGCCGAGCAGCGAGATGAACTCGCCTTTCTTGATGCGCAGCGACACGCCGTCGAGCGCGATCACCGCCTGGTGTGTCGTCTTTGAGTCGTAGACCTTACCGACGTTGCGGATGTCGATCTGGACCTCTGCGGCAGCGGCGCGGGCGGCGAGCGCCGGCGCGGCAGTGGGGATCGCTGAAGTTGCCAATGCAAGATTTGCGTTCATGGTGAGGACCCTCAGCTGCGCTCGGAAGGAGCCCACGCGTTCACGCGCCGCTCGATACGTTCAAGGATGGCGGACATCGCGAAGCCGATCAGACCGATCGTCACCATGCCGGCGACGACATTGTTGATCTGGAAGAGCATGCGCGACTGCTGGATCAGGTAGCCGAGGCCGGTCTGGGCGGCGATCAGCTCGGCGGTGACCACGCACATCCAACCGACGCCGAGCGCGATGCGCAGGCCGGGCAGGATGATCGGCAGCGAGGCCGGGATCAGCACGTCGGTAAACAGCTGCCAGGGCTTGGCGCCGAGGCACAGCGCGGCGTTCATCTGGTTGCGGTCGAGGCCGCGGATCGCCGTGTAGGTGGCGATGAAAACCGGAAACACCGCGCCGAGGAAAACCAGGAAGTAGGAGGCGGCGTCGCCGAGCCCGAACCACAGGATGGTAATCGGGATCCAGGCCAGCGGCGGGATCGGCCGCAGCGCTTCGATCACCGGCCGCACGTAGTCGGACACCGTCCGCCACCAGCCGCAGATCAGGCCGAGCGTCAGCCCGACGACGCAGGCGAGCAGGAAGCCGACCGCAACGCGCTGCAGGCTGGCGCCGAGATGCACCCACAGCGAGCCGTCGAGCGCGAGCTCCCACAGCGCTTCGGCGATCGCGACCGGCGAGGGCAGCAAGAAGCCGTCGACCAGATTGAGCTGCGTGATCGCCTGCCAGATCGCGAAGAACGCGGTGAGACCCACCGCCGCCCGCATCGGTCGCCCCGCAAAGGCGTTCTGAATCATCGCGAACCGCGGCCTCATGGTTTCAACCGGCAGGCGGCCCGCATCGGCTTCCGCTTCCATCTGCAATCCTCCTTTGGTCGCGCTGTGTGCTCGCGTGACCGTCTAACTTTGGGATATGTCGGATAAATCCGTCAATCCGGAATCGAGGGGTTGGCGGAATATAAATCGAGCAAAACCGCAAAATATCCGCTTAACTTGACGTCATTTGCCGGCGCATTGTGCATTGCGGTCGATTTCGACAAGAAATCGTCGGGAAAATCCGACAATAGACGTTGCGGCCGAGATCAGACATGGTCGGCGCGCTTCGGCGGTGGGGGACGACGTTGGATATCGAAGGAAAATTGGCCCGGATCGGCATCACCGGTTCGCTCTACAAGCTGTATCTGACCGCCGTGGGCCTCGGCGGCGCCTCGGTGACGGCGGTTGCGGCCAAGGCCGGCTTGCCGCGCACCACCGCCCATGATGCGCTCGCCAAGCTGGAGGCTGAGGGGCTGGTCCGGTTCGTCGACCACGGCAAGCGGCGGTTCGTCGTCGCCCAGGAGCCCGGCATCCTGTTGGAGCGGCTGGAAGCGCGCCGGCAGATGCTGGAAGACGTCATGCCGGTGCTGCGCTCGATGTACCACCACGAGAGCGGCCAGCCGAACGTGCGCTTCCATCCGGGCCCCGAAGGCATCCGCACCACGCTGTGGGATACGCTGTCCGGTGGCGACAAGGTGCTGCGCGCCACGCTGTCGATGCGCGAACTGATGGCCGAGCCGGGGCTGGAGGAGATGGAGCGCTATCTGCAGGAGCGCGCGCGCCGCGGCATTTGGTTGCGGGTGATCCGCTCCGTCGAGCGCGACATCGCGCCGATCTGGCCGTCCAGCCAGGAATTGTGCCGCGAGCTGCGCTACGCGCCGCACGCGCACACGCTGTCGATGACTTGCTTCATCTACGGCAACAAAGTCTGCCTGATCTCGTCGGCGCGGGAGAGCTACGGGCTGATCATCGACAGCGCCGAATTCGCCGCGTTCCAGGCTTCGATGTTCGATGCGATGTGGAATCTCAGTACACCGGACACCGAGCCGGCGATCCTGACGCCCGACGGCGAGGGATGAGCGAAGTACCGGCGTTCGCGGCGGTTGAGTAGCGTGCGATAGGCCGCTACAGCTTGCGGTTCTGATCGAACGGGCCTGGAGCTGTAGAGACGCTGAGGAAATGACGGAGCACGCTGATCCCGCGCCGGCCGAGGTTGCCGGTGAACCGCTGTTGCGTATCGAAGCCGTGGAGAAACGGTTCGGCGGGTTCGTTGCCGTCGACCGGCTGTCGCTCGACATCAAGGCGGGCGAGTTCTTCGCGCTGCTGGGTCCCAGCGGTTGCGGCAAGACGACGCTGCTGCGGATGCTGGCGGGCTTCGAGACGCCGGATGCCGGGCGCATCCTGCTGAACGGCGTGGATATCGCCGCGGTGCTGCCGCACGAGCGCCCGGTCAACATGATGTTCCAGAACTACGCCCTGTTTCCGCACCTCACGGTCGCGGCCAACATCGCGTTCGGGCTGAAGCGGGCCCGGCTGCCGCGCAAGGAGATCAAGGCGCGTGTCGCCGAAATGCTGGCGCTGGTGAGGCTCGAAGGACTGGGTAAGCGCAAGCCGGATCAGCTCTCCGGCGGCCAGCAGCAGCGCGTCGCGCTGGCGCGGGCGCTGGCGCTGCGGCCGAAGCTGCTGTTGCTCGACGAGCCGATGGCGGCGCTGGACAAGAAGCTGCGCGAAAGCACTCAACTCGAACTGATGGCGCTGCAGAAGCGGCTCGGAATGACCTTCGTGATCGTCACCCACGATCAGCAGGAGGCGATGACGGTGGCGGACCGCATCGGCGTGATGCGCGCCGGCAAGCTCGACCAGGTCGCAGTGCCGCGGCAGCTCTATGAGGCGCCAGCGTCGCGCTGGGTCGCGGAGTTCGTCGGTGACGTCAACATGCTGGAAGGCAGCGTCGCCGGCCGCGACAACGGACGCATCACCGTCGCGACCGGCGGGGCCGGCGAGGTCGTGGTGGCCGAACCGCGCGAGGCGCTGCAGACTGAGGCGATTTCGGTCGCGATCCGGCCGGAGAAGATCAAGCTGTCGCTGCGCGGCCCTGCCGCCGATGCCGGTCATGCCGATGCGATCAACCGGCTCGACGGCACCATCACCGACATCGGCTATGCCGGCGGCATGACCAGCTACAAGGTTCGGCTCAATCACGGTGCCACCTTGCTGGCCGCGATGGCCAATACGACGCGGCTTGACGTCGATGCGTATCACGCCGGCCAGCACGTGGTGGCGTGGTTCTCACCCGACGATTGCGTGGTGCTGACCCGATGAGCGGCCGCCGGATTTTCACCAAGCCGGCGCGGCTCGCAGCCGTCGCGCCTTATGTCTGGATGCTGCTGTTCTTCCTGGTGCCGTTCGGCTTCGTGGTAAAGATCAGCCTGTCGCAGACCGCGATCGCGCAGCCCCCTTATACGCCGGTGTTCGATCTCGCCGCCGGCTGGACGGCGCTGCGCGCGGCGTTCGACGCGCTGTCGGCCGATAATTTCAAGCTGATCCTCGGCGACCACCTCTACGTCGTCTCGTATTTGCGCAGCCTCACCGTCGCGGCGGTGTCGACCGCGACCCTGCTGCTGATCGGCTATCCGATCGCCTATGCGATGGCGCGGCTGCCGCGCCGCTGGCAGCCGCTGGCGATGATGCTGGTGATCGTGCCGTTCTGGACCTCGTTCCTGATCCGCATCTACGCCTGGATCAACATTCTGCAGCACGACGGCCTGCTCAATCAGCTGCTGCTGGCGCTGCACATCGTGTCGAAGCCGGTAGTGTGGCTGTCGACCGACACCGCGATGTATGTCGGCATCGTCTATTCGTATCTGCCTTTCATGGTGCTGCCGCTGTATGCGACGCTGGCGAAGCTGCCGCATTCGCTGTCGGAAGCCGCCGCCGATCTCGGCGCCTCGCCGCGGCAGGCATTCTGGCTGGTGACGTTCCCGCTGTCGTTGCCCGGCATCGGCGCCGGCGTGCTGCTGTGCTTCATCCCGATCGTCGGCGAGTTCGTCATCCCCGATCTACTCGGCGGCTCGACCTCGCCGATGATCGGCCAGACGCTGTGGCTGGAGTTCTTCACCAACCGCGACTGGCCGGTCGCCTCGGCGCTGGCGGTGCTGCTGCTCGGCGTGTTGCTGCTGCCGCTGCTGATCTACGAGCGGGCGCAGCGCCGTCAGCTCGAAGGGAGGTCGTGATGGTGTTGGCGGACTCGGCTGGAGTCGCTGCGTTGTCCTTTGTGGGAGTACCATCGCGGATAGGCGTTTCTCGCTGGTGCGGGGGGCACCCTCCCCTGGAGGGGGAGGGTCGCTCGCGTAGCGAGCGGGGTGGGGTGGCGAAGAGTTCATCCGCCGTGCCCGCGGCTCACCCCACCCCGTCACGCAATCCGCTTCGCGGCCTGCGTGCCGACCCTCCCCCTCCAGGGGAGGGTGAAGAGAGCGCCGCCTCATCGGCCTGCGAGAATTCGTATGTGGCTGCCTTGCCTAGCGCGGAAGGGCGCATGCCATGAAGCTCTCCCGTTTCAACCTCGTGTCGCTGACGCTGGGGCTGGCGTTTCTGTATCTGCCGATCGTGATCCTGGTGGTCTATTCGTTCAACGACTCCCGCCTGGTCACGGTGTGGGGCGGCTGGTCGCTGCGCTGGTATCGCGAGTTCTTCCAGGATCAGCCGATGCTGGATGCCGCCTGGATGAGCCTGCGCGTGGCGCTGACGTCGGCCACCGCGGCGGCTGTGCTCGGCACGCTGGCGGCGGTGGCGCTGTCGCGCGCCGGCCATTTCAAAGGCCGCACGCTGTTCTCCGGGATGCTGTATGCGCCGCTGGTGATGCCGGAAGTGATCACTGGCCTCTCGCTGCTGCTGCTGTTCGTCGCGATCAGCGCCGAACGCGGGTTCTGGACGGTGGTGATCGCCCACACCACGCTGACGATGTGCTTCGTCGCGGTGGTGGTGCAGTCGCGGCTGCATGCGCTCGACCGCAGCATCGAAGAGGCGGCGATGGATCTCGGCTGCGCGCCGGTGGAAGCGTTCCTGCGTGCCACCGTGCCGCTGATCTGGCCGGCGATCGCGGCGGGTTGGATGCTGGCGTTCGCGCTGTCGCTCGACGACTTGGTGATCGCCAGCTTCACGACCGGTCCCGGCTCGACCACGCTGCCGATCCGGATCTATTCGGAAGTGCGGCTCGGGGTGAAGCCGGAGATCAACGCGATCTGCACGTTGATCATTGCCGCCGTAACGGTGCTGATCGTGGTCGCGTCGCTTGCCTCGAAGCTGTCGAAGACCCAGGCCGACAACGCCGCGCCGATGTGACGCATCATCACTCCTCGCCCTCGCGAGGAGCTAAGCGACGAAGCGATCCAGCCGCTCGATAATTGAGTGGGCTGGATTGCTTCGCTTCGCTCGCAGTGACGGAGAGGGCCGCGCCCAGCAGTGCGCAACCGGCAGCCACGCAGATCGCGCTGAACTTGATCAGTTCGCCTTCGGCTCGGGCTGGGCGGTTGCAGGCGCATCCGCCGGCGGTTCGGCGTCCTGCTTCTTGCCGGTGATGCGTTCGAGCACCGAGCGGACGGTGTCGCGGGTCTTGCGATCCTTGACGGCGTCGAGCAGCGGCGCGGAGGCCGGCGAGCGGCGGATCAGGCTTTCCGGATCGGGGAAGATCAGCGGATCGTCCCACGGCCCCTGCACGATGAACGGCAGGTCGAAGCCGGGCTTGGCGGCGGAGCCGCCGGCGAGGCTGGCGACGCCCTTCAGGTCGTATTCGCGCGCCGGCACCGAAGCGGTGCCGCTCAGCGAAATCCGCGCGGTCGGGCCGTCGATCCGCACTTCGTCTGCAGTGGCGATGCCGTCGGCGAACCGCACCGAAACGGTGAGCTTATCGAAAGGCGTGCTGCCGCTGCGGAAATTGCCGCCGCCGGAGAGCGGCCGGCGCTCCAGCCGCTTCAGAAGCTGTTCGACGTTGAATCCGCTGATCGCGCCGTCATGGCCGGTGAGCAGCGCCGAGCCGTCGAGTGACTGCGCCAGCCCGAACGGGCTCGCGCCCTCGGCTTCCAGCGACACGCTGAGGTTGCCGCGCCCGGACAGGTTGCGCACGCCGAGCAGGTCGGCCGCGCAGGTCTGCAGTTCGACGTCGTTGAATTGGAATTGCGCCTTGATGCTGGCGGCCTTGTCGGAGCGCGAGACGCCGAACGTTCCCTGCGCGATGCCGCCGTACACCTGGGCTTCGCCGACGCTGAGTGCCAGCGCGCCGCCGCGCAAATTGGCGCTGATCGCGGTGCGGCCGAGCGTGGTGCTGCCGATCGTCACTTTCGCGGCCGACAGCCGCATATCGAGATCGACCGGATCGGCGGATGACAGATCGAACAGCTGCCGGTTCCAGTCGCGCGCGCCGCTGGCGAGCAGGCGGATCGTCGACAGATACGGCGTGACGTCGATGCTGCCGGCGGCGAGCGTCGCCTGCAGGCCCTGATGGCCGCCGGCGAGCGTGTAGGTCATCACGCCTTCGGCGACGTTCTTGTCGAGCTCGACATTGACGTTGGTGAGCGCGATCGACGCACCGATCAGGTTGGCGCGGGCCTTCAGCGCGAAGCGGCCGAAGCCGCCCGTGCCGGGAGGCTCCTGGCCGGCCCAGCGCAGCGCGTTGCGCAGCGACGCGCTGTCGGCACTCACCGTGCCGATCAGCGACAGGCTGGTTTTGTTGGCGATCGTGCCGTCGAACGCGATCTTCATCGGCGCGCCGGCGAGGCGCAGCTTGATGCCCGACGTGTCGCCGCGCAGCGCCGCGATGAAGTCGGCTACGGTGATCGAGCCGTCGAGACGTTCGCCGCGGAAGTCGAACTGACCGGTTGCTGCAAAGGTGCGCGAGATCGACGGCCACGCCAGCGACAGGTCGATATCGTCGATGTGTTCCTGAACGCCGGCGGTTTCATCGCGATAGCTGAGCTCGCCGTCCTGCAGCCGGATCTCGGAGAACGACACCTGATCGTCGAGGCCTGGCTTCATCGTCCGGGTCAGGCTGTCGATGAACGGCGTCCAGTTGCTGCGGCCGCCGGCATCGCGCACGACGTGGATCGACGGCTGGTTGAGCATCACGTCGGCGATCTCGAACCGGCGCAGCAGCAGCGGCAGCAGCCGCAAATTGGTGATCAGCGTCTTGACGCTCAGCGCCGCGTCGGTGCCGCCATCCTCGTCGCTCTTCAAGCGTACGTTGCTGAACGTCACAGTGCTGCGCGGGAAGATGGTGACGTCGATATCGCCGTCGACCACCAGCTGCAGGCCGGTGGCGGCGCGAAGCTGCTGCTCCACAGCCTGGCGCAGGGCACCGCGGTCGATCGTCAGCGACAGCGCGAACGCCCCCGTCACGGCGGCGGCGATCAGCACCGCGACCGAGATCCCGAGGCGCTTAATTCCTTGGGCCATCGCCAACCAGTTTCCGGAACGTGAGCGTGAATGAGGTGTGTGAGAGGCGGCTCCCGACAGGGCCTGACCTTGGGTCGCAACTTGCTCGGTTTTCTTGGCGCTTTCAAGGCTTTCCGGGTGCTACGGGTCCTGGTGCAATTGACGGGTTGCGGGGTTTTTGCCTAATAGACCTAATCGCAGCAAAGCCCGCTCAAAGGTCCCTGCACCATGAACAAGGTCTACCCCGACGCCAAGGCGGCACTCGACGGCATCTTGCGTGACGGCATGATGATCATGTCCGGTGGCTTCGGCCTTTGCGGCATTCCCGAGACCCTGTCCGACGCGATCCGCGACGCGGGCGTCAAGGATCTCACCTTCGTTTCCAACAATGCAGGCGTCGACGGCATCGGCCTCAGCCGGCTGCTTGAAACCCGGCAGATCAAGAAGATGATCTCGTCCTATGTGGGCGAGAACAAGCTGTTCGCGCAGCAGTTTCTGGCCGGCGAGCTGGAATTGGAATTCGCCCCGCAGGGCACCCTGGCCGAGCGGATCCGCGCCGGCGGCGCCGGCATTCCGGCGTTCTTCACCAAGACCGGCGTCGGCACGCTGGTGGCGGAAGGCAAGGAAATCCGCGAGTTCGACGGCGAGAAATACGTGATGGAGCGCGGCCTGTTCGGCGATATCGCGATCGTCCACGCCTGGAAGGGCGATACCGCCGGCAACCTCGTGTACCGAAAGACCGCGCGCAACTTCAATCCGATGATGGCCACCGCGGCGAAGATCACCATCGCCGAGGTCGAGCATCTGGTGCCGGCGGGCGAGATCGACCCGGATCATATCCACACCCCGGGCATCTTCGTGCAGCGCATCGTCCACGTGCCGAACGCGAAGAAACACATCGAGCAGCGTACCACCCGCAAGCGTGCCGAATCGGCGGCGAGCTGAGGAGAACCCTGATGGCTTGGACCCGCGAACAGATGGCCGCGCGCGCCGCCAAAGAATTGCGCGACGGCTTCTACGTCAACCTCGGCATCGGCATTCCGACGCTGGTCTCCAACTACATCCCGGACGGCGTCGACGTGGTGCTGCAGAGCGAGAACGGCATGCTCGGCATGGGTCCGTTCCCCTACGAGGGTGAAGAAGACCCCGACCTGATCAACGCCGGCAAGCAGACCGTCACCGAGCTGCCGTCGACCAGTTACTTCTCGTCGGCCGATTCCTTCGCGATGGTTCGCGGCGGCCACATCGATCTGTCCATTCTCGGCGCCATGCAGGTTGCCCAGAACGGCGACCTCGCCAACTGGATGATTCCGGGCAAGATGGTGAAGGGCATGGGCGGCGCGATGGATCTCGTCGCCGGCGTGAAGCGCGTCGTCGTGGTGATGGAGCATTCCGCCAAGGACGGCCCGAAGCTGTTGAAGACGTGCAATCTGCCGCTCACCGGCGAACGCGTCGTCGACATGGTGGTGACCGATCTTGCGGTGTTCACCATCGACAAGCACGGCAATGACGGCATGGCGCTGATCGAACTCGCCGATGGCGTCACCCTCGACGAGGTCAAGGCCAAGACCGAAGCCGAATTCCGCGTCGCGCTGAAGAACGCTTAGTTGATGTAGCAACGCAAGGTGGGCAAAGGCGTGCAGCGCCGTGCCCACGTCGTACCAATCAGCGCGACCACCTGCCAAACCTGCACGACGCCGTTATCCTGAGGTGCGCTCTTGCGCACCTCGAAGGAAGCGGACACGAGGATGGACTCGCGTGTGGAGGGCTTCTACCGCCGGCCGCCCGAGAACATCGGCGACTCGCCCGGCAGCAGATTGGAACGGATGTCGCTGTCGGTGGTGCCGTTGTACTGGGTGTAGCCGGCCGAGAACGACAGGCTGACATTCGAGGTCGGCTTGATCTCGATGCCGGCATTGACGGTGGTGGCTGCCGTGTTGCTGCTGGCGAAGCCCGGCGAGGTCAGCGAGGTGAAAACGTCGGGTCTGTACTTCAGGCTGTCGACGCCGCCGAACAGCGTCACCGGCATGTCGCCGACGCCTTTGAAGCGGTAGCCGTACTGCGAGCCTTCGGTCGCGAGCGAGCCGAAATTGCCGAATGCGCCGGCCCCGCCCGGGCTGTTCCAACCCAAGCCGCCGGCCAGCGGTGTGACCGGAGCGCTGTAGCTGCGGGCGACGAAGCCGCTGCGCAGCTCGCCATTCTCGTCGGTCTCTGCGGTGAAGCCAGGGACGTCGCTCCAGCTCAGCGCCTGCCAGCTCTCGGTCGCGCCGCCGCCGAAGCCGAACGGCCCGCCGGGTACCCAATAGCGGATCGGTGCCACCTGCGCCTGTGCGGATGCTCCGGCGAACAGCATCGCGGCGAGGACGAGGCCGCACCAGGCGGCGACAGGAGAGATCCGGATCTGCTTCATCGGGCGAATTATACGGTCGTGGACGGGTCGAGGCCAGCCGGTGCTGCGGATCGCCGCAGCGCCAAGTTCCGAACCTAATCAGCCACGAGATGAGGGCGGCAGCGTGGCGACCGGCTCATTCCGGCAGGTCGGAGAACCGGGTCAGCCAGATCACCGGCGGAATGCTGGCGGCGACGATGATCAGGGCCGCCAGCGCGCCATCCTCGAAGCTGCCGCGGCTGGCATATTGGTAGATCGAGGTCGACAGCGTCTCGACGTTGAGCGGCCGTAGCAGCAGTGTCGCGGGCAGCTCCTTGAGACAGTCGACGAATACCAGGATCGCGGCGCCGACCAGCGCCGGGCGCAGCAGCGGCAGGTCGATCTTCCATAGCGTGGTCAAGCGACCGGCACCGGCGGCCCGGGCCGAGTCGTCGTAATCGCGGGGGATGCGATCGAACCCGGCCTTCAACAGCCCGGTCGGCACGGCCAGGAAGCGGATCACATAGGCGGCCACCACCGCACCACCGGTGCTCATCAGGATCAGGCCGGGCGACGAGTAGCCGAAGGAGCGGAAGATGTTGGCGATCGTGCCGTCGATCACCAAGACCGGTGTCAGCAGCCCGAGCGCCAGCACCAGGCCGGGCAGCGTGTAGCCGAGCTGGGCGACCGCCATGGCGGCGCGCGTCGTGCGGGCCTCGCGCCAGCGCGCGGCCAGCACCACGATCAGCCCGAGCCCGAGCGCGATCAGGGTCGCCAGCGCCGCGAGCGTCACGGTGTGCAGGGCGTCCCGCCACAACGCCGGGTCGATCCCGATCGACAGGCTGCGGCGCAGGCTTTCGCCGAGCAGGTAGGCGGCCGGCAGCACGAAGCCGAACAGCGGCGGCAGCAGGCAAGCTGCGGTTGCGAGGCCGCCCTTGAGGCCATGCAGCCGCGTTCGCGACCGGAGCCGCGGGCTTTCCGCCGACAGTTCGACGCTGGCGCTGCGGCGGCCGAAGCGCTCGATCACGATCAAGAGCGCGGCAAAGCCGAGCAGCACCAGCGACAGCTGCGCGGCGCCTGCGAGGCTGCCGCGATTCAGCCAGGTGTTGAATACCGAGACGGTGAGGGTGCGGACGCCGAGATATTCCGAGGCGCCGATGTCGTTCAGCGTCTCCAGCGCGGCGAGCGCGACGCCGACCGCGAGCGCCGGCCGCGCCATCGGCAGCACCACCCGGTGCAGGATGGTGAAGCGGCCGGCGCCGAGCGTGCGCGCGGCCTCGATCGCATCGGTCCCCTGCGCCTGAAACACCGCGCGGGCCGACAGATACACGTAAGGATACAACACTGCGGCGAGCAGCAGCATCGCGCCGGGCAGCGAGCGCATCGGCGGCAACCAGTGCACCGCCTGCGCGGCCGGCATCATCAGGCTGAGCGTGCGATGCACCAGTCCGAGCGGCTCGAACAGGTCGACATAGACATAGGCCGACAGATAGGTCGGGACCGACAGCGGCAGAGGTAGCAGCCAGATCAGGGCCGTACGGCCGGGAAAATCGTGCGACGACACCAGCCAGGCAGTGCTGGTCCCGATCAGCAGCGTCAGCGTGCCGACGCCGGCGATCAGCAGCGCGGTGTCACTCACCGCGCGCGGCAGCACATAGGCGATCAGATGCGACCACACCTCCGGTGCCGGCTGCAGCGCAATCAGCATCAGGCTGATCACCGGCGCGGCGACGAGGAGGGCGGTGAGGAGGGCGAGGAAGAGGACGACGAGCTCGGTGTCGGATGCACCAGGCGCCGTCCTCATGGCGAGGCGGCGCGTTGCGCCGTCTCGACCCATGAGGACGTGATCTGTGGTTTCATCCGTCGCGACGCCCGGCTTCGCCCTCAGGGCTTTGCCGGGCTCCTCGGGATGAGGGAAGTGTGCCGGGGGTGGAGGTGAGATGACGTTCAGTTGTCGAATCCGACCTTGTCGACCAGCGTCGAGGCGGCCTTGCGGTTGGCGGCGATCTTGGCGATCGGCAGCGGATCCGGCTTCAGCTTGCCGTAGCCGGCGATGATCGGATTGAGCGGCACGCCGGCGCGGATCGGATATTCGTAGTTGGCGTCGGCGTAGATCTGCTGCGCCTTCTCACCGACGAGCCATTCGATCAGCTTCACCGCATTGGCCTTGTTGGGCGCGTGCTTGGCGAGCACCACGCCCGACAGGTTGACGTGGGTGCCGCCGCCTTCGAAGGTCGGGAGCACCACGCGGGTCGCGTCCGCCCAGGCCTTCTTGTCGGGATCGTTCAGCATCAGCGCCCAGTAGTAGGTGTTGCCGATGCCGAGGTCGCATTTGCCCGCCGCGACGTCGCGCGCGGTCTCGCGGTCGCCGCCCGACGGCTTCTGCGCCAGATTGGCCTTCAGGCCGCGCAGCCATTCCTCGGCCTTGGCCTCGCCGTGCTTGGCGATGTAAGCGGCGAATAGCGCGTTGTTGTAGATGTGCTGGCCGGAACGGATGCAGATCTTGCCCTTCCACTTCGGGTCGGCCAGTTCCTCATAGGTGATCGCTTCCTGCTTGACGCGATCTTTCGAGGCGTAGATCACCCGCGCCCGCATCGAGATGCCGGCCCACTGGCCGTTGGGATCGCGGAACTGTGCCGGCACGATTTCGTCGATCACGGCCGAGTTGATCGGCTGGCTGATGCCGGCCGCGACCGCGTCGTCGATCCGGCCGATGTCGACCGTCAGCAGCACGTCGGCCGGGCTGTCAGCGCCCTCGGCCTTGATCCGCTGTTCCAGACCCGAACTCGCCGAAATGACGTTCACGGCGATCCCGGTGTCCTTGGTGAAGGCATCGAACAGCGGCTGCACCAGCTTGGTCTCGCGGTAGGTGTAGACGTTGACCTGCTCGGCGGCCCCGGCGGCGAACGGCACGAAAACGGCGGCAAGTGCGAGGGCAGCGGCACGGAAACGGCTCATACGGCGGGCTCCTGGCGAAAATCGAGAACGCTTGTCAGTAGCTCAGGCCATCAGGGCAGTGCAGCGGCGCAATGTCGCGATTAGAACTATTCCAGCCACGGGAGCGGGCGGCGCCCGTCAGCGCAGCTGCTCGGCCAGCATGTCGCGCACCTTGCCGACCAGCGCCGGTTCGTCGCGGCGCGGCGGCACCAGGCTGAATTCGACTTCGGGCAGCGGCGGCAGCCGGTTGCCCGAGGCCAGCACCACGGCGTCCGCGGGCACGGCCGAAGCGTTGAGGCAGGTCAGCCCGAGCCCGGCGGCCAGCGCCAAGTGCAGTCCGCCGACGCCCGAGGCCGAGTGCATCACTGTGTGCGGCACCTGGTGCGCCGCCAGTGTGCGCGCGATGAAGCGCTGCAGCGAGCAGGTGTCGGGCAGCACGACGAGCGGCAGGACACCGTCGTCCGGCATCACGAACGAGCGGTCGGCGACCCACAGCAGCGGCTCGCGCCGAAGCTTGATGCGCTTCGCCGCGTTCCGCCGCGACGGACGGTCGAGAATCGCCATCGACAGCCCGATGTCGAACTCGCCGGAATCGGCGGTTTCTTCGATCAGCGCGCTCTTGCGGATCGAGACGTGCAGCCGCAGCCGCGGAAACTGGTCGCGCACGCGGCGCAGGATGCCCGGCAGCGCGCCCGGCCGAAAGTAATCGGTAATCGCCAGCCGCAGTTCGCCGGCGAGCTGCGCGGCGTGCATGTCCCGATAGGCTGCGTCGCTCAGCGCCAGCAGCTGACGGGCGTGTCCGATCAGGCGCTCGCCGGCCTGTGTCAGGCTGGCGCCGCTCTTGCCGCGCCGAAACAGCGGTTGCCCGCACATCTCCTCGAGCTTGCGGATCTGCTCGCTGACCGCCGATTGCGACCGGCACAGGCGCGGCGCCGCCGCCGACAGGCTGCCGGTCTCGGCCACCGCCACCAGCGCGTTGAGCAGATCGAGGTCGAACAGCCGGCTCATCATCCACCCGAAAACCAGATGGATCGTATCGTATCTTCCCGTTTTTCAGGAGGGAAGAGCCACGGCATGATCGGCATCGACATCCACCACCGGAAAGCAGCGGACATGCCCGGCATCACACTGACGGTTTCAATCCCCCTCGACCCGGCGTTGACCGGACGGCTCGCCGCCGCGGTCGCCGAACTCACCTGCCGCGTGCTGCGCAAGGAGCTCGATCGGACGGCGGTGTTCATCCGCCATCATCCGGCCGATCAGTGGTTCATCGCCGGCCGTGCGCTCAGCGCCTGGCGCAAGAATGCGTTCAAGCTCGAGGTTACCATCACCGACGAGACCAATACCAAGGTGGAGAAGGCGGCGTATCACCGCGAGGCGTTCGCACTGCTGTCAGAGCTGATCGGCGACCTGCATCCGCACTCGAACATCCACATCATCGACTGCCGGGCGGCAGCCTATGGCTATGGCGGGGTCACGCAGGAGGCGTATGCGTATCGCGCGCCGGGCTGACAGCGGCCGGCGCGGCAACGGCTTCAGAGCAGCAGGTTGCCGGCACCGTTCTGGCAGGACGGGCATTTACACGCATGAAAATTGACTTCGGCGGCGACGTATTCGGCGCCACAATGGATGCAGGCGATCTTCAGGTGCGGACGTCGATCGGCACTGCAGCTGGTCGCCCGGGCGACCAGATACTGACCAAGCGCGTTCTGGTCGCCTTCGGCGACATGATAGTTCGCACTCACGAGCGTCCCCCGGATTGTGCACATGCGAGATAGTCTAGCACACAGCCCTCGGGGGAATGCAATTCGAATAGCTGCAAGCGAATCGCGCGATCCGCCGGCGCGGCGGTGTTCTAATGCCGAGAGTGAATCAAACCTTGCTCTAATGGTATTCAGACCATGAGGTTCGATTCATAGCGGGGCTAGCGCCGCGCCGCATGCGCGCCGTTGCCATTGCCGTTCTCATCAAGCGCGCGGCGCAGGCGGCGAATGATCACGCTGCGCGCGCGCTCGTCGGCCGCCGCTTCGACGCTGGCGTTGATATCGAGCAGCAGCTTCGACATCTCGTTGTGCCAGTCGAGCTTGACCACCGATTCGGGCTCGAGCCGCCGGCGATGCTTGCCGTCGAGCGCGGTCGGAACCGGTGCGGCGAGCTCGTACACGTCGTCGAGCAACGGCTGAAAGATCTTCGCTGCCGGCAGCACGCCGCCGCCGAGCCGCTCGGCCAATGCGGCGATCGCCGTTTCCTCACCATGCGCGAGAAACAGCCCGCGATCGATTGGCCGGCGTTCGGTGATCCAGCGTGTCAGTTCGCCGGCGTCGGCATGGCCGGAGTAATCGTCGATGCGGCGGATCTTGGCTTTGACGCGGACTTCCTCCCCCATGATCCGCACCGCCTTGGCGCCTTCTTCGAGGAAGCGGCCGAGCGTGCCGTTGGCCTGATACCCGACCAGCAGCACGGTGCCGGTGGAGCGGCACAGCCAGCGCTTGAGATGATGGCGGATGCGGCCGGCATCGCACATGCCGCTGGCGGCGATGATGATGTGAAAGCCATTCAGCTTGGCGATCGCTTTGCTCTCTTCCACCGTCTCGGTGAAGCGCAGATGCGGCGAGGCCAGCAGCCGCTCGACATCGACATCTTCATCGAGATCGGCGGCGTGGCGGCGGAACACTTCGGTGGCGCGGATCGCCAGCGGCGAATCCAGGAAGATCGGCGCGCTCGGGATCGTGCCCTTTTCCATCAGGTCGATCAGGTCGACGATCAGTTCCTGGGTGCGCTCGACAGCGAATGCCGGAATCACCAGTGCGCCGCGCGCCGCCGCCGCGGCGTTGACTTCGGCGGCGAGCCGCTCGTGGCGGAGCTTCGGCGACGTCGGCTCGCGCACGCGGTCGCCATAGGTCGACTCGCAGATCACGTAGTCGAAATGCGCCGGCGCTTCCGGATCGGGCTGCAGCAGCTTGCCGTCGGGGCCGATATCGCCGGAGGCGAGCAGGCGCAGCGCCGACGACGAGCGGCCTTCGCCGTCGATCTCGATTTCGATCGAGGCCGATCCGAGCAGATGGCCGGCGTTCCAGAACCTTGCGCGCACGCCGGGAAGCACGTTGACCCAGCTCTGGTAATCGACCGGATAGAACGACGACAGCGTCGCGATCGCGTCGGCCTGGGTGTAGATCGGACTGACCTCGGGCTTGCCGCGCGCGGCGTTGCGACGGTTAAGCATCATTACTTCGGACTCCTGGATGCTGCCGGCGTCGGGCAGCATGTAGGAGCACAGATCAATGGTGCCCCGCGTCGCCAGGATTCGTCCCTTGAAGCCCTCGCGCACCAGCTTCGGCAGCAGGCCGCAATGATCGATATGCGCGTGCGTCAGCAGCACCGCGTCGATCTCGGAGGGGCGGAACGGAAATGCGCCGTAGTTCAGTTCCTTCAGCGTCTTGTGGCCCTGGAACAGGCCGCAATCGACCAGGAAGCGCTTGCCCTTGGTCTCGAACAGATAGCAGGAGCCGGTGACGGTGCGCGCAGCGCCGCAGAATCGGATGGTGACGCTCATGCGCGGGTCTCCTTGAAGGTCGTGCCGATCTCGCCCCGCAGCGCCTCGACGAACAGATCGTCGAGCGTGATCGCGTTGGTCGGGTGCTGCACGGTGTGGGTGGAGCGGATGCTGCGGATGCCGGCGGCGGCGAAGTCGCGCAGCATCGCAGGCGGGAAAAGCGCGTGAGTGATCACCGCATCGACTGACGTTGCGCCGGCGCCGAGCAGCGCACGGGTGCAGGCGATCAGCGTGCCGCCAGAGGAAACGATATCGTCGACCAGCAGTGCCGGCCGTCCCGCGATTGCGCTCGCATCGCCAAACGCGATTTCGACCGACCGATCGCCATGGCGGATCTTCTGCGCCACCGCCGATCGCGTGCCGATCAGTTTGGCCAGCGCATCGACCCATTGCTGGGATTCAGAGTCGGGCCCGATCACGACGGTGTCTGGATCGAGCGTACCGCGCAGCGCCGCGGCGATCGCCGGCATCGCCGACAGCTCATCCGCCGCGATACCTGGGAACACATCGCCGAGCCGCGGCGTGCGATGCAGATGCGGATCGACCGTGATGACGCGGTCGACCAGCCCAGCGAGCAACCGGCCCATCGCCTTCTGGCTGATCGCGTCGCCAGGATGAAATGCCACGTCCTGGCGCATGTAGCAGAGATACGGCGCCAGCAGCACCAACCGGTTGCAGCCTTCGCGGCGCAGCGCTTCGGCGGCGAACAGGATGGTCACCAGCTTGTCGTTGGGCTGGTCGAGCGGCAGATACAGGATCGTGGTTTCTGCGCTGGGCCCGACATTGACGGCGATCTCGCCGTCCGGAAAGCGGTGCTGCGTGATCAGGTGCGAAGGCACGCCGAGCCGTGCCGCGAGCCGGATTGCATCGTCCGCAGCCGAGTCCAGATAGCGGAGGGCGACACTCACGACACCAGATCCACGTCGGCGGGCGTGTGATGATTGATCGCGAAGCCGGACTCCGCCTGTGCGGCTGCCAGCGCCAGATCGAATTCGGAGCGGTCGGACGCATACACCCGATACAGTGGCTCGCCCTTTTCGACGCGGTCGCCGATCTTCTTGAACAGATCGATGCCGGCGCCCTTGGCGACCGGCGCGCCGGCGCTGCGGGCGAGCCGGTTGATGCGCAGACAGTCGATGCCGTTGACCACGCCATCGGCGGCAGCCAGCACATCGGCGGCGTAGCTGCCGAGTTCGGCCGGACACGGCGAAGGCCCCTGCGCGTCGATGATCTGCTGCATCTTCTTCAGCGCGGCCCCGCTGTCGAGCAGCTCCTTGGCGCGGGCATAACCGGTGCCGCCGCGGAGTTTAGGGTCGTATTCAAGCAGATGCGCAGCGAGCCGCAGCGATTTTTCGCGCAAGTCAGCGGGCGCGCCCGGCTCGTTGCCCAGAACCGCCATCACGTCGCGGGCTTCCAGCACCGGGCCGATGCCGCGGCCGATCGGCTGACGGCCGTCGGTGGTGACTACCTCGACGCTGATCCCGAAATGATCGCCGACGAACTCGAACAGCTTGCGCAGCCGCATCGCCTCGTTGGCGTTGGTGACTTTGGCGGACGGGCCGACCGGGAAGTCGATCAGCAGCCGGGTCGAGCCGGCGGCGAGCTTCTTCGACATGATCGAGGCGACCATCTGCTCCGGCGTGTCGAGGCTGAGCGGTCGCTCGACCGAGATCAGGATGTCGTCGGCAGGCGACAGGTTGACGTGGCCGCCCCACACCAAACAGCCGCCGCAGGCGTGCACCACCTGTTTCATCTGCTCGACGTCGAGATCGACCCGCGCCAGCAGTTCCATGGTGTCGGCGGTGCCGGCCGGCGAGGTGATGGCGCGCGACGAGGTCTTCGGAATCATCAGTCCGTGCGCGGCGACGATCGGCACCACGATCATGGTGGTGCGGTTGCCCGGAATGCCGCCGATGCAGTGCTTGTCGACGACGATCGGCGTGTCCCATGTCAGTTTGGTACCGACCGAGGCCATCGCGCCGACCAGCGCCAGCAGTTCGTCGGTCGTGGTGAAGCGCGCGGCGCTGATCAGGAACGCGGCGATTTCCATGTCGGAGTAACGGAAGTGCGCGAGGTCATCGACGATCGCGGTGATCTCCGCAGCCGACAGGGTGTGGCCCTGGATTTTGGCGCGTACCGCGTCGAGGCTTGCGGGCGACCGCGCCGGCGTCACCGACACGGCACTGCCGACCGGCTCATTGAAGCGGCGGAACGCCGGCTCGGACAGGCCGACTTCGTCGGGGCCGATCATCGCGTCGTCGTCGGTGATCATCAGCGTCGCCAGCAGCACCTTGGAGTTGATGCGCAGTTCGACGCGGCTGAAGCCGCGAAACACCTCGGGGCGCAGGGCGCGCGAGCGGCGGGAAATCACCGCGACGTTTTCGCGGCCGGTGTCGAGGCTGATCCGCCGGATCGTCAGCGGCGGGCGGGTGAGATCGGGAGCATTCAAAATAGCGCAACTCCGCGCATCGGCCGGGCGGCCTTCAGGAGCGCGTGGCGAAGCGGAGGGGGCCGGGACACGCGATGGCCGAGGCTAGAAGCTCGGCCCGCGGGTCCATTTGATGCGCGTCAATGTCCTGCGCGGCCTTGGGTCGCGGTTCAAATCCCCGCCGCCGTCACCACGCGGTCCAGTTGCCCCCGCAACCGGGCGAGCGGCGCCGCCGGCTCGCGCACCAGGCGAAAACCGAGGTGGATCGGCGGCAGGCCGGCCGAGCAGCCGCCAGCTTTGGCGTCGCGGATGAAATCGGAGACGTAGGCGCGGTGCAGCCCCTCGGCGACCCGCACGCCGCAATTGGCGGTCTGAGCCTGTGGCCGGCCGGCCGCGTCGATCGCGCTGCGGTCGAAGCAGGTGGTGGTCCATTCCCAGACGTTGCCGGACAGATCGAGCAGCCCGCGCTCGTTGGCGCCGAAGCCGCCGAAGCTACGTAGCGCGGCCGACAGATTGTCGCGATCGGATTCGCGCTCATAGCGCGCGATCCAGCGCACCGACGGATCGTCGCTGTCCAAGGCGAGCCCGTCATCCTTGAACTTGCTGCCCGCCGCAAATGCCCATTCGGCGTCGGTCGGCAGGCGGTAGTGTGCGCCGGTCTTGCGCGACAGCCAGTCGGCGTAGGTGGTGGCGTCCTGCCATGAGACCTGCACGGCGGGCCGGTCGGCGCGAACCGCGGTATCGGCCAGCATCGGATGACAGGCGCCATCATCGACGCAGAGTTGATAGTCCGCCGCACTGACTTGATGCAGCATGATCGACAGCGGGCGGTCGAACTGCAGTTTGGTTCGCGGGGCCTCGATCTGCCGGCCATCGCGGGTGAATTCGCCGGGCAGCCGGTAGTCCATCGCACCCGGCGCGATCTCGACCATCGCCTGCTGGCCGTCGAGCGCGGCGTCGCCATGGCCGATCACCAGCGGCGTCACCACCAACGGCGTGGCGAAGCCGGCGAGGGCAGCGAGAGCGATCTTGGCTTTGAAGGCGAGCAGCATGGGAGTTCGGTGGGGTTGGGGTTGTTGCTCATTCGTGGATGATCTCACCCCGTCATCGCGAGCGAAGCGAAGCAATCCAGCTCCGAGCACTGGACTGGACTGCTTCGTCGCTTCGCTCCTTGCAATGACGGAGAAGAGGGGGGGGGGGCTCACAAACGTGAGCCTCGGAAACGTGGCGTCTTAGTTGGTCGGACCGCCCGGGATCGGGCCGGGTGCGCTGACCTGCTTCATCAGATCGTCGTTCCACTTGCCGTCGACCTTGAAGTGCGCGGTGGCGCCGAGCTCGATCGCTTCGATCAGATTGTGGTTGAGGTAGGCGTAAACGCCGGGCTGCTTGAAAGTGTAGAGCGCAGCACCGGCCGAACCGCCGCGAATGAACCAGGTCTCCAGATTGGTCTCCGGCGGATTGGCGAACTTGCCGGTCTCCCAGACGTAGTCGCCGTGACCGCCGATCAGGTGCGGGCGGGTGTCGCGGTTGGCCTGCGAATGCACGATCAGCACGGTCTCGCCGACCTTGGCGGGCATCGCGTTCTTGCCGGTTAGCGCTCCGACCTTGCCGTTGAATACGACATGGGTCGGGATCAGCTTGCGCATCACCTCGGCCGTGTCGACGTAGGATTCGGCCGGCGACGCATAGGCCTTGTATTTGCCGTTCGGATCCTTCGGCACGTACATGTCCTGCTCGCCGATGTAATAGACCCGGTCGTACCGTAGGGGCTTGCCGCTCCGATCCTTTAGGCCGTCACGCGGCAGCACCATGATGGCGCCGTTCATGCCGGAGACGACGTGCCACGGGATCATGTTGCCGCCCGGGGCGCAGTGATACACGAACACGCCGGAGCGATCTGCCTTGAAGCGCAGCACAACCTGTTCGCCGGGATTGATCAGCGTCAGCGCGCCACCGCCCAGTGCGCCGGTCGAGGCGTGGAAGTCGATGTTGTGCGGCATGGTGTTGCTGGCGGGATTGACCAACGTCAGTTCGACGTAGTCGCCCTCGTGCACCACCATCAGCGGTCCGGGCATCGAGCCGTTGAAGGTCATCGCCTGGAATTTGGTGCCGTCTTCGTCGATCACCACTTCCTTTTCCTGCACCACCATCTTGAATTCGACGACCTTGGGGCCGTCCTTGGTGGCCTGCTGATGCGCGTGCACGAACGGAGGTGCGACCAGTTCGATCTTCTGGCGCGGCAGCTTCGAGACATCGTCTTCAGCGGCTGCTGCTGCCACGGTCGGCGCGCTGAGTAACAGTGCGGTGACGGCGGCGCTCAGCAGAGTATCTCGGCGGGTCATCATAGTAGAGGTCCTTGCGGCTGGATTGAAACTCGGCTGGCGCAACCATGCTCCTGCCGCGCCGCCGCTGTTTGTCCCAGCACAAGCTCGGAGATGAATACCTTTCAACTACGGGGGCACCCGCATCCGCCATTCGTTGGATGTGACAACTACGAGGTGTAGGAACCCACCGAAACGTTGTTGCGCGACAAAGAACGCAGTCGCCCCGGGCGTCAGCGTGGCGGGTCAACGGAGACGACAATGTCGATTGACCGCACCCTCGTAGTCGAAGACGTGATGCGCCGATGGCCGGCGACGATCCGGGTGTTCCTGGATTTCAAGCTCGCCTGCGTTGGCTGCCCGATCGCGACGTTTCACACGATCGAGGATTCCTGCCACGAGCATGGCATCGCCGAGGCGCCGTTTCTCGCGGCGCTGCGTAAAGCGGTGGCGAAGTCTCAGGAGGTCTTGTCGTCGGGCGCCTGATCGGCCAGCACCACGAGCTGATGCGGCTCGCGCAGTACGATCTTCTGCCGGCCGCTTTCGATCAGGCCCTTCTGCTCCCAGCCCGACAACAGCCGGCTGACGGTGTGCAGGGTGGTGCCGGTCATCTGCGCGATGTCCTGCCGGCTGATCGGGAAATCGATCTGCACGCCGTTCTCGACCTTGCGGCCGCTCTGCTTGGCGAGCCGCAGCAGCGCATGGGCGACGCGCTGCTCGACCTGCTGGGTCGACATCTCGACCACCCGGGAATGCGTCTCCTGCAGCCGACCGCCGACGGTGCGCAGCGTGTTGGTGGCAAGCGCCAGATACTGCTCGACCAGCCGTGGCCAGGCCGCGGTCGGCCACGCCAGCACGATCGAATCGTCGACCGCGGTGGCGGTCGCCGGATAGCGGTTGAGACCGATCGCCATCGCCACGCCGAGCGTCTCGCCGGGCGCGACGTAGCGCACCACGATCTGCTCGCCGGCCGGCGTCACTTTGCTGGCGCGAACGTGGCCGTGCAACAGCACGAAGAACGAATGGGCGTCCTCTCCCTGTTCGAACACATGGCCGTTCTTGGGAACCCGGATCGACTGCGCTTCCTTCAGCACGGCGTCGAGCTCTGCCCGGCTCAGCCCGGCAAACAGCGGCAGTTTCGCAACCATGGAAGTGTCGATCGTCGCCATCGAGGCTCTCGCGCCAGGGTTCGGTCCGCGCCAGCTAAATCGCGATTGCCGGCGGGGAGCAAGGGGATATTGGCTGGCGTCCTGGTCAGCGGAGCCTGCGCCGCTCGAAAGTCGAACTCAGGATTGTGTCGTCGGCTTCCGAGCGCTGTGACGCACGCCGTGTATGATGATCTCTGATGGTGTTGCCCGATAGAAAATCACGTAGGGATAAGGATAGGCAACTACACGACGTAGACCCCTCGTAGTTTCCCTCCCAGCCTCCGGATATTCGAGGAGTAGCTCAATCACGGCGCGGACGCGCGCTTTGACGTGGCTCGCACCCCGCGGTGAACGTTGGTCGATGAAGTTGAGGATTTTGTCGAGCTCGGCGGCAGCACGGATCGTATAGCGTAGCTTCACAGCCCGTGCTTGGCCCAGATGGCGCGAACTTGCTCCTCCGTGGCGAACTCGCCGCGTTCCGCCTGCGCTAATGATTCATCGAAGGAGGCTGCCTCGTGTGGAGACAGCTCGAGTGCCGGCTGGTCCACTGCCGCAAATTGCATAAGCAGTCTAGCCAATGCGTCCTGCTGCTCGGCAGGAAGGCCGCGGACGGTCTCGATCGCCTGTTCGAAGAGCTTGGTCATTTATAAATGTTAGCCGGCATTCGAGGTTTTAGAAAGCCCGAGCCGCTAGCTTGGCAGATCGTTCATCGCTCGGGCAGATTCGGCGTCAGGCCGTCCTAATGCGCCAGTCTGCGGGTAACATGGTCCCGCGGGGAGATGACGGCCCGCATCCCTTCCTCAAACCGCTGCCGGCGCGTGGGCGAACACCACTTCGATCAGCGTGCCGGATTGCGGCGCGCTCTTGATGTGGAAGGTGGCGCGGTTGGCTTCGACCAGCGCCTTGGTCAGCGACAGGCTGACGCCGGCGGCTTCGGTACGGTCGCTCGGTGTGCGGAACGGCTGCAGCGCGGCGGCGAGTTCGTCGTCGTTGAGACGGCTGCCGGTGTCGCGGACGCGGAGCACCACCTCGCCTGCATCGCTGAGCGCGGTCGAGACGATGACCTGTCCGGCGGCATTGGCCAGATGGATCGACGTACTGATCAGATTCATGATGATCTGGCGCAGCGCCTGTGCGTCGGCCACCACCGTCGGAAGCGAATGCGCCAGCGAGGTGCGGATGATGATGCGCTCGCGATTGGCCCGCGGCTGCATCACCGCAACGCTCTGTTCGACCAGCTCATTGAGGTTGATGCTGGCGAAGGCGAGATCAAGCTTGCCGGTCTCGATCCGCGACAGATCGAGCAGATCGTCGACAATGCCGATGACGCGCTCCCCGGAGGCACGGATGTCCTTCATGTAGTCGACGTAGCGCTCGTTGCCGAGCGGGCCGAACCGCTCCTCGATCATCACCTCGGCAAAGCCGATGATGGCGTTGAGCGGCGCGCGGATTTCGTGGCTGAGCCGCGCCAGCACGTCCGCCTTGGCGCCGGTGGCGCGTTCGGCGAGCCGCTTGGCCTGGCTCAGTTCTGTTTCGGTACGCTGGAGCTGCGACAGATCGCGGAACACGGCGAAGAAATTCGGCCCATCGGTGCGGGTCCGGCCGATCGTCATGCTCAGCGGAAACAGCCCGCCTTCGCGCACCTGGCCGAGCGCTTCGAGACCGTGGTCGAGCACGCTCTGGGCGCGGCCGCTCTTGATACTGTCCAAGTAATCGACCACGGCTTCGCGGCTTTCCGGCGCGAACAGCTCGATCAGATTGTGCTGCACCAGCGCGTCGCCGTCGTAGCCGAACAGTGCTTCGGCGCTGCGGTTGGCGGCGCTGATCTCGCCGGCTTCGTCGAACATCAGCACGCCTTCGGCGGTCGTGTCGAGAATTGCGCCGAGCTCCTCGGCGTTCGCGGCGCCGACCACGGCGGGCGCATCCTCGATCGCAGTCGTCGGCGCAAACGGCAGCTCGGGCACGGCAGTCGGTGCAGGGGCGGGCGAGCAGATCAACGCCAGCGCCTGATCGCCATCCCAGGCGATCGTGAACAGCCGCGCCTCGGTCGGAGCCGCGTCGCCGCCTTGCGCGGCGGTGATGGTGATCGGCGTGCCGGTCTCCGAACTACTGCTGGAATCGCCGACGCCGGAATCGACGTACAGCGCATCGAGGCCGCCGGCGTCTTCCAGCGCAGCGACGCTCGCAAAGCCCATCCGTGCCAGGAACGCCGGATTGGCATAGAGCAGCCGGTCGAGCCGATAGATCAGCACGCCGACGGGCATCAGATCGAGCAGCAGGCGGTCGCGCGCGCTGGCGCCGCTCGCCGGCGTTGGCGTCGGCGCGAGCCAATCGGCGCGCGGTGCTTCCGGCGCATCGGTCGGTGCCGCGTCCTGCTCTGGCGCAACTTCGTCGTCGGCAATTGATGGAGCATCCGCGGTCGTCGGCGTCTCGCTCGCGAGCCGGGCTGCCAATTGCTGCGCCAGTTCGTGGAAGGCACTGTTCTCGCCCGGAGTCAGCGACGGCGCACGCGCGTCGTTGGCGGCGCGGAACGGCAGGACGTTTTTCGGGGTATCCACGGGCGTGTCCAAGGGGTTCAGGAGCGGGTCCAGAGCAGCGGCCTGGTCTGAAGCGGGGGAGTTCGGCGCGCGATCGGCCGACAGCGGCTGCGGCCGCAGCGGTTCGTTCGGGCCGTGCCGGCGTAGCGCGGCGAGATAATCGAGCGCGGCGAGATCGCGGCAGACACCGAAGCCGCGATAGCCGGCAAATGCACCGCCCTGATCCTGCACGGGCAGGCCGGACATTTCGATCGGCAGCCGCAGCGCGGCGCCGTCCGCCGGCCATTGCAGCGTGATGCCGCTCCAGGTGTGGCGCGTGGCAAGTGCGGCCGCGACGAGACCTTGCGGATCGAGCCCGAGCCGGTCGGCGACCTCGGTCCAGCGTTCGCCGAGATTAGCAGCGGTGTGCGGGCCGATCAGGCGGAGGAATTCATCCGAGGCGATCGCCAGCCGGCCGGCCAAATCGATCTGCCAGACGAAGCGGAGTGGATGCCGCCGCGGTGCAGGTGGTTCGGGCGCCGTTTCGACGGCCGGTGCAGCGTCGGTTGCCGCCTGCTCGGGAGCGGCCGGCTCGGGGGCCGCGGATTGTTCGACTAAGGCCGGCTGGACTTCAATCTCGGCCGCTTCCGGTGCTGCAGGCTCGTCGGCGACGGCCTCGATATATGGCGAAGGTTCACCGGTCGGCTCTGGCGCGGCAGGCTCATCGATTAGCACCACCTCGGCGGCCGGTTCTTCGACAGGAGCAACCGGTTGCGATTGCGGTGCGTTGGTATCGACTGTGTCCGCCTGCGGCTCGGTCGATGCAGGCTGCGCCTCGACAGCGGGGGCGACGTCGTCGAGCAGCGTGAATTCGGCGGGCTCTTCGCTCAGGATTGCGAAGGTCTCGTAGTCGGGCTCAGTCGCTGCCGCCTCGGTTTCGGCCGGCTGCTGATCCGTTGCGGGTTCTAGAATGCTCTCCGACTCGACGGGCGCCTGCGGTTCGCTGGACTCGTCTTTTGCATCCGGGGCGACCGCGATCGGCTCTGGAGCTTCCTCAGCGGCCCCCAGAGCTTCGACAGTCGGCTCGGCTTGCGCAGCCGGCTCGACCGGCGCCGCAACGGCAGCCGGGTGCTCGGTTTCAGGCTGCGGATCTGAATCGGCCTGATGCTGCGGCTCTGGAGACCTGGCTGTTGGTTGCTGACCGGGCTCGGTCGTCGTCCCCGGCGCCAGCAGTGCGATCAGGCCGACGTCGGCACCACTGCCGACCCGCTGCAGCACCAAATGGCCAAGTCCGATCGGCGTCTCGGCGCGGCCGAGCCGCAGCGCGTCGGCACGGGCCTGGTCGAGACCCGCTTCGCTCAGATTGCGGAAGCCGAGCAGCGTGCGCGCGGCGGCGCTCGAGCCGACGAACAGGCCGTCGCTGGCGAAAGCTGCGATCGGGGTGTCGACGCCTTCGACAAGGCCGCGCAGCCGGTCGATCAGCGGCATCGGGCGGCCGATCGATTCTGCGGCGGCGATCAGGATTCCGGCGCTGCCATCGGCGAAGCCGAGCTTTGTGCAGGCGCAGGTCACCAGCGCGCCGAGCGGGGCGCCGAAGCCGCGCAGCCGCTCCAGCCGCGTCGCGCCGTTCGGCGGCAGCTTTGCGGCGAGCTGGGCGACCTGGCGGCGGTGCGGATCGGCGGGACGAAAGTTGCGGCCGGCGAGCTCGGTGGCGTTTGCGGCGTCGAACAGCCGGGCGGCGACTGGGTTCGCCCACAGCACGCGGCTGCCGTCGGTCGACCACAGCCACGCCGGCAACGTCCGGGTCGCGTGCACCGCGAGCCGGGGATCGTCGACCCCTCGCAATTGAAAGTCCCAGTTCGTCATCGCTACTCGTACGCCCGGCTCGCCAGTGGTGCGCCTGTGGCCGACAGAGCGCGGGGCCTGAGAACCTTAACAATTCATTATCGCCAGCGGCTCCCGTTAGGTCCACGTTTGCGATGAGGCTATCCCGTCTTAAGCGCCGATAACCTTAATTTGGCCACGCCTGAGGACCTCGAAAGCCCTGATCGCGTTGGAAGGTTGCAAAACCATGACGATCGGTCACGATGCGCTAGTCGACATCCGCCGGTCACACCGGCGATGCGATAGGTCGGTAAGGTCTTCGGCGCCGGGTCGAGCAGCGGCGCAACAGGCGGAAGGAGCTGACGATGGATCAGGAAGAGCGTGATCGGTTCGAGATTCCCAAGGAAGTGCGCTCGATGGCCGAGGCCGGGTTCGATCAGGCCCGCAAGGCGTTCGAGCACATGCTGTCCAGCGCCCAGCAGACGGCCGCCACCATCGAGGATCGCGGCGCCGCCGCCCGGGCCAACGCCAAGGAGATCACCGGCCGCGCCGTCAGCTTCGCCGAGCGCAACGTTCACGCCGCGCTCGATTACGCCCAGCAGCTCGTCCACGCCAAGGATCTCGGCGACGTGATGCGGGTCCACAGCGAATACGTCCAGTCACAGATGAAGGCGTTTGCCGAGCAGGCGAGCGAGATCGGTCAGGTCGTCAGCAAGGCGGCGCAGGACGTGACCAAGCCGAAGAGCTGAGCCTCCTCAAAGGCCGGCGGGCCACGAGCCCCACCACCGCCCACCACGCCCATGGCGCGTAATGCGGCAGTGCAATGCAATTTTATGTTGCATTGCACAATTTCTGTGGTATTTTGTGACGAATGGACGGCTTTTGTCGTCCCGGCTCGGCGTACAGCCTGAACATTGCGCAGGCCGCTCGCGCGGGTCACTTCGATAGCCCCACCAGCGAAGGATGCCCCAATGGCCGACTCGAGCGATCCGTTTTCCACCGTGCTGCCGTTCCAGCTTCCGGAGCAGGTCCGCGCCTTCGCCGAAAAGGGCGTGTCGCAGGCCCGCGAAAGCTACGCCAAGCTGAAGGACGTCGCCGAGACCCAGAACGGCACGATCGAGGCGGTGTTCACCTCGGCCAGCAAAGGCGCGACCGACTATTCGACCAAGGTGTTCGACTTCGTGAAGACCAACACCAGCGCCAGCTTCGACTTCGCGCAGAGCCTGATCGGTGCCAAGACCCTGCCGGACGTGATGGAATTGTGGACCTCCCACGCCAAGAAGCAGATCGAGACGCTGACCGCGCAGACCAAAGAACTGACCGAGCTGACCCAGAAGGTCGCCGCCGAGACGGTCGAGCCGATCAAGGCCAACGCTTCGAAGATCTTCAAGCCGGCCGCCTGATCAGGCCCGGTTTTCAACGTTTTCAGGGCCCGGGCCATCCGCCCGGGCTTTTTCGTCGGAAGGTTGTTGTCGACAGCACCCCCGACATTGGTTTTGCAGCCGATCACGGTCTTGCCAAAGCGCGGCGTTGCACCTAGTTTCCGCCCGTTCGCGGGCCACCTCGGCCGCGCCGGATGCAGTTGTAGCTCAGTTGGTTAGAGCGCCTGTCTGTGGAACAGGAGGTCGGTGGTTCGAGCCCACCCAACTGTACCACTCCTAAAATCTCTCTTTTCAGATCGATCAGCCGCCAGCCGCCGAAATCGAGCGGACCGACGCGCTTGGCCTGCCCCACGCGCCCGAGATCGCGTGTACGGACCCGTGGCTATGCGGCACTCCCATAATACCGTTTCGGGGAGATTCTTCGTATTCACCTTAACTCTATCTTGATGCGCCTCGACCTAAGATTGCGACAAGTTGCGTTGAGTTTAGTAACCGGAGTTTGCGGATGCGCCTGAGTAAGCCGCGCATTGTCGTTTTGGGCATTGCTCTCGCCGCCGGCGCTGCTGCCGCGTTCCTGGCGAGCAGCTCGGACTCGGAGCGACCCCGCCAGGTTGCGGAGCCTGCTCCCCAGCTCCAGACCGTCGATGTTCTCGTCGCGAAATCGAATATCGCGCTTGGACAGCTCGTCACCCCGTCGGATGTCCGGTGGCAAAGCTGGCCTGCCGATAGCGCCAGCGAGCACTTCCTCCGCCGCGACAAGATGCCGAACACCGAAGCCTTTCTCGCCGGGACAATCGCGCGCTCGCCCTTCGTTGCCGGCGAGCCGATCCGCGAAGTCAAACTGGTGAAGCCCAACGGCTCCGGCTTCATGGCGGCGATCCTGCCGACCGGCATGCGCGCTGTCTCGACCGAGATTTCGCCTGAGACCAGCGCCGGCGGCTTCATTCTTCCCAACGACAAGGTCGACGTGATCCTGACCAAGCGGGACAAGAGCTCCGATATTCCCGGCGCCAAGGACACGGTGACGTCGACGACGATCCTGACCAACGTGCGCGTGCTCGCGATCGACCAGTTGCCGAAGGAACGGGAAGGGCAGAACGTCGTGGTCGGAAAGACCGCGACCCTCGAGCTCACAGGCGATCAAGCCGAAGTGCTGACGCGTGCCCGCCAGTCCGGCACGTTGTCGCTTGCGTTGCGCAGCATCGCGGACGCCCGGATCGTGGCCGAGGCATCGGACCAAGGCGACAAGCAGATCACCGTGTACAGAGGCACGGACAAAGAGCTCTACAGCTGCGCGCCCCTCTGCGAACGCAGGTAAGCCTTGAAGCACCCCCGCGAGAGGCGGCGAGCCTACAAGGTGGGCTACCACGCCTTGCCGGCGCTACGCAGCGACTGCGTGAGGTCACCACGCCCTTTCTGAGATGGTCCCAGCCGGCCGCTTGCTGAGCGGGTGACCGCGCTTGCGTTGCGGCACATGTCCGGAACGGAATGCCGGACCGTCACGTTGCTTCAAGCGAAACAAAGCGCGGGGGAGCCGGCATGACCGACCGGGAATTGAGCGATCAGGCGATCGCCGTGTTGGTGGATGTGGCCCGGACGGCCGGGCGCGACCTCAACGCGGGGCAGCGGCTCGAGCTCGACCGGCTGGTTTCGGATGGCCTGGTCGCGGTCAGCACCTCCGGCGATCCGGCCGGGCAGCGTCATTATCGTCTCACCGTGGCGGGGCAAACCGCCTTGGACCAGCGCGGCGTCGGCGCCAACGAAGCTTAGCCGCCAAGCTTGTCGCGCAAGGCCCGCTCGCGCTGCTTGCGAATTTCTCGCGTCTCACGCACACTCCGCCAATCAGCCAACTAACAACAAGGCGGCCGAACGCCTGCGGGGAAACGTCAGCACAGCAGGGGGGCCATCCATGATCTCGACCCATTCGATCTCGCCGCGCGTCGTTCGTCGTCATGGTCTTGTTCTGGCTGCCAGCTTCGGTCTGTCACTGATTGCCGGTGCGGCGTTGGCGTACACCGCCGAGCAGCAGCAGGCGTGTACGGGCGATGCGATGCGGTTGTGCGGTGCGTTTGTCCCGGATGTCGACCGGATCACCGTCTGCATGATGCAGAACAAAGCGCAGCTTACGCCCGCCTGCCGCGCTCAGTTCGGACCGACGCCGGTGGCGATGCGTTCCAACGAGGCCGTGCGGCGCAAACCGACGAGCCTCAAGCCCCGCAAACCTCTCAAGCGCGAGCGGCAGTAACTGACAAAGCCTCCCAGGTTCCGGGATCTGCGCGACAGCTTGCCGCGTTGGTGTCGAAATCGACGCGCATATCTCGCGCCTGAGGAGAGCTTTGTGACAGAGATCGATCACCGCGCCGAACTCGACCGCCATCTGCAGTGGTTCGAGTCCAAGCTACCACCCCGGCCGGCGCATTTCGTCGGCTGGCTGCGGCGGCCGTCATCTAAGTATGTTCGGCTGCCCCTCGGAGTCGCCCTGGTTGGTGGCGGCATGCTTAGCTTCCTGCCGGTCCTGGGCCTGTGGATGCTACCCCTCGGCATGGTGCTGATCGCTCAGGACGTGCCAGCGCTCGAGAAGCCGACCGCACGGACGCTGAACTGGATCGAGCGCAAATGGCTGGAGCGGCAACGCGGCCGCGGTACGGATACTAAGCCTTTCGATGCTGATCAGCAGGTGGAGCGCTCCGATTCATCCACCAAGACGGCGGCCTGATCAGCAGGCGCTGTCATCAATCTGCTATTCAAAAACCGTCTTCGGGACTCAATGAGAGCCTGTGCGTCGCACCGAATGCGGAACCGGTGTGACTCAAAAACCAGCGGATCGCTACAATCTGGCGAGGCAATGATGATTGCTTGCAATTTTGTCTTTCACGAATCAACGAGCTGATTCACCTTGCCGCCAAGGTCAATCGGGAGGCCAGGGTATGAACGTCATCGTTTTTGCTTCGCGTAAAGGCGGCTCGGGAAAAAGTACCCTGGCTGCTCACTTGGCTGCACAGGTCCATAAGGCATCGCGTCCGTGCCTGCTGATCGATGCCGATCCGCAAGGCTCGCTGACGCTGTGGCACAAACTTCGCGGTACCAATGAGCCGCCGTTGCGCACCGCAACGCGGTCGATCAGCGACATCGTCGCCGCCGCAAAGCGCGACGGCATCGAATGGGTGTTCGTCGATACGCCGCCGAACCTCTCCGCCGTGGTCGACGACGCGATCCGCAACGCCACGATGGTGATCATCCCGGCGCGTCCCGGCGTGTTCGACGTCAACGCGGTGCAGGATACGATCCAGACCTGCCGATCGCACCGCAAACCCTACGCGGTGGTGCTCAACGGTGCCCCGGCGCTGCGTGATGACGTCGAAAGCCGCATCGTCACCATCGCGCGTGATGCGCTCGCCAAGTTCAAGGCGCCGGTCTGGGGCGGGCAGATCACCAACCGCGCCGATCTTCTGATGGCGCTCGGTGAAGGCCAGGGCGCGCGCGAATATGCCGCCGAAGGCCGCGCCGCTTACGAGATCAGCCGGCTGTGGGCGGCGATCGAACGCTCTGTCAAGGCGATCCGCGGGGCCGGAAATTCCGGCATGCACAAGCAGGCGGCCTGACCGCGACCCAACACCACTGCAGCGCGCGGCCACCCGCGCGTTTTTCATGAGCTGTTGCGACCGATCGCCGCGTGCGCTCGGACAGACGATTGCGCAGAAAAAAACCGGGCCCACGAAGAGCCCGGCTTAAGGTCTTTGGCCTGATAGGCCGACACAATCACCTTCCAAGAGGGATAGCTGAGCCGCCGCGCTACTGGAGGAGGGGGACTTGATGCAGCGCGACCCCTCAACGTGAGAATGATTTGATCCGCGATCCGGCGGCCCGGCAAGCGGGCCCCCCGCATGTCAGACATGCGGAGCCCCGGGAGCGACAAATCAGCCCGGCCAGCGTTGCGCCTTGTTGACGACGAAGTCGCGGAACACCTGCACCCGCGCCACCGTCTTCAACTCCTCCGGATAGACGAAGTACGTGTCGAGCTGGATCGAGTCTTCCTCGCCAAACAACTGCACCAGACGGTTGGTGTCCTCGATCAGGTAATCCGGCAGCGCTGCGATGCCGAGGCCCTGCTGGCAAGCGCGCACCAGGCCGAGGATGTTGTTGACCTTGAAGTAGGGCTCGCGCGGTCCCATGCCGCTGCGCCCGGCTTCGATCAGCCAGCTCCGGTTCTGCAGATGCGGCGGCACCTGGCTGTCGCTCAGCATGATCAGCCGGTGATTGTCGAGATCCTCCAGCGTCCGCGGCGTACCGAAGTTCTTGATGTACTCCGGCGAGCAATAGGCGTGAAAGCCGATCGAGAACAGCTTGCGCTGGATCAGGTCCGGCTGGGTCGGCTTGCGGGTACGGATCGCGACGTCCGCCTCGCGCATCGACAGATCGAGCTCTTCGTCAGTGACGATCAGCGAGATCCGGATCTCCGGATACAGCGCGGTGAATTCGCCGAGCCGCGGCACCAGCCAGTGAATGCCGAGCCCCGGCGTCGTGGTGACCTTGAGGTCGCCGCTCGGCCGCTCGCGGCTGTCGGTGAGCTTGGCGCGTGCCGCCTGCAGCTGCATGAACACGTCATGCGCAGTGCGGAACAGCAGATCGCCCTGTTCGGTGAGGATCAGCCCGCGGGCGTGGCGGTGAAACAGCGACACCGAGAGCTCTTGCTCGAGTGCGCTGACCTGCCGCGACACCGCCGACTGCGACAGCCCGAGCTGCTCGCCGGCATGGGTGAAACTCCCCGCTTCGGCAGCGGCGTGAAAGACCTTCAGCTTATCCCAGTCCATATCGGTGAACCCGTCGCGGTGTCGCGCCATCCAGAGAGTTATTCGGCCGCTTGGCGGTCGCCGGCGCGCAGCGCCAGGAAGCGTTCGGCTTCGAGAGCCGCCATGCAGCCCATTCCAGCTGCGGTGACGGCTTGGCGGTAGGTCTCGTCGGCGACGTCGCCGGCGGCGAACACGCCAGGTACCGAGGTTGCGGTCGAATTTGCCGCAACCTCGACATAGCCCGACGGTTTGAGCTTGATCTGGTCTTTGAACAGCTCGGTCGCCGGCGCATGGCCGATCGCGATGAACACGCCGTCGGCTTTGACCTCGCTGGTCGTGCCGCTCTTGACGTTCTTCAGACGGACATGGGTGACCTTGGTCGGGTTCTCGGCGCCGCAGATCTCATCGACCGCGACGTCCCAGATCACCTTGATCTTCGGATGCTTGAACAGCCGGTCCTGCAGGATGCGTTCGGCACGGAAGTGGTCGCGTCGGTGCACGATGGTCACGCTGGCGGCAAAATTGGTCAGGAACAGCGCCTCCTCGACCGCGGTGTTGCCGCCGCCGACCACCACGACATCCTTGCCTCGATAGAAAAAGCCGTCGCAGGTGGCGCAGGCCGAGACGCCGAAGCCCTTGTAGGTCTGTTCGGACGGGATACCGAGCCAGCGCGCCTGGGCGCCGGTGGCCAGAATCAGCGTGTCGGCCAGATAGACGTCTCCGCTGTCACAGGTGAGCCGGAAAGGCTGCTGGCTGAGGTCGAGATCGACCACGAGGTCGGTCTTGATCCGGGTGCCGACGTGCAGCGCCTGCTTCTCCATCTGCTCCATCAGCCAGGGGCCTTGGATCACATCGGCGAAGCCGGGGTAGTTTTCGACGTCGGTGGTGATGGTGAGCTGGCCGCCCGGCTGCATGCCCTGGATCAAGATCGGCTCCAGCATCGCGCGAGAGGCATAGATTGCGGCGGTATAACCGGCGGGCCCGGATCCAATGATCACGACCTTGGCTTGAACCGGACTCGGCATGAATCAGTCCCCGAAACTGAGGGCGGCGCGACGCAGGGAAAGGCCTGGCTGGGGCATCGCCAATGGGCGGAAGATCAGACAGAAGTCTATGTGATTTGGTGAGCTATGCAAGATTTGCAATACCTCCGTGCAGGATTTCCCACCAAGATTGGAAAACGAGCTGTGAGCATCGCGAAATAAAATTACCCAAATTTCGCGGGTTGCGCTAAGAGAGGCTGTTTCTAAGCCGAATCCGCCTTGCGGGAATAGCACCAGCGTGACCAAGAGCCTCGACCAGATCGACCTCAAGATCCTGCAGGAAATCCAGGACGACGGCCGAATCACCAATGTCGAACTGGCCAAACGGGTGGGAATCTCGCCGCCGCCGTGTCTGCGCCGGGTGCGGACGCTGGAGGAGGAAGGTTACATCCTCGGCTATCGCGGGCTGCTCGATCCGGCGCATCTCGGCTTCGACGTCACCGTGTTCGCCTCGGTGCACCTGTCGAGCCAGGCCGAGGCCGACCTGCGCGGGTTCGAGGAATTCGTCCGCAACGAGCCGCTGGTCCGCGAGTGCTGGATGCTGTCGGGCGAAGTCGACTTCATCCTGAAATGCGTCGCGCCCGACATGGCGACGTTCCAGAATTTCGTCGCCCACCTCACGGCCGCGCCGCACGTGCGCAACGTCCGCACCTCGCTGGTGCTGCGCAATTCGAAATATGCCGCCGCGGTGCCGCTGGAGTTGAAAGCCGCGACGACCTGAGGCCGCCGCTGCAATCTTTTCAGTGCTGGTGCGGTGTCAGCGATCGCGCCGCAGCACGCGATCGAGACTGATCGGTCCGCCGCCCGACGTGGCCAAGTACAAGCAAGTGAAGCACATCGCGATCGCCAGGGTGCCGCCGTTCAGCAGAGGCAGCCAGACCGGTGTCGCGCCTTTGAAGACGTGGCCGAGGAAATAAGCGAACGCCATCTCGCCAGACAGGATGAACGCCACCGGGCGGGTGAACAGGCCCAGCATCAGCAGCGCGCCGAGGATCAGCTCCAGGCTGCCCGCCGCGCCGTACAGCGAGAACAGCTCGACTTTGGCGAACGTCGGCACCGGCGGGTATTTGAACAGCTTGGCCACGCCGTATTGAAGCAGCAGCAGGCCGGTGATGAAGCGGAGCAGGCTCAGGGCGAACGGCTGCCAGCGCGCGAACGACTGATTCATGGACGATCCTAATCTCGAGGTGGGGGCAGTCGCGGCCGAGCAGAACTGCCGCCGACCGTACGGAACATTGCCGCAACACCATTGCACCAGCGACTGAATTCGCCGTGAGGCGCTTGGTTTCGGGCAACAAAAAAGCCGCGGCGAAGCGCGGCTTTTTCGTCCCGTCGAGGAGGCGCTGTCAGCGCCACTCGACCTTGGCGATCTCATAGGCCTTGGCGCCGCCGGGGGCGACGACTTCGACCGAGGAGCCCGCTTTCTTGCCGATCAGCGCTCGCGCCAGCGGCGAAGTGATCGAGATCTTGCCCTTCTTGGCGTCGGCTTCCGCCTCGCCGACGATCTGCCAGACCGCCTTCTTCTCGGTGTCCTCGTCGATCAGGGTGACGGTCGCGCCGAACTTGACGGTGTCGCCCGACAGCTTGCTGACGTCGATGATGTCCGCGCGCGCCAGCTTGTCCTCGAGTTCGTTGATCCGGCCTTCGTTGTGGGACTGCTCTTCCTTGGCCGCGTGATATTCGGCGTTTTCCGAGAGGTCGCCATGGGAGCGTGCTTCGGCGATGTGCTCGATGATGCGCGGACGGTCCACCGACTGGCGATGCTTCAACTCGTCCGAAAGTGCGGCGTAACCGCTCGCAGTCATCGGTATCTTTTCGACCATCGTCTCTTCATCCTTCAAGAATACGTTGCGGATCGCCGAACCCTGCTCGCCCGCAACGTCGTCGGCTGTTTACGGCGGCGCCGCGCCTGTGCGGCGTCCGAAGTCGGTTCAAAACGGCACCAGAGCTTTCCGGCAAACGCCGGAGAGAACAATTCCAATGCGGGCGGGTTCCCCGGCCTGACGGCCTGTCAGTCGATAGCCGGCCGCTCAGGCCGGGCGACGATCAGCTTTCGGAAAAGTAGCTCTGCAGAGTCCGGACCTCAAGGTCCCCATCCAAATAGGCCCGGATGCCCTTTGCGGCGGCCACCGCTCCCGAAAGAGTGGTGTAATAGGGAACTTTATGCAAGAGGGCAGCGCGCCGCAGCGACCGGCTGTCGGCCAGCGCCTGTGGTCCCTCGGTGGTGTTGAACACCAGTTGCACTTCGCCGTTCATGATGGCGTCGACGATATGCGGACGGCCTTCCAGCACCTTGTTGACCTTCTCTGCCGGCACGCCGTGGTCCGACAGATAGCGCTGGGTGCCGGAGGTCGCGATCACCTTGAAGCCCACCGAATGCAGCAGCTTCACGGCGTCCACGATCCGCGCCTTGTCGCTTTCGCGGACCGACACGAACACGGTGCCCTTGCGCGGCACGCGGGTGCCGCCGCCGAGCTGGCTCTTGGCGAAGGCGATCTCGAACGAGCGGTCGATGCCCATCACTTCGCCGGTGGAGCGCATCTCCGGGCCGAGCACGGTGTCGACGCCCGGGAAGCGGGCGAACGGGAATACCGATTCCTTGACGCCGACGTGATCGAGGTTGCGCTTCTTCAGGCCGAGATCGGCGATCTTCTCGCCGGCCATGATTCGGGCCGCGAGCTTGGCGACCGGCATGCCGATCACCTTGGCGACGAACGGCACGGTACGTGACGCGCGCGGATTGACTTCGAGCACGTAGATCTCGCCGTCCTTGATGGCGTACTGCACGTTCATCAGGCCGACGACGTCGAGGCCGAGCGCCAGTTCGCGGGTCTGGCGTTCCAGCTCGGCGATGGTCTCCGCGCTGAGCGAATGCGGCGGCAGCGAGCAGGCCGAGTCGCCCGAATGAATGCCGGCCTCTTCGATGTGCTCCATGATGCCGACGATGAAGGTGTCCTTGCCGTCCGACAGGCAGTCGACGTCCACTTCCGTCGCGTCCGACAGATAGCGGTCGAACAGCAGCGGATTGGTACCGAGCACGGTGTTGATCTGCCCGGTTTTGTCGTTCGGATAGCGCGCTTTGACGTCGCCCGGCACCAGCTCGGGCAGGGTGCCGAGCAGATAATCGCTGAGCTGATTGTCCTCGCGGATGATCTGCATCGCGCGGCCGCCGAGCACGTAAGACGGACGCACCACCAGCGGCAGGCCCAGCTCGGCCGCGACCAGACGGGCCTGCTCGACCGAATAGGCGATGCCGTTCTTCGGCTGCTTCAGCCGCAGTTTGTCGAGGATGCGCTTGAAGCGGTCGCGGTCCTCGGCGAGGTCGATCGCGTCCGGCGAGGTGCCGAGGATCGGCACATCGGCGGCTTCCAGCGCGCGCGCCAGCTTCAGCGGCGTCTGGCCGCCGAACTGCACGATCACGCCGCGCAGCGTGCCGTTGGAGCGTTCGGTGTCGATGATCTCGAGCACGTCTTCGCCCGTCAGCGGCTCGAAATACAGCCGGTCCGCGGTGTCGTAGTCGGTCGACACCGTTTCCGGGTTGCAGTTGACCATGATCGATTCGTAGCCCGCGTCATGCAGCGCGAAGCAGGCGTGGCAGCAGCAGTAGTCAAACTCGATGCCTTGGCCGATCCGGTTCGGGCCGCCGCCGAGGATGATCACCTTCTGCTTGTCCGACGGCTGGCTTTCGTCCGACGCAGGGCCGGCGAACGGCGACTCGTAGGTCGAGTACATGTAGGCGGTCGGCGAGGCGAACTCCGCCGCGCAAGTGTCGATCCGCTTGAACACCGGACGCACGCCGAGCGCGCGGCGCTTGGCCTTGACCTCGGCTTCGGTGGTGTCGGCGAGCACGGCAAGGCGGGCGTCGGAGAAGCCCATCGCCTTCAGGGTGCGCATGCCGAACGCATGATCCGGCAAGCCTGCCTCGCGGACCCGGGCTTCCATGTCGATGATGCCGCGGAGCTGCGCCAGGAACCAGGGATCGATCTTGCAGGAGTTGAAGATCTCCTCATTCGACCAGCCGAGCCGCATCGCCTGGGCGACCTGCAGCAGCCGGCTCGGGGTCGGGGTGCCGAGCGCCGCACGAATCGCATTCTTGTCGTCGCCGCGGCCGAGACCGTCGATCTCGATCTCGTCGAGACCGGTGAGGCCGCTCTCGAGCCCGCGCAGCGCTTTCTGCAGGCTTTCCTGGAAGGTACGGCCGATCGCCATCACTTCGCCGACCGATTTCATCGCGGTGGTCAGCGTCGGCGAAGCGCCGGGGAATTTCTCGAAGGCGAACCGCGGAATCTTGGTGACGACGTAATCGATCGTCGGCTCGAACGACGCCGGTGTCGCGCCGCCGGTGATGTCGTTGGCGATCTCGTCGAGCGAATAGCCGACCGCCAGCTTGGCGGCGACCTTGGCGATCGGGAAGCCGGTGGCCTTCGACGCCAGCGCCGACGAGCGCGACACGCGCGGGTTCATTTCGATCACGACCAGCCGGCCGTCGTCCGGATTGACCGCGAACTGCACGTTGGAGCCGCCGGTCTCCACTCCGATCTCGCGCAGCACCGCCAGCGAGGCGTCGCGCATGATCTGGTATTCCTTGTCGGTAAGCGTCAGCGCCGGCGCCACCGTGATCGAATCGCCGGTGTGCACGCCCATCGGATCGAGGTTCTCGATCGAGCAGACGATGATGCAGTTGTCGTGCTTATCGCGCACGACCTCCATCTCGTATTCCTTCCAGCCGAGGATCGACTCTTCGATCAGCACCTCGTTGGTCGGGGAGGCGTCGATGCCGCGCTCGACGATCTCGATGAACTCGGCCTTGGTGTAGGCGATGCCGCCGCCGGTGCCGCCCATCGTGAACGATGGCCGGATCAGCGCAGGGAAGCCGATCTCGTCCAGCGCGCGCAGCGCGTCCGGCAGGCTCTTGACCTGGCGCGAGTTCGGGGTCTCCAGCCCGATCTTGGTCATCGCCTCGCGGAACCGCTCGCGGTCCTCGGCCTTGTCGATCGCGTCGGCGGTGGCGCCGATCATCTCGACATCGAACTTCTCCAGCGTGCCGAGCTTGCGCAAGGAAAGTGCGCAGTTCAGCGCGGTCTGGCCGCCCATCGTCGGCAGCAGCGCGAAGCCGCCGGGGATGACGTAGCGCTCCTTCTCGATGATCTTGGCGACGATCTCCGGGGTGATCGGCTCGATATAGGTGGCGTCCGCCAGCTCCGGATCGGTCATGATCGTCGCCGGATTGGAATTGACCAGGACGACCCGATAGCCCTCCTGCTTCAGCGCCTTGACCGCCTGCGTGCCGGAATAGTCGAATTCGCAGGCCTGGCCGATCACGATAGGACCGGCCCCGATGATGAGGATGGTGGAGATGTCGGTTCGTTTGGGCATCAAATCTCGCTGACGCGGGCGGAAATCGCGGGCACAAAAAAAGGGCGCGCAGCCGCGCGTCCCTCAGGTCTTCAAGCGCCGGGCCGTCCCAGGCGCGCGGGAGGTGTCTTAGACCAGTTTCCCGGGCGGCGAAAGGCCTTCCAGTCGCCCGTCAACCGGCAATTTCGGCAAGATCTGGAGGCCCAGCCTGGACTTGAACCAGGAAAAAGAGCGTTGCACCGCCCCCGCGTTAATCTTCCGCCACCGGGCCGAGCGCATCTTGGCACTTCACGAAGGGGTGATCCAGCCCCGAGAGCGGCTATCCTTAATGCAATGCGGCCTTCGGCCTCCGGTCATTTAGGATTGGGATCCGGCCGAGCGGCCTCGGGCGGTTGCAGGCGGCCGGCCCGGTGCAAAATTACCGAATTGTCTCGCGCCCGTGATGCTGCGGCCTCTCTCCAATGCGAGGTCGCAGTCACGAACTCGTGTCCGCGCCTCCGTAACAGCTAGGCGCGAGCCTCGTATCTTGAGCGCAACGGTCAGGCTAACGGCCTCAACCTCAACCTCGCGAGGACAGCTCATGCGCGCTTCATTTGGTCGTCTTGCTCTCTGCGCCGCGGCCGCCGGGCTGCTCGCATGGTCCGCGCTCGGACCGTCCCGGGCGGCCGAGGAGCCGGTCGTGATTCCACCGACGCAACTCGACGCCAAGGAAGCCGGCGGCATTCAGACCGCGGTGTTCGCCGGCGGCTGCTTCTGGGGCGTGCAGGGCGTGTTCCAGCACACGGCCGGCGTGGTGAATGCGTTGTCGGGGTATGCGGGCGGCAGCAAAGCAAGTGCGAGCTATCCGCTGGTTTCGACCGGGACCACCGGGCACGCCGAGGCAGTCGAGGTCAAATACGATCCAAAGCGGATCTCCTACGGCAAGCTGTTGCAGATCTACTTCTCGGTCGCGCACGATCCGACGCAGCTCGATCGCCAGGGCCCCGACACCGGGCCGCAATATCGCTCGGCGATCTTCACCACGAGCGAAGAGCAGAAGCGGATCGCCGACGCCTATATCGCGCAGCTCGACGCCGCCAAGGTGTTCGGCGCACCGATCGTCACCAAGGTCGGCCCGCTGAAGGGGTTTTATGCCGCGGAGGCCTACCACCAGGACTACCTGACGCTGCACCCCACTCAGCCCTATATTGCCTACAACGACCTGCCGAAGATCGAGGCCCTGAAGAAGCTGTTTCCGACGGAGTATCTCGACAAGCCGACGCTGGTGAGCAGCGTCAAGGCCACCAACTGAAGGCGGGGCCCGACGGTTTCAGGAGGAACGATGTCCGACACCAAGACCACCTCTCCCGGCAAGATTGAGAAGAGCGAAGCCGAGTGGCGCAAGGAGCTGACGCCGATGCAGTACGCCGTGCTGCGCGAGAAGGCGACCGAGCGGCCCTATACCGGAGAGTATGAATACGAGACCCGGCCCGGCACCTATGTGTGCGCCGGCTGCGGTCAGACGCTGTTCGAGTCCGATACCAAGTTCGATTCCGGCTGCGGCTGGCCCAGCTTCACCGCGCCGGCGCAGGCCAGCTTGATCGACGAGGAGCGCGATGTCAGCCATGGCATGATCCGCACCGAGGTGCTGTGCTCGCGCTGCAGCGGCCATCTCGGTCACGTATTCCCCGACGGTCCCGGGCCGACCGGGCTGCGCTACTGCATCAATTCGGCGGCGCTGAAGCTGCAGCCGAAATAGCGGAATCCGATCCTTCTGGGTTGATTTGCGGAAGCGGGCCCTCGGCGCCCGCTTTTTCCTGTGTGTCTCAGAAAAGCGAAGTGAATTCATTCAGATAGCGCGATCACGGCGGCCGCGAGTCGCAAATCCGCGCATCGTGCCTATATGAAGAGGGTCGGAATTGAAGCCGCCGGTGCCGATCGAGATCGCGCATTCGCGTGGCCCATCACCCTAGTCAGGAGGCCACTTCCACCATGGCGTTCAGCTACGATACCGCCGCCGAACTGTTTCCCGCAGCGATCCGCAAGAAGCGCCGGACCGGCGTCGCCTATCGCCGCTTCAGCAGGGCGGCCGAGGCCGTGCGCTATGCGATCGAGGAACTGCCGGCGGATTGCCTGAACGGCGCCTATCTGCAGGTTGACGAAGCACGCTTCGACCACAAGGGCATTCGAACGCTGTACGACAGCGAAGATTACCCGTTGCAGCGACGCGCGTCGTGATCAGAGCGCGCCTGCGACAGTCCCGGACCTGTTCTAGAACGCCCTGAAGCTCTGCACGTCGCAGCGATCGACGATCGCGGTAAACCGATAGGTCTCGAGCTTGCCGCTCTTGTAAAACAGCGCGTAGGTCTGCCGTGTCTGATCCGGGGCCTTGCTGCGTAGACAGACGATCCACGGCGTCACCGTGACCGGATCGGCCTCGATCGGGCCGGCAATCTCCCACGGCTGCGGCAGCTTTGCCTCATCCCCGACCTTCTTCAGATCAACCGCCATCACCGCCGACTTCGGCGCCTTGTCGCCACCATCCGGCAGCGCATCGAGAATCGACGAACAGCCGGCGAGGGCGAGACACGCCGCTAGGCTGACTGCGAAACGCGCGATATCGCTGAAACGTCGAATGGGCAGGTCTCCGTCCGCTGGGCCCTAGAGCGATTCCGAGCGGAACCGGGCACGTTGATCGGAACCCTCTAATCGATCCCGCCCGACAAATCAAAATCAGTGCTGTTGGCCTCGGCCTCAGATCGTCTGGTTATAGGCGCCGACTTCGGGATGCTGGCGCAGTACGACGTTCACCGCTTCGAACATGTCGTGCATCCGCTGCTCCGACACCGGGCTTTCGACCACAACCACCAGCTCGGGTTTGTTGGAGGAGGCGCGGACCAGGCCCCAGCTGCCGTCTTCGCAGGTGACGCGGACGCCGTTGACGGTGACAAGATCGCGGATCGGCTGGCCGGCGACGAGGTCGCCATTGGCCTTGGCGGCTTCGAAGTGCTTCACCACCTGATCAATCACCCGGTACTTCACCTCGTCGGCGCAATGCGGCGACATCGTCGGCGACGACCAGGTCTTCGGCAGCGCGTTCTTTAGATCCGACATCGACTTGCCGGGCGCGCGGTCGAGCATCTCGCAGATCGCGATCGCCGAGACGAGGCCGTCGTCGTAGCCGCGGCCTGACGGCGCGTTGAAGAAGAAATGGCCGGATTTCTCGAAGCCCGCCAGCGCCTGGGATTCATTGGTACGGCGCTTCATGTAGGAGTGGCCGGTCTTCCAGTATTCGGTCTGGGCGCCCTGCTGTTGCAGCACCGGATCGGTCGCGAACAGGCCGGTCGATTTGACGTCGACGACGAAGCGCGCGTTCGGATGGATCGCCGCCATGTCGCGCGCCAGCATCACGCCCACCTTGTCGGCGAAGATCTCCTCGCCGGTTAGGCGACTTGGTCAGGTCGGCGATGTAGTTGCCCCGGAAATGGGGATGAAACACGTAGGGGCCCTCGACAACTACTGCACCGGCAGGTCATGTACCTTGCGGCCCGAGGCGATCAACCGTCGATCACAGCGTGTTTGATCAAGGCTGGCTAACCAGCGCACGTCGTACCCGCGAAGTTGCGTTGATCTTCACCATCGGCTCGGATTCGCAGGTGCAACTACTGCCTTCCGAGCCGGAAGTGCGGTAGGAGACGATTGAGTGGCCGGGATGTCGAGGAATGGCTAGCGATGTAGCTTGCACATCTGATTATTCCATCTCGTTCATTCAGAACTGCCTGAATCCTTGCTTGAAAGCTATAATCAAATGCGGTCTTCCAATTCATCCGATTCGAAATTGGACGTCCAAACTTGATGATGGTCTGCTTCCAGATCCTCACGTCACCGCAGTAGCAGGTTAGAAATGGTGCCCCCTATTTGATGGTGATCTAGTTCGATTGTTGAATGCTTGGATTGCTCAAGGATGGACGGGCGAAGAAAATGATTGGCCGGAATTCCGCGCTCGATGGACTTCGAGGCGTTGCCGTAATGCTCACATATTTCGTTCACTATTGCGGAAGCTACATGGCCATTTTCCGTGGTGGAAATCCGAATAGCGTCGATCTGTCCGGTTGGTATGGGGCGTTCGATGTTGCGTTGTACGTCCTGTTCAGGTCACATCACGGCGTCTATCTTTTTTTCATGTTGAGTGGATTTCTTATCGCTCGGATCACGCTCGCTGGGAAATTCGACTATTCCCGCTTCGTCCTGAGGCGCATAATGAGAATTTATCCAGCTTTTCTATTAGCTGTGATGATTTGTGCTCTGGTGGGGCTTGTCTTGCATATTCCGCTTCCAAATTTGCGCGTAATCGCGGCCAATTTGGTTTTCTTAAATGGTGTTCCGTCGCTAGGAATATCAGGGATTGTCTTCAATAACGTTACGTGGTCTCTGTTTTACGAGATGACGTTTTATTTCATGTTCCCGATCGCAGTAATAACGGCTCAAGCTTTTTCGGTTCCGGTTATCGGCGCAGTTGCTCTCTCGGGTGTCGTTGTTGCATACGTCCCCTCAGTGATTGGGTTTTATGCTGAGTTCTATCTCTTCTTGTTTTTCGGAGCTTTAATCGGTTGCTTATCGAAGGAGCAGGTTGGGAGTATTGCGTCGTCCTTTCCTGATTCTATCATTGTCATAATGTATATAGTCGTAGTTGGTCTGATGGTGGCGGGGTATCTCTCGACCTCGCAGTTTGTTTGGCTATTTTCGGTGCTGGGTTCTGCAATTCTGTGCAAGGCGATTGTAGGGGAGGGGTGGTTAGTCGGACTATTGTCTTGGCGGCCGCTCGTTTTCTTGGGGAGGATTTCGTATTCGTTCTACCTTCTTCACTCGGTTGCTTTATCGTTGGTGTTCGCTGGTTGGTGGCATGTCGCAATCGTTCGGTTCGGAGTTGTCTTTGATGCTCTGTTCATGGCGGGGGTCGGCTTCTGTGGAGCGGTTGGACTGGGGTGGTTGTCTTACGTGATTGCAGAGTCGTTCTATTTCCGGATTAACCAGCCGGTCGCCGTGGGCGGTGTATCGAATGTATGAGGTGTAGGCCGAAGTATGGCACGGTGGCGAGATGGATGAAGGATGAAATTTGACGGGTCGCGGATTTGCGTAGCGCGATCTTTCTGCCTTCTGCTATCACGGTGCTCGGAATATGTGGCAGGCTGGATCTGCGGCGCCTTTGCCGATCCCGTGAATTCCTTGATCTGTCAAATACTGCACCCTTGAGGTTTGGTCCGCAAATGTGTGCTCGTGTCTAACCATGGGGTAGTTGCGCATTCGGCGGGTGGAACGATGCCGCCAAGGTGGCTGGTGTGGCGGCAAGCAGCGTCGATCGTGCGTGCTGAGCGATACGCATCCAATGCTTGATCTTGGCGAAGACTTGCTCGATCGGATTGAGGTCAGGCGAATACGGCGGCAGATACCGCAACCTGGGGCCGGCTTCTCGGATCATCCGGCGGATAGGCGGTGACTCGTGGCTGCCGAGGTTGTCCATGACGAAGATCTTGCCCAGCCTCAGCGCGGGCGCGAGTTGCTATTCGAGGCGCGGAAACTCTCGCCGATCGGGCCGTCGAACACGCAAACGCGATGAAGCGGTCGCAGCGCAGGACACCCAGGAAGGTCGGCATGCGCTATTGGCCATGCGGCGCAAAGCTACGCAGCCTTGGGGCCCACAGCCGCGCAGCGGGGCCATGTTGGTCTTGATCAAAGTCTCTTCGATGGACATTAGGCGTTCTAGATCGAGGCCCTGCTACAACCTGCGTCAGCGCTGCGGTCGCCACGCGGTGTCAGCGTATCCCTGCTCGAGAGCGAGCAGCGTTCTTTTGAAGCGCAGCCCTTCACAAGAAAGAATGTCTAAACCGCGTTTTGCGAGACCTTCATGCCTCGTGCTGCGAGTTCATCTTTCAATGCATGCAGCGTCAATTGGGGTGTCTGCCTTATCCCCTCGACAATGAATGCCAGGTGCAGCGCGGGCTTGCGGTGTCTGCCCATCTTGTCCGGCGTCACCGAACCTGTCGCGCAATGGCAACGGCTCCACTTCACGACGCGACACCGAAGCCGGCTGCAACAGCCCGGCAACTTTCGCCGGTCTCCACCGTAGCCACCACTTGCTCACGCAGATCACTCGAAAGAGGTCGGACCATCCGATGCAGGCCTCCGATCCAGTCTGCATCTTGGATCGCACTCCCCCTCCCTCCTCCGGGCGGGATCCCTTTCCCGATTCGGTCAATCGGTGAACCGCTCTAATTCGGTTCTGAGCCGCCCATGGTCTTCGCGTCCTGTGCCAGAATATAACTCTGAGGTTCTGTTTGAGCACAAGCTGCTACAACGACTTGCCGATGGTCAGTAAGGTGTGGTTGCAGCCTGCGATATCTCGGTGTGGAAATAAAGGGGTCTGCAGACTGTAACTATCTAAGCCCAAGAAGTGCTCTCAATGTGCCGCGCCTAGCTCGCTCGATCTTAAGGCTTGGGATCGGGACTGATGGGGTAGATAGCCTGTGACCTTGCCCCTCGGGCTTAATCCAGTTTTAAGTTCGTTCTGGCCCTAACGAGGACCAGAGCATGAAGCGCAGCCGCTTTTCGGAAGAGCAGATCATCGGGATTTTGAAGGAGCACGAGGCTGGCGTTTCGGTCGCCGATCTTTGCCGCAAGCACGGCGTCAGCGACGCCAGCATCTATAAGTGGAAGGCGAAGTTTGGCGGGATGGACGTCTCGGAGGCCAAGCGATTGAAGTCGCTGGAGGACGAGAACACCCGGCTGAAGCGGTTGCTGGCCGACGCCATGCTGGACAATGCAGCCCTGAAGGATCTTCTGGGAAAGAAGTGGTGACGCCCGCGGCCAAGCGGAAAGCTGTCGCGCATCTGCAAACTGCATTCGAGATGAGCGAACGGCGGGCGTGTAAAGCCATCGGCTGCTGCCGCATGACAGTCAGATATCAGACGAGCCGGAGCGATGATGCCGGGCTGCGCCAACGTATGAGGGCGATCGCCCATGAGCGCCGGCGCTTTGGCTATCGGCGCCTCCACGTCCTGCTCAAGCGTGAGGGCTACCTGGTCAATCACAAGAAGCTGTTCCGGCTGTACCGTGAGGAGAAGCTCACAGTGCGCCGCCGGGGTGGCCGCAAACGGGCCCTCGGCACACGAGCTCCCATGATAGTGCCGGTGCTCCCGAATGATCGCTGGTCGCTCGACTTCGTGTCGGATCAGATGACCGATGGTCGACGCTTCCGCATTCTGACTGTGGTCGACGACTGCACCCGCGAGTGCCTGGCGCTGGTGGTCGACACCTCGCTCTCGGGCGCCCGGGTCGCACGAGAACTGGACCGGCTGGTTGCCGAGCGCGGCAAGCCCAAGATGGTGGTGAGCGACAATGGCAGCGAGTTCACCAGCAATGCCATCCTGACATGGGCCGATCAGAGCCGTATCGCCTGGCACTACATTGCGCCGGGAAAACCCATGCAAAACGCCTTCATCGAGAGCTTCAACGGCCGCCTGCGGGATGAACTGCTGAACGAAACGCTGTTCACCTCGCTGGCCCAGGCCCGCGTAGCGCTCCGGTGCTGGCGGGCCGACTACAATGATGCACGACCGCACTCACAGCTCGGGTGGCGGACGCCATCCGAGTTCGCCGCCACCTGCAATCCGCGTCGGGATCTGGCGCTGCGCTATATCGAAAGCTCCACGCCAGCTCCCGCCACCGCCCACATGGGCCCATCTAACCACCCGAACGAACTCAGGCCTGGATAAAACTTGGGGGCAAGGTCACGCCATCGGCCTTTTTCGTGCAGGACTGAGCACCAAGATCAATGCCGTCGTCGACGAAGCCGGCCTGCCCGTGCGCATTGTCCTGTCGCAAGGCCAGTCGTCGGACAAAACCATCGCGCCGATGCTGATCGAAGCGCTTAGACCGGGCGGCGAACTCATTGCCGACCGCGGGTATGATGCAAAGCCGCTTGTCAAACTGGTGCGCAACCGAGGCGGCCGTGCTCACATTCCGACCTGCCGCGACCGCAAGGTCCAGCGTTCGGTCGATCCTGTGGTTTATCGACAGCGTAATCTGGTCGAGCGCTTCTTCAACAAGTTGAAGCACTTCCGTCGCGTCGCCACGCGCTACGACAAGACCGCGCGAAACTTCCTCGCCGCCGTCCTACTCGCCGCCACACGACTGTGGATGCGGTTTGAGCCCACGACCTAGGCGTCTTCCACCTTCCTGAACGAAGCTAGTTGAGTTTTGAGATCCGCGATTCGGATGTCCCGCGCGAGCCGACCATGAACCGCAGGGCATCGTGGACAAAGTCGATCGTCGCATAGTTGTGAATTTCATCTACGGGCGTCGGGGGCTCGGCGGCATCGATCGAAAGGTAAGACGTGCCCAGCGCGAGCTCGGGCGATGCGGCCAATCGGCAGGTGATGGATTCGCCCGCTAAGAAGTCGAAAAAGTGTCCCTGCACGCTCGAGGACGTGCCGTACACCACCGCGCCGTTGCCGGGCTTGATGTTGTATCCGCCGCTAACGTTTCTGTTGTCATCCGTAGCTACGACAGAAATCGCGATCGTGTGTGACTTGTCGTTTTCGACGCCGCAAATCGGTGTCCGGGGCGCACCCAGAATCTTGGTGCCGGCACACGCAGCTATTAAGTGCGTATCGCCACGCTGATTTCCGCGCTGAACAACACTTAAAGGCGGAATTTACATCGAGCGTATCCAGAAAGCTGACGGCTCAGAGGAGGGCCATTTCTCCCGCATCAGCTTGAATTCGGGGAATGTCTCAAGCATCGCCTCGCGGTGATTGATCAGCATATAGTTGCCAGCCCAGTGCACGTCGAACCGGGAATTGAAGGCAAGGAAAGCCTGAAGCAGGTACTGCTCGTTCCAATAGATATGCTGATCGTAATAGACCTTGGGGTAGGGGAGCGGCAAGCTGATATCGTGGATGTGTACGAGAACGCCGGGCTGCAATCTCGGCAGAATCTCAAGGAATTCATACTGTACGTCGCTGCCCGACCGGAGTGCGTGGGTCGAGTCGATGAACAGGATGTCGCCTGCTTTTAACGACGTGAACACCTCAAGCGGAACGTCCTGAACCTTCTTCGCCACGACCTCAGTCAAACCGGGGTAGCCCTTCCTGAAAATCTCCCACGGGTATGGCTCGATCGCGGTGATCGAGGGCGCGCGGCCGAATTCCTGCTGGTTGCGCTTGGCGGCCGCACACGCGAGGAAGGTGGAGTTGCCGCATCCGATCTCGACGATGCGCTCGGGGTTGTTCTGACGGATCAGCGAGTAGTAGACGTGGGAATCGACCGCCATGTAGCTGCCGTTGAGCAGGAAGAACTCACCGAATTCCTTCGCTTCGTTGATCGGAAACTGCTCGCGGAATTCGGCGAGGTAGCGCGGGAACACGCTCTTCATCAGATGCAGCTGGGCTTCGTCGTGGGTGTCGACACCGACCATCTTGCTCGGCGTCGTCCAGAAGGCGTCGAGCTGATCGCCGTCGTCGGGGATCGGCAAGTAATAGTGCTTCGGCAGCAAGTGCATGCCGTTTGCATAGAAGATGTCGTGCGCAGGGTTTCCCGGCAAGAGGGCGAGCTTTGGCGCAATCAGACGGGCGAGCTCGAGCACGACGGCGTCCGACTGCGCCGAATTGGGATAACGTGCCCGAAGGCCGTCGCCCGCAACCGCCGCCATCCGGCTCAGCAATTGATCGTCGCCGGCGAGGACCGCGGCGGGCGCTGCCGCCGCTCCGGCGGCTTCCCGCTCCTGGGCAAGGGCGCGCCTGATCGTCGGCCCTGCGACCCGCTTGGCGACCGCGATCATCCGTCGAAGGGCGGCGTCCTGAGCGCGTCTGGCGAATCTCGCGATCGAGGAATCTTGTGCGGCCATAGGACCCTTCCTGGTCGGTCAGTTGAGCTGTCGGACGATCAAGGCTTCATGCCGAAACCACGTCAGCGGTGCAATCCGGCGGAGTATCTCGCACTATCCTGAACATCGGCTGCGCTTTCGAAGTTGGGGCGCGTCGAATCAGGGCATGCTTCATCGGTAAGAGTTGCCTTGGCATGGACCTTCCCGACAAGGCGTTCCCATTGCAAAGCCACGGTCGCGATGTCAAATGATTTCAACCTGTCGGCCATGGTGGCCAGCAGCGCGGAATGATCGGCTTCTGACCACACGATGTGTTCGATCGCATCCGCCAGCGCGCGTTCGTCGCCGGGAGGGACGAGAACGCCCGCCTGTCCGCAATCCAGCACTTCGCGCGGGCCGGTCGGGCAGTCGACCGCCACCGGCACCGCCTCCAAGGCCATCGCCTCGACAAGGACGAGCGCGAAAGACTCGAATTTCGACGTCAGGATCAACGCGTCGGCGGCCGCCAGATACGGAAATGGGTTCTGGACGGCCCCTAAAAGTCTGACCTGGTCGGCGAGCGCATGGTGCTCGATCAATCGTGTGATCTCGCCCACATGGTCGCCATCGCCGATGATCAGGCAAAGGAAATCCCGACCCCGCTGCCGCAGGAGGCTCAGTGCCTTCAGTAGATGTGCATGATCCTTCTCAGGCGATAGCCGGCCGAGGCTGACCAGGATCGGGACGTTGGGGTGTGGAGCGAGCGGCCTTTCAAATGGCAGCTCACTCAGCCGCCGTACTGTGGCGAGATCGATCGGATTGTAGATGCACTGGAAATGGTCAGGCGGCAGTTCGTACAGTTCGGTCAGATCGTCGCAACAGCCGCGCGACGGGAAGACGCATCGCTCCGAACGGGCCACCGCGGCATGCAACAGGATGTCGAACTTGGCTCGTTGGGCGGGAGCGGGGAAAATCTGGTCGAGGTAGAGACTTTCGACGGTGTGGAGCCATGCCAGATAACGCATCGGCGTGCGCAATGAGGCGAGCCACGCCACGATCGTCGCCTCTTCCATAAGCGAAATCACGATAGCGCTATGGCCTAGCCCCGCTAGGATCTGCGCGATGTAGTCGGCCATGTTGTCGTACGGGGTGAGCGCCGTTGCCTTGATCCCGGGACGCGCGGCAGCGGGCGACAATTCCTCCGACGGCGGGGGTAGAGCGACGTCGACGCAGGGGGGCGGGGCGTCAGCAGTCAGTTCGCGGCGAGCCGCCTTGAACGCGCGCCAGCCCAGCCGGGCGATCTTGAACGCAATGCTCGCCCGAATTCGCTGCTTTTGCGCCGACGTCAGCTTGCTGGCAATGAACGTGACCCAGGCCGGGAAGCGCGGCCGCGGAGCGGCCATGGTCTCCGCAGTTGGAGGAGTCTGCGGCAAAGGTACCTGCTGTTGAACAACCTCGGTCTTGGTCCGTTCGAACCATACCGCCTCGAACGAAGGCGCTACTGTCGCGTGACCGAATTCGGGTGAGATCGCGGAGTTGAACAACGGCACGATGTGGACGTCGAACAGCTGACTGTTCAACGCACCGGCGACGCTCTGAAGCGCCCGTTCGGCGCCGCCGCCATGCAGCGCTCGCGTGAGAAAAACCAACGGAATCCGGCTGGTGGGGGGGGGCTCCTGCCGCGGCGGCTGCGTCGAGGCTTCGCAGCTCAAATCCGTCACGAAACCGGCGAGCACCGCGCTGTCAGCGGCTGCTGACACATGCAGCACTGGGAAGCCATGGGGAAATGCCGCGTTGGTCGGGTCGGCGGACAGAACGCATCGGGGCTGGAATTGTGCGGCCAGCCCGACAATCTTGTTCCGAGGACCCGAGATCACCGGCGTGGTGAAGTCGAGCCGAAACGATGGTGCCCCCGCCGTGAACAGAACGGTCCGCCACCCACGGGCGGCCATCGCCCGGACCACAGGCCGCGCCTGGGCCAGGGCCTCGGCTTCGCCCGTTGCGTGGTCGAGGACGACAGCGAGCGTACCGCCCTGATCGCCGGTGGACGCCGGTTCCGGCAGCGACAGCCCGTGGAACTGCTTCAGATAGGCCGCCAATGCGGCGGACGCGGGATCCCCGGCCGCTCGCAGTGTGAAATAGCGATCGACCGCGATATCGACGGGGTCGAGGCTCCGGTAGACGGTGGTGAGGCCCTCCATTGCGAGCGCGGCGCCGATCGAGGTCCAGATCGACGCGCCATTGCGGTCGCTCCAGGCGCGGGCGTTCCGTCGGCAGCTCCAGCGGGCTCTGGTTCGGAGCCGCCGGCCCAGCACCGGATCGCGGCGTTCGGTGGCCGCGATCCATTCCAGGGCGCGCCAGAGCAGCGCCGGATGCCAGCCCAGGGCGTACAGAAACGCCGAGGGATCCGAAGTGATCGTCAGGGCGTGATCGAGCGCGCGAACCGCCTGCGCCGGATCGGTGAGATCCATGAGCGGGAACAGCGCCTCGAAACGATGCTGATTGAGGAACTGGATCGCGGCTTTGGCGGTGTCATAGTAGCAGGCCTGCGGAAAGACTTCTGAGCCCTGCAAGGCATGGTTGCGATTGGTGACGGTCCATTGGTCGATGAAGCGGGCCGGAAACCTGGCCAGCAGCCGCAGCCACATGTCGTAGTCCTGCGCATAGCGCAGCGACGGGTCGAACGATCCGACCGATTGCCAGGCCGTCCGCTCGACGCAGATCGTGATGCCGCTGATGTAGTTCCGGAAAAACAAGGTAGGGATCTGGGACTCGCGATCCGGCAACGGTCCCCACAGCCCGTGATCGCTCAATTCCTGGGTCGATTCCCGGAGTAGCCGGAAGAACGAGAAGAAGAACTTGCAGTCCGGATGCTGTCGGATCTGCTCGCGGTTGATCTCGAGTTTGCGCGGATCGAACAAATCGTCCGACGACAGCCAGTGAATCCACTGTCCACGTGCCTGGCGCAGGCCTTCGTTCAGCGCGCTGGCGACGCCTCCATTGGGTTGATGGATGACCCTGAACCGCGGATCGCGCGCCGCGTAGTTGTCGGCCAGCGCCGCGGAGCCATCGGTGGAGCCGTCATCCACCACGATCGCCTCCCAGTCGCCGTCGGTCTGGCTGGCGATGCTGTCGAGACACGCTCCAAGATACTGCGCCTGATTGTAGGTCGGCACCACGATACTGAATGTCGGAGCCGGCATGTCCGCGTCCTCAGGCGTACGGTCGAGGGTCGGGCAAGCGATACGGGCCCGGACGATCGAACACGTCCTGCATCCACAATTCGATGATCATCAGCAGCCAGGGACCGTTCCACGAGCGGTGTCCGTCGAGAAATTGCCGGCGGATCTCGTCCACCACCGCGACGTCGAACAGGCCGCGGCGGCGCACCGTCTCGGGCGACAGCGCATGGTCGAGGACCGGCCGCAGCGGTCCCCTCATCCAGTCCCCGAACGGCAGGTTGAAACCGCGCTTGCCGCGCCGGCTGAAGAACGACTGCGGCAGAAATTCGCGCGCGACGTCGATCAGCACTCGTTTGACCCCGCTTTCGTCGTAGCTCGCCGCTGGCGTCAACGGAGTTCCGCCGGGCCGGAGTTTGGCGTCGCGCGGAAGCGACAGCGCGATGTCCGCGATCACTGGATCGAGGAACGGCACGCGTACTTCCAGCGATGCGGCCATCGAGGTGCAGTCGATGTCGCGCAGCAGCTGATTGCGCGTATAGCCGTTGAGGCACAGCGCGCCGACCCTGTCCAGCACGTCGGCCGAGGGCAGAGCATCCAGTCCGGACAGGTCCGCGGCCATCGCGATTGGCGACGACATCGACAGCAGCGCCGCCGCCGTCATCGGCCCGAAGCAATGATAGAGGCCGCCATAGGTCTCCAGGAAGCGTGCCGTGTAGTCGGTATCGTCGAGCGGCGCTTCGGCGGGCTGCAGCAGATTTCTCAGTCGACCGAGAAACCTGCGCGGCTGCCGCGCGGCGGAGTGCGGCCGGGCGTCGAAATCGGGGATCATGCCGGCGAACCACGGATAGCCGGCGAACAGCTCGTCGCCGCCGGTACCGGACAGCGCCACCTTCACGTGCTGGCTCGCCCAGTGCGAGACGAAGTAACTGTTCATGCCGTCGACCGATGGCTGGTCGATGCCGGCCACGAATCTCGGCAGATGCGACGCAGCCTCCTCTCCTCCGATCACGGCCCGGGTATGGTCGGTCTTCAGCCGCGCGGCGATCTCGGCGGCGTCTTCTGTTTCGTCCTCGGCGGCGGCACCGGTCTCGAACCCGACCGAATAGGTCTTGATCCGCGCGCCGCTGTTCTGCGCCATCAGCGCCACGATCAGCGAGGAGTCGACGCCGCCGCTCAGAAACGCGCCGACGGTCACGTCGCCGATCATCTGCATCTCCACCGAACGGATGACGGCGTCGCGCACGTGTTCGCGGATCTCCGGATATGGGCTGGTGCGCAGGCCCGCCACCCGGTCAACGCCGAACGACCAGTACGGTGACATCCGGCAGCCGGATGCGTCGACGACCATCTTGTGGGCTGCCGGCAAATGACGGGCACCTTCGATGATGGTATGCGGCTGGGTGACCGAACCGAAGGTCAGCAGAGTCCGCAACGCCTCGCGGTCTACCGCGCGATCCACCCGGCCGCTGGCGAGAAGTGCCTTCAGTTCGGAGGCGAATACCAGCCCGGTCGGCGTTTCGGCATAGATCAACGGCTTGATGCCGAAATGGTCGCGCGCCAGCAGCAGGCGCTCACGCCCCGGACCGTCTCGCCGATCGTAAATCGCAAATGCGAAGATGCCGCGCAACCGGGACAGGAACGCATCGCCCTCGCGTTCGTACAGCGCCAGCAACACCTCGGTGTCCGAGGTCGACCGGAAGCTCTCTCCGAGCCGGATCAGCCGCTCGCGCTCTTCGGGATAATTGTAGATTTCCCCGTTGTAGACGATCCCGATCGTGCCGGCCGCATTGAACATCGGCTGGTGGCCGCCGGGCGTGAGGTCGATGATCGACAATCGCGCGTGGCCCAGGCTGACCCTGACGTCGACATAGACGCCGCTGTCGTCGGGCCCGCGGTGCCGCATCGACGACACCATCGCCTCTACCGCTGCGCGGTCCGACCCCCCGTATATTCCGGCAAATCCGCACATGCTCTATTCCCGAGGCTCTTCGAGAATCGCTCGCGGCCGATCCCCGTCTCGCTTAGCATCTTTCAACCGTGAAGGAGACACCATGAAAGCCGAAGTCCACGAAGGGCGCGAGCTTGATCTGGGGATTTTGGTCGAGCCACTCTCTGCAGGCGCGCTGCTCGCCTCGATCAGGCAGATTTCTGAAACAGCGCCAATCATCAAACAGCAACACTGAACCAATGCTCAGCCGTCCGGTCAAAAATCGCAACACCGGAACGGTGGAATCGACAAGGTCGCAATCGATCCACGCCGCTGCGACCTTGTCGATTCCCAGCGCGCCCGCCTTGTCCTCGGCGAGCGACCGATCGAACCAGCCAGGAACTGTCTTCACCCTGCCGGGATTGCCGCCTGACGATCTGACGTTATTGAAGAATTCACGCTCGTTGCAAGCGAATTCGCACTGCCGGAAACCGCTGGTATAACCATCGATCACGTCGTTGCCGTGCGGCGGAGGCAGTCCCTCGACGGAATCCAGAGCGATGAAACGCATTTGCAGAAACCAGCGTCTGCATCACGCGCACCGCGTAGGAGAAGGTGATGCCCTTCCACACCCCGAATTCGAGATGGTCGCCGGGCAATTGGGCGCCCTCTAGCTCACTTGAGAATCGTTGTCGTCCAGTAGCAGCTTGCTTCCAAGGTCGATCAGTCCTGCGAATAATTTCTCCCCGTTCGCGACCTCGAAAATCTCCGCAACCGACGGATCCTGGGAATCGCCGAGCGGGAACACTTTCCTCGGCGAGTCGCCCTCGCTGGTTTCGATCGTCAGAAAATAGCTTCCGGCGCTAAGGTCGCAGGGAAAGTCGAACCTCGCTTCGGCCCGCTCACCGGCGGCGAGATCGAGACGTCCGCCGTGATCGGCGGTGCTGGTGCTGTAGATCGCGGTTCCCATATTGGTGCTGATCGAGAAGCCTAGATTGAAAGATCGCAGCGCCGACGCCGCCTTGCCGCGAATGACCAGCTGATACGCCTGTCCCGATGTCAGGGCGCGGACCGGAAGCCGCGCCTGATCGATAAACTGGATCGCTTCCACGACAAACCCCTTCAGTTCGATCGGCGGGGTCGTCGCCGTGGGCGGCGTGGCGGCGGCGTTTGCGGCATTCGCAGCTTCCATTTCCTTGTGGAGCAGGTCCTCGTAGGCCTGTCCGACGATCCTCGGCTCTCCATCCAGCGCCACGGCTCCGTTTTCGATCAGCACCGCACGATCACACAGCTCGTAAATCTGTGGAAGGCTGTGGGTGACGAGAAGGACGGTGGCGCCGCTGCGCGCGATCCGCCGCATCCGGGCATAGCTCTTGACGTTGAACACCATGTCGCCAGTCGCGAGCGCTTCGTCGACGATCAGGATGTCGGGCTCGATGCTCGACGCCACCGAAAACGCCAGCCGGGCGATCATGCCGCTCGAGTAGGTCTTGCATGGCTGATCGATGAAATCGCGCAGGCCGGAGAAACTGATGATCTCTTCGGTCTTGGCGTCGACTTCTTCGTGGGTCAGTCCCTGGACCAGCCCGCCGATCAGGATGTTCTCGCGCCCGGTCAGGTCCAGGTTGAAACCGGTGCCGAGCGCCATGATGGCGGACACCTTGCCGTTGACGCGGATGTCGCCGGCATTTGCATCGAGCGTGCCTGCGATCACTCGCAGCAAGGTGGTCTTCCCGGCGCCGTTGCGGCCGATCAGTCCGACCACCTCGCCCCGCTTGATGTCCAGGGAGACGTCCCGCAACGCCCAGAATTCGCGATGCCGCTTAGCGCGCGTCAACATCTCCACCAGGATGTCGGCCGGGCGCGAGTAGATCTTGTATACCTTGGACAGGTTGCGGATGGAGATCGCCAAATCACTCACAGGTAGCTACCGAAGTAATGCTGAGTGGTGTTGAAAACTCGGGCTCCGATTAGCAACGCTGCCACGGATAGGACGATCGAAACCACCCATGCCCAGGGATGAGCGAAACTCCCGTAGAACAGCACATCCTGGAACGTCAGGATGATCGGGGTAAACGGATTGAGAAAAACCAGAGCCCGCAGCTTCGCGGGCACGGTATCGATGGTGTAGAAGATCGGCGAGACGTAGACGCCCACGAAACTGAACACCTGGACGATGTCCTTCAGGTCGCGGATGAAGACGCCGAGCGCCGACAGAAACAATGCGATGCCGACGCAAAGCAAGATCAATTCCGCCAGCAGCAACGGCAGAACCAGATAGGTCGCGGGCAGGGCAAAGGTGGTCATCAGCGTGTAGACGATCAGCAGTAACAGTCCGACCAGCAGGATGACGAAAGCCGGCGGGATCGCCTTGATCGGCAGCACGTCGAGAGGAAACGCTACCTGTTTGACGAGGTGGGCGTTGTTGACGACCAGCGTCGAGCCGCGAGTCAGCACGTCCTGCAGCACCAGCCACGGCAGCAGTCCGGACAGCAGATAGATGGTGAAATCGTTGTTGGCGGGCAGGTGCGCGCCGCCGACCTTGACCTTCAGCACCTCGCCGAAGAAGAACAAGAACACCAGCACGGTGAGTGCGGGATGCAGGATCGCCCATGCCGATCCGAACAGCTGGCCCGTATAGCGGTCGAGCAGTTCGCGCTTCGACAGCTCGATCGTGAGCCGGCGATTGCGGACGATGCTCCGCAGCAGGGCGACGCTCGATGTCCACCAGGGAGCGAGCAGGGATCGGGCGGCTAACAAATTCGGCTCCTCGATCCGATCGATCGCGGGATGATCGGGGCAGTGTTCATCGGCGCAGCCTCGCGCGCGGCTGCTCGTCGGAAAGCGCAGACCGTTCGAGGGCGTCGAGCCGTTCGTAACGCTCGTTGATCTCCAAAGCGATTTGCGCCAGTGCGTCCAAGGTGGTCTGCCGCACGGCCGGGCCCGCTTGATGGTCGGACTCGGGAGCCTGACCGGCGGTCAACGACTGAGCTTCTGCGATGAAAGCATCGACCGACTCGACCAATGCTTGCGCGGATCTCTGCAGGTGACGCAACCGCGCCGCCGCCCGCCGCGCCTTGATCTTCGCGACAAGCTCGCCGACCAAGCTTGGCAGCGAGCTCGATGGCGTGGGCTGTTCGGAAGCGTCGCGTCCTGTCGCGGCGATCCGTTGGCTGGCTTGCGGCCGCGCGGTGACCAGGATGGTGTGGCCGCCGGCGCCATGAAGATACGAAATCCCCCGTTGTTCCAACAGGCTAGCCAGCCAATTCATGCCCTCGCCGCCGAGGTTGCCGGCCTGTGCCGCAGCGCGTCCGACGATCGACGGCCATCCGTTCGCCTGCCAGATCGTCGGGAAATAGCCGGGCCACAGGATCTTCGGCAATGGCTCGTAATAGGCGCGGACGGCGCGAAACCCGGCGCGGGGCAGGGCGGCGCGGAACGCCGCCTCGTTCCATTTCGTGACGTGATGGGGCGGCTGTTCCGTCAGTGAATCGCTCTGCCTGCCGACCAAGCCTTCGCTGTCGGGCGTCGAGATCACCGCCAGGCCGCTTTCGGTCAGCATGGTGCGGATCGATTTCAGTAACTGAATCGGATTTTGCACGTGCTCGAGGACCTGATGGCAGACCACGACGTCGGCCTTGAACGGCAGAGCTTGGGCGAAGTCTTCCCGGTCCCAGTCGAGCACTTCCACGTGGTGGCCGCGCGCGCGCGCCTGACTGGCGGCGGCCTCGTTGATTTCGATGCCGACGAGCTTGATCGAGGGCATCGCCTTGCGCAACTGATCGAGAAAGAAGCCGGATCCGCAGCCGACATCGATTACCGTGTGCGGTCGTTCGCGACGGATGAATTCGATCGAGCGGTCGAACTCCCACTTGTTCTCGGTGTAGTATTCGATCTGGCCAATCGCGCCGTAGAAATCGGCGTTGCCGACGACGATCGGCTGATATTGTCCGAACTGGCAGGTCCGGCAGGTGTAGAGGTGGAGCGGCCCGAGTTCGCGGGTGCTGTAGCGGGCGAGTGTCTCGGCGCTGAACGCCGCGCCGTGATCGCGCCAGCGCTTCATGATCTGGTCGAGATTCACCGACTCGTCGGTCACGGCGAGAGTGTCATTGCCGCACGCGGGGCAGGTCAGCACCTGCGTGGCCGACGTGATCTCGTGGGCTGGGGTGTGCATAATCATGCCGCCCTCGTCTGGCGCTGCAGGGTGGTGAGTTGCTTGTAGTAATCGATGACTGCAATCCTGACGCGGTCGCGGTTGGCCAGTTCGTCGACTCTGATCACGTTGTTGGCCGCGGCCCGATCGACCAGCGCGTCGTCCTGCATCGCACGGACCAGCGCGTCGGCGATTTCCTCGGGATACAGATTGCGAGCGAACAGAACATTCTCCTCGTTCTTGACGACCGGGGTGATGGTGTCGAGCGGCGATACGATTGGAAACGCTCCCAGCGCCATGGCTTCCATCATCGAATTTGGAATTCCGTCCGTCAGCGACGGAGCCAGCATCACGCGCGCCGACGGCAGCATGGCGAGTACCTGTTCGCGATCCAGGCGGCCGTACAGATTGCAGGACGCTTTGATGTGGTCCGGCATGCTCTTCTCGAACCAGATCCGGACGTCGCTCTGGACCAGCCAGAGCATTTCGAATGTCACCGGAGCAATCCGGTCCCACGCAAGCCGAATAGCCTCTAAAACCGGGAGGGCCTTCGAGGAAATGGTTTCATAGGTCTTCGGCCACAATATGGTCCGCGGCCGTTGTGAAGGCAAGAGCGACCACCGGCTGCGCAGGCCCTGCACGTCGATGCCGCCCGGGCCGGAGACGACGCCCAGTCCCGGCGAGCAGGTCTTCTCCGCGGCGAGCCCGAGCTTGACGGCGTCTTCGTAGTTGATCGGATTGTCGGCGATCAGGTGATCGCACTGCGCGAAGATGCTCTCGATCTTGGGACGATGAACCGGGTCGTATTGATGCAGTGCTAGGTCCGGCCCGCCGCGAACCTGCACCACCCAACGGCCGATTCCCACGATTTCCGGATGCAGCTGGCGCGTCCGCTCCATCAGATAGGTCGCGGCATCAAGGCCGAGCGTGTGCACGACGTCGGGCTTCCACTGCATGATGGCGTCCGCCAGCAGTCGCTCGATGGTCACCGCGGGTGCTGTTGGAGCCGGCCTGATCCAGCTAAACAAACTCCGCCTGGGCGGCGGCGCGGTCGGCGCAGACGTCAGCGTCTTGCGGTAGGCAGAATCGATCGGGCTGGGCGCCGCGATCGTCACATAGGTTCTCACTTGCCAGCTGTCGGGTGGGACGGCGGAGGGCAGGGCGAACAGTCGCGCGTTGATGCCGGATTGCTGCAGCAGATCGATCCAGGAATGGGTGTGCGAACTCTCCGCCCACCCCACGAACATCACGCGCGGTCCGTCGGGGTAATCGTCGGTCTCGAATGTCGGATCCTGTGTCGACGTCGCGGACATGATGACTCTCTACGTGCGCTTCGAAGCCGCTAGCAGCGATCGGCTCTCCGAAATCTGGCCAATCGGTCGGTCATTGACCGGGGAAGCCGGACTTCAGCTCGTCCTGAATATAGTCCAGCCTGAGCAGGAGGTCCTTGACCTGGTCGACGTCCAGTCGATGGGTGTTGTCCGAGGTGTAGTCTTCCGTCTTGGAAATGCTCTGTTCGCCCTCGACGAAGTACTTGTTGTAGTTCAGATCGCGGTCGTCCGCCGGCACGCGATAGTAGCGCCCGAGGTCTTCGGCACGCGCCATTTCCTCGCGGGACACCAGGGATTCGTACTTCTTTTCCCCGTGCCGCGTGCCGATCACCTGGATCGGCACCGCGCGTTCGAACACTGCCATCACCGCCTTGGCCAGCACCTCGACCGTGCAGGCCGGCGACTTCTGCACCAGAATGTCGCCCTGACGGCCGTTGCCGTAGGCGAACAGCACCAGATCGACGGATTCTTCGAGTGACATCAGGAACCGAGTCATGCTCGGATCGGTCACGGTGATCGGTTGATTGGCCTTCACCTGCGACACGAACAGCGGAATCACCGATCCGCGCGACGCCATTACGTTGCCGTATCGGGTCGCGCACAGCACCGTAGAATCGTCGGGCGCGAGCAGCCGCGCCTTGGCGACCGCGAGCTTCTCCATCAGCGCCTTGCTCATGCCCATCGCGTTGATCGGATACACCGCCTTGTCGGTCGACAGCACGACGACCCGCTCGACCTTGCTCTTCAGCGCCGCGTCCATCACGTTTTCTGCGCCGAGGATGTTGGTGCGCACAGCCTCGAGCGGATAGAATTCACAGGATGGCACCTGCTTCAGCGCGGCGGCATGGAACACGAGGTCGACGCCCCGCATCGCCGCGGCGATGCTGGACGGCTCCCGCACGTCGCCGATGTAGAACTTGACCCGATCGTTCTTCAACGCGAGCCGCATGTCCTCCTGCTTCTTCTCGTCGCGGCTGAAGATGCGGATCTCGCGCACCTCCTCCTTCAGGAAGCGCTTCAGCACGGCGTTGCCGAACGATCCCGTGCCGCCGGTGATCAGCAGGACCTTGTCTTTCAGGTTAGGGATGTTGGCGTTCATCGACTGCGTTCCATCTTTGTCGTCTGCGAGCGTTCCACGGCGGAGCCTATCTAGCGGGACGCGTACATCGTTGTGATCAGATCGCGCCAGGACGGCGCGGTGTAGCCGGTGGCCGCGGCAAACCGCGAACCGTCGAGCGAGCGATCGATCACAACGGAGTCGTCGGGCACAATCTCGATCTGCTTGCCGTAGATGTCGGCGACCAGCTTCAGCAATTCGTATTTGTTGATTGGCTGCGACGCCACCTGCCAAAGACCGCTCAGCGCCGGGTTGGGAATGACGTGGTCGCGGATGATGCGGGCTAGCTCGACGGTCGGAAAGCCACTGTAAATCGCGCGCCGATAGCCGCTGACGCGCGGTCCGGGCTGGTCGAGGAACCAGCCGATCAGCGAGACGGAACGGCCGAGCTCGTGGCCGATGATCGAGGTGCGCAGCGTGACCGCATGCGCATAGTCGACTTCGCCGAGCAGCTTGGTGCGACCGTATAGATCGCCAGCGTCGGGAAAATCGGTTTCCCGGTAATGGCCCTTGTCGCCGGAAAAGACGCAGTCGGTCGACAGATGGATGAGCCGCGCATTGGCGAGGGCTGCGATCTTGGCGAGCCGGTGGGGAAACAGCGAATTGATCGCAATTGATGGCAGTTCGGCCTTGGCGGCCGGCAACTGTTTGATGACGCCGACGCAGTTGATCACCACGTCCGGCCGCTCATCAGCGACGACCTGGATCAGCGCGTCGGTGTCGAGGGCGTCGACGCCGACGACGATTTTGGCGCGGTTATGACGGGGCAACCCGTCCAGCAGCGTGGCCGATCGCGCCGTTCCGGTCACGCTGATGCCGTTCGAAGACGCGAACAGCCGGTAGGCGGAGCTTCCGAACATACCGGAAACGCCAACGATCAAAATCTTCATGCCAAGCCCCGATTTGGACCGTCTCTGCACCAATTTCGGCACGATGTCCATTCGTGGAAAGGCCAGACTTTGCAGCGGATTCCGATGAATTCAGGCCGAATAGCCGAGAAATTTCCGGACCCGGTCCGCCATCGTCGCGAGGTTGAAATCGCGCAGGAAGGCGGCCTGCCCGGCCAGCGCGAGGTGCTGATAGAGTTCAGCGTCCTCAGCCAGATGCAGCAGCCCGTTGTAGACGTCAGCCGGCTCCAAGTCCTGGCAGCCGAGGCCGGCTTGCCGGTCGGCGAGATAGGCTGCGGGCGAGGCGTACTTTGGGCCGTGAAACAGGATCGGCCGCCCGGCGGCGAGATAGGTCGGAATCTTCGACGGGAAACTCAGCCGCGCGACTTCCTCCATGTGCGGCGCGAAGGGGTACGGGCAGTACAGAACGTCACAGTCGCGGGACAGGATTTCGATCAGTTCCGGCTGCGGTTTCCAACCGAGAAACCCGATGCGGCCCGGAGGGGCGAGCTCAAGGTGCGGCGGCGGATGGCCGGCGACTCGCAGCACGACCTGACGGCCCGCGACCTTCCAGCTCGCATGATTGAGGGCACGCAGCAGTGCGACCCATTCGTCTTCGGCGTAAAACTGTCCGGCCATGCCGATCGCGAACTCCTCGGCCGTGCGCAGCGACGGCTTGGGTCGGCGGGCGAGCGCAGGGTCCAGCGAGGCGATGATCGTATGGCATGGCGTGCCGTAGCGCTGCTGGTATTGCTGCGACATCGCCCATGACGCCGTTGCGCATCCCTCGGCCTGCCGCAGCACCCGATCGAACTCGGCGAGATCGGCGGTCCGGTTGTAGCGGTCGACCTTGTGGGATCGCAACCACCAGCCGAGCGGGTCCCAGACCTGGACCCGCATCGGCACCTGCAGTCCCTCGGCGACGGCGTGGGCCATCCGCACCATCGTCTGCCCCTGCAGCACCACCCACAGCGACGTAACCGATTGCTCGCGCCCATAGGCGATCGCCTGTCGGACGAGGGGCGGAACCTCGATCAGCCGCCGCGCGGTCTCGATTGCGATCGCGCCGATCCGGTCGAGCGGAAAAAACCGCGGGTTGTGGCGTCCGAGCTCGTTCGGCTTGCGGACGGTTTTGATCGGAACGTTCGCGAGATCCGGAAACGGGACCGGCTGGAGGTGGCGGTTCTGGACGCAGAAGATCGCGAGTTCGCCCGGCGGAACAAAGCGGCACATCTGCGCCGTGACGATGCCGGCGGTGAGATTGCTGGAGGGCGGAATGTCGGTGAGGAGAAGCGTCTTCATGGGGTGCCGTCCGCCGGGCCGGTCCGCCTCGCCGCGACCGAGCGGTAGAGGTCCGCCAGCCGCTTCGCGAAGAGCCGGTCATCGTAGAGTTCTTCGCTCAGCGCACGGCCGGCGAGCCCGCGGCGCTCGCGCTGATCCTTGTTCTCGACAAGCGACTTGATGGCGTCGGCGAGCGCCTCGGTGTCGCCACGCGCCACCGCGACGCCGACCTCCGGTGCGCGCACGATATCCGGCAGCGACGTGCCGTCGAACACGATCACCGGCTTGCCGCAGGCCATCGCCTCGATCGCCATCATGCCGAACGCCTCGGCGATCGAAGGCATCACGAACATGTCCAGCGCCTGGTAGCTGTCGAGGATCAAGCTCTCGTCGTTGACCCATCCGAGATCGATGATCTGGTGCTTGCCAATGAACTCGTTGAGCTGTCCCTTGGTGTTGGTGGTGACGATCGCCAGCGGCGTGTCGAGCCCTTCGAGCCGCCGCAACGCCTCGACGAAGAATTCGAAACCCTTGTAGGGACTGAGCGGAAACGCGCGGACTCCGATCGCGATCCGGCCCGGCAGAATCCCGAGCCGCGCCCGCGCGGCGGCAGCGTCGCCGGGCGCGAACTTCTGCAGATCGATGCCGAACGGGATGACGTGCAGACGCTTGCCCCGGGCGATCGGCGAGGCGGCCGCCATGCGGCGCATCGATTCCGATGCCACGACGATTTCGAGGTCGGACTTCAGCAGGATATTGCGCTTCCAGGCGAAGTCCTGCTCAGTCCGGTCCCGCCGCATCGCGAACGGCAGATCGAGCCTTGGACATTGGCCGCAGCCGATCTGCCATCGCTCGCATCCGACCGGATAGATGCAATGGCCGGTGAAGATCCACGGATCGTGGACGGTCCATATCGTCGGTTTCCGGCGAGACAGCCAGGGCAATGCGTCAAGGCTGAAATAGCCGTCGTGAATGATGTGGTAATGGATCAGATCCGCGGTCTGAAACTGGCGATGCAGCGGGAGCGTGAAAGACTGCAGCGCGGTGCGGCCGTGAATCGACAGCATGTCCTCGATGCGGATCAGCGCCGACGTCGCGTGGCGGCTGCCGGGAATGGGGAAGAAGTGGCTGGACGAGCCGTCCTTGCCGAGCTTGTTCCAGACCAGATGAGTCGAGACGATCCCCTCGTTCGCCAGCAGGTGCCGGATGCCATAGCCGTTGAACCGGCCGCCGATCACATCCGATGAACTGATCTGAGTGACGTTCATCGCGCTTCGCCTTCGCCCTCGTGCGTCCGGGAATCGATCAGTGCTTGCCGATAGAATTCGCGCATCTTGGGCAACATGACGTCGATCGCGAGGCGGCTCCGGATGATGTCGAAATTCCGCGGCGCCGCGGCGTCGACCAGCGCGTCGTCGGTCAGGGCGCGCTGGAACCGTTCGCAGATCACCTCGAAATCGTCGACCGGCACCGTGAAGCCGGTCTGGTCCGGAACGAACCATTCGGCGCAGCAAGAGGTATCGGTCTGGATCGGGAACGCGCCCATCGCCATCGCCTCAAGCACAGAGGTCGAAATCGCATCGGAAATGCTGATCCCGAGGTAGAGCCGGGCGCGGCCGAAATGCCGCAGGATTTCGTCGTGCGTGGCCCAGTCGATCACCCTGATGTCCAGCGTGCCGGCTTGCGCGAGTTCGATCGCGCGGGCGCGGGGGCGCGCGCCGACCGAGAACAGCACGACGGTGAAATCGCGCAGTTGCGCAGCGAAGCGTTCGAGGACCGCGAGCGACACCATCGCGCGTCCGGCGAAATGGTCGTATCCCTTCACCATGATCAGCCGACGCGCCGAAGGTGGCGTGGGGTCGCGAAGCTGTTCGATGTGCGCGATATCGATACCGCCGGAATTGGGCAACACCGGCAGTTCCGGTCCGCGATAGCCGAACTCACGCGCCAGACCGATGTCGCGGTGGCACTCGCAGGAATACACGTCGATGGCGGCGCACAGACGTCTGATCTGCGCAGCGTGAGCGGCATCCCGGCCGAAATAATAGATATCGCTTCCCCAATTGGTGGCGAGCCAGCGCGGAAAACGGCCTTTGATCCGATCGCGGGCGCTCAGCGTCAGGTAGCCGGCATGCTGGAATTCCATCGAATGGATCAGGTCCGGCTGCAGCCGTTCGATCAGCGCAGCCAGCACTTCGGGGCCGTAAAGGCGCGCGGTGGCAGCGTCACTTTCGCCGGGCAGGCCGAGTGTGATGGTCTGATCGGCCGCCGACAGGTCCCGCAGCACGTCGTCGACCGGGAAATGCCGGACGATCGGTCCGACGGCACACGGTTGCGAGGCCGACATGTCCACGATCTCAACCGAGCGTAGCGCGAGCAGCCGTTCCTTCAGTCGTCGCGCGGCTTCGTCGGGACGGCTCAGGACGAGGCGCGCGATCCTGCCGAGGCGGCGCAGCAGATCTGGCCGCTCGCTTCGCGCCGCCGAAAGCGCCGGTTTGAAACTCAGCGTCGGAACATGCAGCGTAGCGTCGCCGAGCAGATGATGCGGCGGTAGGTCGTTGATCGGAAAAACGTGGCAGTCGAAGCCGAGCTTTGACGTCTGCTCGATCCAGCGTGCCGCATGGACGCTGGTGTGCATGGCCACGAAGAGAATTCGGAGAGGTCTCGTCATGGCGGTTCAATGCAAAACGGAAGTCAGAACCGCAACGAAATCGTTTCGCGCACGTTCGACCAGAAACTCGCGCGACAGCACCGCGGCGTTGGCGACGATGCGCGTCCGTAGATCGGCGTCCGCGGCGATGCGCTGCAAGGCATCGGCCAGCAGGTTCGGGTCCGGCGTGTCGACGACGACGCCGGCGTCGGCGTCGCGGATCAACTCGGTGACGAACGATCCCTTCGGCGCGTGAACCAGAATCGGGCGGCCCGACGCCAGATATTCGCCGAGCTTCGCCGGCGCCGAGGATTGAATCACTTCGGGGATCGGCGAGTCGAACGCCAGCGGCAGGAACAGCACGTCGGCCGCGCGCTGGTGCGCGATCGACTCGGCGTGCGAGGCATGCGGATGCGTGATCACGTAAGGGCTGCCGAGGTCGCGGCTGACCAGATCCGAAGCATGCTGCGCCGTGAAGATGTCCAGAGTGAACCGGCCGTGCAGCCGGTCGAGCGCTTCGACCAGATTGCGAAACGCGCTGGCCTGCGCCGAATAGACCGAACCGGTGTACAGCAGATGAAAAGCGCGGCCATCGAGACCGAAATCATCCTGGCGCGGCGTTTCGGCCGCCGCGATGAATGCGGGGTCGACCGGATTGCGCACGATGCGGACGGCGGCGCCGGATATGCGCTGCCGGACCTCGCGCGCCAGCACCTCGTTCGGCACGATCACCGCCGCGGCGCCGCGGCTCCACAGCCGCTCGGACAGACGCGCGAGAGAACGGTAGATGCCGCGCTCCCATTGATAGACCGGGTCGTCGAACAAGTAGGCGACGAAAGGCAGTCCCAGCCGCCGCGCGGCGAGGCAGGTGGCCGGCAGATCGAACGGATTGCCGCTGCAGCCGATCACTACGTCGACGGGGCTCGTGCGCAGCGCCTCCACAATTTCGCCGGCGCGGATCAGAACGCTGCGGGCGAGTCCGCCGCTGCGATTGAGGCCGCCGAGCAGCCGTCCCCATCGGCGGGCGGTGAGCTGGAACAGCGGCGGCGCCAACGCGACGTGACGCCCGAAATGGCACTGTTCGAGTTCGACTATGTTCATCTGGTCGGTAAAGTAGACCGGCTCGGCCAGCGCGCCCGGAGCCAGGATTTGGCCGAGCACCCGAGCTTGCCCGTTCGCCGACGGCGGAGCGGCGGTGGTGACGACGGCTATGCGGATCAGCGGCGGCGTCGGCGCAAGCATCGGCGGAGCAATCTCCTGTGCGGGGATGCGATTCATTGTTGCTCTAAGCGGGGTCCGATGAGGCCGAGTTCTGCTACCGTGTAAATCCGTTCCGGGCGGGAAGATAGCGCTTTTTGAGCAGCTAGGGCAGTTGCTCGATTGCCGATCGCTTGCAGTCTCGGCATTGTACCTTGGTGCGAGGGAGTGGCGAAGCGTTAACGGCACAGGATGATATACAGGGCTTCAGGGGCAATACGATGTCGGAGCGCTGGTATAGTTCGATTTTCGATCAACGATTGGTTGATCTTGGCGATTGCGAAGATGAGGCTTTTCGAGGCGTGCTGACACCCGAAAGTGAGATTGGGCGCCATCGTCGCCGCGTCAACGCCACCTTCCTCTAGAACGCCGAAGCTTACTACGAGAAGTATCAAGGCTTCGATTATTGGCGAATGCTGTTGTGGAAGGCGCTCGATCACGTGGGCGTTTAGAATTCAGGAATCATCGTTGAGTATGGCTGCGGATTCGGCAACGCAACCTTGCCGATGCTGGATATCTTTCCCGATGCCAAAATCTTGGCAACTGATATCAGTCCAAATCTCTTGAAGATCCTCGAAGGATTGCTGAGCTCTCGCGGACTCGAAGACCGGTGTGTGGCCATAGCGATGGACGCCATCAGGCCTACCTCAAGGAGGCATCAGCCGATTTGGTCTTCGGAGCGGCGATTCTGCATCACCTAGTCGAGCCCGGTCGATTTATCCGCAGCGCGATGCGCGTTTTGAAGCCGGGCGGATGGGCGATCTTCTTCGAGCCGCTCGAGGGTGGCCTTGCCATCTTTCAGTTGATCTGCCTCGACATCGCTCGTCAAGGCCGGAAGCGGGGACTGCTCAATCGCTGGACTCGCGCGATGCGCCTCACTGAGGCCTTCGCGACGGATCTGCAGCCTCAGATTTTCCGCGGTGCCATTCCCGGATGGGAAGATCGCGACGACAAGTGGGCATTTCCCCGCAGCGTGCTCGACCGTATCGCTCGCGATCACGGGGCAGAAGTTCACGTCTACGGTCTGCATGACAATGTCGGCCAGTTCTGGCGACATTTTACTTACATGCTCGAAACCTACTGCGGCATGAAGGCCACGGATTATCCTTCGTGGGTTTGGGATATTTTCGACCGTTACGACAACGAGTCGTTTTCCCCGGAAATGCTTTTCGATCTCGCGCTCGAGGGCTGCATCCTGTTTCGCAAGATGCGCTGAAGTGTTCAGCGGGGTCCGTGACGTTGCGCTGCCAAGCGGCGGAAATCGCGGAGCAACGCCGCCGCCACCCGCGACCATTCGTAGTGCTCGAGCACGAAACCACGCAGCGCTTGCCCCGATTGCCGCAGTGCGTCGTCGTCCGACAACATTTGACGCAAACCTTCCGCAATGGCTCCAACGTCGACCGGCACCACGCGGCCGCCGCCGATTTGTTCGACCTCGTCGAAGCCGCAGCGGTCGGTGAGCAGGACCGGGACGCCCATCGCGCCGGCCTCGAGCGCCACCATCGACATCACTTCGGAATGCGACGGAACCGCGAGCAGCGACGCCCGGGCCAGCAGCGCCGTCCGCTGCGCCTCATCGGCGAAGCCCGCAAAATGCACCCGCGCCTGAAGCCCCAGTTCTGCGGTCCGGCGTTCGAGCTGAGGCCGCATCCCGAGATCGGGGCCGGCGATCACAAGGCTGACATCCACAATTTCCGGGGCGATCCGCGCGAACGCTTCGAGCAGCAGGTCCGGCGCCTTGATCGCGGTCAGCCGGCCAACGAACAGGACGAATCGTTTGTCCGGGATTGCCATACTTCCCGGTCGTCCTTCTCCGGGAAGCTCGATGCCGTTCGGCGCGATCAGGATCGAGTCTGCCGGAATCGCGAAATCCGAGACCAGCAGCGCTTCTTCCTGACGCGTCGTCGCAATGATCGCAGCGGCGCTGCGCAGCATCGGTCGCCCGGCGAGCGCGGTAAAGACGCGCTTGATCGCGGCGCTTCTACCGTACTGGGTGAGGGAGCCGGCCGGGCACAGCAGCAGCGGCGTGCCGGCGGCATAGGCGATCGCAGAGCTGAACGACGCCAGGAGAAACCAGAAGCCCATGACATGGACGATGTCGGCGTCGCGAAACAGACGGTAGAGGGCGAGCGGATTGACCAGCGGTGCAGGGAAGCGCTGGCCGATGAAGGGCACGCTGATGACGGTGACGCCAGCCCGGCCGAACTCGTCGCCCCATGGGGTCGGCCCCATGGTGACGATTGTACATCGGCAGCCGAGTCGCGACAGATGCACCGCGAGTCGCCGGGTTCGCTCAGCCGTGCCGCCGCCGCGCTCCGCATCGAGCCAGACATTGACCAGAATGACGTTCAAGGGCATCTCCGCGCCGCGCCGTGCATCGACCTGATACGATGTGCGCGCGGGTCGGATCAACCGTTTTGGCGGCCGGCCTAAGCGCATCGCTCGGCGGTCGCTTGTGTTTGCCTTGGCTGCACAATTTGCTATGCGAGGGCGAGGATCAGGCAGGAGATGTCAGTATGAGCGGCGATGGTCAGTCGAAGCGGATCAAGGTAATGACCATCGTCGGCACGCGTCCGGAGCTGATCAAGCTCAGCCGCGTGATCGCAGAGCTGGATCGGCATATGGACCATGTCCTGGTCCATTCCGGCCAGAATTTCGACTACGAGCTCAACGAAGTGTTCTTTCAGGAACTCGGGATCAGGCGCCCCGATATCTTCCTGAACGCCAACGCCGAGACCGCGGCGCAAACGATCGGCAATGTGATCGTCAAGGCGGACGAGGTGTTCGAGCGCGAGCAGCCCAACGCGGTGCTGATCTACGGCGACACCAATACCGGCCTCGCGGTGATCCCCGCCAAGCGGCGCAAGATTCCCGTGTTCCACATGGAGGCGGGCAATCGCTGTTTCGATCAGCGGGTGCCGGAGGAGGTCAACCGCAAGATCATTGATCATTTGTCCGACATCAACCTGCCTCTGACTGAGCACGCGCGCCGCTATTTGCTCGACGAGGGGCTGCCGCCGGATCGGGTGATCAAGAGCGGCTCTACCATGACCGAGGTGTTGTCGTTCTACCGACCCGAGATCGATGCGTCGCTGATCCTGGACGAACTTGGGCTGGCGCCGCGCAACTATCTGCTGGTCAGCGTTCACCGCGAGGAGAATGTCGACGATCCCGCCAAGCTCCGACGGCTGCTCGCATGCCTGCAGGCTCTGGCGGACCATTTCGGTCGGCGGCTGATCGTCTCGACCCATCCGCGAACGCGCAAGCGGCTCAATGCGCTCACCGGTCACCACGACGATGACCGGATCGCTTTCCTTAAGCCGTTCGGATTCCTCAGTTACATCAAGCTGCAGATGAACGCATTTTGTGTGATCTCCGACAGCGGCACGATCACCGAAGAGTCGTCGATTCTCGGTTTTCCAGCGGTGACGCTGCGGGAGGCGCACGAGCGCCCGGAAGGAATGGACCGGGCGACCCTGATCCTGACCGGGCTCGATCCAGAGCGCGTCGTGCAATCGGTCAAGATCGTCACCGACCAGTTCGAGCCGGGCAAGCGGCCGACCGTCGTCGTCGACGATTACGATGTGCCGGATGTCTCCCGCAAGATGGTCCGCATTATCGCCAGCTACATCGACTATGTGAACCGGACGGTCTGGTCGAAATAGCCCGCCGGCGCTGCTCGGGCGGGTGTTGCGCCGGGCGCTAAGGGGGCGCCAGCTCCAGCAGCCAGCTCTCGAGCCGGCCGATCCACACCTCGCGATCGTATTCGCGCAGATGATAGTCCAGCGCGGCCCGGGCCATCGCCTGACGCTGCGCGGGTGAGCTGTCCGCCAGGGCGGTCACGATGCCGGCAAGCCCGTCGGCGTCGCCCGGCCGAGCGGCGAAACCCGCGCCCGACGCCTTCAGGATCTCTGCGGCCTCGCCGGAAATCGACGCCAGCACCGGCCGGCCGCAGGCGAGGTAGGATTGCAGCTTCGACGGCACGGTCAGCGAGAAGATCGGGTCGTCGCGCAAGCTCAGCAGCAGGGCGTCGGCGATCGCGAACAGCTTCGGCATCTGCTCCGGCGGAAACGGACCTATCACCTGGACGTTGTCGGCTAGACCGCGCCCCGCGATCTGCTGTTCGAGCCAGCCGCGGCGGACGCCGTCGCCGGCGAATGTCCACCGAATCTCCCGGCGCGCCTTCAGCCGATCAATCGCCTCGATAACGTTCTCGAGGTCCTGGGCCAGACCGAGGTTGCCGGCGAACAGGATATTGAAGCCCGGCTTGAACAGGCGCCGCGAAGGATCGTCGGCGGCTACCTCCGTCGGCCGGTACAAGGCGTCGGCGGTATTCGGCAGATAACGGATATCTGCATTGGCCGGCGCCAGCGGCCGAATGAAGTCGATGAAGCGGACCGATTGCACCGCGATAATCGACGAGGCGCGATACATTCGGCGCACGAACGCCCGCAAGGCTGCGAGGATCGCCTGCGACCTGATCATGCCGGTCGCGGTCAGACTCTCGGGCCAAAGGTCCTGGACCCAGAGCAGCAGTCTGGTCCCGCCGATCATCCGCAGGATCATCGCCGGGAGCGCGAGGATCGCCGGCGATAGCTGGTAGACCAGGATGACGTCGGGGCGTCGCCGCACCAGAACGGGTGCGAACAGGCCGGCGCTGATGGCGAACGACAGGTAGTTCAGCGCGAGCTTTAGCCGCGAATTGCGGCCGCGGGCGAGCAGCGGAACGCGGATGACGTCAACGGATTCATAAGTCTCACGTCGGATTCCGACCCCTCCATAGCCGGGAAAAAACTCGCCCGAGGGGTAATTCGGCATGCCGGTCAGCACGGTGACGCGATGGCCGCGCTGGGCAAGCTCCGCCGCTATCGCGTTGATGCCGAAATTCTCTGGAAAGAAGTACTGCGAAACGATGAGTATCGAAAGACTGCGGCTGTTCTCGTCCATACGATTCACGGTCATGCTGCCGCCTGGCGCGGTTCGGGACAGTTCGCACATCCGCCTGTTCTTCTCAATCAGGTCGCTCATTCGACCGGATCGCTGCGCCTGTCGATCTCCATCTCGCTCGAGATCGCCGGATGCTGCAATTAGCGGAGGCTCACGATAGCTCCTTTCGAGCCGGGTACAGTCCACCAGTGGCCATCTGGCTCCGGGGCTTCTTTCGTTGGATGGTCGATGCCACTCACAATCATTCCGATCACGCGTCTCGGCTTTGACGTTCCGAAGTAATCATCAATAGCGTCACTAACCCTCTCGTTGCTCGTTGGATATCACAGGTTGTAATGTAGAATGCGAGTGCATAAGGCATAGCCTTAAATTCGGCGCTCGCTTTGATGTCGGAAATAACGGCGTTGTAGGAATGATAGCTATTCCAAATGCACGACACCGCCTGCCCAGAGAACCTTCTGAATCATGTCTTCTTATGGACAAACTGCTGCAGCGTCGTCAACGGTCGCGTAGTTTGACAATCCAGCCTCAAACAATACACCCTTGGTGCTCTCGACGGCGTCGGGGCAGATGTCAATCGAATGCAGCTGTAACTCTGTATGTTTGCTGACGGCAGCCAGAAGGGCGATCAGACCATCCTTATAGCAGGCAACTTCAACGACACAGTCGCCTTGCTTCCGGTTGTTGAATATGAAGTTCAGAATTTCGCTTTGGTATTTTGGCGACGTCCATGAGAATATGGCACACCATTCCCTAATGGATTGGAGTTCTTCACCGTGTTCATGCCTAGTTGAGGGCGATTCGCCGACGAGGGGCGCCAGCCCGCGGTTTCGCAGGGGCCTCCCATCTTGACAATTTTCGCCTAGTCATCCGGCATGATTGTATTCTCTTCCCCAAAAAAACGTGCTTGCCTGAAGCAGGCATAAGCGCTTGAGGTGGGTCGTCAACAGTTTTCGCCCCGCCCTATCCTCCGCCTTGACACGGTCCGGCTGGCGCTCTCCTGGATCCAAAAAAGCATTTCAATATCAGTGTGTTGTCGAATGTCGCGCGCGGCCGAGCCAGCGGCGGCGGTCGATCCAATTCATCCTGCGAGGTCTGCGGCATCGCAGATGCAGGGGCGATTGTGGTCAGCGTCATCTGGCGACTTGCCGAACTTCGGTGGTCGACGGCCTCACCTGCTCCGAAGCGGTCGCCTCACAACCACCTCTTCCTCCTCTTGAAACTCTTCAAATTCTTGAAGCTCTTCCTCTGATCCCCAGCGCCACCGAGGTAGAATTCCTTGACGTCCTCGTTGTCGCGGAGTTCGTCGGCGGTGCCGTCGAGGACGACTTTGCCTTGTTCCATGATGTAGCCGTGGCTGGCGACCGAGAGGGCGGCACGGGCGTTCTGCTCGACCAGCAGGATGGTGACGCCGAGGTCGCGGTTGATCTGCTGGATGATCGAGAACACCTCTTTGACCAGGAGCGGGGAGAGGCCCATCGAGGGCTCGTCCATCAGGATCATCTTGGGCCGGGCCATCAGGGCGCGGCCGATGGCGAGCATCTGCTGTTCGCCGCCCGAGAGGTAGCCGGCCAGCCCGGTGCGCTCCTTCAGCCGCGGGAAATAGTTGTAGACCATCTCGATGTCGTGGCCGACCTCGCGGTCGCTGCGGGTGAAGGCGCCGAGCCTCAGGTTCTCCAGCGACGTCATGTCGGAGACAATGCGGCGGCCTTCCATCACCTGGAAGATGCCGCGGCGGACGATCTTGTCAGGATCGGTGCCGTCGATCCGCTCCCCGTCGAACACGATCTCACCACGGGTGACCTCGCCGTCCTCGGTCTTCAGCAGCCCTGAAATTGCCTTCAGCGTCGTCGACTTGCCGGCGCCGTTGGCCCCCAGCAGCGCCACGATCGCGCCCTTTGGCACGTCGAGGCTGAGGCCACGCAGCACCAGGATGACGTCGTCATAGACGACTTCGATGTTGCGGACGCTGAGCAGAGGCGCGGGCGCCGTGGAAGCGCCGGGCTGCGGAGGGTGAAGTTCGGCGGCTTCCGTCATGGTGGTCCTACGTTCTCGAACTCGCTGAACTTGATGGTGGGCAATCTGCACCCCAACCACCGCCGTCATCGCCCGCGAAAGTGGGTGACCCAGTATTCCAGAGCGCGGATGATCCAAACGCGACGCTGCGGGGTACTGGGCCCCCCGCATGCGCGGGGGATGACGGTTGTTTGTGTTGAGGCGCCGCGGCTCAAAGCAGACGCGGCGCACGCTTCTCAGAGTTGCACAGCTGCGGCTCAGCCGCCGCTGCGCTGGGCTAGGTGCTCAGCTCACCACCCGGCCCATTCCGGCTTGCGCGGCAGGTCGACGGTCTTGACCTTCTCGAGCTTGATGGTGCCCTTGGCGATCAGGTCCTTGAGGTCGCCGTCGGTCGGGCCCGACACCTTGGCGCGGTAGAGGTCGATCTTCATGGTGCCGCGGTGGTCCTTGGCGGTCCAGGTCGACGGGTTGCAGACGCCTTCCATGCCGGCCGGCACCCAGTCGGCCTTCTGATAGAAGCCCTTGGCGACGTTCTCACCGGTGGCGCCGCCGTTCTTCGCCGCCCACTCGATCGCCTCCTTCATGTACAGCGCCGAACAGACTGCTGCGACGTAGTGCACCGGGCGATAGACGTTGCCGGACGGATCGGAGATCTTCGAGATTTCCTCCACCGTCTTCATGCCGGGTGCCTTGCCGCCCCAGGCCACGGCTGTGCGCAGCGGGAAGATCACGCCGTCGGCGGCATCGCCGGCGGTCTTGGCGGCGTTCTCGTCCATGCCCCAGACGTTACTCATGAACTGGACGTCGACGCCGGCCGCCTTGCAGGCCTTCATCACCGAGATGTTCGACGCCGCGGTGTTGCCGAGGTAGGCGTAGTTGGCGCCTGAGCTCTTCAGCGACAGGCACTGCGCCGAGTAGTCGCCGGGCGCCAGCGCGAACACCAGCGGCGGTAGCACTTCAAAGCCGAGCTCCTTGGCTATCGCTTCGCCGGCGGCTTTCGGGGCGTTGGGGTAGGGATGGTTCGCGCCCATGTGGACGAATTTCGGCGCACCGGACTTGCCCTTGGCCTTCCAGTCTTCCGCCGCCCACATCAGCTCGGCGCGTAGCGCGTCGGAATAGGACGGGCCGTAGAAGAAGTTGTAGGGGGCGGGCTTGGCCTTGCCGCTGGTGCCTTCGGGGTCGGTCAGCGCGGCTGCGTAGGAGCCGGAGAGGTCGGGGATTTTGTCGTTGGCGAGGAAGCCGGTCAGCGCCTCCGTGTCGGCGGTGCCCCAGCCCATGATCGCCGCGACCTTGTCTCCACCCGACCACTTCTTGTACAGCGCGATCGCGCGCGGCACCTGGTAGCCGTAGTCGTTTGTGTCGACGTTGAGCTGCTTGCCGGCGACGCCGCCGTTCTTGTTGACCCAGGCGAAGGTGTCGGCGACCGCCTGGCCGTAGGGCGTGCCGACGTCCGAGGTGCCGCCCGAATAGTCGGCGAGATGGCCGATCGCGATCTGCGCCTGCGCGGTCGCGGAGGTGCCGGCGATCACCAGCGCCAGCGCGGCGCTGCTGAGCAGAGATTTCATCGTCATGGTGTTCTCCTCCAGTATCGTTTTTATTGCCGTCTTGTGGTCCATCCGTTCACGTGCTCAATGCGAGAACGGATAGAGTTTCCAATACGCCTTGATCTGCCGCCAGCGGTGCGCCAGCCCATCGGGCTCGAACACCAGGAACAGGATGATGATCAGGCCGATCGCGATTTCGCGCAGGAAGGTCAGGTTGTTGTTCAGCTCCAGCGCGCGATCGATTGCGCTGCCTTTCAGGCCACTGCTGAGCCATTCCATCGTCTCCGGCAGCAGCACCACGAAGGCAGTACCCATCAGCGTGCCCGAGATCGAGCCGATGCCGCCGATGATGATCATCGCCAGGAACAGGATCGAACGCTCGATGCCGAAGCCCTCGTTGGAGACGACGAGCTGGTAATGCGCGTACAGCGCGCCGGCGATGCCGGCAAAGAACGCCGCGAGCGCAAACGAAAGCGTCCGATATTTCGTGAGGTTGATCCCCATGATCTCGGCCGAGAGATAATGATCGCGCACCGCCACCAGGGCGCGGCCGTCGCGGGTGCGCATCAGGTTGGTGACCAGGATGTAGCTGACCAGCAGATACGCCAGCACGACGTAGAAATACTGCTTGTCGCCCTGCAGGACGTACCCGAACAGCGAGAACGGATTGGCCATCGCCGGCACCGAGCCGCCTGAGAACCATTCGGCGCGCGAGAAAAAGTCGATCAGGATGTACTGCGCTGCCAGCGTGGCGATCACGAGATACAGACCTTTCAGCCGCGCCGCCGGCACGCCGAACACCAGCCCGACCAGCGCGGTGACCAGCCCGGCGAGCGGAATCGCGAAGAACACCGGGATCGGGAAGTGGTTGTTCAGATAGGCCGAGGTGTAGGCGCCGAGCAGGAAGAACGCGGCGTGGCCGATCGAGATCTGGCCGGTGAAGCCGACCAGGATGTTCAGCCCGAGCGCGGCGATACCGAAGATCCCGATCTGGATCAGGATGGTCAGCCAATAGCCCGACAGCACCAGCGGCGCGAAGCACACCAGCACGATGCCGAGGATCGCCGCGTTGCGGCTGGTCCGGGTCGGGAAGATCGTGGTGTCGGCGGCGTAGGAGGTGCGGAAATCGCCGGCGGGGATCAGGGAAGCATTCGCCATGGCGCTATCGACGCCCTCTCTGGGATAAAATCATCGTCATGCGCCATCTCTCTCTTTGGGCATGATCGTTCCGGAAAACCGGTGTCCACTTTTCCGCGATCATGCCTAGATCCGCTCGATGTCCTTGGTGCCGAACAGGCCGTAGGGCTTGATCATCAGGATGATGATCAGCACGTAGAACGGCGCGATTTCGTAGAGATTGCCCCAGTGCAGATATTCGCTGTCGACGTACTGGGCGATGTTCTCCAAAAGGCCGATGATGATGCCGCCGAGCACTGCGCCGCCGATCGAGTCGAGGCCGCCGAGGATCGCGGCCGGAAACACCTTGATGCCGTAGGCCGACAGCCCCGACGACACGCCGTTGACCACAGCGACGACGACGCCGGCGACCGCCGAAACGGTGGCCGAGATCGCCCAGGCCATCGCGAATACGCTCTTCACCGAGATGCCGAGCGACTGCGCCACCTGCTGGTTGAACGCGGTGGCGCGCATCGCGAGGCCGTATTTCGACACCCTGAAGAACCACGCCATGCCGATCATCATCGCGACCGAGACGACCAGGCTCATCACATAGACGGTCTGGATCTGCAGGCCGCCGATCGAGATCGATTGGGTGGTGAAGATCTGGGGGAACGGCTGCGGATTGACGCCGAAGATCCACTTCAACGCCGCCTGGAACACGGTCGACAGCGCGATCGTCACCATGATCACCGAGATGATCGGCTCGCCGATCATCGGCCGCAGCACGATGATCTGCACCGCGATGCCGAAGATGAACATGAACACCAGCGTGATCGGCATGCCGACCCAGAACGGCAGCTGATATTTCGCCAGCAGCGTCCAGCACACCCAGGCGCCGATCAGCAGCAGTTCGCCTTGGGCGAAGTTGACGACCTGCGTCGCCTTGTAGATCAGCACGAAACTCATCGCGACCACGCCGTACAGCGTGCCGACCACGAGGCCGTTGACGAGAAGCTGGATCAGGAGATGTGAGTTCATCTTGATTCCCACTTCGTCATTGCCGGGCTTGACCCGGCAATCCATCCTCTTCGGATGATGGATACGCGGGGCAAGCCCGCGTATGACGCCTTCATGAATTGCGTAGCAGTGCTCATTCCGCGGCCTCCGCACGCGCGTGGCCGGCGCCGAGGTCGACCACCCTCAGCGTGGTGCGGATCCGCTGGGTGGTTCCGTCTTGGAACTTGATGGTGGTATCGACCGGGATGTCGCTACGTCCACTATAGATGCCGTCGATGATGTCGCCGTACTTCTCGTTGATCACCGAGCGGCGGACCTTGCGGGTACGGGTCAGCTCGCCGTCGTCGGCGTCGAGCTCCTTGTAGAGCAGCAGGAAGCGGCTGATGCGCTGGGCCGGTGGCAGGGTGACGTTGACGGTCTCGACCTCGCGGCGCAGCAGCTCGTAGACTTCGGGGCGGGAGGCGAGGTCCGAATAGGTGGTGAAGGCGATCCGTTTCTTCTCCGCCCATTTCGAGATGATCGAGTAGCGGATGCAGATCATCGCCGCGAGCATGTCGCGGCCGGCGCCGAGGATCACCGCTTCGGCGACGTAGGGTGAGAACTTCAGCTTGTTCTCGATGTATTGCGGCGAGAACCGTTCGCCGTGCGACAGCTCGGCAAGGTCCTTGATGCGGTCGATGATGACGAGCTGGCCGGCGCCGTTGAAATAGCCGGCGTCGCCGGAATGCATCCAGCCGTCCTTGATGTCGGCAGTCGAGGCTTCCGGGTTCTTGTAGTAGCCGAGGAACATGTTGGGGTGGCGCACCACCACTTCGCCGATGCCCTGGACGTCCGGGTTCAGGACCTTGATCTCGATCTCGGCGCCCATCGGCACGCCGGTCGTGTCGGGATCGACCGCGTCCGGCTTGTGCAGCGTGTAGGCGCCGAGCAGTTCGGTCTGCCCGTACAGCGTGCGTAGCGGCACGCCCATGGCGCGGAAGAAGCGGAAGGTGTCCGGGCCGAGCGCGGCGCCGCCGGTTGCGGCCGAGCGCAGCCGCGTGAAGCCGAGCCGGTCGCGCAGCGCGCGGAACAGCACCGCGTCGGCGAACGCCGAGTGCTGGCCCTGGTCGAGCGCAGCCAGCCCGGCCTTCATGCCGGCGTTGTAAAGTCGCTGCTTCAGCGGCGAGGCGTCCATCACCCGGGCGCGGACGTCGGCGGCGATGCCTTCCCAGACCCTTGGCGCGAACAGCACGAAGGTCGGCGCGATCTCGCGGAAGTCGTTCATCATCGTGTCGGGCTCTTCGACGAAGTTGACCTTCATCCGGCACAGCAGCCCTTTGCCGAGTGCGTAGACCTGCTCCATGATCCAGGGCAGCGGCAGCACCGAGACGTATTCGTCGTCCGGCCCCTTCGGATCGAACGACAGATACGTCGCGCAGTGTTTCAGCACGCGCCCGGACGCCAGCATCGCCAGCTTGGGGTGCGCCGTGGTGCCCGAGGTGGTGCACAGGATGGCGACGTCTTCGCCCTGCGTCGCGTCGACCAGCCGGTCGTACAGACCCGGTTCGCGGCTGGCGCGATCGCGGCCCAGCTTGGCGAGTTGATCGGCCGGTAAGAGGCGCGGATCGTCGTACTTCCGCATCCCGCGTGGATCGGAATAGACGATGTGCTTCAGATGCGGCGCGCGGTCGGCGAGGCCGAGTAGCTTGTCGACCTGCTCCTCGTCCTCGGCGAACACCAGCTTGGCCTCGCCGTAATTGAGCAGATAGTCGGCCTCCTCATCGAGCACGTCGCGGTACAGCCCGAGGCTCAGGCCCCCAATCGCATGGGTGGCGATCTCGGCCGAAACCCAGTCAGGCCGGTTGTCGCCGATGATGCCGATCACGTCGCCGCGCTTGAGCCCGAGTTCGACCATGCCGAGGGCGAAGTCGTGCACGCGGGCCTGATAGTCGGCCCAGGTGAACACCCGCCACAGCCCGAGATCTTTCTCGCGCAGCGCGATCTCGGTCCCGAATTCCTTTGCATTGAGCCGGAGCAGCTTGGGGAAGGTGTCGGCTGCCGCGACGCGGCCGGCATAGTCCATCATGCCACGCGCTCCGCCGCCGTCGGATGGTCCGGCGCGTCGTCGGGGTCGACCAGCACCTCGTCCTCTTCGCCGAGATAAGCGCGCCTGACGTGGGGATCGGCCAGCACCTCGGCCGGCTCGCCCTCGGCGATCTTGCGGCCAAAATCCAGCACGACGACGCGGTTGGAGATGTCCATCACCACGCCCATGTCGTGCTCGATCATCACCACCGTCATGCCGAACTCTTCGTTGAGGTCGACGATGTAGCGGGCCATGTCCTCCTTCTCTTCGAAGTTCATGCCGGCCATCGGCTCGTCGAGCAGGATCAGCGTCGGCTCCAGCGCCATCGCGCGGGCGAGTTCGACGCGTTTGCGCAGGCCGTAGGACAGGGTGCCGGCGGTTGCCTTGCGCACCGTCTGCAGGTCGAGGAAATCGATGATCTCCTCCACCTTCTCGCGGTGGGCCAGCTCTTCGCGCCGGGCGCCGAACCAGTACAGCGCGCCGGTCAGGAAGTTGTTTTTGAGCAGGTGGTGGCGCCCGACCATGATGTTGTCGAGCACGCTCATATGGTGAAACAGCGCGAGATTCTGGAAGGTGCGGCCGATACCGAGGGACGCGCGGGCGTTCGGCTTCAGGCCGGTGATGTCGCGGCCGTGATAGAACAATTGGCCTTCGCTCGGCTGGTAACGGCCGGAAATGCAATTGACCACGGAGGTCTTGCCGGCGCCGTTCGGTCCAATGATCGAAAACAGCTCACCGTGATTCACGGCAAAACTCACCTCGCTCAGCGCGCGGACGCCGCCGAAGCGCAAGGAGACATTGCGCACTTCCAATGCGTGTTCCAAGCCCGATTTCCTCCCCGACACCGGCCGGCGCGTTGCTCGCGCCTGATCCTCATGCCGCAGCATTCTTTTGAGCCGCCTTCTGAGAGGCGTTGCTGTCATTTTGCCGAAACGTAGCTTAGCTGACCACCCGACGATATTCGACTATTTGAGTTTGGGAAGAGAGACTTGACGCAAGCCTCTGCGTAATCCCGCCTATCGTTACCGCTGACGCAGGCATCTGCTCGGCAAGGCGACCCGATGCCGCAGCGGCCATGCTGTTATCGCAATGCAACAAACACGGCTTAGCGGCGGCGCCAGATCGTTGCCGTGGCGTCGCCGATCGGGAGTGCGTAGCTGGTCCCGCGCTGGTAGCGGGTCTGATCGGCCATCGCATCGACGATGCCGACCATGTTGGCATACACCCAGCCGAAGCCGGGGCCTTCGTCGCGGCTGTGGGGTGCATCGATGATCACCACGACATCGGCGGTCGATTGCGCGATCCGCTCGCTCATCAGCGCCCGCGCTTCCTCGCGCGAGGTGACGCCGGCGATGAACGGGTCATCGACAATGGTATGGCAACGGCAGCGTTCGCGGATCACCCAGGCAAACAGCTTGCTCATGCCGAAAGTTGTGAACATCGCCACCTCGTGCGCGCCGTCGAGCTCGGCGAGATACGGGCGGATCAGCTCGAGATCGCTTGGGCCGGAGGCGTCCTGCAGCGCATAAGTTGCCGCCGCCTTTGGCATCGGCGACATCAGGTTCACTGCGAGCAGTATGGCGGCCAGCGCGGCCGCGACCGCCCCTCGCCACAGCGGTGGCAGCCAGGCACGGGTCAGCGCCAGCAGCGCACCGGCCCCAACGCCGGAGCAGATCCAAACCGAAAATACCCAGGTCGACATGAAGCGGCCTTGGTGCTGCGGATGCGCGATCACGCCGACCCAGGCCAGCAATGCGAACAGGAAAACGGCGCGGGCTCCGGGCGTCAGCCTCGGAATTGCGATTAGTCCGATTAGCGCCAGAGCGACGGCGATAGGCGCCAGCCACGGCACCAGATGGAAGCCGTCGGCGAACACGCGCCAATAGAACTGGAGGCCGAGGGAGAGGCTGTGGTTTGGATCGGGATTGTTGGCGGGGCTGACGAACCAGAGGAATTTTGACAGTCGGTGCGGCAGCAGAAACGAGATCGCGATCGGCGTCAGGTGCCAATACAGTAGCGCCCGCCCGGGGGTGCCGAGGGTGTGGTCGATCGCGGCGCGGTGCCGCAACCAGGTGAACGTCCACCACAGGAACACCAGCGCGTAGGCGGCCGTCGTCAGGTTTTCCGGCGGATACAGCGACACCGATTGGCCGAACAGTTCCAGCGCGGTCGGCCCGTGCGCATAGATCGCCGCGACCAGGCCCGCCACCAGCGCAGCGAGGATCAAGAACGGCGAGCCGGTGGTTGCCTTCAGCACCGCCTTCAGACGTGTCGCCGCCCAGATCTGCCGCAGCGTTCGGGCGATCGGCGCCCAGTGTTCGGTGGCGTAGGCGATCGCCAGCGGCGCGATCAGCAGCCCCCAATAATTGCCCTTGTGGAAGAACAACGCGGTCAGGATCAGCGCCAGCAGCCGCCAGCGTCCCGCCGCATCCGGCTTGGCTTCGGCGCGCAGATAGGCCCACAGCCCGGCAGCCGACAGGCCGGCGCCGAGCCCTTCCAGCATCACGTCGGCGCTGACCAGGAGGAAGGCCGGGCTTGCGGCGGTGAAGATCACCGCCACCGCGGCGGCGAGCAGGCCGCTGCAGCGGTCGACGAACAGCCGTCGCGCGATCAACCAGACAAAGGCAATCGTCATCACCCAGCCGATCAGGCTGGGAACGATTCCGAGGCGGTGATCGATGCCGCCCAGCAGCAACACGGCGCTCAGCACCAACCCATGAAACGGCGGCCAGACCTTGGCCTTCTCGAGTTCGCCGAAGAACCACGCGGGATCGAAGGTGCGGACCGCCAGCGCTAGATCGAGCCCGAAGCTGTAGTGCGAATTGCGGTCGTGGTGGAAGCCCCGCCACAAGAGGTCGGGCGCATGATAGTAGCCGGCGAGCATGATGCCGGCGACGCCGATTGCGGCGGCGAGCACGATCAGGAATGCCGCAATGTCCAGCCAGTTGCGGGGCGCCTCGCGCGCCTTGCCAATAGCCGGAGGTACCGCGGGTATCGGACGCGGCGCGATCACCGGAGTGCCAGTTGTTTCGCCGTCCTGCCGTCCAACATCGACCATCGAGATCCCCAGCGATCGCGACCATCCCTGATGCCCGGCCGCTCCGATCACCCGATAGCATGCCTGCGACGGCCGCGATAAGACGAGGTGTTTCTCGATCTTTCTACTGGCGCCGGAAAAAGCTAGGTGCCGGTCCGATCGGCCGTGTACAGCCGCGAGAATACCATGCCGATGAAGATCGAGATCATGGCGGCGCTGAAGGCGTTCATCGAGAACAGGCCGGCATATTCGGCCGGCTGGTAGCTGTGCGGCGGCGGCGCGTAGCGATCGTGCAGGAAGAGGTAGGCTGCGACCGGCAGTCCGGCCAGCGGCAGCATCAGCAGGCGTTCGCTGGGACGAAACAGCACGCTGGCAAGCATCGCACACGGCAGCAGAAACAGTTCGACGCCGGAGGGCACGCCGAGCAGCCAGGCGCAGAACATCGTGTTGCCGGTCGCGATCAGGGACAGCGTCACCCGCCCGAGCCGCGATTGGACTCGCGCCAGCGCCGGCACCGCAAGGAAGCAAGGAAATGACAGCAGCGTCAGCAGCAGCCACGGCATCCCGCCGGTGCCGCCGACGAACGCGACATACAGCGGATAGAACGGCCCGTTGCCGGCCAGAACCAGCGCCACCAGGTTGCCAGTGGCGGCGAGGGGATCGGGATTCTCGGCGTAAGCGCGAAACCAGTCGGCGGCGCGGAGCAGGGCAGGTGGCAGCATCGGGCTCAGGAGCAATCAGCGGTTGGGCCGAAATGGTAGCCCGGAACCTGACCCTCAGGGAAGCGTCAGTGCTGTGCGCAGTGCGCCCCCCAGGGTCTCACGCCGCGGGGACCTTCCCGTCCGTCAAGGTCGCCCCTGCTTTGCCGAAATTGAGCCGCTCGGGCTCACACCTCCAGCCATTCCTTGCGGATGGCGGCGTTGGCCTTGAGGTCGTCGGGGGTGCCTTCGAACACGATCTTGCCGTGGCCCATCACATAGACCCGGTGCGAGATCCGCATTGCGATCGACAGCTTCTGCTCGACCAGCAGGATGGCGACGCCGCGGCGGGCGATTTCCGCGATGAGGTCGCCGACCTGCTGCACTATGATCGGCGCCAGCCCTTCGGTCGGCTCGTCGATCATCACCAGTTCGGGATCACCCATCAGCGTCCGGCAGATCGTCAGCATCTGCTTCTCGCCGCCGGACAGCACGCCGGCCGGGGTGTCGGCACGGGCCTTGAGGTTGGAGAACATGTCGAGCATGTCTTCCAGTCGCCATTTGCCCGGATTGCGTGGGTTCTTGACGCCGAGCATCAGGTTCTGCCGAACCGTCAATCCCGGGAAGATGTCACGATGCTCGGGCACGTAGCCGAGCCCGAGATGCGCGATCTTGTAGCTCGGCAGCCCGGCGATGTTCTTGCCCTTGAACAGGATGCTGCCGTGCGGCGGCACCTCGCCCATGATCGCCTTGACGGTGGTTGAGCGGCCGACGCCGTTGCGGCCAAGCAGGCTGACCACCTCGCCGGCGTCGATATGCATGTCGACGCCCTGCAGGATGTGGCTCTTGCCGTAATAGGCGTGCAGATCCTTGACCTCGAGCATCATCAGGCAGCCTCCTCGCCGAGATAGGCTTCCTTAACCTTCGGATTGCCGCGGATCTCATCCGGCGTCCCCGAAGCGATGATCTGGCCATAGACCAGCACCGAGATGCGGTCGGCGAGGCCGAACACCACGCTCATGTCGTGCTCAACGATCAGCAGTGTGCGGCCCTCGGTGAGGCGGCGGATCAGCGTCACCGCGCGTTCGGTCTCGGCATGGCTCATGCCCGCGGTCGGCTCGTCGAGCAGGATTACATTGGCGCCGCCCGCGATGGTGATGCCGATCTCGAGCGCGCGCTGCTCGGCATAGGTGAGAAGCCCCGCCGGCACGTCACGGCGCGAGGTGAGGTGGATGTCTTCCAGGATCTGCGCGGTGCGCTCGCGCACCTCGGGCAGATTGTCGACGTTCTTCCAGAACGCGTAACGATGCCCGGTCGCCCACAGCACGGCACAGCGCAGATTCTCCCACACCGTCATGTTGGCGAACACGTTGGTGACCTGGAACGAGCGCGACAGCCCGCGGCGGTTGATCTGGAACGGCTTCATGCCGGCGATTTCCTCGCCGCGCAGCAGGATGCTGCCGGTGGTCGGGCGCATATAGCCGCTGATCAAGTTGAAGGTGGTAGATTTGCCGGCGCCGTTGGGGCCGATCAGTGCGTGGCGTTCGCCCTGCGCGATCGTCAGATTGATGTTCTGGATCACCTTGGTGATGCCGAAGCTCTTTTCGACTCCACGGAGTTCGATCGCGGTGCTCATAGGGCGTGAACCTTGGCGCGGGCGGCGGTCAGCGTGGTGTCCCAGGTCTGGGCGACCCGGCTCCAGGCCATCTTGGCGAGAATGAAGCCGCCGATGATCAGCACCGCCGAAGCCACCCAGGTCAGCGGGCTAGCGGCGTTGAACGGAATACCGAACGCGACCCGGTTCGGATCCTCGTGCGGGTTGACGGTGTAGTGCACCGTGGTTTCGATCATCAGCATCAGGCCGAGACACAGCGCCAGGGTCGGAAGAGCAGCCATCACATAGCTCGGCAGCATCCGCGTCAGCATTCCGGCGCGCAGCAGCGGCCGATGCATCATCATGATGCCGGTGATGCCGCCCGGTGCGAACAGCACGACGATGATGAAGAACAGGCCGAAATAGAGCTGCCAGACCTGGGTCAGGTCGCTCAGCACCAGTGACAGCACGGTGACAAAGATGGCTCCGACGATCGGGCCGATGAAGAAGCCGATGCCGCCGATATAGGCCGCGAACAGCACCGTGCCGGACTGCACCGCGCCGAGATAGGCCGAGTTGGCGATCTCGAAATTGATCGCGGCGAGCGCACCGGCGATGCCGGCGAAGAAGCCCGAGAAGCAGAACGCCAGATAGCGCACCACGTGCGGATCGTAGCCGACGAACTGCACCCGCTCCGGATTGTCGCGGACGGCGTTGCACATCCGCCCCAGCGGGGTCCGGGTCAGCGCATACATCGCGATGATGGCGATCAGGGTCCAAGCGGCGACCAGATAGTAGATCTGGATCTGCGGGCCGAACGATAGGCCGAACACCTTGAACAGCTTGGTGCGGTTCGCCGAGATACCGGCCTCGCCGCCGAAGAAGCTGCGCAGGATCAGGGCCGAGGAGGCGACCAACTCGGCGAGGCCGAGCGAAATCATCGCGAATGCGGTGCCGGAGCGCTGGGTCATCACCCAGCCGATCAAGGCGGCGAAGAACAAGCCGGCGAAGCCGCCGATCAGAGGCACAAACGGCAGCGGGATCGGCCATTTGTTGAAGCCGAGGATATTGATCGTGTGGATCGCGAGGAAGCCGCCGAGGCCGTAATACACCGCGTGGCCGAACGACAGCATGCCGGTCTGGCCGAGCAGGATGTTGTAGGACAGCGCGAAGATGATCGAGATGCCGACCAGGCTGAACGTCGTCAGCGAGCCGCCGGAAGCGAACAGCTTCGGCAACAGCAGCAGCACCAGCGCGGTGGCGATCCAGAGTCCGTAGAACTTGGCACGGTCGGACAGCGTCGGCCGGGGCGGCGCGACGCTGGAGGCGAGGTCGGTCATGTTTCGCGGGTTCCCAACAGCCCCATCGGCCGGAAGATCAGGATGAGCACGAGCAGCAGATACGGCATGATCGGTGCGATCTGAGCGATGGTCACGTTCCAGATGTCGTTGAGCCAGGAGGCGGCGAGATCGGGACCGAGCGGACCGAACAGCGTTGCGGGCGAAGCGTTGATCGACACCGCGAAGGTCTGCAGCAGCCCGATCAGCAGCGAGGCGATGAAGGCGCCGGGCAGCGAGCCGAGGCCGCCGACCACCACGACGACGAACAGGATCGGCCCGAGCAGCGAAGCCATGTTGGACTGCGTCACCAGCGACGGGCCCGCGATCACGCCGGCAACGGCGGCCAGCGCAGTGCCGACGCCGAACACCAGCATGAAGATCCGTTCGACGTTATGGCCGAGATGCGCGACCATGTGTGGGTGGGTCAGCGCCGCCTGAACGATCAGGCCGATCCGGGTCTTCTTCAGCACCACCAGGAGGCCGATGAAGATCACCACCGACACTGCCAGCATGAACATCTTGTAGGCGGGGTAATTGGTGGAGAATATCGTGAACGCCGGGAAGTCGAGCAGGGCCGGGGTGCGGTAATCGACCGGAACCTTGCCCCAGATGATCGACACCACCTCTTCGATCGCGAAGGCGAGCCCGAAGGTGAACAGCAGTTCGGCGACATGGCCGTTGCGGTGGACGCGGCGCAGGCCGAAGCGTTCGACCGCTGCGCCGATCGCGCCGGCGAGCAGCGGCGCGATCAGCAGCGCCGGCCAGAACCCTGTCCAGCGGCTGATCTGATAGCCGAAGAAGGCGCCGAGCATATAGAAGCTGGCATGAGCGAAGTTCAGCACGCCGAGCATGCTGAAGATGACGGTGAGCCCGCTCGCCATCAAGAACAGCAGCATTCCGTACAGAACGCCATTGAGGGTGGAAATGACGATCAGCTCGAGCATGATGGGGTTAGGCCGCCTGACGATGTGAGGTCGTCATGGCCGGGCTTGTCCCGGCCATCCACGTCTGTTGTGTTTTCACGCCGAAGGCGTGAATGCCCGGCACGAGGCCGGGCATGACGGTGCGAGGCTTACGGCCGGTCCATCTTGCAAGTGGTCGGCAGCATGGTCTGGGCGGTGTCGATCTTTGCGACCTGCTTCCAGCCCCAGCCGGTCTTTTCTTCATCGAACTGGCCGGCCGGAATGTCGCCGAACGACGAGATGTAGATCGGCTGGAAGAACTGGTGGTCGTCCTTCCGCATGATGCCTTCGCCGCCGTCGAGCACTTCGAACTTCATGTCTTCGAGCGCCTGAGCGACCTTCACCGGGTCCAGCGACTTGGCCTTTTCAGCCGCGGCCGCGAACATCCGCATCTCGTTCACAGCGCGCGGATACCACAGACTCAGGTCGACCTTGGCGCGGAACGCCTTCTCGAAGTCCTGCGACTGCTTGTGGTCGACGTTGGCGAAGCCTTCGGTGATCTGGAACACCTGATGGTTGAGGCCGGTCTGCTTGATCGCAGTCGGGCCACCGGCGCCGCCGGCGTAGTAGGTGTACCAGCTGACCTTAAGGCCAGCGTCGGCGGCCGCCTTCAGCAGCAGCGCGATGTCCTGGCCCCAGTTGCCGGTGACGACGGTGTCGGCGCCGGACGCCTTGATCTTGGCGACGTAGGGGGCGAAGTCGCTGATCTTCAGCAGCGGATGCAGTTCGTCGCCGACGATCTCGATGTCCGGACGCTTCTTGCCCAGCATCGCCCGGGCCTGGGTCCGCACCGACTGACCGAAGGAATAGTCCTGGTTGATCAAATAGACCTTTTTGATCGACGGGACGTCCTTCATGTAGTTGGTGAGCGCCTCCATCTTGATGTCGGAGTTGGCGTCCCAGCGGAAGTGCCAGAAGCTGCACTTTTCGTTGGTCAGCACCGGATCGACCGCGGCGTAATTGAAGTAAAGCACTTCCTTGCCGGGGTTTCGCTCGTTGTACTTGGTGAGGAAGTCGGACAGCGCGCCGGCAACCGACGAGCCGTTGCCCTGGGTGACGTAGCGCACGCCGGCGTCGATCGCCTTCTGCGCCTGGATCAGGCTTTCCTGCGGATTGGTCTTGTTGTCGAGCGGAACGATTTCGACCTTCTTGCCGAGGATGCCGCCCTTGGCGTTGAGCTCGTCGGCCAGATACTGGAAGGTCTTGAGGCCGCCTTCGCCGACGCTGGCGCCGCCGCCGGACAGCGGATCGATGTAGCCGATCTTGACGGTCTCTTGCGCGACCGCCACCGATCCAAACATCGGCAGCGCGATTGCGACGGCTGCGAGCAGAGCTTTGCGCATATAGCAGTCCTCCCTGAAAGGTTTATTCGTTAGATTGTTGTTTCGGTGTTAGCCCAGATCACTCCTGCGTTTCAACCGCCCTTTGCTGACGATTAGTTAATATACAGCGGAGCTGTCAGCGATCGGTAGCTAGTTGCCGAGAGTTGCGTCATGCCGTCCAGAAGATGGACAGGTCTTCCTGTCTCAAATTCCGTCAAATGGAACGTCGTCTGATCGAGCGGTGGTGAGGTCTGCGACGTTTCGCGCCTCAGCCTGCCACTGTGTTGCGTGGCGTGCGTCCGCCGAGTGCGACGATCATCGCGCTGATTAGCGGCTTCATGAAGAATGCCTCATTGGCGGGGGTGATGGTCGGCGCGAAGCCGTGCGCGGCGAGTTCCTCGGTGACCACCGGACCGACCGAAGCGATCGGCGTGCGGCCCAAGCCGTCGCGCAGTCGGTCTTCACGATTGTGCGCGCGGGCCACATCGAACAGCCGTCGGACCTGACCGGAACTGGTCAGCGCCAGCGCATCGACCCGGCCTTGCGCCATCTCCTCGACGGCAGTGACGACGGTCTGTTCGGCCGCACGCGCGTCGTAGGAATAAGGTAGCACCGCATCGACGGTGGCGTCTTGCGCTTTGATGGCATTGAGCAGCGCGGCGTGGTCCCGTTCAGGATAGAGCTGAACGCCGATCCGGCGCCCGGCGAGATCATAACGTTTCAGCGTGGCGGCGACGCCCTCGGAGGTCGGTGCTTCGGCGGTCACCTGCGGCTCCAGCCCGATCTCGCGCAACGCCCGGCCTGGCTTGGGCCCGCGGATGAACGTTCGCGTCCGGCCCACGGCCGCCACGAAAGGCCGTTCGCGGTCGGTCGCTCGGGCCAGCTTGGTGAGCCGCCGCAACCCCTCGCCGGTCAGCAGCACCAGATCGTCGAACGGCGCGGCGATCAGCCGGTCGATCCAGGCCGAGACCGGAGCGGGGTCGGGCGCATCGCGGATTTCGAACATCGGGCACTGCAGGACGTCGGCGCCCTGTTCGGTCAGCAGCCGGGCGAACTGGGCCTCCTCGCGGGTCTCCAAGATCAGGATACGGGTGCCTTGGAGCCGTTCGGCCATACAGTCTCGCCCTTCGCCCATTGTCGGGGCATCTTGCGCTGGTCTCTGGGATTGGCGCAAGCGATGCGGCGATGCTACAGCAGGGCACCGCAACGAGTTCCAGCGCCGCTCGCGCTGCCGCCCAGATCGCCATGCCTCATCATCAGTATGTTCTGACTCTGTCGTGCCCGGACCGCGCCGGGATCGTCTCCGCGGTGAGCACGTTCCTATTCGAGAATGGTCAGAACATTCTCGATGCACAGCAGTACAACGATACCGAGAGTGGTCACTTCTTCATGCGGGTGGTGTTCAACGCCGCCGCGAAGGTGATTCCGCTGGCGTCGCTGCGCACCGGTTTCGGCGTCATCGCGGCCAAGTTCACGATGGGCTGGCACATGCGGGACCGGGAGACCCGGCGCAAGGTGATGCTGCTGGTGTCGCAGTCCGATCACTGCCTGGCGGACATTCTTTATCGTTGGCGGGTCGGCGACCTGCACATGATCCCGACCGCGATCGTGTCCAACCACCCGCGCGAGACCTTCAGCGGGTTCGATTTCGGCGACATCCCATTCTACCACTTCCCGGTGAACAAGGACACGCGGCGGCAGCAGGAAGCGGCGATCACCGCGCTGATCGCCCAGACCCACACCGATCTGGTGGTGCTGGCGCGCTACATGCAGATCTTGTCGGACGAGATGTCAGCGCGGCTCGCTGGCCGCTGCATCAACATCCACCACTCGTTCCTGCCGGGCTTCAAGGGTGCGAAGCCGTACCACCAGGCGTTCGACCGCGGCGTCAAGCTGATCGGCGCCACCGCGCACTACGTCACCAGCGCGCTCGACGAAGGCCCGATCATCGATCAGGACGTCGAACGCATCAGCCATCGCGACACCCCGGCCGATCTGGTGCGCAAGGGCCGCGATATCGAGCGCCGGGTGCTGTCCCGGGCACTGCACTATCACCTCGATGACCGGGTGATCCTCAACGGCCGCAAGACGGTGGTGTTCACCGACTGACGCCGGCTTATTTGGCCGGCAGCGCTGCCGCAAGCTCGCCCGCGATGCGGTTCGGCAGCACCAGGCCTGCGAGCTTCCAGCCTGAACCGGCGAAGTGCAGCCGGATCTCGCTGGAATTGTCGCTATCGGTGGCATCGCTGATCCGCACCGCAAATTCGACCGGCTCGACGAAGCGGAACCGGCCGAGCGTCGCCACCACGTTCTTGGTGTCGATGTCGCCGAGCTGCGGCAGGCCGGCGATCGGCGGCAGGTCCTGAATGCCCTGCAGCTTTCCGGTCTTCAATAGCTGCGTCAGATGTTCGGGTGTCAGCATCTTGGCGATCATCGCGTCGGCAACACCAAGGCCGGCGGCGCGCACCAGCATGCGCTCGGAGGGGCGGATCTCGCGGGTCTGTCCGATCCGGTCGAGATAGGCCGCGACGATCTGGTCGGCCAGTGACTGCGTCAGTGATTTGACGTCGGTGCGGGCGATCACGGCGGCGCCGTCGCCGCGGCGCACCGCGTCGGCAAGGCCGCCGAGCGAGGCGACCGCGGAGCCGACATAGACGATGACCAGGATGATGAGCGCGGCGATGCCGCCGAAGAACCTACGCATGAAGGTCCAAAACTCCGAGAGACGCGGGAGTTGAGGACGACGGCTGGCGTTCGTCCTATCGGGCCGGCGCGCCGGCAGGCGGCTGCCCGGTTTCGGCGGCCCGTGCCGCTTCGAGCTTTTCCCGCTCGGCCGCCGGCATTTTCCGGAGCCGTTCCTGCTCCTTCATATAGGCGTCGTACCTGGCGGTACCAGGGCGCGGTGGGGCGTCCGCCGGCAGTCCTCCGGCCCACTGCGGCACATAGTCCGCCATCCCGGTGGTGAGCGCGCTGTTGATCGAGCCGCAGCCCGTCAGCGCGCCCAGCATCACCACGGCGCCCGCTGCGCGCAGCCCCCTAACCAACCCAACTCGCATCGATACATCTCGCTTCGTCGTCACCGGCGGAAGGCGCCGCCGCGGCTGTTTACCGCGTTCGGACGATCGCTCCAAACCCGCACCGCTATTGGATAACAGCATACCTGATATCGCACCATCATTTCAGTTTCCGTGGCAATGATATGGCTAGGCCTGCGGCGGAACCGGGGACGTCGGATCGTCGGCAAAATTGCTGTCGTCGGCCGATGGGACATTATCCGGCGCCTCGACGCTCCGCCCGCCGATCAACGTGCGCTTCGTGAGACAGCGCGACGCCGCGTCGGCTAAGGTGGGATGGGCAATAAGCCTCGAAAAAGAGGCAAGGGAAAAGGAAACACTCATGTTGATTGGCAGACGAACGCTGCTGCACGCCGCGTGCATCGCTTTTGCCGGCGCAACGACGAGCACGGTGGCGCATGCCGAGGACACCGTGAAGATCGGCCTGATCGTGCCGATGACCAGCGGCCAGGCCTCGACCGGCAAGCAGATCGACAATGCCGTCAAGCTGTACATGAAGCAGAACGGCTCCACCGTCGCCGGCAAGAAGATCGAAGTGATCCTGAAGGACGACGCCGCGGTGCCGGACAACACCAAGCGGCTCGCGCAGGAACTGATCGTCAATGACAAGGTCAACGTGATCGCCGGCTTCGGCATCACGCCCGCCGCGCTCGCAGCGGCGCCGCTCGCCACCCAGGCGAAAGTGCCTGAAGTGGTGATGGCGGCCGGCACCTCGATCATCACCGAGCGCTCGCCCTATATCGTCCGCACCTCGTTCACGCTGCCGCAGTCCTCGACCGTGATCGGCGATTGGGCGGTGAAGAACGGCATCAAGAAGGTGGTGACGCTGACCTCCGACTACGCGCCGGGCAATGACGCGCTGGCGGCGTTCAAGGAGCGCTTCACCGCCGGCGGCGGTCAGATCGTCGAAGAGGTCAAGGTGCCGCTCGCCAATCCGGACTTCGCGCCGTTCCTGCAGCGCGCCAAGGACTCCAAGCCGGACGCGATGTTCGTGTTCGTTCCGGCCGGTCAGGGCGGCAACTTCATGAAGCAGTTCGCCGAGCGCGGCCTCGACAAGTCGGGCATCAAAGTGATCGGCCCCGGCGACGTGATGGACGACGACCTCTTGAACAGCATGGGCGACGCCGCGATCGGCGTGGTCACCGCGCACATCTATTCGGCGGCGCATCCGTCGGAGAAGAACAAGGCGTTCGTCGCCGCCTACAAGAAGGAATTCGGCCAGCGGCCCGGCTTCATGGCGGTCGGCGGCTACGACGGCATCCACCTGATTTACGAGGCGCTGAAGAAGACCGGCGGCAAGGCCGACGGCGATTCGCTGATCGCCGCGATGAAGGGCATGGCTTGGGAAAGCCCGCGCGGCCCGATCTCGATCGACCCCGACACCCGCGACATCGTCCAGAACGTCTATATCCGCAAGGTCGAGAAGGTCGATGGCGAGCTCTACAACGTCGAGTTCGACAAGGTCGACGCGGTGAAGGATCCGGGCAAGACGAAGAAGTAAGCGACTGCGCGCTCCGATTTGGCTTTCGTCATTCCGGGGCGCGCGCAGCGCGAGCCCGGAATCCATAACCCCTGCAGGGAGTATGGATTCCGGGCCTGCGCCCCAAGAGGGGCGCATCCCGGAATGACGAACGCTGATGATTGAATCGCGATGACCCTGCTCACCATCCTGTTCGACGGCGTTGCTTACGGCATGCTGCTGTTCGTGCTCGCGTGCGGGCTGGCGGTGACGCTGGGGCTGATGAATTTCGTCAACCTCGCGCATGGCGCGTTCGCGATGGCGGGCGGCTATGTCTGCGCCGTGTTGGTCAATCGCGCCGGCTGGCCGTTCTTCGCCGCGCTGCCGCTCGCCTTCCTCGCGAGCGCCGCGATAGGGGCGGTGTTGGAGCGGCTGCTGTATCGGCATCTCTACACTCGGTCGCATCTCGATCAGGTACTGTTCAGCGTCGGGCTGGTGTTCATGTCAGTCGCCGCCGTCGACTACATTATGGGCTCGTCGCGCGTGTTCATGCAGTTGCCGGAGGCACTGCAGGGCCAGATCGACCTGTTCGGCGGCGGCATCGGTCGCTACCGGTTGATAATCATCGTGATCTGTGGGCTGCTGACGATCGGGCTGCAATTGACCCTGGCGAAGACGCGGTTTGGCAGCCGGCTGCGTGCCGCGGTCGATGATCCACGCGTCGCCAGTGGGCTCGGCATCAACGTGCCGCAGGTGTTCGCGCTGACCTTCGCGTTCGGCTGCGGGCTGGCCGGCTTCGGCGGCGCGCTGAGTGCCGAGATTCTCGGGCTCGATCCGTATTTTCCGCTGAAGTTCATGATCTATTTCCTGATCGTGGTCACGGTCGGAGGCTCGTCCTCGATCACTGGGCCGTTCCTCGCCTCGCTGCTGCTCGGGATCGGCGACGTCGCCGGCAAATACTATCTGCCCAAGCTCGGGCCGTTCGTGATCTACACCATCATGATCGTGATCCTGATCTGGCGTCCCAATGGCCTGTTCGGCCGCACCGCGGCGCGCTGATGACCATGTCGACTCCTCCCGAAATCGTCGGCCTTCACGCCCGTCGCACCGCGCGCTGGCATTGGGCCGAGTTCGCGTTCTGGGCCGTGCTGATCGGCTGCGGCCTGCTGTTTCCATCGCGCTATCTGATCATGACCGAGATCGTCCGGCTCGGCCTGTTCGCGCTGTCGCTGGATCTGATCCTCGGCTATGCCGGGATCGTCTCGCTCGGCCATGCAGCCTTCTTCGGCGTCGGCGCCTACAGCGCCGGCCTGCTCGCGTTGCACGGCATCGTCGGCGAACCGGTGCTGGCGCTGCTGGTCGCGGGTCTCGCCGCCGCGGTGCTTGGCTTCGCCACCAGCTTCCTCGTCATTCGCGGCGTCGATCTCACCCGGCTGATGGTCACGCTCGGCATCGCGCTGCTGCTCGAAGCGCTGGCGGAGCGGTTCTCCGACATCACCGGCGGTACCGACGGCCTGCAGGGCATCGTGATGCAGCCGCTGCTCGGCATCTTCGAGTTCGACCTCTTCGGCAAGGTCGGGTTCTGGTACACCGTCGCGGTGCTGTTCGTGCTGTTCCTGCTGGCGCGCCGCGTGGTGCATTCGCCGTTCGGCTTGTCGTTGCGCGCGATCCGCAACAACCCACTGCGCGCCTCGGCGGTGGGCATCCCGGTCAACACCCGGCTGGTGGCGATCTACACCTTCGCGGCGTTCTACGCCGGCCTCGCCGGCGCGCTGTTCACCCAGACGACCCAGCTCGCCTCGCTCGATGTGTTCTCGTTCGAGCGCTCGGCCGATCTGATCCTGGTGCTGGTGCTCGGCGGCACCGGCTATCTGTACGGCGGACTGATCGGCGCGGTGGTGTTCAAGCTGTTGCAGGAAACCTTCTCGATCCTCACGCCGCAATATTGGCTGTTCTGGATCGGCCTGGTGCTGGTGGTGATCGTGATGATCGGCCGCGAGCGGCTGCATCGCTGGGTGCTGTTCCTACCGCGCAGCATCGCGCGCGCGGTACGGGGCGGCAAGCCGGCAGGAGGCGCGAAGTGACTCTGGCGCTGCAAACCATCGGGCTGGAGAAGCACTTCGGCGGGCTCAACGTCACGCGCAACCTGTCGCTCAATGTCGAAGCCGGCGCGCGCCACGCGCTGATCGGCCCGAACGGCGCCGGCAAGACCACGGTGATCAACCAGCTCACCGGCGTGCTCAAGCCGAACGGCGGCCGCATCCTGCTCGAGGGCCACGACATCACCCACATGCCTGTGCACAGGCGGGTGCTGCGCGGGCTGTCGCGCACCTTCCAGATCAACCAGCTCTATGCCGACCTGACGCCTCTCGAGACGATCGGTCTTGCCGTGTCGGAGCGCTCCGGCCACGGCGGCGACTGGTGGCGGCGGATGGGCACCCGTGCCGATATCAACGGCGAGATCGCCGACAACCTCGAGCGCTTCAAGCTGCTCGACGTGATGAACGAGCCGACCGGCACGCTGCCCTATGGCAAGCAGCGCCTCTTGGAGATCGCAGTGGCGATCGCCACCAAGCCGCGGGTGCTGCTGCTGGACGAGCCTGCCGCCGGCGTGCCGGAAAGCGAGCGCCACGACATTCTCGTCGCGGTCGCCGGCCTGCCGCGCGAGGTGACGGTTCTGCTGATCGAGCACGACATGGACCTGGTGTTTTCGTTCGCCGACCGCATCTCGGTGCTGGTGTCGGGGGCACTGCTGACCGAAGGCACGCCTGAAGAGGTCGCGCGCGACCCGCAAGTCAAGGCGGTGTATCTCGGCGAGGATGCCCATGTGTGATCTCGCAATGCCTGAGCTTGCCAATGTCTGACTTGCTTGCGATCGACAAGCTCCGCGCCGGCTACGGCGAGGCGGTGGTGCTGCCGTCGATGTCGCTCCGTCTCGCCGAAGGCGAAGTGCTGGCGCTGCTCGGCCGCAACGGCACCGGCAAGACCACGCTGATCAACTCCATCGTCGGCGTCACTCGCCGTTTCTCCGGCACCATCGCGGTCGGCGGCGTCGATGTCACCGCGCTGCGGCCTGATCAGCGCGCGCGCGCCGGCATCGGCTGGGTGCCGCAGGAGCGCAACATCTTCAAGTCGCTTACCGTCGAGGAGAACCTCACCGCGGTGGCACAGCCCGGTCCGTGGACGGTGGCGCGGGTGTACGAGATGTTTCCGCGGCTTGAGGAGCGCCGCAGCAATTTCGGCAATCAGCTCTCCGGCGGCGAGCAGCAGATGCTGGCGATCGGCCGTGCGTTGACGCTCAATCCAAAGGTGCTGCTGCTCGACGAGCCGACCGAGGGGCTCGCGCCGATTATCGTTGACGAATTGCTAACCGCGCTCGGCAGCATCACCCGCTCCGGCGGCATCTGCTCGATCATCGTCGAGCAGAACGCGCGAAAAATCCTCCAGCTCGCCGATCGGGTTGTGATATTGGAACGCGGCGCGATCGTGCATGATGCGGCGAGCGCGGCGCTGAAGGACGATGCCGCAACGTTGGAGCGCTATCTGGGCGTTTCCGGCGGGGCCAAGAGCTGACCTTGGGGAGTTGAAATGACGCAAAGAACAAAGCCACCGTTCCGCGCCGACGAGGTCGGCAGCCTGCTGCGACCGCAGAAGATCAAGGAAGCCCGCGCCAAGTTGGAGAAGGGCGAGATCACCGCCGCCAATCTGCGCGAGATCGAGGACATGGAGATCGAGAAGGTCGTCCATAAGCAGTCGGCGATCGGGCTGAAGCTCGCGACCGACGGCGAGTTCCGCCGCTCGTGGTGGCACTTCGACTTCTTGAGCTATCTCACCGGCTGTGAACTCTACCATCCCGACACCGGCATTCAGTTCGCCGGCGTGCAGACCCGCAACGATTCGATCCGCGTCGTCGGCAAGCTCGACTTTCCCGACGACCATCCGATGCTCGATCACTTCCGTTTCCTGAAGAAGCACGCCGACATCGCGCACGTGACGCCGAAGATGACCATCCCGTCGCCGGCCGTGCTGCACTTCCGCGGCGGCCGCAAGGCGATCTCCAGCGAGGTCTATCCGGATCTCGATAGCTTCTTCCAGGATCTTGCCAAGACTTATCGCAAGGCGGTGAAGGCGTTCTACGACGCCGGCTGCCGCTATCTGCAGTTCGACGACACCGTTTGGGCCTATCTGTGCTCGCAGGACGAATTGCAGAAGGCGCGCGACCGCGGCGACAATCCGGACAATCTGCAGCAGATCTATGCGCGGGTGATCAACTACGCGATCGCCGATCGGCCGGCCGACATGGTGATCACGACCCACGTCTGCCGCGGCAATTTCCGCTCGACCTGGATTTCGTCCGGCGGCTACGAGCCGGTGGCCGAGACGCTGCTCGGCGGCATCAATTACGACGGCTATTTCCTGGAATACGATTCCGAGCGCGCCGGCGGCTTCGAGCCGCTGCGCTTCCTGCCCAAGGGCAACAAGGTCGTGGTGGTCGGCGTCATCACCTCGAAGTTCGGCGAGCTGGAGAGCAAGGACGCGATCAAGCGCCGGCTCGAAGAGGCGTCGAAATTCGTGCCGCTCGAGCAACTCGCGCTGTCGCCGCAATGCGGCTTCGCCTCGACCGAAGAGGGCAACATCCTGTCCGAGCAGGAGCAGTGGGACAAGCTGCGCCTCGCCGTGGAAGTCTCCTGGGACGTCTGGGGGAAGTAAGCGCTCCGCTTGAGCGTGTTGTATCTGCGTGCTGGCCGGGGCTCACCCCGGCCATTTGCGTTTCAACGCACAGTCATTCCGGGGGCGCTCGCAAATGCGAGCGAACCCGGAAACCAGAGGTTGTCGTAACGCCGGGTGCGCCACGATCGCGGGATTCCGGGTTCGCGAGCTGGCGCTCGCGCCCCGGAATGACGGAGCGGAGGGAATGACGACGCTCCTGATCGATCGCCGTCAGTCGACCCCCAAATACGCCGCCTTCACCTTCGGGTCGGTGAGCAGCTCCTCCGCAGGCCCTGTGTGCACGATGCGGCCGGTTTCGATCACGTAGCCGCGGTCGGCGATTTCGAGCGCGGCAGCGGCGTTCTGTTCGACCAGCAGGATTGTGATGCCGCTTCTGCGCATCGCCGTCACGGCGTCGAGGATCTGGTCGACCAGGATCGGCGACAGCCCGAGCGAGGGCTCGTCCAGCAACAGCAGTTTGGGCTTGCCCATCAGCGCGCGGCCGATCGCCAGCATCTGCTGCTGGCCGCCGGACAGGCCGCTGGCCTGCTGGTCGCGCTTGTCCTTCAGGATCGGAAACATCGCATAGACGCGCTCGCGGTCGGCCTCGATGCCGTCGTCCTTGCGCAAGTAAGCGCCGAGCCGGAGATTGTCGGCGACACTGAGCGGCCCGAAAATCTGCCGGCCCTCGGGCGATTGCGTGATGCCGAGAGCCACGCGCTTGTGCGGCGGCAGCTTGTCGATGCGTTGGCCGAGAAAACGGATTTCGCCGCTGGAGACCGGCTGCACGCCGGACAGCGCCCGCAGCAGCGTGGTCTTACCGGCGCCGTTGGAGCCGATCAGCGCCACGACTTCGCCGGCGCGCACCTCGAGGCCGATGCCCTTGAGCACGTCGATCCGGCCGTAACCGCTGTGTAGGTCCTTCACCTCAAGCACGCGCCGCCTCCCGCGCCCCGTGGCGGCCGAGATAGGCTTCCGCCACCAGCGGATTGTGCCGCACCTCGTCGGGCGTGCCTTCGACCAGCATCCGGCCCTGATTGAGCACCAGGATGCGATGCGAGATCTTCATCACCAGCTTCATGTCGTGTTCGACCAGCACCACCGCGATGCCCTGGTCGGCGACGCGGCAGATCAGGCGGTCGATTTCCTCGGTCTCGACCGAATTGCACCCGGCCGCCGGCTCGTCGAGCAGCAGCACCCGCGGTTCAGCGGCGAGTGCGCGGGCTATCTCCAGCCGCTTGCTTGCGCCATACGACAACGAGCCGGCCGCGACATCGGCGATATCGCGCAGCCCGACCTGATCGAGCAGCGTGAGCGCGGCTGCACGGGTGGCCCGGTTCTGCCGCGTCACCGAGGGCAGCCGCAGCAGATCGGCAAACAGGCTGCAGCGCTCCTGCAAATGCCGACCGACCATGACGTTTTCGGCGGCGGTCATGCGGTGGAAGATCTGCAGGTTCTGGAAGGTGCGCGACAGGCCGCGGGTGGCGAGTTCGTCCGGCGGCAGGCCGGTGACGTCGCGGCCGTCGAGGTCGATCCGGCCATGATCGGCCGCGTACATGCCGGAGACGACATTGAACAGCGTCGTCTTGCCGGCGCCGTTCGGGCCGATGATCGACAGAATTTCGCCGGGCGCCACCGAGAACCCGACGCCGTCGATCGCTTTGACGCCGCCGAACGAGATGCCGACATCGCTGACCTTCAGAAGCGTCATCGCCGCGCCCTCATGGTCAGCTTCGCCAGCATCGGCACCATGCCGTCGCGCATGAAGATCATCGACACGATGATGATCAGACCGAGCAGGAAATGCTCATAGTCCTGAAACACCGTCAGCAGTTGCGGCAGCACCACCAGCACCGCGGCGCCGACGATACTGCCGACGATGGAGCCGAGGCCGCCGAGCACCACCATCGTCACCAGCTCGACCGAATGCAGGAAGCCGGCCTGATCCGGATTGACGAAGCCATTCATCATCGCCAGCGCCGAGCCGGCAATCGAGGCGTACACCGCCGCAATGACGAAGGCCTGTAGCTTGAAGCGCTCGACATGCACGCCTGCGGTGCGCGCGGCGATCTCGCTGTCGTGCAGGGCGCGAAAGGCGCGCCCGGTGGGGGTGTCGTCAAGGTTGAGTGCGAACCAGGTGCCGATCAGCAGCAGCCCGGCCGTGATCCAATACCAGGTGTTCGATCCGGAAATGCGCCAGCCGAACAACGACAGCTTCGGCACCGGCATGCCGTCAGGGCCGCCGGTCCAGCCGCTTTCGGTGGTGATGACCATCGCCACCAGCACGCCGAGCCCGAGCGTGGCGATGGCGAGATAATGCCCCTTCAGCCGCAGGATCGGCCGGCCGACCAGAAATGCCAGCAGGGCGGAGAGCAGGGCGCCAACCAGCACTGCAAGCAGCGCGTTGAGGCCCAAATGCGCCGGCCCGATCGCCACAGCATAAGCGCCGATGCCGAAGAAGCCGGCATGGCCGAGGCTGACCTGGCCGGCCTTACCCATCAGAATGTTGAGACCGATTGCGGCCAGCGCCGAGACCCAGACCAGCGAGGCGACGCGGAAGTAATAGCTCGATGGAAACAGCAGCGGCAGCACCGCCATCACCACAGCAAGCGCGATCAGGATGACGGATCGGCGTCCGAACACGTTCAACATCACTCAGACCCGCTCGACAGTGCGACGGCCGACCAGCCCCTGCGGCGCGACGAACAGCACGGCGAGGATGACGATGAAGGCGATGGCGTCCTTGTAGGTCGACGACACGTAGCCGGCGCCGAACGACTCCAACAGGCCCAGCAACAGGCCGCCGATCACGGCCCCGAGCGGATTGCCCATGCCGCCGAGCATCGCGGCTGCAAAGCCCTTCAGCGCCAGTAGAGTGCCGACGTCGTAGCTAGTCAGGGTGATCGGAGTGATCAGAATGCCGGCGATGGCGCCGATCGCGGCCGAGCCGCCGAACGCCAGCGCCATCACGGTGGCGACGTTGACGCCGACCAGCCGCGCCGCGAGCCGGTTGGCGGCGGTCGCGACCACGGCCTTGCCGATCAGCGTTCGCTCCATCACGTAGTAGAGCGTCAGCACCACCAGCGCCGCGCCGCCGAGCACCCACAGGCTCTGCGGCTGGATCACCGCGCCGAGCAGGTGGATCGGCGCGTCGCCGGAGAAGGCCGGCAGCTTGTGGAATTGCTTGTCGAACACGATTTGCGCTGCGCCGCGCAGCAGGATCGAGGCGCCGATCGTGATGATGATCAGCGACACCGCCGAGGCGCCGCGGGCCGGCGCGATCGCCAGCCAGTACAGCAACAGGCCGATGACCACCGCGACGATCACCGCCAGCAAGGCGGCCAGCGGCAGCGGTACGCCGGCCGCATACGCAAACACGGTGACCATGCCGCCGAGCATGACGAATTCGCCCTGGGCGAAATTGACGACGTCGGAGGCGTGATAGACCAGCGTGAAGCCGAGTGCGACCAGCGCATACACCGCTCCGACCGTCAGCCCCGAGATCAGAAATTGCAGCAGTTCGGACATGGCGCTCTCAACAAAAAGGCCGTCATTCCGGGGCGCGCCGCTAGGCGCGAGCCCGGAATCCATAACCACCGCAGGTAGTATGGATTCCGGGCCTGCGCCTCGAAGACGGGGCGCATCCCGGAATGACGACTCAACTCAGTGCATCGGGTCAGCTTCCCGGCTGCACCAGCGTCCAGTCGCCGTTCTTGACCTCGAGCATCCGGAACGCCGACAGGTCGAGGCCGAGGTGATCGGTCGGTGACATGGTGACGATGCCGCCGGTGCCGACGAAGCCCTTGGTGGCCTCGATCTCGTCGCGCACTTTCTTCGGATCGGTCGACTTCGCCCGCTTCATCGCGTCGACCAGGATGTAGAGGCCGTCATAAGCGTGGCCGCCGAAGGTCGAGACCGGCTGCTTGGTGGTGTCTTCGTAAGTCGCCTTGTACTCGGTGACGACCTTCTTCTGCGGATCGTTGTCCGGCAGCTTGTCGGCGACCAGCAGCGCGGCGGCGGGCAGCCGCACGCCTTCGGCCGCCGGGCCGGCGAGCTCGATGAAGCTCTTCGATGCGACGCCGTGGCTCTGGTAGAACGGCGTCGACGACATGCCGAGCTGCGCGTAGTTGCGGGTGACGATCGCCGGGCCCTGGCCGAAGCCGGGATTGACCACTGCCTCGACGCCCGGGGCGGCCTTGATCTTGGTGAGCTGCGCCGTCATGTCGCTGTCGCGCGGGCCGTAGGTTTCTTCGGCCACGATGCTGACGCCGTAGTTCGGCGCGACCTTCAGGCACTGCGCCCGCATCGACGAGCCGAAGCCGTCGGTGCCGGAGATCATCGCCACCTTGGTAAATTTGCGCGCCTTGATGTTCTCGAAGATCTTCTCGCACGCCATCTTGTCGGTGTGCGGGGTCTTGAACACGTATTTGCGGACGGGGTCGATGATTTCGACCGCGCCGGCAAACGAGATGAACGGGATCTGCGCTTCCTCGAACACCGGGATCATCGCCATCGTGGTGCCGGTGGTCGAGCCGCCGATCATCGCCACCACCTTGTCGTCCTCGACTAGGCGGGTGGCGAAGGTGCGGGCCTTGTTGGCGTCGCCGCCGTCGTCATAGACGACGAGTTCGATCTTCTTGCCGTCGACGCCGCCCGCGGCGTTGATCTTGTCGACATACATCTTCAGCGTCTTGTCCTCTGGATCGCCGAGGAAGGACGCGGGGCCGGTGATCGACAGCACCGAGCCGAGCTTGATGGTGGATTGCGCGAGCGCGCTGTGCATCAGCGAAAAGCTCGACAGCGCCAAAGCCGTCGCGCCGACGGCGACGCTGCGCAGGACATGCGTGTAGCGAGACATGAAGCGTTCCTCCGTTGCAGGCTGCGCTTCTTGCGAGCGTCTTTGGCCTGATCCAATCCCGGTGCCTTGTATACGACGCCGACCGCGCCGATCGCACCTTATGCTTTCTGCTGATCGTAAAGCTTAACCGAACGGTCGGTCAATAGTGTTGCGTATGAGCGCGCGCAGACGGGATCGCGCGCAGAGCGCGATCAGATCGAAGCGGGAGGTTGGGGAGGAGATGCCGCGCGGCAGCGGCCGACGTTGAAAAATCAGCGGCGCCGGCAGACCAACTACGCGTCGCCGCGGCCGACGCTGTGATAGCTGAATCCGTGCTCGGCCATTTCGGCGGGGCGGTAGATGTTGCGCAGGTCGACCACGATCGGCTGCGCCATTGCGGCTTTCAGCCGCGGCAGATCGAGCGCGCGGAATTGCACCCATTCGGTGACGATCACCAGCGCGTCGGCGCCCTTGGCGCAGTCGTAGGCGTCCTCGCAGTAGGTGATGTCCGGCAACTCCGCCTTGGCCTGCGCCATGCCGGCGGGATCGAACGCCTTCACCTTGGCGCCCATGTCGGTGAGGCCGGTGACGAGCGGGATCGACGGCGCCTCGCGCATGTCGTCCGTGTCCGGCTTGAAGGTCAGGCCGAGCACCGCGATGGTCTTGCCGCGCATGTTGCCGCCGAGCGCGTGCGAGACCTTGCGGGCCATTGCGCGCTTGCGGTTGTCGTTGACGGCAAGGACCGCCTCGACGATCCGCACTGGCACGTCGTGGTCATGGGCGGTCTGCACTAGCGCGCGGGTGTCCTTGGGGAAGCAAGAGCCGCCGAAGCCGGGGCCGGCATGCAGGAATTTGGAGCCGATCCGGTTGTCCATGCCGATGCCGCGGGCGACGTCCTGGACGTCGGCGCCGACCTTTTCGGCGAGGTCCGCCATCTCGTTGATGAAGGTAATCTTGGTCGCCAGGAACGCGTTGGCGGCATATTTGATAAGCTCGGCGGTGCGCCGCGCGGTGTACATCAGAGGGCCCTGGTTTAGCGACAGCGGGCGGTAGATCTCCCCCATCACCTTGCGGGCGCGTTCGTCGGCAGTCCCGATCACGATGCGGTCGGGGAACTTGAAGTCGCGGATCGCGGCGCCCTCGCGCAGGAATTCAGGGTTCGAGGCGACCGCCGCGTCGGCGGTGGGATTGGTCTCGCGGATCAGCCGCTCGACCTCGTCGCCGGTGCCGACCGGGACCGTCGACTTGGTCACCACGACCGTGAAGCCTTTCAGGGCGGCGGCGATTTCCTTTGCCGCGGCATACACATAGGACAGGTCCGCGTGGCCGTCGCCGCGCCGCGACGGAGTCCCAACGGCGATGAACACCGCGTCCGCTTCGCCCACCGGGGCTGTCAGGTCGGTGGTGAAGTCGAGCCGCCCGGCCTTGACGTTGGCCGCGACCAGCTCGTCAAGCCCCGGTTCGTAAATGGGAATTTCGCCCCGATGCAGGGCCGCGATTTTGCCGGCATCCTTGTCGACGCAGGTTACCTGGTGGCCGAAGTCCGCGAAGCACGCCCCGGACACCAGCCCCACATAACCTGTCCCAATCATCGTGATGCGCATCGCTCAATCCGTTCCGTAAGCTGCCCGGCCCTGCCAGGGCTCGCCAGCCTCTTAGCAGATGGATTGCTGTTTCCCAATGACAGACGAGTGGGTCCCTAATCGGATTTGCACCGATTTATCTACGGTACTCATCGCATCGTTGCTCTTCCGGCGGTGGGAAATGCGTGCTATTTGACCTCAGCGAATTGGAACTGCCCACCGCCCCGCATGAACAACGACCAACTTCTCACCCGCATCTCCGACTACTGCCGCCAAGCTGGGATGGCCGAGACGACGTTCGGCCGGCGGGCGGTGAACGACGGGAAGTTGGTGTACCGGTTGCGCGAGGGTAAACGGATTACGCTGGATACGTTGGAGCGGATCGAGGCGTTTGTTGCCGCTGGCTTGGGCGTTGCGCCGCCGCCGCGGGGGCTTGTGGTGCCGCTGGAGCGGCGGGACCCGCGCAGCAACTTCCGGTTCTTCGAGAACCGTCAAAAATATCTATTGTTCGTCCATACTTGCGGGGAAAAGCGGGTGGTGGCGGACCGCGTCGCACTGGAGCTCGCCAACATCCACCCCCGTCCGCCCGCTCTGCGCGTGTTCGACGCCGGATGCGGCGATGGCACCGTTCTGGCCAGGGTGCTCAGGGCGATGCATGGGCGGTTTCCTCAGATACCGTTCTACGTCTCCGGCAAGGAACTCAGCGTCGAGGACCTGCGGCTGACGCTCGACAAGGTGCCGGACCGGCTGTTCGAGCATCCGGCCTCAGTCTTCGTGTTCACCAACATGAATTACGCCGAGGCGCCATGGCTGACGCCGGCGTCCTCGGCCGCCGCCGCCGGGATGATCTGGCATGAGGTCGCGCTGCGCGGCGCCTCCTCGGGCGAATTCGAGACCCAGATCGCCGAACTGGCGCCGTTTCTGCAGGACAACTGGCGCGCCAATGTCAGCCCCCGCACCGGGATGCCGGTGTACGAGCGCCCGGTCGCGATCGTGCTGTACCGCGAGGACCACCGCTTCCTGCTCGACGCGGTGATCCCGCGCGCCGGCCGCACCGAGGCCAATTTCGACCTGATCATCGCCTCGCAGCCCTACCGGGCGAAATCATCCGTCAACTTCCGGGCCAAGCGGATCATCGCGCCGCTGGCGCGGGCGCTGCGTCCGGGTGGGCGGCTGATCGGAATCCATTCCCACGGCCACGATCCCGGATTGGAAATCGTCCAATCGATCTGGCCGGACGAGAACCCGTTCTCGGTCAGCCGCCACGAATTGTTGCGCGCGGTCAAATACGAGCTCGGCTCGGCTGGTAGAGACCTAAACTTCAATGCCTACGCCGATAACCGCTCGATCTTTCGCTACGATATGGAGGCTTTGCCCAATGAGGTCACCGGACCGATCGGCAATTCGACGGCCTTTGCAGCATGGAATGCCGCGGTGTATGTCGCGCAGATCGAGGACGACCGGCTCACGGAAGTGACCCGGGACGGCCAGTATTTGGAAGCCACCAGAGAGGTTCTGCGCAAGCATAGCGGTCTCTGGTTCAACGACGAATCCTACGTCATCTCGCGCAGGCGCGACTGACATCTTCTGGATAGCTATCTTTCACGAAAACACCGCCGGGGTCCGGCGGACAAGGGGTTGGTGATGCGCGCGTCTTATATGTTCACGAGTGAGTCCGTGTCGGAAGGACATCCGGACAAGGTTTGCGATCGGATCTCCGACGAGATCGTCGATCTGTTCTATCGCGAAGGGCCGAAGGCCGGCATCGATCCGTGGGCGATCCGTGCCGCCTGCGAAACGCTTGCGACGACCAACAAGGTGGTGATCGCCGGTGAGACCCGCGGCCCGGCCTCGGTCACCAACGAGCAGATCGAGCAGGTGGTGCGCGATGCCATCAAGGACATCGGCTACGAGCAGGAAGGCTTCCACTGGAAGACCGCCGACATCGAGATCCTGCTGCATCCGCAGTCGGCCGACATCGCGCAGGGCGTTGACGCGCTGCAGCCCGGCACCAACAAGGAAGAGGGCGCCGGTGACCAGGGCATCATGTTCGGCTACGCCACTAATGAGACGCCCGACCTGATGCCGGCGCCGATCTTCTACGCCCACAAGATCCTGCGGCTGATCTCGGAAGCTCGCCACTCCGGTAAGGAGAAGGTGCTCGGCCCGGACAGCAAGAGCCAGGTCACGATCCAGTACGAGAACGGCAAGCCGCAATACGTCCGCGAGATCGTGGTGTCGCATCAGCACCTGGTCGAGGACCTGAGCTCGAACCAGATCCGCGACTGCGTCGAGCCCTATGTGCGCCAGGCGCTGCCCGACGGCTGGATTACCGACAAGACGATCTGGCATATCAACCCGACCGGCAAGTTCTACATCGGCGGTCCGGACGGCGACACCGGCCTGACCGGCCGCAAGATCATCGTCGATACGTACGGCGGCGCCGCGCCGCACGGCGGCGGTGCGTTCTCCGGCAAGGACCCGACCAAGGTCGACCGCTCGGCGGCTTATGCGGCGCGCTACCTCGCCAAGAACGTCGTCGCCTCTGGCCTCGCCGACAAGTGCACCCTGCAGCTCGCCTACGCGATCGGCGTGGCGCGGCCGCTGTCGATCTACATCGACACCCACGGCACCGGTAAGGTCTCCGAGGACAAGCTGGAGACCATCGTGGCCGAGGTGATGGACCTGACCCCGCGCGGCATCCGCACCCACCTCGACCTCAACAAGCCGATCTACGCCCGGACCTCGTCCTACGGCCATTTCGGCCGCACCCCGGACGCCGACGGCGGCTTCTCCTGGGAGAAGACCGATCTTGCCGACGCCATGAAGCGTGCGGTGTAACTAGACCGATACCACCGTCTCTCACCTTTCCCCGCGCGCGGGGAAAGGTCGGGTCGCCGCATCGCGGCGATCCGGGTGAGGGGGGCCTCGCACCGAGGCCGAGCCTTGCCGCTGCCCCTCACCCCGGCCCTCTCCCCGCAACAGCGGGGCGAGGGAGACGAGGCGCACTGCCTCAAACTGCCCGATTCAGTTCGTAGTGCTCAGTTCGACTGACACAGACATCAGGAAACCCATCCGCATGACCGCCAAGTTCACCGATTACATCGTCAAGGACATCGGCCTCGCCGAGTTCGGCCGCAAGGAGATCTCGCTGGCCGAGACCGAAATGCCGGGCCTGATGGCGACCCGGGAAGAATACGGGCCGAAGCAGCCGCTGAAGGGCGCCAAGATCGCCGGCTCGCTGCACATGACGATCCAGACTGCGGTGCTGATCGAGACACTGGTGGCGCTCGGCGCCGAGGTGCGCTGGGTGTCGTGCAACATCTACTCGACCCAGGACCACGCCGCCGCCGCGATCGCCGCCGCCGGCATTCCGGTGTTCGCCGTCAAGGGCGAGACGCTGAAGGATTACTGGGACTACACCGCCAAGCTGTTCGACTGGTCGGACGGCGGCACCCCGAACATGATCCTGGACGACGGCGGCGACGCCACCATGTTCGTGCATCAGGGCCTGCGCGCCGAGAACGGCGACACCATGTTCCTCGATCAGCACAATTCGGAAGAAGAAGAGATCTTCTTCGCGCTGATCAAGCGCATCCTCAAAGAGAAGCCGAAGGGCTACTTCGCCACGCTCGCCAAGAACATCAAGGGCGTATCGGAAGAGACCACCACGGGCGTGCATCGTCTGTACGACATGGAGAAGGCCGGCAAGCTGTTGTTCCCGGCGATCAACGTCAATGACTCGGTCACCAAGTCGAAGTTCGACAACCTCTATGGTTGCCGTGAATCGCTGGTCGACGGCATCCGCCGCGGCACCGACGTGATGCTGTCGGGCAAGGTCGCGATGGTCGCCGGCTTCGGCGACGTCGGCAAGGGCTCGGCCGCCAGCTTGCGCCAGGCCGGCTGCCGCGTGATGGTGTCGGAAGTCGATCCGATCTGCGCCCTGCAGGCCGCGATGGAAGGCTATCAGGTGGTGACCATGGAAGACGCGGCGCCGATCGCCGACATCTTCGTCACCGCCACCGGCAACAAGGACATCATCACCATCGACCACATGCGCGCGATGAAGGATCGCGCCATCGTCTGCAACATCGGCCACTTCGACAACGAGATTCAGGTCGCCAGCCTGAAGAACATGAAGTGGGACAACATCAAGCCGCAGGTCGACGAGATCACCTTCCCGGACGGCAAGCGGATGATCCTGTTGTCGGAAGGGCGCCTCGTGAACCTCGGCAACGCGATGGGTCACCCGAGCTTCGTGATGTCGGCGTCGTTCACCAACCAGACGCTGGCGCAGATCGAGCTGTTCCAGAACCAGGGCAAGTACGAGAAGAAGGTCTACGTGCTGCCGAAGACGCTCGACGAAAAGGTCGCCCGCCTGCACCTCGCCAAGATCGGCGTCAAGCTCACCGAGCTGCGCAAGGACCAGGCCGACTACATCGGCGTCAAGGTCGAAGGCCCGTTCAAGGCGGATCATTATCGGTATTGAGGAGGCGAGGGGGCGTCACGAACGACGCGTCGCCGATCCACCTGACGCCGTCATGGCCAGGCTCGTCCTGGCCATCCACGAAACAGCGAAGCCCCGGAGTAATGCTCCGGGGCTTTTATTGTCCCATGATCAATTTGGTTCTTGGATCGAGGTCGCTCGGGCAGGCCTGCCTGCTGAAAGCGGCAGACGCCGAATCCACCCCAGGATGCGGAAGGGCCGAAAGAGTTATTGATTCCGGATCAGCTTCCTCCAAATATGGAGATCTGGATATGGCCACGACCAGAGGTAAAACTTACTGAAATGGAGTGGAGAGCCATGAGCGACGATCTCGACGTTGTGGACGGTGGCACGGAGACGCAGGTCACCAAGCAACACGTTGAAGAGCGTGTCCAGGATTGGAAAAATCGCCTTAGTGATTTGTTCCGCGACGTGGGCGGTTGGGCGCGAGACAACGGATGGCAGGTCGACGACCGCGGTAAGGTCTCGATGCATGAAGAACTCATGCAGAAGTTCAATCTCCCCCCGACAAGCCAGCCGACGCTTCGCTTGGACGGAGAGTGCGGTTACGCGCTGTTCAAACCGAAGGGGTTGTGGGTGATCGGTGCGAATGGCCGCGTCGATCTTTATACGTCGAAGGGCACATTCATCATCGTCGATTTGGCCGAGCGCGGAGAGCCTCCTCGGTGGACGATTTTCCGAACGAGCTCGAAGCGTGAAGGCGAACCCTTTTCGCCAGAAATATTAGCGAACTTGATTTGAGATGGACAAGCTTCCAGAGATTAAGGCCAGCTACGATTGGTTCTTCGCTCGTTACCAATCCGAAACCGCAGAACGGGCGAGAAGCGGCGACATTGCCGCCATTGATCGAATGGAATTGAGGCGCGACATCTTGGAGCGCGCCGTATTTGTGCTGATGTTCGGACAATTCGAGAAGGCGGTGAATTCGAAATTCGAAGAGGCTGTCAACGCGCGGATCACCAACCCCGACTGGAATTCTCGGCGCGGCTGGGACACGCCGTCGTTGAGAGGGAATAAAGTGCCGTTCGATACTCGGCTTGCGATGGTGTTGGACAGCCAGTCACCGTCATTCCGGCGCGTCCTGCAAACCTATGCAACGCGCAATCACTGTGCTCACGGCGGGACCACGAACGCTGTCGGCTCCATCGACGCACTCGAAGCAGACCTCTATCGCTGGCAATCCGAACTGCGGACCTGAGGCCAGCACGCAGAGCCGCTTGGGCGAAGCGACGCCGGCGAGTATATTGAGGGAGCTTCTGCCGTCCTGGATATCGCGCTCGTTCGCCACTTCTTGCTGCCGAAGTCCCTCTACGAAAAGGTCGCCCGCCTGCGCCTCGCCAAGATCGGCGTCAAGTTCACCAAAACTGCGCAAGGACAGGCCGACTACATCGGCGTCAAGGTCGAGGAACTGTTCAAGGCGGAGCATTATCGGTACTGATGAGGAGGGCGCGCGTCACGAACGACGCACCGCCGATCCACCTGACGCCGTCGTGGCCGGGCTCGTCCCGGCCATCCATGAAGGCCCTGGAGCGATCCGGGGCTTCTATCAAATCGGGAGCCTGAGACACGGAATTGTGTCCTGAGATCGTAATCACCTGACAGTTTGGCCCCGAAAGAACCGGGCGCGGACCGCAAGAGTCCGAGCGCCCGGTTCCGGTGGTCACGCCGCGTCCGAGCGGGTTTGATGGTGTCGCCAAACGACCAATCGAACCTCAAGGACAAACGATCATGACCTCCAAGGACAAGATAGCACGGCGCAAGCTCTCGTTGCTGGAGCTGGCCACGGATCTTCAGAACGTCAGCCGCGCCTGCAAGGTGATGGGTTATTCCCGGCAGCAGTTCTACGAGATCCGCCGCAACTTCCAGACCTTCGGCGCCGAAGGCCTGATCGACCGGCTGCCCGGCGCCAGGGGGCCGCATCCCAACCGCGTCTCGGCCGAGATCGAGGCAGCCGTGCTCGACCACGCCCTGGTGCACCCGTGCCACGGCGCGGTGCGTGTCGAGCAGGAGCTGCGGCTGAAAGGCCTGCAGGTCTCCGCCGGCGGCATCCGCGGGGTGTGGCAGCGCCATGGCCTGCTGACCAAGCACGAGCGGCTGCTGCGGCTGGAGAAGACCACCGCCGAGCGCACCATCGAGCTCTCGGACGAACAGACAAGGCTGCTCGAACGGTTCTCGCCCGAGTTCCGGGAGCGCCACATCGAGGCCCCGCACACCGGCAGCCTCGTCGCCGTCGACACTTTCTTCGTCGGCACGCTCAAGGGTGTCGGCAAGGTCTATCTGCAGACCGCGATCGACTGCCATAGCCGCTACGCCTTCGCCCGGCTCTACTCCAGCAAGCTGCCGGTCACCGCCGTGCATTTGATGAACAACGACGTGCTGCCGACCTTCGAGGCGCACGACGCCAAAATCGAGACCGTGCTGTCCGACAACGGCCGGGAGTTCTGCGGCCGGCCCGACCAGCATCCCTACGAGCTGTTCCTGCAGCTCGAGGACATCGACCACCGCACCACACGGGTGAAGCGGCCGCAGTCCAACGGCATCGTCGAGCGGCTGCACCGCACCCTGCTCGACGAGCACTTCCGGGTCGAGGGTCGCCGCACCTGGTTCGAAACCATCGACGAGATGCAGACCGTTCTCGACGACTACCTGGTCGGCTACAATCAGCGCCGGCCGCACCAGGGCCGCGGCATGAACGGCCGCACACCGGCCACCGCCTTCGTCGAAGGGCTGCCCACGTCACAGCAAAGGAAGGAGGGAAAGAAAGCCGGAAAACAAGCCACCAAAGTAGCCGCCTGACGCCGCCCGCTCACCGCGGCACTGTCAGCCGATTACCCTCTCTGTACAGGAATTGAATGCATCTCAGACAGTAGAGGTCATTGGTTGCAGTGGTGTGCAAAGCTGATCTAGGTTTCTCGTGAATTGCTGACCGTATTGTGCAAAGGTGCAAGATTACTAGAGTGGCCACATTCGAACAATGGGATACTCCGCGTCGCTCTGAGCTAGACTTGTGCGTTGCATGTCGTTTGTAAATCGATCTGATGGAGCGGCTCCTTTACCGCGCTAAGTAGCTGTCATTGGATTTGTCATTCAATCGAGTGAACGCACATATCAGTCCTGAGAAATTTTGCTCATGTTCTTCTTCTTTTTTGACTTTGTTCCGGGTAACCAACGTGTTGAGCGACCTGATCATCCCTTTCTTCTAAGAGGGCCGGACGTGCTCGTCGGTGGCCCAGACAATTTGTGCGCTATTTTCGTACCGCAAGCTGTCGAACTCCGAAATCCTGCGCACCTTTTGGCGAGGCTGATTTCTGCCCGACTGGCATTGCCGAGATTTGTGCGCACCGTACTGATGTTTAAACGGCCTGAAGAGCACCGTCTCTCTTTTCTGCAATCGCACTTCGGCTTAACCACGACCGAGACTGATCCGCACTTGGTTCAATTCCTCAATTCTCCAAATGATTTTGGAAATTCCGAACCTATGAAGCCGGAGATACAAAGTCTGTCTTCTCAGAATTTCGATCTATGCATGCGAGTCGTCCGTATGGCCTACCGTGCTGAACGAGTATTAAGGAGGAGCTCCAGCGATGGCCGGTCGATTGCGTCGATGGGTCACGATCGCTGGCGGATATCGACGGGTGAGGTGCGCTATAGTCCTAGAAATCGCATCGTTGTTGAGGGTGTGTATGCATCTGTTCTCTCGGGGAAAACTCAGTCTAACTTGAAGCGGCAGTTGAGTGCCGCTCTCACAGCGCGCTTGCTGAGTGCGTATCAGCTCGACCGGGGAGTTCCATATCCCGTTCCTCACAGTGGTCCTGAACTGGCTATTGCAGCAAATGCGCTAGATCTGTTTCCTTTGAGAGGGAAAGAGGTTTATGCCTTAGCATTTTCCGGCATCTCGCTGCTTCCGACGGACGACCTGAGTATCGTGTCAGAAGCCGCTTCTATGTATCGAACGCTAACGAGTGGGTTCGATGGTTCAGGTGAGCAATGAAAGCCTCGGGTAAACGAATCGACACGCTTATCCTGCTTGTGAATGCGTCTCCGGGATTTCAGGATGTGGTGGTCAAGGCGGCCGTGATTGATGAGCTTCAGGAGATTAAGCGCTTAGCTGGGATGCAGCCCTTGCGCCGACGGCGTTTACTTGGGTTGTTGCATCTGTCGCGTTGCCTTGAAACGTCGCTTCGATCGGTAGTTCAATCAAAGGCGATAACCCTTCCTCTTGATAGGCGAAATATGGGAGGGTACCTCAATGCGTTGGTTAATGCTTCGCCGTCCCTACTGCCAAGAATAGTCAAAGATGACTGTATCAAGAGGGTTGCGAACCTCCGGAATAGGATTGCGCATGTGGCAGGTGAGTACCCTGCTAACGACGTTCTCTTGGATGGGGCTGTGCAGGCTGCTCATGGCTGTTTGATAATCGTACTACGATGAAACCCTTGATTGTTATAAGCTAAATAAACTCGTGGGGCGGTTAGTTTAGCACAATGCGCCATTGCGCCAAGGCAAGCCGTTACGGCTTTTCGGCGGGTTAAGCCTTCGGCTAACCCACCCTTGTAATAACGAAATCGAATATCGTTGGGGTGTTCCGAAAGGAATGCTCTGCCGCGGACGGCCATCCGCGGCAGAGCGGCTGGCGATCGGATCGTACCCGCCCTGAGTCGTCTTTGACTGCCCCGTAGCGTGATCGCGCCAGTGCCTTCATCGGACCCGGATGGTTGCCGGAACAACTTGGTTCGCTTCACAAGGCAGGGGTCGACGAAGATGACGAAGACTAGCACGGGAACGGCCGGCATCGATACGGCCAAGGACAAGCTCGACGTCGCGGTGCATGGCCGGGAGCAGCGATGGCAAGTGGCGAATGCTGCGGCTGGATGGCGACGATTGGCCGCCGATCTGGCCAAGGCGGGCGTCACGAAGGTCGGTATCGAAGCCACCGGCGGATACGAACGCGGCGTAGTCTCGCATCTGCGGGCCAAAGGCTTCGTCGTCCTGGTGTTGCAGCCGATCCAGGTCAAGAACTTCGCCCGGCTGCATCTGCGCCGCGCCAAGAATGATGTCTTGGACGCCGTACTGATCGCGGCCTGTGCGGCGCTGCTCGATACTCCGTCGATCGAAGCGGACGAAAGGCTCACGGACTTCGCGGATCACCTGACGTTCGTCGAGCAGATTGAAGAAGACATTGTCCGCCTCAAAACCCGGCTCGAACATCTCGACGAGCCACGGCGACGGCGCCTGGTCCTCGACGACATCGATCGGCTGAAGGCGCGACGGCTCGCCGAGCTCGAACGCATTGACGACCAATTGCGCGAGCATGTGGATTTGGCGCGGCGTCTCGATCTGGTGCTCAGCGTGCCCGGCATCGGTGCGCGGACGGCGCTGGCGCTGATCATCCGCATGCCAGAACTCGGCCAGATCAGCCGAGAGAAGGCGGCGGCACTCGCAGGCCTTGCGCCGTTCGACGACGATAGCGGCAAGCGTAAGGGGGAGCGCCACATTGCCGGTGGCCGAGCCCGCCTACGACGCTCGTTGTTTGCTGCGGCGCTGCCAGCCTCCTTCCGCTGGAACAAGGCCCTGTGCGCGCTCTACGCCCGCCTCAAAGCCCGAGGCTATGCGCACAATTACGCCCTCGTCGCCTGCGCTCGAAAGCTCCTCATCTACGCAAACACCGTCGTCCAGCGCGGCTCGCCATGGGTCGAAAACAAGGCTGCGCCTTAATGGTTACTACGATGTTGCAGCTGTTTTTGTGGTCTGAGACAGCGTGACGGCACCGATCCGAAACGTCACTGCTCGACGTCGCGCATCCGTAGCGCGCCGCGCGGCCTCGACGACCTCGAAACGCGGCTCGGCCGCCGGCTGGTGGAGCGGACGCCACGCTGTCAGGAGCCATCGTATAGCGAATATCCGTCGCGTGAAGGTGCCGGCTCGTTTCTGCGGCTAACGAGAGGCGCGGTGCAGAGGAGTGTCGTCGATGACGCAGCGAGTGGGATATTTCTGGGACATGATCGAAGGCCGCCAGCCCGCGCCGCCCGCCGCGCGGCTTTTGGGTTGGAAGCTGCTGGCCATCGATCCGGCAACGGGGAGCATCGAGGTCGAGTTTCTGGCAACGGAATCCTTCCTCAATCCGTCTGGATCGGTCCAAGGCGGCCTTCTGAGCGCGATGCTCGACGATACGGTGGGGCCGGCGGCGATGGCCTTTCTGGGCGGCGACCAGATCGCGCAGACCCTGGAGCTGAAAGTGAGCTTCATGCGGCCCGGAAGGCCGGGACGGCTCGTCGGCCGAGGTCGTGTGGTGCACAGAGGTCGCGAAATCCTGTTCCTCGAAGGGGAGCTACGTGATTCCGATCACCGGCTGATCGCGACGGCCACAGCAACTGCGAGAGCAATTGCATTGCCCGAAGGCCACGCGCCAGCGAAGCCTGCGTGAGTATGCATAGCCCCGAAGAACGGCCTGTTTGTCGGACTCGATCAACACTCAGGCCGCTTGCCCTGACGGCGCCGCAGGCTGGCGCCGGGCACTTCAGCTCTGAAAGGCGACGGCACAGACGCTCGGCATGAAGCCAAGGTCTGCGCCGGCCAGCGGAGCTGCAATCAGAACTTGATGCTCAGACCGCCGGAGACGGTGTGGGCGGTCGCGGCGTCGCGGACGGTGCCGGTATAGCCGAAGCTGCCGGAAATTCCCGCCAAACTCGTCAGCGACAGCCCGGCAGCGACGCGGATCGCATCGGCACCGAGTGCTGCGGTCTGGCCCACCACGGAGGTGCCCAACAAATTGGTCTCGACCTGGATCGGGCCATCGTTGGTGAAGCGGACATAGGCGAGGTCGATGGTCGGTGCGACCGCGACGCGTTGGTCCACCGTCTTGATCGGCGCGCAGGCCCAGCGCACGCCTGCACCATATTCGGCTTCCGATAAACTCGCCGAGGGCACCGACAGACTGAAGATGCTGGCGTTGGTTTCACTGAAGCCGCCGAAGCTCTGGTTGCGGGTCGCGCCATGCACGTAAGGCTCGATCCGGCCGACCTCAGTCTGGAAAGTCCAGCCGCCACGTCCCTGGAAGAAATAGGCCACGTCGGTGGACGACGACTGCGCCGCGCTGATCGTCGACGCGAACACGGTGCCCGCGGTGCCGGGGATGACACGACGCTGATAGGACTGATCGAAGCTGTTCCAACCGCCGGCGACGTTGACGAAGGCCGGTCCGTACATCGCGGCCGCATAGCCGAGCACATGCCAAGCCTGGGCACCGGCCTTGTCGCTGATGCCCGACGCGGTGAGATTGGTATTCGATCCGCCGCCCGCGACGCCGACCAGCAGGTTCTGATTGTTGACCAAGTCAAAGCCGAGCAGGCCGCCACTGATGTCGGCCGTCGTCTGCGGCGAGCTCGCGCCGCCCGACAATGTGGCCCGCCCGGCCAGACCGCGAGCCCAGACATTGCCGAAGCCGAGCGGGGAGGGCTGTGGGGCCGCCGCCAGATCCGCCGCATAGGCGTTGCGCGGGTTCGAGCCGCTCTGGCTGAACACACCGTTTTGCCCGGCGAAGGCGAGCGGAGCCGTGACGACGTCACCCCGGCCGTTGCGCAGATCGGAGATGCGGTCGAGCACCGTGTTGCCGATCGCCGACAGGGTGGTGAAGCGGCCCCAGGCTGCACTCGCGAACAACGCCGCGCCACGCGAGTTGATCGTGTCGACGATGTTATCGACCGCAAGCAGGCCCCAGCCATAAACGTCATCAATGCCGGGTGCGCCGATGTCACGGCTGGTTTGCAGCACGATCTGGGCGAGCTGCGCCCCGCTCGCCTTGGGGAACATCTGCCTTGCGATCGCTGTCGCGCCGGTCACGTAGGGCGCCGCCATCGAGGTTCCGGACATGTAGCCGTAGTCGTTTCCGGGGATGGTCGAATAAATGCCGGGATTGAAATCTCCCCCCGGGGCGGCGAGGCACCACGCCTTGGCGACGCCGCAGGCGTTGGCGTAGGAAGCGATCGTTCCATTCTCCCCCACCGACGTCACCGCAATCCAGTTAGCTTTGAGCTCCTGAATGTAGTAGGGCGCGGCGGCCTGCCAGCTCGGCTGACTGCGACCGTCATTGCCGGTCGACCATACCAGGACCGCATCGGCGTTGACGGCGCGCGTGAACGCGCCGACCAGCAGGGGCTCGTGAGCCACCAGCTCTTCGCGCGACGTGAAATTTGCGATCGAGTCCGACGACCCCCATGAATTATTGAAGATGCGGACGCCGCTCCCGATGGCGCCGTCGTAGGCGTCCGCGACGGCCGCGTCGCCCAGATAGGATCCGCCGGCTCCCGTGAAGATCTTCAACGATGAGAACCGAACATCGGGGGCTACGCCCTCCATGCCCCGGTTGATGTCCGTGGCACCGATGATGCCGGCGACATGTGTCGCATGAGGATGATTGCTCCCGGCGACGAATGAGCCATAGTTGTAGTCGAAGGCGCGGCCGCTCAATGCGGGGTGACTGAAGTCGATGCCGGTATCGACGACGCCGACCACCACACCCTTGCCGGTCCACCCCTGTGCCTTGGCGGCGGGGGCGCCGATCGCCAGCCAGCCCCAATCGGTGTCCGCCGCCTGCGCCGGCGCAGAGCCGATCAAGAGCGCGAGCGCGAGCAGAGAACTGCTCTGCGCAAGACGCAGCTTTGCGGTCGTGTTGTCGATCGCTTCCGAATTACTCATGCCGCCCCCGAAATGATGCCCTTGCATTGCTCTGGAGGATCCAACGCTCGCCGCATGGCTGGCGCTGAATGCAGGCGTTCTTGTTTCGTGGGCCTGGGTCGATCCTCAATGGTCGATTGCTAAGTTCGGAACGGAGTGTTTGTCATTGTGGTCGTCGCGGGGCGCAGAATTATTGTTCGCGAGTTGCAATTTTGAGACATGACCTTGCGAGATCGTGCCGGATTCCGACCTGGGTTACTAATTCGTCGCATCATTGGTTAGTTGTCGTTAACGGTGTGCCGTTCTGATAGGTTGACACGCGCGAAGATTGCCGGTTCGCAGCAATCCATCGGTGGGATGCGGCGACATGCACCGGTCGATCGAACGGCGTTAAGCCGCGAAGCTGCGCATCGCGGCGATTACCAGCCGTTCGTCGTAGGGCTTGGGCAAGAATTTGCAGCGCGCGGGAAGATCGACTTCGCCGGCGTCGACGTGGCCGGAAGTTACGATGATGTCGATCGGCGGCCAGCGGTGACGGATCACGGCCGCGAGCCGGATGCCGTCGATCCCGCGCGGCATGTCGATGTCGGTGAAGACGATGCGGATGTCGAACCGGCTTTCGAGAATGCGGATCGCCTCGGTGGCGTCGGCGGCTTCCAGCGCGGTGAAGCCCGCTTCCTCGACCATGTCCACCGCGGTCATGCGCAGCAGCGGTTCGTCTTCGACGACCAGAACGATCAGGCGGGTGTTTGTTTCGTCGGTTGTCACCGGTTCTCTCCCGCGTTGCGTTCCTGCACCTGCGAGAGAGGGGCTGAGAAGTCGGCTTCGAAGCCACTGGTGAGGTAACGGAGCTCGACGCCCCCGGTTCCGATCAAACCGAGCTGGATCAGTCGCGATCCAAAACCCTTGTGGGTCGGCGGCGTGATCGCCGGCCCTCCGGTCTCGCGCCATTCGATGATCAACTGTTCGTCCGCCACTTTCCAGCTAATGGCGACGCGACCGGTGGGGGCCGACAGCGCGCCGTATTTCAGCGCATTGGTCGCGAGCTCGTGCAGCAGCAGCGACGACGACAGGGTCGCGCGTGCGCCCAGACTAACCGCGGGGCCGTTGATGGTGAACCTGTCCAGTCCCTCGACGGCGCCGACTACGCCTTTGACGACTTCGTTGATCTTGGCCGCCGTCCAGTGCTGTTGCAGCAGCGCCATGTGCGCGGTCGACAGCGCCTGCAGCCGCGCGTTGAACGCTTCGACCGGCGCCTGATCGGGGATCGACCGCAGCGTCTGCCGCGCGATTGCCATCACCATCGCCAGCGTGTTCTTCATCCGGTGGCTGAGTTCGAGATTGAGCGTGCGCTGCAGAGCTTCGGCATCCAGACGACCGACCCCGGCGGCGAGGCGGTCCCCGACATTCCTGAGGAAGGCCAGATCGTCGTCGCTCCAGTCGCGCGGTTCGGCGACGTGGACGAAGAACAGCGCGGTCGAGCCGTCGTGGTTTTCGATCGGAATCACCGCCAGCGATCCAATGCCGGGATCGTCGTTTGCCTGCGAAGAAAGATTATCGGGGAGGGCAGCCGCCACGTCCGCAACTACGACCGGCTGTTTGGTCGCGTTCGCGGTTTCGAAGCTCGGGTGATTGGATAGCGAGTGCCACCCGGCGAGGCTGGCATAGCCCGCGGCGGACCAATCGTTCTCGATGATGACGGATTCCTCGCCGGGATCGACGCGGCCGAAGCCGGCACGGACGGCGCCGAGCGCGCGGCCGACGATCTCCGAGGCGATGCCGGTCATGTCCTGAATGGTGGTGAGCGAACGCAGCTGATCGCCCATCTTCAGGAGCGCGTCACGGCGCAGCTCACCACGGCGCCGCGCGGTGATGTCGTTGAACAGGACCGCGACCAGCCGGTCGCCCGGATCGCCGATGCGGAAGGCGTGAACGTCGAACCATCGGTCGTCCAGCGCCTTGGCCGGCTTCTTGAAGCGGATCGGTATGCCCGACCTTGCGACCTCGCCATAGGTGTCGAACCAATATTGTTCATGGCCAGGCGCCAGCTGGCGCATCCACTTGCCTTCGACATCGGCAAGGCCGCTCTGCTGCATGAACGCCGAGTTGGTCTCTATGAACTGATAGTCCGATGCGACGCCGTCCGCACCAAACGCCACCTCGATGATGCAGAAGCCGGTGTCGATCGAATCGAACAGTGCGCGGTAGCGGTCGTCGGACGAGCGGCGCGCGGCTTCGGCGTGTTTGCGTTCCCGCATCTCAGCCTCGAGCTGCCGCGCATGCGCGTCCTGCAGCGCGATCACCCGACGCATCTCGAGCTGGGTCATCACCAAGCGGGCGAGCACCTCCAGCGTCCGCCGCTGGAGATCGGATATCCCCGCGGGCCGCGGCTCGCGATCGAGCACGCAGACGGTGCCGAGCGGGAGGCCTTCCGGCGTCTTCAGCAAGGCGCCGGCATAGAAGCGCAGGCCGCCGGCTGCGGTGACCAGTGGATTGTCGACGAACCGCGTATCCTGCCGCGTATCCGGTACGACCATGGTGCCGCTCTGCACGATCGCATGGGCGCAGATCGAGACATCAAGCGGCAATTCGCTCGCGCCGAGCCCGATCTCGGCCTTGAACCATTGCCGGCCGCTGGCGATCAGGTTCACCGCCGCGATCGGCGCGCCGAAGGTGTCCGCAGCGAGCTGGACGATATCGTCAAAATCGGGCTCGCGCGGTGTGTCGAGAATGCCGTAGCGTTCCAGCGCGGAAAGCCGCTCCTGCTCGTCCCAACGTGGTGGCGATGGCCGCTCCGCGCCTGCCTCGCTCATGCAGTCGCCCTGAATGCGGATGAGCGACGCCGACGCGCGGGAACTGCCGGCCGCATGTCCAGGATATCCGATTAGTTTGCGAGCTTGAGGTTGGTCGCTTCCTTGACCAGAGCTGCGATCGAGCTGCCCGACTTCTCGACCGCATCGGCAAACTGCGCTTCGGACAGCTTGAGGCGCTTACGGAGCACCTTGACCTGAACCTTGTCGTTCATATCGACCGAATTGCGGAACTGGGCTGGCCTGGACCTGTGCTTGTTCATGATGGTCCCTTTCGACCGCATGGCTGAGGTCTGAACCCGCGGCGCGCTTGGCATCGCCGTGGTCGCAATGGGCATGAAGAGGCGCCCTATCGAGCCAACTCAACAGCCCGGCCGACAGCACGTTCCCGGGCGATCGGCAATTATCTAAAGGCCGGCCGCCGCCCAGCCATACAGCCGAGCCTGGGCTGTGATCAGCGCAGCAAAATCGCGACGATGACCTGGATGAACAACAGGATCGGCACCACGACCGGCGGCACCAGCCAGTCTTTCAGCTTATGATTTGGGGACATCTGATCTCTCTTTGCCCTTGTCGAAGCCGAGTTCCGAAAAAGTGTTCCAACGACGGTCGCAGGCGTTGCAGTGCCATGCGTTGATCGCGCGACCTTTGGAATAGGTTGATCCGGTCGGTGCGGTGATGGTTTGTCCGCAGGTGCAGACGTCCGTTCCGAGCGGATTCGACGTGCGGCGATGTAGACGGGTGAAGTGAACCGTCAGCCGTCGGTGGAACTCTCGAATGAAATGGAGCGGATAGATGATAACGCCCATGATCGCTCCCTCTGAGGCGGGAGCACTGGCGTGTCTCTCAGTCGCCGCAACCTGCATCAATCCGCGCGGCGATGATTTTTGCGTAGCACGTCAGCCGGTGAGTAGCAAACGCCGGTATCCGCGTCAGCTTCGATGGCCAGCGCAGCTGCGAATGAGCTGTTGGGACGGTATCAGGGACACTTGGCGCTAGGAGATTGCTAAGCGTGCGCGTATGGTCATCAGCATCACCGCCTTGCGCTCGGCATTTGCCGGTGACGAGGACGCCGGTTGCGCTCCCGCCCCTGACTGGGAGTGCTCATGTGCAGCCGTTGCAGACAATTGGACGATATGGTGACCAGGCTGAAGGGCTTGGAAAACCCAACGATGGATGTGTACGTCGATGCGCTGGTGCGCGTCACCATCCAGGATCTCCAGCAGCAGAAGCAGAAACTGCGCTGCGAGCATGTCGATGCCGTCTCGATGCCAAGATGACGGCGGCGTGAGCGATCCGGGAGTTCATGATGTCTGGTGACGACGATTACGATCTAACCAGCCAATTCCTTCAGTCCGAGGATATGAAGGAAACCCGCGACTATCTGTCGCGAGGCCGCCTGCTCTCGAACGTCAGTGACGGCGAACTCGGCGACAGGTGGGTGGAGACGTTCAAGATCTGGCTACGAGGCGAGTTCTTGATCGCGCTGCGCAATATGAACGACGCGGCCGCAGAGCTGCGACTGCGCGATCTCGAAATTCCGTACGATCAAGTCGAGTCGGAAATGGAGTCGATCCAACGGGCTTTCCTTCAACTTGCACCGAACGCCGGCCTCGCCAGCGCCAGCCAGCGCATCGAGGAGTTCATGCGCGACCGTCGCAAGCCGATGAACTAACCGTCGTCGGCGCACAGTCGGCGTGACCGTTCGGCCGCCGCAGCCTTCGCCGACACGGTCCGGAGACCGTCCGCGGGGGGGTAATCGATTGACACGGCTGCAGGATAGTGGTCACGTCAAGATCAGCATATTGCATCTCTGCGACGCGGAGATGTCGATCGTCCGACGCTGCGCATGCAGGCGTCGCGAGACTCCCGAAATTCGCAAATTGGCTCCCGCGCAGGTGAACTGCGATGCGGGGCCTGTTGCAGTTCGTGGCTCATCGAGGAGGAATGATTGCAGGTAATTGTTCGCGACAATAACGTCGACCAGGCGCTCCGCGTTCTCAAGAAGAAGATGCAACGCGAAGGCGTGTTCCGCGAGATGAAGCAGCGGCGCTCCTATGAGAAGCCGTCGGAGCGCAAGACGCGCGAGAAATCGGAAGCGGTCCGCCGCGCCCGCAAGCTGGCGCGAAAGAAGGCGATCCGCGAAGGATTGCTGCCCGCGCCGCCGAAGAAGAAGCCGTTCGAGCGCAAGCCGCCTTTGCCCGAGGTCAAGGAGCGCGTCGGCTAGGCAGCCGCGCATCCTCAAGTCCGGGGCTGAGCGAAGCCTCTATCGCACGACCAGTGCGACGAAATAGACCGCGGTGGCCGCGGCGACCAGCAGGTCGGTGGCCATCGCCGGGTTTTCCTCAGCGCAGCGCGCGTGGTTTTCATCGCGTGCCTGATCTCGGCAAGGCCGAGCAGGCCGCCGGCCGGGGCGGTCCAGGGCGCGAACGACAGGCTCGTGGCGCCGGCAGGACCGATCGAGACATTGCGTAGCCGAGCTCGGCCACGATCTTGTCGGCTGCCGGGTCTTTCAGGCCGAGAATCGATGCGGTGAAGGACGGCCGCAGGATCTGCGGCACGCCGGCCATGATCCGACGAATGCCGACACCCCAGAACACGAACCATTTGGCGATCAGCAGCTTGAGCCGACGTCAGGCCGGGTGATCAGTTCGAGCGCGATCTTACAGATCGGCAGGACGATGATGCGAGGATCACCGCAACAAGATACGTCCGAGCTGCGCTATGACGCTATCAATCATCCGGGGGGCATCAAACGCTAGGCTGCGCTCACGCCGGCGGAAAGCGCGACGATGCAGGTTCCGGATGGCGTTCGGATTACAATTTGCGCTTCGTGCGCACGGAATGACGTGGTGGCGTCGTGTGATTGGATCGTTCGCGCGGAGCGAAATCCGACCGCTGCCCCGTATAAGATGCCCCGTCCAATTAAGGTTGAAATCAGAGCCACCAATCATCATCCATCGCCGCCGTGCGGGCGAGGCGCCCGTCACGGCTGACGACTGAATGTCCTCAAAGGCTTGAATATCTTGATCTCGTCGGCGGTTGGCCTTGACGAAACCCGGTTGCCGATGCGTTCGATCGAATGTCGCCGGTCATTTCTTCTTCTTGCCGGAGTCGAAAGAGGGCTGCCAGCCACCGGGCTTCTGACTCGGCGCCGCGGCGATCGTCTTGACCTTTTCCTTCTTGGGTTTCTTGGCTTCCCGATTACTCTTCTGTTCGCCTTTGGCCATCGCAATCTCCTGTTTGATCGAGTGAGGCAGCAGCCTGATTGCTGATGTCGGCGCGATCGGCGCTGCATTCGACGACTCACCCTGTGGCGAGGCGTCGATCGGCGCACCGTGCGCCGATTACGCTGGAGTATCCACGCATTTCGCTGGCGCAGCGCGATCTGTGCCGATCAGGCCGAGCGGCGTGCCCTGATCACCGTAAAACGGGGATCGGCGTAGATCCGATCGCGCCACCCTTGCACGCAGCGCAAGGATCGAATCCTCGCCGGCGAGGGGGACCGGCGCAGCCTGGATGTCCGGCTCGTCCGCCGTCGCGATACTTGCCGGATTGTGCGCGGGTGCCGGTGGTGCTGGTCGTGATACGCGCGGCTCTCCGTAAGGCTCAGCGTGTGGGCGGCGGTTGGTTCGTTGCCGGCGACCGCATGTGGAGCATCTGCAGTGCAGCAGTGAGCAGGGTAGCACGACCGGCGGTCTGAGGTGATGTCGCCGATGATTGTCCGGCTGCCGGAATTGGCGACGCTACGCGATCGTTCGTCGGCAAGTGTCGCAAAAAAACCGAAAGACAACTCCATTCGCCGACGTCTATAACGATCGGGCAGCCATCCAGGCGGGATGGTCGCCAACGCTCAAGAAAAGCAAAAGGGAGAACACCATGCAGACGGCCTACGTCCCCCGCCAGACCCCTTACACGCTCGCGCCCGAAGACGCACTCAACGATCTGCGGATGAGCGAAGCCGTCCGGCCGCTCTACGACCATGTCAAGAAGTTCATCGCCGACGTCGTCGAGCCGATGCAGCACGAGTTCGAGATCGCCGAAGCGAAGAACCCGAACCGCTGGTCGTTCAGCCAGGAGCAGCTCGATCTGCTCGCGAAAGCCAAGGCGCAGGCCAAGGAGCAAGGGCTGTGGAACTTCTTCCTGCCCGACGCCGAGACCGGTGAGGGCCTCAACAATCTCGACTACGCTTACATCGCTGCCGAACTCGGCAAGGCGCCGCTCGCCTCCGAAGTGATGAATTGCTCGGCGCCGGACACCGGCAACATGGAAGTGCTGGAGCGCGTCGGCACCCCTGAGCAGAAAGAGAAGTGGCTGAAGCCGCTGCTCGACGGCGAGATCCGCTCGGCCTATGTAATGACCGAGCCGAACGTCGCCTCGTCGGACGCCAAGAACGTCTCGACTTCGGCCGTGCTCGACGGCAACGAGTGGGTCATCAACGGCGAGAAGTACTACATCTCCGGCCTCGGCGATCCGCGCTGCAAGATCATGATCGTGATGGTCAAGACCGATCCGACCGCGGCGCCCAGCAAGCAGCAGTCGCAGATCCTGGTGCCCGTCGACACCCCCGGCGTCGAAGTGCTCGGTCCGATGCACGTGTTTGGCCACGACCACGCGCCGCGCGGCCACATGCACATGCGCTTCAACAATGTCCGGGTGCCGAAGGAAAACATCCTGCTCGGTGAAGGCCGCGGCTTCGAGATCTCGCAGCTCCGGCTCGGCCCCGGCCGCATCCATCACTGCATGCGCACCATCGGCAAGGCCGAGAAGGCGCTCGACTTGATGGTGGCGCGCGGCCTGACCCGCGAGGCGTTCGGCAAGAAGCTGGCGCATCTCGGCGGCAATCTGCAGATCATCGCTCAGGCGCGCTGCGAGATCGAAGCGATGCGGCTGATGGTGCTGAAGGCCGCCAAAGCGATGGACGTGCTCGGCAACAAGGAAGCGCGCGTCTGGGTCAGCATGGTCAAGGCGATGGTGCCGGAGCGCGCCTGCAAGATCATCGACCAGGCGATCCAGATGCACGGCGCCACCGGCATCTCGCAGTGGACCCCGCTCGCCGAGATGTACACCGACGTCCGCCACCTCCGCTTCGCCGACGGTCCGGACGAAGTGCACTGGATGGTCGTCGGCCGCCACGAACTGACGCTGTAAGCGATTACTTCAGCGTAATCCTGAGGCGCCCGGCGTAAGGCGGCGCACTCCACCATTAGCAACGCGTCATGCCCGGCCTTGTGCCGGGCATCGACGTTTTTGCAGCGACGCCGCGCGACAAAGACGTGGATGGCCGGGACAAAGCCCGGCCATGACGAGGAACGATCGGAGTGGTCGTGTGGTCGCCGTCTTGCCGAGGTGGCGTCACTGTTCAGCGAAACTTCTTCTTCGCCTTCTTCTTGAACGGTGGGTTCTTGGCCGACGGATCGGCGCGGCGGGCCTTGCTGACATAGGCCGGCTTGTCGCCCTTCGCCTTGCCCGCCTTGAAGCCGTCGGTCTTGAACGGCTTGGCTTTGAAATCGCCCTCGAACGCGTCCTCGCCGCGCGTCTTGAATCCCTTGTCTTTGAACCGCGCCGGCTTGCCGCCGCGCGGAGCGTCGTCGTGCGGCACGCGCTTGCCGGGGCGCGGCGCGTCCTGTTCGCGGGGATCGGGCAGCGGTTCGCCGGACAGCGGCGACCACGACGCCGGCCGCTTGGCGCGCCGTGCCTCGCGATCAGGCTTGCGGTCCGCGTCCTGCCGCGGCGGGCGGTTGTCGTCGCGCGGCGGGATCGGCTTGGCGCCGATCAGCGGCTCGATCCGGATGTTGTCGTCGTGATCGGGGCGCTTGATCTGCGCTGCGAAGGCGTCGGCAGCGGCGGACGAGATCTCGAATTCGGTGGTGGTGTCGAGGATGCGGATCGCGCCGATGTCCTGCCGGGTGATGCCGCCGCGGCGGCAGATCATCGGCAGCAGCCAGCGGGCTTCGGCGTTCTTGCGCTTGCCGATTGCAGCGCGAAACCACACGCCGCCCGTGATCGCGTGTTTCTCGCCGGCCTTGGCCGACCGAGACCGTGGAGCCTTGTCGCGCGCCTCGTGATCGCGCGGTTCGCGCGCGGTCTTGCCGGGACGTTCGTCGCGGCCGCGGGCCGGCCGCTCGCCGGGATCGAGAATGTCCTCGGGCGCCGGCATCCGGGCCCGCACCACCCTGGCCAGCGCGACCGCGATCTGCTCGGGCGAGCGCTCGGCGAGCAGCGCCTGCGCCAGGGCCTGATCTTCGGCGGTCGGCTCTTCGGTGAACAGCGGGTCCTGCAGCATGCGCTGCTGATCGAGGCTGCGGATCTCGTCGGCCTGTGGCGCGGTGCCCCAGTTCGCCTCGATGCCGGCGAGCTGCAGCAGCAACTCGGCGCGCCGCCGCCGTGCCGGCGGAACTAATAGGACGCTGATGCCCTTGTTGCCGGCACGGCCGGTGCGACCCGAACGATGCTGCATCACTTCGGCGTCGTTCGGAAGCTCGGCGTGAATGACGAGGCCGAGGTTCGGCAGATCGATGCCGCGCGCCGCGACGTCGGTGGCGACGCAGACGCGCGCGCGGCCGTCGCGCAGCGCGTTGAGCGCGCCGGTGCGTTCGTTCTGGGTGAGTTCGCCGGACAGCGCCACCACGGCGAAGCCGCGTTCCAGCAACGCCGTCTGCAGATGGTTCACCGCGCTGCGGGTGTTGCAGAACACGATCGCGGTCGGGGATTCGACGTAGCGCAGCACGTTGACGACGGCGTGCTCGACGTCATTCGGCGCGATGCGGATGGCGCGATACTCGATGTCGGCGTGGCCGCCTTCGGCGCCTTCGACCTCGATCCGCATTGCGTCGTGCTGATAGGTCTTGGCCAGCGCGATGATGCCGCGCGGCAGCGTCGCCGAGAACAGCAGGGTGCGGCGGGTTTCCGGCGTGGTTTCGAGGATGAACTCCATGTCCTCGCGGAAGCCGAGATCGAGCATCTCGTCGGCCTCGTCGAGCACCACGGCTTTAAGCTGCGAGACGTCGAGCCGGTTGCGGCGCAGATGGTCGCACAGCCGCCCCGGCGTGCCGACCACGATGTGGGCGCCGTCTGCCAGCTCGCGCTGCTCGCGGCGCGGGTCCATGCCGCCGACGCAGGAGACGATCCGCCCGCCGGCGTGGCGATACAGCCAGCTCAACTCGCGATGCACCTGCAGCGCCAGCTCGCGGGTCGGCGCCACGATCAGTGCCAGCGGCGCTGCGGCGGGCGCAAACTGCTCGGCGTCGCCCAACAGGTCCCGCGCGATCGCGAGGCCATAAGCCACGGTCTTGCCAGAGCCGGTCTGAGCCGAGACCAGGAGGTCGCGGCCGGTGGTGTCCGGCGCCAGCACAGCGCTCTGCACCGGCGTCGCCTGTAGATAATTGCGCTCCGCCAAAGCTCGCGCGAGCGGCGGGGGACTGGTCGGAAATGTCACGAACGACAACCTTCTGGGCGATCACGCCGAATGGGAAATCCCGGGACCGGATCGGTCGACCGGCGGGACTTGGACGATGCACGGTCGCACAAGCCGCCGATAATGGGAGGTCGGGCTCTTTTAGGCCAATACTGGTCGCGGCGCCATTGGTTCCTCATCGCGGTTCCAACGCGCGCGAAGGCGCCCCGGTGACGCCTTCAGCCCCCGATCGTCTAGCGTCGATGCGTTGCCGCGAGTTTGATGACGCGCGCGACCTCGGCCAGATCGGCTGTGGCGAAGCCTTCGGTCATGGCATCGCGCAGCCGCTCGAGCCGCTGGAGCGGAGCCGAGCTGCCTCGGTGCGGTGAAGCCGAGACGAGACTGGCGAGGGCCCGCAATTCCAGCATTGGCGACCCGAGCTCGTGTGCCAGATCGACCGCCTTCTTGAGATTCTCGTCGCCTGCATCGTCGTGTGGATCCGCCGCCAGCAACAACGATCCGCGAAGCCGGTACAGCTCCGGCCCGCAAAACAGCGTCCTGTTGGTCTCGGTGATGTCGAGCGCTTCGTTCAGCATGGCCAAGGCATCCTCGAGCGCGCCATCGGTACCGAGCGTCTCTGCGAGCAACATCAGGCCGTAGGGCCGGATCAGCTCGGCGCCTGTGGCGCGATAATCTTCCAGCCCGGCTTTGATTTCGGCCGCGCCTGATGCGGGACGGTCCAGCCTGCCGATGGCCCAGCCGCGCAAGATCCGTCCCCAGGCGCTCCAGTAGGGGAAGCGGTAGCTCTGACCGATCTGAATCGCCTGCTCGGCTGCCTGGAGCGCTTCCTTCGGTTCACCACGGCTCTGCCTGATCGAGGCTTCGAAGCTGAGGGCAAATCCGAGGCTGTGCGGATGGTTGAGCTGGATCGCCCGCGCCATCGCCTGTGCGCTGTCTGCGATCGCAGTATCTGGTAAGCCGACGAACCACTCGGTCCAGGCGAGATTGCATTGCGCGAGGACGGCCGGGTCGGAGCCATATTCGAACCGATGGTGATGATGCCGATCGGGGTCGTATAGCTGGAGCGCCTGTTTCAAGGTCTCCTTCGCGCTGCTGAACTGGCCGAGGTAAAACTGCGTCAGGCCAAGCGGCCGCTTGGCCTGCAATTGAAGGCCATCGTCGCCGGCGCGTTCTGCCTGTTCGATCAAGCGCACCCCGCATTGATGCGCCTTCTCAAGCTGACCTCGGACGATGAAGAACATCATCAGCCCGTAGAGGGCCCTGAACAGCAGCCGGTGCTCGCCCAGTCTCCAGCTGAGTTGGTAGGCGCGGGTGAACACCTCCTCCACCTGAGGGGCGGCATTCCCCTTGATGGCGAGAAGTTGCGAGCCGCGCTGCAGCTCGAGCGATAACTCCCGACGCGCCCGCTCGGTCGTGTCGGGCATTCGGCGAAGGACCGCGAGGGCGTTTGCGAAATGGCTGGCGGCCTCGACATTGGCCGAACGCTCGGCAGCCTTGTTGCCGGCCGCTTCCCAATGCGCGATCGCCAATTCCGCGAGCTCTGCGGCCGCATAATGTTCGGCCAGGACCTCGGGAGTCGCCGCGACGACGTCGGCGAATTGCGTGGAGATGACTTCCGCGATCCTGCGATGCATCGATCGCCGCTCGCTCTTGAGCAGCGAGTCGTAGGCAGCTTCCTGAATCAGTGCGTGCTTGAACGAGTATTTGGCTTGAACCTGCGTTCCGTGCTGATGGATGAAGCCCTGACGCAGCAATTCATCGAGCTGCGCGCGGAGCGCGGGCTGACTCTCTCCGGTGACGGCCGCCAACACTTTGCTGTCGAAGGTCCGGCCCAACGTCGCGGCGACCTGCGCCAGCGGCTTTGCGATCTGAAGGCGGTCGAGTCTGGCGGCCAACGACCCCCGGAGCGTGGATGGAATGCTGTCGACCAGTGCCGTCAATCGCGCCGGATCATGATCGGCGGAAGAAGCCCCGGCGAGAACTGCTTTGGTCAGCTCTTCGATGAACAACGGAATCCCGCCGGTTTTGGCGACGATCGACGCGATGATCTCTGCCGTCATGGTCGAGGCGTCGGCAATCTGTGCGGTCAGCGCTCTTGCCTCGTTCTTGGAGAGGCGGCGCAGACCCAGCCTTGTCACTTGCGATCCCAGCAGCCATTCGGCCGTCAATTCGGGCCGGAACGTGAAAATGGCCATCACCCGCCAATTCGACAGCCGCCCCACGATGTGCCGAAGCAGGGTGGTGGTGGAAGCGTCTGCCCAATGCAGATCCTCGACGACGAGGATGACAGGAACGTCCTCGGACTGTCTCAGTACCCACTGCGTCAGCACCTCAAGCAGAAGCTCGCGCCGCCGGGCCGGCGGAATGTCCTTGATCGCGGGGGATACCGGCAACTCGAGCAGCTCGGCAACCAGCGCCGTGGCCTCCGGAGTGATCGTTTCCAGGCCAACGAAGGAGCGCTGCAGGTTTGCCGACATTGCCTCGGCGTCTGCGTCGCCATCAGGCTTCACGACGCGACGTATCATCTCGATGATCGGATAGAATGCGCTGGAGCGGCTGTATGCCGAGCAGTAGCAGGTCATCGGCAGAAACGCCGCTGGATCGAGGCGTGCCTTGAATTCCCGCACCAGCCTCGTCTTGCCGGCGCCGGCTTCGGCGGTGATCTGCACCACCTGGCCTTCACCGTCCTGTGCGCGGAAGAAGCGGTCCTGCAACAGCGCCAGTTCCTGCTGACGACCGATCATCTTGTGGCTGGCAGGAGGCCGTTCCCTGGTCGCCTCAGTCCGCTCCCCGGCGACCTCGAACAGATGCAACGGACCATCGACGCCGCGCGCCTGCTGCAATCCGAGATCGATAAGGTCGAACCGTTCGCCGAGGAGTTGCGCGGTTTCCAGGGTGATCACCAGACGATCGGGGGCGGCGAGGTTCTGCACCCTCGAGGCGATATTGGGGGTCTCGCCGAGAATCCCCATTGCCTCGAAAGTGTCCGAGGATCTGAGGTCGCCCGCGATGACGATGCCGGTGTGCATGCCCATCCGCACCTGGATCGCCTTCGTCTCTTGCTCGGAATTGAGGCGTTGCAGATTATCGAGAAGTGCAAGGCCGGCGCGTGCGGCTCGGATCGGGTCGTCCTCATGGGCGAAGGGAAAACCGAAACACACAAGGATGCCGTCGCCGATATAGCGGACGATGCAGCCATCGAACTGACGTACCGCGTTCGCGCAGATATCGCGGTAGCGATAGATGATGTCCTTGAATTCTTCTTCGTCGAGACGGACCGACATTTCGGTCGAGCCGATCATATCGACGAACAGAATCGTCACCTGACGCCGCTCGGGCCGCTGATCGCGATCGGCGGCAATACCTCCTGACGCGCTGGTGACGGTCGGCCCAGAAGCCTCGACCAGTGAAGCGCCGCAGCCGCCACAGAAATGCGACCCGAGTGGGCTTCGGAATCCGCAACTCTGGCAATGCAGGCTGAGCTTTGCGCCACATCGTGGGCAGAAGCTCGCCTCCGTCGGGGCCGACAAGCCGCAGGCAGAGCAACGCATACTGATTAGTGTCCGTTGCTATTTAGACGATAGTATGATTTGCTCACTCCCATCTCTAACGATCGAACATTGGACGACAGGGGCTTAGATTCGTTCATCTCACAGCGAAATGGTTCACGGCCATGGCGCAAATCGAGAATCCATTTGCCCTCGAGAGGCCACTGAAGCTCTCGATCTGTTTTACTGAGACCTGCAACCTCGCGTGTCAGCACTGTTATTCCGATTGCTCGCCTGCCAAGGCGGGTTCGGAATTGAACGGTGAAGAGTGGTCACGCTTTCTGGATGAGATTGCCGAACTCGGCGTCATCTATCTCTACATCGAAGGCGGTGAGCCGTTTCATCGGCCGGACTTCCTGCCGTTTTTGGCGTCGGCCTCGGGTCGCTTTCTTACGGAGGTGCGGACCAACGGCACGCTGATCACGCCGCAGACGGCGCGATACCTGAGGGGCATCCGGGTCGGCATCGTGCTGGTTGACCTATTCAGCTCCCGGGCGCAGGTGCATGACGAAATTACGGGCGTGTCCGGAAGCCACGCTCGCGCCTGCGATGGGATCCGATCCATGTTGCAGGCCGGCATCGAGGTGCAGACCCTGTGCATCCTCAACCGGAAGAACGTTGCCGATCTTCAAGGCTACATCGATCTTGCCGACGAGCTTGGTGTCAAAACTGCCGGCGTTTTGCGCCCTTATCCGCTTGGCCGGATGAAGTATCGCTGGGCTGAGTTTGCGCTGTCCCTGGACGAGATGCATGCGGCGCTCGATACGCTTCGCCTGCCTTCCGGCATGAAGCTGATGCAGTCGTGGCATCCGAATGACGGTAATTCTTGCTGGCAGATGGCGGCGGTGAATGCATTCGGAGACTCGATCGGCTGCGCTTATCTGCGCGAGTACGTCAACTACGGCAATATCAAGCGGGTCTCGTTCATGGAGACCTGGGAGCATCCGCTTTACCGGGAACTGAGATCCGGGCGCGTTACGGATAGCTGTCCGAGTTGTGCATCCAGCCAGGGTTCGCACGGGGGGTGCCGTGCGACGGCCTATGCGTTTCACGGGGCTTGGGACGCCCCCGATCCGTTCGACAAGGTGCTGAACAGGGGAGTAGACCTGCGTGTCCTACCCGAATGGCTGTTACAACCACACCCAAAACCTCCGACTGCGACCACTTAAGGAAATGAAGAGCTGCGTAGTGTTTCGGCCGGATCCGCCGAAGCTCTTCATGCTGAATCTCAACGCGTGGTTCATCCTCGAACTCTGCGACGGCAGCACCGCCGAGCAGATCGAGCAAAAATACGTTGAACAGGTTGCGACAAAGAACCCGGAGGAGGAGGCACGAAATCACCTCAGAGCTGGACTTCAACGATTGCAGGAACAGGGATTGATCGAACTGACACAACAAGGAGATTGATCATGGCCAACATCGAGTCTTCCGGACTGGCTGCCAGTTTGATCGCTGGCGAAACGCTGGTGTCCCCGACCGTTGCGGCAATCGAGCCGGAGGTTCGATCGGGTGGATTCTTCCCGTTTTGCGATCTGCTCAAGCATGGTGAAGGCAAGCAGGAGATCGAGAGTCTCCTGAACGACAGTGTCTTGCTGGGAGCTTTGGTGATCGAATGGGGCTACGATGTTCCGTTCAACAAGCATGACGAGTTTCGGAAATGGCTGATTGCCAATGAGCAGAAACTCGACCATGTGACTCCGGAAGGGATCACCTATCGCGGGACCTACGCCGTTTCGTCGACGAGCGAGAAGGGCAGTGGCCTCTACCGCACGATCTGGGCATTCCGGACGCTGGCGGCGCTGCAGACGTTCAACGATGCGATGCACGCGGGCTCTGATTTTGCCCGTCTGATCCACGATCTGTCGAGCTATCGCGATCGTGAGCGCGGTGCCGCAAATAGTCAGCAGATCTATCAGCCGGTCCGCTGCGCCGATCGGCTGGGGTGATCCAGCTGGCATTGTGACAACCATTCTGGATGGCAGAGCGGAGCGTAGAGCTCCGCTCTGGTGCCGGCGAGCGGTCCTCGCGATGTGGCGTGCTAGGCGGAGCGGGCTTGACGTCTCGTTGGTGACCGAGGCCCGTCGAGAGAATGATGACGTCGATGACAACGAACCTGGGCCGCAGGTCGACCAAGACATCTGATGTCGTTCGTGCCCAACGGCTGTTTCAGGATCTTGCGCCCGAAGCGCTCGACCAGCTCTGTCGCGCCGCCCGTCTCGTCAGGTTCAGCCGCGGAGAAACCGTCTTCCTCAAGGGAGACGACGCGAATGCTCTGTTTGTCGTGGTCGAAGGCGCAATCCGGGTGAGCTCGGGTTCCACCGATGGACGCACCGCGATGCTCAATCTGATCGGCAGTGGCGAGGTCTTCGGCGAGGTGGCCGTGCTGGATGGGCTGCCACGGACAACGGACGCCATCGCCCACAGCGACTCCGTTCTGCTATCGATCGCGCGGCGAGATCTTTTCGAACTGATCGACACGCAGCCGCAGCTGATGATGAAGCTCATCGTTCTGCTCTGTGGGCGGGTTCGCGCGACCAGCCAGCAGGTCGAATGGTTGATGCTGCAGTCGATGTCGGCCCGGCTCGCCGGCACGATCATGCGGCTGGCAGAGCGTGACACCGATCGGGCTCCGCTACGTCTCCAGCTGACGCAGCAGCAGGTCAGCGAGATGGCCGGCATGTCGCGCGAAAGCGTCAACAAGCTGCTGGCGCGCTGGGCCTCGCAAGGGTGGATCAGGCTTGGACCGCAGACGTTGGAGATCGTTCAGCCTGACGCCCTCCACGCGGTTGCGGGTGAAGGCTGATTGTTGCTTGTCGTCTCTTGGACGAGAAGCCGGCGGGCCTCAGGCGGCGTCGCGAAGCTGACTGGGCGCCACAAGGTTCGACCGCCGAGGCGGTCGAACCTCACCATAGCGCGCCACCCCCGCCGCCGCGATCTGCAGGACCACTCCGCCGATCCAGCTGGCGGCAAGCAGGGAAAGCCAAACGGCCGGAGGGTCTGCGCCTATGACGAGCACGGCGACCGATGTCAAAGCCATGACCGAGGTCAGAAACGTGCCGGTTGCGCACAGCAGACAAACCGGATCGATTCCCGAGCGTCGTCTCTCGCCGTACTGAAGTCCGCTCGCGGCGGCAAAGCCGACCCCGCCTGCCAGCACGATCGCGAGCGACGCCCATTCGGACTGAAGGACGCCGATGTCGGCATGACCGACCGAAGCCGAGACGAATGTGCCGCAAGCAAGCCCTGCCATGGCAAGACCGATCCGCTCGATGAGTTGCGTCAAATGCCTGATCGTATCCATGATGCTCGCTCCCGAACCAGCTACTTCGCTCACTGTAGTTCGAGACGGCACGCAGTGCTGTGAACTGGTTCACACCGTCGATCCTGGGGGTATCAAGGATCGGTGACATGAGCCGATTATCTGATCGCTGGTAATTGAATCTAACGTCGAGCTTCTCGCGGACGATGTGCCGCCGTTGGTGATGCGCTGCTGCCACCAACTTTATTGTATATTAACCACGCGGCCGAAATGCTGCTTTGCAGTTCATCAGTTGTTGTCCGCTGCCGTGCAACCCGTGGTGTAAGTGAGTCACTGGCGCGTCCCGGAGGCGTGACAATGCACAAGAGACGACCTGAGGAAACGCATCACAGCGCGGGATCGCCGGACGAGCCGGAGATCGCGGGGCTGCAGCGCGAGCTGGCCGAGGCCCGGCAGGCGCTGGAGACGCTGTATGCAGCGCTCGACAATGTCGACGCCGGGCTGCTGATCCTCAATGAAGAGCTGCGCGCCGTTTACAGTAATCCGGTGCTGCATGTGATGTTCAGGGCCAACAGCGCCGAGGAGATCCGGCAGAACCGTCCGCTCTACGCCGAGATGCTGGCGGCCTCCGCGCAGGCGGTCGCCGTCAATCTCGAGGACTACGTGTCGCGGCGGCTGGCCTGGGTGCAATCCGGCGATCCGAAGCCGATGGATCTGGCGATGACCGACGGCACCGCGCTGCGCTGTCATCTCGCGGTGCTGCCCGGCGGCGGCCGGATGCTGATCTACAGCGACGTCACCGACATCGTGCGTAACGCCGAGGAGCTCGAGCGTCTGGCGACGACCGACGGGATGACCGGCGTGTACAACCGCCGTCACTTCCTGACGCTGGCCGACCGCGAATGGTCGCGTGCCCGCCGCTACGAGCGGCCGATGTCGTTCCTGATGATCGACATCGATTACTTCAAGGCGATCAACGACGGCTTCGGTCATCAGGTCGGCGACGAGATGATCGTGCATCTCGCCAGGCTGGCCCGCGACTGCAAGCGGGATTGCGACGTGCTGGCGCGGCTCGGCGGCGAGGAGTTCGCGCTGCTGCTGCCGGAAACCGATCTGGCGCAGGCGGAAGTCGTCGCCGAGCGATTGCGCCGCGAGGTCGCCGGCAACGCGCTGGTGGTCGCCTCGCACGCGATCCCCGCCACCGTCAGCATCGGTGTCGCAACCGCGCTGCCGAGCATGAAGGACGTCTCGGATCTCATGAAAGCCGCCGACCAGGCGCTGTACGATGCCAAACACGCCGGCCGCAACCGCGTCATCTGCCGCGCCTGCCACGACCCCGCACCGACCCTGGTGCCAGCCCTCACGCCGCGCTGCGAGGCGGCGACGATGAGGTGAGTGGCGTCAGTCCTTCAGTGTTAGGGCTTTCTCGATCGCCTCCTGAAGCCGCTCCCGCGATGGAGCCGCCAGTCTTTCGATATCCAGAAGTCGGGCATAGACCAGGGGCGGGTCGTCCTCGTCGAGCGCATGCGTGTGCGCCAGGATAAAGTCGACCAATTCCGCGAGAGCGATTTCAGCCAGAGGTCGGCGGTGATCGGGGCCGTGAGGCCTGCGAAAAGTAAGGCGTTCAGTCACCGTGCCCGGCAGCCACAGGAACGAGCCGGGCGTTTCGTTCGTCTGCTCGTAGTTCTCAAGGTGACGTGACACCTGATCGCGAATGCGCGCGCCCGTCCGCAGCCAGCCATGCGCCCGTGCGATGCGCTGAGCGAGGGCGTCCTCCCTCACCGGAGCTTCGGCGGTCATCACGGCATCGATCAGTGCCTCGATCGTCGGACGGTACGAAAACTCGAAGAAGCGATCCGCCTCCGTCTTGAAGCCGGAGAGATCGACAATGCGGAAAGTTGTGCGGCTTTCTTTAGCGGCATGACCGACCGACGCAATCCGAGCTTCGCTCACCTGCTGCGCGGGCGAAGGCGAAGGCTCCGCTTCGTCGTCAGCGGCGCAGGGGGGCTCACCGTCTTTCTTCTGCCCCTCCGACTGTTGTGTGTCGAAGATATCGACCGAGAGGTCGATCTCGTCCGCAAAGCTGCCGGTGCTGCCGTCCGCCGATTCACCGGCGTATTCAGTATTGCCTAGGTCGGCGCGGCTTACCGCCAACAAATCGTTCAAGGCTGTATGGATACGCTCGATCGCGTCGGTCGCGTTGAACCACCAGTCCGTCGACCAGATCCGCAGGATATTCCAGCCCAAACCACGCAGCACCTGCTCGCGCACCTTGTCGCGGTCCCGGGCCGTCGCGGAACTATGGTAAGTGGCGCCGTCGCATTCGATGCCGGCGAGATACAGCCCCGCATGATCGGGGTGGCGTATGCCAAGATCGATCCGGAAGCCGGATACACCGACCTGTGTCACCACCTGCCAACCGCGGGCTTCGAGCGCGATCGCCACTGCCTGCTCGAATGGAGACTCGGTCTCTCCGAGCGATCCCTCGTCCTGCGCGGGCAGTGCGATCGCGCCACGCGCCGCGTAGTCGAGAAACGCCTTCAGATGACGCACGCCCATTGCTTTGCTGCGGTCGAGATCGATGTCGTCGGCCCGGATGCCCGAGAACACTTTCAGTTCACTTCGGGCGCGCGTGACCGCCACGTTCAGTCGCCGTTCGCCGCCGTCGTTGTTGATGGCGCCGAAATTCATCGGCAGCTTCCCGGCGGCATCGCGGCAGAAGGTGATCGAGAAGTAGATCACGTCGCGCTCATCGCCTTGGATGTTCTCGAGATTCTTCACGATCACCGGCTCGATCCGGTCGTCGGAGAAGAACCATTCAAGGTCGGGATCCGCACGGCACACCTCGTCGAGCAGGTCCTGAATCAACGCCTGCTGCTGGGCATTGAACGTGATGACACCGACAGTTGGGCGCTCGGCCTCCGGCAAGCCGAGCCAGCTCTTCAGCTTGATTCGGATGTCGGTGACGATTGCGCGTGCTTCTTCACGATTAGTGCGGCTCTTGCCACGATCGTAGATTCCGGTCGGAACAAGGTTCAGCGAGACTGCGCGATCCTCCGTCACCGGGCTCGGGAAAGTGACGAGATGATTGTCGTAGTAGTGCCAGTTGGAGAACGCGATGAGGGACTCATGGCGGCTTCGGTAGTGCCACCGCAGGTGCCGAACAGGGAGCCCTGAAGCCCGCGTTTCATCGAGGATACTCTCGAGATCCCGATCGAACTCAGGCACGCTGTCATCTTGATCGTCGACCCGACCGAAGAAGCTCGTCGGCGGCAATTGCTTGGGATCGCCCACGATGATCGTCTGCCGGCCGCGCGCGATCGCGCCGACCGCGTCCCAGGTGGCGATCTGTGATGCCTCGTCGAAAATCACGATGTCGAACAGCGCTTGATCGGGTGGAAGATACTGCGCGATCGACAGCGGTGACATCAGCACGCACGGCGCGAGCTTGCCGAAACTTTCCGGCATCGCGGAGATCATCTCGCGGATCGAACGGCTTGGCCGCTTCAGGCCCATCTGATGCCGCAGCTGCCCCAGTTCGGATTGCCGAGGCACCGACTCGGAGGACGGAAGACCATGCGCCAAAGCACTGACGATCTTATCGCTGGCGTGGGCGCGGACGAGGTCATCGACCGCGTTGAAATCCTCGACCGCATTTTCGTGTGCAAAGCGGCGGAAGTTCCGGAGCTCTGCGCTATCGTCGATCGCAAGCGGCAGCCACCAGCGCGCGTAGCCAAGCCTGAATGCCGACACGCTGCGGTCGGTCGGAACGGCGCCGGTCTCAATAGCTTGCACCAGAGGAGCCAGTCCGCGTGCGATGGCGCGCTTGCGGACCAAGCACCACGATGACCAATCGCGGAATAACGTGCGGGCATGTTCTATCTCGTCCATCTGCCGAATGACGGTGCTGAGAAAGTCATCGTCGTTGCGGTCAAGCGGCAGACCGGCCGCTTCTTCGAAGTTGGCGATGCAAGCCTTCAATTCCTGGTAGCGGGCCAGATAGTCCCTGGCGGCCGAAAGCTGCGGCTGGTTGACCTGTCCCTTCAGGTTGGCGGCGATGCTGGCCGCGACCTTTTGCACATCGCCGGCAAACTCACCGAGCTGAACCAGCGAGGTCCGTAGCCGTTCCGCCTTTTCCAGATGGTCTGTCAGCGCCTTGCAGTCGGTATCGAGGCCGTTGAAGGCCAGCGGGGCTTGGGCGATCGCATTGCTTTGGATCGATTGAAGCTTTGCTTGCAGATCCCGGAGCAGTTCAATGTCGGTGGCGGGGTCTGTCGTCTTGGTTCCGGCGTATGATCCGAGCAGCCGTTTCACGCGCCGCGTCGCGAGCCAGGACTTCGGCCACATGGCTGCCTTCGCTTCATGCCAGTCGCGCTCGATCTCGGCGATCGGAATGCGTGCCACGGTGTCGGGCGCGTAGCGGACCGACAGGCCGCTTTCACTATGGCGGTAGGCAGAAATCGCTGTTTCAAGCTCGGACAGTGCGCGGGCCAGCGCGGCGAAGTCGCGATGCAGAATGATCGTGTGATTTTCGCCGGAGGTTGCGATCAGATCCTGCGCGAGGTCGGCGAAGTATTTCAAGCCGTCGGCACGGCAGTCCTGTAAGCCATCGAGCCCGAGGCGGGGACTGATCCCGGCTAGCGCCGTACGCGCTGCAGTGGCGGCCCGCGCGAGAGCCCGTGCTGCCGTCAGCAGCTTTTCCTGCCAGGCATTGGTCCATTCTTCAACATGCAGCAGACGGAGCACGGGACGGACAGTCACGGCCGCATAAGTCCGACCGAGGTCGCCGGCTAGGTCTTGCAGTTCCGCGTAGGCCTTCGCGTCGTGGGTGTCCTTGCTTGTCCACTCGAACTTCGGCGCATAGTCGTCTTGTCCGAGAGTCGCGATGCCGATCGCGGCGTACGGTGTCAGTCCATTCGGTGACTGGCGATGCAGCGCATCGACGTAAGCGTTCAGCTCGTCGCGCCGGATCTGCAGCCGATGATTGAGCGTGACCCATTGGGTTTCGCGATTGGCCGCGCGCTTCTCCCACGAGTTCTTCAATTGGCCGAAGAAGTGCTTTCGATCCGCTTTGCTGGAATGCAGCTCAAGGCAGTGGTCGCCAAGCCGGTGCTCCCGCAAACGCCGATACACGACGTCGAGAGCCGCCGTCTTCTCTGCGACGAACAGCACGGTCTTGCCTGCGGCCAGACACATCGCGATCATATTGGCGATCGTTTGGCTCTTGCCGGTGCCGGGCGGACCGATGATGACGAAGTCCCGCCCCTGCGCGGCAGCGAGGCATGCGGCGATCTGAGACGAGTCCGCCGAAAGTGGCAACACCAGATCGGCCGAGGCGTACTTCCGATCTATATCGGCTGCATCCGGAAATGGCTGGTCAGCGCCGTCGAGTATCCGATCGGGATTATCGATCAGGTGTTTAACGACACGATTCTGCCGCAGCGCCGCGACGCGGTCGGTCAGATCCTTCCACATTAGATATTTGGCGAAAGAGAAGGTCGACAGCGCAATGTCGTCGACGACTTCGAAGCCCGGGACGTCGCGCACGGTGCGGCGCACGCTGTCGAGCACCTTCGAAACATCGATGCCTTTGTCGTCCTTCGGAAGGCCTTCGCGAAAGTCCGGAAGCGAGACGTCGAAATCCCGCTTCAAGAATTGCAGCAAGGTCGCATTCAGCTGTGGCTCGTCTTCGTGAAATTTCAGGCGGAAGCGATCGGACGCGCCCGAGCGTTCGAGCTTCACCGGCAGCAACAGTAGCGGTGCGCGATAGGTTCTCTCGTCGGCCGGCGTCTTCTTCCATTTCAGGATTCCGACAGCGAGATAAAGCGTATTGGTACCACCTTCGGTCAGGTCATTCTTAGCCTGACGATACAAATCGGTCAGCCTGGCCGACAGATCCTTGGGCTCGAGCTTGGAGGAGAGTTCATCTCGCTTCAACGCTTCAGCCGCGAACGTCCGATGTAGGTCGTCGCCGCGCCGATCGCGATGCAGGGAGGCGTCTCGATCGCCCAATGGATTCTGTTGGGGCAGCGAAATGATCTTGATCGAAGCTCCCTCGGCCAGACGATCTTCGAGATAGGCGACATCGGGGCATACAAAGGGGATCGCCCGTTTGCCCTCGGAAAAATTCAGCAGGCGGTTGCGGAGCGATAGATCGAGCAGCCGAGATCGCCAGCGCTCGATACGTCCCTCCGGCGTGGTCGGCTTCTCGTCGATTTGGTCGGCCGGCGAGAGAATGTCTGGTTCGGGGGGCAGAGGGAGTTCGGCGGACGTCTCCTCCTCATCGACCACCGCCTCCGTCCTCGGCGTGTGGGATGCCAATGGCAAGATGCCGGACGAGCGCGAGCGCGCCACGTCGACTGCGGCCACGAAGGGCTGCAGCGCTTCTTCCTTGAGTTTGTCTTCGCCGATTTTCCTGGCTTGTTCGAACGTCATCGCAGGTCGGTGCGTGACCCCGGTCGTTTCGAACACGATAAACTCGCGGGCAGCGATTGCCTTGCGGAGTTCGCTAACATCGTCTTCGATGGTTTTCGGCAGGGTGCGCTTAACGAGCCACACACCGACAAACGCATGTCCGTCGAGCAAGACGGTGACAGGATTCAAACCGACGGCCTCTAGGGCCGCAGCGAACAGAAGCGTAACGTCAAGGCAAGTCCCGAGCTGGTCTTGGATCAGTTTGCTCGGTCCGCGCACTTTCTGCCCGCGCTTCTCGAAACTGGCAGGCGGCTCGGCGTAGTGCAGTCCCAGTGCCGCGATCGCCGAATAGACTGCTGCCGCGAGCATGTAGGCGCGCTTCGGATCGTTGCTCTGGTAGCCGTCCAGGGCCGATGAGTGGCCATGCGAGGCAAGGCGTTCGGCTGCCGATCGCAGCACCCTGTGAATTGTCGGGTCGTTCGGCATCACAAACGCCGGAAGGAGCTGTGCCATGTCAGACACGCCGCCCCATTCATCACGGGCCAGCAGGCGCACTGGACGGACGACCTCAGCAATGAGGGTATCTGCCTGCAGCAGCCGCAAGGTGATGTCACCTGCCTCGGCTTCATCAAGGCCGGCCAGATAAGAGGGATCCAGATCCACGCGTCGGTCGCTGAGCGTATGTCGGTCGCCCGCGAAAATCCTGTCGATCGTCCAGGTCTTTGGCCGCAGAAATTTGGGGCTAGAAACCAGCTCCAGACGCAGCCTCTCTAGCGGCTCTTGGCTCGCGTTGCTGATCGCAACCGCGCGGAGGACGGGAATCGAATTCTGATGCGAGGCGAAGGTGAATTTCTCAGCCAGATTGGCTTCGATCTTTACGGTTTGGTCTTGCGCACTCGAACTCGCACTGTCAGCTGCAAGTTCGGCGAATTCACTTTCAGCCTTCATCACCCAACGTCACTCCTCACTGCAATCATTGCGGCATTGAAAATTCATCCGCAAGCATGAAGTGTGCAGTCTTCGACAGGTCAGATTGGTTCTCCAGAGCATTCCGCTACCGAACAGCTTTCGGACGGAGCGGCCAGGGGGCTCCCTCTGACGCAGTCTGCCGATCGTTGCGCTCGCTCGGTCGCTGGGGCTTTTGCGCGATCGCGCCCTTATTCCTGCTGTTCAACCGCCATTAATAGCAGCGAATCAAATCCCGGATTCGTTCCGCCGAGCCGAGCCGTGGAGTTGCACGCCTGCGACCGTGGAGAGCGCGCCTTCATTCGCGACTGGGGCGCCGACGACGTGCGCGTGATCGCGGCCTGCGCGGCCCATCGCCTCGGCTACACGGTGTTGCGGCCGACGCTGATCTATCTCGAAGGCCGCGACGGCGATGTCAGCCGGATCGCCGGGCTAACGGCTAACGGTCGATCGGCCGACCCGGTCAGGCCGACTAGCCTATCGTGACGTTGAGCGTGCCGATACCGTCGATGCCGCAGGCGATCGCATCGCCGGGGGACAGCGCCGCGACGCCGGCTGGGGTACCGGTCATGATGATGTCGCCGGCGGCGAGCTCGACCTGCCCCGACAGTTTCGCGATGATCTCCGGAACGTTCCAGATCATCTCCGACAGATCGCCGGTCTGCCGCTCAGTGCCGTTGACCGACAGCCAGATCTTGCCGGTGGCCGGATGGCCGATCTCGGAGGCCGGGCGCAGCGCGCCGCACGGAGCTGAGGCGTCGAACGACTTGCCGATCTCCCAGGGCTGCTCCTTCTTGCGCGAGGCGATCTGCAGGTCGCGGCGGGTAAGATCGATGCCGACCGCATAGCCCCAGACGTGATCGAGCGCGCGCTCGACCGGAATGTTCAGCCCGCCACTCTTCAGGGCCACCACCAATTCGACCTCGTGATGCAGGTCCTTGGTCAGCGGCGGATACGGGATGGTGGCGCCGTCGGGCGTGACCATGTCGGCGTGCTTGGCGAAGAAGAACGGCGGCTGGCGCTCGTCATTGCCCATCTCGCGGACGTGCTCGAGATAGTTGCGGCCGACACACCAGATCCGGCGGACCGGAAAGCGGTCGCTTGTCCCAGCGACGGCGAGAGTGGGCTGCGGCGGTGGGGCGATCACGAAACCAGCATTGCTCATGAGTGTCTTTCGCAAGCTTTGGGTGAGGGGGCGGGGAGTGGCGCGGGGAAGTCCGATCAGGTTAGGCGGTGGCGTCGGCCGGCGCCAGCGGCGCGGCATGCCGCTGCTGCAGCCGGAAGAACGAGGCATAGCGGCCGCTGCGGCGCAGCAGGTCGTCGTGGCGGCCCTGTTCGACGATCTCGCCGGCTTCGACCACCAGGATGGAATCGGCATGCATGATGGTGTGCAGCCGGTGGGCGATCACGATGGTGGTGCGGCCGCGGGCAAGACGATCGATTGCCTCCTGCACCAGCTTCTCCGACTCAGAGTCGAGCGCGGCGGTGGCTTCGTCGAGCAGCACGATCGGGGCATCGCGCAGCAGCGCGCGGGCGACCGCGATGCGCTGGCGCTGGCCGCCGGACAGTTGCGCGCCGTGTTCGCCGACCGGAGTGTCGTAGCCGAGCGGGAAGCCCATGATGAAGTCGTGTGCGCAGGCGGCCTTGGCGGCGGCGACGATCTCGTCCTCGGTGGCACCGAGCTTGCCGAACGCGATGTTGGCGCGGACGGTGTCGCGGAACAGATAGACGTCCTGGCCGACATAGGCGGTCTGCCGCCGCAGCGACTCGCGCGACACGGTCGAGGTCGACTGTCCGTCGATCCGGATTTCGCCGGACTGTACTTCGTACAAGCGCAGCAGCAGCGCCAGCACCGTCGACTTTCCGCCGCCGGAAGGGCCGACCAGTGCGGTCATCTTGCCGGGCTCGGCGGCGAAGCTCATTGCGTTCAGCACCGGCTCGTCCGGCCGATAAGCGAACGAGACGTGGTCGAATTCGACTCGCGCCTGGGTGAGTTCCAGCGCCGGCTTGTGGCTGTCGTCCGGCTCGCTCGGTGGGCTGTCGATGATCTCGAGCAGCATCCGCGCGCCGACCAGGCCGCTGTTGAGTTCGATGTTGAGCCGCGCCAGCCGCTTCGCCGGTTCATAGGCGAGCAGGAACGCTGTCAGGAACGAGAAGAACTCGCCGGGCGTCGCGCCGGTCGCGACCACGCGGTAGCCGCCATACATTAGCGACGCCGCCACCGCGAAGCCGCCGAGCGTTTCCATCAGCGGGCTGGAGCGGTTCGACACCTTCGCCATCTTGTCGGCGTTGGCCTGCACCGCGGCGATGTTGGCGTCGATCCGGTCGCTCATGGTCTTTTCGAGCGAGAACGCCTTCACGGTGCGGATGCCTTGCAGCGATTCCTGCATGGTCTCGAGGATCTGCGCGTTGCCGGTGAACTGCGTCAGCGCCAGGCCCTTCACGCGCTTCACCAGCTTACGCACCACGAACGCGGCCGGCGGCGCGACCAGAAGGCCGAACAGCGCCATGAACGGATCCTGAACCACCATCACGATGACCAGGCCGATCAGCGACAACAGATCGCGGCCGATCGCATTGATCAGCAGGTTGAGCACTTCGGTGACGGAGTTGGCGCCGGCGGTGAGGCGCGCGAGGAACTCGGATGAATGCCGCTGCGAGAAGAAGCCGATGCTCTCGCTCATCAGCTTGTGGAACATCCGGCGCTGATTGTTGGCCAGGATCGCGTTCTTGATCTGGGTGAGGATCACCGACTGGCCGTAGGTCGCCGCGCCCTTCAGGCTGAACACCACAAGGGTGACGATCGACCAGAACATGATGCCCTGGAGGTCGCGGTCGACATAGGCCTGGTTGATCACCTTGCCGAGCAGAAAGGCCGAGCCGGAGGTCGCCGCGGCAGCGATCGCCATCAGGCCGAAGGCGAGCGCGTAGCGCCGCCAATAGGCGGACGCCTGTTCCATCACCAGCCGGCGGATGAGGTGCCACGCACCATACGGGTCGTCAGTAATCTTGCGTGGGGCTTCGGTCATTCCCGCGTTCCATCGACGGCGTCGGACAAGGGTCGCGCGCGAGGAAGGCGTGCGTCTCGGCGGAGTCCTTGCCCCCGATGGGCCGGATTTTCAAGCCAAAACGGAGGAATCAAACTTGCTGTCAGGCCGGAATTGCTTGCAATTCAACCGCTTGGCGCTGGCGCAGGAGCTTTTCCTCCCATGCCAAAGCGTGTGCCGCAATGGTGTCGAGATCGTCGTAGCGCGGGGTCCAATCCAGCTCGCGGCGGATTCGGTTGGTGTCGGCGATCATCGTCATGATGTCGCCGGGCCGGCGCGGTGCCGCGGCGACGGCGAAGTTGCGGCCCGCGACGCGCTTCACCGCGTCGATGGTTTCGAACACCGAATAGCCATGGCCGTAGCCGCAGTTCAGCGTCACCGGGCCGCCACCCGCGCGCAAGTAACCGAGCGCGGCGCCGTGCGCTTCGGCAAGATCGGTGACGTGAATGAAGTCGCGAATGCAACTGCCGTCCGGCGTCGGATAGTCGGTGCCGTAGACGTCGATCCGGCTGCGCTGCCCGGTCGCGGCTTCCACGGCGATCTTGATTAGGTGCGTGGCGCCCTCGGTGGCGAGACCAACCCGGCCCAACGGATCGGCGCCGGCGACGTTGAAGTAGCGCAGCGCCACGTAGTTGACGCCGTAGGCCTCCGCCGCGTCATGCAGCATGATCTCGGTCATCAGCTTGGAGCGGCCATAGGGCGATAGCGGCCGCGTCGGCGCATCTTCTCCGACCGGAATGTGGTCGGGATTGCCGTACACCGCAGCGGTCGAGGAGAAGATGAAGTTCTTGACGCCACGCCGCGTGGCTGCGCTGAGTAGGCTCCGCGAGGTCGAGGTGTTGTTGCGATAATAGCCGAGCGGATCGCGCATCGAATCCGAGACGATCACCGAGCCGGCGAAATGGATGATGGCATCGACGCGATGCGATGCGATCACGCCGTCGACCAGATTTTCGTCGCCGGCATCGCCGATGAACAGTGGAACGCCTTCAGGCATGAACCGCGAAAAGCCGGTGGAGAGATTGTCGATCACCACCACGCTTTCGCCGGCCTCGACCAGCGCCAGAACCGTGTGGCTTCCGATGTAACCGGCGCCGCCGGTGACGAGTACGGTCATCGTGGTTTCCGTCCAAGGTGCTGGTTCGTCTCGCGCATTTGCGCCAGGCTGTCGACAAACAATGGAATTGCGGTATAGCGGGGCGGCCTCAGCGGCGAATTGCCAGCGTTTTTGCCGGGGATTCGACTCTATGGTTGTCAATCCTGTAACGAGGACCGCGCAATTGCGGGCCTTTTGCGTCAATGTCGGACATCCTCATCATCAAGACGTCTTCACTCGGCGACGTGGTGCACCAAATGCCCGCGATCGCGGACGCTGCGCGCGCGCTGCCGGGCTTGCGCATGAGCTGGGTGGTCGAGGAGGCGTTCGCGCCGCTGGCGCGGTTGCATCCATCCGTGACCGAGGTGATCCAGGTGGCGACGCGGCGCTGGCGGTCGCATCTGGCGAGTCGCGCCACCTGGCGCGAGATCGGCGATTTCAACACCCGCTTGCGTGAGCCTGAATTCGACAAGGTGATCGACACCCAGGGCTTGATCCGCTCGGCGATCATCGCCCGGCTCGCGCAAGGCGAGCGCCATGGCTACGACGCGCAGAGCATCCGTGAGCCGCTGGCGTCGCGATTTTACACCGTTCGTCACGGCGTTAGCCGATCGCTGCACGCGGTCACACGCAATCGCACCCTCACCGGGCTGTCGCTCGGCTATCAGCCGGTGGACGAGATCGACTACGGGCTGATCAAGCCGGCCCGGAGCGGCGATACGCCTTACGCGTTGCTGCTGCACGGCACCTCGCGGGTGTCGAAAGAGTGGCGCGCCGAGGATTGGATCGAAACCGGCCGCTGGCTGCAGGGCCGCGGGCTGCAGCCGGTGCTGCCGTGGGGCACCGAGACCGAGCGGCAGACCGCCGAACGGCTGTCGAGCGCGATTCCCGGAAGTCGCGTGTTGCCGCGTCAGTCGCTCGATCTTACCGCGGGCGTGATCGCCGGCGCCATGGTGGTGATCGGGGTTGATACTGGCCTGCTGCATTTGGCCGCCGCGTATCGGGTGCCGCTGGTCGGTATCTATGTGGCGACCGATCCAGGACTGACAGGCCCGGTCGGCAGCGGCCCGCTGCGGGTGCTCGGCGGCAAGAGCGGTGGCCCCTCGGCGCGGCAGGCGATCGAGGCGGCGGAGCAGCTACTCGGTTAGTTGGATGCAGCGGCGCGCTGCATCTCGATCAGAACCTGTTTGACGAAGACGTCGATGTCTTCGCCTTCGAAGCGAAAACCGGGAATGCCGGCAGCCTTCGCGGCTTCAACGTCGCTTGCGCTGTCGCCGATCACGAAGCTGCGCGTCATGTCCACCGGCCAAGTCTTGGCCAGATCGAGGATCATGCCCGGGCCCGGTTTACGATGCTCGCAGGCCACCCGATAGGCGTCGAGCGTTCCTTCGACATGATGCGGGCAGAACCGCACATCGTCGATCCGCGCGCCTTGGGTATTCAACTCATCCAGCATCCAGCGATGCAAGGCTCGGACGTCGTCCTCGCTGAACATGCCGCGCGCGACGCCGGATTGGTTGGTGATGATGAAGACGTAGTAGCCGGCCGTGTTGAGTTGCCGGATCGCCGCGGCGATGCCCGGCATCCATCGCACGCGTTCGCGCGTGCCGACATAATGATCGTTGTAGTTGATGACGCCGTCGCGATCGAGAAAGGCGGCGGGACGGCACGGCGCGGACGCAGTCATGGCGCTGGCGTTCCGAGCGCGACCTCGATCTCGTCGCAGATCGCATGCGCGGCCATCAGATGGATCTGCTGAACCAATGCGGTTTCGGGTCCAGGCGCGACCAGGAGATGATCGCACCGCGCGCCCATCGATCCGCCGCTCGGGCCAGTCATTCCGACGGTGACGAGGCCGCGTTGACGCGCCACCTCGAGCGCCGCGAGGATGTTGGGCGAGCGCCCGGAGGTGGTGATGCCGATGAAGACGTCGCCGGGCTGGCCAAGACCTTCGACTTGCCGGGCGAACACGCGCTCGAAGCCGTAGTCATTGGCGATCGCGGTGAGCGCCGAAGTGTCGGTGGTCAGCGCCACCGCCGGCCAGGCAGCGCGCTCGCGCTTGTAGCGGCCGATGATCTCGGCGGCGATGTGCTGGGCGTCGGCAGCGCTGCCGCCATTGCCGGCGAGCAGGATCTTGCGGCCCTGCTTCAGCGCCTTGATCGATGCCGCCGCGATCGCCCGCGACGCCGCCAGCAGAGCCGCATCGCCGGCGGCCGCAGTCATGGCGGCAAGCGAGAGCTGGAAATGGGCGGCGATCTTGTCCTGGCTCACGTCACACCTGAAGGCTGAAGCTCAAGGCCCTGGTAAAGCGCAGGGCGGAGGCCGGCGCAACCCAAGGGCTCAGACCGCCGGTGCGATGCCGGCGGCCTGCAGCGCTTGCAGCGCCGCGGTGGTCACGTCCTCGACCGCGATGTCGCGCATGCAGCGGTGGTGCTCCATTCGGCAGATCGGCTTGTGGCAGGGCCGGCACGGGATATCCCCGGGCGCCTGGATCACCGTCTCGATCGGGTTGAGCGGAGCGTAATGCCAGGGGCTGGTCGGGCCGAAAATGCCGATGGTCCGGCTGCCGATCGCCGCGGAGACGTGGAGCAGCCCGGAATCATTGGAGATCACCAGGTCCGCCGCCGCCAGCGCCAGGATGCCGTTGCGCAGGTTGGTGCCGGTGAGGTCGCGGACATTCGGGCCACCGGCCGCGACGATTTCCTGCGCCTTGACGGTTTCGCCCGGGCCGCCGACCACCCAGACCTCAAAACCGCGCTCGGCCAGCGCCTTGCCCGCCTCGACGTAATAGCTCCAGCGCTTCGCCGGCCCGACGGCGCCGGGCGCGAGCGCCACCACGGTCCGACCGTACAGGCCGTTCGCCTGCCGCCAGGCCGCGATTTCGGCTTCCGGCACCTGAAGCTGCGGTTCGGGCCAATCCAGCGGCAGTTCGGGCAGGGGCGGCAGCGCCAGCGCGGCGCAGCGGTCGATCATCCGCGGCAGCGCCTTCTCGCCGCGCCGCCAGTCATTGAGCAGGCCGAACCGGACCTCGCCGATGAAGCCGGTGCGTTTCGGGATACCGGCAAGCCAAGGGGCGATGGTGGATTTGAAGGTGCGCGGCATCACCACCGAGGCGCCGTAGCCCTGCTGCCGCAGCTTCGCCGCCAGCGCCCGCTCTTCAGACAGCGAGATCTTGCTGCGCGGCAGGTCCCAGACGATGCCCTGGCGGACGCCGGGCATGTAGTCGACCAGCGGCGCGCACAGCGTGGTGGTGAGAACGTCGACCGGCCGGTTCGGCCAACGGTCCTTCAGGACCCGCACCACGGTGTGGCAGCGCACGAAATCGCCGATCCACATATACGGGACCAGCAGCACCGGGCTGGTCTCGTTGCGGTCCGGCGCGGTCGCCAGGCTGGCTTTGAGTGATTCGTAATTCATCGCTTGTTCTGTTGCCCTGCCTAGCAGGGGCTGATCGGCCCAGCCGGTTAGCGCCTGCGGCGGCCCGCGTCCAGCCGGCATTTCGCGCCGAGCCCATTCCGCATTCACAGCAATTCAGAGTTGAAGTTGCCTGCCCGGGCGGAGTGGGGCAAAGGTGGCCGCGCAAATCGAGGCGGAGAAGTCATGCTGCTGGTCACCGGGGGCGCCGGGTTCATCGGATCGAATCTGGTCGCGGCGCTGAACGACGCCGGTCGGGCCGACGTCGCTGTGTCCGACTTTCTCGGCCACGACGGCAAGTGGAAGAACCTCGCCAAGCGGCAGCTGGCCGATTTCGTGCCGCCGGCGGAACTCGCCGACTGGCTGAAAGGCCGCAAGCTCGATGCGGTCTTTCACATGGGGGCGATCTCCGCGACCACCGCCACCGATGGCGACATGGTGATGGAGAACAATTTCCGGCTGTCGCTGCGGCTGCTGGACTGGTGTACCGAGACCGGCACGCCGCTGATCTACGCCTCGTCGGCGGCGACCTATGGCGACGGCGAACACGGGTTCGACGATGATTTCTCGCTGGCCGCGCTGAAACAGCTGCGGCCGATGAACCTATATGGCTGGAGCAAGCATCTGTTCGACCTGGTGGTCGCCGAGCGCGCCGCCAAGGGCCACAAGCTGCCGCCGCAATGGGCCGGCCTGAAGTTCTTCAATGTGTTCGGCCCGAACGAATACCACAAGGACACCATGGCCAGCGTGCTGGCGCGGCGGTTCGACGACATCAAGTCCGGCCGGGTGGTCCAGCTGTTCAAGTCGCACCGCGACGGTATTGCCGACGGCGACCAGCGCCGCGACTTCATCTATGTCGACGACGTAGTGCGGGTGATGATGTGGCTGTTCGCTTCGCCTAGCGTCAGCGGCATCTTCAACGTCGGCACCAGCCATGCCCGGAGCTTCCGCGACCTGATCCTGGCCGCCTATGCGGCGCTCGGCACGCCGCCGCAGATGGAGTACATCGACATGCCGGAACAGATTCGCGGCAGCTATCAATACTTCACCCAGAGCGAGGGCGACCGGCTGCGTGCCGCTGGCTACAATGGCGGATTCACCCCGCTCGAAGAGGCGGTCACGTCTTACGTCACTGGTTACCTCGACCGCAGCGATCGTTTCCGCTGATCGCACGCAACCGTTTGGATTCGGATGTTCAGCTTCGACGCCCTGCTGCAAGCGATCGCTCGTCAGACCGTCCTGTGCGTCGGCGACCTGATGCTCGACGAGTTCGTCTATGGCGAGGTGTCGCGGATTTCTCCGGAAGCTCCGGCTCCGGTGATCGCGGTTCAACGCAGCGAAACCAATATCGGCGGCGCCGGTAACGTCGCCCGCAATATCGCGGCGATTGGTGCGCGCTGCATCTTCGTCGGCCTGATCGGCGATGACGCTACCGGGCGTCTTTTGGAAACCGAACTCGGCAGCGAGCCACGGATCGAGCCGGTGTTGGTGCGCGATGCGTCGCGGCCGACCACCCGCAAGGTGCGGTTCGTCTCCGAGCACTTTTCGACCCACATGCTGCGGGCCGATTGGGAGACGGCGGCGCCGGCCGCTACGGACGTCGAGCAACGCCTGCTCGATGCGATCCTGCCGCAGCTTGCCCGTGCCGACATCGTGCTGCTGTCCGACTATGCCAAAGGCGTGCTGACGGCGCGGGTTATTCGCGACACGATCGATGCCGCCAAAAAACTCGGCAAGCGCGTGATCGTCGATCCGAAAAGCGCCAACTTCGCGATCTATCGCGGTGCCACGCTGCTGACGCCGAACCGCAAGGAATTCACCGCGGCGACGCGAAGCGCAGCAGCAACCGATGACGAGATTGCCACGGCGGCTCAGGATGCGATGGCGCTCGCCGAATGCGAGGCGATGCTGGTGACCAAGAGCGAGCACGGCATGACGCTGGTGCCGCGCGGGGGCGAACCGATCCATGTGCCGGCGCTGCCGGTAAAGGTGCGGGACGTCTCCGGAGCCGGCGATACGGTGGCGGCTGTGCTGGCCGTGGTGTTGGCTTCCGGGGCGAACTGGGCCACCGCGATGCGCGCGGCGAGTGCGGCAGCGGCGGTCGCGGTGAGCAAGAACGGCACCGCGGTGGTGACGCCGGCCGAACTACGCCGGCGAATCCTGCCGCATGCCTCGCTGGCGGCGGAAGAGAAGATCATCGGCAGCGATGCCGAGCTCGACGAGCGGCTGAAGCAGTGGCGCCGCGAAGGTCTTCGGGTCGGCTTCACCAATGGCTGCTTCGACATTCTGCACCCGGGCCACGTCAAGGTGTTGACCGCAGCGCGCGGTGCTTGTGATCGGCTGATCGTCGGGCTGAACAGCGACGCCTCGGTGCGCCGGCTGAAGGGCGAAAGCCGGCCGGTGCAGCACGAACGCGCCCGCGCCGAGGTCCTGGCCGCGCTCGAAGCGGTCGACCTGGTGGCGATCTTTGAAGAAGATACCCCGCTCCGGCTGATCACGCGGATCGAGCCGAGCGTCCTGGTCAAAGGCGGCGACTACACCCGCGAGCAGGTGGTCGGCCACGAGATCGTTGCGGCCAAGGGGGGCGACGTGCTGCTGGTCGACGTGCTGCCGGGTTTCAGTACCACCTCACTGGTGGCGCGGGCGCGCGAGGGGCAATAACTATTCACACTATCTGATTGCAGGGCGGGCGATGTTGGCACCTATTTCTTCGTTTTCGTATCGGAATTGGCTGATCGCTGCCCACGATGCCTTGGCTACCGCAGCGGCAGTCCTTCTCAGTTTTTATCTTCGGTTCGATGGCGAGAATCTGGTCGATCGTCTGCCGCTGTTGCTGAACGTTCTGCCCTACTTCGTCTTCTTCAGTTTCTTTGTTTGCTATGTTTTTCAGCTAACCACGACCAAGTGGCGTTTCATCTCGATTCCTGACCTGCTCAACATTTTGAGAGCAGCGACCACTTTGACAGTTGCACTTCTGGTGCTTGACTACATTTTTCTTGCGCCGAATATCTACGGTGCGTTCTTCCTCGGGAAAACCACGATCGTTTTGTATTGGTTTCTCGAGGTGTTCTTCCTCGCAGGTTCCCGCCTCGCTTATCGCTACTTCCGCTACACCCGCACGCGAAACAAGGCTCGCCGGACGGATGCAGCGCCGACGCTATTGGTTGGCCGGGCTGCTGATGCAGAGGTGTTTCTGCGAGGTATTGAAAGTGGAGCGGTCAACAGACTTTGGGCGGTCGGCATTTTGTCCCCCGCGTCATCTGATCGGGGGCAGTCAATCCGCAGCATTCCCGTGCTTGGTGGGCTCGACGATTTGGCGGATGTCGTGCAGGATTTTGCTGGTCGGAATAGGCCGATCCGCCATGTGGTGATGACGCCGTCAGCGTTTGAGAAAGACGCTGAGCCCGAGGCGATTTTGATGAAGGCTCGCAAGCTGGGACTCACAGTCAGTCGGTTGCCTTCGCTCGAAGAAAGCCGCGACGCACCGCGCTTGGCACCGGTTGCTGTCGAGGATCTTTTGCTGAGGCCCAGTGTTAATATCGACTACTCCAGACTGGAGGAATTGCTTCGCGGAAAAGCGATCGCGGTTACGGGTGGCGGGGGGTCGATAGGGCACGAAATGTGCGACCGAGTCGCCACTTTTGGTGCCGCCCGGTTGCTGGTAATCGAGCATTCGGAACCCGCGCTTTACGCTGCAACCGAAGCCTTAGCTGCCCGAGCGAGCAGCACAAAAATCGAGGGCCGGATCGCAGATATCCGCGATCGCGCACGTATATTTCAGCTGTTTAACGACTTCAAACCTGATCTTGTGTTCCACGCCGCCGCTCTGAAGCATGTGCCAATCCTTGAGCGCGACTGGGGCGAGGGCGTCAAGACCAATATTTTCGGCTCGGTCAACGTGGCCGATGCGGCGCGAGCGTCCGGCGCCGAGGCGATGGTGATGATTTCGACCGACAAGGCGATCGAGCCGGTGTCGATGCTCGGCCTCACCAAGCGGTTCGCCGAACTGTATTGCCAGGCGCTCGATCGTGAACTCACCACTTCTCTGGGTGACAAGCCGGCAATGCGGCTGATCTCGGTGCGGTTCGGCAACGTGCTGGCGTCGAACGGCTCGGTTGTGCCGAAGTTCAAGGCGCAGATCGAAGCCGGTGGACCGGTGACAGTGACGCATCCGGACATGGTGCGCTACTTCATGACCATCCGCGAGGCCTGCGATCTTGTCATCACTGCTGCGACCCACGCTCTTAGGTCAAAGCATGCCGAGGCGTCTGTGTTCGTGCTGAGCATGGGCCAGCCGGTGAAGATCGTCGAACTGGCAGAACGGATGATCCGGCTGTCGGGTCTGCAGCCCGGTTACGACATCGAGATCGTTTTCACCGGCGTCCGCCCGGGTGAACGGTTGCACGAAATTCTGTTCGCCGAACATGAACCCACCACGCAGATCGGCATTCCGGGCATTATGGCAGCGTGTCCAAACGAACTGCCTTTGCCAGCGCTGCGCGAAGGACTCGCCGCACTCGAAAGCGCGATCAAAGCAGGGCACCACGACGAGGTTCTCGCGATCTTGAAAGGGGCGGTGCCTGAATTTCGGGTCGAACCGAACGCTATAGCGTCGTAGTGAGGCGTGCAACTAAAGCGTCACGCCCTTACAGCGTGCGAACCTCATCAACAGAGCCCCGACCATTGCGCTGCCTACACCAATTAGTATGCCATCAGCGGCGCCGGAATTCAGTGCAATTGATATTCCCGCTAGCGCTGCCAATGCCAAGTTTGCCAGGCAGACAAGCCCAACAACCTCGCGGACGGAAAAGCCGTTGTCTGTGGCTCGTTGGTAGAAATGCGACCGGTGCGCTAGCCAGAACGGTTCGCGGCGTAGCACCCGTCGCAGCAGCGTAAGGGTGCTGTCGGCGAGGTAGTACAGCGGCAAGAGCAGTGCCGCCGCGACGTGTCCCTGCAAGGCGAGCTGCAGCAGGCACCAGCCGAGGAGAAGCCCGATCGGCAAGCTGCCGACGTCGCCAAGAAAGACTTTCGCAGCTCCCGGCCGATTGAAAGGCCCGAAACCAAGGAGCGCTCCGCCGAGCGCAGCCGCAAGTAGCATAGGGGACTGCGTCAGCGCACCGAGCAAGCCGAGAACCACCAGGGCGGCCGTCACCGGCACGCCTTCGGCGACCGTCATCCAGTCGAGCCCGTCCATGAAGTTGACAAGGTTAACGAACCACAAGCCGCCGATCAGCAGCGCCGCGCGTTCGAGCCACAGCGGTAGGGCGGGGATGATCTGCTGGTCGGAGGGTAATGTGAGCACGACCGCTCCGACGCACAGTGCCTGGAGCGCAAACCGTGGCAGCACGGGGATCGGCCGGATGTCGTCGACCGCGCCGACAATTCCGATCACGATTGCTGCAACGAACAGCGGGATTAATCCCAGGAACGCGGGAGTTGTCGGTCCGACAGAGAATGTGGTGACGACCAGCGTCGCTGCGACGACTGCAATTCCGGCGCCCTGCGGTGTTGGAATCTTGTGCGACGAGCGCGCGTTCGGGCGGGCCAGCGCGTAGCGGGCCAATAGGGGCATCAGCGCCCAGGTGAGTAAGGCGCATCCGAATGTTGCGGACATAAAGGCGAGCAGCGCGACCAGGCTTGTTCCCATTAGTCGCTCAGCCTGGCAGTGAAGGACATTTTGTCACCTGTGACGCTGCGCATCGCGCTACTCCGGAACCTCGATCGGCGCATCGCCCTTTGCGGCTTTTTCGGCGCTCATGATCCAGATCAGCCCGCCGATGCCGCCGACGACGAAATACACGGCACCGAACAGCAGCGACACTGCCACGCCGTCGCTGGGGTTGAGGCCGGCGTAACCGAACGCCAATCCCATGCTGGCTTCGCGCACGCCCCAGCCGGCGATCGAAATCGGGATCATGGTGATCAGCATGATCGGCGGGACGAGTTCGAACAGTTGCACGAAGCTGCTTGGCGATTCGATCGCTCGAGCCACGCACCAGGCGATCACCACCGCAAGGATCGGAATGATCAAAGAAGTGGCGATCAGGATCGCCGCGCTTTTCGGAGACGATAGAGCTTTCAGGGCGACTTCGGAGCAGCCACGCATATGGCGGGTGGCCCAGATCCGGTCGAGCAAGCCAAACCGCAGAAACGGCAAGGTCAGGAACACGACGCCGGCGCCGAGTGCGGCAAAATCCAGCAGCATCAATCCGAGACGGCCGTCCGCATTGTCGATCAATCGCAGCGTCCACGGCAGTGTCACAAAGATGATCGCCGACAAGGCGATCAATCCGGTCGCCCGATCGACGAACACCGAATAGGTGGCGGCGCGCCAACCGGCGCCGGCCCGCGCAAGTAGCCAGACCCGCACCGCGTCACCGCCAATTGCGGACGGCAACGTCTGATTGAAGAAGGAACCGATCATCGCGTAGCGCATCGATCGTCCGGTCGTCAGCGGTGCTTCGCAGCACGCACCGATCGCGCGCCAGCGCACGGCGTTGACGAACAGTTGGAAGATCGTGGCAGCGACCGCGGCCGCCAGCCAGCCCAAGCTGGTCGCGTCGATCCGTACGGCGAGGGCGGCAAAATCGGTCTTCCGGAGCGCTAGATACAAGAGCGCCGCTGAAACCAGGATCTTGGCTGCTGAAAGCAGAAACCGGCGCATGAGAGATCGCTGGGTCGGAAGTTAACAGATCGTCAAGAGCGAGCGGCGCCCGGCCATTGCGAAAGCCGCCGCCTTGGTAGGGACTTGCGTCCGATCTGGCAATAGCGCCTCGGTTCCCCTTGCCGCTGTGGCAGCCAGTTGGCTAAACAGGCGCGCATCGGATCGCGAGGGGCGGAAACGAGATGGCAGAGACAGCGGTCCTGGTCACGGGAGCGGCAGGCTTCATCGGGTATCACGTCGCCCGCGAGTTGCTGGAGGCTGGCAACGTGGTGGTCGGCCTGGACAGCCTCAACGACTATTACGACCCGGCGCTGAAGCAGGCCCGGCTCGATCTGCTGACGCCTTATCCCGGTTTCAGCTTTGTGCGTGCCGATCTGTCCGACAGGGCGGCGATCGCGGACTTGTTCGCAAAACACCGCTTTCCCGTGGTGATCCACCTCGCTGCCCAGGCCGGGGTGCGGCATTCGCTCAGCCATCCGCACGATTATGCCGACTCCAATCTGGAAGGCTTCCTCAACGTGTTGGAGGGCTGCCGGCACAATGGCTGCAGCCACCTGATCTACGCGTCCTCGTCGTCGGTCTACGGCGCCAATACCAAGCTGCCGTTCTCGGTGGATGATCCGACCGACCACCCGATCAGCCTGTATGCGGCGACCAAAAAAGCCAACGAGTTGATGGCGCATTGCTACAGCCATCTGTACCGGCTGCCGACCACCGGCCTGCGGTTCTTTACGATCTACGGACCATGGTACCGGCCGGATATGGCGCTCTACCTGTTCGCCAGGGCCATCACCGAAGGGCGTCCAATCAAGCTGTTCAACCACGGCAAAATGCGGCGTGACTTCACGTTCGTCGATGACGTCACCCGCGTCGTGACTAAGCTGATGACGCTGGTGCCGACCGCCGAGCCCGGCCAGAACGGCGGTGCGCCCGCTCGGGTCTACAATGTCGGCAACCACAGCCCGGAAGAGTTGATGCATGTGGTCGCGCTGCTTGAGCGCGAGCTTGGGCGTCCGGCGATCAAGGAGATGCTGCCGATGCAGCCAGGCGACGTGCCGGAGACGTTTGCGGACGTCGAAGCCCTGTTCCGGGACGTCGGCTTCCGGCCTTCGACCCCGATCGAGGACGGGGTCCGCGCTTTCGTAAGATGGTTTCGCGACTACCACAGGGTGTAGTTTCCTGCATCTAATTCGCAGCTCAGGCCTTCCGTGTAATCAATTGAATCAAAACGTGTTTGGGTAGGTTTCCCGAACATTCGCCACATCTGTGGCCGCGTGCTAGGAAGCCGCACCTTCCATTTCCAAGGCGCGATGCCATGACTTCCAGCACTGAAACGGCCAAAACCCCCTCGCTCCGGATCGGCGTAATCGGCGCTGGGGTGATGGGCACCAACCATGGGCGTGTGCTTGCTGGGCTGCCGGGCGTTTCGCTGGTCGGGATCGTCGATCCGCTACCGGAACACCGCGACCGCGCGGTCGAGCTGATCGGCTGTAAGACCTTCGCAACGCTTGACGAATTGCTGCTGGCGGGGGTCGACGCGGTGACCATCGCAGCCCCCACCCACCTGCATCACGAAGTGGCGCTGACCTGCATCGGTCGCGGTATTCACGTGTTGGTCGAGAAGCCGATTGCCTCGACGGTGGCCGAAGGCCGCGAGATCGTCGCCGCCGCCGAGAAGGCCGGCGTCACCCTGATGGTCGGCCATGTCGAACGCTTCAATCCGGCGGTCGCGGCGATCAAGCAGGCGATTCGCGACGAGGACATCCTGTCGATCGGCATCACTCGGGTCGGCCCGTTCCCGCCGCGGATGTCGAACGTCGGCGTGGTGATCGATCTGGCCGTCCACGACATCGACCTGATCCGCTGGTTCACCGACTCGGAGATCACCGAGGTGCAGCCGCAGCTTTCGAGCGCGATCGCCGAGCGCGAGGACATCGCGCTGCTGCAGTTCCGCACCGCTTCGGGCGTGCTCGCCCACATCAACACCAATTGGCTGACCCCGTTCAAGGCGCGCACCGTGACGGTCGCGACCCGCGGCAAATATGTGATGGGCGACCTGCTGACCCGTCAGGTCACGGAGTGCTTCGGCTTCAAGGCCGACGGCAGCTATTCGATGCGGCATCTTCCGGTCGGGCACGACGAGCCGCTGCGCGCCGAGCTGATTGCCTTCGTCAATGCGGTGAGCAGCAACGGTCCTCCCGCCGTCACTGGCGAGGAGGGCGTCGCTAGCCTCGAAATCGCGATTCAGTGTCTCGATCAGCCCGCCCGGCCCGCGGCGACCGCTGCCGCGCCGCGCCGCGCCGCCGGCTAGACCGAAAACGCCATAGATCCTCAGCGCTTTCCCGTCATCCGAACCCGGCAAGGACCCATGAATCAGCATCTCCGCAACGACCCGGTGCCCTTCATCGATGTCGGCGCTCAGCGCCGCAGGTTAGGGGCCGGCATCGACGAGGCGGTCGGCAAGGTGCTGAACCATTGCCAGTTCCTCAACGGTCCGGAAGTGATCGAGCTGGAGGCAAAGCTTGCCGCGTTTGCCGGCGCGCGCCATGTCGTGACCTGCTCCAGCGGCACCGATGCGCTGCTGATGGTGCTGATGGCCAAGGGCATCGGTCCCGGCGATGCGGTGCTGTGCCCCTCGTTCACCTTCTGCGCGACCGGTGAAGCGGTGGCGCTGACCGGCGCGACGCCGCTGTTCGTCGACGTCGACGAAGTCACCTTCAATATCGACATCGCCTCGCTGAAGCGCGGCATCGGTACCGCCAAGAAGCTCGGGCTGAAGCCGCGGGCGATCATTCCGGTCGACCTGTTCGGCCAAGCCGCCGATCACACCGCGGTCGGCGCGGTCGCAGCCGATGAAGGGCTGTTCGTGCTCGACGACGCGGCGCAGGGCTTTGGCGCCAGCCATCGCGGCCAGAAGCTCGGCAGCTTCGGCCTCGCCACCGCCACCAGCTTCTTCCCGGCCAAACCGCTCGGCTGCTTCGGCGATGGCGGCGCGATCTTCACCGACGATTCCGAATTCGCCGAGGCGCTGAAGAGCGTTCGCGTCCACGGCCAGGGCAGCGACAAATACGATAACGTCCGGCTCGGCCTCACCGGCCGTCTCGATACCATTCAGGCCGCGATCCTGCTGCAGAAGCTGACGATCTTCGAAGACGAGATCGCGGCGCGCAACGTCGTCGCCGAGCGCTATTCGAAGGCGCTCGCCGATGTTGTCACCGTTCCGCGGCTTGCCGAGGACTGCACCTCGGTGTGGGCGCAGTACACCATCCGGCTGCCGCATGGCGTCGATCGCGATGGTTTTGCCGCGGCGCTGAAGGCGCAAGGCATCCCGACCGCGATCTACTATCCGAAGTCGATGCATCAGCAGACCGCGTATCGCGGCTTCCCGGTTGCCGATGGCGGCCTGCCGGTGTGCGAGCGGCTGTCGCGTGACGTCATCGCCCTGCCGATGCACGCTTATCTCGACGCGCCGACGCAGGATCGCGTGATCCAGGCCGTGCGCGGCGCGCTGGGGCGGTAAGGCCTTTAGCCGTCGTCATTCCGGGGCGCTCGCGTGAGCGAGCGAACCCGGAATCTCTGCCTTTACCCACATCGGGATTCCGGGTTCGCGCCCTGACGGGCGCGCCCCGGAATGACTCCCGTGTGAGGGGACCGTAGCCAGCCATTCCTATTTTGCGGTGTCGCGACTTCCTGTAGAAGCGCCTCATGCTCAAGCGCATCTTCACCGTCGGCGGCTTCACCCTACTGTCGCGCCTGACCGGGTTTGCCCGCGACATCATGCTGGCGGCAATCCTCGGCGCCGGTCCGGTGGCGGATGCGTTCTTCGTCGCGCTGCGACTGCCGAATCATTTCCGCGCGATCTTCGCCGAGGGTGCGTTCAACGCTGCCTTCGTGCCGGCCTATGCGCATGTCCACGGCGAGAAGGGCGAGGCCTCGGCGAAGCTGTTCGCCGATCGTATCTTCACCCTGCTGTTTCTGTCGCAGCTGGTGCTGCTCGCCGTTGCGCTCGCCTTCATGCCGCAGATGATGAGCATCCTGGCGCCGGGTTTCACCGACGATCCGGAGCAGCGCGCGCTGGCGATCGAGCTGACGCGGATCACCTTTCCATATCTGCTGCTGATCACGCTGGTGACGCTGTACGGTGGCATCCTCAATGTGATGCAGCGCTTCGCCTCGGCGGCAGCCGCGTCGATCTTCCTCAACATCTCGATGATGGCAACGCTGACGCTCGCTGCGTTCTTTCCGAGCGCCGGCCACGCCGCCGCGTGGGGGGTGCTAATTTCGGGTGTACTGCAGTACTTCCTGCTCGCCGGCGACCTGTCGCTGCATGGCGGCCTGCCGAGGTTCGCCAGGCCGAAGCTCGACGAGGACGTCCGCGCATTCTTCCGCGCGCTGGGCCCGGCGACGCTTGGTTCGATGGGCACCCAGCTTGCGCTTTTCGCCGACACAATCATCGCGACCTTCCTGCCGGCCGGCGCGCTGTCGGCGCTGTACTATGCAGACCGGCTCAACCAGTTGCCGATCGGCGTGATCGGCATCGCGATCGGCACCGTGCTGCTGCCGGAGATGTCGCGGCAGCTCACCGCTGGTGATGATGTTGGCGCCAAGGCGTCGCAGCGCCGCGCGTTCGAATTCACGCTGCTGTTCTCGGTGCCGTTCGTCGCGGCCTTCCTCACCGTGCCGGACGAGATCATGCGGGCGATGTTCGCGCGCGGCGCTTTTACCCGCGCCGATGCGATCTCCGCCGGGACCACGCTGGCGGCCTATGCGATCGCGTTGATCCCGTTCGTGCTGATCCGCAGCGCGGTCGCGCCGTTCTATGCGCGCAAGGACACTGCGACGCCGGTGAAGGCGGCGCTGACCGGCGTCGCCACCAACGTCGTGCTGAAATTCGCGCTGATGGGCTCGCTGGCACAGGTCGGTCTGGCCCTCGCGACTGCTGCAGGAGCCTGGATCAATCTGTTGCTGGTGATCTTCTTCTCGGTGCGTGCCGGCTATCTGGAGTTCGATCGGGAGCTGGTGCGCGCGATCCTGAAGTTCGGCATCATCGGCGTTTTGCTCGGCGCCGCGTTGTGGCTGACCGCTTGGTTGGCGCCGCCGTATCTCGCATTGTTGCCTGCACTGCGCAGCGAAGCCGCGCTGGCGCTGTTGATCCTGGTCGGCGCCGTCATCTACGGCGCCGCAATCCTGATCCTGTTCGGGCCGCGCTGGATCAAGCGCCTGCTGCGCGGCTGATCAAGCCGCGGTGGTCGACCGCACCAGATTGGTGACGTCGGAATACACCTGCAGCACCGGGTTGATGAAGCGGTGCGCCTTGTTCTTCGACACGATGGTGTCGTGCATCACCAGATGGTCGATCCCCGTCGTGAGGAAGCATGCCATCGCGTCGCGCGGCGTCTCGACGATCGGCTCGCCCTTGATGTTGAACGAGGTGTTCACCAGCACCGGCACGCCGGTCAGCGCCTCGAATTCCTTGAGGATGTAATAGAGGTCGGGAGCGGTCTCCTCGTCCACCGTCTGTACGCGCGCCGAGCCGTCGACGTGGACCACGGCCGGAATCTTGTCGCGCCAGGCCGGCGCCACCGGTTTGGCCATCAGCATGAACGGCGAGTCGCCCTTGCCCTCGAAGATCTCGTCCGCGCGCTCCTTCAAGACGATCGGCGCGAACGGGCGGAACGGCTGGCGGTGCTTCACCCGGCTGTTGAGGATGTCCTTCATCTCGGCCCTGCGCGGATCGGCGAGCAGGCTGCGATGGCCGAGCGCGCGGGGGCCGAACTCGGAGCGGCCCTGGAACCAGCCGATCACCTTCTGATCGGCGAGCAGCCGCGCGGTTTCCTTATAAACCTCGCTCGAGCGGACAACGTTGATCTGCGGCTTGACGAAGAAGCGCTGGGTCGCTTCCTCGACCTCGGCATCTGCATAGGGCCTGCCGACGTAAGCGTGCTTCATCTCGAAGCCGCGCGGTTTCTGCTGGATCACCAGATGGCCGTAATAGGCGCAGCCGATCGCGATGCCGTCGTCGCCGGCCGCCGGCTGGATCCAGACATTCTCGAAACCGGCTTCGCGGGCGATCCGGCCATTGGCGACGCAGTTCAGCGCGACGCCGCCGGCGATGCACAGGTTCTTGGCGCCGGTGGTTTCGCGCAGCCAGCGCGCGCGTTCCAGCAGCACCCGCTCGGTATCGTCCTGCACCCGCCAAGCGAGATCTTCCCAGTGCCGCATCGACGGGCTGTCTTCCCACTTGCCGGGGCTGTCCATGATGTAGGGCTGGTTCAGCTCGGGCGTCCAACGCGGTACGGTGAGCTTGTTATTCTCGAACTGCAGCATCGGCGGGATCGCGTCGGGACGGCCGTAAGGCGCCAACCCCATCAGTTCGCCGCATTTATTCCAGTCGCCGAACACGTAGGTCGAGGCGCGGCTGTAATACGCACCGAGGCCCGGCATGTTGTAGAATTCGTCGCTGAGGAAGCCGCGTTCCGGCTCCATCCAGACCTTCTTCAGGCATTCCAGCTTGGTGCCGCTGAATTTGTAGTAGCTCTCGGATTCGCGGGCGAGTGGCGAGGCGTCGTCGCCGGGAAACGGTTCGTCGACATCGGCCCGGTAGCTGCCGACGCCGTCGACGATCATCACCACGCCTTCTTCGAACGGAGACGGCGCGAACGCGCTATAGGCGTGCGCGAGGTGATGCGAGATCGCCGCCACCTTGTTGGTGTGATTGCGAAACAGCGGGTGGCTGCGGGCCGTGCCGCGCTCGTGTTCCGGCAGGAAGCCGGGCATGTCCTGGAAGATCAGGCGGTCTTCCATCTCCGGCACCGGCAGGATGTAGCAGTTGCGCACAACCAGATCGACGTCTGCCATGGTGATGCCTTCCGCGCTCAGGCAGTAGTCGACGACTTCCTTGTAAAACCCGGAGGCGTGCTTCTCGCGGGTGATGCGCTCCTTGGCGATGCCGAAGGCGATCTCGCCGTCACGCAACAGGCAGGCGCTGACGTCGTGGTCGTAGGTGTTGAGGCCGAGGATGTAGGTGTGCTGACGGGACATGGGCTGCTTTGTTGTGCGCGCGAGCGGCGCGGGTGAGGCGAGGGTCGTCACCTGACAGTCGATCCGCATCGCAATGCGGTTCAGTTGAATGGCACTATAGCTGGACCAGCAAAGTTGGACATCGGTGAGACGCGCGCCCGGCAAACGGCATTCCCGAAGATGATCGTCGATCGATTCCGCACTGCACGCGCGATTCGAATGCATCCTGCCGCTGGCGAAGGAACAACCTTGTGGTTTCGACGTTTGGCACCTTCAGGTCGCGTTCAGCGCCGATCGCGGCTTGACCAAAACCGTAGCTTGATCATAAGCTTGACGGCCGAGGCCGATCTGGGGACGCATTGACCCCGCGCATTTGAACCGTCTCCCCGCACGACCCCACCAACAACGGGACATGACGGTAACCTGCTCAACGACCGGGAGAAGAATCCATATGGCTCAAACTGCTTCCAAGGCCCGCAAGGGATGGACGGCGCGCGTTCTCGCCGCCGTCACGCTCACCGCGATCTACGGCTTCAGCCTCGTCGGAACCTCGGCGCTGTTCCTGACCGCCAGCACCAACAAGGCTGAGGCCCAGCGCGGCCGTGGTCGCGGCCGTGGGCGCGGCTATTACGGTCGTGGCCGCGGTTGGGGCCCTGGCTATTACCGCGGCCGTGGCCGTGGTTACTATCGTGGCTACGGTGGGTGCGTGTTCAATCCGGTTTACGGCCGGGTGATCTGCTACTAATTCGCCGCGATTTGGCGGAGACGTCCGCCGACCTGCGCGACCTTCCAAACAGGTGTATCGGGCAACCGATGCACCTGTTTCTTTTTGCGCCGGGCGCGCAGGGGCGCGCGCCGCAGTCGCAATGTGCAGATTGTTGCCACTGGGTTCATATTTCGGTGTTCGGCCGCGATGCCTGCGCCGGCGCGTTTGCTCCCGTCATCGATCCGCTGCAAGATGATGCCAACTCGCATCGGAGGTGACGACCCATGGTTCCAACCAAGTTGGCTCCCGCCAAGTTCGGTGTCGGTCAGAGCGTGCTGCGCAAAGAGGACGATCCTCTGATTCGCGGCAAAGGCCGCTACACCGATGACGTCGCTCCGGCCTCGACCGCTTATGCGCTGATGCTGCGCTCGCCGCATGCCCATGCCACCTTCAAGCTGGACGCGACGGCGGCGCGCGCGCTGCCCGGCGTGCTGACGATTTTGACTGCGGACGACGTTGCCGATCTCGGCGGCCTGCCGTGCCTGTTCAATCTGCCGGACACCCCGTTCAAGGGGCCAGACTATCCAATCCTGGCGCGCGACGAGGTGCGCCATGTCGGCGATGCGATCGCGTTCGTGGTCGCCGACACGATTGCGCATGCGCGCGATGCACTCGAGGCGATTGCGGTGGAGTGGTCGCCGCTGCCGGCGGTGATCGGGGCTGCGCGTGCCGTCGAGCCGGGAGCGCCGCAGGTGTGGCCCGACCATGCCGGCAACGTGCTGTTCGACGCCGGCATCGGCAACAAGAAGGCAACCGAAGAGGCGTTCGCCAAAGCCCATGCGGTCGCGGAAATCCGCATCGTCAATCCGCGTATTGTCACGAACTACATGGAAACCCGCGCCGCGGTCTGTGAGTACGACGCCAAGCGCGATCACTTCACGCTGACGGTCGGCAGCCAGGGTAGCCATCGGCTGCGCGATATCCTGTGCCAGACCGTGCTGAAGATCCCGGTCGAAAAGATGCGGGTGGTCTGTCCGGATGTCGGTGGCGGGTTCGGCACCAAGCTGTTTCCCTATCGCGAATACGCGCTGCTCGCGGTGGCCGCCAAGAAGCTGCGCAAGACGGTGAAGTGGACCGCCGATCGCGGCGATCACTTCGTCGGCGACTCGCAAGGTCGCGACAACGTCACGACGGCACGGATGGCGCTGGCCGAAGACGGCAAGTTTCTCGGGATGGACGTCGATCTGATCGGCGACGTCGGCGCCTATCTGTCGACCTTCGGTCCGTACATTCCCTACGGCGGCGCCGGCATGCTGCCGGGGCTTTATGACATCCAGGCGTTCTACTGCCGCATCCGCACCGTGTTCACCCACACCGTACCGGTCGATGCCTATCGCGGCGCCGGGCGTCCCGAAGCGGCTTACGTGGTTGAACGTCTGGTCGATGCCTGCGCGCGGAAACTGGCGATGTCCCCGGATGCGATCCGGCGCAAGAACTTCATTCCGCCGCGCAAGCTCCCCTATAAGACCGCGACCGGCAAGGTGTACGACTCCGGCGACTTCACTGCGCATCTGAAGCGCGCGATGGAGATCGGCGACTGGAAGGACTTCGGCAAGCGCGCCAAGGCCGCCAAGAAGCACGGGCTGGTGCGCGGCATCGGGCTCGCCTCTTATGTCGAGGTCTGCGGCACCATGGGCGAGGAGACCGCCAAGGTGGTGCTCGATCCGGATGGCGACATCACTGTGCTGATTGGCACGCAGTCGAGCGGGCAAGGCCACCAGACCGCTTATGCGCAGATCGTCGCCGAGCAGTTCGGCGTGCCGCAGGAGCGGGTGCGGGTGGTGCAGGGCGACACCGACAGGATCGCCACCGGCCTCGGCACCGGCGGCTCGGCATCGATCCCGTCCGGCGGCGTCAGCGTGCAGCGCGCCACCCATCAGCTCGGCGAGCAGCTTCGCGACATCGCGGCCGACGCGCTGGAGACCAGCGCCGCCGACCTCGAAATCAGAGACGGCACCATCCGCATCGCTGGCACCGACCGCTCCATCACCTTCGCCGATGTCGCCAAGCGGCCCGGCGTTGATCCGGCCAAGCTCAACGCCAGCGCGGCGTTCTCCAGCGCCGACGGCACCTATCCGAACGGCACGCATTTGGTCGAGATTGAACTCGATCCGGCGACTGGCAAGATCAGGATCGTCAACTATGTCATCGTCGATGATTTCGGCGTCACGTTGAACCCGCTGCTGCTCGCCGGGCAGGTCCATGGCGGAACCATTCAGGGCATCGGCCAGGCGCTGATGGAGCAGGCGGTGTACAACGCCGAGGACGGCCAGCTCATCACCGGTTCGTTCATGGACTACGCGCTGCCACGCGCGGCCGATGGCGCGCCGATCACTTTCGAAACCCACAACGTGCCCTGCGCCACCAACCCGATGGGTGTCAAAGGCGCAGGCGAGGCGGGGGCGATCGGCTCCTGCCCGGCGGTGATGAATGCGATCATCGACGCGCTCTGGCGTGAATATCGGATCGATCATATCGACATGCCGGCCACGCCGGAGCGGGTGTGGATGGCGATCCGCGAGCATGAGCGCCGGCACCGTCTGTGACGCGGCCGGCTGTCGGAGTGGATCGATAAGAGTGGCGTCAAGCTACTGATGAAGGCTGCCGAACCGGCGGCGCGTGACGGAGTTGAAAACAACCAAGCGGGAGGACGTCTTGATGTTACGCACTGTGATCGTTGCCGGAGCCCTGGTGTTGACGGCGAGCGCCGTGATGGCGCAGCAGGATCTGGTCGATAAGACCCAGAAACTGATGAAGGACAACGGCCGGAACATGATGGTGCTCGGCGCCATCGCCAAGGGCGAGAAGCCCTACGATCAAGCCGCGGTCGATGCGGCGCTGAAGCAGTTCGACGAGACTGCCAAGGATCTGCCGAAGCTGTTTCCGGACAGCGTCAAAGGGTTGAAGCCGTTCGACAGCAAGTACAGCTCATCGCCGAAGATCTGGGCTGAGCGCGCCAAGTTCGACACCGAGATCGCCGATTTCGCCAAGGCGGTCGACGGCGCCAAGGGCAAGATCAAAGACGTCGACACGTTGAAGGCCGCGATGCAGCCGATCGGCAAGGCATGCGGAAACTGCCACGAGAACTTCCGCGATAAGGAAGGCTAACGCGGCGCGCGCCGTCGGCAGCGGAGACCGGCTGTGGCCAGAACAATCGGAGCCGTAACTCTGGTCGCGGCGATCGTTGCGGTCGCTGCGTTCTGGCTGCTCACCATGCCGGCCACGGTGTCGGCCGACCGGCTGCCGGCGCGCACCGCCAATCTGGAGAATGGCCGCACCGCGTTCTACGCGGGCGGCTGCGCCGAATGCCACGCCACGCCGAAGCAGGACGATCGCACCCGGCTCGGTGGCGGGCTGGGGCTGAAGTCGATGTTCGGCACGTTCTACGTGCCGAACATCTCGCCGGATCCGAACGACGGCATCGGAAAATGGACCGAGGCGGAGTTCGTCAGCGCGGTGATGCGAGGCACGGCGCCGGGCGGCGTGCATCTCTATCCAGCGTTTCCGTATCCATCCTACGCGCACGCGCGGCCAGACGACGTCCGCGATCTGTTCGCCTACATCAAAACGCTACCCCCGGTGGCCGGCCGGGCACCGCCGAACGAGGTGCCGTTCCCATTCAACATCCGCCGCGCGGTCGGGCTGTGGAAGCTATTGTTCTTCGACGACACGCCGTTCACGCCCGATCCGGCACAATCGGCGCAGTGGAATCGCGGCGCGTATCTGGTGAACAGTTTCGGCCATTGCGCCGAGTGCCACAGCCCGCGCAATGCGCTCGGCGGCATCGTTGCGGCGCAGCGCTTCGCCGGCGGGCCCGATCCGGAAGGCAGGGGCTGGGTGCCGAACATCAGCCAGAAGGGGCTCGGCGACTGGAGCGCCGGCGACATCGCCTATTTCCTCGAGACCGGCATGACGCCGGAGGGCGACAGCGCCGGCGGCTCGATGGCGCAGGTGATCCGCAACACCTCGCAGCTCGGCAAGGACGACCGCGAGGCGATCGCGGCCTACATCAAGTCGCTGCCGCCGGTGCAGGGGCCGGTCCGGCCCCCGCGCAATGCCAAGGCCGAGTGATCTGCGATCACTTCGGGCCAAACGCCTTGAAGGTAATGATGGTGTGGGTGTCCTTGATGCCGGGGATCACCTGGACCTTGTCGGCGACGAAATGGCCGATGTCGGTGGAGCGATCGACGTAGAATTTCACCAGCAGGTCGTAGTCGCCGGCGGTCGAATAGATCTCCGAGGCGATCTCGGATTCGGCGATCGCGTTGGCGACGGCGTAAGACTGGCCGAGCTGGCATTTGATCTGGACGAAAAACGGCACCATCGCGGGTCTCTCCGGCAGCTTGATTTGCGCCATCAAGCCTAAAACACCGTGTCGGCGCAAGCTCTTGCCGCTGCGCCGCGGGCGCGCTACCACGGCGATCGGTTGCCGGTCCGCCTCTTTTTCAATCGAGCACGTTGATGGCCATTCCGATCGCACTCACCGTCGCCGGTTCCGACTCCGGAGGCGGCGCCGGCATTCAGGCCGATCTCAAGTCGTTTTCCGCAAACGGCGTCTATGGCGCCTCGGTGATCACCGCGCTGACCGCGCAGAACACCCGCGGCGTCACCGCGATCCACGACGTGCCGGCCGCGTTCGTCACCGCGCAGATCGATGCGGTGTTCAGCGATCTCGACGTCGCCGCCACCAAGATTGGAATGGTGGCGCAGCGCGGGGTGATCGCCGCGATCGCCGAAGGGCTGGATCGCTGGCGCGCCGCCAACGTCGTGCTCGATCCGGTGATGGTCGCAACCTCGGGCGATCGGTTGATCGCCGACGACTGCGTCGACGCGCTACGCACAGTGCTGATCCCGCGCGCCCGGATCATCACGCCGAACCTGCCGGAAGCCGCCGCGCTGCTCGACGAGCCGGTCGCCGACGAGCCGGCCGAAATCGAACGCCAGGGCCGGCATCTGCTCGCGCTCGGCTGCGAAGCGGTCCTGATCAAAGGGGGGCACGGCACCGGACCGGCCAGCACCGATTACCTGTTCGTGGGAACCGAGGTGCAGGCGCTGTCCGCACCCCGCATCGTCACCAACAACACCCACGGTACCGGCTGCTCGCTGTCCTCCGCGATCGCAGCCAATCTGGCGAAAGGCCAGTCGTTGCAGGCCTCTGTGGCCGCCGCCAAGCAATGGGTCAGCGCCGCCATCGCAGCTGCGGATCGGCTTTCGGTCGGGCATGGCCACGGCCCGATCCATCATTTCCACGGCTTCGACTAAGGCCCAAACCGGCCGACCGTGCGCTGTCGTCCAGTCGTCGTACTCCGCTGATAATCCGAATTCGTAAGTAATTTACGATTCGAACGGAACCGATGACTCCCGATCTCGATAAGTCCCTGATTGAAACCGCCTACGCTCGCTGGGCTCCGATCTACGACGCGGTGTGCGGGCCGGTGATGGTGAAGGGGCGGCGCGCGGCGGCGGCTGAAGCGCGCGCGCACGGCGGCAAGATTCTCGAAGTCGGCGTTGGTACCGGATTGTCGTTCGACGACTACGACGCCTCGACCGAAATCACCGGTATCGATCTGTGCGAGCCGATGCTGGACAAGGCGCGCGCCAAGATGGCGACGGGTCGTTATCCGTGGGTCAAGGACGTGCGCCAGATGGATGCGCACGCGATGGAGTTCGCCGACGCGACGTTCGATTGCGTTGTCGCGCAATTCGTCATCACGCTGGTGGCCAATCCCGAGCAGGTGCTGTCGGAGTGCCACCGCGTGGTGAAGCCGGGCGGCCGCATCATCCTGGTCAATCATCTGTACTCCGAAGTCGGTGTTGCCGCCGCGGTCGAACGCTGGGCGGCGCAGAAGACCCGCGGGTTGGGGCTGCGCCCCGAATTTCCGTTCGCGCGGCTGCAGGCCTGGGCGCAGGCCACCTCCGACGCAATCCTGGTCGAGCGGCGCAAGTTGAAGCCGTTCGGCATCTACACGCTGGTGTGTTTCGAGCGGACTCCCACGCCGATGGCGGCCTGAGGGCAGGTTCGAAACGTCGCCGCCTGCGGGCGGCCTTGGATGGGACAAGACCGATGAGCGACGACGGTCCGGAACGACGCTTTCGCACCCTGTTCATTTCCGACGTCCATCTCGGTGCGCGAGGATCGCAGACCAATCTGCTGCTCGACTTCCTCCGCGTCCACGATGCCGACACCATCTATCTGGTCGGCGACATCATCGACGGCTGGGCGCTGAAATCGAGCTGGCACTGGCCGCAGTCGCACAACGACTTCGTGCAGAAGCTGCTGCGCAAGGGCCGCAAGGGCGCGCGCATCATCTACGTGCCAGGCAATCACGACGAGTTTCTGCGCAATTACTACGGCACGCATTTCGGCGGTATCGAGGTCGTCGAGAACGCGATCCACACCGGCGCCGACGGGCGCCGCTATCTGGTGATCCACGGCGACATCTTCGACCTCGTGGTGCAGAACGCCAAGTGGCTCGCCCATGTCGGCGATAAGGCCTACGACCTCGCGATCCGGCTCAACCGCGTCGTCAACGCGTTCCGCCGCTGGTTCGGTGTGCCGTATTGGTCGCTGTCGCAATGGGCCAAGCACAAGGTCAAGAACGCGGTGAATTACATCGGCGCGTTCGAAGAGACGCTGGCGCAGGAAGCCCGCCGTCACGGCACCGACGGCGTGATCTGCGGCCACATCCACACCGCTGCGATCCGCGACTTTCACGGCATCAACTACATGAATTGCGGCGACTGGGTCGAAAGCTGCACCGCGCTCGCCGAGCACGAGGACGGCCGGTTCGAGATCATCACCTGGACCGATCTGCTGAAGCGCAATCTACCGGTGCCGACGGTCGCGGCGCGGGCCGCCTGATGCGCATCCTGATCGCGACCGACGCATGGCACCCGCAGGTTAACGGCGTGGTGCGGACGCTGACGATGATGGCCGAAGCGGCGAAGTCGCTCGGCGTCGACGTGGTGTTTCTGACGCCCGAGACGTTCCCGACGGTGGCGCTGCCCAGCTATCCGGATCTGCGGGTCGCAATCCCCAATCCGATCCGGGTCGCGCATCTGATCAATGCCGCGCATGCCGACTGCATCCATATCGCGACCGAAGGCCCGATCGGGCTCGCGGCGCGGCGCTATTGCCGCAAGCGCGGGCTGCGCTTCACCACCAGCTTCCACACGCGCTTTCCTGAGTACGTGTCGGCCCGCGCGCCGATCCCGGAATCCTGGGTGTGGTCGCTGCTGCGCCGGTTTCACGGCGCCAGCCATGCGGTGATGGCAGCGACGCCGGCGCTCGCCGACGAGCTTCGCGGCCGCGGATTCCGCAACGTCGTGCTGTGGCCGCGCGGCGTCGACGGGCATTTGTTCCATCCGCGCGAGGATGCCGATCTCGAGCTGCCGCGGCCGGTGTTCCTGTCGGTCGGCCGGGTCGCGGTCGAGAAGAACCTCGAAGCGTTCCTGTCGCTCGACCTACCCGGCAGCAAGGTGGTGGTCGGTGACGGCCCGGCGCGCGCGGCGCTGGAGCGCGACTTCCCGAGTGCGGTGTTCCTCGGCGCCAAGCAGGGCGAGGCTCTGGCGAAGGTCTATTCCGCCGCCGACGTGTTCGTGTTTCCGAGCAAGACCGACACCTATGGCCTGGTGCTGCTCGAGGCGCTGGCGAGCGGCGTACCGGTCGCGGCCTTCCCGGTAACCGGGCCGCGCGATGTGATCGGTGATTCCCCGGTCGGCGTGCTGAGCGAGGATCTGCGCGCGGCGTGTCTCGGCGCCCTGGAGATTTCGCGCGAGGCGTGCCTTGAGTTCGCCGCCGATCACACTTGGGAAGCCTCGGCCCACGCCTTCATCGACAACGTTCGCCGCGTCTCGATGCTGGAGCCGGCGCGGCTTGACCCGCACGCCGCCAAGCCGCATCGCTTGGTCGCCTGACGCATACACGTATCATCGCACCTTGTCGGCGCGTGTTGCGGGGCGTTAGATGCCGGCCATGACCCATTCCGCTGTGCTGCCCGTTTCCGTCGCCGATATCGATGCGGCTGCCGAGGTGCTCGCCCCGGTCGCGGTGCGGACGCCGCTGCTGTCGTCGCCGGCGCTCGATGCCGCCGCCGGCGCGCGCGTCTTCCTCAAGCCGGAAGTTCTGCAGCGCACCGGCTCATTCAAGTTTCGCGGTGCCTTCAACAAGCTGGCCTCGATTCCGCCGGACGTTCGGGGCGGTGGCGTGGTGGCATTTAGCTCCGGCAATCACGCCCAGGGCGTCGCCGCGGCGGCGCAGCTGCTCGGCGTCCACGCCACCATCGTGATGCCGTCGGATGCGCCGGCCTCCAAGCGCGAGCGCACCGCCGGCTTTGGCGCCGAGGTGGTGCTGTACGATCGCGACCGCGAGGATCGCGAGGCGATCGCTCGCGACATTGCCGAGCGCAGCGGCGCGACGTTGGTGCGGCCGTTCGACGATCCGATGGTGATCGCCGGGCAGGGCACGGTCGGCCGCGAGATCGCCGAGGACCTTGCTGCGCTGGGGCTCGCGCCGGATCTGGTGGTGGCGCCGGCCTCGGGCGGCGGGCTGATCGCCGGCACAGCGCTTGCCGTCAAGGCGCGGTTTCCCCAGGCGCTGGCGATGTCGGCTGAGCCGGAGGGCTTCGACGACCACGCCCGCTCGCTGGTGGCGGGACGCCGCGAGTCCAATCCGGCCGGCGGACGCACGATCTGCGATGCGTTGATGATGTCGATCCCGGGCGAGGTCACCTTCGCGATCAATCGCGTGCTGCTCGCCGGCGGCGTTGCCGCGTCCGATGCCGAGGTCGGCACTGCGGTCGGCTTCGCATTCCGCGAGCTGAAGCTGGTGGTGGAGCCGGGTGGAGCGGTGGCGCTCGCGGCATTGCTCGCCGGCAAGCTCGACGTCCGCGGCAAGACCGTCGCGATCGTGCTGTCGGGCGGCAATGTCGATGCCGACCTGTTCAGCCGCCTGATCGCCTGATTTTGGCGCCTTCGCGCCGACGCTGCTGATTACGAGAAGAACGCGACCTTCTCGGCCTGGCTCATGCGCCGGATCGGCACCAGGGCGTCGCTGCGCATCGGCGGCGGGGCCGCGACCGCGCCATTGGCGATCGCCGCAGCGCCGAGCGACGCAGGGGCCGCCGCGACGGCTTCGCCGGGGACGGCCGCCATAGCCATTGCCGCCTGTGCAGCGGCCGCATGGATGGCGATCGGCTCGGCCATTGCCACCACGGGGGCGGCTTCACCGATTTCGCCGACCGGATCGAACGCCGGTTCAGGCTCCGGCTCAGCGTCGAACGCCTCGGCGGCGGACGCCGGCGTGTCGTCGATCGCCATGGGCTCCGGCGACACTGCAATCTCTTCGCTCAGCGCCTGCTGCAGGGCTGCGATGTCGGATTCGATTTCCGCGGCGGTGCTTGCCGCGGCCGCCGCGTAGGCGTCGTCCTCGGGCCGATACGGCGCTGAGACTTCGGGCGCCGACATCTCGCGGGCGACCAGATCGAGCACCGCGTCGTCTTCGAGACCCTCTGCGTCCAGCGCCACCACCTCGTCGAGCAGGTGGGCGGCGTCTGACTGCTCAGCCGCGCTGACTGCGGCAGGGGCTTCGGCGGGCGCCGCTGCGACAGCAGCGGGTGCCGGAGTCTGGTCTTCGGCTTCGACGAATTCGAATTCTTCCGACGGCGCGCCCTTGACCACCACGAGCGCCGGGGCGGTCTGCGCCTGCTGGGCGGGAGCCGGTTCTGCAACCTCGGGAGCGACGGCCTGCGAAGCAACCGCCTGCGGCGCAACGGGCTCAGGCGCGGCTGGCTGCGGTGCGACCGCTTCGGGCTCAGCGCAAGCCTGCGGCGGGGCAGGTTCGTCCACCACCGGTGCGGTGGCAGGCGCCGCTGCGGCTACTGTCTCCGGCGTGGCGGGGCTCGCCGCGGCTTCGGGAGCTGCGCCCGAGATCGCCGCGACGTGCTGGAGCATCCGATCGAACGCCGCGTCGATCGCATCGCGGTCGATTCCCGCGACCAGCCGGTGGCCGCTGTCGATCGCGGCGACCTGCTGGTCGAGCAGATCACAGATCCGGGAGTCGGCGCCGCATTCGCGCAAGGTCGAAGCGACCTCGCTGATCGCGCGGGCGCCGCGATGCGCAGCCACCAGAGTCGCGGTGTCGTCGAGCGTCGCGATCGCCTTGGCAACGCTGGCGCGTGCCTCGCCGATCACCGCCCGGATCGCCGCCAGCGACTCCACGGCGGCTTCGGCCTGGGCTTGCTTCTGCGCGGCGAGGGTCTGCTCGATCCGTGCCACCGCGTCGAGCACCATGCTGGTGTCGGCGTTGCGGTTACGCTTGGCGTATTCGGTGAGGAACCAGCGCCCCCGCGAGGTCTCCATGAAGGCTTCGCGGATCGCATCGTAGTCCGCATCACTCGGCATCACCGGGCGGGCGGAGATCGGCGAAAGGGCGAAGGCTTCGTCGGTCATCAAGGGACTCGTTGCACAATTCACTGCGCGTCACGATAACGATCACCACGATCCGCGTCGAATCGCAATTGAATTGATGTCTCCCGAATCACAAATCCCCATCCCATCACCGGATGCGAAGCGATTCGCGTCTCGGCTCGCGGTGTTCTACGCGACCAGCTTCACGGTCGCGGGCACGTACCTGCCGTTCTTCACGGTGTGGCTGAAAGCCGTTGGAATCGAGGCTTCTTGGATCGGCGTGATCATCGCCGCGCCGGCGGTGACGCGCTTCACGCTTTTGCCTTTCATCACCGCCGCAGCCGAGCGGCGCAACGCGATCCGCGCCGCGATGATCATCACCGCGGTGATCACGGCCCTCGGATTCACCCTCCTCGGGATTCTACGTGCTCCGCTGTTGATCTTCGTGGTGTTCGTGCTCACCGCCTGCTTCTGGACGCCGATCGTACCGCTGACCGACGGCTACGCGCTGAAGGCGGTGGCTCGCTATGGGCTCAACTACGGACCGCTGCGGCTATGGGGCTCGGCGGCGTTCATCGCCGGCGCGCTGGTAAGCGGCGTGCTGGCAGATCTGGTGGCGGCGGAGCAACTGATCTGGCTGATCGTCGCATTCGCCTGGGTCGGCGCGCTGGCCGGCTTTGGCTTGCGGCCGCTGGATGCGCCGGTGAAATCGGCGACGCCGCAGCGCGGCGCGTCGCTGCTGCGTAATCCGACGTTCCTGACGATCGTGGTTGCGGCGGCGCTGATCCAGGGTAGCCATGCCGCGTACTACACGTTCGCGTCGATCGTCTGGCAGGGCGCCGGTCTCAGTGGCACGACGATTTCGGTGCTGTGGGTGCTCGGCGTCGTCGCCGAGATCGTGGTGTTCGCGTTGTCGCCGCGGTTTACCTGGTCGCCGGTGTGGCTGATGCTGGGCGGCGCGCTGAGCGCGGTGCTGCGCTGGTCGATCACCGCGCAGGATCCGTCGCTGCCGGTGCTCACCACAGTGCAGTTACTTCACGGCTTCACCTTCGGCCTCACTCAGGTCGGCACCATGGGGCTGCTGGTGCGCCACGTGCCCGGCCATGTGATCGCCCGCGGGCAGGGTTACTACACTGCGGCCGCGGGCTTTGTGATGAGCGCTGCGTCGATCGCTTCCGGCGCAGTGTTCGCCCGTTACGGCCTCGCCGTTTACGACATGATGGCGGTCATGGGGCTGGCGGGTGCGATTGTGCTGGTGCTGATGCGTCGCCGGCTGCTTGCACCGGCGAGCGTCGATCAGCCCCACAGCGCCGGTTCGGGCGGATAGACCGTGCTGCCGTCGTAGCGCAGGCCGTCGTCACGATCGCGCGCCAGCAGCAGCGGGCCGTCGAGATCGACGAACCGGGCGAACGGCGTTAGCAGCATCGCCGGCGCCATCGCCAGCGAGGTGGCCACCATGCAGCCGACCATGATCTGCAGTCCGAGCGCTCGCGCGTCCTGCGCCATCGCCATCGCCTCGGTGAGCCCACCGGTCTTGTCGAGCTTGATGTTGACTGCATCGTAACGGCCGCGCAGCGCGGCGAGAGATGTGCGGTCGTGTACACTCTCGTCGGCGCACACGGCGATGGGCCGTGCGATTGCGCCCAGCGCTTCATCGCGACCTGCCGGCAGCGGCTGCTCGACCAGCGTCACCCCCGCATCCGCACAGGCGGCGAGGTTGCGGGCGAGATTGTCCGGCGTCCAGGCTTCGTTGGCATCGACGATCAGTTCGGCGTTCGGCGCGGCGCGCCGCACCGCCGCGATCCGTGCGTCGTCACCGTTGCCGCCGAGCTTGATCTTGAGCAGCGGCCGCGACGCCGCTTTGCACGTGGCCTCGGCCATTGCTTCCGGAGTGCCGAGCGAGATGGTGTAGGCGGTGGTGGTGGGGCTTGGCGCAGCGCTGCCGAACAGCTCCCAGGCACGCTTTCCGCTCATCTTGGCTTCGAGATCGACCAAGGCGCAGTCCAGTGCGTTGCGCGCGGCGCCGGGCTGCATTGCAGCCTGCAGCGCTGTGCGGTCGAGACCGCCCGCGAGCGGCGTGCGCATCGCCTCCAGTGCGGCGAGCGCTGCTTCCGGCGTCTCTCCGTAGCGCGCATAGGGGACGCATTCGCCGCGGCCGACATGGTCGCCGCAGCGCAGCTCGGCCACCACGACGATCGCTTCGGTCTTCGCTCCGCGGCTGATGGTGAAGGCGCCGGCGATCGGCCAGCGTTCGATGCGCCCGGTCAGTTCGGGCGCTATCAGGGAGTTCATTTGCAGGCCTTGTCAGCTCAAACCGAGGGTTGCCCGGAGCTGTCAAGTATGGCTGGTAATGAGCTTGGCCCGCAAGGCGGCGTTCGAACTCGGATTGGCTCAAAATGACACAGCAGATAGCGTTGGAGGGCGATCCGTCGCTCGAACGGATCGCGCGTGGGGAAGGGCTTGCGCTGTGCGCGTCGGGATCGTGGACGGCGCGGTTCGCGCCGGCGCTGGAGCGGCTGGTCACTGAAGCGGAACAGCTCGGAGGCAGCAAGCCGAACGTCTCCATCGATGTGTCCGGTATCGCGCGGCTCGACACCTTCGGAGCCTGGCTGATCGAGCGGCTGCGGCGCAATCTCGGCCAGGACGGTACAGAGGCGCGGATCGCCGGGTTGTCGACCAACTATGCCAGCCTGGTCGACGAAGTGCGGCAGGTCAGTGAGGCCGGGCCCGAGCCGCGGCGCGGCGGATCGCTGCGCGCGCCGATCGAACGGCTCGGCCGCACCATCTACGCCTTTATCGACGACATCGTGGCGCTGATCAGCATGATGGGGGCGGTGCTGGCCGGCGTACTGCGGGTGGTGGTCCGGCCGACCTCGTTCCGGCTGACTTCGACCGTACACCACCTCGAGCAGGTATGCTGGCGCGCGGTGCCGATCATCGTGCTCATCACCTTCCTGATCGGCTGCATCATCGCCCAGCAGGGCATTTTCCATTTCCGCAAGTTCGGCGCCGACGTGTTCGTGGTCGACATGCTCGGCGTGCTGGTGCTGCGCGAGATCGGCGTGCTGCTGGTGTCGATCATGGTGGCGGGCCGCTCCGGCAGCGCCTACACGGCCGAGCTCGGCTCGATGAAGATGCGCGAGGAGATCGACGCCCTGCGCACCATGGGGTTCGATCCGATCGACGTGCTGATCGTGCCGCGGCTGATCGCGCTGGTGCTGGCGGTGCCGATCCTCACCTTCCTCGGCGCGATGTCGGCGCTGTATGGCGGTGGTCTGGTCGCGTGGATGTATGGCGGCGTCGATCCCGAGGCGTTCCTGCTGCGTCTGCGCGACGCGATCTCGATTGACCACTTCACCGTCGGCATGATCAAGGCGCCGGTGATGGCGGTGGTTATCGGCATCGTTGCCTGCGTCGAGGGGCTGGCGGTGCAGGGCAGCGCTGAGTCGCTCGGCAGCCACACCACCGCCTCGGTGGTGAAGAGCATCTTCTTCGTGATCGTGATGGACGGCGTATTCGCGATCTTCTTCGCTGGGATCGGGATCTGACGATGGCGGAAGTGGCCGATCCGATCATCCGGGTACGCGACGTCACCGTGCAGTTCGGTACGACGCGGGTGTTGAACGGGCTCGATCTCGACGTGCGGCGCGGTGAGATTCTCGGCTTCGTCGGACCGTCCGGAGCCGGCAAGTCGGTGTTGACCCGCACCATCATTGGTCTGGTGCCGAAGCTCAGCGGCAACATCGAGGTGTTCGGCATCGACCTCGATAAGGCGAACAAGACGGACCGGCGCGGCATCGAACGGCGCTGGGGCATTTTGTTCCAGCAAGGCGCGCTGTTTTCCTCGCTGACGGTCCGCCAGAACATCCAGTTCCCGGTGCGCGAATATCTGAAGCTGTCACAGCGGCTGCTCGATGAGATCACTATCGCCAAGCTGGTGATGGTGGGCCTGAAGCCGGAAGTGATCGACCGTTATCCGTCCGAACTGTCCGGCGGCATGATCAAGCGGGTGGCTCTGGCCCGCGCGCTCGCGCTGGATCCGGAACTGGTGTTCCTCGACGAGCCGACCTCAGGCCTCGATCCGATCGGCGCCGGCGAGTTCGATGAGCTGGTGCGGACGTTGCAGCGCACTTTGGGGCTGACGGTTTTCATGGTAACTCACGACCTCGACAGTCTGCATACCGCCTGCGACCGCATCGCGGTGCTGGGGGACGGCAAGGTGATCGCGGCCGGAACCATCGCCGACATGCAGGCGTCGCAGCACCCGTGGCTGCGCTCTTATTTTCACGGCAAGCGTGCCCGCGCGGTGGTCGGTTCGCCATGATCGAGGTGCGTGGGAAGATTTCGGTCGTCGCGCCGCCGGTGCGTCGTTTTGCTTCCGCAATCTGCGCTCAAAGCCTGCTGCGGGACGCGGCGTGCTGCGGGCCGACGGCGCCGCGAACTGGTGTGGAGTAAAGGCGAATGGAAACGCGTGCGAATTACTTCCTGATCGGGACGTTCACCCTTGCGGTGATCGCCGCAGCGTTCGGGTTCGTGCTATGGTTTCAGAGCCTGCACACCACCAAGGCGCGCAGCCCGCTGCGGGTGGTGTTCGAGGGGGCGGCATCGGGCTTGCGCAACGGCGGTAGCGTCAATTTCAACGGCGTCCGTGTCGGCGAGGTGGTGTCGGTGAAGCTCGACAATCCGCGCCGCGTCGTGGCGCTGGCGATGGTCGAAAACACCGCTCCGATCCGCAAGGACACCCAGGTCGGCCTGGAATTTCAGGGCCTGACCGGTGTTGCGGCGATTTCGCTGAAGGGCGGCTCTGAGACCGCGCCGCCGGTACCGCTCGACGACGACGGCACTCCGGTGCTGACCGCCGATCCCGAGCTGCTGCAGGACATTTCCGAGTCCATCAAGGCGACGCTGCGCAACGTCAACCGCCTGGTGTCGGAGAACCAGGAGTCGGTGAAGACGTCGCTGGAGAACCTGCAGACTTTCACCTCAAGCCTGGCGCGCAGCTCCGACAAGATCGACAGCATCATGTCGCGGGTCGACGGCGTGATCGCCAAGACCGACAGCGTAATGCAGGGCATCGACGCGCTGGCCGGCGGCAAGGATGGCGGCGAGCTGTTTCAGGCAGTGAAGTCGTTCCGCGAACTCGCCGACAATCTCGACAAGCGCTCGGCCACGCTGATCCTCGACGGCCGCCGCACGCTCGCCGACATCAGCCGCGCGGTGAACAATTTCGACCGCAACCCGACCCGGGTGCTGTTCGGCCCGAGCAACACCGCTCAGCAGGAACAGCCCGCCGCGGCGCCGCCGGCCGCCGCCCGCGCCGAACAGCCGCGCCCGCCGCGTCGTCGGCAGCAGTAGTAAGGGCGTTCGGGAAGATCCCCTGCGATCGGCCAGGGAAGCCGTCTGCCGGGATAAGCCTGCGATGACGAGAGTGAATAGTTTGGGCTCGGATCCGGGCCGTCGCTGACGTCTCAAGTCGCGGCCGCCGCTTCTCGCGGCCGGCCGACGCTTGCTGGGACCAAGACCTGCGCCCGAGCTGATCTGTGATCGTCGCGCTGGACGGTCAGGACGCCACACCGCCGGTGCGGCGCGTCTCCTGTCTCGCCGGACGCTTCCTCGGAGACGTCGTCTTGGCGGCCGGTGCACCGGTCGGCTTCAGCCGAATCCGCATCGAGTGGCCGTTCTGCTGCTCCAACTCGAACGCGTTGGTCTTTCGCACCAGGTCGCTCAGCTTGCGGAAGCCGAAGGTTCTCGGATCGAAGTCGGAGGCCAGATTGGAAAGATGCTTGCCGACTTCGCCGAGCGACACCCAGCCGTCTTCGCTTTCCATCTGCTTGATCACCCGCTCGATGATCGGCGTGGCGGCGCTCGGCGGTTGAAGCGGTTTCGCAGGTGACGCAGTGCCTTTGCTGTCGGTCGCTCCGGCGATCAAGTTCTCGGTGTAGACGAAGCGCCGGCATGCCTGCCGGAAACTCTCCGGGGTTTTCTGTTCGCCGAAGCCGAACACGTCGACGCCTTGCTCGCGAATCCGGGAGGCGAGGCGGGTGAAGTCGCTGTCAGACGAGACCAGGCAGAACCCTTCGAAGCGTCCGCTGTGAAGCAGGTCCATCGCGTCGATCACCAGCGTGATGTCGGACGCGTTCTTGCCGGTGGTGTAGGCGAACTGCTGCTGCGGGATGATGGCGTGTTTCGCCAGAATATCGGCCCAGCCCTTCGAGCGCGGGGTGGAGAAGTCGCCGTAAATCCGGCGAACGCTGGCTTCACCGATCTTCGCGATCTCCTCGAACAGTCCGTCCGCGATCTTTGCGGACGCGTTGTCGGCATCGATCAGAACGGCAAGGCGAGGTGAGCGGTGTTCGGAAGGCATGGTGCGTCCTAGATTGAGGTGGCCCAGAAGCTGAAGGGCGTCTTGATGTGAGACGAGATAGTGGAATCGGCCAGTTTCATCAAAGGCCCAACGAAAACCAAATTATAGCGCGGACGAGCGCAGTTGCGTCCGGGTAAGCCGTTCCTGACGCAAGTCCTGGCTTTTGTTGCGCTCATCCGAGCAGCATTTGCCACAGCCCGCGTCGAGCAGCGACACCGGCCGCAGCAGTAGATTCAGAAAGCAATTATCCGGCGAACACCGGCGGATATTTGGCGGCCCAGGGCTGCGCCGCCTCAAGTTGATACGCCAGTTCCAGCAGGGTCTTCTCGCCGCCGCGCGCGGCGGAGAACTGGCTGCCGATCGGCAGGCCGGCATCATTCCAGAACAACGGCACTGACATCGCCGGTGTGCCGGCGAAGTTATGCAGAGCCGTGTAGGACGCGTAGGCAAGCGAGCGCTCGCGCAATGTCGCGTAGGGGATGGTGGGCGCGAGTTCGCCAAGTTTCGGCGGCGCGCGATCGACCACCGGGGTGAGCCATGCATCGTATTTGGCGAAGAACGCATCGAGTCGGCGGACGATCTCCAGCCGATAGGCGAGCGCCTTCTGCACCGCGTCCTTCGGCAGCTTCTCAAAGACGGCGGCGTTGCCGAGCGTCCACGGCTCCAGCACAGATGAAGGATCAAACCCGCGCTTCCTGGCGAGTTTGACCAGGGCTGCCGCGTCGGTGGCGAACAGAGCGATGTAGGCTTCGATGATCTGGTGATCGCCGGCCAGCGGATGCGCGGCCGGGATAACCTCGTGGCCGAGATCGGCGCAGAGCTTCGCGCTACGCTCGATCGCCGCTTTGACGTCGGCTGCCGGCGCCGCCCCGAGGGCGTTGTCCATCGTCAGCGCGATCTTCAGCTTCTTGCCGCCGGGGCCGGAAACGTAGCCGATCGGCGCGAAGGCCGCCTTGCGGCCGGTGGCTTCGGTGATCGACAACGCCATGGCGCTGTCGCGCACGCTGCGCGTCTCCATGTGATCGGCCACCATCACGCCCGAAACGTCGGCATAGCCGAGGTCGATTCGGCCGAAGCTCGGCTTGAGACCGAAAACGCCGCAGCACGACGCCGGAATACGGATCGAACCGCCGATGTCGTTGGCGTGCGCGAACGGCACCATGCCGGCAGCAACGGCCGCTGCGGCGCCGCCGGATGAGCCGCCGGTCGAATGCTCGGTATTCCAGGGGTTACGGCAGGGCCCCAGCAGCAAAGGCTCGGTGGTCGGCAGGAAGCCATATTCCGGCGTGTTGCTCTTGCCGACGAAGATGATGCCGGCGCGGTCATAGGCGGCCAGCAGCGGCTCGGTCTTGGTCGAGATGTTGTCGGCGAACAGGCGGGAGCCGAAGGTGGTGCGAACGCCTTTGTAGTCGTTGACGTCTTTCGCGAGGCTGGGCACGCCGGCAAATGGACCGTTGGGCAGCGGCTTGCGGGCCGCCTTGCGCGCCCGGTCGAACATCGCGGTTACCATCGCGTTGAGCTTCGGATTGACCTGATCGATGCGGTGGATGGCGGCGTCGACCAGTTCGAGTGCGCTGACTTCGCGTTTGCGGACGAGTTCGGCCTGGGCCAGCGCGTCGAGCCGGGCGAGATCCGGTGCAGCGGTAGCCTTATTCGCGAAACCGGGAATTGCGGAGGCGACCACACAGGCGGCGGTCGATTTCAGGATGAAGCGGCGGGAGCAGGGCATCGGTGGCCTCTGAGAAATCAACAACAGAACGCCGAAACGGACGAACGCGTCGATGTCGAGCGACCGGGGAATGCTGCGGGTCGCTTGGTCACCTCGGCTGAGGGTGGTGGTGCCGAGGTGAGTCGATCTATTACTTTGCGAGACAAACTAAGCGATCGCCGTGCGAGAAGCGATACTTGAGATCGACCGATATCCGCCTGCAGAGCGGTAAAGATTCTGCCGTGGTTTCTGGCGCGTGAGTGCGTGCCGGGAAAAACCTGCCGTCTGGTAATCTGATGTAGCGACGGCCGGCCACCTTTGCGGGGCGCTTAACTGGGATCAGTTTGCTCCCGGGGGGCTGTTTGCATCGGGCAATGAAAAAGCGGAGGCGCAAGGCCTCCGCTTGGATCGTTATCGCTACCTGCCGCGCCGCGAGGCCGACGGATCAGCCCAGCCGTCCGGCCGCGTGAGCGAGCAAGGTGTAGACCAGCCCGGTCTCGGACGAGAGGTGGCCGCGCAGGGCTTGCGGGGCGTTCTCGTCGCGGGCGACCTCGTCGAGCAGGCGCTCGAACTCGGCGATATAGCGGTCGACGGTCTGCTTGAAGCTGCGCTCGCTGCGATACTTGCGGGCGACTTCGTCGAACGCCTTCTGGCCGGCCGGCGTGTACAGCCGCTTGGTGAAGGACTTCGCCTCACCGCGCTGATAGCGCTCCCACATTTCCAGCGCGAGGTTGCGGTCCATCAGCCGGCCGATGTCGAGCGACAGCGACTCCAGCGGATTGCCGCTCATCGCAGCCTGGGCCTGCTGGGCGGCGCGGCCGCGCGGCGGCTCGCGTTCGGCGCTGGTGTCGGCGCGGTTCAGCAGCTCCGACAGCCAGCCGTCACGGCCCTGGTCGGCATTGCTGGGCGCGACCGGCGGCGCTTCGGTGCGGCGCGGGCCGGCCGGCATGCCGAGGTCCGGCGGCGGCAGCGTCGCGGCGCTGGATTCCCGGCTGCGCGGGGCCGGGCGGGCGGCGACCGTTTCGGCACGTCCGACGCTGGCGGCGGCCAGCACCGGCTCTTCCTCGCGGGTGGTCACCGTGGCGGCGCGGCTCGGCGTCACCACGTCCATGCCGCGGCCGTGGCGGGCGACGATGCGATTGAGCTCGGCGAGCGCCTCGATCTGGTCGACGATCACCTTGCGCATCTGCGCGGTGCTCTCGGCAGCCTCCTGCGGGATTTCGAGCACGCCGCGGCGCAGCTCCTCGCGGGTGGATTCGAGCTCGTGCTGCATCTCGGCGGCCATCTGCTTGATGCCCTGGACGATCGAGGTGAAGCGATCGGCCGATTGCTTGAACAGCGCGTCGGCTTCCTGGGTGCCCTGCTTGTACACCTGATGCATCGCCTCGACGGTGAGACGGCGCTCCTGTTCGGCCGCGCTGCGCACTGCTTCGAACTGCTGCGTGATGCTGGCAGAGCCGGCACCGGCGGTTTCGGCGACGATCCGCGCGACGTCGCGGGCGCGCTCCTCGGCGGCGGCGAGCGATTCATCCAGCAGGCTGGTGAACCGGCCAAGCCGCTGGTCGAGATCGGCGGTGCGCAGATCGAGGGTGGTGACCAGCGATTCCAGCGCTTCCTTGCGATCGCTGACCGAGGTCGAGGCCTGGCGGTTGCTGTGCTCGAGCAGGTCGGCAGCCTCGGCCAATGCGTGGCCGTGCGCTTCGAACTGCGCCGACAGCGCCCCGAGATCTTCCAGCGCGCGAGCGGTCTTGGTGTGGAAGCCGGTGAGCTGGTCTTCCAGCGTCTGGGTCGCGGCACCGCTGCGGGCGTTGACCTCGTTCATGGTGGTCACGAAGTCGGCCACGCGTGTGACCAGCGCGCGCTCCAGCGAGTTGAGGTTCTCGTGGGCGCCGGTGAGCACTTCCTGCAGCAGGATGTTGCCTTCACGCAGCCGCTCGAACAGCGCCACCGTGTCGGTGCGCAGGATCTTGCTGGTCTCCTGCATCTCGGTGACCGCGGTGATCGAGACCTGCCGCGACTGTTCGATCGCCGACCGCGACGCGAGGTCGAGGTCCTTGAGCGATTTGTTGATCGCGTTGGTGGCCAGATCGCCGGCGCCGGTGATCGAGCGGGCGACCTCGGTGCCGTTGGTCAGGATCGAGTTCGAGAAGGTCTTGCCGCGAGACTCGATGGCGGTCAGCGCATCGCTGGTGACGCGGTCGATCTCGACGGTGAGCTGGTTGGTCTTGCCGGCGATGGCTTCGACCAGCACGCCGCGCTTGCCGTCGATGATCTGCGACAGCCGCTCGGCCTGCTGCTGCACGTAGCCGACGATCTCCTCGCTCTTGGCGGTGATCGTCGAGCCGAAGCTGCCGCTGGCTGCGAACACCGAACGCTCGACGTCGGCCGAGGTCGACTTGATCTTGGCGCTGACCTCGTTGGACATCGCCACCAAGGTGGCCTGGGCCGCCGAGGCACTGACCTGGATGTGGTCGGTGGTGTTGGCGGTCACAGCCGACAGCGTCTGCTCGATCTCGGCAGAGAGCGCCTTGATCTGGCCGGCGGCATCGACCGAGCTGGTGGTCAGCGTCGACTGCACCTGGCGGGCGCTGTCGAGGATGGTCGAGGCGGTCGCGGCACCGACGCTGGTCAGCGTGCGCTCGACATCGATCGCCAGCGACTTGACGTGGTTGGCGGCTTCGCCCGACGCGGTGGCCAGCGAGGTCTGCGCCTCGCGGGCACTCGACAGGATCGAGTCGGCGGTGCTGCGGCCGGCGGCCACCAGCGTGCGCTCGACATCGGCGGCGATCGACCGGACCTGATCGGCCGACTCGGTCGAAGTCGACACCAGGGTGGTTTGGACCTCGCGCGCACTTGCCAGCAGCGTGCCGGCGGTTGCGCTGCCGGCGGCGGTCAGCGTGCGTTCGATGTCGCTGGCCAGCGACTTCACCTGGTTGGCGGCTTCGGTCGAGGTCGCCACCAGGGTGTTCTGCGCTTCACGCGCACCAGCCACGATGGTCTCGATCGTGTTGGTGCCGGAGGCGGACAGCCGGCGTTCGACGTCGGCGGTGAGGGTCGTGACTTGGTTGGCAGCTTCCGACGACGCCTCGACCAGCGTGCGCTGGATGTCGGCGCTGAGCGACTTGACCTTGTCGGAGGCTTCTTCCGAGGCAGAGACCAGGGTGGACTGCGCCGACCGGGCTCCGCTGAGCACGGCTTCGGCGGTGGCGTTGCCGGCCGCATACAGCGTGCGTTCGATGTCGGTCGACAGCGAGCGGATCTGGCCGGTGACTTCGGACGATGCCGACACCAGCGTGGCGTGAGCTTCGCGGGCGCTCGCCAGCACTGAGGCCGAGGTGGTGTCGCCGGCGCCGGTGAGGGTGCGTTCGATGTCGACGGCGAGCGACTTCACCTGATTGGCGACGTCGGCGGACGTGGTGGTGAGGGCGTTCTGAGCCTCGCGGGCGCTGCTCAGCACCGACGCGGCGGTGCTGCCGCCGGCCTCGGTCAGGCTGCGCTCGATCTCCGAGGCGAGCGATTTCACCTGAGTGGCGACTTCGGTCGAGGTCGAGGTCAGCGTGGTCTGGGCCTCGCGGGCACTGCCGAGCAGCGACGCAGCCGCATGGCCGCCGACTTCGCTGAGGGTGCGCTCGATGTCGGACGCCAGCGACTTAACCTGGGTGGTGACGTCGGTGGAGGTCGCGACCAGCGTGGTCTGAGCCTCGCGGGCCCCGGCCAGCACGGTGGCGACGGTGGCAGTGCCGGCGGCCGACAGCGTGCGTTCGATGTCGTCCGACAGCGAGCGGAACTGCATCACGGCTTCGCTCGACACCATGGTCAGCTTGGCCTGAGCCTCGGTCGCGCTCGACACGACGGTGGCAGCCGCGGTGGTGCCGACCGTGGTGAGTGCGCGTTCGATCTCCGCCGAGGTGACCTGCAGCTGGGCGCCGACATCGTTCGACACCGACAGCATCGATTCCCGCGCCGACTGAGTGCTGCTGCGGATGGTGTCGCTGGTGCTGACCACCAGGTGGGTGAGGGTGCGTTCGGCGTCAGCGACGTTGGTCTTGATGCCCTGCGACAGCTCTTCGGCACGCGTCATCAGCATCTCGCTGGCCTCGCGGCCACTGCTCTCGAACCGGCCGGCGACTGCTTCGATGCGCGAGCCGAGCAGATCCTCGAACTGCGACACGCGGAGGTCGACGTCGTTGATGACCGCAGTGACGCGGTTTTCCAGGCCGTCGTGGATCTCCTGGAAGCGTGCGCTGACGGTTGTGCTGAGATTGGCGGTGCGGCTGTCGATGGTCTCGGTGACCGCGCCGATGCGGCGGTCGATCGCGTCGATCGCCTGCGCGGTGCCGTCAGTGAGTGAGTGGGTGAGGTGGGTGAGCCGGGAGTCGATCGCTTCGATCGCCTGCACGGTACCGGTCGACAGCGTGGTGGTGAGCGTGGTGATGCGGTCGTCGATCACTTCGACGGCGTTCGCGGCGCCGGTCGACAGCGTCGTGGTCAGTGTCGCGATGCGGCCGTCGATGATGTCCGCCGCGCTCGAGGTGCCGGTCGACAACGTGGTGTTGAGTTGCACGATCCGCGAGTCGATCGCTTCCACCGCGTTGGCGGCGCCGGTCGACAGCGTCGAGGCGAGCTTCTCGATCCGGCCGTCGATGTTGCCGGTGACGGCTTCGGTGCGGGTGTCGAGGATGCGTTCGAGCGAGTTGAGATGATTTCCGACGGTGTCGTCGAGCGCTTTGAGGCGGTTGTCGATCGCGCCGTCGAGGCTGCCGACGCGGGTGTCGAACAGGCTTTCGAACTGATGCAGACGGTCGTCCAGCCGCGCGGTGATTTCGCCCGAGCCGGTGGCGACGCGCTGATCGAAATTGTCGACGTAGGTCTTCAGGGTCTCGTTGATGTCCTGGGTGCGCTGGCCCATCCGCTCGACGATCTCGCCGCCGAACGTCTTCACTGTGCGGTCGAATTCGGAGATGTGGCGGGTGATCAGCGCGCCGAGCGTGCCGCTGTCGCGCGCGAACTTCTCGGCGAGCTCAGTGCCCTGCAGCTTCACCAGGTCGTCGAAAGCGCTCATCTGGATGCTGAGCGTGTCGTGGGTCGCTTCGGTCTGGCTCACGACCTTGGCGACCAGCGTGTTGACGGTGACGTCGAGCGCTTCGCTCGCCTTGTCGCCGCTGGTCAGGATCTGATCGGCAAGGCGATGGCCGGCGTCGTCGATCTTGTTGACCAGATCGGTGCTGCGTAGCTCGAGTTCGAGCAGCAGCGAGTCGCCGGAGTTCTTCAGCGAATCCTGCACCTGCTCGGTGCGCTCCGAAATGCCGTCGATGATGGTCGAAGACCGCTGCTCGAAATCGGTGGTGATACGGTCGAGCCGCTCGTTCATCATGTCGTGGACGCGATCGGCCAGTTCGACGAACTCGGCATGCACATGGCCGGTTTTGAAGTTGAGGCTGGTGGTCAGCCGCTCGCTGGCATCGAGCACCGCGCGGGTCGTCTCTGAGCTGGCCTCTTCGAGGCGATCGAGCAATTCGCCGCCGCGCTCACCGAGCGCGAGAATCATGTTGTCGCCGGCGTGGCCGAGGGCGCTGGTGATGTGGGCGCCGCGCTCTTCCAGCGCGCTGGTGATGCTTTTGGCGACTTCGTCGACGCGGCTGGCGATCGCGTCCGAGATCAGCGCGATATCGTGGCGGAGGTCGATCTGCACGCCGGAAATGGCGCTGCGGACCTGCTCGGCCTGACCGACCAGGTTGTCGCGCTGATGCGCGATGTCCTGCAGCAGCGCGCGAATGCGCACTTCGTTGTCCGAATAGGCGCGCTCCAGCGCCGACACTTCGTTGGCGACCAGGGCTTCAAGCTCGCTGGCGCGCGCGATCGCGCGCTCGACGCCGTCGCCCATCGCGGCGACCTCGCGGCGGATCGCCTGACCGACGGTCACCACCGAGTCGCTCGCGGCGATTTCGGGTTCGGAAAAGCGGATCGCAACCTGCGCCATCGACTGCGCGATCATCCGCAGTTCCTGGCCGCGCCAGGCGAGGCTGGCGAGGAAATAGAACAGCATCACCGGCGCGAAGAACAGCGCAGCGAGACCGGCGAGCGCCAACGTTCCGCCGCTGCCCTGGCCGACCAGCGCCTGCAGGGCGGGCAGGAAGCTGACGGTCAGAATGATGCCGCCGAACACCCAGACGCCGGCGAAAATGGTGGCGAGCGTATAGACGTTACGGGTGGTGCGGCCCTTCTGCAGCGACTGCAGCAACTGGCCGATGGTTTCGCGGTCGTCGTTGGCGGGGCGGCTGGCGAAGCTGCGCTCGGCGGCCGGCTCGAAGCTCGGTGCCGGCGGCGTGATCCGCGGCTCCCCGGCCAGCTCCGTCAGTTCGGAGAAGCTGGGCTCGGGGTTGTCCGAATTTGGCACACTTTCCTTTGGCCCGGCGGCCTGATCGTCACCGGCCGGAGGCGCATCGGGGATATTCAGGGCTTCCTGAATCGCCGACAGCGCGACTTCGGTCGGATCTTTGATCTTCTTAGGATTGTTCGCCATCTTGATTTACGCCCTTGTTACGCATCCGGGGACGTCGGTTCAGTGGAGACCGCAGAAAGGCCCCTCGGTGCTCCCCCAGCACGGCGAAGTTGAACCCCATTCCCACCGCGCTTTTGTCCGCCACTTCCTGAAACATCCTATTGGCTCGATGGCGCGAATGAAATGGTTCGAATTAAGACTTTCTTAATCATCGTTAACGGCATACCCGGCTAAGCCCTTCGGAGGACGGAAAAATCCCACCACGCCGAGCGGTAACGGTGGCATTTTAGCGACATCCTCGCGGCAACTCGGCGATGTTGTGCCAAAACGGTGCGCCTGCACCGGCAAGAATGCGTTAACTAGACTCATGGTTCGCTTCTCGGCCTGGATTGCCGAGATGTGGAAAACCGCAATTCTGTGCCGAGGTGAACGTGCCGATACAGGTCGAACGGATCGAATGGATGCCATCGCCGCCGCTGGTTCCGGACTTCGAGCCGATCGATGACGCTCATCTCTATAAGATGACGCTGGGCGACGCCGCGCTCGAGCGCGAGGTGTTGCTGCTCTTCACCGCCCAGGCTGCGAGCCTGATGGCGCTGCTCGCCTCCTGGCCTGCCGATGCCGCCGCACTCGCGCATACGTTGAAAGGCTCCGCCCGCGCGATCGGCGCTTTCGCCGTGGCGGAAGCCGCCGCGGGTCTCGAAGACGCGCTGCGCCGCGGCGAGGATGCGGCGGAACGGCTCGCCGTATTGGAGGCTGCGGTCGATCATGCCCGGGCCGCGATCGAAGACCGCTTCAAGCCGACTCGTCCAGGCTTTTGAAAGGCGTAACGGCTGGCGGAACGCCGGCCGAGACGCTATAGGACTGGCGCGTCAGCCCATAATTCATAAAACGAGCAAAGCGTCCGACGAGCAATCATGGCCAAGATTAACTTCGTTGATCACACCGGTGAAACCCGCACTGTCGAAGTCGAGGAAGGCGCGACGGTGATGGAAGCGGCGATCCGCAACGCCATCCCCGGCGTTGAAGCAGAGTGCGGCGGTGCCTGCGCCTGCGCGACCTGCCACGTCTATGTCGACGAAGCCTGGCGCGAGAAGGTCGGCGGCCCGTCGCCGATGGAAGAAGACATGCTCGACTTCGGCTACGACGTGCGCCCGAACTCGCGGCTGTCGTGCCAGATCAAAGTCTCGAACGAACTCGACGGGCTGATCGTCACCACCCCCGAACGCCAAGCCTAATTCCGTTATCTGCGATCGGAGACGCGTCGCGCGGTCTGCTGCGCGACGTCTCTCGTATTAGTTTGAGTCTTAGAACTAAGCCTGCCGAGCTCAGCACGGCGGCTACCCGCTTTTTTGGGTCGCTCAGCTGCTATTTTGTCCCGGCTGAGTTCAAAGCTCAGCAGCAGCGCCGCTGGTGTCAATCGTGCTCGATGTTGCGGCGCCACCACGGTCCGAGATTGGTGATAATCTGTTCGGTCAGCGGCGTCGGCTTGCGGCTGGTCTCGTCGACCAGCACTGTCACCGCCCGCGCCGAGGCCACGCAGACGCCCTCGGAAAACACCACCTGATCGAAATGCGTCGACGTGCGCCCCAGCTTGACCAGGCCGAGCCCAAGCTCGATCTTGCCCGGCCAATGCAGTTCGCTGCGAAAGTGAATATCCAGCCGCACCAGCACCCAAGATAGTCCCGGCGGGATCAGTCCGGCGTTCGGATCCTTCATCAGCGTGACCCGGCCGGTCTCGAAATAACTGGCATAAACCGCGTTGTTGACGTGGTTATTTGGGTCGAGGTCGGCGAAGCGGACGTTGTCGGCGAGACGGAAGGGGAAATCAGCGAGCTGTGGCAGCGCGTGGTCACGAGATCGTGCGGTCAAGGGCCATTCTCCGGGCTTTTTAGAACCATTGAACGCAAAACTTGCGCTAGAACAAGATACCAATATCCATTTATGGCTTTTCTCCCCCGTCGGCCTTGGTTAGACAGGCCGCGACCGGACCGCCCGCGTCCGAACATCTTCAACTGACAAAGAAAACAAAGATGACCGAAACGATCAAAACCGATGTGCTGATTGTTGGCGCGGGTCCGTGCGGACTGTTCGCCGTGTTCGAGCTGGGCCTGCTGGACGTCAAAGCGCATCTCGTCGACATTCTCGACAAGGTCGGCGGCCAGTGCGCCGAGCTCTATCCGGAGAAGCCGATCTACGACATTCCCGGCGTCCCGATGGTGACCGGCCATGGCCTCACCGAAGCACTGATGGAGCAGATCAAGCCGTTCAACCCGACTTTCCATCTCAGCGAGATGGTCGAGAATGTCGAGAAGATCGGAGACCCCGGATTCCGCGTCACCACCAACGCCGGCAAGGTGTTCGAATGCACCGTGCTAGTGGTTGCGGCCGGCGGTGGCTCGTTCCTGCCGAAGCGTCCGCCTGTGCCGGGCGTTGAAGCTTACGAAGGCACCTCGGTGCACTACGCCGTGCGCAAGATGGAAGACTTCCGCGGCAAGGACATCCTGATCGTCGGCGGTGGTGACTCCGCGCTCGACTGGACGCTGAACCTCAATCCAATCGCCAAGAGCATGACGCTAGTGCATCGCCGCGATGACTTCCGCGGTGCGCCGCATTCAGTCGAGCAGATGCGCCAGCTCGTCGCCAGCGGCAAGCTCGATCTCAAGATCGGCCAGATTACCGAGCTGCAGGGCGACAACGGCCAGCTTACCGGCGCGACCGTGAAGCTGAACGACAACACCACCTCGCAGATCAAGTGCGACGCGATGCTGCCGTTCTTCGGCCTGACGATGAAGCTCGGCCCGGTCGCCAATTGGGGCCTGGATCTGGAGAACAACCTGATCCCGGTCGATACCGGCACGTTCGAAACCAACGTCCCCGGCATCTTCGCGATCGGCGACATCAACACCTATCCAGGCAAGCTGAAGCTGATCCTCTCGGGCTTCCATGAGGGTGCGCTGATGGCGCAGAAGGCCGTCAAGTACGTCTATCCGGACAAGCGCGTTGTGTTCCAGTACACGACCTCGTCCACCAATCTGCAGAAGAAGCTGGGCGTGAACTAAGAACGCCGGCTATTTGGTCCTTGAAGAGCGCGCCCAGTCGGCGCGCTCTTCTGTTTTGGGGGGCGCGGGTCACGTCAAAGTGACGCCGGTGTGCGCTGGACTTGCCTGAGTGATGCGCGTCAAGAAAGACCTCTCATTCAAGTCTGCCCGAGCTGCCGATCACCGCAATGAAGTTCGCTCTGTCCCATCGCCACAAGCGCATCCTGATCATCGCATCGACGCGGTCGCGGCGGCGGGCGATCTTTCTGCTCGGGGGCGTCGTAGTCGGTGCCGCGGCGGCAGTGCTGGCGCAGCTCGCCGATTGGGCGCAACTACTGTTCGCCGACTTGCTCGGCCACTCGCGTTACATACCATTTGTGGTGACGCCACTCGGCTTTCTGCTTTCGGTGTATCTGACCAACCGCTTCTTCCAGAACGCACAGGGCAGCGGCATCCCGCAGGCGATCGCGGCGCGGCGCCTCACTGACCAGACCGCGCGGGCGAAGCTGGTGTCGCTGCGGATCGCGATCGGCAAATTCCTTCTGACGCTGTTCGGCCTTCTGGTCGGCGCTTCGGTGGGCCGCGAGGGGCCGACGGTGCAGATCGGTGCCTCGATCATGTTCGCGCTCGGCCGTTTCTCGCCGCGCCGGCAGCCCGGCCTGATCCTGGCCGGTGCCTCCGCCGGCGTCGCTGCCGCATTCAACACTCCGCTGGCGGGCATCATCTTCGGCATCGAGGAAATGAGTCGGTCGTTCGAAACGCGGTCGAGCACGCTGATCATTGCGGCTGTGGTCGCGGCGGGCCTGACGTCGATCGCTCTGCTCGGCAACTACACGTATTTTGGCACCAGCGCGATGGGGCTGCGCGGCGGCATCGACTGGCTGGCCATTCCGGCGTGCGGAATCGTCGGCGGAGCGGCCGGCGGCTTGTTCATCCGATGTGTTGTCGCGGCAGGCGGGAGCGCGGCGTTCAATCGCCGTCCGCTGATCGTGGCGCTGCTCTGCGGCCTAGCTGTTGCGATCTGCGGCTTCGTATCGGGCGATACGATCTACGGCACCGGCTACAGCCAAGTGAAGACGGCACTGGAGAGCGGCACGGCGCTGCCTGAGGATTTCGGCGTACTGAAATTCCTCGCGACCACGCTGTCCTCGGTCAGCGGCCTGCCTGGCGGCATCTTCTCACCTTCGCTCGCGGTCGGCGCCGGACTCGGCAGCAACGTCGCGGCATTGTTTCCGGCGACGCCGATTGCGGCGATCATGCTGCTCGGGATGGTGGCCTACTTCTCCGGCGTGGTGCAGGCTCCGATCACCGCCTTCGTCATCGTGATCGAAATGACCGACAACCACGCGATGGTAATCCCGCTGATGGCGACCGCCCTGATCGCCTACGCGACCTCGCGGCTGATCGCCGAGGAAGGAATCTACCACGCGCTCGCTAGGCGTTTCGTGCAGCCGGAGCATTTAGCGAAATAATCTAATGTGACTGAAGGCGCGTCCACCTACTTCGCGATTAGCAGCTTGGCCGCCTTTAAGGGACCGAGCCTGAGCAGCAACCAGTATAGTTTCAACCGCGAGATCCCGGGCACTTCGTGGGGTAGGCGCAACAGGTTGAGCACTGCTGCCTGCGCGAATTTCCGCTCGCCAGCCGTCAGGGAGCCAAGCTGCGAGGCGATGGCGTTGAGATCGATCGCCGAGGGGGGGACGCCGGTTGCGGCGGCCGGATCGCCAAGCTCCAGCATTCGGAACAGCCGCGAACTGTCGCGCTCGAACGGGCCGGGGGATGGATCGTGCCAATCCGGAGCGGTGATGAGTGCGGCCGAGGGATCGGGCTGACCGGCTTGGCGCGCGGCGGCAGCGAGCTTGGCAAGGCGGGCGGAGTAGATCTGACGCAGCTGTCGTGTGCGGGTGACGCTCGCGCCGTGCTCGCGGTAGCGGATCAGGAGCTCCGGAAGGATTGCTACCTCGCCGATATCCGCGAGTCGGAGCCAGAAGTCGTAATCCTCGCCGGCCTCGAAGGCGGCATGGTAGCCGCCGACCCGGCGCGCCGCCTCGGCGCGGAACATGACGGTCGGATGAATGAACGGGCTTTTCTTCATCAGCGTCGCCCGCAGATCGTTCGGGCTCGGGCGCATGTCGCGTCCCTTCAGCTGACCGTTCTCGTCGATAATGGTCGCCCAGCCGCCGAGTAGAACGACCGCGGGATGCGTCGTCATGTAATCCACCTGCCGTGCCAGCCGGTCGGGCAGGGCGATGTCGTCGGCGTCCAGCCTGGCAATCAAGGGGGCTCGAGCCGCAGCGAGGCCGCGATTGAGGCCAGCCACCAGACCATCGCGGTGCTGGGTGAGCACGGCAATGCGCGGGTCGGCTGCAGCCGCATCAGCCAAAATTGCCGGTGTCGCATCGGCAGAGCCATCGTCGATCACCAACAGCTCGAAATCGCTGAATGTCTGGTTTTGAACGCTACGGATCGCCTCGGCGACCCAGCGTTCGCCGTCGCGTACCGGCATGATCACCGAGACTTTGGGCTGCTCCGGCGACACGCCATCCCTCATCGCTGTTCCGCCCTGGAAGCGGGCGGCGGAGGAAACTTAGACTGCGGGCAGGCGGGCAATGCAAGCGGTCGGCATTGACGCTGCAAAGCCGGACCCGCTAGACCCGCCGATCAGCGGCCGAAGGGCCGACCACGGCAAAGACGGACAGTACTTTGGATCAGACCGCCGACCGGCACGAACAGCCCTGGCTGTGGATGGACGTCTCGACCAGTGCGCGGGCGCGCTCCGGCCAGATGAATGGCACCCTTCGGGTTGAACAAAGTTACATTCGCGCCTTATCGGCGGAGATGGCTCCAGGGCTGCGGTTCTGTCGCTATGACCCACTGCGGCGCGACTACGTCGCGGTCGCCACACCGCCCGACCTGAGCGGCAAGCCGGTCGCCGGCAAAGCCAAGTCAAAGCAGGCGAGCGGGATCGCCGCCGTCCTGAAGCCGATCGGCAAATCCGTCGAACGCGCCGTCAAGACCGCGGTCCGCGGCGCAACCGCGTCGCTGCTGCGCAAGGCCAGCCAAGCCGAGCCGCTGCCGAAACTCGGAGGGGACGGCCTCAGCGAGGTGCTGTTTCTCGCTGGTGAGAACTGGTCGCGGGTCGACTTTGCCACCGTCGCCCGGATGCGCCGCGAGCGCGGCACCAAAGTGGCGGCGCTGTGCCAGGACTTCATCCCAGCTTTTGCTCCGCAGTTCTTTGCCGGCGGAGATTTCGTCGCAAAGTTTGAAGCCTACGCTCGGTTCTTGCTCCGCGAAGTGGACCTTATTGTATCGAATTCAGAGTCTTCCAAGCGAGACATTCTAAGATATGCAGATGGGCGGGGCGGCTTGCGTGGTCGGATTGAACTGGTGGAGCACGGCGCTGATATTCCGACCGTGCACACCGCGAAGAAACCTACCTCGCTGACCGAGGAGCAGGCCGCACGCTTTGTTATCAGCGTCTCGACTATTCAGTCGCGGAAGAACTTCGATCTCTTGTACCACCTGTGGCACCGGCTCACCGAACAGAATACACCAAATCTGCCGACGCTAGTGATCGTCGGCCAACCGGGGTTTGGCAGCAGTGATCTATTGTGGCAGATCGCCAATGATCCGGTGACTGCAAATTCAATCAGGCACCTCCCGCGCGCGACCGATGATGAACTGGCATGGCTGTATCAGCACTGCTTGTTCACGCTGTATCCGTCGTTCTATGAGGGGTGGGGGTTGCCGGTATCCGAAAGCCTCGCCTTCGGCAAATACTGCCTCGCCTCCGATACCTCGTCGCTGCCGGAAGCCGGGGCAGGACTCGCGCGCCACCTCGATCCGCTCGATTTCGCCGCCTGGCGTGCTGTCGTCCTTGACCTGATCGCGGCGCCTGAGCAACTTGCCCGCCACGAAGCCGCGATCCGCGCCGGTTATCGCCCAGTCACCTGGGCCCAATCGGCAACGCGACTCGCCGACGTGCTACGCGGCCTGGCCGCGACGGGGTCCTCTGCACACCCCAGATAGAGGTTTTATGGTGTCTTTCGTTGCCCATTCGTCGCCGTCCCATTCGGTGTTCGACCGGAGCCGTGCCTGGCTGTTGGCGGTCAAAGCGCCCGAACGGTTGTTCGCGCTGGTGATGTGCCTGATGTACGTGTTGCACAACATCTGGCTGGCCCGCACCATCCTGTGGTTCCTGGTGTTGCCGACGCTGCTGATCGCCGCTCTTCCGCCGCGCACCCTGGCGCCGATCATCAAGTCCGGTGTCTTCGTCGCCTCGGCGGCCTTCCTGGGCGTCATCATCGTCACGTCGTTGTTCGGTGACGGCGTCTCAGGATCGCTCCTGTGGAAGAACATCCGCTACGTCGCGGCGGTGCTGGTGTTCATCACGATCGTGGCTCATCTCGCCAGCCGCGACGGCGACTTTCTTCGCCTGCTTTTCCTGTGGCTTGCACCCGTCGCTGCGCTGGCCGCGATCCGAGATGTCGGCACCTTCAGCCATTGGTCGGTGTCGGAGATGCTGACGGTGCGGTTGCAGGGCACCAAGGGGCTCAGTCTGTACTACAATTCCAACGTCGTCGGCCTGATGTACGCGATGCCGTGCGTGGGCGCGGTGGCGATGATGGCAACGCGCCGCCTGCGGTCCTGGCAATTTGTGTTGCTGTTTGTTTCTGCGCTGGTGCTCCTGGCCGCGGTGCTATTGTCGGGTAGCCGAGGTTCGCTGATGGCCGCGCTGGGAGGGATCGGTGTGGCGGTGCTGCTTGCAGCCAATTGGCGGATCGCGGTGGCGGTCGCCGCTTTGCTGGCCATCGCGGCCGTCGCTGCGCTGCTGACGCCGCTTGCGGGTGAGTTGGTACAGCGGAAGGACAGTCTGCGGTTCGAACTGTGGCCGGTGTATCTGCACATGGTGACGTTGAAGCCCTGGCTCGGCTATGGCCTTGCGTTTGACACCAGGGTCACCCTGCCGAACGGCATCGAGGTGATGAACGGCCACAACATCTTCATGTGCGCGGCGGTCCGCGGCGGCGTCGTCGCGGCGCTGGCGTTGGCGGCAGTAGTCCTGGCCGCGGCGGCGAGCGGATGGCGGGCATTTCGCCAGTCCGGCGAAGTGACGGCGCTGGCGCTGCTGGCGGCCTGCCTAGCGGCGAGCGCGGTCGACTACGAGATCATTCCGAGCGATCTCAGCTATCTCTATATTCTGTTCTGGCTGCCGGTCGCGATCTGCCTCGGCACTGCCTTGGCCACGGTACGAGTTCCCGATCCGCGACCTGATACGCCGCCGGCTGACATCGCTGTGTCATAGAAACGATCACGAACCGCCGCGCTCTGCTCACTGGATTGCCGGATCGATCCGCCATATTGTCGTCTCATCGCGGTGTTTCAGGTGTTGCTATGATCACACATCGACCGATCCGATTAGTCGCGCGGGCTGCTGTAGCGGCTTTCGCGCTGTTGCTATCCGCGGCCGCCCCATCGGTCGCCGCGGAACCGACCGCGGCCGGCCTTTGGCAACGCACGGACACCGGCAAGCCCGGCGGCAAGCCGGTGGTCTGGGTGCTGATGCTCGATCGCGGCAACAACATGTATGAAGGCATCGTCGCCAAGAGCTTTCCGCAGGCCGGACAGCCCAACCTGACGATCTGCGAAGAGTGTGAGGACGATCGAAAGAACCAGCCGATCCTCGGCATCTCGCTGATCCGGGATATGAAGCGGAAGGGCCGTGTCTATGAGAACGGCAACATCCTCGATCCGCGCAATGGCGATGTGTGGAAGGCGATGCTGACGGTTAGCCCCGATGGCCAGACCCTGACGCTGCGCGGCTATCTCATGACCCCGGCGCTCGGCAAGGACGAGGACTGGTTCCGGCTGCCCGACACCGCGATCTCCCAGCTCGACCCGGAGATCGTCACCAAGTTTATGCCTGAGCAGGCCGCGATGCAGGCGGCCCAAGCCGGCAAGCCGCCGGCCGCCGCGCCGGGAACCGCCGGCAAGGCTAAGGCTCCGCCGGCCCCCGCCCCGAAGGGCGGCGCGATGGCGCCCGCGAAGTAGCGCTTCGCTCCCGAATCGGACGTAAGAGTTTTTTGAGCTTGCAAAAGAGCGCTCTCCACGGAGGGCGCTCTTTTCATTTGCCTGGGCGGGCGGGGTTGGTCGAGGCCGACTACTCCCGTTTCCAGAAATGATCAGAACAACAAGATCCTACTCAGCGTGCTGCGGAATGGCTCCCGCCGGTGGCGGCAGAGGCTGGCTGGTGACGTCGGGGCCGGGCTGCAGCGACAGCACGGTCTCCGCGGCCGGCAAGGCGGCGTCCGCCATGGCGGCGTGCCCTTCGGCGGTCGGATGGATCGCGCCGCCGTACACCGCCGACACCACGCCCCAGGTTGCGTCATGGATATCGGCCGGCTGGATCGCGGCGGCGAGGCCTTGCGGATACGTCATCGCCGCGAAGTAGCTGTCGTTGGCGTCGCGGATCCAGCGCGCGCGCGGCAGATAAGCACGGTAGTTGCTCGCCCCGGCGCCGCAGGTCATTGGCGAGTTGCCGGCGGTGACGATGTCGGCGTTGAAGCTGTTGCCGCTCTGCGAGAAGCAGACGCGATCGAATTCCGGGTCGGTGGCGGCGCGGGCGCAGAAGCCGTGGTCGGCGAATACCCGCTGATGGGAATCGACGAACGTCATCCGCTCGGTCGACGGATCGCGGCACAGTACCCCGTTGGAGCACTGCGCCAGATCCTTCAGCCGCGGCAGGAATTCGTTATCGACGAACGAGGATACGGCGCCGAGCCGGGTCGGATCGGCATTGAACGAGGGATGGATGTCGAAGCCGGCCGGGCCGCCGGGGCAGGGGGTGCCGCGGTTCGACAGCGCTGGATTGCCGTAGGCGACATAGACCACCCGCGACAGATCCTCGACCATCGGCTTCAGCGCCTCGCGGAGCCGGGCGAAATCCCGCGGCAGGGTGCGGGCGAGTGCGGTGCGCGATTCTTCCACCGAACCGATCACCCCGGAGCGCCGGAACAGCACGCGCTCGGTCGGAGAGTCGACGATGACGTCGGCGACGAGGCCGGAGAAGTTGATGTCGTTGGCGCCGATCGAGAGCAGCACCAGGTCGAGCGTGCGGTCGGGCTGACGGCGGTGCGCGGCGGTGAGGGCCGCGCGCAGTTCGCCGAGCTGTCCATCGACGCTGCCGGGACACGAGGTGCCGGATTTGGTGCGGAAGCACTCGCGGGCGCGCTGCGAGCCGAACAGGCCGTCCGTGATGGTGGCACCGGTGCAGGCGAGCGGCAGATAGGTGACGGCGATATGCGGATGGCGGACCGCCAGCGCCAGCGCCGTGCGGGTCTGGTAGCTGTACAACGAGCGGTGGCAGGCGGCGTTGAACCAGGTCGCCGAATAGCGCTGCCAATTCGCCAGCGTGTCCGGCGCTTCACAGGCGCGGCCGCCTTTGAAGCCGGCCCGGCTGGGCCTGTAGAACTGGCCGGTGCCGCTGCCGAGATACGACTTGAAGCAGAAGCCTTCGTCCGACAGCGCGATCGGGCGATCCGGGTTGCCTTCGCCCGAGCCGATCGAGTCGCCCAGCCCGGCGATGAAGAAGTCCCGCACCATGATCTGGGTGGTGACGCGCAGCGGCGCGTCGGCTCCGCTGGTGATGTCCACGGTGGTGACCGTCGGCTTGCCGTAGCGGGCGCGGAAATTGATCGGCTCGGCACAGTCCTGGGTAGCGTTGCGCGGGCCGTCGCCGTCGTCGAACGTCCAAGCGCAGATCGCGCCGATCGGGACGGCGCCAGCGAGATGCACCGTCACCGGGTGCTCGGTCGGGGTGAGGTAGCTCTCCTTGACGCCGTCGCGGGTGCACGGCTCGTTGACCCGGCCGGTGAGGTCGATGCACAGCCGGTTGACGACGTTGCGGGCCCAGCCGCGGCCTTCGCTCTGCCGGCCGAGCGTCTGCTCAGAGGCCAGCACCGTGAGCCCGTTCAGCGCGTCGACCTGCTCGCGGAAATCGCGTTCCTCCCGGAACAGCCGGAAGCGGTTGCGGACCTCCCAGGCGATCTGGATCGAGCCATCGGTGACCGGCACCGCGGCGACGGCCGGTGCGGCGGAGGGCGGTGCGGCAGGCGCCGCTGGAGCTGCCGCCGGGGGCGGCGCGGCGGGGGCGGCCGGTTCGGGGCTGCTCGAGCCACCAAACAGCGGGATTTGAGCGGAAGCGGGGAGCGACGAGGCGCTCACCGCCGCGGTCAGCAGCAACAGGAGCGCCAGGGAGCGGAAACGGGACATGTCACCACGCGGCCATGAGGAGATCGCGGCCATTGACGCCGCTGTTGAGGCCAAAATATGGGCCTCGGCAGCGTCGACAAGCGAATGCAGCGGTCAGAGCTTGGAGGAGCGCTGTACGACCTGGCCGACCGGAGCACGGGCGGGCGCCGCGGCCGGAGCGGCGGTCGCCGCATGCTCGTTGCCGTTGCAGGCGGCGCGGCGTTCCTGCCACGGTTTGATCACGCTGAGCCAGATTTCCCGCACCCCCATAATCGAGATCGCGATCCCGAACGGCAGCAGGAAGTACAGCACGCGGTAGATCAACAGTGTGGCGATGACGTCCTCGCGGGCGAACATCGGCAGCGCCACCAGCATGGCGGCGTCGAACACGCCGAGGCTGCCCGGAGCGTGGCTGGCGAAGCCAAGCAGGGTGGCGAGAATGAACACCACCGCCAGCGACACGTAGTCGATATAGGGGGCGGACGGCATCAACAGGTACATCGCCAGCGCGCAGAAGCCGAGGTCGACCACGCCGATCAGCACCTGCACCAGCGTCAGCTTGGCCGACGGCAGCACCACCTTCCAGCCGTTCTGGCCGAGCTCGCGGCGCTTCTTGCCGGTCGCGAGCCAGATGAAATAGGCGGCGATACCGGCCAGACAGGCGACGCCGATCAGTCGGTTGATCTGGTCGGGCAGCAGGTCCATCGCGCTCGCCGCGGCTGGATGCCAGATCATGCCGATGCCGAGCACGAACAGATTGCCGAGCCAGAATGTCAGGCCGGAGATGAAGCAGATCTTGGCGACGTCGATCGCCGACAGGCCGTAGTCCGAATAGATCCGGAACCGGATCGCGCCGCCGGTGAACACCGTGGCGCCGAGGTTGTGCCCGATGACGTAGGAGGTGAACGCCGACATCGCGGCGATGCGGTACGGCACATGCAGCTTGCCGATCGTGCGTAGCGCAAAGAAATCGTAGAACGTCAGGGTGCAGAACGCACCGACAACACAGAGCGCCGCCATCCCGATCTGGGTCGGGCTCTTGTCGGTCAGCGCGGTCAGGATGACGTTGTGATCGACCCCTTTGAGGGTGCGGATCAGCGACGAAATCGCAAAGCCGATAATCAGGATGCTGGCGACGATACCGACACGTTTCCAGCCGATATACGTCTTGAAGCCACGCCCCAGCGCGCTCAGCAGTCGATGCATTCGTCCTCCCGGCGGGGCGGCAACGCGACGGACGCCGCCTGCAGCACGACCCTGCTCCCGGCGTCCGACTTACTCATCTGAGCAATTCCTTAGGGCATAAACGGCCCGTCGTGCAATCCGCCGTACTGTCGCTGCGGATCGCGCATCCATGGGACGGTCGGCGGTGTGCGCCCTTGACGTGGCGCAAACGAGCCGTCCGGTGGCTGCATGGCCGCCCCCAAGCAAGCCTTCCGTCAGCCGACCCCATCCATATAGGCGTCGCCCCCACTGCGCGCCATTGCGACTCGATGCTCAAATGGAACTCGGAACGGCGGTCGCTGTCGCTGGTTAACGACCCGAACGGCCGAGGCAACCGCCCGCGGAACATGGGCGAGGCTCGCCGAGGCGCAACCAAAGAGGCACCCCGATGGGACTTTTTACCAAAGACATCAAGACGATGGATGACCTGTTCGTGCATCAATTACAGGATATCTACTACGCCGAGAAGCAGCTTCTGAAGGCGATCCCGAAGATGGCTAACAAGGCTTCGGATCCGATGCTGAAACAGGGCTTCCTGACCCATCTGGACGAGACCAAGGGCCACGTGAAGCGGCTGGAGCAGGTGTTCGAGATGCATGGCGTCCAGCCCAAGGCGATCGACTGCCCGGCGATCGACGGCATCATCGAGGAAGCCGACGAAACCGCGGGCGAAGTCGAGGATAAGAAGGTGCTCGACGCCGCGCTGATCAACGCCGCGCAGGCGGTGGAGCACTACGAGATCGTGCGCTACGGCAGCCTGGTATCATGGGCCAAGCTGCTCGGCCGCAACGACTGCGCGGCGGTGCTGCAGAAGACGCTCGACGAGGAAAAGGCCACCGACAAGAAGCTCAACACCCTCGCCGAGAGCCAGATCAATCTGCGCGCGGCCGGCTGAGTCTGTCTGACAGGTTTGTGACGCAACAATGAGGCCAAAGGCCGCGCGGATTTCCGGGCGGCCTTTGGTGTTTTCAACAGCGTGCTTGGAGCGCGAGGCTTCAGACTTTGCGCAAGGCGAAATAAGCGCCGCAGAATGCCATAGCAGCACCGAGCAGCAACGTCGCCAGACCAGCGATGACACCTGACGCGGTCGGCACTGCGGACGGCGCCGAGGCTGCCTGTCCGGCGGCGGCGAGCACCAGTACCAGCACAACGATCAGAAACTGGCGGAGCTTCGGCGGGATCTGACCGGCGACCGCATGATTCATCAGCCGCGCCGTTAAGTAACCGCCGGCAAAGCCACCCGTCGCGACCAGCCACCACGCCAGCGCTGCGCTCGCCGGCATGAAGCTGCCGGAATCGTTGCGCCACAGGCCCCCGAGGTCGAGCCCGACGCTCTGGCCGAGCATGTGCAGCGCCAACGCCATCAATAGGCCGGACATCAGGGCGCCGCCCAGGATCAGGTGGCGAGGATAGTGGGGAGTTTCAGTCTTGGGCATGCTGTGGTCCGCGTAAGGTCGGATTGTAGAAAACCGCGCCCCGGCCGGCAAGGTGAACCCCGTCCGGCTCAGGTCGCGGGCTGAACGCCGCATTGCATCGCCGCGCTGGCTCCGGCATGGACGGTGGGATCGGCAACAGGGGCTTTCGGGTGACGCCACGATCCGACCGACACGACGACGCCGATTTCGGCACGGCCTATACCTACAAGGCCTCGCTGATCGGTGCGGCGCAGCAATTCGAACTCGGCGACGACGGGCTGATCTGGCGGATAGGGCCGAAAGCCGGGGTGTGGCCCTATGCGACGATCGCCAAGGTTCGGCTGAGCTATCGGCCGGTATCAATGCAGTCGCGCCGTTACCGGGCCGATCTCCAGGACGTCTCCGGCGGTCGGCTGCGGATCGTGTCCACCACCTGGCAGACCGTGGCGCTGATGGCGCCGCAAGACCAGGCCTACCGCTCCTTCATGATCGAACTGCACCGGCGGATGCGGGATGCCGGTAGCCGCGCCGAACTGATCGGCGGGCTGCCGCCGGCGGTCCATACCGGAGCTTTGGTGCTGATCGCGCTGGTGGCCGCCGCACTGACGGGGCTGTTGGCGCGTGCAGTGGCGGTGGGGTCATGGTCGGGCGCGCTGTTCCTGGCCGGCTTTGCGCTGCTGTTCGGCTGGCAGATCGGCGGCTTCATCCGCCGCAACCGCCCACGCCGCTATACCTTCGACGACGTGCCGAAGGATCTGCTGCCGTAGGCTCGTTCTGTTTAGCTCGGGTCTATGTGCAGTTCCCGCACCACCAGTACCGAGCACGGTGCGTAGCGGACGACGTGGCCGGCGTTGGATCCGAGGAAGTAGCTGCGCATCGCCGGCCGGTGCGAGCTCATCACGATCAGATCCGCGCCGACCGCCTCAACCTCTTCGAGAATCTCGTGGTAGATGCCGCCCTGGCGAACGCTGCTCGACAGCCGCTGCGCCGGAATGCCGGAGGTGCGGGCAATCTCAGCCAGTGCGGCTTCGGCCGACTGCCGCTGTTGATCGTCGAAATCCGCCGGGACGTATTCGGCAAGCATCACCGGGGTGATCGCCAGCACGTGCAGCAGCCGCACCTTGCCGTCGTAACTGTCGGCGAGCTTGGCTGCGGTGGCAATCGCGGGCTGCGCCAGCGCGGTATCGACCAGGTCGATCGGCACGAGGATGGACTTGAACATCTCCGGCCTCCTATCCGCGGAAGGGCGATGCCATGGTCTTCCGTTAGCTCGCTTCGCGCAACACTTTCGGGCTGACGAAATGCTGCAGCTTGCCGGTGCCGAATGCGGCATCGGCCCAGTCGGCGATCGGGAAGTCGATCACCACCACGGCCGCGGTCGGCATGCTGCCGGAGAGCTTGCGCCGCTCGGCTTCGTTGCAGGTGCAAGTGAGCGCCAGGGCCAGTTCGTGCAGGCCCGGATTGTGCCCGATCAGCATCAGCTGGTTGATGCCGGCCGAGACCTCATGAATCGCCTGCAGCAACTGCGAAGAGCTCGCGCTGTACATTTCCGGCAGGTACTCGACCTGCGGTTCGCGGTTCGCCGGAAACAGTTCGGACAGAACGTCCCAGGTCTGCCGAGTCCGGGTCGCGGTCGAGATCAGCACCTGATCCGGCATCAGATGCTCGGCGGCGAGCCAGGCGGCGATCTCGGCGGCGTCGCTGCGGCCGCGATCTTCCAGGCGGCGATCGTGGTCCTTGCCGCTCGGCGCGTCCCTTTCGGTTTTGGCGTGTCGCAGCAGGATCAGGCGGCGCATGAGTTCTTTCCTGAGGGCGGAGCTTGCGGATTAATCGAGACTGGCCGGCAGGACAAGGTGACAACCGTCCATGCTGTCCGTATTGAACGCGTATCTCGCAAGATGGCCCTGCTTGCGGATGCGCTCTTTTAGGAAACGGCATGGATTCGCTCCCGACAAGTGCGACGAATGGACCGGCCGGCTTGTCCGCCGAAGCCGATGCGGAACCGCACGCGCGGCTCACCTTCGACCTCGACGTCGATCTCTGCGTGATCGGCGCCGGCCTCGCCGGACTATCGGTCGCGCTGGAAGCAGCGCAGGCCGGGCTCAGCGTCGCCGTGCTGGAGAGTGGGCGGATCGGCTGGGGGGCGTCAGGGCACAATCTCGGCTCGGTGACCCCAGGCTACGGCGTGCCGATCGGCGATCTGATCGCCCGGGTCGGGCTGGATCACGCCAGCGCCCTGTGGGCGTTGACCCGCGAGGGCATGGAGATCGTCCGCGCCCGCGCCACCGAGGAGGCGATGCCCGGCGTCGCGCTGTCGGACGGCGCGCTGGAAGTCTCCAATGTCGATATCGGCGACCGGCTGGTCGAGCGGCTGCAGACGCTCGGTGTCGACTTCGGCTCCGAAGTCGAAGGCTGGCCGATCGACAAGGTCCGCGATGTCTTGCGGACCAACCGCTATTTTCACGGCATCCATTACCCGACCGCGTTTCAGCTCGATGGGCGCCGTTACTTGCGCGGCCTGGAGCGCTTGGCGCGGCAGGCCGGGGCACGGATCTTCGAGGAAACGCCGGCGGTCAGTATCGATTTCGCCGGCATCCGCAAGCGGATCTCCACGCCGAACGCGCGGCTGCGCGCCTCGGACATCGTGCTGGCCGGCAGCGTGCACCTCGGTGCGCCGTCGCCGCGCGTCGCCGAAACTCTGCTGCCGGTCTGGCGCACTGCGGCTCTCACCGCGCCGCTCGGCGAGCAACTCCCCGAGGCGATCGCGTTTGCCGGCTCGATTGCCGACACCGATGGGGTCGATCATTACCGGATCGTCGGCGGTGACCGGCTGCTGTGGTCCAGCGGCGAGACCACCTTCGATGTTGCGCCGCAGCGGCTCGCCGGAATCATCCGGCGGCGGATCGCGGCGGTGTTCTCCCAACTCGGGCAGGTCGAGATCGCCCAGACCTTCAGCGCGGCTGTCGGGATGACGGTGCACGGCATGCCGCAGATCGGCGAACTGCGGCCGGGGCTGTGGGTCGCCAGCGGATTCGGTCGGCAGGGGCTCGCCACCACCGCGATTGCCGGGCGGCTGATTGCTCGCGGCCTGACCCATAGCGACGAGCGCTGGAAGCTTTTTTCGCCGTTTGATCTGGTGTGGGCTGGCGGCACCATCGGCCGCATCGTCGGGCAGGGGGTGTATTTCGCCACCCGGGAGGGCGCACTCGCCGCCGGTGCCCTGGCGCGCTACCGCGAGCGCGCCGCCGCGCGGACCCGGGTCCGTGATGCGCGTGCCGAGGTCAAGCAGGAGGAGCGCCGCGCCCGCGTCGCGCTGCTGCGGGCTGCCGAGGCCGCAAATGTGCCCCCTCCGAATGCGCCGTCGCGTCGTCCGGTGCCGCCGCCATCGCCGGAATAGCTCCGGCAGCGTCGGCGTTCTCGCGACAATGTGAGCGGGCGAAAATACCGGCGGTGTAACCTGAGGTGCGGCCGCTCGTACCTGAGGGAAGTGCCGCCGGGGCGCCCGCGCCCGTCACGCAGGGAACATCATCATGATCGATCGCCGCATGCTGCTCGCTTCTGCCGCCCTTGCCGCTGCCTTTGGCTTCCGCTGGCTGCGGCCGGATGCCGCCCGCGCGGCCGAGAAGTTCGAGATCGAGAAGACGCCCGAGGAATGGCGCAAGCAGCTGACGCCGATGCAGTACCACATCCTGCGCGAGGAGGGCACCGAGCGGCCGTTCTCCAGCCCGTTGCTCAAGGAGCATCGCAAGGGCACCTTCGCCTGCGCCGGTTGCGACCTGCCACTGTTCTCGTCCGATACCAAGTTCGACAGCGGCACCGGCTGGCCGAGTTTCTGGCAACCGCTGCCGAACGCGGTCGGCGAACGTACCGATAGTACCCTCGGCATGACTCGCACCGAAGTGCATTGCCGCCGCTGCGGCGGTCATCTCGGCCACGTGTTCGATGACGGACCGAAGCCCACCGGGCTGCGCTACTGCATGGATGGCTACGCGCTGACCTTCCATCCGGCGACGCCGAACGCGAGCTGACGCGCTGGTTGTGAATCGCGTGAAAGACTTGTTTCCGCGTCTCAAACGCTGCGGCTGGCGTGGGGAAGTCGCCCGCCTCAGTTGACAATCCAAGCGCCGCCCACGCATATCCCGAGCACATTAACTTTCAGAAACGTGGCGGCCGGCCCTGATGCAACCTGTGGTGTCGCAGCCGGGGGGCTCCCGTAGCCTGCTGGCCATTCTCGCGGCGGCAATCGTCCTGCCGGTAGTCCTCGCGGCGATCGTATTTCCGACGCCGCTCTACGACACCCGCGAACTGGTCGCCTGGGGGCGCCACTTCCCGCTGATCACACCCGTGCACCCGCCGATGATGGTGTGGGCCGGCGGCGTGGTCGATCGCCTGTTCGGGCCATCCGGCACCGCCATCGTCGCCGCCAATCAGGTGCTGATGGCGATCGGCTTTGCGTATCTGTACGCGATCCTGCGACTGCTGGTCGAACGGACGATGGCGATCTACCTCGTCGTGCTCGCCGGCACCTCGTTCTACGCCGTGTTCGCGCCGCTATCCTGGGCGCTGAACGCCGACATCCTGCAGCTCACCTCGTGGCCGGCGGTGGTCTATCACTTCCTACGTGCGCGGCAGGACAACCGCTGGCTCGACTGGATCCTGCTCGGGGTATGGGCCGCGGTCGCGGCGCTGACCAAATACAACGCGGCGGTGCTGTTTCTGGCGATGGCGATCGGCGTCGTCGCGCTGCCGTCGTTCCGTCGCTGCCTGACGCGGCCCGGCCTGTATGTGGCAGTGTTGATCGCCACGCTACTCCTGCTGCCGCATGTGGTCACTGCGGTGAAGTTCGGCAGCACCATCGCTTACGGCGAGCGGCATTTCACCGGGTTCGGCTCGATCGGTGACACCGCCCGCCGCGTCGGCCTCCTGGTTGCCGGCTATCTGCCGATGCTGCTGCCCGGCGCGGTGATCGTCGCGGTGTCGAGCGCGCGCCGGATGATCAATGTGCGGGTGCCGAGGTTCGTCGAAGCCAGCGATGAGCTGAAGTTCATCGTCATCATCGATCTGGCGATGGTGCTGATCCTGCTCGGCATGATCGTCGGGCTCGGCCTCGAATACATCGCCCGTTATGGCGCACCGTTCTCGCTGTTGGCGGTGCCGGCGCTGGCGCCGCTCCTGAGCTGGAACGAGGCACGGCGCGACACTTGCGAGCGGCAGACCGGTTGGACACTGTCGGGGCTCTATACGGTGATGAGCGCGGCGGTGATGATCGCTTATCTCGGCCCCGCCTCGCACAGTGGGCTGCAGGAGCCGACCGCCGATGCGGCACGCCTGATCCTCGACGACTGGCGCAGCCAGTACAGCTGTGGACCGGGGTATTTTCTCGGTGATCGCCAGACGGTGTACGGCATCGGCATCGCGGCCGGGCCGGAAGCCGACTCGATCACCATCCACTTCATTCCGGCGACGCGCTGGTTCGATCCGCGCAAGCTGGAGGATCGGGGTGCGGTGCTGGTGTACACGCTGCCGCAGGTGCCGGCGCATTTTGCCGCTGCCTATCCGGGCCGGGCGATGTCGGATGAGAAGCGCATCGACGTGCCGGTGCTGCGGACCCACAACGGCAAGACCAAGGAGTATTTCTATCGCTTCGTCGCGCCGAAGGCGTGCAGCAAGTAGCGGTCGGGAATTAGCTCGGAAGACTGTGGCGGCGGCTCAGCTCGCCAGTGCCCGCCATTTTTCGGCGGCGTCGATTGCGGCGGGGCGCAGATTGTCGGCGGGCAGGCCGCGATGCAGGGCCTTGGCGTATTCGCAGATCGCCATGAAGGTCGATGAGCGGGCTTCGTCGACCTCGCAGGAATGCACGGTGCCGGCACCGTGGATGTAGCTGATCAGTCCCTTGAGCGACGACACGGCAGAATGCGGCTCCGCCGTTTCGGTCTGGTGCAGGCAGGACAACACCTGCTGGGCGATCTCGATCTCGGTCATGGGTACGCTCTTCGCAACGCTCGCGGACAAACATGCTCGGGCCGGAATGAGGGCCTCGATGCCACGCTTGTATGTCCGGAGAAATGATCTGCCTCAATGCGATAGCGTAGGTTCGGCAGGCGGCCGATCACATTGACGCGAACGTTGCATCTGCCGTGCATTCGCCGGTTCCGCGAAATGGAACGGCGATCAGGTCCGCTCGGCCATCGCCTTGCGCAAGACTTTCGATAGATCCTCGACCGAATACGGCTTGTGCAGCAGCTCGAAGCCGTGGTCCTCGTCGGCCAGCATGTGGGCGTAGCCGGAGTTCAGCACCACGGGCAGCTCCGGCAAACGCTTCTTGATCTCCCGGCCCAGCGTCACGCCGTCCATGCCCGGCATCGCCACGTCGCTCAGCACCAGGTCGAAACGCTTGGCGTTATCGCCGAGCAGAGCCAGCGCCTGTTCGCCGGAAGAGGCGAGCACGGTCTGGTAGCCGAGGTCATGGAGCAGCTGGGTGGAGAACTCGCCGACTTCGGCGTTATCCTCGACCACCAGGATGCAGCCGCGCTGCCGACCGTCGACGGCATTGCTGCCATTGCCGTTGCGGCGCTGGATCGGTTTGTCGCTGAGCGGCAGCCGGAGCGTGATCGTCGTGCCGCAGCCGATCGCGCTGTCGACATTGATGGTGCCGCCGGACTGCTGCACGAAGCCGTAAACCTGCGACAATCCAAGGCCTGTGCCGCGGCCGATGTCCTTGGTGGTGAAGAACGGCTCGAAGATCCGTTCGATCTGCTCGCGTGGAATGCCGCAGCCGGTATCGGCGATCGACACCTCGACGAAACCACTGCTGCCTGCGGCGGCTTCCTGGGGCATCGGCGCCGAGCGGGTCACCGAGACGGTGAGGGTGCCGTGGCCGTCCATCGCGTCGCGGGCGTTGGCCACCAGATTGACCAGCGCGGCGTCGAACTGATTGGTGTCGGCTTCGACTGGCAACGGCCGCTCGGCGATGTCGAGATTGAACACCGCGCGGGAGCCGAGCGCGGTCTTCAGCATGTCGGAGACGTCCTCGATGTGCTCGGCCGCGTCGAACACTTCGCGGTTCTGCGCGTGGCGGCGTGCGAAGGTGAGAAGCTGACCGGTCAGCTTGGCGGCGCGGTCGGCGGTGTCGGAGATCGCATCGACATAGCGGCGGACCCGCTCCGGCGGCAGCTCGCGCCGGCGCAGCAGATCGGCCGACGACCGGATCACCGTCAGCATGTTGTTGAAGTCGTGCGCGACGCCGCCGGTGAGCTGGCCGATCGCTTCCATCTTCTGCGCCTGCCGGAATGCTTCTTCGGCCTTGCGGCGTTCGGTGATGTCGACCGCCTCGGGCACGATCGCGATCACCTGGCCCTGCGGGTCTTGCACCGGGCGCATCTGCAGATCGAACCAGCGCCAGCCGCCAGCCGGCAGGTTGACGTGAAGTTCGCGCCGCACCGTCTCGCCGGCCGCGACCGCGGCGATGTCGCTGCGGATCATCTCAGGCAGTCCTGGCGTGCTGCCGAACCACGGTGTCGCCCACACCGGCTTGCCGATTACGTCCTCAAGCTGGCCGCCGATTCCGGCGAGCGAGGTGCGGTTGGCGTCGAGCACGACGCCGTCGACGTCGAGCAGCGCCTGATAAGTGTAGCTCGCCGCGAAGATGGTGCGCAGACGGGCTTCCTTTTGCTGCAGTTCGGCGGTGCGCTCCGCTACCTGCTCTTCGAGCTGCTCGTTGATGTCGCGTAGCGCCGCCTCGGCTTTCTTCTGCTCGGTGATGTCGCGGAAATACACCGAGATGCTCTTGCCGTTGGTCGGCGCCACCCGCAGTTCGAACCAGCGCTTGCTCGGCGGATGATAACTTTCGAACTCGCAGGCGACGCGCTCGGTCATCGCCCGGCGATAGGCTTGCTCGATCTTGGTGCCGAGCATCATCGGGTAGACGTCCCAATACACCTTGCCGATCAGCTCCTCCGCGGTGCTGGCGATCAGCCGTTCGGCGGCGGCGTTGACGTAAGTGAACCGATACTGCTCATCGAGTGCGATGAAGCCGTCGCTGATCGAGGCCAGGATGCCTTCGGCATGCTTACGGGCGGCCTGAGCTTCCTGGCGCAGCGCGTATTCGGTCCGCAGCGCCGTGCGCCGGATCGCCGCGGTATCGAGATTGGCGCGAACGCGCGTGAGCAGCTCGCGGGCGCTGAACGGCTTGCTGAGATAGTCGTCGGCGCCCGCCTCCAGACCCTCCAGCTTGGCTTCTTCCCCGGCACGCGCTGACAGGAAGATCACCGGCAGGTCAGCCACCGCCGGATCGCTGCGCAGTGCTTTTAAAAGACCGAGGCCGTCGAGCCGCGGCATCATCACGTCGCTGAGCACCAGATCCGGCCGACGCTTCTTCACCGCTTCGAGCGCCGCGACGCCGTCGCTGACAGCTTCGACCTCATAGGCATCGCCGAGCAGCCGGGCGACGTAGTCGCGCATGTCGTGGTTATCGTCGGCAAGCAGAATGTGCGGTCTGCCCGCGGCAGGCGCGGTGACGATGCCGAGATCCTGCGCACCGGAAGCTGGCGGCAGATCGGCATCGCCGCCCTCATCGAGCCAGCCGATCGCCTCGTCGAGATAGGCCTGGGCGCGGACATTGGTCGAGACCTGCAGCGCGGCGTGCCGCGGCCGGTCGGCCGGAAGGTGCGCGGAGCCGAACGGCAGGGTCACGCGGAAGGTCGAGCCACGACCGATCTCGCTCTCGACGTCGATCGAGCCGCTGTGCAGCTTGATCAGCTCCTGCACCAACGCCAGTCCGATCCCGCTGCCTTCGATCGAGCGGCCGCGCGCGCCCTCGACCCGGCGAAACCGCTCGAACAGATGCGGGATCTCGGCCTCCGGGATGCCGGTGCCGGTGTCGCTGACTTCGATCACGGCATGACGGCCGTCCGGATCGGGACCAACGCGGACTACGATTTCTCCTTCGAAGGTGAACTTGAATGCGTTGGAGAGAAGGTTAAGGACGATCTTCTCCCACATGTCGCGATCGACATAGACCGGCTGCGGCAGCGGTGGCGCTTCGATCACGAAGCGCAGGCCAGCACGGTCGAGCGCCGAGCGGAAATTCGAGGCGAGTTCGGCAGTGAAAGACGACAGGTCGACCGGGGTGAAATGTGCGGTGACGCGGCCGGCCTCGATCCGCGCGAAATCGAGCAGGGTGTTGACCAGCTTCAAGAGCCGCAGACCGTTGCGGTGAGCGATGCCGAGCAGCGACCGCTGCTCTTCCGGGATGCCATCGCGCCCTAGCGCTTCTTCCAGCGGGCTCAGCATCAGCGTCAGCGGCGTCCGGAATTCGTGGCTGACGTTGGAGAAGAACGCGGTCTTGGCGCGGTCGATTTCGGCCAGCGCCTCGGCGCGGCGGCGCTCCTCCTGATAGGCGTCGGCGTTGGTGATCGCCGACGAGATCTGGCCGGAGACCAAGGCGAGGAAGTCCTGGTAGGCGCTATCGTACAGCCGGAACGGGTTGAGCCCAGCAATCAGGAAGCCGGAGCGGCCGGTGTCGCCGCTTGCCGGGATCGGCACCACCACCGCCCGAGTCGGCGGCTGGCGCCACCCACCGGCCGGAAACGCGACGCCGAAGCGGTCATAGAGATCCGGCACCACGATCGGCGCGTTGAGACGGAAGGCTTCGGCGACGGGCCAGGGCTCGTCACCGCCCGCCAGCGCCAGCGTCGGCTTGACCGTGGGATGGCTGGCATCGATCCCGGACGAGGCGGCAAGTTCGGCGTGACCGCCGCCGAGGTCGGTCAGATAGATGAGCGCGAATGGCAGGTCCTGAGGATCGGTGGCGAGCGCGGCGGCGCTCCGTTCGCAGGCTTGCCCGACGCTGCGGGATTCTGCAGCGCTGGCGGCAAGATCGCGCAGCAGCGACAGTTGCCGCTCGGTGATGACCCGCTGGGTATCGTCCGTGTTGGCGCAGAAGATGCCGCCCGGCGAGCCGTCATCGGTCGGAATCGGGCTGTAGGAGAAGGTGTAGTAGGTTTCCTCGGGAAAGCCGTTTCGCTCCATGATCAGGAGCTGGGCCTCGACATAGGTGCCCTCATGGCCGCTGGTCGCCTTGGCGAGCAGCGGGGCGATATCTTCCCAGATTTCGGACCAGACTTCCGAAGTCGGCCGGCCGAGTGCCCATGGGTGCTTGCCGCCGATGATCGACTTGTAGGGATCGTTATAGAGATAGGTCAGCTCCGTGCCCCAGCCGATCCAGATCGGCTGTTGCGAGGTCAGCATGATGCGAACCGCGGTCTTGAGCGCCTGCGGCCAGCTCTCCGGCTGTCCGATCGGGGTCGATGCCCAATCGAATGCGCGCATCAGCGACGCCAGTTCGCCGCGGCCCAGAAAAAGACTGTCTGGGACCGCGTCTATGCGGCCCAGGTGCCCGCCGGGCGTATCTTCAGCCAAGTGATCCCCCGATCAACCCCCTCGCTGTCCCGGGTCGCAACGCGCAGGCGGAAGTTTGGTTCCCCGGCATTGGGGTAGGGGCAAGATAGTCAAATGGTCCCGGCAATAGTTGCCCGACCCGGCAAAACCGCCCCGGCCTCAGTGCCCTCTGCTAATCACCAAGCGATTGAAAAATATGGATTTTGCTCCTTGGCACGAGGCTTGCGGGAAGCCTCGTGGATCTGCTGTCAACAGCCGCCACGGGGCGGCCGCATCGGGAGAAGTCAGTAATGGGTATTTTCGGCGCTCTCACCACGTCGGTCGCGGGCCTGCGCTCCAACTCCTATGCGCTGGAGAACATCTCCGGAAACATCGCCAACTCGCAGACCACGGCGTTCAAGCGCATCGACACCTCGTTCCTCGACCTGATCCCGCAGGCGGGCAACAATCAGCAGCTCGCTGGGTCGGTGACCGCGGGATCGCGCCTGACCAACACCACGCAGGGCTCGGTGCAGTCCGCTTCGGTTTCGACCTACATGGCGATCAACGGCGAAGGCTTCTTCGTAGTGCAGAAGCCGAGCTCGTTCAGCGACAACAACCCGATCTTCCCGGGCGTCGACAACTTCACCCGCCGGGGCGACTTCTCGCTCGACAAGAACGGCTATCTGGTGAACGGCGCCGGCTACTATCTGGAAGGCGTGAAGATCGACCCGACCACCGGCAACCCGGTCGGCGGCAGCCCCGGCGTCCTGAAGTTCCAGAACGACTTCCTGCCGTCGCAGGCCACCACCAAAATCAGCTACCGCGCGAACCTCGCCTCGTATCCGCTGACCACCAAGCACGACAAGTCGATCCCCGGCTCGGAACTGCTGCGCGCCGCCGACTTCGCCACCAACCCGCAGGTCCTCGGCACGACCCCGCCGCCGTTCAGCGACAACAGCAAGACCGGCCTCCAGATCAACAACAAGCAGGGCGTCCCGATCACCGGCGCGACCAAGCTGAGTGGCGTCGCCGGCAGTGACTCGATCGGCGTCGACTTCGCGGTCGGCAACACGATCACGGTGAACGGCACGGCCATTACCTTCACGGCTTCGGGCGGCACCGACGACGCGACCCACATCCCGATCGACTCCACCATCGCCAACCTGTTGAGCAAGATCGACGCGATCTCGGCCGGCGGTGCGGCGTCGACGGTGACTTCGGGCGCGGTGGTGCTGCACACCGGCGTCGCCAGTGATCTGGCCATGACGTCCGGCGCTGCGGCGTTCGCCTCGCTCGGTCTCACCAGCCCCGTCAATGTGGTCCGCAACGGTGGTGGTTCGGTCGGTACCGGCAAGGTGACTGGCGTCGACAACCAGACGTTCCTCGACGAGTCGGTCTCGGGCGGCTCCACCACCGCCTATGACGGCAACGGCGCGCCGGTGAACGTGCAGTTCCGCTGGGCCAAGGTCGACTCCGCCACCCTCGGCACCGGCCACACCGACGTCTGGAACTTGTTCTATCAGGTCAATCCGAATGCGACCGGCACGCAGACGGCATGGCAGAACGTCAACACCAACTTCACCTTCGCCTCGAACGGTCAGATGAGCCCGGTGATCGGCCAGATCACGCTGACCGGTCTGACGGTGTCGGGTGTGTCGCTGGGGGACGTGACGATGGCGTTCGGCACCGGCGGTCTGACGCAGTTCTCCGACACCAACGGCAACGTTCAGGTCAACCAGCTGCAGCAGGACGGCTACTCGGCCGGCCAGCTGGTCAGCGTGTCGGTCAGCAACGACGGCCGCGTGGTCGGCGCCTATTCCAACGGCCGCAATATCGACCTCGCCGAAGTGTCGGTCGCGACCTTCAACGGTGCCAACTTCCTCAAGCGCACCGACGGCGGCGCGTTCGAAATCACCAATGAATCCGGCCAGCCCTTGTACGGCAAGGGCGGCTCGGTGTCGGGTTCGTCGCTCGAATCTTCGAACACCGACATCGCCGACGAATTCACCAAGCTGATCGTCACCCAGCAGGCCTACTCGGCGAACACCAAGGTGATCACCACGGCCAACACCATGGTGCAGGATCTGCTCAACGTGATGCGCTAGGCGGTGCGGTCCGCCCTCCAAACCCCGGGTAGGTAGTCATGAGTCTCGGAGACGCACTCGCCATCGCAATGGCCGGCCTTCGGGTGAACCAGGCGACAATGTCGCTGGTGTCATCCAACGTTGCCAACGCCGAGACGCCCGGCTATGTCCGCAAGACGGTCAACCAGTCGGCGGTGAATGCGGGGGAGACCGGCACCAGCGTCAAGGTCGTCGGCGTCGATCGTCAGCTCGACGACTACATCCTGGCGCAGCTTCGAACCGAGACTTCGGGAGGGGCCTACGCGTCGTTGCGATCGGACTTCCTGAAGCAGCTGCAGGGGCTATTCGGCGATCCGAACTCCACCGGGACGCTCGAAAATTCCTACAACGGTCTCACCACCGCGCTGCAGGCGCTCGCCACCAGTCCGGACAGCACGTCTGCACGGATTGCTGTGCTGAATGCCGCGCAGGCGATTTCGAGCAATCTGAATTCGACATCGAACGGCATTCAAACGCTGCGCGCAGGGTGCGAAACCGGCATCGCCGACGCGGTGACCACCGCGAACAACTTGATGCAGCAGATCGCCAACATCAACACCCATATCCAGACCAATCCGCTCGGTGGCACATCGACCGATGCGGCCACCTCGGCGATGCTCGATCAGCGCGATCAGGCGATCAATCAGTTGTCGCAACTGATGGATATCCGCGTCGTCACCAATGGCGCCAATCAGGTGACCGTGTTCACCGGATCCGGCGTGCAGCTCGTCGGCATGGAAGCGGCGAAGCTGACCTTCAATGCGCAGGGCACGGTTTCGCCGACCACGATGTGGAATCCGAACACGGCGATCAGCGATCTCGGCTCGATCCGGGTCGGCTACGCCAACGGCTCCTCTTCCGATCTGACCAGCTCGCTGAAATCCGGTAAGTTGGCCGCCTATGTCGAGTTGCGCGACAAGACCCTTGTCCAGGCCCAGACCCAGCTCGATCAGTTTGCGGCCTCGCTGTCGAGCGCGCTTTCAGACAAGACGACGGCCGGCACGGCTGTCACCTCCGGCACCCAGGCGGGTTTCAGTCTCGATCTGTCGTCGATGAAGACCGGAAACACCGTCAACATCTCTTACACCGATACGCTGACCGGTGCGCAGCATACGGTGACGGTGGTGCGGGTCGATGATCCGTCGGTGCTGCCACTGCCGCAGAACGCCACCGCCGATCCGAACGACTACGCGGTCGGGATCGATTTCTCCGGCCTGTCCGGCTCGGTGGTGTCGCAGCTCAACGCTGCGCTCAACAGCCGTAACCTGCAGTTCAGCGGCACCGCGCCAAACATCACGGTGCTGAACAACGCAGGCTTCTCGACGATTACCGCGGCCTCAGTCACCAGCACCGAGACGTCGCTGACCGGCGGCACCGCATCGGTGCCGCTGTTCAATGACAATGGCGCGGCTTACACCGGGGCGATCAACGGCTACGGCAGCCAGATGACCGGCTACGCGCAGCGGATCTCGGTCAACGCCGACCTGATCAAGGATAACTCCCGGCTGGTGGTGTATTCGACCTCGCCGCTCACGGCCGCGGGCGATACCACGCGGCCTGACTTCCTGGTCAAGCAGCTCAACACCAGCAAGTATCTGTATTCGGCGAAGACCGGTATCGGTTCGGATGCTGCACCTTACAAGGGCACGCTGCTGAGCTATCTGCAGCAGTTCGTCAGCCAGCAGGGCTCCAATGCGGCGGCGGCGCAACAACTGTCCGAGGGGCAGAACGTGGTGCTGAACACACTGCAGCAGAAATTCTCGACGTCCTCCGGCGTCAACATGGACGAGGAGATGGCGCATCTGCTGTCGCTGCAGAACGCCTACGCGGCGAACGCGCGGGTGATGTCGACCATCAACCAGATGTATCAGTCCCTGATGCAGGCGATTTGAGGCGAGCCATGGCGATCGACGGCGTAAGCGGGCGTACTTCCTATATCGGCACCGGGATCCTCAATCTTCGCAGCCAGCTCGAGAATCTGAGCCAACAGCTCTCGAGCGGGCGGATCTCGAACACCTATGCCGGCGACGGCACCGGCCGCAGCCTTGCAATCGGCCTGCGTGCGCAGATGTCGAACATCGCCAGCTACAGCGACACGATGACCAACATCACCACCCGCATCAGCGTGGCGAACCTTTCGCTGCAGCGGATGGCAACGATCAACAGCGAGGTGAAGGGCGCGGCGGTGAGCGCCGGCTCGACGCTGGACAACACCGGTCAAACCCCGGGCCAGAAGACCGCGTCACTCGACTTCTTCGACTCGGTCGACATGCTGAACGCCCAGGTCGGCGACCGCTATCTGTTCGGCGGCCGGATCACCGACACTGCGCCGGTGACCGCGGCCGACAAGATTATGAACGGCGACGGCGCGGCGGTCGCTGGGCTGAAGCAGGTGATCAGCGAGCGTCACGACGCCGATGTCGGCACCAACGGCATGGGCCGGACCATCGTGTCGACCGGCGCGACCGCCACGACCGTCCAGATCGGTGAGGACTTCGCCGCCAATCCGTACGCGACTCCGACCCCGATCGGGCCGTCGCCGTTCGGCATGAAGCTGAATGCGGTTTCGACCACGATCAGCGGCGCGGTGGTGACGCAGCCGACCGAGACGCCGCCGACCACCCCGCCGGCGGCCCCCAATCCGAAGGCGATGTCGATCGACCTCAACGGCGTCATTCCGAACGAGGGCGATGCGGTGAAGTTCACCTTCGACATGCCGGATGGGACGCAGGAGACCATCACGCTGACGGCGTCTTCAAAGACGCCGCTGCCGGACGGATGCTTCGCGATCGATCAGGGCTCGCCGACCGCAGTGCCCCCCGTCGCGCCGTCACCGTCGGTGACGGCGGCCAATCTGCAGACCGCGCTGACGGCTGCGGTAAAGAAGATGGCCAACGGCCCGCTGGCGGCCGCCTCGGCGATCAAGGCCGGCGACGACTTCTTCAACAACACCCCGCCGCTGCGGGTGGCCGGCACCGCGCCGTTCGGCGTCGCCACGGCGCAAGTCGCCGGCACCAAAGCCAATACGATCTTCTGGTACAACGGAGAGCCGGACTCGGCGAGCGATCCGGCCCGCGGCACCGCGGTTGCCAAGATCGATGACGCCATCACGGTGCAATACGGCGCCCGAGCCGATGAGCAGGCGCTGCGCAAGCAGTTGCAGACCGTTGCGGTGTTCGCCGCGGTGACGACCTCGGCCACCGATCCCTATAGTTCCGGAAAGATTGCGGCGCTCAACCAGCGCGTGGCTGCTAATCTGGCGGTCGTTCCCGGCCAGCAGTCGATCCAGAATATGCAGGCGGAATTGGCCGGTGCTCAGGCGTCGATCAAGGCCACCGCCAACCGCCAGACGCAGAGTAAGGCGCTGGCGCAGACGATGCTCAGTTCGATCGAAGGCATCAACAATGATGAGGTGGCGACCAAGATCCTGGCGCTGCAAACCTCGCTGCAGGCGTCGTATGAGACGACGTCGAAACTCTATCAGCTGAGTCTCGTCAAGTTTCTCTAGTTAATTATCTCTGAACGACGGGCCGCCGCTCCGGCGGCCCCGCGGCGACCGATTTCGCGCCGCTTAGCTGCCGCAGCTGCAGCACAAGTCCTCCTAAACGCTCACTGATCCTGGCAAATTACGTAGTCTTGCGAGGCTGCGAGCCGCGTCTCCACGTCCGTCTCATCTTGCACAAGCCAGTGATTTTACGGGCGATTCCTTCCGTTAAACCCGGTTCTCTGACTTTACGCATTTTTAGAGTCTGGCCGGCAAGGTGCCGCGACCGATCAAGAAGATCGCGTTTGCACACCAGGAAGGTAGCATCACAATGTCCGGTATCGTTCTATCCAACGCCGTTCGCCAGAATCTTTCTTCGCTCCAGGCCACGGCTGACTTGCTCGCCACCACCCAAAGCCGCCTCTCGTCCGGCAAGAAGGTGAACACGGCGCTCGATAATCCGACTAACTTCTTCACCGCCGCTTCGCTCGACAGCCGCGCCAGCGACATCAACAACCTCCTCGATGGCATCGGCAACGGCGTGCAGATCCTGCAGGCCGCCAATACCGGCATCACCTCGCTGAACAAGCTGGTGGACAGCGCCAAGTCGATCGCCAACCAGGCCCTGCAGACGACCTCCGGCTACGCCACCAAGTCGAACGTGTCGGCCACCATCTCCGGCGCCACCGCTGACGACCTGCGCGGTACCCAGAGCTACTCGAACGCGGTTGCCACCGGCAACGTGATCTTCGACGGCACCGCGGGTGGCAGCACCGCTGCGTCCGGCTCCGACACCCTCGGCGGTGCGATCGTCAGCATCGCGGCGGGTACGGCTGTGACCGCTCTCGGCGCCGCTGACAACACCGCGCTCGGCAGCGTTCTCAGCGTCGGCACCGCCGCCGCCACCGCGGGCGGCTCCAACCTGATCAGCGACCTCACCAACGGTTCGACCACCACGGCGACCGGTCCGGCTGCGGGCGACTCGATCACGGTGAACGGCAAGACCATCACCTTCACCACTGCCGGTGCCGCCAGCAAGGACAGCAACGGCAACTACACGATCGGTCTCGACCAGACCCTGACCAAGCTGGCCAACACGATCGACGATATCAACGGCAACACCGGCCATTCGTCGACCATCACCGCCGGCAAGCTGGAACTGCACTCGGGCACCAACAGCCCGCTGACGATCGGCGACAACGCCGGCGGCGCCGTGCTGGCCAAGCTCGGCCTGACCGCGCAGACCGTCGACACCGCGGCTGCGACCGCCTCGGCCAACATCTCGGCCACGACGCAGCTGTTCAACACCCATGGTGGCCTCACCACCGCGGCGATCGCGGACGGCACCCAGCTGACGGTCAACGGCAAGACCATTACGTTCAAGACCTCCGACGCTCCGCAGGGCAATAACATCCCGACGGGCACCGGTGTTCTCGGCCGTATCGGCACCGACGGCAACGGCAACTCGACGATCTATCTCGGTGACCAGACCAAGTTCAGCAACGCGACCGTTGGTGACCTGCTGACCGCGATCGATCTGGCCAACGGCGTCAAGTCGGCGACCATCTCGTCGGGTGTCGCAACCATCAGCACCAACTCCGGCCAGACTGCTTCGGACGTCACCGGTGGTATCACCACCATCCGCAGCTCGACCGGCGCCGACCTCAACGTCACCGGCTGGACCGACCTGTTCAAGAACCTCGGTCTGACCAGCGCTACCGGTACCGGTCCGCTGACCCTCACCAAGCAGCGCACCACCAGCGGCACCACGATGGGCACGCTGATCGCGGACGGCTCCACGCTGAACGTGAACGGCAAGACCATCACCTTCAAGAACGCCGCTGTTCCGACTGCGTCGTCGACCCACCAGGGCATCTCCGGCAACGTCGAGACCGATGGCCAGGGCAATTCGACCGTGTACCTGCAGAAGGGCACCATCGATGACGTCCTGAAGGCCATCGACCTCGCCACCGGCGTCCGCACGGCTTCGCTGGGTGTCTCCGGTGCGACGATCTCGACTGCCAACGGCACGGCCAACTCGTCGATCACGAGCGGCTCGCTGAAGCTGTCGACCGGACTTGCCTCCGACCTTAGCATCACCGGCACCGGCAACGCGCTGGCTGCCCTCGGCCTCACCGGTCCGAGCGGCATCTCCACCTCGTTCACCTCGGCTCGTGGCGCTTCGGCCGGCAGCCTGAACGGCAAGACGCTGACCTTCACCTCCTTCAACGGCGGTGCGGCCACCAACGTCACCTTCGGCGACGGCACCAACGGTACCGTCAAGTCGCTCGCTCAGCTGAACGCTGCGCTGGCGTCCAACAACCTGACGGCGTCGATCGACAACGCCTCCGGCAAGCTCACGATCGCAGCGTCGAACGACTACGCCTCCCACACTCTGGGCGGCTCGGACGGCGGTGTGATCGGCGGCACCCTGGCTTCGACCCTGACCTTCTCGGTGCCGAACGCGCCGGTGGTCGACGTCAACGCCCAGACCACCCGCGCCGGCCTGGTCAAGCAGTTCAACGACGTGCTCGACCAGATCAAGACCACGGCTCAGGACGCGTCGTTCAACGGTGTGAACCTGCTGAACGGCGACACCCTGAAGCTGGTGTTCAACGAAACCGGCAAGTCGACGATCTCGATCCAGGGCGTCACCTTCAACCCGACCGGCCTCGGCCTGTCGAACCTGAGCTCTGGCGTCGACTTCATCGACAACAACGCCACCAACGCCGTGCTGAGCAAGCTGAGCACCGCTTCGACCGCCCTGCGGTCGCAGGCCTCCGCGTTCGGTTCGAACCTGTCGATCGTGCAGGCCCGTCAGGACTTCTCGAAGAGCCTGATCAACGTGCTGCAGACCGGTTCGTCGAACCTCACGCTGGCCGACACCAACGAGGAAGCGGCGAACAGCCAGGCGCTGACGACCCGCCAGTCGATCGCGGTGTCCGCGCTGTCGCTGGCCAACCAGTCTCAGCAGGGCGTGCTGCAGCTCCTCCGCTAATCGCCGCGTAGCTGATCAAACGACGGAAGGCGGCGGGGGCGACCCCGCCGCCTTTCTTTCTGCTCCGGCTGCCGCCCTCCCGAGGTTCGTGTTGCGGGCAGGGATGCAGTAAGGTGCAGGTGATTCGGGCTCATCTTTTTCAACGGCGCCGTTGCATGACCGATACCGCTCCGAGGGCCGATTCCAGTGCTGCGCCGGCGCCATATGCGCCGGGGCCCGACCGGATCCTCGCTGATATCATCACCGCTCTGCCCGAGCTGGCGCGGCATCACGCGCCGGGTGGAGCCGCCTACACGGCCTTGGCCTCGGCCGCCCGCAGCGCGGTGGTGGCGCTGTTCGCCCGCGGCGGCACCGACGTGCCGTTCGGACCGTTCGGGCCGATCAGCTTTCCGTATCACCGGATGGGGGCGGTGGACTCGCTCGACCTGTTCGGGCTCGACGAGCTGATCCTGTTTTCGTTTTATTGGCAGAACCGCGATCGATACCGGCGCGTCGCCGACATCGGCGGCAACATCGGTCTGCACAGCCTCGTAATGGCGCGTTGCGGCTTCACGGTTGAAACCTACGAGCCGGACCCCGAGCACGTCGCTCTGTTCCTGGCCAACATGCGTGCCAACGGCGTCACCACCGTCCGCGTCAACGAGGCGGCGGTGTCGGCGCAACCGGGTGAGGCGGAGTTCCTCCGGTTGCGCGGCAACACCACCGGCAGCCATATTGCCGGGGCCAAGCTCGATCCCTATGGCGAGATCGACCGCTTCAAGGTGCGGCTCGCCGCGTTCGACGAGATCGCCGCAAAGGCCGACTTCGCCAAGATCGACGCCGAAGGCCACGAGGCGGTGATCATCACCTCGCTGCCGCGCGAGCGTTGGGCCACAATCGACATCATGCTCGAGATTGGCAGCGACGCCAACGCCGCGGCCATCTTTGATTATGCGCGCGGCGCTGGGGTGCAACTGTTCACCCAAAAGACCGGCTGGCGCCGGGCGGAGACGCTGGCCGACCTGCCGATCTCCTACAAGCAGGGCAGCGCCTTCCTCACCGCCAAGGACGCGATCCCGGGGCTGCCGCCGTCATGACCTCACGCAATCGCCAGGTAGTATTCCGAGGCGATCGGCGCCGGACGCCGCGGCCGGTCATGATTTACACATTGCTAACGAATCACGCGCAACCGTGATGGCTCGGAATGCCGAGGACGCCGATGACGCAGTCGCGTAACAGCACCGCCCCCATTCCCGACGACGTTCCTGAGGATGTCGCCGCGACGCCGCTGCTGTCGAAACGGCAGATGCTCGGCTATTACGACCACCTCCGGGCGACTCTCGCCGCCGCGCAGGCCTCCGATTGCGAAGGCCGGCCGTTCGCGCAGGAAGTCGCCGCCTCGCTGGTGATCGCCTGGGCCCGCGAAGTCCATGCCGACGGCCGCAAGCTGATGTTCATCGGCAATGGCGGCAGCGCTGCGATCGCCAGCCACATGGCGACCGACTATTCCAAGAACGGCGGCATGCGCGCGCTCTGCCTCAACGACGGTGCGATGCTGACCTGCCTCGGCAACGACTACGGCTACGAGCAGGTCTTCGCCAAGCAGATCGAACTGTTCGCGCAGGAAGGCGACCTGTTGATCGCGATCTCCTCGTCCGGTCGCTCGCCGAACATCCTCAACGCCGTCGCTGCTGCTCGTGCGCGCGGCTGCCGGGTGATCACCTTAAGCGGTTTTTCGGCCGACAATCCGCTGCGCCGCGAGGGCGACATCAATTTCTATCTGGCCTCCGACCAATACGGTTTTGTCGAGCTCGGCCATCTGACAATCTGCCATGCCATTCTCGATTTCGCCTGCGGCCAGCGCGTGCCGCTGCCGGCCGCCGGCTGACCGGACCAGGCGAGCGACGATCCGCGCGGCCCTATCAGGGCGTGCAAAAATGCGTGTATCTCTTGCATTCAGGCTTGCAATGATTCGTCGGCGCCGCGATGCGGCGCGCCGTGGGACGGGCTTATCAGTGGGAATGAAGCGATGAAGATCCTGGTGACCGGCGCCTGCGGCTACGTCGGAACCACGCTGGTGCCGAAGCTTCTGGCACGCGGCGACGAAGTGGTGGCGTTCGACATCATGTGGTTCGGCAACGATCTGCCGCCGCATCCCGCGCTTACCGTGATACGTGGCGACGTTCGCGATACCAGCTCGATCGACCTCTCCGGGATCGACGCGATCGTGCATCTGGCTTCGGTGGCCAACGATCCGTGCGGCGATCTCGATCCCAAGCTGACCTGGGAGATCAGCGCACTCGCCACCATGCAGCTCGCCGACCGCGCCGCGCGCGCCGGCATCCAGCGCTTCGTCTACGCGTCGTCCGGCAGCGTCTACGGCATCAAGGACGAAGAGCAGGTCACCGAGGACCTGACGTTGGAGCCGATCTCCGAATACAACAAGACCAAGATGGTGGCCGAGCGGGTGATGCTCAGCTACGCCGGCGACATGGCGGTGCAGATCGTACGCCCGGCGACGGTGTGCGGGCCCTCGCCGCGAATGCGGCTCGATGTCTCGGTCAACATGCTGACCATGCAGGCGCTGACCAACGGTGAGATTACTGTGTTCGGCGGCAATCAGGTCCGTCCCAACATCCACATCGACGACATCACCGATCTGTACCTGATGCTGCTCGACCGGCCCGAGCTGCGCGGCATCTATAATGCCGGTTTCGAGAACATCTCGATCCTCGACATCGCCAAGATGGTCGACGCCCAGGTGCCGACCAAGATCACCGTCACCGCCTCGAACGATCCGCGCTCCTACCGGATCAATTCCGACAAGCTGCTGGCGACCGGCTTCAAGCCGAAGAAGACGGTGAACGACGCGATCCGCGAGATCATCGTCAAATTCCAGCGCGGCGAATTGAAGAACGAGGACCGCCACTACAATCTGCGCTGGATGCAGCGGAGCCTACAGGCGTGACCGGTATCGTTCCCGCGTCCGCGCCGTGTGCGATGGCCCGCGCGGGCTTCGACAAATATCTGGTGATCGGTTCGAATTCGTTTACCGGTGCCTCGATGGTCAGCTATCTGCTCGACCAGGGTGCCGACGTCGTCGGCATCAGCCGCTCCGACGAGCCGCATCCGGCATTCCTGCCGTATCGCTGGAAGAAGGCCGATCGCTTCCGGTTTCAGAAGCTCGACCTCAACCACGATCTCGACGCGATCATGCAACTGGTGACCGCCGAGCGGTTTCCCTGCATCATCAATTTTGCCGCGCAGAGCATGGTCGGCGAGAGCTGGGCCAATCCGGACCATTGGTTCATGACCAATGTGGTGTCGACGGTGCGGCTGCACGAGCGTCTGCGGATTTGTGACTTCCTCGAGCGCTACGTCCACGTCACCACGCCGGAAGTGTACGGCAACGCCACCGGCACGCTGACCGAGGATGCGGTGTTCGATCCATCGACGCCCTATGCGGTGTCGCGCGCCGCCGGCGACATGAGCTTACGATCGTATTTCCGCGCCTACGGCTTTCCCGTGCTGTTCACCCGTGCGGCCAATGTCTATGGCCCCGGGCAGCGGCTGTATCGGATCGTGCCGCGCACCATCCTGTTCATCAAGCTCGGCCGCAAGCTGCAGCTGCACGGCGGCGGAACCTCGGAGCGCTCGTTCATCCATGCGGCCGATGTCGCCGACGCCACCAGGCGGATCGCCTGCAACGGCAAGCTTGGCGACAGCTATCACATCTCCACCGACCGGATCGTCACCATCCGCGCCCTGGTGGAGATGATCTGCGCGATGATGGGCGTGCGGTTCGAGGATCAGGTCGAGATCGTTGGCGAGCGGCTCGGCAAGGACGCCGCCTACAAGCTCGACAGCAGCAAATTGCGCAGCGAACTCGGCTGGAGCGACCAGATCACGCTGGAGCAGGGCATCGAACAGACGATCGCCTGGATCGATCGCTGGTTCGAAGAACTGAAGAGCCAGCCGTTCGACTACGCGCACAAGCCTTGAGGACCGCAATGGGTCAGGAAATCGATCTGCTCGTCAACTATCCGCGCACCAAGCGCAATGTCGACGAGCGCGGCCAAACCAAGTCCGAAGAGGATCGCGCGATTGCGCGGCGCTTCGGCAAGGAGTTTTTCGACGGCGACCGCCGCCACGGCTATGGCGGCTTCAACTATTTGCCGCGGTTCTGGCAGCCGGTGATCCCGACCTTCCAGCAGCATTTCGGCCTCGATGCCTCGTCGTCGGTGCTCGATGTCGGCTGCGCCAAAGGCTTCATGCTGCACGATATGGCCGAGCTGATCCCCGGCATCACCGTGAAGGGCGTCGACGTCTCGGATTACGCGATCGCGCATGCGATCGACGACATGAAGCCCCACCTCAGCGTCGCCAGCGCGGTGAAGCTGCCGTTCGCCGATAAGTCGTTCGACGTGGTGATCTCGGTCAACACGGTGCACAACCTCGTCCGTGACGACTGTGCGGCTGCGCTGCGCGAGATCGAGCGGGTGGCGCGCAAGGGCGCGTTCATCACCGTCGATGCCTATCGCGACGACGAGGAGAAACGCAGGATGATGGCGTGGAATCTGACCGCTCAGACCATCATGCATGTCGACGAGTGGAAGGCCTTCTTCGCCCAGATCGGCTACACCGGCGATTACTACTGGTTCATCCCATGAATCCCGAGACCTCGCGCCGCCTGTTGTTCGACATGCTGCGGATCCGCAGCGTGGAGGAGACCATCGCGGCGCGCTACGGCGAGCAGAAGATGCGCTGCCCGACGCATCTCTCGGTCGGGCAGGAGGCCGTCTCTGCGGCGGCCGGAGCGGTGCTGAGGCCGACCGATCTTGCAGTCAGCGGTCATCGCGCCCACGCGCACTATCTTGCTAAGGGCGGATCACTGAAGGCGATGATCGCCGAGATCTACGGCAAGGTCACCGGCTGCGCCCGCGGCAAAGGCGGCTCGATGCATCTGGTCGACGAGAGCGTCGGCTTCATGGGCTCGACCGCGATCGTCGGCGGAACGGTGCCCGTCGGCGTCGGGCTGTCGTATCCGATGAAGCTGAATCAGACGGGTCAGATTTCCTGCGTGTTTCTTGGCGACGCGGTTCCGGAAACCGGCGTGTTCTTCGAGTCGGTGAACTTCGCGGTCGTGAAGCAGCTCCCGGTGTTGTTCCTGTGCGAGAACAACGGCTACTCGGTGTATTCGCCGCTGTCGGTGCGGCAGCCGCCCGGCCGCAAGCTGTACGAGCTTGTCGCCGGCTTCGGCCTCAAGACGCATCACGGCGACGGCAATGATGCGCGCGCCGTGTATGCCGCGCTGAGCGAAGGCGTTGCGGCGATCCGGGCCGGCGAGGGGCCGCGGTTCTACGAATTCGAGACCTATCGCTGGCGCGAGCATTGCGGCCCGATGTACGACAACGACCTCGGCTATCGCACGATGGCCGAATTCGAGGCGTGGAAGCTACGCGATCCGGTGCCGGCGTTGCAGCGTGCGCTGATCACCGAAGCTATCGTGACCGCCGCCGACGTCGCCGACATGCAGGCGGAGATCGATGCCGAGATCGAGGAGGCGTTCGCCTTCGCAGAAAGCTCGCCGTTTCCGCCGCCCGAAGACGCCTTCACCGACGTCTATGCGTCAGCAGCAGGCTAGGGAGGGCGAAAATGGCAACCACCTTCGCCGCAGCCATCCGGGATGGGCTCGCCACCGCGCTTGCGGTCGACGACGATGTGATCTGCTTCGGCCTAGGCACCGACGACCCCAAGGGCGTGTTCGGCACCACGCTCGACCTGCACAAACAGTTCGGCTCCGACCGTGTGTTCGACATGCCGACCTCGGAAGCGGCGATGACCGGCTTTGCGATCGGCGCGGCGCTGAACGGGATGCGGCCGGTGATGACGCATCAGCGGCTCGACTTCGCGCTGCTGTCGCTCGATCAGCTCGTCAACAACGCCGCCAAATGGCGCTTCATGTTCGGCGGCAAGCGCGGCGTGCCGATCACCATCCGGATGATCATTGGCCGCGGCTGGGGCCAGGGTCCGACGCATTCGCAGAGCCTGCAATCCTGGTTCGCGCATATCCCGGGGCTGAAGGTGGTGATGCCGACCACCGCCGAGGATGCCAAGGGGCTGCTGCTTGGCGCGATCTTCGACGACGATCCGGTGATCTTCCTGGAGCACCGCTGGCTGCACAACATGAAGGGCGAGGTGCCGGCGGGCGATGTCCGCAGCCCTCTCGGCAAGGCCCGCATCGTGCGCCAGGGCGATGCGGTGACCATCGTGGCGATGAGCTACATGACGGTGGAAGCGCTGCATGCCGTCGATCATCTCGCCACGCAAGGCATCGCCTGCGATCTGATCGACCTGCGCAGCATTCGTCCGCTGGACTGGCCGGCTGTTATCGCATCGGTGCAGAAAACCGGGCGTCTGCTGGCGCTGGACAGTGGGCATCTGACCGGCGGTGTCGCCGGCGAAATCGTCGCGCGCGTCGCGACCGATCACTTCGCGAGCCTCAAAAGCGCGCCGCAGCGCCTCGCCGCGCCGGACGTCCCTGAGGCCACCAGCCCGGCGCTGACCAAAAATTATCATGTCCGCGCCGAACACATCGCTGAGGCTGTCGGCCGGATGCTCGGCCGCGAGGTCGAAATCGCCTCGCTGGTCGCTCAGCGGACCTTCCCGCACGACGTGCCGGGTACGTGGTTCTCGGGGCCGTTTTGAGGGGGCGATGATGGCACAACCTTTCACCGTCATTGCAAGGAGGCGAAGCCGGCGAAGCAATCGAGGGGCTCAGTGCCCGGAGCCCCTCGATTGCTTCGCTTCGCTCGTCATGACGGGGCGAGGGCAGGACTCGAGTGCGCGGAGGTCGTCATGTCCGTGACCTTCCGCGCTGCGGTGCTGCATGAACTCAATCAGCTGCTCTCGATCGAGACGGTCGAGGCGCCACCGCTCGCGGCGGGGCAGGTGCTGGTCAAGCTCGCCTATTCCGGCGTCTGCCATAGTCAGGTGATGGAAGCGCGGGGCGGGCGCGGGCCGGATCGCTATCTGCCGCACATGCTCGGGCACGAAGGCTCCGGCGTCGTCGTCGAGATCGGTGGCGGGGTCACCAAGGTCAAGCGCGGCGATCATGTCATTCTCGGCTGGATCAAGGGGCAGGGCGCCGACACCCAGGGGGTGCGCTACGCCAGCGGGGAGCGTGTTATCAACGCCGGCGCGGTGACCACGTTCAACGAATATGCCGTCGTCGCGGAGAACCGAGTCACGCCGCTGCCGGCCGGACTGCCGATGGACGTTGCGGTGCTGTTCGGCTGCGCGCTGCCGGTCGGCGCCGGCATCGTCATCAACATCGCCAAACCGCAGCCGGGCGCGACGCTGGCGATCTTCGGCCTCGGCGGCATCGGGCTCGCGGCGCTGATGGCCTGCAAGCTGTTTGCCTGTAAGCAGGTGATTGCTGTCGATGTCGAAGCCGCCAAGCTGAAAATGGCGACCGAGCTCGGCGCCACGACGGTGATCGACGCCTCGCGCAGTGATCCGGTCGAGGAGATCCGAAAGCTCACCGGCGGCCTCGGTGTCGACTACGCAATCGAATCTGCCGGCCTCACCCGCGTGATCGAGCAGGCGTTCGACGCCACGCGGCGGTTCGGCGGGCTATGCGTGTTCGCCTCGCACCCGCGGAGCGGCGAGAAGATCGCGCTCGATCCGTTCGAACTGATCTGCGGCAAGCGAATCCTCGGCACCTGGGGAGGCGACAGCAAGCCGGAACGCGACATCGAACTGCTGGCGGGGCTGTACCGCGACGGCAAGCTGCCGCTCGATGCGATGTTCACCCGCCGCTACAAGCTCGACGAGATCAACGAGGCGCTGGACGATCTGGAGCAACGCCGCAGCGTGCGCCCGCTGATCGAAATCGATCCGTCGCTGAGGTGACGCCGATGCTGCATCCCGAAACCAGCACCGAGCTCGCGGATATCAGGAAAAAAGCCGGACGCCGGCGCAGCATCGTTTTCGTCGCAGGCAATTTCAATATCGTCCATCCCGGCCATCTCCGGCTGTTGAAGTTCGCGGCCGATTGCGGCGACTATCTGGTGGTCGGCGTCACCGCCGATCCAGGTTACGACTGGATGCTGCCGGCCGAGCTGCGGCTCGAAGGCGTGCGCGCGATCGGCGTGGTCGATCACGCCTTCCTGCTGCACGATGCGCCGGAGGATTTCATCGCTGCGCTACAGCCGAGTGTGGTGGTGAAGGGCAAGGAGCACGAGGGCGCCGACAATCCGGAGAAGGCGGTGCTCGACGGCTATGGCGGCCGGCTGGTGTTCTCCTCGGGCGAGGTCGCGTTCTCGTCGCTCGATCTGATCAAGCGCGAGTTTCGCGAGTTCAATCCGTCGTCGATCGTCAAGCCGCTGGACTATCCGCGGCGGCACCGCTTCGAGTTGCTTGAACTGAAGAACGTGCTGGCGGGATTTCCCAAGCTGCGCGTGCTGGTGCTCGGCGACCTGATCGTCGATGAGTACATCGCCTGCGATCCGCTCGGCCTGTCGCAGGAAGACCCGACCATCGTGGTGACGCCAGTGCTGCGCGAGCTGTTCGTCGGCGGTGCTGGCATCGTCGCCGGTCATGCGGCCGGCATGGGCGCGCAGGTCGGCCTGCTCACCGTCGGCGGCGGCGACGCGATGGCGGACTTTGCACGGGAGCGGCTGGCCTCCTACAACGTCGACGCCACCATCCTCACCGACGAGAGCCGGCCGACCACCACCAAGCAGCGGTTTCGCGCCGGCAACAAGACGCTGCTGCGCGTCAGTCATCTCAAGCAGCACGACGTCGATGCCGATCTGCAGACGCGGATGCTGGAGACGATCGAGCACCGGCTGCCGAGCACCGATCTGGTGGTGTTTTCCGACTTCAATTACGGCTGCCTGCCGACCCGGCTGGTCGAGGCGATCGGGCAGGCGTGCCGCGCTCGCGGCGTTCCGATGGTCGCCGACAGCCAGTCGTCGTCGCAGGTCGGTGATATCTCACGCTTCGCCGAGATGCTGCTGATCAAGCCGACCGAGCGCGAAGCGCGGCTGGCGATGCGCGATTTCGACTCCGGTCTTGTCGTGCTGGTCGAAGCCTTGCGTGAAAAGGCGCGCGCCAAGAACGTAATCCTGACGCTGGCAGCCGAGGGCCTCTTGGTCCACGCCGAAACCGGCAGCGCCGGCACCGTGGTGACCGACCGGCTGCCGGCGTTCAACACCGCGCCGAAAGACGCGGCGGGCGCCGGTGACTCGTTCTTCGTCTGTGCGGCGCTGGCGCTGGCGATCGGCACCGACATCTGGCGCAGCGCCTATCTGGCCTCGATCGCTGCGGCCTGCCAGGTCGGCCGGATCGGCAACATCCCGGTCACCGCGCGTGACATCATCCGGGAACTCGACACATGAGCGGAGGCGCCAAGGCGCTGCTGGTCGCGGCCGGCCTCGGCACGCGGCTCGCCCCGCTCACAGATGTGCTGCCGAAATGCCTGATGCCGATCGCCGGGCGCCCGCTGCTTGGATTGTGGCTGCAGATGCTGAGCGAGGCAGGGTTCTCGGAGATCGTCGTCAATCTGCATCACCATGCGGATCTCGTGAGCGAGTACGTCCGCCGCAGCCCGTGGGTAGAACGGGTGATCCTCGCACCCGAAACGACGCTGCTCGGCACCGCCGGCACGCTGCTGCGGCATCGCGCGCACTTCGCGGATGGGCCGACGCTGTTCGCCCATGCCGACAATCTCAGCCTGTTCGATCCGCGCGCCTTCCTCGCGGCCCATGCGGGGCGGCCGCCCGATACGGCGATGACGATGATGAGTTTCGTCACCGATCATCCCCAGAGCTGCGGCATCCTCACCCTCGATCCCGCCGGCCGCGTCCTGGAGATGGACGAGAAGCCGCAGCATCCCAAGGGCAATCTTGCCAACGCGGCGGTGTATATCGTCGAGCCCGAGGTGATCGACTTCATCGCCTCGCTCGGCAAACCGGTGGTCGATTTCTCGACCGAAGTGCTGCCGGTGTTCATGGGGCGGATCTTCTCGTTCCACAACGGCAGCTATCACCGCGACATCGGCAATCCGTCGAGCCTGGCGCTGGCGCAGCTCGACTATCCGCTGGCCGTGCTCGCCTCTCCGCGTCCTTACGAGGAGGTGCAGCCTGCGAAGCAATCCAGCCTGGTGCACGGGGCCCCTGAATTGCTTCGCCTTAGGCTCGCAATGACGGAGACCAATAACGACGATCCCTGGTATGGCCTGATGACCGACAAGAACGGCGCTCTAGCGCGAGCCTTCGCCCAGGCTGCGGCAAAGACCTATGGGGCCCAGCGATGAGCGGCGGCGTCATCATCGCGGCGATCTCCAGCGATATCGGTGTCAGGCTGGCGCAGCTGTATCGGGCGCAGGGCTATGAGGTCATCGGCACCTATCGCTCCAGCGAGAATTTGGACGAGCTGAAGGCCGATGCCGGCATCCATCTGGTGCATTGCGATCTGACCGATGCCGGCAGCGTGCGCAGCGCAGCCACGGAGATCGCGGCGCTCGGCAAGCCCTGGGAGCGGCTGATCAGCGCTGCGGGACAATTGTCGCCGATCGGAGATTTCTTCGGGCGTAATTTCGACGAGTGGGCTGCGTCGCTGTCGCTGAATTCGGTCGCGCAGATGCGGCTGCTGCATGCGCTGTATCCGTTGCGTGCGCAAGCATCGACCGCGAAGGTCGCATTCCTGGTAGGCGGCGGCATCAACGGCCCGTTCCGCAACTACTCGGCCTATTGCCTCGGCAAAGTAATGCTGGTGAAGCTGTGCGAGCTGCTCGACGACGAGTATCAAGACGTACACGCGATCGCGGTCGGTACCGGCTGGGTCAACACCAAGATCCATCGTCAGACCGTCGAGGCCGGTGACGACGCCGGCGTCAATCTGCGCCGCACGTTGGAATTTCTCGACAGCGGCGTGCAGGGCACGTCTTACGAAGACATCTTTGGTTGCATCGAATGGGCGTTCGAAGCGGGCAGCGCCGCGACCGGCGGACGTAATTTTTCGGTGGTACACGATGCCTGGCGAGGCGGCGGCGCGGCGCTGACCGAACGGCTCGCCACCGATCCGAACATCTACAAGCTGCGCCGGCACGGCAATTGACCGGCCGCGCAAGGAGGATCCGCGTGAAGCTCTCCGACTACGTCATCGATTTTCTGGCGCGGCGCGGCGTCACCCATGTGTTCGGCATTTCCGGCGGCGCCGCGGTACACATGTTCGACTCCGCCCAGCGTCACCCTGACGTCACTCCGATCTTTCCCCAGCACGAGCAGGCTGCCGCGATCGCTGCCGACGGCTACGCGCGCGCCACCGGCAGGCTCGGCGTTGCCATCACCACCTCGGGTCCCGGCGCCACCAATCTGCTGACCGGGGTGTGCTGCGCCTACTACGACTCCGTGCCGACGCTGATGATCACCGGGCAGGTCGCGACCCATCGGCTGAAGGGCAAGAACCAGATCCGTCAGCTCGGGTTTCAGGAGACCGACGTGACGTCGATCTTCGCCACCGTGACTAAATACGCGGTGCAGATCTCCGATCCGACCACGATCCGCTATCATCTGGAGAAGGCGTACCATCTCGCGTTCGAGGGGCGGCCCGGTTCGGTGCTGATCGATCTGCCGGACGATCTGCAACGGGCCGAGATCGATCCCGACGCGTTGCCGGGCTTCATGCCGGAGCCAGAGGCCGCATCGAATGATCTCGACGCCGAGATCGCGGCGCTGCTGCCGCTGATTGCGCGGGCCAAGCGGCCGGTGCTGGTGCTCGGCGGCGGGCTGTCGACGCCGCGGATCGGGTCGATGCTGGATCACCTCGTCGGCCGCCTCGGCATGCCGGTGCTGACCACCTGGGCGGCGACTGATCTGATCGCAGCCGACCATCCGCTGCGGGTCGGGCCGTTCGGCGTCTATGGGCCGCGGCTCGGTAACTTCACGGTGCAGAACGCCGACCTGATCCTGTGCCTCGGCAGCCGGCTGTCGCAGAACGTCACCGGCGGCATCCTGCCGTCGTTCGCACGCGAGGCGACGATCGTGATGGTCGACGCCAGCCGCGGCGAGATGGACAAGTTCGACGACCGCGGTATCCGCATCGCGACGCGGATCGCAGCGCGGCTCGACGCCTTCGTGCCGAAGCTGCTCGCCGCGATCGAGGCGGCCCCGCCGCGCGAGGCTTGGCTGAACACCATCGGGCATTGGCGCAGCGCGTTGCCGGATGATCGGCCTGGCCCCGCGCCCGACAATGCCGGCTTCGTCGACGCCTACGACTTCATCGACAAGTTGAGCGACGCTGCGCCCGCCGACGAACTGCTCTATGTCGACACCGGCGGCAACCTAACCTGGACCTGCAACGGCTTCCGCATCAAACGCGGGCAACGGCTGATCTCGGACTGGAACAACACCGCGATGGGCTACGCGCTGGCGGCGGCGATCGGCGCTGCGGTGCAGGCGAGGGGCGGTGTCACCTGCATCGTCGGCGACGGCGGCCTCATGCTGTCGCTGGGTGAGTTGGCGCTGCTCAAGCGGCACGAACTGCCGGTGCGGCTGATGCTGTTCAATAATCACGGCCATGGCATCCAGAAGCAGACGCTGGAGACCTGGCTCGATGGCCACTATGTCGGCGTCGATGCGCCGAGCGGCCTGTCGTTCGTCGACTTCCGGAAAGTTGCCGAGGCGATGGATCTGCCAGTGGTCACGATCAGCCGCAGCGCCGACATTGCCGGCCAGCTCCGCGATGTCTATGCGCGCAGAGGCCCGGTGTTCTGCAACGTCGAAATCAACCCGGCGCAGAAATTGTACCCGGTGCTGAAGTTCGGCGCGCCGCTGGAGAGTCAGCTGCCGTCGATCGACGATGAGCTGATCAAGCGCGAAATGCTGATCGCGCCGTTCGTCCCTGGCTCCGCGCCAAAGCACAGCGGCGGCGCTGGCGTATAGCGGGAACGGGGCTCAGCGCCCGCGGCGCAGGGCCCGGTCCTTGGCTTCATCGAACGGGGCGGCGCACCAGCGCTTCCACATCGTCCGGTAGGCGTCTTCGACCGCGCGGGTGTAGGCGGCCGGGCCGCAGCGCTGCAGGATGAAATCGCGCAGCCCGCGGCGGATCGAACGTAGCCGCTCAAGGTCCGGCTTGCTGGCGATTTCGATGTAGCGCGCGTCATTGGGCGCGATGAAATCCGGCAGCCCGGCGGCGGCGAGCACCGCACAGCCGACCCGGCTGGGCACGGTGTGGCCGAGCCGGCTGACCACCGGAACGCCCATATGCAGAGCTTCCCAGGTGGAGACGCCGCCAGCCTGCGGGAACGGATCGAGGCAGAGATCGATCTGCTTCAGCGTTTCCAGGTGATCCTGGCGCGAGCTCGAGCCCAGCAAGGTAATGCGGCTGGCTGCGACGCCGCGCGCGCCGAATTTCTCCAGTAGCGTCTGCCGCACCGCGGGGTCGTCGATCTGATGGTCTTTCAGGATCAGCCGCGACGTTGGCGACGCGGCGAGCACCTGCGACCACACCTCGATCGCCGCGTCCGAGATTTTCGAAATGCGGTTCAGCGAGCCGTAGGTCAGGTAGCCATTGCGGTCGAACGGTAGTTCGAGAGAGCGCCATTGCTGCGGCACCGGCTCGATGATGACGATCGACGGCAGGTCATAGACCGCTTCGGCATAAAAGTGACGATCTTCGACCGGGATCGCCACCGGGTCTCCGAGCAGATAGTCCATTACCGGAAGGCCTGTGCCGGTGGCGTGGCCCCAGGCGGTGACCTGCACCGGAGCAGGCTTGCGGGCGAACACGCGTAGCCGGTTGCCGTTGGAGTGGCCGGACAGGTCAACCAGAATATCGACTTTGTCTTCCTTAATCTGGTCGGCGAGCCCCTGGTCGCTCATCAGCGTCGCGTCGCGCCATTTGTCCGCGATCGCTTCGAAGGCTCGAGTGGAATCGTCGGGCACCACCACGCCCGAATAGAGCACCACTTCGAACTGGCTGTGGTCGTGATGCTCGATCACCGGGCGGAACGAGAACGCCGCCGAATGCGCACGGAAGTCGGCCGAGACGTAGCCGACAACCAGGCGCCGATCGGGATCGCGGTCGTTGGTCGGCGGAGTGGCGCAGGCGCGGTAGATCGGCGCGCCGATCTGTGTCCACCAGCTGCTGCGAACTGCCTGCTGCGCCTCGACGTTGGAGCCTGCGCAGAAGTCCATCGAAAAGATCTTGCTGGAGATTGCCGCTTCGTAGTTCGGCATCAGCTCCAGGGCGCGGCTGTGCAAGGCGATTGCGGTCTCGGCATCGCCGAGCGACGCCATGCAGTTGCCGAGCAGCGTAAGCGCGATTGCCGAGTTCGGCTCGACCTTCAGCACCGCGGTGCAGGTCGCCATCGCGTCCTTGACGTTGCGCATGAACAGCAGGGTTTCGGCGCGGGCGAGGCCGGCTTGGACCGGCCGCTTGCCGATCGACAGCGCGCGGTCGTAACTCGCCAGGGCCTTGTCGAGCTGCTTCAGATCCTTGTAGGTGCCGGCGCGGTTCATGAAGGCGACGTCGCTGAGAGGATCGATCTCGATCGCCTTGTCGTAGCTCTCCAGCGCTTCGGTGTAGCGTCCTAGCTTATGCAGCGCGTTGCCGCGATCGTTCCAGGTATCGGCGCGATCCGGCATCAGTTCGATCGCCTTGTCGAAGCTGGCGATCGCGTCTTCGTAGCGGGCGAGAGCGGAGAGGGCGAGGCCGCGATTGGCGTAAGCCAGCATCAGTGTCGGATCGATCGCGATCGCTTTGTCGCACGACGCCAGAGAGTCCGCGAAGCGGCCGACCGCGATCAGCATGCTGCCCATGTCGGACTGCGCCTGCGCCGATTTCGGATCGGCCAGTAGCGCACGCTTCAGCGTCTTGATGCCCAGTTCAGCGTTGCCGCTCTGATATTCGGCGAGTGCGTAGAAGTGCAGCGCCATGAAATTGTCCGGCGCCTTCTTCAGCACCTTCTTATAGGCGGAGCGCGCCTCGTCGAGCTGGCCCTGCTGATGGAGCACACGCGCACGCATCAGCAGCACAGCGGGCTCGTAAGCCTTGTCAGAGGCATTGCGGGAGGGAATGGCCTTGCTGCGTCCGGGCTGCATCTCAGGATCCGAATCCGACGGAGTGATGGTAGCTCCTCAGGTCCTGTGACGCACCTCAGAGAGACCCGTAGGGCAGCTGGATCCTGCGCCAGCGGCTGTAAATAATTCATAAACCATAGCGGCCCGGCCCAATAAACGCCATCGCGTCACAGCGAGCGGCCGGTGGGGGCGGATCGCCGGTGCCCAAATGAGCGAATCAGTTAATAAATTGGTTGCTGACCCGGCAGGAGCAATCGCGGGCAAACACCAGGTCTGTTGATTTAATTGACTTTTTTCCCCTTAAGACGCTGTTAACCATATTTTAAATGGCCCCCGCCATAGTCCCGGGTGCTCAGGAAGAAGGTAGGTCGAGAATCGGCCGCGTTGATCCGGTGCGCACGTGTGTCGTGCAGCCGAGGTCCCTCTCCAGAACAGGCGTCTAAACACAACCGGCAAGTGTCGCAGCGGCAACGACCGTTCGACGCGAGCAGCGACGTGCGACTGAAGGTCGACGTCCAGCGCGGATCAGGAAGGTTTGCACCATGGCTGATGTGGTTCTCTCGGCAGCGGTTCGCCAGAATCTGCTATCGCTGCAGTCGACTGCCGATCTGTTGGCGACGACGCAGAACCGTCTTGCTTCCGGCAAGAAGGTCAACACCGCGCTCGACAATCCGACCAACTTCTTCACCGCAGCAGGGCTCGACAGCCGCGCTAGCGACATCAACAACCTGCTCGACGGCATCGGCAACGGCGTCCAGATCCTTCAGGCGGCCAACACCGGCATCACCTCGCTGAACAAGCTGATCGACACCGCCAAATCGATCGCCAACCAGGCGCTGCAATCGAACGTCGGCTACTCGACCAAATCCAACGTTGCGGCGACCATCGCGGGCGCCACGCCGAACGATCTGCGCGGCACTCAGACCTTCGCCAGCGCGATCGCGACCAGCAACGTGATCTATGACGGCACCGCCGGCGGCACCAGCGGCGTGTCGTTGACCGATACGCTGGGCGGCGGCATCGGCTCGCTGGTCGGCACCGCGGTCACCAAGAACGTGCCGACCGACGCGACCTCGACCGGCTCAGTGCTCTATACCGGCACCGCGACGGCGACTGCGACCGGCACCGACCTGATTTCGTCGCTGACCAATGGTTCGACCACGACCCCGACCGGCCCGCAGGCCGGCGACGTGCTGGTGGTCGATGGCAAGACCATCACCTTCACCGCCACCGGCACCCCGACCATCGACAGCAATGGCAACTATACGATCGGCGTCAACCAGCCGATCAACGCACTGCTCGCCACGGTCGACACCATCAACGGCAACACCAGCAACCCGTCGGTGGTCAACTCCAGCGGCCACCTTGAGCTCCATACCGGCACCAACCGCGCGCTGTCGGTCTCCGACACCTCGGGCGGCACCGTGCTGGCCAAGCTCGGCTTCAGCGCCCCGGTTTCGACGTCGCTCGGCACCGGCGCCTCGGCGCCGATCACCGCCAGCACCAAGCTGTTCAACACCGTGGGCGGCCTGGGTGCGGCGATCGCCGACGGCACGACGCTGACGGTGAACGGCAAGACCATCACCTTCAAGGCGTCCGATCCGCCGTCGCCGGCCGGCCTGTTGGTCGGCTCGGGCGTGCTCGGCAACATTGTTGCCGACTCGCAGGGCAACTCGACGATCTATCTCGGCACCAGCAATACCTTCACCAATGCCACCGTCGGCGACGTGCTGACGTCGATCGATCTCGCCAGCGGCGTGAAGTCGGCGACGATCTCGGGCGGCATTGCGACCTTCACGGCCAACGGCACGGCGTCTTCGATCAGCGGCGCCGGCGTGGTGACGTTGAACTCTTCGACCGGCGCCGATCTCCACGTCACCGGTCCTGCCGACTTCCTGAAGTCGCTGAACCTCACCACCTCGACCGGCTCCGGCCCGACCACGCTCGACGTTCCGCGCATCACCGGTGCAAACACGATCGGCACGCTGATCGACGACGGCTCGATCCTCACCGTCAACGGCAAGACTATCACCTTCAAGAACGCCCCGGTGCCGCTCGCCTCGGCGACCCACACCGGCGTGAGTGGTCACGTCGAGACCGACGGTCTCGGCAATTCGACGGTCTATCTGCAGGGCGGCACCGTCGCCGACGTGCTGAAGGCGATCGACCTTGCCACCGGCGTGCAGACCGCGACGCTGTCCCAGACCGGTGCGACGCTGACGACCCAGCTCGGCTCCGCCAATTCGTCGCTGTCGAGCGGTTCGCTGAAGATCTCGACCGGCAGCGCTTCCGACCTCACCATCAGCGGCACCGGCAATGCGATGCTGGCGCTCGGCCTCGCCGGCAACACCGGCACCTCGACGGTGTTTCAGGCGTCGCGCGCCTCCGGCGCCGGCGGCGTCTCCGGCAAGACCATGACCTTCACCTCGTTCAAGGGCGGCTCGCCGGTCAGCGTCACCTTCGGCGATGGCACCGGCGGCACGGTGAAGACGCTGGCGCAGCTCAACGCCGCGCTCGCGCCGAACAACCTGACCGCGCAGGTCGATGCCAACGGCGTGCTGATGATCTCGGCGAGCAACGACTACGCGTCGTCGACGCTCGGCTCGGTCGCGGACGGCGGCGTGCTTGGTGGCTCGATCACCTCGACGCTGACCTTCACCACGCCGAACCCGCCGGTCGCCGACCTCAATTCGCAGGCAGCGCGCGCCAAGCTGGTCGAGCAGTACAACAACGTCATCGCGCAGATCACCACCACGTCGCAGGACGCTTCGTTCAACGGCGTGAACCTGCTGAACGGCGACACGCTGAAGCTGGTATTCAACGAAACCGGCAAGTCGACGCTGACCATCGTCGGCACGGCGCTGACGCCCGCTGCGCTCGGCCTGCCGACGCTGGTGGCCGGCACGGACTTCATCGACAACGCAGCCACCAACAAGACGCTGGCTGCGCTCAACACCGCATCGACCACGCTGCGGTCGCAGGCGTCGTCGTACGGTTCCAATCTGTCGATCGTGCAGATCCGCCAGAACTTCGCCAAGAGTCTGATCAACGTGCTGCAGACCGGCTCGGCGAACCTGACGCTCGCCGATACCAACGAAGAAGCGGCCAACAGTCAGGCGCTGTCGACGCGGCAATCGATCGCGGTGTCGGCGCTGTCGCTGGCAAACCAGTCGCAGCAGAGCGTCCTGCAGCTGCTGCGTTAATCGCGGCGGCCCCGGCTTCGCGCCGGGGCGGCGATCGCGGGGCGGCCACGTCCCGGGCGGCGGCGCGATTCGGCGCCGCGCAATCTCCCGTTGCATTTTTCCCCTGAAAGTACGGCGCGTTTGTACTGGATCGATTCGCAAACCCTGCGCATAAGGAAAAAGGGCTGGAGGATGAGTCGATCTCGGTCCCGTGACCATATGCGAAGGGAGAAGCGATGCCTCTGCGAGTCGAATTGAAGCCGTTCGAGCGGATCGTGATCGGCCAGAGCGTGATCACCAACTCCGACACCCGCACCACATTTCTGATCGACGGTGATGCGCCGATCCTTCGTGAGAAAGACATTCTCACCGCGGAGACGGCCAATACGCCGGTGAAGCGCATCTATCTGTGCGTGCAGATGATGTATCTGCAGAACGACATCCCGGCTTATCAGGATTTGTATCTAGGTTTCATCAAAGAGTTGATCGAGGCGGTGCCGAGCTTCCGCGAAACGATCGAAGCAACCAGTAATCATATCTTAAGCGGCAATCTCTATAAGGCACTCAGAGAGCTGCGCCCCCTCATCAAGCGTGAAGAAGAATTGTTGTCGAGGTAGCCGATGTCGAGTGCCGCGCAAGCTTACGCCAGAACGGCGCAGAGAACTGCATCTCCCCGCGAGATCGAAGCGCAGGCGCTGCTGAAGGCGGCTAAGCAACTGCAGGACGTCGTCACAAACTGGGAAGAGAAGGGCGCGATCGGACTTCAGGAAGCGCTGTTGTTCAATCGCAAACTTTGGTCGATCTTCGTCACCGAGGCGATGCGCGACGACAATCCGCAGTCGATCGAGATCCGGCAGAACATCGCCAACATCGGCGTGTTCGTGATGAGCCAGTCCAGCGCCTTGCAGATCAAGCCGGAAGTCGAACGCCTGCAGGCGCTGATCGACATCAATCGCAACATCGCCGCGGGTCTCAGCGGCCGTCCGTGACACGACCAACGTCGTGATGTTGCGTTAGTGCGCCTCCAACTTTTTCTTTGCCCAGCACGAAGCGCCCGCGCCCGCAACCGACGGGCCGGGAGATCCGGTCTCATTCCAACTCGGCGTCAGGCGACGCGGTCGGTTGCGAGCGATCCGATGCGCTGAGGCTTCGATTGATCGAGTTCGCGGAAGTAGGCGCGTGCCTTGAGCTGCCAGGAGTCAGGATACTGGCTGATCACCGACTGCGTGTTCTGATCGACTGCTACGTAGACCATCTCGGCAGCAGCCTGATCGAAGATCACCTGGCGGGAGATCGAAGATGCAGAGTTGCTTCCGGTCTTGGTGGCAGTCGTCGCCGATCCGCCGTCTGCCGCGGTGACGCTCTGTGGCGCCGGCAGATCGGTCGGTACGGCCGCTTGCGCCGCCTCAGGCTCCGGCCTGAGGATCGGCGTAATCACCGGCGTCCCCACCGGCTTGATGGTGAAATCGATACTCATGTCAGCCTCCTGGCCTCCATCAGGTCAATCCCACACCTCCTCCAGCATCGTGGCAAACAGTTCTGAAATTCCTCCTGCAAAGACTCCGATGATTTGAATCGAAAGCTCTGCATCGCCCAGGCGTGCGAATTCGCGCGCCAATGCGCGTCGACGCCTGCAAGGTCGTTGTGAGGCGAAGCGTTACAGCGAGCGGCTGACCGCGATGGGCGTCAGCTGGCGCGGGCTCGGACCGGTATGGCGGCCATAGGCGGTGTAGGTCTGCGGCGCGTTGCGCTTCTGCACTTCGGCGTTGACGCCGCGCACGATGCCTTCCGACACTGCATGCGCGGTCGCCAGCACCGTCAGGTTGACCTGCAGCATCGCGCGGAACACTTCGTGATGCCGATGTAGCGTCGCAAGCAGGTCGGGCGTCGCCTTGGACATGTAGGGCTGGCTGGCGCGCACCAGCGTGATCGCGGTGATGTAGCGCTTTGTGCCTTCGGACTTGTTGGCCTCGAGCCGCATCGCCTCGGCGATCTTGCCGGCGCGGACCAACTCGGTCTCGTGTTCGATCACCTTCAGCAACGAATCCATCACCGTGATCAGGCCATCGGCGAGCTTACGTGCGTCTGCGGGCGTTGCCACCGGTTGAACGGCGGTGGGATGGGCTTGCGGGCGTTGCATCGCGGTCATGGCGTCGTCCTTTGCGCTTAGGAGCGGGCTGCCTGCTGGAGGATCAGGGAGCGGTACACGTCGGTGGCGATGCCGACGCCGCCGGCCTTGGCGACCATCTGCGAATGCTGTTCGGTCAGCATCGAACGCCAAACGCCGGTCCCGACGGTGTCGCCGAATGGTCCTTCGCCCTTCAGCCCGGAGGTCATCTGCGAGAACATGGTGTTGAGGAACATCGCCTCGAAGTCCTTGGCGGTCTTTCGGGTCTTGTCCTGCATCTGCGCCGGCACCTTCGACAGCGCTTCGGCGAGGGCAAAGTCGGGCCGCCCATTGTAGGTCGGCATGGTCGGCCCGTAGGTCGTGGCGACTGTCATCACATCACCTCGATGTCGGCTTCGATGGCCCCGGCGGCCTTGATCGCCTGCAGGATGCCGATCAGGTCGCGCGGGCCGATGCCCAAGCTGTTGAGGCCGTCGACGAGCTGCTGCAGCGACACCCCGTCCTTGACCACGGCGAGCTTCTTGCCATCTTCGGTGACCCCGATCCGGGAGTTCGGCGTGACCACGGTGCGGCCGCCTCCGAGTGGATTCGGCTGGCTTACCTGCGGGCTTTCGGAAATCGACACCGTCAGGTTGCCCTGGGCCACCGCCACGGTGGCGACTCGGACGTCGCGCCCCATGACTATGATACCGCTACGCTCGTCGATCACGATCTTGGCAGCCTGGTCCGGTTCGACCTGCAACTGCTCGATCTCGGTAAGCAGCGCCACCGCATTGCCCTTGAACTCGCCCGGGATAGAGAGCTGGACAGTCGACGGGTCGAGGGGCTCGGCGCATTTGGTGCCGAGGTAGTCGTTGACGGCGGCGGCGATCCGCTTTGCGGTGGTGAAGTCGGCATTGCGCAGCGCCAGCCGCACGTTCGGCAGCCGGTTCAGCGCGAACTCGATCTCGCGCTCGATGATGGCGCCGTTGGCGATCCGGCCGACCGTGGGCACGCCGCGGGTGATCTTGGCGGCCTCGCCCTCCGCTTGGAAGCCGCCGATCGCCAGCGAGCCCTGCGCGACCGCATAGACATTCCCGTCGGCGCCGAGGAGGGGGGTGACCAGCAGGGTGCCGCCCTGCAGGTTCTTGGCGTCGCCCAGCGCCGACACGGTCACATCCATCCGGGTGCCCTGGGTGGCAAACGGCGGCAGATTGCCGGTGACCATCACGGCGGCGACGTTGCCGGTCCGGATGGTGGCGCCGCGGATGTTGACGCCCATGCGTTCCAGCATCGCCTGCAGCGACTGCTTGGTGAACGGGATGTTGTTGAGGGTATCGCCGGTGCCGTTAAGGCCGACCACCAGGCCGTAGCCGATCAGCTGGTTCTGGCGAATACCTTCGATGTTGGCGAGGTCCTTGATCCGCGAGGTCGCGCTCGCTGCGACGGCTGACAGCAGCAGCGCGCACAGGGCCGCCGCGGCCAGTTTCACAAAGTGGGTCGATACGCGCGGCATTGTCGGCTCCTGTCGATCCATCGCCGCTTGTCGCGGACGATGCGGTCAGTCTTTCCTTGCCAGTCCTGTGCCACCCGCGAATCTGAGGCAACTTGTTGATTTTCCGAGGGTAAGTTCCTCTCTGAAGAGTTCCGTTCGGGTTCCCGCCGCGGCGAAACTGCCGTCACCGGCAATTCTTGCCGAGCTGTTTACCCATCGTTAACCATAAACCGGTTTGCTGCGGGTCGGGGGCCTCAGCCCTATTGCCGCCCTGGGTGTAAGCTGTTCCGCGGCGAGCCTGGACACGGCGAGAGACACAATGCGCATTTACGGTCCGAACGGCACCACCACATCGACCGGCTCCGGCACTGTCCGGCGCTCCGGATCGAGCACGTTTTCGCTGCCCACTGCCCCGACTCAATCGGAAGCCAAGCCGATCAGCGCGCCGCGGCCGCCGGCTGCGCTGGACGCCCTGCTCGCCATGCAGGGGGTGGAGGACGCCACCGAACGCCGCAAGCGCTCAGTGCAGCGCGGACGGACGGCGCTGGATGCGCTCGATGATCTGAAGATCGGTCTGCTGTCCGGCATGCTGGACGGTGCCACGGTGGCGCGGCTGCGGGCAGCTGCGGCCGAATTGAAGAACTCCTCCGGCGATCCCGGCCTCGACGCGGTGCTGGCGGAGATCGAGCTGCGAGTCGAGGTCGAACTCGCCAAAGCCGGCCAAGCCTAAGTCTGCGATTCGTGTTCCCCAGCTATTCCGCCGATCCGGTGCGATCGGCGCGGACGATATTGTCTGTCACAACCCAGCGCTATATAAGCTGCCGCGCAGGCGGGGTGTTTACCGCCTGATGTGGATCATGGATTGCCCTTGGAAAAGTTGAAAGACTATCGACCATCCGAGAAAGAGCCGTTCATGAACGAGCGGCAGCGCGAGTATTTTCGCGCCAAATTGTTGGCTTGGAAGGACGAGATCCTGCGTGAAGCCAAACTCACGCTCCAGGCACTACAGGAAGAGAACGTCAATCATCCCGACTTGGCTGATCGCGCCTCCTCCGAAACCGACCGCGCAATTGAGCTGCGCGCTCGCGACCGTCAACGCAAGCTGATCGCCAAGATCGACGCAGCGCTGCAACGTATCGAAGATAACACCTACGGCTATTGCGAAGAGACCGGCGAGCCGATCTCTCTCAAGCGGCTCGAGGCGCGCCCGATTGCGACGCTCTCGGTCGAAGCCCAGGAGCGCCATGAGAAGCGCGAAAAGGTGTATCGCGACGAATAGGTCGGTGGCCTGATCGAAGTTTTACGGCGTCGCTTCCGAGAGGAAGCGGCGCCGTTGTTTTTGGTAGCTGGCGTTGTGTGCCGTGACGCGCGCGAACAAGCGTCTCTGATTAGTGCCGGCGCTTGCGCAGCTGCTGCGGTGGAACGTCCTGCGGCTCAGCGGCCTGCTGACGTGCACTGAACGCGACGACCGGATTAATGTCGCAGTAGGCGCGGGTGCCGGAAGCCGTCACCATGCACTGCTGGTACGAGTCGAACTGGCAGTTACCCGGATAGCCCCATTCGCCGCCTTGCAGGCAGTAGGGGAAATCGCGGGCCGAGGCCGGAGCCGCCGCCAGGGTGAGGATGGTCGCTGCCGCGAGCAACGCGGCGCCGGTCTTGGTCATCTGATCTCTCCATTGGGCCCGGCCATTCCTCGCAGGAATCGCCGAACACGGCGGAACGTAGCGTCCCCCGGACGCGATACAACTACGATCGCGGGATGCCGTCGATGCGCCGGATCATGTCAGTGGATGTCTGGGCAAGTGAGTTGTGATCGGCCGTGATGCGGCGTGTGCGTGCGGCGCGACTCTGCTTGGCCGTTCAGTCTTTCTGAGCCATCGCCAGCAGCCGCGCCAACAGCTTCTTGCGATCCATCCGGAGATCCGGGGCGAGGTGAGCGAGGTCGGCGAGCCAAGCACCGTCGGCGGCGAGTCGCACGATTTCCAATGCCGGCGCCGAGTCGGTCTTTTTATACTTCGTCAGCCATGCCCGCATCCTGGCCGACCAGCGCGGCCGTAGTAGCGGGTCGGTCATCATCGACACCGCCAAAGCGCCGCCGCATTGGCTGTCGTCCTGGTCGCTGAGATTGAAGGTCGCCCGGACATAGGCGCGGGTGAAGCAGCCGTAACTTGAATGATCGTCCCGCAGCGCCTCGTCGACAGCGGCGCCGAATATGTCGAGCTGGGCGTCGAATACCGCCTCGATCAGCTTCTCTTTGGTCGCAAAATGATGAAACAGGCCACCTTTGGTAACGCCGGCGGCCGCGGCAACGGCCTGCACCGTTACCGCTTGCAGACCGCGCTCCATCGCCAGGGCGGCGGCACAATCAATCAGGGCGCGACGGACGACTTCCGGTTGTTTCTTTCGCTCATGGGCGCTGCTCATCGCGGCGAGACAACTCTCTGTAGAGGGTTTTGGGTGAATCCTGGCGTCGCCCCGTTGTCATTGTCAAGAATGTAATATACCAACCAGATGGTATCTTTACGCGGCTGCGGTGTGGCTGGGGGGCCCCGCGTCCGCGACAAGCAAAGGTGAGTTGCGTGACAACGAAGACGAAGGCCGCCCTCCGGGCCGCTTGCGCGTTTGGCGTGGTGGTAAGTCTGGCCGGCTGCGGTGACGGTAAACAAGCGGGAGCCGACAAGCAGGCGCCGCCGGTCGTGGTGAGCGTGGTTACTGTCGTGCCTGAAACGCTGCGCATCGTCAGCGACCTGCCCGGCCGCATCGCGCCGACGCGGATCGCGGAAGTGCGGCCGCGGGTCTCCGGCATCATCATCGAGCGGGTGTTCCAACAAGGTACCATCGTCAAGCAAGGCGACGTGTTGTACCGGCTCGATCCGGCGCCGTTCCAGGTTCGCGTCGCCAGCGCCAAGGCGACGCTGCAGCGTGCCGAGGCGACGCGCACGCTGGCGGCGCAGCAGGCTGAGCGCCAGACCCGGCTGAAGGATCGCGACGTCACCACCGTTCAACTCTACGACAAGGCGGTTGCCGAATTGGCGCAGGCCGAGGCGGATGAGGCCTCCGCACGCGCCGGCCTGCAGGCCGCAGAGCTCGATCTGCAATACACCGAAGTCCGCGCGCCGATCACCGGCCGCATCGGGCGGGCGCTGATCACCGAAGGCGCGCTGTTCACCGTCGGTGGCAGTGAAAGCCTGGCGACCATCCAGCAGCTCGACCCGGTTTATGCCGACTTCACGCAATCCGCCAACGAGCTATTGGCGTTGAAGCGGGCCGCGCAACAGTCGGCCAAAGCTGGAGATGCGATCGAAGCCGAAGTCCGCTTGCGTTTCGATGATGGCGCGAGCTACGCGCATCGCGGGCGGCTGCTGTTCTCTGAAGCTTCAGTCGATGCCACCACCGGGCAGGTCACACTGCGCGGCGAGTTTCCCAATCCGGACGGCGATCTGCTGCCCGGCATGTATGTCCGCGTGCAGCTGGTACAGGGCGAGCAGGTCAACGCGCTGGCCGTGCCGGAGCGCGCGCTACGCCGCGACCCGGGTGGGCAGGCACAGCTCTACGTCGTCTCGGCCGATCGCAAAGCCGAATTGCGGCCGGTGACGCCGTCGCGGCTGGTCGACGGTCGCTGGATTATCGCCAGCGGTCTTCATCCCGGCGACGCCGTGGTCGTTCAAGGCTTCCAGGCGCTGTCGCCGGGGGCGACGGTCGATCCGAAGCCATGGCCGAACGCGGCGGCTGGCGCGACCAGCGCCACCTCGCAGGCGAAGTGAGGCTCGGCGGTCATGCCCGATTTCTTTATCGCGCGGCCCGTGTTCGCATGGGTCGTTGCCATCTTCATTATGATCGCCGGCGCGTTGGCGATTCCGTTTCTGCCGGTGGCGCAATATCCCAACATCGCGCCGGCCAAGATCTCGGTCACTGCGAACTATCCGGGTGCGTCATCCGAAGAAATCTACCAGGGCGTCGTCCGGCTGATCGAAGATCAGCTCGCCGGCATTCCCGGCTTGATGTACTTCGAGTCGACCACGGACGCGACCGGCCAGATCTCGATCGAGGTGTCGTTCCAGCCGGGGACGTCGCTGGCGCAGGCGACGGTGGATGTGCAGAACCGCATCCGCCGGGTGGAGTCGCGGCTGCCCAGCGCCGTGACACAGCGCGGCATTCTGGTCGACGAAGCCTCCAGCACCTTCCTGATGTTCATCTCGGTGCAGACCACCGACGGCTCGCTCGATAGCATCGCGGTCGGCGACTACATCACCCGTAATATCATCAGCGAGATCCGGCGGGTCGAGGGCGTTGGCAAGGCGCAGTTGTTCGGAACCCAGCGGTCGATGCGGGTGTGGATCGATCCGGACAAGCTGTTCGGCGTCGGCCTGACCGTCAGCGACGTCTCTGCGGCGATCGCCGCGCAGAACGCGCAGGTCGCAGCCGGTCGAATCGGCGCGACGCCCAATCCGGTGTCGCAGGAAGTCACCGCGCCGGTCCTGGTCAAGGGCCAGCTGGGCACGCCTGAGGAATTCGGCGCCATCGTGCTGCGCGCCAATCGCGATGGCTCGTCGGTGCGGCTGCGCGACGTCGCTCGGGTCGAGGTCGGCGGCGAGGATTACAATTCGGAGAGTCGGCTGAACGGCCAGCCCGCCGCCTCGATCGGCGTTCAGTTGTCGGCGACTGCCAATGCGCGCGCTACCTCCAGGGCCGTCACTGCAAAGATGAAGGAGCTCTCGCAGTATTTCCCGAAAGGGATGACCTACGAGATTCCTTACGACACCACCCCGTTCATCAAGGCGTCGATCGAGAAGGTACTGTACACGCTCGCCGAAGCGATCGCGCTGGTGTTCGTGGTGATGTTCCTGTTCCTGCAGAACATCCGCTACACCCTGATCCCGACCCTGGTGGTGCCGATCGCGCTGCTCGGCACCTGTGCGGTGATGTTCGCCACCGGCTTCTCGATCAACGTGCTGACGATGTTCGCGATGGTGCTGGCGATTGGCATCCTGGTCGACGACGCCATCGTGGTGGTCGAAAACGTCGAGCGCCTGATGGCGACCGAGGGCCTGTCGCCGCGCGAGGCGACCATCAAGGCGATGAAGCAGATCAAGGGCGCGATCGTCGGCATCACGCTGGTGCTGACGGCGGTGTTCCTGCCGATGGCGTTCTTCCCCGGCGCGGTCGGTATCATCTATCGGCAGTTCAGTCTGACGATGGTGGTGTCGATCCTGTTCTCGAGCTTCCTGGCGCTGACCCTGACGCCGGCGCTGTGTGCGACGTTCTTGAAGCCGGTACCCGACGATCACCACGAGAAGGGCGGCTTCTTCGGCTGGTTCAACCGGACTTTCGCACGCATCGCGGGCCGCTATCGCAATGGCGTCGGCTGGGCGACCGGACGGACCGGGCGGCTGATGGTGGTATACCTGGCGCTGCTGGCGGGGCTCGGCTGGGCTTACTTGCGGCTGCCCGCGTCATTCCTGCCGACCGAGGATCAGGGATATCTGATTGTCGACATGCAGGCGCCGACCGAAGCGACGCAGACCCGCGCGATGACGTCGATCGAGCAGGCCGAGAAGGTGTTCCTCGCCGATCCCAGCGTTTCGCAGGTGTTCACCGTCTCGGGTTTCAGCTTCTCCGGTAACTCGCAGAGCGCAGCGGTGGCGTTTGTGACGTTGAAGGATTGGAGCGAGCGCGGCCACGACAGCGCAGGTGCGATCGCCCGGCGCGCCAATGTCGAACTGGCGAAGATCGGCGACGCTGCGGTGATGGCGTTCGAGCCGCCGCCGATCGACGGACTCGGCAATTTCACCGGCTTCACCTTCCGCCTGCAGGATCGTGGCAGCCGTGGCACCGCTGCACTCGACGATGCCGCGACGCGCCTGACTGCGGCCGGCGGCGCCAGTCCGGTGCTGACCGGCGTGCGGGTCGAGGGGCTGGCGAATTCGGTGCAGCTGCATCTGGTGATCGACCGTGAGAAGGCGAACGCGCTCGGCGTGTCCTTTGCCGACATCAACGCCACCATCACTGGCAGCCTCGGCTCTGCCTATGTCAACGACTTCCCCAACGCCGGCCGGATGCAGCGCGTCACTATCCAGGCGCAGGACGATCGCCGCATGCAGACGGACGATCTGCTCAAGCTCAACGTCCGCAACGCCAGTGGACGGATGGTGCCGCTGTCGGCATTCGCGCGGACCGAATGGTCGAAGGGGCTGATCCAGGTGATCGGCTTCAACGGCTATCCTTCGGTGCGTTTTGCCGGTGACGCCGCACCTGGGCATTCCTCGGGTGAAGCCATCGCCGAGATGGAACGGCTGGCCAAGCAGTTGCCGAGCGGTTTCGGCTTCGAATGGGCTGGGCAGTCGTTGCAGGAAATCAAGTCCGGCAATCAGGCGCCGTTCCTGCTCGGACTGAGCGTGCTGTTCGTGTTCCTGCTGCTCGCGGCGCTGTACGAAAGCTGGTCGATCCCGCTGTCGGTGATGTTGGTCGTGCCCCTCGGCGTGATCGGCGCGCTGTTGGCGGTGATGCTCCGCGACATGCCGAACGACATCTACTTCAAGGTTGGCCTGATCGCGATCATCGGCCTGTCCGCCAAGAATGCGATCCTGATCGTCGAGTTCGCCAAGGACCTGCATGTCGAAGGAAAGTCGCTGCGCGAGGCAGCGATCGAGGCGGCTGCGGTCCGCTTCCGCCCGATCATCATGACCTCGCTCGCCTTCATCCTCGGCGTCACGCCGCTGGCGTTTGCGAGCGGCGTCAGCGCCGGCAGCCAGAACGCGATCGGCACCGGCGTGTTCGGCGGCATGCTGTCCGCCACCGTGCTGGCAGTGTTGTTCGTGCCGGTGTTCTACGTCTTCGTGCTGCAGAAAGTGGAGCAGCGGAAGGCGGCAGGCAGCAAGAGCGCGACAGGCAAGGGCGAGCCGCAAGCGAAACCGGTTGCGCGATCGTAGGTGCTGTGAGCTCCTGGATGCTCGGGCTCGTCCCGGGCATCCACGTTTTGGTAAGTCGCTTTTAAGAAGGCCGCGGCCTCCGTCCGGAGGGAGAGCCGGAGGAGGCCGCGTTGGAACACCTGACCGCGCCTAGGTTCGCGGCCGGGTGTGGGAGCTCTTTGTCACATGACGATCAGAACGGGAGCAGCACGTCCATCACCTGCTGGCCGTAGCGCGGCTGCTGCACGTCGGTGATCTGGCCGCGGCCGCCATAGGCGATGCGGGCCTGCGCGATCTTGCTCGAGTCGATGGTGTTGTCGCTCTGGATGTCCTCGGGCCGCACGATGCCGGCGACGATCAGTTCGCGGATCTCGAAGTTGACCCGGATCTCCTGCTTGCCTTCGACCACCAGATTGCCGTTCGGCAGCACCTGGGTCACCACCGCGGCGACGTTGGTTTGCAACGCTTCCTGCCGCTGCACCGAGCCCTTGCCGTCGGATGACGAGGTGGAATCGGTGGTCAGGATCCGGCCCGGCAGCACCGCGGTCGCGGGCGTCGTGATCGTCTTGCTGCCGATGAAGTCGGTGATGCCGGAGTCTTCCTTGCTGGTGCGGCTGCGCTGGGTCTCGTTGGCGATGTTGGCCTTGTCGGTGAAGTTCACCGTCACGGTGAGAATGTCGCCGACCTTGGCGGCGCGCTGATCCTTGAAGAACGCGCGGCTGCCGTTCCGCCACAGCGAGTTGGCGTTATAGGAGGCCACTTCCGGCTTCGGCATCGGCATCTGCACCGGCTTGTAGCCGGGCTGCGTGGTCGGGTTTTCGATCGGGGTGAGCGCCGGCCGTTCGCCGATCGCGGCGAGACGATCGATCGAGGAGCAGCCCCCGGCGAGTCCGCCCGTCGCCATCAGGGCGGCGACCAGAACGATGCGTTGCAACGGCACTGACTTCGACATGAACGTTACTCGGTTTTCGCGTCGGCCACGACGCGCGGAGAGATGACGGTGATCGCGACCTGGCCGCGGCCGATCACCGTGCCGGTAATGGTGCGCTTGGACTGCAGGTTGAGCACGTTGACGACGTCGCCCTCGGCGCCAGTGTCGAGGGCCTTGCCGCGCGCGGTGAGATAGATGCCGGCGGCGCGATAGATCAGCGTGACGCCCTGGTCGCGGGTCACGAGGTCCGGCTTGGCGAGGTCGGCGCTGCGCAGCACCTGGCCGCTGCGCAGCGTCTGGCGCGCCTGCATGCCGATAGCGGCGTCCCGGCTCGCCGCGTCGGACGCGACTTCGCTCTTTGGACGGCGCTCGATGACGATGTCGGACACCTTGATGACTTCGTTACGCTGCACCGGCCGGGTCAGCACGGTGGCCACAACGGTCTCGATCGCGGTGCCGGTGACCCGCAGCCGGGCTGGCGCCGTGCCTTCGCCACCGCTGATCTCGTAGCTGATGTCGAACCGGCCGCTGCGCACGTCGAATTTCTCGCTGACGACCTGCAGTTTGCCGGCGTAGTTCGCCGGCAGCGTCTTCGCCTCGACGTCGCGGTCGAAATTCACCGTCAGGTCTTCGGGCTCACCGAGGCCGTGGCGCTGCTGCAGGGTCTGAACCACCTGCTGCTCGATTTCCTTCGCGGCCAGGGTGCGCGCGAGCCGGGTCACCGTAACTTCGGTGATGTCGCGGGTGTCGACGCCGATCACCTGATGGGCGCGCAACGCTGCGAGCACGGTGGCGGTCGGCAACGCGCCGGTGGTGCCGAGGTCGGGCGAGCGATAGATCGCGATGCCGGCTGCGGCGCCGGCGTTCTCGATCACGTCGCCGATCCGGACCAGCTCGCCGGTGACTTCGACATGCGGGCGCAGCACTGGCGACTTCAGCACGTCGCTCGGGCGCAGTTCGCCCTGGGACTGGGCGGTAGGCGCTGCGGTCTGTCCGATCGCGCCGCTGCCGGCGGCGGCGATCAGGGTGGATGCGAGGAGGAGAGCGCGGATCATCAGCCGTCTCCCTCAGCGGAACATGTTGGAGGTGGATTGCAGCATCTGGTCGGCGGAGCTGACGACCTTGGCGTTCATTTCGTAGGCGCGCTGCGCCGAGATCAGATCGGAGATTTCCGTCACCACTTCGACGTTCGCCATCTCCAGCGTCTTCTGCATGATGTCACCGAGACCGTCGGCCGAGGCGATGCCGTCCTGCGGTGTGCCGGACGCGGGCGTTTCGATGAACAGGTTGTCGCCCTGCGGCTGCAGGCCGGCCTTGTTGATGAAACGGGTGAGGCCGATCTGGCCGATCACGGTGGGCGTGGTCGAGCCGGAGATCGTCACCGACACCTGGCCGTTGGCGGCGACGGTGATGCTGGTGGCGCCGTTCGGAACGGTGATGGTCGGCTGCACCGGGTTGCCGTTGGCGGTGACCATGCGGCCGGTGTTGTCCTTGGTGAACGAACCGTCGCGGGTGTAGGCGAAGGTGCCGTCCGGCATCTGGATCTTGAAGAAGCCTTCGCCGCGAACCGCGAGGTCGAGATCGTTGCCGGTGGGCGACAACGTGCCCTGGGTCATCAGCCGCGGGGTGCCGACGGTCTTGACGCCGCCGCCGATGTCGACACCGACCGGCAGGATCGTGCCCTGGTCCGACGCCTGCGCGCCGACGCGGCGGACGTGGTCGTAGATCAGGTCCTGAAACTGCGCCGTCTGCTTCTTGAAGCCGGTGGTGCGCATGTTGGCGATGTTGTTGGAGATCACCTGAACGTTGAGCTCCTGGGCCGCCATCCCGGTCGCCGCAGTGTAGAGTGCGCGCATGGTCAGTCTCCGTTAGGCCGGAACTTCGGCGAGTTTCTCGATCGCGGTTTTGCGCAGCTCGCTTTCCTGCTGCAGCATCGCCGAGATCTGGGTGTAGGTTCGGGTGACGTCGATCATCCTGGTCATTTCGAGGACCGAGTTGACGTTCGACTTCTCGACATAGCCCTGGCGCACCATCGACTTGGTGTCGGGCGTGCCCTGGTCGGACGTGGCTGCGAACAGATTGCCGCCCTGCTTGATCAGGCTCTGCGGCCGGTCGAACGTCACCACGCGCAGCTTGCCGCGCAGCGAGTCGATGATCGATGTGCCTTCCACCACGCTGACGCGGCCGTCGGGCGAGATCGACAGTTCCTTGTCGGTCGGCTGGATCACGATCGGGCCGCCGGTGCCGAGCACCGGGAAGCCGGAGCCGTTCACGAGCTGGCCCTGGGCATTGATCGTCAGCGATCCGTCGCGGGTGAAGCGCTCGCCCTGCGGGGTCTGCACCACCAGAAAGCCCTTGCCGTCGATCGCGACGTCGAGCGGGTTCTTGGTCTCTTGCAGGGCGCCGGTCGACAGGTCGTGGTAGGTGGCGCGGTCCTGCACGAAGCTGACGCGCCGGTCCGGCCGCGCAAAATTGTCCTCGTGCGCGCCGGTATTCAGAAATTCCTGGAACACCGACCGCTCCGCCTTGAAGCCGTTGGTGTTGAGATTGGCGAGGTTGTTCGCGACGACATCCATCTGCCGTTCGAGCACGACCTGCCGTGACAGTCCGACGAGAAGAGCATTCTCCATCGGTGGTTCTCCCTTGAATGACCCGCCGCCAAGCCCTCCCAGACCGGTGGCGGATCGTGCGAACCGCAGGCGCTCTCCCAAGCGCGCGGCTCACCAGACACCTAGCGAAGCTCGTGCCAACTCAAAAAAATCATTCAAATCAGTATCTTGCTAATTTTCGAGGAGCGGCGGGGCCGGCAATAAAGGACTTGTTGACCATACCGGCCGGCAAAATCTTCCTACCCGCCACCGCCGTAGAAAGGTTCCGTTAACCATTGCCCCATAGCGTCGTGTCATCAGAGCCTTGGGCGCTGGCGGCGTTAGTCTCGCGTTTACGGTTCGCCTCGGCTGCGGCTCGCTTTTTGGGATATGGGCGATTCGGCCGATGGCGGACGCAGAGAAACCGGAAGAAGGCGCCGAGGCCGCCGAAGGCGGGGCGCCAAAGAGCAAGAAGAAGCTGATCATCATCATCGCCGCGGCGGCCGTGCTGCTGCTGGGCGGCGGTGGCGCTTATTTCTTCCTGTTCGCCGGCCACGGCGAAGACGCGCATCAGGCCGAAGCCGCCAAGGAAGTGAAGCCGCCGAACTTCGTCGAAGTGCCGGAGATCATGGTCAACCTCGCCGGCACGCCGGGCGAGCGGGTACAATATCTCAAGGCCAAGGTCGTGCTCGAGGTGAAGGACGAGAAGCTTGCCGAGCAGATCAAGCCGAACATGCCGCGGATCACTGACCTGTTTCAGACCTACTTGCGTGAGCTGCGCTCGGGCGACCTCAACGGTTCGGTCGGGATGTTTCGGATGAAGGAAGAGCTGACCCGGCGCGTCAATATGGCGATCGCGCCCGCGCAGGTGTCGGCCGTGTTGTTCAAGGAAGTACTGGTGCAGTGAGCTGACATGGCCGGCCAGGACCAACTCGACCAGGACGCAATTGCCGCCCAATGGGAAGCCTCCATGGCGTCGGAGGATCCCGAGGCCGCGGCAAAGGCGGCAGCGGAGAACGAACTTACCGGGACGATGGCGGAGCAATGGGCCGCCATGGTCGAGGATGGCGGCCGCGATCTCGGCGGCGGCAAGAACGGCGGCGAGCGGGTGCTGTCGCAGGAGGAGATCGACAATCTCCTCGGCTTCAGCGTCGGCGAGGTGCACCTCGACGAGAACTCCGGCATCCGCGCGATCATCGATTCCGCGATGGTCTCCTACGAGCGTCTGCCGATGCTCGAAATCGTCTTCGACCGCCTGGTGCGGTTGATGACGACCAGCTTGCGCAACTTCACCTCGGACAACGTCGAAGTCTCGCTCGACCGCATCACTTCGGTCCGGTTCGGCGACTACATGAACTCGATCCCGCTGCCCGCGGTGCTGTGCGTGTTCAAGGCCGAGGAGTGGCAGAACTTCGGGCTCGCCACCGTCGACTCCAGCCTGATCTATTCGATGATCGACGTGCTGCTCGGCGGCCGCCGCGGTCAGGCCGCGCTGCGCATCGAAGGTCGGCCCTACACCACGATCGAGACCAATCTGGTGAAGCGGCTGCTCGAAGTGGTGCTCGCCGACGCCGAACAGGCTTTCCGGCCGCTGTCGCCGGTGTCGTTCAGCATCGACCGGCTCGAGACCAATCCGCGCTTCGCCGCGATCAGCCGGCCTGCCAACGCCGCGATCCTGGTCCGCCTGCACATCGACATGGAAGACCGCGGCGGCAACATCGAGTTGCTGCTGCCCTACGCCACGATCGAACCGATCCGCGGCGTGCTGATGCAGATGTTCATGGGCGAAAAGTTCGGCCGTGATCAGGTCTGGGAAGGCCACCTCGCCACCGAGATCGTGCAGGCCGATATTTCGGTCGACGCCGTGCTGTACGAAGCCGAATTGCCGCTGCGGCAATTAATGGCGCTGCAGGTCGGCGACACCCTGCCGCTGGAGCTGCGCGCCGACGCCACGGTGGCGGTGCGGTGCGGCAGCGTCGTGCTCACCGAAGGCCGGATGGGCCGGGTCGGCGACCGCGTCGCCATTCGCGTCACCAAACCGCTGCGCAAGCCGCTCACCACCTACGCCATGTTCGAACGCACCGACGAGCAGAGCAAAATGATGGAGGCACAATGAGCCACATTTTCGCAATCGTGATCGAAAGCCTGGTCGCCGTTCTGCTCCTTGTCACCGTCGGTTATTGCTGGCTGCTCAACAAGCGGCTGCTGCGGCTGAAGGCCGACGAGCAATCGTTGAAGGCGACGATCGGCGAGCTGATCACCGTCACCGAAATCGCCGAGCGTGCGATCGGCGGCCTCAAGCTCACGGTGCGCGAGGTCAACGAAAACCTCGGCCGCGACATCGCCGCCGCGTCCGCGCTGTCCGACCAGCTCAAGAAGCAGCTCGGTGAAGGCGACAATGTGCTGCGGCGCTTGTCAAAAATCGTCGCGGCGGCGCGCCCCGGGGGCGAGCAGCCGGCGGCGGTGTCGGCGGCGCAGGCCAATGCGGCGGCGGCGCAGGCTTTTGCGGAACGCAGGCGACATAACGGCTTGGCTGCATGAACGCACTTCGGGATATCCGCATCCTTCCGGTGGTTCTGGTCGCGGTCTTCGGCCTTGCTGTGCTGAAGATCGCCGGACTGGTGCTCGATGGCGGCTACGTGTTCGATTACGATCCGAACGCGACCAAGCCGTCATGGGCCCAGGAGAACCTGAACTTCCCCGGACGGAAGCCGATCGATCCCGACATCACCGGCTCGGTGCATGGCGAGCCGAAGAAGAAGGAAGAAGAGAAGCCCGCGGTCGCGCCGCCGGAACAGACCAAGCCAGCCGAGACCGAGCCCGAGACACCGGCGATCTCCGCGTCCGAACGTGCGATCCTCGAGCGGCTGCAGGCGCGCCGCCAGGAGCTGGAAGCGCGTGCCCGCGAAGTCGAGATCCGCGAGAGCCTGCTCAAGGCCGCGGAAAAGCGGATCGAGTCCAAGGTCCAGGAGATGAAGGAGACCGAGGGCCAGATCGGCAAGGCGACCGAGGAGAAATCGGAAGCCGAAGCTGCGCGTTTCAAGGGCATCGTCACGATGTACGAGTCGATGAAGCCGAAGGATGCGGCGAAAATCTTCGATCGTCTGGAAATGCCGGTGCTGATCGAGATCGCCACCCAGATCGCGCCGCGGAAGATGTCCGACATCCTCGGCCTGATGTCGGCCGAAGCCGCCGAGAAGCTCACCGTTGAAATGGCGCGGCGCGCCACCGGGAAGGCGTCGGTGTCGGCATCGGTTGCGGTGCTGCCGAAGATCGAAGGCCGCCCAACGCCCCGGCAGTAGGCTATCTGTTTCGAACCGCACCTAAGCCGCTTGGATCATTCGCAAAATTTGCCTGGACCGCTGGATGCTGCGCCAGCCACCAGCCGATTTGGTTTGTCGAAATTTAATGCAACGGTATCGTTGCATTAATGGCTGATCTGCTCCATAGGATCGTTCGGGCAATGGTCGTGAGGTGGAATGAGCCGGCGTGGACGTCCAACGCTCGAGCAGTCGGAAGAACTGACGGAGCGCATTATCGCGGTGGCGATCGAGATGTTTCTCGAAAAGGGCTTTGCCGAAACGACGATTGACGAATTGGCCGTGCGGCTGGGCGTTGCCAAGCGCAGTCTCTACAGCCGCTTTCCATCCAAGGCGGAGTTGTTCCGAGCGGCTGCGAACAACTACGCGGCATCCAGGATCGACGCGCTTCCACCGGTGGAGCCGGACGATCGTCCGCCCGCGGAGCAGTTGTTCGATATCTGTGTCGTTCTTCTCAACTACTTCCTGCACCCCGATATCATCGCCATGGAACGCAGGTTCCTCGCGGAGGCGGTGCGGTTTCCGCAAATCGTCCCGGTGCTGGAGGATGTGCGGCTTCGCGCGATGAGCCGGCTTGATGCCGTGCTGAGCTCGATCGGTGCTGACCCGGAGGTTGATGCACAGATCCTCTGGGATCTGGTGGTCGGCCCCCGCATGCGGGCGGCGGCCCTGGGGCTCTGTCCGTGCGCCGTTACGGATGAGGCCTTGGCGCTCGCTCGTCAGCGGATCGCGCTGTTCTTAGCGGCGCGCCGCGAACCATCAAGCTGCTCCAACTCACGATGACGTTGCTGATCACACGAGGTCTCGAATGTCCGATCATCATCAAGACAGTGACCTACTCGTTGAGACTGAATGCGGCTCCATTCGTGGGATCGTCGCCGATGGCGTGAGGACGTGGCGCGGTATTCCGTTCGCTGCCGCGCCTGCTGGTGCACTGCGCTTCAACGCGGCGCAGCCTCCCAATGCTTGGCAAGGCGTGCGCGACGCTTCCAAGTTCGGTCCGATCCCGATGCAGAAAAGGGGATACGAGGCGATCGGCGGAGCCGGAAAGACGACGCCGATCTCAGAGGACTGTCTGACCGTCAATGTTTCGGCGCCGCTCCAACCGAGCGGCAACCTTCGCCCCGTTGTCGTCTGGATCTACGGCGGCGGCTTTTCGGTCGGTGGCACCCGAGCTCCGCTGTACCGCGGCGATGGGCTGGTGAAATCCGGCGACGTGATCTACGTGAGTTTCAATTATCGCGTCGGCGTCTTCGGCTTCTCCGATTTCTCCGCGTGGTCGACGCCGGAAAGCCCGATCCAGAGCAATCCGGGCTTGCGTGATCAGGTCACAGCGCTCGGATGGATCAAGCGCAACATATCAGCCTTCGGCGGCGACCCGGATCGCGTGACGATCGTCGGACAGTCGGCGGGAGCGATGTCCGTCGTCACCTTGATGTGTATTCCATCCGCCGCTGGGCTCTTCCACCGGGCCATTGCGATGAGTCCGAACGCGGGGTCGGCTTTTGGGCCAGAGAGGCATCGAGCCTGGGCCGCAGAGATTGTTAAACTGCTGGGGCTCGATCCGGACGACAAGGCCGCAGTCTCCCATGCATTGAAGCAGCTTTCGGCCGAGACGCTTTGCGAGGCGTCCAGCCGCTTCTTCTACGACGTGGCGCCGGATGCCATTGCCGGAATGCTGCCCACTTCGCCGGTGGTGGACGGCGACTTCCTACCTTTCTCCCCGATTGATGCGATTCGTCTGGGGAAGGCGCATCCAGTACCGCTCGTGATCGGCACGATGTCGCGCGAGGGAGCTATTCTGGACAAGGTGCTTACGGTGATCGCCACCCGACCAAATCGGCTGGAGGACATGTTCAAGCGAGCCGATTGGGCCGTCCGCGAACGGATCGCGTCGGTCTATCGTGGCTATCCGTCCAAGCGCGCGGCGATCGATGTCGGAGGCGACTTCACCTTCTGGCATCCATCTGTGCTGATTGCGGAGGGCCACGCTCGGGTAGCACCCTGCTGGGCCTATCGGTTCGACTATGCGACGCCGTTGACGCGGTTGATCTTCGGCGCTGCCACCCACGGCCTCGATTTACCGATGTTGTTCGGAACAACCGGTGAGGGCGATTTGGGAAAGCTGGACCTGTTCAGGAAAAGGGCCTCGCGAGAGATGAGCGGCCGCTTTCAGAGCGACCTTCTCGGTTTCGTCCGCGGTGCCCGGCCGAGCTGGTCAACCTACGATCTCGACCGGCGCATGACGCGGATCTTCGATCATGCCGACCGCGAGCAGGCTGACCCCCGACGCGATCGCCGGTTGGCGTGGGGCGAGTTCGTCGTGACCTGACGTGCAGGGCACGATCATGCGTTCTCGAGCTATTGGCTGATCCTTGTCAGCAACGCCTTGAAGCCGAGCGACGGGGCTTCTGCCGCCATGCCTTCGACCTGCGCGTAGTCGCCGATCGTTGAGCCGTGGAAGTCGACCCGCACCTCGTCGACGCCGAACACCGACTGGATCGCCGGATCGCTGGTGTGCCGGCGCGCCGTGATGGTGCCTTGGATGGTTTGGCCTTGCTGCTCGTATGCGCCGATATAGGCGAATGCCGAACTGCCGCCGTGCAGACGGCCATCGGATGCGAAAATCACGCCGACGGCTTTGCGCCGCGGTGTTTCGAATTCGACCTTGTAGAGACCCTTCAGCAGCATGGCGGTCGTCAGTCCAATTCCCAGTGACGTGTGAGCGCCAGATCGGCGGCGCGCGCAGCTTCGATCGTTCACGTTCCGTTGTTGGCGGGAGCCGGTCCGGAGCGTCGACGCGTCGTTGGCGTCCGTTAGGACGGCCGACAACGGCGTGGCGGGCAGGGCACGGCGATCGCGGTCACACGAAAGGATGGTTCAGGCGGTTGCGCTCCCCGCCTTCTGCATCACTATCAAAAACGTGTTTACCTCGACAATCTAAATCTCTGATTGTGAACGCGCGATGCCGAGCCGAGGCAGGCAAGCCTGCCGCAGTCGACGATGGTTAAACCACCGTTAACGGCTTTTGTGCCCTAGTGGGGCAGGCTGCGGTTCTGCGCGCTTCCGCCGCGCCGACGCGCATGCGTGAAGCGCAGTATCATTGTTGGCGGCGAAGCCGCCTAGGACCGGCAGACGACAGAGTCGTTGACTGAAAGACACGACGGATGGCGCGGATGGCTGCCGCTGGAGTTTGGTCACAGGCGCTGGTCAGGCGCGTCGTACGACTCTGCCTTGCCGGCCTATTGTTGCTGATCGCGGCCGCGCTGACCGTTGCGCCCGCGGCCGCGCAGGTCCGCGGCGAAGCCAGCTTCGAAGCGAAAGGCGGATACGGGCGGCTGCTGCTCAAGATGGCCGAGGACGTCGAGTCCGACGTCGCCACAGCAGGCCTGATCGTGGTGATCCGCTTCAAGCGACCGATCGACATTCCGGTCGACAAGCTCGCCGATTCCGCGCCCGGCTATATCGGTTCGGCGCGCCTCGATCCGGACGGTTATGCGCTCCGCTTGGCACTGACGCGCAAGCTCACTGTCAATGCGATGGCAGCCGGAGAACGGCTGTTCGTCGACCTGTTGCCGGAGAACTGGACGGGCGCGCCGCCCGGACTGCCGCAAGACGTCGTCAAGGAACTGGCCGAACGTGCCCGCGCCGCCGAGCGCGCGCTGAAGGCCCAGCGTGCTACCGCCGAAGTGAAGAAGCGACCACCGATCCGGGTGCGGACCTCGGTGCAGCCGACCTTCGTGCGCTACGTCTTCGAAGTGCCGTCCGACGTGCGGGTGGCGTCGACGCTGACCGACCGCAAGCTGTCGGTGCAATTCAACACTCCGCTGACCTTCGACCTCGCCGACGCGCAGCTCGCCTCGCCGCCGAGTGTCGCTTCGATCGCGCAGAACATGGACGGCGGCAATTCCACCGTCGACTTCACGCTGATCGGCGGCGCTGATGTGCATTCGTTCCGCGAAGAGAAGAACTTCATCATCGATGTCGGCTTCCAGCCGGGCGGCGCCGAGTCGGGCCAGACCATGGGGCCGCAGGCGCTGAAGCTGCCTGAGATCGGCAAGCTCGATCCGAAGGCGCTGCAGGCGGAGATCCAGAAGCAGGAGCCCAAGGCTGAGAACGGCCACAAGCCCGACGCCAAGGATTCAGGCCACAAGGCAGACGCCAAGGAGGCCGATCACAAGCCGGAAGCCAAGCCCGCGCCGGCTCCGTCGGAAGCCAAGGCCATGAAGCCGGCGACGCCGGCCGGCCCGCAGCCTGCACCTGCTGCTGCGCCGTCTCCGTCTGTGGCGGGCCCCTCGGCGACGCCGTCGCCGGCCGGTCCGCCTGCCAAAGGTGGCGAAGTCGCTGCCGCGCCAGCAGGGCCTGCTGCGCCCACCATCGCACCGCCGCAGACCGCTCCGGCTGTGCCTCAGGCTCCCACGCCTCCGCCCGCAGCAGCCGCGAAGCCAGTCTCGAACGAGGGACGGCCGGTCGAAGTGCGAATGAACACCGATGGGCTGCGCCTCAGCTTTGCATTTTCGGCTCCAACGCCGGCGGCGCTGTTCCGGCGCGGCGACGTGTTGTGGCTGGTCCTCGACAACACCGCGGCGTTTGATCTGTCGGCCATCCGCCGTGAGGGCAGTGCGGTGGTCAGCGACGCCAGCCGCGTCCCGCTCGCCAACGGACAAGCAATTCGCATCCGGCTCAGCCGCCCGCAGATCGCGACGCTCACTGAAGACGACGGTGCGGGCAAAGGTTGGACTGTGACGCTTGCCGATGCCGGCCGCGCGGCTTCGCAGCCGCTGTCCGCGGTGCGCAACATTGCCGATCCGACACGCGCCAGCGTTTCGGTGTCGTTGCCTGCGCTAGGCCAAGTGCAGAAGCTGGCCGATCCCGACGCCGGCGATACGCTGACGGTGGTTACCGCGCTGCCGCCGCCGCGCGGCTTCATCAAGCGGCAGAACTTCGTCGAGTTCAATCTGCTGGAATCGATCCACGGCGTTGTTGTCGAGCTGAAGTCCGATGACGTCACCGTCGAGACCACCCCCGACGCCGTTCTGCTGACGCGGCCTGGTGGCCTGACGCTGTCCTCCGCCGCAGAGACCGGCGGTGATGCTGCGTCCGAGAAGCCGTTCTTCGATGTCCGGCAGTGGGCCAAGGATCAGACTGGCAGCTTCAAGGACATGCTCGACGAGCGTCTCAATGCCGCGTCGGTTGCCGGCGGCGACGACAAGCTGCCGGCGCGGCTCGATCTTGCGCGGTTCTACATGGCGCGCGGCCTCTACCCCGAAGCCAAGGGCGTGCTCGATCTCGCGCTGTCCGCCATCAAGCCCGGCCAGGAAGATGCCGCCACGATGCTCGGCCATGCGGCCGCGAGCGCGCTGATGCAGCGGCCGGAGCAGACGTTGAAGGACGTCGCTAACCCGGCGATCGCTTCGACCTACGACGCGCAGATGTGGAAGGGCGTGGCGCTGGCGCGGCAAGGCAAATGGGCCGAGGCGCGCGAGAAGCTGAAGAGCGTGCAGTTCGCCATCACGGCGCTGCCGCTCGATATCCAGCGTGCAGTGCTCGCCGCGGCGATGCGTGCCTCGCTCGAAGTGCGTGACTATTCGGGCGCCGCCAAGCTCAGCACCGATTTTGATCTGGTCGGCATCCCGCCGGAGATCAAGCCGCAGGTCGCAGTGATGCGCGGCTGGCTCGACGAAGCGCTGGGCCGCGAGCCGGAAGCGCTGAAGAAGTACAAGGACGCGATGGCTTCGCCCGACCGTCAGGCCGCCGCCGAAGCGCGGTTTCGCGAGATCGTGCTGCGGCTGAAGCGCGAAGAATTGACGCCTGCGGAAGCTCTGCCAGATCTGGAGCGACTGTCGGTGAACTGGCGCGGCGACCAGCTCGAAGTGAACACTCAGCAACTGCTGACCAAGATGTACGCCGACGCTGGCCGCTATCAGGATTCGCTGCAGGCGGCCCGGGTTGCGACCCAGCTTGCGCCGAATTCGGAAGCTGCCCGCAAGGCGCAGGACGATGCCCGCGCGCTGTTCGCGCAGATCTTCCTTGGAAGCAAGGGCGACGACTTGCCGCCGATCGAAGCGCTGGCGATGTTCTACGAGTATCGCGAGCTGACGCCGATCGGCCGGCGCGGCGACGAGATGATCCGCCGGCTTGCCGACCGTTTGGTTGCCGTCGATCTGCTCGATCAGGCCAGTGAGCTGTTGCAGTACCAGGTTGACAAGCGTCTCGAAGGCGCGGCGCGCGCGCAGGTCGCCGCCAAGCTGGCGATGATCTACCTGATGAACCGCAAACCGGATCGCGCCATCGGTGCGCTGCATTCCTCGCGCATCGCCGATCTCGCCGGTGAATTGCGTCAGCAGCGGCTGTTACTCGAGGCGCGTGCGCAGAGCGACATCGGCCGCCACGATCTGGCGCTCGACATTATCAGCAACATCAGTGGGCGCGAAGCGATCCGGCTGCGCTCCGACATCTACTGGGCGGCGCGGCGCTGGCGCGAATCCTCCGAGCAGATTGAACTGTATCTCGGTGACCGCTGGAAGGACTTCACGCCGCTGTCGGCCGCCGAGAAGAGCGACGTGATCCGCGCCGTAGTCGGCTATGCGCTGGCCGAAGACGCACTCGGCCTCGATCGCTTCCGCGAGAAATTTGCGCCGCTGATGACCGATCCGGCCGATCGCGCGGCCTTCGACATTGCGAGCCAGCCGAGCGCCGGCAACAGCGCTGCGTTTGCCGCGATCGCCAAGATGGCCGCCGGCGTCGATACGCTCGAAGGCTTCCTGCGCGAGATGAAGCAGCGCTTCCCCGACGCCAGCGCCCGCGCCAACCCGCCGCCGGGCGCCGATCTCACCGCCACCGGCACGCTGCCCCAGGTGCCGCCAAAGATCCGCGCCATTCAGGCGACGCGGTAGCGCTTCCTTCGCCGTCCCCACTGTCATTCCGGGGCGCTCGCGCAAGCGAGCGAACCCGGAATCTGGAGGTTGTTGTGCGCAGCTGAGCGCTCGGGTTCACACGCTTTTGCGCGTGCGCCGGAATGACCCGGGAGAGCAGGCGATATCAGCAGCGGCGATCTCGGCGAGACTATCCGCCGCCGGTGTAGCTTTGCACCAAGCTGCCGGCGACCAGAGACCAGCCGTCGACAAGGACGAAGAAGATCAGCTTGAACGGCAGCGACACCACGACGGGCGGCAACATCATCATGCCCATCGACATCAGGATCGATGCGACGACCAGGTCGATGATCAGGAAGGGCAGGAACAGCAGGAAGCCGATCTCGAAGGCGCGCTTCAGCTCCGAGATCAGGAACGCCGGCATCAAGATGCGCAGCGAGAGATCTTCGGGCGTCGCCGGCGGCGGTTCGCCCGACAGATCGAGGAACAGCTTGAGATCCTTCTCGCGGACGTTCTTCTGCATGAAGATCCGCAGCGGTCCGGACGCCCGCACCATCGCGTCGTCGACGCCGATCTCGTTGGCGATCAGCGGCTTGATGCCCTCGTCATAAGATTTTTGCAGCGTCGGTCCCATCACGAACGCGGTGAGGAACAGCGCCAGCGCAATGATCACCGCATTCGGCGGTGCGGTCGCGGTGCCGAGCGCGGTGCGCAGCAGCGACAGCACCACGACGATGCGGGTGAACGATGTCATCATCACCAGGATCGACGGCGCGATCGACAGCACCGTCAGCAGCGCGATCAGCTGGATCGCGCGCTCGGTGACGCCGGGGCTATTGCCGCCGAGATTGATGCTGATGTCTTGGGCCTGCGCAGGCGCGATCATCGCGAGAACCGCGATGATCAGAACCGATGAACTGATGAAAACTCTACGCGGGCCGGTCGAGGCGCTCACGTAGGCGACTTCGGGCGGCCGAGCAGCGCGGCCATTTCGTCTTCGAGGCTCTCGAACCCGGTCTTGCCGGCGGCCGGAGACGTGTCCGCGGTCGGCTCTTCCGTGGCAGGCTCGGCGGCGCGCGGTGCCGGCGGATTGGGACGTGCTGGCGGTTCCGGCGCGACCGGCGGAGCGGGCTCTGCGGGCGCATTGGGCGGCCGGCGCAGCGCGGCTTCCAGGCGGTTGGCCATCTCGGCGAGATTTTGGTCCGCGGTGGCAAGCGCTGCGGCGACGGGCGCAGCGGGAGTGGGCGGCGGGGCTGGGGGGGCGGGCGGCGGCGCCGGGCGCTCTGTGCGTAGTGGGCCGGGGGCGGGCTTCGGTTCGGGACGCGGCGGGCGCGGCATTGCTGGCTCGGCGCGCGGACGGGGTGCCGGCTCCATTCGAGGCTCGGGGCGCGGCGGCTCTGGACGCAGCACCGGCGGTTCCGGGCGCAGAACGGGAGGTTCGGGGCGCAATACCGGGGGCTCAGGGCGCGTGATCGGCGGCTCGGGCCGCAGGATCGGCGGGTCCGCCCGCATGATCGGAGGTTCAGCCCGCATGATTGGTGCTTCGACGCGCGGCATCGGCGGCTCGGTACGCGGCAGGGGCTGCAGCGGCGGTTCGGGGCGGGCGATTGGTTCAGGCACCAGGCTGGCGAACGGATCGGCCGGACGGCGCTCCGGCATTGGGGGCGGCGCGCGACGCGGCTCCTCTGCCAACGCCGGGCGCAACGGTCGCGTCGGCAGCGGCGGCAGTTCCGGCTCCGGCAGTTCGGCGGCGGTATCGGCCTCCCACTGGCCGGGCTCCGGCGCAGTCAGGCGCGGCTCGACGCCCGCGCGGGTCGGCAGCGGATCGCGCGCCGGGGTGGCGCGGACGATGTTGGGCTCGATCACGATGTCGCTCGGCCCGCCGATCATCAGCAGATGCTCGACATTGTCGCGCCGGACCAGAACCAGACGGCGGCGGCCATCGACGGCGGCGGCGTCGATCACGGCGAGCCTCGGCATCCGGCCGCGGCTGGCATTGGTGCCGAGCCGATTGCCGGCGAAGCGGCGTACCAGCCAGGCGGCGGCGCCGATCAGCGCCAGAACGGCCAGAAATGCGAGAAAAAACATCAATGGCTGCGATGACATGCTGTATCCCCGGCAAACAACGCTGGCGCCCTGGCGCTTTCCGGAAGCGCCCATTCCGGATTGCGAACGCGACCAGTTCCGGTGACGCGCGGCGGCCCGCCTCTTCCCTTCTTAATAATCCCCGGCAAGAACTGCCATCCGTTTCTTCTCATAATCCACCAATCATGCCGGGCAGGCCGCGTTTGGTGCCGTTTTCGCCGCAGTTACCACTGCGTCCGGCATGCAGCTCGAACCTCTTAACCAGTCGTTAACCATAGGGGCGGCAAATTCTGCCTACCCGGCGGAATCGCGTGGCGGCAAGACCGGGGCGGAGGCGGCTATGCCGATCAACGATCTCCCCGAGCTGAACGCGTTGCGCACCAAGATGCAGTGGCATCAGGAGCGCCAGAAGGTGCTTGCCGAAAATATCTCCAATTCCGACACGCCGAACTTCCGGCCGCGGGATCTGGTGGAGCCGAAATTCACCCCGGAAGGCCAGGCCGCCGGCGGTCCGGGCGGATCGCTGCCGCTGATGCGCACCAGCGCGTCGCATCTAACCCCGCCGGGCGGTTCGCCGAGCTTCTCCACCAACAACAACGGCGGCTTCCAGACCCGTCCGGCCGGCAACGCCGTGAACCTCGAGGACGAGATGCTGAAGGTCTCGTCCAACCAGATGGACTACGCCGCCGTGACCTCGCTCTACAGCCGCAGTCTCGGCCTGCTCAAGACCGCAATCGGCAAGCGCTGAGAAGCGCCGGGAGGCTAGACCATGGCAGACGACGGCAACGACTTCGCCCGCTCGATGGGCATCGCCACTTCCGGCCTGCGCGCGCAGGCGGGCCGGATGCGGGTGATTTCGGAAAACGTCGCCAACGCCGACTCCACGGCGCAGAACCCCGGCGGCGATCCGTATCGCCGCAAAGTGCCGACCTTCACGTCGGCGCTGGACCGCACGCTCGATGCCCGCGTCGTGGCGCTCGGCCGGGTCAAGCCGGACACCTCGGCGTTCCGCGTCAAATATGAGCCGACCAATCCGGCTGCCGACGCCAACGGCAACGTCAAGTACCCCAACGTCAATCCGGTGATCGAAATGACCGACATGCGCGACGCGCAGCGGTCCTACGAGGCCAACCTCAACGTCATCAGCGCCACCCGCCGGATGATCCAGCGCACGCTCGACATTCTCAAAGCCTGATCCGCTTCATCAGCATCGCACCAGGACACTGACCCATGGCCTCCCCGATTTCAGCAGCGAATGCCTATGCGAGCCTTGCCCGTCTGGCCAAGCCGGCCGGCGCCGACAAGGGGGGCGAAGACGCTCCGTCATTCGGCAATCTAGTCAAGCAGGCGATGGGCAGCGTGCTCGACGCCGGTCGCAAGTCCGACGCGCAGTCGATGGCGATGGCCTCGGGCAAATCCAACGTGATGGATGTGGTGACCGCGGTCGCCGAAACCGACGTCGCGGTGTCGACGCTGGTGTCGGTGCGCGACCGGGTGATCCAGTCCTACGAAGAAATCATGCGGATGCCGATCTGACGGCGGCTTGCCGATTGAAAGCGCATCTTCATTGCGAGCGAAGCGAAGCACCCCAGCGCCCTCTGCATAGAGATCCTGGATTGCTTCGTCGCTTCGCTCGCAATGACGGACGGTACTCCGGACCACTGCAGCAAATGCTCGATACAAGGATTTTCTCATGACCGGCCCCGAAACTCTCGACGTCGCCCGTGACGCGATCTGGACCATCGTCGTGGTATCGGCGCCGCTGATGGTGGTTGGCCTGGTGGTCGGCGTCGCGGTGTCGCTGGTCCAGGCGCTGACCCAGATCCAGGAACAGACGCTGGTGTTCGTGCCGAAAATCCTGGCGATGTTCGTCACGCTGGTGCTGGCGCTGCCCTTCATGGCCGACGCGCTGCACTCGCAGATGATGCGGATCTCATCGCGAATCATCGGCGGTTGACGCATGATCGGAGCCCGCGCCGCTTCGCTGGTCGCATCCGCCGTAGCCGCATCGCGCGGCCGGGGCGCACGACCGGCTGACGCGCGCTCCGAATCAGACGGCTGCGATGCGCATCGACCTGACCTTCCTGCCGGCGCTCGCCGCCACCTTCATGCTGGTGTTCGCACGCATCGGCGCGATGGTGATGCTGATGCCGACGTTCGGCGAGAGCAACATCCCGACGCGGGTGAAGCTGTCGATCGCGCTATTGCTGACGCTGATCATGCTGCCGCTGCATCGCTCGGCCTATCAGATCGATATGTCGTCGCTGACGCCGCTATTGGTGCTGATGCTGCAGGAGATTGCGGTTGGCATCGTGCTCGGCGCCACCGCAAGGGTGACGCTGTCGGCGCTGCAGGTCGCGGGCGCGGTGATCGCCCAGCAGCTCGGGCTCGGCTTCGTCTCGGCGGTCGATCCGACGCAGGGCCAGCAGGGCGTGGTGGTCGGCAACTTTCTGACGATGCTCGGCGTCACGCTGCTGTTCGCCACCGACATGCACTATCTGGTGATCCAGGCGCTGAGCGACAGCTACAAGGTGTTCGCGCCGGGCGAACTGCTGCACACCGGCGACGTTGCGGCGCTGGCCACCAAGGCGTTTGCGGCTGCGTTCAAGCTCGGCCTGCAATTATCGGCACCGTTCCTGGTGTTCGGCCTGGTGTTCAACATTGGGCTCGGCGTGCTGGCGCGGCTGATGCCGCAGATGCAGGTGTATTTCGTCGGCGTGCCGCTTTCGATCGTGATCGGCTTCATCGTGCTTGCGGTGGTGCTGACCACGATGATGGGCGCCTTCCTCGGCTATTTCGGCGGCGTGATGCACGATCTGATGCCACGCTGACGCCCGGCGTCGTTCGGAGCTGAACGATGTCCGAGGACAGTGACGAGAAAACAGAAGAGCCGACACAAAAACGTCTCGACGATGCATTGAAGCGCGGCGACGTCGTCAAGAGCCAGGAGGTCAATACCTGGTTCCTGATCGCTGGCGCGACGCTGGTGCTGTCCTCGTTTCACGAGTCGATCGGCACCGGCATTCTCGCACCGATGCGCAATCTGATCGAAAAGTCCTGGATGCTGCGCGTCGATGGCGACGGGCTGATCGCGCTCGCCAAGAGCCTGTCCTACGCGACGCTGGCGGCGATCGGCATTCCGCTGTTGATGCTGGTGATCGTGGCGATCGCCAGCAATATGATCCAGCACCGGCTGGTGTTTTCCGCCGAGGCTTTGACGCCTAAATTCAGCAAGCTGTCGCCGCTCGAAGGCGCCAAGCGGCTGTTCGGCAAGCAGGCGATGGCCAACTTCCTCAAGGGCCTGTTCAAGATTGTGGCGCTCGGCATCGTGATGGTGGCGGTGCTGTATCCCGAGCACGACCGGCTCGACGCGCTGCTGAAGATGGACGTCTCCGCGCTGCTCGGCGTCACCGTGGCGTTGACGCTGAAGCTGCTCGGCGCGGTGGTGGCGATGCTCGCCTTCGTGGCGGTCGGCGATTACTTCTTCCAGTATCGGCAGTGGCACGAGAAGCAGAAGATGTCGCTGCAGGAGATCAAGGAAGAGTTCAAGCAGTCGGAAGGTGATCCGCACATCAAGGGCCGGTTGCGGCAGCTCCGCTACCAGCGGATGAAGAAGCGGATGATGGCCGAAGTGCCGAACGCGTCGGTGGTTATCACCAACCCGACCCACTTCTCGGTGGCGCTGAAATACGAGCGCGGCATGTCGGCGCCGATCTGCGTCGCCAAGGGCGTCGACGCGGTGGCGTTCAAGATCCGCGAAGTCGCCAAGGAACACGACGTGCCGATCGTCGAGAACGTGCCGCTGGCGCGCGCGTTGTACGCCACGGTGGAGATCGACGATGAGATCCCGGTCGAACACTACCAGGCGGTCGCCGAGGTGATCGGTTACGTCATGAACCTGAAGCGGGCGTGGTCCGGCCGCAGTAATTGAGCGGGGCGATGCATCCGCAGCGAGGAGCGGGGCGGGCGGCGCGCCGCCCTAGCGCGGAAGGCCGAAGCGGATTGTCCTTGAAGGCCTGCGAAAGGGCCGGAGGATGGTCTTGCGTTTCCGGCCGCGATTCAGGCAGTTGGAGCCGCGCCGCCGCGTGCCCGGCGGGCAAGGGACCGGTTCGGTGACCATGACCATCAACGATCAACAAGCTTCGCCCGAGCCGCGTCCGGCGTCGCCGGAGCCGGCCCGCCGCGGCGGCAGTATTGCGCTGGTGCTGCTGCTGGCCGGCGCCATCGTGGCGGCGGCCGTCGCATTCATGACGCTCGGCCGAGCCGGCGCCCAGCCTTACATTCTCGGCTTGCTGGCGCTGCTGGCGATGGTCGGTCTGTTCATGCTGTTCGCGTTCGCGGCCGGTATCATCGGCTTCGCCGACCGTGCCGCCGAAGATCCGATCCTGCGGGCGATTCCCGAAAACGCTTTCGACGGCATCGCGGTGACCGACGCCGGCGGCCACGTCGTCTATGCCAACTCGACCTATCTGGCGCTGACCGGCGCCGCGACAATGCAGGATGTCCGGCCGGTCGAGCGGGTGTTCATCGGCAATCCCGACGTCTCCGAGGCGGTGTTCCGGCTGCTCAAGGCGGCGCGCGAGGGACGGCGGTTGCAGGAGGAAGTGCGGGTCGCCGGCGCCGACGGCACCCAGGGCCGCTGGATGCGGCTGCGGGTTCGCCCGCTGGGCACCAGCAAGCGCGAGGCGCGGCAGACGGTGTGGTCGATCGCCGACATCACCCGCGACCGTGAGCGCCAGGAGGACGTGTTCCAGACCCTGCAGCATGCGATCGAATATCTCGATCATGCACCTTGCGGGTTCTTCTCGGTCAATCCGGCCGGCAACCTCGTCTACGTCAACGCCACGCTGGCCAACTGGCTCGACCACGACCTCGCCGAGATCGGCTCCGGCGGCCTGAAGCTGTCTGACGTCGTGTCCGGCGACGGCGCCGCGCTGCTGACCTCGATCGTGCCCGAGCCGGGCGAGGTAAAGACCGAAGTCTTCGACATCGACCTGAAAAAGCGCGGCGGCCAGACCGTGCCGGTGCGGCTGTATCACAAGCTCGCCTTCGGCGTCGACGGCACCCCCGGCCCGTCGCGCACGCTGGTGATCAGCCGCGCCCGCGACGACCGGCTCGATCCGCAGCGCGCCGCCGAAATCCGCTTCATGCGGTTCTTCGACCAGACCCCGATGGCGATCGCCACCGTCGACAAAACGGGGGCGGTGGTGCGGGCCAATGCGCGGCTTGCCAAGCTGGCGCAGAGCCTCGATCCGGCCGGCGCGGTGGCGTCGAAGTCGATCCTCGCCGCGGCTTCGGCGCGCGATCGCGCGGTGCTGGCGGGTGCGATCGAGCAGGCCGCCAAGGGGCAGGCCGACATCGCCCCGGTCGAGGTGATGCTCGCCAGCGCCAAGGAGCGCTGGGGCCAGTTCTTCGTGACCGCTGTCAGCGACGAGACCGACAACGAAGCGGCGATCGTTCACATGCTCGAAACGACCGAGCGCCGCGCGTTGGAGAACCAGGTCAACCAGGCGCAGAAAATGGACACCATCGGCCAGCTCGCCGGTGGCATCGCGCACGACTTCAACAACGTGCTGTCGGCCATCATGATGGCCAACGATTTCCTGCTGAACGCGCACAAGCCGACCGATCCGTCGTTCCAGGACATCATGCAGATCAAGCAGAACGCCACCCGCGCCGCGACGCTGGTGCGGCAGCTGCTGGCGTTCTCGCGCAAACAAACACTGCGCCCGCAGGTGCTCGATCTCGGCGAGGCGCTGACCGATATCGATCGCCTCTTGAAGCGGCTGATCGGCGAGAAGATCTCGCTGGAGATGCAGCACGGCCGCGATCTGTGGCGGACCAAGGCCGACGTCTCGCAATTCGAGCAGGTGATCGTCAATCTCGCCGTCAATGCTCGCGATGCGATGCCTGACGGCGGCAAGCTGACGATCCGCACCGCCAACGTCACCGCCTCCGAGGCCGCGCAGCTCGGCCACAACGGCATGCCGGCGGCGGACTATGTCTGCGTCGAAGTTTCGGACACCGGCACCGGTATCCCGCCGGAGATCGTCGACAAGATCTTCGAGCCGTTCTTCTCGACCAAGGAAGTCGGCAAGGGCACCGGGCTTGGGCTGTCGACAGTGTACGGCATCATCAAGCAGACCGGCGGCTTCGTGTACGTCGATTCCGAAATCGGCAAGGGCACGACTTTCCGCATCTACCTGCCGCGCCACGACGCGGCGACCGAACCACAGCCCGAAGCGCCTGCAGTCAGCGCCGCCGCGCCCGAGCCGGCGCCGACGGCTCCCAAGCCGCGCGCCGACATGACCGGGCAGGGCACCATCCTGCTGGTCGAAGACGAAGAAGGCCTGCGGTCGCTCAACGCCCGCGGCCTGCGCTCGCGCGGCTATCAGGTGATCGAAGCCTCCAACGGCGTTGAGGCGCTGGAGGAGTTCGACGCCGTGAGCGGCGAGGTCGATCTTGTGGTGTCGGACGTGGTGATGCCGGAGATGGACGGCCCGTCGCTGCTGAAAGCGATGCGCGGCCGTAATCCGGACCTGAAGATCATCTTCGTCTCCGGCTATGCCGAGGACGCCTTCGAAAAGAGCCTGCCGGAAAACGAACAGTTCGCCTTCCTGGCCAAACCGTTCGCGCTCAGCGCGCTGGTCGCGAAGGTGAAGGAGACGATGGGCGCAAGTTGAGGGGGCGGCAGGACGCGAGCCACTGCCAGCTCGCTTCTTTCGTTCTTCTCAACGATGTCATGGCCGGATTTCGTCTTGCCCGTGACGTCTTTCTCGCTGATCGACCGCAACACGCGGTGCCCGGCGTAAGGCCGCGCAGGACGAGGGCTTACGGCGATGCCAGATCGCAGCTGCGGATCAGTTGCAGCGCTGCGGCGGTTCCTTAACGCTTCGTCAGGTTCACTGTACTCCCCGCGACCGAGGGCCGCAGGTGTGCGACGACGCGCCCGCTTCCTTTTTGGAGGCCGGTGCCCATTTCTACGGAGCTTCCCCCTGCCGGGGATTGAGGGAGTCAGATGAATTTCTTTCACCGCACCCGCGGCTTTGTGACCGCTCTTGCTGTGGCGATGTCGCTCGCGATGCCGCTGTCGTTGGCGCTGACGTCGGCGGCCGACGCGCGCATCGGCGGCGGCTCGAGCTCCGGTTCGCGCGGCTCGCGCACCTTCTCGGCGCCGCCGAGCACCAGCACCGCTCCGGGTGCCGCTCAGCCGTTCAACCGCACCTATAGCCAGCCGGGCAGCCCCGGCATGAGCGGTCCGGCCGCTGGCGCCGCAGCCAACAAGGGCGGCTTCTTCAACCGCCCGGGCATGGGCATGCTCGGTGGTCTTGCAGCCGGCTTCCTCGGCGCCGGCCTGCTCGGCATGCTGTTCGGCGGCGGCTTCCTGTCGGGTCTCGGCAGCTTCGCCTCGATCATCGGCTTGGTGCTGCAGGTCGCGCTGGTCGTGATCCTGGCGCGTCTGGCCTGGGGCTGGTGGCAGCGTCGCAATAACCCGCAGCCGGCTTATGCGGCGGGGCAGGCGCCCGGTCAGGGTCCGCAGCCGATGAACCAGGGCCCCCAGAGCCCGGGTCCGCAGGCGGCCTATCGCACCGGCTTCGGTTTCGGTGGCGGTGCCAGCAACGACCGGCCGCTGGAGATCAAGCCGGAGGACTATGAAGCGTTCGAGCGGCTGCTGGGTGACATCCAGGCTGCCTGGTCGAACGAAGACATCGATCGCCTGCGCCAGCTCGCCACTCCGGAGATGGCATCGTATTTCGCCAAGGATCTCGAGGAGAACAAGGCCGCCAACGACATCAACAAGGTGTCGGACGTGAAGCTGCTGCAGGGCGATCTCGCCGAAGCCTGGCGTGAGGGCGAAAGCGACTACGCCACCGTGGCGATGCGGTTCTCGCTGGTCGACAAGACCCTGGAGCGCGGCACCAATCGTCTGGTCGCCGGCAGCGAAACGCCGATCGAGGTCACGGAGATCTGGACCTTCACCCGGCGCCCCGGCGCGAGCTGGGAACTGGCCGCGATCCAGCAGACCAACTGACGCTCTTTCCCGAGCGATCCAGCATCGAAGCGCCGCGGACCTTCCGCGGCGCTTTTTTGTTAGGCTCTGCGTTGACGGCGCGTGGGCAGAGCCGCGGCGATCAGCACAGGGGCCGAACCGATGTCCTACGAACTGTACTACTGGCCGACCATTCAGGGCCGCGGCGAATTCGTGCGGCTGGCGCTGGAAGAGGCCGGCGCCGACTATGTCGATGCCGCGCGCCGCAACAAGGCCGGCATGTCGACGATGATGAAGCTGATGCAGGCGGAACAAGGCACGCCGCCGTTCGCGCCGCCGTTTCTCAAATCCGGCAAGCTGATCATCGGCCAGACCGCCAACATCCTGCTGTATGTCGGCAGTCGCCATCGCCTTGCGCCCGCCAGCGAAGCCGGCCGGCTGTGGGTGCATCAGCTGCAGCTCACGATCGCGGACCTGGTGCAGGAGGTGCACGACACTCACCATCCGATCGGCACCATGCTGTACTACGAAGACCAGCGGAAGCCGGCGAAAAAGCGCACCGACGAGTTCTGGGACAATCGTGCGCCGAAATTCCTCGGCTATTTCGAACGGCTGATCGCCGGCGGTGGCGGCGCTTATCTGACCGGGCGCAAGCCGACCTATGCGGACCTGTCGCTGTTTCAGATCGTCGAGGGCCTGCGCTACGCGTTTCCGAAGCACATGAAAAAATTCGAGCGCGACATTCCCAAGCTGGTCGCGCTGCACGACCGCGTCGCCGAACGCCCGAACATCGCCGCCTATCTGGCCAGCGACCGCCGCATCCCGCTCAACCAAGAAGGCATCTTCCGGCACTACAAGGAGCTGGATAAGTAACAGCTTGTCCGGTGGCGCTCGACCTCTCTCCGGGGTCATTCCTGGGCGCGAGCGAAAGCTCGCGAACCCGGAATCTGATCCGAGCATACCACTTCGAGATTCCGGTTCGCGGGTTTCACGCGCTCCCCGGAATGACGCTGGTGGACTTGCGCGTAGCCTACCGATGCCGCCCGTCGATCGGCGTCATTTTAAGCTGCGACAGCTCGATGCCGTCGATGCAGGCCACGTTCAGCGCCACCACTTCGGTGCCGTCGGGCTTGGCGCCACGGGCGAACACCTCGACGCCGCATTCGCCGCAGAGCTGGTGGCTGATGGCGCGCTTGTTGAACAAATATTCCTTCAGGCTCTCCTGCCCGGCGCGGAGCTGAAAGCTCTTCGGCGGCAGGAAGGTGAAGTGCAGCCCCTTCTTGGTGCAGATCGAGCAGTTACACGCCGTCACCATCGTCAGGTCGGTGGTGCATTCGAACCGCACCAGGCCGCAATGGCAGCCGCCGGTCAGGACTTTGACGTCGCTCATCAGGGGCACTCCGCTGGTCGTGCCGGCGGAGTCTAGCAGACCGCGCCTTGCGCGCGATAGCGGCGCACGTTGCGCAGCACAAACGCCAAAGCCCCGCGCAAGGCGGGGCCAGTCGTCGTTCGGAAGGTGCTATGCCGTCGCGCTTACGCGATCTGGTCGACGCGAGCGCCCTGTCCGGGCGGCAGCGCCGCTTTCGGCGGCTGGATGCTGGTGGTGTCCTTGTCGTCTTTCGGCGGCGGAGGTGGTGGCGGCGGGCTCGCCTGCGTCGTCGGTTTGGCCGCCGGTGTCGACGACACGTTCGAAATGCTGCTCATCAGTCTTTCCTCGTGTTGGCCAACGTCCCCCGATCAGATGGTGCGGTGGTGGCGGCTTGCCATCGGTCGCGCCCGGGTAGGCATCGGATCACGGGCGATGATCGCGCCGTCCGGTGAACTTTGCGCGCACCCCTGCGCCGGCATTTGCTTCAAATGCCGGGCTTTGGACTGGGGGATGGGACGAGGGGAAGGCGCGCCGCCAGCGGCGGCCGCGCAGCTACTCGCTGCTGTCGCGGGTGATCGAGATCGACGCGTCGGTCTTGGTCCGGGTGCAGCGCATGTCGAGCCGACGGAAGCGGGTCTTGATGTCGTTGCCGCGCAGGATACCGACCCGGCCGAAGCAGCGCTTGACGCCGCGCAGCGTGTCCGGCTTCGGGATCGTGAACACGATCGCCGCGGCGCTGGCGATCAGGTCCTGAAATTCCGGCGACGGTTTTCGCGCCGACGCCTGGCCGTAGATCTCGTTCTTCACCGTGCGGCTCGGACACCCCAGCCGCAGCGCCTTCGCGGCCGGATGCGACAGGTAGATCATATTAGCCGCGGTCTTACCGATGCCGATCCCATCGATCTGCGCCTTGAGCTGCTTGGCAAGATCATCGCAGCGATCCGCACGGGCGGGGGAGGCGGCGAACGTGACGGCGATAGCAGCGGTGGCAATGAGATAGGGCAGGCGGCTCAGCATCAGTCTTCTCCTCAGTCCCCGATCGTACTGAAGCTTGCGCCGAAGCCAGATGCAAGAGGACCAGGTTCGCGGTCACTCATCAGCGTGGATATTGCCGAGGGACAATCAGGAGATCCAGAGTCTCCCTGGATCGCGTACTTGTCTGGAGATCAGCCCGCGGGATGCTCAGTCCGCTGCAAGGTTCGGCAGATTTCTTCGAGCGCGCCGCTCCCAACCAGAACTCGTCGCTAGCCGCGCGCGCACTGGTCACCCCTGTGCGGGAGGCGGAAGAACAGGCGGTATCCTGACTAGGGTGGTGACGCACAAGGCCTCCGCATGGAGCTTATCTTTGCGTTTTCCATACGGACTCGACGCGAATTTCCCAGCTTCCGGTCGGAGGGAATCTGCTGCAGTATTGCGACTCTGGGTTGTATTTTAGGGGGCCCGATGTTGGATATTCCAAGTTATTTAAGTCGCGGTGAGCGCGCTCGGCTTTTTCCGGTTCTAGCCGATACTTCAAAGGAAGGTCGGACGGCCTCGATCCTGTTGGCGTGTCTCGCCAACGTGGACGAGTTCGGTCGCTCGATGATGAATACGGTGGGCCAACGAGCTGGCCCCCGAACCAAGATCGAGACGTTCACCGAAGTCTGCTTCTCGTCTCAGACCGACAGAATGAGGCCGGACGGCCTGATCGTGCTCACCACGGGCAATCGCCAGTGGCGCGCGCTGGTGGAGGCCAAGGTCGGGAATTCCGAACTGGAAGTCGGGCAGGTCGAGAGTTACTTGGCGCTTGCACGCGAGAACGACATCGACGCGCTGATTACGATCTCCAACCAGTTCGCTGCTGTTCCGGCGGTTCACCCCCTGCAGGTTTCACCCTCAGCGCGGCGCAAAATCGAGCTGTTTCACTGGTCGTGGATGCACGTGCTTACCGAGGCAAGCCTTCTCCTCGCCAACGATGAAATCCTGGATCGGGATCAGAGATTCGTCCTCAACGAAATGGTTCGTTTTCTGACCCACACGAGCGCGGGTGTGAAGGGCTTCGATCAGATGCCCGCGTGCTGGACCGATTTAGTGGCTTCTGTCCAAGCCGGGGCAATGCCGTCCTCGAACTCTGCTGCGACGCGCGAGATCGTCGGGGCATGGCACCAAGTCGTGCGCGACCTATCGCTGACGATGAGCCGGCAACTCGGCGTAGAAGTGTCGCCGCGAATCCCGAGGGAACATCTTCGCGATCTCGATGCGCGGGCTAAGGCTGACAGCTGTTACCTATGCGAGCAGCATGCGCTGTCCGCCACGTTGATCGTGCCGGACGCAGCATCTCCTTTGGAGGTGACGGCGGATATCAAGACCAGATCGCTCGCGGTCTCGATGCATCTGAGGGCGCCCGACGACAAGAAGGGGACAAAGGCGAGGCTGAACTGGCTGCTGCGCCAGTTTCCGCTCACGACGAACGAGAATTGGCATATCCGCCTATATTGGCCGGGACGAACCAGCAGCACTCAGCGACCGCTTGCATCGCTGCGAGAAAATATAGATCAAGCGGTCGATGAGAGGGCGGGGCAGGTGGTGACCTCGTTCGACGTGATCATGGTACGTGATATCGGCGCCCGGTTCGCACAGCGCAAGAATTTCATTGCCGAACTGGAGGCGATCGTTCCGCTCGCTTACGATCAAGCCGGGCAGCATCTACGGGCCTGGCAGCGGACTGCGCCGCGTCTTCCGGAGGCCAAGGCTGAGCCTGCGAGCGTGAATACGGAAGCGATGCGCGATGCGGCAGAGCAGGAGCTGACCGGACCACAAGAGCGGCCGTTGGTAGCCCAGCCCATCGTGCTGAAATCGGAGCCGGATGTGGAAGTCGCGGAAAGTGGCCTTCCGGTTGAGCCGCCGCTGGAAGATACTCCTGTTCCGGTTGCCGACCACGTGGCCCGGCAGGTCCCATGACGCTCCCCTCCCTCCCGTTTTGAACCCTTCAAAACTCCGCCGAAACCGCCTAGACAGGGCCGCGAATTTCCCCATTCGAGGCCCTGTCCATGAACGCTCCCACCCCAATTCCGTCTGCTGCCACCCCGGTTCCGCCCTATAAGCACACCCCGCTGTTTCCGCTGGGCAAGGACGACACCGTCTATCGCAAGATCACGTCGGACGGTGTTCGGGTGGAGAAGGTGCTCGGGCGCGACATGCTGGTGGTGGAGCGCGAGGCGCTGCGGGCGCTGTCGGAGGCGGCGTTCGGCGAGATCAACCATTATCTGCGGCCCGGCCACCTCAAGCAGCTCCGCAAGATCCTGGACGATCCGGAGGCGAGCCCGAACGACAAGTTCGTCGCGCTCGACTTCCTGAAGAACGCCAATATCGCCGCCGGCGGCGTGCTGCCGATGTGCCAGGACACCGGCACCGCGATCATCATGGGCAAGAAGGGGGCGAACGTCATCACCGACGGCGATGATGAAGCGGCGCTGTCGGAAGGCGCGCGCGACGCTTACTTGCGCCGCAACCTGCGCTACTCGCAGGTCGCGCCGCTGTCGATGTTCGAAGAGAAGAACACCGCCAACAACATGCCGGCGCAGTGCGAGATCTACGCCGAGGGCGATGATGCCTATAAGTTCATGTTCATGGCCAAGGGCGGCGGCTCGGCCAACAAGAGCTTCCTGTTCCAGGCGACGCCGTCGCTGCTGACGCGCGACCGGCTGCTGGCGTTCCTGAAAGAGAAGATCATGACGCTCGGCACCGCGGCGTGCCCGCCCTATCACCTGGCGATCGTGATCGGCGGCACCTCGGTCGAGACCACGATGAAGACGGTGAAGCTCGCCTCCGCGCGCTATCTCGATGCGCTGCCGACGCACGGCTCCGAACTCGGCAACGCGTTCCGCGACGTCGAGATGGAGCAGGAAATCCACAAGATGACGCAGAGCCTCGGCGTCGGTGCGCAGTTCGGCGGCAAGTATTTCTGCCACGATGTCCGCGTCATCCGGCTGCCGCGCCACGGCGCCTCCCTGCCGATCGGGCTCGGGGTATCGTGCTCGGCCGACCGGCAGATGCTCGGCAAGATTACCAAGGACGGCGTGTATCTCGAGGAGCTCGAGCACAACCCGGCGCAGTATTTGCCGGAAGTCGAGCAGGCGCTCGGCGGCGAGGTGGTGAAGATCGACCTCAACCAGCCGATGAAGGACATCCTCGCGACGCTGAGCAAGCATCCGATCAAGACCCGGCTGTCGCTGACCGGCACCATGATCGTGGCGCGCGACGCCGCGCATGCCAAGCTGCGCGACCGGCTGGAGAAGGGCGAGCCGCTGCCGGATTACTTCAAGAACCATCCGGTGTACTACGCCGGCCCGGCCAAGACCCCGGACGGCTACGCCTCCGGCGCGTTCGGCCCGACCACCGCAGGCCGGATGGACTCGTTCGTCGATCAGTTCCAGGCGGCCGGCGGCTCGATGGTGATGGTCGCCAAGGGCAACCGCGCGCCGGCGGTGCGCGAGGCGTGCAAGAAGTATGGCGGCTTCTATCTCGGCTCGATCGGCGGCGCCGCGGCGAACCTCGCCGAGCACTGCATCAAGAAGGTCGAGGTGCTGGAATATCCCGAGCTCGGTATGGAAGCGATCTGGAAGATCGACGTCGTCGACTTCCCGGCCTTCATCATCGTCGATGACAAGGGCAACGACTTCTTCAAGGAACTGAACCTGGGCTGAAGCGAAGCTTCAGTCGCGAAAGACCTCACCGTCATTCCGGGGCGCTCACGCAGTGAGCGAACCCGGAATCCCGAGGTTCAGGGCCCGAACGGCTTGACGCAGAACATCTCGAGATTCCGGGTTCGCGCGTTTCACGCGCGCCCCGGAATGACCGCCTAGGTCCTCAAAACAATCATGGCCGGGCTGCGACCCGCCTGCGGGGCCGAAGCCCCTTCGGCGCGGCGAAGGCCCGGCCATCCATCTTCTTCAAGTGATGGATCACCGGGTCTCGGCGCTGCGCGCCGGCCCGGTGATGACATTGGTAACTGCGGCTGCCGCGGAACGGCCGCGACGTCGAAGCCTTACGCCCGGGTGCCGGTGAACGGGAACGAGCCCATCGGGCCGATGCCCATTTCGCCGGAGATGCTGTCGCCGCTCACTTTGCCGGTGTAGCTCAGCGTCAGCGGCATCGGGTTGGTGATAGACAGCTTCCAGGCGACGTCGTCGCCGTTCACGGTGCCGTCGAAGATCTCGCCGGCATCGCCGTCGGCGGATTGCGAGCCGGTGAGCGTCGAGCCGTCGGCCTTCAGCGTCAGGTCGGCCTGCCGCTCGCCCATCGGCGTGCTCATGGTGAGTTTCCAGTTTCCGTCGACTGCCATGTGTTTCTCCCCTTGGTCCCGGTCCTCGTGAGTTCACCGGGCCGCCCCTCTTAGTATGGTGCGGGAGCGACAAACAAGCCCGAACGTGCCACCCCGCTGCGGCCAGGGGCCGCGATAATCCGTCATCGTGAATCGGGCGGTGTCCTGCTCTGCCGGCCGCGCATGCAGATACCTGTGGTGCAGTGCACGCGTCGTGCTATCCTATGTTAACTTAGGAGGACGTCTCGAGGTTTCCAACGCCTTCAAGGTGGAGACCCGACATGCGTTTGTCATACGTGAGTGCCGTGCTTGCCGTTACGGCGCTGCTGCCCGGACTGACCAGCCTCCCTGCCGCCGCGCAGGTCGAGGTGGTGTCCGAGACGACCGTCACCCGCCTGGATATCATCGCCGAGCCCAGTGTTCCCGGAAGATTCGTACTGAACGCGACCGTCCGCACCGGTTACGGCGCCGGCGTCCCTGACGGCCGGGTGGTGTTCTACGATCTGTCGACCAGCACCGTGCTGGGCTGGATCGATGCCGGCAAACCGAGCCTCACGGTCGACGGCCTCAAGCCGGGGCGGCATCTGCTGCGCGCCGATTACGCCGGCAGCGCCAGCCGGCTGCCGCTGATCGTGCTGCCGAGCCAGTCGGCCGAGGTCGCGCTCGATGTCCTGGCTCAGCCGCGCCTGACGTTGTCGTCGTCCGATGCTGCTCCGGCACCCGGCGCGGTGGTGACGCTGACCGCCGCCGTCACCGGCCCGCACGGCCTGCCGACCGGCACGGTGAGCTTCCGCGACGGCGACCGGGTGATCGCTGCGCACGTGCCGCTCGATCGCACCGGACTGGCGGCATTCACCACCTCGGCGCTCGACAATGGCGTCGGCGGCATCGTGGTGGTGTACGAAGGTGATCAGCACTACGCGCGGGCGACTGCGCAGCTTGCACCGAACGAAGATCGCGCGCTGGCGCTCGCCGCCGCGCCGCGGATGTAAGTCGCCGCTAAGGCTCGGCCGTGATCGGCGTCGCTGCGGTCGTCGCTGCTGTCGCGGCTGCGGCCCGCCGCCGGCTTCGGATCGCGAAGCGAAACACCAGATACTGCGCGGCGAACGCTGCGACTTTGAACGCCGGCGCGATCACCATCACGTAGAACGTCCACAGCTTGATATCGCCGGTCAGCGCCGCGGCGATCACCCCGGCGCCGAGCAGCAGCATCAGCGCTGCCCAGGCGTAGCCGGCGATCCGCACATAGTCCGGGATGGTGTCGCCGACGATCGGCGGCACGTAGCGCAGCATCCAGTCCCGGCGCAGCATCAGGAGCCCGACGGCGATGTGGCCGACGCTGGGCTTGATCAGCACGAAGCGCGGATCGTTGGTCAGCAGCGTGGCGCCGCCGAGCACCACCACCAGCGCGACGCTGGCATAGGCCATCACGTCGAGCCGTTGGCCCTTCACTTTGGCGTAGATGAACTGCCCGACCGCGCCGAGCACGGCGACGATCGTCGCCAGCGCGACGTTGCCGGTCGAGAAATACAGCACCACGAAGACGATGGTGGAGAAGAAGTCGCTGCCGAGCTTGGCGAACACCGCCTTCATTGCACGTTTCTCCGCTGTCGCCGCCTGCGGAGGACCGCGGCGGAGCGCCGTCGCCCCGCCCGATTGTGCGTGCCCCCTCGAGGGAAGTAAACCGCGGCAGCCCGGCGGCAAGGGCCGGGCACCTAATTTAGGCAGGCATCAGTTTAGACCACTTCAATTCGGCGCAGCCAGGGCGGTGGCGCGCCCCGGGCTGCCGAATGGCTTGGGCTTGTCCTTGCCGCAGGCGAAGCCGCGCGCCAGCTCGTCGGCCGCCTGCCGTGCCACCTCGTTGGCGTTGCGGTTGGCGGCGACGTCCACATAGGCGACATGGCACACCGCGCCGGGCGGCAGCCGCGTCACCACCAGCATCTGCTTGGTGTTGGGCCGGCCGCCTTTGCCGAGATCGTCGTTGTCGGCGAGGTGCCAGCGCTGGATGATGGCGAACGGCTTGCCGGCGCCGTCGAGCCGCCATTCGACCGTATCGGTGGTGGAGTTGAACGGGCCGAACGAGGTTTTGGCCGCCGGCTGGGCGCTGGCATCCTTGTAATTGCGGCCGACGCTGACGCTCTGGCGCAGGTCCATCTCCGATACGACCACCACCAGCCCGTCCTGGCCGGGGCACAGCCACTCGCCGCTGTCTTCCGGCGCGCCGCCCGGCCGCGCGACCCGGCACGCCTGGGGAGCGGTCGAACTATAGACGCTGCTGGCGCCGTCAGCCCGGGCCGGCGCCACGGACGCGGCCGAAATAGTGAGCGGGAGCAGCACGGCGAGGGCAGGGAGCAGTCGCATTGGCAGGCTTTGCATCGCAGCGGAACCTTTGTCGGTCGGCGTCCGGCTGGGGAAGGTTCGAGCAATTTCCGCTCAGGTACTGCCCTTTGCGGCGGAATCGCTCTAGAACGGCGCCTTCGTGTGTCCGTCCTTTAGCCGCGTTCGAATCGAAGAACCATGCCGCTGTTGTCGAATGACCATTACCGTGTTGGCCGCTCCAAAACCGGGCTCGGCCTGTTTGCCGTCAAGCCCATCAAGAAGGGCGCCAAGATCATCCGGTATTTCGGGCCGCTGCTCGACGCGCACAACAAGAAGCACGACGGCATCGAAAACAAATACCTGTTCGAGCTGAACAAGCGCTGGACCATCGACGGCTCGGTGCGCAAGAACGTCGCGCGCTACATCAACCACGCCTGCAAGCCGAACGCTGAGTCCGACGTCAATCCGCGCAAGAAGCGCGTGATCATCCGCGCCATCAAGAACATCGAGCCGGGCGAAGAGATCAACTACGATTACGGCACCGATTACTTCAAAGCCTATCTGAAGCCGATCGGCTGCAAGTGCGTCTCCTGCGAGAAGAAGCGCAAGAAGAAGGCCGCTGAAGCCCGGGTTGAGAAAGCCAAGCTGAAGCTGAAGGCCGAGCGCAAGGCGCAAGCCGAAGCCGAGAAGGCCGCCCGCAAGGCCGCGAAGGCGGCCGGTAAGGCCAAGCCGGAAAAGCCCTCGAAGCCCGAGAGGGTCGCCAAGTCGAAGGCGCCGAAAGCGGTGAAGGCAAAAGCGGCGGCGACGACGAAGGGCGCCGGCAAGGCAGCGAAAACGAAGGTCGTGACGGCAAAGGCCGGCAAGACCAAAGCGGCGAAGCCGGCGAAGACCACGTCGTCGCGTAAGACGGCTGCTGCGAGCAAATCCAAGGTAGCCTGATTGTAGTCGCAGCCTCTCGTCGCGTCATTGCGAGGAGGCGAAGCCGACGAAGCAATCCAGATCCGTGCAAGAAGCTGGATTGCTTCGCTTCGCTCGCAATGACGGCGGAAGCTTTGGTGCTAACTGGCCAAGGCCGCATCACTCCGCTTCAACCCGATGAACTGCAGCTCGGCGAAGATCCCGACCGCCGTCGCCTGCATCAGCACGAAAGCAATGCCGAGCGCGTTTGGCGTCACTGCGCCGCTGAGCAGCAGTGCGACGCTCGCGAGCGTCCATAGTGCATTCCCGCCGATCACGATCAGCACCAGCGCCCGCGGCAGCAGGCTGCGGGTACCGAGCCAGCCGACCAGGGCGGCGTAACCGATCAGGAACAGTCCGGTCTCCAGCAGCAGCGGCTGCGGCAGGGCGAGCAGGCGCGAGAGCGTGCCGGCCGCCAAGCTCAGCAGCAACGCCATCGCGCCGCTGACGACAGCGTCGGCCTGCAGGGCGCGGCGGAGCAGCGTCGAGGGGGTGGTCATGGATGATTGGATCATGGAACATCTCCTTCGGTTGCAGTGATGCCCCGAAGGATGCCGGGATGCGCGACGCAATTCGATTACCTGGCAGGTCAGAAACGCTTTACCTCGGAGGTCATGGATGCTGTGCGGTGTGCGTGCTAGCTTTCGCGCATGAACACCAACGTGTCTTCGATCAATGCCGCCGCCGGCGCGCAGCCGGTCCGGATCGGTGATTACTTGCGGCAGTGGCGGCAGCGCCGCCGGCTCAGTCAGCTTGATCTCGCGCTCGACGCGGAAATCTCGGCGCGGCATCTATCGTTCGTCGAGACGGGACGCGCCTCGCCGTCGCGCGAGATGGTGCTGCGGCTCGCCGAGCGGCTCGACGTTCCGCTCCGTGAGCGCAACGTGCTGCTGGTCGCGGCCGGCTTCGCGCCGGCATTCCCGCAGCGCTCGCTGGATGACCCGGCGCTCGCCTCGGTGCGGGCTGCGGTCGATCAGGTGCTTGCCGCGCACGAGCCGAACCCGGCGCTGGCGGTCGATCGGCACTGGAACCTGGTGTCGGCCAACCGCATGGTGCCGCCGATGCTCGACGGCGTCGCGCCGCATCTGCTTGCGCCGCCGCTCAACGTGCTGCGGCTGTCGTTTCATCCCGAAGGTTTGGCGGCACGCACCGCCAATCTGGGCGAGTGGTGCGCGCATCTGCTGGAGCGACTACACCGGCAGTGCGAGACCAGCGCCGATCCGAAGCTGATCGCGCTGTACGAAGAACTGAAGACCTATCCGGTGCCGGCGCGCGCCGCGCCGATTGCAGCGGATGCGGTCGCGGTGCCGTTTCGCCTGCAGCTCGGCGACGAGGTGCTGAGCTTCATCTCCACCACCATGGTGTTCGGCACGCCGATCGACGTCACCCTGTCGGAAATCGCGATCGAGACGTTCTTTCCGGCCGATGCGATCACGGGGACGCGATTGCGCGAACTGGCCGCGCGGCTCTGATCCGCCTTGTCCGGCGTTGCCTGCGCCCCATCTGTGTGGGACTGTGCCGGCAACGACAACGAGGAGGCGCCGATGAGCACGCTGAAGCCGCTAACGATCGACGTGGTATCCGACGTGGTCTGTCCCTGGTGCTACATCGGCAAGAAGCGCATCGAGCAGGCCATCGCGCTGGCGCCGGAGGTGCCGGTCGAGCTGATCTACCGGCCGTTCTTCCTCAATCCCTGGGTGCCGCGCGAGGGCATCAGCCGCGACGAGTATCTGACCAAGAAGTTCGGATCGCCGGAGCGCTACAAGGAAATCGCCGGCCGCATCGCCGAGACTGCTGCGCAAGAGGGACTGGAGTATCATCCCGAGCGCGTGCAGCGGCAGCCGAACACGATCGATTGCCATCGCCTGATCCATTGGGCGAGTGCGATCGGGCGGGGCCCGGCGATGAAGCAGCGGCTGATGGAATTGTATTTCCGGGACGGCGGTGATCTCACCGATCCTGAGGTGCTGGTACAGGCCGCGGTGGAATGCGGGCTCGACGCCGCCGATATCCGCGCCAGGCTCGCCACCGATCAGGACGTCGAGGAAGTTTCGGCGCAGGCGCAGGAGGCGGCCGACAAGGGAATCTCCGGCGTACCGACCTATGTGTTCATGCACCAATACGCGGTGTCCGGCGCACAGGATCCGACCCTGATCGCCCGCGCGATCCGCAAGCTTTCGGCGGAACTGAACGCGGAAGCCGCGGAATAATCAGCGCTTCAACAGCCGCTTGGCGAGGTGCCGCAGCCGGTCGCGCGCCGACAGTGCCGCGACGATCGGTGCGAACAGCGGATCGCGCTTGCGCAGCGGCAGCACCAGGTCGCCGACCGCGAACCGTCCGCGCCACAGCGGGTCGATCATTGGATGTTGGGCGCTCGCGGTGGAGTCGGCGAAGCGGATCTCCGGGTCGGCGCACAGATGCCGGGTCAGCGCCATTGTCAGCAACACGCCGGGCGAGCAGCGCGCAAAGCTCTCGTCGATGCCGAGCTTGAAGAAGTAAGCGCGGTCGGCGTGGCGCAGCACGATTCCGGCTGCGACCGGCGTCACACCGGCAGACAGGGTGATCACCTCGCATTGGCCGCGCGAGGCGAGCGCGACCGCGGCGCTGCGCAGCCGCGCGGCAAGCTCCGGCTGCCGCTTCAGTGAGCTGCCGCGGCGGCCCTTCCAGCCGCTGTCTTCCAGCGCCAGAAACACGTCGAACGCGCGCGCTGCCTCATCCGCGGTACGAGCGACGGTGAAGCGCACCTCGCCGTGCTCACCGAGACGGCGCTCGAGACGGCGCAGGTTCTTCAGCTTCTTCGTATCGAGATCCTGGCGCAGCAGGGCTTCGCCGTCGCGGGTGGCGTCGAGGCCGGCGCGGGTCCAGCCGTTGATCAGGCGCGGGTTGAGGCCTTCGGCGGCGAGCACGCGTGTGAACGCAGCCACGGCTTCGCCCTCGCGGGCGACGTCGCGCAGTACCAAGGCGCGGGCGCCTGCGGCGCGCGCCTGCGCGATGATCTTGGCGGCGGCGTCATTGGCTGCATCGCGGTCAAGCAGCGGCGTATCCAGCGAGCGGAACGGATCGGCCGATACCAGTGCCGGCAGCGGCAGGCGGAACGCGCGCCAGCACGAGATCACCGGCAGGAGTCCGATCAGACGGCCGGCGGAATCGTGCGCGGTCAGAGCGCGCAGCGACGCGTCGTCGCCGTTCGCCGCCATCACCCATTCCGGCAGGTAGTAACCGTTCGGCTCGATCACCCGGGTCGCCAGATCGCACCAAGCTGCCTTGTCGATCGCAGCGACGCCGGGCAGCACGCCGGGGTCGGCGGTCGTCGTGGCGAGGGCACCGGCGCGGCGATGTACGAATGGCGTGGTGGGGAACGTCTCGGCCAAAGCTCTCGGTCCTGCATTGTCGAAGCGCGCCCGAAGCAAGCCCCGGCGCGACGGCCAGGAGACTAACCGCCGACTCCCAACATCACCTTGGTTCCACGAGGCAATTTGCCGACAATGTTAACCGCAGCTTTCCTCGCACGCCGCCTTTCGGCGTCGATTTGCCACGTCGCCTGAACCCGCTGTTGCCAGGCTGCGACCAAGAGCGGTCATTGGTCGGCAAGGAGACGCCATGCGACGCGCGATGCTGAGGGCTGCGGCGACCGCCGCCAGCCTGCTGTGCGGAGTGGCCGCTGCGGCCGCGGAAAGCCGGGTCGCGCTGGTGATCGGGCAATCGGCTTATCGGGCCGTGCCGGCGCTGCCCAATCCAGTGAACGACGCCAAGGCGATCGCCGCGCTGCTCGGCGAGGCCGGCTTCGAGGTCACCGAGGCGTCCGATCTCGGCCAGATCGAGCTTCGCGCCAAGGTCGGCGACTTCGCCGCCGCGGTCGCGGCGAAAGGGCCGGAGACCGTTGCGCTGGTGTTCTATGCCGGTCACGGCATCCAGGTGGACGGCGAGAACTATCTGATCCCGGTCGACGTCGATCCGAAGCGCGAGGCCGACATTCCGCTGCAGGCGGTGCGGCTCGACGACGTGCTCAACACGCTGGGCTCGGTGCCGAGCAAGAGCCGGATCATCATGCTCGATGCCTGCCGCAACAATCCGTTTCCGAATATCAACAAGACCACGGGGCAGGGGCTGGCGCTGGTCGATACCAAGTCCGGCGCGCCCGGCACGTTATTGTCGTACTCGACCTCGCCGGGCGCTGAAGCCGAGGACGGGGGCGGTGCCAACAGCCCTTACACCACCGCGCTGCTCAAAGCGGGGCGCGAGAATGGACTGAAAATCGAAGACACCCTCAAGCGGGTGCGGCTCGCGGTGCATCAGGCCACCGAAGGCCGCCAGACGCCGTGGGAGAGCTCGTCGCTGGTCGACGACTTCCAGTTCTTCGCCGCATCCGCCGCCGCGACAACCGACGCCGCGGCGCCGAAGCCGCGCACGGTCGAAGAATGGCGCGCCTTCCTAAAGGGCAAGCCGGTGGATCAGGCCAATACGTTGATCGTGTCCGACGGTTCGGCCGACGCCTATGAAGCGTTTGTCGGGCTCTACGCCGAGCCGCCGTTTGCGCCGGAGGCCAAGCGCTGGCTCGACCGCCATCGCCGGATGAAGGCGTGGAGCCGGGCGGTGCTCGTCAACACCGGATCGGCCTATGCGGCATTCCTGACCGAATATCCGGACAGCGACCTTACCGCGACCGCGCGCAAGCTCGCCGAGCGGCTGCGCAATCGCCCCGACAACGCGGTGGTGGTGCCGGCCGCGCTCGCGACGCCGGTCGTTGCCGCCGCGGCGCCGACCTGTCCGTGCGGGCCGAGCGCGCCGGCGCTGCAGCAGAAGGCTGAGCCCAAGAAGACCGACGTGAAGAAGACCAAGAGCCGGGCCGAGCGCGACGATCCGCCCAAACGCAGCGGCAAGGCCTCGCGGACCCGGGTCTATGTTGAGGACGAAGACGCCGTCGTGGTGCGGCGGCCGCCGATCTACGATCCGCCGCCCGGGCCGGTGATTCAATTCGGCGGCGGTTTCCGCGGCGGCTACGGCGGTCCGTATCGCGGCGGCGGCCAGACCGGACCGAGCCGCGGCCGCTATTGAACGCTGCATCTGGACGGCTGTCGGCGCGGCGCCTGTGAAGCCGCCGCCCGGCCCGCTTACAGCATCGCAAACGCGCTCGACACCATCGCCACCGGCTTGCCGTCGGAGGCGCCGAGCAGCGTGACCCGTCCAAAGCTCATGGTGCGGCCGAGCCGGACCAAGCGGGCGTCGGCGATGACGTCGGTCGAGGCGACGGCTTTAAGGAAATGGGTGGTCTGATCGACCGTGGTCATCGGCCGGAAGCCGCGGTTGCCGGCGCAGACGGCGAACACCATCGCGGTGTCGGCCAGCGCCATCAGGGCCTGGCCGCAGACCACGCCGCCGCTGCGGCACAGCCGCTCGGAGAATGCCATCCGCAGTGTTGCGCCGGGCTGCCAGTCGGCCGGGCTGCCGGAAGGCGGATCGAGCTCGAGGGCTTCGATCGACAGGCCGAGGTCCAGCACCCAGGGCGCGAACGCCTGCTGCAGCATCTGCCGCGCCTCCTGAAGGCCGAACTCCGCCACCTGCTGCTCTGCCATGCGTCTCTCCCTGACTCGTTGATTATCCGCATGTTTCGCGGCGTTTCGCAGCATCCCATCCGATTCGGGACGGCTTGAAAACGACACGGTCGATCCCTTAAGTTCGGCGGCATCCGAAAGGGGACACGATGGTCAGACGAGTTGCGTTGGTGGTCGGCCTGGTGGTGACGGCGATCGTGCTGAACGGTTGCACCAAATGCGGTCCGATCTGGGAAGATTGGCAATCGCCGAAATCCTGCCGGTCGGATCATCTGTAGCGCTGCGGCCGGGCACGGCTCGCGCGAAAGGGAGTTTGCGATGAAGATTCTGCACGGCGTTGCCGTCCTGGCCCTGCTGACGGGGCCGGCTTTGGCCCAGGGCGAGGGCCCGCACGTCAATCTGGTGCCGGAGATCGAGCACAAGTCCCCGGAAGAGAAGGCCCAGGACGCGGTCCGGCAGAAGGCCTACCAGGAATCGCTGCGTAAGATTCCGGATGCGCAGGCGCCGAACGATCCGTGGGGCGGCGTCCGCGGCGCCGAGGCGACCCAGCCCAAGGCCAAGCGCAAGACCCACCAGAGCAATTAAGCTCGTCTAACGGCCACTGCTGCGGCGATAGGCAGGTGGTCAAAACGGCACAGATTTTTTCTGCGATTTGAGGATGATGCGCGGACGGAACCCCGGCGTACGCAACTCGTTGCGCGGCCGGATCCGACTGAATCATTCGTTTTCGTTCGCAGGATATCACGTGACGTCGCGCGAGGTGCCGTTCGATCCAAAGGTCTTTCTTCGCAGTGCAGGTACGGGACGCGCCGTTCTGCAATTTCGCGCCGGCCAGACCATTTTCACGCAAGACGAAGCCGCCGATTGCGTGATGTACATCCAGCAAGGCCGCATCAAGCTGTCGGTGATGTCGGAGCAGGGCAAGGGCGCGGTGGTCGCCATCCTGCAGCCCGGACAATTCTTCGGCGAAAGCGGTCTGCTCGATCATCGCCGCCGCGCGACCGCGATTGCGCTGGAAGACTGTACCCTCACCAGCATCACCAACGCGTCGATGATGGCGACGCTGCAGCGTGAGCCGGCGATGTGCGAGCTGTTCACCCGGCACCTGGTGGCGCGCAATTCACGGGTCGAAGACGACCTGATCGATCAGCTGTTCAACAACAGCGAGAAGCGCCTGGCGCGGCTGCTGCTGCTGCTTGCGGACCCGGCCGAGGCGTCGCGGCCGGTGCCGATCGAGATCAGCCAGGAGACGCTGGCGGAGATGATCGGGACGACCCGGTCGCGCGTGAGCTACTTTATGAACAAGTTCCGCAAAGCCGGCTTCATCGACTACAACGGCCGGATCGAGGTGCACCCCACCTTGCGTAACGCGGTGCTGCCGGATCGGCCCCGCGCCCTCGAGCCCGAGTGATCCGTCACTTATCGATCCTACAAGTGGATGGGACCTGCGCGACGCCTAACAGGGCGGCGCGAGCTTGCGCGCCGGCTATTTCTTTTTGTCGCCGAGCAGGCTGCCGGTGCGGCGGTCGACGAAGTGCATCTGCGAACACGCCGGGCAATGCAGCAGCTCGAACGTAGTCTGTGCCGAGCTTCCGGGGTCTTCCTGCAGCCAAGCCTGGACCTTCATCCCGGTCCGGGGACACTGATAAAGCACATGCGACATTGGAAGGCCGGGTCCGCCTTTAGTTCTAGAAAAACGACTTGCCGGGTGCGGCCGTCCATGCGCTTGATCTAGATCAATTAGCGTACCATTTTACCATTAAAATGCGTCTGAATCGCATGCAAGCTTAATCCGGTTCATACCACCGGTAACGGATGCGGACGTTCACAACCGAATCGTCAAGCCGCTGATCCTGAACGGCAAAAGCCGCCGACGTCAGACGCCGGCGGCCTGTGCTGGTTTGCTCAATCCTTGCGGGATTACTTGCGGGCGCAGCTCACTTCGATGCGCACCGAGCTGGCGCCGCAGCGTGCGGTCATGATGCCGTTCTCGACCGTGATATTGTCGCTGAACCGCGCCGAGCCGTTGCCGACACACAGCGCCGAGACCAGCGCCTCGCCGGCATCGCAGGCGGTCGGGCAACCGTTTGCGGAGCAACTGGTCGAGGTCAGGGTACGGATGCTGGAGATTGAGGCACCGTCCTTACCGGCCGGGCCGGCGGGCCCCGCTGGTCCGGCAGGGCCTTGCGGACCGGGTTCGCCTTGCTGTCCGCGCGAGCCTTCGCCGCAGCCCGCCAGGGCGATCGCCGCGCCCGTCAGCGCGATCAGCGTGCCGATCCGAAATCTGTCCATGGCCTGCCGGCGCATTCCTGTCTCCCTGTCCCAGAGCCGGTGCCGAAACAGCACGCGGCGATGACGAGCCTGATCGATGCAAGGCGGGTGCTGTCCTGCGCGCCCGCGCGCGAAGCCTAGAGCATGTCGGGTTCCGAATGAAACGGAACCTGCGCGGCGATGGCGATCATCAGAGAAGAGAGGGGGACTGACGACGGGGACTGCGACCTGTCTGACGCTGCGACATGACGAGCGCGGTCATTCCACCCACAAAAAACAAGGAGCCCCGAACGAGGCCGTGTTCGGGGCTCCGGTCACGGTCGAAACTCCCCACCTCTAGAAAGCTCGGCAATGACGGCGGCAGGCTAGCGGCGGCTGCTCGGCATTGCCTATGCGTAAAATCAAATACCGTTGGCGTTACGAACCGCCGTGCCCCTGGTGGGAATGGTGCTGGGTGAGCTGCGCGATCAATTGCTTCAGCACCCGGCGGCGGTCTTCGTCGGTCGTCTCCGACAGCAGTCGGCGATACAGCTTCAGGTTTTCGTCGCGGAGAAATTTGTCCAAGACGCTCTCCTGTTCGTTTGCTCCCATGGGACGCGGCGGCCATCGCAGCGCGCACGCCCGTCGGTCACGGTCTCCTGTCGAAGCGGATGGCACCCCAGGCTAGTACGCGCGAAAATGCCTGTCGATCCGAAATGCTGTCCGCCAGTTCCAGGGGAATCGGTTGGGCGTGTCAGGAAAACCCTGATCTCTCGATACCGCCGCTGCGGCCGATTGCCCTCAGCCGAAGGAATGGATGGTGGAGCGGGGCGGCTGCGGTAAAGCTGGCGAGCGGTCATTGCACGGGACGATGGAAGATGAGTTTTTGGTACGTGGTCGACGCCGTCGCGGTCGGAATCATCCTGCCCTGGATCATCGCGACCTATCGGCTGCTCGAAGCCTTCAAGCGCGGCACCGGCGCGGGCCTGACCAAATGGGCGATCTATGCGGCGGTCTGCGTGCCGGCGATGCTGTTGGTGATGTGGGGCATCCAGAACCTGCGCTGAGGCGGCCGGCGCGGTCTTCACAGCCGCTCAGTGCCGCCACCGTAGACGGCCGCCGCGGCGCTGCCGTTGCGGATGCGGCGCGCCTCGGTCATCGCCCGCTGCACCCCGAGATCTCCGGAGTCGCAGGAAAAGGTGATCAGCTGGTTGCAATTCGGGCACTGGGTCTGAAACCCCTCCCGCATGTTCTTGATCTTCTCCCGGAACGGCACCCGGCAGCGGCTGCACAGCACCCGCACCTTGTCCGGCATCTTTGGAGTGGCAAGAAGGCTGTCCATCCTTTCAGTTGTGGCGAAGCCGGGTTGAGAAAGGGTGAAGGGGAGGCTTGCTGATCGGTCCAATTGTGCAGCACGTCCGCATGTTGGACGATCGGCGCCGATGACTATGAGTTGCGGTTAAGAACCAGACACATCCTCCGCCGAAGCCGAGCGTAGTGCGCGCGGATCATCCGCAGCTACGTCGGACCGACGCGGTCAAGGCCTGCGGAGCAGGCTGATAGCAGCGCCCGGTGCAACGCGGCCGGCAAGCGATTACCAGGCGCAGGCCGCGTGTTTCGTGATTGCTGTGGAGCGAGACTATTTACTAGCACGTCTCCCGTGTTTCTCTCAGTTGCCGGCTCTCGTGACAGGCCACACTGCTGGGCTTTGCAACGGGGGCGGGTGATTCGCGATGTCCGATGGTTCAATCAGGGGCGCGCGACCGCGCGCGTGGCTTCTTTCGGCTGGCTTTCGCTTATTCGCTGTTATTGCCCCAAGGGTCCGCAGCGCGATGGTGGCGGGTGTCGTGGCGATCGGTCTCGTCGGTGCCACGTCGGTATCGGCGCAAGCGCAATTCACCGGCATCTACGGCTTTGGCGACAGCTATGCCGACACCGGCGCGGCACCCGGCGGTGCGTTTCGTCTCGCCGGCGCGCCTGCAGGCTGCCAGTCACTGCCGCTGCCCGACAATTGCCGGTTCACCGGCGGGACCAATTTCGTCGAGACGCTGCAATCGATCTACGGTCTGCGCGGCCTGACCAACTATGCGATCGGCGGCGCGCTCACCGACAACACCAATACGCTCAACAGTGAGATCCCAGGTCTGGTGCCGCCGTTGCCCGGCTTCGTCTATGAGCTTGCCCGGCTCGCTCATGACGGGGTCAGGTTCAGCAGCACCGACCTGGTCACGGTGTCGATCGGTGGTAACGATTCGTCGCTGCTGACCAGCAGCGTCTCCAGCGCCACCGCGCTCGGCATCGCGGCCGCGGGACGTGCCGTCAACGGCACCGGGGTGGCTCCGCTGTCCGGTACCTACGACGGCGTCACCTACAACAACGTCGTCACCTCCGGGGTGCATCAGCTGGTCGATGCCGGCGCCCGTAACATCGCCTGGCTCAGCGCCGGAAATTCCAAGTACTTCCCGGTGCCGGAGGGCGGCGGGGCCATCGGCGACGCTGCCCGCGACGCCTTTGCCCACACCTATTATCAGCAGATCCAGCTCCTGCTCCGGCCGATGGCCCAGGCCGGAGTGCGCATTTTCCTGTTCGACTTCGAAATCCTGCAGGCGCGGATCTACGCCAATCCCGCCCAATACGGCTTTGCTGCCGACCCGCTATGCCAGCAGAGTTCGGCGCCGCACAGTCCCACCTGCTTCTATCAGAACGCGGTGCATCCGACCGCCGCCGCGATGACACTGATCGGCAACTACATGGCCAATCAGATCGATGCGCCCTCGACCGTGGCGCCGCAGGCGGGGATCGCTAACGCCGTGATCACCGGCTTCACGGCCTCTGCGCTCGACCGCCTCGACGCCAGCCGTCGCTTCCAGCCGTTCGGTCTCGGCGCCGCGATGGCGGCGATGCCGACCAAGGCGGCGATGCCGGCGGCCCCGGAGGATCGCTGGTCGGTGTACGGCGACGTCAGCTATGCCGGCGGCAATCGCGATCGGCAGTTCTATGCGTCGGGCTACGACTACACCTCGACCGGCGGCTATCTCGGCGTCGAGTATCGGCTCGATCCGAACTGGCGCGTCGGCGGCGTGTTCGGCTATGCGCAGCCCGAGGTCAAACTCGGCGTCCAGGACACCCGCAATCGGATCGACGCGTTTCAGTTCGCGGGGTACGGCTCCTACGCCGATGCGCACTGGTTCGCCGACGCCATCGTGGCCTATGGCCGGCACGAATTGTCGCTCGAGCGTCGCGGCATCATCGACATGATCCGCGGCAGCACCCATGCCGACGTGTTCACCGCCGCCGCCAAGACCGGCTATCTGTTCGACGCCGGCAAGCTGCGCGTCGGGCCGATCGCGAGCCTGCAATACAGCTACGCCACCATCCAGGGCTACACCGAGACCGGCGATGTGCTGCTGACCATGATGGTGGACCGGCAGACGCTCGACAGCCTCACCGGCGATGCCGGCGTGCAGTTCCGATATCCGCTGCAGCTCGGCAGCGGCATCTACACCCCGTTCGTCAACCTCACCGCCGCGCATGATTTCCTCGGCGGCCACAGCGTCACCACCACGCTGGTCACGGCCCCGTTGCTGCCGATCCTGACCCCGGTGTCGGCCGACGGCGGCACTTACGGCCGCGTCGCCGCCGGCGTCTCGGCGCTGGTGACCGACAAGGTCTCCGCCACCGTGACCGGGACCACCAGCTTCGCCCGCCGCAGTGGCAACGACGCCGGCGTCAGCGGCGGCCTCAAGGTCGCGTTCTGACAGGGGGACGGATCCGCGGCGTTGTCGCCGCGGCTGCGGGAAGCTCGGGCGGCTTGTCGCGCGGCGGAGGTGGCGGTTGCTGCCGCGCGGCGACGGCGTGCGGGCTTGAAAACGCTATCTCATGAATTCGCCGGGTGCGAAGGCATTCACACAGCCTCAAAAGAACATATTGCGAACAGAGAACAAATAGGGTACGTTGTTTCTGTTGGCTGAGGCCGGCGCCGTTTGTCCAGTTGCCGAATCCCGTTCATAAGGAGCACGTTGATGGCTGCCCCCACCGCATTGCGTATCGTCGAAGGTTCCTCAATGGACAAATCCAAGGCGCTCTCCGCCGCGCTGTCTCAGATCGAGCGTCAGTTCGGCAAGGGCTCGGTGATGAGGCTCGGCAAGAACGACCGCTCGATGGACATCGAGACGATCTCCTCCGGCTCGCTCGGGCTCGACATCGCGCTCGGCGTCGGCGGTCTGCCGAAGGGGCGGATCGTCGAGATCTACGGACCGGAATCTTCCGGCAAGACCACGCTGGCGCTGCACTGCGTCGCAGAAGCCCAGAAGAAGGGCGGCATCTGTGCCTTCGTCGACGCCGAACACGCGCTCGATCCGGTCTATGCCCGCAAGCTCGGCGTCAATGTCGACGACCTGCTGATCTCGCAGCCCGACCACGGCGAGCAGGCGCTTGAGATCGCCGACACGCTGGTGCGCTCCGGCGCGATCGACGTGCTGATCGTCGACTCGGTGGCGGCGCTGGTGCCGCGCGCCGAACTCGAAGGCGAGATGGGTGACGCGCTGCCCGGCCTGCAGGCGCGGTTGATGAGCCAGGCGCTGCGCAAGCTCACCGCCTCGATCAACAAGTCCAACACCATGGTGATCTTCATCAACCAGATCCGGATGAAGATCGGCGTGATGTACGGCTCGCCGGAAACCACCACCGGCGGCAACGCGCTGAAATTCTACGCCTCGGTCCGGCTCGACATCCGCCGCATCGGCCAGATCAAGGAACGCGACGAGGTGGTCGGCAACCAGACCCGCGTCAAGGTGGTGAAGAACAAGCTGGCGCCGCCGTTCAAGCAGGTCGAATTCGACATCATGTACGGCGAAGGCGTCTCCAAGATGGGCGAGATCCTCGATCTCGGCGTCAAGGCCGGCATCGTCGAGAAGTCGGGCGCCTGGTTCTCGCATGACAGCCAGCGGCTCGGCCAGGGACGCGAGAACGCCAAGGCGTTCCTCAAGGCCAACCCCGACATGACCGCCAAGATCGAGGCGGCGATCCGCCAGAACTCCGGACTGATTGCCGAACAGATTCTCGCCGGCTCGCCCGAGAGCGATGCCGACGGCGAGGAGCCGATGGAAGAGTAAGATCGGTCGCGGCTGGCTCGTACCGGCCGCATCCCTCCCGACCGGTGCACCGCGCCGTTTCGGAATGACGTGTTTCAAGACGGCGAGTGCTGCGACCCCTGTTGCCGGGACCCCGCGGCGCTCGCCGCATTCGTTTGGAAGGTCGGGAGCATCAGGCGAAGCGGACTGATAGAGCATTCAGGCGAAGCGGACTGATGCCGTTGCATTGGCGCTGAACATCAAACGCGCACAGCGTTGTGCGCGGGGGTGACCTGACTGCGAGGTCGGAGCCCTTCGGCGCGCGTAAGTCCCGCGTGTCCATCACGGGAGTCGGGGCCCCGCACGACGGTTCCTGTGAGGAGGATGGATCGCCGCCGGGTCGAGCCCGGCGATGACGCTCCGTAAAGGGCGGCGCTCGTTACAGAGGCACTGCCGGCGGCAGTCCGCCGCGTAGGCTGCCGCAGTTTCTAAGCGTCGACGTCGCTTCGACGCCCTCTTATTCCGCCGCCCGTGCGTAGTCGGCAGCGAGTGCGTAGTCTTCGACCGGCGGGCACGAGCAGATCAGGTTGCGGTCGCCATAGACGTTGTCGACGCGGCCGACCGGGCTCCAATATTTGTCGGTGCGCGAGTTCGGCGCCGGGAAGCAGCCTTCGGTGCGCGGATAGGGCCGGGTCCACTCCGCACTCGTGACGTCATGCGCGGTGTGCGGCGCGTGGCGCAGCGGCGACTGCTCGATCGGATAGCGGCCGGCTTCGACTTGCGCGATCTCGCGGCGGATCGCGATCATCGCGTCGCAGAACCGGTCGATCTCGGCCTTGGATTCCGATTCGGTCGGCTCGATCATCAGCGTGCCGGGCACCGGGAAGCTCATGGTCGGCGCGTGGAAGCCGTAGTCGATCAGTCTCTTCGCGATGTCGTCGACGGTGACGCCGGTGGAAGTCTTCAGCGCCCGCGGATCGATGATGCATTCGTGCGCGACCCGCCCGCGCGGGTTGCGGTACAGCACCGGAAAGTGCGGGTGCAGTTTCGCCGCGATGTAGTTGGCGTTGAGGATCGCGATCTCGGTGGCGCGCTTCAGGCCCGCCGCTCCCATCATCAGGATGTAGATGTAGGAAATCGTCAGGATCGACGCGGAGCCCCACGGCGCCGCCGATACCGTGCCGCCGCCGTGCAGGCCGCCGTTCAACGGCTCGCCCTCGGCAGGATGGCCGGGCAGGAAGGGCGCCAGATGCGCCTTGACGCCGATCGGGCCCATTCCCGGGCCGCCGCCGCCGTGCGGAATGCAGAACGTCTTGTGCAGATTGAGGTGGCTGACGTCGGCGCCGTAGCTGCCGGGCCGGGCGAGGCCGACCTGGGCATTGAGATTGGCGCCGTCGAGATAGACCTGACCGCCGTGGGCATGGACGATGTCGCAGATCTCGCGGATGTGCTCCTCGAACACGCCATGAGTCGACGGATAGGTGATCATCACCGCGGCCAGATTGGCCGAATGCGCTTCCGCCTTGGCGCGCAGATCGTCGACGTCGACGTCGCCATGCGCGTCGCAGGCGACCACCACGACGTCCATGCCGGCCATCGCGGCCGATGCCGGATTGGTGCCGTGCGCCGACGACGGGATCAGGCACACCTTGCGGTGCGGCTCGCCGCGCGCCAGGTGATAGCCGCGGATCGTGAGCAGGCCGGCATATTCGCCCTGCGCGCCGGAGTTCGGCTGCAGCGACACCGCGTCATAGCCGGTGATCTCGGCGAGCCAGGTCTCCAGCCGCTCAAACAGCGCGTGATAGCCGGCTGCCTGCGCCTTCGGCACGAACGGATGCAGACTGCCGAACTCGGGCCAGGTCAGCGGCATCATTTCGGTGGTGGCGTTCAGCTTCATGGTGCAGGAGCCGAGCGGGATCATCGCGCGGTCGAGCGCGAGATCGCGGTCCGACAGCTTGCGCATGTAGCGCAGCAGCTCGGTTTCCGAGCGATAGTCCTGGAACGCCGGCTGGGTCAGGTAATCGCTGGTCCGTTTCAGCGCCACCGGCAGCGCGGTGCCGAGCGCGTCGCCTGCGTCTCGTTCCACCGCGGCGTAGTCGAGCGATCCGCCGAACGATCGCCACAGCGCTTCGACGGTGGCCGGCGTGGAGGTCTCGTCGAGCGAGATGCCGAGCGAGGAGGCGTTGATCCGCAGGTTGATCTTCTCGGCCTCGGCGCGCGCCACGATGGCGTCGCGGCGATCGCCGACCTCGATCGTCAGCGTGTCGAAGTACGTACCGTGGGTCGGGGCGAAGCCGAGCTGCTGCAGGCCGGCCGCCAGAACGGCAGTGCGCCGGTGGACGCGGCGCGCGATCGCGGCGAGGCCATCGGGACCGTGATAGACCGCGTACATCGCATTGATCACCGCCAGCAGCACCTGCGCGGTGCAGATATTCGAGGTCGCCTTTTCGCGGCGGATGTGCTGTTCGCGGGTCTGCAACGCCAGCCGGTAGGCCGGCTGGCCGTGGCTGTCGATCGACAGCCCGACGATGCGGCCGGGCAGGCTGCGCTTGAGGCTGTCGCGCACCGCCATATAGGCGGCATGCGGGCCGCCATAACCCATCGGCACGCCGAAGCGCTGCGCCGAGCCGATCGCAATGTCGGCGCCAAGTTCGCCCGGCGGGGTGATCAGCGTCAGCGCCAAGAGATCGGCCGCGACCACCGCCAACGCGCCCTTCTTGCGCAGCGCCGCGATCACCGCGCGCGGATCGCGCAAGGCGCCCGACGAGCCGGGATATTGCAGCAGCGCGCCGAACACGTCGGCGCCTTCCAGTTCGGTCTCGGGATTGCCGACGATGATCCGCCAACCGAGCGGCTCGGCGCGGGTGCGCAGCACAGCGATGGTCTGCGGATGGGTGTCGGCGTCGACGAAGAACGCCTTGGCGTTCTTGGCGGCCGCGCGCTCGGCGAGCGCCATCGCTTCCGCCGCCGCAGTGCCTTCGTCGAGCAGCGAGGCGTTGGCGACGTCGAGCCCGGTGAGGTCGCAGATCATGGTCTGGAAGTTGAACAGCGCTTCCAGACGGCCCTGGCTGATCTCGGGCTGATACGGCGTATAGGCCGTGTACCAAGCGGGATTTTCCAGAATATTGCGCTGGATCACGGTCGGCAGGATCGTGCCGTAATAGCCTTGTCCAATCAGCGAGGTGAACACTTGGTTCTGGGCGCCAAGCTCGCTCATATGCGCCAGCGCTTCGCTTTCGGTCAGCGGCGCGTCGAGCTTCAGCGGTTCGCGATGCCGGATCGCATAAGGCAGCGTCTCGGCGACGAGCTGCTCTAGACTGCCGGCGCCTGCTGTCGCCAGCATCGCCGCGATATCCTGCGGCGAGGGCCCGATATGCCGACGCACGAAGTCGTTAGCGGCGTCGATCGGTCGGCGATGCGGCATGCTCTGGTCCTCGTCAAATGCAACGGCCCGCAAAGGCAGGTTGCTCGGAAATCTCAGCGGCGTCATTGCGAGGAGCGAAGCGACGAAGCAATCCAGAGCCTCGGCACGCTGCAATTGGATTGCTTCGCTTCGCTCGCAATGACGAATTCACGCGAACGGTCGGCCCGTCAGGCCGTGTGGGTCTTGTAGGCGGCCTCGTCCATCAGGCCGTCGAGTTCGCTCTTGTCGGCGATTCTGAGTTTGAAGAACCATGCGGCGCCGCCGGCGTCAGAGTTTACCAGGCCGGGCTCGGTGCCGAGCGTCTCGTTGACTTCCAGCACTTCGCCGGAGATCGGCGCGTAAACGTCGGAGGCGGCCTTCACCGATTCCACCACCGCGGCGGCTTCGGCCTTCTTCACGGCGCGGCCGACCTTCGGCAGCTCGACAAACACCACGTCGCCAAGCTGTTCCTGGGCGTAGTCGGTGATGCCGATCGTGGCGACGTCGCCCTCGATCTTCAGCCATTCATGATCGGGGGTGTAGAGCGTGGTCATGAGGAGTCCTCAGCGCTTGTAGGTGTTCGGAACGAACGGCATCGCCGCGACGCGCAGCGGCAGACGCTGGCCGCGTACTTCGGCAAAAACGACGGCGTCGCGCGCAGCCAGCGCGGCCGGCAGATAGCCCATCGCCACCGGTGCGTTCAGGCTCGGCCCGAAGCCGCCGGAGGTGACGGTGCCGACCGGCTCGGCCGAATCGGCGCTGGCGAACAGCGGCGCATTTTCGCGCACCGGGGCGCGGCCTTCAGGCCGCAGGCCAACGCGCAGCCGAGCGGTGCCGCCATCAAGCTGGCTGAGAATCGCCGAGGCGCCGAGGAAGCCGCCCGGACGAGCGCCGCCATTGCGGCGGCTCTTCTGGATCGACCAGTTCAGTGCGGCTTCGACCGGCGTGGTGGCGGTGTCGATATCGTGGCCGTACAGGCACAGCCCGGCTTCCAGCCGCAGGCTGTCGCGGGCCCCAAGCCCGATCGGCAGCACGTCCGGGTTGTCGAGCAGCGCGGTCGCAAGCCGTTCGGCGCCGTCCGCCGGCACCGAGATCTCGAAGCCGTCCTCGCCGGTGTAGCCGGAGCGCGAGACGATGCAGGCAAGGCCGTCGAGGCTGAGCTCGGCGACATCCATGAACTTCATCTTTGCGACGTCTGCACAGAATTTCGCCAGCGCGGCTTCGGCCTTCGGGCCCTGCAGCGCGATCAGCGCGCGATCGGTCAGCGCGGTGATGTCGCAGGCGTCTGCCAGATGCGCCCGCAAATGCGCTTCGTCGGCGTCCTTGCAGGCGGCGTTGACCACCAGGAACAGCCGGTCGCCGAGATTGGTGACCATCAGGTCGTCGAGAATTCCGCCGGATTCGTTGGTGAACTGCGCATAGCGCTGGCGGCCGGGCGGCAGCGCCACGATGTCCTGCGGGATCAACGCTTCGAGCGCGCGGGCGGCGTCTTCGAGCTTGCCGGACTTCGCCCGCAGTTCGATCTGGCCCATATGCGAGACGTCGAAAAGCCCTGCGGCATTGCGCGTGTGCAGATGTTCTTTCAACACGCCAGGCGCGTATTGCACCGGCATGTCGTAGCCGGCGAAGGGCACCATCTTGCCGCCGCGTGCCAGGTGCAGCGCGTAGAGCGGTGTGCGTTTCAAGGATTGGGTGTCGTCACCCGCCAGCATATCCAGGCTCCCAAGGTTCCCGAGACCGATTTCTCGTCACCATTCGAGCCCCATCTGTCGCTGTGCCTGAGAGCATTATCCCGTCGGCGGACCCGTCCCGGGATCGCCCGGCAGGGTCTCTTTCCAGATGTCAGTCGGCCGCGCGGTCCGTTTGCCTGAGAGTTTCCGGGGCGGTTGCTCCTTCGGCGCCGGCCTTGCGGCCGATCTCTCCCGACGCGACTTAGTCTTAGGTAGGTAGGACACAAACACGGCTTCAACAAGGCTGTCAACGCGGCTCGGCGAGCTATCAACGGGTCTTCGTAAACGCCCGTGGAAGTGGGCCTCCCTGCTGGCAAACAACTGAATCCATGCCCACTTTCTAGACAGCGCGCGTCCCCGCGTCTAAAAGGCATGACACCGGAAGAGGTGGGTTCGGCGGGCGTTTCGCGGGCATTCCGGGTGATTGGACGAACATGAGCGGCGTTAACGAAATTCGGTCTACGTTTCTGAACTACTTCGCCAAGAACGGCCACGAGATCGTGTCGTCGTCGCCGCTGGTGCCGCGCAACGACCCGACCTTGATGTTCACCAATGCCGGCATGGTGCAGTTCAAGAACGTGTTCACCGGGCTGGAGAAGCGCTCCTATCAGCGCGCCACCACCTCGCAGAAATGCGTGCGCGCCGGCGGCAAGCACAACGACCTCGACAACGTCGGCTACACCGCACGGCATCTCACCTTCTTCGAAATGCTCGGCAACTTCTCGTTCGGCGATTACTTCAAGGAACGCGCGATCGAGCTCGCCTGGAATCTGATCACCCGCGACTTCGGCCTGAAGAAGGACAAGCTGCTGGTCACCGTCTATCACACCGACGACGAGGCGGCCGGCTACTGGAAGAAGATCGCGGGCTTCTCCGACGACCGCATCATCCGCATTCCGACGTCCGACAACTTCTGGGCGATGGGCGACACCGGCCCGTGCGGTCCATGCTCCGAGATCTTCATCGATCGCGGCGAGCACATTTTCGGTGGCCCGCCCGGCTCGCCGGACGAGGACGGCGACCGCTTCCTGGAGTTCTGGAATCTGGTGTTCATGCAGTACGACCAGGTGACGAAGGACGAGCGCGTGCCGCTGCCGCGTCCGTCGATCGACACCGGCATGGGCCTAGAGCGGATGGCCTCCATCCTCCAGGGCGTCGACAGCGTGTTTGACACCGACCTGTTCCGCAGCCTGATCGACGCGACCTCGTCGGCGCTCGGCCGCGGCCCGACCGAACAGGACGCCGCCTCGTTCCGCGTCATCGCCGATCATCTGCGCTCGTCGTCGTTCCTGATCGCCGACGGCGTGCTGCCGTCGAATGAAGGCCGCGGCTATGTGCTGCGCCGGATCATGCGCCGGGCGATGCGCCACGCGCAGTTGCTCGGCGCCAGCGAGCCGCTGATGTGGCGCCTGGTGTGGGCGCTGGTGCGCGAGATGGGTCAGGCCTATCCGGAGCTGGTGCGCGCCGAGGCGATGATCGAAGAGACGATGCGGCTCGAAGAGACCCGCTTCCGCAAGACGCTCGATCGCGGCCTTGCGATCCTCGACGAGAAGAGCGCCGGCCTGAAGAAGGGCGACATGTTCGACGGCGAGACCGCGTTCACGCTGTACGACACCTATGGCTTCCCGCTCGATCTGACCCAGGACGCGCTGCGCAACCGCGGCATCAATGTCGATATCGCCTCGTTCACCGACGCGATGGATCGGCAGCGCGCCAAGGCCCGCGCCTCGTGGGCGGGCTCGGGCGAAGCCGCGACCGAGGCGGTGTGGTTCTCGCTGCGTGAGAAGCTCGGCGCCACGGAGTTCCTCGGCTACGACACCGAGACCGCCGAAGGCGTCGTCACCGCGCTGGTCAAGGATGGCGCAGAGGTCGACGCGCTGAAGGCCGGCGAGAGCGGTGCGATCATCGTCAACCAGACGCCGTTCTACGCCGAGTCCGGCGGTCAGGTCGGTGACACCGGCGTGCTCACTGCAGATGGCGTGCGCTTCGTCGTCACCGACACGATGAAGAAGGCCGGTGATCTGTTCGTGCATTTCGGCACGGTCGAGCAGGGCAGCATCAAGCTCGGCGACGCGCTGGCGCTCGACGTCGATCACGCCCGGCGTTCGGCGATCCGTGCCAATCACTCGGCGACGCATCTGCTGCACGAGGCGCTGCGCCAGGTGCTCGGCGATCACATTGCGCAGAAGGGCTCGCTGGTCGCGCCCGACCGCCTGCGCTTCGACTTCGTGCATCAGAAGCCGATCACTCAGGACGAACTGCGCAAGGTCGAGGACATCGCCAACGACATCGTGCTGGAAAACGACGAGGTCGTGACCCGGCTGATGGCGGTCGACGATGCGCGCGAAGCCGGCGCCCGCGCGCTGTTCGGCGAGAAGTACGGCGACGAAGTCCGTGTCGTCTCGATGGGCAAGGCGGCGCGCGATCACGGCTCCAACGTGTTCGGCTGGTCGGTCGAACTGTGCGGCGGCACCCACGTCAAGCGCACCGGCGATATCGGCTTGGTATCGATCACGGGTGAAAGCGCGGTCGCGGCCGGCGTGCGCCGCATCGAGGCGCTGACCGGGCGCGCGGCGCGGCACAACGCCAATGCGGCGATCAGCACCGCGAAGCTCGCTGCCTCCGAACTGCGGACTACGCTGGACGATATGCCGGCGCGGATCACCGCGCTGATGGACGAGCGCAAGAAGCTCGAGCGTGAACTGTCCGAGGCGCGCAAGAAGCTGGCGATGGGCGGCAGTGCGTCCGGTGACGGCGCCGCATCCGACGTCCGCGACATCGGTGGCATCAAGCTGATGGCGCGTGCGGTCGAAGGCATTGAGATCAAGGATCTCAAGGGCCTGGTCGACCAGGGCAAGAAGCAGCTCGGCTCCGGCGTGATCGCGCTGGTGGCGACCAGCGAAGACGGCAAGGGCTCGATCGTGGTCGGCGTCACGCCCGACCTGGTGTCGCGGTTCTCCGCCGTCGATCTGGTCCGCAAGGCGTCCGAAGTGCTCGGCGGCAAGGGCGGCGGCGGCAAGCCCGACATGGCGCAGGCCGGCGGTCCCGACGGCTCCAAGGCCGGCGCCGCGCTGGAAGCGATCGCGGCAGCCATCGGCGGCTGACGTGGATCCGGCACTGGCGTGGCAGGTCGAACAGGCCTGCCTCAACGCCTGGCCGTCGCTGCGGAGCGCGCTGATCGGCGACTGGCTGCTGCGGTTCGGCGACGGCGTATCGCGCCGGATCAATTCGGCCAATCCGCTGCATTCGGGCATCACCACCATCGCGCCGCAGCTCGATGTTTTCGATCGGCTCTATCGCGCGCATCGGCTGCCGCTGATCGTCCGCGTGCCGTCGCTGCTCGCGGGCGCTACGCAGATCCATCGCGAGCTCGATCAGCGCGGCTTCGGCTGCGAGGGCGAGGCCTGCACGCTGTATCGCGACCTCGTGCCTGAGAGCTTCGCCGCAACGGCGCCGGAGGTTACCATCACCTCGCGTGCCGATGCCGAATGGCTGGCCGCGATTGCACGGCTGCAGGCGCAATCACCATCACACGCGTCCGTCTATGCCCGCGTCGTCGATGCGATCGCACTGCCGGCGGGCTTCCTCGCACTCCACCGCGACGGTGTGATCGTCGCCACCGCCTACGGCGTGGTGTCTGGCGATCTGCTGGTGGTGGAGTCCGTCGTGGTCGATGCAGCGCTCCGCGGCCAGGGCCTCGGCCGCCGCCTGATGCAGGCGCTGTTCGCCTGGGGCATCAGCAACGGCGCCAAGGACGTGTGCCTGCAAGTCGTCGCCGACAACAAAGCGGGCCGCGCGCTGTATGCGAGCCTGGGCTTCGACCACGAGCTGTACCGCTATAACTATCGACGGTCGGCGCAGAACTAACAGCCTCACCCCGTCGTTCCGGGTTCGCGCTACGCGTGCCCCGGAATGACGAGAGGCGCGGAGATTCGCGGTACGAAGTTTGCCCGCTCCGCTCCTACACAGCCTCGCTGATCACCGGCATTTCGATCGTCTGCGGCGGCGGCTCAATGATCGCCTCTTCGACGCAGTATTTCACGGCGTCGCGCAGCGTCAGCACCGTTGCGTCGGCCTGCGCGGATTCGTTGGTGTCTGCCAGTTGCGGAGTCTCCGCCGACCACAAAGCGACGATGATCTTGGCGTGCGGAGCCTTGCGACGCAGGCGGCGGACGGCGTAGCGGATATGGGTCGTGTTCGACGCCTCGAGATACGACAGGCAGATCAGCGCGACGTTCGAGACGTCGAGGCCAAAGATGTTCTTGGTGGACAGCGCGCTCGATGGCTCGACACGGGCGCCGATGCCGTGCACGCGGCACAAATGCGCCAGCATCAGCGCCGCGGCCTCGTCGAGTTGTAACCGTCCGCCGATGCACATCACCGGCGCATCGCCTTGCCATCCAGGCTTGAGGTCGGCGGGCTTCAGCACTGCGATGTCGTCGTCGGCGTGATCGACCGGCGTCACTTCGACGGCGGCAGCCGCCTCGGCGTCGGTGGTGGCTTCGTCGCCGTCCGGCGCCTGATCGATTTCGTCCGTGAGGTCCTCGGTGAACTCCTGCACCGTCTCCTTGATCCGCGTCAGGCGCACGGCGTCGAGTGCGTCGCGATCGAGGTCGGCCTGAGCGAGTTGCAGGCCTTTCAGGGCGACATCGTCGTAATACGATGACAGTGAGCGTTCCTTGAGAAACTGCTCGGCCTTCTCGGCGGCTTCGGCCGGGTCGCCGGCCAGCATGCGCTGATAGAAGATCTCCGGCGGCGATAGCGCCGGCCGATCACCGAACATTACGTCGAGAAACGCCAACCGCTCGACGTGCCGTCCCAGCACGACAAGACACACCGTCAGCGGCGTGGCGAGAACGAGGCCGATCGGGCCCCACAGCGCCGTCCAGAACGTCGCCGAGATCACCACGGCGACCGGCGACAGCCCGGTACTACGGCCGTACACCATCGGCTCGACGACATGGGCGATCGCCGGTTCGATCACGAAGAACAGGATCGCAGTCCACACCAGCATCGACCAGCCGGGATCGACCGCGACCGCCAGGGTCAGTGGGAAGGCCGCTGAGATGATCGATCCGATATACGGCACGAAGCGCAGCACCGCGGCGAGAATGCCCCACAGCGCCGGGCTCGGCACGCCGATGATCCACAACCCGGTGCCGATCAGCACGCCGAAGCCGGAGTTGATCAGCAGCTGATTGAGGAACAAGCGGCTCAGCCGGCTGGCGGCATCATCCAGCGCCGCGGTCGTGCGCTGCAGATCGCGCGTGCCGGCGAGCCGGATCAGCCGATTGCGCAGGTCCTCCCGCTGCAACAGGATGAAGATAACGAAGATCACGATGATGCCGGTCGTCGCCAGCGGCGAGATCAGCGGCGCGATCAGAGATCGCAGGTTCGCCAAGGTCCCCGGATCGGGCTGCAGGACTTCGACCGGAACGGGGGTGACCGGTCTCGACGACGACGTCGGTGGATTGCTCAGCGACGGCGCGGGCGCGTTCTTCGGTTTGTTCAGTTCCTTGCTGAGATTCTGCAGCATCCCCTCGGCGCGTTCGAGCGTCGTGGAGCCGCCGGTCACGCCGCGCAGCGAGGTGATCTTGGATTGGATCGTCGATTGGTACTGCGGCAGGTCGTCGGCCAGCCGCGACAGCTGCGTCGCGATCAGGCTGCCGAGCGCGAAGATCACCGCGAAGGCGAAAAGAACGGTGGTGATCGCCGCGATTGCCCGCGGCACCCGCAGGGACTGCAGGAAGTTGACCGGGCGAGCCAGCACGAAGCTCAGCAGGATCGCCAGGGCGACCGGGACGAACACCTCTCGGCCGACATACAGCGCCGAGATGATGATGACGGCCAGGATCGTGACCGCGCAGGCGCCGACCAGACCGGCGACGTCTTCCAGGGATTGGGCTTTGCCCAGCTTCATCAGATCGACGCTTTCGATAGCAATGGAGACCGGACGGGGGACGCCGATCAGCCGACTTCGAAGCTGCGAACGCTGCTCGAGACACGAGGCAGACTGACCGCATCAACCGATAAGTTCGGTCGAGGTGGTCTGTTCCGTGCCGTCGTGCAGGGCGATGGTCTGAATGGCAGGGGAGAGGAGAGATACCGACATGACGCGGGAGATGTAGGCTTTTTGCGGAGCCGCGCCCTCAATCGGCCGGTACGCCGGCGCGGACGCGCTTCTTGCGGGTGTCGCGTTCGTCGTGGATCACGGCGATGACTTTGCCGACCGGCATGCCGAGCGCCTGCAGCACGGTGGAGGCGATCTCGAAGCTGGCTTCCAGCACTTCGCGGATCACTTCGGTGGCGCCGAGGGTAAACAGCCGCGCGGCGTGGTCGGCGTCGCGGGCGCGGACGATCACCGGCAGGTCGGCGCGCTCGGCACGGGCCGCGGCGACGACGTGTTCGGCGGCTGCGGCGTCGTGCATCGTCACCACCACGGCGGGCGCATCGCCGAGCCCGCATTTGCGCAGGAACGCGCGCTGGGTGGCGTCGCCATACACGACGTTGACGCCGGCCTTGCGGGCGCGCGCCACCGCTTCCGGATCGACGTCGATGCCGATGAACGGCTTGCCCTGCTTGTTCAGGATGTCGCCGACGATGCGGCCGACGCGGCCATAGCCGACCAAAATGATACGCGGCGAGTCGCTGGGCGTCGGATCGGTGTGACCGGCCGCCACCGCCACCGCCTTGCGGGCGCGTGCGCTGGCCTTGCGGCTCAGCCGCGCCAGATAGGGCGTCAGCATCATGGTGCCCGACGACACCAGCAGCATGAACTGCTCGACCTCGCGCGTGACGAGGCCGCTGGAGCTGGCAAGCCCGAGCACCAGGAAGGCGAATTCGCCGCCGCCGGCGAGCAGCAGGCTGGCCTCGGCGATCACCGGCCGCGACAGCCGGAACAGCCAGGTGAGGCCGGCGATCACCAGCGCCTTCAGCGCCGTCATGCCGATCACAGAGGTCGCCACCATCGCCGGATAGCGCGCAACTTCGGCAAGATCGATCCGCATTCCGACCGAGATGAAGAACAGCCCGAGCAGCATGCCCTTGAACGGCTCGATATCGACTTCGACCTGGCGGCGGAATTCGGTCTCGGCCAGCACCAGGCCGGCCAGGAAGGCGCCGAGCGCCATCGACAATCCGGCGACGTGCGTGACCAGCGAGGTGCCGACCACCACGAACAGGATCGTCGCCATGAACAGTTCACGGTTGTGGGTCGAGGCGACCAGGCGGAACAGCCGGCGCAGCACCAGCCGGCCGAAGCCGATGATCAGCAGGATGGCGGCGGCGGCCTGCACCAAGGCCATTGCGAGCCCAAGCCAAACGGCGCCGGTGCTGGCCGCGCCGCCGCCCGCCGCATCGCCGGCCGCCTTGCCGAACACCACGATCAGAAACAGGATCGGTACCACCGCGAGATCCTGCGCCAGCAGCACCGCGAAGATGCTGCGCCCGGCCACGGTCGCGAGCCGCTTCTGCTCGGCCAAGAGCTGCAGCACGATCGCGGTCGACGACAGCGCCAGACAGGCGCCGATCACTAGGCTCGATTCCACGGTGTTGCCGAAGATGAGCGCGATGCCGCTGATCGCCGCGGTCGTCAGCACCACCTGCGACATGCCGAGGCCGAACACCAGCCGCCGCATCGTCCAGAGACGGTCGAACGACAGTTCGAGGCCGATGGTGAACAGCAGGAAGGCGACGCCGAGTTCGGCCAGCCGATCGACCGCATCCTGAGAGGTAATGGTGACGTAACTCAGCCAGGGCAGGTCGGCGCCGATCCGGCCGAGGCTGTGCGGACCGAGCACCAGCCCCGCGACCAGAAAGCCGAGCACCGGGCTGACGCGAAACCGCGTCATCACCGGGATCAGTACGCCTGCAGTCCCGAGAAACACCAAGGCTTCCCGGTAAACTCCCACATCGTTTTCGACTGACATCGTTCTTTCAATCACGTGAGGTAGCGGAGGGCGACGACATCGATCAAATCGTCGCAGGGCTGCGGCAATAGATCGCGATTCTCAGCTCTGCCAAAGTCGGTTCCGTCTCGTCCGCGTGCACTGCGGCGATCGGTAGCCCTCGTTCGGGTGGACGGTCGCGGCGTCATGCCGCACAACGGAACGATGGAGCACAACACCCCACTGATTTCCACCATCGTGGCCGGCTTGGTGCTGGCTTTTGCCTTCGGTGTCGCGGCCCAGCGGCTGAAAATCTCGCCGCTGGTCGGTTATCTGCTCGCCGGCGTTGTGATCGGCCCATTCACCCCCGGCTATGTGGCCGATCAGAGCCTCGCCAACGAGCTCGCCGAAATTGGCGTCATCCTGCTGATGTTCGGCGTCGGCCTGCATTTTTCATTGAAGGATTTGCTCGAAGTCCGGGCGATCGCGATTCCCGGTGCGGTGGTGCAGATCGGTGCTGCAACCGTGCTCGGCGCCGGGCTTGGCCATGCGCTGGGCTGGCCGTTCGGCGCCGGCCTGGTGTTCGGTCTGGCGCTGTCGGTGGCGAGTACCGTGGTGCTGCTTCGCGCGCTGCAGGAGCGCCGGCTGGTCGACAGCGAGCGCGGCCGGATCGCGGTCGGCTGGCTGATCGTCGAAGACATCGCGATGGTGCTGACGTTGGTGCTGCTGCCGGCGGTCGCGGGGCTGCTCAAGGGCGAGGCTACCACCGCCAACTGGGAGACGGTGCTGTGGCCGGTGGCGATGACGCTCGGCAAGGTGTTCGCCTTCATGGTGTTCATGCTGGTGGTCGGCCGCCGCATCATTCCGTGGATGCTGCACTACGTCGCGCACACCGGCTCGCGCGAGCTGTTTCGTCTCGCGGTGCTGGCGATCTCGCTCGGCGTCGCATTCGGCGCGGCGGTGCTGTTCGACGTATCGCTCGCGCTCGGCGCGTTCTTCGCCGGCATGATCCTGTCGGAGTCCGAGCTCAGCCATCGCGCTGCCAACGAGACGCTGCCGCTGCGGGATGCGTTCGCGGTGCTGTTCTTCGTCTCGGTCGGCATGCTGGTCGATCCCGGCATCGTGGTGCGTGAGCCGTTGCCGCTGCTCGTCACCGTGCTGATCATCGTATTCGGCAAGTCGATCGCCGCTTTCTTCATCGTGCGGCTGTTCGGCCATCCCAACATGACGGCGCTGACGATCTCCGCTTCGCTGGCGCAGATCGGCGAGTTCTCTTTCATCCTCGCCGGGCTCGGCGTCAGCCTCGGGCTGATGCCGGAGCGCGGCCGCGATCTGGTGCTGGCCGGTGCGATCATCTCGATCATGCTCAATCCGATGATGTTCGTGCTCCTCGATCGGGTCAGCGCCAAGATCGCGGCGGCAGCCGAAGTCGCCAAGCAGGCGGCGAAGGAGGCTGCGGCCGCTGCAATGCCGGCGCAGCTGCGCGGCCATATCGTCCTGGTCGGCCACGGCCGCGTCGGCTCCAATGTCAGCACCGCGCTCCGCCGCGCCGGCGCCGACATGGTGGTGATCGAGAACGACGACGAACGGGTGGCACGGTTGCAGCGTGAAGGCTTCACCGCGATCAACGGCAACGCTGCCGCCCAGGAGATCCTCGACGAGGCCGAGGTCGCGCAGGCGCACGGCCTGCTGGTGGCGATCCCCAACGCGTTCGAAGGCGGCCAGATCGTCGCCAAGGCGCGTGCGGTCAATCCCGGACTTCTGATTATCGCCCGTGCGCATTCGGCCGAAGAAGTGACGCATCTGCGCAGCAACGGCGCCAATCTGGTGATCATGGGCGAAGACGAAATCGCCCGCGCCATGATCGCGCGCCTCGGCGTCGATGCCGTGAGCGGGGATGCTGCCGCCAGCCCGATCACTAGCGCCACGGCCCCGGCTTCGGCCGGTGCGGCCGCCTGATCCAGACGGCCGTGCATCCGCAAGGCGCCTCAGCCGGCGCGCTTGCGCCGCCGTCCTATCCACAACCAAAGCCCGGTCGCATACAGAACCGGAAGCGCGATGCCGCACAGGAACACGACCGCCTGTCCGGAGATGCCGAGCCGCATATCTGCGTGCAGCGGGTTCAGCCAGTCGCGCCGGAGTGCGGAGTCGGCCTCAACAGTCTCCACCACAGGCGTGGTACATCCCGTTCTGACCTCCACAGTCAGGTCGTTGCGGCTCGATATCGGTGAACGCAACCTGATCTGATACGCGCCGGCCGGTCCTCGCGGCAGGATGATACCGACGATGTGGGCGCTGGGGTGCGCCTGCGCGGTGGCCGCCAATGCGGCGGGAATGTCGGTGCCGGCAGTACAGGCCGGAGCGATTGCCTGGGCCATGGGCTTGGCCGGTGCCGGCCCGCGCAGTCCCAGCCACTGCGGTTTGGTAAGCGCCACTCCGGTTGCCGCCAGCACGAGCATGGGCGCCAGCAGATAGGCGGCCGACACGCCATGCCATTCGATCAGGCTTCGCCGTCCCGAGGCGGATGCGTTAATCCAGAATGATCGCCACCATTTTCGCTGCCGCGGCCACCACAGATACGCGCCCGACAGCAGCGATGCCGCGAGGCCGATGCCGCACCAACTGACCACGTCGGCGCCCAGCGAACTTGGCAGCAGCAATCGGCGATGCAGATTCACCACCGCTGCGAACCACGATCGATCGAACGCGAACTGTCCGAGCGGCTCGCCGCTCTGGGGATGTACGAACACCACGCCAAGATCGCCCGGCGGCAGGCGACCGAATACGATCGCCGCGTCGCCGGGCAGGAATCCCGCACCCGGCGCGTTGGCTCCGATCACCTTCAGCTCGGGGTAGCGCTGGCTCGTTCGCTCGATCCACCGGTCCGCAGTGGCGTCCGGCAGCCCCGCAATGCGCGGCGGCTTGACGATCTCGCGTCCGACTTCGAGGGCGACCAGCGGCTCTTTCAGCACCAGCAGCGCGCCGCTCGCGCCGATCAACGCGAGGCCGGCACCGACGGTGAGCGCAAGCGAAAGATGCAGCGCACGCCAGATGCGGCGAGCCGACAGCCGCCGCACGGTGTGATCGGGGCGCTGCGTCACTGCGACAGCAGCTTCAACGTGCCGTTACGATAGATCGGCCCCTGCACCTTGCCGCCGGTAAGCACGTTGGTCTGATATTGCTGGGTGACGCCGTCGAGTGCCGCCGACAGTTCGGCACGGAAGCTGGCGAAGCCGGCCGAGTCGATCTGCTTCGGCACTTCACCTTTCGCGAACAGCCGCTGCTTGGCTTCGTCGGGCGCCTGCGCGCGCACCCCGCCGCTCACCATCAGGTCGACGATCAGGCGGTCACCCCGCCACCGGGCGGAGCCGCTGGCTCCCAGTTCGGCGTCGTCGAGCACCAGCGATCCGGCGACCAGATAGTCGCCGCTCGGCAGCGCGGTGAAGCCGAGGCGCAAAGTGCCGGTCTCGCCGTCCTCCGAACGCCACGCCCAACGATGTTCGCCGCGATAGGTGACGGCGGTTTGCGTCAGGCCGGGCCGCAGTTCGTGCGCCGAAGCGGGGCAGGGCATCGTCGACGCCCACACCGCGACGATCGCGGCCCGGGTCAGGTGAGTCATGAAGCGCATCGTTTGGTCTCCTGAATGGCTCACCACCGGTAGCGAAGGCTGGCGATGACCGAGCGGTCGAAGCCGGCGTTGCAACTCGTGGCCGAGCAGCTCACGTAGTACTGCTTGTTGGTGAGGTTGGTGGCGTTGATGGCGAGCCGCATCCCCTTGAGATCGCGATGAAGCTGGCCGAGATCGTAGTGCAGCGCGGCGTCGAACAGCACATAGGACGGCACGCCGATGGTGTTGGCGGAATCCGCGAAGCTCTCGCCCACATAGCGCGCGCCGAGGCCAGCGCCGAAGCCGGCCAGCAGGCCGCTCTGGAACGTGTAGTCGCCCCACAGCGACGCGGTGTCCGCAGGCAGCCCGGTCGGACGGTTGCCGAGCTCAGCGGCGGTGTTGCTCTTGGTCACGGTCAGTTCGGCGTGGGTGTAAGAGGCCACGAGATTCAGGCCTGCGATCGGATTGGCGACGCCCTGAAGCTCAAACCCGCGGGAACGCACCTCGCCGACTTGAAGACGATTGAGCGAATTGTTCGGATCGGTGGTCTGCACGTTCTCCTGATAGAGATCGAACACCGACATGGTGACGAAGCTGGTCGCCCCGGCCGGCTGGTACTTGATGCCGATCTCCGCTTGCCGTCCGGTGGTCGGCTTGTAGGGCTGGCCGTAGAAGTCGGTCCCGAGCACCGGGCTGAACGAGGTCGAGTAGCCGATATAGGGCGCGAGGCCGACGTCGCTGAGATAGACGAGCCCAGCCCGGTAGGTGAACGCCTTATCGTCCTGTGTCGCGGTCGAGCGTTTCAGGCGGTTATCCGTGGCGGTGTTCGACCAGTCCTGGCGGCCGCCGAGGCTCAGTACCCAACGTCCGTCGAACTTGATCTGCTGCTGGCCATAGATGCCGATCTGGTCGGAGGTCTGCCAGGTCGAGGCGCTCGCCGTGGTCGCCGCACCGATCGGCTGGTTGTAGACTGGATTGAAGATGTCGATCGATGGAGCGCGGCCGCTGTTGAGGTAGTAATCCTCGGTCGAACGGCGATAGTCGACGCCGGCCAGCGACACGAACTGCGTCGAGCCCATCCACCAGTCGGCCTGGATCTGATTGTCGGACGCGTAGGTGTCGCCGACGATGCGGAATTGATACAGCGCGCGATTGAGTGTCCGCTGGTTGGCCGCAAGACTCATGCCCGACGCGGTGTTGGTCAAAAGGTCGACGTGGCCGTAGCGGAAATTCGACCGCATCGTGAAGGTGTCGTCGAGATGACGCTCGAACAGATAGCCGGCCGAATATTGCGTGCGATCGTTGTCGAGACCGGGCTGGTCAAGGAACTGGTTGCGCGGCAATTGCCCGTTCTTGTTCGGAAGCAGCGTGCCCTGGATCGGAATGTACGGGCGCGGCGGCCCGAACTTCTCGTGGCTGTAGTCGGTCAGGATGGTCAGCGTGGTGTCGATATCCGGCCGCCAGGTGAACGCCGGCGCGATGAACACCTTGTCGTCGGGGATCGCCTTGAATTGCGTATTGCTGTCGCGCGCCAGTCCGGTCAGCCGGTAAAGAAACTGGCCGTCCTTGTCGATCGGACCGCTGAGATCGAACTGCCCCTGCAACCGGTCGAAGCTGCCGCCCTGCAGCATCACTTCGTGGAAAGGCTTGTCGAGCGGTCGCTTGGTGATGAGGTTGACCAGGCCGCCCGGTGCGTTCTGGCCGTACAGCACCGAGCTCGGCCCGCGCAGCACCTCGACGCGTTCGAGACCGTAAGGCTCGGTCTTGGGCCAGGCTTGGGCGGTGGTGCCGCGCAGGCCGTCGCGCAGGATTCCGCTGCTGCTGGCATCGAAGCCGCGAATGCTGAACGTGTCGAAACGCTGCGAGATCGCCGGTGTCGTCGCCACAACGCCGGCCGAGTAGCGCAAGGCGTCGGTCACCGACTGAACGTTCTGCGCGTCCATCTGCTGGCGGTTGATCACCGAGATCGACTGCGGCGTTTCGATCAGCGGCGTATTGGTCTTGGTTCCTGTCGTGCTGGTCCGGGCGACGAAACCCGGCCCGTCGGCGTCGCGTGCGGTTGTCGTCCGCGAGGTCGGGCGCGGGAGCGCTGCGGGGGCGGCGGTTACGGTCGGCGGTGTAGCCCTCCGTTTCGGCTTGCTCTGCTTCGGGGCACTGACGACCACGGCAGGCAGCGCGCTCACGGCCGGTGAGGTGGGCGCAGTTCCCGCAGCCTGAGCCCGCGCATCGTCAGCCACCGCACCGATCAGCAGCAATGCACTCATCGGCAGCGACGCGGCGTATTTGCGGCTGCGCCGCAGCGCTTGCTGTCGTGAAGCAGTTAGTTCAGCAGAACGCGGCTGTGTCGTCATCGTGATATTCCTCCAGGACGCGGCACAGAAGCGTGACTGCGAGGAATGCGACAAGCCGTCGGACTTTTGATTTCCGGACGAATTCTTACGATTACAAACGTTCTACGTCGGCGGCGGGGTGAGGCGGCCGCAGAGTGGAATTACAGCAGATCGCGCGGAGAAATCCCGAAGCGCTTTCGGAACACCGCCGAGAAGTAAGCGGGCGTGTAGCCGACGCGATGTGCGGCCTCCGAGACGTTGGTGGCGCCGCTCGACAGCAGCCGATACGCTTCATTCAAACGTGCGTCCTGCAGGAAGTCGTTCACGGTGGTTCCGAACGCCGCTTGGAAACCGTCCGTCAGCTTGCGGGTGTTCATTCCCACCGCTGCCGCCAGGGCCGGCAAATTCGGCGGAGCTCCGAGCCGCTCCAGAAGGATCGCGCGGGCTTTCTTCAAGCGCTCGACATCGCCGAGCGAGGGCCGCAGCGTCTCGGTCGCGATGTTGGTCTCGACCGCGTCGCATGCCAAAGCGAGGATCTCGATCGCCTTGGCGGACAGGAACAGATCCCGCGCCGCGCCGACAAACGGGCACACCTCGAGCTGCGTGCACAGCGCTTGCAGCGCGCGCGGCGCCTCGATGTGTTGCAGGCTCGGCCGATCGGTGCAGAACAGCGGCGCCAACGGATCGCGTTCGCGGTCGGCCTCGCTGCCCGGCTCAAAGGCAGCCTTGACCATCACGTAATGCAACGGCTCGTCGGCCGTTATCATCTGGCGACCGGAGGCGTCGGCCGGCGCGCGGATCACGCACACCGTGGGGCCGGCAATGCTGAACTCGCTGCCGCAGCCGTCGATCTGCGCCCGCATCGCGCCGCGCAGGATAACGACCACCTTGGTGCCGTGATGCAGCTGCTCGTCGACCCAATCGCCATCCGGCTGTTGCAGAACGCCGCCGGCCAGATCGAGCCGCGAGATCGCGCCCGTCCACCTGTGCTCCAAAGTCATGCTTCCGCCGTTGAACGCCGCTGGTGACAATGTGCAACACTATGACACCGAAGCCCGGCGACGGCACCGGGACGCCACGGGGGCGAGTCGAGAACATCTCAAAAGTGACCGAGACGATTCAGCACAAATGGTCTGCCGTCCGCCCGTTCTGGTTCAGCAGCCCGATCCGCTCACGCCGGCAGTGTGCGCGGTCCGAACAGGATCACGCTCATGCCGACCAGGCAGATCGCGGCGCCGATGACGTCCCACTGGTCGGGGCGGTTGCCTTCGATCGCCCAACCCCACAGCAGCGCGCTGGCGATGTAGATGCCGCCATAGGCCGCATAGGCGCGACCGGCGAGCGGGCTGTCGGCCAGCGTCAGCAGGTAAGCGAACAGCGCCAGCGCGAGCATGCCGGGGATCAGCCACAGCGGCGACTTGTCGAGCCGCAGCCACGCCCAGAACGCGAAGCACCCGGTGATCTCCATCAGCGCAGCGGCGCAGAAGGTCAGCAGTGAGGTCATGAGCGTTGCCGTGGCTTTCGGTGAGTTTGCGGAGGATCGTTGCGCCGAACCATAGACCGGTCGTGGCAGCAAAGAAAAAGGCGCGGGAAGCGATCCCGCGCCTTTCGTTCGTTCAGTCGCGGCGCGCTGATCAGGCGGCCTTGGTGTCCATCGCCTTGTGCAGGTTCTGTGCGACCTTGTCGAGGAAGCCCTCGGTCGACAGCCAGCGCTGATCGGCGCCGACCAGGAGTGCGAGGTCCTTGGTCATCGCGCCGGCTTCGACGGTTTCGACGCAGACCTTCTCCAGCGTGTCGGCGAAGCGGGCCAGCTCTTCGTTGCTGTCGAGCTTGGCGCGATGCGCCAGGCCGCGGGTCCAGGCGAAGATCGAGGCGATCGAGTTGGTCGAGGTCGCCTTGCCCTTCTGGTGTTCGCGATAGTGGCGGGTGACGGTGCCGTGCGCGGCTTCGGCTTCCACCGTCTTGCCGTCCGGCGTCATCAGCACCGAGGTCATCAGGCCGAGCGAGCCGTAGCCCTGCGCCACGGTGTCGGACTGCACGTCGCCGTCGTAGTTCTTACAGGCCCAGACGTAGCCACCCGACCACTTCAGCGCCGATGCGACCATGTCGTCGATCAGGCGGTGCTCGTAGGTCAGGCCCTTGGCGTCGTACTCGGCCTTGAACTCGTTCTCGAAGATCTCCTGGAAGATGTCTTTGAAGCGACCGTCGTACACCTTCATGATGGTGTTCTTGGTCGACAGATAGACCGGATAGTTGCGGATCAGGCCGTAGTTCAGCGACGCGCGGGCGAAGTCCTTGATCGACTCGTCGAGGTTGTACATCGACATCGCCACGCCGGCGCCGGGCGCCTTGAAGACTTCACGTTCGATCACCGAGCCGTCTTCGCCGACGAACTTCATCGTCAGCGTGCCCGGGCCGGGGAACTTGATATCGGTCGCGCGATACTGATCGCCGTAGGCGTGACGGCCGATCACGATCGGCTTGGTCCAGCCCGGCACCAGTCGCGGGACGTTGTTGCAGATAATCGGTTCGCGGAAGATTACGCCGCCGAGGATGTTGCGGATGGTGCCGTTCGGCGACTTCCACATGCTCTTGAGGCCGAACTCCTTCACCCGCGCTTCGTCCGGGGTGATGGTGGCGCACTTCACGCCGACGCCGACCTGCTTGATCGCGTTCGCCGCATCGATGGTGACCTGGTCGTCGGTCGCGTCGCGGTGCTCCATCCCCAGGTCGAAATACATCAACTCGACATCAAGGAACGGGGTGATGAGCTTGTCCTTGATCATCTGCCAGATGATACGGGTCATCTCGTCACCGTCGAGTTCCACGACGGGGTTCTTCACCTTGATTTTCGCCATGCGGGATCGGGCCTTCTTGTGATTCTGCGCTTAAAGGGGCGGGAATTGGACTAAAGCCGCGCTCGCTATAGCACCGCGCCGGACGGGCCGAAAGGCGATTGCGGAAGCAATTTGGACGGATTCGCAGCGCGCTCGCGCATGGCTCGGCAAGCGCGCGGCCGCGCGCACCGCCGCGGCCGGAAGCGCGGTGGGGGCGCGCTGTGTCAAGCGCACTTCACACCGCCTAAAACGCGCCGGCAAAACCACTATTTGCTTGAGAAATTCCTGCCGCCTTGGCAACGGAAAGGCGCGGCGGCCGCCGCTGTCCGGCCCGCGTGCCGCGGCTTCCCCCGATCCTCCCGCGCCGCCTCGGATCACTCCGAGGGCGCCCGTTTTTGAAAGACGATGCCCATGTCCGGCTCCGGCACCGACCGATCCAAGCCCCCGGCCGCGCTCGATGGCCCGGTGGTGATTCTGGTCGAGCCCCAACTGGGCGAGAACATCGGGATGTGCGCCCGCGCGATGGGCAATTTCGGGCTGACCCGGCTGCGGCTGGTGAAGCCGCGCGACGGCTGGCCGAACATCGCCGCCCAGCGCTCGGCCGCCGGCGCCGACCACATCCTGAATGCGGTCGAACTGTTCGATAGCGTCGCCGAGGCGGTGAAGGACTGTACGCTGCTGTTCGCCACCACCGCGCGCGCCCACGACCAGGCCAAGCCGGTGCGCGGGCCGGAAGCTGCCGCGCAGGAGATCGTCGCCGAGACCGCCTCCGGCGGGACCACCGGCATCATGTTCGGCCGCGAGCGCCATGGGCTGGAGAACGACGAGGTCGCGCTCGCCAACCGCATCGTCACCTTCCCGGTCAATCCGGCGTTCGCCTCGCTGAACCTGGCACAGGCGGTGCTGCTGATGGGCTACGAATGGTTCAAGCACGCCACCCAGAACGCGCTGCCTTACGAGATGCCGGAGCGCAGCCCGCGCGCCTCGCAGCATCAGATCGACGCGTTCTTCTCCAATCTGGTGACCGAGCTCGACCGCGTCGAATTCCTCCGCCCGCCGGAAAAGCGCGACACCATGCTGGTGAACCTGCGCAACATCTTCACCCGGATGGAGCCGAGCAAGCAGGACATGCACACGCTGCACGGCGTGGTGATGGCGATCGCCGACGGCCGCAAGGGCCCGGCCAAGGGCGGTGTACTCGACGGCGATCAGGCCACGCGCCTGCGCGCGCTGCTGGCGGAGCGCGCAGCCGCCGGCGGCCCCGACGCCGAAGGCGGCTCGCTGCGCGGGCTCGCCCGCATGCTCCGCCGCAACCCGACCGACGCCGAGCGGCTGCTGTGGGAACATCTGCGCAAGGACCGCCGCTTCGCCGGCAACTTCAAGCGCCAGACCCCGGTCGGCCGCCACATCCCGGATTTCGTCTCCTTCACCCGCCGCGTCGCGATCGAGCTGGTCAATCCGGATGAGAGCGACGCGATCGTCCGCGACCGGGCGATGCGCAAGGCGTGGCTGGAAGCGCGCGACTATCGCGTCGCGCTGGTCGCGGCGACCGACGTCACCAGCGACATCGCCGCCGTGCTGGCGCGGCTGGAAGCGGTGCTGGCGGCGTAGGGCTCACCTCGGGTTAAAGGGCTTACCTCGGGTTAAGTATGCCGCGGACGATGCGCCCGGTCTCCGAACCGGCGACGCATTGGTAACGTATTTGTCCGAGCAATGCGTTTGCCGCGATGGAGAGCCCCTGCGAGGGGCGCCCGCGCAACTGCGACAAGGGCTCCGACCTTGATACGAGATATGCCAGATCGTGGACACGACGGACCCGGGCAGCCGCACCCGTCCGAGCCGCTGTGCCAGGTGACCTTGTGCGAGTGCCTCAACGAAAACGCGCTGCTCGCCAAATATGCGATCGACCGGATCGCCGACATGATCATCTGGCTCGACGAGCATGGGCGGGTGATGTTCGTCAATGCGGCCGCGACCAAGCTGCTCGGCTACTCGCAGGCCGAGTTCCTGTCGATGACGGTGCTGGATCTCGATCCGCTGTTCGACGCCGACATCTGGCGCGACCATTGGCGCGAGGTCGAGTCCCGCGGCTCGTTCACGCTCGAAACCGTCAACCGCACCAAGGACGGCGTCGACGTTGCGGTCGAGGTGACGGTCAATTTCGTCGAGTGTCTGGGCCGCAAGATGAACTGCTCGATCGTTCGCGACATCACCGAACGCAAGCGAGCCGCCGAACAGCTTGCGGAGATGCACCGCAAACTGGTGCAGGCCAATCTCACCGACGAGTTGACGGCGATCGCAAACCGCCGGCGTTTCGACGGTGTGCTCTCGACCAGCTACGCCACGCACATGCGTTCCGGCGCCCCCCTGTCGCTGATCCTGCTCGACATCGACCACTTCAAGGCCTTCAACGACCGCTACGGGCATCTGGAGGGCGATCGATGCCTGCAGCGCATCGCGGAAGTGATCGACAGGCGGATGTTCAGGGCCGCCGATCTGGCGGCGCGCTGGGGCGGCGAGGAGTTCGTCTGCATCCTGCCGGACACCGATGAGGCCGGCGCGCTGGCGGTCGCGACGGCCCTTCGCGAGGCGATCCTCGACCTGGCAATCCCGCACGAAGCGTCGCCGATCGCGCGAGTCGTCACCGCGAGCCTCGGCGTCGTTACCGCGACGTGCGTGCCCGACAAGACGGCGCACAGTCTGTTCGAGACGGCGGATGCGTTGCTTTACGAGGCGAAGAACCTGGGACGAAACCGCATCGTCCGATCTCCCTCGCGCGGCTAGCGGGGCGATCCGCCCGGATTGACTTGCGCCACATCCCGCGATTGGCTGGCTTGCAGGCGGCGATGCGCCGCGTTCAAGTTGGGGGGAGGGAAAATGCGACAGCTCTTGATCGGTCGCCGCGCGTTCGGCGCTGCGGTGCTGGCCGTGCTAGGCGCCGCCATGAGCGGCACCGCCGTTCGCGCCGACGACGTCGCCGGCACCTGGCTGCGCGAGACCGGCGCCTCCAAGGTCAAGTTCGCGCCCTGCGGCGGCGCGGTGTGCGGCACGCTGGTGTGGCTCAAGCCGGGCGTCGAGACGCCCGCCAAGCTCGGCCAGAAGATCTTCTTTGACATGAAGCCGACCGGCCCGGACGCTTGGGCCGGCAGTGCCTTCAATCCGGAGGACGGCAAGACCTACATCGGCAAGATGAATCTCTCCGGCGGCACGCTGACCACCCAGGGCTGCGCGATGGGCGGCCTGATCTGCAAGTCCGCCACCTGGACGCGGGCGAACTGAGTGGAGGCGCGCCAGCAAGGTCAGGTGAGCCTGCCCAAAGTGATCTTGCCTGATGTTCTGCAGCGCGGCCTCAGAGTTGTGTTCTGCGGCACCGCCGCCGGCCGCGCGTCGGAGAAGGCGCAAAGCTATTATGCGCACGGCCGGAACAAGTTCTGGAGCGTCCTCAGCGAAACGGGCCTCACGACACGAAAGCTGGCGCCCCACGAGTTTCGCGAGGTGACGAGATTTGGCATCGGCCTGACGGACCTGTGCAAGGATGTCGCCGGCAGCGATCATGAGGTTCGGCCGCGGCCGGAACATCGCGTGGTCCTCAGACGTAAGATCGAAGAGCACCGCCCCGACTTTCTCGCCTTCACCAGTCTGGAAGCTGCGAAGCGGTTTGTCGGTCGCAGGGTCGGCCTGGGGCGTTATGAGGAGAGCATCGGAACGACGTCGATCTACGTGCTGCCATCGACCTCGCCGATGGCGGATTGGAATTGGATGTCGAACAAGATCCACTGGTGGGAGTTTGCCGAACTGGTCCGCGCCTCTTGATCGAGGACTGCTGTGTCACTGCGTCAGGTCGCCGTCCGGCGACCGTCAATGGAGTCCAACTTGAGCGTCGCTTTCACCAAGGAAGACAGTGCCGAGACCGCCTCGGAGACCGTGCTGCCGGATCGTCCGATCTCGCCGCATCCGAACCTCGTCACCGCCGCCGGGCTGGCCGCGCTCGAGGGGCTGCTTGCGGAGGCGAAGGCCGCGCTCGAAGCCGCTGGTGCGATCGAGGACGTCAACGAACGCCGCCGCGCCGAAGCGATCCCGTTGCGTGACGCGCGCTACTACGCGGCACGTGTGCGCAGCGCGCAAGTGATGCCAGATCCGTCCTCGACCGATGAGATTGCCTTCGGCTCCACCGTCACCTTCCGACGCGCCGACGGCCGCGTCCAGACCTACCGCATCGTCGGCGAAGACGAAGCCGACCCCAACGCCGGCACGATCTCGTTCGTTGCGCCGGTAGCACGGCTGCTGATGGGCAAGAGCGTCGGCGACGTTGTGGGGAAGGGGGCGCAGGAGTTGGAGGTCCTCAGCGTCGCCTCATGAACCGCGCGCGAGTGGCATAGGCGCCAGCTTCAAACTGATAACCGCCTCTACGGCCATAGCGGAGTTTCAACCGCTGGTCCGCATCGTTCTCTGTTGTTCGTACTGGGCCTGCAGCTCTGGTTCGGAAGCACTACCCGCAACGACATTTGTGTCCTCCACGTTGCTGGCGAGTCCCGGCGTCTGGAGGACGATATCTCCGAGGCGTTCGTACGCGATCGGCTTTCCGATGAACGCTTGCAGGTAGCCGTCGAGAATGCCCTTGCCTGGGGTCTCGAGTTCTTTGGTCAAGGCACGAAGATACTCGGTCTTGTCGGTTTTCGCCCAGTTGATGCTGAAACCGGCCCGTTGCGACAGCACCGAGTGAATGACCATGATGGTGCGACCATTGCCGTCGAGGAACGGGTGGCCGTAGGCCAGATAGCCCATGACCTCGCCCGCTCTGGCCGCCATGAAGTCCCGGTCCTGACCATGCTCAAGCGCATAGTCGACCGCAGAGCGGATGTCCGCAGGATGCGCAAACAAGACCCCAGCCTTGCTGACGGCGAGCAAAGGAGCCGTCTGCATGCGATCCTCTCCGGCCCAGGGATAGATCGCGTCGAATAGAATGCGATGGGTGTCCAGAACGTGATCGTATTGAATGAGATCAACTTGAGCGAGGTGCGCGAACGCTTCGGGCAGTCCAGTTGTGAACGACGTATGCTCCAGCCGGCGCACGATCCCGAGGTCTTTCTCCTTCTCGAAATTGCGCAAATAGCCTTGCGTGTCAAAATCGCCGAAGGGATCGAACGTCACGGCCTGGATTCGCGCAGGTAGCGCGCCTGCAGGCGGACCAGATCGCGCCGGCTCAAATGTCCCGCGCGCTGCAGCGACATCAACGTCTGCTCGATATCGTCCAGGATAACGTCATCGCCCGCCAGTCGGCTGATGTGGTGCGCGAGGACATCGGATTCGGTCGCGGTGAGCTGAACCCGGTACTGCCGAGCCAGGTCGGCGATCAAGTCTGCAGTGGCATTTCGTTGGCCGGACATCGGACTTTCTCCTTGCCCTTTATAGCATTTAAAGTCCTGAAAATCCAAAAGAAAACCGTTGAAAAGGGGGCTGGTGGATCGAGCAGAGGCTTGGCTACCGGCTCGCGAATGATCGACAGTTTGGTCCACCGTGCGTTCACTCCGCTTGAGCGCCGGCGCGCTGTCCCGGCCCTCCCACGTTAACGTTCTTGACCCCGGAATGATCGTGCAGCGTCTACGCATGGTCCATCCCTGGTGTGTCGGCGCTCGCATCCTCGCGACATGCAGTTCGCGGCTTCCCGCGCGGCCCGATTCGCTGTGATTCGTCACCGCTTTGTTCCGGCTGCGTTCGGAACGTTAAGGCGGGCGGTGACAGCTGTCGCAGGGTGGGACACCTCGGCTGTCATCGGTGGCTTCGACGCTGCGAGGGGCGCCGTGCTAGCGTCCTGTCAAACAACAGCCGACACGACAGGGAGGCTGCCGATGATCACTCCGGCCGCCACGCCCATAGTGCACGGTAGCGAAGCGCATCGCTCCGTTTGAGCGATGGCGGCTGACGTTACTATCATCCGCCTTACACGAACTTCAGAAAGTCGCTTTCGTCAAATCTCCGAAAGGATCGAACGTCGAGGCGCTAGCGTCCTAACTCAAGGGCCAATTTACGTGCGATGAATCCATCCGTCTTCGGCATTTGCGTTATTCATCGGAGTACTTCATCCCGCCTCAATCCATCGCTGATACGTTCGTGCCGTTTCTGATCGCAGGGGATGTGTCAATGTTACCATTGAAGTATTCCTATCTTGCCGCGGCCGCTTCTGTGTTGCTGGCCGGTCCCGTCGCCGCACAGACGGCGCCTGCTGTCGCTGATGGGCAGGGCACGCCGGTTCGCGTGCAGACCACGCTCTCCTTCTTCATGTCCGGGAGCGGTGCTGAGGACGAGCTGCCGCAAAAGCTCGATCAGGCACGTAAGATCGTATTTCAACTGGCGGCGCGGGAATGCGAGCTGCTGCGCAGTACGATCGCCAAGGATTGCAAGCTGGACTCCGTCAACAGCAACGTCCGGCAGATCGAGGGCCGACCGCCGCAGCTCCAGCAGCCGACCGGCTACAACGTCAGCGGGACAATTCAGTCGACGGTCAGCTTGAAGGCGCAGCCTTGATCGCTCCAGACGGCCGGCGTCCGCGAGCGATCCGTTAACGTTCGGCCCGCTTTCGCGTCTGAGCGAGTGAACAGGCTCGCCCAGCGCTTGTGTTCGCATGGGCGACCTGGGGCGAGATGCAGACGGCTGCTTGCCGCCCAGCTCGATTCGCTGTGATTCGTCACCGCTTTGTTCCAGCTGCGTTCGGAACGTTAAGGCGCGTGGTGGCGGCTGTCGCAGGGTGGGACACTTCGGCTGTCGTCGGCGGCTTCGACGCCGCGGTCGGCCCCGTGCTAGCGTCCCGCCAACAACAGCCAACATCACAGGGAGATCGCCAATGATCACGACCGCCGCCAAGCGTGCCACGTTTCGCAAGCTGCACGAGGCCGGCTGCTTCGTGCTGCCGAATCCGTGGGATGTCGGCTCGGCGCGGGCGCTCGCGTCGCTCGGGTTTCAGGCGCTGGCCTCGACCAGTGCGGGCTTTGCGTGGTCGGCGGGGCGGGCGGACAATCAGGTGAGCTGCGACGACGTGCTGGCGCATCTGACGACGCTGTGCGCGGCGGTGGATCTGCCGATCAATGCCGATTTCGAGAACGGCTTTGCCGACAGCCCCGACGGCGTCGCCGCCAATGTGACGCGCGCGATCGCCACCGGCATCGCCGGGCTGTCGATCGAGAATACGACCTCCGATCCGGCGCAGCCGTTCTACGACGATGCGCTCGCCGCCGAGCGGATCAAGGCGGCGCGGGCGGCGATCGACGCGTCGGGTGAGGACGTCGTGCTGGTGGCGCGCTGCGAAGGCTTCTTCAAGGGCGAGCGCGATCTCGCCAAGACAGCCGCGCGGCTGGTGGCGTTCGCCGAGGCCGGCGCCGATTGCCTGTACGCGCCGGGCGTCACCACCGAGGCCGAGATCACCACGCTGGTGAAGGCGGTGGCGCCGAAGCCGCTCAACGTGTTGATCGCGCAGCCGAGCATGACGGTGCCGCTGCTCGCCGACCTCGGCGTCCGCCGCATCAGCGTCGGCGGCTCGCTGGCGCGCTGCGCCTGGGCCGGCTTCCTCGGCGCCGCGCGCGAGATCGCCGAGCAGGGCACGTTCACGGCATTCGGCGGGGCGACCAAGGGCGCGGAGCTGAACGGGCTGTTTGGGGGGAAGTAATAACCCCAGCAGATGTCTCAACCCTTGCCGGCCTCGGCTTTTTCATGATAAGAACAAACAAAGAACATTTACTCCCGTTGTTCGCATCCCAAAATTGGGATATTGTCATGCAGCCGCGACTTGTAAGCGGAGAAAAGCCGCTCCATTGGATGGGCTCATCGAACGAGGGCCTGTGTGCCTTTCGTTGCCGGTGCAGCGCGAAATCGGCAATGTGCTGGGGCTGGCGCAGTTCCGCGGCGAGCATCCGCGCGCCAAGCCCTGGAAGGGCGAGGGGCCGGGCGTGTTCGAAATGGTCGACGATTCGACTGCGACACCTACCGGGCGGTCTATACGGTGCGCTTCCGGCACGCTGTCCACGTGCTGCACGCATTCCAGAAAATATCGCCGCGCGGGATCCGAACCGCGCGCGGCGATATCGAACTCATTGCGCGGCGGCTGAAGCTCGCCCGACAGGACGACGAGGCCCGTGATGGCGAGAACGACCGCTAGCAAAGGCATGGCAGCTGAGATCACCCGCGGCAGCGGCAATGTGTTTGCTGACCTGGGCATGGCCGACGCGGAGGAGAGGCAGACCAAGCTCAGGCTCGCCTACGCTCTGAACGCGGTGATCGACCGCGCTCGCCTGAGCCAAGCCGCTGCCGCCGGGAGGCTCGGGATCAACCAGCCCAAGGTCTCTGCCCTGCGCAACTACAAACTGGAAGGCTTTTCGGTCGAGCGGCTGATGACGCTGCTGACCACGCTCGATCAGGATGTCGAGATCGTCATCCGCAAAAAGCCGCGCTCGCGCGCGACGGCGCGGATCAGCGTTGTGGCGGCGTGACGGGGCAATACGTCGTGCTGGACACAGATTTTGTGAGGCCTCTTGCCGTCCATGCCGCCGACGAGGACAGTCGCTGTAATGTGGCGATTCGTCTTTCGGACGGCGCCCAACACCTGAATGGAAGCTCGAAATGCGAGGCGGAGTGCCTGCGGTTGCTAAGAAATCGGTTCACATGCTGAAGCGTCGTGAAATCGAAGCTGTCGAAGTCAGGCAAAGCGTCCATCCCGCTGGGCTAGTTAAGGGCGTTAGTCCTGCCTATCGTACGACTTTTGGCGCGGCATATTGCATGGATTCCCTGGGGCTGCTTGAACGAATTCCAGATCGTAGCGTGCAGTTGGTGGTCACCTCGCCGCCCTACGGATTACACTTCAAAAAGGAATATGGAAACGTCGAGAAGGATCGCTATGTCGAGTGGTTACTTCCGTTCGCGAAGCAAATCCATCGGGTTCTGTCGGATGACGGTAGCTTCGTTCTCAACATCGGCGGTAGTTATAATAAGGGCGAGCCGACACGGTCGCTGTATCATTTTCGGCTGCTAATCGCTCTTTGTGACCAGATAGGTTTTCATCTGGCGCAAGAGTGTTTTTGGTACAATCCAGCGAAGCTTCCGGCGCCTGCGGAATGGGTGAACGTTCGTCGATGTCGCGTTAAGGATAGCGTCGAATACGTCTGGTGGTTATCGAAGTCACAATGGCCCCAGGCAGATAATCGCCAGGTCCTCGTGCCATACAGCGGTGATATGAAGCGATTAATCGCGAAGGGTTATAAGGCGAAAGTACGTCCTAGCGGACACAACATCACCAGTAAATTCCAGAAGGATCAAGGAGGGTCGATTCCTTCCAACTTGATCATTAGGGGTAACAACGAGAGCAACTCCGATTACCTCAAGGAGTGCCGAAGGCTCGGTCTGAAGGTTCATCCGGCTCGATTCCCCGCAGCCTTGCCTGACTTCTTCATCAAGCTCCTGACGAATGAGGGGGATGTCGTCATTGACCCGTTCGCAGGAAGCAATACAACAGGCCGGGTCGCTCAGGACTTGTCGCGTAAATGGATTTCCTCCGAAGTCGAATCATCTTACGTGGATGCCTCTAAGATTCGTTTCCCTGAGCTTGGTAGCTAAGTTCAGATATGTCGTACCTCAACTATCTCGACCGGCTTTTCCCGGACGGAGATTGGCCCGGCCGGCTCCGCGTCGCGAAGGCTGCTCACCTTGTCGCGAAGGGAATCGACCCCAAGGACGCTGTCAAAGAGGTTCGCTCGAGAAAGATTTTCGTTGATGCCGTGTTGGCCGCTTCGGACCCAGTCGAGCATGTGCTCGGTGTAACAGGGGCAGAGGTGAGTGAGAGGGCGAGAGCATCGGCTCTCATGAGCCTCTCAACAATGCTCCTCGGTCATGCCGCGGAAGTTGCGTTTGAGAATATTTATGCTGATGCGATGCAAACGGATGAGGTCGAACTCCTCGATCAGCGAGAGGGTAGAACAGATACTGACTACATTTTGCGCAATGGTAAGCAGCGGAAATTGTTCCGTCTTAATATCAAGTTTTTTGGGTCTTACTTCCGGCGAGCGACCGATCTCGTTGGACTTGAGACGGGCGATTGCTTCCCGCTAGCGACTTATAAGATATTCGCTGCCACAAAGAAGCAGGAAGAACAGCATCTTCCATATATCTTCTTGATTGTGGGTGTTCAAGACTTGAACGCTGCTTCTCTCAAGGATTTTCTCCCTATGGAAGCCTTGGAGTTTTTGGCGCTGCTAAAAAGCTCGCCGAAGGACGGTCTCCACATCCGTGATGTGGAGGACGCTATAGTGGCTAATCTTCGTGCGGAGGAGCACGCGGCCTTCAACTTTGCTTACAGTCGCATCAAGCAGGCGAGCTGGTACGTATTGTCGGCCCGTCGAGCCGACAATCTGCTCCGAGAGCTGCTGTTCGAGCGGGTGTATGCTGTAAGAGTTAAGTCATTTACCAGCGCTTTCAGAAACGCGGAGGTTGATATGCATTTCTCACTTCAGAACGACATGATGCCTCTTGCGAGTTTCTTTGAGGCGCTGAAAGATCAAGGCATTCCGATGGTGACTGCCATGCTAGAGCGTGGCACTATCTAGGCCTTTGACCTGGAGCCGCAGCGGCGGCTCGCGGGAATTCATTTCCATCTCGACTCCTCGTTTTAGCCGCTCGACCCTCCCCGCAAGGGGGAGGGTGATGCTGTGGCGACTGCAGGTTTTCACCGGCGAAGCCGCCGCTGATTGCTCCGCCTACTCCCTCCGTCTCGGTCCCCGCCGCACCACCTCTCGCTTCGGCGGAGTGTAGGCGTCGTCCAGCAGCGCCATGGCTTCGGCCGGGATGCAGGTGGTGAAGACGCCGTTGTGACGCATGTCGGTCAAGGCCTTGCGGATCGCGGGCTCGCGGTCGAGCCAGTCCTCTTCGGTGCGGGGCGCCGGGCCAGGTTTGCCAGGGCGGCCGCGCCCTTTCTGGGTGAGCCGCGCCATTTTCAGGACCTCCATGGCCTCGATCAGCCGGTTGAGATCGACCGACGGCGCCCGCCACAGCTCGTCGGCGTAGCGTTCGGCGAGCTGCTGCAGTTTGCTGCTGAGCATCCGCAGCTTCAGCCGGCGGCCGGCGCGCTCGGTCGGCACGGTGTCGCTGGCGCGCGGCGCCAGTGGGTGACGCGTCCAATTGAACTCACTCTTCCAGCGCCCGACGGTGCCGGCGCTGACGCCGGTCTTCGCCGCGATCTCCTTGTAGGTGAACGAGGTCTCCTCGATCAGCCGGCGCACATGAGCGACCTTGGCATTGGTGTGCAGTCGCTTGCAGCCCTTCGGACGGCCACCCGGGACCGGCGGCGGTCCGTCGTCCAGTGCCGCCAGGATCGGCCGATCGATGGGGGAGTCGATCACGCGAATGGGGGAGCGAAAAACCGGGAAGGGCATGCTGGGGCTCCGGTCAAAGCAGGGCATCAATCGATCATAAGAATATATACCTAGGAATTGTGCCGCCGGCAAGTCCCGGACATCGCGGCCGGTGCAGCCGGATGAGCGGCGTCAGATCCGGATTTTGCCTCTTGTGCCTGGGCCTGCATTCGCTGCGCTTGTGCGGGCTACCCGCTGGCAACGGCAGGGGCCGCCGCCGCACCGTCGCGCCGATGGCCCCGCGCTGCCGCGTCCCGATCGTTTCGATCCGGGATGTTAACTCTTCCGCGCCGTTCACCGACCCTGGGCAAGGGGGGCGGCCTCCACCCTTGGTGTCAGCGGGAATGCGGACGCACAAGCTGGAGCACTCGCCGCGCCGGCAAGGCCGATTCGCAGCGATTCGTCGCCGCTTTGTTCCGTCTGCGTGCCGAGTGTTAAAGCGGGGATGGCGGACTGTTGCAGAGCGGGACACCCTCGACGGTGGTCCCCCGAAAACCTGCAGCGGAAACACAAATGCCCGGGACAGGCCCGGGCATTTGAAAATTCGATCAAGCAATCAGGCTGGCCGCCGCGGCGGCCGGCGGGAACCCGTCAGGTTCCGGCCTTCACCTCTTGCACGGCCTGGGCATAGAACTCGGCCATCTTGGCGCGCAGTTCGGTCTCCGGCAGGGTGATGCCCTTGTCGGTGAGGTCCTTGGTGACCTTGCGCACCACGTCGTCGTCGCCGGCCTCTTCGAGGTCGGCGATCACCACCTCTTTGGCGTAGGCGGCGGCAGCGTCGCCGGACAGGCCGAGCTTCTCGGCGATCCAGAGGCCCAGCAGCTTGTCGCGGCGCGCCTCGGCCTTGAACTTCTGCTCCTCGTCGAGCGCGAACTTCCTCTCGAAGCCTTCTTCGCGCTTGTCGAACGTGGTCATGTCTGATGTTCCGATCTTGAGCCGGCAGAACGGCCGGTTTGCGGTGGGCGGGTTCGATGCCTAGATATCCAGAGCCGCCCGTTAAGACAACTGCCACAATGGCGCACAGCGAGGGGTAAAACTCCAGGGCCACCCGGCCGGATCGATTGTATCGAGGGGGCCAATCAGCTAGGTTGCAGCGAGGCTGGGTTCTCGTTCTGTTTCCTATTCCTGGCCTGTTCGGCAGCTCCGCCGTGGGCCGCTTTCGTCAGACGGAGCCCACCACCCGATGGATTTCAACAAAACACGGTACATCCCCATGAGCCGGCGACGTCGCATTTACGAAGGCAAGGCCAAGGTGCTGTATGAAGGTCCGGAACCCGGAACGCTGATTCAGCACTTCAAGGACGACGCCACCGCGTTCAATGCCAAGAAGCACCAGGTGATCGAGGGCAAGGGCGTCCTCAACAACCGGATCTCCGAGTACCTGTTTCAGCACCTCAACGACATCGGGGTGCCGACCCATTTCATCCGCCGCCTCAACATGCGCGAGCAGCTGATCCGCGAAGTCGAGATCGTGCCGCTCGAGGTGGTGGTGCGCAACGTCGCCGCGGGTTCGCTGTCGCAGCGGCTCGGGATCGAGGAGGGCACGCAACTGCCGCGCTCGATCATCGAGTTCTACTACAAGAACGACCAGCTCAACGACCCGATGGTCTCGGAAGAGCACATCACCGCGTTCGGCTGGGCGACGCCGCAGGAGATCGACGACATCATGGCGCTGGCGATCCGCGTCAATGATTTCCTCACCGGTCTCTTCCTCGGCATCGGCATCCGCCTGGTCGACTTCAAGATGGAGTGCGGCCGGCTGTTCGAAAGCGAGATGATGCGCATCATCGTCGCCGACGAAATCTCGCCGGACAGCTGCCGGCTGTGGGACATCAAGTCGAACGAGAAGCTCGACAAGGACCGCTTCCGCCGCGATCTCGGTGGCCTGCTGGAGGCCTACACCGAAGTCGCCAAGCGCCTCGGCATCCTGATGGAAAACGAGCGTCCGATCGGCTCCGGCCCGGTGCTGGTGAAGGGCTGACGTCGCTCGGGCGCGCTGAGCGCCCCGTCGACGTCGTTCCGGGGCGCCGCGCAGCGGCGAACCCGGAATCCAGAAGTTATAGAACGATCGAGATTCCGGGTTCGCTCGCTTGTGCGAGCGCCCCGGAATGACCAGCGGGGCGAGGCTTGCGCCCGGCATGACGAGGGGATCATCGAGGCGACCATGAAGGCACGGGTAACTGTTACCTTGAAGAACGGGATCCTGGATCCGCAGGGCAAGGCGATCGAGGGCGCGCTGAAGTCGCTCGGCGTCGCCGGCATCGCCAGCGTGCGCCAGGGCAAGGTGTTCGACATCGAGCTCGACGGCGCCGCCGACAAGGCCAAGGCCGAAGCCGCCCTCAAGGACGCCGCCGACAAGCTGCTGGCCAACACCGTGATCGAGAATTATCGCGTCGAGGTGCTGGGCTAAGCCGACGTTCAGAGGATCAGGTCATGGCTGAAGTGAGCAATGAGTTGATTTTCGAGGTGCTGAAGCAGGTTCAGCAGCGATTGGACAAGGTCGACCATAAGGTGGACGAACTGAAGTCCGAAATGAACGCCATGCGTGGCTATTTGATTTCCATGCAACAGGACGTCCAGAACGTGTACGCAATCCTTGGTCGCTACGACGGCCGGCTCGAGCACATTGAGCGCCGTCTCGAACTGAATGACGCACCGGCAATCTCGACCTGACAAATAGCAGTCGACGAGATCGTCCCAGGCCCGCTCTACGCGAAATCGGAAATTGCATGAAATCCGCCGTCCTCGTCTTCCCCGGCATCAATCGCGAGCGCGACATGGCGCGCGCGCTGAAACTCGTCTCCGGCAACGATGCCGCCATGGTGTGGCACGCCGAAACCGAGCTGCCGAAGGGCACCGACCTCGTCGTCGTTCCCGGCGGCTTCTCCTATGGCGATTACTTGCGCTGCGGCGCGATCGCGGCGCGGGCGCCGGTGATGGACGCGGTGCGCAAGTTCGCCGCCGATGGCGGCCTGGTGCTCGGCGTCTGCAACGGTTTCCAGATCCTGTGCGAGTCCGGCCTGCTGCCGGGCGTCCTGATGCGCAACGCGCGGCTGAAATTCATCTGCCGCGACGTGCATCTGCGCGTCGAGCGCAACGACACTCCGTTCACCCAGGGTTACAAGGCCGGGCAGGTGATCAAGGTGCCGGTGGCGCACGGCGAAGGCAACTACGAAGCCGACGAAGACACCGTGAAGCGGCTCGAAGGCGACGGGCGGGTGCTGTATCGCTACTGCTCGCCGGAAGGTGAAGTCGGCGAGAGCCACAACATCAACGGCGCCGCCGCCTCGATCGCCGGCATCGTCTCCGAGCGCGGCAACGTGCTCGGCATGATGCCGCACCCGGAAAACCACGTCGAAGACATCATGGGCTGCACCGACGGCCGCGGCCTGTTCGCCGGCCTCGCCCAGCACCTCGCCAAGGCGGCCTGAGCGGCAGCTCTTTGGTGATCTTCGTCATGGTCGGGCTTTGTCCCCGCCATTCACGTCTTGCTTGCGCATCGGTCTGAAGACGCTGATGCTCGGCACAAGGCCGGGCATGACCTGTCGTGAGTCTGAACCGAAGCTCCGTGCTTGAGCGGGTGGCCGGTTTCGTGCGTATCAGGCTTGCCGCAGCCATGAAAAAAGCCCCCGCGAACCGGGGGCTTTTTGTTGAGCGACGCCGTTTCGGTGGCGATTGTCAGCTCTCGCCGAACACCCGCTTGAAGATGGTGTCGACGTGCTTGTGGTGATAGCCGAGGTCGAACTGCTCTTCGATCTCGTCGTCGGTCATGTACTTCCTGACGTCCGGGTCCTTCTTCAGCAGCGACAGGAAGTCGCCTTCGCCGCGCCACACCGGCATCGCGTTGCGCTGGACCAGCTTGTAGCTCTCCTCGCGCGAGCAGCCCTTCTGGGTCAGTGCCGTGAGCAGCCGCTGCGAATGCACCAGGCCGCCGAGGCGGTCGAGGTTCTTGGTCATGTTCTCCGGATACACCACCAGCTTCTCGATCACGCCGGCGAGGCGGTTGAGCGCGAAGTCCAGCGTCACGGTGGCGTCGGGCGCCAGCATCCGCTCGGCCGACGAGTGCGAGATATCGCGCTCGTGCCACAGCACCACGTTCTCCATCGCCGGCATCACATAGGCGCGGACCATGCGGGCGAGGCCGGTGAGGTTCTCGGTCAGCACCGGGTTGCGCTTGTGCGGCATCGACGAGGAACCCTTCTGGCCCTCGGAGAAATACTCCTCGGCCTCGAGCACTTCGGTGCGCTGCAGATGGCGGATCTCGGTGGCGAGCCGCTCCATCGACGAGGCGATCACGCCGAGCACGGCGAAGAACATCGCGTGGCGGTCGCGCGGGATGACCTGCGTCGAGACCGGCTCGACCGCGAGGCCCATCGCCTTGGCGACGTGCTCTTCGACCCGCGGATCGATGTGGGCGAAGGTGCCGACCGAGCCGGAGATCGCGCAGGTCGCGACTTCCTTACGGGCCGCCACCAGGCGGTCGCGGGCGCGGCTGAATTCGGCATAGGCGTAGGCCATCTTCAGGCCGAACGTCACCGGCTCGGCGTGGATGCCGTGTGAGCGGCCGATCGACGGCGTCATCCGGTGTTCGAAGGCGCGGGCCTTCAGTGCCGCCAGCACGCGGTCGAGGTCGGCCAGCAGGATGTCGGCGGCGCGGGTGAGCTGGACGTTGAAGCAGGTGTCGAGCACGTCCGACGAGGTCATGCCCTGGTGCACGAACCGCGACATCGGCCCGACGAACTCGGCCAGATGGGTCAGGAAGGCGATGACGTCGTGCTTGACCTCGCGCTCGATCTCGTCGATCCGCGCCACGTCGAACGCGGCGTCCTTGCCGCCCTTCCAGATCGCCTCGGCGGCCTCCTTCGGGATCACCCCGAGCGCAGCCTGCGCGTCGGAGGCGTGGGCCTCGATCTCGAACCAGATCTTGAAGCGGGTCAGCGGCTCCCAAATGGCAGCCATTTCCGGACGGGTATAACGCGGGATCATCGCAAACTCGTGGGTTTTGGGGGATTACGCCGCGCTTTAGCAGACGCGGGGCGGGGAGGCGAGTCGAACGGGCGCCCTCCCACTTTTCGTTCGTCATTCCGGGGCGCTCGCGCAGCGAGCGAACCTGGAATCCATAGTCCCTGGACTCGCAGTGACGCAGAGCGCCGCAACCGCCGTGCCTCTCACCGAGTGCGGTGGTTATGGATTCCGGGCTCGCGCTCCGCGCGCCCCGGAATGACGAACGGAATCGATTGTCTTGGCAACATTCTTATTGTGATTATAGTCCGCACCATCCTGTTCGTGAGGGGCGCTTCGCGAGGCGTCGTACAAGCGGGACAGATCGGCGGGCCGGGCAACCGGTTCGGAACGATGGTTCAACGAAGCCGGCACTGCGCCGGCGAAGTCGGAAAGATGCGTTGTCCTGCCCGCTGTGCCTCGCAAGCACATGTCCGGGAGCCTTCGGGTACCCGTCCGGCAACCGATAGGATCAATTTATCTCTTCGATGCCCCTTGGGGTTATCCGCGCGATTTTCATCACCACCGAATCGATGTCCGCCTCCCTAATTCTCGATCCGACTTCGCCAGTATGTTCGATAAAATCATTGAAGCCGATAAATGTAGCAACTCTAGGAGTCTTCTCTTTCGTTTGCCCCAGCAGTTCATTTTCGCGTCGCTTAACGTTTCGAAAATCTGTGATATCGCCTTCTCGAAAATGGAACTTGAGAGTTGTGGAAAAAGGCACGATGTCCTCGCCATCAAGAGTAATAGTTACAGGTATCGAAAATGTCATAGCGGTCTCAAGTCTCGCGGAGACGCCGTCCTTGAATGTGACAGGGTGTGTTCCTGAATATACTGTCGAGCGTTTTGCGAATATATAATCTCTAATCGTGAATTGGGTGTGCGGTGGAAGGCTGGGTATCTTGTAACTGACCCTTGCAATTCCTTCCTTGTCCCCACGGTCCGTTACCATCCGAATCTCGCGCGCCTCGGCAAGTCGGTCGAAAGTGCGTCCCACTTGAGCCTGGTAGAAGAAATTCAGCATCTCAAGAGTCATGAAGACGTTCTTAATGCTTTTTGGTGACGAGCTGTGGATGCAGAAAACTAAGGGTATGGAAAAAGCTGTTGCTCCATCAAATGGAAGAACAAAATAGAAATCGTTGGTCGTTGGTTGATCAAAGATACTGAAATAGAGCCGTTCCGCTCTGACTTTTGATGGTGCGGCTATTTCATTCGTGGAGGCGTGTTCCGCGATTGTGAACTCTCTTAGTAGTTTGCTGATTCCTAGGTAAACTGGTTGATTGCGGTCTAATGGCTTGCAGATGCCGATGTGATCTGCATCCACTGGAATGGTTTCGGAGTCTGCTGTGCCGGGGTCCGCAGAGAGTCTGTCGACAATGATCCCAAAGTTTTTCGTTCTGTGCGTTTCATAATAAGAGGCGGTTACTATCCCAAGGCTATTGGCCGTTCGCTGATAGTTCGTTCGAAGCTGGTCTAGTTCATCGCTGCCCGATCGGAGTAGTTTGATATACTTGGAGCTGAGTCGCGGCAGAAAATAGCTCAGCGCTGAAGCGGTGCCGGAGCCGGAATGAGGCGTTGCCAAGAAAATGACTAGCCGGATGCTTTCCGCAATTTTTTTCCAGGCGGGATTGGAAGACTCAAGTCCAGTTCTAATGACTTGTTTTATAAGAAGGCCCCCTAGGCTGTGGGTAACGAATGCGATTTGTCTCTCGCCAAAGTTGTAAGAGGCTAGGTAGTGGAGAATTGACTTGGAGCGCTCATACAACGACATTTCCTTTTTAGCCCAGCTTTCAAGAATGTCAGTCGGATATCCGAGAGTGTAGACATTCAGCGTGGGGACATCTTCGCAAATCCACTTCGGCCAGAACCCTCCTAGGGGATCTCTTGATTGTGTGGAGGTCCAAGTGGTTTCGAGGTGCCCGCAGAGTCCATGAACGTAGATGGCATCAGCGATTCCAGTGCGGGCTGATACTCTCGCAAGAGTGAACGTGTTGGCCATATTAATAACTAATACATCAATTGCCTTGAGTGTCCTGAGATCGTAATCACCTGACAGTTTGGCCCCGAAAGAACCGGGCGCGGACCGCAAGAGTCCGAGCGCCCGGTTCCGGTGGTCACGCCGCGTCCGAGCGGGTTTGATGGTGTCGCCAAACGACCAATCGAACCTCAAGGACAAACGATCATGACCTCCAAGGACAAGATAGCACGGCGCAAGCTCTCGTTGCTGGAGCTGGCCACGGATCTTCAGAACGTCAGCCGCGCCTGCAAGGTGATGGGTTATTCCCGGCAGCAGTTCTACGAGATCCGCCGCAACTTCCAGACCTTCGGCGCCGAAGGCCTGATCGACCGGCTGCCCGGCGCCAGGGGGCCGCATCCCAACCGCGTCTCGGCCGAGATCGAGGCAGCCGTGCTCGACCACGCCCTGGTGCACCCGTGCCACGGCGCGGTGCGTGTCGAGCAGGAGCTGCGGCTGAAAGGCCTGCAGGTCTCCGCCGGCGGCATCCGCGGGGTGTGGCAGCGCCATGGCCTGCTGACCAAGCACGAGCGGCTGCTGCGGCTGGAGAAGACCACCGCCGAGCGCACCATCGAGCTCTCGGACGAACAGACAAGGCTGCTCGAACGGTTCTCGCCCGAGTTCCGGGAGCGCCACATCGAGGCCCCGCACACCGGCAGCCTCGTCGCCGTCGACACTTTCTTCGTCGGCACGCTCAAGGGTGTCGGCAAGGTCTATCTGCAGACCGCGATCGACTGCCATAGCCGCTACGCCTTCGCCCGGCTCTACTCCAGCAAGCTGCCGGTCACCGCCGTGCATTTGATGAACAACGACGTGCTGCCGACCTTCGAGGCGCACGACGCCAAAATCGAGACCGTGCTGTCCGACAACGGCCGGGAGTTCTGCGGCCGGCCCGACCAGCATCCCTACGAGCTGTTCCTGCAGCTCGAGGACATCGACCACCGCACCACACGGGTGAAGCGGCCGCAGTCCAACGGCATCGTCGAGCGGCTGCACCGCACCCTGCTCGACGAGCACTTCCGGGTCGAGGGTCGCCGCACCTGGTTCGAAACCATCGACGAGATGCAGACCGTTCTCGACGACTACCTGGTCGGCTACAATCAGCGCCGGCCGCACCAGGGCCGCGGCATGAACGGCCGCACACCGGCCACCGCCTTCGTCGAAGGGCTGCCCACGTCACAGCAAAGGAAGGAGGGAAAGAAAGCCGGAAAACAAGCCACCAAAGTAGCCGCCTGACGCCGCCCGCTCACCGCGGCACTGTCAGCCGATTACCCTCTCTGTACACCTTGAGTGAACCTAAACCACTTCGCCTCTCGCCGCCGCCGCCGCGTTCCTGATCCCGGCGATGTTGGCCTTGTACGCCTCCACCGTGCCGCCCTTGAACACCGCGCTGCCGGCCACGAATGCGTTCGCACCCGCTGCGGCGAGTTCGCCGGCGACCTTGTCGGAGACGCCGCCGTCGACTTCGATGTCGATCGGGCGGCCGGCCACCATGGCGCGGATCTGCTTGATCTTCTGAACCGCGCTCGGGATGAACGCCTGGCCGCCGAAGCCGGGGTTCACCGACATCACCAGCACCAGGTCGATGTCGTCGAGCACGTATTCGATCGCGCTCGGGTGCGTGCCGGGATTGAGCGAGACGCCGGCCTTCTTGCCGAGCGCGCGGATTGCCTGCAGCGAGCGGTGCAGATGCGGGCCGGCTTCGGCGTGCACGGTGATGATGTCGCAGCCGGCCTTGGCGAAGGCCTCCAGATACGGATCGCACGGCGCGATCATCAGATGGGCGTCGAACACCTTCTTGGTGTGCGGCCGCATCGCCTTGATCACGTCCGGGCCGTAGGAAATGTTCGGCACGAAATGGCCGTCCATCACGTCGAGATGGATCCAATCGCAGCCGGCGGTATCGACCGCGCGGACCTCTTCGCCGAGCTTGGAAAAATCCGAGGCGAGGATCGAGGGCGCAATGGCGAGCGGACGGAGCGCGAAGGAGGACATCAGGGCTTCCAGGTGCGTGTGGGGTGGATCAGCTTCGCTACCACGCCGCGCCGTCTCCCCGCAAATCGAGGGCGCAAGCACGGGCCGCGCAGGCTCGGCAGGTTGTGCCGGATGGGGCAGAAATTGCCGTCCCGCCCGCGCGGGGCGCGCGAAAAACACCAGCATTTACCGATGCTTCGCAGCTGGCACGGCGATTGCTTATCGCAGGGGTGGAATGATCCGTGCGTAGTTGCCGGCCGCGGCCAGCGGTGTAATGCGGAGCTTCGATCATGCTGCCTGCCATTGGCGCGCTGGGCGCGCTGTCCGGACTGCTCAATACGCTGAGCTCGACGTCGAAATCGTCGTCGCAGACCACCAGCTTCACCAACCCGTTCGCCAGCTCGAGCAGCAGCACGAGCACGTCGTCGTTCCCGACCCTGTCGACCAGCGGCACCGGCTCGTTTCCGTCGAGCGGGCTGTCGCAGGAGACCATGCAGGCGCTGCTCGATGCGCAAAGCCAGCAGTCGACCTCCAGCTCCAACTCGACCGCCTCAAAGACGCGCGACTCCGCGCTGAAGGATCTGTTCAAGCAGATCGACGCCGACGGCGACGGCTCGATCACCAAGAGCGAATTCGAGAACGCGCTCGGCGCCGGCGGCACCAATGTCGCCAATGCCGACAAGGTGTTCGGCAAGATGGACGCCAACAACGACGGCAAGGTCAGCATGGACGAGATGTCCTCGGCGCTGAAGAGCGGCCGTCGGCATCATGCGCATGGCGGTGGTGGAGCGAACGGTGGCAACGGCGGTGGCGGCAGCAGCGATCCGCTACTGCAGGCGCTGTCCGGCTCGTCCTCGACCAGCGTCACCAATTCCGATGGCAGCGTGACCACCTCCGTCACCTACTCGGACGGCAGCAAGGTGACGATGACCTCGGCGGCGACCGGCTCGTCGTCGAGCAGCGCCACCTCGTCGTACAATTTCGTCGAGCAGCTGATCCAGCGCCAGGCGTCGCAGATCCAGGCGGCCTCGGCCAAGTCGCTGTCGGTCAGCGCCTGATCACCGACGCTTGGTCCCGATGATGAATTGCCCGGCTCGGCCCGACAATTCATCGCCCTCGACAAGCCGAATGATGATCAACGTGCGCGTGATGAACCCGCGGATGACGACATCGAACGGCGCAGCACTGTTGCCTCAGATTATCGCTTCGAGCCGAACCGGTCGCGCCACGCCGGCTGCGCGTCCTTGAACGGCAGCGCGGTGGCCTCATAGACGCCGCGAGCGATTGCCCGCGCCACCGTGTTGGCCGCGATGGTGCCGAGCTCGGTGAGACCTGCGAGCGGCTCGACCGGTTTGACGCCGGTCGCCGCGGCGAACACCACGTCGCCATCGAGCGGCGCATGCACCGGGTAGATCGCGCGGGCGAACCCGGTCTGCGCCAGCATCGCCAGCCGCTTCACCTGCGGCTTGGTGAGGTTCGCGTCGGTCACCACCGCGACCAGCGTGGTGTTCTCGATCGCGCTCGCTGCCGCCGCGCCCTTCAGTCGCACCTTCAGCATGTCCGGCGTGAAGCTGTCCGGCATCCCGAGCCCGCCGAATTCGCCGTCCTGTTCAAACGGTGCCGACCAGAACCACGGGCCGTCGCCGATCGTGGCGCTGCCGATCGCGTTGACCACCGCGATAGCGCCGACGGTGACGCCGCCGGGCGTGGTTGCTGACGCCGAGCCCAGCCCGCCCTTCAGCGTTGCCGTGGTGGCGCCGAGGCCGGCGCCGACGCTGCCCAGCGCGAAGCTGTCGCCGGCGGCGTCCGCGGCCGCGTAGCCGAGGTCGCGATACGGCGAGAACCGGCCCCAGGCCTTGTCGCCGCCGTTGATCATGTCGAACACCACCGCGCCCGGCACGATCGGAATCGTCGCATTGCCGATCGCAAAGCCGCGTCCGCGCTCTGCGAGCCAGGCCTGCACGCCGCCGCCGGAATCGAGCCCGAATGCCGAGCCGCCCGACAGCGTGAAGCCGTCGATCTGCTCGACGGTGTTCACCGGTTCCAGCAGCGCGCCGTCGCGAATCCCAGGACCGCCGCCGCGCACGTCGATCGAAGCGACCGCGGGCTTGTCGAACAGGATCGCGGTAACGCCGGAAGCGAGCTTGTGGTCGTGCGCATGGCCGACGCGGACGCCGGCGACATCGGTGATGAGATTGTGCAAGATGGATCCGTCCGAGAGCTGAGCGAAGGCCGACATTGTCGGCATAAACAATTGGTCGAAGCAATCCCTCACGGTGCGATCACAAGGCGCGGAACGATGACGCAGCGGCTTGCATGGGCTTTACGCGCGGGTGCATGTAGCCGGCCATGATCCACGACGTCTCGATCCCCGCCGCCCTGATCGCCGGTCTGGTCAGCTTCCTGTCGCCCTGTGTGCTGCCGCTGGTGCCGCCGTACCTGATCTATCTGACCGGTGCGACCATCGAACACGTCGCCGCCGACGAAGCCGAGCGCACCTCGAAGCGTGCGGTGATGATCTCTGCGGCGATGTTCGTGCTCGGCTTCTCCACCGTGTTCGTCGCGCTCGGCGCCAGCGCGAGCCTCGTCGGCACCTTGATCCGCGCCTATTCGGCGCAGCTCGCGATCGTCGCCGGCGTCGTGATCATCCTGATGGGCCTGCACTTCCTTGGGCTGACGCGGATCAACATCCTGATGCGCGAAGGCCGCCTGCCGATTCCGAAGCCGGTCGGGTTGTGGGGCGCTTACGTGATGGGCCTAGCGTTTGCGTTCGGCTGGACGCCGTGCATCGGTCCGATCCTCGCTGCGATCCTGTCGGTGGCCGCGGCCGAAGCGACGGTGGCCAAGGGCGCAGGCCTGCTGGCGGTGTATTCGCTCGGCCTCGGCGTGCCGTTCCTGCTCGCCGCGCTGATGATCGAACAGTTCTCCGGCCTGTTCGCGCGCATGAAGAAACACCTCGCCACGGTCGAGCGGGCGATGGGCGTGCTGATGGTCCTCACCGGCATCGGCTTCCTCACCGGCGCCATCAGCGATGTCTCGATCTGGTTGCTGAATACGTTCCCGGCGCTGGGGAATATTGGGTAGGCGTCCTGCTCGCGGCCGGGCATCGAACCGAAATCCCTCGTCATCGCCGGGCTCGACCCGGCGATCCATCATCCCTGCAATTCCATGATGCAAGCGCGCTCGCGGATGGATGCGCGGGTCAAGCCGGCGCATGACGCTGTGTGAGTGGTCGCGATCTTGGCCAAGAGTGGATGGTGGCGGTAATCAATTCTCGGCGTCATTGCCGGGCTTGACCCGGCGACCCATCATCCTTGTAACCTGGATGCAAGCGCGTTCGCGCTCGGATGGATACGCGGGTCAAGCCGGCGCATGACGCTGTGTGAGTGATTGCGGTCTTGGCCATGAGCGGATGGTGGCGGTAATTAATTCTTGGCGTTATTGCCGGGCTTGACCCGGTGACCCATCATCCTTGTAATTCCTTGATGCAAGCGCGTTCGCGCTTGGATGGATGCGCGGGTCAAGCCCGCGCATGACGTTGTGTGAGTGATCGGGGTCTTGGCCAAGAGCGGATAGTGGCGGTAATCAATTCTCGGCGTCATTGCCGGGCTTGACCCGGCAATCCATCCTCTTGAATGATGAAGCGGTTCAGCGAGGCTCTCGGTGGAGAGTCGGCATGGCCTATTGGGTCTACATCCTCGCCAGTGCTCCGGGCGGCACGCTGTATGTCGGCGTGACCAACGACCTCGTCCGCCGCACCTATGAGCATCGTGAAGGACTGGTCGAGGGTTTTACCCGCAAATACGACGTCAAACGTCTCGTCTACTTTGAAGCGCACGATAGCATCATCGCCGCCATTCAGCGCGAGAAGAACATCAAGCATTGGCCGCGCGAGTGGAAGATCGACCTGATCGTCCGCGGCAATCCGGACTGGGACGATCTCTACGAAGAAATCATTCGTTGATGGATGTGTGGGTCAAGCCCGCGCATGACGTCCGTACTGGGGGGCGATTCTGCTTTCACCCGCGTCATTGCCGGCTCGACCCGGCAATCCATCATCTTCCTAAGAGCCGATACGGCGTAGGCTTCTTTGTCCGAGAGCGGATGCGCGGGTTGAGCCCGCGCATGCCGTTGTTGTCGGTGTGAGGCTCGGCCTCACACCCCTTCGATCACCTTAAGGATTGATCTCGGCGTAGCCGCCCTTGGCGTCCCATTTGTAGACGACGTAGTCGATCGCCTTGATGTCGCCCTTGGCGTCGAACGCCATCTTGCCGAGCACGGTGTCCCAGTCGCCGGCCTTGATGGTCTCGATCACCTTCTTCGGGTCGGTCGACTTCGCCTTCTCGACCGCCTGCGACCACACTTGGAACGCCGCGTAGGTGTAGAGGGTGTAGCCTTCCGGATCGATGCCCTTGCCTTTGAAGGTTTCGACGATCTGCTTGGCGGTCGGCTTGTTGCGCGGGTCGGGGCCGAAGGTGAACAGCGTGCCTGCGGCGAGCGGACCGGTGATCGAGGCGAATTCCTTGTCGTTCATCGCGTCGCCGGCCATCATCACGGTGCTGAGGCCCTGGTCGCGCATCTGGCGCAGGATCAGGCCGGCCTCGCGGTGATAACCGCCGATGTAGACCAGATCGATGGCGTCGCGCTTCAGCCGCGACACGATCGAGTTAAAGTCGTTGTCGCCCTTGTTGTAGGACTCGAACATCTTCTCCTGGAAGCCGGCCTTGTTCAGCGCCTTCTTGGTCTCGTCCGCCAGACCCTTGCCGTAAGTGGTCTTGTCGTTGAGGATGGCGACGTTCTTGCCCTTGTAGTTCTTCAGGATGTACTCGGCGGCGACCAGGCCCTGCTGATCGTCGCGGCCGCAGACGCGCAGCACGTTCCACAGCTTGCGCTCGGTGAACAGCGGGTTGGTCGAGGCTGGGGTGATCTGCAGCACGTTGCCGTCGGCGTAGGCTTCCGACGCCGGGATCGACGATGACGAGCAGAAGTGACCGGCGACGAACGGGATGCCGTCGCCTGCGATCTTCTCGGCGACCGAGCGCGCCTGCTTCGGATCGCAGGCATCGTCCTCGACGTCGAGCACCAGCTTCTTGCCGAGCAGGCCGCCCTTGGCGTTGAGGTCGACCACCGCCTGTTCGGCGCCGTTCTTGAGCTGACGGCCGAACGCGGATTCGCCGCCGGTCATCGGACCGGCGACCGAGACCTTGATGTCCTGCGCCAGCGCCGTGGTCGAGAGCGCCAGCGAGACGCCGAATGCCAAACCGAGAAGCTTGAGTGTCATCGATGAATCCTTGCGATGGATTTGCAAACGAAAAGCTGCGCCCAGGCGGGCCCGAAGCGCCGAACCGGCCGGCATTGTTGGCTGATTTTCACGACAAGTCATCGACAAAATACGGCGCCGTCGGCACCCGGTTGCCGCATTGTGCCGCAGGGCTCTGGGCACGCGGCGAGGGACTACCTCAGGTGCCGCGGCCGCCTTCGAGATACGCGGCTCGCACTTCCGGCCGCGCCAACAGATCGGCGCCGGTACCGCTCATGGTGATCAGGCCGTTGACCAGCACGTAGCCGCGATGCGCCAGCTTCAGCGCGTGGTTGGCGTTCTGCTCGACGATCAGCACGGTGAGACGGTCCTGCTTGTTCAGGGTGCGGATCGCGTCGAAGATCTGCCGGGTGATCAGCGGCGCGAGGCCGAGCGACGGCTCGTCGAGGAGGAGTAGGCGCGGCCGGCTCATCAGCGCGCGGCCGATTGCCAGCATCTGCTGCTCGCCGCCCGAGAGCGTGCCGCCGCGCTGGCCGAACCGTTCGCGCAGCCGTGGAAACAGCGTCAGCACGCGTTCGAGCGTCGCGGCGCGTTCCTCGTTGCTGCCGGTTCCGGCGTCGGCGCCCATCTGCAAATTTTCGGCGACGCTCATCCGCGGGAAGATGCGGCGGCCCTCCGGCGACTGCGCGATGCTCATCCGCGCAATCTGGTGAGTCGGTAGCGCGGTGATGTCGACGCCGTCGAACACGATGCGGCCGGCCTTGGCGCGCGGCTTGCCGAAGATCGACATCATCAACGTCGACTTGCCGGCGCCGTTGGCGCCGATCAGCGCCACGATCTCGCCGGGCGCGATCTCGAGATCGACGCCCTTCAGCGCCTCGATCTTGCCGTAGGCGGCGCGGAGGTTTTCGATTTTGAGCAGGGGAGCGGTGGAGGTCATGACGCGCCCTCACAACGCTTACCACCGTCATGCCCGGGCTTGACCTGGGCATCCATGGACACGAGCACCGCCCTGCCTGTCGTGGATGGCCGGGTCAAGCCCGGCCATGACGAAATGTGTAGTGCCGACCTCACAGCCCGAGCTCCTGCTCGACCTTTTCGACTTCTTCGTCCTCGACGCCTAGATAGGCGGCGATGACGCGGGGATCGTCGCGGATCTCGCGCGGGGTGCCGTCGGAGATCTTGACGCCGTGGTCGAGCACGACGACGTGGTCGGAGATTTCCATCACCACGCTCATGTCGTGTTCGATCAGCAGGATCGATGTGCCGCCGGCGCGGATGTTGCGCAAGAGTTCGCTGAGTTCGGCGCTTTCGCGCGCGTTGAGGCCCGCGGCGGGCTCGTCGAGGCACAACAGCACCGGCTCGGTGCACATCGCGCGTGCGATCTCCAGCCGGCGCTGGTCGCCATAGGGCAGGTTGCCGGCGGCATCGTCGGCACGGCCGCGCAGGCCGATCCGGTCGAGCCAGAACGTCGCCCGCTCGATCGCCTGCTTCTCGGCCGCGCGCCACGACGGCGCGCCGAACAGGCCGAGGAAAGTGAGGCCGGAAGCCCGCATCAGCGCGTTGTGCTGCGCCACCATCAGGTTCTCCAGCGCGGTCATGCCGGGGAACAGCCGGATGTTCTGGAAGGTGCGCGCCACCTTGGCGATCTTGGTGATGCGGAAGTCGTTGAGCTTATCGAGCCGATGGGTCTCGCCGCCGTCATGCGTCAGGCTGATCTCGCCGGCGCTCGGTCTGTAGAAGCCGGTGATGCAGTTGAACACGGTGGTCTTGCCGGCGCCGTTCGGGCCGATCAGCGCGGTGATCTTGCCGCGGCGCGCAGTGAACGACAGGTCGTTGACGGCGAGAATGCCGCCGAACCGCATGGTCAGGCCGCTGACGCGGAGGATGTCCCGGTCCGCGATCATCCGTGGCCCTCCTTGACGAGGTCGGACGAGATCGCCTGCTTGTGGTCGAGATACACAGTCGGGGCGCGATGGCCGATCAGGCCGCGCGGCCGCCAGATCATCAGCAGCACCATCGCCATGCCGAACACCAGCATGCGGAACTGATCGAGACCGCGGAACAATTCGAAGCCGCCGATCAGCGTCACCGCGGCGAGCGCGACGCCGAGCTGCGAGCCCATGCCGCCGAGCACGACGATCGCCAGCACCAGCGCTGACTCTTGGAAGGTGAAGGATTCCGGCGAGATGAAGCCCTGCCTTGTGGCGAAGAACGCGCCGGCGAATCCGCCGAACATCGCGCCGGTGGCGAAGGCGGTGAGCTTGGTGGTGGTGGTGTTGATGCCGAGCGCACGGCAGGCGACTTCGTCTTCGCGCAGCGCTTCCCAGGCGCGGCCGATCGGCAGCCGGCGCAGCCGGATGGTCGCCCAGTTGGTGATCAGCGCCAGGATCAGGATCAGATAGAACAGGAACACGAGGCGGTGGGTCGGCGAGAACGGAATGCCGAGCTGCGCGGCCAGCCCGTTCGGTCCTGGTGCCAGCGGAATGCCGAACAGCGTGGGGCGCGGAATGCCGCTGATGCCGTTCGGGCCGCCGGTCAGCGTCTGCCAGTTGATGATGACGAGCCGGATGATCTCACCGAACGCGAGGGTGACGATGGCGAGATAATCGCCGCGCAGCCTCAGCACCGGGAAGCCGAGGATCACGCCCCAGAATGCGGCGAGGATGCCGGCGAGCGGCAGGCAGATCCAGAACGACAGGCCGAAGTTGGTAGCGAGCAGCGCGTAGGAATAGGCGCCGACCGCGTAGAACGCCACGTAGCCGAGATCGAGCAGGCCGGCGAGGCCGACCACGATGTTCAGCCCCCAGCCGAGCATCACGTAAGTCAGCACCAGGATGCCGAGATCGAGAATGTAGCGCTGATTGTAGAAAATCACCGGCACCAGAAAGGTGAAGATCAGCAGCGCTGGAGCGACGACGCGGCCGGCGAGACCGAGCGTCTTGCGCGCGCCGGCCGGCATGATCTTCGAGGTGTCGACCGGGCCCCACCACATCCGCAGCAGTTCGACCACGATCGAGCCGACGAACACGCCGCCGACCATGCCGGCGAGATCGCCGAACCGTGTCCAGTAGATCAGGCCGCCTTCAGGGCCGGCCTCGGTGCGGACGCCGATCATCAGCGAAAATAAAACCAGCGCCACGAGGGCGCTGATCAGGGCTTTCTTGAAGATGAAACCGACGCCGACCGTGGCGGCGGCGGCAGGGGCAGCAGCGGCGTGCGCGAGTTTTGCCACGTCGGCGCCCGCTCAGACTTTTTCGACTTCCGGCCGGCCCAGCAGGCCGGTCGGCATGAAAATCAGCACGATGATCAGGATCGAGAACGCCGCAACGTCCTTGTATTCGACCGAGAAATAGGCCGACCAGAAGGTCTCGATCAGGCCGATCAGCAAGCCGCCGAGCATCGCGCCGGGCAGCGAGCCGATGCCGCCGAGCACGGCCGCGGTGAACGCCTTGATGCCGGCGATGAAGCCCATGAAGAAGTCGATCAGCCCATAATACAGCAGGTACATCATGCCCGCGACCGAGGCGAGCGCGGCGCCGATCACGAAGGTCATCGAGATGGTGCGGTCGACGTCGACGCCGAGCAGCGCCGCCATGGTCTGATCCTGCTCGCAGGCGCGCATGTCGCGGCCGAGCCGGGTCTTGGCCACCAGCCAGGTGAAGATGCCGAGCAACACCACGGTGGTGACCACCACCAGGATCTGGACGTTGGAGAGCTGCACGTTGAAGCCGTCGGCACTCTCGTGCAGCGTATAGCCGCCGGTGATGATCGGCGGCACCGGCTTGACGCGGGCGCCCTGCGACACCTGGGCGTAGTTCATCAGCACGAACGACATGCCGATCGCCGACAGCATCGGGGCGAGGCGGAACGAATGCCGCAACGGGCGGTACGCTATGCGCTCGACCGTCCAGCCGTACAGCGCGGTGATCGCCATCGACACCAGCAGCACCACTAGGAGGATCAGCGGGACGAAGGTGAGGCCAAACGACACCAGGATCAGGAAGCTGATCAGCGCGATGAAGCCGCCGATCATGAAGATGTCGCCATGGGCGAAATTGATCATGCCGACGATGCCGTACACCATCGTGTAGCCGATCGCGATCAGGCCATAGATCGAGCCGAGCACGAGACCGTTGATGAGCTGCTGGGCGAAATAGTCCATGCGCTGCCGTCGTCAGAGGACTCGAAAGAGTGGGACTCGAAGGGTCGTGGATTGCGATCCGAACGGCCCCGCGGCGGAGATCGCGCTCGCATTGCACACACGATGCGGCGAGGGCCCCGGCAGCCGGAACGTCGCTTCGCTTCGTAATTTTCTAACAGTGGGTCGCGATCGCGGCAACAGCGACTGATTACAACCTTCTTCCCTGTGGACGGTGCGCGCGGTTCCCCTGGACGCGATGTTGCCGCGCAAAAGCCGCGCAAAGATCACGCCGATCCGCGCAACCGCGGGCGCATGCTCATTGTTGTTGGTGTGGGCGCGACACTCCGAAGGAGACCACCGATGTCGAATCAGAATCAGCAGAAGCCGACTCCGAGCCAGACGTCCCCCGGCCAGCAACAGCAGGGCGGCGGTGCCCGTCCGGGCCAGCAGCAGCAGGATCCGAACCGTCAGGATCCGAACCGTCAGGGTCAGGACCGGCAACAGGGTGGCCAACAGCATGGTGGCCAACACGGCGGGTCCGGCCAGGGCCGCTAACGGCAAGGTCGCCCGGCCGCAGCTTTCTCCAGACGGCTGCGTCGCGAAGCGACAGCAGGGAGCCCCGCCCCACGGCGGGGCTTTCGGCGTTTTCGATGGTGTCGTTTCGATTACATTCACACCTCCGACAACGCAAGTTTCGTGCCGAGATTCCGCGATGTCGTGGTCCGGGCCGCCGTCCACAGCTCTTAACCGCCGTTAAGGTTAACGAAGCGTTTCCATTGCCGCCTATCGTTAACCTGGAGTTAGCTCTCGGAGCGCGCCAACGGATTCGGCGTGCTGGCTGGTGGGGCACGGCGATGAAGACGGATTGGCGGATCAGTTCGGTGAACGGAGTTCTGCTGGCGGCCTACATCACGCCGACCTGGCTGATCGTGGCGTATCGGCTGTTCGTCACCCCGATCCACGCGCTGTACGACCGGCCCAATATCTCGGTGGCGATCTTCATCAGCGATCATTTGCATCTCAGCGCGGCGGCGACCATCCGGATGGCATGGCTGCTGGCGCTCGCCAAGCTGACGGTCGCCGGCTTTCTGCTGGTGTTCTCGGCGCTGCTGACGCGGCGCTCGGTCCGTCTCTCCGGCGGCTGCAATGAGGCGCTGGCGTTCGCGCTGACGCTGGGCAGCGTGATCTCGTTCGCCAGCATGGTGATGGCTTCGCAGGTTGCCGAGCCCGAAGCGATGCGGCTGCATGCCACCGAGTTGCTGCTGTTTCTCGGCACCGCGATCCTGATGCTGGTCGAGCCATCGACGCAATCAGCGGCTGTACCATGCACCGACGCGGCGACGTTCGAACCGAACTATCCGGCTGCAGCGCAACGCTCCTGATCGCTTTTGTCCGGCTGTCGTGCTTGCTTGACGCTGGCGCTAGGGCCGGGCGCTACCTATCTCACCGCCTCACGACTGCTAGCGCCGCCGATCGCTCGGGGTGGTGTCGCGATACTTTTTCTTTGCCGCCCGGCGTGCTTAAGTAGTCGCAATGCCGCCGTCCGAGGCGGCCGCCGATCCGGGAGGAAATATCCATGGCCATGACGATGAACGGCGAAGTCCAGTTGGACGCGCCGAAAGATTTGGTGTGGAGCAAGCTCAACGATCCGGAAGTGCTGAAGGTCTGCATTCCCGGGTGCGAGGAGCTTGAAAAGACCGAAGACGACAGCGGTTTTCGCGCTGTGGCGAAGTTGAAAGTCGGCCCGGTATCGGCCCGCTTCAAGGGCAAGGTCACGCTGTCCGATCTCGATCCCCCCAACGGCTACAAGATCACCGGCGAAGGCGAGGGCGGCGTTGCCGGCTTTGCCAAGGGCGGTGCCACGGTCGGTCTGTCCGACAAGGACGGCGGCACGCTGCTGTCCTACGATGTCGAAGCGCATATCGGCGGCAAGCTGGCGCAGCTCGGCCAGCGACTCATCAACGGCTCGGCCAAGAAGCTCGCCGACGAGTTCTTCGCCAACTTCTCCAAGGCCGTGCAGAACGGCAACGGCGCGGCCTGACGGCGCTGCGGCGCCCGATCACGCGGATGTCATTACACGGCCGCGGCTCCGGCGCGGCCCGAGCCGTTCGCGGTTGCCGATCCTGGGGTTGCCCCGTAAGATCGGTTCAAGAAACACAACTAAAAGACGAATGATCGCCGTGCAACGCGGCGGTGCGCATTGAAGAGAGGGCCGATGGCCAAGATTTCCCTGATCGTCAATGGCAACCCTGTGACCGCGAACGTCGATCCGCGCACGCTGCTGGTGCAGTTTCTGCGCGAGAACCTGCGGCTCACCGGCACGCATGTCGGCTGCGATACTTCGCAGTGCGGCGCCTGCGTCGTGCATCTCGACGGCAAGGCGGTGAAGTCCTGCACCACGCTGGCGGTGATGGCCGACGGCCACGAAGTGACGACGATCGAAGGGCTCGCCGCCGACGGCGCGCCGCTGCATCCGATGCAGGAAGCCTTCCGCGAGAACCACGGCCTGCAATGCGGCTTCTGCACCCCGGGCATGATCATGACGGCCGTCGATATGGTGCACCGCAAGGGCCACGACCTGTCCGACGAGACGATTCGCGAAGAGCTCGAAGGCAATCTCTGCCGCTGCACCGGCTATCAGAACATCGTGGTGTCGATCGCGGCCGGCGCCAAGGCGATGGCGAACTCCGACCGCAGTTGAGCGGCACTGCGCCGGCCCGCTTCAACGAGGCCGCGCGGCACGCCCAACGAGACGCAGGAAGCTCAGGGAAGCGCAATGTACGAATTCAAATATCACCGCCCCGGGACCGTTCGCCAGGCCGCCAATCTGCTGCTGAAGAACGAGGATGCCAAGCTGATCGCGGGCGGCCACACGTTGCTGCCGGTGATGAAGCAGCGCCTCGCGGCGCCGCCGCATCTGGTCGACCTGTCGCATATCGAAGGCCTCAGCGGCATCGAGATGAAGGGCCGTTCGCTGGTGATCGGCGCCACCGCGACCCACGCCGAAGTCGCCAACTCGGCGATCGTCGGCGAGGCGATCCCGGCGCTCGCCGAGCTGGCGTCGCTGATCGGCGATCCGGCGGTGCGCCACAAAGGCACGATCGGCGGCTCGCTCGCCAATAACGATCCGACCGCGGACTATCCGGCGGCCGTGCTGGCGCTCGGCGCCACCGTGGTCACCAACAAGCGCAAGCTGAAGGCCGAAGAGTTCTTCCAGGGCATGTACTCGACCGCGCTCGAGCCGGACGAGATCATCACCAAGGTGCAGTTTCCGCTGCCGAAGAAGGCCGCCTACATCAAGTTCCGCAATCAGGCGTCGCGCTACGCGCTGGTCGGCGTGTTCGTCGCCCGCCGTCCGTCGGACGTCCGCGTTGCTGTCACGGGTGCCGGTGCGGATGGCGTGTTCCGCGTCACCCAGTTCGAAGAGGCACTGAAGGCGCGGTTCAATTCCAAGGCGATCGACGGCCTGCACGTCTCGGCCGACGGGTTGAACAGCGATCTGCACGGCAGCGCCGAATATCGGGCGCATCTGATCGGCGTGCTGACCAAGCGCGCGGTCGACGCCGCCAACGGCAAGGCGTGAGCCTGGACACGGATCGGCCATGACCGCAGCCGCGCCTCCCGCCTCCGTCGACGCCACGCTCGAACTGCTGACGAGCCGCGGCTATCTCGCCGAGCGGTCGTTGGCGACGGTGGTGTTTCTGGCGTTGCGGATGGGCCGGCCGCTGTTTCTCGAAGGCGAGGCCGGCGTAGGCAAGACCGAGATCGCCAAGGTGCTGTCGGCCGCGCTCGGCCGTCGGCTGATCCGGCTGCAGTGCTACGAGGGGCTGGACGTCGCTTCCGCGGTGTATGAGTGGAATTCGTCGGCGCAGATGATCACGATCCGGCTGGCCGAAGCCGCCGGCGACACCGACCGCGATCAGCTCTCCAGCGACATTTTCTCCGAGCGATTCCTGATCAAGCGTCCGCTGCTGCAGGCGCTGGAGCCGGACACGGCGGGCGCGCCGGTGCTGCTGATCGACGAACTCGACCGCGCAGATGAAGCGTTCGAGGCGTATTTGCTCGAAGTGCTGAGCGATTTCCAGGTCACGATCCCGGAGTTCGGCACCATCAAGGCGCCGGCGCCGCCGATCGTGATCGTGACGTCGAACCGCACCCGCGAGATCCACGACGCGCTGAAGCGGCGCTGCCTGTATCACTGGGTCGACTATCCGAACGCCGAGCGCGAACTGGCGATCGTGAAGTCGCGCGTGCCGGGGATCTCGGCCAAGCTGTCACAGCAGGTGGTGGACTTCGTTCAGGCGCTGCGCGAGCAGGACTTCTACAAATCGCCCGGCGTCGCCGAAACCCTCGACTGGGCGACCGCGCTGACCGAACTCGACGCCCGCGCGCTCACCGCCGAAGTCGTCGGCGACACCCTCGGCGCGCTGCTCAAGTACCAGGACGACATCGCCCGGATGCAGGGCGACACCGTGCAGAAACTGGTCAAGGACGCGACGAGCGAACGCTAGTCCGATACTTTGCGTTCGTTGTGAATCTCGGCCTTTGCCGCATCGGCAGCGCGCTCCCTCTCCCGCTTGCGGGGGAGGGCTGGGGTGGGGGAGCCCCAGGCACCGTGCTCGCGTCGCCCTCACCCCACCCCTCTCCCGCAAGCGGGAGAGGGAGCAGGCCGTGCGGCCGGCGAAGGCGTGTACTGACTGGGTGTTCGTCATTCCGGGGTGCGAGCGAAGGCTCGCGAACCCGGAATCTGAAGCCGGCACTGACGTCGAGATTCCGGGTTCGCGCCTTCGATGCGCCCCGGAATGATAAGTTGAGAGAGCGTGGCAAACGATGCAGCGTAATCCGACCGCGATGATCGACCATCTCAATCCGCCGACCGGCAAGATGGCGGACAATGTGGTCGGCTTTGCGCGGGCGCTGCGGGCGGCGGGGCTGCCGGTCGGGCCCGGCGCGGTGATCGATGCGCTGGATGCGCTGCAGCTGATCGAGATCGGCCATCGCGACGATCTCTACGCCACGCTGGAAGCGATCTTCGTCAAGCGCCGCGAGCATCTGTTGATCTTCGATCAGGCGTTTGCGCTGTTCTTTCGCGCCGCCGAGGACTGGCAGCACATGCTGGACTCGATCCCGTTGCCGGACGCTGCCAAAAAGAAACCGCCGCCGGCCTCGCGCCGGGTGCAGGAGGCGATGTCGCCGGCGGCGACGCGCGATATGCCGTCGGCCGAGGAGCAGGAGCTGCGGCTTGCCGTCTCCGACAAAGAGATCCTGCAGAAGAAGGACTTCGCGCAGATGAGCGCGGCGGAGATCGCCGAGGTCACCCGCGCGATCGAGCGGATGCGGCTGCCGCAGGCCGAGCTGCGCACCCGGAGAGTGCGGCCCGAGCGCCGCGGCCTCAAGCTCGATCTGCGCCGCACGCTGCGGGCCTCGTTGCGCACCGGCGGCGAGGTCGTCGACATTCGCAAGCTCGGCCTGATCGACAAGCCGGCGCCGATCGTGGCGCTGCTCGATATCTCCGGCTCGATGAGTGAGTACACAAGGCTGTTCCTGCACTTCCTCCATGCCATCACCGACGATCGCAAGCGGGTGTCGACGTTCTTGTTCGGCACGCGGCTGACCAACGTCACCCGCGCGCTGCGCCAGCGCGATCCGGACGAGGCGCTGGCGAGCTGCACCTCCTCGGTCGAGGACTGGGCCGGGGGCACCCGGATCGCGACGTCGCTGCACAGCTTCAACAAGCTGTGGGCGCGGCGGGTGCTCGGCCAGGGCGCGATCGTGCTGCTGATTTCCGACGGGCTGGAGCGCGAGAGCGACTCCAAGCTGGCGTTCGAGATGGACCGGCTGCACCGCTCCTGCCGCCGGCTGATCTGGCTGAATCCGCTGCTGCGCTACGACGGTTTCGAACCGCGCGCCCAGGGCATCAAAATGATGCTACCCCACGTTGACGAATTCCGCCCGGTGCATAATTTGACCTCGATGCACACGCTGATCGCGGCGCTGTCGTCGGCACCGCCGCCGCACCATTTCAGCACGATCCGCTCCGTCGCCTGACCGGCGCCCAGCAGCCAAGCAAGAGGAGTCGCCTCCATGCAGCTCGATCGCGACGAAGACATCCTGCGGGCCGCCGAGGACTGGCGTAAAGCCGGCCGCGGCGTGGCGCTCGCCACCGTGGTGGAAACCTGGGGATCGGCGCCGCGTCCCGCCGGCTCCAGCCTGGTGATCAATGACGAGGGGACCTTTCTCGGCTCAGTGTCGGGCGGCTGCGTCGAAGGCGCGGTGGTCACCGAAGCGCTCGACGTGATCGACAGTGGTACGCCGAAGCTGCTCGAATTCGGCGTCGCCGACGAGACCGCCTGGAAGGTCGGGCTGAGTTGTGGCGGCACCATCCGGGTGTTCGTCGAAAAGGTCGATTAGTTCGCAGCGTGCGAGAGCGGCCGAGAACGCGATCGAGGAAGTGAAACATGGTCTCCGTCATTGCGAGCGAAGCGAAGCAATCCAGGAGCTCAGTGCACCTAGCTGGATTGCTTCGTCGCTTCGCTCCTCGCAATGACGGGTCGCGGCCACGGGCGTGTAACCCCTGGCCGGTTTTTGAGGTGCGATCTAGGCAAGTGGGGCGTAGCCTGTGAAGTTCGAGATCCTGCAGCAACTCAACGCCGAGCGCGCCGCGCGGCGCCCGGCTATCGTGGTGACTGATACGGCGACCGGCGCGCAGCGGCTAGTGAAAGCCGCTTACATCGCCGCCGATCCGCTCGCCGCCGAACTCGGCAAACAGCTCCGCATGGGCAAGAGCGCGAGCATCGAGGTCGACGGCAACAAGCTGTTTCTCAACGTCTACGCGCCGACCGCCAAGCTGGTGATCGTCGGCGCCGTGCACATCAGCCAGGCGCTGGCGCCGCTGGCGCGCTCGCTTGGTTACGACGTCACCGTGGTCGATCCGCGCACCGCGTTCGCCAGCCTGGAACGGTTTCCCGACGTACCGCTGATCGCCGAGTGGCCGGACGTCGCGCTGCCGCCGCTGAACATCGATCACTACACCGCCTTCGTGGCGCTGACGCACGATCCCAAGATCGACGATCCGGCGCTGCTGCATGCCTTCGCGCGTGACTGCTTCTACATCGGCGCGCTCGGCTCGAAGAAGACCCACGCCAAGCGGCTGGAGCGGCTGAAGGGGCAGGGCGCTTCCGATGCTGACCTCGGCCGCATTCACGCCCCGATCGGGCTGGCCATCGGCGCAGTGTCGCCGTCCGAGATCGCGGTGTCGATCATGGCGGAGATTACTGCCGCGCTGCGGCTGCCGGCATCGTCCAAGGCGGCCGCGGCATGAAGTTTGGCCCGCGCCGTCCGGCCGATGCGATCGGCGGCGTCACCGTGCATTCGCTGCGGCAGAACGGTCTGCTGCTCAAGAAGGGCACGACGATCGGCCCGGCCGAAGTCGCGGCGCTGGAGAAGGCCGGCATCGCCGAGATCGTGGTGGTTCAGCTCGAGCCCGGTGACGTCTCCGAGGATGTCGCGGCCGCGGATGTGGCAGGCGCGGTCGCCGGCGATGGCGTGACGGTCGACCGTGCTTTCACCGGCCGCGCCAATCTGTTCGCGGCACGGACCGGCGTGCTGGTGATCGATCGTGCCGTGGTCGATCGCGTCAACGCCGTCGATGAGGCGATTACGCTCGCGACGCTGCCGGCGTTCAAGCCGGTGGTCGAAGGCGAGATGGTCGCCACCGTCAAGCTGATCCCGTTCGGTGTCGAAGGCCGCCTGCGCGACGCCGCGGTGGCGGCGGCGCTGGGCGGCGCGCTGCGGGTCGCGCCTTATGTGATCAAGCGCGTCGGCGTGGTGTCTACGCTGCTTTCCGGCCTCGCCCCGAAGGTGATCGACAAGACGCTGCGCGTCACAGCCGAGCGGCTGGCGCCGGCCGGCGCAGAGATCATCGCCGAGCGCCGCGTCGCCCATGAAGAGGCTGCGCTGTCGGCTGCGATCCAAGAGCTTGTTGGGCTCGGCGCCGAGATGGTGATCGTTTTCGGCGCCTCTGCGATCGCCGACCGCCGCGATGTCATCCCGGCGGCGATCGGCGCGATCGGCGGCACGATTTCGCATTTCGGCATGCCGGTCGACCCGGGCAATCTGCTGCTGGTCGGCGCGGTCTCGGGCGTGCCGCTGCTCGGCGCGCCGGGCTGTGCGCGCTCGCCGGTCGAGAACGGTTTCGATTGGGTGCTGATGCGGCTGCTCGCCGGGCTTACTGTCACGCGCGCTGATATCACCGCGATGGGGGTCGGCGGCCTGCTGATGGAAATCGTGACGCGGCCGCAGCCGCGGGTGCCGGTCGCCGAAAGTGGCCGCAATGTCGCGGCGATCGTGCTTGCCGCCGGGCGCGGCACGCGGATGGGCGGGCCGAACAAGCTACTCGCCGACCTCAACGGCAAGCCGCTGGTACACATCGTCGCCGAGCAGGCGCTGGCCTCGCAGGCCGCGCGCACCATCGTCGTCACCGGCCATCAGGCCGGCGAGGTCGAAGCGGCGCTGCACGGGCTCGATCTCACCTTCGTGCACAATCCCGACTTCGCCCAAGGCATCGCGTCGTCGGTGAAGGCCGGCATCGCGGCGCTGGGCGAGGATGCCGACGGCGCGATCGTCTGCCTCGGCGACATGCCGCTGATCGATGCGGCCTTGATCGACCGGATGATCACCGCGTTCGATCCCGATCGCGGCGCGCTGATCGTGGTCCCGGTCGCCGAGGGACGCCGCGGCAATCCGGTGCTGTGGTCGCGGCGGTTCTTTGCCGAGCTGATGACGCTCGGCGGCGATGTCGGCGCACGGCATCTGATCGCCAAGCATGGCGAAGCGGTGACCGAAGTGCCGGTCGAAGGCGAAGCGGCGTTCCTCGACATCGACACCCCGCAAGCGCTCGATCAGGCGCGGCGCGGCTAAGCGGCCGCGCATCAACCTCGGGCCTGCAGCCGCGTCGCGAGCTTTGCCGCCGCCTTGGCGCCGGCAGGTTGTTTCCAGATCAGCGTGACATCGCGCTGCAGCGTCAGTCCGCCAACGTCGAGCGCTCGCAGGGGGGCGCCGCCCCAGCTTGCCGGCGCCAGCGTGCAGCCGAGACCCGCAGCGACCAGCGCGGCTGCGGTGGATTCCTGCCGCGTCTTGGCGACGATACGAAACCGCACGCCTGCAGTGCTGAGCAACCGCCGGCCGGTGCCGATGAGTTCGCAGCCCTGACGCAACACGAAAGGTTGTCCGTCGAGTTCGGCCAACGACACGGTACGGCGGCCCGACCACGGATGATCAGGTCCGACGAACAACCGGAACGGCTCGCTCAGCAGCAGCTTGCGGTGCAGATTGCGGTGCGGCGTGACCGACAGCGCCAGATCGAGCCCGCCGCTCGCGACCAGTTTTTCGAGCTCGTCGGCCGACGCTTCGATCAGTTCGATTGCATCACCATCGGCAGGCAGCAGTCGTGGCAGCCAGTCGGCAGCGAGGCTCGGCAGCACGCCGAGCTTCAGCCGTGCTGGTGCCGGTCCGCTTAGTTCGCGCTTTGCCTCCGCCAGTGTCTGCAGTGCCGTGCGCACTTTGGCCTCGAGCCGCTTTGCGTTCGGCAGGGCGCGGATGCCGCGTCCATCCGGCGCGAACAGCGGCGTGCCGAATTCTCGCTCCAGCCCTTTCAGTGCCTGCGACAGCGTCGGCTGGGTGATGCCGAGTTCACCGGCGGCGCGCGACACAGAGCCGGCCTGCATCACGGCCAGAAAGTAGCGCAGGTGCTGCACATTCATCGGAAAATCCAATCGATCTTCAAAAACGATCGATTTTACCAGATCTGGCCTGGGCGGCTAGATCTGCGCCGGCGCCGCGGCAGCAAGGGAGAAGCCAGCATGGTGGTGGAAGTCGATCGTCAGGGAGCCGTCGGCATCGTCACGCTGAACCGGCCGGAGGCCCGCAACGCGATGTCGCGAGAAATGATCAGGGCGCTGGCCGCCGCGCTCGATGAGCTGGAACGTGATGCCGCGATCGCCGCGATCGTGCTCTCCGGCCGCGAGGTGTTCTGCGCCGGCGCCGACATCGCTGAGATGCGCGGCATCGATCTCGCCACGGTGCTGGCCGAGGAGTTTTCCGGCTGCTGCGACCGGCTGGCCACCTGCGCCAAGCCGCTGATCGCGGCGGTCGAAGGTTACGCGATCGGTGGCGGCTGCGAGTTGATCGAGATGTGCGACCTGGTCATCGCCGGCAGCGGCGCGAGGTTCGGTCACCCGGAGATCGCGCTCGGTACGCTATCGGGCGGTGGTGGCACGCAGCGGCTGGCACGAGCGGTGGGCCGGGCCTGCGCGATGGATCTGATCCTGACCGGCCGTCTGATCTCCGCGAGCGAGGCCGAGCGGATCGGGCTGATCAGCCGCGTGGTTGAAGACGGCGAAGCTTACCAAGCCGCCTGCGAGGCGGCCATGCTGATCGCAGCGCATCCGGCGCAGGCGGTGCGATTCTCCAAGCAGGCCGTCGATCGTGCGGCCTCGGTCGGGCTCGCGGATGGGCTGGCGCTGGAGCGGCGGCTGTTTCACCTCAGCTTTGCGACCGGCGAACTACAGCCGCGGCTCGATCGTTTTCTGACGCGGCGAAGTCCGCCCCGCTGAGGCGCGCGCCTCGGTCAAACCCACCGCGGACGATTTGCGCTTCGTTCACCAAGTTGAAACGGCCGTCCAGATAATTTGGAACCCGGGTTGAACCTCGGGGGAGGGGACGTTGCGATTATTGATTGCCGCGTGGCGGAAAGCCGCGCTGATGGCGGTTGTTTGGATCGCGTGTTTGCATCTCATTGCGCCAGCCAATGCTGCTGGTGCGTTGGCGGTCGGCAAATGCGGCGCTTACGGCCAAGCCTTTGACTATCCGGCGGAGGCGGCCGCGATCGCCGCGGCGCGGCAGCGCTGCAAGGGCGAGTGCACCATGCTGACGATGCGCCGGGCCTGTGCGGCGCTGGCCGTCGACATGAGCAACCCCTGCGGCGCTCACGGCTATGCGGTCGAATCGAGGATTTCCTCTTCGCTCAACGCCGCGACCCGGCGCTGCTACGAATACGGCGGCAAGGAATGCGTGATCCGCGCCTGGGCGTGCGACGCCAAGGGCTGAGCGGGCTGTCCTGAGACGATCGTGAACTGACAGGGCAGGGACGTCGCGGTATCAGCAGTGTATGCAGTTCGATACCAAGATCGCGCTCGTGATCCCGCACCGATCTCGAAGCCTGGCAGAAGCTGAACGTTGCGGCGTTTCTTACCTCCGGCATCGCCGCGGCGTTCCCGGAGTGCATCGGCGAACCGTATCAGGACGGCAGCGGCACGCCGTATCATCCGCTGATCGGTCAGCCGATCCTGGTTTACGGTGCCGATGGACCCGGATTATCGCGCGCGCTGGAGCGGGCGCTCGCCCGCAACGTCAAGCCGGCGATCTACACCGAAGCGATGTTCAAGACCACGCACGACGCAGCCAACCGCGAAGCGGTGAAGGCGGTCGCGCGGGCCGATCTGCCGTTGGTCGGCTTGGCTGTCCGGGCCGATCGCAAGGTGGTCGACAAGATCCTCGACGGTCTCAAATTCCATGCCTGAGCACACTACTCCGGCATCGGCCGTGGCCGTTCGCGGAGATCTTCGGTACGGTAGTTTTGCTTCGCTGCCGTCTCGGTCATCTGCTTCTCGGCGGCGCTGCGCGTCCGGTTGCGCATCACGGCGTAGGCGATCGCGATGCCGAGTACGATAATTCCGATACCCCAAAGCCATTCCGTCGACATCTGTTCTCTCCCTGAAAAGGTTTCTGTCAGGACAATCCCGGATGCTGTCGGCTGTTCCCGATCGTTAGCCTCGTCGGGAGAGGCTTAGTCTGTCATTAGGCATTGCAGCTCGAAACCGTGGGCGGATGTCCTGCATCAACGCGACATAAGCGGGCGAGAGCCCAATAACGGGAGCGGCGATATCGCCGATTCTACGGACCAGAGCGTGACCGATCAGTTCCCCGCCGACAACGACCGCCGAGCCTCCGATGCGCAGGACTCCGAGCATCCGATGCGTGGCGCCGGTGCGCGGCGGCGTTTCCTGATCGGGACACTGCTCGTCAACATCGCCGCCCTCACGATCGACGTTTTCGCATTAGACCCGCAGCATCTGGCGCTGGCCCTCGGCCTCCGTCTGCTGGTGGTGACGCCGCTGGTGCTGCTTGCGCTCGCGCTCAATCGTCGGCCTGCTGATCGGCCGTTACAGACGGCTGCTCAGGCCACCGCGGTCGTGGCCTTCGCGCTGTCGGTGACGGCGATCGGGCAGTTCGCGCCGGAGCCGTTCGCCGGGCGCTACATGATGGCGGCGCTGTTCGTGATTTTCGCCGGCACGCTGGTGTCGGCACTGCCGTGGCGTGCGACCAGGATCATGACCATCGCGGCGGCGGCGCTCTACACTCTGATCGTCGTCTCCGGTCTGCGGTGGCCGCCGGCCTGGTCCAATATCGATCTGGTCGGGCTGTGCCTCGTCACCTGTGTGATCGCGTTGCGCGCCCGGCAGCGCAAGGACGCGCAGATCGCCGAACTGCAACAGATCCGCCGCCGCGACGCACTGCTGAAGCAGGAACTCCGCCAGGCCAACGCCGCACTCGGAAGGCTCTCGACGACGGACCCGCTGACCGGCGTGTTCAACCGCCGCTATCTGGACGAGCTGATCGAGCAGGAGACAGCCTCGCTCGTGCCGTCGCTCGGGCAAAGCGTGCTGATGATCGACGTCGACCACTTCAAGCTGTTCAACGATCACGGCGGTCACGCCGCCGGTGATAGCTGCCTGCAGCAGATCGTCACTGCCGTTCGCCGCAACCTGCGCTCCTGCGACGTGGTGGTGCGCTATGGCGGCGAGGAATTCGCCGTGGTGCTGCCCGGGCTCGATGAGGCCGAGTTGCGCGAGACGGCGGAGCGGCTGTGTCATGCAGTCAGCGACCTGCAGATCCCGCATCCCGGTCTTGGCCAGGGGCGTGTCGTGACGATCAGCGTCGGCATCGCGCCCCCTGTACCGGCCGAAACGCTGGCGGATGCGATTCAGCGCGCCGACCAATCCCTGTATCGCGCCAAACGCGCCGGCCGGAATCGCGTCAGCGCCTGAACGGCCCACCCGCCAAAGGGCGGAGCGCGCAGATCTTGATTATGACTGACCGGTCAGTCATAATGTGAAAATGAAGCGCGCCTCAACTGCTCCTTCGGTTTCTGCTCCCGTCGCTGCGAAGCGGGCCGCCGCGGCCCGCGGCTCTGCGTCAGCGGCCAAGCCAGCCTCGGAAAACGAGGCGATCTCGACCCGCGCCGCCAAGGCGGCGGAACGGCGCGCCGCGATCATCGAGGCGGCGCTCGACGAGTTCACCGCGCGCGGCTTCGCGGCGACCCGGATCGATGACGTCGCCAAGCGTGCCGGCGTTGCCAAGGGCACGATCTATCTGCACTTCACCGACAAAGAGGCGATGTTTCAGGAGCTGGTGCGCACCGCGCTGGTGCCGACGATGCAGCGGCTGACGGCGCAGCCGTCGCCCGGCGTCTCGGCGCGGCAGATGCTCGAAGCCTTCGCCGACGCCTTCGTGAACGACGTCGCGCAGACCCGGCGCGGCGAGATTTTGCGGCTGGTGATGGCGGAGGGCACGCGGTTTCCGTCGCTGGCGGAATTCCACTACCGCAACGTGGTCGAGCCCGGCGTCGCCGGCATCCGCCGCATCCTGGAGCTCGGCGTCGCCCGCGGCGAAATCAGTTCTGCGGCGCTGACGCAGTTTCCGCAGCTCGCGGTCGCGCCGGTGGTGCTCTCGGTGATTTGGCAGGGCCTGTTCGGCCGGTTCGCGCCGCTCGACGTCCAGGCGATGCTGCGCGCGCATCTCGATCTGATCTTCGGCGAAAGGACGGCGTCATGACGCGACCCTCGCTCATTCTGCGCGGCTGCGCCGCGGCGCTACTCGCGCTGGCGCTCGCAAGCTGCGGCAAGGGCAACGATCCCGGTTATCAGGGCTGGGTCGAGGCCGATCTGATTTTCGTCAGCCCGGACGAATCCGGCCGCATCACTAAGCTCAAGGTGCGCGAAGGCGACGAGGCGAAGACCGGCGAGCTGATCTACACGCTCGACGACGACCTGCAGCAGGCCGATCTCAATCAGAATCTTGCGACGCTCGCCAACGCCAAGCAGACCTTCGACCGCGCCCAATCGCTGTCGAAGACCGGTTCCGGCACTCAGGCCAATCTCGATGCCGCGATCTCGACCCTGCGCGTCGCGGAAGCGCGTGTGGAGACCTCGAAGACGCGGCTGGCACGCCGCGAAATCCGCGCGCCGGTGACCGGCACGGTGCAGCAGATCTATTTCCGCGAAGGCGAGATGGTGGCGGCGCAGAAGCCGGTGCTGTCGATCCTGCCGCCGGGCAACATGAAGATCCGGTTCTATGTGCCGGAGCCGGAGCTGCCGAAGCTGGCGATCGGCGAGAAGGTGCGGGTGACATGCGATAACTGCGCGGCGGATCTGTCGGCCGAGATCTATTTCATTTCGACCACGGCGGAGTACACGCCGCCGGTCATCTACAGCCTCGATGAGCGCAACAAGCTCGTCTATCTGATCCAGGCGCGGCCCAACAAACCCGTGAGCCTGCGGGTCGGCCAGCCGGTCAGCGTGTATTTGCCGCCGGCGGCCGCGGCGCCTTCGCCGGTGGCGGCCAGCAAGCCATGACCGCCGCGCCGACCCTCGCGGCGGATGCGCGCGACATCGCGATCGATGTTCGCGGCCTCACCAAGTCGTTCAACGGCCGCGAGGTGGTGTACGACCTGTCGATGCAGGTGAAGCGCGGTTCGATCTACGGCTTTCTCGGCCCCAACGGCTCCGGCAAGACCACGACGATCCGGATGCTGTGCGGTCTGCTGACGCCGGACCGCGGCGAGGGCAGCTGTCTCGGTTTCGATATCCGTACCGATGCCGCCAAGATCAAGCGTCGAGTCGGCTACATGACGCAGCGCTTCAGCCTGTATCAGGACCTGTCGGTGCGCGAGAATCTCGAATTCGTCGCGCGGCTGTACGGCGTGCCCGATGCGCGCGGCGCGGCGCGCGAGATGATCAAGCGGCTCGGCCTGTCAGGCCGCGAGGAGCAGCTTGCCGGCGAACTCTCCGGCGGCTGGAAGCAGCGGCTCGCGCTCGGTGCCTGCACGCTGCCGAACCCGCAGTTGCTGCTGCTCGACGAACCGACCGCCGGCGTCGACCCGAAAGCGCGCCGAGACTTCTGGAACGAGATTCACGCGCTCGCCGCTGAAGGTCTCACCGTGCTGGTCTCGACCCACTACATGGACGAGGCCGAGCGCTGTCACGAAATCGCTTATATAGCCTACGGCCATCTGCTGGCGCACGGCACCGTCGATCAGGTGATCGCGGGCTCGAAACTCACCACGTGGGTCGCCACCGGCGAAGGCCTCGGCCCGCTGGCACACGAACTCGCCGGCAAGCCGGGCGTCGACATGGTGGCACCGTTCGGCACCAGCCTGCACGTCTCCGGGCGTGACCAGGCCGCGCTCGATCAGACGCTGGCGCCGTATCGCAACGATCCGCGGCAGACCTGGCAGCACGGCGCGCCGTCGCTCGAGGATGTGTTCATCGAGCTGATGAGCCGGTCGAAGGACAACTTCCAATGACCGCAGTTGGTGCCGATGCGCCGAAGCCTGGCGCGCCGATCAAGGAGCCGCGGTTCGGCTTCCTGCGCCGCACCTACGCGATGCTGGTCAAGGAGCTGATCCAGCTCAAGCGCGACCGGCTGACCTTCGCGATGATCATCGTGATCCCGGTGATGCAACTTCTGCTGTTCGGCTACGCCATCAACACCACGCCGCGGCATCTGCCGACCGCGGTGCTGCTGCAGGAGGATTCCGACCTCGGCCGCTCCATCCTGAAAGCCCTGGAGAACACCGCGTACTTCAAGTTCACCCGTGAAGTACATAGCGTCGCCGAGTTCGACGATCTATTGCTGTCGGGGCGTGTGCTGTTCGGGGTCGAAATCCCGCGTGGCTTTGAACGCGCGGTGCGGCGGGGCGAGAAGCCGGCGATCCTGGTCGCAGCTGATGCCACCGATCCGGTTGCGGCCGGCTCGGCGCTATCGGCACTCGGACAGATCGTGCAGACCGCGCTGATGCACGACCGCGTCGGCGGCGACCCCGCCAATCCGCCGTTCGAGATCCGCGCCCACGCCCGCTACAATCCGGCCGCCTCGTCACGGCTCAACATCGTGCCTGGTCTGGTCGGCACCATCCTGACCATGACCATGCTGATCTTCACTGCGCTGTCGGTGACCCGCGAGATCGAGCGCGGCACCATGGAGAACCTGCTGTCGATGCCGATCACCCCGGTCGAGGTGATGCTCGGCAAGATCCTGCCGTATGTCGGTGTCGGCTTCATTCAGGCGTCGCTGATCCTCGGCATCGGTGTGCTGCTGTTCGGCGTGCCGCTGCGCGGTAGCCTGGCGATGCTGGCGCTGTTGTCGACGCTGTTCATCACCACGAACCTCGCGATCGGCTACACCTTCTCGACGCTGGTGCAGAACCAACTGCAGGCGATGCAGGCGTCGATGATGTTCTTCCTGCCGTCGATCCTGCTGTCCGGCTTCATGTTTCCGTTCGCCGGGATGCCGATCTGGGCGCAGTACATCGGCGAGTGTCTGCCACTGACGCATTACCTGCGCATCGTCCGCGCGATCATGCTGAAGGGCTCGACGCTGGAGAATCTGCAATACGACGCCGTCGCGCTGCTGACGTTGATGTTGATCGCGATGACGATCGCCGTCACCCGATTCCGCCGCACGCTCGATTGATCGGCTCAGCGTTCGCGATCGTATGGGGTCTGCTACCGCCTCAGCGACGCGCCGAGGCGGCTGTAGATGCCGCTGCGGCCGTAGCTGTCGCGGACGTAGCCGGCAGCCGCCGACCATTCCATCGCCGCGACCTCGAAGCCGGTGAGATGGAGTCCGATCCGGGTCTGCCGGCTGAACTCATCGGAGGAGCCGGACATCTCCGGCCCGAGCCAGAACGCGTCGAACATTCGCCAGCCGGCGGCCAGCCTGGCGCCGTAACTGCCCGCGACGGTGGTGGCGTAGAACGATGAGGACAGCATGGTCTCCGGCGTCGGCTCGGCCCAACTCTCCACTGCGATGCGCACGCCGCCATGGGTGCCGCGCCAACGTTGCTCGCGGAAATCGGGCATCGAAGCGCGGTTCTCGAGATCGGGGCCGGCGAGGATCTTCAACTCGAACGCGCCGGATTTGAAACGCCATCCCGCCAGCACTGAGGCGCGGGAGATGTCGTTGATATAGGTGAAACGCCCCGCCTGGTAACGCTCCAGCGCTTCCGACAGCATCAGCCGGACCACCGGGCCATTCTCGGCCGCGCCGCCGCCGAACCATTCGAAGCCGCCGTACAGCGATGCGCCGTTGCGCCACAGATCGTAGCCGCCGAACAGCAGCGACCCATGTCCTTGTCCGCCGCTGAACCGGTCGGCTGCCAAGTCGGCCAGAGGAGAGAAGTTGTTTCGTCCCGCCGACAGGTCGCCGCTTAGTCCCTCGTCGTCATTGGCGTCGACACTCGCGATGTCCGGCGGACCGACAGTGCCGAGATCAAACGAGGACGGCTCCGGAAGTTCGAGCTCAGGCTCGTCGAGGGCGGGATCGAACGTCTGGGCGGCGGCGCAGCCGGCTCGCGCGATCAAGATCGCAAAAAGGCTAAACGCGCCTACCACCCAGACGCAACGCATCGCCACTACTCAGGTAAGCAACCAATACGCGATAAATTCTACGTATTAGAGCTATGGTTGTGGTGGCTGTCTAGTGCGTTGTAGGGTTGTCGATGGGATTAGTCCGGCTGCGGATCATGTTGGTCGCGGCTCGCAATGGCGTGCTCGAGCGCCACCGCAAGCTGACGATCGATATCGGCCATGCCGTCGATGTAAGCCTCGGACAGGGACAGGCCCTGTGGTGCGTGTGGGGCGGCGCGGGCCTTGGTTTCGAAATGGTGGCGCAGAATCGCCGGCGACGGATGCGACTTGATCAGCGCATTGGCGAAGTTGACCAGCGCCTTGATCTGTCCGTTCATGAAGTCGATCTTGTCCATCCGAAAACGGATCCTTTTGTTGATGTAGTACATGTGCGCGAGCCTAGCCCGGCACCTTCAGCTAACCTATTGATCGGCCGCAACGCCTTGCGGTGACGCAATGTCGCGCGGCACGTCCGCTCAGTTGGCGGTGTACCGTCGCAATTTAGCCGACGAGTTTGATCAGTTCCATCGCGGCAGCGGGCGCGCGCACCTTGCCTTCGTGAATCACATAGGCAAACACGTCGCGCTTGTGCGGCTTTGCCGCCGACGCGTCGACCTTCGGCAGATCGTCGGGCTCGCCGCCGCCGGCCCAGAGTTGCAGCCGCTTGGCCCATGCCGAAAGCGCCTTCTGCGGATAGCCGGTGGCGATCTCATCCTTGCCTTTTTGCAGCCGTGCATAGACGAAATCACCTGTGACGTCGGCGATCTCAGGATAGGTCGCGTGCTCGGAGTACACGACCGGAATGTTGTGCTCGCGCAGCAGCGCAATGAACGCCGGCGTCTTGAAACTGTCATGACGAACTTCGACGACATGCCGCAGCTTGCGGCCGTCGATCTCCCGCGGCAGCAGCTCGAGGAATTTGCCGAAGTCGGCTTCGTCGTACTTCTTGGTCGGCGCGAACTGCCACAGCACTGGACCGAGCCGGTCTCCGAGTTCGAGCACGCCTGAATGGTAGAATCGTTCAATACTTTCGCCGGCTTCCGCCAGCACTTTTCGGTTGGTCGCGAACCGCGGTCCCTTCAGCGAAAACACGAAGTCGTCCGGGACCTCGCTGGCCCATTTGCGGAAACTCTCCGGCTTCTGCGAGCCATAGAAGGTGCCGTTGATCTCGATCGAGGTCAGCTTGGAGGCGGCGTATTCAAGCTCCCGCCGCTGCGGCAACTTGTCCGGATAGAACACTCCGCGCCACGGCTCGTAGGTCCAGCCGCCGATGCCGATCCGGATGTCGCCTGCCTGAGCTTTCTTCATGTCTCCCCCCTTGCGAAAGTTGCACCCCGTTCCTATCTTGGTTGCAACGGCGACGTCGATGCTTCGATCCGGAGCGTGCGACGCCGAGACGACCACTGAATAGTAGGGAGCGCCGGATGTACGCGCACCTGTTGTTCGTGGTCGTTGACCTTTTTGGGCCACCGTAGCCACCCGATTTCAGTACATTTCTGATCCAAATCGACCGGGGCTCGCCTTGGCAGAGCGCGGGTGCGCCGCTATACGCATGGCGCGATGATCGATGCCAGCCCAGCCGCGGTCGCGACCCGTGCCCAGCCTGCGGCGGTTCCGCTGCAGCTCTCGGTGGTCGTCCCGACCTTCAATGAACGCGACAATGTCGAACTGCTGTTCCGCAAGCTGGAAGCAGCGCTTGCCGGCGTGGCCTGGGAGGTCATTTTCGTCGACGACAATTCCCCCGACGGCACCTGGCAGGTGGTCCGCGAAATGGCGCGCCGCGATCCGCGCGCCCGCTGCATCCGGCGGATCGGCCGCCGCGGCCTGTCGGGCGCCTGCATCGAAGGCATCCTCGCCTCCGGTGCCCCGTTCGCCGCCGTCATGGACGCCGATCTGCAGCACGACGAAACCCAGCTCGCCAAGATGCTGTCTCTGCTGGAGAGCAACGCCGCCGATCTCGTGATCGGCAGCCGCTATATCGAAGGCGGCAGCGCCGATAGCTTTGATCGGCAGCGTGCCGGGATCAGCGCGATCGCCACCCAGGTCGCCCAGAAGGCGCTCAAGATCGAGGTCGCCGACCCGATGAGCGGCTTCTTCATGATCCGCCGCGACCGCTTCGAACAGCTTGCGCCGGAGCTCTCGACCCAGGGCTTCAAGATCCTGCTCGACGTGATCGCGACCGCGCGCGGTAGCCTGCGCATCGTCGAGGTGCCGTTTACCTTCGGCTCGCGGCTGCACGGCGAGAGCAAGCTCGACTCGATGGTGGCGCTGGATTTCCTCGGCCTGGTGCTGGCGAAGTTCAGCCATGACGTGCTGTCGCTGCGTTTCATCCTGTTCGCGCTGGTCGGCTCCACCGGCGTGGTGGTGCACTTCGTCACGCTGTTCGTGGTGCTGAAGCTGTTCGAGCAGCCGTTCGCCGAGGCGCAGGGCGCCGCCGCTCTGGTGGCGATGACCAGCAACTTCATCCTCAACAATTTCCTGACCTATCGCGACCAGCGGCTCAAAGGCTTCGCGATCGTCCGTGGCCTGCTGCTGTTCTATCTGGTGTGCGGCGTCGGTCTGCTGGCCAATGTCGGCGTCGCTTTCGCGGTCTACAACGAGCACATCACCTGGTGGTTGGCAGGCGCGGCCGGTGCGCTGATGGGCGTGGTGTGGAACTACGCGATGTCCGGCCTGTTCGTCTGGCGCAAGCGATGACCGGCCGATGAGCGACGCGATGCGGCGTCCCGCCGTCGCCACGATTTTGGTCGTGGTTGGACTGGTTGCGCTTCGGCTCATCGCCGCCGCGGTCACGCCACTGACCTTCGACGAGGCGTATTACTGGACCTGGTCGAAGAATCTCGCGCTCAGCTATTTCGATCACCCGCCGATGGTGGCGGTGGTGATCAAGCTCGGCACGCTGATCGCCGGCGACACCGAGTTTGGTGTCCGTCTCGTGTCGATCCTGCTGGCGCTGCCGATGAGCTGGGCGGTGTGGCGCGCCGCCGTTCTGCTGTTCGACGACGAACGCATCGCCGCCACCGCAACCGTGCTGCTCAACGCCACCATGATGGTGTCGGCCGGCACCACCATTGTCACGCCGGACGCGCCGCTGCTGGTGGCGTCCAGCTTCGTGCTGCTCGCATTGGCCGAAGTCGCGGCGACGGGCAGGGGCGTGTGGTGGCTTGCGGTCGGCGTCGCGGTCGGGCTGGCGCTGCTGTCGAAATACACCGCGCTGTTCTTCGGCCCCGCCATCCTGATCTGGCTGCTCTGGGTGCCGGCGTTGCGGCGCTGGCTGCTGTCGCCTTGGCCGTATCTTGGCGGCATCGTCGCGTTCGCGCTGTTCTCGCCGGTGGTGATCTGGAACGCGCAGCATGAGTGGATTTCCTTCGTCAAGCAGTTCGGCCGCGCCAAGCTCGGCGGGTTCGAGCCGCATTTCCTCGCGGAGCTGATCCCGACCCAGTTCGTGTTGGCGACGCCGTTTGTGTTCGTGCTCGGCGTGATGGGACTGATCGCGCTCGGCAAGCGCAGCACCGGCCCGGCGGCCTCGCGCGTGCTGGTCGCCGCGACGGTGTGGACGATCGCGCTGTATTTCGCCTGGCAGGCGCTGCACGACCGGGTCGAGGCGAACTGGCTGAGCCCGCTGTATCCGGCGTTCGCGCTCGCGGCCGCGGTGGGCGCGGCCTATCCGCACTGGACGCCCGGCATCGCGCGCGTGGTTACGGTTTGCCGGCGCTGGGCGGTGTCGACCGGCGCGGTGTTGTTCGCGCTGGTGGTGGTCCAGGTGAACACCGGTGCGCTGACCGGCTATCGGCGCGATGCGACGGTACGCTCGGTCGGCGTTGGTGTGCCGCAGATGGTCGCTGAGATCGATCAAGTGCGGCGGCGGATCGGCGCGAGCTGCGTGCTGACCGACGATTACGGCACCACTGGTTGGCTGGCGTTCTATCTGCCGCCCGGCACCTGCGTGGTTCAGCGCGGTGAACGTTTCCGCTGGCTCGCGGCGCCGGCGCCGACGGCCCAGCAATTGGCGGGGCCGCTGCTGCTGGTCGGCGTCGACAACGCCGCGGCCCGGCCGGATCTGCAGGGCGCGTTCGGCAGGGTCGAGCGGGTCGGTGCGGTCACCCGCTCGCGTGGTCCGCTGTTGGTCGATGCGGTGGCGCTCGATATGCTGTCGGATCCCAAGGGGCAGATCCTCGATCTGCGGCCGCCGATCTATTGATGCGGTGGGGCAGTCGCCCGGGCAAACGTGCTGACCGGCGGTGGCTGAGTGTGCTAGAGGCTGGGGCCGATCCCCACCTCCCGCGCGTCCGCCGCGCTGTTTCCCTCACACGACGAGCTCAACGATGAACGACACGGTCTTGATTGCTGGAGCCGGACACGCCGGATTTCAGGTCGCCGTATCACTGCGCCAGGCGAAGTACGCCGGGCGCATCGCGCTGATCAATGACGAGAAGCATCTGCCGTATCAGCGCCCGCCGCTGTCGAAGGCGTATCTCAAGAGCGGCGGCGATCCGAACTCGCTGATGTTTCGTCCGGAGAAGTTCTTCCAGGATCAGGCGATCGAGCTGATTTCCGACCGCATGGTGTCGATCGACCGCGAGGGCCGCAAGCTGCTGCTCGCCTCCGGCACCGCGATCGAGTACGGCCACCTCGTGCTCGCCACCGGCGCCCGCAACCGGATGCTCGACGTGCCCAACGCGTCGCTGCCGGACGTGCTTTACTTGCGCACGCTCGACGAGAGCGAAGTGCTGCGGCAGCGGATGCCGGACAAGAAGCATGTCGTGGTGATCGGCGCCGGCTTCATTGGTCTCGAGTTTGCCGCGACGGCGCGGGCCAAGGGACTCGAGGTCGACGTCGTCGAACTGGCGCCGCGGGTGATGGCGCGCGTGGTGACGCCGGAGATCTCCAGCTACTTCCACGACCGCCACAGCGCGGCTGGCATCCGGATGCACTACGGCGTTCGTGCCACCGAAATCGACGCCGAGGGTGACCGCGTCACCGGAGTCGTCCTGAGCGACGGCAGCACGTTGCCCTGCGATCTCGTCGTGGTCGGCGTCGGCGTGATTCCGAACGTCGAGATCGCCGCCGCCGCCGGCCTGCCGACCGCCGCCGGCATCATCGTCAACCGGCAGCTTCTCACCAGCGATCCGCACATCTCGGCGATCGGCGACTGCGCGCTGTTCGAGAGCGTTCGGTTCGGCGAGACGATGCGGGTGGAGTCGGTGCAGAACGCCACCGATCAGGCGCGCTGCGTCGCTGCGCGTCTCACCGGCGATGCCAAACCATATGACGGCTATCCGTGGTTCTGGTCCGATCAGGGCGACGACAAGCTGCAGATCGTCGGGTTGACCGCCGGGTTCGATCAGGTGGTGATCCGCGGCAGCGTCCCCGAGCGGTCGTTCTCGGCGTTCTGCTACAAGGCCGGCAAGCTGATCGGCATCGAGTCGGTCAACCGCGCCGCCGATCACGTGTTCGGCCGCAAGATCCTCCCCCTCGACAAATCGGTGACGCCCGAACAGGCCGCCGATCTCAGCTTCGACCTGAAGAAGGCGGCGGCATAAGGCGGTCTGTCGTCATTGCGAGCGAAGCGAAGCAATCCAGAGGCCCTGGGTACTGAACTGGATTGCTTCGTCACTTCGCTCCTCGCAACGACGTCGCAGGGCTTCACGCGACTGCCGCGAACTCGCGCTTGACGGCTTCGATATCCGCGACCGTCGGCAGGCCGGCTTCGTTGCCGAGCTTCTGGATCTTGAAGGTCGAGGCGGCGCGGGCGAATTCGAAGTGGTGCTGCCAGCTCTGCGCGGGGTTGTTCAGGTACGAGAACACATAGGCGCCGTGGAACACGTCGCCGGCGCCGTTGGTGTCGATCACCCGCTCGCGCGGGATCGGCAGCGCCGGCAGCGTGCGGACCGTGCCGGCCTCGTCGTACCAATACAGGCCACGCTCACCGAGGGTGACGCCGCCGACCCGACAGCCTCGCGACTTCAGATAGTCGAGCATCTTCTCCGGCGTCATGTCCATCTGCTCGCACAGTCGCTCGGCGACGATCGCGACGTCGATGAACTCCAACAGCTCGTGGGTGTTGGTGCGCAGGCCGCCGCCGTCGAGCGAGGTCAGGATGCCGGCCTCGCGGCACAGCTTGGCGTAATGGATCGCCGCATCGGGCTGGTGGCCGTCGACATGCAGGGCGCGGCAAGGGCCGAGATTGAGCAGCGGAAACGGATGGATGTGTTCGTCGTCGCGGCAGCGGACGATGGCGCGCTTGCCGTCCTTCGGCATGATAAAGGACAGCGACGACGACGCGACCTTGCGCGGATGAATCTCGATGCCGTATTTCGCGCTCATGTCCTGAAACATCCGTCCGAGCCAGTCGTTGGCGACGGTGGCGATCAGGTCGGGCACGATCCCGAGCTTGGCGCAGCAGAACGCCGCGGTCACCGCGTTGCCGCCGAACGACACCGCGTAGTCGGATGCCACGTGCTTTTCGTCGCCGGTCGGCAGATGGTCGGTGATGAAGGTGACGTCGATATAGGTCTGTCCGATGAAGAGTGCGTGCATGAGAGTCCCGAGGCTGCGACCTGTTCCGGCGCGTCAGCATAGCATTGCCGTTCGCAGTGCATTCGCTAAAATTTTCCGCAGGGTCACAACTGATACGACAGCGGTTTCGCCGAAAATCCAGTCATAACGGCGCGCGCGCTGCCTTGTTCCGGGCAGGCGCGATCAGGGAGGCGAGGGTGGCAGTCGCGTGCGAGCGAGCGGCTTATGGCACGTCCAGTGGCTGCGGCACCTCGGCATCGCCCGGGGATTGCGCGCCGATGAACCGGCGCGGCAAACCCGATAGCATCGTGCGGCAAATCACTGCGTGGGGCGGCGTGCTTGCGGGGGAACGTCCATGATCACCGCCATCGATCATCTCGTCGTCCTGGTCAGCGATCTGGGCGAGGCGGTCGCGACCTATGAGACGCTGCTGGCGCGTGCGCCGGCCTGGCGCGGGGGCGACGAGGGCTCCGACAACGTTCTGTTTACCTTCGACAACATGTCGCTGGAATTCATGGCTCCGGCCGGCACCTCGCAGTCCGCGGAGCGGCTGCGCACCCTGATCAAGCTGCAGGGCGAGGGGATCGCCAGCCTGTGCTTCCGGGTCGCCGACGCGGCAGCTGCGCGCTATCGGCTGGATCGGGTGGCGCTGCAGCCGACGCCGGTCGCCGACGTCGAAGGCCGCGACCGCGTCACCGGCGCGACGCTGACGTGGAAAAGGACCCGGACCGCGACCGAGACCACCCGCGGCGTGCGGATGTTCTTCCTCCAGCTCGGCTCCGAGCGGCCGCACTCACAAGTGACCGGGCCGGCGCCGGTGGTCGGCCTGGATCATCTGGTGATCTCGACCTCCGATCCGGATCGCGCCGCAGCGCTTTACGGCGCCAGGCTCGGGCTCGACATGGCGCTGGACCGCTCGCAGCAGGACTGGGGGCGGCTGATGTCGTTTCACTGCGGCGATCTCAGGATCGAGGTGGTGCACAGGCCGGTTGCGGGCTCGGACGCCAAGAATGACAAGCTGTGGGGCGTCGGCTGGCGTGTCGACGATGTCGAGGCGGCGCGCGAGCGGCTGCTGGCCGCCGGCCTGACCGTCACCGCTTCACGGGCCGGACGTCACGCCGACACCCGTGTCGTCACGGTGCGCAGCGGCACCCGCCGGATTCCGACCCTGCTGGTGCAAAGGACGCCGGCCCAAGCTCTCGACGAAGCGGCGGAGGAAGGTGCGTAGCGCGGCACGCGCTACCACCAACCCGGCTGCTCCTGGCGGTAGTAGTCTTGCGGCTGGCGGTAATAGCCTTCGCCGTAGCGGCCGCGCCGGGACTGCGCAGGGACGCGTTGCTCCCTCGGCTGGAAGAAGAAGCCGAAGCCACCATCGTTCCAGTCATCACTGCTGGCCACCGGAACGTCGCTGCTGGTGGGCTTGCGGGTGATGAAGCCGCCCTGCGGCTGGTCGCTCAGCACCGCGACGAATTCGGTGCGGTAGTTAGTCTCTGCGCTCAGCGGCTCATCGGAGATGATGATCGAGGAGCGCGGCAGCGCGGTCGGGCCGATCCGCTCCAGCACCTCCGGCGGGATCGTGACGCGGTCGAGCGCGCTCTTGGCATCATCGACGCTTTCGATCGTCACCGCGCTCCAGCGCAGGCCGGCGTCGTTGCGCGCCATCGCGGTGAAGATGTGCGTGCCGATCGGCCGCTCCGGATCGCGGATCATCACCGGCACCTCGATCGAGAAGTCGAACAATTCGCCGCCGTCGGGCAGCGGCTTGCGGGTGTTGCGGCGGACGTAGAGCTTCTGGGTCGAGCGGCTGATGTAGATCGACACCGGCTCCTGCGCGAGCTTGGCGTCGGTCGCCAGCTTCGCCGTCTCGGCCTTCTTCGCCGCGGCGGCCTTCGCAGCCTCCTTGGTGGCGGCTGCGGCGGCATGCTTGGCGTCCGCGTCGGCTTTGGCCGTCTCGAGTTGGGTGGTGGCTTCGCCGAGTTGCTGTGCCGCCTGTTGCTGCCGTTGTTCCGCCTTGGCCTTGGCCTCGTCCGTGCTGGCGGCGACCAGCACCTTGTCGGCCGCCTTCAGCGCCGCCTCGGCCCGCGCCTTGGCGCGCTCCAGTTTGCGTAAGGTGTCCTTGAGCGGTTTCACCGCGCGGGCGGCTGCGGTCGCGGCGGCCTTGGCTTCATCGGCCGCCTGCGCGGCCTGCTCGGCCTCGCGGACCGCGATCTCGGCGCGCGTCGGCGCGGCGGCCAGCGCCTCGGCATTCGGCGAGAACAGTACCGGATGGCTGATATCGGCCGGCTCGACGTCCTCCGGCGACACGATCACCCGCATCCCGATCCGGGTCTTGTCGAACAGCTTCTCGGCGAACTCGTACGGCATCCGGACGCAGCCATGCGATGCCGGATAGCCCGGCAGCGGTCCGCCGTGCAGCGCGACGCCGTTCCAGGTGATGCGCTGCATGTTCGGCATCCAGGCGTCGTCGTACATCGTCGAGCGGTGGTCCTTGTCCTTCTCGACCACGGCAAACACGCCGGCCGGGGTTTCGCGGCCGGTGGTGCCGGTCGAGACCGGCGCGCGATAGATCCAGCCTTCGGAGTCGTACAGCGTCACCCGCTGGCCCTTGATCGAGACGATCGCCATGATCGGCTCGCCGGCTTCGCGTGGCGCGGTCGCCTCGGTGGTCGCCGCCGGGCGCGCCCGTTTGGCGTCGGCGTCAGGCGCCGGGGCTGCAACGCCGAGCAGCGTCGCCAGGGTGAGGAGGGCGGGCGTCCTGAAGCGCCGTGAGGCGCCATGCATGATCGTCGGTCGGTTCACTACGCCTCGCTCGTGATCGTTCTGGGCCCCACGGACCGGACGAATCTCTGCACACCATGATCATCGAAATCACAACGCGCCGCTACCGGTTGCACGCCGAGGCGAAGCAACGAAGGCTGTCGGGGGTGAGACCTCGCAGCACAATGCGGCGGCGCGATGGAGCGGCCGGCGCTAACCGAGCCGGCAGGGGACGCTGAGGTAACCGCGGAACCGGACCCGGCCACCACGCTGCGGCGGGCCGTCGAGGACGTAGTCCGGGAAGCGCGCGAGAAACCGCGACAGCGCGATCGCGCCTTCGAGCCGCGCCAGCGCCATGCCGGCGCATTGATGCGGACCCGACGCGAAGGCGAGATGCCGGTTCGGGCTGCGCGACACGTCGAACCGGTCGGGATCGGCAAACTGCGCCGGATCGCGATTGGCGGCGCCGATGCACAGTGTCAGCGACGTGTTGGCCGGCATGGTGATGCCGCCGATCTCGACCTCAGTGGTGGTGATGCGGTTGCCGAGCTGGTTGGAGCTTTCGTAGCGCAGGATTTCTTCGACCGCGGTCTTGATCAGCGCGGGCTCGGCGATCAGCCGCTGCTTCTGATCGGGAATGGTCGCCAGCGTCACCAGGCCGTTGCCGATCAGGTTGGTGGTGGTCTCGTGTCCGGCGTTGAGCAGGAAGATGCAGTTGTGCAGCAGCTCCTTGGCGGTCAGCTTCTCGCCGCCGGTCTCGCCCTGGATCAGCCGCGTCAGCACGTCGCGCTCCGGATCGCCGGGCTGGGCGGTGCGGCGGGCGATCAGGGTGTCGAGATAGCCGAGAAACTCCGCCACCGCCTCATTGCCGAGCGCGAATGCCTCCGGCCCGATCACCGGCTCAAGCGCCCCGAGGATCGCCAGCGACCAGCCGCGCAGCGGCCCGCGTTCGTCGTGCGGCACGCCGAGCAGGTTGCCGATCACCTCGATCGGGATCGCCGCGGCAAAGTCCTCGATCAGATCGACGCGGCCTTTGGCGGCCATCGCATCCAGCAGCCGGTCGACCAGCGCGATCAGGCCCGGCTCCATGCCGGCGATCGCCCGCGGCGTCAGCGCCCCCATGATCAGGCGGCGGACGCGGGTGTGCGACGGCGGATCGTTGAACACCAGGCTGGTGGTGTGGTGCTCGAACAGCAGCGAATCGCCGTATTTCGGCGCGAATTCGCGTTTCTTGTCGGACGAGAACAGCGTGGTGTTCTTATAGACCGCGACCAGATCGTCGTAGCGGGTCAGGAAATAGCCGCCACTCGCCAGCCGCTTGACCGGCTGGTGTGCTCGTAGCGCGTGGTAGGTCGGATAGGGGTTGTCATAAAAGTCGGGCGTCAGACGTGCGAGATCGAACGCTTCCGCGAGCTCTGCTGGGGCCGTTTCCATGTCATTCCCGTTTTTTACGTCTATAGGCGATTTACGACGTTGCCGAAACGGTCGGGAAATCTGCGGGTCAGGTCTTGCGGCGGGAACCGGGGCGACGCATGTCATGCGCCCGGTCCGTGGGCCGGGGCCGGCCGCTAGGGCGGCTTCCTCAACACTCACGATTTAGTGCGTCGCAGCGATCCCGATTGACAATTGCAAAGGTGAGTGCCTACTCACAAGATGACTTCACTGCGCATGACCAGCGACTTGCGCCGGGAATTGATCCTGGGCGCAGCCAAGCGTTGCTTTGCCCGGAATGGCTTTGCAGGGACCACCACCAAGAGCGTCGCGGCCGCCGCGTCGATCTCGGAAGGGTTGCTGTTCAAGCATTTCCCGAGCAAGGCGGCGCTGTATGCCGAGATCCTGGCGTGCGAGCGTGAAGCCGATCCGGCCTTGATGGACCTGCTCGGCGCCGAGCCCTCGACCCAGACGCTGGTGGTGCTGGTGCGGGAGATGGTGGAGCACTTCCTGCATGCCTCCGATCAGCCGGAGCAGGAAGAGGACCAGCGGCTGCGGCTGTTGGTCTCGAGCCAGCTCGATGACGGCGAGTTTGCCCGTCTGGTGTACGAGAAGGTCGCCGGGCTGATCGGGCGGACCTTCGTGTCGTCGCTGGAGCGGGCGGTGGAAGCGGGCGACGCGGTGCGGATCGGCAACGAACCGATGAACCTGTTCTGGTTCGCCCACCACACCTTGCTGATGGCGGCGCTGGCGCGGCTGCCGTCGGTGCCGTGCCTGAGCTACGGCGATGCCGCGAGTCACGAGCGCCAGATGTGTGAATTCATCCTACGTGGAATTGGTCTGAACGAAGCCGTAATTGCCGCCCATCTCGACCGCGAATTGTCGCCGGGCCGGATAAAGGCGGAAACGACAGAAAGTGCATGACATGACGCTTGCGACAGAAACTCCGCCGTCGGCGCGGAGCTCCAGCGAGAAGCCCCGCCCGCGCCCGGTGCGGACGGTGCGCTGGTTCATCATCGTCGGATTGCTGCTGGCGCTGCTGGTCGGCGGCCTGGTCGGCTTCAACGCTTTCCGCAACCATATGATTGCGCAGTTCTTCGCCAACAACAAACCGCCGCCGATCACGGTGACGGTCGCCGAGGCGAAGACCGAAGTGCTGCCCAATCTGTTGACCGCGGTCGGCGATCTGGCTGCCGTGCATCAGGTCAACGTCACCTCCGACGTCTCCGGCCGCATCACCGACATCCTGTTTCAGGCTGGTTCGGAGGTGAAGCAGGGCACGCTGCTGGTCAAGCTGTTCGACGAAACCGAGCAGGCCGATCTGGCGAACTACCGGGCGCAGGCCAAGGTTGCCGAGCTGTCGCTCGATCGCGCCAAGCAGCTCGCCGCGCGGCAGTTCGGCCCGCAGGCGACGGTGGACTCGGCGCAGGCCGCTTACGATCAGGCCAATGCCGGCATCGCCAAGACCGAAGCGCTGATCTCGCAGAAGAAGGTGCGAGCACCGTTCGACGGCGTGCTCGGCGTGCGCCACGTCGAAGTCGGCCAGTATCTCAGCGCCGGCACCCAGATCGTGACGCTCACCGACCTGTCGCAGGTCTATGCCAACATCACCGTGACGGAAAAAGACTCCGGCACGCTGGCTGTCGGTCAGGCCGTGCGGCTGAAGGTCGATGCCTATCCGGGCCGGGTGTTCGACGGCAAGATCACCACGATCGAGCCGCAGATCTCGTCCGACACCCGCAACATCCGGGTGCAGGCGACGCTCGACAATCCGGGGCACGTGCTGCGGCCGGGCATGTTCGCCACCACCATCGTGGTGCTGCCGGATAAGCCGGCGGTCGTCACCGTGCCGGAGACTGCGGTCGACTACACGCTGTACGGAGACTCGGTCTTCCTGATCAAGGAAGAGAAGGGCGAGGACGGCAAGGCCAAGCTTTCGGCGGTGCGGACCTTCGTGCGCACCGGTGACCGCATCGACGGCCGCACCGTGATCCAGACCGGTTTGAAAGCGGGTGATCGCGTCGTCGCGGTCGGCCAGCTCAAGCTGCAGTCGGGTGCCGCGGTTGCGATCTCGACCGATCCGCCTCCGCCGCAGCCGAAGACGCCGCCGCGTTACTAATAGCCGGAGCGCCGGCTGCGCCCTTCGGCGCGGCCCGCTCGCCATTGAATAGGTCCGGCCGGCGATCGTCGCCGTCCGGGGACAACTCAACCGCAGCTCGGCCGCGCAAGGCGCGACGGGTGTGCGCCACGGAGCGTCCGTATGGTCCTCACAGACATCTTCATCAAGCGCCCGGTGCTGTCGCTGGTGGTCAGCATGCTGATCCTGCTGATCGGCTTTCGCGCCGCGATGACGCTGCCGATCCGCCAGTATCCGAAGCTGTCCAATACCGTGGTCACCATCACCACGGCGTATCCGGGCGCGTCGCCGGATCTGATGCAGGGCTTCATCACCACGCCGCTGGAGCAGGCGGTCGCTTCGGCCGAAGGCGTCGACTACATCACCTCGTCGTCGACCCAAGGGCAGAGCCTGATCACGGTTTACGTCAAGCTCAACTTCGATCCCAACCAGGCGCTCACCGAAGTGCTGGCGAAGGTGAATTCGGTCAAATACCTGATCCCGAAGGAAGCCAACGACCCGGTGATCGTCAAATCCACCGGTCAGACCACGGCGGTGATGTATATCGGCTTCGCCAGCAACGAGCTGTCGGGGTCGGCGATCTCCGACTATCTGACGCGCGTGGTGCAGCCGGTGCTGTCCACCGTCGATGGCGTCGCCTCCGCCGACATTCTCGGCGGCCAAACGTTCGCGATGCGGATCTGGCTCGATCCGATAAGGATGGCCGGTCGCGGCGTCTCGGCGAACGACATCACGGCCGCGATCCAGGCCAACAACTTCCAGGCGGCGGCCGGTCAGACCAAGGGCTATCTGACCGTCTCCAACATCACCACCAACACCGACCTGCAGAACGTCGATCAATTCAAACGGATGATCGTCAAGGCGCAGGGCGGCGGCTTCGTGCGGATGGAGGACGTCGCCACCGTCGAACTGGCGGCGCAGAGCACCGACAGCAGCGTGGCGTTCTCCGGCGAGCGCGCGATCTTCATCGGCGTGCAGGCCACCCCGCAGGGCAACCCGCTCAACATCGTCACCGGCGTGCGGGCGCTGTTCCCCGAGATCGAACGCAACCTGCCGCCGTCGATGAGCATGAAGGTCGCCTACGACTCGACCAAGTTCATCCGCTCGTCGATCGACGAGGTGGAGAAGACGCTGATCGAAGCGGTCGGCATCGTGATCGTGGTGATCTTCCTGTTCCTCGCCTCGTTCCGCTCGGTCATCATCCCGGTGGTGACGATTCCGTTGTCGCTGATCGGTGTCTGCACCGCGATGCTGGCGATGGGCTTTTCGATCAACCTCCTGACGCTGCTGGCGATGGTGCTGGCGATCGGCCTCGTGGTCGACGACGCCATCGTGGTGGTGGAGAACATCCACCGCCATCTGGAGGAGGGGAAAAGTCCGGTTCAGGCCTCGCTGATCGGCGCCCGCGAGATCGTCGGTCCGGTGATCTCGATGACCATCACGCTGGCGGCGGTGTACGCGCCGATCGGCTTCCTCGGCGGTCTGACCGGTGCACTGTTTCGCGAATTCGCCTTCACGCTCGCCGGCTCGGTGATCGTGTCCGGCATCATCGCGCTGACGCTGTCGCCGATGATGTGCTCGGTGCTGCTCAAGCACCAGGAGAGCCAGGGCTGGTTCGCCCGCAAGGTCGACCACGTGTTCAGCTCGATCACCCGCTGGTATGGCCGGCAGCTCGACCGCTCGCTCGACTACCGTCCGATCACCGGTCTGTTCGCCGTGGTGATCCTCGGCCTGGTCGGCTTCATGTACACGCACACCTCCAAGGAGCTGGCGCCGGAAGAAGACCAGGGCATCGTGTTCGCGGTGACCAAGGCGCCGAAATACGCCAACATCGACTACGCCAACTATTACGGCGAGAAGCTCGACAAGGCCTATGCCAGCTTCCCCGAGACCGACCTGCGCTTCATCCTGAACGGCACCTCGGGCCCGAACAACGGCATCGCGGGCATGCTGCTGAAGCCGTGGGACGAGCGCAAGCGGACCGCGATGCAGCTGAAGCCGCTGGTGCAGAAGGAACTGAGCAAGATCGAAGGCGTCAACGCCTTCGCCTTCAACCTGCCGCCGCTGCCCGGCGGTCCGGGCGGCCTGCCGATCCAGATGGTGATCAACTCCACGGCCGGCTTCCGCGCCGTCTACGAGGAGATGGTCAAGCTGAAGGACGCGGCGCGCAAGAGCGGCCTGTTCATCGTCGCCGACAGCGACCTCGACTTCAACCAGCCGGTGGTGCGGGTGACCATCGACCGCACCAAGGCGAGCGACCTCGGCATCAACATGCAGCGGCTCGGCACCACGCTGGCGACGCTGCTGGGTGGCAACTACGTCAACCGCTTCAACCTCGAAGGCCGGTCGTATCAGGTGATCCCGCAGGTGCCGCGCGCCGACCGTTTGACCCCGCAGTCGCTCGACGGCTTCTACGTGCCGAGCGCCAGCGGGCAGCAGGTGCCGCTGTCGACGTTGGTGACGATCGAGACCGCCACCGATCCGAACGCGTTGTCGCACTTCAACCAGCTCAACTCCGCCACCTTCCAGGCGGTGCCGATGCCGGGCGTCACCGTCGGTCAGGCGGTCGACTTCCTCGAACAGCAGGCCAAGAACCTGCCGTCCGGCTTCAGCCACGACTACCTCGCCGACGCGCGGCAGTACGTGCAGGAAGGCAACCAGCTCGCCATCACCTTCGGCTTCGCGCTGATCATCATCTTCCTGGTGCTCGCCGCGCAGTTCGAAAGCTTGCGTGACCCGCTGGTGATCATGATCTCGGTGCCGATGGCGATCTCGGGTGCGTTGATCCCGCTGTTCTTCGGCGTGGCGACGATCAACATCTATACCCAGGTCGGTCTGCTCACCCTGGTCGGCCTGATCAGTAAGCACGGCATCCTGATGGTCGAGTTTGCGCGCGAGCTGCAGATCAAGGAGGCGCTCGACAAGCGCACTGCGATCGAACAGTCGGCGCGGGTGCGGCTCCGGCCGATCCTGATGACCACGGCCGCGATGGTGACCGGCCTGCTGCCGCTGCTCACCGCTTCGGGCGCAGGCGCGGCAAGCCGGTTCTCGATCGGTCTCGTCGTGGTCTCGGGCATGATGATCGGCACGCTGTTCACGTTGTTCGTGCTGCCGGCTGTGTATGTGGCGATCGGTACCGATCACCGCGCCGCGCTGGAGTCCGATCGCGCCAAGCAGATCGAGGACTACGAGATGGAGCACGGCTCGCCGGCGCTGAAGCCGAGCTGAGCCGGGGCTGAGACATTCCGACCAACCAATGGCGGGCCGATCGGCCCGCCATTTTCCTTTTTGCGGGTGCGATTCGTCATCGCGGCGACATCTGTGATGCGACCTCGTGAATCTGTTCTGTCGCAATGATGCGAAAGAGAGCGCGTTGCCCGGCGTTTGAGCGTCGAATGACGACGCTGTTTGCAACGCGCGGCGTCAGTTCCGCCGCGCCGTTATGGCACCATTGCAAATGCGGTTTGGCATTTGCGAATTCGCACCGATGCGCTTAACTCGGAACCATGAAGCGGAACGAGACCGATGTCGTGGTGCTCGGCGCGGGCATTGTCGGTGTCTGCGCAGCCCTGCACTTGCAGCGCCGCGGCCGGGATGTGGTTCTTGTCGACCGCAACGGCACGGCAGGTGACGAGACCAGCTACGGCAACGCCGGGCTGATCGAATGCGCCTCGGTGTTTCCCTATATGTTTCCGCGCGATCCTGGCCATCTGCTGCGCTACGCGCTGAACGGTTCGGCCGACGCGCACTATCAGCTCTCCGGCATTCCCGAATTCCTGCCCTGGCTGGTGCGGTATTTCCTCGCCTCGTCACCGCGCCGCGCGGCGCAGACCGCGCAGGCCGCGTTGCCGCTGATCCGGCGCAGCCTCGCCGAGCACGAGGCGCTGATCGCCGACGCGGGCGTGCCCGAGCTCCTGCGCAAGACCGGCTGGATCAAGCTGTTTCGTTCGCCGAAAAGCTTTGCCAAGGCGCTCGGCGATCTCGAACGGGCGCGGCAGTTCGGCGTCGTCGCCGACGTGCTCGATCGTGCCGGAATCGCCGAACGCGAGCCGAACCTCACCGGCGATTTTGCCGGGGCGATCCACTGGTTGGAGCCCGGCTCGATCCCCGATCCGGGCGGTCTGGTCAAAGCCTACGCGGCGTTGTTCTCCCGGCGCGGCGGCCGCTTCGTCAAAGGCGACGCGCGCACGCTGCAGCAGGAAGAGGGCGGCTGGCGGGTTGCGACCGAGCTTGGAATCGTCACCGCACGCGAAGCGGTGGTGGCGATGGGGCCGTGGTCGGACCTGGTGTTCAAGCCGCTCGGCTATCGCTTCCCGCTCGGCGTCAAGCGCGGCTACCACGTCCATCTGACGCCGCGCGGCAATGCCAGCCTGCAGCACGCGGTGCTCGACGCTGATCGCGGCTATCTGCTGGCGCCGATGAATCGCGGCATTCGCCTCACGACTGGCGCCGAGTTCGCGCGACGCGATGCGCCGCCGTCGCCGGTGCAGATCGCGCAGACGCTGCCGGTGGCGCGCGCGCTGTTCCCGCTCGGCGACACCATCGAGCCGCAGCCGTGGATGGGCGCACGGCCGTGCCTGCCGGACATGCTGCCGCTGATCGGCCGCGCGCCGCGCCATCCCGGCCTGTGGTTCGATTTCGGCCACCAGCATCATGGCCTGACGCTCGGCCCGGTCACCGGACGGCTGCTCGCCGAGATGATGACCGGTGAACAGCCGCTGACCGATCCGCGACCGTTCTCAGCCGAACGCTTCGGTTGAAGCCTCACACCGTCGTGTCGGATCGCTTGCATCGCAGCGCCAGTCGCGGCGATACTGCTTGATGCGTCAATGCAGGACTGTGGAGCGGCCATGAAAGTCAACGTCGAGATCGATTGCACGCCGGAGGAAGCGCGGCAGTTCTTCGGACTTCCCGACGTGCAGCCCATGCAGACCGCGGTGATGGACAAGCTGCAGGAGCAGATGCTGTCGAACATCGAGAAGGTCTCGCCCGAGGCGTTGATGAAGACCTGGTTCACCTTCGATCCCAAGCTCGCGGAACGATTCGGCGAGATGTTCATTTCCATGACCGGCCTCGGCAGCGCGCTGACCAAGGACAAGAAATAACCGATCATTGGAGACGCGATGCCCGCCGACCGCGGCGCCAGCCAGAATCGCGAGCGGCTGAAGCCGCCGAGCGTCGCGCTGCTGCTCGCCGAGGCGCGCAGCTTCTTCGAATTCAACGCCAGCCTGCTGCTGTCGCCGCTGCTGCTGCAGGCGCCGCGCGGCGATGGCCATCCGGTGCTGGTGCTGCCCGGACTGCTCGCGAGCGACCTGTCGACTGCGCCGATGCGGCGCTATCTCAAGCAGCTCGGCTATCAGGTGTTCGCCTGGGAGCTCGGCCGCAATCTCGGCGGCATCTACCGGATGCGCGCCCGCCTGCGCGACCGGCTCGCTGCCGTTCATGAGGCGACCGGCCGCAAGGTCAGCCTGGTCGGCTGGAGCCTCGGCGGCGTCTATGCGCGCGACCTCGCGCTGCATGCGCCGGAGGTGGTGCGTGACATCATCACCCTCGGCAGTCCGTTCACCGGTGACGTCACCGCCACCAATGCCAAGCGGATCTACGAGAAGCTGTCGGGCGAGGAACTGACCGAGGTTCACCTCGAAGATCTCGAACCGCTCGGTGGCGAAATGCCGGTGCCGACTACGTCGATCTACTCACGCACCGACGGCATCGTGAACTGGCGCACCTCGCAGCTGGCGCCGTCGCCGCGCGCCGAGAACATCGAGGTGGTGCTCGCCAGCCATATCGGCCTGATCGTCAACGCCGCGGTGCTGTGGGCGATCGCCGACCGGCTGGCGCAGCCGGAGGGCGTCTTCACACCGTTCGATCGCTCCGGTCTATTTGGCTTCGCCTACGCCCCGCCGAACCGCTAAAAGGTCGTCGCGCGGTGTGCCGTGCGGATGACAAGAGGGGAGAGGGCAATGGCCGACAAGGACAACGATCCGGCAGCGGCGTGGCAGACGATGTTCGGCGAAATGAGCAAGGGCTTTGCGGCCTTCGCCAACCAAGCGCTGGCGTCGCCGGAGCTCGGCAAGGTGGCGCAGCAGGTCGGCGGCGTCTCCGCCGAGGCGCACAAGCAGTTCGCCGACATGATGGACAAATATCTGGCCGGTATGAATCTGCCGTCGCGGGCGCAGATGCAGGAATTCAACGCCCGGCTGGCCGAGGTCGAGCGGCGGCTGGACGGACTCGCGGCGGCGGTCCAGCCGGGGAAGTCCGGCAAGCCGAAGGGATCGGCCTGACGTCCTGAATGTCGGGGTATGGCCGACATTCAACACGTTCTGATTGTGTCCGATCCGTTTAAATTCATTTTTATATCAATGGCTTATAGGCGATCTCGTGTTGCATTGCGGCAATGATATTGCAATGCAGCATGGTTTATGTCATATTTTACCTGCCCGGGCCGCAGGTCGGACGGGAAGACCATGGCTCAGACGAGGATGGAGATTTCAGATGACCGATGCTGCTAATCACGAGAGCTACACCCAGGCGGCCGAAACGGTCGCCGACAGCGTCAAGCAGGCGTTTCAGCCGGTGACCGACGCGTTCAAGAACTTCCAGACCCTCGAGGTTCCGGAAGCCGCCCGCGACTTCGTCAAGCGTGCCGCTGGCACCGCCAAGGAGAAGGCCGCGGATTTCCACGCCGGTTCGGAGAAGGTGACTTCGGCGATCGAGGAAACCGTCGCCAACTCGGTGAGCGAAGCTGCCAAGATCACCCGCAACATCCAGCAGGCGATCTATCAGGACACCGAAGCGTTCTTCTCCGGCATCGACAAGCTGGCGTCGGCGAAATCGGTCAACGAGGCGTTCCAGATCCAGTCCGACCTTGCGCGTTCGCAGGGTGAGGTGCTGGTGTCGCGCGCCAAGTCGGCCACCGAGTACTTCGGCAAGCTGGTCAGCGACAGCGCCAAGTCGGTGCAGGACAACTTCACCAAGACCTTCAGCAAGTCGGCGTAACTTCCGCTGCTGACGACCCCGAGCCTCGTACGATCGAGGCTCGACGTTCCTCCCGACCTCGGCCCGCTTACGCGGGCCTTTCTTTTTTTGGGGCAACCCGTCGGCCTCGCCTCCGTCATTCCGGGGCGCTCGCGAAAGCGAGCGAACCCGGAATCCCGAGGTTGTTTTGCGTTGCTGAGATTCGGGGTTCGCGCTGCGCGCCGCGGAATGACTCGGGGAGGGGAAACTGTGCGAACTACGCCCGTCGCGCCACCGCCGCCCGCTCGCTCTTCTTCCGCGTCGCTGCGCGCTCGGCTTTGGCCGGCGGTTCGGTGATCGCGTCGATCGCCTGTTCGGCGCCGGCGATCATCAGCGTCGTCACCATCTGCGCGTAGGTTTCGCGCGACAGGCCCTTGCCTTCGCGGAACCACAAATAGTGCCAGTTCAGCATGCCGAACAGCGACATCGTCAGCGGCTTCAGCAGTTCCGGCTTGGCGGCTGCGGCCGGAATCGCGGCGGCGATCGCGTCCGACATCGACACCACCAGTTTGCGCTCCAGCGCCTTGAGCGTCTCCTGCTGCTCCGGCGGCAGCAGCTTCAGGCTGGAAATCTGCACCTGATGTTCGGCATCGGCGCCGCGATAGGCTTCGAGCAGCGCCGCCGCGATCGCGAACAGCCGGTCGCTCGGATCGCTTTCGCCCTGCGCGGCGGCGTCGACCACCGTCACCAGATGCTGCAGGTGATCCTCGAGCAGATCGAACAGCACCGCATCCTTCGACGGGTAGTAGTGATACATCAGCGCCTTCGAGACGCCGCAGGCGTCGGCGATCATGGTGATCGAAGTGCCGGTGTAGCCGTGTTCGGCGAATAGCCGTGCGGAACGGCTGAGAATGCCGCGGCGTTTATCGTCGTAGTCGGTGGCTCGCGTGCGCGCCATGATGTGTTCGATTCCTATCGGCCGAGGTTGCGCTGCGGCGCACCACGGGTGTCTGGTTCCGACACTTGCATTGACCGTCCAATTGGTCAATTATATTTCCAACAACGCCGGAGGAGATCGCCATGTACACCCAGGCACTGAATGTGTCGGACGGTGACGAGCGGACCATCGAGGACGCCGAGCGCGCCGCGCGTTTCCAGGCGCGGATCGATGCCGAGGAGCGGATCGAGCCGAACGATTGGATGCCGGCGGCGTATCGCAAGACGTTGGTCCGACAGATCTCCCAGCACGCGCATTCCGAAGTCGTCGGTATGCTGCCCGAAGGCAACTGGATCACCCGCGCGCCGACGCTGCGGCGCAAGGCAGCGCTGCTCGCCAAGGTCCAGGACGAGTGTGGGCACGGCCTGTATCTCTACGCCGCCGCCGAAACGCTCGGCGCCTCGCGCGAGGAGCTGGTCGATCAGCTGCTCAGCGGCAAGGCGAAGTACTCGTCGATCTTCAACTATCCGACGCTGACCTGGGCCGATATCGGCGCGATCGGCTGGCTGGTCGACGGCGCCGCGATCATGAACCAGATCCCGCTGTGCCGCTGCTCCTACGGGCCGTATGCGCGCGCGATGATCCGCGTCTGCAAGGAGGAGTCGTTCCACCAGCGCCAGGGCTACGAGATCATGCTGACGCTGGCCAAGGGGTCGGCCGAGCAGAAGGCGCTGGCGCAGGACGCGCTGAACCGCTGGTGGTGGCCGTGCCTGATGATGTTCGGCCCGCCCGATCAGGCCAGCCAGCACAGCGACACCTCGACCAAGTGGAAGATCAAGCGTTTCTCCAACGACGAACTGCGACAGAAATTCGTCGATGCCACGGTGCCGCAGGCGCACTATCTCGGCCTGACGCTTCCCGATCCCGATCTGAAGAAGAACGACGCGACCGGGCATTGGGAGTACGGCGAAATTCCTTGGGACGAGTTCAAGCAGGTGCTCGCCGGCAACGGCCCGTGCAACCGCGACCGCATGGCGGCGCGGCGCAAGGCCCACGACGACGGCGCCTGGGTGCGCGAGGCGGCCGCTGCCTACGCTGAGAAACGCAAGAAGAAACTGGCGGCGTAACAACGACCGCGGAATTTCTAACCTATCCCCGCGCGCGGGGAGAGGTCGGATTGCGCAGCAATCCGGGTGAGGGGAGTCTCGACGCGGCCGAGCAGTCGCGACTCGCGGAGACGCCCCCTCATTCCGACCCTCTCCCCGCACTCGGGGAGAGGAAGACGAGGAGGAAACGACATATGACCACGCCGAACACGCAGCTGTGGGAGGTTTTCATCCGCAGCCGCAACGGCCTCGCGCACAAGCACGTCGGCTCGCTGCACGCCGCCGACGCCACGCTGGCGCTGCAGGCGGCGCGCGACATCTACACGCGCCGCGGCGAAGGCCTGTCGATCTGGGTGGTGCCGTCGAACGCGATCACCGCGAGCGATCCGGCCGAGGCCGGCATGCTGTTCGAGCCGGCGGAGTCCAAGATCTATCGCCATCCGACGTTCTACGAAGTGCCCGACGAAGTCGGGCATATGTAGTGAGCGGCTGCAGGCGTCCGCGCCGAGCACAGACTAACCTCTCCCTGCGCGCGGGGAGAGGGAGACCGCCCGCCGCGCGGCGATTTATCGTCGTGCTAACAGGACATTGATTGATATGCCCGCCGCCTCGATCGAACTGACCGACACCCCGCTGTTCACCACCACGCTGCGCCGCGCCGATGATGCGCTCGTGCTCGGTCATCGGCTGTCGGAATGGTGCGGGCATGCGCCGATGCTGGAAGAGGACATGGCGCTGTCCAACATCGCGCTCGACCTGATCGGGCAGGCGCGCGAGCTGTACAGCTATGCCGGACAGGTCGAGGGGCAGGGCCGCGGCGAGGATCAGCTCGCGTACTTGCGCGAGGAAAGGCAGTACCAGAATCTGCTGCTGGTCGAGCAGCCGAACGGCGATTTTGCCCGCACCATCGCGCGGCAGCTGTTCTACTCGGCGTTCGCCGACCCGTATTGGCGCGCGATGATGCAATCATCCGACGCCACGCTCGCCGCGATTGCCGCCAAGTCGGAAAAGGAAAGCGCCTATCATCTCCGCCATGCCGCCGAGTGGATGATCCGGCTCGGCGACGGCACCGATGAAAGCCACGCCCGCGCGCAGGATGCGGTAGAAGCGCTGTGGGCATTCACCGGCGAGCTCTTCGAGACCGACAATGCCGAGCGCCGGCTGATCGAAACCGGCATCGCGGTCGATCCGGCGAGCCTGCGCGCCACTTGGCAGAGCACAATCGACACGGTGCTGCGCGAAGCGATGCTGACGGCACCGAGCAATCCGTGGATGCAGCAGGGCGGCCGCAGCGGCCGTCACACCGAGCATCTCGGCCGGCTGCTCGCCGAGCTGCAGCACATGCAGCGGACCTATCCGGGGCTGACATGGTGACGCTGACGGGCAGCGACGCCGAGCTGCGACAGCGCGCCTGGGATGCCGCCGCGACGGTGTGCGATCCGGAAATCCCGGTTCTTACCATCGTCGATCTCGGCGTGCTGCGCGAGGTGCGGGTCGAGCACGGCAGCGTCGAGGTTGCGATCACCCCGACCTATTCCGGGTGTCCGGCGATGAACATGATCGCGCTGGAGATCGAGACCGCGCTGGCGCGTGCCGGCATCGCGCAGGCGCGGGTCACCACCGTGCTGGCGCCGGCCTGGACCACCGATTGGATGAGCGAGGCGGGCCGCGCCAAGCTGAAGGACTACGGCATCGCCCCGCCGCAGGCGACCGGCTCCCGCCGCGCGCTGTTCGGCACCCTGGAAATCGCCTGCCCGCAATGCGGCTCGACCGACACCGAGCAGCTGTCTGAATTCGGCTCGACTTCGTGCAAGGCGCTGTGGCGCTGCAAGAGCTGCCGCGAACCATTCGATTACTTCAAGTGCCATTGAGCGCCGCCATGAACATCTCCGCCAGTATTCCGCGATTTCATCCGCTGACCATTGCCGACCTGCGCCGCGAAGGGCGGGATGCGATCTCGCTCAGCTTCACGGTCCCGCCGGAGCTGGCGAGCGCCTATCAGTTCGTGCCGGGCCAGTATCTGACGCTGCGCACCACGATGGACGGCGAGGAGGTGCGGCGATCGTATTCGATCTGCTCCGGACCGGACGACGGCGAGCTGCGGATCGCGGTGAAGAAGGTCGACGGCGGCGCATTCTCGGTGTGGGCAACCGAAGAGTTGAAAGCCGGCGACACCATCGAGGTGATGACGCCGACCGGCAGGTTCGGTGCGCTGCATGCCGTGGAGGAGACGCGTACCTATGTGGGCTTCGCCGCCGGCAGCGGCATCACCCCGATCCTGTCACTGATCAAAGGCGTGCTGGTGCGCGAGCCGGGCAGCCGGTTCTTCCTATTCTACGGCAACCGCACCACCGATCAGATCCTGTTTCGCGAGTCTCTGGAGACGTTGAAGGACCGCTACCTCGACCGGCTCGCGGTGTTTCATGTGCTGTCGCAGGAAGAGCAGGACGTGCCGGTGATGCAGGGCCGGCTCGACCGCGACAAGGTGCGGCTGCTACTCACCGCGATGGTGCCGGCGGCAAGCGTCGATCACGTCTTCATCTGCGGCCCGACCGGGATGAGCGACGACGTCGAGACCACTTGCCGCGACCTCGGTATCGCCGCAGAGCGCATCCATGTCGAGCGCTTCGTTTCAGGGCTTGGCGGCAAGCCGCGGCCGAAGGCGGTGGTCGAGCCGGGTGCGCCGCCAAGAGCGATCGCGTCGCTGATCATCGACGGCAAGCGCCGCGAGGTGCCGGTCGCGGAAGGCGAAGCCATCCTCGATGCTGCGCTCCGCGCCGGCGTCGACCTGCCATTCGCCTGCAAGGGCGGGATGTGCTCGACCTGCCGCGCCAAGCTGGTCGAGGGCGAAGCCAAGATGGACCTGAACTACTCGCTGGAGCCCTGGGAACTCGCCGCCGGCTTCGTGCTCACCTGTCAGGCCAAACCGACCACCGATCGCGTGGTGGTGGACTACGATCATCTGTGATCGGAGGTGACGCGCACTCACCTCTCCATTCGTCATTCCGGGGCGCCGCGTAGCGGCGAGCCCGGAATCTATACTCCCGGCAAACGTGGTGAACCAAAGCGGTCGACCCGCGGTGCTCGGTCACAAGCACAGGGGATATGGATTCCGGACTTGCGCGCTGTGCGCGCAATCCGGAATGACGGGGGGCTTCCTACGGCTTCGCCGGATGAATGAACGGCCACGGGCTGGCTTCGCTGTCGCGCGGGACGTCGATCGCGATCAGCTGCGGGCCGCCGGCGGCGAGCGCTTTTTCCAGCGCGGGCCGGAAATGGTCGGGCGAGGTCACGCGCGCGGCGCCGACGCCGAACGAATCGGCGAGCTTGACGAAATCCGGATTGACCAGATCGGACGCCACCACGCGGCCGTCGAACAGATTGACCTGGTCGCGGCGGACGTTGCCGTAGGCGGAATTGTCGAACACCAGCGTCACCACGCCGATGTTGTATTGGACCGCGGTGGCAAGCTCTTGCACGCCGAACATGAAGCCGCCGTCGCCGGTGATCGCCACCACCGGTTTGTCCGGGCACGCCACCTTGGCGCCGAGCGCGGTCGGAAAGCCCGAGCCGAGCGTGCCCTGATAGCCGGAAGTGAGGAAGGTGCGCGGTTGATAGATCGGGAAACCGTACCAGGAGGCGAAGCCGACCTGCGACAGCTCGTCGGTGACGATCGCATCGTCCGGCAGCACCTCGCGCAGGATCTTCAAGTACGACATCTGCGGCTGGATCGCCTGGATGTCCTGCTGCGTCTTCGCCGTGGCGGCGCGGATCGCCTCGCGGCGGCCTTTCGTCTTTGAATAGCCCGCCTTGCTCACCGCATCGGCCAGCGCGCGGGCGCCAGCTTTCGAATCCGACACGATCGCCGCGTCCGGCGCGAACCGCCGCATCTCCGCCGGATCGATGTCGATCCGCACCGACTTCAGCCCCTCGGGGCGGAACGGCCAGCGGAAGGTGGTCGGCAGCTCCATGCGGGTGCCGATGCCGATGATCAGGTCGGTGTGCGGCCACAGCTGGTAGGCCGCTGCGAACGTCAGCCCGAGTTCGTGCCGGTTGCTGACGATGCCGCGGCCGGAGCGGAACGCCACCACCGGCGCGTCGATCATCTCGGCGAGTTCGAGGATCTCGTCGCCGGCCTCCAGCGCGCCGGAGCCGACGAAGATCATCGGTGTCTTGCTGGCCGTGATCAGCTTCGCCGCGGCGGCGATGCGATCCGGATCGGGGGCGGGTGGTGCGATCGGATCGAGCTTCTGCGCCGCGCCGGTCTCGGCGGTTTGCGTGAACACCTCCCACGGCATTTCCAGCGCCACAGGTCCGCGGCGGCCGCTCATCATCTCCTGGAAGGCGCGCGCCACCAGCGCTGGCGCGTTGCCCGGATATTCGATCCGCTCGGCCCATTTGATGAAGCTGCGCAGCGTCGCCAGTTGATCCGGCATCTCGTGCAGATGGCCGCGGCCCTTGCCGAGATATGCGCTCGGCACCTGGCCGGTGAGGCACATCACCGGCTCGTTGCAGCCGAACGCGGTGAGCAGCGCTGCGCCGGCGTTGAGCACGCCGGGGCCGGGCACGACGCTGAACACGCCGGGTTTGCCGGAGGCGCGGGCGTAGCCGAATGCCATATAGCCGCAGGCCTGCTCGTGCCGCGCGCCGATCACCTTCAGTTGCGCCTTGGCGAAGCCGTCGAACAGGCCGTAGATCTGCGCGCCGGGCAGGCCGAACACGGTGTCGACGCCGTGCGCGACGAGGCCCTGCACGATGGCTTCGCCGCCGGTCATGATGCTCATCTGGATATCCGCTGCTTGCTGGGAGGAATTACTCGGCTTCGTCGATCACGCCGTTGCGCAAGGTGCCGATGCCGTCGGCCTCGACCTCGATGATATCGCCGGGCTTCAGATACACCGGCGGTTCGGCGCGGGCGCCGGCGCCGGCCGGCGTGCCGGTGACGATCAGATCGCCCGGCACCAGCGTGGTGAAGGTCGAGATGTAGGCGATCAGATAGCGGAAGCTGAAGATCATCCGCGAGGTGCGATCGTCCTGTCGCGTCTCGCCGTTGACGCGCGTGGTGAGGCGGATGTCGGCGATCTGCGCTTCATTCGTGTAGGGCACCAGCCACGGTCCCAGGCTGCCGGTGTGGTCGAAGTTCTTGCCTTGGGTCACGTTGAACTTGGCGTGCCGCACTCAGTCGCGGATCGTGCCCTCGTTGCACAGCGTGATCGCGGCGACATGATTCAGTGCGTCGGCCTCGGCGATGTGCCGGCCGCCCTGGCCGATCACCAGCGTCAGCTCGCCCTCGTAGTCCAGCAGCTTCGACGCCTTCGGCCGCACCAGCGGCGTGCCGTGGCCGACGAAAGAGCGCGGCGTGCGCATGAACATCGACGGAAACTTCGGCGTCTCGCTGCCGTCCTTATATTCGGCGTTGCGGTCCGGATAGTTGACGCCGACGCAGATGATCTTTTCCGGCTGCGGGATCGGCGGCTGAAGCTTCACCGCGTCGCGCGCGAAGTCGGGTGCGGTGTGGTCGGCCTCGTCAACGATCCGCTGCAGCGCGCCGGCCGCGATCACCTCGCGCAGGGTCGGATAGTCGTTGGCATGGCGGGCCGACAGATCGACCACCCCATGATCACACACCGCGCCGTAGCGGGTGAGGCCGTTGACGGTGAAGGTGGCGAGGCGAGGAGTGGGCATGGTGATCAGCCTTTGATGCCGTCATTCCGGGGCGCGCCGTCCGGCGCGAACCCGGAATCCCGAGGTGCTCTGAACTTCTGGATTCCGGGTTCGCTCGCTTTCGCGAGCGCCCCGGAATGACGAGTTTCATGGTTTGAGTGTGCGCATCCGAGGCTCAATCCGCAATCACCACATCGGCTACGAAGGCCGGTTCGCGGACCTCCTGGCCGAGGAACGGCGAGCCCTGCTCGAACCAGGACCTCGGCGCAGGCGCGCCCCATAGGGTCTGGCGGCGCGGGTCGCGCAGCGACCAGCGGAGCGGCTCGTGGTCGTGGTCCATGGTCTGGTAGTCGCTGCAGTACAGCTCGATGCGGTGGCCGTCCGGATCGCGAACATAGAGGAAGAAGGCGTTGGAGATGCCGTGGCGACCGGGGCCGCGCTCCAGCGCCAGGCCGCTCGACGCCATCACGTCGCAGAGATGGATGATGTTGAGCGGGCCGGGCACCCAATAGGCGAAATGGTGCAGCCGCGGGCCGCTTCCGTTGGTCAGTGCGAAGTCGTGAACGTTGCCTTTGCGGTGCATCCACGCGGCGGCGATGCGCCCGCTGTCGCCGTCTTCCTCGGCGTATTCGGTGAGGCGGAAGCCGAGCCGGGCATAGAAGTCGACCGTATCCTGGGTTTCGGCCGCGAACACGTTGAAATGGTCGAGCCGCTGCGGATGGCAGCCCTTGTAACGCTCGTAGCGGCGGAGCAGATGCGGCCGCTTTTCCATTGTTGCGTACAGTTCGAGCCGATAGCCGAACGGATCGGTGACGTGCAGGGTGCGGCCCTGGAACGGGCGATCGACGAAGCTGTAGATCAGCCCGTTCTCGGCAAAGAAGCTGCCGGCCTTGTCGAGGTCGTCTTCATTGCCGACCTTGAAGCCGAGCCGTGCCGCGGCCGGCGCGTCCGCTTTGCGCAGCACCAACGAATGATGCTGATGCTCCTCACAGCCGCGCAAGTAAGCGGTGGTGTCGTCGCGATCTTCGACATGCAGGCCGATGATGTTGTCGTAGAACTCGACGCTTTTGTTCAGATCGACGACGTCGAGCACCACATGGCTGGCGCGGACGATGTTGAACGGCGGATCGAACACGTGTTGCGGCACCGGCATTGGCGAGTCCTCGGATCGTCCTGTTGTTCGTTCACAGCATCAAATCTCGTCATTCCGGGGCGCACCGTCAGGCGCGAACCCGGAATCCATAACCCCTGTGTCCGCGACTGTGCACGACAGCGTTCACAGGGAGTATGGATTCCGGGTTCGCTCGCTGCGCGAGCGCCCCGGAATGACGCGTGGGAAAGCTTTGCACTACACCGCCCCCAGCTTCTGAATCTTGTGCGTGCCGCGGGCCAGAGAGACGTGCTTGGTCTCCATGTAGAACTCGAACGAGTAGTCGCCGCCGTCGCGGCCGATGCCGGACTGCTTCATGCCGCCGAACGGGGTCGGCAAATGGCGGACGTTTTCCGAGTTCAGCCAGATCATCCCGGCTTCGAGCGCCTCGGCGACGCGCAAGGCGCGGCCCATGTCGGCGGTCCAGACATAGCCGGTGAGTCCGTAGCGGACGTCGTTGGCGATTTGAATCGCCTCGGCTTCATCCTTGAACGGGATCACGGTGAGGAATGGGCCAAATACTTCGTCCTGTGCCACCTGCATGTCGCTGCGCGCATTGGTCACCAGTGTCGGCTTTACATAGTGCCCGCCGCCGGGGCCATCGAACGGTTCGCCGCCGACCGCGATGGTGGCGCCGTCCTTCCGGGCGACGTCGACATAGGAGCAGACCTTGTCGAGATGGCGCTGATGGATCAGCGGACCGACTTCGGTGGCCGGATCGAGCGGGTGGCCGACCTTGAGGGCGCGTACACGTGCGGCCAGCTTTTCGATGAAGCTGTCGGCGATCGAGGATTGCACCAGCAGCCGGCTCGACGAGGTGCAGCGCTCGCCGTTCAGCGAGTAGATCATGAACACCACGGCATCGAGCGCGCGATCGAGATCGGCGTCGCCAAACACGATCACCGGGTTCTTGCCGCCGAGCTCGAAATGCACCCGCTTCAGCGTCGGCGCGCCCTGCGCCATGATCGCGGCGCCGGTGGCGGTTTCGCCGACGAAGGCGATCGCCTTGATGGCTGGATGTTCGGTCAGCGCCTTGCCGGCCTCTTCGCCGAAACCGTGCACGGTGTTGAGCACGCCGTCCGGCAGCCCGGCGTCCTTGCAGATGCGCGCCAGCATGTCGGCGGTCACCGGCGACCACTCGGCCGGCTTGTGCACCACGGTGCAGCCGGCAGCGAGCGCGGGGGCGATCTTCCAGGTCGACAGCATGAACGGCGTATTCCACGGCGTGATCACGCCGACCGGACCGATCGGCACCCGGGTCGAGACGTTCCAATGCTCGTCGCTCGGCGTGTTCAGGCCGTCGCGCGCCTCAGCGCATTTGTCGGCGAAGAACCGGAAGTTTTCGGCGGCGCGGATCGCGGCCTTGGCCATGAAGCGATGCGCCTGACCGGTGTCGATGCATTCCAGCACGGCGATGTCGTCGGCGCGCGCCTCGATCGCATCAGCGATTGTGTGTAGCAGCTTGCGCCGCTTGGCGGGCGCCATGTCACGCCACGCCGGAAACGCAGCCTTAGCTGCCTTGGCGGCGCGGTCGATGTCCGCCGCCGTGCCGCGCGCCACCTGCGCCAGCACCGAATTGTCGATCGGCGAGGCCGTCTCGAACACTTCGCCGGATGAGGCTGCGACGATCTCGCCGCCGATCAGATGGCCGATGCCATCGGCCTTGAGCTGCTTCAGCAGCGGCGCGGCACGGTCGAGATTGGCCTGAAATCCGGAAGGGGGCGTAGCGGCATCAGCCATGGCGGGCCTCGGCGATCAACAGGTCGTGGATCGAGTTGCGCTTCCAGCTCGTCTCGTTGTCGTTGACCACCATGTCGAACGACAGCGCGAAGCCCTCGTCGCCGAACAGCGGATCAAGGTAGTGCGAGAGCTGGGCGAAGATGTGATCGCCGGCGCGCTTGCGGGCGGCGAGGTCGCGGCCTTCGCCGAGCCGCAGCAGCATCGCCATGAAGGCGAAGCCCGGCCGGCCGTCGGCGATCGCATAATGCTCGCAGCGGATCGCGCGGACCCGCACCCCGCCAACCGGAAAGATCCCGGTTTCAATCGCGGTGCTGCGAACAAGTTCGACGACCTCGGCGATGTCGAGCTTGTCGTCGAGATTGGCGGAATATTCGATGGTGAAATGCGGCATGGATCCCTCGCTTCGGCTCGTTACCCGAAGTAACAACTCACGGTGCCGTAGGGCCCGTAGTCGGCCTGGATCGTATCACCCTTCGCCGTCTCGATCGCGCGAATGAACGAGCCGGCCAGCACGATCTGGCCTGGCTCCAGCGCCAGGCCCTGCGGCGCGATTTTGTTGGCGAGCCACGCCACCGCGGTCGCCGGATGGTTGAGCACGCCTGCGGCGAGGCCGGTCTCCTCGAGCTGACCGTTCTTGTAAGCGAGCGCGCCGATCCAGCGCAGGTCGGTGTCGAGCGGCCGGATCGGCCGGCCGCCGAGCACGATGCCGGCATTCGCCGCGTTGTCGGCGATGGTGTCATAGATCTTCCGCGTCGCCTTGGTCTCAGGATCGACGCGCTGTACGCGGGTATCGAGGATCTCCAGTGCCGGCACCACGAAATCAGTGGCGTTCAGCACGTCGAAGATCGTGCAATGCGGACCGGCGAGGCGATGCTTGATGACGAAGGCGAGTTCGGCTTCGACGCGCGTCGCGATGAAGCGATCGGTCGGCACGATGCCGCCGTCACCAAAGAACATGTCGTCGAGCAGAATGCCGCTGTCCGGCTCATCGATGCCGAGCTGGCCCTGCATCGCCTTCGAGGTCAGCCCGATCTTGTGGCCGCGCACGCGTCGGCCCGCAGCCTGCTTGATCTCGATCCAGGCGCCCTGGATTGCGTAGGCGTCGGGAATCGTGATCGCCGGATGATCCAGCGACAGCTGGCGGATCTGCACCTTGGTTGTCTCGGCCTGCTGCAGCCGCTCGGCCGCGGCGCGAATTTCGTTGTTCGACAACGCCATGTTGGGCTTCCGCCTTGATTTCCATCCCTGCGTCGGCGCCGACAAAAACGCTCGCGCGTAAACTGATTAACATGTTAAATGATGAGGCTCAAATCCAAACCGTGCTTATTGCGATGCAAAAGACTTCTCCCCCCTCATTACGAGCGAAGCGCAGCAAGCCTGCGGCAGGCCCCAAGGCGGGATCGCTTCGGCGCGAGGTGCTTCGCGAGGACGGTGAAGGGGCGGCGCAGAACAAAGAACTGCCGATGCGCGAGTTCTCGCGCTCGCTGCCGATGCTGCTGCTGCGTGGCCGCGAGGCGGTGATGCGGCACTTCCGCCCGCTGCTGCGCGCCCACGGTCTCAGCGAGCAGCAATGGCGCATCCTGCGCGCGCTCACGGCGGTCGATGCGATCGAAGTCACCGAGCTGGCGCACAGCGCCTTCCTGCTCGGCCCCAGCCTGTCGCGGATGCTGCGTGATCTCGAGGCCCGCAAGCTGGTGGCACGTAAACTCGCCAAGGACGACCAGCGCCGTAGCATGGTGTCGATCACCGCCAAGGGGTTGAAGCTGATCGAGACGGTCGCGCCGTTCTCGGAAGCAATCTACGCCGAAATCACGCGGCGGACCGGCGGTGCCAGGCTCGCCGAACTGCAGGAACTGCTGCGCGCGTTGGAGGCGAGCCTGATGGCGATGCCGGTGCGCCATGCCGGAAGCGCGGTGGACAGCGATCAGGAATCTCGCTCAACTCGCGGCCGCAAAGTTCGACCGCAGGCGAAGGCCGCGGTGCCGGGAGGAGACGACGAATGACCCAACAGCAGATGACCGCTGGCCGCAGGAGTGCGCCGACATGGTGACGGTGCAGGTCGATCGGCTGATCGATTTCGTCGCCCAGGTGTTTGAGCGTGCGGGCTCGTCCAAGGAAGAGGCGCGGCGGATCGGCTCGTATCTCACCACCGCTAATCTCACAGGCCACGACAGCCACGGCGTCATCCGCGTGCCGGTCTACATCCGCTGGCGCAACGCCGGCGCGGTGCATCCGGACCAGACCGTCGACGTCCCGGTCGATCTGCCGTCGCTCGCAGTGGTCGACGGCAAGTTCGGCTACGGCCAGACTGTGGGCCCGCAGGCGGTGCGGATCGGCATCGACAAGTGCAAGGCGCAGGGGCTGTCGGCGGTGGCGCTGAAGAACGCCGGTCACATCGGCCGGATCGGAGACTGGGCCGAGATGGCCGCCGCTGAAGGCTTGGTCTCGATTCACTTCGTCACCGCGGCGGGCTCGATCCTGGTCGCGCCGTTCGGCGGCGTTGAACGCCGATTGTCCACTGCGCCTTATTGCGTCGGCATCCCGCGCCCGGACGCGCCGCCGGTGGTGCTCGATCTTGCCACCTCGATCGTCGCCGAAGGCAAGGTGCTGGTCGCGGCGCGCGGCGGCAAGAAGCTGCCGCAAGGCGCGCTGATCAATGCCGACGGCTCTTTGAGCGAAGATCCGGCGACGCTGTACGGCCCGCACGAGAAGGACGGCCCGATCAACCACGCCAACGGCCGAGGGGCGATCCGCGCTTTCGGCGAACACAAGGGCTCGGGGCTGGCGCTGATCTGCGAACTGCTCGGCGGCGCGCTCACCGGCAACGGCGCCACCGGCCCAGACCGGCCATTCGCCAACGGCATGTTCTCGATCTATGTCGATCCGAAGCGCATCGATCCGGCGCACGTCTTCGATGCCGAAGTCACCCGCTACATCGACTTCTTCAAAAGCTCCAAGACGGTCGCCGGCGTCGATCAGGTGTTGATCCCCGGCGATCCCGAAACCGCCACCCGCGCCGAGCGGACCAGGAACGGCGTTCCGCTCCCCGATGACACCTGGGCCGCCATCGTCGCCACCGCGCGCGAAGTCGGCGTCGACGAAGCCGCGATCCAGGCGGCGACGGCGTGAGGCGATCGCAACAATTCCGATCGTCATGCGCGGGCTTGACCCGCGCATCCATCCTTCTTCGTGACGATGGATCGCCGGGCCTTCGCCGCGCCGAAGGGGCTTCGGCCCCGCAGGCGGGGCAAGCCCGGCGATGACGCCGTGTACTAGTAATTTAGTCAATCTGATAGCGCGCAAGGACTGACAATGGCAAACAAGGTGAAACAACTCTGGGCCGACGGCAAAGTCGTGGTCAATGGCTGGCTGGCGATTCCGTCGGGGTTCTCGGCCGAGGTGATGGCACAGTGCGGGTTCGACAGCGTCACGGTCGATATCCAGCACGGCGTGCAGGACTATCAATCGATGGTCACCTGTTTCCAGGCGATGCAGGCGCATCCGGTGACGCCGATGGTGCGGGTGCCGTGGAACGAGCCGGGCATCATCGGCAAGGTGCTGGACGGCGGCGCCTACGGGGTGATCTGCCCGATGGTGAATACCAAGGAGGAAGCTGAAAACTTCGTCCAGTATTGCAAGTACCCGCCGCGCGGCACCCGCAGTAACGGTCCGATCCGTGCCGGTCTCTACGGCTCGTCCGGAAACTATCAGGCGACCGCGAACGACGAGACGCTGTGCATCCCGATGATCGAGACCCGCACCGCGGTCGAGAACATGGAGGCGATCCTCGACGTCGAAGGCATTGCCGGCGTGTATATCGGGCCCAGCGATCTCGGCTTCTCCTACGGCCTGGTGCCGAAGCTCGACCGCGACGAGCCGGAGATCCTGAAGATCTACGACAAGCTGCTCAAGGAATGCGACAAGCGCGGCCTGTATCCGGGCATCCATTGCTCCGGCCCGGAAGGCGCCGCCCGCAACATCGCGCTCGGCTTCAAACTGGTGACGCTGCTCAACGACAGCGGCATCATGGCGATCGGCGCCCGCAGCTGGGTCGCCGAGACGCGGAAAAACTCGGGCGGCAAGGCGTGAAGAACCGTCGTCATTCCGGGGCGCGCGAAGCGCGAGCCCGGAATCCATAACCTCCGCCGGGAATATGGATTCCGGGCCTGCGCCCAAGAGGGCGCATCCCGGAATGACGAACGAGAGATTCTGCAAGGAGCGTTGCAGAGAAAGCTTCGATTCGGTGCGAGACTGGGTCGCCCGTCTGCGCGGGCGATGACGACCCTCTACGCAGCCGGGCTCCGCCCCATACTTAAGCAGCCCTTGCCCTTTGTTAGCGCTTGATCGCCCCGAGCTCCGGTGTTCTGCTCAAATTCAATGCCGGAGCTGCCCTTGTGTCGATCTATGTCGCCCTTCATCACGTCACGCATTACAAATACGACCGTCTGGTCGACATCGGTCCTCAGACCATCCGGCTGCGTCCGGCGCCGCATACGCGGACGCCGATTCTGTCGTATTCGCTGAAGGTCACGCCGGCGAACCACTTCATCAATTGGCAGCAGGACCCGCAGGGCAACTGGCTGGCGCGGTTCGTGTTTCCTGAGAAGGCGGACGAACTCAAGATCGAGGTCGATTTCACCGCGGCGATGACGGTGATCAACCCGTTCGACTTCTTCGTCGAGAGCTACGCCGAGAGCTTCCCGTTCTCATATACCGGCGACCTGCAGCACGAGCTGGCGCCATATCTGGCGACGACCGAGCCGGGGCCGCTGTTCAAAGCCTATCTCGATTCGATTCCGCGTGAAGCGGAAAGCACCGTCAACTTCCTGGTCGACCTCAACGCCAAACTGCGCGAGCGGGTCAACTACATCATCCGGATGGAACCGGGGGTGCAGACGCCAGAGGAGACGCTGGCCAAAGGCGCCGGCTCGTGCCGCGACTCGGCGTGGCTGCTGATCCAGACGCTGCGGCATCTCGGTCTCGCGGCGCGGTTCGTGTCCGGTTACTTGATCCAGCTTCGCCCCGACATCGAGTCGCTCGACGGCCCGAAGGGCGCCACGCACGACTTCACCGATCTGCACGCCTGGGCCGAAGTGTACCTGCCCGGCGCCGGCTGGGTCGGCTTCGACGTGACTTCGGGATTGCTTGCGGGCGAGGGCCACATCCCGGTCGCCGCCACGCCGCATTATCGCACGGCGGCGCCGATATCCGGTGTGGTCGGCTTCGCCAATGTCGATTTCAAATTCGACATGCGGGTCGAGCGCATCCGCGAAGCGCCGCGGATCACCATGCCGTTCTCCGACGAATCCTGGGCGAGGCTGGATGCGCTCGGCGAAAAGGTCGATGCCGATCTGGTCGCGCACGACGTGCGGCTGACGATGGGCGGCGAGCCGACCTTCGTGTCGATCGACGATCTGGAATCGCCGGAGTGGAACGTCGCCGCGGTCGGCGGCGCCAAGCGGATGCTGGCGGACGATCTGATCCGGCGCCTGCGCACGCGGTTCGCACCCGGCGGCCTGCTGCATTTCGGCCAGGGCAAATGGTATCCGGGCGAAAGCCTGCCGCGCTGGGCCTTCGGTCTGTATTGGCGCAAGGACGGCGTGCCGATCTGGAACAATGCGGATCTGATCGCGCCGGTGGTCGGCCAGCGGCCGGCGAAGGTCGAGGAAGCCGAGCAGTTCGCGATCGGCACCGCGAAGCGGCTCGGCATCGACACCGACTACGTGCTGCCGGCCTATGAGGATCCGAACCACTGGCTGCAGAAGGAAGCCGCGCTGCCGCCGAATGTCGATCCGCAGGATAACAAGCTGTCCGATCCGGAAGAGCGTGCCCGGATGGCGCGGGTGTTCGACACTGGGTTGAATACGCCGCGCGGTTTCGTGCTGCCGATCCAGGCGTGGAATGCGGAAGCGACGCCGGCGCAGAAGAAGCGTTGGCGCAGCGAGCGCTGGAAACTGCGGCGAGGCAATCTGTTCCTGCTGCCGGGCGACTCGCCGCTCGGCTTCCGGCTGCCGATTTCGTCGCTGCCGCACATTCCGGAAGACGACTATCCGTTCATCGTGCCGCGCGATCCCTTGGAGCCGCGCGGCGCGCTGCCGCTGTTCGCGCCGCCGCCGGCGAACGATGCCGATCCCGAGCGCGAGCAGATGCCGGTGTTCGAACAGTCGGCGGGCGAGGCGACGACAAGTCAGCCGGTCGAGGAGCAGAAGCTGCGCAAAGGAGGCGTGCGCACCGCGATGTCGATCGAGCTGCGCGAGGGCGTGCTCTGCGCCTTCATGCCGCCGACCGAAACCATCGAGGATTATCTCGAACTGATTGCCGCGGTCGAAGCCACCGCCGAAGAGATGCAGATCCGGGTCCACATCGAAGGCTATCCGCCGCCTTACGATCCGCGCATCGATGTCATCAAGGTGACGCCCGACCCCGGCGTGATCGAAGTCAACATTCAGCCGGCCTCGAGCTGGCGCGAGGCTGTGCGGACAACCTTCGGCCTGTATGAGGACGCCGCGCAGGTGCGGCTCGGCGCCAACCGCTTCCTGATCGACGGCCGCCACACCGGCACCGGCGGCGGCAACCACGTCGTGGTCGGCGGCGCCAGCCCCGCGGACTCTCCGTTCTTGAGAAGGCCGGATCTGCTCAAGAGTCTGGTGCTGTTCTGGCAGCGGCATCCGTCGCTGTCCTATCTGTTCTCCGGGATGTTCATCGGCCCGACCAGCCAGGCGCCGCGGATCGACGAGGCGCGGCACGATTCGCTGTATGAACTCGAAATCGCGCTGAACCAGGTGCCGCCGCCGGGCGTCAAGGGCCCGCTGTGGCTCGCCGACCGGCTGTTCCGCAACATCCTGGTCGATATCACCGGCAACACCCATCGCGCCGAGATCTGCATCGACAAGATGTACTCGCCGGATAGTCCGACCGGGCGTCTCGGCCTGGTCGAATTCCGCGCGCTCGAGATGCCGCCCGATCCGCGGATGTCGCTCGCGCAGCAGCTTCTGATCCGCGCGCTGATCGCGATGCTGTGGCGCGAGCCGCTCTCCGGCAAGTTCGTCCGCTGGGGCACGGCGCTGCACGACCGCTTCATGCTGCCGCATTATTTGTGGGAGGATTTTCGCGACGTGCTCGGCGAGTTGGCGCGCGCCGGCTATGCGTTCGAGCCGGAATGGTTCACCGCGCAGCTCGAGTTTCGTTTTCCCGTGTTCGGCAGCGTGTATCACGGCGGTGTCACATTGGAGGTGCGGCAGGCGTTGGAGCCGTGGCACGTGCTGGGCGAAGAGGGGACCGCGGGCGGTACGGTGCGCTTTGTCGATTCCTCGGTCGAGCGGCTACAGGTCAAGGCCGAGGGCTTCGTCGAGGGCCGCCACGTCATCACCTGCAACGGCCGCCGGCTGCCGATGACGGCGACCGCGCGCTCCGGCGAAGCGGTGGCGGCGGTGCGGTTCAAGGCGTGGCAGCCGGCCTCAGGGCTGCATCCGACCATTCCGGTGCACGCGCCGCTGGTGTTCGACATCGTCGACACCTGGAACGGCCGCTCGCTCGGCGGCTGCGTCTATCACGTCGCCCATCCGGGCGGCCGCGCCTACGAGACCAAGCCGGTGAACTCGTACGAAGCCGAGGCCCGGCGGCTGGCCCGGTTCCAGGATCACGGCCACACCCCGGGCCGGATCGATCCGCCGCATGAAGAACGCACACTTGAATTCCCGCTGACCCTCGACTTGCGCACGCCACTGCTGCATTGAATCATTCCGTATGGGGGATGAGATAATGGCGCAGCAAGGCGGCCCGGCCCGGAAGGCTCGACCGCGTGACCGCAAGGTTGCGCAATGGAGCCGGGATTATGTGCGCCTGCCCGGTATCCCCGATGAATTCATCGGCGCCGACGGCCAGCCGCGCGCGGTGTGGAGTCGTTATTTCGACGCGTTCGCAGCTTTGTCGACCGACGAGATCGAGCGCCGCTTCGCCGCCGCCGACCGGCATCTGCGCGATGCCGGCGTCACCTATCGGGCGCCGGGCGACGCCGTGGATCGTGCCTGGCCGCTCAGCCACGTCCCGCTGCTGATCGGCGAGAGCGAGTGGCAACAGATCGCCGCCGGCATCGCCCAGCGCGCGACGCTGCTGGAAGGCGTGCTGCAGGACATCTACGGCGACGGCCGATTGATCGCTGACGGCGCGCTGCCGGCCGCCGCGATCGCCGGCAGCGCCGATTACTTGCGGCCGATGGTCGGAGTGAAGCCGCCCGGCGGCCGCTATCTGCACTTCTATGCCGCCGACATCGGCCGCGGCCCGGACGGGCAGTGGTGGGTGCTCGGCGATCGCACCCAGGCGCCGTCCGGCGCCGGCTACGCGCTGGAAAACCGCCTGGTGCTGTCGCGCGCCTTCAACGATCTCTACAAATCGATGAATGTCGAGCGCGTCGCCTCGTTCTTCGAAGCGTTCCGCGACAGCCTGCGCGCCACGGCCGATCGCGACGAACCGCGCATTGGCTTGCTGACGCCGGGCCGGTTCAGCGAGACGTATTTCGAGCACGCAACATTGGCGCGCTATCTCGGCTTCCTGCTGGTGGAAGGCGACGACCTCGCGGTCGCCGATGATCGTCTGCATATCCGCACCGTCGCCGGCCTGAAGCGGATCGACGTGCTGCTGCGCCGGGTCGATGCCAATTCGCTCGATCCGCTGGAGCTCGATGCTTCGTCGCAGCTCGGCGTCGCCGGCCTGATCGACGTGATCCGCAAGAGCGGCGTCGTGGTTGCCAACATGCCGGGCTCCGGCGTGCTCGAAGCGCGCTCGCTGCTCGGCTTCCTGCCGCCGCTGGCGCGCCGGCTGCTCGGCGAAGACCTCAAGATGCCGCACATCGCCACCTGGTGGTGCGGCCAAACGGCGGCGCGCGAGGAAGTGCTCGACCGGCTCGATGAGTTCGTCATCGAAGGCGCGTACGGCCAGAACGTGCCGGGCTTCTCGCATCACGGCCCGGTGCTGCCCGGCGAATTGCCGCCGGTGGTGCGCGATCATTTGCGCGATGCGATCGCGGCGCGCGGGCTCGATTACGTCGCGCAGGAGCAGGTCCGGCTGTCGACCACGCCGGTGTGGGACGACGGCAAGCTGGCGCCACGGCCGTTCGTGCTGCGCGTGTTCGCCGCCGCGACCGAAAACGGCTGGGCGGTGATGCCCGGCGGCTTCTGCCGGATCGCCGACAGGCTCGACTCGCGCGCGGTGTCGATGGGCGAGGGCGCCCGGGCCGCTGACGTCTGGGTGGTGGCCGATCATGCGGTGGCGCCGTCGTCGCTGCTGCCTGCGGTTGACAGCGTGCGTATCCGGCGCATCACCGGCGTGCTGCCGAGCCGCGCCGCCGACAATCTGTTCTGGCTCGGCCGCTATCTCGAACGCGCCGAGGCGACGCTGCGGCTGCTGCGCGCGCTCAGCGCGCCGCAGCGCGATCCCGGCAAGGGGCCGCTGCACCACGCCATCGAGAAGATCCAGCGGCTGCTGATCGCCTGGGGCGCGACCTCGCTCGGCCCGCGTGCGCAGACCGCCAAGATCGCCGCCGATGCGCTGCAAAGCCCGGATGAATTCGGCTCGGCGCTGTCGCTGATCCGCGCCGCCCAGCGCAACGCTTCGTCGCTGCGCGAACGGCTGTCGCCGGATGCCTGGCACGTCATCACCCAGATGGAGGCGAGGCTCGCCGTCCCGGTCGAGGGCGAAGAAGCGGTGGTTCAGGCTGCGGAAGTCGCGCTTCAGGAGTTGGCAAGCTTCTCCGGCCTGTCGAACGAAAACATGAACCGCGCCGCCGGCTGGCGCTTCCTGCGGATCGGTCGCCGTGTCGAGCGCGCCGTCAACACCGCACGCTTCGCCCGGCAGTTCTCCTGCGACGGCGCCACCGCCGAAGACCTCGACGTGCTGCTGACGCTGGTGGATTCGCAGATCACCTATCGGTCGCGCTATCTGTTGGCGCCGCTGCTGGCGCCGGTGCGCGATCTCGCTGTGCTCGATCCTTACAATCCGCGCTCGGTGGCGTTCCAGGTCGAAGAGCTCAGCGATCACGTCGCCAGCCTGCCGGCGCTGCATGAGGGCGGCCTGATCGAGCGGCCGCAGCGGCTGGCGGTCTCCACTTTGGCCAAACTGACAGCGGCTGAAGTCGAGACGATCGATGCGTCGTGGTTGTTCGCGCTGGAACAGGATCTGCTCAGCCTCGCCGAGGCCGTCGGTTCGCACTACTTCCCGCACGGCGCCAGCGCGATGCGGCCGGAAAAGCTGATGGGGCTGGCGTGATCTACGACATTCGCCACGTCACGACCTATTCTTACGGCAGCCAGGTGAGTTTCGCCCGCTGCTCGCTGCGGCTGAAGCCGATCTCAGAGCCCGGCCAGTCGCTGCTGTCGCATGCAATCGAGATCAAGCCGAGGCCGGCGGCCCGCACCGCCCGCACCGACTTCTTCGGCACGGTCACCGAGAGCATCGTGATCGAGGCACCACACAAGCTGCTGCGGATCGACAGCCGGTCACGGGTCGAAGTGACGCGGCAGCCGCCGCCGCGCGACTCCGGCAGCCAGCCCTGGGAACCGGTCCGTGATGCGGCGCTCACCAGCCCGAGCCTCGGCGCGTCCTCTCCGGTCGGCTACGTGTTTTCCAGCCCGCTGGTGCCGATCCTGCCGGCGGTGACCCGCTACGCGGCGCAGAGCTTCCCGCACGGCCGTGGCGTGCTCGCCGGCACCGCCGAACTGATGCGGCGGATCCGCACCGAATTCCGCTACGATCCCAAGGCGACGGTGATTTCGACTCCGCTGGCCGAAGTGTTCGAGAAGCGCCACGGGGTTTGCCAGGACTTTGCGCATGTGATGATCGCCGGCCTGCGCGGTCTCGGTCTGCCTGCTGCCTATGTCAGCGGTTATTTGCGGACCTATCCGCCCGAGGGGCAGGAACGGCTACAGGGCGCCGATGCGACCCACGCCTGGGTCTCGGTGTGGTGCGGCAACGAACTCGGCTGGATCGGCTTCGACCCCACCAATGACCTGCTGGTCGGAACCGACCATATCGTCCTGGCGGTCGGCCGGGATTTCTCGGACGTTTCTCCGGTCGACGGCGTCATCGTCGGTTCCCGCCGGCAGAAACTCTCGGTGGCGGTCGACGTCATTCCGGTCGAGTAGCGTACCGGACAGCCGCAGAGCGCCTCTGGCGTCCGTCTGCGGAGCTGCGCAAGCCGAGAATTAGTTCCAGCCGTTTAGTTATCAGTTCACCAGTTGGATGCCTGGTAACAACCCTAGGGCGGTGCTTAACTCAACATTCGCGTTTGCTCGTCAACGTGGCGGCGCTCCCGAGCCTGAAGCATTTTCCGAGGAGGAGATTTCCCATGAGCCACAAGATGATCGCCGTCGCGGTTGCCGCCGCGCTGGCGTTCGCTGCTGCCCCGGCGCTTGCCGGCGCCAGCAAGGACGATGCCGTCGCGATGGTCAAGAAGGCCGTCGAGGCGATCAAGGCCGATGGCGCCGACAAGACCTATGTGGTGATCAGCGACAAGACCGGCCCGTTCGTGAAAGACGACCTCTACGTCGTGGTCTATCAGCTCGACGGCAAGGTCCTTGCGCACGGCGCCAACGCCAAGTTCATCGGCAAGGACATGATCGACGCGCAGGACGTCGACGGCAAGCTCTACGTCAAGGAGCGGGTCGAGATGGCCGCCAAGCAGCCGTCGTTCTGGCAGGACTACAAGTTCGTCAATCCGGTCAGCAAGAAGGTCGAACCGAAGGAAATGTACTGCGAGCGGCTCGACAACACCGCAGTTTGCGCCGGCGTCTACAAACTCTGACGGCAGCGCGTCGCACCGTCGAACGCTGTTGAGTGGAAATCAGGACGTTGCAGATGGGAAGCTGGATCAAAAAACTCGGATTGTCGTGGAAGGTCCAGCTCGCCCCTGCATTCCTCGTTCTGGTGATGATCGGCATCGGCGCCTTCGCGCTGGTGTCGCTGCGCGACAATCAGCAGAACGTCGACAAGCTCGTGTCGGGGCCGGTGCGGCTCTCTGAACTCGCCTCCGACCTCAACAACGCCGCCTGGACCGCGCACGCCAAGCTGTATCGGATGGCGGCGACTGCCGCCAACGAGACCGATGCGGCCAAGCTCACCAAGGTGATGAAGGAAACTACCGCGGCGTTGGCGCAGATCCCGGCCTCGCTCGGCGAAGTCGAAAAGGCGCTCGGCGCCGACGCCGCCAAGCCGCCGTTCCAGAAGCTCAAGGCCGCGGTCGTAGGCTATCAGAAGCAGGCCAAGAACGCGGTCGAGATGGCCGATGGCGACGCCGGCTCGGCGCTCCTGTTCATCAAGAGCGCCGAGAAGAGTTTTACCGATATCGACTCATTGGTGAGCGACCTGATCCTGGCGACCAACGACAGCCGCGATCGCGAGATCGCCCACACCGGCATTGCGCTTGAACGCGAGCAATGGATGCTCGGCGGCATCGTGGCGGCCGCCGCGCTGGTCGGCATCGCGTTCTCGTTTCTGATCGGCCGCGGCATCGCCCGCCCGGTGGTGGCGATGTCCGGCGCAATGCGTGATCTTGCGGCCGGCAATTTCGGGGTGCAGTTGCCGGGGCTCGACCGCGGCGACGAGGTCGGCCAGATGGCGCGTGCGGTCGAAGAGTTCAAAGTGCAGGCGGTGGCCAAGGCCGAACGCGAGCAGGCCGAACGCCAGCGCCAGGAGCAGATCGCCGCTGAATCGCGCCGCGCCGAGCTGCATCAGCTTGCCGATGGTTTCGAGGCCGCGGTCGGTCAGATCGTCGAACAGGTCGGCGTTGCCTCGCAAGCGCTCGAAGCCTCCGCCGGCGCGCTCGCCAAGGGCAGCGCTGAGACCCAGCAGCTCGCCACCATGGTGGCGGCAGCCTCATCGCAGACCTCAACCAATGTACAATCGGTGGCGTCTGCAACCGAGCAGATGTCCGCGTCGGTCGAAGAGATCGGCCGCCAGGTCAGCGAGTCGCGCAAGATCGCGGACGAAGCGGTGCAGCAGGCCGAACAGACCGACGCGCGGATCGCCAAGTTGGCGCAGGCCGCCAACCGGATCGGCGACGTGACCCAGTTGATCACCACCATTGCCGGTCAGACCAATCTGCTCGCACTCAACGCCACCATCGAGTCCGCCCGTGCCGGCGAGGCGGGGCGCGGTTTCGCCGTGGTGGCGCAGGAGGTCAAGGCACTGGCGGAGCAGACCGCGAAAGCCACTGACGAAATCAGCGCGCAGATTGCCGAGATGCAGGCCGCGACCCGGGAGTCGGTGGACGCCATCAAGGAGATCGGCGGTACCATCGGCAAGATCGCTCATATCTCGTCGACCATCGCGGCGTCTGTCGGCGAGCAGGGTAGCGCCACCCAGGAGATCGCCCGCAGCGTGCAGCAGGCGGCGATCGGCACCAATCAGGTTGCGGCCAGCATCGGCAACGTCAATCGCGGCGCCGCCGACACCGGCGCGGCGTCGGACGAGGTCCTGACCTCGGCGCAGTTGCTGTCCCAGGAAAACAACCGGCTGCGCGCCGAGGTGGCTAAATTTCTCGCAACCGTGCGGGTCGCCTGACGCGCACGCCTTTGCTACCCTCCGGCCTGCTCTGCGATCGCAGCACCGTGCCGGGGACGCCATGATCTATCGCCACAGCATCGGCAACGTCTCGTTCGTGTTCGATGACCTGCGCGACCTGCTCGCCAAGGCGAGCCCGCCGCGCTCCGGCGATCGCCTCGCCGGAATCGCGGCTGACAGCGCCGAGCAGATGGTGGCGGCGCGGATGGCGCTGGCGAACCTGCCGCTGCGGCAATTTCTCTCCGAAATGGTGATCCCGTACGAAGCCGACGAGGTGACGCGGCTGATCGCGGACCGTCATGACGCAGCGGCGTTCGCGCCTGTGGCCTCGCTCACCGTCGGCGGCTTCCGCGACTGGCTGCTGTCGGACGCCGCGACGCCTGTGGCGCTGGCTGCGCTGGCGCCGGGCCTGACGCCCGAGATGGTCGCCGCGGTGTCGAAGCTGATGCGCAATCAGGATCTGATCCTGGTGGCGAAGAAGTGCAGCGTGGTCACCCGCTTCCGCAACACCATCGGATTGCCTGGGCGGATGAGTGTGCGGCTGCAGCCCAACCATCCTTTCGATGATGCCCGCGGTATCACCGCGTCGATTATCGATGGCCTGCTGCTTGGTGCCGGCGACGCCTGCATCGGCATCAATCCGGCGAGCGACGATCCGGCGGTGCTCGGCCAATTGGTGCGGCTGCTCGACGACATCATCGCGCACCTGGCAATTCCGACCCAGGGTTGCGTGCTGACCCACGTCACCACCACGCTGCGCCTGATCGAGCAGGGCGCGCCGGTCGATCTGACGTTCCAGTCGATCGCCGGCACAGAAGCCGCCAACCGCAGCTTCGGCATCGATCTGGCGCTGCTCGCCGAAGCCCATCAGGCGACGCTGGCGCAGAAGCGCGGCACGGTCGGCGACAACGTGATGTATTTCGAGACCGGGCAGGGCTCGGCGCTGTCGGCGAATGCGCATCACGGCGTCGATCAGCAGACCTGCGAGGCACGGGCCTATGCGGTGGCGCGGGCATTCTCTCCGTTGCTGGTCAACAGCGTGGTCGGCTTCATCGGTCCGGAATATCTGTACGACGGCAAGCAGATCGTGCGCGCTGGCCTCGAGGATCATTTCTGCGGCAAGCTGCTTGGCCTGCCGCTCGGGGTCGACATCTGCTACACCAACCATGCCGAAGCGGATCAGGACGACATGGACACGCTGCTCACGCTGCTCGCAGCTGCCGGCGTCAATTTCATCATGGGTGTGCCGGGCGCCGACGACGTGATGCTGAACTACCAGTCGACCTCGTTTCACGATGCGTTGTACGTCCGCGATCTGTTCGGCCTGAAGCGCGCGCCGGAGTTCGACGATTGGCTTGTCCGTGCCGGTTTTTCCGGTTCCGATCACCGCCCGCTGACGGATGGTGCCCTGCTGCCGGAAATCGCGGCGCGGCTGATCGCCTGACCGTCCCTTCGATGCGAAAACCCATCAAAGAAACTCTGGCCGCTCCAGTGTGGTCGTGATTAGATCGCGGATCACGGTCGCGATCGGGCGGGATTTTTGCAGCCGTGGGGAACCGGTCGCGAGTCGCGAAGTTGTATTGAACTTGCCGTTTTTGGGGCCGGTGATCGAACCCTGCGGGCGATCGCCGCAACGAACTCGGACAGCGTGACGTTCGCGGGGAAAGTTCGATGAAAGCCGAATCCGGGCAGACCAGTCGTCGTATTCTGTGTGTCTTCCCGCGCTACACCAAGTCCTTCGGTACTTTTCAGCACTCCTATCCATTGATGGACGACGTTGCCGCCTTCATGCCGCCGCAGGGGCTGCTGGTGATCGCCGCCTATTTGCCGGACGAATGGTCGGTCCGCTTCGTCGACGAGAATATCCGCCCCGCCACTGCGGACGATTTCACTTGGGCGGACGCGGTGTTCGTCAGCGGCATGCACATCCAGCGGCAGCAGATGAACGACATTTGCCGGCGCGCGCATGATTTCGATCTGCCGGTCGCGCTCGGCGGGCCCTCGGTCAGCGCCTGCCCGGACTACTATCCGAATTTCGACTATCTGCATGTCGGCGAGCTCGGCGACGCTACCGATCAATTGATCGCGAAGCTGACACACGACGTGACGCGGCCGAAGCGACAGGTCGTGTTCACCACCGAAGACCGCCTCGACATGACGCTGTTTCCGATTCCGGCTTACGAGCTAGCGGAATGCAGCAAATATCTGCTCGGCAGCATCCAGTACTCCTCGGGTTGCCCGTATCAGTGCGAATTTTGCGATATCCCCGGCCTGTACGGCCGCAACCCGCGGCTGAAAACGCCGGAGCAGATCATCACCGAGCTGGACCGCATGATCGAATGCGGCATCCGCGGATCGGTATATTTCGTCGACGACAATTTCATCGGCAACCGCAAGGCGGCGCTCGACCTGTTGCCGCATCTGGTCGAATGGCAGAAGCGCACTGGCTTTCAGCTGCAGCTCGCCTGCGAGGCGACGCTGAACATCGCCAAGCGTCCCGAGATCCTCGAATTGATGCGCGAGGCGTATTTCTGCACGATCTTCGTCGGCATCGAGACGCCGGACCCGACCGCGCTGAAGGCGATGCATAAGGACCACAACATGATGGTCCCAATCCTCGAGGGCGTGCGGACGATATCGAGCTACGGCATCGAAGTGGTGTCGGGCATCATTCTCGGCCTGGACACCGATACGCCGGAGACCGGTGAGTTCTTGATGCAGTTCATCGAGCAGTCGCAGATTCCGCTGCTCACCATCAACCTGCTGCAGGCGCTGCCGAAGACGCCGCTGTGGGATCGCTTGCAACGCGAAGGCCGGCTGGTGCACGACGACAGCCGCGAATCCAATGTCGACTTCCTGCTGCCGCACGACCAGGTCGTGGCGATGTGGAAGGACTGCATGGCGCGGGCCTACCGGCCCGAGGCGCTGCTGAAGCGCTACGAGTACCAGATCGCGCACGCCTATGCGACGCGGCTGCATCCTTCGACGCCGCAGCGGGCGTCGAAGGCCAACATCAAGCGCGCCATGATCATGCTGCGCAACGTCATCTGGCAGATCGGCATTCGCGGCGACTACAAGCTGGCGTTCTGGAAATTCGCTTTCCGACGGCTGATCCGCGGCGATATCGAAAACCTGCTTCTGGTGATGGTGGTGGCGCATCATCTGATCATCTACGCGCGCGAAGCCTCGCGCGGTCACGCCAATGCCTCCAACTACTCGATACGCCTGCGCGAAGCGGCGGTGCCGGCGGAATAGGACAGCGATGAATTCTCCTGCCACCCCGCCGCGTTCGCTGGCCGAACTGCGCCGTTTGACTCCCGCCCGCGTCGCGCTCGGCCGTGCCGGCGCCAGTCTGCCGACCGAGGCGCTGCTGGATTTCACCCTGGCTCATGCCCGCGCCCGCGACGCGGTCCATGCCGGCTTCGATGCGACAGCGATCGCCGCGGAGCTGCAGGCGCTCGGTCTGCCGACACTGCAGGTGTCGAGCCGCGCCGCCGACCGCCGGGACTATCTGGCCCGACCGGACCTCGGCCGGCAGCTCGACCCGGCTTCGCGCGCGGTCCTGGACGGGGCGGGGAAGGCCGTCGACGTCGCGCTGGTGATCGGGGATGGCCTGTCGCCGATTGCGGTGGCGGCGCAGGCGACCGCGGTGGTGCGGCATCTGTTACCGCGGCTGGCCGCGGTCCGGATCGGCGTCGGTGCTGCGGTGGTGGCGACCGGCGCCCGGGTTGCGCTCGGGGACGAGGTCGGCGCCGCGCTGGGTGCCCGGATGGTGGTGGTGCTGATCGGCGAACGGCCGGGCCTGTCCGCGCCGGCGAGCCTCGGCGCCTATCTGACGTTCGGACCGCGCCCCGGCCTCACCGACGCTGACCGCAATTGCGTCTCGAATATCCACGCTTCCGGGATTTCGGCGGACGAGGCGGCGCACAAGATCGCCTGGCTGGTCCGCGAGGGATTGGTACGCAAGGCGACCGGCGTGGCGCTCAAGGACGAGAGCGGCAGCCTGATGCCGGAGCTGCCGAAGTCTTGATCCCCAGCTCCCGGAAAACTCGCAAGCGGACCGCGAATCTGGTGGATTCCGGTTCCCAGTCTCGATTCCGAAGGGCGGTCGGTCCGAGCCTGCGCACGTGGTGAAATTGCTGCATGTCCCAAGACCAGAATGCCGGGCGATGCGACGCTGTCGCATTCGTGCCGGGAAGTCTGGTTAGGACGAGCGATCGACAGGACGGATCAGCGCATGCTTGATAAGAACGTGAGCGACACCGAAGTCGCAGAATTGAAGCGACGGCGGGTCAGCATCGCTTTTGGCCTCGAGCGGCTGGGTCTGATCCCGCTGCGCGCCCCGGTGGTATCGTGCATCATCCTGCTGGCACTGATCGTCGGCGCGGTGTTCGGCATCGAACGGATCAAGATCGACGACTCTCTGAGCCAGCTGTTTCGCTCCGACACCAAGGAGTTCAAGCAGTACGAGGAGGTCACCAAGCGGTTTCCGTCGACCGAGTTCGACGTGCTGCTGGTGGTCGAGGGCAAGGAGCTGCTGGCGCGGGAGAATCTGGAGAAGCTGCGCGACACCGTCACCGATCTGCAATTGATCGACGGTGTGCGCGGCCTGATCTCGCTGTTCTCGGCGCGGCAGGCGCCCGAGCCGGGCAAGCTGCCGGCGGCTCTATTCCCGTCGGAATTGCCGGAAGGCGATGCCTACGACCAGTTCGCCCAGACGGTGAAGACCAACGAGATCATTCGCGGCAAGCTGCTGTCGGAGGATGGGACGCTGGCGCTGGTCGTGCTGTCGCTCGATCCGAAGGTGGTGGCCGACAACACCCGGCTGCGCGCCACCATCGGTGAAATGCGCAAGGTGATGACGGAGGATCTCGAGGGCTCAGGTCTCAGCCGGCAACTGTCCGGCGTTCCTGTGATGCAGCTCGAAATCCGCAACGCGGTCGAGCGCGACGGACTGATCTACAACATCGCCGGCATCCTGGCAGGCTGCGTCATCGCGATCCTGTTCTTCCGCAAGATCTCGTTCATGGTGGTGGCGGCGTTTCCGCCGCTGCTGGCGATCCTGCTGGCCATCGGTGTGCTCGGCTGGGCCGGCTTCAGCCTCAACATGTTCCTCAACGTCATGACGCCGCTGATCATGGTGATCAGTTTCTCGGACTCGATGCAGCTCACCTTCGCGGCACGAGACCGGCTGATCGCGGGCGAGGACAAATACACCGCGTTCAAGAACGCCGTCCTGGTTGTCGGTCCGGCCTGCGTGTTGACCCACGCCACCGCCGGCATTTCGTTCATCGCGCTGCAGTTCTCCAACTCCGACCTGATCCGCGCGTTCGGCGAGGCCGGCCTGCTCGCCACCGTGCTGGCGCTGGTCGCGGTGCTGACGCTGGTGCCGGTGTTCGGCGTGCTGCTGGTGCGCCACGAGGAAGCCTTCGCGGCGAAATTCCAGAGCGCCGATCTCGGCGTCAACGCGCTGCGCCGGTTCTGCGCCTTCATCGCGGTGCGGATGGTCGGCCGGCCCGGCCTGTTCAGCCTGTTGGCGGTTCTGGTGGTCGGCGGCCTGGCGGTGATCTACGCCAACCTCGAACCGCGCTATCGTTTGGCCGATCAGGTGCCCGACAAGGAGCAGGCGGTGCAGGCGAGCGACCGGCTCGACGCCAAGCTCACCGGTGCCAATCCGATTGACGTGCTGATCGAATTCCCCAAGGGCCAGTCGCTGTATTCGCCCGAGAGCCTGCAGATCATCGCCGAGGTCCACGCCACGGTCGAGAAGCAGGCCGGCGTCGGCAACGTCTGGTCGCTGGAGACGCTGCGTCGCTGGCTTTCCGAGAAGGCGCACACCACCAGCGTCGACACGCTGAAGGAATATGTCGATCTGCTGCCGCCTAACCTGGTGCGGCGCTTCATCTCGGAGGACCAGACCGCCGTAGTGGTGTCGGGCCGCGTGCCCGATCTCGACTCCAGCGAAATCCTCCCCGTGGTGCAGAAGCTCGACCACGCGCTCGACAGCGTGCGCCAGAAGCATCCGGGCTATGAGGTTGCGGTCACCGGCCTGTCGGCGATCGCCGCGCGCAACAGCGCCGACATGATTTCCAAGCTCAACCACGGCCTCACCATCGAGTTCGTGCTGGTGGCGATCTTCATCGGCCTGGCGTTCCGCTCGGTGGTGGTGATGCTGGCCTGCATTCTGCCGGGCATCTTCCCGGTGGTGCTGTCCGGTACGCTGTTGTGGCTGATGGGGGAGGGGCTGCAATTCGCCAGCGTGGTGGCGCTGACGGTGTCGTTCGGCCTCGGCCTGTCGGCCACCATCCACTTCCTCAACCGGCTGCGGCTGGAGAGCCCGCCGGGCGTCAGCGCCGGCCTCGCGGTCGAACGCGCCACCGTGTTGGTCGGCCCCGCATTGATTCTCACCACCGTGGTGCTGGCCTGCGGGCTCGGCGTCACGGTGTTCTCGGACCTGCCGTCGCTGCGACTGTTCGGCTGGCTCAGCGCCTTCGCGATGGTGGCGGCGCTGATCGCCGATCTGTTCATCCTACGCCCGACCGCGATGTGGCTGATCAGCGTCGCTCACCGCCTGCGCGGCGGCCGTGGCGCCGGATCGGTGGTGTAGCGCACGAAAAAAGCGATCCGCTTGTGAAAACAAAAAGCCCTCCGGATCGGTCGATCCGGAGGGCTTTTGCTGATGGAGCCGAAGAGGGCGGTGATCAGCCGCGGGTCATCGAGATGTTGACGCCGCGGATTTCGCCCTTCGAGCTGATCGCCACCGATTGCTTGTTGCCGTGGGTGGTCAGCGACAGGCTGGCGGCGAAGCCGGCGGCTTCGACGAACACTTCGATCCGGCCGCCGCCGGCCTTGCCCTGCAGGCTGCCGTTGACGTTGCGGCTGGTCTCGCTCCAGTTGCCGGAGATGCGGTCGCCGTTGGTGGCGGCGTCGGCGGAAAGGTCGAACTTGTAGCTGTCGCTGGCGCAGCGCAACGTCAGGGCCAGCTGATTGCCGCCGCCGCTGCCGCGATAGTTCGCCTTGCAGCGGATGCGCTCCTTCGAGCCGTCGGACAGCGCCACGGTGCCGGTCCCCGACCACGCTCCTTCAAACCCGGCGAACGGGCCCGAATCTGCGAATGCCGCCGATGCGGACAGCATCATCGCGGCGCCGATTCCGGCTGCCTTCAACGCATGGATCGAGGACGTGGTGGAACGAAGCAGGCTCATTCTGGCCATCCTTGGAAGATCGCTGTGGTGACGCCGTTGCGTCACGTCGCTGGTTAGTGTGTTCGCCTCACGGCAGGTTCAAATCACATAGTAACGCCGCGCCTGCACACCAAGACGCACGGCTCACGCTGTTCCGCCCGCGCTGCTTGCGGAACTATAGTATTTGCATCAAATCGGCAACGTTCCGTGAAAAACCGACAGGTATTCCGCGGCTTTCAGCCACCCGCCCGTGAAGGTGCGTGCGTCGGCACTAATTTGGCCGTATTTGTCACCTTGATCGACGCATCATACCGTTGTGCCGATCGTGTGCACCGCGACCCCTTCCAGGCGGCGCCGTAGATGTGATCGAGAACGGGTTTCGACCCCCAGCCACATATCGAAGGAAGACAATGCAAAAGACCTTGGTTGCGCTCGCGTTGCTGCTCGTTTCGATGTCCTCCGGTGCCAATGCCCAGCAACAGCAGCGCAGCGGCACCGAAGCCGAGCAGAAAGCCTGCTCGCGGGACGTGTCGCGTTTCTGCCGCTCCGTGATGGAGCAGAGCGATCTGGTGATCCTGTCCTGCCTGCAGCAGAATCGCGAGAAGATCAGCAAAGCCTGCAACCAGGTGTTGGTCAGCCACGGCCAGTGAGGCGGCGTCCGCCGGGCCGGTTTCGGCCCGGTTTGGAGGTCGCGGCGGCGATCCAGGCGAATCTGCGGCCCGGACATCGTCCGTCAAGATCGTTGGTTTAGCCGGCGATTTCCCTTATATGGCGTCGCGAACGGTGCGCCCGGCCCGGCCGGGTGCGGCCGTTCGCTTTTTTTCGTCTCCAAACCAAGTGTTTAACCAGTGCCGATGACGTCTGCGAGCGAGCTTCGATCGGGCAAGACCCACCGGGACGAGAATTTCCCGGTCGCGTCGTGGATCATCCATCCGCGGCATCGCGACCTGATTCTGGCGTTCTATAATTTCGTCCGGACCGCGGACGACATCGCCGATCACGAGATGCTCGATGGCGACACCAAGCTCGAATATCTCGATCTGCTCGAAGCCGAGCTGCTCGGCCGCGGCGAGACCCAGCCCGAGGCGGTGCATCTGCGTCGGGCGCTGGCCGAACGCGGCATGCCGCCGCGCCATGCGCTCGATCTGCTGACCGCGTTTCGGATGGACGTCACCAAGCTGCGCTACGAGGATTGGGACGAGGTCATTCACTACTGCCGCTACTCGGCGATGCCGGTCGGCCGCTTCATGCTCGACGTCCACAGCGAAAGCACCACGACCTGGCAGGCCTCCGACGCGCTGTGCGCGGGGCTTCAGATCAACAATCACCTTCAGGACTGCGGCAAGGACTATCGCACCCTCAATCGCGTGTATCTGCCACGCGACGTGCTCGATGCCGCCGGCGCCAAGGTCGAAGACCTCGGCCTGCAGAAGTCGTCACCGGCGCTGCTGAAATGCCTGCAGGGTCTTGCGGTCCGCACCGCGTCGCTGCTCGGCGACGGCCGGCCGCTCGCCGCCGAGATCAAGGATTATCGCCTCGGTCTCGAAGTCTCGGTGATCCAGGCCTATGCCGATCGCATCGTACGGATGCTGCAGACCCGCGATCCGCTCAGCGAGCGCGTGCATCTGAAGCCGATCGAATTCGTCATCGCCAGCTTCGGCGCGATGAGTTCGGAGATCGTCCGTCGTAGCTTCGGAAAGGGGCCGGTGTCGCATCCGGCACCGCGCGCATGACCGTTCACGCCACGCCAGAGCCGGCCGCGCATCAAGGTGTCGCGCTCGGCAGTTCGTTCTACGCCGCGATGCGCATCCTGCCGCGTCCGCAGCGCGAAGCGATGTTCCAAGTCTACAGCTTCTGCCGCTTCGTCGACGACATCGCCGATTCCGATCGGCCGCGCGAGCAGCGGGTCGCCGAGCTGCAGCAATGGCGCGACGACATCGCCGCGCTGTATCGCGGCGCGCCGCCGCCGCGGCTCGCCGACTATCAGGAGTCGCTGCGCACCTTCGGGCTGAAGCGCGAGGACTTCGAGGCGATCATCGACGGCATGGAGATGGATGTCGACGCCGACATCCGCGCGCCCGATGAGGCCACGCTCGATCTGTACTGCGACCGCGTCGCCAGCGCGGTGGGACGGCTGTCGGTGCGGATCTTCGGCCTTCCGGAAGGCGACGGCATCGAGCTGTCGCATCATCTCGGCCGCGCGCTGCAGCTCACCAATATCCTGCGCGACATCGACGAGGACGCCGGCATCGGCCGGCTGTATCTGCCGAGCGAGCTGCTGCACAAGGTCGGTATCACCGCAACCGATCCGCGCGTGGTCGCGGCGGATTCTGCGCTGCCGAGCGTCTGCGCGCCGCTGGTCGAGCGTGCGCTCGCGCATTTTGCCGCCGCCGACAAGGTGATGAACCGTAATCCGCGCCGGGTGGTGAAAGCTCCCCGTATCATGGGCAAGTACTACTACTCGATCTTGCAGCTTTTGATCGCGCGCGGTTTCGCAGCGCCGCGCGCCCCGGTGAAGCTCGGCAAGGCTTCGAAGATCGCCATCCTGCTGCAATACGCGATCGTGTGATGTCGAAAACAGTTCACGTCATTGGTGCGGGAATCTCCGGGCTTGCGGCCGCGATCCGGCTCGCCCGCGCCGGCCTCACCGTCCATGTTCACGAAGCGATGCAGCAGGCCGGTGGCCGCTGCCGCTCGTATTTCGACGCCCAGACCGGGCTCGTCATCGACAACGGCAATCACCTGCTGCTGTCGGGCAATCACGCTGCCTGCGACTACGCGCGGACGATCGGCACCGAGGCGGGCCTCGTCGGCCCGGAGCGCGCCGAGTTCGACTTCATCGATCTGCCGGCTAATGCGCGCTGGCGGCTGAAGCTCGGCGGCGGCAAGCTGCCGCTGTGGCTGTTTGATGCCAATAGCCGCGTGCCGGACACGTCGATCGGCGATTACCTCGGCTTGATGCCGCTGCTGTGGGCGCCGACCACCAAACTGATCGGCGACACCATCAACTGCTCCGGCCCGCTGTACGACCGCTTGGTGGCGCCGCTGCTGCTCGCCGCGCTCAACGTCGATCCGCCGGAAGGCTCGGCCGGGCTTGCCGGCGCGGTGGTTCGTGAGACGCTGCTGGCCGGCGGCAAGGCCTGCCGGCCGCTGATCGCCCGCGATGGCCTGTCGGCGGTGCTGGTCGAGCCGGCCGTGGCGCAGCTCGCCGCCCGCGGTCCAGGAGTGCAGTTCGGCCACGAGCTGCGGGCGCTGACCCCGGCCGGCGACCGCGTCGGCGCGCTGCAGTTCGGCGGTGAGGATGTCGTCACCCTCGGGCCGGATGATGCGGTGGTGCTGGCGGTGCCGCCGCGCCCGGCCGCTTCGCTGCTGCCCGGGCTGAAGACGCCACAGGAATACCGCGCGATCGTGAACGCGCATTTCAATTACGCGCCGCCGCCCGGCATGCCAGCCCTGACCGGGGTGATCGGCGGGGTGGTGGAGTGGCTGTTCGCGTTCCCGAACCGGCTGTCCGTGACGATCAGCAACGGCGACCGGCTGGTGGACGCCCCGCGCGAGCAGCTTGCGGCCGAAATTTGGGGCGAAATCTGTAAAATTGCGGGGATCTCGGCCAATCTGCCGCCGTGGCAAATTGTCCGCGAGCGCCGCGCCACGTTCGCCGCTACACCGGCGCAGAACGCCCTGCGCCCCGGGCCGGTCACCCAGTGGAGAAACCTATATCTCGCAGGCGATTGGACTGATACGGGGTTACCGGCGACCATCGAGGGATCGGTCCGGTCCGGCAACCGTGCCGCGGACCTGGTGCTGGCCGCTGGCCGCGCCTGATCCGGCCCCCAAAACGGAGACACAGCAGATAAAATGGATTCCGGCAGCTACACGACTGGTGTCGGGCGCAACGCGCTCGAAGCTTCGATCGATGCGGCGCGTAGCGCGCTGCTGAATTATCGTCGTGACGATGGCCATTGGGTGTTCGAACTCGAGGCCGATTGCACCATTCCTGCCGAATACGTGCTGCTGCGGCATTACCTCGGCGAGCCGGTCGATGCCGAGCTCGAAGCCAAGATCGCGGTTTATCTGCGCCGCATCCAGGGGGCCCATGGCGGCTGGCCGCTGGTGCACGACGGCGACTTCGACATGAGCGCCAGCGTGAAGGGTTACTTCGCGCTGAAGATGATCGGCGACAGCATCGATGCCCCGCATATGGTGCGGGCGCGCGAGGCGATCCGTTCGCGCGGTGGCGCGATCCACTCCAACGTCTTCACCCGGTTTCTGCTCACGTTGTACGGCGTGACGACTTGGCGCGCGGTTCCGGTACTGCCGGTCGAGATCATGCTGTTGCCGAGCTGGTCGCCGTTCACACTGACCAAGATCTCGTATTGGGCGCGTACCACGATGGTGCCGCTGCTCGTGCTGTGCGCGCTGAAGCCGCAGGCCAAGAATCCGAAGGGCGTCGGTATCGACGAACTGTTCCTTCAAGACCCGAAGACGATCGGGATGCCGGTCAAGGCGCCGCATCAGAACTGGGCGCTGTTCAAGCTGTTCGGATCGATCGACGCGGTGCTGCGCGTCATCGAGCCTGTGATGCCGAAAGGCATCCGCAAGCGGGCGATCGACAAGGCGCTCGCCTTCATCGAGGAGCGGCTCAACGGCGAGGACGGCATGGGCGCGATCTTCCCGCCGATGGCCAACGCCGTGATGATGTACGAAGCGCTCGGCTATCCCGAGGACTATCCGCCGCGCGCCAGCCAGCGCCGCGGCATTGATCTCTTGCTGGTCGATCGCGGCGACGAAGCCTATTGCCAGCCCTGCGTGTCGCCGGTGTGGGACACCGCGCTCGCCAGCCATGCGGTGCTTGAAGCGGACGGCCACGAGGGCGCCAAGTCGGTACGGCCGGCGCTCGACTGGCTGCTCCCGCGCCAGGTGCTCGACGTCAAGGGCGACTGGGCCGTGAAGGCCCCGAACGTCCGCCCCGGCGGCTGGGCGTTCCAGTACAACAACGCCCACTATCCGGATCTCGACGATACCGCGGTGGTGGTGATGGCGCTCGACCGCGCCCGCAAGGACCAGCCGAATCCCGCCTACGATGCCGCGATTGCCCGCGCCCGCGAGTGGATCGAAGGGATGCAGAGCGACGATGGCGGCTGGGGTGCCTTCGACATCAACAACACTGAGTATTATTTGAACAACATCCCGTTCTCGGACCATGGCGCGATGCTCGATCCGCCGACCGAGGACGTCACCGCGCGCTGCGTCTCGATGCTGGCTCAGCTTGGTGAGACCATGGACAGCAGCCCGGCGCTGGCCCGCGCCGTCGGCTATCTGCGCGACACCCAGCTCGCCGAGGGCTCCTGGTACGGCCGCTGGGGCATGAATTACATCTACGGCACCTGGTCGGTGCTGTGCGCCCTCAACGCCGCCGGCGTTCCCCATGCCGATCCGATGATCCGCAAGGCGGTCGCCTGGCTGGAGTCGGTGCAGAACCGCGACGGCGGCTGGGGCGAGGACGCGGTCAGCTACCGACTGGATTACCGTGGCTACGAAAGTGCACCTTCGACCGCCTCTCAGACGGCATGGGCTTTGCTTGCTCTAATGGCTGCGGGTGAGGTCGATCATCCCGCCGTGGCACGGGGCATCGAGTACCTGAAAAGCACACAGACCGAAAAAGGACTGTGGGACGAGCAGCGTTACACGGCGACGGGCTTCCCGCGGGTGTTTTATCTGCGGTATCATGGCTATTCGAAGTTCTTCCCACTCTGGGCGCTCGCCCGGTATCGGAACTTGCAGGCCACGAACAGCAAGGTGGTAGGGGTCGGAATGTGATTCTGGGGGCAGTGGACGACCAGGCCGCGGCGCTTCGCCAAGATCCGCGGCCGGTACTGATTGTGACGGGCCTGATTCAGGAAGCACGTATCGCGGCGGGGCCGGGCCTCACCGTTATCTGCAGCAGCAGTGACCCCAAGCAATTGCGCGCGATCATGGCCGACTTCGACGCATCGTCGATCCGGGGCGTGATCAGCTTCGGCGTCGCCGGGGGGCTGGATCCCTCTCTCGAGGCGGGTGACATCGTCATCGCCACCGAGGTTGTGGCGGGTGAACGCCGCTGGACGTCGGAAGTTGCACTGACCGACGAATTATTGCGAAGCGCCGGGCTCGGCCGTCAGCGTGTCGTGCGTGGCGGTCTGGTCGGAGCCGAGCAGGTGATCGCAGCGCGCTCCGCCAAAGCGGCGCTGCGTTCGGAGACCGGTGCGGCTGCGGTCGATATGGAAAGCCACATCGCCGCCGATTTCGCCGCCGCCGCCAAGCTGCCTTTCGCGGCACTGCGGGTGATCAGCGATCCGGCGAATCGCAGCCTGCCGCAGATCGTGTCGAGCGCGATCAAGCCGAACGGCGATATCGACCTGCGCAAGGTGCTGCGCGGCATCGCCCGTCACCCGACCTCGATCCGGTCGCTGGTGTCGACCGGCATCGACTTCAACCGTGCGCTGCGCTCCTTGCGCGGCTGTCGGAACTTTGTGCAGGAAGCCGTGCTCGGCCGCGGCGGTCTCGTCGCCGAGATCTAAGCGCATCACGCGCCGCCTGTGAGGGCGGCGCGGACGTGATTTCCGTTGTCATCGCGCTGACCCAGAGCGCCGCGCGAGGCTCTTCGAGCCTCAGCTCCTGATTTCGTCTTTCAGCCAATCCAGGAACCGGCCGAGATAGCGCGGGTCCGCGCGCGAGGTCGGTTGTGCGAAATACTTCTCGCCCTTCACGAACAGCTCTGGAAACGGGCAGAGGAGTCGCCATTCCGGCTTTCCGGGAAAGAACTCCTTCGGCGCGACGATCGAGCCGAATCCCTCGCGCACCGCATGCATCGCGACGAACATGTGGTCGAAGCGGTGGCCGCCTTCGAACAGATGGTCGCGCATTCCCGCTTTCTGCAGCCATGCTTCCCAATGGCCCGGCCGCGTCGCCGACGTGATCAACGGAAATGCGAGAAGATCCTCCGGCTTCTCGATGGTCCTCTCCTGAACAAGATCCAGGCTGCAGACCGGCGTCAGGTGCTCTTCCAACAGCAGCGTCGACGCCTTCGAATGCCCGCCGATCTTGTCGCCGCCGCCCCGCGTGATCAGAAGATCATGTGAGGACACGTCCGGCGTCTGTCCCGTCATCCGGGTTGAAATCCACACCGCCAGATCGGGATTGGCTTTCTCGAACCGCTTCAGCCGCGGCATCAGGAAGTACATCGCGAATGTCGACGGCGCCTCGACCGCCAGCACCGCCTTGCTGCGCCGGCGCCGGACGTACTGACAGGCGGCTTCGATATTGCGGAAAGATTGGCTCAGCTGCTCCGCCAGCACGCTGCCATAGGGCGTCAGTGCCACGCTGCGGCCCTCGCGGGTGAAGACCTGCTGTCCGAGCCAGTCTTCCAGCAGCCGCACCTGCTTGCTGACGGCGCCGTGGGTGACTCCCAGCTCCTCCGCGGCCGCACTCAGGCTGTCGCTGCGCGCAGCGACCGCAAATGCCCGCAGGGCACTCAGCGGCAGTTCTCGTTCTTTCAACATGACCTCCGTGTGACGACAGCGGCCCGCAGTGGCATTTGACGTGCAACTTCTTCTCACATGTTTGTCGATCTTATTCGATCGATTCTCACATGTGAACGGCCTACCACGCAGGACGTCGGCCGCCCCAACGGGCGGCGTTCAGCACCCGGATGACCCCATGACGACCCAGCCTTTGATCGAAGCCAACGGCCGCAGCTATGCAGTGCCGCAACGACCCGTCGTTGTGATCTGCCTCGACGGTTTCGACCCTGAATATCTGGAGCGCGGCATCGCCGACGGCGTGCTGCCGACGATCGGGGCGCTCAGGGCGACCGGATATGTCGGCACGGCACTGGCGACGGTGCCGACCACCACCAACACCAACAACACCTCGATCGTCACCGGCGTGCCTCCGGCGATCCACGGTATCAACGGCAACTACTATCTCGATGCCGACACCGGTGAAGAGATCATGGTGACGGATGCACGACGGCTGCGCTGCGGCACCATTCTCGGCGCGATGAGCAAAGCGGGTGTGCGGACCGCGGTGGTCACCGCCAAGGACAAGCTCCTGAAGGTGCTTGCCTACGAGATGGACGGGATCGCCTTCTCGTCCGAACATCCGAACGTTGCCGATCTCACCGCGCTCGGTTTCAAGAGCGGCGAGGAGTTGGTTGGCCGCGGCCGGCCGGATCAATACTCCGCGGATCTGTCGCTGTTCGCGCTCGACGCCGGCGTTCGGCTGCTGGAAACGGCCAAGCCCGAGCTGATCTATCTGTCGACCTCGGACTATGTGCAGCACAAATACCAGCCGGGCGAGGCGGAAGCGAACGACTTCCACGCAGCCGTCGATCGCCGCATCGCGCGCCTGATCGAACTCGGCGCGACCGTTGCCCTGACTGCCGATCATGGCATGGCCGACAAGTCGGATGCGGATGGCCGGCCCAACGTCGTTTATCTCGAGGACGCGCTGAACCAGAGGTTCGGGGTCGGCGTTGCGCGGGTGATCTGCCCGATTGCCGATCCGTTCGTCCGGCATCACGGCGCGCTCGGCGGCTTCGTGCGCGTCCATCTGCTCAAGCCTTGCGACATCGCGGCGATGATGACCTTTGCGCGGTCGCTGCCCGGCGTCGAGCTCGTGCTGGATCGCGCCACGGTCTGCGAACGCTACCAGTTGCCGCCGGATCGCGAGGGCGACTTTGCGGTGTTCACCGATCGCGGCACGGCGGTGGGTGCGCGGCGTGAAGATCACGACCTGTCAGCCCTCGGCGATCATCGTTTGCGCTCGCATGGCGGCCTCGGCGAGCAGCGCGTGCCGTTTGTGCTGTCACGCCCGCTCAAGCGTGACTACCGCGAGCGCGCGGCAACCGGCGTGTTGCGCAACTACGACATCTTCGACTTCGTCCTGAACGGCGTCGACTAATCCCGCACGATTGCAGCCAGAGAGGAAATCGAGATGCGTGCACTTCGCACCGCTTTGATGGCGCTCGCCATCGGCTCCGCCGGCGGGACGGCCGGTCATGCCGAGACGCCGGTGATGGGGACCGGTTCGGCGTTCGCCGCGCCGATCTACATCAAATGGGCCGAACAACTGAAAGCGACCAAGGGTGTCGCGATCAACTATCAACCTTCGGGGTCTTCGGTCGGGCAACTCCAGGTGCTGAAGGGCCTGACGGATTTCGGTGCGTCGGATGTGCCGATGGAGGACAGCAAGCTCAAGGAAGGGGACATCATGCAGTTCCCCACCGTCGTGGGTGGCTACGCCGTCGTGGTCAACATTCCCGGTGTCCTGCCCGGCAAGCTGCGGCTCACCGCGCCGGTGCTGGCCGACATCTTCATGGGCGGCATCAGGTCATGGGATGACCAGCAGATCGTGCAGCTCAACCCCGATCTAACGCTGCCCAACCTTCCGATTTCTCTGCTGTATCATGCGGGCGGCTCGGGCGGCACCTACGCGATCTCCCGCTATCTGTCGAAGAACAGCGCGGCGTGGCGCGACAAGATGGGGATCGGCATGACGCTGAGTTGGCCGGTCGGCGCCGGCGTCAAGGGCAGCTATGGCGCGGCCTCGACGGTGCCGATGACGCCCGGCGGGATCGGCTATGCCGAGCTGTCCTACGTCACCGCCAACAATCTTGCGACCGTGCAACTGCAGAACAAGTCGAGCCGGTTCGTGCTGCCGAACGGAAGCAGTTTCGCGGCCGCCGCCGAGAATGGCGATTGGTCGGTGCCGAACTATGCGGTCGATCTCACCGACATGCCGGGTGAGCACGCCTGGCCGATCGTCACGGCGACCTTTGCGCTGGTGCCACGAAGTCCTGCGAAACGCGCCACGTCGGCCGCCGTTCTGGACTTCTTCCGATGGGCCTTCGCGCATGGCGACGGCATCGCGCGGTCGCTGCAGTTCGTTCCTCTGCCGGGCAAGGTCAAAGCCGACATCGTCAAGCATCTGATGAACTGAACGGTCAGACGTACTCAACAAAAAAGCGCGGCCCGCGGGCCGCGCTTTTGAAATGTGGAAGCCGTTGGCCGGCGATCAGGCCGCCGTCGACCTTTCCGGGTGCCGCTTGTCCTTGGCCTCGGCGGCCTCGTCCTGGCGGATCTGCGTCAGCGTCTTCTGGACCTGCTCGGAGAACACGTACTGCGCCGGGCGCTGCTTCGACATGTCGATCTCCGGCGCCATCGGGCCCGAGGTCTTGATGCCGCGGAGCGCCACCCAGGCGGCCTTCAGCGGGTTATTGAGCGAGGCCATCGCCGCGGTCGGCTCGTAGCCGCAATGCGCCATGCAGTCGGCGCACTTCTCGTACTTGCCGGTGCCGTAGGAATCCCAATCGGTGGTTTCCATCAGCTCCTGGAAAGTCTTGGCGTAGCCTTCGCCGAGCAGGTAGCAGGGCTTCTGCCAGCCGAAGATGTTGCGCGCCGGCATACCCCACGGCGTGCACTCGAACTCCTGGTTGCCGGCCAGGAAGTCGAGGAACATGCTGGAGTGCATGAAGCTCCACTTCTTGCCCTTGCCGCGCGCGAACACCTCGCGGAACAGGTTCTTGGTCTTGGTGCGGTTGAGGAAGTGCTCCTGGTCCGGGGCGCGCTCATAGGCGTAGCCCGGCGAGATCGAGACGCCGACGCCGAGTTCCTCGGTGAAGTCCATGAACTTGGCGATGTCTTCGGCGGCGTAGCCGTCGAACACCGTGCAGTTGACGTTGACGGTGAAGCCCTTGGCCTTGGCGGCCTTGATCGCCGCGACTGCGCGGTCGAACACGCCCTGCTGCGACACCGCCTTGTCGTGGTGCTCCTTCAGGCCGTCGAGATGAACCGAGAAGAACAGGTAGGGCGACGGCTCGAACAGATGGAGCTTCTTCTCGAGCAGCAGCGCGTTGGTGCACAGCGACACGAACTTCTTGCGCGCCACCAGGCCGCGCACGATCTCGCCGATCTCCTTGTGGATCAGCGGTTCGCCGCCCGGGATCGCAACCATCGGCGCGCCGCATTCTTCGGCGGCGTCCCAGCACTCCTGCGCGGTCATCCGTCGGTTCAGGATCGCGTCGGGATAGTCGATCTTGCCGCAGCCTGCGCAGGCGAGGTTACAGCGGAACAGCGGCTCCAGCATCAGTACCAGCGGATAACGCTTCCGCCCGAGCAGCTTCTGCTTCAGCAGATAACCGCCGATCACCAGTTCCTTGTGAAACGGAATAGCCATTACGAAATCTTCTCTTTCACGGCATGTCGGTTGGGCGGATCAGGCGGTGGCCAGTTCCGCGGGCAGAACGAATTCAATGTTTTCTTCGCGGCCCGGCAGCACCGAAACGGTGACCGGGACGATCCGGCGCAGCGCTTCGATCACGTCGTCGACCAGCACTTCCGGGGCCGAGGCGCCGGCCGTGATGCCGACCGCCTTCTTGCCGTCGAGCCAGGCCGGGTCGAGCTCGCTGCCATCGGCGATCAGGTAGCTCGGGATGCCGGCTTCGGTGCCGATTTCCCGCAGTCGGTTGGAGTTCGAACTGTTGTTGGCTCCGACCACCAGGATCAGGTCGACCAGCTTGCTCATCTGCCGCACCGCCGATTGCCGGTTTTGCGTGGCATAGCAGATGTCGCGGGTGTCCGGGCCTTCGATATCGTGGAATTTCTTTGAAAGCGCCACGATGATGTCCTTGGTGTCGTCGACGCTCAGCGTGGTCTGGGTGATGTACGCCACCGGGGTTTCCGGCGGCAGCGTCAGCGCCGCGACGTCGTCGAGGTTCTGCACCAGCAGCACAGGACCGGGAACCTGGCCCATCGTGCCTTCGACTTCCGGATGGCCGGCGTGGCCGATCAGGATCAGGGTGCGGCCCTTCGACGTATAGCGCTTGCCCTGGTTATGCACTTTGGTGACCAGCGGGCAGGTGGCGTTGAGCACCGGCAGGTCACGCGCCGCGGCCTCTTCCTCGATGCTGCGGGCGACGCCGTGGGCGCTGAACACGGTCACGGCCTTCGGCGGAACTTCCGACAGCTCCTCGACGAAGATCGCACCTTTGGCCTTCAGGCTCTCGACCACGTATTTGTTATGCACGATCTCATGCCGCACATAGACCGGCGGACCGTACTTCTCCAGCGCGCGCTCGACGATCTCGATCGCACGCACCACGCCAGCGCAGAAACCACGGGGTTGGGCAAGGAACACTTCGAGGGGGCGGACTTCAGACAAGGGGCACCACGCTCATGATTGTTCGGTCTCCTGGCAGCACGTCGCATTCCCGTAGCATGATCTAGCTGGTATGGGGACACCCGCAACCGCAAGGGACGCAGGGGACTTATTGGCGCAGTGCAGCACGCAATGCAAAACGCCCTTGGCAATCTGGCCTGGTGAGATTACTTCCGCGCACACACCTACGCCGGCTTGTTTTCGGCCATTTTGTCCAGTCCTTGGTCGCAGAACCATAAGAACCAGTTCGATCGACTCGGATCCCGGCGGGGCGGCCGCATTTTAGGCCAGCCGGTAGCAATAGAAAGAGTGAATGTGCTGAAAAGTGCCATCGTCTCCATTGTCAGAGCCAGCACCCGTTTTGCGGCTTTTACTGTGCTGATCGGCGTATTTCTCGCAGTTGCAGCAGGTTTCTATACTTACCAACATTTCGGGATCAACACAGACATCAATCATTTGATCTCGTCTGATCTCGACTGGCGCAAACGTGATATCGTGTTCGAGAAGGCATTCGACCAGGAACGGCTGATCCTGGCCGTGGTCGAGGCCCCGACGCCGGAATTCGCGAATGCCGCGGCGGCCAAGCTCACGGCCGAATTATCCAAGAATAACATCAACTTCGACTCGGTGAAGCGGCTCGGCGGCGGGCCGTTTTTCGACCGCAGCGGGCTGCTGTTCCTGCCCAAGGACGAGGTCGCCAAGGCCACCGGCCAGTTCCAGCAGGCGGTTCCCCTGATCGAGATCATGGCCGGCGATCCGTCGATCCGCGGCCTGACGGCGGCGCTGGAAACCGGTCTGGTCGGGTTGAAGCGCGGGGAACTGACCCTCGACGCCACCGCGAAACCTTTCAATACAGTCGCCGCGACCATCGAGGACGTGCTCGGCAAGCAGCAGGCATTCTTCTCCTGGCGCGGCCTGGTCAATCCGGAACCGCTGACCGATGGCGACAAGCGTGCCTTCATCGAGGTCAAGCCGATCCTCGACTTCAAGGCGCTCGAACCCGGCAAGGCGGCGACCGACGCGATCCGTCAGGCGGCGGTCGATCTCAAGATCGAGCAGGATTTCGGCGCCCGGGTGCGGCTGACCGGCCCGGTGCCGATCGCCAACGAGGAATTTGCCACCGTCAAGGACGGCGCCGTGGTCAACGGCATCGGGACCGTCGTGGTGGTGCTGCTGATCCTCTGGATGGCGCTGCATTCCTCCAAGATCATCTTCGCGGTGGCGGCCAATCTGGTGATCGGCCTGTCGATCACCACTGCGGTCGGCCTGATGCTGGTGGATTCGCTCAACCTGCTGTCGATCGCGTTCGCGGTGCTGTTTGTCGGCCTCGGCGTCGATTTCGGCATCCAATTCAGCGTCCGCTATCGATCGGAACGGCACAAGACCGGGGACCTCGAGAAGGCCCTGGTCCAGGCCGCCGAATACTCCGCAGTGCCGCTGTCACTGGCGGCGATGTCGACCACGGCGGGCTTCCTGTCGTTCCTGCCGACGTCCTACAAAGGCATTTCCGAACTTGGCGAGATCGCCGGTGCCGGCATGGCGATCGCGTTCTTCACCAGCATCACCGTGCTGCCGGCGCTGCTGAAGTTGCTGAACCCGGCCGGTGAGAAGGAACCGCTCGGCTACGCCTTCCTGGCGCCGGTCGATCACTTCCTGGAGAAGCACCGCATTGCCATCATCGTCGGCACGATCGGTGTCGCGCTGGCCGGCCTGCCGCTGCTCTACTTCATGCATTTCGACTTCAACCCGATCAATCTGCGCAGCCCCAAGGTCGAGTCGATCGCGACGTTCCTTGACCTGCGCAAGGATCCGAATACCGGCGCCAACGCCGTCAACGTGATGGCGCCGAACGAGCAGACGGCCCGCGCGATCGAAGCCAAGCTCGCCAAGCTGCCGCAAGTGTCGCGCACCATCTCGCTCGACACTTTCGTGCCGCCGGACCAGCCGGAGAAGCTGAAGCTGATCCAGGCCGGCGCCAAGGTACTGGAGCCCGCGCTTAACCCCGAGCAGGTCGATCCGCCGCCGTCCGATCAGGACAATATCGCGTCGCTGAAGAGCTCGGCCGAAGCGCTGCGCCGCGCCGCCGGCGAGGCCACTGGACCCGGCGCCGACGCCTCGCGCCGGCTCGCCACCGCGCTGACCAAGCTTGCGGGCGCCGATCAGGCGATGCGCGAGAAGGCCCAGGACGTGTTCGTGCGGCCGCTGCTGCTCGACTTCGAACTGCTGCGCAACATGCTGAAAGCGCAGCCGGTGACGCTCGACAACCTGCCGGCCGACATCGTGTCGTCGTGGAAGACCAAGGACGGTCAGATCCGCGTCGAGGTGCTGCCGAGCGGCGACCCCAACGACAACGATACGCTGCGCAAGTTCGCCGCCGCCGTGCTGCAGGCCGAGCCGTTGGCGACCGGTGGTCCGGTGTCGATCCTGAAGTCGGGCGATACCATCGTGGCCTCGTTCATCCAGGCCGGGCTGTGGGCGCTATTGTCGATCTCGATCCTGCTGTGGATCACGCTGCGCCGGATTTCCGACGTGGCGCTGACCCTGGTGCCGCTGCTGGTGGCCGGCGCGGTGACGCTGGAGATCTGCGTGCTGATCGATCTGCCGCTGAACTTCGCCAACATCGTCGCCTTGCCGCTGCTGCTCGGCGTCGGCGTCGCGTTCAAGATCTATTACGTGACCGCCTGGCGCTCCGGCCGCACCAACCTGCTGCAGTCGGCGCTGACCCGGGCGATCTTCTTCAGCGCCCTCACCACTGCCACCGCGTTCGGCAGCCTGTGGCTGTCGAGCCATCCGGGAACGGCCAGCATGGGCAAGCTGCTGGCGCTGTCGTTGCTGACCACGCTCGGCGCCGTGCTGCTGTTCCAGCCGGCCCTGATGGGCAAGCCGCGCCACATCGACGAGTCCGGCGACACCGATCTGTGAGTCGCGCCGTCCGGGGCGTCGGCGCGCGCCGATGCCCCGGACCGGGACTTCGCCGGGGAGGCGTTTTTCCTGCACCGGGGTGTTCCGGAGCATGAAATCGCGTTGAGACCGGCAAGCAAGGCGCGATTGCCGCAGGTTGCGTCACAGGGCTGGCGTCCCCCCCGCCGATCGGACTATACCCACACCTGGGGTAGGGGTCGTGCGCCATGCGGGAGTCGCCGTGAAATCGGCATGTCACCCGCGCATCACAACTCTGAAAAGAAAGCTCGAGTGCGACGCACCGCCAGCCTTTTGTGTTGACGGCGGGTCCAACAAGCGACGTAAGTAGCCCATGTATCAGCCGAATTTAGACCTTGCCGAGATGTTTGCGGCGCGCGAAGCGAACCGCAGTTCGATGCACGCCCGGCATCTCAACGAGCAGCTCGTCCGCGTCCTCAAAACCATCGGCTACGACGTCGGCTTCCAGAAGGGCACCGGTCAGTACCTCTACGACCGCGACGGCGCCCGCTATCTCGACCTGCTCAGCGGCTTTGGCGTCTTCGCGCTCGGCCGCAACCATCCGGTGGTGCGCAAGGCGTTGCAGAGCGTGCTCGATGCCGACCTGCCCAATCTGGTGCAGCTCGACGTCTCGACCCTCGCCGGTATCCTGGCTGAGCGGCTGCTCGAGCAGGTGCCGTATCTCGACAAGGTGTTCTTCGCCAATTCCGGCGCCGAGAGCGTCGAGGCGGCGATCAAGTTCGCGCGCGGCGCAACCGGTCGCAACGGCATCGTCAATTGCGACCACAGCTACCACGGCCTGACCTACGGCGCGCTGTCGCTGACCGACGACCAGAATTTCCAGGGTGGCTTTGGGCCGCTGCTGCCGGGCGTCACCACCATCCCGTTCAACGATCTCGAAGCGCTGGAGAAGGTGCTGTCGACCCGTGAGGTCGCCGCCTTCATCGTCGAGCCGATCCAGGGCAAGGGCGTCAACATGCCCACCGACGAGTTCCTGCCGGGTGCCGCCGCGCTGTGCAAACGCTATGGCACGCTGTTCGTCGCCGACGAGATCCAGACCGGCATGGGCCGCACCGGCCGCTTCCTTGCGGTCGAGCACTGGAACGTCGAACCCGACATGGTGCTGCTCTCCAAGGCGCTGTCGGGCGGCCACGTCCCGGTCGGCGCGGTGCTGACCCGCAAGTCGATCTTCGACAAGATCTTCAACCGCATGGATCGCGCCGTGGTGCACGGCTCGACCTTCGCCAAGAACGATCTGGCGATGGCTGCCGGTATTGCGACGCTGGAAGTCCTCAAAGCCGAGAAGCTGGTCGAGGCCGCCGCCAAGCGCGGCGCCGAGCTGCGGTTGGCGCTCACGCGCATGGTCCCCGGCTACGAGCTGCTCAAGGAAGTGCGCGGCAAGGGCCTGATGATCGGCGTCGAATTCGGCCCGCCGCAATCGCTCCGCCTGAAGGCGTCGTGGACGATGCTCGAGACCGCCAACAAGGGCCTGTTCGTTCAGCTGATCACCGTGCCGTTGTTCAAGGATCACAAGATCCTCACTCAGGTCGCGGGCCACGGCCTGCACACCATCAAGCTGCTGCCGCCGCTGACCATCACCGAAGACGATTGCGCCTGGATCGAACGCGCCTTCGACGACACCATCGCTGCCAGCCACAAGGTGCCGGGCGCGATCTGGTCGCTCGGCAAGACCCTGGTCGACAACGCGGTGCGCAAGTCGGCTTGAATTGACCTCGAAGATTCTCTTTCCAGCAATTGGCGGGCATCAGCTTGCCAATTTCGTAACCGGAAACGTCAAGTTAGATAGTAGCCGCCAAGTTGTGCTCAGGGTCGACTTCTGCTCCAATGGCTCCTTTTACTCCGGTAGTTTAACGAAAAGGTGTGCCAGTTTAAATGGGGTGACGTGCGGCGCGCTCCTTTGGTGGGCTGAATCGAACGCTGCGATTTTCGGCAGAAGTTCTGAATCTTTTTTGACGCCCGTGCATCGAAGGTCAGTGCAGTCTTTCTCTAATTCAACCAATAGCAGGGTGGGATCTTTGGCTGCAGATTTGCGAAGCAATGCAAACATCGCACCCGCAGTTGCCGAACCGCTGTAACGACCGATAACGAAGCGCATCACGCCGTCCAGCAAATATTTCTCACGGCGTTGCGATTTCCCGTCCAGTATCTTGAACTCGATGATAAATCCCGAGACACCGTAGAGGCGCCATTCGATATCAGTGCGTGCAATGCACTTGGGCAACCCAGTCGCCTTGTCGAGAACGTACTCCGACAACTCGCCATAGAAATCGCCTGCAAAGGGTTGTTCACCCGCATCCTGTCGTTCGCGTAAACTTGCTGCCAGGGCTTGTGTCAATTGCGGTTCGGTACGTTTTCGCAGCGGCAGCTCCGAGTTTTTGTAAAGCTCGGCATAGGCGAGCCAAGTCTCGTGTACGTAAGCGAGCAAGGCCGAAACCGGAGGATCGCCGAACAGGTCGACGAAGGGACTATCGGCGGTCAGGCCCTTGACGTCGCTCATACTGAACTCTTCGTCCGTCGAATGGCATTTATTTCCCCTGCCAATTTGCTGGCGTCTTCGATTGCGGCGCGTTCAAGCCAGAACCGAGTAACGAGTGGTTTAACGACCGTAATGCGATCACCCTTGACCACGATGACGTCCGGCACAGTCAGCATTTGCTCGGAACTGCCGTCCATAGCGGTTGCGACTATGTTGAGAAGTTCGGCAACCACGCGATCGTCCTCCAAGCGGTTGGCTATGGCTTTACGCGGCTTGGATTCCGAGATCGTGACAATGACGCCCCCGAGAGGAATGCTGCGCGCTGTCCATGCAACTGCGCTCAACTCACCCTTCCCTCCAGTTGCGTTGCGCCATTCAGTTAGAACTTGCACTAGTCGCTTACAGTAACGCTCGATCTGGTCCCGCTCCGGGGGGCGCCGCATAGATTTCACAAGCATCTCATAGCTGAGACTGCCAGGTTGTAGAGATTGCCCAGCGTAGGTTGCCAGTTCTTGAACCAACACACGCTCTTCCGGTCGTAGTGCAAAATAGTCGAAGACAAGCTCCTCGAATTCCGCCTTGCGTGCGGCGTATTTCGCCGGTCGAGTTAGCGGCTCAGCACTCTCGATTGTTTTAAAGAGGCGATCAACTTTCTTCAGAATGGCCTTGGCTTTTTTTGGCTGCGGATGCCCTGCCGCCGGCCAATAAGGCCAGCTCAGCAACTCGTTGACGTGCAGCTTTGGACGTTCGGCCGCAACCGAAGGACTTAGCAGGAGCGAGAGCCACGTTCCCATCGACGAGCGCATATACGCCGTCAAAAAACGAGCCTCAAGCCTACCATTTTCGTTGTCAGGTGCCGATAAGACACCGACCGAGTGTTGAAAGCTGAACGGGTCTTCTGCGAAGACTGCCTTTACCCCATTCTCGGGATGGGTCCCGTCTGGCCAGATAACACGGGCGCCTTTGAAATTGCGTCGCAGCTCATCCGGTTCTCGCGCGATACGCTCGTAGGGAAATCGTTCCAAACAGAGTTTATCGACGATGGGCAGATCACCGGGGATTCGCTCTGCCTTGAGAAATTTGTGAGTCAGCAGCCATCGTGACGGAATCACAGATCGCAGATGCCGTGGGATACGCCGATCATTGTCGACCCGGTGGAAGCCCTTACCTTTCTCCCAGCCAAAACGCGAGCGCAGATCGTTGACCGAGCCGTGTTGCCAGAGACGTTCGAGCAATGCCAGGTCCTGCAGGGTGCCCCAATATCGAAGGCGTAGATGCGGCGTCTCATCAATCAATGCCGGGGCGCGCAAGATCGTTCGATCGGCGCCATGAAGCGTGAGGCGGCCGAAGGCAAGTGCGATGTCGGTTTTAGGTGTCCAGTATTCAAACTGCTCAGCCGATAGGTCGTCGACGGCTTCGGCGCGCCGCGTGGCAATCATCACAACAAATGGGTGGTCAGCATCGACGAAAATGAGCCGCCGCATATCGGCAAAATTCGTGATGCGGTCGATCTTGTAACGCGAAAGTAGGTTTGCTCGGAAGCGCCGCGTGCTCGGCTCTGCCGAAATAAAGAGACCTATCGGCAAAATCATCGCCACGCGGCCGTGCGCAGTCAATGAGTCTGCCGCTGCGAGCGCGAACGCTGCCGCGATTTGGCGCTTAGGCCAGTGTACGGTATTTGGTTGACGCTCGGCCCAGGCTTCAACGACAGTGGTTTCCGGGGCTCCCGGCGGCATCTCTCGCCACGGAGGGTTGGAGAGAAACACCGTGTACTGCTCGCGGTTGATCGATTCGCTATCTTGACTGAAGAAATTACCTTGGCCGTGGCTTCGGATATTTTTCTTGAGCGATGGCAGTTTGTGTCCACCCTTGCGTAGTAGCTCAAGGTCGCGTGGCGCGAGGTCGGACAGCAGCGCTAAATAGAGGCTGAAAGCGGTCAATCGGCGTGCGTCTTCATCAATATCGCTGCCGAAGATATTGCCGAGCAAAAGGCGGCAACGCGCTGCGAAGTCATGGTTGTTGTTGTTTTTTGCATGGGCGGCGGCTCGCTGCGCACGCATCAGCCGTCGAAATGCCGCAGTGAGAAGCATTCCCGAACCGCAGGCCCCATCGAAGATGCGCTGCTCCAGTGGATCGAGTCCGGCGAGCGCCTGTTCGACGACCCAATCCGACAGCAGCCGTGGCGTATAATAGGCTCCCTGTTTCCGCTTCGCGGTTACGCTTTCGCCAGCTTCCGCCTCGGTCTCTGCCTTCTGTCCGAGGAAGGTTTCGTAGATGCCGGCAATCAATTCGATTGGAATCTGCGCGAAATTATAGCGCCAAAAGGCAGTCTGACCGGACCGTAGTACGGTGCGACGCAGGAAGTGGTGAAGTTCCTCGAACGCACGTGGCGGCAAGCCGCGCCAAGTCGCCTCATGGCGGCCGTCGGTCGCAAGGAAGTCTCCGTTGAAGTCCTTCTGAAGCTGACCAAAAAGCCGCTCGAGGCCAATCGCGTTATAGTTTCCCAGAAGCTCGATCAAGCTTGATACGTTACGGCTCGCGCGATACGCGTCCGTAATGATCTCTCGATCTTCGAGGTAGGCCACGAAGATGACGGAAGCGGTTAGTTCACGTGCGATATTGGCGGCGATGGTGCCAGATAGCCGTTCCACCAACACTCGCACATTATCGAGCAAGGTTTTGTCCACCCGCTTATGTGGATCAAACCAGGTGGCCCGATTCTTTAGGATTTCTCCGCTCAACAATCCCTGGAAGGAGAACTCAGTGAGCGCTATGCCGGACCCATCTGAAAGTCGCTCGCACGGGGCCTGTGGATCGTCGACGGACCACGCATCGACATAGTCGTCTGCTACCACCAGAACGATGCGAGCCAGATTTTGATTCCAGAGCCGCTCGCAAAATCGACGAATCTGGTCCGCTTTCGCTCTCTCGTCGCCTTTAAGTTGTTCGGCATCAACCAAACAAACGGTAGGCACTCGATCAATGCAAAGGACGGCCGAAGCGCCAACATCGCTACCGGGGTCGAACATCCCCACCACCTCGGTAGCAAAAGGATGATCCGCAGGAACTTGGTCGGCGTCGGCTAACAGTGCACCTGGCACGTCGCCATATCCCAAGTCTCTGGTCCAACGTTCAATTGTGGTCATGGGGCGCCCCCTCGATCCCCGGCGTTGCGTTGCCAAATTCGGGAGCAAAATCCATTTCTAGTCTGGAAAACGAATCAACGACGCGGGCACTGTAGACCTTCTCAAGCATCGCGCACTCATCCATTGAGGTCAATGTGCCGCTCTATTACGGGGCAATCGCTTGCAATTGGTGTTATCCCTCAATGTGCCGTTTCCAGGCGGCGACTGCGGATGACGTATTTTTTGCGCTTACAACTGCTTCCCATCCTCCAAAATCATCGTCGCGCCCTTCTCGGCGATCATCGCGGTGGGGGTGTTGGTGTTGCCGGAGGTGATCGTCGGCATGATCGAGGCGTCGACGATGCGCAGGCCATCGAGGCCGTGGAAGCGCAGGCGTTCGTCGACCACCGCGAGCGGATCGTCGGCGCGGCCCATCTTGGCGGTGCCGACGGGATGGAAGATCGTGGTGCCGATATCGCCGGCAGCTTTGGCGAGCGAGGCGTCGTCGTCGCCGACCGACGGGCCGGGCAGATACTCCTCCGGGTGATACGTCGCCAGCGCCTGCTGCTTCATCAACCGCCGCGTCACGCGGATCGCATCGGCCGCGACGCGGCAGTCTTCGGCGGTCGACAGATAGTGCGGCGCGATCGACGGCGCGGCGTCGAGTGCGGTGGATTTCAGCTTGATTTCGCCGCGTGAGGTCGGCCGCAGGTTGCAGGCGCTGACGGTGATCGCCGGGAAGCGATGCAGCGGATCGCCGAACTTGTCGAGCGACAGCGGCTGCACGTGGAACTGGATGTTGGCGCGCTCCTGATGCGGATCGGAGCGGGTGAAGATGCCGAGCTGCGACGGCGCCATGGTGAGCGGCCCGCGCCGGCGCAGCGCGTAGTCCAGCCCCATCCAGGCGCGGCGCGGCAGCGAGTGATAGATCTCGTTCAACGTGCGGCCGCCGCTGACCTTGTAGATCGCGCGTTGCTGCAGATGGTCCTGCAGGTTGCGGCCGACGCCCGGGCGATCGAGCACCGGCTCGATGCCGAGCGGCTTCAGCCATTCGGCCGGGCCGATGCCGGAGCGATGCAGCACCTGGATCGAGCCGATCGCGCCGGCGCACAGCACCACCTCGCGGCGGGCGCGGGCTTCGATCGGCACGCCATTCTGCAGGAAGCGGACGCCGACCGCGCGGCCGTTCTCGACCAGCACGCGGTCGACCACGACATTGGTTTCGAGCCGCAGGTTGGAGCGATGCAGCGCAGGCTTGAGAAAGCCGCGCGCCGACGACCAGCGCCGGCCGCGCTTCTGGTTGACGTGGAAATAGCCGACGCCCTCGTTGTCGCCGGTGTTGAAGTCGGCGCTGCGCGGGATTCCCATCTCGCAGGCGGCGTTCGCCACCGCATCGAGGATCGGCCACGACAGCCGCGCCGCCTCGATCCGCCAGCCGCCGCCGGCGCCGTGATGCTCGCTGTCGCCGAGGAAGTGGTCTTCGAGCCGGCGGAACACCTTGCGGACATCGTCCCAGCCCCAGCCGGCGAGGCCGAGCTGCCGCCAATGGTCGTAATCGGCGGCCTGGCCGCGCATCGAGATCATCGCGTTGATCGCCGAGGAGCCGCCGATCACCTTGCCGCGCGGATAGGCCAATGACCGACCATTCAGTCCGGGCTCGGGCTCGGTCTTGAACATCCAGTCGGAGCGCGGATTGCCGATAGCGAACAGATAGCCGACCGGAATGTGAAACCAGATCCAGTTGTCGCGGCCGCCGGCTTCGAGCAGCAGCACCTTCCGGCTCGGATCGGCGGATAGGCGGTTGGCAACGATACAACCTGCGGTGCCCGCGCCCACCACGATGGTGTCGAATTCGCCTTCGATTCGTGCCGTCATCGAGTCCGCCCGTATATTTTGTCGTTGCGCAGAGGCTTAGCGCCGCGGGCCGGCGCTGTACAGTTGCCGGAGCGGGACGGGGCGGTTAGCCTGCTGGCTTCGAGAACTGGAGCCGCATCGCCTCATGCCCGTGATCAACCGCGTCGCCGATCTGCAGCCCGACATCGCGGCCTGGCGCCGCACGCTGCATCAGCAGCCGGAGCTGATGTACGACGTCGAAGGCACCGCGGCGTTCGTCGCCGAACGGTTGCGCGAATTCGGCTGCGACGAGGTCGTCACCGGGCTCGGCCGCACCGGCGTGGTCGGGGTGATCCGTGGCGCTCGGCCGGCCGGCACCGGCGATCTCAAGGCGATCGGGCTGCGCGCCGACATGGACGCGCTGCCGATCGTCGAGGCAACCGGATTGCCTTATGCCTCCAAGGTGCCCGGCAAGATGCACGCCTGCGGCCACGACGGCCACACTGCGATGCTGCTCGGAGCCGCGCGCTATCTCGCCGAGACGCGCAACTTCGTCGGCGATGCGGTGATGATCTTTCAGCCGGCCGAGGAGGGCGGTGCCGGCGCCGCGGCGATGATCGACGACGGCCTGATGGAGCGGTTCGGCATCGAGCAGGTGTACGGCATGCACAACGGTCCCGGCATTCCGGTCGGCGCGTTCGCGATCAGCCCGGGACCGGTGATGGCGGCGACCGATGCGATCGATATCCGCATCGAAGGCCATGGCGGCCACGCCGCGCGGCCGCATCTGTGCGTCGATCCGGTGCTGGCGGGCGCGCAACTGATCACCGCGCTGCAGGGCATCGTGTCGCGCAACGTCGATCCGTTCGAAGCCGCGGTGGTGTCGATGTGCGAATTCCACGCCGGCAACGCCCGCAACGTGATTCCGCAATACGCCGAGCTGAAGGGCACGGTGCGGACCATGACCGCCGAGGTACGCGACATGGTCGAGCAGCGGGTGCGGGATGTCGTCGCCGGCGTCGCGCAGCTGACCGGCACAAGGATCGAGCTCACCTACGAGCGCGGCTATCCGGTGCTGGTCAACCACATGGCGGAGACCGACGTGGCGATCCAGGTCGCGCGCGACGTCGCCGGCGAGGCCAATGTGGTGCCGCTGCCGCCGCTGATGGGCGCCGAGGATTTTGCCTACATGCTGGAGAAGCGGCCGGGCGCGTTCGTGTTCATCGGCAACGGCGACAGCGCCGGGCTGCATCACCCGGCCTACGACTTCAACGACGAGGCGATCGTGTACGGTACCTCGTACTGGGTGCGGCTGGTGGAGACCCAGCTGGCGGCGTGACGCTAAGCGTCGCCTCGAACTTCGTCATGCTCGACCCTGTGCCAGCATCCAGGTCTTTGCGGACATAACCGTAACGAAAGACGTGGATGGCCGGGACGAGCCCGGCCATGACGGCATCTCATCACTGCAGCTAAAACTGCGTGCGCAGTCGCGTGGCGATCAGGTGGACCGGGCCGCGGTCGCGGTTGAAGGCCGGGTTGGCGACGAACTGGTAGTCCGCGGTCAGCCGCCACGAATACACCGGCAGGCTGTAATAGGCTTCGAACACCTTCTCGTCGCCGGGGTTGGGCAGGCGGCCATCGCCGATGATCGCCGTCAGGCCGCCGGCGTCGAGATAGGCGATCCGCGACGCCGAGATGTGGTTGAGCAGGCCGCCGATGCCGACGGTGTCGTCGGCACGGCCCCACATCCGCCCCGACAGCGACAGGCCCGCCGACACCGTGCGGTCGGAATCGGTGAAGGCGTTGGTCTCGAGGTTCGGGCTGCTGAAGCCGGCGCGCGCGAACATGCCGATGTCGGCGGTGAGCTGCTGCTCCAGGCTGGCGGATAGGCCGGTCTTGGAGGTGTAGCGCCGCACGTCGGCGATGTTCGGCGTCGCGCCGGTCGCCTGCGCGGCGCGGACCGCATCGGTGAAGTTGCCGAGCCGGGCGCGGTTCAGGAAGCCGGTGACCAGTACCTTGCCGGCCAGGCCCCACAGTTCGTGGCGGTGTTCGAGTTCGCCGACCAGCTGGAACTGTCCGAAGCTGGAATCGAGATCGGTGCTGTTCGGCGTCTGCGGCAGGTCGAACACGCCGCCGCGCACCGTCCAGGCGCCGGTGTACCACTCGACCGCGGTGCCGTAGGTGAACGCCCAGGCGTCGGCCGCGTAGTCGAAGGTCAGCGCGTCGGCGAGGCCCCAGTTGAGGAAGTCGACGCGCGGGTCGTGGGCGTATTTGTTGACGTCGAAGATGTCGCCGACCGAGAACTTGCCGGCGGTGATGACGATGCGCTCGGCGGATTGCTTGCCGGCGAACTGGTTGGGCCCGCCCTGCACGGTTTCGACCGCACCGCCGAGATCGAGCGTCTGGCGGACGAAATAGCGCGGCACCCGCGCATACGGATAGTTGGCGCCGACCTTGTAGGACTCCGCGCTCGGGAACGACGCGATGCCGAAGGTGCCGCTGAGGCCGAAGCCCTGATTGATTTCCGGATTGACCCAGAACTCGGCGCCGTCCCACAGTTTGGCGCCGATGTAGAGCGTGGCGTCGAAGGTCTCGCGCGCCTGGTTCGGGGCGAGGCTGTTGGCGCCGCTATACGGCGAGCGGAATCCGGGCGCGTATTGCCAGGTGAAGGTGCTCTGGCCGTGCACCGCGAAGCGCTCCAGCTCCAGTGCGTCGATGCCTTTGGTGAACACGTCGGACTTGGTCAGGTCGTCGCCGAGCCGATAGTTCAGGCCGAGCCGGACCGCGTGTGTCAGCACGTCGGACGACACGCTCTGGCCGGCGATCGGAAAGCTGACAGTGCCGGAACCGAACCCGGTCGCCAGATATTCGGCGCGCGCGCTCCAGGCCGGCGATAGCGGCACGTCCACGCCAGCGCCGGCGGCCCAGCCGAGCCGCCACAACAGTGCGGTCTCCTGCTGCGCGAGCGAGGGATCCGGCGGCCAGCGCAGCCGGTCGTAGCTCCAGGCGAAGCCGGCGGTGACGTAGGGTAGCCAGCCGTCGAACGCGTAGCCGACCCGGCCGCGCACGGTGCCGCCGAGCAGCGCCTGATGATCATGGCCGCCGACCGTGCCGGACGGCAGCGTGTTGCCGGTGTTACCGCCGAGGGTGTTCGGTGAATTGAGGTCGGCCTCGATGCCGATCAGCCAGCGCGACGGCAGCATCCAGTTGTAGCCGGCCTGCAAGCCGATCACGTAGCTGCCAGTGCCTTTGAATAGCTGAAACGCATCGAACAGATCGATCGAGCCGCTGCCGCCGGCCGGGGTGGAGCTCCAGTTCGAGTGACCTGCGACCGCGCTGAAATGCGCGCCGATATAGAACCCGCTCCAGTCGAACACCGCGCGCGGCGCCTCCGGCGCCTTGCGCGCGAGATCGGCCGCACCGGCGGGCGCGGCGCAGATCGTGGCGGCAGCGAGGATCGGAAAAAGGAGAGTGTTTCGCACGCGCTGGATCGTCCTGGTATTCGATGCTGCGTCCCGTATCACAGCGATCGGCGGGGCGCGGCCACCGATCGGCCACGCCCACAGATTTCACAATGGCGTAGCCGCCGGGCCACAACGGGCACCGCGGCAGGCCGGTGGGGTGCCGCGACGGGCGGCTGGGGTCGGAACGGCGGGCACACGGGATTGGGCTACCTGATGAGGCCGAAACGCTTCATCACCACATAGGCGACGATCGACGACAGCAGCATGATCACCAGCGCCCAGCCGAAGCCGCCGCCATCCTCGGAGAACGGCAGGCCGTGCAGGTTCATGCCGAACATGCCGGTGACCAGGGTCGGCGGCAGCAGCAACGCGGTCAGCACCGACAGCACCCGCAGGCTATTGTTGCCCTGTTCCTCGATCTGCAGGTGCAGCTCTTCCTGCAGTAGCCGGCTGCGCTCGCGCATCTCCACCACCGAATGGTCGAGCCCGTCGAGCCGCTGCGCCAGCTTGCCGGCACAGGGACGCAGCGACGGCGCCAGCTCGGTGCCGTCGCGGTTAAACCGGTGCAGCAGCACCCGCAGTCCCGACAGATGCCGGTGCAGCCGCACGCAACTCCGGCGTAGTCGGCCGAGGCCCTGGCGCAGTTCGTCCGTATCGTCGGTGAGCAGCTTTTCCTCGAGCCGGTCGAGCGCCTGCACCATGTCGTCGGCGATCGCTTCGATCGCCTCGGCAACGTTGTGGACGATCAGGTCGAACAGGCCGGCACAGCTCTCGACCCGTTGGCCGTTTTCCAGCGCCCGCCGGGCGGCGTCGACCGCGCCGAGCGGCTGGTGGCGGCCAGTGATCACCAGATGCTCGGTCATCACGAACCGCAGCAACCCGATATCCTCGGTGATTTCGTCGATGTCGCGGCCGAGGTCGGCGATCGCGCCGTATACGCAGCCATCCAGGCTGTGGATCTGCTGATAGACGTCGGCGGCCTGCAGCAGCGTCTTGGCAGGCGGCGGCAACGCGGTGCCGCCGATCCACTGCAGCGCGCGGGTGTCGGTGAGATCGAGGTGCAGCCAGGTCCAGCCGTCATGCGGTTCGAGCGGAAAGCCGCCGTCCGGTCCGCTTTGCGCCGCGCCGTCGGGGCCGATTCTGAATGACCAGATCAGGCCAGGCACCGTCGGCTGCGCGGACGCGCCGGCGGCGGCTTCCTCCTCGGGAACGCTGAAGCGGACATCACCCGCGAGTGGCAATACGGTCGGCATCACGGCCCGATCACACCAGACGCAGCATGGCCCTGCAGCGGACCGGAGCCGCGGCGACGGTGGAGGTGGGGCTGATGTCGCCGATCATTCTCGTCACCCTCTACGAACGAATGACGATTTTGCCTCGATGATTTGACGGTGGGATGACAGTGCTACGCGAGCGATTGTCAGGAACATTCGTCGGAAGGTCGCGTTGGGCGGTTGCACTGTCAGCGCCACACCATTCACCTCCGGAGATCACAGCATGGTTGCCACCAAAGACAAGGACCTCAACGACCTGTTCCTCGACACCTTGAAGGACATCTATTTCGCCGAGAAGCAGATCCTGAAGGCGTTGCCGAAGATGGCGAAGGCCGCAACCTCCGACAAACTGCGCGCCGCGTTCGAGAAGCATCGTGACGAAACCGAAGGCCAGATCGAGAGGCTGGAGCAGGTGTTCGAACTGCTCGAGAAGCCGGCCCGCGGCAAGACCTGCGACGCCATCCTCGGCATCATCGACGAGGGCAAGGAGATCATGGACGAGTACAAGGGCACCGAGGCGCTCGATGCCGGCCTGCTCGCCGCGGCCCAGGCGGTCGAACACTACGAGATCTCTCGCTACGGCACCCTGAAGCAGTGGGCGACCCAGCTCGGCATGAAGGACGCTGCCAAGCTGATCGACCAGACGCTGCAGCAGGAAAAGACCACCGATCAGACCCTGACCAAGCTCGCCGAGAGCTCGATCAACGTTGCAGCCGCGGCCTGATCGCCGGGCTGACTTCAGAAACGAGCAGACTTCAAAAATATCGGCGGATCGAAACGACGAAGCCCCGGGCGTGACGCCCGGGGCTTCTGCTTGTTGTTGAGTGCTGTGGTTCGGGTCGTGCCGATCAGCCGCCGACGTCGGCGCTGATGACGTCGCCAAACAGCTCCCACTTCTCGCCCTTGAACCGCATCAGCTGCAGCTGGCTGACCGGGGCGAAGTCGGTGGCCGAGGTGTTGATCTTGATGCCCGGCAGCAGCACTTCGGTGCGATAGTCCTTCAGGCTGGCGGCCTGCTTCATGACGTTCTCGCGGGTCAGGTTGTCGCCGCAGGCCTTCAGCACTTCGACCAGCGTCTGCGCCACGCCGTAGCCGACGATGGTGCCGCCGTCGAGCTTGTTGCCTTCCGGGAACTCCTTGTCCATGAAGGCGAGGAACTGCTTCATGCCGGCGTCGTCCTTCCACTGGTCGTCAGAGACGTCCTTCAGATAGGCCGCAGAGATCACGCCCTGGGCGTTCTCATAGCCGGCCGGCTTGATCACGCTGCCGACCGAGGCCGAGACGTTGTTGAGGAAGTGGGTCGGCTTCCAGCCGACTTCGGCCAGCTTCTTGATCGCCTGGGCGGCGAATTTCGGCGTGGTGATGTTGATGAAGACGTCGGCGCCGGTCGACTTCAGCTTGACGATGTGGTTGTCGATCGTTGGCTCCGAGACCTCATAGCTTTCCTTCATCACGATCATCGACTGGCCCTTGGCGCCGAGACCGTCTTCGAAGCCTTTCAGATAGTCCTTGCCGTAGTCGTCGTTCTGATACAGCACGGCGATCTTGGCGTTCGGCATCTCCTTCAGGATATATTTGGCGTAGATCTGGGTTTCGCTCTGGTAATTGGGCTGCCAGCCCATCGTCCACGGATAGTTCTTCGGGTCGTTCCATTTGCTGGCGCCGGTGGCGACGAACAGCTGCGGCACCTTCTTGCTGTTCATGTATTTGTGGATCGCCGAATTCGGCGGCGTGCCGAGCGAATTGAAGATCAGGAGCACCTCGTCGCTCTCGACCAGCTTGCGCGCCTGCTCCACGGTCTTCGGCGGCGAATAGGCGTCGTCGTAGCTGATGAAGTTGATCTTGCGCCCGTTGATGCCGCCCTTGTCGTTGATCATCTTGAAATAGGCGGCCTCGGTGCGGCCGATCACGCCATAGGCGGAAGCGGGGCCGCTGTAGGGCATGATGTTGCCGATTCGTATTTCGGTATCGCTTGCGCCCGGATCGTACTTCTTTTGCGCGAGCGCGCCGTTCGAGGCTGCGAAACTGACGAGAACTGCCGCGGAAAGCGCAGCCGCGTGCGAACGGAGTGAAGGCATTTCTGACTCCCTTTTCTTGGATGTGTGATTGTTGTGTCGGGTGCGGGCTCTTGGTGGCCCTTCGACGAACATTCAACACCTTCCCGAATGGGCCAGCAAGTATCGTCGATAGCTATGACGTCGCACTCAGTATTGTTGCGATGCGAAGTAACCGAAAGCGAACTAATTAGGTCAGTAGAACTACCAGATTTCTCGATCTGGTTCGGCGTTGGTGCGCTGCACCCGCTCGCGCGGGTTGTGCGGGGCGGCTGGTCCGCCGTGGCCGGCTTGGCTTCGGCGCAAAGAAAATCCCCCGGCAATCGCTTGCCGGGGGAGGGGTGAGAATCGGGTCGCGGTGGGGGACGCGATCAGTTCGTCGGTGCGTCCGCCGAGATGATGTCGCCGAACAGTTCCCACTTGTCGCCCTTGAACCGCATCATCTGCAGTTGGCTGATCGGGGCGAAGTCGGTCGGCGAGGTGTTGATCTTGACGCCCGGTAGCAGGGTGTCCGGCTCGAAGTCCTTCAGGCTGGCGGCCTGCTTCATCAGGTTTTCGCGGGTCAGGTTATCGCCGCACATTTCCAGCACCTTGTGCAGCGTCTGGGCGGCGCCGTAGCCGTAAACCAGATTGCCGTCGGCCTTGTTGGCGCCCGGCATGTATTTGTCGACGAAGGCGTGCCACTTCTTGAACCTCGGATCGTTGTCCCACTGCGGGTCGGTCGGATCCTTGGCGTAGTTGGCCGACAACACGCCCTGGGCGTTGTCGAAGCCGGCGGGCTGCATCACGCTGCCGACCGAGGCCGACACGTTGGTGAGGATCTGCAACGGCTTCCAGCCGATCTCGGCGGTCTTGCGGATGGTCTGCGCGCCGAACTTCGGCGTGGTGTAGATCAGCAGTACGTCGGGATTGAGCGACTTTAGCTTGACGATGTGGCTGTCGATGGTCGGTTCGGAGATTTCATAGGCTTCCTCGGCGATGATCATCGAGGCGCCTTTCTCGCCGAAGCCGTCCTTGGTGCCCTTCAGGTAGTCTTTGCCGAAGTCGTCGTTCTGATAAAGGATCGCCACCTTGGCGTTCGGCTTTTCCTTCATGATGTATTTGACGTAGATCTGCGCCTCGCTCTGGTAAGACGGCTGCCAGCCGATCGTCCACGGGAACGCCTTCGGATCGTTCCACTTGCTGGCGCCGGTGGCGACGAACAGTTGCGGCACCTTCTTGGCGTTGAGGTACTTCTGAATCGCGGTGTTGGACGGGGTGCCGAGCGGGTTGAACACCGCAAGCACTTCATCGCCCTCGACCAGCTTGCGCACCTGCTCGACCGCCTTCGGTGGCGAGTAGGCGTCGTCGTAGCTGATGAAGTTGATCTTGCGGCCGTTGATGCCGCCCTGTTCGTTGACCATCCGGAAATAGGCTTCCTCGGTCTTGCCGATGGTGCCGTAGGCCGATGCCGGGCCCGAATAGGGGATGATGTTGCCGATTTTGATCTCGGTGTCGGTGACGCCGGTGTCGTATTTCTTCTGGGCGAAAGTGGTGCCGCTAAACGCGGCGAAAACGGCGACCGCTGTCGAAACAGCGAGCGCGCCCGAACGGAAGGTGGGCATCGATAGGCTCCTTGGGATTTTCGATTCTTCTTGTGTGGACGTCGAGGTCCGGAGCCGATTGAACACGGTTCTCGCGAGTGCAGCAACCAAAAGCGGGATTACAACCGCACTGCAGCAGGCCGCCAAATGCCGCAGGGCGATAAATTGGAGGCGGCGTGGGAGGGGCGGCGGTGGCGCGGCTTAGTTGCGCAGCTCGCCGCCGATCACCGGGCCGAACAATTCCCAATGATCGCCGGAGAACCGCATCATCCGAAGCTGCTCTATCGGATGGAAGTCGTCCGCCGCGGTGTTCACCGTGATGCCCGGCAGCAGCGTGTCGGGCGCGTAGCCCTGGAGGCTGGCGGCCTGCTTCATGATGTTGGCGCGGCTGAGATCGTCGCCGGCGCGGCGCAGCACTTCGACCAGACACTGCGCGGCGCCGTAGCCGTACACCACCGAATTGTCGCCGCGATCGACGTCCGGCGCGTAGGCGTCGAGAAACGCGTGGAACCGCTTCATGCCGGGATCGTCGCGCCACTGTGGATCGGCGGCGTCCTTGTTGTAGGCCGCCGACACCAGTCCCTGCGCGGCGTCGAGCCCGGCGGGCCGCAGCACCGCGGCGATCGAGGCCGATACCAGCGCCTGCACATACAGCGGATGCCAGTCCAGCGTGGCGGCGGCGCGGATGCTCTGGGCGGCGAATTTGGGCGTCGTAATGGATACGAACACGTCGGCGCCTGAGGCCTTCATCCGCGCCACGTGGTTGTCGACCGAGGGCTCGGTGACCTCGTAGCTCTCCTCCAGGGCAATCATCGCGGCGGCCCGATCACCGAGCCCGTCTTTGAGGCCCTTGAGCAGGTCGCGGCCGAGGTCGTCGTTCTGGTACAGCACCGCGATTCGTGCGGCCGGTTTGGTCGCCAGGATGTACTTGGCATAGACTCGGCCTTCGGTCTGGTACGGCGGCTGCCAGCCCATCGTCCACGGAAACGCCTTGGGATCGCCGAACCGGGTTGCCCCGGTGGCCGCGAACAATTGCGGCACCTGCTTCAGGTTCAGATACTTCTGGATCGCGGCGTTGGACGGCGTGCCCATCGCGCTGAACACCAACAGCACCTCGTCGCGCTCGACCAGCTTGCGCACCTGCTCGACCGCCTTGGCGGGATTGTAGCCGTCATCATACGAGATGAACTCGATCTGCCGGCCATTGATGCCGCCCTGATCGTTGATCATCTTGAAATAGGCCTGCTCGATCCGGCCGACGATCGAATAGGCCGACGCCGGTCCCGAATACGGCATCAGATTGCCGATGCGGATCGTGCCGCCGCCGGGGCCGGGAGCAGGGCTCTCGGCGCGGGCCGGCGAGGCGAGGGCGAGGACGGCGGCTGACAGTACCAGCAACGCGCGTCGGCGCGCACGGCAAAAGCTCAAGGACGACATGGCTCGATCGGATCGTAGGCGCGCGCGGGCCGCCGCGCGCTTCGTTGGCGTCTGCATACGCCCCCGCGAGGCAGCGCGACAGCCTCCGATCGGGCAACAGCCCCGCCGACGGTGCAGAGGCGGGCAGGCCAGCGTCTTAAAGAAAAAGCCCCTCGCGAACGGGTCGCGAGGGGCTGGCAGTGGTCGGTGCGAGCGGGGTTATGCCCGCCGGCCGAGTTTGTGTACCCAGTTCTGCACCGTGTAGGCGATCTGCCGCGAGCCGTGCGGCAGCAGGAAGATGATCAGGACGAGGATCACGCCGAACACCGCGCCCGACAGGCCCTTGGAGAAGCCTTCCGCGATGTTCGGCACGAACACGATGAACGCCGCACCGACGATCGAGCCCGGCAGCCAGCCGACGCCGCCGACCACCATGCCGAGGAACAGCGCGATCGCGAGCTGGATGGTGTAGCTGTCCGGCGCAACGAACTGCACCGCGATGGCGCCGAGGCCGCCGGCGACGCCGGTGATGCCGGCGCTGATGCCGAACGCCAGCGTCTTGTAGCGCGCCACGTCCACGCCCATCGCCGAAGCAGCGATTTCGTTGTCGCGGATCGCCATCATGGCCCGGCCGGAGCGCGACTTCAGCAGGTTGACCGAGGCGACGTAGATCGCCATCGAGACCACCAGCACGAAGTAGTACAGCCACATGTCCTGGGACATCGGCAGGCCGAACGGCGCGTCCGGCTTGGTGATGACCAGGCCCTGGACGCCGCCGGTCCAGTGCTCGAAGTAGTGCAGCTTGAGCAGCTGCGGCATTGCGGTGGCGAGCGCGAAGGTCGCGAGCGCCAGATAGATGCCGCTCAATCGCAGCGCCGGCAGGCCGAACAGATAGCCGCAGATGAAGCAGATCGCGCCGGAGATCGGCAGCGTCAACGCGTAGTTGACGCCGAAGTTCTCCATCAGGATCGCCGAGGTGTAGGCACCGACCGCGTAGAAAGCGCTCTGGCCGAGCGAGAACTGGCCGGAGCCGCCGGTCAGGATGTTCAGTGCCAGCACGGCGATGGCGTAGATCAGAACCATCGTCATCTGGAAGATGATGAAGTTCTTGGCGACCAGCGGAGCGAGACACAGCAGCAGCACCACCACGACGGAGGCGGTGTTGCCGAGCGCCATGTACTTCTTCGGCGTGGTCTCGACCGGCTGGGTGTCGTTGACGACTTCCTGGAGTGCACTCATGTTCAGACTCGCTTGACGATGGTGCGGCCGAACAGGCCAGTGGGTTTCACGACAAGAACGGTGACGATCAGCGCCAGTGCGATCGGCAGTTTGAGCTCGTTGCCGACACCGGGGATGTAGGTGCCCGCGAGGTTCTCGAACACGCCGACCAGGAAGCCGCCGACCACTGCGCCGAACGGACTGGACAGACCGCCGAGCACCGCTGCAGCAAACCCATAGATCAGTACGCCGCCCATCATGTTGGGCTCGAGGAACACCACCGGAGCGATCAGCATGCCGGCGATCGAACCGATCGCGGCCGCCATGCCCCAGCCGAGGGCGATCATCCACGAGGTGTTGATGCCGACGAGCCGTGCCGATTCAGGCTGCGACGCCGCAGCCCGCATCGCCAGACCGATCCTGGTGTACTGGAAGAACAGGAACAGCAGGATCAGCAGCACGATGGTCACGCCGATCATCCCGGCCTGGTGGGTCGAGATCAACTGGCTGCCGAGGAACGGCGAGGAGCCGAACGGCGACGGGAACTGCTTGATGGTGAAGTCCCAGGTCAGGCCCGCGACCGAGTTGATGATCGCGAACAGGGCGATGAAGCCCGCGACGTGGGTCAGCACCGGCGCGTTGCCGAGCGGCTTGAACAGCGCCCGCTCGATGATCACGCCGCCCGCGAACGAGAACGCCAGCGTCAGCACGAACGCGCCCCAATACGGCACGCCCCACTGCATCAGCTGCCAGGCGACGAAGGTCGAGAACATCGCCATTTCGCCCTGGGCGAAGTTGAGGTGGTCGATCGCCTGGTAGATCATCACCACGGCGAGCGCCATACAGGCATAGATCGCGCCGGTGGCGATGCCAGCCAGGATTTGGTTCAGAAACAGATCCATGGCCGTCTCCTCAGTAGCCCAGATAAGATTTGCGGACGTCTTCGTTGCTGGCGATTTCCGCCGCATTGCCAGACATCACGATCCGCCCGGTCTCGATGACATACGCCTTGTCGGCGAGCTCGAGCGCGAGCTGGGCGTTCTGTTCGACCACCAGGATGGTGACCTTGTCCTCGCGGTTGATCTTGCCGAGGATCTTGAACAGATCCCGCACGATCAGCGGCGCGAGGCCGAACGAGGGCTCGTCCAGCAGCATCAGCCGCGGCCGCAGCATCAGCGCGCGGGCGACCGCGAGCATCTGCTGCTCACCGCCGGACAATGTGCCGGCCTGCTGGGTGTGGCGCTGCTTGAGCACCGGGAAGTGCGCGTACATCCGCTCGATGTCCGAGGCGATCGCCTTGGTGTCCTTGCGGGTCATCGCGCCGAGCTGCAGGTTCTCCTCCACGGTCATCGTGGTGAAGGTGCCGCGGCCCTGAGGCACATGGGCGATGCCGAGCTTGACGATCGATTCCGTCGAGCTCTTGTTGATGGCCTTGCCCTCGAACTCGATCGTGCCGGTCGAGCGCACCATGTTGCAGATCGCCCGCAGCGTGGTGGTCTTGCCCGCGCCGTTGGCGCCGAGCAGGGTGGTGAGGCTGCCTTCGTGCAGGTCGAATTCGAGCCCGTGCAGCGCTTGGACCTGGCCGTAATAGGCGCGCAGGTCGCGAACGTTGAGCATCGCGGTCATTGTTCGTCCTTGCTCCCCAGATAGGCCTTGATCACATCCGGGTCGTTCTGCACCTGGGTCGGCGTCCCCTCTGCGAGCTTGCGTCCGAAATTGAGCGCGACCACGTAGTCGGCGGTCGACATCACCATGCCCATGTGGTGCTCGACCAGCAGCACGGTGATGCCGCGGTCGTCGCGAATGCGGCGGATCAGGTCGCCGAGGATGTAGACTTCCTCGTGGTTGAGACCGCCGGCCGGTTCGTCGAGCAGCAGGATCTTTGGCTCGGCAGCAAGCGCACGCGCCAGCTCGACGCGCTTCTGGGTGCCGAACGGCAGGCCCGACACCGTGGTGTGGCCGACGCTGCGCAGATCGAGATAGCCGAGGATATCGTCGACCTTCTTGTTCAGCGCCTTCTCGGTGCTGCGGATCCACGGCATGCGCAGCGAATCCGAAACGATGTCGCTATTGGTGCGGCAATGCGCGCCGACGCGCACGTTGTCGATCACCGACATGTTCGGGAACAGCGCGACGTTCTGGAACGTGCGGCCGATTCCGATCTCCGCGATGCGGTGCGGCGGCCGCGTCAGAATGCTCTCGCCTTCGAGCAGGATGTCGCCTTTGCTCGGCTGATACAGCCGCGACAGGCAGTTGAACAACGTGGTCTTGCCGGCGCCGTTCGGGCCGATCAGTCCGAGGATCTGACCCTTTTGCATGTTGAAAGAAATGCCGTTCAGGGCGACGATGCCACCGAACACGACGCTGACGTCGCGCACCGCAAGAAGCGGCGACGCGGAAGAAGAAGACTGAGCCTGCATCATTTGCAGAGGCCCGGTCGAGGCAGCGTTTTGCTACCTGATCCCCTCGACGACACGCGCAACTTTCCCTCCTTTTGTTCTTTTGTTATCGGATTTTCTTGGTTGCGGCGCAGCTACTCCCCCGAGCGCCGCTTCGATTTTCCTTACCATCGCGACAAGGCGAGGTCCAATGTCGTTGATCAGCCGTTCTTCCGTGAAGCGGAAAGCCGGCGCGCCACAGTTGAACGCGTAAGGCCCGGTGCCATCATTGAGGGTGAGTGCAACGCCCGCGGCGTGCACGTCGTCCTGCCACTCGCCGACCGAGATCGCAAAGCCATGCTTGGCCACCATTTCTTCGGAGCGCTCGATGCCCTCTTTGATGCGCGGCCAGCGGCTGCCGTAGTATTCGCGCATTTCCTTCATTAAAACCGCGCGTTCTTCGCTTTGCAGCGCACACAAGTAAGCGCGGCCCATCGCCGTGGTGGCGATCGGGATTCGCGAGCCGACGTCGAGTTGCACGCCGACGGTGAGGCTCGATCGCGCCTGTCCGACATAGATCATGCTGATCCGGTCGCGCGCGCCGACCGCCACCGCGCCGCCGGTCTGCTGCATCAATTCGTCGCGGTAAGGCTGTGACAAATGCCGGACGCCGAGATTGGCGAGCGCCGCATAGCCGAGCGACATCGCGGCGGGTGCGAGTTGATACTTTTCGAACCGCGGAACCTGCGTGAGATAGCCGAGCTTGGTGAGGGTGTAGGTCAGCCGCGAAATCGTCGGCTTGGGCAATTTGGTGCGCGCCGCCAATTCCTGGTTGCCGAGCAGCCCGTCATTGGGGCCGAAGGCGCGAAGCACCTCCAGGCCGCGGGACAGAGCCACCACGAAACTGCGGTCGGTTGCGGGTTTCTTCGGTGGACGCTTCATCCCTGCACGGCTTTTGATTTTATGGACGTCGTTGACAATCGACGCTCTTCAAAATAACCCTCGCTGTCAAGATGTGGAATTAATTTTCGCAGTGCGAAACAAACTAAGAAACGCAAACCCAAGGAGAACGGCATGAGCGAAGTAGTCACACGCGCAACGCAGGATCAGGTCGCGATCGTCACGGTCGACAGTCCGCCGGTCAATGCGCTCAGTGCGGCTGTTCGCCGCGGCATTCTGGAAAACGTCAACGCCGCCGTTGCCGATCCCGCGGTGCAGGCGATCGTGCTGGTATGCGCGGGCCGCACCTTCATTGCCGGTGCCGATATCACCGAATTCGGCAAGCCGGCGCAGCCGCCGGCGCTCAACGACGTCATCGCCGCGCTGGAGAATTCGCCGAAGCCGACGATTGCTGCGATCCACGGGACCGCGCTCGGCGGTGGCCTCGAAGTCGCGCTCGGTTGCCATTTCCGCGTCGCCGTCAAGGAAGCCAAGCTCGGCCTGCCGGAAGTCAAGCTCGGCCTGCTGCCGGGCGCTGGCGGTACGCAGCGCCTGCCGCGCGCGGTCGGTCCGGAGCTCGCGGTGCAGATGATCGTCGGCGGCAGCCCGATCGGCGCCGCTGAAGCGCTCAAGCATGGCCTGGTCGAAGAGATCGTCGAGAATTTGGTCGCGGGCGCGGTGGCGTTCGCCAAGAAGGTGCTGGCTGAGAAGCGCCCGCTGCGCCGGCTGCGCGACGACGATTCCAAGCTCGCTGCCGCCAAGGCCGATCGCTCGATCTTCACCAATGCGGTCGCGGCGATGACCAAGAAGGCGCGCGGCCTCGAAGCGCCGTTCGCCTGCGCCGACGCGATCGGCGCCGCGATCGATCTGCCGTTCGAAGAAGGGCTGAAGAAGGAGCGCGAGGGCTTCATGAAGCTCGTCGTCTCCGATCAGTCGAAGGCGCAGCGCTACGCGTTCTTCGCCGAGCGTGAAGCTGCCAAGGTCGATGGCGTGCCGGACGGCACCAAGCCGCGCGCCGTGTCGCGCGTCGCGATCATCGGTGCCGGTACTATGGGCGGCGGCATCGCGATGTCGTTCGCCAATGCCGGCATCCCGGTGACGCTGATCGAGAACGGCGAGGAGCAGCTGAAGCGCGGCCTCGGCATCATGCAGAAAAACTGGGAAGCCACCGCGGCGCGCGGCGGCCTGCCGCCGGATGCGCCGGCCAAGCGCATGGCGCTGATCACCGGCGTGGTCGGCCTCGAAAACGTCAAGGACGCCGACCTGATCATTGAGGCGGTGTTCGAAACCATGGCGGTGAAGAAGGAAGTGTTCACCGCGATCGACGCCCACGCCAAGCCGGGCGCGGTGCTGGCGTCGAACACCTCGTATCTGTCGATCGACGAGATCGCCGCCACCACCAAGCGTCCGCAGGACGTGCTCGGCATGCACTTCTTCTCGCCGGCCAACGTGATGAAGCTGTGCGAAATCGTGCGCGGCGCCAAGACCGCACCCGACGCGCTGCTGACCGCGGTGTCGATCGCCAAGAAGATCGCCAAGGTGCCGGTCGTCGTCGGCGTCTGCGACGGCTTCGTCGGCAACCGTATGCTCGCGGCCCGCTCCAAGCAGTCCGAGAAGCTGCTGTTCGAAGGCGCGCTGCCGCAGCAGGTCGACGCCGTCGTCACCAAGTTCGGCATGCCGATGGGCCCGTTCGCGATGGGCGATCTCGCCGGCCTGGATATCGGCTGGCGCTCGCGCAAGGACCGCGGCATCAAGTCGGAGATCGCGGACGCGCTGTGCGAAGCCGGCCGCTTCGGCCAGAAGACCGGCAAGGGCTACTACAAATACGAACAGGGCTCGCGCGCCCCGATGGCCGATCCGGAAGTCGAGACGCTGATCAACGACACGCTCGCCAAGCTCGGCCTCAAGCGCCGCGACATCACCGACGAGGAGATCCTCGAGCGGATGGTGTACCCGATGATCAACGAGGGCGCCCGCATCCTCGAAGAGAAGATCGCGGCGCGGCCGAGCGACATCGACGTGGTCTGGCTGTACGGCTACGGCTGGCCGATCTATCGCGGCGGCCCGATGCACTATGCCGACAGCGTCGGCCTCAAGCACATCGCCGAGCGGCTGTCGGCCTATGCCAAGGCAACCAACGATCCGTCGCTGGAGCCAGCCCCGCTGCTCGCCCGTCTCGCTGCCGAAGGCAAGACCTTCGCGTCGCTGACGCAGCCGACCAAGGCCGCGGCGTGATCTCTCTTCTCCCTCTCCCGCTTGCGGGAGAGGGCCGGGGTGAGGGTGACGCGGGCACAGTGCCTGAGGACCCCCACCCCCGACCCCTCCACGCAAGGGGGACGGGAGCCAATGACGTACCGCTATTCCTGCCAGAAACGATGAGCCGTTAATTCACCCCCAATCGCGAAGTGGCCCGCATGTCCCATCCCGGTGAGCAGTACTATCCACCCGGCGTTCGCTGGGATGCGGTGATCGCGAGGGGAACATTGCCGGAGCTGCTGGCGCAGGCCGCGAAGGAGTACAGCTCGCGGCCGGCGCTGGAGTTTCGTGATCGGCAGATCACCTACACCAAGCTCGAAGCGATGGCCGAGACCGCGGCGGCCGCGCTGCTCGCAGCAGGCTATGGCCGCGACTCCTCGGTCGCGCTGTATATCGGCAACACGCCGGACCATCCGATCAATTTCTTCGGGGCGCTGAAGGCCGGCGCCCGCGTGGTGCATCTGTCGCCGCTCGACGGCGAGCGGGCGCTATCGCACAAGCTCAGCGACTCCGGCGCGCGGGTGCTGATCACAACCGATTCCGCCGCGCTGCTGCCGATGGCCGAGAGGTTTCTCGCCAAGGGGTTGCTCGATCGCCTGATCGTGTGCAGCGATGCGAGCTGGGGCGAGTCCGCGACGCCACTGGCGCCGCTGCCCAGCGATCCGCGGGTGATTACTTACGCCGACTTCATCAAGGGCGCCTCCAAGCCCATGGCCTGGCCGGCGATTGTGCCGGACGATATCGCGCTGTTGCAGTACACCGGCGGCACCACCGGCCTGCCGAAGGGCGCGATGCTGACCCATTCGAATCTGACCTCGGCGGTGGCGATCTACGACGTCTGGGGTCTGGTGCGCGCCAACAGCGGCGGCATTCATCGCGTGATCTGCGTGCTGCCGCTGTTCCACATCTACGCGCTCACCGTCATCCTGCTGCGCTGCCTGAAGCAGGGCGACCTGATCTCGCTGCATCAGCGCTTCGACGTCGCCGCGGTGTTCCGTGACATCGAGGAAAAGCGCGCCACCGTGTTCCCCGGCGTGCCGACGATGTGGATCGCGCTCGCCAACGATCCGTCGCTGGAGAAGCGTGATCTGTCGTCGCTGACGATGGCCGGCTCCGGCGGCGCGCCGCTGCCGGTCGAGGTTGCGCGCCTGTTCGAGCGCAAAACCAATCTGAAGCTGAAGAGCGGCTGGGGCATGACCGAGACCTGCTCGCCCGGCACCGGCCATCCGCCGGAAGGGCCGGACAAGCCGGGCTCGATCGGCCTGATGCTGCCTGGCATCGAACTGGACGTCGTCGCACTCGATGATCCGAAGCGCGTGCTGCCGCCGGGCGAAGTCGGCGAGCTCCGCGTTCGCGGTCCCAATGTCACCAAGGGCTATTGGAATCGGCCGGAGGAGTCCGCTCACAGTTTTGTCGGCGATCGTTTTCTGACCGGCGACATCGGCTATATGGACCAGGATGGCTACTTTTTCCTGGTCGACCGCAAGAAGGACATGATCATCTCCGGCGGATTCAACGTCTATCCGCAGATGATTGAACAGGCGATCTATGAGCTCCCGGCGGTGCAGGAAGTGATCGTGATCGGCGTGCCGGACGATTACCGCGGCGAGGCGGCGAAGGCGTTCGTCAAGCTGCGCGACGGCGCCAAGCCGTTCAGCATCGACGAGCTGCGCGCCTTCCTCACCGGCAAGCTCGGCAAGCACGAACTGCCGACCGCGGTGGAGTTTCTCGACGAACTGCCGCGTACCACGGTGGGCAAACTGTCCCGCCACGAACTGCGCAGCCAGCAGACCACCACCAAGACACAGACCAAGTAATTCGTAACAGCAACCCCGCAGGAGCCTGCCCATGACCGAGGCCGTTATCGTTTCAACCGCGCGCACGCCGATCGGCAAGGCGTATCGCGGCGCTCTCAACGCCACCGAGGGCGCCACGCTGCTCGGCCACGCCATCGAGCACGCGGTGAAGCGCGCCGGCATCGACCCGAAGGAGGTCGAGGACGTGGTGATGGGCGCGGCGATGCAGCAGGGCGCCACCGGCGGCAACATCGCCCGCAAGGCGCTGCTGCGCGCCGGCCTGCCGGTAACTACCGCCGGCACCACCATCGACCGGCAGTGCGCGTCCGGCCTGCAGGCGATCGCGCTCGCTGCCCGCTCGGTGCTGTTCGACGGCGTCGAGATCGCGGTCGGCGGCGGCGGCGAGTCGATCTCGCTCGTTCAGAACGACAAGATGAACACCTTCCACGCCGTCGATCCGGCGCTCGAGGCGATCAAGGGCGACGTCTACATGGCGATGCTCGACACCGCCGAAACCGTGGCGAAGCGCTACGGCATCTCGCGCGAGCGCCAGGACGAGTATTCGCTGGAAAGCCAGCGCCGCACCGCGGCTGCGCAGCAGGGCGGCAAGTTCAACGACGAGATCGCGCCGATCTCGACCAAGATGGGCGTCGTCGACAAGGCCACCGGCGCAGTGTCGTTCAAGGACATCACGCTGTCGCAGGACGAAGGCCCGCGGCCGGAGACGACCGCCGAAGGTCTCGCCGGCCTCAAGGCCGTGCGCGGCGAGGGCTTCACCATCACCGCGGGCAACGCCAGCCAGCTGTCGGACGGTGCCTCCGCCACGGTGATCATGAGCGACAAGACGGCGGCCGCGAAGGGCCTCAAGCCGCTCGGCATCTTCCGCGGCATGGTCTCCTACGGCTGCGAGCCGGACGAGATGGGCATCGGCCCGGTGTTCGCGGTGCCGCGCCTGTTGAAGCGCCATGGCCTCAGCGTCGACGACATCGGTCTGTGGGAGCTGAACGAAGCCTTCGCCGTGCAGGTGCTGTACTGCCGCGACAAGCTCGGCATCGATCCGGACAAGCTCAACGTCAACGGCGGCGCGATCTCGGTCGGCCATCCCTACGGCATGTCGGGCGCGCGCCTCGCTGGCCACGCACTGATCGAAGGCCGCCGCCGCAAGGCGAAGTACGCGGTGGTCACCATGTGCGTCGGCGGCGGCATGGGCTCCGCCGGCCTGTTCGAGATCGTGCACTGACGCGGCGGGCACTGAGTAACCTCTCCCCGCGCGCGGGGAGAGGTCGACCGGCAAAGCCGGGCGGGTGAGGGGGCGTCTCCAAGGGGCCGAGAGTCAGTGTCTCGCGTCGCCCCTCACCCCACCCCTCTCCCCGCGAAGAGCGGGGCGAGGGAGCACGCTGCCGGTGCGGCGACGACTAAGTTACAATTGATCTGAATGACCCAAGGAGGATCCGATGGATCTGAATTTCAGCAAGGAAGAGATCGCGTTCCGCGACGAGGTGCGGCAGTTCTTCAAGGACAATGTGCCGGCCAAGACGCGGCAGAAACTGATCGAAGGCCGCCACAACACCAAGGAAGAAATGGTCGAGTGGTACCGCATTCTCAACAAGAAGGGCTGGGCGGTGACGCACTGGCCGAAGGAATATGGTGGCACCGGCTGGAGCTCGGTGCAGCACTACATCTTCAATGAGGAGCTGCAGGCCGCGCCTGCGCCGCAGCCGCTCGCCTTCGGCGTCTCGATGGTCGGCCCGGTGATCTACACCTTCGGCAGCGAGGAGCAGAAGAAGCGCTTCCTGCCGCGCATCGCCAATGTCGACGATTGGTGGTGCCAGGGCTTCTCCGAGCCGGGCTCGGGCTCCGATCTCGCTTCGCTCAAGACCAAGGCGGAGAAGAAGGGCGACAAGTGGATCATCAACGGCCAGAAGACCTGGACCACGCTGGCGCAGCACGCCGACTGGATCTTCTGCCTGTGCCGCACCGATCCGGCCGCCAAGAAGCAGGAAGGCATCTCCTTCATCCTGGTCGACATGAAGACCAAGGGTATCACCGTCCGTCCAATCCAGACCATCGACGGCGGGCACGAAGTCAACGAAGTGTTCTTCGATGACGTCGAAGTGCCGCTGGAGAATCTGGTCGGCCAGGAGAACAAGGGCTGGGACTACGCCAAGTTCCTGCTCGGCAACGAGCGCACCGGCATCGCCCGGGTCGGCATGTCGAAGGAGCGGATCCGCCGCATCAAGCAGCTCGCCGCCCAGGTCGAGTCTGGCGGCAAGCCGGTGATCGAAGACCCCAAGTTCCGCGACAAGCTGGCGGCGGTCGAGATCGAGCTGAAGGCGCTCGAGCTCACCCAGCTCCGCGTCGTCGCCGATGAAGGCAAGCACGGCAAGGGCAAGCCGAACCCGGCTTCGTCGGTGCTGAAGATCAAGGGCTCCGAGATCCAGCAGGCGACCACCGAGCTTCTGATGGAAGTGATCGGCCCGTTCGCCGCGCCGTACGACGTCCATGGCGACGACGATTCGAACGAGACGATGGATTGGACCGCCCAGATCGCCCCCGGTTACTTCAACAACCGCAAGGTTTCGATCTACGGCGGCTCCAACGAGATCCAGCGCAACATCATCTGCAAGGCGGTGCTCGGGCTGTAAGCGGCTCAGCGAAGCGTCTCCCAAACCTCTCCCCGCGCGCGGGGAGAGGTCGGATTGCGCAGCAATCCGGGTGAGGGGGCGTCTCCGCGAGGCCGAGAGTCAGCGACTCGCGTCGCCCCTCACCCCAGCCCTCTCCCCGCAAGCGGGGAGAGGGAGCAAGGCAACCGGATTTCTCAAGGAAGCATCACGATGGATTTTGATTTGTCGGAGGAGCAGCGCCTCCTCAAGGAAAGCGTCGAAGGCCTGCTGAAGGGCAGTTACGATTTCGACAGCCGCAAGAAGTACGCCAAGGAGAAGGGCGGCTGGAGCCGCGCGGTGTGGGGCAAGTTTGCCGAGCAGGGCCTGCTCGGCCTGCCGTTCTCGGAAGAAGACGGCGGCTTCGGCGCTGGCGCGGTCGAGACCATGATCGTCATGGAGGCGCTCGGCCATTCGCTGGTGCTCGAACCCTATCTGCCGACCGTGGTGATCGGCGGAGGCTTCCTGCGCCGTGCTGGTTCGGCCGCGCAGAAGGCCGCGCATTTGCCGGGCATCATCGACGGCTCCAAGACCTTTGCGTTCGCCCAGCTCGAAAAGAACTCGCGCTGGGATCTTGGCGACGTCTCCACCACCGCCAAGAAGAGCGGCGACGGCTGGGTGATCGACGGCGAGAAGTTCGTGGTGTTGAACGGCGAGGCCGCCGACACCCTGATCGTCACCGCCCGCACCAAGGGCGGCCAGCGTGACCGCGCCGGCGTCGGCGTGTTCCTGGTGCCGGCCGATGCCAAGGGCATCACCCGCAAGGGCTATCCGACCCAGGACGGGCTGCACGCCGCCGACATCACCTTCACCGGCGTCCAGGTTGGCGCCGATGCGGCGATCGGCGATCCGGAGAACGCGCTCGAGCTGATCGAAGTGGTGGTCGACGACGCCCGCACCGCGCTGTGCGCCGAAGCGGTCGGCCTGATGGATGAGTCACTCACCACCACGGTCGAGTACATCAAGACCCGCAAGCAGTTCGGCGTGCCGATCGGCAGCTTCCAGGTGCTGCAGCATCGCGCCGCCGACATGTTCGTGGCCACCGAACAGGCCCGCTCGATGGCGATGTTCGCCACCATGGCGGCCGAGTTCGACGACGCCAAGGAACGCGCCGGCGCGATCGCGGCGGCAAAGGTGCAGATCGGCAAGTCCGGCAAGTTCGTCGGCCAGCAGTCGATCCAGCTCCATGGCGGCATCGGCATGACGATGGAAGCCAAGATCGGCCACTACTTCAAGCGGCTGACCATGATCGAGCAGACCTTCGGCGACACCGATCACCACCTCGCCCGCGTCAGCGCGGGCGGCGGGCTGATCTGAGCGCCGCGCGTTCGGACTAACCTCTCCCCGCGCGCGGGGAGAGGTCGTCCGGCGGAGCGCAGCGGAGCCGGGCGGGTGAGGGGGCGTTTCCGCAAGGCCGAGCTCAATGCCCGCGTCGCCCCTCACCCCAACCCTCTCCCCGCTAAAGCGGGGCGAGGGAGCAGGCCAGCGCAAGTTGGTCTGCCACAACCAACATGTTTGTCATTCCGGGGCGCGCGCAGCGCGAACCCGGAATCTCGGCCGCACAAACAACCTCTGGATTCCGGGTTCGCGAGCATCCGCTCGCGCCCCGGAATGACGACAACGAAAAACAATCAGGGAGCCGCGCCATGACCGTCAATCCGTTCGATCTCACCGGCAAAGTCGCCGTCGTCACCGGCTCGTCGCGCGGTATCGGGCGGGCGTCGGCGGAGCTGCTGGCCAAGCTCGGCGCCAAGGTGGTGATCTCGAGCCGCAAGGCCGACGCCTGCGAGGAAGTTGCCGAAGGCATCCGCAAGGAAGGCGGCGACGCGCACGTCATCGCCTGCAACATCTCCCGCAAGGCCGAGGTCGACGGGCTGATCGACGGTGCCACCGCGAAATACGGCAAGGTCGACATCCTGGTCTGCAACGCCGCAGTCAACCCGTATTACGGCCCGCTGCTCGATATCGCCGACGAGGCGTTCGACAAGATCATGGCGTCGAACGTCAAGAGCAACATCTGGCTGTGCGCCCGCGCGATCCCGCAGATGGCGGAGCGCGGCAACGGCTCGGTGGTGATCATCTCGTCGATCGGGGGCTTGCGCGGCTCCACCGTGATCGGCGCCTACGGCATCTCCAAGGCCGCCGACTTCGCGCTGTGCCGCAGTCTCGCCGGCGAGTGGGGCCCCAAGGGCGTCCGCATCAACGCCATCGCGCCGGGCCTGGTCAAAACCGACTTCGCGCGCGCGCTGTGGGAAGACGAGGCCAACCTGAAACGTCGCACCGCCGGCACCCCGCTGCGCCGGATCGGCGAGCCGCACGAAATCGCCGGGGCCGTTGCGTATTTGGGCTCGGATGCCTCGACCTTCATGACCGGCCAGACCATCGTGATCGACGGCGGTGTCACAACCGCGTCGGTGTAGGCCTCTCTATCGTCATTCCGGGGCGCGCGCAGCGCGAGCCCGGAATCCATAACCACGGGCGTTGCTGTGAGGCATAGTGTTGCGGTTGCTGTGCGTGACGGCGCTTGCAGGGGTTATAGATTCCGGACTTGCGAGCTGCGCTCGCAATCCGGAATGACGCGTGGAGGGATCGTGCATCAACCTCTCCGTCGTCATTCCGGGGCGCTCACGAAGTGAGCGAACCCGGAATCTCTCTTGCTTGGAAACAAGCTCGGGATTCCGGGTTCGCGCGCAAGGCGCGCGCCCCGGAATGACGAGGGGAGAGGCTGTCAACCTCGCCTAATACACATCCTGCTGATAGCGCCCCTGCTTCTTCAGCTCGGACACGAACGCCGTCGCCTCCGCTGCTGAACGGGCGCCGTGCTGGGCGACGATGTCGACCAGCGCGCGCTCGACATCCTTGGCCATGCGCTTGGCGTCGCCGCAGACGTAGAGGCTGGCGCCTTCGGTGAGCCAGCTCCACAGGTCGCGGCCGACCTCGCGCATCCGGTCCTGGACATAGATCTTCTCGCCGCTGTCGCGCGACCACGCCAGCGTCAGCCGCGTCAGCAGGCCGGCGGTCTTCATGGCCTTCAGTTCGTCCTCATAGAAGAAGTCCGAGGCGGAACGCTGATGGCCGAAGAACAGCCAGTTCTTGCCCGGCGCCTGGATCGCCTGGCGCTCGTGCAGGAAGGCGCGGAACGGCGCGACGCCGGTGCCGGGGCCGATCATGATGATCGGCTGGTTGGGATCGGACGGCAGCGCGAAATGATGCGCCTTCTGCACATAGGCGCGCAACGTCTCGCCCGGCCGGACCCGCTCGGCGAGCCCGGTCGAGCAGACGCCGAGCCGCTGCCGCTTGCCGATTGTGTAGCGCACGCAATCAACCGTCAGCGACAGCCGGCCGGGCGTGGTCTTCGGCGACGACGAGATCGAGTACAGCCGCGGCTGCAGCGGATCGAGCGCTTCGATGAAGGCTTCCGGATCGGGACGGAGACCGGGGAATTTCTCCAGCGCGGCGAGTACGTCGAGCGTTGCGGCGTCGCCGTCGGGATCCTCGCCGCTGGCGAGCGCACGCGCTTTCTTTCGTTTGTCGCCGCCGGTGATGTAGCTGATCAGCTGAAACAGCATGTCGGGCGCCGGTGCCAACGACACGCTGTCGAGCAGCGTCTGCCGCAGCGTCGATTGCGCAATCGGAAACTCCGCCGGCGCGCCGAGCGCGTGCAGCACCGCGTCGACCAGCGCCGGATCGTTGGTCGGAAACAGCCCGAAGGAATCGCCGGCCTCGTAGCTGAGACAATCCTCCAGCTCGAACTCGACGTGCCAGGTCTCTTTCTCCGAGCCCGGCTTGTTGAGGCGCTTGCGCGACAGCACCTTGGCGGTTGCCGGATTGTCGCGCGAGGTGCCGCGCGGCGGCAACGCTGCTACTGGAGCAGTGTCGGCCGCGAGCGAGGGGGCGTTGTCCAGCGTTGGGGCCGAACCGATCTGTTCGGCCAGCGCCTTCACCATCCGCGCGGTGTCCTTGCCGCCAGGGGCGCACAGGTTCAGCCGCGTCTCTTGGCCTTCGAAGATCGCGCCCGAGTAGTTGCAGCAGTCGTAGCCGCATTGGCCGCAATCCTGCTGTGCCATCGCGGCCATCAGCTTCCAGCGCAGCGGCTTGCCCTCCGCAAGCTGCATTCGCTCGGCGATCGGCAGGCTCTGGTCGTGCCACGGTGCGCCGCCGTCATCGTCTTCGGCCGCTGGCGCGGGAGCGCCGGCGATGAATGCCGCGGCCTGATCGGGCGACAGCGCGGTGACGCCTTGCCCATCGAGCGACACCAGGCCGGCGAAGAAGCCGTTGAGCCAGGCACGCTGCTCTTCGGAAAACGGCGCGGTTTCCGGCACCAGTAGCGGGATCGGCGGCGGCAGGTTCTGGCTCATGCCACGGTCTCCGGTGATTGCTCGGATGCGAATAGTTGCTGCAGCGTCGCCGCATCGTGGCGGCGGACGAAGGCGAGGAAGGTTTCGGATGGCGACGCGCGCCGCGCCAGATACGTCTGCAGCATCCGCTCGATCACGCGCGGGGCATCGTCCTGCTTGACGTCGCGCAGCACCTCAGTGCCGATCGCCGCATCAACGCCGAAGCCTCCGCCAACGTGGATATGAAAGCCTTCGACGCTGTCCTCATCCGAGATCGCCACCTTGGAGCCGATCAGGCCGATGTCGCTGATGAAGTGCTGCGCGCAGGAGTTATGACAGCCGGTGAGATGGATGTTGATCGGCGTATCGAGCGGCACGCGCGGCTCGCAATATTGCGCGATCGCTTCTGCGGTCTCCTTGGTATGCGCGGCGGCGAAGCGGCAGCCGCTGGCGCCGGTGCAGGCGATCAGCCCGGCGCGGAGCGGCGAGGCGGTGATCGCCAGTCCCAGCGCCTCGATCGCCGCGGTGGCGTCGGTTACGCGCGCATCTGGCACGCCGGAGATCAATAGGTTCTGCCACACCGTCAGCCGCAGATCGCCGTCGCCGAAGCTGCGCGCGATCTCGGCGAGCCCGCGCATCTGAGCTGACGTGAGATGGCCGGTGGCGAGACGGACGCCGATCCAGTTCATCCCGGCCTGCTGCTGCGGATGCACGCCGAGATGCGCGGCGCGATCCTGTGCGGGGCGCGGCGCAGCGGCCTCGGCCGGCACACGGATCAGTTTGCGGCCGAGTTTGCCCTCCACAAGCTCCAAGTACTTGTCGAAGCCGAACGCATCGAGCACGTATTTCAGCCGCGCCTTGTTGCGGTCGGTGCGATCGCCGTGCTCGATGAACACCCGCACGATCGCATCCGCGACCTCGGTCGCCTCGTCGGGCGCCACGATCACGCCGGTGTCGCGGGCGAAATCCTTGTGGCCGGTGATGCCGCCGAGCGCGAGACGGAAGTACACGCCGGGCGCCACGCCGTGACCGTCCGCGATTTGCACCGCCTGGAACGCGATGTCGTTGGTGTCTTCCAGCGTCGGGATCAGCCCGCCGCCGTCGAACGCGACGTTGAACTTGCGCGGCAAGCCGAACAGCGCGCGCTCATTGAGGATGTGGAAATGCCAGTCGCGGGCGTAGGGCCGCGTATCGATCAGCTCCTGCGGGTCGATGCCCGCGGTTGCCGAGCCGGTGACGTTGCGGATGTTGTCGGCGCCGGAGCCGCGCGCCCACAGACCCAAGCTCTCGATGCCCTGCAGCAGTTGCACCGCATCCTTTGGTGCGATCTCGCGCATCTGCAGATTGGCGCGCGTCGTCACATGCGCGTAGCCGCCGGCGAGGGTGTCGGCGAGATCGGCGAGGCCGGCCATCTGCCATGATGTCAGGATGCCGTTGGGAATACGCAGGCGGCACATATACGAGGTCTGCGCCGGGGCGACGTAGAACAGCCCGTAGTAGCGCCAGCGGAAATTGTCCGCCGGCTTCGGTGCGGCGTTATCCTTCGCCTGCTGCTTCAGCCGGGCATAGGCATCGAACGGATGCTGCTCGCGCTTCCACTTCTCCTGGTCGTTGAGCTTCTTGCCCGACGCGGTGACGCGGTCCTGTGCCTGGAGGTGGATCGTGTCGGGGCCGCTCGGCGACGCGGCGCTGCCGGCCGGTAGGCTGCCACGCGCGGCGCGCGCCGCGGTGACGCCGGTGGCAAAGCCTTCGAGATAGCGCTTCTGGTCGATCGAGAATTCGTTGCCCATCGCCGCCTCACGCCGCTTGCACGGGGACGGGCAGGGCGCAGATCAGCTCGGCGCGTTGTCGCCGTAAGCCGCCGCCAGCATCGTCTCCGAAAGCATCGCGTAGGCGTCGCGCCAGGCTTCGGCCAGCTCCGGCGTCCAGTCCGAACCGAGCTCCCGCTCCAGCGTCCACAGCAGCGCCGCGCCGAACGGCGTGTAGTGCGCGGCGCTGACGCCATAGGCGATGTGCAACCGCGCCAGCCGCCCCGTGGCCGGCAGGATGGTGGCGAGATCGGTCAGCCCGGTCACCACCACGTTCAGCGTGCTCATCAGCTTCTTGCCCTGCCGGCGCATGTCGCCATGAAACAGCGGCCGCAGCTCCGGCGCGGTCGCGAACAGCCGCTCGTAGAACAGCGTCGCGGTCTCGTCCGAGATCGGCGTCAGCCGTGCGAAGCTCTGTTGCACCAATGCGATCGCCTGCGGCGTCATCACGTTCCTTGCTTGCGAGGTGGTTTCGCCGACATCCGTACACGAAGCGCTGCATCGACCAATCCCCTTTGCACGGGGCGTCTCGAACCGACGAAAAAAAGCCGCTGCCTGGTTGCTCGCGGAGCGAGGCCAGGACAGCGGCGTTGCTGTCGGAGTTTCGATGACGCCAGGACGCCCCACCGGCATCCCGCAAAGACAGTTCAGCGAATTTCGTGCCAATCGCTGGCAGGAGAGGGATTTGGCTGGATTGTCAGGTGCTTAGCGCCTCGCGTGGGGGATGCCGGAGCCTGCTCAAAGCCGCCGTACTGCGCTGCCCGGCTGAGCAGCGTGGCGACGAAATGTGCAGCGCAGCAGCACTCAGCCCTGGCGGTGATCCGGATAGGCGGCGCCGATCATCCGCGCCGAGATCACCGCATAGACCCTGCGCCAGGCCTGCTCGACGTCGTCGTTCCAGAACCCGGCGAGCTGCTGGCCGAGGCTCCATAGCAGCGCTTCGCCGACCGGCGCGTAGTGATCAGGACGGACGCCGTAGCGGACATGATCGACCGCCAGCTTACCGGCGACCGCGTACAGCCCGGTGAGGTTGTCGAGGCTGCCGACCAGCACCGCCAGCGTCTGGATGAACTTATCCTTCATCCGGGTCATGTCGCTGCGAAACAGCGTCCGGCTGTCCGGCGCGATCTCGAACAGCCGGGCGTAGAACTGATCGGCCATTTCGGTCGAGCGCGGCCACATCAGATCGAACGAGGTCCGCACCCGGTGGATGTCGGCGGGACTGAGGGTCGCGAGCGGGCTCATGGCGCGGTCTCGTGCGGGGCTCAGCGCCGGATCGTCATCCGCGCCAGATAGCCGGCGATATCGTCCGGATCGAACGGCGCGCCGGTGCACTCGCCGATGCCGTCGGCGGGCGCTTTCGGCAATGCAGGAGCCGTGCCGACCGCTGCGTCATACAGGTCCGGCCGGAACACCGCTTTGGCGGCGGCAAGCAGGTCGGCCGACAGCGGCGCCTGTCCCCATCGCACCATCTGGGCGTAGTTCCAGGCGCCTTGCACGGGGTCGGGCCGCGCCGCGGCCTCGCGCCCGACCAGCAGATAGCGGTCGCTGCTGCGCAGCGTGCCGTCGGCCGCGACCTTCAGCCGGCCGTCGAGCGTGCGGCGGATCAGCTCCGGCGTCACCTCGATCCGGCCGGGCGCGGCGAGCAGGGCGCAAACCTCGTCGCGGTTGGCGACGTCTTCGATGTAGTCGGCGGCGCGGACATGGGCGCGGATCAGCGCTTGCAGCACCTCGGGGTGCTGCGCGGCCCAGGTCGCCCGCACCGTCAGCATCTTCTCGGCGGCGCGCTGAAACAGCTCGCTGGTGAAATGCAGGATGGTGCCGATGCCGAGATCGATCGCCACCGAATTCCACGGCGCACCGACGCAGAAGCCGTCCAGATGCTTGCTGGCGAGACTCTCCACCATGAACGGCGGCGGCAGCACCACCAGCCGCACGTCCTCGTCCGGATCGACGCCGCCGGCGCCCATCCAGAACCGCAGATCGTAGTTGTGGCTGGAGAACGGGAAGGTCATGCCGAAGGTCAGCGGCTCCTGGCCCTTGGCGCGGCGCTCGGCGACGACCCGTGCCAGCGCGCGTGCCGAGACGACCGGATCGGCGACGTCGCCGTCGGCCATCGCGACGATCGCGGCGTGCAGGTCCGGCGACACGGTGATGGCGTTGCCGTTGACGCCGAGGCCGAAGCCGGAAATCACCGGCACTTTGACGTGGCCGATGCCGAGGCTGGAAGCGACCGCCAGCGGCGCCAGCAGATGCGCGGCGTCGAATAGGCCGATGTTGAATTTATCGCGGACGTTGGCCCAGGAGATCTCGCGCACCAGCTCGACGTCGAGGCCCTCGGCGGCGCAGAAGCCCTTGTCGGCGGCGACGATCAGCGCGGCGGCGTCGACCAGCGGGATGAATCCGATGCGCAGCCGCTCGCTCATTTCAGCATCTCCGAAGCCGTGATCACCGACTGGGCGATCTCGGCGATCTTCTTCTTCTCGTTCATCGCGGTGGTCCGCAGCAGCACGTAGGCCTGCTCCTCGGTGAGGCCCTTGGCCTTCATCAGGATGCCCTTGGCGCGGTCGATCACCTTGCGGTCTTCGAGCGCCGAGCGGGCATTGCTCAGCTCGGTCTCGAGCTTGGCGAAGGCGTTGAAGCGCGAGATGCACAGATCGAGGATGTGCTTCATCCGCTCCTTCTTCAGCCCGTCGACGATGTAGGCGGAGACGCCGGCATCGACCGAGGCCTGGATCGAGGCGGTGTCGCTCTGGTCGACAAACATCGCGATCGGCCGCTTCACGATCCTCGAGACCTGGAACATCTGCTCCAGCATGTCGCGGCTGGGGTTTTCGAGGTCGATCAGGATCACGTCCGGATCGATCTGATAGATCCGCGCCAACAGATTGGTGGTGCCTTCGAGATGGGTGATTTCTGTCATCCCGGCCTCGCGCAGGCCCTCGGTGAGAATCGCGGCGCGCACCGGGTTCTCATCGACGATGACGATGTTGAGCGAATGGTCCATCAGTCGCGGCGGTACCTATGGAGGGTTGATGGCAGCACAAACCACATCCGGGTCGGCAATTGAAGCAGATTGATTGTGCACCGCCGGCGCTCCCAGGTTCAAACCCGGCAGCGGTCGCGGGCTGGATTTTCGGCCGATATTGACGCCGAAACCGCGATCGGGTGGGGTGGGCAAAATCGTTCCGTCATCATCTTCGGGAAGAACGCTGATGCCTTTCGTCATGGCCATCGATCAGGGCACCACCTCGTCGCGGGCGATTCTGTTCCGCTCCGACATTTCGATCGCGGCCTCCGCGCAGCAGGAATTCCCGCAGCATTTCCCGGCGTCCGGTTGGGTCGAGCACGAGCCCGAGGACATCTGGGCGACGACCATCGCCACCTGTCGCGCTGCGATGGACAAGGCCGGCGCGACCGCCGCCGACATCGCCGCGATCGGCATCACCAACCAGCGCGAAACCGTGGTGGTGTGGGACGCGGTGTCCGGCCAGGCGATCCACCGCGCCATCGTCTGGCAGGATCGCCGCACCGCGGAGTTCTGCACCCGGCTGAAGGCCGACGGGCTGGAGCCGATGGTCACCGCCAAGACCGGACTGATCATCGATCCGTATTTCTCCGGCACCAAGGTTGCCTGGCTGCTCGACAACGTGCCCGGCGCACGAGCCCGCGCCGAGCGCGGCGAGCTGAAATTCGGCACCGTCGATTGCTATCTGTTGTGGCGGCTGACCGGCGGCAAAGTCCACGCCACCGACGCTACCAACGCCTCGCGCACCCTGCTGTTCAACATCCACGACGGCGCCTGGGACGACGAGCTGCTCAAGCTGCTCGGCGTGCCGCGCTCGATGCTGCCGGAGGTGAAGGATTCATCGGCGCATTTCGGCGACAGCGTGCCGGAGCTGTTCGGCGGCTCGATCACCATCCGCGGCATCGCGGGCGACCAGCAGGCGGCGACCATCGGCCAGGCCTGCTTCACCCCGGGCATGATCAAGTCGACCTACGGCACCGGCTGCTTCGCGCTGCTCAACACCGGTGCGACGCCGGTGAAGTCGAACAACAAGCTGCTCACCACGGTCGCCTATCAGCTCGATGGCAAACGCACCTACGCGCTGGAAGGCTCGATCTTCGTCGCCGGCAGCGCGGTGCAATGGCTGCGCGATGGCCTCGGCGTCATCAAGCATGCCTCCGAGACCGGGCCGCTCGCCGACAAGTCGGATTCGGCGCAGAGCGTGTACCTGGTGCCGGCCTTCGTCGGCATGGGCGCGCCGTATTGGAATCCACGCGTCCGCGGCGCGCTGTTCGGCCTGACGCGCAACACCGGCCCGGCCGAGCTTGCCCATGCCGCGCTGGAGAGTGTCTGCTACCAGACCTTCGACCTGTGGGCGGCGATGCGCGCCGACTGGCCGGATGCCGACGCCGCCACTACCGTGCTCCGCGTCGACGGCGGCATGACCGCGTCGGACTGGACCATGCAGCGCCTCGCCGATCTGCTCGACGCCCCGGTCGATCGCCCGGTGATCCAGGAAACCACCGCGCTCGGCGCCGCGTACTTGGCCGGCCTCAGCGCCGGCGTCTTCCCCGAGCCGCAAAAATTCGCCGACAACTGGCGCCTCGACCACCGCTTCCGCCCCGCAATGAGCGCAGCGACGCGCGAGCGCAAGTTGGCGGGCTGGGCGAGGGCTGTGAAGGGGCTGTTGGCGACGGATGAGGGGGAGTAACAGGGAGCTTCGCCGCGATGCCGACCGTGTTGCGCTGGGGAGCCTACCGGGCGTTCTTCTACTCAAATGAAGCCGGGGAACCTGCTCACGTGCATGTCCGAGCCGGCAACAGCGAAGCCAAGTTCTGGTTGCACGATCTCTCGATTGCGGTGAATGCGGGATTTCCCGCTCACGAGATCGGCGCTATTCTTCGTCACCTCCGCGCGCATCGTGAGTTGCTGGAAGGCAAGTGGCATGAGCACTTTGGAAATTGATGTCGGCGACATCAGGCCGGTCGCGGTGGAGTTCACTGCGGACGAACTCGTCGTGACGCTCGCCGATGGCCGGCGGATCGCAACGCCGCTCGATTGGTACCCCAGCCTGCTACACGCGTCTGCGGCGGCGCGCACTAATTTCGAGTTGATGCCGATGGGCATTCACTGGCCGGAGCTCGACGAAGACCTCGGCATTGCAGGCATGCTACGCGGTCGATCTGCGACATGCGCTTCACAAGCTTAGCGCAGAGGGCGGAATGGCCTCATCCGTCGCTCTGCGAGAGGCTAGGCGTCCTGAGGAGCTACAAGCGCCGCACGCGCTTTCCGTAATAGGTGCTGAGCAAACAGTATAAGTTCGACAGCCAGTATAGGGTCGTCCACCCACTGAAATTCGTGAGTAACTGGATTTCTGATTCCCAGCATCGCTCCCGCTGCCTGACCGCGTGCTGGGTCGACGAGGCTGATCATCGAATCGGCCTCAGCACACGCGAAACTCGCGTCGCATCTTGACAATATTCCTATGTGGACCACGCGCTCTCTGCCATACTGGGTCCCCCGCCTGCGCGGGGGACGACGATCGAGGACGGCGGCTTGCGCAGGCGATCACGCCTGCAAGAAGCCCACCGCTCTTACTTCGCCGCAACCTTCTGCTTGCGCCAGGCGAGGTGCAGCGCGCAGGTGCAGCCCTGCGGGTGCGATGCCAGAGCGGCGTCTTCGGCAGAGAGCGGGGCAGCGGCTTGCGGCGCCAGCGGCGGCATGCCGGTTTCGTCTGTGGCGCCGGTGCTGCGCGACGGGATGTAGTTCAGCACCGGTGCCAGCCAGCGCTCGGCGGTGGCGACGTCCCAGCCCTTGCGGGCGGCGTAGTCCTCGACCTGGTCGCGTTCGATCTTGCCGACGCCGAAATAAGCGCTCTGCGGATGGCTGAAATACAGCCCCGAGACCGACGAGCCCGGCCACATCGCAAAACTCTCGGTCAGCGTCACCCCGGCGGAGGCTTCGGCGTCGAGCAGCTCGAACAGCGTCGCCTTCTCGGTGTGATCGGGCTGCGCCGGATAGCCGGGCGCCGGGCGGATGCCCTGATACTTCTCCAGGATCAGATCCTCGGCCGACAGGGTCTCGTCCGCCGCATAGCCCCAGAACTCGCGGCGGACGCGGGCGTGCATCCGCTCGGCGAAGGCCTCGGCGAGACGATCCGCCAGCGCCTTGACCATGATCGATGAGTAGTCGTCGCGCTCGGCCTTGAACTTGTCGGCGATCACGTCCTCGCCGATGCCGGCGGTGACGACGAAGCCGCCAATGTAGTCGGCGACGCCGCTCGCCACCGGCGCGATGAAGTCGCTCAGTGCGGCGTTGGCGCGGCCCTCGCGCTTGTCGAGCTGCTGGCGCAGCGTGTGCAGCGTCGCGATCGGCGTGATACGGGCTTCGTCCGCATAGACCAGGATGTCGTCGCCGTCCGCGTTCGCCGGCCAGAACCCGATGGTCGCCTTGGCGGTGAACCAGTTCTCGGTGACGATGCGGTCCAGCATCTTGCGGGCGTCGGCATACAGCGACCGCGCCGCTTCGCCGACCACGCTGTCGTCGAGGATCGCAGGGAAGCGTCCGGCGAGCTCCCAGGCCTGGAAGAACGGCGTCCAGTCGATGTACTCGGCGAGCTCCGCCAGCGAATAGCCGCTGAAGCTCCGCGTGCCGATGAAGGACGGCTTCACCGGCTTGGTCGCGGGCCAGTCGATCTTGGTGGCGTTGGCGCGGGCCGCGGCGAGCGTCAGCCGCTTCTTGTCGGCCTGAGCGCGGTGATGCGCCGCCGAGATCTTGGCGTAGTCGGCACGTACCTCCGCCGCATAAGCGGCGCCTCTGTCTTTCGACAGCAGCGAGGAGGCGACGCCGACCGCGCGGCTGGCGTCGTTGACGTGGACGACGCTGCCGGACGGATAGGCCGGGTCGATCTTCACCGCGGTGTGGACGCGGCTGGTGGTGGCGCCGCCGATCAGCAGCGGAATATTGAAGCCGCTCCGCTGCAGCTCGCCGGCGAGGAAGCTCATCTCGTCGAGCGACGGCGTGATCAGGCCGGACAGGCCGACGATATCGGCGTTCTCGGCCTTCGCGGTCTCGATGATCTTGGCGGCCGGCACCATCACGCCGAGGTCGATCACCTCGAAGTTATTGCACTGGAGCACGATGCCGACGATGTTCTTGCCGATGTCGTGGACGTCGCCCTTGACGGTGGCGAGCACGATCTTGCCGGCGGTGGCACGTTCGCCGGTGTCTGTGCCGGCGGCGAGATTGCGTGCCTTCTCCTCTTCCATGAACGGCATCAGATAGGCGACCGCCTGCTTCATCACGCGGGCCGACTTCACCACCTGCGGCAGGAACATCTTGCCGTCGCCGAACAGGTCGCCGACCACATTCATGCCGGCCATCAGCGGGCCTTCGATGACGTGCAGCGGACGTTCCGCTTTCGCTCGCGCTTCCTCGGTATCCAGCTCGATGAATTCGGTGATGCCGTGTACCAGCGCGTGGCTGAGCCGCTGCTCGACCGGCCAGGAGCGCCAGGCGAGGTCCTGTTCCTTCTGCTGCTTGCCTTGGCCGCGATACTTGTCGGCGAGCGCCAGCATCCGTTCGGAAGCGCCTGGATCACGGTTGAGGATCACGTCCTCGCAGACCTGGCGCAGCTCGGGATCGATGTCGTCGTACACGATCATCTGCCCGGCATTGACGATGCCCATGTCCATGCCGGCCTTGATGGCGTGATACAGGAACACCGAATGCATCGCCTCGCGCACCGGCTCGTTGCCGCGGAACGAGAAGGAGAGATTGGACACGCCGCCGGAGATATGGGCGTGCGGCAGGCTCGAACGGATCCAGCGCGTCGCCTCAATGAAGTCGACGCCGTAGTTGTTATGCTCTTCGAGGCCGGTGGCGATCGCGAAGATGTTCGGATCGAAGATGATGTCTTCCGGCGGGAAGCCGACGCGGTTCACCAGGATATCGTAAGCGCGGGCGCAGATCTCGGTCTTGCGTGCGTAGGTGTCGGCCTGGCCGGTCTCGTCGAAGGCCATCACCACGACCGCGGCGCCGTGACGGCGAGCGATCCTGGCTTCGTGTAGGAACTTGTCCTCGCCTTCCTTCAGCGAGATCGAGTTCACCACCGGCTTGCCTTGCAGGCACTTCAGCCCGGCCTCGATCACATTGAACTTCGACGAGTCGACCATCACCGGCACCTTGGCGATGTCCGGCTCCGCGGCGACGAGGTTGAGGAAGGTGACCATCGCGGCTTCGGAATCGAGAAGCCCTTCATCCATGTTGACGTCGATGATCTGGGCGCCGTTCTCGACCTGATCACGGGCAACCTGCAGCGCGGCGGCGTAGTCGCCGGCGGTGATCAATTTGCGGAATTTCGCCGAGCCGGTGACGTTGGTGCGCTCGCCGACATTGACGAACGGAATGTCTTTGGTCAGCTCGAATGGCTCGAGGCCGCTCAGCCGCAGCCGCGGCTCGATGGTCGGGATCACGCGTGGCTTATGCGGCGCGACCGCTTCGGCGATCGCCTTGATGTGGGCCGGCGTAGTGCCGCAGCAGCCGCCGACGATGTTGACGAGGCCGGCTTCGGCGAATTCGCCGACCAGCGAGGCCATGTATTCCGGGCTCTCGTCGTACTGGCCGAATTCGTTGGGCAGGCCGGCGTTGGGATAGGCGCAGACCAGCGTATCGGCGACGCGGCTGATATCGGCGATGTGGGCGCGCAGATCCTTGGCGCCGAGCGCGCAGTTGAAGCCGATGGTGATCGGGCGGGCGTGCCGGACCGAATTCCAGAATGCTTCGGGCATCTGGCCCGACAGCAGGCGGCCGGATTTGTCGGTGATGGTGCCGGAGATCATCACCGGCACGTCGATGCCGCGGGCTTCGGTGATCTCGGCGATCGCGTACAGCGCCGCCTTGGCGTTCAGCGTATCGAAGATGGTTTCGAGCAGCAGGATATCGGCGCCGCCGTCGAGCAGACCGTTGATCTGCTCGCTATAGGCGATGCGCAGATCATCGAACGTCACCGCACGGTAGCCGGGATTGGCGACGTCCGGCGAGATCGAGGCGGTGCGGTTGGTCGGGCCGATCGCGCCCGCGACGAAGCGCGGCTTACCATCTTCGGCTTCGACCTTGGCGGCGGCGTTGCGGGCAAGGCGGGCACCGTCGCGGCTCATCTCATAGGCCAGCTCCGACATGTCGTAGTCGGCCTGGGCGATCGAGGTCGAGGAGAATGTGTTGGTCGCAACGATGTCGGCGCCGGCGCGCAGGTACTGCGCGTGGATGTCCTCGATCGCCTGCGGCTGGGTCAGGATCAACAGGTCGTTGTTGCCGCGCAGGTCGCGGTGGAAGTCCTTGAACCGCTCGCCGCGGAATGCAGCTTCGTCGAGCTGCAGCTGCTGGATCATCGTCCCCATCGCGCCGTCGAGCACGAGGATACGCTGCGCGGCGAGGGCATGAAGACGATCGGCGATTGGGCTTTTGGAAGTCGACATCTGCAAACTACTCAGCGCGGCTCCCTCTCCCCGTCGGGGAGAGGGCTGGGGTGAGGGGGATCGAACGCATGCGGTCTGATCGTTCGGGCAATCGTTTCGAGCACGCCGTCGGGATTCGACAGCACATCGTTGTTCCAGAACCGAACGACCAGATAGCCCATCGCGGAGAGCACCTCCGTCCGCGCCGTATCTTGCTCGGTCTGTTGTTCATGTTGTCCGCCGTCGAGTTCGACGACGAGCCGCGCTTCGGTGCAGCAGAAGTCGACGACAAATCGGTCGATCGGAAATTGCCGCTTGAACTTCCATCCATCGAGCTGGCGATTGCGGAGACGGCGCCACAGCAACGTTTCGGCCTGCGTCGGCTGAGCCCGCAGGCGCCTGGCGATCGGTGTACGCGTGGTGCGGATGACCATCGGCGCCGGCGCCCCTCACCCCAGCCCTCTCCCCGACGGGGAGAGGGAGCGCGCCCTGCGCGGGGAGAATCTGGTTGCAAGTTCACGCGGCTTGCCTTGCCGCCTGCGGCCGGAAGCCCAGCAGATGGCTGATGGCGAACGCCAGGTCCGCGCGATTCATGGTGTAGAAGTGGAAGTTGCTGACGCCGTGCTTGGCGAGCTTATGCACCTGGCCGGCCGCGACGGTGGCGGCGACCAGCTTGCGGGTGTCGGGATCGTCGTCGAGCCCTTCGAACTGCTTGGCTAGCCAGTCCGGCACGCTGGCGCCGGCGCGGGCGGCGAAGCCTGCGGCCTGCTTGAAGTTCTGCACCGGCAGGATACCCGGCACGATCGGGATATTGATGCCGCGAGCGCGGACGCGGTCGAGGTAGCGGAAGTACAGGTCGTTATCGAAGAAGAATTGGGTAATCGCGCGGGTCGCGCCGGCATCGACCTTGGCCTTCAGGATATCGAGGTCGGCGTCGAAACCGGTGCTCTCCGGATGCTTCTCCGGATAGGCCGACACCGTGACGTCGATGTCCGGGTAGCGGCGCTTGATCGAGGCGACGAGATCGGCCGAGCTGCGATAGCCCTGCGGATGCGGCGTGTAGGTGCCGCCGAGGCCGGTGGTCGGATCCCCGCGCAGCGCCACGATGTGGCGGACGCCGATGTCGTGATACCGCGCGACGACATCGTCGACGTCGGCACAGGGGGCGTCGACGCAGGTCAGATGCGCCGCCGGCGTCAGATCGGTTTCTTTCAGGATGCGCGCGATGGTGGCGTGGGTCCGCTCCCGGGTGGAGCCGCCAGCCCCATAGGTGACGGAGACGAAGCTTGGATGCAGCGGCGCCAGCCGGCTGATCGCCTGCCACAAATTGCGCTCCATCTCCTCGGTCTTCGGCGGGAAGAACTCGAAGGAAATCGCCGGAAGCTGCTGCGGCAGGTCGCTCATCTGATCGTCATCCAGTTTGAAAGGGCGGTTCGGGCATCCACAGGCACGTGCGGCTGCCCAACGGCCAGGAACCTCCACGAACCGCGTTAAATTAGGCCGAACTGCTTTCCGCGGCCAGCCCACTTTGGGCGATATCAGTTTGGGAAGTTGCCCAAAATAGTCCGTTTTTCACGTTGGGTGGGGTTGCAGCCTGTCCGGGGGTGGGCAAGGCGGATGCCGCGCCTTCTTTGAAAATAGATCGATCCGTCAGATGGTTGTGTGCAGCGTGGCGATCTTGGCGGGACCAGATCAGCCACATCTTCCCAAGCAGGTGGTCATTCTGCCCACTGCCAGAGAAAGGGGCAGATGATCGTCGAATTGCCTAGCCCAATACCTTTGCGCCCGCCTCGGTAGCGCACTAGGTTATGTAGATGCTGCCACTCTCGATCCTCGATCTGTCCGTCGTCACCACCGGCACACCGCCGGCGGCGTCATTGCGCAACTCGATCGACCTTGCGCGCCACGCGGATTCGCTGGGCTATGTGCGCTACTGGCTGGCCGAGCATCACAATCTTCCTTCGGTCGCCAGTCCCGCGCCCGAAATCATGATTGGGCAGATCGCGGCGGTGACCGAACGCATTCGCGTCGGCTCCGGTGGCGTGATGCTGCCGAACCACGCGCCGCTGGTCGTGGCGGAACGCTTCAAGATGCTTGAAGCGCTGTTCCCCGGTCGGATCGATCTCGGTATCGGCCGCGCGCCGGGCACCGACCAGGCGACGATGCACGCGTTGCGCCGCCGGCTCGATGGCCGTGAGGGCGACGATTTTCTGGAGCGGCTGCAAGAGCTGACGCTGTGGGAGACGCGCGGCTTTCCGCCGGGCCATCCGTACAACAACGTCGTCGCGATGCCCGACGATACGCCGCTGCCACCGATCTGGCTGCTCGGCTCCAGCGACTACAGTTCCGAGCTCGCCGCGCAGGTCGGTATGGGCTTCGCGTTCGCGCATCACTTCGCTTCGCACGATGCGGTCGAGGCACTGACGCATTATCGCAGCAACTTCCGTCCGACGCGCTGGCGGTCGACGCCACACGGTATTTTGGCCGTCGCCGCCGTTGTCGCCGCCACCGATGAGGAAGCGGAGCGGCTGGCGAGTTCGATGGATCTCAGTCGCCTGCTACGCGACCGTGGCCGCTACGTGCCGCTGCCAAGTGTCGAGGAAGCTCTGTCTTATTCGTACACTGAAGCCGACCGTGCCTCGATCGCGCGTAATCGCTCGCGGCTGTTCGTCGGCAGTCCGGCGACGGTTCGGCAGGCGCTGCAGCCGCTGATTAACGCAAGCCGTGCCGACGAACTGATGGTGATCACCGCGGTGTATGACCACGATGCGCGCAAGCGGTCCTACAGCTTGCTGGCCGACGCGTTCGAGCTGCAGAAAGTGGCAGCTTAGCCGAAGAACTTAGTAAGACGGGATGGCTTCGCGAAGAGTGCTCAGGTTCTCTTCGCAGCCCGGCGTTCTAGTCCCGCTCGCGGTGATCCGCCGAGCCGAGCTTCCAGTAGCCGGCCGATTCGATGGCGGGATGGATGATGCCGCGGTCCAGCAGCAAGTGGCTTCGGATCGATCGCATCATCGACGACTCGCCTGCAATCCAGGCCTGACAGTTTGCTGTTTCAAGGGGCGCGGTCTTCAGGGCGCGCTCGATCAGTCCGGTGGTGCCCGGAATAAACGTGCCGGAATGCAACCACGTGATCGTCTGATTGGGGCGGGGCGCGAGATAGCTTTCCTCGGCGGTGTCTGCGACTTCGAGGAAAGCTTCGGCCTGGCAGCCCTCCGGTAGCGCTTCCAGAATGGCGGCGATGGCTGGAAGCGCGGTCGCGTCGCCGGCCAGGATGTAGTTTGCGACGCCGGCGTCGATCATGTGGCCCGAGCGCGGGCCACCGACATCGAGGCGATCGCCACGTCTTGCGCGGCGCGCCCAGCGGGACGCCGGCCCGTCGTCACCGTGCAGCACGACATCGAAGGCGATCCGCCCGGAGGGGCGGTCGAACTGGCGGATCGTGTAGGCTCGGCCCGCGCGCACTTCGTTGTCGGCTGTTGGGACGAACACCTTCATCCATTGGCCCGGCAGGTTGATCCCCAGCAAGGGGAGAGACTCGCCGACGATGCTGATCCGTCGCATCCGCGGCGTGATGTCGACGATATCGACGACCTCGGTCTGATGAAGCGTTCTGTTGTTTCGCAGCATATGCACGAGAGCACCTTCAGGTTGATTGTTTCGGTCCGCGTGCGAGCCAGATGATGCCGAGCGCAGCAGCGAACGCGAAAGCAGAGACGTAGAAGAAGTCGTTCAGCGACAGCATGCGCGCCTGAACGTCGATCTGTTGATTGATCACCGTCCAGGACTGCTGTTCGGTCAGGCCGGTGCTCCGTAACTGATTGATCGCCGTCGCGGCTCGACCGCTCAGCTCCGTCACGGCATCGACCAGGTGATTGCGATGGAAGCGCGCGCGTTCGTCCCAGAACGTCTGGGCGATCGATGCGCACAGGCTGCCGGCCATCATGCGGATTGCGGTCTGTAGGCCGGAGGCGGACGCGAGTTTGTCGGGCGGCAGTCCGGCCAGCGACAGGCTCACCACCGGCGTGAGGAAGAACGCGATGCCGATGCCTTGCGCGAGATGGATCAGCGCAACGTCCGCGACGGTCACGCCGGTCGTCATCGTCGAACGCCACAGCGCCACCAGCGCCCAGGCGGCGAAGGCTATGCTGGCATAGAGGCGCGGCCCGTGGGTCGCCACCCAGCGGCCGAGAAACGGCGCCAGCACGATTCCGAATGCCCCCATGGGAGCGGTCGCGACGCCGGCCCAGGTCGAGCTGTAGCCGAGATCCGTCTGCAGCCACAGCGGCACGAGAACGAGTGCCGCGAAGTACAGACCGAAGCCGACCGCGACGCTCAGCGTGCCGATCGCGAAGTTGCGAAATTCGAACAGGCGCAGATCCACGATCGGGTGAGCTTCGCCGAGTTCCCAGACCACCAAGAGAAAGAAGCCGACCACCGAGATCGTCGCGGTGGCACAGATCAGCGGCGACGCAAACCAGTCGAGCGTGCGGCCGCGATCGAAGGTGACCTGAAGGCAGCCCACCGCGATCGCCAACAGGGCGAGGCCCACGACATCGACTGGTAGCCGGACCGTCGGCGTATCCTTGCCCCGGAGCAGGATTCCGGCCGAGATCACCACGAAGACGCCGACCGGTGCGTTGATCAGGAAGATCCACGGCCAGGAGAATTGGTCGGTGATCCAGCCGCCCAGCATCGGGCCGGCGACCGGCCCCGCCATGTTGGTCATCGCCCACATCGCCACTGCGAAGGTGCGCTTCTCAGGCGGAAACACCGCGACGAGCAGGGCTTGGCTGAGTGGCACGATCGGACCTGCCACCGCGCCCTGCAGGACGCGGGCGATCAGCAGCGTTTCGAACGTCGGCGCCAGCCCGCACAGGATCGAGGCGAGCGTGAAGGCGGCGACTGAGCCAGCGAACAGCCGCGCCTGGCCGAAGCGGCGGCCGAGCCAGCCGGTCAACGGAATGCAAATCGCATTCGAGATAGCGAAGAACGTAATTGTCCATTCGCCTTCTTCCGGGCTGACGCCGAGGTTGCCGGAGATCGTCGGCACCGACACATTGGCAACCGTGATATCGACCACAGCCATGAAGGAGGCGAGGCCGAATGTCACTGCGGCCAGCGAGCGGGGCACGCCCACCAGTGGCGTGATCGGTTGCTTTGCTTGAGACGCAGTCATCGGTCCGCTCCGATGTTGTCGGCGATGACTTGCCGGACCACGGCGTCGGCGGCTGCCGCCCGGGCGTCGTGGATTGCGGACTGCTCTTGCCGCTTCGCGGGCGCCGCCGTGGAATCACAGGTCCTGGTGTCAACCTCCACTTCGGCCGACATGCCGATCCGCAGCGGATGCTGGAGCAGTTCGGAGGGATCGAGGCTGATCCTCACAGGAGCCCGCTGCACCACTTTGATCCAGTTGCCGGTGGCGTTCTGCGCCGGCAGCAAGGCGAAGGCTGCACCGGTGCCGGCCTCGATGCCCCGGACTGTGCCGTGGTATGTTATCGACCGGCCATAGATGTCGGCCGTCACCTTGGCAGGCTGTCCGGCGCAGACGCCTTGCAGCTGAATCTCCTTGAAGTTCGCGTCGACCCACAGCCGGTCGAGCGGGACGACCGTCATCATCTTTTCGCCCGGGCCGACGCGGCGGCCGAGTTGAATGGAGCGCTGCGCGACCATGCCGGACACCGGCGCGGTGATCCTGGTCCGTTCGATCGCCAGTGCTGCGGCGCGGACGCGTTCGGCTGCGACTTGCACCGGCGGATTCGACGCCAGCGTGGAGTTGTTGACGAGCGCCAGCGCCTGAGCGCGCGCCTGCTGCGCCGAAGCGAGCGCCGCCTGTGCGGCACTGAGTGCGTCACTGGCGTGGCGAAGACTCTCGCGTGACACTGCGCCGCTGCTGATCAGCGTCTGCTTGACGTTGAGGTCGCCCTGCGCCTTGTTGAATTCGGCGAGGCGGAGATGGACGTCCGCGTCGGAACGGGCGTCGCTGGCAAACAAGCCGCGGACGTTGCGGACGGCCTGCGCGAGTTCCGCCTTGGCGCTGGCGAGTTCGATCCGTGCATCGGTGGAATCGAGTTCGACCAGGACATCGCCGGCCGCGACCCAATCGGTGTTGTCGGCGAGGATGCGCGTCACGGCGCCGGACATTTCCGAGGTGATCTGTACCAACTGGCCGCCGACATAGGCGTCGTCGGTGTGGCGTAGTGCGGGGTCGGACAAATAAGCCCAGGCGCCTGCAGCGACGGCGGTCGTGGCCAACAGGATGCCGAACCACGCCAGCCGCTTGCGGCGGACGGCGCGTGGATCTGCAGGTGTTGTCGGGGTGGTCGTGGTCATGCGTTGGTCCGGTCGAGCCATCGGACACAGCCCGGCGCTGGCCGGAACGGTCGGCGACGCGGTCGATGGCAATTATTAACTTGCGCTTCGATAACGAATGCAAAAATATGAGTGAAAGCTCACAAACGCTACTCGCATTGGGTTATGGCCAGGAAAAGCTCGAAGAACCGCATGGAGCCGCGTAAAAGGCCGGCTCAGGCGCGGTCCGCCGAAACCGTCGCGGCGATCGTCGAAGCCGCTGCTCGCATTTTGGAGGACAAGGGATTTCGGGGGTACAACACCAACGACGTCGCGGCGCGCGCTGGCGTGAGCATCGGTTCGTTGTATCAGTACTTCCCGAATAAGGATGCGATTACCAAGGCTCTGCTCCGCCGCGAGACCGAGCCGCTAAGCGCGGCGCTTGAGCAGGTCGGCGACGCGCCGTCGCTGGCCGAGGGGTTACGCCATTTCATCCACGCGGCAGTGGCGCATCAGTTGCGGCGGCCTGTATTGGCCCGGTTGCTGGATTTCGAGGAGGCCCGGCTGCCGCTCCAGGCCGAAGTCGGCGCCCTCGGGGACGTCGGCGCCAAGGCGCTCGCGCGGCTGCTGGCGCGGCACGGTGCCGGGCGAGGCGCCGCCGCGCGGACGGCGAGCCGCGACCTGTTTGCGATGGCCAGAGGGATGATCGATGCAGCGGGCGAGCGCGGCGAGACCGATGCTCGCGGCCTTGAAACGCGTGTGGCCGCGGCGATGTCCGGCTATCTTGAGCGAATGAAGATCATCGACCTGTGATCGGTCGATGATCTTCGTCACAAACGCCGAGACGCTAAGTCAGCGCTCGCTGAATGTCGCGCGGAACGGGTGGCCCGGATAGACGCCGACGATGCGGAATTCGCGGGAGAAGAACTTCAGCTCGTCGAGCGCGAAGGCGAGGTTGCGATCCTCGGGATGGCCTTCGACATCGGCGTAAAACTGCGTCGCAAAGAAATTGCCGTCGACCATGTAGCTTTCGAGCTTGGTCATGTTGACGCCGTTGGTGGCGAAACCGCCGAGCGCCTTGTAGAGCGCGGCCGGCAGGTTGCGCACCCGGAAGACAAAAGTGGTGACGAGCTTGCCGGAGCCTTGCGCCGCCCAGCGCGGCTCGCGTGCCAGCACGACGAAGCGGGTGGTGTTGTGTGCCTCGTCCTCGATGTCCTCGGCCAGGATGTCGAGACCATAGATCTTCGCCGCCAGCCGCGACGAGATCGCCGCGCAGGTCTTGTCGCCGCGTTCGGCGATGATCCGTGCCGAGCCGGCGGTGTCGCCGGCGACGATCGGCTTCAGTCCGAACTTGCGGATGATGCGGCGGCACTGGCCGAGCGCATGGACGTGGCTTTCGACCGTCTTGATGTCTTCGAGCTTTGCGCCGGGCACCGCCACGAGCTGATGCCGGATCGGCAGGAACCACTCGCCGACGATGAACAGCTTCGAAGTCGGCAGCAGATGATGGATATCGGCGACACGGCCGGCGACCGAGTTCTCGATCGGGATCATGCCGAGATCGGCTTCACCGGAGGAGATCGCGCTCAGCGCGTCCTCGAAGGTGGCGCAAGGCATCGCCTCGGCGGTGGGATAGGCGTCGCTGATCGCGATGTGGGAATTGGCGCCGGGTTCGCCCTGGAATGCGATTTTCATGGTCTGATCTTCGTCGTCCTTTGTCTGGCGCGCCTTCTAGCAGTCGCAGCGGTTTTCGCCAGAGGGCGGGGTCAGCCGCCGAGCACGCGCCGTGCGGTCTCGAGATCTGCCGGCGTATCGACCCCGCGGGGCACGGTGTCGACGATGCCGACGTCGATCCGCATCCCGGCCTCTAGCGCACGGAGCTGTTCGAGCTTCTCGCGCAGCTCGAGTGGGGAAGGGGGCAGTGCCACGAACCGCTCTAGGGCGGCGCGGCGGTAGCCGTACAGGCCGATATGATGGTAGCGCGGTCCGTCGCCCCATGGGGCGGTCGCGCGGGTGAAATACAGCGCCCGCAGCCGGTCCGCGGCGAGCGGCGAGCCGATCACCTTCACCACGTTCGGATTGGTGGCCTCTTCCTCGGTGTGGATCTCGGCCGCCAACGTGGCGATGTCGACGGCCGGGTCGGCGAGCGGCCCCAGCACCGCGCCGATCTGCTCGGGGCGGATGGTCGGGAAATCGCCCTGCAGGTTGATCACGGTTTCGATCTTGCGGTCCGGGTCCAGCGTCTGCAGGGCCTCGAAGATGCGGTCCGATCCGGAGGGATGGTCGGCGCGGGTCATCACCACCTCGCCGCCATGGGCGGTCACCGCGGCGGCGATCTCCGGTGCATCGGTTGCTACCGCCACCCGTCCGATTTCCGCCGCCTGGGCCCGGCGCAGCACCTGCACCACCATCGGCAGCCCAGCGATGTCGAGCAGCGGTTTGCCGGGCAGCCGCGTAGCGGCCATCCGGGCAGGGATTAGAACCAGAGTGGCTGGAGATGTCATGAGAGGATCGCTTGCAGCGGATGATGCACCGCAGCGAATGCCGGAACTGGTATCAGGCTGCCCGAAGCGACGCGTGTGAGGCGTTTATACGGGTTGCCAGCGCGGGGGCAAACCGATATCTCATCCCGACTAAAGTCAAGTTGAGAATGCCTCCGATGAACAGGTCCGGGCGCGGGCTGGTTCGGAAACGCGAGCGAAAATGGATACTTTCGAACTCAACAAAATTGTCGGCGCGATCTTCGGGACCTTGCTGATCCTGCTGCTGTCCAATTTCACCGCCCAGGCGATCTTCTCTCCGACCAAGCCTGAAAAACAGGGCTATGCCATCGTAGTGAAGGAAGCCGAGCCGGCGCAGGCGAAGGATGCTGCGCCGAAGGCGGACGAGCCGATCGAGAAGCTGCTGCAGACCGCCTCGGTCGATCAGGGCTCCAAGGTCGCCAAGAAGTGCGCGGCCTGCCACACCTTCGAGAAGGACGGCCCGAACCGCGTCGGCCCGAACCTCTACGGCATCGTCGGCGACCATCGCGGCGAAGGCCGAAACGGTTTCAATTTCTCGGCTGCGATGAAGGCCAAGGGCGGCGCCTGGACGTTCGACGAGCTCAACAAGTTCCTTGCGAACCCGAAGGGCTACATTCCGGGCACCGCGATGAGCTTCGCCGGCGTCCCGAACGACAAGGAACGGGCCGACCTGATCGCCTATCTCAACAAGAATTCCGACAAGCCCGAGGCGCTGCCGGCGACGGCCGAGAAGTAACGATTTTCCAAGACTGGGACGTTGAACGGCCGGGATTTTCCCGGCCGTTTTGTTTTGCGAAACCGGTGCGGATTAAACATCGGTAACCGGGACCTTTCGCCGCAAGTCGGCCGTGCGTGGGGTGTTATCCTCCGCCAAAATCGCCATAATCGGACGAATCCTCGGACAGTCCGGTCTGGGCGAAGACCGCAGCGAACAGGGATTTCAGTATCGTGACGTTGACCCGACGACATCTTCTGCAGGGCGGCTTGTTGGCCGCAGCGACCCCGGCTTTGAGCTTCAGCCCCGGCCTGTTTGGGGCGAGCGCGGCGCGCGCCGAAACCGCGGTCGATGGGGCGGCATGGCGCCACGGTCTGTCGCTGTTCGGGGAGCTGAAATATCCGGCCGGCTTCGCGCAGTTCGATTATGTGAATCCGAAAGCACCGAAGGGCGGTGCCGCGCGGCAGATCGCGCTAGGCACCTTCGACAATTTCAATCTCGCGGTCGCCGGCGTGAAAGGTAACATCGCCGGGCCGGTGGGGTATCTCTACGAAACCCTGATGACGCCGTCGCAGGACGAGGTCGGCACCGAATACGGCTTGCTCGCCGAGGGCGCTGCGCATCCCGACGATTTTTCCTGGGTGATCTATCGCGTGCGCAAGGAAGCGCGCTGGAACGACGGCAAGCCGGTCACGGCCGACGACGTCGTCTTTTCGTTCGATGCGCTGAAGAAATACAGCCCACGCTACGCCTCGTATTATCGTCACGTCGTCAAGGCCGAGAAGGTCGGCGAGCGCGACGTCCGCTTCACCTTCGATGCGCCGGGCAACCGCGAACTGCCGACCATCGTCGGCGAGTTGATGGTGCTGCCGAAGCATTGGTGGGAGGGCACTGACGCCCAGGGGCGCAAGCGCGACGTCTCGGCAACAACGCTGGAGCCGCCGCTCGGCTCGGCGCCCTACAAGATCAAGGACTTCGTCGCCGGCCGTTCGATCGTGCTGGAGCGCGTGAAGGACTATTGGGGCGAGAAGCTGCCGGTGCGGATCGGCCAGAACAATTTCGACGAGCTGCGGTTCGAGTACTTCCGTGACAACACCGTCGCACTGGAGGCCTTCAAGGCCGACCAGGCCGACTGGATCATGGAGAACTCCGCCAAGCAGTGGGCGACCGCCTACGACTTTCCCGCGGTGAACGACAAGCGTGTTGTCAAAGAAGAATTCCCGATCAACGATTCGGGACGGATGCAGGCGTTCGTGCTGAATACCCGCCGCGAGATGTTCAAGGATCCGCGGGTCCGGCGCGCGTTCAACTACGCGTTCGATTTCGAAGAGATGAACAAGCAGCTGTTCTATGGACAGTACAAGCGGATCGCGAGCTTCTTCGAAGGCACCGAGCTCGCCTCCAGCGGACTGCCTGAAGGGCAGGAACTGGCGCTGCTCGAAACCGTGCGCGACAAGGTGCCAGCCGAACTGTTCACGCAGCCCTATACCAATCCAGTCGGCGGCAACCCGGAGGCGGTACGCGCCAATCTCCGTGAGGCGATCAAGCTGGTGAAAGAGGCCGGCTTCGACATCAAGGATCGCAAACTGGTCGATCCGTCCGGCAAGCCGGTCGCTGTCGAGATCCTGGTGCAGGACCCGTCGTCGGAGCGGATTGCGCTGTTCTACAAGCCGTCGCTGGAGCGGCTCGGCGTCACCGTCTCGATCCGCGTGGTCGACGACGCGCAGTATCAGAATCGGATTCGCGCGTTCGATTTCGACATCATCACCGACCTGTGGGGCCAGTCGCTGTCGCCCGGTAATGAACAGCGCGATTATTGGGGATCACAGGCGGCCAATGAGCAGGGCTCGCACAACACCATCGGCATCAAGAATCCGGCCGTCGATGAGCTGATCGAAAAGGTGATCTACGCCAAGGACCGGCCCTCGTTGATTGCGGCGACGCGAGCGCTCGACCGCGTGCTGCTGTGGAACTTCTATGTCGTCCCACAATTCACCTACGGCTTCATGCGCTACGCGCGCTGGGACCGGTTTGGGCACGCGCCGCTGCCGAAATACGCTCGCTCTGGTCTGCCGGCGTTGTGGTGGTACGACGCCGACAAGGCCGCCAATCTCGGCAAGCGCTCTTGAGGATTGCTTCGCTTATGGCGCAGCTTAACCGCCGCAACGTGCTCGCTCTCGGCGTCGGCGCGCTGGCTGCCACGCATCTCAGGGGCACCGCCGCCGCGGCCGAAGGCGAGACGATCGCCCACGGCATGTCGGCTTTCGGCGACCTGAAGTACCCGGCCGACTTCGCGCATTTCGACTATGTCGATCCGCGAACTCCAAAAGGCGGACTGTTCTCCACCATCCCTTCGGTTCGGGCGTTCAACCAGTCGTTTCAGACCTTCAATTCGCTCAATGCCTATATTCTCAAAGGGGACGGTGCCCAGGGCATGGGGCTGACCTTCGCGACGCTGATGGCGCGTGCCGGCGACGAGCCCGACGCGATGTACGGCTTCGCGGCCTCCAAAGTGGCGATCTCTGCCGACGGCCTGACCTATCGCTTCGCGATGCGGCCGGAAGCACGTTTCCACGACGGCAGCAAACTGACGGCGCGCGACGCCGCTTTCTCGCTGAACATCCTGAAGGCGAAGGGCCACCCGATCGTCACGCAACAAATGCGCGACTTCGTCGAGGCTGTGGCGACCGACGACGCGACGCTGGTGGTGACCTTCAAGCCGAAGCGCGGCCGCGACGTGCCGCTGTTTGTCGCCGGCCTGCCGCTGTTTTCGGAAACTTACTATTCGAAACAGCCGTTCGATGAATCCACCATGGATGTGCCGCTCGGGAGCGGGCCCTACAAGGTCGGACGGCTCGAATCTGGTCGCTACATCGAGTTCGATCGGGTCAAGGATTGGTGGGGCGCGAAGCTGCCGGTGAATGTCGGGGCTTACAATTTCGACACCGTTCGGTTCGAGTTCTATCGCGATCGCGACGTTGCGTTCGAAGGCTTCACCGGGCGCAGCTATCTGTTTCGCGAGGAGTTCACCTCGCGGATCTGGAACACCCGCTACGATTTCCCCGCGATCCATGACGGCCGCGTCAAGCGCGAGATCCTGCCGGACGACACCCCGTCGGGTGCGCAGGGCTGGTTCATCAACACCCGCCGCGACAAGTTCAAGGATCCGCGCGTCCGCGAGGCGCTCGGCTGCGCGTTCGATTTCGAGTGGACCAACAAGACCATCATGTACGGCACCTATGCGCGCACGGTGTCGCCATTCCAGAATTCCGACATGATGGCGGTAGGCGCGCCGTCGCCCGAAGAGTTGGCGCTGCTGGAGCCGTTCCGCGGCAAGGTGCTCGACGAAGTGTTCGGCACACCGTTCATGCCGCCCGCATCCGACGGCTCTGGACAGGACCGGGCGCTGCTGCGCCGGGGCGGGCAGCTGTTGAACGAGGCTGGCTTTCCGATCAAGAACGGCAAACGTCTGACGCCGCAGGGGGAGCCGTTCCGGGTCGAATTCCTGCTCGACGAGCCGGCATTCCAGCCGCACCATATGCCGTTCATCAAGAACCTCGGCACGCTCGGCATCGACGCCACGTTGAGGCTGGTCGATCCGGTGCAGCTGCGGGCGCGCCGTGACGATTTTGATTTCGATCTGACGATCGAGCGCTACAGCTTTTCGACCGTGCCGGGCGACGCGCTGCGCAACTTCTTCTCGTCGCAGGCGGCAGCCACCAAGGGCTCGAACAATCTCGCCGGCATTTCCGATCCGGCCATCGATGCGATGATCGATCAGGTGATCGCGGCCGACACCCGCACCAAGCTGGTCGTTGCGGCGCGCGCTCTCGATCGGCTGATCCGGGCTGGCCGTTATTGGGTGCCGCAATGGTACTCGGCCTCGCACCGGCTGGCCTATTGGGACGTGTTCTCCCATCCGCCGAGTCTGCCGAAATACGCCGGCGTCGGCGTGCCGGAGCTGTGGTGGGCGACCGCCCCTGCGGCACCCGCCGGCCAAGGGAAATAGCATGGCCGCCTATATCGCCCGCCGCATCCTGCTGATGTTTCCCACGCTGCTCGGGATTCTGTTCGTTTCGTTCGTCGTGGTGCAGTTCGCGCCCGGCGGTCCCGTCGAACGGGTGATCGCGCAGATCTCCGGCGCCGACACCGGCGCGTCGTCACGCATCTCCGGTTCTTCCGGCGGCGACTTCGGCGCGCGGCCGCAAGCGGCCGGCGCGGCGGAGGCAGTGAACTCGAAATATCGCGGCGCTCAGGGGCTCGACCCCGAATTCGTCAAGAGCCTGGAGAAGCAATTCGGCTTCGATAAGCCGGCGCCGGAACGCTTCGCGATCATGCTGTGGAATTTCGCGCGGTTCGATTTCGGCAAGAGCTATTTCCGCGACGTCAGCGTGCTGCAACTGATCAAGGAGAAGCTGCCGGTCTCGATGTCGCTCGGGATCTGGATGACGCTCCTGACCTACCTGATCTCGATTCCGCTCGGCATTCGCAAGGCGGTGCAGGACGGCTCCAAATTCGACACCTGGACCTCGGCGGTGATCATCGTCGGCTTCGCGATCCCAGGCTTCCTGTTCGCGATCCTGTTGATCATCCTGTTCGCCGGCGGCTCCTTCTTCAGCTGGTTTCCGCTCCGCGGCCTGACCTCCGATGGCTGGAGCCAGTTTCCATGGTACTGGAAGATCCTCGACTATTTCTGGCACCTCACATTGCCGCTGATCTCGATGGCGCTGGGGGCCTTCGCCACCATGACGCTGTTGACCAAGAATTCGTTCTTGGACGAGATCCGTAAGCAATACGTCATGACTGCGCGCGCCAAGGGGTGCAGCGAGACCCAGGTGCTGTACGGGCACGTGTTCCGCAACGCCATGCTGATCGTGATCGCCGGCTTCCCTGGCGCCTTCATCCACGCGTTCTTCTCCGGCGCGCTGTTGATCGAGACCATCTTCTCGCTCGACGGGCTGGGCCTGCTCGGCTTCGAGAGCGTGCTCAACCGCGACTATCCGGTCGTGTTCGGTACACTGTTCATCTTTTCACTGGTGGGCCTGGTGGTGAACCTGATCTCCGATCTCACCTATATGTGGATCGATCCGCGGATCGACTTCGAGGCGCGGGACGTCTGATGACGCTGATCGCACGCGAGCCGATCGAAGCCACCACGCAGGCGCCCCTCGGCGAGGCGGTGCCGCCGACCCGAAACCGCTTGTCGCTGTCGCCGCTGAACAAGCGGCGCTGGCAGAACTTCAAAGCCAATCGTCGCGGCTATTGGTCGTTCTGGCTCTTTTTGGTGCTGTTCGGCGTCTCGCTGTTCGCCGAATTTATCGCCAACGACCGGCCGCTGCTGATCAAGCTCGACGGCCATTATTATTTCCCGGCGGTGGTGACCTATTCCGAGACCACATTCGGCGGTGACTTCGAGACGGCGGCGGACTATCGCGATCCGTTTTTGCAGAAGCTGATCGCCGACAAGGGCGGCACCGTGATCTGGGCGCCGATCCGCTATTCCTACGGGACCCACAATCTCGATCTGCCGACGCCGGCGCCGTCGAAGCCGACCTGGATGCTGACCGAGCAGGAATGTGCCGCAGTGGTCGCCAAGAAGGGCGTGAAGAGCTGCCGCGATCTCGAATACAACTGGCTCGGTACCGACGATCAGGGCCGCGACGTGGTCGCGCGGCTGATCTACGGCTTCCGGATCTCGATCCTGTTCGGCCTCAGTCTGACGATCATCTCGTCGGTCATCGGCGTCGCTGCTGGTGGCATCCAGGGCTATTTCGGCGGCTGGGTCGATCTCGGTTTCCAGCGCTTCATCGAAGTGTGGACCGCGATCCCGTCGCTGTATCTGCTGCTGATCCTGTCCTCGGTGCTGGTGCCCGGCTTCTTCGTGCTGCTCGGCATCCTGCTGCTGTTCAGTTGGGTGTCGTTGGTCGGTCTGGTGCGCGCCGAATTCCTGCGTGGACGCAATTTCGAATACATCACGGCGGCACGCGCGCTCGGCGTTTCCAACGCCAAAATCATGGTGCGGCACCTGCTGCCAAACGCAATGGTTGCGACCATGACGTTTCTGCCGTTCATCGTCTCTTCCTCGGTGATGACGCTGACCGCGCTCGACTTCCTCGGCTTCGGCCTGCCGCCAGGCTCGCCGTCGCTGGGTGAACTGCTGGCGCAGGGCAAGGCCAACGTTCAGGCGCCATGGCTCGGCTTCACCGGCTTCTTCGCGGTTGCCATCATGTTGTCGCTGCTGATCTTCATCGGCGAAGCCGTCCGCGATGCCTTCGACCCGCGCAAGACGTTCAGGTGAGCCGCATGGACGCGATCAACCAGCCTCTCCTGGATGTCTCCGACCTGTCGGTGGCGTTTCACCAGCCCAGCGGGACGACGACTGCCGTCGATCATGTGTCGTTCCGGATCAAGCGCGGCGAGTGCGTTGCACTGGTCGGCGAGTCCGGCTCGGGCAAGTCGGTCAGCGCGCTGTCGATCCTGAAGCTGCTGCCGTATCCGAGCGCGTCGCATCCGTCCGGCCATATCCGGTTCAAGGGGCACGAACTGCTCGGGATGTCCGAGCGCGAGATCCGCGGCATTCGTGGCAACGAGATCTCGATCGTGTTTCAGGAGCCGATGACCTCGCTCAATCCGCTGCACACGATCGAGGCCCAGATCGGCGAAATCCTGCAGTTGCACGGCGGTGTGCGCGGCGCCAAGGCACGGGCGCGGATCATCGAGTTGCTGACCCAGGTCGGCATCCCCGAGCCGGAGACACGTCTCGCCAGCTATCCGCATCAATTGTCCGGCGGGCAGCGCCAGCGCGTGATGATCGCGATGGCGCTCGCCAACGAGCCGGATCTGCTGATTGCCGACGAGCCGACCACGGCGCTCGACGTCACCGTGCAGGCGCAGATCCTGGCGCTGCTCGCCGACATCCGCGCGCGGCTTGGGATGAGCATGCTGTTCATCACCCACGATCTCGGCATCGTCCGTCGTATCGCTGATACCGTCTGCGTGATGCACACCGGCAAGATCGTCGAGCAGGGACCGGTCGAGCAGGTGTTCACCGATCCGCAGCATCCATACACCAAGGCGCTGCTTGCCGCCGAGCCGAAGCCCGACCCGGCGCCGCCGTGCCCCGATGCGCCGGTGGTGATCTCGACGAACGATCTCAAGGTCTGGTTTCCGATCCGCCGTGGCCTGCTGCGCAAGACCGTCGGCCATATCAAGGCGGTCGACGGCGTGACGCTGGCGATCCGCAAAGGCGAGACGCTCGGCGTGGTGGGCGAGTCCGGTTCGGGCAAGACAACGCTGGGACTGGCGCTGCTGCGGTTGATCTCGTCCGACGGGCCGATCGTGTTTCTCGGCAAGGATGTTCAGGGTCTGAAGTTCAAGCAGATGCTGCCGTTTCGCCGCGATATGCAGATCGTGTTTCAAGACCCGTTCGGAGCGCTCAGCCCGCGCATGTCGGTCGGCGACATCATTGCCGAGGGGCTCAGCGTGCATCAGCCGCAACTCGGCGAGGACGAGCGCGAGGCGCGTGTGATCAAGGCGCTGAAGGATGTCGGCCTCGATCCGGCGACGCGTTTCCGCTATCCGCACGAGTTCTCCGGCGGCCAGCGTCAGCGGATTTCGATCGCGCGCGCGGTGGTGCTGGAGCCGAACTTCGTCGTGCTCGACGAGCCGACCAGCGCGCTCGACATGCTGTTTCAGGCCCAGATGGTCGATTTGCTTCGCGAACTGCAGCGCAAGCGCGACCTGACCTACATGTTCATTTCCCATGATCTACGGGTGGTTGCCTCGCTTGCCAGTCATTTGATCGTCATGAAACAGGGCAAAGTGGTCGAGGAAGGCCCCGCAGGCGAGCTATTCAAGTCTCCGAAGACCGATTATACGCGGGCGCTGTTTGCCGCTGCGTTCCGGCTCGAGACCGCGCCCGGCGGCGCTGCGGCTCAATAGGTGTTTGATGAGCGAGAGTGACCAAACTGATCAGCTCGCGGACCGCGCGGCGAACGTCACCGTGTCGGCCCCTGAACTGATCGGGCAGGGGTTCATGGCGTACGAGCGCTTCGAGGTGTCGATCCGGCGCGACGGCGAGCCGCCGCTGTTGCAGCGCCGCGATGTGCTGCGTGCCAGCCGCGTCGCCGCCGTGGTCCCGATTGATCTGGCACGGGATTCGATTGTCCTGATCCGGCAGTTTCGTCTTCCTGCGCATCTCGCCACCGGGCGTGGCGATATGGTCGAGATCGTTGCCGGCCGGGTCGATCCGCACGAGAGCGATGCGGATGCTGCGCGGCGCGAATGTATCGAGGAAATCGGCGTGGCGCCGACGCAGCTCGTCGAACTCTATCGTGTCCTGCCGACGCCCGGCCTCACCGATGAGCAGGTCATTTTCTTTGTCGGCCACGTCGATTCCAGCGCGGTGCTGCAACGCGCCGGATTGGCGGAAGAAGACGAGGACACCGAGCCTTTCGTCGTCGCGATCGACGAGGCCCTGGCGGCGCTCAGCCGCGGCGCATTCACCAATGCGTTGCTGGTGACTGCCTTGCAGTGGCTGGCGCTCAACCGCGCACGGCTGCGCGAGTGTTTCAGCCGAGCCGCTTGATCGCAGTCAGCGGACTGCCGGCGGCTGCAATCCGCGCGATCGCCTCCCGCGTCGACTCGATCGCCGTTGCCATGTGATAAGCATTGGCGTGCACGATGCTGGCATGGTCGCGTGCGATCGCGACGTGGCCCTTCCAGAATAACAGATCCCCGCGCTTCAGCGCAGCCTGCTCGGCGAGCGGCACGGGCGCGCCAAGCGCGGCTTCCTGCATGTCGCTGTCGCGCGGTGCTGCGATCCCGCAGGCCGCCAGCGCGGTCTGCACCAGTCCCGAGCAATCGATGCCGAGGCTGCTGCGCCCACCCCACAGATAGGGGGTGCCGACGAAGCGCTCGGCGACGGCGACGAAATCCGCTTCGACGTCAACAAGTGGAGCGACGTGCTGGCGCGGCACGTACCAGCCTTCCTGCGTCACTGCGAAGTTCGCGTCCTCGCGCACGATCGCCAGCCGCGCGCCGAGCGGCAGCGTCTCGGCCGGCGGCAGTTTGATCGAGGGACCTTGGAACGCAAAGGTGCGTAGCGCCGTGACCTTGTGGGTCGGTTCTGCGGCGGGCCTGTACAGGGCGAGATCCGGCAGCCAGCCGACATAGCCGTCTGTCATCAGCTGACCCCAGGCCCAGCCTTCTTCGGTGCGGTCATACACCGTGACGCGCTCTCCCTTCAGCGCCTCGGTCTCGAGCATCGCGCCGGAAAACGGTTCGCGCCGCACCGGCGCCACGCCGTAGCTGACTTCGAACTCTTCGCCTTCGACGAACCGCGCTGCGGTGACTTGGCCTTCGAGATGCTTGGCAGCGAGGTCGGGCCGCGCCGGCGTCAGCCTTCGATCAGCCATAGCGCTCGCTCAACAACGCGAAGATCGCGCGCGCCGCCTGACATTCGCCGCCTTCGGGGCGACCGGGCTTGGCCTTCGGGGTCCAGCCGTAGATGTCGACATGCAGCCAGCTCTTGGCGGCTTCGACGAAGCGCTGCAGAAACAGGGCGCAGGTGATCGAGCCGGCGAATCCGCCGGACGGCGCGTTGTTGATGTTCGCGACTTTGGAGTCGAGCCACGAGTCGTACGGGGCCCACAGCGGCATCCGCCATAGCGGATCGTTCTCCGCGCGGGCGTGGCGCGCGACGTCGAGCGCCAGCGTCTCGTCGTTGGTGTAGTAGGGCGGCAGGTCCGGACCGAGCGCGACGCGGGCGGCGCCAGTCAACGTGCCGAGATCGATCAGCAGATCTGGCGCTTCCTCGTCCGCATAGGCCAGCGCGTCGGCGAGCACCAGCCGGCCTTCGGCATCGGTGTTGCCGATCTCGACGGTCGGCCCCTTGCGCGACGGGAAGATGTCGAGCGGCCGCATCGCGTTGCCGGCGACGGAGTTCTCGACCGCCGGGATCAGCACGCGCAGCCGCAGCTTCAACCCGGCATCCATGATCATCGAGGCCAGCGCCAGGACGTTGGCGGCGCCGCCCATGTCCTTCTTCATGATCAGCATCGCGCTCGACGGCTTCAGATCGAGGCCGCCGGTGTCGAAGCACACGCCCTTGCCGACCAGCGTGACCTTCGGATGGGACGGATCGCCCCAGGTGAGATCGATCAGCCGCGGCGCGCGGGTCGAGGCCATGCCGACGGCGCGGATCAGCGGGAAGTTCTGGGTGGCGAGCTCGTCACCGACGATGACGTTGATGCTCGCGCCGAAGCGCGTCGCCAGCGCGTCCACAGCGTCGGCGAGTTCGGCAGGGCCCATGTCGTTCGACGGGGTATTGATCAGATCGCGCGCGAGTGCCGCGGCTTCTGCTGTGCGGCTGATCGCGGCGGCATCGACGCTATCGGGCGGCACCAGCCGCACGGCCGGCGGCTCGGCCTTGCGATAGCGGCCGAACTTATAGGCGCCGAGCGCGAAGGCGAGGGCCGCGAGCCGCACATCGTGGGGCGCATTGGCGAACCGATAGACGCCGGCGGGCAGCAGCCCGGGCAGGGCGCCGGCACGGAATGGGTCGTGACCTTTCGCGTCCGGCTCGTCGAGACCGAACAGCACGTGGCCGATCTCGCCGTCCGAAGTCGGCAGCGCCAGAAATTGGCCGGGCTTGCCGCTATAGCCGCTCGCCGTTGCAAAGCGCTGGGCTGCCTCGGGCAGATCAGCCCGCACCGCATCCCAGCTTGATTTGGTGACGAACAGGATTGGCGTTGCGGACGGGGTGGGCTCGGTCTGGAAGATCGGGTGCATGCGTTGCGGCTCTTTCGAATCTTAAGGCGGCGCCGATAGCTGGGAGGATTAACCCAACATTAGGGTTAACGCTCTATTGCTGGGCCAGAATTTGTCGGCTTTGTGAGTAATGGTGCCATGCGCGACCTGCGTTGTCTTGCCCGGTTTGCCGCGTCCGCGGCGCTGACCGTCAGCGTGGCGGTGTCGCTCGCAGGTTGCAAGACCATGGGCATGGCCGATGTCACCGGCTCGCTCGGCGGGCGTAACGAGGCCTCGACCGATCCGAACCGCGCGGTCGAGATCGCCGGTGACCGCTACCGGTCACGTCCCAACGATCCCGACGCCGCGATTGCTTACGGCAACGCGCTCCGCGCGATCGGCCAGCGCGCTCAAGCCGTCGCGGTGCTGGAGAAGGCCTCGCTGGCCAATCCAAGCAACAAGGCGGTGCGGGCGGCCTACGGCCGCGCGCTCGCCGACAACGGCAATTTCCAATTGGCGTTCGATACGCTGTCGCGGGCGCACAGCCCTGACAATCCGGACTGGCGCATCTTATCGGTGCAGGGCACCGTGCTTGATCAGATGGGACGCAATGAGGATGCGCGGCGTTACTACGCCAGCGCGTTGCGGCTGGCGCCGGACGAGCCCTCGGTGCTGTCGAATCTCGGCATGTCTTATGTGCTGACCAAGGAGCTGCCGAAAGCGGAGCAGACACTGCGGCAGGCCTACGCGAACGGCCGGGCCGACTCGCGGGTGCGTCAAAACCTTGCGCTGGTGGTCGGCCTGCAGGGGCGCTACGCCGAAGCGGAGTCGATCGTTCGTGCCGATCTGCCGCCGGATGAGGCGGCCGCCAACGTCGCCTATCTCAAAGAGATGGTAAGCGGTCACGACACCGCGCGTGCGGCAGGCCGTGGCGTGCTGGCCTCAGGCCGCTAGCTGATCCCTTAAGCGGATGGTCCTTACTGCATCGCCGCGATGCGAATGCCGGTCGGGCCGAGGATCACCACGAACAGCACCGGCAGGAAGAACACGATCATCGGCACGGTGAGCTTGGGCGGCAGCGCCGCCGCCTTCTTCTCGGCCTCGTTCATCCGCATGTCGCGATTTTCTTGCGCCATCACCCGCAGGCTTTGACCGAGCGGCGTGCCGTAACGCTCTGACTGCTGCAGCGCCAAACAAACCGACTTTACGCCGTCGAGGCCGGTGCGCAGCGCCAGATTCTCGTAGGCCTGCTTGCGGTCCTGCAGATAGGACAGTTCGGCGGTCGTCAGGGTGAATTCTTCGGCGAGCGGGATCGACTGCGACCCGATTTCGATCGACACCCGGCGGAACGCGGTTTCGATCGACATGCCGGACTCGATGCAGATGAGCAGCAGGTCGAGTGCGTCGGGAAACGCTCGCTTGATGGACAATTGACGCTTCTGAATCGCGTTCTTCAGAAACAGCATCGGCGCCTGCATGCCGAAGAAGATCGCGGCGACGCACATGCCGATCTTGATCGTCAGCGGCTGGTCGAAATTCGCGATGACGAACACGTACAGCGCCGAGGCCGCGCCGAACGCGATCGGCATCACCATGCGGAAGAACAGGAAGGTGACGTAGGGCGCCTGGCCGCGGTAGCCGGCCATCACCAGCTTGTCGCGAGCGGATTCTTGCGCCAACCATTTGGCGAGGTTGAAGTCTTCCACCACGCGCGCCACGAATTTCTTCGGCGCTTGCCGTAGCGACACCTTCTCGGCTTTGGCAAGGCGATCCCGTTCGCGCTGCCGCAGGCGTTCGCGTTCACTGCCGACGGCCTTCATTCGCTTGGCCAGCGTCTCGCCTACGAAAAATGGAGTGACGAGGGTGTAGACCGTCGCGCTGGCAGCGATCGCCGCGAGCAGCGTCGCCATGAATCGCGCGTCGTGGAACTTCTCGATCAGAAAATCCAACATGGCCGCCCTCAGAAGTCGAAATTGATCATCTTCTTCATCACGAAGATGCCCGCCGACATCCACAGCGCCGAAGCCGCGAGTAGGATGCGACCGGTCGGATGTGTCCACAGCAGCGAGATGTAGTCTGGAGTGGTCACATAGACCAGCATCATCACGATGATCGGCAGCGAGCCAATGATTGCGGCTGATGCCTTGGCTTCCATCGACATCGCCTGGATCTTCTCGGCCATCTTCTTGCGATCGCGCAGCACCTTGGACAGGTTCCCGAGCGCTTCCGAGAGGTTGCCGCCCGATTTCTGCTGGATCGAGATCACGATGCCGAAAAAATTCGCTTCGGGAATCGGCATCCGCTCATACAGCCGGGCGCAGGCCTCGCCGATCGGCATGCCGATCGCCTGGGTTTCGATAATGGCGTTGAATTCGCTCCGCAGCGGCTCCGGTGAATCCGCGGCCACCATCTTGATCGAGTCGAACAACGGCAGGCCGGCCTTGATACCACGAACGATGATGTCGACCGCGTCGGGAAGGGCGGCAAGAAACCTCTTCTCACGGCGACGCTTGAGATAGCCGAGGGTCCAGCGCGGCAACCCGAAGCCGGCGGCGAAACCAAGACCGGCCGCGGCCGGCAGGCTGGCGCCCAAAATGATCGCGATGCCTAGCATGAAGATGCCGAGCGACGCCGAAACCACGCCGAACTTGCCGGGAGTCCAGTCGAGACCTGCCTGCGACAGCTTGGCGGTCAGCGGGACGTTCTTCTGCTTTTCGTTGCGGGTCTCGATCTCTTTGAGAGAGCCCTCGATCTGCTCGCGCCGCGACCGCTGCGTGCGATCGGCTTGACGCACCGTGGGCGTGGAGCGTGCGACGAAGGTCAGCCGCTGTTCGACAGTCTTTTCTCCGGACAGCAGCGGATAGACGAAAACCCATGCCACACCACCGACCGCGATGGCGGCAAAGAAGCCGAGTGCGAGCGTTTGCATTTCCATCGCACCGGCCTCTTATGAATTGACCACGACCTCCGCGGCATCCAGCGCCGCGGCGAGTCGCTGCTCTTCGCCGAAATAGCGGGCGCGTTCCCAGAACCGCGGGCGACCGATGCCGGTAGAGCGGTGGCGGCCAACGATGTGACCGTTGGCATCCTCGCCCAACAGGTCGTAGACGAAGATGTCCTGGGTGATGATGGTGTCACCTTCCATCCCCATCACCTCGGTGATGTGGGTGATGCGGCGTGAGCCGTCACGCAGGCGCGCCGCTTGGATGATGACGTCGATCGAGGCGCAGATCATCTCGCGGATGGTGCGCGACGGGAGTGCGAAGCCGCCCATTGTGATCATCGATTCACAACGAGACAGGGCTTCGCGCGGATTATTGGCATGCAGCGTGCCCATTGAGCCGTCGTGGCCGGTGTTCATCGCCTGCAACAGGTCGAATGCCTCGGGTCCGCGGACTTCGCCGACGATGATCCGCTCAGGACGCATACGCAGACAGTTGCGGACCAGATCGCGCATCGTGATCTGGCCTTCGCCTTCGATATTCGGTGGTCGGGTTTCAAGGCGCACCACGTGCGGCTGCTGCAGTTGCAGTTCGGCCGCGTCTTCGCAGGTGATGATGCGCTCGTCGTCGTCGATATAGTTGGTCAGGCAGTTCAGAAGCGTGGTCTTGCCCGAGCCGGTACCGCCCGAGATCAGCACGTTGCAGCGGACCCGGCCGATGATCTGCAGGATCTGAGCGCCCTCCGGCGTGATCGCGCCGAACTTGACCAACTGGTCGAGCGTCAGTTTGTCCTTTTTGAATTTACGGATGGTGAGGGCGGGGCCGTCGATGGCCAGCGGCGGCACAATGGCGTTGACGCGCGAGCCGTCGGCAAGGCGCGCGTCGCAGATCGGCGAGGATTCGTCCACGCGCCGGCCGACCTGACTGACGATGCGCTGGCAGATGTTGAGGAGCTGCTGATTGTCGCGAAACCGGATGCCGGTGCGTTGGATCCGGCCGGCGACTTCGATGTAAACCGTGCCGGCGCCGTTGACCATGATGTCGGAGATGTCGTCGCGGGACAGCAGCGGCTCCAGCGGGCCGTAGCCGAGCACGTCGTTGCAGATGTCGTCGAGCAGTTCCTCCTGCTCGGCGATCGACATCACGATGTTCTTGATCGCGATGATTTCGTTGACGATGTCGCGGATTTCCTCGCGCGCCGACTCGCCATCGAGCTTCGCGAGCTGCGCCAGATCGATCGCTTCGATCAGCGCGCCGAAGATCGTCGCCTTGACCTGGTAGTAGTTCTCGGAGCGGCGCGTTTCGACTGCCACCGGCGGCGCTGAAGGGGCGCGTGCCGGTGCCAGCGGCGGTGAAGACACGACGGGCTTGGGTTCAGCGGCGCGCATCGCCGGCTCCGGCGAGAAGCTCGCCGGTTTCGGGGCCCTGACTTCGTTTTCCGGTCCGCGCTTACCAAACACCTTGATACTCCAACACCAGGCTACTTGGCCCGCAGCTTCTCCAGAATCGGTCCCAGGAACGAGCCTTTCGGCTTCTTGGCTTCTCCGCGTCCCGTCAGCCGCTGGGCGATCTGCAGGAACATCTCCGTCGTCTTATGGTTCGCCGCGATTTCCGCGATCATCTGGCCGTTGTTGGCGGCCGCACCGAAGATCTGAGGCTCGAACGGAATCGAGACGATCGGCTGGCTCTCGATCGCCTTGGCGAACTCACTCGTGGAGATTTCGGGCCGCTTCGGCACCCCGACCTGATTGAGACAGTACAGCGGGGGACGATCGTTCGGCCGGGCCCCCTTCAAGAGGTCGATCAGGTTTTTGGTGTTGCGCAGGTTGGCGAGGTCGGGCGTCGCGACGATCAGGATATCATCGGCGGTGATGAGGGACCGTTTCGCCCACCCGGTCCATTGATGCGGCACGTCGAGAACAATGCACGGCATCGTGGTGCGGAGCGTGTCGAAGACCGAGTCGAATGCATCGGCGCCAAAGTCGTAGACGCGGTCCAGTGTCGCCGGCGCAGCCAGCAGGCTGAGGTGGTCGGTACATTTCGACAGCAGCCGATCGACGAAGGCGGTATCGACGCGGTCGGGGGCAAACACCGCCTCGGCGATCCCCTGCGGCGGGTCCTGATTGTAGTCGAGCCCGGCGGTGCCGAACGCGAGATCAAGATCGGCCACCACCGAGTCGAGCGCCAGGTCACGAGCGATGGCCCAGGCCACGTTGTGGGCGACCGTGGACGCGCCAACGCCTCCCTTCGCACCGACCACAGCGATGATGCGGCCGACGGCTTTGGCTTCGGGTGCCGAGAACAGATTGCAGATCGAGCGGACCACGTCGATCGGCTGCACCGGCGCGATCGCGTAATCACTGACGCCGCGGCGGACCAACTCGCGGTACAGCGTGACGTCGTTGACCTTGCCGATCACGATCACCCGCGTCCCCGGATCGCACACCGTCGCGAGCTGGTCGAGACCGGCCAGCACGTCGCTGCGTGCGTCGGTCTCAAGCACGATGACGTTCGGCGTCGGGGCGGATCGGTAGGCTTCGATTGCCGCAACCACGCCGCCCATTTGGATCTTCAGGTGTGCTTTTGCGAGACGACGGTCTTCGCCCGCGGCCTGCACCGCGGCGGCAGTCTCGACGGTCTCGCAGAACGCTTGAACCGAGACGCGCGGCGCTGGCGCGATGTGCTCCTCCGGCCCTACATCCGGTGCCGCCGTCGCCGGTTCGTCCTGATTTTGGCGCGAGTAACTGATCATTGTCCGACGCCGCTCAACTTGCTCTTGTCGCTCGTGTCCGGTTTGGTCGTGCGATAGGTGTCATAGGTGACCGCGCGACGAGCGGTGTAGGGCGGTGTTTCAGGTCGCGGCTGCACCAGATCGGAGGGATTTTCGACCATCGCAGCGAGGTTGCGCTGGTTGGCGCAACCGAGATTCCAGTACGGGCGATTGTCGTAATAGCCCTTGTTCTTGATGCTCGGACCGAGATCTTCCGGCCACAGCCCGCAGGGGCCGGCCACGGCGGTCACCTTCGGATAGATCAGACGGATCGTCGCGAACGTGCGCGGATCGGCCGGACGATAGTGCTTCACCGTCACGCCGCGCGCCGGCACGCCATTGGCCGCGAGCACCGACTGAATCTCACGGATGGTGTCCGAGGCGGCGCGGGCATTGGGCGTGTCGGACGGCACTTCGGCGATGATCGCGCCGGTGCCTTCACGCAGCCAGGTCTGCCCAAGCTCGGCGACTTCCGCGCGCTGCACGGGGGTGAGCCCGCCGCGGCCGTTGCCGACGAAGACTTCGACGGTGCGGTCAGCTTCCCGGATGGCGATCGGATGGCGCTGCCGATAGTCGGTCGGAATGCTCTGGGTCACTTCGACTTCCCGGCTGGTATGGGTGCAGGCTCCGAGCGACAGCGAGAAACCGATCAACGCGGCCCCAAGACCGAGGCCGCGAGCCACTTTGGCGGAGGTAGGAAATGTCATCGTGCTGTCCTCGCTCCGCCTAGTCGGTGATGAAACCGAACCGGCCGCGATAGGTGCGGGCGGGCTCGGTCCGGCCGGGAACGCCGTAGAGCTTGTTGATGCTGCCGAGCAGGTCGGACTGCGGATCCGAGGCGTCGGCGAAGCCGTCGTCCGGCCGTGACAGATCCTTCTGCGCCACGGCGCGCACCACATAGGGCGTCACCAGCACCATCAGCTCGGTTTGGCGGTTGATGTAGTCGCGGCTGCGGAACAGCGTGCCGAGGATCGGCAGTTGCGCTGCGCCGGGCATGCCATTGATCGCCTGCTTGGTCTGCTCCTGGATCAAGCCGGCCATCGCCAGCGAGCCGCCGGAGGGGATTTCCACCGTGCTCTCGACGCGGCGGGTCTTGATCGACGGCACCGACATGTTGCTGATGATGACGGAGTTGTCGCTCGACACCTCGGAGACCTCGGTCATCACCTTCAGGCTGATCCGGCCTGCGGTCATCACTACCGGGGTGAAGTTGAGCAGGATACCGAACTTCTTGAACGTCACCGACGGAGTGCAGACACCGTTGGTGCAGGTCACGCCGCTCGGCACCGGGAATTCGCCGCCGGCCAGGAAGGTCGCCGGCTCGCCGGAGATTGCTGTCAGGTTTGGCTCGGCGAGGGTACGCACGACGCCAGCGCTTTCCATCGCCCGCAGCGTTGCGGTGACGGACGGCAGCGATCCGAATTTCGTGGTCAGCGCGTTGCTCGAAACCAGCGGACCGCCAGATTGGGTGAATGGATTGGAGTTGTTGAAGTTCACCACGGCGGTGCCGTAGGCCATGTTGGCGCTGAGATCGACGCCGAGCTGCTTGACGATGTCCCGCTGCACTTCGGCGACGGTGATCTTCAGCATCACCTGATCGCGGCCGCGGACCGCGATGTTGTTGACGACCTTCTTATCTTCGCCCACCAACCGAACGGCGAGGTCGTACGCCTGCTGCGCGTCGATCGGGGAGGTCACCCAGCCGTTCAGCATCACGCCGTCGCCGAGGCCTTCGACCTGGATTTCGGCATTGGGCAAGGTCTGCTTGAGTGCGGTCCGGAGACCGTTGAGGTCGCGCGTCACGGCGATGTCGTAGGCGGCGATCTGCCGGCCGGCGGAATCGAAGAACACGATGTTGGTTTGGCCAACGGCGGCGCCGATGATGTAGGCGCGCTGCGCAGAACGGACCACCGCATTGGCGATTTTCGGATCCGCAACCAGCACGTCTTTGATGTCGCGCGGCAGGTCGATCACCATCGACTTGCCGATGCCGAGCGAAATCGATTGGGCATTCAGGCCGGACGATGCCGGCGGGACAGGCGCCGCACGGTAGTCGCTGGCGTGCACCGCGGTCCAGCTCGGGATCAGCGTCAGAGCCACGGCTGCGGACAGGGCGATCGCCGTGCCGCGCCAGAAGTGGGTCAATCGGGGACCGGTATTGCGAGTCATCTCCCGTTCTCCGATCATCTCTGCAACGATGCCTGAGTGGTAATTTCGTAGCGCGCCACTTTGACGATGCCACGCTTGGCTTCGGTGGTGTCGTTCGAGGCAGTCTGCCGCGCATCGGCAAGGAGCGGCGCCAGCGACAGCGTTCCGCTCTGTCGTGCGCCAGTCGCGCCGGGCTCCAGAGCGGTCTCAGTCGAAATGGCGCGCATGTCGGCGGACAGGATCGCGGGCACGGAGCTGGAGCCATCGGCTTTGACCAGCTTCTGTCTGCGGATCGGCTCGCCGGCAATGAAGGGCGCGCGGGTGATCGAGCCGCCGATATCGGTGGTGGCGCCGGGGTGAACGTCGCGGCGGATGAAGTTCGAGCTGGCGGTTGCGGCTGGCCAGGTCTGCCATTGCAGATCGCCGGGCGTCACGGCTTGACCGAGCGGAATGTCGTTCTTGGCGACCAGAACCTCGACGGTCTGCGCAACCGGCGCGGCAGGGGCACCCGGCTGCGGACCGGTGCTGTTGGCCAGATAAGCGGCGACGCCGCCGGCACCGACAGCGATGGTCAGCACGACAATGCGCGCGGGATTCATACGCTTCACTTTCCACATGACTCGGGCGGCGCACCCGCCGCATTGAGGCGAGTTGACCAGCTATTCGTCAAAGCATGGTTAATGAGGCGTATCTAAATCGCGTTAACGGGAAGTTCCCAGGCGATCAGCTCAGGGTGAAACGGGCGATATCGACCGCCTTGATCCATTCGGTGTGCGGGTAGATCACCAGCGCGCCCATCGCCAGCGCAATGCCGTAAGGAATGCCGGTTTGCTGGTCGTGCAGCCGCAGGACCCAGCCCTGGCAGGCGAGGCGATAGGGCAGGGGCCATTGCCGAAAGCCGAGCAGCAGCAGCGTCAGCGCACCGCCGAACAGCGAAGCATACAGCAGGTAGTCCAGCAGGTGGTCGAAGCCGAACCACAGTGCTGCGGCGGCCACCACCTTGGCGTCGCCGCCTCCGATCCAGCCCATCGCAAAACAGCCGAAGGCGACCGCAAGCACCAACGCGCCGGCGCCGAAGTGCAGCAGGATGTCGTAGGCACCGAGTCCGGTGAGCGGAGCCAAGACCAGAAAGCCCGCGACGAGCAAAAGCGAAATCCGGTTGGAGATCGTCATCGTCAGCAAGTCGCTGGTTGCGGCGAAGGCCATCAACGCGGGAAACAGCGAAATGCGAAGCAGGTCGGCGATCATCTTGGCCTCGTCGGAACTCTGCGAACAACTCGAACCATTGCGGCTCGAAACCAAACTAGATGGCAGAAGTGAATGATCGGGAAATGCGGTTCGTCCTCACCACAGCCTCGCAGCGATCTGGATAAGAACCGCCGCGACAGCGAGGGCGAGAGCTGCGCAAACCGTCTGCCGTGCGGCCGTGTCGCGTGAGGCCGCAACCGCGCCATCAGGCGCCGGAATCGGTTGGATATGATCGGAACGGTGCATTGCAGTTCTGATCGTGAGAGGGATGAAGAACAAAAAAGGCCCCGGAACGCCGGGGCCTTGATTGTTCGGCCAACCTGCCGATTACTTCAGCGCGTTCTGGACGCTGGTGAAGGTCGAGTTCAGCTTGCCGGCGAGGCCCTGCACTGCGGCAATGATGGCGAGCGAGATGCCGGCAGCGATCAGGCCGTATTCAATCGCGGTGGCGCCGGATTCGTCCTTGATGAAACGCGCAACGATGTTCTTCATCGGGTAGCTCCATGTACACGTGGCTGTCGAACTCTGTTTGGTCTGGCCGGCGTTCTCAGCACCGTGACCATGGAGCTAACCCTAGGTGGGGGAAATTGCAGCGCAGTTAATTCGATTGCGTAAACATGGGGGCATCAGGTGTTTCGGTGGCACTTCCGGCGGAGGGTAAATGTGCTGTTAATTTGAAGTAATTGAGTGGCGAAGGCCCCGTTCTCGGCATGGCGATACCGTGGTTTGGACCATTGCTACGCAAGCTGCTTCAAAATCGGACAAACTGTTTCAAATCTTTACGTTTTGATTTCCGTTTCATTCATCAGTCGGCCGCACCTTGTTCACCGTCAGGCGCCGATCCCGCTCGGAGGCGCTTTCGTCGGCTCGTAAACCTCCCAGAGTTAAGTGCGGCGTCCATTCGCTTCACGCGCCGTCTTGGTGCGATGCTCTTTGTTCCTTCGCTGCTCTTCGTGTGGGGGCGGCGCCTGCGAGTGCCGGCACGGAGATTCGGTTTCTGTCAGCGTGGATCAGGCCAAGCCGATCAAGCAGCCTCTGGATGTTGCTCAACCCGATCATTGCGGATGTGACCCTCTAGACTGGAGGCATCGTGCGTCGATTGGGAATCTTAGAACTGCGCGCGGATCTGACAGCGTCGCGAGACGCTGGGATATTGGAATGCGACTTCAGGTCCGCCATGGGGCAGACCGGTAGGCTCAACGAGCACGCGAGTGGCGCGTCGGGACCGCCAACACCAAGTCTGCGGCGGCTGTTCGGGATGGCTCCCTGGTGGCCAGAACGTCGTGGTTGACGCGCGGTTAACAGCGCGTCGCATTTCGTTTCAATACAGCGAAACACTTCCACAATGTGTTGCGATTAGGTTGCCTTGAATAGAGGTTGACTGACGGAAGAGGGCTACGGATCGATGCCGTCCATCGTTTCACCAGCGCGGGCAATGGCTCGCAAATTTCGTCGGAACCGGAAGGGCTCTGCGGCGGTCGAATTTGCGATCGTTGCCCCGATTTTTTTCGCGTTGTTGTTCGCGATCATTGAAGTGGCAATGATCTTTTTCGCCAGCCAGGTACTGGAGACCGCGGTTCAGGATTCGTCGCGGCTGATCTTTACGCGGCAGGCGCAGGACGCCTCAATGACGCAGGACCAATTCAAGACCGAGGTCTGTAAGCGTCTCATCTCTTTGTTCGACTGCAGTATTGTCCGCGTCGACGTGCAAAACTACGGCAGCGACTTCGGTACGGTCAGTATCACCACGCCGATCGACAGCAACAAGAAGTTCGTCGACAACATGCAGTACAACATCGGCAAGGCCGGAGACATCATCGTCGTTCGCGCCTTCTATCAATGGCCGTTGTTCGTCACCGGGCTCGGTTTCGACACCTCGAATCTCGCTGGTGGTAAGCGACTGCTGTCGGCAACCGCCGCGTTCCGCAACGAGCCTTGAGCGAGCAGCGCGATGCGTTTTAGTTTTCAACGTCTTCTTCTTGCTCGATCGCTCGTGTTGCTGCGGCAGCTGCAACGTGATCGCCGCGGCGTGGCCGCGATCGAATTCGCAATCATCGTGCCGGTGATGCTGGTGATGTTCCTCGCAACCGTCGAAGTCACTTCCGGTATCGCCGTCGATCGCAAGGTGACGTTGGTCGCGCGAACCTTGTCGGACCTGGTGTCGCAGGCGACCAGCGTCACTGACAACGACCTCAAGAACGTGTTTGCTGCGAGCTACGGCGTGTTGACCCCGTATGCAGCTACTCCAGTCAAAGCGACGATCACCGAGATCTTCGTCAACAAGAACCAGGTTGCCACGGTGCAGTGGAGCAAGACGGGGACGGTGACGCAAAGTGGCGGCTCGGCCACCGCGACAGTGGCGAACTCGACGCGGCAGGCGGGTGACACCATCGCGATTCCGGATGGACTCAAAGTCGCCAACACCTATCTGATCCTGAGTGAAGTCAGCTATCAGTATCAGCCGACGGTCGCGTACTTCATTCCACAGGCTGGCATCAGTCTGACGGACCAGTCCTACACGCGGCCTCGGCAATCGCTCTGTGTGCTGTACGGCACCACAATGTGCCCGACGAACTAACGCTCTCCGCCTCGCCGTGATCGATCCGGCGGCTTCCTTCACGCCGAGCATGCCCAAAATGAAAGAGGCCGCGCTGTTGGCGCGGCCCCATTCGGTTCAGAACCGAAATCTGCTCAGCTTGCAGCGCGCAGATTGTCGGCCGACGACTTGCCAGAGCGGCGATCGGCGACGATTTCGTAGCTGATCTTCTGGCCCTCGCGCAGGGTGCCGAGACCGGCACGCTCGACAGCGCTGATGTGCACGAACACGTCGTTGCCGCCATCATCCGGCTGGATGAAGCCGTAGCCCTTGGTCGCGTTGAACCACTTCACGGTTCCCATGCTCACGGGTGGTAGTCCCTTCTCAATATAGACACGGTCGATGCCCACTTTGTCTCGGTGGGCTGGTGAGATCGAATTTTTGGAAGGGTCGTCAGCGTTCTGAACCGGCTGTACCGGTGGATAGCTAATGTCGTCCGGCCGAAAATCGATTAACAGATATTATGCGAAGCCTGTCCCCAAAACAATCCTGGCATGCGCGATTTTTTGAGCCTCGCGGTTCCGGAAAGTATGGGGCTTCGGGCGCTTTGCCGGGTCGGCAAAGCGCCTTGTTATTAGGCAGCTCGCCCTTAGCGGCGGCGGAACTGACCGCGCGGCGGACCACTGCGCGGCGGACCGCCCGGACGCTCGTCCTTATGACGGAAGATCAGCCGGCCCTTCTCCAGATCGTATGGTGACATCTCGACCGTGACCCGGTCGCCGGCCAGCGTCTTGATGCGATTCTTCTTCATCTTGCCGGCGGTATAGGCGACGATTTCATGTCCGGTATCGAGCTGCACGCGATAGCGCGCGTCGGGCAGAATTTCGGTCACCAGTCCTTCGAACTGGATCAGCTCTTCTTTGGCCATCGGTATCTCCAGATCGGCTGTTCGTTAGCGATGCGGTCGGTGCTGAGCGGTCGGCTGCGCCGGACGGTTTTTGCGCTGCAAAAACGCCACGCCCTGCAGTCCCTCGCCGTTGCCACCGTGCTGCGGTCGCGGCGCCGCCTCGTGGCGGCTGGCGTCCGACTGGCGGGCAGGCCCGGCTGCGGGCCCGCGGCGCCGATGATTCTTTCCCCGCGTCGGTGCATCGCCATTGCGCGGAGAATGGCCGTGGGGCGCTTGACGGGGGCCGCGATGCGGGGGCGGGGTGGGAGCAGCGTGGGCGCCCGGGGTACGGCGATCTTCCTTCGGCAACGACACCTTGATCAGTTTTTCGATGTCGCGCAGATACGCCATCTCTTCGCCGGCGCAAAGCGAGATTGCAGTGCCATCCGCTCCGGCGCGCGCGGTGCGGCCGATGCGGTGGACGTAGGTCTCCGGAATATTCGGCAGATCGAAGTTGACCACATGCGACACGCCGTCGACGTCGATACCGCGCGCGGCGATATCGGTCGCTACCAGGGTGCGCAATTCGCCGGTGCGGAATGCCGCCAGCACGCGCTCGCGGTAGTTCTGCGACTTGTTACCGTGAATCGCGTCGGCGGTAATACCGGCCCGGGCGAGGCCCTTCACCACCTTGTCGGCACCATGCTTGGTGCGGGTGAAGACCAGCGCCTGATTGACCTTGTCGTCCTTGAGGATCTGGGCGAGCGCGGCCGGCTTGGCGGAATGGTCGAGCTGGATCACCCGCTGGTTGATCCGCTCCACCGTCGAGGACACCGGCGTCACCGCCACGCGGGCAGGGTCACGCAGCATTTGCTCGGCGAGGTCGGCGATATCCTTCGGCATGGTAGCCGAGAAGAACAGCGTCTGCCGCTTGATCGGCAGCTTGGCGACGATCTTCCGGATGTCGTTGATGAAGCCCATGTCGAGCATGCGGTCGGCTTCGTCCAGCACCAGGAATTCGACATGTGCGAGCTTGAGCGCGTTGCCCTGGACGAGGTCGAGCAGGCGGCCCGGAGTGGCGACGAGGACGTCGACGCCGCCCATCAGGCTGCGAACCTGGCGGCCCATCGGCACGCCGCCGATCGCCAGCGCGGCGCTGAGATGGATGTGGCGGCCATAGGCATTGAAGCTGTCGAGGATCTGGCCGGAGAGCTCGCGGGTCGGGCTCAGCACCAGCACGCGGCAGGTCTTGGAGGCCGGCTTGATCCGGTTCTGCAACAGGCGGTGCAGGATCGGCAGCGCGAACGAGGCGGTCTTGCCGGTGCCGGTCTGGGCAATGCCGACGACGTCGCGGCCGGCGAGGGCGAGGGGGATAGTCTGCGCCTGGATCGGCGTGGGGGTGTGGTAGTTTTCTTCCTGAAGAGCGCGAGCGATCGGATCGGCGAGGCCGAATTCCTGAAAGGAGGTCAAAAGGTTGGTTCTTTCCATCATGAAAGCAAACGCCCGACGGAGCCCGTCGGGTGCGCTTGGAAACTCTGAGACGCTCGCGTGTCCGGAACGTCGGCTATTATCGGATGAAAGGCGAACCAGAAACCGCTGTTCAGGACAGAACGCGGGATCAGAACACGCGGCTCGCAACGACCTGATGATTCTCTAGGTCTCTCACAGTCATATGGAACATCGCTGCACTGCTTTCAAGGTCCAATTGCTGTTCCTTCGCGATTGGCAGGAAAGTGCAATAATTAATCAGCTTGCGAACATTTGATTATTTGTTGTGCTGGATGGCCAATGTGCGGTCATTGCTTCTGCCCATTCATTGGGCTGACGTGCTCATAGCGAACTTTGCTCTAATCCGAATTGTCTCGCCCGATCATCGCCTTAGGCGCATCCGAGGGCATGGCATACTTCTTGCGATCTTCCTTGCCGCAGACGGCCGTTGGGGCCGCGCATCATGTCTGCGTCAGGGAGATGACACCTCATGCGTATTGAAACCAAGCGACTCGGAGCGACCCCGATCAGCCGCCGGAGCTGGCTGGCCGCGGCGGCCGGCCTGGCTCTGGGCCTGTCGGCGTTCGGGCCGGCCAAGGCTGCGGACGACACCATCAAGGTGGGCGTGCTGCATTCGCTGTCCGGCACCATGGCGATCAGCGAGACCACGCTGAAGGACACGGTGCTGTTTCTGATCGACGAGCAGAACAAGAAGGGCGGCGTGCTCGGCAAGAAGCTCGAGGCGGTGGTGGTCGATCCGGCGTCGAACTGGCCGCTGTTCGCCGAGAAGGCCCGCGAGCTGATCACCAAGGACAAGGTCTCGGTGGTGTTCGGCTGCTGGACCTCGGTGTCGCGCAAGTCAGTGCTGCCGGTGTTCAAGGAGCTGAACTCGATCCTGTTCTATCCGGTGCAGTACGAAGGCGAGGAGAGCGAGCGCAACGTATTCTACACCGGCGCCGCGCCGAACCAGCAGGCGATCCCGGCGGTCGACTATCTCGCCAAGGAAGAAAAGGTCGAGCGCTGGGTGCTGGCTGGCACCGACTACGTCTATCCGCGCACCACCAACAAGATCCTCGAAGCCTATCTGAAGTCGAAGGGCGTCAAGTCCGAAGACATCATGATCAACTACACCCCGTTCGGCCACTCGGACTGGCAGACCATCGTCGCCGACATCAAGAAGTTCGGCTCCGCCGGCAAGAAGACCGCCGTGGTGTCTACCATCAACGGCGACGCCAACGTGCCGTTCTACAAGGAGCTCGGCAACCAGGGCATCAAGGCCACCGACATTCCGGTGGTGGCGTTCTCGGTCGGCGAAGAAGAACTCGCCGGCATCGACACCAAGCCGCTGGTCGGCCATCTCGCCGCCTGGAACTACTTCCAGTCGATCAAGACCCCCGAGAACGAGCAGTTCATCAAGGACTGGCAGGCCTACACCAAGAATCCGAAGCGCGTGACCAACGACCCGATGGAAGCCCACGTGATCGGCTTCAACATGTGGGTGAAGGCGGTCGAGAAGGCCGGCTCGGTCGATCCGGACAAGGTGATCGACGCGCTGCCGGGCACCAAGGCGCCGAACCTGACCGGCGGCATCTCTGAAATGCTGCCGAACCACCACATCACCAAGCCGGTGTTCATCGGCGAGATCAAGGCCGACGGCCAGTTCGACGTGGTGTGGAAGACCCCGGGCTTGGTGCCGGGCGACGCCTGGTCGAAGGAGCTGGAAGGCTCGAAGGACCTGATCGGTGACTGGGTGACGCTGAAGTGCGGTAACTACAACACCGTGACCAAGAAGTGCGGCGGCCAGGGCACCTGACGGTTCGCCTGGTCATCTGCTGACGTCCGACAAGCGAAAGGGCGGCGACGCCGGTGCGCGCCGCCCTTTCCATCCGCCGACGCACCTTCATCCTTGCCGGGATACTTCAGTGCCTCTCATCCATCTGACGCGCATTCTGTTTGCCGCGGTCGCGATCGCGTTCGCCACATTGGGGAGCTTGCCCGCAGTGGCCGGTCCCTATGAGGATGCCATCGCGCAATTCGCCCAAGATTCCTTTTCCGACAGCGAGGACGCGATCGGCAAGCTGGTCGCCAGCGGCAATCCGCGCGCTGCGGTGATCATCACCGCGCTACAGGACGGCAAGCTCTACGCTGATCCGGACAGCAAGGCGGCCTTCATCAAGACCGACGACGGCAAGATCGCCAATGCGGCGACCGGCGAGGCGGTCGGTGCGCTGCCGGCCAAGGCCAGCGCGGTGCGGCTCAACAACAAGCTGCGCCGCGTCGTCGCCGGCGCGATGGCCGGCCTGACGCTGCTGTCGCCGGATCTCGACAAGCGGATCCAGGCGGCGCAGTCGGTGTTCAAATCGCACGACGAGACCATGCTGCCGACCGTCGAGGCAGCGCTGAAGGCGGAAAAGAACGCTGCCGCCAAGCGCGCCTTCACCGAAGCGCGGGCGTCGATCCTGCTGTTCAAGCAGGGCGCCTCCGATGCCGACAAGCTGGATGCGGTCGCCACCATCAAGGCGCGCGGCGATCAGGAGGCGATGGCGCTGCTCACCGGCGCGCCGTCGAACCAGAGCGCGGCCGTCGCCAGCGGCATCGCCGGCGCCAAGGCATCGATCGAGCGCAATCTGGCGATCTGGTCGATGGCGCAGAATGCTTGGTACGGGCTGTCGCTCGGCTCGGTGCTGCTGCTCGCCGCGATCGGTCTCGCCATCACCTTCGGGGTGATGGGCGTGATCAACATGGCGCATGGCGAGATGGTGATGCTCGGCGCCTACACCACCTTCGTGGTGCAGGAGGCGATCCGCACCCGCTATCCGGCGCTGTTCGACTACTCACTGCTGATCGCGGTGCCGCTCGCCTTCCTGGTCGCCGGCGCGATCGGCGTGCTGATCGAGCGCACCGTGATCCGCTTTCTCTACGGTCGTCCTTTGGAAACGCTGCTCGCCACCTGGGGCCTGTCGCTGATCCTGCAGCAGGCGGTTCGCACGCTGTTCGGTCCGACCAATCGCGAGGTCGGCAATCCGAGCTGGATGAGCGGTGCATTCGAACTCGGTGAGATGACCATCACCTACAATCGGCTGTGGATCCTGTGCTTCACGCTGGCGGTGTTCGCCCTGCTGCTGGCGATGCTGCGCTACACCTCGCTCGGCCTGGAGATGCGGGCGGTGACGCAGAACCGCCGGATGGCGGCGTCGATGGGGATTGCCACGTCGCGGGTCGATGCGCTGACCTTCGGGCTTGGCTCCGGCATCGCCGGCATTGCCGGTGTGGCGCTGTCGCAGATCGACAACGTCTCGCCGAACCTCGGCCAGAGCTACATCATCGATAGCTTCATGGTGGTGGTGTTCGGCGGCGTCGGAAACCTGTGGGGCACGCTGGTCGGCGCGTTCTCGCTCGGTATCGCCAATAAGTTCCTGGAGCCGGTCGCCGGCGCCGTGCTCGGCAAGATCGCCATCCTGGTGCTGATCATCCTGTTCATCCAAAAGCGCCCTCGCGGCCTGTTCGCGCTCAAGGGTCGTGCGGTGGAGGCATGAGGATGATCGGAATGCAACACCTTCACTCCGCGCCGCAGCCGAACTCCCTCTCCCGCCTGCGGGAGAGGGCTGGGGTGAGGGGGCCTGCCACAAGCTTAGCCCTTGTGGACCCCCACCCCCGACCCCTCCCCGCAAGGGGGAGGGGAGTTGGTCGTGCTCGCTCGTCACTTGCAGGCTCATGGTTCGACACACGCCGCAACGCGGCGACACGCACGGCATCAGCCACGTCATTGCGAGCGAAGCGAAGCAATCCAGAGCTTCGTGCACTGGACTCTGGATTGCTTCGTCGCGGAGCCTGTCCTCGGACGGCGCGAAGCGCCGATCCGGGGGCTCCTCGCAATGACGGAGGGGTGGCGTCATGACTCCGCACATCCTCACCCGCTCGCTCGATCGCGGGGCGACGATCTTTCTGGTGCTGCTCGCTGCGATCGGAATCCTGCTGCCGCTGCTCAATCTGCTGACGCCGGAGTCGTCGGCGCTGCATGTGCCGACCTATCTGATCTCGCTGTTCGGCAAATACGTCTGCTACGCGTTGCTCGCGCTGTCGATCGATCTGATCTGGGGCTATTGCGGCATCCTCTCGCTCGGCCACGGCGCTTTCTTCGCGCTCGGCGGCTACGCGATGGGCATGTATCTGATGCGCCAGATCGGCACCCGCGGCGTCTATGCCAATCCGACCCTTCCGGACTTCATGGTGTTCCTGAACTGGAAGGAGCTGCCCTGGTACTGGTACGGCTTCGACATGTTCTGGTTCGCGGCCGTGATGGTGCTGCTGGTGCCGGGCCTGCTCGCCTTCTGCTTCGGCTGGCTGGCGTTCCGCTCCCGCGTCACCGGCGTGTATCTGTCGATCATCACCCAAGCGATGACCTATGCGTTGCTGCTGGCGTTCTTCCGCAACGATTTCGGTTTCGGCGGCAATAACGGCCTGACCGATTTCAAGGACATCCTCGGCTTCAACGTCCAGGCCGACGGCACCCGCGCGGCGCTGTTCATGCTGAGCTGTTTGGCGCTGGCGATCGGCTTCTTCATCTGCCGGGCGGTCGTTACCTCCAAGCTTGGCAAGGTGCTGATCGCGATCCGCGATGCCGAAAGCCGCACCCGGTTCCTCGGCTATCGTGTCGAGTCCTACAAGCTGTTCGTGTTCACGCTGTCGGCGTGCATGGCCGGCGTCGCGGGCGCGCTGTACGTCCCGCAGGTCGGCATCATCAACCCGAGCGAATTCGCCCCCGCCAACTCGATCGAGGCGGTGATCTGGGTCGCGGTCGGCGGTCGCGGCACGCTGGTGGGCGCCGCGCTGGGTGCGATCGTCGTCAACTACGCCAAGACGGTGTTCACCTCCGGGCCGCTGGCGCCGTATTGGTTGTTCATGCTCGGCGCGCTGTTCGTGGCGGTGACGCTGCTGCTGCCGAAGGGCATCGTCGGCACCGTCAATGCGTGGCTGGCCTCGCGCAAGCTGCCGCCGACCGACACCGCGGACAGCGCGGCGCGGGAAGACGGCGTGATTCAACCGAAGCCGGCGGAGTGACGTCATGAGTATGCTCGAAACCCGCTCGACATCGGCGATGCTGTATCTCGACGGTGTGCACGTCTCGTTCGATGGCTTTCACGCCATCAACAACCTGTCGCTGACGCTGGAGCCCGGCGAGATGCGGGCGATCATCGGCCCGAACGGCGCCGGCAAGACCACGATGATGGATATCATCACCGGCAAGACCAAGCCGGACAAAGGCGAGGTGGTGTTCGATGGCACCGTCGACCTCACCAAGCTCGACGAGACCGAGATCGCCAAGCTCGGCATCGGCCGCAAATTTCAGAAGCCGACGGTGTTCGAAAGCCAGACCATCGAAGACAATCTGCTGTTGGCCCTCAACGTCGATCACAGCGTCCGCGGCACGCTGTTCTGGCGGCGGAGCAGGGACGAGAGCGAGCGGATCGAGCGCGTGCTCGACATCATCCGCCTGCGCGACGCCCGCGACCGGCTCGCCGGCTCGCTGTCGCACGGCCAGAAGCAGTGGCTGGAGATCGGCATGCTACTGGCGCAGGACCCCAAGGTGTTGCTGGTCGACGAACCGGTCGCCGGCATGACCGACGTCGAGACCCAGCAGACCGCGGAGCTGCTGCGCGAGATCAACCGCCACGACAAGACCGTGATGGTGGTCGAGCACGACATGACCTTCGTGCGCGAGCTCGGCGTTAAAGTCACGTGCCTGCACGAAGGCACCGTACTGGCCGAAGGCTCGATCGACGACGTCTCGGCCAACGAGCGCGTCGTCGAAGTGTATCTGGGGCGGTGATGATGATTCTTGCTGGGTTGTTTCTCGCGCCGTCTCCCCACGCTGCACCGTCATCGCCCGCGCAGGCGGGCGACCCAGTATCCCAGGGAGCCGCGTGTTCACCGCAACGCTGCGGCGTACTGGATCCCCCGCATGCGCGGGGGATGACGTCCGTGGGCGGGATGGCGGCCGGGCAAAGTACGCCGGCTCTTGCTGAAGCTACATATTGAGGACGAACCCATGCTCACCGTCGACAATATCAATCTGTACTACGGCGCCGCGCAGGCGCTCCGCGGGGTGTCGATCGCGGCGGAGCCCGGCAAGGTCACGTGTGTGCTCGGCCGCAACGGCGTCGGCAAGACCAGCCTGCTGCGTGCGCTGGTGGGACAGCAGCCGATCTCGTCCGGAGCAATCACCTTCGACGGCACCGACATCTCGCATCTGAAGCCGTATGAGCGGGCGCGGCGCGGCATCTCGCTGGTGCCGCAGGGCCGCGAGATCTTTCCGCTGCTCACGGTCGAAGAAAACCTCAAGACCGGCTATGCGCCGCTGAAGCGCGCCGACAAGTCGATCCCCGACGACGTGTTCTCGCTGTTTCCGGTGCTCAATTCGATGCTGAAGCGGCGAGGCGGCGATCTGTCCGGCGGCCAGCAGCAGCAGCTCGCGATCGGCCGCGCGCTGGTGATGCGGCCCAAGGTGCTGCTGCTCGACGAGCCGACCGAGGGCATTCAACCGTCGATCATCAAGGACATCGGCCGGGCGATTTCGTATTTGCGCAATCTCGGCAACATCGCCATTGTGCTGGTCGAACAGTATCTCGATTTCGCCTGCGAACTCGGCGACAATTTCGCGGTGATGGATCGCGGCGCAGTGAAATACACCTGCGACCGCGCCAGCCTCGACCAAGCCGAGATCAGCCGGCAGATGGCGCTGTAGGACGGCTTTGACTTATCAGCTTCGGCATAACCACGCGCGCCGCTCTTCACCTCTCCCCGCGCGCGGGGAGAGGTCGATCGGCGTCGCGCAGCGATGCCGATCGGGTAAGGGGGCGCTTCCGCAGAGCCGAGAGCCTGCGACCCGCGTCGCCCCTCACCCCAACCCTCTCCCCGCAACAGCGGGGCGAGGGAGCGCGCTGCCGTTGTGGCGCCGCCGCGGATACTCGGCATGATCGCGGATACCAGCCTCACCACCTCGCCGACCTTCGCCGCCAATCGCGCGGTCGGCGAAGTCGCCGTCGAGGTGCGGGCGGATGGCGGCGTCACGCGGCGCGGACCGGTGCACGAAGCCGGATCGCTCCGGGTGCGCTTTCCATCGCCGGAGCTGCAGGGGCTGTCGGCTGTGCTGGTGAATACCGCGGGCGGCGTCGCCGGTGGGGATCGCTTCGGCATCAGCCTCGACGTTCAGGCCGATGCGCGGCTGACGCTGACCACGGCGGCGGCCGAGAAGGTGTATCGCTCGCACGGCCCCGCCGCGCAGCTCGATATCACCCTCAAGGTCGCGAGCGGCGGCCATCTGGCGTGGCTGCCGCAGGAGACCATCCTGTTCGATCAGGCCCGCGCCGAGCGACGGATCGATATCGAGCTTGCGGACGATGCTTCGCTGTTGCTGTCCGAGATGGTGATCTTCGGCCGCTCGGCGATGGGGGAGACCATGCAGCACGGCCGCTTCGTCGACCGCTGGCGGATGCGGCGCGGCGGCAAATTGCTGTTCGCCGAAACCGTGCGGCTCGATGGCGAGATCGGTGCCCTCTTGGCACGCCCTGCAGTGGCCAAAGCCGGTGTCGCGATCGGCACGGCGCTGATCGTGCCGGGCGATGCGGCGCTGGTCGAACGGCTGCGTGAGGCGGCCGATACGTTCGGCGCCGAGGTTGGGATTTCGGCGTGGAATGGGTTTGCAATGGCCCGGTTCTGCGCTCAAAATGCCGCGAAGCTGCGCGCCGACATGATGACTGTTCTCGGCCGCGCCGCCGGCCGCGCGCTGCCGCGGCTGTGGCTGAGTTGATCCTGCGTCACGTCCGAATTTCAGGCTCATTCGATCGAGTGCCTTCATGAACCTCTCCCCCCGCGAAAAGGACAAGCTGCTGGTCTCGATGGCAGCGATGGTCGCCCGCCGCCGGCTCGAGCGCGGCGTCAAGCTCAACCATCCCGAGGCCGTGGCGCTGATCACCGATTTCATCGTCGAGGGCGCGCGCGACGGCCGCAGCGTCGCCGAACTGATGCACGCCGGCGCCCAGGTGATCACGCGCGACCAGTGCATGGACGGCATCGCCGAAATGATTCACGACATCCAGGTCGAAGCCACATTCCCCGACGGCACCAAGCTCGTCACCGTGCACCAGCCGATCAGGTAGTGGCGATGTGCCGTCGTTTCGAAGGCTCTTTCGTTCGTCATTGCGAGGAGCGCAGCGACGAAGCAATCCAGGGCCACGCGTGCGGCTCTGGATTGCTTCGCTTCGCTCGCAATGACGCCTGTTGTGGAGAAAATCGATGATCCCCGGTGAACTGTTCATCGAAGACGGCGAGATCGAGCTCAACGCCGGGCGCGCCACGGTGACGCTGACGGTGGCCAACAGCGGCGACCGGCCGATCCAGGTCGGCTCGCACTATCATTTCTTCGAAACCAACCCGGCGCTGCAATTCGACCGCGACAAGGCCCGCGGCATGCGGCTCGACATCGCGGCCGGCACCGCCGTGCGCTTCGAGCCCGGCCAGAGCCGCGACGTCCAGCTGGTCGCGCTCGCCGGCAGCCGCACCATCTACGGCTTCCGCGGCGACGTGATGGGCAAGCTGTAATGACCGATCTCGTGCTGGTGTCTCGCGCTGCCGACTTCGCCGCGCGAAAACATGCCGGGACGCGGCGCAAGGGCGCCGATAAGGAGCCTTACGTCAATCACCTCGCCGAAGTCGCGCTGTTGCTGACGGTCGCGACGGAGGGCGCCGATGCGCCGCTGGTGGCCGCCGGCTGGCTGCACGACACCATCGAGGACACCGGCGTCACGCGCGACGATCTCGCCGAGCTGTTTAGCGAAGACGTCGCCGAGCTGGTGGTCGCCTGCACTGACGACAAGACGCTGCCGAAGGCCGAGCGCAAGCGGCTGCAGATCGAGCACGCGCCGCATCTGGCGCCGCGCGCCAAGATGATCAAGCTCGCGGACAAGATCAGCAATCTTCGCTCGCTGATCCTGTCGCCGCCGGACGATTGGGAACGCGACCGGCTGCTCGACTATCTCGATTGGGCCGAAAAGGTCGCGGCCGGTTGCCGCGGCGTCAACGATCACCTCGAACGTTTATTCGACGAAACCGCCGCGCGCGGGAGGGCCGTGTTGTGAGCACCAAGATTGCACGTTCCGTCTATGCCGACATGTTCGGCCCGACCACCGGCGACCGCGTCCGGCTCGCCGACACCGATCTGATCGTCGAGGTCGAGAAGGATCTCACCACTTACGGCGAAGAGGTGAAATTCGGCGGCGGCAAGGTGATCCGCGACGGCATGGGCCAGTCGCAGGTGACCAACAAGGGCGGCGCCGCCGATACGGTGATCACCAACGCGCTGATCGTCGACCATTGGGGCATCGTCAAAGCCGACGTTGCCATCACGGCCGGCGTGATCACCGCGATCGGCAAGGCCGGTAATCCGGACATTCAGCCCAATGTCGATATCATCATCGGTCCCGGCACCGACGTGATCGCCGGCGAAGGCAAGATCCTCACCGCCGGAGGCTTCGACAGCCACATCCATTTCATCTGCCCGCAGCAGATCGAACATGCGCTGATGAGCGGCGTCACCACGATGCTGGGCGGCGGCACCGGCCCGTCGCACGGCACCTTTGCAACGACCTGCACCCCGGGCCCATGGCACATCGGCCGGATGATTCAGTCGTTCGATGCGTTTCCGGTCAATCTCGGCATCTCCGGCAAGGGCAACGCCGCGCTGCCCGGGCCGCTGAAGGAAATGATCGAAGGCGGGGCCTGCGCGCTCAAGCTGCACGAGGACTGGGGCACGACGCCGGCGGCGATCGACAATTGCCTCACCGTCGCCGACGAATACGACATCCAGGTGATGATCCACACCGACACGCTCAACGAGTCGGGTTTCGTCGAAGACACCGTGAAGGCGTTCAAGGGCCGCACCATTCACGCCTTCCACACTGAAGGCGCCGGCGGCGGCCACGCGCCGGACATCATCAAGGTCGCGAGCCTCGACAACGTGCTGCCGTCGTCGACCAATCCGACGCGGCCGTTCACCAAGAACACCATCGATGAGCATCTCGACATGCTGATGGTGTGCCACCATCTCGATCCGTCGATCGCCGAGGATCTCGCCTTTGCGGAGAGCCGCATCCGCAAGGAGACGATCGCGGCCGAAGACATCCTGCACGACCTCGGCGCGCTGTCGATGATGTCGTCGGACAGTCAGGCGATGGGCCGGCTCGGCGAAGTGATCATCCGCACCTGGCAGACCGCCGACAAAATGAAGAAGCAGCGCGGCGCGCTGCCGCAGGACTCGGCGCGGAATGATAACTTCCGGGTCAAACGCTACATCGCCAAGTACACGATCAACCCGGCGATCGCGCATGGCGTGTCGAAGCTGATCGGTTCGGTCGAAAAGGGCAAGATGGCAGACCTCGTGCTGTGGTCGCCGGCTTTCTTCGGCGTCAAGCCGGACTGCATCATCAAGGGTGGCAGCATCGTCGCGGCGCCGATGGGCGATCCCAACGCCTCGATCCCGACGCCGCAGCCGGTGCACTATCAGCCGATGTTCGGCGCCTTCGGCAGGGCGTTGACCGCGTCGTCGGTGGTGTTCACCTCGCAGGCCGCCGCTGCCGGCAATCTCGCCCGCGACCTCGGCATCGCCAAGAAGCTGGTCCCGATTAGCAACGTCCGCGGCGGCATCTCCAAGAAGAGCATGATCCACAACGACGCCACGCCGAAGCTCGAAGTCGATCCCGAGACCTACGAAGTCCGCGCCGACGGCGAACTGCTCACCTGCGCCCCGGCCGAAGTGCTGCCGCTGGCGCAGCGCTACTTCATGTTCTGAAGCGGGGCAGCATTCATTGCGTCATCGCCGGGCTTGATGTTCAGCCCGGAGACATAGTCGACACGTGTTCGGAGACATGACCGACACCTTTTCCGCCGTCAAGTCGATGGTGGCGACTTGGTGGGCGGCGAAGAACACGCCGTATTTGCCGTCGGTGGAGAGCGGCCTGATGGCCAAGCGCTCTCCGGCGAAGGCTTGCGGCACCTTCCACAAACGACCTTTGAAGCTGACATAGGCCTTGGTTTTCGGGACGGAGCGGACGATGTCGCGCTCATCGTATTCTGGAGCCGGCAGGCGGTCCGGCAGAGAACGCCGGCTCGGTTGGTAGCGATCAGCAGGCACCAGCTGGCCTAGCGACTCGTGAGGGCGCTCGAAGTTGTACACCTCGCGCCAGGAGTCGAAGGCACGTTGCGCCTCGGCGAGGTCGCGCAAGGGCCGCAGCGCAAACACCTCGTCGTCCAGCGTGCGATGGAAGCGCTCGTTCTTGCCGCGGCTCTGCGGGTGATAGGGACGGCTGCGGATCACGCTGATGCCGAGCTTGAGCAGCCACACCGAAAACCACGTCCAGCGCTCGCCGGAACTATCCGACCACGGCGAGCCGTTGTCGACGAAGATCGTGTCGGGCAAGCCGTAGTGCCGGAACGTCGTTTGCAGCCTGTCCTGCACGGTTTCGCCGCGCTGATCGGCGCAAGCCTGGAGGCACAGATCGTAGCGTGAGTGATCGTCCACCACGGTCAGCGGATGGCAGCGGACGTCGTTGCCGAGCCGAACCCAGCCTTTGAAGTCCATCTGCCAAAGCATGTTCGGTGCCGGCATCTCGAACCGCAGCGTCGCCGGTGGACCGCCGGCGGCAGGCTTGATCCGGCCGTGCCGGCGCAGGATCTCGTGGATCGTCGACACCGCCGGAGCGCTGTGTCCGGACCGCTTCATCGAGCTAGCGATCTTGCGCGCCCCCCACGCTGGATGCGCATCGCGAACCGCCAGCACCTGTGCCTCGCACGCCGCCGAGGTTTGCCGCGGGCTTTCGTGCGGCCGCCGCGATAGGTCGACGACATCACCTCCGGCCGCGCATCGCTCCAACCATTTGTAGCCGGTCGTCCAATGAATGCCGAACCGCCGGCACAACTCCCGCCGGTTCGCTCCCTCCTGCATCGCAAGCCGGACGAACTCTCGTCTCTGATCCACCGCCGACACCTCACGCCAGGGCATGGACTTGGCCTCCAACCGCCAAATCCAGCCACTATGATGCGTCGACTATGTCTCCGAACACCCGTAGGTCATGTCTCCGGGCTGAACACTTGACCCGGCGATCCATCTCTGTGCAACAGCGCGCGTTTGCGCGCATCCCGGAATGACCGTCGCGTGGCGCGTCGACGCGGTTGAGCCGCCCCTTTGCATCCCCGCCGCATCCGCCTAATGTCCCGCGCGCCGGCGCCATGTCCGGCCTTGCAGACACAAACCGCCGGGAGGAATATTCGTGATCTATGTCGTCGCCACTTTGACCGTGAAGCCCGAAATGCGTGCCGAACTGATCGTCGCTGCCAAAGCCTGCATCGCCGAGACGCGCAAGGAGCCCGGCAACATCGCCTACGACCTGCACGAGAGCGTCACCGATCCCGGCAAGATGGTGTTCGTCGAGCAGTGGGAAAACGCCGAAGCGCTGGAGCCGCATCGCAAGGCCGAGCACATGAAGACGTTCGGTCGCGTCGCCGTCACCTGCTTCGCCGCGCCGCCCAAGATCGAAATCATCACGCCGGCGAACGTCGTGACCAGATAGGAGACTCCATGATCCGCGCCACCGCCGTCCGCGGCCAGCATCGCTGGACCGCCACCCCGGCCGACACCGTCGTGCTCGATTTCGACGACCGGCATCGCCGCCGCATGGCGATGACCGGGACGCGGGGACTTTCGTTCCTGCTCGATCTGGAGCAGGCGGTGGCGCTGCGCGGCGGCGACGCGCTGGTGCTGGAAGACGGCCGGCTGGTGGAAGTGGTCGCGGCACCGGAGCCGCTGCTCGAGATCCGCGGCCACGATCCGCAACATCTGGTGCGGCTCGCCTGGCATCTCGGCAACCGCCATCTGCCGACGCAACTGATGGCTAAGGCGCTGCGCATCCGCCGCGACCACGTCATCGCCGACATGGTCCGCGGCCTCGGCGGCAAGGTGGTGGAGATCGAAGCGCCGTTCGATCCGGAAGGCGGCGCCTACGCACCGGCGCACGACAGCGGCGATGCGGCGCACGGCCACCACGATCATGCGCATCATGACCACGCGCATCATGGTCATGCACATCATGATCACAGCCACGACCATGATCACGCCCATGATCACGCTCACGGCCACGGTTGCGGGCATGATCACCAGGGGCATGACCATCATGTCCATGACGAGAGCTGCGGCCATCAGCATTCGCACGGCCATTCTCACAAGCATGAGCACTGAGCCGGAGGCGTCGGCGCAGCCGCTGCCCGCACAGCAGAGCGCGGCGCTGTTCCGGCTGATGACTTGGCTGTCGCCGGCGTTCCCGGTCGGCGCGTTCTCTTATTCCAGCGGCATCGAATGGGCGGTGGAGGCCGGCGACGTCGAAGGCGCCGCCAGTTTGCGCGATTGGCTCGACGCGATGCTGCAGCATGGCGCCGGATTCTGCGACGCGGTGCTGCTCTGCCATGCCTACCGCGCCACCGAGCGACATGACGACGCCGGCCTGCTAGCCGTCGCTGAACTCGCCGCGGCGTTCGTCACCTCGGCTGAGCGCCAGCTCGAGACGCTGTCGCAGGGCCGCGCCTTTATCGAGATCGCCCGCAAGGCATGGAACAGCGACGGCCTCGGCCGCGCCGTGGCAGCATGCGGCGAGGCGATCGCCTATCCGGTCGCGGTCGGCGTGGTCAGCGCATCGCACGGCGTGCCGCTGCCGGCGACGCTGCACGGCTTCCTGCACGCGGTGACGTCGAACTGGATCTCGGCCGGCGCGCGGCTGATCCCGCTCGGCCAGACCGACAGCCAGCGCGTGCTCGCCGCGCTGGAGCCATCGGTGATCGCGACGGGCGCGCGAGCGCTGACCGCGTCGCTCGACGACCTCGGCACCGCCACCTTCCGCGCCGATCTCGCCAGCCTGCGCCACGAGACGCAGTACACGCGGCTGTTTCGGTCGTAGTACCAGGTCGTCACTCCGGGTTCGCGCTGCGCGCGCCCCGGAATGACCATTGACGGGATTGCGAACTACCCGACCATCCGATCCCGACCGGCCCAGAAGCCGGCGCGCAGCACTTTCTTGTCGATCTTGCCGACGCCGGTCATCGGCAGCTCGGTGACGAACTGCACCTGTTTCGGCGCATGCGCCGAGCCCTTGCGGGTCTTGACCAGCTCGATCAACTCGCGCTCGTCGGGCTTGGTGCCAGGCTTGGCGACGACGACGGCGGTGACCGCTTCGCCCCATTTGTCGTCGGGCACGCCGACCACCGCGACCATCGCGACGTCCCGATGGGTCGACAACACGTCCTCGACCTCGCGCGGGAAGATGTTGAAGCCGCCGGACACGATCATGTCCTTCTTGCGGTCGAGAATGTACATGTAGCCGCGGTCGTCCTGCTTGGCGATGTCGCCGGTGTGCAGCCAGCCGCTCTTCAGCGTTTCGGCGGTCTGCTCCGGACGCTTCCAATATTCAGCCATCACGTGCGGCGCGCGCACGCAGATCTCGCCGGCCTCGCCGAGCGGCACTTCCTGATCGTTCTCGTCGAGAATCCGGGCATCGCAGGCCGCGATCGGGAAGCCGCACGACAGAAACAGCTCCGGCTGCTTCGGATCGTGATCGGCCTTGCGCAGCACCGACACCGGATAGCACTCGGTCTGGCCGTAGAGCTGCGAGAACACCGACCCGATCCGCTCGATGCCTTCGACCAGCCGCGTCGGCGACATCGGCGAGGCGCCGTACAGCACCAGGTCGAGCGACGACAGATCGGTCTTGGCGAGCGCCGGATGATCGAGCAGCACGTAGATCATCGTCGGCACGAACAGCGTGAAGTTGATCTTCTCGCGCTCGATCGTCTGCAGCACCGCTTCCGGATCGAACCCCTTCATCATGTGGATGGTGCCGCCGCGGATCAGCGACGGCAGCACCTTGGTGCCGGCAACGTGGCTGATCGGCGCCACCGTGAGATAGCGCGGATCGAACGGGATTTCGAAATCGGCCAGGATCGCATTGGCGAAACCGGCGTTCTCGCGATGGTGGCGCAGCGCTCCTTTGGATTTCCCGGTGGTGCCGCCGGTGTAGTTCAGCACCGCGACATCATCGAGCTGAGCGAAGTCGCGCGCCGTGGCGCTGCCGGCCTGCTCCAGCGCGGTGAGCAGATCGAGCCCGTAGCCGGCGCGGCCGATGGTGAAGACGTGGCGCAGGCCGCTGGCCTGGGCGGCCAGCTCGCCGCCGCGCTCCAGAAAGGCGGCGGCGTCGATGATCAGCACCGCAGCTTCGGAGTCCTCGATCTGATCGAGCTGATCCTGGCGCGAGCCGAGCGGATGCAGCCAGGTGATGGCGAAGCGGCAGAGCTGGGCGGCGACGCCGGCGCACCAGGTCTCGGCGCGATTGGCGGTGAGCAGCGCAACCCGCGTGCCCGGCGGCAGGCCGAGCCCCATGAACACCTTCTGGATGCTGCCGATCATGTCGGTGGCGCCGCGATAGCTCAAGCTGCCGCCGGGCCAGGCGAACGCGGTGCGCGACGGATAGCGCGCCAGCGCCCGCAATGTCTGCGTGCCTGCAGTCGGAAAAGCGTTGAGCTCGGCAGTCATGGCGTTCGTCTCCCTTGTGTTTTGTCATCGGCTGTTGGGCGTGCCAATGTTCGGCAACCACATTAGCACGGCTGACCAGGGCCGATGCAAACAGAGCAGGAGGAAACTGCCGTGAAATCATCCGACCGTCTGGCGCGCTTCGGCGATCGTCTCAGTTTGCCGCTGATTGCGGCACCGATGTTTCTGGTGTCCGGCGTCGATCTGGTGGCTGCGGCGTGTAGTAGCGGCGTGATCGGATCATTTCCGACGGTGAATTGCCGCACGACGGAACAACTCGGGGGCTGGCTCGATGAGATCACGCGCCGAATCGCGGCACACGAGCACGCGAGCGGCCGGCGCGCCGCGCCGTGGTGTCCGAACCTGATCGTGCATCGCTCCAACGCGCGGCTCGGCGACGATTTACAGCTGTTATTGCGGCACAAGCCCGAGGTGGTGATCACCAGCGTCGGCTCGCCGCAGCCGGTGATCGCGCCGCTGCACGATGTCGGCGCCATGGTGCTCGCCGACGTTGCGAGCATCCGCCATGCCGAACGCGCGGTGGCGGCCGGAGTTGACGGCCTGGTGTTGCTCACCGCCGGTGCCGGGGGCCAGACCGGTTGGCTCAATCCGTTCGCCTTCGTGCGTGCGGTGCGGCAATTCTTCGACGGCGTGATCGTGCTGGCCGGCGGCATCAGTGACGGCGTCGCGCTGCGCGCCGCGATGACGCTCGGCTGCGACCTCGGCTACATGGGCACCAAGTTCATCGCCACGGAAGAGAGCCTCGCCGATCCGCGCTACAAGGCAATGCTGGTGGAGGCGAGCGCCGACGATATCCTGCTCACCAAAGCGTTCACTGGATTGCAGACCAATATGCTGCGGCCGTCGATCGTCGCCGCCGGGCTCGATCCCGACGATCTGCCGGAGCGCGGCGGCATCGACATCGGCAAAGATATCGACGTCGGTGCGCGGGAGGACCGGCCGAAGCGCTGGCGCGATATCTGGAGCGCCGGTCATTCGGCGTCCGGCATCGGCGGCGTCGTGCCGATCGCCGATCTGGTGGCGAAGACTACGGCCGAATTCCGCAGCGCGGCGTAGCCGCACCGGCCATCGACGGCCGTGCGGCGGCGTGGCATGCTTCGACGATAAACAAGAACAATCTCGGGAGACTACGCCATGAGGAGCTTTCGCGTCACCGATTTCGGCAAACCGTTGAGCGAGGACAACCGGCCGACGCCGGAACTGACCGGCACGCAAGTGCTGGTCCGCGTCAAGGCCGCCGGCATCTGCCATAGCGATCTGCACATCTGGGAAGGCGGTTACGAACTCGGCCACGGCCGCAAGAAGTTGTCGCTCGCCGATCGCGGCGTCGCATTGCCGCTGACGATGGGGCACGAGACCGTCGGCGAAATCGTCGCCGCCGGTCCCGACGCCAAGGACGCCAAGATTGGCGAGGTCGCGTTGGTGTATCCGTGGATCGGCTGCGGCGAATGCGACGTCTGCAAGGCCGGCGACGAGAATATGTGTCTGAAGCCGCGGTTTCTCGGGGTGTATTGCGACGGCGGCTACTCGGACGAACTGATCGTGCCGCATCCGCGCTATCTGCTCAGCCTTGATGGGCTCGATCCGGTGACCGCAGCGCCCTATGCGTGCTCCGGCATCACCACCTACAGCGCGCTGAAGAAGCTCGACTTCTGCCTCGACAGCCCGATCGTGATCTTCGGTGCCGGCGGACTCGGATTGATGGCGCTGGAGCTGCTCAAGGCGATGGGCGGCAAGGGCGCCATCATGGTCGATATCGACGCGGCCAAGCGCGAGGCGGCGCAGAAGGCCGGCGCGCTCGGCACGGTCGACGGCGCCGCGCCGGACGCGCTGGCGCAGATCGCGGCGATCGCCAAAGGCCCGGTGCGCGGTGCGCTGGATCTGGTCGGCAATCCGCAGACCGCGCAGCTCGGCTTCGATTGTCTCACCAAGGGCGGCAAGCTGGTGATCGTCGGTTTGTTCGGCGGCGGCGCGCCGTGGGCGCTGCCGTTCATCCCGATGCGCGCCATCACCATCCAGGGCAGCTATGTCGGCAATCTTGCCGAAACCCAGGAGCTGCTCGATCTGGTCCGCGCCAAGAAGGTGTCGCCGATCCCGGTCACCAAGGTGGCGCTGCCGCAGGCTTACGATGCGCTCATCGATCTGCAGAAGGGCAAGCTGGTCGGCCGCGCGGTGCTGACGCCGTAGCGGCACGCACCGCTTCCGCCATTGCGAGCGAAGCGAAGCAATCCAGCCCCGTGCTCGGTGCTGGATTGCTTCGTCGCTACGCTTCTCGCAATGACGGGGAGACGTTCTGCTATTGATCGGCCGCCGCAATGCGTTCGGCCTCGGCGATATCGTCCGGCGTGTTGGCGTTGAAGAACGGGTCGAATGGCGTGACAGGCCACTCCACCACCGCGCAGGGATAGCGCGCGGTGAACCGTTCGACCTTGCGGATGTCGTCCTCGATCAGTGCGGCCCGCAATGCGTCGCGGATCGCTACCGGCCACAGTGCGATTACTGGATGCAGATGGCCGCCTGAGGCGGCGACAGCAATCTCGGCATGCTCGTCGAGCCGTGCCTGATGGAGGCGCGCCACCAGATCACGCGGCAGGAACGGGCAGTCGCCCGGTGCGGTCAGGACGCAGGCGGCACGTGGCTGCTGCTCCGCCGCCCAATCCATTGCCGCCAGCACGCCGGCGAGCGGGCCGGGGAAGCCCTGCACATCATCGGCAATCACCGGCAGACCGAAGGATTCGAAGCGGGCCGAGTCGCCATTGGCGTTGAGCGCCAGCGCGCCGCATTGGGGCTGGAGGCGCTCGATCACGTGCGCCAGTAGCGGTCGCCCCGCGATGGCCCGCAGCGGTTTGTCGCCGCCGCCCATCCGGCGGGCAAGGCCGCCGGCCAGGATCACGGCGGGTGGTCGAACATCAGACATCGCGCACTCCGCGCCGCGTCGCGACTTTCGCGACGCCCGTGGTTAGCTCACCATGGCGCGGCTCGGCAATAAGAACGAGGCCGAAGGCGATTGACCGCGCGCCGCGGCTTCGTCATCGTCCGCCGCCATGGCCAAGACCGTTCTCGATCTCACCGGGCTGAAATGCCCGCTGCCGGTGCTGAAGACCCGCAAGGCACTGCCGCGTCTGCAGGCCGGCGATCTGTTGGAAGTCCGCTGCACCGATCCGATGGCGCTGATCGATATTCCAGTGCTGATCGGCGAGACCGGCGATCGTATCATCTCGAGTGAACGCAGCGACGAGGTGATCGTGTTCGTTATCGAAAAGCTCGCGAGCGCACCGGCCGTGGACGGCGAGCGGGACTGATAGCTCCGCCAAGGAACCATCGGGGATCGGCATCATTGATCATCGTTCCATAGGGAGGAGATCATGGCCCGGAAATATTCCAAGAAAGCGTCCGCCAAGGTCGGCCGCGCGATGAAGAAGCGCAAGGCCGGGACGCTGAAGAGCGGCGGCTCGGGTAAGAAGGTCAAGAGCCGCAAACAGGCGATCGCGATTGGTCTGTCGGAAGCCCGCGCCGAAGGGGCGAAGGCGCCAAAGAAGAAGACCGGCAAGAAGGCGTCGAAGACCTCCGCCAAGAAAGCATCGAAGTCCGGCCGCAAGACGACGAAGAAGACGACCACGAAGGCCACCAAGTCCAGCAGCAAGCGGATCGGCGCGAAGGCCTCGTCGGGGCGTAAGTCGTCGAAGTCATCCACCGCGCGAAAATCGTCAGGCCGGAAATCATCATCGCGCAGGTCCGGCAAGAAGGCGTCGTAGGACGACTTCACGTACCATCGCGCGAGTCATTCCGGGGCGCCGCGCAGCGGCGAACCCGGAATCTGGAGATTCAGGGCGCTGATGGTTCGGCAGCGCTGCCGGAAAACAACTTCGAGATTCCGGGTTCGCGAGCTTGCGCTCGCGCCCCGGAATGACGGTGTGGGGCAAACCCGCAAGGCTTCCTAAGCTGTCAGAGCAGCATTGCAGGACACCCGATCTAAACCAGCCTCACCCCGCCTTGCGCTGCCGCGCGGTGGAGCGGCGGGCCTTCGGGCGGGCGGAGGAGCGGGAGGCTTTGTGGCGGCCGTGAGCCTCGCCGGTTTTGCCGCCGGACTTGCCGCCTTCCAGGCTCTGCTTCAGCGCGTCCATCAGGCTGACGACGTTGCTCTCCTTTTCCTCGGGTTCGGGGAGCTTGATCGACTTGCCGGCGGCCTTGCGCTTGACCAGCGCTTTCAGCGCGGTCTCGTATTCGTCCTTGAACTTCTTCGGCTCGAAATGTGCCGCCTTGGTATCGAGGATGTGGCCGGCGAGTTCGACCATGTCCTTGGAGATCTTCGGCGACTTGATGCTGTCGAAATATTCGTCGGCGTCGCGCAGCTCGTAAGGGTAGCGCAGCGTGGTCGCCAGCAAGCCCTTGCCGAACGGCTCGATCGCCAGCACATGCTCACGGTTGGTGAGGACGATGCGGCCGAGCGCGACGCGGCCTTTGTCTTTCATCGCGTCGCGGATCACTGCGAAGGCGTCGGTGCCTGCCTTGCCGTCGGGAACGATGTAATAGGGATGATTGAGAAAGCGCTGGTCGATTTCGTCAGCCGGCACGAAGCTGTCGATGTCGATGGTGTGGGTGCTCTCGATCTGCACCGCCTCCAGCTCGTCCTTCTCGATCTCGATGTACTTGCCCTTGCGTACCTCGTAGCCGCGGGCCTTCTGATCCTTCTCGACGACGTCGCCGGTGTCCTCGTCGATCATCTGCTGCTTCAGCCGGTTGCCGGTCTCCGCATTGATCATGTGGAAGCGGGTCTTCTCGACGCTGGTCGTGGCCGGATACAACGCGACCGGACAGGTGACGAGGGACAGCTTCAGCGTGCCCTTCCAGTAGGCGCGAGGCATGGGAATTCTCCGAGGGCTCGAGTCGTCGCGACCGGGCGGTCAGGGTGATGCTATCATGGGTGGAACTTGAACGGGCATCCCGGGTTTTGGTTCCTGTCCTGCCCAACCTGTCGGCGGTGAGTAAGGAGCGACGGTGGCCAGCAACAAGCTCAGCATCTACCGCAAAAAACGCGATTTCGAGCAGACCGCGGAGCCGCGTGGCGATGCCAAGGTGGCGCCGTCGAAGCAGCGGCGGTTCGTGATCCAGAAGCACGACGCCACCCGGCTGCACTACGACCTGCGCCTGGAATATGGCGGTGTCTTTAAGTCCTGGGCGGTGACCAAAGGACCGTCGCTCGATCCCAACGACAAGCGCCTTGCTGTCGAGGTCGAGGATCATCCGCTCGACTACGGTGACTTCGAAGGCACGATTCCCAAGGGTCAGTATGGCGGCGGCACGGTGCAGCTCTGGGACCGCGGCTATTGGGAGTGCGACGATCCCGAGCGCGGCTTCAAGACCGGCGACCTGAAGTTCACCCTGCATGGCGAGAAGCTGCATGGCAGCTGGGTGCTGGTGCGGATGCGGCACGACCGCAGCGGCGGCAAGCGCACCAACTGGCTGCTGATCAAGCACCGCGACGACGACGCCCGCGAGGGTGACGCCAACACCGTACTCGACGACGACCGCTCGGTCGCCTCGGGGCGCGCCATGGAAACGATCGCGGAAGGCAAGGGCAAGGCACCGAAGCCATTCATGCTGCGCAAGGCGGCCGCGAAGGTCACGGCGGACGCGGTGTGGGATTCCAACACCGGGCTTGCGGCCGATCAGCGGGCGGAGACTGGCGCTGCGAAGAAAGTCGCCAAGTCCAAGCCGACGACCTCCGCGAAAGCGAAAGCTGCCAAGTCCGCGAAGCCAGTGTCGCGGAGTAAGCCAGCCGCGCAAGGCAAGCGCGCAGCCATGCCAGACTTCGTGCCGCCGCAGCTCTGCACCTCGGTGGAGCGACCGCCCGGCGGCGAGGGCTGGGGTCACGAAATCAAGTTCGATGGCTACCGGATGCAACTCCGCGTCGAGCATGGCGAAGCCAGGCTGCTGACACGCAAGGGTCTGGACTGGACCACCAAGTTTAGTGCGATCGCCGACGAAGCGGCATCGCTGCCGGACTCGATTATCGACACCGAGGTGGTGGCGCTGGATTCGCACGGGCAGCCGGATTTCGCGGCATTGCAGGCGGCGCTGTCCGATGGTCACACCGAGAACTTGATCTGCTTCGCGTTCGATCTGCTCTACGTCGATGGTGAGGATCTGCGCGGCCTGCCGTTGGCGGAGCGCAAGGCGCGGCTTGCGGCCCTGCTGAAAGCAGCGCGCGGCCGGCGCAAGGAGGGGCTGATCCGTTACGTCGAGCATTTCGACACGGGCGGAGACGCGATCCTGCAATCGGCCTGCAAGCTGTCGCTTGAGGGGATCGTATCGAAAAAGCTCGACGCCGCGTATCGCTCCGGCCGCAGCGATGGCTGGACCAAGGCGAAGTGCCGCGCCGGCCATGAGGTGGTGATCGGCGGCTGGAAGACCACGAACGGCAAATTCCGCTCATTGCTTGTCGGCGTCCATCGCGGCGATGACCTTGCCTATGTGGGCATCGTCGGCACCGGCTTTGGCCAGGACGTCGTCAAACGCATCCTGCCCGAGCTGAAAGCGCACAAAGCGGATAGCAGTCCGTTCAGCGGCGCCAATGCGCCGAAGAAGACCCGTGAGGTGCATTGGGTTACGCCCGATCTCGTCGCAGAGATCGAATTTGCCGGCTTCACCGGCGCCGGCATGGTGCGGCAGGCGTCGTTCAAGGGCCTGCGTGCCGACAAGCCGGCGGAGGAGGTCGAGGCCGAGGAGCCGCAGCGGGTCGAGCTTGCCGAGCCGGCACTGAAGCGTCGCACTGCCAAGGCTTCGAAGTCGGGCAAGCCGGCCGCAAAGCGCGCGGCGCCGCGCCGGGCCGATGCCGCCCGCTCCGAGGTGATGGGCGTGGCGATCTCCAAACCCGACAAGGAGCTGTGGCCGGCGAGCGAGATCGGCGCCGCGATCACCAAGCGCGATCTTGCCGATTACTTCGCCGAGGTCGGCGACTGGCTGATCCCGCACATCAAGGGGCGGCCGTGTTCGATCGTGCGCGCGCCGGACGGAATCGACGGCGAGCACTTCTTCCAGCGGCACGCGATGCCGGGAATGTCGAACCTGATCGGGCTGGCAAAGGTCTCAGGCGACCGTAAGCCGTATGTGCAGATCGATCGTTTGGAAGGGTTGATCGCGGCGGCGCAGATCGGCGGGGTCGAGCTGCATCCGTGGAACTGTGCGCCGAGCCGCTACGACGTGCCGGGACGTCTGGTGTTCGATCTCGATCCGGCTCCTGAGGTCGGGTTCGACGAGGTGATCACGGCCGCGAAGGAAATGAAGCAGCGCCTCGAAGCACTGGGGCTCAAGACTTTCTGCAAGACCACCGGCGGCAAGGGGCTGCATGTCGTGGTGCCGCTCAAACCCGACGACGGCATCGACTGGAAGGCGGCGAAGACCTTCGCCCAGACGGTGTGTGCGCAGATGGCCGAGGATAGCCCCGAGCAATATCTGCTCAACATGTCGAAGCAGAAGAGGATTGGAAAGATCTTCCTGGATTACTTGCGCAACGACCGGATGTCGACCGCGGTCGCTGTGCTGTCGCCACGGGCGCGCACCGGTGCCACGGTGTCGATGCCGCTGACGTGGTCGCAGGTGAAGGCCGGGCTCGATCCCAAGCGCTACACGATCGAGTCGGTGCCCGCGCTGATCAAGCGCTCAAAGGCGTGGGCAGATTACGACGACGCCGCAGCTCCGCTGAAGGCCGCGATCAGGATGCTGACCTCAGGCAAGACATAGGCTCATCGGTCGCCTCGCCTCGTACCAGGGGCCGTGCAGGTTCCGTCGTCTGTCTGCCCAACAGGCGCCGAAGACGTGAATGGCCGGGACAAGCCCGGCCACAACGGCGTTGATCAGAGAGCTGACCGACGACAGTGCGTCAGATCTTGCCGAGCAACAGCAGGATCAGCAGGATCACGATCACCAGGCCGAGACCGCCGCCGCCGTAGTAACCGGTGCCGTAGAACGGACCGCCGCCGACGCCGGTGAAACCGCCGAGCAAGGCGATGATTAGAATAATCAGGATGATTGTGCCGAGAGACATGTCGTTCTCCTTGTCGCGGCGGGGTCGCCCGAATGCTCCGCCTGCCGGGAGACCAAACACGTCGCATGAGTGAAGGTTCCGAACCGGAACCTCAGCGTGTGCACAGCTCTGTTGTTTTGTCGCTGCCGACATAGATAGTCGGCAGCTCTCCAATACCGGAAGAAGGATGCAAGCCGATGTCAGCTCCGCTCGTCGTATCAATTCCCCACCACCTTGGGCGCGACGAGGCGCGTCGAAGGCTGCAGACCGGGCTGAGCCGGGCGGCGGTCAACGTCCCTATTCTCACCGTCGACGAGGAGACATGGCGGGGCGATCAAATGCTATTTCGTGTGCGCGCGCTCGGACAGGTCGCGGCCGGGCAGGTCGACGTCGCCGAAGACCACGTGCGGCTCGAAGTGCGGCTGCCGTGGCTATTACAGAAATTCGCTGAGGCAGCTCGCGTCGTAATCCAGAAGCGCGGTTACCTGATGCTGGAGAAGAAGTAACAACGTTGCGTGCGCTGCACCAAATTATCGCGTTGCAACAAGTGTTTATCTGTAGGTTTCGTTAAATTGTAAGTAACCGAATCTTGGAATTCTGGTGGGGCGGGTGAGGGAACCGATTTCCTGCTCGGCACAAACCCCGTCAGGCCGTCCGGCTCCAGCTCCCGGGCGGCCTCGGTGTTTGTGGGGTGCGCGTCGCGCGACCCGGCGGCCTCTTACTCTTGCACGACATCTCCCTCGAGTCATTCCGGGGCGCGCGCAGCGCGAACCCGGAATCTCGAAGCGAGCAGGGCTTTGCGGGAGTCGGTGCAGGGTTCAGATTCCGGGTTCGCTCGCGGGCGCGAGCGCCCCGGAATGACGAGGCAGCATTGGAGGGACGGTGCAGTCTGGTCAGCCGCGTTGTGCGCGTCTTGATCCGGAGAGCCGCGCGCGATGCACGGCGACAGGGAGGTGGCGGAACAGGTCGCGGAGCTGCAACTCGCCCGACGTGGTCTCGCCGTCGCCGATTTCCACGGTGTAGCCTTTGGTCTCGATCGCGCCGTCGAACGCATCGCCGGTTGGCCATTGCCGGCCTTCATCGGATAACGCAGCGAGGCCCTTTGCCACGACGACGATCATCGCCTCGCTGCCGCGGGTGCGGGCGAAGGCAACGATATGGTCGCGGTGTGCGCCCTTCACTGCCAGCGGCCGGTAGTCGCCGTCACTGAACAACGCGGCGTCGTCGCGGCGCAGCTTGAGCAGATGGTGCGTCCAGGCAAGCTTGACGCGGCCGTCGCTCCAGTTCGCTGTCAGGGTTGCCCAGTCCGGCTTGTCGTCCAATGACTCCAGCGCCGCTGCACGCGCGTCGAAATCAACCGGGCGGCGGTTGTCGGGATCGACCAGCGAGAAGTCCCAGAACTCGGTGCCCTGATAGAAATCGGGGACGCCGGGCATCGTCGCCTTCAACGTCAGCTGGCTGAGGCCGTTCAAAGCGCCGAGTAGCGACAGCCGTCGGTGCAGGCTGTCGACCGATTCCAGGAACGGGCCCGACAGATTCGGATCGAGCAGGCGATCGACGAAGAGGCGAATGCCTTCCTCATAGGCGAGGTTTGGGTTGAGCCAGTTAGTTTCTTGTTTGCCTTCGCGCGCTGCCTTCAGCGCGAAACCCTGGAAGCGGTCGGTGAAATCTGGATCGGGTGACAGCGGCCATGCACCGATCAGGGCCTGGTACAGCATGTATTCGAACGCCGGCGAAGGCGCGCGCATGTCGCCGTCGACGACCAGATGCGGCGCGTTGATCAGCTTCCATTTGCCGACGGCGCTGGCCCACTCGCCGGGGATCTCGGCGAGCGACAGCAGCCGCGCGCGCGCATCTTCGCCGCGCTTGGCATCGTGCGTCATCGTCGCGGTCATGCCGTGCGGCCAGTCCTTGGCGCGGCTCTGCATCGCGTCGTGAAACGCCGCGATCGGCATCTCCGGCGCGGCCGGATCGCCGCCGACTTCATTGAGCGCGAGCAGCCGGTGATAGCGATAGAACGCGGTGTCCTCGAGCGACTTGGCCATGGTCGGCCCGGTGAACTGCTGGACCTTCAGCGCGAACCGGCGGACCCGCGGCTTGGAATGCAGCGCGCGGCCCGGCTTCACCAGGTCCATCGTCAGCACGTCCTTGAGGAATTCGAAGATGCCGTCGTCGGCGCCGAACCAGTCCGCCCGCGCCTTGGCGATGGTGTCTTCGATCAGCTTGCGGTCGAGCTGCGTCGGGCTGTTGCCGGTCAGGTAGGTGCGATACACCGGGAAGTGCAGCACATAGAGCTCGAACACCTGCCGCAGATTGTCGGCGGAAAAATCCCGGGTCGAGTAGTGGCCGGAGGCGATCCGTGCCAGCAGCCGGGTCAGCACGGTGAATTCGCTGAGCAGAAGCGTTTCCAGCACGCGGCGCTTGGCGGCCTTGAGCACCGGATCGAATGCGGGCGACAGGTTGCTGGCCTGCCGCCAGGTTTCGTCCAGCGGCTTCAGGCCGCGGCCGTCGAGCAGCACGCGGGTGATGACGTTGAGCCATTCATAGCCGGTGGTGCCGTGGACGCCGGCGAAGCGGTGCAGCGCTTCGCCTTCGCCGAGGATCTTCTCGATTACCGTGTAGAGCGGCGGAGCACCCGCGCCCTGCGCGTCGCGGGCCAGCCGGCGCAGCCGCTGGAAATACTGCGCCGGATCGCGCAGGCCATCGATGTGATCGAGGCGCAGGCCCTGCAACTGGCCGTCGGCCAGCAGCTTCTTGACCCGGCTGTGGATCGCCTCGAACGTGCCGGCGTCCTCGACCCGCAAGCCGGCGAGGGTGTTGACGTCGAAGAAGCGGCGGTAGTTGATCTCGCTCGATGCCAGTTGCCAATGGCCGAGTTTGTAGTGCTGGCGCTCCAGCAGATTGTGCAGCGCCTGGATCTGCGTGGCGCGGCCTTCGCCGGCCCGATAGGCGTCGAGCCCGCGAGCGATCACCTCGGCGGCGCCGGGGATCGCTTGCAGCGCCGCCTTGAACTCGGGTGCTTCCTTTCGCGACGGATGGCCCAGCCCGGTGTAGCGCGCGGCGAGGTCGAGGATCGCGCGACCCGCGTCGCTGTTCTCCGCGCCGGCCTCGCGCACGATGGTGCGCAGGATCTCGCTGTAGCGCTGCGGCGCGATCGGCAGCCGGTGTTCGTAGTACCACGCCGAGAAGCTGCCCTCGGCGGCGTCATAGCGCAGCTCGATCTCGCCGGCTTCCAGCGTCTTGCCGTAGGACGAGCCGATGATCGGCAGCAGCACGCCGCCGCGGGCGCGGAACGGCAGCATCTCCCAATCGATGTCGAACGATGCGGCGTGCGGCGAGGCCGGGCCCCATTCGAGCACGTCGAGCCACCACGGATTGTCGGCATAGTGTACGCCGACATGGTTGGGGACGAAGTCGAGGATCAGGCCGATGTCGTGCTGTTTCAGCGCGGCGCTGAGGCGGGCGAAACCCTGTTCGCCGCCGAGCTCTGGATTGAGCTGGGTGTGGTCGACGATGTCGTAGCCGTGGGTCGAGCCCTTGCGGGCTTTCATGAACGGCGAGGCATAGACGTGCGAAATGCCGAGCCGTTCCAGATAGGGGACGATCGCCGCGGCGGCGTCGAATCCAAAATCAGCGGTGAGTTGCAGGCGATAGGTGGCAGTGGGTATCGCAGGAGGCATTACGGATGCTCGAGGCGCCAGGACACCGCCCAAGGCGGAATGATCCGGTTCCAATCGCCGCCCCATAGAATCGTTCCCACCGCGGGTGGCGCCCCGCCGTCACGTTCGTCGTCCGACAGATTGGCGACGAGTTCGAGCGTCGCACCGTCGGTGAGCCGCCAGAATGCCTTCAGCAGGCCGTCGCCGGTGATCCGAGCGTCGCCGAACCGCGAGCTGTCGAGCCGCGGCACGATCTCGCGGTGGCGGATGGCGAGCAGGCGCTTGACCAGCGCCAGACGCGCGGCGCCGGGGCCCTGGTCGCGCTCGTGCCAATCGAGCACGGCGCTGTCGAACGCGTCCTTGCTGAGCGGATCGGGGACCTCGCCGCCGTATTTGTCGTAGGCGCCGGCGAATTCCTTGCGCCGTCCGGCCCGCACTGCCTCGGCAAGATCGCCTTGAAAATCGCAGAAGAACGGGAACGGCGCCTGCGAGCCCCATTCCTCGCCCATGAACAGCATCGGCACCGTCGGCGCCAGCAGCGTGACGGCGAGCGCCGCTTCGATCGCCTGCGGCTTGACCAGGCTTTCCAACCGGTCGCCGAGCGCGCGGTTGCCGATCTGGTCGTGGTTCTGCAGGAAGTTGATGAAGGCGAGCGGCACGAGGTCTCCGCTCGGTTCGCCGCGCGGCTGGCCGCCGCGATGTTCCGACGGCTCGCCCTGAAACACGAAGCCGGAGCCGAGCGCGCGCGCAAGATGCGCCAGCGGCGCATTGGCGTAATCCGAATAGTAGCCGTGAGTCTCGCCGGTCAGCGCGACGTGCCAGGCGTGGTGGTAGTCGTCGTTCCATTGCGCGCGATATTGCCCCCGTGGCGGATGGGTGACCGGATCGAGCACGGCGGCGGTGTTGTCGTCGTTCTCGAGCACCAGATGCACGTAGCGCCCGGTCTCCGCGGCGAGCCGGCCGACTTCGCGCGACAGCTCGTCCAGCATCGGGATTTCGCCCTGATCGGGGATCGCATGCACCGCGTCGAGCCGCAGACCGTCGAAACGATAATCGCCCAACCAGTACAACGCATTCTCGATCGCGAAGGCGCGGACCTGCTCGACGTAGTAATTGATGCCGTTGCCCCACGGCGTGTGCGAATCGGAGAAGAACCCGGGTGCGTATTGGCCGAGGTAATTCCCTTCGGGGCCGAAATGGTTATAGACGACGTCGAGGAACACCATCAGGCCGCGCAGATGCGCCTCGTCGATCAGCGCCTTGAGATCCTCGGGACGGCCATAGGTGCTGTCCGGCGCATACCACAGCACGCCGTCGTAGCCCCAATTGCGCGTGCCGGGGAAATCGGCGAGCGGCATCAATTCCAGCGCGGTGATGCCGGTGTCGACCAGATGGTCGAGCTTGTCGATCATCGCGCGGAAGCTGCCCTCCGGTGTGAAGGTGCCGACATGGGTTTCGAGCAGCACGGTTTCGGCCCAGGGCCGCCCGCGCCAATCCTCGGCGCGCCATTGATATGCGGCGTGGTCGATCACTTCGCTCGGCCCGGCCAGATCCTCGGGCTGAAACAGCGAGGCCGGGTCCGGTACATCGAGGCTACCGTCGATCAGGAAGCGATAGCGTGCGCCGGCGCCGATGCCGTCGATGTGGGTGGTGTACCAACCTCTGGCGTCGCGCCGCATCGGATGCGGACGGTCGAGCACGACATCGACACGTTTTGCGTTCGGCGCCCAGATGCGAAATTCGACGCCGTTGCCGGTGAGACGCGGCCCGAAACTGCGGAGCGTCATTCCGTCGTCCCAGAGAACGCCAGCACGGAGCGGGGCGGAGCGATCATCGGATTGCCGCAGCCCAGCGTCGCCACCTGCACGGTATTTTTGGTGGTGTCGAAAAGTTCTTTCCAGGTCTGATATTCCGGCAGCTTCGGCAGGTGGAATTCGATCTCCTGCACGCCCGAATTCAACACGATGAAGATCGCGCTGCCGCCCGGCTCGCTCGGGCTGAGCACGTAAGCCAGGAAGCGGCCATCCGGGAACGCCCAATCCTGATCGGTCATCTCGGCGGCGGACGGCGTCAGCCACAGCACGCCGTAGGAGCCGTCGGCGCGGCGTCCGTCGAGCCAGCGCCGCGAGCGTAGCTGCGGGAAGCGGCGGCGGATATCGGTCATCAGTCCGACGAATTCCACCATGTCGTCTTCGGTGTTGGTCCCGTCCCAGCCGACCCAGCCGATCTCGTTGTCCTGGCAATAGGCGTTGTTGTTGCCGGCCTGAGAATTGCCGACCTCGTCGCCGGCGAGCAGCAGCGGCACGCCCTGCGCCAGGAACAGGCAGGCGAGCTGGTTCTTGCGGAGCTGGCGACGCATCCCGAGGAGCTTCGGATCGTCGGTCGGACCTTCGACGCCGCAGTTGATGCTGTGATTGTCGTTGGAGCCGTCGCGGTTGTCCTCACCGTTGGCAACGTTGTGCTTGCGCTCGTAGCTGAACAGGTCGGCAAGCGTGAAGCCGTCGTGCACGGTGACGTGGTTGATGCTGGCGCGCGGCATCCGGCCGTCGCGGTTGAACATGTCGGACGAGCCCGTCATGCGCCGCGACACTTCGCCGATCAGGCTGCCTTCGCCGCTCCAGTAACGTCGCATCACGCTGCGATAGCGGTCGTTCCACTCCGACCATTGCGACGGGAACGCACCGACCTGATAGCCGCCCATGCCGAGATCCCACGGCTCGGCGACCAGCTTGACGCCTGCCAGGATCGGATCCTGACGGATCGCGGTGAAGAATCCCGAGTTGCGATCGAAGCCGTTCGAACCCCGCGCCAGCGTGGTGGCAAGGTCGAACCGAAAGCCGTCGACGTGGCAGACTTCGACCCAGTAGCGCAGGCTGTCCATCACCATCTGCAGTACCCGCGGATGGGTGAGGTTCATCGAATTGCCGCAACCGGTGAAGTCGTCGTAGTAGCGCGGGTTGTCGGGCTTCAGCCAGTAGTACGAGGCGTTGTCGATGCCGCGGAACGACAGCGTGGGCCCGAGATGATTGCCCTCGGCGGTGTGGTTGTAGACCACATCGAGCAGCACCTCGATGCCGGCATCGTGCAGCCGCGCCACGGTGGTGCGGAACGAGTCCAGTGGATTGTCTTTGTCCGGCGCGTAACGGGCTTCCGGTGCGAAGAACGAGATGGTGTTGTATCCCCAGTAGTTCACAAGCTTCTTCTCGACCAGGACGCGGTCATCGACAAAGCCTTGGACCGGCAAAAGTTCAATCGTAGTGACGCCGAGCCGCTTCAAATGTGCGATCATGGTCGGGCAGGCGAGGCCGCCGAAGGTGCCGCGCAGTCCGGGCGGCACATCGTCGCGAAGCTGGGTCAGGCCTTTGACGTGGGCCTCGTACACGATGGTGTCTTCCCAGCGTACGCCGGGCCGCGTCTCGCGGCGGCCGCTGCCCACGGTCTCGTCGACCACGACGGCCTTCGGCATGCCGCGCGCGTTGTCGCGGCGGTCGAACGACAGGTCCTCGCGTGGCGAGCCGGTGCGATAGGCGAAGTGCGCCTCGCTCCACACCAGCCGTCCGTTCAGCCGCTTCGCATAGGGGTCGAGCAGCAGCTTGTGAGCGTTGAAGCGATGGCCGCGATCGGGATCGTACGGGCCATGCACCCGATAGCCGTAGAGCTGCCCGGGCGAGACGTCGTTGAGGTAGCCGTGCCAGACGTCTTCGGTGTGCTCCGGCAGTTCGATCCGTTCCAGTTCGCGCCGGCCCTGGGCGTCGAACAGGCAGAGCTCCACCTTGTGAGCGTTGGCGGAGAACAGGGCGAAGTTGGTGCCGCGCCCGTCCCAGGTCGCTCCGAGACGGGAGTCGGTTCCGGCGGTGAGGCGCATAGCGAGTGTCCCGATCACGAAGTTCGCATAGCCTGCGACTGTCTTTGTTAGCGAACTTCGAAATCGAAGAACACTAGTAAATCTGCCATTCTGACGTGGCTTTGTGCAAAACGATGCCCGATCGCGCGGGCATCGCCAAACCGTCACATTGAAGCGTTCGGGATTGTGTCGAGATCAACCGATACTCGGCCGCCGCTTCCGGAACGAGCGCGAGCTTGGCGCTGCGCGCCTCCCAGGAATCAATCCTCCGGCGTCAGGAAGATCGCGGCCAGCGGCGGGATCGTCAGGCTCAGCTCAGGCACCAGACCCTCCAGGGTGCGGACTTCGCCGCCATTGCCGACATTGCTGCCGCCGTAGCCGGCCGAGTCCGAATTGAACACTTCGCGCCAGCGACCGGGGAACGGCACGCGGACGCGATAGTCCTGGTAGACGTTCGGTGAGAAGTTGACGATCACCAGACAGCGGGCGCGGGTATCGTTGCCCTTGCGCATCCAGGCGAACACGTTGCGATTGGCGTCTTCGGTGATCAGCCAGTCGAAGCCGAACGGATCGCAATCCAGCTGATGCAGCGCCGGCAGCGACCTGTACAGCTTGTTGAGGTCGCGCAGCAACGCCTGGATGCCGGAATATTTCGGATATTCCAGCAGATGCCAGTCGAGCGAGCGATCGTGGCTCCATTCGCGCTCCTGGCCGAACTCGCTGCCCATGAACAGCAGCTTCTTGCCGGGGTGCCCGAACATGAACGCATAGTAGGCGCGTAGATTCGCAAAGCGTTGCCACTCATCGCCCGGCATCCGGCCGAGGATCGAGCGTTTGCCGTGAACGACCTCGTCGTGCGACAGCGGCAGAATGAAATTCTCCGAGAACGCGTAGTGCAGTCCGAACAGGATCTGGCCGTGATGATATTTGCGGTGAATCGGATCCTTGCTGATGTAGTTCAGCGTATCGTGCATCCACCCCATGTTCCACTTGTAGCCGAATCCGAGCCCGCCGAATTCGATCGGGCGCGACACCTGCGGCCAGGCGGTGGATTCCTCCGCTGCGGTGGTGGCGTGCGGGAATTTGCCGTACACTTCAGTGTTGAAGCGGCGAATGAAGTCGATCGCCTCGATGTTCTCACGGCCGCCGAATTTGTTCGGGATCCAGCCGCCGGCCGGGCGGCTGTAATCGAGGTACAGCATCGAGGCCACCGCATCGACGCGCAGCCCGTCGATGCCGTAACGCTCCAGCCAGAACAGCGCGTTCGCGGTGAGGAAATTGACGACCTCGGTTCGCCCGTAATTGTAGATCAGCGTGCCCCAGTCGAGATGCCGCCCTTGCATCGGGTTGGCGTGCTCGTACAGCGCTGTGCCGTCGAAATTGCCGAGGCCGTGCGGATCGTCCGGGAAATGGCCCGGCACCCAGTCGAGGATCACGCCGATGCCCGCGGCATGGCAGGCGTCGACCAGTGCGCAGAAATCCTCGGGCGAGCCGAAGCGCGAGGTCGGCGCGTACAGGCCGGTCGGCTGATAGCCCCACGAGCCGTCGAACGGATGCTCGCTGACCGGCAGGAATTCGACGTGGGTGAAGCCCATGTCGCGGACATAGGCCGGCAGTTGCTCGGCGAGTTCGCGATAGGTCAGCCACTGGTCGCCTTCCTTGCGACGCCACGAGCCGAGATGCACCTCGTAGATCGACATCGGCGCCGACAGCGCGTTGATGTTATCCGGTGCCGGTCGCGGTCGTGGCAGCGTGGTGGCGTCGACCACGATCGAGGCGGTCTTCGGTCGCAGCTCGGCGGCGAATGCCAGGGGGTCGGCCTTCTGCGGCAGTTGTTCGCCGTGCTGTCCCGTGAGATCGAACTTGTAGTGATCGCCGGCGCGGGCGCCCGGGACAAACAGCTCCCAATAGCCGTTGCCGCGCACCCGCATCTGGTGGCGCAGCGGATTCCAGAAGTTGAAATCGCCGACCACGCTGACGCGGCGCGCGTTCGGCGCCAGCACCACGAAGCCGACGCCGGCGACACCTTCCAGCTCCATCGGATGGGCGCCAAGCTTGTCGTAAAGCCGCTGGTCCGTGCCTTCGCCGAGCAGATAGAGATCGAAGTCGCTGAGGATCGGCGGGAAGCGGTAGGGGTCCTGCAGCTCGACCGTGGTGTCGCCGAACCGTGCGCGCAGCGTATAGCGCGGCGAAGCGCCGGGCAGAGGTCCGACGAACAGGCCGGCCGGATGCGCCTGGTCGAGCGGCGCGACGTCGCCATTGTCGCCGATCACCTCGACCGCAACGGCATCCGGCAGCAGCACGCGCACCATGGTGGCGCCCTCCTCAGGGTGTGCGCCGAGATAGCGGAATGGATCGGCATGACGGCCTTCGACAACTGCGTAGGCTTCGTCGCTCAATTGCACGGTCATGGAAGCTCCTCGGGAGGCGGCGACAGGATACGGAGAATGCCGGCCAGCGGCACACGCACCCAGTCGGGACGATGCGCGATCTCGTAGTCGATCTCGTACAGCGCCTTTTCAATCAGGAAGAAGTCGAGCACCCGGTCGGCGGCCGCGATATCCGCCGGCCACACCGGGCTGTCGCCCATGGTTTGGCGATAGGCGTCCAGGAACGCGCCTGTGGCGCGGATCCGCCACAGGTCGAGCGCCTCGGTCAGTCGGCCGGGCTCGTCGGAGGCTGCTTTCAGCGCTCGCTCGAGAGCGGCGGTCGTCGAATAGTCGATCGACCGGATCAGCCCGGCCACGTCGCGAGCCGCCGGTGCTTTGGCGCGGCGTTCGTCCAAGGTGCGGCGCGGCTCACCTTCGAAGTCGATGATGTAGATGTCATCCTTGACGATCAACATCTGTCCGAGATGGAAGTCGCCGTGATGGCGGATGTTCAGGCCGCCGTCGTCGCCGAGCAGGCCGTGGATGCGGGACATCAGCACGTCGCGGGCCGCCAGCAGTTCGTCGACCAGCGTCCGGTCGCCTTCCTTCAGCGTGTCGCGCCGGCGCCGCAGTTCGTCGAGCATCCGGTCGGCGGATGCCGCAACGGTTTCGGCCCAGTCGCGCGAGGCGTCGAGGGTGATCGGCTCCGGGGCGAAGTCCGGCACCTCGGGATGGCTGGCGAGCGCGATGTGCATCTCCGCGACCCGCTTGCCGGTCTGCTGCATGAAATGCAGATAGGGCGCGAGCTGATCGCTCTCGGTCTTTTCCTCGGCGCGGCTCAGCACGCGTTGTTCGTCGATGTAGCGATCGAGATAGCCGGAGGTGACGGTCCAGCCGTCGCCCTGATTGCGGGCGAATTCGTGCACCACCGCGACCGCGCTGGTCTTGTCGCCTTCGATCAGCTCGACGCTGCCGAGCAGGGCCGGGGTGTTGGCATAGCCGGCGACCTCGGTGAGGAAGCGCCCCATCTCCAGCTCGGGATTGATGCCGATCTGCAGCCGCCGATACAGTTTGACGACGTAGTCGCCGTCGACCAGTGCGGTCGAATTCGACTGCTCGGTTTCGACCGCGCGAATGTTCTGGAACGGTCCGGCTGGCCGCTCCGCGAGCTTGGACCCAGGGCGGAATTCCAGCCGGTCGCCGTTATCGCCAGTCACGGTGACGGCGCCGCGGACGTTCTCCAACAGCAAGTCGATGAACGACGGATCGGCGGCGACATCGAGCAGGGTACCTTCGCGGGCGCCTTGGCGCACCGCCGCATAGGCCCGCGGATTGTAGCGTTCGCGGTCGAACCGCACCCAGTCGATCTGCATCGGCAGCAGATAACGCGCCGTCGTCCCCCGCTGCGTGGCCTCGAAGAACGCCAGCCACGGACGGTTGTCGCCGTCATTGGCGAACGGAATCGCCGAGGTGAGCCGCGGATGGATCGCCCGCGGATTGCGCTCCGGAAACCAGCGGGTGCGGGACAGGAAGGTCGGCAGCACCTCGTGCTCGAACATCGAGCGGGTGCGGCCGAGCGTCATCCAGGTCGAACCGAGCGGCACCACCAGCGTGACGAATTCAGGCACGGTGGAGACCGGCGCGACATGCGCGGCCGTGCCGGGCTCCTGCAGCTTGAACCAGTAGAAGCCGAAGGGCGCCAGCGTGATCATGTAGGCCGGATCGCCGATCGGCGGGAATTTGGTGCGGCCGAGCATCTCCTGCGGCACGCGGTCCTTCCACGGCGACAGGTCGAGTTCTGTCGCCTGCGCGGCACGCGACAGATTGGCGACGCACAGAATGACCTCGTCCTTGTATTGGCGAACGTAGGCAATCACCGCGCGGTTGCTCGGACGGATGAAGGTGATGCTGCCGCGGCCGAACGCCGGCGTCGATTTGCGCACCGCGATCAAGCGCTTCATCGCGCTCAGCAACGACGACAGGCTGCGCTGCTGGGCTTCGACGTTGACCGAGGCGTAGCCGTACACCGGGTCCATGATCGGCGGCGCGTACAGCCGCGCCGGGTCGGCCCGCGAAAATCCACCGTTGCGGTCAGGCGACCACTGCATCGGTGTCCGCACGCCGTTGCGGTCGCCGAGATAGATGTTGTCGCCCATGCCGATTTCGTCGCCATAGTAGATGATCGGCGTGCCGGGGAAAGACATCAGCAGCGAGTTCATTAGTTCGATCTTGCGGCGATCATTGTCCATCAGCGGCGCGAGGCGGCGACGGATGCCGACGTTGATCCGCGCTCGCGGATCGGCTGCGTAGGTCTTCCACAGATAGTCGCGCTCGACGTCGGTGACCATTTCGAGCGTCAGCTCGTCGTGGTTGCGCAGGAACATCGCCCACTGGCAGTTCGCCGGGATCTCCGGCGTCTGCCGCATGATGTCGGTGATCGGGAAGCGGTCTTCCTGCGCGATCGCCATATAGATCCGCGGCATCAGTGGGAAGTGGTAGGCCATGTGGCATTCGTCGCCATCGCCGAAATACTGCTGAACGTCCTCCGGCCATTGATTGGCCTCGGCGAGCAGCAGCTTGCCCTTGGCGTAGGCATCAAGTTCGGCGCGCAGCCGCTTGATGACGGCGTGGGTCTCGGGAAGGTTCTCGTTGTTGGTGCCGTCGCGCTCGCACAGATACGGGATCGCGTCGAGCCGGAAGCCGTCGACGCCGGTGTCGAGCCAGCGTTTCATCACCTTGACCACGGCGCTGACGACGCGCGGATTGTCGAAGTTGAGATCGGGCTGGTGCGAGAAGAACCGGTGCCAGTAATACTGGCCAGCCTCGGGATCCCAGGTCCAGTTCGATTTCTCGGTGTCGGTGAAAATGATCCGGGTACCGAGATATTTCTGGTCGGTGTCGCTCCAGACGTACCAGTCGCGCGCGCTGGAGTCCTTCGGGCTGCGCCGCGCCCGCTTGAACCAGGCGTGCTGATCCGAGGTGTGGTTGATGACCAGCTCGGTGATGACCCGGAGATTGCGCTTCTTGGCCTCGACGATGAAGCGGCGGAAGTCCTTCATCGTGCCGAAGTCGGGATTGATCGATCCGTAGTCGGCGATGTCGTAGCCGTCGTCGCGCTGCGGTGAGGGATAGAACGGCAGCAGCCACAGCGTGTTGACGCCGAGCTCCTGCAGATAATCCAGCTTCTCGGTGAGACCCGCGAAGTCGCCGATGCCGTCATTGTTGCTGTCGGCGAACGCCTTGACGTGCAACTGGTAGATGATGGCGTCTTTGTACCAGAGTTCGTCGGAAGTTTCCGCGTCCGGTCTGTCGCTCGGGGCGATCGATGTCATTTTATTCATGCTTCCGCACTCACGCCAGGCAACGGAACAGCAGCGCCGGGTCACGATGCGGATCGATCCGCAGGTTGATCCCGCCCCAATCGAGCGCGTGGCGCTCGCCAGTCAGCAGGTTCTCGACCGCAGCGACCGGTCGTCGCTCGCCGGCAACCTCGATCTGGACGTCGCCGAGCGGCAGCCAAAATTCATGGTAGTCGCTGCTGAGCGCGATCGCCACCGCGACCGCACTGGTGCCGTCGACCGATGTCTTGACGAAGCCGGTCACATTCGGGTCCTGCACCTCGAGGAAGCGAAGATTGCTGGTCTGCTGCAAGGCCGGGTTGGCGCCGCGGATGCGGTTGATGTCGCGAATGTACGGCTTGATGTTGCCCGGCTTGTCCCAGTCGCGCACCTTGATCTCGTATTTTTCGGAATCGAGATACTCTTCCTTGCCGGGGATCGGCTCGTGCTCGAGCAGCTCGAAGCCGTTGTAGATGCCATAGGTCGATGACAGCGTTGCGGCGAGAACGAGGCGCGACTTGAACATCCACGGCTCGCCGCCCTGTAGGTGGAAGGGCAGGATGTCCGGCGTATTGGTGAAGAAGTTCGGCCGGTAGAAGTCGCGTTCGGGATAGTCGGTGAGCTCGCGCAAATATTGCTCGATCTCCCACTTCTGAGTGCGCCAGGTGAAGTAAGTATAGGACTGGGTGAAGCCGAGCTTGGCCAGCCCCTTCATCAGCTTCGGGCGGGTGAAGGCTTCAGCCAGGAAGATGACGTCGGGGTGACGAAGCTGCACCTCGCGGATCAGCCATTCCCAGAACCGCAGCGGCTTGGTGTGGGGATTGTCGACCCGGAAGATCTTCACGCCCTGTTCGGCCCAGAACAGGATGACGTCGCGCAGCGCGTTCCACAGCGAACCGGCGTCTTCGCAAGAGAAATCCGGGTTGACGATGTCTTCGTATTTCTTCGGCGGGTTCTCGGCGTATTTCATCGAGCCGTCGGGACGGCGCTTGAACCAGTCCGGATGCTGCTTCAGCCACGGATGATCCGGCGAGCACTGCACGGCGATGTCGAGCGCAACCTCGATGCCGACGACCTCGCAGGCATCGATAAAGGCGCGGAAGTCTGCCAGCGTGCCGAGCTCCGGGTGAATCGCATCATGTCCGCCGTGCTCGGCGCCGATCGCATAGGGGCTGCCCGGATCGCCGGGCTCGGCCTTCAGCGCGTTGTTGCGGCCCTTGCGGTTGGTGGCGCCGATCGGATGGATCGGGGTGAAATACACCACGTCGAAGCCCATCGCGGCGACGTCCGGCAGCCGGGCGATGCAGTCGCGGAAGGTGCCGTGGCGGCCGGGCTCGGAGCTCTGGCTGCGCGGCACCATCTCGTACCAGGCGCCGTAGCGGGCACGCGGCCGGTCGATCGTCAGCGGCAGCGGATCGGTGCGCGTGAGGTCTTGCCGCACCTGACTGGTCGCCATCGCGTCGCGCAATTCCGGCGAGAGCAGCGGCGTGATATCACCGGTCCGTAGATATTCTTCGCAGCGCTGCTGAATCAGCCGCAGCACTTCTGGATCGTCGGTTTGTGCCTTGGTCAGCAGGCCCGCGCCTTCGAGTGCGTCGAGCGATAGATCCTGGCCGGCCTTCAGCTTCAGCTCGGCGCCGTGACGCCAAGTTGCGAATTCGTCGGTCCAGGCTTCGATCGCATAAATGTGACGGCCGAGCTGCTGCGGCGTGAAGGTCGCCGACCAGCGATCGTTGACGACATGCGTCATTGGCACGCGTTGCCAGGCGCTGTCCTGCTCGCGGCGCCAGATCAGGGCCGCGGCGATGACCTCATGGCCGTCGCGATAGATGTCGGCCCAAACCTCAATCGGCTCGCCGACGATCCGCTTCACCGCAAAGCGTCCGCCGTCGATCAGCGGATAGATGTCTTCGATGTGAAAAGCGCCGCCGTGAGCGGCGGCTTGAAGCGTTTGTGTCGACTTGTTCACAATAGCCCACGATCGATTGAGTAAAGGTGATGCCCACGATCTAGGACACTCGTCCCATAGTGAACCGGGCGGTTCTCGATTACAAAGCTTCTCGAACGGCCCTGGTTCCAATGGAACTCACCCTACGCAATCGCGTTCGATATGACTATCCTGTCGGCGACAGGCGGATTCGCGGCGCACCCTGCGCGGCGTGCAGATAGCGTGCCTTATGGATTTATTCACCAAAGCTGCCGAGTTGGGCATCCAGACCGAATTTTATGACGGTCAGGGGTGTCGCCATGTCACGCCGCCGGAAGCGTTGGCGCTGATTATCGAGGCCATGCCCGAAGCTGCGGTGCGGCCGTTGCTGGACCGGATCGTGGTGATCCGGCAGGGCGAGGAATGCCGCTCCGATCTGGACGCGCAGGCGGCGTTGCCGGTGCGCTGGCAGATCGTTGCTGGTGAAGCGACGCTGGCGGAAGGCACCGCTGACGCGCGCAACGTCACCTGGCCGCAGGGGCTGCCGAGCGGTACTCACCGGTTGCGGCTGAGCGACGCATCCGGGCGCACCGAGGAGGTGCCGCTCTTGGTCGCGCCGCCGCATGCCTTCAACGGCGAGTTCGACCGCTCCTGGCTGATCGCCGTGCAGCTCTACAGCCTGCGCTCCGCACGCAACTGGGGCATCGGCGACTTCACCGACCTGTCGCAGTTGATCGAGCTGGCGGCCGCGCTCGGCGCCGGCGGCGTCGGCCTCAATCCGCTGCACGCGCTGTTCGACGACCGCCCGAATGATTGCAGCCCGTATTCGCCGAACAGCCGGATGTTTCTCAATCCGCTGTACATCGACGTCGAGCGATTGCCGGAATTCTCGCTGAGCGACCTGCCGGGTGTCGATATCGCGGCGCTGCGCGACGGCGAACTGATCGACTACAACGTGGTGGCGACGATGAAGTGGCGTGCCTTGCGCGCCGCTTTCGATAAATTCTGCGACGCGCCTGAGCCCGGACGGCGCGAGGCGTTCGAGGCGTTTCGCTCCGAGCGCGCGCCGCTGCTGACGCGGTTCGCGTGTTTCGAAGTGCTGCGGCACAAGTTCGGGACGCCGTGGTGGGACTGGACCGACGAGTGGCGGCGGCCCGACGACGTGCGCTGTGCCCGCCTGCGCGAAGGGCCGGACGGCCGCGCGGTCGAGTTCATCGAATTTGCGCAATGGTGCGCCGATGAACAATTGCGCGCGTGCCAGGCTCTCGCCGCCGAACGCGGGATGCGCGTCGGGCTGTATCTCGACGTCGCGGTGGGCGTGCAGAGCGAGGGCTTCGACGCCTGGAACGAACAGACGGCGATCTCGCGGGTGCTGTCGGTCGGCGCGCCGCCGGATTCGCTCAACACCGCTGGCCAGAATTGGGGACTTGCCGGGTTCAACGCGCCGGGGCTGGAGCTGACCGGGTTCGCGCCGTTCCGCGAGATGCTGCGCGCATCGATGCGCTATGCCGGTGCGATCCGGCTCGATCACGTGCTCGGGCTCAACCGGCTGTATCTGGTCCCGCACGGTTTTGCCGCCAACCAGGGCGTCTATGTGCGAATGCCGTTCGAGGCGCTGCTCGCGGTCACCGCGCAGGAGAGTGTCGATCAGCGCTGCGTGGTGATCGGCGAGGATCTCGGCACGGTGCCCGACGGCTTCCGCGAACAGCTCGCGGCCTGGGGCGTCTGGTCGTATCGCGTGATGATGTTCGAGCGCGACTTCCACCAGGGCTGGTTCTTCGGCCTCGATCACTATCTGCCGAACGCGCTGGTCACCTTCAACACCCATGACCTCGCGACCTATTCGGGCTGGCGCGCGTCGACCGATCTGCATCTGAAGCGATCGATCGGCGTCGATCCCGGCGAGAGCGACGATTCCCGCCGCCACGCTTTGGTGATGCTCGGCGATGCGCTGCGCCATCAGGGCATCGAGCAGGACGACATCTACGCGGTGCTGACGTTCCTGGCGCGCACGCCGTCGCGGCTGCTGGCGATCGCGCTGGAAGATCTGCTGGGCGTGCTCGATCAGCCCAACGTGCCCGGCACGGTGTCGGAACATCCGAACTGGCGGCGGCGGCTGCCGAAGGCGATCGAAGACATCGCCGCGGTGATCAATCGCCAAGCGCTGCTTGCCGCGACCGCCGACCGCCGCATCGCGGGGTGACGATTTGCCGAGCCCGATCGAAGACTATGCGCTGATCGGCGACTGCGAGACCGCAGCCCTGGTCGGCCGCGATGGCTCGATCGACTGGCTGTGCTGGCCGTCGTTCGATTCCGAGGCCTGTTTCGCGGCGTTGCTCGGCAATGAAGACAACGGCCGCTGGCAGATCGCGCCGGCCGACGAGGTCGTGCGTTGCAGTCGGCGCTATCGCGGCGACAGCCTGATCCTCGAAACCACGTTCGAAACCGCGACCGGCAGCATCACGCTGATCGACTTCATGCCGCCACGCGGCTCGGCCTCCGATGTCGTCCGTCTGGTGCGAGGGGATCGCGGTCGGGTCAAGGTGGCGATGCAACTGGTGATCCGGTTCGGCTACGGCGTGGCAATCCCGTGGGTGCGGCGGACCGACGACGGCGCGGTGCTGGCGGTCGGCGGGCCCGACATGCTGGCCCTCAGGACGCCGGTGGCGACCCACGGCAAGGACATGACCACGGTCGCGGAGTTCGAAGTCGGCGAGGGGGATCAGATCCCGTTCGTGATGACCTACGGGCCGTCGCATCTGCCGGTGCCGGAGGCGATCGATCCGATCGCAGCGCTGAAGGACACCGAGGATTTCTGGGCCGAATGGTCCGGCCGCTGCACCTATCAGGGCGAGTATCGCGAGCTGGTGATGCGGTCGTTGATCACGCTGAAGGCGCTGACCTTCGCGCCATCGGGCGGCATCGTCGCGGCGCCGACCACCTCGCTGCCGGAGAAGCTCGGCGGCTCGCGCAATTGGGACTACCGGTTCTGCTGGCTGCGCGACGCCACCTTCACGCTGTTCGCGCTGATGAACAACGGCTACACCGAAGAGGCAGCGGCCTGGCACGATTGGCTGCTGCGCGCGGTCGCCGGCAATCCGGCCAGCATGCAGATCATGTACGGCATCTACGGCGAACGCCGGCTGCTCGAATGGCAGGCCGATTGGCTTGCCGGCTATCAGGGCGCGCAGCCGGTGCGGATCGGCAACGCCGCACATGCGCAGCTGCAGCTTGACGTCTATGGCGAACTGATCGATGCCTTCCATCAATGGCGCAACGCGGATCTCGCGCTCGATGGCGAGTCCTGGGCGCTGGAGTGCAAGGTGCTGCAGCATCTCGCCACGATCTGGGATCAGCCCGACAGCGGCATCTGGGAGCGGCGCGGTGCGCGCCAGCACTACGTCTTCTCCAAGGTCATGACCTGGGTGGCGTTCGATCGTGGCATCAAGAGCGCGGAGAAGTTCGGTCTGAAGGCGCCGGTCGCCGAGTGGCGCGCCTTGCGCGAGAAGATTCATGCGGACGTCTGCGCCAACGGCTTCGATGTCGAGCAGAACGCCTTCGTCGAGCACTATGGCGCCAAGGTGCTGGACGCTTCGGTGCTGCTGATCCCGGCGGTCGGCTTCCTGCCGCCGCGGGATCCGCGGGTGCTCGGCACGCTGGAGGCAATCGAGCGCAGCCTGATGAGCGACGGCTACGTGCTGCGCCACGATCCGCGCGAGAATCAGGATCCGACCGAAACGGAGGAGGGCGCGTTTCTGGCCTGCAGCCTATGGCTCGCCGATGCCTATGTGCTGGCCGGAGAGATCGACCGCGCCAAGGAGCTGTTCGATCGTGTCGCCGGCATCGCCAACGATCTCGGCCTGCTGGCCGAGGAATACGACACCGCACAACGGCGGCAGACCGGCAATTTCCCGCAGGCGCTGACCCACATCGCGCTGATCAACACCGCCAACAACCTCTCGGCCGCGAAGGCCGCGACGCACAAGCCGGCGATGCAACGGTCGAAGCAGAGCTAACCGCCGACACGCGCGTTGTGCTCGAGGATGAAGTCGATCGCGGCGGCGAAGCCGTCGTCGTCGTTGCGGCCGGTGACGTGAGCGGCCTGCTGCTTGATGTCGTCGGCGGCGTTCCCCATTGCGATCGGCAGGCCGCTGACGCCGAACATCGGCAGGTCGTTCTGCATGTCGCCGATGGTGGCGATCGCGTCCGCCGCGATGCCGAGCCGCTCCGCCATCGCGGCGACGAACGTACCCTTGCTGCGGCCGGGCGGAGTGACGTCGAGATAGTAGTCCTGCGATCGCACCGCCAGCGCACGGTCACCGAGCGCGGCCTGTAGCTCCGGCTCGCAGCGCTTCAGCAGCGCGAAGTCGGCGCTGACGCCGACGATCTTGCAAGCCTTGCCGGCTAACGGCGTCAAGTCCTCGGCCATCGTCGGCGAAAAGCGGATGGTGCGCTCCTCGTGGGCGACATATTTGCCGTCATCGCGGCGGATGTACCAATTGTCATTGGTGAACAGCCAGATGTCGATGCCGCTGCGCTCGAACAGCTCGATGCTGATCGTCGCCGCGCTGTCCGGGATCAGATGCTGTTCGAGCACGTCGAGCGTCGGGGTGACGATCGAGCTGCCATTGAACGGGCCGAGTGGCAGCGTGATGCCGAGCGGATCGCTGTACATCCGCATCCCGACCGGTGGCCGGCTGGAGGTGAGGGTGAAGCCGACGCCGCTGGCTTCCAATCTCGACACCGCATCACGGGCACGATCGGTGAGCCGCTTGTCGGTGGTGACCAGGGTGCCATCGACGTCGGAGATTACGAGCTGGATGCGGGTCATGGAGCGAACCTCGAAGTGGAGTCATCTTCATTGCGAGGAGCGGAGCGACGAAGCAATCCAGAATCGTGCACGGAGCTCTTGGATTGCTTCGCTTCGCCCGCAATGACGGTGCTGAGCATCGAATTAATCGCCGGTCGACGTCGGAAGCTGACCGACGATGTCATCGACGATCGTTGCTACGGGCGCGTCGATTGAGGCGATGATCGGGCGTTCGTCCGGGCCGGGGCGCTCAAGCGTGGCGAACTGGCTGTCGAGCAGGCCGGCCGGCATGAAGTGGTTCTTGCGCGCCGCCATTCGGCCGCCGATCAGCTCGCGGCTGCCGTCGAGAAACACGATCCGGATGTCGTCCCGGCCGTGCACCAGCACGTCGCGATAGGCGCGCTTCAGTGCCGAGCAGCCGAATACGATGTGGCCGCCGCCGGCGATGATGCGGTCGATCTCGGCAGCGATCGCTTCTAGCCAAGGCCAGCGATCGTCGTCGGTCAGCGGCTGGCCGGCGCTCATCTTCGCGACGTTGGCTTTCGGGTGATAGGCGTCCGCGTCCTCGTAGCGCCAGCCGAGGCGCTGGGCGAGCGCTTCGCCGACCGTGCTCTTGCCCGAGCCGGAGACGCCCATCACGATCACGGCGCGCGGACGCGGCTCCGAAGTCATCGGCTCAGGCGACACCGGCATTCTCCGGCAGTGCATCCTGCGTCACCAGCCACACCGTCTCGCCGTGCGACCGGGCGCGCGCGGACGGCAAATCCTCGCCGGCGAACACGCGGGCAAGGATGTCGCGCTTGGAAGCGCCATGCACGAGGAACAGCATCTCGGCGCAGGAGGCGAGCACCGGCAAGGTAAGGGTGACGCGCGGCACAAGCGGCTCGACGGGTGCAGTGTCGACACCCGCGACCCAGCGGTCCTGGATCGCCAACTGCGGCCGTCCCGGAAAAAGTGACGCGGTGTGACCGTCCGGACCGACCCCGCCGAGCACCAGATCGAACAGCGGCCGATCCGGCGTCAGCACGTAGCCGCCATAGAACGCTTGCAGTTCGGCTTCGTAGCGGCGTGCCGCATCCTCAGGTGTCGCCGCGTCGGTCGGAATGGCGTGAATATTCTGCGGCGGCGCGCGGCCGTCCAGAAACGCGTGCTTGGCCGCGCCGATGTTGCTGAGCGGATCGCTCTCCGGCACGAAGCGTTCGTCGCTGATGAACCAGTGCACGCGCTGCCATGGAATCCGGCTTTCGAATTCGTCGGCGAGCAGCGCGAAGAGTCGCTGCGGCCCGGAGCCGCCGGTGAGGCAGATCGCCGGACGCTCGTGATGCAGTTCGATCCGCGCGATCAGGCGCTGCGCGGCCAGTCGCGCCTGCGCGTCGGCGTCGGCCGCGACCACCAGGTGATGATCGTCGCTGCGCATGGTCAGGCCGGCTTCCGCCAATTGCGACCGTCACGCCCCAGCAGTTCGTCGGCATCTTCCGGGCCATCGCTGCCGGCGCGATAGATCTGAAGGCCGTGCGCGCCGGCCTTCTTCCAGGCGTCGAGGAACGGCTGTACCGCGCGCCAGCCGGCTTCGACACCGTCGGCGCGTTGGAACAGGATGTTGTCGCCGATCATGCAGTCGTGCAGCAGCGTCTCGTAGCCGTTGCTCGGCGCCACCTTGAAGTAGTCCTTGTAGCGGAAGGTCATCTCGACGCCGTCGATGGCGATCATCGGTCCCGGCACCTTGGTGTTGAATTGCAGCGAGATGCCTTCGACCGGTTCGATCCCGATGACCAGAAAGTTCTGCGACAGTTCCTGCACCGGGGTGCAGCGAAACATCGAGAACGGCGCCTCCTTGAATTTGATCGCCACCTCGGTGCGCTTGCCCGACAGCGCCTTGCCGGTGCGCAGATAGAACGGCACGCCGGCCCAGCGCCAATTGTCGATCGACAGCGTCAGCGCCGCGAAGGTCTCGGTGGTGCTGTCGGCCGCGACGTCCTTGGCGCTGCGATAGTCCGGGATGTCGGTGTCGCCGATCTTGCCCGAAGTGTATTGGCCGCGCACCGAATTGCGCAGCGCTTCATCCTCGCTCTGGATCTGGATCGCCGCGAGCACGTCGGCCTTGGCCGAACGCACCGCATGGGCGTTGAAATGCGCCGGCGGCTCCATCGCCACCAGCGACAGCAGTTGAAACAGATGGTTCGGCACCATGTCGCGTAGCGCGCCGGTCTTGTCGTAGAAGCTGCCGCGATGGCCGACGCCGAGCTTTTCCTCGACGGTGATCTGGATGTGGTCGATGTGCTCTCGGTTCCAGATCGGCTCGAACATGCCGTTGGAGAACCGCAGCACCAGGATGTTCTGCACCGTCTCTTTGCCGAGGTAGTGATCGATCCGGTACAGCTCGTGCTCGGAGATGATGCTGAGCAGATGATCGTTTAGCGCCTTGGCCGAGGCGAGGTCGGTGCCGAACGGCTTCTCCACCACCAACCGTCGCCAGGCGCCGCTGGTCTCCTTAAGCAGCCCGGCGCGGCCGAGCTCGGTGGCGATCGGCGCGAACGCATCAGGCGGCGTGGCGAGATAGAACAGCCGGTTGCCGCCGGTGTTACGATTGGCCTCGAGCTTCTCCAGCCGCTCGCGCAACCGCTCGAACGAGGCCGGCTCGCTGGGATCGGCGCTGACTGCGGTGACGCAGTACAGAAGCTGATCGGCGACCTTGTCATCGACCGGGCGGGTCGCGTATTTGCGCAAGCCCTGCATCAGGCTGTCGCGCAGATCGTCGCTGGACATCTCCTTGCGGGTGACGCCGACGACGCAGAATTTTTCAGGCAGCAGGTTGGCTTCGGCGAGGTTGTAGAGCGCCGGAATCACCAGCCGATGGGTGAGGTCGCCGGTGGCGCCGAAGATGACGAACGCGCAGCCTTCGGGGACCTGATTGCTGTTGGCTTGCGTGGTCACGCGCGCTCCGCTTTCGGTTTCAGTTTCTGCTGCGGAGCGGCTTGCTGCTCCGGCTCAGGATGCTGCTGCGGCTCCTTGTGGCCGCCGAAGCCCGCCCGCATCGCCGAGAGAATCTTCTCCGCAAACGTATGCTCCCGCCGCGAGCGGAAACGCGCGAACAGCGCGGCGGTGAGTACTTCGGCCGGCACCGCTTCTTCGATCGCGGCGTTGATGGTCCAGCGGCCTTCGCCGGAGTCCTCGACGAAGCCCGAGTAGTTGTCGAGCTGATCGTTTTTCGCCAGCGCCGTTGCCGTCAGGTCGAGCAGCCAGGACGGGATCACGCTGCCGCGGCGCCAGACCTCGGCGATGTCGGCGATGTCGAGATCGAAGCGGTGCGCTTCGGGCAGGGAGTCGCTACTGGCGTTCTTGAGAATGTCGAAGCCTTCGGCATAGGCCTGCATCAGGCCGTATTCGATGCCGTTGTGAACCATTTTGACGAAATGGCCGGCGCCGACCGGGCCGGCGTGGAGATAGCCCTGCTCGACGCGGGGATCGCGATCGTCGCGGCCCGGCGTGCGCGGGATGTCGCCGATGCCCGGCGCCAGTGTAGCGAAGATCGGATCGAGCCGGTCGACGACGGCTTTGTCGCCGCCGATCATCATGCAGTAGCCGCGCTCGAAGCCCCAGATGCCGCCGGAGGTGCCGACATCGACGTAATCGATGCTGGTTTCCTTCAGCGTCTTGGCGCGGCGGATATCGTCCTGCCAGAAGGTGTTGCCGCCATCGATGATGACGTCTCCGGCGGCGAGCAGCTTGGCAAGCTGTTCGATGGTGGTCTCGGTGATCTGTCCGGCGGGCAGCATCACCCACACCGCGCGGGGGGCGTCGAGCTTGCGCACCAGGTCTTCGAGCCCGCCGGCGCCGGTTGCGCCTTCGCGCGTCAGCGTTTCGATCGCTTGCGGGTCCCTGTCGTACACCACGGCATGATGGCCATCCTTCATCAGGCGCCGGACGATATTGCCACCCATCCGGCCGAGGCCGATCATGCCGATCTGCATGCGCAAGTCTCCACTGTTGAGCCGTGCCTCGCTTGATGTGCGAGGCTACGTTTTTAGGCGGTTACTCCGTCAGTGCGAGCCGAAGGCAAAGCAATCCAGGGCTCAGTCAACAGACTCTGGATTGCTTCGTTGCTTCGTTGCTTCGCTCTTCGCAATGACGATCCTGTTCGGCCGAAAGGAATTCCCCGCGGCTGCTACTCCAGCGCTTGCTTGATCGCGGTGCCGAGCGACTTCAGCCCGGCGCCGAGATCGCCCTTGAGGTGAACCCGCAGGGCGCGGCGGCCGCGTTCGGTGAGGACGTCGAAATCGCCACGCGCCTGCGCCGCCTTGATCACGCCGAAGCTGGCGCTCTGGCCGGGCACCGGCAGGTCGGCCGCATCGTCGGCGGTGATCTGCAGGAAGACGCCGCTGTCCGGTCCGCCCTTGTAGGCCTGCCCGGTCGAGTGCAGGAAGCGCGGGCCGAATTCGGCGCAGGTCGCGACCTTGCGATGGTCGCGAACCTTCAGCCGAATATCCTGCAGCGCCTCGATATGCGCCGCGTTGCGCTCGATGTAAGCGAGCAGGGCGACGTAATCGCCGGCGCTGACGCGCGACAGATGCGCCTTCAGCCACGAGGCCACCGTGCCGTCGGCACCGGCCTTGCGCAGCGCGGCGGCGTTTCCGGCGTCGGTGTAGAGATCGGCCTCGGCGGTCGACAGCGCAGGCGTCTCCGCCGGCAGTGCGCCGGATTTTTCGAACGCCGCGGTGAGTTCGCGGGTCTTGATCTTGGCGCTCTCGACGTCGGGTTGGTCGAACGGGTTGATGCCGAGCACCGCGCCTGCGACGGCGGTCGCAAGTTCAAAGCGGAAGAACTCCTGACCGATCGCCTCGGTGGATTTCAGCACGATCCGCACCACCGGGTGCCCGGCCGCTTCCAACGCCGCGAGCTTCGCCTCGTGGGCCGCATCGGTTTCGGCTTCGGTGCGCAGGTCGACGAACAGCCGGTCGTTGCCGTAGGCCGACGGGTCAGCCAACGGCTCGCCGTCGATCGGGATCAGACCCTTGCCTTCCTTGCCGGTCGATTCCGCGATCAGCTGCTCGGCCCAAGCGCCGAAATCGGCAATCGCCTTCGACGAGGTGATCGTCACCTTGTCGCGGCCTTCGAGACCGGCGCAGCCCATCACCAGACCAAGCTGCACCGCGGGATTCTGCTGCGGCGGCACGTCGGTGCCGCAGGAGCGGACCATTGCCAGCGCCGAGTCCAGCAGCTTGGCGAGATCGATCCCGGCCGCGGCCGCCGGCACCAGGCCGAACGGCGACAGCACCGAATAACGCCCGCCGATGGTCGGATCGCCGTGGAAGATCTTGGCGAACTTCTGCTCGGTCGCGACCTTCTCCATCGACGAGCCGGGGTCGGTGACCGCAACGAAGTGACGGCCGGCCTGGTCGGCGCCGATTGCTTCGGTGACGCGCGCGAAGAAGTAGGCCTTCATCACGTTCGGCTCGGTGGTGCCGCCGGACTTCGACGAGACGATGAACAGCGTCGAGGCAAGCTTGATGCTGGCTTCGAGCGCGCGCACCTGGGCCGGATCGGTCGAGTCGAGCACGTGCAGCTTGGGGAAGCCGTCCTGCTGCGGGAAGGTCTCGGCGATCACTTCGGGCCCGAGGCTGGAGCCGCCCATGCCGAGCACCACCGCATCGGTGAAGCCCTGGCTCTTCACCCATTTGGCGAAATCCTGATACTCGGTGAGCTTGGTCTTGGCGACCGACGGCGCGTGCAGCCAGCCGAGCCATTTGCCTTCGTCGTGATCGGTCCAGACCGACTCGTCGCGCGACCAGATCTTGCGGATCTTGCCGGCGCTGCGCCACGCCTCGGTGTGCTGCTTCACGCTGTTGGCGAGTTCGCCCGGAAGCGATAGCGTCTGCTTTCCAACCCGGCCGGCCAGCACGGTTTCGCGCTTGAACGCCACCGCGCCGAGCAGCTTGTCGAAGGCGTCGGCGAACAGCTGGACGCCTTCGGTGACCAGCTTGTCGGTGATGGCATCAAGGGAGACGCCGGTGCTGGCAAGGCCCTTGATCACCGCGCGCGCCTCGTCGAGGTCCTTCTCCAGGCTGTTACGCGGCTCGCCGTGATCGCGGAAGGCATCGAGTGTCGCCGGCGGCACCGTGTTGACGGTGTTCTGACCGATCAGCTCCTCGATATACATCACGTCGCTATAGGCTTTGTTCTTGGTGCCGGTGGAGGCCCACAACAGCCGCTGGGGCTTGGCCCCGCAGGCTTCCAGCTTGGCCCAACGGTCGCCGCTGAACAGCCGCTTGTAGTCCTGATACGCCAGCTTCGCGTTGGCGATCGCGACCTTGCCCTTCAGCTCTTCCAGCCGCTCTTTTTCGGACGGATCGTTGGCCTTGGCGATCTTGTCGTCGAGCGCGGCATCCACCGCGCTGTCGATCCGGCTGATGAAGAAGCTGGCGACGCTGGCGACATGTGCCGGATCGCCGCCAGAGGCGATTAGCGCTTCCAGACCGGCGATGTAGGCCTCGGCGACCTGGACATAGACCTTCTGCGAGAACAGCAGCGTGACGTTGACGCTGATACCCTTGGAGACCAGCTGTTTGATCGCCGGCAGGCCCTCGCGGGTCGCCGGTACCTTGATCATCAGGTTTTCGCGATTCACCGCGCGCCACAGCCGCTCAGCTTCCGCCAGCGTGCCTTTGGTGTCGAGCGCCAGATACGGCGAGACTTCGAGGCTGACGAAGCCGTCGCGATGCTCGAGCTTGTCGTAAACCGGACGCAGCACATCGGCGGCGTTCTGAATGTCTTCGACTGCGAGCGTCTCGTAGAGATCGCCGACCGAGCGGTCGCCCTTCTTCAGCGCCTCGCCGATCGCGCCGTCGTATTCGTCGCTGGCGCCGATCGCCTTTTCGAAGATCGAGGGATTGGACGTCACCCCCTTCACCCCGTCGGTCTCGATCAGTTTCTTCAGGTCGCCCTTGGCGATAAAGCCGCGGGCCAGGAAATCCAGCCAGATCGCCTGGCCGTGTTTTTCGAGCGCTTTGACGGGATTCATGGTGCCTTGTCTGCTGGTTCGATGCGATGACGGCCTCGCTCGCATTTCCGTCCGGGGATCGAGGCTTGTCAACACATCCTGACCGGCGCCTTGCACGCCGGCAGATTACCGCTCAATGCGAAGATGACGCTTGAACCGGCAAACGGTTCCCTGCCGCCATCCTATCGCACGCATGTGATGCCGCGATTACAGTAAAATTCAGGCGAAATGTGTCGTCAGCGGTCGAGATCGGCCTTCGCCAAATCCCACAGCAGCGCATAGGTCCCGGCCGCAATCAGCTCCGCGCCGGCGGCCGCGATTGCGCTTTCGAACCGTCCGGCCATCGCCGTCTGGACCGCCGCAGCGCTGGTGCCGTCGATCAGCACGAACCAGTCCGATGCGCCGGGGCTGGTAACGCCGGGCCGGTCGGTCAGCGGCTTCGACAGTGCGGGATCGTTTTCGAGCAGGTGCATCGAAATGATGCCGTCGAGCGGCAGGGGATCGAGCTTCGCCGACAGCCCGGTACGCAAGGCGTCCTCATTGCCCGCGGCGGGACGGATGCGGACCAGGCCAAGCACGGCGCCGCGGCCTTGGCCACGGCTCAGCGTGATCCGCGCGACCCCACGGATCATGTTCTTGAATTTGGCGATATTGCGTTTCGACCATTCGGTCTGATTGGCGAGCGCCGTTCGATAGGCGTCGCTGCTCAGCACCTCGAAGCGTTCGGTCGAATACAGCCCGAGATATTTTGGCGCTGCGCCCAGCGCGACGTAGCGGCGCGCCTCGACGAAGCCTTCGATCGCCACGCGCTCGGCGATGTGCTCGCGGTCGTACCAGCGATTGAAGTCGGCTTCGTGCTCCGGTGCGATGTCCATCGAGGTCAGCAGCATTCCTTGTCCAGCGATAGGCATCGCAAAGTCCCTTGAGTTGCTATTGGGCGAGCTTGCGCCGCTTGCCCGGTTTGACGGCGTCGCGCGGCTTCAACGTGGTCTGGTGGGGCGCGAGCAGACGGCCGTCCTCGGCGTGAAGCTCGAGCTTCTTCACCGGTCGGCCGTGCTCGACGTCGACGAGGACGGTGGCGATTTCGTCGGGATGGGCGTCGAATTCTTCGCTCCATTGCCGTAGCGCGACCAGCACCGGAAACACGCCGCGGCCTTTCGGGGTGAGCACATATTCGTGATACGCGCTGCCGTCCGATGCCGGCGCCAGCTCCAGGATGCCGTGCTCGACCAGCGCGCGCAGCCGCACCGACAGGATGTTCTTGGCGAGGCCGAGTTGCGCCTGGAATTCGTTGAATCGCCGCACGCCGAACAGTGCCTCGCGAATGATCAGCAGCGACCACCAGTCGCCGATCGCGTCCAGCGCGCGCGCCACTGGGCAGGCGTCGTTCTCGAAGCTGGTTCGCTTCACCATGATGAGGCCGTCCCGATCACGCTGTTGTGTGGTTGCATTATAAAACTAATTGGGATTACGTGCCAATCAGTTTAAAAATGCAACCAGATGAGGCGGGCATGAGACTGAGCGGCAAGACGGCATTGATCACCGGCGGCAACAGCGGCATCGGTCTTGCGACCGCCAAGCTGTTCGTGACCGAAGGCGCACGCGTGACGATCACCGGCCGTGATCGGGCGAGACTGGATGCGGCCGCGCGCGAGCTCGGCGCGCAGGCGCTCGCGGTCGAGGCCGATGTCACCGACATCGCCGCGATCGAGAACGCGGTCGCCCGTGCGGCGGAGCGGTTCGGCAAGCTCGACATCGTGTTCGCGAATGCGGGCATCCCCGGCGCGACGCCGCTCGGCGGCACTTCGCTGGCGGCGTTCGAGCAGGTGATTCGCACCAATCTGACGGCGGTGTTCTTCACCGTGCAGGCTGCGCTACCGTATCTGAACGACGGCGCCTCGATTATTCTCAACGGTTCGGTGATCTCGGTGCTCGGCAATCCGGGCTTTGCGGCCTACGCGGCGAGCAAGGCCGGGCTGCGCGGAATGGCGCGGGTGATGGCTTCCGAACTGTCGCCGCGCAACATCCGCGTCAACGTGGTGGCGCCGGGCGGGGCGCGGACACCGATCTGGAAGGACACCGCGCCGACCGATCAGGCGATGGCGGTGCTTGAAAAGCGGATCGCGGCGGCAACGCCGCTCGGCCGGATTGCCGAGCCGGAGCACATCGCCAAGACCGTGCTGTTTCTCGCCTCCGACGATGCCGCCCACATCCAGAGCGCCGAAATTTTCGTCGATGGCGGCGCCACCGGATCGCCCGCGGGTGTGCCGGCGTTTCGCAGCTGACGCGCGGCCTCAGCCGGCAATCTTCGCAGCGACGTCGGTGATTCCGGCGATCACCGCGTCGCGGATTCCAGGGTCGTAGAGCAGGTGGCCGGCGGCATCGATGGTGCGCAGCTCGGCCTCCGGCCATCGCGCCGCGAGGCGCTGCGCGGTGGACGGTGGGCACAATAGATCGTAGCGGCCCTGCACGATCACACCCGGAATGCCGGCGAGCTTCGGTGCATCGCGCAGCAACTGGTCCGGCTGCAGGAAGCAGTCGTGGGCGAAGTAGTGCGCCTCCATGAATGGCGTGGACGGCAGCGGACCGGTGCCGGATAGCGCGGCGCGATCGAGCCGCGTCCGCCGCGGCGCGACGGTCGAGAGAGTGCCCTCGGTCTCCCCCCAGGCGCGGGCGGCCGGAGCGTGCACGGTGGGATCGGGATCGAGGATGCGGCGCCAATAGGCGTCGAGCGGATTGGCGCGCTCGGCTTCGGGAAGCACGCTCATGAAGTCGTCGTACAGCGCCGGATAGAACCGCGGCAACGTTGACAAGAACGCGGTTTCGAGCTCAGAGCGGGTGCCCAGAAACGTCGCGCGCAGCACCAGGCCGGTGACGCGCTCTGGATGCGTCTCGGCATAGGCCAGCGCCAGCGTCGCACCCCATGAACCGCCGACCACCAGCCAGCGTTCGAAGCCGTAGTGACGGCGGATCGCCTCCAGGTCGGCGATCAGATGCGGCAGCGTGTTGGCCTCGCGCCCACCCTTCGGGCGGCTGCGTCCGGCGCCGCGCTGGTCGAACAGCACGGCGTGAAATCGGTGCGGATCGAACAGCCGGCGATGATCGACCTGAGAGCCGCTGCCCGGGCCGCCGTGCAGATACACTGCGGGGATGCCGTCGGCGCGGCCGTTGCTTTCGACATAGAGTTCGTGGCCGTCACCAACTGCGAGCATCTGCGAGGACAGCGGTGCGTCAGCGCCCGGGCGCTGGCTGGACGGAGCTTCGGCTTCCGGATCGAGCGGCATCCAAACCTGTTAGCGCGAAACCGCGCGGTTTGCGAGCACCGCACGGCGCTGCGCGCGAAGGGCAGGGCTGCGCCACGAGGGTTGCGGATCAGCGCCGTGATGGCCACCTGTCAGAGGTGTTCAATCAGGAGCCGGAATGCCGCGATATTTCTTCAACACCCGGATCGGCGAGGAACTGATTCCGGATCCGAAGGGCGAGGAGCTGCGCGACGCCGACCACGCCTGGGAAGTGGCGCGCGCCACCATCCGCGAAATCGTCAAGACCGAGAGTGCGCAGCTCGACCTGATCCGCGCCAGCCTCGAAGTGACCGACGAGGAGGGGGATGTGCTGCTCGAATTTCCTTTCAGCGAGGCGATGCTCGATCTGCCGGAGTCGCCGCGGAACAGGCATTGAGCGGCTGCTGAATTGGCGGTGGCGCGCCTGATCCTGCCACGCTATCACATCTGTCTCGCAACGGAGTGATCATGCAGGACATCTGGCGCCTTCCCGCGACTGAACTGGCCGATCTCGTCCGCAGCCGCCGCGTCTCGGCGCGCGAAGTGGCCGAGGCTGCGCTGCACCGGCTCGATGCCGTCAATCCTGCGATCAATGCGGTGGTCGATCACAAGGCCGACGACGCGCTGGCCCAGGCTGATGCGGTCGACGCCGCGCTCGCCAAAGGCGAGATGCCCGGTGTGCTCGCCGGCGTGCCGGTGACCGTCAAGGTCAATGTCGATCAGCAGGGTTTTGCCACCACCAACGGTGTGACGCTGCAGCGCGACTGGATCGCCAAGACCAACAATCCGGTGGTCGACAATCTCCGCAAAGCAGGCGCGGTGATCATCGGTCGCACCAACACGCCAGCCTTCTCCTATCGCTGGTTCACCTCGAACAAACTGCACGGCGAAACGCTGAACCCGCGCGATCCCTCGATCACGCCGGGCGGCTCGTCCGGCGGCGCCGCTGCCGCTGTCGCAGCCGGGATCGGCGCGATTGCGCACGGCACCGACATCGCCGGCTCGGTGCGCTACCCCGCTTATGCCTGCGGCGTGCACGGGCTGCGGCCGACCATCGGCCGCGTCGCCGCCTACAACGCCTCGTCACCGGAGCGGCCGATCTGCCCGCAGATCAGCGCTGTGTCGGGGCCGCTGGCGCGGACCATCGCCGACGTGCGGCTCGGGCTGCAGGCGCTGGCGCAACCGGACGCACGCGATCCGTGGTGGGTGCCGGCGCCGCTCGACTGCCCGCCGCGCGACAAGCGCGCCGCGCTGTGCATCGCGCCGGACGATCTTGCGGTGGTGCCGGAGGTTCGCGATGCGCTGAAGGACGCCGCACGGCGTCTCGAAGCCGCCGGCTGGGTCGTCGAGGAGATCGCCAGCACGCCGCCGCTGCGCGAGGCCGCCGAGCTGCAGGCGCAGTTCTGGCTCGGCGACGGTTATCAGGCGATGCTGGACGCGGCCGAGCGCGAGGGCGACGAAGGCGCGCTGGCGTGCCTGCACGGCAATCGCGACAAGGCGATCGGCGATCTCGCCAGCTACTCGAAGCTGCTCACCCGCCGCGCCACGCTGACGCGCGACTGGCAGACCTTCTTCGACACCTATGCGGTGCTGCTGATGCCGGTGTGCGGCGAACTGCCGTTCCCGCAGCGGCTCGATTTGAAGGACGACGAGTCGTTCAAACGGGTGTGGGCGGCGCAGATGCCGCAGGTCGGCCTGCCGTTCATGGGCCTGCCCGCGCTGACGGTGTCGACCGGGATGGTCGGCCGTGTGCCCGTCGGTGTGCAGGTGGTGTCGGGGCGCTATCGCGAGGATCTGTGCCTGCTCGCGGGCGAAGCGATCGAGGCCGGCGGCGTGCCGCCGTCACCGATCGATCCGGTGGCTTGAGACGGAGGCGAGGGGACGATGGCGTCGATCTATGATTTCACCGCCAAATCGCTGGCGGGCAAAGATGTCGCGCTGAAAGAGTTCGAAGGAAAGGTGCTGCTGATCGTCAACACCGCGAGCGCCTGCGGCTTCACCCCGCAATACAAGGGCCTCGAAGCGCTGCAGGAGAAATATGGCCCGCGCGGCTTTTCGGTGCTCGGCTTTCCGTGCAACCAGTTCGGTGCGCAGGAGCCCGGCGACGAAGCGCAGATCGCGCAGTTCTGTTCGACCAATTACGGCGTGACCTTCCCGATGTTCGCCAAGATCGACGTCAATGGCGCCGGCGCGCATCCGCTGTACAAGTTTCTGAAGGACGAAAAGGGCGGCTTGCTCGGCTCGGCGATCAAATGGAATTTCACCAAGTTCCTGGTCGATCGGTCCGGGCGCGTGGTATCGCGGCATGCGCCGACCACCACGCCGGAGGCGCTTTCGAAAGAGATCGAGACCTTGCTATGACCGACACTCAGAACATTGAACTGCCCGATCGTCTGTCGATCGAGCCCTCCAGCCCTTACTACAACGCCGACTTGCTCGAGCTCGACGTCGGCGTCCGCTTCAAGGGGCAGGACAAGACCAACGTGATCGAATACTGCGTCAGCGAGGGCTGGATCCGCGTCGCGGCCGGCACCGCGAAGGATCGGTTCGGCAATCAGCTCGCGATCAAGGTTCACGGCCCGGTGGAGCCGTATATCCGCCCGCGCAGCTGAGCTTCGCGTCCCCGGCTGGTGCTCCGCGCCCGGCCGGGACTTTTCTCATCATCCCGCAGCAATGCCGTTGTTGGTGCGCTCGTGCGCACCGGCGCGCATTCGCGCGGCCGGTTGGCCGGCGCACGTTAACGATGAGCACGCCCTGTTCGGCATCCGCGTGAACAGCGGCGCGCAGATGTTGCGCTGTCAACTGGCACTGGTCGCGAGATCTAGCGCCGGCTCAGCACCAACACCCGATTCGCTCTGATTCGTCGGTGCTTTGTTCCACCCGCGTTCCAAACCTTAAGACGGCGCACGGCGAGTGTCGCATCCGGGGACAGCGCGCAAAGCGATGCCGGCTGTCACTTCCATCCGCTTCGACAGTTGGCAGCGTCGTCGCTCCTGACCATCGCTCGCCGCGACCGTTAACGATTTTCCTGATGAGCTGCGCGTTCGAGCGAACGCTCGCGCGCAGGTGTTGTGCCGAGCATGCGTGAGGCCGGCGAGATCTAGCGACCCGTCGCGCGCGCAAGGTGATTCGCAGTGATTCGGGCCCGCTTCGTTCCATCCGCGTTCCAAAGGTTAAGATCGTGCAGGTTCGCTGTCGCGTTCGGGGACAGCGCAGCCAGGGTGAGGGCTCGTGCGTGGTCGCGGCAGATAGGCGGCCGCGCGTCACGCTGATCGCGACGTCGGCGCGCGTGTCAACGCATTCAGCCGCACTTGCGGCCGAACGTCTCCAGCAACGGGGCAGGTGTTGTGCCGACGATGCGGTGCCGCGCGCGAGATCTGGTGCGAAGCTGATGGCGAGAACTGATTCGCTCTGATTCGGGCCCGCTTCGTTCCGGCCGCGTTCCAAAGATTAAGATCGGCACCGCGCGGTGTTACGCGCTGGGACAGTTTTGGCGGTCTTCTTCGGCACAGCGTCGCGGGCCTGCGCTTCGGCGGCGAGGCGGCGGCGGAAGGCGCGGTCGCGCTTGAGATGCCACTCCCGGCTCATCGCGTCGCGGCGGCAGGTGAAGCGCTCCGAATGGATCAGCACCCAGGCACGGCCACGGGTCGAGCGCGCGCCGGTCCCGGTGTTGTGCTGGGTGAGGCGGCGATCGAGATCGAGCGTCCAGCCGACATAGGTGAGGTAGCGGCCCGCGCTGGCACAGCCGAGCACGTAAACGAAGCACTCTTCTTCGGCAGGAGCCTCTTGCATGGTGGCGAACCTCGCACGGCTTCGCTGAGTCCGGCAATCGGCCGCGGGGCACAGCTGTTGACGGCCGGCGCGCCAGCGGCTTCGCTGATGCCCGATGCAACCGAAGGAGACGACGATGGCCGGCAAACCGATGATCGCGCTGGCGCTGCTGGCGCCGCTGCTGTGGAGCCCGGCCGCGACGGCGCAGGACGTGCCCGGCATCGAGATCTGCACCGTGGAAAAGACCATGGAGCGGCGCACCAGCTGCCTGCAGAGCAATGTCGACTTCCTGCACAAGAGCCTCGACAAGGCGCGGCTGGATCAGCAGCAGAAGCTCGACGCCGCCCGCGCGCAGATCGCCGCGCTGAGCGCGGCCGTGGTGGCGCTGCAGAAGCAACTCGCCGAACTGCAGGCCGTGCAGAAGCCGGCCAAGGCCGAGCCTGCGAAGGATGCTGCGCAGCCCAAGGATGCAGCGCCGTCCAAGGATGCGTCGCCGCCGAAGACCGACGCGAAGTAGTTCCGCGTCGTCGTCTCCTTGATCATCTGCCGCTCGATGGAATTATCGCGCTTGCTTGGCAAGCCGCGATCAGATGACTTACAACTCGTTCCCGAGACAATAAGCGCCGGGCCTCGTCGCCCGCGCACAACAAACATCTCGGGAGAAAACCATGTCCAACGTCCGCGTTCTCGCCACCGATCTGGCGTTTCCCGAAGGCCCGGTGGTGATGCCGGACGGATCGGTGGTGCTGGTCGAAATCCGCGCGCAGCAACTGACGCGGGTGTGGCCGGACGGGCGCAAGGAAGTCGTCGCCAAGGTGCCGGGCGGCCCCAACGGCGCGGCGCTCGGCCCCGACGGCAAGATGTACATCTGCAACAACGGCGGCTTCGGCTGGTTTCCGTCGCGCGGCACGATGATGCCCGGCGCACCCGCACCGCACGAGTATATCGGCGGCTCGATTCAGCGGGTCGATCTGCAGAGCGGTGAGGTCGAGACGCTGTTCGACAAATGCGGCGAGCACCCGCTGAAGGGGCCGAACGATCTGGTGTTCGATAAGCACGGCGGGCTGTGGTTCACCGATCTCGGCAAGCGCCGCGCCCGCGACATGGACGTCGGCGCCGCCTACTACATCAAGCCCGGCATGACCGAGATCACCGAGCAGGTGTTCGGCACGCTGCCGCTCAACGGCATCGGCCTGTCGCCGGACGAGGCGACGATGTATGCGGCCGAAACTCCGACCGGCCGGTTGTGGGCGTTCGATCTGTCGGGGCCCGGCGAGGTGAAGCCGCGCGACGTGATCTATCGCGGCGAGAAGGGTAAGCCGATCTGCGGGCTGGGCGGCTATCAGATGTTCGATTCGCTCGCGGTTGAGGCGAACGGCAACGTCTGCGTCGCCACGCTGGTGTCCGGCTGCATCTCGGTGATCGCGCCGGACGGCACGCTGGTCGAGCAGGTGCCGACCGGCGACCGCGTCACCACCAACATCGCGTTCGGCGGCCCCGATCTGAAGACCGCCTACGTCACGTTGTCCGGCAAGGGCGAGCTGATCGCGATGGATTGGGCGCGGCCGGGCCTGCCGCTGAATTTTCTGAACAAGTAGCGGCGACCGGATTCTTCAACTCTCTGACGTCCTGCCCGGCATTCGTGTCCTTCAGCCGGTGCATATGCGCATGCTTGGAGATGGCCGGGACAAGCCCGGCCACGACGTATTATGGTTCCAGCCCCTGACACATGAGGAAGCAGCGCCGATGTCCTGGCTTGAACCCGTCACCCTGAACGGCCCGCATGCGACGTTGGTGCCGCTGGAGCCATCGCATCGCGACGGGTTGGTCGAGGCGGTGCAAGACGGCGAGCTGTGGAAGCTGTGGTACACGTTCGTGCCTGCTCCAGAGAAGATGGAAGCCGAGATCGCGCGGCGGCTGGCGCTGCAGGCGCAGGGTGCGATGCTGCCATGGACGGTCAAGGATGCGGCCGGCAAGATCGCCGGGATGACCACGTACATGAACGTGGATGCCGGCAATCGCCGCGTCGAGATCGGTTCCACCTGGTACGCGTCCCGCGTGCAGCGAACCGGACTCAACACGCAATGCAAGCTGCTTCTGCTGCAGCACGCCTTCGAGAAATTGGACTGTATTGCGGTCGAGTTCCGCACACACTTCTTCAACCATCAGTCCCGGCGCGGCATCGAGCGGCTCGGCGCCAAGCAGGACGGCATCTTGCGCAATCACCAGATCGCGCCGAATGGCACGCTACGTGATACCGTCGTGTACTCGATCATTGCCGCGGAATGGCCGACCGTGAAGGCGCATCTGAACTACCAACTGTTCGAGAAGCCTGGCCGCTGATCCGCCGGGCGCAGGTTCCCTTGATTTTTATCAAGATTTTGCTTGCTAATCGGCTGATGATCAAAAGAATGGCGCTCCCAATGGGCTCCCTTTGATCTGCGTCATTTTGCGGAGCCACCGTCGACGCCATTCTAACGCTATGCCGTTCTATCGATTTCATGTCCGCGATCCGATCAACCGCGTCGATGGCCCGGGCCACGACGGCGCGGCGCTCGCTGACGATATCGATGCGACGCTGTTTGCCGCCGGGGTGATCCAGCGGCTGGTTCAGGTGCATCCGGAGGTGCCGCGGACCTGGTCGATCGAAATCATGCAGGACCAGCGCCGCGTCGGTCTGCTGCCGTTCGACAAGGGCTGTCAGGTGATGCTGCGGCCGGAATGGGTGTGCGATCAGCCGATCGACGTGCACGAAGGCTGGCGCTGAGCGTCCCGTTCAATCGAAGCGCTTCCTAACCTCGCCCCGCGCGCGGGGAGAAGGAGCAGGCCAGCCTGGGGCGAGTTACTTCGTTCCAGCACATCGGCGGCTTAGGCGACCACCCCTGGCAACTGATCCGGCCGGTACAAGGTGTCGATCGTCACCGTGCCGCGGGCACGGGAGACGCAGGCGCACATCTTGCCGCTGTCGTGCTTCTGATGCTCGCTGAAGAACACGTCGCGGTGGTCGATCCCGCCCTCGATGGCGGTGACATCGACGGCGCAAACGCCGCATTCGCCACGTTCGCAATCGGAGATGACCTCGAAGCCGGCGGCGTTCAACGCGTCCAGCATCGAGCGGTCGCGCGGCACCACGATCTCGCTGCCGGTGGCGGCGATGCGGACTCGGAATTCGCTGGTCGGCAGCCGGCCGCTGGAGCCGAAGGTCTCAAAGCACAGATCGCTCGCTGGGCGGCCGGCCTGATGCCAGGCGTGACGCGCCGCCTCCAGCATTCGCAGCGGGCCGCACAGCACTGCCACGGCGCCCTCGGGAAGCGCGCGGAACGTGGCATCGAGATCGAGCCGCGCGCCTTCGTCGCCGGCATGGAGCCGCAGCCGGTCGCCAAGCAGGCTGCTCAGTTCATCGTGGAGGGCGGCGTCGCTGCGCGATTTCACCGCGTAGTGCATCGTCAGCTCAGTGCCACGGCGGGCGAGCGCGGTGGCGATCCCGAGCATCGGCGTGACACCGATGCCGCCGGCGATCAGCGCATAGTGCTTGCGGCTCCAGTCGAACTCGAAAAGCGAGGTCGGATGGGTGATGTCGATCCGCTGCCCCGGTTTGAGCGCCCACATCGTTTGCGATCCGCCGCGACTGTCAGCGGCGAGCCGCACCGCAATCCGTAGGCGCCCTTGCTCCGGCGGGCCGACCAGCGAGTAGCTGCGCTTGTCGGGCTGACCGTCGATCAACACCGCAACGTTGATATGGCTCCCGGGCGCGCAGGTGGTGACCGCGACGTCGGGTTCGAGCACGATCTCACGGATCGACGGCGTCAGGTCGCGGGTCGAAACGACGGTGCTGCTGGTCCACTGTTCGGCGAAGCGCATCACGGGCTCCTGGCGATGAGGGTGAGCTGATTATTTGTCTGCGGCTTGAGTCACCAGCGTCAGCGCGGGCAGCAGATCGAGATGGGTGCGGTTGCGCAGCGCCAGCCGCAAATTGCGCACCGCGAGCCGGGCGTGTTCGCGCATCACCGCTTCGGCGCGCGCGCCTTCGCGGTTCTCGATCGCGTCGATCACGGCGCGGTGGTGATCCTGGGCGATCAGCAGGATCTGGTGCGCTTCCGGCAGTCCTGATTGCGCCATCACGAAGGCGCTCGGCGAGGCGAAGGGCAGGGCGGCGACGCGATCGATCTGCCGCATCACTGGCGCCGAGCCGCACAGTTCGTTGAGCAGCGCGTGAAACCGCGCATTCAGCGCCACATAGGCCGAGAAGGCGTCGACCGAAATCGGATCCTGCCGCACCAGTTCGTCGATGTCGGACAGGCATTGCTTCAGCGGCTCGAGTTGCCGGACGCTGGCGCCGCGCTCGGCGGCGAGACGCGCGGCGAGGCCTTCCATGGTGCCGCGTAGCTCGATCGAGTCGAGGATGTCGCGCTCGGAGAACGCTTTCACCATGAAGCCGCCGGACGGGATCGCCTGCAGCAGGCCCTCGTCCTCCAGCCGCACCAGCGCCATCCGCACCGGGGTGCGCGACACCCCAGTGATCTCGACCGCCTGCAGTTCGGAGATCCGTTCGCCGGCACGGAGCTGGCCGGACAGCACCATGTCGCGCAGAGCGAGCTGCGCGCGAACGGTCTGCGACATCGAGCGCTCGGCGGCCTTGTCGTTCATCGCTTACTCCGCCGCCTGCAGCTTCGGCGCGTTTTCCTGCGCGACCATGCGGTCGATCAGCTTGCGCGACCACATCGCGCCGGCGTCGATGTTGAGATTGTAGAACACCCGGTCCGGGTTCTCGAGCATCGCGCGCTGCTGCGCTTCGAGGATGATCTCGTCCTCGCGAAAGATGCCAGAGACGCCTTCGCGGATCTCGGTGGTGAGGCGCTGGTCGCTGAGCCGATAGTTGCGCACGAAAGCCCAGAAGTAGTGACAGGTGGTATCGGTTTCCGGCGTCATGGTGTTGAGCACGAAGCCGTTGACGCCCTGCGAGCGGTCGCCTTCCGGCGCGCCGGTGCTGGCCGGCGCCACGCCGACATCGATCGTCACGGTGCCGGGCGCCTCGAAGCGGATGATCTGCCAGCGATCGACCAGGCCGGGCTTGCCGAGTTGCGCGGCCCAGAACGGCGGCGGTTCGATGCCCTTCATCCAGCGTGTCACCGTGACGGTGCGGTCGCCATGGGTGACGTCGAACGGCGCTTCGGCCACCGCCTCGTTGCCGATCGACGAGCCGTGCACGTAGGTCTCGTGGGTGAGGTCCATCAGATTGTCGACGACCAGGCGCCAGTCGCATTTGGCGTAGATCGTCTTGCCGTCGCCGGCCCAGGCCGGATCGTTATTCCAGTGCATGTCGGGGACCAGTGCCGGATCGGCCAGCACCGGATCGCCCATCCACAGCCAGACGAAGCGATGCCGCTCGACCACCGGATACGAGCGCACGCAGGCCGACGGATTGATCGTATCCTGCGACGGCATGTAGGTGCAGCGGCCCTGCGGATTGAACTTCAGCCCGTGATAACCGCAGACGACGGTGTCGCCTTCGATCCGGCCTTTCGACAGAGGCACCAGGCGATGCCAGCAGGCGTCCTCAAGAGCAGCGACGTTCCCGTCTGCCTTTCGATACATCACGACATGCTTGCCGCAGATCGTGCGCGGAAACAGCGCGTGCTTGATGTCGGCGTCCCAGGCCGCCGCATACCAGGCGTTGAGCGGAAAGGCGGGCATCGTGGCCTCCCTGTGCATTATTGATTGGGTTTAGATTGTATACAGGAGTGGTTGAATGACAAGGCTGATCGCCGAAATCAGGCTGAAATATCGCCGACAATGTATACATCGAGCTGAGTATCGGCCGCCGAGGCACCCCATGCCCCCAAGGTGGTCGCCGCGGTAAACGACTGAGCCCAAAACGAAAATGGCCGGGACAAGCCGGCCATGACGCAAATTCTGATGGATTGATCTTGAGCCTGTCGCGTCAGCCCTCGCGGCGGTGCAACGCTTCGTAGCCTGCGTGAGCGGAGCGGTACGCGGGGCCGCACGAGACCCGCATGTCGCTACGCTCATGCGGACTACCTGCTGGGATGAACGCAGCGCGCAGAACATCTCGGGATTTCGGGTTCGCGCGACGCGCGCCTCGGAATGACGGAACGAGCAACAAGCTAACTTTTGTCATTCCGGGATGCGCCGCGTAGCGGCGCAGACCCGGAATCCATACTCTCCGAACTCTCGATAGGTGGAGGCGTCGCGACCCCGTGCCCAACAACGGGGCGCAGGGGTTATGGATTCCGGGCTCGCGCTACGCGCGCCCCGGAATGACGATGGGAGAGGTTGCTACACTTCCCGCCGGCTCAAAAACGCCAGCCGTTCGAACAGGTGGACGTCCTGCTCGTTCTTGAGCAGCGCACCGTGTAGCGGTGGTATCAGCTTGCGCGGGTCGCGCTCGCGGAGCTGTTCCGGGCTCATTTCTTCGTTCAGCAGCAGCTTCAGCCAGTCGAGCAGTTCGGAGGTCGACGGCTTCTTCTTCAGGCCGGGCACGTCGCGGACTTCGAAGAAGATCTTGAGCGCTTCTTCGACCAGCCGCTGCTTGATGCCGGGGAAGTGGACGTCGACGATCGCCTGCATGGTGTCGGCGTCGGGGAACTTGATGTAGTGGAAGAAGCAGCGGCGCAGGAAGGCGTCGGGCAGTTCCTTCTCGTTGTTCGAGGTGATCACCACGATCGGCCGCTTGTCGGCGCGAATCGTCTCGCCGGTCTCGTAGACGTGGAATTCCATGCGGTCGAGTTCGAGCAACAGGTCGTTCGGAAATTCGATATCGGCCTTGTCGATTTCGTCGATCAACAGCACCGGGCGCCCCTCGTGGGTGAACGCCTCCCACAGCTTGCCGCGCTTGATGTAGTTCTTGATGTCGGAGACGCGCGGATCGCCGAGCTGGCTGTCGCGCAGGCGGCTGACGGCGTCGTATTCGTACAGACCCTGCTGCGCCTTGGTGGTCGACTTGATGTGCCAGGTCAGCAGCGGCGCATTCAGCGCCTTGGCCACTTCCTCCGCCAGCACCGTTTTGCCGGTGCCAGGCTCGCCCTTCACCAGGAGCGGCCGTTCGAGCACGATCGCCGCATTGACGGCGACCTTGAGGTCGTCGGTCGCCACATAATCCTTGGTGCCGGTGAACTTCATGCGTTTCAGCCTCGTCTGATCCGGCGCGCGCGCCGTTGTTGTTGTTTGTTGATTGGTGGTGGTTGGAGGGGGCGCGGCCGCAGGCGGCGACCGCGAGATTGAACAGCGTCGGTATCAGGCTCTGCGGATCATCGCCAGCAGCACCAGCACGATCACGGCGCCAATCGCGGAATTGATGATCGCGCGGAAAATTCCAACGCCGAGGTTGACGCCGAGGAACGGCAGCAGCCAGCCAGCGACAACGGCGCCGACAATGCCGATCACGACGTTGCCGACCAATCCGAAACCGCCGCCGCGAACGATCAGCCCGGCAAGCCAGCCGGCGATTGCGCCGACCAGAAGCCAGACCAGAATGGAATCGATCCCCATTGCGCTCCTCGTCCTTGTTCGTCTCGCCGCCGGGGCTAGGCCCCGGCAACAGGCGCGACTTTAGCGCGCATCCCGCGGGACAGGCTACCGATTTTGCAGACTGCGGCAAGCCGCAGGCTACACGTGCGGATTGTAGTGAAGCGCTTCGACGCGAGGGGCGGCCGTGCGGCTACGAGGTGGTGTCGGCTGAGGCCGAAGGCTGCTCCGGTTGCAACGGCGCGGCGTCATCGACAAACGCGGTGGCCGCGGTGACGCAGCAGTCGCGGCCGCGCCGCTTGGCTTCATACAGCGCGATGTCGGCGTCTCGCAGCAGCACAGTGGAATCGCACGGTGCGGTGCCGCAGGCGATGCCGATACTGACGGTCAGGTAGCCGCGAGCCGACGCCGGGTTGCGGATCGCGAGCCTGCGCACCGCAGCCTGCAGGCTTTCGGCGAAATCCACTGCCGCTACCGCATCCGCACCCGGTAGCACGATCGTGAATTCCTCGCCGCCGTAGCGCGCCGCGAAGCCATGAACGCTGGCGACCAACCCGCCGAACAGATGACCGAGCTGCCGCAGCGCGTCGTCGCCGCCTTGATGGCCGAAATGGTCGTTGAAGCCTTTGAAATCATCGACGTCGATCATCAGCACCGAGAGCGTCGGGGACGAAGTGATCACGCGGGCGACGAAGCCGTCGAGCGATCGGCGGTTGGGCAGGCCGGTGAGGCCGTCGGTCCGCGCCAATTCCGCCAGGCGGGCATTGAGGGCTTCGACCTCTTTCTCCATCGCCTTGCGCCGCGTGATGTCACGCAAGGTACTGACGACGCAATCGGTGGGGCCGTCCTCATTCCGTGTGTAGGCGAAATTGGCTTCGAGCCAGACCAGCCTGCCCTCGGGACAGCGCATCCGGAACTCAACGCACAATCCAGCCGGCGAATCCGGCAGCCCCGCGCCGACCGCCTCGACGAACGGCACGTCATCAGGGTGCACCAACACGGTCCACAACCGACCGACCAGTCGATCGGCCTTCAGGCCGAGTACGGTCTCGACCGACATCGAGACGAACCGCAGGATGCCGACCTCGTCGGTGAGCACGATCACGTCGCCCATGTTGGTGTCGATCAGCCGATAGTGGGCGTCGCGCTCGCGCAGCAGGTTTTGCACTTCCTGGCGGGTGCGCAGTTGTGCTGCAAGGCCTGCGGCGAGCAGCACGACGCAGGCCAGCATCGCGGTCGCCACGACAGCGTCGGAACGCACCGCCTCGCGCCAGCCGGAGAGCACCGAATCCTCGGTCCGCGCCACCGTCACCACCAGCGGATAGCGGCTGACGCGCCGGTACGCCAAATACTTGGTCAGGCCGTCGAACGGCGACACCGTCAGGTAGTAACCGTCCGGGCTCCTGGGCAGCGCCTTCTGGAACAGCGCCATATTTGCCAAGTCGCGCCCGGTTTGCAGCGACGGCCATTGAATCAGCAGGCGGCCATCGCTGTGCAACAGGCTGATGCTGCCGCCGGGGCCGAGATCGAACGTCTTGTAGAATGTACTGAAGTATTCACTCTCGATGGTCGCGACGACGACGCCGAAGAACTTCCCGTCGGCGGTTTCGAGGCGGCGGCTGACGACGAACACCCACACGCCGGAGGTTCGCGACTGGATCGGCCCGGTGATCAGTAATGTGTGGTCGTCATTGGCTCGGTGATAGCGGAAGTAGCTCCGGTCGGAGTTGTCGAGGACCGGCACCGGCTTCACCGAAGCGTAGGTCAGCTGACCGTCGGCGTCCAGGATCGCGACGTCGGACAGCTGCGGCAGGTTGTCGGCGAGCGCGCGCAGCCGCTCATTGAAGACCGGGCTCGGATGTGGGCGCCACTTCATGAACGACACGATGTCATCGAGCACCACGTCGGCGCCCTGGAATGTGTGCGTCGCGTGCTCGGCGAGCGAGTGCGATAAATTCCGCATCTCGGTTTCACTCTGCGCCAGCGCGATCTTGTGCGAGTCGTAGCCCTTCCACACCACCAGCCCGAGCACGCACGCGCCGAGCGCCACCACGAACATGGCGACGACCAGGGTCGCGGTGGACACGCGGCCGATCCAACGTCGGAGCAGGAGAGGGCGAGGGGGCATCACAGGGCCATTCTTGAGGCGCCTGTGCTTGCACCCCGGATGCTTTACTGAGTCATAATTCCATTGCTCGGATTTGTGCCTATCGGCATTTCAGGCCCGAGTTTTCAACAGTCGCAACGGAGGTATTCGGTCTTGACGGGGCTGCAGGGTCGGGCAATCTGTCGTCATGTTCCTTCAATTCTTCACGTCGCTGCGCGACGCCCAGGTTCCGGTCACGCTTCGCGAATATCTGACGCTGATGGAGGCGCTCGACGCCGACCTCGCCGATCAGAGCGTGGAGAATTTTTACTACCTGTCGCGCGCCGCACTGGTGAAGGACGAGCGCAATCTCGACAAATTTGATCGGGTGTTCGGGGCCACCTTCAAGGGCCTGGAAAACCTGCTCGACGCGATGGACAAGGCGGAGATCCCAGCCGAATGGCTGAAGAAGCTCGCCGAGAAATATCTCAGCGAGGAAGAGAAGAAGCAGATCGAGGCGATGGGCTGGGACAAGCTCATGGAAACGCTGAAGAAGCGCCTCGAGGAGCAGAAGAAGCGCCACCAGGGCGGCAACAAGTGGATCGGCACCGCCGGCACTTCGCCGTTCGGCGCGGAGGGCTACAATCCGGAAGGCGTGCGGATCGGCCAGGAAAAGAGCCGGCACCAACGCGCCGTGAAGGTCTGGGACAAGCGCGAGTTCAAGGATCTCGACGGCAACGTCGAGCTCGGCATCCGCAACATCAAGGTGGCGCTGCGCCGCCTGCGCAAATTCGCCCGCACCGGGGCGCCGGACGAACTCGATCTCGACACCACGATCCGCGAGACCGCCAATCACGGCTATCTCGACGTGCATATGCGGCCCGAACGCCGCAATGCGGTGAAGGTGCTGGTATTCTTCGATATCGGTGGCTCGATGGACAGCCACGTCGCTCAAGTCGAAGAGTTGTTCTCCGCGGCGAAGAGTGAATTCAAGCACATGGAATATTTTTACTTCCACAACTGCCTGTACGAAGGCGTGTGGAAGCAGAACAAGCGCCGCTTCACCGACCGTACCCCGACCTGGGACGTGCTGCACAAATTCCCGCACGACTACAAAGTGGTGTTCGTCGGCGACGCGTCGATGTCGCCGTACGAGATCATGGTGCCGGGCGGCTCGGTCGAGCACGTCAACGAAGAAGCCGGCCACGTCTGGCTGGAGCGGGTACTGCGCACCTATCCGCACGCGGTGTGGCTGAATCCGGTGGCGCAGCGTCATTGGGACTACTCGGAATCCACCACCATCATCCGCCGGCTGTTCTCGGAGCGGATGTATCCGATCACGATCGAGGGCCTGGAAGGCGCGATGCGCGAGCTGGTGCGCTGAGGCCTTGAAGGCGTCATTCCGGGGCGCGAGCGATAGCTCGCGAACCCGGAATCCGATCGACCCACGCAAAGAGATTCCGGGTTCGTGCTTCGCGTGCCCCCGGACTGACCAACCAAACTGATAAGAAACGAAAACAAGGAACGACCATGCCTCAGACCATCACCCGCGGCATCAAGGCGATGCTCGACGAAGCCAATTCCTCGATCGAGACGCTGACGACCGCGGACGCGATCGCGTTGCACAAGTCCGGCGCCAGCGACGTGGTGATCGTCGACATCCGCGACCCGCGCGAGATCGAGCGCGACGGCAAGATCCCGGGCTCGTTCTCCTGCACCCGCGGTATGCTGGAATTCTGGATCGATCCGCAGAGCCCCTACGCCAAGCCGATCTTCCAGGAAGACAAGAAGTTCGTGTTCTATTGCGCCGGTGGTTTGCGTTCGGCGCTCGCCGCCAAGACCGCGCAGGACATGGGACTGAAGCCGGTCGCTCATATCGAGGGCGGTTTCGGCGCCTGGCGCGATGCCGGCGGCCCGATCGAAGCCTGGGTGCCGAAGAAGAAGTGAGCGCTTCGTTCTTGTCGTCGCACGCGGGCTTGACCCGCGTGTCCATCTGCTTCGTTAGATGATGGGTCACCGGGGCAAGCCCGGTGATGGCACTTAGACCAGAGGTATAGACATCCGATGACGGCTCACACCGATCCCCTGGTTTCCACCGACTGGCTTGCCGAGCGGCTCGGCGATCCCTCCGTCAAGATCATCGACGCCAGCTTCAAGATGCCCGGCGTGCTGCCATTGCCGGCGGACGACTATCTCGCCGCGCACATTCCGGGCGCGGTATTCTTCGACGTCGATGCGGTGTCGGATCACGCCAGTTCGCTGCCGCACATGTATCCAAGTGCCGATCAGTTCGCGCGCGACGTCGAGGCGCTCGGCATTTCCTCGGGCGACACTGTGGTTGCCTATGACGCTGGTGGTTGGGTCGCGGCACCGCGGGCGTGGTGGATGTTCCTGTCGTTCGGTCACGCCAACATCCGCATTCTCGACGGCGGCCTGAAGAAATGGGTGGCCGAGGGCCGGCCGACCGAGGCGGGCAAGCCGACGATCACGCCGGGCCGCTTCGGCGCCAAGCTCGATCCGTCGTTCATCCGCAGCCGCGATCAACTGGTCGCCAATCTCGATAGCGGGGCCGAGCAGGTGATCGACGCACGCGCCGCGCCGCGGTTCGAGGGCAGCGTCGCCGAGCCGCGTCCTGGCCTGCGGGCCGGTCACATCCAGGGCAGCCGCAATCTGCCCTACAACGAGCTGTTCGACGCTGCGACCGGCACCATGAAGCCGCTCGCTGAACTGCGGCAGGCGTTCGAGCGGGCAGGGCTCGATCTCGGCCGGCCGGTGGTCACGAGCTGCGGCTCCGGTGTGTCGGCGGCGGTGCTGACGCTGGCGCTGTATCGGCTCGGCGTGCGCGGCTCGGCGCTGTACGACGGCTCGTGGTCGGAATGGGGCCTTCAGGATGGCCCGCCGGTCGCGACCGGTCCGGCGGCGTAACGGCAGCTTCTCTTACAGACCGACACCCGTTCCCGACTGCGGCTGCTCGGCGCGCGGTGTGCGCCGGCGTGCCACCTGGCGGCGCTTCTTTAGCGGACGCCGGACCACTGGCTTCGGTCGCGCCACCGGCAGCGGCGTCGCATCCGGCGGCGGCAGGGTTTCGCCGATCGATCCGGTGACATCGGTGGTCGGGGTGTCTGCGGCCGGGGCAGCGGGCGTGGCCGCGCTGGGGGCGGCCGGGGTGTTGGCGGCGGTCTTGCTCCTGTCGCGCGGATCACGGCGCGGCGTCGGGATCGGCCCGGACAGCGGCGTAACCTCCGGCAGCGCCTCGGCAGAAGGGGCGGTCGCTACCGGAGCAGCCGGTGTCGCAGGCGCCGCCGTTTCGGTTGCGGCAATTTGCGTGGGCGCAGCCGGAGTGACGGACTTCTCCGCGCCGGCCTGCGGCTTGTCATCCGGCTTGGGCGCATCGGTCGAAGTTGCCGCGGTGGTGGTTGGCGGCGCGGCTTCGGGCGCGGCGACGGGCGGGGGCGAGCTGGCTTGCGACGCTGGTTCAGGGGCGGCCGGAGCCTGTTCCGCGTGCGGCGACTGTGCTGCCGGCGCGGCGGCGGGTGTCTCGGCCGCAGAGGGCTGCAGCGCGGCGGTCGGTGCGGGCTCGGCGGCTTTGGCTTCGGGTTTCGCGCTTTCGCCATTGCCGAGAGCCGCGACATCTGCCGCCACCGGATCGGTTGTGTTCGGGCTTTGGTTTGCGGTCGCGGCAGGCGGTTCAGCGGCCGGTGCCGGTGAATCGACCCGGAGCATGCTCAGGCTCGGCGTCGGAGCCTCGGGGGCCCGCGCCAGCAGCGTGATGGCCGGCGGCCGCACCGTATGCACGTTCACGAACTGCTCGTGCGCAGCCCGGAGCAGGGCGGCGGCACCGAGACCGAACACCAGCAACGAGACCGCAAGCGTCATCGCCGCGAACAAAAACCGGAAACCGGGAAGCATTTCGGATGTATTCCGTCGTCGCACATCGGGACGCGACGACACTTTTGACCCACACCAACGCGGCGACCACTGCGACATTGGTTCGCGGCGTACTCAAAACCAGCCGCGAATCAAGCCATCTGAGAATAGCGCAAAACGAGTCGCATCACGCGCCGCGAAACGACTCAGCGACTCGATTGCCGCCTGATGCGGCTAAGGGTTGTTGGCGGACGGTCACAGTCGCGTAGCGCGTGCCCCGCATCGCCGGCGAGCCATTTCTTCAGCGTTCTCGCGGCTGCGAACCCGTCGCGTACGGCAAATATCGCCAAAATTCGCGTGATTGTGCCGCCCTTGTCTTGAATGCGCCGTGATCCTCCGGCATCTCGGCCTCCGTTAACGGTCCGGTTGCCGCTCCGACTTACAAACGGGTTATGATGAACAAGCGCTTACTGACGTTGCTGGCGTCCGCTGCTGTGGTCGCCGCGGGAACCTCCGCCGCGCTCGCGCAGAGCTATCCCTCGACCCCCGGCGCGTATATCGGGCAAGCTGGCGAGGACCGTCCAGGCCTGCCCAATTTCGACAGCATCGACGACGAGGACGCGCCCACGGCGCGCCAGTCCGCGACGCTACCGCCGCCCGGTCCGGTGACCTCGCCGGGCGATCCGCGCTACGGCGGTTCGGCCGCGCCGGTCTATTCCAATGCCGCCCCGCAAGGCCCGGTGATGTCGCCGGACGATCCGCGCTACGGCCGCCCGATGGGCGCCCCGACCTATTCCAACGCGGCGCCGGCCGCGGGCCCGCAGGGGCCGGTGATGTCGCCCGATGATCCGCGTTACGGCCGCCCGACGGGCGCAACGAGCTATTCCAACGCGGCACCGGGCGCCGCGCCGCAGGGACCGGTGATGTCGCCGGATGATCCCCGCTACGTCCGTCCGATGGGGCCGCCGTCGGTGATCTATTCCGATCGCGGTGACGGTGGCGTGCGTCCGCCGGCTGGTGTCGGCGGCGGCGCGCCGTCGGCTCAGCCCGGCGCCGATGGCCGGCCGATGCAGGTCTCGGCGTTGCCGCCGGAAGAGCAGCCGGACGCCGATCAGACCGTGCAGCTGCCGCCGAACCTGCGCCGGCAGGAGGTCGATTTCGCCACCAAGGAGCCGGCCGGCACCATCGTGGTCGATACCGCCAACACTCATTTGTATTACGTGCTCGGCAACGGCCGCGCGATCCGCTACGGCGTCCGTGTCGGTCGTGACGGGTTCACCTGGAACGGCGTGCAGAAGATCTCCCGCAAGGCGGAGTGGCCGGATTGGCATCCGCCGGCCGAGATGATCGAGCGCCAGCCCTATCTGCCGCGCTTCATGGCCGGCGGTCCGGGCAACCCGATGGGCGCCCGCGCGATGTATCTCGGCTCGACCGTGTACCGCATCCACGGCACCAACCAGCCGTCGACGATCGGCAAGTTCGTGTCCTCGGGCTGCATCGGCATGCTGAACGACGACGTCAGCGATCTGTTCGAGCGCGCCAAGGTCGGCACCCGCGTTGTGGTGCTGCCGGGCTCACCGCCGAAGAACACTGCCACCGCTCAGGCGCAGCCCGCGATGGCGCCGGGCGGGCAATCCCCGGCATTGCCGCCGGCTCCGCTGCCGGGCGCACAGCCGACGTCGGTGGCGCCGCTGCCGGCACCGGTCACGATCCGCTAAGCGCGGCCAATCTCAACTTTGAAACGCCCGCCGGTGGCTCACCTGCGGGCGTTTTGCTTTTCAGATGACAATTCGAGGCTTAGTGGCGCGTCGGCTTGTGACCGTGCTTGGCGTGCCAGGCCGGTCCCGGGCCGCGCATGTAGTACATCTCCGGCCGGTAGGCATTGAACGCCTGGACGAAGAACTGCCGCCAGAACAGCCGGATTTCGCTCAGCAGGCTGGTGTCGGGGCCGGCCTGCTCGTCGTGATGCACTTCGGTGGTCGTGGTGAGGCTCGCCATGCTTATCGCCCCGTGGGTCGGCGCCGCGCCGACTCGGCGGCGCATTCGTCGCCGCTATAAGGCGACGAGTGTTGGACGAGGTCGTTAAAATTGTCTTCGAATCGTTCGCGCCTCGGAAACGCACGAGAACAGGCTTAATCGCCACTTAACGTCGCGCGTCCTCGGGTTGCCCTTTGCCGGCCGCACCGTTACATCAGCGGCAACCGATTTCCCCCGCACGCACCGCGTTCAAGGACCACGATGGCTCGCCAGTTCGTCTATTTCATGCAGGGTCTGACCAAGGCCTATCCGACCCGCAAGGTGCTGGATAACGTTCATCTGTCGTTCTACCCGGACGCCAAGATCGGCGTGCTCGGCGTCAACGGCGCCGGTAAATCGACCCTGCTGAAAATCATGGCGGGGATCGACAAGGAATATACCGGCGAAGCCTGGGTCGCCGAGGGGGCCCGCGTCGGCTATCTCGAACAGGAGCCGCAGCTCGATCCCGCGCTCACCGTGCGCGAGAACGTCATGCTCGGCGTCGCCAAGCAGAAAGCGATCCTCGATCGCTACAACGAGCTGGCGATGAACTACTCGGAAGAGACCGCCGACGAGATGACCGCGCTGCAGGACCAGATCGAGTCCGCCGGGCTGTGGGATCTCGACAGCAAGGTCGATCAGGCGATGGACGCGCTGCGCTGCCCGCCCGACGACGCCGACGTCACCAAGCTGTCGGGCGGTGAGCGCCGCCGCGTCGCGCTGTGCAAGCTGCTGCTCGACCAGCCCGATTTGCTGCTGCTGGACGAACCGACCAACCATCTCGACGCCGAGTCGGTGTCGTGGCTGGAAAGCCATCTGCGCAACTATCCGGGCGCAATCCTGATCGTCACCCACGATCGCTACTTCCTCGACAACGTGACGTCGTGGATTCTCGAGCTCGATCGCGGTCGCGGCATTCCCTACGAGGGCAACTACTCGTCCTGGCTGGTGCAGAAGCAGAAGCGGCTGCTGCAGGAAGGCCGTGAGGACGCGGCGCACCAGAAGACGCTGGAGCGCGAGCAGGAGTGGATCGCCTCGTCGCCGAAAGCCCGGCAGGCCAAGTCCAAGGCGCGCTATCAGCGCTACGAGGAACTGCTCGCCAAGGCCTCCGAGAAGCAGACCCAGACCGCCCAGATCATCATCCCGGTGGCCGAGCGGCTCGGCAACAACGTGGTCGATTTCGAGCACCTGACCAAGGGGTTCGGCGACAAGCTGCTGATCGACGATCTGACCTTCAAGCTGCCGCCGGGCGGCATCGTCGGCGTGATCGGCCCGAACGGCGCCGGCAAGACCACGCTGTTCCGCATGATCACCGGGCAGGAGAAGCCCGACCAAGGTACCATCACCGTCGGCGAGACCGTCCATCTCGGCTATGTCGACCAATCGCGCGACAGCCTCGATGCCAAGAAGACGGTGTGGGAGGAGATTTCCGGTGGAAACGAGCTGATCCTACTCGGCAAGAAGGAAGTCAATTCGCGCGGCTACTGCTCGGCGTTCAACTTCAAGGGCGGCGACCAGCAGAAGAAGGTCGGCTCGCTGTCGGGCGGTGAACGCAACCGCGTCCACCTCGCCAAGATGCTGAAGTCGGGCGCCAACGTGCTGCTGCTCGACGAACCGACCAACGACCTTGACGTCGACACCTTGCGTGCGCTCGAAGAAGCGCTGGAGGATTTCGCCGGCTGCGCCGTGATCATCAGCCACGACCGCTGGTTCCTCGACCGTATCGCGACACACATCCTAGCCTTCGAGGACGATAGCCACGTCGAGTGGTTCGAAGGTAACTTCCAGGACTACGAGAAGGACAAGATGCGCCGGCTGGGTCAGGATGCTATCATCCCGCACCGCGCGAAGTACAAGAAGCTGACGCGCTGAGGCGCGTCAGCTAAGGCAGTTTGAGGACGTTTGCGCTGTTCGATTGACCGGCCGCGATCAGCCTGTCGCCGGATGGATCGCGTCGGGGCAGAGGCGAGCATCCTCTCGGTCTGGTCGCCTTGGGTCTTGGTATTTCCCGCCGGAAGTTACAGCTAATCTTCAAGCGAGTATCTGGCTATCCGACCTTTTCACTCAGCCACATCTTGATCAGCGACTGATACGGCACGTCGCGCTTGTTGGCGGCGACTTTGATCTGCTCCAGGAGCTCCGTCGGCAGTCTGATCGAGATGGACGTCGTTGACGGTTTCAAGTTTGGGAAAGTGACACGCTCGGCTTTGCTCCAGTCGAGATAGTCACTCGAATCGTTCGTCTCCCAGAACAGCCGTTCCTCAGCTTCCGATTTGAAGGAGGGGATGGGCTTAAGCTTTTTCATAACTGCTCCTGTCCCTTCGGCTCATGTCGCGCGCGGAGATGATACGTATCAAGGTCTCGTCGGCTCTCAGCGTAAAGGTGACGTGCAGCAGGCGTCCTGCTGTGGTGCGACCCAGAGCATGGAGCCGGCGTTCCGAGCCGCTGTGTTTGGCGTCTTCTTGCAGCAGAAGCGGTCGATTCATGAACACGCTTTCGGCCTCCAATTGGCCGACGTCGTGTTTCTCCACGCTCTTGCGGAGATTGCCGTCGTCCCAATCAAAGCCGACGACGCGGCTCAGGTCGATCATCTGTATATGTCACAAATATACGATCGCTGGAGGATATTGCAAAATCCAGCAGGATCAATAGCTTTCCTCTCGCAGACTCGGGGGCGCAAGGGACGCTGGATGGCTGACTGGAATGCCGAGCAATATCTGAAATTCGAAGATGAGCGGACCCGCCCGGCGCGGGATCTGCTGGCGCAGGTGCCGACCACGGCGCCGCGCAAGGTCGCCGACATCGGCTGCGGGCCGGGCAATTCCACCGCGCTCCTGGTCGAGCGCTGGCCCGAGGCTTCGGTGATTGGCGTCGATACCTCCGCCGACATGTTGCGCCAGGCCCGCGAGCGGCTGCCGCAGCATAAGTTCATCGAGGCCAATGTCGCGCATTGGGCGCCGCCGGCTGGGACCGACGTGCTGTTCGCCAATGCCGTGTTCCAATGGGTCCCCGACCATCTCAAGCAGCTCAGACGCCTGCTGTCGGGGCTCGACAGCGGCGGCGTGCTCGCGGTGCAGATGCCGGACAATCTCGACGAGCCGTCGCACATCATGATGCGCGAGGTCGCGCTGCAGGAGCCGTGGCGGCATCAGCTGTCCAAGGCCGCCGAGCTGCGCGACACGCTGCCGAAGCCGAGCGTGTATTACGATGCGCTGAAGCCTTTGTGCGGTCGGCTGGAGATCTGGCGCACCGTCTACAACCACGCGCTCGATGGCCCTGAAGCGATCGTCGAATGGGTCAAGGGCACGGGGCTGCGGCCGTTCATCGATCCGCTCGAACTGCCGGAACGAAAAACCTATCTGGCTGCCTATACGGCGCGGATCGCCGCGGCGTATCCCGCGCAAGCCGACGGCCAGGTGCTGCTGCGGTTTCCGCGGATCTTCATCGTGGCGGTGAAGTAACCGCCGGGCGACCGCGTCACGGCGGCACCATGCAAGGGGCGTGGTGCTATGCTGCCACTCCGTTCCGTTCGCTGCCACGAACTGCGGTTAAACGCCGCTCCTCTGCGTCTCGACAGAATCGGAGGGAGTTCCCAAGTGACTGTTCGCCCAATACAGCTGTTCGGAGCTTTCCTACATGTCGATGACACCCGAGACGCCGCTGCCGCCGAAAGGCCTGGGGCTGCGGCCGATCCCCATGCTGATCTTCGGTTCGCGCTGGCTGCAATTGCCGCTGTATGTCGGCCTGATCGTCGCGCAGGGCATCTACGTCGTGCTGTTCCTGAAGGAGCTGTGGCATCTGTTCCAGCACTCCTTCGACTTCAGCGAGCAGCAGATCATGCTGGCGGTGCTGGGGCTGATCGACGTGGTGATGATCTCGAACCTCCTGGTGATGGTGATCGTCGGCGGCTACGAGACCTTCGTGTCGCGGCTCAACCTGCGCGGCCACCCCGACGAGCCGGAATGGCTCAGCCACGTCAATGCCAGCGTGCTGAAGATCAAGCTGGCAATGGCGATCATCGGCATCTCGTCGATCCATCTGCTGCGGACCTTCATCGAAGCCGGCAACCTCGGCGCAGCCGGCAAAGTGGGTGGCTACACCGAGACCGGTGTGATGTGGCAGACCATCATCCACACCGTGTTCATCCTGTCGGCGATCGGCATCGCCTGGGTCGACCGGATCTCGAATCTGGCAACCGAAGAAGCCAAGGCGCACGCCGGACATTGATGCGGCTAACGCATGCGGTCGCTCTCGCGGTCGGCGTAGCCTTAGCGGCTTCGGTGGCGTTCGGCGCGAGCGTGGCTCGCGCCGCCGATCCCGGCTTCACCCGCTTCGTCGCCGAGCTGTGGCCGGAGGCGCGCGAGGCCGGCGTGTCGCGGGCCACGTTCGATGCGGTCAACGCCGGGCTCGAACCGGACTACAAGCTGCCCGATCTGATCCTGCCGGGCCGGCCGAAGACCGGGGCGCCGCGGCAGGCTGAATTCGTCCAGGTCCCGGCGGACTATCTGAAGGAAGCGCGGATCGAGAGTCTCGCCGCGCATGGCCGCACGTTGATGCAGCGCTATCGACCGACGCTGGATGCGATCGAGCGCAAGTTCGGCGTGCCGGCGACTGTGGTGCTGGCGATCTGGGGCCGGGAAACCGATTACGGCCGCTACAAGCTGCCCTACGACGCAGTCCGAGTGATGGCGACGCAGGCCTATGTCGGTCGCCGCAAGGACCAGTATCGAACCGAATTCATCCTGGCGATGAAGATCATCGGCGAGGGCGCGGTGACGCGGCAGGAAATGCGTTCGTCCTGGGCCGGCGCCACCGGGCTGACGCAGTTTCTGCCGTCCGAGTATTACAAGCACGGCGTCGATTTCGACGGCGACGGCAGCGTGGACATCTGGCACTCGGTGCCGGACGCGCTGGCGTCGGCCGCTCAGCAGCTCGTCAACAAGGGCTGGCAGAGCGGATTGCGCTGGGCCTACGAGGTGAAGGCGCCGACGCGAGCCGACTGCACCGAAGGCGTGCCGGAAGTCACCAAGCCGATCGGGCAGTGGCTGCGTGAAGGCTTCACGCTCGCCCGGCCGGATCGGCTGAGTGCGGCGGAGCGCGAGCAGCCGGCGTCATTGCTGCAGCCTGAAGGCATCTACGGTCCGGCGTTCCTGACCACGAAGAACTACTTCGTCATCAAGGAATACAATTTCTCGGATCTCTACGTGCTGTTCGTCGGCCATCTCGCCGACCGGATGATCGATCCGCGCCCGTTCGCCACGCCGTGGTCGGCCACCAAGCAGCTTCGCACCACCGACGTCGAGGCGATGCAGCGCGGACTGGAGCGGCTCGGCATCTATCGCGACAAGATCGACGGCAAGGCCGGGATGCTGACCCGTGCGGCGCTCGGCGCCTACCAGAAGCGCGCCGGACTGCAGGTCGATTGCTGGCCGAGCGAAGCGGTGCTTCGATCGATCCAGGCGGCGCGCTGAGGGCAAACAAAAACCCGGCCGATCGCTCGGCCGGGTTCGGCATTCAGACGGGCGCGGGCTGTGCGCCGCGACAGGAGATCAATCGCAAACGCGGACGCGGCGCGAACGCCACACGCCAGCGTAGTCGTCCCAGAAGCGCTCGCGGACCCAGTGGCAGTCCGGCTCTTCAACATAAACCGGGGCAGGGGCCGCATAGGCGGGGCGGCTGGCGGCGATCGCGCCACCCAGCAGGGCGCCGCCGATCAGGCCGCCCGCAACGCCGGCGGCGATCCGGCCGCCGTCAGCCTTCGCGGCCGGGGCGACGCCGACCAGCGAGCCGGCGATGGTCGCGGCCGCTAGCAGGACGGTGACAGTCTTCTTCATTGAGAGGCTCTCCTGAGATCGCGCCGCGCCCGGCGCTGTTGAACGAACCGGTAGTCCCCGACGGCACAGCATCAAAAAAGCGCAATGTCGTCAATTGTCGCGTATCGGCTGGCCGATCAGTGTCGCGCAAAAACGGTGTTTTTCGGGCGATACCGTCAACGCCCGGAATCCGGGCGTTCAGGCTGTTGGTTGGTCGGACGCGGCGGTGAAAGGTTCACCGTCAGTCGCAGACTCGGATCCGGCGGATTCGCCAGCCGTAGCCGTCCCAGAACCGCTGACGCTGCCAGTAGCAGCCACCGTAGTAGCCGGGCGACGCGACATAGGCCGGGGCGGGCGCGTAGCCGTAGTAGCGCGGGCCATAGCTGTAGTAGCGTGGGCCGTAGCCATAGCCGCCGCCGTAATAGTAGCCGCCCGGGCCATAATACGGCGAGGACAGCGCGCCGCCGATGAGCGCACCGCCGATCAGGCCGGCGGCGATTCCGGCGCCGAAGCCGTCATGCGCCTGGGCCGGCGCGGTGGACCCGACAGCCGTCACGGCCAGCGCAGCGGCCGCGGCCAACGCCATCATCGACTTTCTCATGGCATCACCTCTCGAACGAGCACCGGACCCGATGGGCCGCGGGCGCGACCCCGCCATGGTCCAGCACCCGTAACCTTTCACCAATCGATTGAACGAACCATGAATGCCGCCGCCGCAGTGCTGCCATGGTCGGTTCCGCGCGGCGGATCGGTGCCTTCGGAAGCGCGGGCGAGGGGTGGCTTTCGGGCGTCTGTGCAATGTCGTGCGGGCTTCAGCTCAGCGCGGGGATGCTCCGTCTTCCACGCCGCAGGAATGCGCAGAAGCCGGGGACTGGCGCTCTCGATTGAGCAAAATCAAACGGCCAGTTGCAGATTGGAATAGCTTGAAGTTGCATGTTTTCCTTTTGCGTATGCGAGTGCATCTCACTATCCAAATGCTTGTTACTGCTGGATCGAGACCGATGATCGTTTGTTCTTGCAACGTCCTGAGCGACCACGATGTGCGAGCCACTATGCACAGCGAAGGTGGTCCTGCGCGGAACCCGGGTGAGGTTCACCGCTGCCTCGGCTGCAGCCGGAAGTGCGGCCGCTGCATGCACACCATCAAGAACATCATGAACGAAGCGCTGTGCGGCGCGGCAGAGCGTCGCGCCGGTTCTTAAGTGTTTTGATTGGCTGTTGATCGGGTGAGCCGGGATTGCATCTCACCCGCGTTTTGATCTAGAATTATTCTAATTCTAAAGCGGCCAGCCCTGGCCGCCGATTGCAGGAGTGACGAATCCACATGAAGGGCGATGCCAAGGTCATCGAATATCTCAACCGCGGTCTGCGCAGCGAACTGACGGCCATCAATCAGTACTGGCTGCACTATCGCCTGCTCGACAATTGGGGTCTGAAGGATCTCGCCAAGACCTGGCGCAAGGAATCCATCGAAGAGATGGTCCACGCCGACAAGCTCACCGACCGCATCATCTTCCTCGACGGCTTCCCGAACATGCAGGTGCTCGATCCGCTGCGGATCGGCCAGAACGTCAAGGAAGTGCTGAACGCCGACCTGCAGGCCGAGGTCGACGCGCGCGCGCTGTATCAGGAAGCGGCGACCTACTGCCACAGCGTCAAGGACTACGTGTCGCGCGACCTGTTCGAGCAGCTGATGAAGGACGAGGAGCATCACATCGATTTCCTCGAGACCCAGCTCGATCTGGTGAACCGGATCGGCGTCGAGCTGTATCAGCAGCACCACATCGGCGAACTCGATCACGACTGATCGGCTCGTGCCGCGCATTCCGTCGGCCGGTTCGGCCGACGGCCGCGCTGGTCCTCACGTCGTCCGGCGCGGTTCTTGCGCCGGCGACAACGGGCAGTCCCGATAGGCTGCCTCGATCGCCGGCTCCGAGCCGTCGACCTTGAACAGCGCCGTGCTGGTGCCGGCGTTCAATGATCTGATCCGCACAACAAGCTGGCTCGACTCGCGCAGGTCCGTGATGAACTGCTGCAGCGCTGCGGGCTCCTCGATGACGATTACCTGATGGCCGAGCAGCACCCGCGACTCGACAGCGTCGCGTCCAGGCTTGTCGTCGAATCGATACCCCAGGCTGGTGTTGCGGTCGCTCCCGATCTTGAAGCCGAAATTGACCTTCACGATCGGCTTCTTCTCGAAGCAGGTGAGCTGTAGCGTCGCCAGTGAGGCCAGCAGCGGATCGGTGCTGTTCGAAGCTCGGTTGGTCAGGGTGATGGCGCCGGCCACCGGGGCGCCCGTGATCAGGTCCGGCCTCTGGTCGATTCGCCAACTGCCCGATTTCAGCGAACCGTCGCTGACGCATCCGGCCAGCACGACGGCGATAACGCAACTCGCAACACGCACTGCAACCTCCCCCGGCCGCAGCTCCAGTCTGCAACTCCAGCGTGCGTAACGCAAGCGCTACGCGAGCGGTAGAAACGCGAAGGCCCGGCTTCGGGTGAAGCCGGGCCTTCAGGCTAAGTTGGAAGGCGGGAGGCGAATTACGCCGCGCGCACCGAGCTGAGGAAACGCGCCACTTCGGTCTTGAGCTGCGCGCTGTCGGTCGACAGCGAGCGCGCCGCCGCCAGCACCTGCGACGACGACATCCCGGTCTCGGCCGCGCCGCGCTCGACATCGGCGATATTGGCGCTGACCTGCATGGTGCCCTGGGCCGCCTGCTGGACGTTGCGCGAGATCTCCTGGGTGGCCGATCCCTGCTGCTCGACCGCCGAGGCGATCGCCGAAGAGATCTCCGACATCTGGCCGATGGTGGTGCCGATCTCCTTGATCGCCGACACCGACTCTTCGGTCGCTGACTGCATGCCGGAAATCTGCTGGCTGATTTCGTCGGTCGCCTTTGCGGTCTGCTCGGCGAGCGCCTTCACTTCCGCCGCGACCACCGCGAAGCCGCGACCGGCTTCACCAGCGCGTGCCGCTTCGATGGTGGCGTTGAGCGCCAGCAGATTGGTCTGACCCGCGATGGTGTTGATCAGGTCGACCACGTCGCCGATCCGCTGCGCCGCGGTGGCGAGCTGATTGATGCGGTCGTTGGTCTTGTTGGCCTGCTGCACGGCGGAGCTGGCGATCCGCGAGGAGTCCTGCACCTGGCGGCTGATCTCGTGGATCGAAGACGCCATTTCCTCCGTCGCCGAGGCGACCGACTGCACGTTGCTGGTGGCGATCTCCGAGGCGCCCGCGACGGCTGCGGTGAGCTTCTCGGCTTCCTCGGCGGTATGCGCCATCTTGCTGGCGGAGGCTTCCAGTTCCGTCGACGCGCTCGACACGGCTTCGACGATGCGGCCGACCGCGCCCTCGAAGGCATCGGCGAGCTTCTGCATTTCCTGCTTGCGCTGCTGTGCCGCCACTTCGTCCTGATGCGCCTTCTGCTCGGCCTCCTCGCGGGCGCGATGATCGGCGTTCTCGCGGATCACCACCACGGTCTTGGCGATGTCGCCGATCTCGTCGCCACGCGCGGCACCGGGAATTTCGACGTCGAGCTGGCCGCCGGCCATCTTGTCCAGCGCCCCGTTCAGCCGCATCAGCGGCCGCGAGATGCCGAAGAAGGTGAACACCATCGAGATCACCAGCGAAATCATCACCACCATGCCGAGGGCGAAGTTGATCCGGTTGGCGCTGAACAACTCGTCTGCTGCCTGGGTCTTGGTCGCCTTGGCGGCCTTTTCGGCGCGCTCTACCGCTTCGCCCATCAGACCGAGCGCCTGCGTCGCGACCGAGTTGGCCTGGCTGACGAGCTGATCGCGCTTGGCCTTGTCGGCGTCACTGGCGGCGCCGGATTGGCCAGCCTTGGCCAGCTTACCGACTTCGGTCATCGCGCCATCGTACTGCGTCGTCAGCGCCCCGATCGAGCGCAGGCGTTCCTTGTCGGCGCCGTCTGCGATCTGCGCCACCGCGTTGTTGATCCGACGATCGATCGACTCCCGCGCGTCGTGCAGCGCAGTGAGGGCGCTGTCGACCTGCGCCGACGTCGCGGCAAGGCGGATCTCGGCAGCGGCAAGCTGCATCCGGCGCAGTGAAACGTTGGCTTCGAGACCGTGATCGGCGACCATCTGCTGCGCATCGGCGCGGGCGTTGACGGCGTTGATCGACCGCTCAGTGGTCAACTGATTGGCCGCCATACCGAGTGACAGCGCGATACTGGTCAAGCTCGCGAGGCCGAGCTTCATTCCGATACTGTTCAGTCTCATGTCGAGAACCTTAGCGTTGGGGCGGTTCGCCTTCTTCTGGGCCGCGCTGAAATCGTGGGAGCGCCACGGCGCATCGCCGGCAGGACTACGCTGCCCTCGTGAAATCACGGTTAAGATTGGTCGTTTGAAATCGTCTTGCGCGGCAAATAGTTACCTATAATCAGGTAGATACGGTGGAACTCGTGTCCTGAGATGCCCTACGTAGTTGTCCGGATGCGTCTGCCAGGTGTCCAGCCACCGCGCGATGTCGGGCGGCGAGGCCATGCTGATGCCATCATGCATTCAGCGGCGGTTCAGCGACCCGGCACGCATCATCCCAGCACCTCACGACGAGCGGGATGCGGCGATGCGAACCAACACGGCCGGACGGTGGAGCGCACGAGGATCGGCGATACTGGCGATCGGCATCGCCGCAATCGTCACCGGCGGATCGGCCGGGGCTGCGGAGATCTCGGCGCACGATCTGGCGCTGATCGATCGGCTGACCTGGGGCATCAACGGCTCCAGCGTGGCGCAATTCCAGAAACTCGGCGCCGCGCGCTGGGTGAACCAACAGCTGCACCCCACGGCGGACAGTGCGCTGCCGCAGACGGTCGCCGCGCAGATCGACGCGATGCCCGATGCGGCCGGCCTGACACCGGCGGCGATCAATGCGTTTCAGGCGCAGGGCAAGGATGCCGATCAACTCACTGACCCGGAGGCGCGCAAGACAGCCAAGCAGGCGTACCAGCAGGCGCTGAACGACCGCGCCAAGCAGGCGGCAACCCGGTCGATCCTGCGCGCGCTCTATGCGCCCGATCAGCTCCGCGAGCGGATGAGCTGGTTCTGGCTGAACCATTTCAACGTCCACCAGAGCAAGGCCGAGCTGCGCCTCCTGGTCGGCGACTATGAGGATCGCGCGATCCGCGCGCACGCGCTCGGCAAGTTCGGCGATCTGTTACGCGCCACGCTGCGGCACCCGGCGATGCTGCGCTATCTCGACAATGCCGGCAACGCCAATGGCCATCTCAACGAGAACTACGCCCGCGAGATCATGGAGCTGCACACCATGGGCGTCGGCAGCGGCTACACCCAGGCCGATGTGGAGTCGCTCGCCAAGATCCTCACCGGCGTCGGCATCGACCTGAAGCCCGAGGACCCGAAGCTGAAGCCTGCGCTGGCTCCGCAGCTCGTCCGCGACGGCGCGTTTGAGTTCAACCCGGCGCGGCACGATTACTCCGACAAAACCTTCCTCGGCCACACCATCCGCGGCAGCGGCTTTGCCGAAGTCGACGAGGCGCTCGACCTGATCGTCCACAATCCGGCGACCGCGCAGCACGTGTCGCGCAAGATCGCGACCTACTTCGTCTCGGACGAGCCGCCGCAACCGCTGATCGACAAGATGGCGAAAACCTTCACCGCCTCCGACGGCGATATCGCGCAGGTGCTGGCCACGATGATCGCCGCGCCGGAATTCGATGCATCGCTGAAGACGGCGGAACGCTTCAAGGATCCAGTCGGCTACGTCTATTCGGCGGTGCGGCTCGCTTACGACGACAAGGTCGTGCTCAACACCGTGCCGATCCAGCGTTGGCTCGGCCGGCTCGGCGAAGGGCTGTATCAGCGCCAGACGCCGGACGGCTATCCGCTGACCGCGAGCGCCTGGAACGGCCCGGGCCAGATGATGCTGCGGTTCGAGATCGCGCGTCAGATTGGCTCCGGTTCGGCCGGGCTGTTCAAGCCTGAGCAGGCCGACGCCAAGGATCGCCCTGCGTTTCCGCTGCTGCAGAACGCGCTGTATTTCGGCGGGCTCAGCCGGACGCTGAGCTCGACCACGCGCGGCGCGCTCGATCAGGCGATCTCACCGCAGGATTGGAATACGCTGTTTCTGTCCTCGCCCGAATTCATGGTTCGTCAACGCGCGGAGGCACCGCATGAACCGTCGTGATCTGCTGAAAGCCGTCGCGGCCCTCGCACCGGCCGCACTGACAACGACGATCGCCGGCCGCGTCTGGGCCGCACCGGCCACCGACGCCAAGCTGCTGGTCGTGTTCCTGCGCGGCGCCTATGACGCGGCCAACGTGCTGGTGCCGGTGTCGAGCAGCTTCTACTACGAGTCACGGCCGAACCTGGCGATTGCCAAGCCGGACGTCGGCAACCCAAATGCCGCGGTGGCGCTCGACGCCGATTGGGGCCTGCACCCGGCGCTGCGCGACAGCTTGGCGCCGCTATGGACGAGCCGCGAGATCGCATTCGTGCCGTTCGCCGGCACCAGCGACGATACCACCCGGAGTCACTTCGAGACGCAGGACACGATCGAACTCGGGCAATCGACCAAAGGCTCGCGCGACTATCGCTCCGGCTTCATGAGCCGGCTTGCGGCGGAATTGACGCGGGTGAAACCGATCGCCTTCACCGAGCAGCTGCCGCTGATTTTCCGCGGCCAGGCGGAGATTCCGAATATCGCACTTGGCAATGTCGGCAAGCCCGGCGTCGATGACCGCCAGGCCGAGCTGATCAAGCAGATGTACGCCAAGACCAAACTCGCATCCGCGGTGGCAGAAGGCTTTCGGGTGCGCGACGAGGTGGTGAAATCGATTGCCGACGAAATGACTGCAGCGAACCGCGGTGCGGTGTCGCCGCGCGGCTTCGAGCTGTCGGCGCGCCGGATCGGCCGGCTGATGCGCGAGCAGTTCAACCTCGGCTTCGTCGATGTCGGCGGCTGGGACACCCACGTCAATCAGGGCGCGGCGACTGGTTATCTCGCTGACCGGCTCGGCGAGCTCGGCCGCGCGCTCGCCGGATTCCGCGAAGAGATCGGGCCGGCGGCGTGGCGCGACAGCGTGGTGGTGGTGATCTCCGAATTCGGCCGGACGTTCCGCGAGAACGGCGACCGCGGCACCGATCACGGCCATGGCAGCGTTTACTGGGTGCTCGGCGGCGGGCTCAACGGCGGCCGCATTGCCGGCGAGCAGATCAAGGTGGCGCAGCCGTCGCTATTCGAGAACCGTGACTATCCGGTGCTGACCGATTATCGCGCGCTGTTCGCGGGTCTGGTGCAGCGGATGTACGGGCTCGATGCCGCGGCGCTGCAACGGATCTTCGCCGGCGTGCGTCCGGCCGATCTTGGCCTGGTGTGATCAGCTTCGTGTGATCAGCGCTTGGCGACTTCCACCGCCGCTTCATTGCGGCGGACGAAGGGAAGCGTGAACGGCGCATCGTAGAACAGACCATAGGGTGCGCCGACGGGTTGCCACGGCGTATTGGCGAGCGCGGCGATCAGTTGCTGCTCGCGCTCGCGCAAGTCCCGCCCGGTGCCGGAGAAGCGCAGCGTCGCGATGGTCTGTTCCGGCACGGTGACGATCTGAACCCGCTCGTCGCTCGGTTTCGGCGCGGTGTCGGCGGTGTACGTCGCCGGCAGAAAGAAACGCATCCGTGTCATGCGATCCTGTGTCGCGGTTTCCACCGGAGCGGTCATCGCAATTTTCGCGGGCCGCGCGACGTCGACCGGTACGGTCATCGCCACGCGTTCGGACGCGCCCGAGTCGCCGCGATTGGCACCGGCGATGTAGTTGAACAACAGCGTGAAGGCCTGGCCGTCGGCATTGCCGCGGCGTTCGAGATCGACTTCGGCCGCGACGCGCGGCGCGTAGCGCCGGATCTCGATTATGTCGCTCGGTCGGTCGAGCACGGTGTAGGCCGGCTCCTCGTACAGCCGCAGGCCGACGATGCCGAGGACGGATTCGGCGACCAGAACCGTATAGTACCAGATCGCCGAGGCCATGCTGCCGTCTCCGCGCCGCGCTGTGTTGCGTTCCCTGACGTCAGCTAATCATCGCACGGCCATCGGCAAGGCTTTGTGTCGCGCGGTTCCGTGTTGTATCGCGGATGGATGCGATTACCATTAGCGGTCTGTCGAAGCCGAAAGGTGCCGCTGCATGTGCCGCAACATCAAGACGCTGTTCAACTTTGAACCGCCGGCGACTGACGACGAAGTCCGCGCCGCCGCGCTGCAGTTTGTCCGCAAGCTATCGGGGTTCAATGCGCCGTCGCAGGCCAATGCCGCAGCGTTCGACCGCGCGGTGACTGAGATCACCGACGTTGCCCGTACGCTGCTGATATCGCTGCAGACCCAGGCCGCGCCGCGCGATCGTGAGGTCGAGGCGGCGAAGGCGAGGGAACGATCGCGCGCGCGGTTCGGCTGATCGCGCGGGCTCATTGAACAAGACTAATCGCGCGGAGCGCGATCAGTCCTTGTGCTTGCGCTTCTTCTTTTTCTTGCCGCCCTCGGGATGCGTCTCATCGTCGAGCACGATCTCGGGCTCGGCATTTGCGGCTTCGATAGCGGCGGCGACTTCGCGCTCGGCGGCTTCGCGCGCCGCCTGTTCGAGAGCTTCGGCGGCGAGACGCTCTTCGAGCTCGCGGGCTTCGCGGGCGCGCTGCGCTTTGTAATCTTCGTAGGCGTCGAAGATCAGGTGCAGCCAGGGCATCACCTGCTCGATCGAGGGGAGCGCACCGGCGGGGCCGGGCTCGCCGCGCGGGCCCTGTTCGCCGCGCGGACCCTGCGGGCCTTGCTCACCGCGAGGACCTTGCTCGCCGCGCAGGCCTTGTTCACCGCGGGGACCTTGCGGGCCGGCCTTGCCTTGCGGGCCGATCGGACCGGGCTTGCCATCGGGGCCCGGCTTGCCGGCGATGCCGGGTTTGCCTTGCGGACCGGCCTTGCCCTGCGGGCCGGGCTTGCCGACCGGACCTTGCTTGCCTCGGGGGCCCTCGGGGCCGGGACGGCCCGGATGTCCTTGCGGTCCCGGACGGCCCGGTTCTCCGGGACGTCCGCGCGGGCCCTGCGGCCCCGGACGTCCGCGGCGGGTGGATTCAGCTTCAGCCACGCAACGCCCCCAAACGATTCCTGACGGCGTGACTTTACCAGAGCTTGCGTGACGGCTTCAATTCCGCAGCGGTGCAGCGGTGCTGCGCGCAGCCCCGATAGGGCGCTACTCGGCCGCGTCGCTGCGCGCCACCGTATCGCTCGGCGCGGGCTTGGCCGAGGAGGGCGGCGGCGCCGACGGCGGAGCAGCGCTTGGCACAGGCGCGGCGTGCGAGGTGGGGCCGGCCGCGGACGAGAACACCAGGCCGTCGTCCTTGCGGCAGATGCCGTAAGTGCCGGCGCTGTTCGAGGTAAGCGTGATCACCGGGTCGTTGCACTTGTCGCAGACCAGCGTACCGGCGCCGTTGAGATGGCCGGGCAGGCGGTCCTGCTTGCTGAGCAGCGTGCATTGCTGGCCGAGCGGATCGATCGACACCTTGGCGCCGCAGGAGAAGCAATAGCGCGTCTCCGAATGCTGCTTGCCCTGGTCGATATTCGCCGGGATCTTGCTGGCGCAGACCGGGCAATTGACCGAAACCGCGCGGGTGAACTGCGAGGCGCCCGGCATCCGCAGAAAGATGTTGCCGCTGGTGGAGCGGTGGGCGTGGAAGCGCTGGCCGCAATGCGGGCAGGTCGGCTTGGCGCTGTCGCCTGGCAGGCTGCCGACCTGGAATTCGACCTGCTTCTTGCAGGCCGGGCAGTTCTCGGTCTCAGTGACCAGCTTGCGCTCGGGCGTCCGGCCGTCGGTGATCCGCGCTTCGATTTGCAAGGTGTCGCGCGCGGTCAGCATTTCGATCACGTCGAACGGCAGTTGCCGGCCGGTGATCTCGCCGATCTCGTGGGTGACGCCGATCAGATTGTCGATGCACTGCTCGATCTGCGCCAAGTACACAGCGGTGGGGATCGACTCGTCGCGGCCGCCCTTCACCGATTTGTGGATCTGGCTGATCGAGGTCTCGAGCTGGCGCGCCAGCACGTTCAGGTTGGCGGCCATCCGTGCTTCGGCGGCGCGCTGGCGCAGCGTCCACACCACGGCGAGCGTCGCGAGGCTGGCGCCGAAGATCGCGGAGATCTGGCCCCAGAACCAGATCCAGCCCGATTGCGTGCCGAGCGCAAAACCGAGCACGATCATGAACAGACCGGTGCAGGCGGCAATCGTCTCGACCGGATGGGCCGAAAACACTTTCATGAAAGCTTTGCGCAGCACCGCTTAATCCTCGGAAACCTATTGCCTCAACCTATCGTCAATTCCACCGCGCCGGAAGCCGGCCCCCGTAAAATGGCAGGGTTTTACCCATCGAACCGGCCTCGACCATCGTCGGTATTAGGCGGATGATGCTGCATATGAGTTGCATGACAACTTTGCCGCGCCGCACCGATCTGGCCTTGGCTGAGGCTGGCACACCCGCTCTGAACGCCGATCCGCTCACTTCGCCAGCGAGGCGATGCCTTCGATCTCGATCAGCATGGCGGGATCGGGCAGGGCCTGCACCACGCAGGTGGTGCGCGCCGGGTAGGGCGCCGGGCCGAACGCCTGGGCGTACAGCTTGTTCATCGGCACCACGTCGGCGGCGCGGGTCAGCAGCACGTTGACCTTGACCAGGTCGCGGATCTCCGCGCCGGCTTCCTTCAGCACCCGCTTGAAGTTGACGACGACGTAGCCGAACTGCGCCTCGAACGCCTGCGGCAGCTGGCCGGTTTCGTCGAAGCCGGGGATGCCGGAGATGAACACCAGGTCGCCGGTCCTGGTCGCGAACGACAGCGGCGGCGCCTTGATGTGGGCGGGTGCGGCGAAGTGCTGGATCGGCATCGTCGGTCTCCGGAAGGGGGAAGGCTGCGGTGCACGCTAGCACGGCCTCGCCGCGCGCGGCGCCGCCTGCTGAGCCGGTCGGGACCGCTTGCTCGCCACGTTCGCGTAGCGGCTCTCTGCTATGATTTGCTGGCGAATCGCTGCGCCTGTGGGGCGCGCGACCGGCAGCCGGCAATGATCCGGCGTCATTGGGGAGAGTGTCATGGTTCGACGGTTCGGAGTGTTTGCTGCGGTCCTGCTGCTGCTCGGCGCGTTCGGCTCGGCCGCGCGGGCGGACGAGGGACGGATCACGTTGACGATCTACAAAGGCGGCTGGGTGATCGGCGGCTCCGGCGGCTCGGGCACGCTGAATTTCCACGGCAAGCGCTATCCGCTGTCGATCGGCGGGCTGTCCTACGGCCTGGTGTTCGGCGGCTCGAAGGCGCAGCTCGCCGGCCGCGTCAGCAACATCCGCTCGCCGCGCGACGTCGCCGGCGTGTACGGCGCTGTCGGCGCGGGAGCGGCGATCGGTGTCGGCGCACGCGCCATCGTGCTGCGCAACGAGAAGGGCGCGGTGCTGGAACTGAGCGGCTCGCAGGTCGGCCTGATCGCCGACCTCGATCTGTCTGGTCTTGCGATCGGGTTCAAATAGTCCGGCCACGGCGCGCTCCCGAACGACTGCGCCGCGACGGAAGCTTGCGGCGCTCGGTCCGCGCGCCGCAATGCCCGCAAGGCGCCGGCGCACCAAAAAGCTCGGCGAGCCGCGCATCCTGCAGCGCGATCGCGTCGTACAACGCAAACGCCTCCGCAGCGCGCGGCGTGCCGATGATGTCGTCGCGCCGTAGTGCGCGCGCTGCCAGCCGGTCGAGGTCGTTCGCGAGGCTGGCATCCTGAACCATCACCCACGGTCCGGTCGCGGCGATGAAATGATGCAGGCGCACGACGAAGCGGTCGGACGCGCTGGTGCCGTCGCCCCAGCGCCCGCAGATCAGGTCGATCTCCGCGCCGCGCTCCACCATGTGGCCGACCGTCCACCACACCGTATAGGCCGCGACCGCGGCGTCCGTCGTGGAGATTGTGCCCGAGACACGGCGGCTGATCCGGCCGCAGCAATCACAGCGGCCGGTGACCTGATCGCCGTCCGGAGTTACCCGCAGCGCGTCCGGGCTGGTGATCGCGCCGTGCTCCGGACTAATCACGATAGTCCATCCGATCCTGAGCGAGCGGCGCGGCGATCTGCTGCGTCGGAGCCGCGCTCAAGGGCCTGGATCGACACCGCATCGACGCCTCCCAATGCAACCAGGTTGATCGCTTCGCAATTCCTGATTGCAGAATGTTCCCGATGTGTTCGCTTCCGTCAAGGGCCTTCGTCTGAGCGAAAGCCGAATACCGGCCGCGCCGCGCCGGTCTCCTCCTGTTGGCCTCCCTTGCTTGCCTCGCCCGGCGTTGCTGGCTACAGCAAGTCGCAATCACAAGCGGGTAGGGCGTCCTTCTCATGAGCGACAGAGTCATCATCGCCGGCGGCGGCATTGGCGGGCTTGCGGCGGCGTTGACGCTGCATCAAATCGGGGTGCCCTGCGTCGTCTATGAGGCGGCGCGCGAGATGCGGCCGCTCGGCGTCGGCATCAATCTGCAGCCCAACGCGGTGCGCGAACTGCTCGACCTCGGCATCACCGAAGCCGATCTCGACGGCGTCGGCCTGCCGGCCAAGGAATGGGCGCTGGTCGGGCTCAACGGCAATGACATCTATGCCGAGCCGCGCGGCAAGGCCGCCGGCTATCGCTGGCCGCAATATGCGGTGCATCGCGGCCGCTTCCACATGTTGCTGAACGAGAAGGTGATCGAGCGGCTCGGCGCCGACGCCGTGCAGCTCGGCCGCCGCGTCACCTCCTATCGCAAGACCGCCGACGGCGTCACCGCGACGCTGGAGCATGCCGATGGCGGCACATCGGAGGTGAGCGGCGCGCTGCTAATCGGCGCCGACGGCATTCACTCCGCGGTGCGCGCGCAGATGCATCCGAACCAGCCGCCGATTCATTGGGGCGGCGCGGTGATGTGGCGCGGCACCACATGGGGCAAGCCGACCCGCAGCGGCGCCTCGTTCATCGGGCTTGGTACGCATCGCCACCGCGTGGTGATCTACCCGATCTCGCACCCGGATCCCGCGACCGGGCTGTCAATGCTGAACTGGATCGCCGAGGTCACGCTCGACAATGCCGAGGGCTGGAAGCAGCAGGGCTGGTTCAGGCAGGTGCCGACCTCCGAGTTCGCGCATCATTTCGACGGCTGGGTGTGGGACTGGCTCGACGTGCCGGCGATGATCCGCGAAGCCGACTCCGCTTACGAGAATCCGATGATCGACCGCGATCCGGTCGCGACTTGGCGCGACGGCCCGGTGGTGCTGATCGGCGACGCGGCGCATGCGATGTATCCGACCGGCTCGAACGGCGGCACCCAGGCGATCGTCGATGCGCGCGAACTCGGCGCCGCGATGGTCGCGCACGGTGCCACCGAAGCGGCGCTGGCCGCGTTCGACGCCAAACTGTGCGGGCCGATCTCGCAGCTCATCCTACGCAATCGCGGCGCCGGTCCGTTCGGCCTGCTCAACCTGGTCGACGAGCGTTGCGGCGGCACCTTCGACAACATTGACGACGTGATCCCGCCGGCCGAGCGCGCCGCCTTCATGGCCGGCTACAAGGCCGCCGCCGGCTTCGCGATCGATCACCTCAACGCCGCCCCGCCGACCATTGCGCCCGGCGCGCGGGTGAAGGAGCCGGCGGCGGCGTGAGCTGCGGTGCGACGGGCTCATCCGTCGCGGGCGCGATCGTCCGGCGTGTGATCATCATTCGCCGCCGGCGGTGAGGAAGTCTCGGCGACCGGCCGCGCCATCGGACGGCGGACACGGCTGTTGATCCGGAACAACGTGTGCACCTTGCCGCTGGCGGTGGCGCAGCCGCCGCGCATGTTCGGAAGTATCAACGTCGCTTCGCTCATCGCATCTCTCCATCGCTGTGATGCGAGACTAATCGCGACGACAATTATCTGGTTCGCGTCAGCGTTCTGGTATCGTTAACCGATCGTTAACGACGACCGTCTGGGGCCGCAGCGGTGCGCCATCGCTGCGGCCGTGTCCGGTTCGCGCACGCGACGTGCCGGCGTCTGTCTAGCTTCCCCAATTGATGACGCAGCCGTGCGTATCCGGCGAACAGCGGGTGATCGAGGCGACGTGGAAGTACTCCGGCCCCTGCGTGCCGGTCACCGTCACCTTGGTGGCGAGATAGGGCCGCAGCTTCGGTTCGTCGTTGAACGGGTGGGCATCGATCGCGATGCGCTGCTCGCTGTCGTCGAAATGCTGCAGATAATAGATCGGCGTTTCGCTGCGGGAGCCGATCGCGGCGAGCTTGGCGAACAGAAAACCATGCAAGGTCTGTACGTCGGATGCGGGCATGACCAACGTTCCTCCAGGTTGTTAGTTCGCCGGCGAGCTTAGGAGCCTGCCGGCGCGCAGCATTGATCGGGCACAATCTGAAGCTGAGTGTGCACCGAAATCGCGCGGCGTTATGTGTCGGGCATGATTAGTTGTGCACTGTTTGATACACATGCTGGTACGATGGCACGTCGTCACGATCTCGCGGCGCCGCAGCGTCCGAGGTTTGTGCCCGTCGCTATCACAGCGAGGGGCGGGGGCGCGCCGCTTGGCGCAAAGTTGGGTGGTTGATCGCGATGGCTTGCGATCCATCGCGCATCGCCGTCACGGCGCGCCCACCAGCGGCGATCTTTTGGCATCGGGACCGTTCTTCCGGGCGCGGGGAGCACGGGGATTTCTCCCGTCTCGTTCCGTCCCGTCCAGCCACGCACAGGGCAGCCGCTCATAGTAGCGGCGGCATAGCAGTTTGCTTTGCGCAAACTGCGTAAACTTGTTTGCGCTGACCTTAGCCTCCCGGACGATCCGCTTGCGAGGCCGCTCGCGCAGGACGCCGCGTCAAGCTCGGCGCCGCTGCACCATGCAGCTTCGCCAAACCCTCACCGGCCGGTCTCCCGGCCGATGATCTGTCCCGCTTCCAAGCGCCCTCGAGAAGCGCCCCTCACGGACAGGACGATACGGACTATAATCCTTGTAGGAATATTGTCAATATACTGTTTCGTGGCCGTTTGCGTCGTCGCCGGCCGGCGCCCAACTCGCGATCGATGCGAGGATTGAAACGTCACGACGGATTTCGAGATGGATGCGCGGGGCAAGCCCGCGCATGACGCAGGTGAATTCCCTCTCGTTCGTCATTCCGGGGCACGCCACTGGGGCCGGCCTTCGGCCGGCCCGATGACAGGCTCCGCGCGAGCCCGAAAATCCATAACCACCGCGCTTGCGGCGATCGAAGGCGCCCGATCGGCGAGGACCGGGACGTCGCACGGGTTTAGTCTCGACACCGCCGATCCCTACTACGGGCTCGCCGGAACGATCAGAACCGATGCAACGCACCGTAGTGTTCAAGGAGATCGTATCGCGATCTATGATGTCAAAACCGGTACCCAGACGATATCGCGGGCCCGTGCGGACGAACCTCGGGCGAAGACGCGGGCTGCGCCGGATACGCCCGTCTTCGAACTGAATGTCGTCCGAGGTATTTCGCGAAAGCAGATTGTTCTCACCATTTTCAGGTCGCGTTCGCGGGCGCGACCGATCACCCGAGGGATCTGACATGTCGATGGAAATCTACGTGCTGTCGGACCAGAAGCTGAATTCGATGTCGGACTGGCAGAGCGCCATCGACGCAAAAGGTTTTCCGCTACGGCTGTCGGCCGCGACCCCGTTTGCAAGCAGCCACGGCGCGTTGCCCGTCGTGCTGCGTGATCGGCCGTCGGCGTTCGAGTGCGATCATTGGGACGCGCAGGTGCTGATGTCCGAGACGCCCAACGTGACGTTCGAGCGGTCATGGCGATACGCGCTCGCGTTTCGCTGGGGCGGCGACATCGACGCCGGAGTGTCCGCCTATCTGGCCGCAGCCGCCTACGCCGAGGCGACGGCCGGCCTCGTGCTCGATTGCACGGAGGGCAAGCTGATCTCGCCGGCCCGCGCCGCCGAGGTCGCCGCCGAGCTGGAGAACAGCCGGGCGTTGATCGAGGAGGCGGTTCGGCGCGCGCTCGAAGGCTTTCGAAAGCCGTGAGAGGCGAAGGCGAGGATCTGGCGAGGGGCGGTTGGTGAGGCGTCGCGCAGCTCGCCGACGCGGCTTGGCCGATCCGATCCACTCAGGCGAACCGGCATCAGCTCGGAGCGGATAGCTCGTCGGACGGTTTGAGCGCAGCGAACGCCATGGTCCGGCGATGGAGTCGTGTCGATGCTGCCTGCGCCCGATCCGGCGCGTTTGGATGATCCACGCGACGACCTGCGACGTTCGGCGATCGTGCTCTCAGATCAATGCCGCGGCGGGCGGCCTTGCTAGGCTGCCGCCGCTGTTTTGCATTGGAGGTTGCCATGATCGCGCGTCGTCGTCTTGCTGGTTTGGCTGTCGTCGTGCCCGCGCTCGCCGCGGCGGTGCTGGCGCCGCCGTCGCCGGCGCGCGCCGGGGACGGGCTGGAGCCGTACGCGCCGCTGCTGGTCGAATTGCCGGGCTGGAAAGCCGGCAAGCTCGGCGGCCTCGCGATGCAGGAGGGCGGCAACCGCATCGTGGTGGCGCAGCGCGGCTATGAGCGCGGCGAGATCCATGTCAGCGTCCAGCTGCTCGCCGGCGCGCCGGCACAAAGCCGGTTGGCGGCCGGCGGCACCGGGATGCGCACCGAAGCCAGCCACGGCCCGGCCAGCACGACAACGATCGATGGCTTCAAGGTGACGCGGACGTTCCAGGACAGCGACAAGTCCGGCACCATCCTCATCGCCCTCGGCCCTTCCGCCGCGTTGTCGCTGGCGTTCAAGGGGCTCGACGAGGAGGAGGCGCTGGCGACGGCGAAAGGCTTTGATTGGAAGGCGATGCGGGCAGCGGTGAAGTAGCGGGAGCGTAAGGCGGGTTAGCCGAAGGCGTAACCCGCCTTCCTCTCACGAGGTGGCCGATGCCGAACTACCGTCGTGCCTTCGTTCCGGGCGGATGCTGGTTCTTCACCGTCGCTCTGCTCGAACGCCGCAACACGCTGCTGGTCGATCACATCACGGTGCTGCGTGACGCGGTCGCGCGCACGCGGGAGCGTTTTCCGTTCGAGATCGATGCCGTGGTGGTGCTTCCGGACCATCTTCACGCGATGTGGACTCTGCCGCCGGGCGATGCCGATTTTTCGACCCGCTGGCGGCTGATCAAAACGCATTTCGCAAAGGCATTGCCGAAAGTGGAGCGGCTGAACGCGGTCCGCGCCAGGCGTGGCGAACGCGGCATCTGGCAGCGCCGGTTCTGGGAGCACCTGATCCGCGACGAGGCCGACTACGCGCGCCACATCGACTACTGCATGATCAACCCGGTGAAGCACGGCTTGGCCGGCCGCGTTCAAGATTGGCCGTATTCGTCGTTCCATCGCGACGTCCGACAAGGGCTGTTTCCGCTCGATTGGGCGAGTGATGCCGCTGTCGAAGGTGAGTTCGGCGAAGCCTAGCATCGCTCGACCGCAGGGCGGGTTAGCCGAAGGCGTAACCCTCCGGGTGGCAACGGTGTTCTCATTGGGGGAGTGGCAGACTACGCTTCGCTCATCCGCCTTTCGGGCCGGGAGACCGACGATGGACTTCGACACCGACAAGATCGACGACGCGACTCTGGCGCTGCTGTACCTGACTTTGCATGACGGCACGCGCGCCTGGAAAGGCCACGACTGGAATACGCTCGACCGGCTGCACGACAAGGGCCTGATCGAAAACCCGGCCGGCAAGGTGAAGTCGGTCGTATTCACCGACGAAGGCCTCGCACGCGCCAAAAAGTTGTTCGAGACGATGTTCGCCAAGAAGAATGCGTAACACCGACGTGTGACCGTAGGGCGGGTTAGCCGAAGGCGTAACCCGCCGGGCCAAACGCACCGGTTGGCTTGGCGCAATGGCGGATTACGCTTTGCTAATCGCCCTACGGGCTACGGGCTACGGCTTCTCCCGCTTCTATCACTATTTCCCACCACTGCTCCTCCTTGGTGGGGGCTTGCTTGGTGGGGGCTTGGCAACGTTTCGGAAGACAAGGAGTATCGAACAGCTCGTATTCCTCCTCACTTCTTGAAGTGGAGCTGAACACAATCTTCTCTGCGGTCCTCATAGAGGTTTCGTTCCTCAGAGCCCGGCAGATTATGTTGAGCGCATCGTTCTCGATATATTTTACAGCAGGGAAGTGTTTCTTGATTAGCATGCACGCAAGATCGATGTACTCGCCCTCGGTGTCGTCACCTAGAAGTTCTGAGCATATTGGTGGAATTCGTAGGAAGCTGTCGATGCGGTCTAGAAAATCTGGTAGTTTTTGTTGCTTCGCCCAGGCTTGAGAGTGTCTTTCATCAAATTTAGTTTTCCATTGTTCATAGTAGTCGTCATATTTTACTGGGTTAGTCTTCTTGGATAGAGTGGTGAGCGCGTTATCGGATTCGTCCTCAAGGCTCAGCCCGCTGCCGGCAAAGAAAAAGATGCACTTTCCAAGGAAGAATTTCTCTTTTCCCAGATAGAACGTTCCATCCCACATTGGAGCGAGAAATTTTGCGTATACGTGGCTGCTGCCCGTTATTTCAGCATCAATTTCGTCGAAGAAGACAACGGGGAGTTTCCCCTCCAAATTCAATGATTGTACCCTCTGAAAGATCTTGAATAATTCGTCCATATTTTCAAGTGAAGCTATGTAGGCTTCTTCAAAGGAGACTTGGATGTCGTGATTCTGTTGAGTAATTGAATTGATAATCTGTTTAATCAAAAAGCTTTTGCCGCTCCCTGGAGGTGCGGCCAGAAGTATATTTAGGGGGCGTTTGGCCGATCGTTTCGCGATGTACGTTGCGATCTGCTCTCGAACATCATGAACATAATTTAAGAATCCTGCATTGCGAGTTACGTAGTTTGCAAATGCGGGTCTAATAACCAGCTTTTTTCCATCAATTTCTTGCTGCGATCCGATTTTAATTTCTATTTTTCGCTCTGGGGGGCGAGAATGCGGTTGCATAAAGAAGCTCCACTCATCTAGTTTTGATAATTAGTTCAACTAATAAGATAACAAAAAGAAGGCGCCTGCTTAAGGCGCCTTCTTTGAAGAAAGACTAAATGACTAGGTGGTTATCCGGCCATTACGATCTTTAAGTCCTCATCTTTGTTTTGATCACGAATAACCACCGTCCGGTCCTTGCTTGCAGGTGCAAGCGTGCGAACCAACGCAAGCGCACTTCTAACGGCTGCGGCACTACTCTTTGTGCCAAAGAACTCCTTCAGTTCCTCGATTGCCTTCTCGGAGTTTTCGTCGAGCTGGAAGGTCAACTGGGACATCAAAGTACCTCCAAAGGGGCGAGCCAGTCATGACTCAGCCTGAGTAAACGACGGTATCCTTATTACCCCATAACTGGATTGAACGTCAATAGTTTCATGCCGGAACAGTGGTTCGATTTTGGGTTGATTTTAACCTGCGTATGGGTGTATAGTTGCCAAAATCTGACGTGAAAAGCAAGATTTCTCCGTGTTCAAATTCCTGGAGGCGTCCGGTGGAACTCGAAGATGCAAGTAAGGACAATGGGTTCAATGTCGAACTGAGCGGAATGGCCGCGCTCCAGTGGCGGATGACACAGAAGCTGGGTTCGACCAATCCGCGGCTCGCCCAGTATCTTGCCGATGTTAAAGTCTGGGTGCGGCGACAGACCGCGAACGGCCTCTTGCACCGTAGAAGCCATTCAGAGGATGGTGTGGTAGTGCAGGTGGCCTGCGAAGGAATTGCAAAAATTCTCTTTTTCGTGAAAGGGGAGCGCATCGTTATCTTCTGGCTGGTGGAACTCTTTCGGGATTCCCCGCCAACTGAGGCGATCGGACCAGTCTTGCACTGACATACCCAACTTCAATTGGCTCCTTCACAGTTTTACTAATCGCGGTAATCGGTTGATGGTGATGCAGGGGCGGGCGGCATCAGATGGCTCGATTAGTAGTTTTTCCGCGTTGTTCCTGGCAACAGTCAAAAAGCGTTCAGATGATGATTGGCGGTAGGATGGGGAGCATTGCGAAACCCATTGCTGGGTTTCGCAGGGGCTCAAGCCGTCCCACATGTGTATATGAAATCGGCCGGGCTTTCGCGCGGCCGCTTCGCTTCCGATGGATGCCCGGGTCGAACCCACGGCTGTCCGGTTTAAGCTTCTCATATGGCTAGGCTCAACTGCCGCTGATCTTGGATGATCGGCGGCGGTTTGAGCAAGGCGTCGATGGGGCGCCTGTGCATGAGGTTGGAGCGGACGAGGCGACTGAAGGCGAGCACGCTGCCGACGGCACGCTGAGTGGCATGAGCGAGGCGCAGCAGCAGGAAGGCGATCAGCGCCACGGCGATCTGGATGCGGACGGCGTTCTCCGAGGAGCCGAGGAAGTGCTTGATCTTCAAAGTCTGCTTGATCCAGCGGAAGAACAGTTCGATTTGCCAGCGTCGCTTGTAGAGTGCGGCGATCTCGGCGGCGGGGGCATCGAGATCGTTGCTGACGATGCGTAGGATCTTGCCGCGGTCGATGCGCACGCGAATCTCGCGGACCGGCTCCTGAAACGGATTACTGCGGCTCGCCGCTTGGCGGGCAGGCAGATGGCCAATGCAGTCGGACAGGATGGTCTCGTCCTTGACCGGGTTGGTCTCCACGACGCTCAGCTTGGTGTTGGACTTGAGCCGCGTGACGATGCCGCAGCCCTGCGCATCAAGTTCGGCCCACCACGCGTAGCTATAATAGCCCAGATCGAACACATAAGTCGCACCGGCATCGATCGGCAGCGTGTGGGCGACGGTGATGTCGTTGATCCTGGCCGGCGTCACCACGGCGTCGACCGGGTGTTCGCTATCCGCGTTATAGACGATGTGCAGCTTGGCGCCGCAGACGTCATTGGAGAACTGAGCCCAATCGGCGCTCTGCTCGCTCAGCCGCAGACCGGTCGAATCCACCAGATACACCGCTTCGCCGAGCTTGCGCCGCAGCCCGCGTCCGGCCCGCTGGACCAGGTCGGCGAACAAGCCGGCGAACACCGCGTTCGGCCGCTTTGCATTGGCGTCCGCCAACGTCGAGCGCGATACTTCCCGGCCCCCCAAATGATAAAGCCGGCCCGCATGGCTGGCGAGGCCACCTTCGATCTCGCGCAGGCTCTGCGCGCCGGACAATTGGCCGTACAGCAGGGCGATCAACTGATCCTTTGTCGACAGCCGTCGCACCCGGGCGTCGGAGCCGTACTCGTCCACCAACCGATCGAACACGTGCCACGGCACGTGATTCAACATCGCATGAAATACGCTATTGTCGTGCCGCATGGCGTGGTTCTCTCTCGTGTCCCGAAACGTTGCCAGACGTTCGGAACGCAGAAGAATCAACGCCATGCGCTTTGTCTACAAAACTCAACCGGACAGCCGTGGGTCGAGCCCGGGCATGACGTTTGTGGTGTGGTGAGCCCGCTGCCTTACGACAGCGCCTTGTTGCTCTCTTTCACCTTGTCGGCGTCGAGATACACGCTCGAGCCCATCTCTTTGAACTTGGCGCTCATCTGGGCCATGCCGTCTTCGATGGTGCCGGAGATGGTCATGCCGGCGTGGCCGACCGGGTAGAGGGCGGCTTTCTCGTTGTCGCCGAGGCCGGCGGCGTAGTCGCGGACGTCCTGCGTGATCTTCATCGAGCAGAATTTCGGGCCGCACATCGAGCAGAAATGCGCGACCTTGTGGGCGTCCTTCGGTAGGGTCTCGTCGTGGAAGGCCTGCGCCGTGTCCGGATCGAGGCCGAGGTTGAACTGGTCCTGCCAGCGGAATTCGAAGCGGGCACGGCTCAATGCGTCGTCGCGGAGCTGCGCGGCGGGGTGGCCCTTGGCGAGGTCGGCGGCGTGGGCGGCGATCTTGTAGGTGATCACGCCGGTCTTGACGTCGTTGCGGTCGGGCAGGCCGAGATGCTCCTTCGGCGTAACGTAGCACAGCATCGCGCAGCCGAACCAGCCGATCATCGCGGCGCCGATGCCGCTGGTGATGTGATCATAGCCAGGCGCGATGTCGGTGGTCAGCGGGCCCAAGGTGTAGAACGGCGCCTCGCCGCATTCTTTCAGCTGCTTGTCCATGTTGATCTTGATCTTGTGCATCGGCACGTGGCCGGGGCCTTCGATCATCACCTGGCAGCCCTTGTCCCAGGCGATCTTGGTGAGCTCGCCGAGCGTCTCCAGTTCGGCGAACTGGGCGCGGTCGTTGGCGTCCGCGATCGAGCCCGGCCGCAGGCCGTCGCCAAGCGAGAACGACACGTCGTACTTGCGCATCAGGTCGCAGATCTCGTCGAAATGCGTGTAGAGGAAGCTCTCCTTGTGATGCGCCAGGCACCACTTCGCCATGATCGAGCCGCCGCGCGACACGATGCCGGTGACACGGCTGGCGGTGAGGTGGATGTATTGCAGCCGCACGCCGGCGTGGATGGTGAAGTAATCGACGCCCTGTTCGGCCTGCTCGATCAGCGTGTCCTTGTACAGCTCCCAGGTCAGCTTGACCGGATCGCCTTCGCACTTCTCCAGCGCCTGATAGATCGGCACGGTGCCGATCGGCACCGGTGAGTTGCGCAGGATCCATTCGCGGGTGGTGTGGATGTTGCGACCCGTCGAGAGGTCCATCACGGTGTCGGCGCCCCAGCGGATCGCCCACACCATCTTGTCGACTTCCTCCTCGACCGACGAGGTCACCGCCGAGTTGCCGATATTGGCGTTGATCTTGGTGAGGAAGTTGCGGCCGATGATCATCGGCTCGAGTTCGCCGTGATTGATGTTGGCCGGGATGATGGCGCGGCCGCGCGCGATCTCGTCGCGAACGAATTCCGGCGTGATGAACGCCGGCACCGCGGCGCCGAACGATTCACCGTCCGCCAGCGCCGCTTCGGCGCGTTCGAGCTGCTGCTTGCGCCCGAGATTCTCGCGCTCGGCGACGTAGATCATCTCCTTGGTGATGACGCCGCGGCGGGCGAATTCGTACTGCGTGATCGGCGCATCGCCGACGCCGCGCAGCGGCTGGTGATGCGCGGTGAAGGCCTTGGCCGCGTGCGCAGCGCCGACATTGCCGTTGTCTTCCGGCTTGATGTCGCGGCCCTCATATTGCTCGACGCCGCCGCGCTCCATCACCCACTGCGTGCGCGGCCGCGGCAGGCCCTTGTTGACGTCGATGATCACGTTCGGATCGGTGTAGGGGCCGGAGGTGTCGTACACCGGCAGGTTCGGCTCGCCTGCGCCTTCGCTCAGGATGATCTCGCGCAGCGGCACGCGCAGATCCGGTGCGCTGGCGGGCGTGGCGTAGATCTTCTTGGAGGAGGGCAGGGCGCCGGTGGTCACAGCCGCGCGGGTGGTCTCGGGATTGGAGCGGATATTCATGCCATCCTCCTTGTTATCGGTTGTTATTCGGGCCGCGTCGTTATTCGCGGGTCATTCGTGAGGAAGTGAGGGCACGGTGCGTGTCGCCCTCACCGCGACCCTCTCCCGCAGGCGGGAGAGGGGGAGTTAGCGCTTCGGTCGCGGCTGTGCCTCACGCACGGCCTGCTCCCTCTCCCGCCTGCGGGAGAAGGCTGGGGTGAGGGCGCCGCGGGTCGCGGCCGCTAAAGTCGTTCATCACGCCTTCTCGGCGACGAAATCGAGCCAGGCGCGGACGCGGGCGTCGGGATCGGGGTTCTGCGTCACGTCGCTGACCACCGCGATCGAGTCGGCGCCGGCCGCGAAGATCTCTTCGGCCTGCTCCAGCTTGATGCCGCCGATCGCGACCAACGGGATGTTGCCGACGCGCTTCTTCCATTCGGTGATCTTCGGAATGCCCTGGGGGGCAAACCGCATCGATTTCAGCGTGGTCGGAAAGATCGGGCCGAGCGCGATGTAGTCCGGCTCGGCGGCGAGCGCGGTTTCGAGTTCGGCGTCGTCGTGGGTGGAGAGGCCGAGCGTCAGCCCGGCGCTCTTGATCTCGTGCAGGTCGGCCTCGGCGAGGTCTTCCTGGCCGAGATGCAGATGCTGGGCGCCGGCGACGATCGCGGCACGCCAGTAGTCGTTGATGATCAGCTTCGTGGGCGTGTCCTTCACCGCCGCGAGCGCGTCGGTGACGAGCTGCAGGGCTTCGCCGTCGCCAAGATCCTTGGCGCGGAGCTGCACGGTGCCGACGCCGAGCGCGGCGAGCCGCTTGACCCAGGCGATGCTGTCGACGACGGGATAGAAACGGTCAGGATACGGCATGCCAGAACGGGGTCCCGATCACAGGGGTGGAGGGCGAAGCGAAATCGCGGGCGCCCATCAGCCCCGCTTCGAAGCCGGTGCGGCCGGCCTCGATCGCCAGCTTGAAGCCGCGCGCCATCGCCACCGGGTCTTCGGCCTTGGCGATCGCGGTGTTGAGCAGCACGGCGTCGTAGCCGAGTTCCATCGCTTCCGCCGCGTGGCTCGGCGCGCCGAGGCCGGCATCGACCACCAAGGTGATATCGGGCAGGCGGTCGCGCAGCAGTTTCAGCGCGTCGCGATTGGTGATGCCGCGCGCGCTGCCGATCGGCGCCGCCCACGGCATGATCACCCGGCAGCCGGCATCGACCAGCCGCATCGCCACCGACAGATCCTCGGTGCAATAGGGAAACACCTCGAAGCCGTCCTTGATGAGGATTTGCGCGGCTTCGACCAGGCCGACCACGTCCGGCTGCAGCGTGTCGTTATCGGCGATGACTTCGAGCTTGATCCAGGAGGTCGCAAACAGCTCGCGCGCCAGCTTGGCGGTGGTGACCGCATCGCGCACGCCGCGGCAGCCGGCGGTGTTCGGCAGCACGGTGACGCCGAGTTCGCGGATCAGCGACCAGAACTGATCGCCGGCCTTGCCGCCCGCGGTCTCGCGCCGCAGCGACACCGTTACGATCTCGGCGCCGGATTCGCGGATCGAGTCCTGCATGATCGCCGGCGACGGATACAGCGCGCTGCCGATCAGCAGTCGCGAGCCGAATTCGCGGTCGTAGAATTTCACCATGTTGTCAGCTCCGAGCACGGCCTCCTCCCTCTCCCGCTTGCGGGAGAGGGCCGGGGTGAGGGCGATGCGAGGATTTCCCCTCCCCTGGAGGGGGAGGGTCGCTCGCGCAGCGAGCGGGGTGGCGACGAGTTCATCCGCGGTGCCCGCGGCTCACCCCACCCCGTCCCGCAGCCCGCTACGCGGCCTGCGTGCCGACCCTCCCCCTCAAGGGGAGGGTGACCGAGGTGCGCGTGGCTGGCGCTCATACTCATCCCCCCTGCCGCGGCGTCAGGATCTCGATTTCGTCGCCGGCAGTGACGGGCGTTTCGTCCCATTTGCCGCGGGGGACGACGTCGTAGTTCAGCGCGACGGCGAAGTGGCCGCCGGTGCAGTCCAGCTCGGTCATCAGTGCCGCGACGCTGGCGGACTGGATCTCGCGCTGTTCGCCGTTGATGGTCACAAGCATCGCATCACCTGATTGTCGATCTCGCCGCGCTCGACATAGGCCACCACCTTCTCGGCCAGCGACGGCGCCATCAGGAAGCCGTGGCGATACAGGCCGTTGGTGGCGACGCGGCGGTTGCCGATGGCGATCCGCGGCAGGTTGTCGGGGAAGGCGGGACGAAGCCCGGCGCCGAGTTCGACGATGTGGGCTTCGCCGAACGCCGGATGCACCGCATAGGCGGCGCTCAGCAGTTCCAGTGCCGAGCGCACCATCACCAGCTCGTCTTCGCTCTCGACTGTGGTCGCGCCGAGCATGAAGTGATTGTTCTGGCGCGGGATGACGTAGAGCGGCCAGCGCGGGTGCATCAGCCGCACCGGGCGCGACAGCTGCACCTCGGCGGTCTTGATCACCACCATCTCGCCTTTGACGCCGCGCAGCTCCGGCGCCTTGTCGCGGGCAGCAAGGCCCCGGCAGTCGATCACCAGGCCGTCGAGATCTTCCGGCGTCATTTCCGATTCGAAATGGATGGCGCCGCCGGCCTCGATCAGCCGCTCGTGCAGGCGCGCCAGCACCAGCCGCGGCTCGACATGGCCTTCGTCCGGGAAAAACAGGCCCTCGCGGAACCGGCCGGCGAGCGCCGGCTCCAGCTCGGCGATGCCGTCGGCGTCGACGCGCTGATGGCCGGTGGTCATCTTGGCGAAGCGTTCGAAATCGGCGCGGTCGCGCGGATGCGCCACCACCAGCGAGCCGTTGAACACCGCCTCCGGGAATTCCTTGCGCCACATCTCCAGCGAGCGCATGCCGATCTGGCTGACCATCGGCTCGGCGCCCTCGGCCTCGCAATACGGCGCCAGCATGCCGCCGGCCCAATGGCTGGTGGCTTGTGTCATCTCGTTGTCGCCGCGCTCGTACAGACTGACCTTGCGGCCGGCGCGCGCCAGCAGCAGCGCCTGCCAGGCGCCGGCGATGCCGGCGCCGATCACCGACACCGGCGCATCCTTGCGCAGGTCCGGCTTCTCGCTGCGCAGCGCCGCGGCGGTCAAAGCCGAAGCAGCCGACGCCGAAGCGACTGAAGCCGAAGCAACGGAAGCTGAAGCAACGGAAGCCAACGCGGAAAGATTGGCGGATTCGGCCCCGCCACGGCCTTCAACTGTCTGATGCATCCCTGTCCCTTCGCCGGCATGACCCGGATCAGGTTCAAAGGGTCACCGCGGTCTCTGTGCCTCGCGGAGCGAAGCGGCGAGCGTGCGGTATCTCAGCTCCTCGTCGGAGCCCCCCTCGGAACGGGCTCAATGTAGGCCGATGCCCTGCCGTGTCAACGTGCCTTTGGTGCGATGCTGGTGGGCAAAGCCGCGCAGGACGCCGGGTTCCTCGCCGGGCGAATTCCGGACCATGGAGCCGCGGTGTCGGAGTTCCGGTTTACGCCAAATTATCCGCGGGCGTGTTGGATCGCCGCAGCCGCAACCTGCAAGCGAGCGCCGCTGCATGACCATCACCGTTGCCGACGCCAACCAGATCAGCCTCGCCAGGCCGCGGCTGTTGCCGCTGGCGATCGGGCTCGGCGTCTATGTGCTACTGCTGATCTCCGGCGACCGGCTGCTGAACGATCCCGATACGCTGTGGCAGGTGACGATCGGGCAGTGGATCATCGATCACCGCGCGGTGCCGTGGACCGACAGCTACTCGTTCACGATGGCCGGCCAGCCATGGATCTCGACGCAGTGGCTGGCGCAGGTCGCGTTCGCGGCGAGCTATCAGTTCGCCGGTTGGGCCGGGCCGGTGGTGATGACGGCGGCGGCGCTCGGCGGCACGTTCTATCTGCTGGCACGGCTGCTCGGCGCGCGGCTCAACGACACCGCCACCGTGATCTTCGCCGCCGCCGCGCTGGCGCTGGCTGCGCCGCATATGCTGGCGCGGCCGCACGTGCTGGCAATGCCGGTGATGCTGGCCTGGGTCGGCGCCCTGGTCGGCGCTGCCGACCGCCGCGACGTGCCGCCATTGTGGACGCTGCCGTTGATCACGCTCTGGGCCAATCTGCACGGCGGCTTCGTGTTCGGCATCGCGCTGGTCGCGCCGTTCGCGCTCGATGCCGTGCTGTCCGCCGAGCGGCCACGACGCGTCGCGCTGCTGCTGCGCTGGGCGCTGTTCGGCGTGCTCGCGCTCGCCGCCGGATGTATCACGCCGTATGGCTGGGACTCGATCCTGGCGTCGCGCAAGATCCTGTCGCTCGGTGAGGCGCTGAGCCGGATCGGCGAATGGGCGCCGGAGGATTTCTCGCAGATCGGCGTACTCGAGATCACCTTGCTCGGCGGCCTCGGGCTGGCGCTGCTGCGCGGCGTAACGCTGCCGCCGGTGCGCATCCTGATCCTGCTCGGCCTCATCCACATGGCGCTGAGCCACAGCCGCAATCTCGAACTGTTGGCGCTGCTGGCGCCGCTGGTGCTCGCCGCGCCGCTGGCCGCGCAATGCGGCGTCGCGGCGCCGGCCGGAGCGGCGCCGTCGTCGCGCGGCCTCACCGCCGCGCTGCTGGCGCTGGCGATCGGCGGCACGCTGGCGTTCGCGACGTGGCACAGCTTCGCGCCGCGCTCGTTGTTTGCGCCGCAGGCGGCCGTCGCCGAGCTGAAGCGGCTCGGCGTCAAGCGGGTGTTCAACGACTACAGCTTCGGCGGCTATCTGATCGCCAATGGCGTGCCGACCTTCATCGACGGCCGCACCGAACTGTTCGGCGAAACGCTCGTGGTCGATCACGACGATGCGGTCCGGCTGCGCGCCCCCGACAAGCTGTTCCGCCTGCTCGATGCTTACGCCGTCGACGCGACGCTGCTGATCCCCAACAGCCCCGCAGCCAAGCTGCTCGACCGTACCAAGGGCTGGCAGAAGGTCTATGCCGACGACCTTGCGGTGATCCACCAGCGCAAGCCCGGCGCGCCGCGCACGACGCCGGTGATCAATCCGCCCCGCTGATATCGTCGGAAGCGTCGCTCAGGCCGCGCGGCTCGGGGGCCGGCGGGGCAGGGTGATGCGCGCAATCAGGCCGTGCGGCGTCCGGGTGTGTAGTGACAGCTCGCCGCCGTGGCCGCGGGCGATGGCGCGGGCAATCGACAGGCCGAGGCCGAACGAGGAGCTGTCGTCCATGTTGCGGGCGTCGTCGCCGCGCACGAACGGCTGCATCACACTGTCCTTGTCGGCATCCGCAATGCCCGGGCCGTCGTCTTCGACCTCGATGATGATCTGATCCTGATCCAGCGCCAGCCGGATCGTCACTTCGGTGCCGAACCGCACCGCGTTTTCAACCAGGTTGGTGACCGCGCGATGCAGGTCGCCGGGCCGCGCCATCGCCATCGCGTGCTCGGGGCCCTGATACGCGACCTTGGCACCGATATCGGCGAATTGATCAGTGATCAGCTGCATCGCGCTGGCGAGGTCGATCAGGGTCGGTGCATCCCGGGTGGCACCATCGCGCAGGAAGGTCAGCACCGCGGTCAGCATCGCGCCCATCTGGTCGAGATCGTGCAGCGTCTGGGTGCGCTGGTGATCGTCCTCGATGAATTCGGCGCGCAGCCGCATCCGGGTGATCGGCGTGCGCAGATCATGGCTGATTGCCGCCAGCATCCGGGTGCGATCTTCGATCAGCGTGGTGATGCGCTCGCGCATCCGGTTCAACGCCCGCGCCAGCGAACGGATCTCGGCCGGTCCGCGCTCCGGCAGCGGCGCGTCCGAACTATCCAGGCTGAAGGTCTCGGCCGCGGTGGCGAACGCCGACAGCGGCGCCGCCAGTGTGCGTGCGGCCCACAGCCCGAGCAGCGCGAGGCTGACCACGCCGATCAGCAGCGACGCCATCCACGGATTGCCCAGCACCGGCCGACGCCTCTCCGGCGGCAGCCGTGCGCTGATCGCATCGCCGCCGGGCAGGGTGATAACCATCCGGTCGTCGCCGGCAAGGTCGACGCGATAGTCCGGCCCCAGATGCCGGCGCAGATAGTCGATCTGATGCGGCGTCCAGGCGCCGTCGTGCGGACGAGCCACGGCTGTGGTGGCCGCGAGTTCGAGCTGCGGGAAGGCGGCCGCGACGGTGGTGATCAGCTGCGGGCGTTCCGCCGCCGGGGTGCGCCCGATCAGTTCGGCGAATTCATAGAGTTGATGCGGCTCGGGCAGCACCGGCGGTCGCGGCATGTCCGGCCGGTTGGCGAAGAACGCCGCCGCGATGATGATGTGGCTGGCGATGATCGAGGCCAGCACCAGGATCGCGATCTGGCCGCGGATGCCATCCGGCTTGAGGCCGAATCCGAGCGCCGCCAGCCGCGTGCGCAGGCTCATGCGGTTTCGACCTCCGGCGTGAACACGTAGCCGCCGGCCCGCACCGTCTTGATCAGCGTCGCTTCGCGCGGATCGGGTTCGATCTTGCGGCGGATGCGGCTGATCAGCACGTCGATCGAGCGCTCGAATGCGCCGACGTTGCGGCCGTGGGTGAGATCGAGCAGCGCCTCGCGCGACAGCACCCGGCCGGCCCGCTCGCACAGCGCCTGCAGCAGGTCGAATTCGGCACTGGTCATCGCCACCAGCGCGCCGTCGGGATTGCGTAGTTCGCGCCGCCGGCAATCCATCCGCCAGCCGAGGAAGCCGAGCGTGGTGGCGCCGGGTGTGGCGCTGGCGGTGACGGCGCTCGCCTGCCGGCGCAGCACCGAGCGAATCCGTGCCAGCAGTTCGCGCGGATTGAACGGCTTCGGCAAGTAATCGTCGGCGCCCATCTCGAGGCCGAGGATGCGGTCGACGTCGTCGCCCCGCGCGGTCAGCATGATGATCGGCAGCGCCGAATTGGCGCGGATCTTCCGGCACAGGCTGAGCCCGTCCTCGCCCGGCAGCATCACGTCGAGCACGACCAGATCGACGCGATGATCGGCGATCCAGCGCTCCATCTCGCGGCCGTCCGCGGCGGTGGCGACGTTGCAGTTGTTGGCGCGGAGATATTTGGCGATCAGCGCGCGGGTCTCGCGGTCGTCCTCGACGACGAGAATCGATGGTGGTGCGGTGCTCATGGCAGGGGTTTTGCGATGTTTTGCCGGGACTGTAGCAGAGAATCTTGTTTCCGATTGTTTCTACCTGCCTCTCGGCAAAAACCCGCAACTAACTCAAGCCTTTGGCGAAGGTCTTGTTAATCCATTAACCATAGCGTCGGCTTCGATCCAAACCCGGAGCCTGCCCCATGACCGCCATTTCCTCCGCTGCCGCAGGCGGCAGCAGTTATCTGTCACCGCTGCAACTCCTGCAAAAGGAGCTCGCGTCGGAAGTCTCGTCCGGTACCGTGAAATCCAGCGACGCCGACGCGCTGTCGTCGGCGCTGCAAGACATCGACTCGTCGCTGCAGAGCAGCCGCTCCAGCAGCAGCTCGGATTCGCGCCCGACCGATCTGAAATCCAAGATCGACGACCTGATCGCCAGCGAAGTCTCGAGCGGCAAGCTGACCACCGACCAGGCCACCGAGCTGCAGAACGTGTTCAAGAACACTTTCGCCGGTGGGCCGCCTCCAGGCGGCGGTGCGGGTGGTCCGCCGCCGGATGACGGCACCAGCGCGTCGTCGTCCAGCACCTCGACGGATTCATCGTCGTCGGACATCAGCGACATTCTGAAGCAATTCTTGCAACTGCTGCAGGATCAGAAATCCTCGACCGCGAATGCCTACAGTGCCAGCGGCTCCGCCGCCGCGTCGGGCTCGTTCACGGCACTGCTGATCAACTATCAGACCTGAGACTGTTCTATCGTTCTGTATCCGACTGTGTGACGCCGTCGGTTCGAGCGCATTCCCTTCGCTGCGGTGCAAGGGGATGCGCTCTTTTTATTCCGGGTCGCTTATTGCAGCCGACATCCTGCCGTCATCGTTGCGCCCGCGGAACCGGGTGACTCGTTGGAACTCGTCATTTGTTTGCGAACTAATCGTTTGGTGCGGCGTGTGGCGCTAAAAAAAGTTCGATTGGGGGAACGCAGCGTGGAGTCCGCGGTTCTGTAGGCACCATTCACAAGCAAAGAGGGCAATCCTATGAAAGCCAACACGATCATCGCCGGCCTGCTGAGCTCCACGCTGCTCGCCACCGCTGCCTACGCGCAGACTCCGGCGCCGGCGGACAGCAACCGCACGATGTCGAAGTCGACCTCTGCGTCCGAGTCGCAGCACATGGGTCAGTGGCGCGCCTCGAAGCTGATCGGCGTCAACGTCTACAACCAGGGTAACGAGAAGCTCGGCGACATCAGCGAAATGCTGATCGATAGCGAAGGCCGCATTCAGGGCGTCGTGATCGGCGTCGGCGGCTTCCTCGGCGTCGGCCAGCGCGATGTCGCGGTAACCTTCGACAAGCTGCAGTGGGTCAACACGCCGGTTTCGTCCAACACCGCGATGAACAGCCAGACCACTCCGGCGGGCTCGGGCACCTCGACCGCATCGCCGGCCGGCACCACCACCGGCGCGGCAACTTCGACCACGGCCGCGAACAATGCGGATCGTTGGTATCCGGACCACGCGGTGCTGAATGCCACCAAGGATCAGCTGAAGTCGATGCCGGAGTTCAAGTACTCCAAGTAAGCGACCAGTTCGTCTGAAGACGCGAACGCCGCCGGGCTTCCCCGGCGGCGTTTGTGCGTGTCGAGATCAGTCATCGAGATCAGTCGATGGCGTTTCAGCGCGGCGCCGGCTTCGGCAATTCCGGCGGCTTGAGCCGGGTCACCTTGACTTCGAGGATTCCGTTGGCCTCCGCGGTGATCCGCAGCATGTTGGAGTCGAACACCAGGTCCGACAGCCGCAGGCTGGAGATCTCCGACGAAATCCGCAGGCCGTCTTCGTTGCGCTGGTAGGTGGCGATCATGTTGCCGACGCGGCGCTGGATGTTGGTGGATTCCGGCTTGAGGTCGATCACCGCCTTGTCAGCGATTGCCTTCTCCAGATACGGCACCGCGGCGCGGGCGGTGTCGCCGAGCAGGCCGAACGCGGCTTCGGATTCGACCGCCAGCTTGATGTCGGACAGCCGCAGCGTCTGGTCTTCCTGATCCAGCGTCGGACGGCCCCAGATGTGCAACGTCGCCTCGGTGCCGAAGCCGAAGAAGCTGCGGTTCTCCTTGGCATCGACCAGGAGCGAGATCAGCAGCCGGTCGCCGCTGGCGGCGAGCTTGGCGCGCTTCACCGTGATTGCGGCGCGGCTGTCGCCCTCCGGGAAGGTCTTGCCGACGAACTGCGCTTCGAGGATGCGGTCGAGCTCCTGGAACGGGATGTCGATCGGCACCGCGACTTTGACGCCGGCGGTGTCCGGCGCGACCATCTGCAGCGCCGGCGGGAACGGGCATTGCGGCTTGGTCGGACCGGCGGTGATGCGGGTGTCGGCGACGATGCCGAGCGTGAGCGTGGCGGCTGCGGCATCGACCTGCGGCTGGGCTGCCAGCGCCCGGGTCGGGCGGATCTCCAGGAAGAAGCCGTTCGGGATGCCGGCGCCCTGCAGCGGCACCGAGCGGCATAGCCGGTCCCATTCGCGCCGCGCGCTGCGCTCCAGCGCACTGTCGTCGCGGATCTGCCGCTCGAGCACGCCGAGCTGATCGGCGATCGCCTTGTCGATCACCGGCTTGACCTGCTGCGGCACGTCGATGCGCACGCCGCCGACCGAGACGCCGGAATCCGACAGCGCGACTTCGGCATCGAGATGCGGATCGACATGCCAGTTCGGCAGCACCTGCGGCCGCGCGCTGATCGCGATCGTACCCTTGAGCTCACCGTTGGCGTTGAACGACTTGATGTTGACGCCGATCTGCTTGGCGACCTTGTTGCCGAGCAGCCGGCCGAGGGTCTCGTCGACCTTGGACTGGGTGTTGGCCGACAGCGAGCCCTTGGCGTTCACCGTGCCGGTGAGCGGCGAGGTGATGGTGAGCTGATCCTTGGCGCCGCGCACCGTCACCGCGCCGCGCGTCGCGGTCCACTGGATGTCGGCGTTCTGCACATATTGCGACAGCGGGTTGTTGGCTTTGCCCGAGAACGTACGCGGCGCGACGGCGTCGACCAGATCGCGGATGGTGCCGAGCGGCACCGACACCGGCACCACCACGGTGGACTGCCGGATCGGCGGCAATGGCGGCAGCGCCTGCAGGCTCGGCGGCGAGATGGCGCGCGGCGCCAGCCAGTCGAACGCCTTCAGCGTGACCGTGAATGAAATCGCGACGATCGCGAGTGCTACCAATCCAAACTTGACGAAACGCATCGAAACCCCGGGCCGGAACGGCCGGGACAATACAGGCCGGGGGCGGGGGGCGCCAGCCGCGCCAGTCCCGCGGGTCGCCGAGCCGTGGAAAGGTCTGCGAACCGCCGCGATATTGCCGGCAACGGCGCCGCAGATGCGGCGGAGTGTTGCCGAAAATTACAGCCGGATCGGCCCGTCGGGCTCGCAGCCCAGTGCGCCACCGCGCTGTGCCCACAGATTGCACACCGAATCCGCGCTGACCGGACCTTCGACCACCAGGCACTGGTTGGGTGCCTGATAGAACCGGCAGGAGCCGCAGCGCCGCCCGGAGGTCGCGGTCGCGGCGAAGCGGGCATCCTGCTGCGATGATTTTCGCGGGATCACCGCCGAACACCCGGCGGCCGGCTGCGCCCGGCCGGTCGTGACGGTAGTGCAGGTCGCTGCCAGCGTCAGGCCGGCGATACCGAGCAGGCGCCGGCGCGACAACAGGGCCGAGGATTCGATCGGCTTGTTCATCAGAGTCCCCCCTTTCGTAGCGGCGTACAGAGCGAATGGCCGCGACCAGGAGAACTGATAGTTCCGCCGTCCTGACGGTTAGCTGACAACGTCGGCGATGAGCCGCGATAGACGGCTGACGCAGCAACGCGCGGCCTCCGATGAGACCGCGCGTTTTGAATTAACTAATCGCTTACCGCCGTGGAGAACTCAGCCACGGCGTCCAGTGCCGGCATCGGCGGCGCGGCGGTTGTCGGGCAGCACGATCACCTTGGCGCCGACGGCGACCCGCGAATACAGATCCTTGACGTCCTCGTTGGTCAGCCGGATGCAGCCAGAGGAGACGTGAGTGCCGATCGTCGACGGCGCGTTGGTACCGTGGATACGATACACCGTGCCGCCGAGATACATCGCGCGGGCGCCGAGCGGATTGCCGGGGCCGCCGGCCATGTGGCGCGGCAGATAGGGCTGGCGGGCGATCATTTCCGGCGGCGGAGTCCAATCCGGCCACTCCGCCTTTCTGGCGACCGACTTGACGCCCGACCAGGTGAAGCCGTCGCGGCCGACCCCGATACCGTACCGGATCGCACGGCCACCGCCGAGCACGTAGTACAGATAGGTATTGGGCGTATCAACGACGATGGTGCCAGGGGCTTCGCGGGTCTGATAGGCGACGATCTGGCGCTTCAGCCGTGCCGGCAATTCGGCGACGGTGCCGTCCTCGTCATCCTGCGGCGCGATCTGGGACTGCGGTGCGGTCTGTTCGACCGGCGCGTAGGCCAGCGGCTGCATCGCCGCCGGCTGCGGCAGGAAGGGCAGGAACGGGAAGGGCGCCGGCTGCGCCGCATTCGCGGGCGCGGCGATGGCAATGGTCCCGATCGCGACGATGGCGACCGTGGCGGCACGGCTGGTGCGCGGAAAACGGATCATGTCGGGTCCCCCTGTGGGTGCTCTGTTCGTTCGCCTCGACGCCTTTTCGGCGACTTGTTGGCGTTACCAGTACTCCACCATCCGTTTCCGGACGTTTTCGCCGACCGATGGATTTGGTTTCGTCGCAGTAGGGATTTGTTTCGCCTGTCCGCCCAGCGGGCCGCCGGCCGCGCACCGGATCGTTTGATCAAGCGCAATTGAGAAAGCCCGCCTGCCCGATAAGCCAAGGCCCCCGCGCGGTGCGGGCAAGGGTCGGGGGAGTTTGACGACATGGCGACAGTGAAGTTTTTCGGCAACGAGGCGGTGCCGCTCGAGATGCACAAGGTGCGGATCGTACAGAAACTCAACCTGCCCCCGGTCGAGCGCCGCCTGGAGAAGATCACCGAGGCCGGCAACAACACCTTCCTGCTGAAGAACGACGACGTCTTCCTCGACATGCTGACCGACAGTGGCGTCAACGCGATGAGCGACCGCCAGCAGGCCGCGATGCTGACCGCCGACGACTCCTACGCCGGCAGTGCCACCTACACTCGGCTCGAAGACAAGCTGCGCGACATCTTCGGCATGCACTACTTCCTGCCGACCCATCAGGGCCGCGCCTGCGAGCACATCCTCGCCAAGGTGTTCGTCACCCCCGGCAAAGTCGTGCCGATGAACTATCACTTCACCACCACCAAGGCGCACATCGTGCTGCAGGGCGGCACGGTGGAGGAACTGGTGACCGACGCCGGCCTCGAAGTGACCAGCGCCAACCCGTTCAAGGGCAACATGGACATCGCCAAGCTGCGCGCGGTGATCGAGAAGGTCGGCGCCGCCAATGTCGGCTTCGTCCGGATGGAGAGCGGCACCAACCTGATCGGTGGCCAGCCGGTGTCGCTGCAGAACCTCGCCGACGTCAGCAACGTCTGCAAGGAGCACGGCGTTCCGCTGGTGCTCGACGCCAGCCTGCTGGCGGACAATTTGTATTTCAACAAGACCCGCGAAGATCACTGCAAGACGCTGTCGATCCGCGAGATCACCCGCCGCACCGCCGACCTCTGCGACATCATCTACTTCTCGGCGCGCAAGCTTGGCTGCGCCCGCGGCGGCGGCATCTGCATCCGCGACCGCGCGCTGTACGAGAAGATGCGGCCGCTGGTGCCGCTGTATGAAGGCTTCCTCACCTATGGCGGCATGTCGGTGCGCGAAATGGAAGCGCTCACCGTCGGCCTCGAAGAAACCATGGACGAGGAGATGATCAACCAGGGGCCGCAGTTCATCGCCTATATGGTCGAGCAACTGGTCGAGCGCGGCGTTCCGGTGATCACCCCGGCCGGCGGCCTCGGCTGCCACATCGATGCCAAGCGCTTCGTTGATCACATCCCGCAGTCGCAATATCCGGCCGGCGCGCTTGCGGCGGCGCTGTACGTCGCCTCCGGCATCCGCGGCATGGAGCGCGGCACGCTGTCCGAACAGCGCGAGCCCGACGGCAGCGAGATCTACGCCAATATGGAGCTGGTGCGTCTCGCCATGCCGCGCCGGGTGTTCACGCTGTCGCAGGTCAAATACGCGGTCGACCGCATCGCCTGGCTGTACACCAACCGCAAGCTGATCGAGGGCCTGACCTTCGTCGAGGAGCCGGAAGTGCTGCGGTTCTTCTACGGCCTGCTCAAGCCGGTGACCGACTGGCAGAACAAGCTGGTGGCGAAATTCCGCGAGGATTTTGGCGACAGCCTGTAAGTCTCGCCCGTCTCAGCGCGATCCTCTAGCAAGCGCCCGGCCTGTCAGCCGGGCGCTTTGCGTTTGGGGCTGGAACTGGCTTTCAAATCGCGGGATCACGTAGTCGTACGCCCCTCTTTTCCGGTGGCTCAGGATTAGCCGCTCGTTGAACAGCGATTTTCTCGGTCGGCCGTTCACCGAAGTGTCGATGGTAGGCGTTCTCACCGCCGCACCCTGGCGCTATCCTGCACCACATTAGGGTAGGAGATTTATAATGAGATTATTTCTCATCGGTTTGGCGGCTCTACTGATCGCGGCACCAGTGGCGGCGCAGAAGGCAGCGGATTATGAACTGAGCTGTGAAGCGTCTGACACTTGGTGCAACATCTCGCTGAAGCAGTTCCGTAAGTGGTACCCACTTGCATGGCGTGGTGATTATCAAGGCCAGCGCAACGTGGCGTTTTGCCTGCGCGACGGATGCGATGGTGCCATTCGTACCAATCCGATCACTGGCTGCGCCTGGCGTATGGTGATCGTCGGGTCCGGTTCGCCGAAAGTCGACTCTTCCGATACGCTCAATCTCAAGACCGATTGTGGCAAGCTTGATGCGGTTGACCGTGAAGCTGCCAGCGCGCAAGCCGCACGGATCCTGGCCAAGATCCCGCGCCGGTGATCTTGCTCATGCCAGCGCTTGTCCGGGCCTCCACGATGTCAGCAACCAATGACACTCAGGCACTCGCGCCTTCGCAGCGCCGAAGCGGCTTTGGCCGCAGGTGGGACGAACCCGGCTATGACGCTGGAAGCCGATGCCCTTCTAATTCGTCATCGTTTCGATGAGGTGGAGCGTTCTCCGGAACCTGCGATTCCCGAATGCGTTGGTCGTTTGGCAACAGCAGGAGGCCATCATGGCTGCGAAGAAAGCCACCAAGAAAACCACCGCGCGCGGACGCAAGCAGGACCGGGCGCGTGTCGCCGGCGGCCAGGACTACGAAGTCCGCTATGAGGCCAAGAAGACCGGCAGCTCCGCGCCCGCGGTGAAGAAGGCCGTCAAGAAAGTCGGCAACGCGCGCAAGAAGGTCGAGAAGCGGCTGGCGAAGAAGGGCTGAGCCAGCGGGCTGCGAGGACGGGCGCGGTTCTCTGTTAACTGTTAGCCGAAGCCCGTCGAGTGACGCCGCGCTTCCGCACTGCGATCACCACGTCGTTGAAGGTTGGAGAGAAGCATTATCTTTCCGCGTTATTGCGAGCGAAGCGAAGCAATCCAGGCTTCGCTCGCCGAACTGGACTGCTTCGTCGCTGCGCTTCTCGCAATGACGGGCTGAGAAGTCTCGTCTCACCCGCAGCAGCGCGCCGGCGCCTCGCCGTGCGCGCCGGGCTTGGTGGCACGGACGAAGCCGCTGAAGAATTTGTCCTGCATTTGCGGGGCGAGGGCGTCGACGTCGATGCCCTTGCCGGTGAGGAATTCGCGGGCGTCCTCGATGTCGTACACGCGGGTCGGCTCGATCGAGATCTGCGCGAAGCCCGCGGCGGCCAGCCGGGCAACGTAGTCAGCCTCGTCGAGCGCGCCGGCGAGGCAGCCGACCCACAGCAGCACGTCACGGCGCAGCGCTTCTGGAATGTCGCCGCGAGTCACCACGTCCGACACCGCGAACCGCCCGCCCGGCTTCAGCACCCGAAACGCCTCGCGCAGCACCCGGTCCTTGTCGCCCGACAGGTTGATGACGCAGTTCGAGATGATCACGTCGACCGAATGGTCGGGCAGGGGGATCGCCTCGATCTCGCCCTTGAGGAATTCGACGTTGTCGAGGCCGGCCTTGCGCTGGTTGTCGCGCGCCAGCGCCAGCATCTCGTCGGTCATGTCGAGGCCGTAGGCTTTGCCGGTCGGGCCGACCCGGCGCGCCGACAACAGCACGTCGATGCCGCCGCCGGAGCCGAGATCGAGCACGGTCTCGCCCGGCGACAGCTGCGCCAGCGCGGTCGGGTTGCCGCAGCCGAGCGAGGCCAGCATCGCCTCGGCGGGCAGGCCCTGTTCCTGCGCGGCGTCGTAGAGATTGCTGGTGATCGGGCTTGCGCCGGGCAGTGCCGACGATCCGCAGCAAGAGGCGCCGCCGCCGGTGGCGACCTTCAGCGCGGCGCTGGCGTATTTCTCGCGGACGATGTCCTTCACGTCTTGCACGTCAGTGGGCATTGCGGTTCTCCGTTGGGCAGCAGACGACGTCTTCGGCCCGCACCGCGCGGGAGCGGGTGCAGCATTCTGCATAGAGGAAGGCCAGCAGCTCGCGCAGCGCATCGGCGTTGGCGGTGTAGCGCAGGAAGGTGCTTTCGCGGCGGGACTGCACCAAGCCCTCGTTCTTCAGCTTGTCGAGATGATGCGACAGCGTCGACGGAGCGATGCCGAGTTCGTCGCCGATCTCGCCGACCACCAGCCCGTCCGGATGCGCCGACAGCAGCGTGCGCATGATGCGGAGTCTGGGCTCGGTGCCCATCGCGGCGAGCATGTCGGCGAAGCGGGCGATATCGGCGGTGTCGGTCATGGCATCGGCCTCATTTTCGATAATTCTACAATCATCGAAATAAAGGTCAATGGGTTGGCGGAGTGTTCGTGAGGCTCGGAGCTCGAAGGCGACCGGTGTGGCGGCCCGGCGGATCCGATCCACATCGATGGCTCAGAGCATCTCCGGCTCTGATGGGATCAAGAACCGAAGCTCTGGTTGTTTGTGGTGAGGCGCTTTCTTCGCGCGAGCCGGCTTCGACGCTCGTTCGAAAGCGCTCTAATCAGCGTGGCGCCACACCTTGATGGCGGAGAGCACCAGCAGAGCCGCCAAGAACGGAAGCAGGGCGGCTCCCGGGACGACGCCGAGCAGCAGGCTGCCGATCAGGCTGCCGACGATCGAGCCCGCCGCCATGACCAGGACGAACGAGCGATTCTGATCCAGCACCGAGAAGCTCTGGTCCCGGCTGTAGCGTGTGAAGCCGACGATCATGGTGGGCAGGCTGACCGCGAGCGACAGGCTGCCCGCCAGTTTGATATCGGCGCCGAACAGTAGCACCAGGGTCGGAATCAGCAGTTCGCCTCCGGCGACACCCAGCAGCGAAGCCACCACACCGATTGCGAACCCGGCCACGACACCCGCGATGATCTGGCTGGTGCCGCTGAGAACCGGTTGCGATCCGGCGGCGCCGTGCCCCCACAGCAGAACCAGAGCGATCACGACCAACAGGATGGCGATGACCCGATACAGCGACGCCGATTTCAGGCGTGTCGCCCAGCCGGCGCCGAACCATGCCCCGATCAGGCTTCCGCCCAGCAGGTTGACAACGACGGTCCAGTGCGCCGCCAGATCGTCGAGTGGCACCGTGCGCGTGCGGAATATCAGGGCGGTCGCGACCACGATCAGACTCATCGCCTTGTTGAGAATGACTGCCTGAAGCGCGGCGAAGCGGAAGCTGCTGATCAGCAGCGGAAGGCGAAACTCTGCGCCGCCGAGGCCGATCAGGCCACCAAGTGTACCGATCAAGGCACCGCCGCCGAACGCGCCCGTCAATCTGCCGATCATTCCATGCTCCCGAACAGATCGGCGCAACTAGCATACGGGTGCGCGATTCCGGAGCCGAAATTCTGGGCGGGGGCGGCGCTCGGCCCCGCCCGCCGCAACTCCGCGCTTGACCGCTTATGCGCATAGGCGCATTTATCGGAGATGGACACTGAAGCACTCTGTTATCTCAACGCGCTCGCCGATCCGACCCGGCTCGCGGCGCTGCGGCTTTTGTGGGACGGAGAGGAGCACTGTGTCTGCGAATTGATGCGCGTGCTCGGTGCGACGCAGTCGCGGATGTCGCGGCACATGGCGGTGCTGCGCAGCGCCGGCCTGGTCACTGATCGGCGCGACGCGCAGTGGGTGCGCTATCGGCGCTCTCCCAATCTGTCGCCCGAAGCGGTGGCGCTGGTCGAGGCCGCGCTCGCCTTCCGGCGCAAGCGCCGCGCGAGGGCTGCATGACCGCCAGCGATTTCACCGGGAAACCTCGCCCGGTGACCACCAAGCTGCTCGTCACCGTTCTGCTGGTGGTGCTGTGGGTAGTGGTCTATGCGGCGCTGTCGCCGGCTTCGGAATGGATCGTGCGCCAGCTTCCGCTCGATCCGGCGGGCGGTACCGCCCGGGCGCTGGCGTTCTTCATCTACGACACTCCCAAGGTGCTGATGCTGCTGACGCTAATCGTGTTCGCGATGGGCGTGGTGCGCAGTTTCTTCTCGCCTGAGCGCACCCGCGCGCTGCTCGCCGGGCGGCGCGAGGGCGTCGGCAATGTCGCCGCGGCCGGGCTCGGCGTGCTGACGCCGTTCTGCTCGTGCTCGGCGGTGCCGCTGTTCATCGGCTTCGTCAGCGCCGGCGTGCCACTCGGGGGGACGTTCTCGTTCCTGATCTCCGCGCCGCTGGTCAACGAGGTCGCGCTCGGGCTGCTGCTGGCGCTGCTCGGCTGGAAAGTGGCGCTGCTGTATCTGCTGCTCGGCCTCGCGGTCGCGATCGTCGCCGGCATGGTGATCGGCCGGCTGCATCTCGAAGGCTGGCTGGAGGATTGGGTGCGGGCGCTGCGCACCGAGGCGGCGCCGCTCGCAGCCGAACGCCTCAGCGCCTCGGACCGGATCGACGCCGGGGTCGAGGCGGTGCGCGACATCGTCGGGCGGGTGTGGCCGTGGATCATCGCCGGCATCGCGATCGGCGCCGGCATTCACGGCTGGGTGCCGGAAGGTCTGCTCGCCGGGATCATGGGACGCGAGGCGTGGTGGTCGGTGCCGGCCGCGGTGGCGATCGGCATCCCGATGTATTCCAACGCCGCTGGGATTGTTCCGGTCGTCGAGGCGTTGCTCGGCAAGGGCGCCGCGCTCGGCACCACGCTGGCGTTCATGATGAGCGTTACCGCGCTGTCGGCGCCGGAACTGATCATCCTGCGCAAGGTGCTGACGGTCCGGCTGATCGCCGTGTTCGTCGCCGTCGTCGGCCTCGGCATCCTGGCGGTCGGCTATCTGTTCAATTTCCTGTTCGGCTGAAGGAGAACGCCATGAAGGACGTCAAGGTGCTTGGTTCGGGCTGCAAGCGCTGCATCGAAACCGCCGCACTGATGCAGGGCGAGGCTGACCGCCTCGGCGTGCCGATCCGGCTGGAGAAGGTCACCGACTACGCCGAGATCGCCAAATTCGGCATCGCCTCGACGCCGGGCGTGGTGGTGGACGGCAAGGTGGTGCATGCCGGCGGGCTGCCGAAGGTCGAGAGCATCGCGGCCTGGCTGTCGAGCTGACCGGCGGCGGAGACAGGACTTGACCGGTACTGATATTTCCATTATTCATGAATTATGGAAGCAAGTGTAGCCCTCGATGCTCTGTCGGCCCTGTCGCAGGAAACCCGCCTCGCGGTGTTCCGGCTGCTGGTCCGGCGCGAGCCGGATGGCGTCGCCGCCGGCGATCTCGCCAAAGCGGTGGGAGTGCCGGCCAACACCATGTCGGTGCATCTCGGCGTGCTGAGTCGCGCCGGCCTGGTGACCTCTGAGCGGCACAGCCGCTCGATCGTGTACCGCGCCGATCTGGGGCGGTTCCGAGATCTGATGCTGTTCATGCTGATGGATTGCTGCGACGGCCGCAGCGACATCTGCGCCCCGCTGATCGCCGACCTGACCCCCTGTTGTCCTTCGAAAGAGACCGTCGATGTCTGATCGCATCTTCAACGTGCTGTTTCTCTGCACCGGCAACACCGCCCGCTCGATCATGGCCGAGAGCATTCTGCGCAAGGACGGCGGCGGCCGTTTCCATGCGTTCTCGGCCGGCAGCCAGCCGAAAGGCGTCGTCAATCCGTTCGCGCTGAAAGTGCTGGAGGACGGCAACTATCCGACCGAGGGGCTGCGCTCCAAGAGCTGGCAGGAGTTCGCCGCCGCCGACGCCCCGGTGATGGATTTCGTGTTCACCGTCTGCGACAACGCCGCCGGCGAGGCCTGCCCGGTGTGGCCTGGCCAGCCGATGACGGCGCATTGGGGCATCGACGATCCCGCCGCGGTCGAGGGGAGCGATCTCGACAAGGAACGCGCCTTCGTCCAGGCGTTCCGCTTCCTGAAGAACCGGATCGACGCCTTCACCGCGCTGCCGATCAAGATGCTCGACGGCGTCGCGCTCGGCGCGAAGCTGCGCGAGATCGGCCAGGCCGACGGCGCCAGCCACCGCCGGCCCGAGGTCGCGTGATGAACGTCGTCATCTATCACAACCCCGCCTGCGGCACCTCGCGCAACACGCTCGGCCTGATCCGCAATGCCGGCATCGAGCCGCACGTCATCGACTATCTGAAATGTCCGCCGAGCCGCGCACTGCTGGCGCAACTGATCGCGCGCGCCGGGCTGACGCCGCGGCAGGCGCTGCGCGAGAAGGGCACTCCGTATGCGGAGTTGAAGCTCGACGACCCGGCGCTCAGCGACGACGAACTGCTCGACGCAATGATCGCGCACCCGATCCTGATCCAGCGACCTTTGGTGGTGACGCCGAACGGCGTGCGGATCTGCCGGCCGTCCGAAGCCGTGCTCGACCTGCTGCCGCAGCAGCGCGGTGAGTTCTTCAAGGAAGATGGCGAGCAAGTGATCGACGCCAGTGGGCGACGGGTGGCGACGGTGTAGGGCTTCTTTGAGGTGGAGAGGAGGCACGGCGCCTCCCTCTCCACCGCCGTCATCGCCCGGCTTGTCCGGGCGACCCAGTATCCCAGAGCGCCGCTGAGTTCGCGCAGCGATGTGAGTAGTTGAAATCGGGGCTCTGGGATACTGGATCCCCGCCTACGCGGGGATGACGTCGGTGCGGGGGATCGCGCCGCTCCCATCCAAGAAGTCATCGGATCGCCAAAAGAGGCTCGCCATGTCCACCTTCGAACGCTATCTCACTCTTTGGGTCGCGCTGTGTATCGTCGTCGGGATCGCGCTCGGGCATCTGATGCCGGGTGCGTTTCAGGCGATCGGTGCAGCCGAGATCGCCAAGGTCAATCTGCCGGTGGCGGCGCTGATCTGGCTGATGATCATCCCGATGCTGGTGCGGATCGACTTCGCCGCCTTGGGCCAGGTGCGCGAGCACTGGCGCGGCATCGGCGTCACGCTGTTCATCAATTGGGCGGTGAAGCCGTTCTCGATGGCGGCGCTGGCGTGGCTGTTCGTCGGCTATCTGTTCAGATCGTATCTGCCGGCGGACCAGATCAACTCCTACATCGCCGGCCTGATCATCCTCGCCGCTGCGCCGTGCACCGCGATGGTGTTCGTATGGTCGAACCTGACCAAGGGCGAGCCGCATTTCACGCTGAGCCAGGTGGCGCTCAATGACACCATTATGGTGTTCGCATTCGCGCCGATCGTCGGTCTGCTGCTCGGCCTGTCGGCCATCACCGTGCCGTGGGACACGCTGGTGCTGTCGGTGGTGCTGTACATCGTGGTGCCGGTGATCATCGCGCAGGGCCTGCGGCGCTGGGCGCTGGCGTCGGGCGGTGAGGCGCAATTGCAGCGGCTGCTCGGCATCTTCCAGCCGCTGTCGCTGGTTGCGCTGCTGGCCACGCTGGTGTTGCTGTTCGGCTTTCAGGGCGAGCAGATCATCCGGCAGCCGCTGGTGATCGCGCTGCTCGCAGTGCCGATCCTGATCCAGGTATATTTCAACGCCGGGCTCGCGTATCTGCTCAACCGGCTCAGCGGCGAGCAGCACTGCGTTGCCGGCCCGTCGGCGCTGATCGGCGCCAGCAACTTCTTCGAACTCGCGGTTGCCGCGGCGATCAGCCTGTTCGGCTTCGAATCCGGCGCCGCACTCGCCACCGTGGTCGGCGTGCTGATCGAGGTGCCGGTGATGCTGACGGTGGTGGCGATCGTCAACCGCTCCAAGCGCTGGTACGAAGCGGATCAGCGCGCGCCGGTGGCGCGGACGCCGGGCTGAGCGAGCCCTGGTTAAGCGGCTCCGGCCGCGGCGCGCAGTGTGGCGCGCGCGACGCCGAACGGCTCGCCCAGCGACAACCCGCCGTCGATCACCAGCGTCTGACCGGTGATGTAACCGGCCGCCGGCGAACACAGGAACGCCACAACCTCGGCGATCTCGGTGCCGGTGGCGGCGCGGCCGAGCGGCACCGCAGCTTCGAGCACAGCCCGATTGACCGGATCGTCGCTGAGCTTGGCGCCGACATCGCGATCGACCACGCCGGGCGCGACCGCGTTGACCCGCACGCCGCTGCGGCCGAGATGCCAGGCGAGATAGCGGGTGAGCTGTTCGACGCCGGCCTTGGCGACGTGATAGGCGGCGGTCTCGTGCGCGACGGTGCGCGCCAGCACCGACGACAGATTGACGATCGCGCCGCCCGCTTGCGCCAGATGCGGCAGCGCGGCCTGCGCGGTGAGCATGTAGCCGCGCAGCATCACCGCTTCGGTCGCGTCCCACAGTGCGGCGCTCTGCTCGGCAAATGGCGGCCGCGCCCGCTGCGTCGGCGCGGCGTTGTTGACCAGGATATCGAGCCCGCCGATCGCGGCGGCGCTCGCCGCCACTGTCGCGGCAATCGCATCCTCGTCGCTCATGTCGCCGACGATAAAGCGGGCATCGCCGCCGGCATCGGTGATCGCGCGTGCCGCGGCTTCGCCGGACTCGTGCTTGAGGTTGACCAGCACGACCTGCGCGCCGTGCAGCGCCAGCGTGCGGGCGATCGCGAGGCCGATGCCTTGCGCGGCTCCGGTGACCATTGCGCGGCGGCCGTACAGGGGCAGGGCGGCGCGCTCGCTCATCGCGGTGCCGGCGATGGCGGCCGCGCCGGCCGCAGCTCGATCCGGCTCGCCAGCGCGCGCGGCGCGAACGACAGCACATCGATCACCGCCTGCGCGACATCGTCGGCGGACAGGTGCCAGTCCTGCGGCGGCTCGCCGGCAAAATCGGTGGCGACCCGGCCCGGCATCACGCAACTGACCCGGATGCCGAACGGATGCAGCTCCTGCAGCAGCGACTCCGACAGCCCGAGCAGGCCGAATTTCGAGGCGCAGTACGCCGCGCCGCCGCCATAGGCGTTGACGCTGGAGCGGCTGCCGATGTTGACGATGGCGCCGCCGCCGCGCGCCTTCAGCGCCGGGATCGCGTAGTGGCAGCAATAGAACGCGCCGGTGAGGTTGGTATCGAGGGTGAGCCGCCAGTGCTCGGGCGGAAACGTCTCGACCGGCCCGAGCAGACCGACCCCGGCGTTGTTGACCAGGATGTCGAGGCCGTCGAACGCGGTGACGGTGTGGTCGACCAGCTGGCGCACCTCGGCCTCGTCGCGGACGTCGCATGCGAGACCATGAACCCGGCCGCGGACGCCGTTGCGCAGCGTCGGCAGCGCCTGGGCGATCTCGCTCTCGTCGCGGGCGCAGATCATCACCGACGCGCCGGCCTGCGCCAGCGCCCGCGCGATCGCAAAGCCGATGCCCTTGCTGCCACCGGTGACCAGCGCGGCCTTGCCGGCGAAACTCATGCGTGCACCTGTTGGCGCTGCGGCTGCGGCAACGGCCGGGTCAAACCGCGCGGTATCGGGCCGGCGAACCAGTCCGGCGGCTGCTCGAGATGCGCCAGCACCAGCAGTTCGGGGAACTGCGCGACGCGGTTCTGCCAATAGGCGGACGTTGCGGTGAGCCGCAGGAAGTCGGCGCGGTGATGGGCATGGCGTTTCACGTCGCCGAGCAGGTGATAAGCATGCGCCAGCGCCGCGGCCATCGAGGCGTCGTAGGGATAGCCGTCGTGGATCGCCTCGATCCAGCGCGCCAGCTTGGCGGCGTTGCCGCCGGGCCGGAAGTTCGGATTGTCGAGGAAGTTGGCGACCAGGTTGAAGCTGAACCAGATTTCTTTCTGCTGTTCGAGATCCGGCACGCTGTTGCGGTCGATCTCGAACACCTCCCAGCCGGTGCGCAGCACGCGGCCGGGCGCGAAGCGGTAGCCGAATTCGCCGCGCTCGGCGGAGCGCCCCGGATTGATGGTCTTGTCGTAGCGCTCTTCCTTGGTGCGGGCATCGCCAAGCGATTGGAACGCCGAGAACATCTCGGTGCCCTTCAGCGGCTGGCAGATGTAGAAGCTGGCCCAGTCGCTGGCGAGTTCGACCGCCAGATCGTAGCTGTCCATCATCTGCCCGAAGGTTTCGTCGGGAAAGCCGATGATGAAATTGGTCGAGACGAACACGTTCGGATATTTGGCGAACAGCTCGGCGCGGGCGCGCAGCTTCGGCTTGGTGGTCGGCTTCTTGATCGTCTTCAGCATCGCGTCGTTGCCGGACTCGACACCGATCTTGAAGGCGCGCAGGCCGGACGCCACCATCGCCTGCATCACCTCGTCGTCGATCGCCACCGCGATCAGGCCGTTGCTGGCGGTCCATTCCAGCCCCGGCACCTGCTCGGCGAGGCCCCTGAACAGCGCCAGCGCGCGCTCCCGGTCCCACAGCAGATCGTCGTCGAGCCAGTCGATCGAGCGGATGCCGTGATCGGTGACGAGGTGCTTCACCTCGTCGATGACGTCCTGCACCGTGCGCTGCCGCAGTCCGAAGCCGTTGAAGTTGCGCACCGTGCAGAAAGTGCAGCGGGCGCGGCAGCCGCGGGCGGCGAGCACCGTGGCGAACGGCTTGTCGGCGCCGACATAGCGCGAGAACGCCCCGAGCCCGCCGTAGCGGTGATACTCCTCGATCCGGATCGCGTCGTAGAACGGCGTGACGTCCCAGTTCACCGGATTATCCGGTGGCGGTGCGCCGAGCTCGACGATAGCGCCGGCCTCGGTGAACGCCATGCCGACCGGAATGGCGTCCGGGGTGCCGGCCAGCGCGCCGAGATAGCCGATCAGTTGCTGTTCGCCTTCGTGGCGGGCGACGATGTCGCACAGCCCGCTCGCCAGGATCTCCCGATAGTCGAACGTCGCCTGCACGCCACCGCACAGGATCGGTACCTGCGGAAATTCGCTGCGGATCAGGTCGATGACTTCGGTGAAGCAAGGCTTGGTGGTGCCGAACATGTACGACACGCCGACATGCGGGTTGGCGCAGGCCTTGATCGCATCGCGGACCAGATCGCGCCAAAGGCCGTAGTCGAAGCCGTCTCCATGTGCGGCCTTGAGCAGCTGATGATTGATGTCGATCAGGTGGATACCGAGCGCGGGATCGGCGGCGCGTGCCGCAGCGGCGAGATACAGCAGGCCAACCGGCGGGAAGTTGTAGTAGCCGCCGCTGCGTGCGGTGGTGACGTCGAAATAGCTCTGCGGCAACAGCGCCGGCTGGATCAGGATCAGGTCGCTCGGCCGCTGCAGCGAGCGAGCGACGGCGAAGCGGTCGAACTCGGCGCGGATCCGGGCGCGATCATCCGACGCGGAACTGATGGTCGCAGCGGCCTTGGTCATCACAGCGGACTCGCGGGCTTGCAGGAACGATCGAACGCAAAGCAACCACGGACGCCGCCCGCTGATGAAAGCGCGGCGGCGCGTCACGAATCAATACAATCACTCTGGCATGAGTAGAAGCGCAGCAGCAGCGCCGCGCTCCTCGGGAAACTACGCGGACGCCAGATCTCTAATGACGGTCGGCGGCTGTCAGGAAGCGACGCCGCCGACGAGGGGCGAGGGAGATTGGCGATCAGGCGCCGCGCAAATTCAGCCCGGTCGCGTCTTCGAGTTCGGCGATCGCCTGTTCGGCGCTGACCACCTTGATGGTCGCCATGCCCATCTCGCGCGCCGGCTTCAGATTGACGCCGAGGTCGTCGAGATACACGCAAGCCTTCGGATCGACCCCGAGTGCATCGATCATCATCTGGTAGATCTTGGGATCCGGCTTGCGCAGGCCGATCTTGGCGGATTCGATGACGTGGTCGAACAGCGCCATCACCTCGGCGACATACAACGTCCGCCCCGAGCTCGAACCGATCGCGTTGGCCGGCAGATTGTTGGTGATGCAGCCGGTCTTGTGGTTCTGCTTGATGGTGCGCAGCGCGTTGACCATTTCGGGCCGCAGCGTCCCCGACAGCAGCGGCAGCACGTCGCGGCCGCGCACCTCGGCGCCAAGGGCGCGTGATTCTTCAGCGAACAGCTCGTCGAAGGTGTCGAGATCGATTTCCGCGCGCTCGAATTTGGCCCAGGCGTTCTCGAAATGATTGGCGGCATTAGTGCGGCGGATGATGTCGAGCGGCAGCCCGCGCTCGGTCTCGAACCGTGCAAACGCCTCGAACGGCGAACTCGTGAGCACCCCGCCGAAATCCCAGATCACCGCCTCGATCATCGCGTTCCATCTCCCCGCTGTTGTTTGCCGGAGCGCTATCACGCGTTCGCGGCGGCGACCAGTCTGATCGCAGATGTGGGTTCCAATAATGGTTCCTATTTGCATCCCAATCCTGAACCTTTAGGTTGTTTTCTGAATCAGGTCGCCAATGACCTGAGAGGTGACAGGGCAGTTGCGTGCAGGTTCGGGGCATTGGTGAGGGGCTGAGGTCGAGCGTCACAGGTCGGCCCCGTGGCGCACGAAGACGGATGGTGCTGTCGTCGCTGCTTGCTTCGACAGCGCTGGTGGCGGTGGCGATGCCCGCGTTGGCCCAGCAGGTCTGGGTCGGCGCCGATCAGATTTACAATACGCCTTCGAATTGGAGTGGCCCGGCCACCGTTCCGGACACGGGCGACACCGCAGTGTTCCGCAATAACGGCGCATCGACGGCAGTAGTGCTGTCGACCACACGTAATCCGAACGGTTTCACGTTCGAAGCCGGGGCACCGGGCTTCCTCATCGGTGTCGCGTCCGGCGGCCAGCTTAATTTTAACGGCGCCGGCATCGTCAACAATTCCGGCACCACGCAGCAGCTCCTGATCGGTCCGAGCAGTCAGATCGATTTTCGGGGGAGCAGCACGGCTGCCGATGTGACGATTACAAATACAGGCGGCACACTGATCTTCAGCGAGACCTCGTCGGGCGGAACGGCGGCAGTCGTCAGTAATGGCGGGGATCTGGCGCTGCGGACCACCTCGGGGGCGATCTCGATCGGATCGTTATCGGGCAGTGGAACCGTTCAGGCGACGGCGGTGGGCGGGGTTCCGGTCCAGACTCTGACCGTCGGCAGCCTGAACACCTCCACGGAATTCTCAGGCACGTTCGTCGACAACGGAGCACAATTCGCGCTCGGCAAGACCGGCACTGGAATGCTGACCCTGACCGGTGACAGTTTCTACACCGGCGGCACCACGATCTCGAGCGGAACGCTGCAGCTCGGCAATGGCGGGATCAGCGGCTCGATCACCGGCGACATCACCAACAATGCGACGCTGACGGTCAACCGCAGCAACGGCACCAGCCTCGGCGGCGTGATCTCCGGCAGCGGCCAATTAGTCAAGCTTGGCGGCGGCATTCTAGCGCTGCTCGGCAACAACACTTACACCGGCGGCACGACGATCTCGGCGGGCACGCTGCGGGTCGGCAACGGCGCTACCAGCGGCTCGATCGTGGGCGACGTCGTCAACAACGGCGTGCTGCAGTTCAATCGGTTCGACTCGATCGGCTTCAATGGCGTGATCTCCGGCAGCGGCAGCGTCACCAAGCTCGGCAATAACGCGATGATCCTGGGCGGGGACAACACCTATACGGGCGGCACGACAATCAGCGGCGGTTACTTGCAGGTCGGCAATGGGGGCACCGGCGGCTCGATCGTCGGCGACGTCCTCAACAACGGGACGCTGGAATTCGCGCGTTCCGACGCCCATACGTTCAGTGGCGCTATTTCCGGCACCGGCAATCTGATCAGCTTCGGCGGCAGTGCCGGCACTGGCGTCTTCACGATGACCGGAACCAATACTTACACTGGGGGCACCACCGTCTCCAGAGGCACATTGCAGATCGGCGACGGCGGCACCTCGGGCTCGATCGTCGGCGACGTCACCAACAACGCCACGCTCGCCTTCAATCGCTCCGACGCGACCAGCTTCGGCGGCGCGATCTCAGGCGGCGGCAATCTGATCAAGCGCGGCGCCGGCAATCTGTCGCTGACCGGCGTCAGCAGCTACACCGGCGCCACCACGGTCGAAGCCGGCACGCTCGGCGTCAACGGCTCGATCGCCTCGTCGTCGCTGACGACGGTGAATGCCGGCGCAGCGCTCGGCGGCAACGGCACGGTCGGCACCACGCTGATCAACGGCGGCGCGCTGGCGCCCGGCAATTCGATCGGCACGCTGAATGTCAGCGGCAACCTCACGTTCACGGCGGCGTCGAGCTACATGGTCGAGCTGTCGCCGAGCAGCGCCGACCGCGTCAACGTCAGCGGCACTGCCACGCTCGGCGGCGCCACGGTGAACGCGTCGTTCGCCAGCGGCGGCTATGTCGAGCGGCAATACACTCTCGTCAATGCGACCGGCGGCGTGGTAGGCACCTTCGGCACGCTGGTGAATACCAATCTGCCGTCCGGCTTCAGATCGAACCTCGGCTACGATTCCAACAATGCCTATCTCAATCTGGTGCTCGACTACACGCCCGGTCCGTCGCCGGACATCAACAGCGGCCTGAACCGCAACCAGACGGAGGTCGCCAATGCGCTGAGCGGTTACTTCGCGCGCACCGGCAGCATCCCGATCGTATTCGGCGCGCTGAATCCGAGCGGGCTCAGCGCCGTGTCGGGCGAGACCGCGACCGGCGCGCAGCAGTCGACGTTCAGTGCCATGACCCAGTTCATGGGCGTATTGACCGATCCGTCGAGCAACGGCCGCGGTGCGCGGGATGCTGCGTCGGGGCCGTTGGGGTTCGCGGATCGCACGCCCCGCGGCTCGGCGTCCGACGCCTATGCGATGATCACCAAGAGCGCTGCCGAGCGGTTCGTTCCGCATTGGAATGTGTGGGGCGCGGGCTTCGGCGGCGCGCAGACCGCCGATGGCAATGCTTCGCTCGGCTCCTCCACCGCAACCAGCCGGCTCGCCGGCATTGCTGCAGGTGCCGACTACTGGCTGTCGCCGCAGACCGTCGCGGGCTTCGCCATGGCCGGCGGCGCCACGCAGTTCGGACTGACGAACGGGCTCGGCTCGGGCACGTCGGATCTGATCCAGGTTGGCGGCTTCATCCGCCACAGTTTTGGTGCGAGCTACCTGACCGCAGCGGCGGCCTACGGCTGGCAGGACATCACCACCGAACGCACTGTCGCGATCGGCGGCCTCAATCAGCTCCGCGCCAACTTCAACGCCAACGCTTACTCCGCGCGGGTCGAAGCCGGGCATCGCTGGATCGCCCCGGTGATCGGCGGTGTTGGTCTGTCACCGTACGCTGCCGCGCAAGTGACTGCCTTTGATCTGCCGGCCTATGCCGAGCAGGCTGTGGGCGGAACTGGCGTGTTCGCGCTCGGCTATGCGGCCAAGACCGTGACCGCGACGCGTAGCGAGCTCGGCCTGCGGACCGACAGGTCGTTCGCGCTGGATGGCGCGCTGCTGACACTGCGCGGCCGCGCCGCCTGGGCGCACGATTTCGACGTCGAACGGTCGGTCGCAGCAACCTTCCAGGCGCTGCCCGGCGCCAGCTTCGCGGTGAACGGCGCGCGGCCGGCGCGGGATGCTGCGCTGACCACGGTGTCGGCGGAAGTGAGCTGGCTGAACGGCTTCTCGGTCGCCGCCAGCTTCGAAGGCGAGTTCTCCGACGTGACCCGCAGCTATGCCGGCAAGGGACTGCTGCGCTACGCGTGGTGATCGCTCCGGCACGTGGCCAGAGTCCGCGCGCCTCAATGCATGGTCTTGCTGCTCTTGAGGAACGGCCGGCGGGCGGATTCGTGCTTCTCGTACAGCTCGAGCCAGCGGCGATCTTCAGGCCGGTACCATTCGTCGCGCGTGACCTGGGGCAGCGGCATGCTCTTGCTGATAATTTCCTCGAGGCGAAAATACTCGGCGGTTTCCTCCGCCGTCAGCCCGATCAGCACGCGGTTGCCGCAATCGTCGAGTTCGTAGTCGTCGTCCTTGATCATGCGGTTAGTTGACCAAGCGGGCCGATGGGGTCAACGCGATTACGGTCTTAACCTAACCGGTCAACCTTACCGGGGCGGCCGGAACTCGTAATTTTACGAGGTAGGCAGGTATTAACCGCTTCTTGTTCCCTTGCCGGTAGGTGTGAGGCTGCTGCGGTTCAACCGCGCAAATGCCTAGAAAAGGGACTGCGGAATGCTCAAATCGATTTCGGCCCGGATGATCGTGGCCATCACGCTGGTGGCGATCGGCTCCTGTGTCGTACTCGCTGGCTTCAGCGTTTGGCGCCAGAAGGCGACGATCGATGTTGCGCTTGAGCGCGAGCTACGCGCCGATTTCGCCAACATCACCGCGGCGACCGAGGCCGAGACCCGAACCACGCTGGCGCTCAGCGATGTGCTGGCGGCGCTGCCGCCGCTGCGTGAGCTCACCAAGGCGAGCGACCGCGACGGGCTGATGAAGCTGCTCAAGGAAGGCCGCGACCTGACCACGCTACGCGGGCTGTCGCTGTACACGATCCAGGTGCCGCCGGCGACGACGCTGGTGCGTATCCACAATCCCAAGACCTTCGGCGACGACGTGTCGGGGCGGCGCGCCATGGTGGTGCAGGCGATGACCACCGGCAAGGCCGTCGGCGGCATCGAGCCGGGGCTCGACAATCTCACGGTGTTCGGCACCACGCCGATGGTCGAGGACGGCAAGGTGATCGGCACCGTCGATATCGGCGCGCCGTTCGGCAAGGCGTTCGTCGAGCGGATGAAGGCGCGGTTCGGCGTCGACGTCGCGATCCTGCAGATCAACGGCGACAAGACCAATGTGATCGCCTCGAGCCTGCCCAATCCCGTCACCGATCTGGCGACGCTGCGCCGTGCGTTCGGCGGCGAGCTGATGATCGAGAAGGGCGAGGCCGACGGCAAGGCGATCGCCACCACGTTCGGCCCACTCAAGCGCTTCTCCGGCGAGCCGGTTGCGGTGCTGATGATCGCGCGCGATGCCAGCGCCTATGCGGCGCTGGAACGGCAATCGATGCAGTGGCTCGCGTTCGCGGCGATCGCCGCCGTGCTGGCCGCCGCGGCGATCGCCGTATGGCTCGGCCGCAGCATGGCCAAGCCGATCCAGGCGCTTGGCAATGCGATGCGCGACATCAGCAGCGGCCGTCACGACGTCGAGGTGCCGGGCCGGGGGCGGAGCGATGAGATCGGCTTGATGGCCCAGGCGGTCGAAGTGTTCAAAGAGGGGCTGATCGAAACCGGCCGGCTGCGTGCCGCGCAGGACGAGCAGCGGATCACCCACGAAACCGAGCGCCGCAAGGCGATGCACGAACTCGCGGCGCGGTTCGAAACCGGCGTCGGCAGCGTGGTTGAACTGGTCGGCTCGGCCGCGACCGAGCTGCGCGGCACCGCGGACTCGATGGTCGGCACCGCAAGGGAATCCGAGCGCCGGCTGGTGGCCGCGACCGCAGCCTCGCAGCAGGCGACGTCCAATGCCCAGGCCGTTGCAGCGGCGGTCGAAGAGCTCGATGCATCGATCACCGAGATCGGCAACCGGGTCGATCAGTCGGCGCGGGTCGCCGGCGAGGCGGCCACTCAGGCCGGCCGCACCAATGAAGAGGTGCGCAGTCTCGCCGAGGCCGCGCAGAAGATCGGCGAGGTGGTGACGCTGATCAGCGACATCGCTTCGCAGACCAACCTGCTGGCGCTCAACGCCACCATCGAAGCGGCGCGCGCCGGTGACGCCGGCCGCGGTTTCGCAGTGGTCGCCGCCGAAGTGAAGGCGCTCGCCGAGCAGACCTCGAAGGCGACCGAGGAGATCACCACCCAGATCAACTCGATCCAGCAGGCGACGCAATCGTCGGTGCAGGCGATCGAAGGCATCACCGGCACGGTGGCTCAGATCAACGAGATCGCTACCGCGATCGCCAGCGCGGTGCGCGAACAGAGCGCGGCGACGCGCGAGATCGCCCACAACGTTGCCGAGTCCGCGCGCTCGACCACGGAAGTCTCCAGCAACATCTCGGGCGTCAACGAAGCGGCGCGCGAGACCGGCGTGGCGGCCGGACAGGTGGTCGAATCCGCGTCCGAATTGTCGCGCAGCGGCGAGGCACTGAAGACTCAGGTGGACACCTTCCTGCGCGAAGTCCGCGCCGCCTGATCAGGCGGCGACGGCGACAGTGAGGCGCTGCGGGATACGACGTTCCGCGCTCCTCTTATGGTTAAGAAAACCTCGCCCAATACCGTTCAATTCTCTTTAATCAGATTGGTGGACTGTGCGCGCATGACGCGCGGAGTTCGTTTGTATCTCGTCGGCTCCTTCGTCCTCGTCTCTCTCGCGGGTTGCGGTCGCGGTCTGTTTCAGACCGCCGAGCGCGAACCGTGGCGAGCCGAGGCCGAGATCGCGTGCTTGAAATCCGGCGTGGTCCGCGAAGGACCGGATCTGGTCCGGATCGATCCGATCTCAGGCCCTGGTGTGTGTGGTGCCGAGTTTCCGCTGAAGGTGGCGGCGCTCGGCGAAACCGGCGCGATCGGCTTTGCCGACGATCTGCGTCCGCCGGGTGCGATCGGCGGTGCCGGCCAAAGCCAGCCGCGCTGGCCGGGCGGCCAGCCGCAACCGAACTACGCGACACCTCAACGTGGCTATGCCGAACCGCCGGCGCGCGCGCCGAACTACGGCGCACAGCCGCAGACCGGCTACGGCGCGCCGCAAGGCGGCTACGGCAAAGCGCCGGTGTCGCTGAATGCGCCGGGTGTGGGGCCGGCTCAGGACGATATCGAACTGCCGCCGGAAGGCGAGCCGTCCGCCGAGCGTCCGCCGGCCGAGAACGTCACCGGCTATCCGCGCGGCGCTGCGCCGCAGGGCGGCTATCCCGGCGAAGCGGAGCGGCCGCTGCCGCGGCTCGGCCCGGGCCAGCAAGGCGGCATCACCGGCTCGGTGGGGCCGGTGGCGATCAAGCCGACCGCGACGCTGGCGTGTCCGATCGTGTCGGCGCTCGATCGCTGGCTCGCAGAGTCGGTGCAGCCCTCGGCGATGCGCTGGTTCGGCGTGCGCGTGGTCGAGATCAAGCAGATCTCCGCGTATTCGTGCCGCGGCATGAACGGCAATCCGAACGCCCACATCTCCGAGCACGCGTTTGGCAACGCGCTCGATATCGCCGCCTTCGTGCTGGCCGACGGCCGCCGCATCACCGTGAAGGGCGGCTGGCGCGGATTGCCGGAGGAGCAGGCGTTCCTGCACGACGTGCAGAACTCGGCATGCCAGATGTTCACCACGGTGCTGGCGCCGGGCTCGAACGTCTATCACTACGATCACATTCACGTCGATCTGATGCGGCGGCGCAGCCAGCGCACGATCTGCAAGCCGGCCGCGGTGTCCGGCGAAGTGATCGCGCAGCGGCTGCAGCAGCGCAATCCTTACGCGGGCAGTGCGTCGCCGGGGCCGGGCTGGAACGGCGTCACCGGCTCGATCGGCCGCAACGCGTCGCGCCACAAGGTCGATCGCGACGAGGCCGAGGACGATTAGTCGAACGACAGTTCGTTCGAGCCGCCGGCTTTCGGCGCCCGATAGGCCGCGAGGAACAGCGCGGTGGCGCTGTCGACCACGCCGGCGATCCGCGCGGGTGAGGGCGGCTCCGACGTCTGGAAGATGAACGGCAGAAACAACGTTGCCTGACAGGCCTGCATGAATTGCGCGGCGGCGAGGTCGCAGTTGTCGATCTGAAGGACGCCGGCCGCGACCTGGGCCTGCAGATAGCGCCCGAACCGGCCGATGGTGTTGGCGATCACCCGCTCGTAGTAGCGCCGTCCGATCTCCGGCATTCGCTCCGCGATCGCCATCACGGTGCGGATTGCCGAGGCGCCGCGCGGATTGCAGATCAGTGCGATATAGGCGTTGCCGAACGCGCGCAACGTCGCTTCGATGTCCCGATCGGGAACGAATTCGAACGACAGCATCCCCTGCGCCAAGCTCTCCTGCTCGACGATCTCGCAGAACAGCGAATTCTTGTCGGCGAAGTACACATAAAGCGTGCCCTTGGAGACGCCGGCGGCGCGGGCGATCTCGCCCATGCTGGCGCCGTCGAAGCCGAACTCCAGAAACACCGCGCGGGCACCGTCGAGGATTTGGCGCCGCTTGGCGCTGTCGTCGTCGCTGTGAATCGCCGCCGCCGATGTGGGTGCAACCATTGGTTCAGCCTGTCCTGCAAAATCATGGGAGTGGAACGAGGGCGGAAACGCACACCTGCTACCCTGGTGCCGTGAAGTTAAGTTGACCGAACCGTTCGGTCAATGGTAGTTCTGGATAACCTGCCAGGGCTACCAGCCCGGCTGGCTCATTTGTCGTGCGAGCTGAGTTCAGGAGAACCCGATGTCCGGACGCGACCAAGCTGCCCGCGTGCTGCGCTCCGAGCCGGAGAACGGGGAGGCCGTAGCGGCGGCCGGCGCACCGCCGCATCCGGCTGTGCCGTCGCAGGCCGAGGCGCTGCGCTCGCTGCTGGAAGATCCCTCGACGCTGAAGCTCGCCGATCCGCCCGAGCCCGACGCCGAGTCCGAGCCGGTGGCGCCTGCCGCGCGTCCGGGCGCGGCCGCCAAGCCGCCGAGCAAGAAGAAGTTCGTGCTGATCGGCGTCGGCATCGCGGCGCTGGCCGCGATCGGTTACTTCGGCACGCAGTACATGCTGGTCGGCCGTTTCATGGTCGGCACCGACGATGCCTATGTCCGCGCCAACAACACCACGCTCGGCGCCCGCGTGTCCGGCCACATCGCCGCGATCCTGCCGCGCGACAATTCCGAGGTGAAGGCCGGCGACGTCGTGTTCCGGATCGACGACGGCGACTACAAGATCGCGGTCGACTCCGCGCGCGCCAAGATCGCCACCCAGGAAGCCACCATCGCCCGGATCGGCCGGCAGATCGTCGCGCAGCAGAGCGCAGTGGAGCAGGCGCAGGCGCAGCTCGCCTCCGCTGAAGCCGCCGCCAAGCGCGCCGACCTCGATTTCGATCGCCAGCAGGCGCTCTCCACCAAGGGCTTCGCCTCGCGCGCGGTGTTCGAAACCTCGCAGGCCAGCCGCGACCAGACCGTCGCCTCGGTGGCCGCCGCCAAAGCTGCCTACGACGCGGCGCGCGACAATGTCGAAGTGACCAAGGCGCAGCAGGCCGAAGCCCGCGCCCAGCTCATCGAGCTGCAGAGCGCGCTGGCGAAGGCCGAGCGCGATCTCGCTTTCACCAATGTGCGCGCGCCGGTGACCGGCGTGTTCTCCAACCGCCTGGTCAATGTCGGCGACTACATCAATGCCGGCCAGCGGCTCGCCAACATCGTGCCGCTCGACGGCGTCTATATCGACGCCAACTTCAAGGAAACGCAGCTGCGCCGGCTGAAGCCCGGCCAGAAGGTCGGCATCTCGGTCGACGCGTTCTCCAGCCGCAAGATCGAAGGCACCGTCGACAGCCTGGCGCCGGCGGCCGGGCAGGTGTTCACCCTGCTGCCGCCCGACAACGCCACCGGCAACTTCACCAAGATCGTGCAGCGCGTCCCGGTTCGGATTCGCGTGCCCGCCGACGTGGCGCGCGAAGGGCTGCTGCGCGCCGGCATGTCGGTCTATGTCGACGTCGATACCCGGACCGGCGACGCCAAGTAATTCTTTTCTGTCAGCGTTGTTGCGAGGAGCAAAGCGACCAAGCCATCCAGCCCCGTGCACCGAGTCCTGGATTGCTTCGCTTCTCGCGCAATGACGGAAATTCTGTTTGATGATTGACGGCCCCTCAGGCCTGGCGCTGAGAACTTAGCGATGTCCGCGACAACCACGGCAGATACACCGATCGCGGCGCCCGCCGAACCGTCCGAGCACGTCCCGGCGACACGCCTGATCGCGTTTCTGATCATGGTATTCGGGATGTTCATGTCGATCCTGGACATCCAGATCGTCTCGGCATCGCTCTCCGAAATCCAGGCCGGTCTGTCGGCGTCGTCGTCCGAAGTCTCGTGGGTGCAGACCGCGTATCTGATCGCCGAAGTGATCGCGATCCCTCTGTCCGGCTTCCTGTCGCGCGCGCTCGGCACCCGAAATCTGTTCGCGATCTCGGCCGCCGGCTTCACTTTCGCCAGCCTGATGTGCGGCTTCACCTCGTCGATCGCCGAGATGATCGTGTGGCGCGCGATCCAGGGCTTTCTCGGCGCTGGCATGATCCCGACCGTGTTCGCCTCGGCCTACACGGTGTTTCCGCGCAGCAAGTTCAACATGGTCGGCCCGATCATTGGTCTCGTCGCGACGCTGGCGCCGACCATCGGGCCCACGGTCGGCGGCTACATCACCGACCTGATGTCGTGGCACTGGCTGTTCTTCATTAACATCGTGCCCGGCATCGGCATCACCATCGGCGTGCTGGCGCTGGTTGATTTCGACGAGCCGCATTACGAGCTGCTCGATCATTTCGACTGGTGGGGCCTCGGCTTCATGGCCGGCTTTCTCGGCTCGCTCGAATACGTGCTGGAAGAGGGCCCGCGCAACGACTGGTTCAACGACGAGTCGATCTTCATTTTCGCGATCGTCTGCGCGGTCTCGGCGGTGGCGTTCTTCTGGCGGGTGCTGACCGCGCGCGAGCCGATCGTCGACATCCGCGCCTTCACCGACCGCAACTTCGCGATCGGCTGCATGTTCCAGTTCTGCGTCGGCATCGGGCTGTACGGCCTGACCTACATCTACCCGCGCTATCTCGCCGAAGTGCGCGGCTACAGCGCGTTGATGATCGGCGAGACGATGTTCGTCTCCGGCATCGCGATGTTCTGCACCGCGCCACTCGTCGGCCGGCTGATGGCGCTGGTCGACATGCGGATCCTGATCGCCATCGGCCTGATCCTGTTCGCCGGCGGCACCTGGCAGATGACCTGGATCACGCGCGACTTCGATTTCTACGAGCTGCTGTGGCCGCAGATCTTCCGCGGCGTCGGCATGATGATGGCGATGGTACCAGTCAACAACATCGCGCTCGGAACGCTGCCGCCGCACCGGGTCAAGAACGCCTCCGGCCTGTTCAACCTGACCCGCAATCTCGGCGGCGCGCTCGGGCTGGCGCTGATCAACACCATCCTCGACGGCCGCACCGACCTGCACATCTCGCGGCTGCACGACAAGGTGAACTGGGGCAACGCCCAGGCGATCGAGCTGCTCAACACCTTCACCCAGCGCTTCCAGGGCATGGGCGATGCCTCGATGATGGCGCTGAAACAGCTCACCGCGATCGTCCACCGTCAGGCCGTGGTGATGAGCTACGGCGACGCCTTCTTCCTGCTGACGGTGTTCTACCTCGGACTCAGCACGCTGGTGTTCCTGCTCGCCAAGCCGGCCAACCCGATGGCCGCGGCGGGCGGCGGGGGGCATTGAGGCGCTCCGGCCCGTGACGCTCTAGGCGCTTTGTGATAAGCTCATCGAATGTCAGAAGATAATCGTTATCGGGATCAGGCGGCGCAGCAGGAATTCCTTCTTGGCGCCGAGCGCTTCGAAAAGATCAGCGCTGTCGAGGGCATCATCCTCTCTGACGAGATGAAGCGCCGTGCCGACGAGGCAAGGCGTCTCGGGCTTTCTGCGGAACAGCGGATCGAGCGGATCAAGGAAGTTTACCGCAAGGGTTAGCATGTACGATGCGGTCTCCGATCCGTATTGCTATCCGGGTACGACGGTTCTGAGGAATCTGGTCGATATTCGCGACCAAGCCACTCTGGATCGTTACGAAGCCGAAGTTACTGCGGTGCGCGCAGAACAGCCGGTTCCTTCGGGGAAGCTCGATCATGTCCACTACAGCGCCTTTCATCGGCATCTGTTTCAGGACGTCTACGATTGGGCCGGGCACTACCGTACTGTGCGCATAGCCAAGGGCGGCAGCGCCTTCTGCTATCCGGAGTACATCGAGCAACAGATGGTCCGGCTGTTCGCAAGTCTTCAGGCGGACGATCACTTCCGTCGTTGCTCGCGGGAGGACTTCGCGTCTTCTGCTGCTCACTTTCTTGCCGAGCTCAACTCCATCCATCCTTTCAGGGAAGGCAATGGACGGACACAGCTCGCGTTCCTCACTCACCTCGCCGAGGTTTCGGGACATCCGCTGCATTTGAAGCGGTTGGACCCGGCGGCCGTGATGGCAGCGATGATCTCGAGCTTTCTCGGTGATGAAAGGCAGCTTCGCGACCTTATCGACGCGCTGTTGTGACCTTGCGAAATGGCGAAGGGCCCGACGTTTCCGCCGAGCCCTTCATTCATTAAGTATCAGCCGGCCTGTAAGCCGGGTTCTGGAGGGCACCGCTTCCTTGCGGACGTGGTACGCGACGGCCATTCCTCTGGGACGCTGTTTGCACAGCGCCTCGAGCAACCTACCCGGACGGCGAGCCTGACATCGCCCTGCGGAGTTATCGCTGCGAGCAGCGAACTATCCGCGATGCCGTCCCTATTCGGTTTTGCTCCCGGTGGGGTTTACCATGCCGTCCCCGTTGCCGGCGACGCGGTGCGCTCTTACCGCACCTTTTCACCCTTACTGCCCCCACCCCGACCCTCCCCCGCAAGCGGGGGAGGGAGAAGAAAGAGGAAGCGGTTCGTTCTCTGTGGCACTTTCCCTGGGGTCGCCCCCGCCGGACGTTATCCGGCACCGTATGTCGATGGAGCCCGGACTTTCCTCCCCGGCGGCCTTTCGGCACTTGCCGGAGCGGCCGTCCGGCCGACTGACGCGGCAAGCCATGCGGGCTTGGGCCGCGATCGTCAAGCTGCAAGTGGTGTGGCCGAAACGCTTAGCCGAGCGCAGCGATGGCGCGGGCTTCCACCGGGAGCCGTGCGAGCAGCGCGTGCAGCGTTGCCAGCGTCGAGGCGTCGGCGATTCCGTCGACCTTCTCCGGGCGGAAGTGGCGCTGGAACGCGGTGACGACGTCGGTGGTGGCGTGGTCGTAGCTGCCGTTGACCGGGACGCGGTAGCCGTAGTCGGCCAGCGCCTGCTGCATCAGCCGCACCTCGTCGCCCTCGGTGCCTTGCTTCAGCGCCGGCCCCGGCACGATCCGCGCCGGCTCGACCCACAGGCCCACGCCGGAGGCGGCGAGCGATCGCCACGGGAATTTCTCGCCCGGGTCTTTCTTGCGCGCCGGTGCCACGTCGGAATGGCCGACGACACGGTGCGGTGGCACATCGCGGCGCAGGATGATGCCGCGGCACAGCGCGATCACCGCCGCGATCTGGCGCAGCGGATAATCCGGATAGCCCCAATCGTGGCCGCGATTGATGATCTCGATGCCGATCGAGCAGGAATTGATGTCTTCCTCGCCGGCCCAGGACGCGACGCCGGCGTGCCAGGCGCGCTTGGATTCCGGGACGCATTGCAGGATCCGGCCGTCTTCGAGCACGACGTAGTGCGCCGAGACTTCGGTGCCGGCCTTGCACAGCCGGGTCAGCGCGCCTTCGACGTCGGGCATGCCGGTGTAGTGCAGCACGATCATGTCCGGACGGCGCGCTTTATTCCGCTCGCCATAGTTCGGCGAGGGGAGCACGTCGGACACCATCGACGAGTCGGGCGTGAAGGTCTGCATAGACACCATGCCCTTGGGCAAAGGGAGGGCGCGTCGACGTTTCGACTCCAGACCAGCGGACGCTAACGAACCTGACAACATCGGATGACTCAATACTGGCAGGACCACGGCGAAGCTGACCGACGCCGACTGCAACACCCGATTTACTATCTGAGTCCCTACGGTCTCCCGCAACGCGCAGTCTTCACGATTTTGCCATTTTCTGTGGACGAGCGCGGTTGCTCGTCGTGCAGCGCGGCGGAAATGCCTGCGAGCAGCGCCGCGTTCCTCGGCGCGGGATGACGGGCAGGCGTCAACGGTTTCTTAAGCGTAAGCGCCGTTACTGAGGGGTGAACAGCCGGTGTCAAATTGCCGGCAATATTTCCTGTGACGCCCCATAAGCCGATGGCAATCCATCAGATTCCATGCGGAGAGCCGGGTTCGTCGGTCGCCTTGGTCGGCTGGCGTAGCGCTCCGCCGGCGGAATGGGACGAGGCGAGGCACGATGGGCCGATTGCCCTGCAGCAAGCCGACGATCAGCCGGACCGGTTTCCGCGTCATGCGGGACCGACGGGGCTTTGGTGCGGCCGGGGCGATCGCATGAAGCCGTCCGACGCGCGCCATATTCCGGTGCTTGGGCCCGAAGCGGTCGGCCTGCTCGCGCCGCGCGACGGCGGCATCTATGTCGACGGCACGTTCGGGGCCGGTGGCTACACAAGGCTGATCCTTGAGACCGCCGGCAGCCGCGTGATTGCGATCGACCGCGATCCGAGCGCGATTGCCGGAGGCGCCGATCTCGTCACTGAGGCTGGCGGCCGGCTGACACTGGTGCAGGACCGGTTCTCCAATCTGGCCGACGTCTGCGCCGCCCAGGGCGCCGCGACGGTCGACGGCGTGGTGATGGATATCGGCGTGTCGTCGATGCAGCTCGACCAGGCCGAGCGCGGCTTCTCGTTCCGGTTTGACGGGCCGCTCGACATGCGGATGGGGCGCGACGGTCCGAGCGCGGCCGATGTCGTCTCCCGCGCCTCCGAAACCGATCTCGCCAACATCATCTACATCTTCGGCGAGGAGCGGTATTCGCGCCACGTCGCCCGCGCGATCGTGGCGGCGCGCAGCGAAGCGCCGATCACCACGACCAAGGCGCTTGCCGACATCGTTGCCAAAGTGGTGCGCGCCAAGCCGGGCGAGATCCATCCGGCGACCCGCACGTTCCAGGGCCTGCGGATCTTCGTGAATGAAGAGCTCGACGAGCTGCACCAGGCGCTCGATGCCGCCGAGCGCGTGTTGAAGCCGGGCGGGCGGCTCGCGGTGGTGTCGTTCCATTCGCTGGAAGATCGGATCGTCAAAACCTTCCTGACCGAGCGCAGCAAGACCGGCGGCGGTTCGCGCCATCTGCCGGAAGTCGCGCAGGCGGCGCCGAGCTTCACGCTGCTCAGCAAGCGGCCGATCGTCGCCGGGGACGCCGAAGTTGCAGTCAATCCGCGCGCGCGCTCCGCCAAGCTGCGCGGCGCCGAACGCACCGAAGCCCCAGCGCATGCAGCCGGCGATCTGCCGGGATGGCCGACGCTCGCCAGCGTGATGAGGGCCGGGCGATGATGCGGCTCGTGCACGTGCTGGTGATTGGGATGCTGGTGTTCGCAGCAGCCTATGTGTACCGGATCAAGATGGAGTCGACGGTGCGCACCGAGAAGGTGCTGCAGATCCAGGCCGAGCTCCGCAAGGAGCGCGAGGCGATCGCCCGGCTGCGCGCCGAATGGGCCCAGCTCGACTCGCCCGGCCGGCTGCAGGGCCTCGCCGCCCGCCATCTCAAGCTCAAGCCGGTCGGCGCGCGGCAGTTCGATGCGCTGAAGAACCTGCCCGAGCGGCCGCCGGCCGTCGTCGATCCCAGCGCTCCCGATCCGATCGCCTCGATGATCGATAAGATCGACCCCGACATCGTCACCGGCTCGCTGCCGGCTCCGGAGCCCGCCCAGTGACCGATCCTTCGCTGCCGCTCGTCGGCCACCACGTCAAATGGCGCCAACGGCTGATCCGAAGCCTGATCTACGGCAAGGACGTCGATCGCGACGGCAAGGCGCGCGCCCGCGTCGGCCTGGCGATGATCGCGTTTGCGGCGGTGTACGGCATCATCGCGTTCAAGCTGTCGATGATCGCGGTGTTCGGCGACGGCCACGGCGCGCGCCGCACCGGCTCGCAGGACGCAGTCGCCACCGCGCGGCCGGACATCGTCGATCGCAACGGTCAGGTGCTGGCCACCGACGTCAAGACGCCGTCGCTGTTCGGCGAGCCGCGCCGGCTGATCGACCAGGACGAAGCGGTCGAACTGCTCACCGCGACGCTGCCCGACCTTGAAACGCAGGAAGTGCGCGAGCGCCTGGCGTCGAAGAAGGGCTTCGTCTGGCTGAAGCGTGAAATCACGCCGCGCCAGCAGGCCGAGATCAAGAAGCTCGGCATCCCCGGCATCGGTTTTCTGCGTGAGAATAAGCGCGTCTATCCGAACGCCGCCGAGGTCTCGCACCTGATCGGTCTGGTCAACATCGACAACCAGGGCATCGCCGGCATCGAGAAATGGCTCGACAATAATGGCCTTGCCGACCTGCACCGCGCCGGCTTTGCGTCCGACCGGATGCAGCGCCCGATCGAGCTTGCGCTCGACGTCCGCGTCACCCACGCGCTGCGCGACGAACTGATCAAGGCCAAGGAGAAGTACAGCGCCAAGGCGGCGTCGGGTCTGGTCTCCAACGTCAAAACCGGCGAGATCGTCGCGATGGTGTCGCTGCCGGACTTCGATCCGAACAATCCGCGCGAAGCCAACGACCCCGACCGCATCAACCGGCTCACCACCGGCGTGTACGAGATGGGCTCGACCTTCAAGACGCTGACGCTGGCGATGGCGCTCGATGCCGGCAAGGCGACGCTGCATTCGATGTACGACGCGCGCGGGCCGCTGCATTACGGCAAGTTCAAGATCCACGACTCCCACAATATGGGCCGCGCGATCTCGCTCGCTGAAGTGTTCACCTATTCGTCGAACGTCGGCGCAGCGCGCGTGGCGCTGTCGATGGGCGTCGAGGCCCACAAGGCGTTCCTGAAAAAGGTCGGCCAGCTCGACCGGCTGCGCACCGAGCTGCCGGAAAGCGCGTCGCCGATCGTGCCGAAGCGCTGGAGCGAACTCAACACCATCACCATCTCGTTCGGCCACGGCGTCGCGGTGGCACCGCTGCAGGCGGTGATGGGTATCAACGCCATGGTCAATGGCGGCTATCTGATCCCGCCGACCTTCCTGAAGCGCACCGAAGAGGACGCCAAGAAGCTCGGTAAACGGGTGATCAAGACCGAGACCAGCGACAAGATCCGCTATCTGATGCGGCTCAACGCCGAGGTCGGCACCGCCAAGACCGCCGACCAGATCGCCAAGGGCTATTACATCGGCGGCAAGACCGGCACCTCGGAGAAGGTGGTCAACGGCCGCTACGCCAAGAAGCAGGTGCTCAACTCGTTCACCGCGATCCTGCCGGCGGACAATCCGCAATATCAGGTGCTTGTGATGCTGGACGAGCCGAAGGCGCTGCCGGAGACCCACGGCTTCATCACCTCGGGCTGGAACGCCGTGCCGACCGGCGGCAAGGTGATCGAGCGAATCGCGCCGCTGCTCGGAATCGAGCCGCGGTTCGACATGCCGCCGCCCGACCGCCTTATTCTTGCGTCATCGAGGGCCGGCCAGTAGCCGCGCGACCTGCCGCGTCGGCGCCGTCCCTGCCGTTTTGCGCCGCGCGCTGCTTGCGCTAAAAGCCTCGCAGGCGTGAGAACATCTGTCTCGAATCGGACGCCCCAGGACCATGAAGCTTCGCGATCTCTTCAGCGCCGAGGCCGACATCGCCGCGCCGGCGGCCGATCTCGCCATCGGCGGGCTCGCCGTCGACAGCCGCGCGGTGAAGCCGGGCGACCTGTTCTTCGCGCTCTCCGGGGCCAAGACCGACGGGGCGCGGTTCGTCGCGGCGGCGGTTGCGGCCGGGGCAGTGGCGGTTGCGGGCGAGCACCGGCCGGAGGGCGACCTTTCGGTGCCGTTCGTGCAGCTGTCCAATGCGCGCCTGGCGCTGGCACAGGCCGCGGCGCGGTTCTATCCGCGCCAGCCCGAGGTGATCGCGGCGGTCACCGGCACCAGTGGCAAGACCTCGGTCGCGGCCTTCACCCGGCAAATCTGGCAGCGGCTCGGCCATGCCTCCGCCAGCATCGGCACCATCGGTCTCGTCACCCCGACGCGCAGCGTGTACGGCTCGCTGACCACGCCGGACCCGATCGCGCTGCATCGCTCGCTCGACGAGATCGCCCGCGAAGGCATCACCCATCTGGCGCTTGAAGCCTCGTCGCACGGGCTCGATCAGTTCCGGCTCGACGGCGTTCGCGTCGCGGCAGGCGGCTTCACCAATTTGTCGCGCGACCACATGGATTATCACCCCACCGTCGCGCACTATCTGAACGCCAAGCTGCGGCTGTTCCGCAACCTGGTTCAGGACGGCGGCGCGGCAGTGATCTCCGCTGATCACGACTGTTCGGCCCAAGTGATCGAAGCGGCGGGCGCCCGCGGCCTGCGGCTGATCACGATCGGCCGCAACGGTGATCCGGGCGCAGGCATCAAGCTGATCGACGCCGCGGTCGAAGGCTTCGCGCAACAGCTCACGGTCGAGCACGCGGGGAAGCGGCATCGCATCAAACTGCCGCTGGTCGGCGAATTCCAGATCGAGAACGCGCTGGTCGCGGCAGGTCTGGTGATCGGCACCGGCGGTGACGCGGCGGCGAGCTTCGCCGCGCTCGAACATCTCGAAGGTGCGCCGGGCCGGCTCGATCTGGTTGGCGCCCGCAACGGCGCACCGGTGTTCGTCGACTACGCGCACAAGCCCGATGCGCTCGCCAAAACCCTGCAGGCGCTGCGTCCCTATGCCAAGCGCAAGCTGGTCGTGGTGTTCGGCGCCGGCGGTGATCGCGACTCCGGCAAGCGGCCGCTGATGGGCGCGATCGCGGCCGAGAATGCCGACGTGGTGATTATCACCGACGACAATCCGCGCAGTGAAGATCCCGCCACGATCCGCTCCGCCATTCTTGCGGCTGCGCCCGGCGCGCGCGAGATCGGCGATCGCGCCGAGGCGATCCGCACAGCGATCGGCGAGCTGCAGCCGGGTGACGCGCTGGTGATCGCCGGCAAGGGCCACGAAACCGGGCAGATCGTGGGTGACCGCGTGCTGCATTTCAGCGACCACGACGCCGCGAAAGCGGCGCTATCAGCGAGCGCCGCATGAGCAAACAACCGCTTTGGACCTCCGACGCAATGGCGGAGGCGATGGCTGCCACGCGCAGCGGCACGCTGCCGCGCGATGTATATGGGATTTCGATCGACAGCCGCACGCTGGCACCGGGCGATGCTTACTTCGCCATCAAGGGCGATGTTCATGATGGCCATGACTTCGTCGCCGCGGCGCTGAACGCCGGCGCCGCGCTGGCGGTGGTGGAGAAGGCGCAGCGCGCCAAGTTCGCTCCCGATGCGCCGCTGCTCGTCGTCGATGACGTGCTCGAAGGACTACGCCAGCTCGGCATCGCGGCGCGCTCGCGGCTGTCGGCCAAAGTGATCGCGGTGACCGGCTCGGTCGGCAAGACCTCGACCAAGGAAGGTCTGCGCGGCGTGCTCGGCGCGCAGGGCGCGACCCACGCCTCGGTGGCGTCGTTCAACAATCACTGGGGCGTGCCGCTGTCGCTGGCGCGCTGTCCGGTGGACACGCGGTTTGCGGTGTTCGAGATCGGCATGAACCACGCCGGCGAGATCGAGCCGCTGGTGAAGATGGTGCGGCCGCACATCGCGATCATCACCACGGTCGAAGCCGTGCATCTCGAGTTCTTCTCCGGCATCGAGGGCATCGCCGATGCCAAGTCGGAAATCTTCACCGGCCTCGAGCCGGGCGGCATCGCGGTGCTGAACCGTGATACGCCGATGTTCGACCGGCTGTGCACAAATGCGCTGCGCGCCAATGTCGGCCGCATCGTCACCTTCGGTGCCGATCCCGCTGCCGATGCGCGGCTGCTCGATGTCGCGCTGCATGCCGACTGCTCGGCCGTGCATGCCAGTATTCTCGGCCACGACGTCACCTACAAGCTCGGCATGCCGGGCCGGCACATGGCGCTGAATTCGCTGGCGGTGCTGGCCGCCGCCGAGCTGGCCGGCGCCGATCTCGCGCTTGCCGCGCTGGCGCTGTCGCAGGTCGCGCCCGCTGCCGGCCGCGGCGTTCGCAAGCCGTTGCCGGTCGGCTCCGGCGAGGCGACGCTGATCGACGAGAGCTACAACGCCAATCCGGCCTCGATGGCCGCGGCGCTCGGCGTGCTCGGCCGCGCCGAGATCAGCGGGCAGGGGCGTCGGATCGCCGTGCTGGGCGATATGCTCGAACTCGGCCCGCGCGGCCCGGAGCTGCACCGGGGCCTGGAAGAGGCGGTGCGGGCCAATGGCATCGACCTGGTGTTCTGCTGCGGCCCGTTGATGCGCAATTTGTGGGACGCCCTTTCCTCCGGCAAACGAGGGGGCTATGCAGGCGACGCGGCCGCGCTCGAATCCCAAGTCGTCGCCGCAATCCGAGCCGGCGACGTCGTGATGGTGAAGGGGTCGCTCGGTTCGCGCATGAAAACCATTGTCACCGCGCTCGAGAAGCGCTTCCCCGGCACGACCGCACGCGACGACGCTGCGGTGTAAGGCGGCTTGAATGCTCTATTGGCTGATCGACCTCTCCAGCTCGTTTCCGGCGTTCAACGTCTTCCGCTACATCACCTTCCGCACCGGCGGCGCGATGGTGACCGGCGCGCTGTTCGTCTTTATGTTCGGCCCGTGGATCATCGACAATCTGCGGCTGCGCCAGGGCAAGGGGCAGCCGATCCGTACCGACGGCCCGCAATCGCACCTCATGACCAAGAAGGGCACGCCGACGATGGGCGGCCTGATGATCCTGTCGGGACTGACGGTCGGCACCGTGCTGTGGGCCAATCCGCTCAATCCCTATGTCTGGATCGTGCTGGCGGTCACGCTCGGCTTCGGCTTTGTCGGCTTCTACGATGACTACATGAAGGTCACCAAGCAGACCCACGCCGGCATCTCCGGCCGCACCCGGCTGCTGATCGAATTCATCATCGCGGGCGCGGCGTGTTTCGCGCTGGTGTGGCTCGGCCGCGCGCCGCTGTCGAGCTCGCTGGTGATTCCGTTCTTCAAGGAAGTGATGCTCAATCTCGGCTGGGCGTTCGTGGTGTTCGGCGCGTTCGTGGTGGTCGGAGCCGGCAATGCGGTGAACCTGACCGACGGCCTCGACGGCCTCGCGATCGTGCCGGTGATGATCGCTGCGGCGAGCTTCGGGCTGATCTCGTATCTGGCCGGCAACGCGGTGTTCGCCGAATATCTGCAGATCAACTACGTCGCCGGCACCGGCGAACTCGCGGTGCTGTGCGGCGCGCTGCTCGGCGCTGGGCTCGGCTTCCTGTGGTTCAACGCACCGCCGGCCTCGATCTTCATGGGCGACACCGGCTCGCTGGCGCTCGGCGGCATGCTCGGCTCGATCGCGGTTGCGGTGAAGCACGAGATCGTGCTGGCGGTGATCGGCGGCCTGTTCGTGCTGGAAGCGGTGTCGGTGATCGTGCAGGTCGCCTCGTTCAAGCTCACCGGTAAGCGCGTGTTCAAGATGGCGCCAATCCACCACCACTTCGAACAGAAGGGCTGGACCGAGCCGCAGATCGTGATCCGGTTCTGGATCATCGCCGTGATGCTGGCGCTCGCCGGCCTGTCGACGCTGAAGCTGCGGTGAGCCACGCGATGCGCCCCCCTTCACGAGTCGTCCCCGCAAAGGCGGGGACCCATAACCCCCGTCCTTATTGGAATGAGACTGTTCGGCTCCGCGCCCCCGTTATGAGCGCAGGCAATATGGATACCCGCCTTCGCGGGGATGATGCCGGTGCAGTTGGCAGGGGGCGCGCGCCCATCGGGAGTCCGGCATGATCCCCGTCACCTCTTTCGCCGGCCAGTCGGTCGCGGTGTTCGGGCTCGGCGGGTCGGGGTTGGCGAGCTGCCATGCGCTGAAGGCCGGCGGCGCCGAAGTGATCGCGTGCGACGATAATCTCGACCGCATGGTCGAGGCGGCGCAGGCCGGCTTCATCACCGCGGATCTGCGCAATCTGCCGTGGACTAATTTTGCAGCGCTGGTGCTGACGCCCGGCGTGCCGCTGACGCATCCGGCGCCGCATTGGACGGTGCTGAAGGCGCAGGAGGCCGGCGTCGAAGTGATCGGCGACGTCGAATTGTTCTGCCGCGAGCGCAAGGCGCACGCGCCGGGCGCCCCGTTCGTCGCCATCACCGGCACCAACGGCAAGTCGACCACGACCGCGCTGATCGCGCATCTGCTGCGCGAGGCCGGTTGGGATACCCAGCTCGGCGGCAATATCGGCACCGCGATCCTGTCGCTCGAACCGCCGAAGGACGGCCGCGTCCACGTGATCGAGATGTCGTCCTATCAGATCGACCTGACGCCGTCGCTCGATCCGACCGTCGGCATTCTGCTCAACGTCACCGAGGATCACATCGACCGCCACGGCACCATCGAGCACTACGCTGCGGTGAAGGAGCGGCTGGTCGCTGGCGTGCAGGACGGCGGCACGTCGATCATCGGTGTCGATGATGAGTTCGGCCGTGCCGCGGCGGACCGGATCGAGCGTGCCGGCAAGCGCGTCGTGCGGATGTCGGTGCAGGGGCCGGTTACGTTCGGCATCACTGCTGATCTCGACAACATCCGCCGTGTCGACGGTGGCACGTCCACCGAAGTCGCCAAGCTCGGCGGCATCGGCTCGCTGCGCGGGCTGCACAACGCGCAGAATGCCGCGGCCGCCGCGGCCGCGGTCCTGGCGCTCGGCGTTTCGCCCGAGGTGCTGCAGCAGGGGCTGCGCAGCTTCCCCGGCCTCGCGCACCGGATGGAGCAGGTCGGCCGCCAGGTGGGCGAGAAGGGGACGACGCTGTTCGTCAACGACTCCAAGGCCACCAATGCCGATGCGGCCGCGAAGGCGCTGGCGTCGTTCGGCGAGATCTTCTGGATCGCCGGCGGCAAGCCGAAGACCGGCGGCATCGAGAGCCTGGCCGAATATTTCCCGCGCATCCGCAAGGCTTACCTGATCGGCCAGGCCGCGCAGGAGTTTGCCGCCACGCTGGAGGGCCGGGTGACGTACGAGATCAGCGAGACGCTGGAAGCCGCCGTGCCGGCCGCCGCCCGCGATGCCGCAGCGTCGGGGCTGGCCGAACCAGTGGTGCTGCTGTCGCCGGCCTGCGCCTCGTTCGACCAGTTCCGCAATTTCGAGCTCCGCGGCACCAGGTTCCGCGAGCTGGTGACGGCGCTCGACGGCGTGACGCCAGTGTGAGGCCGGCGCTGCGCGGCCAAAATCACGCCCGTCATCGCCCGCGCAGGCGGGCGACCCAGTATTCCAGGGCGTTTCGATTGAAGAGATAGGCTCTGGCATACTGGATCCCCGCCTTCGCGGGGATGACTGATTGCTGAGCGGCAAGCCTCCCGTTCACATCCTCGATTCCGCGCCTTCGCATTAACCCCCTGGCAACCACGTGGGCGCACCAATGGGCGATCTCTTTGCCCAGGATCGCCGATGATCTCCCGTGACCAACGCACCCCGTTCAGCGAATGGTGGTGGACCGTCGACCGCGTGCTGCTGGTGGCGCTGATCGCGCTGATGCTGGCGGGCGTGATCCTGTCGCTGGCTGCGTCGCCGCCGGTCGCGACCCGGATCGGCCTCGATCCGTTCCACTTCTTCAACCGCCATGTCCTGTTCCTGGCGCCGTCGCTGATCGTGCTGATCGGAGTGTCGTTCCTGTCGCCGCGGCAGATCCGGCGCTCGGCGCTGATCGTGTTCGTGCTGGCGATCGGATTGATCGTGGCGACGCTGCTGTTCGGGCCGGAAGTGAAGGGCGCGCGGCGCTGGATCACGCTGCTCGGCATCAACATCCAGGCCTCCGAAATCGCCAAGCCGTCGTTCGTGATCCTGGCCGCCTGGCTGTTCTCGGAAGCAGCGCGGCGGCCGGAAATGCCGGCGACGTCGATGGCGATGATGCTGCTGCTGTCGCTGGTGTCGCTGCTGGTGATGGAGCCTGACTTCGGCCAGACCATGCTGGTGCTGATGGTGTGGGGCGCGCTGTTCTTCATCGCCGGGATGCGGATCGTCTGGGTGTTCGGCCTCGCCGGTGCTGCGGCGGGCGGACTATTCACCGCCTATCTGTTCGTTCCGCACGTCGCCGGCCGTATCAAGCGGTTCATGAACCCGGCCTCCGGCGACACCTTCCAGGTCGACATGGCGAGCGAAGCGTTCAGCAACGGCGGCTGGCTCGGCCTCGGTCCCGGCGAGGGCATCGCCAAGCGCAGCCTGCCGGACAGTCACACCGACTTCGTCTATGCGGTGGCGGCCGAGGAGTTCGGTATCGTGCTGTGTCTGGCGCTGCTCGCGCTGTTCGCCTTCATCGTGCTGCGCACGCTGTCGCGCGCCTATCGCAGCGAGGATCTGTTCTCGCGCTTCGCCGCCTCGGGGCTGGCAGTCCTGTTCGGCATTCAGGCCGCGATCAACATGGCGGTGAACCTGCAACTGATCCCCGCGAAGGGCATGACGCTGCCGTTCATCTCCTATGGCGGCTCGTCGATGGTGTCGCTGGCCTACGGCGTCGGCATGATGCTGGCGCTGACGCGGCAGCGGCCCAAGACCGAAGTCAATGCGATCGAAGCGGCGGGAAGCTACGCGTGAGGCCATGACCGACGCTCCCCTGATCCTGCTCGCCGCCGGCGGCACCGGCGGCCACCTGTTTCCGGCCGAAGCGCTCGGCGTGGTGCTGATTAGGCGCGGCTATCGCGTCCGCCTGGTCACCGATCACCGCGCCACCCGCTACAGCGGGCTGTTCACCGCCGAGATGACCGACGTGGTGCCGAGCGAGACGGTGCGCGGCCGGACGCCGTGGGCGCTGGCGAAGACCGCGCTGAAACTCGGCTCCGGCGCGCTGCTTGCCTTCAATCTGATCGGGCGGTTGATGCCGGCCGCGGTGGTCGGGTTCGGCGGCTATCCGACGCTGCCGCCGCTGCTGGCTGCGACCTGGCGCAGGGTGCCGACGCTGATCCACGAGCAGAACGCAGTGATGGGGCGCGCCAACCGTTTCCTGGCGCCGCGGGTCGACGCTATCGCCACCGGCTTTCCCGGCCACGAGATCGCCTGGCCGGTGCTCGCCTCAAAGATCACCAATACCGGTAATCCGATCCGTCCGGCCGTCGCCGACGCTGCGACTGTCGCCTACGACCCGCCGGCCGCCGGCGGTTCGCTGCGGGTGCTGGTGTTCGGCGGCAGCCAGGGTGCTCGGGTGATGGCCGACATCGTGCCGCCGGCGTTGGAAAAGCTCGATCCGGCGCTGCTGCGCCGTCTGGTGCTGACCCAGCAGGTCCGCGACGAGGACATGGGCCGGGTCCGTGCGGTTTATGACCGACTGCAGCTGAATTGCGAGCTGGCGCCGTTTTTCACCGATCTGCCGCAGCGGCTGGCGTCGAGCCAGCTCGTGGTGTCGCGCTCCGGCGCCGGCACCGTCGCCGAACTTGCGGCGATCGGCCGGCCCGGCATCCTGGTGCCGCTGCCGGGTGCGCTCGACCAGGACCAGTTCGCCAATGCGGGCGTTCTGACCGCGGCCGGCGGCGCGCTACGCATCGTTCAACCGGATTTTACCCCGGACCGGCTCGCGGCCGAGATCACCGCGCTGGCCGCCGATCCGGCCAAATTGACCCAAATGGCCGCCGCAGCGCGCCAAATTGGCCGTCTGGACGCCGCCGAACGCCTCGCCGACGTCGTCGGACGGGTCGCGAAGGTCTAAGGCCGGGTCGACGAAAACCTCGCGACGGCGCATTTGCCGGACTTGTCCCGGCCATCCCCGTCTTGCATGAAGTGACCCTGAATCGGAAATGCCCGTGACCATCCGGGCGTGACCAGCAACGATAGAGACCCTCCCCATGAGATTGCCGCGCCATATCGGACCCATCCACTTCGTCGGGATCGGCGGTATCGGCATGAGCGGCATCGCCGAGGTGCTGTGCAATCTCGGCTACACCGTGCAGGGCTCCGACGCGTCCGAAAGCGCCAACGTCAACCGGCTGCGCGAGAAGGGCATCCAGATTCACGTCGGCCATCAGGCCGACAACATCAAAGGCGCCGACGTGCTGGTGGTGTCGACCGCGATCAAGCGCGACAACCCCGAACTGCTCGCGGCGCGCGCCCAGCGCATTCCGGTGGTGCGCCGCGCCGAGATGCTGGCGGAGCTGATGCGGCTGAAGAGCTGCGTCGCGATCGCCGGCACCCACGGCAAGACCACCACGACCTCGATGGTGGCGGCATTGCTCGATGCCGGCGATCTCGATCCGACCGTCATCAACGGCGGCATCATCAACGCCTACGGCACCAATGCGCGGCTCGGTGGTGGCGACTGGATGGTGGTCGAGGCCGACGAGAGCGACGGCACTTTCCTCAAGCTGCCGGCGGATGTCGCGATCGTCACCAACGTCGATCCCGAGCATCTCGATCACTTCAAGACCTTTGACGCCGTGCAGGATGCCTTCCGCAACTTCGTCGAGAATGTGCCGTTCTACGGCTTCGCGGTGATGTGCATTGATCATCCGGTGGTGCAGACGCTGGTCGGCAAGATCGAAGACCGCCGCATCATTACGTACGGTGAGAACCCGCAGGCCGATGCGCGGCTGCTCGATCTCGCAGCCAGCGGCGGCGGCTCGACCTTTAAGGTCGCGTTCCGCGATCGCAAGGCCGGCACCGCGCACGAGATCGCTGATCTCAAGCTGCCGATGCCGGGCCGCCACAACGCGCTCAACGCCACCGCGGCGATCGCCGTGGCGCACGAGCTCGGCCTCTCCGACGACACCATCCGCAAGGCGCTGGCGGCATTCGGCGGCGTGCGTCGTCGCTTCACCAAGACCGGCGAGTGGAACGGCGTCACCATCATCGACGACTACGGCCACCATCCGGTGGAGATCGCCGCGGTGCTGAAGGCAGCGCGGCAGTCGACCTCGGGCAAGGTGATCGCGGTGGTGCAGCCGCATCGGTTCAGCCGGTTGCAGTCGCTGTTCGAAGAGTTCTGCACCTGCTTCAACGATGCCGATGCGGTGATCGTCGCCGACGTCTATCCGGCCGGCGAGACGCCGATCGAAGGCATTGATCGCGATCACTTCGTGCTCGGCCTGCGCGCCCACGGCCACCGCGATGTCGTCGCGCTGCAGGATTCCGCCTCCCTCGCTGGCGTCGTCGCCGGCCTCGCCCATAGCGGCGACTACGTCGTCTGCTTAGGGGCCGGCAACATCACCCAATGGGCCTACGCGCTGCCGGGCGAACTGAAGGCGCTGGGCTGATGGAGCAGCGGATCGCTGCCGCATTGATTTTCGTCCCGTCATGGCCGGGCTTGTCCCGGCCATCCACGTCTTTGGCCGTAAACGTATGAGTTTCCCCGATATCACGCCCGAGCTGAAAGCCGCGATGCCGGAGCTGCGCGGCCGGCTGCTCGGCAACGAGCCGCTGGCGCCGCTGACCTGGTTTCGCGTCGGCGGGCCGGCGCAGGTGCTGTTCACGCCGGCCGACGAGGACGATCTCGGTTACTTCCTGTCGCGGCTGCCGGCCGAGATTCCGGTGATGTGTCTTGGGCTCGGCTCCAATCTGATCGTGCGCGACGGCGGGCTGCCCGGCGTCGCGATCCGGCTGTCGCCGCGCGGCTTTGGTGAGCATCGCGTCGAGGGCGAGGTGGTCCATGCTGGGGCCGCCGCGCTCGACAAGCGCGTGGCAGAAACCGCGGCTGCGGCGCAGCTTGGCGGCCTGGAGTTCTACTACGGCATTCCCGGCTCGATCGGCGGTGCGCTGCGGATGAACGCAGGCGCCAACGGCCGCGAGACCAAGGACGTGCTGATCGACGCCACCGCCTATGATCGCAGCGGCACGCGCAAACTATTCGACAATGCGGCGATGCAGTTCTCGTATCGCCACAGCGGCGCCGATCCTGCGTTGATCTTCACCTCGGCGCGGCTGCGCGGCACGCCGGCGACGCCGGATCACATCCGCGCCAAGATGAACGAGGTGCAGGCGCATCGTGAGCTGGCGCAGCCGATCCGCGAGAAGACGGGTGGCTCGACCTTCAAGAATCCGCCAGGCCAAAGTGCGTGGCGGCTGATCGATGCTGCCGGCTGCCGCGGCCTCAAGATCGGCGGCGCGCAGGTGTCGGAGATGCACTGCAATTTCCTGATCAACACCGGTGAAGCTACCGCCGCCGATATCGAGACGCTGGGCGAGACCGTCCGCGCCCGCGTCAAGGCGCAGTCCGGCGTCGAGCTGCAGTGGGAAATCAAGCGGATCGGCGTCGTGCCCGAGTAGGGCTGAGCCGCCGGCCGCACGCGATCCGCCGCATGCGATCAACTCAGCAAGCGTGCAAAGCGATGCGCGCGCCGCGCCTCATGGCTTTTGAGGGGGCGGAGTCGGTGTCGCGTTGGGAGGTAGTTCGGGCGTATCCGGCAGCGACAGCACGTGCTCAAGCGGGATCGCCGACACCTGGAACACGCCGCTGAACGGATCTTCCTGCAGCGCGATCAGGCCGAGCGCGACGATCGCGCCGGTAGCGAATACAGTGAGTGCCGCCGCCATCGCGCGCGGCTTGTCGAGATGCACCAGCGCGATCCCCAGCTGGGTGATGACGCCGAGCAGCAGCACCGAAATCCATTTCAGATCGCTGGTGCGGTCAATCGACAGGCTGATGCGGGTGTTACGTGCGGTACCGACCCGCACCGCGGAGCTGAGCAGCGCCACGTGCACGGCCGCGCCGGAATCGCGCGTGATCGCCGGCGAACTGATCTCGGTCAGCATTTGATCGTAGGCGAGGCTGGTGCGCGGCGCGGCGACGCCGTTCACGGTGGGCCATTCGTTCTTGAGTACCGAGGCCGCATAGTCTTTCAGTGCGATGCGGATGCTGTGCATGTCCGACACCGACGCGACGCTGAGCGTATAGACGTTCTGCAGCTCGCCGGCTTCGGTTTGCACCGCGCGCGTCGCCTGCCGATTCCGCTCGGTGACGTCGTAGCCCAGAAAGCCGGTCAGCAATCCGAATAGCACTGCGACCGACGAGAAGAATGGCGCGACCACGCCCTGCAGCTTCGCGATCGGGCCGCGCAACGGTGAGACGAAGATCAACGCGATCAGCATCGCGGCGACGCCGTAATACAGCAGCGCCAGCGTCGCGAAAGTTCCAAACGGCGGAAGGTCGAGCCAATCTCGGATCATCTGTTTCTCTTTGTTTCTCCGCAACGGCACGAAACGGCACCGACACGGGACCGCCGGAATCACGGTGCAACACCCTGCAAACGTGTCCGACTTTGGCGGTTTTCATCGCCAGCGTCCACGGTCGGCGCGCGAGGGTTTTGGCTGACCTGCACGTATGCGTGTCTAGTGCCACGGTTCCGCCAGACCGATGCGGCCAAGTGCATCGTGACGGCTGAGGAGACATCCTGCATTGCATTCGCAATTTGCGCCGCGCCTGCGACAGCTTCGCTGGTACGAGATCGTGCTGATCGCCACGGTCGCGGCGGCGCTGTGCATCTATCTGCCGATCGTGGTGAAGCGCTCGGCGGTGCAGGGCTTTGGCGATGTGCAGGTGTTCTTCCGGGCGGCGTGGGCTGTATGGACCGGCTATCCGCTGTATGAAGTCGCCGATCCTCACGGTTGGACCTATCACTATCCGCCGACCTTCGCGCTGCTGATGGGGCCGTTCGCACATCCGCTCGACGGCTTCCCCAAACCGGACTGGGCGCTTTCGCTGCCGCTCTCGGTCGCGACCTGGTACGTGTTCAGCGCCGCCGCGATGCTGGCGGCCGTCGATCTATGGGCGCGCGGGCTCGAACGCGCGTTGCCGCCGTCGCTCGATCAGACCGGTTGGAGCGCGTGGTGGCTGCTGCGGCTCGGTCCGGTGGCGGCGCTGCTGCCGTTCTTCGGCGACGGGCTCGGCCGCGGCCAGCCGAGTGCCGTGGTGCTGCTGACCATGGTGGCATTCCTGGTGCTGTACTTGCGCGGCCGCATTTACCTCGCGGCCTGCGCGCTGGCGCTCGGTTTCACCATCAAGCTGTTTCCGCTCGCGCTGCTGATCTTCCCGGTGTTCCGCCGCGATCTCCGCACCGTGGTCGCCACCTTTTGTTTCAGCGCGGTGTTTTTGTTCGTGGTGCCGATGCTGTGCCTCGGGCCGTCCGAAGTGGTGAAGCTGTACGGCGCGATGTGGACCGAGCATCTCAGCGGCATCTTCACCGGCGTACCTAATCCGAAGATCGCCGACGAGATCACCTTTACGTCCTACGACATGCTCAGCATCGGCGCGATGCTGGCGCGGATCGCTGCCGGCGGTCTGCCCGAGACCGACACGCTGCCGCGCTTCGCCACCATCGGCCAGCTCGCGTTCGATGCGGTGGTGATCGGCGCGCTCTTGTGGCTCGGCCACGGCCGGTTCTGGCGGCTGAGGGGCCCGCAGCCGCCGCTCGGCCCGTCGCTGCTGATCGGAGGCGCGCTGTTGTGTGCGGCGCTGCCGGTGATGCTGTCGGTGTCGCAGCCCAACTACGTGGCGTTCGCGGCCCCGCTGGTCGCCTTGGTCCAACTCGAAGTCTGGCGGCGGCGAGGGCAGGTGTGCCTGGTGCCGGCGCTGATCGCCTGGTCCGGCGTGATGTGGCTCGGCATGATCGCGACCGAAGGCGGGGTGTGGCAGCCACTTCGGGTGGTTGGTCTGGTGACGCCTGCACTGATCGCACTGCTGCTCTGGGGCTTCGCCTCCCTGCGGCGCGCAGCCGCGCCGCCGTAACGCCGCTTCTCCGAATCGGGCAAATCGGCAAAATGACGCCGCGCGCCGGGTCCGCGGGACGCAGCAGCTTTTCTTCGACTTCAACAGGGACCGCGCGGCGGATCGACCGATGCGACACACCATTCTGTTCGGCGGCACCAGCAAAGAGCGCCTGGTGTCGGTCGCTTCGGCGCAGGCGCTGCACAGTGCGCTGCCGGATGCCGGTCTGTGGTTCTGGAACGACGACGACCGCGTCCACGCCGTCTCGGCCCAAGCGTTGCTGGCGCACGCCCGACCGTTCGAAGAGGCCTTCGTGCCGGACGGCGAGGACATCGGCCCGCTCGAGACGGCGCTCGACCGTGCCGCGGCCGAGCAGCGGCTGCTGGTGCTCGGCCTGCACGGCGGCGTCGCCGAGAACGGCGAGTTGCAGGCAATGTGCGAACTGCGCCGGGTGCCGTTCACCGGCTCTGGCTCGGCGGCTTCGCATTTAGCCTTCGACAAGGTCGCCGCCAAGCGCTTCGCCTCGATCGCCGGTGTCCGGACCGTGACCGGGATCGCGCTGGCCGATGCTGAGGCGGCGCTCGAAGCTCACGGCCGGCTGATCGCCAAGCCGGCCTGCGACGGCTCCAGCTATGGGCTATTCTTCATCAACGCCAAGCAGGACCTGGTGGCGGTGCGCCATGCCGCCAAGACCGAGGACTATCTGATCGAGCCGTTCGTCGCCGGCGTCGAGGCGACCTGCGGCGTGCTCGAAGCCGAGGACGGCTCGCTGCGCGCGCTGCCGCCGATCGAGATCGTGCCGGCCGACGGCGGCTTCGACTACACCGCGAAATATCTCGCCAAATCGACCCAGGAGATTTGCCCCGGCCGGTTCGCCCCCGAGATCGCGTCGGCCATCATGGACTACGCCGTGCGGGCGCATCGGGTGATGTCGTGCCGTGGCTATTCGCGCTCCGACTTTATCGTCGGCAAGGACGGTCCGATCTTCCTGGAGACCAACACGCTGCCTGGCCTGACCAAGGCCTCGCTCTATCCCAAGGCGTTGAACGCGCTGGGAATCCCCTTCGTCGACTTCCTCCGCGGCCAGATCGCGCTGGCCGAGCGCGCCGTGCGGAGCTGACCGGGAGGCCTCCGGGTTCCCTTCGGAGGCCTTGGCAGAAAGTCGCGTTTTCGCCGCAAATCCTTCTCCGGACGCAACAAATTCGGGTCTGCGCAGGCCTGCTTTACGATTTGTTTACCAGGAGGGCCGAAGGTTAACGCTGGCGGCGCATCCTGGCGCTCGGCTGTCGTGGCGTAAGCCGGGCGGAGCTCTTTATCCGTTTCGGTTTGCATTTCAGGCAGACGGTCCGGCCCGCAGGGCGGGTCCGGAACCACCGAGACGTTACCTGCGCCATTGCCCGGAGTAGGCGCGGGCGCAACGTGTAACGAGCTTTTGCAATGGACGGTGGAGGGCGCCTCGCCCGGTCGTCGAGACTGTCGAGGCTTCAGTCTGACCTGAAGGCGGTCGCCCACGCGGTGGCTGCGCTGCTGCGCGAACGCCGTTCGCGCAAGAAGCAGGCGCGGCCGCAGCGTTTGGTGCGTCCCGAGCCGTCGCGCGGTGTCATCGCCGTGCTCGAGCGCTGGCTGCCGCGTCGCGTCGGCGTTGCCTTCACCGCTCTGATCCTGCTCGGCAGCGCCGGCATGGGCATCGTCAAGGGCGGCCATGTCGACGAGTTCGTCCAGGCGCTCGACGACACCCGCAACGCCGCCGCCAATCTCGCCGGCTTCCGCATCAAGCAGGTCGCGATCGCCGGCCGCAAGCAGCTCACCCAGGACGAAATTCTGGCGATCGGCGGCATCACCGGCCGGTCGTCGCTGCTGTTTCTCGATGCCGCCGCGGTGCGCGACAAGTTGAAGGCGAACCCGTGGATCGCCGACGCCACCGTGCTGAAGTTCTATCCGGGCGAATTGCAGATCGACATCATCGAGCGCACCGCCTTCGCGCGCTGGCAGCTCGACGGCCATATGTCGGTGATCGCCGATGACGGCGCGGTGCTTGAGCCGTATGTGGCGCGCCGCTTCCTGTCGCTGCCGCTGGTGGTCGGGAAGGGTGCCGGCGAGCGCGCCAAAGATTTCATCGCCCTTCTGAAGCGCTATCCGCAGGTGTGGTCGCAGACCCGCGCCGTCGCCCTGGTCGGCGAACGGCGCTGGAACGTCTGGCTCACCAGCGGTCTCGTCATTCGCATGCCCGAGCACGACGTCGGCAACGCGTTGACGATGCTCAGTCAGCTCGATCAGGACGACAAGTTGTTCTCGCGCGACATCACCGCGATCGATATGCGGCTGCCGGACCGGCTGACGGTGCGGCTGTCGGACGCCGCCTTCAAGGCCCGCGAAGAGTTGTTGAACAAGGACAAGAAGTCCAAAAAGAAGGCTGGTGACGCGTGACCGTCTTCGATCGTACCCAGACGCCGAAGACACGGCCGATTGCGCCGCATCGCACTGCGATGGTGGCGTCGCTCGATATCGGCACCAGCAAGATCGCCTGCATGATCGCGCGGCTGAAGCCGTGCCCGCCGCAGGAGGCGCTGCGCGGCCGTACCCATTCGATCGAACTCGTCGGCTACAGCCAGATCCAGTCGCGCGGCGTCAAGGCCGGCGCGGTCGTCGACATGGCCGAATGCGAGAAGGCGATCCGCCACGCGGTGGCGCTCGCCGAACGCATGGCCAAGGTTCGGGTGGAGTCGGTGCTGCTGTCGGTCTCCGCCGGCCGACTGCAGGGCCAACTGATCGAAGCGACCTCCGACATCAAGGGCGGTGCCGTCACCGCTGAAGACATCAGCCGCGTCACCTCGACCGGCATGCACCACGCCACCGGCATCGGCCGTGCCGTGCTGCACGCGCTTCCGGTCGGCTACACGCTCGACGGCGTGAAGGGCATTCGCGATCCGCGCGGCATGGTGGCGCGCCAATTCGGCGTCGACATGAACGTCGTCACCACCGACGCCACCGTCGCCAAGAACCTGATGCTTGCGGTCGAGCGCTGCCACCTCGAGGTCGAAGCGATGGCGGCGAGCCCGTATGTCGCCGGGCTGTCGATGCTGACCGACGACGAGGTCGATCTCGGCGCCGCGCTGATCGAAATGGGGGCTGGTACCACGACGCTCGCGATCTATTCCGGCGGGCGCTTCGTCCACGCCAGCGGATTTGCGGTCGGTGGGCATCACATCACGATGGATCTCGCCCGCGGATTAGGCGCGTGCATTGCGGATGCCGAGCGAATCAAGACGTTATATGGCACGGTGCTAACTGGCGGTTCCGATGCGCGCGAGTTGATGTCGATCCCGGCCGCCGGGGACGAGCGGGACAACCCGCAAGTGATCTCCCGCGCCACGATCGCGAACATCATCCGGCATCGGGCCGAGGAGATTTTTGAGATGGTCAGGGACCGGCTGGCGGAGTCGCCGTTTGCGGCAGAGCCCCGGGCGCGGGTGGTGCTGAGCGGCGGCGCGTCGCAGCTCACCGGCGTGCCCGAGCTCGCCACGCGGATTCTCGGCCGCTCGGTGCGGGTCGGCCGTCCGCTCGGTATCGGCCGTCTGCCGAACGAAGCCAAGAGCGGCTCGTTCGCGGTGCCGACCGGCCTTCTGGTCTATCCGCAGTTCGCTCACCTCGAGCACATCGAACCTCGCCACACCCGCCACATCCGGGCCGACGCCCATGCCGGTTACTTCGGCAAAGTCGGCCGCTGGCTGCGCGAGGGCTTCTGATGACTCTTTTCCGCCCCCTTCCGCTTTCACAGATTGCCCAGGCCATTTGCCGGGGACTTCACGAACCAACGCGCGCGTAATCGAGAGGCAACCATGACCATCAATCTCAATGTCCCGGATATTCGCGAGCTGCGGCCCCGGATCACCGTGTTCGGCGTCGGTGGCGCCGGCGGCAACGCGGTCAACAACATGATCACGGCCGGACTGGATGGCGTGGACTTCGTGGTTGCCAACACCGACGCGCAGGCGTTGACGATGTCGAAGGCCCAGCGGCTGATCCAGATGGGCACCCAGGTTACCCAGGGTCTCGGCGCCGGCTCGCAGCCGGATGTCGGCTCGGCCGCCGCGCAGGAAGTCATCGACGAAATCCGCGACCACCTCTCGGGCGCGAACATGGTTTTCGTCACCGCCGGCATGGGCGGCGGCACCGGCACCGGCGCCGCGCCGGTGATCGCCAAGGCCGCGCGCGAGATGGGTATACTGACCGTCGGTGTGGTGACCAAGCCGTTCCACTTCGAAGGCGCGCGCCGGATGCGCACAGCCGAGACCGGCATCACCGAGCTGCATAAAGTCGTCGACACCCTGCTGATCATCCCGAACCAGAACCTGTTCCGGGTGGCCAACGAGAAGACCACCTTCGCCGACGCATTCGCGATGGCCGACCAGGTGCTGTATTCGGGCGTCGCCTGCATCACCGACCTGATGGTCAAGGAAGGCCTGATCAACCTCGACTTCGCTGACGTCCGCGCCGTGATGCGCGAGATGGGCAAGGCGATGATGGGCACCGGCGAGGCCACCGGCGAGAAGCGCGCGCTGACCGCTGCCGAAGCCGCGATCGCCAATCCGTTGATCGACGATTCCTCGATGAAGGGCGCCCGCGGCCTGCTGATCTCGATCACCGGCGGCAAGGACCTGACGCTGTTCGAAGTCGACGAAGCCGCCACCCGCATCCGCGAGGAAGTCGATCAGGACGCCAACATCATCGTCGGCGCCACCTTCGACGAAAGCCTCGACGGCATCATCCGCGTGTCGGTGGTCGCCACCGGCATCGAGCAGGCGCAGCTGTCGCGCAACGCCGGCACCCCGGCCGCCGCCGCCGTGAGTGCGGTGGGAAACGATAGCCGCTTGGCTGAGCTGACAGCCAAGCTGCGGGCCGACAATCAGCGGATCGCCGAAGCCGCCGCGATGCGCGCCGCCCAGGCCGCCGCTGCTCCGGTCTCCGCTGTCACCGAATCCTCGCCGCGCCAGGCCGCCAATGTCGAGCGAGCCGCGCTCGCCGCGATCGCCGCTGCGGTCGGAAATGAGCCGATGCCGCAGGAAGCCCCGGTGCAGTCGGCGTCCTATGGCGACGTCACCGTCCGCCCGATCCCGCAGAAGCCGTCGCTGTTCCCGGATCCGGAACAGTCGCGCGCTGTCTCCGAAGAGCCGCTCGCGCCGGAAGCCTTCGTGCCGCCGGCGGCCGACCGCGCCGCGATGCGCCCGCCGCGGATGCCGCGCTTCGACGAGCTGCCGGTGCCGGCTCAGAACGAAATCCGCCAGGCCCGTGGCGACGGCGAAGAGGATCACCCGCAGAAGAATCGGCTGTCGCTGCTGCAGCGTCTCGCCAACGGTCTCGGCCGCCGCGACGACGAGCCGGCCGAAGCGCCGCAGGTCGCCCGCAACGGCGGTCCGCAGATGCCGCCGCTGCCGGACCGTCGTCCGCAGCGCAGCGTCTCCGAGCAGATGGGCAAGGAGCCGGTGTCTGAGTACGCCAAGCGTCCTGCGCCGCAGGGCCTCGACATGCACGGCCGCCCGGCGCCTGTGGCCCCCGCGCCACAGGGCGACGACCATCTGGATATCCCCGCCTTTCTCCGGCGGCAGGCGACCTGAAACAATGTCTGAAATCTGACGATGCTCAGGGCCTCGGCGATCCGCCGGGGCCCTTTTTTGTGGCAAGCCGGTATTCTGGCCTTCAAAATCTAAGTCACTGAAAAAACGTAAGTTTGCGACTTTAGGCGGAGCTGAAACGAAATCGCTGCGATCACGATTGATGTCGAATTCGATCGGCAGGCGGCGGTAATGCGGCGGGTTTGGGGTAACAATCCGTAAAAAAGCGTGAGTTGGCGCGATTTGGGGCAGTGCTATGGTCAATACGGACTTGGGGACGCCTAGAGCGAGTCGCCCGGCCGACAGGACCGGAACGATCTCCGCACTGCGTCAGTGGGACACTTTACTTATGAAGTTCAGCCGGCAAACCACGCTGCGTTCGCAAGCCACGGTGACGGGCGTAGGTGTTCATTCGGGCCGTCCTGTGAATCTGACGCTGGGACCCGCAGATATCGATGCGGGTTTTCTTTTTGTCCGGACCGGACTTGATGGCGCCGATCGCGAGATCAAGGCGACGTCCAAGTCGGTGGTCGCCACCGAGCTGGCCACCGTCCTCGGCGACAGCGACGGTCCGCTGGTCTCCACCGCCGAACACGTTCTCTCCGCGCTGCGCGGCATGGGCATCGACAACGCCACGATCGAAGTCGACGGCCCCGAAGTCCCGATCATGGACGGCAGCGCCGCCCCGTTCGTCGCCGCCATCGACCAGGCCGGCCTTCGCGAGCAGGCTGCCCCCCGCAAATACCTCCAGATTCTGAAGCCGGTCTCCGCCGCGATCGGCGAATCCTTCGGCGAATTCCGGCCCTACGCCGCCGGCTTCCGCGTCGAAGTCGAAATCGACTTTTCCAATCCGCAGATCGGCAAGCAGAAATATGCGCTCGCGGTCGAGCCGGAGATCTTCCGCCGCGAAGTCGCGCGCGCCCGCACCTTCGGCCGCATGAATGACGTCGCCCGGCTGTGGAAGATGGGCTACGCGCTCGGCGCCTCGTTCGAAAACTCGGTGGTGTTCGACGACGACCGTCTGCTCAACCCCGAAGGCCTGCGCTACTCCGACGAATGCGCCCGCCACAAGGCGCTGGACGCGATCGGTGATCTGGCGCTGGCCGGCCTGCCGATCCTCGGCGCCTACCGCTCGGTGCGCGGCGGCCACAAGCTCAACCACACCGTGCTCACCGCTCTGTTGGCTGATCGCAGCGCTTGGCGCGTGATCGAAGCCGAACCGGCGCGTCGCGCCGTTCGCGGCCACGCCGAAGCCGTCACCGGCCTGGTCGGCGGCATGGTGGCTCCGGCCTACGGCCCGGACGTGTCCTGATCGCCACAGCGCGTCAGGTGATTGTCCACATCTTGCTGCCTGTTAACCGATTGGGCCGGCCGCCTTATTCCCGGCGAATTGGCTGCGTACCCGGTTGGTGAAGTCACCTTTTTCGGCTAAACAGCCGGCGGTTGACTCCATGCTTTCCGGCGCAGGTCGATGGCTCAGGCCACAGCGGTCTGGTCGATTGCCGGGGCACCGTTCTCCATTTGTCGGGTTGGAATTGATGTCGGCACAGCGGATCGCGCTCGGACTGCGGAACGGAGAGACTTCTCGCAGGGGTGATCGCCTGCGGCGCGGGCTGCCGATGGTCTTCAGCCTGCTGGCGCTGTCGCTTCCGCTCGGCGGCTGCGGCACCGGCGCGTTGTGGGACAAGTTCCTGGCCAAAGACGACAAGATGGTCGATGAGCCGGCGGACAAGCTCTACAACGAGGGCTTGTACCTGATGAATCAGGACAAGGACACCAAGGGCGCCGCCAAGAAGTTCGAGGAAGTCGACCGCCAGCATCCGTATTCGGACTGGGCGCGCAAGTCGCTGCTGATGTCGGCCTACGCTTATTATCAGGCCGGCGACTACGACAGCTGCATCGGTTCGGCGACCCGCTACGTCACGCTGCATCCCGGCAGCCCCGACGCCGCCTATGCGCAGTATCTGATCGCGGCGTCGAATTACGACCAGATCCCGGACATCTCGCGCGACCAGGGCCGCACTGAAAAGGCGATCGCCGCGCTCGAAGAGGTGATCCGCAAATATCCGACCTCCGAATATGCCAACAGTGCCAAGCAGAAGCTGGAAGGCGCCCGCGACCAGCTCGCCGGCAAGGAGATGGATATCGGCCGCTATTACATGAGCAAGCGCGACTACGCCGCGGCGATCAACCGGTTCAAGACCGTGGTGACGCGTTATCAGACCACCCGCCACGTCGAAGAGGCGCTGGCGCGGCTGACCGAGGCCTATATGGCGATCGGCATCGTCGGCGAGGCGCAGACCGCCGCCGCCGTGCTTGGCCACAACTTTCCTGACAGCCGCTGGTACAAAGACGCCTATAATCTTGTAAAGTCGGGTGGTTTAGAACCCGCCGAGAACAAGGGCTCCTGGATCAGCAAGTCCTTCAAAAAGCTCGGTCTCGGATAGGACTCACCTCGCATGCTTGCCCGCCTGTCGATCCGCGATATCGTGTTGATCGAGCGGCTCGACATCGAGTTTTCCCGTGGCCTTGCGGTGCTGACCGGCGAGACCGGCGCCGGCAAATCGATTCTGCTCGATGCCTTCGCGCTGGCGCTCGGCGGCCGCGGCGATGCAGCGCTGGTCCGCCACGGCGCCGAGCACGGCCAGGTCACCGCCAGCTTCGATGTCGCCAAGACCCATCCGGCGTTCGCGATTCTCAAGGCCAACGGTCTCGACGACCGTGAGGTCGACGAATCTGGCGAACTGATCCTCCGCCGCGTCCAGCTCGCCGACGGCCGCACCCGCGCCTTCATTAACGACCAGTCGGTCAGCGTGCAGACCCTCAAGGCGGTCGGCGCGACGCTGGTCGAGATCCACGGCCAGCACGACGAGCGCGCGCTGGTCGACGCCGCCACCCATCGCCGGCTGCTCGACGCCTTCGCAGGCCTTGAGAAGGACGTCGTTTCTCTCGAGGCGCTGTGGGAGGGCCGCCGCACCGCGCGGGCCGCGCTCGACGCCCATCGCGCCGGCATGGAACGCGCCGCCCGCGAGGCCGACTATCTGCGCCATGCAGCCGACGAACTGAAGCAGCTCGCGCCGCAGGACGGCGAGGAGACCTCGTTGGCCGAGCGCCGCACCACCATGATGCAGGGCGAGAAGATCGCCGCCGACCTGCGCGAGGCGCAGGAGGTGGTCGGCGGGCATCATTCGCCGGTCGCCGCGCTGGCGTCCGCGGTACGCCGGCTGGAGCGCCGCGCCGGCACCGCGCCGCAACTGATCGAGCCCGCGGTGCGCGCGATCGACGCCGCCATCAACGCGTTGGAAGAAGCCGACCAGCATCTCAACGCCGCGCTGGCCGCGGCCGATTTCGATCCGTTGGAACTGGAGCGGATCGAGGAGCGGCTGTTCGCGCTGCGCGCCGCCGCCCGCAAGTATTCGACCCCGGTGGATTCGCTCGCCGCGCTCGCCGCGCAATACGTCGCCGATGTCGCGCTGATCGATGCCGGCGCCGACCGGCTGGTGGCGCTGGAGAAGGCCGCGGCCGAAGCCGACGCCCGCTACGGCGCCGCCGCGGCGAAGCTGTCGGCCGCGCGCGCCAAGGCCGCCGACAAGCTCAACAAGGCAGTCGGCGCCGAGCTGGCGCCGCTCAAGCTCGAACGCGCCAAGTTCATGACCCAGGTCGAGGCCGACGAGGCCGCGCCGGGCCCGCAGGGCATCGACCGCGTCGAATTCTGGGTGCAGACCAATCCCGGCACCCGGCCCGGCCCGCTGATGAAAGTTGCGTCGGGCGGCGAGCTGTCGCGCTTCCTGCTGGCGCTGAAAGTGGTGCTGTCCGACAAGGGCTCGGCGCCGACTTTGGTGTTCGACGAGATCGACACCGGCGTCGGCGGCGCGGTCGCGGACGCGATCGGCGCCCGGCTAGCGCGGCTGGCCTCGAAGGTTCAGGTGATGGCCGTGACCCACGCTCCCCAGGTCGCGGCGCGTGCCGATCAGCATCTGCTGATCTCCAAGGCCGCCCTCGACAAGGGCAAACGCGTCGCCACCCGCGTCGCCGCCCTGGAACAAGACCACCGCCGCGAGGAAATCGCCCGCATGCTGGCAGGTGCCGAGATCACCGCCGAAGCCCGCGCCGCGGCCGACCGGCTGATCAAGGCGGCGGGGTAGGGGGTCTCCTCCCAGTGGCAGAGATTCCGGGTTCGCGAGCTTATGCTCGCGCCCCGGAATGACTCGCTGAGGGGCCCTTTCTCAACACGCAGTCATTCCGGGGCGCGCGAAGCGCGAACCCGGAATCCCGAGGTTCAGGGCACGCTGCCTCAGCCTAGCTCGCGATCGTCTCGAATAGATCGTCCCACCCGGGATTGTCGCGCTCGATCAGCGCCACCTTCCAGGCCCGCCGCCCTTTTTGATCTCCTTCTCCCGGGTGATCGCGGAAATCGGGTCGTCGTGGATTTCGAACCACACCAGCTTGGCGATGTTGTATTTCGACGTGAAACCCGGCACGGCTTTGGTGCGATGCTCATACGCTTGGCGGACCAGGTCGTTGGTGACGCCAACATACAGCGCACCGTCTTTCCGGCTGGCGAACAGATAGACATAATAGGGCACCGGCGCCTCGCGCGCTGCGCGATTCCGGGTTCGCTTGCGTGCCACAAGCGCCCCGGAATGACTCGCGGTAGAGTTTCTAACCTGATCACCTCGGTCATTCCGGGGCGCGAGCGTGAGCTCGCGAACCCGGAATCTCAAGTGCGAAGATGACTGCAAAAACCAAACCCGCCCCCGATATCGCCACCCTCACCAAGCCGAAGGCCAAGGTGGAGTTGATGCGATTGCGCCTCGAGATCGAGGAGCATGACAAGGCGTACTATCAGGACGACGCGCCGAAGATTTCGGATGCCGACTACGACGCGCTGCGGCGACGGCTGGAGGCGATCGAGCAGAAGTTTCCCGAGTTGGTCAACGCCTCGTCGCCGACCCAGACCGTCGGCGCGGCGCCGGCGCGCGGCTTTGCCAAAGTGCAGCACGCGGTGCCGATGCTGTCGCTCGGCAACGCATTTGCCGATGACGAAGTCGCTGAATTCGTCGAGCGCGTGCAGCGTTTCCTGCGGCTCGACGACGTCCCGGCGATCGTTGCCGAACCGAAGATCGACGGGCTGTCGCTGTCGCTGCGCTATGAGAATGGCGAGCTGGTGCGCGCGGCGACCCGCGGCGATGGCTTCACCGGCGAGGACGTCACCGCCAACGTCCGCACCATCAAGGATGTGCCGAACACGCTGAAGGGCAAGCACATCCCGGCCGCCTGCGAGCTGCGCGGCGAAGTCTATATGCTGAAGCAGGACTTCCTCGCGCTCAACAAACGCCAGGAGGAGGCGGGCGAGACCGTATTCGCCAATCCGCGCAACTCGGCGGCCGGCTCGCTGCGGCAGAAAGACGTGTTGGTCACCGCGTCGCGGCCGCTGAAGTTCTTCGCCTATGCGTGGGGCGAGATGAGCACCTATCCGATGGACGAGCCGACCCAGCACAAGATGCTGCAGTGGCTCGATCACGCCGGCTTCGTGGTCAATCCCGAGATCACGCTCTGCCACAGCGTCGAGGATGCGCTCGCGTTCTATCGCCGGATCGGCGAGAAGCGCGCCTCGCTGCCTTATGACATCGACGGCGTGGTCTATAAGGTCGACCGCCTCGACTATCAGGAGCGGCTCGGCTTCGTGTCGCGCTCGCCGCGCTGGGCGATCGCGCATAAGTTCGCCGCCGAGCAGGCGACGACCGTGCTGGAGAAGATCGACATTCAGGTCGGCCGCACCGGCGCGATGACGCCGGTGGCGCGGCTGCAGCCGGTGACGGTCGGTGGCGTGGTGGTGCAGAACGCGACGCTGCACAACGAGGACTACATCAAGGGCATCGGCAATGATGGCGAGCCGATCCGCGACGGCGTCGACATCCGCGAAGGCGACACCGTGGTGGTGCAGCGCGCTGGCGACGTGATCCCGCAGATCGTCAGCGTGGTGATGGAGAAGCGGCCCGCCGGTGCCGAGCCCTATCACTTCCCGCACAAATGCCCGGTGTGCGGCAGCCACGCGGTGCGCGAAGAGGGCGAGGCGGTGTGGCGCTGCACCGGCGCGCTGATCTGCCCCGCGCAGGCGGTGGAGCGGCTCAAGCACTTCGTGTCGCGGCTGGCCTTCGATATCGACGGGCTCGGCGAAAAACAGATCGAGCTGTTCCACGAGCGCGGCTGGGTGCAGGAGCCCGCCGATATCTTCACGCTGAAGGCGCGCAACGATCAGCTCAAGCTCGAACAGCTCGAAGGCTATGGCGAGACCTCGGTGCGCAACCTGTTCGCTGCGATCGACGCGCGGCGCTCGATCGAGTTGCATCGGCTGATCTTCGCGCTCGGCATCCGCCATGTCGGCGAGGGCAACGCCAAGCTGCTGGCGCGGCACTACGGGACGCTCGATGCGTTCCTCAGTGCGATGCGCGCCGCTGCCGACGCGCAGACCGAGGAGGGCAACACCTCCGAGGCGTATCAGGACCTCGACAACATCGCCGGCATCGGCGACGTCGTGGCAGAGGCGGTGGTCGAGTTCTTCGCCGAGGAGCGCAACATCAAGGCGCTGGATGCGTTGCTGGCCGAACTCACCGAAGTGCTGCCGGCCGAGCAGGCACGGCGCGACACCGCGGTCGCTGGCAAGACCGTGGTGTTCACCGGCTCGCTGTCGAAATTCACCCGCGACGAAGCCAAGGCCGCGGCGGAGCGGCTGGGCGCCAAGGTCGCCGGCTCGGTGTCGAAGAAGACCGACTACGTCGTCGCCGGTGAAGACGCCGGCTCCAAGCTGACCAAGGCGAAAGACCTCGGCGTCACCGTGCTAACCGAAGACGAGTGGCTGGCGCTGATCGGAAACTGACCCCGTCATTCCGGGGCGCGCGGAACGCGCGAACCCGGAATCTCGAGGTGTTCTGTCGATCGAGATTTCGGGTTCGCTCACTGCGTGAGCGCCCCGGAATAACTCGTTGGGGCGCTTCGATGTGAACGCGTGAGCCTCTGGAATACTGGATCCTCCGCTTTCGCGGAGGATGACGCTGGGAAGGACCGCCGGTCTACACCAGTGTCTCTTCTTCCGCCTTCTCGATCAGTTCCTCGGTCGCGATCAGGTTGCGGCGCGGCACCAGGAAGATCATCGCCGATGCGCAGGCGAGTGCCGTTCCGAAAATCGCGATGTTGAGCGGCAACGGCGTCGCGAAATGGCCGCCGAGCCAGGCGCCGGCCTGCGAACACAGCGAGCCGAACCCGAATTGGGTGAAGCCCATCAGACCAGATGCGGTACCGGCGGCCTGCGGGCGGATGCTGATCGCGCCGGCGGCGGCGTTGGCCATCACCGCGGCGTTGCCGAACATGATGATCATGTGGGTGCCGAACAGCCAGCTCGGCACCTGATTCCAGCCGAGGATGCCCCACGCCAGATTGAGCAACGCGCCGGCGATCTGCAGCCCGAGCCCGAACCAGATCAGACGGTCGAGCGAATGCCGCGGCGAGAATTTCACGCAGAACACGTTGCCCATCAGATAGGCGAAGCCGGAGCTGGCGAACCATGCGCCGTACTCGGCGCTGCTGCGGCCCATTTGCGTCACCACGACGTAGGGGCCGCCGCCGGCAAAGATGAAGATGATCGCCGACGCCAGCACCTGGCACAGCACGTAGCCGATGAAGGCGCGGCTGCCGAACAGGCTGCGGAGGTCGGTGCCGAAGCTGCCGCGCTGCGCGGCGGGCGTACCGCGGCGGCACGTTTCCGGCAGCGCCAGCGTGATCGCCGCGGCGACGACGATCGCTCCGGCGGTGACGGCATAGAAGATCGCGCGCCAGCCGAACGCGGTTTCGATGACGCCGCCGGCGAGCGGGCTCAGCATCTGCGCGATCATCATCACGGCGATCACGAGACTGAGCATGCCGCCGACGCGGTCGCGGCTGTAGAGATCGCGGATGATGGCGCGGCTGATCACCATGCCCGAGGCTCCGCCGAGCGCCTGCAGGAAGCGCAGCGCGATCAGTTGCGGCAGCGTCTGTGCGAAGATGCAGCCGATGCTGGCCGCGACCATCAGCGCCAGCCCGCCGAGCAGCACCGGGCGGCGGCCGAAGCGGTCGGACAACGGCCCCATGATCAACTGCGAGCAGGCCAGCCCGACCATGTAGAGCGACACGGTCATCTGCGCGACCGAGATGTCGCTGCCGAAATCGCTCGCCAGCACCGGCAGCGCCGGCACGAAGATGTACAGCGCGATCGGCGCCGCACCGTTCATCAGCACCAGCAGCAGGAGCAGCAGTTTCGACGGCGGCAGGTCGCGCCGGCTGGCGTCGATCGTTGCGTATCTGCCGACGATTCCGTGCATGCGAGATCGGTTCCCGACGGGCCTGCCGCGGCGAAGGATGTGAGCTGGTGGTCGACTGTAGCCTGCCGGGGCAGCGCTAACAGGCGGTTTTTCGGCATAAGGCTATGCGGAAGCCGGGCGAGGGCGGGTTGGCGGCGGTCGAACATCAGCCACGCGTCATTCCGGGGCGCGCGCAGAGACTCTCGATTGTCATTCCGGGGCGCCGCGCAGCGGCGAACCCGGAATCTCGAGATTAGCGTGGGCGACGCAGCCCCAGGCCGTGCTTGCTTCAGATTCCGGGTTCGCGAGCTTGCGCTCGCGCCCCGGAATGACTCGTGGTGTGGGCTGTGCTCCGGCGCTCCTAAGCTTACGAGTGCAGCGGCGCGGTCGCTGCGTCGAGCCAAAGTTGGGTGGGGCCGTCGAGGTGGGGGCGGACGGTTTCGCGGACGCGGGCGTGGTAGGCGTCGAGCCAGCTGCGCTCCTCGGCGCTGAGCATCGCCACGTCGATCAGGCGGCGGTCGATCGGCGCCAGCGTCAGGGTCTCGAAACCGTTCATCGGCTTCTCGGCGCCGTCGATCTGTTTCTCGACCACCAGTTCGAGGTTCTCGATCCGGATGCCGAAGCCGTCGGTCTTGTAGTAGCCGGGCTCGTTGGACAGGATCATGCCGCGCTTCAGCGGGGTGGTGCCGAGCTTGGAGATCCGCGCAGGGCCTTCGTGCACCGACAGATAGCTGCCGACGCCGTGGCCGGTGCCGTGCTCGAAATCGATTCCAGCCTGCCACAGGAACTGCCGCGCCAACGTATCGAGCTGCGCGCCGGTGGTGCCGTCGGGAAACACCGCGCGGGCGATCGCCAGGTGGCCGCGCAGCACGCGGGTGAAGCGGTCGCGCATCTCCGCCGTCGGCTCGCCGACCGCGATGGTGCGGGTGACGTCGGTGGTACCGTCCTGATACTGCGCGCCGCTGTCGATCAGTAAGAGGTCGCCGGGCTGGATCCGGCGGTTGCTCTTGCGGGTGACGCGATAATGCACGATCGCGCCGTTCGGGCCGGTGCCGGAGATGGTCGGGAACGACACGTCCTTGAGCGCGCCGGTGTCGCGGCGGAACGTCTCCAGCGCTTCGACCGCGTCGATCTCGGTCAGTGCGCCCTTCGGCGCTTCCGCATCGATGAACGCCAGGAACCGCGCCAGCGCCACCGCGTCGCGGCGATGCGCCGCGCGGGTGCCGTCGATCTCGGCGGTGTTCTTCACGGCCTTGAGCAGCGCCACCGGATCGGCGCCGCGCAGCGGCTTGCCGCCGGCATCCTTGATCAGCCGGGTCAGCGCATCGGCCGCGGTGGCGCTGTCGAGCGCGATCGTCGCGCCGGTCTTGGCGAGTTCGCGCAGCATCGGCGCCAGCTCGGCCGGCTCGGCGATGTCGGCTGTCTGCTCAAGATGATCGCGCACGCTGTTCGACAGCTTGCGGCCCTCGATGAAGATTGTGGGGCGGCCATCCTTCGGCAGCAGCGCGTAGGATAGCGGCAGCGGCGTGTGCGAGACGTCGGCGCCGCGGATGTTGAAGGTCCAGGCGACGGCGTGGGAATCCGAAAGCACCAGCGCGTCGGCCTTCAGCCGGGCCAGCTCCTCGTTGATGCGGCCGAGCTTGCTGGCCTCGCTCTCGCCGGCGAATTCCACGCCGTGGACAGTGACCGGTCCGAGCGGCGGCGCGGGACGTTCGCTCCACACCGCGTCGACCGGATTGCCGTCGACCGCGACCAGCTCGGCGCCAGCCTTGGCGCAGGCGGCCTGCATCCGTTCGACTGCCGAAGAAGTGTGCAGCCACGGATCAAATCCGAGGCGATCACCGGCTTTCAGATGCGTCTCCAGCCAGCGTTCCGGCGGCGGTTCGACCAGCGACTCGATGCGCCAGGCATTGCCGTCGACCTGTTTGGCGGCCTGCAACGTGTAGCGGCCGTCGACGAACAACGCGGCCTGATCGATCAGCACGTAAGCGAGACCAGCCGATCCGGTGAAGCCGGTGAGCCACGCCAGCCGCTCGTCGGACGGCGGCACATATTCGTTTTGTTGCTGATCGGCGCGGGGAATCGCAAACCCGGTGAGCTTGCGCCGCAGCAGCTCTTCGCGAAATGCCGACAGCCGCGCGGTGAGTGCGACGCCGCTCTCGGGCTCCTCGAAGCTCTGGAAATGCGACTCGAACATAGCGGTCTGCTCCCTCGACACGTTGCGCACGGCTCACGCGATATGCATATAGTTCAGCTTATGGCACGAGTTATGCTTGATTTATCGAGCCCGCAAGAGACGGGCGAGAGCTCGCAGTGCTTGCTGCAATACGCTCTGACAACGCGTCCGGGACAATCCCGGGAGTGTCTCAACTCAACGACGAGGTGATACACAATGCCTGCTTTCACGTTTGAGAAGATTTCCCCGCCGGTTCGCCCGGGTGGTGCGCCTCCGAACGTCGAGCCCGAGCAGCCGCAGCCGCGTGGTGTGATCGTGCGCATCCTGGACCGCTTCGTCCACTCGGCGGTCAAGCGCACCGACCCGAACGGCGACGCCCACAGCCGCTTCCCCGACAAGCCCGCGCACTGAGCCCTCGCTCAGCAGCGCTCCCCGTCAGAACGTCTTCACCAACAGAAGGCTGCTCCAGCCTTCGATCACGAGCTGACGCAGCAGCACGCAGCCGCGCGCCCGATAGGCCGCGATCACGCTCTGCGCTTGCGGCTGCAGCAGCCCCGACAGGATCACCAGCGCGCCCGGCGCCAGATGTTCGCTCATCGGCTGGGCCAGGGTGCGCAGCGGGTTGGCGAGGATGTTCGCCAGCACCAGATCGAACGGCGCATGGGCGGCGAACACCGGCGAGGCGAAGCCGGTCGCCCATTCGGCCTGAACCAGGTTGCCGACGCCGTTGAGCCGCGCGTTCTCGCGCGCGACCGCGACCGACTGCTTGTCGATGTCGGTGGCCAGCACAGTGTGACGCAGCGCCTTGGCGGCGGCGATCGCCAGCACGCCGGTGCCGGTGCCGAGGTCGAGCACGCGCTGCGGCGGGCCGGCGCGCAGCACCAGATCGAGCAGCGTCAGGCAGCCGCGGGTGGTGCCGTGATGGCCGGTGCCGAACGCCAGCGCCGCCTCGATCTCGATGCCGAGCTTGTTGGCCGGGACACGGTCGCGGTCGTGGCTGCCGTGGACGACGAAGCGGCCGGCCGGAACCGGCACCAGCCCTTCGAGACTCGCCGCCACCCAGTCCTTGGCTGCCACGGTCTCGACGCTGATCGCCTTTGCGGCCTCGGGGTCCGCGGCCTGCGCCACCAGCTCGCGGATGTGGTCGAGGTTCGGCTGCTCGCCGAAATGCAGCGCGACCTCCCAGCTCCGGTCCGGCCGCTCGAACGCCGCGATCGCCATCTCGGCCTCGTCGAAGCACTCGCCGAGCAGGTCGGTGACGCGGCGGGCAGTGGCCTCGTCGCCGAGCACGAAGCTGGCGCGGACGGTGGGGGCTGGATCAGGCATGGCAGGTCCGAAGGTTGGCGGCGAGGGGCGGCTGAAAGCGAAGCATCAACACGGCGTCCACAGCTTCTGCGCTGGAAATGCACAGCTTGTCCATGACTTATGCACAGGGTTGAATCCGCAGGATTCACGGTTGTCCACAGCCTTCGCGCAATTTGTCGACAGATTCGTGCACAGCGTGACGAACGGGCGCCAAGCCCATGCGCGCGGGACAAAAAACAGATCCGACGTTCTCTTAAGCACACTTCGGGAGGGTTGCGTTCCGCCATTTGAGACCGCGCTCACCACGTGGTTACGCGGAACCAGTTCGAGGCTGGCTGCGTTTCCAGTTTTGGTTGTGGACGTCCTATTGTCGCCTTGATCTCTGGCCAATGGGGTCGCGCGCTTGGCCGCAGCTCCAATGACGGCGCCGCCAGCGACGATCCCGACAACGAACATGAGGTTTGATGAGCAAGGCCAACGAAGTTCCGTGCGCGACCGCCACCCGGCGCCGAAAACTGTCCGCGATGGTGGCCGTCTCAGCCTTGCTCGCAACGGTTGGCACGCCGGCAGCGTTCGCCGAGGGGCAGGGCGGCGTGACGCCTGTGGCTTTCCCGGCCGGGCAGCCGCCTATTCCGGCGGGCGTCGACTGCGTCACGGTGCGCTACTACGTCAGCGAACACGGCCGCGCCAAGTCGATCGCCTGGGCGCTCAAGAACGGCTACAGCTGGGCGCAGATTGCCGAAGCCAAGCGCTGCCTGCGCGGCTGAGAGACGGCCCGCAGCGGCACGTCTCATCTACAAGTTTTCCACAGCTTATCCACAGGCTTATCCCCCGACTTATCCACGGCTTGTGAACAGGCTGCGGTGGTCGTTGAGGATCGCGGCCGCGGCGTTGTGGCCGGGGGCGCCGGTGACGCCGCCGCCCGGGTGGGCGCCGCTGCCGCAGTGGTAGAGGCCCTTCAGCGGGCCGCGATAGTCGGCATGGCCGAGCAGCGGGCGGGCCGAGAATAATTGGTTCAGGCTGAGCGCGCCGTGGAAGATGTCGCCGCCGAGCAGGCCGAACTCGCGTTCGAGGTCGAGCGGCGACAGGATCTGGCGGCCGAGTACGCTGGCAGCAAAGCCCGGCGCATAGCGATCGACGGTCGCGATCATCAGGTCGGCGACCTCGTCGCGATGATCGTCCCAGGAGGCGCCGTCCGGCAGCTCGGGTGCGACGTGCTGGCAGAACAGGCTGGCGACGTGTTGCCCCTGCGGCGCCAGGCTGTCGTCGAGCGTCGACGGGATCAGCATCTCGACCACCGGCTCGCGGCTCCAGCCGTGGGTGCGGGCGTCCTGGTAGGCGCGGTCCATGTAACCCAGGCTCGGCGCGATGATGATGCCGGCGGTGAGGTGGTCGCCATTGCCGGGCAGCGCGGTGAATGACGGCAGCTGCGACAGCGCGACATTCATCCGGAACGTGCCTGAACCGGTCTTCCAATGCTGCATCCGTCGGCGGACGTCGTCAGGCAGGGCGTCTTGCGGCAACAGGCGGGTGTACAGCAGCTTCGGATTGACGTTGGACGCCACGAACCGCGCCCGCACGCTGCGGCCGTCGTCGAGGATGACGCCGACCACGCGATCCTTCTCGACCAGCACCTCGCGCACCCCCGCCGAGGTCTCGATCTCGGCCCCGGCGGCGCGGGCGGCCGCGGCCATCGCACCTGTGATCGCGCCCATGCCGCCGAACGCGTGGCCCCAGACGCCCTTTTTGCCGTTCACCTCGCCGAAGGCGTGATGCAGCATCACATAGGCCGAGCCGGCGGCGTAGGGGCTGGCATAGTTGCCGACGATGGCGTCGAAGCCGAACAGCGCCTTGACCAGATCGTGCTCGAACCGGGCGTCGAGCATCTCGCCGGCCGAGCAGGTGAACAGGTCAAGCAGCAGCCGCTGCTGCTCCATGGTGAGAGCCCGCAGCCGGTTGGCGGTTCCAAGCGCATTCAGACTTTCGCGGATTGCGGGCAGGCCGAACTGCGCTACCAGATTGGGCGGGGCGCGCAGCACGAAGTGCCGCAGCACGTCGGCGATGGTTTCGAGCTCGGCAGCGAACCCGCCGAAAGCCGCGGCGTCATGTGCGCTGAGCCGCGCCAGCGATGCGGCGGTGATGTTGCTGCCGGTGAGCAGATATTGGCCGTCCGGTGCGGGCAGAAAGTTCTGCGCCTTGCGCTCGACGATTCTAAGCCCGTGCTCGTGCAGCTTCAGGTCCGCGATCACCTTCGGATTGAGCAGGCTGACCGTGTAGGCCGCGACCGAGTTGCGGAAACCGGGATGAAACTCCTGCGTCACCGCTGCGCCGCCGACCACGCTGCGGCGCTCCACCACCTTCACCTTCAGTCCCGCGCGCGCCAGATAGGCCGCGCAGGTGAGGCCGTTGTGGCCGGCACCGATGATCAGGACGTCGGGATCGGACATCGGAAGGTTCCCGGAGCGTTGTGACAGAGGCGTTCGCGGCTGGTTTTGCCATTGTTCACAGAGCGACGCTAGGATGCCGCTCGTCACTGGCCTGCCGGAATCCATTGCCATGGCCGACGATGTCGAGCGTCCGCCACGGCGGACCGCAGCAGGAGCCGCCATGACCGAACCGATTCTTGCCGCGAGCCCGAACAGCCCGGCGCGCAACCGGCAGATCCTGATCGTTTATACCATCGCGATCTTCGTCAGCGCGCTGCTGCTGTTCTCGGTGCAGCCGCTGTTCACCAAGATGGTGCTGCCGCGGCTCGGCGGCTCGCCGGCGGTGTGGTCGGTGGCGATGGTGTTCTTCCAGTCGCTGCTGCTCGCCGGCTATGCCTATGCGCACGGGCTGAGCCGGTTTGCCGACCGCCGGGTGTCGGTCGTGGTCCATCTCCTGCTGCTGGTCGTGGCGCTGCTGACGCTGCCGCTGGCGATCGCGACCGGCTGGGGCACGCCGCCGGCGAGCGGCTACGAGCTGTGGCTGCTCGGCCTGTTCGCGGTGTCGATCGGCCTGCCGTTCTTTGCGCTCGCCGCCAACAATCCGCTGCTGCAGGCGTGGTTCGTTCGCACCGGCCATCCCGACGGCCGCGATCCTTACTTCCTGTACGCCGCCTCCAACATCGGCAGCTTCCTGGCGCTGCTGTCCTATCCGGTGCTGCTTGAGCCGCTGCTGACGCTGCGGCTGCAGAACCTGATGTGGACCGCCGGCTATGGCGTGCTGATCCTGCTGATCGCCGCCTGCGGCGTGCTGCTGCTGCGCGCGCCCGCCACCGCTGCAGCCGATAGCGCCGAAAGCGACAGCGACGCGCCGGCGCCGGCATGGCTGACGGTGGCGCGCTGGGTGTTCCTCGCCGCGGTGCCGTCCGGGCTGCTGATCGCCGTCACCGCGCACATCTCCACCGACGTCGCCGCAGCGCCGCTGCTGTGGGTACTGCCGCTGTCGCTGTATCTGCTCACCTGGGTGCTGGTGTTCCAGTCGCGGCCGCTGCTGCCGCACAAATGGATGCTGGCGCTGCAGCCGATCGCGATCGCGGTGATCGTGGTGCTGCTGGCCTATTCGGCGTCCGAGCACAATCTGCTGCTGACGCTCGGCGGACACCTGGTCTGCTTCTTCATCATCGCGATGGCCTGCCATGGCGAACTGGCGCGGACACGGCCGCCGGCGCGGTATCTCACCGGCTTCTATGTGGCGCTGTCGTTCGGCGGCATGGTCGGCGGCCTGTTCGCCGGGCTGGTGGCGCCGTACACGTTTTCGTGGATCGCCGAATATCCGATCCTGCTCGCGCTCGCGGTGTTGTGCCGGCCACCTTTGCCGGAGCGGCGGCCGCAATGGTCGCTGGCGATCTGGCTGCTGATCGCTGCGCTGGCGGCGGTGCTGATCACCTCGGCGTTCACCTCCGGCAAGCTGCACGAATGGTTCGCCACCAACCGCGTGCTGGTGATCGGCGACGTCGCCGCGCTCGGGGTGTTCATCGCGGTGGTGCTGCGCGCCGCCCCGGCCAAGCTGCTCGCCACCATTGCGCTCGCGTTAGTCTTGATCCGGTTGTACCCGGCCGATGAGGGGCGGATCGAAACGGTGCGCAGCTTCTTCGGCGTGCACAAGATCCAGGTGACGGCGGACGGCCGTTTCCATGTGCTGTTACACGGCACCACGATTCACGGCGCCGAGCGTGTGCTCAACGACGACGGCACGCCGGTCACCGGGCGGCCGGAGCCGATCTCGTACTATCACAAGGACGGCGGCATCGGGCAGGCGATCACCGCGATCCGCGAGCGCAAGGGCGGCCCGATCCGCGTCGCGGTGATCGGACTCGGCTCCGGCACGCTGACCTGCGCGTCAGCACCGGACGAGCATTGGCGGTTCTTCGAAATCGACCAGTCGATGATCGATACCGCGCGCGATCCGAAATATTTCAGCTTCGTCAGCAAATGCGCGCCGGATTTGCAGCCGGTGGTCGGCGATGCCCGGCTGACCTTCGCGCACGAGCCGGACGGCGCCTACGACCTGATCATCGTCGATGCCTATTCGTCGGACGCGATCCCGATCCACCTCGCTACCCGCGAGGCGATGGCGATCTACCAAGCCAAGCTGGCGCCGCAGGGTGCCGTGCTGATGCATGTCTCCAACCGCCATCTCGAACTGGCGAGTGTTGCGGTCGGCATCGCCGACGCCAACGGGCTGAAGAGCTGGGTCGCGTCGCAGGATGCCGGCCGCGACGCCGAGTATATCTTTGCCACCTCGGTGGTGATCTCGGCACGTCAGGCCGCCGATATCGGCCGGCTCGCCGGCAACGACGACTGGACCCTGACGGCGCCACGCGCCGGCGACCGGGTGTGGACTGACGACTATTCCAACGTGCTTGGCGCGGTGTGGCGCCGGCTGCGCGACGGCGAGGACTAGGCAAAACAAAACGCGCGGCCGGTGGAGGCCGCGCGTTGGATCGGATCAACAATGGCTCGGCTCAGTATGCCGAGTAGCCGCCATAGCCGCCGTCATAATAGCCGCGCGGTTGGTAGGAGCGGCGCGGCGCGTAATCCTGGGCATAGGAGTCGCTCTCGACATAGCCGTATTGCGGTGGCGCGACACGGCGATAGCCGGGAGGTGCCGGATAACGGCGGTCGGCGTAGTTGCCGTCGGCCGGATAGATGTAGCCGTCATCGGTGACCTGCGGGCGCACCGCGCGCGGCCGGCTCGGCACCAGATCGATCGGCTGGCCGTTGGCATCATAGGTCGGAGACGGCAGCGGTTCGGCGCGGGCGATGGCATTGCCGCCCTTGCTCTTCAGCCGCGCCAGCGCGACCTGCGACGAGCCGGTCAGCGTCACCGTGGTGTTGAGTACGCCTTCCTTTTCGACCAGCGCATACAGCGTCGCGGCGTTGTCGCGCGAGAGACGGACGCAGCCGTGCGACACCGGCACGCCGAGCTTGCCGGCTGCGTCGGTGCCGTGGATGGCATGGCCCTGCTTGGTGAAGAAGATCGAATGCGGCATCGGCGCATCGTCGAACTCCTTCGAATAATGATCGGCTTCCATCCGGAAGGTCTGGAATTTGCCGTTCGGCGTTTCGTGCGACGGATTGCCGGTCGACACCGGCCAGCGGTAACGCTCGACGCCGTCGACCGCGACGCTCAGTTGCTGACTGTCCTTGTCGACAGTGATGGCGACCTTGGCTTCGGCGGTGCTGGCAGCGGCAAGCAGGATCAGGCCGGAGAGAGAAGCTAGATACCAACGCATTGTACGGCCCACTGGCCAGTCCTTTCACCGCAATACCCCGTCCACGCCGGTAATATGCGCAGCGGCCCTCCGAGTTTCCAGAGGCGATCATGTCGCGCGCCGGAATCGGCAGGGCATCGTTAACTCCCGCACGCGCCGGGCGTGGCGAAGACGGTGCAATGGCAAAATCAGGGCAAAATGGAACCCAATGCCGCGCTGCGGGTTGACGTGGTGCATCTCGGCTCCGACGATCGTCCGGGGCCAACCAATTCTGGAGGGCATCATGAAAACCACAATCAAGACTCTCGCCATTCGCGGTGATCACCTGCGAATGAAGGCGATGTTGGCCGCCGGCGCGCTGGCGCTGGCATTGCTGGCCATCCCGACCGCCGGTCATTCGCAGGGCATCGTCCGCGGTGCGCAGGAAGGTGCCTATCAGGGCAATCGCGCGGCCGGACCGATCGGCGGCGCCGTGGGCGGTGCGATCGGTGCCGGCGTCGGCGGTGCGGTCGGTGCGGTGAACGGCGTGCTCGGCCTGCCGAACCACGGACCGCGCTACCGCTACCACCGCGGCCATCGCTGCAAGGGCTACTACACCCGGAGCGGCAACTTCCGTTGCTACCGCCGCTGAGGCGATCGTCCTGAAACATCAAAAGGCGCGGCCAATCAGGCCGCGCCTTTTTGTTTTCGCCTGGTCAGTGTTCAGGCCTTCAGGCGATAGCCGGTCTTGAAGATCCACCACACGATCGCCAGGCAGGCGATCAGGAAGCCCGAGGTAGCGGCGAGGCTGACGCCGACATTGACGTCGGCGATCTCGTAGAAGCTCCAGCGGAAGCCGGAGACCAGATAAACCACCGGATTGAACAGCGCGATGGTCTGCCAGATCGGCGGCAGCATCGAGATCGAATAGAAGCTGCCGCCCAGGAAGGTCAGCGGCGTGATGATCAGCAGCGGCACCACCTGCAGCTTCTCGAAACCGTCGGCCCAGATGCCGATGATGAAGCCGAGCAGGCTGAACGCCACCGAGGTCAGCACCAGGAACGCGAACATCCACACCGGATGCGCGATATGCAGCGGCACGAACAGGCCGGCGGTGGCCAGGATGATCAGGCCGAGAATGATCGACTTGCTGGCCGCGGCGCCGACATAGCCGACCGCGATTTCCAGGAACGACACCGGTGCCGAAAGAATCTCGTAGATGGTGCCGGTGAATTTCGGGAAATAGATGCCGAACGAGGCGTTGGCGACGCTCTGTGTCAGCACGCTGAGCATGATCAGGCCGGGCACGATGAAGCTGCCGTAATTGACGCCTTCGACCTGATCGATCCGCGAGCCGATCGCGGCGCCGAATACGATGAAATACAGCGAGGTCGACAGCACCGGCGACACGATGCTCTGCATCAGCGTCCGCCAGGTCCGCGCCATTTCGAACAGATAGATCGCGCGGATCGCCCGCAGGTTCATGCTCACGTCCTCACCAGGCTGACGAAGATCTCCTCCAGCGAGCTCTGGCTGGTGTCGAGATCGTGGAAGCGGATGCCGGCGGCGCGGATGTCGCCGAGCAGGGCGGTGATGCCGGTGTGTTCGGCGCGGGTGTCGTAAGTGTAGATCAGCTTGTTGTGGTCGTCCGACAGCGCGAGGTCGTAGGCGGAGAGCTGCGGCGGCACGGTGTCGATCGGGGCGTCGAGATGCAGCTTGAGCTGCTTCTTGCCGAGCTTCTGCATCAGCGCCGACTTCTCGTCGACCAGGATCAGCTCGCCGTGGTTGATGACGCCGACGCGGTCGGCCATCTCCTCGGCCTCCTCGATGTAGTGCGTGGTCAGGATGATGGTGACGCCGGTCGCCTTCAGGGCGCGCACCACCTCCCACATCCCCTTGCGCAGCTCGACGTCGACGCCGGCGGTCGGCTCGTCGAGAAACAGGATTTGCGGCTCGTGGCTGAGCGCCTTGGCGATCATCACCCGGCGCTTCATGCCGCCCGACAGGGTGATGATCTTAGAGTCCTTGCGGTCCCACAGCGACAGGTCGCGCAGCACTTTCTCGATATGCGCCGGGTTCTTCGGCTTGCCGAACAGGCCGCGGGAGAAGCTGACCGTGTCCCACACCGACTCGAACGCATCGGTGTGTAGCTCCTGCGGCACCAACCCGATCAGCTCGCGCGCCGCCCGATAGTCGGTGATGATGTCGTGGCCGTCGACCGTCACCGTCCCGCCGGTCGGATTGACCAACCCGCAGATCGTGCCGATCAGCGTGGTCTTGCCGGCGCCGTTCGGCCCCAGCAGCGCGAAAATCTCGCCGCCCATGATGTCGAGGCTGACGCCGTTCAGCGCCTTACGCCCGGTGCCGTAGGTCTTGCTCAGATTCTTGACGGAAATGATCGGGGCCATGCGGGCTCGCGAAGCGTGGGGCGCGGGAAAGGCGGACCGCAGCCGGGACGTGCGGGCGGCTTACATAAGGACGGCCAAGGGGCGGCGCAACCAACAGGATGAATAGGCCGGGGAGAGGAAAATTTCGCGTCGCGGCTTTGTGGCACTGACCCTCACCGCGTCATTGCGAGGCGGCGAAGCCGACGAAGCTCCATAACCCCGTGCACCGCGCCCTGGATTGCTTCGCGGCGCCTGTCATCGGGCAGCGCTCCGCGCCGACCCGTTGGCTCGCAATGACGGGGAAAGGCTGGGGATGTCACTCCGCCGCGTGGGCGCGGGTCGGCGTTTCGATCAGCGCGACGATGTAATCCCGAATGTCGTCCGCGACTTCGGGGTCGGCCTTCAGCTCAGTTAGTGTGCGAGGCTTCGGCAGCGGCCTGCCGTCCTGCTCGACCTGCTCGAGATACAGCTCCAGCGCCTCCGGCGCATTGCGCAGGGCGTCGTCGATGTCATCGCCGGCGGAGACGCAGCCGGGCAGGTCCGGAAACCACACCCCGACCGCCACGTCCGGCCCGGCATCTTCGATGATAGCGATGTAGTGGGTCATGGCCGACCTCAATCCGGCTCCCAGCCTGCGCCCTTATAAATGGCACGGACCAAGCCTTTTCCCAAGTCCTTCTTGGGATGCGGCACGGTGACGATGTCCCGGCGCACAGGATGCTTGAAGACGTGATGCGATCCCGTGACGCGGACGCAACTCCAGCCGTCACGTTCGAGACGTCGGATGACATCGCGGCTACTGGTGAGCATCGGGCGGTTGTTAGGTAATCAATTCAAAGTATAACGTCGTAGTCTAAATCTCTTCGGTGAAATCAGCGAGAGCATTCTTCCGCTCCGCAGCTTCAAAGATGGTTTGTATGCGGCCGCTATTCGGCTGCGTCGGCGTCCGCGTCAAATTCGATCAGCGCCACGATCACGTCTTTGCTCGCTGCGACGAAGGCCGGATCTTTGTTGAGTTCGTCGAGCGTGCGTGGCGGATTGAGCACGATCGCACCATCCGACTCCTCGATCGCATAGGCGAGAAGCTCGGCAGCTTCCTCCTCGGCTTCTTCGATCGTTTCGCCGGCGGTGACCACACCGGGAATGTCGGGAAACGACACGCTGTAGCTGCCGTCGGCATCCTGATGGATCAAGGCGACGTAGTGCATCATCAGGCCCGTTCCACGAAGCTATCGACCACCTTCTTCTCGCCGGCCTTGTCGAACACGATGGTGAGTTTGTTGCCGTCGATCTTGGTGACGTGGCCGTAGCCGAACTTCTGGTGGAAGACGCGGTCCTTCAGCGAGAACGCCGACTCGGTGCCGGTGGATTTGGCGACCAGTTCGCCTTCGATGGTGAAAGGCGCGCGGCGGGTGCTGCCGGACGAGTAGGACGAGCTGCTTTCGCCGAAGCCGCCGCTGCGGCCGCCGTTGCTGCCGCCACCGCTGCGGCCGCGCTGCGCCTGGGCGCGCTGCCAGCCCGGTGTCGAGTAGCTCGAGCCGAACGACTCGACGTTGTCGAACCGCGACGGGCCGTAGCCGCTCATGCCGCCCCAGCCGGAGCCGCCTTTCGACTCGGTGATCTCGACATTGGCGGCTGGCAGTTCGTCGAGGAAGCGCGATGGGATCGTTGTGTTCCAGGTGCCGTGGATGCGGCGGTTGGTGGCGAAGTACAACTTCGCGCGCTTGCGGGCGCGGGTGATGCCGACATGGGCGAGGCGGCGTTCTTCTTCCAGGCCGGCGCGGCCCTGTTCGTCGAGCGCGCGCTGATGCGGGAACAGCCCTTCCTCCCAGCCGGGCAGGAACACGGTCTCGAATTCCAGGCCCTTGGCGGAGTGCAGCGTCATCACGCTGACGGCGTCTTCGTCGGCACCGCCCTCGCGGTCCATCACCAGCGAGATGTGCTCCAAGAAGCCCTGCAGATTCTCGAACTCCTCCATCGAGCGGACGAGTTCTTTCAGGTTCTCCAGCCGGCCGGCGGCGTCGGCCGAGCGATCCTTCTGCCACATCTCGGTGTAGCCGCTCTCGTCGAGCACGATCTCGGCGAGTTCGGTATGCGCCAGCGCGTCGCGCTGCACCTGCCAGCGTTCGAAATTCTCGATCAGGCCGCGCAGGCTGCTCCGCGCTTTCGGCTTCAGCTCATCGGTGTCGATCACCATCCGGGCCGCGTCGAACAGCGGGATGCGGCGCTTGCGGGCGTGGTCGTGCAGCATCTGCACGGTGGCGTCGCCGAGGCCGCGCTTGGGCACGTTGACGATGCGTTCGAAGGCGAGGTCGTCGGCCGGCGAATTGATCACGCGCAGATAGGCCAGCGCGTCGCGGATTTCGGCGCGCTCGTAGAACCGCGGGCCGCCGATCACGCGATAGGGCAGGCCGAGGGTGACGAAGCGGTCTTCGAACTCGCGCATCTGGAACGAGGCGCGCACCAGGATCGCGATCTCGTTGAGCGCATGACCCTGGCGCTGCAACTGCTCGATCTCTTCGCCGATAGCGCGGGCCTCTTCTTCCGAATCCCACGCGCCGGTGACGGTGACCATCTCGCCGTCGACATCTTCGGTGCGCAGCGTCTTGCCGAGCCGGCCTTCATTGTGCGCGATCAGATGCGAGGCGGCGGCGAGGATGTGACCGGTCGAGCGATAATTGCGCTCCAGGCGGATGACCTTGGCGCCCGGGAAGTCGTGGTCGAAACGCAGGATGTTGTCGACCTCCGCGCCGCGCCAGCCATAGATCGACTGATCATCGTCGCCGACGCAGCAGATGTTTTTGGGCGGGGCGGAGGTGGAGGCAACGACGTTGCCACTCGTCTCGACGTCATCACCGGGCCGCCGCGAAGCGGCGAGACCCGGTGATCCATCTTCTTGTGAAGAGATGGATTGCCGGGTCGAGCCCGGCAATGACGATGAGGAAGGCGTCTGCGACAAGAGCCGCAGCCAGAGATACTGCGCCACGTTCGTGTCCTGGTACTCGTCGACCAGGATGAACTTGAAGCGGTTCTGGTATTGCCGCAGCACGTCGGGGTGTTCGCGGAACAGGCGGATGTTTTCCAAGAGCAGATCGCCGAAGTCAGCGGCGTTGAGGATCTTCAGCCGCTCCTGATACTGCGCGTAGAGCTTGCCGCCGCGGCCGTTGCCGAACATCGCGGCTTCGCCGGCCGGCACCTGCGACGGTGTCAGACCGCGGTTCTTCCAGCCGTCGATCAATCCGGCCAGCATCCGCGCCGGCCAGCGTTTGTCGTCGATATTGTCGGCGGCGAGCAGTTGCTTCAGCAGCCGGATCTGGTCGTCGGTGTCGAGCACGGTGAAGTTCGACGTGAGCTGCACCAGCTCGGCGTGATAGCGCAGGATCCGGCCGCCGATCGAATGGAAGGTGCCGAGCCACGGCATGCCTTCGACCGCCTGGCCGAGCATCTGGCCGAGCCGCAGCTTCATCTCGCGCGCGGCCTTGTTGGTGAAGGTCACCGACAGGATTTCGGCGGGCCGGGCGCGGCCGGTGGAGAGGATGTGGGCGATCCGCGTGGTCAGCACGCGGGTCTTGCCGGTGCCGGCGCCGGCCAGCACCAGCACCGGGCCATCCAGCGTCTCGACCGCCTCGCGCTGCTCCGGGTTGAGGCCGGACAGATAGGCTGGGCCTGCCGCGGCGCGCGCACGCGCGGCGATGCCGCCGGCGGCGGGCTGATAGCTGGAGAGGTCGAGAGACTGGCGCTTGGTCGGATCGGTCATGCGAATCGTTTTACCACCCACAGCCGCGCTGCGGGGCCCGAAGAGGAGCCTTTAGAGCAGGATTATCCGCCGATATAGGCGCAGCGCGCCGCTCTCGACAGGTTCGGGCGTGCATCGCAGGCCGGCGCGGCGGCTCGTCCACGTGATTCCGTTCCAATTTCTCGCGTGAAAATGCGGGCTTGGCACAACCAAACCGGCCGGAACTTTCGTTCCAGCCTCGGATTGTTTCGCCAAGCGGCGCGGTCGAAACCGGCGGCGCCTCACCGACAGGCAGCCGCCAGCGGATGCCGGAAGCGAAACGGAGGTCATCAGATGTTGGGTTGGGTCGTGACGTTTCTCGTGGTTGCGCTGATCGCGGGTCTGCTCGGTTTTGGCGGAATCGCCGGTGCATCGATCGAAATCGCGAAGATCATCTTCTTCATCGCGATCGTGCTGTTCCTGGTCTCGGCGGTGATCAGTATCTTCCGCGGTCGAACGCGGGTTTAAGACGCCGTCACCGGACGCTTCGAGGGCATCGCGATACGACGTCCGATGCCCTCGGGCTGCGGCAGTGCGCGATGCGCTTCCGCCATCCGCCTAATGCTGGCGCGAATGTCGTCCGGAAACGGCGCCACTTTGCGGCTCGCCATGTCGACATGCATCGACATGTTTTCCGAAGTCGCCGACAGCCAGCCGTCTTCGGCATGGCGCAGTTCTTCGAAGGTGTGGATGCGCTTTTCGTCCGCCTCGACGATGTAAACCGCGACCCGCACCGGGTCGCCGAGATGGATCTCACGCAAGTAGCGGACGTGGGCTTCGGCCGTGAAGGTCGAGCCGCCGCGCGTGTTCAGATAATCGACACCGATCCCGAGCTTGCTCCAGATCTGGTCGATCGCGCGGTCGAACAGCACATTGTAATAGGCCATGTTGAGGTGGCCGTTATAGTCGATCCAGCCGGGCTCGATCTGCATCACCGATGACAAGAATGGCCCCGACACGGTGCCGATTTCGCTGCTGCGATCTACTTCCAAAGTCAATCGTACCTCCCTTGACCCCTCCGGTATCCTTTGCCACGGTCGCCCCGTTCCGAAGGAGTTTTTGTCGTGGGCCTGACCATCACCAACACGCCGAAGCGCGCCGAGCCGCAGGCCGTGGCAAGCGCCATTGAAGCGCTCGCGGCGCGGTTCGGCAACCGCCTCGTCACCTCGCTGGCCGTGCGCGAGCAGCACGGCCACACCACGACCTGGCTGCCGAACCAGCCGCCGGACGCGGTGGTGATGGCGCAGGAGACGGCGGACATTCAGGACACGGTGCGGATCTGCGCGCAGCACAACGTGCCAGTGATCGCGTTCGGCACCGGCACGTCGCTCGAAGGCCACGTCAACGCCCCGGCCGGCGGCATCTGCATCGACCTGCGCGATATGAACAAGATCCTCGAAGTCCATGCCGAGGATCTCGACTGTGTGATTCAGCCCGGCGTCACCCGCAAGGCGCTGAACGAGAACCTGCGCGACCAGGGGCTGTTCTTCCCGATCGATCCCGGCGCCGACGCCTCGATCGGCGGCATGGCGGCGACCCGCGCCTCCGGCACCAATGCGGTGCGCTACGGCACGATGCGCGACAACATCCTGGCGCTGAAGGTGGTACGCGGCGACGGCGAGATCATCACCACCGGCACCCGCGCCAAGAAATCGGCCGCCGGCTACGACCTGACTCACCTGTTCGTCGGCTCGGAAGGCACGCTCGGCATCATCTCCGAGCTGACCATCAAGCTGCGCGGCATCCCGGAGACGATTGCGGCGGCGTCCTGCTCGTTCCCGTCGGTCAGCGACGCCTGTCAGGCGGTGATCCTGGCGATCCAGACCGGCATTCCGCTGGCCCGGATCGAGCTGATGAGCGAATCCCAGGTCAAGGCGGTGAACGCCTATTCCAAGCTGACCTTGCCGGAGACGCCGCTGCTGCTGCTCGAATTCCACGGCAGCGAAGTCGAGGTCGGCGAGCAGTCCAAGAACTTCGGCGCCATCGCCAAGGATTGCGGCGGCGGCGACTTTACCTGGACGACGCGCCCGGAGGATCGCAACAAGCTGTGGCAGGCCCGGCACGACGCCTACTGGTCGGTGCGGGCGCTGCGTCAGGGCGATGGCGTCGGCGTCGTCGCTACGGATGTCTGCGTGCCGATCTCGCGGCTGGCCGATTGCGTCGGCGAGACCGAGGCCGACCTCAACCGGCTCGGCCTGCTGGCGCCGATCGTCGGGCATGTCGGCGATGGCAACTTCCATTGCTCGCTGCTGTGCGACGTCAACGATGCCGAAGAGCTGGCGCGGGCCGACGAGTTCATGCACCGGCTGGTCGAGCGGGCGCAGTCGATGGACGGCACCTGCACCGGCGAGCACGGCATCGGCCAGGGCAAGCAGAAATATCTGCAGGCCGAGCTCGGCCTCGAAGCGCTGCAGGCGATGCGCGCGATCAAGCAGGCGCTTGATCCGCAGAACATCTTCAATCCCGGCAAGATCCTGCCGCAAGGGATTTGAACCACAGCAACTTTGAGCGTCGTGAATCCGCCGCTTGAAGTTGCTGTGAGTTCGCCACAGTCTGTCGCTAGGCGTTGAAATCACGAAAGAACGACGCCAGCGAGGGGCGTCACAACGCCCCCGAGGGGAGACCGCGTGCAGACGACGCTGCTCGGCCTGGCTATCGCGCTGATCCTGGCGCTGCTCGCCGCGCTGGTCGGGCCGTATCTGATCGACTGGAACCAGTTTCGCACTCCGTTCGAAGCGGAGGCGACGCGGCTGCTCGGCGCCCAGGTTCGGGTCGCCGGTCCGCTCGATGCGCGGCTGCTGCCGACGCCGTCGCTGCGACTGCAGCGTGTGACCGTCGGCGGCGCCAACGACGCCGGCCGGATCGCCGCCGCCAAGCTCGATGTCGAATTCAGCCTCGGCTCGCTGATGCGCGGCGAACTGCGTGCCGACGAACTGTCGATCAACGGGCTGTCGCTCGATCTCGGGCTCGATCCGCAGGGCCGGCTTGACTGGCCGGCGGCTGGGCTGTCGAACCTCGCCGCGCTCACCGTCGACCGGCTCAATCTCACCGGCCGGATCGCGCTGCACGATGCCGCCAGCCGCAGCAATCTCGAACTCAGCGATATCGCGTTCTCCGGAGAGCTGCGCGCGCAAGCCGCGGCGCTGCGCGGCGACGGCAATTTCCTGCTCGGCGGCCAGCGCTATCCGTTCCGGCTGTCGACCAGCCGCGCGGCGGATGGCGATGCGATCCGGCTGCGCGCCGGGATCAACCAGGGCGCCGGCGGGATCGCGGCCGATCTCGACGGCCTCGTCAGGTTCGAGCAAAGCCGGCCGCGGTTCGACGGCACCGCCTCACTTGCGGCGCTTGCGGCAGCGACGGGCGAGACGCCGCGGACGCCGTGGCGGCTCGCCGCCAAGGTCGAGGCGGATCCGGCGCTCGCCAAGCTCGATCAGGTCGAGGTCTCCTGGGGCGCTGACGACCGCGCGCTGAAGCTGATCGGCAGCGGCGAAGCGCGGTTCGGCGCCGCGCCGCGTCTCGACGCCAAGCTGTCGGCGCGGCAGCTCGATGCCGACCGGCTGCTGGCGAAGCCCGGCGATGCCGCGCCGCCGCTGCCCTGGCTGGCGCGGCTGCGCGATGTGGCGGCGTCTTTGCCGCTGCCGTCGTTGCTGGCGCGGGTGTCGCTCGACGCCGACCAGATCACGATCGGCAACCGGCCGGTCACTGATCTCGTCGCCGAACTGCGCGGCAACTCACAGGCTTGGCAGCTCGAGCGGCTGGAGCTGCGTGCCCCCGGCGGCACCCGTTTGGCGCTGCGCGGCGGCGCTGGCGCCGCGGATGCAGCGATCACCGGCACGCTTGATCTTTCCGCGACCGATCCGGATCTGCTCGCCGCTTGGCTGCAGGGCCGCGCGCCGACCGCCGGCAGTCTCAGCAAGGCGCTGCGGATCGCCGGTGGTGTCCGCGCCGGCTCCGACGCACTGGTGCTCGATCCGCTGACGGTGCAAAGCGGCGGCGACACGCTGCGCGGTCGCTTCGCCTATCGGGCGCGGCGTGACGATCAGGGGACGCAGATCGACGCCGCGCTGAAGGGCGACAGCGCCGATCTCGACGCGGCGCTGCAATGGGCGCGCACGCTCGCCGGATCTGACGGCGGCTGGCCGGAGCAGGCCAGCCTCACGCTCGACCTCGGCAAGCTCAGCGTCGGCGATCAGGTCTGGCAGCCCGCTGCACTGCGGCTGGCGTACGATCTGCACCGGATCGCGCTCGACCGGCTGAAGCTCGGCACCGCGGGCGGGCTGCTGTTGGAAGGCGACGGCGCCCTCGACCGCGACAACGCCACCGGCAGGCTGGCGCTGTCGACGCGGGCGCCATCGCTCGGTCCGATCGCCGCGGCGATCGATCCAATCGCGCCGGCCATCGCGGCACGATTGAAGGCGCTGCCGACCGACCCCGGCGAGGTACGCGCCAAGCTGGCATTGGCGGTGGAGAAGGCCGGTGCGGCGCGCGATCACGTGGAAGCCAGCGGCACGCTCGACCTTGCCGGCCCGCAACTAAGCGGTCGCTTGACCGCAAAGGCGAGCCCGCCTGCTGCCGATCTGCACAAACTCGATGTCGAGGTGCTGACGCGTCGTGCGCTCCAGCTCGAAGGCGAGTTGTCGGCACCGCGCGGCGAGGCGCTGTTGTCGTTGCTCGGGCTCGACCGCGTCATCGCCGCGGGCGACGGCGCGGCGGTGCTGCACGCGTCCGGCTCCGGCACGTGGCGAGGCAAGCTGCAAGGCAAAGCCAAGCTGACCGCGGCGCGGCTCGACGCCGAGGCGAACGGCGAGGTCGAGCCGTTCGCGGCCGAGCCGAAGGCGTCGCTGTCGCTGAGTGCGCGCAAGCTCGATCTGGCGCCGCTGTTCGATCTGCCGCCGTCCGGCGCAAACGAAGCGCCGCTGTCGTTCTCGACCCAGCTGGCGGTGGCGGGCAGCAAATGGACCTTCAAAGACATCGATGCCGGCATCGCCGGCTCGCGGCTGCGCGGCCGGTTGGCGCTGACCCGGGGCGAGACCGCCGAACTCGACGGCGAAGCGGGGATCGACACGCTGCCGCTGGGACCGGCGCTGCAACTCGCACTCGGTGCCGCCGGCCGTCCGGCCGACGAGCCGCTCGGGCAGGGCTGGCTGCGCGGCTGGCGCGGTAAGATCGCGTTCCAGGCGGTGCGCGCCGAACTGCCGGGCGGCAGCGAACTGCAGCCGCTGAGCGGGGTGGTGCGCAGCGACGGGCGATCGCTGACGCTCGACAGCAGTGGCAAGCTCGGCGGCGGCGACGCCAAGGCGGTGCTGACCGCCAAACTGGTCGAGGCCGGGGTGGCGCTCGACGCGCAGCTCACCTTGAAGGATGCCGACGCCGCAGCGCTGCGCGACGGCACGCTTGCCCTGCCGCTGGGGAGGCTGTCGCTGCAAGGCACGCTGGCGAGCAGCGGTCGCAGCGCCTCGGCGCTCGCCGGTGCTCTGTCCGGTGGCGGCACGGTGACGCTGTCGCAGGCGGCGATCTCAGGGCTCGATCCGAGCGCTTTTGCGGTCGCAATCCGCGCCGCCGATCAGGGACAGCCGATCGATGCCGACCACCTAGCGAAACTGGTGGAGCCGGCGCTGAAGGCCGGGCCGCTGAAGGTCGACAGCGCGCAGTTTCCGATCAGCATCAGCGACGGCCGCCTGAAGCTGGCGCCGACCACGCTGCAGGCCAAGGACGCCCGCGCGGTGGTGTCGGGTGGCTACGATGTGGCGGCGGGGCAGGCCGATGTGCGCGTGACGCTGATTTCGACCGAGCCGGCCCATGAGTTGCTACCGGAGATCCGGATGTTCGCGGCCGGACCGCCGGATCGGATGAAGTGGTCTGTCGATCTGTCAGGATTGTCGTCGTGGCTGTCGATCCGCCGGATCGATCGCGAGACCCGCAAGCTGCAGATGCTGGAACAGGGGGGCAAACCGCCGGTCGGCCCTGATCCGGCCGCCGCGACTCAGGCGCCAAGCAATGCCGACAGGTCTCCGGCCCAGACCTCAAGCCTGCCGCCGCCAGCCGCACCAGCCATGCCGCAGTCCGCGCCCACGCCGACTCGCGTGCCAGCGGGTAATCATCAGACCGTGCCCAAAAGCGCGCCCGAGGCTGCGCCGCAGCCAAATGCTCCCGCCAACGGGCAGGATGCCGCGATCAGTCCGACGCAGCCGTTTACGCCGCCGTTGCCGGACGCCGATCCGCGTCGCGCTACACCACCGAAGCCTCGCGTCCAGCCGCAACGACCGTCGCAACCTCAGCCGCAAACGCCACTTCAGCCACAAGCATCGACCGCCGCGTCTTCGACATTGCGCGAAAAGCTCGCGCCACTGCCGCCGCCTTTGGAGATCAAACCTGCACCAGGAGACACGCGCCCGTCACGGCCACGTGCGCCCTTGGTGTTGTCGCCCCCGAATGCGAGGGCGACCGACTGATCAGCGCACCGATCGAACGATCAGTGCGCCGTCAGCGAGCTTTCGGTCTTTGTATCAGCCACTGCCTGCTGCTGCGCCTGCAAGGCGCGGCTGCGGAAGTAGTCGAGCACGAACAGCCGGATCGCCGAAGACAGGTTGCCCTGCTGACGATTGCTGTCGATCTCTCCGACGAGCTCGGACAAAGTCATGTCCCGCACGCTGGAGATTTCCTTCATGCCGTTCCAGAACGCTTCTTCCAGGCTGACACTGGTCTTGTGGCCCGCGACCACGATCGACCGTTTCACCACCGGCGATTTCATGACGCGTCCTCGCCACCGATTATGTGTTGATCGAGCAGTTGATTGGCGCGGCTGACATGATGTTGGTCGAGCCCTCGCTGCGATTTGGTCCTGCCAAATCGTGCGCGATTGGCATCTGCGAGTTTCGCGGCTGCTTCCCGCTCGGCTCGCTTCTTGAAGCGTTTCAAATTGACCACGTCGGCCATACCGTCACCCATCATCGATTAAATCGGCAACGGGCGTCGCCTGCCAGGCGGGCACGAATGCACGAAGCCATTAGAGGCTCGATCACCATCAAGAACAAAACCATATCGTTGCTTGATGCGGTTCGACACTTATTCCGTAAATCGAATAAGGCGGTCGGACCACAACGCCGCAAGTGCAAGTTGACCAATCTGGGCGCGCAAGGGATATGATTTACATCAATTTCCGAAAGGGCATTTTTACGACGCCGGGGGCGCCGCGCGAGGTCAGCCCGGATGCGTCATTTTGTCCGGCCGCACCAGCCGGTCGAATTCGGCGGCGCTGATCAGTTCCGAGCGCACCGCTTCCTCCTTCAAGGTCGTACCACGCTGATGCGCCGCCTTGGCGATCTTGGCGGCGTTGTCGTAGCCGATGCTCGGCGCCAACGCGGTCACCAGCATCAGCGAGCGCTGCATCAGTTCGCCGATCCGCTGCTCGTCGGCGCGGATGCCATCGACGCAGTTGGTCGTGAACGAACGTGCCGCATCCGCCAGCAGCCCGATCGACTGCAGCATCGCCTGCGCCATCACCGGTTTGTAGACGTTGAGTTCGAAGTGACCCTGGCTGCCGGCGACGGTGAGGGTGGTCTGATTGCCGAACACCTGGCAGCACACCATGGTCATCGCCTCGCACTGGGTCGGGTTGACCTTGCCGGGCATGATCGACGAGCCGGGCTCGTTCTCGGGCAGGATCAGTTCGCCAAGTCCGGAGCGCGGGCCGGAGCCGAGCAGGCGGATGTCGTTGGCGATCTTGAACAGCGCGGTGGCGGCGGCGTTCAGTGCGCCGTGCACGAACACGTAGGCGTCGTTGGCGGCGAGCGCTTCGAATTTGTTCGGCGCGGTGACGAACGGCAGCTTGGTAATCGCCGCGGCGCGCTTGGCGAACGCCTTGGCGAATTTCGGATGCGTGTTCAGTCCGGTGCCGACCGCGGTGCCGCCCTGCGCCAGCGGATACAGCTCCTTCAGGGCCGATTTGATCCGCGCGATGCCGCTGGCGAGCTGCGCCGCGTAGCCGGAGAATTCCTGGCCGAGCGTCAGCGGGGTGGCGTCCTGGGTGTGAGTCCGGCCGATCTTGACGATCTTGGCGAACGCCTTTTCCTTCTTGCGTAGCGCATCGTGCAGCAGCGTCAGCGCCGGGATCAGGTCGGCCGTAATCGCCTGCGCGGCGGCGATATGCATCGCGGTCGGGAACGAGTCGTTCGACGACTGGCTCATGTTGACGTGATCGTTGGGATGTACCGGCTTCTTCGATCCGCGCTCGCCGCCGAGCAGTTCGTTGGCGCGATTAGCAATTACCTCGTTGAGGTTCATGTTGGTCTGGGTACCGGAGCCGGTCTGCCACACGACCAGCGGGAAGTGATCGTCATGGGTACCGTCGATCACTTCGCGGGCGGCGCGGACGATGGCGCCGGCGCGGCGGTTGTCGAGCAGGCCGAGCTCCTTGTTGGTCTCGGCCGCGGCCAGCTTCACGATTGCCAGCGCCCGGATGATGCCGATCGGCATCCGCTCGGTGCCGATGCGGAAGTTCTGCCGCGAACGCTCGGTCTGCGCGCCCCAGTAACGGTCGGCGGCGACATCGATCGGACCGAAACTATCGGTCTCGCTTCGCGTGGCGGCAGAACGCGCGGGGCGGGGAGAGCGGGGCGTGCGGGCCATGATCATCTTCCTGAGGCTGAGTGTCGAAGGTGGGCGGGACGGCGTCGACGGCCAACGCCGCGCGCGCCGGAATGATCCAGCGCGCGGAAGACCTGATAATCAGCAGGTTCTTACTTCTTGCGGAAGCGGTCGAGCCGCACCACTTCGGCGCCTTCGCCGGAGCGCGGCGGCTCGTCGTCGGACGGCGCGCTGCTGTCGGTGGTCGCGGAGGAGGTCGGCAGCGCCACAGGCGCCGGGGCCGCGGTCACCAGTTCGGTGCCGTCGTCGGACTCGCCGGTCTCGTCGACCTCATCGGCGGCTTCGAATTGTAGCCCGAACTTCACCGAGGGATCGAAGAAGCTCTTGATCGAGGCGAACGGCACTACCAGCCGCTCGGGGATGCCGCCGAACGACAGCCCGACTTCGAAACGGTCTTCGGTGACCACGAGGTCCCAGAACTGATGTTGCAGCACCACGGTCATTTCTTCCGGGTACTGCGCCAGCAGCCGCGGCGACAGCTTCACGCCATCGCCCTTCGACTGGAAGGTGATGAAGAAATGATGCTCTCCGGGCAGGCCGTGTTGAGCGACGTCGGTGAGGACGTGGCGCAGAACGCCGCGCAAGGCATCGCGCGCGAGCACGTCGTATCGGATGTGGTCGGTGGCCATGTCGTCGTCCCGTCTGTCGTCCCGTCGCTCGGAAGCCTGAAGGCTGGTCGCGGCACTAGGGGTGGGGCCCGACTCGCGCCGAACATCATGCTACCCCGGCCGCTGCCCATGGTCAGCATCTATCGCGGCTGAATTGTGCGGCGCCGCGCCGGAGAAACGGGCAGTAAGCCACCCTCCAGCCTGCAAAAATCCCGAACCAGCAAGGCATGATTAGAATGAGTGGAGGCTTCTGTTGCCAGGTGCCTCCGAACCCCGCCTAACGGAGCTTAACCCGTTAGGGCTTTAAAGTGGTCTTTCAAACTGCGTTACGCAGCCTGAGCAACCGGAGCATAGTTGTCGTTGGCAACTATTGCAGTAGCCCGATAACGGCGGAACAATACCGGGAAAAAGCGAGCCCTTTACGCCCTCGTCGATCCTATTTCGCCCCCGCCGAAACCCGCCTTTTCGAAACGAGAAGAACGGGCTTGGGTGGAGGCGCCGGGTACCGCCCCCGGGTCCGAATGGTTTATTGCGGCGGCCATTTATTTCCATAGTCGGGTTGCCCCGACGCCCCCAATATAGGGGGCAATGTCCGCCGGCGAAAGGGCCTCCCGTCCAAGCACTTGTGGGCGTGGCCGGGATCTTCGCAAGGCGAGGTCCAGCATCCGGGCAGCTTGGCGGTGCGCGAACAGGGGGACGGCGGAAAAGCCGGTGGTTGCGCTCCGCGCGGCAGTCTAAAGCTTGCAAATGGCTCTTATCGACGCACCCGATCGCGAGGCAGGAGGCGCTGCGGCGCCGGCAGCGCCCGGCCTCGGCGAGCTGTTCGTCGCCTTCGCCAAGATGTCGCTGGCCGGATTCGGCGGCGTGCTGGTGTGGGCGCGGCGGGCGATCGTCGAGCAGCATCGCTGGATGACGGCGGAGGAGTTCAACGAGACCTTCGCGCTGTGCCATTTCCTGCCGGGGCCGAACATCGTCAACCTGTCGGTGGTGTTCGGATCGCGGTTCCGCGGCATCCCCGGGGCGATTGCCGCGTTTGCCGGGCTGCTCGGTCCGCCGGTGGTGATCGTGACGACGCTGGCGGTGCTCTATGCCCATTACGGCGAGCTCGACACGCTGCGACGGATCCTCGCCGGGGTATCCTACGCGGCGATCGGGCTGCTGTTCGCGGTCGTGTTCAAGATGCTGATGCCGCTGCTGCGCAAGCGTGATCCGGTCGCGATCGGACTGCTGGCGGCGGTGTTCGTCGCGGTCGGCGTGCTGCGGCTGCCGATGCCGTATGTGCTGGCGGTCGCGGTGCCGCTCAGCATTGGCGCCACCTACCTGCTGCGGAGGCGCACCGCATGACCGGGGCGCCTTCGCTCGGCGGGCTCGCCGCGACCTTCAGCACGATGTCGCTGTTCGCGATCGGCGGGGCGAACGCGGCGCTGCCGGAGATCCACCGCGTCGCCGTCACTCTCAATCACTGGCTGACCGAGCAGCAATTCGCCGACGCCTTCGCGATCGCCCAGCTCTCGCCCGGGCCCAACGTGCTGATCGTCACGCTGATCGGCTATCAGGCCGCCGGACTCGCCGGCGCACTGGTCGCGACCGTCGGCATGTGTGGGCCGAGCGCGACGCTGGCCTATGTGGTGAGCCGGCTGCTGGGCCGCGCCGGCCAATCGCCTTGGCCGGCGATCATTCAGGCGGCCCTGGTGCCGCTGTCGATCGGGCTGATGGCGGCGAGTGGCCTGATTTTGGCGCTGGGCTCAGACCGGTCCGTCGCGGCGATGGTGCTGACCGCCACGGTCGCGGTGCTGGCAGCGGTGACCCGGGTCAATCCGCTGTGGCTGTTGCTTGCCGGTGGTGTGCTGGGCTTTGCCGGCGTTGTCTGATCCAGGCCGATAGGCCAAAGACAGCAAATGCACGTTCGCGACGCGGGCGGAAAGCGAGCGGGGGAGGGACCGATGGACGAGGCGCCGAGCGGGCTGCGGGAGCGATCCGTGTTTCCGAGCTGGATCCGCGGACCGCAGGATTTCGTCGGTGGGCTGGCGCTGATGGCGGTCGCGGCCTTCGCATTGTGGGCGGCCAGGGATCTCGGCGGCATGCAGGGCTTTCGCTTCGGCGCCGGCACGGTGCCGCGGCTGCTGGCGCTGCTATTGCTCGGGCTCGGCGCGGTGATCGCCGCAACCGGGATCTTCGCCTCCGGCGAGCGGCTGGCAAAATTCCATTGGCGCGGGCCGCTGTTCGTCGGCCTCGCGATCCTGTCGTTCGCGGTGACGATTCGGCCGCTCGGCCTCGTCATCGCGACGTTTTCGAGTTTCCTGATCTCGGCGCTCGGGACGCCGGAGACGCGCTGGGGCGAGACCTTCGTGGTCGGCCTTGTGCTCACCGCGGCCTGCTGCGGGCTGTTCGTGTACGGGCTGGCGCTGCCGTTCGCGCTGTGGCCCGCCTTCCTGACCCAGTGAGGCCGCGGCGATGGATCTGTTCTCCAATCTCGCGCTCGGCTTCCAGGTCGCCGCTTCGCCGACAAATCTGCTGCTGTGCCTCACCGGCGCGCTGGTCGGCACCCTGATCGGCGTGCTGCCGGGGATCGGTACCATCGCTACGGTCGCGATGCTGCTGCCGATCACCTTTGGCCTGCCGCCGGTCGGCGCGCTGATTATGCTTGCCGGCATCTATTACGGCGCCCAATACGGCGGTTCGACCACCTCGATCCTGGTCAACATTCCGGGCGAGGCGACCTCGGTGGTGACTACGCTCGACGGCTTTCAGATGGCCAAGCAGGGCCGCGCCGGCCCGGCGCTGGCGATCGCCGCGATCGGCTCGTTCGCCGCCGGCTGCTTCGCCACCGTGCTGATCGCGCTGGTCGGCGAGCCCTTGACCCGGCTGGCGCTGGAGTTCGGTCCGGCCGAGTACTTCTCGCTGATGGTGCTGGGTCTGGTGTTCGCCGTGGTGCTGGCGCGCGGGTCGGTGCTGAAGGCGGTGGCGATGATCGTGCTCGGGCTGCTGCTGTCGACCGTCGGCTCCGACATCGAAACCGGCGTGTCGCGCATGACCTTCGACGTCCCGGAACTGGCGGACGGGCTCGGCTTCGCCACGGTGGCGATGGGCGTGTTCGGCTTCGCCGAGATCATCCGCAACCTCGACTTCGGCGCCGCGACCGACCGCGAGCTGGTGCAGCAGAAGATCACCGGTTTGATGCCGACCCGGAAGGATCTGCGCGACGCGGCGCCGGCGATCGGCCGCGGCACCATCCTCGGCTCCCTCCTCGGCATCCTGCCCGGCGGCGGGGCGGTGATCGCCTCGTTCGCGGCCTACACGCTGGAGAAGAAGATCGCGCGCGACCCGAAACGGTTCGGCCGCGGCGCGATCGAAGGCGTCGCGGCGCCGGAAAGCGCCAATAACGCCGCCGCCCAGACCTCGTTCATCCCGCTGCTGACGCTTGGGATCCCGCCGAACGCCGTGATGGCCCTGATGGTCGGCGCGATGACCATTCACAACATCGTACCGGGGCCGCAGGTGATGAAGAACCAGCCCGAACTGGTCTGGGGCATGATCGCCTCGATGTGGATCGGCAACCTGATGCTGCTGGTGATCAATTTGCCGCTTGTGGGTATTTGGGTACGATTATTGCGTGTTCCGTACCGTCTGATGTTTCCGTCGATCGTGGTGTTCTGCTGTATCGGGATCTACTCGGTGAACAACGCGCCGGTGGACGTGGTCCTGGCCGGCGCGTTCGGGCTGATCGGTTACTGGCTGGTGAAGCACGATTTCGAGCCCGCGCCGCTATTGCTAGGCATGGTGCTGGGGCCGCTGATGGAGGACAATCTGCGGCGCGCACTGCTGATTTCGCGTGGTGATGCCTCGGTATTCATCACCCGGCCGCTGTCGGCCTCGCTGCTGGTTGTCGCTGCGGGCCTGCTGATCCTGTCGGTATTACCGATGCTGCGGCGCAAGCGTGACGAAGTGTTCGTCGAGTCCGAGGGGTAATTCCAGCGCCGACAATCCCGCATCGCCGGAACGTCGTTTTCGCCGGTTGATCTGGTAGCGAGTAATTCGCTATCACCACGTCTTTCCGGCGGAGACGGACAATGAATTTGTTTGACGGCGTGAGCGCAGCGGGGCGCGCTGCGATCGCCCTGATGGCACTATGGTTGTTGCCTGCCTCGGCTGCCGAGCCGGACCGGTTGGATCAGATCGATTTTCCCGTTCGTACCGTCACTGTTGTCGTTCCGTTCGCCAAGGGCGGACCAACCGATACCGTCGCCCGCCTGATTACCGCCGAGATGGCCAAGACGCTCGGCCAGCCGATCGAAATCGAGAACATGCTCGGCGCCGGAGGTACACTGGCGGCGACCCGGGTGGCGCATGCGGCCCCGGACGGCCACACCCTGATCGTCGGACACCTCGGAACGCACGGCGCCGCGGTCGCGCTGTTCCCCAAGCTCGCCTATCGGCCCGACAAGGACTTCACGCCGGTCGCTCTGCTCACCGAGATGCCGGTACTGCTGCTCGCCCGCAAGCAGTTCCCACCAAAGGACCTGAGCGAATTCGCGTCCTATGTGAAATCGCACACCGACAACCTCAACGTCGCGCATGCCGGTTTCGGCTCGGTTTCGTATGCGTCGTGCCTGCTGCTCAACCGTCTGCTCAAAATCGATCCGACCGGAGTGCCTTTCAGTGGCACCGGCCCGGCGCTGCAGGCGCTGGTCGAGGGGCAGGTCGACTACATGTGCGACCAGATCGTCAACGCGGTGCCGGCGCTGCGCGAGGGCAAAGTCAAAGCCTATGTGATTGCCGCGTCCGAGCGCGATCCCGTCGTTCCTGACGTGCCCACCGCGCGCGAAGCCGGCCTGCCGGGGTTCCAGGTCGGCGCCTGGACCGGGCTGTTCGCACCGCGCGGCACTCCGGAACCGATCGTGGCCAAGCTCAATGCCGCCGTCTCCCGCGCCCTCGATCAGTCAGATGTCCGGACCCGGCTGACTGACCTCGGCGCCCTGGTGCCGCGGCCGGAACAGCGCGCTCCGGTGGTGCTGGCGCAGCTCGTCCAGGAGGAGATCTCACGCTGGGAAGAGGTGGTGAAGGGCACAACGCCCTAGCCGCAACCGCAGGCTGAGGCCGATCACGGACCTGAGTGTGGATGGTCCCGGCCCGGCCTTGCCGTCGCCATCGTACCGGGCCATTTTCGCAGCCTGTCCGGATTCTCCTGAAAGCCAACGCGCCAGCAGGCCCAAAGGCCACGCCCGCCGCATTTTCGAGCCACACCGCCGATGATCCAATATCAGGACCTGCTCGAACGCATCTTGAGCGACGGGGCCGAAAAGCACGACCGCACTGGCACCGGCACGCTGTCGGTATTCGGGCATCAGATGCGGTTCGATCTCGCCGCCGGCTTTCCGATGCTGACCACCAAGCGGCTGCCGCTGAAGGCGATCGTCCACGAGCTGCTCTGGTTCCTGCAGGGCGACACCAACATCAAATACCTGCACGATCACGGCGTCACGATCTGGGACGAGTGGGCGGACGCCAACGGCGATCTCGGCCCGGTGTACGGCGCACAGTGGCGCTCGTGGCCGACCGCGGATGGTGGCTCGATCGATCAGATCGCCAACGTGGTCGAGATGATCAAACGTAATCCGGACTCGCGGCGGCTGATGGTGACGGCGTGGAATCCGGCCGACGTCGAGAAGATGGCGCTGCCGCCGTGCCACTGCCTGTTCCAGTTCTATGTCGCGAACGGCAAGCTTTCGTGTCAGCTGTATCAGCGCTCGGCCGACGTGTTTCTCGGCGTGCCGTTCAACATCGCATCGTACGCGCTGCTGACGCTGATGGTGGCGCAAGTCACTGGTCTAAAGCCCGGCGAGTTCGTCCACACCCTTGGCGACGCGCACCTGTATTCCAATCACCTGGAGCAGGCGCGGCTGCAACTGACCCGTGCGCCGCGCACGCTGCCGATGATGACGATCAATCCGGCGGTGAAGGACATCTTCGGCTTCCGCTACGAGGATTTCACCCTGACCGGCTACGATCCGCACCCTCACATCAAGGCCGAGGTGGCGGTGTGATTAGCAACGCCGCCGAGATGTCCGATGTCGCGATCGTCCTGGTCGTCGCCGTGGCCGACAATGGTGTGATTGGGCAGGGCAATGCCATCCCGTGGCGGCTGAAGTCGGATCTGCAGCGGTTCAAACAGCTCACGCTGAACAAGCCGGTGATCATGGGCCGCAAGACCTATCAGTCGATCGGCCGGCCGTTGCCCGGACGTACCAATATCGTGATCACGCGCGATGCCGCGTTCACGGCGCCGGGCGTGGTGGTGGCGCCGTCGTTCGCTGCGGCCGAACAGGTCGCGCGCGGCGATGCGCTGCGGCGATTTGCCACCGAGATCGCGGTGATCGGCGGGGCCGAGATCTACGCGCAGTGGCTGCCGCTCGCCGCCAGGATCGAACTCACCGAAGTCCACGCACAGCCTGCCGGTGATACCTCGTTTCCGCCGATCGATCCGGAACTATGGCGGGAGGTCGCACGTGAGCGTCACACGGCCGGGCCGCATGACAGCGCTGATTTCTCCTATGTGACCTATCGACGCGACGCGGCTTGCTGAGCGGGGGCGCGGCACCGTTTGCAATTGACAAACCTTCGTCAAGGCTTAGCTCGCAACGCGGAATGACGCGCGTTGTGCCCAGGGGGACGGTCCCCTATAAAGCCGGGCAGACTGCGGCCGTTCGGCTGCGAAGGAGATGTTTGAATGCCGTGGAAGAATCAAGGCGGAGGCCCGTGGGGTTCGGGCCCCAAGGGTCCGTGGGGCTCGGGGCCACAATCATCGGGACCGCGGCCGCCTGATCTCGAAGACCTGCTCCGTCGTGGTCAGGACCGGCTGCAGCAGATCCTTCCCGGCGGCCATTTCAGCGGGCTCGGTATCGCCATCGTGCTGCTCGGCGCGCTCGCGATCTGGGGCCTGTCGGGCTTCTTCCGCGTCCAGTCGGAAGAACTCGGCGTGGTGCTCCGCTTCGGCAAGCACGTCCGCACCGTGCAGCCGGGTCTGAACTATCACCTGCCGTATCCGATCGAGACCGTGCTGCTGCCGAAGGCGCTGCGCGTCAACACGATCAGCATCGGCATGACGCTGATCAACGATCCGGCCCGCCGCGGCGCGACCATGCACGACGTGCCGGAAGAGAGCCTGATGCTGACCGGCGACGAAAACATCGTCGACGTCGACTTCACCGTGCTGTGGCGGATCAAGCCCGACGGCGTCGGCAACTACCTGTTCAACATCCAGAGCCCGCAGGGCACCGTGAAGGCGGTGGCCGAGAGTGCGATGCGCGAAGTGATCGGTCGCTCCGACATCCAGCCGATCCTCACCGGCGCCCGCACCACCATCGAGAACGCCGTGCAGGAACTGATGCAGAAGACGCTCGACAGCTACGGCGCGGGTGTCTTGATTCAGCAGGTGCAGATGCAGAAGGTCGACCCGCCGCAGCAGGTCATCGACGCGTTCCGCGACGTCCAGGCCGCACGCGCCGACCTCGAGCGGCTGCAGAACGAAGCGCAGACCTACGCCAACCGGGTGATCCCCGACGCCAAGGGCCGCGCCTCGCAGATCATCCAGAACGCCGAAGGCTACAAGGGGCAGGCGATCGCCGAGGCCAAGGGCCAGAGCGCGCGCTTCCTCGACGTCTTCGAGGAATACAAGAAGGCGCCGGCGGTGACCCGCGAACGCATCTATCTCGAAACCATGGAACGCGTGCTCGGCTCCGCCGACAAGCTGGTTTACGACCCGGGCGCAGGTAACGGGCAAGGCATCGTGCCGTATTTGCCGCTGAACGAACTGACCCGGCGCTCGTCGCCCCCCGCAACCGTGCAGCAGAACCAGTCAGTGGGCGGAGGCAACCGATGAAGGCCGGAGTAGCAGGAGCCGTCGCGCTGATCGTTGCGTTGGTCGCGATCATCGTCGGCTGGTCGTCGCTGTTCACCGTGAGCCAGACCGAGCAGGTTCTGCTGGTCCGCCTCGGTGAGCCGGTGCGGGTCGTCACCGAGCCGGGTCTGCACTTCAAGGCCCCGTTCATCGATACGGTGATCAGCATCGACAAGCGGATTCTCGACCTTGAGAACCCGTCCCAGGAAGTCATCGCCGCCGACCAGAAGCGGCTGGTGGTCGACGCGTTCGCGCGTTACCGGATCAAGAACGCGCTGCGCTTCTATCAGAGCGTCGGCTCGATCCCGGCCGCCAACGTCCAGCTCACCACGCTGCTCAACGCGTCGCTGCGCCGTGTGCTCGGCGAGGTCACGTTCATCCAGGTGGTGCGCGACGAGCGCGAAGGCTTGATGGCGCGAATCCGCACCCAGCTCGACAAGGAAGCCGAAGGCTACGGCATCTCGGTGGTCGACGTCCGTATCCGCCGCGCCGATCTGCCTGAGCAGAACAGCCAGGCGGTGTATCAGCGGATGCAGACCGAGCGTCAGCGTGAGGCTGCCGAGTTCCGCGCGCAGGGCGGCCAGAAGGCGCAGGAGATCCGCTCCAAGGCCGACCGCGAAGCCACCGTGATCATCGCCGAGGCCAATTCCGAGGCCGAGCAGATCCGCGGTTCGGGCGACGCCGAGCGCAACCGGCTGTTCGCGACCGCCTATTCGAAGGACCCGGAGTTCTTCGCGTTCTATCGGTCGATGACCGCCTATGAGCAGTCGCTGAAGAGCAATGACACCCGGTTCCTGCTGCGGCCGGATTCGGACTTCTTCCGGTTCTTCGGCAGTGCCGAAGGGCGGGCCCCGGCAGGCGCTGCCGCGGCGGCGGCTCCGGCGGCCCCAGCCGCACCGCGCTGAGGCGGAATCACGACACTGCAACGGGCCGCTCACAAGCGGCCCGTTTTGCTTTCGGCCTTTCTTCTGGCGCGCAGTGGCCGGTTAAGGCTCCGGCAAGAAGGCACGACAAAACAACCCTGTAGCACTGCAGATGGATTTCAATCGGAAGCGGAATTGCTCTAGAACATGCCGATCAACAGCGGCGCGCGCGGAGCTGCGCTGAGACAACAAGGGCCGCGCGCCGGCCGGGAGGATGCTGTCGCATGAGGTCTTTCGCGTTCGCCGACCTCCTCATCGGCGTGGGATTGCTGTTCGTTCTGGAAGGGTTGATCTTCGCGGCCAGCCCGAACTGGATGCGGCGGGCGATGAAGAGTGCGCTCGAAACCCCCGACAACGTGCTGCGCGCGGTCGGTATCGGCTCCGCAGTCGCCGGCCTGATCCTGATCTGGGTGGTGCGGCACTAGCCCGGCGCCGCGCATCACCGCGGCCCCCGACGGTGTCGGAATGCTGTCACGACGTTTTCAACCACGACATCGGGTTTGACGCTGGTTTTCGCCGCAATCAGTACGGCGGATAGGGTAGCTTCGTTCACCACCGATGCTTGCGCCGGTCCCAGGATCGGGCGCAGTGTTCACGCGACTGCGCTTTCTTTCGCGCACGCCAGGAGATGATTCGACCATGCCCGCTGCGATCGCCTTTAGTTCCCGGATCAGGCCCTTGCGGATCAGGCCGCTGCTCGCCGCGCTGTGCCTCGGCGCGGCTGTGATCGCCGGCCCGGCGCCGGCCTCCGCCCGCGGCCCCGAAGGGATCGCCGACGTCGCCGAGAAGGTGATCGATGCGGTGGTCAACATCTCCACCACCCAGACGGTCGACGCCAAGGGCTCGGGCGAGAGCAAGGGCGGCGCCGCGCCGCAACTGCCGCCGGGCTCGCCGTTCGAGGAGTTCTTCGAGGACTTCTTCAAGAACCGCCGCGGCGAAAAGGGCGGCGGTCCGCGGAAGACCAATTCGCTCGGCTCCGGCTTCATCATTGATCCGGCCGGCGTGGTCGTGACCAACAATCACGTCATCGCCGATTCCGACGAGATCAACGTGATCCTCAACGACGGCACCAAGATCAAGGCGGAGCTGGTCGGCGTCGACAAGAAGACCGATCTTGCGGTGCTGAAGTTCAAGCCGCCGGCGGGCAAGACGCTGACCGCGGTGAAGTTCGGCGACAGCGACAAGCTGCGGCTGGGCGAATGGGTGATCGCGATCGGCAATCCGTTCTCGCTCGGCGGCACCGTGACCGCCGGCATCGTCTCGGCGCGCAACCGCGACATCAACTCCGGCCCCTATGACAGCTACATCCAGACCGACGCCGCGATCAATCGCGGCAACTCCGGCGGTCCGCTGTTCAACCTCGCCGGTGAAGTGATCGGCGTGAACACGCTGATTATCTCGCCGTCGGGCGGCTCGATCGGCATCGGCTTCGCGGTGCCGTCCAAGACTGTGGTGCCGGTGGTCGATCAGCTCCGGCAGTTCGGCGAACTGCGCCGCGGCTGGCTCGGCGTCCGCATCCAGCAGGTCACCGACGAGATCGCCGAGAGCCTGAGCATCAAGCCGGCGCGCGGCGCACTGGTCGCCGGCGTCGACGACAAGGGCCCGGCCAAGCCGGCCGGCATCGAGCCCGGCGACGTGGTGGTGAAGTTCGACGGCAAGGACATCAAGGAGCCGAAGGACCTGTCGCGCATCGTCGCCGACACCGCGGTCGGCAAGACCGTCGATGTCGTGGTGATCCGCAAGGGCAAGGAAGAAACCAAGCAGGTCACGCTCGGCCGGCTCGACGACGATGCCAAGCCGCAACCGGCTTCGGCGAAGTCGCAGCCCGAGGCGGATAAGCCGGTGACCCAGAAGGTGCTCGGTCTCGATCTCGCCGCGCTGTCGAAGGATTTGCGCGGCCGCTACAAGATCAAGGACAGCGTCAAGGGCGTGCTGGTGACCGGTGTCGACGACGGCTCCGACGCGGCCGAGAAGCGGCTGTCGGCCGGCGACGTCATCGTCGAGGTGGCGCAGGAGTCGGTCGGCAGCGCCGCCGACATCAAGAAGCGTGTCGATCAGCTCAAGAAGGACGGCAAGAAGTCTGTGCTGCTGCTGGTCGCCAACGCTTCCGGCGAGCTGCGCTTCGTCGCGCTCAGCCTACAATAGGCACAATGGCCGAAACGGCCCGGACCGCGCCTGCCGTCGATTTCGTCGGCGGCGCGGTCGGCTATCGCTTCCGCACCCAGGCCGGACGTAGCCACGCGCTGCTCAAGGCCACCGGCCTGTCGCCGACGCGCTCCCTGCATGTCATCGACGCCACCGCCGGTCTCGGCCGCGATGCCTTCCTGCTCGCGTCGATGGGCGCGACGGTGACGCTGATCGAGCGGGTGCCGGAGGTGCACGCACTGCTTGCCGACGCGCTCGAAGCTGCTCGCGCCGAGAGTGACGAGCTCGCAGCGATCATCGGCCGGATGACGCTGCTGCACGGCGATGCCCGTGTGCTGCTGCCGACGCTGCAGGCCGACGTCATCACCATCGATCCGATGCATCCGCCGCGGACCAAGACAGCGCTGGTCAAGCAGGAGATGCGGCTGCTGCGCGACCTCGTCGGCACCGATCCGGATGTTAGCGAGCTTCTGGCCGCTGCACTGTCGGCCGATTGCGGCCGCGTCGTGCTGAAATGGCCGCTGCGCGCTGCCGCGCCGCCGGCCTCGCGTAAACCTTCGCATCAGATCGCCGGCAAGACCGTGCGCTACGACGTGTACGTCCGGCCGCGCGCGACCTGACGGCGCGCGACCGGACGGGTGGCCGCTCGCACATCCGAGCCTGCGAAATTCGCATGCAGATGCGTACGGGATCGCACGCCTCAACGCGAGGGAAGGATGTATCTTTCCTGCCAACCGGTGAGCCGAGCGCTGACCCATAACAGGCGTCTGCAATATGCAGCGCGAGCGGCCGCCACAGCCGCGAGGGAGTGAAGACCGGACAGCATCGCGACAAGACGATGCGACCGGACCATGGAGGAAGACCCCGCATGCAATTCTTTCGGCATACAACGATCGTCGCCGCGGCTGCGCTGCTTGCAGTGCTCAGCGCCGGCCCAGCGCTCGCCGGCGGCAGCTATGACCCCGGCGCCAGCGACAGCCTGATCAAGCTCGGCCAGACCATGCCGTATTCGGGACCGGCGTCGGCCTATTCGACGATTGGGCGCGCCGAGGCCGCTTACTTCAAGATGCTGAACGACAAGGGCGGCATCAACGGCCGCAAGGTCGACTTGCTGAGCCTCGACGATGCCTACTCGCCGTCGAAGACGGTGGAGCAGGTCCGCCGGCTGGTCGAAAGCGATGAAGTGCTGGCGATGTTCTCGATCCTTGGCACCGGGCCGAACATCGCGGTGCAGAAGTATCTCAATATCAAGAAGGTCCCGCAGCTATTGCCGTTCAGCGGCGCCACGCGCTGGAACGACGCCAAGCACTTCCCGTGGACCACCGGCTCGCAGCCGACCTACAAGACCGAGGGCAGGATCTACGCGAAGTGGATTCTCGCCAACAAGCCGAATGCGAAAATTGCGGTGATCACGCCGGCCGAAGAAGCCGGCCGCGATTATCTCGCCGGCTTCAAGGAAGGGCTCGGCGACCATGTGAACCAGATCGTGTCCGAGGCGGTGTATGAAACCACCGATCCGACCGTCGACTCCCAGATCGTCAAGTTCAAGGCCGCAGGCGCCGACGTGCTGTTCAACGAGTGCACGCCGAAATTCGCCGCGCAGGTGATCAAGAAGGCCGCCGAGCTCGGCTGGAAGCCGCAGATCATTCTGCCCGCGGTTTCGAATTCGGTCGGCTCGGTACTCAAGCCGGCGGGGCTGGAGAATGCGGTCGGCATCGTCACCGGCGCCTACGTCAAGGATCCGGGCGATCCGCGCTGGGCCAATGATCCCGGCATGCAGCAATGGCGCGCCTGGATGACGACTTACAATGCGGGTGCCGATCCGGCCGATATCTTCAACGTCTACGGTTACACGATCACGCAGATCATGGAGCTGGTGCTGCGTCGCGCCGGCGACGATCTCACCAGGGCAAATCTGATGAAGCAGATCGAGTCGCTCGATGGCGTTGAGTTGCCGATGCTGCTGCCTGGCATCAAGCTGCAGATGTCGCCCGACCAGCGCACGCCGATCCGGCAGTTGCAGATGGCGCGCTTCAACGGCACCTCCTGGGAGCTGTTCGGCGACGTACTGAGTGAGTAGTTGCGCGACGCGATTGGATGGGAGAGGGCGGCTCGCCGCTCCCATCCAGCTGAATAGCGTCGCGCGCCGTCGACCTTGAGTTATTCCCTTCAACCACATTGTTGAGTCCATGACCGCACCGACCGGGCCGCTCGCCGGCATCCGCATTCTCGATCTCACCAGCGTGCTGTTCGGCCCCTATGCGGCGCAGATCCTCGGCGACTGGGGCGCCGACGTCATCAAGATCGAAACGCTCGACGGCGACATGTGGCGCTACACCGGGCTGTTTCGAAACCGCGGCATGAGTGGCCAGTTCATGGCCGTGAACCGCAACAAGCGCAGCCTCGCGCTCGATCTCAAGCACCCCGACGGCAAGGCGGTGCTACAGCGGCTGCTCCCGACCGCCGATGTGCTGCTCACCAACGTCCGCCCGGCCGCGATGGCGCGGCTTGGCTTCGGCTACGAGGCCTGCGCGGCGCTCAATCCGCGGCTGATCTACGCCGCGGCGACCGGCTTCGGCCAGGATGGGCCATGGGCGGCGCGGCCGGCATTCGACGAGATCATCCAGGCGGCTTCGGGCCTCGCGTCCTCGATCGGCTCGGACGACGAGCCGCAATTCGTGCCGAGCCTGGTCGGCGACAAGATCTGCGGCCAGGCGCTCGCCGGCGCGGTATCGGCGGCGCTGTTCAGCCGCGAGCGCACCGGCAAGGGCCAACTGGTCGAAGTGCCGATGCTGGAGACGATCGCCGGCTTCAACAGCATCGAGATGCTTGGCGGCTACGCGTTCGATCCGCCGATCGGCCCGTCCGGCTACAAGCGGATGAAGGAGCGCAAGCCGGTGCGCACCAAGGACGGCTGGATGACGATGCTGCCGTATTCCGGCGACAACTGGTGCGCGTTCTTCGAGGCGGTCGGCCGCTCCGAACTGATCGACGAACTGCACGTGCGCGATCCGGTGGCGCGGGCCGAGAACATCGACCGGATCTATGCGGCGATGGCCGAGATCGCACCGGCCCGCACCACCGCGGAATGGGAAGAGCTGCTGCTGCGCCTCGACGTGCCGCACACGGCGTTTGCCAAGATCAGCGAGATCGGCGAGCAGGAGCATCTCAAAGCGGTCGGCCTGTTCGCCGCGATCGATCACCCGAGCGAAGGCAGGATCCGCCAGGCCCGCCCGGCGACGCGCTTCTCTGAAGCCCCGCCCAACCTTCACCGCCCATCCCCGCGCCTCGGCGAACATTCCCGCGAGGTGCTGCTGGACGCCGGCTACCGTGCCGACGAGATCGACGCGCTGGTGCTGGCGAAGGCGGTGGGAGAGGGCTGAGGCGCGCAGCTTAGGGCGCGTCCGCGTAGCCGACCTGCACCCGCACCGCGTCGCGCTGGATCACGTCGCGACGTGTAAGCCCTTCGATCAAGCGATCGAGCGCGCGCTTGAGCAGCGAGATGTCTGGTTTGGTATCGGTCATCAACGCTCACCCGGCCGGTGCCTTCTGCGCGGCGCGGCTTGTCAGCGACTGGTGAACAATAGGTCGAACCGTTGGATTTTCAATCGGCCTAGGCCGGAACTGGCTGGGGAACCTGGATTCGAACCAAGACAAACAGAGTCAGAGTCTGTTGTGCTACCATTACACCATTCCCCACCGAGAATGCGCTGACGGATCAGGCATTTAGGAGTGATGCACGGGGCACACTCGACACGGTGCCGGGCGCGGCGTGAGTGGCTCGCGACGCGCCTCGGGTGTGCGGGTCTTCTAGCTGCGTCGGCTCCGGCCCGCAAGAGGGTTGCTCGCGACAGATGGGAGATTGGAGTGGAGACTGCAGTAGCCGACAGGGCGGGTCGGCGAGCACGCGCTCGCTCCGGTTGAAACGACGTATATCCTGCCTATGATATACATTCTTGCCGGGGCCATGGAGGGTGCGATGAAGGTCTCCAAATGGGGCAATAGCCTCGCCGTCAGACTGCCCAATGCGCTGGTCGACAGGCTCGAGCTGAAGGAGGGCGACGAGCTGAATGTGGTCGATGTCGTCGAGCGGACGCTGGTGGTCGAGAAGGAGGACAGGCGGAAAGCAGCGGTGGAGCGGCTTTCCAAGCTTAGGTGGACGCTGCCTCCCGATTACAAGTTCGATCGCGACGAGTCGAACGAGCTGTGAGGGCGTTCTTCGATACCGATATTTTGGTCTACTCCACGACGTCGGACCCGCGGCAAGCAACCGCCGCCGCTTGTCTGGAGCAGGGCGGGTTTGCCAGCGTTCAGGTGCTCAACGAATTCGTCCACGTGGCGCGCCGCAAGCTGCGGCACGACTGGCCGCAGATCGAGATGGCGCTCGAGCAGTTTCGCGCCGCGCTGGATGACGTGCGTCCGATCACTCTGGGCACTCACGTCGCTGCAGTTGCGCTCGCGCGCGACCATCTGCTGTCCTTCTACGACGCGCTGATCGTCGCTGCCGCGCAGGAGGCTGGCTGCGATGTGCTGTACAGCGAAGACCTGCAGCACGGCCGTACCTTCGGTTCGTTGCGGGTCGAGAATCCATTTCTGGAAGGCTCGCGATGAAGCCGCTGGAGCGAGGACGGCCTCGCTCACCTGCGCTCGACCTCACTCCGCCGCGCGCTGGACGCGGTCGTCTTCGTCCTCGTCGACCGGGATATGGGTGCGGCCCCAGTTGGTCAGCGCGTTGGAGAGGCGATCGAGATAGAGATACACCACCGGGGTGGTGAATAGCGTCAGCGCCTGGCTGACCAGCAGGCCGCCGACCATGGCGTAGCCGAGCGGCTGGCGGATCTCCGACCCGGTGCCGGTGCCGAGCATCAACGGCACGCCGCCGAGCATCGCCGCCATCGTGGTCATCATGATCGGGCGGAAGCGCAGCAGCGCTGCCTTGCGGATTGCCTGCTCGGGATTGAGGTGCTCGTCGCGCTCGGCGGTGATGGCGAAGTCGACCATCATGATGCCGTTCTTCTTGACGATGCCGATGAGCAGGATGATGCCGATCAGCGCGATCAGGCTGAAGTCGAAGCCGAACAGCATCAGCATCGCCAGCGCGCCGACGCCGGCCGAGGGCAGGGTCGAGAGAATCGTCAGCGGGTGGATGTAGCTCTCGTACAAGATGCCGAGGATCAGATAGACCACCACCAGCGCCGCGACGATCAAGAGCGGCACTGTCGAGAGCGACTGCTGGAACGCCTGCGCGGTGCCCTGGAAGCTGCCGGTTAGCGTCGGCGGCGCGCCCATCTCGGCCATCGCCGCCTGCACCGCTTCGGTCGCCTGACCGAGCGCGACGCCCTGCGCCAGATTGAAGCTGATCGTGGTGGCCGGGAACTGGCCCTGGTGGCTGATCGACAGCGGCCGCACCGGCACCGTCGTCCATTTCGCAAACGTCGACAGCGGCACCTGATCGCCGCTGGTCGGCGACTTGATGTGGATCTGGTTCAGCGTGTCGAGCCGGCCCTGCAGCTCCGGCAGCACCTCCAGGATGATCCGGTAAGTGTTCACCTGGGTGAAGTATTGCGTCACCTGGCGCTGGCCGAACGCGTCGTACAGCGTGTCGTCGATCAGTTGCGGCTTGATGCCGAACCGCGAGGCGGTGTCGCGGTCGATCGTCAGCGTCAGCGTGGTGCCTTCGGTCTGCTGGTCGGTGGCGACGTCGCGCAGTTGCGGCAGCGACTGCATCTTGGCCAAGACCTTCGGCGCCCACTCGTTGAGCTCGGCGAGGTTGGCGTCCTGCAGGGTGTATTCAAACTGGGTACGGGTTGGCCGGCCGCCGAGCCGGACGTCCTGCGCCGCCTGCATGAACAGCCGCGCGCCTTCGACCTTCTCCAGCTTCGGCCGCAGCCGCGCGATGATTTCCTGCGCGCTGCCCGAGCGCTCGTCGCGCGGCTTCAGCGTAATGAACATTCGCCCGGTGTTCAGCGCGGTGCCGCTGCCGCCGATGAACATCGCAACGCTGTCGACGTCGGGATCGGCCATCACGATTTCGCCGAGCTGCTCCTGGCGCTGCTTCATCCCGGTGAAGGAGATGTCCTGCGCGGCTTCCGACGTCGCGGTGATCATGCCGACGTCCTGCTGCGGGAAGAAGCCCTTCGGGATCGCCACGAACAGATAGACGGACAGCCCCACCGTGGCGAAGAACACCATCAGCGTCGTGAAGCGCCAACGCAGCACGAGGTCGAGGCCGCGCTCATAAGCGCGCAGCATCGCCTCGAAGGCGCCTTCGATCCACTGATAGATCCGGCCGTGGCGCACCTCGGTGGCCGGCCGCATGAAGCGCGATGCCATCATCGGCGTCAGTGTCAGCGACACCAGCATCGACACCGCGATGGTCATCGCCAGCGTCACCGCGAATTCGCGGAACAGCCGGCCGATGATGCCGCCCATGAACAACAGCGGGATCAGCACCGCGACCAGCGAGATCGAGATCGACACGATGGTGAAGCCGATCTCGCGCGCGCCCTTCAGCGCCGCGGTGAACGGCTTCTCGCCTTCTTCGATGTGGCGGGCGATGTTCTCCAGCATCACGATGGCGTCGTCGACCACGAAGCCGACCGAGATCGTCAGCGCCATCAGCGACAGGTTGTCGAGTGTGTAGCCGGCCGCCCACATCAGCGCGCAGGCGCCGAGCAGCGCCAGCGGCACCGTGACGCTGGGGATGATGGTCGCCCAGAAGCTGCGCAGGAAAAGGAAGATCACCATCACCACCAGCGCGATGGTGAGCAGCAGGGTGAACTGTACGTCCTCGACCGCGGCGCGGATGGTGGTGGTGCGGTCGCTGATCACCTCGACCTTGATAGCCGGCGGAATGCCCGCCACCAGCCGCGGCAGTTCCGCCTTGATGTGGTCGACGGTGTCGATGACGTTGGCGCCGGGCTGCTTGAACACCACCAGGAACACGCCGCGCTTGCCGTTGGCCCAGGCCGCGGTCTTGGCGTCCTCCGGGCCGGTCACCGCATGACCGACGTCACGAATCCGCAGCGGGCCGCCGTTGCGATAAGCGAGGATGACGTCGTTCCAGTCCTTGGACTCGGTGAGCTGGTCGTTGGCGTAGATGGTGTAGCTGCGGTTCGGCGCGTCGAGCGTGCCCTTGGGACTGTCGACGGTGGTGATCGCGATCTGGGCGCGGACGTCCTCGAGCGACAGCCCCTTGGTCATCAGCTTGGCCGGATCGACCTGGATCCGGATCGCCGGTTTCTGCTGGCCGCCGATGAACACCTGGGCGACGCCGGTGATCTGGCTGATCTGCTGGGCGATCTTGGCGTCGGCGTTGTCGCTGACGGTGGTCAGCGGCAGGGTGTCGGAGGTCGCCGACAGGATCAGGATCGGCGCGTCGGCCGGGTTGACCTTGCGGTAGGTCGGCGGGTTCGGCAGGTTCTTCGGCAACTGGCCGCCGGCGGCGTTGATCGCCGCTTGGACGTCGTTGGCGGCGGCGTCGATGTTGCGGTTGAGGTCGAATTGGATGGTGACCGCGGTCGAGCCCAGCGAACTCGTCGACGTCATCTGCGATATGCCGGGGATCTGCGCGAGCTGACGCTCCAGCGGCGTGGCCACCGACGAGGCCATTGTTTCGGGGCTGGCCCCGGGCAGGCTGGCCGAAATCTGGATGGTCGGGAAGTCGACCTGCGGCAGCGGCGCCACCGGCAACGCAGGATAGGCAATCAGGCCGAGGAACAGGATCCCCGCCATCAATAGCGAGGTCGCGATCGGGTAGCGGATGAACGGCGCCGAGATGCTCCGGTCCATGGCTATTTCCCGGCCGGCTTGGGCTGCGCCGGCGCCGCCGGGTCGTTGTCGGCGACCTTGAACGCCAGCCGCGTACCCGGCTTGACCTTGTACTGGCCGCCGACCACTACCCGGTCACCCGGCTCAAGGCCGCGCTCGATCACGGTGTTCTGGTCGTTGGCGGGGCCGACCACCAGCTTGCGCAGCTCGGCCTTGTTGTCGGCATCGACCGCGTAGGCATACAGCCCGTCGGTGCCGTGCTGGACCGCATCGTTCGGAACCACCACGACGTCCTTCAAGGTCTTCACCAGCAGCCGGGTCTGCACCGAAAGGCCGGGCCACAGCGCGTGGTTCTTGTTGGCGAACACCGCCTTGAGCCGCACCGTGCCGCTGTTGCTGTCGACCTGGTTGTTGACCACCGCGAGCGTGCCGTCCTCGGCGAACGTGGTTTTGGCGTCGGTGGAGAGCGCGATCACCTGGAGCGGGCGTGCGGCGAGGGCGCGGTTGATGTCGAACACGCGCTCTTCCGGCGCCGTGAAGATCACCGCGATCGGCTCGATCTGCGCGATGGTGACGATGCCGGTCTGGCTCGAGGCGTTGACGATGTTGCCCTTGTCGACCTGGCGCAGCCCGGTCACGCCGGAGATCGGCGCCTTAATCGTGGCGTAATCGAGCTGGGTCTGGGCGTTGGCGATCGCGGCCTCGTCGGCCTCGATCTGCGCGGTGAGCTGCTGGACGTTGGAGCGCTGGGTGTCGGTCTGCTGCTTGGTGGCAAACTCGCCGAGCCGCACCGAGCGGCTGAGGTCGAGCTTGGCGTTGGCGAGATTGGCCTCGTCCTGCGCCTTCTTTGCCTTGGCCTGGTCCAGCGTCGCCTGGAACGGCCGCGGGTCGATCTGCGCCAGCAGGTCGCCGGCCTGGACGATCTGGCCTTCGGTGAAGGCGATGTTGTCGAGCTGGCCGTCGACCCGGCTGCGGACCAGAACGGTATTGAAGCCCTGCACGGTGCCAAGCCCGCTCAGATACACCGGAAAGTCGGCCTTCTGCGCGGTCGCCACCGTCACGGGAACCGCTGCGGTGCGGCCGGCGCCGGCCTTCGGCGTGGAGGTACCCGATTGCGCCTGCGGGGTGCCGCCCGGCGCCGCGGAGCGGCCGCTCTGGACGCGTTGCCAGCCCCAATAAGAACCGCCCGCTGCAAGCAGCAGGCACACGACAACGAAGGCCCTGCGATAGGCGCCGGGTTTGTTCATGCCCGATCCGATGTTCGGCCGGCGGTGACGGCTTCTGGCGACCGGTTCAGCCCGCGCGGCGGTGATTGCCTGGATTGAGGGGTAACTATAGCGGCAATTGCCGCCAGCACATCACAAACCGCATGACATTGCTAAACTTTCATGGAGCGGCAGGGTTCATCAAGCGGGCGCGGAAGTGGGGTGCGGCAGCGCCATCGATCGCTCGCCGGTCGTGGGCACGGGCAGGTCCTAAGCCCCCAGTTAAGAACTCTTCCAATTGTCAGTTGCGCGCAGCTCGGCCATACCACGGCGCTCGATGCGGCAGGGGGAATGTGCTGCCGCGCGACCGGAGTACAGAATGGAAGAGCTCAACGGCCGGATGATCGCCTGCCAGATCCTGATCACCGGGCTGATTGCGCGCGTCGCCAATGAGCAGCGCGATCCGCTGCAATTTCTCAGCGAGTTTCGCGACGAGATCCGCGCGGTGGTCCGCGGCATCCGCATCGACGGGATGGTGGATACCGAGCGGGTGCGACTCACGGCGCAGCAGACCGTCGACGAGATGTTCTCGTTGATGAAGCCGCCGAGCCCCGAGGAGTAAGTCAGCCCTCAGGTTTGCGTGCCCGCACGCGCAACGTGATGTCCGCAGCGCTGTTCCCTTGCATCGGGATCTGCTCATGAAGTGAGCAACAATCGATCACTTCGAGGTGCTGAATTACCGAGATGTGTCGCGCTTCCGGATGTTTACGGAGGCGTTTTCTTAGAATGATTTTGATCTTGAACTATTCCATCTTGTCGATCGTGACGCTTCGTTGACCCTCGATACCCCGCTCGATACAACCTTTGTTGCACTTGATTAGCGGCAGCGCATCTGGGGGCGTGGGATGAACGGGGCAAAGGCACCGAGGTCGTTGCGAGCGGAAGCAACGCTTCGGACGTTCGGCGAATTCGACGGCCATCATGGCCGCAAGGTGTCGGCGGTGGCCGGCATGATCGCGGTGGCGTCGATCGGCGGCGCCGAAGCGCAGCAGTCGAGTCTTCCGGCCGTGACCGTCGATGCCCCGGTGGCTCGGCCGAAGCCGGCTGCGGCGCGCGCAACGCCTGATCAGGTGCGTGCCCGCACCGCGCTGCGCCGGGCGGCCCGCCGCACGCAGCCGACCCAGGTGCAGCCGGTACCGTTTCCCAATGCCGGCACGCTGTCGGCGGATCGCAACCCCTATGCGGATGCGGCCGCGCCCTACAAGGTCGACCGGCTGTCGGGCACCAAGTTCACCGAGCCGGTGCTCAACACCCCCCGCACCGTGACGGTGCTGACCAAGGAACTGCTCGAGGACAAGAACGCGACCTCGCTGCGCGAAGTGGCGCGGTCCACCGCCGGCGTCACGCTCGGCACCGGGGAGGGCGGCAACGCCTTCGGCGACCGCTTCTTCATCCGCGGTTTCGATGCCCGCAACGACGTATTCATCGACGGCATCCGCGATCCGGCGATCTCGATCCGCGAGAACTTCTTCACCGAGCAGGTCGAGATCCTGCGCGGCCCGGCCTCGACCATGGCGGGCCGCGGCACCGCGGGTGGTGCCATCAACATCGTCACCAAGCAGGCGACCACCGAAGGCAATTTCACCAAGGCCGAAACCACGTTCGGCTCCGACGCCACCAAGCGCGTCACGGTGGACGTCAACCAGGTGCTGAGCCCGACATTGGCGGTGCGTGTCGACGGCTTGTACCAGGACGCCAAGGTCGCCGGTCGCAACTACGTCACCGACGACCGCTGGGGCACGCTGGCCGCGGTGAAGTGGACGCCGACTGACGCCATCAAGGTCACCGCCAACTACGTCCACACCGATCTCGACGGCCTCCCGGATTTCGGCGTGCCGTACAACACCGCGCTGCGCCGGCCGTCGACCGACGTCAACGTGCCGCGCGAAACCTATTACGGCTTCGTCAATCGCGACTTCCAGAAGGCCAAGCAGGATTTCGGCACGGTCACCGGCGAGTTTGCAATCACGCCGGATCTGACCCTGACCAACCGCTCGCGCGCCGCGCATTCGGTGCTCGACTATATCGGCACGCTGCCGAGCAATCCGACCGCCACCACGGTCTCCCTGGCGTCGCAGAGCCGCTATCAGACCACCGACGTGCTCGCCAACCAGACCGACCTGACCTACAAGTTCGACGTCGGCGGGGTGAAGCACACCATGGTCGGCGGTGCGGAAATCTCGCGCGAAAGCGTGATGCGCGACACCTATGCGGGCCTCACCTCGGAGCTCGCCGGCTTCCAGAGCGGCGGTCGCATCACCGTGCCGCTGCTGGCGCCGCCGAACCTGTTCGAGTTCGCCACCCAGCCGCAGCGCGCCTACAACCCGACCTTCATTAATGTCGACACCAAGTCGGCCTATGTGATCGAGACCGCCAACTGGAACGACGTCGTCATCCTCAACGGCGGCCTGCGCTACGACGATTACAACATCACCGGACACACCGCGGCGACCTCCACCGCGGTGCAGTCGGGGATGTGGAACTACAATCTCGGCGCGGTGGTGAAGCCGCTGCCTTACGCCAGCCTGTACGCGGCCTACGCGACCTCGACCAACCCGGTCGGCGCCGAACTCGACGCCTCGGGCACCGCTTACGGCGGCCTTGTGGTCAACAACGCCACCTTCCAGGCGCTGCCGCCGGAAATGAACAAGGCGGCGGAAGTCGGCACCAAATGGGAGCTGTTCGATCGCCGGTTGCTGCTGACCGCATCGCTGTTCGAAACCCAGAAGTCGAACGCCCGCGAAACCGTCGGCAACAACATCCTGTCGACCGGCGTCTATCGGGTCCGCGGTATCGACCTCGAAGCCTCCGGCAAGATTACCGACCGCTGGAGCGTGTTCGGCGGCCTGGTGCTGATGGAAACCAAGGTGCTGCAGTCGATCGATCCGAATTCGGTCGGCGCGCAGCTCGCCAACATCGCGCATCAGTCGTTCAACCTGCTCACCAAGTACAAGTTCGACGACCATTGGGAAGTCGGCGGGCAGGCGGTGTACGCCTCCAAGATCTACGGCGGCACCTTTGCGGCGATCAACGGCAACGTGCTGCCCGAGCACTGGCGGTTCGACAGTTTTGTCGAATTCAAAGTCGACAAACACATGACCGCCAAGTTGTCGGTCAACAACATCTTCAACACCACCTATTACGACGCGTTCTATCGATCGAACTCGCCGTTCGTGTTCATCGCGCCGGGTCGTTCGGTCTGGCTGACGCTGCGCGGCGCGCTGTAAGCGCGTCGCGAGACTGGAGCAGTCATGCTGGTCTGTATTCCCGAGGTTCTGCCGAAGTCCGAGGTTGCGGAATTCCGCCGCCTGATGGACGCCGCGGAGTGGGAGGATGGCCGCTCCACCGCCGGCGCGCAGTCGGCGATGGTGAAGCGCAACGAGCAATTGCCGCCGGACAGCGATCTGGCGCGTGCGCTCGGGCGGCGGATCGTGTCGGCGCTCACCGGCAATCCGAAGTTCGTCTCCGCCGCGGTGCCGCTGCAGATCTTCCCGCCGCTGTTCAATCGCTACGTGGCGTCGGGCGGCCATCATTTCGGCATCCATGTCGACAATGCGGTGCGCGGTGATCATCTCACCGGTCTGCGTATTCGCACCGATCTGTCGGTCACGTTGTTCTTGGCCGAGCCGGACGAGTACGACGGCGGCGAACTCGTGATCGAAGACACGTACGGCTCGCACGAGGTCAAATTGGCCGCGGGCGATGCCGTGCTGTACCCGTCCACCAGCCTGCACATGGTGACTCCGGTCACGCGCGGCGCACGGGTGGCGTCTTTTTTCTGGCTGCAGAGCATGATACGTGATGCGCAGGCGCGCAGCATGATCTACGATCTCGACAACGCCATTCAGGCCCTTGTCGAGCGGCTGGGACGCGATGACCCTGAAACGGTCAAATTGACCGGTATTTATCACAACCTCATCCGCTACTGGGCCGAAGTATGAACAAGTTGAGATTCCGATCGATCGGCGTTGCCCTGATCGCACTGTCGCTGTCCGCGCCGCTCGCGCCGTCCGTCGCACAACAGCCGGCGTCGCCTCCCGCCGCCACCGCACCGTCGCAACCCGCGGCTCCCGCGCCGGCCGCCACGGCTCCCGCGCCGGCTGCATCGCAGGCGTTGCCGGAGGCTGGGCATCAGCCGGGTAGCGTCACGCCCGGCCTGTCCGAGCTGTCGCCGTGGACGATGTTCCTCAACGCCGACATCATCGTCAAAATCGTCATGATCGGTCTGGCGATCTCTTCGGTGATCACCTGGACGATCTTCATCGCCAAGAAGGTCGAGCTCGGCCGCGCCCGTTTCCGGCTGCGCCGCTCGCTGAAGCAGATCGGTGAATCGCGCTCGCTGGCCGAGGCGCAGATGGCGCTCGGTGACAAGCACAGCGTGCTGTCGATGTTGCTCGCCGCCGCGCTGCGCGAGGCGAAGCTGTCGGCCGGTCTGTCGAGCGATGAAGGCATCAAGGAGCGCGCGGCGTCGTCGTTCAGCGAGTATGTGCGCGCCGAAGGCCGTCACATGCGCCGCGGCATGGGCTTCCTCGCCACCATCGGCGCCACCGCACCGTTCATCGGCCTGTTCGGCACGGTGTGGGGCATCATGAACAGCTTCATCGGCATTTCGAAGTCGCAGACCACCAACCTCGCGGTGGTCGCGCCCGGCATCGCCGAAGCGCTGCTCGCGACTGCGATCGGCCTCGTCGCTGCGATCCCGGCGGTGATCATCTACAATCACTTCTCGCGCGAGATTAAACTGTATCTCGAACTGGTCGCCCGCGCCTCCGGCGCCGCCGGCCGGTTGCTGTCGCGCGATCTCGATCGCAGCCACGGCAGCGCCCATCGCGCCCGCGCGGCGGAGTGAGCGATGGCTGTTTCGCTCGGCAATTCCGACGATCTCGACGACGATTTCGACGAGACCCACGAGATCAACGTCACGCCGTTCATCGACGTGATGCTGGTGCTGCTGATCATCTTCATGGTGGCGGCGCCGCTGTCGACGGTCGACCTGCCGGTCAGCCTGCCGACCTCGAGTGCCACCCCGCAGAAGCGGCCCGACAAGCCGACCTATGTCAGCATTAAGTCCGACCTCGCGGTGGCGATCGGCGAGAACCAGGTCAAGCGCGTCGACCTGGTGAAGACGCTCGACACGATGCCGGACATGACCAAGGACCGCTTCATCTTCCTGCGTGCCGATCGCGCGGTGCCGTACGGCGAGTTGATGGAGGTGCTGGAGATGCTGCGCTCTGGCGGCTACGCCAAGATCAAGCTGGTGGCGCTGGAAGCGGTGCCCGGCGCCAAGCCGGACGGCAATTAGCCGTCCTTGCGCGAGGGGACGAGGCAAAGCCATTGAGGCTTTGCCGTCCGGATGGTTCCGGTCCGCTCGCAAACACAGTTGCACTTTGTTAGAAACGCAATCGCATGACCGACCCTGACCTCAACCGCAATGGCACCTACCGGCTCTGGCTGATGGCCGCCGTGGGCGCCGTGGCGTTGCACGTCGGCGGCGCCGCGCTGGCGCTGGTCAGCATGCCGGAAGATGCCGACGACGACGCGCTCGGCGCGCCGGCGATCGAGGTCGGCGTCGAGATGATGTCGCCGAAGATCGAGGCTTCCGATCTGCCGCCGGGCCCGGACACCGAGGCCTCGATGGCGTCGCCGGCGCTCAACGAGCAGAAGGCCGAGGTCAAGGACTCCGACCTGCCGAAGGACACGCCGCAGGAGACCGAGGAGCCGGACCGCGTCGTCACCACCGAGACGCCGAAGAAGGTCGACGAGGAGCAGAAGGAAAAGGCGCAGCAACAGCAGCAGGCCTCGACCGAGTCGGTCGCCGCTGAAGCGACCGCGATGCCGAGCAACGAGTCCGCCAAGGAAGGTCCGCGCTCGGTCGCGCCAGCGCAGGGCGTCGGCAAGGCCGCCGCCCGCATCCGCGCCACCTGGCAGAAGGAGCTGGTGGCGTATCTCGACAAGCACAAGCGCTACCCGAAGGAGGCCGCGCAGAAGAACGTGCGGATCGTCGTCGGCTTCGAACTCGACCGCGTCGGTCATGTGCTGTCGATGCGGATCGTCGAAGGCTCCGGCGACGCCGCGTTCGATCAGGCCGCGCTCGACATGATCAAGCGTTCCGACCCCGTCCCGGCACCCCCGCCGCTGGTCGCCGACGAAGGCCTGACCTTCAGCCTGCCGGTGATCTTCCGGACCAAGGGGAAGGGGTAGCGGACCACGTCCTCAGCGCCGTCATTCCGGGGCGCCGCCAAGCGGCGAACCCGGAATCTCGATGCAGGCAGGGCGCTCGTCAGGTTCTTTGCTAACAACCTCGGGATTCCGGGTTCGCTCGCTGACGCGAGCGCCCCGGAATGACGTGTTGGGGCATGCGCGAGCTCAATACGTCGCGCGTCCGCCGGAAATGTCGAACACTGCGCCGGTCGAGAACGCGCAGTCTTCGGACGCCAGCCATGCCACCAGGGCGGCGACTTCTTCCACCAGCACGAAGCGGCCCTTCGGGATCTTCGACAGCATGAAATCGATATGCTGCTGGGTCATCTGGTCGAAGATCGCGGTGCGCGCTGCGGCCGGCGTCACCGCGTTGACCGAGATGTCGTAGGACGCCAGCTCCTTGCCGAGCGACTTGGTCAGCGCGATCACGCCGGCCTTCGAGGCCGAGTAGTGCGCGGCGTTCGGGTTGCCTTCCTTGCCGGCGATCGAGGCGATGTTGACGATGCGGCCGTATTTATGCGCGATCATCGACGGCACCACCGACTTGCAGCACAGAAACGGGCCGTCGAGGTTCAGCTTCAACACCCGTTGCCACTCGGCGTAGTCGGTCTCCCACACCGTCTTGTTGACGCCGGCGATCCCGGCATTGTTGACCAGGATGTCGATCTTGCCGAACGCCTGCAGCGTTACGTCACGGGCGCGGTCGACCGCAGCAGGATCGGTGACATCGACCGCGACGGCGATCGTTACGTCGTCGCCGATCTCCTTGGCGGTCCGCTCGGCCAGCGCGAAGTCGTGGTCCCACAGCGCCACCTTGGCCCCCGATGCAACGAACCGCTCCGCGATCGCCCGCCCAATCCCCTGCGCCCCGCCGGTGACCACGGCGCAGCGGTGGTTGAGGTCGATGGTGTTCATGGCTGCAGTGTCCTCTGATCCTATTCGGCAACTCCGTCATTGCGAGCGAAGCGAAGCAATCCAGGACTACGAGCACTGAACTGGATTGCTTCGTCGCTTCGCTCCTCGCAATGACGATCTTCGATCCCAGCGAAAGGATTCACAACGTCCAACCGCCGTCGATGATATGCGCGACGCCAGTGGTGAAAGCGCTTTCGTCGGAGGCGAGGTACACTGCCAGCGCGGCGATCTCTTCGGCGTTGCCGAGACGGCCCATCGGTTGGCGCGACACGAACATCTCGCGCCCCTGCGGCCCGAGCGCGGCGGCGCGGCCGAGCATTGAGGGGGTTTCGATCGTGCCCGGGCAGATCGCGTTGCAGCGGATACCACGGGTGATGAAATCGACCGCGACCGCGCGCGTCAGCGCCGCCACCGCGGCTTTCGTTGCGCCATAGACGTAGCGGTTCGGCGCCGCTTTGAAGACGCCGGCGGCCGACGAGATGTTGACGATCGAGCCGCGGCCCGCTTCCAGCATCGCGGGCAGAAACGCACGGATGGTGCGGTGCATCGACTTGACGTTGAGGTCGAACGAGAAATCCCAATCCGCATCCGAACAGTCGAGCACCGTGCCGTGATGCACGAAGCCGGCGGCGTTGAGCAGAATGTCGACGGTGCCGGCCTCTCGGGCGATCGCTTCGACTGCCGCGGTGTCGCGGACGTCGAGCTTCGCGGTCCGCGCAATGCCGTGCTCGGCGAGTGAGGCAAGCCCGGCGTCATCGATATCGGTCGCGAACACCTCGGCGCCCTCGCGCGCAAACGCAATCGCCGATGCCCGCCCAATCCCCGCCGCCGCCGCGGTGACGAACGCGCGTTTGCCTTTCAGGCGGTCGGTCATGCTGTTTCCTCCCGACGACGTCATGGCCGGGCTTGACCCGGCCATCCATCGTTCTTCGTGTGATGATGGATGCGCGGGTCAAGCCCGCGCATGACGATCTTAACGGGGCATTTGCGTGCCCGAGCCACTCTCATCAATGATTATGCCGCGCCACGCCGACGGCGCCGGCGATGTTCTGGTAGCGGGTGGCGAACTCCATGCAGGCGCCGGTGGCGTGCTGGCCGACCGTGGAGCGATACAGCTCCTGCCACGGCGTCTGGTGCTTCGGATAGGCGAAGCCGCCATGCGCGGCGAGATCGGCGCGGCGCTGCTTCAACTCCTCGTCCGAGATCAGGATGTCGGCGCTGCCCTTGTTGAGGTCGATGCGAACCTTGTCGCCCGTCTTCAGCAGTGCCAGCCCGCCATTCGCAGCGGCTTCCGGCGTCGCGTTGAGGATCGACGGCGAGCCCGAGGTGCCGGACTGGCGGCCGTCGCCGATGCACGGCAGCGAGTGGATGCCGCGTTTGATCAGCGCTGCCGGCGGCTGCATGTTGACTACTTCGGCGCCGCCCGGATAACCGATCGGGCCGGTGCCGCGCACGAACAGGATGCAGTGCTCGTCGATATCGAGCGCCGGATCGTCGATGCGGTGGTGATAGTCCTCCGGCCCTTCGAACACGATGGCGCGACCTTCGAACGCGTTCGGGTCCTTCGGATTGGACAGATAGCGCTCGCGGAACTCGAGGCTGATCACGCTGGTCTTCATGATCGCGGAATCGAACAGATTGCCGCGCAGCACCAGGAAGCCGGCGTCGTGCACCAGCGGCGTGTCGTAGCGATGGATCACCTCGCCATCGGGGGCGGGCGCGCCCGCGCAGTTCTCGCCCATGGTCTTGCCGTTCACCGTTAGCGCATCCTGGTGGATCTTGCCGTGGCGCATCAATTCGCCGACGACGGTCGGCACGCCGCCGGCGCGGTGATACTCCTCGCCGAGATAGAGGCCGGCGGGCTGCAGATTGACCAGCAGCGGAATCGCGTGGCCGACGCTCTGCCAGTCGTCGATCGACAGCTCCACGCCGACGTGGCGGGCCAGCGCGTTGAGGTGGATCGGTGCGTTGGTCGAGCCGCCGATCGCCGAATTGACTACGATGGCGTTCTCGAACGCTTTGCGCGTCAGGATGTCGGACGGCTTCAAATCCTCCCACACCATCTCGACCGCGCGCACGCCGGTCTCGTAGGCGATCTGGCCGCGTTCGCGATACGGCGCCGGGATCGCCGCGCAGCCGGGCAGCGACATGCCGAGCGCTTCGGCCAGCGAGTTCATCGTCGAGGCGGTGCCCATGGTGTTGCAGTGCCCGACCGAGGGGGCCGAGGACGCCACGATCTCCATGAACTGTTCGTAGTCGATTTCGCCGGCAGCGAGCCGCTCGCGCGACTTCCACACCACCGTGCCGGAGCCAGTGCGCTCGCCATTGTGCCAGCCGTTGAGCATCGGCCCACCCGACAGCACGATCGCCGGAATGTTGACAGTCGCAGCCGCCATCAGGCAGGCCGGTGTGGTCTTGTCGCAGCCGGTGGTCAGCACCACGCCGTCGAGCGGATAGCCGAACAGCACTTCGACCAGCCCGAGATAAGCGAGATTGCGATCGAGCGCGGCGGTCGGCCGCTTGCCGGTTTCCTGGATCGGATGCACCGGGAATTCCATCGCGATGCCGCCGGCCGCGCGGATGCCTTCGCGCACCCGATGCGCCAGATCGAGATGATGCCGGTTGCACGGCGACAGATCGTTGCCGGTCTGAGCGATGCCGATGATCGGCTTGCCGGACTGCAGTTCCGCGCGGGTCAGTCCATAGTTCAAATAGCGCTCCAGATAGAGCGCGGTCATTCCCGGATTATGCGGATCGTTGAACCATTCGCTGGACCGGAGTTTGCGCCGGGGGGTACCGGCATCGTGCTTCGTCATCGTGTCTCCCGCACTGCACACATCCTTGCAGCGGATGTTTTGAGCGCCTTAGCTGAGCATGGAACGGCGCGCATGCTGGCATGTCGTACCGCGCTACGCAATCGGCGTAGTGTGATCACGCTGGACTAATTTGCGAGCGCGACAGCGGCGAAATATTCTGCTAAGAGTTGCGTCAACATAAGTCTCGCGCCGGCGGCAACGACCGCAGCAAATGGCGGGACATCGGGAGGTGCTGGATGGCGTCGGTGCAGATTCACGACGTGCGTAAGTCTTTCGGCGGCTTCGAAGTATTGCACGGCGTGACTGTTCCCATCGAGGATGGTGAGTTCGTCGTTCTGGTCGGCCCGTCCGGCTGCGGCAAATCCACTTTGCTGCGGATGCTCGCAGGGCTGGAGAAGATCACTGCCGGAACGATCTCAATCGGTGAGCGCGTCGTCAACGACGTGCAGCCGAAGGAGCGGGACATCGCCATGGTGTTCCAGAACTACGCGCTGTATCCGCACATGACCGTCGCCCAGAACATGGGCTTCTCGCTGAAGCTGCGCGGCGCCGATCAGAAGACCATCGACAGCAAGGTGCAGCGGGCGGCTGACATCCTCGATCTCGGCAAGCTGCTCGACCGCTATCCGCGCCAGCTCTCCGGCGGCCAGCGCCAGCGCGTTGCCATGGGGCGGGCGATCGTGCGCGATCCTCAGGTGTTCCTGTTCGACGAGCCGCTGTCGAACCTCGACGCCAAGCTGCGGGTGGCGATGCGCACCGAAATCAAGGAGCTGCATCAGCGGCTGAAGACCACCACGGTCTACGTCACCCACGATCAGATCGAGGCGATGACGATGGCCGACAAGATTGTGGTGATGCAGGACGGTATCGTCGAGCAGATCGGCGCGCCGCTCGACCTGTACGACCGGCCCGACAATAAGTTCGTGGCCGGCTTCATCGGTTCGCCGGCGATGAACTTCCTCGACGGCACGCTGAAAGTGAATGGCGGCCAGCCTTACGTCGAGACCGCCAGCGGCGCCAAGCTGCCGATCGCCGCGGCGCCAGCGAACGGCAATGGCCGCGCGGTGTCCTACGGCATTCGCCCTGAGCATCTCGACTTTGCAGATAGTGGCATCCCGGCCGAGGTCGCGGTGGTCGAACCGACCGGCTCGGAAACCCAGATCGTGGCCCGGGTCGGAAATCAGGAAGTGATCGCGGTTTTTCGCGAGCGGCATCCGGTCGGGCCCGGCGATCTGATCCATCTGCAGCCGCGCGCCGACGTCGCGCATCTGTTCGACAAGGAGAGCGGCCGGCGGATCTAGAGCGTCAGAGACGAAAACGAGAATTGGTCGATCAACGAACCAATGCACAAAGCGGAACATAGGGAGTGAACGACAGATGACGGACTTTACCCTCGATCGCCGCACGTTGTTGAAGGGTGGCGCGATCACGTTGGCCACGGTAGCGACGATGTCCGCCGAGCAGTTGCTTGGTTACGCCAAGGCCTGGGCGCAGGCCTCGCCGTGGAAGCCCGAACCGGGCGCCAAGATCAATCTGTTGCGCTGGAAGCGGTTCGTCGAAGCCGAAGACGTCGCCTTCATGAAGATCGTCGATGCCTTCCAGAAGGCCAACAACGTCACCATTAACGTCTCCAACGAGTCCTACGACGACATCCAGCCGAAGGCGTCGGTCGCCGCCAACACCGGGCAGGGGCTCGACATGGTGTGGGGCCTGTACTCGCTGCCGTTCCTGTTCCCGAACAAATGTACCGACGTCAGCGACGTCGCCGATTATCTCGCCAAGAAGTGCGGCGGCTGGAGTGACTCCGGCAAGGCCTACGGCATGTACAACGGCAAGTGGATCGGCATTCCGGTGGCGGCGACCGGTGGTCTGGTCAACTACCGGATCAGCGCGGCCGAGAAGGCCGGCCACAAGGAGTTTCCGAAGGATCTCGCCGGCTTCTCTGATCTGGTGAAGGGCCTGAACAAGAACGGCACGCCGGCCGGGATGGCGCTGGGCCACGCCTCGGGCGACGCCAATGGCTGGCTGCACTGGGCGCTGTGGGCGCACGGCGGCGCGCTGATCGACAAGGACAGCAAGGTCGTCGTCAATTCGCCTGAGACCGCCAAGGCGCTCGAATACGTCAAGGGGCTTTACGAGAACTTCATTCCCGGCACCGCGTCGTGGAACGACGCCTCCAACAACAAGGCGTTTCTCGCCGGCCAGCTCTATCTGACCACCAACGGCATCTCGATCTACGTCACGGCGAAGAAAGACAACAAGGAGATGGCGGCGGATATCAACCACGCGCATCTGCCCGCCGGCCTCAACGGTAAGACCCGCGAGCTGCATCTCGGCTTCCCGATCCTGATCTACAACTTCACCAAGTTCCCGCAGACCTGCAAGGCATTCACCGCTTTCATGATGGAGCCGGAGCAGTTCAACCCGTGGGTCGAGGCGGCGCAGGGCTATCTGTCGCCGTTCCTGCTCGACTACGAGAAGAACCCGATGTGGACCGCGGACCCGAAAAACACGCCGTATCGCGACGTCGCCCGCACCGCCTCGACGCCGGCCGGCGACGCCCAGATGGGCGAGAACGCCGCCGCTGCGATCGCCGACTTCGTCGTGGTCGACATGTTCGCCAACTACTGCACCGGCCGCGAAGACGTGAAGACCGCCATGAGCAGCGCCGAACGTGCGGCGAAGCGGATCTTCCGGGCGTGAGGCTTTGAGACCGGGAGGCAGGCGTGCGCATCGGCCTCCCGTTTAGACCGGAATGACCACCTCTCTTTTGTCATTCCGGGGCGCGCGCAGCGCGAGCCCGGAATCCATAACCGCCGCCGGGAGTATGGATTCCGGGCCCGCGCCAAGAGGCGCGTCCCGGAATGACGAACATGTAGGCCGGTATAAGTCACGGCTACGACCGGCGGATGGAGTTGGAATGAGCACACTCGACACATCGGCTTCCTTACGAGCGAGCTCCGGCCCCTCCGCCTGGCAACGCCTTCGCACCAGCCGCAACTTCATCGCGCTGTGGTTCATGCTGCCGGCGGCGGCGTTCCTGATCCTGTTTCTGGCCTATCCGCTGTTTCTCGGGGTGTGGATGAGCTTCACCGACGCGCGGATCGGGCGCGGCGGCGTGTTCATCGGGGTGGAGAACTACGAGTGGCTGTGGGACGACAGCATCTTCTGGTTGTCGGTGTTCAACACCATTCTGTACACGGTGGTCGCCAGCGCGATCAAATTCGCGGTCGGCCTGTACCTGGCGTTGCTGCTGAACCGCCACATGCCGTTCAAGGCGATCATCCGGGCCGCGGTGCTGGTACCGTTCATCGTGCCGACCGTGCTGTCGGCGATCGCGTTCTGGTGGATTTACGACTCGCAGTTCTCGATCATCTCCTGGTCGCTGATCAAACTCGGCGTGATCGAGCAGAACATCAACTTCCTCGGCGACAGCAATTGGGCGCGCGCATCTGTGATCTTCGCCAATATCTGGCGAGGCGTGCCGTTCGTGGCGATTACGCTGCTGGCCGGCCTGCAGACGGTGTCGCCGTCTCTGTATGAAGCGGCGACGCTGGATGGCGCCACCGCGTGGCAGCGCTTCCGCTACATCACCTATCCGCTGCTGACGCCGATCATCGCAGTGGTGATGACGTTTTCGGTGCTGTTCACCTTCACCGACTTCCAGCTGATCTGGGCGCTGACCCGCGGCGGGCCGGTCAACGCCACGCATCTGATGGCGACGTTGAGCTATCAGCGCGGCATTCTGTCGGGGCGGCTCGGCGAGGGCGCGGCGATTGCCACCGCGATGATTCCGTTCCTGCTCGCGGCGATCGCGATCTCGTGGTTCGGCATGCAGCGCCGCAAATGGCAGCAGGGGAGCGACAATGACTGAGACCACCGCCACCGATCCCCGGCTCGCCGTGAAAGTCGCCGCCACCGTCGCGCAGAGCGACGACAGCGAGGGAATGAGCTATCTGGAGTCGCTGCCGCGCCGGCTGGTGACCCTGTATTTGCCGCTGCTCATCATCCTGGTGGTGCTGCTGTTCCCGTTCTACTGGATGGCGCTGACATCGATCAAACCCGACGAGCAGCTGATCGACATGGAGACCTACAACCCGTTCTGGGTGGTCAAGCCGACGCTGAAGCACATCCAGAAATTGTTGTTCGAGACGCAGTATCCGCGCTGGCTGTGGAACACGATGTATGTCGCGGCGGCCTCGACGGTGCTGTCGATCGGCGCCAGCGTGCTCGCCGCCTACGCGATCGTGCGGCTGCGTTTCCGCGGAGCCGACACCGTGGGCGGCGCAATCTTTTTGGCCTATCTGGTGCCGCCCTCGATCCTGTTCATCCCGCTGGCCTCGGTGATCCAGGCCTATGGACTGTTCGACTCGCCGCTGTCGCTGATCCTGGTATATCCGACGCTGCTGATCCCGTTCTCGACCTGGCTGCTGATGGGCTATTTCAAAACCATCCCGTTCGAGCTCGAGGAATGCGCGCTGATCGACGGCGCGTCGCGCTGGCAGATCCTGGTCAAGATCATCATTCCGCTGGCGGTGCCGGGGCTGATCTCGGCCTTCATCTTCTGCTTTACGCTGTGCTGGAACGAATTCATCTACGCGCTGACCTTCCTGCAATCGACGCCGAACAAGACCGTGCCGGTGGCGATCGTCAACGAGTTCGTCGACGGCGACATCTACAAATGGGGCTCGCTGATGGCCGGCGCCCTGGTCGGCTCGCTGCCGCTGGTGATCCTCTACGCCTTCTTCGTCGAACATTACGTGTCGGCGATGACCGGGGCGGTGAAGGAGTAGAAGGCCCATCAGCGCGGGTTGACTTCCGACCACATTCAAGTTCGTCATTCCGGGGCGCGCGAAGCGCGAGCCCGGAATCCATAACCCCTGCAGGGAGTATGGATTCCGGGCCTGGCCGCCAGCCGGCTTCGCCGACTGACGACCATCCCGGAATGACAATTGAGAGGGGACGTTCCTTGCACATTCTGATACTCGGCGCCGCCGGCATGGTCGGGCGCAAGCTCACCGACCGGCTGCTGGCGGACGGGCGGCTCGGCAGCCGCGAGATCACCCGGATGACGCTGCAGGACGTGGTGGCGCCGGTGCGGCCGCCGCATGCCTCGATCGCGATCCAGGTGGTGACCAGCGATCTCGCCGAGCCCGGTCAGGCGGCGGCGCTGGTGGCGCATCGGCCGGAGGTGATCTTCCATCTGGCGGCAATCGTGTCGGGCGAAGCCGAGGCCGATTTCGACAAGGGCTACCGGATCAATCTCGACGGCACCAAGCATCTGATCGACGCGATCCGTGCAGAGGGCGACGACTATCATCCGCGGCTGGTGTTCACCTCGTCGATCGCGGTGTTCGGCGCGCCGTTCCCGCAAGAGATCGGCGATGAATTCCTGTCGGCGCCGCTGACCAGCTACGGCACCCAGAAGGCGATCTGCGAGCTTCTGATCGCCGACTACACCCGCAAGGGCTTCTTCGATGGCATCGGCATTCGCCTGCCGACGATCTGCGTCCGCCCCGGCAAGCCGAACAAGGCGGCGTCCGGTTTCTTCTCCAACATCATCCGCGAGCCGCTGAACGGCGAAGAGGCGGTGCTGCCGGTGTCCGACGAGGTGATGCATTGGCACGCCTCGCCGCGCTCGGCGGTCGGCTTCCTGATCCACGCCGCGACCATGGACACCGCCGCGATGGGGCCGCGCCGCAGCCTGTCGATGCCGGGGCTGGCCGCCACCGTCGGCGAGCAGATCGCCGCACTGGAGCGGGTTGCCGGCAAGGCTGTGGCTTCCCGGATCAAGCGTGAGCCCGATCCGACCATCATCGGCATCGTCGCCGGCTGGCCGCGCAACTTCTCGACCGACCGCGCCTTGAAGCTCGGCTTCACCACCGCGGAAAAGACCTTCGACGACATCATCCGCATCCACATCGAGGACGAATTGGGCGGCAAGTTCGTGGCCTGACCAATGCACACCTCATCGCCGGGCTTGCTGTTCAGCCCGGAGACATGACCTACGGGTGTTCGGAGACATAGTCGACGCGTCATAGTGGCTGGATTTGGCGGTTGGAGGCCCGGGCCTTCGCCGCGCCGAAGGGGCTTCGGCCCCGCAGGCGGGTCAAGCCCGGGCAAGGCGGGAGGGCGGCAGCGGTTTCGCATTCGCCCGGCCACCATGCGGTGAACGGGGATGTCTTTATCTGATGGTCATCCTGTAATAAATGCGAGTTCGAGTTTCATCGACCTTCGAGGAGAAAACGCCATGACTGCCAGCATCGTTGGATGGGCCCATATGCCGTTCGGCAAGTTCGACGCCGAAACCGTGGAAAGCATGATCGTCCGTGTCGCCACCGAGGCGATCGCCGACGCCGGGATCGCGGCCTCGGACGTCGACGAAATCGTGCTCGGGCATTTCAATGCCGGCTTCTCGCCGCAGGACTTCACAGCCGCGCTGGTGCTGCAGGCCGATCCGGCGCTGCGCTTCAAGCCGGCGACGCGCGTCGAGAACGCCTGCGCGACCGGCTCGGCCGCCGTGCATCAGGGCATCCGCGCGATCGAAGCGGGGGCCGCCAAGATCGTGCTGGTGGTCGGCGTCGAGCAGATGACCCGCACCCCGGGGCCGGAGATCGGCAAGAACCTGCTGCGCGCCTCGTATTTGCCGGAGGATGGGGACACGCCCGCCGGGTTTGCCGGAGTGTTCGGCATCATCGCTCAGAAGTACTTCCAGAAATATGGCGACCAGTCCGACGCGCTGGCGATGATCGCCGCCAAGAACCACCACAACGGCGTCGCCAACCCCTATGCGCAGATGCGCAAGGATTTCGGCTTCGAGTTCTGCCGCGCCGAAGGGGAGAAGAATCCATTCGTCGCCGGGCCCTTGAAGCGCACCGACTGCTCGCTGGTGTCGGACGGCGCCGCGGCGCTGGTGCTGACCTCCGCCGAGAATGCCAAGGCGATGGGTAAGGCGGTCAACATCCGCGCCCGCGCCCATGCGCAGGACTTCCTGCCAATGTCCAAGCGCGACATCCTGCAGTTCGAAGGCTGCACCGTCGCCTGGCAGCGTGCGCTGGAGCAGGCCGGCGTCACGCTGAACGATCTGTCGTTCGTCGAGACCCACGATTGCTTCACCATCGCCGAACTGATCGAATACGAAGCGATGGGCCTGACGCCGAAGGGGCAGGGCGCCCGTGCGATCAAGGAGGGCTGGACCCAGAAAGACGGCAAGCTGCCGATCAATCCGTCCGGCGGTCTCAAGGCCAAAGGCCATCCGATCGGCGCCACCGGTGTGTCGATGCACGTGCTGAGCGCGATGCAGCTGCTTGGCCAGGCGCCGGAAGGCATGCAGATCAAGGATGCCAAGCTCGCCGGCATCTTCAACATGGGCGGCGCGGCGGTCGCCAACTACGTGTCGGTGCTCGAACCGGCCAAGTAACCGACAGCCGGGGGGCGGGGGATGAATCTGGCGGAATGGCTTGCTGCGAGTGCCCGGCTGCGGCCGGGCGCTCCGGCGCTGCTGACGGGCACCACGGTCGATGCCGACTATGCGACGTTCGCGTCGCGCGCGGCATCGTTCGGCGGGGCGCTGGCGCGCGATTACGGCATCGCGCCCGGCGACCGGGTTGCTTTGTTCGCGCATAATTGCACGCGCTATCTCGAAGCGCTGTACGGCATCTGGTGGGCTGGCGCGGTCGCGATCCCGATCAACGCCAAGTTGCACGGCAAGGAGGTCGCCTGGATCTGCAGCAATGCGGAGGCCAGGCTCGCGCTGATCTGCGACGACACCGCCGACACCTTCAACGAAGCCTCATGCGATCTGCCGCCCGGCCTCGCGGTGCTGGCGATCGACAGCGACGGCTTCGATCGCGCGCGTAGTGGCGCGGGTAGCAAGGCGCCGGTCGCGCGCGACGATGACGATCTCGCCTGGCTGTTCTACACCTCCGGCACCACCGGCCGGCCCAAGGGGGTGATGCTCAGCCACGGCAATCTCGTAGCGATGTCGCTGAGCTATCTGGCCGATGTCGACGCGGTGACGCCCGAGGATGCGGCGCTGTATGCGGCGCCGATCTCGCACGGCGCCGGGCTCTACAACATGATCCACGTCCGGTTCGGCGCGAGGCATGTCGTACCGGAGTCCGGCGGGTTCGATCCGGACGAGGTGCTCAGCCTCGGCAAGCAGCTCGGCAACGTCGCGATGTTCGCGGCGCCGACCATGATCAAGCGGCTGGTCGAAGCCGCCAAGCGTCGCGGCGAAACCGGCGAGGGGCTCCGCACCATCGTCTATGGCGGCGGCCCGATGTATCTCGCCGACATTCGCGAGGCGCTGAGCGTGATGGGCCAGCGTTTCGTGCAGATCTACGGCCAGGGTGAATCGCCGATGACGATCACCTCGCTGAAGCGAGCGCTGCATGCCGACGTCGATCATCCGCGCTATCTGCAGCGGCTCGCCTCGGTCGGCACCGCGCAGAGCGTGGTATCGGTGCGGATCACCGGTGCGGACGGAGAGGTGCTGCCGGCGGGCGAGACCGGCGAGATCGAGGTCAAGGGCTTAACCGTGATGCTCGGCTATTGGAACAATCCGCAGGCCAATGCCGAGACGCTGAAGGACGGCTGGCTGCGCACCGGCGATGTCGGGCGCCTGGATGAAGATGGCTTCCTGACGCTGTCGGACCGCTCCAAGGACGTCATCATCTCCGGCGGCACCAATATCTATCCGCGCGAGGTCGAGGAGGCGCTGCTGACGCATCCGGCTGTGCGCGAAGTGTCGGCGATCGGTGTCGCCGATCCGGAATGGGGTGAGAACGTCGTCGCCTGCGTTGTGCTCACCGACGGCGCCGCGGCTGACGACGCCACGCTCGATGCCCACTGCCTCGCCACCATCGCCCGCTTCAAGCGCCCCAAGCGCTACGTCTATCTCGACGCGCTGCCGAAGAATAATTACGGCAAGGTGCTGAAGACGGAGCTGCGGAAGATCGTGAAGTAATTCGGCAACAACTTCTGATTCTCCTCGTCATGGCCGGGCTCGTCCCGGCCATCCACGCCTTCGGGCCATCGCGAATTCAAAGGCGTGGATGCCCGGCACAAGACCGGGCATGACGAACTGATAGGTCCGAGAATGCCAAGGTCGCAAGATGCTGGAGGCAACCCTCCGCCGTCATCGCGAGCCACCGGGTTGGTGCGACATCAACGATGCGGTCGCCGCCTAGCGCATCACCCCCACCATCGCCGGACGATCGTCGCCGTCGATCCAGAGCCCGAAGGTAGTGCCGTCGTCGTTCGAAGCCTCGCGCAGCGATGCGCTCCGGCCGAAATACACCGGGCCTTTCAGCCACAGATCGAGCTGCGTCGGCTGTTCCGGTGTCGGCGCGAGGTGCCCGAGGCATTGCGCCGCGATGCGCTGCGGGTGGGCCGAGGCGGCGGCAAAGCCGGTGGCGCGGGCGTAGATATCGACGAGGTGCAGCGGATTGTAGTCGCCGGTCAGCGCGGCCCAGCGCAGCCGCTCGCCGCCATCGACGGTCCATTGCGTGAGTGGCGGCAGCGACGGATCGATCGGGGGCGAGGCCATCGGCGCGCCATCATCGGCGCCGTGGCTCGCCGGCCCGTCGAAGCGGCCGCGATAGTAGAACGTGGTGATGCTCTGCCACGGGCAATCTCCGCCCTGGATCAGTTGCGCCAGAACGTCGAGCTCGATGCCCTTGTCGTGCACCCGCCACCCTATCGCCCGCACGATCAGGTCGGACGCAGCGTCGAGCTTGATATCGCCGCTGCGGATCAGCCGGTTGCGGAGCTGCAGCGCGCGCCAGATCGGCAGCGGCCAGTCCCGACACATCAGCAGCGCCATCGTCAGCCGGAAACCGGTGACATGCGGCGCCAGCAGTATCAGGCGGTCTGCCGTCGCCGCATCGTCGCGGCCCGCAGCGCGCTGCAAGGTCGCCAGCGCAGCAGGACCGATCTGATAGCCGCGCCAGATGAAGCTGAAATCCGGGAAGCCGTCTTTCGGATTCCAGCCGCGCGATGGCGCGAAGGCGTTCAACATCAGCGCCGGGCCGAACGGCGGCGCGGTGTAGGTCTCATGATGGGTGGTCATTGCCGCTCGTCTCCGCCCCAAAGTGCGCGAAGTCAACGGCTGGCCGGCCTGTCGGTCAATGAGGGCCGTCAAAACCTTCCGCACCGCGGAGTTTGCCCCGCATGGCGCTATGCCGGACGCTGGCTTGATCTCGGCGAGCCGGTCCCGTTACATCGCCATGACGGTGCCGATCATGAGTGCCGCGAACCAGGGATGCGAAGCGCCGCGATGGGGCCACTGGCGGGCACGACAATCGTCGACATGACGTCGGTGCTGATGGGCCCTTACGCCACCCAGATGCTCGGCGACTACGGCGCGGACGTCATCAAGATCGAATCTCCGGACGGCGACGTCACGAGGCAGATCGGCCCGGCGCGGCATCTCGGCATGGGGCCGGTGTTTCTCAACGCCAACCGCAACAAGCGCAGCATCTGCCTCGACCTCAAGCACGACGCCGGCCGCGCCGCCGCGCTGCGGCTGATCGCGCGCGCCGACGTGCTGGTCTATAATGTTCGCCCGCAGGCGATGGCGCGGCTGCGGCTTGGCTATGACGATGTCGTGCCGCTCAATCCGCGCCTGATCTATGCCGGCGTGTTCGGCTTCGGCCAGGATGGGCCGTATGCGGCCAAGCCCGCTTACGACGATCTGATCCAGGGCGCCACCGCTTTGCCGGCGCTGAATGCGCGGGTCGGTGACGGCACGCCGCGCTACGTGCCGAATGCACTGGTCGATCGTATCGTCGGGCTCACCGCGGTCGGCGCGATCTGCGCCTCGCTGGTGCATCGGGATCGCACCGGCAAGGGCCAGCGGCTCGACATCCCGATGTTCGAAACCATGGCGAGCTTCGTGATGGGCGATCACATGGGCGGCCTCACCTATGAGCCGCCGCTCGATCGCGGTGGTTACGCGCGGCATCTGTCGCCGGACCGCCGGCCGTATCAGACTGCGGACGGCTACATCTGCGCGATGGTCTATAACGACAAGCAGTGGATCAGCTTCCTCACCGCGGTTGGCCGCGACGATCTGCTCGCCGACGACCGCTACACCAGCTTCGCCCGGCGCGCGGTGAACATCGACGTGGTCTATGCCGAGCTGGCGCGGATCTTCCTGACGAGGACCACGGAGGAGTGGGTGACGCTGCTCGACGAAGCCGACGTGCCGGCGATGCGGATGCACGATCTCGAAAGCATCCTGCATGACCCGCATCTGGTCGCGACGGATTTCTTCCCCGTCGTCCAGCATCCGACCGAAGGCACGATCCGCGACATGAAGGTCTCGGCGACCTGGTCGGACACCAAGGTCGAGCGCCAGCGCTTTGCGCCGCGGCTCGGCGAGCACGGTGCCGAGGTGCTGCGCGAGGCGGGTTATGGCGACGGTGAGATCGCGGCGCTGGCGGAATGTGGGGCCGTCAGGTTGCCGGAAGCGAGCTGAAGAAAGTAACGCGTTCGGTGCGAATTTTCCGAAAGTCTCTCGTTCGTCATTCCGGGGCGCCGCGAAGCGGCGAGCCCGGAATCCATAACCACCGTCGGCGAGTATGGATTCCGGGCTCGCGCCAAGAGGCGCGCCCCGGAATGACGAACGCGATGGGGTTTGTAACAGGCAGGCGGCGACCATGAGCTACATCACTGGCGTCGGCCTCACCCGGTTCGGCAAGATCGATGGTTCGACCACGCTCAGCCTGATGCGGGAGGCGGCAGAGGCGGCGATTGCGGATGCGGGGCTGAAGCGCGGCGACATCGATGGGCTGCTGTGCGGCTATTCGACCACGATGCCGCACATCATGCTGGCGACGGTGTTCGCCGAGCATTTCGGCATCCGGCCGAGCTATTGCCACGCGGTGCAGGTCGGCGGCGCCACCGGCATGGCGATGGCGATGCTGGCGCATCAGCTGGTCGAGAGTGGGGCGGCCAAGAACATCCTGGTGGTGGGCGGCGAGAACCGGCTGACCGGGCAGAGCCGCGACGCCTCGGTGCAAGCGCTGGCGCAGGTTGGTCACCCGATCTACGAGGTTCCGCTGGGGCCGACCATCCCGGCCTATTACGGCCTGGTCGCATCGCGCTACATGCACGACCACGGCGTCACCGAGGAAGACCTCGCCGAGTTCGCGGTGCTGATGCGCAGCCACGCGATCACCCATCCCGGCGCGCAGTTTCACGAGCCGATCAGCGTCGCCGAGGTGATGGCGTCGAAGCCGATCGCCTCGCCTCTGAAGCTGCTCGATTGCTGCCCGGTGTCCGATGGCGGCGCCGCGCTGGTGATCAGCCGCGAACCGACCACCGAACATCGTATCAAGGTGCGAGGCTGCGGTCAGGCCCACACCCATCAGCACGTCACCGCGATGCCGGCGGATGGGCCGTCCGGAGCGGAGCTGTCGATCGCGCGAGCCTGGGCGGCAAGCGGCGTCGGAATTGCCGACGTGAAGTATGCTGCCGTGTACGACAGCTTCACCATCACGCTGCTGATGCTGCTCGAAGACCTCGGGCTTGCAGGCCGAGGCGAGGCGGCGGCGCGGGCGCGGGACGGCTACTTCTCGCGAACCGGCGCGCTGCCGCTGAACACCCACGGCGGCCTATTATCCTACGGCCATTGCGGCGTCGGCGGCGCGATGGCGCATCTGGTCGAGACGCATCTGCAGATGACCGGCCGGGCCGGCGACCGTCAGGTGCGTGATGCGTCGCTGGCGCTGCTGCACGGCGATGGCGGCGTGCTGTCGTCGCATGTCAGCATGATCCTGGAGCGGGTGCGATGAGCGAAACAGCGGTCACCGATTGGACCTGCGGAGAGCGGGCGATCTCGTATCAGCGCTGCGGCGGCTGCGGCGCGGTGCAGTATTTCCGCCGGGAGTTCTGCGCGGCCTGCGGCAGCGAGGACCTGACCACAACGGTCGCGAGCGGTGAGGGCGTGGTCTGCGCCGAGACCCTGGTGCATCGCGCCGCCACCGCCGAGGCGCGTGCGCATGTGCCGTTCAAGATTGTGCTGGTCGATTGCACCGAAGGATTCCGAATGATGGCGCATGGCGCCAATGATCTGGTGATCGGCGATCGCGTCCGCGCCGGGTTCACCACCTTCACCGGCCAATTGGTGCCGATGTTCGAGAAGCTGCCGGGCTGATCATCAGAAAGCGGCGGGCCATTCAGCGCCCGCCGCGCTCGGACGTCGCGGATCGTCAGCCGCACCACACCCGGACGACGCGCTGGGTGGTGGGATCGAGCTCGACATTGCCGCGGTCGGTCCGGTAGTCGCGAGTCAGCACGTCGCCGGTGTGATAGACGCGGAGCAGTTTGCCGGTCAGGTCGCATTCCGATGATGTCGCGGTGAAGATCAGCCACGGGATCGGATCATCGTCGCCGCGAAACAGTGAGATCGCCTGTGCGAGTTCTTCGGCGTCGCCGAAGGTCGCTTCCCGGGTGCTGCTGCGGGCGTGGATGCGGACGCCGCGGAGCGCCTTGCCCGGGCCCCAATAATCGGCGGGATCGCGCGGGATCGTCGCCTCGCCGACGATCGGCGTGATCACCGGCAGCACGACCCCGGTTGGTGCATCGGCGACGAAATCGAAGTCCTGAATGCCGTCGTCCGGTGGCCGGATGTAGAACCACGGTGACAGCCGCGGCTGCTTCCATCCAGAGGTCGGCACTGTGCCGTGCGTGACGATGTGAATTTGCGGAGGCTTGGTCTTGACCAGGCTGAGCTCAACCGAAGTGACTTCCAATACACGTTGCATTGCAAAGCTCCTTGGTTTGAAACGCCAGGATGCTCAACCAATGCGGGTGGTGTGTCTAGGGAAATCAACCGAGATGCCGCTGCGGCGCCGGTGCTGATACCGGCGCCGCAGCGGGGAGTGTTACACGACGGGACGCGCCAAACGCTGGCCGCCGTCGCCCCGGCGGACCAGAAGCAACGCGATCGCCAGGGTTGGGACCAGCAGGCACAGCCCAAGCGAGGTGACTTGCACCTGCGACAGCGGATTGATGCCGCCGCCCGGCGTCGCCAGCACGAAGCCGCCGATCACCAGCGCGACGCGCAGCGGCCATTCCAGCGCGCCGGCGCGGCGCAGATTGCCGATGCCGACCTGATAGCCCTGGATGCCGCCGCAGATGCACAGCGTGCCCGCCGCCGCCAGCGTCAGCAGGCCAAGCGCTGCGAGATACGGGTCCGGGCCCTGCAGCACCAGCGCCGGGTTCATCACGAAGAAGAACGGGATGAAGTAGATGATGCTGCCCACCCACATCGACTCCCACCCGGTCTTCATTGCCGGAGATCCGGCGATGCCGGCCGCGGCGAAGGAAGCGATCGCGACCGGTGGCGTGATCGACGACAGCATGCCCCAATAGAAGATGAACATGTGCACCGCCATCCGGTTCAGCCCGAGCTTCTCCAGCGCCGGCGCCACCAGGATCGCCAGGAAGATGTAACAGGCGGTGGTGGTGAGGCCGAGGCCGAGGATCAGGCTGGTGATCGCGCACATCGCCAGCAGCAGGAAGGCATTGTCACCGGCCAGCCGCAACAGATCGGCTGCGAGGCTGGAGATCACGCCCGTCATCGAGAATGCGCCGATCAGCAGGCCGCAGCCGGCCAGGATGCCGATCAGTTCGACGAAGGTGCGGCCGTTGACTTCCAGGAAGCGGACGATGCTGCCGAGGGTCCAGCGGGTCTCCTTGGAGAAGATCTGGTTGAGCACCAGCAGCAGCGCGGTGGCGTAGAACGGCGCGTGGCTCTCGCGCTTGAAGTACAGCAGCATGACCACGAGCAGCGCGATGACGAAGGCGTAGTACCAGCCTTCCTTCAGCGTCTGCCACAGGCTCGGCAGTTCCGAGCGCGGAATGCCTTCCAGCCCGTGCCGCGCCGCGTAAGCGTCGACCTGCATGAACAGGCCGATGTAATACAGCGCCGCCGGCACGATCGCCGCCAGTGCCACCTCGGCGTAGGAGACGTTGAGGAACTGCGCGATGACGAAGGCGGTGGCGCCCATCACCGGCGGCGCCAGCACCGCCCCGGTCGAGGCGCAGGCCTCGATCGCTGCCGCGTAGGAGGCGCGGAAGCCGCTCTTCTTCATCACCGGGATGGTCATGGTCCCGGCCGTCAGCACGTTGGAGATGATTGAGCCGGACATCATGCCGAGCAAGGCCGAAGCGAAGATGCAGACCTTGGCGGCGCCGCCGCGGAACGTGCCGCAGATCGAGAACGACAGGTTGATGAAGAACTTTCCGGCGCCGGTCAGCATCAGCGCGGTGCCGAACACCAGAAAGCCGATCACGGTGTCGGCGAAGGCCTGGATCGGAATCCCGAGCAGGCTCTCGCCGGACAGCACGTGATAGGCGGTCGCCTGTTCCAGCGTCGATTGCGAGCCGCCGAGCGGGCCGAGCCAGCGCGCGCCGGCGAACAGCGGATACACGGTGAACGGGAAGATGCAGAGCAGCAGGCTCCAGCCGCCGGTGCGGCGCAGCGCCTCCATCAGCAGCGCCCACATCACCAGGCCGGCGATGAAGACGTGGGTCGGCGCTCCGCCGAATTCCCATCCGGCCTCCGCCGCCTTGCGGATGGTGCTCATCAGCACCAGCGCCGCGCCGATCGTCAGCACGAATAGTGCGACGTCGTACAGTGGGATACGATCCAGCCGCGCCGTCGATGTGCCCGGGAAGATCAGGAAGGTGAACGGCAGCATCAGCGCGATCAGGAGGTAGAAGTACTCCGTGTTGAGCTGGGTGTAGCCGATGAAGAATCGCAGCGAGAATTGCTGGTTGATGCACAGCAGAATGGTGGCCGCAGCGGCGGCCACCAGTGCCCAGCGCCAGAAGCCCTGCAGGCTTCGCACCCGCGTGACCTCGGCTTCCTGCATGTTGTCGACCGAATGCGGATCGTCGAGCACAATCCGTTTGGTCGGGCGGGCGGCGGATTCAGCAGCGCGCATGGTAATGTCCCCCGACGTGACGATGCGTTACTGCTCGAACCCGTTCGGCAAGTTCGCCCGCTTCAGCGCTGCGGCGCGCGCCGTCATCCAGCCATCGCGGAATTCCTGATCACCGGACGGCGCCGCGGCTGCGTACTGCTTCCACGCCGCGGCCAGCACCTCCTGCCGCTTGATCAGCCCGTCATTGTGAGTCTGATCCTCGGCGGTCCACTGGCCGGCTTCTTTCAGCGCCTTGACGGCGCCGGGATGGAACGGCACCACCCATTTCATGGTCTGGGTTTTCACCGCGAGGCCGGTGGCGCCGGGCGCGTTGTCCTTGTAGGCGTCGTAATCGACGATCATCGCCTTGGTGATCGAGTACACCTGATCGGCGGACTGCGTCGCGTACACGGTGGCGATCGGGTAGGGGTAGTTCGACAGCTCGATCGGCTTGCCGGGCTGGTGCGCGGCGCCGCAGCTCGACATCGCCGGATTGAAGAACGGCGCGACCTTCTTGACGCGTTCCCACGCTGCCTTGTCGGCATGCGGCATCGGCGGCCAGATCAGGCCGCGCGGCGAGTTCTCGGCCTCTCGTGCCGGACCGGTGATGGTGGTGCCAAATGCGGCGTCGACATCGTTGTTGACCAGCCCCTTCCACATCGCGCCGTAGCTGGCGAACTCGACGATCTTGACGTCGTCCTTGGTCAGGCCGCCATAGGCCATGATGCCGAGCGCATTCTGGTTGAGCGCCGGCGAGCCGACCACGAAGCCGACGCGCTTGCCGCGCAGATCCTTGACCTCCTTGACGCCGATGTCGGCGGCGACGCCGAGCGAGGAGCCGTTGCAGTCGACGACGCTGAGCGTGATCTGCAGCGGCTGCGGGCCCCATTCCTTGGCGCCGAACTCGAACACGCCCTCCTGCGCGAAGTAAGTGCCAGATCCCATCCAGGCGAGTTGGGCGCGGCCGTTGCGGAGCGGGGCGAGGCGGGCGACGTCGTTGCCGGCAGGCAGCACGCGAACGTCGGTGCCGTGCTTGTCCTTCATCATCTTGCCGACCGCGACCGCGATGTTGAAACCGGCGGTGCCGGTGTCGTACGCAGTGAATGCCATCGTGGTTGGTAGCTTGATGTCGTCGGCACGCGCAGCGGTTGTAGTGATCAGCGCGCAGCCCACGGCGAGCGCCGCGAGCGGACCGAAACGTCCCGTCATGTTTCTCTCCCGAACGCATCCGCTTTGCGGATTGCTTTGTTATCGGGCGAGCATGTCACTGCAGTTGGGTGATGGCAACGCAGTGTCGGCGTCGTCTGCACACGACATCGCCGCCGGATGATGCGACATTACGTCCCGGCGAGCGACGATGTTGGTACGTTGCGTGACGTTTGTGCGCGGCAGCTAGCTTTCGATCACCGCGACGAGTTGGCCTTCGGCAACGACATCGTCGAGTGCGACGTGCAGCGACTTCAAGGTTCCGTCAGCCGGGGAGGCGACGGGGATCTCCATTTTCATCGCTTCAACAAAGACGATGTCGTCGCCTTCACCGACGCCGTCGCCGATCGACAGCGGCAGCGCGCAGACACGGCCCGCGACTTCGGTGACGATCTTGATCTCGGCCATCGGTGTTCCTCCGTTGTTTGTTGTTGGCGGCGCCGGGTTCCGCTGCTGCGGCTGAAGGCAAAAATCTTGCGCTGAGTGGTTGCGCGTGGGGCCTTGCGCGGCGTCAAGCGATGTTGTCGGCGCAATTTGCCTGATGTAGCTTTGTCTTCAAGCGGAATTATATTCCGCCTAGCGAAACTAGAAGACGTAACAAGAAACCAAGAACGTAAGATGTGCCGGGTCGGGAAGTTGGGCACTCCCGGTGCATCGGGCATCATAACCACGCAGGATAAAAAGACATGGGACGACGCTCAGAACGACTCTGCAGGCAGGGGGATGTGGCCGGTGATGGCGATGTGATTCAGGTGGTGTCGCGCGCGTTCGACGTGCTGCGCTGCTTCGAAGGCCACGACGTCCGGCTCGGTAATCTCGAAATCTCCAACCGCTGCGGCTTGCCGCGCTCGACGGTGTCGCGCCTCACCCACACCCTGACCCGTATGGGCCAATTGGTGTATCTGCCGCGCGACCAGAAGTATCGCATCGGCCCCTCAGCGGTCGCGATGAGCACGTCGATGACCCGCGGCCTTCAGCTGCGCAATCTGATCCGCTCGCGCCTGCAGGAGGTCGCCGACCAGATTCCCGGCACCATCGGTTTCCTGATCCCGGACCGCTTCCATCTGGTCTATCTCGAATTTGCCCGCGCGGCGCACGCGCTCGGCCTGCATTCGACCACCGGCAGCCGCATCTCGATCAGCCGCACCGCGGCCGGTCACGCCTACGCGGCCTCGCTCGACGACAACGTCGCGGCCGCGCTGGTGGCGGAGATCCAGCGCGAAGCGCCGGCCGATGCGGCGCTGCTGAGCGAGCGGATCGAGGCCGATCGCGCGATGCTGCGCGAGCGCGGCTACGTGGTGTCGTGCGGTCTGTTCAGCCCGCACATCAACGGCATCGCCGTGCCGATCTGGTCGCCGCAGTACCAGACCTATGTGATGGTGACGATCGGCGTGCTGGCCGCGATGTACGACGAGCAGCGGCTGCATGATGAAGTCGCGCCGATGCTGCTCAAGCTCGCCGGGACGATCGAACCGCTGGTGCAGAATGCGGATGGCGGCCTGGTCGCGGTGCGTCCGGCCGGAAACAATAACAAGAAGACGATCAGGCCGGAGGGAATGAATGAGTTGGAAGCCGGAGCTCGACGAGCTGGCCCGGCGCGAGAACTTCGCGCAGCAGATGGGCGGCATCGACAAGGTCAAGCGCCAGCATGACCAGGGCCGGCTCACGGTCCGTGAGCGCATCGATCGGCTGAGCGACGCCGGCAGTTTCCACGAGATCGGCGCCGTCGCCGGTCTCGGCGAATATGACGCCAATGGCGAACTGATCAATCTGACCCCGGCGAACTGCGTGTTCGGCCGGGCGAAGATCGATGGCCGCACCGTGGTGGTGGTCGGTGACGATTTCACCGTCCGCGGCGGCTCGGCCGATGCGTCGATCCACGCCAAGCCGCAGATGGCGGAGGAGATGGCGCACGACTATCGGCTGCCGATCATCCGCGTGATCGAAGGATCGGGCGGCGGCGGGTCGGTGAGGACGATCGAGAGCAAAGGCGCCGCCAATCTGCCCGGCGGCGTCGATGGCACCCGCTGGTACTGGTACACGACGGCGAACCTTGCGCAGGTGCCGGTGGTCGGTCTCGGGCTCGGCTCGGTCGCGGGTCTCGGTGCGGCGCGGCTCGCCGCCAGCCACTATTCGATCATGACCCGCAATTCGGCGATGTTCGTCGCCGGACCGCCGGTGGTGGCGCGGCTAGGCCAGGATCTCACCAAACAAGAGCTCGGCGGCGCCGACATTCAGACCCGCGCCGGCGCGATCGATCATGCGGTCGACACCGAGGAAGAAGCGTTCGCCTGTGCGCGGCGCTTCCTGTCTTACTTGCCGTCGTCGGTGCACGAACTGCCGCCGACGCTTGCGTGCGACGACGATCCGGAGCGTTCCGACGAGAAGCTGCTGAAGGCGGTGCCGCGCAATCGCCGCCAAGTTTACAAGATGCGGCCGATCATCGAGTCGGTGGTCGATCAGGGGTCATTCTTCGAAATCGGCTCGGCGTTCGGTCGTTCGATCATCACCGGTCTCGCGCGGCTCGACGGGCGGGCGGTGGCGCTGCTGGCCGGCGATCCCTATCACTACGGCGGGTCGTGGACCTCCGACACCTGCCAGAAGGTCATTCGCTTCGTCGACCTCGCCGAGACCTTCCATCTGCCGGTGGTGTATCTGATGGACTGCCCCGGCTTCATGATCGGACTGGAGGCGGAGAAGTCGGCGACGATCCGCCATGGCGTCCGCGCGATGACGGCGGTCAACCAGTCGACCGTGCCGTGGTGCACGATCATCGTCCGCAACGCCTTCGGTGTTGCCGGCGTGGTGCATCAGCCGGCGAACCGGTTCTCGATGCGCTACGCGTGGCCGTCGGCGTATTGGGGCTCGCTGCCGCTCGAAGGCGGCATCGAAGCGGCCTACCGCGCCGACCTCGACGCGGCGGAGGATCGCGACGCCAAGATGCGCGAGATCGAGGAGCGGCTGAACAAGCTGCGCTCGCCGTTCCGCTCGGCCGAGAAGTTCTGGGTCGAGGAGATCATCGATCCGCGCAAGACGCGTTCTCTGCTGTGCGAATTCGCCCGCCTGGCCGAACCGCTGCGCAAGCCCGGTGTCGCGACCGGGATGCGGATGCGGCCGTAGTCTTCGAACCTCTCCCCGCAGCGCGGAGAGATGAAGCGGGCTGCGTCCTCAGGCCGCCGCCGGCTTGGCAGCCTTGCTGATCGTCAGCGCCGCGGCGGCGGCGATCACGCACAGGGCGCCGGCGATGAAGAAGGCCGGCAGGTAGCTCGCCAGCAGGTCGCGCGACAGGCCGGCGCCGAACGCGGCGGTGGCGGCGCCGAGCTGATGGCCGGCGAAGATCCAGCCGAACACCAGATTGGCGCGCTCGGGGCCGAACTTCTGCGCCGTCAGCCGCACTGTCGGCGGCACGGTGGCGACCCAGTCGAGTCCGTAGAACACCGCGAACAGCGACAGGCCGTAGAACGAAAAGTCGGTGAACGGCAGCGCCAGCAGGCTGAGGCCGCGCAGGCCGTAGTACCAGAACAGCAGCCAGCGATTGTCGTAGCGGTCGGCCAGCCAGCCCGACAGGATGGTGCCGATGAAATCGAACACGCCCATCGCTGCGAGCAGGCCCGCGGCCTGCACCTGCGGGATGTTGAAGTCGGCGCAGAGCGGGATCAGGTGAACCTGCACCAGGCCGTTGGTCGACGCGCCGCAGATGAAGAAGGTGCCGAACAGCACCCAGAACACCCGCGTCTTGGCCGCGTCGCGGAGCGCGCCGAGTGCGGCCGCTGCGATCGAGCCCGGCACAGCCTGGGCCGACAGCGGCACCGGCTCGGTGCTGGTGTCGCCATAGGGCCGCAGCCCGACGTCGCTCGGCCGGTTGCGCATCGCGATCAGCACCGCGATTGCGGCGACGCCGATCAGCGCGCAGACGTAAGCCATCGCGATCCGCCAGCCGTAGCGCTCGGTGAGCGAGGCGAGGATTGGCAGGAACACGAGCTGGCCGGTGGCGACGCTCGCGGTCATCATGCCGATCACCAAGCCGCGGCGGGCGACGAACCAGCGCGTCGCCACCGTGGCGCCGAGCACCAGCGCGGTGAGGCCGGTGCCGACGCCAACCACGACGCCCCACAGCAGCATCAGCTGCCACAGCGATGTCATTGCCAGCGACGCGATCAGTCCGATCGAGACCACCACAAGCGCAGTCAGCGTCACCTGCCGCAGACCGAACCGGTTCATCAGCGCAGCGGCGAACGGCGCCATCAGCCCGAACAGCACGAAGCGGATCGACAGTGCGGACGAAATATCCGCGGTGCTCCAGCCGAATTCCTGCTGCAGCGGCACGATGAAGACGCCGGGGGCGCCGACCGCGCCGGCATTGACCAGCGCGGTGAGGAAGGTGACGCCGACCATCACCCACCCGTAATGGATGTTGCGTCGGGCCAGCGCGGCGGCGAGGGCGTCGGAGATCATGCGGCGGTCCTGTCGGCGAGCGCGCCGGCGCAGGATGCGGACCGGCTATTGAAAATGATGTCCATCATATAAATTACCGGCGGCGACGCAACTCGAAGATCGCCCAAGATCGCGTGAACGGCGGTCAGCGTTTGCGGTTGATGAAATCCGCCATCAGGGCCTGCGGCTCGCCGGTCAGATACGACTGGCCGAACACTTTGACCGAATGCGCAACCGCCTGCGGTAGCGGCATGTCTTCCCACGCCGCCATCAGCGCCTTCTGCGCCCGCATTGCCTGCGGCGCGCCGGCGAGCAGGGAGTCGACCAGATGCTCGACCGCCGCATCGAGCTCGCCCGGCGGCGCGATCTTGTCGATCAGGCCCCAGGCAAGCGCGGTGTCGGCGTCGATGTTTTCGGCGGCCATCACCAGGAAGCGCGCCCGCGACCAGCCGATCAGCCGCGGCAGCAGGGCGGCGTGGATCACCGACGGAATCCCGACCCGCACCTCGGGCATGCCGAATTTGGCGTCGTGCGTGGCGACACGGAAATCGCAGGCGGCGGCGAATTCCAGGCCGCCGCCGAGGCACCAGCCGGGAATTCGCGCGATCACCGGATAGGGCACGGCGCGCACCGCCTCGCACAGCTCCGCAAGCCCGGTGATGAAGCGCTCGGCGGAACTCTGATCGAGCGTCGCCATCTCGTTGATATCGGCGCCGCCGATCATGCTGCGTTCGCTCTGTCCCGCGATGATGAGCACGCGCAGGCTCTGATCTGCTGCGAGTTGCTGCAGCCCATCGCGCACATCGGTGATCACCGCGGTGTTCAGGATGTTGAGTTTGCCAGCGTTGCAGATGGTGAGGCGCGCGACGCCGCGGGAATCGCGGTCGACGCCGCAATGGGTGTTGAGCATCTGCATGGTGGATCTCGTCAGCGAGGGCGGGGCAGGCGCGGCATCATGCCCGGTAATGCTGGGGGGCTGTCAAGCATCCAGCCGGCGCGCTTGTCGCGACCTGGAATTTATAATATGAGTAGCATCATATAAAAACAGGAGCCCGCCGATGACGATGCTCGATGCCGCTGCGCCGCCCGATCTCGCAGGCTTGTTCGCGCCCGCGCAGCGCCGCAGCCGCACCGTCGATTGGCAGGAACCGGGGCCGGTCGCCCGCGCCGCGATGGCGATGTCCGGCCTGGAAGTAATGCAGGCGATCCGTGACGGCCGGCTGCCGCCGCCGCCGCTCGCGCGGCTGATCGGCTTCAAGATGGCCGAAGTGCATCGCGGCCGGATCGTGATGCAGCTCGATCCCGACCAGAGCCTGGAGAACACCGCGGGCCTGCTCCACGGCGCGATCGCAGCCGCGCTGCTCGACACCGCAATGGGCTGCGCGATCTCGACGCAGCAGCAGGCCGGGCAGGGCTCGGTGACGATGGATCTGAAGCTCAGCTATCTGCGGCCGCTGTCGGTGCGCTCCGGCACGATCGTAGCCGAGGGGCGCGTGGTGAAACTCGGCCGGCAGTCGAGCTACACCGAGGGCTTCGTCTATGACGGCGCCGGCAAGCTGGCGGTGCACGCCACTGCAACTTTCGCGATGCTGGGCGCCGCGCCTGCTGCGGCGCCACATCCGCACGAATTCTGAGGTCAACCGAAACTTGAGGCAAACGCCCGCGTTCGGTGTCATAATATGATCCTGAACATGGCATGGACCGCCGATGCGCTATTCGAAGGAACACAAGCAGGAAACCCACGACCGCATCGTCCGGCGGGCGTCGGTGAAGCTGCGCGAAAAGGGCGCCCACGGCATCGGCGTCGCCGATCTGATGAAGGATGCGGGCCTCACCCACGGCGGGTTTTACGCGCATTTCGCCTCGCGCGAGGCGCTGGTGATCGAGGCGTTCAGCTACGCGATGGACCGCTCGACCGAGCGCTGGCGCAAGCTGGCGGAGGAACTGCCGCCGGAGCAGCGGCTGGCTGCGCTGATCGACGGCTATCTCAGCGCAAGCCACCGCGATGATCCCGGCCGCGGCTGCGCGGTGCCGGCGCTCGGTGCAGAGATTGCGCGTGAAAGCCCGAAGACCCGCAAGGCGTTCGCCGCCAAGCTCGACGCGATGATCGCGATGATCGCGGCGCAATATGTCGACGCTCCGCCGAAGACCGCCCGCAAGCAGGCGATGGCGACGCTGGCGACGATGATGGGAACGCTGGTGCTGGCGCGGATCGCCGGCAGCGGCGAATTGTCCGACGAGATCCTCGCCGCCGGCCGCGAAGCCGCGCTGGGCGAGGCCGGTGCCTCTGGGTCGAAAAAGCCGACGCGGGTGATCACGGCCAAGCCGAAAAGGACCGCAGCCAAGGCCGCGGCACGGTCGGCCGTGCAAGACTGAAACCTGCTTGCAATCGCCTCCGCTGCGGCCGACGGTGGCCGCATGCCGCAGCGCAGCCGCTTGCGCATTTCGGCACAGGTGTCGCGCGTCCTGGGCCTTCCCAAACCTGAAAAAATTCTGTTCAAGGGGATGAGAACACAGCCTTTCAGGAGGAAGTCCATGCGCACGGTCGGGCATTTCATCGGCGGCAAAGAGGTCGAGGGCAAGTCGGGGCGTTTCGCCGACGTGTTCGAGCCGATGACCGGCGAGGTGAAGGCCAAAGTTGCCCTCGCCACCAAAGCCGAGCTCCGCGCAGCGGTTGAAAACGCCAAGGCCGCGCAGCCGGAATGGGGCGCCACCAATCCGCAGCGCCGCGCCCGCGTGCTGATGAAGTTCCTCGAATTGGTGCAGCGCGATTACGACAAGCTCGCCGAGCTGCTCGCGCGCGAACACGGCAAGACCATCCCCGACGCCAAGGGTGACATTCAGCGCGGCCTCGAAGTCGCCGAATTCGCCTGCGGCATTCCGCATCTGATGAAGGGCGAATACACCGAGGGCGCCGGCCCCGGCATCGACATCTATTCGATGCGCCAGCCGCTCGGCGTCGTCGCCGGGATCACCCCGTTCAACTTCCCGGCGATGATCCCGATGTGGAAGTTCGCCCCGGCGATCGCCTGCGGCAACGCCTTCATCCTGAAGCCGTCCGAGCGCGATCCCGGCGTGCCGATGGCGCTGGCGGCGCTGATGCTCGAAGCCGGTCTGCCGCCGGGCATCCTCAACGTCGTCAACGGCGACAAGGAAGCGGTCGACGCCATCCTCGACGATCCGGACATCAAGGCGGTCGGCTTCGTCGGCTCCTCGCCGATCGCGCAGTACATCTATGAGCGTGCGGCGCAGACCGGCAAGCGGGCGCAATGCTTCGGCGGTGCCAAGAACCACGCCATCATCATGCCGGATGCCGATATCGACCAGACCGTCGACGCGCTGATCGGCGCCGGCTACGGCTCGGCCGGTGAGCGCTGCATGGCGATTTCGGTCGCGGTGCCGGTCGGCAAGGCCACCGCGGACGCGCTGATGAGCAAGCTGATCCCGCGCGTCGAGGCGCTGAAGATCGGTCCGTCGACCGATCCGACCGCCGATTACGGCCCGCTGGTTACCAAGGAAGCGCTGGAGCGCGTCAAGAACTACGTCGATATCGGCGTCAAGGAAGGCGCGACGCTCGCGGTCGACGGCCGCGGCTTCAAGATGCAGGGCTACGAGAACGGCTTCTACATGGGCGGCTGTCTGTTCGACAACGTCACCAAGGACATGCGGATCTACAAGGAAGAGATCTTCGGCCCCGTCCTGAGCGTCGTCCGCGCCCATGATTATGCCGAAGCGCTGTCGCTGCCGTCCGACCACGACTACGGCAACGGCGTCGCGATCTTCACCCGCGACGGTGACGCCGCCCGCGACTTCGCCGCCAAGGTCAATGTCGGCATGGTCGGCATCAACGTGCCGATCCCGGTGCCGATCGCCTACTACACCTTCGGCGGCTGGAAGAAGTCCGGTTTCGGCGACCTCAACCAGCACGGCCCGGACTCGATCCGGTTCTACACCAAGACCAAGACCGTCACCTCGCGCTGGCCGTCGGGCGTGAAGGAGGGCGCGGAGTTTTCGATCCCGCTGATGAAGTAAGGTAGGTTTCGGAGAGGATGGTCATGCCGTCAGCATGATGGAGGGAACGATGGCGGAAGTAGTCATTCCTGATGTCGCAGAGGAGACGATTGCCATCTACCGGGAGCGGGCGCGGCTTCACGGTCGCTCGCTCGAGGAAGAGTTGCGCGACCTCCTCGAGAGCCACCGCCCGTTCTCGCGAGCAGAGCGGGCGGCGCTGTCACGACGCTTCCTGTCCGAGTATCCGGACGTTCAGCCGTCGCTGACCGCCGAGGAACGACGCGAAGGGCTGATGTGAATTGGCCTATCTCGTCGACGCCAGCATGGCGGTGAAGTGGCTCGTCACCGAGGAGGACAGCGAGCGCGCCCACGCGCTGCTCGATTCCGATGCCGACCTGCTGGCGCCGCGATTTGTCTTCGACGAGGCGGCTAACGTTCTCTGGAAGAAATGCAGGCTCGGGTTGCTGCAGCCGGACGACGCGATCAGCCGAATGCGTCAGCTTCCCGGATTTTTCGATCAGATCGTTGCCGATGCCGATGTGGGCAAAGTTCTCGCGCTTGCGATCAAACTCGACCATCCTGTTTATGATTGCATCTATCTGCAAGCGGCGCTCGATCTGGGCTTCCCGCTGGTCACGGCCGACACCCGATTGACCAGGATGGCTCGACAGATTCCGACGCTGACCATTCATGACCTCGCCAAGATGGACATGCCTTGACAGCCATTGATCAGTTTTCCCTCAACGAAGATCAGCGCGCCATTCGTGACATGGCGCGCGACTTCGCGGCCGAGAAGATCGCGCCGCACGCGCTGCAATGGGATGAAGACAAGCACCTGCCGCTGGATGTGATCCGGGAAGCGGCGGCGTTGGGCATCGGCGGCATCTACATTCGCGATGACGTCGGCGGCAGCGCGATGACTCGCTTCGACGCGGCGCTGATCTTCGAAGCGCTGGCGACCGGCTGTCCGTCGGTGTCGGCCTTCATCTCGATCCACAACATGGCGGCGTGGATGATCGACAGCTACGGCTCCGATGCGCAGCGTCAGCGCTGGCTGCCGAAGCTGTGCAGCATGGAGCAGGTCGCCAGCTACTGCCTGACCGAGCCGGGCTCCGGCTCGGATGCCGCGGCGCTGCGCACCCGCGCGGTGCGCGACGGCGATCACTATATCCTCAACGGCCAAAAGCAGTTCATCTCCGGCGCCGGCGCCAACGACCTCTATGTCGTGATGGTGCGCACCGGCAGCGACGGTCCCGGCGGCATCTCGACGCTGGTGGTCGAGAAGGACACGCCGGGCCTCTCGTTCGGTGCCAATGAGCGCAAGATGGGCTGGAACGCGCAGCCGACCCGCACCGTCATTTTCGAGAACGCGCGGGTGCCGGTCGCCAACCGGCTCGGCGACGAAGGCATCGGTTTCAAGATCGCGATGGCCGGGCTCGACGGCGGCCGGCTCAACATCGGCGCCTGCTCGCTCGGTGGTGCCCAGGCGGCGCTGGATAAGACGCTCGGCTACATGAAAGAGCGCAAGGCGTTCGGGAAGCGGCTCGACGAATTCCAGGCGCTGCAATTCCGGCTCGCCGACATGGCGACCGAATTGGAGGCCGCACGCACCTTGCTGTGGCGCGCCGCCGCGGCGCTCGACCGCAAGGACGCCGATGCCACCAAGCTGTGCGCAATGGCCAAGCGCTTCGCCACCGATGCCGGCTTTGGCGTCGCCAACGAGGCGCTGCAACTGCACGGCGGCTACGGCTATCTGGCCGAATACGGCGTCGAGAAGATCGTGCGCGATCTGCGCGTGCACCAGATCCTCGAAGGCACCAACGAAATCATGCGGCTGATCGTGTCGCGCAAGCTGCTCGAGGCCAATCGATGAATGGTGCCGTGACCGAACCCGATCTGATCGTCCGGCGCGAAGGCGCCGCCGGTGTGATCCGTCTCAACCGGCCGAAGGCGATCAACGCGCTGACGCTGGAGATGGCGCGCGAGCTCGATCGGGCGCTCGACACATTCGCTGCCGATCCGGACGTCGCTCTGATCCTGGTCGAGGGCGCCGGTGAGCGCGGGCTGTGCGCCGGCGGGGACATCGTCGGCCTCTACAACAGCGCGCGCGAAGGCGGCGATCTCGGCAAGGTGTTCTGGCGCGAGGAATACATCACCAACGCTCGAATCGCGAAGTATCCGAAACCCTATGTGGCGTTCATGGACGGCTTGGTGATGGGCGGCGGCGTCGGCATCGCCGGCCACGGCAGCCACCGCATCGTCACCGACAAGACCAAGATCGCAATGCCGGAAGTCGGCATCGGCTTTTTCCCCGATGTCGGCGGCACCTGGCTGCTGACTCGCTCGCCCGGCGAGATCGGCACGTATTTCGGACTCACCGGCGACATCATGAACGGCGCCGACGCGATCCACGCGCAATTCGCCGATGCCTATGTGCCGACCGCGAACTGGGCGGCGCTGCGTCAGGCGCTCACCGAGGCACCGAGCGGCGCGTCCGCCGAGCAGGTCAGCGGCATCATCGCGCGCTTTGCGGAACAACCGGCCCAAGGCCCCGCCGAACTGCATCAGGCCGACATCGACCGCTGGTTCGGGCACGATACGATCGAACAGATCGTCGCCGCGCTGGAGAGCGATGCGTCGGAGTTCGCGCAAGCCGCGCTGAAGACGCTGCGGATCAAATCACCGACCAGCCTCAAAGTGACGCTGAAGCTGCTGCGCGCCGCGCGGCACAGGGCGTCGCTGGAAGAGTGTCTGGTGCATGAATATCGCGCCGCACTGCAAGTGTTCGTCAGCGACGATTTCGTCGAGGGCGTCCGTGCCGCGGTGATCGACAAGGACCGCCAGCCGAAATGGCGGCCTGCGACGATCGCAGAGGTGACGCCGGAGATCGTGGCGCGCTACTTTGAAGATCGCGGCGACGACGAGCTGAAATTTCCGGGCTGAAGCACCGGGGACAGTCAAGGGGAGGAAGGGGACATGACGGATATCGCATTCATCGGTCTCGGCAATATGGGCGGGCCGATGGCGGGCAATCTCGCCAAGGCCGGCCGTAAGGTCGCCGGTTTCGATCTGGTGGCGGCCTCGTGCGAGGCGGCGAAGGCCGAAGGCGTCACGATCGCGCCGACCGCGATCGACGCGGTGAAGGGCGCCGGCGTCATCGTCACCATGCTGCCGGCCGGCAAGCACGTGCTGGCGGTCTGGAACGAGATCCTGCCGCACGCCGCCAAGGGCGCGCTGATCATCGATTGCTCGACCATCGACGTCGAAAGCGCCGTGCAGGCGCACGCGCTCGCCGCCAAGCACGACATCGCTTCCGTCGATGCGCCGGTCTCCGGCGGCACCGGCGGCGCCAAGGGCGCGACGCTCACCTTCATGGCCGGCGGCAGCGAGGCCGCGTTCGCGGCGGCGAAGCCGGTGCTCGAGCAGATGGGCAAGAAGATCGTGCATTGCGGCGGCGCCGGCGCCGGCCAGGCGGCAAAGATCTGCAACAACATGATCCTCGGCATCTCGATGATCGGCGTGTCGGAGGCGTTCACGCTCGCCGAGAAGCTCGGCCTGTCGCATCAGGCGCTGTTCGATGTCGCGTCGACCTCATCGGGACAGTGCTGGTCGCTGACCAGCTATTGCCCGGTGCCCGGCCCGGTGCCGGCTTCACCCGCCAACAACAGCTACAAGCCCGGTTTCGCTGCGGCGCTGATGTTGAAGGACCTGAAGCTGTCGCAGGAAGCCGCCAAGGCCGCCGGTGCCTCGACCCCGCTCGGCCAGCACGCCGCCGAGATCTACGCCGCGTTCGAACAAGCCGGCCACGGCGGCACGGATTTTTCCGGAATCATCAATTACCTGCGCGAGCAGGGGCGGAAGTAATCAGTCTGATGTCTGGCACGACCGCTCCCCGATCCAGCCGTCATGCGCGGGCTCGACCCGCGCATCCATCGTTTTCGCAAGGATGATGGATGGCCGGATCAAGTCCGGCCATGACGGATGAGGAAGTGGTTGCGGTCGCGCCTCGTAAGCGAGGTGCTTCATGACCACGTTCCAGCAAGCCCGTTCGTTTCTGCTCCAACACCGCACCGACTACGACAAGGCCGTCGCCGGCTTCCGCTGGCCCGATCCGGCGCCGTTCAACTGGGCGCTCGACTGGTTCGATGCCGAGCTCGCGGCTAGTCCCGATAGCCGCGACCGCGCGGCGCTGTGGATCGTCGACGGCGCCAGCGGCAGCGAGGTCAAGCCGACCTTTGCGCAGCTCTCCAAGCGCTCCAACCAGGTCGCCAACTATCTGCGCGCCAAGGGGCTGAAGCGAGGCGATCATCTGCTGCTGCTGCTCGGCAACGTCGTGCCGTTGTGGGAGACGATGCTTGCGGCGATCAAACTCGGTCTCGTCACCATCCCGGCGACCACGCTGCTGACGCCGGAAGAGCTGCGTGACCGGCTCGACCGCGGCCGCGCCAAAGCAGTGGTGGCGGCGCCGGATCAGGTCGCCAAGTTTGCCGGCCTCGGCGGCGACGATCTGCTCCGCATCGTCGTCGGCGACGCACAGGACGGCTGGCTCGCTTACGCCGAGACCGCACAGCAACCCGATGCGTTCACGCCGGACGGCCCGACGAAGGCCGACGATCCGATGCTGCTGTATTTCACCTCCGGCACCACCGCGAAGCCGAAGCTGGTGCGGCACAGCCAGCGTAGCTACCCGGTCGGTGCGCTGTCGACGATGTTCTGGCTTGGGCTGCAGCCCGGTGACGTGCACCTGAACATCTCCTCGCCGGGCTGGGCCAAGCATGCCTGGAGCTGCTTCTTCGCGCCGTGGAACGCGGGCGCGACGGTGTTCGTCGTCAACCAGCCGCGGTTCGATGCCAAGAGCCTGCTCGCCACCATCGGCCGCTGCGGCGTCACCACGCTGTGCGCGCCGCCGACGGTGTGGCGGATGTTCATCCAGGAGAAGCTGGCGGACTATCATGTCAGCCTGCGAGAGGTCTGCGGCGCCGGCGAGCCGCTCAATCCGGAAGTGATCGATCAGGTCAAAGCTGCGTGGGGGCTTACCATTCGCGACGGCTACGGCCAGACCGAGACCACCGCGATGGTCGGCAATTCACCGGGCCAGAAGGTGAAGATCGGCTCGATGGGGCGGCCGCTGCCGGGCTACGTGGTCAAGATCACCGATGCCGACGGTCAGCCCGCCAAGGAAGGCGAGATCACGCTGGCGCTCGGTGAAGCGCGCCCCGCCGGGCTGATGCAGGGTTATCAGGGCGAGGGCGGCAAGCTCACGGGCGCCGACGGCGAGGTGTATCGCTCCGGCGACGTCGCCTTCGCCGACGAGGACGGCTATCTGACTTTCGTCGGCCGCACCGACGACGTGTTCAAATCCTCGGACTACCGGATCTCGCCGTTCGAACTCGAGAGTGTGCTGCTGGAGCACGACCTCGTAGCTGAAGCCGCGGTGGTGCCGAGCCCGGATCCGATCAAGCTGGCGATCCCGAAAGCCTATGTGCTGCTCACCGCAAATGCCGTGCGCTCGCGCGACACCGCGCTGTCGATCTTCAAGCACATGCAGGGCCGGCTGGCGCCTTTCAAGCGGATCCGCAAGCTGGAGATCGTCAGCGAGCTGCCGAAAACGATCTCCGGCAAGATCCGCCGCGTCCAGCTCCGCCGCATCGAGCACGACAACGATCAGGCCGATAGCTTGCGCGGGCTCGCATTCTCCGAGGAGGACTTCCCGGAGCTGAAGGCCGCGCCGGCGAAGGATGGTTAGGAGAGGTCGCCGTCGCGCTGTGTCTCAGCGGGATGGCGGCTGGCTCTTGCCCGGCGGATAGACGGTAGTCAGCGTCGCGCGCAGATGCTGGTCGAGCTTGGTCTCTGCGGCCTCGGCGTCGCGTGCGAGCACGAGGTCGGCCAATTCGCGATGCGCGGCGATGAAGTACCGGCCGCTTTCGATGCTGCGCATCATCACCCGCCGATAGCGATAGGCCTGATCGTACAGGTCCGAATGCGCGGCCAGCAGGCGAGGAGAGCCGCAGGCTGCGAGCAGGCTGGTGTGAAACGCCTTGTGCAGCCGATCGAACTCCGGCGTGCCTTCGCGGAAATCGTTGGCGTTGCGCTCCACGTAGCGCTGCATCTGGTGCAACGCCGCGACGATCCCGGCCTCCCAGGCGTCGCCGCCGTTGTCGATCGCGAGCCGTAGCGCCTCGCGTTCGATCACCGTCCGCATCCGCGTGATGTCGAGCAGATCGTCGCGGCTGACTTCGGCGACGCGGAAGCCGCGCTGCCCGATCGCGACGATCAGCCCGCGCGACGTCAGCCGCGACAACCCTTCGCGCAGCGGCGTGGCGCCGATCTCGTAACGGCGCGCCAGCTCGACGATGCCGAGCTTCGATCCCGGCGGCAGCTCGCCCGAGACGATATCGCGCTCGAGCAGGTTGGCCGCGCGCTCGCTGAGCGTGTCGCTGGTGGCGATCTCCGGGTCTGGGGCAGCGGCGAGTTTGGTCATCCGTCAAGCTCTGCACCGGCCGGCAAGCCGCGTCATCACGTTTTCGCACGCGGCAGCCGGGTCGGCTTGTTTATCGATATTTTTCATGATTGTATATTTTACCACAACAAGAACAAGGGTGACTTTGGTGAAGCTTGCAACCTTTCGGGTCGATGGAAGCGAACGGATCGGCATCGTTCATGACGGCGATCGGCGCTTGTTCGATCTCGCCGCGGCCGCCGATCGCGTAGGCGCCAGCAATCCCGCTTTCGCATCCATGCTCGGTCTGATCGATGCCGGCGACGCGGCGCTCGATGCGGCGCGGTCGTTGTTCGACAAGCACGGCAAGGACGACAGCCTGTCGCGCGACGTCGCCTCGGCCGAGATTCTCGCGCCGGTCCCGGAGCCGCGCCAGATGCGCGACGGCATGTCGTTTCCGCTGCACATCCTGCAGGCGCCGCGCGGCCAGCGAAAACTCGCAGCGCGCGCCAAGGGCGACATGGACGAGCTTGCCCGGATCGATGCCGAGCCGCTCGGCGAATTGCCGGAGGTCTATCGCAAGCAGCCGATCTTCTACATCACCAACCGCTTCTCGGTGCGCGGCACCAATACCGTGGTGAAATGGCCGCGCTATTCGGCGGTGATGGACTACGAACTCGAATTCGGCATCATCACCAAGCGCAAGGGCGCGAACATTTCGGCCGCGCAGGCCAAGGACCACATCTTCGGCTACACGATCTTCAACGATTTCTCGGCGCGGGATGCGCAACGGGTCGAGATGGAGGGGCGGCTCGGGCCGGCCAAGGGCAAGAGCTTCGACGGCGGCAATGTCATCGGCCCTTGGATCGTGACGCCGGACGAGATCGGCGATCCCTATCGGCTGAAGATGGAGGCCCGCGTCAACGGCGAGGTGCGCTCGCGCGGCGTGACCGAGGGCATGCTGTTCTCGTTCGAAGAGATCATCGCGCATGTCAGCCGCGACGAAACGCTGATGCCGGGCGAGTTCATCGGCTCGGGCACCGTCGGCAACGGTTGCGGTCTGGAGCTCGGCTGGTTCCTGGAGCACGGCGACGTCATCGAACTCGAAGTCGAGAAAATCGGTATCCTGAAAAACAAGGTCGAGCGGCAGCAAGCCTGACCATCAACAAGCCGGAGGAAACGCGATGGCGAGAAAGCTGATCGACATTTCGGTGCCGCTGCAGAACGACGTGCCGGCCGATCCTCCCGGCAATCATCCGACGATCCAGTATATCGATCATCAGCAGGGACTGCCGCGCATGCTGCAGTTCTTCCCGGGCCTGAAGGCGGAGGATTTGCCGGACGGGCAGGGCTGGGCGGTCGAGCAGGTGTCGCTGTCGACGCACAACGGCACGCATCTCGATGCGCCCTGGCATTTTCATCCGACGATGAATCGCGGCGAACGCGCGCTGACGATCGACGAAGTGCCGCTCGACTGGTGCCTGCAGCCGGGCGTCAAGCTCGACTTCCGGCATCTGCCGGACGGTTACGTCGTCACCGCCAAGGACGTCGAGAACGAACTCGAGCGGATCGGGCACACGCTGGCGCCGCTCGAGATCGTGGTGGTGAACACCAGCGCCGGCGCCAAGTTCGGGCGGCCCGACTACGTCAATTCCGGCTGCGGCGTCGGCTACGAGGCGACGATGTATCTGCTCGAACGCGGCGTCCGCCTGACCGGCACCGATGCGTGGAGCTGGGATGCGCCGTTCGTGTTCACGGCGCAGCGCTACGCGGAGACCAAGGACGCCAGCCTGATCTGGGAAGGCCACAAGGCGGGCCGCCACATCGGCTATTGCCACCTCGAGAAGCTGCATAATCTCGAGCTGCTGCCCGCGACCGGCTTCATGGTGTCGTGCTTCCCGGTCAAGATCGAGCGCGCGTCCGCAGGCTGGACGCGCGCCGTCGCAATCCTGAACGATTAGGAGGGCGCCGGTTCGGCGCCCGCGCTTACTTGTACTCGCGCTCGTCCCACCACGGGAAGTAGGGCGGCATGTCGGCCGACACCTTGTTCTTGAACTGCGCCGGGCGCTTTTCCAGGAACGAGGAGACGCCTTCCTTGACGTCGTCGGAGCGACCGCGCTCGTAGATGCCGCGGCTGTCGATCTTGTGGGCTTCCATCGGATCATCCGCGCCCATCATCCGCCACATCATCTGCCGGATCAGCGCCACCGACACCGGCGCGGTCTTGGCGGCGATTTCCTTGGCCAGCGCGCGCGCGGTGTCGAGTAATTGATCGGCCGGCACCACGCGGCTGACGAGCTTACCTTCGAGTGCTTCCTGCGCCGGGAACACGCGGCCGGTGTAGCACCACTCCAGCGCCTGGGCGATGCCGACGATCCGCGGCAGGAACCAGCTCGACGCTGCTTCGGGCACGATGCCCCGCTGCGAGAACACGAAACCGAACCGCGCCGCTTCCGACGCGATGCGAATGTCCATCGCCAGCTGCATGGTGACGCCGATGCCGACGGCGGGGCCGTTCACCGCCGCGATCACCGGCTTCAGGCACTTGAAGATCCGCAGCGTCACCTGGCCGCCGCCGTCGCGCACCTGCGGGTCGGAGTAGTCCGCCGAGCCGTCGGCATTGCGGCGCACCGGGCCGCGGCGGGCGTCGCGATCGAAGGTGTCGGCGCCGGACGAGAGATCCGCGCCGGCGCAGAACGCGCGGCCTTCGCCGGTGACGATGATGGCACGCACGTTGTCGTCGGCGTCGGCCTTGTCGAACGCCTCGATCAGTTCGTGCTGCATCGTCGGATTGAAGGCGTTGAGCTTGTCCGGCCGGTTTAGCGTGATGGTGAGGATTTGATCGGCGACCTCGTATCTGATGGTCTCGAACGGCATCTGGTTTCCTCCAGCGTGTTTTTGTTTGTACGACGTCATGCGCGGGCTCGACCCGCGCATCCATCTTTATGAAGGAGATGGATGCGCGGGTCGAGCCCGCGCAATGACATTGTGCTTGGGACGACAGGCGCTTTAGCGCGGCGCCACCGGCCACGGCTTCTGCTCACCGCGCAAGCCTTCGAAGGCCTTCGCCATGCGCAGCACGCCGAGATCGTCGAAGCGCTTGCCGACGATCTGAACGCCGATCGGGAAGCCCTTCGTGCTGTAGCCGGCGTTGATCGACGCGGCGGGATTCTCCGCCATATTCCAGGGCACGGTATAGAGGATGTGATCGAACGGCTTGTCCGGATCATTCCAAGGCGAAGCAACGTCGGCGGCGAAGCTCACCACCGGCGCCACCGGCGAGATCAGATAGTCGATGCCGGCAAACAGCTTGGCGCCGAGCGCGCGCACCGCCATAGTCTGGTTGAATCCGCGTATCACCTCGACGCCGGTCAGCCGCGCGCCGGGCTCGGCCCAGCGCACGATGTAGGGCAGCACCTTGGCGCGCTGCTCGTCGGAGAATAGCGCCAGATCGCTCCACATCCGCGCCCGCCAGAAATTGTCGAGCCCGTCCATCATCTCGCGGGTGAAGCCGAGTTCGACCGGCTCGACGATCGCGCCCTGCGCCTCGAAGGTGCGCGCCGCCCGCGTGACGACGTCGCGTACCTCGTCCTCCAGCGCCATGCCGAAGCCGAGATCGGTGAGCAGGCCGATCCTCTTGCCGCGTAGCGTGGTGTCGAGATCACTCCAGTCGAAATCGTGCGGCGGCAGGCTCATGCCGTCGCGGCCGTCGGGCTGCGACAGCACGCTCATCATCAGCGCGGCGTCGTCGACGGTGCGGGTCATCGGCCCGGCGCAGCGGCCGACATAAGGCGGATCGATCGGCACGCGGCCGAGTGAGGGCTTCAACGCGAAGATGCCGCACCACGCGGCCGGCAGCCGCACCGAGCCGCCGATATCGGTGCCGAGATGCAGCGGCCCGTAGCCGGCCGCGCCCGCGGCGCCGGCGCCGGCGGAGGAGCCGCCGGTGTTCTGCGTCACGTCCCACGGATTGCGGGTGACGCCGTGGAAGCTCGACAGTCCCGACGACAGCATGCCGAAATCCGGCATCGTCGTTTTGCTCCACAGAATGCCACCGGCTTCGCGCAGCCGCGCGGCCGGCGGCGCATCGGCCGCGGCCGGCGTCAGCGGCGTGATCGGCACGCCGAGCGGCACCGGCACGCCTTCGGTGGCGACGTTCTCCTTGATCGTCACCGGCACGCCGTCGAGCAGGCCGAGCGGCTCGCCCTTGGCCCAGCGCGCGGTCGAAGCCTGCGCCGCCTTGCGCGCGGTGTCGGGATCGAATCCGTACAGCGCATTGATATGCGGCTCCCAGCGCGTCGCCTGGGCGATCACCGCTTCCATCACCTCGCTCGGCGAGAACTGCTTGCCGTAATAGCCGGCGAGCAGTTCGGTGGCCGAGAGGTCATGCAGCGCGGTGGCGGTGGTGGCGAGGCCGTCAGACATGCGTAGCTCCGTCGTGGCCGCCGACCGGCAGCCGGGTTTCGATCAGCCGGGCGAACATGCTGGCGCCGACCGGCAGGATCTTGTCGTCGAGCAAGAAGCCCGGGTTATGCAGCGGCACGTTGCCGTCGTGGCCGATCCAGAAATAGGCGCCGGGCACCGCCTGCAGCATATCGGCGAAATCCTCGCTGCCCATCTTCGGCGTTTCGCGCGTCTTCACATTGGCGTCGCCGACGATGCTGCGCGCCACCTCGGCGACGCGCTCGCTGTGCTCGGGCGCGTTCACCAGCACGCTGAAGATGTCGCGGATGTCGACCTTGATGTCGACCTCGAACGCCGCCGCAATGCCGGCCGCGACCGCGCGCATCCGGGTCCGGATCAGGTTGCGGATCTCGTCGGAGAACGCGCGCACCGTGCCCGCGAGCCGGGCTTCGCCGGGGATCACGTTATAGGCCGAGCCGGAATGGATCTGGGTGATCGACAGCACCGCCGACTGCAGCGGATCGACGTTGCGGCTGACGATGGTCTGCAGCGCCTGGCCGAGCGTCATCGCGATCACCACCGGGTCCTTGGAGCGCTCCGGCATCGCGCCGTGGGCGCCGTAGCCCGAGATGGTGATGTCGAAGAAATCGGCGCCGGCCATCGCCGGGCCGGGCCGGATCGCGATCTCGCCATGGCCGAGGTCCGGCGCGTTGTGCAGGCCGTACACTTCGTCGCACGGAAATTTCTCGAACAGGCCGTCCTTCAGCATCGCGCGCGCGCCGCCGAGCCCTTCCTCGGCGGGCTGGAAAATGAAGTGCACGGTGCCGTCGAAATTGCGAGTCTCGGCCAGATAGCGCGCGGTGCCGAGCAGCATGGTGGTGTGCGCATCGTGGCCGCAGCCGTGGAAGCGGCCCGGGATGGTCGAGCGCCACGGCAGGTTGGTGGCTTCGTCCATCGGCAGTGCGTCCATGTCGGCGCGCAGGCCGATGCGGCGGCTGCCTTCGCCTTTGCCCTTCAGCACGCCGACGACGCCGGTGCCGCCGATGCCGCGATGCACCTCGATGCCCCATTGGCCGAGCTTCTCGGCGACGATGCTCGAGGTCCGCACCTCTTCGAAGCCGATCTCGGGATGGGCGTGAAGGTCGCGGCGGATCGCGGTCATTTCGTCGGCGAAGGCGTCGATACGGTCGATGGTCGGCATGCGCGGGTCACCTCGGCTGTGGCGGGCTCTATGGGACGTCTCGGGCGGCCTGCATGCAAGGAACGGGCAACAGCGGGGCAGGGCAGAGGGAGAGCGGAATCGGCATCGGCTTGAGAGAGACCGCCGCGCCCGACGCCGCAGGCGCCGTGCGTATTCCAGCCGACAATGCGGGGCGATGTCAAAGCGCGCGGACGGCGAAGCCGCCGCACCGCTGCAACCCCGCTTTGCGTTGCGCCGCCGGGTCGATTATGAATGCGGCGCACTGGCGCGGAACTTGGCAATGTCACGGCCGCCGAGCCGGACAGCCACCGCCGCAGCCGCCAGTTTTCGGCGGCCTCGCGGTCCGGGATGCGGGCGTGGCGAAATTGGTAGACGCAAGGGACTTAAAATCCCTCGGCTCGAAAGAGCTGTGCCGGTTCGACCCCGGCCGCCCGCACCACACCCTCTGCCCGATCAATGGTCTGGCGACGATCATCGCTGCCGCAGAAGCCGCCTCGGACGTGGCAAAGTTGATAGTTCAGCGCTCTCCCAGTTGATTAAGGAGTTCGCCCGGTCCGATGTCGCTGACAGGCCCGCGCCGCCAGGCTTCCGACAGCTGTCTGAATTCGCCCGGCGTCATGCCGAACTGGCGGCGGAAGGCGCGCACAAAGCTCGAATCTCCGCTGAATTGCAGATCCAGGGCGAGATTGATCAGGCGCGTGCCGCGGGCTTGCGGCGCGATCAGCAGGCGAAGAGCACGATTGAGACGCTGATCCTGGATGTAATGCGCCAGACCGCCATCGGGCCCGAACAGTCGATACAGGCTGGCGCGCGAAACGCCGAAACGGCGGATGATATCCTCCGTGCTGACCCGGTCGCTTTCGAGACGTGCGCCGATATGCTGCTTGATGGCCGCCAGCAGCAATCGCCGTTCGGCGCGTCCGTTCGCGCCGTGCGCGTCGGCGGAGCGTCCGACGGCTTCCGCCATGACGTCGCACATCACGTCGACGACCGTCTTGGTGTCGGTGGCGCTGCCGTCGCTGTCGGGCTGCTGCCACAACTCCGCGAACTGATCGGCGAGCAGGCGGGCTCGTCGGTCGTCGGCAGCCAGCATGATGCCGCTCACTGAATCCGGATGCGCCAGCCGCGGCGCCAGCAGCCGGCGCGGCACCACCAAAGTCATCACCCGCGACGGCTTGTCGTCGCTGCCGCCGAGTTCGGCAAAGTTCGGCTGCGCCATATCGTTGAGGCAGATATCGCCCGGGTGCATTGTAATGTCGCGGCGCCCGACCACGAAGCGCATCCACCCATCGAGGCACAGCGTGATCTGATAGTGATCGAGCCCGCCGCGCGCGACATGCGCCGGCGTCCGGTCGTAGCGGACCGGTGGGCCGACGGATTCGAGCAGCAGCCAGCCGCCGGCCAGCTTGGCCTTCGAAACGACCAGAAAATCCTCTGGCGGGCCCATTGGAGTGACGTCGCAGACCGCGGTTGTGGCGGCACGCAAGTCCGCCAGCGTTTGTCTGATCACTCTGTGATCGGCAGCAGTCTCACTCATGCACGTTTGGTCCGCGTTCGGCAGGCGTCGCCCGCGGCTGGACATGCTCGGGTCTGCGTCTCGCGGCAACACGATAGCGGTTTGTAGTCACCGCCAGATCGCTCCGCAAGCGGCCGCGTGCCAAGGTTCAGTTCGACGGGAATGTGAGGGGTGTTCTCGCGCTGCGCGAGCATCTGTGCCGCCGGTGCATCACCGCGCTCTAATTCGGCGCCTGAGACGCTGGGTACATCGGGCCTACTGACGCGCTGCTAGCGTCTGCTGAAGGGCCGCGCGCGTTGTTGCCCACGAGTGAAATGAACACCATGAAAATTGCGCCTATCCGACGTTTGCCTGTAGCACCGAGGCGATCAGCTCTTTTTTTGCGCGGGCAGTTCCGCGACAGAGCCGTATCGAAATCGGCTCTGTTGGTTGCGATACTGCCGCTGTCGGCCCTCCTCGCGACACCTGTGCACGCTGACATCGATAATTACGGTCTGCTCACCGGCATCAACTCGAACCCCGGCCAAGCGGTCGAGTTCTCGACCTTGACCAACACCACCATCGGCTCGGTCATCACGGTCGGAAGCCTGCCGCGCAATGCCGTGTTCTCGCCGGACGGTCGCTACGCCTATGTGGTTAACAACGGCGGCAGCGTCTCGGTCCTGGACGTCGCGGCGCACACCGTCGTCGGCACGATCGGAGTCGGCACCGACTCCTCCGGGATCGCGATCAGCCCGGACGGGAAATTCGTCTATGTGACGAACTATTCCAGCAACTCGGTCTCGGTGATCTCGAGCGCCACCAATCAGGTCGTCTCCTCGATTTCCGCGTCGAGGCCCTATGGCATAGCCGTATCGGCGGACGGCGGCACACTCTATGTGACGAACCTCCAAGGCGCCTCGGTGACGGTCATTGACGCGGCGAGCGGAACGGCGCTCACATCGGTCTCCGTGGGTATCTCTCCGGTAGCAGTCGTCGTGTCGCGCGACGGCAGCCGGATCTATGTCTCGAATGAAGGCAATGGCGGTTCGCTCTCGGTCGTCGACACAGCGAGCCGGACCGTGGTGGCCACCATCAATGGGCCGGCCGGAAATGCCGCCCTGTCTCCCGACGGCAGTCGCCTTTATGTGACGGACCAAGGGAGCACGCTTTATGTTATCGACACGGCCGCCAACAGGGTCCTCACCACCGTAACACTTCCCGATGGCACGGTCGGCATTACCGTGAGTGCCGACGGATCGCGGGTCTATGTCTCGAGCGGCACCGGTGCAACGGTGCTCGACGCGGCGACGAACAACGTCATCGCCACTGTGAGCACCCCGATCTCCGGCAATTTGAGCTTCGGCACCGGCTGGATCGGCCCCAACGTCATCGTCGCGGCCGGCGGCGCGGTGTCGGCCAGCAGCGATGCGGCGCTGACGGCGCTTGGCTTCGGCCAATACGTCAACTTCAACGGCGGCACGGTGAAGCTCGATGGGTCTTTCAGCACGGCGCGGACGATTTCGCTGCTGGCGCTCGGCGGCGTCATCGACACTAGCGGCTTCAACCTGACGCTGAACGGCACCATCATCAACGACGGCCAGTTGACCAAGGCCGGTCTCGGCATCCTCACGTTGACCGGCGCCAACACCTATGCGGGCGGCACACTGGTGACGGGGGGCCTGATCAACTTCAATGCCTTGAACAATTTCGGCTCCGGCAGGATCACGCTCGACGGCGGCGGTCTGCAATGGGCGACCGGTACCTCGACCGACGTCTCGTCGCGGCTGGCCGCGATCGGCAGCGGCGGCGCCACCTTCGACACCAACGGCAGCAACGTGACATTCACCAGCGGGCTCTCGGGCGTCGGCGGCATCACCAAAGCCGGCGCCGGTTCTTTGGTCCTGAGCACCGCCAACACCTACACGGGCGCTACGCTGATCAACGCCGGCACACTGGCACTGAGCGGCGCCGGCAGCATCGCGTCTTCGAGCGGCGTCACCGTCGGTGCAGGGGCTAGCTTCGACATCTCCGGCATCACGGCCGGCGCGACCATCGCGACGCTGGCCGGTGCCGGCACGGTCGCGCTCGGCAATCGGACGCTGACGCTGTCGAGCGCATCGACGGCGTTCGATGGCGTGATGACCGGCATCGGCGGCCTGACGCTCGCCACGGGCCGCCAGACGCTGACCGGCACCAACAGCTATAGCGGTCCCACGACGGTCAATGCCGGCATGCTCATCGTTAATGGCTCGATCGTCCATTCGGCGACGTCGGTTGGCAGCGGTGGAACATTGGCCGGCACAGGAACAGCCGGCAACGTCACAGTTGCGAGCGGCGGCACGCTGGCGCCGGGCTCCGGTGTCGCCGGCACCTCGCTCAGTATCGCCGGCAGTCTCGCATTCCAGTCGGGCGCGCTGTACCAGATCCAGGTGAGCCCATCGGCCGCATCCCTGGCCAATGTCAGCGGCGCCGCGACGCTGGCCGGCACCGTGCAGGCGGTGCTGTCGCCCGGCAGCTACCTCACCAAGACCTACACGATCCTGACGGCGGCGAGCCGCTCCGGCACGTTCGACGGGTTGACCACCAGCGGCCTGCCGGCCGGATTCCAGGCGCGGCTCGACTACTCGGTGCCGAACAGCGTGATGCTCGACCTGCAGGCCGGACTCGGCGGCACCGACGGGCTCAATCTCAATCAGCGCCGCGTCGCCAATTCGCTCAACAATTACTTCAACGCGGGCGGCTCGCTGCCGCCGGCCTTCGTCGGCCTGTTCGGACTGACCGGCAGCCAACTCGGCACCGCGCTCAGCCAGCTCTCCGGCGAGGCGGCGACCGGCGCCCAGCAGAGCGCGTTCCAGATGGGCACGGCGTTCCTCGGCCTGATGACCGATCCGTTCGTCGAGGGCCGCGCCGAAGCTGAGGACGCCGGCGCGCTCGGCTATGCGCCCGAGCGAGGGGCGCTGCCGGCCGGCATCGCCTCGGCCTATGCGGCGATCACCAAGGCGCCGCCGCGGCCGATGCACCTCTATGAGCCGCGCTGGAGCCTTTGGGGCGCGGCTTATGGCGGCGGCAGCCGGATCGACGGCGACGCGGCGATCGGGAGTAACGATCTGACCTCGCGTAGCGGCGGCGTCGCGGCGGGTGCCGACTATCAGCTCTCGCCGTACACGCGGTTCGGCTTTGCGCTGGCCGGCGGGCAGAGCAGTTGGAATGTCGGGCAGGGGCTCGGCAGCGGCCGTGGCGATGCCTTCCAGATCGGCGTCAACGCGCGCACCAGCTCCGGTCCGGCCTATTTGGCCGCCTCGCTGGCCTTCGCCAATTACTGGATGTCGACCGACCGCATGTCGTTCGCGGCGACGCGGAGCACCGCGAGCTTCGATGCGCAAAGTTATGGCGGCCGGCTCGAGGCGGGCTGGCGCTTCGCGTCGCCGCTCGTCGCGGTGACGCCTTATGCGGCCGTTACCGCGCAATGGTTCGACACGCCCGCTTACAGCGAGACCAGCCCCAGCGGCCTGTTCGGCCTCAACTACGCCAGCCGCGGCGCCACCGATACGCGCGGCGAAACTGGTGCGCGGTTCGATCGTAGTGTTGCGCTTGATTCCGGCACGGCGCTGATACTGCGCGCGAAGCTCGCTTATGCGCACGACTGGATCAGCGATCCGTCGCTGCCGGCGACCTTCCAGGTGCTGCCTGGGGCCAGCTTCATCGTCAGTGGCGCCGCGCCGACGCGCGATTCCGGCCTCGCCTCGGTGGGCGCCGAGTTGCGTTTCGCCGGAGGCCTCGTGATCAGTGCCAAATTCGACGGCGAGTTCGCCGCCCATGCTCAGACCTACGCCGGCACGGCAACGCTGCGCTATCTGTGGTGACGGATGGTGGCCGAGACGATCGCTGGAGGGTGGGACGCTCCCCAGCCGAAAGGCGCCTTACGGACAGCCCAGTTGCCTCACACACCGCGATGCTTCGTTGCGTGTCGTCGTCAGCCTGCCTTCGCCGCATCCTCCGCCTGACCGAACACCCGATCCAGCACCGGCAGGATCGAGGCGTCGTCTTCGGCGTTCATGTCTTTCTCGGCGGCGAAGTGCCAGTCGCTGTCGCGCGGCACCGGCGTCGAGGCGTCGCCGCGCTGGATTTTGGTCTGCAGGTCCGACAGCGAGCGTGACCAGTAGTGATTGAGCCTGAGCAGGTCGAGCACCGGGCGATCGCCCTGGAACGGCCGGCCCATGGTGTCGATGGTTTCGCCCCGCCAGTATTTGTAGAGATGTACGTTGCGGATGGCGCGGATCCAGCGCGGGTTGGCGATGGTCTTGGCCGAAATCTTCGACAGCGGCGAGCGCTTGGTGAAGGCGCGGCTGATCGGCACCGGCGGCCGCTGCTCGTGACCGGCCGAACCGAAATACGGCGAGAACACGCCGACCGCGGGCGCGCCGTCGAACCGGCCGAGTACATCGGTGACCTTGTCCGCGACCGGCGAGAACAGAAACTCGTCGATGTCGATGAACGCCATCCACTTCGCGTCCAGCATGTGATGCTTGATGCAGTGGCGATACGCCGGCAGCTGCCCGACCTCGACCGGCCAATCGGTCAGCGTCACTAGGCCGCGCGCGATCCACGGCGCCAGCACGTCGCGGAAATGGTCGGTGCTGAAATTGTTGTAGAGGTAGAAATGGCCGACGCCGACGGCCTCATGGAAGCGCAGCCATTCGTCGAGGAACGGCGCCTCTTCGCGGAAGATCGCCACCACGGCCAGCGTCGGCACGTCGCGCTGCGCGACGATGCGGTCGCGTGCCCGCGCCCGCCACACCCAAGGTGCACGCAGCATTTGCTTCAATCCCGACACCGCTCGCTCCTTGGAAAATCCGGTCGATATTGCGGCGCGACACTGTTCCAAACCTGCCGGTTTGGCAAGGCAAGCCAGGCGCGGCGGACCGCGCGGTTACTTCACCAGCGTCACAGGGAGTTTGGTCAGGTGGACGACCTTGTTGGCCACCGAGCCGAGCACCAGATTGCCGATCGCGCTGCGGCCGCGGGTGCCCATCACGATGCCGTTGCAGTTCAGCTCTTCGGCTCGCTTGACGATGCGCTGCGCGGTGTCGCCGGTGAGCACCTCGGAGGCGAACGGGATGTTGGCGGCGTTCAGCTTGGCGATCGCCGGCTGCAGGATGTCGTCGCTGTGCTCGCGCTGCAGTTCATCCATCTTCTCCTTGGAGACGTACACTGCGATCTCGCCATACAGCGCCGGCTCGGGATGGGCGTACACCAGCACCAGCTCGATCGGCACGTTGTCGTGGGCGAGGGCGATCACCCAATCCAGCGCGCGGCCGGCATTGGCGGAGCCGTCATAGGGGAGGAGGATCTTCTGCATCGGTCGCGTCCTGTTGGCGGTTTCGAGCGAAGGGGATACCGGTTCGCGTGAAGACAACGCGTCGAAACAAACGAGGGTTGCGGGACGCCACCGCCGGCCACACTGCGGTCATCACAGCCTGATTTGACCGAAACCTCAACCTGGTTCACACAGCCCGTCACCATGACATCGCAACGCTCGTCCGCCTTCACCGCAGCCCGCGCCGCTGCCGCCATTACGATCGCTGCCCTGGGCCTGTCCGGTTGCGCCGGGATGGGCGACAGCGCGCTGTCACAGGCGTTCGTCGATCCGGCCAAATACGAGCTGTACGATTGCAAGCAGCTCGAGGCGGAGCGCAAGTCGCTCGATGAGCGGCTCGCCAAGCTCGACGGCCTGATGCGCAAGGCGCAGACCGGAGTGGCCGGGCCGGTGGTGTCCGAGATCGCCTACCGCAACGACTACATCAACGTGAAGGCGCAATCCCGGCTCGCCGAGCAGACCTGGCGGGAGAACCGCTGCACCCCAACGCCGGAGCCGCCGCCGGCTGCGTCGGCTCCCCAGAAGCGGGCGGGACGCGGCGCGCGCTGAGGGGCGCGCAGGCGGGCTTGGCCGTTTCGTGGGAGCGCCCTCAGGGGCGCCAGTCGTAGATCCAGCTCTGCCGCGCCAGCAGCCGGTCCGGGCCGAGCGCCCGCATCGCGACATCGCGGGCGAGCGCCGCAGCGCCGGGCAGGTGATAGATCACCCCGTTCTGCCGGGCGAGCTGCTGCACCCGCCTGACCCGGGGCCGGCGCAGCGCCGCGTAGCGCTGCAGCGTCGCGGCGACCTCGGCCGCGGTGCCGCCGCGGCCCTCGCCATGGCTGGCGGCAAGGCCGGCGGCCAGTACGGCGGCGTCCTCGATCGCCATGCCGGCGCCCTGGGCGGCGAATGGCAGCATGCCGTGGGAGGCGTCGCCCAGCATGGCGATCGGGCCCTGGTTCCACACCCCGCCGTCCGGCATCGCGAACAGCGCCCAGCGCGTCCAGTTTTCGACGGTTCCGATCAGGGCCCGGGCTGCCCCCGCCCAATGGGCGAAACGCGCGACAATCTCAGTCGGCTCGCCGCGCGCGCTCCAGCCGCGCTGGTTCCACGAGCCGTTGACCACCGCCACCAGGTTGATCCGGCGCCCACTAGAGATCGGATACACCACCAGATGCGCCTCCGGCCCCAGCCAAAGCTGCACTCCGCGCAGCCTCTCCCCATCCGGCATCGCCTCGGCCGGAATCGTGCCGCGCCAGGCGATCAGGCCCGAGAACAGCGGCTGGGTCTTGGGAAAGGCGACGCCGCGCACGGCCGACCAGATGCCGTCGGCACCGATCAGCGCCAGCCCCGGTTCCTGCCCGCCGCCCGCCGACACGGTGACGCCGTTGGCGTGGGGGGCAACGTCTTCGACCGCGCAGCCGAGCCGGAGGTCGATCGAGGGGTGGGCGGCGACCTTGGCGGCCAGCGCGGCCTGCAGGTCGGCGCGATGCACCACCCAGTAGGGCGCGCCATTGCGGACGGCGACGTCGCCGATCGGCATCCGGACGATGGCCCGGCCCGAGCGGGCGTTGATCGCGGTGACAGCGTCGGGCACCACCGCGCAAGCATCCAGCCGCGGCTGCAGGCCGAGCTCGACCAGAATTCGGGAGGCGTTGGGAGAGAGCTGCAGACCGGCGCCGACTTCGTCGAGGCGCTCGGTGCGCTCCAGTACGATGACTCGGAACCCTTTGGCGGCCAGCGCCAATGCGGCGGTCAGGCCGCCAATTCCGGCTCCCGCGACGATAATGGTTCGGGAGACCGCCACGTTGCGGTCAGCGTCCGATCAGGCGACCTTGTCCTTCAGCACGCATTCCGGCGGACGGGCTTCGCCCGGCTTCAGATCGGCCGCGTAGCGATACAGCGTCGAGCAATATGGGCAGATGATCTCGTTGTCGTTACCGAGGTCGAGAAACACGTGCGGATGATCGAACGGAGGGGCGGCGCCGACGCACATAAATTCCCGCGAACCGATTTCGATCGTCGCAACGCCGGCATCGTTCTGGAAGTGGGGAACCACGTGGTCGGACATTCAGCTCACCTTTGCTGACAGCGGAGGGCAACTAACAGTGCAGCGCACCATACCGGCGCCGCTGCCTGATTCCTAGAGCGGCCGGATAGAGATTGCCCGGTGAAATTCGACACAATCCCGTGGTGTGGGAGAAGCCCTCCTTTCGTCTGATCGGTTGTGTCGAAGTGATGACGCACCATCTCCTAGGGAGAAACACGAGGACCGGATGCGGCTACAACTCGGCGTGGCGAAGTTCTGCCTTGCAATCAGCGCTGTGGCGCTGGTCGCCGCATGGCCGCACGCCCAGTACAGTGCCAAACTGATCGCTGCGCAGGATGATCCGGCGACCTTGTCGGATCTGCAGATCGCGGAGGCTTTGCGGCGAGATCAGGGCATGATCCCGCGACAGATCGAGGCTGCACTCGCGGCAGGTGATGCTGATCTCGCGCGCAGCCTGGTCGAACTGGCCAGCGCGCATCGGGTCGCGTTGCCTGACGAACTGGCACGGCGCGTCGATGATGCGGTCGCTGCGGATCGGGCCCCTGCGCAGGTGGCGACACGGTTCGCGACCGGTCTCGTCACCGGCCAGGCCGACGATCTCGCAGGTCTGTCCGGCACGATCACGGGCGATCTGTTCGTGTTCGGCGATATCCGCGACGTGATCCGCGAGGGCAAACATCTGGCGACTGGGGAGGCGGCCGATCATCTGGTGCTTGGGCTCGCGGCCGCGGGCATCGCAGTGACCGCCGCGACCTACGTCAGCGTCGGTGCGGCGGCGCCAGCGCGGGCCGGGCTGACACTGGTGAAGGATGCGCGCAAGGTCGGACGTATCAGCGAGGGCCTCGCGAAATGGGCGGGTCGTTCGGCCCGCGAGGTCGTCGATGCGCCGGCGTTGCAACGTGCCGTCGCCGACGCTTCGTTGCTTCGCCCCGCGCAAACGCTGGATGCCGTGAAGGCTGCGGTCCGCACTGAGAAAGCCGGCGGTCTGATGCGGTTCGCCAAGGATGTCGGCAAGATCGGCGACAAGGCGGGTACCCGCGGCGCGTTCGATGCGCTCAAGGTTGCCGAAAATCCGAAGGATGTGGCGCGTGCCGCGAAACTCGCCGAAGCCAAGGGCGGTCAGACCCGGGCGATCATCAAGTTGTTGGGGCGTGGAGCTCTGTTGCTCACGACCGGTGCTTGGAATTTCGCATCGTGGATTTTCAGCGCGCTGCTGATGTTGATCGGCTTCGTCACCTCGCTGAAGTCCGGCACCGAACGGTTGACGCAGCGCTGGCTCGATCGCCGTAAACGCAAGGCGGCCAAACGCGCGCTCGCCGCGACGAAACAGCCGCAGCCGCCCATCGGCGCGGCATCTGCCGCAGCCGAGGCATAGTGCGAGCGGTGCAAGAATGATAAAGTTCGATCCTGTTCGTTACGATTGCGCGGATCGCGGGCATGCTCGTTCGCCGACGCGACGGATCGTGTGGCTCGGCTGCGCCCGCCCTCCGGGCCTGACGAAGTAACCCTCCACGCTCATTCCCATCATCAACGACGGATACCTGATGCCGAGCTTTGATCACGCCGGAGTCAAGATCGCTTACCTCGACGAAGGCGAGGGCGAGCCCATTTTGCTCATTCACGGTTTCGCTTCGAACAAGAACGTCAACTGGGTGTATCCGTCCTGGCTGTCGGAATTGAAGCGCGCCGGACGCAGGGTCATCGCGATCGACAATCGCGGCCACGGCGAGTCCAGCAAGCTGTACGATCCGAACGACTACACGCTCGAGGCGATGGCCTCCGACGCGGTGGCGCTGATGGATCATCTCGGCATCGCGCGCGCCGACGTCATGGGCTATTCGATGGGCGCGCGGATCGGCGCCAATCTCGCGCGGAGGCAGGAGCAGCGGGTCCGCTCGGTCGTGCTCGGCGGTCTCGGCATGGGGCTCCTCAGCAACGAAGGACGTCCCGGTGAAAACGTCGCGCGCGCGCTCGAGGCGGACGTGCTCGACGATGTCACCGATCCGGTTGGTCGCACCTTTCGCGCCTTCGCGGATCAGACCCGCTCCGATCGCAAAGCGCTTGCCGCCTGTATGCGCGGATCGCGCGGATTGATGAGCCGCGAGGATGCCGCGCAGATTGCCGTCCCGGTGCTGATCGCGGTCGGCACCGACGATGACGTTGCCGGCTCGGCACACGAACTCGGCGACATCATTCCGGGCTCGCAGGTGCTGGATATCCCGAGGCGCGATCACATGCGTGCCGTCGGCGACCGGGTCTATAAGGAAGGGGTGGTAGATTTCCTGGCGCGGCGACCGTGAGCGGGTGCCTCACCTCTGTCCGGCCTTGATTCCGTCGCCGATGCCGCCCACCTTGAAAAGGTGAGGGGCGCGCGACCGTGGCGCCGAGCTCTCGGAATATCGGCTGGCTTCAAGGGTTTAACGAGTCTTGGAAAGTGCCGCGGCGCCCACGTCAGGCGCCGCGACAGCGCCGCGGCTGACGTGGTATAGTGTTTTGAGCGACCCGATCGAGAGAGCCGGCATGGTGATGCATCAGATCAATCCGCAGAGTGCGAACGTGACGGCGCTCGATCCGATCTGGGAGCGGGTGCGGAACGAAGCCGAAGACATCGTTCGGCGCGAGCCCGAGCTGGCATCCTTCATCTTTGCGAGCGTGCTGCATCACGATCGTCTGGAAGACGCGGTGGTGCATCGTGTGGCGGAGCGGCTCGATCATGCGGCGCTGTCCGGCGATCTGATCCGCCAGACGTACGAAGACGCCCTGCGCGATCAACCTGATATCGGCAACGCGTTTCGCGCCGATATGGTGGCGGTGTTTGATCGCGATCCGGCGACCTCGCGCTTCATCGATCCGCTGCTGTACTACAAGGGTTTCCACGCCATTCAGACGCATCGTCTGGCGCATTGGCTGTTCGGCAAGGGCCGCAAGGATTTCGCGCTCTATCTGCAGAGCCGCGCATCGGCGGTGTTTCAGACCGACATCAATCCAGCGGCAAAGATCGGACGCGGCATCTTCCTCGATCATGCCACCGGCCTGGTGGTCGGCGAGACCGCGGTGATCGACGACGACGTTTCGATCCTGCACGGCGTAACGCTCGGTGGTACCGGCAAGGAGCACGAGGATCGCCATCCGAAGATCAGGCGCGGCGTCATGATCGGCGCCGGCGCAAAGATTCTCGGCAACATCGAAGTCGGGCACTGCGCGCGCATTGCTGCGGGGTCGGTGGTGCTGAAGTCGGTGCCGCACAATATGACCGTCGCCGGTGTGCCGGCCAAGGTGGTCGGTGAGGCCGGCTGCGCCGAGCCGTCACGCACCATGGATCAGATGATCAACGCGATTGGGCTCTAATCGGCCGAATTGTGGTCGGCCTCGATTGCGGTTCGCAACTCGCGACGAGGGGTTGCGGCAGCGGCCGTGAGAAAGTACTGACGGCGACCCCGGCCATGGCCGATCGCGCGACGACATCAATGCCATCGGCGCTGCGCCAGCCATCGCCCATTTGAATTGGAGATCACCGTGGACGTTCAGGAAGTCAGAAAGCTCGATGCCTATCTCAAGCGGGTGTTCGGCAATCCGAAAATCCGCGTGGTGCCGCGGCCGAAGAAGGAAGATTCTGCCGAAGTCTATATCGGCGAGGAGTTCATCGGCGTGCTGTTCGTCGACGACGAGGACGACGATCGCTCGTTCCAGTTCCAGATGGCGATCCTGGAAGACGACCTGGCCGACGTCGAGTAAGGCCGTTCTCGGCCCATCAGCCCCGCACGTGCAACTGCGCGGCCAGCCGCGCAATCGCACCCGCGACGCTCTGCCACTGCGTCAGCCACTGGCGCGGAAACCTGAAGGTGAGGTCGGCGCCTTCGATCCGCATTTCGCTAAGGCACATTCCCGGCGTTTGCCGATCACGCGTGCAGCGCGCCGATAGCTCCGGTTGCTCCGCCGTGAACAGATCCTCGTTGGCGTATGGTGAGCCTTCGAGGAAGGGGCGGAGGGTAAGCCCGTCCGCCGTTTGCGGGGCGACTGGAGCCAGGTAGCGCGGATAGATCGTGCGCAGCCGCGTCTCTGGAGCCAGAGTGTCTTGATGTGTAGCGATCGAGACGAAGAGCCGATCAATCGGCTGAAACTCTGCGATTTCCTCTGCCGTCTTGTGCGTAGCGCGCTCCGGCGGCAGCAGTGACGGATACAGGAAGGCGAGGTCCACGCGCTCCTGCGGCCCGGAACGGCGCTGATACTTCACCCGAAATGCCTTGGTCGGCACATTGAACAGGGTGTCGCCAATCGTCACCGGGGTGCGATCCGGATCACCCACCGTCTGCACATGCCAAGTCGGCCACAGCAGGTAGGCAACGGCCGCAATCGAGGCCGCGCTTATCGCGCCGCCTATCATCAGCGGGACGCGGGAATGGCTGCGCCGGGCGCGTGAGACGCGCGGACGGCCCGGAAGCGACGATACCAAAGTCATGACAACGTAGATATCCGACACCACGAATCAGCTCGGACTATGGCACGTGGCGAATCGGGGCCGAACCGGATTGTGCGACGCACGGGAGTAATTCTTCTTCGATGCGTTAACCCTTTTTTAAGGCTGTCGTGGCGGCCGTCGTCGATTTTTGCGACACCTTCAGCCTGACCCATCGAGCTGGAAGCTGCCGATGTCGCCCGACGCGCTCAACAATCTATTCTCGCTTTTGATCGGCTTTGCTGTTGCTGGCGCCTTGAGCAGCGCCTACCAGGCGATGGCGCAGCGCCCAGCCGGCTTCGGCCTGCTGCAGCAGGGCGTCGCGCCGCACAGTTTTGCGGCGCTCCCATTTCTGATGTTCGCAGCGCCCTTCATCATCATGCGCAACACGTTGACCGGGCCGCGCACTTCTGATCTCCGTCGCGCGCAATTCGTGATGCTGGCAACTCTGCTGGCGGGGTTCTGGAGTCTCATGTCTGGAACCGTGGTTCTGATGGCGTTGCAGGCCCTCGGTGTGTTTGCCTGAAAAAGCATTGCGTCGCCGCTGCTGCATTGTCATGACGTGGGAGGTGACAGGAGACAGCGATGGCGATCTACGAACTCGACGGCCACCGGCCGGATCTTCCGGCAGATGGAAATTGCTTCATCGCTGACAGCGCGTCGGTGGTCGGCAAGGTTCGCCTCGGTAGTTCGGTCTCGGTCTGGTTCGGTGCCGTTCTGCGCGGCGACAACGAATGGATCGAGATCGGCGAGGGCTCCAACATTCAGGATGGCACTACCTGCCACACCGATCCGGGCTTTCCGCTCAGGGTCGGCAAGGGCTGCACCATCGGCCACAACGTCATCCTGCACGGCTGCACCATCGACGACAGCGTCCTGATCGGGATGGGTGCGATCGTAATGAATGGCGCCAAGCTGGCGCGTGGCTGCGTGGTTGGGGCAGGTGCCGTAGTCACCGAAGGCAAGTCTTTCCCAGAGAACTCCCTGATCCTTGGAGCGCCGGCCAAGGTCGCGCGGACGCTCACCCCCGAACAGGTCCAGGCGATGCTGGCGGGTGCCGGCTTCTACGTCGCCAACGGCCAGCGCTACGCCAAGGGGCTTAAAAAGATCGGGTGAGCGGAGCGGCGGCGTCGCCGCTGGCTTCGTCACGTTCCTTCGGATTCGCTCGCTTCGATCGCGGTCGCGATGCGCTCATGACCGGCCGCCCAGAGCGCATATTCTTCACTGCCCTCGTGATACGGATTTGCTTCCGCGGGAAGGTTCTGGCGTGCGGCGCCTTTCCCCAACGTAAACGGACCCGGGTCGGCTGACATCTCGGCTGACATCGGCTGCTCCTCAGCGTTTGCGATACAAGGCCGGCGCTGTGCTCTTGCGCAGCGCGTCCCTCAAGTCGGTCGGCACGCGGTGTTTCTTCAGCAGATCGGCGAACGCCTCATCAGCGTGCTCTTGTCGCGTCGCCATTCGATCGCGGCCGAGCTGTGTCAGCTTGTCGAGTGCGTCGTCGTCAAAGCCGATCAGCTTGCGCATCGCGTGTCTCCGCGACGTCAAGTTCCAAGGCGAGAAAACGTTCCGGAAGACAAAGGGGCGGCGTCCGGGATTCGCCCGCGGACAAAGTATATGACTTGATGAGGCTGTCCCAACACGGAGCTAACTCGACGCGCTGGAACTGAAGCCTCCAAAAAAGGAAAACCTCCGGCGGGGCATCGCCGGAGGTTCCTTGGAGGTTTACAAGTTCCTTTCGTGTTAGCTTAGAAGGTGCGCTGGACGCGAACCGCGCCCACCACAGTGTCCTGATCCTTGAACTGGTACACCGCAGTCGGCTTGGTGCCGCCCGGCGAAACCGAACCGGTGAAGCCGGTGTAGTTCTGGTCGAGACGGGTCCACATCACTTCGCCCGAGAACGTCAGGTTCTTGACCGGGGTCCACGAGGTGCGGGTACCGATCTGAGCGATGTTGAAGTTCGGAGTGCCGGTGAAGTTACCGCCAACGCGATTGAACAGAGCTGCGGTGTACAGAGCGCCACCGGTGCTGCCGTAGTCGACCGACGAGTACGAACCGAAGATCGAGGTCGCCCAATTCGGGTTCCAGTTGTGGTTGAAGGCACCACGGATACCCCAGGCCTTGGTGGTCTCGATGCCGCCACCGTTGACGAACACGCCGTCGACAGCCGTACCGAGGCCCAGGGTCTGATAGGCAGCGCCATCGGCGTTGTTGCCGAAGATCGAGAAGTAGTTCGGGCTGGTGCCGCCGATCACGTAGCGGATAGCACCATCAGCATAGGTCGCGTCGAGGTTGATCGAGTCGCCCGGGCCGGTCGGCAGGTTCTTGAGCGACAGGGCGGCGAGAACCGCGTAGCCCCACTTGTCGCTCGGATGGCCGGAGGTTTCGTTGGTCGGATCGTAGTAGCTGGCGCGGATCTGATGCGCCGCCGCCGACACCTGGAAGAGACCCCAAGCCTGGTCGACGCGAACCTTGCCGACGATGTCCGGAATGCTGGTGCCGGCGGTGTAGTTGGTCGCGCCGCTGGCGAAGCCGCTCAACCAGTTGGCCGCCGAGCCGAGGCCCGGGGTCACGTTCAGCACGGTGATGGTCGAGCTCGACGGGCCCTGCGCCCAGCGGTAGCCCGACTGGTCTTCGAGGCTGATCGAGGCCGACACGCCGTTGCCGAATTCGGCAGTGTAGCTGACCTGATTGACGCCGGTCGAGGTGTCGTCGCCGCCGAGCAGGTTCGAGCCGATGTTACCCGGCGAACCGTGCCACGGGGTCGAGAACTGCGAGACCGCCTTACCGAAGGTGAAGCCGGCGAACTGCACGAACGCGAAGTACACGCCGAGGCTACCGTTGGCGACGGTGTCGCTGCCGGTGGTCCAAGTGAACACCGAGTCAAAATAGGTGCGAACCACGCCGTATTCGGTCGCGGTGCGGGTGTCGATGTTCAGGTCGGCGCGCGAACGATAGATGGTGTTGTTGGCAAGCCGGTTGCCCTGACCGGGGTTGCCGTTCCACGACGGGGTTTCCGTCATGCCGCCAGCGTTGAACGCGTACTCGGCGCGGATGTAGCCGCCGAGCTTGATGCAGGTGTCGGTGCCCGGGATGTAGTAGAAGCCGGCGCCGTACAGCGAGCAGACCTTCACGTATTCGACCGCCTTGGCCTTCAGCGGAAGATCGGCCGCCTGCGCACCAGCGGTGGCGACCAGGAGCGCCGCACCACCGAGCATAAGGCTCTTCGCAAAATTCATCGTAAACCTCCAAGTTTGCCTTCGAAGGGCATGCCGACCGGTGCTTTGCGCCGGTATCGGCCCGCCCGTGAACCCGACTGCTCGTTACCCGGGGGCTTGAGCAGTTTGAGCCGGGACGACTTCGAGGTTGCCCCCCTCCGTCAGGGAACTAGATACATAACAAAAATAGCTAACGGAAGGATCGAACAACGGAACGCGATGTCATCGGACAAAACTGTGGTATTGAAGCAACAGGGTGTCACGATTCTGTCACGTCCAAATTCCGCGTTCCGGACTTGGTTGCTGCCGGCGCCGTGCTCGACCGTCAGTCGCGAGAGGCTTGAAACGACTTTGTTTTCAGGCCCTCGCAGCTGCCGCTAGAGGTGGGGACGGCGAACAAACGTACGACTGGGGCGGAAATTGGCGCCTTTGGTCTCAGCTCAAGTTTGGGTACATACCGCAATCACGGCTGCGCCGCGATTTCGGGTTCGTCCGAGTCGACAAACAACAAAAGACGTTTCAGGGATGATTCGGAGGGCGTGGGATGCCGCATCGGACTAGGGAGCAGCATCACGACGAAGCCGTTACGCGGCCGTCGTTGGTGAGCCAGCCGCTGCAGGCGGAGCGGGCCGAGGAACCGCCCAGTGTTTCAGAGGCGTATGCGCATCGCGATTTCGGCCTGTCGCATCAGGTGATTTGGGATTTCGTCTCGATCAGCAACAATCTTGAGGACATGCGCCGCGCCTGGGCCAAGCTATTCGGGATCAGCGGATCGCAATGGCTGATTCTGATGGCCATCGCTGATCTGGACCAGGGAAATGGCGTTTCCGTAGGCGACGTGTCACACAAGATCCACGCCGTCTCGACCTTTGTGACAACCCAAACCAAGATCCTGGAGCGGATGGGGCTGCTCAATCGGGTGCCTTCGACGGAAGATGCTCGCGTGGTGCTGATGTCGCTGTCCGATGAAGCGCGCACCAAGATCGACCGTCTGTCGCCGCGCTGGGAGGCCTTGCACGCGTATATCTTCAGCGACTTCGACGCCGAGGCGCTTAATGACGTCAAGGCCAAGCTCGAAATGCTGAAGAATCGCACCAAGGAGGCGATGCTACGCGTGCTCGACGAGCCCTGATCATCCCATTCCCGAAGAGGATCGCCCCAAAACGGGGGGCGGCCAGCCTTGGGGGCGAGACGGCAGCAAGCAGTATCAACGGCTTGAAAGGTGATCAGGTCGGCTGTCCAAGGTCTTGCCATGTGGCCTCGGCAGGCGTCGACTCGGATCCATTTCTCGCATGCCTGCCGCGTAAGCGTAGCGGGCGGGTAAGTGCGGATCACGCCAATGCCCGGTAGCAACCAAGCCCTGCAGGTCAGCGCGGCCATAGCGTTGTACCCAGGTTGTCCACGTGTGGCAGAAGGTATGGAAGTCGACCCGTGGCTGCCGTTGTGGCCGAGATTAGGCGGTCTTTGAGGACGCTGCCGCGACCGAAAGGGAAGGCCTTGCCGGCGGTCGCGCCGTCTGCGAAGGTGTGCACTTCCCGGCATTGATCCAGCTTAGCTTCACGGTGCCCGGATCGATACGATGGCATTGCGTCGTGCTGGCGCGAGATCAGCACGACCGAGTGTGGCGGCGGCGATCGTGTTAGGTGACAAGCGTCGGTTTGACGCCGGTTCCGGCATCACAGTTTCAGGCACCAATCCGATCACGTCGGCCGGCACCGTCACGATCGGGCTGACCTCGCAGCAAATCAGACCAGCAGGCGGGATCTTCGACAACAAAACAATCAGCCCTGCCAGCCAGCGCGATCATGATAGTGACCGCGGTTGAGCTCAGCGGATCAGGGGGCGCGAACCTTTCCTATAATGTCAGCGGCGTCGGGCGATCCTCCGCTGGCATCTACAATATTACGTTTTCGACGCCCTTCGCATCATCCCACTATGCTTGCTTGAGTATGTAGGAGGTTCGAGCAGCTGAGAAGATCAATTTTATCGAAGTGACCAATGGCGGCATGATTCCATCCAGGTTGCCGCCGCCACCTTCGTTAGGGGCGCTGTGTCGACCCAAGCTACGTCCATTTGATGTGCGTCGGGCGACAGTAATCAAGTCTGTGTTCAGTCCGTCATGAGCCAAGGCTTAATCTAAACAGGCTGGCGATCCGACTTTTATGAATGAACTACCAGCATGCTCTTGAGGACGGGCAGCCATCGACTTTGCGGCTAACTGATTTGCCTCGCTCTGTGTGGTAAATACCCATCCAGACTTGGCTAGGCTGTTGTTGGTCCAATCAATCGAAACTGTGTCGTCGGAGACGATGCCGAAGTAGGTTTGGACTTCCTGGGCATTGTCGGGATTTCGAACGTATTTACGCGCGATTTTCTTCGGTGATTTTGCCTTGTCGCGTAGCCGGGGCAGCGTCTTGAGTGGCATTGGACTCGGCTGGCTTCGTAGACTTCCTTCGTCGCGCCGTCGCGCGCGTAGAACATGCTTCCAATCGCGTTATCAAAGATCGCGCCGGTCTTGTGTTTGTTCATCAGTTCGCAATTTGTCTAGATGTAGAACAGATGAGCCAATCCGTAGTTCTTGATCAACGCAAGACGCTTCGCGGGCTGCTTGCCCATCGTCGATTCGTCGTCCATGTTCAGATAGATGACGCCCGGCTTCCGGCCATGCCGCGACCTGCTGTAGGATGGATTCGAATAGCTCCATCGTCATTGTCGTCACTAGCCGGATCGAGCGATCGATCGCTGTTTGCCGACGAACGAAGGGCGGAACGGGCATCTAGCGTTGCAAAAATGACGGTCTCGATGTTGAGTTTGCGCGGTAGAGCCTAGCTTACGGGGCGGTTCGCTATACGCCATGAAAGTTTGTCTCCTCAAATTCTTTAAAACTGAGACCGTTACGACGGCGCCGTTGCGGCTTCAATCGACTCGTGCGTCCGCCGCGGTCCATCCAATAGACAAAAAGGGCTGCCACCATGACTATCGTCTCCCCCGTAGCGGCGGGCGGTCCATTGAACATAGGCGCAAGCGTGACAAAGACCGCGCCTGAGCGTTTCGCGGCCGTGGGTCAGCGCAACGTCAGAATTGCGCCTTCTGAACCGGGAACGCCCCACCAATGACCGTCTTCCTGCGGCGCAGCCTTGGTCGCGTGGCCAACTCCATTCATCTCTTGGCCGATCAGAGTTCGCGTTTTCGAGGCTCCGAAATGGTCGTCGATCGCGTCTCTAACGCGCTCATCGGTTGTTGGATGCCGAAGACTGTAATCATGGAAGGCGAGGGCATACGGTTGTGAACGTAGAGCTTCCGCAGCTTTGATGTCAGCCAACACGGCATTGTAGGAATGATCACCATCCAGGATGCAGAGGATCGCGCGACCTGAGAAGCGACGAAAGAAGGAAGTCTTGCTCACAAACTCGGGGAACGTCGATTGCTCAACTGCCGCATGTTTTGTCAGGTTCAAATTCTTCAGCAGGGTCTTCGTAGTCGAAACTGCGTCGGCAGAAATGTCCATCGAATAGAGGCGCAGGTTCAGATTCCTGCACGTTGCTGCGAGAAGCGCCGTTAGTCCTCCTTTGTAGCACCCGACTTCAATGACGCAGTTGCCGGATTGGCTATTGCTGCGAATGAACCTCAGGATGTCGTCTTGATATTTGCGCGACGTCCAAGAAAAATTTCCGGTTTTCGAGCATTGCTCTCGGATTGCAGTGAGTTCAGCGTCGTCGTTCGAGGCGATCAATTTGGTTGCTCCATGGCCTGACCAAAGGCGTCGAGTTTCGGCGCAATACTAGCACTTCCGGGACCTTCGTCCAACCTTTGGAGACCATCCCATGACCATCCCTCCCTCGTGGCGGCTCGCGGTCCCTTGCGCATGGGACGCAAGCGTATCAGTCGTCAAAGTCCTGCAGCTCGCGCTGCCGGATCGGTTACTTCTGCTCGGCCACCGATTCGGCCGTGGAGATGCTCCAGTGGCACGCTGGGCTCTCGGTGATGGCGAGGTGGTGACGGTCACCGCAACCGCGATCGAACGTGCCAGAGACTGGCCTGGAAGCGTGCAGCAAGCTTCCAAGGGCTGCTCTGTAGCTAGAGGGGCGGGATCTAGCTCATCAACGTACAGGAGGCGCCCGGCGCCACCGACAATCCGCAGATTCCGGAATGGGCGCGCGCGGATGGCGGCGACATGGCCAAGACCTACCAGAACGATTCCATCGCCTGGTGCGCGCTGTTCGCCAACCACATCCTGACCAAGGTCGTACTGAAGGGCTCCGAGACGCTGACCCTTGACTTCGCTGGCCTTCGGTGAACCGTCCGCGCGGTAGTCACATCGTCTGCATCGTCGGACGTGACCTGCACGGCAACATCATAGTCCCGGCGGCAACCAAGGCGACAAGGCGTCCATCCCGCCGTTCCCGCATGCCGGCTCGATCAAGGCTTCTGGTGGCCGAAGGAAGTGCTGCTGCTTAAGATTGGATTTGCCTCGACGCCACTCGTCCGTAGCGATGCGCGAGTCTTGAGCACCGAAGCCTGACCTGATCCCGCCGCGCGCCGCAGGCGATCGATGGCGCGTACCTCAACCGAGGGAGCGAATAATGTCTTCGAACTGGACGCCCCTCGCCGCCGGTCACCTGCTCACCGGTGTGTCGGTTGGTAGCTTCGCTGCAACGAACTGTTCGCCGCCGCCGCCGTGATCGTCACCGGCATCGGCTTGCTATTCGGTAGCGACTGGACATCACCGGCGGCAACAAGTCCTGATCGACCTAGTGTCGCGGTACAAGGCTTCTGCGGACGCGGACGTGGCACACGAGCAGGGCCACGGCCAGGCGGTGGCGGACGGGCTGAAGCTGATGGGTGTTCAGCTCTTCGCCGCCGTGGCGGAGGCACGGGAGCGGCAGACCGCGCGCCCGGGCAGTGACGATGGCCTGGACACGGAATTTCGGAGGGACTGATGCGATCCGCGATCCTCGCGGCACTGGCATTGGCCGGGCCAGTCCCGGCCGTGCCAACTGACGCCGCAGCTATCAAATGCCGCGGGGCCACCTTCGGGTATGTCGAGCTGACTTGCGAGACGACGCGGCCGGCGAGATCCACCGTTGGCTTGTGCGACGTTATGAACCGCCAGGGCGGGTCATTACGGTGGTCGCGCGACGACAGGCGGGATACCAAGCTGCGTCTCGATCTGATCAACGCCGCCGGCAAGCGGCTGTGCGGCCGGGGCAGCAAGTAATAGAGGAAATGCAATGGCCGGTCCGCTTTCTCGACCGCCTAACGGATGTGCAACGTACGTTCCTGGTCGATCGCACCGATCAGCGCATCGCCCATGCCCGGCCGGAAACCCTGGTGTGTCGGGAGCGTGCATCCCGCAGGGTATAGAGCCGCCGAAATGCAGCATTTCGTTCATCCTTGCGTCGCGACTGCTCGGCAAGGTCCCGTCGGTGATTGGCGCGGCTGTTCGGCATAGCGATTGGATTTCTCACCCTTTGGGACCGGGGCAAGGCGGCTGGGTCGTGCCAGAGTGAGACCTTGAGATGAATCGGCTGTTTGTCAGCGCTAAATTAGTGTCTAAATACTGTCCGCAGATTGGTAATCGGTAGCGAAGCTCGACAACTTTCTTGATAGGCAGACGTGACCGTTACCGCCCCGCTGCCCAAGTCGACCGGTTTACGCAAGGGCCCGAGTGGAGCATCCATCGGTTCTCTGCGGGCGCCATCAGTGTGAATACGTTGACGATGCGGGCTATTATTCGATTTGTGCCCATGATGGAGGAAGTGAATCAATCCATATAATGTGGTTTCGATCGAATATTGCGGCGAGTTTTGTATGGATAGCGCAGATTGTCGCAAGTAGATCCGCGCTTCTTCGTGCGGCGGCTAATCCGCCTAACGTAGCGTTCGAAATGAAATTGAGGCACATCACCACACGTCCGTGCCATGAAGATGCCGATCGTGCTTATCTGCCTGGCGTCTTGCATGGTCCTAGCTACTGCGCCCACAAGAGGCGCGTACGATTGCTCAAGTTAGAGTGTACACGTTTGTGGAATTCTTGTTGGTTTAGATTGGATTGCATGCCGCTGATTGTGTTTGCGGCCTGCTTCGTCCCGCGGGCGTCTGCGTTTGGCCAGCCGTGGCGCCGGAGGTAGTCGGTTTCGCGACAGCGTCAGCAGCAAACCGATCCGCGAAGATCGTCGGCCCGGAGTGGCTGTGGGCAGAGCGACAATGTAGTGTCTTGCTTCGCGCTGCGTCCCGAGCGTTACCATTTTCGCAATTCGACCGAATCGTGGAACGCCGTACTCCCGGTCATCGTCAGCGCCCGCCGACGGCGAACAGGCGGGGGAGCCCAGCCAGCGCCGCCGGGCGCACGCACGGACACGGACTTCGATCCTTCCATGGTGGCAGGTTGTTGTTGATCGTTGCGATGACGCGTGCGGATCTTCGCTGTAGAGCTTCAGGCGGTCTTGAACTCCGTCAGTGTTGCTCGGCGCAACTGCCGTCCAGTCGATCCAATATCGATGCCGAGCCCTATGACGCGGTAACAATTGTTTACTGGATCGATGCGCCGAAGTGCGAACAGGGTCTCGCGCTCATGACCACAAGTGCGCTAGCGCCTTGCATGGCGAGCATCAGCAGAAGGGCGGCTCGGCGAGCCTAGCCGTTCCATCTGGACGACGGCAGAAACGGTGAGCGGCCATCTCATAGCCTTTCATAGGTGCCGATCTGGCAAACGCGAAGTCTCTATCGGACTGATACCGCAGAGATGTGCGTTCGCCAGTATGCTTGGTCAATGAATTACTTAAGCTATTAGGCTAAGTCATTGTCTGGATGATTGCACTTGCCTATCGCATTCCGTTTGGATTGATAAATTCATATGTGAGCGGGCGGCGGCCACGAGAAGTCTCGCGTGAGACCTTGGCGGCGTTAGGCGACCGGCCGAGCCGATCGAAATCTCGGCGGCGCAGAGCCGAAACTCACGAACTATCCGTTCCAAGTCTACACCCATCCGATCAAGATAATACGATCCGAGAGGGCTACATCATATTCAGTCGTGGTCGACGGAATTTCAGCTAGCAAGGCTAGACTTAGGACTTGGTCAAGCGACATGGAGTGTCGTAAGTCTCCAGAGGGATCATCGGCATTGACCGGGCCCGTTAGCAAAGTTGGATAGACGGATTTCGCGCGTGTGACGTGGTGCGTGTTCTGGCTCGCATGGGACCGAGCACGAACAAATTCTACGGATTTTCCACGCCTCGACCCGCGCGGCTCGCGATAGGTTCTGCACGATAGCGACATGTCGGTATCTCGAAAGCCCAATAGAATCAGCACTGTCAAGGCACCAAAACGGGGTGCGGCCAGCCTTTGGGGGAAGGCTGGCCGCGCACGATCCGGTCTGGGACGGGGAGGGGTGGGGATTCGACCGGGTCGCGTTTCTCCTATGGGCGTCTGAGGCTCAGCGCTGCTTGGCGCTGGCGGTTGCGATTGCCGGGCGACCATCGCCGAGTGCGACCCAGGCATTGGGATCGCTCTGCGACTGTCGCTTGACGAAGCGGTAGCCAGTCTCGGTCCAGGCGACGACTTCCTCGTTCTGGTTGTCGAGGATGAACTCGCCCTTGTCGGTCTTCACCGTCAGCACCGCGTGACCTTCGTTCTTCTTGTCGCGGACCACGGTGATCAGCAGCGCTTCGCGCGGCCAGCCGGCGTCGATCAGCATCTTGCGCTTCAGCAGTACGTAGTCTTCACAATCGCCGTAACCGTCGCTCGGCAGTGACCACTTTTCGATCACGCCCCAGTGGTCCATGTCGGTCAGCGGCTTGATGGTGTCGTTGACCCAGCGATTGACTTTCAGTAGATCCTGCCAAGCAGTCTGCGTCAGCACGATGTCCCGTGCCTGGCTGCGGCTGCCGCGGCATTCCACCGGATTGTCCGAGCAGAACTCGATCCAGCCGATCGGTGCACGCGTCTCGTCGCCGACGCTGGCGTAGCGAACCCTGTCTTCGGCTTGCGCCGTCGCGGTCAGTGCGACGACGGCGGCAATCACCGCAAGCCCCCGAAATCCCCTGTTGCCCGACATTGTGGCCCCCGTTTCTTGTTGGGACCATCATTTGCACAAACGCTTTGCAGGGCCGCTAAGTCGTCGAAGTAAAATCGAGACGAATGCAAGTAAAACTGTCAGTGCATTCGATCTATACTTGAATCGAATTTGCGCAAAATTCGAGATATCGGCAATTGATTCAAATTTGAGCTATTAACGCGTGCATCGCTGCAGCACGCGCAGTTTCGCGTCGTTGTGCGACGCGCGTTAACCGCCCGGAGCGTCCTACTCCGAGTGATGTTGAGGCGAGAAGAGGTGGCAAACGTCGGGAAAGTGAGGTGCTACGCGGCTGTGGATCGCTGCGTTCTGTTCACCGCGCGGTAACGCTGTCTTCGAGCGTTTCTTCGAGCTGCTCGTGCACGAACTCCAGCGCGAAGCCATCGTCGAGGTGGCGGACGACGCGGGAGGCGACGCGGCCAAGTAGCACCTGAGCGTTCAGCGGCGGGCGCTGCTCCGCGGCGATCGCAGCGCCGGAGCGTGACATGTCGATGATGCGGCAGCTCATGCGGCTGCCGTCGTCGAGCGTCAGCACAGCGATCGGGTTGCGCGGCACGATACGGTCGTGGCGGCGATCTTCCGGCAGATTGAGGATGTCGCGATTGGCGAGCCAGGTGAGCTGGGCCGCGAGCTTGTCGCGCTTGCGCGGCGTTGCCGCCACAGTCATCGCAAAGCCATTGTCGATGATACGAGTAATCTTGCCCTCGACGCGGCCGACATGGTCGAGATAGGCGATCACACGATCCCCGACGTTGCCGATCCCCGGCGCCAGCAGCGCCAAGCCGCCGGGCGACATGTTGATCACCTGGCAGGGAAATTCGCGGCGATCCGGCAACATGTAGCGTCCGAGCAGGTGAACTTTCACCCGCTGAAAACGACGACGCTCAAGGGTCGCCGGCTGGCTTTTGGGGTTCTGCAACAACAAAACTGGATTCCGCTGGCCGGTGCGCTGCCGTAGCTTTCAGCCTACGACCGGCACGGTTAACGGCTCGTTAGCAGATTGCCGTCTTCGGTTGTGCCAACTCTTCAAGAACCAAATTGAGTTGTGGACCGCAGCGACTGCGATGTGATGCGACCGGAAGATCGCTTTGCAAGATCGTGCAAGTAACAACTCGCATCCACCTGAAGGCCGGGCGGGCGAGGTCGATGGCTGTGCTTGACGATGCGCGGACCGTGCTGGGAACCATGTTGTTCGATCCTGTTTTCGTCGTCAGGCGCTTGCCTGCCGCGTAGTCGTACGAAGTGGACTTTGCGCGGAGGGCGAAGGATTAAAGTTCCCGGGGAGCCGTAATTGCAGCGGCTTATTTAAAGGGGCCGGGGCGTAGCCAAGTGCGCTATGCCGCGCCAATTTGCGGGGCGGAGCCATGGCCGGCAGTCAATCAGCCAACGACCTGCTTGCGGCTTTGCCTGCGGCAGACTTTGAACTGCTGCGGCCGCATCTGCGCACGATCGACTTGAAGTTCGGTCAGGTTCTGGTCGAGGCGGGGGCACCGCTCGAACAGGCGATTTTCCCTCACGGCGGCATCATCTCCAGCGTGATCGGCCTCGGCAAGGATGAGGCGATCGAACTGGCGGCAATTGGCCGGGATGGCGCTGTCGGTGCAGAAGCGGCGCATGAGACGGTCGCCGCTGCCGGCGCCGTGGTTCGCTATCCGACGACGGCATCTGCAATCGAGGTGATGCACTTCCGCTACGCCGTCGACCACAGCGCGACGTTGCGCAATCAGCTGCTGCGCTATCAGTGGATCCGCGCGGTCAGGGCCGAACGCGTCGCAGCTTGCAACGCCGCGCACTCCGCCGAAGCGCGGCTGTGCCGCCGCCTGCTGCAATCGCGCGATATGGCCGGCAGCGACTGCATGCAACTCGGTCAGGATCTGATGGCGCAGATGCTCGGCGTCAAGCGCAACACGATTTCGCTGATCGCTCACGCCCTGCAGCAGCAGGGACTGATCCGCTATAGCCGCGGCCGCCTGGCGATCACCGATGTCGACGGCCTGATGCTCCGCGCCTGCGCCTGCTACAAGACCGATCGCGGCGGCTTTGCCGCAACTGCGGTTGAGCGTCAGCCGGTCGTGGCGATCCCGCGGCTCGCGTCGGACTACGCCGAGTCTCCGCGGCTGCCCTCGTAGACCGTCAGTCCCCGGATCACCTGGAACTTCCGCAGCTTGCGTGGCGGGAAGCGGCGCGGCTGTTGGCCGACCGTTCGCCATGAGGTGAGCCGCAGGCTCATCAGCGGCCCGATGACTCGGCTGCCGAGCGGGGTCAGAAGGCCGGTGGTGCTGAGGGGCGTGTGGGGGCGTTGGGCGAATGGGAGGAGCAGCAGCTCCAGCGTGACCGGCGTCGCATTCGTGGTGGTGGCGAGGATACCGGCGACCACCGCGACGGTATCCCCTGATACGATATCCAGCACCTGCTCGATCGAGCGCCGCTGCTCCAGCATGAACTGGTTGGTCAGCTTCTCGCCCTTGAGGTCACGCCCGAGCAGGGCGTTCAGCCGGGTACCGGCGAACCGGAACGGGTATCCGGGCGCGTCGCACGACACCACGAACATGTCCCCGAGCAGGCTGCGCAACGCATCCGGCTCGATCGCGCTGCGATCCGGGGCAGGGGCGCCGTCGCGTTGCTTGTCCCAATAGGCGAAGAACGCCTGGCTCGACGGATGCTTCATGGACGACCTTGGTTCGCGGTCGTCGCGGCCGGACGGCATTGGGACAGGACTGTCCCGAAATCGCCTGGTGCGACGTTCCCAGAGTGTTGTGCAGGAGGCCCGATGCAGCGTCCATGCCGGCCGGCGCGAATGGGGCGGTCATACCCGGCTTTGCGTCGTTAAGGTTAAATTAACTATGGCGTTGCGCGCGCGGGAACCACCGCTACCGTATCGGCATTCCAACGTTGGCGACTCCAGACCGCCCGCGTTGGTCAGATACAGGGTGGCTGAAAAACAGGCCGGCCGACGGATCGGAGAAGCGGGCTCTCCTGATGCGAACGCAGCCGGCACGGACCGGGGGAGGGCTTTCTCAGGGCCCTCCCTTTTCCGTTCTGGGGCCCGCGAGCCGAAGAGGCCCGTCGCCGTCGCCCGAATTCCACTTTGCCGGAAAATGCTCTAAGGGTGCGGATCGCTCCCCGAGCCGCTCGCAGCAGGTCGCAAGCCGTTGGATTCTCCGCTCGTATCGTCGTCGTTGCCGCCGGAGCCGCCGCAGCCGCAGCGCGAGCCGATTCTGACGCTGCCCGGGGCGGTGACGGCCTATGTTGCGCTGCTGGCGGTGATCCATCTGCGCACGCTGCTCTCGCCGGAGTTCGAGTACTGGACCATCGAGATGTTCGGCTTCATCCCGATGCGCTACGAGCAGACGCTGCTCGACTCGCCGTTCCCCGGCGGCACCGGGGCGAAGATCTGGACCTTCGTCACCTATTCGCTGCTCCACGCCAATCTCAGCCACATCGTGTTCAACGTGCTGTGGCTGCTGCCGTTCGGCAGCGCGCTGGCGCGGCGGTTCGGCAGCCTGCGGTTCTTCGTGTTCATGGCGGTGACGGCGGCGGCCGGCGCGTTCGCGCATCTGCTCACCCATTCCAACGACGTTGCCCCGATGATCGGCGCGTCGGCCTCGGTGTCTGGTGCGATGGCGGCGGCGATCCGCTTCGCCTTCGTCCGCGGCAGTTTCCTGTCGCTGCGCCGCGGAGACGCGGATGCTGCCGCGAAGGTGCCTGCGCAGCCGCTGCTGAGGGCGCTGCGCGATCCGCGGGTACTGGCGTTCCTCGGTATCTGGTTCGGCATCAACATCATCTTCGGGATCGGTTCGATTGCGATCGGCAATGAGGGCGCCAGTGTCGCCTGGCAGGCGCATATCGGCGGCTTCTTTGCAGGGCTGCTGCTGTTCTCGTTGTTCGATCCAGTGCCGCGGGTCCCTGACGCGCGCGCCTGACGCACCGCAGCAGCCCTTCGCAGTTGCGAGCTATTTGCATATATCGCTGAATCGCCGCAATGTTGCGGTGTCATCGCACCTGGCGCTGATATGCGCCGGGCTGGGAATGGGAATCGGCGCCGCGCTGTGCCCGCCGATTCTGTCGAGCGTCCATTCCACGCATCGCCGTGACTGATCCGCTGCAAGTGTCACAACAACAGCCGCAGGGCTCGGCAGGCGGCGTTATGGGAGGCGACCATGACCGTGCGTGCGATTCTGGAAACCAAAGGCCGTTACATCCACACCGTCGAAGCCGAGGCGCGGCTCGCGTCCGCGGTGAAGACGCTGGCCGAGCGCCGGATCGGTGCAGTGCTGGTGATGCACGGCACGCGGCTCGAAGGCATCCTGTCGGAGCGCGACGTCGTTCGCGTACTCGCCGACCGCGGCCCGGCTGCGCTGGATGAGCCGATCGGCGCGGTGATGACGCGCGACGTGTTCACCTGCCGCCAGGACGACACCGTCGGCGAGATCATGGAGCGGATGACCGCCGGCAAATTCCGGCATTTGCCGGTGATGGAGCACGACCGCGTCGTCGGCCTGATCTCGATCGGCGACATCGTCAAATCGCGGCTGTCCGAATACGAGCACGAGCAGCAGGCGCTGCACGACTACATCAAGTCGGCCTGAGGCTGGCGGCCGAACCGACGATCAGGCGCCGGCGCCGTCGAGAAACAGCGCCCAGGCCTTGTCGAAATAAGCGTTCTGGGCGCGGGTGGACGCATAGGTCGTCCCGCCCAGCATCGCCTCGATCATCGGCCCCATCGCGATGCTGTTGAGAAGCTGGCTCGCGAGAAAGCGCGCATCGCCGCGGGCGAGGGCGCCGGCCTTCTGCGCCTCGCTGATCAGCGACAGCAACCGGTCCATGATCGGATCGTCGGTCCGGCTGGCAACGGCCTGACCGACCACGATCGCCTCGCTGAAAGCGATGCGCTTGAAAGCGATCAGCGTCGGATCGACGTTGACGGCAAGGAGCCAGCGTGCCGCCGCGCGAAGCTGCGTCAGCGCATCCCCCGTCTGGCTCGCCATCGTGGTCTGGAAGTGCGCCAGCGTCTGCACCCGCGCATGCTCGACCACCCCTTCGAACAACGCCAGCTTCGATGGGAAGCGTCGATACACGGTGTCCTTGCCGACGCCGCATGCGGCCACAACCTGCTCGACCGAGGTCGCAGCGAATCCCTGCTGCGCGAACAGTCGCGATGCCGTCTCGATGATGTGAAGCGACTTCGCCTCGACATCGCTTTTGCGCGGACGTCCGCCTTTGGAAGCGGTGGTTAGAGTCGGCATGCAGGTCCTTGATCGTCGCCTCGGCGACGCAACTGTTTCGAGCAATTCCAATCCCAGATTTGCAATCGCTTGGCAATCTGTCTGGACAGGACGGTCCCGTCCCGTTTATTTCCCGCCCGCCTCGGAACGAGGTAGCTGGGGGATATCGGATGGGAAGCGAGAACAAGATTGTCGTCGGCGTTGCGATTGCGCTGTCGCTGAGTGGCGGCCCCGAAGCGCTGGCGCAGAGCGTGAGCGAACCGTCAGTGGCGCTGCCGCCGGTCACCGTGCAGCCCGCCGAGCGGCGCGCAGTGCGCCGTGCGCAGCCGGCTCCCGCAGCTCAGCGCGCCGCGCCGGCACGGACCCCGGTGCGCGAACAGGCGACGCCACCGGCGCGCCCGGTCAACGCCAGCAACACCTCGGATCGCTACGTCGTCCGTACGTCCGCAACGGCGACCAAGACCGACACCCCGGTGCTGGAAACGCCGCAGTCAATTTCGACTGTCACCCGGCGCCAGATGGACGATCAGAACGTTCAGACCGTTGCCAATGCGCTGCGCTATAGCGCCGGTGTGCTGTCGGACGCCGACACCAATTCGCGCTTCGACAGCGTGTTCATCCGCGGCTTCGGTGCTTTTGGTACCGCGACCAACTATGTCAGCTTCCTCGACGGGCTGAAGCTGCCGCGCGGCCAGGCCTTCGCCAACACCGCAATCGATCCGTATCTGCTCGACCGCGTCGAGGTGCTGAAAGGGCCCTCGGCGGTGCTGTATGGGCAGACCAGCCCGGGCGGCCTGGTCAATCAGATCAGCCGGATGCCGAGCGCAGTGCCCTACAATGAAGTTCGCGTCGAAGGCGGCAGCTATGGCCGCTTTCAGTCCGGCGTCACCAGCCAGGGCGCGCTCGATAAGGACGGCCATTGGCTCTACAGTCTGAGTGCGATCGGCCGCACCTCCGGCACGCGCTACGACAATGTCGACGAGCAGCGCTTCGCCGTTGCGCCGGCTTTGACCTGGGCGCCGGATGCAGACACGCGCTTCACCGTTCAGAGCTACTACCAAAAGGACCCGAAGGGCGGCTATTTCAACTCGCTGTATCCGACTTCGCTGGCGCCGCTGCAGTACCGGCCGTACCTGAACTCCAAGCTCAATGTCGGCGATCCCGGCTTCGACTCGTTCGAGCGCGAGCAGTACGGCATCGGCTATCAGTTCGACAAACGGCTCAACGAGGTCGTCAGCGTCAAATCGAGCTTGCGCTATTCGCACGTCGACGTCGACTTCAAGTCGCTGCAAATGAACGCGCCGCTCACCGCCACCGGCACGATCCCGCGCTGGGCATTGCGCTCGATCGAAGACGTCGGCGGGCTGTCGACCGACAACCGCGTCCAGTTTGATTTCGCCACCGGCGCGCTACAGCACAAGATCATCACCGGCGTCGATTATCAGAACACGCTCAGCAATTGGACCTACCAGCTCGGTGCCGCGACCGCCCTCAACGTCGTCAACCCGGTGTATAATCAGCCAGTCGGCTCGCTCGCCTCGCTGATCGACAACGGCCAGAAGCTGTCGCAGACCGGACTGTATGCGCAGGATCAGCTCAGCCTGGGCGGATGGCGTGCGACACTCGGCGTTCGCCACGATTGGGCCGAGCAGAGCACCGACAGCCGGCTCGCCGGCTCGCGCTCCAATCAGTCGGACGACAAGACGACCTATCGGGCCGGCCTGCTGTATCTGTTCGACAGCGGCATTGCACCTTATGTCAGCTATTCGACGTCGTTCGAGCCGGTCACCGGCGTCGGCGTCGACGGGCAGCCCTTCATCCCGACCACGGCCGAGCAATACGAAGGCGGCATCAAGTATCAGCCGACCTTTCTGCCGATGCTGTTCACCGCGTCGGTGTTCGACATCCGCCAGCAGAATGTGCTGAGCCCGTCATCGGTGCCGGGCTTCAACGTGCAGCAGGGCGAGGTCCGGTCCAAGGGGGTCGAATTGGAAGCGCGCGGCAATGTCACCGACGGCCTTGAGCTGATCGGCGCGTTGACGTTCCTCGACACAAGGGTGGCGCGATCGTCGAATGCCCTGCTCGTAGGTAACCGACCGCAGGCCGTTCCGGACTTCTTTGGCTCGATGTGGGCGAATTACACGTTCCAGTCCGGCCCGGTCACCGGCCTGACATTCGGTGGCGGCATCCGCCATGTCGGCGCCAGCTACGGCGACGATGCCAACACGCTGCGCACGCCGGCCTACACGGTGGTCGATGCGGCGTTGAAATACGATCTCGCGAATGTGGCGCCGAGCCTGAAGGGCACGACCCTGACGCTCAACGTTAACAATCTGTTCGACAAGGAATACTATTCGAGCTGCTCGTCGGGGTTCTACTGCCAGTTCGGCAATCGCCGCACGGTGTTGGCGGGGATCAAGTACCGGTGGTGAGGATCGACGACAGAAAGGCGCGCCGCCGATGACGCGGCGCGTCGTTCGAGCCTGGGTGTGGCTGCATCGCTGGAGCAGCCTGATCTGCACGCTGTTCGCACTGCTGCTTTGCCTCACCGGCCTGCCGCTGATTTTCAAGGACGAGCTTGGTCCCGACCTGAAGCTGGCAGCGACGACCGCGCCGCCGGGCAGTGCATCGGTGGACTCGATGATCGCGCGCGTTCTCGCGGCGCGGCCGGGTGAGGTGGTGCCGTATCTGTTCTACGATCGGGAGCATCCGATCCTGAAGGTGCCGACCGCAGCCTCGATGACGGCCGACCCGGCCTCGTTTCACTATCAGGTGTTCGACACCCGCACCGGGCTGCAGATCGAGATCCCGCAGCCGAACGAGGGCTTCCTCTATGTGATGACGCGGCTGCATCTCGACCTTTTCGGGGGCGTGCCGGGGACGCTGTTTCTTGGCTTCATGGGACTTCTTCTGGTCGTCGCGATCGTGTCGGGCGTGGTGCTGTACGGTCCGTTCACGCGGCGGCTTGCGTTCGGCGTGGTGCGGACCGACGGCAGCCGCTGGCGCACTTGGCTCGACCTGCACAATCTACTCGGCATCGTGACGCTGGCTTGGTTTGGTGTCGTCAGCTTCACCGGTGTCATCAATACGCTGGCAGCGCCGATCGAACTCGCCTGGCAGGCCAATCAACTGGTCGAGATGGCAGCGCAGGCGAAGCCGGCTGAGATCGAGGGACAGCGTGCTTCGACCGACGCTGTCCTGCGTGACGTTCGCGCCGCGGTGCCGGGGATGAACGTGATGACGGTGGCATTTCCCGGCACCCCGTTCGCGACCCCGTCGCACGTCGCGATCTTTCTCACCGGCAATACGCCGATCACCAGTCGCATCCTCAAACCGGCGCTCGCCGATGCGTCGACCGGGCAGGTGGTCTCGGTGCGCGACATGCCGTGGTACGCGACCGCGCTGTTCATGTCGCAGCCGCTGCATTTCGGTGACTATGGCGGGCTGCCGCTGAAGATCATCTGGGCGCTGCTCGACATCGCGACGATCGTCGTTTTGATCAGCGGCCTGTATCTGTGGTGGGCGAAGCGCCCGCAGCGCGGCGCCGATGCGGAAGCCGGGAGCCCCGCGTCATGAGCGCATTGCGACGGCAATGGCTGTGGCCGATCGTGCTGGCCGCTGCGACTGTATTCGGATTGCTGGCCGCGCTGATCGGCGAGGGCGGCGTCTGGCGGACCTTGAGTTGGGGCGCGCTGGCCGTGCCGCTGGTGACGATCGCAGTTGGCTTGGCGCGGATGCGTCGCGGACCATTGGCGGCGGCGGAGGCTTCAAGCGACCGTCACCGATGATCCCGGCTTGAGATGGTTTTCAGGTCTCGACCGGAACCGTCGCCTTGGGCTGCGGCGCGACTTCTTCGATCGCTTCGCGGATCGAGTCGATCGCGCGCTCCGCGGCGCGGGCGCCGTGGGCGATGATCTCGTCGGCGCGGTGGAAGTCGAACCAGCCGATCCGGCCGACCCGCGGCGAAATCAGCAGGTCGGGGGGATCGCCGGCGAGCCGCGCCCGGGTGATGCGGTCCTGCATGATGTTGAAGGCGTCGGTCATCACCTTGGAGATGCCGGGGCGTTCCGGGCTGCCGAACAGCTCCTGTTTGACGAATCTCTCAGGCGAGAAGAACCGCGTGAAGCCGCGCTTCTGCGCCGGCGGTTCCTCGGCTTCGGGTTCCATTGCCGCCGCAGCGGCGCTGCCATGCGAGAAGATCGTGGTGCCGTGGCCGAACACGTCGCTGGAGACGTTGGCGGCGATCACGATCTCGGCGCCGAGCGCCCGCGCGGCCGACACCGGCACCGGATTGACCAGCGCGCCGTCGACCAGCCAGCGGTCGCCGATCAGCACCGGCGAGAAGATGCCGGGCAGGGCGTAGGAGGCGCGGACCGCGTCGACGATCCGTCCATGGGTCAGCCAGATCTCGTGGCCGGTCGCCACCTCGGTGGCGACGCTGGCGAATTTTTGGGTGAGATCCTGGATCAGGATTTGGCCCAGCGTGGCGTCGAGCTGCGCGGCGAGTTTGCTGCCGCCGATCAGGCCGGAACCATTGAGCCGAATATCCAGATAGCCGAAGATGTTGCGGGGCTGCAGTCGCCGCGCCCATTCTTCCAGGGTGTCGAGATGACCGGACACATAGGCTCCGCCGACCACGGCGCCGATCGAGGTGCCGACCACCACGTCGGGCGTAATGCCGTGCGCCAGCAGGGTGCGCAGGATACCGATATGCGCAAAGCCGCGCGCCGCGCCGCCGCCGAGCGCCAAGCCGATCACCGGCCGGCGAATGGTGTCGAGGCCGACCTTGTCCGCTGCCGGCGGGTGCGCTTGCCCGCGTCCGATCAGATTCTCCAGCACGGTGGTCTCCTCAACTCGTCAGCCACAGCAGCTGCGACCGACCCGGTCTCGACTCGCGTTTCCGGATCGTGCCACATCGCCTCAAATGCATGATTAATGCCTTGGGCGGCCGGGACTAGGGGAAAATCGTGACGCAATCACGAACAGCACGCCCATACCGCTGGGGTTTCGGCTGCTCGGCCCCGTATGGGACCGGCTTGAATTTGCCGCGTTTTCAGTGAAAACCATCATGATGATTTTCAGGGGTAACATCGTCGGGAGCCGGCCGTGGGGGGCCGCTCGTGCGGCGCTGGTTGTGGTGTGCGCGCTGGCGCTCACTCAGCCCGCCGCCGCGCAATTGTTCAGCGATCGGCCGCCGCCGGTGCCGCCGGCTTCGGTGCCGGAGCCGCCGGCCGGAGGTGCGATCAGTCTGGCGCCGCAGTCCGGCGCCGCCGCTGCCCCGAATCTGCCCGATGCACTGACCCAGCCGCCGGTCGCCGCGGTGACGCCGCCGATGATGTCGCCATTGCCACAGGCGGCTGCGCCGGCTCCGCCGCAGGGCATGTTGGCGCTGGCCGCGCGCTACGGCAAAGACCAGCCGGTGATCAACAGCGGCCTGGTGTGGCGGGTGTACTCCGACAAGCCCGACGAGAGCGGCGCCATCAAGTTGGTCCGCGAGGACCACGGCGCGACGCCGAACATTCCGCTGCCGCCGGGCAACTACGTGGTGCACGTGGCGCTGGGTCTGGTCAGCGCGGTCCGGCCAGTGACCGTGAAGTCCGATGCCGAACGCGAGAACTTCGTGTTGCCGGCCGGCGGCCTGCGGATCGAAGGCAAGGTCGGCAGCTCGCGAATTCCTTCCAACCAGATCTCGTTCACGATCTACAAGGGCAGCCAGTTCGACAACGCGCAGCGCGCGCCGCTGCTGCCGAGCGTCGCGGCCGGTGACGTCGCGCTGGTGCCGGAAGGCACCTATTACATCGTTTCCAATTACGGCGACGCCAACTCGGTGGTGCGCTCCGACATCCGCGTCCAGGCCGGCAAGCTCACCGACGTCACCATCACGCATCGCGCGGCGGTGATTACCTTGAAGCTGGTCAGCGAGAAAGGCGGCGAAGCGCTTGCCAATACGTCCTGGTCGGTGCTGACGCCGGGCGGCGACGTGATCAAGGAATCGATCGGCGCTTTCCCGCGCGTGGTGCTGTCGGAAGGCGAGTACCGCGCCATCGCCAAGAACGAAGGCAAGGTGTTCGAGCGCGGCTTCAACGTGGTCAACGGCGTCGACGGCGAAGTTGAAGTGCTGGCGCGCTGATACCTCTCGCCGGATGCACGCGTAAGGCGATGGATTTCGTCGTTCGCGGCGGCCGTGCACGCGCTGTCACAATGGTGAACGCGAAATAACCATCGGGCGACTTAAAAGCTTCATATTCAAGTGTTTGTGCGCTGCAGAGCGCTACGTTTACATCGTCTTAATCGGGAATAGTTCGACTGCACCGCAGTTCTCATCCGCGGGGCGCTTCTCGTGTCGGCTGCCGTCACTCAAGTTTCCGAAAATTCGACCAATCAGCTTGCTGCCGACTTAACCGTGCTCCAGCGCAAGTGGTACGCGGCGATTCAGCCGGGACAGTCGCTGCCGAGCTACGAAGAGGTGATGCTCGGCAGCCTCGGGCGGCTCGCCGATCATCTGGTGCTGCTAGAGATCGACGGCGAGACGCCGGAAGTGTCGCGCACCGGCAGGTATGCCCAGCAATGGCTCTGCGACGAGCGCTGGGACATTCCGCTCGACGCGCTGTCGCCGGACTGCGGCACCGCGCTGGCACAAGCCGCCTCGGGCGCACTGCAGAACAAGCGGCCGCATCTCGGCACCGCGCATTGCGTGCGCGACGGCATCGTGCAGCGCTACACGCTGCTGGCGCTGCCAACCGCCTCGCGCTGGGGCGGTACGCTGGTCGGCGTCTATGTCAATGAAGAGGCGCAGCGCTACAACCTGCTCGACGCGATCTTCTCATCGACCGACGACGGCATCGTCGCGCTGACGGCGATCCGCGGCCCCGACCGCCGGCCGTTCGATTTTCAGATCGTGCACGTCAACCACGGCGCCTCGCAGTTGCTGCGGCACCCGGTGTCCGAGCTGCGCTGGAGCCGGCTGTCGGCCGGACATCATCTGCTGTGCAGCGCCGACGTCGCCGGGCGATTGATCGAACTTGTCGATTCCGATGCCAGCGTCACCTTTGCGGTCGACAGCGGCGACCGCAATCTCAGCGTCAGCGCCACCGCGTTCGGCGACGTGGTGTCGGTGACCATCTCCGACGTCACCTCGCTGAAGAAGCGCGAGGAGTCGTTCCGCCTGCTGTTCGACGGCAATCCGATGCCGATGTGGGTGTTCGACGCCCAGAGCTTCGAATTCCTCAGCGTCAACGATGCCGCGGTGGCGCATTACGGCTATCCGCGGGAACGGTTCTTGCGGATGTCGCTGCGCGAGATCTGGCCGCGCGAAGAGTGGATCGCGCACGGCCAGACGCTGCTGGAGATGCGCGACAGCTATCAGTCGGAAGGCAATTGGCGTCACATCAAAGCCGACGGCTCCGAGATCCACGTGCTGACCTTCGGCCGTCGCGTGCTGTTCGACGGCCGCGACGGCTTCCTGGTCGCGGTGGTCGACATCACCGAGCGCCGCAAGGCCGAAGCCAAGATCGCCCATATGGCGCATCACGACGGGCTCACCAATCTGCCGAACCGCGCGCTGTATCAGCAGCGGCTGGAGCAGGCGCTGGCGCAGGCCCGCGGTAGCGGCACCATGGTGGCGGTGATGTGCGTCGACCTCGACCTGTTCAAGAACGTCAACGACTCGTTCGGCCATCCGATGGGCGACCGGCTGCTGCAATGCGTCGCCGAGCGGCTGCGGCAGCAGATCGGCGACGGTGATCTTGTAGCGCGGCTCGGCGGCGACGAATTCGCGATCGTGCTGACCTCGCTGGCCACCCCGAACGAGGCCAGCAGCTTTGCGGCACGGCTGATCGAAATCCTGAGCGCGCCCTACGACATGGATGGGCTCGAAGTGGTGATCGGCGCCTCGATCGGTATCGCGCTGGCCCCATCCGACGGCGACGAATGCGAGGCACTGTCGCGCAACGCCGACATGGCGCTGTACCGCGCCAAGGCGGCGGGCGGCGGCTGCCACCATTTCTTCGAGAAGGAGATGGACCGCCAGGCGCAGATCCGCCGCGACATGGAGCTCGACCTGCGGCAGGCGTTCGCGCGCGGCGAATTCGAGCTGCATTATCAGCCGCTGATCGACCTCGCCGAAGACCGGATCGGCGGCTTCGAGACGCTGCTGCGCTGGCGCCATCCCGAGCGCGGCATGATCTCGCCGTCCGACTTCATTCCGGTGGCCGAGGATATCGGCCTGATCGTCGGCCTCGGCGAATGGGTGTTGCGGCAGGCGTGCCTGGAGGCCGCATCGTGGCCGTCCGACGTCAAGGTCGCGGTCAATCTGTCGCCGGTGCAATTCCGCAGCCGCAATCTGGTGCAGGTGGTGATCTCGGCGCTGGCGCAATCGAGCCTCGTGCCGCACCGGCTCGAACTCGAAATCACCGAGTCGCTGTTTCTCGCCGACAGCGAAGCCAACCTTGCCACGCTACATCAGCTCCGCAGCCTCGGGGTGCGGATCTCGATGGACGATTTCGGCACCGGATACTCCTCGCTCAGCTATCTGCGCAGTTTCCCGTTCGACAAGATCAAGATCGACCGCTCGTTCGTGAAGGATCTGACCCAGCGGCCGGACTGCCTCGCGATCGTGCGGGCGATCGCCGGGCTCGGCCGCAGCCTCGACATCACCACACTGGCCGAAGGCGTCGAGAGCGTCGAACAGCTCGACGTGCTGCGCGCCGAAGGCTGTCATGAGGTGCAGGGATTCCTGTTCAGCGCGGCGCGACCGGCCTCGGAGATTTGCGGGCTGTTGATGCGGTTCGGACGACAAGCCTCACAGGCGGCGTGACCAGGCGCGACCAAGGTTCGGGGCGCTGAGTTCGCGACTCGTGTGCTAAGCTGTTTGCAGGACAACTAACAATGTCGGTCCTGGAGCACGCGCGATGTGCATTGCCTGCAATCCTGGATTCCAGTCTGCGTTTCGCTCGCTGTCGCTGCCGTCGCGACGCAAGGTACTGAAAGGCGCGGTCGCGCTCAGCGCGGGCGTGCCGTTTGTGGCCGAAGCGGTGGTATCCAAATCGGCGAAGGCCGATGGTGGTATCAACGCGCGGCTGGCGAGCGCGCTCGGTGGTGATCAGGCCGCCGGCGCAGCGCCGCCGGTGACGATCTTTACCGCCAAAAAGTTCATCACGATGGAGCGCGGCGCGCCGGAGGCGACCGCGGTCGCTGTTGCCGGCAAGCGCATCGTCGCGGCCGGCTCACTCGCCGAGGTCAAGATGGCGGTCGGCAGTCGGCCGTTCACCTTGGACGAGACCTTTGCGAGCAAGATCGTGATGCCGGGGCTGATCGATCAGCATCTGCATCCGGTGCTCGGCGCGCTGACCCTGGCGGTCGAGGTGATCGCGCCGGAGGATTGGGTGCTGCCGGGCGGCACCCACAAGGCGGCCGGCAGCGCCGACGCATACCAAGCGCGGCTGAAGGCGGCCGATGCCAAGCTCGACAAGCCCGATGCCTGGCTGCTGACCTGGGGCTATCACGCGCTATGGCACGGCAAGCTCGACCGCGCTGCGCTCGACGCCATCAATCCGACCCGGCCGATTGCAGTGTGGCATCGCTCCTGCCACGAATTCTATCTGAACACCCCGGCGCTGGCGGCGCTCGGCATCACCGAAGCCATGACGCAGAACCAGGGGCAGGCGAGCGAGCAGTCGAACTGGCGCGAGGGGCATTTCTGGGAGGGCGGCCTCAATTTGATGATGACGCCGATGCTCAAGGTGCTGGCGACGCCGGAGCGGCTGGCCTTCGGGCTGAAGCAGATGGTGAGCTATCTGCACGCCAACGGCGTCACCGCCTATATGGAGCCGGGCGCGCTGTACACGCCGGACATGTGGAAGCTGTACGAGCAGATCCTCGGTGCGCCCGAGACGCCGATGTATGCGACGTTCATCGCCGACGGCCGCGGCATCGTCGACCGGGTGGGGCTCGATGGTGCGCTCGATGCGGTGGAACAGCAGATCGCGGTGGCGCCGGAGGCGCCCGGCCGCAAGCTGATGTTCTTCCCCGGCCAGATCAAGCTGTTCGCGGACGGCGCTATCATCTCGCAACTGATGCAGATGAAGGACGGCTATCTCGACGGTCATCAGGGCGAGTGGATCATTCCGCCGGACGAGCTGGAGCGCCGCGCCCGGCTGTTCTGGAATGCCGGCTACCAGATCCACACTCACGTCAACGGCGATCTCGGGCTGGAGAAGCTGCTCGACATTCTGGAGAAGCTGAACGCCGAACATCCGCGCGCCGATCATCGCAGCGTGATCGTGCATTTCGCCAATTCGACCGAGGATCAGGTGGGGCGGATCAAGCGGCTCGGCGCCCTGGTCAGCGCCAATCCGTACTACACGACCGGCTTTGCGGATAAATACAGCGCGGTGGGGTTGGGGCCGGAGCGGGCGGACGCGATGGTGCGCGCCAAGTCGGTGCTCGATCAGGGCGTACCGCTGTCGTACCATTCCGATCTGCCGATGGCGCCGAGTGCGCCGTTGTATCTGGCGTGGTGCGGCGTCAACCGGCTCACGCTGTCGGGGCGCGTCGCCGGTCCCGAGCAGCGGGTCTCCGTCGATGCGGCGCTGCGCGCGGTCACGATCGAGGCGGCGTATTCCTGGCGCCACGAGGATCAGCTCGGCAGCATCGCGCCGGGCAAGATCGCGAACTTCACCGTGCTCGAGCAGGACCCGTACGCGGTGCCGCCGGAACAGCTGAAGGACGTGCCGATCTGGGGCACGGTGTTCGAAGGCCGGGTGTTCCCAGTCGGCCGCGCCTAGCGCGCGGGCGGCTGCGGCGCGCGGGCCGCAGCCGGATAGCTCGGGGCGCCCTTAGAACCGCGTTACGATCGCGTTCAGTTCCGGGCGGGGCCGGTCTTCGATCTCCTTGGACCGCGTGCCGATATGGATGAAGCCGGCGAGCTTCTCGTCGCCGCGCAGGCCGAGGCCGCTCAGCACTTCGGGATCGAACGCGATCCAGCCGGTCAACCAGTTGGCGCCGTAGCCGAGCGCAGTGGCGGCGGAGACGATGTTCATGCAGCTCGCGCCGGCCGACAATTCCTGCTCCCACACCGGCACCTTGGGATGCGGCTTCGGTGACGACACCACCGCGATCACCAGCGGCGCTTCGGACAGCCGCGCCTTTTCGGCGGCGATCTGCTCGGCGGTCGCTTCGGGGTGTTTGCGGGCGAACACCGCACCGATCACGTCGCCGGCGCGGGCGCGCGCGTCGCCTTCGAACACGATGAACCGCCACGGCGCGATCTTGCCGTGATCCGGCACGCGCGCGCCGATCGTCAGGATGGTCTCCAGCTCGTCCGGCGTCGGGCCGGGCCCGGTCATCTCGCGCGGCTTTACCGAGCGGCGGGTCTTGAAGAATTCGATAGGGTCGGAAATGGCTCTTCTCCATCAGGTCCAGCGCCGCTTGCAGGCGTGATCCGCAAGGCGCGCGCGTCGGCCGGCAATCTATCGCATGTCCGCGCAAGGTTCGATCAGAACCATACCAATCCGGCGCGCTCGACCATCGCGCTTCGCCATAGGAAAAGCTTGCCGCCACCGGCAATTCTCGCCGCGATGCTCGCACGGCGCGCCACCCGATCGTGTTGATCGGACAAGACTTCTTTGTGGCGCGAAGTTTGCAATCCGATCACTCGGACGAATTTGGAGTGGGGGCGCATCATGAACATCACCGACCGACAAGGCCATGTGCTGACGCCGTACGTGCATGTGACGAAGGCGGATTCGGACAAGTCCACCGACAAGAACGGCCTCCGCTTCGAAGGTGACGTGTACAGGTTCGAAGACTTGATGAAGGCCCATCCGGAAGCGGTGCGCAAAGTGACGTCCGCCGAGGTCGACGAGATCGCCCGCGTCTGGCTACAGCAGAAGGAGACCGCGCCGCAGGGCGGCTCCGACAACGAGCCCAACGATGTCTATGCCACCGTCAAGGTCGGCAATCAGGTGGTGGCGACGCTGTACAATGGCGGTCTCGCCGAAATGAGCAACGCCGCCGCAGGCGTCGTCAGCGGCATCGAAGAGCCGCCGCTGGTCGGCCCAGCGCTGGCGCAGTGGCGGGCCGAGACCTATGCCAAGCTGCTCGGCGGCAAGGTCGAGATCGCGGACACCGCCAAGGCGCAAAGCGAATGGACGCCGCGGTCCGGCACCGCGCCGCAGTACAGCCGCGCCGAACTCGATGCCGCAATCGCCGCCATGCAGAAGGGCACCACCCAATCCCCCGGGCTCGACCGCAGCGCGTAAGCGCGCGTGCACCAATCTTGGCAAGGCCGGCGACCGCTTAGTTGGGCACGGGTTCGCTTACTGACTTTTCATGGCCGGGGTTAGTCCCGGTCATCTATGTCATTGCTGCATGGTCCGCCAAAAACGGGAATGCCCGGGACCAGCCCGGGCATAACGTGGAAGGATTCGTCTCCAGGTCTTTGAGCTGAACTCTGCAACAGCGTCAGAGCTCAACCCCTTCCATCAGCACACCGGCGAGTATCTGGCCTTCCAGGCACGACACTCGCCGCTGGCCGACGGTGGTTAGGCCGCTCCGCGCATCCGCTTCACGTCCGGCGGGGTCGCTTCGTCCACCAGCGCGGCGATGGCTTCGTCGGTGGGCATCACCTTCTGGCCGTCGCTGCCGAGGCGGCGGACGGAGACTGAGTGGCTCTCGGCTTCCTTCTTGCCGACCACCAGCAGGGCCGGGACCTTGGCGAGCGAATGCTCGCGCACCTTGAAGTTGATCTTCTCGTTGCGCAGATCGATGTCGGCGCGCAGGCCGGCCTTGCGCAGCGCCGCCAGCACCTTCTTGGCGTAGTCGTCGCCTTCCGACGTAATCGTCGTGACGACGACCTGCACCGGCGCCAGCCACAGCGGGAAGTTGCCGGCGTAGTGCTCGATCAGGATGCCGGTGAAACGCTCCATCGAGCCGCAGATCGCGCGATGCACCATCACCGGTGCCTTCTTGGCGCCGTCGGCGTCGATGTAGAACGCGCCGAACCGCTCCGGCAGGTTGAAGTCGACCTGCGTGGTGCCGCACTGCCAGTCGCGGCCGATCGCGTCGCGCAGCACGTATTCGAACTTCGGCCCGTAGAACGCGCCTTCGCCCGGGTTGATCTCGGTCTTGATGCGGTTGCCGCCCTTGGCCTTGATCTCGGAGAGCACCGTGGCCATCACGCGCTCGGCGTGATCCCACATCTCGTCGGTGCCGACGCGCTTTTCCGGCCGGGTCGACAGCTTCACCGTCAGTTCGCCTTCGAAGCCGAAGTCGGAGTAGGTCGACAGGATCAGGTCGTTGATCTTGATGCATTCCTCGGCGAGCTGCGCCTCGGTGCAGAACACGTGCGCGTCGTCCTGGGTGAAGCCGCGCACCCGCATCAGGCCGTGCATGGCGCCCGACGGCTCGTAGCGATGCACCACGCCGAACTCGGCGAGCCGCAGCGGCAGGTCTCGGTAGCTCTTCAGTCCGTGCTTGAAGATCTGCACGTGGCCCGGGCAGTTCATCGGCTTCAGCGCGAACCAGCGCTTGTCCTCGGCGTCGTCCCCGGCGGACTGCGCCGCGAACATGTTCTCGCGGTACCACTCCCAGTGGCCTGAGGTCTCCCACAGCACCTTGTCGAGGATCTGCGGCGCGTTGACCTCGTCGTAGTCGCCGGCGAGGCGGCGGCGCATATAGCCGACCAGCGACTGGAACAGGCTCCAGCCCTTGGCGTGCCAGAACACCACGCCCGGACCTTCTTCCTGGAAGTGGAACAGGTCGAGTTCACGGCCGAGCTTGCGGTGGTCGCGCTTCTCGGCTTCCTCGATCTGATGCAGGTAGGCGTCGAGGTCTTCCTGCTTGGCGAAGGCGGTGCCGTAGATGCGGGTCAGCATCGGGTTGTTGCTGTCGCCGCGCCAATATGCGCCGGCCACCTTCATCAGCTTGAAGGCGGTGCCGATCTTGCCGGTCGAAGTCATGTGCGGGCCGCGGCACAGATCGAACCACTCGCCCTGCTTGTAGATCTTGATGGTCTGGTCTTCCGGAATGGCGTCGACCAGCTCGACCTTGAACGCTTCGCCGTTGTCGGCGAACACCTTCTTGGCTTCGTCGCGGGTCCAGACTTCTTTGGTGAACGGTTTGTCGCGCGCGATGATCTCGCGCATCTTCTTCTCGATCGCGGCGAAGTCTTCCGGCGTGAACGGCTCGTTGCGGAAGAAGTCGTAGTAGAAGCCGTTTTCGATGGTCGGGCCGATGGTCACCTGGGTGCCCGGCCACAGGCTCTGCACCGCTTCGGCGAGCACGTGGGCGCAGTCGTGCCGGATCAATTCCAGCGCGCGCGCATCGTCACGGGCGACGAAGTCGATCGAAGCATTGTCGTCGATCGGATCGGCGAGGTCGGTCAGCGTGCCGTTCAGCGCCATCACGACGGTGCGCTTGGCGAGTGAGGGCGAGATGCCCTTGGCGATGTCGAGCCCGGTGGTGCCGCGGGGATATTCGCGGGTCTTGCCGTCGGGGAAGGTGATGGTGATCTGGTCCATGGGGGCTACCGGCTTGAGGTTGGAGAGCGTGTATTGGAAGCCGGAGGTGGACGCGGAAGGCTTGTCGCCCGAAGTTTTATCGTTCATCGGAAGGCTCCTCTGGCTCACTCCTGCGTACGAGCGCAGGTAAGCGGAAAGGGGCTGTATAGCAGGGGAATCGGACGATTCAAGGAACCCGGGCCCTGCGGCGTCGCGCATTTCGCCTGCTGGTGTCGCGGCGCATGACCGGTCCCGCAGAATTTTAATGCACTTGCATGGAAGTCCTGCTAGCCTTCCGTGGTGTCCCGCTCGTTCGCCCCCACCGCGCTGATGCTCGGCAATTTCGTCACCGGAACCTCGGTTCTGGCACCGGCCGGCATGTTGCCGGATCTGGCGGCCGGGCTCGGGGTGACGATCCGCGACGCCGGGCTCCTGATCACCTTCGGGGCGATCGTGCTGTGCATCGGATCGCCGCTCACCGCGTGGCTGACCAGCCGGATCGATCGCCGGCTGCTGCTGACGACGACGCTCGCGGTGCTGGCGCTCGGCAATCTCGCCTCCGCCTTTGCGCCGAACTATGCGGTGCTGCTGGTGCTGCGGCTGGCGATGCTGTCGGTCGGCGCGCTGTACACGCCGCAGGCCGCCGGCGCGGTGGCGCTGATCGTGCCGGCCGAGAAGCGCGGCGGCACGATGGCCTATGTGTTCCTCGGCTGGTCGCTTGCGGTGGCGCTCGGCGTGCCGCTGGTGACTTTCGCGGCCGATCATGCCGGCTGGCGCGGTGCCTATCTGACGGTGGGCTGCATCGGCCTGATCAGCTTCATCCTGCTGTGGCTACGGCTGCCGGGCGGCTTGACAGCGGCGCCGGTGAGCCTGCGCACCTGGGCCGCCGTGGGGCGCAACCGGCGCATCCTGACGCTGCTCGGGGTGTCGTCGCTGCAGACCTCCGGGCAGTTCGTGGTGTTCACCTTCTTCGGGCCGCTGCTCACCGGGCTGACCGGCGCCGGGCCGCGCGAGATCGCTTTGGTGTTCGCGATCTACGGTGTCTGCGGCTTCGTCGGCAACGTGATCGCCAGCCGCATCGTCGACGGCTGGGGTGCGTACCGCACCTCGGCGCTGTTCACCGCGCTGATGCTGGCCGGCATAGCCGGGTGGACCTTCGCGGCCGGGCACTTCGCAGTGATGGCGGCGGCGGTGGCGGTGTGGGGGCTCGGCTTTGCGGCGTCGAACTCGATGCAGCAGGTCCGGCTGGTCACGGCCGATCCGATGCTCGCCGGCGCAACGGTGTCGCTCAATACCTCGGTGCTGTATGTCGGCCAGGCGATCGGCTCGGCGCTCGGTGGCACGCTGTTCGCCGCCGGGTTGCTGCACGTCAACGGCTACGTCTCTACTGCTGTGCTGACCCTTGCGCTGTGCATGGTGGTGGTCGCGACCCGCGACCGCAACGCTTGAACGCGCCGCAGCCGCAGCGCGCCGCGCTCCGTCGTCTCACATAGCTGATCACGCCCAGCAGCAGGCGCGCGCCGATCAGCACCGGCGCGTGGGTAGGCGAGGCGTGCGGCGGGATCAGCACAGCGATCGCAGTGAAGACGAGGCAGGTGTGCAGCGCCAGCTTCCGGTGCAGCGGCAGCGCAGAGGCGGGCGGGGCGTCGATCGAACGGACGGCCATGGGACTCTCCAGGCTGATCCGCGATCGGCGGCGTCATCAGCGCACGCCGATCGCGATGGATCGGGACGTGCGTTGATTGACGTTGAACGCTTACGGCCGGCGATGCCGGCGGCAGACCACGGAGCGCGCGCCCCGGCGAAATAATCAGCCGAGCCGCATCGACAGCTCGACATCGCCGGCGAACGGCACCGACAGATAGCCCTGCGCCGGATCGCGCATCCGAGCGAGATAGTCCGGGCAGTGATCAGCGTTGTCGGCGACGATCAGCGCGCCGGGCGAAAGCCGACTTTCGAGCCGGTCGAGAACGTCGGCATACAGCGCCTTGGCGCCGTCGAGCAGCACGAGGTCGATGCGATCGGGCAGGTCTTTGCTGAGCGTCTGCAGCGCATCGCCTTCGCGGAATTCGACCAGATCGACAAGGTCGCCGGCTTCGAGATTGGCCTCGGCGCGGACCAGCTTGGCGTGCTCGAACTCGGTGGTGATCAGCCGGCCACCGCCATTGTCGCGCAGCGCTGCGGCCAGATGCAGCATCGAAATCCCGAACGAGGTGCCGAACTCGATGATGGTCCGGGCGCGGCAGCCTCTCGCCAGCATGTAGAGCAGCGCGCCGGTCTCGGGCGACACGGCGAGGGCGTAGTCTTTCAGCCGACCGTACAGCGTCGCGTAGTCGGTCTTGCTGCGCATCAGCCGCACCGTGTCGGGTCCGAGCTGGTCGAGCTGCGGCTGCGCGGCGTCGGCTTCAGCGAACAGCCGCGTCAGCAGCGGGGCCAGCGGAGAGGTGGTCAGGGTGGTCATTGCGAACTCCAAAAGGGAGTGATCAGCGCAGTGTTGCGCGTCCTCAGAAATACGAATAAATACTCGCATTCGCTAATCGCATTTCCCGAGGCGACCATGACCGACCGCCGAAGTGGCTCAATTTCCTCGCGAAAACAGCCGCAACAGGCGCGCTCCACCGAGCTGGTCGCGGCCATTCTGGAGGCGGCTGTTCAGGTTTTGGCGAAGGAGGGCGCACAGCGCTTCACCACGGCGCGGGTCGCCGACAAGGCCGGCGTCAGTGTCGGCTCGCTGTATCAGTACTTCCCCAACAAGGCCGCGATCCTGTTCCGGCTGCAGAGCGACGAGTGGCGGCAGACTTTCGAGATGCTGCGCGACATTCTCGAGGATCGCCGCGATCCGCCACCGCAGCGGCTGCGCCGCTTGGTACATGCCTTTATCCAATCCGAGTGCGACGAGGCCGAAGTCCGTGGCGCGCTCGATGACGCCGCGCCGCTGTATCGAGACGCGCCGGAGGCTCGCGCCGCGCGCAAGGCGATCGACGGCACCATGGCGGCGTTTCTGCGCGAGGCGGCGCCGCAGAGTTCCGAGGCGGCGCGCGTGCGGGCGGCGGAGCTGATCAGCCGCACGATTGCGGCGCTCGGCAAGGATTTCTCCAGTCGTCCGCGCGCGGCCGCCGAGATCGCGGCCTATGCGGACGCGGTTGCCGACATGCTATGCGCTTATCTGAAGACGCTGCGACGGGGTTGAGGCGATGTGGAAAGCAATGATGCGGCTGTTGATCGCCTGCGGGGCCGCGGCGACGCTCGTCGGCTGCGCCAGCCTGCCGGCGACGATGTGTTTGCCGCCGTCGCAGCCGATGCTGAATGCGGAGCTGGCGTTCGGCCGCAATATCGGCGACTGGCTGGGCGTCAGCGATGCGGAGTTCAAGCGGTTCACCGCCGAAGAAATTACCCCGCGGTTTCCGGATGGGCTGACGGTGGTGGACAGCGTCGGGCAGTGGCGTGACAGCCAACGCGGCCACGTCGTCCGCGAAAAGGCCAAGCTGGTGACGCTGGTGTTCGCCGAGGATCCGGCCAAGCGCGCGGCGCTGACCGATATCGCCGAAGCCTACAAACTGCGCTTCAAGCAACAGGCGGTGATGGTGTCGGTGCGGCCGAGCTGCGTCAGCTTCTGAGCGCAGCGGAGGTGCCGCGCTCGGTGATCTGATAGTGCGTGGCCCGGGAATCGACCGACGAGCGTTTCAGCCAGCCGAGGTCGACGAGGTCTTCGAATGGCTTCTGCTCGCGCGAGCCGAAAACCTGGCGGCGCCCGCCGGTGCTGTGAATGTCGCGGATCAGTTTGAAATCGTCGGCGGTCGCCATCGTCGTCTCCAGCCGGGACCGCGCAGGCAGCGCTCCGCACGCTTCAGGTTAAGGACGTCGTCTTGCGGGTCCGCTTCTTCGGCGCTGCCGGTGGTGCGGCCAAAGCCGCCGCGGCCTCTTCGGCCTCGCGGGCAAGCCGCAATGCGCGCAGCCGCTCCATGTTCTTGCGGAGCGCGACGCCTTCGCGTTCGACCTCGACCATCCGCTGCGCGCCTTCCTGCTGTTCGACCAGCTTGCGGCGCGCCCGTTCGATACTGGTTGGGGAGGGTGTCGTTGTCTTCTTATCGCTCATATCCGCCTCGTTTCTGGACGCGCGGCAAAACCCGCTCGATCGCTAAGATCGAACGGGCCCATCTGCCGTTTCAGTACATCCGTGAAACGGAGACGCTGGATCAAGCCAGCGCGAGATTTTCGGCGCTGCTCTTGCCGCGCATCTTGTCGGTCTTGACCTCGAACGAGACCTTTTGGCCTTCGGCGAGGCCGGTCAGGCCGGCGCGTTCAACCGCGCTGATGTGCACAAACACGTCGTTGCCGCCGTCGCTCGGTGCGATGAAGCCAAAACCCTTTTGGCCGTTGAACCACTTCACGGTTCCTGTCGTCATTTCCGTTCTCCAAAGCATATCGCCCACGCCAACATGGCATGCTGCGTTTCAACTAATCGATGACTTTGGGAAGGAGCCCGCGGGCGCATTCAGAAAGGCACAGCGGCTAATCGAATGTCCCGACTGTATAGCATATGCCTGGTTCGTACAAGGACTATATTGTCGCGCGCCGCGTGCAGCGGCTGCAACTGTACCGATAGAGACAATACGCGGATCTTCGCCTATCGGTTAGTTCCGTTTACACAGACCTGCCCCCTCACGTCGCTATGCCAAGTTCCATGCTGTCCCACGATCCTGTTCTGACCTGGAGTATCGTCGCGCTCGCTACCGCCGGGGTGATCATTCGTCCGATGCGTTGGCCGGAAGCGGTGTGGGCGGTAGCGGGCGCGGTGGCGTTGGTGGCGCTCGGTCTGCTGTCGTGGCAGGACGCACTCGCGGGCGTGCGCAACGGCGTCGATGTGTATCTGTTCCTGATCGGCATGATGCTGATCGCCGAGCTGGCACAGCGCGAAGGGCTGTTCGATTATCTTGCGGCTTATGCCGTCGAGCACGCGCGCGGTTCGCCGCAGCGCTTGTTCCTGCTGGTGTATGCGGTCGGCGTGCTGGTCACCGTGCTGCTGTCGAACGACGCCACCGCCATCGTGCTGACGCCGGCGGTCTATGCGGCGACGCGCGCGGCGGGCGCTGCACCGCTGCCGTATTTGTTCGTCTGCGCATTCATCGCCAATGCGGCGAGCTTCGTGCTGCCGATTTCCAACCCGGCCAATCTCGTGGTGTTCGGCGAGCACATGCCGCATCTCGGCGGCTGGCTGCAGCAATTCACCCTGCCGTCGCTGGCGGCGATCGTTGCGACCTATCTGGTGCTGCGTCTGGCGCTGCGCCGTTCGCTCGCCGGGCAGACGATCGAGACACGCGTCGAGACGCCGCATCTGTCGCGCGGCGGCAAACTCGCCGCGGTTGGCATCGCCGCGATCGCAATCGTGCTGCTGACGGCTTCGGCGCTCAATGTCGCGCTCGGCCTGCCGACCTTCGTGTGCGGCCTCGTCACCACCGCGGTGGTGCTGGCGATCGCCCGGCAGTCGCCGGTTCCTGTGCTGAAGGGCGTGTCGTGGAGCGTGGTGCCGCTGGTTGCGGGCCTGTTCGTGATGGTCGAAGCGCTGAGCCGTACCGGCGTGATCGGCGCGCTCGGCGGCCTGCTGCGCGAGGCGGTGGCCGATGCGCCGCGGCTCGGCTCGTGGGCGGCCGGCATCGTCACCGCGATCGCCTGCAACATCGGCAACAACCTGCCGGTCGGCCTCGTCGCGGGCTCGGTCGCCGCCGACAATCACCTGCCGCGCGAGACCATCGCTGCGCTGCTGATCGGCGTCGATCTGGGGCCGAATTTCTCGGTCACCGGTTCGCTCGCCACCATCCTGTGGCTGGTGGTGCTGCGCCGGAACCAGATCGAAGTCACGGCCTGGCGGTTCCTCAAGCTCGGTCTCGTAGTGACGCCGCCGGCACTGATCGCGGCGCTCGCAGCAGCCGTGTGGTGATCGTCGCGCGACGCTTGCTAACAACGTGCCGTTCCTGCACGAGCGCGTGATCGGTTCTGGCGAGGGCAGGGAGGCGGTCTATATGCCCAGCATCCTCCTCCGCATCGACCATCCCCACGTGAGACGTTTCGTGCTGATCCTGTTGTTGTTGCTGATCGTGCCGATCGCCGTGTCGGCCGGAAAATATTGGCTGGGCGATCGCAGTGTCGATTGGCAGAGCGCCGACCGTTCCAGCGCCGGGCTGTTGCCGCCGGCCGCGCAGCATCCGGATGCGTTGGTGCGGGTGTTCGCCGCGCGCACGGTGCGCTGGCGCGGCATCTTCGCCGTGCACAGCTGGATCGTGGTCAAGCCGGCGAACGCCTCGCGCTACACCCGTTACGACTACACCGCCTGGGGTGCGCCGATCCGCGTCAACGGCTTCGTCGCCGACGGTCGCTGGTTCGGCGACGAACCGCAACTGATCGCGGCGGCCGACGGTGAAGCGGCGGCGGTGATGATCCCGAAGATCGAGGCCGCGGTGAAAGGCTACAGGCTCGCCGCTTACGGCGACTATCGCGCCTGGCCGGGGCCGAACTCCAACACTTTCGTGGCGGCCGTGCTGGCGGCGGTGCCGGAACTGCGCACCACGCTGCCGCCGACCGCGATCGGCAAGGACTATCCGTGGGACAATGATTGGATTGCCTGGACGCCGTCGGGCACCGGCGTGCGCGCCACGCTCGGCGGTTATCTCGGCCTGACGCTCGGCTGGATCGAAGGCCTCGAACTCAACGTGCTCGGCGCAGTCATCGGCGTCGACCTGCGCCGGCCGGCGATCAAGCTCCCGGGCCTCGGCCGCATCGGCGTCAGTGCGGCGTAAGCTGTGAATGTGAGCCGCAGCCGCACGGCTCGGCGACATCGGGCGGCGGCGCATTGACGCCGCGCCAGCGGGCGTAGCGCCAGGGCAGATACCAGCGCGCGCGGCTCGGGACAGTTTGCGGAACCAGGTCGATGCCGGACGTGCCCCATGGCTGGCAGCGCAACAGCCGCGCCAGCGTCATCCAGCCGCCCGCCCATAGTCCGTACCTGCTGATCGCTTCGTCCCCGTACATCGAACAGGTCGGATAGTGCCGGCAGTTGTAGCCGACCAGCGGTGACAGCGTGTGGCGATACAGCCAGATCAGTCCGCGGCCGGCGTTGCGCGGCAGCCGCAGCACCGGTGCGATCCAATCAGTTCCGCGACTTGGTAGTTGCATGAGCAGATGCCGTTTCGGTGAGCGGTGGTTTGCACGGTTCCGTTGCTGGGAACCGCGACGCGCCGACATTTGCGCAACACTTCACCCGAAACTCGCGCGCTGTTGAGCGCGTCGCAGCAAAACGGGGTGGTGTTTGCGGTTGATCAAAGTTAGCTTTTTCACAACGGTTAAGTAACAGAGACGTGACAGATTCGCCTTGGAACTTGTGACGCAGTTGCTGCCGGAGCGAAGGAAGCCAGGTTGGGACGCGCGGTTCTCTCTTGTCTGAACGGTGGGGCGCTGGGGCGGGTGGCAGCGCTCGGCATCGTTCTACTCGGGTTCGCGGCCGACAGCAGTATTCCTGTCACGGCCGGCGCCGGCAGTCTCGAGGCGCGGCGGCAGCCGATGAAGTTTGGCTGGGTCGCCTGTGATCCGGATTGCGGTGGTTGGATCAGCGCCGTCGGCATCGTCACCACCGACACGCCAAAGGATTTCGAGGACTTCGCCCGCGATCGCAAGCTCGGCGGCGCCACCGTGGTGCTGGATTCCAGCGGTGGCTCGGTCAACGACGCGATCACGCTCGGCCGTCGCTGGCGCAAGCTCGGGCTGGCCACCACGGTCGGCACCAGCGTGCCGTCGGCGTCGCCGCTCGGCAGCCGCGCCCGGATCGAGCCCGGTGCCTACTGCGAATCGATGTGCGTGTTCCTGCTGCTCGCCGGCAATTCCCGCTATGTGCCGGAAGGGGCTCACGTGCGGGTTCACCAGATCTGGATGGGCGACCGCGCCGAGGATGCCCGCGCCGCCAGCTACAGCGCGCAGGACATGTCGATCGTCGAGCGCGACATCGGCCGGCTGGCGAAGTTCACCTTCGAGATGGGCGGCACCGGCGATCTGTTGTCGCTCGCCCTCAGCGTGCCGCCGTGGGAAGACCTGCACGAGCTGTCGCGAACCGAGCTGCGCGACACCAATCTGATCACCACCCAGGCGATCGCCGATCTGCTGCCCGGCCTCGGCAGCGCACCGGCCAAGACCGTGGCGTCGGCCGAGCCGAAGCCGGTGCAGGACCGCTTCACCCAGCAGCCGGCAGCCGCCACCAAGACCGCCGAGGCGCTTCCGACCGGCGGCACCGCCGCGGCGCAGCCGGGGCACTGATCCCGCCGACACGACCCGGTCGTCATTCCGGGGCGCTCGCGACAGCGAGCGAACCCGGAATCCCGAGATTATTGTGCGTTGTTTTTCACAACGTCGAGATTCCGGGTTCGCGAGCTGCGCTCGCGCCCCGGAATGACTCGGGGGGGAGTGTTTACGCTGTCGCCTTGGCGCCGTCGTTTTGCGCTTCGATCTGCCCGATGGCGTCGACCACCGCGTCGAAGGTCAGCAGCGTCGAGGCGTGGCGGGCCTTGTAGTCGCGGACCGGCTCGAGCATCGCGATGTCGGCCCATTTGCCGTCGGGCGGGGCGCCGTTCTCTTTCAGCATCTTGCGCACGGTCTCGCGCAACGCTTTGAGTTCGCTGGCGGTCGAGCCGACCACGTGGCTCGCCATGATCGACGACGAGGCCTGGCCGAGCGCGCAGGCTTTGACGATGTGGGCGAAGTCGGTGACGGTGTCGCCGTCCATCTTGAGGTCGATCGTCACCGTCGAGCCGCACAGTTTGGAATGCGCGGTGGCGCTGGCGTCGGGATGCTCCAGCCGTCCGATCCGCGGAATATTGCCGGCCAGTTCGATGATGCGCTTATTGTAGACGTCGTTGAGCATGCCGCGAATTCCGTGCCGGCGCTCCACACGCCGGTCGCCCGGAGGCGGCGACCTTGGCGGTTCCGGCTTGCCGTCTTATATAGGAAGCGTGGCTTTCGAAATGAAGCCTCGCCGTGCGGCTGACTGCGCTGCGCGGAGGCTGCGAGCCGAAATCGGTCAAACACTTGGCCGGCCGGGCTCGCCGAAGGGATCAAGACGACCGGCTGTTGTCCGCCCGTCTGCCCGGTGACACATCCGGCCCAACAAGGCCGGTCGAACGGAGAGAAGATGGACGCCAAAATCAAGCCGATCCGCGGCACCAATCCGGCCGAAGGCCGCCCCGAATTCCAGCCCGCCGAGCTCGAACCGTCCGAGTTCCTCGAAGTCGCGGTGCAGCCCGATCAGCCGCGCCCGTCGCGCGCTGAGGCTGAGGCCGCGGTGAAGACGCTGCTGTCCTATATCGGCGAGAACACCGAGCGCGAGGGGCTGATCGATACGCCGCGCCGGGTGGTCGAAGCCTATGACGAGCTGTTCCAGGGCTATCACCAGTGCCCGAAGGAAGTGCTGGAGCGCACCTTCGGCGAAACCGCCGGCTATGACGATTTCGTCCTGGTCCGCAACATCAGCTTCACCTCGCATTGCGAGCACCACGTGATGCCGTTCTACGGCAAGGCGCACATCGCCTATACGCCGGTGGAGCGCGTGGTCGGGCTGTCGAAGCTGGCGCGGCTGGTCGACATCTTCGCCCGCCGGCTGCAGACTCAGGAGCATCTCACCGCGCAGATCGCCGCCGCGATCGACGAGGTGCTGAAACCGCGCGGCGTCGCGGTGCTGCTCGAAGCCGAGCACACCTGCATGTCGGTGCGCGGCATCGCCAAGAAGGGCGCCACCACCTTCACCAGCCGCTACACCGGCGTGTTCCGTGACAATCCGGCGGAGCAGGCACGGTTCATGTCGATGGTCAGGGACCGCGGCTAACGCCCGAGTCCGGCAAGGCAATTCAATCGTGTCCAGCGAATCGCGTTCAGCTTCTTCACCCGTTGCACCCGACGACATCGAGGAAGGCGTTGTGCTGCGCCCGAAATTCGATGCGCACGGGCTCGTCACCGTCGTCGCCACCGACGCGCGGACCGGCGACGTGCTGATGGTCGCGTTCATGAACGACGAAGCGCTCGACCGCACCATCCAGACCGGCGAGGCCTGGTACTACAGCCGCTCGCGCAAGCGGCTGTGGAAGAAGGGCGAGACCTCCGGCCACATCCAGAAGGTGCTGGAGATGCGGGTCGACTGCGATCAGGACGCGGTGTGGATCAAGGTCGACCAGACCGGTGGCGCCGCCTGCCACACCGGCCGCCACTCCTGCTTCTACCGTCGCATCGACCGCGGCGGCGACGGCGCGCCGGTGCTGATCGAGACTGACTCCGAGCGCAAGTTCGACCCGGACAAGGTCTACGGCAAATAGCGTCGCGGATCAGGCCAGCCGGCTGGCGACCTCGCGCTGCTGCTGCACCAGGTCTGGACCGGCCTTCGCGCCGGTCGGGTCGGCGATGCTGTCGATGTAGTCCAGCGCGGCCGAGCGCAATTGGCCATCCTTCAGGCTGATCACGCCCGACAGCGTCTGAATGTTCATCGAGCGGATGTTGTAGTTGCTCCAGGCGCTTTGCTGCTGCTTGCTGCCCTGGGCGCTGGAGCCCTTTTCCTTATTGTAGAGCTCGAGCGCGGCGTTCGCCGCCTTCAGTGCGTTCAGGCCGGAGATTTCCTTCAGCTCCTTGGCGACGTCAGGATTGTCGGCGAAGTACTTCTCGATCTTCGCTTTCCAGGGCCCTTCGGCAGTGACGTTGCCGAACTTGTCGACCTGCAGCCTGACGGCATCGTCGAGATTGACGTTCATTTTCTTGAACGCGTCAGTGAGCTTGGCGGTCAAGGCATCGGTGCGCTGCTGCAGCATCTCGTCGAACGACAACGCGAGCTTGGCGGTGGCGGCCTTGTCGGCCTTGGCCTTGTCGAGGATCGCTTGGGCGCGATCGGACAGCGTGACGGTGTCGACCGCACCCGTGGCCGCGGTGGTAGCCGACTGCGATGTCGTCGATGCGGCGGCGGATGGGATCGCGCCGGCCTGCGCCTGGCTCGCCAAAAAGGCCGAGGTCCCAGCGGTGGTGGAGTTGGTGATCGCGGTCATGGCTTTCTCCCGATGACTCTGCGCCCCCGGTCAAACTCCGAGCGGACTGGCGTGAGTCTAGCCATCTTTGGGTTAAGCGGGTGTCAAAACGCCCGCCAAAGCTGTATCGGGTCTCGGTCGTTAACACTGCGTTAACCATAATCCCGCAGGGTCAACGTGGCGGAAGGGCGCTCGCAGCGGAGAGCGGGCAGGGGCTATGGCGGTCGAGATTTCAAATCCGGCGGTGATGATCGTCGATCCGGCGCGGACCAAGGTCGCCGGCGCGATCAAGCAGGCCGCCGGCGCCACCGGCACCAGCTTCCAGTATCTGCTCGCCACCGCCAAGATGGAGTCGGACTTCAACCCGACCGCCCAGGCCACCACCTCGTCGGCGCAGGGTCTGTTCCAGTTCATCGAGCAGACTTGGCTCGGCACCGTGAAGGAAGCCGGCGCGCAGCTCGGCTATGGCCAATATGCCGATTCCATCACCCGCTCGGCTTCGGGCAGCTATTCGGTCAGCGATCCGTCGGCGCGCGCCGCGATCATGAATCTGCGCAACGATCCGGTGGTGTCCTCGGCGATGGCCGGGGTGCTGACGCAGTCGAACAGTTTCAAGCTCACCGGCGAGATCGGCCGCCGCCCGTCGGATGCCGAACTGTACATGGCGCACTTCATGGGCGTAGCCGGCGCCGCCAAGCTGATCAACGCTGCGAGCGACACGCCGAATGTCGCCGGCGCCGCGCTGTTTCCCTCGGCGGCGGCGGCCAATCAGTCGATCTTCTACGATCGCTCCGGCAACGCCCGCAGCGTCTCCGAGGTGTATTCCAATCTCGCGACGCGCTACGAGGCAGCCGCCAATGCACCTGCAACGCAGAGCGCGATCGCCTCGGTCGCCGGCCTGCCGGTGACGCTGGCTTCGGCCGCACCGCAAGTGCCGGTCGACAACGCCGCGTATCTGGCGAGCTTCCCGGACGTGCGCAACGTCACCCCCGCGCAAGGCAGCGACGCAACGCGCACCGCGACGTCGCAGCGCGGCAACGAACCGATGTTCCGTTCGCTGTTCCTGGGCGGCGACCGCGCCGAGCCGATATCCCCTGCGGTGCAATCGCTGTGGACCTCGCCGTCGCAAACGGCCATGCCGTCACAGACGCCGATTCCGTCCCAGACCGCGCTGCCGGACCTGCCGCGCACTCCCGAAGTCCGCACGCCGACTCCGCTCGATCTGTTCAGCGACCGCAACGGCACGTTCGCGAGCTGAGCTTAGTTCAGCCACTCCGCTTGCGGCGACCGCGCTGATTTTGCACCGAGTTGAGGAACGCCTTGTCGGCCTCGATTCGCTTTTCCAGAAACGTCGTGACCGCCTTGATCCGCGCGACGTGAAGCAGATCTTCGTGGACCGACAGCCAGATGTCGCGCGTGGTGAACAGTTCGGGCATCACCGGAAATAGCTCGGCATTGCCGGACGCCACGTAGGACGGCAGCATCGCGATCCCTTGGCCGGCCGACACGGCGATCGACTGCGCCACCAGGCTGGTGCTGCGGAAGATCGTGTGCGGCGGCCGCAGTACGTCGGACAGCCAGCGGTTTTCCTTGCTGTAGATGTAGTCCTCGATGAAATCGATGAAGGCGTGGGTTTCCAGATCCTTCACCGTCGTCGGCGGGCTCCGGCCTCCGAAATACGCATCCGTCGCGTACAGCGAGATCCGGAATTCCCCGACCTTCTTGATCGACAGTCGCTTTCCGTGCGGCCGGAAGAAGCTGACGAAGATATCCGCTTCGCGCCGGCTGAGGTCGAGCAGCCGCGTGTCGGTGATCAGTTCGATCTGGATCGACGGGTAGATCCGGTTGAAGTCGGCGATGCAGCGCGTGAGATAAAAGCTGCCGATCCCTTCCATCGCAGCGATCCGCACCGCACCGCCGGCATCGGCCGTATCGGTCCCGATCGCCTCGACGATCGAGTTCGCCTGGCTTTCCATGCCCTCGGCATATTGCAGCAGCCGCATGCCGATCTCGGTCAGCGTGAAGCCCGACTTGCTGCGTTTGAACAGCGTCGAGTTCAGGCTGCGCTCCAGCTCGCGGACGCGGCGGCTGACGGTGGTGTGGTCGACCTTCAGCTTGGCGGCGGCGCGAACCAGACTGCGCTGCCGCGCCACTTCGAGGAAATAGACGACGTCGTTCCAGTCGTACCTGATGGTGCGCTGAGTCTTCGCCACGCCCGCAGCCGTCTCCCCGGCACGGCCGGCGCCGATGCGCCGGCCTTCCGTTTGTGTCCGGACAGCCACCGAACGGGACTACGCCGCGACGATGGGAGCGTACGTCTCCACCAGCCGGTTTGCAAACATGTCGACCTTCGGGATCATCATCTTCTGCCGGCACACCGCGATATCGATGTGCTTCGGCATCACCGCGCCGAGCTTCATGACGCGCGGCGCCGCGATGTTGATGTCCCACTGCGGGAAGCCGGTCGGCGGGATCACCATGCTGCCGCCGGGGTAGGGGCTGTCGACCCGGTTGGCGAGCACGACCGCGACCCGATTGTCCTCGGCGCGCGGCACAGCGAGCAGTTCGCGTTCGAACGGCTCGCGCAGCGCCGCCGGCCACAGGATGATGTCGGCCGCGCCGATCGCGAGGCAGCGCGAGGTTTCCGGAAACACCGCGTCATAGCCCGACATCACGCCGATACGGCCGAACGGCGTGTCGAACACCGGATAGTCGAAGCCGGCGACGGCCCATTTGCGCTCCTCGGCGGTGAGATGTGTCTTGCGATAGCGGCCGATCTCCTTGCCGTCGGGACCGATCAGCACGGTGGTCACATAGAGCCCCGCAGCGGCGCGCTCGACGATCGGCGCGGCGATCAGGCAGCCGTAGCGCGCGCTGATCTTTGCCACCGCGGCAAGGTTCGCCGCGGCCTGATCGGCGGCCGCAGCCGCTTCCGCGGGCGTCAGGATGTACTGCGCACTGAACGCGTATTCGGGCAGGGTGATGACCTTGGCACCGAGCTTGGCGGTGTGGTCGACCATGTCGAGCACCTCCGCGACGCTGCACTCGGGCGTCACGTGCATCTGCACCGCCGCCACCTTGGTCACCGATTTCGACGGGATCAGCGGGCGATCGGCGACGCCATAGACCGGCGTCTCTTCATAGGGCAACGCCATGATGCCGTAGGTCTCGGGACGGCGGTCGGCGATCTTGTCGTTGGCGGTGTAGATCGATTTGTCTGCTGCGGCGTCGAGGTCGATGGTGGCTATCGACATCCCGTGGGTGTCGTAAGGCACCTTCGACAGCACGCGCCCCTTCGGATCGACGATCATGCTGCCGCCCGGATAGTAGATCGAGCGCTCGTAACCGGCCTTGGTGGCGGCCACCAGCCAGACGCCGTTTTCATAAGAGCGCGCCGGGCCCCACATGTCGGCCTGGTCCATCGCAAAGAAGTTCGCCATGTCGACGATCACCTCGGCGCCCTGCATCGTCATGGCGCGGAAGATCTCGGGGATGCGGCCGTCGAAGCAGATCAGGAGGCCGATCTTGCCGAGATCGGTATCGACCACCGGGCAACCACGCTCGCCGAACGCGAACCAGTTCTGATCGTGGGTGGCGAGGAATTGCTTGTGATAGTGGCACGCAACTTCGCCCTTGCGGTCGAACATGATGCCGGTGTTGAAGATCTTCTCTTTGGCCGGATCCCATTCGGTGATGCCGCTGGCGATATAGACGCCGTGCTTGCGGCTCAGCGCCGCCAGCGCCTTGACGAACGGACCTTCGGTCAGCGTCTCGGCCAGTTCGCGGCAGTGCTCGGGCGAGTCGAACAGATAGCCGGTGTCCATGCATTCCGGGAACACGATCAGTTCGGCACCCTGGCGGACGGCGTCCTCGACGTAAGCCGTCGCTAGCGCGATGTTGAAGTCGAAATCGCCCAACTTGGCGAGTGTCTGCACCGCAGCGGCGCGAAACCGGCGCTTCGTCATGTCAGTCTCCAGATTGTAGGGGTGGTTCGGATCTTTCAGGCCCGGCTCAGCCGGCGCCCGTCATTTCTTTACTTCCTGCCAGAAGCGATCGAGGCAGTGACGCTTGAGCGTCATGAACGCATCGCCTGTGGTGACGGCGCGGTCGCGCGGCCACGGCAGACCGATCTCGACGATTTCGGCGACCTTGGTCGGGCGCCGCGTCAGCAGCACCAGCTTGTCGGCCTGCTCGATCGCCTCGTCGAGGTCGTGCGACACCAGCAGCATGGTGGTCTTCGTCTTCATGAAGATCTTCTGCAGCTGCTCGCGCATCGACATCGTCATCTCGTAGTCGAGCGCCGAGAACGGTTCGTCGAGAAACAACACCTCCGGCTCGGTCACCAATGCGCGCAGGATCGACACCGTCTGCTGCTGCCCGCCCGACAGCGTGTAGGGATAGGCATTGAGATCGATGCGGATCTCGAACTCGGCCAGCAGCTTCTCGATCCGCCGCTTGCGCTCGGCGCGCGGTACGCCCATCACCTTGAGTGGGTAGTGGATGTTGTCGATCGCCTTCAGCCAGGGAAACAGCGCCTCGCGATAGTTCTGGAACACGTAGGAGATTCGCGTCTCGCTGATGCGCTGGCCGTCATACAGCACCTCGCCGGCGTCCATCGGCATCAAGCCCGAGATCATGTTGATCAGCGTGCTCTTGCCGCAGCCGTTCGGACCGAACACCGAGATGAACTGGCCGAGCGGCAAGTCCAGGTCGAAGCCGTCGTAGATGACGGCGTCGTTGAACGTCTTGCGCAGGCCGCGGATCGTCATCTTCGCCTGCCGACCGGGCTTCGCGGCGGGGGGCGTAGGGGCAGTCTCGGTCATCGGCTCCGGCCGCAATTGGTGGATGCTGCTCGGGCTCATTCGCCGAGATCCGCCTTGGTCAGCAGCTTCTCGCGAACGTTGATCGGCCCCGGCACCACGCCTTCGGCAACGAATACGTCGACCAGCGCCTGATAGGATTTGACGTCGGTGTCGTTGAGATCCTTGAAGCCGCGCAAGTAAGGCTGCGCCACCAGATCGAGCTGATCGGCCTTGATCGGCGTGTAGGCCGGCAGCACCGCCTTGTATTTGTTGAAGTCGGCGTTGACGAGGTCGGTGGCCTGATCGATCACCGCAACGACGCGGCGGGCGACGTCGGGGCGCTCGGTCATGAACTTGGTCGTCATCACCGAGGCGCCGGAGTAGAACGGATCGGCGATCACGCTGGCGACCGGATTGGTCATCGCGCGCTTGGCCTTGCCGGAGGCGACCGCGATCGAGCCGACCGGCTCCAGCGACAGCGTGGCGTCGGCCGTGCCGCCGACCACCGCCGGCACCTGCATCGCGACCGCGAGGTCGACCAGCTTGACGTCCTTGTCGGGATCGAGGCCCGCCGCCTTCACCATATGGCGGGAGATCGTCCGCCACTGGATGCCGGGCACGTGGCCGAGCGTCTTGCCTTTGAGATCGGCGAAGCTCTTGATGGTGCTGTCCGGCTTGACGATCAGCCCGTCATTGATGCGGTCGACCTTGATGCCGCCGCCCTGCAGCCCGAAGACCTTCAGCTTGCCGGGAAACTTTGACTCCGCGATCATCGCGATGCCGGCGGCAGCGCCGGGCGGGCCGAAATCGGCGCGGCCGGCGATCAGCGCGTCGATGATCTGGTTCGGCGATTCCATCTTGGCGGAGTCGATCTCGATGCAGGCCTTCTCGAACAGCTTCTGATCGAGCGCGACGTAGTAAGCGGTGGTCTGCATGATCGGCAGCCAGGCCGCAGTGACCTTGTCCATCTTGTCGCAGGCCGCCTGCGCGCCGCCGATGGTGGAGAGCGCAGCCGTGAGCGTGGCGGCCAGCAGAAGTGATTTGGACATCGTCGTCTCCTTGTGAACGAGGGCAGCGGTGCGGATCATTTGCCCGACCAGTGGATGATCGAGCGCTCGATAAACAGCAGGATCAGATTGAGGCCGTAGCCCATCGCACCGGCGATCAGGATCGAGCCGTACATGTCGGTGAGCGAGTAGGAGATCTGCGCATCGATGATGCGGTGGCCCATGCCGTCGGTGGCGCCGATGAACATCTCGGCGACGATGATCACCACCAGCGCCAGCGACACCGCCGTGCGGAGTCCGATGAAGGTCTGCGGCAGGGTCTCGAAGAAGATGACGTCGCGGAAGATGCGCAGCGAGGACGCGCCCATCGACCGCGCGGCGAGGATGCGGGTCTGCCGCGCATTCATCACGCCGTAGGCGACGTTGAAAACGATCACCAGCCACGCCGCGAATGCCGCCACTGCGATCTTGGCGAGATCGCCGAGCCCGAACAGCAGCAGAAACAGCGGAAACATCGCGGTCGCCGGCGTCGAGCGGAAGAAGTCGACGATGAACTCGACCGAGCGATACACCGCCGCCTTGGCACCGAGCACGATGCCGACCGGAACGCCCGCGACGATCGCAATCGCGATCGAGTAAGCTACGCGGACCATGGTGTGCCAGAAATCCTTGGTCATGCTGCCGGACCAGATCGCAGCAGCGGTGTCGCGAAGGGTGTCGACCGGGGAGGGCAGCAGATCCTTGTTGACCCAGCCGCCACGCGCGGCGAGCCACCAGACGCCGAACAGCAGCAGCGGGCCGACAGCAAGTTCGGTCGCGCGTCGCAGCCTTGCTGTGGTGGCTTTCGAGATGGCTGTTTGCACGGCGCTCTCCTGCTGATCAGGTCGAAGTCGTTAGTTAGTTCGCTCATCATCGCTGACGGCGGCGGGATGAAAATGACGAATTGTGCAACGCAATGTGCAAATCTGCATATTCAAATCGGCGGGACGGGCGATCAATCTGTAATCATACACTGTCGAGATTGTGGGCAGTCTGGCGCCTTCCGCGGCTTCGCAAGGTGCAGCGTCCCGATCTCGGAGACGACGAGACATCGCGTGCGGAGCTATTCGTTCGCGGAGCGGCGGCAAGTTCGTGGTGGCACGCGGACGGCTGTGGCTGGGCGAGTTTCCGCCCCGCCCGTGGAGCCTTAACGAAACGTCAACGAACTCAGCCGGTTATGGTGAACCCTTTGTTAAGGGGCATGGTTTATTGATCGTTTATGAGAGGCGCCGAACAGGCGTGAGGTGAAGTTGCGTCGGCCGGAAGTGTCATGATTGTTCGGCAGTTCATCAGTTGGATCCGTCACGCACCGGCCGGCGAACGTGCCGAAGCCACCCGCGCTCTCGCCCGCGCCTGGTTGATTTCCGATCTCACGATCGACGACCGCATCGCCGCCGAAGGCGCGCTGCTGCTGATGCTGGATGATCCCGCTGCCCAGGTGCGGCAGGCGATCGCCGAAGTGTTCGCATCCCATCCCGACGCCCCGCCGACGATCGTGCGCGCACTCGCTTCCGATCAGGCCTCGGTGGCGCTGCCGGTGCTGGAATTCTCGCCGCTCTTGCTCGATGCCGATCTGGTCGACATCGTCGCCACCGGTGACAACGCCGTGCAATGCGCGGTGGCGCGGCGTTTCCAACTGCCCGCCGCGGTGTGCGCGGCGATCGCCGAGGTCGGCTCACCCGCCGCAGCGCTGGAGCTGATCGAAAACCCGCACGCCGAACTGGCGCCGTTCTCCTGGGACCGCATCGTCGAGCGCCACGGCCATCTCGCCGCGATCCGCGAGTCGATGCTGGCGCTGCCCGATCTGCCGGCGGCGACGCGGCTGGCGCTGGTGGCGAAGCTGTCCGACACCTTGCAGCAATTCGTGGTGGCGCGCGGCTGGCTCAGCGCCGACCGCGCCGCGCGCGCAACCGGCGAGGCGATGGATCGCTCCACCATCGCGATCGCGGCGCGCGCCCGCGGCGCCGACATGGCGGCGTTGATGCGGCATCTGTGCGAGACCCGCACGCTGACCGCGGGACTGATCCTGCGCGCGCTGCTATCCGGCAATCTCCTGCTGGTCGAACACGCGCTCGCCGAGCTCTCCGGCACTGCGCCGGCGCGGGTCGCGGCGCTGCTCGCCGACGGCGGCCGCGCTTCGCTCAATGCGCTGCTCGGCCGCGCCGGGCTGCCGGAAACCGTCTTCCCGGCGTTCCGCGCCGCGCTCGCCGCCGAGCGTGAGATCGGCTTCGTCGCCAATGAATCCAGCGCCGCACGGCTCCGCCGCCGCATGGTCGAGCGGGTGTTGACCCAGTGCGAGACCGATCCGGATGCGGCCGGTCCGCTGTTGATCCTGCTGCGCCGCTTCGCCACCGAATTCGCCCGCGAAGAAGCCGCCGCGCTGCGCGACGAAGTGATCGCCGAAGAAGCCAGCTGGCGCTACGCGCCGGTCGCGGCGTAGGTCCAATCCCTGTCGCATTGCTACACGCACCAACATAGTTAGCGCTGAACCACTCCGCCTCGAGTCATCCCCGCGCAGGCGGGGATCCATATCCCCTGGCTTCGCAAGTGAGGGAAGGTGGCTGACGCAGGGCTTCAATCGAGATGCTGCGGCGTATGGGTCCCCGCCTACGCGGGGACGACATGTTGATAAGCGATGCCAGATAGCTGGTCGACGAGGTGCGGAGGCTCAGACGCGACGGGTTTGCCGCGCGGGAAGCGCTGCGCGGCGCCCCGGAATGACAAACCATTACTCGTCCGGTGCGATGCTCGGGGCGAAGATGGCTTCGAGGTGTTCGGGGCGATCGCGGTTGACGGCGGCGAGGTAATCGTCGGCGACGCCGCGCAGCTTGCGGTTCAGCGCGCGTTGCACTTCGGACTTCTGGCCGCCGGCGCCTTCGCGAACGATCGCCTGGATCGCGGCGACGTGGTTGGCGATCAGTTCGGCCGGGACTTTGGCGAGATCGGGCGCGTGCTCGATGATCCGGCACAGGCTGGCGGCGGTCGCGGCCGCGGCCGGAAAGCCGAAGGTGGCGGCGTCGCCCTTGATGTCGTGGGCGGCGCGAAACAGTGCGGCGCGGCTGTCCTTGGTGACGCCGTCACGCACCAGATCGGCATGGGCGGCGGCGAGCCGCTGGCATTCCTCGGCCATCCAGTCGCCGAACTCGCCGGACAGCGACGCCAGCGCGGCTTCGGCGCGTGCCACCGGATCGTCGGCGGTCTCCGCTGGGGCGTCCTCGGCCAGCCGCCGCATCGCGCGGCGCAGCGGGTTGGCCTGGGTGATCACCTGATGGGTCGGGAAGGTCGCGACCTGAATGTCGCCGGGGCGTGGCTTGCTCATGGCTGTCGAAACGCCTGCTAGGTGTTGACCCGGGCCTTATCGAGCAGCGACGGCTGCTGGATGATGTCCGCTTCGCCGCCGTGGCGCCGCTCCGGGCCGATATAGCCGGCGGTGGTGTTGCGGCGGCGGTCGGGGCCGAAGTAATTGCGGGTGCGGATGAACGGGCGCGGGCTCGCCACCACGTTGAGGATGCGCTGATACAGCCCCTTCGACGAGATCGGCTTGGCGAGGAATTCGGTGACGCCGGCATCGCGCGCCAGCGTGACGCGGCGCTTTTCCGAATGCGCGGTCAGCATGATGATCGGCGCATACGGATTGCCCTTGGCCTCCGGCTGCCGGATCATCTGCGCCAGCTCCAGCCCGTCGAAGATCGGCATCTCCCAATCGGTGATCAGGATGTCGGGCGAATAGTGGCTGTACATTTCCAGCGCGGTGGCGCCGTCTTCGGCCTCATAGACTTCGCGGGTGCCGAACGAGTGCAGCAGCGTGCGCAGGATGCGCCGCATGTGCGGATTGTCGTCGCAAATCAGGAAGCGCAGCTTGTTGAAGTCGATCCGATACATGGCCCGGCCCGGGAGCGCTGTGCGCCGATAAACGTTGCGTTAACGATAGCGGCGCGTCGTTAAGGAAGGGTTGAGGGCCCCGGGCGGGCAGGCCGCCGGCGAGGGGGCGACTTTCGGCTGCGACCGGATATCGCACCTTTGGCGAATCCGGCGCTGCGAGATCGCAGTGGCGGTGGAACCCGAAATCGTGCCGACTAGGGACTGTACTGATTCGGATGGCGCGCATGACCACGACCACCCCGCATTGCCCGACCTGCAACCTTCCGCTGGAGCTGATCGGCAATCGGCCGCTGGTGCAGGGCTATCAGGTGCGGGAATACAAATGCACGACCTGCGAGGCGGTGACCCACCGCGCGATGCCGTGGGACCACTCGCTGACCGAGCCGCACGGGCCGTTCTATCACGAGTAGCTTCGATGCGATCACGCCCCGCACCGGCCGGACCGTCCGCGGCACGATCGCTCCCCGACATCCCGCTTGCTGATAGAGGTCGCCGCAGCGCACGTCGCTCGCGCCGCCTAGCAGTGCGTCACGCTTGACGTGTGCTCCCTCGTTGCGCTGCACTGCACAACAGATCGCTTAATCAGCGATTATCCATCGCACACGACAGACGCATCGAAGCGGCGATCGGTTGTTCCCGGTCATTCATGATTATGATTCCGGCGCCTAGCATCATGTATCGTTCATGCAGCGACGCAGCCGGCTGTCCCAGCCGGCCTGCGCGCCACGCGGCCCGTCTGCCAGCGGCCGTGCTCATCAAGGAAAGGGACGACCATGGGTGACGACGTCGTAGCGTTCGCAGTGTTCACGCTGATCTGCAGCGCGTTCCTCGCCGGACTGATGTTCAACTACACCCGCCGCATCAACCGTCTGCGTAGCACCGTCTCCGCCCTGACCACCCTGACCGAGCTCGTCCCGCAACCGGTGCCGGTGCGCAGCAAGAAGGGCTGATCGCCCGACCTGCGTTTTTCGCGCGGCGCGGACAACCTCTCCCCAAGTCATTCCGGGGCGCGCGCAAAGCGCGCGAACCCGGAATCTCTTGTCGCGCACGGCATGACCATGCGCCCCGTCGCATCATAAATCCCACATCCTCCGTCTCTGATTGCTTTGTGATCGCGCCACGGCGCAGAGTCGTTCGCGCGGCGTGCCGTTGCTGCTATCACGCGCGGGGCAGACCGGTGCCGGCCCGCTGGAGCAGCAGACGGAGGCAAAGCATGGCAGTCGACAAAGTAGCCCTGATCACCGCGGGCGGTAGCGGCATGGGAGCTGCGGCGGCGCGCCGGCTGGCCGCGGACGGCTTCCGCGTCGCGGTGCTGTCGTCGTCTGGCAAGGGTGAAGCGCTGGCGCGCGAGCTCGGCGGCTTCGGCGTCACCGGATCGAACCAGTCGAACGACGATCTGAGGCGCCTGGTCGATCAGGCGATGGCGCAGTGGGGCCGCATCGATGTGCTGGTCAACAGCGCCGGCCACGGCCCGCGCGCGCCGATCCTCGAGATCACCGACGAGCAGTGGCATCAGGGGCTCGACGTCTATTTCCTCAACGTTGTCCGCGCGACGCGGCTGGTGGCGCCGATCATGCTGCAGCAGAAGGCCGGCGCCATCATCAACATCTCGACCGCCTGGGCGTTCGAGCCGAGCGCGATGTTTCCGACCTCGGCGGTGGCGCGGGCCGGGCTCGCCGCCTACACCAAGATCTTCGCCGACCACTACGCCGCCGACAACGTCCGGATGAACAACGTGCTGCCCGGCTGGATCGACAGCCTGCCGGCCACCGAACAGCGCCGCGACACGGTGCCGATGAAGCGCTACGGCACCAGCGCCGAAATCGCCGCCACCATCGCCTTCCTCGCCTCCGACGGCGCCGCCTACATCACCGGGCAGAACATCCGGGTGGACGGCGGCCTGACGCGGGCGGTGTAACGGGATGCGGCTAGACCCGCAACTATTCAGGGACGGCAACAGGAGTTGCACCGCGCGGCCTCTCCCCACGTCATTCCGGGGCGCGAGCAACGCTCGCGAACCCGGAATCTCGACAGAGGTGTAAGGCGGGTAGTCACCTCAGGCTGCGCGCAAGTAGCGAGCCGGCGGGCTTAGTACCCAAACTGCTCGCTCAGAATCCGCTCTTCCAGGCTGTGGCCCGGATCGAACAGCATCCGCATCGCGATGGTCTTGTCGGAAATCACTTCGACGCGGCGGACGTCGCGGGCTTCGTCGTGGTCGGCGACGGCGGCGACCGGGCGCTTGTCGACTTCGAGCGCGTCGATCACCACGTAGGCGGTGTCGGGCAGCAGCGCGCCGCGCCAGCGGCGCGGGCGGAACGCCGAGATCGGGGTCAGCGCCAGCAGCTGGGCATTGATCGGCAAGATCGGTCCCTGCGCCGACAGATTGTAGGCGGTGGAGCCCGCCGGGGTCGCGACCATGATGCCGTCGGCGACCAGCTCGCTCATCCGCTCGCGCTCGTCGATCGAGATCCGCAGCCGCGCGGCCTGATGGCTCTGGCGAAACAGCGAGACCTCGTTGATGGCGTGATGGATGTGCACCTCGCCGTAGATGTCGGTGGCGCGCATCAATAGCGGATGGATCACGGTCTCGCGCGCGGCGGCGAGGCGGGCGCGCAGATCGACCGTCGAATACTCGTTCATCAGGAAGCCGACGGTGCCGCGATGCATGCCGTAGATCGGCTTGCCGCTGTGCATCTGCTGATGCAGCGTCTGCAGCATCAGGCCGTCGCCCCCGAGCGCGACCACGACATCGGCCTCGTGCGGCTCGGCATTGCCGTAGAGCTGCACCAGCTGTGCCATCGCGGCCTGCGCCTCGGCGCTGGTGGAGGCGACGAAGGCGATGCGGTCGGTCGCGATGCGCGGCGATGCGGGGCGGGGCGAAGGGTCGCGGCCTTGCCGCGCGAACGTGCTCATCGAAAGCGGCCTCTGACGGCGGCGGTCAGCTGACAGGCGATCATGGTGCCGGCCGCCTCTCACCGTCGCCGGTCTATACGACCTGCCGAGGGGTGTCGAGGCGAGCAGGCGAGGAGGCCGGTGGCGCCAGCGCGGTGCCAGCGTGCATGACCAACAATTCATGCTGATGAACGGAAGCCATCGGCGGCCGTCAGGTGCGGTTCAGTGCCGCGGATCTAGGGTTGGCACCGTGATCGAGCACCCGGCCGCTCCGGCCCCGCGTTCGGATCAAGCGAATTTCGAACCGCCTCTTGAAGGAGACCCACCATGATCAAGACCCTGTCCGCCGCGCTCGTTGCCGTTTCGATGCTGGCCGCCCCGGCGCTCGCCGCCTCGGCCGACAAGACCCCGGCCGCGCCGGCCACCACCCAGACCGCGCCGGCCGGCAAGACCGCGCAGGCCGCTCCGGTGCAGAAGCAGGCCGGCAAGCATCACGCCCAGCGCCACGTCGGCAAGCACCACGCCTCCAAGCATCACGCCAAGCACCAGGCGATGAAGCAGCCGGTCGCCAAGCAGCATCTGTCCAAGGCGTCGATCCGCCACATCGCGCCGAAGCGCGGCTGATCTTCAGCCGTCCCAACGCCCGCCGCGCCGCGCTTCCCCTCGCGGCACGGCGGGCGATTGATTTCGCCGCCCGGCGCGCTATTGCATGAGGCATGCGCCGTCCCGCGATCCCATTGCCGACCTCACTGCGCCCGCTGCGCGCCGCCTTGACGCTGCCGCTCGCGGCGCTGCTCGGCGCCTGCGCGATCGGCGGCTCGATGTCGTTCGATACCGATCCGCCGCAGCCGTTTCCGGTGAACTATCGCAGCGAGATCCCGGCCTTCCTGCGCACCTATCTCAACAACCCGTCGGGCCTGCGCGATGCCGCGATGGCCGAGCCGGTGCAGCGCCCGGTCGACGGCCGGGTGCGCTGGGTGTCGTGCCTGCGCTTCACCCCGCGCGGCGGCACGCTGCAGGACATGGCGATCGTCCATGTCGACGGCCGGCTCGACCGCGTCGCGCCGCACGCCGGCGAGCTGTGCACCGGCGTCGTTTATGCGCCGTTTCCCGAGCTGGAAAAATTGTCGCGCTGATCCCGACCGGATCGCAATCTGCCGCGACTAATCTGATGCCGGCCTGGCAGGGACGGGTTCCCGAGTGTTGCGGCGTCGTCACAGTCCTGCTGAATGATTGCTACGCCGTCGCCATCGGGCAACCAAACGATTGCCATGCTGTTTTGAGCACATCGGAACGCATCGAAAGAGGGACGACGATGAAGACGATGAAGAACACTCTGCTCGGCGCAGCGGCGGTGATCGCGCTCTCCGCTCCCGCCTTCGCGGCCGACCTGCCGCCGCGCCCCTACACCAAGGCCGCGCCCGCCTACACGGCGCCCGAGGTGGTTTACAACTGGACCGGCTTCTATGTCGGCGGCCACGTCGGTGGCGCCTGGGCCGGCGATAACAACATCACCGGCAACTCCGGCCGCTTCTTCGGCGGTGTCCAGGGCGGCGCGGACTATCAGTTCGCCACCAACTGGGTGATCGGTATCGAAGCCCAGTATAGTTGGATGTCGTCGAACAACACCGGCGTGATCTTCCCCGGCGGCAGCACCGCGACCGAAGATACCCGGGGCCTCGGGTCGGTCACTGGCCGACTCGGCTACGCCTGGGGGCCGACGCTGGTTTACGCCAAGGGCGGTTACGCCTGGCGCGACAGCGATCTCAGCGTCGCGTCGCTCGGCGGCGTGCCGTCCGGCTACACCACCAGCGGCAGCCGCAACGACGGCTACACGGTCGGCGCCGGCCTCGAATACATGTTCGCGCCGAGCTGGTCGGCCAAGGTCGAGTACCAGTACTACAAGTTCGGCGACACCACCTTCACCGGCGGTCCGGCGGACGTGGTCGGCACCTCGTTCCGCAACGACGAACACACCGTCAAGGCCGGTATCAATTACCGCTTTGGCTGGGGTGGTCCGGCGGTTGCCAAATACTGATCGGGGACCGGCCAAGTCCCTCTCCCGCCTCACGAATCGTAGCTTCAAGGCCGGCCTCAGCGTCGGCTTTTTTGCGCCAGCCGGAAGCGGGCCGGGAGTCGGGAATCGAAGGTTAACGAGGGTTAAATCCGGCGAAAAATATCGCTTGGGACTCCACGGCTAGAATCACCCGATGGTCCGGTCATGACATCGGGTTCCAACATGACGACGATCCTGAAAACCCGCATCGATAGCGCTCCGTTCGGCCTCACCCTGGCATTGCTGGGGGCCTGTGCGGTCAATCTCACCGTCCTGGTGCGGTGGCTGTGAGCGCTGGAATGCCTGCCGCCGCCGCGGTTGACCGGCATCAAAGCCGGCCCGCGCCGTGCAGCAATAATCGCGCAAGTTGCGGCGCCGCGGATGCGACGCCGCCGAGGCGGTAGCTATTACCGGGCTGCCGCGACCGTCCTTGCGGAGGACTGATCCGATGAGCGAGACCGACTTACTGGTAGTGGCCGCGGCCGGGCTGTCGACCTTGGTGATTTGGCTCGGCGTCGTCATCCAGGGCCGTATCGCCGCGGCACTTGCCTCGCGGCACTGAATCCCGAGCAATGCCAGCCACGCTGTTGGGCTGGCTCTGAACAGAACCGGCGCCACGCGGGCGCCGGTGGTGATTGGCTTGCTCGGATCGAGCGCGGCGAGGCGTGTGCCGCGTCTAGGCGGCTCATGCCGTGCTGAGAAACTGCGCAACCGCTTGCTACACGACCGATGCGGCGGACGACGATCGGCGAAGGGGCATTGTCGATCGCACTCGCTTGGAACGGCGCGGACACGGTGTTGATGGCGATCGCGGCGTGACGGCACGGGCCAGATTGATCCCGTGAACTCCGCTGAGATGCGGTGCAGGCGAGGGCGCTGGCTGCGATCCGTTCAGCTCAGGTTCGAGCCTTCGATCGCCCCAGGCTCGAATGCGGCGGGCTACATCGGCTGCGCGTCGGCCGAGCCGATCACTTTCCACGGCCTGCTGTCGTCCGGCCCGACGCCGAATAGATCGACATGGCCGCAGCGTCGGCATTCGTAGGTCCGATGCTCGTAGCCGTCGGCGGCCGGCGTGTTGCGCGTCAGGTTCGCCGCGGCTCCGCACATCCGGCACGGATGGAAAAAGTAGTCGCGGTGGTGAAACGATCGCATGCCGGATGATTCCCTTCTGGGCGGTGCAACTTAGCTTTGCAGCTCTGACGGGAACGGTATTGAGTTACATCAAGCTCGGCGTAGTTCCAGACGGGAGCTTCCAGGGGGGCCAAGGCTCGGCTCAGATTGCCGTGGTCTCAGCGGGCAACGCCGGCGCTTTGGCGGCTCCTTGCTCCGAAAACCGGTCACATAAGCATACGGAAAATTCGGCATTCCGCTGAAAACGGGCGGCGCCCCGTAGCGCCCCGAGGGTGGTCGCGGCGCTGATTTGTGCGAATGGTTTGCATGGTGCTGTGAGCTGCCGTGGGGAGGCTCACGATCCGGGCGATGCATGGACGCGTCGCACGAGCGGCCGACCCCAATCCTTCATCAACTGAAATGCCCACGACGGCACGTCGAGGAAACAACTCATCATGTTCGCGAACCGGAGCAGCCCGGAGGTCGTCAGGCACGTTCCGCACCGCTGGCTGATCAGTCAGTGGACCCGGATGGGGCGCGCTGCCCGATCCGACCATGGCGGCGTTCGGATTCGAGCCGGCGAGCATCGACCTGACCCGCTCGGTGATCACCCGCGTCGTTCCGATCCGCGATGCGGCGCGCTTCCTGATCCTGCATTTCGGTTCGCAGCTGGCGGAAGCCGTCAGCGTCGACGACGCTCAGGGGCGGCATCTCGACGAGATTCTGGGGCCTACGACCCGCGATCATATCCTCGCCCAGTACGAGCTGTGCCGCCGCGGCCGCAAGCCGGTGTATTCGATCGCCTGCACCACCGACGCCCATGATGTGCCGGTCGAATACGAGAAGCTGCTGCTGCCGTTCATCAACAACCATGGTGAGGTGGTGTCGATCCTCGCCACGACCTTGCTGATCAGCACCGAGGGCCGGTTCGAGCGCGACGGCATTTTCGCCCATGGTGATTTCCCGCCGCCAAGCGCGGTGGTGGTTTATTCGATCGATGTGCCGCGCGAGGACCACCCGCACGCCGTTGCCTCGGTTTGACCGTGCTGGCGGCCGAGATCCGATCCACGCCTGTGGATTTGCGTTCGAACAAGTCCTTCCACCGGCGTCTCCGTATGATTTTGAACCGAGTGCGATCCGCGCTCGCGTTATTCAGAATCAGGGATGCCCGTAGGGGAAAAGGGGTTCGATGCAGGATGAGCTGTTTCGCGTTCTCTATGTCAGCCGAAACCGGATCGAAGGACCGCTCGATCGGCTGTCCTCGGAAATCGCAGGCATCCTCGCCACCTCCCGCATCAACAATGCCCGCGCCGGGATCACCGGGGCGCTGATCGTCAACAGCGGCTTCTTTGCCCAAGTGCTCGAAGGGCCGCGCAGCGCGGTCGAGAAGGTGTTCGAGACCATCCAGCAGGACCACCGCCACAGCGACGTCCAGGTGCTGCTCGCCAGCCCGATCACCGTTCGGGCATTCCCGAACTGGGCGATGGCGTTCGTCGGGCAGTCGCCCCGCCACCAGCACGCGCTGGCCTGGCTTCAGACCGAGACAGGCTTCCACACCGGCCATCTGATCGGCGAGCGGCTCTACACCATCGTGATGGAGATGGCCTATTCCCAGGAGGCGGGCGACGTCGCGTAGCGACCGAGCTTTGCTTGCGAGGGAGATGGTGCCGGCGGAGAGGATCGAACTCCCGACCTTCGGTTTACAAATTTGGGCTCTGTAGGGCTATCGGTTGCGCTCGATGCAGGCAGCGTCTGCCTGATCGCCTTACCGTTCCTCCCTGACTGGCCATCGCTCATTCCCGATCGGCGAACTTTTTGTGCTCAGCATGATGCGTGCGCGTCACCTACGGCCCGAAGGTATCTGCTCGTGATCCGATGGTTTCCTTCACACTCAAATTGATAATTTTTCCATATCCATACGTTCGATCGTAAGAAACGCCGCCTCCCATGTCGAGTTTTTCGATGTGGTCTACCTTAGTGGCATCGCACACTTCGATGTCAAACTGTGCGAAGGAAAAGAGGATTTTCATGTTGTCATTGATCATCGCGAGTAGCTTGTCTGCTTCCTTTGCAGGTACCTTTTGCTCAAGGATGAGAAACCACTCTTCCAATGGTTCCGCCAGTCGCGAGGTGTCGTTTCGTACCGCGGGCTCGGGCAGCTCTCCACAGAAACGCGGGTCTTGATTGTTGGGAGTTGCAAATGAGATTTTGCCACATAGCCCGTGGAGCATCACGGTCCTTCCGGTTCCGTTGAAGACTCGGAGAGTGATCTCGCTGTGGCGATCATCCGCAAGATGGTCAAGACCGATCCTAATGTCGCCGACGTAGAGCCCCTTTCGTAGTGATATCGTGATTCTGGGAGAGCTTGGCTCGATCGATCGCGTCTGTGGTTGGCCTCGATCTGCGTTGCTGGGTTCGCTGGTTTGATTGTGGGGTTGCGTTACTTGGGGGGCGCTTGGCCAAGAGAGCCAAATTAGAAATGACGTTAGAACAGTAGCAAGGGCCGCAGGAACCCACCACGGGGTCGAAAGTACCCATGCCGCGACAGCAGGCAGCCGCTCCGTCAATTGATTGAAGTCATCACCGACGGTGGTTGCTCCGATAAGTGCAATAATCGCCTTAACTGTTGTCCAAGTCCAGAAAAACACCGTTGCAATGAATGTGCCGGTACGTGCAATTCCAAGTCTAAGGCGCACCATGGGTGAGTTTGCCTCTTATCGATTCGGTCGGAGTTTGCAGTTTGTAGTTGGTCAAGCTCAGTAAAATTGAACCCTCTTGAGGGCAATATAGCAATTGTTCAAACCGCCGCTTCGTTGGCGCGGTGATGGTGGCCGGTCACCTCGAAAGCACATGCAGTCCCTATGCGAGCGAAGATCATTGGTCCGTTGTGATCGGCTGCCTGCAGCAGGACGTGGATGGCTGCCTGAACCTTTGGGGGGCTTCTGTTTCGTGGCGTGCAGGGCGGCGATATAGCTGCCGGCCTCGCGCAACATCTTTAGTTCTCTCCCCTCGGAGAGCTTGATCGGCGGGTCAAAGCAATTCGCCCAAGATATCTGCGCTTAACGCCGGTGGATTGCGATCTTCTGCCGTATGGGGCTCGTCATGCGGTCGGGTCCGCCCCCTAGCCGATGAAACGGGACTTTGTGGAGGCTGTTGTCGTGTCAGTTTGGCACGACGTGGATGCAGCCAGGCGTTCCGCATTCGGTGCAGAGCATGGCTCTGCAGACGCGGCGCCATGGCCAATCCGGCGGGAGCTGATCAAGTTTCAGGTTGAGCTGCTGATGCTTGCACCACATGCAGCGGACATGGGCCGTGCGGTGTCCGTCCTCCATCCAGGCGGCAGGTGATCGGAAGGGGGAATTGCTGGTTGGCCTTCGGCCCGTCGGCGCGTCCTGATCGTGCCGCGCTCGGTTGATGGCAATCGGCCCCGCCGGACCGCAATGCGGCCTAGGTTGCGGACCGGCGGGTGCGGCGCTTCAATCTCGTGAGTTTCGTTGGGTTGCCGCCTGTCATTGCTGATTGCGCGAGAGTTGAGAACACACCGGAAACAACTGTGCCTGGTTTCGCGCCCGCGATGATCTCGGTTTGTTTCCGTAATCGCCGGATTTGCCGCGGCCCAAATACTGCGAAAAACGGCTATTAAATGCTAGTTTTCGTGGTGCCGGCGGAGAGGATCGAACTCCCGACCTTCGGTTTACAAAACCGCTGCACTACCGCTGTGCTACGCCGGCATCGGGCAGACAGCTAGCAGCGCCGCCGCAGATCGACAAGACCGCTGCAGATGGTTTCCAAGCTGACGCACGGCGCGCGGATCGAAAGCGCGCGTTAACGACGTTGCGGCGGAACGCATCGGGCGGACCCGAAACCGCGTTCGCGCGTTAGGCTTACCGGTCGCGAGCGGCCGTGCCTTAACCCATCTGCCAGGCTTTTCCCTTACCGTTGGCGCATGTCCGATCCTTTCACCCTTCGGCGTCTGGCCCAGGCGCTCGCGCTGCTGACAGTGACCGCGGCTCCGGCTTTCGCCGAGAGCGGCGGGCGGGCGATCGTGATTCCCGGCCGGCCCGGCGTGCCGATCATCATCAACGGCCGCGATGCGTCCTATGCGACGATCGAAGGCGACTGGGGGCTGGAGAGCGGCAACCACGTGCAGCCGACGATCTATGGCAGCCGCCCGGTGGTGTATCCCGAGGTCGGCCACTATTACCCGGGCTCGAACCGGCTGCCGGGCTATGGCCGGCTGGAGGTCGAGCCTCCGCCAGACCGCAAGCTGCCGAAGCCGGCCGAGAGCTTCCATCAATCCTGGGAAGTGGAATCGCGGCCGCCGCAGCCGGCGCCGCCGACCCCGATGATCGAGCCTCAGGTGCTGATCGCGCCACCGTTCAACGAGCCGCCGCGGCCCGGCCCGCGGCCGTACCGTTGATGGCCGTTTTCCGGCCGACCCCACGATCTCGACGACGACATCGAACAGGAGCGTAGCATGCGTACGATGATTTCCGGGCTGGTCGCGGCGGTGGCCGTGGTGACTGCGAGCGCCGCGCCGGCGCTGGCCTGCGGAGGAGGGCTGTTCGGCAACGGCTGCGGGCCGTGCGGCCCCGTGGTCAGCCCGTGCGGCAATGGCTATGCCACATTCGAAACCGGTTACGGCTATGGCTACGGCACCGCGTCGTTCGAGCGCCTGCCGGATCCGACCCGCTATTATTACGTCAATCAGGGCCCGGCCTATACCGGCCCCGGCCAGTTCGCGCCGCGCCCCTATTACGACGAGCGCGCCGTCTCGGTGTATCGCACCGGCACCGCCTACACCGGCGGCGCCTACGCGCATGCCATGACCCATCAGGTGATCGGCGAGCCGTCTTGGGGGCCGGCGGTGGTGCGCTATCACGGCCGCCACCACGCCCGCGCCTGGGCGCATCGCCACCATGCCGGCCGGCACCAGCGGCACCGCTATCACGGGCCGGTGCATCATCCGCGCTATTGATGGATCGGCATCTTGCCGGCTGAAAAGCGCCCGTCCGCAGCCGATGCGGACGGGCGTTTTGCGTTCTGAACCTTAGCGGCCGCCCATCAGGCCGAGCCTGCTGGCGCCGATGTACAACGCCAGTGCGGCCGCGTTGGAGACATTGAGGCTCTTGATCTCGCCGGGCATGTCGAGCCGGGCGACGGTGTTGCAGGTCTGCCGGGTCAGCTGCCGGAGACCCTTGCCCTCGGCGCCGAGCACCAGCGCCAGCGGCTGGCGCAGTTCGACCGCGGCGAGGTCGTCGTCACCCTCGCTGTCGAGGCCGACGGTGAGGAAGCCGCGGTCATTCAGCTCGGTCAGCGCCCGGGCGAGGTTCTGCACCAGCACCAGCGGCACCAGCTCCAGCGCGCCGGAGGCGGACTTGGCGAGCACGCCGGTGGCTTCCGGGCTGTGCCGGGCGGTGGTGACGATCGCCTGCACGGCGAACGCCGCCGCCGAGCGCAGGATCGCGCCGACATTGTGCGGATCGGTGATCTGGTCGAGCACCAGCACGATGCCGTGCTGGGGGAGGGTGTCGATTCGCGGTCCCTGCAGCGGATCGGCCTCGGCCAGCATGCCCTGATGCACCGCGTCCGGCCCGAGCTGGCGGTCGATCTCCGACGGCCGGACGATCTCCGGCGCGATTCGGGTGTCGATGTTCTCTTCGGCCAGCCTGCGGGCGGCATTTTCGGTCAGCCACAGCTTGCGAAACTTGCGCTGCGGATTGGCCAGCGCCGCCGTCACAGTGTGCCAGCCGTAAAGGATCACGGGCCCGTCGCCGTCGCGCTCGCGGGCTTCGCGGCGGAGCCCGGCAGGGCGGGGCTTGCCGCGGGGCGGGCCATCGCGGCGGGAAAAGCGGGGATTCTGCGGTCTGTCGCTCATGGCGGCGCTTGTCTCATGCCCTCTTGCACAAGGCAATTTCGCTTCGATCGTCCGATATGACGAAGGAGTGTCGAAATCGTCATGGGGTTGGTTGACTTTAGGGGGCCGCATCGCCCATAACCGCGCCGCGTTGCAGGCCCGCCCGCGGGCTCGCTGCGGCTTCCGGTCCCGGTTTTGCCTGCCACAGGCGTTCGGCCGGCGGCACGGGCGGGGGAGTGTCCCGAGTGGCAAAGGGAGCTGACTGTAAATCAGCCGCCTCATGGCTTCGCAGGTTCGAGTCCTGCCTCCCCCACCATCCAGCCGATCGATTTGCCAGCGGTCGATGGTGTTTCCGCACAGCAACAGCGGCGGAGAAGCTTTCAACGACGACGGATTTGGGGGCGGATTGTCCATCGGGACAACCGACCTCTTACGCTCTCCTCAACGTCTAACTCTCCCAGGTAGCTTTCGTGCGCGCAGTTTTCCTGACGGCTTTTGTCCTGGTCGCCGCTGCTGACGCCGCTGTGGCCGGTCCTGTTGTCGGCGCTTCAGCTCCGATGAAGCAGGCCAACGTAACGATCGCGGCACGCGCCGGGGCGAATGTCGATTTCGGCGCCGCCGTTCGCGACATCCTCACCGCCGAGCAGGTCATTCAAGCCGCGTTGCAAACGGGCGACGAGCTGAAACTGGGCGAGCAGTCCAGACGGCTTCTTCAGCTGCAATCGACGCTCGTCGAGGAAACGGAGCCGGGGGACGCGCGTAGCGCGTGCGGGCAGGCTGCCGGTGACCTGTCAGCCGTCGCATCCCTGATGCGGCGTGCTACGCGGGGCGATGAGCGGGCGAAGTCATTGCTGGCAGCTGAAAAGGCCGAGCAGTCCTACCGCGATCATCTGGCAAGCTGTGACAAGGCGATTGGCGCCGCCAATCTCGGTCGCTGAGGTGGCAATAGGCCTGAGAAGACGTCGGATCAGGGGCGGCGCGCACTGGATTGAAGAGGTCGGGTATCTTCTGCCGTTCCGTGATGTCCGGGCCCCTTGCGAATGCGTCAAAGTCGGGAGTCGCCAGCATCTGACATTATCAACATCGAGGGCGATGTCTCGGCTCGCCGATTTGCAACTCCTCCATTCTTAGCTAGGCTCGGGTCGGCTGGATCTGGGAGGATCTCATGAGAGCTTTGATCTTGATTGTTTCCGCCATCCTGTCGATGGCCGGTAGTGCATCCGCACAGAGCGTGGCGCCCCAACGAGATATGTACGGAAATCTGGTCCGTGATCGCGGGTCGAACAACATCAGCCCGGCTGATCGATCCCAAGCCGGCCGAGGAAACGCGAACGACTTCTCGAGCCGTCAAGGGCCGCCGAACAATGCCGGATCGCGGCCGGAAAGGTAGAGGCCTATCCCGAACCGCCGTTTCGTTGCTGCCAGGCTTGTTTGATGGAGGTTTGGGTTACCACCAAATCATCGGGCGGTCTGGGCTACCACAAACGAGGACGTACTCGCGTCCGTAGCGGCGGCTCTTGCCGACCGTCTTGATGCAAGCCGGATGGATCGCCAGGTTGTAGTGGAAGGGCGGGCTGTCGAACGATCCGTGCAGCTTACACAGGTAGGCCCGGTCGGGACCGCAGGTCGTGACGGGATAAAGCCGAGTCCGCGCAGAAGCTGGCTCAGAGACTGCGACGGCTGAACTGCCCAAAATCAGCGAAATGATCGCAAGCTTACTCAAGTTCATATCAGGTCTCCGAAACCAGAATCCGAATTTCCATCAAGTATCTGCCCGAAAAGTGGGCCGCACCGGATCACGCTTGTAGCACAAGGATGGGAATCCAAGAGGCTAATCTTGCGCCGAGAGGCCAAGTGGCAGCTTGGATGTGCGAAGCTGCGTCAGAGGACCAGGCAGATCAGGGCTACCGAAGCTGACCCTGGCATCTGAAAACGTTAGTGAAAACAGGAGCGGGCCTAAAGCACCATTCGAGTTCGACGGGACTGGTACAGCGTCTGCGCGAGCAGGCCGAAAAAATACCCGACCTGGATGGCTGCCTGAGCCGCGAACACGACCACGATCGTTCTTGTGAAGCCGTATCCAAGTCCGATGCAGGTGCCGATCGTCAGGAGCAGCACCAAGGCGAGGGCTTGAAGCAGTCCCACGAGCCGAAATCTCAGTCCTATCAAGAACCCCGCCAGCGCTAAGCCAATAGCCAAATACGCCATTACGGCCTCCCGCGGCTTCCTCCGTCGGCGTGACCCCAGCTCAGTCGAGACGATTGATAGATCATTTGCAGCTCTCCCCCCAAGCGCCTTTCGAGCGCGAATCCCACTTCAGGTGCAGCGATCTGAGGACCTCTCACTCCTGATTGCATGAACATATGACTGTCGAGCGATACTGGGTGGAACTTTGTTTAATTTGAGGAGGGGAGCTCGGCTGGCGAGCTAGGAAAGTAACTGCGGATAGTATTTTCGAAAATCGCCCAGTGACTTAGTGGGTAATCGCGTCTCGGAATTTGCACCTGGACTGAGACTCTGGACGTCGGTGGTTCTGTCCCGCGAGGGCGGGTTGGCCGGCCGTTTCGCGGCAGAGGCGTTCCAAGGGCTTCGGCATAGCTCACACAGGGGCAGACCGTCGCCGTCCTGACCTTAGCGACCGGCTGGCCCGGCTCGGATGCCGCCTATCGGGGGGGGGGGTGGGATAAGTGTCCACGGAGGGCGGAAATGGGACTTTTCGGTCACGGAACTACTGAATAGCACCATCCAGTGTGGCTCAACTGCAACGTGTCTCCGCAGAATGAGGGCGGGCGGGGGGAGCGTCTTCAAAAGCCTGTGCCCTCTAAGTAAGGTTCTGGGAGATATTCGAGGCTCGATTCGGAGGGACCGGTCGTCTCACCTCCCGACAAGGCCACAGATTGATGTTCGTCCCCTGGACGCGCCTACCGAAGTTGGTTGACCGCGGGCCCTGTGGCGCGATGCAATGAGGTTTCGCGTGGTACGCAAGACGTTTCAGGTGCTTGCTGGTCTGCTGTTGCTGATTTCGATGTCAGCGTGTTCGGTTCTGCCAGGCACGGGCCCTTCAAGTGAATCAGTCGAGAATTATGCGACGGCCGGGGTTCGGTCGACGACTGCATTGCCTTACGCGCTGGTAGACGTCTCCGCCGACACCATCGGCTTCCTGTCCCAGCCTAACGTGGTCTCGTTCAAAGGCTCGTTTAAAGACAGGCGGCCGAAGCCTCAGCAGGTCATCGGCGTCGGTGACGTCCTGAACATCTCGATCTTCGAAGCCGCGCCAGGGGGACTGTTCACCCCTGGTCAATCTGCCGGCGCTCGCCCCGGTAACTTCGTCGATCTGCCGCCGCAGGCTGTGGACCAGCGCGGCAATATTTCCGTTCCTTACGCTGGCGAGGTGCCCGCGGCTGGGCGAACGGTTCCCGAAGTTCAGCAGGCGGTGGTCGCAAGGCTGCGCAACAGGGCGATCGAGCCCCAGGTTGTCGTGAGCCTCAACCAGCAACATTCGAGCGTCGTAAGTGTTCTTGGCGACGTTAATACTCCTGGCGTGTTCGCGCTCAACAGCGTCGGTGAGAAGCTCCTCGCGCTTATCGCGCGGGCGGGTGGACCCAAGTATGAAGCGATCGAAAGCTATGTGACGCTTCAGCGCGATGGCAAGAAGGTGAAGGTCCTCCTGAGCCGGATCGTTCACGATCCGTCAGAGAACATCTTTGTCCGTCCTAACGACGTGATCTTCCTTACCCGGGAGGCACCGACCTTCACGGCTCTTGGTGCTCTCAATCAGAACGTGTTCGGCTATAATTCTGAGCTGACCTTCGACGTCGAAACGCTGACGCTCGCCCAGGCAATCGGCAAGGCCGGCGGTCTGAACGATCAGCAGTCGGATCCGGCCGAAGTCTTCGTCTTCCGCTACGAGGATCGACCGCTGCTTGCGAAGCTCGGCGTCGACACAAACCGCTTCGTCTACGACCGCATTCCGACGATCTATCACGTCAACCTGCGGGATCCGGCCGGTATGCTTCTGGCCTCTGGCTTCCAGATCCGAAGCAAGGACGTCATGTACGTGGCAAATGCGCGGGTGGTCGATTACTACAAGCTCCTGACGCTGATCAACAACACCGCCAACACCACGTCGAATGTGTCCAACGCGGCAATCAATGTGAACGCAGCGACGAAGACGCGTTGGTGACCGATAGGACCTCTCCGATTGCTTCGGCAGTGGATGCGGGCGCAAAGCCCTCCCACGCCGAAGCTGTCCGGAGGGCTCAGCTTGGGCTCACCCTCGCAGCATTTGCACTGGCGCCGCTGCCATTCGGTTCCGTCGATACGATCTGGGTGCTGGCTTGGGTGGTTGTGCTGTCGCTCAGCCTGCTCGGGCGACCGCTGCGACCGGTTTCCCGTGCCCAATTCCATATCCTGATTGCATTTTTGATCGTCTGCGCCGCGTACCTCGTTGTGGCAGCGATCCAGATCGTCCCCGGCCTATCGGTCGGACCGAACTCGGTGGCGTGGCAGAGGGCCGGCGAGCTCATCCATCTCCCGATCTCGCCGAGAATATCGGCTCGCGCAGAGATCCCTGTCGTAACTGCCGGGCATTACCTACTTCTGGTCACCTCGGTCCTGGCGGGCTTCTGGATCGGAACCTCGAGAAGCAACGCGGAGACACTGTTCAAGGTCGCCCGCTATTCGATCCTGCTTTATGCGCTATATGGCTTGCTGGCTCGGGCGTTCACGCCAGGGTTGGTTCTTTGGCAGCCGAAGACGGCCTATCAGGGCGATTTGACGGCCACCTTCATCAATCACAATACCGCAGCCGCCCTGCTTGGCGCCGGGGTGATCTTGTGGGCCTGTTCGATCCAGCAGCAGCTTAGGTTCATCGGCCCGCTTTCGTTTCGACTGTTGATGCTCAGCCCGTCCAATGAAGCGGTTGGGATCCAGATTGCCACCCGGGCCGCGGCAGGCCTGCTGTGTTTCCTCGCGCTGCTATCAACGGGCTCTCGCGCGGGCCTCGCATGTGCCGTTCTCGGGCTTTTCGCGGCGATCCTTCAGATGGTTGCCGGGCAGCTTCGGCTTCGGCTCGTCTATGGTCTGTTGATCGCGGCTGTAGGCTTGGTCGTGATCGCGCTGTGGCTGGCGCAAAGTCAGAGCGTCATGACGCGCGGCATGTTCGATGAAGGCCGGTGGATGGCCTACAAGCATGCTCTCCGGGTGATTGTCGAAAACCCGATCTTGGGCATCGGGGCCGGAGCGTTTGGAGACGTGTTTCCCGCCTTTCGGGGAGACGATATGTCGATGTGGGGCGTCTGGGACTACGCCCACTCCACACTCGTCGAAATCGCCGTCGAAATGGGGCTTCCAATCGCATTACTCGTGTGCGTCTCGGCGGTTGTCTCGCTGGTCGTTGTGGCGCGAGCCGGCACGCGCTCAGTCGGGCACAGTCGGACCTTCCTGTGTGCCATCAGCGGCATCATGGTGATGACCTACCTTCATTCGCTGATCGACTTTCCGCTGCAGGTCCCCGGCTACTCGATCCCCTTTGGGATCCTGGTCGGTTGTGGACTCGCTTTGGCCACGCGGGAACGTGGAGCGGAGAGGGACGAGACCGTCGGGTATCGCTGAGCCGGTCACGGCGCCTTCTGGGCGCGTTTGACGAAACCTAGCCGGTAGCTCGCGCTTGGCTATTCGGTGGTCCGCTGTGCGGCTAGCTGAAGCCGCGCGGGTGCTTTGAGATCGGCCGGCTCGGCGATCTTCCTGCCGACATCAGACCAGAGACGCGCATCAGCGCGCGACTGAATTTTCAGCCATTCGTAGTCTGTATTCTGCCAAGAGCGGATCGACGGCGTCAGATTGTCGAGCACCAGGTCTCCGTCCGTCGTTGAGACCAGGAGCACGAGGTGTCCGATCTGATCGGGGGTCCGCACCACCGACAGGCGCAGCGCTCGTGCCGGCAGCCCGCTTTCAATCAGGCGATGCCTCTTGGTGACGGCGTAGTCGTTGCAGTCCCCGGCCTTCGGGCCGATGGTCCAGCCGATCTTCAAGTCCGATCCATAGACCTTCTGGATTGGTGCGATCTCGGAATTCACGCTGCGATTGATTGCTTCCAGCAATTTGAGTGTCGATGGGGAGAGTTCGACGCGGTCGGTCTGATCGCGATCGGAGGCGCAATCCAACGGATAACGGATGCAGAATCGAACATGCTGAAAGGGGGCCAATGTCGGGGCAACCTCAGCCAGCAGCTGGATAGCGCCGCTCCGGCCCGCCATAGGACGTGCCGCTGAGGGGCTGACAACGACGATGACAGCCGCCAGCGAAAGGATCGGACAGAGCAGCTTGTTCAGCATCGAGCGCAACTGATCGTGGACTCGCCTATGGGATGGCCGGTCCAGAGGATGCATTTGCGGAGTAAATGAACGGCTACTGATCGAGGTTAACGATCAGTGCAGATTCTGAGGCGGGGGCTATCTCTGCGGGCCAAGGAAGCGAGGCGGAGAACGTGGTTGGCGACAGCCGGATGCCTCAAAAAGACGATGGTCGATCGGGCGTCGTCATGAGGCTACGGCGGCGACGCGGTTTCGATGAGCTCCGCCGGACGAGTCTCTTGGGGCGACGCCGGGATTCAACGCGGGGCGACTAATCCGATTCATTCGGCAGGATTCTGCGGACGGCGCGTTCGATCTGCCGCCTCCAAAGCCAATGCATCGCTTCAGTGCTGAAGCATCTCATGCGTCGAAGATGAGCGGGAGAACTGCGCCAGGCAACCTGAGCGGCCGAGGTGCTGCTGGATCGACCGCGATCGCGGCTGCAGTTCTGTCCTGCGGTTCCGAGCACGAAAAGAATGTCGGCAATCAGAGAGCGTGGTTCACTTGAAAAAGAACAACCAAACCGCGGCGAGTACGCTTTCCAGCGAGAGACCCAAGCCGATGACCAGTAACCCGGTCCACGCCAACAAGGCCGCCGCGTTAAGCGCAACCAAGATCTTAAATACGCTGTTACGTTTCGGATGAGTGATGAGGTCGGTGCTCACGTTTTCGTCTCGGCGAATCGTCTGTTGCGATCTTCCTTTGTCGTTCCAGTTGCACACTCAGTTCATGACGCAGAACGCCTCGCTGCAATCGTCTCTCAATATGCGCCGTACGCGGTGAGGAGGGTCGGGATGGTGACCAAGATGATCCGCATATCCAGGCGGTGCGACCAGTTGTTCGCGTAGTAGGAGTCGAGAGCCACGCGGCGATCATAGGTCGTGGTGTTGCGGCCGCTGACTTGCCAGAGTCCTGTCAGCCCTGGACGGCATGCCAAATACTCGGCCGAGCAGTGTCCGTAACGGCTCAGCTCTTCTTCAGTGACAGGGCGCGGCCCGACGATGCTCATTTCGCCCTTCAATACGTTGAAGAGCTGCGGAAGCTCATCCAGGCTCGACTTGCGAAGTGCGGCTCCGACTAGCGTAATGCGAGGGTCGCGGCGCAGCTTCTGAGTCTGTCTCCATTCCTCCGCAGCCTCGGGATCGCTCTCCAGCAGTTTTTGAAGCCTCTCATTGGCATCGACCGCCATGGTCCGGAATTTCAGGCAGTTGAATCGCTGTCCGTTAAATCCGACTCGTCTGTGGCGAAAAATCACCGGTCCAGGAGACGAGATCATCGTCGCGAAGTAGCACAGAAGTAATAGCGGAGCCAAAATCAAAAGGCCCGAAAGCGCCAAAAGAAGATCAAGGGTTCTCTTCGATGCGCATCCGACAGGAGACGGTGGACTCCTGTCGGCGAGAGCAAGCTCCGTATCTGTTCTCAGCAATCCATCCATCGTCGTACTCTCAAGCCGCCCGTAGATGTCCAGATGAACTGTCACTCAAAGTGTTATTGAATTGAATGTTTATCAAATTGCCGATGGTGAATAAACTGTTGATCGCACCATTGTGGATGCAAGTTCGCGTTAAGATAAATCGCGTTGTTGACATATAGAGCAACAAATCGCGTCAGCCCGTGAAAGTCGCGTCCGGACGGGCTTTTCAGACATCATTGGAAATGTTTGCTCGTCCCAGAAGTGGCGCCGTCTCAGGCGCTACGGAGGTGCCGATCAATGGATATCCGGCGCGTAAGATTGTGGGGCTTCTTGTCAAGTTCGCGAGCGATTGTCTGTCGTGTGTTGCCCGGTAGCTGATTGAAATGTGCGGCGGTTCATCGAAGTGTATGAAGTAATAAGTCGTGTCTCGTCGTTGTAGAGATTTCGATGGGCGGTGGTTGTCTTGTGAGTCCTCGAGCTCATTTCGGCTGAGCGATATTCGGTGCTGCCTGTGGAGCCGTCTTAGAGGTCAGTCGGACGAATGGGGTAAGGGCAAGGAGCGCTGTCTTCGCGTCCACGGCGAGACTGGAGGCGCCATCGCAACCAACCGACACTTAATGGGTGCTGCGGCTCGTAGAGACGGCATGTCGAATGATGCGGACACAACTGGCCGGCGCCGGTCTGCATGAATCGGTCTCGATGTTGTCGATCGGTCAGGGAGGGGGATATCCCACGCGATAAACGTCGTTCCTCGAGCTGGAGCGAAACGTAAGCGGAATTGGGCGTGTGCCCAACGACGATGGAAGATCGTTGGACCCGACGGAGGTCCGGGGATCTTCTGATGGTTCGCTGGACGGAGCTTTCGAGGTGGCCGAGCCGGCACTTGGCCAGTGACGCTGAGACGCCGACGCGGTGCCAGAAGGACAAGGAACGGCGGCATCAACGCTCGGCCTGCTTCTCTCAGGCTGGATGCTGGCAGCGTTTCCTCGGCCGAGGAGGCGAAGCCTGCTGTCCTCGCATCTGCCGCAGCATCGAAGCGATGCTTAAGGCAACAGCTTTGCCACGGCGGCCTTGAAGCGCAACTGGCTGCGGACGTCGAGCTGCTCGACCTCGGCGTCCAGAAATTCTCTTACCCCCTGGTGAGATCTCGCATACGATTGCGCTGGCAGCTCAACATATCCATCCAGCAACAATTGGCGAAACTCGGACGCGATCTTGTGTCGGGTCGCTTCCGGCGCAAGCGAGGCGACGGGGGCTGCAATCGCGATCCGTCGAACCGCAACCCAAGCCTCGCGCGCAGATGTTTCGTAGGACCGCTCGAGGAAAGCGAAGGCATCCGGGTCGAGCCGCCCAGACTGCACCGCCAGGCCAAAGAGGACCAGCCACGCGAAGGACTCGGTCGGGGCGCAGGAGAGTGATTGATAGGCGCGGGTTTTGAGATCTGCCGTCCTGGCATCGAACTCGTTGGTCGCCCCGGTCCGGAGGGCGGCGTCCGCAAGCGGGATTTCGAGCATGATCAGCGCACGTTGTGCGCGGGTGTCGCAGGCATCGAGCGCATGTGCCGCCCGGCTGTTCAGAACCGCCGAGCTGAAACCGTTATCGAATGTCTTGAAACGCAGAAGATGGTCCGCAAACGACTCAAAGCGATCGATCGCGATTGCGCGGTGAAAGTTCGCGGTCGCCCAGACGATACCGATCACACCGATTGCGAAAGATACGAACTTGATCGTCGTCGACCGACGAGCTTCAGAGGGTGTCAATTTTTGGTCTGCTCATTCTCGTGCTTGGGAGCACCGTAGTAATAATAATGGTGGCTGCGATACGAGTAGCCCTCGAGGCGGCGCATGACGTCTTCGTCCGTCTTGTTGAGGACGGCACCCAATAGCCGCTCCGACAAGGAACGAGAGACGCCGACCGCGCTACGGACTTCGTCGCTCATCGTTGCGCCCCATTCGACAACCAGCACGAACGCATCGAACAGGTGCGCCGCGGCTTTCACGTCGACCACCGGCAGAATGGGGGGGAGATCGACGATGATGTAATCATAGTTGCCTGCGGCAGACTTCAACATCCGCTTCACGGACGGGGAGGTGAGCACGTCCGCGCTGTTGATCGGCTTCATCTCCGTGGCCGATGGCAGAAAATCGAATTTATAGACCGGATCCGTGACGACCAAGTCGCTCAATTGGAGCTGATCGGCGACGAGTTCGAGCAGCCCGCGCTTGTTCTTGTAACCGAGTGTTCTGCTCAGGGACGGATTGCGCAGGTCGCCGTCGATGAGCAGTGTTCGTGCGCCGCTCCTTGCCAGGAATGCCGCAAAGCTGGCGCAGATGGTGGTCTTACCCTCTCCGGGGCGGGCGGACACGATGCCGATCACGCGTCCTCCTCCGGGGCTCAGGTCGATCGCAACCTTGATGTGGCGGAGGGCTTCTGCAGTTGCCGAGAATGGCGCGACGTCGTTGATTTTCTCGAAGGCGGCAGAGTTGGCCTGGCTTCTCTCGCGAGGCTGCCCTGGGACGTGATCTCTCTTACGGAGAAGTTGCTTAACTGCCCGCGACAGACGAGACGAGCTGGTGGAGGTCTGGGACGCGGGTGCCGGATTCGCGAAGGAGGGGATGATCGCCAAGCAGCTGGTGCCTAGGATGGTTTCAAGTTGAGCGCGGGTGTGGATCCGACGGCTCATCCGGTCGCGCGCAAAGGCGCCGAGGATGCCCAGCGTCAGGCCTGATATAGCGGCGAGGGCGAGGGTCAGATTGGTTTTGGGCGAGCTGCGGACCGAAGGCGGCGAGGCGAGAGTGACCACTCGCGCCTCGGTCGACGGAAACGACTGCTGCTGAACCGACTGAGTAAACCGGGTCAGGAAGGTCTCATAGATACCGCGATAGGTGGTGGCCGCAGTTTCGAGCTCCCTCAGATGGACCTGTGCCTGGCGAGTTCCGGTCGATGATTGAAAGACTTCGATCATACGTTTGTCGATCGAGTCCTCCTGCGTCTTCGCGATCTGGACCTCGCTGCGGTAGCTTTCGGCGATCCGGCTGACTTCGTCCCAGATGGCTTGTCGAACGTTGGCCATTTCCGACCGAAGATTGCGCGCGGCCTGATGCTCGGCGCCGTAGCGCGAGCTCCATTCGGCTTCCTTGCTCTGGTTGTCGAGATATTGCTGACGCAAGCGCGTAATAACGGGATTGCTGAGGGCGTCGGTAACTACCGGATCTGGGATCTCATTGCTTCCCTTTTCCTGACGCAGCTCGAGAACGCGGGTGATCCGCTCCAGCTTGGCTCTGGCCTGGCTGGTTTCGGCTCGTGCCTTTGCGAGGGAGATGCCAAGCTGATCGAGTTCCAGGTCGCTCGCGAGCTTGCCGTCTCCGCTCACGATGATCGAGTTGCTCGACTTGAAATCCTGAACGGCCCGATAGGCATCGCTGGCCTGCTGGCGCAGTTCTCCGATCCGTTGCTGCAGCCACTCGCTGGCACGCCGGGTCGCCTCGAATTTCGCCTGGATCTGATCCTCAATGTAGGCGTCCGCAAAAGCGTTGGCGATGACTGCCGCCTTCTCCGGGACCAGCGACGTGAACGAGATCTGCTCGATGTAGGAACGCCCAAGCCGCATCACCTTGAGATTGTCTTTTACCCGGCTCAATGCCCGTGCCTCGAGTTCACTGGGCGTGAGCTGGGGAGAGATCGGGGCATCCAGGTCCAGAAGCTGATAAAGCCGGTTGCGAAGTCCGGTCCCGGATCCGATGAATTCCGGGTCCTCGGTCAGGCGGAGCTTTCGAATGACCTGCAGGGCGACCTTTTCAGACTTTGTGGTCTCGATCTCGCTTTCGACCGAGGCGTCCTCGACCATCCGGTTCTCTGTCGCGAACTCCGACTGAGTCCAGGTGACACGTTTGGTGTCGATGATCATGTCGGTTTGAGCGGTGTATCTGGACGGCGCCGCTGCCAAATAGGCGAGCGCGAGCGCCATCACGAACACGGTGACCAGACCGATGAAGCGCCAGTGCCGGGCAACGAAATCGCTGAGGTCCAGCAGGGAGAGCGCGTCCTTTCCGGTGCCAATACGAGGCAGGCTACCATCTTGTAGAGGTTGACCGGCGAAGTTCATACGGCAGTCCTAAACCGACATCGGCGTTGATACGAAGAATACAACTATCAGGCGGCGCTCAGCGTGTAGCGCTGACCGACCCTCCAGCCGTAACTGACTTGACGTTGCTGTCCGTTCCATCGACAGCGACGATGGCGCGTGCGCCCGCGGTAATCTGAGTTAGCAGCGTGGTGCCGCCCCCGACGGCGGGGTTCAGGGGGGCACGAGCCGAGCGGTTCGGGTTGGTAATGATGACGCTTCCAGCGGCGCTGCTCGCGGAGGCAGCCGCTGCGGCTGTTGCAGCCGTTGAAAGATCTCCGGCGATCGCCGCGAACGTCGCCTGGAAGTCACCGTCCGGCACCGAGGCGACAGCTTGCTGGATCAGCATGGCTGACTGAGCGTCGATTGTAGTGCAAGCGGTGGCCGCCTGTGCAAGACCGGCGGCGATCGCCGTCTTCAGCCGCGGCGGTGCGCCTGCTGCTATTTTCGCGATGTCCATGGCGAGTGTGGCGTCGGTGCCAACCAAGTCGCGAACGGTCGTTTCCACCGCGCGACCATCGGTCGTTGGATTGAGTAACGCCTTCGGATTTGATCTGAACTGTGCGATCGCCTGTTCGGTGAGAGGCGGATTGATGCAGGCTGCCGCGGCCGACCCGCTATAGAATGGTATGGAAGAAACAGCCGCTAAAAGCGCTATGCGACCCAGCCTGCTCGCCATCTGACGACTCCAAGGTACTGTTTATGAATATAAATTTTGTAGTTTTTAGATACATTAAACGCCCCATAGGTTCAACAACGGTCGGGCGTTATAGTTGATTGTGATCAACAAGGGGGGCTCGTAATCGAGCCCAGTATGGCTATGAAAGATAACGAGTTTCCTTCGTGTTGACATGTATGTCACGGGAGGCAGATAGGGGGACATGTTGAATCTGAGTAGCGGTACCTTTGGGCGAGAGGCTGAAGCGCTGTGAGCAGATGGGGTGGGAAAGCTGAACAGGATCTCGATTCAGGGAAATTTGAGCGCTGGTTGCCCTTTCTGCCCGACGGATTGCGGATTTATGCGGTCGGTGATGTGCACGGCAGGGCCGATCTCATGGAGCGGCTCTTTCGCCTGATCGACGATGACTTGGCCAAGCGCCCGGTGGTTCGCCCGGTCTGTGTGTTCCTTGGCGACTACATCGATCGTGGTCCAAAATCCCGCGACGTCATCGACAGCCTGATCCGGAGATCACGTGAAAGGGAGCTCGTCTTTCTCCGCGGCAATCATGAGGCCGTCGCGATGAAATGCCTGTCCGATGAGGGCGTCTTCGAAAACTGGATGCGGCGCCTCGGCGGGGTTGAGACGTTAGTGTCCTACGGCATAGAACCGAAGAAGGTGTTGTCGGAATCGGGGGTTGCAGAACTGCAGTCTGCGTTCCGGGACAGTCTTCCCGATGCACATCATCGGTTCTTGAAGGGGCTGCAGAGCACGTTTTCCTGCGGCAACGTGTTCTTCGCCCATGCCGGCGTGAAGCCTGGTGTTGCACTCTCCGACCAGACCGAACGAGATCTTCTCTGGATACGGGACGAATTCCTGTCGTCGACGATGAATTTCGAAAAATTGGTTGTGCACGGTCATACGCCTGTTCAGCGGATCGATGTTCGATCGAACAGGATCAATATCGATACCGGCGCCTTTGCCACCGGACACCTGACGTGCCTGGTGGTGGATCGCGACGCCCTCACGGTGCTGGCGACCGGCTAGCCTCTGTTGCGCGCGGAGGCCTCCGCCTTTGCTGCCAACAACTGGTCGATGTGCGAGCGGAAACCGTTAAAGAAGGCCTGTTTGCCGAACCGGGCGGCATGGCTCGAGATCTTCGCCGGATCGATTTCGATGTCATCGAGCTGGAGGATCGCCGAGCGGATCTGCTCGACCTCCTGGGCCTGAAAGAACAACCCTGAGAGCCCCGGCACGACGGTCTCGGTCGCGCCGCCTTTACCGAACGCGATCACCGGACGCCCGGCGGCCATCGCTTCCACTGGAACCATGCCGAAATCTTCCTCGCCGGGAAAAATCAGAGCGCGGCAATGCATGTAGTGGTGTCTCAAGACTTCGAACGGCTGCGACCCCATGACGGTCACATTCGGTCCGGCGATCCGCTTCAATTCGTTCAGCATCTCTCCGCCGCCGATCACAACGAGCTTTCGGCCGATCTGGTTGAACGCCTGGACGGCCAGATCCGGTCGTTTATAGGCCACGAGCTCGCCGGCCATCAGGTAGTAGTCGCCCAGTTCTGATGCCGGAACGGGGGTGAATGCGGCGGTGTCGACGGGAGGATGGATGACGACGGAGTCTCGGCGATAGTATCGGCGGACCCGGTCTGCAACTGTCGCCGAATTTGCGATGAAGCTGTCGACGCGGGATGCGGTCGAAACATCCCACATCCGAAGATAGTGAGCCAACGGCGGCATCAGCAATTTCGTCAGCCTGCCGGCGCCATTCCGATAGTCGTGGTACATATTCCAGATATACCGCATCGGCGTATGGCAGTAACACACGTGCAGTGCATCCGGTGGCGGGATAATCCCTTTGGCCGGGCCGGACTCGCTGCTGATGACCAGGTCGTAGCCACTCAGATCGAGGTGCTCCAGCGCCAGCGGCATCAGCGGCAGGTACGACTTATACATCGAGCTGGCGCGGGGCAGGGAGTTGATGAACGACGTCGTCACGCGATGACGTCGGATCCTGTCGCTCACGGCCTCGAGGACGAATACATGAGTGAAAATGTCGGCCTGCGGGTAGAGTTCACACAGAGCCTCGATCACCTTTTCGCCGCCCCGCATTCCGACGAACCAGTAGTGTACGATCGCGACCTTCAACGGATACCACTCCAGTCTACGGCACTCTGTTCATGGATCGCGTCGTTGCTCGACATCCACCCGCCCGACTTGCCGAAACTGCCAGTGGCGCTGCCGCAAGCTCTCGTCGCTCTTGCGAAGCTTGGCATTCGTCAGGATTTTCTTGGCCTTGTTGACGACCCGCGCTCCCTGCCAGATGGCATGCTCGAGCCCCCGGACTTCAACCGTGTGTGGAGGCATCGGGATTGAGGTTGGCGAGAACCTCTCGATAATGGGGTAGGGAAAGATCGAGTAGATCGGCAGCTGCGTAATCCAGAACGAATCCATGGCGAGATCAACCGTGGCTCGGATTGATCGGTAGCTGTCGAGGAACCGCCGCGCGGCCATGCGCGACATCAGATAGGCTTGGGCGCCGGCCGGGCTCGTGGTGAAGCGGACGATCGACCGGTCGTAGAAGAAGCCGAGGTGAACCGCCTTGGCGTAATGCTTGCCGAACAACCGGACGTATTCCAATCCGTTGCTGGCGCAGAAGGCGCAGAACTGGTCAAGCGGAAAATCGGTATCGAAGATGACGTCGTCTTCGAGGACCAGGATGTAATCGGCCTGATTGCGGTCGACAAACTCCTGGAGAATCGCTGCGTGGCTCGAGCAAACGGCGATTTCCGGAGGAGACAGATTGCGTCCGAAGTGTCGCCGCAGCTCTGCGCCGTCATAGTGCAGGTTAGGGCACATCAGTGAGGCGTGAGCGTCGAAGTACTGCCAGTCCAGCGACGTGTTGCCGAGCATGGCGGACATCTGGCTTCGGCGCGCAGTGGCAGTCGGTAAGCTCAGAACGACGATTTTGACCGATGGGTTCATTGCCTATGGCTTTGATCTCGGAGCATTCAGCGTCACGTTGAAAATGTCGCGCTGAATGCACGCATTCGGATGTCTCTAGGACACCGCCTTGAGGAGGGACCGTCCGCGCCATTCCATGAACGGAATCGGGTATTGCGGCCCAAGAGACACGCGGCAGGTTCGCGACAGGATGTCGAGAGTCTTGCTGCACATATCTTCCGAGTATTGGATGTCTCGTTTGGCCCACTTCCACGGATTCATCCGGTCATCGAAGGTGCGCTGGGTCATGATCGGCCGCCAATTGGTATAGACGTGGCGGCCGGTGTCGATCAGCCGATCGACACCCCGGTTCTGCGCGAACTTCTTGGCGTCTTCCGCTGTGTCGAGAATCACCGTCAGTCCGGCGGCGTTTTCCGGATCGTTGTGCGGCGAGACCCGGAGCTTATTGGTCTTGGATAAGTGCTTCACCATGATCGGGTAGCGAGCGCGCAGGCGAGAAATCAGGGGGTCGAGCTTGGGCAGCTGTGCGTGAAGGACCGCGCCAGTCAGCTCCGAGACCTTGAAGTTCATGCCGGTGAAGGGCGCTTCGTTGGACTCGTAAGAGTATTCCCGCGTGTAGCTCCCGGCATCGTGGAACATTCGAGCGCGGGTAAAGAGACGGTCATCATTGGTCAGAACCGCGCCGCCCTCGCCAGAATTGAGGTTCTTGAATTGGTTGAAACTATACGCGCCGGCGTCGCCGATCGTGCCGACGCGACGTCCTTTGTAGGTCAGCCCGACAGCCTGACATGCGTCTTCAATGATCTTGAGCCGATGCTCGCGAGCGATCGCCACGATCGAGTCCATGTCACACACCAGATTGAGCATGTGAACAGGCATGATCGCCTTGGTGTAGGGCGTGATCTTCCGCTTGATGTCTTCCGGGTCGATCGTCAGGCTTTCGTTGACGTCGACGACGATCGGGACAGCGCCGACCATGAGCGGGGCGATCGCGGTCGCCACCCACGTATAGGCGGGAACGAGGACCTCGTCACCGGGACCTATACCTGCGGCTGCGAGCGCCGAGATCAGCGCGCTTGTTCCGCTGTTCACCGTCAGGGCGTGCTTGACGCCGATTTGCTTTTCGAGATTTTGCTCGAACTGGGTTGTGTAGCCTTGCTCGCCTCCGCGGTAACGCAACAGCTGACCGCGAGCGACTACCTTCGTTAACGCGAGCCACTCCGAGAATCCAACGCGCGGCATTCGAGGACCCCAATTCGTTGCATTTAGTCCGAAGTTTATCCGTTGTACGTATCGGAGCAATGGGCGATCAGCAAGTGATCGGTCCAAACATAATGAATCCGCGAGGCTGGTTCGACGATCCGTGTAGCCACAGTCACATTGAGTGAGTGATCGTTAAGAGTGCGCGATGGCGCCGAAACAGGCGGCCTGATGTACCACCGCTCAGCATTTCCCGCGTGTGCCTGGGCGTCATAGATGTGTGGTGCGACGACAACGTTCTGATCCAGAAAACCGAGTTTACCTCGCGCGGTCAACATCCTCCGCCGGGGGTGGGCCTGTTGCTCACTGCATTTCTCAACCGTTGCCTCTACGTTGGCAGCTCTCGGGGGGCGCTTGCGTTGTCACCTCAGGAACTCTCCAGGCGGAAGCCCTGTGCGGCCGTACTGCGCGGCAGGGCCGACCCGACTGCCGTTGCGAGTTAACCCACTCGGATCGTCGCCAAGATGTTTGTTGCGGAAGAGATTGAACAAGATCAGCATGGATCGAAGACGCAAAAAATGAGTGTCGTGTTGTAAACTGCCGATTGGAGGCGGTTGGATCAATGGGTGTTTGTGTCGGGAGCGACAAACGTTGACGGGCTCTGTTGATATAGATGTCAACAGAAGGCGGATCGATGCGATCCAATTGCTTCGTGCGTTCGCGGCCACCGCCGTGGTGTTTACTCATGCGACGACGCGGATCGGCTATTTGTTCCCTGAGGGAAAGGCGGGCTCGCACCTGTTTGACGGCATCTCCGGCCAGGTCAGAGTTGGCGATGCTGGTGTGGACCTGTTCTTCGTGATCTCCGGCTTCGTGATGCTGTATGTGCATCGGAACGATTTCGGCCAGTCGGGAGCGGTGACTGGATTTTTCAAGAAGCGGATCACGAGAATCGTGCCGCTGTATTGGTTGCTGACCACGGTCGCAGTGTCGGTCACGGTGCTGTCACCGGGGTTATTCACAACGCATTACGCGGCAGCCGACCTGGCGTGGATCGCCGGCTCGTATCTGTTCCTCCCCATTCCCGCTCCCGGACGGGAGCTGTCGCCTGTCATCGGGGTGGGGTGGACGCTGAATTACGAGATGTTCTTCTATCTGGTCTTTGGGCTGCTTCTGACGTTGCCGCGCGCGGCGGCGCTACCATTTTTGCTCGCGTCGTTTACCGTACTGGTCGGCCTGGGAGTTGCCTTGGCGCCGGCCGCGCCCTGGGCGAAATTCGCGACGAGTTGGCTGCTGCTGGAGTTTCTGCTCGGCATCGGAATCGCCTATTGGAAGCTGTCGGGGGGGCAACTGTCAGTCAAGGCCGCGCGCGTCCTGGCGGCCTTGTCACTGGTTGCTTTGTTGGCGACCGTATATTGGACGCCGGACGAGCAGGGTGCTGGTCGGTTTGCATTCTGGGGTATCCCGGCTGCGGGGATCGTCGTTGCGGCGACGAACCTCGACGTGGGGCAGGGGCGACCGCGTCGGCTGGCCGCGGTGCTGGGCGATGCATCCTATTCGATCTATCTGTTTCAAGTGTTCGCGCTGCCGATGTGGGGCATCGTGATGTCCCACCTTGGTTTCGGAATGTTGCCGTTCGACCTCAATGTCGTGATCTTGACCATTCTGGTCGTTGCGAGCGGCGTCGCCGGTTGGGCACTTGTGGAGCGGCCTCTGAGCCGAGCGATCAAGCCGCTGTTGGCTGGGTCGCCACAGAGGGATCATCCGGTCGGGGAATTGCGGTCGTGAAGCCTATTGCCGGAAGATGCCCCAGTGCCTGCCGGGTTTCGCCGTTGCGAGCCCAGGCGCTCGTGCAACCGCGCAACTGCAGAGCGATGATGGCTCACCTCTTTGCCGGCGCGGCGTCGCGGGTTTGATGTCTGGTGGGTGATGGGCTCCGAGAGTCACTCTGAGGCGCCGGTTGGTGCGCGAGCCGCCGCGAGCGCCGGCCTGCTGGTCGCCTCACGCCTGATCACGCGTTGTATCGATCTGATCACCTTGAGCTTGCTGGGCCGGCTGCTGACGCCTGCCGACTTCGGCATCGTAGCCATCGCGATGTCGGTGATCTTCATCGTCGAGGCGGTGATGGAAATCCCGATCGGCGTGGCGCTCATCAGAGTGAGAAATCCCACCAAACGACACTACGACACCGCCTTCACCGTGGGGCTGTTGCGGTCCTGTGCCTTGATGGTGGTCGTGACCGCGTTGTCGTGGCTGATCGCCGAACTGTACCGGGATGAAAGGTTGATCTGGCTGATTGCTGTGCTCGGTACTGCGCCCGCAGTCCGGAGCCTGGGAAGTCCGCGGATCACTGAATTTACCCGTCGGATGGATTATCGGCCGATCGTTGCCCTGGAGGCGATGGGCAAGCTGACATCCCTGGTGGTGTCGGTCGTGGTTGCCTGGTGCACGGGGTCGTATTGGGCGATCGCTGTCGGGACGATCGCGACGCCGCTCACGATAGCCGTCGCGAGCCACATCGCGTTCAGGTATCGGCCGCGGCTGTCGCTGGCCGAATGGGGCGAATTCTCCGCCTTTGTGCGCTGGTCCACGATCAATCAGCTTGTCGGGGCGATGAACTGGCAGATCGACCAGTTGATGCTGGGGCGGATGGTGAGCCGTCAGGATCTCGGGCGGTTCTCCATGGCATCAAATCTGGCGTCGTTGCCGACCCAGGTGATCATCGTCCAGCTTCTCAATCCGCTCACCGTGGCGTTTTCGCTGATCCGCGACAATCCCACGCGATTGAAAGATGCGTATCGGGCAAGCGCCGCGATGATCGTCTGCGTCGGCCTTCCGGTGCTGATCGGACTCGGCCTCGTGGCGGATCCGCTGATCCGCCTGGTGCTGGGCGAAAAATGGATCGTGATCTCGCCGATCGTCGCGTTCATGGCGCTGTCGATTATTCCGTCACTGTTCGTGTCGCCGCTATCGCCGCTGTTGATGTCGTTGAACAGGACCCAGGCGCTGTTTCCGATCGCGCTGTCGGAATTGCTCTTCAAGATGCCGATTTTGTTGGTCGCGATCTGGCTGTTCGGGATGGAGGGGGCGGTCGGGATGCGAATGCTGACAGCTGTATTCGTGGCAGCGGTGTCGATGCGGGCGGCACAACAAACAATTGGCTGGTCCGCGTGGAAGCAGGTCGCAGAGCATTGGCGTTCGATCGTGGCAAGCGCGGTGATGGCCGCGGCGGTCTATCCGTTCACCGGTGACCTGGAGCACGAGCCGCAAATTGTTCTGATGGCCGCGAAGTTGCTGGGGGCAGTTCTATTGGCTGCAGCAGTCTATGCCGTCGCGATTCTGGCGCTCTGGTTTGTCGCAGGGCGCCCAACAGGCGCCGAAGCGAAGATCGTCAATCTCGTTCGATCGTTCATCAGGCGCTAGATCGATCTGTATTGCCGAAGTTGTGACTGATCATCGTGGTTCGCGATCTCCGCCGCTATCTTTGGCGTGCCAAGGCAAGCGGTAAAATGATCTGTTTCGGAGGTCACTGGCGAATGGAAAGGATGTTCTTCGGGTGATCGCGTCCGATCACCAGGTCCAGGATGCCGATCCAATTTCCCTTGCAGCGGCCCCTGCGATCGATCCACGGCTCGGGCTTGAAGGCGCGGACATGGTTCATCACCAGATTGCGCGCAATCAACCGAATTCCGGCTTTGAAGGACAGAGTGCCTTTCCGCATGAGATACACTGGGTTGACGATCTGCGAATAGCCCAGGCGTACGCCCGCCAGACGTGCGGCTTTGACACCCTGGTGAACTCCGGCGAAGGCGGTGGTGAGTGCGAGGCCCCCGCGGCGACCCACGCGTGCGGCGAAGTCGATGTCCTCTTGCCAGGCGTACAGCGGTAGGTTCTCGTCGAAGCGCTCCGCACCGATGGCGGCGCTCCGATACACCATGTTGCAGCCATACAGTCCATCGAGCGAACAGATCACTTTCGCCTCGGGCTTACCGTTCCTATCGTTGGCGTCGACAAGTGCGATGGCTTCTTCGTATGGAATCCCTGCGGTGTTGATCCCATCCGCCAGCAGCGATCCATTCACGGCGACCACTGCAGGATGGCGCTGGAAGAAGTCCACGATCCCCTCGAGGCAATAGGCCGAGGGAACATAATCATCGTCGAAAAACGCGATGATGTCCGTGGAGCCAAGAAGCAACTCAAGCGCAGCGTTGCGCTGCGCGGGAAGTCCCGGATTGCAGTAGACAACCTCGGCGCAGGGAAGCATCGCGTCCGAGGACGGCAGATCTGACGGCTTCACGACCGCAAATACGAACCGGCTTGGCTGGAGGGTCTGTCGGAGAATGTGCTCTTTCCAGCGGCCAAGCTCCTCTGGACGGCCGGTGCTGGCGACGACCACTGCGATCCTGGTCGACCCCATCGGTCCTCCAACTCGGCTTTCGCTATCGGTCTTCGGCGACGAGTCGAATGACATTGCAGAGATCCGTACCAGCTTTCCGCCAAGTGAAATTGGCTGCCTGCGCTACCCCCATGGCGGAGCGCTCCAGCCAGAATGGCGGCGAGGCCGCGAGGGATCTGATCGCTTCGATCCACTCCCTGGGATTGTCTGCCGCCGCGTAGAGCGCACCTTGCCCGGCGACCTCGGGAAGTGCACCGCACGGCGCGACGATGGCCGGACACCCCAAAGCCATTCCTTCCAACGGGGGAAGGCCGAACCCCTCCGTGGTGGATGGAAATGCCACGCACAGCGCCGCTTCAAACAGGGACCGCAACTCCCCGTCGGTCACAGGCCCTGCAAACACGACATTGGCTGGAACGTTGTAGGACAGGCGTTCAAAGTCGCCGCGATCATGTCCGCCAAACAGGACGAGTTTGATGTCGCCAAGCTCCGGACTGGAGAAGGCATCCAGCAGGACCTTGATATTTTTGTGCGCCTGAGTGGAAGAAAGCGCGACAACAAAGCGCCGCCGCGCAAGCGAAAGACGCTCGATGATCTCGGGCGCTCGTGGATACGCAAGGACGTGATCGACGCCGTTATGAATCACCGAGATGCGCTCGGCATCGGCGACGCCGGCCCGCGTCAGTTGCTCGGCGGAGAAATGGGACACCGTCAGAATACGACGATGTCTCTGCCCGATCAGCGGCAGAATGGTCTTATACCACGTGCGAAAAGCGAACGAATAGGACTGCGGCGTGATGAAGACTTGAGCATCATGGATCATCGTGATCGCGCTGCCGAGTGCCACAGGTCCAAGATTGCACAGGTTGAGCAGCAGATCGGAGCGCGCGGCGCGGGGCAGGTCCATCTGCTCCCACAACTGCCCGCGCAGGCGGCCATAGCGCTCGACGTGAACGCCTTGCGTCCCGTCTGGTGCGGACCTTGGGGCAACGATCGCAGGTGAAGTCGCAAATACGCCGTCCAGGAGGCCCTGGTTCAAAACGATCTGGCGAATAAGTTGATCGGCGACCCTGTGCACGCCGGTAGGTCGCGCTGTCAGGAACTTCCCGTTGATCGTCAGTCGACGAAAGGGCAATGGGTTCACCTAATGCGATCCCCAGAGCGCCTCTCGCGTGCTGGGCCAACTATCGATCTGCCGACGGCGACAGATAGTGTCAAGGCAACTGTAGGGAGAATGAGGTCATCCGTGCTTGTTTGTTTGGGACAATGGTAAATTCATGGGGCTTCCTAATGGGATAGGCGCAAAGGTGCCGGTCAGCACTCGGACTTGCGGTGGTGCGTGAATTAGCAGGCGGTGCGTCCGGTCCGGCGTCGATACGACCTCATGGACGCCCCTGTCTGCGGCCTGTCCTGATAGCGTAGCTGGCACAGCTCTATTCCTGTACGTGGTCTCGTGCCGCGGTGGGCGGGCCGGGGCGGCCGATCAGAGGGAAGCCGCTCGCCGTATAGCGGCCCACATGCCTCGCCGGCTCGAAGGAGGCGTTGACAGAATTGAGTAAAGCGAGAAACTTCAGTGCGGTCCGAGGCTCGATGAGCTCCGGCCGCCGACAGCAAGAGAAGGGCTCCGGGGCACCACCATGACGATCGAAGTCATCGGAATGATCACGCTCGCGCTCGGCGTGATCTGCCTCTTTCGGCCCGTATCTTTCATCATTCACGCGTTCGTTTGCTCGATCCTGCTCGGTGCGGCCGCTGCTTTCACGCTGCCAAGCCTGGGCGGCACCAACGTAACCCCATCGCATTTGCTGTTGGGGTTTCTGACGATCCGTATTCTGGCCGAACCGGACTACCGGAGCCGGGTGTCCGATGCCCTGGCGATAGGAACGCCGGGATTTTGGCTGGCGCTTATCGTGGTGGACTGTCTGGTCTCGGCCTATTTCATGCCGAGGCTGTTTGCTGGGGAAACGTTTGTCTATCCTGTGCGAACGACCGGCTACATGGTGGTTCTCCAGCCGGCGACGTCGAATTTCACACAATCGGTCTATCTTGTCGGAGATCTCATCTGCTTTGCTCTGATTTGGGCGTACGCGACCTCTTACGTGGGAAGAAGTCAGCTGGGTAGCGCTGCGATCTTGTGCGTCGCCGCCAACCTTGCCTTCGCAGTGCTCGACCTCGCCACTTATTACTCCAACACGACTGAAATCTTGTCGTTCATCCGGAACGCCTCGTACGGGCTTTTGACCGAGGTGGAGCTTGCGGGGTCGAAGCGACTGGTCGGCTCCTTCACCGAGGCGTCCTCGTTTGGATCGATGACGATCGCGTTCTTTGCCTTCACGTTTCAGCTATGGCTTTGCGGGGTCTACCGGCGTTTGTCGCTGGTGCTGGCCGTGCTGTCCCTCGGCGCGGCGCTTCTTTCGAAATCGTCGACGGCTTATGTCGGGCTCGCGGTGGTCCTGGGCATCTTCTATTTCCAGATCGTCTCGGCATCGCTCTCCGGTACCTTGCGCATCGAGTCCATGGTTTTGCTGGCGGGCGCTCCGTTCGCCGTGGCGTTCGTCATTCTGGGCATTCTCGCCGACGAACGTGCATCCAGCTACGTGGCGGACATTCTCAACGAGCTGGTGTTGAACAAGCTGTCGAGTTCCTCGGGGGTCGAGAGATCGCTTTGGAACAGACAAGGACTCGAGAACTTCTTCGACACCTTCGGATTCGGCGTCGGCAACGGCAGCATGCGAGCCTCGAGCTTCCCGATTGCCGTGCTTGCCAGCCTTGGGATCGTGGGAAGCATCCTGTTCATCGGCTTCTTCCTGTCGGTGTTCTTGGCGAAAGACGAAAACGGGGTGGATGCAAGGGATGAGGGCTACAGACAGGCAGCCAAGGTCACCTGTGCGGCGATGCTGGTGACACAGGTTCTGGCCGGTGCGCTGACTGACCTTGGTCTACCGTTCTTCATCTTCGCAGCGCTAGCCTGTGCCAAGCGCGACGCGTTGTCGGGCGTGAGGTCGAGTACGAGCCTGGCGCTCGAACCCGGGCTCGGTATTCTGGCCGCGGCGCGACGATCCGGCGGAAGCGGACTATAGCAGGGTCTGTCGGATACGGTCGGCAAGACGGACCGCAAAGGCCACGATCATAAGAGTTGGATTGGCGTGACCACTGGTCGGAAAGATCGAACTGCCGGCGATATAGAGGCCGCGAACGCCGTGAACTTGGCACTGTTCGTCGACAACGCCTGATCGCGCCGACGCCGACATCCGCGTCGTTCCCATGCTGTGCGCCATGTCGATGATCACAGCGTCGTTGAACGCGCCTTCCGCGATCCATGGTTCCAGGATCGGCTTCGGTAGCCGCGCTTGCGCGAAAGCCGACTCCACGATGTGGCCGAGCCGCATGATGGTTCGGCGCTCGTCAGCGTTGATCTTCCAATTGACCCGAGCAAGCGGCAGGCCCAACCGGTCTGTCTTCTCTGACAACGTGATGCGGCTGTCGGGATCGGGCTGCTGCTCGGATATGGCGTCGATCCACACGTCCGTCACCTTGTGTGGAACGCCGCGACTGAGGAAGTCGTCCGCGGCCACATTAGGCATGTATCGAATGGCAGTTTGGACGATGAAATCCTTGACGGCGACTGGAAGCCGGTCGCTGGACAGCAGCTTCATGGCGGCGCCCTTGCCAAGGAGGCCGGCGCCGGCGATGGCCCGCATGGCATCCTTGACCTGTCGCTTGCTCTTGCCGGTAAGGAGCCGCTTGACGGCGTCCCATGGATCGTCCGCCGCATGCTCCGGCATGAAATAGATAGCCGAATTCAAAAGATGTTCTCGCTCCTGCATCTCAGGCGTGATGGCGAGGCCGTGCATGTACATGGAGGTGCGGCCGCTATTGCGGAGGCCGTAGAATCCAAAACGCCGCATGATCTGGTTGGCGTTCGATCCGCCGAACCTGGCGATCCGCGCGCCGGCGTGATCCATCAGGAAGCGCCCGACCAGATCGTACTGATTGCCGACTCCATTGGCGTGGATCGTGGTTGACGCGAGCAGAAGGCGCGCATTTTCGATACCGCCGCCGGCGATCACGGCGGCCTTTGCGTGAACGGTGTGGCGTTGCCCGTCGATCGTCGCGATCTCCAGTCCGCGAAACCCGTCTCCCTCCTGGGTGAGATTGAGGCGCGTCGCGGTCGCGTTGAGCAGAACGCGAATGTTGTCGGCTTCCAGCCTGAGAAAGTCGGCACCGAACCGCATAATGTCGAGAGGATCGACCCGGGATCGCGAAAACTGCCAGAAGAACGAGCGAAGCCCCTGCGTGCCGAGTTGAGGTTCGGGAGGCGAAATGCCGAGCAGAGTCCAAAGGGTGTCGTCGTAACGGTTCGGTCCGAGGTTCAGAATATCGGCTGCTCGATCGAGAAACGGATCGAGGCTGGATCGGTCCATCGGCCAGCCGGAATGCGGTACCCATGCCCGCTCCTGAAAATCGATGTCGTCGAAGGCGGCTGACTTTCCCGCCCAAGCATGGGTCGAGCCTCCGAGCGCTCGACAACGGACACCATAAGGTTGCTGGTCCTGAGTCCAGGAACGGCAATTGGCGCCGTGAAAAGCAATCCTCTTCTGAATCTGGTGCGGGGCGTTCGGCTCGCCGATGCTCTCCAGCGTGGAGAGTTCGTTTGCTTGAGGAGCCTCCTCAAGCAGCCCGCTCTCGACGATCAGGACGCGTAGCTGAGCACCTCGCAGCTCGCGCGCTACTGTGAGACCTGCTGGGCCGCCTCCGATAATGACGAGGTCGGCTTCAAAACGAGTATCGGCGCTGAAATGAGCAAGGTTCTCGACAAGCATGGGGTCAGCCTACCAGCCTGCACTGATGCCGGGAATCTCTTTCATGGCGGGCTGTTCGCGCAGACACTCATCCGTTCAGGGAAGATGTCTGCGTGACGGGGAGGGCGTTGCGCTGCCGTTGCTATCGCGATGTGGATCGGCCAGCGCCCACATGCTGGTGAAGCGACGCGGCACGGGACAGAACTGATCGCCAGACCCCTAAGGCGTCTTCCGTTGAGAATCTCGCAATACTCGTTCGCATCTGATCCAAGCGTTGCGTCTTCTCCCCCTCGCTCATAACTGCAATCTGATGCATTCCTTGGACGATCGCATCGACATCCAGCGGGTCGACAAGGATGGCCGATGGGCCCGCGACCTCCTCGAGAGCGCCGCCTCGGCTCAGCAATGGTATCACTCCATAGTGAATCGCCTCGGCCGCCGGCAAGCCGAAGCCTTCAAGCAAACTCGGAAGAATGAATCCTTCTGCGTGGGAGTACAGCCAGCGAAGCTGCGGATCGTTGACGTAACCCGGAATGAGGACGCCGGGGGTCTGGTCTGCAGCGGCGATGACGTGTTCGGCGCCAGGCTCCGGCCCGCCGCAAATCACATATCGATATCCCTTCTCGACGAGGCCGCTTCGTCCGAAGGCCTCGATCGCCCGCAACTGGTTCTTGCGCGTTCCCAGGCTGCCGACGGACAGAAAGAACTTGCCCGGGATAGACGTCACCGGTTGCTGGTCTGAGGAGCCCGCGCCGAATCTGATTGGCGGGTAAAGAACGCCCAAGTACGGGAAATCGTCGCCATAGAGCAGCTTGAACTCCTCGCAGGAGCTTTCACTGGCGAACAGAAGATGCGGCTTGGCCTCCGCAATGCGATCGAACGCCGCGCGGTAGATCTGCTCGACGCCATCGGCGTAAAAGGTCGGGTGGGTCAGCGGGCCGACGTCATGGCAAAGGATGATGTCGGTTTCGCGCAGGTCGTGGATCAGGACTTCTCTTGGATCGGTAAAGACAATTGGCACCCTGTCCCGGCGCGACAAGAAGGTCGGGAGTGTCCTGGGATGCCGAACCCGGAGATCGATTTCTACGACGGCCAGTCGGCCCAGGATGCGGGCAATCAGACCGGTGGGAATCTGGTCGAATCCAAGCCTCCAGTAATAGACGTTGCGGATCAGATCCTTCGAGCCGGCGATCAGATCGCCGCAGAAGAAGAACTTGCCGGTCCTGTTGTTGAGCGCCAGCGTGAAGTCGCAATCGACGAGTCCTGCTTGACCAGACATGCCCAGCTCTCGTTCAGTCTTCCATGATCGGCGCTCGATGATGGGCTGATGGGACGTGCGTGTCATGGCCGCTTTTTCACCCGAACGTCCTTGATCAGAAACTCGCTGGGCGAGGCAATCGCGTTGATGCGGAAATTCCAGCCCCACTGACCGACGAAATTCGCGTCATCGATCGTCCACGTCAGTTCCTGCCAGTCCGCCTCGTTCGGTATCTCGCGATATGAGGCGTTGACGTAGCCCCGCTGGGATTCATAGTCCAAGCTGAAGCCGGCCTTCGGACTTCCAGGCAACCGTTTGACCGTCGCGGTGATCTGCAGGCGACGGGTACCCCACGGAGCAAATTGCGGAGATACCGCGAAATAGGCGTAGTGGCCTTCATCGTTCGCGACTGAAAAATCCAGCCGCCGCGAGGTTGAACCCTCGTCCGAGAACACCTTGGTGGTCTGCGGATTGATTTGCTGGAGACCGCCGCCGCGATTGGTCTCACCAAGAGAGATCGTGACGGTGGTTTCCTTCGAATAGTCGACATCTTGCAGGATCGGCAGATCGCGATTCTTCTTCGCCTGCTGCACGATCGTGTCCGGAAGCTTCGAAACGAACAGGGGCGTGGACGACAGGCTCAGGGGCTTGCCGCTATCTACGGTGACCTCCGAGCCGTCGGTATGCGTGACCAGAACCGGCGACTGGAAGGTCGCTTCCACCGTCTTGTTCGAGGTCGTCCAAGCTGCCAATACGAAGCCTTGTCGGCCCTCGAAGACAAAGCCCAGACTGTCGGCGTCCGCTCGGACCCATCCAAGATAGGTCGGGTGATCGCCCAGCAGACGGATCAAAGTTGCAAGCGCCGCGAATGAGGGGCGCGGTGAAAAGTCTGCCCGAAGCAATCCATGGTCTGCCTGATCGTGATAGGCGGGTCCTCGCGCCTCGAACCAGAAGATCTTGTCGAAACCGGAGGCGAGCCCAAGGATGAAGGCTTTTGTCAGCAGTCGCGATTGGCCTGCTTCGGACCTCGGCTCAGTGGTTGCAACCGCCCCGACCTCCGAGATCCACAGCGGGAGCGAGCTGTCGAGATTATGGGAGGCAAGCATCCGCCGCAGCGTCGATGTCATCGCCATGAATTCGATCTCGCCTCCAGCCTCCAGCAGATCGAGCTTTTCGTAGGGATGCACGCAGATGAAGTCGAAATGACCGGCGGCGCCCGCTTCGATCGCGCGTTCAAGGAAGTTGACGTCGAAATTTGCAACGCTAACTCCGATCTTTGCCGATGGATCGATCCGCTTGGCGGCAGTCGACGCTTCCTTCACCAGCTCGGCGTAGGCGGATGGACTTCCGTTGACGGCGAAGCTGCCGTTGAACTCGTTCCAGATCTCCCAGTGTTTCACCGACCCACGATAGCGCTCGACGACGGCGCCGACGTAGTCTTTCCAGTACTGGATGTCTTTAATGGGGAACGCACGGGTGCCGCCATCGGCGGAGGCCCAGGGAGCCAGATAGGCCAGCGGATATAGGAGGCTGATGCCGTTCGCCGTTGCATCGCTCACCAGCCGGTCCGCTGGGGCCCAGTTCCAGGTGCCTTGGGTCGGCTGAATGGTCTGCCATTCCTGAAAGGCCCGCAGCCATTTCACGCCCGCCTTCGCCAGGATCGGATTGAACCGGCGATGATCATCAAGCCATTCGGCACCGGTGGCGACACCCCAAGGGCTAGCCCCTTGTTCCGTGCGCTCTCCGGTGACGTCCGAGGCGAGGGCACCGTGCAGATCGAAGGCGGCGCCGGCAGCCATGATGGTCGCCGTCACCACAAACGGCATCAGTCGGCGCGCCCGAGCGCGGAGCTGACCAAGAAAGGATATGGGGCGCCCAAGACGAGCGCAGTCGGACGCCATTCTGTCTTGTCTCACTCGATCAAGTCGCCATCGCCGATGTCTGGTGATGTCCGAGCAAGGGATGCCGCTGTTGCTCCCTGGCCCATATCCTCACGCATCCGCTCTCACGGGAGCGCTGCGGGGGACTACCGTGGTCCTGCGCATGATCCGCAGATATTGCGTTTCAAGGGACCCGACCAGAGACTTCAGTTGCTGAGCGGGACGCTCCACAAAGTGCCACGACATCGCGGCGAGGATCGCTGCGAGCGGCACGCATACCAGGATGTTGATCCACCAGACGCGACCGGACGGAATCGTGGCCACGAAGGTCTGTTGGATAACGAATCCGTACAGATACATCCCGTATGAGTAATCGCGATCGCGAACGATCGCGAGGCGCCGCGGCGTGGTGAGGCCGAGAAAGATCGCGACGTAGGGGACGACCAGCGCGCCGAAATATTCGCCGCCGTATCGGGAGTACAAACCGAGCAGCGCAATCGCCGTGGCACACCAGAACAGGGGCCAACGCCACGGAATCTCGTAACGGTAGTAGTAAAGCGACAAGCCGACGATCCCTGAGATCATCAGAGCGAAGCCCGGAACGTTGCCGCTGAATGGCAGATATTGCCATCCGTGCCACCACAGGCGGGCGACGAAATGAAATACGATCAGCGCAACGACCGAGATAGGGCCCAAGATGCGATAGCGTTGCACGCCGGCAATCGCCAACAGACCGACCGCCCCATAGGTGTACAACTCAAAAGGGACGGTCCAGAGCTGAGCGTTCACGATGTCGGGCTTGGGATTGTCGTGAAACACGCCTGGAAGGAGATAGTGGATCTCTCCAATCGCGTTGAGGAGATAGAGGAAGAACAGCTTATCGGTGAAATAGTCGCTCCAAGCGAGCGTCGTCAGCATCGGGCCGATCAGAAACGCGGACAGCAGCACCTCTACGGCAAGCGCTGGGAATATTCTGATCGCCCGAAGACCAAAGAATTTGATGAGCGTCTTGCAACGATCCAGACTGGCGGCGACCAGAAATCCGCTCACTCCGAAGAACATCGGAAGCACAGATCGTAGAAACGGGCGCGCCGGCGTATCCCACATCGCTGCGTCCGCTGCCTGTCCATAGCTCGTCAGAACGCTGTGCGTCGCGATCACCATGACCGCGAGCGAGACTTTCATGTAATCGAAGCCGGAGGGGCGTCCGGCGCTTGCATCAAGGCGGTCTCCGAGTGATTGCAATGACATTGCGCGATACCCAGTGATCGTTGACGAGAATGCATTTGGCGTTGAACTGCTTGGCGTTCAACGTAGTGCCAGAAGTATCGTGATCGCGGCGCGCTAAATCGTATCGAGTGCGCGACGGTGGTCGTTGCGCTGTGCAGCATCATTGTAGGTTTTTCAGAACCTTTCAAGTGCGAGTTAGTCTCTCATCAAATTGCGGGCGACCGGGCGGTGAAAAAGGGTGTGTTAAATCACCGTCTCGCAACGATTGTTCCCGACGCGTGGTGTCGTGCGGTGGCGGTTGTGATCGTTCTCTACAACGCTCGCGAGGTGAGATGAGTGCAGCGTGTTGACATATAGGTCAACACGCTGCCGTCGCAGGAACTAGCGACGATTAGGATCAGGCTCGCGTGATCGATCTGCGTTAGCGCTTTCGCTTACAGTCGGGTTAAGAGTAAGCTTAATATGCGAGACAGATTGCCGTTAGTTGGTTGCAAGGGTAGGGATAGTCATGGCGAGCACCGTGGTTATCAAAGAAGGATCTGGCAGCGGCGCGGTTGCGGCATGCACCGTTCCACAGGTTCTTGAGCAGATTGCCCAGAGTTTTCCGGAATCCATTGCCGCCATTTCCGAGCGTGGGCGGATTACCTTTGCCGAACTTGAATTTCGTTCGAACCAATTGGCACGATTGCTTGTCAAAAGAGGCGTGAAGGTTGGCGCAGTTGTCGTCCTCATGACGGGGCGCTCGATCGATACGTTGATCGGCATGACCGCGATTTTGAAAGCGGGCGGAGTCTATATGCCCCTTGATGTCGGGCTAGGTCCGGAAGCGATCAGCGGCGCCATCCAGGATGCGCAGCCGGCGCTTGTTTTGACGGAGCATCAACCTGCTTTGATTGACGCGATCGAGCAGCGCCGCCTGAGTGACGAGCTGGATGCCTCGCGACTTGAGCCCGGTGATCCGTTGGCGCTCGAGCTGACGCCATCCTTGCCGGCCTATGTGATGTTCACGTCGGGATCGACCGGGCGGCCGAAGGGCGTTGTGGTGCCGCATCGGGCCATCGTCAGGCTGGTGGTTGATACGGATTTCATGACGTTGTCGCCCGCGACCGTGATGCTGCATGCTGCGCCATTGGCGTTCGATGCCTCGACGTTGGAAATCTGGGGGCCGTTGCTGAACGGTGGGCAGATCGTCATCGTCGAAGATGCGGTGCTGTCGGTCGATCGGATCGCCGAGACGCTAGGGCGTTTCTCGGTCAACGCGGCCTGGCTCACAGCCGGTCTGTTCCATCTGATGGTGGACGAGCGGCCCGAGGCGCTGTCGGGGCTGACGACCCTGCTGGCCGGCGGCGACGTTCTTTCGCCGGCACACGTTCGTCGTGCGATGGCACTGTTGCCGGACTGCACCATCGTCAACGGGTATGGGCCCACTGAGAATACGACGTTCACGTGCTGCTATTCGATCCCGCGCACCGGTTGGGGCGACGGACCCGTCCCGATCGGATTTCCAATTTCGGGGACCAGCGTCCACATTCTATCGGACACGCTGGAGCCGGTTGCGGACGGCGATGAAGGGCAGCTCTGCGCTGGCGGCCTCGGGCTCGCGCTGGGGTATCTCAATCGCCCAGAGCTGACCGCGGAGAAATTCATCGTCGATCCGTTGTCTGATGACCCTGCGGCTCGTCTCTATCTGACCGGGGATTACGTCCGGCGCCGGAGCGACGGGGCCATCGAGTTCCATGGCCGCCGGGACCGTCAGGTTAAGATCAACGGCGTGCGTATTGAGCTCGATGGGGTGGAGCAGGCGCTCCGGCAGGATCCTGTCCTGGCCGACGCGGCGGTGGTTCTCTCCGCGGATCGAGGCGACGCAAAGCGGATTGTCGCATTCTTGAAGCCACTGCCGGGTGACGCTGCCGGTGATCTTGAAGCCGGCGTCATCCGTAGGCTCAAAGAGCAGTTTCCCGCGCAAGCGATACCGTCAACGATCAAGGTCGTGGATGAGTTACCGCTCAACAAGAACGGCAAGATCGACAGAGCGAAGCTGCTGAGCGACCTGATCGCGACGGAGCAGCTGGGTGCAGGTACCGACGAGGGAGACTTCTCTGACGATAGTGTCGGCTCGATCGTTGCCGATATCTGGAGCGCATTGCTGGGCAAGTCGGTCGACGCCAGGGCAAACCTGTTCGATCTCGGCGCGACATCACTCCAGATGATCGCGGCGCACGAGCGCATCCAGGCGGCGACCGGCCTTCGTTTTCCAGTCACGGACCTGTTCGCCCATCCCAGCATCGCCGAGTTCCAGGCTTGTCTGGACGGAGCCTCGCATCGGTCGCTCGCCATTGCCGGAGCGGCGCGTGGCCGCCGGCAGAGGCGTGCGATGAATGCGGCGTATGGAGCGATCAACGTTCGGAGCCATCACGCGTAGGGTTAGACGGAGCTGAGGCGAGATGTTGGACAGCAATGAGATCGGCTTCGCGATCGTGGGACTTTCTGGTCGCTTTCCAGGCGCACCCGACGTTCAGAAGTTTTGGCAGAACATCCAAGCGGGGCGTACGAGCGTTTCGCGTTTCTCGCCTGAAGAGCTGGAGGACTCCTTCGCTGACCAGGAGCGTGCCGATCCCGACTTTGTCGCGGCCAAGCCTGTTCTGGACGACGTCGATCTGTTCGATAGCGACTACTTCGGGATGTCGCCGCGCGAAGCGGATTTGACCGATCCGCAGCAGCGGATTTTCCTCGAGATCTGCTCCGAGGCGTTGGACGATGCGGGGTACGACCCCGAGCGTTATCAGGGTGCGGTGGGCGTCTTTGCCGGCACCTCACTGAATACCTATTTTTTGCGACACGTGTGCCCCGACCGCGCTGCCCTGGAGCGGTTCACGTCGAACTTCCAGGTGGGCTCTTATTCGGAGCTGCTCGGCACGCTCAATGATTTCATTGCGACGCGGGTCGCCTACAAGCTCAATCTCAAGGGACCAGCTGTTTCTGTCCAGAGCGCCTGTTCGACGTCGCTGCTCGCTGTTGCGCAGGCCTGCGAGAGTCTCGCGGCTCTGCAGTGCGACATGGCGTTGGCCGGTGGCGTCTCGGTTACGTTCCCCCAGAAGCGAGGATACATCTATCAGGATGGCGGGATTGCCTCGCGCGATGGCACCTGCCGGCCGTTCGATGTCGACGCGGCCGGGACCGTGTTCGGCTCCGGCGCGGGTGTGGTGGCGATCAAACGGCTGGCGGATGCCGTCGCTGATCGCGACGCGATCTACGCCGTGATCAGAGGTTACGGCATCAATAATGATGGCGCAGCCAAAGTCGGATTCGCGGCCCCCAGCGTCGGAGGGCAGGCGGAGTGCATCGCGGCGGCGCTCGCAATGGCCGGATTTGAGGCGGAGACCATCGGCTACGTCGAGTGTCACGGCACCGGCACGCCTCTGGGTGATCCGATCGAGATCGAGGGGCTGTCGCAAGCATTCGCTGAAGCTTCCACCGGTGCGATCGAAGACCGCAACTGCGCCCTGGGATCGGTGAAGGCCAATGTCGGTCACTTGGATGCTGCGGCGGGCGTGACGGGTCTGATCAAGACCGCATTGATACTTCACCACGGCGTTCTTCCGCCGCAGGCGAATTTTGCCGAACCGAACCCACGCCTCGACCTCGCGAAGCGGGGATTTCGGGTGGCGACGGAATTGCAAGAGTGGCCTCGCGGAGATGCGCCGCGCCGCGCCGGCGTCAGCGCCTTCGGGGTCGGAGGCACCAATGTTCATCTGTGCCTGGAGGAGTCACCACCGGCTGCCGCGGAGAGCTTGTTGCCGGTGGAGAATGCGGTGGTTCTCCGCCTGTCTGCCCGGTCTCCCACTGCACTGGAGGCGATGCGCCTCCGGCTCGCCGACCATCTTGAGGCGGCAGTGCAGCGTGGCGAGCGCATTGGCTTGAACGAACTCGCCCACACCCTGGCCGCAGGACGGCGAACGTTTGATCGGCGCTGGGCGGTTGCGGTGAACTCCGTGCAGGGAGCGGTTCAGTCGTTGCGGGAAGTCCGCTCCGACCCCCGACCGACATCGCTTCGCCCCGGTGCGGTGTTCATGTTTCCCGGCCAGGGAGCTCAGTACCCTGGGATGGGACGTTGGCTCTTCGAGTCCGATCGCGAATTCCGCGCCGATGTCGAGCTCGGGGCCGCAATCGTCAAAGAACACCTCGGCGTCGATATCCTTGCCGTGCTGTTCGACGACCGTGACGATGACGACCATGCGATCCGATCGACGACGTTGGCGCAGCCGGCGCTCTTCCTCATCGAATATGCTCTGGCACAGCGTCTGCTCCGGTCCGGCATCGAGCCGAAAGCGATGATCGGCCACAGCCTCGGCGAGTTGGTGGCGGCGGCGCTTGCGGGCGTGATGTCTTATCAGGATGCGCTGAAGCTTGTGGTGCATCGCGGACGGATCATGCAGGCTCAGCCACCTGGCGCCATGCTCAGCGTGCGATTGGCTGCCAGCGAGCTAGCGGCGCATCTGCCGGTCGGGGTCGAGATTGCGTCCGACAATTCGCCTCGCCTCAGTGTCGCCAGCGGTCCTTTTGAAGCTGTGGAAGATCTCGAGCGCCGGTTGGAGAGGGCGGAGATCCCTCATCGGCGTCTGCACACATCCCACGCCTTCCATTCAGCCATGATGGATCCGGTGGCGGTCGAACTCGAGAAGGTTGCGGCCGGGATTCCGCTCCAGCCACCGAAGCGTCGGTTGATCTCGACTGTCACCGGAACTTGGATGACCGCGGCGGAGGCCACGTCGCCTGCCTATTGGGCTCGCCAATGCCGCGAGCCAGTCAGTTTCCGCGCCGCACTCACCACGCTGATCGACACGATATCCGAGCGGGCGGATTGTCTTTTGGTGGAGGTCGGCCCGGGCCGAACGCTGGCGACGTTTGCAGGGGCCTCATCATCCGTTTCTAAGGTTCGGGCGATCATTACGACTGCGCCGGACTATGTGGAGCGAAACGACGAAGAGCTTACTTTCGCTCAAGCGTTGGGTGATCTGTGGGCACACGGTGCGAGGCTGAAATCCGACGTTCGCCCGGCCGCTGGCGCGGCCCGACTACGATTGCCAAGCTATCCGTTCGAGCGCACGCGCCATTGGATCGCGCGTCCTGCTCCGGTCAGTCTCGACATAGCCATGCCCGTCGCATCTGCCCAAGGAGACTCGTTCCCTCGGACCGAGCCTCCGCAGGAGGCGAGTAGCGATCAGGATGGTCTGCATAGCGTTTCGATGGAGAGTAAAATGTCCGGTGACGAGGTCTCGAAGGCGCTGATCAAGGCGCTTGCGGCTATTCTGTCAGATGTCTCCGGACGACCTCTTTCGGATCAGGACGCGGCGACTTCCTTCATCTCGCTCGGGTTTGATTCCTTGCTGCTCGGTCAGGTCGCGCAGCGCGTCAACAAGTCGTTCGGCGTGAAGATTACCTTCCGGCAGTTGATGCGAGATCTCAATTCTCTGGACGCCCTGGCCGCGATGTTGAAGACCTCGGCACCGGCCGACAAATTGCCCCAGGTCGAGCGAGCAGCCGTGAAGCCCCAGGTAGCAATGATGCAGAGGCCGGCAGAGGCTGTGCTGCCGAAAGATCCGCCTGTGCCGGTGATGGCGGGAGCTACGGGAGTCGAGGCGTTGCTTCGCGAGCAGCTGCAATCGATGGAGCGGATTTTTGCCGCTCAGCTGGCGGCAGTCGGCAAAGAAGGGCGCGTCGCGGCTGAGTTGCCGGTTACTGCGGTGCCGGCCAACAGCGGCGAAGCGCCTTCGCCTGACAACTCGCCGGACAAGGCTCTTGTGATGCCGGACACGGGAGAGGAGGGAGGCGGTCGGTTCAAGATCTATCGCCCTGGCGCCGGCGATGGCGATCTCGCACTTGCACCGGAGCAGCGGGCCTACATCGAGAACCTTGTCCAGCGTTATAACGACCGCACTCCTGGATCGAAGGCCCGTGCTCAGGCGTCGCGCAGAGTTCTTGCCGATCCCCGGACGGCGAGCGGCTTCAATGCGCAGTGGAAGGAGATCGTTTACCCGATCGTGTGCAAGCGGTCGAAGGGAGCGTCGATCTGGGACGTCGACGGCAACGAGTACATTGATCTGGTGAATGGCTACGGTCAGACGATGTTCGGCCATGTTCCGCCATTCGTCGCCGCTGCGTTGCAGGCACAACTAGACGACGGATTCGCGATCGGACCGCAGACCGAGCTGGCCGGGGAGGTTGCGGCGCGAATTAGCGCCATGACCGGCAATGAGCGGGTCGCCTTCTGCAATACCGGTTCCGAAGCTGTCATGGCCGCCATCCGGGTGGCGCGCGCTGTGACCGGACGACTGAAGGTCGTCGTGTTCAGTGGCGCCTATCACGGCCAGTTCGATGAGGTTCTGATCAAGTCGTGCCGCGCTGGCAGCGTCCCCGGTGCACTTCCGATCGCGTCCGGCATCCCGGCCGAGAACGTCGGACAGATGATTGTCCTGCCGTACGGCCATCCAGCCAGCCTCGAGATTGTCAGGCAAATGGCTGACGATCTCGCCGCGGTCATCGTCGAGCCGATTCAAAGCCGGCATCCAGCTTTGCAGCCGCGAGACTTCGTAGCGTCGCTCCGAGAGTTGACCGCGAAGAGCGGGACGGCGCTGGTATTCGACGAGGTGGTGACGGGCTTCCGAGTGGATCCCGGTGGAATGCAAAAGGTCTTCGGCATCAAGGCCGACATGGCGACCTATGGCAAAGTGCTTGGCGGAGGAATGCCAATCGGCGTGGTCGCCGGCCGCGCGGATTTCATGGACGCGCTGGATGGCGGCTTCTGGCAATACGGCGACGATAGCGAGCCGGAAGTCGCCCCGACATTCTTCGCCGGAACGTTTGTCCGGCATCCGATGGTGCTCGCCGCCGCGCGCGCCGTGCTCGAGCACATCGAACGGAATAAGGCGGAGATCTATGCGCCCTTGGCGCAGCGCACAGGGCAGCTTGTCGATCGGATCAATTCGCACCTCGACAGCTACGGACTTCCGACGCAGGCCGAGACATGTGCGAGCTGGTTCTTTGTCGATGGTTCACCTTTAGGACGGTTCGCCGGCCTGCTGTTTGCCGAGCTTCGACTGCAGGGGATTCATGTCCACGAAGGGTTCCCGTGTTTTCTCACCACCGCACACGAGGCCGCTCAGTGCCAGGCGATCGACGGCGCGTTTGAAAGGGCGATAGGGGCTTTTGCCGACGCTGGGCTGAGCACGGGAGAAGCCAAGGGTATCACCAGGAAGTCGAGCCTTATTGGTGATGATCAAGCTCAACCGCAGCCGCAGAAATTCAAAACGGTGCCCTTGACCGAGCCTCAGATGGAGGTGCTGCTCGCGGCGCAAATGGGCGAGGCAGCCTCGATGGCGTTCAACGAGTCGGTCAGCATTCGCTTTAATGGGACTCTCGTCGAAAGCTTGTTGATCAAGGCGGTTGAAGAAGTCGTTCGGCGCCACGAGGCACTTCGGAGCCGTGTGGTTGATTTCACCGGAATGCTTGAGATCAACCCTGATTTCGTGCCTGAGGTTCCGATCATCGCTCTCGACGGGGAGGATGGCGATACAGAACTGGCGCAGTGGCTTGCCAAGGATGCAAGAACGCCGTTTGACCTTTTCAGCGGCCCGTTGGTTCGTGCCAGCGTTCTGCGTCTGGGGGCTGACGTCCACGTGTTGGTCTTCACCGCGCATCACATTATCTGTGACGGCTGGTCGATGAACGTCCTGCTCGGGGACCTGGCCGAGATCTACAACGCTTATCGTGACGGAAAGACGCCGTCGCTGGTGCCCGCCGCGAGTTTCGCCGAACACGCTGCGGAGCGACCGCGGCCTTCGGCTTCCACGATCGAATTCTGGCGGAAGCAGTTCGAAAATGTGCCGGTCGCCTCAGAGCTTCCGCTCGACCGCCCACGCCCGGAGGTCAAGAGCTTCTTCGGTGCATCCCTGCGGGAGCGGCTGGGACAGGACCTCTGCCGTGACGCCAGGGAGCTGGCGAAACGCCAGGGCGTAACGCTGTTCACCGTGCTGTTTGCCTCGGTGCAGACTCTGTTCGCGCGGCTTTGCGACAACGAGCGCGTTGTCTTGACCGTCCCGATGGGCGGTCAGGCTTTGCTGGATCGGCAAGATCTGGTCGGGCATTGCGTCAACTTCCTGCCGGTGCCAGTCACGGCTCGGTTGGCGGTCTCGTTCTGCGACCATCTGAGACACGTCGACGAGAAACTGAACGAGATCTTCGATCACCAGGACTACACGTTGGGATCTCTGGTCCGCGATCTGGACATACCCCGCAGTATCAACCGGACGCCGCTGTCGGACATCCAGTTCAACCTTGAAAGGGTCGGCTCTCGGCTGACATTCCGCGGCGTCGACACGCGGGTCGATACAAATCCAAAGGCCTTCGTCAATTTCGACATCTTCATCAACATGATCGAAACCGACGACGACCTCACGATCGAGGTCGATTACGCAACTGATCTTCTGGATCGTGCGACGGTGTCGCGATGGCTCGATCAGCTGCGCAAGATCTTGGCGCAAGCGCTCGAGCGGCCTGAGATCAAGCTGCAGGAACTGAAGCTGCAGAATCCGGTCGTCATCGGGCTTGAAAGCGGTCAAACCACCACGCTGCAGGCCGCGCGTTTCGATATTCCTCTGGTCGAAATGATCGAGCGTAACTGCGACCGCACGCCTGACGCGATTGCGGTTGAGTACGAGACCGACGTGTTGCGCTACCGCGAGCTCGACTCCAGGAGCAATCGGATTGCGGATCGGTTGAGAGCGTTGGCTCCGACCAAGGGAGCCCGGGTCGCGGTCGCGGTTCAGCGGGGCATTGATCTGCCGGTCGCATTGGTCGCCGTAGCGAAGGCGGGTCTCGCCTACGTCCCGGTCGATCCTTTGCTGCCCGTGGTTCGGATTCGGCAGATGGCTGAAGCCGCCGAGGTTGCGGTCTTCATCACGTCAGGGGCGGACTGTCCGGTTGCGGCCGAAATGGGTGTACCGGTCATCGATCTCGAGCGTGATGCTGCACAGATCGATGCCGCATCGTCCGCTCGTCCCGAACCGGCGCCACCGCAAGAGGTGCTGGACTCGACCGCCTATGTGATCTTCACGTCCGGCTCGACCGGGACACCGAAGGGCGTCGAGATCAGTCACCGCGCACTCGCCAACTTCCTCGGCTCGATGGCAGTCCGGCCTGGCTTCGGTGCCGATGATCGGATCGTCGCAGTGACCACGGTGTCGTTCGACATCGCGGTGCTCGAGCTGCTGCTGCCGCTGTATTGCGGCGGACGAACCGTGATCTGCGGCAAGGACAGGTTGCTTGAGCCCGACAGCATCGTTCGGCTGATCGAGACCAGCTCTGCGACGATTGTTCAGGCCACACCGACGCTTTGGCGCGTGCTTCTCGAAGCTGGTTTGCAGCCATCGCGTCCGCTTCGGGCATTGAGCGGCGGGGAGGCGCTGCCGCGCGACGTCGCCGAGAAGCTGATCGCTGCAGGCTTCGAGCTGTGGAACATGTATGGGCCGACCGAGACCACGATCTGGTCGGCCTGCGGGCGGATCGTCGATGCCAGCCGCCCGATCGTGATCGGCGAGCCGGTGGCTCATACCGATCTCTACATCCTGTCCGACGATGGAACGCAGGCGCCGGTCGGCACGCCCGGGGAGCTGTGTATTGGCGGACTTGGTCTAGCAAAAGGCTACGTCAACCGGCCCGATCTGACAGCCGCAGCGTTTCCTGTGATCTCGTTGCAGGATGGCAAAACGGTGCGTCTGTATCGAACCGGCGATCTGGCCGTGCGACTGTCGGACGGCGGCATTCAACTGCTCGGCCGACGCGACCAGCAGGTGAAGATCCGCGGCTTCCGCATCGAGTTGGAAGAGATCGAGTCCGTGCTGCGGACCTGTCCAGAGATCGTGGATGCCGCCGTCATGGTCGAGAATGCCGGCACTGCCGACGCCGCGCTGGTTGCTGCCTTCGTGGCGAAGCCGGGCATGACGGTGAGCATCGACAGCCTGCAGCAGACGGCGCAGTTCAGCCTGCCTCACTACATGGTTCCCAACCGCTTCGTCGCGGTTGCCGAATTGCCGAAGACTGCGAACGGCAAATTGGACCGAAAGGCGCTGTCTGCGACGATCGTCAGTCCGTCGATTGTCGTCAACTTCATCGAGAAGGCGGAGCTGCGCGACGAGCCGGCGCCGGACGTGCTGACCAAGGTCATCGCCATCGTCGAGGCGGCGTTGAACCGAACCGGGATCAAGCCGGACGACCGGGTTTTCGCGCTCGGTGCGACCAGTCTGCACGTTTTCCGGATGGCTGCGCGGTTTTCCGAAGCGCAGCTGCCGATCCGGGCACAAGATCTGATGACCAATCCAAGCATGGGCGATTTGGCGCGGCGAGCTTCCGTCGCGGCAAGAGCGCAGACGTCCGACAAGAAGACACCATCGCTCGCCGAGTTTCGGCGTCCCTCGAGCCGCGCGAGGACAACATGAAGACACAGGTCCCTTCCGCCGTCGGGCAAGAGCCGGAGATTGAACCGGTCCGCTGTACCAGCATTCAAGAGCGGTTTCTCGAACTGCAGAGACACAATCCAACCTCTTCGCTGGCCAATGTCGCGATGCGCTGGCAGATGAAGGGAGCGGTGCGCGACCAGACGATCCAGAAGGCGCTGGACTTTCTCGCCGGGCGACACGAGGCGCTCCGGACGAGATTTGAACGCTCGGCCGACGGCTACTCACAGATTGTCGTCGAAACTCCGCCGAGACTGTCGCTGATCGATCTGTCGCAGCTATCGAGCGAGCGCTACCAGGCGGAGGCGGAGCGGCTTGCGTCATTGGAGGCGAGGGCGGCGTTCGATCCTTTGGTCGCGCCGCCCTGGCGAACGACCGTGCTTCGGCGCTCGCCGAACGATGCGATCCTGCTGCTAACGATCCATCACGCCATCGCAGATCTCTGGTCGGTCGGACTGATCGCGCACGAATTTGCCCAAGTGGTCGATGCACTGGAGCGCGGTCAAAGGCCAGATTGCCGCGAGTTGAGCCTTCAGTACGTGGACTATGCGCAGTGGCAGTCGGCGTTGCTGGCGAGTGACGGACTGGCCGATGAGCGACAATACTGGCGTCGCAAGTTGTCGGGGGTGTGTCCACTCGATATCAAACCCAGCAGGCAGCGCGTGCTCGATGCCGGCCGCAACGGCGAGATTAGGAGCCGTGTTCTTCCGAGGCTTTTGACGGATGCGCTGCAATCGCTGGCGCAGCAGGAAGGCTTCACGATGTACGGGCTGACCTGTGCGGCCTTGACGCGGGCGCTGGGCCGCAAGCTGGAGGCGGACGAGATCGTCATCGGAACGCAGGTCGCCAACCGCGACGATCCGTTGCTGTTCGATCTGGTCGGCCCCGTGGTCAACACTGTGGTCCTGAGGCTCGGGATCGAGGCGGGGAGCGATCCGCTCACGCACGCGCGCCGCATCAGGGACGAGGTCTCGCAGGCACTGGCGAACAAGGCGCTGCCTTTCGCCGAGATCGCCGCCGGTATCGAACTGTCGGATCGGAAAGATCTGCCGCTCGGCTACGCCATCAACTTTGCCGCCGGCAATGTCGAGACCGGCCAGGCCGGCGTGATCCGGCACGGCGACTTCCAACTGGTGTCGCTGCCGTCGGCGACGACGGGCTGCCTCTATGAATTCAGTTTCTTCTTGGTGGAGCGGCAAGAGGGGTGGCGGATCTCCTGCGAGTACAACACCGATCATCATGTTGCCGCCGCTGCCGATGCGCTGCTGAAAGCGTGGTCGGAGGAGTTGGAGGCTCAGGTCGCTCCGATCGAGAGCGACCTGGGGAACGCGAATCCGGCCTCGAAGGCGGATCAGCCGACCGGTGATGTCGTTGCTCCTCTTGCCCTCTCGCTCGAACGCAGGCTGCCGAACCGGCGTCCCACGCGCCCGTATTTTCAGCCGTGCGTCCTGCAGTCCGAAGGCAAGCTGCCGCCGATCTTCGCGTTGAGCAACAGGTCCTTGTACTACCCGCTGGTGCAGCGGGTGGCGGCGGGGCGTCCCTTCATCGACTTGCAATGGGCCGACGACGCTGAGTTGCCGCCGCTCGATCAGGACAGCATTTGCAGGATCGCGGCGGATGCGGTTCGGCAGATCCGGGCGCACGATCCCGTCGGTCCGTACTATTTGATCAGCCTGTGCCTGATGGGCAACGTCGCGCTCGAAGTTGCGCAGCAACTGAAGAGCCTCAATGGCGAAGCGTCGGTGATCTTTCTGCTCGACACGGTCGCGCCCGGCTACGTGGAATCGATGAGCCGGTTCGACCGTTTCCTGAGGCGAGTCCAACTGACCGATCGGATCATCCCCGATCTGGTCGCACGGATCCGGAAAGTCAGGTCCGGGGACATGAGCATTGCGGCTGCGATGTCGCAGTACTCGATCATCAGGAACAATCCACTGGTTCGAATGATCGGCAGGGACGGTGATGCGCCACGTCCACGAGCCACCAACGAAGACTTCCTCAATCACGGGCTGATGGACTATTTGCTGGACGCCAGGGCTCTGTATCCCTGGAAGCCGTATGACGGCGAAGTCGTTCTGTTCCGGAGCGCGAAATCACGTGTCGGACGGCTGTTCGTACGCGGCCTGGGATGGGACAACGTCGTGAATGGGCAGTTGCGGATCTTCGACGTTCCTGGTGGTCACGACGACATGACCCGCGAGCCCGCGGTCGCCACCATCGCCGAATACATGAGCTGGATGATCGATCGGCGGGAGGGCCGCTGGTCCGCGCAGCGCGCCGCAGGTTGAGCGATGTTGTCGGCGAGTAGGCATCTCGATGTGCCCGCTGGACGTCTCCGGCAGGCGCCCGGCTGAACGATGCGCCGAGGTGCCGTTGTGCTTCTCCTCGTCGTGGCAGGGCTTGCGGCGGCTGTGCTGGTCGGAGGCACGATGTGGGCCGAACGTCGCGCCTCCAGTGTCATCAAGCCAACTGATCAGGCGCGTGTCGGAGAAGTCGTCTTGACTGATCCCACACAAGAGACAGAGATCGCGGTCCGCATCTGGAGGCCGAGCCAGCCGGTGCAGCGCGACGCGGTGAAGGCGGGCGCTTCTGATCGAGGGCTGCCGCTGGTGATCTACGTCCCCTCGTGGGGTGGGCGCCGGTCCGAGAACGATGTGTTGCTCTCCACCGTCGCCAGCGCGGGCTTTATCGTCGTCGCCATGGACGACATCAGCCATGACCGGCCAGATCCCGCGATTGACCCTGCCGACGAGACGGTCCGGTTGGCGCCGTTCAGCATGCAAACCGCGCAGGACTACGCAAGCTTCCCGACCACCAGTGAGCGCCGAACTCGGTTGGGATATGACAAGCTCCAGCGCGTCCTGGCGGCGCTGCGCGGCGGACAACCGACCACAATGCTTGAAGGAGCCGATTTCTCCCGGATTGCGGTGGTCGGCTATTCGTTCGGCGGTGCCGTCGCGGCGAGAGCTCTCGCGTTGGATGAGGCCCTGGCGGCTGGTGTCGATCTCGATGGCTGGGTGATCCACACTCCTGCAGCCGCCGGGCTGAAGCGCCCGTTTCTGGCGGTGTATGCGTCATTGCCGTCTTCAGAACGGACATGGTCGTATCGTCCGAACTACGAGACCAAGATCGGATGGGAGGATTTCGGCTGCCTGCTGGCGCTGGCGCGCTCGTCAGGCTCGGACGTGTTCATGGTCGACGGCGCGAGGCATTCGGACTTCTCCGATCAGCTCTACACCGAGGATCGCTGGCGCGATTGGCGGCCGTGGGCCCCCAGGCGTATTGCGCCGGAGCGGATGCATGCGATCATCGACACGCTCCTCGTGCAGTTTCTTGTCGGGCATCTGATCCAGCGTGGAGGTCCGCCCAGGACGACTTTTGCAGAGGTCAGGTCGGTGACGGAGATCGAGGGGCTCATTCCGAGCGGCCCGCGGCCGGGCGCCGGTTCAGCCAATTAGATCAGGCACTGCTCCATGAGCGAACCGGTTGAGATCTGGGAGATCAGCTTCGATGAAGCCGGGGCGGTGGATTGGCAACTCCTGGATCCGCGCGAGACCGCCGCGGCGGATGCGTTCATCCACGCTGAGGATCGCTATCGCTACGGTGTGATTCATACCGCGTTGCGGCTGCGGCTTTCCGAGCTCCTCGGCATGGCTGCCGAAGCGGTTCCGATCGTCGTCGGAGCCCACGGCCGGCCATTCGTTGCTGGGCGCGCCGCAGAGATCGATTTCAATCTCTCGCACAGCCGGCGGACCGGGCTGATCGCGATCTCCAAGGCCGGGACCGTCGGAGTCGACGTCGAGGATCGCGACGCCAGGGCGGACTATTCGGAAATGATCGATACCATCTTCGAGCAGCACGAGGCCGCTTGCCTGCATCGCTTGGAAAAATCCGTCCGCAACGATCTTTTCCTGCGGGGATGGACCCGCAAGGAGGCGGTGGCGAAGGCTGTCGGAACGGGGTTTCTGCTCGACCCCAAGCTGTTCCAGGTGCCGCTGGATGACGGCGGCAGTTGGAGCGTGTCGGTGCGCAGCCCGATGAGTCGCCGGCTCGCGCTGATCGATCTGAGCTCGGATGCCAGGGCGGCTGCCGTTGCAGGCGTGGCTCTGCCGACTCGTCCCCGCGTACGCCGATTCCACTTCGCGCAGACCCTCCGGTCGCGTGCGGCTTCCACACGCTAGGCCTCAAATTCCTCCATACCGTCGCAAGGGCGGCACGGTAGCTCATGGCCTCCTGATCCCTGCTTGCCGTTGGTTGCGCCTAGTCAGGCGCGGAATCCCTCCGACCTGTCCTCTTCTGGCGCGAAGTGGCCGAGGGGCGTCGTCAATTTGCAAGCTCACGTTAACCTTTGACGCTCATTGTCACGACATTGGGCGGAGGGGGCAATGAAGGGCTCTGGAATTTCATTCTCCGAAGTTCCCGAATCGGCCTTCGGAAATACGGACGACGAAGCCGGCCCGTCATCGGGCCCGCTGGCCGAACTCCAGTATTCCTCTCCTTGGCCCTGGGTGGCCGCGATCTTCATCAGCTCTGGACTGTGGGCCGGTATCGGCTGGCTGATCTTCGCCTGATCCCCGCCATGTGATTCCTGGCTCCGAGCAGCGCTTTCAAGTCATGAGCGTGCGCGCACGGGCATGCCATCATCGACGTCGACGGCTGAGTCGCTCCCCAAGCGGGCGGGGCTGGCCTCTTACGATTTCGAAAGGAACCACCTCCGATACTGAGAGAATCGAGGGGGAGCAACGATGCGGACCATCCGGATACTGACAGTCGCCACCGTTTTCATCGCCGCCTATCAGCCAGCTTGGGCCAGCGAGGCCTATGTGAGCCAGCCCGTCGGCGGCAAGGCGCAGCAGGCGCCGACCGGATCCGCTCGAACCACCGCTGTGCCGGTGACGATCGAAAGCGCCGCGCGCTTGATGAAGGCTGCTGCTAAGATGCCTGATCCCGGCACGGCCAACGTATCGATGGTCGCTCAGTCTGGTACTCTGAACTCGGCGCTTCTGGCGCAGGTGGGCGGTGGGAATTCCTCCTACATCATCCAGCAGGGATCCCAGAACAGCGCCATCGTCAGTCAGCGCCGGTAGTCGAGGCGGCGAAGCGATCCTGTTGAGGCGTATCGCCGGTCGAAGCCTTCGCCATTTGCGGCCGGCAATGCTAATGACGGGATCGAGAGAATCGTCCGGGGGACGGACGATCTCCCATCGCGAGGGAGCAGCAGATGTCCTATCCGGCAATGCTATTGGCGGTGATGAGCGTCGGTGGTCTCGTTTGGGAGAGTGGCGCGGTCAAGTCGCCCGCGGCCGGCCAGGCCGGAACCTTCCTGGTCGCCAACGAGGTGTATGTCCAGCAGCCGCACGGCATGCTTCCGCCGCTCGCGGCCCGCGCGGGAGAAGCCCCCAAGCTCTCACCGGAGAGCGGGTTGGTTGCTCCGAAAGCCCCTCCCGGCGGTCTGAAGCCGGACGCACCGAAGAAAAAGGGCTCGCCCGAACTGAGTGGTGGATCGCCCGTTCCGGCCGGGAGCAATGGCCAGGTGTCCTGCGATCCGAGCAACGCGTCGTCGCAAGCCTGCTACAGCGCTACCCAGCAAGCCAGGCCGCCGACACGCTGAGATCGCCTCGGCTGAGTGCCGACGGCTTCCTGTTCGACGTTGCGGCCGAGTTGGTCGTTGCTCAACAGGGCGGGGCGCCCCAAGCAAAGACCGTCTGAACGATTGCTGTCCGAGTGAAGAGCATCGGCGTGAACTGCGCCCGATGTTGCCGGCCGTTCGCCAAGTCAGATCCGCGCGGAGCGGCTCTCGACCCGCCCAGGCGAATTCTTCAAACGATGAGCGCTGTCGGGACTGGGAGATACCAGTCCCGGATCACATCGCAGGCGGGGCGGTCGGAATAGCCGCCTTCCGTTGCAGCTCGAGCTCGCGCATGAAGGCGGTGCCGGCGGCCGGATCCTTGAAGTTCCAAAGTTCCTTCTTCACGCCCTCGAAGATCAGCGAATAAACGGCGAGCTGGATGCCCTCACGCACCGCCAGGGTGGTCGGAGAGTTCTTGGTGAAGCCCGCATCGGCCTGCAGCAAGCTGTCGATCGCGACATACTTGAAGCCGCTGCCGCTGACGTTCACCGAGTAGATGATCTTCGTGGTCGTGACGGCGGCGAGAACACGGCCAGTCTGGACGCTCACCGCGCGCAGTGACACCGTGACGATGTCCTGCCGATACTGCATGTTGCCGCCGAGACCAAGGTAGTTCGCACCGATGCCGCCGGTGGTCTCGTTGGTGTCGTATCCGACGATGCCGCCTTCGAGCAGCACGCCGGCGAATCGCAGCGGCGGCAGGCTCTGCGCCTTCTCGCCCTGCAGGGCCGATCGCGTATTCTGAATGATCTGGCGTTCCTGCAGCAGCGGCTGCAGGTCGGCGCGTTCCGCAACGTCGAACCAATGTCCGCCGCCGGCGGTCAGCAACACATCGGTGAGAATCGCGCTGCCGCCTTGCGTGACGGCGCGCGAGAACTCCGCGAAGTTGTCGTTCGACTTGTTCTGACCGGTGAGGTCCGGGAAGTTATAGACGGCTACGTCGAGCTTCTTGGTCGGAGGAGGAAGCTGCTCGAGGACGACGCCGGTCTTGGTCGACGCCACCATGGTCGCCGGCGGAGTCACCGGGTCCTTATCGGTTCCGGTGATAGCGCATCCACCTAAGGAAACAGCCAGCAAGACACACGCCAATACTCCGGCTCTGCTATCCATCGCCGCCGCCCCCCGTTTAGCTAACTCAATACTGACCAAGCAATGTTGATGCTCGGTTACGGGCTGGTCGAAGCTGTGGTCGGCGTACCACCGATCACGATCACGGACGAACCGCTGCCGACATTGCTGAGCGCCGAGCTCAAGCCGGACAGATCCGGTGTGTTGTTGCTGCCGGACTTCGCGCCCATGCCCTGAGCCTGGGCGGTGCTGAGAAGGAAGTTGCCGTTGAGCGGATTGCCGTTGAAGGTCGGGCTGACGGGCCGATAGATCTGTTCGGTCGCGAAGCTGGGCGCTGTGAGAATCACCAACGCGGCAGCGGCTAGCAGAAACTTCGACTTCATCCTACCCTCCTATAAGCTACAAACAATTCGTCTCATCGTCTGATCGGCAGGCCTCCGATCACTAATGCGCCGCTCGGTAATCGTCCGACGAGGAGGTTCAGCGGCGCTGCACCATTTCCCTGCAGGACGCCGACCGACGTTCCTGATGTACCAAGTAACACAAGATTGGATCGAAGGTTGTTGCCAGCCTGCAACACACCCACCGCATTGTTGTTGCCGCCGATGATGCCGACGTTGGAGACGTTACCAAAGCCGCTTTGGGCCTGGAAAACCGTGTTGTACGAGCCGATTTGCAGCGTGCTCGCGTAGTTTCCGCCAGTCATTCTCGGCGCGGCCATCTCCGGCAGAGACATCTTTTGCCGATTACCGTTAGCGAAATTCGCCGCGGTTCCGTTACTGAGCGAAGTGGGCGCTAATCCGATCACGGGACTGCCGCCGTTGCCGGTGGCCTGCGAAATATAGGCTGTTTCTGCATGCGCGATCGTCGCGTGTCCAGCGCCCGCGGTAGCGACGGCCAGCGCGGCCGCCATCGAGTACAACCGCGATGTCATGGTGAAGCACATGATACGCTCCCTTGATTGGATCTTATCGTTAGTTCGGACCGAGCTTTTGCTGCTGGCGACTGATCGACGATGACGCTGGTCAGCACCTGGTCCGCCGGGCCGGTGAGTTCGAAAGTTCCGCTCTGGGCGCTTTGGCTCACGCCGCTTGTCGATTGTTTGAAGACGTTCAGTTGATATTCGCCCGCCGCGGCGTTTTGCGCATGAAGGATCGCGTCGATCCGCAGCAGATTGCCGTCCGGCGTAGTTCTGATCTCGCAGTCGAGTCCCGTCGTGTTGCTCGCGTTGGCGTCGGGCAACCCGATCGAAATCAGCAGCAGGCCCGCACTGCAGCGGGCGAGGTGACTGAAATGTCGTGACGCGACAAACATCGAAATGACGACTCTAGGTCTGTGTGAACTGGTTTGAACTAATCAACTTGCGTGGCGCGGAATTCGAAAGTGATCGTGCTTTCGTCGAGGTTTGGCGACGAAATCATTCGTTGGGCGGTGCTCATTGCCCGAGGCCTGGATAGTTAAACTTGATTTAACTGCCTCCACAAGGGTGGACATGGATTTGAATTAATTCGTCATCGGCCGGATGGCTGTGTCGGCTAAAGAATCAAGAAAGTCACGATTTTTCGGTGCTTTTTGCACTGCTTTTGCCTGAGATCCGGCCGTGTTGACATATGAGTCAACGCCGATGAGGCCGCGGTTCCGCGGCGTGTTGACCTGTATGTCAACGCATCAGGTAGCAGCCGACCATTAGTGTCTCGATTCCTCAAAAACCGACGTGTTAGCGGGCTGTTAGTTCCGTGGCGCTTCGCGGTTAGGTTGACAGTTAAAGTAAATAACCGGTTTACGGTTGTCCGAATAGTTAAGTTGGAGTTAAATCGATTTTGAGGGCGGCGATGGTCGTCGACCCCGCTTCGGATAACAGGGAATAAAAACATGCGTATGCTGACAACGCTGGCCGTCCTGTTGGCCACGACGTCACTTGCTTCCGCCGCCAGCAATGAATCGTTCATCGTGCAGGCTGGATCGACCAACCACGCGATCGCCGGACAGACCGGTGGTAACAACAAGCAGGGCACCGTTCAGCTCGGTCGCGGCAACTCGGCGCTGACCGCGCAGAGCGCAGCTTCGTCGAAGCCCAACGAGTCGGGCGTGCTGCAGATCGGCGCGCAGAACGGCGCCGTTGCGCTGCAGACCGGTGGCAACAACAAGCAGGGCACCGTGCAGGGCGGCGTGCGCAACTTCGCCGTCACCTCGCAGAAGGGCCGCCAGAGCGCTGCCACCCCGAACGACTCGACGACCGCCCAGTTCGGCGCGTTCAACGGCTCGATCGTCAATCAGAAGGACGGCAACAACAAGCAGACCACGCTGCAGGTCGGCGGTAGCAATTTCGCGGCGACCTCGCAGGATAACGCCGGCACCAACAAGAACACCTCCTCGACCACCCAGCTCGGCGCCTTCAACAGCGCGCTGGTCGGCCAGACCGGCGGCAACAACAACCAGACCACTCTGAGCGTGGGCGTCGGCAACTTCGCCGCCACCAGCCAGACCGGCGTTGCCACCCTCGGCCGCACCAACGAGTCGTCGACCCTGCAGTTCGGCAACTTCAACCGGTCGTTCGCCGGTCAGGCCGGCGGCGGCAACGATCAGGGCACGCTGCAGTTCGGCTACGGCAACCTGTCGGCGACCGGCCAGACCACCAACGCCCAGGGCGCCACCAACTCGGCGCTAACCACGCAGATCGGCATCGGCAACAAGGCGGTGACTCTGCAGAGCAGCAAGGGCTCGCCGAGCTTCGCGGCGAACGACGGCTCGCTCAGCGGCAGCATCAAGACCACCGAGAAGTATACGACGCCCAAGTCGTCGTTCCCCTACTACCAGGTCAATCAGCCCGGAACGACCAACTACGGCCCGGTTGCCTTCCCGTACACTGCCCCGGCGGTTTACGGCGGCGTGAATGCTGCGAGCACCCTGCAGGTCGGTAAGGGCAACTCCGCCCTGACGGTGCAGAATTCGGAAGGGGCTCGTACTGGTGTCGCCCTTTCGAAGAGTGTCGATGTGCCGGTGGGGTTCGGCGTCTGGCATGGCCTGCCTGACCCGACCAAGACGGTTTACGGCACTGTCACCGGGACCGCTGAACTTCCCCAGGCGGTCGCTCTGAAGGGTGTAAATAACAACGCCGCGACCGTCCAGGTCGGTAAGAAGAACGCTGCGATCACCCTGCAGGACGGCGTCAGCGCTCTGCCGGTGTCGAACGACTCGCTCGTCGCGCAGTTCGGCGAGAAGAACGGCGCGCTGGTCAGCCAGCAGAACGGCCTGAACGGCCAGGCGACCATCCAGCTCGGTGACCGCAACAACGCCGTCACCCTGCAGAAGAACGCCCCGGTGTCCGGCACGGTCAACGCCGCGGCGACCATCCAGGCCGGCTCGAAGAACCGTGCCTTCACCAACCAGGTCGCCAATCCGCTCAACGCCGGCCTCAACGGATCGCTGATCGCCCAGTTCGGCAACAGCAATACCGCGGTCGCCGCCCAGAGCACCGGCTTGCAGCCGATGATCGGCGCGCTGAACACGCAGGCGACCGTCCAGGTCGGCACCGGCAACTACGCCGTGACCGCCCAGAACAGCGCGACCGTGACCAACACGTCGGTGACGGCGCAGTTCGGCTCGCACAACGTCGCGTTCACCTCGCAGCACTAAGATGCCTTCGGACGGCGGGACCTCGGTCCCGCCGTCTTTTTTCGGGCGGCCGAATACCGCGGCCGCACCTGCCATCGGCAATATTCTGAAGGTTTCGCTCAGGAAGTGGCCTTTGGGGCGCACGAATTCCTTAAATGACCGGTCCGGTATCTAGTTCCGTTGAACCGTTGTGCTGCCAAAGCATACTAAATCTTAGGGCCTGGGGTCCCGCTGCTTGGTGGGATGGATATTTGGCAACACTCCGCCTGTATTCATTCAGCAAGCCGACAAAAAAGGGCTGTCAACCTGTCCGCTTTGGTGCACAATGAACACTACTTGCAAGTGATAGGACGGCGCCACGTTGTATTGAGGATCGCGGCTGGGTAGGAGGTTCCGCAGTGACGTCTTATCATTTTGATATCGGCGGTCGTGCGCAGAAGGCAGGACGATTTATTGCCCGCGTACGAGACGAATTGCTTAAGGTGCTTTCAGAGAAGAAGAGGGACGGCCTGACCCAACAGGCACTCGCCAAACGCCTCGGGGTCAATCGTTCCGTGATCAATCGCCAGCTCTCCGGCGAAAGCAATCTCACCTTACGCAGCCTTGCTGATCTGGCCTGGGCCATGGACATGGAGCTGTCGTTCGAGCTTCGCCAGCCCGAGCGCCATCCCGGACAAAACGAGCCAGTGACCACCTCGACGCTCAGCTACGGCCAGATAAAAGTCGTTAATATCCGCTCGGTGAAAAACGACCTCATGCCGGACCAGCGCGCGCGCAACTCGAATTTCCAGAGCTTCTCGGGCGCCGCGGAGTAGGGTCGTCGTGGCCTTCCCCGACGCCGCGTCATGGTCAGGAGTTCCTGACCGACCCGACCGCGCGACAATCGGATTGTGGCGGGCTGCGGTGTCGCCCAATCAGCTCATTGATCTTTGGCGAAGCAACGGATGGTGAGCGGCCGCTGTGCCGCAAGCCTTGTTTGGTCTCTCGCATGTCGACCGTGCCGGAGATCGCTGCGCGGTTTCGTGTTTCTGAAGATGACAAATAGGGCCCAGCTCGGTGTCCGCGGTGAGTTGCTCGGACATTCTAGCGCGCCAGTTCCAATCGAATGCACCTCGATATGAAAATCGAGGCAAGCATCGCAGCTTGAGCGCTTCATCGATTGCTTGAAGCGGACTCGGCCCGTCTCAAGGGGACGAAGTCCTCGCCATCCCGATCTCGTAACAGAACAGCTCTGGAATTGATGGGTGAGCGCGAGATGCGCGCGGTCCACGTTCGGATGTTCATAAGTGAAGTCGGGCGCGAACGGGGAGGGCGGCTGCCAGGTCCGACCGGCTGCGGCTGAGGTCTGCGCCGGAGTCTCTGCTCACGGCTCGCTCGCCCCTCGGCAAAGTCGTCGATCGCGCCAGCGATCGACGGTAGATCTCAGTTAATGGCCGCTGGCCCATGTTCCAGGGCGACTTGAGGCGTTGCTTGCGACGAGACGGCGAGCGATCCGAGATGAAGTTCGGTCGGACTGTCGTTGATGACGGCGCGCACGTGGATCATGCCCGGCGATTTGATTTCGCAAGGTGAAAAGATCAGGCTTGCCGCAACCACGATGTAGGGCATCATCGGCTGGTCTTTCGGCAGGCTCGTCAGAAGATTGATCTGGTCCTGCAGCGCAGGCACTTCGATGGTCTCCTCGGCGATCGGCTTATCTTCGCCCGGCAGATAGCATCGGACCCGCAGAGATTTGTACGGCTGATCGGCGGGCGAGAAGACGTTGAAGTGCACACACAGCTTGGGCAGCGACAGCGGGAACTCGTTCGTCACGAACATCGCCGAGTTGTAGCACCCGATAAAGCTGAGTTTTCCGCCTGCCTCGGTACGAATATCGTCGCAGAAGATGCAATATCCATATCGTTCCATTTGAGCTCGCTTGAATAAAAGGGTGTCAGAAAAGCATTCGGGCCAAAAGGCCGGCCTGAGCCAGTTATCTCAGTCGGCGCGCACGGCGCGATCGAGCATTCTAGCGCGTGTCGTTCGGACATCCCGATCGAAAGATCGTCGATGCGCGGCGTTGGATCGGTCCCAACGGACATCCATCACTGCGGTTCGAGACCGATCCGGACCCGACAAAGTTAATTTCCGCGCTGCGCACTTTGCGGGATCGGATAGCGACAGCTCAGCCCCGCCGAGCCGGCCAGCTAATTGCGCGGACGGCACCGCCACGAGGTGTTCGCGCGCCGGCGAGGCCCCGGAAACAGCAACGCTTAATGAGGTAGCAAAGCGCGTAGTGACTGTTGAATAGCCGCCATCTTCACATTGAAATGACGTCATCGGGTGAACTCCCTGTGACACACAGGGTAGCACCTATACCCAATTCTCGTCGAATTCGGCGGACTGATGTGCGGTAACCTTTATATAAATTGTGATCTTTTACGTGGTCGGTCCAATCGCCGAAAACGGCGACGAAACAATCCTTGCGTAGGAACCAACCGAAGATGCGCACGTCGGGAGTTTTCAATTCCCATACGGCGCTTTGCTCGACGCGTATCATCCTGAATTGACGGACATAAACCAAAGGCCGTCCGGAAATATAGGCGTAGAACAGCGCATCGACTTGTTCGGCGGGGGTCGCTTCGCCGAGCCGTTGGTCAGGCTCCGCCCCCCCCAGCAAGTTCTCAAGCCATTCGATGAAATTTGGGGTGCCATACAGCAGCCGGGCCGGCTGCGCGCCTGCTCCGAGATCCACCTCGATCCGTCGTATCGCCCCTTGCCGCAGCAGATCCTCGATCGTCACGTGTCCCCGCGCGCTCCCCTTACGATCAGACTCTGTCGCTCCGTAGTGCCCGCCAGACTGCCCCGCAGGCTTCTACCGAGCTGCCGGAGTCCCCACCGGCAGTCTGACCAGATTCCCGTGCAAATTCGGTCACGTCGTGGCCGAATTTTGCCATTTTCGCTTTCGTCCAGCGCCCCGTCGATCGATGCGCATTGCCCAACAGCCCAGCGATTGCTCAAGATAGGCTGCAGCTGGTGGTTGTGTGAGTGCTTTCTGCGCCTCATTCACGGCGAGCGTTTGCCGGTCGTTCCCCCCTGATTTCCAGCCCCCCGGATGGCTCGCTGGGCGTCGAGATCATTGTGCGAGGTTAACCCGGCCAAGGGCAGGGCGCGCGCGCCGCGATCCACATTGGAAAAGGCATAACGTTAATAAATACCTTCGGGATTGGCTAAGAGTCTCCGCATCTCATCATGGTTTGACGGCTGGCATGATTGCCCGTCGGGCATCAGACAAACGGCTCATCGAACCCGTTGCTGAAGCGGGCGTCTGGTCTGTCCTTTGGCTTGCGGGGTAAGCCTGAACGACCCGAGGAGGGACGCCGACGGAGCCGTACACCTCGGCGGATGCGTCGACCTGCAGCGGGCGTCGGGCGCGGCAATCGCGACGACTCGCTTGGTCGATCGCGCCTCACTTGTGATGAGATCGATCATGAGCGCGCTGCCGATCTGGAGGCGGTGGACGACCTGCCGCCATTTGTGAGCGAGGGCCGAAGTCGGTATCAGTTCGGACATCGCCGAACAGTCTGATAGACAGGTCAGCAGGCAATAGCTTGGAAGGGCAGCATGGTCCCGGGGCTCAACAAATTGCGTGTCGCGATCGGCTCGTCGGCGGCGATCGGCCTACGGGCGCTGGCGAAACTGCCCTACGGCCCGCAGCTCATTCGCGCCGCGGCGAGCCGCCCCGGAATCGAGCGCTGGTTGCGAGCGCTATTGTGCGTTTATCAGCCGTTTCCAGACATCGACACGGCGACCAGGTATATCCGGCGGTTCATTCCGGCCGGTCACGAGCACTCCGATGTGGTGAGCCAGCTCAAGCAGTTCGCGGACGTCACCCGAGAGAGCGATTATCCGGTCTTGTTCTATTTGTCCGGCTACGCGCCTGGCCTGTCGACGGTGTTCGATCTCGGCGGGGGGATCGGGAATCTGTTCTATCCCTACGACCGCGAGTTGCGGCTGCCTGCGACGCTGCGCTGGATGGTGCACGATCTGCCCGACAAGGAAGAAATCGTGCTGCAGTTCGCCAAATCACGCAACGAACAGCGGGTCGGGTTTTCGCGGCGGATGGAAGATGCCTCCGGGGTCGATCTGTTTATCGTCTCCGGGGCGCTGCATTATTTCGAAGACGAGCTTGCGGTGATCCTAGGCCGGCTTCCCGAATTGCCGCGCCTTGTGGTCGTCAACCGGACGCCATTCTCTCAGACGGATCCGATCGTGACCACGCAAGTGGGCGACGGCTATGTGCATGCCTGCAAGCTCCACAGCCTGGCGGGCACGATCGCAGGCATGGAAGCCATTGGATATCGGTTCGTGGCGAAATGGCCGGTGCACGAGCGCGCAAGCCGCGTGCCGCTGCGGCCGGACCTGAATGATACGTACTGGGGTCTGTTCTTCGTGCTCGACGCCGACCGCCGGCAAACGGCAGCTTCCCGATAATTCGCCGTGTCTGCCGGCCTGGGTCCGCTGGACCTCGATCGTTGATCGCGTATCGCGTGCGACGTCCGTGACGTCTTGGTGACCGTCGAACGATTCGACGTAGCATGCATCTGTTCTGAATAATTAGTCGGGGCCGTGGTTACGTTGACATATATGTCAACGCACCTCGTCGAAATAACTGATGATACCGCTCGGCCTGCGAGCGAAGTGTTCTTTTACCAGCTTTTTCCCGGATCGGTTAACCGTTGACTAATCAGTTTGTTGCCCGTCGCCTCCAAAAGGTGTTCGATCCTCGCTCCGGGCGTGGGCGGTGAACGGCCCGCATCTGGTTCATAGAGGGGTGAGCCATGCTCCAACGATTGCTTTATTTCATTGCCGGCGTCGACCGGGAGCTGATCGCCCGCTGCCCGCCGACTGACCGTATCTGGGCGATGCAGATTGGTTTTTCGCTCTGCCTGTCGTTCCTGGTGGTGTTCGGCGTCTCCTACTACGCGCTCGGCTATATCGTCGGCTCGACCCCGCTGCGAGCCTCGATTGCGGTGGTGATCGCACTCACCGTGATGATGTTCGACCGCGCGCTGTTTCAGTCGGACTGGTTCGTGCAAGGCGCGTTCTGGCTGGACGACGATCAGTCGAAGAAGGTCGGGGAGGGGCTAAGGCGCTCGGTGTGGCAGTTCGTCCGCATCACGGCGCGTCTCGCCATCTCGCTCGGGCTGGCCTGGGTCATCGCTCTGTTTCTCGAGCTTGCGCTGTTCTCCGATGCGATTTCCCAGAAGATCGATCGCGACCGTGTTGCCGGCAATCGCCCGATCTACGAGCAGATCGACAAATACGCATCGGGGCTCGATCGCGAGATCGCGGAAAGCCGCGCCCAACTGACCGCCATCGAGCAGCATCAGCGTGAGTTGCTGGCGCAGGCACCGCTTCCCTCCGACACCCCAACCGCTGCGGACCCCGAGGTGGACCGCGAGTTGAAGTCGCTGGCCGAACGCGAAGCTACCGTCCGCGGCGAGGTCCGAGAGCTGGAAGCGACGATCAGGGATCAGTCGCTCGATATGAGCGCGGAGCAGTTCGGCGAGAAGCTGCGCCCGACCAATAGCGGGCGGGCCGGCGCCGGGCGGCGCTATGAACTCGCCAAGAAGCAGAAGGAAGCCGCCGAGATGCTGCTGCAGTCGCGCCAGGCGGAGCTGTCCGACATCGTCGCGCGACGCGAGCGGGTTAAGAACGACGCGGCGGCACGGATGGCGGCGGACCTCGCGCAACGCGACGATCAGAAGCAGGACTTCGCCGCCAAACGCGCGGCGATCCAGAAGCAGGTCGACACCGCGCGCGCGAACCTGCAACTGCTGGAAAGCCAGCGCGAGGCCAAGGTTCAGCGTTATCGCGAGCGCACGCTGGAAGGCTCGTTCGTCCAGCAAAGGAAGGACAGCAATGATCCGCTGGTTCGGCTGACGGCGTATCAGGCCTTGAAGAGCGATCCGCAGGAAGGCCAGGCGATCACCCTGTTCTCCTGGATGATCCGGCTGTTCGTGGTGTTTCTCGAGATCGTGCCGGTGGTCACCAAGATCTTCTTCTCGCCGCCGAGCATGTACGCGATCAACGTCCAGTCGCAGATCAAGTCTGCGCGGGTCGCTGCTCGGTCGATGACGTGGAAGCTGGCGGAGGATGAGCCGGAGCGCGAGCGGGTGATCCCGGAAGCTGTCGCACCGGTCGAGCCAGCTCATGCGGACGATCGGGTGACTCCGATATTCCCGAGGTTCGAGCCGCCTGAAGCGGCCCGAGCTCCATCGAATCCCACGGCAAGACGGCGATGGGGACTGCCGTTACGGAAGGCGAAGGAAGCGTATCCGGCGCCCACCAATGACCAGGCGATCATCGCGACGATCCCGGTGCCCGCAGAGAGCAGCGACAAGGTCGAGGCTCGGCTTGCCGATGAGGTTTCGGCTGAGCCTGTGGCTCCGGTGCACAGGGAGCCAGTGGTGGAGGAAGCCGTCCCCGCCAGCCAGCCCGAGGAGGGCGAGCGCTTGGTGGTGGTGTACAATGGCGGAGGCATGCGTGACGTCGGTCCCGGCTCGCACGCCCCGGCAGAGACCGAGCTCGTGGCGCCGCGTCGCGCCTGACAGCGATCATGATAGTTACGCCACTGGCCGAGTCTCTCGATCTGGTCGAGGTCGCATCTTCGGGTTGAGCGTGGTGCGATCTCGCCAAGAGACGTGGGATAGAGGCTTGTGGCGTTCCTGGCCCCTGCGGCGGTGAGGCTGCAAGTGGAAGGGGGCGGCCGTCCCGGGGGAGGCGTGTTGACTCGACAATTCGTTGCAACCACAAAGAGATCGTAATCAGAGTTGGGTGTCTTCGATGAACGCTGTCGGGAAGTCTGCGAACGATCCTCGGTGTGTCCCCTTGATCATGTGCGGCGGCGCCGGGACGCGGCTGTGGCCGGCATCGCGGGAGGTGCGGCCGAAGCAGTTTCTGCCGCTGTTCGGGCCGCGCTCGACGTTCCAGGAGACGCTGCTGCGGGTCTCGGACCCGGCGCTGTTCGGCCGGCCGATCATCATCACCAACGCCGCCTACCGCTTCATGGTGCGGGACCAGCTGGCCGAGATCGGGGTCGAGGCCGACGTCCTGCTCGAGCCAGCGCGTCGCGACTCCGGTCCCGCGATCGTGGCGGGTGCAGTGTTCGCCGAGCAGCGTGAGCCGGGAGCGACCGTGCTGGCGCTGGCGGCCGATCACGTGGTGCGCGACAAGGACGCATTCATCGCGGCCTGCCGCGACGGACTGGCGGGCGTCGCCGAGGGGCGGATCGTGACCTTCGGGGTGAAGCCGGAACGTCCGGCGACCGAGTACGGCTACATTTCTCCCGGCGACGCGATTGTCGGCAAGGTCCGCAACGTCGCCAAGTTCGTCGAGAAGCCGGACCTCGCCACCGCCGAGGGCTATGTCGCGGCGGGCTATCTGTGGAACAGCGGCAACTTCATGTTTCCGGCGGCGGCGTTGCTCGAGGAGTACAATGCGGTCGATCCCGACAGCGTGGCGACTATCACCGAGGCGGTGACGTCGGCCGGCCGCGATCTCGGCTTCGTGACACTGCCTGAAGCCTCGTTCGGCAAAGCCAAGCCGATTTCGATTGATTACGCCGTGATGGAGAAGACCAAACGCGCTGCCGTGGTGCCGGTCGACTGCGGCTGGTCGGACGTCGGCTCCTGGCGCGCGGTGTGGGAGCTGACGGCCAAGGACGGCGGCGGGAATGCCGCGCAAGGCCCTGCAGTATTTGAAGATTCCCGCAACTGTCACGTGTCCAGCGACCACACCCTGGTCGCGCTCGAAGGCGTCGACGATCTGGTGGTGGTCGCGACCCAGGACGCCGTGCTGGTGTCCCGGCAGAAGGACGGCAACGGACTGAAGCGGCTGGTCGCCAAGGTCAAGACCGTGGCGCCGGAGGTCACAGACCACCACGCCCAGGTCCACCGCCCGTGGGGCTCCTACCGTTCGCTGGATTCCGGCGACCGGCATCAGGTCAAGCGCATTATCGTCAAGCCGGGCGAGCGGCTATCGCTGCAGAAGCATCACCACCGCTCCGAGCATTGGATCGTGGTGCGCGGCACCGCGCAGGTGACGGTGGACGAACTGATCAAGATCATCCACGAGAACGAGTCGATCTACATTCCGATCGGGGCCACCCACCGGCTGGAAAACCCCGGCAAGATCACGCTCGAGCTGATCGAAGTGCAGACCGGCAGCTATCTGGGCGAAGACGACATCATTCGGTTCGACGACGACTATCGTCGTTCGTAAGACGATCGCTGTCCCCGCCGCACCCTTCCTTTTGCGAAAGAGCGCCATGTTTCCGACGCCGCAGCCGCTTCTGACGGCCAACACCTACGCCTACGAATCCGAGCCGATGGTGAAGCCCACCGGTTTTCGCGAGTACGACGCGCGCTGGCTGTTCGGCCAGGAGATCAACCTGATGGGCGTGCAGGCGCTGGGCATGGGACTCGGCACGCTGATCGCCGAGCTTGGCCGGCCGCAGGAGATCGTCACCGGGCATGACTTCCGCAGCTATTCCGCCTCGATCAAATACGCGCTGATCGCCGGCCTGATGGCGTCGGGTTGCAAGGTCCACGACATCGGGCTCGCGGTCACGCCGATGGCGTATTTCGCGCAGTTCGAGCTCGACGTGCCGTGCGTCGCGATGGTCACCGCCTCGCACAACGACAACGGCTGGACCGGCGTCAAGATGGGCGCCAATCGGCCGCTCACCTTCGGCCCCGACGAGATGAACCGGCTGAAGGAGATCGTGCTCGGCGCGGCGTTCAAGCAGGGCGCTGGCTCTTATGTGTTTCATCCGAACTTCCCGGCCCGCTACATCGCCGACCTCACCAAGCACGCCAAGCTGAAGCGTAAGCTCAAGGTGGTGGTCGCCTGCGGCAACGGCACCGCCGGCGCGTTCGCGCCGCAGGTGATGGAAGCGATCGGCTGCGAGGTGATCCCGCTCGACACCGAGCTCGATCACACCTTCCCGAAGTACAATCCCAATCCCGAAGACATGGAGATGCTGCACGCGATCCGCGACGCGGTGCTGCAGCATAAGGCCGATCTCGGGCTCGGCTTCGATGGCGACGGCGACCGCTGCGGCGTGGTCGACGACACCGGCGAGGAGATCTTCGCCGACAAGGTCGGGGTGATGCTGGCGCGCGACATGTCGGCGATCCATCCGAACGCGCGCTTCGTCGTCGACGTCAAATCGACCGGCCTGTTCGCGACCGACCCGGTGCTGCAACAGCAGGGCGCCCAGACCGAATACTGGAAGACCGGCCACTCCTACATGAAGCGGCGCACCAACGAGCTGAACGCGCTCGCGGGCTTCGAGAAGTCCGGCCACTTCTTCTTCAACGCCCCGCTCGGCCGCGGCTATGACGACGGCTTGGTGTCGGCGATCGCGATCTGCGAGATGCTCGACCGCGCACCCGGCAAGTCGATGTCGGATCTGAAGAACGCACTGCCGAAGACATGGTCGTCGCCGACGATGTCGCCGCATTGCGCCGACGAGGTGAAGTACCGGGTGATCGATCAGGTGGTGAAGCACTTCGAAGCCGCCAAGACCAATGGCGACCTCGTCGCCGGCCAGCCGATCCGCGATCTTGTCACCGTCAACGGCGTCCGCATCACCTGCGAAGACGGCAGCTGGGGCCTGGTCCGCGCCTCCTCCAACAAACCCGAGCTGGTGGTTGTGGTCGAAAGCCCGGTGTCGGAGCAGCGGATGCACGACATGTTCGAAGCGGTGAACGTCGTACTGCGCCAGCATCCCGAAGTCGGCGCCTATAACCAGACGATCTGAGCTCTATCGCCTGGCAAGGCAGGGCACGGACAGTGCCGACGGCGCTGAACGCATAGAGGGATGTCTGCAGAGTTCAGAAAGCTGCGTGCGACAGGGCACGTGGCGCATGTCAGTCGCCGCCGAGGCCTATGAGGAGGCCGTTGCCGGAGCCAGAGCCACCAGCGAGCCGAGGCCTCTAACATATCCGACACGGTCGGCGGGGGTGGGCTGCCACCAATCAGAGATCAGCTGCTCGCGCCCTTTATAGTGGGTGGCAAGATCGGCGAACGGGCGCTCATTCAGCGGGATCACGGATTCCAGCTTGTAGATCGACCGTGTGCCCTCCTGTGCATCGAGCTCATCGCTGAAGCGCTGGATTTCCAGCCCGCGATAGTTGGGCATCATGTGAAGAAAGCCCAAATGAGCCAGCCGACTGAGCTGCAGGAGTTCGATCACTGACAGGTCGACACGGATGTAGCCTTCGGCCGGTGCCATCATCTCGACGCCTTGCGCCTGGCCTTTTGAACAGCAGGCTTCACCGATGGCGTCAGCCAATATTGAGAGCTGAAGATGGAAGCGCTCGATGTCTTTTGCTTTGAGATGGGGGCCGTGATTGAACAGCCCTTTGATTTCGGCGATCGCCCCGGCCACGCCTTCGGGTGTCGCTCTCGCGGCCATCTCGTAGTGACGAGCGATTCCCCGGACGATCTGCCGAACGGCTTCGTCCATGCCCCTGACTCGCCCATGCTGGTAGTATGCTCTAGCCGACGACCAGCATGCCCATAGGAAAGCGGTCAGAAGGCCGACAATTATCAGCAGAACGATCATTCCAGCCCCCGCTTGAATGCGTCTTGAAGCGATTTCCTCAGTTCAACCCCACAGTAGATTAGCTCGTCTTGGTTAATTCAATCGTAACGTGATACCAGGTCGATCAATCGATCGGCACCTACTTGAGTGCGCGCCGGACGAGCGGAGTGACAGGGGTTGGGTAAATTCGGTGTCCATCGTAGCCCGCTTAGTCTGATCTACAGGGGCAGGCGAATCTGAGTTTTGAAGAGCGAAAGCTGCTGGGATAGGACGTGCTGGCTCAGGGCGGTCTCGTGTCGGCTTCGATCGGTGGTGCCGTCGAGCCCGTAGTAATACGTGTCCGCTGTTGCCGGAAAATGGCCGCGTGATAATCCAAGCGTGTGCTGAAGAGTAGCGGTCCAAGTTGCGTGTGCGATCGAGCGACTGGATCGGTAGCGGGTTGAACATCGCCCTCACCACGTCGATTAGCCGCGCGTTGAAGAGGTTGTGCGCTCGTCACTGTTCGGCTTCGCTCCGCATGTACTCACCGAAGTGGGAAATCAGCGCCGCCACGGACGCGAGGATGAGATTGATCGGGGCCGCCGAGGCAGCCAGCGCACGTCGCGGCGCGGATGGCGCAGACTGCGGACGAGCAACTGCCCGCGCTTGGCGCAGCGGACCGGAAGCGGCGACTGGATCCTCAGCGGCAGGAGAGGCGAGCGTGCCGTCCTGCGCTGATCGGATTGCGGCCGGCCCGGCCGAGCATTCCCGCGTTCAGGAATGTGGCCGGTAAAGCGCCACCGCTGCTCAGAGGTTCCGCGCGTGCTTAGGTCAGCCTTGATCGTGTTGGGGTTGGAATAGTTGAGGGGAGCGCATAGCTCCAGTGTACGATCGGACGCTTGGGGAACATCTGGTTCCTGACAGGATGGGCGGACGCCGCAACATGCCATCGCCGGGAATGGTGGCATCCAGCCGGACCGATGATCTCGCTAGAGCCAATGAGCGCGCACGCCCGCACTGTGCGGAGATAATAAGCCCCCAATATTGGGAAGCCGCGTACTGTGGCGGGGGGGATGGCAATATCATGCAAGGTCAAGTGCATGGCCAATTCGTCGATTGCTGATCAGAGCTTCTGATAGACGCCCATTGAAGACGTAGGCTGCAAATGTCTGACGAACTGTCGCTGGCAGTAAAGCGGCTGCTGTTTCGGGGGGGACTGCCGATCTCAGATCAGCGGGCTTTGTTCGGAGTGGCCCCGACGCTGCGGCAAGCCAGCAAAGGTGATTGCTTGATCGAAGGGGGCGCACCGTTTTCGTCCCTCGTCATTCTTTGCAGCGGGATGGCGCGAAAGGTGCGCAGATTTTCCGACGGAATGGAGCAGATTGTCGCCGTATTCGTCGAAGGTGACGCCTTGAACGCCGGCGAAGTGGTGTTCCGCCAATCCCGAAATTCGGTCTATGCCCTCACGCCGGCGTCCTATGTGTCCATTCCAGCCGGAAAGCTGAACGATCTGATCACGATCCGGCCCGCGATCACGCGAGCGCTTTGGTTGGAGACGGCGGTCCATGCTGCAATCCAGCAGGAATGGATGATCTGGCTCGGGCTGCGCGCAGCCCGGCCTCGACTTGCGCATTTTCTGTGTGAGTTGTCCTACCGCTTGCGACTGGCGGGACGCGATTTGAACTCTGAAGTTGAGTTTCCGTTGACCCAGAACGATCTCGCGGATGCCCTTGGGATGTCGACCGTGCACGTCAATCGAAGCCTGCAGGTGTTGAGAGGGCAGGGGCTGATCGAGCTGACCCGTAGCCGCCTGATCATCCTGGATAGAGACGGGCTTTACTCGGTTGCCGAATTCGACCCGCAGTACCTCGAAGGACACAAGATCGACAACTGAGGAGTGCCCGGATGCCCCGTTTCTTCTTCAACTACACGTCTGGCGGCGCGACCTACACGGACGACGTTGGGACGGAGTTTCCGTCGCTCGAAGCGGCCTATCTCGACGCATATGAGAGCGTGTTGGAGATTGCTTTCGAAAAACTTCGAATGCGGCAGGATCCAGCGACCGATGCTTTCGAGATCACCGACCACAGTCATGACGTGCTCATTCAGGTGCCGTTTTCCGAAGTGCTGCGCCCTGCGGCCGACGCGCGCAGCTCGCCGACCCGGCGCCAGACTCGGATGATCCTGGAGAATTGTTGCCGTGAAATGGCGCGCGGCGCGAAGTTGAAAGACGAGCTTAGTGCCGAACTGTCGAAAACAAGAGAGATCTTCGCTGCGATTCGTGCGAAGCTGCCCTAGTCTTAGTGCGCCTATCGACCGGGAGTGGGGGGCTTCGCGGTGTGTTGTGTGAAGTCCCCTGAACGGAGTCGCTTATCCGCTGCGCGCTTCATTCGCCGGCATCTGCATGCTCCATCGCAATCCTTCGGGAGCGAGGTCGACGTCCACCTTCGCGTTGAGTGAGCGCGTGACCATCTGCTTTGTGACGAAGTGACCGAAGCCTTTGCGGTCGCTCGGCTTGACCGGCGGACCATCCTGTTCTCTCCATTCCAGTCGGAAGGACTCGGGGGACGTTTCGCCCTCGTCGAAGCTCCAGCTAACGACCACCTTGCCGCCCGGCACCGATAGTGAACCGTATTTGGATGCATTGGTCGCAAGCTCGTGCAGCGCGAGCCCGATCGTCTGGATGGTGGCACCGGCCATCGTCACGGGCGGGCCGACCAACTCGAGTCGGGTGGAGTCGCCACCGATAAACGGCGCCAGCTGCGCTTCGATCAGTTTCTCCAGTGAAACGCCCTTCCACTCCTGGTCGACGAGCAGCGCGTTGGCTTGCGCCAGCGCCAGCAGTCGCGCGCCGAATTGCTGTTCGAATGTTTCCAACGATGCGCTGTTACGCACTGTCTGTCGTGCTATCGCGAGAATGACCGCAAAGACGTTGTTGGTGCGATGCTGGAGCTCCCCCATCAAGACTTGAAGGTGGTCGTGCTGCTGCTTCTGCTCTGTGATGTTGCTGAACGTGATCACGACTCCCGAGATGACGTTGGCGACCGTGCGGTAGGGCCTGATCCGCATGATATAGGTCGCGCTCTCGTCCTTGAGATCGAGCTGGCTTTCCACGACACCGAGGGTGCGTTGTACGGTCCTGACGTCTTCGCACAGCTTGTCGTAGGACAGCAGGGAGGTGATCTCCGTCACCGGCCGGCCGCGGTCGCCATCGCGCAGCGAAAACACTTCGCGCGCCGCCGGCGTGAAGTTTCGGACCGTGAGATCGTCGTCGAGAAAGATGGTGGCGATCTGCGTGTTGTCGAGCAGGTTCTGAAGATCGTTGTTGGCCTGCAGCAGCAGCTCGTTCTTGCCGTGAAGCTCGCTGTTGATGGTCTGCAGTTCCTCGTTGACCGACTGCATCTCCTCCTTGGCGGTCTCGAGCTCCTCGTTGGACGATTGAAGCTCCTCGTTGACCGACTGGAACTCCTCGGTCACCGATTTCATATTTTCGATCTGGCTTTCCAGTTCCTCGCTGGTCGCCCGATGTTGGATCTGTAAGGCGCGAAATTCCTGCTGAATCGCCTCGAGCTCGCGCCGGTTCGCCGGCGATATCTCGGTCTCTTGCGGCAGGTCGGTTGTATGAGGGCTGGTTCGGAAGGCGACTACTACCAAGCTCGGCGGATGTCCGACCTCGATAATCGGTTCGACGACGAGGTCGACCGGCGGCTTGCCTTCGAGTCTCAGGTTTTCTTCTTCAACCGCGCGCCCCGACGAGAAGGCGGTCTCGACAGCGCGACGGACCTGCGTTCTGAGGCTTCTGGCCAGATTGGCGAACAGGTCGAGGCTGGCGTTGCCTTCCGAAGGCTCGAGATAGCGCCCGGTCTCGCCGCCGGAGAACCGGACGATGTTGTGGTTGCGATCGATAATGAAATAAGCCGGAGAGTGCTTCGCCATGACGCGGCGCGCGCTCTTGTCGATTTGGTCTTCGATCCGGTTGGCCGGCAATTGGGGAGATGAAATGGTCCCTGCCTGCGGCACGAAGTGCGGCAGCGCGGCTCTGGCGCCGTCACGGCGTTGCAGGATGCGCTGCTTCTTATCGACGATGCTGAACAATCCTGTTTCGCGGCTGATGCTTTCGGACGGACCGATGAACAGATAGCCGCCGGGCCGCAGTGCATAATGGAACGTCTGCATCACCCGGTGCTGAAAATCGTTCTCCATATAGATCAGGACGTTGCGGCATGTAATCAGGTCGATCCTGGAGAACGGAGGATCTCTGACCAGATTGTGCTCGGAGAAAACGCACATCTCCCGGATGACATGAGTCGGAACGTAGTCGTCGCCGTCTTTCACGAACCAGCGTTGAAGCCGCTCCTGCGATAGGCCGTCAATTCGGCGGAACCGCGCGGCGCGGGCGAACGCGACGGCCTGCGGATCGATATCGGTGGCGAAGATGGTGACCGCGGCCTCGTGTTGATGGGAGCCGAGCAGTTCCTGCAGCATGATCGCAATCGAATATGCTTCTTCGCCGGTGGCGCAGCCTGCCACCCAGACCCGGATCGGATCGTCCGCATCTCGCCCGGTGAACAGCGACGGCAGGAAATTGGCCTTCAGGGAGTCGAATGCGTCTTCGTCACGGAAGAACTGGGTGACGCCGATCAGCAGCTCGCGAAACAGAGCGTCGCCTTCGGAAGGCTCCTTGCGCAGATGCTCTGCATAAGCGGTGACCGACTCGATCTGAAGAACCTGCATCCGGCGCTGAATTCGGCGGATGAGGGTGTTTTGCTTGTAGCCGCTGAAATCGTGCTTGAGCCGTCTGCGCAGCACCGCCGTAATGGCGCTCAAGCTGCCGCGGACGTCCTCGCGTGCGCCATCTGCCCCTTTCTGCTCCTCGACCTTGGTCAGATAGGCTTGATGCTCGAGCAATTTGGTCGGCAGGCTCTCGACCGAGGCGACGCGATCGACCAGTCCCGTGGCCGCGGCACTGCTCGGCATTCCCGTCATTGCGGTATCGTCGAACTCCGCCTGCGCCAGCGTAAACCCGCCATGCTCCTTGATGGCCTTGATGCCGAGCGACCCGTCGCTGCCGACACCCGACAGGATGATGCCGACTGCGCAATCCTCCTGGCTCTCTGCGAGCGACGCGAAGAATGTGTCGATCGGACGACGATATTCCCGCGCGGGCGAGGGCGTCGCAACGCGTAGAACGTCTCCCTCGAGAGACAGCGTTGCATTGGGCGGGATCACATAAATCTGGTTGGGCGCCAGGGGATCGTGGTCCTGCGCCTCGACCACCGGCATGGCCGAATGCGGCCGCAACAGCTCGACCAGCAGACTCTTGTGATCGGGATCGAGGTGCTGAACCAGCACGAACGCCATACCGGTGTCGGCCGGCATATTGTCAAAGAACGTCTTGAAAGCGGCGAGCCCGCCCGCCGAGGCACCAATGCCGACCACCAGGGAAGGCGGGCGCCGACGGGGCGAAACCATAGACGCACCGGTCTCTTGGCCTGACTTCCCAACGCTCATTCCTACCGTCTCCAGGCTCTCAATGGCCGCAACCGACTGATCGCTCTTACAATACAGCGTTTTGTGGTCGCACTGGGCCGAATTCGGTTTCACCAGTCTAATTGCAGGACGGGCCATTCTGGTTGTGCGGCTATACGACGCGTGGCACGTAAAACCAAAACAAGGTGCCCATTCAGCCAAAGCGAATGGCAAATCGGACGTCTCCGGTGCGGTTCAGATCATCACCGGTTGCCCACATTTGTTAGTGCAGGCCATTCTGGGGTCTGATTAGTTACCAAAGGCATCCGGGAGAGGTTGGCAATGGCTGACAAAGCAGGAGCTGGCTTTCTTGCTTGCCACGAGTGCGGCCAGACTCTTTTGTTTGTGGCCGAGATCCCGGACCTGGGTCTGTGTCCCCACAGTGGTATCTTCAAGTGCATGGCCTGCGCACGAATTGTCGTCGTGAAGAACGAAGCGCTGTCGAAGCAGGCTGGCCTGCTCGCTGACAGCGGCTCGTTCGACCCCATCGACCAGCGCTGATGGTCACGAACTTTCGACCGCGATGCTTGGCGACGCATAAATTCTCACTAGACCGCCGCGGCTGAAGTGGAGTCGGGAATAACGGCGGGTTCAATGGAAATGCGCATTCCACGCTGGTCGAGGCGCGTCCGCGCCAGAGTGGCACTGATCGCCTGCTGTTGCGGGCCGGCAGCCTGGAGTCGCAAACGCGTCGCTTATGTCCTGACTGCGGGAGGAATGTATGCGTCAACCCGCCATATCGATGCCCGTCTTGCCGCCAGTGTTGGCGTGTTGCGATTGCCGGCATCTTCTTTCACACGAATGCGCGAGTTGCGAGCGCAAGCGAAAGCTCGGAAATGCCGTGGACGATCCAATGCGTTCAAGCGCGCTTCTGCGTTGGTTGGAAGGCCCGTTGCGCCCCCAATATGATCGGAAAGGCGACGATGTCAGATCTTGAAGAGACTGCGGAGGTGCGTGTTCGGGTCTGTGAGGTGTGCGGCAATCAGATGACGTATCTGGGCAGCGCGCCGAGGCGACATGCGCACGCGGCGCGCAGGATATTCCGCTGTTATTACTGCAACAACGTGGTTTCCGAGGAATGGTCGTAACGGCCCCGCGCTACGCCGGCTGGTCGTTGCGGCGAGCGGTGCGGGCGATCAGCGTTTCCAAGATGGCGCGTCGTAACGCGTCCTGGAGGTGTGGGCTGGATCAGGCCGCGCCGGTGAGCCGCAGGATCGCCTGCACGACGAACTGGCTCGATTGGGCGATGAACTGCGTGGCGATGCCGATGCCGGCCAGCGGCAGGATGAAGATCAGCCCGAGCAGGATCAGCATGCCGTAGGGCTCCACGCGGGCCAGCGGATGGGCCAGCACCCGCGGCAGGATGCCCACGGCGATCCTGCCGCCGTCGAGTGGCGGGATCGGTAGCAGGTTGAAAATCGCCAGCACGACGTTGATCAGCAGCGCGTTGACGAGGTTCTGCGCCAGCCACTGGCCGGCTTCGCCCGGCACGTAACCGACGACGTGAAACGCCAGCGCCGCAAGGGCTGCGAGAACGAGATTGATCGCGGGACCAGCAGCGGCGACCAGCACCATGTCGCGGCGTGGATTGCGCAGATTGCGGAAGTTCACCGGTACCGGCTTAGCGTAGCCGAACAGGAACGGCGACTGGATCACCAGCAACAGCAGCGGCAGCAGCACCGTGCCGAACGGATCGATGTGCTTGATCGGGTTGAAGCTGACCCGGCCGAGCATCCAGGCGGTGTTGTCACCGCACAGCTTGGCCACATAGGCATGCGCGGCTTCGTGGAACGTGATCGCGATCAGGAGCGGCAGCGCCCAGACCGAGATCACCACCATCATGTTGGACAACGAGCCTGTCATGTCGATCCACCCGGGGTTGGGATCGATCGGGAAGCCGAAGATCCGAAGCGGGAACCAGCGAGATATAGAAGCCGCGCCAGCGTGGCGCCAGCGCCGGGACGGCCTCAGGAGAGATCATGGATGAGAAGTAATGCGAGCCGACCGGCGGCGGCTGCGTTCACTGTCTTTTAACCATCCGAGGCCCGGTCCCGAAGGACGACATGCCTTGATCCACGGAACCAGCCGGAACTTGGCGCATTAGCTGGCCGGCGCGACGGAACCGGTCCGTCGGGCCAACCTGCTGTTCTTCGAGACACGCCGATGACGTCGCTGCCCCCGCAGACTCCGCCGCCGCCCCCGCGACCGCCGGGACTTGATCCGCTCGCCAGTCAGCAGACGCAGGTCCGAAGGACGCAGCGTACCGACCGGTTGCTCCGGATTGCGATCGTGTGGCTGCTGGTGCTGGCGACTTTCTGGGTGGCGCAGCCTTATCTCAGCGCGCTGTGGTTTTCCGCAACGGGGCCGCGCACCGTCACGGCACGCGGCGAGCTGGCGCCGGCCGAAAAGGCCACCGTGGATCTGTTCAAGCAGGTGTCGCCGTCGGTGGTGCATGTGTTCGCGCAGGGCAGCCAGCGGGTGTCGCCATTCGCCGTCCAGCAAGAGGCGCCGGTGCAGTCCGGCTCGGGCGTGATCTGGGATGCCGCCGGCCATGTCGTCACCAACAACCATGTCATCCAGAACGCCAGCCAGTTGGGCGTCCGGCTGGCGTCGGGCGAATTCGTCACTGCGCGGGTGGTGGGCACCGCGCCGAATTACGACCTCGCGGTGTTGCAGCTGGAGCGACCGCACACACCGCTGCGCCCGCTCGCGATCGGCAGCTCGGAGGATTTGCAGGTCGGGCAGGCGACGTTCGCGATCGGCAATCCCTACGGCCTCGAACAGACGCTGACCACCGGCATCGTCAGCGCGCTGCGGCGGCGGCTGCCGACCGCGGCGGCCCACGAGGTGCGCGGGGTGATCCAGACCGATGCGGCGATCAATCCCGGCAATTCCGGCGGTCCGCTGCTCGACAGCGCCGGGCGGTTGATCGGTATCAACACCGCGATCATCTCCGGCTCCGGCGCCTCGGCAGGCATCGGCTTTGCTATCCCGGTCGATGCGGTCAATCGCGTCGTCACAGCCTTGATCACCAACGGCAGCGTGCCGGTGCCGGGCATCGGCATCGTCGCGGCGCGCGAGACCGAAACCGCGCAGCTCGGCATCGACGGTGTGGTGATCCTGCGCACGCTGCCGGATTCGCCGGCCGCGCAAGCTGGCCTCGAAGGCGCGACCGACGACGGCTATGTCCGCGACGTTATCACCGGTGCAAACGGCTCGGACATCCACAGCATGTCGGATCTTGCCGCAGCGCTGGAGGAGGCGGGGATCGGTCGCGACGTCAAGCTGACGGTCGAGCGCGACGGACGCGCCCGGACGGTGACCGTGAAGGTGACTGATATCTCGCAGCGTCGCCGGACCTGAAGCGCCCTGGAGGGCGCCGATCGGAACGAATGCATTCGCCGCCGATTGTTGCAGCAATCGGAGGTGAACGATGGGCAAGGCTTATTACGACATCGTCGGTAGCGACAATCGTTGGGGCATCCGCCACGACGACGATCCGACCGGCGACTACTCCAGCAAGGAAGCCGCATTCGAAGCCGCCTGCGCGGCGGCGTCCAACGCGATCAAATTCGGTCATGAGGTTCGGATCACCGTGCCGGGCAACGATGGTTCGGGAACCAATCTCGGCGTGATCACCAACTGAACGTTTTGGTCTTGGTCTCAAGCGGTCCGGTGCAAGCCCGGCCGCTGCTTTCTTTGGTGCTCTCTGCCTTTGGTGCCCTCTGCGTATTGGCGCCTATCCGTCAGTGCGAGGAGCGAAGCAACGAAGCAATCCAGATGCTTCGTGCAGAGAGGCTGGATTGCTTCGCTGCGCTCGCAATGACAGAGAAGGGAGTTCCTAAGGATACGCGACGCCGAAAGCCTCACGCGACCTTCTGCAGCCGGGCGTCCGTCACTGCGGCTTGATCCGTTACCTCGTGGGTGATCACCTCGAAGTTCAGCAGGTTCGCGGTGCCGAACGACGTGGAGATCGCGACGTCGGCAGCGTCGCGACCGCGGGCGATAACGATGCGGCCGATCCGCGGATGGTTGTGACGCGCGTCGAAGGTGTACCAGCGGCCGTCGAGATAGACTTCGAACCACGCCGAGAAGTCCATCGGCGCCGGATCCTGTGGCACACCGATGTCGCCTAGATAGCCGGTGCAGTAGCGGGCCGGAATGTTCATGCAGCGGCACAGCGTCACTGCGAGATGCGCGAAGTCGCGGCAGACGCCGATCTGCTCGGCGTGTCCCTCGGACGCGGTACGGTCGTTGCGGGCGAACTGATAGCCGAAGGTGATGTGGTTGTGGACGTAGTCGACGATCGCCTGCACGCGCTCCCAGCCCGAGGGGATGCCGCCGAACATCGACCAGGCCAGGGTCGCCAGCTTATCGGTGTCGCAATAGCGGCTGCCGAGCAGATACACCATCACCTCGTCGGGCAGCTCGGCCACCGGGATCTCGCGGGCGCCGGGGGCGACCTCGTCGGGCAGGCCGGTGTCTTCGATCAGGAAGTCGTTGCTGATATCGATGCGTCCGGCCGGCGCCACGATCCGGGTGCAGACGTTGCCGAACATGTCGGTGAAGTCGTGGGAGGGCACGTCCGGCGAAAACTTGATGACATGCTCGCCGATCACATGCTGGGCGCGCGACGGATGCACGCTCAGCAGCAGGTTGATCGGCGTCTCCTGGAAACACTGAAATGCGATATTGTAGCCCGCGCGAATGATCACTTGAAAAGCTCCGTTGCTGATCGAGGAAAGGCCGATGGTGGCGGCCCTCGTTACTTTCTCAATCGCGGAACGAACCAGGCGTTCCCGCTATGCCGCGGAGAAGGTTGCGCAAATTTGTGGCAGCACGCCGGCGTAGCAAAGCGCCGGCGTGCCTTGGCCTTACTCGCCGAGCTTGAACAGCAGCACCGAGCGTGCCGTCACCTGATACGCCGCGCCGCATTCGAACTCCTCATCCGGCACGCCGTGGGGCAGGTTGGTGTCGATCAGCAGCGACCATTTGGTGCCGTGCGGAACCTCGGGCAGGGTGAACTCCACCATGCCGTCGAAGCCGTTCAGCACCAGCAGCACGGTGGCTTCTTCGCTTAGCCGGCGGATGCCGGTGGTCTGGGCGCGGCCGTCGAGCAGCATGCCGAAGCATTTCACGTTGGAATCGTCCCAATGCTCTTGCTGCATCTCGCCGCCATTGGCGTTGATCCAGGTGACGTCGCGAACGTCGAGCGTCTCGTCGTATTGTCCGGTGAGGAACCGGCTGCGCCGCAGCGTTGGCGTGGTCCGGCGCAATTCCAGCAGCCGCTGGGTGAAGGCGCGCAGATGCTGCGCGGCCTCGTCGTGGTCCCAGTGCACCCAGGAGATCTCGTTGTCCTGGCAGTAGGCGTTGTTGTTGCCGTTCTGGGTGCGGCCAAACTCGTCGCCGGCCAGCAGCATCGGCGTGCCTTGGGCGAGTAGCAGCGTCGCCAGCATGTTGCGCTTCTGACGTTCTCGCAGGCTGAGGATGGTCTCGTCGTCGGTCGGACCTTCCGCACCGCAATTCCACGAGCGGTTGTCGGAGTGGCCGTCGCGATTGTCTTCGCCATTGGCCTCGTTGTGCTTGTCGTTGTAGCTCGCCCAGTCATTGAGGGTGAAGCCGTCATGCGCGGTGATGAAGTTCACGCTCGCCCAGGCGCGCCGGCCCTGGCGGTTGAACACGTCACCGGAGGCAGACAGCCGCGGCGCCAACGCCGCCGCCGGGGCTTCGCCGCGCCAATAATCGCGCGCGGTGTCGCGGAACTTGTCGTTCCATTCCGCCCAGCCCGGCGGGAAGCCGCCGACCTGATAGCCGCCGGGACCGCAATCCCAAGGTTCGGCGATCAGCTTCACCGAACTGAGCAGCGGGTCCTGCATCACGGATTTCAAAAAGCCGCTCTGTTCGTCGAAGCCGTAATGCTCGCGCGCCAGGATGGTGCCGAGATCGAACCGGAAGCCGTCGATGTGCATCTCGCCGGCCCAGTAGCGCAGGCTGTCGTTGACCATCTGGATCACGCGCGGATGCGTGAGGTTGACGGTGTTTCCGGTGCCGGTGTCGTTGATGTAATAGCGCTTCTGCTCCGGCAGCAGCCGGTAGTAGCTGGCGTTGTCGATGCCCTTGAACGATAGCGTCGGGCCGAGCTCGTTGCCCTCTGCGGTGTGGTTGTAAACCACGTCGAGGATCACGGCGAGGCCGACATCGTGCAGCCGCGCCACCATCTCCTTGAACTCGCGCAAGCTGTTGGGCACGTCGGCGGCGTAGCGCGGGTCGGGCGCGAAGAAACCGATGGTGTTGTAGCCCCAGTAGTTCACCAGGTTCTTGTCGAGCAGATAGCTGTCATTGACGAAGGTGTGGATCGGCAACAACTCGACCGCGGTGACGCCGAGCGAGGAAATGTAATCGACCACCGGCTTGGTGCCGAAGCCCGCATAGGTTCCGCGCAGATGCTCGGGCACCTCTGGATGCAGCTTGGTGAAACCCTTGACGTGGGTCTCGTAGATGATCGCCTGGTCCCACGGCACGAATTTGCGGCCGGGCTCGCCCTTCCAGTCGAAGTCGGGATCGACCACCACACATTTCGGCACGAAGCGCGCACTGTCTCGCTCGTCGAATGTGGTGTCGTCGCCGCTCTCCATCACATAGCCGAACACGGCAGGATCCCAGGTCAGCAAGCCGGCGTGGGCGCGCGCGTAAGGGTCGAGCAGCAGCTTGTTCGGATTGAAGCGGTGACCGTTCTCCGGCTCGTACGGTCCATAGACGCGATAGCCATAGAAGGTGCCGGGGCCGATATCGGGGATGTAGCCGTGAAACACCTCGTCGGTATATTCGGGCAGCTCGATCCGACGCTCGGTGTCGCCATCGAACAGGCAGACCTCGACCTTGGTGGCGTTGGCGGAGAACAGCGCGAAGTTGGTACCATGGCCGTCCCAGCACGAGCCGAGCGGATAAGGCAGACCCTCGCGAACCGCTTTAGTGTCGTTGAAAACGTTGTAGCCGGGGACCGCCTGCGGCTTCGCTGCAGGTTCTGCCGGCTTGGTCTCCGGCGGCAGCTCCAGCGTTTCGTTGGTGTCGGTCATTGGCGCGGCTCCTGCACAAGCGGTGTGAATTCATCCGAGTGGGGGCGCACGCTTCGAGCGAGCCCTCGGACGAAAAGCACCGACGGTCGTGTCATGAACAGCCCCATACCCGTGACTGCCAACAATGCGCGAGCCGGGATCCGGTTCCATAGTGCCTGCTGATGAGGCAAAGTGGAGCGATGCCGGCGGCTCAGCGCCGGCATCGGCCAGCCGCCTCAGCGCATTTTGACGACGGATTCGCGCGCCCACACCCGGAGCTTGCCGAGCTGATCGACGAAGGCGCCGGCATCCTTACGCGCGGCGAGCTCGATGCAGCCTTCATCGAGGTCGTCGCCGATGCCGGCTTTGGCGAATAGCGGCCGGGCGGCGGCGACGTAGCCGATGAACTTGCAATGCGCGAAGGCGTCGGCGACGAAGTCGCGGGCGGTTGATTCCTGCAGCAGGTCGTCGATTTCATCATCGCCTGGCAGCAGCGCCACCGCGTCGTACAGGACAGACGGTCCGCCATCGATCATCTGGTGCGCGGCGATCTCGCTGCCGTCGCTCGCGATTACGCCGCCGACGCGGGGTGCGATCAGTTCGAACGTCGCGCCCGCCTTCTCGACAGCCTTCTGCAAGCTCTTCAGCAGCGCCGCGTCGGTGCCGTCGGTGATCAGGATGCCGAGCTTGCGGCCTTCGAACCGCTCCGGTCCGTTCTCGATGATCGAGAGCGCGGGTGAGGGCGGCAGGTCCTGCCGCGTCGGCACCGCAGAGTCCGCGGGCTTCGGCATTGCCTTGATGCCCAGCCGGTTGGCGACGTTGGTCGCCAACGTCTCGTCGATGAGCAGCAGATGCGACAGCACGCGTTCGCGGATCACCGGAATCTCGACCTTGCTGAGTTCGAACGTCAGTGCCGAAACGATGTGGTGCTGCTCGGTTCGGGTCTGGCTGAGGTAGAATTGCCGCGCCTGGCTGTAGTGATCGGCAAAGCTCTCGGCGCGAAACTTCGCCTTGGCGCCTTCTTCGGCCTCAGGGAACGGCACGAAGCCGCGCTGCGGAGACTCGCGCGGACCCAGGCCGTGCGAGTTCGGTTGATAGTTGGCGCGTCCGACCGGGTTGTGCATCGCCATGTGACCGTCCTGTTGGAAGTGAGCGAACGGACATTTCGGGGCGTTGATCGGCAGATGCGCGAAATTCGGACTGCCGAGCCGTTTCAGCTGAGTGTCGAGATAGGAGAAGTTGCGGCCCTGCAGCAGCGGATCGTTGGAGAAATCGATCCCCGGCGGCACGTTCTGAGTCATGAACGCAACCTGCTCGGTCTCGGCGAAGAAATTGTCCGGCATCCGGTCGAGCACGAGGCGACCCACCGGCACCGGCGGGATGATCTCCTCCGGGATGATCTTGGTGGCGTCGAGGATGTCGAAATCGAACTTGTCGGCGAATTCCTGATCGAACAGCTGTACCCGCAGCTCCCATTCCGGGAAATTTCCGGTCGAGATTGCGGTCCACAGATCCCGGCGATGGAAGTCAGGATCGGCGCCGTTGATCTTCACCGCCTCGTTCCACAGCACCGACTGCATCCCGAGCTTGGGCTTCCAGTGAAACTTGACGAAGGTGGATTCGCCCTCGGCATTGACGAGGCGGAAGGTGTGGACGCCGAAGCCCTCCATGAAACGGAACGAGCGGGGGATTGCTCGGTCCGACATCACCCACATCACCATGTGCATGCTTTCGGGCGTTAGGCTGATGAAGTCCCAAAAATTGTCGTGGGCCGATTGCGCCTGCGGAAACGCCCGGTCGGGCTCTTCCTTCACCGAATGGATCAGGTCGGGAAACTTGATCGCATCCTGAATGAAGAACACCGGAATGTTGTTGCCGACCAGATCCCAGTTGCCCTCCTTGGTGTAGATCTTGACCGCAAAGCCGCGCACATCGCGGGCGAGATCGACCGAGCCCTTGCTGCCGGCAACAGTGGAGAAGCGCACGAACGCCGGAGTGCGTTCGCCGACGCGCTGGAACAGATCGGCGCGGGAGAACTTCGCCAGCGAATGGGTCGTTTCGAAAAAGCCGTGCGCGCCGTAGCCGCGGGCATGCACCACGCGTTCGGGAATTCGCTCGTGGTCGAAATGAAAGATCTTTTCGCGGAAGTGAAAGTCCTCGATCAGCGCCGGTCCGCGCGGGCCGATCTTCAGGGTGTTCTGGTCGTCGGAGATCGGGCCGCCTTGCGCGGTGGTCATCACCTCGGTGCCGAGATCCTCGGCGGTCTGGTGCAGCTCGCCGCCTTCGCCGCGCGACATCTTCTGGTCGTGAATGGTCGCCATCCGGTTTTTGGTCGGTTTCGCAGATTTTGCCATGAGGAGGTTTCCCGAGGTTGGAGATCGCCGGGCCCAATGCAGCGCAAGCGGCTCCGTTCCTGCGTGGCTGTTCCGGTCGCCTCACAACAAAACGGCCCGGCGGATTGCTCCGCCGGGCCGGGCCGTCATACGTAAGAGTTCAGATCACTTCTTCGCTTTCGACTCCGAAGTGGTGTTGGTGCGGTCACGTTCGAGCTGCTGCGCCATTTCGAGATGGTGCTGGAGCTTCGGCAGCGTGGTGCCCGCCCACTTCTTCAGCGCGTCGTTGTCGCCGCCCTTGGCGTAGCGTTCGAACAGCGACACCGCGTCTTTGTGTGCGCTGACCTGCTGTTCGTCGAAGGTCTCGCTGAATTCTGCGCCGTTGGCGTTCTTCAGCTTGTCGAGCTTGCTCTGATGGGCGGAATCGAGCGCGGTCGGCAGCTCCGCCTTGACCTTGCCGTCCGACACCATCGCCTTGAGCTCACTCGAGGTCTTGGTGTGATCGGCGATCATCTGCTTGGCGAACGCTTGCTGAGCGGCATTGCCCTTGCGCTCGGCGAGCTGGTTCGACTGGATCTCGAACATGTCGCTGATCGCGACCTGCTTGACGAAATCGGGCGTGGTTGGCGCGATGCCGAGCACCGAATTGACGCCGGTTTTCTCGGTGACCGATTGCGCCAGCGCCGGGGTGGCGACGAGCAGACAGCCGAGAACGAGTGCGGTCCGGTTCATGAGATTGTTTCCTTTCAGCTTGCAGCTTTACGATTGACGCCCTTACGGAGCGCCACGGTGTTGAGCTTGGTGTTGGCGGCCTTTTCCTCGTTGAGATTGGTGGTGAGGAAACGGACGATGTCGTCGTGGCCGAGCTCCTCGGCCCAGGCGATCAGGGTGCCGTAGCGGGCGATCTCGTAGTGCTCGACTGCCTGCGCATTGGCGACGATCGCGGCGTCCAGCACGGTCTTGTCGGCGATCTCGCCGGCGGTCTCGTCGGCCTCCTTGATGAGGCCGTCGATCGCCGGGCAGTTCACCCCCGAAGGCTTCTGTCCGAGCTTCTTGAACACTTGGTCGAGCCGTTCGATCTGCTTCTGGGTCTCTTCCAGATGCGATGTCAGGCCCAGCGACAGATCGCGATTGGTGGCCTGCTCGATCATCTTCGGCAGCGCCTTGGTGATCTTCTGTTCGGCGTAATAGATGTCGCGGACGCCGTGCAGCAGCAGGTCCTCCATCGTCTGAATGTCCTTGCTGAAAAATCCCATCGTCGCCTCCGCCCGAATGGTCCGCCTCCCGCGGCTCGACCGGAGAACCGGGGACGAACGATTCTGTTCCGTCGCGAGGCAAGCGCCGGGGTCGACCGGCCGCGGGGCCGGGGCAAGACGGTCGGGCAGCGGTCTGGCGAGCTATGGGCGGTCGGACGACAGAAGTTGGTGGCGCGCCGGCGAGGGGAGTTGAGAGCCCCGGGCGAACGTGTTACGGGGGCTGCATCGCGGGTGTAGCTCAATGGTAGAGCAGCAGCCTTCCAAGCTGAATACGAGGGTTCGATTCCCTTCACCCGCTCCAGTCTTCCATCAAAATTCGGTAGATATTCCTGAGAGTTACGGTCTTCGGGCCGGAATTTCCATGTGCTTCGTGCTGCGCGGCCTGACGCCAGGGCGCAAATAGGGCGCAGGCACTCGCGCCGCCTAGGATCAATCCGGCAGCGCTCGCGTTGCTCAGGCCGAGGCGCGGGAGGCGAGCGGGTGCGGGCGGCGTGAAGATCGCGACCTTCAACGTCAACAATGTCAACAAGCGGCTACCGGTACTGCTCGCGTGGCTGAAAGCGGCGCGGCCGGACATCGTCTGCTTGCAGGAGCTGAAGGCGGCTGACGAGGATTTTCCGGAAGCCGCGTTGCGCAAGGCGGGCTATGCGGCGGCGTGGGTCGGGCAGAAGAGCTGGAACGGCGTGGCGATCCTCGGGCGCCGGCGCGAGATCGTGGTGACGCGGCGCCGGCTGCCCGGCGCGCCGCACGACAAGCAGAGCCGCTACATCGAGGCGGCGGTTGCCGGGATCATCGTCGGCTGCCTGTATGCGCCCAACGGCAACCCGCAACCGGGACCGAAATTCGACGACAAGCTCGCTTGGCTGAAGCGGCTGAACCGTCATGCCGCGACGCTGCTGAAGAGCGGTGCGCCGGTGGTTCTGGCCGGCGACTTCAACGTCGTGCCGACGCCGGCCGATATCTACCCTAGCAAGTCATGGGACAAGGACGCGCTGGTGCAGCCGGCGCCGCGCAAGCTGTTCGCCGCGTTGCTGCGCCAGGGCTGGACCGATGCGCTGCGGCACTGCCACCCGGAGGACGCGCCCTATACGTTCTGGTCGTACTGGCGAAACCGGTTCGAGCGCGATGCCGGTCTGCGGATCGATCACCTGCTACTCGATCCGTCGCTGGCGGCGCGGCTGAAGCAAGCCGGCGTCGATCGCAAGGTGCGGGCGGCGCCGGAGGCGAGCGATCACGCGCCCGCCTGGGTCGTGATCGAGTGAGCGCTGCGTCAGCGACCTGTTGAAGAAAGCTAGTTACTGGATCCTGCCGGGATCGGCGTCGGCGCTTTCACCTGTGTCATCAGGTCGTCGTTCCATTTGCCTTCGACATTGAAATTGGCGCTGGCGCCGAGCTCGATCCCTTCGATCAGATTGTGGTTGAGGTAGGCGTAAATACCCGGCTGCTTGAAGGTGTAGAGGGCAGCGGCGGCGGATCCGCCACGGACGAACCAGGTCTCGAGATTGGTTTCCGGCGGATTTGAAAACTTGCCGGTCTCCCAAACGTAGTCGCCATGGCCGCCGATCAAATGAGGGCGGGTGTCGCGATTCGCCTGGGAATGGATGATCAACACGGTGTCGCCAACCTTCGCCGTCATCGCGTTGTTGCCGGTCAGCGCGCCGACGCGACCATTGAACACTTCGTGCGTCGGAATAAGTTTACGCATCACCTCACGGGTGTCGAAATATGCCTCGGCGGGCGACCCGTATGTCTTGTAGTTCCCCTTGTCGTCCTTCGGGACATAGAAATCCTGTTCGCCGATATAGTAGATGCGGTCGTAACGCAGCGGCTTTCCTGCGCCGTCCTTCAGGCCGTCGCGGGGTAGCACCATGATCGCGCCATTCATGCCGGACACGACGTGCCAGGGGATCATCGTGCCGCCGGGCGCGCAGTGATAGACGAAAACGCCGGCGCGATCGGCCTTAAAGCGCAGGACGACCTGCTCGCCAGGATTGATCAGCGTCAGCGCGCCGCCACCGAGCGCGCCCGTTGCGGCGTGCAGGTCGATGTTGTGAGGCATGGTGTTGTTGGCGGGGTTGATCAGTGTCAGTTCGACGTAGTCGTCCTGATGCACGACCATCAGCGGGCCCGGGATAGCGCCGTTGAAAGTCATTGCTTGAATTTTCGTGCCCTCGTCATCGATCACGAGTTCCTTTTCGTGCACCACCAGCTTGAACTCGACGACCTTGGGGCCGTCTGTCGTGGCCTGCTGATGTGGATGGACGAATGGCGGCGCGACCAGCTCGATGCGTTGGCGGGGCAGTTTGGAGATGTCGTCGGCAGCCGGCGACTGCCCTGTCACGCTCAGCGCGACTGCGATGACGGCGGCGTTCAGCAGGAGACCTTTAGGGAATAACATCGTTGTAATCCCTTCGCCTGAGTACGGGAAAGGGATGCTGTGCTAATCGCGCTATGGTTGTCCAGCGCTCAGAATGCGCGAAAATGCCAGTCTTAAAGGCCAGTAAAGCCCGCGCGGACGGTTCGTTGAAAATGCCTTCGTTCGAGCTCCATCGAGCAATTGATGAGCGAAGCCTAGGCTTGGATGACCTTCATTGAACGGAGGGGCACTAGCGACGACCAGCACTCCGGTTGCTGACCCGCTACAGCCTCGGCACCGCTACGTCAGCGCCCGTTGAAACTCGGCGCGCGTTTCTCGACGAAGGCGGCGGCGCCTTCGCGCAGGTCTGCGGTGACGAAGGCACGGCCTTGTTGCTCGGCTTCGTCGTCCAGCACCTGCGCGAGCGGGGCGCTCCATGCCGCTTCGATTTGGCGCTTGATCACGCCGATGCCGATCGGCGGGCCGGCCGCGAGTTGCTCGGCGATCGCCATCGCTTCGTCCATCAGGCGATCGTCGTCGACGGCCTGGAAGATCAGGCCGGATTGCTCGGCCTGTTCGGCGGACAGCGGCCGGCCGAGCAGCGCCAGCGCGCGGGCGCGGGCGACGCCGATCGCGCGCTGCACGAACAGCGAGGTGCCGGCATCGAGCGCGGCGCCGAGCTTGACGAAGCTGAGCACGAACTTCGCCGAGCGTGCCGCCAGCACGATGTCGCCGGCCAGCGCCAGCCCGACGCCGGCGCCGGCCGCGGGGCCGTTGACCGCGACGACGATCGGCTTCGCGGCGCCGCGCATCGCCTCAAGCACCGGGCTGAGTTCGGCGCGCATCCACGGCGCGACGTCGGCGCCGGCATCGAAGGTCTCGCTGCCGAGCGCCGCACCGGCGCAGAAGCCCTTGCCGGCACCGGTGAGCAGGATGGCGCGGACTGCGTCATCGGCGAGCGCCGCGTTCAATGCGGTGCCGAGATCGCCGAGCAGGCCGCGGCGCATCGCGTTGTATTGCGCCGGGTTGTTCAGTGTCAGCACTGTGACGGCGCCGCGCCGCTCCGACAGAACCAGGGGCATCGCCGCATACCCGCTTACAGGATCAGGCCGCCGCCGCAGACCAGCACCTGGCCGCTGACGTAGTTGGATTCCGGGCTGCAGAACAGATACACCGCGTCGGCGGCTTCCTCCGGCGTGCCGCCGCGCCCGAGCGGGATCATCCGCGCCATCGCTTCCAGCATCTGCGGTTGCACCCCGACCTTGATGTCGCGGCCGGCGACGTCGATGGTCTTCTGCTGCGCTTCGATCGGCTGGGTGAGGCGGGTGTTGATCAGGCCGAACGCGACGCAATTGACGTTGACCTTGTAGCGCCCCCATTCCTTGCACAGCGTGCGCGTCAGCCCGACCAGCGAGGCTTTCGCCGACGAGTAGCTGGCCTGGCCGGCATTGCCGTAGAGCCCGGCGATCGACGAGATGTTGACGACTTTCCGGAACACTTCCTGGCCGGCCTCGGCTTCCTTCTTGGCGAAGATCCGGATCGGCTCGGCGGCGGCGCGCAGGATACGGAACGGCGCAACCAGATGCACGTCGAGCATCGCCTGGAACTGCTCGTCTGTCATCTTCTGGATCGTCGAGTCCCAGGTGTAGCCGGCGTTGTTCACGATGATGTCGAGGCCGCCGAATTTCTCCACCGCGGCGCCGACGAAACGGTTGGCGAAGCCGGCTTCCGAAACGCTGCCGTTGATCGCAATCGCGTCGCTGCCCATCGCCTTGATCTCGGCGGCGACCGCGTCGCCAGGCTCGGCGTCGAGATCGTTGACGACGACGCGCGCGCCTTCGGACGCGAGCTTCAGCGCGATGGCGCGACCGATGCCGCGGCCCGATCCGGTGACCAGCGCCACCTTGCCTTGCAGTTTGCCCATGAGGTTTCCTCGAATGCTTGTTGTTATGACAGGGCGACGATCGCTTCACCGGCGAGTTTGATCTCGCCGGTCTGATCGCGGGCGGTGAGGGCGAGCCGGGCGCGGCGTTCGCCGCCGGCTTCGATCAGCTCGGCGATCTGGCCTTCGCAGGTGATCTCGGCGCCGAGCTGGGTGATCGCGGCGAACCGCGTCGAAAAGCTGCGGATACGCCCCGGCGCCACCGCGTCGCTCAGCGCCTGGCCGAGATAGCCCATCACCAGCATGCCGTGGGTGAACACGTCGGGAAAACCCGACGCTTTGGCGAAGTCGATATCGACATGGATCGGATTGTGATCGCCGGAGGCGCCGCAATACAGCGCCAGACGGTGGCGATTGATCGCGGGGAAGCGCTTGTGGACGATGCGGTCGCCGACCGCGGGGGAGGTGGTGATGTCCATCGTGCCGGTCATCCGTTGCGCACCACGATGGTCCGCGTCGTATCGGCGACGTGGACGCCGTGCTGATTGGTGACGGTGGTTGCGACGCCGATCAGCGTCATCGCGCCACCCTTCTTGTCAGTGACGCTGGTGACCTGCGGGCTGAAGGTCAGCGTGTCGCCGACCATCACCGGGGCGTGGTAGGTGAAGCTCTGTTCGCCGTGCAGTACTCGGCCGAGATCGATCTCGAGCGCGGTGAGAAACTCGAACGGTTTTTCGTTGTCGAGCATTTCCAGACAAAACAGATAGGTCGGCGGGATCGGCGGGGCCGCGAAGCCTTCGGCCTTGGCCGCGGCGGCATCGCGATACACCGGGTTGGTCTCGCCGAGGGTGTCGAGGAAGTAGCGCAGCCGGCCGGCTTCGACATGGGCGGTCACCGGCGAGAACCGGCGACCAACAGCGGATTGATCGACCATTGCGTCAGCCTCACGTGCGCTCGTATAACGTCACCACGCAGGCGCCGCCGAGACCGAGATTGTGCTGCAGCGCGCGCTTGGCGCCGCCCACCTGGGTCGCCTCCGCGGTGCCGCGGAGCTGACGGGTCAGCTCGTAGCACTGCGCGAGGCCGGTGGCGCCGAGCGGGTGGCCCTTCGACAGCAGCCCGCCCGATGGATTGGTGACGAACTTGCCGCCATAGGTGTTGTCGCCGTCGGCGATGAACTTCTCGGCACCGCCCTCCGGGCAAAGACCGAGCGCCTCGTAGGTGATCAGCTCGTTATGGGCGAAGCAGTCGTGCAGCTCGACGACATCGATATCATCCGGTCCGACGCCGGCGTCTTCGTACACTTTGGTCGCCGCGGCACGCGCCATGTCGTAGCCGACCACCCGCATCATGTCGTGCGCTTCGAAGGTCGACGGCGTGTCCGTGGTCATCGCTTGCGCGGCGATGCGGACGTCGGTGTTGAGGCCGTGCTTCCTGGCGAATGCTTCGGACACCAGCACCGCCGCGGCGCCGCCGCAGGTGGGGGGACAGGCCATCAGTCGGGTCATCACGCCCGGCCAGATCACCTGGTCGTTGAGCACGTCGTCGGCCGAGACCTCCTTGCGGAACAGTGCCAGCGGATTCTTCGCCGCGTGGCGGCTCGCCTTGGCGCGCACCTTGGCGAAGGACGACAGCGGCGTGCCGTATTTCTGCATGTGGCTGAGGCCGGCGCCGCCGAAGTAGCGCAGTGCCAGCGGTACGCCGGGTGCATCGATCAACTGATCGGCGGCGGCATCGAAATCCTCGAACGCGCTGGGGCGATCGACGAACACCGAGCCGAGTGCGCCGGGCTTCATTTGCTCAAAGCCGAGCGCCAGCACGCAGTCGGCGGCGCCGGAGGCGATCGCCTGCCGCGCCAGATACAGCGCGGTCGAGCCTGTCGAGCAGTTGTTGTTGACGTTGACGATCGGGATTCCGGTCATGCCGACCTGATACAGCGCGCGCTGCCCGCAGGTGGAGTCGCCATAGACGTAACCGACGAAGGCCTGCTGGATTGCATCGTAGCCGAGGCCGGCGTCGCGCAAGGCCAGCCGCGCCGCTTCGGCGCCCATTAGGTGATACGGTTCGTTCGCGCCCGGCTTGACGAACGGGATCATGCCGACGCCGGCGACGTGGACGGGTGACGCCATCGTTTCCTCCCTAAACTTACCCATTGGACTTTTTATTACCCATGAGTAATATATGCGAGCTGCTGGCGAGTCAATCGATTGGCGCCGGATCAGTTACTTGCTAAATTGCTGCCTACGGAATTTGTGATGAGCGGACACGCCGCCGACGATCAATCGCCCTGGATGCCGTTCGAGAGCCGCCGCCGCGCCCGCGACGAAAAGCGCGAGGCGGTGCTGCGGACGGCGGTGCATCTGTTTCTCGAACAGGGCTATCATCGCGCCACGCTCAACGAAGTGGCGGAGCGGCTGAACATCACCAAGCCGGCGCTGTACAACTATTTTCGCAGCAAGGAGGAGATTCTGTTCGAGTGCTGGGCGCTCGGCCAGGAGCAGGTCGACGAGATCATTGCGGGCATCAACCGCTCGGGCGACGACGGGCTCGGCAAGCTGCGCGCGCTGGTGCGTGCCTATGCCGCAACGATGGCCACGGAATTCGGTGCCAGCATGGTACGGTTCAATCCGCGCGACCTGTCGCCGGACAACGAGAAGACGGTGCGCGCCGCCAAGCGCGGCATCGACCAGACGTTTCGGCGCTTCATCGCGGAGGGTGTCGCCGACGGATCGATCAAGCCGTGCGATCCGAAGCTCACCGCGTTCGCGATCGCCGGGTCGCTGAACTGGATCGGCCACTGGTATCAGCGCGACGGCGCGCTATCGCCGGAGACGATCGCCGAGGAATTCGCGATGCGCCTCACAGAGGGGCTCGCCATCCGATCAACCAAAAAGAAGAGCACCCTTCAGGTGCCCGACGGCAACAACAACAGGAAACGACCCAAGGGAGGACACCATGAACATCACCCACGGCCTGCGGCGCGCGCTGCAGATCAACCCGGAAGGGCTGGCCACCGTCTGCGCCGGCCGCCGGCGTAACTGGCGCGATGTCGGCGACCGCGTCGCGCGGCTCGCTGCCGGCCTGCGCGCCAGTGGCGTCGGCGAGGGCGAGCGCGTCGCGATCCTGTCGCTGAATTCGGACCGCTATCTGGAAATGTATCTCGCCGCCGGTTGGTGCGGCGGCGTGATCGTGCCGCTCAACATCCGCTGGAGCGCGCTGGAGAACGAAGACGCGCTCAAGGACTGCCGCGCGGTGGCGCTGGTGGTCGACAAGGCCTTTGCCGCGACCGGCGCCGCGCTGGCGCAGGCGATGCCGTCGATGGCGCTTATCTATGCCGACGACGGTGACGTGCCGCCCGGGATGCAGAGCTACGAGGATCTGATCGCCACTCACGCGCCGATCCCGGATGCGATGCGCAAGGCCGAAGACCTCGCCGGGATCTTCTACACCGGTGGCACCACCGGCCGCTCCAAGGGCGTGATGCTGAGCCACGGGAATCTAATGGCGAATGCACTCAACGCGTTGGGCGAAGGGCTGTTTCCCGGCACGTCTGTCTATCTGCACGCCGCGCCGATGTTCCACCTCGCCAATGGCGCCGCGATGTATTCGCTGCTGCTGTCGGGCGGCTCCAACGTGATGATCCCGTCGTTCACGCCGGAGGGCGTGATGCAGGCGATGCAGAACGATCGGGTCACCGACGTGCTGCTGGTGCCGACCATGATCCAGATGTTCGTCGATCATCCGGCGCTGAAGAATTACGACCTGTCGTCGCTGAAGAACATCGTCTATGGCGCGTCGCCGATCAGCGAGGCGGTGCTGGCCCGCGCGTCCGCGGCGCTGCCCAACGTGCAGTTCACCCAGGCCTACGGCATGACCGAGCTGTCGCCGATTGCCACGCTGCTGCACTGGAAGGAGCACATCGGCGAGGGCAAGGCCAAGGGCCGCCAGCGCGCCGCCGGCCGCGCCACGCTGGGCTGCGAAGTACGGATCGTCGATGCCGAGGATCGTACGGTTCCTTATGGGACCGTCGGCGAGATCTGCGTGCGCGGCGACAACGTGATGATGGGCTATTGGGAACGGCCGGAGGAGACAGCGCGGGCGCTCGCCGGCGGCTGGATGCATACCGGCGACGGCGGCTACATGGACGAGCACGGCTTCGTCTACGTCGTCGACCGGGTCAAGGATATGATCATCTCCGGCGGTGAGAACGTGTACTCGGTCGAGGTCGAGAACGCGGTGGCGCAGCATCCGGCGGTGGCGCAATGCGCGGTCATCGGTATTCCGCACGAGGCGTGGGGCGAGCAGGTTCACGCCGTCGTCGTCACCAAGGCCGGTGCCACCGTGACGGCGGAGGAGCTGATCGCCCACTGCAAGGCGTTGATCGCCGGCTACAAGTGCCCGCGCAGTGTCGAGATCACCGAGACGCCGCTGCCGCTGTCCGGCGCCGGCAAGATCCTCAAGCGCGAACTGCGCCAGCCGTATTGGGAGAGCCGCGAACGTCGCGTCAGCTGACGCGCCGGCGGGCTGCCACACATCATCAGCGCCGCGCGGGATCGCCTTATCGAGGCGTTTTCCTGCGCGGCGTTTTCTTTGCGCTCTTCATGCCCGGTCATCGGCGCGCGCTACACTGGCCCGATCGTCGATTCGTCCTTGCTCGAGATCGGAGGCCCTTCGCATGCCGCTGCCTTTGAATGACCAGTCCGTTCCGGCGCAACTACAGGCAGCCTCCGGCGGGATCGACTGGCAGCGTCGGGCTCTGCTGTTCGGTGCCGCGGCCACCGCTGGCGCCGCTGCTCTTGGCCTAAGCCCTGCATCGGCGGCCGTGCGGCGGCCGTCGTTGCGATCCGGGATCGACCGGTCGGCGCGGGTCAGTGCGGCGCGGCTCGACGCCGAGGTCGCCAAGGCGTTCCCGCTGTTCAACGCGCCGGCAATCCTGCCGGCGTTCGATGCAGCGACCGCCGGCGCCCAGGTGGATGTCGATCTGCACCGGATTGTGACTACGACCCGCGTCCCGGAGACCGGCGAACGGCTGACGGTCAGCGGCCTGTTGGCCGTGCCGGCCGGCAAGACCGGCGAGCTGCCGCTGCTCTCGTGGCAGCACGGCACCATCCTGTCGTTCGATCAGGTGCCGTCCAACCTGACCAAGCTCGCCGATCCAGCGTACCAGCTCAGCGATGCGACGGATTCGCTGGAGACGCTGTTCAACGTGCAGCGGTTCGCGGCGCGAGGCTATGCGGTGATCGCCGCCGACTATGTCGGCAAGGGCCCGTTCCGCAACGGGCGGGGCGAGAGCTATGTGGTCAAAGACGTCAGCGTCCAGACCTGTCTCGACATGCTGGCGGCGGGCGAGGTGGCGATGAAGTCGCTCGGCCTCAGGCCTTCCAAACTCTTCCTGCACGGCTGGTCGCAGGGCGCGCTCAATACCCAGTGGCTTCATCAGGCGCTGCGCCGCCGGTCGCGGCCGATCGCCGCGACCGCGGTCGACAGCCCGTTCAATGATCTGAATGAGGCCTGGAGCTACTGGGCCGGCGCGCAGAGCTTCGCGCTGCCGGCCGGCATGACGTCCTATCCGGCACTGCCGAACTGGATCTCGCTGTGCATGATTGTCGCGCTCGGCAGTTGCGAGCTGAACTATCGCCTCAGCGGTCTGCTCGACAGCGCCATCCGCCCCGAATACCGGGCGATGGCCCGCAAATACTGGGGTGACTACAAGGTCGTGGCCGATCCGCAGCAGCCGTTCCCGACCGGCTCCGACCTGTTGGTGCCGGGCTTCTTCGAGCGCGCCACCGACGATCGCAACAGCGCCTTCCTGCGTCACCTCGCAGCCAATCGGGCTTCGTATTGGCGCTACGATTCGCCGATCCGGTTTCACTATGGCCTCGCCGACGAAGCGCTGCATCCAGCGATGGTGTATCGTGCGCTGTCGGCCGGCGGTCACCAGGCGATGGGGATCCCGACCGCCAGAGCCAGCCATCGCGCGACGTTTCTCGCTGCGCTGTATGGCGATGCCGCCAGTCTCGGTGGTGCGGAGAATGTGCCGAGTTGGTTTGGCAAATTCTAAACGATCCACACACACACACAGAATTGTGCGGCATCGGACATGATGTCGCGGGTGCGAACGCTCGCTTGAGCGACCAAACGTCACATAATTGATCGGCGCGGATGCGGAGATGTACGAGTTGTTATTTGTGCGGCGCGATATGTGACAGTTGTGACAACGCAGCAGTGACTGATCCGTCGAGGCTTTCTGATCAATATGCACAATAGTTACTGTGACCAGTTGTCACGATAAGATGACGATTAGTTCTGTCAACCGGACGAGCAATTACCTTCGCTGCAAACTGACTGACGCTCCTTAGACAAAAGGAGCGGTTGACCCTATTGGACCCGCTCTCCAAGACTTCGGCTCCGCTGCCACCAAGAGCAGCCCGGGCATCGATCAGCGCGCAAGCGCGACGCGACCCGAGACTAACAAGAAGATTTCCTGAGGAACCCGAGGAGAGACGCCCCATGGCCGACAAGAAATTTATCATCGACCGCAGAACTGCGCTCAAGACCGGCCTGGCCGGTGCTGCCGCCCTCGCGACGCCGAGCTTTTTCATCCGCGACGCCTGGGCCGACGATTTCTGCAACATCCCGAAGGGCAAGGAAGTCGTTTTCGGCTTCAACGTTCCGCAGTCCGGCGCCTATGCCGACGAAGGCATGGATGAACTCAAGGCCTATCAGCTCGCGGTCAAGCACCTCAACGGTGAGGGCGACGGCGGCATGCTGAAGACCATGAAGCCGCTGGCGCTCAAGGGCAATGGCGTGCTCGGCAAGAAGGTTACCTTCGTCTCCGGTGATACCCAGACCAAGGCCGATCAGGCGCGCGCCACAGCCAAGCGCATGATCGAAAAGGACGGCGCGATCATGATCACCGGCGGCTCGTCGTCGGCCGAAGCGGTCGCGGTGCAGTCACTGTGCCAGGACGTCGGCGTGATCTTCATGGCCGGCCTGACCCACTCCAACGACACCACCGGCAAGGACAAGCGCGCCTACGGCTTCCGCCACTTCTTCAACGCCTACATGTCGGGCGTCGCGCTCGGCCCGGTGCTCGCCGAAGCCTATGGCAAGGATCGTGCGGCGTATCACCTGACCGCCGACTACACCTGGGGCTGGACCCAGGAAGAGTCGATGAAGGACGCCACCGAGAAGCAGGGCTGGAAGACCGTCAAGGCGGTCCGCACGCCGCTCGGCGCCGCCGACTTCTCGCAGTACATCACCCCGGTGCTGAACTCCGGCGCCGACGTGCTGATCCTGAATCACTACGGCAAGGACATGATCAACTCCTTGACCCAGGCGGTGCAGTTCGGCCTGCGCGACAAGATGGCGAACGGCAAGAAGTTCGAGATCGTGGTGCCGCTGTTCTCCGAGCTGATGGCGCAGGGCGCCGGCGATGCGATCAAGGGCATCTACGGCACCGCGAACTGGGACTGGAAGCTCGAAGACGCCGCCACCAGCGCCTTCACCAAGTCGTTCGGCGCCGCCTACGGCACTCCGCCGTCGCAGGCCGCGCAGACCTGCTACGTCCAGGCTATCCTGTATGCAGATGCCGTTGAGCGTGCCGGCACCTTCAATCCGTCGAAGGTGATCGCGGCCCTCGAAGGCTTCGAGTTCGACGGTCTCGGCAACGGCAAGACGCTGTATCGCGCCGCCGACCATCAGTGCTTCAAGGACGTGCTGGTGGTGCAGGGCAAGGAAAAGCCGAAGGACAAGTTCGATCTGCTCGAAGTCAAGAAGATCGTGCCGGCGTCGCAGGTCACCTACGATCCGAGCATCTTCGGCGGCGAACTCGGCTCCAAGGACGCCAAGGCGTGCGGCTGATCTGATCCAGCCGGGCTGCGCGCTGCGGCCCGGCGAGCACAATCGTGACCGGTCGGCTGAGCCGTGGGGCGCAGCCGACCGCCACGTGTCTCTTGAGCAGCAATAATTCGCGTACCGCCTGCGACCGATGGTCGGGGCGACAGTGACTGCAAAGTTCGTATTGGCCCGCCGGCCGGTGTCGGTCGCCGGGGAATTTCGATGGACGCGCGCCTTGGTGCCGCGGACACAGGGGGAGATTGAGCACGCATGGACGCGATCGTTCTGCAGATCCTGAACGGCCTCGACAAAGGAGGGGCCTATGCGCTGATCGCGCTCGGGCTGACCTTGGCCTTCGGCACGCTCGGCGTGGTGAACTTCGCCCACGGCGCGCTGTTCATGCTCGGCGCGTTCTGCGCCGTGGTGTTCAACAAGTTTCTGACGTTGGAGATCGTCAAGATCGATCCGACGCGGACGACGCCGTGGGGCTCGCCGCTGGAGGTCAAGACGCCGTATGTCCAGGCGATGCTGGGCGATTGGGGCAAGGTGCTGATCGATTACTCGGTGCCGGTCTCGATCCTGCTCGCCATTCCGGTGATGCTGCTGATCGGCATCCTGATCGAGCGCGGCCTGATCCGGTTCTTCTACAAGCGCCCGCATGCCGACCAGATCCTGGTCACTTTCGGCCTCGCCATCGTGCTGCAGGAGATCGTCAAGCACTTCTTCGGCGCCAACCCGATCGCGCAGTCGGCGCCAGCGTTGTTCTCCGGCTCGCTGCAGATCACCGAGGCGATCGTTTATCCATACTGGCGCATCGTCTATCTATGCTTCTCGCTGGTGGTGATCGGCTCGGTATTTGCGTTCCTCCAGCTCACCACCTTCGGCATGGTGGTGCGCGCCGGCATGCAGGACCGGGAAACGGTCGGCCTGCTCGGCATCAATATCGAGCGGCGCTTCACCATCGTGTTCGGCCTCGCGGCGATCGTCGCGGGCCTGGCCGGCGTGATGTACACGCCGATCGTGCCGCCCGATTACCACATGGGCATGGACTTCCTGGTGCTGTCGTTTGTCGTCGTTGTGGTCGGCGGCATGGGCTCGCTGCCGGGCGCGGTGCTGGCCGGCTTCCTGCTCGGCATCCTGCAGTCGTTCGCTTCGATGAACGAGATCAAAGGCCTGCTGCCGGGCATCGATCAGATCATCATCTATCTGGTCGCCGTGGTGGTGTTGTTGGTGCGTCCGCGCGGTTTGCTGGGACGCAAGGGCGTGATGGAGAGCTGATCCGATGAAGCACACCTCCAAACTCGCCGATATCGCGCTACTGATCGGCTTCGCCATCGTGGTGGCGCTGGGGCCGATCATCTTCACCCCGATCGGTGCCGGCTATCCGGATCTGCTGCAGAAGTTCGCGATCTACGGCATCTTCGCGATCGGCTTCAACATCCTGTTCGGTCTCACCGGCTACCTGTCGTTCGGCCATGCCGCGTTCCTCGGCGTCGGCTCCTACGCCGCGGTGTGGTCGTTCAAGCTGCTGTCGATGGATCTGTTGCCCGCGGTGGCGATGTCGGTGGTGCTGGCCGGCTTGCTGGCACTGGCGATCGGCTTCGTCAGCTTGCGCCGCTCCGGCATCTACTTCTCGATCCTGACGCTGGCGTTCGCGCAGATGTGCTACAACATGGCGTATTCGGTGCTGACGCCGATCACCAACGGCGAGACCGGCCTGCGCGTGCTGCGCCAGGATCCGCGCTATCTCGACGCCGCGATCGGCTACGTCTCGCCGACGCCGTCGCTGTTCGGGATGCAGATCACCGGCTGGACCGGGTTCTACATTTGCGGCGCGGTGCTGGTGGCGGCGTTCGGCCTGTCGATCGCGATCTTCCGCTCGCCGTTCGGCATGACGCTGCGTGCCATCAAGTCCAACCAGAACCGGATGGGCTACACCGGCTACTCGACCCGGCCGTATCTTCTGTCCGCCTTCGTGATCTCAGGCATGTTCGCCGGTCTCGCCGGTGCGTTGCTGGCTGCCACTGATCCTTTGGCGGGCGCCGAGCGCATGCAGTGGACCGCGTCGGGCGAGGTGGTGCTGATGACCATCCTCGGCGGCGCTGGCACGCTGCTCGGCCCGGTGCTCGGCACCGGCATCATCAAGTACTTCGAGAACATCTTCTCGGCCTACAACGAGGCCCAGCTCAAGGCGATGTTCACCTTCGTGCCCGACGGGCTGCGCGAGCCGGTGGTCAAGACGCTGGGCCTGTTCGTCGGCGAAGGCTGGCAGCTCACCCTCGGCCTGCTGTTCATGGCGGTGGTGATCTTCCTGCCCGGTGGCGTGATGGAAGGCATCAACCGGTTGATCGGCCTCAAGCACACCCCGAAGGTCAAATCGCTCGGCGACTCGCCGCAGCGTGACGGTCTCGGCGAAATGGTGATCGAGGAGATGCCGGCGCACGACCGCACCGCCGAGATCGAGAAGAAGGCCGCCGAGAAGAAAGCGAGAGCCACCGCGCCATGAACGTCAACAGCGACATCGTTCTGCACATCGATCACGTCCACAAGACGTTCGCGGGTCTGCACGCGCTGGCCGACGTGCATCTCGACATTCGCGAGGGCGAGACCCACGCGATCATCGGTCCCAACGGCGCCGGCAAGTCGACGCTGCTCAACGTCTGCGTCGGCGTGCTGCCGCCGACGCAAGGCAAGGTGATGTTCCACGGCACCGAGCTCACCGGGCTGAAGCCCTACGAGATCAACCAGCTCGGCGTGGCGCGCGTGTTCCAGACGCCGGAGATCTTCGGCGATCTGACCGTGCTGGAAAATGTCATGATGGCGATGCTGTCGCATCAGGACGGCGCGTTCCGGCTCAAGCTGGTGTCGCGGTTCGACGAGCAGGGCGACATTGGCCAGCGTGCCGTGCAGGCACTGCGCGAGCGCGGGCTCGGCGGGCATCTGTATCATCTGGCTGGCGCGCTCTCGCGCGGCGACAAGCGTCGGCTCGAACTGGTGATGGGCCTGGTGCAGAAGCCGAAGCTCTTGCTGCTGGACGAGCCGACCGCCGGCATGGCCCGCGCCGATACCAACGCCACCATCGAGATCCTGCGGCAGATCAAGCAGTCGGGCATGACCATCGTGATCATCGAGCACGACATGCACGTGGTGTTCTCGCTCGCCGATCGCATCACCGTGCTGGCCGGCGGCCGCGTCATCGCGCAGGGCGTGCCCGACGAGATCAAGGGCAACCCGAAAGTGATCGAAGCCTATCTCGGCGAGGAGCAAGTATGACGACGATGACCGCCGAACGGCCGCACGCTGCCCATCCGGGCGAGACGCCGTATTTCTGCTGCCGCAATCTCAACGCTTATTACGGCGACAGCTACATCGTGCAGAACGTCTCGTTCTCGCTGAACAAGGGCGAGATCCTGGCGCTGCTCGGCCGCAACGGTGCCGGCAAGACCTCGACGCTGCGCTCGATCGCGCGCGCCTCGACGCCGGAGCTTGTCTCGGGCGAGGTGATCCTCGACGGCGTCAAGCTGCACGGCAAGCCGAACTACGTCGCCGCTCAGGCCGGCATCCAGCTGGTGCAGGAAGATCGCCGCATCATCCCGGGCATGACGGTGGAGCAGAACCTGGAGCTCGCGGTGATCTCCGGCAGTGTCGGCTGGTCGTTCGAGCGGATCTACGAGCTGTTCCCGCGGCTTGCCGAGCGGCGCAAGCAGGAAGGCGTGACGATGTCCGGCGGCGAGCAGCAGATGCTGGCGATCGCCCGCGCGCTGGCCCGTGATCTCAAGCTGCTGCTGCTTGACGAGCCGTACGAAGGCCTGGCACCGGTAGTCCGCCACGACATCGCCAAGGCGCTCCGCGAAGTCCGCTCCGCCGGCATCACCACCATCATCGTCGAGCAGAACGCCGTGGCGGCGCTGGAATTGTCCGACCGCGCCGTCATTCTCGACACCGGCGAAGTGGCGTTCGACGGCAGCGCCAAGCACGTCCTCGACAGCGAAGAACTGCGCCATCGCTATCTGGCGATCTGAGGCGCCAAGTTAACTGGGCCGGCCGGGGCAGCGGGCCCCGCCGGCCTGCACACGGCGGCGTGACCGACCACAAACAGTGTTGACTCGATCACAGGTGCGGGCGTACGGGTCCGGCCGGGTCGAGCCTTTGCGCGCGAGCCTTCCTTCTCATCCAACGAAGAGCACATGGGCCCTAGCAGCTTTGGCCGCTTTCTCCCCGCGATAGGCCGGGCGAATGCGACCGCAACACATCGGACCGCGACCGTGTCGGGCCGCGTGAGCAAGGTGCGCTGCTAGCCGCCTGATCTCACCGTCCCGCCGCGTTCTGCGGCCGTGGAGGTGAGTGATGTCGATCAACTTCAAAACCGCTTGGTGGCCGGCATGGACCGGCCGCGCCGCGCGCTCGGCCGAGAGCCGCCGCGTCCACGCCAACGACAACGTCCGCAGCACGTCGCACCGGACGCAGCGTCCGGCGCTGGCGCTGCGTTGGCATATCAGCTCGGCCGGCACGCTGATGGCCGGCTGGACGGTGGTGCCGTCGGACGATGCGGCGGGCGCCGAAGGCGGTGACACCGGTGACCGCGTGTACCAGCCGCCCTCGCGCGCGGCGTAAATCCAACGCCCGGCTGCGCGCCGGGCAGGAGCCATCACGATGGACCATCAACCCAGATTGCCCGCCGCCGCCCGCGTGCGTGCGGCGGGCCTGCCGATCTCGAAATCAGCATCAGACGTGGCCGCGCCGCATCGGCGCCGGGCAGGCGAGAGCGCTTAGCGCCGCTCTCCGCGTCCGGCCCTGAGCGCAAGCCGGACCAGGAGAGTCAAATGACCAAGCACATCCCCTTGCAGGCGACGTCGGCCTGCGCCGCCGTTCCACCGAGCGCGGTGCTGGACAGCGCCCATCTCGGCGAGATCCGCGGCGCGCTCGGCACCATCGCGGCCGACGATCGCGCGCCGCGGCGAACGTTCAAGGCCCGGCTGCAAACGCTGCTGGCGATCGCCGGGCCCGGCCTGATCGTGATGGTCGGCGACAATGACGCCGGCGCATTCGGCACCTACACCCAGGCCGGCCAGAACTACGGCACCACGCTGCTGTGGACGCTGCTGCTGCTGATCCCGGTGCTGTACGTCAATCAGGAGATGGTGGTGCGGCTGGGCGCGGTCACCGGCGTCGGCCACGCGCGGCTGATCTTCGCGCGGTTCGGCAAGTTCTGGGGCGCGTTCAGCGTCGCCGACCTGTTCCTGCTCAACGCGCTGACGCTGGTCACCGAATTCATCGGCATCAGCCTGGCGCTGCAGTATCTCGGCCTGTCGCAATTCTGGGGCGTGATCGCGGCCGCGGTGATCATCACCTTCGCGGTCTCGACTGGCGATTTCCGAAGGTTCGAACGGTTCGCGCTGGTGCTGGTCGCCGGCAGCCTGCTGCTGATCCCGGTTGCCGTGATGGTGCATCCGCCGCTGCCGCAACTGGCGCATGATTTCTTCGTGCCGAAGATGCCGGCCGGCGCGCCGCTCGGCGAGGTGATGCTGCTGATCATCGCCATCGTCGGCACCACGATCGCGCCGTGGCAATTGTTCTTCCAGCAGAGCTATTTGATCGACAAGCGAATCACGCCGCGCTTCATCCGCTATGAGCGCTGGGATCTGTGTGTCGGCATCGCGCTGGTGATCATCGGTGCGGTGGCGATGATCGGGTTTTCGGCGGCGGCGTTTGCGGGTCGGCCGGAATTCGGCGCCTACACCGATGCGCTCGGCACTGCGCATGGGCTGGAGCAGGCCGCCGGTCGGCTGCCGGCGATCCTGTTCGCGCTGGCGCTGCTCGACGCCAGCATCATCGGCGCCGCCGCAGTGTCGCTGGCGACCGCCTACGCGATCGGCGACGTGTTCGCGGTCGCGCATTCGCTGCACCGCAAGCCGAGTGAGGCGAAGGGATTCTATGCGGTCTATGCCGGGCTGATCGCGTTCGCGGCGGCGCTGGTCGTGACGCCGGGAATGCCGCTCGGCCTGCTCACCAATGCGGTGCAGACGCTTGCCGGCGTGCTGCTGCCGAGCGCGACGGTGTTCTTGCTGCTGCTGTGTAACGACAAGGCCGTGCTCGGGCCGTGGGTCAACGGCCGCGCCGGCAACCTGTTCACCGGTGCAATCGTCGCGGTGCTGGTGCTGCTGTCGGTGATCCTCACAGTGTCGGTGCTGTTTCCCGGCGTCGGCGAGACGACGATCCTCGGCATCCTGGGCGGAGGCGTGGTCGGCGCGCTGCTGCTGTCCGGTGCCGTGGCGCTGATCGCACGCCGCGGGCAGGGCGTCCGCGCCGAGCCCTCCGCGCGATCGGTCGTCGCGCCGGAAGAGTGGCGGATGCCGCCGCTCGCCACGCTGCCGCCCGCGCGCCTCAGCGCGGTCAGCCGCACCTGGCTGCTGGTGCTGCGCGGCTATCTGGTTCTGGCGGCCGGGCTGGTGCTGTATCGCATCGTCGAGCTGATCGCGCGGTGATGCATCCGGCGGTTGCTGCGCCGATCGGCTCAGCGCCGCCGTGACACTGCAACCTCGCTGGTGCCGACGGTGCCCATCTTCAGCGCCAGCGACGCGACCGCCACGACGCGGTCGATGACGCCGTCGACATCGTCGAGATCGCAGATGCCTTCCGACAGCCGCAGCAGGCGCTCGCTGTCGCGCACGGTCTGCTGCGCCATCGCCAGCGCGAAGTGCAGGCCCCAATAGATCTCCGCGTCCGGCTTGCCGGGCAGCGAGCGCCGCATCGCCGCGGCGAATTTGCGCAAGTGATCGATCTCGCGATTCTTGATCTTGCGGATCGGCGGGATGGTTTCAATCGCGGCGCGGATCATGAAGCGCGCGGCATCCGAGCGCTGGCTGTCCGGGCCGAGGCAGCCGCGCAAGGTCGGGCCGACCAGCGCGCGTAGCACCGCTTCGATCGGTGCGCGGCCGCCGCCGGCAGCTTCCGCGGCCTTCAGCTCGTTGAGCCGCTCGCGGTTGGTGACGATCGACCGCGTCACGAACAGCTCGGCGATCAGCTCGTCCTTGGAGCCGAAGTGATAGTTCACTGCGGCGAGGTTGACGCCCGCTGCGGCGACGATGTCGCGCAACGTCACGTCGCCGAAGCCGCGTTCGGCATACAGCCGTTCGGCGGCGGTCAGGATGGCACTGCGTGTGGTGTCGGTGGACATGCCGCTCCGCGGGAAATCATCGTTCTTGCAATTCAAACAGCTGTATGAAACTATCGTTTCATAGCCGGAAGTCAATGCGCCGTCGGGCGCCGAGGCGCCGGCAGCTTCGTTTTCGCGGTTCGTGGCCTCCGGCCTTTCGGGAGGCGCGGGGCGGAAATCCGACTTGCGGGCGCGGTGCGGCAGGACGACAGTGCCGCCACCCCGTCGGTCACAACAGTCTGGGAAAACAGTGAGGATCGCCTGATGGATTTCACGATGTCCGATCGCCAGCGTGAATGGCTGGACCGCGTCACCAAGTTCATGAACGACCACGTCCGCCCCGCGGTGCCGATCTACAAGCAGCAGGACGCCGAGGGCGAGCGCTGGAAGGTGATCCCGGTTCTCGAGGAGCTGAAGGCCAAGGCGAAGGCCGAAGGTCTTTGGAACCTGTTCCTGCCGCCGTCCTCGCACGACGACGATGAATTCCACGGTGCGGGTCTCTCCAACCTCGAATACGCGCTGCTGTCGGAGCAGATGGGCCACATCTCCTGGGCCTCCGAAGTGTTCAACTGCTCGGCGCCGGACACCGGCAACATGGAAGTGCTGTTCCGTTACGGCACCAAGGAGCAGAAGCAGAAGTGGCTGCGGCCGCTGATGGCCGGCGAGATCCGTTCGGCGTTCCTGATGACCGAGCCGGCGGTGGCGTCGTCGGACGCGACCAACATCGAGACCCGGATCGAAAAGGACGGCGATCACTACGTCATCAACGGCCGCAAGTGGTGGTCGTCGGGCGTCGGCGATCCGCGCTGCAAGATCGCGATCGTGATGGGCAAGACCGATCCGAACGCCGCGCGCCATCAGCAGCAGTCGCAGATCCTGGTGCCGCTCGACACCCCCGGCATCACCATCGAGAAGATGCTGCCGGTTTTCGGCTTCGATGACGCGCCGCATGGTCACGGCATGGTCAAGCTGGAGAACGTCCGCGTTCCGGCGTCGAATCTCCTGCTCGGCGAAGGCCGCGGCTTCGAGATCGCCCAGGGCCGCCTCGGCCCCGGCCGCATCCATCACTGCATGCGCACCATCGGCAAGGCCGAAGAAGCGCTGGAGAAGATGGTCAAGCGCCTGCAGTCGCGCGTCGCGTTCGGCAAGCGGATCATCGAATTCTCGGTGTGGGAGCAGCGGATCGCCGAAGCCCGCATCGACATCGAGATGAACCGTCTGCTGTGTCTCAAGGCCGCCGACATGATGGATAAGGTCGGCAACAAGACCGCGCAGCTCGAGATCGCGATGATCAAGGTGGCGGCGCCGCGCATGGCGCAGCGCATCATCGACGAAGCGATCCAGGCATTCGGCGGCGCCGGCGTGTCCGACGACGCGGGTCTGGCCAAGGATTACGCCAACATCCGCACGCTGCGGCTCGCGGACGGTCCGGACGAGGTGCACAACCGCGCCATCGCCCGCCTGGAGATGAAGAAGTACGCCAACGCGGCGCACTGACACGTAGGCCGCATAAAAAGGTCATCGCCGGACTTGATCCGGCGATCCATCTCTTGAAAAGATGGATACCCGGGTCAAGCCCGGGTATGACTATTTTGGGATTGTCGGAACGCGCGGCGCGTAACGCGCGAACAAGAACAAGGAGCGTCACTTGGTCGGGAAGCGAAACGACGACGATTACACCGGCACCAAGCCGGTCGAGGAGCGGCATCGGGTCGACGAGGCCCGCCTCGCCGAATGGATGCAGGCGAATGTCGAGGGCTATCAGGGCCCGCTCGAGGTTCAGCAGTTCAGGGGCGGGCAGTCCAACCCGACCTATAAGCTCATTACCCCGAACCGTTCCTACGTGATGCGGCGCAAGCCGTTCGGCAAGCTGCTGCCGTCGGCGCACGCGGTTGATCGTGAATTCCGCGTCATCGCCGCGCTCGGCAAGCAGGGTTTCCCGGTCGCCAAGGCCTATGCGCTGTGCACCGACGATTCCGTGATCGGCGTGTCGTTCTACGTCATGTCGATGGAAGAGGGCCGGGTGTTCTGGGATCCGACCCTGCCGACCCAGACGCCGGAGTCGCGCTGGGCGATCTTCAAGGCCAAGATCGAGACGCTGGCGCAGCTCCACAGCTACGAGCCGGAGAAGATCGGTCTCGGCGACTTCGGCAAGCCGGGCAATTACTTCGCCCGCCAAGTCGACCGCTGGAGCAAGCAGTACAAGGCGTCGGTGGCCGAGCCCATACCGGAGATGGAGCGGCTGATGGAATGGCTGCCGAGCACGGTTCCGGTGCAGGAGCGGGTGTCGGTGGTGCACGGCGACTACCGGCTCGACAACATGATCTTCCACGCCACCGAGCCGCGGGTGCAGGCGGTGCTCGACTGGGAGCTGTCAACGCTCGGCGATCCGATGGCCGACTTCACCTATCTGTTGATGCAGTGGGCAATGCCGGGCCTCGCCGAGGCCGATCTGAAGGCGCTGAATCTGCCGACGCTGGAGCAGGCCGCCGACATCTATTGCAAGGCCGCGGGCATCGCCGGCGTGCCGAACCTCAATTGGTATCTGGCCTATAACACCTTCCGCCTCGCCGGCATTCTGGCGGGCATCGCCGGCCGCGTCCGCGACGGCACCGCGGCCTCCGACAAGGCCAAGGAGTCTGCCGCTCGCACCGTGCCGATGGCGCAGCTGGCGTGGGAATACGCCCAGAAGGCCGGCGCGAAGTAAGCGGGTTTCGAGATTGAAAAAGGCGCGGTCCGCAAGGATCGCGCCTTTTTGTTGCTCTCACCAAAGTCATTCCAGGATGCACGCCGAAGGTGTGCAGACCCGGAATCCCGAGCTGATAAGAACGAGTGACAGCCAAGAAGAGATTCCAGGCTCGCGCATTTCACGCGCGCCCCGGAATGACGAAACTTCGATCTTGATTTCAAAAAGGTCGTCATCGCCCGGCTCGTCCGGGCGACCCAGTATCCCAGTGCGTCATTGTTATCACGAACGCCCTGGAATACTGGATCCCCGCATGCGCGGGGATGACGGTCGTGTGTGGAGCGGTCTGCGCCGCTAATCAACCCGTCTCAGATCGGCTTGCCCGCATACGGCATCGACGCGGTCAGGCCGCCGTCGACTGGGAACGCCTGGCCGTTGACGTAGGACGCTTCGTCGCTGAGCAGGAATAGCCCCATGGTAGCGAGTTCGTGCGGCTGGCCGGCGCGCTTCAGCGGGTTGAGCTGGCCGATCTTGTGATCGGTGCCGCGGGCGCGCGCGCCGTCGAACACCGGCTTGGTCATGCCGGTCTCGATCAGGCCGGGGCACACCGCGTTGATGCGCACGCCGGTGCCGGACAGCGAGTAGGCGGTGGTCTGCACTAGGCTGATCACGCCGGCTTTCGATGCTGCGTAGGGATGCCCCGACGCGCCGCTCTTCAGGCCCGCGACCGAAGCGGTGCACAGGATCGCGCCGTGCCCCTGTTTGATCAGATGCGGCATGGTGTGTTTGATCGCCAGGAACGGACCGATCAGGTTGACGCGCAGGATCTCCTGCCAATGCTCCGGTGTCTGTTCGGGCAGCGGCACCAAGCCGCCGCTGATACCGGCATTGGCCCAGATGCCGTCGAGCTTGCCGTAAGCGGCGATCGCCTTGGCGACGAACCCCTTCACGTCGTCCTCGGAGCCTGCATCGGCCATCACCGCTTCGGCGGTGCCGCCCGCCTTGCGCACTTGCTCGACCGTCTCCTGCACGCCTTCGGTGCGATCGACCGCAATCAGTTGCGCGCCTTCCTTGGTGAACAGCAGCGATGCCGCGCGGCCGATGCCGCTACCGGCGCCGGTGATGATGATGGATTTGCCTTCGAGGCGGCCCATGCGTTGCTCCCTGCTGATCGCTTCGGCGTTTGCCGTTTGACGGAATTGGAACGACGATCGTTCGATCGACATCGCGCGTTCGACACACAAGTGACTTGAGGCGATGCGAGGTCTGACGTACAGCGACTTGTGACCGGATTGAAAGGATTTTCTCGCATGACGAACGTGCCGCCGTCTTCCAACGACAAACCGTTCGTCGCCCAACATTCGGTGCCGGTCGGCGTCACCGCGACGCGGTGGTGGTGGGTGCGGCATGCGCCGGTGCGCAGCGACGGCGGCAACATCTACGGCCAGATCGACATCGACTGCGATTGCAGCGATCGTGTGGTGTTCGATGCTGTCAGCCGGGTGCTGCCGCAGAACGCGGTGTGGTACGCAAGCAAGCTGAAGCGCACCCACATGACCGCGGAAGCGATTTTCGCCGCCGGTTTCCCGCGACCCGATACCATCACGCAGGACGCCGATCTCAACGAGCAGCATCTCGGCGACTGGCAGGGCACCAACCGTGCCGCGTTCTTCGCCAAGCTGCCGGTCAATCTCGACACCTTCTGGTTCGCGCCGATCGACGAGCGCGCGCCGAACGGCGAGAGCTTCATGGATCTGTACGAGCGCACCAGGCGCGCGATCGCGCGGATCACCGCCGCGCATCCGGGCGAAGACATCGTTGCGGTCGCGCACGGCGGTACCATCAAGGCCGCGATTGGCGTCGCGCTGCGCGATCAGCCGGAGCGGGGGCTCGCCTTCACGATCGACAATTGCTCGATCACCCGGCTCGACCATATGGCCTCCAACGGTCACGAGGGCTGGCGGATTCCGATGGTCAATCAGCAGCCGTGGATCGCCGACCCATCGCACGCCGCGATGCATCAGCCGGCCGGCCCGGAATTGGCGACGCCGAGCAAGCTGGCTTAGGTGACATCATTGCGAACGAAGCTTTTCCGTCATTGCGAGGAGCGAAGCGACGAAGCAATCCAGCGTAGTGCACGGATCTGGATGGCTTCGCGGAGCCTGTGCTCGGACGGCGCGAAGCGCCGATCCGGGTGATCGCAATGACGGATAAGTCGTCACTCACAATAATCAAAACGGGAGAGAAACATGAACTTGTTCGACCTCAGCGGTAAAGTCGCCGTCATCACCGGTTCGTCGCGCGGCATCGGCAAGGCGATCGCCGAGCGGATGGCCGAGCACGGCGCCAAAGTGGTTATCTCGTCGCGCAAGCAGGACGCCTGCGATGCGGTTGCCAAGTCGATCAACGACACCTATGGAGCTGGGACCGCGCTGGCGCTCGCCGCCAACATCTCGAGCAAGGACGATCTGAAGCGCCTGGCGCAGGAAGCGACGCAGACCTTCGGCAAGATCGACGCCCTGGTCTGCAACGCCGCGTCGAACCCGTATTATGGCCCGCAGGCCGGCATCAACGACGATCAGTTCCGCAAGATCCTCGACAACAACATCGTCGCCAACCACTGGCTGATCAACGAAGTCGTGCCGCAGATGATCGCGCGCAAGGACGGTTCGATCACCATCGTGTCCTCGATCGGCGGCCTGAAGGGCTCGACCGTAATCGGCGCCTACTGCATCTCCAAGGCCGCCGACATGCAGCTTGCGCGCAATTTGGCCTGCGAGTACGGCGAGCACAACATTCGCGTCAATTGCATCGCGCCGGGCTTGATCAAGACCGACTTCGCCCGGGCGCTGTGGGAGAACCCGGAGACGCTGAAGGCCTCGACCGCGCGTTCGCCGCTGCAGCGGATCGGCGAGCCCGACGAGATCGCCGGCGCCGCGATCTTCCTTGCCTCCAAGGCGGGCACCTTCACCACCGGTCAGACCATCGTCATCGACGGCGGCGCGACGATTAGTTGACCTCTCGGGTCATTCCGGGGCGCGCGAAGCGCGAACCCGGAGTCCCGAAGTTATAAGCAAAGAAGAGATTCCGGGTTCGCGAGCTGCGCTCGCGCCCCGGAATGACTCGGAGAGAACGGCGACTACTCCACCGCCGCGTACACGAGGTCGCGCACCAGGGTGCGGAAGTATTCGCGCTGCCCCGGTCCCTGCGACATGAATACCGCGAATAGCTGCTCGGCCGGGTCGATCCAGAAGAACGTGCCGGCGATGCCGCTCCAGTAGAACTGGCCGACCGAGCCGGGGAAGGGCGAGATTCCCGGCTGGGTGCGGACCGCGAAACCGAGGCCGAAGCCGTTGCCCGGCGGCAGGATGTAGTTGTCCGGCGGGATGTGCGGCTCAAGGTGATTGCTCGCCATCAGCTCCAGCGTCTTGCGGCCGATGATGCGCGCCCCATCCAGCGTGCCGCCGCCGAGCAGCATCTGGCAGAAACGCGCATAGTCCATCGTGGTCGAGACCAGGCCGCCGCCGCCGGATTCCATCGCCGGCTTTTCCAGCATATTGAACAGCGCCACCGGATCGCCGGTCCACGGATCGGCCGGGAACGCCTCGGCGAGGCGGCCCTTGTTGTCGGCCGCGGTGTGGAAGCCGGTCTCGCTCATCTGCAGCGGCGCCAGGATGCGTTCGGTCAGGAACGTGCCGAGGGTCTTGCCGGCGACCACTTCGATCACCCGGCCGAGAATGTCGGTCGAGCGGCTGTAATTCCACGCCGCGCCGGGCTGACACACCAGCGGCATCGAGGCGACCAAAGTGGCGTGCTCTTCGTTGGTGATCTTGCGGCTGCGGATTCGCGAGGCGCGGTACATCTTGTGGATCGGACCGTCGCCGGTGTGGTCGTAGGTGATACCCGAGGTGTGGCGCAGCAGATCCTGGATGGTGATCGGGCGTTGCGGCGGCACCAGTTCGAGCTCGCCGCCGTGCACGACGCCGACGTTGGTATTCTCAAATTCGGGAATGTATTTCGAGAGCGGATCGTCGAGCAGCATCTGGCCGTCCTCGACCAGCTGCATGATGCCGACCGAGACGATTGGCTTGGTCATCGAGAAGATCCGGAAGATGCTGTCGCGGCGCATCGGCGCGTCTGAACCGGGTGCCTGCCGCCCCAGCGCCTCGAACCAGCCGATCTTGCCCTTGCGCGACACCAGCACAGTGACGCCGGGGATGGTGCCCTTGTCGATCTCGCGCTTGAAGGCGTCCGACATCACCTGCAGCCGGCGCGGCGACAGCCCCAGGGTCTCGGGCTTGGCTTCCGGCAAAGCCGGGGTCTGCGGGGGGAGGGCGGAGGGTGCGGCGGCGGTCGCTGTCATGGCGTTTCCCGATTGCTGTTTTTGTTGTGATCCGGCACCGGTGTTCACATGGGTGTCATCCGGGCCTGCGGGGGCGTTCCGCGCCAGATTGACCCATAAAATCCGGCTTGAACAGGGTGCTTTTCCGCAGTAACCAGCCGCGGTTTCGCCGCCTTCCAGGCTGGCGCCGACAAGGATGGAGAACGATGGCCAAAGCAAAGTTTGAACGTACGAAGCCGCATTGCAACATCGGGACGATCGGTCACGTCGACCACGGCAAGACGTCGCTGACGGCGGCGATCACCAAGGTTCTGGCGGAGACGGGCGGTGCGACGTTCACGGCCTATGACCAGATCGACAAGGCGCCGGAAGAGAAGGCGCGCGGCATCACGATTTCGACCGCGCACGTCGAGTACGAGACGCAGAACCGTCACTACGCGCACGTCGACTGCCCCGGCCACGCCGACTACGTGAAGAACATGATCACCGGTGCGGCGCAGATGGACGGTGCGATCCTGGTGGTGTCGGCGGCCGACGGCCCGATGCCGCAGACCCGCGAGCACATCCTGCTGGCCCGTCAGGTCGGCGTGCCGGCGCTGGTGGTGTTCCTGAACAAGTGCGACATGGTCGACGATCCGGAACTGCTCGAGCTGGTCGAGATGGAAGTGCGCGAGCTGCTGTCGAAGTACGACTTCCCGGGCGACGACATTCCGATCGTCAAGGGTTCGGCGCTGGCGGCGCTGGAGAACTCGGACGCCAAGCTCGGTCACGACGCGATCCTGGAGCTGATGCGCCAGGTCGACGCCTACATCCCGCAGCCGGAGCGTCCGATCGACCAGCCGTTCCTGATGCCGGTGGAAGACGTGTTCTCGATCTCGGGCCGCGGCACCGTGGTGACCGGCCGTGTCGAGCGCGGCATTCTGAAGGTCGGCGACGAAATCGAGATCGTCGGCATCCGCGACACGCAGAAGACCACCTGCACCGGCGTCGAAATGTTCCGCAAGCTGCTCGATCAGGGCCAGGCGGGCGACAACATCGGCGCGCTGCTGCGCGGCACCAAGCGTGAGGACGTCGAGCGTGGCCAGGTGCTGTGCAAGCCGGGTTCGGTGAAGCCGCACACCAAGTTTAAGGCCGAAGCCTACATCCTGACCAAGGAAGAGGGCGGCCGCCACACCCCGTTCTTCACCAACTACCGTCCGCAGTTCTACTTCCGCACCACCGACGTGACCGGTGTTGTGCACCTGCCGGAAGGCACCGAGATGGTGATGCCGGGCGACAACATCGCGATGGAAGTGCACCTGATCGTGCCGATCGCGATGGAAGAAAAGCTGCGCTTCGCCATCCGCGAAGGCGGCCGCACGGTGGGCGCCGGCGTCGTCGCCGCGATCATCGAGTAACAACTCGATCGACGTGATGAGCTTAAGGAAGCCGCGCGTACGCTTTGCCGTATGCGCGGCTATTCTTTTCGTTTGGGCGTGGCCGGCGGCAGGCGAGGCGGCCTGTCCGGACCGGCCGCCGTGCAAAGGCTGCGGCTGCAAAGGCGGCACCGGCTATCGGGCGCCGGATGGTCACTGCGTCGGCTTCCGCGAGCTCGACCGGGTGTGTGGCGTGCCGCCGAGGCGCTGTGTGTTCGAGAATGCGCCGGGGACGGGTGCCAACCGGGATTGCGCGCTCGCGCCCCGATCGCATCGCAAGTCCGGAACCGGTCCGGACGCCGTGCCTGTGGAACCTGTCGAATAGACCAAAGCCTAACCGCGTATCCCACTTGCCAGCAGGGCACCGCCTGTGCTTCAAACGGCCCGTTCGGCGGCGACGCCGACGTAGGAGTGTAGCTCAATTGGTAGAGCACCGGTCTCCAAAACCGGGGGTCGCAGGTTCGAGCCCTGCCACTCCTGCCAGCTAAACTGCTCAATCTGTATCCAATATTCTGGCATCAGGCGACTTGAGGGCGGCTCACGGTCTGCCGTCCAGCCGGATTTGCGCCCGAATCGGGACCGGCCGTTCCGGCCGGCTGCGTCGCAGATCGGACGATCGCGGCGTCCGGCGCGCCGGCTGACCGGCGGAGCCTTGGGGCGGCGCCATCGCGCCGCCGTGGCCTTGCCGCGCTGCATGTCATGCGGTGGAATTCTCACACGCTCGGCTAGAGCCAATCTAATTCGCTGGGTTTGCGGCGAAATCGGGCGGCTGATAACCGGATTGGTGGAGATGGCGTTCGCTCGGGGGGGCGAAAGGTTGAGTGGCGTTCATTCGATGACCGATTTGACCGAGAGTCTGGCGCATCTCTATGCCGATGAGCATCGGCGGCTTCAGCGGTTTCTGATTGCCCGCGGACTGTCTGCGAGCGCTGCCGCCGACATCGTGCAGGAGGCTTTCCTACGCCTGTTGCGTGCGCCGCGCGAAGAGGTCCGTGACCTCCGCAGCTATCTGTTTCGAACCACCGACAATCTGGCGATCGACGAGGCCCGCCGGCGTCGCCGCAATATATTGGCAACGGCGGTCGAACTCGACGAAGCGATCGCCGACCCGTCGCCGCTGCCCGATGCGGTGCTGATTTCCCACCAGGAATTCCGAGCGTTGCACGCTGCACTGGCCGCATTGCCGCCGCGCCCCCGCGAAGTGTTGATTCTCCACAAGTTCGAAGGAATGAGCTACGCCGACATCGCCGACCGGCTCGGAATCTCGAAAAATACCGTGATGGCGCACATGTTGAGAGCGATGCTTTGCCTCAAGGCAAGCTTCTCGGCAGAGGGGGGCGGTGCGGACGGCTCGTCGGTCCGGTGATGCCATCCCCCTGACGGATGCGGTTTCGCTGTATTTGCTTCACATGAACGTTTTCCGTGCCTAGCTACGTCCCGCATCGGCGACGTCTCCCACCGCATGACGGTGCTGTTCCGCAATGTACGATCGTGTCACACGAGGCCGCATGGACAGATTGGACGGACCATCGTCCATAGACGAGCAGGCGGTTCAATGGTTCGTCGTCCTTCGCGATGACGAGGCCACCGAGGAGGACCGTGCTGACTTTGCAACGTGGCTGGCGGTTGATCCGGCCCACGAGGCTGCCTGGCGCTCGGTCGAGCGGATGTGGAGCGGCCTCGATGCCGTCGGACTGCGTCCGGCGCCGCGCAGCCCTCGGCGGCAGCGATCGAACCTGCCGAAGCGCATCGCGGTGACTGCCGTGCTGCTGCTGGCGATGGCCGGTTTCGGTTGGCAGTTGCTGCCGGTTGGCCTGTTCGCGGACCATCGAACCGGCGTCGGCGAGCGCAAGACGGTCATGCTGCAGGATGGTTCGCAGGTCGAGATGGCGACCTCGACGGCGATCGATGTCTCGTTCGGCGACACCGAGCGGCGCATCAAGCTGCTGACTGGAGAGGCATTCTTCACGGTGGCGAAGGATCCCGGAAGGCCATTCATTGTTATGGCGGAAGGCGGCGAGGTGCGTGTGCTGGGCACCGCGTTCGACGTCAAGATTGCAAAAGACGTTGCGGTCGCCGTGGCGCACAACACGGTTCAGGTCGGAACGCCAGCGGCGACGCCGGTGAAAGTCGAAGCCGGCCACGAGGTTCGCTACGGCACCGGCGGCGTATCTGGTGTCACCGCGGCGGATCTTGATGCCGTACAGGCGTGGCGGCACAATCAACTGATCTTCCGCGACGTGCCCTTGGATGATGTGCTGGCCGACCTCGGCCGGTATCGGCGCGGCCCGATCGTGCTGTTCGGCGGTGCACTCGGCAAGCGGCACGTCACGGCGGTGTTCGACACCGACGACGTGGACGCGGCGCTCGACACCATCGCTCAATCGCTATCGCTGCGGATCTATCGTGCCGCCGGCCTTCTGACTGTAATGATTCCAAGCCCAGAATCGCAAAAAGACGCGGTAGTCGAGTAACTACTTTGTCCAACTCCGCCGTCTTCATCGCAGCAGGTCGCTACACGCGGCCGCTCGACGATGGGGGCCTTCGGGATGAGTTTGGATACAAAGTGCGTATGCTCTAACGGGCGACTGGCCGTTCTGTTGATGGCGGCGACGTTCTTGTCGACGGCCGCGACGGTCGAACAATCCTACGCACAAGCTCCGCAACCATCACGCGCAGGCGCCGGTTCTCGCGAGCTCGACATCCAGGCTCAGCCGCTCGGGAGCGCACTGATCGCATTCTCCCGTCAGTCGCGGCTCCAGATCTTCGTCGATCAAGCTCTGGTGGCGGGAAAGTCCGCACCGGCGGTCCGCGGCGCGCTGACACCGTCTGCTGCGCTCGACCGGCTTCTGGTTGGGTCAGGGCTCTCCTATCGGATCAAGCGTGGAGGCACCGTCACGATCGTCGGTCCGGTCAGCGCCAGCATGAACCAGATGCCGGCATCCGATGGATCTCTGATGCTCGATACGATCGACATCTCGGGTGGTCGCGGAACTCCGGCCGAGGTGCCGTACCGCACGCCCGCGCCCGTGACCCAGATTACGCAGGAGAGCATCGAGCGCTTTCGGGGCAGCAGCCCGGCCGACATCTTCCGCGGTACGCCGGGTGTGATGTCGGGCGAAGCCAGGAACGGCGGCGGTTCGATCGACGTCAATATCCGGGGCATGCAGGGCATGGGCCGTGTCGCCGTCACGGTTGATGGCGCTGAGAACGGGCTGACGGTCTATCAGGGCTATCAGGGCATCTCGAACCGGACCTACGTCGATCCTGATCTTCTGGCCGGCGTCGACATCACCAAGGGCGCGGACGTCTCGTCGCGGGGCATCGCCGGCACGGTGGCGATGCGCACGGTCGGCGCCGACGATGTCGTGAAGGCCGGTGAAAAATGGGGCGTGCTGGTCAAGAGCAGCTTCGGCACCAACACCGCCAACCCGCGGCCGGGCGATCTCGGTGGTTATACCTGGCCGCGGCCCTATGTCAGCGATCCGCAGCCCTATCCGGTGCCGACGGCGCAGGCTTCCGGCCTCGACCGCCCCGGACTGCTCACTCCGACCAGTGGCTCGTTCAGCACTGTCGCGGCGATCAAGGAGGCGAATTACGATCTGCTGTGGGGCTATGCGTACCGGAAGCAGGGCAACTATTTCGCCGGAAGGAACGGGCCCGGCGCGGGCGTACTCGACACCGGGCCGCAGCCGCTCTGCTATTCGAGCGGCTTCTGCTATTACCCGCCGAGCCCGATTTCGTATGCGCATGTCTACCAAAACACCGGTCTGACCAGTTATCGCGCTGGCGAGCAGGTTCTGAACACTCAGCTCGAGACCGAATCCTATCTCGCCAAGGGCACCGTGCGATCCGACGACGGCCAGAGTCTACAGGTTGGATACAACGGCTATCGCAGCAAGGCTGGCGACGTCATCGCGTCTTTGTTCTCAAGCGCCCAAAACCAGGCCGTGCAACAGGTCCAGGAGGACGTGACCAAGGTCGACACCGGCACCGTCCGCTATCGTTGGAAGCCGGAGGACAACGGTCTCGTCGACCTCAAAGCCAACATGTGGATGACCAATCTGACGTTGCTGACGCCGCCCCGGACGAGCATCGCGACCAACGTCAAGCCTGAAGACTTCGGTCTCCCGTACAACTACCTGCCGGGCAATCAAACCACGATGGGCGGCGGCGACCTCAGCAACAGGTCCCATCTGTCATTGGAGCGCTTCGGTTCGCTCGATTTCGATTACGGTGCGTCATATGTCCAGGAAGCGACCAGGCCGACGCCGTTTACGAACGAGCTCAATGCCGGCATCCCGTCCCGTGAAGGCGCCAGGCAGGAGGTCGCCGGTTTCGGCAAAGTCGCGTACAAGCCGGTCGATTGGCTCACGCTGAACGGCGGTCTCCGGTATTCGCATTACTGGTCCCAGGATCGGAGCACGATCACCAACGCCTCACAGGTGAATCCGCAGCCGTCGCGTGACACCGGCGGATACAGTCCGTCCGCCGGAATCGTGGTCGAGCCGATCAAGGACGCACAGTTCTACGTCAACTACTCCAGCGCCCTGCGCATGCCGACCCTGTTCGAATCGGTTGCCGGCTACAGTCTGATCCCCAACGCTGGTCTGCTTCCCGAGCGTTCCAACAATTGGGAGGCTGGGGTGAACCTCTTCAGAGAGGGGGTGTTCGCGCCCGCCGACAAGGCGATGATGAAGTTCGGCTACTTCAACTGGAATGTGTCGAACTACGTCGCCCGGATGAGCAAGTCGTTTGTGGATCCGACCTACGGCTACACCTACTCGGCCCTTCAGGTCGTCAATATCGATCGTGCGCGCTTCGAAGGACTCGAATGGTCTGGCCGCTATCAGAGCGGCGGATTCACCGCAGAGGTCGCAGCGAATTACTATCTCAACGTCGAATATTGTCCGACTGCGGCCAATTGTGCCAATTCGACTCTGTCCGGCGACTATTCGGCCAATCAGGTGCCTCCGAAATACTCGGCGAACATCACTTTATCGCAGAAGCTGCTCGACGATGATCTGACGGTCGGTGGTCGTGCGAGTTATGTCGGGCCGCGCTCGATCGGATACGGGGCGGTGCAGTATGGTGCGGCTGCCATCATCGCGCCGATTATCTGGCAGCCGTATTGGCTGGTCGATGTGTTCGCCGAGTATAAGCTCACCAAGGATATTGCGCTGCGTGCGACCGTCGAGAACTTGACGGATCAGTATTACGTCGACCCGCTCAGTCTGGTTCAGCAGCCGGGGCCGGGGCGCACGTTCCGCCTCGGTATGAGCGGGAAGTTCGGTGGCAGCGAGACGGTCACACCCGGATCTCTGACGCGCCTGTTCGCGCCGAGCGCAGCGGTTGCGAACTGGAGCGGTTTCCATGCCGGCGTCAACACAGCCTACAACTCCGCGAAATTCGGTGGGACGATGACCGCGATGACCGCGTCGGCCGACGGTCACGCGGCGAACGAAGCGCCCAATCAGCAGGTCGGCGCGCTCTCGTTCGGCTTGCACGCAGGCTACGACTATCAGTTCGCGAACCGGTTCATCGTCGGCATCGAGGCCGATGTCGCCAAGACTGAGATCGGTGCGTCGCAGGTGACTTTCGCGTCCGAAGGCGTCGCCTGCAACTGCGCGAACAACCTGGGCAGGATGCGACAGTTCGAAGCCGTGCAGCAGAGCGAGATCAAATGGCTCTCTACCGTGCGCGGACGGCTCGGCTTCGCCGTCAACGACAGGCTGATGCTGTTTGCCAGCGGCGGTGTTGCTTTCATGAGGCAAGACGAGTCCCGGACGCAGTACCGTGCCGTCAATTCCGGAAACTTCTCGTGGCCGACGACGACCGTGGCGGCTTTCACCGAGGACAGTTCTCGTATCCGAGTTGGATATGTGATCGGCGGCGGCGGCGAATTCGCTGTGGGCGGTGCGTGGTCGATCAAGGCTGAGTATCTGCTAGCCCGGTTCGCCGGCGAGGACTTCACCTTCGCCGACGCCAGAGCAGGCGTACTGCCGGGCAATTTCGTGACGCCGGCGACCTACGCGACGAGCAACGGCCGCAAGCTCAGCAGCAACGTGGATATCCCCATGGTCCGCGTCGGAGTCAACTATCGGTTTTGACATCGGCAGGAACCGCAGCGACGCAGCAGCGATGAACGTTGCAGTGGTGCGGTTCACGAGAAGCAAGGCGGGGTGGCCGTATCCTGCAGGTTGGAGGAGTCTGAATGACAGTAACGGATAGCGCACTGGTCCTCAGTCGCTCGAGGCGGCTGAAGGCCGCGACGCAGGCGACGCACGAACGGCTGGACAGTGGGATCATGGCGCGGAGGCCGTTTTCGAGCCGCGAGCGATATGCGTCGTTTCTCCTTGTCCAGCATCGCTTTCACCAGGACGTCGACGCGTTCTATCGCAGCGCCGCGCTGGGCGAATTGCTACCGGCTCTGTTGGAACGACGGCGGCTCGAACTGATCGAGTTGGACCTTCGTGATCTCGGCGTTGCGCCCGAGAATTCGCGCGCGACGCCCGTCTCGATCGGCGAGCAGCCGATCGACGTCTCGACGGCGCTGGGTTGGCTTTATGTGGCCGAAGGCTCCAACCTCGGTGCTGCGTTTCTGCTGAAGCAGGCCGGTAGCCTCGGTTTGTCGGAGACGTTCGGTGCCAGGCATCTCGTCGCCGCTCCGGAGGGGCGCGGCCTCCATTGGAAGACGTTCACTGCGGCCCTCGATGCAGCGCCGCTGTCGGCGATGGAGGAAGAGCGCGCGATCGCCGGCGCGCGCGCCGCGTATCAGCGCGTGCACAAGCTGGTGAACGAGTTGTTGGTCGTCGCCGCGGAATCCGCCGGAAGCCTTGAAGCGGATGATGGCGATCCAACGAGGTTTCATCCCGACGTGAAGGAAGGTGAGGGATGACGGCAGCCCGTCTAATATCGATATGGGCGTCACTTGCGCTGATCGGCGCATTGCTCGCGTGTGCGCCGGACGCTGCGGCACAGCAGCCCGGCTCGGCGCCGATGAGCGTGACGTCCCCGGAGACTCCGGCAGCATCGCCCGCTGCAGGTCTGGCTGGCGAGGGCGGCGGATCGGTGGCGCGGATCATGCCGAAATCGGATCGCCACTCCGATCTGCCGCACGATCTGTCGCCGATCGGCATGTTCATCGCGGCCGATTGGGTGGTGAAGGCCGTGATGATCGCGCTGCTGCTCGCCTCGTTTCTGAGCTGGACGATATGTGTGGCCAAAGCCGTCGAGGTGGCGTGCGCTAACGCCAGGGCGAAGCGCGCATTTCTCATCGTCGATCGATCGCGCGATCTCGACGAGGCAGTGCATCGCCTCAGCAAACGAGGCGGCCCTGCCGTGTTCATGGTGCGGTCGGCGAGCGACGAGCTGCATCGCTCGTTGCCGGTGCTGGCCTATTCCGGCGAAGCTGGCCTGAAGGAGCGCGTGGTGTCTCGTCTGGCGCGCATCGAGGCGCAGGCCGGGCGCAGGCTGATGCGCGGCACCGGATTGCTTGCGACCGTCGGCGCGGTGTCGCCCTTCGTCGGCCTGTTCGGCACGGTGTGGGGCATCATGAACGCCTTCATCGGGATCTCGCAGAGTCACACCACCAACCTCGCCGTGGTGGCGCCGGGCATCGCCGAAGCGCTGCTGGCGACGGCGTTCGGCCTGGTCGCCGCGATCCCGGCCGTCATCATCTACAACGTCTTCGCACGCGCTATCTCCGGTTATCGCCAGGTCTTGGCCGATGCTGCGGCCGGCGTGGAGCGGCTGATCAGCCTCGATTTGGATTTCCGCAAAGTCCCGGGCGAGCACCGGACATCTTCGTCGATGTTGGCAGCAGAGTAAGAGTGGAGAAGTACATGGCAGACAGCGTGAGAGAGTATGGCGGCGGCCAGTTCGATGACGATCGTAGGACCAAGGTGCCCCCGTTCATTGACGTAATTCTAGTGCTCCTCATCATCTTCATGGTCGCGGCGCCACTCGCGACGGCTCATGTTGATCTCGGTTTGCTGGCGTGGACAGCGAAATCGACGCCGCGAGTCGGCAAGCCACTCTATGTCACTCTGAACAGTGACCACACGCTACGTATCGACGACAGCTCGGTCGCCCGCGAGGATCTACGGGCGATCATCGATCGCAAGGCCGGCGGCGACAAGAAAACCCGTGTCTTCGTTAGCGCGGACAGCAGGGTCGATTATGGAAGTCTGATGGAGGTGGTGAATCTGCTGTGCGGCGCCGGCTATCTCAAAGTTACGCTGGTCGGTCTCGAGCAAGTGGCCGTGCTACCTGCGCCCGCGTCCGTGCCGTGACCGACTTCAACAGCTCGATCAGTCGCCGGACCAAAGCTCTCGAAATGTTCGGTTGGTCGGTGGCGGCGCTGCTGATGATGGGGGCACATGCCGGCGCCGTGGCCTGGATGCTGCTGCCCGATCCGGTGGTCCCCGCGGAGGACTCGGCACCGGCCGCCATCATGGTGGACATGGCGGCGGTGCCCGAAGCGATCGTCACGGCGAGAACCGATATCTCACCGGACCAGAAATCGGCCGATGACAGCCGGCCGCAAGCAGAGCAACGGCAGGAGTCGCCGCCGCAGCTCGCCGAGCCGCCGGTCGAGCCGAATGAAACAGCGCCGGCCGAGCAGACCAAGACGGAGGACAAGCCGCCGGTCGTGGAGACTGCGGAGGTGCCACTTCCGCGTCCCGAACCTCCGCGGGCGGTGACTCCCCCGGAGCCAAAGCCGACGCCGAAGAAGAAGCAGCGCTCACGCCCGCAGCGGGCTGCGGCCAATTCCCAGGCAATGCGGCAGGCGCAGCTCGAGGCGAGGCAGTCGGATCGGATAGCGGCTGCTCAGACCGCGTTCGGTGGGGCTTCGCAGTCCCCGGCGGATTGGCGGTCACGACTGATGGCGCATCTGCAGCGTAGCAAGCGCTCGGTGTCGGCGGCCGCTGACCAGGGGAGGCGCCGGATCGCCTATGTGCACTTTGCGATCGATCAGTCCGGCAATGTGCGGTCGGTGAGATTGGTGCGGTCGTCGGGCTTCGCCGAGATCGACCGGGAGGCGCTCGCGCTGGTGCAGCGCGCATCTCCGGTTCCGCCGCCGCCGCCCGGTGCGAGCCGGAGCCTGACGGTGCCGGTTGGATTTGTCTCGGACTAGGCTCTCGGGCCATGCTGTCGCAAGGCTGACGACGGCAGTCCGGTCCGTGTAGGAGATTGGAATATTACGGCTTTTGGGATACCTGAAGGGGAGGTGGGAGCCAGTCGGCGGGGTGCGCGACAGCCGTTCGCAGCTTGACGTTTCGGCGATCTGGCCATACAAGGCCTCACTCGCTGCCGGCCCGCTTCGACGGATTTCCGGCGCGGCTTTGATTTCCCGAAAATTGGGCCCGTTGTCGGCTCATCCCCGGCGAGGATCGCCAGGGTTGGGTTCACCGGGGCTGTTCGGTTTTCTGAAACACCCACATTCGACTGATCTGGATCACACGATGGCCTTCAGCCCGTTCAAATTCCTGCAGGAAGTGCGGAGCGAGACCGCCAAGGTGACCTGGCCGACCCGCCGCGAAACCTCGATCACCACGATCATGGTGTTCGTGATGGTGGCGCTGGCTTCGATCTTCTTTTTTGCCGCCGACCAGGTGATCAGCGTTCTGATCCGCCTGTTGCTCGGCGTTTGACGGCAGGCCCCTTACCATGAGCATGCGCTGGTATATCGTCCACGCCTATTCGAACTTCGAAAAGAAGGTCGCCGAATCGATCAAGGAGCAGGCCAAGCAACGCGGCCTGGAAGATCTGTTCGAGCAGGTGCTGGTCCCGACCGAGAAGGTCACCGAGGTGCGCCGCGGCCGCAAGGTCGATGCCGAGCGCAAGTTCTTCCCGGGCTACGTGCTGGTGAAGATGAACCTCACGGACGAGGCCTTCCACCTGATCAAGAACACCCCGAAGGTCACCGGCTTCCTCGGCGCCGAGAACAAGCCGATGCCGATCTCGGAGTCCGAAGCGATGCGCATCCTGCATCAGGTGCAGGAAGGCGTGGAGCGCCCGAAGGCGTCGGTGTCGTTCGAGATCGGCGAAAACGTCCGTGTCGCCGACGGCCCGTTCGCGTCGTTCTCCGGCGTGGTCGAGGAAATCGACGAGGCGCGTTCGCGCGTGAAGGTCGCGGTGTCGATCTTCGGCCGTGCGACCCCGGTCGAACTGGAATTCGGTCAGGTCGAAAAGGTCTGATCGGGCACTGTCATTGCCGGGCTTGACCCGGCAATCCACCTTCTTCGCAACACTCTTGCGAAATGGATGGATGCCCGGATCAAGTCAGGGCATGACGGAAGAGGGTGGGGCGGAGGCTCTGCTCTGAGAGGCGTGGGAGGCGTGCCGGTGATCGCCAGTCATCGGAAGGCGCCCCACCACGAACCTGAAACCGCCGGTTCGCCGGCAACAGGAGAGTTGGTATGGCAAAGAAAGTGACCGGATACCTGAAGTTGCAGGTGCCGGCCGGAGCGGCGAACCCGTCGCCTCCGATCGGTCCCGCGCTTGGTCAGCGCGGCCTCAACATCATGGAGTTCTGCAAGGCGTTCAACGCGCAGACCCAGAAGGAAGAGAAGAACACGCCGATTCCGGTGGTGATCACGATCTACGCCGATCGGTCGTTCACCTTCGAGATGAAGACCCCGCCGATGTCCTACTTCCTCAAGCAGGCGGCCAAGATCCAGTCCGGCTCCAAGCTGCCGGGCCGTGACTTCGCCGGCAAGGTGACCTCCGCCCAGGTGCGTGAGATTGCTGAGAAGAAGATGAAGGATCTCAATTGCGACACCGTCGAGTCGGCCATGCGCATGGTCGAGGGCTCTGCCCGTTCGATGGGCCTGCGGGTCGAGGGGTAAGGCGAACATGGCAATCGGTAAGCGTCTGAAGAAGATCCGGGAAGGCATCGACCGCACCAAGCTGTATCCGCTCGACGAGGCGGTGAAGCTGGTCAAGGAGCGCGCCATCTCGAAGTTCGACGAGACCATCGAGGTCGCGATCAACCTCGGCGTCGATCCGCGCCACGCTGACCAGATGGTCCGCGGCGTGGTCATGCTGCCGAACGGCACCGGCCGCACCGTGCGCGTCGGCGTGTTCGCGCGCGGCGCCAAGGCGGACGAAGCCAAGGCCGCGGGCGCCGACGTCGTCGGCGCGGAGGATCTGGTGGAGCAGGTTCAGGCCGGCAACATCAACTTCGACCGCTGCATCGCGACCCCGGACATGATGCCCCTGGTCGGCCGCCTCGGTAAGGTGCTCGGCCCGCGCGGCATGATGCCGAACCCGAAGATCGGCACGGTGACCATGGACGTCGCCGGCGCGGTCAAGGGCGCCAAGGGCGGTTCGGTCGAGTTCCGCGTCGAGAAGGCCGGTATCATCCAGGCTGGCGTCGGCAAGGCCTCGTTCGATGCCGACAAGCTGGTGGAGAACATCAAGGCGCTCGCGGACGCGGTCAACAAGGCCAAGCCGAGCGGCGCCAAGGGCACTTACATTCAGCGCGTCGCGGTGTCCTCGACCATGGGCCCCGGCGTGAAGGTCGAGCCGGGCACCGTCCACTAAGTCCGTTGCCCGGACGATGACGATTTGAAGAGGGCGGACGGGGCAACCCGTTCGCCCTTTTTGTTTGCTCGTAAAACAATAACAAACATGAGGGCAGGAATGGCCGACAAGGTTCTGGTCGCGTCGCGGTTTGGCCGGTCGATGCTGGGGAGATTCGCCGAGCAGTTCGAGCTGCTGGAGACCGCCGGCAAGCCCGCTGATCAGGTTTTCAGTGCCACTGAGCTCGCCGACGTCCGCGCGCTGCTGACGATGGGCGGCCAGCCGCTCGGCCGCGAGACCTTCGACATGCTGCCGGCGCTCGGCGCGGTGGTCTGCTACGGCACCGGCTACGACGGGGTCGATCTCAAAGCCGCTGCCGAGCGCGGCATCGTGGTCGGCAACAGCCCGGCGGCGAATGCCTCGGCAGTAGCCGATCTGGCGCTGGCGCTGTTGCTCGCTTTGATGCGCCGCGTGCTGCCGGCCGACGCTTACGTGCGGGCCGGGGGGTGGTCCGGAGCAAAGCCGTCGCCGATGCTGAAGCCGCCGCGCGGACTGACCGGTGCCAAGGTCGGCGTCTATGGCATCGGCGAGATCGGCCGCAAGATCGCTGCCCGCGTCTCCGGCTTCGAGACCGAAGTCGCCTATCACAGCCGCAGCCGTCACGACGTGCCGTATCGCTATGTCGGCGATCTCGGCGAATTGGTCGACTGGTGCGACGTGCTGCTGGTCGCGGTCCGCGCCGGCCCGGATACCGAAAAGATCATCGATGCCGGCATGCTGAAGCGGCTCGGGCCGAACGGCGTGGTGGTCAACATCTCCCGCGGTTCGGTGATCGATCAGGCCGCGCTGATCGCCGCGCTGGCCGACGGCACGATCGCCGGGGCAGGTCTCGACGTCTTCGCCTTGGAGCCCTACGCGCCGGATGCGCTGGCCGAGTTTCCGAACGTGGTGTTGACGCCGCATATCGGCGGTCACACCCAGGAAGCCCACCGCGCGATGCAGGACTGCGTCATCGCCAATCTTGCGGCGTTCTTCGCGGGGAAGCCGCTGCCGTATCCGGTGCAGGGGTAACAGCTCCGACCCAACGCCAGCGCCAACTGGCCCGGATTTGCTTCCAGGTCAGGGGCTGAACCCGCAGCCGCGACAAGGACATGGTGGTCTTAGCTCATCATACCGCTGAAGATGAGCTGGCGAGCTTAGCCTCGTCTTCCGGGTGAGGGAGACGCGCCTGCTTTGGTCAGAAACTGCTCGACGAGCCGATTGGATCCTGCGCCGAGGCCGGCGCCCCTTGTTCGGAAGGGGGGGTCTGTTGACCGGGAGGCTTGCGCGGCCCGGCTCGATCCGGCAGGATTCACTCAGCCGCTGCGACCGAGGCCCCCTAGGGAGGGCCCCCTATGCCAAAATCGTGCCGATTGGCGAAGTTTGCTCTTGGCAAGCGCATTAAGACTCGCTAAACACCCCGCTCCGGGCGTGCCGGCTGTGGCTGGCGCGCCCGTGCGCGCATTCCAATGACCTGATCGATAGGAGACTGTTCCTTCAACTCATCCACCCGGATCGCTGAAGGATGCAGGACATTGTCGCTCGATCGGAATGCGAGCAGGGATCGGAAAGGTCGATAGGCCGGCTCGCCGGACTGTTTGCCAGAACGATCTCGGTCCTGTCCGAGACTGCAGGCGCCGAAGCGGAAGCAATCGTTTCCTCAGAGGCTTAATCATACGGCCTGCATAGACGGGTGAAGACCGGATTTTGTATCCCGACGCTGCGGGCGGCGGGATGCGGATAGGGTTCGAACCTCGACACCCCGTTCGGGCGAAGGCGATCAGCCGGAGTCGGTTCGGGAGGGCAGGCAATTCACGATCGTCTCGCCCTACGTGTCCTTGGAGGCTTGTGCCTCGGGGTCGGGTTGGAGCGGGACGGTGGGTGCAACCCGGTGGTCCTGCTCGCAGGGACCGCCAACCGGAGAGAGCTTGCTGTGGAAAGAGCGGCAAAAAAAGAGGCGGTCGAATCGCTGAATGGTCTGTTCCAGACCACCAGCGTCGCGATCGTCGCTCACTATTCCGGCCTCACCGTTGCCCAGATGCAGAAGCTGCGTCAGCAGATGAAGCAGGCGGGCGCCTCGGTGAAGGTTTCGAAGAACCGTCTCGCCAAAATTGCTCTTGAAGGCACCGACGTCGCAGCCATCGGCCCCCTGCTGAAGGGGCCGACTGTGATCGCTACATCTAGCGATCCGGTGGCGGCGCCGAAAGTTGCCGTCGAATTCGCCAAGGCGAACGAGAAGTTCGTCATTCTCGGCGGTTCGATGGGCACAACCGTCCTGAACGTCGATGGCGTCAAGGCTCTCGCCTCGCTGCCGTCGCTCGATGAACTGCGCGCCAAGCTGGTCGGCCTCGTCCAGGCCCCGGCGACCAAGATCGCGCAGGTCACCACCGCTCCAGCTGCGAAGCTGGCCCGCGTGGTTCAGGCCTATGCCTCCAAAAGCGAAGCGGCCTGACGCTTCACTCCCAATCAACCCTGGTTCGAACTGATACCCGTAAGGAACTGATTCAATGGCTGATCTGCAGAAGATTGTTGACGACCTCTCGAGCCTCACCGTGCTCGAAGCCGCTGAGCTCGCCAAGTTGCTCGAAGAGAAGTGGGGCGTTTCGGCCGCTGCGGCCGTCGCGGTTGCCGCTGCTCCGGGCGCCGGTGGCGCCGCTGCTCCGGCGGAAGAGAAGACCGAGTTCACCGTTGTCCTGGCCTCGGCTGGCGACAAGAAGATCGAGGTGATCAAGGAAGTCCGCGCCATCACCGGCCTGGGCCTCAAGGAAGCCAAGGATCTGGTCGAAGGCGCTCCGAAGCCGCTCAAGGAAGGCGTCAACAAGGAAGAAGCCGAGAAGGTCAAGGCCCAGCTCGAGAAGGCTGGCGCCAAGGTCGAGCTCAAGTAAGCCGATCGGTTTCGCCGGGCCCGGGTCTCCCGGGTCCGGCACGATCGCGGTTCGGGCCCTCGGGTCCGGGCGGCAACGGCAAGGCGGGCTGCGGTGTGCCCGGACGAGCCGTCACAGGAATGTGTGGAAAGGTACGGGGACAACCCCTCGAATCTCCACATTGCCGTCCCATATTGGTCCGGCAGCACGAAAGCGCAGGCGCGAGGACGTGGTAATGTGTCCGCGCAGCCTCTGGGAGAATCGGCAATTTCGGGCTTTTTCTGTCTGTGACGATGAGGTTTTCGACGGGCGGGTGCGGCAGCGCCCCGCGCGTTATTTTGCGTTCGGAATTAGTGCTGAGCCGACTTAGGATTTGGTTCCTGAACTCTGGCTCCTGAATTTCGGATGTTCGGTATTCAACCCGGGGGCGAGGCGGCTCGTGCTCCGGAAGGTTCGCCCCACCGGGCGACGAAACGAGAGGCCACGATGGCGCAGCAGACGTTCACCGGTCGCAAACGCGTTCGCAAGTTTTTCGGTCACATCCGGGAAGTCGCGGAGATGCCGAACCTCATCGAGGTTCAGAAGGCATCTTACGACCAGTTCCTGATGGTTGCCGAGCCTCCCGGAGGTCGGCCGGACGAGGGGCTGCAGGCGGTGTTCCGGTCGGTCTTCCCGATTTCGGACTTCTCCAACGCCTCGATGCTCGAATTCGTTCGCTACGAATTCGAGCCGCCGAAGTACGACGTCGACGAGTGCCGCCAGCGCGGCATGACCTATGCTGCGCCGCTGAAGGTGACGCTGCGCCTCATCGTGTTCGATATCGACGAGGAAACCGGCGCCCGCTCCGTGAAGGACATCAAGGAGCAGGATGTCTACATGGGTGACATCCCGTTGATGACGATGAATGGTACATTCATCGTCAACGGTACCGAGCGCGTCATCGTCTCGCAGATGCACCGGTCGCCGGGTGTGTTCTTCGACCACGATAAGGGCAAGACCCACTCGTCGGGCAAGCTGCTGTTTGCCGCCCGCATCATCCCGTATCGCGGCTCCTGGCTCGACATCGAGTTCGACGCCAAGGACATCGTCTATGCGCGTATCGACCGTCGCCGCAAGCTGCCGGTGACGTCGCTGATGTTCGCCCTCGGCCTCGACGGCGAAGAGATCCTGTCGACCTTCTACAACAAGATCCTCTACAAGCGGACCAAGGAAGGCTGGCGCGTTCCGTTCGACGTCAACCGCTTCCGTGGCTACTCGACCGTCAACGACCTGATCGACGCCGACACCGGCAAGGTCGTGCTCGAGGCCGGCAAGAAGCTGACTGTGCGTGCAGCCCGTCAGCTGCAGGAAAAGGGCCTCAAGGCGCTGCGGATGTCCGACGAGGAGCTCGTCGGCAACTATCTGGCCGAGGATCTGGTCAACCCGAAGACCGGTGAGATCTATGCGGAAGCCGGTGAGGAAATCACCGACAAGACGCTGAAGATGCTGAACGAGCAGGGCTACAAGGAGCTGCCGCTGCTCGACATCGATCATGTCAACGTCGGCCCGTACATCCGCAACACGCTGAACGCCGACAAGAACATGACGCGCGAAGACGCGCTGTTCGACATCTACCGGGTGATGCGTCCGGGCGAGCCGCCGACGCTGGACTCCGCACAGAACATGTTCCAGTCGCTGTTCTTCGACGCTGAGCGCTACGACCTGTCGGCCGTGGGCCGCGTCAAGATGAACATGCGCCTTGACCTCGATGCGCCGGACACCCATCGCACGCTGCGCAAGGAAGACATCCTGGCGGTGATCAAGACCCTGGTCGGCCTGCGGGACGGCAAGGGCGAGATCGACGACATCGACCACCTCGGCAACCGCCGTGTGCGTTCGGTCGGCGAGCTGATGGAGAACCAGTACCGCATCGGCCTGCTCCGCATGGAGCGCGCCATCAAGGAGCGGATGAGCTCGGTCGACATCGACACCGTGATGCCGCAGGACCTGATCAACGCCAAGCCGGCGGCGGCGGCGGTGCGCGAGTTCTTCGGCTCGTCGCAGCTCTCGCAGTTCATGGACCAGACCAACCCGCTGTCGGAGATCACCCATAAGCGGCGCCTGTCGGCGCTCGGCCCGGGCGGTCTGACCCGTGAGCGTGCCGGCTTCGAAGTCCGCGACGTGCATCCGACCCATTACGGCCGTATCTGCCCGATCGAGACGCCGGAAGGTCCGAATATCGGTCTGATCAACTCGCTGGCGACGTTCGCCCGCGTGAATAAGTACGGCTTCGTCGAGACCCCGTACCGCAAGGTCAAGGAAGGCCGCGTCACCGACGAGGTGGTGTATCTGTCGGCGATGGAAGAGGGCCGCTACGCGGTGGCGCAGGCCAACGTGTCGCTCGACGCCAAGGGCAAGTTCACCGACGATCTGGTGGTCTGCCGCGCCGGCGGCACCCGCGACGTGGTGCCGATGCCGGCCGACCAGGTCGACTACATGGACGTGTCGCCGAAGCAGCTGGTGTCGGTCGCCGCGGCGCTGATCCCGTTCCTCGAGAACGACGACGCCAACCGCGCGCTGATGGGCTCGAACATGCAGCGCCAGGCGGTGCCGCTGGTTCGCGCCGAGGCGCCGTTCGTCGGCACCGGCATGGAAGGCGTGGTTGCTCGTGACTCGGGCGCGGCGATCGCCGCGCGCCGCACCGGCATCATCGACCAGATCGACGCGACGCGTATCGTCATCCGCGCCACCGAGGATCTCGATCCGACCAAGTCGGGCGTCGATATCTACCGGCTGATGAAGTACCAGCGCTCCAACCAGTCGACCTGCATCAACCAGCGTCCGCTGGTGAAGGTCGGTGACCACGTCAAGAAGGGCGACATCATCGCCGACGGTCCGTCGACCGATCTCGGTGAGCTCGCGCTCGGCCGCAACGTGCTCGTCGCGTTCATGCCGTGGAACGGCTACAACTTCGAAGACTCGATCCTGCTCTCCGAGCGGATCGTGAAGGAAGACGTCTTCACCTCGATCCACATCGAGGAATTCGAGGTGATGGCGCGCGACACCAAGCTCGGCCCCGAGGAAATCACCCGCGATATTCCGAACGTTTCGGAAGAAGCGCTGAAGAACCTCGACGAAGCGGGCATCGTCTACATCGGCGCCGAAGTCCGCGCCGGCGACATCCTGGTCGGCAAGATCACGCCGAAGGGCGAAAGCCCGATGACGCCGGAAGAAAAGCTGCTGCGCGCCATCTTCGGTGAAAAGGCCTCGGACGTTCGCGACACCTCGCTGCGGGTGCCACCGGGCGTGCAGGGCACCATCGTCGAAGTCCGCGTGTTCAACCGCCACGGCGTCGACAAGGACGAGCGTGCGCTGGCGATCGAGCGGGAAGAGATCGAGCGCCTCGCCAAGGACCGCGACGACGAGCAGGCGATTCTCGACCGTAACGTTTACGGCCGTCTCGCCGACCTGCTCGACGGTCGTCAGGGCATTGCCGGTCCGAAGGGCTTCAAGAAGGACACCAAGATCACCCGTGCGGTGCTCGAGGAGTATCCGAAGTCGCAGTGGTGGCTGTTCGCTGCCCCGAACGACAAGCTGATGGCCGAAATCGAGGCCATGCGGAAGCAGTACGACGAGTCGAAGAAGGGCCTCGAACAGCGCTTCCTCGACAAGGTCGAGAAGCTGCAGCGCGGCGACGAATTGCCGCCCGGCGTGATGAAGATGGTCAAGGTCTTCGTCGCGGTGAAGCGCAAGATCCAGCCGGGCGACAAGATGGCCGGCCGCCACGGCAACAAGGGTGTGGTGTCGAAGATCGTTCCGATCGAGGACATGCCGTTCCTCGAGGACGGCACTCACGCCGACATCGTGCTGAACCCGCTCGGCGTGCCGAGCCGCATGAACGTCGGTCAGATCCTCGAGACGCATCTCGGCTGGGCGTGCGCCGGTCTCGGCAAGCGCATCGGTGAGACGATCGACGCCTACTACCAGAGCCAGGATCTCAAGCCGCTGCGCGAGACCCTGCGGAAGATCTACGGCGAGGACGAGACCATCAAGTCGCTCGACGATGGTGAGCTGCTCGAACTCGGCCGCAATCTCAGCCACGGCGTGCCGATTGCGACCCCGGTGTTCGACGGTGCCAAGGAGGCCGACATCGAAGAGATGCTGAAGCTCGCGGGCTTCGACGCTTCGGGTCAGTCGACTGTGTACGACGGCCGCACCGGCGATCAGTTCGATCGTCGTGTCACCGTCGGCTACATCTACATGCTGAAGCTGCATCACCTCGTGGACGACAAGATCCACGCCCGGTCGATCGGTCCGTACTCGCTCGTCACCCAGCAGCCGCTGGGCGGTAAGGCGCAGTTCGGCGGCCAGCGCTTCGGCGAAATGGAGGTGTGGGCGCTCGAAGCTTACGGCGCGGCCTACACGCTGCAGGAAATGCTGACGGTGAAGTCGGACGACGTCGCCGGCCGCACCAAGGTGTACGAGGCGATCGTGCGCGGCGACGACACGTTCGAGGCCGGTATTCCGGAATCGTTCAACGTGCTCGTCAAGGAAATGCGCTCGCTCGGCCTCAACGTCGACCTGCACAACTCCAAGCTGGCGGCGCCGCCTCCGGCCGAGGCTGCCGAGTAACTCAACGCGTCAAGCCCGGCGGCGTGCGCTTTTGCGCCGGCCGCCGGGTGTCTCCGCCGCGCTAGCGTCACGCGCGCGACGGGGAGGGCCTCTGGAATTCCGATTTTGCGGCTGGTGACGACCGGCACGCGAGGAGATGGCGATGAACCAGGAAATTATGAATCTGTTCAATCCGACGACGCCGGCTCAGGTCTTCGACCAGATCCGGATCTCGATCGCGTCGCCGGAGAAGATTCTGTCGTGGTCGTACGGCGAGATCAAGAAGCCGGAAACGATCAACTACCGTACCTTCAAGCCCGAGCGCGACGGCCTGTTCTGCGCCCGCATCTTCGGGCCGATCAAGGACTACGAGTGCTTGTGCGGCAAGTACAAGCGGATGAAGTACAAGGGCATCATCTGCGAGAAGTGCTCGGTCGAAGTGACTCTGTCGCGCGTCCGTCGCGAGCGCATGGGCCACATCGAGCTGGCCGCGCCGGTCGCCCACATCTGGTTCCTGAAGTCCTTGCCGTCGCGTATCGGGCAGCTGCTCGACATGACGCTGAAGGACCTCGAGCGCATCCTGTACTTCGAATACTACGTGGTGCTGGAGCCGGGCCTCACCGACCTCAAGGAGCGTCAGCTCCTGTCGGAGGAGGAGTACCTGCGCGCCCAGGATCAGTACGGCCAGGATTCGTTCACCGCCATGATCGGCGCCGAAGCGATCCGTGAGCTGCTGAAGGGGCTCGAACTCGAAAAGATCGACGCGCAGCTGCGCGCCGAGATGGCCGAGACCGACTCTGACATCAAGCACAAGAAGCTCGCCAAGCGCCTGAAGATCGTCGAAGCGTTCCGCTATTCCGGCAACAAGCCGGAGTGGATGATCCTCACGGTCGTGCCGGTGATCCCGCCGGATCTGCGCCCGCTGGTGCCGCTCGACGGCGGCCGGTTCGCGACCTCGGACCTCAACGACCTGTATCGCCGCGTCATCAACCGTAACAACCGCTTGAAGCGGCTGATGGAGCTGCGCGCGCCGGACATCATCATCCGCAACGAAAAGCGCATGCTGCAGGAAGCTGTGGACGCGCTGTTCGACAACGGCCGCCGCGGCCGCGTCATCACCGGCGCCAACAAGCGCCCGCTGAAGTCGCTCGCCGACATGCTGAAGGGCAAGCAGGGCCGGTTCCGTCAGAACCTGCTCGGCAAGCGCGTCGACTATTCGGGCCGTTCGGTGATCGTGGTCGGTCCTGAGCTCAAGCTGCATCAGTGCGGCCTGCCGAAGAAGATGGCGCTCGAACTGTTCAAGCCGTTCATCTATTCGCGGCTCGACGCCAAGGGTCTGTCGACCACCGTCAAGCAGGCCAAGAAGCTGGTCGAGAAGGAGCGGCCGGAGGTTTGGGACATCCTCGACGAGGTGATCCGCGAACATCCGGTGCTGCTGAACCGCGCCCCGACGCTGCATCGTCTCGGCATTCAGGCGTTCGAGCCGGTGCTGATCGAAGGCAAGGCGATCCAGCTGCATCCGCTGGTGTGCTCGGCGTTCAACGCCGACTTCGACGGCGACCAGATGGCCGTGCACGTTCCGCTGTCGCTCGAAGCGCAGCTGGAAGCGCGCGTCCTGATGATGTCGACCAACAACATCCTGCATCCGGCGAACGGCCAGCCGATCATCGTGCCGTCGCAGGACATCGTGCTCGGCCTGTACTACCTGTCGATCATGCGGGAAGGCCTGCCGGGTGAGGGCAAGGTGTTTGCCGACCTCGCCGAGCTTGAGCACGCGCTGTACTCCAAGGTCATCCACCTCCACACCAAGATCAAGTATCGCTGGCATTGGGTGAACGAGGAAGGCGAGAACACCGTCCGTCTGCTGGAGACCACCGCCGGCCGCATCCTGCTTGGGCAGGTGCTGCCGAAGTCGCCGAAGCTGCCGTTCGACGTCATCAACAAGCTGATGACCAAGCGCGAGATCTCCGGCGTCATCGACCAGGTCTATCGCCACTGCGGTCAGAAGGAGACGGTGATCTTCTGCGACCGGATCATGGCGCTCGGCTTCTTCAACGCGTTCAAGGCCGGCATCTCGTTCGGCAAGGACGACATGGTCGTGCCGGGCTCGAAGTGGAAGATCGTCGACTCGACCCGTACGCTGGCGAAGGACTTCGAGCAGCAGTACAACGACGGTCTCATCACCCACGGCGAGAAGTACAACAAGGTGGTCGACGCCTGGTCGAAGGCCACCGAAGAAATCGCCAAGGAGATGATGAAGGAGATCTCCGCGGTTCGGAAGGCGCCTGACGGCTCCGAACAGCAGGTCAACTCGATCTACATGATGGCCCACTCCGGTGCGCGTGGTTCGCCCGCGCAGATGCGTCAGCTCGCCGGTATGCGCGGCCTGATGGCCAAACCGTCGGGTGAAATCATCGAGACGCCGATCATTTCCAACTTCAAGGAAGGTCTGTCGGTTCTCGAGTACTTCAACTCGACCCACGGCGCCCGTAAGGGTCTGGCCGACACTGCGCTCAAGACCGCGAACTCGGGTTACCTGACCCGTCGTCTGGTCGACGTGGCGCAGGACTGCATCATCACGCAGGCCGACTGCGGCACCTCGCTCGGCATCAAGATGCGGGCGATCGTCGACGCCGGCACCGTGGTCGCCTCGCTTGGCAGCCGTATTCTCGGCCGCACCGCGGGCGAGGACGTGCGCGACCCGGCCACCAACGAGATCATCGTCAAGCGCGGTGATCTGATGGAGGAGCGGGACGTCGAGGCGATCCACCAGGCCGGCGTGCAGGAAGTGAAGATCCGCTCGGCGCTGACCTGCGAGCTGGTCAACGGCATCTGCGGTAAGTGCTACGGGCGCGATCTTGCCCGCGGTACTCCGGTCAACCACGGCGAAGCGGTCGGCGTCATCGCGGCGCAGTCGATCGGTGAGCCGGGCACCCAGCTGACGATGCGTACCTTCCACATCGGCGGTGCGGCGCAGATCAACGAGCAGTCGGTGATCGAGTCGAACTTCGACGGCAAGATCGTCATCAAGAACCGCGCCATCGCCCGTAACGGCGAAGGCCACAATGTTGCGATGGTCCGCAACATGGTGATCGCGATCGTCGATCCGGACGGCACCGAGCGTGCGACCCATCGTATCCAGTACGGCGCGCGCGTGCACGTCGACGAGGGCGATATGGTCAAGCGCGGCCAGCGCATCGCCGAGTGGGACCCGTACACCCGGCCGATCCTGACCGAGGTCGAGGGCGAGATCGGGTTCGAGGACCTGATCGAGGATCAGTCGATCTCCGAAACGCTCGACGAGTCGACCGGTATCGCCAAGCGTATCGTCATCGATTGGCGCTCGACCCGCGGCGGCGCGGACCTGCGTCCGGCGATCGTGATCAAGGGCAAGGACGGCAAGGTGCTGAAGCTGGCGCGTGGCGGCGACGCCCGCTACATGCTGTCGGTCGACGCCATTCTGTCGGTCGACGTCGGCGCCCAGGTCAAGCCCGGCGACATCCTCGCGCGTATCTCGACCGAGAGCGCCAAGACCCGTGACATCACCGGCGGTCTGCCGCGGGTGGCGGAGCTGTTCGAGGCGCGGCGGCCGAAGGATGCGGCGATCATCGCCGAGATCGCCGGCACCATCCGGTTCGGTCGCGACTACAAGAACAAGCGCCGGCTCTCGATCGAGCCGCTCGACAAGAACGAGGAAGCGCGCGAGTACCTGATCCCGAAGGGCAAGCACATCCACTTGCAGGACGGCGACGTCGTCGAAAAGGGCGACTTCATCGTCGAGGGCAATCCGGCGCCGCACGACATCCTGGCAATCAAGGGCATCGAGGAACTCGCTGCCTATCTCGTCAACGAAATCCAGGAGGTCTATCGACTCCAGGGCGTGTTGATCAACGACAAGCACATCGAGGTGATCGTTCGCCAGATGCTGCAGAAGATCGAGATCACCGACCAGGGCGATACCGACATGATCTCGGGCGAGCAGGTCGACAAGATCGAGTTCAACGCGCTCAACGCCAAGGCGGTCGAGGAGGGCAAGAAGCCGGCAACCGGCAATCCTGTGCTGCTCGGTATCACCAAGGCCAGCTTGCAGACCCGCTCGTTCTTCTCGGCGGCGTCGTTCCAGGAGACCACCCGGGTGCTCACCGAAGCCGCGGTCAACGGCAAGGTGGATCCGCTGGAAGGCCTCAAGGAAAACGTCATCGTTGGCCGGCTGATCCCGGCGGGCACCGGCGCCTCGATGGCCAAGATCCGCGAAGTGGCGGTGAAGCGCGATCGGCTGATTCTCGACGAGCGCGAGAAGCAGGCGGCGATCGTTCCGGCCGCTGCGCCGGAAGCCGAACCGCTGTCGCTGCCGCCGGCAGAGTAACGTTCGCTTCTGCTATTCAATCCTGGGAAGGGCCGGCCTTGTGCCGGCCTTTCTCATATCTGGGCCGCATTCCGTGCCTTTTGCGGCCACCTTACGGGTTGTTCATCTTCCCTTCAGGTGAAAGGCGCCTTGCTGTATGCCGAACGACGGGAATCCGGCACAGGGGCGCCGTTTCGCCGTCAAAACCAGCCCCAAGTCGCTGAAGTCACGCTGATTTTCTCGGAGAATCACGCCTCGACCGACGGCGCGGAGCAGAGACACGCTGCGTGGCGATCGATGCCGCGGGATGTTGAAAGAGCACCATGTTTGACCTTGCAATCGTAGGTGGCGGCCCGGGCGGTTTGATGAGCGCCTGGTATCTCAAACGAAAGCTCGGGGGCCTGTGCAAGGTCACCATCTTCGAAGCCTCCGATCGGCTCGGCGGCAAGATCGTCACCCAGAAATTCGAAACCGCGCCGGCGATGTACGAGGCCGGCGTCGCCGAGTTGTACGACTACTCGATGACCGGTCCGGATCCGCTGCGGGAACTGGTGCAGCACTTCGGCCTGCAGACCATTCCGATGGATGCCGAGCAGGTGCAGCTCGACGGCGAGCTGCTCAACGACGTCCCCGGCATGCGCAAGAAGTACGGCGACAAGACCGCCGAGGCGATCGTCGCGTTCCGCAAGAAGTGCACCGAGCAGATGACGCCGACCCAGTATTACGAGGGCGTCGGCGCGCACGACAACGAACACCCCTGGGCCTGGACCAATTGCGAGCAACTGCTCGACAAGGAAATCGAGGACTCCACCGCCAAGCGCTTCTTCAAGGTGATGGCGAAGTCCGACATCGCCACCGAGAGCCACAACACCAACGGCCTCAACGCGCTCAAGAACTTCGTGATGGATATCGACGGCTATATCGGCCTGTATTCGATCCAGAACGGCAACGAGCAGCTGATCGAGTGCCTGCGCTCGGAGATCGACGCCGACATCCAGTTCAATCACCGCGTCCTCAAGGTCGGCAAGACCGAGAGCGGCCGCTATGAGCTGAACATGATGAACGGCAAGGGGCCGGAAACGCGCGACTTCGACCTCGTGCTGATGTGCCTGCCTCACAATTGGCTCGCCACGCTGAGCTGGGGCAACGAGCAGCTGCGCAAGGCGATGGTCAAGCACGTCTCCTATTTCGATCGCCCGGCGCACTACCTGCGGATCTCGATGCTGTTCGATTCCCCGTTCTGGGGAGACAAGATCCCGGGCTCCTGGTTCATGTCGGAAGCGTTCGGCGGCTGCTGCGTTTACAACGAAGGCTCGCGCCACGACGTTGGCAAATACGGCGTGCTCAACTTCCTGATCGCGGGCTCGGACGCGCTGGCGTTCTCCAACCTGACCGACAACGAGCTGATCGAGCTGGCGCTGAAGTCGTTGCCGGCCGAACTCGGCGACGTCCGCGGGCATTTCCTCGAGGGCAAGACCCATCGCTGGCTGTCGTCGGTGAACTGCATCCCCGGCGGCTTGCCGGTGCGCGACGTGATGACCAACCATCGCCCCGAGCCGAAGAACCATCCGGGCTTCGTGATCGTCGGCGACTATCTGTTCGATTCGACGCTGAACGGCCTGCTCGACTCCTCGGACGCCGCCACCGACATCATCGTCACCGAGACGATGAAGCTGCGCCGCGCCCGCGCCCAGGACGGCAAGCCGGTCTCCGATAAGATCGACCGCGACTATTTCGAGAACTATCGCAACCAGGGCCCGTATCGCGAAGTCTGGAGCCGGTTCACCGATCCGGACTATCTGATCCAGACCATCAAGACGGTGTGGGACAAGCCGGGCGGCTACAAGCTGCTGGTCGCCGGGTCCGCCAGCGGCGAGCTGGTCGGCGCGCTGCGTGAGCGCGGCATCGATGCCTACGGCGTCGAGAACAACCGCTATATCCACGGCAAGACCCCGGAGGCGCTGAAGCCCTACAACAAGCTCGGCTCGGTCGTCGAACTGCCGTTTGCAGACGAAGAGTTCGACTTCGTGTTTGAGACCAGCCTTTGCCACCTCGCGGAGAACCGCGTCGTCAAGGCGATCCGCGACCTGCACCGTGTCGCGCGCACCGGCGTGATATTCGGCTCGGTGACCAGCGACATGGATCCGGGCGTGATCGACCGCTACGACCTGCTGCGCGGCGTCAAGAAGCTCGGCACCTGGTGGGAGTGGTCGGAGCTGTTCTTCAACAACGGCTTCGATCTGTCGGTGCATCGCAACGATTGCGGCGACGCCCTGTGGGAGCTGGCGGTGAAGGCGGGCAGGGGCCCGGGCCAGTGGTACAGCGACGCCGACAGCCTGCGCTATTCGTTCTTCGACAAGGTCGACGACGAAGAGGACGGCGACTAAGCCAAGGTCGTCGCGGACGGCTCGCGTTCGCTTCAGCAGATCCGGCGCCGTGGCTTTGAACGAGTCACGGCGTCGCTTATTGTAGTCCTGCGGTCCGGCCACCTAGCGGTTTTCAATTCATGGCGCGCAAGCCCAATCCTCCCGTCACCCCGGACTCCCGGCCGGACGACAAGTCCGCCGCCACGCCGCCGGCCGATGCTGCCGCCGGCAGTTCAGCGCCCGGCAGAGAAGGCGCTGCCCCCCCGGCTTCGCCGCTCGACGAGAAGTTCGCGCTTCCGGTCGGCGCCGCGGCGCCGGTGGTGCCGACCACCAAGCCTCCGGTGAAGCAACTGATCGCCGACAAGGTCCCGGTCGCTCCGGTGCCCGGTGCCAAGGCCGCCGCCGCGGACGACGGCGATGAGGATGACGACGACGAGGAAGATGACGACGACGATGAGGACGAGGAACTCGTCGTCTTCACCGCGCGCGAGGCCGCCGGCGCACTCGCCACGATCGCCGGCTTCATCCGGCCGGTCGTCGCCAACTACAAGAAGATGCTGGCGTTCGTGGTGTTCGGCGTGGTCGTCGAAACACTGTTCAACGTCATCATGCCGCTCAGCCTGAAGTTCCTGATCGACGACGCGCTCGGCGAGGAGGACTTCCACGAACTCTACAAGATCCTGTCGATCCTCGGCGTCGCCGGCGTCATCACCTCGATCATCGCGGTGTGGTACGAGCGCTGGGACGCCCGACTCTCCGCGGCGGTGATCTCCGATGTCCGCACCCGGCTGTTCGAACACACCCAGCGCCTGCCGGCCGGCTACTTCGCCCGCACCAAGCGCGGCGAGATCCTGTCGCGGTTCTCGATCGACATGGCGGCGTTCTCGCGGGTGGTCGAGATTCTCGCCAACACCGCGCTGTTGCCGTTCCTCGAGCTGATCGCCGGCATCATCCTGATGCTGTTCCTGAACTGGCAGCTCGCTGTGGTGGCGCTGTTGATCTTCCCGATCACGCTGATCGGGCCGCGCATTCTGACGCCCAAGGCGGTGCAGGCGAACTACGAGCAGAAGGTGCAGGAAGCCGGGCTGCTCGGCCTGCTGCAGGAAAACGTCGGCGCCCAGGCGGTGGTCAAGGCGTTCAGCCTGCAGCGCAAGATGTTCGGCTTCTTCTCGCTGCGCAATCAGGCGACGCGGCAGAAAATGGGGCAGGCCACCTTCCTGACCTCGATGGTCGAACGCAGCGTCACCGTCTCGGTGCTGATGCTGCATTTGCTGGTGCTGGCGCTCGGCGCCTATCTGGCGACCACCGGCCAGATCACGGTTGGCACCTTCGTCACCTTCGAGAGCGCGTTCTGGGAGGTGTCGTACAACATCGCCCATCTGATGCAGTTCATCCCGGTGTCGATCCAGGCGGCCGCCGCCGTGCGCCACATGCAGGAGCTGCTCGACGAGAAGACCCCGATCTCCGATAAGCCGGGCGCCGCCGAGATGCCGCGCATCGTCGACAACATCGCGTTCGAGCGGGTGTCGTTCGCCTACGAGGGCGCCGAGCAGCCGGTGATCGACAATCTCAGCCTCAAGCTGAAGGCCGGCAAGACCATCGCGATCGTCGGCCCGAGCGGCTCGGGCAAGAGCACGCTGCTCAACATGGTGCTTCGGCTGTACGATCCGACCGAAGGCCGGATCTCGATCGACGGCGTCGACATCCGCAACGTCACGCTGGATTCGCTGCGCCGGAGCATGGCCGTGGTGTTCCAGGAGAACATGCTGTTCAACATGTCGATCCGCGACAACATCCGGCTCGGCAAGGAAGGTGCGACCGACGCCGAGGTCGAGCAGGCAGCCAAGAAGGCGGAGATCCACCGCTACATCATGAGCCTGCCGCAGAAGTACGACACCGTGGTCGGCGAGCGCGGCGACACGCTGTCCGGCGGTCAGCGTCAGCGCATTGCGATCGCCCGCGCCATCGTCCGCGATCCGTCGGTGCTGCTGCTCGACGAGGCGACCTCGGCGCTCGATCAGACCACCGAGGCGGCGATCAACAAGACGCTGATGAAGCTGGCGCGCGGCCGCACCATGATCTTCTCGACCCACCGCCTGACTTCGGTGGTCGACATGGACGAGATCGTCGTCGTCTCCGGCGGACAGGCGATCGAGCGCGGCTCGCACAAGGAGCTGCTCGCCAAGAACGGCGCGTATCGCAAGCTGTGGGACGACCAGAAGCGCCATGGCGCCGGCGACGATGATGACGACGACGATGACGATGACGACGAGTGAGCGGCGCGTGCGCGCGGCCGCTGCGCGATAGCGACTGCGTCCGAGGCTGTCGTGGTGAAACGAGGCAGCAGCCCCTCAGGTGACGGCCCCGTCGAAGCGGCCTAGCACGGTCAGCTCGGCGCGAACGGCGTTTGGATCGGCGAGATCGGCTTCGATCTCCGCATGCAGCTTGCGCCAGATCGGCACCGCCGCGGCCAGCGTCTTCCGTCCCGCCGGCGTCAGCCGCAGCAGCCGGGCGCGCCGGTCCGCCGGATCGATCAGCACCTCCAGCAGATTGCGCCGCTCCAGCGGCTTCAGGTTCGCCGTGAGCGTGGTGCGGTCCATCGCGAGCAGCGTGGCGACGCTGCCGAGCGGGGCGGGCTGCGGCCGGTTGAGCGACATCAGCAGCGAGAACTGACCGTTGGTGAGGCCGGCCGGCTTCAGCGCGAGGTCGAACCGCCGCGCCAGCGCCCGCGCGGCGCGCTGGGCGTGCAGGCACACGCAGGTGTCGCGCACCAGCAGGGTGGTTTCGAAACTCGGTTCGACCGATGCGCGCATTGAGAACGGTTCTTGACAAGCGAGGGACGATATACGTTGATATCAACCTAAATCGGCGGGATCAAGCGCCGCCATCGGCGGGCTTCGCGGGCTCGAGCCCGCGCGGCATTCATCGCGCCACGTCGATCAGGGAGGACCATCGGATGAAGATCGTGACCAGCCTGAGCTTTCAAGGCCAGTGCCGTGAGGCGTTCGAGTTCTACGCCAAGGTGCTGGGCGGCAAGATCATCGCGGCATTTCCCTATAGCGACGCGCCGCCGGAGATGCCGATCACCGATCCGAAGTACAAGACCTGGCTGATGCACTGCTGGCTCGAAGTCGGCGACCAGGCGCTGATGGGCGCCGACATGGACACCGGCTGGGCATCCAACATCGACAAGCCGAAGAATGGATTCGACGTCGCGCTGCACACCCACGACAAGGCCCAGGCGCAGCGCTGGTACGAGCAATTGTCCGAAGGCGGAAAGCCGATGATGCCGTTCGGCGAGACGTTCTGGTCGCCGGGATTCGGCTCGCTGATCGACCGGTTCGGCATCCCGTGGATGATCAACACTCAGCCCGCGCAGGCCTGATGCCTCCGCGGGGCCGCCGAAATGCCGGTCCGATGTCGGCTACGGCGGGGACGCTTCGTCCTCGGAGCACGGGCGACCTAGTCGCTGAGAGCAGGGGTCTCAACGCCATTGCGAGCGCAGCGAAGCAATCCAGCTTCGCGCACTGAGCTGGATTGCTTCGTAGCTTCGCTCCTCGCAATGACGCGGCAAGACTCTGCACAACACGGAAACAACCATGAACCATCCCTACCGTTGGGTGATCGTTGCTGCTGGTGGCGTGCTCGGCTGCGTCGCGGCCGGGGCGATGTTCTCGCTGCCGGTGTTGATAAGGCCGATGTCGCAGGACACCGGCTGGTCGGTCACCGGGATCTCGACTGCGATGACGATCGGCTTCCTGGCGATGGCCGCCGCCAGCATGGTGTGGGGCAATCTGTCGGACAGGTTCGGCCCGCGCCCCGTGGTACTGACTGGATCGGTGGTGCTGGCGGCCAGCCTCGCGCTCGGCAGCCGGGCCACCTCGCTGATCGAATTCCAGCTGCTGTTCGGCGCGCTCGTCGGGGCTGCAACGGCCGCGGTATTCGCCCCGATGATGGCCTGCGTCACCGGCTGGTTCGACACCGGTCGAGGCCTAGCGGTGTCGCTGGTCTCCGCCGGGATGGGCATGGCGCCGCTGACGATGGCGCCGCTGGCGGCATGGTTGGTGACGATCCACGACTGGCGTGGCGCGATGCTGATCATCGCGGCGATCACGGCTGCGCTGATGATTCCTGCGGCGCTGCTGGTGCGGCGGCCGCCGGCGCTCGAACCCGGTGGCGCGGAGGGCGCCTGGGCCGATGCGCAGGACGACATGACGCTCAGGCAGGCGGTGCGGTCGCCGCAATTCGTCACGCTGATGCTGGCCAACTTCTTCTGCTGCGCGACCCATTCCGGCCCGATCTTCCACACCGTCAGCTACGCGGTGACCTGCGGCATTCCGATGATCGCCGCGACCTCGATCTACAGCGTCGAGGGACTGTCCGGCATGTTCGGCCGGCTCGGCTTCGGCCTCGCAGGCGACCGCTTCGGCGCGCAGCGCGTGCTGGTCATCGGCCTGTTGGCGCAGGCGTTCGGGGTGCTTGCTTACGCCTTCGTCGGCGGGCTCGGCGGTTTCTATGCCGTCGCGGTCGCGGTCGGATTCATCTACGCCGGCACCATGCCGCTCTACGCCGTGATCATCCGCGAGAACTTTCCGCTGCGGATGATGGGCACGATCGTCGGCGGCACCGCGATGGCCGGCAGCCTCGGCATGTCGACCGGCCCGGTGCTTGGCGGGCTGATCTACGATGCCTACGACAGCTACGCGCCGTTGTACGTCGCCTCCTGCGGCATGGGTATCGCTGCGATGCTGATCCTGGCGACCTTCAGGCCGTTCCCGCTGCGGCGGGGCGAGTTGGCGGTGGCGTAGGAGCGGGCGGCGTCTGCTGCACCGGCGGCACAGCGGCCGGCACTACGGCGACAGCGCCTCGATGATGCGGCAGTCGGCGACCGTTCCGCAGCTGCATTGGGTGATCATGTGGTTCAACTCGTGGCGCAGGGCCTTGAGGTCGGCGATCTTGCGGTCGACTTCGGCCAGATGCTGCTTGGCGATGGCGTCGATGGCATCGCAGGATCGGGTGCGGTCGTCAGACAGATCGAGCAGCGCGCGGATCTGATCGAGTGAAAAGCCGAGATCGCGCGCGCGACGAATGAAGCTCAGACGGTTGAGATGGTCCGTCGTGTAGGCGCGGTAGTTGCCCGGCGTGCGCGCTGGGGCCGACAGCAGTCCGATCCGCTCGTAATAGCGGATGGTTTCCACCTTGGTGTCCGTCTGACGCCCGAGATCCCCAATCGCGAGATGGTCCGCCTGCATATCTTGACCCTGTAGCTGCTACAGGGTGCATATGGGGTGTCACAACGCTTTGTCGAGGTGATGCCATGGCGACCGACGCCTACAGAATTCGCGTAGAAGGCATGGACTGCGCCTCCTGCGCGCTCAAGATCGAGACCGCGATGCAGCGGCTCTCGGGTGTCGCGGATGTTCGCGTCAGCTACTCGGCCGGCACCTTGGCGCTTCGGTTCGATCAGGACAGAATCTCGCCGAGCACAATCGACGATGAGCTTCGCTCGCTCGGTTTTCGACCACAGGCAATTGCTTCGTCGCCAAGCAGCATCGCGACCGAACGAAAACGACTGCCATGGTGGCAGGACGCGAAGCTGCGATCGGTCATAATCGCAGCGGCGGTTTTTGCTCTGGCGTTCGCCTTATCGCAGCTCTTTCCGGCCTTCGAGCGATGGCTCTATTCCGCGGCGGCCGCGATCTGCATGATCCCGATCGCCCGCCGGGCCTTGATCGGCACGCGTTCAGGATCTCCCTTCAGCATCGAAACGCTGATGAGCGTTGCGGCGATCGGAGCTGTCATGATCGGTGAGGCCGCGGAAGCGGCCGTGGTCATCGTTCTGTTCAGCGTCGGCGAATGGCTGGAGACTTTCGCGGCGGGGCGCGCGCGATCCGGGATTGAAGCCCTGATCGACGTGGTGCCACGCACAGCGAGGCGACTGCGCGATGGTTCAGATGAAGTCGAGGAGATCCCGGCTGCCGACCTGATGATCGGCGATGTGGTGGTGGTGCGTCCCGGCGACCGCATCCCGTCGGACGGCAAGGTCATCGACGGCGACTCTGACGTGAACGAAGCACCGATCACCGGTGAGTCCGTGCCGGTCGCCAAGGCGGTCGGCGATCACGTCTATGCCGGCAGCATCAACGCGAACGGGGAGCTGCGCATCGAGACGACGAATGCGGCGGCCGACAACACGATCGCGCGCATCATCCACCTCGTCGAAGAAGCGCAGGAGACCAAAGCGCCGACGGAGCGGATGATCGATCGTCTCAGCCGGTGGTACACGCCTGCCGCCATGCTGGTGGCGCTCCTTGTCATCATCGTGCCGCCGCTCGGCTTCGGCGAGGATTGGGCGACCTGGATCTACCGCGGACTCGCCACGTTGCTGATCGCCTGCCCATGTGCACTTGTCATTTCGACACCGGCGGCCATCGCTTCCGGCCTTGCGGCGGGCGCCCGCAAAGGGCTGCTCATCAAGGGTGGTGCGGTGCTGGAAACGCTCGGTAAGGTCAAGACCGTAGCCTTCGACAAGACCGGTACGCTGACGCTGGGGCAGCCTCAAGTGACCGACGTGGTTTCCGTCATCGGCCAGGAAGACGCTGTGCTCGCGCGCGCCGCGGCTGTCGAAGGCAACACCAGTCATCCGATCGGACAGGCGATTGTCCGCGCCGCGAAGGCGCGCGCACTGCAGACCCCCATCGTGTTTGGCGGGAGTCAGGCGGTGCCAGGCAAGGCGATCTCCGCGCGGCTGAAAGACGGCTTTGCCTTCGTCGGGTCTCCGCGCTTTGCCGCCGAGCGGACCACGATCCCGCCGGAGCTTGCGGCGACGATCTCCGGTCTCGAGCACGAAGGTAAGACGGTCGTGGTGCTCATCTCTGGCAAGACGTGCGAGGGAGTGATTGCGCTGCGCGACGAGCCGCGCCCGGATGCGGCGGGAGCTTTGCGGCAACTGACGTCCAAAGGTATCGCGGTGGTTATGCTGACGGGCGACAACGCGCGAACCGCTCAGGCCATCGCCGGCCGACTTGGCATGGAGGTCCGCGCGGAGCTTCTGCCCGACGCCAAGCTCGCCGAGATCAGCCGCCTGAAGGAAGTATCCCCGGTGGCGATGGTCGGCGACGGCATCAATGATGCGCCGGCGCTCGCAGCTGCGTCCGTCGGCATCGCCATGGGGGGAGGAACGGACGTGGCGCTGGAGACCGCCGATGCTGCGCTGCTGAACGACCGCACCCGTGGCGTCGTGGAATTGATTGCGCTGTCGCAGGCCACGCTCGGCAACATCTGGCAGAACATCTCGATCGCGCTCGGGCTGAAAGCGGTGTTCCTCGCCACCAGCCTCTTAGGCGTGACGACGTTGTGGATGGCGATCCTCGCCGACACCGGCGCCACCGTCCTGGTCACAGCGAACGCCCTCAGATTGCTGCGGTGGCGCGCGTCAGAGTCATGAGGCGGGATGCGGGCTTCGAGACGCGGAGTCTCTGCCGCGTCCTGTCTGCGAGCGCCTGCTCGACGACGCGGGTCGCCTCAGTTCTTCGTCAGATACAGCGGCGTCCGCACGGTGAGCTGATAGGCCGGCTTCGGCGTCCACGCCACCTGCGCGGTGATACCGAACAGGCGGTTGTCGTTATCGTCGAGCTTGTCGAGGTCGATCCGCAGGATCGGCTGGGTGAAGGCGTCGATCGGCGTGAAGCGTAGCAGCTCGGCGCCGCCGAACGACTGCAGGCCAGCGCGGCCGGTCAGCTTCCAGTTGTTGTCCCACTGGTAATAGCCGCCGAGCCAGCCGACCGTGTTCGGATGGATCGCGGCGCGGTCGGCGTCGATCGCCGTGGTGGTGTACTGCACGCCGGCGAGGACGCCGCGGGTCTCGTCGGCGTCGAATGCGTAGGACGCCTCCAGGATGGTGTTGAACGAAGTGGTGGCGAGCGGTCCGCTCGGCACCGAGCGGGTGAGGGTGGTCTGCAGTGTCAGCGTCGGCAGCGATCCGCCATCCTGGCGATAGATGTCGGCCTGGACGCCGACGTTCCAGCTGGTGATGTCGACCGAGCTCCAGCCCGGGCCGCTGTTGCTGGTGGTGGTGCTGAAGCCGCCATACAGCGAGACGCGATCGTTGACGTCGATGGTCAGTGGGACGTCGAGTTCGACAGTTTGGCTGGCCGGCAGCGTCGGCGCCTGCAGCGGCGGCAATGCCGCCAGTTCCCGGAGCCGGGACAGCACCGCGACGGTCGGGCTCGCAAAGCCGATCGACAGCGACCCGGCCGGGGTGCGGCCGTAGCTGGTGCGGAAGTCGAGGTAGATGTTCGGGTAGGTCTGGGCCGGCGCCTCGTCGTCGTCATCCTTATCGGCCGAAAAGGCCGGGACGGCGAGAAGCTGAAGCGAGACGGCGGCCACGGCGACCGTCGCCGTTCGGTACCGCGGCTGCGGGATAGACCGATCTCGTCCCGAACCCGCCATCTGATTCCAACGCACCTTGCGGCCGGCCGTACGTGGCACCGTGTCGAGCCAGTTAGCCATAGTGCCGCCTCCGAGGGCAATCGCGATCGTCGGCCGGTCTGTGGATCGCCCGGTCGCCAGTCGTGTGCGGTAAAATGCGGCCTCGACCACCGGGCAGATCCGGTAGGGCTCGGGGCGCTACCAAAATACCAGCTCAGCGCAATCGGAGCTGACCGGCAGACCGCTGTGCCGAATCGAGACGCCGCCGCGTGAGAATCTACCGCCGAGTCGCTCCGGATTCGCTCCGGGGACACCTCACGATTCTATGAATCGCGTCCCGCGAGGGCGGAATTCGCCCGGCCTGAACCACCATCCGAGGGCGAAATCGGATCTCTGGCGTGGTCCGGGCGAGACGCAACAACGCCCCATTTCATCGGCATTACACGTCGGTCGGGGAGGGAGTCGAAAGTCGTCGCCGAACCGTCATCTGGCAGCGGTTTTGCCTTGACTTAGGATAGGTCCGCCGATACAACCCGCCCACTTCAAGACAGGCGGTGAGCGTCGCCAACGTCGGAACGGACTACCCGGGCCGTCCTTTCAAGGACTTACGGGCACCACCCTCGATGTAAGTCGCTCAAACGCTGTCGACATAAGCCAGGCAATGCCAGGACATTTAGCGTTCTTTCGAGCTCTTTCTCGGTAAGGACGGTTTTGGAAGCATGACCTCGGTAGGAACCGGTCAGCGGAAGCTGCCCGGTCTTTGCTGCGGTCCTCTGTTGCGTGGAAGCGCTTTCCGCTCAGCGATGGGCGGCTGGCGCGATTTCGCTTTGCGTGATCGGACGAGTGGTCTGGTCGGGTAGGGCGGCCGCTGGGGCGGGTAGCTCCGAACGAATTTGCGAAACCGACTGACCGGTTTCGCGCGAAGCTTGAGGGTGAAGGCGAAGATGCCGACGATCAACCAGCTGATCGCAAATCCGCGCGTGGTGCAGAAGTCGCGCAAGAAGGTTCCGGCGCTGCAGCAATCGCCGCAGAAGCGCGGCGTGTGCACTCGCGTCTACACCACGACGCCGAAGAAGCCGAACTCGGCGCTGCGTAAGGTCGCCAAGGTGCGCCTGACCAATGGCTTCGAGGTCATCGGTTACATTCCGGGTGAGGGTCACAACCTGCAGGAGCACTCGGTGGTCATGATCCGCGGCGGCCGCGTCAAGGACTTGCCGGGCGTGCGCTACCACATCCTCCGCGGCGTCCTCGATACCCAGGGCGTCAAGAACCGTAAGCAGCGCCGTTCGAAGTACGGCGCGAAGCGTCCGAAGTAAGCGGGGAGAGCATCCATGTCCCGTCGTCACGCCGCAGAAAAGCGCGAAGTTCTTCCCGATCCGAAGTTCGGGAACATCATTGTCACCAAGTTCATGAACTCGGTGATGTACGCCGGCAAGAAGTCGGTCGCCGAAAGCATCGTCTACGGTGCGTTCGACCTGATCGAAGCCAAGACCAAGCAGCCGCCGCTCGGCGTGTTCGAGCAGGCGCTCGACAACGTGATGCCGACCATCGAGGTTCGCTCCCGCCGCGTCGGTGGTGCGACCTACCAGGTGCCGGTCGAAGTTCGTTCGACCCGTCGTCAGGCTCTCGGCATTCGTTGGCTGATCACTGCCGCCCGCGGCCGCAACGAGAAGACCATGACCGAGCGTCTGTCGGCTGAGCTGCTCGATGCGTCGAATAACCGCGGCAACGCGGTGAAGAAGCGTGAAGACGTGCACAAGATGGCGGAAGCCAACCGCGCGTTCTCGCACTATCGCTGGTAACGGCAAAGCAACGGAATCAAGGAAGACGCTATGCCCCGCGTTCACGCCATCGAGGACTACCGCAACTTCGGCATCATGGCCCACATTGATGCCGGCAAGACCACGACGACCGAGCGCATCCTGTTCTACACCGGCAAGAGCCACAAGATCGGCGAAGTGCACGAAGGTGCCGCGACGATGGACTGGATGACGCAGGAGCAGGAGCGGGGCATCACCATTACGTCGGCCGCCACGACCGCGTTCTGGAACGGCAAGCGCCTGAACATCATCGACACTCCCGGCCACGTCGACTTCACCATCGAAGTCGAGCGTTCGCTGCGCGTGCTCGACGGTGCCGTGTGCGTTCTCGACTCCAACCAGGGCGTCGAGCCGCAGACCGAGACCGTGTGGCGCCAGGGCGACAAGTACAAGGTTCCGCGCATCGTCTTCGCCAACAAGATGGACAAGACTGGCGCTGACTTCTTCAAGTGCCTGCAGGACATCGTTGACCGCCTCGGCGCCAAGCCGGTGGCGATCCAGCTGCCGATCGGTTCGGAGAACAACTTCAAGGGCGTGATCGATCTGGTCCGCATGAAGGCTGTCGTCTGGAACGACGAGTCGCTGGGTGCGAAGTTCGAGGACGCCGAGATTCCGGCCGAGCTGCTCGACCAGGCCAAGGAATATCGCGAGAAGATGATCGAAGCCGCCGTCGAGCTCGACGACGACGCGATGTCTGCGTATCTCGAAGGCAACGAGCCGGACGAGGCGACCCTCAAGCGTCTGATCCGTAAGGCGGTGCTGACCGGTGCGTTCTATCCGGTGCTGTGCGGCTCGGCGTTCAAGAACAAGGGCGTGCAGCCGCTGCTCGACGCCGTGGTCGACTACCTGCCGTCGCCGCTCGACGTTCCGGCGATCAAGGGCACCGACGACAAGGGCAACGAAGTCGTGCGCAAGGCGGACGACAAGGAGCCGCTGTCGCTGCTCGCGTTCAAGATCATGGACGACCCGTTCGTCGGCACCATCACCTTCTGCCGCATCTATTCGGGCGTTCTGCTCAGCGGCACCGGCGTGGTGAACTCGACCCGCGAGAAGAAGGAGCGCATCGGCCGCATGTTGCTGATGCACGCCAACAACCGCGAAGACATCAAGGAAGCCTATGCCGGCGACATCGTCGCGCTGGCCGGCCTGAAGGAAGCTCGCACCGGCGACACGCTGTGCGATCCCGCCAACCCGGTGATCCTCGAAAAGATGGAATTCCCGGAGCCGGTGATCGAAATCGCGATCGAGCCGAAGTCGAAGGCCGACCAGGAAAAGCTCGGCGTCGCGCTGGCGAAGCTGGCTGCCGAAGATCCGTCGTTCCGGGTGTCGACCGACCTCGAGTCCGGTCAGACCATCCTGAAGGGCATGGGCGAACTTCACCTCGACATCAAGGTCGACATCCTGAAGCGGACCTACAAGGTGGATGCCAACATCGGTGCGCCGCAGGTGGCGTTCCGTGAGCGCATCACCAAGAAGGCCGAAGTCGACTACACCCACAAGAAGCAGACTGGTGGTACCGGTCAGTTCGCGGCGGTGAGCTTTGTCGTCGAGCCGAACGAGCCGGGTGGCGGCTACGTGTTCGAGTCGAAGATCGTCGGCGGTGCGGTGCCGAAGGAGTACATCCCGGGTGTCGAAAAGGGCATCGAGAGCGTGCTGTCTTCGGGCGTGGTCGCGGGCTTCCCGGTTGTCGACGTCAAGGTGACGCTGGTTGACGGTAAGTACCACGACGTCGACTCGTCGGCGCTGGCCTTCGAAATCGCCTCTCGTGCCGCGTTCCGCGAAGCGCTGCAGAAGGGCAAGTCGGTTCTTCTCGAGCCGATCATGAAGGTCGAAGTGGTGACCCCGGAAGACTACACCGGCTCGGTCATCGGCGACCTCAACTCGCGGCGTGGCCAGATCCAGGGTCAGGACATGCGCGGCAATGCCAACGTGATCAACGCGATGGTGCCGCTGATGAACATGTTCGGCTACGTCAACAACCTGCGCTCGATGAGCCAGGGCCGGGCGAACTTCACCATGCAGTTCGACCACTACGCGGAAGCGCCGGCCAACGTGTCGGCTGAAGTCCAGAAGAAGTTTGCCTGATTGTCGCAGGTGTAAGCCGCGACTGAACGGAGAGAGCAATGGCCAAAGCAAAGTTTGAACGTACGAAGCCGCATTGCAACATCGGGACGATCGGTCACGTCGACCACGGCAAGACGTCGCTGACGGCGGCGATCACCAAGGTTCTGGCGGAGACGGGCGGTGCGACGTTCACGGCCTATGACCAGATCGACAAGGCGCCTGAAGAGAAGGCGCGCGGCATCACGATTTCGACCGCGCACGTCGAGTACGAGACGCAGAACCGTCACTACGCGCACGTCGACTGCCCGGGCCACGCCGACTACGTGAAGAACATGATCACCGGTGCGGCGCAGATGGACGGCGCGATCCTGGTGGTGTCGGCGGCCGACGGCCCGATGCCGCAGACCCGCGAGCACATCCTGCTGGCCCGTCAGGTCGGCGTGCCGGCGCTGGTCGTGTTCCTGAACAAGTGCGACATGGTCGACGATCCGGAACTGCTCGAGCTGGTCGAGATGGAAGTGCGCGAGCTGCTGTCGAAGTACGACTTCCCGGGCGACGACATTCCGATCGTCAAGGGTTCGGCGCTGGCGGCGCTGGAGAACTCGGACGCCAAGCTCGGTCACGACGCGATCCTGGAGCTGATGCGCCAGGTCGACGCCTACATCCCGCAGCCGGAGCGTCCGATCGACCAGCCGTTCCTGATGCCGGTGGAAGACGTGTTCTCGATCTCGGGCCGCGGCACCGTGGTGACCGGTCGTGTCGAGCGCGGCATTCTCAAGGTCGGCGACGAAATCGAGATCGTCGGCATCCGCGACACGCAGAAGACCACCTGCACCGGCGTCGAAATGTTCCGCAAGCTGCTCGATCAGGGCCAGGCGGGCGACAACATCGGCGCGCTGCTGCGCGGCACCAAGCGTGAGGACGTCGAGCGTGGCCAGGTGCTGTGCAAGCCGGGTTCGGTGAAGCCGCACACCAAGTTCAAGGCCGAAGCCTACATCCTGACCAAGGAAGAGGGCGGCCGCCACACCCCGTTCTTCACCAACTACCGTCCGCAGTTCTACTTCCGCACCACCGACGTGACCGGTGTTGTGCACTTGCCGGAAGGCACCGAGATGGTGATGCCGGGCGACAACATCGCGATGGAAGTGCACCTGATCGTGCCGATCGCGATGGAAGAAAAGCTGCGCTTCGCCATCCGCGAAGGCGGCCGCACGGTGGGCGCCGGCGTCGTCGCCGCGATCATCGAGTAAGCGGGGAATAGCGAATAGAGGGCGGCGGACGGTGTCCGTCCGCTGCTCACTACTCACCATTCGCGACACGAAAGAAAGAATACGGCAATGAACGGCCAGAATATTCGCATTCGCCTCAAGGCGTTCGACCATCGGATTCTCGATACGTCGACCCGTGAGATCGTCAACACCGCGAAGCGAACCGGTGCGCAGGTGCGTGGGCCGATCCCGCTGCCGACCCGGATCGAGAAGTTCACCGTCAACCGTTCGCCGCACGTCGACAAGAAGAGCCGCGAGCAGTTCGAGATGCGCACTCACAAGCGCCTGCTCGACATCGTCGACCCGACCCCGCAGACCGTCGATGCTCTGATGAAGCTCGACCTGGCCGCCGGCGTCGACGTCGAAATCAAGCTCTGAGATTGTAACGTCCGGTTATCGAACGGACAGAAAGAACAGGAAGCACGCCGATGCGCTCCGGAGTGATCGCACAGAAGGTCGGGATGACGCGGGTCTTTACAGAGGCCGGCGAGCATATCCCTGTGACCGTGCTGAAGCTTGGCAATTGCCAGGTGTTGGGCCACCGCACCAAAGAGAAGAACGGCTACGTGGCGCTGCAGGTCGGCTCCGGCTCGCGCAAGACGGTTTATATGCCGAAGGCCGAGCGCGGTCAGTTTGCCGCCGCCAAGGTCGAGCCGAAGCGTAAGGTCGAGGAGTTCCGCGTTTCTGAGGATGCGCTGCTCCCGGTCGGCGCCGAGATCCAGGCCGATCACTTCGTCGTCGGCCAGTTCGTCGACGTCACCGGCACTTCGACCGGTAAGGGCTTCGCCGGCGGTATGAAGCGCTGGAACTTCGGCGGTCTGCGCGCCACGCACGGCGTGTCGGTGTCGCACCGCTCGATCGGTTCGACCGGTGGTCGTCAGGACCCCGGCAAGACCTTCAAGAACAAGAAGATGCCGGGCCACATGGGCGTCGATCGCGTCACCACGCTGAACCTGCGGGTGGTGCAGACCGACGTCGAGCGCGGGCTGATCCTGGTCGAGGGCGCGGTGCCCGGCACCAAGGGGGGCTGGATCCGCGTGCGTGACGCGGTGAAGAAGGCGCTGCCGGCGGATGCGCCGAAGCCGGGCAAGTTCCGGCTCGCCAATGGCGATGCGGCTGCGGAAGCGCCGGCTGCCGAGCAGGAAGGTGCGTGAGATGGAACTGAAAGTCACCACCCTCGAGGGTAAGGAAGCCGGTTCGGTCCAGCTCTCCGACGAGATCTTCGGTCTGGAGCCGCGCTCTGACATCATTCAGCGTTGTGTGATCTGGCAGCTCGCCAAGCGGCAGGCCGGCACCCACAAGGCCAAGGGCCGCGCTGAAGTTTGGCGCACCGGCAAGAAGATGTACAAGCAGAAGGGCACCGGTGGTGCTCGTCACGGTTCTCAGCGGGTTCCGCAGTTCCGTGGCGGCGGTCGCGCCTTCGGCCCGGTGGTGCGTTCGCACGCCATCGACCTCCCGAAGAAGGTGCGTGTCCTGGCGCTGCGTCATGCGCTCTCGGCCAAGGCCAAGGGCGGCGGTCTGATCGTGCTCGACAAGGCCGAGCTCGAAGCCGCCAAGACCAAGACGCTGGTCGGTCACTTCTCGGGCCTCGGCCTCGAGAGCGCGCTGATCATCGACGGTGCCGAGGTGAACAACGGTTTCGCCGCGGCGGCCCGCAACATCCCGAACATCGACGTGCTGCCGGTTCAGGGCATCAACGTCTATGACATTCTGCGCCGCAAGAAGCTGGTGCTGACCAAGGCGGCGGTCGATGCGTTGGAGGCGCGCTTCAAATGAAATCCATCGATCCGCGCCATTACGACGTGATCGTTGCGCCGGTCGTGACTGAAAAGTCCACGATGGCGTCCGAACACAACAAGGTCGTGTTCAAGGTGCAGGGCGGCGCGACCAAGCCGCAAATCAAAGAAGCCGTCGAAAAGCTGTTCGACGTCAAGGTGAAGAGCGTGAACACGCTGGTGCGCAAGGGCAAGACCAAGGCCTTCCGCGGCACCTTCGGCACGCAGTCGGACGTCAAGCGTGCGGTCGTGACCTTGGAAGAAGGCCACCGCATCGACGTCACCACCGGACTGTGAGGCGGGACCGACCATGGCATTGAAGACCTTTAATCCCACGACGCCGGGCCAGCGCCAGCTGGTGATGGTTGATCGTTCGGCGCTGTACAAGGGCAAGCCGGTCAAGCGGCTGACCGAGGGCAAAAACTCGAACGGCGGTCGTAACAACACCGGCCGTATCACCGTTCGGTTCCGCGGCGGCGGTCACAAGCAGGCTTATCGTCTGGTCGATTTCAAGCGTACCAAGGTCGACGTTCCGGCCAAGGTCGAGCGCCTGGAGTACGATCCGAACCGCACCGCCTTCATCGCGCTGATCAAGTACGAAGACGGCGAGCAGGCCTACATCCTGGCGCCGCAGCGCCTGGCGGTCGGCGACACCGTGATCGCGGGCGCCTATGTCGACGTGAAGCCGGGCAACGTGATGCCGCTGGGCAACATGCCGATCGGCACCATCGTGCACAACGTCGAGCTGAAGATCGGCAAGGGCGGTCAGCTGGCCCGTTCGGCCGGCACCTACGCTCAGATCGTCGGCCGCGACCACGACTACGTGATCCTGCGCATGAACTCGGGCGAGCAGCGCCTGATTCACGGTCGCTGCATCGCGGCGATCGGTGCGGTGTCGAACCCGGACCACATGAACATCTCGATCGGCAAGGCCGGTCGCAAGCGCTGGCTCGGCCGTCGCCCGCACAACCGCGGCGTCGTCATGAACCCGATCGACCACCCGCACGGCGGCGGTGAAGGCCGCACCTCGGGCGGCCGTCACCCGGTCACCCCGTGGGGCAAGCCGACCAAGGGTAAGAAGACCCGTTCGAACAAGTCGACCGACAAGTTCATCCTCATCAGCCGCCACAAGCGGAAGAAGAAGTAAGGAAGCCGGACATGGTTCGCTCAGTCTGGAAGGGCCCGTTCGTCGAGGCCTCGCTGCTGAAGAAGGCCGATGCCGCGCGCGCGTCGGGCCGTCACGACGTGATCAAGATCTGGAGCCGTCGCTCGACCATCCTGCCGCAGTTTGTCGGCCTGACCTTCGGCGTCTACAACGGCCAGAAGCACGTCCCGGTGTCGGTGAACGAGGAAATGGTGGGTCACAAGTTCGGCGAGTTCTCGCCGACCCGCACTTTCCACGGCCACGCCGGCGACAAGAAGTCGAAGAAGGGTTGAGGACGAGACGATGAGCAAACCCAAGCGCGAACGTAGCCTGCCTGATAACGAGGCGAAGGCTGTCGCCAGGATGCTTCGCGTCTCTCCGCAGAAGCTCAACCTGGTCGCCCAACTGATCCGTGGCCGCAAGGCCTCGGCGGCTCTCGCCGACCTCGCGTTCTCGCGCAAGCGGATCGCGGTCGACGTCAAGAAGTGCCTGGAATCGGCGATCGCCAACGCCGAGAACAATCACGACCTCGACGTCGATGCGCTGGTCGTCTCCGAGGCCCATGTCGGCAAGGGCATCGTGATGAAGCGTTTCACCCCTCGCGGCCGTGGTCGCTCGGGCCGTATTTTCAAACCCTTCGCGCAGCTGACGATCGTCGTTCGTCAGGTCGAAGAAGCAAGCGCTTAAGCGAAGGCGCGGGAGACTTTCGATGGGTCAAAAGATCAATCCGATCGGGCTGCGGCTGGGTATCAACCGGACGTGGGATTCCCGTTGGTTCGCCGGCAAGAACGAGTACGGCAAGCTGCTGCACGAGGACGTCAAGATCCGCGAGATCCTGCACAAGGAACTGAAGCAGGCGGCGGTCGCGCGTATCGTGATCGAGCGCCCGCACAAGAAGTGCCGCGTGACGATCCACTCGGCGCGTCCCGGTGTCGTGATCGGCAAGAAGGGCGCCGACATCGACAAGCTGCGTAAGAAGGTCGCCGACATCACGTCGTCGGACGTGGTGATCAACATCGTCGAAATCCGCAAGCCCGAGCTCGACGCGACCCTGGTCGCCGAGTCGATCGCGCAGCAGCTGGAGCGCCGCGTTGCGTTCCGCCGCGCGATGAAGCGGGCGGTGCAGTCGGCGATGCGTCTCGGCGCCGAAGGCATCCGCATCAACTGCTCGGGCCGCCTCGGTGGCGCCGAAATCGCCCGCATGGAGTGGTACCGCGAAGGCCGCGTGCCGCTGCACACCCTGCGCGCCGACATCGACTACGGCGTCGCGACCGCGTTCACGACCTTCGGCACCTGCGGCGTCAAGGTTTGGATCTTCAAGGGCGAGATCCTCGAGCACGATCCGATGGCCCAGGACAAGCGCATGGCCGAAGGCGATGGTGGCGGTTCGTCCCGTCCGCGCCGCGACGCCGCCTGATCGCGCAGATTTCGAATTGAGGGCGTAAAGCCATGATGCAACCAAAGAGAACCAAGTTCCGTAAGGCGCACAAGGGCCGCATTCACGGCGTTGCGTCCTCGGGCGCGACCCTGGCTTTCGGCCAGTTCGGCCTGAAGGCGATGGAGCCGGAGCGGATCACCGCGCGTCAGATCGAAGCCGCCCGTCGTGCGCTGACCCGTCACATGAAGCGCGCCGGCCGTGTCTGGATCCGCGTGTTCCCCGATCTTCCGGTGTCGAAGAAGCCGGCCGAAGTCCGCATGGGCTCCGGCAAGGGTTCGCCGGAATTGTGGGTGGCGCGCGTCAAGCCGGGCCGGGTGATGTTCGAGATCGACGGCGTCAACCAGCAGATCGCTCGTGAGGCGCTGACCCTGGCCGCCGCCAAGCTGCCGATCAAGACGCGCTTCGTCGCGCGTATCGCGGAGTAATCCTCATGGCTGAGATGAAGACCGCCGACATCCGTGCGATGAGCGAAGACCAGATGGACGACGCGATTCTGTCGCTCAAGAAGGAACGCTTTAACCTGCGCTTCCAGCGCGCCACTGGTCAGCTCGAGAACACCTCTCGGCTGCGCGAGGCTCGCCGCGACATCGCTCGCATCAAGACCATCGCCGCGCAGAAGCGCGCCGGCAAGACGAAGTAAGGACCTTTAGACATGCCGAAGAGGACCCTGCAGGGCGTGGTCGTCAGCGACAAGCAAGCAAAGACGATCGTGGTGCGCGTCGACCGCCGCTTCACTCACCCGATCTACAAGAAGACCATCCGGCGCTCGAAGAACTACCACGCGCACGACGAGAACAACCAGTTCAAGCCGGGCGACATGGTGTGGATTGAAGAGAGCAAGCCGATCTCCAAGTTGAAGCGCTGGACCGTCGTCCGGGGCGAACCGAAGAAGACCGCCTAAGCGCGCATTTGCGCATCAGTTTAGCGCGCGAATAGCGCAGCAGAGAGAGGACGAGGTGCATCAATGATTCAGATGCAGACCAACCTCGACGTGGCCGACAATTCAGGCGCACGCCGTGTGATGTGCATCAAGGTGATTGGGGGATCCAAGCGCCGGTATGCGACCGTGGGTGACGTCATTGTGGTCTCGATCAAGGAAGCGATTCCGCGGGGCAAGGTGAAGAAGGGTGACGTGATGAAGGCCGTGGTGGTCCGTGTCCGCAAGGACATCCGCCGCGCTGACGGCTCCGTCATTCGCTTCGACCGCAACGCCGCCGTTCTGATCAACAATCAGTCCGAGCCGATTGGCACCCGTATCTTTGGGCCGGTGCCGCGCGAGCTGCGTGCGAAGAACCACATGAAGATCATTTCGCTGGCGCCGGAGGTGCTGTGATGGCCGCCAAGATCCGTAAGGGTGACAAGGTGATCGTGCTGAGCGGTCGCGACAAGGGCCGCACCGGCGAGGTGTTCGAGGTCCGTCCGGACGCCGGCAAGGCGCTGGTTCGCGGCATCAACGTGGTCAAGCGTCACCAGAAGCAGACGCAGACCCAGGAAGGCGGCATCATCTCGAAAGAGGCGCCGATCGACCTGTCGAACATCGCGATCGTCGGCAAGGACGGCAAGCCGACCCGCGTCGGATTCAAGATTCTCGCGGACGGCAAGAAGGTCCGCGTTGCCAAGCGTTCGGGAGCAGAGATCGATGGCTGAGACCGCTTACGTTCCGCGGCTGCGCACGGAATACGACCGCCACATCCGCACCCAGCTGACTGAGAAGTTCGGCTACGCCAACGTCATGCAGGTTCCGAAGCTCGACAAGGTCGTGCTGAACATGGGCGTGGGCGAGGCTGTGAACGACCGCAAGAAGGCCGAGCAGGCGGCGGCGGATCTGTCGCTGATCGCCGGTCAGAAGGCCGTCATCACCTATTCGCGCGTCGCGATTTCGACCTTCAAGCTGCGCGAGAACCAGCCGATCGGCTGCAAGGTGACGCTGCGCCAGGCGCGGATGTACGAGTTCATCGACCGCCTGATCACGGTCGCGCTGCCGCGCGTCCGCGACTTCCGCGGCCTGAACCCGAAGAGCTTCGACGGCCGCGGCAACTACTCGCTCGGCATCAAGGAGCACATCATTTTCCCCGAAATCGACTTCGACAAGACCGGCGAGTCGTGGGGCATGGACATCACGGTGTGCACCACCGCGCGGACCGACGACGAGGCGCGTGCGCTACTCACCGCTTTCAATTTCCCGTTCCGGCAGTGAGACGCTGAAAAGCCTCTCAAACGCGGAAACCCAGGAGCCTGATATGGCAAAGAAGAGTGCGATCGAGAAGAACAACCGCCGGAAGAAGATGACCAAGAACGCTGCGCCGAAGCGCGCGCGTCTGAAGGCCATCATCGCCGACAAGTCAAAGCCGATGGAAGAGCGCTTCGCGGCGACGCTGAAGCTCGCCGAGATGCCGCGTAATTCGTCGGCGACTCGGATCCGCAACCGCTGCGACCTCACCGGCCGTCCGCGTTCGGTCTATCGTCTCAACAAGCTGAGCCGTATCGCGATCCGCGATCTCGGTTCGCGCGGCCTGGTTCCGGGCCTCGTGAAGTCGAGCTGGTAAGGGGAGGGTCGTCAGATGTCTACGCACGATCCGATCAGCGATCTCATCACCCGCATCCGCAACGCGCAGATGCGCTCCAAGTCCAAGGTTTCGACCCCGGGCTCCAAGATGCGCGCCAACGTTCTCGACGTGCTGAAGGCCGAGGGCTACATCCGCGGCTACGCCACCGTCGAGCATCCGTCGGGCCGCAGCGAGCTCGAGATCGAGCTGAAGTATTTCGACGGCGAACCGGTGATCCGCGAGATCGAGCGCGTGTCGCGCCCGGGCCGCCGGGTCTATGCCTCGGTGAAGAACTTGCCGCGCGTCAACAACGGCCTCGGCATTTCGGTGCTGTCGACCCCGAAGGGGATCATGGCCGATCACGACGCCCGCGACGCCAATGTCGGCGGCGAGGTTCTGTTCACGGTGTTCTAATCGAAAGCGCGAACGGCCGGACAGTCCGGCCCGGGCGCGCGAAAGAGCGGAAATTGTCGCATCGTCCCGGGCGTGAATTCGCCGGAGGATGCAGGGTTAAGAAGGATCGACCATGTCACGCGTTGGCAAGAAGCCCGTCACGGTCCCGTCTGGGGTGACGGCGACCGTCGAGGGACAGACCGTCAAGATGAAGGGGCCGAAGGGCCAGCTTCAGTTCGTCGTGCACGACGACGTCGACGTGAAGTTCGAGGACGGTGCGGTCAAGGTGGCGCCGCGGCACGAGACCAATCGTGCCCGTGCGCTGTACGGGACGGCTCGCGCTCAGATCGCGAATCTGGTGGAAGGCGTCACCAAGGGCTTTGAGAAAAAGCTCGAGATCACCGGCGTCGGCTATCGCGCGGCGATGCAGGGCAAGAAGCTGCAGCTCGCGCTCGGCTACAGCCACGACGTGCTGTACGACATCCCGGAAGGCATCACCATCACGGTGCCGAAGCCGACCGAGATCAATGTCGTCGGCATCGACCCTCAGAAGGTCGGCCAGGTCGCCGCTGAGATCCGCGACTACCGTCCGCCGGAGCCGTATAAGGGTAAGGGCGTGCGTTACGCCGACGAATTCATCTTCCGCAAGGAAGGCAAGAAGAAGTAACGGAGCCGGTCATGTCGAAGATGAAGGTTACGAATGCCCGGCGCACCAACCGGGTCCGGACTGCGCTGCGGCGCACCGCCAACGGCCGCCCGCGGCTGTCGGTGTTTCGCTCGTCCAAGCACATCTATGCCCAGGTGATCGACGACGCCAAGGGCGAGACGCTCGCTTCGGCCTCGTCGCTGGAGAAGACGATGCGCGACGCCGGCAACACCGGCGCGAACATCGACGCCGCCAAGGCCGTCGGCAAGCTGGTTGCCGAGCGTGCGGTGGAGAAGGGCGTCAAGGAAGTCGTGTTCGACCGCGGCGGCTATCTGTATCACGGGCGCGTCAAGGCGCTGGCAGATGCGGCCCGCGAGAGCGGCCTGAGCTTCTAAATTTCGGTTTGAACGGATACCAGGATCGGGGCGCGAGCCTCGCAAGGATTGGAACACACCATGGCAGCTGAACGCGAACGCGGCGGACGCGAACGGAGCAGGGAGCGCGAGGAGCGCGACAGCGAGTTCGTCGACAAGCTCGTCCACATCAACCGTGTGGCGAAGGTGGTGAAGGGCGGCAAGCGCTTCGGCTTCGCTGCGCTGGTCGTGGTCGGCGATCAGAAGGGCCGGGTCGGCTTCGGCCACGGCAAGGCGCGCGAAGTTCCGGAAGCGATCCGCAAGGCCACCGAGTCGGCGAAGCGCAACTTGACCCGCGTCGCGTTGCGCGAGGGCCGCACCCTGCATCACGACATCGCCGGCCGTCACGGCGCTGGCCGCGTCTATCTCCGCGCCGCCCCGGCCGGTACCGGCATCATCGCCGGCGGTCCGATGCGTGCGGTGTTCGAGACCCTCGGCATCGCCGACGTGGTCGCTAAGTCGGTCGGTTCGTCGAACCCGTACAACATGGTTCGCGCCACGTTCGACGCGCTGAAGCATCTCGACTCGCCGCGTTCGGTCGCCGCGCGCCGTAACATCAAGGTTTCCACTCTGCAGGCCCGCCGCGTCGGCGGCGATGCTGAAGTGGTGGCCGAATAACAGCGTGATCGAGGGCGATCACGCGGTCTTCTGACAAGACGCGATCGGAGTGAACGAGATGGCCAAGGCCGCAAACATGATCAAGGTCGAGCAGATCGGCAGCCCGATTCGGCGCCATCACTCGCAGCGCGAGACGCTGATCGGCCTGAAGCTGAACAAGATCGGCCGCGTCGCCGAACTGCAGGATACGCCTGAAGTTCGCGGCATGATCGGCAAGGTGCAACACCTCGTCCGCGTCGTCGACGAGAAGTAAGGAGACAGGGCGATGAAGCTCAGCGAGATCGCCGACAACGTCGGTTCGCGCAAGAAGCGCATGCGGATCGGCCGCGGCATCGGTTCGGGCAAGGGCAAGACCGGCGGCCGTGGCGGCAAGGGCCAGACCGCGCGTTCGGGCGTGCGCATCAAGGGCTTCGAGGGCGGTCAGATGCCGCTGCATCGTCGCCTGCCGAAGCGTGGCTTCAACAACATCTTCGCGCTCGAATTCGCCGAAGTGAATCTCGACCGCCTCCAGGAGGCCGTCGACTCCAAGGCGATCGACGCCGGCAAGGTGGTCGACGCCGCGGCGCTGGTCGATGCGGGCGTTCTGCGCCGCGCCAAGGACGGCGTCCGTCTGCTCGGCCGCGGTGAGCTCACCGCGAAGCTGAACATCGAAGTGCACGGTGCGACCAAGTCGGCGATCGCCGCGGTCGAAAAGGCCGGCGGTTCGGTGAAGATCCTCGCCCCGAAGGCGGAAGAAGGCGAGGCGGCGTAATATCCCCGTCAGCGCCCGCTGTTATAGCGGGCGCCCGGCTTCGCCGGTACGGTGGATTTTTCGACGCGCTCGCACCAAATTGAGGCCCGGCGCCGGCCCGACCGCCGCATCTGGCGGCGGATCGGGACGAGCAGCGCGGGAGAAAGCCGGATATGGTCTCAGCAGCTGAACAACTAGCGGCAAACCTCAACTTTTCTGCGCTTGGTAAAGCCGAAGAGCTGAAGAAGCGGATCTGGTTCACGCTCGGCGCGCTGCTGGTGTACCGCTTCGGCACCTACATCCCGCTGCCGGGCATCGACCCGAACGTGTGGGAGCAGGTGTTCCGCCAGCAGGCCGGCGGCATCCTCGGCATGTTCAATATGTTCGCCGGTGGCGGTATCCACCGCATGGCGATCTTCGCGCTCAACATCATGCCGTACATCTCGGCATCGATCATCGTGCAGCTGCTGACCACCGTGTCGCCGCAGCTCGAAGCGCTGAAGAAGGAAGGCGAGAGCGGCCGCAAGACGCTCAATCAATACACCCGCTACCTCACCGTGATCCTGGCGCTGTTCCAGTCCTACGGCATCGCCGTCGGCCTCGAAGGCGCGGGCAATGTGGTGTCCGACCCGGGCATGTTCTTCCGGCTGTCGACCACGATCACGCTGACCGGCGGCACCATGTTCCTGATGTGGCTGGGTGAGCAGATCACCTCGCGCGGCATCGGCAACGGCATTTCGCTGATCATCCTCGCCGGCATCGTCGCCGAGCTGCCGTCTGCTCTGGCGAATATGCTTGAGCTCGGCCGTCAGGGCGCCCTGTCGACCGGCCTGATCCTGGTCGTGCTGGTGATGGCCGTCGTCGTGATCGCCTTCATCGTGTTCATGGAGCGCGCCCAGCGCCGTCTCCTGATCCAGTATCCGAAGCGCCAGGTCGGCAATAAGATGTTCGAGGGCCAGTCCTCGCATCTGCCGCTGAAGCTGAACACTGCCGGCGTGATCCCGCCGATCTTCGCGTCGTCGCTGTTGCTGCTGCCGACCACGATCGCGAACTTCAACGCCGGCAGCGGGCCGGAGTGGTTCCAGTGGATCGTGACCCAGTTCGGTCACGGCCGGCCGCTGTTCCTGCTGTTCTACATCGGCATGATCGTGTTCTTCGCGTTCTTCTACACCGCGATCGTGTTCAACCCGACCGAGACCGCGGACAATCTGAAGAAGCACGGCGGCTTCATTCCGGGCATCCGGCCGGGCGAGCGCACCGCCGAGTACATTGATTACGTGCTGTCGCGCATCACCGTGGTCGGTGCGATCTACCTGGCGATCGTCTGCTTGATCCCGGAGATCATGATTTCCTACGCCTCGGTCCCGTTCTATTTCGGCGGAACTTCGCTTCTGATCGTCGTCAGCGTTACGATGGATACGGTGGCGCAGGTGCAGGGCTATCTGCTGGCTCACCAGTATGAAGGCCTGATCAAGAAGTCGAAGTTGCGGGGGCGCAAGAAATGAGACTGATCCTCCTCGGACCGCCTGGCGCGGGCAAGGGCACGCAGGCGGGCCGTCTGGTCGAGCAGCACGGCATCGTGCAGCTCTCCACCGGCGATATGCTGCGCGCCGCTGTCGCGGCCGGCACGCCGATCGGCCTCAAGGCCAAGGATATCATGGCGGCCGGCGGTCTGGTGCCGGACGAGGTGGTGATCGGGATCATCTCCGACCGAATCGACCAGGATGATGCCGCCCAGGGCTTCATCCTCGACGGCTTCCCGCGCACCGTGCCGCAGGCCGAAGCGCTGGATCGTCTGCTCAAGGACAAGGGCTTCGATCTCGATGCCGTGGTCGAGCTCAAGGTCAATGAAGGCGCGCTGCTCGACCGGGTCGAGACCCGCGTCGCCGAGATGCGCGCCCGCGGTGAGGAGCCGCGCGCCGACGACAACGCCGAAGCGCTGGCCAAGCGTCTGTCCGCCTACCGGGCGCAGACCGAGCCGCTGGTCGACTACTACTCCGAGAAGCGCAAGCTGCTGACCGTCGACGGCATGATGACGATCGACGAGGTGACCCGCGAGATCGGCCGGGTGCTCGATGCGGTTCGCGCCGCCGACGCCAAGAAGGGTGCCAAGGCGAAGGGGACCAAGGCCTCCCGCGCCAAGCGCGCCGTAAAGACCGCCAAGAAGGCTGCGACCAAGGGCAAGGCCGCCAAGTCCCCGGCCAAGGCCCCCAAGAAGGCTGCGGCGAAGCCAGCGGCTAAGTCGGGCGCGAAGTCCGGTTCGGCCAAGAAGTCTTCGGCCAAACAGACGGTTGGCAAGAAGTCCTCAGGCAAGACGGCTGTCTCCAAGAAGGCTGCCGGCAAGCCGGCCGCTTCCAAGGCAGGCAAGGCTGCGGTCGGCAAGACCGCGAAGGCGGGCCTGAAGAAGGCGGCGAAAGCCGTTGCAAAGGCTGGCAAAAAGGCCGCCAAGGCAGCCGTGAAGGTCGCCAAGGGCGCGGCCAAGCCGACCGCCGGTAAGAAGGCGGCTGGCAAGAAGGCGACCAAAAAGGCCGCCGCGACCTCGAAGGCCAAGGCGGTTGCCAAGGCTCCGGCGCGCGGCAACAAGAAGGCCAAAAAGGCCACGAAGAAGCGAGCTTGAATTGGGATTCTGTTGACGAAGCGAAACTGAATCCTTTAATAAGGCCCGATATCCCGTCGGATAGGTTTCAGACGATGCCGGGCCCCGAAACTGAGAGAGGGGTCGGCGTCGTGTTCGCGTTTGTGAACGCCGCCCGAGAGAGCAAGGAATTGACCGGCTTTGGCCGGTGACAGGAGAGAAGTCTGTGGCCCGTATAGCCGGCGTGAATATCCCGACCAACAAGCGCGTCCTGATCGCGCTTCAGTACATCCATGGCATCGGCCAGAAGAACGCGGCCGACATCCTGGAGAAGGTGAAGATCCCGCTCGATCGTCGCGTCAATCAGCTGAGCGACGCCGAGGTGCTGCAGATCCGCGAAGTGATCGACCGCGACTATCTGGTCGAGGGCGACCTTCGCCGTGAGACCGGCATGAACATCAAGCGTCTGATGGACCTCGGCTGCTATCGTGGCCTGCGTCATCGTCGCGGCCTGCCGGTGCGTGGTCAGCGCACCCACACCAACGCCCGCACCCGCAAGGGTCCGGCGAAGGCGATCGCCGGCAAGAAGAAGTAAGTTTGCGAGTTGCGAATGGCGAATGGCGAGTAGGGGACTTCCCCTATTCGCCACTTGTTGTTCGCCATTCGTCGTTTCGGTGGAGCCGCTGGTGTTACGGCGGCGTTGAGATCACTCAGAAAGGTAGACTATGGCCAAGGACGCCACCCGCATTCGCCGTCGCGAGCGCAAGAACATCGCTTCCGGCATCGCGCATGTGAATTCGTCGTTCAACAACACCACCATCACCATCACCGACGCGCAGGGCAATGCGATTGCCTGGTCGTCGGCCGGCACGATGGGTTTCAAGGGCTCGCGCAAGTCGACCCCGTACGCCGCGCAGGTCGCGGCCGAGGACGTCGCCAAGAAGGCGCAGGAGCACGGCATGCGCACCCTCGAAGTCGAGGTGGCTGGCCCCGGTTCGGGCCGTGAGTCGGCGCTGCGCGCGCTGCAGGCGGCGGGTTTCACGGTGACCTCGATCCGCGACGTCACCACCATCCCGCACAACGGTTGCCGTCCGCGTAAGCGTCGTCGCGTCTGAGTTTTGTTCACCGGCGGTCCGAGGCCGCCGGTGATTCTATTCGTTGTTTCCCGCGGATTGATCCGCAGTTTCCAATGCTAGCAGCGATGCGCCGGGGCCCCGGTGTCGATCGCCTGGCCAGGAAGGTGACACAGTGACGATCCAGAAAAATTGGCAGGAATTGATTCGGCCGAACAAGCTCCAGGTCACCCCCGGGAGCGATGCTACCCGGTTCGCGACGCTGGTCGCCGAGCCGCTCGAGCGCGGCTTCGGTCAGACGCTCGGTAACGCGCTGCGTCGCGTGCTATTGTCGTCGCTGCAGGGCGCGGCGGTGCAGTCGGTCCACATCGACGGCGTGCTGCACGAGTTCTCCTCGATCGCCGGCGTGCGCGAGGACGTCACCGACATCGTGCTGAACATCAAGGACATCTCGCTGAAGATGCAGGGCGAAGGCCCGAAGCGGATGGTCGTGAAGAAGCAGGGTCCGGGTGCCGTCACCGCTGGTGACATCCAGACCGTCGGCGACATCGTCGTGCTGAACCCGGATCTGCAGCTCTGCACGCTGGACGACGGCGCCGAGATCCGCATGGAGTTCACCGTCAACACCGGCAAGGGCTACGTCGCCGCCGAACGCAACCGTCCCGAGGACGCGCCGATCGGCCTGATCCCGGTCGACAGCCTGTACTCGCCGGTCCGCAAGGTGTCGTACAAGGTCGAGAACACCCGCGAGGGCCAGATCCTCGACTACGACAAGCTCACCATGACGGTCGAGACCAACGGCGCGATCTCGCCGGAAGACGCGGTGGCGTTCGCCGCCCGCATCCTCCAGGATCAGCTCAACGTCTTCGTCAACTTCGAAGAGCCGCGCAAGGAAGTCACCCAGGAGATCATCCCGGATCTGGCCTTCAACCCGGCCTTCCTCAAGAAGGTGGACGAGCTCGAGCTGTCGGTGCGTTCGGCGAACTGCCTGAAGAACGACAACATCGTCTACATCGGCGACCTGGTGCAGAAGTCGGAAGCGGAAATGCTCCGCACCCCGAACTTCGGCCGCAAGTCGCTGAACGAGATCAAGGAAGTGCTGGCGCAGATGGGCCTGCATCTCGGCATGGAAGTGCCGGGCTGGCCGCCGGAGAACATCGACGAGCTCGCCAAGCGCTTCGAAGATCACTACTAAGCCGATCCGGCCTCATGGTTCGCCATGAGGCCGCTTTCCTCATCGCGCGGAGCGGCCCAGCCGTTTCCCAGGATGAGGCTCCACCAGGGCGAACGCAGGTAGCCCGCCTGCAACTCCGACGAACCGTCGGGTATCATCGAGTGAAGGACTGACAACATGAAGCACGGCAAGGTTCATCGGAAGCTCAACCGCACCGCCGAACACCGTAAGGCGATGTTCGCCAACATGTGCGCCGCTCTGATCAAGCACGAGCAGATCGTCACCACGCTGCCGAAGGCCAAGGAGCTGCGGCCGATCGTCGAGAAGCTGGTCACCCTCGGCAAGAAGGGCGGTCTCGACAAGCGCCGCCAGGCGATCGCCGAAATGCGCGACATCGAGCAGGTCAAGAAGCTGTTCGACGTGCTGGCGCCCCGCTACAAGGACCGCAACGGCGGCTACACCCGCATCATCAAGGCCGGCTTCCGCTACGGCGACAACGCCGCGATGGCGGTGATCGAGTTCGTCGACCGCGACGAAGACGCCAAGGGCCGCGACTCGGGTCCGACCCAGGACAACAGCGAAGCCGAAGCGGCGTAAGCGGCTTCCGTCCAGTCTGAAGTTTCGAAAGGCGGTGCCGTAAGGCGCCGCCTTTTTCGTTCTGCGCGCATGTTCGGTGCGTTCATCACGATGTGAACGTCGCCGCCGCCGGCGATGTTGTGAACGCGTCGCTTGCTCCCGATATCTCCGTCAGCAGTAACAGGAGATCTCGGATGAATATCGATCTGTCCGGCAAGACCGCGCTCGTCACCGGCTCGACCGCCGGCATCGGCCATGCCATCGCCAAGGGGCTCGCCGCGACCGGCGCCAATGTGGTGATCAACGGCCGCGGTCAGGCCAAGGTCGACGCGGCAGTCGCCGTAGTTTCCAAGGTCGCGAAGGGCGGCAAAGTGACTGGCGTTGCGGCCGACGTCTCGACCGCGGACGGCTGCGCAAAACTGGTTGCCGCTCAGCCGGACGTCGACATCCTGATCAACAACACCGGTATCTTCGAGCCGAAGCCGTTCTTCGAGATTCCGGATGAAGACTGGCAGCGCTTCTTCGACGTCAACGTGATGAGCGGCGTGCGGCTGTCGCGCGCCTACATGCCGGCGATGCTGGAGCGCAACTGGGGCCGCATCGTCTTCATCGCGTCGGAATCCGCGCTGATGATTCCGAAGGAGATGATCCACTACGGCATGACCAAGACCGCGCAGCTCTCGGTCTCGCGCGGCCTCGCCGAACTCACCCGCGGCACGGCGGTGACGGTGAACGCGGTGATGCCGGGGCCGACCATGAGCGAAGGCGTGCAGACCTTCGTGGCCGATCTTGCCAAGCAGAACGGCCAATCGGAGAGCGAAGCCGCCGCCAACTTCATCAGGCAGCATCGCCCCGGTTCGCTGATCCAGCGCTTCGCCACCGTCGAAGAGATCGCCAACATGGTGGTCTATGTCAGCTCCAAGGAAGCCGCCGCCACTAACGGCGCCGCGCTACGCGCCGAAGGCGGCCTGCTGCAGACGATCGCGTAGTCAGACGGCGAGGTTCTGAAGTCGCTGCCCGCGTCGCCCTCGACCCATCCCCGTCATTCCGGGGCATGCGTGCAGCGCGTGAACACGGAATCGCGACATGTTCTGCGAGACGGCGGCGCGACACGCAGGAGATTCCGGGTTCGCGAACTTCGTTCGCGCCCCGGAATGACTCGGGGAGAGAGGGCGGTGATCAATCCGTCCTGCTAGAACTAAACAGCCAGAACTACTCCCACCCCTCCAGCACGATCTTCCCGATCGATGTGCCGCTCTCCAGCAGGGCGTGGGCGCGTTTCAGGTTGGCGGCGGTGATCGTTCCGAAGGTCTTGTCCAGCGTGGTGCGGAGCACGCCGGTGTCGATCAGGCCGGCGATCTCGTCGAGCAGGTCGTGCTGCGCGATCATGTCGGCGGTCTGATACGACGAGCGGGCGAACATCGCCTCCCAGTGCAGGGACGCTGACTTCGGCTTCAGCAGCATCGGGTTCAGCGTCGCCGGATCGTCGATCAGGCCGATCTTGCCCTGCGGCGCCAGGATGTCGACCAGGCCGGCGAAGTGCCCCTCGGTGCCGGTGAGGCTGGCGATCAGCGCGACCGGCGGAAGTTTCAGCGCCTCGACCTGCGGCTTCATCGGCTGGCTGTGATCGATCACCGCATGGGCGCCGAGGTCGAGGCACCATGCCTGCGTTTCCGGCCGCGACGCCGTGGCGATGATGGTCAGCCCGGTGAGGCGGCGCGCGAGCTGGATCAGGATCGAGCCGACGCCGCCGGCCCCGCCGACGATTAGCAGCGTGCGCGGATCGAACGCCTTGCTCGGCACGACGCCGAGCCGGTCGAACAGCAATTCCCAGGCGGTTATCGAGGTCAGCGGCAGCGCCGCGGCCTGCGCGAACGACAGCGTCTTTGGTTTGCGGCCGACGATGCGCTCGTCGACCAGATGCTGTTCGGCGTTGGTGCCCGGCCGCTGGATCGAGCCGGCGTAAAACACCTCGTCGCCCGGTTTGAACAGCGTCACCTCGGCGCCGACCGCCTCGACCACGCCGGCCGCGTCGTAACCGAGGATCTTGGGTTCGCCGGCGGGCGGCGCGGCGCGCTTGCGCACCTTGAAGTCGACCGGATTGACCGAGATCGCCTTCACCGAAACCCGCAGGTCGCGTGGACCCGGTTCGGGCGTGGGCAGTTCAAGATCGAGCAGCGCCTCCGGATCGTCGATCGGGAGGCTCTTGGAGTAGCCGACAGCTTTCATGGGGGGCTCCGTGCAGGGACGATTGTCGCCGTGCAAGGTCGCCTTCACCGGCCTTTATTGCAAGTACTGTCGTTTCGGGGATATAGTCACCAATCGGATACTATTGGGCCACCCCACATGAAACGCCGCAATTTTGCCTGCGCGCCGGGCTGCTCGGTCGAGGTGACGCTCGATCTGATCGACGGCAAGTGGAAGGGCGTCATCCTCTACCATCTGCAGGATGGCCGGCTGCGGTTCGGCGAGCTGCGCCGGCGGATGCCGGGCATCACCCAGCGGATGCTGACCAAGCAGTTGCGCGCTCTGGAAGACGACGACCTGATTACCCGCGAGGTATTCGCCGAGGTGCCGCCGCGGGTGGAATACGCGCTGTCGGAGACCGGCGAGCGGCTGCGCCCGGTGATCGACGCCCTCAAGCGCTGGGGCGAGGAACATCGCGCCCGCCAGCAGCAGCTCGCGCCGCGCGCCGCCGAGCCGCCATCCGACGCCGCCGAGGCTCAGCCGGCGTGAGCGCCGGCCGCTTTTCCTTCTCCTGGCTGGGCCGGCGGACTATATCTGCTGCGCCCTAGATGCCCCTGTAACGGATTCCCGCATGAACCCGATCCGCACGTTCGCCGTCCTCTGTGTGTCACTCGCTCTCACCACGCCGCTCGCGGCGCAGGACCGGCGGGTGCCGTCGTCGCCGGCGGAGCTGAAGCTGTCCTACGCGCCGATCGTGCAGCATGTGCAGCCGGCGGTCGTGAACGTCTATGCCGCCAAGGTGGTGCAGAACCGCAATCCGCTGCTGGAAGATCCGATCTTCCGCCGGTTCTTCGGCGTGCCCGGCCAGCCGGAGCAGATCCAGCGCTCGCTCGGCTCGGGTGTGATGGTCGATGCCTCGGGCCTCGTCGTCACCAACAATCACGTCATCGAGGGAGCTGATCAGGTCAAGGTCGCGCTTGCCGACAAGCGCGAGTTCGAAGCCGAGATCGTGCTGAAGGACAGCCGCACCGATCTTGCGGTGCTACGGCTCAAGGACACCAGCGAGAAATTCCCCACCCTCGACTTCGCCAACTCCGACGACCTGCTGGTCGGTGACGTGGTGCTGGCGATCGGCAATCCGTTCGGCGTCGGCCAGACCGTCACTCACGGCATCGTCTCGGCGCTGGCGCGCACCCAGGTCGGCATCACCGACTATCAGTTCTTCATTCAGACCGACGCGGCGATCAACCCGGGCAATTCCGGCGGCGCGCTGGTCGACGTCTCGGGCAAGCTGGTTGGTATCAACACCGCGATCTTCTCGCGCTCGGGCGGCTCGCAGGGGATCGGCTTCGCAATCCCCGCCAACATGGTGCGCGTCGTGGTCGCCTCGGCCAAGAGCGGCGGCAAGGCCGTGAAGCGGCCGTGGCTCGGCGCGCGGCTGCAGGCGGTGAGCCCGGAGATCGCCGAGACCCTCGGGCTGAAGCGGCCGGGCGGTGCGCTGGTCGCCAGCGTCACCAAGGGCAGCCCGGCGGAGCGGGCAGGGCTGAAGCTGTCCGACCTGATCGTGTCGATCGACGGCTTTGCGATCGATGATCCCAACGCGTTCGATTATCGGTTTGCGACCCGTCCGCTCGGCGGTGCCGCGCAGCTCGAAGTGCAGCGCAGCGGCAAGGCGGTGAAGCTGTCGATCCCGCTCGAAACCGCGCCGGACTCCGGCCGCGACGAGCTGGTGATCACCTCGCGCTCGCCGTTCCAGGGCGCCAAGATCGCCAACATCTCGCCGGCGATCGCCGACGAAATGCGGCTCGATCCGAGCGTCGAAGGCGTCGTGGTCACCGATCTTCCCGACGACAGCACCGCCGCGAATGTCGGATTCCAGAAGGGCGACATCATCGTCGCGGTCAACAACACCCGGATCGGCAAGACCAGCGACCTCGAACGCGTCGCCGGCCAGACGGCGCGGCTGTGGCGCATCATGCTGGTCCGCGGCGGCCAGCAAATCCAAGTCACGCTCGGCGGATGAGCCGCAGCGATCCGCTGATGTCTCGTGGCACCGCGCGCGCCTTCACCTCTCCCCGCGTGCGGGGAGAGGTCGCTCATCGAACGCAGTTCGATGAGCGGGTGAGGGGGCGCCTCCACGTGGCCGAGCTTCAGCGATTGGTAACAGCCGCGCGGCTCGGCCACGCGGAAACGCCCCCTCATCCCACCCTTCTCCCCGCGCGCGGGGAGAAGGAGCTTGCTGCGGCTCGGAGGAGGTGTCCTTCCTTCAAACAGAGGGCGGCGGCATGAGCCCCAAGCGCCCGCAAGCCTCCGACAATCTGTTTGCCGCCGCCGGCCTCGAGCGCGATGCGCCGCGTCCGCTGCCGGATCGGTTGCGGCCGCGCTCGCTCGCCGACGTCGTCGGCCAGGATCACATCCTCGGCCCGGACGGTGCGCTGACCCGGATGCTGCAGACCCGCACGCTCGGCTCGCTGGTGTTCTGGGGCCCGCCCGGCACCGGCAAGACCACCGTGGCGCGGCTGCTCGCCGACGCGACCGAGCTGCAGTTCGAGCAGATCTCGGCGGTGTTCTCCGGTGTCGCCGATCTGAAGAAGGTGTTCGACGCTGCGCGCGCCCGCCGCGAGATGGGCAAAGGCACGCTGCTGTTCGTCGACGAGGTGCACCGCTTCAACAAGGCGCAGCAGGACTCGTTTCTGCCGGTGATGGAAGACGGCACCGTGGTGATGGTCGGCGCCACCACCGAGAACCCGTCGTTCGAACTCAACGCGGCGCTGTTGTCGCGCGCGCGTGTGCTGATCTTCAAACCGCTCGATGCCGCCGCGATCGAACAGCTGTTCTCCAAGGCCGAGGCCGCCGAGGGCCGCAAGCTGCCGCTCGACGATGAAGCGCGTGCGGTGCTGGCGCGAATGGCCGACGGCGACGGCCGCGCCTCGCTGACGCTCGCCGAAGAAGTCTGGCGCTCGGCGCGGGAGGGCGAGGTGTTCAATGCCGCGCAGCTTCAGGAGATCCTGCAGCGCCGCGCGCCGATCTACGACAAGAGCGCCGACGGCCACTACAATCTGATCTCGGCGCTGCACAAGTCGGTGCGCGGCTCCGATCCGGATGCGGCGCTGTACTATCTGTGCCGGATGCTCGATGCCGGCGAGGACCCGCTGTTCCTGGCGCGTCGGGTGGTGCGGATGGCGGTCGAAGACGTCGGCATGGCCGATCCGCAGGCGCTGGTGATCGCCAACGCCGCCAAGGATGCTTACGATTTCCTCGGCAGCCCGGAGGGCGAACTGGCGATCGCGCAGGCGGTTATCTACGTCGCCACCGCGCCGAAATCCAACGCCGCCTACAGTGCCTACAAGTCGGCGATGCGGCTCGCTAAGCAGGCTGGCTCGCTGTTGCCGCCCAAGCACATTCTCAATGCGCCGACCGGACTGATGAAGAACGAGGGGTACGGTTCCGGCTATCAGTACGACCACGACACCCCGGAAGGTTTCTCCGGCCAGGATTACTTCCCGGAAACGCTCGGCCGCCAGACGTTCTACGATCCCCCCGACCGCGGCTTCGAGCGCGATATCCGCAAACGGTTGGACTATTGGGCCAAGCTGCGGGCCGCAAAGGGCAGTTAGTTCGCAACTTCTTCGCAGTCGCGGCGAGTTCCCTTTGCTCAAATCACCTTTGCAATCTGCGCATGAGTTGCAGTGGATTGTTGCCGAGCGAGATGTTGGCCCTGGAGCGCCCGCGAAGGCCGAATGCCGTCTTCAGCGCTCGCTTTGGTGACTGATCTTTCCAAACCGGAAACCAATCGGTTCGGATTGTCACGGCGCGGTCATTTTACCGCTGCGTGCAAAGCTAATCTTAAAAAGCCGCTGGTTGATTAGCAGGCGTGAAGATCAGCAGCATTTCTCATCACCGATAGTTTGCCGTCATGACCCGCGCCGACAGCAGCTTCAAGGCGATCGCCCTCGCCAAGGCCCAGGCCCGCACGGCGCTGCGCAATGTCCGGCTCACCTTGATCTCCAACATCGCGATTGCGCTGTCGCTGGCGGCGCTGCTGTATCGCGAGAATGGCGAGACGCCGATCCTGTGGTGGCTCGGCGTCGCAATCCCGCTGGCACTGTTCCGGGCGTGGTGGGTATCGCGATTGGCAGCGAGCGGGGCAGTCGACACCGCGCCGTATCAGGTGCTGCGCCACCTGACGCTGCTGGCGCTCGCCAGCGGTCTGTTGTGGGGCTTTGTGCCGGCCGCGGTCGGCGTATTCTCCACCCAGCACGGCCTCGACTACATCACCTTCATCATGATCGGTGCCACCACCGGCGCGATCATTCAGGGCGCCGCCTATTCCCCCGTCTCGCTCGCCTTTGCGACGCCGGTGATGGCTGCGACGCTGTTCCGGATCATGATGTCCGGCGACAGCTCCGACTACATCATCGCGCTCGACGGTGTGTTCCTCACCTTCATGCTGTTTCGCGCCGCGATCGGCGGCGAGCGTGAGTTCACCGCCAGCCAGATGACCGCGCTGGAGGCGACCGATCTCGCCAATTCGCTGGCGAGCGCCAACAACGAAGTGCTGAATTCCAATCGCGCGCTGGAGCAGATCGCGCGGGCCGATCCGCTCACCGGGCTCGCCAACCGCAGTCACTTCCGCGACGCTGCGGCGGACGCGTGCCGCTCCGGGCAGGGCGTCGCCTTCGTGCTGTTCGACGTCGACAACTTCAAGATCATCAACGACACCCGAGGCCACGACGCCGGCGACCGCGTGATCGCGGCGGTCGCCGATCTGCTGCGCTCGTCGTGCGGGCCGCACGATCTGCCGGTGCGGCTCGGCGGCGACGAGTTCATCGTGGTGTTGAAGGGCGATGACGTCGCGGCGCGCGCGCTGTCTCTGGCGCGGCGGCTGAGCGGCGCGCTGACGCGTCCGCTGCAGGTCTCGGGCCAGCCGTTGGCGATCACTTGCTCGATCGGCATTGCTGCGCATCCGGGTGGCCCGATCGATGTCGAGGACGTGTTCTCGCGCGCCGACGCCGCGCTGTATCGCGCCAAGGATGACGGCCGCGCCTGCATCCGGCTGTTCGACGCGCGGATGCAGGAGGAGTTTCTGCTGCAGCGCTGCATCGACGGCGACCTGCCGGGCGCGCTGGCGCGCGGCGAACTGCATCTCGAGTTCCAGCCGCAGGTGGTGCTCGCCACCGGGCAGGTGGTCGGCTTCGAGGCGCTGCTGCGCTGGCGCCATCCGACCGCCGGGCTGATCCCGCCGCCGGACATCATTCACGCCGCGATCCGGCTGCAGTTGTCGGCGCGGCTGCTTTCGTTCATCGGCGACGCGGCATGCAACTTCCTGCGGGCGCTCGACGCCAGCGGCGCGCCGCCGGTCAATGTCGCGGTCAACGTCTCGCCACGCGAACTGACGCTGCATTCGCCGGCCAAGATCCTGATGGACCTGACGCAGCGTCACGGCATTGATCCGCGGCGGGTCGAGATCGAGATCACCGAAGAAGCCCTGTTCGATCCCAAGCAGTGCGCCCGCGAATTGCAGCGCATCGAGCATTACGGCTTTGGGCTGGCGATCGACGATTTCGGCGTCGGCCATTCGTCGATCTCGAATTTGATGAGCATCGCCCTCGACACCATCAAGATCGACCGCTCGTTCGTGCACGGCGTCAGCGCCAACCGGCAGAACCAGCAGCTGATCGCCGCGATCACCGCGGTGGCGCGGCCGCTCGGCCACCGCATCATCGCCGAGGGCGTTGAGAGCCAGGGCGAGGCCGAGACGCTGCGGATGCTCGGCTGCTCTTACGGCCAGGGCTGGTTGTACGGCCGCCCGATGCGCGCCGCCGACGCGGTGGCGTGGCTCGCCGGGCTCGATGAGGAGCGGCGCAGCGAGCGGCAGCTGGCCTAGGCTTTACGCCGCGCCGCGGCCGCCGCATGGTCGGCCGCAACCAATTCCACGCAAAAGGAGAGCCGCGCGATGAAGTCGTATCGCAAGGAGCTGTGGTTTCAGACCCCGGGGCGCCGGGCGTTCATCAACATCACCGGCGAGGTTGAGCAGGCGCTGCGCGACAGCGGCGTGCGCGAGGGCCTGGTGCTGGTCAATGCCATGCACATCACCGCGTCGGTGTTCATCAACGACGACGAAAGCGGGCTGCACGCCGATTACGAGAAATGGCTCGAGCAGCTCGCGCCGCACGAGCCGGTGTCGTCCTATCGCCACAACCGCACTGGCGAAGACAACGCCGACGCGCATATGAAACGCCAGGTGATGGGCCGCGAAGTGGTGGTGGCGATCACCGAAGGCCGGCTCGATTTCGGCCCCTGGGAGCAGATCTTCTACGGCGAGTTCGACGGCGGCCGCCGCAAGCGCGTGCTGATCAAGATCATCGGCGAGTAAGATGATACAGCGGCTGCGCGCAAGACCCGGTTAGTTCCGGTTTCCATCCTCCTTGAAAAACAAAAGCGATCACCGCATCGCAACAAAACAACAGGGAGAGAACAGATGAGGAGTCTTCGGCTCTGGCTCGGTGCCGCTTTTGCGGCTGCGCTCGCCACAGCGGCGCAGGCGCAGCAGAATACGCCCGGCGTCACCGCCACCGAGATCAAGATCGGCAACACCATGCCGTATAGCGGGCCGGCGTCGGCCCTCAGCTCGACCGGCAAGGCGATTGCCGCCTATCTCGATCAGGTCAACGAGCAGGGCGGCGTGAATGGCCGCAAGATCACGATGATCTCGCTCGACGACGGCTTCTCGCCGCCGAAAACCATGGAAGCGACGCGCCGGCTGGTCGAAGGCGACGGCGTCGCGTTCATCGCCGCCACCATGGGCACCGCGCCGAGTTCGGCGATCGCCAAATATCTCAACACCAACAAGGTGCCGCAGATCTTCCTGATCAGCTCGGCGTCGAAGTGGAACGATCCCGCCAACATGCCGTGGTCGATGGCGCTGCCTTGGGCGCCGAACTACATGAGCGAGGCCAAGATCGAGGTCGCCTATGCGCGCGCCAAGAACCCGAACGCGCGGTTCGCGGTGCTGTATCAGAACGACGATGCCGGCAAGGACTTCATGCGCGGCGTCAAGGATGCCCTCGGCCCCGACGCCGACAAGGCGATCGCGCTGGCATCGAGCTTCGAGGTGTCCGATCCCACCGTCGACTCCCAGGTGCTGACGCTCGCCAACACCAAGGCCGACGTGTTCATGATCTACAGCGTGACGCCGCGCGCCTGCGCCCAGGCGCTGCGCAAGGCGCACGAGATCGGCTGGCGGCCGATCCGTTTCCTCGCCAGCGGCTGCGCCAACAAGGCCACCGTGATGGACCCGGCCGGCGTCGACGCTGGCAAGGGCGTGCTGTCGCTCGGCTCACTCAAGCCCTATGTGGCCGAGCCGAAGGACGACAAGGCAATGAGCGCCTACATCGCCTTCATGAAGGCGCGGCTGCCGGGCCTCGACCCGAACAACATCGGCACCGTGTACGGCTACACGGTGGGCGAAGCGCTGGTGGCGCTGCTGAAGCAGTGCGGCAACGATCTTTCCCGCGACAACATCATGCGGCAGGCGGCAAGTATGAAGAACGTGCCGCTGTCGCTGTTGCTGCCCGGCATCACGCTGAACACCTCGCCGACCGACTTCCGCCCGATCAAGGACGGCTATCTCTTGGAGTTCAACGGCAACGATTGGGTGGTGGTCAGCGAAATGCTGCGCGGCACTTGATGCCGCGCCTTAGCCGGCGGTAGCTCGCATGAGCGCAGCGATATGCGGGGATCGGACTTCCCACCAGTTCGGTCCTCGGATTTCGCTTCGCTCCATCCGGGCTACATGATGCGTTTGAACGACCTTGCTACTTCCCGATCAGCTCGCGGATTCGCGCCGCGAGGGTGTCCACCGCGAACGGCTTGGTCAGCACCGCCATGCCGGGTTCGAGCTGGCCGTTGTTGAGCAGTGCGTTTTCGGCGAAGCCGGTGATGAACAGCACGTTGAGGCCGGGGCGGATCTGGCGGGCCGCATCGGCGAGCTGGCGGCCATTCATGCCGCCGGGCAGGCCGACGTCGGTGACCAGCAGGTCGATCCGTGCGTCGGATTGCAGCAGCTTCAGGCCGCCGACGCTGTCGGAGGCCTCCAGCGCGGTGTAACCGAGGTCTTCGAGCACGTCGGCGACCAGCATCCGCACCGTGGGCTCGTCGTCGACCACCATCACGGTCTCGCCGGTGTGGGCGAACGGAATCTCGGTGGAGTCGGGGAAGCGCTCGTCCTCGGCAGCCTCGCCGCGGTGCCGCGGCAGATAGATACACACCATCGTGCCCTGGCCGACCTCGGAATAGATCCGCACCTGGCCGCCGGACTGCTGCGCGAAGCCGTAGATCATCGACAGCCCGAGCCCGGTGCCCTGGCCGATCGGCTTGGTGGTGAAGAATGGATCGAACGCCTTGGCGATCACGTCGGGCGTCATGCCGGTGCCGGTGTCGGAGACGCACAGCGACACGTACTGCCCGGTCGGGATGTCGTACAGCCGCGACTGCGACCGGTCGATCCAGCGATTGCCGGTTTCGATCGTGATCTTGCCGCCGTTCGGCATCGCATCGCGGGCGTTGATACACAGATTGAGCAGCGCGCTTTCCAGCTGCGGCACGTCGACCAGCACGCTCCACAGCCCGGCGGCGCCGACATGCTGCACGTCGATGCCTGGGCCGACGCTGCGCTGGATCAGGTCGATCATGCCGCTGACCAGCCGGTTGACGTTGGCGGCGGTCGGCGTCAGCGTCTGGCGCCGCGCGAAGGCGAGCAGGCGGTGGGTCAGCGATGCCGCACGCTTCACCGCGCCTTGCGCCGCCACCACGTATTTTTCGATCTCGCCGACCCGGCCCTGGCGGATCCGCGAACTCATCAGTTCGAGGCTGCCGGAGATGCCGGCGAGCAGATTGTTGAAGTCGTGCGCCAGCCCGCCGGTGAGCTGGCCGACCGCTTCCATCTTCTGCGACTGGCGCAGCTGCTCGGCGGAGCGCAACAGCTCGGCACGGGCTTCGGCGACGCGCTGCTCCAGCGTCTCGTTCAGCGCGCGCAGCTCGGCGATGGCGCGGTCGCGTTCGGCCACCAGCGCGCGGCGGTCGTCGACATCGATCAGCACGCCGGGGAAGCTGAGCGGCGTGCCGTCGGGGCCATGCTCGACGCGGCCGTTGGCTTCGAGCCAGTAGTACTTGCCGTCGGCGCGGCGCACCCGGTACTGATGCGCGTAAGGTCCGCCGCGCTTGATCGCTTCCTCGATCGCGGCCGCGAGTCCGGCCCGATCATCGGGATGCACGGTGGCGACGATTTGCGCCAGGCTGAGGCCATCGCGGCCGAGCGCCGGATCGAGACCGAAGGCGCGCGCGAATGCTTCGTCGACGGTGAAGCGGTCGCTCGGCAGATCCCACAGCCAGGTGCCGATGATCGCACCGGCGGCGAGCGCGAGCTGCACCCGCTGCACGTTCTCGCGTGCCAGCTGCTCGCTATCGCGCAGCGCCGCTTCGGCACGCTTGCGCGCGGTGATGTCGCGGAACAGCACCGACACCTGGCGTAGCTCCGGCGGCTCGATCCGCGTCGCCGACACTTCGATAATGCGATTCACCGCGAGGAATTCGCGCTCGAAATGAAGCGGCCGGCCGGTCAGTAGCACGCTGCGATACAGTTCCGCCCAGCCATCGGCTTCGTCGGGCACGAGATCGCGCAAGGTCCTGCCGATGATGTTGGGAATCCCGGTCTGCTTCTCGTAGCCGGCGTTGGCTTCGATATGGCGATAGTCGCTGAGCGGGCCGTGCGGGCCGTCGAAGAATTCGATGATGCAGAAGCCGTCGTCGATCGCCTCGAACAGCGCACGATAGCGTGCCTCGCTCTGACTCACGGCAGGACTGGAAGGAGGCTGCATCGGGATCGACAACCGGCGAGCGTGACGCGAACTGTACTAGGACAGACGGGAAGGGCGGCACGCCGCTTGCGGCCGGCCCGGACGTTGGCCGCTCGGGCGCGGCTGCTCGCATTACTCTCCGAATTGCGCGCGTTTGTCAAAGCAGCTTGACACGCGAGGCGCCCCGCGGCGCAGGGCCGCGGAGCGATGTCGCATCAGGTCGTGTCAGCCGTCGAAGCCGACGAAGCGCGCGGCTTCGTGCACCGGCTTGCGTTCCGACACCACGGCGTTGGCCGGGAACTCGTCGTCTGGCCAGCCGAGCGCGATCGCCTTCATGATCACCTGATCGTCGGCGATGCCGGCATGTTCGCGTACCACCGGTGATTGCATGATGCCCTGACTGTTGATCACGGCCCCTAAGCCCCGCGACCACGCGGCGTTCACCAGTGCGTTGGTCACCGCGCCGCAATCGAACGGGGTGTCGTCGCTGTCGCTCAGCGCGCGGTCGTAGGTGATGATGATGCACACCGGCGCATCGAACTGGCGGAAGCCGCGCAGCACCCAGTCCTGCCGCTTGGCCTGATCGTCGCGCGCGATCCCCATCGCCGAGAACAGCTGCTTGGCGACCGTGATCTGCCGCTCGCGATGGGGGCCGGCGAATGGCTGCCCGGTCCGGAATTCGCGGCTGTGCGGCACGCCGGCGAGGTTGCGCTCGGTGTTGCCGGCACGAATGCGGTCGAGCGGCTCGCCTGTGAGCACAGTGAAATTCCACGGTTGGCTGTTCATCGAGGAGGGCGCCCGCATCGCCAGTTCGAGGATCTCCTCGATCAATTCCCGCGGCACGGGATCAGGCTTGTAGCCGCGGATTGAGCGGCGGCCGCGGACCACGTCGTCGTATTGCATGCGTCTGGTTTCCCCCAAAGCTTGTGATTGCCGCGGAGTGTCGCGGTTTCGGATGCCGAGTGCAAGATGGCGACGCGGGCGGTCATTCCGGGGCGCGCGCACCGCGCGCGAAGCCGGGATCTGGAGATGAGCAGCGGTTTAACGGCCTAAAATGTCTTGCATAACTATTCAGCCTTCATCAATTTGAAACGGCGATTCTTCGCGCGGTCGGAATCGCTTGGCATTGGCTGCGCGCTGGCGTTGCCGGCCCGGCGCCGAACGAGCATAGCCGCGCAGTCGCAACGCCCATGCTGGTCAGCTCTTCACGGCTACCGCGGTGCGCCGCTTCGACAGGTCGATGTTGTAGTCGAAGCCGCCCTTCCAATCGGTATACTTGGCGACGATCATCTTCACGGAGGGATTGGCGCCGGGATACTTGGCGCTCTCGTTCAGCGCCGGCTGCGAGTCGGGTCGTCGCCTGCTCGAAATCGAGCTGGATGCCGTACACCGCCATGCGGCCGGTGGGCGGCACGGCATATCGGCGCCTAATCCGCCTCCGACAGATGACGCGAGTTGGGCCGATCATTGCTGGATCACAAATAAGATGTTAACGCTTACAGTTTAGAGATAGATTTCGTAATAAAATCAGGCGGATGGGCGATCAATCGGACTTCATATGCAAACCCTCAAGAGCATATCCGTCGAAAACTTCCTAAGTCTCGGCAAGTTGGATCTCAAACTCGAGGCACTCAACGTGCTCGTTGGTCCAAATGGATCGGGAAAAAGCAACATTCTGAACGTCTTTCATTTCCTCGGTAGTGTTGCCAGGCACGACCTTCTCCCTGCAATCGAGCAGATGGGCGGATTTGATGAGATTTTGTTCAGGGGCGAGGAGAGAAAAGGAAAGACAATAAAGCTGAAGTTCACCGGTATGATGACAGAGCATTCAAGTAATCGTGCTCCAGATGAATACACGTTGAGCTTTTGGAGCTGGAGGGCAGGCAAGAATCGGGTTGGCTTCATCCGCCGCAACGAGGAAATTGTTCTAAAGAGGACTGCTGGAAGAGGCCGGCGCATCACTCTCAGCGGCCAAAATATCAACTTCGTTGCGATCGGCGAAGGTGGCCGTAGGGGTAATCCTCGCCTCTCTGTTCAGGGGACATCGACCGGTCTGGCTACACTCCGTCGTCTGGGCGAGGAATACGAGGCGTCTGGGGTTGAGGCTCTTGCTCAGGTTTTCGAGCAGCTTCGGTTGTTTGAAATTGATGTTGAGAAAGTGCGCCGCCCATCACGGGCACCTTCATCCAATCAATTGCGACAGGATGCGCGAAATCTAGCTCCCTATCTATCTTTCTTGCGAGAGGAGCATCCAAACATCTTCGATCTCATCTGCGAAGATGTTAGATTTGTGCTGCCTGCATTTCGTGGATTCCGCTTTGTTCAGCTTGGTGGCGCGGATGACGCTATTCGTATCGATCTAGTCGAGAGTGGTTTGAGTGGGACTACGCCGCTTGCTCGTGCGTCCTTTGGTACAATTCGGGCCATTGCACTTTTTGCAATGTTGAATGATCCTGCTCCTCCCAAATTGACTTGTCTCGAGGAAATTGATCATGGATTGCATCCCCACGCTCTTGATCGTTTGATAGAGCGGGTGCGAGAGGCGTCTAATCGGACGCAAATCATCCTAGCTACACACTCCCCAGCTCTTGTAAATCGGCTAGACCCTAGCGAGCTTATAGTAGTTGAGCGTGATGTGTCATCTTCAGCCACCGTTGCTTTCAGGCCAGATATAAAGATGGTTCGTCGGCTGTCTTCCAGTACGGGTTATGAACTCGGTGAGCTTTGGTTTTCTGGTTCACTAGGTGGAGGACTTCCTTGATCTACCATTTTGTGGTCTTCGGTGAGGATCATAATGATCAGCAAGCTATTTGTATGTTGATTGGGGCCTTGGCTCCAGACGGCGCGGAAATAAGGACGGAAACGCGCAGAAAGCCTTTGATTTTGAGTCGCAATGCAGGTGCAAGAAAGAGGCGTGGTATGGCCTCGGATATTGCCGCCTTCACCGAAGTTCTTCAAAGAAGCGATCGAAGGGTAATAGCGGTAGTTCATCGGGATTGTGATGCGATCGAGCCTTCCCATCGAAAAGAACGTGCTGAACTACACGCTGATCTTGAAGGTGCGGGAGTTTCGGAGTTCGTTGTTGCGAATCCGTCTTGGGAAATCGAAGCGTGGTGGATGCTCTTTCCTCTAGCATTGGCGTCCACGCGTCCGTGTTGGGAGCTTGTCGACTACTCAAAATCTAACGTGGGAATGATTGAGCACGCGAAGGAGAGGCTCACCCGCGATTTACGTCCGCGGGATAAGGCTAGACGGGCGCGTTGCCCCGATTACCAGGAGATGGATAGTCTAACCATTGCGCGCAAGATCCGTGAAAATCCTCAATGGGTCTCGCAAATTAAGGCTCGCTCCCTATCGTTCGAAGCTTTCAGAGATGACCTGGCTGAAGTGTTTGCAGGACCGTAGCCCGCATGAGCGCAGCGAGATGCGGGGTGAGCTGCTGCCGGTTCAGTGGACGGCCAGTTAAGCTAATCCCAGCCTGCGTTCGAACTCAACGGGGCTGAGATATCCGATCGTCGAATGACGTCGGGTCGCGTTGTAGAACCTCTCGATGTAATCGAACACGTCGGCTCGGGCCTCGTCGCGGGTGCGGTAGGTCTTGCGAGCGACGCGCTCGGTCTTGAGCGAGGAGAAGAAGCTCTCCATTGCGGCATTGTCCCAGATGTACAGAGAGGGTAATCGGCTGACAGTGCCGCGGTGAGCGGGCGGCGTCAGGCGGCTACTTTGGTGGCTTGTTTTCCGGCTTTCTTTCCCTCCTTCCTTTGCTGTGACGTGGGCAGCCCTTCGACGAAGGCGGTGGCCGGTGTGCGGCCGTTCATGCCGCGGCCCTGGCGCGGCCGGCGCTGATTGTAGCCGACCAGGTAGTCGTCGAGAACGGTCTGTATCTCGTCGATGGTTTCGAACCAGGTGCGGCGACCCTCGACCCGGAAGTGCTCGTCGAGCAGGGTGCGGTGCAGCCGCTCGACGATGCCGTTGGACTGCGGCCGCTTCACCCGTGTGGTGCGGTGGTCGATGTCCTCGAGCTGCAGGAACAGCTCGTAGGGATGCTGGTCGGGCCGGCCGCAGAACTCCCGGCCGTTGTCGGACAGCACGGTCTCGATTTTGGCGTCGTTCGCCTCGAAGGTCGGCAGCACGTCGTTGTTCATCAAATGCACGGCGGTGACCGGCAGCTTGCTGGAGTAGAGCCGGGCGAAGGCGTAGCGGCTATGGCAGTCGATCGCGGTCTGCAGATAGACCTTGCCGACACCCTTGAGCGTGCCGACGAAGAAAGTGTCGACGGCGACGAGGCTGCCGGTGTGCGGGGCCTCGATGTGGCGCTCCCGGAACTCGGGCGAGAACCGTTCGAGCAGCCTTGCCTGTTCGTCCGAGAGCTCGATGGTGCGCTCGGCGGTGGTCTTCTCCAGCCGCAGCAGCCGCTCGTGCTTGGTCAGCAGGCCATGGCGCTGCCATACCCCGCGGATGCCGCCGGCGGAGACCTGCAGGCCTTTCAGCCGCAGCTCCTGCTCGACACGCACCGCGCCGTGGCACGGGTGCACCAGGGCGTGGTCGAGCACGGCGGCCTCGATCTCGGCCGAGACGCGGTTGGAATGCGGCCCCCTGGCGCCGGGCAGCCGGTCGATCAGGCCTTCGGCACCGAAGGTCTGGAAGTTGCGGCGGATCTCGTAGAACTGCTGCCGGGAATAACCCATCACCTTGCAGGCGCGGCTGACGTTCTGAAGATCCGTGGCCAGCTCCAGCAACGAGAGTTTGCGCCGTGCTATCTTGTCCTTGGAGGTCATGATCGTTTGTCCTTGAGGTTCGATTGGTCGTTTGGCGACACCATCAAACCCGCTCGGACGCGGCGTGACCACCGGAACCGGGCGCTCGGACTCTTGCGGTCCGCGCCCGGTTCTTTCGGGGCCAAACTGTCAGGTGATTACGATCTCAGGACAGCCGCATGAGCGCAGCGATATGTGGGGCAGCGTCTCGCCGTGCCGCTCCCCGGGTGTCGCTCCGCTCACCCGGGCTTCGCTGCTTAAACGAGTGAAGACGCGCGGATCTCTTCCGGTGGCTCCCGGATATCGCTGCCGTTCATCCGGGCTACGGGTCGGCGGGCGCTGTGCCTCGATCCGGGACTATGGCCTCGTTGCGTCTCGGCCCGAGACCGCCCCATCCGCATTCCGTCCGTGACCGGCCGCCGCTTTTGCGCTAGGCACGGCACGAATTTCCCCCGGAGCATCCCATGAGCCGCCGCGTCAAGAAACCTCTCGCCAAGCGTGGCCCCGACGGCACGCGCGGCAAGCCGGCGCGCGCCGGGCTGGGCGCCAAGACCGCAAAATCGGCCGCCGGCAAAGCTGTCGCGGGCAAGCCCGGTGGTGCCAAGCTGTCGCGCGATGCCAAGCCGCTGCGCGCCGGCGCGCCTGCGAAAACCTCGCGCGGCGAGGGCGCGGCGCGGCCGCCGCGGTCCGGTGACAAGCCAATGCGGTTCGGTGCCGGTCCGGCGCGGCCATCGCGTCCGCCGGGCGAGGGCAGGCCGCGCGCGGCGCAGCCGGCGCCGGTCGAGACCCGCGAGCGGCCCGAGGCCAAGCCCGACGCGCCGCTGCCGACCAAGGTCGAGACCGTCACCGTCACCGCAGATGAGAACGGCATGCGGGTCGATCGCTTCCTCGAAGCGCGGTTTCCCGGCCTGTCGTTCTCCCACATCCAGCGCATCGTCCGCAAAGGCGAGCTGCGGGTGAACGGCAAGCGCGCCGATTCGAAGGACCGGCTGGAGGAAGGCCAGAGCGTGCGGATTCCGCCGCTCAAGCTGGATACGCCGAAGCTGCCCGGGCATCTGTCCGAGGCCGAGCAGAAGACGCTTCAGACGCTAAAGGCGATGACGCTGTTCGAAGACGCCGACGTCTTGGTGCTGAACAAGCCGGCCGGGCTCGCGGTGCAGGGCGGCTCCGGCACCACGCGGCACATCGACCAGATGCTCGAAGTGCTGCGCGACGCCAAGGGCCAGAAGCCGCGCCTGGTGCACCGCATCGACAAGGAGACCGCCGGCTGTCTGTTGGTCGCCAAGACCCGGTTCGCTGCCACCGCGCTGACCGGCTCGTTCCGCCACCGCTCGGCGCGCAAGATCTACTGGGCGTTGGTCGCCGGTGTGCCGAAGCCGAAGCAGGGGCGGATCTCGACCTATCTCGCCAAGGAAGAGAGCGAGGACGACAGCATCATGCGCGTCGCCAAGCATGGCGACGACGGCGCCAGCCATGCGGTGACCTACTACGCGGTGGTCGAAACCTCGGGGCAGAAGCTGGCCTGGGTGTCGCTGAAGCCGGTGACCGGGCGCACCCATCAGCTCCGCGCCCACATGGCGCATATTGGCCACGCCATCGTCGGCGATCCGAAGTACTTCAACATCGAGAACTGGCAGTTGCCCGGGGGCTTGCAGAACCGGCTGCATCTGCTCGCGCGCCGCATCGTGATCCCGCATCCGCGCGGCGGCGTGATCGACGTCTCGGCGCCGCTGCCGCCGCACATGCTGCAGAGCTGGAACCTGCTCGGCCTCGAGCACGACCGGTTCGATCCGATCGAACATGCGCCGGAAGAATGACGCGGCCGCCCCGCTTGCGGCGGCGCGCGGCGATGCCGACATCAGAACGATGACAGGTCTTCGCTCCATGCTGGCCGCGCTGCTGATATCAGCGCTCGCCGGCCCCGCCGCCGCACAGGTGGTGCTGCCGGGCGCGATGCCCTCGGCGATTCCGCCGATGGCCCCGCCGCCGTCGGCGCCGCCGCCGGTGATCACCGTGCCGAAGGTGCCGCAACTTGCTGCTCCGCCGCCGCTCACCCACGAGCGGATCCAGCCGGCGCCGGATCTGCCGAAGGCGCAGCTGCAGCAGCGCGGTCATTTCGGCGACCGCATCTCGCGCTGCCTCGACGAAGGCGCAGCGATGGGGCTCAACGCCAGCGAGCGCGCCGCGTATTCGCGCGCCTGTGCCAATCAGTAGGTCGAGAAACCAGCATGCGTGATCTGTTCGACGAGGTGGCGGGCAAGTCGCCGCTCGATCCCAACGAAGCGGTGCGGCGCACCAGCCGCGCGCAACTGCCGAAGCGGTTCTACACCGAGGCCAGCGTTGCCGAGGAGGGCGGCGGCTTCGTGGTGCGGCTCGACGGCCGCTCGGTCAAGACGCCGTCGCGCCACGCGCTGGCGGCGCCGGATCGGACGCTCGCCGAAACGATTGCCGCCGAATGGCAGGCACAGGGCGAAACCATCGATCCGTCGACGATGCCGTTGACGCGGCTCGCCAACAGCGTGATCGACGGCGTTGCCGGCCGAACGGAAGCTGTGACCGACGACATCGCCAAGTACTTCGGCTCGGATCTGCTGTTCTATCGCGCCGAGCACCCCGAGGAACTGATCGCGCGTGAAGCCGCGCATTGGGACCCGGTGCTGTTCTGGGCCAAGGACGCGCTCGGTGCGCATTTCATCCTGTCGCAGGGAATCGTCCATGTCGGCCAGCCGGAGACCGCGCTCGCCGCGACGCGCGCGGCGCTGCCGGGGGATCCTTGGCTGCTCGGCGCACTGCATGTCGTCACCACCGTCACCGGCTCGGCGCTGCTGGCGCTGGCGCTGGCGAATGGCCGGCTGGATGCCGATCAGGTGTGGGCGGCGGCGCATGTCGACGAGGATTGGAACATCGAGCAGTGGGGCCTCGACGAGGAGGTCGCCGCGCGCCGCGCCGCCAAGCAGGCGGAATTCGCCGCCGCAGCCCAGGTGATTGCGGCGCTGGGTTCCCGGAGAAGTTAACGACGGGTTTACGCCCCTCGCTTAGTCTGGTCGGATCGCATTCAGCGCAGCCGCCCGCAAAGGACAGCGATGGCGATTTCGGTCAATCCGAACCTTCCCCTCGTCGCGCTGCAAGGCGTGACCGCGGACGTTCTGCTGCAGCCCGGGGCGGTGCTGCAGGCCAAGGTGCTGTCGGTCGGCGATAACAACCAAGTTCGAATCGCAATCGGCGGCCAGACCGTCGAAGCCACCACGCAGGTGCCGTTGCAGGCCGGGCAGACGCTGCAGGTGTCGGTGTCGCAGACCGATGCCGGGGTGCGGCTCGCGATCGTCAATCAGCCGGTCACTACCACGACCGCGCAGGCGGCGCTGGCCGCCTCCGGCGCGGCGGTCGACCGCGTCACGCTCGGGCCGCAGGCCATCGTGCTGACCTCGGCGCAGGCGGCGCCGAGCATCGTACCGGCCGCAACGCCGACGCTGACGCCGCAACAGGCGGCCGCGGTGGCGACCGCCGCGGCAACGGCGGTGACGCAGCAGACCGGGCTGTCGGCGCTTTTTGCCAATCTCGGCGCGGTGGCGAATTCGAGCGGGCTGCCGGTGGCGGTACGCGAGGCAGCAGCCCAGGTGCTGGCGCAGCAACTGCCGACTGCGAATGGCCTGACCGGCGCCGACATCCAGAAGGCGTTTCAGAGTTCCGGGATCTTTCTCGAAGCCGCGCTGGCGAGCGGGACCGCCAGCACCGGAGTCGGTACCGACCTGAAGGCGGCGCTGCTGGTGCTGCGCCAGGTGCTCTCCACCGCGCTCGGGGCCGCGACGGCGCAGGCCGGCAGTGCCACGACGACGCCGGTACTGCAGAACGGGCAGGGCACCTCGCTGCTGGCGCTCACCGCTCAGCTCGCGGCCGAGGCCAATCTGCTCGGGGCCACCACTTCGACCGCCGCCGCGATGACCGCGAATGGCACAACCACCTCGCTGCCGTTGACCGCGTCGCCGACGCTGGCGGCGTCTGCCACCGCTGCGGGCGCGGCCGCAACCTCCAGCGCATCCACCTCCGAGCAATCGCTGGTGCAGAACGTCATCGCCCAGCTCACCGGCACCGCGACCTCGGCGACGGCGCAGGCCCAGACCGCGGCGACCAGTACCGCCGCGACGCTGAGCGCGTTGCAGCAGGCGCTGCAGGCCGATCCGCAGACCGCGGCGGTGCTGGCCAAGGCCGGGCTCAGCAATCCGGTGCTGCTGTCGCTGCTGCCGGCGCTGACCGGTAACCGGATCGGCAAGGACGACAGCGGCATCGCCCGCACCAATACGCCGCCGCCGCCGTTTCCCGGCGCGCTGCCGGCCGCCCAGCCGGTGATGCCGGCCAATCTGACGCCGCACGCGCCGGTCGATGCCAATTTGCGCCGGATTCTGACCGAAACCGAAGGCGCGCTGGCGCGGCAGACGCTGCTGCAGGTCGCCTCGCTGCCGGACCGCACCGACGCTGCGCCGGCGCGGGTCGATGCCGCCCAGCCGCGCTGGGCGTTCGAGATTCCGCTCGCCACCCCGCAGGGAACCGCCGTGGCGCAGTTCGAGATTTCGCGCGACCGCGACGAAGCCGCTCAGGCCGCCGGCGCGTCCGGGACGGTGTGGCAGGCGCGGTTTTCGCTCGATGTCGAGCCGGCCGGGCCGGTGCACGCCCTGATCTCGCTGCGCGGCGAGAAGACCTCGGTGCGGCTGTGGGCGGAGCGCCCCGCCACCACCGCGCTGCTCCGCGCCGGCGCCGCCGACCTCGGCCGCGCGCTGGCTCGCGCCGATCTGGTCTCCGGCGACATCGTGGTGCGCGACGGCGCGCCGCCCGCGCCACGCCCGGCAGTGGCCGGCCATTTCCTGGACCGCGCGCTGTGACCACAACAGACACCAAGAATCCGCTCGCGATCGCCCTGCACTACGACTACGCCGGTGCCCCGCGCGTGGTCGCCAAGGGCAAGGGCGTGCTCGGCGCCAAGATCATCGAAGTCGCCAAACAGCACGACATCCCAATCGAAGAGAACGAGATGCTCGCCGGCGCGCTGTCGCACGTCGAGCTCGGCGACGAAATCCCCGAGGAGCTGTACAAGGCGGTGGCCGAAGTCCTTGCCTTCGTGCTGCGGCTGTCGGGGCGCGGCCCGGTGCGCTGACTCAGTAACGGCCGGCCGGCGCCTTGCCGATCGGGCCGAGATGGGTGACGCGGAAGCCGGTCTTGTATTTCAGGCCATACCCGAGCGCCCGGTCGAAGCCGATATGGGCGAGCCAGATCATCGCCACCGTGCCGGCATAGGGCACCACCAGCACGATCCCGGCGATCGCCAGCAGCAGCGGCCCGATGGTCGAATGCAGCGCGTTGTACACCACCGCGCCCACTTTGGGCCCCGCCAGATAGCCGATAAAGCTTAAATCCGGCGCGAAAAACAGCAGCGCGTACAGCTCCCAGGGCGCGTCCGAGATCACGTAGAACAGCGTGCAGCCGGCGAACAGCGCCAGCCCCTCGGCCCGCAACACGGTGAGGATGCCGCCGCTGGCCACGGACGGATCGGCGGAGGGCAGGGCGGCGGTCATCGGTCGGCTCCACGGGGCGGCCCCGCGATATAGGTGGGTTCGGGGCAGGGCGCCATCGCGGTTCCGCATCGGGCCGATGCAGATTTAACGGCGGTGGCCGGCTGCCGATGCCCGATCAGCTGTGGATCGTCGGACAGCTCGCCGAAAGGGCTAGGCCGGAGCGGAGCAAGGCGGTTTCCCCCTGCGAAACGCCCATGCTAGAAGGCCTTGATTGTTGCGGTGAAACAAGGGCAAAAGCTCCGCACGCCCAACCAAGAAAAGAAATTCGGCTTATTCATCATGAAGCACATCCTGGAAGCACTGGACGAACGGCGGACGGCAGCCAAGCTCGGCGGCGGCGAAAAGCGCATCAATGCGCAGCACGCCCGCGGCCGGCTCACCGCACGCGAACGGATCGACCTGCTGCTCGACAAGCATTCGTTCGAGGAGATGGACATGTTCGTCCAGCACCGCTCGACCGAATTCGGGATGGCGAAGACCAAGATCCCCGGCGACGGCGTCGTCACCGGCTGGGGCACGGTCAACGGCCGCAAGGTGTTCGTGTTCGCCAAGGACTTCACCGTGTTCGGCGGCTCGCTGTCCGAGACCCACGCGGCGAAGATCACCAAGATCCAGGACATGGCGCTGAAGGCGCGGGCCCCGATCATCGGGCTGTACGACGCCGGCGGCGCCCGCATCCAGGAGGGCGTCGCGGCGCTCGCCGGTTACTCCTACGTGTTCCGCCGCGTGGTGCAGGCCTCCGGCGTGATCCCGCAGATCAGCGTCATCATGGGCCCGTGCGCCGGCGGCGACGTCTATGCGCCGGCGATGACCGACTTCATCTTCATGGTGAAGAACACCAGCTACATGTTCGTCACCGGCCCCGACGTGGTGAAGACGGTGACCAACGAAGTCGTCACCCCGGAAGAACTGGGCGGCGCGTCGGTGCACGCCACCAAGTCGTCGATCGCCGACGGCGCGTTCGAGAACGACGTCGAGACCCTGCTGCAGATGCGCCGGCTGCTCGACTTCCTGCCGGCGAACTCTTCCGAAGGCGTGCCGGAATGGCCGAGCTTCGACGATATCGAGCGTGAGGACTTCTCGCTCGACACGTTGATCCCCGACAATCCGAACAAGCCCTACGACATGAAGGAGCTGATCCTCAAAGTCGTGGACGAGGGCGACTTCTTCGAGCTGCAGGACACCTTCGCCAAGAACATCATCACCGGCTTCGGCCGCATCGCCGGCCGCACCGTGGGCTTCGTCGCCAACCAGCCGATGGTGCTCGCTGGCGTGCTCGACTCTGACGCCTCGCGGAAAGCTGCGCGGTTCGTGCGGTTCTGCGACAGCTTCAACATTCCGATCGTCACCTTCGTCGACGTGCCGGGCTTCCTGCCGGGCACCGCGCAGGAATATGGCGGCCTGATCAAGCACGGCGCCAAGCTGCTGTTCGCGTTCTCGCAGTGCACCGTGCCGCTGGTCACCGTGATCACCCGCAAGGCCTATGGCGGCGCGTTCGACGTCATGGCGTCGAAGGAAATCGGCGCCGACATCAACTACGCCTGGCCGTCGGCGCAGATCGCGGTGATGGGCGCCAAGGGCGCGGTCGAGATCATCTTCCGTCAGGACATGCACGATCCGGAGAAGATCGCGGCGCGGACCAAGGAATACGAGGACCGCTTCCTGTCGCCGTTCATCGCCGCCGAGCGCGGCTATATCGACGACGTGATCCTGCCGCACGCCACCCGCCGCCGCATCGCCCGCGCACTGGCGATGCTGCGCGACAAGAAGATGGAAATCCCGCAGAAGAAACACGACAACATGCCGCTGTAACGGCATCGGCTCGTTTGGTTGAACAGGGCGGTGATCGCGACACGATCACCGCCCTTCGTGTTTTTGAGCTGACGCGAAGCTCTCGGTTTGGCTGATTTGGTGGCCCAACCAGGACCCGGACTCACAAGGACGCAGCCATCGGCTCAGATGTCGGGTATCCGTGCGCATCGACAGGCCTAGATGAGATGATGTCCGGATGAGAATTCTGATTTTTGGCTTGGGCTATTCGTCCAGCTACATCGCGCAGCATTTGCAGGGCGCCGGGATCGAGGTCACTGCAACCGTCAGAACAAGCGCCAAGGCCGAAGAGTTGGGGCGGCGCGGGATCACTGCACGGGTGTTTTCATCCTCTTATGTCGATCCACTCATCGCTGATGATATCAAGTCGAGTGACGCCATTCTGTCGTCGATCCCTCCGAATGAAGCCGGCGATCCGGTTCTCGCGTCCTTCCTCGGCTCGATCACCAGTGATTCCAGGCCGCGGTGGATCGGCTATCTTTCGACGATCGGTGTGTACGGTGACCACCTCGGCAATTGGGTCGACGAAACAACGCCTGCGAAGTCGGAAAAACCCCGCTCGCAGCTCCGGATCGCCGCCGAGCAGGGCTGGCTGGCGTTGGGAGCGCAAGTTTTTCGTCTATCAGGGATCTACGGCCCGGGCCGAAACCAACTGGAGAAGCTCGCAGCCGGAACGGCGACACGTATCGTCAAGCCCGGACAAGTCTTCAATCGAATTCACGTCGCCGATATCGCCACAGTGGTCGCCGCGTCACTGTCGAGACCGCGGCCCGGCGCCATTTACAATGTGACCGACAACGAGCCGGCACCGCCGCAGCAGGTCGTCGAATTCGCCGCTGAACTCTGCGGACGAACACCGCCTCCTGAAGTTGCTTTCGATGACGCCGAGCTTTCCCCTATGGCGCGCAGCTTCTATCTGGAGAATTGCCGGGTCCGCAACGATCTGATCCGCACGGAGTTGGGAGTTGCCTTAGCCTATCCATCCTATCGGGAAGGACTCTCGGCCTTGCGAGCGCTCGGCGAGGGGCCAGCCTAGCGATGCGGAGAGCTTTGATAGCGGGGCCCAGCGCCCACACCTGTGCGGTTGGAGTCTCGTCCTGGAGCTGAATTCGGGGCTGCGCAGCCCCATAGGCGGTCAAGCAAGCGTAGCCTGGATGAGCGAAGCGACATCCAGGTTTGGCGCTCCCGCATGTTGCTGCGCTCATGCGGGATACCGATTCAAACTACGCTTCTCAAAATGTGCGAGCCACGACCTCATGATGAGGAGGCGCGAAGCGCCATCTCGAACCGTGCGCGGCAGGTTCATAGGTGGCCTCATCCTTCGAGACGCCCGGCTCGCCGGGCTCCTCAGGATGAGGACCAAGTACCCTTTGGAAGGGCCAAGTCTGCGTCGGTCAGTCAAGAAGGGCCGCAGCGGGCAGATGGGGAGGGTGCCTTAAATGCGAGCTATACGCAGGCCTGTTGCGCAGAGTCTGGGCATCGGCGTCGCCCGGCGGCAGGGCCGGAGCAGCGTTATCTGAGGAATCTGTCGGGGAAATACGCGTGGCGCGCGCCGTCAAGCGCTGGCACGGCGATTGCTTAGTAAGTTCCGGTCAACGACGACCGCCGTCCGAGAATTGCCAAGCCGGTGTCCGGCAGACAGCAATGGGACAGCTCTCCCGCCGATGGAGAGCCGCGGTGTCGTCGAGGCTCCGCCCCCTTGTTGCTTCCTCCGCTTGTGCGTTCCGACGCGGCCTTTTCAGCAGCAAACGGAGCACGGAGCAGATGTCCTACCTCGCGCCTTCTGAATTCGTCACCAAGATGGTCGACGCTGGCGAGTCCAAGATCTTCATGTCCACCCGCGACACGGTGATCCGCGCCTATATGGCCGGCGCCATTCTGGCGCTCGCCGCGTGGTTCGCGGTCACGATCAACGTCAACACCGGCCAGCCGCTGATCGGCGCACTGCTATTCCCGGTCGGCTTCACCATGCTGTATCTGCTCGGCTTTGATCTGCTCACCGGCGTATTCGTGCTGTCGCCGCTGGCGTGGCTCGACAAGCGTCCCGGCGTCACGATCGGCGGCGTGCTGCGCAATTGGGGCCTGGTGTTCATCGGCAACTTCGCCGGCGCGCTGACGGTGGCGTTCCTGATGGCGTTCGTCACCACCTTCGGCTTTACGCAAGATCCCGACAAGGTCGGCACGGTGATCGGCAATATCGGCGAGGGGCGGACGCTCGGCTATGCGGCGCATGGCGCGGCCGGCATGGCGACGCTGTTCTTCCGCGGCATGCTGTGCAACTGGATGGTCTCGACCGGCGTGGTGATGGCGATGATCTCGACCACGGTGCCGGGCAAGGTGCTGGCGATGTGGATGCCGATCCTGGTGTTCTTCTACATGGTGTTCGAACACTCGGTGGTGAACATGTTCCTGTTTCCGTCGGGCCTGATGCTGCACGCCAAGTTCTCGATCCTCGACTATCTGGTCTGGAACGAGATCCCGACCGTGCTCGGCAATCTGGTCGGCGGGCTCGCCTTCACCGGGCTGACGCTCTACACCACCCACGTCCGCACCGCGGCGAAGCGCCGGATCGAAGCCGTTCCGGCGCCGCGCGTCGCGGCGTAAGCTGATCGCCTCCGGGAGCTTCGCTCGGTCCGGGTGAAGCTCCCGTTTTCTTGGGTCGCAGCAGGGCGCATGGCGCAGCAGCTCACAGTCTCGATCGGGCAGGCGTCGTCGCCGGGGCGCAAGCCCGTCAATCAGGATTTCTATGGCGCGCTGATCCCGGCTGAGCCGCTGCTGACCACCAAGGGCATCGCGCTCGCGCTCGCCGACGGCATCTCGTCGAGCGACGTCAGCCAGGTCGCGAGCGAGTCTGCGGTCAAGAGCTTTCTCACGGATTACTACTGCACGTCGGAAGCCTGGTCGGTGAAGTCGTCGGCGCAGCGGGTGATCGCTGCGACCAACTCATGGCTGCATGCCGAAACCCGGCGCAGCGATTATCGCTACGATCGCGACAAGGGCTATGTCTGCACCTTGAGCGCGGTGGTGCTCAAAGGCGCGGCAGCGCATCTGTTTCACATCGGCGACAGCCGGATCTACCGGCTGGCGGGCGCGTCGCTGGAGCAGCTCACCGAGGATCACCGCGTTCGACTCTCTGCTGAGCAGAGCTATCTGGGCCGTGCGCTCGGCGTCAATCCGCAGGTCGAGATCGACTATCTGGCGGTGCCGGTCGTCCCCGGCGACCTGTTCGTGCTGGCGACCGACGGCGTGTATGAGCATGTCACGCAGCGCTTCGTCGTGCAGATCTTGCGCGAACATGCCGACGATCTCGACGCCGCGGCGCGGGCGATCATCGGCGAGGCGTTCAACAACGGCAGCGACGACAATCTCACCGTGCAGCTGGTGCGGCTCGAGACCGTGCCGGATGTGGACACGATCGATCTGTTCGGCCGGGCGGCCGAGTTGCCGCTGCCGCCGCTGCTGGAGCCGCGCGCCGAGTTCGACGGCTATCGTATCCTTCGCGAACTGCACGGCTCGAGCCGCAGCCACATCTATCTCGCCAGCGATCTCGCCACCGAAGAGCTGGTGGCGCTGAAGATCCCCTCGGCCGATCTGCGCGACGATCCGGACTATCGCAAGCGTTTCATGCTGGAGGAATGGGCGGCGCGGCGGATCGACAGTCCGCACGTGCTGAAGCCATGCGCGGTGCAGCGGCCCCGCCGCTATCTTTACGTCGCCTTCGAGTACATCGAAGGCCAGACGCTGGCGCAATGGATGATCGACCATCCGCGCGCGGAGCTTGAAACCGTCCGCGGCCTGATCGAGCAGATTGCCAGGGGGCTCTACGCGTTCCACCGCAAGGAAATGGTGCATCAGGATCTGCGCCCGGCCAACGTGCTGATCGACCGCAGCGGCACGGTGAAGATCATCGACTTCGGCTCGGTGCGGGTCGCCGGCGTCGCCGAGCTGGGACCGGCGGGTGGCGACGAGCTGCTCGGCACGGTGCAATACATGGCGCCGGAATATTTCGCCGGCCAGGGCGGCTCGGCGCTGTCGGATCAGTTCTCGCTCGGGGTGATCGCCTATCAGATGCTGACCGGCCGGCTGCCCTATGGCGCCGAGCTGGCGCGCGCCAATCAGGCGCTGAAATCCCGCAAGCTGTGCTACAGCCCGGCCGCCGACCACAATGCCAAGGTGCCGGTCTGGGTCGACCGCGCGCTGCAACGCGCCGTCAGCCTCGATCCGGCCAAGCGCTATCCGGCGCTGTCGGAGTTCGTCCAAGACCTCCGGCATCCGCGGGCCGACTATCTCGACGCTCGGCCGCAGCCGCTCGCTGCGCGCAATCCGCTATTGTTCTGGCAGTTGTTGTCGGCGCTGCTGGCCTTGATCGTCGTGGCGCTGCTGGCCCGGCTGCACGGCAGCATCTGAGCGATCGCGCCGCGTCTGGAGCGATATTGAACAGGCTGCGGTTCTCGGGCAAGCTTCGCCGCCTTCAATCATCCGGGCTCATTGTTCATGCTCCGCATTGCCGTTCTGTGCCTGATCGCGACGGTTGCCGCCGCCAGCGCCGCGCGCGCCGCCGACACTGAGAAGCTGCTGCTGTCATCCCCCAAGGGCTTCAAGGTGGCGGCCGAAGCCAGCAACGCCAAGGAAAGCACGACCGTGCTGGTGCCCGGCAGCGAGACCATCGCCAGTGCAAGCACGCGGATCACGGCGCAGACGCTGTTCAAGCAGACCGACCAATCGCCCGAGGCGTTTCGCGAGGCGAGCCAGAAGAAGACCGCAGCGGAATGCCCCGGCGCGCGGTTCGAGCAGCTGCGGCATGGCAATGAAAACCTGTATCCGATGGTGATGTGGAGCGAGAGTTGCCCGCAGGCCAAGGAGGCTGGCAAGCCGGCGCTGACCTGGTGGAAGGCGGTGCAGGGCCGCGAGAACTTCTATGCGCTGCAGATGACCGCGGCCGCCGAACCGGATGCCAAGCAGCGCAAGCTATGGACTCGGTTCTTCGAGGTGACGCGGGTCTGCGACAGCCGCGTTCCCGGCCAGCGCTGTACGACCAAATAACCGGGCGGGCGGCCGGCCGATCGGGTGCGGCTTTGATGCCGGACATGGCGGGGTCATCATCGGCGGCCTATAAGGTCGTCACCGGGGCAAGGACGCGTGCATCGACATGACTGTACCGTGGCATCTCGTTGCGCTGGCTTTCGCCGTCTGCCTCGTCGTTGCGGCACCCGGGTTCCGGCGCGTCTATTACTTCGTCAGCCTGTGCTATGCGGGCGCGATCGCGGCGCAGAGCCTGGTGTTCGCGCTGCTATTCGCCACCACCATCTCCGGCTGGGTGATGCTGCAGCTGTTGCTGCTGCTGGTGTACGGCGTGCGGCTCGGCGCGTTCCTGGCGGTGCGCGAGCGCAATCCCGCTTATGCGGCCGAGCTCGCCCGCGCCGAGCGCCGCACTGCCGAGCTGAAGCTGTGGCATCAAATCGCGATCTGGCTCGGCGTCAGCCTGCTGTTCACGCTGTTGTTCCTGCCCGCGCTGCTGACGCTGTCGCTGCAGGCGCAGGGCGTGTGGCCGGTGTCGACGCCGCTCGGCGTGATGATCATGGCGGTGGGGCTCTGGGTCGAAAGCCTCGCCGATTGGCAGAAGTATCGCTACAAGGCCGAGCACCCGGCGCATTATTGCGACACTGGGCTGTATCGCGTGGTGCGTTGCCCGAACTATCTCGGCGAGATGGTGTTCTGGTTCGGCGTGTGGTTCTCGGGCCTGTCGGCCTATGGCTCCGGCGCGGCCTGGGCGCTGTCGCTACTCGGGATGCTGTACATTCTGGCGCTGATGACGGCCGCATCCGCGGGGCTCGAGCGCAAGCAGGACGAACGCTACGGCGATCAGCCGGACTATCAGGAGTACGTTCGGACCGTGCCGATCCTGTTTCCGTGGGTGCCGCTCTACACCTTGCGCAAGCTGCTGATCCGGTTTCGCTGAACTTGGCGGGACGCACAAAAAAGCCCCGCGCGAGCGGGGCTTTTCGTGAGCGATGCGAGGCCGATCAGAACCGGCGGAAGCAGCGGCCGTGACGCCAGGCGTAGCCGGGAGGGCAGGCGCGGGGCGCGACGACGCGCGGCGGCACCACGACCGGACGGCCATAGCCGGGACGCGCATACATCGGACGGCAGCGGCCCATCGGACCACGCGCCCAACCCGGACCGCAACCCTGCGCGACCTGGATCACGTCGCCGGCCGCGGGCGAGCCCAGCGGCGCCAGCGGCAACGCATTGGCTGCACCGGCTCCCACCAGCGTCGCGGCGAACAAGGCTGCGGCAAAGATCTTCTTCATTTGTCGGTTCTTCCCTTCACTGGCCGATCAGCGGCTCTGTGACCCTCGCGGCCGCTTCGATCCGAAGGCAGCCCGCGTTTTATTCGTCCCCAGATTTCGTTTAGCCGATTCGGTCTGAACACGGCATGAATGCAGCCGCACCCGTCTGCACGCTGCCGGACACAGCGATGCGGCGAACGACTTGCGCCGTCGCCGCATCTGCTCACGGTGAAGTTGCGAGCGAGCTGTTAGTTGGCGTTGCCGCTGCTGGGGGCCGCGCGGGGAGCTGGGGCTGCGCCGGTGGTCACGCCGTTCTGCGCGTTCGGATCGGCGCCGCGAGGCGTCACGTCGCGAACGCCGGGCGGCACCGGCGGCGCGTTGTGCGCATCGGTCTGGCCTGGGGGCGGTGGTGAGGTCTGGGTCGCGACCGAGGGATTGTTCGGATCGGTCGACGGTCCGCTCATGCCATAGAACACGGCGGCGAACACCAGCACGATTGCGACGGCGAACAGCGCGAGCCGGCCGGACGTCACCGGGCCTTCGCGCATCTCCGGATCGGCCTGCAGCTGCGCATCGAGCTGCGACGGCGTGCGGGGATCGTCGGGCGCCGTGTCGCGCCGGTAGGGATCGTCAGGATTGCGTTGCGCCATGGAGTCCTCCTTTCGGCTTCCTCCACCAATCCATCGCCTAACCTTCCGTTCCCGCGCCGCCCTTGGTTCCCCGGCCGAATCACGATCACCACCGATGGAACGTGTTGCGGTGCACCGGACATGATCGTTCGCCGAGCCGCGACGTGGCGGCACTTCATGCAAGCGGGATGCGGCTTTTGAGACATCAAAATGCGAACAGGCGGAATGCCTTGAACGCGCGGCTTTTTGTGGTGCGCGAGGCGGAAAAACCAGCTTAGACTGTTTCGAAACAGAGACCGCTTCAGCGGCCGAATGGCCCTTGCGGTCCAATGCCTTTCGCGAGGGCCGGATGGGAATCGACCAGGGACCGATCAGTCTCGATCAGAAATACACGCAGCACTCAGGACACGTCTTCCTCACCGGCATCCAGGCGCTGGTGCGGCTGCCGATGGCGCAGGTCCGCCGCGACCGCGCGGCCGGCCTCAACACCGCCGGCTTCGTCACCGGCTATCGCGGCTCGCCGCTCGGCGGCTACGATCAGCAGCTCGTCGCCGCGCGCCATCACCTCGAACAGTACAACGTCAAATTCCAGCCGGGCGTCAACGAAGATCTCGCCGCCACCGCGATCTGGGGCACGCAGCAGCTCAATCTGTCGCCCGGCGCCAAGTACGACGGCATCACCGGCATCTGGTACGGCAAGGGTCCGGGCGTCGATCGCTGCGGCGACGTGTTTCGCCATGCCAACGCCGCGGGCTCGGCCAAGCACGGCGGCGTGCTGTGCCTCGCCGGCGACGATCACGGCGCCAAGTCGTCGACCGTGCCGCATCAGTCCGACCACGCCTTCATCGCAGCGTTGATGCCGTATCTGTATCCGTCGTCGATCCACGAGATGATCGAGATGGGGCTATTGGGCATCGCGATGTCGCGCTACTCCGGCTGCTGGGTCGGCATGAAGGTGATCACCGAGACGGTGGAGACCACCGCGGAGATCAATCTTGCCGACGAGATGAAGCCGTTCGTGATTCCGACCGACTTCGAGATGCCGCCGGGCGGACTCAATCTGCGCTGGCCGGATGATCGTTACGATCAGGACCGCCGGCTGCAGGACTACAAGGGCTTCGCCGCGATCGCGTTCGCCCGCGCCAACAAGGTCAACCGCATCACCATGGATTCGCCGAACGCGCGGTTCGGCATCATGGCGTCAGGCAAGAGCTACGAGGACGTGCGCCAGGCACTGCGCGAGCTCGGCGTCGACGAGCAGGTCGCCGCCCGGATCGGCCTGCGGCTGTACAAGATCGGCATGCCGTGGCCGCTGGAGCCCGAAGGCGTGCAGGAATTCGCGCGCGGGCTCGAAGAGATCTTCGTCGTCGAAGAGCGCCGCGAGATCGTCGAGAACCAGGTCAAGCAGCTGTTGTTCGGGATGCGCGAGCGGCCGCGCGTGATCGGCAAGATGGACGACCGCAACCATCGCTTCCTGCCGTTCGCCGAGGAGCTCAGCGTCGCCAAGGTCGCCACCTCGATGGTCGACCGGCTACTGGCGATGGAGATCGATCCGACGATCGCCGAGATGCTGCGCGCCAAGGCCGACTGGTTCCACGGCCGCGACGCCTCGCAGGTCCAGGCGGTGGTGCCGATCGCGCGCACGCCGTATTTCTGCTCGGGCTGTCCGCACAACACCTCGACCAAGGTGCCGGAAGGCAGCCGCGCGCTCGGCGGCATCGGCTGTCACTTCATGTCGCTGTGGATGGATCGCTCGACCGAGACCTTCACCCACATGGGCGGCGAGGGCGTGCCGTGGACCGGCATCGCGCCGTTCACCGACGAGAAGCACATCTTCGCCAATCTCGGCGACGGCACCTACTTTCATTCCGGCAGCCTCGCGATCCGGCAGTCGATCGCCTCGAAGGCCAACATCACCTACAAGATCCTCTACAACGACGCGGTCGCGATGACCGGCGGTCAGCGTCACGACGGCGATCTGTCGCCGCAGCAGATCACCTACCAGCTGCATTCCGAAGGCATCCGCGAGATCTATCTGGTCTCCGAAAACCCCGAGGCCTATCCGGCCGACACCATCGCGCCGGGCGTGCATCTGCGCCACCGGGACGAGCTCGATGCGGTGATGAAGGAATGCCGCGAGATCAAGGGTGCGTCCGCGATCGTGTTCGTGCAGACCTGCGCGGCCGAGAAGCGTCGGCGCCGCAAGCGCGGCCTGATGGAAGATCCGGCGCGCCGGGTGATGATCAACGCCGCGGTGTGCGAAGGCTGCGGCGATTGCTCGGTGCAGTCGAACTGCATCTCGGTCGAGCCGCTGGAGACCGAGCTGGGCCGTAAGCGCGCCATCAACCAGTCGACCTGCAACAAGGACTATTCCTGCCTGAAGGGCTTCTGCCCGTCCTTCATCACCATCGACGGCGGCAAGCTGCGTAAGCGCGCGGCGGTTGATCTCGGCGATCTCGGTTCGTTGCCGGAGCCGGCGACAAGGCCGGGGCTGGATAAGCCGTACAACGTCGCGGTCGGCGGCGTCGGCGGCACCGGCGTGCTGACGATCGGCGCGCTGCTCGGCATGGCGGCGCATATCGAAGGCAAGGCGTCGATGATCCTCGACATGTCGGGCCTGGCGCAGAAGGGCGGCGCGGTGCTCAGCCACGTCCGGCTGTCGGACAAGCCGGAGGATGTCACCTGTTCTCGGATCGTCACCGGCACCGCCGACGTGCTGATCGTCGCCGACGAGGTGATGGCGATCTCCAAGGAGACGCTGTCGCTGTGCGAAGCCGGCCGCACCCATGGCGTCGTCAACACCCATCTGATCCCGATCGCCGACTTCATCCGCAACCGCGACTTCGATTTCCAGACCCGCAAGGTCAACAGCGTGCTCGAAGCGGCGCTGCGCAAGGATTCGGCGTTCCTCGATTTCACCAAGGCGGCCGAGACGCTGCTCGGCGACTCGATCGCCACCAACATGATGATGATGGGTTTTGCCTATCAGCAGGGTCTGCTGCCGCTGTCGGCGACTGCGATCGAGCAGGCGATCGAACTCAACGGCGTGTCGATCAAGATGAACACCCAGGCGTTCCGGCTCGGCCGGCTCGCCGCCGCCGATCCGGCACGGCTGGCCTCGCTGCTGCACGGCGCCGATCATGCCACCGTAGGCAAGACCCAGGGCGAAATGTCGCTCGACGAGATCATCGCGCATCGCAGCGCGCTGCTCACCTCGTATCAGGGCAAGCGGCTTGCCAAGCGCTACGCCGATTTGGTCGCCAAGGTGCGCAGCGCTGCGGAGGCCGGCGGCTACGGCGAGGCGCTGCCACGTGCGGTGGCGCTGAACTACGCCAAGCTGCTCGCCTATAAGGACGAGTACGAAGTGGCGCGGCTGCTGACCGAGCCGGGCTTCGAGCAGCAGATCCGTGACCAGTTCGAAGGCGACTACAAGATCAGCTTCAACCTCGCGCCGCCGATCCTGCCCGGCATCGATCTCACCGGCCGGCCGAAGAAGCGGCAGTTCGGCGAGGCGATGCGGCCGGTGTTCCGGACGATGGCGAAATTCAGCTTCCTGCGTGGCACGCCGCTCGATCCGTTCGGCTATCACCCCGAGCGCAAGCTGGAGCGGAAACTGATCGCCGACTACGAGGCGGATGTCGCCAGCGTGCTGCAGCATCTGTCGCCGGCGACGATCGACACCGCGGTGGAGCTGCTCGCGATGCCGGACCGGATTCGCGGCTACGGCCCGATCAAGCAGAAGTCGGTAGACGACACCGCGCCGCGGTTCGCTGAACTCCGCGCCAATCTGCGCGATCCGCAACCCGCTCCGCCACGGCAGATGGCGGCGGAGTAGGTCGTTCACAGTTTATCCGCGTCATTGCGAGGAGCGCAGCGACGAAGCAATCCAGGAGCCCAGTTCATGGAGCCCCTGGATTGCTTCGCTTCGCTCGCAATGACGGAGAGCTCTTTCCCTCTGGCTCACTGTGCCGACGCGGCCTCAAGACATTCCGCGACGTGGTAATTGTCCTCGCGCGCGAACACGCTTGCCAAGGTCGCTTGGAGCGGTCACAAAAACCGTCCGACCAAACGCCAGCGGAGAACTGCGTTGACAATAAGAGGCAAGGCTTACATTGCCGGCATCTACGAACATCCCACGCGCCACGCGCCCGATAAATCCATCGCCCAGCTCCACGCCGAAGTCGCCAAAGGGGCGCTCGACGACGCCGGCCTGACCAAGGCCGACATCGACGGCTACTTCTGCGCCGGCGACGCGCCCGGCGGCGTGATGGCGATGGTCGATTATCTCGGCCTCAAGGTTCGCCATTTCGATTCGACCGACACCGGCGGCTGCTCCTATCTGGTGCATCTCGGCCATGCCGCGGAAGCGATCGCCGCCGGCCGCTGCTCGGTCGCGCTGATCACGCTGGCCGGCAAGCCGCGGACCGGCGCGCTGCCGCCGCGCCCGGTCGGCGCCGAAGGTGACTTCGAACTGGCCTATGGCGCCACCACGCACAACGTCTATGCGATGTGCGCCGCGCGTCACATGCACCAGTACGGCACCACGTCCGAGCAGCTCGCCTGGATCAAAGTCGCGGCCTCGCATCATGCGCAGTACAACGAGCACGCGATGCTCCGCGACGTCGTCACCGTCGAGGACGTGCTGAACTCGCCGCTGATCGCCGATCCGCTGCACCGGATGGATTGCTGCGTCGTCACCGACGGCGGCGGTGCGCTGATCGTCACCACCGAGGAGATCGCACGCAGCCTGAAGAAGCCGCTGGTGCGGATGATCGGCGCCGGCGAAGCGATCAAGGGGCCGCGCGGTGGCCACAACCTCGATCTGACCTATTCGGCCGGCGTGTGGTCCGCGCCGCCGGCGTTCGAGATGGCCGGCGTCACGCCGAAGGACATCAAGTACGCCTCGATCTACGACAGCTTCACCATCACGGTGCTGATGCAGCTCGAAGATCTCGGCTTCTGCGAAAAGGGGCAGGGCGGCAAGTTCGTCGCCGACGGCAACCTGATCTCGGGCGTCGGCAAGCTGCCGTTCAACACCGATGGCGGCGGTTTGTGCAGCAACCACCCGGTCAATCGCGGCGGCATGACCAAGCTGCTCGAAGCCGTGCGTCAGCTCCGCGGTGAGGCGCATCCCAAGGTGCAGGTGCCGAACTGCGACCTCGCGATCGCTCATGGCACCGGCGGCATGCTCGGCATCCGCCACGCCGCCTCGACCTGCATTCTGGAGCGCGTGTGATGAACAGCCCCGTGAAATATCCCGCGCCTCAGGGCAACGCCGAAACCAAGCCGTTCTGGGATGCGGCGACTGAAGGCAAGCTGCTGATCAAGCGGTGCACCGCTTGCGGCGAAGCGCATTACTTCCCGCGCGCGCTGTGCCCGTTCTGCTTCTCCGACCAGACGGTGTGGGAAGAGAGCAAGGGTGAGGGCGAGATCTACAGCTACAGCCTGATGCGCAAGTCGCCGACAGGTCCCTATGCGATCGGCTACGTCACGCTGAAGGAAGGCCCGTCGGTTCTGACCAATTTCGTCGACTGCGATTTCGGCCAGCTGAAGATCGGCACCAAGGTCAAGGTGGTGTTCAAGCCGACCGACGGCGGCGCGCCGCTGCCGTTCTTTACGGTGGCCTGATTACTTCCCTCTCCCCTTGTGGGAGAGGGGGCCTGTGTGCAGCACCGGCGGGTGAGGGGGGCGAAGCGCGCGATGCCGCTTCCCCTCACCGGACTGCAATCGGTGCGACGTCAGTGCAGCCCTCTCCCACAACGGGAGAGGGCGCCGTCGCAAGCGCAACACCAATAACAACAAGGGAAGAAGCCGATGTCGGCCCGCTACGACGAACTAATGGCCCTGAAGACGACCGGGCAGCAATACAGCTACACCGACCGCGATGTGATGCTGTACGCCTATGGCATCGGCATGGGTGCCGATCCGATGGACGAGAACGAGCTCGCCTTCGTCAACGAGGCAACCTACACCGAGCGCCCGTTGAAGGTGGTGCCGACCTTCGCTTCGGTCGCGGCGTGGGGCGCGGGTCCTGGTGAGATGAATCTCAACCGGCTGCTGGTGGTCGACGGCGAGCGCGACATCACCTTTCACAAGCCGATGCCGGTGGCGGCGAACATCACCGCGGATTCCAGCGTCGTCGAGGTGTACGACAAGGGCAAGGATAAGGGCGTGGTGATCCGTCACCAGACGATCCTGCGCGACGAGGCCGGTGAGGCGCTGGCGACGCTGCTGGCGTCGCGTTTTGCCCGCGGCGATGGCGGCTTCGGCGGCCCGGCGCTGGAGCAGCCAGAGCCGCACAAGATGCCGGATCGTGCTCCGGATCGCAGCGTCGACATCTCGACCCGGCCGGATCAGGCGTTGATCTATCGCCTCTGCGGCGACCGCAATCCGCTGCATTCCGATCCCGAGTTCGCGCAGAAGGCCGGCTTCCCACGCCCGATCCTGCACGGCATGTGCACCTACGGCCTGACCTGCCGCGGTGTGCTGCAGACCTATGCCGATTACGACGCCTCGGCCTTCAGGCAGCATGCAGTGCGGTTCTCCTCGCCGGTGTATCCGGGCGAGACCGTCACCATGGACATGTGGAAGGACGGCAACGTGATCTCGTTCGAAGCGCGGGTGAAGGCGCGCAACGTCACGGTGATCAAGAGCGGCCGGACGGTGCTGGGCTGAGTGGAAAAGGACGCTATTTCGAATGATGCGTCATGCCCGGACTTGATCCGGCATCCATCACTTCAAACAAGATGGATTGCCGGGTCGAGCCCGGCAATGACGACAACAGACGCGGTCAGCGCGCAGGTAACAACGGGAGGACGCGATGGGATTGCTCGATGGCAAGGTGGCGTTGATCACCGGGGCGGGCGGCGGGCTCGGTGAGGCCTATGCCAAGCTGTTCGCGCGCGAAGGCGCAGCGGTGGTGGTCAACGATCTCGGCGGACCGCGTGACGGTTCGGGCTCCGACGCTGGCATGGCGCAGCAGGTGGTCGACTCCATCAAGGCCGCGGGCGGCCGCGCCGTCGCCAACACCGCCGACATCTCGACGATGGCGGGCGGGCAATCGGTGTTCGACGATGCGATCAAGCATTTCGGCCGCGCCGACATCCTGGTCAACAACGCCGGCATCCTGCTCGACCAGACCTTCGCCAAGGCCTCGGAGGCGAGCTGGGACAAGGTGATGAAGGTGCACCTCAAGGGCACGTTCTGCGTCACCCAGCCGGTGTTCAAATGGATGAAGGACAATGGCGGCGGCGTCATCGTCAACACCTCGTCGACCTCCGGTCTGCTCGGCAATTTCGGCCAAAGCAATTACGGCGCGGCGAAGGGCGGCATCTGGGGCCTGTCCAACGTGCTGGCGATCGAGGGCCGCAAATACAACATCCGGATCTGGACGCTGGCGCCCGGCGCGCTGACCCGGATGACCGAAGACCTGCCGCGCTATCGCGAAAATCCGGGCGCGGCGCTGACGCCGGAGGGCATCGCCCCGGCCGTTCTGTACATGGTCTCCAGCCTGTCCGGCGATCAGACCGGCAAGGTGCTCGGCGTCTCCGGCCCGCGCGGGGTGCGCGAGATGAAGCTCATGGAAATGGACGGCTGGAAGCCGCCGCACAACGGTTGGTCGGCGGAGGACATTGTGAGCCACGCCGGCGAGATTTTCTTTTCGGAAGAGGCTATCAAGGCGGCCGGGCGCCCGCGCTGAACGGGCGCCGTGCGGCGCCGCCGAGGGAACACCCGGCGGCGACAGCCGGTGCCGGGCAGCCCGACCTGCCGGCACCGGTGAAACCATCGAAAGGCCTACTTGATGAAGCTCACCCCGGAAGCCGCAGGCACCTTCGCCATCGCGCCGACCCCGTTCTACGATGACGGCAAGATCGACGACGTCTCGATCGACCGTCTGACCGATTTCTACGCGGAGGTCGGCTGCGAGGGCGTCACCGTGCTCGGCATCCTCGGTGAGGCGCCGAAGCTCGATGCCGCCGAGGCCGAGGCGGTGGCGACCCGCTTCATCAAGCGCGCCAAGTCGATGCAGGTGATCGTCGGCGTCTCGGCGCCGGGCTTCGCCGCGATGCGCCGGTTGGCACGGCTGTCGATGGATGCGGGCGCCGCAGGCGTGATGATCGCGCCGCCGCCGTCGCTGCGCACCGACGAGCAGATCACCACCTATTTCCGCCAGGCCACCGAGGCGATCGGCGACGATGTGCCGTGGGTTCTGCAGGACTATCCGTTGACCCTGTCGGTGGTGATGACCCCGAAGGTGATCCGGCAGATCGTGATGGACAGCGCGTCCTGCGTGATGCTGAAGCACGAAGACTGGCCGGGGCTCGAGAAGATCACCACGCTGCGCGGCTTCCAGAAGGACGGATCGCTGCGGCCGCTGTCGATCCTGTGCGGCAATGGCGGGCTGTTCCTGGACTTCGAGATGGAGCGCGGCGCCGACGGCGCCATGACCGGCTACTGCTTCCCGGACATGCTGGTGGACGTCGTCAAGCTGTCGAAGGCTGGCCAGCGCGATCTCGCGCACAATCTGTTCGACGCGCATCTGCCGCTGATCCGCTACGAGCATCAGCAGGGCGTCGGCCTGTCGGTCCGAAAATACGTGCTGAAGAAGCGTGGGCTGCTGTCGTCGAGCGCGCAGCGCAAGCCGGGCGCGAGCCTGACCGACACGGCACGCGAAGAGGTCGATTATCTGTTGTCGCGGCTGGCGCGGGTCGACAAACGCGCCGACTTCGAGCCGCGCACCAAAGCAGCGGAGTAACACCATGACCACTGAAGCTGCCGCGCGTCCCGCATCGACCATCGTGCTGCTGCGCCAGGCCGCGGCCGGCTTCGACGTGTTCATGATGGTCCGGAATTATCAGGTCGAGTTCGCCTCCGGGGCCTTGGTGTTCCCCGGCGGCAGCGTCGATGCCGGCGATCGCGATATCGTCGCCCGGCCGGAGCTGTATGCCGGCGTCAATGCCTCGGTCGGCCCGGCGCTGGAATTCCGGATCGCTGCGATCCGCGAGACATTCGAGGAAAGCGGCATTTTGCTGGCGCGGCCGCGCGGCGGCGACGCGCTGGTCGCCGCCAGCCGCGCCGCCGAGATCGAGGCCGCACATCGCAAGGCGCTGTGCGACGGCAACATCGCGTTTGCGCAGATCCTCGCCGACAATGAGTTGGTGCTGGCGCTGGATCTGCTGGTGCCTTACGCGCACTGGATCACGCCGGAGAAATTGCCGAAGCGGTTCGACACCTGGTTCTTCCTCGCCGAGGCGCCGCCCGAACAGCTCGGTATGCACGACGGCTGGGAGACCACCGATTCGATCTGGCTGTCGCCGCGCGAGGCGCTGGACGGTGGCGACAGCGGCCGGTTCACGCTGCCGTTTCCGACCACGCGCAATCTGATCCGGCTCAGCCAGCAGCCGAGCGTCGCCGCAGCGCTCGATCACGCACGTGCACAGAGCATCGTGACCGTGCTGCCGATCATGAGCAAGGACGGCGACAAGCGTTTGCTGCGGATTCCGGCCGAAGCCGGTTACGACGGCGAGCTGTTCGAATTCTCAGGCGCGTAGTTCGCAGTCGCGGCATTGCAATGCAGCGCGTGGTGCATTGCATTGCAAGATAATAACTGCATCTGCATCTCGTCCGCATTCTGGTTGACGCTCTCCCGACTGCGCGCAACACTTCCGCTCGGCCCGGCAAGAGGCCGTGTAGGGAGCGAATGCATGAGGAAGCCTGCTGACGCGGTGCGGACTGCGATCCGACCTGTCCAACAACCCGCGATACGATTAGTTGCGAGGCGGCTCGGCGCTGCGGCGCTGATGGCTGCGCTGCTGTCGCCGGCGGTCGCCGCCGCGCAAGACTCCAAGGGCTCCGCCGCGCATATCCGCGCGGTGACAGGCGCGGTCGATAGCGCCGCGATCGTCGCCAACGCCAAGACCACCAAGGATTGGCCGAGTTACGGCCTCGACTACGCCGAGACCCGGTTCAGCAAGCTCGACCAGATCAACACCGACAACGTCAAGCAGCTCGGCCTGCAGTGGAGCTACAGCCTCGGCTCCGAACGCGGCGTCGAAGCGACGCCGGTGGTGGTCGACGGCATCATGTACGTCACCGCGTCATGGAGCGTCGTGCACGCGATCGACACCCGCACCGGCAAGAAGCTGTGGACGTTCGATCCCAAAGTCGATCACTCGAAGGGCTATCGCGGCTGCTGCGACGTCGTGAACCGCGGCGTCGCGCTGTACAAGGGCAAGGTGTTCGTCGGCGCCTACGACGGCCGGCTGATCGCGCTCGATGCCGCGACCGGCAGCAAGGCTTGGGAGATCGACACGCTGATCGACCACGAGCACTCCTACACCATCACCGGCGCGCCGCGGGTGTTCAACGGCAAGGTGGTGATCGGCAACGGCGGCGCCGAATACGGCGCGCGCGGCTACGTCACCGCCTATGATGCCGAGACCGGCAAGCAGGCATGGCGCTGGTTCACGGTGCCGGGCGATCCGAGCAAGCCGTTCGAAGACGAGTCGATGGAGAAGGCCGCCAAGACCTGGGATCCGGCCGGCAAATGGTGGCTCAATGGCGGTGGCGGCACCGCGTGGGACACCATCACCTTCGATCCCGACCTCAATCTGATCTATGTCGGCACTGGCAACGGCTCGCCGTGGAATCGGCATCTGCGCAGCCCGGCGGGCGGCGACAATCTGTATCTGGCCTCGATCGTGGCGCTGAATGCCGACACCGGCAAATACGTCTGGCACTATCAGGAGACACCCGGCGACAACTGGGACTACACCTCGACCCAGCCGATGATCCTCGCGGACATCGCGATCGACGGCAAGCCGCGCAAGGTGATCCTGCACGCGCCGAAGAACGGCTTCTTCTTCGTGATCGACCGCACCGACGGGAAGTTCATCTCGGCGAAGAACTTCGTCGATGTGAATTGGGCGACTGGCTACGATGCCAATGGCCGGCCGATCGAAGTGCCCGAAGCGCGGTCGGCGGACAAATCGTTCGACGCGATCCCGGGGCCGTATGGTGCGCACAACTGGCACCCGATGTCGTTCAACCCGCAGACCGGTCTGGTGTATCTGCCAGCGCAGGGTGTGCCGGTCAATCTCACCGGCGAGAAGGCGTTGACCCAGAACAAGATGGAGCCGTTCAAGTTCGGTTCGACCACCGGCTGGAACGTCGGCTTCACGCTGAACGCGGTGCCGCCGAAGAACCTGCCGTTCGGGCGCCTCGTGGCATGGGACCCGGTGCAGCAGAAGGAAGCCTGGCGCGCCGAATACGTCTCGCCGTGGAATGGCGGCACGCTGACCACCGCCGGCAACCTCGTGTTCCAGGGCACGGCTGACGGCCGCTTCGTCGCCTACAATGCCAAGACCGGCGAGAAGCTGTGGGAGAGCCCGCTCGGCACCGGCGCAGTGGCGGCGCCTGCGACCTATATGGTCGACGGCGTGCAGTACGTCTCGATCGCGGTCGGCTGGGGCGGGGTGTTCGGCATCAGCGCCCGCGCCACCGAGACCGAGGCACCGGGGACGGTGTACACCTTCGCGGTCGGCGGCAAGGCCAAGATGCCGGAATTCGCCAAGTATCAGATGGGCAACCTGCTCACCGGCATCGAATACGATCCGAAAGACGTGGCGGAGGGGACCGCGATCTACGTCGCGGCCTGTGCCACCTGCCACGGCGTGCCCGGGGTCGACCGCGGCGGCAACGTCAAGAACCTCGGCTACTCCACCACCGACCGGATCGCCCACCTGAAGGACATCGTGTTCAAGGGGCCGTTCCGCGACAAGGGGATGCCAGACTTCACCGGCAAGCTGACCGAGGCCGACGTGGTCAAGATCCAGGCCTTCATCCAAGGCACCGCGGACGCGATCCGGCCGAAGAAATAGCGGCCGACGACCTGCCGCCGCCCGGCTCATCCCGGGCGGCGCTCGCTTCCATCACAAGCTGAAGGCCCCGGCAGCCAGCTCTGTCGGGGCAGCTTCGGCGATTGTTGCCGGCGCACCGACGCTGTACTGTTGGCGGTGCAAGTGTGGGAGGATCACGCCCGCACAGGGAGCGCCGGTCTCGTCCGCATGCCAAACGCTGTTTCATCGTTCATCCAGAGCGTGAGGACACGGACGCTCTCGATCGGACAGATGACGTTCGGCAGCTTTCTGTTGCTGCTGACGATCATCGCCGCCACCTCTATCGGCAGCGTGGTGGCGATCCGGCATATCGACCGCACCTTCGGCGAGTTGCAGCGGCTGCAAAGCGTCGGCGACCTCGCCGAAGAGATCGAACGGCGGATGAGCGATCTGCGCTTCGCCGCTCGGCAAGCGGTGACCGAGCCGGCCGCGCAGCCCGCCGGCAAGGTGTTCGCCGCCGCGTCCGCGCTCACTGAACTTCTGAAGAAGACCCGTCTGGAACTGGCGCCGGATCAGCAGGAGATGCTCGACGGCGTCACCGAGCGTCTGACCAATTATCGCGACGGCCTTCAGCGCATCACCGAGCTGATGCAGCGCCGCGGCGAGCTGGTGGCGAAGATCCCTGCGCTGCGCGAGGCCTTCGAGGCGACGATCGCCGGCCTGTCCGATCGCAAGCTCGCCGGCGATCTGCATTCGGCCCAGATCAAGGTCGGCGCCGCGCTGCTGTCACGCGATCTGATGGGCGCCAGTGACGCGGCACGGCGGATGCGGGCGTTGCCGATCGGCGATGCCGCCGCGGCCCGTTCGGTGCGCGACTACGCCGAGCTGATCGCCTCGACCGCGGCGGTGGAGCAGGAGATCGCCGATCTCGATCGCGACGTGCTCGGCACCGAAGGCCGGCTGATCGGCAAGGTCACCGAGCTCCTGCGTGATGCCGCCGCCCGCCGCGGCCGGGTGCTATCGCGCGATCTCGCCCGCACGCTCGCCGAAGACAAGTGGCAGAGCATCGTGCTCGGCATCGCCGGCGTGCTGGTCGGCTGGATGGCGGCGGCGTTCGTGGTCCGCCGCACCGTCGGACCGCTGACGGCGATTACCCGGGCAATCCGCTCGCTGGCGGCTGGGCAGCAATACACCGCGATCCCGGCGACCGACGTGAAGAACGAGATCGGCGACATCGCCCGTGCCGCCGAAGTGTTCCGCCGCACGCTGGTCGATGCCGACAACGCCCGCGAGGCCGCGGTGCGGGCGCTCGCCGAACAACGGCTCGCCGAGGAAAGCTACCGCAAGCTGTTCGAAGGCTCGATCGACGGCATCTATGTGACCACGCCCGACGGCGCGCTGCTCAACGCCAATCCGGCGCTGGCCCGGATGATGGGCTACGACAGCCCGGCCGAACTGATCCGCGCCACCGCCGACGTCTCCACAACGATCTACCTCGATCCCGCCAAGCGTGAGGAATATCGCGAGCTGATGCAGCGCGACGGCATGGTGCGCGAATTCGAGTATCAGGCGCGCAAACGTAGCGGTGATGTGCTGTGGCTGTCGGACAGCGCCGGCGCGGTCCGCGACGAGGCCGGCAACGTGATCCGCTACGAAGGCGCGGTGCGCGACATCACCGATCAGAAGCGCGCCGAGCAGGCGGTTGCCGCAAGCCGGCTGCTGCTGCAGCAAGTCATCGACACCGTTCCGGCGGTGATCAACGTCAAGGATACCGAGCTGCGCTACGTGCTGATGAACCGCTATATGGCGGGCGTGTTCGGCATCCATCCGCGCGACGCGATCGGCCGCACCACCGCCGAGCTAATGTCGCGGTTCGGCTCGCACAAGACCGACGCCAACGACAAGCGCGTGCTCGCGACCGGCGAGGGGCTCGGCTTCTACGAGGAGGAGTACCGCGACGCGACCGGAGCGACGCGGCAGTGGCTGGTCAACAAGATGCCGCTGAAGGACGCCGACGGCGAGATCGAGCGGATCGTCACGGTGGCGCTGGATATCGGCGAACGCAAGCGCGGCGAGCTCGAGATGCGCCAGGCCAAGGATGCGGCCGAGGCGGCGCTGCGCAACCTGCGCGAGACCCAGCAATCGCTGATCGAAGCCGAAAAGCTCGCAGCGCTCGGCCGGTTGGTCGCCGGCGTTGCGCATGAGGTCAACAACCCGGTCGGCATCAGCCTGACGGTGGCTTCGGCGCTGGAGCGCAAGGCGGCGGTGTTTGCCACCGAGGTCGCGCGCGGCGAGCTGAAGCGCTCGCGCCTCAACGAGTTTCTGGAGACGACGCGCGATGCCTCGTCACAGCTCGTCGCCAATTTGAACCGCGCCGCCGAGCTGATCCAGTCGTTCAAGCAGGTCGCGGCCGACCGCAACTACTCGGACCAGCGCCTGTTCGATCTCGGCGATCTCACCGAGCAGGTGGTGATGAGCCTGCGGCCGGGCCTGCGCAAACACAATCTGACGCTGAACGTCGAGTGCCAGCCCGGCCTGATGATGAATTCCTATCCGGGCCCATACGGGCAGGTGCTGACCAACCTGTTTCTGAATTCGGTGGCGCACGCGTTTCCGAACGGGCGCGCCGGCACGGTCGAGATCGAGGTGCGCGCGGCCGGCAACGATCACGTCGTGGTCGCGTATTCCGACGACGGCTGCGGCATGAGCCTCGACGTCCGCCGCCGCGCCTTCGATCCGTTCTTCACCACGCGGCGCGACCAGGGCGGCACCGGCCTCGGCCTGCACATCGTCTACAACATCGTCACCAACCGGCTCGGCGGCCGGCTCGAGCTCGATTCCGAGCCCGGCAACGGCACGCGCATCCTGATGACTCTGCCGCGGACCGCGCCGCAGGAGCGCGCCGAGCTGTCAGCGGCGTCGGGCTCGTAGGGAAGGCGCGGACGGCGGCGCTGCCGTGCGTCAGTCGGCGGGGGCCAGCCAGCGCAGCGTGGCGCGAAAAAGCTGGCTGGATTTGCCGACCAGCGCCGTGCCGGTCATCACTGCGGCGTTGCCGTCCGACGTGCCGGTGACGCCAACCCCGACCGGCTCCTTCTGGCCGCCGAACAGCGGATTGGCGTCCGGGCTCGGGGTGTGCTGGGTGACGGTGACCTCGCCCTTGAAGCTGTCGCCGGAGACCACGTAGCTGCCGACATAATACAGATAGGCGTCGCCGCCGAGGATCTTGCCGTCGCGAAACAGCGCCACGCCGCTGCCCTTGCCGGAGCGGCCGTCGAGCAGATCAACGTGGATCGAATACAGCCCGTTCCTCATCACGTTCCCCGCCGCGTCGATAAATGATCGGACGCGCTGTCCCGTTATGCCAAAGCGGGTGAACGGGCGTCAACGTGACAGGATATCCGAAGCCCGCCCGCGACGCCCCGGCAAGCCTGATTGCGAGGGAAGACCCGGCTCGGGGGCGAGCCAGGGCGATGATCAGGCGGCCCTGACGGTGTTGAGGAATTTGGTGACTTCGGTCTTCAGCCGGTTGCTGTCGGCGGACAGCGACTGGGCGGCGGACAGCACCTGCGACGAGGCAGAGCCGGTCTCGCTGGCACCGCGCTGCACGTCGGTGATGTTCGAGGACACTTGGTGCGTTCCTTGCGCCGCCTGTTGCACGTTGCGGGAGATCTCAAGGGTCGCCGCGCCTTGCTCTTCCACCGCCGAGGCGATGGTCGAGGAGATTTCCGACAGCTTCTCGATGGTGGCGCTGATGTCCCTGATCGCGTTCACCGACTCGCTGGTGGCGCCCTGGATGCTGGAGATCTGCTGGCTGATGTCGCCGGTGGCCTTGGCGGTCTGTTCGGCCAGGGCTTTGACTTCCGACGCCACCACGGCGAACCCCCGTCCGGCTTCGCCGGCCCGCGCCGCCTCGATGGTGGCATTCAGGGCGAGCAGGTTGGTCTGGCCGGCGATGGTGTTGATCAGTTCGACCACGTCGCCGATCCGTGCGGCCGCCTTGGAGAGTTCGCTGACGCGGTCGTTGGTCAGGCGGGCCTGGCTGACGGCGTCGTTGGCGATCCGCGCCGAGTCCTGCACCTGGCGGCTGATCTCGTTGACCGAGGACGACAGCTCCTCGGTGGCGGAGGCCACCGACTGCACGTTGGTCGAGGCTTCTTCCGAAGCTGCGGCCACCATCGTGGTGAGCTCCTGCGCGCGCTCGGCGGTGCTCGTCAACGTCGTCGCCGACGCTTCGAGTTCGGTCGAGGCCGACGACACTGTATCGACGATTTCGCCCACCGCGGATTCGAAGCCGTCGGCGAGCTGGATCATCTCCTGCTTGCGCCGCTGCGCCGCGATCTGCTCCTGCCGGGCCTGGGCTTCGGCTTCCTCGCGGGCCTTCTGTTCCGCGTTCTTGCTGATCACCACCACGGTCTTGGCAATGTCGCCGACTTCGTCGCCGCGGGTCGCGCCGGGAATCTCGGTGTTGAGTTCACCTTCGGCAATGCGGCCGAGCGCGCCGTTGAGACGGGTTAGCGGACGGGCGACGCCGACGAAGGTGAAGATCACCGAACCGATCAGCGCCAGCATCACGACGATCGCGACCGCGAAGCTGACCCGGTTTGCCTGCACCAGCACAGCATCGGCATCGTCCTTGGCGGCGCGATAATTCTTGCTCGATTCATTCACGGCCGCGCGCATCAGTTCCGCCGATCGGTTGGCGATTCCGAGTGCCGCGGCTGCAATCTCGAGCTTGCCGGCTTCCGATTTCAGAGCGACGGCCGTCAGGTCGTTGAAGGTCTTGCCCGCGGTGGCGAGCTGATCGATCTCGTCGCTCAGCGATTTGTCGGTGACGACGCTTCGCAGCCGGGACAGCGTGTCGTTCAGCTCGTTCGTCCGGGTATCGATCGCCTTCTTCTGGCTGTCCTCTCCGGTGGCGCTGAAGCGCCAGGTCGCTGCGCGGATCGCGTTGAAGTGCGAATCCGCTTCGTAGAGGATCGCTTCAGTTGCGAGGCGATTGGCGGCGGTCGCCGGCGAGGTCCGGATCGCATCGAGCGCGCTGCGCCATTCGCCGCTCAGCGCGTTGCGCTTGCCCGTAATCTCGAAGATCTGCCGGGTCGCCTTGATCAGCTCCGCTCCCTGCTTCTCGTAGTCCTTGTTGAGCGCGGCGATCTGGAGGAGGCGATCCTTGTTCTCCTGCTTCACCGTGCGCTGGGCCGCGCTGTCGATCTCCTTCGACATCCGGGCGATCATCTCCGCCAGCGACGCCGCCGGCTTATCGAGGTCGGCCGGAGCCTTCGCCAGCCGGATATCGCGGAACGCAAGCTGCATACGCCGCAGTGCGATGTTGGCTTCGAGCGTATGCTCGTTGATGTACTGCTGCCCATCGGCGAGCACATTGGCCGCTTCGATCTTGCGCTCGGCGACGAACTGATTGGCCAGCATCCCGCCGGCGAGGACGACGCCCAGCAAGCCTGCAGCACCGAGCTTATTACCAATGCGGTCGAACTTCATCACTGCACCTGCCTCAATATGATGCTACCTAATGCGTCGTTGCGCCGGCAAATTGATCGCCGGGTGATTATCAAGTGGTGAAAATTGGTTCTCGTGTAACTACCAGCGTCGATCTACGAGGCGTTGGCGTGCGCCGATCGCGACTGGATGGCGAGCCCGCAGGCGACCGTTTCCCGCTCACTCCTTGAACATCGCGTGCGCCCTTTGGATGAAAGGGGTGGAACGCTGCAGTGAGAAGGCACGACCGGGCTAATCCGGTCGACATTCGGGCATACCAAGGTCGGGTCGCTGCGGAGTCGTTGCGGCAGGCTCTGCGCGGATTCACCGCACGTGCCGAACGGCAACTTGCGGCAATCCGACCGATCCCGGCACTCGCGTTTCATCGAAATTCATAGATGGGATGGCGCGGGCGGCCGCTGCAGGGGAGCCCGGGGCTCGGGAAGGCGTGGATGGCGCGCTCGGAAGGATTCGAACCTCCGACCCTCGGAATCGAAATCCCTTATAAGGATCGAGATGGCAACGGCTTGACGCGTCGGTGTTGCACTCCTGTAGCAATCGGCCTCATGGTCGTCACAGGAAAAAATTCCAAGGGCGCCAAAACTCTTGCGCCAGGAAAGTCTTGGTCGGCCGTGCAGATAGACTCTCGCTGGTAACGCCAGCGGTTTGAGCGAAAAGCTCCATGGCGGCTGCTGCCTCCTTCGCAAATTCGAAGGCGTAACGCACGTCGGCATTATCAATGTGTCCTCGACAACAGCCCTGTCAGCTGTCTTTGTGTCGAAACCCTTTTGGTCTTTCCCGACAAGGATTATCCTCCAGCGCGGACCATACTCGATTGAACTGCTCCAAAAGGGTCGAGTCCCGTCTAGTGCACCTGATGCTTCTTGGCGGTAGGCGAGGCGGCAAGGATCTGCTTATGAGCGCCGTTGCGGTCTACCGCGCCACACTGGCAGCAGATTGGCGCTCAGTGCTCGGCGCCGGCGAGATTTGTGTCGTAATCGTGCTTGGCGGCGATAAGAAGCAGGCTTGTATCCTCCGTCGCTATGTGAGGAATCCGTTGATCAAGGCACTCGTCTCGCGGCTTCCAAAACGAATGTCGCAGACCAAGCCGCTCTGGTTTTCGATTGCGAGACAGCAACGCGGGAGCACGTGAGGCAGTCGCGGCCATAATCTCGGAGGCGGCTGCGATCGAGGCCAATCAGGAATCCTGAGCATCGCCGTCATCGATGCCGACCGTCGCGTCACCGTTGCCGAATCCGTACATCGCGAAACGGTTAACAAGAGAATACCTAAAGAGCGCTTACGCTACTCCATGGATTTGCCTAGCGCGGCAAGGCGTTGGACAGGAAGTTCGATGAGGTGATCGTGGAGTTTAATGCGCTGTCCGATGAATTCCGGAAGCGAGAGAGACTGCGTTATCCGCCGACAACCGTCAATCTTATCGCTTCGAATATTAAGTTGGCGTTGAAGACGAAGGCGATGGGAACTGGCCTCATCATCGAACACCTCGCGCTGTCTATGCTCAGGAATTTCGTGGAAATCGTGGAGGTGTGGTCCGCGAACGTAAGGGCCCGTGCAACTGCTCGTATCAATGGTAATGCCAACGCGGCGGCTGATACCGTATAGGAGTTGCTAGCATGGCTGCTACACTTGGATTTGCGAAAATCACCGGCTCACCTTGCGTAGACAGGGATGAGATTTGAAGCGAAATCAATAAGCGGGCAGAAGCTATCAGGCAACACGGCGAAACGACTGAAAAAGGCTAGAAATCTCGTGATGGAGCAAATTCCCGAAGGACGAATTGCTCCTTGGTGCGTACAAGGTCGCCAAACCGCCGGTGATGCGGATGCTGACCGAAGCCGCACAGGATTCGTGCCCGCCGTCGTCCGGCCGCCGGCGAGATAGAAGGCTCGTTGACGAGTCATGGCAAATTATGACCGGGTCAGTAGCAAGAAGCTGACGCGGGCGCAGAGCTACGAATGCGAGTCCAATGATCAACGGAATGCCGCTCTGGGCCCGAGCGTGTGCTTGCGGAAGAGCGCAACGCCACGAGCGCGCTTCATCGGATGCTTGCATTGATCCTCAATGCGTTGACGTCGGTCGGCCACTCTTGGCTGGTTGGCGGATGACGTGAAGAGCACCTCGTGCGGTATGCACCGGGGGCCACTATGGAGCGCAGCGGCCCGCCGGTGGTCGTGTTCCTTTGAGGCCGCCCGGCCGCTCGTAAGGGACTCGGCCAGGCGGCCAACTAAACGGAAATGCGGATGCAGATCCGGCGGAGTCGATCGGGAATAGGCTGGCGCTGCGGATTTGCCAGCGGTAGCATACGGCGGTCGACCCGGTGAGGGGCGGTCGACCGCCGCCTCTTTTCAGTCAGCAGAGAGCGGCCACCATGGATGCACAACGGACACCGATCACCACGCGAGACGTACAGCGTGACGCCCGAACTTGCCGGCATCCTCTCCAGTCTCGGCATTGATCGCCAAGGAAAAGTATCGGCGGACATGTGAGACGCACGGCGTTGAGACAATGCAGCGCATTCTCAATTGCCACGGTGCGGTTCCTGACGCTGGTCTTGCGCTCTCTCACCGAAGCCGAGAACAACCAGCGCGGGCTGGTTGCTCCGGTGTTGTGGGCCCTCTCCGACATTGCGGCGCCGCATCCGGAATGGACCCGCACACGACGAAATGACGCGATCGACGACATCGACAGCGGCGAAACTGGCAAGCTCGCACCGGACGCCTGCCGAAGTCCAAGAGGCTGCAGTCGAGCGGGAATGGCAGTGCGCCGCCCGCAAGATGGCTGCCCGTGTTCTGCGCCGTCGCTACAGGACGACATCGGGCCGGCGCTTATTGAGTGGGCACCCAGAGCGGCGGTGCGGCAGCTTGGAATTCCGCCCGACATCTTGATCGGGGTTCCGAAGCGATACGCGGGCCGTCGTCAGTTTCACGATCTGCCGTGGGACCCGCCGGCGGAGCTGTCCGCGCCATCGCTGTAACCGCGAATCTCCGATGGTCAGTGGTCAGAAGATCTTCGCCGAAACGGTCAAGCTCGCCTGCGGGACGACGCGCGAAGACTTGAGGGCGGCCTGACCACGACAGTCGTTTTCGGAAGCAAAACCACGCCGCCCGAAGTCTTGCCGGATCCAGCAACGTGGCAACGGGTCGGCGCGCCGATGGCCGACCCGCCAGACTGACAATGGCGGCTATGCGACGGCCTCGCCTCATCACGGTGGCGATGCTCGGCCTCTCAGCACCGAAGACCGCCGCCGGCCGGCGTGACTCGGCTGGCCACCGAGTCAAGCTGTGGATGACTGCGCCGTTCGTTTGAAAACCGATCGCAGTCGTCGTTTTCAATGACGTCACTGTGCGACCTCCCGACACCCATTTTGGTGTGACTGAAGCCGCGGCTTGCATCGGCGCCTTTTTTGTCCGTCGTTCCCGCAGCGCTGGGAACCTACGGCCGACGGCGGTTGATCATCATCTTGATCAACCGGATGTTCTGCCGCTTCGCCAATCCTATCAGTCGCGGCGACGCTTCAATTCTTCCCTTTTTGCCTTTGCAGATTCTAGTCGTTGTATGTACGAGTCCATCTCTTACCTTAGCGCCGTGATCTCGGCGTACATTTCTCGCTGAAATTATGCATCCCGCCCCGACCTCTGAATTGTCACTCCGCGTTCTCTCGCCCTGGCCATCTATGCCTCGGTATGCTCCGTAATCGCGCGCAGCGGCCTCGCGGGTCGGGCGCAGAGCCGTGCATCACGGCAAGTCAGGAGCATTGGCGCAAAATTGATTGCCGTCTTTGTGGGAGACGATATAGACAGAATATTCTAGCAACGCTCTCTTTATTCGGCTCAGAATATATTAATCCTTGGGCTCTTCTCAACAGAATCCGGTGACAGCCGCTAATGACCGTAGAGAGCTACAGAACGCAAATGATCGTGCGCAGCGTCGAGATTGTCGATGCTGAAGGCGTTGCTCATAGAGGCCTCAAGAGCGAAACCGACTATTTCATAGTTGTGACGGTTGAGGCTTTGGTGGACGTGCCCAATGTCACAGTTGGCTGGGTGATCAAAAGCGAATCTGGACTGTCCATCTATGGGACGTCAACAGCCGTTCAAGGATATCTTTCGATTCATTTCAGGGCGGCCGAAACGAAGAGGGTGCGCTTCACCTTCAGGCCGAACCTGGCCCTTGGAAAATACTTTATTTCTGCGGGTGCCGCGGAGATGTTGACGCCCGAAGAAGAAGTTCACAACTACATTATGAAAGACTACTCTCATGACGCGTTGAGTTTCGTGGTGGCTGCAGACGTCGATGTCGGCATAACTAAATCGAATGTGAAATTGGTGAGTTTTCAAAAGGTCTAGACAGTGGGAATCAACCTCGAGTGCGTGATCACGTTGGCTGAGTTGGTGGCTCTGCTCCCAAAAAAACGGTCTGTGATTGAACTTGGCGCTCAGGACATTTCGGCGGATCCGGAGTTAGTTGCCAACGCTCTCAATGAGCGGGGATATCTTGGGGCTGCGCGTGTGTCGACCGCGCCTGAACTGTATCGACGACTTGGATTCGAAGAGTACACCGCGATTGATTTCATTGATGGCCGTGATGACGTGAAAATGTTCGATCTCAACTTAGATATAGATCGTGCATACGGGTTTACCGAGACCTTCGATCTTGTTACCAATCTTGGAACTCTCGAGCATTGCTTCGATCAAGCAGCAGGTTTTCGGAACATGCACCGCCTTACCAAGTTAGGCGGATTTATGCTGCAGTGTGTTCCTGCGGCCGGTCAGGTAAATCATGGTTTTTATAGCTATAGTCCTAGATTGATGGCTGAGCTTGCCCTCGCTAACGACTATGAATTAAGCTTCATGTTTTTCACGTCAGACTTCACCGCAACGAGGGTTCCATACTCGATCGCAAATTTTCAGGCCTACGATAGTCGCGACGTGCTCTTGTATGCCGCCATGAAGAGGAATTCTGATCGGCCCTTCGTCAATCCTGTTGACCGCATGTTCACAGACCAGGCGGCTGTCATGGCGAGTGAGTTTCGACCGTACGTGAAAGCTCCTTGGTCGAATACTGTGACGGGGGGTAAATCGGATGATCGTCCGACTAGTGGCGGTCGTTGGTCGCTATTGTCGCGTCTGCTGGGGAAGTAATCATTATGGGATTGCTCCTTTTTGGCGCTGAGCCGAAATGGTGCGTAGACGTTGCTACCAAGCGCTTCGGGGCAAGATTGTCCAGCGAGGCTGATCTAAGTCATCGCGCGGAGCCAAGCCGCGTCGCCGAACTGAATGGCCCCGGTAGCAGCAGAGCTTGTTAGGTTGCCCGACTTTACGGACGTGTTAACTTTGGTTTTGTCGTGAGGCACTTGGTTGGGCGGCTTCGAACCTGAAGGGACGTCCGCTCTCATTTCGTCCCGATGCTCCTATACCGTGCTGGGCGGTACGGGTCTGGATGCCGGTGCCGCGCCAGACGACTCGGAAATTGTCCATCCTCATCGGGTGATCCACCGGGCCAGTTGGTCGACAGGGAGTCGCGCAAGTGCTGGCGAGAGGGGCTTGCGACCGGCTCGGATCGCCCGTGTGAGTTCGGAATCCGGCTGACTAAGGGGGGGCGATCGGCGGCGCGACCGATCGGGAGTACCTCGCGAGCAAGCTGTTCGGCCGCGGCTATGCCACTCCGCGCTTCAGGGGGGGGGGGCGTTCTCGCGTCCGGAAGCTGATGCTCAATTGACGGTTCGCTGCGAGCCCTTGCAGCCAACCCTGAGCGATTGGGGTGGGGGGCTCTTGTCCGCGATCCGCCGCCCCGTCCTCAGCGCTTCGATCGCTCGGTGAATGTTGGCCTCGTCTCGACCATTGCCTGCACCCTTTCGAGTCAAGCTGTGGACGAGAACAAGCCGCGAAAACCGTGCTGCGTTCGTGTTGCACGGATCAAGCGGGACTGGTGGATACTGGCTGAAACTACAGGGTTTTCACCGACACAGGATGCAATGCGGGGCGCTGGGATTGAGCTATACTATTGATTTGGCTGGCGCGCTCGGAAGGATTCGAACCTCCGACCCTCGGAATCGAAATCCGATGCTCTATCCAGCTGAGCTACGAGCGCGGGGGCCGGGTGGGGCTTGCCGCCCGGCGGGGGCTTTCGAATACCCCACTTTTGCAGGCGCTTACAAGGGGGAGGGGAGCTCCCATGATTTCGCCGGAATGTCCGCATTAACGTCGCGCAAACCAAACTCGGCCAAAGTGCCGGTGCCGGCCGAGGCCGGCCCGCTCCCCTTGTCGCCACGGGTTTCGACCGAACCATGCGTACGCTGTTCTCGTCGCTGCTATTGCCGTTGATGCTGCTGGCCACGCCGGCACGCGCCGATCTCCACATCACCCGGGATCACGGCGGCTATGTCGAGGAGTACAAGGCCAAGTACCAGCGGATCCGGGACCGCCGCGAGCGGGTCATCATCGACGGCATCTGCAATTCGGCCTGCACCCTGGTGTTCGGGATCGTGCCGCTGAACAAGATCTGCGTTACCCCGCGCGCCAGCCTCGGCTTCCACCAGGCCTATTACGACAAGGCGTTCACCTTCGGCATCAAGGTCACCAGCCTCGAGGGCACCTCGGAGCTGATGTCGTATTATCCGCAGCCGGTGAAGGACTGGATCGCCCGCAATGGCGGCCTGACCACCGAAATGAAGAAGATCAAGAACGGCGTCGATCTGTGGAAGATCGTCGATCCCTGTCCGGAAGAGTATTGAGCGCGTCGGCCGTCTGACTGGCCAAAGAGCGAGCGCCGGTCCTGCTTTCCGAGCCTATTTCAGGCCGATCGTTCCCGACATCACCGCCACGCAGTGGCCGCCGATCGCGGTCGTGATGACCTCGCCACCGCGCTTCTCGGCGCTGGCGAACAGCAGGCTCGGCCGGCCCATCTCGAAGCCCTGCAGGATGGTCTTCGACAGCGTCAGATCGGATTCCGGCCGCAGCTTCGCCAACAGGCCGATCAGCGCGACATTGGCGCTGCCGGTGGCGGGGTCCTCGGGGATCTTGTGCAGCGGCGCGAACATCCGGGCGCGGATGTCGATGGTGTCCTCTTCTACCTGAGTGTACAGCAGGATGCTGGTTGCTGCAGCCCCGGCGATGCGGTCACGGAATATCTCGATCCGTGGACTCGCGGCGGTGAGGGCGGCGCGATTGTTCACCTCCGCAACGATGAATGCCGCGCCACAGGATGCGATGCACGGCCGGTGGTTGGCGATCTCGATGTCGCTTTCGCTGAGCGAGCAGGCCGCAGCGATGACATCGGGCGCAAGTTCGTCGACCAACGATAAGCTTTGCGGTGAGTTAAGGCGTGCGCCGGTGACAGCGCCGCCGTCCTTGATCAGTTCGATCGGGACGAGACCTGCCTTCTCCTCGAACACCACGCGATCGCCGGCAATGCTGCGGCCGTAGCTCTGCCCGATACGGGCCAGCACGAAGGCGGTGCCGACATTCGGATGGCCGGCGAACGGCATCTCGCCGTTGGGCGTGAAGATCCGAACCTGCGCGGTGTGGGCAGGGTCCTGCGGTGGCAGCACGAAGGTCGTTTCCGACAGATTGAACTCGCCGGCGATCGCCTGCATCTGCGCAGCCGACAGCCCTTCCGCGTTGAGCACGACGGCGAGCGGGTTGCCGCTGAACTGCTCTGCGGTGAACACGTCGACGGTCTCGAACTGCAGGCGCATGGCGGCTCCGGAAGTGACGAACGCGCACGCAGGGAAGGCGGCGCTGCACAGAAAGACGACGATCCATGCTGGCCGCGGCGCTTGCGGCATGGCATGGACGAAGCGCCATCGGGCGCTTGCCCGTCACCATATGATCGGGCTTCCGGGTAGACAATGAACCGTAATGCAGAGCATCTCGCCGGCCGTGCCGCGCCCGCCGTGTTCGTCGTGCTGTGGAGCACCGGCTTCATTGGCACCAAGTACGCGCTGGCCGGGGCCGAGCCGCTGACCTACCTGTCGATCCGGATGATCGCGGTGGTGTCGCTGATCGCGGTGATCGCGGCGATCGCGCGGCCGCGCTGGCCGAACCTCGCCGGCGTCGGCCACAGCATCGTCGCCGGGCTGCTGGTGCACGGCGTGTATCTGGCCGGCACCTCGATCGCGATCGCGCATTCGGTGCCGGCGGGGCTGTCGGCATTGATCCCCGGACTGCAGCCGATCCTGACCTCGACGCTCGCCAACCGATGGCTCGGCGAGCGCGTCACGCCGCTGCAATGGCTGGGGCTGGGGCTCGGTCTGGGCGGCACGCTGCTGATCCTGCACAGCCGCAGCCTGACCGGCGACGTCGGCTGGGGCTGGCTCGCCTCGGCCTGTTCGCTGATCGGTATCACCATCGGCACGCTGTACCAGAAGCGGTTCTGCAGCGGCATCGACTGGCGCGCCGGCAACATCATCCAATTCCTCGCCGCGCTCGCGCTGTTCGCGGTCGGCGCCGTGCTGTTCGAAACCCGGGTGGTGAACTGGACCACCGAGTTCGTGCTGGCGGTGGGCTGGCTGGTGGTGGTGCTGTCGATCGGCTCGATCGGGCTGCTGTACTGGCTGATCCGGCATTCCGCCGCGACCTCGGTCGCTAGCCTGTTCTACCTGGTGCCCGGCACCACCGCGCTGATGGCCTATGTGCTGTTCGGTGAAAAGCTGGACGTGGTCTCGATCGTCGGCATGGTGATCTGTGCGGCGGCGGTGTTTCTGGTCAACCGGGCCAAGGTGTAGGTCAAGACGTCGGCGGGGTAGGGCCGGGCGCCTTCGGTCAGCGGACAGCAAAAAGCCCCCGGAGCCGTGCTCCGGAGGCTTTCGCCGGCCGATCCGGATGAACCGCTCAGCGCTTGGATTTCTTGGCCTTTTTCGCCTTCTTCGGCGCCGCCTTCTTGGCCTTCTTCACGGTTTTCTTGGCTGCCTTCTTGGCTGCCTTTTTGGCCTTCTTGGGCGCCTTTTTGGCGGCTTTCTTGGCGGCCTTCTTCGGAGCTTTCTTGGCTGCCTTTTTGGCGGCCTTCTTGCCTGCCTTCTTGGTCGCCTTCGCGGCCTTCTTGGCGCCCGCCTTCACCTTCTTGGCGACTTTCTTGGCCGCCTTGCGCGCCTTCTTGACCACGGTCTTGGCTGCATCGGTGGCCTCGGTGATCACCTCGCCCACCTGCTCGATAATCGGCTTGTCGTCGTCCATATTGATCCCCCAAGGGTTTGTAGATAACCGCGACGATAGCCGATTCGCGCAATTAGTAACGCTGCTAAGCGAAGTTGTTCAACGCTGACGCAGCTCGGCATAGGCCGAAAGCGCCCGCTGCCGGCCGGTTTTGTGGTCGACGATCGGTCCCGGGTAGTTGCCGCCGAGCTCGATGCCGGCGGCGGCGAGTTCGAGCGGCGTCGCGGTCCAAGGCTGGTGGATCAGGTCGTTCGGCAGCCCGGCCAGCTCGGGCACCCAGCGCTGGATGTAGGCGCCGCCCGCGTCGAACTTCTCGCTCTGCAGCAACGGGTTGAACACCCGGAAATACGGCGCGGCGTCGGCGCCGCAGCCCGCCACCCACTGCCAGTTACCGGGATTGCTGCCGGGATCGGCGTCGACCAGCGTGTCCCAGAACCACTGCTCGCCGAGCCGCCAGTCGATCAGCAAGTGCTTGACCAGGAACGAGCCGACGACCATGCGGACGCGATTATGCATCACCCCGGAGTGCCACACCTCGCGCATTCCGGCGTCGACGATCGGGTAGCCGGTGCGGCCGCGCTGCCAGGCGCTGAGCGCCGCCTCGTCGCTGTGCCACGGGAAGGCGTCGAACGCCGGCTGCAGATTGCGGGTCGCCAGATCCGGATGGTCGAACAGCAGATGCCGGCAGAACTCGCGCCAGCCGAGCTCGCTCAGGAATTTGTCCACGTCGGGCGCGATCGCCGGCCGCTCGGCGGCGGCAAAGCGCGTGGCGTACCAGACCTGGCGCGGACTGATTTCGCCGAACCGCAGATGCGGCGACAGGCCGGAGGTGACGTGCCGATCCGGATAGTCGCGCCCGTCCGCATAGCCGGGCAGGCCCGCGAGGAAGTCGGACAGCCGCGCCTGCGCGGCGGCTTCGCCGGGGGTCCAGGTTTGGCGCAGGCCGCCGGCCCAGTCCGGCGCCGTCGGCTCGAGCTGCCAGTCGCCGAGCTGATCGCTCGGTGGAGCCGGCGCCGGCCGCAGCGCCTTCGGGCGGGGCAGGGGCTGCGGTGGATCGCCGAGGCTGAGCACCCGCCGCCAGAATGGCGTGAACACCCGCATGCCGCGGCCATCCTTGCTACGGATCGCACTCGGCGCCACCAGCGTGTCGCCAGGGTGGCGGTGATATGCGATGCCGGCCACCGTGAGGGAATCGGCCAGCGCATCGGCGACAGCCCGATGCGGAGCGATCTCGATCTCGTTCCAATGCACCGCCGCCGCATCGCTCTGCTGCGCCAGCTCGGCCAGCACCGCGGCAGCCGGCCCCCGCCGCAGGGTCAGCGCTCCGCCCAAACCGCGAAGCTCGGACTCCAGCGCGCGAAGCGATTGCGCCAGCCACCACCGCGCGGCGCCGCCAAGGGCGCGCACGTCGTCGCTCACCTCGTCGAGCACATAGACGCACAGCACAGGCGCACCGGATTGCGCGGCTGCGTGCAGCGCCGGATGATCGGCAAGACGGAGATCGTCACGAAACCAGACGATGATGGGGCGGGAGCTGGCAGGTGTCAGCACGTGGGCTCATCCGAGATGCGAGGCTGCGACCTTGCGCCGATGTTCCGATGCAACTGCAACCATCGACGAGACGTTCCGTATTTGACAGGATGCAGTTTGCTTTGTTCAGGAGGACGATTTGAAGCGATACGGTCTACTCTATCTGGCAACATTCATTGTCCTGATTCCGCTCGACTTTCTATTCCTCGGCACGATCGCCAAGAGCTTCTTCCAGTCGCAGGTCGGCGAGATGCTCGGCGAGGTGAGGCTGCTGCCGGCTGTGCTGTTCTACCTGCTCTACGTCGTCGGCATCGTTATCTTCGTCAACGGCTCGGCGCAGGCGACCTGGCAATCCTCGTTAGTGTACGGGGCGCTGTTCGGCGTGTTCTGCTACGCGACCTTCGAGCTGACCTCGCTGGCGCTGCTGAAGCACTGGACCTGGCCGGTGGTCGCGGTCGACATCTCCTGGGGCGCGTTCGTCACGGCGGTGTCGGGAACGCTCGGCCTGCTGCTCGCCGACTGGTGGTCGCCGCGCTGACCGCGCGCCGACGGCTCGCCGCTTAAAACGCTGAAGGACCGCTGAATGACCGGTGCGGCCAAATGGCCGCCCGGCAAAGCCGCTTTGCCGCAATTGCGCCGCCAGTGCGCCCAACCGCCGCCGGAGCGGCTTGCGAATTGAGCCGGCGAGACCGCTGCTGCGACAAATCGGCAACCCTGTTTCGAAACATCGTGGGTAATTCCGATCGAATCGAGCGCAGGAGCGAAGTCTTAACCAAGCGTTTACGCCAGCGTGGAAATGCTGGCCCAGAGCCAGAAAAACGAGTGAAAGCAATGACTGCCGTCGCCACCGCCGAACTGTTCGGCATCGACCCTCTCAACGTTTCGGATCGTTATACCGCCGCGCAAGCGCTCGGGGTCGTGCGGGATGGGATCATCACCGGCGAAGGCCCGACCACCCGCGGTCGGGTGCATTTCTCCCGCACCCTCGACGCCGCCGACACCGCGTGGTGCATGGGTATCCTGACCGCTTCCGCGGTCGACAATCAGCCGATCAGCCGGGCCGAGGCCGAGGCGCTGTTCGAGATCAACGATGCCGCTGCCGAGCGTGTCGATGGCGGCCGGTTCGATGATCTGTTCGCCAAGGCCGTCGCCCACCACGCCGCGGCCGCCTCGGGCCTGCCGGTGCCGGCGCGCAGCGTCGCGCTGTCGCCGGACGTCGCGATCGAGTCCTGGGCTCCGACCCAGGCGGTCGGCGTCAACACCGAGGTCCTGGAGTGGATCTCGCGGCAGATGCGCGGCACCCGGCGCAGCAATCACACGCTGATGCGGCTGGTCGCCACGCTGGTCGGCGTCGCGACGCTGCCGCTGATCAGCCAGGTGCCGCAGATCTTCGATCTCGGCGTCTGATCGGCCGAAGCCAAAGTTCTGCAAGGAAGCGGCGGGGGTTATTTCCCCGCCGCTTTTTGTTTGGTGGTCTCGCCGTCGAGGCCGAGGGTGCGGCCGGGGAAACCGGCGGCATCGAAGTAGCGATGCTCGCCAACGCGCTGCATCGCCAGCACGGTGCGCAGCCCGTTGGCGGCGTATTTCGAGCGCACCGTCTCCTGCGTGGCCTTCGGCACGGCGCCGTTCGGCATCGCCTCGGTCATCACCCGGCCGATCAGCTTGCCCTTGGTGGTCGGATCGAGACCCATCAGCTTCGCCGCTGTGAACCCGACGTCGGCGTTGCTCACCGGCAGCGGATCGGCGAAGCCGGCTTTGAAGTCCGGGCCGGTCGCCGCCATGAAGTTCATGGTGTCGCCGCGGCTGAACGAGCCGTGCATGCCCTGGCCCTGGCGGAGCACGGTGTCGGCCACCTGCACCGAGCACTGCGTCGGCTCGGCGCAGCCGGACGCGTAGGACCGGAAGTTGACCACGATCGCGGGCGTCGGCGTCGCCGCCTTACCTTTCAGATTCAGTGCCGACAGCGGCAGCGTGCCAGGGAAGCTGCCGAGTGAGTCATCGACGAACAGTCCGCTGACGTAGTCCTGTTCGAGCAGGGCCCGGATGGTGCGGCCGGCGAGCTTCTTGTCGCCGGTCGGCAGGTAGATCAGGTCCGAGCCGCCATTGGTGGCGACGATCAGATCCGGCTTGGCCGGATCCTTGCCGAGCACGCCGTTGCCGGCCTTGGGGTGGGAGTTGCCGCCGACCGCTGCGTTGCCGTTGTTGGGATCGAACAGCGGCAGCTTCAGAGCCTTCGCCAGATCGATGGCGAGGAAGCCCATCGGCAGGAAGCCGGCCGGGGTGTCGTCGTAGCTCGCCTTGGCGGACGGTGAGGTCTTGCTCTGCTTCGAGATCGTCGAGAAGCCGTGGTCGGCCGACACGATGATGTTGGTCGAGGCGGAGAGCCCAAGCTCATCCAGAGCTTTGCGCAACTGCGCGAGGTTGTTGTCGGCATTGCGGATTCCGGCCAGCGAGGTCGGTCCGTTAATGCCCGGTGTGAGCTCGTTCAGGCTATCGCCTTGATTATGCTGGCTTCCATCCGGATCGCGGGACCAAAACACCAGCACGAAAGGCTTGCCGCGCTGCTTGAACAGCGGCAGCACCGCCTTGGCGGCGACATCGGCGAAATAGGCCTGCTGCACCACGTTGGCGACCAACGTGCCGGGGGTCTTGGCGTCGCCGGCCTTGGCGTTTTCGCCGCGGGCCGGCGGCTTGAGCGGCAGTCCGAGCTTGTCGAGCTCGGCCTTGAAGTCGTCGGGCAGCGGCACGCCCTTCGGCGAACCGGTCGCATCATCGATCACGATCGAATGCGGCCCCGGCCTGTCGGCCCGGTCGGTGTGGTCGAACAGCAGCGTGGGGCCGAGCTTGCCGATCGCCGCGGTGCTCAGCCCCTTGTCGCGGGCGAGCTTCAGCAGGCTTTCTTCGTTGAGGTAATTGCCGTCGAAATGATTATCGATGTCGCCGAGGACGTCGTCGTTCTCGATGAACGGAACCACGGTATTCCCGGCCGGCGGAACGCTGTAGCCGGTATAGATGGTGTTGCTGAAGGTGCCGGTGTCGCCGAGATAGTGTCCGGTCGCCATCGCCGAGCCGTTCGCCATGGTGAAGGTCGGAAACAGCGAATGCGGATTCTTGAAATTGACGCCCTGATCGCGCAGCGCGGCCATCGCCGGCGCGGTCTCCGGGCTGACGGACTTCGCCCGCAGACCGTCGGGAATGAACAGAATCAGGTTGCGGGGCGGAGTGTTCTGGGCGAAAGCGGTGGAGACGGACAGCAGGCAGAGGCCCGCGGACAGTAGGGCGAGTGTGCGGCGCATGACAGGGCCTTGGGTTGATTGGGGCCCACGCTGGGGACCCCTTCGCAATATCTAGTTTTCCCCGGCGACAGAATTGTTACAAGCACACCCGCAATGCCCCGTCGCTGCCCCGCCCGGGACAGCAGAACCATCCAAGGTTGCAAGAAAAAGAGCATGTTCAAACGAATTCTGATCGCCAACCGCGGCGAGATCGCCTGCCGGGTCATCAAGACCGCGCGTCGTATGGGTATCGAGACGGTCGCCGTCTATTCCGAGGCGGACCGCGACGCTCTGCACGTCGAAATGGCCGATGAAGCGGTGCTGATCGGCCCTCCGGCGGCGGCCGAGAGCTATCTGGTGATCGAGAAGATCGTCGAGGCCTGCAAGAAGACCGGCGCTGAGGCGGTGCATCCGGGCTACGGCTTCCTGTCCGAGCGCGAGGCGTTCGCCAAGGCGCTGGCCGAGGCCGGCATCGTATTCATCGGTCCGAACCCCGGCGCGATCGCCGCGATGGGTGACAAGATCGAGTCCAAGAAGGCCGCCGCGCAGGCCAAGGTTTCGACCGTGCCCGGCTTCCTCGGCGTGATCGAGGACGACAAGCACGCGGTGAAGATCGCCGACGAGATCGGCTACCCGGTGATGATCAAGGCCTCGGCCGGCGGTGGCGGCAAGGGCATGCGCATCGCGCATTCGCGGGCGGAAGTCGCCGAAGGCTTCAACCTCGCCAAGGCCGAGGCCAAGGCCTCGTTCGGCGACGACCGCGTCTTCATCGAAAAGTTCATCGTCGATCCGCGCCACATCGAAATCCAGGTGCTCGGCGACAAGCACGGTAACGTCATCTATCTCGGCGAGCGCGAATGCTCGATCCAGCGCCGCAATCAGAAGGTGATCGAAGAGGCGCCGTCGCCGCTGCTCGACGAAGTCACCCGCCGCAAGATGGGCGAGCAGGCGGTCGCGCTGGCCAAGGCCGTGAACTACGACTCCGCCGGCACCGTCGAGTTCGTCGCCGGCCAGGACAAGAGCTTCTACTTCCTCGAAATGAATACCCGCCTGCAGGTCGAACATCCGGTCACCGAAATGGTCACCGGCATCGATCTAGTCGAGCAGATGATCCGCGTGGCGGCCGGTGAGAAGCTGGCGCTGGCGCAGAAGGACGTCACGCTGAAGGGCTGGGCGATCGAGTCCCGCGTCTATGCGGAAGATCCGTTCCGCAACTTCTTGCCGTCGATCGGCCGCCTGGTGAAGTATCGCCCGCCGGCCGAGAGCGCAGCCTCCGGCATCACGGTGCGCAACGACACCGGCGTGCAGGAGGGCGGCGAGATCTCGATGTTCTACGACCCGATGATCGCCAAGCTGGTGACGCACGGGCCATCGCGCGCCGCGGCGATCGAGGCGCAGACCCATGCGCTCGACGCGTTCTACGTCGACGGCATCCGCCACAACATTCCGTTCCTGTCGGCGCTGATGACGCATCCGCGTTGGCGCGAGGGCAATCTGTCGACCGGCTTCATCGCCGAGGAATTCCCGCAGGGATTCCATCCGCGGGTGCCGGAGGGTGAAGTCGCCCGCCGCATCGCCGCGGTCGGCGCGGCGATCGACCGGGTGATCGGCGAGCGCAAGCGCAAGATCTCGGGCCAGATGATCGGCCGCGCGGTGATCCGCGAGCGCCGCCGCTGCGTGTGGCTGGAGCGCAGCGAAGTGCCGCTCGACGTGATCCGCGAAGGTGAGGCGTTCGTCGTCCGCTTCGCCAATGCCGACGGTTCGCTCGGTCAGCCGCACCAGTTGCTGTCGTCCTGGATGCCGGGCGATCCGGTGTGGGAAGGCACCATCGACGGCCATCCGGTCGCGGTGCAGGTCCGTGCGATCCCGAACGGCTTCAAGCTGGCGCATCATGGCTACGAAGTGTCGGTCAACGTCTTCACCGAGCGTGAAGCGGCGGCCGCGCGCTGGATGAAGGAAGCCGACAAGGCCGACACCGGCAAGAAGGTGCTGTGCCCGATGCCGGGCCTGATCGTGTCGATCGCGGTGACCGAGGGCCAGGAGGTCAAGGCCGGCGAGACGCTGGCGGTGGTCGAGGCGATGAAGATGCAGAACGTGCTGCGCGCCGAACGCGACGGCACCGTCAAGAAGATCCACGCCGCGGCCGGAGCGACGCTCGCGGTCGATGCGCTGATCCTCGAGTTCGCGTAAGCCCGCCGTGGCCTGGCGCGACCGCCGCAGCGCATTGCGGGCAATCCTCACCGGATCCGCCTGCGTGCGCCCGGCGTCTGTATACGATGCCATCTCGATCCGGATCGCCGACGATCTCGGCTTTCCGTTCGGGATGTTCGGTGGCTCGGTGGCTTCGCTGGCGATCCTCGGCGATCCCGACATCGCGCTGATCACGTTGACCGAGCTTGCCGAGCAGGTGCGGCGCATGACACGCGCCGCCGCGTTGCCGGTGGTGGTCGATGCCGATCACGGCTACGGCAATGCGCTCAATGTTCGCCGCACCGTGGAAGAACTCGAAGCGGCGGGGGCCGCCGGTCTCACCATCGAAGACACGCTGCTGCCGCAGGCCTACGGCGAAGCCAAGCCGCAGCTGGTGTCGCGCGAAGAGGGGCTCGGCAAGATCAAGGCCGCGCTCGACGCGAGACGCGATCCTAATCTCGTTATTTTCGGACGCACCGGTGCCTGCTCGATCACGTCGCTCGATGATGCGATCGAGCGCGCGCTGGCCTATGAGGCCGCTGGCGTTGATGCGTTGTTCTTCACCGGCGTGAAGACCCGCGCGCAGCTGGAAGCGATCAGCGCCGCGACAACGCTGCCGCTCGCGCTCGGCAGCCCGCCGGCCGAACTCGGCGACTTCGATCATCTCGCGGGCAGGCGAGTCCGCATCGCGGTGCAGGGCCATGCGCCGATCGCGGCTGCGACCGAGGCCGTGTTCAAAACGTTGTCGGCGATCAAAGCCGGTGCGACGCCGAAGCAACTGACCGGGCTCGCCGGCGCCGACCTGATGGACAAGGTCACGCGCGCCGACGTCGTCGCTGATCGGAACGAACACTTCCTCGGTGTGAAGCGCTGATGGGCCAGATCATCCGGCAGGTGACGATCCGCGGCCGGGTGCAGGGCGTCGGCTATCGGGCCTGGCTGGCGATGACGGCGCAGGCGAACGGCCTCGAGGGCTGGGTCCGCAACCGCCGCGACGGCAGCGTCGAAGCGCTGCTCGGAGGCGACCAGACTGTGGTCGCCGACATGATCGCCGCCTGCCACCGCGGCCCCTCGGCCGCGCGGGTCGACGCGGTGGTGGTGGAAGAGGCCGGCGCCGCACTGCTGGCTCAGCGGGCGGCCGGTGAGCGGTTTTCGATCCTGTCGACTCTGTGAGACCGGCACGCCGCTGGCTTAGCCTGCGATCTGCCTGAAGGTCGCCCCCAAGGTCCTGAGCGCCGCGCGGCGGCTCGCGTCGCTGACGCGGGAGTGCAGCACGACCGGCGACGCAGGCAGGCGTGGCAACTTCAGTGTGGCGCCGACATCGACGAGTCCCGGCGGCGCGATGCGTTTGGCCAGCGGTGCGACGGCGAGGCGGGCGAGCGCAGCGGCAACTACTGCACTGACGCCGCCGCCGACGAACACTTCGGTCCATGGCACCCTGGCCTTGTCGAGCGCGCGCACCGCGGTTGCCCGTACGCCGCACGGCGCAGCGAGCGAGGCCAGCGGAACGGGCGCGCCGTGGACGAGATCGAAATCGGGCGCTGCGAACCAGCCGAATTCATCGCGCAGCAAGGTCTCCCCGCCGCGTCGCCCCGCGCTCTCGCGGATGCAGATCGCATCCAGCTCCGCGCGATCGAACGCATCGACCAGGTCGCGCGAAAACCCAATGCTGACTTCGATCCGCAGGTCGGAGCGCCCTCGGCCAAGCCGGGCCAGCAGCGGCACCAAATCCGGTCCGGCGACGTGGTCGCTGATACCAAGCCGGAGTGACTGAACGATTACGCGCTCGCTGGCAACTGCGCGATCATTGTTGTCGATCAGCGCGCGGGCCCGATCCAGAAACGCCGAGCCTTCTGCGGTCAGCCCGACCGAGCGCGGCGAGCGCTCCAGCAGGCGCCGTTCGAGCAGTGCCTCCAGGCGCTGCAGCCGCATGCTGATTGCCGCCTGGGTGGTGCCGAGCGCTTCGGCGGCCCGCGTAAAGCTGCGCAGATCGGCGACGTGGACGAAGGCGCGTACCGCGGCGATGTCGAGGTCGATCATCTCATTATCAGAATTTGTTATGATTGAAACGTGGATTGATAGGGTATCTTGATTTATGGGCGAGGTCTAGCTTCTGCAGCATCGAACACTTGTTGAGAGGAGCTACCGATGCCGCTGATCACCGTGCATTACTCGACGCCGCGCCCGACCTCGGACCTGAAGCCGCGGATCGCCGCCGCGGCCAGCGATCTCGCCGCCACCATCCTGCACAAGGACCCCAAGGTGACGGCGGTGATCGTCGAGCAGGTCGATCCGGCCGACTGGTTCGCGGCCGGTGCCTCGCTGGCGGATCAGAACCTCGCCAGCTTCTGGCTCGACATCCGGATCGTCGACAGCAGCAACACTAAAGACGAGAAGGCGGAGTTTATCACCGCAACCTACGCCCGCATGGGCGAACTACTCGGACCGCTGCACTCGGAAAGCTATGTCCACGTCAACGGCGTGCGGGCCGACGGCTATGGCTTCGGTGGTCTGACCCAAGAGCAGCGCTATATCGTGCGCAAGCTCGCCGCCGCACCACGATCGGCAGTCGTGGTATAAGCGCGCGCAAACGCGGTGGCGGTTAGTTCCGCCGCCGCGTGGTAGTGAATGGCGCCGTCCGGTCATCCGTGCTCGTCGGGCTAATGCGCTCCATCATCGCGCCGCCGCGGGCGGCGCTGTAGCCGAGCAGCCATTGCTCGAATGCAGCCGGCGCCAGTGCCGGCGCATACAGGAAGCCCTGGGCGACGTCACAGCCGAGCTCACTCAAGAGCTGGAATTGAGCGGTGGTCTCGACGCCTTCGGCGACGACGCTGAGGGCGAGGCTCTGGCCGACCCGCACCACGGTGGTGACGACGGCGCGGGCGGTGGGGCTGGTCTCGAGTTCGCTCATGAAGCCGCGATCGATCTTCAGCTCGCGGATCGGCAATTGCGCCAGCCGGTTGAGATTGGAATAGCCGGTGCCGAAATCGTCGAGCGACAGTCCGACCCCGATCCGGCGCAGCGCCATCATCGTCTCGTGCGCGGTCGAGCGGTTGTCCTGGGCGACGCCTTCGGTGACCTCGAGCATCAGAGCTTCGGGTGGCAGGTGATAGGTCGCGAGCGTGTCGGCCACCAGTGTCGGTAGCGCTGGATTCTCGAAGTTGATCGGCGACAGATTGACGGCGACGCTCGGCACCTCGAGTCCCTGGTCTCGCCATGCCCGCATCTGCCGGCAGGCCTCGCGGATCGACCAGCACGCAATCTGATCGATCAGGCCGCACTCTTCGGCGAGTGGAATGAACTTCGTCGGCGGCACCGGACCGAGCGCCGGATCGTTCCAGCGCGCCAGGGCTTCGACGCCGTGCAGTGCGCCGTCGCTGGTGCGAATCTGCGGCTGGTAATGCAATTCGAGGCGGCTGTTCGCCAGCGCCGAGCGTAGCGCGGCCGCATAGGCCATCCGCTGCTCGGCTGCGCCATGCATGTCGCTGTTGAACAGCCGGTAGGTCGAGCGGCCCGAGCGCTTGGCGCGATACATCGCGGTGTCGGCCTGGTTGATCAGCGTGTCGAGGTCGGTGGCGTTGTCGGGATACAGGCTGACGCCGATGCTGGCCGACATCGGCACCTGGCTGTTGCAGAGCGTAAACGGCAGCATCAGCGCCTCGCTGATCCGGGCGACCACCGGTTCGATTTCAGCCGGCTCCCGGTTCGGCAACACGACGACGAATTCGTCACCGCCGAGCCGTCCCACCACGTCGCCGGGCTGGACCTGATCGCGCAGCCTTCGCGCAAACTCGATCAGGAATTCGTCGCCGGCGGCATGACCCAGCGTGTCGTTGATGTCCTTGAAATTGTCGACGTCGAGAAACGCCAGCGCAACCATGCGGCCCTGCGGGCAGGCCGCGGTCGCGGCCGCGATCAGATCCCGCAGCCGGGCGCGGTTGGGGAGGCCGGTCAGCATGTCGAAATAGGCAAGACGCGCGATCTGCGCGCGCGACTCCATGCGCTCGATCGCAAGCGCCCCGAGATGCAGGCAGGCGTCAACGATCCGGTGATGCCAATGGCTCGGCGGACGGCAGGCGCGGAAATAGAACGCGAAGGTGCCGATCACACGGCCATCCTTGGCCTTGACCGGCGACGACCAGCAGGCGCGCAGCCCGATTTCCAACAGCTGCTTCTTGAACGGCTCCCAGCGCGGATCGGTGTCGATGTCGAGTGCCAGCACCGGTTTGCCGAAATACGCGGCAGCGCCGCAGGAGCCGACCTGCGGGCCGATCGACACGGCGTCGAGCGCGCGCGAGTAATCCTCGGGCAGGCTCGGGCCACCGAGCGGGTGCAACAGCCCCTGGGCGTCGACGTGCAGGATGGTGGAGACCACGTCCGGCGCGATCTTCTCGACAAAGCGGCACATCCGGTCGGCGACGTCGGTGATCGGAATCTCGTCGGCGAGCGCGCTCAGCGTCACCTGCTGCAGCATGCGCAATTGCCGGGTTTCCGAGATGTCGGTCAGCAGCCCGAAGACCTGTGTGACCCGGCCTTGCGCATCGTGCAGCGCCTTTACGTCTGCCGATATCCAAATCTCGTCACCATTGTGATCGTAAACCAGGATCTCTTCTTCGCCACCCTCGGCGTCGGCAATCCGTTGTTTTAGGTTGGCGATCGTCCGGCGATTGGTGTGGTGGCCGGCGAGGAGGCCGATGACGTTGCGGCCTTTGACATCTGCGGCACTGAAGCCGAACAGGCCGGTGAAGGCGGCGTTGGTGTAAAGCAGCTTCAGATCAGCGTCGGTGACCAGTACCGCGCGGGTGGTACGGTCTGCGATCGATGAGATCAGTTCGATGCCTTTGCGCCGCTCCATCTCTGGCGTGATATCGCGCGCGGTGACGAGAGTGTAGTTGTGGCCGTACGTGCTTATCATCGATTGCGTGAGCTCGGCGCTGATGACCTGGCCGTCCGGCCGTGGGATTTCGAGAATGGCGACGCCGTTCGATGTAGCGGGTGGGGAGAAGGCTCTGGAGGCGGGCTTCGAGGTCATGCCGTCGAGGCCGAGGATTCCAATAGTACGGCCGACGATGTCCGTGCGACAAATTCCCCAAATCCGTTCTGCGGCTCGGTTGAACAGACAGACGTTGCCAGCATCGTCGATAACGATGGCAGCATCGCGCGTCTGCTCGAGCGCGGCGCGCCACAGTGACTGATTATCGGGAGAACTGGTGGGGCGTTGGATCATTCTTGAAACTAGGTACTAGGACAACTACGAGGGTGGCGCGGCCGCAGCTAATGAGGCCGTCGCTGATCTTTCCCTGCTAACATGACGAAAGCGTTGTCAGTGCCGCGCGGCGGGAACCGAGCGGTTTCATCGTTACAATTCCGTTGCCGGAGTCTGTGACTCGACACGGGGCCGCTGCGCTGATCGAGCCTCACGGCCGATTGTGACAGTCGCGCTTTCGGCGAGTGATCACTTCGCGTGCGGATCGATCCGGGAAGGAGGCGATCAGGCGCTTGTGGTTGCGGCTGTGCGGGTTTCGCCGAAGAGGTTTTCGAAGGCAGAGCGTAAAGCGATGTCGACGTCGGTCATCACCACCGGCAGGCCGAGGTCGACGAGGCTGGTGACGCCATAGCGCGGATCGCTGATGCCGCAGGGCACGATCGCCTTGAAGTGCGACAGGTCGGGCTCGACGTTGATGGCGATGCCGTGCAGCGACACCCAGCGTTTCAGCCGGACGCCGATCGCCGCGATCTTGTCCTCGTAACCTTCGCCCTTGTCGGGTCGGCGAACCCAGACGCCGACCCGATCTTCCCGGCGTTCGCCGCGGATGTTGAAGGCATCGAGGGTGGCGATGATCCATTGTTCGAGCGCAGCCACATAGGCGCGCACGTCCGGGCGCCGGCGCTTCAGGTCGAGCATTACATAGGCCACGCGCTGGCCGGGGCCATGATAGGTGAGCTGGCCGCCGCGGCCGGTGGTGAACAGCGGGAAGCGCTCTTCGAGCAGGTCGGAGGCATGGCCGCTAGTGCCTGAAGTGTAGAGCGGCGGATGCTCCAGCAGCCAGACCAGCTCGGGCGCGTCGCCCGCTGCGATCGCCGCGGCCCGTGCCTCCATGGTCGCCACCGCCTCCGGATAGGGCACGAGCGAATCGGAAATCCGCCATTCCACCGCCGGCGAGCCGTCGGCGGGCTTCAGAGCGGTCCAATCCAGCGTCTGGCGGGGGGAAGTGGGGGCGTTAATCATTGGATAACCATAACGTGGTGTCGTCGACTACGTCTTCGTTCCTCAGGCAAGTCAGTCCGGGTTCCAGTGCCGACACTCGATAAAGTTTCCGTCGATCTGATGGTGGTTCTCGGGACCACCTCGATGCCGATCCACCAGGTGCTGCGGCTGAGCCGCGGCGCCATCATCGAACTGGATGCCACCGAGGCCGACGAGGTCAAGATCCTCGCCAACAACATGCCGATCGCTTCCGGCATGGTTTTGGTCGATCGCAACCGAATTGCGGTCGAGGTCAAACAGATGTTGCCGCGATCCCCAGATCGAAGGTGATCTGGCCTTGTGGCCTCATCATTGTTTTGTTAAATGGGCGCCGTCGATCCGGTCGGCGATGCCCGAAACCGGTCCCAAGCGCTCGTGGCGGAATTGGTAGACGCGCTGCCTTGAGGTGGCAGTGAGTAAAATCGTGGGGGTTCGAGTCCCTCCGAGCGCACCACTTCCGCGCCGGCCGTGTAGCTCGGCGCACCCCTCCCAAACAACCTTACGACCTGGTCTCGCGCATAGGAACTGCGAGAACGTTGGCATTCGGATGCCGAAGCCCGATCGTCAGAACAGGCGGGGATCGAGGGTGAACGGCTCGATGTCTGCGATTCTGATCCGGTCGGCGCCAGAATGCCGGTGGTTGATCAGAACGTTGAGATCCGGTGATCCCTCGATCGGGACGATCGCGGATGGCACCCGCAGCAGCGGGGCTGTCAGCGAGGCCTGCCACGCATCACCGCGCCGTTGAGTCCAGCTCTCCCGACGTCGCCAATCGGTCGGAAGGGCGGAAAGTGGCACGTCGTCGACGGCCAAGTCGTCCGGTGCTTCGTAGCGCACCATCATCAGCGCAGGCAGCAGCAGCGGGTCTTCGACGTGCACCAGCTTCTCCAGCACACAGAGAGCGGGCGATGTCGCGCAGTAGGTGACGGGCCGGCCGACGGTGTTCCAACGGCCGTCGAACAGCAGTCCATAACCGCCGTCGAACGCCCGAGCGTGACGGGCGAGAGACAGTCGCCACAGGCGCATCAGGCGGCTGCGCCCCAAGCGATCTTGCCGAGCACCATCTCGATCAGCCTGGCGCCAGCCTCAGTTTGCGCGACGGTGAGGGGTGTTTCGCCGTTCAGCTCAGCCAGAGGGCGGCGAAGCCAGAGGCTGGCCTTGTCCACGTCGAAGGTGTCCTCGGCGAGGCTCTGAATGCGCAGCAGGCGGACAGCCCGATCGGATTCGTCGATCGTGAGCGGCTGATTGCGCTCGGCGCGGTGTCGGCGTGTCCGCTGCGGGATGACGAACCGCTCGATTTCCTGATCGCTCAGCCCGGCGCGGCTCAATCCCTGGAGGGCGGCGAGGGGGAGCCGGTTGCGGACCACCATGGCCAAGTCTGCCTGGGACCGAACCGTTGCACCGAGTACCGGCTTGCCGCCGAGCTTATCCGCGACAATTTCGATGATGGACATGGTGCGCCCCACCGATGGTTCGGCAATGTGCCGTCAATCTAATGGCAAATTGCCGGCTGGCAAGCGCTGGGCGGGTAACCGGATCAATGATTGAGCGGGCGAGGGCGGCTGCCGGCGTCGAGCGGGCCCCGCTGTAGGCCTTCCGGGGCAATCCCTACGCTGCCGGAGATCGGCCGCGCGGCGGCGCCGACGTCGATCGACAGCGTCCGGTTGTTCGCGTCGCGGACGAGCTGGGGCGTTTCGCGGGCGGCGCGTTCCGCCTTCACCGGGACCATCGCCCGGATTGCCGGAGCGTTCCGTTCAGGAATCGCAAACAGGCTCGGCGACGGCACCGGCAGGCTGATCAGATTGTCGGGCGATTCGATCAGGGCCTGCCGCGGCCACGGCGAGCGCTGCGGCGTCGGCACCTGGCCACGCGCGAGACGATTCGACCGGATCGGGGCGCTGCCTGGAATCAGGCGGTCGCGGTCGAGGCCGATGTCGGCGAGTTCGGGGGCGGGCAGCATCTCTTCATTGGCGAACACGAAGCGCGGCACCTTGGGCCAGCGCACCTTCGCCACCGTCTCGGAAGTCGGATGCAGCCGCCACTCCTGCGGCTCGGTCGGCGTCTTCGGCAGTTCCGGCGTCGCTGCGACCACGTGCACGATCTTGTAGCCGCCGGCCTTCAGCGCCTGCAGGATCCGCGGCAACGCCGCCACCGTGCGCGGCTGGATGTCGTGTAGCAACAGGATACCCTTGCCCTTTGCGGCCAGACGGCTCATCGCCAGGTGATACACGGTGTCGGGCGAGACGTGACGCCAGTCGTCGGCCGGGAAGTCCGCGCTCCATGCCTGGATGCCGCGGGAAGCGAGGTATCCTTCGACCGCTTCGGCTCGCAGCAGGCCGGGAATACGGAAGAACGGCGACAGCGCGGCGCGGTCACCGTCGAGGGCGGCGAGGGTCGAGGCGATGCCTTCGTCGACCTCCTGCTGCGCCTGCTCCACCGACATCCGGTTGAAGCTCAGCGGATGATTCTGGCTGTGGGTGCCGATGGTATGGCCGGCGTCGCGCAGCTTGCGGACACCGGCTGGAAACGTCTTTGCCATCCGCCCGACCACGAAGAACGTCGCCTTGACGCAGTCCTTGGCCAGGATGTCGAGCACCTGATTGCTTTCGCGCGGCAGCGGGCCGTCGTCGAATGTCAGCACCACCTCGTGGTCGCGCAGCGGCAGGGTCTCGCTATATTGCATCGTGCCGATGCGCGGATGTTCGCGCGGATCGACGACCAGCGTACGCGATGTGCCTAGCGCATCGGGATTGCCGGGGCAGCTTGCCGCTTGGGCCTGATGGGGCTGGAGGGCGAGTGCGGCGGCGACGCAAGCCGCACCAACGAGATAGGAAATCCGCAACGAACGTTCAGACAACAGTGCACCGCCTTCACGCGACCGACAGCGCGGTTCACGACGCCCGAATCCCAACCCGGACCGAAAATAAAACCGCGTCATGAACGGCTGCTTAACCGTTCAAAGTTCCATGGCGATTCTGGGACGTGGGGCCGGCTCAGCGCGCAGTACGGCCATGCGTATCCGACGCAACCGCATGCCCGGCTTCGTCAGAGGGCACCGCGTGCACGACGCGGTAGTTGTTTTCGCGCAGCCAGCGCAGGAAGGCCGGCATCATTTCGGCGGTCTGCTTGCGCGGATCGTGAAACAGGATGATGCCGCGGCCGGTCGCCGTCAGGCGCTCGGTGATCAGCTTGAGCTGTTCGTCGGGCGTCATCAGATTCCAGTCGCTGGCCCACAGATCAGCGCCGAACACCGAGATGCCACGCGCCTGCAGATCATCGAGCAGCGCCGGGGTGGATTCGAAATACGGGAAGCGGAAGAACCGCGTGGTTGCCACCGGAATGCCCTTGGCGCGCATCACCGCTTCGTCGGCCGCGATGCCGCGGTCGATCTCGGTGAGTGCATCGGCATGGCTCAGCGCCGACAGATGCTGATGGGTGTAGGTGTGATGGCCGATGGTGTGACCGCCGGCCGCGATCCGCCGCACCATCTCGCCCATCTCGGAGGCGGGTTTGCCGACCAGGAAAAAGGTGGCGTGGACGCATTCGTCGGCGAGAGCTTTCAGCACCGCCGGGGTCGTGGCGGCCGGACCGTCGTCGAAGGTCAGCACCACTTCGCGATCAGCAAGCGGCAGGGTTTGCGGGAAGCTCTTCAGGCCGACGCGCGGATAGGTCGCCGGATCGACGGTCAGCACCCGCGAGGTGCCGAGCGTCCCGGGGCGGGGGCACTCGGCGGCGTGAGCGGTCCCGCCGAGGGCAGCGAGGGCGACGAAGGCAGCAGCGGTGCGCGCGACGATCACGACACCCTCCGGGTTGGCGGATTGTTGGTGGGTGTCACGATTATCATTGCGCTCTGCTTCACCGATTGGTTATTGCCACGGGCATTCGCGCCGCCGTTCGACAGTGCATCTTGCCCGACGGCGCCCGATTTCTGCAACCAGTAAAAACTCGCGGGAGCCCCCATGACCGACGACGTGGATGCGGTCGTGCGGCCCGATCTGGCCGCTCTCGATCCTATGGCCATGCGGGATGACCACGGTGACCTCCGGGCCGAGTTCGTCGAGGCGGTGTCTCGCGCGATCGCCGCCGAAGACGCCGGCTCGTTGCGGGGGCTGGTGTCCGAACTCCACGAGGCCGACCTCGGCGACCTGATCAGGGCGCTGGATTCAGACGAGCGGGTTCGGCTGGTGGAACTGACCGGGGCCGATTTCGACTTCTCCGCGCTCAACGAAGTCGACGAAACCGTCCGCGAGGAGATCCTCGAAGAGCTCGAGCCGGAGACCGTAGCCGAAGGCGTCCGCGAACTGGATTCCGACGACGCCGTCGAGCTGCTGCAGGTGCTCGACGAAGAGGATCAGGAGGAGATCCTCGACAAGCTGCCGCCCTCCGAACGCGACGCGCTCGAACGCAGCCTCGACTATCCGGAAAACTCCGCCGGCCGGCGGATGCAGACCGATTTCATCGCCGTGCCGCGGGACTGGACCGTCGGCGAGGCGATCGACTTCATGCGTGAAACCGCCGAGCTGCCGGATCGCTTCTATGAGATCTACGTCGTCGACGGCGTCAATCACTGGCAGGGCGCGGTGTCGCTGGATCGGCTGCTGCGGTCGCACCGTAACGTGCCGCTGCCAGAGCTGGTCGACGAGGATCGCCGCAAGGTGTCGGTGGACGACGATCAGGAGGAAGTCGCTCGGCTGTTCGGTAAGTACAACCTCGTCGCGGCCCCGGTGGTCGACGGCCAGAACCGTCTGGTCGGCGTGATCACCATCGACGACGTCGTCGACGTGATCGAGGAGGAGGCCGACGAAGACCTCAAGGCGCTGGGCGGCGTCACCAGTGACGAAGAACTGTCCGACCGGGTGTGGACGATCGCGCGCGGCCGCTTCAACTGGCTGCTGGTCAACCTCGCCACCGCGTTCCTGGCGTCCTCGGTGCTCGGGCTGTTCGAGGATCAGCTGCAGCAGATGGTGGCACTCGCCGTGCTGGCGCCGATCGTCGCCAGCCAGGGTGGTAACGCTGCGACCCAGACCATGACGGTGGCGGTGCGGGCGCTCGCTACCCGCGAACTGGGGCCCTGGAACGCGGTTCGGGTGGTGATGCGCGAGGCGCTGGTCGGTCTGGTCAACGGCGTCGCGTTTGCGCTGATCACCGGCATCGCGGCCTACGCTTGGTTCAGGGTGCCGGGCCTCGGTGTGGTGATCGGGCTGGCGATGATTTGCAATCTGATTGCCGGCGCGCTTGGTGGTATCCTGATCCCGATGGCGCTGGAGCGGATGCGGGCCGACCCGGCGGTCGCGTCGGGGACGTTCGTCACTACTGTGACCGACGTCGTCGGGTTCTTCGCCTTCTTGGGCATCGCGACGCTGTGGTTCGGACTGAAATAAGTCTCTTCATGTCTTGTTAACGCTGTTGGCGGACGATTCCGTCCATGACCCAGATACAGCGGCTGCGGCTGAAAGCGGACGGGCGGATCGTCGAACTGCGCGACGGCCACGAGTTTCCGCTCGCGCCGACCGGTCCCGACCCGATCGTGCGTACTCCCGCGGCTGAGCCGAAGGTGCGCGAATTGCGGCTGCGCGCCGGGCTGACTCAGACCGAGTTCGCCGCGCGGCTCGGTGTGCCGGTCGAGACCATCCGGAACTGGGAGCAGGGCAAGCGGAGCCCGCGCGGACCGGCGCGTGCGCTACTGACCGTGATCGCGCATACGCCCGATCTGGTGTTTGCCGCGCTGGCCGGTCGCCGGGAAGAAATTAGTAAGCTCGTCGCCGCGCCAGCGATTGGCAGCGAGTGCTGATCGGTTCATACTACTTCTGATCAGTCTACGTACCCAAAATGCGGGACGATCGTCATGCAGACCGCCGACGCGCACTTCGTCGAAGCCCATGGGGCCAAGATCCCCGCACTCGGGCTCGGCACCTGGGAACTGAGCGGACATAGCTGCTCGCGGATCGTCGAGCAGGCGCTCCGCCTCGGCTATCGCCATATCGACACCGCTCAGATCTACGACAACGAACGCGAGGTCGGGGAGGGCATCCGCAATTCCCACATTCGCCGCGATCAGTTGTTCGTCACCACCAAGGTCTGGACGACGCATTTCGCCCCCAATGATCTCGTTCGCTCGGCCAAAGAGAGCCTGGTCAAGCTGCGGCTGTCCGAGGTGGATCTGCTGCTGCTGCACTGGCCGAACGCGCATGTGCCGCTGGCGGAAACACTCGGCGCTCTGGCGCAGGCCCGTGCGCTCGGCCTGACGCGGCACATCGGCGTCTCGAATTTCACGGTCGCGCTGCTCGCTGAGGCGGTGGCGGTCTGCCCGGCGCCGCTGGTGTGCAATCAGGTCGAGTACCACCCTTTTCTCGATCAGCAGAAGGTGCTCGCCGGCTGCGCGCTGTACGGCATGGCGCTGGTCGCCTACAGCCCGATCGCGCGCGGCAATGCCAAGAAGAGCGAGGTTCTCACCCGGATCGGCAACGTGCACAGCAAGACCGCCGCGCAGGTCTGCCTGCGCTGGCTGATCCAGCAGAACGTCGCGGCAATTCCGCGCAGCTCTCGCCTCGAGCGGCTGGCGCAGAACATCGACGTGTTCGACTTCGAACTGTCGGATGCCGAAATGCAGGAGATCTTCACGCTCGGCAGTCCGAAAGGACGCCTGACCACGATGCCGACCGCACCAGTGTGGGACTGAGCGCTAGCCGCCGTTGACCTCGCTGCCGGAATAACGCACGTCGAAAGAGACGATCTTCAGCGTGCTGGTGACCGATGTTCTTCCTGCTCTCCAAGATCCTCGGCTTCTTCGTCCATCCGTCCAACACGATCGCGATGATCTGTGTGGCGGGCCTGGTGCTCATGCTGACGCGCTGGTGGCGGGCAGGACGGGCGTTGCTGATCGGCGGCGTCGTGCTGCTGCTGATCGCCGGTTACTCGCCGCTCGGCAACGTACTGCTGCTGTCGCTGTCCGAGCGGTTTCCGCCCTGGCACGAGGCGGGACGCGCGCCGGATGGGATCATCGTGCTCGGCGGAGCGATCGATTCCGAACTCAGCGTCGCCCGCAATACCCTCGAAGTCGACGCCTCGGCCGAGCGCGTGCTTGCGGCGCTCGATCTGGCGCGGCGCTATCCGAAGGCACGCATCGTTTACAGCGGCGGCAGCGGCAATCTGATCCAGCGCTCGGTCGCCGAAGCCCCGCTCGCCGGCGAACTGCTGGAGCGGTTCGGCCTAGCGTCGGATCGCCTGGTGCTGGAAGACAAGTCGCGGACGACCGCCGAGAACGCTGCCTATACGCGTGCTCTGGTGGCACCGAAGCCGGGCGAACTCTGGCTGCTGGTGACGTCGGCATTTCACATGCCGCGATCGATCATCGCATTCCGCGCAGCCGGCTTCGACGTCGTGCCCTATCCGGTCGATTGGCGAACGCGCGGCAGCGAGGACGCAGCACGCACGTTCTCGACGCTGGCGGCGGGGCTCGCACGCACCGACGTCGCCGTGCATGAATGGGCGGGGCTGCTGGCCTATCGGCTCGGCGGCAAGACGACGTCGCTGCTGCCGTCGCCGTAGCGCCGCTCAGTCGTGGCGCGGAAGGCCGAGCCGGTACACGCCGCGGAAGTCGTTGGGGTCGGCCGGCTTTCCCTTGCGGTAGATCACCAGCCGGCCGTCCAGCGCCAGCGCAACGGCGGCGCGCCGGATCGGCATCAGCAGACCGTGCCAGTCGCCCTCGGGGCGCAGCGAATGAGCGATCTCCGGCGCGCTGAGCGTGCCGTGGCCGGCTTTGTTCAGCACGGCGAGGATGTCGTCTTCAAGGGCGGAGACAGGAGAGGCGGGGGTGGGCGCCGAATCGTGAGGTGTCATGGCAATGCAGTGCCGCAATGGCCCGCGCGCCGCAACCTCGACCGATTGACAGCCACGATGGTCGTGGATTGATTGCCGAGGGACGCATTTCTGCGGGGATGAAGGGAGTATTCGGCCATGGCGCGGACGCTGGTGATCGGCAACAAGAACTACTCGTCGTGGTCGATGCGGCCGTGGATCGCGCTGAAGGCCACCGGCGTCGCATTCGATGAGGTGGTGATCCCGCTGTACACCGGCGACGCCGACAAGCGCCGCATCCTCGCTTTCACGCCGGCCGGCAAGGTGCCGGTGCTGGTCGACGGCGACGTCACGATCTGGGATTCGCTGGCGATCATCGAATACGCCGCGGAGCGCTTTCCCAAGGCCCAACTCTGGCCCGACGATGTCGCCGCGCGGGCTCATGCGCGGTCGGTGGCGGCCGAGATGCACTCCGGCTTCGCCGCGCTGCGCAACGAGTGCGGCATGAACATCCATCGGCCGGTCGGCGCCAAGCCGCTGTCGGATGCGGCGCGCGCCGACATCGCCCGGGTGCAGGAGATCTGGACCGACTGCCGTCACCGCTACGGCCGGTTCGGGCCGTATCTGTTCGGCCGCTTCAGCGGCGTCGATGCAATGTTCGCACCCGTCGTGCATCGGTTTCGCACCTATGCGGTCGAGCTTGACCCGATCGCGCAGGGCTACGTGGCGGTGATGATGGCGCTGCCGGCATTCCAGGAATGGACTCAGGCCGCGCTGGCCGAGACCTGGGTCATCGATAAATTCGAGACCGATTGACCTGCGGAAGGGATTCATTCCCAGGATGCTCCAGTTCCAGCCCGGTCGCCGCCTAGATCGCTGAAAAACAAGCAAAATCGGGGCGCCAGCCATGCGTGATTCACTGGCCAGAAGAGCGTCCCGCGTGCTATAAGCCCGCGGGGTTTGGGGGGAGCCGATCACACCTGGCAACAAGGCACGGATCGGTATTCAAGTGGCGCAGGAGTTGAGCGTTGAAGCACAAGTTCGTGGTAGGTGAATCCGTCTATTTTACCGCCAGCAACGTTGCCCGTCCGGCAGCCAGCGGCATGTACGAAATCGTCCGTCTGCTCCCGACCGATGGGTCTGATTGCCAGTACCGCATCAAGAATATCTCCGAGGCGTTCGAACGAGTCGCCAAAGAGAGCCAGCTCAGCGTCTGCTGAGCCGCGCACCGTCTGTCTTCCAAAGACCTATAAGCCTCTGAGATCATCATCGCTGTCCTGACGCCTCTGCCCGAGGCAGGGGACAGCGATCTCGGGGACGCGTTTCGCCAAGTCTTGCGCCCATTTTGGTCGTAAAGCCGGTGTTCAGTCGCCGGATCGGCGCTCAGGGGACAACGCGCATGGATTCGGCTGCTTGGTCGGCTTGGTTCGACCAGATTCTGCATTCACCAAATTTTCCGATGTGGGCCACCGTCGCGGTTGCGGCATTCGTGGCGCTGCTGGTGCTGATCACGTTGCTGCGGGCCGACAAGTCGGTCGCCAACGGCGCGCTGGTGGCGATCACGATCGGTGCCATCGGACTGGCGGGCTATTCGGCATTTCGCGGCTTCGGCAGCTCGGGGAGCTCGCAGGCTTCGGGAGAGGCCCGCGATCCGATCGCCAAGGCGATGCCGGCATTGGCCTGCGTCGACGACCTTGCCGGCGACATGGTTCTGGCAGCCTGCGAGAAGGCGCTGTTCAGTTCGCCTGAAACCGTCGCGGCCGCCGTATCCTATGCGTCGGCCCGGCTGGCGCGGCTGACTGCACTCGGTGACGTTGCTGCCGCGGACAAGCAGATGACGCCGGAGCTGAACCGGTTGCGCCGCGCGATCGAGCGCGACCGCTATGGCCTGATCGCCTATGTGCTGTCGTCGCAGGATCGCTGCCAGCCGACCGACTGCGCGGCGTTCCGGTCGCTGACCGATTCCAGCCGGATCGCAGCGAATATCGGCGACCATCTCTACGAGACCACCTTGACCCGTTACGCGCCGAGCTGGGGCGGCCTGCCGATGACCGCGGGCGCAGGTCCGGTACCGGCCGCCGCCGCTGGGGCTACGCTCCCCGTGCCGGGCGCCACGCCGGCGCTCGCCGGGGTCACCGAGGCGCCCAGCGGCAAGCCGACGGATATCGACTTCCCGACGTCGGCCTCAATTCCGCCCGTCAGCATCATGACGGAGCCCACGCCGGCCAAGCCGGCGGCAGCTGCTGCCACCAACGCCAAGAGCGCCCCGGCGGCCAAGAAGCCACCGGCGCCTCCGGCCGCGGCCCAGGCGTCGGCCACACACAATGCTGCCGGTGCGGCTGCCGCCAATCCGCCGCCCGCCAAGAGGCCGCCCGCTCCACCGAAACCGAAGCCGCCTGCGCCGGTCCAGCTTGCGCCGGAAGAGGCTCCCGCGGAAAACTGAGCGGCGGCATTCTTCAGGAAGCGAGACAGTCGACCTCGATGGCACTGCATTTGATCAAGCTCGCGGTGGGCTGCGAGTCGGTGAAGGATCTGACCGAGCGGGTGGCCGAGCGCGCCAGATCGGGTGGGCGGCACATCCACATCACCCGAATGGTGCCGAAGCGGGACGCGGAGCTGCTCGATGGCGGCTCGCTGTATTGGGTGATCCGGGGCGAGATCGCGGCGCGGGAGAAGCTGGTCGCGATCGAGCCGTTTCGCGATGGCGACGGCATCAGCCGTTGCCGCCTGGTGCTGGAGCCCGAAGTACACCCGGTGAGCCCGCGGCCGATGCGGCCGTTCCAGGGCTGGCGCTATCTCACCGCATCTGACGCGCCGCAGGACCTCGGCAAGGCAGCCGAGGGGATCGCTGAGATGCCAGAGACGATGCGCCGCGAGCTGCGCGAACTCGGGCTGCTGTAGCCGCGGCTAGCCGCGCCTTTGTGATCCAGCCGCGGCTTACACTGCGATGTTGTCGATCAGCCGGGTCTTGCTGAGCTTGGCGGCGACCAGCAGCCGGATCGGACCTTCCTTGGGCGATTTGATCGGCGCCAGCGTCTCGGCGTGGCGCGCTTCAAGGTAGTCGAGCACGAAGCCGGCTTCGGTGATGAGCTCGGCGCCGGCGGTCAGCGAGGACGCGATGGTCTTGCCGGCCTTGATCCGCTTGGCGACCTCTTTCATCGCCCGGTACAGCGTCGGTGCGATCGCGCGCTCCTCGGTCGACAGATAGACGTTGCGCGACGACATCGCGAGGCCGTCGCGTTCGCGCACCGTCGGTGCGCCGATGACCTTCACGCCGAGGTCGAGATCGGTGGCCATCCGCGTCACCACACGGAGTTGCTGGAAGTCCTTGGAGCCGAAGATCGCGACGTCAGGCCGGCACTGGATGAACAGCTTGCCGACCACGGTGGTGACGCCGCCGAAGAAGTGCGGGCGGAAGCTGTCTTCGAGGCCGGCGACCGCGGGGCCTTCGGTCGAAATCTTGGAGGCGAAGCCCTCCGGGTACATCACCTTGACGTCGGGATTCCAGATCAGGTCGACGCTCTCTCCCGCAAGCTTGGAGGCGTCGGCCTTGAAGGTTCGCGGATACGAGCCGAAGTCCTCGTGCGGGGCGAACTGCGTGGGGTTCACGAACACCGAGACCACCACCTTGTCGGCGCGCCGCTTCGCCAGTCGCACCAGCGACAGGTGCCCGTCGTGCAGCGCCCCCATGGTCGGCACCAGCGCGACGCTGGCGTTGCGCTTGCGCAGCTCGGCAAGTGCGCGGCGAAGGGCGGGGAGAGTGCGGGCGACAACGGGAGGACGGGACATCGAAGGCTCGATCGCGGTCAGCGGAGACAAGCCGCTCCAGGCGGCGGCGGAAAGGAATCCGATCTTATCAAGCCCCGACGCTGACCGCCACCAGGGGCGGCCCGTTGCAGAGGCAGGACGAGGCGGCCGTTAAGCTTGATCGCGACCAAAGGGCGCGCTGCGGATTCATGATGAAGCGCGAAGCCGCTTCCGTTGCGGCCCGTCTTACGCAATCTGCTTGACCCTCGAGATCGCCGATTTGAAGATCGGCGGCGAAAGGGAGATCGATGCTGATTGAGGCCCCCGAAAGTCAGTCCGGCTCGGCGCGAGTGATCGTGCTCGGCAACGAGAAGGGCGGCTCCGGAAAATCGACGCTGGCGCTGCACATCGCGGTGGCGCTGCTGAAGGCTGGTCAGCGGGTCGCGACCATCGATCTCGATTGCCGGCAGCGCAGCTTCACCCGCTACATCGCCAATCGCCAGGCGTGGTCCCAGCACGCGCGGCTCGATCTCGAACTGCCGGATCATTGCTGCCTGACCCTCGGCGAGACCATGCAGGTCGCCGACAATGAAGCGGCTGAGTTTCAGCAATTCGCTGACGCCATCGCGGCCGTCGAGCACGATCACGACTTCATCGTAGTCGATACGCCAGGCTCGGATAGTTATCTGATGCGGCTGGCGCATTCGATGGCCGATACGCTGGTCACGCCGATCAACGACAGCTTCCTTGATTTCGATGTGCTCGGCGGTGTCGATCCAACGACCTTCGAAGTCACCGGCGCGAGTCACTACGCCGCGATGGTGATCGATGCGCGGCGCCGGCGGCGTCAGCTCGACGGCTCGGACACCGATTGGATCGTGGTGCGGAACCGGCTGTCGACGATCGGGGCGCGGAATAACCAGATGGTCGCCGCCGGGTTGAAAGAGCTGGCGATGCGGATCGGCTTTCGGCCGCTCGACGGCTTTGCTGAGCGGGTCGTGTATCGCGAGTTCTTTCCGCGCGGGCTGACGGCGCTCGACAATCTCGATGCGGCGACGCTCGGTACGCGTCCGAGCATGGGGCACGTCACCGCGCGCGAGGAGGTCACTGATCTGCTGCGCCGCTTGAAGCTGCCGCTCGACGAGCGCGGCCGCCGCCGTGCCGCCAATCGCGCCGAATGGTTCGCTCAGGCCGGAACGCCGCTCGAACTGCACGACATCGTCGGCGTGTAGTTCAAATTTTCCCCAATCCTCCTCATTCTTTGGTCGGACGCCAAGCCGGTGCGTGCAGTCATGTGAAATCGTTCTCGCGCCTTCCGGAGAAATTTCAAGTTTGTACAACCCATTGAACGGCGAAAACTATTCCGCTCGGCCATTGGTTTGTGCAGTTGCACAAGGAGGTGGCGCAGATCCGCTAATCTTTGATCTTCCTGTCATATGACTGTGATTTATAGTCGTATGGTCGATCGTCCTGGGCATGGGGCTGCTGATCGACTCAGGATGGATGATGACCCGCGGAATCACAGTTCTGCTGGCGCTGTGCCTCGTCTCGGCCGTCGCTTACTTCACCGCCTCGAAATGGGCGATCCGGCACCAGACGCTGACGTTCTACGATGCTTCGCGTCAGCGGCCGGTCGAGATCGACATCGCAGTTCGCCGTGACAAGGAGATGCAGGCCGAAGGCGGCCTCGCTGAGCTCCCGGTCGCTGTGCTCAATCACGGCAACACCGTGAAGTTCACCGAGTACTCGTTCCTCGCCAATCTGTTCGCCGCGCGCGGCTATCTGGCGATCAGTATTCAGCACGATCTGCCGACTGACGGGCCGCTGGTGACCAAAGTCGGTGAGCCTTACGTCGGCCGGCTGCCGGTCTATGAAAAGGGCGTCGCCAATATCGACTTCGCCGTCGCGCAGTTGAGGACTATTCTGCCGAATGCCGACTACCATCATCTCACCATGGTCGGGCATTCCAACGGCGGCGACATTTCGATGTACTACGCCCATCTGCATCCCGAGCTGATCCGGCGGGTGGTGACGCTGGATAATCTGCGGGTGCCGTTCATGATCGACGGCAAGTTCAAGACGCTGACGTTCCGCTCCGAAGACCCCGTATTCAAGACCGATCCCGGCGTGGTGCCGGCGCGGGAGGTCTGCGACAAAGCGGGCATCACGGTGGTCAACACCCAGTTCCAGCACACCGAGATGAGCGATCGCGGGCCCACGAGCGTCAAGAATGCGATTGCGGAGTCGCTCGACCGCTTCCTCGACGATGGCACCGCATCGATCAAACCGAAGCCGGTGCCGCGCGGCCCGAGCGCCGTAGCCTCGGCCAAATAGGCTGACAGCCGGTGGTGGGCGCATTGACGCTCGATCCCGCTGTCTCCACATAGGTCTCGCAGCGCCGGAGCGAGCCTGATGTCCCGCGAGCCGACCTCAACTCCATCCCAGACGTCCGTCCGCGACAGCGGCGCGGCGACGCCTGCGCCGTCGACGTCCGCGGAGATTGCCGCCTTCGTCGCGAAAGCGCGCGCGATGGCGCCGAATGCCGCTGGCGCCCGCGGCCGCCTGGTGTTCGCGCTCGACGCCACGATGAGCCGGCAGCCGACCTGGGACATGGCCTGCGCGCTGCAGGCCGACATGTTCCGCGAAGCCGAAGCGATCGGCAGCCTCGACATCCGCCTGGTGTACTATCGCGGCTTCAACGAATGCCGGGCCTCGAACTGGATCTCGTCGAGCGCCGATCTGGCGCGTCTGATGGGCAAGATCGATTGCCGCGGCGGGCATACCCAGATCGGCCGCGTGCTGGCCGATGCCCGCAAGGAGGCGATCGCCGCGGGAGTCCGCGCCATCGTGTTCGTCGGCGACGCCATGGAGGAGCAGCCCGACGAGCTGTGCGCCAAGGCCGGCGAGCTCGGCATGCTCAAGGTCCCGGTGTTCGTGTTTCAGGAGGGCGTCGACCCGGTCGCCGAACAGACCTTTCGCGAGATCGCGCGGCTGAGTGGTGGAGCGTGGTGCCGGTTCGATCCGGGTGCTGCAGCGCAGCTCCGCGAGCTGCTGCGCGCCGCTGCTGCGTATGCGGCTGGCGGGCGGGAGGCGCTGCAGCGGCTGGCCGCCAGCGGCGGCGGCGCGGCGCTGCTGCTCGGGCAGATGCGGTAGCCGGCAGCGAGGCGCCGCCGGTGCTTTTTCGGTGCGACCGACCTATATTCCCAGCATGCCTACGTTGATTGCCGGCGCCATCGCCGTTTTCGTGCTCTACACGCTGCTGCAGATGTTCCGGTCCGCCAACCCGGCGGTGCTGGCGCGGGCGTTGAAGATTTCCGGCGGGATCGTCATGCTGGCGGCGGCGCTGTTTACCGGTGTCAAAGGCGAACTGGCGGTCGCAATCCCGCTCGGCCTGTTCGGCGCCGGGCTGCTGGGCTGGACGCCGCTGCAGAACGCCGGCTTCGGCAATCTCGGCGGGCTGTTCGGAGGCCTGGGCGGGCGCTCGCGGGGGCAGGCCTCGACGGTGCGCTCTAATTATCTGGAAATGGTGCTGGACCACGACAGCGGTGCGATGACCGGACGGATCCTGGCCGGCCCCAATGCCGGCCGCTCGCTCGACGAATTCGACCTCGGCCAGCTTGCTGCAATGCTGGCCGGCTTCGATGCCGAGAGCTGTGCGCTACTTGAAAGCTATCTGGACCGCCGGTTTCCCGCTTGGCGTCAGAACGCGCATGGAGATGCGGCAGGGGGGCAGCGTAGCCAGGCGTCGGGCAGCAAAATGACGACCGAGGAAGCCTATGAGATCCTTGGCCTGCAGCCGGGAGCGGGGCCGGACGAGATCGGACGCGCCCACCGCACTCTCATGAAGAAATTGCATCCCGACCAAGGGGGGTCGACGTACCTTGCCGCCCGGGTAAACGCGGCCAAGGATACCTTGCTTCGAACGCATCGCAGCTAACTCCAGCAACGCAACTTTACGCTACAGACTGCGAGTGCCCTGATCCCGAATTGACGCCCCGGGTCGCCCGCCGCTTCGGCGTGGCTGTTGATTCAACTTTTATCGATCAATCCTTGACGAGTGGTTTCGCCGTGTTCCCGCCGCTTGAGATCGCGCGGGCAATCCTACGGCTCGCATAGTTCGCTCGCCGATCTCGTCCTGGCCGGGCTTACCGGGGAGAGCCAGGGCTCCGCGTCTTTCAGCCAAGTCTCCGGCGAAGCTCTCAGGCCAACGAAAAACGCGGCCGGGGAGCCCGGCCGCGTTGGTCTCGTTCGAGATCTTGGAAAGATCAGTTCTTGATGGTGAAGCAGGAGATGTCGGAGCGCTTCAGCTTGCGGCACACCGCCTCGGCTTCATCACGTTCCAGCCCAGCAAAGCGCGCCCGATAAAGCTTGCGGTCGCCCTTGGTGGTCACGGTCTCGGTGAACGGATCAGCCTTGCCGAGCAGGCCGCTGGCCTGCTCGCGTGCGGCCTCGAGGCGCTTGCGGGCTTCCGGCTCGCTTTCCAGCGCGCCAACCTGAATGATCCAGCCGCTATGGGCGACGGTCTTGATCGCGCCGTTCTGCTGAACTGCCGGAGCTGCTGGGGCCGGAGCGGCTGGGGCCGCCGGTGCGGGGTCGGCATAGGCCATCGCCTGCGAGTGCTTCGGCGCCATGTTGCCGGGCAGCACGCCGAGGATGCCCTGGCCGGTGCCGTGACCGGCCGGCTGCTGGATCACTTCGGGGCGGGCTTCGACACGGGCGACCGCGGCGCTGGAAGTTTCGGCCGGATTCTGGCGGGGCGACGGGATGGCGTTGGTGACGGGAGGAGCGGCGACCGCCGAAGCGAGCTTGATCGGGGCGGATTTGACCTGGACCGTCTTGACCCGCACCGGCTTCATCGGCTCGGCCGAGCCGGGAATGATCTGCAGCGGCTTGGAGTCCAGGCTGCCGCTGTTGAACGGGCCGGGCTCCGGCTTGGCTTCGGCTTTGGGCTCCGGCGCGGCGACCGAGCGGGTCATCGGCGCTGCCGGGCGAGGGACCGGAACGGCGGCGGTTTCCGGGGCGGCGGAGGCGACCTGAACGGCGCCCTGCACCTGAACCGCCGGCGCCGGACGGGTATCCTCGGCGACCTCGGTCTCGTCCGAACCGGAGGAGCGTTCGCTGATAGCGGCAACGGTGCGGCGCGTCGCGCCCTTTTCCAGATTCTCGGCCAGCAGGTTGCGCATGATGGCGTCGCGCGAGCCGCCGCTGCGGCCGCCGAGCACGACGCCGACCAGGAAGCGGTTGCCGCGGTGCATCGAGGTGACCAGGTTGAAGCCGGAGGCGCGGGTGTAGCCGGTCTTGATGCCGTCGACGCCTTCGACATTGCCGAGCAGGCGATTGTGGTTGCGGATGGCGTGGCCACGATAGTTGAAGACGGAGGTCGCGAAGTAGCGGTAGTAGCGCGGGAAGCGGTCCTGGATCGCGCGGCCGAGGATCGATTGGTCCCGCGCGGTGGTGACCTGCTCGTCGTTCGGCAGGCCCGAGGCGTTGCGGTACACGGTGCGCGACATGCCGAGCGCCCGCGCCTTGCGCGTCATCAGCTTGGCGAAGTCGGCTTCGCTGCCGCCGACGGTCTCGGCGATCACCACGGCCGCGTCATTGGCCGAGCGGGTCACAAGACCCTTGATGGCGTCTTCGACCCGCAGCGTCGAGCCGGGGCGCAAGCCGAGCTTGGTCGGCGCCTGCTCGGAGGCGTGCTCGGAAACGTCCATCTCGCTGTCGAGGCTGAGCTTGCCCTGTTCGAGCTTCTCGAACAGCAGGTACAGGGTCATGATTTTAGTCAGCGACGCCGGATGACGGAGGCTGTCGGGGTTGGTGGCGGTGAGAACCGCACCGGTATTGCCGTCGACGATGATCGAGGCGAAGGCGGGGTTGTAGCTGTTGCGCTCGACGTGGTGGCGGGCGTGATGGTGACGATGCCGCTTCCGGGCGTCGGCTGTGTCGGTTGTAAAGATCACCGCGGCTGAGATCGTCGCCAAGCCGAGCACGCAAACTCGCAGCGCGCGCGAGCTGAAGGAAATATTGCGGTGCATGAACGTCCCCGTCCGATCTTTCATCATTCACCGGGCCGTGAGGCAAAATTAAGCCCGAGCGGTCCGGCGACGTCTGAATCCAGCGTTGGAATCACTCGCTTGCCCGGCACCAGCGGCAGCTCCCGATCGGTCGGGTAAGCGGCTGTATTGACGCGGCTTTTCGAGGCGAGCGCAAATGTTTAGGGATTCAGGTTAGGAGCGGGCGGTTTCGAAAAGGTTAAGCATCTCTTGCGCCGATGCCGAGGATTCGCGGGATTGGTACCGCAGTGCGGCATGCCCCGCCAGCCCGGGCCCGGTCGAGGGGGCCGGACGCCGGCGAGCTTGGAGGAAGAGGGCGGCGGCCGGGGTGAGCGGGCTTACTTCGCGACGCGGAGCTTGGAGAGCGAGGAACCGATCTGGGCGAAAGCGGTCCCGATGCCGCTGGACGTCGTGGTCGCGAAGAAGTTGCCGCTATCAGCGCAGTATTTCAATACCGTAGATTCCGGATCGCCATCGGTGTTGACCTGGATCGTATAGATGACGACCGGGTTGGTGTTGGTCGACGACGCCCGGATGTTGTCGCACAGGATCCGCTGACGCGCGTCGACCTGGGGCGACCAGTCGCGGCCGTTGCCGTACCAACGGTCGACCGTGTTCAAACCGTCCGACAGCAGAATGATCGCATCGGTGTATTTGTAGTTGGAGTCTTTCGCCGGGGTGTTGAGCGGATCGCCGGTGCGCAGTGACATCCAGGCCCAGTGCATGCCGATTGCCTGGTTGGTACCGCCGTTCGGCGATAGCGCGTCGATCTTGTTCTTGATCGTGGTCGCATTCGACAATGAGTAGGCCGACGTCATCCCCAGCAGTTGCTGGGGGCAGGCGTCGTAATCGACGGCCGGAAACCGAGTGGCGTAACTCGTCGGAACATCCTTGGTGGTGTCCGCGGGCTGATCGCGATCGGTCACGCAGCCGGCCCATTGGTTGTGACTCGTCGCGGTCCAGGTTCGACCCGCATATTCGCAGCTGGATTTGGTCGAGTACCACCAAGAGCTACAGCTGCCGTTGCTTTCGTCCCAAAGGTCCCATCTGACCCAGCTCGCGTTCCGATTGCTGCTGCCGACGTTGACCATCTGAGCGAACGGCACCACCGAGATGTAAACGTCGTCGGCGGTTTGGGCACTCGCGCGGAGGCTATCGACCAGATTCTTCGCTGCCGTCTTCATGGCCGACATCTTGCCGGCCGAGGCCATCGACCCGGTGACGTCGAGCGCCATCGCAACGCGGAGGCGGGTGCCGCCCCAGGTCGTGGTCGTCGACGATCCGATCGCCATCGTTTGGAAGCCGAGGATCTTCATGAATTGAGTCTGGACCGCGCCTTGGCCGCTCATCGCGATGGTGGACGAGCCGGAGCCGTCCTTCGCCGTATAGGTTGCGGTCACCGTGACGGCGCCGGTCTCTTTGTTGGTGTAGAGGCTGTTGAAATAAGTCTGCGCCTTGCTCGACACCTGGTCGGGCGTGATGGTGCCGACGCCGAGATCGCGCGACAGCATCAGGGCGGCCGAATCGAGCGCGTTCTGCAGCGAGGTGCGGGCGTTGTTGGCGCGGGAATAGTCCACAGCCACGCCGATGAAGCCGAGCAACGGCACCAGCGCCAGGGCGAAGATCACGGCGATGTTTCCCCCGTTCGCCTGCGGGAAGCGGCGCGCCGCGCGCGTCAGTTGGGCGGCAAGGGAAATCATGGACATGACGGCACCGATCCTGGCTCTTGGCTGGGCAAGATCGGGCGGTATGGATAAACGCCGCGTAAAATGAATCTCAGAAACTCGCTAAACTGCGCCATAAATGCCGCCAAGCTGGGCGGTTTGCTTGATGGTCCGTCACCGCGATGGGCTGGATTTGCTGGTTGTTTCTAACGCCCGATTAACCCTGCAGCCGCAGGCGGCGGTCCTCCGCCTGCGGCGAGGCTAGGGCGCGCCTCCGGGATTTCCGCGCTTGCAGCAAAACCACACTCGACCCATATTTACCGTATTCCGCCGCTGCGTCGTGCCGGGAGCCGCTGCGCTGTGGGCGTGGTCGGCATTTGCGCGCTGACCGCAGTCGCGGTTCCGGCGTATGGGAAGTTCCCTGGGGATTTAAATACCGAAAGCCATGCTGCAACCTTCTCTAAGCCACCCCGCTGCCGGCCCGGCCGGCGACCGAATGAACCGGCCGCTCGCGATGGCAGGCGACGGAGGCCGTTCGGGCCCGAGCACGCCGTCGACCTCGGTCATCACCAAGACCAAGCCGCGCACCAAGCGCCCCAATCTGTATCGCGTGCTGATCCTGAACGACGACTACACGCCGATGGAGTTCGTGGTCCACGTGCTGGAGAAGTTCTTCCAGATGGACGTCGAGGCGGCCACCAAGGTGATGCTGCACGTCCACCATCACGGCATCGGGGAGTGCGGCGTCTTCACCTACGAGATCGCCGAGACCAAAGTGACGCAGGTGATGGATTTCGCCCGCAAGCATCAACATCCTCTTCAGTGCGTCATGGAGAAAAAATAGCAGCGCGTGCGTCGCCAAACTCGGAACAGGTTTTGCATTGGTCCAAGCTGGCGGGTTTTCCCGGACTTGCTGGGTGGACGGACTGATACGGAACCAGTCTTTCGCGATCAGGTTTGGACACTATATCTGGAAAGGTTGTTGTTGCGTCACGGTGCAGCGGCGATCATGATCAGCGGGGGACACAGAGGACGAGATGCCGACATTTTCCCAAAGCCTTGAGCAATCCCTCCATCGTGCGCTCGCCATCGCCAACGAGCGTCACCACCAGTACGCAACCCTCGAACATCTGCTGTTGTCTCTGGTCGACGATTCCGACGCGGCCGCGGTGATGCGCGCCTGCAGCGTCGATCTCGACAAGCTGCGCACCAGCCTGGTCAACTATCTCGAAACCGAATTCGAGAATCTGGTGACCGACGGCTCTGAGGACGCCAAGCCGACCGCCGGCTTCCAGCGCGTGATTCAGCGCGCTGTGATCCATGTGCAGTCATCGGGGCGTGAGGAAGTGACCGGCGCCAACGTGCTGGTCGCGATCTTCGCCGAGCGTGAGAGCCATGCCGCGTACTTCCTGCAGGAGCAGGACATGACGCGCTACGACGCGGTGAACTACATCAGCCACGGCATCGCCAAGCGTCCCGGCGTGTCCGAAGCGCGCCCGGTGCGCGGTGTCGACGAAGAGACCGAGACCAAGGGCGGCGACGACTCCAAGAAGAAGGGCGACGCGCTCGAGACCTATTGCGTCAACCTCAACAAGAAGGCCCGCGACGGCAAGATCGATCCGGTGATCGGGCGCAACGCCGAGATCAGCCGCGCGATTCAAGTGCTGTGCCGCCGGCAGAAGAACAACCCGCTGTTCGTCGGCGAGGCCGGCGTCGGCAAGACGGCGATTGCGGAAGGTCTCGCCAAGCGCATCGTCGACGGCGAGGTCCCGGAGGTGCTGTCCGCCGCCACCGTGTTCTCGCTCGACATGGGTACGCTGCTGGCAGGTACGCGCTATCGCGGTGACTTCGAAGAACGCCTCAAGCAAGTCTTGAAGGAACTCGAAGCGCACCCGAACGCGATTCTGTTCATCGACGAGATCCACACCGTCATCGGCGCCGGTGCCACTTCCGGCGGCGCGATGGATGCCTCGAATTTGCTCAAGCCTGCCTTGGCTTCGGGCACCATTCGCTGCATGGGCTCGACCACCTATAAGGAATACCGTCAGCACTTCGAGAAGGACCGCGCGCTGGTGCGGCGCTTCCAGAAGATCGACGTCAACGAGCCGACGGTCGAAGATGCGATCGCAATCCTGAAGGGGCTGAAGCCTTACTTCGAGGACTATCACAAGCTGAAGTACACCAACGAGGCGATCGAATCCGCGGTGCAGCTGTCGTCGCGCTACATCCATGACCGGAAGTTGCCGGACAAGGCGATCGACGTGATCGACGAATCCGGCGCGGCGCAGATGCTGCTGTCCGAGAACAAGCGCAAGAAGACGATCGGCATCAAGGAGATCGAAGCCACGGTTGCGACCATGGCTCGGATTCCGCCCAAGAGCGTGTCGAAGGACGACGCCGAGGTGCTCAAGCATCTCGAGCAGACCCTGAAGCGCGTGGTGTTCGGTCAGGACAAGGCGATCGAGGCGCTGTCGGCGTCGATCAAGCTGGCGCGTGCCGGCCTGCGTGAACCGGAGAAGCCGATCGGCTGCTACCTGTTCTCGGGCCCGACTGGCGTCGGCAAGACCGAGGTCGCCAAACAACTCGCCTCGACGCTCGGTGTCGAGCTGCTGCGCTTCGACATGTCGGAGTACATGGAGCGGCACACCGTGTCGCGTCTGATCGGCGCGCCTCCCGGCTATGTCGGCTTCGACCAGGGCGGCCTGCTGACCGACGGCGTCGATCAGCATCCGCATTGCGTGGTGCTGCTCGACGAAATCGAGAAGGCGCATCCGGATCTGTACAACGTGCTGCTGCAGATCATGGATCACGGCCGGCTCACTGATCACAACGGCAAGCAGGTCAACTTCCGCAACGTGATCCTGATCATGACCACGAACGCGGGCGCGGCGGATCTGGCGCGGCAGGCGTTCGGCTTCACCCGCAACAAGCGGGAAGGTGACGACCACGAGGCGATTAACCGGCAGTTCGCGCCGGAATTCCGCAACCGTCTCGATGCGATCGTGTCGTTTGCGCATCTCAATGCCGACGTCATCGGCATGGTGGTGGAGAAGTTCGTGCTGCAGCTCGAGGCTCAGCTCGCGGACCGCGACGTCACCATCGAGCTGTCCGAGCCCGCCAAGGCGTGGCTGGTGCAGCACGGCTACGACGAGCAGATGGGCGCCCGGCCGATGGCCCGCGTGATCCAGGAGCACATCAAGAAGCCGCTGGCCGACGAGGTACTGTTCGGCAAGCTGAAGGGCGGCGGCCACGTCAAGGTCGTGCTGGTCAAGGACGATGCCGTCGCCGGTGTCGAGCTGGAGAAGATCGGCTTCGAATTCCTCGACGGCCCTGTGACGCCGAAGCCGGAAAATCTACCCGGCAAGAAGCGTGGCGGCTCGGCCCGGAAGGCCAAGGTGAAAGATCAGGTCGAGAAAGCCTGATCGGGCTTTAGCGATCAAAATGAAAGAGGCCGGCGAGCGATCGCCGGCCTCGTCGTTTGTCGAGCGATCAACCGCTATTCCGGGGACCTTGTCGGTGATGGTCCGGCCGGCGACGGTTGCTCGTCCGGCGGCGCCGGGATGGGCGCTTCCGGCTTTTCTCGCTCGGCCGCAGGAGGCAGAGCAGCTGGCTGCGTAGGCGAGGTTGCGGCCGGCGCTGCAGGCTCTTCCGCCTCAGGCGGAGCGGGCTGTGATGCTTCCGGAATGGCAACAGGCGGGCCAGGCGGGACCGGCGCTGGAGCTGGCGAGGGCGGTGTCGGCGGTTGTGCCACGCTTGGCGCCGGCGGTGCCGCTGAGGCAGGAGGCGGCAGCACCACGCCGTCTGGCGCGATCATCGCCCAACCGTAGGCCTTCAGCTTGCCGCCGCCGAGCGGCAGCACCATGGTGCCGAACATCGAAGGCGCATTGCCCAGTGCTGTCCGATATGGCGGCGGTAGCTCGTCGGTGCGTTTGAATTCGTCGGTACTCCACACCACCAGCGCGCCGGAGCGCTTCAGCCGCTCGGCATTGATCCACGGGCTCTTGGTCAAATCGGCGTCGATGAACACCGAGGGCCGCGGCGAGGCATAGGCCGCGACGAAGCCGGCCTCGCGCGTGCTGCCGGTGACGATATCGAGCGGGCGTGTGGTCCGGCTCTTCCAGACTGACTGCATCGCTTTCGACAGCGCCTTGGCCGGATACAGCTCGGTCGGCACCGGCCCGCTGCCGTAGGCGCGCGAGTAGGTCGAGGTCGCGTAGCCGATCGGTACACCGAACAGCACCAGCATCCATGCGGCGATCGTGAGCCGGGGGGCCCGGATCGTCAGCCGGGCAGGCAGCAACGCCACCAGAGCCAGACCGGAGAACGCCACCAGCGCGCTGCCGGTGTAGGCTCCGATCGTGAACCAGCCGAACACGCTGCCGAGCGCGACCAGGATCGACGGCAGCACAGCGGCCGAAACCAGGAGCGAGCGATCGAACGCGCTGGGGGCATTGAGTTCGAGATCCGCCGGCTCGCCCTGCAGCGGCAGCCGCGGGATGAAGGCGAGAGCGGCGATGACGATCAATCCGAGATTCAGTCCGACCTGGCCGAACACGAACGCGAACGCCGCACTGATCCTTGGCCACAGCCCGGTCGCTCCGTCGTCTGGGACAGGAGAGGCGACGTGGGCCTGCGCCAGCCACATCAGGTGCGGCAGTAGCACCACGAAACAGGCGCCCGCGGCGACCGCCAAGCCGCTCGTCGCCAGGCGGCTGCGCCCATCCGCAGTCAACACCAAGTGTCCGATCAGCACGAGGACGAGTGCCGTGCCGGCGTGGTTGGTTGAGATCAGCAGCGCAGCGGCGATGCCGAGCCCGATCCAGCTCGACCGCGCGCCACCGAGCACGGCGCGGCGATACAGCAGTACCAATGCGACGGAAAAGGGCAGGCTGGCGATCGCCGGATCGTATGCGGTGACCTGCGGGCCGAAGGAGCCGATCAGGATGGTAAGCGCCACGGCGAGCGTCGCACCGCTGGCGCCGAAGATCGAGGCGCCAAGGCGCCACAGCAGCGCCAACGTCATCAGCGCAGAGCCGAGCGCGAGCAAAAGCTGGGCGCCGTTCCATCGTCCGGTGGCGAGCGAAGCCAGTTCGGTCAGCCACGGCGCCAGCGGCGGGTACTTCCAGTAGCCGCCCTGCAGCTCACCGCCGAACAGCGCCATTTCGTAACCAACGGCGGGCAGCCCGGGAAAGCTGATGGCGCTGATGAACCACAGCGTCCCGTACAGGCCGAGCACCCACAGCAGCAGCCGTTGCGGACGGTTGCGCAGCATGTCGAAAAGGCTGTCGCAGGCGCCGAGCAGCAGAGTGAGCGGCAGGAAGCTGGCGCGCGTAGCGGCAGGCCGCGCGGCCGCCGCAGGAGCCGCGGCAGGCGACGGCGCAATCTGTCCGGTACCACGTGCGGGCCTGGCCGGTTTGATCTGAGCCTGCTTCGGCTTGGGGCCGGGCTGCGGCTTCGGCGCTGGTTGCGGTTTGACTGGCGGCTGCGCAGGGCGCGGCTCGGCAGTGGTCGGCGATGGCTTCGCTGATGCTGGCGCGGCGGCGACCTGCGCCGCGTCGGCGCTCGATGCAACGGCGGCTTCATCGTCGGAAGGCAACGCTTGTGCAGCCGCGGACGGTCGCGGCTGACCGCCGTGATGCTTCTTCTTCGGCCGGCGCTGTTTTGGTTGTTTGCGCTTGATGGTCGTCGTCCCTTGGCGAGTCCGAACCTGCGGTATCGATACCGCGGTTCGCGCGTGGCGTTTCGAATCGACGTTTTAGTCCAACGGGTCGAGCAGGCAATTGCCGGAAAGACGAGACGACAACGAGGCTTGCGGTATTGCTGCGCCGTTTCGTCCCAGACTCTCGCACAGCTTTCGAGAGCGTTCGCGACGCTGGCATTCGGATAAGTTTCGGCCATCATGCGTTCCCGAAACTGTACTGTGGAATTGCTAGTCCGTTGCCTGGGTGAGTCAAGGAATGCGGCCGTTGAAGGGAAACCGCGCATGATCCGGGCACCTTGGCTTGCGTCCGCAGCGGCCGCGCTCGTCTTGCTCGCGTGCGCCGCGGCGCATGCCGAGGAAACGCCACAACCAAGGACGGACGCTGTTGCGCCGCCGGCCGCCGCCGAACCCAGCAAGCCTGCGCCTGCCGCGGACCAAGCCAAGCCTGCAGCTGAGCCCAATCAAGCCACACCAGGCGATAAGCCGTCTGATGCCACCGACAAGGGTGGTGACCCCGGCACGCGCGAGTCGATCTGCCTGATGATCGAATCCGCCGCCAAAGCGCACGATTTGCCGCTGGAGTTTTTCGCCAGGGTGATCTGGCAGGAGAGCCGGTTTCAGCCGGATGCCGTCGGGCCGGTGACGCGCAGCGGTAAGCGCGCGCAAGGCATCGCGCAATTCATGCCGGGCACCGCCAGCGAGCGCCGGCTGCTCGATCCGTTCGATCCGGTGCAGGCGCTGCCGAAGTCGGCCGAATTCCTCAAGGAGCTGCGCGATCAGTTCGGCAATCTCGGGCTGGCGGCCGCCGCCTACAATGCCGGGCCGCGCCGGGTGCAGGAATGGCTCGCCGGCACCGGCGGCATGCCGCTGCAGACGCGGGACTACGTGTTTGCGATCACCGGCAGTTCAGTCGACGACTGGGCGAAAGCGGGCCGTGCCGCGAAGCTGCCGGAGGCCAAGGGCGACACCGATTGCCGCACCTTGATGGCGCTGTTGAAGCGGGCGCCGAACCCGTTCGTTGCCGAGCTCGAACAACGCGTGAAGCTCGGCGCCGATCGGCCGTGGGGCGTGCAGCTCGCCGCCGGCTTCAATCGCAACCGGGCGCTGGCGAGCTACGCGCGGGCGATCTCACGGTTGAGTGCGGTGATCGGCGAGCGCGACCCGACGCTGCTGAGCGGCGTGTTCCGCAGTCGCGGCACCCGGCCGTTCTATCAGGTGCGGATTGGCGCCGAGACGCGCGGCGAAGCGGACGATCTGTGCAAGCAGATCCGCCGGGCTGGGCAGGCGTGTCTGGTGCTGCGCAATCGAGGCTGACGGCGCGAAGCTCGGGTTAGAATTGGGAGCGCAGCTCGCTCAGCTGCGTGCGGAGCTGCTGATTGACGCGTTCGGTCGCGCGCAGCCGCAGCGCGATGTCGAGTGGCAGCGAATCCACGTGGCGCCGCGGCGTATCCAGGACAAGGCCGGCCATGTTCTCGAGGCGCCAGACGATCCGGCCGAAATACGAGATGCCCTGACGGGGGATCATCAACTCGACTGTGTCCGGCACCGCCGCAGGATTGTCGACCTCGACCTGCGCGCCATTCACCGAGAAGTTGCGCACGATGCAGTCGAACGTGGATGCGCGCGCCTGAAACACCAGGCGACCACCATAGTAAACGCGCTGACGCAACGTGCTCCGTCGATCGAACATCCCCGCCTCCTGCCGCGATGGTTGTGTTTTGCTATCACAGGTGGTGTTTATTCCCGAATTCGACTGAAGATAAACCAATCGTTAAGGTAAACGTCGCGCCTTGACCGCAGCGCCCGCGGTAGGGCGTATGGGGCGTAACTCGCAGAGACCGCATGCCCGTTTCCTCCTCGATTTCGCCGCAGTGGCACAGCCCCGGCCGTGCCTTTCTTCGTGGCTTGGCTGCCGCCGGCGGCAGCGTGCTGACGCTGGTGCTGTTCGCGACCTTCATCGGTATCGGCGCATTGGCCCACGACAGCCATTTCAGCCTCGGCTGGGTGCTGCTGAGCACGGTGCTGGTGTGGGCCGGCCCGGCGCAGATCATCCTGATCTCCTCGCTCGGCTCCGGCGCGACGCCGGTGCAGGCGGCGATCGCCGTCACCGTGTCGGCAATCCGACTGTTTCCGATGGTGGTGTCGGTGCTGCCGATGCTGAGGACGCCGACGACGAAGCTGCGGCACCTCGTGCTGCCGGCGCATTTCGTCGCCGTGACGATGTGGGTGGAGTGCTTCCGGCTGCTGCCGCAGGTGCCGCGCGAGCGGCGCATCGCCTTCGCCAACGGGCTCGGCACCGGACTGATCGCGGTGTGCCTCGTCGCGAACGTGATCGGCTTTCTGCTCGCGGCAAACCTGCCGCAGTCGTTCGGCGCCGCGATCCTGCTGCTGACGCCGCTGGCGTTTCTGCTGTCGACCGCGCGCAACTGCCGCGAACTCGCCGACGTCGTCGCGTTGGTGCTGGGGCTCGCGCTGTTTCCGCTGGTCGCGCTGCTGCATACCGGCGTCGACGTGCTGATCAGCGGCGTCTCGGCCGGGACGATCGCTTACGGCGTGCACTGGATGCGGCGGCGGAGGCGGGCATGAGCGATTTCATCGGCAATTGGCAGGCGCTGATGGTGCTGGTGCTCGCCGGCGTGTTGCCGAACGAAGTCTGGCGGATGCTCGGGCTGTGGCTCGGCGGCGGCATCGACGAAGGCTCGGAGCTTTTGATTTGGGTCCGCGCGGTCGCGACTGCGATCCTCGCCGGCGTGATTGCCCAGATCCTGTTCCTGCCGCCGGGCGCGTTGGCAAGCGTGTCGCCGCTGCTGCGCTACGGATCGGTGGCGGCGGGCTTTGCGGTGTTTCTTGCCGCGCGCCGCTCGATCTTCGCCGGTGTGGTCGCGGGCGAGGCGGTGCTGCTGATCGGCCAACTTTGGTGGCGATGAAACCGGCTTGGTTTCGCGCTACACCGGGCTGTCAGCAGAAGGCGAACGATGATGGACCGAGGTGAGATCCGCGAAGGTGAGGTCGTAGTCGAGGCGCCGCCGCCGACCGATGCCGGTCTGGTGTTCATCGGCCGTATCCGCACGCCCTGGACCTCGCGCGGCGAGACGCCGCGGCAGGGTAGTCCCGATGGTCCGGTATGCCGGCTCGAGATTTTCGAGCCGTGGACGCAAGCGCTGCAGGGGCTCGACAAGTTCGCCCATGCGCAGGTGGTGTATTGGCTGCATCTGTCGCGGCGTGATCTGGTGATCCAGCGTGGCCACGGTATCGACGGACCGCGCGGTACCTTCGCACTCCGCTCGCCGCTGCGACCGAACCCGATCGGGATTTCGTCGGTGGCGGTAGTCGGGATCGAGGGCGCGACCGTGTTGGTGCGCGGCCTCGATTGCCTCGACGGCACGCCGCTGATCGACTTGAAACCGGACCGCTGCGTGCATTCGATGGTGAAGTAGCCGTCTCAGCTCTGCGCCAGCGCCGCCTTCAGTTGCGCGGCATGTTGTTCGAGCACCGCGGGCTCTTCCTTGCGCGATGCTGGTGGCAGCAGCGGCACGCCTTCATGGCGCGGCATCACGTGCATGTGCAGATGATAGACGACCTGGCCGGCGGCCGGTTCGCTGAACTGTTGCACCACGATGCCGTCGGCTTTGAACGCCTTCATCGCCGCGTGCGCGATCTTGTGCGCGCCGCGCGCCACATGGGCGAAATCCTCGGGCGTGATGTCGAGAATGTTGCGCGCAGGTGCTTTCGGGATCACCAGCGTGTGGCCGGTCGAACGCGGCATGATGTCGAGGAAGGCGAAGACGTGATCGTCTTCATAGATTTTGTGACACGGGATTTCGCCGCGCAGGATCTTGGCGAAAATATTCTCGGGATCGTAAGCGGTCATGGTTGCTCCGGGCTTGGCGGCGCGATTGTCCTCACCGTGCATAGGCGGGTCAAGCCGGATCGGCGATGTTACCTTTTTTAAAAGGACCGGCCTCGGTCAGTTCGCGGCCCATCTCGTCAACATACATTCGTTCGCGCTTCAGATAATCGGCGATCGCACGGCGCAGTGCCGGGTCTGCGATGAAGTGCGCCGAGTAGGTGGTCTGCGGCAGATAGCCACGTGCGATCTTGTGCTCGCCCTGTGCGCCTGCTTCGACCACCTTGAGGCCGCGCGTGATCGCAAAGTCGATGGCCTGATAGTAGCACACCTCGAAGTGCAGAAACGGGTGATGCTCGATCGCGCCCCAGTGACGGCCGAACAGAGTGTCGCCGCCGATGAAGTTGATTGCGCCGGCAATCCAGCGGCCGTTGCGCTTCGCCATCACCAGCAGCACGTCCTCGCTCATGCTCTGGCCGATCAGGGAATAGAACTCCCTGGTCAGATAGGGACGGCCCCATTTGCGCGAGCCTGTCTCGATGTAAAACTCAAAGAACGCATCCCAGGCATCTTCGGTAATGTCGGCGCCGGTGAGGTGGTGGATGGTGATGCCGTTTGCCACCGCGTCGCGCCGCTCGCGCTTGATCCCCTTGCGATGACGCGAGTTCATCGTCGCCAGGAAGTCGTCGAAGCTGGAATAGCCGGCATTGTGCCAGTGAAACTGCTGATCGGTGCGTTGCAGGAAGCCGCGCTCGGCGAGAAATCGCCATTCGCTCTCGCGCGCGAAGGTGACGTGCACCGACGACGCCTTGCTGAGATCGCACAGCGCCATCAGCCCGTTCGTCAGCGCGCCGCCGATGCGCACCGGATCCGCGCTATCGCGGATCAGCAGGCGCGGCCCGGTCGCAGGCGTGAACGGCACCGAGACTTGCAGCTTCGGATAGTAGTTGCCGCCGGCGCGCTCGTAGGCATCGGCCCAGCCGCGGTCGAACACGTATTCGCCCTGCGAATGCGACTTCAGATAGCAAGGCACGATGCCGACGATCGCGCCTTCGTGCTTCGCGATCAGATGCCGCGGTCCCCAGCCGGTACGGGGACTCGCCGATCCCGACTGTTCGAGCGCGGTGAAGAACGCGTGGCTGAGAAACGGATTGTAGGCGGCTGTCGCGGTGGTGCAGGCGCCGCCGGCTCCGTCCGGATGAGGGACGATGGTCCCGGAGCGCGCACAGGCATCCCAGTCGGCGGCGGCAATTGCATCCACCGAGGACAACGCTTCCAGCGTGATGTCGGAGGATGCCGTCAAGCCGTCGAACCGGTGGAAAGAGCGCTGGTGACTGTCATTCCGCAGAGATTGGGCGTTTGCCGTGCTCCGTTCAAGACCGGTTGCGGTCACGATTACGGAACAAAGCCCTCGAAGATCATTTGGTCGGCATAGCGGGCGGCGCGCGCGCGCTGTTCGGGAGTGCGCACCGTCCAGCTCAGCAGCGCGCAGCCAAACAGGTTGCGCGCGATCCACGGCGCCGGGGCAGGGAGGTCGTCGATCCGGTAGGCGACGAAATGCGGCTGAGTCCTGAGGCCGTGCTTCAGCGCCACCATCGGGTCGCGTTGCGCCTCGTTGAGCTTGGCCCAATAGGCGTCGTCATAGCTTCGCTCGGCGGTGATGCCGCGCGTCAGCTTCGGCGCGAGCTGGCGTAGCGCCAGCACTTGGTCGGGATCGAACGACATCGCCGCGACCGGCCCCTTGTAGCTGTCGAGCACCTGGAGCAGCCGGCGGGCGAGTTTGCGGTCGCCGTCGAAGTGGCTCTTCAGTTCGATCACCAGCGCGGCGCGGCCGGCGACGAGATCGAACAGCTCGCCGACCGACATCATCCGCTCCGGCGTGTCCTTGAACGGCACCTGGCGGAGCTGCGCGGCCGTCATCCCGAGCAGGGGGCCGTCGCCGTCGGTCAGTCGGCCGAGATTATCGTCATGGTGGACCATCGCTTCACCGTCAGCGGTGAGCTGGATGTCCACTTCGATGCTGAAATTGCCGGCGATCGCTGCGTTGATCGCGCCGGGCATGTTCTCGACGATGCCACGAGCGCGGTCGTGCAGGCCGCGATGCGCGACCGGTCGGGCTGTCAGCCAGTCGGGCGCGCGCATCGCTTTGGCTCCCGCGTGTTACGCGACTTCGAACAGGCCTTCGACCTCGACCGCGGCATTGGCCGGCAGCGAGGCGACGCCCACCGTCGTACGGGCGTGGCGGCCCTTGTCACCGAACACGGCGACCATCAGGTCGGATGCGCCGTTCATCACCTTCGGCCCGTCGACGAAGTCCGGCGTCGAGTTGATGAAGCCGCCCAGCCGCACCACACGCACCACCTTGTCGAGATCGCCCAGCGCGGCCTTGAGCTGCGCCAGCAGGTTGATCGCGCAGGCGCGGGCGGCGGCGTTGCCCTGTTCGATCGAGACGTCGGCGCCGAGCTTGCCCTGGGCGACCAGCTTGCCTGCGCCATCGAAGCAGACCTGCCCGGATACCACCAGCAGATTGCCGGTGCGGACGAAGCCGACATAGTTGGCGACCGGGCTCGCCGGCTCGTGCAACACGATGCCCTGCGCGGTCAGTTTCTGCTCGATCACCCCGGTCATGCCGATCCCCATTGCTCGTCGCGTCGTCCCGGCAGTCCGTGCGGCCGGGCGGTCTTGTTTGGCCGATTGCGCCGGCTGTTGCAAGCAAGCCGCTGCAACTTGCGGCTGGCCATTCCCGCGTGCCGAGAGCCGGCCGCCGGTTCCGTTCAAACTGCGTTTGAACCAAATTGCTCCGTGATTTCACCGCAATCCGATGGTCCAGGAAGTTGCGGCCGTTGCGGCGACTCCGGCCACCACCTATTCTCATTGGATCGCTATCAGGGAGACGACATGCCCGTGTCACGACAGACGACGCGACCGAGCCGGGGGCTTCTGGCAATCGTGGCGGTGTTCGCCATGTCGACCGGATCGGCGGCCATCGCCGGCCCCGCGATCAACTTCCTGCCGCACCAGGCGCTATACGACCTCAGCCTGGTGAAGACGCGCAACAACGCTTCGATCAGCACGGTGCGCGGACGTATCCTGTACAATTTCTCGGGCAATGCCTGCGAGGGCTACACCTCGGATTTCCGTCAGGTGTCCGAGATCCAGAGCGGCGAGGGCAAGAACACGCTCAGCGACCTGCGTTCGTCGAGCTGGGAGGACGCCGCCGGCAAGAGCTATCGGTTCAAGATCGGCACCCGGATGGACGACTCCAAGGAGAGCGACGTCGACGGCATGGCCGAGCGCACCGGCGATCATATCACGGTGAAGCTGAAGCAGCCGGTGCAGAAGACGTTCGAACTCGACGGCGCAACGGTGTTCCCGACCGAGCAGATCGAACGCATCATCGAAGCCGCACGCGCCGGCAAGTCGCTGCTGAACCTGTCGGTGTATGACGGCTCGGACAATGGTGAGAAGGTGTACAACACGCTGACGGTGATCGGGCAGCCGATCAAAGGCAGCGGTGCGGTGGTGTCGCCCGATCCGTCCACCAATGACGATGCGATGAAGTCGCTGACGCGCTGGCCGGTGACGGTGAGCTATTACGATCGCGACGCCAAGTCCGCCACCGGTGAGCAGACGCCAGTCTATGCGATGTCGTTCGAACTCTACGAGAACGGTGTCTCGCGCTCACTGGTGCTCGACTACAACGACTTTGTTCTTTCCGGTGCGATGGGCAAGCTCGAGGTCAAGTCCGACAAGCCGTGTAAGTAACAAGGCCCTCGCACTCCGTCATTGCGAGGAGCAACGCGGCGAAGCAATCGAGCGTTGAGCAGCGCTTGGAGCTGCTGGATTGCTTCGCTTCGCTCGCAATGACGATCCCTCGGATCGATCGCTGTCATCCCTGCGGCTTCTGCGCCCGATCGAACGCGATGCCGCGGATCACGGCGGCGTCGCCGAACTTCTTGCGCAGATCGTCGATTGCGCGTTCGGCGTGGGCTGAGCGGCGGTCGAGCATATCGTCTTCGGTCGGGCCGGTTTGCTCGGTGAGAGCGCTGACGCCGGTGCCGATCAGCCGGAATGCCGTGCCATCGACTTCCTTGCTGAGCATCTCACGCGACACCGAGAAGATCCGGTTCGCCATCTGGGTCGGCGCATGGATGGTCTGCGCCCGGGTCCGCTGGCGGAAGTCGGCGGTCTTCAGTTTCAAGGTGATGGTCGAGCCGGAGAGGGCGGCGCTTTTCAGCCGCGACGACACCTTCTCCGACAGCCGCCACAAGATCTTTTCCAGCGTCGCGAGGTCGCGAATGTCGTTCTCGAAGGTGGTCTCGTTGGAGATCGATTTGGCGCCGCGATCGGGCACTACCTTGCGGTCGTCAATGCCGCGCGCTAGTCGCCACAGCCGCCGTCCTTCGTCGCCGAACTGCCGCATCATCTCGATCTCGTCGGCGCGCTGCAGGTCGGCGATGGTGCGGAAGCCGCGGCTTGCCAGCCGCGATGCCGTCGCCGGACCGACGCCGAAGATGAAGCCGACCGGCCGAGGCGCCAGCATCTCGCGGGCTTCGTCCTGATCGAGTGCGGCGAAGCCGCGCGGTTTGTCGAGATCGGATGCGATCTTGGCCAGGAACTTGTTGCACGACAGTCCGACCGACGCGGTGACGCCGATGTCGCGCTCGACCTCACGGACGAATTTTGCCAGCACCTTGGCCGGGATCATGCCGTGCATCCGCTCGGTGCCGGCCAGATCGAGGAATGCTTCGTCGATCGACAGCGGCTCGACCAGCGGCGTCAGCGCGCGCATCGCCTGCCGCACCTCGCGCCCGACCCGGACGTACTTCGCCATGTCTGGCCGCACCACGGTCGCCGACGGGCACAGCGCCAGCGCCTTGAACATCGGCATTGCCGAGCGCACCCCGAACGTGCGGGCGATGTAGCAGGCCGCCGACACCACGCCGCGCTTGCCGCCGCCGACGATCACCGGCTTGTCGGCGAGGGCCGGATTGTCGCGCTTCTCGACCGTCGCATAGAACGCGTCACAGTCGATATGGGCGAGCGACAGAGTCCCGAGCGACCGGTGCCGCAGCAGGCGCGGCGAGCCGCAGGCCGCGCAGCGCCGCGCCTCGGCACGCTGGTCGGCGAGGCAGTCCCGGCAGAAGCCGGGGGGCGTCCGTTGGCCCGGGTCGTCGCCGCTCACGGCGTGTCATGCTCCCATCGCTTGTCTTCCAGGACCTGAAGCGCTGCTGCGACGTTGGTGGGGTGGAGCTGAACCGAGTCGGCGAAGGCTTTTGCGGTGGCGTCGTCGCGCAGCACGAAGTTCAGCACGCTGATCAGGAACTGCGGATCGGCAGCCGAACTGCGCAGCGTCTCGGGTCCAATGCCGGTCTCGGCCAGGAAAAGGCCGAGCCGCTCGGGATCGCCGGCGATGAAGGACAACGCTTGAATCGCCACGATTTCAGCCGCTTGGCGGGGATCTTGAAGCCGCTTTCGCATCGGTTGTGTTTGCCTTTCCGTAACTTCTCATCTCTATTTTATTCAATCATGCCCGAGTCTTGCGGCTTGTCGAACGATCGCGGGCCGCCGGCCCGGGCATTTTAGTGCGAGTAGTGGAGGGCGGGATGGCGAAAACCGTCCTGATCGTCGAAGACAACGAGCTCAATATGAAGCTCTTTCGCGACTTGCTGGAGGCCCATGGCTACCAGACGGCGGGAACGAGCAACGGATATGAGGCGCTCGACCTGGTTCGCAAGCTGCGCCCCGATCTGATCCTGATGGACATCCAGTTGCCCCAGGTGTCCGGGCTCGAAGTCACCCGCTGGATCAAGGACGATGCCGAACTCCGTCACATTCCAGTGGTAGCCGTCACCGCATTCGCGATGAAGGGCGACGAGGAGCGAATCCGCGAAGGCGGTTGCGAAGCCTATTTGTCCAAGCCGATCTCGGTCGGCAAGTTCATCGAGACTGTCCGGCGGTTCATCGGGTAGGAGTGGCGACGTGTCAGCGCGTATCTTGGTGGTCGACGACATCCCGGCGAACGTCAAGCTGCTCGAAGACCGGTTGTCGGCCGAGTATTTCGACGTCATCACCGCGTCGAACGGCATTCAGGCGCTGGAGATCTGCCAGCGCGCCGAATGCGACATCGTGCTGCTCGACGTGATGATGCCGGACATGGACGGCTTTGAAGTCTGTCGCCGGCTGAAGTCGAATCCCAAGACGCATTTCATCCCGGTGGTGATGGTGACGGCGCTCGACAGCCCGGCTGATCGCGTGCGCGGCCTTGAAGCCGGTGCCGACGATTTCCTCACCAAGCCGGTGTCCGACGTCGTGCTGATCGCGCGGGTGCGGTCGCTGACGCGGCTGAAGATGATGACCGACGAACTGCGGATGCGGGCGATCACCTCGCTCGAAATCGGCATGCAGGCGCCGGAGCGTGAAGCCGTCGCCGATCAGGGCAAGGGCGGCCGCATTCTGCTGGTCGACGACCGGCCGTCGTCCTACGAGCGGCTGGCGCCGCTGCTCAGCGCCGAACACGACGTCGATGTCGAGACCAATCCTTCCGAAGCGTTGTTCCACGCCGCTGACGGCAATTACGATCTGCTGATCGTGTCGCTCGGGCTGGAGAATTTCGACGGCCTGCGGCTGTGTAGCCAGGCGCGCTCGCTGGAGCGCACCCGGCATGTGCCGATCCTCGCGATCGCCGAGGCCGAGAACAACGCGCGGCTGCTGCGCGGGCTCGAGATCGGTGTGAACGACTATCTGCTGCGGCCGGTCGACAAGAACGAATTGATGGCGCGGGCGCGGACTCAGATCCGGCGTCGCCGCTACACCGATCATCTGCGCGACAACGTGCAGCATTCGATCGAGATGGCGATCACCGACGGCCTCACCGGGCTGCATAACCGGCGCTACATGGAGAGTCATCTGGCGACGCTGGCCGAGCAGGCCTGCGCCCGCGGCAAGCCGCTGGCACTGATGATCCTCGACATCGACTTCTTCAAGTCGATCAACGACAGCTACGGCCACGATGCCGGCGATGACGTGCTGCGCGAGTTTGCGCTGCGGATCAAGAAGTCGATCCGCGGCATCGATCTCGCCTGCCGCTACGGCGGCGAGGAGTTCGTGATCGTGATGCCGGAAACCGATCTGCACGTCGCCCAGATGGTGGCGGAGCGGCTCCGCCGCGCCATCGCCGGTGAGCCGTTCGCAATCGAAAAGGGCACGCGCCGGATCGAAGTCACGATCTCGATCGGGCTGTCGACGCTGGAGCGCAAGGGCGAGCCGATTCCGGACCTGCTGAAACGCGCCGACACCGCGCTGTACCGCGCCAAACACGATGGCCGGAATCGGGTGGTCGCGGCGGCCGCGTAAGAGCCCCGCAGTATCTGCGGGACGTTCCGTCTATCCACTGCTGTTCATCCACGCGAATGCGGGGATCTGGGATGCCGTAGCTTTGCAGTTTATCTCGGAGGTTCTGGGATATGGCATCGCCCGCCTGCGCGGGCGATGACGTCTGTGGGCGGAGCGAGGGCTGCCGATCATTGCCCAAAATAGAAACGGGGCCCGAAGGCCCCGCGGAAGGAATGCTGTCAGTCAGCCGAAAGCGGCTTACTTGATCTTGGCTTCCTTGAATTCGACGTGCTTGCGCGCGACCGGGTCGTACTTCTTCTTGACCATCTTGTCGGTCATGGTGCGCGAGTTCTTCTTCGTCACGTAATAGAAACCGGTGTCGGCCGTCGACACGAGCTTGATCTTGATGGTGACCGCCTTGGCCATGATCTCAAACCTCGAATTTGGGAATAAACAGGCGAGGTCGAACGTCAGGACCCGCGTTTGGCCGGCAAACTAGCCGCCAATGCCCGAAAGTCAAGGTTCTCGGCGCCAATCGCCGGGCCGAGAAGGCGAAATAGCTGCGAAGCCCGAAAAATCGCACTGAATGCCGCCAAAATCCCGGCAAATCCGACAAGACAGCGTTCCACGCATCGCAGATCTTCCGGGAGCTGGCCTCGATTTCGGGCCGCTGCGACCCATGTTCGGAAGCCCGACCCCGATTCTGTCACGAAAGGCCCCCAGATGAGCGTCAGCGAGCCGGCCCTGCGCGTCGCGGAAGAATCTCGATCCGAACCGCCGCCGAAGCCCGGCCCGGGTGGCGCCTCGGTGCCGGGGCCCGCAATGGGCGCCGGGCTGACGCTGGCGATGGCGGCGGCCGCGGGCATTAGCGTTGCCAATATCTACTACAACCAGCCGATGCTGGGGGTGATCGAGCGTGACCTCGGCAATCCGGCGCTGACCGGGATGATCCCGACGGCGACTCAGCTCGGCTACGCGGTCGGTCTATTCCTGCTGGTGCCACTCGGCGACCTGACCGACCGGCGGCGGCTGATTGCCGGCCAGTTCGTGCTGCTGGCGGTCGCGGCCGCGCTGGTGGCGCTGGCGCCGTCGGCCTGGCTGATCATTGCCGCGTCGCTGGCGCTCGGCGCCTGCGCGACCGTGGCGCAGCAGGTGGTGCCGTTCGCGGCCGCGCTGGCGGCACCGGAGCGGCGCGGCAAGACCATCGGCCTGGTGATGGCCGGGCTGTTGTGCGGCATCCTGCTCAGCCGGACGGTGGCCGGCTTTGTTGCCGGCCATCTCGGCTGGCGCGAGATGTTCTGGCTGGCGGTGCCGGCGGCGCTCGCGGCCGCCGCGCTGATGGCGTGGCTGCTGCCGCGCCATCACGGTCACCTCGATATCAGCTATGGTGCCGCGCTGAAGTCGCTGGCGTCGCTGTGGCGCCAGCAGCCGGATCTCCGGCGGGGGACTGCTGTGCAGGCGGCGCTGTTCGCCTCGTTCAGCGTGTTCTGGACGGTGCTGGCGCTGCATCTGCAGGAGCCGAAGTTCGGGCTTGGGGCCGAGGCGGCGGGCCTGTTCGGCCTGGTCGGCGTGGTTGGGGTGTTGGCGGCGCCGATCTCCGGCCGGATCGCTGACCGAAGTGGGCCGGGACCAGTGATCGCGATCGGCGCGGCGCTGGTGTTGGCGTCGTGGGTGTTGTTCGGTCTGTGGGGCAGCGTCGTTGGACTGCTGATCGGCGTCGTGGTGCTGGATTTCGGTCTGCAGAGCGCGCTGATCTCCAACCAGCACATCGTCTACGCGTTGGTGCCGGAAGCGCGAAACCGCCTCAACACCGTGTTCATGACCGGGATGTTCATCGGCGGATCGGTCGGTTCTGCCGGCGCGGCCTTCGCCTGGGCGCACGGCGGCTGGACGGTGGTCAGCCTCTATGGCGGCGCGCTGGCGGCAATCGCCTTGCTACTCGAACTGACGGCGCGTTGGTCCCGCCGTTAGTTCGAGCTTGCTCGTGCAAACGCAGGCCGGGCGCTCAGCCGCCCGGCAGCATGTCCTTCTGCATCTTGCCGCCATAGAAATGGAAGAGCGGCACCGGCGCGTCGTGGCGCAGCGGCCCGGTAGCGAGCCGGCGGTCGAGTTCGCCGAGCACATTCTTCGTCATCGGATGCAGATCGGCGAGCGGCTTGGAGCCGAGCTCGACCCATACCAGTTCGACCAGTTCGGCATCGGCGTGCACCACGCCCTCGACGCGGTGCGCGATCGCCGAGGCATCTGCGGTGAAGAAGCGCGTGTCGAACCGCTTGATGCGGCCGGGCGGGGTGATCGCGCGCGCGATCAGGAACAGGCCGGACGGATCGGGCAGCAGGCCGGCTTCAACGAACGGCTGCCACGGACCGTCCAGCTTCGCCTTGGCGTCGGTCTTGCAGCCGAGGCACAGCCCGGTTTCTTCGCAGGCCTCGCGGATCGCAGCGATCGCCAGCGCGCGGGCGCGGGACGGCGTGGTCTTCGGGCTGCCCTTGAGCAGATTGGCTTCGAGCTCCGGCGGGATCGGGGCCGCGACCGGGACGCGGACGTCGCTCTTGTCGACGCGGCCGCCGGGAAACACGAACTTGCCGGGCATGAACACGACGTTGTCGTGGCGCTTGCCGACCAGCACCTTCGGCGTCGCGCCGCTGCGATCGACGAGGATCAGAGTCGCTGCGTCTTTCGGACGGAAATAGGGGTGGTGGCTGGGTTCCTGGTGATCCTGCTCGACCTTCGGCTCGGTCTGTGTCGCGGATTCGGTCATGTCGCTCCCGTTGTCGTTTCTTGTTGGTGTTGTTGTTTGTTGTTGTGACGCCGCGGGGAAATCGCGCCGTCAGTGGTCCGGGTTGGTCTCGTCGAAGCCGTGCATCCGGAATGCCCATTGCAATCCGACGACGGCGCCTTTGACCGGCTGCAGCAATAGCAGCGAAGCCAGCAGGGTGAAAGGCAGGTAGATCGCGAGCTGCAATTCCACCGGCGGCGCGTAATGCGTCTCGATCGACAGCGCGATCGGCACCACGATATGGCCGACGATGACGATCACGAGATAAGCGGGGAGGTCGTCGGCGCGATGGCCGGTGAAGTCCTGGCCGCACTGGTCGCAGCGGTCGGCGGTCTTGAGGAACGCGCGAAATATCCGGCCTTCGCCGCAGTTCGGGCAGCGGCCGCGGAAGCCACGCCACATCGCCTGCCAGACGTTGCGCTGCTGCGACGGGGCGGATTGCGGAGGCCAGACGATCGGCTCGCGTGACAGCGTGGTCATCAGCGTTTTCCTCTCCCGGATTTGGTTTTTTGTTTCGGCTTCGCCGCTTTCCGCGCCTTCGCCCGTCCGGGCTTGGCGCGCGCCGACTTGCCGCTCTCGGTTTTCAGCTTGGTCTTGCTCGTCCCCTTGGTCTTGCGTGCAGTCTTGCGGTGCGTGAATTCAACGTTGGCGTTGCCGATCAGTTCGAACCGAAGCGCGCCGGCGACGGGTGCAGCTTCCACCAGCTTGACGTCGACGACATCCCCCAGCCGGTGCATGGCCCCGCTGCGCGAGCCGATGAGCGCGTGGCGGGTTTCGTCGTAGTTGTAATATTCGTCGCCCAGCGAACGGATCGGGATCAGTCCATCGGCGCCGGTGTCGCTCAGCTTGACGAACAGGCCGGCCTTGGTGACGCCCGAGACGCGGCCCTGGAACGTAGCGCCGATCCGGTCGGCAAGATGATGCGCGATCAGCCGGTCGACGGTCTCGCGCTCGGCCTTCATCGCGCGCCGCTCGGTGAGCGAGATCTGGGCAGCCACTTCCGCCAGCGTCTCGGTGGTCTCGCTCGACGGCAGCGCGCCGTCGCCGAGATCGAGCGCGCGGATCAGTGCGCGGTGGACCACGAGGTCGGCGTAGCGGCGGATCGGCGAGGTGAAATGCGCGTAGCGCCGCAGATTGAGGCCGAAATGGCCGTAGTTCTCGGAGCTGTATTCGGCTTGCGCCTGCGAGCGCAACACCACCTCGTTCACCAGCGGCTCGGAGTCTTCGCCTTTGACCATCGCCAGGATGCGGTTGAACTGCGCCGGCCGCAGCGCGCCGCCTTTGGCGAACGACAGATCGAGCGTCTTCAGGAAGTCGACGAGGTTGTGGACCTTCTCGACGCTAGGCTCGTCGTGCACCCGGTAGATCAGCGGCAGCGCCTTCTTCTCCAGCATCTCGGCGGCGGCGACGTTGGCGAGGATCATGAACTCCTCGATCAGCCGGTGCGCATCGAGCCGTTCCGGGACGATCACACGGTCGACGGTGCCGTCCGGCTTCAGAATGATCTTGCGCTCGGGTAGATCGAGGTCGAGCGGATCGCGCTCGTCGCGGCCGCGCTTGACCACCGCATAGGCGCCGTACAGCGGCTTCAGGATGGTCTCGAGCAGCGGGCCGGTGACGTCGTCGGGCTTGCCGTCGATCGCGGCCTGGGCCTGCGCGTAGCTCAGCTTCGCGGCCGAACGCATCAGCACGCGGTGGAATGAATGCGAGCGCTTGCGCCCTTGCGCGTCGATCACCATGCGGACGGCGAGGGCGCCGCGGGGCTGACCTGGTTTCAGCGAACACAGATCGTTGGAGATCCGTTCCGGCAGCATCGGCACGACGCGGTCGGGGAAGTACACTGAATTGCCGCGGCGCAGCGCGTCGCGATCGAGCGCCGAGCCGGGGCGCACGTAGTAGGCGACGTCGGCGATCGCGACGTGCAGGATCGCGCCGCCTTTGTTGTTCGGATCAGGATCAGGCGCGGCATGGACGGCGTCGTCGTGGTCCTTGGCGTCCGGCGGATCGATCGTCACCAGCGGTAGCTCGCGCCAGTCTTCACGGCCGGATAGCGTTGCCGGCTGTGCGGCTTCGGACTCGCTGATTGCGGCCGAGGAGAAATCCTGCGGAATGTCGTGGGTGTGGATCGCGATCAGGCTGATCGCCTTTTCGCTGGCGAGCGAGCCGAGCCGTTCCTTCACCCGGCCGGAGGCGAGGCCGAAGCTGCGGGTTCTGATCAGATCGACGCTGACAAGGTCACCGTCCTGGGCCCCTCCGGCATCATGCGCCGCGATGTTGAGTTCACGCCCGGCCTGCTTCTTGTCGACTGGCACCATCCGGCCGCCGCCCTGCGGCAGCGCGCGGAAGATACCAAGGATACGCGCCTTGCCGCGTTCGAGCACACGGATGACCCGGCCGACATAAGCGGGGCCGGCCTCGCGTGAGTCTGCGGCTTCGACATGCAGCAGCGCGCGATCACCGACGCCGGCTGCGGTGCCGGGCTTGATCCGGCGTGGCGTATGAATGAGGATCTTAGGGGCGTCGCCGTCCTGCTCGTCCCACTCGGACGGAGTGGCGATCAGCTCGCCGTCGGCATCGCGCGAGACGATGTCCGCCAGCAGGGTCGGCGGCAGCGTGGCCGGCTCCGACACTTTGCGGCGGCCGCTCTTGCGAATACTGCCGCCGTCGGCGAGTTCGCGCAGCATCCGCTTCAGTTCGGCGCGATCGGCATTCTTCAGGCCGTATTCGCGCGCGATCTCCCGGGTCCCGACTTTGCCGGGGTGGGCGCGGATGAAGGCGAGCAGAGTGGCCTTGTCCGGAAACTTCGCGTCGCGCGGCTTGCTCACATCTATCCGTTCTTGGCGGCGCTGCTCTTGGCCGCGTCTTTAGGCTTGGCGGCCTTTTTCGCCGCGGTCTTTGCCGCCACCGGTGCGCGCGCCTTGCTGGCGGCGGCACCTTCGGCCTTCGGCTTGGCCTTCTTGGCGGCGGCCTTCTTCACCGGCTTGGCCTCACCGTCGGCGGAAGCCTTCTTGGCAGCAGCCTTCTTGGCCGGTGCCTTCTTGGCCTTGCCGCCGCCCTTGGCGGCGCGCTCGTCCAGCAGCGCGATCGCTTCGGGCAGGGTGATGGTGTCTTCGGTCTTGTCGTTCGGAATCGTAGCGTTGACGCCGCCGGCGGTGACGTAAGCGCCGTAGCGGCCCTTCTTGACCGCGACCGCACCGAGGCTCGGATGATCGCCGAGCGCCTTGCCCGGATCGGAGCCGAACCGGCCCTTGCTCGGGCCCTTCGCAACCTTCTCGGCGATCAGTGTCACCGCGCGATTGAGACCAATCGTGTGCACGTCGTCGCCGGCTTCGAGGCTGGCGTAGGTCTTTTCGTGCTGCACATAGGGGCCGAATCGGCCGATGCCGGCCTTGATCGGCTGCCCGGTCTCCGGGTGCTTGCCGACTTCGCGCGGCAACGCCAGTAGCCTCAGCGCCATTTCGAGATCGACGTCGGACGGCGAGGTGCCCTTCGGAATCCCGGCCCGCTTCGGCTTCTCGCCCTCGGCGTAGTCCTTGGCCTCGCCGAGCTGAATGTAGGGGCCGAACCGGCCGGACTTCACTGCGACTTCGAGACCGCTGTCGGGATCGGTGCCGAGCACGCGGTCGGCGTCGCCGGCGCTGTCGGAGGCGAGCGGCCGGGTGTAGCGGCATTCCGGATAGTTCGAGCAGCCGACGAAGGCGCCGAACTTGCCGGCTTTCAGGTTGAGCTTGCCGGTGCCGCAGCTCGGGCACTGCCGCGGATCGCCGCCGTCCTCGCGCGCCGGATAGATGTGCGGGCCGAGCATCTCGTCGAGCACGTCGAGCACCTGTGCGACGCGCAGGTCCTTGATCTCGTCGACCGCGCCGATGAAGTCGCGCCAGAAGTCGCTCAGCACCTGTTTCCAGGACACTTCATTATTGGAGATGCGGTCGAGGTCTTCTTCGAGCCCGGCGGTGAAGTCGTATTCGACGTAGCGGGTGAAGAAGCTCTCCAGGAACGCGACCACGACCCGGCCCTTGTCCTCGCCGTGCAGCCGCTTCTTTTCCAGCCGGACGTAGCCGCGATCCTTCAGCACCTGCAGGATCGAGGCGTAGGTCGAGGGCCGGCCGATGCCGAGCTCTTCCATCCGCTTCACCAGCGAGGCTTCGGAGAACCGCGGCGGCGGCTCGGTGAAATGCTGCGTGACCGCGAGAGCCTCGCGCTTCAGCGCTTCGTTTTCGCTCATGGCGGGGAGGCGGCGGGAGTCTTCGTCCTCGGAATCGTCGTCGCGGCCTTCCTGATAGGCGGCGAGGAAGCCGTCGAATTTCACCACCTGGCCGGTGGCGCGCAGCTCCAGCACCCGCGACCCGGCCTTCGCCTCGATGTCAACGGTGGTGCGCTCGAGCTCGGCGGATTCCATCTGGCTGGCGACGGTGCGGATCCAGATCAGCTCGTACAGCCGGGCCTGGTCGGAATCGAGGTTCCGGCTGACGTCGGAGGGCCTGCGCGACAGGTCGGTCGGGCGGATCGCTTCGTGGGCTTCCTGCGCGTTCTTGGCCTTGGCGGTGTATTGCCGCGGCGACTCCGGCACGTAGGCGTTGCCGAAATCCTCGGCGATCACCTTGCGCGCCTGGGTGATGGCGGACGAGTCGATCTGCACGCCGTCGGTACGCATATATGTAATGAGTCCGACGGTCTCGCCGCCGATGTCGACACCTTCATACAGCCGCTGCGCCACCCGCATGGTGTGCGCCGGCGCGAAGCCGAGCTTACGGCTGGCCTCCTGCTGCAGCGTCGAGGTGGTGAAGGGGGCGTAGGGGTAGCGGCGGGCCGGCTTGGCTTCGACGGTGGCGACGCGGAAGTTCGCCGCTTCGATGGCCTTCTTGAAGTCTTCCGCCTCGGCACCGGTGCCGATGTCGAGGCGCTGGATCTTCTTGCCGTCGGCGCCGACCAGGCGGGCCTCGAAGGTCTCGCCGCGTGGTGTCGCCATGGTGGCGACCAGCGACCAGTACTCGCGGGGGACGAATTTCTCGATTTCCGTCTCGCGGTCGCACACCAGCCGCAGCGCCACCGACTGCACCCGGCCGGCGGAGCGGGCGCCGGGCAGCTTGCGCCACAGCACCGGGGAGAGGGTGAACCCGACCAGGTAGTCGAGAGCGCGGCGCGCCATATAGGCGTCGACCAGCGCGCCGTCGATCTGGCGCGGGTGCTTCATCGCGTCGGTGACCGACTGCTTGGTGATGGCGTTGAACACGACGCGCTCGACCTGTTGGTCTTTCAGCGCACGCTTCTGCTTCATCACCTCCAGCACATGCCAGGAGATCGCCTCGCCCTCGCGATCAGGGTCGGTGGCGAGGATCAGTTTGTCGGCACCCTTCAAAGCTTTGGCGATGTCGTTGAGCCGGCTCGCGGCTTTCGGATCGACTTCCCAGATCATCTGGAAGTCGGCGTCCGGGTCGACCGATCCGTTCTTCGCCGGCAAGTCGCGCACGTGCCCGAACGAGGCCAGAACCTCGTAGGACGAGCCGAGATATTTGTTGATCGTCTTGGCCTTCGCGGGCGACTCGACAATGACGAGGTTCATCGCATTCCAAGCATCAGATGAAGAGAAAAAGGCCGGTCTGCGAGACTCGCGCCGGCCAGATTGCCCGGAACATGGGTGGTGATAGGGGCGCTGTCAAATCGCTGCTCGGGCAGGCGGCCACATATTCCGGCTACTCTGGCCTGAAATTCATAAAACATAAACCTAGGGATGCACAACTTATACGTGTATATCGTTATTGATCCATCCAATTTGGAGTGGATCGATTCCGTCGAGGAATGGTGCCCGATGCCGCCGCCGTCCGACAGCCAGAGACCTCCCCGTTACGTTCGCCCCGGAGACGGTGGACCCGTCGAAGCAGCCCAATACCTGTCGGAAGCGACCGGCCAACTGATTAAAGTCGCCCAAGCCCACCGGCTCGATATGCTCTGTTACCTGCTCGATATGGCGCGGATGGAGGCCCGGGAGATCGTGCGCCGCCGGCGCAATTCCAGCGCCGAATGAACAGGTCTACCGATCCTATTCATTACGCGGGATTTTTCGGTCTTGTTTGATGTCTTAGATGAGCTGGCGCCGGGGCTTCCAGCGGCTCCGATTGCCGACGCTGTCACGAGGCGGTTGCAGTTTACGTCTAATTAACCGAACCAGTTCACGATTCGAACTGTCGGGGCGGGCCGGATGTACGTCCGCTCCTGGACAATGGCTCGAAGCTCACCGCTTCGGGCCGTTGGCTTTTTTGGAGCCGGGCGCCCCAACTCAGCGCTGCATCAGGATTTCGTGCAGCGCGCGGACGTGGGCGGATTTGCCCAGGAACGACTCGTTCTCTTCCAGGATGAGAATTTGGGTGTCGCGCAACCGGGCGAGCTGGGCCGGACCGAGGTCGCGGTCGAGCGTTCGGAACGGGGTACCGCCCTCCCGCTCAAGCTTCAGATAGAAATAGGAGTCGAGCCGGGCCATGCAGGCGTCGCGGATCAGGACCTCGGCGGTCATCCGAATGAACGACCCGCCGACGATGGCGGCGTTCGCATCGCGGCCGGGGAATGTGCTGCAGTTGGTCTCCGAGTGGTACTGCACGTGGGGCGTGCGGATCGGGGGCGGATCGAGCAGCTGGTTCTGGAAGCCGATCAGGTCGATGTCCCGTTCGGTAGCCTGGTCGTCGATCGTCATCGAATAGTTCAGAGGCGCTGCGACGGTGCGGCCGGCGACCTGGTTCAGCCGGTTCAGTATCGCAACGCTGGCGATCGCGAGCCCGAGATCATTCCAATGCGCGCCATCGCGGGGAAACAGCGGCATGGCCTGGACATGCCGCTGCGCATAGACCAGCGCGGCGGCGTCGAAGGCCTCGATGCCCGCCTGACGGAGCAGCTCGACGTACCTCGGCCGCAGTTCGTTGCGGGCCGCCTCGGTGCTGGGGCAGGGGCGGGTGCCTGTGAAGGCTTCCGGCATGTAACCGAGCTTCGACGGGGTGACGACGAACAGGAACACGCCGCCACGCGAGCGGTAGAAATCCTGAATGTCCTTCAGGAGCGGGATCCTGTCGCGGGCGCGTTCATCGGCCATGCCGACGGTCCGCTGGCAGTAGTCGTCGAGGTAGAAGGTCTCGAGCAGCTGCCGATCCTTGCCGCGCACCAGTCCCTGCGCGGTCAATTCGTCGAACAGAGAGGCGCGGAGTTGGTTGTAGCTCCGGATCAACCACGGCCGCAGCGGATTGGCCTCGGCCACCCGGAGCGCCAGCGCCTTCTGCAATGTGCCGTCGCCGACCGCCTTCCACGACCAGTCGAGCGGGTCTTTGGCGGTGACGCCACCAAGCCTCTTGCCGATGATCGCAAGCAGGCGCGGGTTCATCGGTGCGGCGATCAGATTCCACGCCGTCACGACCGGCAGCGCCAACAGCACGGTGAAGATCAGCGCCCAGACGGTTCGTGCGATGTGCTTGTTGATCGCCATCGCTTTAGAACCGGAAATAGATGAATGGCTTGAACGGCACGGCGAGCGCCCGTGCGATCCCCACCACCGCCAGCACGATGATCGCGGCCTGCGCCAGCCAGCGCACGGACCACAGCGAATAATACGCGACCTGCAGATGGCGATAGCCGGGCAGGCCCGGTGTGAATGATACGATCAGCCCGGCTGCCGCCGCCCACGGCACCTCCGGCGCCAGGGTGATCGGCGCCGTCTGATGATAGGCGCCGGCGAGCGCGGCGAAGAACGGGCCGAGATGTGACAGCGAGGGGGACCGGAAGATCGACCAGCCGATCATCACGAGCAGGAAGGTTGTCAGTGTCGCCAGCACCGGGCCGATCCGCTGCATCGCACGGCTCAGGAAGATGCGGTCGAGAGTCAGAAACAGCCCGTTCCAGGCACCCCAGAGGACGAAGTTCCAGCTCGCGCCGTGCCAAAGCCCGGACAGCAGAAAGCAGATCCACAGATTGACGTAGGTCCGCAGCGCGCCGTGGCGGTTACCGCCGAGCGGCACGTAGAGATAGTCGCGGATCCACGTGGTCAGCGAGATATGCCAGCGCCGCCAGAATTCAGTGATCGATTGGGCGATATAGGGAGCTTTAAAGTTCTCGCGCAGCGACAGGCCGAACATCCGCGACAGCCCGATCGCCATGTCGGAATAGCCGGCGAAATCGAAGAAGATCTGCAGCGTGAAGGCGAGCAGGCCGAGCCATGCGATCGGAGCCGACAGCGTCGTCGGATCGGCACCGAAGATCTGATCGGCGCAGCCGCCCATCGGTTCAGCGATCAGCTGTTTCTTGGCCAGCCCCATGCAGAACCGCACCAGCCCGTCGCGTGCGTCGCGCCAGCGCGGCGATGGCGGCGCGGCGATCTGCGCGGCCATCTCGTGATATTTCAGGATCGGCCCGGCGAGCAGTTTGGGGAAGTACAGGACGAACAGGCAGTAGTCGGCGAAACGTCGCGCCGGCGGTGACACGCCGCGATAGGTGTCGACCAGATAGGTGATCTTTTCGAACACCACGAAAGACACGCCGATCGGCAGCGCGATACCGAGCAGCTGAATGCGCCAGCCAAAAGCCGGTTGCAGCACAGCGTCGAAATTGGCGATCAGAAAGTCGGTGTATTTGTAGAACACCAGGACGGCGAGATTGCCGGCGACGCCGATTGTCAGCAGCAGCCGGCGTTCGCGCTCCGAGCTGGAGTGATGCAGCCGCGCGGTCAATGCGTAGTCGATCAGCGCCGACACCAGCAGCACCGGGACGAACAGCGGCTCGCCCCAGCTATAGAACAGCAGGCTTGCGACCAGCAGCACCCATTTGCGCGCGATCTTGTTGGTGACCGCCAGATACAGCGCATAGACCGCCGGAAAGACTGTCAGAAAAAGCGGTTCGTAGAACAGCATTGGCAGGTGATTCCGGGCGGGGCGAAGCTCCGCCAGATGCCAAACCGCCTGCCGCAGCGTCAAGCCGGCAGCATACAGCCCAGGCCGGTTCAGCTCAGCGACACCAGCGAGCCGCCATGGCGCTCGAGGCGGCCGGCGAGTTCGAGCTCCAGCAGAATGGTGCGCACCATGGCGGGCGAGATGCCGGAGAGGCGGATCAGGTCGTCGATCCCGACGGGACTCGGCCCCAGCAGAGCCAGGATCCGGGTGCGATCGCCAGTATCGGGCTCGCCTTCGGGTGGTGCGTGCTCGGGCTCCCGGCCGGGCAGCTCGATCGGCCGCTCCAGGATGGAGGCGACCGCCTCCACGATGTCCGACGCCGAGGTGATCAGGGTCGCGCCCTGCTTGATCAGGTCGTTGGTCCCGGCGGCGCGCGGATCGAGCGGCGAGCCGGGCACGGCGAACACCTCGCGGCCCTGATCGGCGGCGCGGCGGGCGGTGATCAATGAGCCGGAGCGATAGGCGGCTTCGATCACGGCGACCCCGACCGAGGCTCCAGAAATCAGCCGGTTGCGGCGGGGAAAGTCCTTGCCGCGGGGGACGTGGCCGAGCGGCATTTCCGAGATCGCCGCGCCGCGCGCTTGGATGATGTCCAGCAGCAGATCCTCGTGCTCGGCCGGATAGATCTTGTCATGGCCGCCCGCCAGTACCGCGACGGTACCACTGGCGAGGCTCGCACGATGCGCCGCCTGGTCGATGCCGCGGGCGAGGCCGGAGATCACCACGAAACCGGCGGCCCCGAGGTCGGCGGCCAGCTGACCGGCGAATTTCAAGCCGGCGCCTGAGGCATTGCGTGAGCCGACGATTGCGATCATCGGCCGCGCCATCACGGCCAGCGCTTCGGGCAGGGCATGGACGCCGAGCAGCGGGGGCGCGTCGTCGATCGTGGCGAGGCGGGTTGGATAGCCGGTCTCGCCCGGAGCTACCAGTTCGACGCCGATCCGTCGTCCGGCTTCGATCTCGCGCCGAGCCTCGTCTTCGGAGGGAATCCGCCCCGCCCGGGCGGCGCCCCCGCGCCGCGCCAGCTCCGGCAGTCGCTCCAGCGCTGCACGCGCCGAGCCGAAATGATTGATCAGCGACCGGAAGGTGCGAGGGCCGACGTTCTCGGCCCGGATCAGCCGCAGCCAATCGATCCGCTGCGCTTCGGTGAGGACGGTCGTCCCCTGATCACTGCTGCGCTCGCCCACATCCACCCCCGCGAACGGGAGTTTTGCGCAACTTTTGCGTGTAAACAAGATCGACCAGGGCGAGAGGTCGCGGCGGTACGATCGTGCAGTGTGGACTGAGCGCGATCAGATCCCCTGCAATGACAGTCGCGCTTACTTCTTCTGCCCGATCTTGCTTTCCGTCCCGGCCTGCAGTCGCTTGATGTTCTCGCGGTGCATCCAGAACAGCAGCAGCGTCAGCACGGCAAATAGCGAGGCGAGGGAGTCGTGGCCGAACCACCACAGGAAGATCGGGGTGACGAAGCTCGCCACCAGCGCCGACAATGACGAGTAGCGGGAGGTGAAGGCCGTCGCCAGCCACATGATGCAGAACACCACCGCAGCAGGCCAGAACAGTCCGATCAGCACGCCGATATAAACGGCGACGCCCTTGCCGCCTTTGAACTTCAGCCATACCGGAAACAGATGGCCGAGGAAGGCGCCGAGTGCCGCCAGCATCGCGGCGTTGGCGGCGATCGCATCCGTCCCGGAGGCGAGATAGGCGGCGACGATCACCGCGGCGGTGCCCTTCAGCGCATCGAGCAGCAGGGTGGCGGCGGCGAGGCCTTTGCGGCCGGTCCGCAGCACGTTGGTGGCGCCGATATTGCCCGAGCCGATCGAGCGCAGATCCTGGGTGCCGGCGATCTTGGTGAGGATCAGGCCGAACGGGATCGAGCCGAACAGATAACCAATCACCAGCGCGGCGATGTAGATCCCGATCATCATCGTGGTCGTCTCCTCAACGGGTCGCGCTCGTCATTGCGAAGAGGCGAAGCCGACGAAGCAATCCAGTCTGCATGTGTGACTCTGGGTTGCTTCGCTTCGCTCGCAATGACGAAGAGAAATGATTTCATTCAATCCGCAGAACATCAATGCGGGCCGACGTGCTCGTACACCGTCCGGCCGCCAACGATGGTGCGGATCACCCGGCCGGAGAACCGCGCTTCGTCGAACGGGGTATTCTTGCACTTCGATTTCAGTTCGTCCGGATCGACCAGCCATGGCACGTCCGGATCGATCACGATCAGGTCGGCCGGCGCGCCGGACCGCAGCGTGCCGCCGGGTAGGCCGAGCAGTTCGGCCGGACGGGTCGACATCGCGCGGATCAGGCTCAAGAAGTCGAGTTCGCCGGCGTGCACTAGCCGCAGCCCGGCCGGCAGCATCGTCTCCAGCCCGATCGCGCCGGCGGCGGCCTCGGCGAACGGCAGCCGCTTGACCTCGACGTCCTGTGGATTGTGGTCCGACATCACCACGTCGATCAGCCCGGAGGCGATCGCCGCGATCAGCGCCTTGCGGTCGGCCTCGGTGCGCAGCGGCGGCGCCAGCTTGAGGAAGGTGCGATACGGCCCGATGTCGTTCTCGTTCAGCGCGACGTGGTTGATCGAAACCGACGCCGACACCGACAGGCCGAGATCACGGGCGCGCTGCATGATCTCCAAGGATTCGATGCAGGTCAGCGACGCGGCGTGGTAGCGGCCGCCGGTCAGCATCACCAGGCGAATGTCGCGCTCGAGCATCACCGTCTCGGCCGCATTGGGAATGCCGGCGAGGCCGAGCCGGGTGGCGAATTCGCCCTCGTTCATCACGCCTTCGCCGACCAGATCGGGGTCCTCGGTGTGATGCACGATCAGCGCGTCAAAGTCGCGGGCGTAGGTCAGCGCCCGGCGCATCACCTGGGCGTTGGTGACGCTGAGGTCGCCGTCGCTGAACGCCACCGCACCGGCGGCTTTCAATAGACCGATCTCGGTCATCTCGGCGCCGGCGAGACCCTTGGTGATCGCGGCCATCGGGTGGATGTTGACGATCGCGGTGTCGCGGGCGCGGCGCATCACGAAGTCGACTGTCGCCGAATTGTCGATCACCGGGCTGGTGTTGGGCTGACAGACGATGGTGGTGATGCCGCCGGCGGCCGCGGCCTGGCTCGCCGACGCAAAGGTCTCGCGGTGGCTGGCGCCGGGTTCGCCGACGAAGGCGCGCATATCGACCAGACCGGGCGCAACCACCATGCCGGCGCAATTGACGATATCGGTGCCTTCAGGGACGCCGGCAGCACCGATGCCGCGGCGGGCATCGCGGATCACGCCGTCGGCAATCAGCACGTCGCCGATGCCGTCGAAGTCGCGTGAGGGGTCGATCAGGCGTGCGTTGGCGAGCAGGATCGGGCGGCGGTCGATCAGCATGTTGTTTCCCGTTCCGGCATCAGGCGTTCGGCAGGTTGCGGGCGAGCGCTTCGAGCACCGCCATTCGCACCGCCACGCCCATTTCCACTTGTTCGCGGATCACCGACTGTGCGCCGTCGGCGACGATCGAGTCGATCTCGACACCGCGGTTCATCGGGCCCGGGTGCATCACCAGCGCGTCCGGCTTGGCGTAGGACAGCTTCTTCTGGTCGAGCCCGAAATAGTTGAAGTACTCGGCCGAGGAGGGCACGAACGAGCCGTTCATGCGCTCGCGCTGCAGCCGCAGCATCATCACGATGTCGGCGCCGTCGAGCCCTTCGCGCATGTCGCGCGCCACCTCGACGCCCATCCGCTCGATGCCGGCCGGCAGCAGCGTGGAGGGAGCGACGACGCGGACGCGGGCGCCCATGGTGTTCAGCAGCAGAATGTTGGAGCGGGCGACGCGCGAATGCATCACGTCACCGCAGATCGCCACCACCAGCCCTTCGAGCCGTCCTTTGTTGCGGCGGATCGTCAGCGCGTCGAGCAGCGCCTGGGTCGGATGCTCGTGGGCGCCGTCGCCGGCGTTGATCACCGAGCCGTCGACCTTGCGGGCGAGCAGTTCCACGGCGCCGGAGGCGTGATGCCGGACCACCAGGATGTCCGGGTGCATCGCGTTCAGCGTCACCGCGGTGTCCATCAGGGTCTCGCCCTTGCGCATCGACGATGATGACACGCTCATGTTCATCACGTCGGCGCCGAGGCGTTTGCCGGCGATCTCGAACGACGACTGTGTCCGGGTCGACGCCTCGAAGAACAGATTGACCTGGGTGCGGCCGCGCAAACTGGTGCGCTTTTTGTCGACCTGCCGGTTGAGCTCGACATACTCCTCGGAGAGGTCGAGCAGGCCGGAGATGTCGGCGGCGGAAAGCCCTTCGATTCCCAGCAGATGCCGGTGACCGAGGACGAAAGTCGATTTTGGGGCGGGGGTCATTAAAGCAAGAGCTATAGGGAGAGTTGGAAAGCCGGGCAAGCGGCAACGGGGCGTGGCGCGGAATAATCCCCCGGCGTTGTGGAACAGCCGGCATTTCGGCGCTGCAGCGTGTCACACTGGCGTGCGGTTGGTCGAAAGTCGGAAGCTCTGGTAAAGCGGTCCGGCCCTTCTTGCCCAGCCAGGAGCTCTCATGCCGACACTTGCGACCGCGCTGCTCGACGCTCTCAAGGATCACGGTGCTCGGGAGATCTTCGGCATCCCCGGCGATTTCGTGCTGCCGTTTTTCAAGGTGATCGAGGAGAGCGGCACGCTGCCTTATTTCACCATGAGCCACGAGCCGGCGGTCGGCTTCGCGGCCGATGCGGCGTCGCGCTATCGCGGCAGCATCGGCGTCGCGGTGGTGACCTACGGGGCCGGCGCGTTCAACCTCGTCAACTCGATCGCCGGCGCCTATGCGGAGCGCTCGCCGGTGGTGGTGATCGCCGGCGCGCCGGGCGCGCGAGAGCGCACCAGCGGCTATCTGCTGCATCATCAGGTCCGCACCGTCGATTCCCAACTTGCGGTATTCAAGGAAGTCACTTGCGATCAGGCCGTGCTGAGCGATCCGGCGACCGCGCCCGCCGAGATCGCGCGGGTGCTGCGGAGCGCGCTCGAATTGTCGCTGCCGGTGTACATCGAATTTCCCCGCGACATGGTCGACGCCAAGGTCGACCCGGTGCCGAAGCTGCCGCGGCGCGAGGCCGATATCGGCGCGCGGGACGAGTGTGCCGAAGAAATCCTGGATCGGATCGCCAGGGCAAAGTCGCCGGTGATGGTGGTGGACGTCGAAATCCGCCGCTACGGCGTCGAGCAGCAGGTCGCCGCGCTGGCCCGCAAGCTGGGCCTGCCGGTGGTGACGACGTTCATGGGCCGCGGCCTGCTCGAAGGCGACGACGACGTAGTGGCCGGCACCTATCTCGGCGCCGCCGGTGATCCGGACCTGTCGGCGCTGGTCGAGGGCGCCGACCTGGTGCTGATGTTCGGTGTCATCCTGTCCGATACCAACTTCGCGCTGTCTTCGAACATGACCGATCCGCGCCGCACCGTGCTGGCGACTGGGCGCGAGGTGCAGATCGGTCACCACGTCTATCGCGACCTGCCGCTGGCTGACCTGATCGCCGGTCTCGATGCCCACGCCTCGCAGCATCCACCGCGGCCGCGCAATGTCGGGAAGGGGATGGCCTATCCGCGTGGGCTGACGCTCGACGCGTCGCCGATCGCACCGTCGGATATCGCCACCGCGATCAACGATCTGTTCGACCGCCACGGCAAGATGCCGATGACCGCCGATATCGGCGATTGCCTGTTCACCGCGATGGAGATCGACAACACTGCGCTGGCGGCCCCGGGATACTACGCGGGCATGGGGTTCGGCGTGCCCGCCGGCGTCGGCGTCGCCGCGACCGGCCTGCGGCCGCTGGTGCTGGTGGGCGACGGTGCGTTCCAGATGACCGGCTGGGAGCTCGGCAACTGCAAGCGTTACGGGCTCGATCCGATCGTGGTGCTGTTCAACAATTGCAGCTGGGAAATGCTGCGGGTGTTCCAGCCGGAATCCAAGTTCAACGATCTGGACGACTGGCACTTTGCCGACATCGCGCATTCGATCGGCGGCTTCGGCGAGCGGGTGACGACGCGCGCCGAACTCGCCGCGGCGCTGCAGCGCGCGGTCGAGCGGCGCGGGGTGTTCTCACTGATCGAAGTGATGCTGCCGCGTGGCGCTACCTCGCACACGCTGGCGCGGTTCGTCACCGGCTTCAAGGCGGCGCGTGAACGGATGAAGTGAGGGCGCGGCGATCCGCCATGTCATCGCGGCGGTTTTCTGCGTAACATGCGCGCGAATCCTTACCCCCTCGCTGGAACCGCCATGACGCAGCCTTCCTTCGCCACCCACGAGGTGTTCAACCAGTCGCCGCCGCTTCCGGACATTGACCTGCTCGGCGCCGACCGGCCGCTGCTCGAGGCGATCACCTTCAATCAGGGCGCCAACGCTCATGTCGAGCTCGAAGCCTTCGGCAAGGCGTGGGGCACCACCGAGATGGCCGAACGTGGCCGCCTCGCCAACGAATACACCCCGAAGCTGAAGACCTTCGACGCCAAGGGCATGCGCCGCGATCAGGTCGAATTCCATCCGTCGTATCACGAGCTGATGGCGGAGAGCTTCAAGGCCGGCCTGCACAACTCCACCTGGGACGCGCACGGCAAGCCCGCCGGCAATGCTTCGGAAGTGGTGCGTGCCGCGAAGTTCTACATGGCCGCTCAGGTCGAGACCGGTCACCTCTGCCCTGTGACGATGACTCGCGCATCAGTGGCGGCGCTTGGCTCGCAGCCGGACCTGCTGGCGCAGGTGATGCCGGTGCTCGGCACCCGTCAGTACGATCCGAGCTTCGCGCCATGGTCAGCGAAGCGCGGCATGAGCATCGGCATGGGAATGACCGAGAAGCAGGGCGGCACCGATGTGCGCACCAACGCGACGCGCGCGTTCCGCGACGGCGACGCCTACCGCATCGTCGGCCACAAATGGTTCATGTCGGCGCCGATGTGCGACGCCTTCCTGGTGCTGGCGCAAACCGACGAGGGACTGAGCTGCTTCTTCATGCCGCGCTTCCAGCCCGACGGCTCGGTCAACGAGATCCGTTTCCAGCGGCTCAAGGACAAGCTCGGCAACCGCTCCAATGCCTCGTCCGAAGTCGAGTTCACCGGTGCCTATGCGCTGCCGGTCGGCGAACTCGGCCGTGGTATTCGCACCATCATCCAGATGGTGCAGCTCACCCGGCAGGATTGCGCGATCGCGTCTGCCGGCCTGATGCGGTCGTCGCTCGTTCATGCGCTGTATCACACCCGGCATCGCACCGTGTTTCAGAAGCGGCTCGCCGACCATTCGCTGATGGTGTCGGTGCTCGCCGACATGGCGCTGCAGGTCGAGGCCTCGGTGGCGCTAGTGATGCGGCTGTGCCGCGCTTTCGACGAAGCGCCGAACGATCCGCTCGAAGCAGCCTATATGCGGCTGCTGACGCCGGCGGTGAAATACTGGATCTGCAAGTCAGCGCCGCCATTTGTGTACGAAGCGATGGAATGTCTCGGCGGCAATGGCTACGTCGAGGACGGCATCCTGGCGCGACACTATCGCGAGGCGCCGGTCAATGCGATCTGGGAAGGCTCGGGCAATGTGATGTGCCTCGACGTGCTGCGGGCGATGTCGCGCGAGAGCGATGCCGGCACCGAGGTGTTGCAGGCGCTGATCCAGGATACCTCGGCGCTCACCGGCGGACCGGCGGCGGCAGGTCTGATCGCACGTGCGCTGCTGCAGGTCGACAACGAGCGCACCGCGAGGCTTGCGGTCGAGATGCTGGCCAAGCTCGCTGCTGCCGCGGCGCTGAACGAAATCCACCCGCCGCACGCCGAACTTTTCGCCCGCACCCGCTTGGTGCCCGAGCCGGCAACGCTCTACGGCGCTTCCGATATTCCGACCGAGATTGCGAAGGGCCTGTTGGGGCGCGTGCTGCCGGAGATGTGAGCCAGCCGGTGCTTTTACGGAAGCGCTAACTCCGTCATGGCGAGCGAAGCAATCCAGAGGTGTGGTGCACTGAGTTTCTGGATCGCTTCGTCGCTTCGCTCCTCGCAATGACGGGAGCGCAAGTGATCAGTCGACCGCTTCGCCTTCCGAGAAGTACCAGCGACCGCGCGCTTTGCGGAATTGCGAGCGCTCATGATGGCTCTGCTCGGGGCCGCCGCGGCGGCGGAAGCGGGCGATGAACTCGACGGTGCCACGGCTGCCTTTCTCGCTGCTGCCGAGTACCCGTAGTTCGAGGAAGTCGGACTCCTCCATCCAGGCGCGGTTGACGTCGTGATCGAACAGGTCACGCCGCTCCGGATCGGTGGTCTCGACAATGTAGTCGAAGTCCTTCAGCGCATACGCCGCGTAGCGCGACCGCATCAGCGCTTCCGGTGAGGCTGCAGGCCGGGTGCGGGCGAGCAGGGGGCCGCAGCAGTCGTCGTAAGTCTTGCCCGAGCCGCACACGCAATTCATCGGATCAGTCCTGTTGTTGGCTCACTCGGCTCGGCGGAGCGCCGCGAGCCGGTCGAGCGCGCCCTGCAGGATGAAGATCGCCGCGTGCTCGTCAATCACCTTGGCCCGTTTCGCCCGGCTGACGTCGTTGGCGATCAGCTCGCGCTCGACCGCGGCGGTCGACAGCCGTTCGTCCCAGAGCCCGATCGGTAGCTCGGTGAGCCGGGAGAGATTGCGGGCGAAGGCGCGGGTCGACTGCGCGCGCGGGCCTTCGCTGCCGTCCATGTTGAGCGGCAGGCCGAGCACGAAGCCGCAGGCGGTGCGTTCGGCGGCCAGCGCCAGCAGCCGGGCCGCATCGGCGGTGAACGCCTTGCGGGCGATGGTCTCGACGCCGGTGGCGAGCTTGCGGTCCGGGTCGGACGCGGCGACGCCGATCGTCTTGGTGCCGAGGTCGAGGCCAAGCAGGGCACCGCGCGCCGGCCAATGCGCGGCGGCTTCGATCAGAGGAAGGATCAGGGCAGGCATGACGCCCGCATAGCACGCGCGGTCGACTTGCCAAAACATCCATTGGTTCGTCGTGAGGGGCTCGAGGCGCCATAGCCGAGCCACAAGGCGGTGTGTAAAACTGTCCGCGGCGGGCAACGAGGCTGCGCCGCTTTCCCCTACAATCGCGAGAGCCTGATCATGTGGCCGGATCGCCGTCTCCTCGACCTGTTCGCTATCGAATGTCCGATTCTGCTCGCCCCGATGGCGGGCGCGATGGATGCGGAACTCGCTATTGCCGCGGCGCGCGGCGGGGCGCTGGCCTCGCTGCCGTGCGCGATGCTGTCGCCGGACAAAGCGCGCGAGCAGGTCGGGATATTTCGGCAGCAGATTTCAGCGCCGATCAATCTGAACTTCTTCTGCCATCAGGCGGTGACGCCGGATGTGGCGCGCGAACAGATCTGGCGCAAGCGGTTGACGCCTTACTTCACCGAACTCGGGCTCGACCCGGCGATGCCGGCGCCCGCGGCGAGCCGAGCGCCGTTCGATGCGGCGATGTGCGCGCTGGTTGAGGAGCTGAAGCCCGAAGTCGTCAGCTTTCATTTCGGTCTTCCTGAGGCCGCGCTGCTCGACCGCGTCAAGGCGGCCGGCGCCAAAGTGATCGCATCCGCGACGATCGTGCGCGAGGCGATCTGGCTGGAAGAGCACGGCGTCGATGCGGTGATCGTGCAGGGCGCGGAGGCCGGCGGCCACCGCGGCATGTTCATGACCGACGACATTGCGCAGCAGCCGGGATTGTTCGCGCTGCTGCCGCAGGTGGTCGATGCGGTGCGGGTGCCGGTGATTGCGGCGGGCGGGATCGCGGACGGCCGAGGCATCGCAGCGGCGTTCGCGCTCGGCGCCGCCGGCGTGCAGATCGGTACCGCGTATCTGCGCTGCCCGGAATCCCGGACCAGCGCGCTGGTGCGGGTGCAGCTCGCGCAGGGCACCGACGAAGCAACCGTGATCACCAATGTGATGACCGGCCGGCCGGCGCGCGGCGTCGCCAATCGTCTGATGCGCGAGGTCGGACCGGTGTCGCCGGACGCGCCGGCGTTCCCGCACGCGGCCTCGGCCCTGGGACCGCTGAAGGCGGCCGCGGAGCAGCACGGCAAAACCGACTTCACCAATCTCTGGGCGGGGCAGGCGGTGCGGCTCGGCCGCGACATGCCGGCGGCCGAACTCACCCGGGCGCTGGCCGGCGCGGCCTTGGCGCGCCTCAGCCAGCTCGCCGGCTGAGGCAGGGCGGTCGGCCACCGAGGTTGCGACGCGAAACCCGGCTCTGCTATACGGCGCAGGTCGATATCTCGCAGAAAGGCCCTATATTATGTCGGTTGACGCCTCCACTGTCCGCCGCATCGCGCATCTGGCGCGGATCGCCGTGACCGACGACGAGGTGCCGCATCTGCAGGGCGAGCTCAATGCGATGCTGGCCTTCGTCGAGCAGCTCTCGGAGGTCGACGTCGATGGCGTCGAGCCGATGACCTCGGTGACGCCGATGCAGATGAAGAAGCGCGCCGACGTGGTCAACGACGGCGAAATCGCCGATCAGGTGGTGGCGAATGCCCCATCGACCGAGGATCACTTCTTCCTGGTGCCGAAGGTGGTCGAATAAAGGACGCGCCGATGTGCCTGCTGTGCGACGACGAGAAGGCCTATCAGGCCTATATGGACTACCTCGACGCGATGGGGCGGCAGGGCAAGGTCGTCGACGCCGATAAGGCGATGGATGCGGTGCTCGACCAGTTGCAGGCCGCCGACAAGGCCCGCCGCGACGCGCCCGATAACGACAAGACGCTGTCGCCGTTCTTCTGCAGCCCGGTCAATAAGTAGGCTCAACTAAGACTTGTCAGGCTTGCCGATGGCCTTGGTCCTTTCCTGGACCAAGGCCGCAAACTCCTCGCGGGAGACGGTCCTGCCGCTGACACGGTAAACAGCGTCCTCGAAAAAGTCCTCCAGTAGTTCCGGCGCATCGTCGGGATCGTCAGTGACTGGCTTGCCGAAATAGCGTTTTCCCGGCGGATTTTCCCATGGCATGGCGCGGCCTCCACGATAGCTGGGGCACATCTTATCACGCTCGAAAGACCGATTCCGGGGGCAATCGCTTCATTTCCCGGAGGCGCTGTGCTAGCCAGCGCTGCAACAGAGCCGCACGATCCGCGGCGCCCGTGACCGGCCTGTCGCCGGCTTTTATCCAGGCGTGCCCTGAACCATGACCGACCTGACTTCGCTGACGCTGGCCGAGGCCCGCGATGGCCTCGCAAACAAGTCCTTCACCGCGGTCGAACTGACCGACGCCCACCTCGCCGCGATCGAAGCCGCGCGCGTGCTCAACGCCTATGTGCTGGAGACGCCGGAACAGGCGCGCCAGATGGCGAAGGCCGCGGACGCGCAGATCGCAAAGGGCGAGGGCGGACCGCTGGCCGGGCTGCCGCTCGGCATCAAAGACCTGTTCGCCACCAAGGGCGAGCGCACCACCGCGTGCTCCAAGATCCTCGGAGACTTCAAGCCGACCTACGAGTCGACCGTGACGACGCAGCTGTGGCGCGACGGCGCGGTGCTGCTCGGCAAGCTCAACAACGACGAGTTCGCGATGGGCTCGTCGAACGAGACCTCGTGCTTCGGCCCGGTGATCAATCCGTGGCGCCGTGCCGGCTCCGACGCCAAGCTGGTGCCGGGCGGCTCGTCCGGCGGTTCGGCCGCTGCGGTTGCGGCGGGCCTGTGCCTCGGCGCCACCGCGACCGACACCGGCGGCTCGATCCGTCAGCCGGCGGCGTTCACCGGCACGGTCGGCATCAAGCCGACCTATGGCCGCTGCTCGCGCTGGGGCATCGTCGCGTTCGCATCCTCTCTCGATCAGGCGGGCCCGATCGCCCGCACGGTGCGCGACAGCGCGATCCTGCTGCGATCGATGGCCGGCCATGATCCGAAGGACACCACCTCGGTCGATCGGCCGGTGCCCAATTACGAGGCCGCGGTCGGCGGCTCGGTGAAGGGCATGAAGATCGGCATCCCGAAAGAGTACCGGCTCGACGGCATGCCGGCCGAAATTGAGAAGCTCTGGAGCCAGGGTGCCGAGTGGCTGAAAGCCGCGGGCGCTGAGCTCGTCGAGGTGTCGCTGCCGCACACCAAATACGCGCTGCCGGCCTATTATATCGTGGCTCCGGCGGAGGCTTCGTCGAACCTCGCGCGTTATGACGGCGTCCGCTACGGCGCGCGCGTCAACGGCCGCAACATCATCGAGATGTACGAGAACACGCGCGCTGCCGGCTTCGGCGCCGAGGTGAAGCGCCGCATCATGATCGGCACCTACGTGCTGTCGGCCGGCTATTACGACGCGTACTATCTGCGCGCCCAGAAGGTGCGCACGCTGATCAAGCGCGACTTCGAGCAATGCTTCGATCAGGGCGTCTCCGCGATCCTGACGCCGGCGACGCCCTCGGCGGCGTTCGGCATCGGCGAGAAGGGTGGCGCCGATCCGGTCGAGATGTATCTGAACGACATCTTTACCGTGACGGTGAACATGGCCGGCCTGCCTGGCATCGCCGTCCCGGCGGGAAGCGACTCCCAAGGTCTGCCGCTCGGACTGCAGCTGATCGGCCGGCCGTTCGACGAGGACACCTTGTTCTCGCTCGGCGAGGTGATTGAGCAGGCAGCCGGACGGTTCACGCCGGCCAAGTGGTGGGCCTGAGTCCGATCGTCCGCGCGCGTTAGACGTTGCGTTTGCTGGCGCCGTTGGCCATTCTCGGCCGGGGCAGGGTGGTTGCATGAGCGCTGACGACGTCCAAGGTCCACCGCAAGGTGTCGATCAGATCCTCGGATCGCCAAAGCTGGCCGCGGCGATCGAGAGCGATCGCTACAAGCACCTGCTGGACAATGTGCCGGTGGCGATCGCGGTGTCGCGGGGCTGCGGCGAGGGCCAGCGGATCGTCTATATCAATCAGGCGTTCGAGGCGCTGACAGAGCTGTCTAAGGCCGATGTCGACGGCAGGGGCTGGTCTTGCCTCGACGACTTTTCTGACCACGATGACACTGGCCGCGCGCTCGGCGCCACGATCCGCGACGACGAAGATTTCCTTGGTGTATTCCGCAAGACCGCGCCATCGGAGCGGTTGCTGATCGTCCAGGCCTATGCGGCGGTGATCGAAAGCGACGACGGCGTCGAGAACTATCGGATTGTTGCACTGGTCGACGTCGGCGGCCGCGAGCGGGCGCAGATCGAGCGGTTCGAAAGTCAGATCCGCGAGCGCGACACCCTGATGCGCGAGCTGCAGCATCGGGTGAAAAACAATCTGCAGCTGATTACCGCCCTGATCCGGCTCGAAGCGCGCTCTGCCGCGGAAGGCGAGACCGTGGCACTGGCGCGACTCGCCAGCCGGATCGATGCGCTGACCGCGCTGTACCGTGTGTTGTCGGACGAGACCCCGAGCGCCGACGCCGGGCAGATCGATCTCGGCCAGTATCTCTCAGATATCGCCAACGCGGTGATCCGCGCCAACGCCGCCGGCGAGATCAATTGCGAGGTGCATGCCGACTATTGCCCGCTATCGGTCAACATCGCGATGCCGGCCGGGCTGCTGGTCAACGAGATGCTGACCAACGCGCTGAAATACGCCTTCGTCGGCCGCGACGCCGGACGGATCAAGGTGATCTGCGAGACCGATCAGGGCCGTGTCAGGATCATGGTGTCGGATGATGGCGCCGGCCTTCCCGACGGGCAGAGCTGGCCGTCGCCGCGCAAGCTTGGCGCGCTGATTCTGCAGACGCTGAAGGAGAACGCCCGCAACGTCAGTTTCGAAGCGCGCAGCATTCGCGGGCAGGGCGCGTTCTTCACCATCGGCTTCGATGCGCCGTCCCCGCGCGCTGCGAATTGATCGAACACGGGCACCTCGCCTTGCTTATGCCACAAGCCGACCGCCAGCTTCCCTGGTTCCGCAGCGTTAAGTGGACCTGAACCTTTGCAGCCGATGGTCCGCGGCATCAATGTTGCCGCCCCTTCAACCGGTGTCCTCTCGATGAAGCCGTGGAGAGATCGTCTTCTGTCCGCAGCCGCCGCCTGCCTCGTGCTCGCCGGTTGCGCCTCGGTTTACAACACGCCGGTCAACGTGCCGCTCGAAGGAGTGGTTGCCGACAAGGTTGCGTCCGACATCGGCACGCGCAGCGAAGACGCCATCATTGGCCTGTCGTTCTCGGGCGGCGGCACCCGCGCGGCGGCATTCTCGTTCGGCGTGTTGTCGGAGATGGAGCGCGTGCCGCTGCATGGCGCGCGTTCAGCGATGCTCGATCGTGTCGGCTTCGTCTCTGGAGTCTCCGGCGGGTCGGTCACTGCCGCCTATTTCGGCCTGAAGGGACGCGCTGCGCTCAGCGACTTCCGCGAGCGCTTCCTGCTGCGCAATGCGGAAGAGGGGCTCCAGACCACGCTGTCGCTCAACACCATCGGCAAGGCGTTCACCGGCGGCATCAACGACTCGGTCGGCTTCACCCGTTGGCTCGACGCGCATCTGTTCGAGGGCGCGACCTTCGCGCAACTGCGCGCCGGCGACCGGCCGACGGTGTGGATCAACGCCTCCGACATCTACAATCGCGTGCCGTTCGTGTTCACCAGCACGTCGTTCTCCGCCATCTGCAGCGACCTCGACGCCTATCCGCTGTCGAACGCGGTCGCGGCCTCGGCGGCGGTGCCGCTCGCGTTTGCTCCGGCGGTTGTCCAGGCGTTTCCCGGTGCCTGTAACACACCGCTGCCGCGCTGGGTCCGGCGCGCCGCGACGGCCGAGGGCAACTCCTCGCCGATGCTGAGCTCCTACGCCAAGGCGGTGCTGCGTTATCGCGAGGGCGCGGTCCCCTTCATCAAGCTGCTCGACGGCGGGCTGGTCGACAATTACGGCGTCTCGGCGCTCACGATCGCGCGCGAGTCCTCGGAGACGCCGTACGGTCCGCTGACCCCGCAGCAGGCGGTCAAGCTGCGGCGGCTGATGATGCTGGTGGTCGACGCCAAGACCGGCATCTCGGGCAACTGGGTCGACACCGTCGAAGGTCCGAGCGGCGTCGAGCTGCTCAAGGCCGCCGTCGACACCACGATAGATGCCAGCGTCGGCGCCAGCTACACGGCGTTCGATCGCACGATCTCGGATTGGCGCGACAAGCTGGTGCGCTGGCGCTGCGGCCTGTCGGCAGCGGATCGGGCGCGCTACGGTGCCGGACCCGGCTGGGACTGCCGCGACCTGCGCTTCTTCGTCGGCCGGCTGGCGTTCGATCAGCTCGAGGCGCAGCGGGCTGCGTCCTTGGAGCGGATCGCCACGCGCTTCGTGCTGCCGCCGCAGCAGGTCGACGAACTGATCTCGGCGGGGCGCGACGTGCTGCGACAGAATCCGGTCTTCCGCGCCTTCGCAGCCAGCCTGTAGGACATTCGCAGGCCGGGCATTCGGCGGCGCTGGAGCGCGCCTTGCGCCGGTTGCAGGGGTTTTCTCCGCGCCCGGAGCGGAGTAGAAACCTGCTTATGAACGCACCTGTCAAACCTTCGAAACTCATCAAGGGCGCCACCGGCGATTGGGAAGTCGTGATCGGGCTGGAGATCCATGCCCAGGTCTCTTCCAATGCCAAGCTGTTCTCCGGCGCGGCCACCGCGTTCGGCGGCGATCAGAACACCCACGTGTCGCTGGTCGACGCCGCGATGCCCGGCATGCTGCCGGTGATCAACGAGGAGTGCGTGCGCCAGGCGATCCGCTCCGGGCTGGGGCTGAACGCCAAGATCCATCTGCGCTCGGTGTTCGACCGTAAGAACTATTTCTACCCGGACCTGCCGCAGGGCTACCAGATCAGCCAGTACAAATCGCCGATCGTCGGTGAGGGCGAAGTGGTGGTCGACCTGCCGGACGGCGACAGCATCACCGTCGGCATCGAGCGGCTGCATCTCGAACAGGACGCCGGAAAGCTGCTGCACGACCAGCATCCGACTTCGACATTCGTCGACCTCAACCGCTCCGGCGTCGCGCTGATGGAGATCGTCTCCAAGCCGGACCTCCGCTCGTCCGAACAGGCCAAGGCTTACGTGTCGAAGCTGCGCACGATCATGCGCTATCTCGGCACCTGCGACGGCGACATGGAGAAGGGCAGCCTGCGCGCCGACGTCAACGTCTCGGTGCGCCGTCCCGGCGAGCCTTACGGCACTCGCTGCGAGATCAAGAACGTCAACTCGATCCGCTTCATCGGTCAGGCGATCGAATACGAAGCGCGCCGCCAGATCGGCATTCTCGAAGACGGTGGAACGATCGACCAGGAGACCCGGCTGTTCGACGCCAACAAGGGCGAGACCCGGTCGATGCGGTCGAAGGAAGAGGCGCACGACTATCGCTACTTCCCCGATCCGGATCTGCTGCCGCTGGAATTCACCCAGGCTTATGTCGACGACCTGAAGGCCGGCTTGCCGGAATTGCCCGACGCCAAGAAGGAGCGGTTCGTCCACGACTTCGGCCTGTCGGTCGAAGACGCAGGCGTGCTGGTCAGCGAGCGCGAGAGCGCCGAGTTCTACGAGGCGGTGCTCGCGCAGCTGAAGGACCAGGGTCGCGACGGCAAGCTCGCCGCCAACTGGGTCATCAACGAGCTGTTCGGCCGCCTCAACAAGGACGGCCAGTCGATCGATGCTTCGCCGGTGTCGGCGGCACAGCTCGCCGCCATCGTCGAGCTGATCGGCGAGGGCACGATCTCGGGCAAGATTGCCAAGGAGCTGTTCGAGATCGTCTGGACCGAAGGCGGTGATCCGCGCACGCTGGTGGAACAGCGCGGCATGAAGCAAGTCACCGATCTGTCGGAGATCGAGAAAGTGGTCGACGACATTGTCGCCGCTAATCCAGATAAGGTGGCACAAGTCGTCGCCAAGCCGGCGATGCTCGGCTGGTTCGTCGGTCAGGTGATGAAATCCTCCGGCGGCAAGGCCAATCCGCAGGCGGTCAACGATCTGCTGAAGCGCAAGCTCGGCCTCTGACGCACGACCTTGGTCGTCGCGTGCGAGCCGCCGCGACGACGCATCGTGCGCCCGCGATGGCCGCGGCGCTCGCGAATCAGCCGCATCTTCTCGTGCAGAAAACCCCTGTGCCGGAGCGTTTGGACGCTCCGGTGTGGCATTGCGCCTGAAAATTTTTTCATTGCCAAAGATTGCGACTCAGAGTCTGCGGATGGCCTTGCGCGACCGACTCGGCACTCGGTCCGGTTTTGCAAAGTAGTTAGTTAGCTCGATTTGTGAGTTGATGAAATCGCTGCGGCACAGGCGTTTCCCGCGATCTTGACAAGTGTCGATGCAGGTTTTTCGCGCATAACTCGGTTCGCGCGATCGATCTTCCGACGCCTCGTTCGCCAAGACCGCCTGTGCGCGAGGGACAACTCCCATCAACTCTTCCTTAAGCGGGACACTGTTTTTTTCAAAGCGTTGGTGTATTCGGGAATTAGTGCATCTCGATTCCCGAGTGCACGCAGCAGCAATCAAGCCATCTCACTTATCGGAGGGCAACATGGCCAAGAAAGCAGCGAAGAAGGCGGCGACCAAGAAAGCGGCGCCGAAGAAGGCGAAGACCGCGAAGAGCGCGGTGAAGAAGACCGCGAAGAAGACCACCAAGAAGGTCGCCAAGAAGGCCGCCAAGAAGAAGTAAGCTCGCTTTCGAGCGGGTGCCGGCAGCGTCACTGCCGGCCGCGTCACTGGACAGGCTCTTCGCACCGCGACACGAGCCAGGGCCTAGTCGACGAGAGGGTGTCGGCGAGACATCAGGTCAGACGACCGGATCCGACAGCGGCAGGGATCACCAGCCGCCGAAGAGCCCGGTAGAAGAAACGGTTTTTCTTCGAACGGTGCGGACACCAGGTCCGCAGTTTCATGGGCGGCGAGCCGCGTGTGAGATCTGAACCTGACGTGTTCGCCGACGCCCTCGTTGTTTGTGGGGCCTATCGCCCCGCGCCGGCACGGTCCGGCTGATCCAGTTCCATTCCTCCACATCGCCGAGTTCGATCAGCCTGCGGCAGCCATCTTGCGCCCGCGGTCGGCCCCGTCGTTTCCCCAGGCGGTTGTGGCGATGGTTATCGGTTCGCCAAACCGGAGGGTAAACCGTCTCTCACCAGATTCCAAAAGCCATTGCAGCACAGGCATTTCTTGAAATGCCCGGCGCCGGCCCTCGCGGCGCGTTCAGAAATCGTTTAGCGCAACGCTTAAACTGCTCTTCAAATTTGATCGGCCATCATTGCCCCATAACACGCCGGGTCACGGCGGTGGGGATGACAAACAGAGGACAGGAGCCGCCCTCGGTTCGGCGGCGAAAGATGGAGATCAAAGATGCTGCAGGGACATCTGAATATCGAAACTGCGATGCCGATCGAAGCCGGGGAGAACCCCGATGCGTTGTTCGATCTCGGTGTGCTATTCGCCTCGGGCCGCGGCGCGCCGGTCGACCTGATCGCCGCGCACAAGTGGTTCAACCTCGCCGCGCTGAAAGGCCGTACTGACGCGATCGCGTATCGCCGCGAGCTGGCCGAGCTGATGTCGGCGGACGAGATTGCGGTTGCCCAGCGCGAAGCCCGCGCCTGGATCTCCTCGCACTGATGGATCGCTTGCTTCCGCTGACGGCATGCGGCGCTTGGTATCGCCTTATGGTTCGCCCTAAGTCGCGCTGACCGCCGCAACTGACCGCGGATATCTTCTCCTCATGCTCCACCAAGGGAGCTTTCAAAGGAGGAGATGCCAGATGAAACTCAAATCAGTATTATGTCTCGTCGCCGGCGCCAGCATGTTTGCTGCCTCGGCCGCGTTCGCCGGCGAGTTCGGCACGGCCGACGAAGCCAAGGCGATGCTCACCAAGGCCGCTGCCGCGGTGAAGGCTGATAAGGCCAAGGCGCTCGCCGAGTTTGCCAAGGGCGAGGGCGGTTTCAAGGATCGCGACCTGTATCCGTTCTGCGGCGGGCCGGACGGCCTGTTCACCGCGCATCCGACCCTCACCGGCAAGAGCCTCAAGGAACTCAAGGACAAGACCGGCAAGCCGCTGGGCGAAGAGATCTACGCCACCGCCAAGGAAGGCGAGGTCAAGGAAGTCGCCTATATGTGGCCGCGCCCGGGCCAGACCGATCCGGTGCAGAAGGTCAGCTTCGTCACCAAGATCGGCGATCAGACCTGCGCGGTCGGCTACTACAAGTAAGCCCTTCGGGCAGCGAGACGGCGGCGGTGCGCTGCCCGCCGCCGGATCCTATTGCACCTTGATGCCCGCAGCGCGGATCACGCCCGCCCAGCTGCGCTTCTCGTCGGCGATCTTCTGGCGCAGCGCCTCGGGCGTCGAGGCTTCGGGCATCATCATCTGGGTTTTGAGCTTGGTGAGGACCGCCGGATCGGCCAGCGCGGCTTCGACCGCGCGGTGGATCGCTGCGATCAGTTCGGGTGGCGTGCCGGCTGGCGCGATCAGCGCGTTCCAGGCGTCCGACTGCACGTCGATGCCGCTCTCCTTCAGCGTCGGCACGTTGGGCAGGAAAGGCGAGCGCTCCGGCGTGGTCACCGCCAGGATCTTCACCGTCCCCGCCGCGTGCTGCGGGGCGACCGAGATCGCCGGTAGGCACGCGGCCTGGACGTCGCCGCGGGTCAGCGCGGTCATCGCATTCGGTGAGCCGGCGTAGGGGATGTGCACCATCGCGGCACCGGCCTTCTGCGCGATCGCTTCCATGCACAGCTGCGACAGCGAGCCGGCGCCGATCGACGCGTAGGCGAAACCGCCTTTGTCGCTTTTCACCTTGGCGACAAACTCGTCGACGCTGCCGATGCCCGCTGTCGCGGGCACGGCGAGCACGCTCGGCATTCGCGTCAGCAGCGTCACCGGTGCGAGGTCGCGTTCGGGATCGTAGGGCAACTTCGGAAACAGCAGCGTGTTGATGGCGAGCGGGCCGGGGATCGAGATGCCGAGTGTGGCGCCATCCGGGGCAGCCTTGGCCACCGCATCGGTGCCGATATTGCCGGAGGCGCCGGGCTTGTTTTCGATCACGAAGGTGGAGCCCGGATATTGCGTATGAAGCTGATCGGCCAGCACCCGGCCGACCAGATCCGGTGTCGCCCCCGCGGCGAACGGCACCACGATCCGCACCGTCTTCGGCGGCCACGCCGCCGGCTGCGCAGCGGCCGCGCTGCTGACTGCGCAAGCCGCAATGCCGAGCATCGCGAGCGTCGGCGGCAGGGTCCGGCGGAAGAGGTGTCCCAGCATTTGCATCGGTCCCGTAAACAATGATACCCGGATTTCGCCCGCACGGCGCCGCGCTGCGGCCGGCCGTGCGACGGCGCGGACCATAGGTGGAATTGGCCGATGCGCAAACCGCCGCAGGCGCCGGCCGAGACAGGAGTGACGCGATGGGACTTGCGTTGATGATCGTCGGCCTGGTGCTGTTCATCGGCACTCATGTCGTCACCACCCAGCGCGACCTGCGCAGCCGCCTGATCGGGATCGGCGGGGAGGCGGTCTATAAGATCGCCTATGCGGTGGTGGCGCTCAGCGGCCTCGCGCTGATCGCTTACGGCTTCGGATCCTATCGCGCGCACGGCTGGATCGACGTCTGGTATCCGCCGCACTGGACCAAGCATCTCACCGCGCTGCTGATGCTGCCGATGGCGATCCTGCTGGCTGCGGCGTATTCGCGCGGTCGCATCTACGCGGCGGTCAAGCATCCCATGCTCACTGCTGTTAAGCTGTGGGCGGTCGGCCACCTGATCGCGAACGGCGATCTCGGCTCGATCATCCTGTTCGGCTCGCTGCTGGCCTGGGCGGTGTACGACCGCATCTCGCTGAAGCGTCGCAGCGATGCCGGTGGTCCGCCGATCCCGGTCGGCGGTGCCAAGAACGACGTGATCGCCATCGTGGCCGGCGTCGTGCTGTATCTGGCGCTCGCCTTCGTCTTCCATCCCTACGTTATCGGCGTGTCCGTGTTCGGAGCCTAAGCATGTCTGTTCAATCGACCATTCGGCGGAAGACCGCTCCCGACATCCGCGCGCGCAAGGGCGGCGATCCGATCGTGATGCTGACGTCGTATCACGCTCACACCGCCTCGCTGGTCGATCGTTATTGCGACGCCATTCTGGTCGGGGACTCGCTCGGCAACGTGATGCACGGCTTCGAGACCACCGTGCCGGTGACGCTCGAGATGATGATCCTGCAGGGGCACGCGGTGATGCGCGGCTCGCAGCATGCGCTCGTCGTGGTCGACATGCCTTTCGGTTCGTATGAAGCCTCGAAGGAGCAGGCCTTTCACTCTGCCGCACGCATCCTCAAGGAGACGCATTGCGGCGCCGTGAAGCTCGAAGGCGGCGTGCGGATGGCCGAGACCATCGCGTTCCTCACCGAGCGCGGCATTCCTGTGATGGGTCACATCGGTCTCACGCCGCAGTCGATCAACACGCTGGGCTCTTTCCGGGCGCAGGGCCGCGAGGAGGGCAGCTGGGAACCGATCGAGGCCGACGCGCGTGCGGTTGCCGATGCCGGCGCGTTCTCGGTCGTGGTGGAAGCCGTCGCCGAGCCGCTCGGCCGCAAGATCACCGAGATGATTTCGATCCCGACCATCGGCATTGGTGCCAGCGCCGCCTGCGATGGTCAGGTGCTGGTGCTCGAAGACATGCTCGGCCTGTCGCCGAAGCCGCCGAAATTCGTCAAGCGCTATGGCGATCTCGGCCCCGGCATCGAAGCGGCGATCAAGGGCTATGCCGAGGAGGTCCGTTCGCGGGCTTTCCCTGGGCCCGAGCACGTTTACGGAATGAAATCGAAGGCGTGAGGTCACGGAAGGCGTGCGCGCCGGTCGAGGTATCCCCTTGATCCGGCTCGCTTTGCCTTGCCAGCGCCATAACGCTAGGGTATCGCCCGCGCGACCGCGAGGGATGGGCGAGCGGCAGCACCCGCCAGGATGCTGCGCTGTCGGGACAGGAAAAATCTCCAAGTGTCTGAATTATTTAATGAAGTCGACGAGGAGCTGCGTCGCGAGCGGCTCAAGAGGCTGTGGGACAAGTACTCGCTCGTTATCGTCGGCGGGGCGCTCCTGATCGTCGTCGGAGTCGGCGCTTGGCGCGGCTACGAATATTACGAGGCCAAGAAGGCGGCTGAAGCCGGCGCGGCGTTTGCCGCCGCCGCTGATCTCGCCGAGCAGAACAAGCATGCTGAGGCAGAAGCTGCGTTCGACAAGATCGCGGCCTCGGCGCCTGCGGGCTATCGCACTCTTGCGCGGCTGCGCGCTGCTGCCGAGATCGGCACGCGCGACGCGCAAGCCGCTTTGAAGCGTTACGACGAGATCGCGGCCGATCGCAGCCTCGCTGCGCCGTTCCGCGAGCTCGCCAGCATCCGCGCCGCCAACCTGGTGCTGGAGACCGCGAGCTATAACGATCTGGTGCAGCGCCTCGAGCCGGTCGCGTCCGGCAATGGCGCGTTCCGTCATACTGCGCGCGAACTGCTGGCGCTGTCGGCCTGGCGGGCCAACAACGTGGCGGCGACCCGGCAGTGGATCGACAAGATCACCACCGACGCCGAAACCCCAGGCAGCCTGCGCAGCCGCGCCGATGTGCTTCAGGCGCTGCTGCCGCCCACTGCGACCAAGAGCTGACGTCGTTCGAGCGACCGCGACACCAAAGATTGTGAGAGATAATCCATGCGCCTGTCGCACCGCCTGATTCCACTCGCCGTGCTGGTCGCGCTGTCCAGCGCTCTGGCCGGCTGTGGTAGCATGAGCAGCTTCGATCCGACCGACATGTTCGACTTCCTGGATCAGAAGAAGAAGCTCGCCGGCGAACGGAAGCCGGTGTTTCCGGAAGGTGTGCCGGGCCTCGAGCAGGGCGTGCCGAGGAACCTGTACAAAGACGAGGTCGAGCAGCAGCAGCGCCAGCAGGCCGCCGTCGACGCCGCTCCTGCGCCGGTCGAAGACAAGCCGAAGCCTGCCGCTCGCTCCAAGAGCCGGCATAGCTCTGCAGCCCGACGCCCGGCCGCAGCAGCGCCTGAACCCGCCGCCGAACCGGCTGCCGAGGAGGAGGGCGGAGCCGCCGCCGTGCCGCCGGCGCCGAAGCCGGCCAAGCAGTCGCGCCGCCGCGTCACCACCCCGCCGGCCGACGATCAGTCGTCTGCCCCCGCGCCGGCCCAGTCGCAGTCCTCCGGAACGGCTCCGTCGTTCCCGGCGCCGCTGCCGAGCGGCAGCTTCCAGCGCTAATAAAGGGCTCCGACCTCGAAGGTCTGACCCGAGCGACATTGACAGGCCGCCGCTTCTCGGCGACGGATCAGCCATGTCTTTCACCCTCGCAATTATCGGCCGGCCCAACGTCGGCAAATCGACGCTATTCAACCGCCTCGTCGGCCAAAAGCTGGCGCTGGTGGACGATGCGCCCGGCGTCACCCGCGATCGCCGTGAAGGCGAAGGCCGGCTGGGCGATCTCAACTTCACTCTGATCGACACGGCGGGCCTCGACGAGGGGCCGAAGGGCTCGCTCACCGCCCGAATGCAGGAGCAGACCGAAACAGCGATCGAACTGGCGGATGCGCTGTTGTTCGTGTTCGACGCTCGCGCCGGCCTGACGCCCAACGACCGTGCCTTTGCCGATTTCGCCCGCCGCGCCAACAAGCCGGTGGTGCTGGTGGCCAACAAGAGCGAGGGCAAGAGCGGCGAGATCGGCGCGATGGAGTCCTACGCGCTCGGCCTCGGCGATCCGGTGCAGATTTCCGCCGAGCACGGCGAGGGCATGGGCGAACTCTACGATGCGCTTCGTCCGCTGCTGCCGGAGCCGGTCGAGGACGAGGAAGACGACGAGCCTGCCGACCAGAGCGAGGAAGCGATCGCGACTCGGCCGATCCGCGTGGCGATCGTTGGCCGTCCCAACGCCGGCAAGTCGACCTTCATCAATCGCCTGCTCGGCGAGGAGCGGCTGCTGACCAGCCCCGAAGCCGGCACCACCCGAGACTCGATCGCCGTCGAGGTCGAGTGGAAGGGCCGCGACTTCCGCGTGTTCGATACTGCGGGACTGCGCCGCCGCTCGCGGATCGAAGAGAAGCTGGAGAAGCTGTCGGTCGCCGACGCGCTGCGCGCGGTGCGTTTCGCCGAAGTCGTCGTGCTGATGATGGACGCGCAGAATCGCTTCGAGGAGCAGGATCTGCGGATTGCCGACCTCGTCGAGCGCGAGGGCCGGGCGCTGGTGATCGCCGTCAACAAGTGGGACCTGATCGAGCGCCAGGGCGGCCAGATCGCGCAGTTGCGCACCGACGCCGACCATTGGCTGCCGCAGATCAAGGGCGTGCCGATCGTCGCCACCTCGGGCATGCTGGGCGAGGGCGTCGACCGCCTGATGCAGGCGATCCAGGATGCCTATGCGGTGTGGAACAGGCGTGTGCCGACCGCGGCGCTGAACCGCTGGTTCGAGCAGGCGATTTCGCAGAACCCGCCGCCGGCGGTCTCGGGCCGCCGCCTGAAGCTGAACTACGTCACCCAGACCAAGGCGCGGCCGCCGAGCTTCGTGGTGTTCTGTTCGCGCGCCGACGCGGTGCCGGAATCGTACTTGCGCTATCTGGTGAATAGCCTGCGCGGTGCGTTCGATCTGCCCGGCACGCCGGTGCGGATCACGCTGCGCGAGAAGGCCAATCCGTTCGCGCACAAGCGTAAACGCAAGTCATGACCGAGGAAGCCGCAGCGCAGCAGACGCCGGTGCCCGGCATGACCGGGCCGCGCCGCGCCGCCGTCGGCTTCATCTTCATCACCATCGCGCTCGATATGCTCAGCCTCGGCATGATCCTGCCGATCCTGCCGAAGCTGATCGAGAGTTTCTCCGACGACAACACCGCTAACGCGGCGCGGATCTACGGGCTGTTCGGCACCGCCTGGGCTCTGATGCAGCTGTTCGCCTCGCCGATCCTCGGCGGGCTGTCGGACCGGTTCGGGCGGCGCCCGGTGATCCTGCTGTCTAATCTGGGGCTCGGCCTCGACTACGTCCTGATGGCGTTGGCGCCGTCGCTGTGGTGGCTGTTTGTCGGCCGGGTGATCTCGGGCATCACTTCGGCCAGCATCTCGACCTCGTTCGCCTATATCGCCGACGTCACGCCGGCGGAAAAACGTGCGGCGGTGTTCGGCATGGTCGGCGCTGCGTTCGGACTCGGCTTCACCTTTGGGCCGGCGATCGGCGGTCTGCTCGGCGGTGTGGATCCGCGGTTGCCGTTCTGGGTGGCTGCGGCGCTGAGCCTGGCGAATACGTTGTACGGCCTGTTTGTATTGCCGGAGTCGTTACCGCGAGACCGACGCTCGCCGTTCCGCTGGAAGTCCGCCAATCCGATCGGGGCGGTGCGGCTGCTGAGTTCGAACGCGCGATTGGCGGCGCTTGCGGTGGTCGAGTTCTGTGCCGAGGTGGCGCATGTCGCGCTGCCGGCAACCTTCGTGCTCTACACCGGCTATCGCTATGCCTGGGATCAGACCACGATCGGGCTGGCGCTGGCGTTCGTCGGCGTCTGCACCACTATCGTGCAGGGCGGGTTGGTCGGCCCCGCGGTGAAGCTGTTCGGCGAGCGCAACGCGCAGATCATCGGCTATGGCGGCGGTGCGCTCGGCTTCCTGATCTATGCGCTGGCGCCGAGCGGGACGCTGTTCTGGATCGGCATTCCGGTGATGACGCTGTGGGGCATCGCCGGGCCGGCAACCTCGGGGATGATGACGCGGCTGGTCTCGCCGTCGCAGCAGGGCCAGTTGCAGGGCGCCACCACCAGCGTCAAGAGTGTCGCCGAACTGATCGGCCCGTTCCTGTTCACGATGATCTTCGCGTACTTCATCGATGCTGGCGCGCCGCTGCAGCTGCCCGGGGCGCCGTTCCTGCTCGCTGGTGCGCTTCTGGTCGTGTCCGTGGTGATCGTGGCCTTCGCATCGCCTGCCGCCGACAGCAAACAGGCGCCGCAAGCGGCGCCTGAAAGCTGAGCGGATGATGGATCGCCGGCTTACTTCTTGACCAGCGGGCACTCGCTGTCCGCCAGCGGACGCGCAGCGTCTTCGGCGGAGATGTCGGCGATCTTCTTGTAGTAGTCCCACGGGCCCTTGGATTCGGCCGGCGACTTCACTTCGAACAGGAACGCCGGCACCAAGCGACGTCCATCGGCGCGGATCACCGACTTGCCGAACGGCAGATCGTCCGCCGGGATCTCCTTCATCTTGGCGACGACCTTGGCGCCGTCATGCGGATTGCCGCCCATCGCCTCCAGCGTCTTCAGATAATGCAGCACCGCGGCGTACACGCCGGCCTGGGTCATCGACGGCTTGGCGTTGTTCTTGGCCTGCTTCTGGAAGCGGTCCGCGAACGCACGCGTGTTGTCGTTGAGGTCCCAATAGTAGGATTCGGTGAAGGTCAGGCCTTGCGCCGTCTTCAGCCCGAGCGAGTGCACGTCGTTGATGAACAGCAGCAGCGCGGCCAGCTTCTGGCCGCCCGCGGTGATGCCGAACTCGGCGGCCTGCTTGATCGAGTTGGTGGTGTCGCCGCCGGCATTGGCGAGGCCGATCACCTTGGCCTTCGACGCCTGCGCCTGCAGCAGGAACGACGAGAAGTCCGGTGTATTCAGCGGATGCTTGACGCTGCCGATGACCTTGCCGCCATTGGCCTTGACGACCGCGGTGGTGTCGCGCTCGAGCGCGGCGCCGAACGCGTAGTCGGCGGTGAGGAAGAACCAAGTATCACCGCCGGCCTTGGTCAGGGCCTGACCAGTGCCGTGCGCCAGCATGTAGGTGTCGTAAGTCATCGAGATGGTGTTGGCGTTGCACGCCTTGCCGGTCAGATCGGCGCTGGCGCCGCCTGAATTCATCAGGATGCTGTTCTTTTCTTTGACCAGATTGCTGATCGCCAGCGCGACGCCGGAGTTCGGCGTGTCGGTGATCAGGTCGACCTTGTCGACATCGATCCACTGCCGCGCCAGATTGACGCCGATGTCCGGTTTGTTCTGGTGATCGCCGGAGACCAGTTCAATCTTCCAGCCTTTTGCTTCGAGCCCGGAATCGGCAATCGCCATCTTGGCGGCGACGACCGAGTTCGGTCCGCCGATGTCGGCGTACAGGCTCGACATGTCGTTAAGTACGCCGATCTTAGCGGTCTTGTCGCCGGACTGGGCCGACGCCGGCAGGATCAACGCCGCACTCACCAACGCAGCAGCGATGGCGTGCGAGAACACTCCTCTCATCACTTCCCCCTTATGTATGGATAGCTGATTGACTGCGGATGTTTCCCCGCTTGCAGTCAGTCAATCGCGCTGCCGGGCCGAAGTCAATCGGCCTGGGGGTCTTTCAGGGTGCGAGAGGGGCCGTCGAACAGCTTGCCGGTTTCTGTAAAGGACGGCAGGCACAGCGGCAGCAGCAGCTCGGCCGCCTGGTCCGGCGTCGGCAGGGTCTCGGGATCTTCGCCCGGCATCACGCTGGCGCGCAGCTTGGTGCGGGTCGGACCGGGATCGAACAGGTTGATGCGGATCGGCGTGGTGTTGACCACTTCCTTGGCCCACACCTGCACCAGCGTTTCCAGTGCGGCCTTCGATGCCGCGTAGGGGCCGCGATAGCCCGGTGCCTTACCGCCGGCGCGCGAGGTCAGGAATACGGCGCGGCCGGCGTCGGAGGCGCGCAGCAGCGGTTCCATGCAGCGGACCAGCTGGAAGTTCACATTCAGATTGATGCCGATGACGTCGAGCCAAGGCTTCAGCTCGATATGGCCGAGCGGCGAGGACGGCCCGCCGATACCGGCGTTGCCGACCAGGACGTCGAGCTTGCCGTGGCGTTCGTAGATCGTGCCGCCGAGGCGGCCGATGGCCTGGTAGTCGGTGAGATCGAGCGGGACCAGCGTCAGCGGATGACCGCCGTCCTTACGCACTTCGTCGTCGAGCTCTTCGAGGCCACCCTGGGTGCGGGCGACGGCGATGACGTGCGCACCAGCCTTGGCGAGCGCCTTTGCGGTGGCATAGCCGATGCCGCGCGAGGCGCCGGTGACGAGAGCGATGCGGGAGGCGAGAGGTTGGGTCATGTCAGGTCCGGCTCAAGATATATCGCGCATTCTCATACGCGGACCGGACCCGAGTATCCATCCTCTAAAAGAGGTATCGTGGGCGTCGTCACCGGCAGACCGAGGACGACGCCAAAGGCCGTTGCCCGATCAGCTCGCCTCGGCCAGCAGCGACAATTGCCGCGGCGCCGACTCAGTCTGATTGAGATCGGTGAGGCCGGTCGGATAGTCGCCGGTAAAGCAGTGGTCGGTGAACTTCGGCAACGCCGGATCGCGGCCCGGTTCGCCCATCGCGCGATAGATGCCATCGACCGACAGGAATGCCAGCGTGTCGGCGCCGATCAGGTCGCGCATCTCTTCGAGCGAATGCGTCGCGGCGAGCAGGCCGGCGCGGTCCGGGGTGTCGATGCCATAGTAGTCCGGGTGCGTGATCGGCGGCGAGGCGATGCGGAAATGCACCTCGCGGGCGCCGGCATCGCGCATCATCTTCACGATCTTCTTCGATGTCGTGCCGCGGACGAGGCTGTCGTCGATCAGCACGATCCGCTTGCCTTCGATCGCGGCGCGGTTCGCCGAGTGCTTCATCCGCACGCCGAGTTCGCGCACGCTCTGGGTCGGCTGAATGAAGGTGCGGCCGACATAGTGGTTGCGGATGATGCCGAGTTCGAACGGCACGCCCGACTGCCGCGAATAGCCGATCGCCGCCGGCACGCCAGAATCCGGCACCGGGACGACGACGTCGGATTCGACGTGGCTCTCGAGCGCGAGCTGGGCGCCGAACGCCTTGCGGACGTCGTACACCGAGCGGCCGCCGACCACCGAATCCGGGCGCGCGAAGTAGATGTACTCGAAGATGCAGGGGCGGGGCGGCTGCGGCGGAAACGGCTTGTGGCTGGTGACGCCATGGCGGTCGAACACGATGACTTCGCCGGGTTCGACGTCGCGGACGTAATGCGCGCCGATGATGTCGAGCGCACAGGTCTCCGACGCCAGGATCGGGCAGCCGTCGAGTTCGCCGAGCACAAGCGGGCGGATGCCGAGCGGATCGCGGGCGCCGACCAGCTTCTTGTTGGTCAGCGACACCAGCGAGTAGGCGCCTTCCAGCGCGCGGAGCGACTCGATGAAGCGCTCGATGAAGCGGGTCTTCTTGGAGTGCGCGACCAGATGCAGGATCACTTCGGTGTCGGTGGTCGACTGCATGATCGCGCCGCTGCGGATCAGCTCACGGCGCAGGGTGAGGCCGTTGGTGAGATTGCCGTTGTGGCCGACCGCGAAGCCGCCTGCATTGAGCTCGGCGAACAGCGGCTGCACGTTGCGCAGGATGGTCTCGCCGGTGGTCGAATAGCGGACGTGGCCGATCGCCGAATTGCCCGGCAGCCGCGCGATTACGTCGGCGCGGGAGAAGGTGTCGCCGACCAGGCCGAGGCGGCGCTCGGAATGAAACCGGCCGTTGTCGAACGAGACGATGCCGGCGGCTTCCTGACCGCGGTGCTGCAGGGCGTGCAGGCCGAGCGCGGTGATCGCGGCGGCATCGGGGTGCCCGAAAATGCCGAACACGCCGCACTCTTCGCGCAGCGTGTCACCATCGGTATCGAAAACGGTATCGTCGAGGATGTGCTGGTCGCGAGCGTCCGAAGCGGGCGTTGCGGCGTCGTCGGAAGAGCTGAGCATCGCGTCCATCGCGCCTCTCTTGTAGGACACGCTCAGCGCGTGGCCGGTTTGCCCTCTATCAGCTTTTTCAGGCCGTCACGGGCGGGTTTGCTGTAGCCGTCATTGGCACCGGGAGCAGCCGAATCCTCGGTCTGCTGCTGGTCTTCTTCCGGCTTGTTCTTCTTGAACCGCTTCAAGATGGTATTTTCAGGGTCGTCCGGCAAGAGCGTCATCAGCCAATCGCCGGTTCCTTGCAGCACGGTGCGCGACTTCGCGTTGGTGACCCACTCGGGGCGCTGCTTGTCCGGCACCAGCCAGTTGAAGAACAGATACGCCACCACCACGATCAGAAGACCGCGGGCGAGACCGAACAGAAAACCGAGGGTGCGATCGAGCGCGCCGATGCGCGAATCCAGGATCATGTCCGAGATCCGCACCGTGATGATCGACACGATGATCAGGGTGCCGAGGAACACGCCAGCGATCACCACCACGGCGGCGACCGTCTCCGACGAGAAATAGGTCCGCGCTGTCGGCATCAGCTTTTGAAATGCGTACAGCGTCACCAGCGCGGCGGCGCCCCAGGCCGCGATCGACAGCACTTCGCGCATGAAGCCGCGCACCATCGCGAGCAGCCCCGACACCAACATCACCGCGAGAACAACGAGATCAAGGATGGTAATCGGCATCGGCAGGTCAGGTCCGCTCGGTCAGCACAACGGCGAATCGGCGTGCACGGGGTCGGCACAGGTGACGGTGGTATGGCACGCGGCGCAAGGCGAGAAAACCACCCCCGTCCGCCTCGCTACAGCAATGTTCCGCTGGGTTAAAGCTTGGTGGCCGGATACGTTCAGCTTGCGCGGCCGTTGTATAGCGGCGCGTCCCGGAAACGTCACGCCGCTTCAAGCTTCCTGGCGCCGGAATCGCGCCGGTGTTGCATTTGAGGCAGCTTTCGTCCGCGGCGCACCATCGTCGTCGCCCCGCCGCGTGCCGCGCGCGGCGATATCCGCCACCAGACTGGACAGGCCGCCGACCGATTGCAGCGCCAGACCGGCATCAGCGGGTGTTTCGCCGCGGGTCTGTTCCGGCAGCACCGCGCGGGCAAAGCCGAGTTTGGCGGCTTCCTTCAGCCGCGCCGGGGTCTGCGCCACCGGGCGAACCGCGCCCGACAGCGAGATCTCGCCGAAATACACCGCGTCGGTCGGCAGCGGTGCGTTCGCTAGGGATGATACGAGGGCTGCAGCGGCGGCAAGGTCGGCGGCGGGCTCGTTGATGCGCAGGCCGCCGGCGACATTGAAATAGACATCGTAGCCACTCAGCTTGACGCCGCAGTGCGCTTCGAGCACCGCCAGAACCATCGACAGCCGCGCCGAATCCCATCCGACCACCGCGCGCCGCGGCGTGCCGAGCGTCGAGGGGGCCACCAGTGCCTGCAATTCCACCAGTACCGGCCGGGTGCCTTCGATGCCGGCAAATACGGCGGTGCCCGGCGAGCCTAGGTCGCGCTCGGACAGAAACAGCTCCGACGGGTTGCTGACTTCGCGCAGCCCCAGGCCGGTCATTTCGAACACGCCGATCTCATCGGTCGGGCCGAAGCGGTTCTTCACCGAGCGCAGGATGCGGAACTGCTGCGAGCCTTCGCCTTCGAACGACAGCACCGCGTCGACCATGTGCTCGACGACGCGGGGGCCGGCGATCTGGCCGTCCTTGGTGACGTGGCCGACCAGGATGATCGCCGCGCCGGTCTTCTTGGCGAAGCGGATCAGCGCCTGCGCCGAGGCACGGACCTGGGTCACCGTGCCGGGCGCCGACTCCACTGTGTCGGTCCACATCGTCTGAATTGAATCGATCACGATCAGCTTCGGCGTCGCGCCTTCGGACAACGTCGCGACGATGTCCTCGACCGACGTTTCGGCGGCGAGCTCGACCGGTGCCGAGGCGAGGCCGAGCCGTTCGGCGCGCAGCCGCACCTGGGCAATCGCTTCTTCGCCGGAAATGTAAACGGTGCGGTGACCGGCCTTGGCCATCAGGCTTGTGGCCTGGGTCAGCAGCGTCGACTTGCCGATACCCGGATCGCCGCCGACCAGCAGCACCGAGCCGCGCACGAAGCCGCCGCCGGTGACACGGTCGAGTTCGGCCATGCCGGAGGGCAGGCGAGGGGCGTCGTTGCTCTTGCCGGCCAGCGATTCGAGTTTGAACGTCCGGCCCCGCCGCTTGGCGCGGATCGACACCGGCACTGCGTTGTCACCGGCTTCTTCGACCAGCGTATTCCACTCGCCGCAGGCCTCGCATTTGCCCTGCCAGCGATTGAACGCCGCACCACAGTTCTGACAGACGAAGGAGGAGGAAGCTTTGGCCATGAGGGTGCTCGGCTTGACCCGGAAAGGTGTGTCATTGATGTTCACATTTTGTTCTATTCGTCAACGGTCCAGCAGACAGATGCCGAGATTTGATCGAGGATCCCGACAATCAGCAGCCGCCTCGAAAGTGCATGGGAAAGACCGGACATGAAGATCGCCATCCCTACCCAAGACTGGGCCACGATCAGCGGTCATGCTGGGCAGGCGTCACGCTGGATGGTGTACGATCTCGCCGAGCATCGCGACGGTCGACCGCTGCCACCGCCGTCCCAGGTTGAACTGACGAAAGAACAACTCCCGCACTACTTCAAGGACGACGGCCCGCATCCGCTCGACGGCGTCGAGCTGATCGTCGCGGGCAGCGCTGGCGACGGCTTCGTTCGTCACATGAAGAAGCGCGGCGCCGACGTGCTGCTCACCGGCGAGACCGACCCGGCGACGGCGCTCGAGCACATCGTCAAGGGCGAAGCCTTGCCCGACCAGCGCTTCGATATCACCACCACGCTGTGCCGGCTGCGCGACCTGTTCTCGCGGCACTGATTGCGACGCACGGGATCGGCCCGATTAGTTGGCCGCCGCAGCGCCTGGTTTGAGACCCACAATACGACCTCTCAGGTCAGCGCGCCGAAGCGTTTGAACGTCACCGGAGTGCTGGCATAGGCCCGGAGCGAATTTGCTGCCTCGGTGCTGATGAGGTGCCGCGCGCAAAGCCGTTGTACAGGAACAGGGGCTCATCGGGCCGGTCGAGACCACGATGCCGGTGGGATGGCCGGCGCCGGCGCGCGCGAGTTGCAAAGCGTGATGACGAACTTCTGTTTCGCCAGTCAATGCCGCATCCTCGATATCGCGATATTTACTCTTTGTTTAGGATGCGTGCCTTTCACCGTCCAATTTCGAGCGATCGCCGCCCAGGTTTCAGGGCCTGCATTGACCTCGTGCTAACGCGCAGCGCGCGATGATCCGCCGCGACCAGACACGGGGCGAGGGGACTTCGCGTGATGATCAAGGCTGCCGATGCCGCGCCGGGCGGCGGACCGACGCTCGGCTGGTGGGCTGCGGCGGCCGCGCTTCTGGTTGTCCTGCTGGTGCCGCTCCTGATGGTCGACGTGCCGCCGGTGCTCGACTATCCCAATCATTTGGCGCGCTACTTCGTGCTGGCGCATCCGGACGATCCAATCCTGTCGCAGGTGTACGCGCCGCATTGGCGGATCCTGCCTAATCTCGGCATGGACGTGATCGGCGCGGCGCTGCTCAAGGTGTCGAGCGTTCACGTCGGCGGCCGCATCCTGCTGGCGCTCAGCCTGCTGATGCCGGTGATCGGCGCCATCGTGTATCACCGCGTGGTGTTCGGCCGGTTCTCCTATTGGTCACTCGCCTCCGGCGTCGTCGCTTACAACGCCGTGTTCTTTCTCGGCTTCATGAATTTCCTGCTGTCGCTCGGTCTCGCGCTGATCGGCGCGGCCGCCTGGATCGCGCTGCGCCGGCGTAACCGCAACGTGGCGGCGGTGGTGATCGGTGCCGCATTCGCCGCTTTGACCTTTTTCTCGCACATCTTCGGCGTGGCGCTGTTCGCGCTTCTGATCGGCAGCGAAGAGATGGCGCGGATCGTGCGAGCCCGGCGGGATGGCGCGCCGGTGTTCCGCGAGATGGCGGTCTCGGCCCTGCTGCTGACGCTCGCGCTCGCTCCGGCGGTCGCGCTGTATCTGGCAAGCCCGCTCTCCGAAGCCGGCGCCGGGGTCGGCCCGTGGCGCGGCCTTGCGAAGATGTGGGATCTATTTGCGCCGGTGATGACGACCAGCGAAGTCGTGACGATGCTGAGCGTCGGTGCGTTGTTGATCGCGCTCGGACTGGTGATAACCGGTGCGCGGTGGGCGCCGGCGTTGCCGCTGACCCTGGTGGTGCTGGCGGCTGGCTTTGTGATCGTGCCGGCGATGTACAAGGGCGGCAGCTTTCTCGACATTCGCCTCGCGGTGATGGCGGCCGTGCTGCTGTTCGCCGGCATGCTGCCGCAGCTCTCGCCGCGCCGCGCTGTGGCCGTTGCAGCACTGGTGATCGCGTTGATCGCCGGGCGATCGGCCTATGTATCGAAGGACTGGTACGACCATCGCCATGATCTCGCCGAGCTGCGCGCTGCGATCGCACATGTCGAGCCTGGCGAGCGGGTGCTGATGGCCCGCGGCCGCGCGGTTGATATCATTGCCGCGGCGCAGGCCGGCCGCGCGTTGGCCCGTTACTTCCCGCTCGACAACCACGTCGGGGCACTGCTGACGATCGAGCGGCGCGCGTTCTGGCCGTTGATGTTTGCCGACGCCACGCAGCAGCCGATGGTGGTGAAGCCGGCGTTTGCGTCCTATGCGGCGCCGCTTTGCGAGCCGGTGGAGCTGTCGATGCTGATGGAGACGGCGTCGTTGCAGGTCGGGCAGGCGGGGCACCGCTGCAAGAATTATCTCGCCGACTGGCCCCACCGCTTCGACGCGGTGCTGATGCTCGAGCCGCCGGCCACCGTGCCGTCGCCGGAGCTCTCGCCGGCCTATCGGGGCAATTATGTCGCGCTGTATCGCGTGACGCCGCCGCAGGCCCAGCCGGGTTCCGCTGGCCGCGTTCATGCCGGTGAGCTAAGCTCGCCGGTGCAATGACCCCGCGTCGTCACGACAACGATCACGAGCGCCGCAAATGGCGCCAGGTCGCCGGCCATTTCGGCATGGGCGCGGCGTTCGGCGCGCTGTTCGCCGGCATCGTGCTGTTCAACAATTACTTCGGTCTGTCGAGCGTGATCGCGACCAGCGAGGCGCCGATCCTGGTGCGCATCATCTTCGTGGTCGGCGTCGCCGGATCATTCGCCTTCATGGCGGCGATCACCGGCTTTTTGTTTCTGGTCCACGAAGATTGAAAAGCGAAGCGAGGCCATCCGTCATTGTGAGCGAAGCGAAGCAATCCAGCGTAGTTCACTGTGCTGGATTGCTTCGTTGCTTCGCTCCTCGCAATGACGGGGAGAGTTTGTAGTTGAAGCGCGGCTCAGCTCGCCGGAGCCACCGGCTCGACCGCTGCCGGTTCGGTTTGCGGCTTGGCGTCGCCGCCTTTGTAGATCCGGGTGTAGCGGCGGCCGAGGCTGGTCAGCACCTCGTAGCCGATCGTGCCGAAGTGATGCCCGAGTTCGTCGACGGTGATGCCGTCGCCGATCAGGGTGGCCATCATGCCGCGGCGCGCGGCGTTGGCGGGCAGGTCGGTGATGTCGACCGCGAGCAGGTCCATCGAGATCCGGCCGGCGATCGGGCAGCGCTGACCGGCGATGATCACGTCGGCGCCGCGGGTGCCGTCGCTCGATCCGGCCGCGCGGAAGTAACCGTCCGCATAGCCGGCCGACACCACTGCGATCTTGCTCGGACGCCGTGCGCTCCAGGTCGCGCCGTAGCCGACGGTGTCGCCGCGCTCGACGCTGCGGACCTGGACGATACGAGCCTTCAGGTCGACCACCGGCTGCATCGGATTGTCGGCTTCCGGCGTGGGGTTGATGCCGTACAGCGCCGCGCCGGGGCGGACCAGATCGAACGCGAACTGCGGCCCGAGGAAGATGCCAGACGAAGCCGACAGCGACGCCGACACGCCGGTGAACTGACCGGCGATCTCGCGAAATGCCGCGGCCTGCTTGGCGTTGAGCTGATGGTTGACGAGATCGGCGCAGGCGAGGTGGCTGATCACCAGCGTGATGCCGTGGTCACCGGCGACGATGCGCGGCACGATGCCTTGCGCCTCGACGATGGTCAGCCCGAGCCGGCTCATGCCGGTGTCGATGTGAAGCGCCGCGCCGCCACGCCAACCGGTGCGGCGGCAGAACACGTCCCATTCGGCGAGTTCGTACAGATCACCGATCACCGGCTGGCAATTCAGCTTGGCGAATTCGTCGCCTGAGTTCGGGAAGAACCCGTCGAGCACGTAGAGCGTCGCGTTGGGCGCGGCTTCGCGCACGACGCGTGCTTCGCTCAGCGTGGCGACGAAGAAGGTCTTGCAGCCGGCCGCGAGCAGCGCCTTGGTGACGGGGCCGGCGCCGCAGCCATAGGCGTCGCCCTTGACCACACCGGCGCATTCGGAGGGGATGGCGGTCTTTTCGAGCTTGCGCCAGTTCGCGACCAGCGCGTCGAGATCGATGGTGAGAATGCCGGACGCGGCCGCGTTGGCCGCGGCGAACTCAGCAGCTTTGCCCGCCTCCGGCGTCAACAACTCGGCGACGGTGGCGTTCGGATCGGGAAGGATATGCATAGCGCACCTTATGCGTTGCCTGCGGGCCGTTCAACGGCAGCCGGCGCGGCTCAGATCCGCTCCGGCGTCAAATCCGTTCTGGCAGATGGCTGTCGTCGGTGAGATCGCTGAAGCGGGTGTACTGACCTTCGAACTGCAGATCGACGGTGCCGGTCGGACCGTGACGCTGCTTGGCGATGATCACTTCGGCCTTGCCGTGGACCAGCTCCATGTCGGTCGCCCACTTCTCGTGCTCGGGCGTGCCGGGCCGCGGCTCCTTGTTCTGCAGATAGTATTCCTCGCGGAACACGAAGATCACGACGTCGGCGTCCTGCTCGATCGAACCGGATTCACGCAAGTCGGAGAGCTGCGGGCGCTTGTCGTCGCGGGATTCGACCTGACGCGACAACTGCGACAGCGCGATGACGGGGACGTTCAATTCCTTGGCCAGCGCCTTCAGGCTGGTGGTGATCTCGGTGACTTCCTGGACGCGGTTGTCGCCCTTCTTGCTGGAGCCCTGCAGCAGCTGGATGTAGTCGACCACGATCATGTCGAGGCCCTTCTGCCGCTTCAGGCGGCGGGCGCGGGCGGTGAGCTGGGCGATCGACAGACCACCGGTTTCGTCGACGAACAGCGGCAGCGACTGCAATTCGATCGAGACGTCGCGAAGCTTGTCGAAGTCGGCTTCCGAGATGCCGCCGCGGCGGATCTTGCTCGAGGCGATCTCGGCCTGCTCGGCGAGAATACGGGTGGCGAGCTGTTCGGCCGACATTTCGCAACTGAAGAAGCCGACGATGCCGCCGTTGACGGTCTTGGTCGAACCATCCGGCTGCACTTCGCCGCGATAAGCCTTGGCGACGTTGTAGGCGATGTTGGTGGCGAGCGCGGTCTTGCCCATGCCGGGGCGGCCGGCGAGCACGATCAAGTCGGAGTGCTGCAGCCCGCCCATCCGGGTGTCGAGGTCGCGTAGCCCGGTGGAGATGCCCGACAGTTTTCCGTCGCGCTGGAACGCCTTCGCCGCCATGTCGACCGCGGTGGTCAGCGCCTGGGAGAATTTCTGGAAGCCGCCGTCGTAGCGGCCGGATTCTGCCAGTTCGTAAAGCCGGCGCTCGGCGTCTTCGATCTGGTTCTTCGGCGCGAAGTCGACTGGCGCGTCGAAGGCGACGTTGACCATGTCGGTGCCGATGCCGATCAGATCGCGGCGCAGCGACAGCTCGTAGATGGTCCGCCCGTAATCCTGGGCGTTGATGATGGTGGTGGCTTCGGCAGCGAGGCGCGCCAGGTATTGCGCGACCGTCAGACCGCCGAGATCGAGATCCGCGGCCAGGAACGTCTTCAGCGTGACCGGAGTGGCGACCTTGCCGGCGCGGATGATGCTGGCAGCGGTTTCGAAGATGGTCTGGTGGATCGGCTCGAAAAAGTGCTTCGGCTCGAGGAAGTCAGACACCCGGTAGAACGCATCATTGTTGACCAGGATCGCGCCCAGCAGGGCCTGTTCGGCCTCGATGTTGTGCGGCGCGGTCCGGAAGGCCGGCGCGCCGGGTTCCGGAGCGAGCTTTAGAACGTTCGAATCAGATGCGGCCATAGCTCTCGATAATCGGGTCGAATTTGTCGGATGCGGGGCGCGACTAAAGCGCCGATTTCCTTGGGAGCGAAAGCCGCAATCGCGCGTTATGCACCAGCGCGACAAGGATGTGGATGACCGCCGGAGCCGCCATCACCCGTGCTTGACGCGTTCCGGCACGACCTCGGGCGGCATTGAACCTTCAGCGGCGGTCGGACGACAGTTCAAAATGGACGGTCGAGACAGATCGATCCGCTCCAGTCGGGGATTCGTAAGAATTTTCGGCGAGGATATCGGCAGACGTGATCACTGAGGTTCCCGCCTGGCGGGATGCACTCGAACAAGGTGACGCGGTACAGGGCAAGAGCGTCGAGGACTTCGCTGCGGCTCGCGAGGTGCCTCGGATGATGGACAGAGCAGATGGCGCAGCAGTATTGCCACGACCACTCCGATCGCGATTGGCTGACCTCGCTGATCGATTCCTTCGAGCGCGCCGCGGCGGAAGAGGCCGAGCATCGGCCGTGCGACCGCGAACTGCTGTGCGCCGCCGAGGCTCATCTGGCACGCCCGCTGCCGCCGGCGGCGGACCACGAGGCCCCCATCCTTCTCGTCAGCTGAGAATATTGCACTCCACCGGGGTCATTCGCCGGCGAGTTGCAGCCGCGGCGTGCGGCTCTTTTCCATCCCGCGCAGCCGTTTCTCCTCCGCCGCAATATAGTCGCGCGTGATCGGCACCACCCCTTGGCGCCGGGTGAGCTGGATCTGGAACACCATCGTGTTCTGCTTCCGGAACGACATCTCCGACGCGGCCAGATAGAACTCCCACATCCTGACGAACCGCGCGTCGTATAGCCGCTCGGCTTCTTCCCGATGCGCCAGGAACCGCTCGCGCCACGCTTTCAGCGTCTCGGCGTAGTGCAACCGCAGGATCTCGATGTCGCAAACCAGAAGCCCGGCGCGTTCGATGGCGGGCAGCACCTCGGAGAGCGCAGGCAGGTAGCCGCCCGGGAAGATGTATTTGGCGATCCAAGGATTGGTGAAGCCGGGACCCTCGGAGCGCCCGATCGAATGCAGCAGCATCACGCCGTCGCCCTTGAGCAATTCGGCACAGCGGCGGAAGTAGGTGTCGTAGTGATCGACGCCGACATGCTCGAACATGCCGATAGAGACGATGCGGTCGAACGGCCCGGGGACGTCGCGATAGTCTTGCAGCAGGAAGCGGGCTCGATCGGCAAGGCCCCGCTCGGCGGCGCGTGCGTTGGCCGCCCGAAGCTGCTCCCGCGACAGCGTTACCCCGGTGACATCTGCACCCCGGTGACATCTGCGCCGCAGGTCTCAGCCAGATACAGCCCCAAGCCGCCCCAGCCTGAACCGATGTCGAGCACGCGTTGTCCTGGCGTGGTCAACAGCTTCGCTGCGACATGGCGCTTCTTGGCGAGCTGGGCGTCGTCGAGACTGGCGTCGGGCGTCTCAAAATACGCGCAGCTGTATTGCTTGTCGGAATCCAGAAACAGCGCGTAGAGCCGGCCGTCCAGATCGTAGTGGTGAGCGACGTTGTTGCGCGACCGGCTGCGCGGATTGAACTGGTGCAGGGTCCGGATCCAATAGCGCACCAGGCCGTGAAGTTTGGCCCAGCGCGGAGTCCAGTCAGGCTGGCCCATGGCGACCGCAAGCAGGTCGGCGATCGAGCCTTGCTGCATCACTAGTCCGCCGTCCATGTAGATCTCGCCGAGCGCGAGCTCGGGATCGAGCAGCAGGCGACGCTGGGCGAGGGGCGAGGTCAGTCGAGCATGGACTGGTTCGCCGGTCCCGTCGCCGCAGGTGAAGGTGGTGCCGCCTGCGGTTGTGAAAATGATGGTGCCGCGTTGGATGAAGCGGCCGAGCAGTAGACGAAATACTCCGTCCATCGACTTGCCCCAAAACCGGACGCCGACAGCGAAGCAGCGCCTCGACTGCATCAACGGCGACCGTGCGGCTTTGTTCTTATCGCTGTCACCCAGGCACGGCCGAAGCGTTCACAGGTAACATCCGCGTCATGACAAAGAGGCTGATCAGCTGCCTCATTTCATGCACGGTGATGTTCCATCTCTCCGCTTCCAATCATCTCACAATTCGCTAAAAGGTCACCGCCGCTGCTGCGGCGATTTTTTGCATCGGAGGGCTAAATGGTAAGCCGATTGCTCAGTTCGGTAGCGGTACTGCTCGCGCTTGGGATCACCGTCGCGCAGCCCGCCCGGGCCCAGAATTTAGAGGCGGGCAAGAGCTCGGCACAGATCTTCGCGAGCACCTGCTCGGTCTGCCATAAGAGCCCCCGCGGTCTGCTCCGCACCGTGCCGCCGAATGCGGTCGGGGCGTTTCTGAGACAGCACTACACCACCAGCGGCGAAATGGCCTCGGCTCTCAGCGCCTATCTGGTGTCGAACGGCGCCACTGACGCTCGCAGCCGCCAGGATGCGCCTTCCGAACCCAAGCAGCGCCGCCAGCGCCGCGGCGCTCCCGAAGCGGTTGCTCCGGACGAGGCTGCGCCGGCACCCCAGGCGGAAGAGCCCAAGGTTCAACGCGGTCGCAAGTCCAAGCGCCGCGCCGCGCCAGTCGAGGCTGAGCCGCCGGCCGAGGCCGCAGCCCCGGCTCCGGGCGTCGAAGCACAACCGACTGCCGCGCCTGAGCCGGAAGCCAAGCCGACCAAGAAGCGCCGCGACAAGAAGCGGCTGCGCGAGAAGCCGGCTCAGCCCGAAGCGGCCAAGCCGGAAGCTGCCAAGCCTGAAGCTGCCAAGCCTGAAGCGCCCGCGGCTGAGCCGAATAAGGGCGAGGCTGGCGCCGCTCCGAAGCAGGGCGCAGGCAAGCCCGCCGCGGCTCCGGCCGCCGAAACTCCGGCTCACACCGATCCGGTGCCGGCTGTGACGCCGGCGCCGAAGGCTGCTGAGCCTGAGCCGGCCAAGCCGGCGGCTCCCTCCGAAACCAAGGCGCCCGAATCCGCCGCGCCGGCCGCCGCGACGCCGAAGCCGGCTGCTCCGCCGCCGTCACCGGCTGGTCCGCCGGCCCGACGGTCGGACACGCCGTCTGCTCCGTCGACCGAGGTGGTGCCGCAGCCGGCTCAGCCGCCGTCTGGTACGGCCGATGTGCCCGCTTCGAAATAAGCCCTGAAGGCTGCTGACATTGAAAGGGCCGCGCGATGCGCGGCCCTTTTTCATGGGACGATGCGGCGGCAATTTGGGATGCGGCCGACACCGCCAGACGGCAGCAAAAAGCCCGGCCTGATCACTCAGGCCGGGCTTCGTCGATGGTCTGCTGCGCGAGCGGCTTACTCTTCGGTCGGCTGCTCTTCGCCGAACTGCGCGTCCGGATCGAAGAACTCGCCGGCGGCGGCCAGCGCCTCGGCGGCGGCGTCTTCGTCTTCGCGGCGGGTCGAGATGTCTTCACCGCGGTTGATGCGCTCGGCTTCCTCGGCGCTGCGCGCCACGGTCACCGAAACTGCGACTTCGACTTCCGGATGCACCGCGACCTGGATGCTGTGCTTGCCGATGGTCTTGATCGGCGCGTCGAGCAGCACCTGGCTGCGATCGATCTTGACGCCCTGGCCGTCGAAGCTGGCGATGATGTCGCGCACCGACACCGAACCGAACAGCTGGCCGCCTTCCGACGCCTGGCGGATCACCACCACGTTCTGACCGTCGATCTTCTCGGCGACCTTGGTGGCTTCGGCCTTCGCGGCGATGTTACGCGCCTCGAGATCGGCCTTCATGTGCTCGTACTTCTCGCGATTGGCGGCGGTGGCGCGCAGCGCCTTGCCACGCGGCAGCAGGAAGTTGCGCGCGAAACCGTCCTTGACGCGGACCAGCTCGCCCATCTGACCGAGCTTGGCGACACGTTCCAGCAGAATGACTTCCATGATGATCTCCTCGTGTGTTTGCGAAAGATGTTGAACTAGTGAGTGGGGGGAGGCGGCATTGAGCGGCGCTCGAAGTAGCGCTGCCGTAGATTGAGAAAGGCGTCGCCGAGGCCGAGTGCGATCAGGCCGACGGCGGGCCACAGGAAGATCAGCATCAACGCGTAGGTCGAGCTGAGCAGAAACAGTCGGCTGCGCGACGCCATCGTCAGCGTGTGCAGCGTCGCCGCGCCGGTGAGGCCGTAGGCGACGAACAGCGCGGCGCTGGCGGTCTTGCCGAACATCGAGGTCAAGCCGCCGACGAAGCTGAGCGCGAGCGCCAGCGACAACACCGCCAGCGTCATCGGCGGCAGCGTCACGGTCCGCAGATCCGGCCAGGGCCGGCTCAGCCGATTGGAGGTGGAGGTGATCTTCGCGGCCAGCCAAAGATTGAGCGTCAGCGTCAGCATCGCCACGGTGGCAGCTGCGGGCGGTGCGATGGCCACCAGCGCATCGACCAGGGCGGCGTCGCTGCCGGGTGTGCTGCGCGGGCCGAGCGCGCGCTGCAGGCCATTGCGCAGGCTGTCATTGATGGTGGCGCCGTCGGTGCCGAGCGTGAATAGCGCGGCCATGGTGGTGGCCGCAGCGAATGCTGCCATCCACGCGATCAGGCGGCCGACCGGATACCATTCCAGCGCAGGCGTCTCGCCTTGCGCGGCTTCCGCCGGCCGCGCCAGCAGGGCGAGGTGACCGAGCCAGCATGCCGGTACCGCAATGGTGACGACGAAGGCGATGGCGTAGGGGAAGCTGACCAGCGCGGCGAGCCCGAGGGCTGCGATCAGGCCGCCGATCGCGGCGGCGAGCACGCCCCAGCCGAGCGCGGCAACCATCAGCGGCAGCGGCGCCAGATAGAACAGCAGCAAGGAGATCAGCGCGCCCGAAATGATCGAGACGAACATCAGCGCCGAAGCACAGCCGGCGGCGAGCGCGATCAGAATGTTGATCATCATCAGCTGTCCCGCTCCCTTCGAGCGGTTAGAGGCGTTTCGCCCCAACCATCGGCGACCGGACGACCCGGAAGCCTTATGAGAGAAGTAAAGAGAGCCCCGCGGCGCGGACGCCGCGGGGCTACTTCGATTAGCGGATCACGTAGGGCAGCAGACCGAGGAAACGGGCGCGCTTGATGGCGCGCGCGAGCTCGCGCTGCTTCTTGGCGGACACGGCGGTGATGCGGCTCGGCACGATCTTGCCGCGCTCCGAGACGTAACGCATCAGCAGCTTGGAGTCCTTGTAATCGATCTTCGGCGCATTCGCTCCCGTGAACGGGCAGGTCTTGCGGCGGCGGAAGAACGGACGGCGTGCACCTGCTTCAGCCATAGTGCTTACTCCTCGACTGCTGCTGCGGGGGCGTCGGCGTCTTCACGCGGACGGCGCGGACCACGATCGCCACGGAAACCGTCGCGGTCGCCACGGCCTTCGCGATCACCGCGGAAGCCACCTTCGCGGGGGCCACGGTCGTCGCGTTCGCGATCCCGATCGGCCTTGCGCATCATCGCCGAGGGGCCTTCCTCGTGTTCGTCGACGCGCACCGTCAGATAACGGATGACGTCTTCGTTGATCCGCTCCTGGCGCTCGATCTCCGAGACCACCGCGGCGGGGCCGTCGATGTTCAGCAGCACGAAATGCGCCTTGCGGTTCTTGTTCATGCGGTAGGTCAGGGAGCGCAGGCCCCACGACTCGGTCTTGGTGACCTTGCCGCCGAGACCTTCGATCACGCCGGTGATCTGGGTGGTGAGCTCTTCAACCTGCTGGGCGCTGGCATCCTGGCGCGCCAAAAAGACATGCTCATAAAGAGGCATGGTTGTCCTTTCTCGTGTTAGCGCAGAACCGGCGGCAAGCCCTTCGAACCCTTCGGAAAGGACTCGACTGCTCAGAAGGCGGAAGCACGGGACGACGAGCCGACTGGCCCTGCCGCATCAAAATCGCCAAGGGAGATAAGGCCCAGGGGAGATCATGGTGAGACCGTCCGTTCAGCTCCCGGCCGGGATCTGCGGATGCGCCGTTATACGGATTTCGGCCGCCTTGGCAAGGGACGGAAGCTGCAGTTTCGACCACAGGCCGGCCGGTTCGGGGGCCCGCACTCTCGAGGCCGGAGTTACGTTGGCGGTATCGGGGGCGGGGTGTTGGGGCACCATGCCGTTGCGGCCGGCCGCCACGAACCGGCCCTTTCCCTGCCGTTTGGCCTCATACATCGCAATATCGGCGGCCCGCAGCAGGTCATCCACGGTCGAGCCATCCGTCGGGAAGGTTGCCGCGCCGATGCTGACGCCGATGTCGAGCCGGCCGTGGCCTGCCAGTTCGAACGGCTCGGCAATCGCGGCGATGATTCGCTGCGCAACCGGAGCCGCATCGTCCGTTCGTGTTCCGGGCAGGAGCACCACGAATTCGTCGCCGCCGACACGGAACACCTGATCCTGCTCGCGGACGCTGCTGCGCAGCCGCTCGGCGACCGAAACGAGCACGGCATCGCCGGCGGCATGACCGAACCGGTCGTTGGCGCTCTTGAAGCCGTCGAGGTCCAGACAGAACACGGTGAGAGGTGCGGCGGCGGACGCATCCGCGCCGCGCAGCAACCGTTCGAACCGCTGCCGCTTCATCACCCGGTTGGGGAGCCCGGTGAGAGAATCGTAGTTGGCCAGCCGGCGATTCTTCCGCTCGGAGAGAAACAGGTTGAGCAGCACCTCGTAATTCTCGAGCAGCACGAGAGCCATGCCGAAGCCCCAGATCGGAACGAGCAGTCCGACAATGTACATATAGGGGAGCGGCGACAGCACCATCGCCACGCTGTAGGGCGTGCCGAGCAGATAGATCAGTGTGATGCCGTACCGTGGCGTGCCCGAGTTGCGCGAGGAGATCCCGCCCGCAAGGCCGGAGATAAAGATGCCGGCCATCAAAATCAGCAGCCATTCCCCGGAGATGGCGCAAAGCCCGCAACCGATTCCGTAGCAGGTCGCCCAGGACATGCCGAGATACAGCGGCAGGACCGCATTGCCGGGGCGGCCGGCAGCTTCATCGCGCTGCAATGCGGCAAGTGCCGCGTAGCGTGCTGCGCCGAACCCAAGCTCGACGGCGAGCCAGACGATCGCCCAGATTGCATCGGTGGTGGCCGCGACGACCGCCGCCATCAGCGTCGTCGAAAAGATGGCCAAGACCAGCGTTCGCTTCCTGGTCTGCGTATGCAGCAGCAACTTGCGAACGATCGAGGCCGGCTGCGGCTGCGGTCCGCTGATCAGCCAAGTGACGGCTGGACTGGATGGGCCGATTGCGCGCAAAAAGCCCGCATTTCTCGAAAGGAAGTATCGTTCGCTGATCAATCGCATGAGGAATAATCATCCGCTGTGCTGGTGATAGCGGTAGCCGGGAAAGCGTTGATGGGTTCCTTAAAAGTCGTACGCACCTTCCTGTACGGTAAATGCATTTCACAAACGCCGCCGGCCCGACCCGGCGAGCCGTTGCCGGAAGGATGACAATAAGCCTGTGAGTCACGGGGCTGTTCGAAAGGATGTTAGACAGCAGTCAACTTGACACGACGGGGCCGGGCGGTGTCTTACGGCCCCGACTTCAGAGACAGGTTCAGGAATCCAGATGACCGCAGCATTCACCTTTCCGGGGCAGGGGTCCCAGGCCGTGGGTATGGGCAAGGCGCTCGCCGAAGCCTTTCCGGCGGCGCGGGCGGTGTTCGACGAAGTCGACGCTGCGCTCGGCGAAAAGCTGACATCGATCATCTGGGAAGGCCCGGCTGAAACGCTGCAGCTCACCGAGAATGCGCAGCCGGCGCTGATGGCGGTGTCGCTGGCGACGATGCGCGTGCTGGAGACCGAAGCCGGTGTGTCGGTCGGCAAAGATGCCGCCTTCGTGGCCGGTCATTCGCTCGGCGAATATTCCGCGTTGGCCGCTGCGGGCAGCCTGAGCGTGAGCGACACGGCGAGGCTGCTGCGGATCCGTGGTCAGGCGATGCAGAAGGCGGTGCCGGTCGGCGTCGGGGCGATGGCCGCGCTGCTCGGGCTCGATTACGACACCGCGGTCGCGGTGGCGGCCGAAGCCGCGCAGGGCCAGGTCTGCCAGGCCGCCAATGATAATGGCGGCGGTCAGGTCGTCGTCTCCGGTCATAAGGACGCGGTGGAGCGCGCGGTCGAGATCGCCAAGGGCAAGGGTGCCAAGCGCGCGATGCTGCTGCCGGTGTCCGCTCCCTTCCATTGTTCGCTGATGCAGCCGGCGGCCGAAGCAATGGCCGAGGCGCTTGCGGGCGTGACCATCAAGGCGCCGGCCGCGCCGTTGGTCGCCAACGTCCTGGCGTCGCCGATCACCGATCCGGATGAAATCCGCCGCCGTCTGGTCGAGCAGGTCACCGGGACCGTGCGCTGGCGCGAGTCGGTCGCCTTCATGGCGTCGCAGGGCGTGAATCAGTTTCTGGAGATCGGCGCCGGCAAGGTGCTGAGCGGCCTGGTGAAGCGCATCGCTGATGGCGCGATTGGTATTTCCGTAGGTGGCCCCAACGACATCGCGTCGGCGAAAGACGCGCTGGCGGCCGGACGCTCGGCTTAAGCCGGCACAAGGAGGCGAGATGTTCGATCTGACAGGCAGAACCGCGCTGGTCACCGGCGCAACCGGCGGCATCGGCGGCGCGATCGCCCAGGCGCTGCACGGCCAGGGCGCCACCGTGGCGATCTCCGGCACGCGGCGCGAGGCGCTCGACGCGCTGGCCGCCAAGCTCGGCGAACGCGTGCACGTGCTGCCTTGCAATCTGTCGGACGCGGCGGACGTCGAGGCGCTGGTGCCGGCTGCGGCCGAAGCCATGGGCGGGCTCGACATCCTGGTATGTAACGCAGGTATCACCCGCGACAATCTGTTCGTGCAATTGCGCGACGAGGATTGGGACGAGGTGATCAAGGTCAACCTCACGGCGACCTTCCGGCTGACGCGCGCTGCCACCAAGCTGATGATGCGCAAGAAGTTCGGCCGCATCATTGCGATCACTTCGGTGGTGGGCGTCACCGGCAATCCGGGGCAGGGCAACTACACGGCCTCGAAGGCCGGCTTGATCGGCATGATCAAGACGCTCGGCGCCGAATACGCCAAGCGCAACGTCACGGCGAACTGCATTGCGCCGGGCTTCATCGCGACGCCGATGACCGACGTTCTCAATGACAAGCAGCGCGAGGCGATTCTCGGCAAGGTGCCGGCCGGCCGGCTCGGCACGCCGGACGACATTGCGGCTGCGGCGGTTTATCTCAGTTCGAACGAGGCCGCCTACGTCACCGGTCAGACCATTCACGTCAACGGCGGGATGGCGATGATCTGACAGCAATCTGCGAGCTTGTGGCGGCGCACGCGGTCCCCCGCAGTCGCCGCGGGCTTGTGGTCAATGCATCGGAAGTATGATAACCGAACCACTGGCGGACAAGCAAAGAAGGCCATTGCAGGATGTCCAAACCCTGTATATTGGCGATGGGGAGCTTGCCGCCCGGGTGGTCGGCTTCGACCCGGGGACGGGGGCAAAATCAACACACTTCGCGATGCGACGGGAACTTAGCGAGTTGACGCACCACGATGGCTCGTATCGTCTGTCGGTCGGGTCGAAACGGAACAATCACGGGGTTAAATAGATGAGTGAGATTGGCGAGCGGGTTAAGAAGATCGTGGTCGAACACCTTGGTGTCGAACCCGAGAAAGTGGTCGATAGCGCCAGCTTCATCGACGATCTCGGCGCCGACAGCCTCGACACCGTCGAACTCGTGATGGCGTTCGAAGAAGAGTTCGGCTGCGAAATTCCGGACGACGCCGCCGAGACGATTCTCACCGTCGGCGACGCCACCAAGTTTCTTGAAAAGAACGCAAAGAGCTAACGCTCCGCGCGGTGTGAAGGAAGCCGGACGGACCGCACAAAAGCGGTCCACCGGCTTCTTGTTTTGCACCGCGCATTCTACGCCGGAGTGCTGGAGATGAGACGGGTTGTCGTCACGGGCCTTGGCATGGTGTCGCCGCTGGGCTGCGGCGTCGAACCGACCTGGAGCCGAGTGCTCGCCGGCGAAAGCGGCGCACGCAAGATCGATACGTTCGACGTGTCGGATCTCGCCAGCCAGATCGCCTGCGTCATTCCGCGCGGCGACGGCACCAACGGCACTTTCAATCCTGATCAATGGATGGAGCCGAAAGACCAGCGCAAGGTCGATGACTTCATCGTCTATGCGATGGCGGCGGCGCGTCAGGCGCTCGACGATGCCGGCTGGCATCCCTCCACGGAAGAAGAGCGCTGCGCCTCGGGCGTGCTGATAGGCTCCGGCATCGGCGGCCTGCAGGGCATCGCCGAGACTGCGCTGCTGCTCGAGCAACGCGGCCCGCGCCGGATCTCTCCGTTCTTTATTCCCGGCCGCCTGATCAATCTTGCGTCCGGCTATGTCTCGATCGAATTCGGTCTCAAGGGCCCCAACCATTCGGTCGTCACGGCTTGCTCGACCGGCGCCCATGCGATCGGTGATGCCTCGCGGTTGATCGCGCTCGGCGATGCCGACGTGATGGTCGCGGGCGGTACCGAATCTCCGATCAGCCGTCTGGCGATGGCCGGTTTTGCCGCCGCGCGGGCGCTGTCGACCGGTTTCAACGATGCGCCGACCAAGGCTTCGCGGCCCTACGACAAGGATCGCGACGGCTTCGTGATGGGCGAGGGCGCCGGCGTCGTCGTGCTTGAAGAGTACGAACACGCCAAGGCGCGTGGCGCGCGGATCTATGCCGAAGTGATCGGCTACGGTCTGTCGGGCGACGCTTATCACATCACGGCGCCGAGCTCTGATGGTGACGGCGCATTCCGCTGCATGAGCGCCGCGATCAAGCGCGGCGGCATCGCAGTGTCGGACATCGACTACATCAACGCACACGGCACCTCGACGCCGCTCGGTGACGAGATCGAGCTCGGTGCGGCACAGCGCCTGCTCGGCAATGCGGCCTCGCGCGTCTCGATGTCGTCGACCAAGTCGTCGATCGGCCATCTGCTTGGGGCGGCCGGTGCTGTGGAAGCGATCTTCTGCGTGCTCGCGATTCGCGACAACGTTGCGCCGCCGACGATCAATCTCGACACCCCCTCGGTCGAGACGGCGATCGATCTGGTTCCGTGGAAGCCGCGGGCCCGCGAGATCAACGTTGCATTGTCGAACTCGTTCGGGTTCGGTGGCACGAACGCGTCGCTGGTGTTGCAGCGCGTGCCGAACTAAACGCGCGACTCGTCATCCACCGTTTCGCCGCAATCGCTGCTCAACCCTACGCGGTCCGTCAGTTTCGGAGTATGATCGGTTGCAGCCCTCATCCGCCTGGATAGAGTCCAGACCGGACATTGCATCGAAGTCGTGATCACGAATGTCGCCGGTGCATATTGCGCCGGCCCCCATGCGAGCCGACAGGATTCAGGTTGCACCGATGAGTGAAAGGCCGCCGATTTCGCCGAGAAGCCCGCGTGCGGCGCTCGAGCCGGAGCAGCTTCCGCCGCCGCCGAAGCGGTCCGACCACGCCCGCAATCCGCTGGTCATCATCGGCAATGCGATCATCACTTTCATTGTGGTTGTGATGATCGGGGCCGGCGGCTTGTACGTGTACGGCAAGAACAAGCTCGAAGCGCCGGGACCGCTCGCGCAGGACAAGACGGTCAATATTCCGCAGCGTGCTGGCCTCGACGACATCGCGCAGATCCTGAAGCGCGAAGGCGTGATCGAAGACGGTTGGCTGGTGTTCGCAGGCGGCGTGATGGCATTGCGCGCCCGCACCGAGCTCAAGCCGGGCGAGTATCTGTTTCAGAAGAATGCCAGCCTGCGCGACGTGATCGGAACCATCGTCGAAGGCAAGGTGGTGCAGCACGCGGTGACGATTCCCGAAGGACTGACTTCGGAACAGATCGTCGAGCGCCTGTCCGATAATCCGATCTTCACCGGAAGCATCCGCGAAATTCCGCGCGAAGGAACGTTGCTGCCGGAGACCTACAAGTTTCCGCGCGGGACGCCGCGCGAGCAGGTGATCCACCGCTTGCAGCAGGCGCAGAAGCGGGTGCTCAGCGAGATCTGGGAGCGTCGCAGTCCCGACCTGCCGATCAAGACTCCGGAGCAACTGGTGACGTTGGCTTCGCTGGTTGAGAAGGAGACCGGCAAGCCGGACGAGCGCACGCGCGTCGCCGCGGTGTTCGTCAATCGGCTGCAGAAGAAGATGCGGCTGCAGTCCGATCCGACGATCATCTACGGTCTCGTCGGCGGCAAGGGTACGCTCGGCCGTCCGATCAAGCGAAGCGAGATCACGCAGCCGTCCCCTTACAACACCTATGTGATCGACGGATTGCCGCCCGGGCCGATCGCCAATCCGGGGCGCGCATCGCTGGAGGCTGCGGCCAATCCGGCGCGCACCCGCGATCTGTACTTCGTCGCCGATGGCAGCGGTGGTCACGCCTTCAGCGACAATTACGAGGTGCACCAGAAGAACGTCGGCAAGCTGCGGGCGCAGGAAAAGCAGCTCCAGAACGACACCGTCGAGCCGCCGGAGGAAACGCCGCCGACCGCGGCCGCTCCGGCTGCCGAGCCCGCCGGCGATCCTGCGGCAGCCGCGCCGGCCGGGGCGCCGAAGGCCGCCGGCAAGAACGGTGCGCAGAAGCGCCGCGCTCGCAATGCCACGCCGAACGGTGCGACCGAGTAAGTTGCACGCGGCCGGCAGTTCACATCGCGGCGGGGTTTGCGTTAAGTTCCGCCCGCCGATCGTGGCGATTCTTAACCTCGAAATCCGGAGACAGTGACGCGATGTCGTTATCGAGCATGACCGGATTTGCACGCAGCCACGGTGCCAGCGGCCCCTACGTGTTCGAGTGGGAATTGAAGTCGGTGAACGCCAAAGGCTTCGATTTCCGGATGCGGCTGCCGCCCGGATGGGACGATATCGAACCGCCGGTCCGCAAGCGCGCCGCGGAGATGCTGTCCCGCGGCACCATCTACGCCAATCTCACCGTCAAGCGCGCCAACGCGGTCTCGGCCATCCAGATCAATCAGGATGTGCTGGCCTCGGTGTTGAAGGTTGCCAGTGAGATCGCCGGCAAGGTCGACGCGGTCGCGCCGAGCATCGATGGGCTGCTCGGCATCAAGGGCGTCATCGAAGTGGTCGAACCGGAGGCCGACGAGGCCGAGGAGAAGGCCGCACGCACCGCCGTCGAGTCTGCATTCGGTGAAGCGCTGAAGAGCCTCATCGAGATGCGCAAGCGCGAGGGAGCGAGCCTCGCCGCGGTGCTGGCTCAACGTCTGGATGAGCTGGAAGCGCTTGCCAAGCAGGCCGAGGCTGCGCCGGGCCGCAAGCCCGATGCGATCAAGGCCCGCCTTGCCGAACAGATCGCGGCGCTGCTCGATACGTCCGACCGCTTCGACCCCGACCGGCTGCATCAGGAAGCCATCATGATGGCGACCAAGGCCGATATTCGGGAGGAGCTCGATCGCATCGCTTCGCACATTGCGCAGAGCCGCGAGATGCTCGCCAAGGGTGGCGCCGTCGGGCGCCGGCTCGATTTCCTCGCGCAGGAATTCAACCGCGAGGTCAACACCTGCTGCTCCAAGTCGATCGATCTGGAGCTGACCAATGCCGGACTGGCGATGAAGAACGTCGTCGAGCAGTTCCGCGAGCAGGTTCAGAATCTGGAGTAATCATGAGCGACGGAGCGGCGGGCAGCTACAGCGGTGTCGAGCGGCGCGGGCTGATGTTCGTGCTGTCGTCGCCCTCCGGCGCCGGCAAGACGACGCTGTCGCGGATGCTGGTCGAACAGATGCCAGGGCTGCAGATGTCGGTGTCTGCAACGACACGGCCCATGCGGCCTGGCGAGGTCGACGGCCGCGACTATTACTTCGTCGATCGGCCGAAATTCGACGAGATGGTCGGAGCCGGGGAATTCCTCGAATGGGCCAACGTGTTCGACAATCGCTATGGCACGCCGCGTGCCCCGGTCGAAGCCGCGCTCGCAGCCGGCCGCGATGTGTTGTTTGACATCGACTGGCAGGGCACACAGCAGCTCCGCAGTCGCGCTGGAAGCGACGTCGTCAGCGTCTTCATCCTGCCGCCGTCCGTGCAGGCGCTGGAGCATCGGCTGCATACCCGCGCGCAGGATTCCCACGAGGTGATCCGCGGTCGGATGAAGAAAGCCGGCGACGAGATGAGCCACTTCGACGCCTACGATTACATCGTGGTCAACGACAATATCGGCGTTGCCTTCGAGTCCGTGCGTTCGATCCTGCGCGCCGAGCAGCTCAAGCGCGAGCGTCAGGTCGGATTGGACGCCTTCGTCCGCGGGATGCGCCAGCAGCTCGAAGGCTGACGCCTACGCCGCCGAGCGCTTCTGCGCCAGCGCCAGCAATTGTTCGATTTCGTCCGCTGCCGGCGGAGCAGTCTCGTGGGCCCGGCCATCGGTCGTGTCAGGTGTACGCTGCGGCTTGGCGGCACTTACCTCCGCGGCACGGAAATCTGCACCACCCGGCCGAACGCGGTCGTTGGCGACGTGGCGTTCGCGGGCGGCCTTGATCCAGGCAGGCGGCTCGATGTCTTGATCCGAGGCCGAGGGGACAGCCGGCGGCGCGGCAGGCTTGCGGAACGTCGCATCGAGATCGATCGGGCTCGACCTGAAGTCATTGGCATAGATATCGGTTGTGTCCCTTTCGGTTCGACCCGCCCAAAGGTCGGGACGCCCGCCCGGCTCACGTCGCACGATCGGTTCGCTGCGGCCGAATTTCATGAGCGCGGCTGCGATACCGCCGGCGACCGCGAGGGCCGCGAGCAGGGCGCCGATCAGCGTCGCAAGTGTGCCCGCGCTCATCGACCCCTCGGTGATGGAGGCCGGCGCCGACTTGGTCGCCTTTGCGGCCTTGCGCAGCTTGTCGGTGACATCGGTATTGGCCTGGACGTTGCCGGCCGATGAGTCCGACCAGCGGTCGTTCATCGAGGTGGGAGTAACTGTGTTCGACTGCTCGGCGGCGGGGGCAGGCGCTGCCGCCGCCTGTGTCGCCTCGCCGGGCGCTGTGAGCACGGGGGCGGGGAAGGGAGAATTGATCGCCGCGGGAGCGGCAGATTGCGGCTGCTGAGGTGCTGCAAATTCGGCGCGGGCATCGGCAACGGAAGAGCGCAACGGAGCGGCAGTCGACGGCGCCGGCGAAGTCGGCTGCGTCGCACTCGATGCTGCAGCGGTCTTGGCTTTGGGAGATGGTGCTGGACGATTTGTTGCCGGGGCCGGGACGCCCTCGGCCGTATCGGTCGCCTCTGGTGGGGGCGCTTCGGTGGTACTTGCTGCTGCCGGCGCGGCGTCCGCCTTGCGCAAGTACCAGCACTTGCGCTTGTTGGCGTGGTCAGCGCGGTAGAACCAATGACTGCCAACCGGGGTGGGTGCGTTCGGCGCCGACAAACAGGTGTCCGCCCGCGCCGAGGACAGGGGACTTGCTGTGATCGCAACGCTCGCGATCGCGCCGGCGCTCACGGCCAACAGCAGTTTCGCGGATCGGTTGTGCATGGCATTCCCCATTCTGACGCGGGACAACGGAACTTCTGTTCGTCCGTTTTTTCCGCGACAAATGGGGTCGCAATATGCCGACAATCCGGTGAGGGTGAGACAATTCGGGGCCTGGCATTGCGGCTTTTGGGAACCGCAATGCCAGGATTAGGCGACGATTAGTTCGCCAGCATGATGCGGCCAACCACCTTGCCGGCGCGCAGCTGATCGATCCACTTTTGCGCATCCTGCATCGGCTCTTCCTTCATCGGAGTCGGCTTGACCTTGCCGGCACGCGCGAGCGCGAGCAGTTCCTTGGTCTCTTCGAGCGTGCCGACCATGAAGCCTTCGACGGTCATGCGCTTGTAGATCCATTGCACCATCGGCAGGCTGAACTGGCCGCCCATCAGACCCGACACCACGATCTTGCCACCACGCGCAACCGTGCTGACGGCGAAGTTCATCGACTTGTCGTTGCCGGCGAAATCCACCACGCCATCGAAGCCGCCATCGGTCTCCTTGAAGATGCGCTTGGCAACGTCGGGCTCCGATGGGTCGTAAGCGACGGCCGCGCCGTTCTTCAGCGCCGCTTCGCGCGCCGCGGGGCTGAGATCGGCCACCGCGATCGGCTGCTTGAACATCGCCTGAGCAAGCGAGAGACCCATCATGCCGACGCCGCCCAGACCGATCAGCAGCAGATTGCGTTGACGAGGCCGGTCCACCAGACGCTTCAAGGCGCCATAGGCGGTGATACCAGAGCACATCAACGTCGCAGCGACGTTGGTCGGCAGCGGATCGTAGTCGAGCAGATACTTGGCATCCGGTACCAGTACGTGGGTCGCGAAGCCGCCGTCGATCGAGACGCCGAGGAAGCGGTTCTTGGCGCACAGGTTCTCGTCGCCCGCGAGGCAGTCACGGCATTTGCCGCAGCCGATCCAAGGAAACACCGCTTTCTTGGTCCCGATCAGATCCTGCGGCGCGTCGGGACCGACTTCGGCGACGACGCCGGCGATCTCATGACCCAGGGTGAACGGCAGCGTCATGCCGCGCGTGGTATCGAGCTTCTTGCCGCCGCCGAGATCGGCGTAGCCGTCCTGAATGTGCAGGTCGGAGTGGCACAGGCCGCAGCGCTCGATCTTCACCAGCACTTCGCGCCCCTGCGGCTTCGGCGCATCGATGATGGTCTCACACAGCGGGGCGTCGAATTTCACCAGAGACTGGCGACGCATTTGCGTCATGTCGGGTTTCTCCCTTTCAGGCTTGTGTTCTTATCGCGCGACTATTGGCCAATTCGTTCGCCATGGCAACAAAACCGGACACCGGCACGGTCTCGGCACGCCGCGCCGGATCGATCCCGGCGGCGGCTGTGAGCTGTGCCGGATCGACGCCAAGCGATTTGAGGCTCTGACGCAGCATCTTTCGGCGTTGGCCGAACGCGGCGGCTGCAACCTGTTCGAGCGCGGCTCGATCGCACGGCTCCGGTTGCGCGCGGGGCACCAGGCGCACCACTGAGGAGGTCACCTTCGGTGGTGGCACAAAGGCGGACGGCGAAATATCGAACAGCATCTGCGTCTCGGCGCGCCAATTCGCCAGCACTGCGAGCCGGCCATAAGCGTCGTCGTCATGATGCGCGACGATGCGCTGGGCCACCTCGCGCTGAAACATCAGCACCATCATCTCGTACCACGGCGGCCACGGCTCGGCGCACAGCCAGCCGATCAGCAGCGGGGTGGCGATGTTGTACGGTAGGTTGGCGACGATCCGGGCGCGGTCGCCATTCAGCAGCGGGCGCGGATCGAATTCCATCGCGTCACCGCTGATGATTTCGAGGCGGCCGGGATAGTGTGCAGCGATTTCCTCCAGCGCGCCGAGCGCTCGTTCGTCTCGCTCGATCGCGATCACGCGTTTAGCACCGGTCGCCAGCAGCGCGCGGGTGAGGCCGCCTGGACCGGGGCCGATCTCGACCACCGTGACGCCCGCGAGTGGCCCGGCTGCTCGCGCGATGCGCGCCGTCAGATTGAGATCGAGCAGGAAGTTCTGGCCGAGCGATTTCCGTGCGGCGAGATCATGTCGCCGGATGACCTCGCGCAGCGGCGGCAAATCGTCGATCGCGCTCATGCGGTTTTGGCCGATGCCATCTGTGCGGCCAGCTTCAAGGCCGCGACCAGACTCGACGGGTTGGCTTGTCCACTGCCGGCGATATCGAACGCTGTGCCGTGATCGGGCGAGGTCCGGATGAAGAGGAGACCGAGCGTGACGTTGACGCCCTCATCGAAGGCGATGGTCTTGATCGGGATCAGCGCCTGATCGTGATACATGCAGATCGCGCAGTCATAGGTCTTTCGTGCTGCCGCATGGAACATTGTATCTGCCGGCAACGGTCCGCGCGCGTCGATCCCTTCACGGCGCAGAATCGCCACCGCGGGTGCAACCACGGCCCGATCCTCTAGGCCAAGCGCGCCGTCTTCGCCGGCGTGGGGGTTGAGCCCTGCCAGCGCCAAACGAGGCTGCGCAATGCCCAGTCGCTCGCGGAGGTCTTTGACGACGATCCGCGCGGTGGACACGATCAAATCAGTGGTGAGTTGGGTGATCGCGTCGCGCAGCGAGACATGAATCGTCACCGGTACGACCGCGAGGGCAGGGCACCACAGCATCATCACCGGCTGCGGCACGATGCCGTCTCGCTTGGCGAGTTCGGCCAGAAACTCGGTGTGTCCGGGATGGTGGAAGCCTGCCTGGTACAGCACGCTCTTGGCGATTGGGTTAGTCACGACAGCGGCTGCGCGACCGCTCCGGACATCGGCCACAGCGTGCTCGATCGACGCGATTGCGGCCGGCGCACTGGTGGCGTCCGGTTGGCCCGGCGTCGCGGTTGCGATCTGTCCTGTGGAGACAACCGGAAGGGTTGTCGCAAACGCTGCTGCGGCGTCTTCGGCTTTGACCTCTGCCAGTGGAACGTCGAGGCCAAGCAGTTTGGCACGACGGGACAGACAGCCGGCGTCACCAAGAAGGTAGAATGGCGGTAGTCCGTGTTGCTCGCGCTGCAGCCACGCTGCCAGGGCGATATCGGGACCGATCCCTGCAGGCTCGCCGAGTGTCAGCGCCAGTGGTTTTGCCATTCCGGTCATGATCGACTCCGAGGCGCGGACCGCCGGCACCTGTGCCGCGATGAAGCTCGCTGCGACGTCTCAGCGATACTCGATCATCGCGGCTTTACGCACTTCCTGCAGATACTCTTTCGACTTTGCCTGGAATTTCTCGCCGAACAGCTTCTCGCGAATTTCGCGTTTGCGCGGCGTATCGGCGGTCGACTGCTTCCGCTCGCACAGCGCGACCATCTCGATGCCCTGTTTGGTGACTTCGGGCGGGGTGAGGTGGCCCACCGGCGTCTTGTCGAGGATCTCGCGGAGCGCCGGCGGCAGGTCAGCGGAGGTCTTGATCACGATGCCGCGGATCGCCGCATTGGGCATTGCCTTGAACACGCGATCGGCCTCGGCACAGCTCGAGATGCGGCCGCGAAGCTGCTCCGCTTCCTTGCGCCGGGCATCGAGCGATTCCGAAACCGAGCCGCGCGACACGATCATCACCACCGGCCGGAGTTGATATTCGAAGCTCTCGACGGCCTTTGTGTCGTCGCCGCCCTTGAGCTGCGCCTGAACTTCGCGCTCGCTGACCTGCAAGCTGTCCTTGAATCGGCCGCGCACCAGGCTCGCCCAGACCATCTCGGCCCTGATCCGCGACTTCAACGTGTCCGGCCGAATGCCTTGAGCGGCCAGCATATTCGTCATTTGCGCGGTGCTCATCCGCATCCGCGACGCCATCGTGGAGAAGGAGGAGTCGATGTCGGAATCGCTGGGATTGACGCCGTACTTCTTGGCTTCCTTGATCTTGACCTTCTCGTCGATCAGATCCTCGAGCACCTGCTGCCGGCTGTCCGCCTTGTGCGACATCCGGTTCAGCTTCGAGCGCTGATCGATGTCGAAATTGGTGATCGGTTCGCCATTGACCATCACCACCACCGACTGAGCCTGGCCCTGCGTCGTTCCAAGACTCAGCGCCGCCGCCGCACAGCACAGCGCCAAGCCAATGATGCGAAGGGAAAGCTTGCTCGTCATGGGTCGCGTTTACCTCACAGCCGATCGGGTTCTGGATGGTGGCGAGCCGGAAAACGGTTCAGGCCCGCGCGGCGCGCGCTATTGGCCGAACATGCCGCTCGATGCGCCAGACACACTCTGCTGCATCGTGAACATGCCGATGGTGCGGAGTCCGATCTGCACCATGACCGAGTGGTTGAGCGTCGGCGTCGTTCCATAGTTGGCGTAGGAATATCCGGTGACGTAGTTCAGCGCCAACACGAAGCAGTCGTCCACATAACCGGCGCCGACGATGTATTGGTTGATCTTGTTGGCCTCAAGATCCCAACGGGCACCGCCCGAGACCACCCAATTGGATGCGATTTTGAGCGTTCCGGTTCCAAGAATGCCCTGACGGCGTGTCAGGAAGCCGAGATCGGGCTGGGCCCCGTAGTTGCCGTAGATCATGCTCACCGACCAGCGATTGAAGCTGGCGCTGGCCTCGGCTTCGAACCGCTCGACGTTGAACGTCGCTTCGTTGAAGCGGGCGCGGGTCGTGAACTTATAGGTCGAGTTCGGCGAGTACGACACCCGGCCGACATAGTCGGATTTCGGCTTGGCCAGACCGGAGTCGAGACCGGTGTTGGTGGCGTCCGCCACCGCAAACGAGTTCAAGCCGAACAGTTGGTAGGACTGGCCGAACAGCACGTTGACCGAGCCGCCCTGATCGAACTGCGTGGTTGCCTGGACGCCGACATTGGCGCGGCCGCCGCCTTCGACGCGGTCGTAGCCGGAGAACTTGTCGACGCTGAACAGATTGCTGGCGTCGAACACCATGGTCTGCGCGTCTTCGTTCGGCAGCTTGCCGGCGTAGGACTCGTTCGGGCGGATGATCACCTGCGCGATCGGCTCGATCGTGGTGGTGCCCCAGGGCTGAACGTTGATGAACGGATAGCGATATTCCAGGCCGACGGTCGGCATCAGCCGCATCGCCTGAGTGTCGCCCGGCAGCAGATAGTTCGACACGCCCGGCTGGTTCGAAATCGAAGCGTCGATCGCGTCGGCGCGCAGCGATGCGAACGGGGTCCAGATCTGGCCGTAGGGGTCGGTGAACGAACGCCGCCAGTCGGCCTGCGCGGTCAACCGGGTGTAGGTGCCGGGAACGCCGCGCAGCAGGCAGCTCGACGGAAGCCGCGCCAGCGGATCGGCCGACGTGTTGAGGCAAAGCCCCGTGGTGTTGGCGATGGTCGTGACCGGATCGAACTGCGCGGTCTGCCGGCTCAGACTGGTCAGATTGGTCTTGTAGCTGAACTCGCCACCGAAAATGTTCTGGTCGAGCGTCTTCGAATAGTCGAGCACCGGGTGCACGACCGGAATCTGGCCCTGAATATCCGCAGCGGCCCAACCGAGATAGTGGATCGCGCGAATGTCGAAATACGAGCGGTTGCCGACGCCGGTCAGATAGATCTGCGACGTTGCCTCGGTCGATTGATTGAGGAACGTGCCCCAGCTGTCGCGATACTGCGCCAGCCGATAGTCCAGGAAGAACGCGCGATCGGACATCAGCACGCCTTCCCAGCCCCACACCCACTTGTCGTTGAGTGCGAACTGGCCCTTGGTGTCGACTGCACCGCGGAGGTCGCGGTTGCCGGGGGTGTTCGTTCCGAAGGCGGCTGGATCGGACTGGTTGATGCCGTAGGCGCGGACCTCGTAGGCACCGTCCAGCAGCCGCTGCCGGAACTCGCCTTGCATCAACACGCCTTGCTTGGTGGTGATGCGCGGGGTGATCGTGACGTCGTAGTCGGGCGCGAGCGCCCAATAGAACGGGATCTCGAAGCCCGAGCCGAACGTCGTGTTGCTCGTGTAGGCCGGCATCAGGAAGCCGGTCTTGCGCGCCACCGTCGGATCCGGGGTCGACAGATACGGCATGTACGCGAGCGGGACGCCGAAGAACTCGATCCGAGCATCTTCGAAGTACAGCATCTTGTCGGTCTGGTCGTGGATGATCCGCGCACCCTTGACCTGCCACAGCGGCGGCTTTTTCGGATCGTCCTTGCAGGGCGCGCACGCGGTGTACACGCCGTTCTGGAACACGTTGTAATTGCCGCCGGTGCGGTCCGCGCGCGACGCCGCGATGCGGGTGTCCTGCGCCGTATCGACCCGCAGCGAGTCGACGAAGCCGTCGCGGTAGTCGTCCGACAGATCAAGGAAATTGGCGTAGGTGATCTTGCCGTCCGCATCGGTCATGCGGACGTTGCCCTCGGCGCGCAGCCGCTTGGTGTCCTGGTCGTAGACCAGCCGATCAGCCTCGACGGTGGTGCCGTTGTAATACATCTGCACGTTGCCGACCGCGGCGACGCGCTTGTTGTTGTAGTCGTAATTGACCTCGCTGGCCTGAACCAGCATCTGGCCATTGTTGGCAGCCGGCGGCGGAGGCGGCTTCGGCCGGGCGGGGCGCGGATTGTAGGTGTACCCCTGAGCGGAGGCGGAATCGATCGCGACCGCCTGCATCCCGCCCGCAAGTGCGAGCACGGCAAACGGCGTCAGCAATACGGCCGTCACCACACGTTCCCGGCGCACCTTGGTGCGCCGACGCTTGGTCGACAGCTTTCCATGGAGGGCGGCCATCGCAGCCACTATCCGTCCTCCTGATAGAGCAAGGCTAGAAATCCAGCGAGACCGCCCACGCATACGGGCAACCACGCTGCAGCAAGCGGATGCATCAGTTCAGCCTTACTCAAATCCTCGGTCACTTTCGACAGGATATAGAGCAGAAAGCCTGCGGCCACGCCACTCAAAACCATCTTTTGCACGCCGCCGAAACGGAAGAATCGCAAGCTCACAGAAGCAGCTAGCATGACCATCGCGGCCAGCAAAAACGGCTTTGCCAGCAGCTTGTGATACTGCAGACGATAGCCTGCGGTCGCAAAACCGGAGTTTTCCGACGACTTGATGTAGGTCGGAAGTTGCCAAAAAGACACACTTTCCGGGGTGGCGAAGCTGTTGCGGACCTGCGCGAGTGTCAGTGACGTCGGCAACTCAAGGGTGTCTTGATCTACCGGGGCACCGTCCATTGTATAACGGCGTACGTTCTTCAGCAGCCAATGGCCCGGTTCGAGCACCGCTTCGCGCGCCTCGATTCGGTCCTTGAACTGGAAGTCGGGTTCGAATCGAAACACGGTGATGCCGGTCAGCACCGCACCTTGCTGCTGGCTGCGTGCGGCGTTGATGATCGCCTGTCCGTCAGGGCTGACCTGATTCATCCAGAAGCCGTTGGCGTCCTGCAGCCCGCCGGTGTTCTCGCCGAACATTTCGGCTTCCATCTGCTTGGCGCGTTCTTGCATGTGCGCGGACAGCGGATTGAACACGGTCGTGGCGAAGATGCCGATCGCGATCGCGCTCCAGAGGGCCGGGGAGATGAACTCCCAGGCCGACAGGCCTGCGGCGCGCGCCACCACCAGTTCAAGGCTACGCGACAGGGCCAGGTAGCAGGTCATGCCGCCGATCAGGATGCAGAACGGCAGCAGCCGTTCGAGCAATTGAGGCACGCGGCAGAACGAGGCCTGCGCGACATAGAATGCCGAGACGGCCAGGCCGCCAGCCCGGCGCAGCAGGTCGACATAGTCGACGAACACCAGCAGCACGAACAGCCCGAAGAACACCCCGAGCGAGGCGATCACGAAGCGGCGGGCGAAGTAGCGTCCGAGCGTATTGACGACCATCATGCGCCCCGCGTTACGCCGGCACCGGCCGCCGGATCAACCGGGCGATCGACGCATTGAAGGCATTCAGGGCCTCGGTTACACGCGCGGGCGGTTCGATCACGACGTTGCGGTTGATCAGCCACAGACATGTTCCCGTGGCGACGAACAGCAGCAGATACTGCAGGCCGGCGACGTAAGGCGTCTTGTTGGCGATCACCGACAGCGCAAAACCGGCGAGTCGCACGACGAAGGCGACCAGCACCGCGCCAGCCATCGAGAAGTTGCGGCTCTGTCGGGTGGTGCGGGCGAGGCCGAGAAAGGCGAAGGCGACCGCGGCGAAGAAGAACGGATAGATCGGCGCCAGCAACCGATCGTGCATTTCCGAGCGGAATTCGGTCGGCAGCCTCGCCAGCAGCGGATCGTTCTCCGCCGGCCACAGCAGCTCCCACAGATAGCGTTCGCGAATGCCATAGGCGACGTCGCGGGCACGCGAGAATTTCGACATGTCGAAGGCATAGCGGCTGAACGCCACCAGCGCGGGCTCCTGCTTGCCGGTCTGGAAGCGCTCGAGGTGGCCGTCTTCCAGCACCAGGAACGAGCCCTTGTCGTTTTTGACGACGGTGCCGTGGTCGGCGATGATGCTGACGCGCTCGTTGGGCGCGCGGGCGTCGTCGATGAACACGCCAACCAGCAGACCGCCCGGTTGGCGTTCGCGGACCCGGATCGTCAGCCCTTGCTCGAGCTGTGCAAACCGGCCGGGCTGCAGCACGTTAGCGAGCACGTCGGCGGTAATCTCGCTGTCCCACCGGGCGATCCGGCGGAGCCCATCGGGCGCAATGTAGGCGCCGATGATGATCACAAGCGCCGCCACCACCATGGTGGCGTAGAAGAACGGCCGGAACAGCCGAATCGGCGACAGGCCGGCGGCGTTCATCACGATGATTTCGGAATCGGTTGCGAGCCGGTTGAGGGTGTGGGCCACCGCGATCATCAGCGCGATCGGCGCGATCACCAGCACCAGCACCGGAACGGCGAGGCCGGTCAACCCGAGGAAGGTGATGATGGTCTGGCCCTGGCTGGTCATCAAATCGATGCCGCGCAGCGCCTGGGTGATCCAGATCACACCCGTCAGGCTACCCATCACGACCGCGAACGACACCAGGGTCGTGCGGAAGATATAGCGGTCGATGGAGCCCATCGCTCAGTACGATCCCCTCGAATCCGGATTCTGTGGCCGCCCGGATTCATGATGAATCCTCCCCAGGGCGGAAAGCCCGGCCTTGTCCCAGGTTGCCATTACCATCTGTCTGATCTGTCAACAAAATGGCCGGGACGCGGCGCACTGCGGATATGGTTAATGGTGCGCGACACGCTCCCGAAGACCACAGATTCCCGTCCCGCGCAACGCAAAGCAGGGCGGCGCCACCGCTGACGGTGCAGTCGGCACAAGCCCGCCAGCGGGATGCCGCGCAATCCACTTTCCCGTGAAAGCTGCGCAGCTTAGCGATGTTGTCTTGACTCGACGCCTCAACGCTCCAAAACAACGGCTTTGGACCCGCGCCTGCCGGATCGTTTCCGCCGACAGCCCGTTTTTGGAGGAATGCCAATGCCCGACGCCGTCAAGGTCGGTTTCGTCCCGTTTGCTACGCCCGCGCGCGGCACGCTGATCGTGTTCTGCGACGACGGTCTGAAGTTCGGCGCGACGGCGACCAAGGCCTTGGGCGCGGCGGTCGCCACCGTCAAGCGCGCAGCCGCGACCGCGCAGTTCAAGGGCAAGTCCGGTTCTGCGCTGGACCTGTTGGCCCCTGAGGGCCTCAAGGTCGGCCGCCTGATCGTCGTCGGCGCCGGCAAGGCCGCGTCGATCAACGATTACGATCTGCTCAAGCTCGGCGGCGCCGTCGCCGGCAAGATCGGCGCGGGCGATACGGCCGTGACGGTGGTTGCCGATCTGCCGACCGGCGCGATGAAGCCCGAGCAGGCGGCCGCGATCGCCTCCGGCATCCGGCTGCGCGCCTACAAGTTCGATCGCTACAAGACCAAGAAGAAGGACGACGAGAACGGCGCGGCCAATGCCAGCGTCACGCTCGCGGTGGCCGATCCGGCGGCGGCCAAGAAGGCGTTCTCCCCCGACAGCCACGTCGTCGACGGCGTCATCCTGGCGCGCGAGCTGGTCAACGAGCCGCCGAACGTGCTGTACCCGGAAGAGTTCGCCAAGCGGGCGGCGCAGCTCAAGAAACTCGGCGTCGAAGTCCAGATCCTGGACGTCAAGGCGATGACCCAGCTGAAGATGGGCGCGCTGCTCGGCGTGTCGCAGGGCTCGGCGCATCCGGGACGCACCGTGATCATGCGCTGGAACGGCGGCAAGAAGGGCGAGCAGCCGCTCGCCTTCGTCGGCAAGGGCGTGTGCTTCGACACTGGCGGCATCTCGATCAAGCCGTCGGCCAGCATGGAAGACATGAAGGGTGACATGGGCGGCGCGGCCTGCGTGGTTGGCCTGATGCACGCGCTCGCGGCCCGTAAGGCCAAGGTCAACGCGGTCGGCGCGATCGGTCTGGTCGAGAACATGCCGGACGGCAACGCGCAGCGGCCGGGTGACATCGTCACCTCGATGTCGGGCCAGACCATCGAGATCATCAACACCGACGCCGAGGGCCGTTTGGTGCTCGCCGATGTGCTTTGGTACGTGGCGCAGAAGCACAAGCCGAAGTTCATGGTCGACCTGGCGACGCTGACCGGTGCCATCATGGTGGCGCTCGGCACCGAATATGCCGGCCTGTTCTCCAACAACGATCAGCTCGCGGAGCGGCTGGCCGCCGTTGGTCAGTCCACCGGCGAGAAGGTTTGGCGGATGCCGCTCGGCCCGGAATACGACAAGCAGATCGACTCCCAGTTCGCCGATATGAAGAACACCGGGTCGCGCAACGGCGGTTCGATCACCGCGGCGCAGTTCCTGCAGCGCTTCGTCGACGGCACGCCGTGGGCGCATCTCGACATCGCCGGCACCGCGATGGCCTCGCCGAAGAACGAGATCAATCAGAGCTGGGGCTCGGGCTACGGCGTCCGCCTGCTCAATCAGCTCGTGGCGGAGTACTACGAAGCCAAGAAGTAATTGGCGCACGATGACCGAAGTGCTGTTCTATCACCTCCAAGGCAGGACCATCGAACAGGTGCTGCCGCCGCTGCTCGAGAAATCACTCGCGCGCGGCTGGCGGGTGGTGGTGCAGTCGACGTCCGAGGAGCGGGCCGACGCGCTCGACTCGCATCTTTGGACCTATCGCGACGACTCGTTCCTGCCGCACGCCACCTGGCGTGTGGCAGACGCCGCGCATCAGCCGATCCTGCTGACGACGAGCGAGGGCAATCCGAACGGCGCCAAGGTTCGGTTCTTGGTCGACAATGCGGCGCTGCCCGAGGACTCGGGCAGCTACGAACGGATGGTGTTGCTGTTCAACGGCGATGACGACGAGGCGGTGGCGATGGCCCGCGACGCCTGGAAGCAGTGCAAGGCGAAGGCTTTCGAGGTGACCTATTGGCAGGCCGACGAGGCCGGTCGGTGGCAACGGCGGGACTAGGACGAGACCAGGCAAGAGGCTGTGGACGCCGCAGGCGACCGCAGAGTTACGGCAAGGCCTGTCACGGTGGTGCCGTAAATCGATGATTGGACAAGTGCTTAAGATCTCTATTGGGGCGTGATCGATCGTGTATCAGAAGTTTTCCGTGCGGCCGCTATTCATCACGCTGGCGCTTGCGACGCCCCTGCTTGCGGGCTGTTCCGGCACCCCTGAATTCCTGTCGCGCGACGCCGAATGGTTCTCCAAGCCGGGCCGGGTGTTCATCAAGAACATCTCGATCGAGACCCCGCCGCTGACGCCGGACAAGCCGGTTACCCCTGAAGACCTGATCAGCGCCGACGGCCGCTGTCCGGGCATGGGGCCGCCGCCGGGCGATCCCAACGCGCCGCAGGACGGGCAGGCCGCTCCGATGACGCCGGGCGGCACCGTCGCGCTCGGTCACACCGAATGCGACGTCGCGCGCGGCCTCGGCGCGCCGGACCACGTCAGCCTGTCCAACAATGAGCGCGGCGACCGTCTCGCGGTCCTGACCTACAACCGCGGAGCGCGTGCCGGCATCTACACCTTCACGGCGGGCCGGCTCAGCGTGATCGAGCGTGCACCGGAGGCCGTGCAGGAGCGGAAGCCGACGCGGGCGAAGAAGCGAAGCGCCCGCTCTGCGCAATAACTCTCAGCCTTGTGCGGCGTCCTGCGCCGCACTTGCTTCCAACCACTTCTCTTCAGCAGCCTGCAACGCCGCCTGCGCGTTGGCTCGCGCGGTGCTGAGCTGAGCGGCCTGTTTCGGATCGCGGGTGAAAAGGTCCGGGATTGCCAGCGCCGCATCGATCTTCTCGATGATCGCGGTGATGCGGTCGATCTCGGCTTCGGCATCGGCGATCTGCTGCTTCAGCGAAACCGTTTTCTTCGTCCGCGATGCCGGCGCCTTGGTGGCGCTATCATCGGCCTTGCGATCCTTGGCTTCTGACGACCCACTCCGCGCGCCGCGCGATGACAGCACGGCTCGGCGATAATCGTCGAGGTCGCCGTCGAACTGTTTCACCTTGTGATCGGCCACCACCCACAGTCGATCGGCGCAGGCGTCGATCAGATAGCGGTCGTGCGACACCATGATCACAGCGCCGGGGAAGTCGTTGATCGCCTCCGCCAGCGCCGCACGGCTGTCGATGTCGAGGTGGTTGGTCGGCTCGTCGAGGATGATCATGTTCGGGCCGTAGAAGGTCGCGAGCCCGAGCAGCAGGCGGGCCTTCTCGCCGCCCGACAGGCTCTTGACCAGGGTGTCGGCCGCCTTGCCGGAGAAGCCCATGGCGCCGGCGCGCGCCCGGATCCTGCTCTCCGGCGCATCCGGCATCAGCTTGCGGACGTGGTCATAGGTCGAGCCGTCCTCGTTCAGCTCGTCGAGTTGATGCTGCGCGAAGTACGCGATCGATAGCTTGTCGGCCCGCGTCACCGATCCCGAGAACGGCGCCAATCGGTTTGCCAGCAGCTTCACCAGCGTCGACTTGCCGTTGCCGTTGGCACCGAGCAGCGCGATGCGGTCGTCCGGATCGATCCGCAGCGTGACGTGCCGCAGAACCGGGTGCTTCGGATCGTAGCCGACCGCGACGTTGTCGACCGCGATGATCGGCGGCGACAGCGTTTTCTCGGGCGCCGGGAAATTGATCTCCGGTGTGTCGTCCGCCACCAGCGGGGCGATCGGCTTCATCTTCTCCAGCATCTTGACGCGCGATTGCGCCTGCCGCGCCTTGGTCGCCTTGGCCTTGAAGCGGTCGACGAAGTCCTGCAGATGCTTGCGCCGCGCTTCGTCACGCTTGGCATTCTTGGCGTCGAGCGCCAGCTTGTTGGCGCGGAAGTCCGCGTAGGCCGAGTAACTGCCGCGAAAGTGTACCAGCCGGCCGCGGTCGAGATGCAGGATCTCGTTGACCGACGTATCGAGCAGGTCGCGATCGTGGCTGATCACGATCACCGTGCGCGGATAGTTGGCGAGATGGTCCTCGAGCCACATCGTGCCTTCGAGGTCGAGATAGTTGGTCGGTTCGTCGAGCAGCAGCAGGTCGGGGGCAGCGAACAGCGTCGCGGCGAGCGCCACGCGCATCCGCCAGCCGCCGGAGAATTCCGAGCAGGAGCGGGCCTGGTCGGCGGCGGAGAAGCCGAGGCCGCTGAGAATGGCGCTGGCCCGCGCCGGCGCCGAGTGCGCGTCGATGTCCACAAGCCGGGTCTGAATGTCGGCAATGCGGTGCGGGTCATGCGCGGTTTCGGCCTCGAGCAGCAGCGCGGCCCGCTCGACGTCGGCGGCCAGCACCACTTCCAGCAGCGTCTCGGGGCCGTTCGGGGCCTCCTGAGCGAGGCTGCCGATCCGCCACCGCGGCGGCAGGGTGATGCGGCCGGTCTCGGTTGCAAGCTCGCCGCGGATCGCGCGAAACAGGGTGGATTTACCGGCGCCGTTGCGGCCGATGAAGCCGACGCGTGCGCCGGGGGCGATCTGGACCGAACTTTGGTCGATCAGCAGCCGTCCGGCGAGCCGGATCGAAATGTCGGTAAGCGTGAGCATGGCGCGTTTTGGCCGGGTCGGGCCGTAAAGGCAACCGGATCGAGCAGATCAGTGCCGGATGAATCGTCCCCCGTAGCTTGCCCGAGCGCGGCGGCGTCGATATAAGCCCGGCAACTCCTCCCGCCCTTAGCTTTCAAGGACATTCCATGGCGATCGAACGGACTTTCTCGATTCTCAAGCCCGATGCGACCGAGCGCAACATCACTGGCGCGATCAACGCGCTGATCGAAAAGGCCGGTCTGCGGATCGTCGCCCAGAAGCGCATCCGCATGACCCGCGACCAGGCCGAGACCTTCTACGCCGTGCACAAGGAACGCCCGTTCTTCGGCGAACTGGTCGACTTCATGATCTCCGGCCCGGTGGTGGTTCAGGTGCTCGAAGGCGAGGGCGCGATCGCGAAGTACCGCGACGTGATGGGCGCGACCGATCCGTCGAAGGCGGCTGACGGCACCATCCGCAAGCTGCACGCCAAGTCGATCGGCGAGAACTCGGTGCACGGTTCGGACGCGGCGGAAACCGCCAAGATCGAGATCGCCCAGTTCTTCTCCGGCAACGAAATCGTCGGATAAGCATTACCGTCGGACGTCCCCGGCCACTCATCGTCAGCGGCCGCGGGATGCCGGCTAAGTCGGGGAAAGATCGTGGACTGGGTGCTGCACGTCTTTGACCCCGCGACCTTCTGGTCGGTCGTCGCCCAATTCAAGAGCGGCGTTCAGCAGCCCGAATTCTGGATTTCCGTCAGCAAGATCATCTGGATCAACGTGCTGTTGTCTGGCGACAACGCCCTGGTGATCGCGCTCGCCTGCCGCGGCCTGAAGCCGAACCACAGATTGTGGGGCATGGTGCTCGGCGCGGGCGCTGCCGTCCTGCTCCGCATCGTCTTCACCGGCATCGTCGCCACGCTGATGGAGTGGCCCTATCTGAAGCTGGTCGGCGGACTGGCGCTGCTGGTGATCGCCGCCAAGCTGGTGGTCCCCGAGACTGAAGACGAAGACAGCGTCCAGGCGGCCTCGCATCTGTTGCACGCCGTTCAGATTGTGGTCGTCGCCGACATCATCATGAGTCTCGACAACGTCATCGCGGTTGCCGCCGCCGCCGACGGAAGCGTGCCGCTGCTGATCCTCGGGCTGGCAATCAGCGTGCCGCTGATCGTCGCGGGCGCGGCGCTGATCCTGATGGTGCTGGAGAAACTGCCGATCCTGGTGTGGGCCGGCGCGGCGCTGCTCGGCTGGATCGCCGGACAAGTGATCGCGACAGACCCGGTTGCGTTGCCGCTGGTACACAAGCTCGACGCGCCGATCGGTGGTCAGCTCGATGCGCTGTTCGCAATGGTGGGGATGTACACGCACCTCGCCAACAACGGCAGCGTCGGCGAACATCTGTTCGCCGTGGTCGGCGCTATCGTGGTGCTGATCGCAGGTTCGATCTGGCGGAGCCGGCAATCGGCCGAGCAGGCTGCATAACGGAAATTTGCCGCTGCTACGCCGGACAAGAAAAAAGCGAGCCGGGTGGCTCGCTTCATCTTTGAACGTGAGTAAGGGCCGCTCTTAAGCAGTCCCGGCGACCAAGCCGTGGCTGTGGTCAGCCCCATCATGGCCGCAACACTCGACGGTGCGGGTTCGATCATAGGCTTCGCGCACAATGTGGTAGCAATCGCAGGTGCGGCTTTCGAGCGCCTGGCGATCCACGATCCGCACCGCACCACGGCGCTTCTCCACCACACCTTCGGCCTCGAGCTGCAGCAGCGCGTTCGTGATGCTCGCACGGCGAACGCCCATGCTGGAGGCAAGCAGTTCGTGCGTGATGTACAGCACGTCGCTTTGAATCCGGTCGTTCGCCAGCAGCAGCCAGCGTGCGAGACGCTGATTGATCTCGTGCTTGGCGGCGCAGAGCACGCTCTGCGTATTCTGGGCGATTAAAGCCGGCACGTAGCGAAGCATCTCTTCACGGATCTGCGGCCGGTCGGCCATCACCCGCGCCAGATCTTCGGCCTCAACCCTCAGCGCAGTTCCCGGCATGCAAACGACAGAGCGCTGCGACGCGACATCGGCTCCCAGCACCAGCGGAACCCCGACGTAGCCGAAATAGCCGACCATGGCTGTTTCAACAAAGTCGGTGCGGGTTCCAGAGAGGTGCGACACCAGGCCGTCCTCGATGAAGTGCACGCATTCGACGCGCCGGTTGGCTTCCTGCAGCACAGCGCGGCCACGAAACTCGACGGGCCGAAGCAACGGTTTAAGCGCCTCGAAATCATCCGGTGCGAGCTGCGCCAGAATTCGATTTCGTACCGCAGGAGAGCTTGCTTGAAGATCGTTCGCCAAAATCAGAACGGCTCCTTGGTGATTGATGTGATGCCTTGGAACCGGCTGCGCCGATTCAAAGGGAGCTTACCGGACAGAGACGGGGGAGGCCATGTCTCAAACTGTCCATTATTGTCGCATCCTCGCCGCGATGAAGACGCAGTTCGGCGGTGCAGCAATCCTCGTCAGAGGATCATTGCGCGAAATAGAGTCACTGCGAGTGAAAGAGGCAGTAGTCGCGTAGGAGACGAACTACGTGTGCTGCAGATTGCAGCGTGCGCTGCATCGGAACTGATCAGTCGCGCTACGTACTACGCGAGATCAGCATGGTGCGTTGCGCGACACTTGCTATACCACAAATTTCGTGTTGCAATTGACGCGCAATCGGATCTGGCCCCTTCGGCTTTATGTTTCGCGACTGGGAAATCGATATCGCATTGGGTTCGCCGTTTGTGGCGTGGCACGCGGGCAGCGTGCCGCGTCTTTTTTGTATCTAGATCGGGAGGCAGGCGATGCAAAAGGGCACCGTCAAATGGTTCAACCCTACAAAAGGGTATGGCTTCATCCGTCCGACCACGGGTGACAAGGACGTTTTCGTCCATATTTCGGCGGTCGAGCGCGCTGGGCTGAGCACGCTCAACGAGAACCAGCCGATCGAGTACGATCTGGTTGAAAACCGCGGTCGTACCTCAGCGGAGAACCTGAAGATCTCCTAACGCACGGCCCAAGGTTCGTCGGATTGCCCCCGGTCGAAAGCCGGGGGAACTTCGTGCCGACTGTCAGTGAGCCGCTGGCACGATCAGGGTGCGCTCAGGTGCGCTTTGCGTCGCGGACCGGCAGAGATCGCCGTCGAACCGGAGCAAGCCAGCAGCCAAAAGCCGCAGCGCCTCGGGGTAGATGCGATGCTCGACCGCGAGCACGCGCGCGGCCAGCGTGTCCGGCGTGTCGTCGTCCTGCACCGGCACCGCGCCCTGCATGATGATCGGGCCGGCGTCGGTGTCGGGCGTGACGAAGTGCACGGTGGCGCCGGAGATCTTCACGCCGGCGCGCAACGCCTGGCCATGCGGATCGAGGCCGGGAAATGACGGCAGCAGCGACGGGTGGATGTTCAGCATCCGGCCGTACCAGTGCTGCGCGAACTCGGCCGTGAACAGGCGCATGAAGCCGCCGAGGCAGATCAGCTCAATGCCGCGGGCGTCGAGTTCAGCCTGCAGCTTGGCTTCGAAGCCGGCGCGATCCTTGCCGAACGGCTTGCTTTCGATCACCACGGTGGCGATCCCGCTGCGTTCGGCGATCGCAAGACCACCCGCCGTCGCCACGTTGGAAATCACCACAGCGATCTCGGCGGGAAAGCCGTCCTCAGCTGCGGCTTCGATCAGCGCGGCCATGTTGGAGCCGCGCCCGGAAATCAGGATAGCAACGCGAGGCTTCATCGGCGCGCTCACCAGGCGAGGTCGAGGTGGCCGTCATAGACCACGCGCTGCTCGCCCTTGGCGGCAATGACCTGACCGAGCAGGTGTACGCTCTCGCCGCTGGCGGTGAGGCTCTCGGTGACCTGATCGACGGCGTCGGCCTTGACGATGATGACCATGCCGATGCCGCAGTTGAAGGTGCGCAGCAACTCGAGTTCGGCGATCTCGCCTTGCTCGGCGAGCCATTTGAACACCGGCAGCACCGGGATCCGCGGCAGGTCGATGCCGACGCCGAGGTGCTTCGGCAGCACGCGCGGAATGTTCTCGGTGAAGCCGCCGCCGGTGATGTGGGCGAGGCCTTTGACGGCGCCGGTGTCGCGGATCGCCTGCAGGCAGGACTTCACATAGAGCTTGGTCGGCGCGAGCAGCGCACCGCCGAGCGTCATCACCGGCGAAAACGGCGCCGGCGCGTCATAGGGCAGGCCGGATTTTTCGACGATCTTGCGGACCAGCGAGAAGCCGTTGGAGTGCACGCCGGAGGACGCCAGTCCGATCACCGCATCACCTTCGGCGATGTCCTTCGACGGCAGCAGCGTGCCGCGCTCGGCGGCGCCGACCGAGAAACCGGCCAGGTCGTAGTCACCGTCCTTATACAGGCCCGGCATTTCGGCGGTCTCGCCGCCGATCAGTGCGCAGCCGGACTCGCGGCAGGCTTCCGCCACGCCGGCGACGATCTCGGCCGCGGCCTCTGGATCGAGCTTGCCGCAGGCGAAGTAATCGAGAAAGAACAGCGGCTCGGCGCCTTGCACCACGAGGTCGTTGACCGACATCGCCACCAAATCGATGCCGATGCCGGTGTGCAGCCCGGCTTCGATCGCCACCTTGATCTTGGTGCCGACGCCGTCGGTCGCCGCGACCAGCACCGGATCCTTGAAGCCCGCCGCCTTCAGATCGAACAGGCCGCCGAAGCCGCCGATCTCGGAATCCGCGCCGGCCCGCGCAGTGGCGCGCACCATCGGCTTGATCAGATCGACGAGCCGGTTGCCCGCATCGATGTCGACGCCGGAGTCGGCGTAGGTGAGGCCGTGCTTCCGCTCGGTCATGCCCGGTTTTCCCAATTCAAGCTGTGCGGCACCCGGGCATCCGTCGCCAGGGCGGAGCCCGCCGTCGATTTCGCCGGCGCGACGACGCTAGACCTAAGTCCCGCTTGTCCGCGCCCGGCCGATGTTTTGGGGTGGTTACGTCGGATTCCGCCAGCGTGCAATGGCTCGCAAGGGGACCCAGCATGGTCTATGTAGAAAACCAGCCCGCTCAACCGTCGAAAGTCGAGGTTTTTCGGCGGATTTGGGCCGGAAGCCGGGAACGTCGAGTGAGCATTCCAAACATCATTACGCTTTGCCGCATCCTGTTGGTGCCGGTGATCGTCTGGGCGATCGCGTCCAATGAGATGGAAATCGCCTTCGCGGTGTTCGTGGTGGCCGGGGTCAGCGACGCAGTCGACGGGTTTCTGGCCAAACGCTTCAACATGTCCAGCGAGCTCGGCGCGCTGCTTGATCCGCTCGCCGACAAGGCGCTGCTGGTCTCGATCTACGTCTCCCTGGGGATCTGGGGAGCGATCCCGCGCTGGCTGGTGATCCTGGTGGTGTCGCGCGACATCATGATCGTCGGTGCGGTGATGATCTCCTGGGTGTTCGGCAAGCCGATCCCGATGAAGCCCTTGATGGTGTCGAAACTGAACACCGTCGCCCAGGTGTCGTTCGCCGCGCTGGTGCTCGGCGCGCTCGCCTTCGGCTTCGAGCCGGCGCCCTACGACCTCTTCCTGATGGGCGCGGTCACAGTCTTGACCTTGCTTTCCGTCTCCCTCTATCTCGTCGAGTGGATGCGGCATATGAGCACGATCGAGCCAAGCCGTTGACCGCGTCGGCCGGCCGCGTTTTGGGCCGGCATGGAGCGCCCCTTGCCAGTTCGCGTTGAACCTCGACAATTAGCCCTCGACCTGCCGCATGCCGAAAGCCTGTCGCGCGAGGATTTTCTGGAAGGTTCGGCCAACACCGCGGCGCTGTCTCTGATCGAGAGCTGGCCGGACTGGCCCAACCGTATCATGATGCTGGTTGGCCCCGAGGGCAGCGGCAAGAGCCACCTGGCGGCGATCTGGGCCGAACTGGCAGGCGCGCGGTCGACCGCAGCGCAGGCGCTGAATGCCGCGGCGGTGCCCGGCGCGCTGGCGACCGGCGCGGTGGTGGTCGAAGATCTGGTGCCGGGCAGTTTCGACGAGCGGGCGCTCTTCCACCTGATGAACATGGCGCGGGAAGACGAAGCCTATGTGCTGTTCACCGGCCGGGTCGAGCCATCGGCCTTATCGATCGAGCTGCGCGACCTGAAGTCGCGGCTGCGAACCGTGCCGGTGGTGTCATTGCTGCCGCCAGACGATGCCCTGTTTCGGGCTCTGATCGTCAAATTCTGCGCCGACCGCCAGATGTGCATCGACGCCGCGCTGGTCGGCTACCTCGCCAACCGGATCGACCGATCGTTCGTGGCCGCTCGCCAGGTGGTGGAAAAGCTCGACACGACGGCGCTGCGGCTCGGCCGCCCGGTGACCCGGGCGCTCGCCTCAGAAGTGCTGCGCGCCGACTAGCGCCCGCCCTGCGGCATATGGCGGGACGGTGCGCCGCTTGACGGCTTCTGCGCCTCGTTTCTCAATGTCATGGAAACGTCATGCAGCGTCAGCATTGTCTCGCGGCGCCGCAGCCGCGGTGCGCCCCATCCTGGTCTGGATCAACTTCTCATGGACTCCGAGCAAGTGATTGCCATCGAAGAGAAAAAAGGCGAAACCGAGCCGGCGTCGATGATCGCCGCCGGCCCCGAGCGATTCATCAATCGCGAGCTGTCATGGCTTCACTTCAACCGTCGGGTGCTCGAAGAATCGGTCAATCCGCACCACCCGGTGCTGGAGCGGGTGCGATTTCTGTCGATTTCGGCCAACAACCTCGACGAATTCTTCATGGTCCGCGTCGCCGGCATCAAGGCGCAGATCCGCGAGGGCATCACCGAACGCAGTCCGGATGGCCTGACCCCGTCCGAACAGCTCGGCCTGATCAACGAGGCGGTCTCCAAGCTCGCCAGCGACCAGCAGTCGATCTGGCGTGATCTGCGTGGGGTTTTGGCTGACTCCGGTATCCTGTTGCTGGATGGCAAGGATGTCACCAAGGCTGAGCGGGCCTGGATCGAGGATCACTTCCTCCACAACATCTTCCCGCTGCTGACGCCGCTGGCGATCGACCCGGCGCATCCGTTCCCCTTCATTCCGAGCCTCGGCTTCACCATCGGCCTGCAGCTTGCTCGGGTGTCCGACGGCAGGCCGATGAATGCGTTGATCCGGATGCCGGCGCGGATCGACCGTTTCATCCGTCTGCCCGGGAATGGGCGCGACCAGGCCGTCCGGGTGATGACGCTGGAGCAGGCGACCTCGCTGTTCATCGGGCGGCTGTTCCCGGGCTACCACGTCAAGGGGCAGGGCTCGTTCCGGATCATCCGCGACAGCGAACTGGAAATCGAGGAAGAGGCCGAGGATCTGGTGCGGCTGTTCGAGACCGCGCTGAAGCGGCGGCGGCGCGGGTCGGTGATCCGGATGGAGGTCGACTCCTCCATGCCGGAGGAGCTGCGCGTGTTCGTGCAGCGTGCGCTGACCGCGGCCGACGACGAGGTGTTCCTGGTCGACGGCGTGCTCGCGATGAACGAATTGTCGCAGCTCACCCGGGTCGATCGTCCTGACCTCGAATTCGTTCCCTATGTGCCGCGGCATCCGGAGCGGGTGCGCGACCATGGCGGCGACATCTTCGCGGCGATCCGGCAGAAGGACCTGATCGTCCATCATCCATATGAATCGTTCGACGTCGTCGTCCAGTTCCTGCAGCAGGCGGCGCGCGACCCCGACGTCGTCGCGATCAAGCAGACGCTGTATCGCACATCGAACAACTCGCCGATCGTGCGCGCGCTCGCCGAAGCCGCCGAGGCCGGCAAGTCGGTCACTGCGCTGGTCGAACTGAAGGCGCGGTTCGACGAAGAAGCCAACATCCGCTGGGCGCGCGACCTCGAGCGCGCCGGCGTGCAGGTGGTGTACGGCTTCCTGCAGCTCAAGACCCACGCCAAGCTGTCGCTGGTCGTGCGGCGCGAGGGTGGCAGCCTGACGACCTACATCCACACCGGCACCGGTAACTACCATCCGGTGACGGCGCGTATTTATACGGACCTGTCGTACTTCACCTCCGATCCGATCCTCGGCCGCGACGCCGCGCGGGTGTTCAACTACATCACCGGCTACGCCGAGCCGAGCGACATCGAGAAGATGGCGGTATCGCCGATCACGCTGCGTAAGACCATGCTCGAGCACATCCGCGGCGAGACCGCGTTCGCCAAGCACGGCAAGCCGGCGGCGATCTGGCTGAAGATGAATGCGCTGGTCGACCCGGAGATCATCGACGCGCTGTACGAAGCCTCGCGGGCAGGGGTCTCGGTCGAGCTGGTGGTCCGCGGCATCTGCTGCCTGCGGCCGGGGGTGCCGGGCCTGTCCGACAACATCCGGGTGAAGTCGATCATCGGCCGGTTCCTCGAACACGGCCGTATCTATTGCTTCGGCAACGGCTACGGTCTGCCGAGCGCCAAGGCGGCGGTGTACATCTCCTCCGCCGACATGATGCCCCGCAATCTCGACCGCCGGGTCGAAGTGCTGTGCCCGATGCTCAACCCGACCGTGCATCAGCAGGTGCTGGAACAGATCATGGTCGCCAACCTGAAAGATACCGAGCAGAGCTGGCGGTTGTTGCCGGACGGATCGTCGACGCGTATGAAGGCCGCAAAGGGCGAGGAGCCCTTCAACGTCCACAACTACTTCATGACCAATCCGAGTCTGTCCGGCCGTGGGAAGTCGCTCCAGGAATCCTCGCCCCGCCGGCTTACCCGGCGGGCCGAGCGCCAGCAGTCCCAGCAATCTTCCTAAGGGACGCCGACGTTGAGCAAGCAGCCGCGCAGGCGCGAACCCAGCGTCGCCGTCATCGACATCGGCTCGAACTCCGTGCGCCTCGTGGTCTACGAGGCGCTGGCGCGGAGCCTGGTCACCGTCTTCAACGAAAAGGCGCTGTGCGGCCTCGGCCGCGAGGTGCAGACCACCGGGCTGCTGACGAAGGATGCCGTCAGCAAGGCGCTGGTGGCGCTGAAGCGGTTTCGTGCGCTGATCCGGGTGATGAAGGTCGGCAAGGTGTTCGCTATCGCGACCGCCGCGTGCCGCGACGCCAAGAACGGCCCCGACTTCATCGCCGAGGCCGAACGTATCTGCGGTGTCACCATCGAGATCCTGTCGGGACCGCGCGAAGCCAAGCTGTCGGCGCTCGGGGTGATTTCAGGGGTCCACAAGCCGAACGGCGTGGTTGGTGATCTCGGCGGCGGTTCGCTCGAACTGATCGACGTCCGCGGCAATGCGGTGCGCAAGGGCGTGACGCTGCCGCTCGGCAGTCTGGCCCTGCAGGACGCCTCGCAGAAATCCCTCAAGCGCGCCGAGCGGATCGCTCAGCAACTGCTGTCGGACTCCGGCCCGCTCAAGACCGCCCGAGGCCGGACGTTCTACGCGGTCGGCGGCACCTGGCGTGCGCTCGCCCGGATCCACATCATCCAGAGCGGCCATTCGCTCAAGGTGATGCACGGCTATTCGATTTCGGCGGCCGAAGCGCTGCGGTTCGCGCAGCGGCTGCGGGTGCTGGCGGCTGCTAATCAGCTCGCCGATATCGAAGTCGTCGCGGATGCCCGGCGTCCGCTGCTGGCCTATGCGGCGGTCGTGCTCGAATACGTCATCCGGATCGCCAAGCCGAAGACGATCGTGTTCTCGACCTATGGCGTCCGCGAAGGACTTTTGTACGAGCAGCTGCCGCCGGAGGAGCGCGCCAAGGACGGGCTGCTGTGCGCCGCGCAGAACCTGAACCTGCTGCTGTCGCGGTCGGCGCGTCACGCCGAGGAGCTGATCGAATGGACCGATCGGCTGTTCCGCGTCGCCAAGGTGCGGGAGACCGATGAGGACCGCCGGCTGCGCCGCGCCGCCTGCCTGATGTCCGACGTCGGCTGGCGGGTGCATCCCGATCATCGCGGCGAGCAGACGCTGTCGCTGATCGCCAATGCCAATTTCGGCGACGTCACCCATCGCGACCGCGCCTTCATGGGGCTGTCGGTGTACTACCGCTACGCCGGCTTCAGCGAACAGAACGAGCCGCCCATGTCGGCCCGCGAGCTGGTGACCGAAGCGCTCGACGAGCGCGCGCGGCTGCTCGGCGCCGCGTTCCGGGTGGCGCATCTGATCAGCGCGGCGCGGCCGGGCGTACTGCCGGCCACGCATTTCCGCACCGAGGGTCGCAAGCTGATGCTCGTCTTCGAGCACAGCCTCGTCGATCTCGTCGCCGACCGTGTCGGTAGCCGGTTCAAGCAGCTCGCCAAGATGGTCGGGCGCTCCGGGACGATCGTGCTGCGCTGAAGCTGCGCAGCCGACCGCAGCTCACACCAGAATGTGGTCGACCGGTGCCGGCAAGGGCGGCAGATCGGTTTCGCCGAGCGCCTCGCGCAGATTGATCTCGATCGTATCGGCCAGCGCGGCGATCGGCAGATCGTTGGGCAATTGGCCGAACGGCTCTTCCAGCTCGGTGCCGAGCGCGTCGAGACCGAAGAAGGTGTAGGCCGCCAGTGCGGTGGCGAATGGCGTCAGCCAGCCGAGGGTGTTGGCGAAGCCGAACGGCAGCAGCAGGCAGAACACGTAAGCGGTTCGGTGCAGCAACAGCGAATAGCCGAACGGCACCGGCGTCGAACGGATCCGTTCGCACGCGGCCTGCACCATCGCCATCTGGCCGATGGTGCGGTCGATGATCTGGAACGGGATGTCGCGCAGCTCGCCGCTGCGATGCAGCGCCGCCAGCTCGGCCTGCATCGCCGCGAGGATCACTTCGGGCGCGTTGCGGCTCGCCTCATAGCGCGCCCGGGTCTCGGCGCTGAGGCGGCGCTTCACCTTGGTGGTGTCGCTGCCCGGGCGAAGATGCAGCACCAGGGCTTGGGCGAACGCCATCGCCAGCGTCAGCAGCTTGCGCCGGCTTTGCTCCGGGTCGTCGCCGGAGTAGGGCAGGATCTGCGTCTGCCGCGCCAAATTGCGGCTCAGGCAGATCAGCTCGCCCCAGTGGCGGCGCGCTTCCCACCAACGGTCGTAACAGGCGTTGTTGCGGAAGCCCATGAAGATCGACAGCGCGATGCCGAGCACCGTGAACGGCGCGCTGTTGAAATCCGAGACGAGGCCCGGATAGGCGTGATGCGCCCACACTACAGCGACTGAGAGGCCGGCGATGACGAGTGCCTGCGGAAAGATCCGCTGCACCACCGAGCCTTGAACCAGAAAGAAGAGCTGAAGCAGATTAGGCTGTGGTCGAACGATCATTGACCTGCGGTTGTCCCCGCCGTCGCGCCATTGCGGTCGACCTGAATGACCTTGCCGCGTTCGATCGCGAGCGACAGCCGGCCGTGCTTCAGGGCGAGCGCAGCCTCGCCGAACAGTTCGCGGCGCCAGCCGCGCAGCGCGCCGACATCGGCATTGTCGTCGGCCGCGATCTGTTCGAGGTCGTCGACGGTCGCGATCACCTTGGCGGCGACAGCATGGCGCTCCGAGGTCATCCGCAGCAGCACTTTGAGCAGTTCAACGATCGCGGTGCCGTTGGAGTTGTTGCGCGGCTTATCGATCTTCGGCAGCGTCGCCATATCGCGCGCGAGCCCGCGCTGCACCGCTGCGACGATCTCGGTGCCCCATTTCGAGCGATCGAACCCCTTCGGCAGCGAACGCAGGTTGGCGAGCTTTTCCAACGAGGTCGGCGCGTGGGTGGCGATGTCGCCAAGCGCATCGTCCTTGAGCACGCGCGAGCGCGGCACGTCGCGGCTCTGCGCTTCCTGCTCGCGCCAGGCGGCGATCTCCATGAGCACTGCAAGCTCTTTGGGCTTGCGCACGCGCGTCTTCAGCCGCTCCCAGGCACGCTCCGGATGCACGTCGTAGGTGCTCGGCGAGGTCAGGACTTCCATCTCCTCGCTGACCCAATCACTGCGGCCGCGCTTCTTCAGGTCGGCATCGAGCGCGGCGAACACGTCGCGCAGATGAGTGACGTCGGAGACCGCGTAGTGAACCTGCTCCTGGGTGAGCGGACGGCGCGACCAGTCGGTGAAGCGGTGGGTCTTGTCCGGACGGTGGCCGGTGATGCGCTCGACGAGCTGGTCGTAGGCGATGCTGTCGCCATAGCCGAGGACCATCGCGGCGACCTGGGTGTCGAAGATCGGATGCGGCACGATGCCGGCGCGGTGCCAGACGATTTCGATGTCCTGGCGGGCGGCGTGGAAGACCTTCAGCACCTGCTCGTTCGCCATCAGGTCGAAGAACGGCTTCAGGTCGATGCCGTCGGCCAGCGCGTCGATCACCAGCGCTTCTTCGGCGCTCGCCATCTGCACCACGCAGAGCAGCGGATAGAACGTCGTCTCGCGCAGAAACTCGGTGTCGACCGTGATGACGGGATGGCGGGCGAGACGGGCGCAGGCGTCGGCAAGCTGCTCGGAAGTTGAAATCAGGTCCATTAAACTCTGTCGCGTTCGGGGAACGGTAGTGGGCGACAATCGGCCACGCCGGCTGCCCAAAGCCGTCGAATCCGGTCCACTAGACACGCTCGCCCGGCGGCGATCAAGTTCCGCAGAAGGTTTCCAGCACCTCTTCATGGGGCTGCGGCGGCTCCGCATAGCGGGCGAATTCCGCCTTTTCCTCGAAGGGGTTGGCGAGCACCGTCAGGATCTCTTCGAAGGGAGCGAAATCGTCCCGGTCGACCGCGGCCCGGATCACCGCTTCGATCCGGTGATTACGCGGGATATAGGCCGGGTTGACCCGCCGCATCGCGGCCTGGCGAGTCGTTGCATCCTGCGGCTCGGCTGCGATCCGGGCGCGCCACCGCGGGGCCCACTCGTCGAACGCCGCCGGATCGGCAAACAGGGCGCGAACCTCACCGAGGTCCGACGGATCGACGGCCGCGTCGCTAAGCCGGCGGAAGGCGAGGGTGAAGTCCGCTTCGCCCTTGGCCAGGGCGGTCAGGAATTCCTGCGAAAGCTGTTGATCGTCCGGCTGGTTGGTGAACAGGCCGAGCTTGGCCGCCAGCTTGGCCAGATACGCGGCGTTGAACCGCTCCGCAAAGCCGCCGAGCGCGGTCTGGGCGATTTCGATGCCCTTGTCGTCGTCATCGGCCAGCAGCCGGACCAGGCATTCGGCCAGCCGGGTCAGGTTCCACAACGCGATCGGGGGCTGGTTGCCATAGGCGTAACGGCCGAACTGGTCGATCGAGGAGTAAACGGTCTTCGGATCGAAGGTGTCCATGAAGGCGCACGGGCCGTAATCGATGGTCTCGCCGGCAACCGAGCAGTTGTCGGTGTTCATCACCCCATGGATGAAGCCGACCATCATCCAGCTCGCCACCAGTTCCGCCTGTCGACCGATCACGCCTTCGAGCAGGGCCAAATAAGGCGAGGGCGCCTGAGCCGCCTCCGGGTAGTGGCGGGCGATGGCATGGTCGGCGAGCGCCCGGACGCTGGCGAGATCGCCGCGGGCGGCGAAATACTGGAAGGTGCCGACCCGGATATGGCTGGAGGCCACCCGCGTCAGCACAGCGCCTGGCTGGATCGGATCGCGCAGCACCGTCTCCCCGGTCAGCACCGCGGCGAGCGAGCGGGTGGTCGGGATGCCAAGAGCTGCCATCGCTTCGCTGACGATGTATTCGCGCAGCACCGGGCCGAGCGCGGCGCGGCCGTCGCCCATCCGCGAAAACGGCGTCCGGCCGGCGCCCTTCAGCTGGATGTCGCGGCGAACCCCGTTGCGGTCGACCACCTCGCCGAGCAGGATCGCCCGGCCGTCGCCGAGCTGCGGCACGAAGTTGCCGAACTGGTGGCCCGCATAGGCCATCGCGATCGAGGCAGCGGTCTCCGGCATTTGGTTACCGGACAGGATCTCCGCGCCTTCGCGCGTCTCGAGCAGGTCCGGATCAAGCCCGAGCTGCACCGCGAGCGGGCGGTTCAGCTTGATCAACCGGGGGGCGGCGACCGGCGTCGGCGCAACCCGCGCGAAGAAGTTCGGCGGGAGCGCCACGTAGCTGTTGTCGAACGGAAAATGAGCTGTCATCGATCACCAGTTAAGAACGCTTCGCCGTTTCGACAATCCGCCGGAAACCGGCCGGTTTCAACAGCTTCCGCGGAAAAGCTGCAATCCGGAGGCGAGTTGGCGAAAGACTGCGCAGAAGGCGCGCGGCCCGCTTTGAACGCGGTGGTCCCCCGTTCCGCATTTGGTTGCCGCGGTGGGTTCGCTCGGGTAAACCCTGACGCTCTCCGCAACGGCTTGCGGACACGCGATTCTGCCTAAAGACGGCTTTCCCGGGATTTCCATGCACCGTTACCGAACCCATACCTGCGGCGCGCTCCGCGACAGCCATATCGACCAGACCGTTCGCCTGTCCGGCTGGTGCCACCGCATTCGCGACCATGGCGGCGTGCTTTTCATCGATCTGCGCGACCATTACGGCCTTACCCAATGCGTTGCCGATCCGGATTCCCCGGCGTTCAAGGACGCCGAAAAGCTCCGCGCCGAATGGGTGGTGCGGATCGACGGCAAGGTCCGCCGCCGCCCTGAGGGCACCGACAATCCCGACCTGCCGACCGGCGCGGTCGAGGTGTTCGTGACCGAGATCGAAGTGCTCGGCCCGGCCGGCGAACTGCCGCTGCCGGTGTTCGGCGAGCAGGAATATCCGGAAGACGTGCGCCTGCGTTATCGCTTCCTCGACCTGCGCCGCGAGAAGCTGCACCAGAACATCATGACCCGCGGCGCGATCGTCGACTCGATGCGCCGGCGGATGAAGGAGCAGGGCTTCTTCGAGTTCCAGACCCCGATTCTGACGGCGTCGTCGCCGGAAGGCGCGCGCGACTTCCTGGTGCCGAGCCGCATCCATCCCGGCAAGTTCTACGCGCTGCCGCAGGCGCCGCAGCAGTACAAGCAGCTGCTGATGATGTCGGGCTTCGACCGTTACTTCCAGATCGCGCCGTGCTTCCGCGACGAAGATCCGCGCGCCGACCGCCTGCCGGGCGAGTTCTATCAGCTCGACGTCGAGATGAGCTTCGTCACCCAGGACGACATCTTCGCCGCGATGGAGCCGGTGATCACCGGCGTGTTCGAGGAATTCGCCAAGGGCAAGCGCGTCACCAAGGGCTGGCCGCGCATCGCGTTCGCCGACTCGATGCGGAAGTACGGCACCGACAAGCCGGACCTGCGCAACCCGATCGAGATGCAGGACGTCTCGGAGCACTTCCGCGGCTCCGGCTTCAAGGTGTTCGCGCGGATGCTCGAAGAGCAGCGCAACCAGGTCTGGGCGATCCCAGGTCCGGGCGGCGGCTCCCGCGCGTTCTGCGATCGCATGAACTCGTGGGCGCAGGGCGAAGGCCAGCCCGGCCTCGGCTACATCATGTGGCGAGAAGGCGGCGAGGGCGCCGGTCCTCTGGCGAACAACATCGGGCCGGAGCGCACCGAAGCGATCCGCGCCGCGCTCGGCCTGAAGGCCGGCGATGCCGCGTTCTTCGTGGCTGGTGATCCGTCGAAGTTCGTCAAATTCGCCGGGCTCGCGCGCACCAAGGTCGGCGAGGAATTGAACCTGATCGACAAGGATCAGTTCGCGCTCGCCTGGGTCGTCGACTTCCCGATGTACGAGTACAACGAGGACGACAAGAAGGTTGACTTCTCGCACAACCCGTTCTCGATGCCGCAGGGCGGCATGGAGGCGCTGACGTCGCAGGACCCGCTGACCATCAAGGCGTTCCAGTACGACATCACCTGCAACGGATACGAGATCGCCTCGGGCGGCATCCGCAACCATCGCCCCGAGGCGATGGTGAAGGCGTTCGAGATCGCCGGTTACGGGGAGCAGGAAGTGGTCGACCGGTTCGGCGGCATGTACCGCGCGTTCCAGTACGGCGCTCCGCCGCATGGCGGTATGGCGGCCGGTGTCGACCGCATCGTGATGCTGCTGTGCGGCACCACCAATCTGCGCGAAATCTCGCTGTTCCCGATGAACCAGCGTGCGGAAGACCTGCTGATGGGCGCGCCCTCGGAGGTCTCGCCCAAGCAACTTCGCGAACTGCACATCCGGCTCAATCTGCCCGACACTAAGTAAGCGTCGGGCAGCGAGTCGAAACTAACCACAATGGCGGGGGAACGTATGGCGTCGTATTCCGAAGATCTTCAGGCGGCAGCGCTCGGCTATCATCGCCGGCCGAAGCCCGGAAAGCTGGAGATTCAGGCATCGAAGCCACTCGCCAACCAGCGCGACCTCGCGCTGGCTTATTCTCCCGGCGTTGCCGCCGCCTGTAACGCGATCGCAGCCGATCCGGCGCAGGCCGCCGAACTCACCGTGCGAGCCAATCTGGTCGCCGTCGTCACCAACGGCACGGCGGTGCTCGGCCTCGGCAATATCGGGCCGCTCGCCGCCAAGCCGGTGATGGAAGGCAAGGCGGTTCTGTTCAAGAAGTTCGCCGGCATCGACGTGTTCGACATCGAGATCGCGGCCGAGACCGTCGAACGTGTGGTCGAAACCGTGGCGGCGCTGGAGCCGACCTTTGGCGGCATCAACCTCGAAGACATCAAGGGGCCGGAGTGCTTCGAGATCGAGGCGATGCTGAAGGACCGGATGAAGATCCCGGTGTTTCACGACGATCAGCACGGCACCGCGATCATCGTCGGCGCCGCGGTCAAGAACGCGCTGGCGCTGACCGGCAAGGATATTTCGAAGGTCAAGATCGTCGCCGCCGGAGCAGGCGCGGCCGCGCTCGCCTGCCTCAATCTGCTGGTGTCGCTCGGCGCGCAGCGCAAGAACATCTTCGTCTGCGACCTCGAAGGCCTGGTGTACGAAGGCCGCAATGTGCTGATGGACCGCTGGAAAGAGGTCTACGCGCAGAAAACCGACAAGCGGACGCTGGCCGAAGTCATCCCGGGCGCCGATATCTTCCTCGGCCTGTCCGGCCCGAACGTGCTGTCGCAGGACATGGTCAAGCAGATGGCGGAGCGGCCGCTGGTGATGGCGCTGGCCAATCCGACCCCCGAGATCATGCCGGAAGACGTGCGCAAGGTACGTCCCGACGCGATGATCTGCACCGGGCGCTCGGACTTCCCGAACCAGGTCAACAACGTCCTGTGCTTCCCCTATATCTTCCGCGGCGCGCTCGATGTCGGCGCCACCGCGATCAACGAGGCGATGAAGCACGCCGCCGTCGACGCCATCGCCCAGCTCGCGCGCGAAGCGCCGGCGGATCCGGTGTCGGTCGGCCTCGATAACGACGAAGCGTTCGGCTTCGGTCCGGGCTCGCTGATCCCGAGCCCGTTCGATCCGCGCCTGATCCTGCGGATCGCGCCGGCGGTGGCGATGGCCGCGATGGATTCCGGCGTCGCGACTCGTCCGATCACCTCGTTCGACGATTACTACGCGCAGCTCGAGCGGTTCGCCTTCCGCTCCGGCCTGGTGATGAAGCCGGTGTTCGCCAAGGCGAAGGGCCAGCCCGTCCGCGTCATCTACGCCGAGGGCGAAGACGAGAAGGTGCTGCACGCGGTGCAGACCATCCTCGAGGAGAAGCTGGCGCGGCCGATCCTGGTCGGCCGTCCGTCGGTGGTCGAGGCGCGGATCAAGCGCTCCGGCCTGTCGATCCGTCCCGGCGAGGACTTCGACCTCGTCAACCCGCAGGACGACCCGCGCTATCGCTCCTATGTGCAGTCCTATATCGACATCGCCGGCCGTGCCGGTGTGACGCCGGCAGCGGCGCGCACGGTGGTGCGGACCAACTCGACGGTGATCGCCGCGCTCGCGGTAGCACGCGGCGAGGCGGACGCGATGATCTGCGGCCTCGACGGCCGCTACATGAATCATCTGCGCCACGTTCGCGACGTGATCGGCCGGCGCCCCGGCGTGTCGGACTACGCCGCGCTGGCGCTGCTGATCACCAAGAAGGGCCCGATCTTCATCGCCGACACCCAGGTGCGGCCCAATCCGACCGCGGAAGAACTCGCCGAACTTGCGGCGCTCGCTGCGGTCCACGTGCAGCGCTTCAATATCAAGCCGAAGATCGCGTTCCTGTCGCATTCGGACTTCGGCAGCTTCCCGACCGACTCGTCGCTGAAGATGCGCCGCGCCACCGCGATCCTCGCCGAGAAGCATCCGGAGATCGAAGCCGACGGCGAGATGCAGGGCGACAGCGCGCTGTCGGAGACGTCGCGGCAGATGATCCTGCCGCATTCGCGGCTGACCGGCGTCGCCAACGTGCTGATCATGCCCAATCTCGATACCGCCAACGTCGCCTATCAGATGATCAAGGTGGTGGGCGAGGCGCTGCCTGTCGGCCCGATCCTGATCGGCCCGGCGCTGCCGGCGCACATCCTGACGCCGTCGGCGACAGCGCGCGGCATCCTCAACATGACCGCGGTGGCGGTGGTCGAGGCGCAGGAGCGGGCGGGCCGGCATCAGGGAACGCTGTTCGCCTGAGACAGCAGGTCAGGCCTGTCGTTTTTTGTTCGTTTGAAAACCCCATGCACCGCGCCCATACTGACGGCGCGGTGCGGCGCATTCGCCGCTGTCCATGGGGATGCATATGCCGGCCTTGATTGCACTCGGGCGCTTTCTGTTCTCCATCCTGTTCATCTACTCCGGCGCATCCAAACTGCTCGATCTGCCTGCGACCACCCAGGCGGCCGGCAAGTTCGTCGTGCCCGAGATGCTGGCCACCTATACGACGCAGCTCGAGCAGGCGGCCGGAATGCCATTCGCCCAGATGCTGGCGCTGGCGGCGGGCGGCATCGAACTGTTGTGCGGCTTGCTGATCGCGCTGAACTTCGGTGCGCGGTTCTGCGCGCTGGTGCTGATCGTGTTCGTAGCGATCGGGACCTATTACTTCCACGATTTCTGGAATCAGACGGGTGCGGATGCTCAGGCCAATCTGGCGGTCGCGCTGAAGAGCCTGTCGCTGATTGGCGGACTGCTGATCATTGCCGGGATCGGCAGGGGCGGCGCAGCGTCCGGCGGCGCCTGACCCTTAGCCGCGGCGCCAGGCGGTGACGCTGACCTCGTGGTCGGCGTCGAGGATCTGCCGGTCGGCCGGGTGCAGGCCGTGCGCCGACAGGATCTGCTCGGGCGTCCGCTCCGGCACGCCCGGGAAACACGGCTCGCCGCCGGGCAGCCGGGCCTGCGGAGCCTGCGACAGATAGAACGTGTCGTAGCGATCGAAGAACAGCGCGAACACCTCCGGCCCGCCGATGATCGCCGCTGTGCCGCTGGTCACGCCGGCGCGCACGCAGGCCTCCTCGAACGAAGCGCCCGCCGGATTCCACAGCAGCGCTTTCGGGTTCGACGGGGCCGGCGCCAGCCCGGAAACTTGCCGTGTGACGATCAGCCGGCGCCGCTGCGGCGAGTTGGGCTGGTCTTCGAACGAATTGCGGCCGTGGACGATCAGGTCGGCGCGGTCTAGCGCCGCGGCGAAGAAGGCCTGATCACCTTTGTACTTCAGAGCCTCGGGCATCAGCCGACTGGCGTCGGCGAGGTTGCCCTCGGCCGACACGATGACGTAGCCCTCGATCGTCAACGCCGGCGTTGCCGTCATTGGCGCTTTGCAATCCGCATCTGCAACGCGATGCGGCTTATTCGGAGATCGTCTGCACGACGGCGCTGACCGGCCGGGTGCTCACCGTCGGCAGCGGATTGCTCTTGGCGAGCTCCTCGTCGTACTGCGGCATCGTCTGCACCGGCGCCTTGGCGCGCATCTGCACCACCTTGTAGCCGCCGGCCTTCAGGCGCCGCAGCAGCTCCGGCAATGCCTCGGCGGTGCTCTTCTGGAAGTCGTGCATCAGGATGATGCCTTTGCCGAGCTTGTCCAGCTTGTTCATCACATTGTCGACGACCTGCTGCGGCTTGCGCACCTTGAAGTCGAACGAGTCGATGTCGCAGGAGAACATCGCGACATTGCGGGTGCCGAGATAGGTCACCAGCGCCGGCGGATGCTGCAGGGCCGGGAAGCGGAAGAACGGCGACGGTGCGGTGCCGATCGCCCACTTCACCGCGGCGAACCCCTTTTCGATCTCGTCCTTGGCCTGCTGTTCGGTCAACTTCTTGTTGGCGAGATTGGCGTGCGACCAGGTGTGCGAGCCTACGGTGTGGCCGGCGGCGGCGACCTGCTTGAGGATTTCGGGATGATAGGTGGCGTGCTTGCCGATCGGGAAGAAGATCCCCTTGGTGCACTGGTCGCCGAGCGCCTTCAGCACTGCCGGGGTGTTGACCGGCCAGGGGCCGTCGTCGAACGTCAGCACCACTTCCTTGTCACGCAGGAAGTCGAGTTGCTTGAAATGCTCGAAGCCGAAACCGGGGCCGCCGGTGGTGTCGATCTCGACGATGCGGCCGACGCCGAGCGCGTCCGGATTGGCGCAGACCGGCTTGGCCGCGGCCGCCGGTTGCGGGGCGGGCGCCGGAGCTGGGGTGGCCTGCGGAGCGGCGGGCGCGGGAGACTTCGGTGCCTGCGCGAAGGCCGCGGTCGTCCCGACTGACACCACACCTGCAACGATCAAAGCTGCTGCTATCCGCATGCCGAAGTCCTTCTGCCGTTTGGTCGTCCGAGCGAGCGCAGCCCGAGTCGGGCCGGCGCGCATCGCTACGCCAAGGTAGAGGCTCGCACCCAGCAGTGCCAACGGCTTTTTGCCACGGCCGCGGAGTTGCGCGCAGATTCGAGGCTCGGAAGATCAGCGCAGCCGAAGGATGAAGTCGGTGCCTTTCCCGGTCTCGCCGGCGGCGATGCCCTGGTCGGATACGATCAGCGAGCCGCCATTGGTCAGCGCCTCGGCGATCCGCTTCATCGCTTCCGGCGGGATGGTCAGCCGATCGAGCGCTTCGGCCGGGCTGTTGGTGTGAAGCGAAGCCTTCAACTCTTCCGTCAACGCCTTGTCGTGCCGACGAGATTTTCGTTGCACTTCAGGTTCCGCTTTAGCCGGGGCGTCGGGCAGCGACACCACCGACCAGCGCACGCTCTGATCCTTATCGAGCTCGGCGGTGAAGATATGGGTGCCCAGCGGACGGTCGCTGGCCGCAATAGTCACCGGCACGTCGAACAGCGGCGTCTGGTTCTGCCGGACGTACAGCTTGCCGTCCTTGCCGCTGACGAAGGCGGCAATCTGCTCCCTCGGATTCGGCGCAGGCAACGCCGGAGCGGCGGCGGTGTGCTCATCGCTCGTCGGAGCGTGCGACTGGTCCTTTGCGCCTTGCGACGCGGGGGCTTTGTCGTCGCTCGTTGCAGCCGATGCTTTGGGCTCGGCAGCAGGTGCGGCCTCGGCGGCCGCAGGCGCCTTGGCGTCGGCAGGCTTGTTGTCGGTCGGCTTGTCCTGAGTCTTGGCGGCATCGACGGTCCCGGTCGTCGCGGGAGCGGCGTCGTTTGTCTCGGGAGCTTTGCTTGATGAAGCGTCAGTCAGCGTCACCGTCGCAGCGGCCGCATCCGCCGTCCGGACCGGCGAGGCCGATGGCTTGTCGCTGCCGAGCGCCAGGCCGCGCCGCAGCTCGCCGGCGGAAAGCGCGGGCTCCGCAGGTTGGTCATTGACGGCCGCCTTGTCGGATTTGGTCGTCGTCGCGGGCTTCGGCGAATCCGACATCATCGGCTCGGGATCCGGCGCGACCTTCTTGGTGGCGAGCAGCGGATGAGAGAAGCTCACCGGCGTCACGTCGCCGGGCGCGACGATCACGCGGGCGCCCATCCGGGTCCAGCCCCACATCTTCACCGCGAACGTCATCGGCATCCGGATGCAGCCATGCGATGCCGGGTAACCGGGGAGGGCACCGGCGTGAAGCGCGATCCCCGACCAGGTAATGCGCTGCATGTAGGGCATCGGGGCGCCGCTGTAGATATTCGAGCGGTGATATTTGCTTTTCTGGATGACGCTGAACACGCCCATCGGGGTCGAGTGCCCACGCATCCCGGTCGACACCGGCGTTTCGGCAAACAGACCGTTGGCGTCGTAGACACGAAGCTTCTGCTGCTCGATCGAAACCGCGATCACCACCGGACCTTGCGGCTTGGTCGCCTGCTTCTCGATCTGCTTCTCGGCCTTGTGGTCGAGCTGAAGCCGTTTGCGCGGATGCTGATAGTGCCGCTTCGGCGCAGCCGGCGGCGGCTCGTCGTAAATCGGCACTTCGTCCGACCAGAACCAGGCCGGCGAGGCTTGCGCGGGTGCAGCCGCCATCGCAGTGGCCATGATGCCTGCGGCGAGCGTTGCCTGCGAAATGGTCAATCTCCCGGCACCGCTGCGCTTGCTGGTGCGGGAGTAACGCTCGTCGGTGAAATCGGCTTCGCATTGAAAGACGCGCACGCAGTTCTTCCCCGAATCTTGCCAGCAGGATTTTAGATTAGTCTCTCTGGCGCGAGATGCGTTCGCCTTCGGGGCGAACTGTCGCGCAAACCTGTTCGACCGTAACAAAAAAGCTTCACAGGAGGTTAAACGCGGCGGCGGGCAGGAGTTGCACCTTTCAAACCGGCGACGTGCTCACCAAATGCACAGAACCGTTTCTATGGAGATTTCGATGAACCGGCGTGCCTCTCAGTTTCGCCTCTCCCGCTTCAAATCCGCGACCCTGGCGCTGCTCGCGCTGGCTGTGACGGGCGCTTCCACCGCTGCCGTGGCCGCCGACGATCCGGATCTGATCTTCCGACGCTCGACGGTGTTCAAGCTGCTGAGCCCCAACGACAAGCTCGCCGTGTACGGCATCGACGATCCGGAGATCAAAGGCGTCGCCTGCCACTTCACGGTGCCGGAGCGCGGTGGGTTCAAGGGATGGCTTGGGTTGGCCGAGGAGGTCTCCGACATTTCGCTGGCGTGCCGCCAGGTCGGACCGATCCACTTCACCAAGAAGCTCGATCAGGGCGACGACATGTTCAGCCAGCGCCGCTCGATGTTCTTCAAGCGGATGCAGATCGTCCGCGGCTGCGACGCCAAGCGAAACGTGCTGGTTTACATGGTGTATTCGGACAGGCTGATCGAAGGCTCGCCGAAGAACTCGACGTCGTCGGTGCCGGTGATGCCGTGGGGCGGGGATACCGCGGTCGAGAAATGCGGGGACTTCATCAAGTAACGATCAAAATCAAGTAACGATCACATCGGCGCTTCGGCTGCAATCAACAGCGAAGCGCCGACGTGATCCAAGAGCTGCCGTTATCCAAGCGCCGCCGTTATCGTCGGCACTTGGAACTCATGGTGCCGGATCGTTGCACTTGGAACTCACGGGGCCTGGAATTCAGGCCGACTCCCGCTCGATTGACATGTGTTGCGCCGCCGCCGGCCGCGCAGGCGCGCAATAGCCCACCAAGCGCACCAGCCGCTGCGGCATCCCCTGCGTAGCCGCATGCCCAAACGGCCCCTGAAGGGCCATCTCTCCCAATGTCGAAACGCCTCTGCGGCTGCGCAGGGCGTCAGCGTTCAGAGTGTCCGGCCGGGGCGAGTGACGCCGCTCTGTGGAACGGTCGCTGCCAGTGCCGTCGCCGAGCGCATTACTGGCCATTTTTGTTTCCTCCATCATGCATTAACGCGCCCGATCCGTAATCGTTTCCGCACGCCGCCAAGCGACGCGTGGTCCGAACCGAAGCGGGCTTTTCGTGACGCAAACCGGATGAGCCGGCGCGGCGAGGGCGAGACCCGTTAATCTTTGGGTCTCCAACGTCCAGGTCTCTGCCACGGCCGCGGTGTAATGCACCGCAATGATCTGCACCCGACGTCACAGCGCGGCTCAAAGCTGGATCAAGCCTAGCTCCGCAACTAATCATTTTTAGGGCCGATCCAAGGAAATTACTAGCCTCAACTATCCATCGGCCAAAGTTGGTAATGGAGGGTGGATAGGCCCCTCGTCTTCGGTCCGTTGAATATAACGGGATGCATGCCCTACTAAGCGTCCATTGATGACGCGGTGATGTCACCGCCGCCCACCGGATGGATCAGCGCCAGCAACTTTAGTCGTGCATGGCCGCGTCCTGGGCCCAATCAGAGCGCACTGAAATCCCGATGGTTTTCTCCGAATTGTTTCGTCGGCCGAGGTCCGACGAAACAATTCGTGGGTGGGACGAAACCATTCGGCTGTGCGCTTGCAGCGGTCTGGAAACACAGCGTGGTTATCAACTGCTCAACGACAGCGGCGGCACGGCTGACGACTGGCAGGAGATCTCGGATGCGGACCTGGAGCCTTTTCCTTGCTCTCGCTTTGATAGCTAGCGGCGCCTCGACCGCAGGCTCATCGGAAGGGCGGCTGCCTGGTGCCGGGACCTTCGCCTATCTCGGCACGCCGGTCGCGCAAGTCGCTGCGGTGCACGATGGTGCAGCCCGGTGAGGCGGCAAGTCCGCCGAATGGAGTTGGAATTGCTCAAGATACTACGGATGGCTGCGCTGGTGGTCGGCTTCGGCCTGATGATCGGCGATGCGGCGCAGGCGCAGACCTATACACAGACCCGGTCCCTGTTCGGCGCCCTGGATGCCCGGATGGAGTTCATCCGCCAGTGCACCGCGCATATGACCGGTCGCTGGGCGCATCCCGATGCCGTATGCGGCTGCCTGCACGATCACGCCGCCGCCAAAGTGTCCGATAGCGACCTGCGTCAGGCGCTGCTGCGCGGCATCCGCGAAAGCGGCGTGCCGACCATCGATAACGATTGGGTGCCGCAGACCAAGCAGTCGCAGATCAGCGCCACTTTCACGCTGATCGCCAAGCCGGCCCTGCAGTGCATGTTCGATCCGGCCGACTAACTCATCTGCCTTCCGGACGAGAGCTGAGTCAGCGTCGCACGCGCTGGATGCATTTGACCGTCGCCACGACGCCCGAGGCCGACAGCGTCGATCCCGTGACTTCCTTGATCTGACCATTCGGACACGAGCCGTCGTCGACCAGGATCTTCTGGCCGAGCCGCAGTTCCGTGATGTCCTGTTCGCGGAAGACCTGCAGCTGTTGCGCGGCGACCGGCGTTGCAACGGCGAGAAGCGCTACCGCACCGAGCGCGATGATGGTCAGAGGCGAACGCTGGGGTTGTGAACGGAACATCGGATCTCCTGAACGGTGTCGCGGCATGAGGGCATGATTCGATTGCAGGGCCAAACTGCATGGAAAATCGGGCGATCTGTGGTTTGATCTGCGAGCCGGTGTCAGAGCAAACAAAAAGGAGCGCCCACCCGCATGAGCGATAACGATCTCCAGCGCCGCATTCTTGATGCCGTCGATGCCGGTTTCGACGCCCAACTCGCCACCACGCGCGACTTCGTTGCGATCCCCAGCACGCGCGGGGCCGAGGGCCCCTGCCAGGACATGATCGGCGATCTGCTCCGGCAGCGCGGCTATGAAGTCGACGACTGGCACATCGATCTCGATGATCTCAAGGATCTGCGCGGCTATGGTCCGATTGAGCACGATTTTTCGAAAGCGCGGACGGTGGTCGGAACCTACCGGCCGTCGACCAATGCCGGCCGATCGCTGATCCTGCAGGGACATTGCGACGTCGTGCCGGCCGGCCCGCTGGAGATGTGGGACACCCCGCCGTTTTCACCGGTGATCAAACAGGGGCGGATGTACGGTCGCGGCGCGTGTGACATGAAGTCCGGCACCATCGGTGCGTTGTATGCGCTGGATGCTATCAAGGCCGCAGGGCTGCGCCCGACCGGGCGGATCCACTTCCAGTCGGTGATCGAAGAGGAGAGCACCGGCGTTGGCGCGCTGTCGACGCTGCAGCGCGGCTATCGGGCCGATGCCTGTTTTATCCCCGAGCCGACCGGCGGCAAAATGGTGCGATCGCAGGTCGGGGTGATCTGGTTTCGGCTGAAGGTGCGCGGCTATCCGGTGCATGTCGCGACCGCCGGCACGGGTTCGAATGCGATCACCGCCGCCTATCATTTAATCGACGCGCTTGGAAAGCTCGAGGAAGAGTGGAATCGCCGCGCGGCCAGCGATCCGCATTTCAAGACGCTCGCGCATCCGATCAACTTCAATCCGGGCATCATCAAGGGCGGGGACTGGGCGTCCAGTGTGCCGGCGTGGTGCGACGTCGATTGCCGCATCGCAATCCTGCCGGGCTGGTCGGTTGCTGATCATCAGGCCGAGATCCTGGCCTGCGTCTCCGCAGCGGCGCGCGATCATCGCTTCCTGTCGAACAATCCGCCCCAGGTGGAGTGGTCGGGCTTTCTGTCGGAAGGCTATGAGCTGAAAAATGCGGCCGAGCCCGAAGCGGCGTTCGGCAAGGCGTATCAGGCCGTGTATGGCAGCGAGGTTGAGGATCTGGTGTTCACCGCGCTGACCGATACCCGGTTCTATGGCCTCAACTACAACATTCCGAGCCTGTGCTTCGGCGCGTCGGGCGAGGCGATGCACGGCTTCAACGAGTACATCGATCTGGAGTCGCTGCGGCAATCGACCAAGGCGACTGCGCTGTTCATTGCCGAATGGTGCGGCGTCGAGCCTGCCTGAGGCACAGCTCGCGCGCCGCCTCCATGACCTGACAGGTCATTGCGCCTGGGCGGACCGGCAGGCATCGGTCCGCCAGACACATCCAAATAAGCGACGGTAGGCAGCCCGCGCCGCCGTCGCCACATTGGCGGGCAGGGACGCGCAACGATGACGCCGCTGGAGAAGATCAATTCAATTCCGTTGCCGTTCGCGGCGCTGATGGGGCTGCGCTTCACCGAAGCCGAACCCGACCGTGTCGTCGCTACGCTGCTGGTGCGCGATGATCTCTGCACCGTCGGCGCGAGCATTCATGGCGGTGCTGTGATGGCGCTGGCCGACAGTGTCGGCGCGGCGGCGACCGTGATCAATCTGCCCGCCGATGCCAAGGGCACCACGACGCTGGAGAGCAAGACCAACTTCATCGGTCCGGCGAAGGCTGGCTCGACCGTGGTGGCGACTGCCACGCCGGTGCATCGCGGACGGCGGACCCAGGTGTGGCAGACCCGAATCGAGACCGAGGACGGCAAACTAGTGGCGGTGGTGACCCAGACGCAGATGGTGCTATGATAATGCTTTGACCCTCCGTAAGATTACGAGGGTGCGAGCCAAAACCGCTCCTCGAGCACCGTTTGCGCTGCCTCAAGCTTCCTTAAGCGGTTTAGTTTAGATAGGTTTTTGCGAAAGTTCGAAGGCTCTCGGCCGTTCTTTCCTAGGCGTCGCCTGCGAATGGGTCTTGAATATTATTGTGCAATGCACAATATGACTTCTGTCTAGGGAAGAGAACGCCTCCTTGAGGGTCATCCCGAGAGGAGAGAAGACTTATGCACGACGCTCTCATCGCCGATCTCACCGGCTCAAAAGGGACGATCCGATCCCTGATCAATCAAGAGCTGCCGCTGCTGCGGGATCACCTGTTGCGCCTCGACGCCGAAAGCCGGCGCGATCGCTTCAACGGCTTCGCCGACGAAGGCTTCATCGATCGCTACGCCATGAAGTGCGGCGGCGACGGCACCATTATTATCGCATTCTTTGCGGAAGACGGCTCCGTGCATGCGGCTGCTGAGCTGCATCAGCCCGATCTGCACATCGACTCGCTTCCCGAAATCGCCTTCAGCGTGGAAAGCCATCTGCGCCGCAAGGGCATCGGCAGCATTCTGTTCAAGCAGCTGATGGAGGTCGCACGCTCGCTCGGCTACGAGAAGCTGCGGATCACCACCGGCTCGCAGAACCAAGCGATGCGCGCGCTCGCTAACAAGTTCGGCGCGCACCTGACCTTCCGTCAGGGCGAGTCGACCGGCACGATCGATCTCCAGCACGAGGCTGACACGATCGCGCCCTCGCGCTCGATCGACATTCCGGGCGGCGCGGCCAATGCGCTGATCTCCTTCAATCAGGCGTGCTGGAACCTGTTTCTGAGAATGTCGGGCTTCAATCGCGCGGCCTGACGGTCCGAACGGCCTCAAAACAACAACGCCGCGCGCTGGTGAGCTCGCGGCGTTCTTTTTTGGAAGAGGTCTAGTTTTGGAAGAGTGGCTCGCTCGAAGAGGGGAGCGCGAAGGCGGTCAGATCCGCTTGTCGTTTCCGACGATTCGGCGCGACACCCGACGCTCGACCACCACAGAGCGCTGGAAGCCCTGTTCGCCGGTGATCACCCGCGACGTCCGTGCCGAGGCACGGGCCGACTTCCGAACTTCCTTCAGCACGGCTTCGATCGGCATCCCCATCAGGGACGCGGCAATTTCCGCCTGCGAGTCGACGTCGTCGGTGATGCCGGCCGCCGCAAAGATCGCTTCCTCAAGAGTCGGCGGGTCGCGTCGCACGCGCCGCACGCCGTATTTGGTATTCCAGTCTTCGCTCATCGACGGCCCCGGGTTGAGTGCGTTTACCTAGTGGAGCCGATGTTGCATTGCAATATTGAATATCGGCGACGCGAACCGGACCTTGGTCGAAGGTGGCCGACCACCGTTTGCGGCAGATCAAACAGGGAGCACATCATGGCAGCCCTGCGCCGAAGCGCAGGGCGCTGCGTACTGATTAGGCTCTGAAGATCGTGAATCCAAGAATCAGCAGCACGACGAAAATCACGACGAAGATGTAGAACAGAATCCGCGCGATGTCGGCAGACGCGGCGGAAATGCCGGTGAATCCGAAGATGCCGGCGATGATCGAAACTACCAGAAAGATCAGCGCCCATTTCAAAATCGTCATTACGTTGATCCTTGGCTGAGACTGCCGGTTTGAACGACGCGCAACCGCATTGGTTCCGCGATGCCTATGGCCTGATCCGGCGGCCGACGCAGGCGAAAGAGCGGGCCGCCGATGCCCATCCTGATGGCTGCGGCAAGTCGGTTTTCGGCGGCTCGCCCGTCTCCTCCACAGTCCTTTGTCGCCTCAGGTCAGTTTAAACCTGTGTGGGGATTGGCTAGATTGCGGCCGATCGAGGCTGCCCGCGGCGGCCGAAGGCTGCTTGCCGGGGCCCGGCGTGGCCTGCATGTTTGGGGATGAATGATGATGACGAGATCGTGGGCCGCCGGCGGATCGGCTGTCCTGCTCGCGCTGTTACTTGGGGGCGCGATCACCTCCGCACATGCGCAGTCGGCCGATCTGGTGTTGTGCGATCGGATTGCTGCTGATCCGGCAGATCCCGACAAGCCGGCCGATGTGAAAGGCGTGACCCAGATTGCGCCCGGCGACGTTGCTACCGCGATCAAATACTGCCGCGTCGCCTCCGCCGGATCGCGCCGGGCGATGTACGCGCTTGGCCGTGCCTATGCGACCGGCGGCCAGACCGCCGAGGCGCTGGCTGCTTACCGCAAGGCCGCGGACAAGGGCTCGAGCGCGGCCATGGTCGAACTCGGCGTTGCTTATGCGACTGGCGCCGGTCTGACAAAAGATGACGCCAAAGCTCGGCAGCTCCTGGAGCGTGCCGCGGCCGCCGGCAATCCGCGCGGCATCAGCAATCTCGCCGCGCTCGGCGGCGGGGCGTCGTCCGACCCCGTCAAAACCCGAGCCTTGCTTACCAAGGGCGCGGAGAGTAACGCCGAGGCCCAGTATCAGCTCGGCCTGATGCTCGCTGACGGCGTCGGAGGTCCGAAAGACGACGCTGGCGCGCGAGCTCTGTTTGAAAAGGCGGCGGGGCAGGGCCACCCCGGCGCCTTGATGCAGATGGGGGCGTTTGCCCAAGCGGGTCGAGGCGGCCCGAAGGACAGTGACGCTGCCAAGGCATACTACGAAAAGGCTGCCGCGCTCGGCAACGCAGACGCCAAGGCCGCGCTGAAGCGGAGCGATTGCCCCTATGTGCTTAAGGACAAGCGCGGAAACATGGTGACAAACCTATGCTTCTAGGCAATCGACGCAGCCACGCCTGACTGACTTCAACCGAATCAACACACACTCGACCACGTCCTGGAGCGTCGGCGCCGCGCGCCCCTGATCCAGGTCAATCAAAGGGCGTAGCCTTCATGCAACAGACGCGGGACCGATTTCGAGTGCTGCCCCGGGGGCATCGGCGCGTCGCGCCGGCTCATGGCCCGGCTGCGGCGCCCGCGCGGCGGATGCTGCGCTCGGCGTCCATTGCGTCCGCCCAGGCGGCCCGAGGATAGGCAATGAGCCAGCAGAAGAAGGGCATCGGCCTCCTGGTCAGTGCCATCGGAGTGGTGTTCGGCGACATCGGCACCAGCCCGCTCTACGCCCTGAAGGAAACCTTCGCCGGTCACCACCCGATTCCGGTGACGCCGGACAACATCTTCGGCGTGCTGTCGCTGGTGTTCTGGACCGTGATGCTGCTGGTGACGGTGAAGTACGTCATCGTCATCATGCGTGCCGACAACCACGGCGAGGGCGGCAGCCTCGCGTTGCTGGCGCTGGTGACCGAACTGACGCGCGGCCGGCGCGTGCATTATCCGCTGATGATGCTGGGCGTGATCGCCGCCGCGCTGTTCTACGGCGACAGCATGATTACGCCGGCGATCTCGGTGCTCAGCGCCGTGGAAGGCCTCGAAGTCGTCACGCCGGATCTCAAGGCCTATGTGGTGCCGATCACGGCGGTGGTGCTGACGTTGCTGTTCGCGATCCAGTCGCGCGGCACAGGTCTGGTCGGGCGGCTGTTCGGCCCCGTCATGTGCATGTGGTTCCTGACGCTGGCCTTGCTCGGCATCGCCAACATCGTGCATGCACCCGAAGTGCTCGAGGCGATCAGCCCGACCTTCGCGATCGAATTCGTATTCCGCCATCCGCTGATGAGCTTCTACGCACTCGGCTCGGTGGTGCTCGCCGTCACCGGCGGTGAGGCGCTGTACACAGACATGGGCCACTTCGGCCGCTTCCCGATCCGGCTGGCGTGGTTCGGCCTGGTACTGCCGGCGCTGCTGCTGAACTATTTCGGTCAGGGCGCGCTGCTGATCCACGATCCGAGCGCGATCCAGAACCCGTTCTTCCGGCTCGGGCCGGAATGGATGGTGGTGCCGATGGTCGCGCTCGCGACGCTCGCCACGGTGATCGCGTCGCAGGCGGTGATCTCCGGCGCCTACTCGGTGGCGCGGCAGGCGATCCAGCTCGGCCTGCTGCCGCGGATGACGATCGTCCACACTTCTGGCGAGGAGGCCGGCCAGATCTACGTGCCGTTCACCAACTGGACGCTGTACTTTGCGGTGATGGCGCTGGTGGTGGGCTTCCAGTCGTCGAGCAACCTCGCCGCGGCCTACGGCATCGCGGTGACCGGCACGATGATGATCGACACCATCCTGGTGTCGTTCGTCGCCGCATTGCTGTGGCGGTGGCACCCGGTCGTGGTCGCGGTGGTGATCGGCACGTTGCTGCTGCTCGACTTCGCGTTCTTCGCCGCCAACATCATCAAGGTCGCGCAGGGCGGCTGGTTCCCGCTGTTCATCGGCTTCATCTCGTTCACGGTGCTGACGACCTGGCGTCGTGGGCGGGCGCTGGTGCGTAAACAGCTGAAGAAGCAGGCGGTGCCGCTCGACGTGGTGTTGCGGGCACTGGGACCGAACGTGTCGCGGGCCCGTGGCACCGCGGTGTTTCTCACCGCCGCGACCGACGGCGTGCCGCCGGCGCTGCTGCACAATCTGAAGCACAATCAGACTGTCCATCAGCGCGTCATTCTGACCACGGTGAGTACCGCCGAAACGCCGTATGTGCCGGACAGCGAGCGCGTGCACATGACCGATATCGGCGACGGCTTCCATCGCCTGATCATCCGCTACGGCTTCATGCAGACGCCGGACGTGCCGGCTGCGCTGTCGCTGTGCAAACAGTTCGGACACGAGTTCAACATGATGTCGACCTCGTTCTTCCTGAGCCGCGAAACCTATGTGCCGAGCCTCAATCCAGGCATGGCGCTGTGGCGCGAGCGGCTCTTCACCTTCATGACGCTCAACGCGACGCGCGCGACGACCTTCTTCAAGATTCCGACCGACCGCGTGGTCGAACTCGGGACGCAGCTCGAGATTTGACGACGCCGATCAGGCAAGCCCAAGCGCGAAGGCGAGGGTGCCGACGGCGGCGTGGGACGCGATCAGCGGCCAGATGTTCAATGTGCGCCAGTACACGAAGCCCCACACCACGCCGAGCAGGAAGGTGTTGAGCAGCAGCGCTGGATCGCCGTAGCAAAGGTGGATCAGCGAGAACAGCGCTGCCGAATACAGCACGTAGGCCCAGCCGCCGTGCTGCATACGGTCGGTGATCAGCTTCGGAATCGAGCGGCACACGACTTCCTGGCACGGGCTCGACACCAGCACGTAGAACGGTGCGAAGCTGAGCCAGGCCGGTGGCTTGGCGTCGAAGCTGAACAGCCGGGTCTGTAGCAACATGATCCCTGAGATCAGGCTGGTGACCGCGATCGCCCCAAGCCAGTGCCGCCATTGATGCGGCCGGCCGAAGCCAAGCTCGGTGAACGAAAAGCCGGCCCATAGGCACAGCCCGATACACAGCGCCGACACCACGATCAGCGCGCCCATCCGGTATTCGAACGGCAGCAGCCCGAACTGGATCGCGAGCCCAGGGGCGGCCAGCATCAGCGTCAGTCCGGCGAGCGGAGCGAAGCGGAGAGCCGGATGCGGTGCGGCCGATGACCGTTGTGCGGGAACTCGTCGTAAAAACGTCATAGGACCCATAATCCGGTATTGGCCGGTGGGTTCCAGTACGGACGGCTCCGAGGGTCAGCGGCGGGCGCCGGCACCGACGCTGATGCCGCCACCGAGTTTGACGCAGGTGGAGCTGCCTTCGACCTGCACGAAACCGGGACCGAATGCCGCACATGGATTGCGCCCTGATCCGACAGGGCGCGCCGCCAAGCTACTGGTCTCGTTCCGCACGGCCGGAGCCGCAGGCTTGCGCGGTTCTGCTCCGGCAGCGACCGGGAGCAGGACGGCGAGGGCGATCAGCATCCATTTCATCGGTGCTGCTGTAACGCTTCGGTGGCGATCTGGCCAGCCGCGGCAATTGTGGAGCCGGGTGGGCTTGCCCAAAAGCCGCCGCAATCGCAACGCCGTGCTGGGCCGTGGACGGACCAGGGCTGCGGCAGCCGGCGCGCTTGACGGCGGAGGACGGCTCCGGTCTGACGATCATCGCCGCGGGCGGCGGCCAGCCGCGTGTGGTACGGGGCAAGGGACGGGGATTTCGATGAGAACGATCATGGTACTTGCCGCGCTGCTCGTGTCGAGCGCGGCGTTTGCGCAGAGCAACGCACCGGCCGCAAGCAATGCGACGGCCGCCACCAATGGGACGCCGATGGTCGGCGATCAGCCGCTGGTGCAGATCAAGCCGAAGGGTCACAAGGCTGCCAAGAACACGGCGGCGAAGCCCTCGGTCGCAGATCAGATGAAGGCTTGCCTCGAGATCGAGGACGCCACCAAGGAGCGGCTCGAATGCTTCGACGCTATCTACCCGCCGAAGCCGAAAGCGACCAAGGCGGGCGCTAAAGCCAAGCCTGCCAAGGCTGCGGCGGATTGTCGCCTGCTTAAGGAAGAGGACGAGCGGCTCGCCTGCTACAACGGCTTCGCCGACAAGCCGGCGGCAAAGCCGAAGACCTAATACCACTTGGGCGGGGCGGGCTCAGCCATTGAGCCCGGCCAGCGCGCTCTCCGGATAGCGCGCGCCCACGGCAGCGCCGGCCGGTAACGCGTCGCGGATGGCCGCAAGATCATCCGCGCTCAGCGACACCTCGGACGCGCCGAGGTTCTCATCCAGCGTCGCAATCCGCCGTGTTCCCGGGATCGGAATGATCCGATCGCTCTGGTGCAGTAGCCACGCGATCGCAAGCTGCGCCGGCGTACAGCCTTTTGTGGCCGCGAGCTGCCGGATCTTGTCCACCAGCTTTAGATTGGCATCGAGATTGTCGCCGACGAACCGCGGCGAGCGGCGGCGGTAGTCGTTGGCTTCGAAGCTGTCGGAACTGTTGATCGCACCGGTCAGCATGCCCCGGCCGAGCGGCGAATAGGCCACGAATGCAATGCCGAGCTCGTTGCACGCCGGCAGCACTTCGGCTTCCGGATCGCGGGTCCACAGGCTGTACTCGCTCTGCACCGCCGCGATTGGATGCACCGCATGTGCCCGGCGCAGCGTCGTGGCCGAGCATTCCGAGATCCCGAGTGCGCGGACTTTGCCGGCTGTCACCAGCCGCGCCATCGTGCCGATGGTCTCCTCTATCGGCCGGTTGGTGTCGATGCGGTGCACGTAATACAGGTCGATCGTCTCGACGCCGAGCCGCTTCAACGAGGCATCGCAAGCCTGCACGATGTATTCCGGCGAGTTATCGATCGTGCGCTCCAGCACATTGTCCTGACGGACGATGCCGAATTTGCTGGCGATGCGCACGTCCGGATGCGCGCGCAGAAACGAGGACAGTAACTGCTCATTGTGACCGCGGCCGTACATGTCGGCTGTGTCATACAGCGTTACGCCGTTCGCATAGGCGTGCTCCAGCGTGCGCAGCGACGAGGCGTCGTCCGAGGAGCCGTAGAATTCCGGCGACATCCCCATGCAGCCGAGCCCGATCTCACCGACGCTGATCCCGCTGCTCCCGAGAACTCGCTGCTTCATGGCCGTGACTCCAACTTCAATGAACTGCACAATATGACGCCGCAACATGTCACGGCGGCGACAGGCCGCGCATTGAATTGGCGCAAACGAAGCTCGTGATGAGGCTGGTGAGTAGCTACCGCGGGCACCGCGGTCAGGCCGCAGCGGAGTCCTTTGCCAGCGGCGCAATGCGCGGGCAGCAGGATGGTTCGATATCGCCGTCGGCCCAGGCGCAGCCGCCGCCGGCGCGTTTGGCGACATACAGCGCGCGGTCGACGCGCTCGAGCAATTGCGCGGTGTTGCCTCCGGTCAGCGCGGCGTGACTGACGGCGATGCCGGCGCTGGCGCCGATACACACCGGCAGGTCGGCCAGCAGATACGGCATCGACAGGTCAAACACTGCTTTGCGCGCCAGCGCGAGCGCTTCGTCGCGGCCCTGTTCGGCACTGGTGACCGGTTTCAGCAGCATGAACTCGTCGCCGCCGAACCGTGCGGCGATGCCGTCGGCGCCGACGCAAGTGGTCAGCCGCTCGGCGACCTGGCGAAGCAGATCATCGCCGGTGTGGTGACCGTGTCGATCGTTGATCGGCTTAAAGCCATCGAGATCGATCGCCACCACGGTGAAGTTGCCCGCCATGTCCGACAGCGCCTGCAGGAAGCCGGCGCGGTTCGGCAGGTCGGTGAGGAAGTCATGCGTGGCCTGCCGCGCCAGCCGGTGCTTGGCCTCGAGACGCTCGGTGAAGGCGGCGCTGAGATGCTTCGAGGCTTCGCGCAGCGTCAGCCAGAACAGCACCAGCATGCCGGCGCCGATCTTGTACGCGAGTTCAGGACGCATCAGGCCGGCGATCATGGTGGGCATCAGCAGAGCCGCTGCAGCGGTGAGGATGATCCACGGGCGGATCGCGGCGCGCGACACCATGCCGACGCAATACGACATCGACAAGCCGAATGCGATCCACGCGCCGGGGGCATCGCCGAGCTGCAGCGCCCGGAACGATAGCGCGCCGAGTGCTAAGCCGAAAGCGGTGGCGCCGGCGCCGTACAGACGTTCCCAGCGCACTACATCGGCGTCGGTGAACCGCGCCGCGCGCGCCTTGTACCGCATCAACGAGAATACCCGCGCGGTAGCGGTGACCAGAATGAAAAACGTAATCACCGCATAGCCCGGATCGTCTCCGAGCAGGGTGAGTGCCAACGCGCCCGTCACCGATGTCACGCCGATTGCCATCACCTGCGGCAGCGAGGTGTAGAGCAATTCGACCAGCTCGCGGCGGATCCGCGGGTCGGGATGCAGGAAGCGGGACAACACCGGAAAGCGCATGCATGCAACATCGCCGGCAGTTCCTAATAAGCGATAGCAACTGCGCGCAACGTTGGTACTTGGGTGGCTGTATCGTTAACGAAACGTTTGCGGTGAGCGCTAACGTGCGTCACGCCCACCGGGCAGAGGCGCTACACGGGTGGCCAGTTTCGGAGGGCGATGTCGGCGAGCTTGTGCAGCTGCTCGCTTGGGGCGCCGCTAGCCGCCTGCACCGCCATGCCCTGCAGGATCGCCGACACGTAGCGGGCCAGGTCGCCGGCGTCGGCTTGCGCCGGTAGGTCACCTTCGGTGATCGCCCGGTCCAGGCGAAGTCGCAGATCGTCCTCGGTCTTGGCGCGGCGAGCAGCCAGTTCCTGCTTGATGGTCTCGGCTGCCTCGCCGCAACACAGCGCGCCCTGTACCGCCAGACAGCCGGGGTTGCTCGGGTCGGTCATCGCATCGACCGCGCCGTGAAGGATGTGCTCGACCACCTCGCGCGCGGTCGGCTTCTGCAGGCCGGCCTGGTAGTAGCCGCCGGGCCCGTCGACGTAGCGGTCCAGCGCCTTGCGGAACAGCTCTTCCTTGTTGCCGAACGCCGCATACAGGCTCGGCTTGGTGATACCCATCGCCTCGGTGAGGTCCGCCATCGAGGTGCCTTCGTACCCCTTGCGCCAGAACACATGCAAAGCGAGGTCGAGCGCTGCATCGACATCGAATTCGCGGGGGCGGCCCATGGCCATGGCTGGATCTCCAGAGATTTCTACCAACCGGTAGATAAGTCTCTTGACAGTGGATGTCGATAGTCCATCTATACCGTACGGTATTGATGTGCGATGCAGCGTAGGCCGATCGTGATCTGGCCAAACTGCGTTGCGTCCACGAGTTACTGAATTTGCAGGGCTTTTTGCAAGCCCGCTATGGTTGAACGGGAGTCATCATGGCGAATACACTTGTTCGGAATGTCGCGCTGGGTGCAGGGATCGTGGCGGTTTCGGTAGCCCTTGCCGGCGGCGCAGCGCTGATCGGCCGCCCGGGTGGGGCGCTTGCCGAAACCACCGCGGCGCCTCCGCCGGCGGTGCCAGTTTCGGTGGCGCTCGTCGAATCCAAGGCGACCACGCCGTCCGACGCATTCTCCGGCCGGCTGGAGGCGATCGAGCGGGTCGAGATCCGCTCGCGGGTCGCCGGTGCCGTCCAGCAAATCCAGTTCAGGGAAGGCGCTCTGGTAAACAAGGGCGACCTGTTGGTTAGGATCGATCCGTCGCTGTACGCCGCTGAGGTCGATCGCGCCCAGGCGCAGTTGTCGGCGGCCCGTGCGCGGGTCGTCTTCACCAAGGCCGATGTCGAACGCAGCCAACAGCTCTCCAGCTCCAGCATCACCCAGCGCGAGGTCGACAACCGCCTCAATGCCTATCGTGAGGCGGAGGCGAACCTCAGATCGGCCGAAGCGGCGCTGAAGACCGCCGAGCTGAACCTCAGCTACACCGAGATCAGCGCCCCGGTGTCCGGCCGGGTCGGCAAGGTGGAGATCACCGTCGGCAACCTGATCGCCGCCGGCCCGAACTCGCCGCTGCTCACCACGTTGGTTTCGGTCAATCCAATCTATGCCAGCTTCAATGCCGACGAGCAGGTGGTGACCCGCGCGCTGAAGACCCTCGCGGACGAAAACACCCCGGGTGCGATCGAACGGATTCCAGTCGAGATGACGACTGTCGCGGGAGGGGCGCCGGTGAAGGGCAAGATGCAGTTCATCGACAACCAGGTCGATCCGCGCTCCGGCACGGTGCGGGTGCGTGCGGTATTCGACAATGCCGACGGCCGGCTGATGCCGGGCCAGTTCGCGCGGCTGTCGATGGGACAGCCGAAGCCGGAAGCAGCGCTGCTGGTCAGCGAGCGTGCGGTCGGCACCGACCAGAACAAGAAGTTCGTGATGGTGGTCGATGCCCAGAACCATGCCGAATACCGTGAAGTGACGCTGGGGGCCTCGGTCGACGGCCTGCGGGTGGTGGCTTCCGGACTCAGGGCCGGCGAACGCATCGTCGTCAACGGCCTGCAGCGGGTCCGTCCCGGCGTCACCATCAAGCCCGAGACGGTGGCGATGGATGCCGCCGCCTCGAGCAAGACGGTCGCGCAGAACTAATTGTCGCGGCTCCGCCTCTAAGGCGGGGCTGCCCCACATTGTTCTCAACATACAGCAACTCGGCAGACGTCCGGTCCGCCGTGCAGGGATCATTGCGCCCGCGTGCGGGCGAACCGGCGGATCACAGCCATGAATTTCTCCAAGTTCTTCATCGATCGCCCGATCTTCGCCGGCGTGCTGTCAGCGGTGATCTTCCTCGCCGGCCTGTTGTCGATGCCGGTGCTGCCGATCTCCGAATATCCCGAAGTGGCGCCGCCGACGATCGTGGTATCGGCGCAATATCCCGGTGCCAATCCCAAGGTGATCGCCGAGACGGTGTCGACGCCGATCGAGGAGCAGATCAACGGCGTCGAGAACATGCTCTACATGAGCAGCCAGGCGACCACCGACGGCAAGATGACGCTCAACGTCACTTTCCGCCTCGGCACCGATCCGGACAAGGCGCAGCAACTGGTGCAGAACCGCGTCTCGCAGGCCGAACCGCGGTTGCCGGCGGAAGTGCGTGCGCTCGGCATCACCACCATCAAGAGCGCGCCCGACCTGACCATGGTCGTGCATCTGATGTCGCCGAACGACCGCTACGACATGACCTACTTGCGCAACTACGCGGTGCTTAACGTCAAGGACCGGCTGGCACGAATTCCCGGCGTCGGCCAGGTGCAGTTGTTCGGCTCGGGCGACTATTCGATGCGGGTCTGGCTCGATCCGCAGAAGGTCGCCGAGCGCGGCCTGTCGCCGGCCGACGTGGTGCGCGAGATCCGCACCCAGAACGTCCAGGCCGCGGCCGGGCAGGTCGGCAGCTCGCCGGGCGAGCCGGGGCTCGATCTGCAGCTCTCGGTCAATGCGCAGGGAAGGCTGCAGACCGAAGAGGAATTCGGCGAGATCATCGTCAAGAATGGTGCGGGCGGCGAGGTGGTGCGGCTGCGCGACATCGCGCGGATCGAACTCGGCGCTGCCGACTATGCGCTGCGCTCGCTGCTCAACAACAAGTCTGCAGTTGCGATCCCGATCTTCCAGTCGCCGGGCTCCAACGCGATTCAGATCTCCGACAACGTCCGTGCGACGATGAAGGAGCTGAAGCAGAACATGCCGGACGGCGTCTCCTACGACATCGTCTATGATCCGACCCAGTTCGTCCGCGCCTCGATCGAGGCGGTGATCCACACGCTGCTCGAAGCGATCGCGCTGGTGGTGCTGGTGGTGATCATGTTCTTGCAGACCTGGCGGGCGTCGATCATTCCGCTGATCGCGGTGCCGGTGTCGGTGGTCGGCACCTTCGCGGTGATGCATGTGTTCGGATTTTCAATCAACGCGCTGACCTTGTTCGGCCTGGTGCTGGCCATCGGCATCGTGGTCGACGACGCCATCGTCGTGGTGGAGAACGTCGAGCGCAACATCGAGCGCGGGCTTGGGCCGAAGGACGCTGCCTATCAGGCGATGCGCGAAGTCACCGGACCGATCATCGCGATCGCCCTGGTGCTGGTCGCGGTGTTCGTGCCGCTCGCCTTCATCACCGGTCTCACCGGGCAGTTCTATAAGCAGTTCGCCCTGACGGTGGCGATCTCGACGGTGATCTCCGCGTTCAATTCGCTGACGCTGTCGCCGGCGCTCGCGGCGCTGCTGCTGAAGGGCCACGACGCGCCGAAGGACGCGCTGACGCGCTTCATGGACAAGACGCTCGGCTGGTTTTTCGTCCGCTTCAACCGCTTCTTCGCGCGCAGCTCGGAGGCTTATGGTCGCGGCGTCAAGCGCGTGGTATCGCGTCGCGCGGTCGGCATGGGGCTGTATCTGCTGCTGGTCGGAGCCACTTTCTATCTGTTCCATGCGGTGCCGGGCGGCTTCGTGCCGGGGCAGGACAAGCAGTATCTGGTCGGCTTCGCGCAGCTTCCGGACGGCGCCACGCTGGACCGCACCGAGGAGGTGATCCGGCGGATGGGCGAGATCGCCCAGCAGGAGCCGGGAGTGGAGAACTCGATCCAGTTTCCCGGCCTGTCGATCAACGGTTTCACCAACTCGTCGAACTCCGGCATCGTGTTCATCGGCCTGAAATCGTTCGACGAGCGCAAGGACAAGTCGCTCAGCGGCAATGCGATCGCGATGTCGCTGAACAAGAAGTTCGCCGGCATCCAGGATGCGTTCATCGCGATGTTTCCGCCGCCGCCGGTCTCCGGCCTTGGCACCATCGGTGGTTTCAAGCTGCAGATCGAGGACCGTGCCGGGCTCGGCTATGAGGCGCTGAACGACGCCACTAAGGCGTTCGTCGCCAAGGCGAGCGCGCAAAAGGAACTGGCCGGTCTGTTCACCAGCTATCAGATCAACGTGCCGCAGCTCTATGCCGACGTCGATCGCACCAAGGCCCGGCAGCTCAATGTGCCGGTGACCTCGATTTTCGAGACCATGCAGATCTATCTCGGCTCGCTCTACGTCAACGACTTCAACAAGTTCGGCCGCACCTATTCGGTGCGGGTGCAGGCCGACGCCAAGTTCAGGGCGCGGGCGGACGACATCGGCCAGCTCAAGGTGCGCTCGGACTCCGGCGAAATGATCCCGCTGTCGACGCTGCTGCGGGTCAAGGAGAGCGCCGGGCCGGAGCGGGCGATGCGCTACAACGGCTTCCTCACCGCCGATCTCAGCGGCGGCGCGGCGCCCGGCTATTCGACCGGGCAGGCGCAGGCTGCGATCGAGCGCGTCGCCAAGGAGACGCTGCCGAAGGGCACGTCGTATGAATGGACCGAGCTGACCTATCAGGAGATCATCGCCGGTAATTCGTCGCTGATTGTGTTCCCGGTGGCGCTGCTGCTGGTGTTCCTGGTGCTGGCCGCGCAGTACGAAAGCCTGACGCTGCCGCTGTCGATCATCATGATCGTGCCGATGGGCCTGCTCGCCGCAATGTTCGGCGTTTGGGTCAGCAAGGGTGACAACAACGTGTTCACCCAGATCGGGTTGATCGTGCTGGTCGGCCTGTCAGCCAAGAACGCCATCCTGATCGTCGAGTTCGCGCGCGAACTGGAGTTCGCTGGGCGCAAGCCGATCCAGGCGGCGATCGAGGCCAGCCGGTTGCGGCTGCGGCCGATCCTGATGACGTCGATGGCGTTCATCATGGGCGTGGTGCCGCTGGTGACCTCGACCGGCGCCGGCTCGGAGATGCGCCACGCCATGGGCGTTGCGGTGTTCGCCGGCATGATCGGCGTCACTGCGTTCGGCATCTTCTTCACGCCGATGTTTTATGTGCTGCTGCGTGCGCTCGCTGGCAACCGGCCGCTGACGCAACACGGCGAGGGCACGGTCGACCAGGACGCGCCGTTGGCGCCGGCGTCGCACGAGCCCGAGCCACGGCAGCAGACCGTCGTCGGATCGCATCCATAATGCGATCCTTGGCGCGGCTGGGCGCGGCATGATTTGATGCCGATGGAGCAGATCTTGGGGATGAGCGGCTGAAGCGGCGTCGGGTCTTACTCGGCGCCGCTTCGCTTCAGCTCGGCCTGCCGAGGGGAACGCGGACGAACAGCGCGGTGCCGCGACCTGCCTCGGTTTCCAGTTCGACGGTGCCGTCCACCGAGGCAAGTCGTTCCCGCATCCCGACGAGTCCGAGACTCCGGGACGAATGTTCGTCTGCCTGTTCCGGAGGGATGCCGCAGCCGTTGTCCTCGATGATGCAGATCACGTCGCTGCCGCGAAATTCGAGGATGACGCCGACGCGGGTCGCATGGGCGTGGCGGACCACATTGGTGATCCCTTCCTGAACGATCCTGTACAGCGCGCTCTCGATATCGGGCGGCAGCCGGCGTTCGCCGAAGCCGAATCCCGGCGTTGGGCGCGGAGGAAGAAGGTGGACCGCTGGTGGCCCGTTGGGCGGTCCGGAAGCCGGATATAAAGATCTCATAAAGAACCGCCGCTCTCGATATAGGAGCCGTATAGGCGTAGCGTCGATTGCGTGCTGCGGTGTCTTGACGTCCCGTCCGGGGTAATTTCAGGGTGCCGGAAATTGCGGGCAGGTTGCCCGCTGACCGTCACAGGGCGCCATGACCGAAGCCGTTTCCGACGTCACGCTTGCGAAGGCTTCTCCCAAGCCGAATTCGTTCTGGACGCTCGCCCTGGGGTCGATCGGCGTCGTCTATGGCGACATCGGCACAAGCCCATTGTACGCCCTGAAAGAGAGCCTCACCGCCGCATCGGCGGGCGGGGCGCTGACGCAAGAGATGATCTTCGGCGTGCTGTCGCTGATGCTGTGGACGCTCCTGATCATCGTCACGTTGAAATACGTGCTGCTGATCATGCGAGCCGATAACCACGGCGAAGGCGGAACGCTGACCCTGATGGCGCTGCTGCAGAGCGTGATGCGGCGAAGGTTCGCGGCGATCTCGCTGCTCGGCATGGCCGGTGCCGCGTTGTTCTATGGCGATGCCATCATCACGCCGGCAATTTCAGTGCTATCCGCGGTGGAAGGCCTGAAGTTGGTGGCACCCGGGTTCGATCCGTACATCCTGCCGCTCAGCATGGCGATCTTGGTCGGGCTCTTTTTGGTGCAGAGCTGGGGCACCGCCGCGGTGGCGACGTGGTTCGGCCCATTGATGCTGATTTGGTTCGGCCTGATGGCGGTCGCCGGGACCGCCAACCTGATGGACAACCTCCACATCCTCGGCGCGGTCAATCCAATCTACGGCATCGACTTTCTCATGCATCACGGCCACGCCGGGTTGCTGGCGCTGGGTGCAGTCTTTCTGACTGTGACCGGCGCCGAGGCGTTGTACGCCGACATGGGCCACTTCGGCCGGCGGCCGATTCAGGTCGCGTGGCTGGTGCTGGTGTTTCCTGCGCTCGCGCTGTGCTATCTGGGGCAGGGCGCAATGCTGCTGTCGCATCCGGAGCGGCTGGAGAACCCGTTCTTCCTGCTGTTTCCGGATTGGGCGCTGCTGCCGATGGTCTGGATCGCGACCGGCGCGACGATCATCGCCAGCCAGGCCGTGATCTCGGGCGCCTATTCGCTGACACAGCAGGCGATCCAGCTCGGGCTGTTGCCGCGGATGGAGATCCGCCGCACGTCCGAGACCGAGAAGGGCCAGATCTACATTCCCCGCGCCAACTGGCTGCTGCTGATCGCGGTGCTGTATCTGGTGTTCGCATTCAAATCGTCGAGTGCGCTGGCGTCGGCCTACGGCATTGCCGTCACCGGCACGATGGTGCTGACCAGCATCATGGCATTCTTCGTCATGCGGAAATGCTGGCATTGGCCGGCCGCTGTCGCGACCGCGATTATCGTGCCGTTCCTGATCATCGATCTGATCTTCCTGATGGCCAATCTGCTCAAGATCGTCGACGGCGGCTGGATCCCGCTCATGATCGGCGTCGGCCTGATGGGCGTGATGGTGACGTGGCGACGCGGTTCGAAGATCGTGGCGCGTAAGACGGTTCGGGACGAAATCGATCTGAACGACTTCATCGCCTCGATCTCGGTTTCGTCGTCGATCAGCCGCGTTCGCGGTACGGCCGTGTTCCTGACCGGCAACCCGAACTCGACGCCGACATCGTTGATGCACAATCTGAAGCACAACAAGGTGCTCCACGAAAAGAACGTGATCCTACGGGTCGCGACCGAAGACGTCCCGCGCGTCAGCGAGGACGAGCGGCTGAGCTATGAGCCCGTCAACGACAGCTTCGCCAAGATCACCGTTCGGTTCGGCTACATGGAGACGCCGGACGTTCCCAAGGCGCTGGTCGCATGCCGGCCGCTGGGCTTCGCCTTCGACATGATGAGCACGTCGTTCTTCCTGTCGCGGCGGGTGATCCGCCAGGCAAACCCGTCCGAGATGCCGCGTTGGCAAGGCTTGCTGTTCGTCAACATGGCCAAATGGTCGGACGACGCCAGCCTGTACTTCAAGATCCCCACCGGTCGCGCGGTGGAAGTCGGGATGCAGATTACGGTGTGAGCACTGTCTGCTTGGCATAATGCTCTCCGTGACGGACGCACATCGCGAGTTCAAGCTGCGAGTAGGCCGTCTCGCCGCTGGCGTGGTGATGGGCGATGGCGAGGGAGGCGTCCAGCCTGAGCATTCGCCATTCGTCCGGTGAGATGTCGATCCACCGATCGTCGGACTGGCGTCTGCCGCGAGCGATCGTCTTACCGTCCTGTAACTGGTCCTGGATGCTCGCTGCAATTTCGTGGGCGAGCATTTTGACCGCTTCATCCGCCATCACCGCTTCGATCGACAACACGGCGATAAGGTCCCGCAGTTTTCGGATCGTGGGTGACGTTTTCATCGATGCTGCCGAGATCTGGTCACCGAAATCGCGAAGTCTCGCTTCGGCGTCGGCGCGCCGCCGGTGAATCGTATCGGACTGCCGCGCCACCCGTTTGAACCGGCGGATCGTGCGTCGCGGGAGCAACGGCGCGGCGATCGAGACGAAGGTGGCACGGCGGTTCGCCCGGCTTCTGTCCCTGCGCGGAAACCATGGCCTTGCCGCTGTCAGTGCCGGGCCGGTCCATCTGGGATGTGCGGCAATGCCAGCGGCTGCCAGACTGATGCCGAGGTTGGCGAAGGCGATCCAGGATGGTCCCACACCGAGGATCAGCAGCGTCGTCGAGGCAGCGGCGACGCCTAGAAAGAGCAGGCACGACCGGGACATCATTTGTCGGGTTGCCTTGGACCGACGGGGCAACCGGATGTCAGTGGGCACGGCGATCATCCATCTTGGCTTGGAGCGAAGAGCGTGAAGCGGGGCGCAGCCGGACCGGCCGAGACATCCGACCTGCGCTCGGAGCTTCATCCGATGACGAAAGCCAGTCGTTCAGCCGGCGGAGCCAGTGAATGCGGCTCGCGTGTTTCCGTCGTTCCGCTTGGTTATCGTCGAGAAGGATAGCGGGTTTGATCTCGCCTGCTGTCCTCCCGGCGAACGCAAGCGCTGACGATCTGAAAAGAAAGTGGCCGCGGCACTGTCCGGCTTCGTCGAGAACGATCCAGCCGCCTTCGGGATGATGCTTGACAAGGAGCAACGGGATCCCGGGTGCAAGGACTGCGGCGCAGGGGCGGGTGAACGGGCGTTCGCCTCGTATTCCGCTCGCCGTGTGCTCCGACGGGACGCGCGAAGCCTCCTGTCGATCGTGGCGACCGACAGCCAGTATGGCTTTGGAACGCAGCCAAGCAGCCGTCGCCCGATCTGCCTTCGCCCGGAGTGCGTCGACAGCCGCGCGAAGGCCGCTGATCCATAGCGATGAAGTCCCGGTCAAGCTCGTCCCTCACGGCTCATGCGCCGCGCGCAAGCTACGCGGGGCGCCATAGAGTTTCGAGAAGGTCCCGCGGCCGAAAATGTAAAGAGAAAATAGGTGGCCAGCGTTCGGCTGGACGAAGCTATGCGGCACTTATGGAATGGCATGTCGGCCTGCCTGGAAATTACACGGCGCGACAATCCATGTCGTGGCGGTCGAGGAGCAAGGACAACGCCATGTCAGCGACGCCGAACAGCCGGATCGAGGCGGGCTTCCGGCCTGATCGTCGATATCCCCGCATCCAACCTTCGTCTTCCGTGCGAGGATCATCCTCCGCTCGATACCTGGTGCCATCCATCTTGCGACGATTGCTCCGCGGCATTTTGGTTGTGCTGCGTTCGGCCAAGGGCGTGATCGCCGCTGCGAAACTGCACAGGCTGAGGGTCGAGCTCGAGCTTCGAGGTCGTCGCCCGCCGCGATGATGACTTCGTTCTCCTCGGTCGGCATCCACCGCGGTCAGCTGCCAGAAGCGGCGTCGTCACCGCGACGGAAACGACCGATCGTTCGATCCGGGTAGTCCCCACGAGATGGGCGCCGACCGACGCCTTTATAGCTTTCATATATTTTCGTCGCCGCGGCGATCTCGAAAACCTACGCGGCGAGTGGCACTTCGGCAGGGCACGAGTAGGGCACGTTGATGACGATGCCCGTCGCAGAAGAGGCCTGCAATGTCCGACATTCTGATGCTGGCGCTATGCGCCGGACTGTTCACGCTGGCGATCAGCTACGCCTATGCGTGTGAGCGTCTTTAGGAGAGCCGCGATGACGATCGATTATGCCTTGGCGGGCGCCGTGACCGCGGGACTGCTCGCTTATCTCACCTACGCGCTGCTGCGTCCCGAACGGTTCTGAGTTCAGGCCGGTTCTCTACGCACAACAAGGACGAAACCCATGACCTTCATTGGTTGGTGTCAAATTGCGTTGTTCGGCGCCGTCGTGGTCGCACTGGTCAAGCCGCTCGGCTGGTACATGACGCGCGTCTTTGCCGGCGAGTGGACGCCGCTGACGCCCGTACTGCGCCCGGTCGAGACAGTGCTGTATCGCGCAGCTGGTGTCGATCCAAAGCAGGAACAGCATTGGCTGACCTTCACCCTGGCGATGCTGCTGTTTCACATCGGCGGTTTCGCGATCATCTACGCGGTATTGCGTCTGCAGGCGCTGCTGCCGTTCAATCCTGCGGAGCAGGGTGCGGTGGCGCCGGATCTGGCGTTCAACACGGCGATCAGCTTCCTCACCAACACCAACTGGCAGAACTACGGCGGCGAGAGCACGCTGTCCTATCTGTCGCAGATGCTGGCGCTGACACACCAGAACTTCTTGTCTGCCGCGACCGGTATCGTCTTGGCGATGGCGTTGATCCGCGGCTTCTCGCGTGCATCGGTGCGCACCATTGGAAACTTCTGGGTCGATATCACCCGCTGCACGCTGTACGTGCTGCTGCCGATCTGTATTCCCTATGCGCTGTTCCTGGTGTGGCAGGGCATGCCGCAGACCTTGGGCAGCTACGTCGACGCGACTACGCTCGAAGGAGCGAAGCAGACGATCGCGGTTGGTCCTGTCGCCTCGCAGGTTGCAATCAAGATGCTGGGCACCAATGGCGGCGGCTTCTTCAATGCCAACGCCGCGCATCCGTTCGAGAACCCGACAGCGCTGTCCAATTTCGTGCAGATGTTGTCGATCTTTGTGCTCGGCGCCGCGCTCACCAATGTGTTCGGCCGGATGATCGGCAATCAGCGGCAGGGCTGGGCTATCCTCGGCGTCATGGGCGTGCTGTTCGTGGTGGGGATTGCGGTTGCTTACTGGGCCGAGGCTTCCGGAACGGCGACGCTTGATGCGCTCGGGATCACCGGCGGCAACATGGAAGGCAAGGAGGTCCGGTTCGGCATCGTGGCGTCGGCGCTGTTCGCAGTGGTGACCACGGCCGCCTCCTGCGGCGCGGTGAACGCGATGCACGATTCCTTCACGGCGCTCGGCGGCATGATCCCACTGATCAACATGCAGCTCGGCGAGATCATCGTCGGCGGCGTCGGCGCCGGCCTGTACGGCATGCTGCTGTTCGTCGTGCTGGCGATCTTCGTCGCCGGGCTGATGGTCGGGCGCACCCCGGAATATGTCGGCAAGAAGATCGAAGCCCGCGAAGTGAAAATGGCGATGCTGGCGATCCTGGTGCTTCCGCTGATGTATCTCGGCTGGACCGCTATCGCCGTGGTCCTGCCGTCGGCGGTCGCCTCGATGGGCAATGCCGGACCGCATGGCTTCAGCGAGGTGCTGTACGCCTTCACGTCGGCGACCGCGAACAACGGGTCGGCATTCGGCGGGCTCACCGGCAACACCTTCTTCTACAACCTCACCTTGGCGACAGCGATGTTCGTCGGCCGGTTCATGATGATCGTACCGACGATGGCGATCGCCGGATCGCTTGCCGGCAAGAAGCTGGTGCCGCCGTCGGCTGGCACGTTGCCGACCACCGGCGGGCTGTTCGTCGGCCTGGTCGTCGGCGTGATCCTGATCATCGGTGGGTTGACCTTCTTCCCGGCGCTCGCGCTCGGCCCGATCGTCGAGCAGGTCTCGATGTCGGCCAAGACACTGTTCTGAGAATTCGGAGTGACTGCGATGGATGCGGTTCAAATCAAGACACGCGGCAAGTCGTCGACCTTGCTCGACCCGAAGATCGTGTTGCCGGCGATCGGCACGTCGTTCGCCAAGCTCGATCCTCGGGTGATGATCAAAAACCCGGTGATGTTCGTGGTGGAAGTGGTCGCTGCGCTGACCACGGTGCTGTTCGTACGCGACCTCGTCACCGGCAGCGCGGATCTGTGGTTCACCGGGCAGATCATCCTGTGGCTGTGGTTCACGGTGCTGTTTGCGAACTTCGCGGAGGCGGTCGCCGAAGGGCGCGGCAAGGCCCAGGCCAATACGCTGCGCGAGACCCGGGTCGGCACTGTCGCCAAGCGGCTGCTGATGCCGGGCAATACCGAGCTGTATGAAGGCGTCGCGGCCGAGCACCTTTCGGTCGGCGATATGGTCCTGGTCGAAGCCGGAGACGTGATCCCCGGCGACGGCGAGGTGGTCGAAGGCGTGGCCTCGGTCAACGAAGCGGCCATCACCGGCGAGTCCGCGCCGGTGATCCGCGAGTCCGGCGGCGACCGTTCGGCGGTGACCGGCGGCACCACGGTGATCTCCGATCGCATCGTGGTGCGGATCACCGCGGAAGTCGGCCATTCGTTCCTCGACCGCATGATCAAGCTGGTCGAAGGCGCGGAACGGCAGAAGACCCCGAATGAGATCGCGCTCAACATTCTGCTCGCCGGCCTCACCATCATCTTCGTGTTCGCCACCGTGACGATTCCGAGCTTTGCTGCTTATGCGGGCGGGCAGATCTCCGTGGTGATCCTGGTGGCGCTGTTCGTCACGCTGATCCCGACCACGATCGGTGCGCTGCTGTCGGCGATCGGCATCGCCGGCATGGACCGGCTGGTACGCTTCAACGTGCTGGCGATGTCGGGCCGTGCCGTCGAGGCCGCCGGTGACGTCGACACGTTGCTGCTCGACAAAACCGGCACCATCACGCTCGGCAATCGCCAGGCGACCGCGTTCCGTCCGGTGCGTGGCGTCAGCGAGCGCGATCTTGCCGATGCTGCACAGATGGCGTCTCTTGCCGACGAAACGCCGGAAGGCCGGTCGATTGTGGTGCTGGCTAAGGAGAAGCACGGCATCCGCGGTCGTGATCTGGCCGAGCTCGGCGCTCACTTCATTCCGTTCACCGCGCAGACCCGGATGAGCGGCGTCGACATCGGCGGATCGTCGATCCGCAAGGGCGCGGTCGACTCGATCCTGGCCTCTGTCTCGGCCGTCCCCGGCGTAGCTTCGATCCAGGGCAACGCCGCGCGCGCGATCGAGACGGCCGCGAACGTGGAGGGCGCTCGCGAACTGGTGGCGATCGCCGACGAGATTGCCAAGGCGGGTGGTACGCCGCTTGCGGTGGCCCGCGATGGCAAGCTGCTCGGCGTTATCCAGCTCAAGGACATCGTCAAGGGCGGCATCCGCGAGCGCTTCGCCGAACTGCGACGGATGGGCATCCGCACGGTGATGATCACCGGCGACAATCCGATGACCGCGGCGGCGATCGCTGCTGAAGCCGGCGTCGACGATTTCCTCGCTCAGGCGACACCGGAAGACAAGCTCAGGCTGATCCGCGACGAGCAGGCGAAGGGCAAGCTTGTGGCGATGTGCGGCGACGGCACCAACGACGCCCCTGCGCTGGCACAGGCTGATGTTGGTGTGGCGATGAATTCCGGCACCCAGGCAGCGCGCGAGGCCGGCAACATGGTCGACCTTGACTCCAATCCGACCAAGCTGATCGAGGTTGTCGAGATCGGAAAACAGCTGCTGATGACGCGCGGCGCGCTGACCACATTCTCGATCGCCAACGACGTCGCCAAGTATTTCGCCATTATCCCGGCGATGTTCCTGGCGTTCTATCCGCAGCTCGGCGTGTTGAACGTCATGCACCTCGCCAGCCCGCAGAGCGCGATCCTGTCGGCGATCATCTTCAACGCGCTGATCATCATCGCGCTGATCCCGCTCGCGCTGAAGGGCGTCTCGTATCGGCCGGTCGGAGCCGCGGCGCTGCTGCGGCGGAATCTGCTGGTCTACGGCCTCGGCGGCATCCTGGTGCCCTTCATCGGCATCAAGGTGATCGACCTTGCCGTCTCGGCCCTGCATCTGGTGTGAGGAGAAGTCGTCATGTTGAAGGAAGTTCGTCCCGCCGTCGTGTCGCTGCTGGCGCTCACCATGATCACAGGCCTGGCCTATCCGCTCGCCGTGACCGGCCTTGCTACCGTGCTGTTTCCGTATCAGGCCCAGGGAAGCCTGGTCGAGCGGGGAGGCAAGGTAGTCGGCTCGGCGCTGATTGGGCAGGAGTTCAAGGGCGACGAGTATTTCCATGGTCGGCCGTCGGCGACGGTCGCTCCCGATCCGGCCGACTCCACCAAGACAATCTCGGCGCCGTATAATGCGGCCAACTCCGGCGGCTCTAATCTGGGTCCGACCAGCAAGGCTCTGGCGGATCGTCTGAGTGAGGACGTCGCCAAGCTGAAGGCGGAGAACCCGGCAGCGCCGATTCCGGTCGATCTCGTCACCACCAGCGGCAGCGGGCTCGACCCGGACATCTCGCCGGAGGGCGCGCTGTTTCAGGTGCCGCGCGTCGCCAAGGCGCGCGGTGTGCCGGAGGAGCAGATCCGGAAGCTGGTCGGCGCCTCGATCGAGCAGCCGCTCGGCGGCGTGCTCGGCGAGTCGCGGGTCAACGTGCTGAAGCTCAATCTCGCGCTCGACGCCGCGGCGCCGCGCTAAGGCGCGCCGCTAGGCGAGGCTGTTGCGGTCGGATATATTTCTCCCATGCCTGATCCGCGCGTTGAGCCGCCGTCGCGACCCTCTCCGGACGCCTTGCTTGAACAGGCGAGGCGGCAGGAGCCCGGCACGGGCCGGCTCAAGGTCTTCCTTGGGGCCGCGCCTGGCGTCGGGAAGACTTACGCCATGCTGCAGAGCGCGCACGCCCGCGCCAAGGCCGGGGTCGATGTGGTGATCGGCTATGCCGAGACCCACGGTCGTGCCGAGACCGAGGCCTTGCTTGCCGGCCTGGAGACCGTGCCGCGCCGGCGCATTCCTTACAAAGGGCAGGTTCTCGAAGAGATGGACCTCGATGCGGTGCTCGCCAGGCGGCCGCAGCTCGCCATCGTCGACGAGCTTGCCCACAGCAACGCCCCGGGCAGCCGCCATCCCAAGCGCTATCTCGACGTGTTGGAACTGCTGGCCAACGGCATCGACGTCTACACCGCAGTCAACATTCAGCACATCGAAAGCCTGAACGACGTCGTCGCGCAGATCACCACGGTCCGGGTGCGGGAGACCGTCCCGGATTCGGCGTTCGAGCGGGCCGATGCGATCGAGTTGGTCGACCTGACGCCGGACGACCTGATCCAGCGTCTGAAGGAAGGCAAGGTCTATGTGCCGAAGCAGGCCGAGCGCGCGCTGGAGCACTACTTCTCACCGGGCAACCTGACCGCACTGCGCGAACTGGCGCTGCGGCGGACCGCCGAGCGGGTCGACGAGCAGCTGCTGTCGCACATGCAGGCCAATGCGATCCCCGGGCCATGGGCGGCGGGCGAGCGCGTGCTGGTGTGCGTCAGCCACGATCAGCGCTCGCAGGGGCTGGTCCGCTACACCAAACGGCTCGCGGACCGGCTGCGTGCGCCCTGGACGGCGATCAATATCGAGACGCGTCGCAGCCTGTCGCTGACCGAGCAGCAGCGCGATCGGCTCGCCGATACGCTGCGTCTGGCCGAGGCGCTGGGCGGCGAAGCGCTGGCGATCCCCGGCGGCGATCGCAGTCTGGCGCACGACATTCTGGCGTTCGCGCGCGCCAACAACATTACCCAGATCGTGGTTGGCAAGGCGCCGCGATCGTTCTGGTACGAAGCTCTGCGCGGCTCGACGGTCCACGAGCTGGTGCGCGGCTCCGGCAACATCTCGATCCACGTCATGACCGGTACCGCGGTCTCGATCGAGGAAAGCCAGACCGGTTCGCTGCGCCCGGCCGAGGGAACGGAGCCGTTCAACCCGTGGCCGTATCCGATGGCGCTGGTGCTGGTCGGGATCGGGCTCGGCGTCGCCAAGCTGATCGAACCGTTCTTCAGCATCGAAAACGTCGATCTGGTGTTTCTCACCGCGGTGGTCGGCGTCGCGGTACGCTACGGGCTGGGGCCCTCGCTGCTCGCCAGCGTCGTCGCGTCGCTGTGCTACAACTTTTTCTTTCTTCCGCCGGTCTATACTTTCACCATCACCGATCCGACCAACATCGTCGCGTTCTTCTTCTTCATGTTGATCGCGATCCTGGTCTCGAACCTCGCCGGGCGTGTTCGCGCCCAGGCGACCGCCGCGGCGCAGCGGGTGCGGACGACAGAGTCGCTGTACGCCTTCAGCCGGAAGCTCGCCGGCACCGCCGCGCTCGACGACGTGCTGTGGGCGACCGCGTATCAGATCGCGCTGATGCTGAAGGTCCGGGTAGTGTTGCTGCTCCCCGAACAGGGCCGCATCGCCGTCAAGGCCGGCTATCCGCCGGAAGATCAGCTGGATCCGGCCGATCTCGCGGCGGCGAATTGGGCTTGGGAGAACGATCGAGTGGCAGGGCGAGGCTCCGACACCTTGCCCGGTGCCAAACGTTTGTTTCTGCCGATGCGGACCGGACGCGGACCGATCGGCGTGATCGGGATCGATGATGATCGCGCCGGTGCCTTGCTGACGCCGGACCAGCGCCGCCTGCTCGACGCACTGACCGATCAGGGGGCGCTGGCGATCGAGCGGGTGCATCTGGTCGAGGACATGGATCGGGTCAAGCGCGATGCCGAGTCCGACCGGTTGCGGCAGGCGTTGTTGACGTCGATTTCGCACGACCTGAAGACTCCGCTGGCCGCGGTCCTCGGCGCGGCAACCACGATGCGGGATCTGGCGCCGCATCTGAGCGACGCGCAACGAACCGAACTGATCGGCACCATCGTCGAGGAATCCGAACGCCTCAACCGCTTCATCGCCAACCTGCTGGACATGACCAAACTGGAGTCTGGCGCTGTGGTTCCGAACAGCGCGGCGCACGATCTCGGCGAACTGGTCGGCGCCACGCTGCGGCGCGCGACGTCGATCCTGGCGCAGCATACGGTCAAGCTGGATCTCGGGCATGATCTGCCGCTGATCGAGGTCGATCCGGTGCTGTTCGAACAGGCGCTGTTCAACCTGCTCGACAACGCAGCGAAATACGCGCCGGCCGGCAGTGCCATCCAGCTTCGCGCCGCGCAGAGCGGTGGTCAGGTTGAGCTTCAAGTGCGCGACGAAGGCGAGGGCATTCCGCCTGCCGAACTGGAAACCGTGTTCGATAAGTTTTATCGCGTGCGGAAAGGCGATCATATAAGGCCCGGTACTGGCCTCGGACTGGCGATCGCACGAGGTTTCATCGAGGCCATGGGCGGGCGATTGTCGGCCGGCAATCGATCCGATCGTAGCGGTGCCGCGATGACTATCCGTCTCCCCGTCGCATCGCGTGGCGATGCCCTGATCAGTGCAGCGTGACCGCCATGCCGATTAAAGTTCTGATCATCGACGACGAACCGCCGATCAGGAAGCTGCTGAGGATGGGCCTTGGCAGTCAGGGTTACGAGGTGATCGAGGCCAGCAACGGCAAGCTCGCGCTGCAGGCGATGGCGAATACGCCGCCGGATCTGGTGGTGCTCGATCTTGGACTGCCAGATCTGCCCGGCCACGAGCTGCTCCGGCAGATCCGCGCGCGCAGCGAATCCGTTCCGATCGTCGTGCTGTCGAGCCGTGGTGACGAAGCGGGCAAGGTCGAAGCGCTCGATCTCGGTGCCGACGACTACGTCACCAAGCCGTTCGGCATGGACGAGCTGCTCGCGCGGCTGCGCGCCGCGCTGCGGCACCAGCTTCAGGTGCAGGGCGAGCGTCCAGTATTCCGCGTCGGAGACCTGTCCGTCGATCTGGTGCGGCGGATCGTCAAGCTCGCCGACAAGGACGTGAAGCTGTCGCCGAAGGAATACGACCTGCTGCGCGTGCTGGTGCAACACGCCGGCAAGGTGTTGACGCACAAGTTTCTCCTGCACGAATTGTGGGACGAACTCACCGATGCGCAGTATCTGCGGGTGTATGTTCGCCAGCTTCGGCAGAAGATCGAGCCAGATCCCGAGCGTCCGCAGTACCTGCTGACGGAAACTGGGATTGGCTATCGCCTGAAGGCACCGAACTAGAACGACATCCACCCGGAAACGCTATGGTCATTGGGGATATTCTGCTCCCGGCGCACGTCGTCGTGGGTTTGCGCTGCTCCGACAGGGCGCAGCTCATCAGCGAACTGTCGTCGATCGCTTCGAAGACGGTTGCCCTGTCGCAGGGCTTGCTGTCCGGGCGGCTGCTGGAGCGCGAGCGTCTCGGCTCGACCGGCGTCGGCGATGGCGTAGCTATTCCGCACGCGCGCTTCGAAGAATTAGCTCAGCCGTTCGCTCTGTTCGCCCGACTGCAGCGGCCGATCGATTTCGATGCGATCGATGGCAAGCCGGTCGACCTGGTGTTTCTCCTGTTGTTGCCGGCGTCATCGAGCCGCGAGCAGCTGCCGCTGTTGGCCTCGGTCGCGCGGCATCTGCGGCAGCAGGCGATTGCCCGCGAGCTACGCACGGCGGCGGATGCCTCGACGGCGTTCCAGATGTTGACGCGTGCGTGAAGCGTTTGCGCGTGCCGGCAAGATACCCTGATCACGCGCCAATCGTTTCGGCGAGATCCTCGTCGGCCATTGCTGCCAACACGGCGGCAAGATGCGCGGCGGAATCGCCAGCCAGCGGGACGATCGGCAGGCGTGTATCGGGCCGGATCAGACCGAGCAAATTCAGCGCGTATTTGAGAGACGCAGGCGAGTCCTGATCGAGGCTGGATGCCAGCGGTAGCAGACGCTTCTGGAGATAGCGCGCCGATTGCAGGCGGCCTTGGCGGCAATAGGTGTGAATCGTGCGGCAAAGGTCGGAGGCAATGTTGGCCACCTCTGAGACCGCCCCGTCGCCGCCGCTCGCAAGAAATCCAAAGGACGTTGTGTCGTCGCCGGACAGCATTTGAAAACCGGCTGGTAACCGGGGCCGAAGCCGAAGCGGCCGCAGCACGTCGCCCGAGCCGTCGACCAGGCCCGTGAACCGACCGGATCGTGCAAGGCGGACGATCGTATCGTCTGCCAGAGGACGAGCGGTGCGAGAGGGGACATCGTGAAGCAGGACCGGCAGTTCGATCGCGCGACCGATGGCGTCGAAGTGTGCGTGAATGCCGTCCTGCGTCGGCTTGTTGTAGTAGGGCACGACCGAAAGAACGGCGTCCGCACCGGCGGATTGCGCCCGCGCTGCCAGTTCGATCGCCTGGCTCGTCGCGTTCGAGCCGGCGCCGGCGATGACTTTGATCCGTCTGCCTGCGATCTCGACCGCCTCGCGGATAACGGCTGTCTGCTCGGCTGGTGTGAGTGTTGATGCCTCGCCGGCGGTTCCGCAGATCACAACCGCAGATGCGCCCGAACTGATCGCCCGCTCGATCAAGCGAGCCAGTGAGACCAGATCGATGTCGCCGGCTTCGTCGAACGGTGTTGGCAGATCGGGGATATAGCCGGTCAGCCGATCGGTCGTTGAGCAGGGCTTGGCCATCGGTCAGGCCGCGAGCTGGGCTGCGGTCGATGCGGCTCGAGATGACGTGAAGACGTCGAGGATTGCGGGCTGGGAGATGTCGATGATGGCATGAGGGCTCCGTCCCAGTTCGGACAGAGCGAACTTGATGGCGTGCGCGCGGCTCACGAACAGGCCGCCGAAGCGTCCATTCTGCTCGCGGGCCACCCAGCGATTCAGCCCGTCTTTGCCAATCAGCACGATGTTCTGTTCAACGCCACACGAGGGAGGTTCGATGTTTTGCATGGGAGAGGTCCTATGTGTTTTTTATTCATCGAAGCCGTCGTCCGAAGGGGCCTACCGGCGGCTTCGATGACGACGGAAATCTCGGTCCTCCCCCGTAGGATTGCGAGACGAGACCTGGCATCACGTCATAGGTACCGCATAAGTGGATCTGCCCGGCTTTCAGTGCGGAGCAGATGACACGCGGTCTACTCGAGAGATGCGACGCATTGGTTGGTGGGAGGATTGTCGGCACGCTCCCAACCGCCGTCGCCAACGTAGCGCCAGTGCATCCGACCGTTATCGTCGAGCGCGAACAGGTGCAGCCATCTGTTGTCGAACAGCGCACGCACCTCCGGGTGGCGATCGAGGATGGTGCTGATCGCCTCATGCGGGGCCTCGATCAACACCGACAGTCGCAGCGGCTGGTGGACCAAGCGTTCGCCATCGTGCACCGACTGCCACGGCAAGCCGGCGCGCAGCAGGCCGCCATTGCCTTCAACCACGCCGATCCCGCCGGTGACGTTGTGCAGCAGCTTGTTGCCGGCGCCGAACGTTTCCGGCGCGACGGTGGAGCCGTAGTACTGCAGGCTGATCCAGCTCGCGACCACCACTGGCGCGGTGAGGATCAGCTCGAGCACCGAGAAATCAATATCCTTGCGCCAGTCATAGTCGTGCAGGAAGGCTTGCCCCTGAAGGTCACGACCGCTGGTGTGGGACCGCGGCGCGGCGATGAAGGCCCGGCAGCCGGCGAGCGCCCATTCGGGGCGGACCTCGGCCCAATCGCGCGCCCGCCGCGCAATCGCGCCGCCCGTCGCCGCCCGTGGCAGCCGCAACGCCCGCTCGCTCCGCGTCAGCGCCCCGGCGGTGGCGAGCCAGTCCCGCGTCTGCGCGAGGTCCGCAGCGTGGGCCGGCGAGGGATGGTCGGCATCATACAGCGTCACTGCGTCCGTGGTGGTGTCATGCAGTGCGCCGACGAATAACGTATCGGCTGGGATCGCGATGTCGCGACCGGCCAGCGCTGTACGGACCTCTGGGTCGTTGAGCAGTCCGGCGAGCAGCCGCGCATTGACGTCGCCGGGGAAACCGCCGCAGGCTCCACAATGCAGCGCACTGGCGTGCGGATTGTTGACGACGCTGGCACCATGCCCGGCGATCAGAACCAGCGGCGCGAACGGACCCGTCAGCGACATGGCTCTCAGAACGGCCTCGGCCGTATCGACCCGAGCGCCGAGAGCGAGCGGCGGATCAAACTGCGGCGCCGGGTCAGCGTTGGTCTTGCGCGTACCGGACCTCAGGCCGTCGCTGAGCAGCTTGGCGACATAGATCGGCCCCATCGACTCGACAAAGGCAAAGGACGAGATCGCTGCCAGCTTGAAGCGGCCCCAGGCGCGCTTGGCGCGCGCGGCGACACGCTTCGCGCGGTCGTTCGCCTCGTGCGCGTGCGTTTGTCCGCTGCAGCTGGTGGTGACACGCGGCGGCAACAGCACCGGCAGGCGGGCTTCGACGACGTCGGACGCGAACCGCCGATGCGCGATCGGAAGGCCAAAGAAGCCGCCGAAGCCGAGCGTGCGGAGGCGCGGATCGAGACTTTCCAGTGCGCGCCGGAACGGCTCGGAGCGAACATCGATGCAGAACGCCATTTGCAGCGCCGGACGTCCATCCAGCTTCGGCTGCGCTGAAGCCGCCAACACGGTTTGAAGCTTCCGCTGCGCGGCGCGTTCGACCGCATCCTGCAGGATGGCGTTGATGTGATCGTCTTCGGTCGGCTGCAGCGGCTGCGCGTAGCCATTGATCGCATCGGTCCATTCCGCAGCGATCTGGGGCTGGTACTTGCGCAACAGGGTAGAATCCCACACTGCACGGATGGCGATGAGATCGGTCACCGCGGTATCGGTGCTCCCGGCAAGCTCCGCCTGCCACAGCCGGTAGCGTGCAAGCTGGGCCCAGCCGCCGAGACTGATCAGCAGGCGATGGAAGTAGCTCTCCGATGCAGCTTCGCTCAGGCCAAGCTGCTCCACGGCGCGGATCAGCGCCGCATCCGCCGATTCCGGAGCGGCAGCGACGTCCGCCGCAAAGCCGGTGAGGCCGAAGATCTCCGGCGTCAGGTCGTGAGTGGCGGTCAGCCGCCAGGCCGCATATGCGTTCGGCCCCATCGGTGCGGCCCACAGCGCCTGGCCACGATCGAAGTAACTACTCGCCCAGGCGCTGATGCGCTCGGCGACGAAGCCGGTCCAATCGAGGCCCGAGACGGCGCTCGCAAGCTCGGAGACGGTCGGCAGCGCCTGCGGCGGAGCGATTTCCATCTGCGCAGCCCGCTTTAGGTCGGCGATCGTCAGCGGACGTGTGGTCGGAGGTGCGGCGTCGATTGCAGCGGCAAGGTCGACGTCGCTAAGCTTGCCGGAGGCGATCCGCTCGGCGTACCAGGCGCGTGGCATCGTCACTGCGGCGCCGGCGACGCGGCGCAGCCGTGCGGCCGCGACCGCGAGCGGCTCGCCGATCTGACCGAGGAACGGGTTGACCGCGACGCTCGATTCCAGCGGCCACAGCGGCGGGATAGCGCGGGCGGCGCGTTCGGCCGCCTCGCGTACGACGGTGAGGTTGAGCTGCGGGACGGGGGGCTTAGTCATCAGCATCGGCGGACTCCTTCGGCCGGATCACGAGGTGGCGCGGGCGGACCAGCCGCTCAGCAGGCGATCGAGGGCGGCGTTGATGTAGAGGCCGTTCGACAGGTGGACGCGCAGGCCTGCAGTCGCCGGGTGCGAGGTCCACAGCGGAAACAGCGCCTGGGCGATGGCGATGCCGCCGAAGCTGAGCACCGCCAGCGATATCAGCGTCCATTCCAGCCGGCCGGGCGCGAGCGGCGGCGGCAGTGTGCCGGAGGTCAGCCATTCGGCGGTTGTCTGCAGAGCGAAGTAACCGGCGGCGGTCGCGGCGGAGTAGATCGCGGTGCGGCGGGTCAAGAGCCGCGGCGCGGCGTCGGCCAGCCCCTGCGCGAGCAGATATGCGACGCCGAACACCAGGATGGCGCCGAGCGCTAGCGACTGCGGCGGCTTGTGATCGAACCCGAGCACCAAGCCGAAGCCGGCGCCGATCGCCACGTAGATCGCCAGTGCCGCCAGGAAGGCCCGCGCCACGGCCGTGCCGCTCGGCACCGCGATCGAGCCGGGCCGCCGGATCGCCACGATCTGTTCAACCGCGCCGCCGGAGGCGAGGAAGGCGTGCGCCTTGTAAAGCGAGTGGGCGACGATGTGCAGCAGCGCCAGCGGAAACAGCGCCAGACCGCATTCCAGCATCATGAAGCCCATCTGCGCCACGGTGGACCATGCCAGCGAGGTCTTCACCGCCGGCTGGGTCAGCATCACCAGTGCGCCGAACAGCGCGGTGAAGCCGCCGACCATCGCCAGCACCGCGAGCACGCCGGGCACCGTCATCATCAGATCGGCGAAGCGGATCAGCAGGAAGCCGCCGGCATTGATCACGCCGGCATGCAGCAGCGCCGACACCGGCGTCGGCGCTTCCATCACTTCGGTGAGCCAGCCGTGCGTTGGGAATTGCGCCGACTTCAGGAGTGCCGCCAGGGCCAGCAGTGCGGTCGCGATCATCGCTGCGGCGGGTGCATCGCCCGCTCGGGCGGTGGCATTGATGGTCGCAATATCCGTGGTGTGATACGCGTTCGCGAGCAGCGCCACGCCGCCGAGCATCGCGGCCGCGCCGATGCTGGCGAATAGCCGCTTCTTGCGTGCGGCCCGCTGCGCCGTGGCGCGGTTCGGATAGAACAGCAGCAGCCGGTGCAGACACTCGCTGGTGGCGATCCAGCACGCGGCGAGCTGCACCAGGTTGCCTGATTGCACCAGCAGCAGCACCGCGGCGATCGCCGTGCACAGCCAGCCAAGAAATGCGCCCTGGTGCGCCTCGCCGTCGAGATACGTCCGCGCGTAGCGCACCACGATCCAGCCGACGAACCCGACCAAGAGCAGCATGGGGGCGCTGACTGCATCGAGCCGCGCCGACAGGCCAACGCCGGCAAGGCCGATCAGCGGGCTCGTCGCGGGGCCGACCATGATCAGCACCGCGAGCGCACCGGCGGTGATGAGGAAGGCCAGCAATGCCGCGGCCTCGGCCAGCGCTGGCACCAGCGGCGGGCGTCGACCAGCTCGCGCAAAGGCGAGCGCGGCGGCGATCAGCAGGGGCAGCGGTGCGGCGAGCGGCTGCAGATCAAGGGGCACGAGGCTGTTCTCCGGATGCGGCGATGAAGAGTTTCGTCGCCGGGATAGACCCGCGGCCGGATCAAAGAAAATGCATTGTTTTCGCATTTACGTTCGCTAAAATCGAACGATGAACGCGCTCAACTACAACCATCTGCGCTACTTCTGGGCAGTCGCGCATGACGGCAATCTGACCCGCACGGCGCAGCGGCTGAACCTGACGCAGTCGGCGCTGTCGGTGCAGATCCGCAAACTCGAGGAGCGGATCGGCCACGCGCTGTTCGAGCGCCGGGGCCGGCAACTGCATCTCACCGAAGCCGGCCGCATCACCCTCGATCATGCCGACGCGATTTTCGCCACCGGTGAAGAGCTGATCGATACGCTGCGCAACACCGGGGTGGCGCGACAGGCGCTGCGGGTGGGGGCGCTGGCGACGCTGTCGCGCAACTTCCAGATGGCGTTTCTGCGACCGGTGCTCGGCCGGCCCGACGTCGAACTGATCCTGCGCTCGGGCAGTGCGGCGGAGCTGCTGCAACTGCTCGCGGCGCTGAGCCTCGATGTGGTGCTGATCAACCACGCCCCGGCGCGCGATAGCGTCAACCGCCTAGTGGTCCACCGGCTGGCCGAGCGCTCGGTCAGCCTGATCGGGACCCGCGCCCGGCTGCGGCGGAAGGGAAGTCTCGAAGACCGGCTGCGCGGCCATCCGGTGATCGTGCCGACCGCGGGCAGCAGCATCCGGATGGGCTTCGACGCGCTGGTGGCGCGGCTCGGGATCCGGCCGCAGATTGCCGCCGAGGTCGAGGACATGGCGATGATGCGTCTGCTGGCGCGCGAAGATCTCGGCCTCGCCGTGCTGCCGCCGATCGTGGTCAAGGACGAGCTCGACGACGGCCGGCTGATCGAAGCCGAGCAGCTCGCCGGCATCGTCGAGACCTTCTACGCGGTGACGATCGAGCGGCGCTTTCCCAATCCGGTGCTCACCAAACTGCTGCGGGCGAAGAAGATCTAGCCGGGGATGACGCATGGCAATGCGACTCGGCTCCAGAATCAATCATCAACCGATTGGCGCTAAGGTCGCGCCGCTGCGGAAGTGCGGCCGGGTAGTGTCCGACGACCTGCCGCGAGCGGAGAGCTAGAGATCATGGATAAGCTTCCGATCGTTCTCGATCTGGCGGGAACTTTCGTGTTCGCACTCAGCGGCGCGGTGGCCGGGGCGCGGCGGCGGCTCGATCTGTTCGGCGTGCTGGTGCTGGCGTTCGCGGCCGGCAATGCCGGCGGCATCACTCGCGACGTGCTGATCGGTGCGGTGCCGCCGGTCGCGGTGGCGGACTGGCGCTATCTCGGGGTGTCACTGCTGGCCGGCCTCGTCACGTTCTACCTAGTGCCGGTGGTGGTGCGGATGCGCAGCGCGATCCTGATGCTCGACGCCGCCGGGCTGGCGCTGTTTGCGGTGACCGGCGCCAGCAAGGCGTTGGCGCATGGGCTCAGCCCAGTGACGGCGGTCGCGCTCGGCGTGGTCACCGGGATCGGCGGCGGCATGGCACGCGACCTGCTACTCGCCGAGATCCCGACCGTGCTGCGCGCCGAGCTGTATGCGGTCGCGGCACTGATCGCGGCGGCGATCGTGGTGGTCGGGCAGATGCTGCAACTCCCCGCCGCACCGGTCACGGCGGCCGCCTTGCTGGCCTGCTTTGCGCTTCGCGTCACTGCGATCCGCCGCGGCTGGCGGCTGCCGGTCGCGAAGCTCGATGAGGCGGGCGACCCGGTCAAGCCGCCGCCACAGGACGGCGGTTAGCGCACCGTCGCCGTCGCGCGCCTGCGGCTGTGGAGGAACGGACGGTCGATCCGCGGGTTTGGTCGGATCATCGCGGCGCGGACGGATCGTCGATCCTTCCTCTCGCAATTGCATCCGGACCGGATCACAGGAGAGATCGACATGAAGCGCGCCCTCGTATTGCTGAGCTGCATCCTCCTGGCCAGCCCGGCCATCGCCCAAACGCCGGCATCGTCGACCACCACCACCTCACAGGCGCCGCTCAGCGCCGCGACCGAGAGCTTCATTCAGCGGGTGGCGATCTCGGATCTGTTCGAGACCGCCTCGGCACGGCTCGCGCTCGCCCGTGGCAACGAAGCCCAGCAGCAATTCGCCAATCAGATGCTGCAGGACCACGGCAAGACCTCCGGCGACGTCCGTCGCCTGATCGTTCGTGACAGTCTCAAGGTCGATGTGCCGAGCCAGCTCGATGCCCCGCACCAGGCGCTGCTTGACAAGCTGAGCGCCAGCAACGGCGACGACTTTGTCGCGACCTATGCGGCCCAGCAGGTGGAGGCGCACCAGAAGGCGGTGGCGCTGTTTCAGAGCTACGCCAGCAATGGCGATCTTCCCGCGCTGAAGCAATGGGCCGGGGAGACGCTGCCCGTACTCAAGCATCATCTGGAGATGGCGCAGAAGCTCGGCCCGGCAAAGGCCGGCGCGCCGACAGTCGGCTCGTCGCCCGCGCCGAAGTGATCGCTTGATTTGCTCCGGCTGCGCTCGCCGGTGCAAATTCCCGCCTTTCAGGAACCTTCGAGGGCTGCGGCGATTAGCTCGATGCACGTAACAGGCGTGCGGAAATTCCACACATCTCCGGCTTCTGCTGATTGGCACGACGGTTTGAACCGTCCGCCTCCAACAGGACTGCCGTGCTCCGACAGCAAAGCTTGGCTTCAACCACACTTGCCGCCGTCGAAGCACGCACCACGTCCAACCGCCGACACGCGGTTCACTCAGAAGCCGGCCTCGAACATCCGTTCATTGCCCAACATCCGTTCAACGACGACCTTGGAGATCAATCATGATCAAGACCATTCTGCTATCTGTTGCCGCCGGTGCTTTGCTCACGACGGTCGCGGCTGCGGCCCCGATCCAGGCCGGCTCTGCCGGTGCGACCGCGCCGGTCTCGGCCGAGCATGTCCGTATGATCTGCAACGAGTCCGGCCGGTGCTGGCGCAGCGGTGGCGGCGGCCCGCGCTATGTGCAACGAGGCTATCGCGAAGGCTACGGCCGCGGCTACGAGCGTCGCGGCTATCGGGGTGATAGTGATCGCGGCGGCCCGGGTATCGGTCTGAGCTTCGGCAATCGCGGCTGGTAACAACGCGCGGAGGCCGCTCCGTCAAGGAGCGGCCTTGACCGCGGCAGATCGCCTCACAGCGCTTCCGTCGCGCCTTCCCGAAGGAACCGGCGTCACCAGGACGGGTTTGTCCCACCCGTTGATGGAGAGGCCGATGTCGATCAAGGATTTCGAGGACACCGTTCCGGTGTTCTTGCCCGAGCAGTTCTTCAACGGTCGGCTCGAGGGCTGGGCCGTGCTGGAAAGTCTCGTCGGCGGCTTGCAGAAGCGCGCGACGATCCAGGCCGAAGGCCGCTGGGATGCGGCGGCGCAGACGGTGTCGTTCAGCGAGACCTATCGGTTCGACGACGGCTACCGCGACACCCTGAAATGGACCATTCGCAAGCTTGGCCCCGGCCGCTACAGCGGTGCCGAACCGCGCGTCGATGACGCTGCCGAAGGCGATCAGGCTGGATGCGCGTTCAACTGGCGCTACACCCGCGATACGCCGCAGCCGGATGGTAGCTCAACCAAGCTCAACTTCGATGATTGGTTCTATCTGATCGAGCCCAACGCCTGCATCGTCCGCGGATCGGCCGGCCGCCTCGGCCTGCCGTTCGCCACAGGGCACGTGACCTATCGCAAGATTTCCTGAGCCCGTCACGACACGCACACCCTTAAGGTGAGGCGGCGCGCAGCGCCGTCTCGAACCATGTAGGGCAGGGTGCTATTTATCCTTCGCCGTGCCCCGGCTCTGTCAGGCTCTTCGCAATCAATCGACCAAGCCCGCTACGGCGCGATCCGCACCACCACCTTGCCGAGCGCGTCGCGGCCGGCGAGGGCGGTGAACGCGGCGCGGAAATCCTCCAGCGCAAATGCCGAGACGATCGCCGGCTTCAGCGCGCCGCTGGCGAGCAACCGCGACAGCTCCGCGGTGCAGCGCGCCAGCACATCCGGTTCGCGCCGCGGCAGCTGGGCGAGGTCGACGCCGAGCAAGCTGCCGCCTTTGAGTAGCGGCAGATTGAACGGCAGGGCCGGGATGGCGCCAGCGGCAAAACCCACGACGATGTGCCGGCCGTTCCAGGCGATCGAGCGAAACGCTTCGACAGCGACCGGCCCGCCGATCGGATCGAAGATCACGTCGGCGCCGTGGCCGCCAGACAGCGCCTTGAAGGTGTCGCGCCAGTCCGGCTGGGTGTAGTCGATCACGGCGTCGGCGCCGAGTTTCAGCGCGAAGTCGCGCTTCTGCGCGGTCGACGCGCCGGCGATGACGCGGGCGCCAAGCAGCTTGCCGATCTGGATCGCGGCGGTGCCGACGCCGCCGGCGGCGCCGAGGACCAGTAGGATCTCGTTCCGCTGCAGCTTGGCGCGCTCGGCCAGCGCGTAATACGCGGTGAGGTAGTTGGCCCGGAACGAGGCGCCTTCTTCCGGCGAGACGCCGTCGGGCAGCGGCGCCACCGCCTCGGCCGGCACCACGATGTATTCGGCGAGCGCACCGGAGCGCGCCATCCCCATCACCATCTGCCCGGCCGCGTAGTTGGCCACGCCGTCGCCGACCGCGTCGATCACGCCGGCGAATTCCGTGCCGGGAATGAACGGCAGCGGATCCTTGGTCTGATAGCGGCCCTGCACCTTAAGGCCGTCGACGAAGCCGATGCCGACCGCCTGAACCCGGACCCGCACCGATCCCGGCATCACCGCCGGCCGCGCGATCTGTTTCAAGGCGACCTGATCGATCGCGGCATAGTCGTCGACGACGACGGCTTTCATCAGGGGCTCGGGAGCTGGCAAGGGCGATGGTCCTTCTGGGTGAGGAGAGGCGGGCTTTCAGCAGATCTTTTCGAACCGGAAGAAGCCACCGTCCGGCGGCAGGCCGTCCGGCTCGTGATCGAGTTCGTGCTCGTGCGGGTCGGGGTGACGGGCGTTGTAGTATTCGACGATCTTGAAGCCGCATTTGTTGACGTAGAAGTGGATGTTGCGGCGTTCGAAATACGGCGTGTGGGTCTGCCACACCTTGGTCTGCGGATAGCGCTGTTCGATCGCCCGCCACGCGGCGGTGCCGAGGCCGCGGCCGTGCGCATGCGTGGCGATGAAGAACAGGTCGAGCGAGTTGTGCTGGGTCGCGGCGTCGATCCTCACCACCACGCCGCCGACCCGTTCGCCGTCCGCGACGATGTGCAGCACCTCGGCACCCGGCGCGTCGAACGATTGCTGGATGTCGCGGTCGGACGGGATGGGCTCGCTCGGACTAGATCCGAACTCTTCAATGACGGCGACCGCGAACGCATCCTGCAACTCGCGCATGAAGACGGGGAGATCCTGCTTCGCCGCGGGGCGAAGCGTGACGTGCTGATCGGGGCGGTTCAAGCTCGAGGGCTCCTGTTGCGCTTGGCCGGGACGGATCATCGCTAGCAACGCGGTGATCCCGGGCCGAGCTGGCTGCGTCGGATCGCAGCTGTCGTCCGCGATGGTGGCGCCGAGATGGCGCGGGCTCAGCCGATCAGCTCGCGCGCGGCCTGCACCAGCGCGCCGTCCGGGCGTCGCAGTTCGGCGAGGATCGAGAAGTGATCGTGGCCGGCAAGCGGCAGCAGCCGGCCGGGCGCGCCGACGGCGGCGCGGCGCGCGTGCAGATCGCGCGAGTCGAGCACCAAGGCGGGCAGCTCATTGGTGCCGTAGGCGAGGTCGAGCCGCTTATCGACCGGCGGCAGCCGCAGCGGCGACAGCGACGCGATCTCGGTATCGGTGAGGCGCAGCGCCGCATTCAAAAAGGTGTCGCGCAGCGGGCCGAGCTCGAACACGCCGGCGATCGACAGCCCTGCGGCGACCACCGGATGGTCCAGCGTCATCGCCACCAGATGGCCGCCGGCGGACCAGCCCGAGGTCACCACGGGGCCAGCGATGCCGTGCTCGGGGCCATGCGCGGCGAGCCAGTCGAGCGCGGCGCGGCTTTCGGCGACGATGTCGGTGAGCGTCACTTCTGGCGCCAGCGAATAGCCGGCGATCGCCACCGACCAGCCGTGCGCGGCGATGCCCTCGACCAGCGCGGCGAACAGCTCGCGCGAATTCTTCTGCCAATAGCCGCCATGCCAGAACACCAGGCAGGGCGCCTCCGGCTTTGCGGCCGGATAGAGGTCGATCTTGGCCTTGTGGCGCGGGCCGTAAGCCAGATCGAGCTCCGACCGCAGCGTGGCGCGCGCGATCGCCGACGCCGCGTTGCGCTCGGCGCTCAGCTCGGCACTGTTCTTCACCGCGGTGACGACATCGTAGGCGGCGTCGCGCTCGCTCTGCGACAGATACGCCCAGCGGGCGCGGGGATCGGCAGGGCGGTCGGTCGTCATTGCGGCTCCATCGAACGTGCAGCGTCTTGTTGGCGTCGAGCTTTGCCGAAATACGAACAGCCTGTCGATCGCATTTACGCATACGGCCATGAGCGGCGCGGCGCTTGCGTCGATCCGCCGCTCGGGCTTGACCATGCGCACGCGAGCGCCAAAGAAGGCCCGCAGATTCCGTGGGAAGCGAACCGGAGGGACGATGCCGCACCTCGTGATGGACTATTCGGCCGATCATCTCAGCCGCGACCGCATCCGGCGCATGATCGAGCAGCTCGCCGTCACCGCTGCGGCGACCGGGGTGATGCAGGCCGCCGACATCAAGGTGCGGGCCCGCGGCTTCGACGACTATCTGGTCGCGGGCCAGCGCGACAGCTTCGTGCATCTTGCCGTGTTCATGCTGGCGGGCCGCACGCCGGAGCAGAAGGTCGCGCTCAGCGTCGCGCTGCGCCAGACCCTGGTCGAGCATTGCCCCGACATCACCAGCCTCAGCGTCGACATCCGCGACATGGACCCGGAAGCCTACAAGAAACGGCTGAAGCCGTAGCCGAGGCCCGCCGCGCGCGTCGGGATCGCAATCTCAAACAGCCACGGCGCGCCCACCAGCGGCGATCTTTTGGCATCGGGACCGTTCTTCCGGGCGCGGGGAGCACGGGGATTTCTCCCGTGTCGTTCCGTCCCGTCCAGCCACGCACAGGGCAGCCGCTCATAGTAGCGGCGGCATAGCAGTTTGCTTTGCGCAAACTGCGTACACTTGTTTGCGCTGACCTTCTGCCTCCCGGACGCTGTGGGTGCGAGCCACACCGCGCAGGACGCCGCGTCAAGCCCGGCCCCGCTGCACCATGCAGCTTCGCCAAACCCTCACCGGCCGGTCTCCCGGCCGATGATCTGCCCCGCTCAACGACGCCTCGCGAAGCGCCCCTCACGGACAGGACGATGCGGACTATAATCCTTGTAGGAATAGTATCAAGCCCGTAGCCCGGATGAGCGAAGCGACATCCCGGGGGCCGCATCTCAACGGCGCGAAGACTGCCGGGTGCCGAGGCATCGGGCGTTGGTTCGCGCATCTCAGCGGCGAAGCAGCGCCATCATCTCGCGCCAATGATAGATCCGCAGCTTCGGCGCATCGGTCCGCGCCGCCGCGACCATCGCCCGCGCCACATCGGCGGCGTCGATGCCGCGATAGCGATCGGCCGTGCCGCGCAGCAACGGGTTGACGATGTGCGCGAGTGCGATGAACAGCCGTTCCACCGGGCGGTGCTCGGCGCGCTCGCCCATCAGCATCGACGGGCGGAAGATGGCGGTGCGCGGAAAGCCCAGCGCGATGATGTCGCGCTCGGCCTCGCCCTTGGTGCGGAGATAGAACGAGCGCGACGCGGCGTCGGCGCCGACCGCGGTGACCAGAAACACCGCCTTGGCGCCGGCCTCCCGCGCGATCCGCGCCGCCGCGACCGGATAGTCATGGTCGATCTTGTAGTACGCAACCTCATCCGGCGTCTGCTTGCGCGTGGTGCCGAGCGCGATGAACACCTCGTCGGCTGTGAGCTGCGCGGCCAGCGCCGGCAGGCGATCGAGGTCGCCGATCAGCACCGTCAGCTTCGGATCGCTGAAGGTCAGCGGCCGCCGCACCACCGCGATCACCCGCGCATAGTCGGTGCTGTCCAGCAGCCCGCGCAAGAGCTGCGAGCCGATCAATCCGGTCGCACCGAACACGAGGGCGGTTTTCAGGGCGGAGCTGTCGCCGGAGGTGGTCATGTCCCGCAGGATTGCACAGGGGCATGGGGACGGCAACGCCAAGGCATGAACGCCCTGCAGTGAAGATCACGCTGCAGGGGTCTCAGAAACCGTCATCAGCACCATCTGGAGGCGCGGCGAATAGCGCTGCGCTGATCGGCCCGAAGCGATGTCACTTGGCTAAAATTGAATCGAGTGCGTGGTGGATTTAGACAGCCGATGGAGGCAAAACACGCGGGCTTGAGCTGGTGAGGTCGCGACGTTCGAGATGCCGGGTTCCGTTGTCAGAGTCACGCTGTCCCTGATCGGGCCAGGCATCATCGGCGTGTTCGGCGTCGCGTTTCTCGCGGCCTGGAGCTACGACCGGCGGCGGCCCTATCTCGCCCTTCTGGCCGCTGCGTGCGCGCTGTTCGCTCTCGGTGCGTCGAGCCAGATTCTCTATTGGCCGCGTGACACGGGCCTCAACGCAATGGTGTCGGGCGCCCTCTACACCTGCGCCGTCATCGCGGCGGTCGAAGGCGTGCTGATCCGCTCGAGCAGGGCGTTCGGCTTGTGGATCGACGTCGCGATCTTCGCCGCGTTTTCGCTGGCGCTGTATTACTTCTTTTACGTGGATCGCAGTCTGCTCGCGCGCATCTACGTGCAGAACTTCGGATACGGACTTCTGCTCTGCGTGGCCGCGCTCAGACTTGCGCATCTGAGATACGGCCGCGTGGTCGACCGCATCCTGTTCTGGACGCTGTTGCTGTTCGGGCTCCACTTCTTCCCCCGCACCGTGTTCACGGTCGGGGTGTCGCCGCCGTCGGGTGGACCACTCGTGTTCGCCGACTCTGTCTTCTGGCAGACGCTGCAATTGTCGCTTGCCGTACTGGGCGCTGCCTTGGCGATGGCCATCCTGGCTGCGGCGGTGTCCGACCTGATCGACGATCTGCGCCGCGAGCGCGACCTCGACCATCTCACCGGGCTGCTCAACCGCCGCGGTTTCGAGGCGGAGATCGCGGCGCCGATGCGCCGCGCGCCCGAAGGCGCGGCGCTGATCCTGTGCGACGTCGACCATTTCAAATCGATCAACGACACGTTCGGTCATGACGTCGGCGACGCCGTGCTGCAGGAGATCGGCGCGATCCTGCGCAGAACCGCCCGCAAGGGCGATCTGGTCGGCCGCTGGGGCGGCGAGGAGTTCGCGGTGTTCCTGCCCGGCGCATCGCTGTCCGACGCCACCGAGTGCGCCGAACGGCTCCGGCAGACCATCGCGAACAGCCGTATTCCCGGTCTCGACACGCGGCCCGTGACCGCGAGCTTCGGAGTGGCGACGATCCGGGAGGCCGGCGACTGGACGGCGCTCTACAAGCTGGCGGACAGTCGGCTTTACCGGGCCAAGGCATCGGGCCGCGACCGGACGGTCGACCGGGGCGTGTAGTCCCGTAGCCCGGATCAGCGAAGCGACATCCGGAAGCTGCAGCTCGGTGGCGCGAAGAGTCCCGGTTGTCGCTGCGCTCACCGGGTCACATTTGTTGCGCTTGCTGACATCAAGAGCTGCGATCCGGTTCCACATCGACCCTTCAAGGCGCTCGTCGCGTATACTTGCTGAGGGTTGCTACGCTCAGTCGGGAAGGGGTAATATTAAGAATGCGGAAGACCATCGTTGATTTGACCTTGGGCGTGTACGACCATGCCTCGCATGCCGACCTCAGTGATCGTGGGTTTCGCCGCTATCACCCATTTTCGTTTGATTTTGACTCTACGCCCTTGAGTCTCGAGGAGATCGATGAATCTTGGGATGAGTCAGTCAAGCAAAACCATCTGCAGAGCCGCGTGCAGTGTATCAGTCGACTAGAGCAACAGTACGGCTCGGGACAGATCGAAAAAGTCGTCAAGAATGCGATCGATCTCGGCCCGAAGTCTATGTCACTGCTAGCTTATCATAATCAATTCCACGAGCAGGCGCGCCGGTCGTTTGTTGCTGGTCTCTATTACCCCGCTCTAGTCGCAGCGTGCGCTCTCGGCGAGCGCATCCTTAATCATCTTGTTCTTGATCTACGTGACAGCTTCAAATCCTCAAGGTCCTATCCAAAGGTCTATCGCAAAAAGTCCTTCGATAATTGGAAGTTTGCTGTTCAAGTGCTGGAGGAGTGGAATGTCTTGGTAGAGGCCGTCGGCACTAAGTTCGAATTGCTGGGCGAACTTCGAAATAGATCAATCCATTTTGATCCGGAAACCTACCAATCCTTGCAGGAGGACGCTCTTGCCGCCCTACATCTGCTGAACGATATCATCGCAAAACAGTTTGGCTATTTCGGCCGTCAGCCGTGGTTTATCGAAGACACTCCCGGTGCTCAGTTTGTGAAGCGCGTGTACGAGAGCGTGCCGTTTGTTCGGACGTACGTGATTCCGCGAAGTGGGTTTGTCGGTCCTTTTTATGGAATGGAATTGAGTGACAAGGGCTGGCTTCACCTCGATTATGCCGATTACGGAGACGGCGACATTAGTGATCATGAGTTTGCGACCCTTTACCGAGAACGTAACCCCGAGAAAGTGGTCTCCCGTGAGATGATCGAGAGAGCCTCACGGGATAAACGGGCATAAACGCATCAGCTCGTCGCGTGGGTTGAGCGCAGCGATACCCATGGGCGGCAAGAGCCTCGTAGGATGGGTTTCGCTGCGCTCAACCCATCCTACGCCTGCGACGCCGGTTAGTTTTTGACGCATGCGACGCTGAACCGTTCCACGATCGGCTTCAGTCCCTTGACCGACCATTTGTCGTTCAGGCCGCCCGAGACGCGGATCGGCGCTCCCGCTGTCAGGACGCCGATCAAGGGCTTGGTCTCGCCGGGAGCAAGATCGGATCTCAGCTCAAAGGCTCCCGTCATTTCGAAATTCTTGCTGTGCACCGACTTGCCATTCAACGTGACGGATTGCGTGCCGCTGGCCAGCGCGACGCTCAGCGGCTCGCCCTTGCCTTTGCCGAGGCTCTTGTAGCCGCCCAGTCCAATCTGCACCGCGCCGCCCTTCAAGCAGGTCAAGCGCAGTACATCGTCGGCTTCTTCCTCACCGGCCGGCATGCCGAGCACCTCGGCCGGCTGCCTGGTGAACGTCCACCGCACCTCCGCCGCCTGGGCCACCGAGCAAACCGACAGAGCCAGCACGAGCGTGCCGGCGAATGCGAGACGCATGAGGTTCTCCAAAGATGCGCCGGTCACTTTGCAGCTCCGGAGCGAGCGCAGGCGCGACAGTGTCCGGCAAGCCACAGCGTGACCAAAGCTCTTTGTGAGACGCGCTCTTGGCGAAAATGGTTCACGGCCGCAGGGCGCAATGGCGAAGGGACTTACACCGAGATGTCCGCCGGCGGATTACCCTGAGCCGCGGCCGGTGGGCTGAGGACGCAACGCCGTCCGAGCGCGACTAACGCTTCTGGAGAACGAGAATAAGCTCCCGCTTGGTAGCCCCGCTAGTTCTCCGCGAGCGGCGCACGTCAGGAATTTCGTCGCGTATGATTCTCTCTAGGTGCAGATCAGAGTACTCGGCCGTTAGGCGATCTAGCATCCGCTCGGCAGGGTGGGATGTTACTCGCTTACGGAGCACAGTCTCACCAACGATGAGAATGCAGCGACCGCCTGTTCTGAGACGCTTCAACGCGTTCCGAGCGAAAGCCACGGTTATCGCGTCCGATTGATCCAGCTTTTCGGTCGGCTCTGGCGAATAGTTAGCTGTATTCCGGTCGAGGAACCACATGCGGAGGCGATTGTCCCGGACGTAGTCAAGCGCATTCATGTAGGGCGGACTGGTCACGACAGCGTCAATAGGTCGATCGACCTGGAGATCGAAGACCGAGACGCGACCGACTTGGAGCACGCCGCTCCTGTCGATTTCCGGGATGTCCTTGTAGGTCCGGTTGATCTTCGCGAGAAGCCGGGGCTCTAGCGCCCGTGCGCCATAGAGGTCCGGAAAGTTCTCCTTCGGAAATTTGCGGTCCCGCAGATATGGGATGAGGTGACTGCTTGGATAGGAGAGGAAGCCAGGGCGCTGGTGGTGGAGGATGCTCAGAAGGCACGCCAGCAGGAATTGGTCATCGCTTTCAATGCATTCGTCGGCAAAGCTCAGAGCATCCCTAAGCGTATCGGGATGGAAAAATTTGCGCACCCATTCGGGTACATCCGCGGGTGCACACACGGGCCGGCGCGCTGCGGCGGCTAACCGCATAGAAAGCCTTTCCCTCGCCTCTTCAATCGATGCGGGAGCTTCTAGCTTTGCCCTCGTGAGGGTGACTGCATAGGGATTAGCATCGTATGCGAGTACTTTGCGTCCGAGCAGCAGTGCCTCAAGTGGAATTGTGCCGGAACCCGAGAAGCAGTCAAGCACGGTGTCACCTGGCAACGTGAGCGCTTCTAACAGTTGTCGTGCTATAATGGGTTTGAGCTTGCCGATGTAGGGGGCAAGTTGATGCAGGCGGCAATCCGCCCCGAAGACGACGTCCTTCCAATCAGGAGGAGCCGCTTCTGCCCGCTCGATGAGGCTTTCTATTTGCATTACCATCCTGCCGTCGCCGCCATGTTCACTCGTGCAGCCTCGACGAGGGGCACCAGCGCCGTGACTGAATCCGCCAACTCTTTATGGTCGTTAGCCGGATCGTACAACAGCGCCTTCAGGTTCATCGTCTTCTCCATCACGCGAATGAGCCCGCTCCGGGCGGAATCTTTTGGCATTGCAATATAATGGGGGCGATTGCCCTCGAACCGGTAGGCGTTGTCTTCAAGCAGAAGCTGGATGTCTGGGTCGCGCAGGGATGCACCGAGAAAAAGGAAGGTATGCGTTAGAAATAGCCCCCGCAGCGCCTGATAAAAGTGTGCGTGATCCCGTCTCGCTTCCGCGTACTGGCTTCTGGTGAATATCGTTCGCTCTGCCGAGTCGATGCTTCCATGGGCCTTAAGTACCACGCGGTCCCGCCGACGAAATACGTCGGCAAAGTCGGGGTCGTAGTAGTTCTTTATAAGCACGGTGTGGTTCTGCAGGACGTTGGCGCGAACCTCGTAGAGCTTGTCGAAGTTCGTCGTCATGACTATCCGCGAGTCGATCTGGCTTAAATCGTCATGTATCTGCGCTGGCAGATACCTATTTCCCGCATATTCCTGCACTAGCTCTGTTTTAAAGATGGGTGCGGAAAGATGATCCTTCGCAAGTTCGCAGGCTGTCAAAAGATCGCCGTCTTTAATGCAGGTCAGTATTTCTTCGCGCTGTGCAGCGTCGCCAACCAAGGACGCCAGGTGAGTAAGATAGTCGCCCCATTCCCTCGGATGCACCCCGGACGCGTTCTTGGCGTTGCGAGAGACGCCCGCTCCGAGAAATAGAACGGACCGCCTCGCTGCGATGTCTTCAATCAGATCAACCGGCCAGTCAATCATCTGAGCGCCTCCGCGTTTTCACGTAGATTGCGCATCAGGGCGTCGCTCAAATCGGCGATGAAAGTCTTGTATTGCCTCTGCTGCTGATATTGCCCGCCAGACAGGCCTTCGCCTCCGGTGAGCTTGTGGATCGGTGTATGATTGGTTTGTGCCAGTGGGACCAAGCTATACATGTGTGGGACGTCACCGAGATGGACCTCGTCAAGCTGGAGTCTTGGCGCCTTAAAAGGGCCCAAGCTTTGAGCGATTTGGCTCGGGATCTTTTCGAGGATCTTTTCGTAAGCGCCGGTGGCCCGCTTTTCATCTCTAATGGTCTTCGTGATGTACTGCTGTACCGTGTACCCGACAAAGCGAGACATCACGTTTGAAGTTTTTCTTATTTGCCCTTCATACTCCTCTAGAGAGTTGCCCTTCGAAGCCATTCGATTGTAGGCGTGATCGTAGTTGTCCTGCCACTGAGTGATCCACTTAGCGATGTTGTCGATACCGATGAGGCTAAAGATGTCGCATCCCATCGGGGCGAGGAAATAGTCCACTCCAATCAGTATCGATCTGTTTAGCGCCCCAAGGCTCGGGCCGACATCGTAGATGATGAGGTCGTAATTCGGACGAAGCTGCGCCAAGAGCTGGGTGTTCCAGTTCGAAACGCGTGCACCGCCTAGAGACTCGCCGAGAAAGCTAGACCAATTGCTGCTGAGAGTGTCCTCCAGGATCGCGATGTCCGGATGTCCTGGCAGGATAAATGTACCGAAGCGGTTCGTGGAGGGGCCCGCAATCTTGTGGTCTTTCCTCAGAGAAGCATCGCCCGCGATGAGCGGCTGTAACACTTGCTTGAGACTGTCGATGTCCTGGTGCCCTGCGGGCGTCGCGTACAATTGTTCCGTGGTGTCGTTCGGTAGGATTAATTGGGTCGCGTTGCACTGGGGGTCGGCATCGACGACGAGGACCCGCAGTTCTTGAGTTTCCGCGATGTACGAAGCTACATTGCAAGCTAGGGTCGTTTTGCCGACGCCCCCTTTATTATTGAAAAAGCAAAGGCTTCCAAAAAACGGCATCGCTAATTGATCCCCAATTGTGCAACTCTAAAATGATTCCTGCCGGCTGGCCATGCGCTGACATTCGACGAGCTTCACATACTGCAATTTAGTGTTTAGCCCGCATGATCGGAGCGATATGCGGGACCAGGTTGAAGGCCCAGCCCCGCATGTCGCTGCGCTCATGCGGACGACGTTTGCTGACGCTAATCTTCCTTTTGGACGCCCTTGAACGGTTTTCCGTCGGACCTCACGTCCATGAACCGGCCCGTCTCGCTATCGCGTTTTACCCAGGTCTCGGTCTTGGTGTTGTACGTCTGCGAGCGGTCTCTCACCGCGCCGTTGCGATGACCGTCGCCTTGGGGAGGATTTGTAGCCATGGTCATTCTCCAAGTTGGTAATTGGGTAGTTCGTGGTTTGTTCTTCTGTGCCAAGGGCGGCGATTGCTCGCCGCCCCGAAACTGTTGGAGTAGTTAGTTAGCTGCACCCCGTCGTCGAGCCGCACGTATCACACTTCATACAAGTCCCGTTCCGCACCAACGTGAAATTCCCGCACTCCGAGCACATCTCGCCTTCGTAGCCTTTGGCTTTGGCTTCGGCGCGGCGTTCGGCTTTGCTCGGGGCGGGCTGGGTCGCGGCGGTGGTGGCTTTGCTCCACTGCAGCGCTTCCAGCTTTTCGGTCGGCGACAGATCGGTCTGCACTTCCTGCTTCAAGGCGGTGGCGCCTTCGAGGGCGTCGCCGACGCGGGAGGAGGCCAGCGCGGTGACGGTCGGCGCGGCGCCCGACGGGGCGTTGCGCGGTGTGGTGTCCGCCGGGTGGGCGGGGGTGCTGCGCATCACCACCAGATTGTCGGTGCGCGACCGGGTCAGGCCCTTGGACAGGTACTTGGTCGCCGACGCCGGGCCCGCGATCACGCCGCCATCCGGCACCTTGCCTTCGTCGACGCCCTTGCCGATGGCGTCGAAGCCGGTCTCGGTCGGGTCGACATGGGCGAGGTCGAACCGGCCCATGTAGCTCACCGCCAGCTCGCGGAACACGTAGTCGAGGATCGAGGTGGCGTACTTGATCGAGTCGTTGCCCTGGACGGGGCCGGCCGGCTCGAACCGGGTGAAGGTGAAGGCGTCGACATATTCTTCGAGCGGCACGCCGTATTGCAGGCCGAGCGAGACCGCGATCGCGAAGTTGTTGATGAAGGAGCGCAGCGCCGCGCCTTCCTTGTGCATGTCGATGAAGATCTCGCCGAGGCGGCCGTCATCGTATTCGCCGGTGCGCAAGTACACTTTATGGCCGCCGACCACCGCCTTCTGGGTGTAGCCCTTGCGGCGATCCGGCATCTTCTCGCGTTCGCGCATCACCACGATGCGCTCGACCAGCCGCTCCACCACCTTCTCGGAGATGTGCGTGGCGCGCGCGGCCATCGGCTTGTCGAGGAAGGTATCGATGTCCTCGTCCTCGTCGTCGTCCGCGATCAGCTGCGAATTCAGCGGCTGCGACAGCTTGGAGCCGTCGCGGTACAGCGCGTTGGCCTTCAGCGCCAGCTTCCACGACAGCATGTAGGCGGACTTGCAGTCCTCCACCGTGGCGTCGTTCGGCATGTTGATGGTCTTGCTGATCGCACCCGAGATGAACGGCTGCGCCGCGGCCATCATCCGGATGTGGCTCTCGACCGACAGATAGCGCTTGCCGATCTTGCCGCAGGGATTGGCGCAATCGAACACCGCGTAGTGCTCGGGCTTCAGATGCGGGGCACCTTCGACCGTCATCGCGCCGCAGATGTGGATGTTGGCGGCCTCGATCTCGCGCTTGGTGAAGCCGAGCGCGGTGAGCAGGTCGAAATTCGGCTGCGCGATCTGCTCGGCTTCGATCTTGAGGACGTCCTTCAGGAAGTCCTCGCCGAACGTCCACTTGTTGAACGCGAACTTGATGTCGAACGCGGTCGGCAGCGCCTTTTCGACCTTGGCCAAAGCTTCATCGGTGAAGCCCTTGGCCTTCAGGGTCGAGGCATTGATGGCCGGTGCGTTGGAGAGCGAGCCGTGGCCGACGGCGTAGGCTTCGATCTCCTGGATCTGGTGCTCCGGATAGCCGAGCACGCGCAGCGCGGCGGGCACCGCGCGGTTGATAATCTTGAAGTAGCCGCCGCCGGCCAGCTTCTTGAACTTCACCAGCGCGAAGTCGGGCTCGATGCCGGTGGTGTCGCAGTCCATGACGAGGCCGATAGTGCCGGTCGGGGCGATCACGGTGACCTGTGCGTTGCGGTAGCCGTGCTGCTCGCCGAGTTCGAGCGCCTTGTCCCAGGCCGCCTTGGCGTGGGCGACGGCGTCCGGGATCGGGCAGTTGGTGTGGTCGAGCGGCACCGGGTTGACCGACAGCGCCTCATAGACGCGGCTCTCGCCGTGCGCGGCGCGGCGGTGATTGCGGATCACCCGCAGCATATGGTCGGCGTTCTTCTTGTAGCCGGGGAAGGCGCCGAGCTTGGCGGCCATCTCGGCCGAGGTCGCGTAGGCGGTGCCGGTCATGATCGCCGACAGCGCGCCGCACAGCGCGCGGCCTTCCTTGGAGTCGTACGACAGACCCATGGTCATCAGCAGGCCGCCGATATTGGCGAAGCCGAGGCCGAGGGTGCGGAATTCGTAAGACAGCTCGGCGATCTGCTTGGACGGGAACTGCGCCATCAGCACCGAGACTTCGAGCACCACGGTCCACAGCCGGCACAGATGCTCGTAGGCATCGAGGTCGAAGCGGTTGGCGCCGACGTCGTAGAACGCCAGCAGGTTCGCCGAGGCGAGGTTGCAGGCGGTGTCGTCCAGGAACATGTATTCCGAGCACGGATTGGACGCGCGGATGTCGCCGGACGCCTTGCAGGTGTGCCAGTCGTTCATCGTGGTGTTGAAGTGCAGGCCGGGATCGGCGCTGGCCCAGGCCGCGGTGCCGATCTTCTCCCACAGGTCGCGGGCCTTCAGCGTCTTCACCACCTTCTTGTTGGTGCGGGCGGTGAGGTGCCAGTCGCCGTCGGTCTCGACCGCGCGGAGGAAGTCGTCCTTCAGCGACACCGAGTTGTTGGAGTTCTGGCCGGCGACGGTGAGGTAGGCCTCGCTATCCCAGTCGGTATCGTAGATCGGGAAGTCGATCTCCTTGTAGCCCTGCTTGGCGAACTGGATGACGCGCTTGATCATCGCGTCGGTCACCAGCGCGCGGCGCGCCAGCTTGACCTCGCGGCGCAGCGCCGGGTTCTTCTCCGGATCGAAGCAGTCGTCGCCCGAGCCCTGGCAGTTGACGCAGGCCTTCAGGATCGCCTTGAGGTGCTTCTGGTTGACCTTGGAGCCGGTGACGAGAGCGGCGACCTTCTGCTCCTCCTTCACCTTCCAGTCGATGTAGGCCTCGATGTCCGGGTGATCGACGTCGACCACCACCATCTTGGCGGCGCGGCGGGTGGTGCCGCCCGACTTGATCGCGCCGGCGGCGCGGTCGCCGATCTTCAGGAAGCTCATCAGGCCCGACGACTTGCCACCGCCCGAGAGGCGTTCGCCTTCACCGCGCAGCCGCGAGAAGTTGGAGCCGGTGCCGGAGCCGTATTTGAACAGCCGCGCCTCGCGGACCCACAGGTCCATGATGCCGCCGTCGTTGACGAGGTCGTCCTCGATGCCCTGGATGAAGCAGGCGTGCGGCTGCGGATGCTCGTAGGCCGACTTCGACTTGGTCAGCTTGCCGGTCTTGTAATCGACGTAGTAGTGGCCCTGGCCGGGGCCGTCGACGCCGTAGGCCCAATGCAGGCCGGTGTTGAACCACTGCGGCGAGTTCGGCGCCACCATCTGCATCGCCAGCATGTAGCGCAGCTCGTCGAAGAACGCGCGGGCGTCGTCTTCGCTCGAGAAGTAGCTGCCCTTCCAGCCCCAATAGGTCCAGCAGCCGGCGAGGCGATCGAATACCTGCTTGGCGGAATGCTCAGACGTGTAACGCTCGCTCTCGGGCAGGGCGGTGAGGGCGTCGGTGTCGGCGACCGAGCGCCACAGCCACGACGGCACGCTCTCTTCCTCGACCTTCTTCAGGCGCGCGGCGACGCCGGCCTTGCGGAAATACTTCTGCGCCAGCACGTCGGAGGCGACCTGCGACCAGAACTCCGGCACCTCGACATTCTCGAGGCGGAACACCACCGATCCGTCCGGATTGCGAATCTCGCTGGTCGTCAGCCTGAACGCGATGTCCGCGTAAGGAGACTGGCCGTCCTTGGTGTAGCGCCGTTCGATCTTCATCTCGTGCCCCGTTCAAGTCGCCCGAACCCCCGCCGTGGGTGGCCCAGGAAGTTGCTAGATGGACGAACCTTGTTCGCCCGGCGAGCCGTGACCCGGCTCCATCTGTTTTCGCGGGCAGAGGCGACGGCCGCATTTTTGCAGCCGGGCACTCCACCCAACATAACGCCCCATGTCGCTTTGCGAGCCGTTTTGCCGGCCCGTCGGAATGCGCCCCAACGGTCGATTTAGGAGCAGACGACGCCTCGCCCCGCTGCCGCTGTGGCCGTCGGAGGTGGTCGGTCTGGACCCTTCTGGGAAACGTCCGGCGGGACAAAACACTCCCTCGCTGGACGGCCCTGAAGCTAGGCCGACTCCGTCCGACCCGTCAAGCAATAGTGCGGGTTCCTGAATCAAATACTAAATGTGGTGGATTAGGGTGGAAAACAGGGGCCGCGGCTCGCCCTGACCCGGTCAAGTATCGGTGAGTCCTCAGAGATTCCAAAGACGAAAAAGTCGGCGGCGGGCGCTGGATCACGCCTGCGCCCGCTGTTCACAGGGCAGGTATTTTTTCGCTCCAAGGGCTTGCCAAACCCGACTCAGGAGAGACGGCCGAAAGGTGTCCGATTACGGGTGGCGTCGGGGTCCCAACACCGGCATTCTGCGCGCTCCTCCTGCCGGGTTGTCCATGTCCGATCCTTCTCCGATTCCTGCGCGCGGGCGCATTGCGTCCGGCGGCCTGGTGTTCCTGACCGTGACCACGGTGGCCTGGGGCCTGAGCTGGCCGGTCACCAAATATCTGATCGCGCAATGGCCGCCGCTGCCGCTGCGCGGCCTCACAGGAATCGCCGGCTCGCTGGCGCTGTTCGGTTATGCGGCGCTGCGCGGCGACAGCCTGGCCGTGCCGCGCGACCAGCGGTTGCGATTGGTGATCTCGGCGTTCTTCAACGTCACGCTGTGGATGGCGGTGATGGGGCTGGCGCTGCTGTGGCTGCCGGCCGGCGAGACCGCGGTGATCGCCTACACCATGCCGGTGTGGACCGCGCTCTTGGCCTGGCCGCTGCTCGGCGAGCGGCTGACGCTGCGCCGGGTCGCGGCGCTGGCGCTGGCGTTCGGCGGAATCGCGGCGCTGATGGGCGCGGCGGGCTTCGCCGCCAGCATGACGAAGCTGCCCGGCATCCTGCTGGCGCTCACCGGCGCGCTCGGCTTTGCGCTCGGCACCATCTTCCTGAAGCGGTTTCCGATCGCGCTGCCCGGTGCCACCTCCGCGGCGTGGCAGATCGGGCTCGGCTGCATTCCGGTCGCGGTGATCGGGCTCGCGTTCGAGATCCCGCACGTCTCGGTGCTGACGCCGCTCGGTTGGGCCGGGCTGGTGTATCTGGTCGTGATCCAGTTCTGCATCGCCTATGTCTGCTGGTTCGCCGCGCTGCAACGGCTGCCGGCGTCGGTTGCGGCGATCGGCACCATGGCGACCCCGGTGATCGGCGTGGTCGCCTCGGCGGTTGCGCTGCACGAGCCGCTCGGGATCGGCCAGATCGCCGCGCTGGTGATGACGCTGACCGGCGTGGCGTTGGCGACGCGGTCGTGACGCGCGGCAATTGCCGGTGGACCTCGCCGCGCGCGGCCTGATACAAAAAACCATCGCCCGCCATCTCACGAGCGGCGCGAACAACGAACAAGACCCCAGGGGCCCGATATGACGTCGAATACGAAGAAGCTGCTGGTGACGGAATCGTTGTCGCAGCGGGGCAGGGCGCTGATCGCCGAACGCGGCGATATCGAGATGATCGAATTTCCCAACATGATCTCGGCGGAGGATTTCGACGCGCTGCTGCGCACCGAAGCGCCGGTGCATGGCGTCGCGCTCGGCGCCACCCGGTTCGGCGAGCGCGAGCTCGATGCGGCGCAGCAGATGCGCGTGGTGGCGCGGATCGGCGTCGGCTATGACGCGATCGATGTGCCGGCGCTGAACAAGCGTAAGGTGCCGCTGATGACCGCCGGCACCGCGAATTCGCCATCGGTCGCCGAGCAGGCGCTGTTCATGATGCTGACGCTGGCCAAGCGCGGCGCCGAGCTGCACGCGTTGGTCAAGACCGGCGCCTGGGCGACGCGGCTCGGGCTGCTGCCGTTCGATCTGTTCGGCAAGACAGTGCTGATCGTCGGCTTCGGCCGCATCGGCACCCGCACCGCCAAGCGCTGCCTGGCGATGGAAATGACCGTCCTGGTGTACGACCCTTACGTGCCCGCAGCGGCGATCGAAGCGGCCGGCTGCAAGCAGGTTTCTGACCTCGACGCCGCGCTCCCCGACGCCGATTTCGTCAGCCTGCACTGCCCGAAGACGCCTGAGACCACCGGGCTGTTCGATGCGGCGCGGCTGTCGAAGATGAAGCCGACCGCGTACCTGATCAACACCGCGCGCGGCGGCATTGTGGTCGAGCAGGCGCTGTACGACGCGCTGCTCGCGGGCAAGCTCGCCGGCGCCGGGCTCGATGTGTTCGAGCAGGAGCCGCCGCCGCACGGCCACAAGTTGTTTGATCTGCCCAACGTGATCATCGCGCCGCACGTCGCCGGCGTCACCCGCGAAGCGCTCGACCGGATGGGCGAGCAGACCGCCCGCAACATGTTGAGCGTGCTCGACGGCGACCCGATCCGCATCAACGTCGTCAATCAGGACGTGCTCGGTTAGTTGGGCGCTCGGCGCTTATCACGCCAGCGCGCGGCATTGCGAGCGAAGCGAAGCAATCCAGAGCTGCGAGGCCGAGACTGGATTGCTTCGTTGCTTCGCTTCGCTCGCAATGACGCCTCAAAGATCATTGCAACATAACCAAATAACTTCGGGGAGAGGTCCATCATGGCGTTCAAAGAGTACGGCGATTACGACGGCGTCGGCCTCGCCGAACTGGTCCGCAGCAAGCAGGTCACCGCTGCCGAACTGCTCGATGAAGCGATCGCGCGGACCGATGCGCTCGATCCCAAGCTCAATGCGGTGGTGGTGCGGCACGACGACTACGCGCGCAAGCAGATCGAAGCCGGCCTGCCGCAGGGGCCGTTCACCGGCGTGCCGTTTCTATTGAAGGATCTCGATCTGCTCGCCGGCACGCGCACCACCTTCGGTGCCAGCCTGTACAAGGACTTCGTTGCGCCCCACACCGGCACGCTGGCGGGGCGGTTTCTCGCCGCCGGCGTGACGATTTTCGGCAAGAGCGCCAGCCCGGAATTCGGCCTGATGCCGACCACGGAGTCGCGGCTGCACGGGCCGACCCGCAATCCGTGGAATATTGATCACTCCTCCGGCGGCTCGTCGGGCGGCGCTGCGGCCGCGGTGGCGGCGCGCATTTTGCCGGTGGCCCATGCCAGCGACGGTGGCGGCTCGATCCGCATTCCGGCCTCCGCCTGCGGCGTGTTTGGGCTGAAGCCGACGCGGGCGCGCAATCCGATCGGGCCGGATCGCGGCGAGGGCTGGGGCGGCTTCGCCTGTGGTCATGTGGTGAGTATCAGTGTGCGCGACAGCGCCGCGATGCTCGATGCACTGCACGGCCCCGAGCCGTCGAGCCCTTACGTTGCCCCGCCGCCGGAGCGGCCGTTCGCCGAGGAAGTCGGCCGTGAACCAGGCCGGTTGCGGATCGCGTTTACCGACCGTTCGACCTATGGTGATGCGATCGATCCGGAGGTTGCTGCGGCGGTGCGTGATACCGCAAGGCAGCTCGAAGGGCTCGGTCATCACGTCGAGGAGCGCGCACCGGTGCTACCTGCCGATCCGGCGCAGGTGATCGCCACCATCGTTGCCTGCAACACCGGCCTTGCGGTGCAGCTCGCCGAGCAGACACTCGGCCGCGCCATGACCGAACGAGATTTTGAAGTGCTGACGCTGGCGTCGGCCGCCAATGCACGCAAAGCGAGCGGTGTCGATTATTGCGCGGCGCAGCTCGCCGCGTTCCAGATCTCGCGCGCGCTGGCGGAGTTTTTCACGAGCATCGATGTATTTCTGTCGCCGACGCTGTGCACGCTGCCGCTGCGGATCGGCGAAATTAATACCATGGCGCACGATCTCTCCGGGATCAGCCCGACGCTGCGTCGGTATATTCCGGGCACGAGTCTGTTTAATATGTCCGGACAACCATCGATGTCGGTGCCGCTGGCGTGGAGTGCAAGCGGCCTGCCTATCGGCATGATGTTCGCAGGCCGGTTCGGCGACGAAGCAACACTATTACGTCTCGCTGCGCAGCTCGAGCGCGAACGGCCGTGGAAAACTCGGCGTCCGCCGGTATATGCCTCGACATAGCCACACAAAATAGAAACCAGCGACCATTGTCGGCGTTGACGTGTTCGGCCTTGCTGTTGTCTTCAGGCCGAACTGGGGGAGCTTTGTATTGACTGCCAACGACCCAACCGATGAAGCGCTCGCGGCGATTGCGAGCATCTTCGAAAGGCCCGACGCCAACGCGGAGGCGCGAGACGAAGTGGTGCCGGAGGAGGGTGCGCCCTCTGTCCCGCCCTCGTCCGATGCCGGTGCGCAGGGCGACGAGCCTGTTGCGGCCGAAGCGGTGTCCGACCGCGATGTCTCCGAGCCCACGGATGCTACTGAGCAGGCCAAGCCTGCTGAGGAGGCCGCCTCGGCGGCGGTGCCGGAGCCCGACGACGGCGACGACGATCTCGAACGTTACACCCGAGAGGGACCGGGTCCGCTGGATGCGCTGCGCTTCAAATGGCGCATGCGCCGCGACGACCGCGGTTATTTCGTCGACGAGACGATCGGGGCCAGCGTGCATCCGATCTCCAGCGGCCCGATGCCGCGCGCCGACGCGATTGCCTTCATCGCGGCCCGCGATCAGGAAACCAGGCGTCGGTTCGAGGCCCTGCGCAACGAGATCGTGATGGGCCCGTCCGAGCGGGGCTATGACGAGGACAGTGACGAGCTCGACGACGCGCGCTAAGCAAGGGCCGCGCTGAGCCGGCCTGTGTGGTTCCCACCGCCCTTCGGCCGCTCGCGCGCCGCTTAACCTCCACCTGCGGCGGTCAAACGACGGTAGCGCCCGCACTGCGGCAAGCTGCCGCACCACCAGGACTAGGATCGATGTACCAGAGCCTTGAAGCCGACCTGCGTTCACTTGCGGATGCGGGGCGGCGACGCAAGCTCCAGCCGCGCGCCGGCGTCGACTTCACTTCCAATGATTACCTCGGCCTTGCCGAGTCCGACGAGTTGCGCCAGGCCGCCGCCAATGCGGTTGCGCGCGGCGTGCCGATCGGAGCCGGCGGCTCGCGATTGCTGCGTGGTAATCATGAAGAGCACGAAGCGCTCGAAGCGGAAGCGGCTGATTACTTCGGCGCAGAAAGCGCGCTGTATCTCGGCGGCGGCTTCAGCGCCAATCACGCGATCTTCGCGACGCTGCCGCAGCGTGGCGATCTCGTGCTGTACGATGAGCTGATCCATGCCAGCGTGCACGAAGGCATGCGCCGCGGTCGCGCGACCTGCGAAAGCGTGCCCCACAGTGATATCGAGGCGTTCGACGCGCGGCTGCGGCAATGGCGGGCCAACGGTGGCCGTGGCCGCGCCTGGATCGCGGTGGAGAGCGTGTACAGCATGGATGGCGACAGCCCGCGGCTCGACGAGCTGGTCGCGGTGGCGGATCGGCACGACGCCATTCTGGTGATCGACGAGGCGCATGCGACCGGCGTCGCCGGACCGGAGGGGCGGGGACTGGCCGCTTCGTTCGAGGGCCGTGCCAACGTCATCACCCTGCATACCTGCGGCAAGGCGCTCGGCACCATGGGCGGCTTTGTGCTCGGTCCGAAGATCGTGCGCGACTTCCTGGTCAACCGGGCGCGGCCGTTTATCTTCGCCACCGCGCCGTCGCCGCTGATTGCGGCGGTGACGCGCGCGGCGCTCGACATCAGCCGCACCCGGCCGGAGCGACGGGAGCGGCTCGCCGCGCTGGTCGCGTTCGCGGATCGCGAACTGAAGCAGCGTTGCGGCATCACCTCGTCGGGCTCGCACATCCTGCCGATCATCGTCGGTGCCAACAGCACGGCGGTGGCGCTCGCGGCATCGCTGCAGCGGCGTGGCTTCGACGTTCGCGCGATCCGGCCGCCGACGGTGCCGGAAGGCACCGCGCGGCTGCGCATCGCGCTCAGCGCCAATCTGTCCGAGGACGTGATCGCCTCGCTGTTCGCAGCGCTTGCCGAAGATATGAGGGCGGCGGCATGAGCGCGCGGATCGTCGTCACCGGCACCGACACCGGCATCGGCAAGACCGTGTTTGCCGCCGCACTCGCCGGCGCGCTGGACGCCACCTATTGGAAGCCGGTGCAGTCCGGACTCGAAGACGAGACCGACTCCGGCGCCGTGCAGCGGCTGTCGGGGCTCGCAGCCGATAGGATCCTGCCGGAACGCTACCGGCTGAAGACGCCCGCCTCGCCGCATCTCGCCGCGGAGATCGACGGTGTCGACATCGACGTCGCCGCGCTCGAATTGCCTTCGGTGCCGCGTCCGCTGGTGGTCGAAGGCGCCGGCGGATTGATGGTGCCGCTGACGCGCGAGACCACCTACATCGATGTGTTCGCGCGCTGGGGAGTGCCGCTGGTGCTATGTGCCCGCACCTCGCTCGGCACGATCAACCACACGCTGCTGTCGATCGAAGCGATCAGGGCGCGCGACATTCCGCTGCTCGGCGTCGCCTTCCTCGGCGATGAGAACCTCGACTCCGAGCAGATCATCGTCGAACTCGGCCATACCCGCCGGCTCGGCCGGTTGCCCCGGCTGGAGCGGCTTGATGCGGCCGCGCTACGCGCTGCGTTCGCAGCGGCGTTCGAGCCTCGCGATTTCCTCGGAGACGCGCCATGAGCCACGCCTCGCCGGTCTGGCATCCGTTCACCCAGCATGCGGTGCAGGGCGACACCCCGACGATCGTGCACAGCGAGGGCGCTTGGCTTCAAGCCGATGACGGGCGGCGGATCTTCGATGCGATCAGCTCGTGGTGGGTGGTGACGCATGGTCATCGCCATCCGACAATCATCTCGGCGATCAAGCAGCAGGCCGACCAGCTCGATCAGATCATCTTTGCCGGCTTCACCCATCCGCCGGCCGAACAGCTTGCGCAGCGCCTGGTCGAGATCACGCCGCCCGAGCTGACGCACGTGTTCTTCTCCGACAGCGGCTCGACCTCGGTCGAGGTCGGCCTCAAGATGGCACTCGGCTATTGGCTGCATTCCGGCGAGAGCCGGCGGCGTATTCTGGCGCTGGAAGGCGCGTATCATGGCGACACCATCGGCGGCATGTCGGTCGGTGAGCGCGGCGTGTTCAATGCGCCGTATGACCCGCTGCTGTTCGATGTCAGCCGGCTGCCGTTTCCGCGCGCGGGCGCCGAGCAGGCAACGCTCGACGCGCTGGAGCAGGCATGCCGCAATGAGGCGGTGGCGGCGCTGATCGTCGAGCCGCTGGTGCTCGGGGCCGGAGGCATGCTGATCTATCCGCCCTGGGTGCTGGCCGAGATGGCACGGATCTGCAAGGCGCACGGCGTGCTGCTGATCGCCGACGAAGTGATGACCGGTTGGGGCCGCACCGGCACGCTGTTCGCGTGCGAGCAAGCGAATATCGTGCCCGACATCGCCTGCTACTCGAAGGGCCTGACCGGCGGCTCGGTGCCGCTCGCGGTGACGATGTGCCAGCGCGAGATCTTCGACGCGCATTTCTCGACCGACCGGCGCAAGACGTTCTTTCACTCCAGCTCCTACACCGCCAACCCGATCGCCTGCGCTGCGGCGCTGGCCAATCTTCAGGTGTGGGCGAGCGAGCCGGTACGGCAACGGATCGACGATCTGGCGGCCGTCCACGCTCGCGCGCTGGATCGTTTCAGGGACGATGCACGTTTCAGCAATGTCCGCCAGATTGGCACCATCGCGGCGGTCGATCTGCAGGTCGGCGACAGCGGCTATCTGGCCGACGTCGGGCCGCGGCTGTACGCATACTTTATCAATCGCGGTCTGTTGGTCCGCCCGCTCGGCAACACGATCTATCTGATGCCGCCGTATTGCAGCACGGCGGTGGAGATCGAGGCGGTGTATGAGGCGATCGCCGCGGCACCCGAGGTGCTGGCGCGTGGGAGCGATGCGGGTTGAGCGGCGTATCGGTGATCAAGACCGCATTCAACCCGTCATGCCCGCGCTCGTCGCGGGCATCCACGTCGTAAGATTTCGCAAGATCGAAGACGTAGATGGCCGGGACAAGCCCGGCCATGACGCTTGGCATGTTCAGTCGCTGTTACTTGGGCTTCGTGAACGCCTGCGAGATCCGCGCCCAGGTCTTCTCGTACACTGCGGCGGTCTCGTCGAGGCCGGCCTTCAGCGCGTTCCAGGTCTCGTCGCCGGCGGCTGACAATTGAGTCAGCTTCGGGCCGAGCGTCTTTTCTGTTTCCTCGGTCCAGCGGCGCAGCGAGGATTCCATTTCCTTGCGGCCCTGTTCGAGTGCCGCGGCGGCACCGGTGTGGATCGTCTCCAGCGACGACAGGAACGACTGGCGCTGCGCTTCGGCGCGGGCGGCGAGCGCGTCCTTGACCAGCCCGGCCTGATCGCCGGCGGCGCCGAGGAATTTCTGGAACGCCAGTTCGACCTCGTTCCATTGCGCCGAGACCGCTGACAGCGCCGCATCGGTCACCTGCTTGGAGGCGCCGAAATCGGCTTGCACCGCGCTCACCTGAGCCTGGAAGGCGTCACGCGCGGTGCGGAGCTGCGCGAGCGCTTCCTGCGCCTTGGCGCTCGAGGCATCGCCGATCTTGGCGGCCGCTTCCTCGATCTTGGCGATCGTCGCGGCGGACTCGTCGAGCTTCTGCTTGGTCCATTCCAGATAGGCTTGAGTAAGATCGGGCTTGGTCATGGCAGCCTCCTTTTACGGTCTGGCCGTGGGTGATGGTTGAGCCCCGGACGTGGAGCCGAGCGGGGGATGGACGTCGGACGGGGCGTCGGCGTGGATGCCGAGCAATTCGGCCAGCGCCAGTCGCCGGACTGCAGTCTCCACGGTCCGCTTCCGCTCGGCGTCGAATGTGTCCCAGCCGAGTGAACTCAGCATGACGTTGCGCAGCGTGCGGAAGTTGGAGATCGCGCCGAGCACGACGGCGACCCGTACCTTCAGGTCCTCGTCATCCGGCGAACGTCCGGTGGCGGCGGCCACTTCCGCGATCAAGGCGGCCTGAAACCGCGCGACCGATTGATAGTAGATGATGCGGAAGGCGTCGTCGGCGTCGCGCTCGCAGCGCACGAAGAACACCGTCCAGGCCTCCGGCTCCTCATCGCCGGCGATGAACTGGAAGAACCGCATCACCACCGCGTCGATGTGGCCGACTGGATCGACACTGGCGCTGCGCAGTTCGTCGATCAGCGGCTCGATGCGGGATCGCATGTAATCGGCGATGGCTTGCGCGGCGGCCACATACAGCTCGCGCTTGCCGCCGAAATGGTAGGGGATTGCGGCCTGATTCACGCCGGCTCGCTCGGCGAGCTGGCGGGTGGTGGCGCCGTCGTAGCCGACCGATCCGAACACCTCGATCGCAGCCTCGATCATCCGGGCGCGGGTGTCGTGGCTCTGGCCGCCGAGGGACGGCGTGGTGCGGAGCTTGGTTGCGTGGCCGTTGGACTTCATCGTCGGCGCCTCATCGGCGTCTGTTTAATTCATTCGAATGAATGAGGCTTTGAGCTGAATCAACCGGGGCGACGTGGCCGCTGCGGCGTGCGGCGTGCGCCAGGTGGCTGCGGTGTGTCCTTCACGCGGACGCATCACCTGTGGCGGATGGTTCGGGATGGCGCGCCAGCACGTCTCACCGCGTGGTCTTGCAGAGCACCGGCCGCGGCACGGCGTTGTTCGATCCAAAAAGAAAAAGGCGCCCCGCGAGGAGCGCCTTTCCCTGAGTGGTGTCGCCGAAGCGATTAGTACGAGTAGTACATCTCGAACTCGACCGGGTGCGGGGTCATTTCGAACCGCGCCACTTCGGTCATCTTCAGCTCGATGAAGGCGTCGATGAAGTCGTCATCGAACACGCCGCCGGCCTTGAGGAAGGCGCGGTCCTTGTCGAGGTTCTCGAGCGCTTCGCGCAAGCTGCCGCAAACGGTCGGGATCTGCTTCAGCTCTTCCTTCGGCAGATCGTACAGGTCCTTGTCCATCGCCGGACCCGGATCGATCTTGTTCTTGATGCCGTCGAGGCCGGCCATCAGCATCGCCGCGAAGGCGAGATACGGATTGGCCATCGGGTCCGGGAAGCGGACTTCGACGCGCTTGGCCTTCGGCGAGGTGGTGTAGGGGATACGGCACGAGGCCGAGCGGTTGCGGGCCGAGTAGGCCAGCAGCACCGGCGCTTCATAGCCCGGGACCAGACGCTTGTAGGAGTTGGTCGACGGGTTGGTGAAGGCGTTGATCGCCTTGGCGTGCTTGATGATGCCGCCGATGTAGTGGAGGCAGGTTTCCGACAGGTCGGCGTACTTGTTGCCGGCGAAGGTCGGCTTGCCGTCCTTCCAGATCGACTGGTGCACGTGCATGCCCGAGCCGTTGTCGCCGAACACCGGCTTCGGCATGAAGGTCGCGGTCTTGCCGTAGATGTGGGCGACCTGATGGATGCAGTACTTGTAGATCTGCATCTGGTCGGCCATGTGGGTCAGGGTGTCGAACTTCATGCCGAGCTCGTGCTGGGCCGAAGCGACTTCGTGGTGATGCTTCTCGACCTTGACGCCCATCTTGGCCATCGCGCCGAGCATCTCCGAGCGCATGTCCTGCACGGAGTCCTGCGGCGGCACCGGGAAGTAACCGGCCTTGGTGCGGATGCGGTGGCCGAGGTTGCCGCCTTCGTACTCGGTGTCCGAGTTGGTCGGCAGTTCCGACGAGTCCAGTTTGAAGCCGGTGTTGTACGGGCTCGCCGAATAGCGCACGTCGTCGAACACGAAGAACTCGGCTTCGGGGCCGACGAACACGCTGTCGCCGATGCCGAGCGCCTTGACCTGGGCTTCCGCCTTCTTGGCGATGCCGCGCGGGTCGCGGTTGTAGGGCTCGCCGGTCGACGGCTCGAGGATGTCGCAGGTGATCACCATGGTGGTCTCTGCGAAGAACGGATCGATCGTGGCGGTCGCCGGATCGGGCATCAGCGTCATGTCGGACTCGTTGATCGCCTTCCAACCGGCGATCGAGGAGCCGTCGAACATGGTGCCTTCGGAGAAGATCTCCTCGTCGATCATCGACACGTCGAAGGTGACATGCTGCCACTTGCCGCGCGGATCGGTGAAACGCAGATCGACGTATTTCACGTCGTTGTCCTTGATGGATTTCAGGACTTCTTTAGCGGTCGTCATGAGTACCCCTTTGCTACGGGTCGTCGTGAAATGGCGGCCGGATCGGCCGCCAGGTGATGCGATCAGGCGAGGGTTGATAGGCCGGGTGCTTAGATGGCGTCCAGTCCGGATTCGCCCGTCCTGATGCGGATGGCTTCTTCGATGTTGGAGACGAAAATCTTGCCGTCGCCGATGCGGCCGGTCTGGGCGGCGCGCCGGATGGCGTCGATCGCTTTCTCGACCAGGTCGTCGGCGATCACGATCTCGATTTTCACCTTGGGCAGGAAGTCGACGATGTATTCAGCGCCGCGATACAATTCGGCGTGGCCCTTCTGCCGGCCGAAGCCCTTGGCTTCCGTGACCGTGATCCCCTGCAATCCGACTTCCTGCAGCGCTTCTTTGACCTCGTCGAGCTTGAACGGCTTGATGATGGCTTCGATCTTCTTCACTTACACTCTCCCCGGACTTCCCACGTCGTGAGTCGGCATGTGTATGCCAGATTGCGCGACGCTGCGCAGTTGATCGATAACGCCGCGGCCGAATGGGTGAGCAACACCGCCCCCAAGCCCCGCCAGGCCGGAACTCAGAGACGATCGCGCACACCCCGCCTACAAGAGGCGAGCGCGAGGGATCGAAACTGGCTTCCGTAAAAGCAGGGTCCGTGCCAATTTGCGCACTGGCCGATTATGAAGCTTTATCAGGATATTAATCGCCCGCATGGCTCACTGAGCGGATGCAAAATGAGCTTTGCCTGATTAATTATTCAGCAATCAGCTCATGTCTTGTGCATTTGAAGGTTTTGTCCGGTCTCGCACCGATGATGCTGCCTTCGCTGCAGGCGACTGTACCGGGAATTGGGCATGGAACTTTTGACGCCCGCTGAAATGGACCGCGCCGACCTTCTGACGATCGCCGGAGGATCGTCGGGGTTCGCGCTGATGCTGCACGCCGGCCGCCATGTCGCGCAGGCGGCGATCGAGATGGCGGACGAGGGTCCGATCCTGGTGATCGCGGGCCCCGGCAATAACGGCGGCGACGGGCTGATCGCCGCGACCGAATTAGTTGCACTCGGCCGCACCGTGCACGTGATGCTGCTCGGCGAGCGCGAGGCACTGAAGGGCGATGCGGCGCTTGCGGCGCGGGAGTGGAGGGGGCCGCTGCTGCCGTTCCTGACCCAGTCGATCGGGGCGCCCGCGCTGATCATCGATGCGCTGTTCGGCTCCGGCCTCAACCGGCCGGTCAAGGATCAGGCGCTCGAGGTGATCGAGGCCGTGAACCACAGCGGCGTGCCGGTGCTGGCGGTCGATCTGCCGAGCGGCATCAACGGCGCCACCGGCGCCGTGATGGGCGCGGCGATCCGGGCGCGCGAAACAGTTACCTTCTTCCGCCGCAAGATCGGTCACCTGCTGCTGCCCGGCCGGCTGCATTGCGGTCAGGTCCGCCTCGTCGACATCGGCATCGAGCCCGGGGTGCTGGGCGAAATCCGTCCGCAGGCATTCGAAAATGACCCCGATCTATGGCTGCCGGACTTCCCGGTGCCGCGCGCCGACGGCCACAAATACGGCCGCGGCCACGCGGTGGTGGTGTCGGGCGAGCTGTCCCAAACCGGGGCGGCGCGGCTGGCCGCCCGCGGCGCCCTCCGCGCCGGCGCGGGGCTCGTGACTGTGGCATCGCCCCGCGACGCGCTGGCCGTGAATGCGGCGGCTCTCACGGCGGTGATGGTGCGGCCGGTCGATACGCCGGACGAACTTGGCACGATGCTGGCCGACCGCCGCTTCAACGCCATCGGCATCGGGCCGGGCGCCGGGATCGGTGAGGAGACCCGGGGCAAGGTGCTGGCGGCGCTGGCCGCTGGCGCCGCGGTGGTGCTCGATGCTGACGCGCTGACCAGCTTCGCCGGACATCCGGACGAGCTGTTCGAGGCGATCAAATCGGCCAGCAGTCCGCAGGTCGTGCTGACCCCGCACGAAGGCGAATTTCCGCGCCTGTTCAGCGATATGAGCAACAAAAATCCACTTCGCTCGAAGCTTGAACGGGTGCGCGTAGCGGCGCAGCGTTCCGGCGCCGTGGTGCTGCTCAAGGGCGCCGATACGGTGGTGGCGTCGCCGGACGGCCGTGCGGCGATCGCCGCCAATGCGCCGCCGTGGCTGGCGACCGCCGGCTCCGGCGATGTGCTCACCGGGATCATCACCGGCCTGCTGGCGCAGCGCGTGCCGGCGTTCGAAGCCGCCTGCATCGGCGTGTGGATGCACGGCGAGGCGGCCTGCGAGGCCGGCCCCGGTCTGATCGCCGAGGATCTGACCGAGACGATGCCGGCGGTGCATCGCCGGCTCTATGACGCGCTCGGGATCGAGTACTGAACGATTCCCAAAAGAGTCTCGATTCCGTCGAGGCTTGGAGCCGGCCTTTCAGGTGACGAGATAGCTCCGCACCAGCCGCGGCTCCGACCATTTCGCCGCATAGGACTCGATCAGCCAAAGCCCCGGATACTCGGCTGCGAAGGCGATGCGCTGGGTCTGGCCGGCGTCGATCGCCAGCGTGTCGAGCCAGAACGGCTTCCAGCCGTCGTCGAGCCGATCGAGCAGCCGGAAGTGATGGCCATGCAGGTGGAACACCATCGGCATGGTGGCGTGGTTGGTTAGCGCCAGCACCACGGTGCGGCCGCGCTTGACCTGAAACGCCGGTCCGGCCGCCGGGTTGAACTTGTCCGGCGCAAACCAATCGAGCTGTGCATTGACCAGGGCGCCGAGCAGCAGCTCGGCGCGGAGGGCGCTGCCGAGCGGAAGCTGGGTAGGCAGGCCGTTGGCCGGCAGCGGCGCCGGCTGCGGCAGCGGCGCCGGACGGAGCGGCGGATCACCGCCATAGACCAGCTTGCCGAGCTCGGTCGGCTTGCCGCCATCGTGCAGGGTAATCGCCGCCCGCGATCCGGCGGCTTTCGGGGTGTCGATCAGCGCATCGACCCGGCCGCCCGGCGCGATCACCAGCGCGCCGCCGCGCGCCAGGAACGGCTCCGCCGGCTGACTGTCGAGGGCCATCACCCAGACGTTGTGATCTTCGATTTTGAGCGCGATCACATTGCGTTGGCAGGCGTTGATGAAGCGGAATCTAAATCGGCCATTGGTCCGGACGGCGAACTCTGCCGAGGGCTTGCCGTTGACTGTGTAGAGCCACGGCGTCGCGCCGGCATCGACGCCGGCCGGGCGCGGCTTGCCGTCGTCGCCAAGACGATAGTCTTCAATCAGCACCACCTGATCACCGTCCGCTTGCGGCGGCTCGGACTCGGTGACGATCAGCGGCAGCGCCGGCATCGGCGCCGGTCCGGCGTCGGCGGCAAGCCGCAGGTCGGCGAGCAGGGTGCCGGCGGAGCGCAAGGTCAGCAGGAAGCTGTCGCTGCCGCCGGGCGGGACCGGCTGCATCTTCACCAGTGGCTCGGCTGCACCCGCGCCGCCGAGGCCGCGCAGCGTCAGCAGGGCCGGCTCGGCCAGCTTGTTGTCGAATTGAACCGCGACCTCGTCGCCGCGCATCAGCGGCGGGCCTTCGAGGCTCAAGATCGGCCGCGCAACCGCAGCCGCGCCCGGCTTCAACACGGCCGAGCCTATGGCGGCGCGGAGCACCAGCGTCTTGCGCGCCGGGGCAGCCGCCGCCTGGATTGGCAGCGCTGGCGCAATCGTCGCGGCGCCAAGGCCGGCGAGCACGGAGCGGCGGGACAGGGCAGGCGGCTGATCGGTCATGCTTGATGCGGACCATGTTCGCCGGCCGCTGTCCAGCGGTCTGCGACAACGTGATGCTTGAGGCGCCTGAGATTCGGCCCGTAAGACTGAGTTCCCATTTGCTGCAAGACGAGGCTGCCTTCTCCATCATGACGACGACCGAAGACGCTGGTTGGCTCGAACGACTTTCTCTTATTCTCGACGCGTTTCGCGAAATTCACCCCGAAATCACCGCCAACCAGATCCTCGTGTTGCTGCAGATCGGCGGCAAGCCCGGCATCACCCAGCGCGAACTCTCCGATCGCACGGGCCTCAAGGACGGCACGATTTCGCGAATCTGCGCGCTGATGTCCGAGCGCGGCCACCAGGATCGCGCCGGCCTGTCGATCGTCGACATCCGGGGCGTGCCGGGCGACTACCGCCTGAAAGGCCAGTATTTGGTCGGACGCGGCAACGATCTCTACGCCCGCGTGCAGTCGTTGATGACCACCGGCGGCTAAGCAGCTTAGTCGGGGAACCCGCGTCGGTCCGGCCGGCATCGTCGATCTGCGACGGCCCGCCGCGGTTGGTAAAAGCTGCGGGTTTCTCTTGATGCGGGCCCTATATGTCATGCTATAAGCCGCCGCCCGCGGCATCGCGGCCGGACATGATGCTCTTCGCGGGCGTGGCGGAATTGGTAGACGCGCTGGATTTAGGTTCCAGTGACGAAAGTTGTGGGGGTTCGAGTCCCTCCGCCCGCACCACGCAAGTGCTTTTGCTCATGACGATTTTCGGAGGGCCGTCCGCCAGGACGGATGTCCGCCAACCCGATGGTGCAGGCCGCGAGGCCGCATCGTACATTCGACCATTTCCGGTCCTTTGGCCGGAGCCAAGAGAAGAAGATTGACGCCATGCAGGTCAAGGAAACCGTTGCCGACGGATTGAAGCGCGAATTCCAGGTCAATGTCCCGGCTGCGGACATCGACGCCAAGATCGACGAGAAGCTCGCCGATCTGAAGGACAAAGTGCGCCTCAACGGCTTTCGTCCGGGCAAGGTGCCGACCGCTCACCTGAAGCGCGTGTACGGCCGTTCGGTCGCCGCCGAGACCATCGACAAGCTGGTCCGCGACACCAATGACGGCATCTTCTCCGAGCGTGGCTTCCGGCTCGCCACCGAGCCGAAGATCACCATGCCGCAGGACCAGAAGGAGATCGAGGACATCCTCGAGGGCAAGTCCGATCTCACCTACACCGTGGCGATCGAAGTCGTCCCGGCGATCGAACTGGCCGACTTCAAGAGCTTCTCGGTCGAGAAGCCGGTGGTCGACGTCGCCGATTCCGACGTCGATGAAGCCATCAAGCGCATCGCCGACGCCAACCGCGCCTATGCCGACAAGGCCGAAGGCGCCAAGGCCGAGACCGGCGACCGCGTCACCGTGTCGTTCAAGGGCACCATCGACGGCGTCGCGTTCGACGGCGGCACCGGCGAGGACATCCCGGTGGTGATCGGCTCGGCGTCCTTTATTCCGGGCTTCGAGGATCAGCTCGTCGGCATCGCGGTCGGCGAGACCCGTACCATCAAGGTGACGTTCCCGGCCAACTACGCCAGCGAGACGCTGGCGGGTAAGCCGGCCGAGTTCGAGACCACCGCGACCAAGCTCGAGGCTCCGCAGGAGACCACGATCGACGACGAGTTCGCCAAGACCCTCGGCCTGGAGTCACTCGACAAGCTGAAGGAAGCCGCCAAGGCCCGGCTCGGCGCCGAATACGCCGGCGCGTCGCGGCTCAAGGTCAAGCGCCAGCTGCTCGACCGGCTCGACGAAGCCCACAAGTTCGATGCTCCGCCGTCGCTGATCGAGCAGGAGTTCGAGGTGATGTGGCGGTCGATCAACGCCGAGATGCAGTCGACCGGCAAGACCTTCGCCGACGAGAACACCACCGAAGACGCCGCGAAGGAAGAGTATCGCAAGATCGCCGACCGCCGCGTCCGCCTCGGCCTGGTGCTGTCGGAGATCGGCGAGAAGAACAAGATCCAGGTCACCGACGACGAAGTCAGCCGCGCGGTGATCGAGCGTGCCCGTCAGATGCCGGGCCGCGAGAAGGAAGTCTGGGATTTCTACCGCTCCAATCCGGAAGCGCTGGCCCAGCTCCGCGCGCCGATTTACGAAGACAAGGTTGTCGACTTCATCCTAGAGCTTGCCAACGTGACCGAAAAGAAGGTCACCCGCGAGGAGCTCTACAAGGACGAGGACGACAAGACTGCGGCCTGATCCGCATCGTCTGAGAATCATTGCTGCGGCCGCCGTGATACCGTCACGGCGGCCGTTTTGCGCCGTCAGGCACTGTTAACGATGCGCCGTGAAAGCCGGCTCGCTGGCGGCGAAAAGCCGTTCGTCGGTTTTGCCGGGATTGGCCGAATCGGTATCAACTCACAGGTGGAAACGGGGTCCACCCTTGTCGCCGCGCAATCGGCTCATATCTGTGACCTCGCTTCACGTCCTGCATCACGGGGCGAACGCCTGCGGCGGAGCCGTTTTTGTCGCTCCCGCGAGCTGTCGCCTACGACAACCCTCAGGTGATTTATGCGCGATCCGGTGGAAACCTACATGAACCTCGTGCCGATGGTGGTCGAACAGACCAACCGCGGCGAACGAGCCTACGACATCTTCTCGCGCCTCCTGAAAGAGCGGATCATCTTCGTCACCGGCCCGGTCGAAGACGGCATGTCGACGCTGATCGTCGCGCAGCTCCTGTTCCTTGAAGCGGAAAATCCGAAGAAGGAAATTTCGATGTACATCAACTCGCCGGGCGGGGTGGTGACATCGGGTCTGGCGATCTACGACACCATGCAGTTCATCCGCCCGCCGGTCTCGACGCTGTGCACCGGTCAGGCCGCGTCGATGGGCTCGCTGCTGCTCGCTGCCGGCCACAAGGACATGCGGTTCTCGCTGCCGAACGCGCGGATCATGGTGCATCAGCCGTCCGGCGGATTCCAGGGCCAGGCGACCGACATCATGCTGCACGCCCAGGAGATTCTGAACCTGAAGAAGCGGCTCAACGAGATCTACGTGCATCACACCGGTCAGACCTACAAGGCGATCGAGGATGCGCTGGAGCGCGACAAGTTCCTGACCGCCGAAATGGCCCGGGAATTCGGGATCGTCGACAAGGTGATCGAAAAGCGCCCCGAAGATCCCGCGCCGGCCCCGAAGGCTGCCTGAGCCGCGAGCACCCCGAGGTCGGGAATCTCGCCCTCGGGAATCTCACAGGAAAGCCCCAATGTTCCGCTTTCGTGCCGAGCTCCCACGTGACAATGGCGCAACGCTGCGTTGATTTCAGCGACCAAGGGTCGCGCAGACGCAACAAATCACGCTATTGTCACGTCGGCCGGCGTCCGGCCGATTAGCGAATTCTTGATAGACGGGTGACAGTCTGATTGGCTGAACCTGATCGACGAAAGTGCTTGGGGGATTCGAACTCGGTCGCGGTTCGCGGCCAGACTGATGCGGGGGTCTTTTCTGGTACGGAAATTGCTAACTTTGAACTTGTCTGCCGGGCATGGGCTCGGATCAGGCGATGACCGGAAGAGACCGAACGGCGGACGGAGATAGAAATGAGTAAGGTCGGTACGAGCGACTCCAAGAACACCCTGTACTGCTCGTTCTGCGGAAAGAGCCAGCACGAGGTCCGCAAGCTGATCGCCGGCCCCACGGTATTCATCTGCGATGAATGTGTGGAACTGTGCATGGACATCATTCGCGAGGAGAACAAGTCCTCGCTGGTGAAGTCGCGTGACGGAATCCCGACGCCGAAGGAGATCTGCAAGGTTCTCGATGACTACGTCATCGGTCAGAACCATGCGAAGAAGGTTCTCTCGGTCGCGGTCCACAATCACTACAAGCGGCTGAACCACCAGACCAAGCACAACGACGTCGAACTGGCGAAGTCGAACATCCTGCTGATCGGTCCGACCGGCTCGGGCAAGACGCTGTTGGCGCAGACGCTGGCGCGGATTCTCGACGTGCCGTTCACGATGGCGGATGCGACCACGCTGACCGAAGCCGGCTATGTCGGCGAGGACGTCGAGAACATCATCCTGAAGCTGCTGCAGGCGGCCGACTACAATGTCGAGCGGGCGCAGCGCGGCATCGTGTACATCGACGAAATCGACAAGATCAGTCGCAAGTCGGACAATCCCTCGATCACCCGCGATGTCTCGGGCGAGGGCGTCCAGCAGGCGCTGCTGAAGATCATGGAAGGTACGGTGGCGTCGGTCCCGCCGCAGGGCGGCCGCAAGCATCCGCAGCAGGAATTCCTGCAGGTGGACACCACCAACATCCTGTTCATCTGCGGCGGCGCGTTCGCCGGGCTCGAGAAGATCATCTCGTCGCGCGGCCGGACCACCTCGATCGGCTTTGCGGCGCAGGTGCTCGCGCCGGAAGATCGCCGCACCGGTGAGATCTTCCGCCACGTCGAGCCCGAGGATCTGCTCAAGTACGGCCTGATCCCGGAATTCGTCGGTCGTCTGCCGGTGGTTGCCACCCTGGAAGACCTTGACGAGAACTCGCTGAAGAAGATCCTGACCGATCCGAAGAATGCGCTGGTCAAGCAGTACCAGCGGCTGTTCGAAATGGAGAACGTCGAGCTCACCTTCGCCGACGAAGCGCTTGGTGCGGTCGCCCGTAAGGCGATCGAACGCAAGACCGGCGCCCGTGGCCTGCGGTCGATCCTGGAGAGCATCCTGCTCGAGACCATGTTCGACCTCCCGGGCCTGGAAGGCGTCGAGGAAGTGGTGATCTCGCGCGAAGTGGTCGATGGCACCGCGCGGCCGCTTTACATCTATGCCGACCGCACCGACCGTGCGGCCGAGACCAGCGCCAGCGCCTGACGCGCAGCGCCGACGCGGCGGCCCTCAGGGCCGCTGCCGCAACGATCAGAACGGGCTGCCGCCGCGAGTGGCGGCTCGTCTCTGTGCATCAGCATCCCGCGCCAAAGCCGGACAAAACGTTGCGTTTTCCACGACTTGACACCCCACCGCCGGATAGCCACCTAATTGGTCGGCGATGACAAGCGTTTTCAGGATTCGCCTCAATCATTCCGGAGACCGAGGCCCTGACCGGCCGGAGAAGACCGGACACCTCCGCACCTCGTGACGGCAGCGCCGATGGCGGGCCGAGGGCGAGGGGGCAAAACGAAAGGAACGGGGCCATGACCGCCACCAAACCCAGGCCATCGATCACCTACGGCGAAAGCCACTCCTATCCGGTTCTTCCGCTGCGCGACATCGTCGTGTTTCCGCACATGATCGTGCCGCTGTTCGTCGGTCGCGAGAAGTCGATCCGCGCCCTCGAAGAGGTGATGAAGAACGACGCGCTGATCATGCTGGCGACGCAGAAGAACGCGTCCGATGACGATCCGGCTCCCGATGCGATCTATGAGATCGGCACGCTGGCGAGCGTTCTGCAGCTGCTGAAATTGCCCGACGGCACCGTGAAGGTGCTGGTCGAAGGCCTCGCGCGCGCCAAGGTCGACAAGTACACCGATCGCGCCGATTACTACGAGGCCGACGCCGTCGCGCTCGAAGACAGCGATGCCACCTCGGTGGAAGCCGAGGCACTGGGCCGCTCGGTCGTGTCCGACTTCGAGAGCTATGTGAAGCTCAACAAGAAGATCTCGGCCGAAGTCGTCGGCGTGGTGCAGTCGATCACCGACTTCGCCAAGCTCGCCGACACCGTCGCCTCGCATCTCGCCGTCAAGATCGCCGACCGCCAGGGCATCCTGGAGACGCTGTCGGTGACGCAGCGGCTGGAGAAGGTGCTCGGCCTGATGGAGAGCGAGATCTCGGTCTTGCAGGTCGAGAAGCGCATCCGCTCGCGCGTCAAGCGCCAGATGGAGAAGACCCAGCGCGAGTACTATCTCAACGAGCAGATGAAGGCGATCCAGAAGGAGCTCGGCGACGAAGACGGCCGGGACGAACTCGCCGAACTCGAAGAGAAGATCGCCAAGACCAAGCTCTCCAAGGAAGCGCGGGAGAAGGCGCAGCACGAGCTGAAGAAGCTGCGCCAGATGTCGCCGATGTCCGCGGAAGCGACCGTCGTGCGCAACTATCTCGACTGGCTGCTGTCGATCCCGTGGAACAAGAAGTCCAAGGTGAAGAAGGATCTGGAAGCGGCTCAGGCCGTGCTGGATTCCGATCACTACGGGCTCGAGAAGGTCAAGGAGCGGATCGTCGAGTATCTCGCGGTGCAGTCGCGCGCCAACAAGCTGTCGGGGCCGATCCTCTGCCTCGTCGGCCCGCCCGGCGTCGGCAAGACCTCGCTCGGCAAGTCGATCGCCAAGGCCACCGGACGCGAGTTCGTCCGCGTGTCGCTCGGTGGTGTGCGTGACGAAGCCGAGATTCGCGGCCACCGCCGCACTTACATCGGCTCGATGCCCGGCAAGATCATCCAGTCGATGCGGAAGGCGAAGACTTCGAATCCGCTGTTCCTGCTCGATGAGATCGACAAGATGGGCGCCGATTTCCGCGGCGATCCGTCATCGGCTCTGCTCGAGGTGCTCGACCCCGAGCAGAACGGCACCTTCAACGACCACTATCTCGAGGTGGACTACGATCTGTCCAACGTGATGTTCATCACCACGGCGAACACCCTGAACATTCCGGGGCCGCTGATGGATCGTATGGAGATCATCCGGATCGCCGGCTACACCGAGACCGAGAAGGTCGAGATCGCACGCAAGCACCTGATCCCGCTGGCGCTGACCAAGCACGGCCTGGAGCCGAAGGAGTGGTCGATCGACGACGACGCGTTGTTGCTCGTCATCCGCCGCTACACCCGCGAGGCCGGCGTCCGCAACCTCGAGCGCGAGATCTCTACCCTCGCGCGGAAGGTGGTGAAGGACCTGATGCTGTCGAAGAAGAAGTCGGTCCATATCGACGAGAAGCAGATCGAGGAATATCTCGGCGTGCCGAAGTTCCGCTTCGGCGAAATCGAGAAGGACGATCAGGTCGGTGTGGTCACGGGTCTGGCGTGGACCGATGTCGGCGGCGAGCTGCTGACGATCGAAAGCGTGATGATGCCGGGCAAGGGCCGGATGACGGTCACCGGCAACCTGCGCGACGTCATGAAGGAATCGATCCAGGCGGCGGCGTCCTACGTCCGCAGCCGCGCGATCACCTTCGGCATCGAGCCGCCGTTCTTCGAGAAGCGCGACATCCACGTCCACGTGCCGGAGGGGGCGACCCCGAAGGACGGCCCGTCGGCCGGCGTGGCGATGGCGACTACCATCGTGTCGGTGCTGACCGGCATCCCGATCCGCCGCGATATCGCCATGACCGGCGAGATCACGCTGCGTGGCCGGGTGCTGCCGATCGGCGGCCTCAAGGAGAAGCTGCTCGCCGCGGCCCGCGGCGGCATCAAGACGGTGCTGATCCCGGAAGATAATGCCAAGGACCTCACCGAGATCTCCGACGCGATCAAGGGTGGTTTGAACATCATCCCGGTGGCGCGGATGGACGAGGTGATCGCCAACGCGCTGACCCGCGCGCCGGTGCCGATCGTCTGGGAAGAGGAAACCAAGCTGCCCGGCACTCCGGACAGCGCCGAAGCCGACGAAGCCGGCGGCGGCCTGACCGCCCACTAAGGCGGCGAGCGACACACAACCAACTCAGCGGCGCCCGAAAGGGCGCCGTTTGCGTTTTGGGGAGCTGAGAGTCGGGTAGATCGGATCAACAAGAAGATGCTTGAGATGTGCCAGACCGGCTACAACGCCAGCTCCTGGCGGGTTTGAAGCGTGGTCTGGGTCAAAGCGGTGGGGAAGATCATGGAAACTGCTACATGAGCGCCGCCTCGTCCCGCGGTGAGCTTGTCCTCTATCGCACTGAGGATGGCCGCGACGCGATCCAGCTTCGCGTGGTCGACGGCACCGTCTGGCTCACTCAGGCCGAGATCGCGGCGCTGTTCGAGACCACCTCGCAGAACGTCAACCAGCATCTCGGAACCATTTTCGACGATAGAGAGCTCGACGAAGCGGCAACTTGTAAGGATTTCTTACAAGTTCAGCAGGAAGGGGCTCGTTCGGTCCGTCGCACGCTCAAGATCTACAATCTCGACGCCATCCTGGCCGTCGGCTATCGCGTTCGCAGTCCGCGTGGCAGTCAGTTCCGGCGCTGGGCGAGCACGGTATTACGGGAATACCTGACCAAGGGCTTCGTCCTTGACGACGCCCGGCTTAAGGAGCCGGGTGGTCTCGACTACTTCGACGAACTGCTGCTCCGCATCCGGGATATTCGGGCGTCAGAGAAGCGATTTTACCAGAAGGTCCGCGACCTCTTCGCCGCCACCAGCGTCGACTATGACGGCTGCGCCGACACCGCCAAGGCATTCTTCGCCACGATCCAGAACAAGCTTGTATTCGCAGTTACCGGGCAGACGGCGGCTGAGTTGATCGTCGCTCGCGCCGACCCGGAAAGGCCGAACATGGCTTTGACCAGTTGGGTGGGCGAGCGCGTGCGAAAGACCGACGTCACAATTTCGAAGAACTATCTCACGACGGAGGAGATCGATTCCCTCAACCGTCTCACGACGATGTTCCTCGACTTTGCTGAAGACCGAGCCTCGCGCAGACAAGAGACGCGAATGGCCGATTGGATCACGCAGACCGACCGCTTTCTATCCTTCAACGAGCGTGAGGTGCTTCAGGGCAAGGGACGAATGTCGCATGAGCGGATGACGGAGATCGCACATGCACGGTTCGATGCCTTCGATGCCGACCGCCGCGCTGCGGAGGCGATCGCGGCCGAACGCGAAGCTGCCGAAGATCTGGTGAAGCTCGAAGCAGAAGCGCGCCGCCTCACGCAGAGGAAGCCGGAAACCTGAGTAGCTGCTCTACATCGCTCGCTTCACGGTCATCCCAGCGGTCAACGAGACGAGGGCTCGCTTGCACGTCACGCTTGCCACAGCGCAGATCTAAGGCGCTCGCTAACGTCACACACTCGCCGGCGCCCTTCGGGGCGCCGTTTGCGTTTCGGCGTCGGCGTTACCGATCAGGCGCGCCAGGGCGTCCTCGGGCAGCGCCGGGCTAAACAGGTAGCCTTGCATCTGCTGGCAGCCGAGGTGGCGCAGCAGGTCGCGCTGGGCGGCGGTCTCGACGCCTTCGGCGAGCGTGGTCTTGTTGCCGGCGGCGGCGATCTGCACGATGGCGCGGACGATGGTGGCCGATCCGGCTTCCTCGGTGAGGGTGTCGACGAAGCTCTTGTCGATCTTGATCTTGTCGATCGGGAAACGGTGCAGATAGCTGAGCGACGAATAGCCGGTGCCGAAATCGTCGAGCGCGATTTTGACGCCGAGGTCGCGGAGTTGATTGAGGATCGCGAGTGTCGACTCGTTGTCCTGCAGTAGCAGCGCCTCGGTGATCTCGAGCTCCAGACGGTGCGCGGCGAGCCCGGTGCGGGCCAGCGCCGCGGCGACCTTGAGCGGGAACGTGGCGCGCCGGAATTGGATCGGCGACACGTTGACTGCGACCGTCATCGACGCCGGCCAGCCGACCGCGACACGGCAGGCCTGGTCCAGCACCCATTCGCCGAGGTCTTCGATCAGCCCAATGTCTTCGGCCAGCGGAATGAACTCGGCTGGCGAGACGAAGCCGCGAACCGGATGCTGCCAGCGCAGCAGCGCTTCGCAGCCGGCGATCGTGCCGGAATTCAGATCGACCAGCGGCTGGAAGTGCAGTCGGAAATCGTGCTCGGTCACCGCGCGCTTCAGCTCGGTCGCGAGCTCGTGCCTGGCCTTCGCCTTGACGTCCATCTCCGGCATGAAGAACCGATAGGTGCGGCGACCTTCGGCTTTCGCCGCGTATAGCGCGAGGTCCGCCTTCGCGATCAGGTCGTCCACTTCGCAGCTGTGGTCCGGCGCCAGCGCGATGCCGATGCTGGCATCCGGCGAGAGCACCTGACCGGCGCAATCGATGCTGTCGCGCAGGGTGGCTTGCAGCTTCGCGACGAACTCGCGGATGTCGGAGGCGTCGGCCATCACCACGGCGAATTCATCGCCGCCGAGCCGGGCGACGTAGTCGTCCGGGCCGACGCAATTCCGCAGGCGGTCGGCGAGAGCCTGGAGCAACTGATCGCCGACCGGATGGCCGAGGGTGTCGTTGACGATCTTGAACTCGTCGATGTCGATATAGAGCAGAGCGAGCTGGTCGCCGGGCTCGATCAGGTTCAGAGCCTCGCCGAGGTGCTTGCGGAACGACGAGCGGTTCGGCAGGCCGGTGAGGTCGTCGTAATGGGCGAGGTGGTGGATGCGGGAGTCGGAGCGCTTGCGCTCGGTGATCTCTTCGTCGGTGGTGACCCAGCCGCCGCCCGGGATCGGCTCGCGGGTGATCAGGATGGTCCGGCCGTCGGGGAATTCGACCTCGAACGCACTGCGGGCACCGGCGTGCTTCAGCGCGAAGGCCCGATAGGATTCGAGCAGATGTGGATCGTGGCCGGCCTGCTGCAGCTGCCGCACGATTTCGAAGGTGCGCATGCCAGGCTTCAGCGCGCCGGCGGGCAGGCCGTATAAATCGAGATAGCGCTGGTTGAACAGCAACAGCCGTCCCGTGGAGTCGAACAGCGACAGACCCTGCGCCATGTTGTCGACGGCGATGCTGTAGCGCTTCCGCAAATCGGTTTCCTGCCGGAGGATCTGGCGGCCGAGCTGAAACAGCACCACGGCGACGGCGAGCGCCGAGGCGCATGCGACTGCCACCATCACCCACAGCTCGCGCCACCAGCTCGACAGCACGCCGTTGACCGAGCGCGACACCACGACGAATACCGGCTGCTTGGTCAGCATCCGCGCCGCCGCCAGCCGCTCGCGACCGTCGAACGGGCTGTTGACCCGCCTGGTGATGCTCGGCTGCAGGAATAGCGGCTTGAGTTCTGAGTCGAGAAAGTTCTGCCCATTTGCTTGGGTGAAGCGTGGCCATCGCGTCACCAGCGTGCCGCCGCTGGTGAAGATCGCGATCGAGGCGTCTTCGCCGAGCACGATCGAAGACGCGAGGTTCTCGTACCAGGTGTTCGGGATCGTCCTGGTCAGGACGCCCGTCGTCGCGCGCGTCGGGCCGCGCAGGCGCTTGATCAGCGTCAGCGTCAGGCCGCCGAGCACCGGATCGCGGATGAATTCGGCCTCGGCTTCGTCGCGCTCGTAGTCGGCCATCCAGCGTTTGAAATTCGGATGCGCGCCGATCTCCACGTTCGGCAGCGGCCAGCCGCGCGAGGAGTTGATCAGCGCGCCGCTGGTGTCGAACAGGTCGAAGTCGCCGAGCTCGCCGGCTTTCAGCGCCAGCAGCGTGTGGGTCGACAGCGCCTTGGCGAGCGGGAAAGTCTGCTCGAGCGAGGAGGCGGTGTCGCTCTGATCGGCATTCAGGGTGTCGAAGGTGCGGTCGAACTGGCGGGCAAGCAGCAACGCGGTGTTGCCGAGTTCGCGCCCGGCGTTGCGCAGGACGCGCTCACGGCCGTCGGCGATCATCCAGGCGGTGACGATCGAGATCGCGGCGATCAGCAGCACGCCGATCCCGACGATCCATCGCACTGACGCGTTTCCCGGTCCCCGCAGCAGGCTACGCGCCCGTGCGTTCCACCCAACCCTTGCCATTGACTACCCCAGCCGGCGTCTTGATCTCCTCCCTCACTACCGTGGGTAGATGGATATCTCGTTAGTACATTTACCTGCACTTTCGCCGCTCAAGAGCATGCAGCGCAGTCGGAAAGGCTGCTGTCGGTACTATGTTGGGTGGGCAATGGTGCGTTGTGGTACCAAGCTCCGGGGCGGCCCCTTCGGGCGGCTCATGACGTTCGGAGATCATTCACCAGCGGAGGACAATTTCCTCCGCCTCACCGCGCGTCGGGCCTCTCCTGGAATGACCGCGCACAGAGCTGGTGGGCGGCAGACGCCGGGATCCTAGGGCAGGGGTGCGAGAACCATGGTGGGCGGCGAGAGATTCGAACTCCCGACCCTCTCGGTGTAAACGAGATGCTCTAACCAGCTGAGCTAGCCGCCCGCCGCGCCTATCTACCGCGGGGGCCATGGTCTGTGCAAGGCAGGCTGGACCGGCGCAGGGCCGATCCCATCTTTGCAGCCATCTCGGCAGCCTTATCCCTCGGCCGGAGAGGCGGCGGCTTCACGCCGCGTCCCCAGCCGCTGCAGCACGGCGAAGAACGCCGGCACGAACAGCACCGCCAGCCCCGTGGAGGCCAGCATACCGGCCACCACGGCGATGCCGAGCGAGACGCGGGCGCCGGCACCGGCGCCGGTCGCGAGCGCCAGCGGCAGCATGCCGAAGATGAAGGCGAACGAGGTCATCAGGATCGGGCGGAACCGGAGCCGCGCGGCCTCCACTGCGGCCTCGGCGATCGGCATGCCTTCCACACATTTCTCGCGCGCATATTCGACGATCAGAATTGCGTTCTTCGCCGCCAGTGCGATCAGCAGCACGATGCCGATTTGCGTATAGAGATCGTTCGGCAGGCCCGACCATTCCAGCGCCGCGACGGTGCCGAGCAGGGTCAGCGGCACGGCGAGGATCACCGCCAGCGGCTGCAGCCAGCTTTCGTATTGTCCGGCGAGCACGAAATACACCAGCAGCAGCGCGACCGCGAACACGTAGTAGATCTGATCGCCGACCACCTGCTCCTGATACGACATCCCGGTCCAGGCCGTGCCCATCGACGAGGGCAGCGACTTGGCGGCGACTTCGCTCATCAGCGACATCGCTTCACCGGAGCTGAAGCCGGCCGCCGGGCTGCCGACCAGCGTTGCGGCCGGGTACAGATTGTACAGCGTGATCAGCGGCGGGCCGACCTCGTCGGTCAGGTACGCGACCGCGCCGACCGGCACCATCTGGCCGTTGCTGCCTTTCACCTTCAGCTTCAACACGTCGTCTGGCCGCAGCCGGAACGGCGCGTCGGCCTGGACGTAGACCTGGAACACGTTGTTGAACTTGGTGAACTGGTTGACGTAGGTCGAGCCGAGATAGCTTTCGACGGCCGAGAACACCTGGCCGACGGTGACGCCGAGCGTCTCCGCCTTCATGCGGTCCACCACCAAACGGAGCTGCTTGACGTTGCCCTTGAAGGTCGAGGCCGCGTGGGTGATGCCGCTCTGGGTCGAGGCGTTGGCGGCGAGCTGTTCGGTGGCGTTCTGCAGCGCCAGGAAGTCCGAACTGCCGTTCTTCATCTCCACCATCATGGTGAAGCCGCCGGTGTTGCCGATGCCCTGGATCGGCGGCGGCATCAGCACCAGCGCGGTTGCGGTGTCGAGCTGCCCGAGCGCAGCGCGCACCTTGGCGGCGATCGCGTCGATGCTGAGATCCTTGGTCTTGCGCTGATCCCAGTCGTGCAGCACCACGTACAGCATGCCGGCGTTGTACATCGTGGCGTTGTTGTCGAGCGGCGAGACGCCGGAGACGCCGATCACGCTTTCGACGCCCGGAGTCTTGCGCACCAGCTCGACCGCCTTGGCGACCGCAGCGTCGCTGCGCCCGGCGGAAGCCGCATCCGGCAGCTTCAGGCTGATGATGAAATAGCCCTGATCTTCCGAGGGCAGGAAGGCCGTCGGCACCCGCGACACGCCATAGAACGCGACCCCGACCAGAACCAGGCCGACGATCGTGGTCAGGATGCTGAACGCGACCAGGCGGCGGATCAGCGCCGCATACACGGCCTCGCAGCGCGCATATACCGCATTGAAGATGCGATAGACGATGCCGCGCTGCTCCGGCGGCACCGGCGCGCGCAGCCACAGCGCGCATTGCGTCGGCTTCAGCGTCACCGCGTTAACAGCCGAGATCAGTGCGGTGGCGGCGATCACCAGCGCGAACTGCTGATACATCTTGCCGGTGAGGCCGGGCAGGGCGGCGGCCGGCAGGAAAACCGCCATCAGCACCAGCGTAATGCCGATGATCGGGCCGAACAGCTCCGACATCGCCTTGACCGCGGCCTCTCGGCTCGACATCCCGCCGGCGGTGTGCCGGGACACGCCTTCGACGATGACGATGGCGTCGTCGACCACGATGCCGATTGCCAGCACCAGCGCGAACAGGCTGGTGGTGTTGACCGTGAAGCCCATCGCCGACATCGCCGCGAACGCGCCGATGATCGTCACCGGCACGGTGGTGGCGGGGACCAGCATCGCTCGCCAGTCCTGCAGGAACATCAGGATCACCACCAGCACCAGCACGGCGGCGATGATCAGCGTTTCGTACACCTCGTCGACCGAGGCGGTGATGAACTTGGTGCTGTCGAACGACACCTTGTAGTCGAGACCGGCCGGAAACGAGCCCGCCATCTCCTTCATCTTGGCGTTCACCGCCTCTGCCACCGACAGCGCGTTGGCGCCGGTGAGCAGCGAAATTGCGATCGCAGCCGAGGGCTTGCCGTCGAGCGTTGCGTTCTGGCCGTAAGACGACGCGCCCAGCTCGACGCGGCCGATGTCGCCGATCCGCACCAGCTGGCCGCCGCCCTGGTCGACCGCCTTGACCACGATCTTTTCGAAATCGGTGGCTTCGTTGAAGCGGCCGACGACGTCGAGCGCGTACTGGAAATTCACGATCGACGGTGCCGGCGGGCCGCCGACCAGGCCGGCGGTGACCTGGTTGCTCTGCTGCTGCACGGCGCTGATCACGTCGCTCGGCGTCAGGCCATAGCTTTGCAGCTTGTCCGGATCGAGCCAGATCCGCATCGCGTAGGAGCCGGAGCCGAGCACCGACACGTCGCCGACGCCGGGCAGCCGCGCCAGCTCGTTCTGGATGTTGATCTTGGCGTAGTTGGCGAGAAACAGGTTGTCATAGCGGCCGTCGGACGAAACCAAGCTGACGAATTGCAGGATCGCGGTCGACTTCTTCTTGATGTTGAGACCTTGAGTCGAGACCGAAGTCGGCAATTGCGCGCTGGCCAGCGACACCCGGTTCTGCACCAGCACCTGCGCCATGTTCGGATCGGTGCCGATGTCGAAGGTGACGACCAGATTGTAGCTGCCGTCGCTGGCGCTGGTCGATTGCATATAAATCATGCCCTCGACGCCGTTGACCTGCTGCTCGATCGGCAGCGCCACCGAATCCATCACGGTGCGCGCGCTGGCGCCCGGATAGGTCGCGGAGACCGACACCGTCGGCGGCACCACGTCAGGATATTGCGACACCGGCAGCCGCATCAGCGCCAGGGCGCCGAGCAGGACGATCAGGAAGGCGAGGGTGTTGGACAACACCGGCCGTTCGATGAAGAAGCGCGAGAACATGGGCAACGCCTCGTGAGGGCCGGTGGGCTCAGGGTTTCGCGGTGCCGGATTGGGCTCCAGGGCTCAGCGCGGCGGGCGCCGGGGTCGGCGCGGTCGGGGCGGCCGCCATCGTCCCGGCGACCGGCGTCACGGTGTTGCCGGCAATGGCGCGCTGGATCGCGCCGATCACCACACGGTCGTCAGCCTTCAATCCGCTGGTGACGACCCGAAGCTGACCTTCCTGCGGCCCGAGCGTGACCTGGCGCTGCTCGACGACGTCGCCGGCGCCAACCACCATCACGTAGCTGCCGGTCTGGTTGGACATCACCGCGGTGTCGTTGATCAGCAGCGCGTCGTCGAGCTGGCCGACCGCGACCCGGACCCGGACGAACAGGCCCGGCACCAGCGCCACGTCCTTGTTCGGCAGCGTCCCGCGGAGCTGCAGCGTGCCGGTCGACGGATCGACCTGCGGCGCGATGTAGTCGATCTTGCCGGCGTATTGGAACGAGGTGTCGGACGCTAGCGCGACTTGGATCGGCATTTCCAGGCGTTCCTCGCGCATGTCCTTCAGCGTCTTGCCGCGCTTGGCGAGCGCGTCGCGCAGATTGATCTGCTGCTGCTCGGTGATGTTGAAATACACGTAGAGCGGATCGACCTGCAGGATGGTGGCGAGCTTGGTCGGGCCGGCCGAGCCGACCAGGGTGCCGACGTTCACAAGGCGGCGGGTCACCACGCCGTCGAACGGTGCCGTCACCGTGGTGTAGCCCAGCGAGGTCTTGGCCAGCGCCAGCGATGCCTGGGCGGCGGCGACCTGGGCGTTGGCGGCTGCCAGATTGGTCTGGGCGTCGTCGACATTGCGCTGCGAGGCGACATCCCTCTGCCCGAGGATCGTCTGTCGATCGGCTTCACGCTGGGCGTTCGCCTGCTTGGCCTTGGCGCCGTCGAGCTGGGCCTGCTGCAGATCGACCTGGGCTTGGTACTGCGCCTTCTCGATCTTGAACAGCTCACGGTCCTTCTTGACCGCCTCACCGTCGAGATAGTCGACGCTTTCGAGAAACCCCTGCACCCGTGCTTCGAGATCGACCGACGCGACTGGCGAGGTGTTACCGGTGAATTCCGCATACAGCGTCACCGGCGCTTGGGTCGGCTTGGCGACGGTGACCTTGGCTGGTGGTGGCGCAGCGTATTTGTTCTGCTCCTTGCAGCCGGTCAGGATGATGGGAGCGCCTGCGATCAGCGCGACAATTCCGATCCTTCGTGCAGACGCCAAAGATGCCAAGCGGGCGCAAATCATCCGAATGTCTCCGTGTCGTCCGCGCGGGCAGCACCGCACGGCACGGGAACTCAGAGCTGATTCCAGGATCGCGGTCCAACGATTGAGACAAAACCGCGGCGGCGATGCGCGCCATCGTGCTGTGTGGCCGCGCGCCGCGATGCACTCGTTACGCCTGCTCTTCGAAGATCGTTGCCAGATGCACGATGGTCTCGACCGCCTTCTCCATGTCCTGGCGGCTGACCCATTCCAGACGGGAGTGGAAGGCGTGCTCGCCGGCGAACACGTTGGGGCAGGGCAGGCCCATGAACGACAGCCGCGCGCCATCGGTGCCGCCGCGGATCGCGGCGGTGACCGGCGTGAGGCCGGCACGGCGGATGGCTTCACGGGCGTTCTCGACCAGCTCGGGATGGCGGTCGAGCACCTGCTTCATGTTGCGATATTGCGGCTGGATCTCGATCTTGGCGCGCGAGCGCGGATAATCCAGCATCACCTCTTCGACGATGCTCTGCAGCAGCGTTTCCTTGTCCCTCAGTCCGGCTTCTGTGAAATCCCGGACGATGAAGCTGACGCTGGCCTTTTCCAGCGTGCCGGTGATTCCGATCGGATGCAGGAAGCCTTCGCGTCCTTCGGTGGTCTCCGGCGAGCAGCCGGTTTTGGGCAGCCGCTCGATGATCGCCGCAGCGATCTTGATGGCATGCTCGATCTTGCCCTTGGCGAATCCCGGATGGGCGCTGACGCCCTCGATGGTGATCACCGCGCTGTCGGCCGAGAACGTCTCATCCTCGATATGCCCGGCGCTTTCGCCGTCCATGGTGTAGGCGAAATCGGCGCCGAGCTTGGTGAGGTCGACCTTGTCGACACCGCGGCCGATCTCTTCGTCCGGGGTGAACAGGATCTTGAGCGTGCCATGCTTGATCTCGGGGTGCGCCAGCAGAAACCGCGCCGCATCCATGATCTCGGCGACGCCGGCTTTGTTGTCGGCGCCGAGCAGGGTGGTGCCGTCGCTGGTGACGATGTCGTGGCTGATCTGATTCGACAGCGCCGGGTGCTCGGCGCGCCGAATCATCTGCGACTTATCACCCGGCAGGACGATGTCGCCGCCCTGATAGTCCTTCCAGACCTGCGGTTTGACGCCAGCTCCTGAACAATCGGGCGAGGTGTCCATGTGGGCACAGAAGCAGATTACCGGAACGTTCTGTTTCTCGGTGGTCGCGGGAATCGTCGCGTAGACGTAGCCGTGCTGGTCGAGATGCGCGTCGGCGAGGCCCAATTCGCGCAGCTCCTGCGCCAGCAGCGCGCCGAGGTCCTTCTGCTTTTCTGTGGACGGGCAGGATTCGGAATGCGGGTCCGATTGGGTGTCGATGGTGACGTAGCGGAGAAAACGCTCCAACACGGTGAAGTCGAAGTTAATCGCGGTCACGTCCGAACTCCCTTGCAGGCTCGCAGCGCCCAAACTCGGGACCATGCGCTTCGGGCACGCGGCATTGCTGTTGATATCCGGTCCTGACCTGCCGCGCGACCCGCTGGGACGCGTGCTGCGTTGCCAAAAAGAAACGGCAGGCGGGGCGGATGCCCAAGCCTGCCGTTCTTCAATCTGAACTGGAGTTCTAATCCCGACCGAGTCAGGACCCGCATTCCAGCGCCTTCCTGCGACGAGCGTTTTTCACGCGACCCCCGACAACCGAGTCGGCCGTTGAAAAACGCTCTGGAAGCAGAATCAGATCGCTTCCTTGAGTTCCTTGGCGGCGCGGAACGCCACCTTCTTGGAGGCCTTGATCTGGATCTGCTCGCCGGTGGCCGGGTTGCGGCCCATGCGGGCGGCGCGCTTGCGAACCTGGAGGATGCCGAGGCCGACGATGCGAATGCGCTCGCCCTTCTTCAGGTGCTTGGTGATGCGGGTCACCATGTCGCCCAAAATGGCTTCGGTCTGCTTCTTCGACAGCTCGTGCTCTTCCGCGAGCGCCGCTGCGAGATGCTTCAGGGTCACCGTCGCCGGCGTCGCGGATTTGGCAACTGCTTTCTTCGCCATATAGCCCTCCTGCTGTGTGTGGCGGCTTAGAAACTAAGACGTAGCAGGGCTTAGACGATTCGGGTGGGCGCTGCCTACGTCGTTTCCCCCGTAAACAGCGCATTATTTGCATTGGCGTGTCGAAAAATGCCGACATTAAAGGATAAATGCGGAGGTTGTGCACGAGAATGGGAATCTCTGCCTCAAGCCGCTTGACTTGGGTCTGCGGTCCCTTTAATTCGACCGCCACGCGCGGTTGACGCAAAACCACGCGGGAGTAGCTCAGTTGGTTAGAGCGCCGGCCTGTCACGCCGGAGGTCGCGGGTTCGAGCCCCGTCTCTCGCGCCACTTCGCCCAAGGGCGTATGGCGCTGCCGCAAGCTTCCCCGAACATCTTCAAGCTTCATACAGTTCGCCAGTTCGCACGTAATCGGCTTTGCCGGGTGCGCAGCGCCGCTGCAGCTTCGCGCGCTTCGTCGATGGATTGGGCGGCAGGGGCCTTTCCAGCTGCGCTGACCTTATCGAGTGGTCTGGCGCGCCGCCGTCTCGAAGGATGAGAAGACGGCCGGCGCGTGGGGCGGGGCGGTGCTTCGCGTGGCCTCATGACGTGGTGCCTGTTGCGAGCGTCGCAGAGCGCCGACGCTGTTTCCCTCGCAACACGCTCCAGGCAGCGGCCGATTCCGATCGAGGCAGGTGAGGGCGCTTGCGCTTGATTGCAGGCACGAGTCGCGAGTGCTTGCTGTTTGCATCTATCAGCTATGCAAAAGGCCGCCAAAGTGGCGGCCCTCTCAATCCTCTGTTACCGCTGATGCGCGGTTGGAGAAGCGTCGCTATCTCACCGTCGAGCGGCCAGAGTCGGTTACCGTCATCTGTTTGGTCGCCTTGATCACCTGCGCCGTCTGGCTGTCAGCGGCGGTGGTTCGGGCTGTGATCCCAAGAGCCGCTACGCTAATACCTGCAACGAGAGCCACCACCACGATCTTCAGGTGGGTCGCACGATCCGCTGAATGCAAAGAGTGGTTCATCGCTGCCTCCCCGCGGCGCTTGTTGTTGCCGCGTCGACAAACGGACGATAGCCTTGCGTGTGTTTCAGGAAAGTTTCGCCGGTTCCGAAAATGGTTTCGTGCGGTGGCTGTATGGTTTCTGAGTGGTTGATAGCTTTGGTTGTGAATGATGACTCACGAATTCGTGCTGGTAGGCCTGGAAAGCATGCCGACCACCTCGGTCTTGCCACAGCTTGGCTTGCGCCCCCTGTTGCACTGCGCTAAGCGGTAGAACAATTCAAATGCGAACGAGTCTGCGGCAACGCAACAGGCCGCGGGGTTAGGGAACGGGTGATGAGCGGCATTCTGTCTAACTACCTGCCAATCGTCGTTTTTATCATCGTTGCGGCTGGTTTGAGCTTCGTTTTGCTGGTCGCGCCGTTCGCGGTGGCGTATCAGCAACCGGACCCGGAAAAGCTCTCCGCCTATGAATGCGGATTCAATGCTTTCAGCGATGCCCGCATGAAATTCGACGTCAGATTCTACCTTGTCGCCATTCTGTTCATCATCTTCGACCTCGAAGTCGCATTCCTGTTTCCGTGGGCGGTGGCCTTCGGCAAGCTCGGTGCGACCGGCTTCTGGTCGATGATGGTATTCCTTGGCGTCCTGACCGTCGGCTTCGCCTACGAATGGAAGAAGGGCGCTCTGGAATGGGATTGAGGCCTGAGACGATGCAGCCGACGCCGTCGCAACATCCGGTCGGCGCGCAGCCGCTGATCGCGCGGCCCGCTACCGGCATCATCGACCCCAACACCGGCAGGCCGGTCGGGGCGGATGATCCGTTCTTTCTCAACGTCAACCGCGAACTGTCCGACAAAGGCTTCTTCGTCGCTGCGACCGATGACCTGATCACCTGGGCGCGCACCGGCTCACTGATGTGGATGACCTTCGGTCTCGCCTGCTGCGCCGTCGAGATGATGCAGCTGTCGATGCCGCGCTACGACGCCGAGCGTTTCGGCTTCGCGCCGCGTGCGTCGCCGCGTCAGTCCGACGTGATGATCGTCGCCGGCACGCTGACCAACAAGATGGCCCCGGCGCTGCGCAAGGTTTACGACCAGATGCCGGAGCCGCGCTACGTGATCTCGATGGGATCGTGTGCCAACGGCGGCGGCTACTACCACTATTCGTATTCCGTGGTGCGCGGCTGCGACCGCATCGTTCCGATCGACATCTATGTGCCCGGCTGTCCGCCCACCGCCGAAGCGCTGCTGTACGGCGTGATGCTGCTGCAGAAGAAAATCCGGCGGACCGGCACTATCGAACGCTGAAGAAGGCTGTTTCATGGACGACAACGGGCTCGACACCCTGGGTCAGACGATCGTCGGCGCCTTGCCGGGCATCGCGACCGGTCACTCGGTCGGATTCGGCCAGCTCACGCTGACGGTCGATGCCGGCAAAATCGTGGAGGTGATGCGGCTGCTGCGCGACGATCCGCGCTTCCGCTTCATCAGCTTCATCGACATGACCGCGGTCGACTATCCCGGCCGCGCGGAACGGTTCGAGATCGTCTATCACCTGCTTTCGCCCAAGCTGAACGAGCGGGTGCGGGTGAAGGCCGAGGTCGGCGAGACCACGCTGGTGCCGTCGATCATCGAGGTGTTTCCCGGTGCCGACTGGTTCGAGCGCGAAGCCTACGACCTCTACGGCATCGTCATCACCGGTCATCCCGATATGCGCCGGCTGCTGACTGATTATGGTTTCGATGGTCATCCGCTGCGCAAGGATTTTCCGCTGACCGGTTTCGTCGAGGTTCGCTACGACGACGACCAGAAGCGGGTGATCTACGAGCCGGTGCGGCTCAATCAGGAGTTCCGTAAGTTCGACTTCCTATCGCCCTGGGAAGGGGCTGACTATCCGGTCCTTCCCGGAGACGAGAAGGCGGGAGTGAAGTCGTGATCCGGTTCGCTGTTCGTAATTCGCTACTCGCTTTGATGCGGAGCCCGCTCCATGGCTGACGCTGCTGCTCCCGACGCTGCCAGCGTCCGCAACTTCACCATCAATTTCGGTCCGCAGCATCCGGCGGCACACGGCGTGCTCCGGCTGGTGCTGGAGCTCGACGGCGAGGTGGTCGAACGGGTCGATCCGCATATCGGCCTCCTGCATCGCGGCACCGAGAAGCTGATCGAGCAGAAGACCTATCTGCAGGCGATTCCGTATTTCGATCGGCTCGATTACGTCGCGCCGATGAACCAGGAACACGCCTTCTGCCTGGCGGTGGAAAAGCTGCTCGGGATCGCGGTGCCGCGCCGCGCCCAACTGATCCGCGTGCTGTATGCCGAGATCGGCCGCATCCTGTCGCATCTGCTCAACGTCACCACGCAGGCGATGGACGTCGGTGCGCTGACCCCGCCGCTGTGGGGCTTCGAAGAGCGCGAAAAGCTGATGATGTTCTACGAGCGCGCCTCCGGCAGCCGGATGCACGCCGCGTATTTCCGCGTCGGCGGTGTGCATCAGGATCTGCCGCCGAAGCTTGTCGACGACATCGACGCCTGGTGTGACGCATTCCCGGCGGTGGTGAACGATCTCGACCGTCTGCTCAGCGACAACCGCATCTTCAAGCAACGTAACGTCGATATCGGCGTGGTGACGCTCGATCAGGCGTGGTCCTGGGGCTTCTCCGGCGTGATGGTGCGCGGCTCCGGCGCGGCCTGGGACCTGCGCAAGTCGCAGCCCTACGAATGCTACGCCGAGCTCGATTTCGAAGTTCCGATCGGTAAGAACGGCGACTGTTACGACCGATACCACATCCGCATGGAAGAGATGCGGCAGTCGGTTCGGATCATGAAGCAGTGCATTGCCAAGCTGCGGGCGCCGGACGGGCAGGGGCCGGTTGTGGTCGACGACCACAAGATCTTCCCGCCGCGCCGCGGCGAGATGAAGCGCTCGATGGAAGCGCTGATCCATCACTTCAAGCTGTACACCGAGGGCTTCCACGTCCCGGCCGGCGAAGTCTATGTCGCGGTCGAGGCGCCGAAGGGCGAGTTCGGCGTGTACCTGGTGTCCGACGGCAGCAACAAGCCTTACAAGTGCAAGATCCGTGCGCCTGGCTTCGCCCATCTGCAGGCGATGGACTTCCTCAGCCGCGGCCATCTGCTCGCCGACGTCTCGGCGATCCTCGGTTCGCTCGACATCGTGTTCGGAGAGGTCGATCGGTGAACGTGCCCGAGCCCATCCAGTTTGACCGCGCCACCGGCGCTCTCGAGGGCGCCGGTGCCCTCGAGCGCGCTGCGGCGTGCGCGCTGGTGATGGGCGCGCGGGTGTCGTCGACGTTCTCGTATCGCGGCTACAACGCGGCGGCGAATTTGATGCGCAAGGCGCTGCCGGAGCGCGACATCGCGATCAAGCTCAATCCCGACGCGACCTTCGTGTTTCCCTACGGCGACGGCTATTGGAGCAAGCTGCTGCAGCGCGATTATGATTACGAGATCGAGCTGGACCTGCTGTTCCGCGACGCCGCCGACGTTGACTACACGCTGATCGATTGCGGCGCGAATTACGGCTACTGGTCGGTCCTGGTATCGAGCGCGCCCTTCGGTGCGCATCGCACCCTGGCGATCGAGCCGTCGAGCCAGAACTTCGCCCGCCTGACGCATAATGCGAGGGTCAACGGCAACCGGTTCTCGGTGATGAAGTGCGCGGTCGGCGCCGCGCGCGGCACCGCCAAGCTGTCGGGCACCAAGCACGAAGCGTTCAGCATCGCCGGCAAGCCCGGCGTCGACGGCGAGGACGTGCCGGTGATCCGTCTCGACGATCTGATCGATGACGGCCATCTGCCGCTTGGCGGCAAGTACATCGTCAAGCTCGACGTCGAGGGTGTCGAGATCGACGCGATCCGCGGCGGCGAGCGGCTGCTCGCCGAAGACACTGCGATCCTGTGCGAAGAGCACGGCAGCGACCGCGATCACAAGGTGTCGCGCTACATCCTCGAACACACCCCGCTGAAGCTGGTCGTGTACGACCCGCAAAGCAATCGCTACGAGGCCGTGGTCGATCTCGGCATTCTCGACCGGATCAAGGTCGCGTCGAATGTCGGCTACAACGTCGTCGGAACCGCAAGCGCGTTCTGGCAGGCCCGGATCCAACACCTGAATGCGAGCGTGGCGCAGCGCTCGGCGAGAAACTGAGCATGTCCGTTCGTCGACTGGCACCGAAAGAGCTGCAACCCGAGAGCTTCGCGTTCACCGCGGAAAATCTTGCCTGGGCGCAGAAGGAAATCACGAAGTATCCGCCGGGCCGGCAGTTCTCGGCGGTGATCGCGATCATGTGGCGGGCGCAGGAGCAGTGCGGCGGTTGGCTGCCGGAAGCGGCGATCCGCACCGTCGCCGACATGCTGCAGATGCCGCACATCCGCGCGTTGGAAGTGGCGACCTTCTACACGATGTTCCAGCTCAACCCGGTCGGCAAGAAAGCCCACGTCCAGGTCTGCGGCACCACGCCGTGCCGGCTGCGCGGCGCCGGGGAGCTGATCGAAGTCTGCAAGAACCGGATCCATCACGACCCGTTCCATCTGTCCGCCGACGGCGACTTCTCCTGGGAGGAGGTCGAGTGCGCCGGCGCCTGCGTGAACGCGCCGATGGTGCAGATCTGGAAGGATACCTACGAGGATCTGACGCCGGAGACGCTGAACAAGGTGCTGGACGGCTTTGCCAGCGGCAATCCGCCGACGCCGGGTCCGCAGAACGGCCGCCAGCACGCGGCACCGATGACCGGCCCGACCACGTTGAAGTCGGGTGGTATCAACGTATCGCCGGTCGACTCCAATGGGCCGGCCCTGACCGACAATGACGCGAAGCGGGCGGGGGCGGCTGCCAACGTCCAAGAGCGCCCGGCGCCCAAGCCGCCTGCGGCCGACGCCACCGAGAAGAACCCGCCATGACGACGATCGCCCCGGCGGGGCGCGCCGTCGCGGAAAGCGCGAGAGCCATGCCGACTCCTGTTTACATCCTGCTGCACGGCATCGCCGCAGCAGCGTTCATATTTCTACTGCAGCGCTACGCGCTCGGTGCAACACTCCAATCGAGCGTGATCTGGGCGCTGACCTTCGGGGGATGCGCTATCGGGCTCGCTTACATGCAATCGAAACGCTGACAGGGAACGCCGCAAGCCATGCTGGACGACAAGGACCGCATCTTCCGGAACCTGTACGGTCTCGACGACTGGACGCTGAAGGGCGCACGCCGTCGTGGCGGGTGGGAAGGTACCAAGGCGATCATCGACAAGGGCCGCGACTGGATCATCAACGAGATGAAGGCGTCGGGCCTGCGCGGCCGCGGCGGCGCCGGCTTCCCGACCGGCCTGAAGTGGTCTTTCATGCCGAAGGACAATGCCGACGGCCGGCCGAGCTATCTCGTCGTCAATGCCGACGAGTCCGAGCCCGGCACCTGCAAAGACCGCGAGATCATGCGCCACGACCCGCACACGCTGGTCGAAGGCTGTCTGCTCGCGGGCTGCGCGATGGGGGCCCACACCGGCTACATCTACGTCCGCGGCGAGTTCATCCGCGAGCGCGAGCGGCTGCAGGCGGCGATCGACCAGGCCTATGAGGCCAAGCTGATCGGCAAGGACAACGTTCACGGCTATCCGTTCGACCTCTACGTCGCTCACGGCGCCGGCGCCTACATCTGCGGTGAAGAAACCGCGCTGCTCGAAAGCCTCGAAGGCAAGAAGGGCCAGCCGCGGCTGAAGCCGCCGTTCCCGGCGAACGTCGGTCTGTTCGGCTGCCCGACCACGGTCAACAACGTCGAGTCGATCGCGGTCGCCCCGGACATCCTGCGCCGCGGCGCAGCGTGGTTCTCCTCGATCGGCCGGGCCAACAACGTTGGGACCAAGCTTTACGGCATCTCCGGCCACGTCAACACGCCCTGCGTCGTCGAAGAGGCGATGAGCATTCCGTTCCGCGAGCTGATCGAGAAGCACGGCGGCGGCATTCGTGGCGGCTGGGACAATCTGCTGGCGATCATCCCCGGCGGCGCGTCGTGCCCGCTGATCCCGGCGGCGGATTGCGAAGAGCTGATCATGGACTTCGACGGCACCCGCGCGGTGAAGTCGAGCTTCGGCACCGCCGGCGTGATCGTGATGGACAAGTCGACCGACGTCGTCGCCGCGATCGCGCGGATCAGCTACTTCTTCAAGCACGAAAGCTGCGGCCAGTGCACGCCGTGCCGCGAAGGCACCGGCTGGATGTGGCGCGTACTCGACCGCATGGTCGAAGGCCGCGCCCATAAGCGCGAAATCGACATGCTGCTGGAAGTGACCAAGCAGGTCGAAGGCCACACCATCTGCGCGCTCGGCGATGCCGCGGCCTGGCCGATCCAGGGCCTGATCCGCGCCTTCCGCCCCGAGATCGAGCGCCGTATCGACGACTTCTCGCGCAAGGCCACGCTCGACGATCAGGGCGTGCTCGATCCGGCGCACATGCAAGCGGCGGAGTGACTGCCATGATCAAGATCATCGTCGACGGCAAGGAAGTCGAAGTTCCGCCGGAGTACACGCTGCTGCAGGCCTGTGAGTCCGCCGGCGCCGAAATTCCGCGGTTCTGTTACCACGAGCGGCTGTCGATCGCCGGCAACTGCCGGATGTGTCTGGTCGAGCTGAAGGGCACGCCGAAGCCGGTGGCGAGCTGCGCCTGGGGCGTGCGCGACTGTCGCCCGGGTCCGAACGGCGAGCCGCCGGAGATCTCGACCAAATCTCCGATGGTCAAGAAGGCACGCGAAGGCGTGATGGAGTTCCTGCTGATCAACCATCCGCTCGACTGCCCGATCTGCGATCAGGGCGGCGAGTGCGACCTGCAGGACCAGGCGATGGGCTACGGCGTCGATCAGAGCCGGTTCGCCGAGAACAAGCGCGCGGTCGAGGACAAGTATCTCGGCGTGCTGGTCAAGACCTCGATGACCCGCTGCATCCAGTGCACCCGCTGCGTGCGCTTCGCGGCGGAAATCTGCGGCGTGCCCGAAATGGGTGCGATCGGCCGCGGCGAGGACATGGAGATCACCACCTATCTCGAACGGGCGCTGACTTCGGAGCTGCAGGGCAACCTGGTCGACATCTGCCCGGTCGGCGCGCTGACGTCCAAGCCGTACGCCTTCGCGGCGCGGCCTTGGGAACTCGGCAAGACCCAATCGGTCGACGTGATGGACGGCGTCGGTTCGGCGATCCGCGTCGACACCCGCGGCCGCGAAGTGATGCGCATCCTGCCGCGCGTCAACGAGGCGATCAACGAGGAGTGGATCTCCGACAAGACCCGCCACGTCGTCGACGGCCTGCGCACCCAGCGGCTCGATCGGCCGTACGTTCGCGAGGGCGGCAAGCTGAAGCCGGCGAGCTGGCAGCAGGCATTCGCCGCGATCAAGGCCAAGCTCGACGGCACGCCGGCCAAGAAGATCGGTGCGATCGCCGGCGATCTCGCCGCGGTCGAAGAGATGTTTGCGTTGAAGCAGCTGCTCGCCAAGCTCGGCTCGACCAACGTTGCGGCGCAGAACGTTGCGGCGTTTGATCCGAAGGCCGGCCGCGCCAGCTACATCTTCAATCCGGGCATCGTCGGCATCGAGCAGGCCGACGCGGTGCTGATCATCGGCTCCGATCCGCGCAAAGAGGCGGCGATCCTCAACGCCCGCATCCGCAAGCGCTGGCGGGCCAGCGGCATGCCGATCGGCGTGATCGGCGACCAGGCCGAGCTGACCTATCACTACGACTATCTCGGCGCCGGCACCGACACGCTGAACGATCTGATCGCCGGCAAGCTCGGCTTCGCCGAGACGCTGAAGAACGCCAAGCGCCCGATCATCCTGGTCGGCGCGGCGGCGACCGCACGTCGCGACGGCGCGGCGATCCTGTCGCTGGCGGCCAAGCTCGCCGCCGACGTCGGTGCGCTCGATGACGGCTGGAACGGCTTTGCGGTGCTGCATCCGGCGGCCTCCAGCGTCGGCGCGCTTGACATCGGCTTCGTGCCGGGAATGGGCGGGCTGGGCGCAGCGGAGATGGCGACCGCCGGCGGCGTCGACGTGCTGTTCTCGCTCGGCGCCGACGAGGTCAAGCTGCCGGACGGCGCGTTCGTGGTTTACATCGGCACCCACGGCGATCGCGGCGCACACCGTGCCGACGTGATCCTGCCGGGCGCCGCCTACACCGAGAAGTCCGGCATCTACGTCAACACCGAGGGCCGCGTGCAGATCGCGGGCCGGGCGTCGTTCCCGCCGGGCGATGCGCGTGAGGACTGGGCGATCCTGCGGGCGCTGTCCGAAGCGCTGGGCGCCAAGCTGCCCTACGACTCGCTGGCGGCGCTGCGCAAGGCGCTGTTCGCCGAGGTGCCGCATCTGATGCGGGTCGATCAAATCGAGGCCGGCGATCCGGCCGATCTGCGCAAGCTGGCGAGCGCCGGCGGCAGCGTCGAGAAGACGCCGTTCAAGCCGGTGATCGCCGATTTCTACATGACCAACCCGATCGCGCGGGCATCCGCGGTGATGGCGGAATGCTCCCGCCTGGCGTCGGGGCAATTGCTGACGGCGGCGGAGTAGGCGGGACCCATGGCAGAATTCTTCGCGACCAACCTGTGGCCGCTGCTCGTGGTGATCGGGCAGAGCGTGCTGCTGTTGGTCATCCTCCTGATCGCGATCGCCTACATCCTGCTCGCCGACCGCAAGATCTGGGCGGCGGTGCAGATCCGGCGCGGCCCGAACGTGGTCGGACCGTGGGGTTTGCTGCAGTCGTTCGCCGACTTGCTGAAGTTCGTCCTCAAGGAACCGACCATTCCGGACGGCGCCAACAAGGGACTGTTCCTGCTGGCGCCGCTGGTGACCTGCGTGCTGGCGCTCGCGGCCTGGGCGGTGATCCCGGTGAATGCCGGCTGGGTGATCGCCGACATCAATGTCGGCGTGCTCTACATCCTCGCGGTGTCGTCACTGTCGGTGTACGGCATCATCATGGCGGGCTGGTCGTCGAACTCGAAGTACCCGTTCCTCGCCGCGCTGCGCTCGGCCGCGCAGATGGTGTCCTACGAAGTCTCGATCGGTTTCGTAGTGATCTGCGTGCTGCTCTGCGTCGGCTCGCTGAATCTGACCGCAATCGTCGAGGCGCAGGATGGCAAGTGGGGCATGCTCGGCTGGTACTGGCTGCCGCTCTTCCCGATGTTCGTGGTGTTCTACGTCTCGGCGCTGGCCGAAACCAACCGCCCGCCGTTCGACCTCGTCGAAGCGGAATCGGAACTCGTCGCCGGCTTCATGGTCGAATACTCGTCGACCCCGTATCTGCTGTTCATGCTCGGCGAATACGTGGCGATCGTCACGATGTGCGCGATGGGCACGATCCTGTTCCTCGGCGGATGGTTGCCGCCGGTGCCTTACGCACCCTTCACCTGGGTGCCCGGCATCGTCTGGTTCTCGCTGAAGCTGCTGTTCATGTTCTTCCTGTTCGCGATGGCGAAGGCGATCGTGCCGCGCTACCGCTACGACCAGTTGATGCGGCTGGGCTGGAAGGTCTTCCTGCCGCTGTCGCTGGCGATGGTGGTGATCGTGGCGTCGGTCCTGCAGTTCGCCGGCCTGGCACCGAAATGAGGCTTCGATGAACGTCACCGCTACCGCCCGTTCGCTGCTTCTGACCGAGTTCGTATCGGCGTTTTTCCTCGCCATGCGTTACTTCTTCAAACCGAAGCCGACGATCAATTATCCTTTCGAGAAGAACCCGATCTCACCGCGGTTCCGCGGCGAGCACGCGCTGCGCCGTTATCCCAACGGTGAGGAACGCTGCATCGCCTGCAAGCTGTGCGAGGCGGTGTGCCCCGCGCAGGCGATCACCATCGAGGCCGGCCCGCGCCGCAACGACGGCACCCGCCGCACGGTGCGCTACGACATCGACATGGTGAAGTGCATCTATTGCGGGTTCTGCCAGGAGGCGTGCCCGGTCGACGCGATCGTCGAGGGCCCGAACTTCGAGTTCGCCACCGAGACCCGCGAGGAATTGTACTACGACAAGGCCCGCCTGCTGGCCAACGGCGACCGCTGGGAACGCGAAATCGCCAAGGCCATCTCCCTCGACGCGCCGTACCGGTGAGCTGACGCCATGTCGATGCCCGTCCTGTTCTTCTATCTCTACGCCGGGGTGGCGATCGCCGCCGCGGTGATGGTCGTGGTCGCCCGCAACCCGGTGCACTCCGCGTTGTTCCTGATCCTGGTGTTCGTCAACGCCGCCGGCATGTTCGTGCTGATGGGGGCCGAATTCCTGGCGATGATCCTGATCGTGGTCTATGTCGGCGCCGTCGCGGTGCTGTTCCTGTTCGTGATCATGATGCTGGACGTCGACTACAGCCAGCTCCGCGAAGGCTTCCTCGAATATCTGCCGTTCGGCCTCTTGATCGGCTTCATCTTCCTGGCCGAGCTGCTGCTGCTGGCCGGCGGCTGGGTGATCAGCCCGACCGTCACCAAAGCGGTGACCTCGCCGATCCCGACCGGCGTGTCCAACACCGAGGCGCTCGGCCTCGTGCTCTACACCCGCTACATCCACTACTTCCAGGTGTCGGGCATGGTGCTGCTGGTGGCGATGGTCGGCGCGATCGTGCTGACGCTGCGGCACAAGAAGAAGGTCAAGCGGCAGGATATCGCCGCGCAGAACGCCCGCTCCAAGGAAACGGCGATGGCGATCCGCCACGTCAAGACGGGGCAGGGCCTGTCCGACAACGATGCCGGGGAGTGGGTGCGATGAACGAGATCGGGCTTGGCCATTTCCTGTCGGTCGCCGCGGTGCTGTTCACCCTCGGCACACTCGGCATCTTCCTGAACCGCAAGAACGTCATCATCATCCTGATGTCGATCGAGCTCATGCTGCTCGCCGTCAACATCAACCTGGTGGCGTTCTCGATCTACCTGAACGACATCGTCGGGCAGGTTTTCGCGCTGCTGGTGCTCACCGTCGCAGCCGCGGAGGCCGCGATCGGCCTGGCGGTGCTGGTGGTGTTCTTCCGCAACCGCGGCACCATCGCGGTGCAAGATATCAACTTGATGAAGGGCTAGGGCATGATCGGCAATCGATCGCGGATTGACGGCATCGTCCGGAGGCTGAAGGCGCGCGCATGATCCAGGCTATCGTATTCCTGCCGCTTGTCGGCGCGCTGATCGCCGCCGTCATTGCGCTGGTGGGCGCTCATGCCCGCAACCCGAGCGGCGACACCGTCGAACATCACGACGATCACGGTCATGGTCATGACCACGCTGGGCACGGCCACGACGCTCACGCGCATGCCGCGCATGGTCATGATGATCACGCTCATGACGATCACGCCCACGGCCCGGTCGAGCCGGCCGCGGCCGGCTCGCGTCTCGCCGAGATCGTCACCACGACGCTGCTGCTGATCTCCTGCGCGCTGTCCTGGGTGACGCTGGTCGAAGTCGGCTTCATGCACCACGATTCACGCGTTGCGTTGTTGCCGTGGATCAATTCCGGCGAGCTGCAGGTCGCCTGGGCGCTGCGCGTCGACACGCTGACCGCCGTGATGCTGGTGGTGGTGACGACGGTGTCGTCGCTCGTGCACCTGTATTCGATCGGTTACATGCACGAGGATCCGCATCGGCCGCGGTTCTTCGGCTATCTGTCTCTGTTCACCTTCGCGATGCTGATGCTGGTGACCGCCGACAACCTGCTGCAGCTGTTCTTCGGCTGGGAAGGCGTCGGTCTGGCGAGCTATCTGCTGATCGGGTTCTGGTACCAGAAGCCGTCCGCCAACGCAGCCGCCATCAAGGCCTTCGTGGTCAACCGCGTTGGCGACTTCGGCTTCCTGCTCGGCATCTTCACGATCTTCGTGCTGGTCGGCTCGACCGATTTCGACACCATCTTCTCGGCCGCGCCGGGCCTCACCGGTAAGACCATCAACTTCTTCGGCTGGCACGCCGACGCCCTGACGCTGGCCTGCCTGATGCTGTTCATGGGCGCGATGGGTAAGTCGGCGCAGTTCCTGCTGCACACCTGGCTGCCGGATGCGATGGAAGGCCCGACCCCGGTGTCGGCGCTGATCCACGCCGCGACCATGGTCACCGCTGGCGTGTTCATGGTGGCGCGGATGTCGCCGCTGTTCGAACTCGCCCCGAATGCCCAGGCCGTGGTGATGTTCTTCGGCGCCACCACCGCGTTCTTCGCGGCGACGATTGGTCTGGTCCAGAACGACATCAAGCGGATCGTGGCGTATTCGACCTGTTCGCAGCTCGGCTACATGTTCGTGGCGATGGGGGCGGGCGCTTACTCGGTTGGCATGTTCCACCTGTTCACGCACGCGTTCTTCAAGGCGCTGCTGTTCTTGGGCGCCGGCTCGGTGATCCACGCGATGCATCACGAGCAGGACATCCGCAACATGGGTGGCCTGAAGGACCGCATCCCGTTCACCTATGGCGTGATGCTGATCGGCACCCTGGCGCTGACCGGCTTCCCGCTGACCGCCGGCTACTTCTCCAAGGACGCGATCATCGAGGCGGCGTTCGTCTCGAAGAACCCGCTGGCGTTCTATGGCTTCCTGATGACCGTGGTCGCCGCGCTGCTGACCTCGTTCTATTCGTGGCGCCTGGTGTTCAAGACCTTCCACGGCGAGCCGCACGATCGGAAGCACTACGAGGCGGCGCATGAAAGCCCGCTGGTGATGACGATCCCGCTGTTCGTGCTCGCCTTCGGTGCGCTCGCGGCCGGCTATCCGTTCAAGGAGCTGTTCGCCGGCCACGGCATCGAGGAGTTCTTCCGCTCGTCGCTGAAGATGCACCCGCACATCATCGAGGAGATGCACCACATCCCGGCCTGGATCGCGCTGCTGCCGACGGTGATGATGGTGGTGGGCTTCCTGGTGTCCTGGTTCTTCTACATCCGGCGCCCGGATATCCCGATGGAGCTCGCCAGCCAGCATCGGCTGCTCTACCAGTTCCTGCTCAACAAGTGGTACTTCGACGAGTTGTACGAGATCATCTTCGTGCGTCCGGCGAAGTGGATCGGCCGCCAGCTCTGGAAGAAGGGCGATGGCCTGCTGATCGACGGCTTCGGTCCCGACGGCATCTCCGCCCGGGTGCTCGACGTCACCCGCGGGGTGGTCCGGATGCAGACCGGCTACCTCTACCACTACGCATTCGCGATGCTGATCGGCGTGGCCGGTCTGATCACCTGGTTCATCCTCGGCTTGGGGGGCCGGTAAATGTCGGCTTCGATCATGACCTGGCCGGTGCTGTCGGTCGTTACGTTCCTGCCGGTGCTCGGCGCGGCACTGGTCTATCTCGCCCGTGGCGAGGACGAGGCGGCGCGGCGTAACGCCCGCTGGATCTCGCTGTGGACCACGCTGATCACCTTCGCGGTGTCGCTGCTGCTGGTCTGGCACTTCGATCCGGCCAACCCGGGCTTCCAGTTCGTCGAAAAGGCGCCCTGGCTCGGCAACACCATCACTTATCACATGGGTCTCGACGGCATTTCGCTGCCGCTGGTGATCCTGACCACCGCGATCATGCCGTTCTGCATCATCGCGAGCTGGCGCTCGGTGACGGTGCGGGTGCGCGAATACATGATCGCGTTCCTGATCCTCGAAACGCTGATGATCGGCACCTTCTCGGCGCTGGATCTGGTACTGTTCTATCTGTTCTTCGAAGGCGGCCTGATCCCGATGTTCCTGATCATCGGCGTCTGGGGCGGTCCGCGCCGGGTGTACGCGTCGTTCAAGTTCTTCCTGTACACGCTGCTCGGCTCGGTGCTGATGCTGCTGGCGATCATGGCGCTGTACTGGAACGCCGGGACCACCGACATTCCGACTCTGATGCGCACCTCGGTCCCGGGCGGTCTGCAGACCTGGGCGTGGCTGGCGTTCTTCGCTTCCTTCGCGGTGAAGATGCCGATGTGGCCGGTACACACCTGGCTGCCGGACGCCCACGTCGAAGCGCCGACGGCGGGCTCGGTCGTGCTCGCCGCGATCCTGCTGAAGATGGGCGGCTATGGCTTCCTGCGGTTCTCGCTGCCGATGTTCCCCGATGCCTCGGCGTATTTCGCGCCGCTGATCTACACCCTGTCGGTGATCGCGATCATCTACACTTCGCTGGTCGCTCTGATGCAGGAGGACATCAAGAAGCTGATTGCGTACTCCTCGGTGGCGCATATGGGCTTCGTCACCATGGGCATCTTCGCCGGCACCACCCAGGGCGTCGCCGGCGCGGTGTTCCAGATGGTCAGCCACGGCATCGTGTCGGGCGCGCTGTTCCTCTGCGTCGGCGTCGTCTACGACCGGATGCACACCCGCGAGATCGCCGCCTATGGCGGCCTGGTCAACCGGATGCCGCTGTACGCGCTGGTGTTCATGGTGTTCACCATGGCCAATGTCGGCCTGCCTGGCACCTCCGGCTTCGTCGGTGAATTCCTGACGCTGCTTGGCACCTTCCGCGTCAACATCCCGACCGCGACGCTGGCGACCACCGGCGTGATCCTGTCGGCCGGCTACGCGCTGTGGCTGTATCGCAAGGTGGTGTTCGGCGCGATGACCAAGCCGGCTCTCGCCAGCATCAAGGATCTGACCTGGCGCGAGGGCCTGATGATGGCGCCGCTGCTGGTGCTGACGATCCTGTTCGGCTTCTATCCGAAGCCGGTGCTCGACATGTCGGCCGCCTCCGTTCAGCAACTCGTCAACAACTACGCCGCCGCCGTGACTGCCGTGAAGGCAGCGGCGCTGCCGTGACCGGCAAGGACTGATCCAGATGAACTTTGAAACAGCCGGTTACCCGCTGCTTCCGATCCTGCCGGAACTGGTTCTGGTGGTAGGGGCGATGCTGCTCCTGATGCTCGGCGCGTATCGCGGGCCGAAGGCCACCGGCACCGTCACGGTGCTGGCGATCCTGCTGCTGCTCGCCACCGGCGCGCTGGAGCTGTTCGCGCTGCCGGCCGGCAAGCTGGTCACCTTCGGCGGCAGCTTCATCGTCGACGACTTCGCCCGCTTCCTGAAGGTGCTGGCGCTGATCGGTTCGGCCGTGACGCTGATCCTATCGCTCGAAGTGCTGACCGACCCGTCGCGCCGGATGTTCGAATACGCCATCCTGGTGCTGCTGTCGTCCGCCGGCATGCTGTTGCTGATCTCGGCCGGCGACCTGATCATGCTGTATCTCGGTCTCGAACTGATGAGCCTTGCGCTCTACGTGGTCGCGGCCAGCAACCGTCAGGATGCCAAGTCGAACGAAGCCGGCATGAAGTACTTCGTGCTCGGTGCGCTGTCGTCCGGCATGCTGCTGTACGGCGCCTCGCTGATCTACGGCTTCACCGGCACGGTGCAGTTCTCGGGCATTGCCGCTGCGGCCAAGGACGGCAATGTCGGCCTGGTGTTCGGCCTCGTGTTCCTGCTCGCCGGCCTGTGCTTCAAGGTCTCGGCGGTGCCGTTCCACATGTGGACGCCGGACGTCTACGAAGGCGCGCCGACCCCGGTCACCGCGTTCTTCGCCTCGGCGCCGAAGGTGGCGGGCATCGCGATCTTCACCCGCGTCACGCTGACCGCTTTCCCGAGCATTGCGCCGCAGTGGCAGCAGATCGTGATTTTCGTGGCGATCGCCTCGATGGCGCTCGGCTCGTTCGCGGCGATTGGCCAGAAGAACATCAAGCGCCTGATGGCGTATTCGGCGATCGCAAATATCGGCTTCGCGCTGGTCGGTCTGTCGGCCGGCACGGTCGAAGGCGCGCAGGGCGTGATCGTCTACATCTCGATCTATGTTGCGATGACGCTGGGCGCGTTCGCGGTGATCCTGGCGATGCGTCGCAACGGCATGCATGTGGAGAACATCAGCGACTTCGCCGGCCTGTCGCGCACCAATCCGCCGCTGGCGTTCTTCTTCGCCATGCTGTTGTTCTCGTTCGCAGGCATTCCGCCGCTGGCCGGCTTCTTCGCCAAGTTTTACGTGTTCATGGCCGCGATCAAGGCCGGCATGTTCGTGCTGGCGGTGATCGGCGTCGTCACCAGCGTGGTGGGCGCCTACTACTATCTGGCCATCGTCAAGGTGATGTACTTCGACGAGCCGGCCCCGGGTGTCGATCCGGTGCGGCCGGAGCTGCGCGGCGTCCTGATGGTCGCCGGTCTGTTCAACATGCTGTTCTTCGTTTACCCGGCGCCGCTGGTGAACGCAGCAACAGCGGCAGCCAAGTCGCTGTTCTGAATGACGGCGCTGCATCTCGGATCAAAGGCGGCAGCGGCGGGCTATAAGCTCGCCGCTTTCGATTCCACGGGCTCGACCAATGCCGAAGCGCTGACCAGCGCGCGGGCAGGCGAGGCGGGGCCGATGTGGTTCGTCACCACCGAGCAGACCGCCGGCCGCGGCCGCCGCCAGCGCGCCTGGATCGCGCCGCGCGGCAATCTGGCCAGCAGCGTTCTCGAAGTGATGCGGGTGCCGCCCGGCACTGCGGCGACGCTCGGCTTCGCGGCCGGGCTTGCGCTCGAAGCCGCGCTGCAGCAGGTCAGCCTGGAAGCGCGGGCGCGCTCGGGCACCGATTTCGGTTTCCGGCTGAAATGGCCGAACGACGTGCTGGCGTCGGGCAAGAAGCTCGCCGGCATTCTGCTCGAAGCCGAGAACGTCGGCGATCGCCTCGCTGTGGTGGTCGGCATCGGAACCAACGTCATTGCGGCGCCGACCGATACGCCGTATCCGGCGGTCTCGCTGCACGACCTCGGCATCTCGGTGACCGCTGAGGATCTGTTCGCGGCGCTGTCCGACGCCTGGACCGAGCTGCGTGGAATCTGGGACAACGGCCGCGGCTTTCCGCAGATTCGCCGACGCTGGCTGGAGCGCGCCGCCGGCCTTGGCGAAGCGGTGTCGATCCGGTCCGGCGACAGCGCGCTCGAGGGCGTGTTCGACAGCATCGACGACACCGGCTGTCTGATTGTGCGCACCACCGACGGAAGAAGGGTGCCGGTTTCGGCCGGTGACGTGTATTTCAAGGGCGTCGCATCAATGGGAGCGGCGTGATGGCGCGTCCGGACGAGTTTACATTTGCGCCGCTCGGCGGCGTCGGCGAGATCGGCATGAACCTGTCGATCTATGGCCTTGGCAATCGCCATCAGCGGAGCTGGCTGGCGGTCGACCTCGGCGTGTCGTTCGGCGACGAGGAGCATCTGCCCGGCATTGATCTGATCATGCCGGACGTCCGCTTTCTCGAAAAAGAGAAGAAGAACCTGGTCGGGCTGGTGCTGACGCACGCCCACGAGGACCATTTCGGCGCGATCATCGATCTGTGGCCGAAGCTCGGCTGCCCGATCTACGCCACCAAGTTCAGCGCATCGCTGTTCGCCGCCAAGCTGGCGGCCGAACGCACCACGCTGAAGATCCCGATCACCGAAGTGCCGTCGGGCGGCACGATCGATCTCGGCCCGTTCAGCGTCGAGTTCATCCCGGTGGCGCATTCGATTCCGGAAAGCCATGCGCTGGCGATCCGCACCTCGGTCGGCACCGTGCTGCACACCGGCGATTGGAAGATCGATCCGACGCCTGTGGTCGGCCCGCCGACCGACGAGGCGCGGCTGCGTCAGCTCGGCGACGAAGGCGTGCTGGCGCTGATCGGCGACTCCACTAACGCAGTGCGTGACGGCCGCTCGCCGTCGGAGGCCGAAGTCGCGGTCTCGCTCGCCGGCCTGATCAAATCCGCCAAGGGCCGCGTCGCGGTGACGACCTTCGCATCCAATGTCGGCCGCATCCGCGCGGTCGCCGATGCGGCGAAGGCGGCCGGGCGCGAAGTGGTTCTGGTCGGGCGCGCGATGGACCGCGTCGCGCAGGTCGCGCGTGAGACCGGGCATCTCGATGGGGTGCAGAGCTTCCGCGGGCCCGAATATTACGGGCATTTCCCGCCCGACAAGGTGCTGGCGCTGTGCACCGGCAGCCAGGGCGAGCCGCGCGCCGCGCTGGCGCGGATCGCCAAGGACGATCATCCCGAGATCACCCTCAACAAGGGCGACTGCGTGATCTTCTCGTCGCGCACCATTCCGGGCAACGAGAAGGCGGTCGGCAGCATCATCAACGGACTGGTGACGCAGGGCATCGAGGTGATCACCGATCGTGATCATCTCGTCCACGTCTCCGGCCATCCGCGCCGCGACGAACTGCGCGAGATGATCTCCTGGGTGCGGCCGCAGCTGCTGATCCCGGTGCACGGCGAGGCGCTGCATCTCAACGAACACGCCAAGCTGGCGCGGCAGATGGGCGTGCCCAAGGTGATGACTTGCCGCAACGGCAACCTGATCCGTCTCGGGCCGGGCGATCCGGCGGTGATCGATCAGCTGCCGTCGGGCCGGCTGTACAAGGACGGCACCATCCTCGAGCAGGACACCTCGCGCGCCGTCGTCGAGCGCCGCAAGATGGCGTTTGCCGGCTGCGCCTTCGTGGCGCTGGCGCTGACCGAGACCGGCGAACTTGCTGACGACCCGGAGGTCGATCTGGTCGGCATGCCGGAGAACAACACCGCTGGCGAACCGCTCGAAGACATCGTGTTCGATGCCGTCGTCTCCACCGTCGAGGGGCTGCCGCGGGCGCGGCGGCGCGATCCGGACGCCGTCGCGGAATCGGTGCGACGCACGGTCCGCTCGATCGTCCAGGCGGAATGGGGCAAGAAACCTTTGTGCACGGTGCACGTGCTGACGGTTTGAGATAAACACCAACAAGAACACGACAACGAAAGAGGGTGACCATGCTCGGGCGGCTCAACCACGTGGCGATCGCGGTGAAGGATGCGGTGCAGGCCGCCAATGTCTACGGCGCCGGCTTCGACGCGGCGATCTCGGAAGCGGTGCCGCTGCCGGAGCACGGCGTCATCACCGTGTTCGTCACCCTGCCGAACACCAAGATCGAGTTCATCCAGCCGCTCGGCGAAGCCTCGCCGATCGCCAAGTTTCTCGAGCGCAACGCCGACGGCGGCATTCACCACGTCTGCTACGAAGTGCCGGACATCATCGAAGCGCGCGACCGCCTGACCAAGGAAGGCGCGCGGGTGCTCGGCGACGGCAATCCGAAGATCGGCGCGCACGGCAAGCCGGTGCTGTTCTTCCATCCGAAGGATTTCTCCGGCGCGTTGGTCGAGATCGAACAAGCCTGATCGATGGTTTCCACCGTCGCCGGGCTGCTCGCGATCTACTTCGTCTTATGGTGGATCGTGTTGTTCGTGACGTTGCCGTTCGGCGTGCGCAGTCACGCCGAGAGCGAAGGTGAGGGGGCCACTCCCGGCACCGATCCCGGCGCCCCGGTGGCGACGCTGCTGGCGCGCAAGGCGCTGTGGACCACGCTGATCTCGGCGGTGATCTTCGCGATCGCGCTGTATGCGTATCGCTCCGGCTGGCTCGGCATCGATCGTCTCGCCAAGCTGATGCATCTGCCGCTGTAGCGGCCAGCGCCGTACGAATCGCCGCATGCGGCCGGGCTGTTCAACGAACGGCCAATGATCCCAACTTACGCAGCCGATATTGCCTCGCTTCTTCTCGGCCGGTGTCTTTGCTGTTGCACGGCCTGATGAGATCGATGCCTGCGCGGCATGATCGAGGCGACTGCTAAGCCGCGCACGCGACTCACTCTGCAAATGGCGTTGGGGTGGATTCGCCTGCGGACGACATGGCCGTCTAGCGATTCGTCGAATGAAAAATAGTGCCGAAATGGTGCTTAAAAAGAAAAAGCAGGGCGCGGCGCCCTGCTGAAAAACTTGTCGACCCTATAATTTTCCCGAATAGTTGTTTGTATTAGTTGGCCGGGCGACGTTCGTTTGTGAACGTCAGGGTTCCTCCCGAGACTTGGACCACTCAGACTTTTGCCGCAAGGCTCAGCCTGTGGTCATATTGGTAGCCTATTCCAAGCGCCTTGTCATCATTCTCAGCAACGAATGTTCAAATTTAAGGCAAGACGTGAAATGAACGAGAACTCGCCAGCTGCACGCGGTTTGCAGTTTCGTTTGGCGCGCTTGCCGGGCTGTGCGATGCTGCGTTTCCCAACCGAACGCAACCGACCTGCATGATAATTCACCCGCACAAAGGACTGTCTGCGCTGCGCCGACGTCTCGGGCGGTTGATTCCGTTGGTTGCCGTGGTGGTGCTGGTGCAGCTGTTGGCGCCGATCGGTGCCGTGCGCTTCATCGCCAGCGCGATCGCCGATCCGGTCGGCGTCGCGCCGCTGTGCGCCGAGATGGCGAGGCCAGGGCAAGCGTCACACGCCGCTTTACCGTCGGGGCACGACTCCGGCTGCTGCGCGATCTGCGCCGTCGGCCTCAACGGTGCGCCGGTGCCGGCGCCGCCGCCGCAGGATTTCGTCGTGGCGCGGTTTGCCGAGGAAGTGGTCTGGCATCTGGCTGAGCCGTCGGCGATCGACCATCGCTCGTTCGTCGACGCTCAGGCGCGCGGGCCGCCGGCTCTGGTCCCAGTCTCCGCCTGACCGCGGCGTCCGCCGCTCTTCCCATCCTCGACAATCGCCGGACGGCGCGTCGTCGCCCTGCAACCGCGGGGAACGCGCCTGCCGCCGCTTCCGTTCTGACTAACCTCAACTGACAGAAAGACCCACCCATGAAGATGTTCATCCGCAGCGTTGCGTCCGTCGCCGTCGCCACCTTGCTGTCCACCGCCGCCGTGCAGGCCGCCGAGGTCAAGGCCGGCGATCTGGTGATCAGCCAATCGTGGAGCCGCGCCACCCCCGGCGGCGCCAAGGTTGCCGGCGGCTTCCTCACCATCGAGAACAAGGGCAGCAGCGCCGACCGTCTGGTGTCCGGCACTGCCGACATCGCCGGCAAGGTCGAGATCCACGAGATGTCGATGGACAACGGCGTGATGAAGATGCGCCCGCTCGACAAGGGCCTGCCGATCGAGCCCGGCAAGACCGTTACGCTGATGCCGGGCAGCTACCACATCATGCTGATGGATCTGAAAGGCCCGCTGAAGCAGGGCGACAAGGTGCCGATGACGCTGCAGTTCGAAAAGGCCGGCAAGGTGCAGGTTACGCTCGACGTCGAAGGCGTCGGCGCCAAGGCGCCGGGCGATACCGGCGGCAGCATGATGAAGATGGACCATGGCACGATGGATCACAGCGGCCACGGGATGAAGAAGTAATGCGGTCCCGATCGGTAACAGCAGCGGCGGCCCTTGCGGCCGCTGCGTTCGGCGCCGCGCCGGCGCTGGCCCACGTCACGTTGCAGCCGAACGAGGCGGTGGCCGGCAATTACTTCCAAGCGGCGCTCAGCGTGCCGCACGGCTGCGACGGCACCGCGACAGTCGCGGTGCGGGTCAAGATTCCGGGTGGCGTGCTGTCGGTGAAGCCGCAGATGAAGCCGGGCTGGGCGGTCGAGATCAAGACCCGCAAGATCGAAGGCGAACAGCCGAAGCTGCACGGCAAGACCATCACCGAAACCATCGACGAAGTGACTTGGCGCGGCGGTCCGCTCCCGGACAACCTCTACGACACCTTCGGCCTGGTGATGAAACTGCCTGATGCCGCCGGCAAGACGCTGTACTTCCCGGTGGTGCAGGAATGCGAGAAGGGAGTTTCGCGCTGGATCGAAATTCCCGCAGCGGGACAGAAGTCCGACGTCCTACATGAGCCGGCCCCGGCGCTGCGGCTGAAGCCGAAGGCGCCGTGACGGCGATTCGCCATCGGATGCGGAGCCGCGGGCGCTGGCTGGCCTGGATCACGGCGATTGTCGTGGTCCTGTGGCCGGCGCTCGCGGCGGCGCATGCAAGCCTCGTCGCCAGCGACCCTGCTTCTGAAGCCGTGTTGGCGACGTCGCCTACTACTTTCTCGCTGACCTTCAACGAACCGGTCACGGCGCTGCTGCTGCAACTGATCGACGCGCGCGGCCGCAGCCAGGCGATCACCGCGATCGACCAGGATGGCGCGACGCTCCGGTTCGCGCCGCCTGCGCTGCTGAGCGAGGGCGCCCATGTGCTGAGCTGGCGGGTGATCTCCGCCGATGGCCACCCGATCGGCGGAGCGCTGACGTTCTGGATCGGGACGCCCGGCCAAAGGCTGCCGCCCATCGTCGTGCCGGACGATCCGGTGCGCCGCACCGCGATTTGGGCGACGCGCATCCTGGTCGGCTTCACGCTGCTCACCGCCGTCGGCGGCGCGGCGTTCCTGGCCTGGATCGCTGCAGTGCCGCTCGCGGGCGCTGGGATGCTGACCGCGGGACTTGCGCTAGTCGGCCTGGCCGCCGTCGTGTTGTCGGCTGGCCTGCAGGGGCTGGATGCGCTGGATCTGCCGCTGGCCCGGCTCGGCGATGCCGCCGTCTGGAGAGCCGGGGCGTCGGGATCGTTTGGCGACGCCGCGACGCTGTCGGGCCTTGCATTGGTATTGGCGCTTGCGGCGTTGCGCTGGCGCGGCTGGAACGCGCGGTTGCTGTCGCTCGGCGCGGTGGTGAGCCTGGGAACGGCGTTTGCGGTCAGCGGCCATGCGGCCACGGCCGGACCGCGCTCACTCTCCGGCGCTGCGGTCTGGGTCCATGGCGTCAGCTTGGCGCTATGGATCGGCGCGCTGCTACCGCTAGCGATCGCGGTGGGCAGGCGCGATGCGGCGCCGGCGCCCCTGCGGCGATTTTCCAAGGCGATCCCGCTGGCGATCGTGGCCTTGCTGATCAGCGGCATCGCGCTGGCGGCGATCGAACTCGGCCGGATCGATGCGCTGTGGCAGAGCGATTACGGGCGGGTGCTGATCGCGAAGCTGGCGCTGGTCGTGGTGTTGCTCGCTCTGGCGTTGTGGAACCGAGTCAGGTTGACGCCGCTCCTGCTAGCCGGCGAAGCAACAACGGTGCGGAGAATGCGGGCCAGCATCGCGGCCGAACTGGTGCTGGTGATCGCGATTCTGGGCGTGGTCGGGCTGTGGCGGTTCACCCCGCCGCCGCGTAGCGCCGTATCTCAATCCACGGCACCCTCGGAGGTCGTGCATCTCCACACCGAGCGGGCGACGGCCACGGTGACGCTGGCGCCCGCCCGAGCCGGGCCTGTCGAGATCGAGGTGCTGCTGCTGCAGACGGCCGAGGAGGCGCCGCTTGCCGCGCAGGCGCTGACCGTGACGCTGGCCAAGCCTGACGCCGGGATCGAGCCGCTCAGCGCCGAAGCGCGGAAGACGGCGGACGGACCCTGGCGGGCACGGCTGACGGCGCCCGTGCCCGGAAAATGGACGCTGATGCTCGGCATCCTGATCTCGGATTTCGAGAAGGTGAACCTCGAAGCCCCGATCGTGATTCGATAGTCGGGTGCCGAGCACCCGGCCGCCGTGCTAGACCGCGACGGTCCCGCACCGACCTCAGCAGCGGCCAATCCGGCCCGAATTGCCGAGTTGCGCGGCTCCCGCCCTTGTGTTTTCGCGTCCGATCCGGTTTCACTGGCGCAACATCAAATTCCACCCGATTCTCCGAGCAAATCCCATGCGTTTGTCGCGATTCTTCCTGCCGATCCTGAAGGAAAACCCGAAGGAGGCCGAGATCGTCTCGCACCGGCTGATGCTGCGCGCCGGGATGCTGCGGCAGGAGGCCGCCGGCATCTACGCCTGGCTGCCGCTCGGCCATCGGGTGCTGAAGAAGATCGAGCAGATCGTCCGCGAGGAGCAGAACCGCGCCGGCGCGATCGAGCTGCTGATGCCGACGCTGCAGCTCGCTGACCTGTGGCGCGAGAGCGGCCGTTACGATGCCTACGGTCCGGAGATGCTGCGGATCGCCGACCGGCATAAGCGGGAACTGCTGTACGGCCCGACCAACGAGGAAATGATCACCGAGATCTTCCGGGCCTACATCAAGTCCTACAAGAGCCTGCCGCTGAACCTCTATCATATTCAATGGAAATTCCGCGACGAGCAGCGTCCGCGTTTCGGCGTGATGCGCGGCCGCGAATTCCTGATGAAGGACGCGTACTCGTTCGACGTCGACGAAGCCGGCGCGCGCAAGTCCTACAACAAGATGTTCGTGGCTTACCTGCGCACCTTCGCGCGGATGGGCCTGAAGGCGATTCCGATGCGCGCCGAGACCGGCCCGATCGGCGGCGATCTCAGCCACGAGTTCATCGTGCTGGCCGAGACCGGCGAGTCCGGCGTCTACATCGACCGCGACGTGCTGAACCTGCCGGTGCCGGACGAGAACGTCGATTACGACGGCGACCTGACCCCGATCATCAAGCAGTGGACTTCGGTCTATGCGGCGACCGAGGACGTCCACGAGCCGGCGCGCTACGAGAGCGAAGTGCCGGAGGCGAACCGCCTCAACACCCGCGGCATCGAGGTCGGCCAGATCTTCTACTTCGGCACCAAGTATTCCGACTCGATGAAGGCGAACGTCACCGGTCCGGACGGGACCGATGCACCGATCCACGGCGGCTCCTACGGCGTCGGCGTGTCGCGGCTGCTCGGTGCGATCATCGAAGCTTGCCATGACGACAACGGCATCATCTGGCCGGAGGCGGTGGCGCCGTTCCGGGTGACGATCCTCAATCTGAAGCAGGGCGACGCTGCGACCGACGCGGCTTGCGACCAGCTCTATCGCGAGCTGTCGGCCAAGGGCGTCGACGTTCTGTATGACGACACCGATCAGCGCGCCGGCGCCAAGTTCGCGACCGCAGACCTGATCGGCATTCCGTGGCAGATCCACGTCGGTCCGCGCGGACTCGCCGAAGGCAAGGTCGAACTCAAGCGCCGCAGCGACGGGTCGCGTGAAAATCTCGCGCTCGCCGATGTGGTCGCACGACTGACGTAATAGGCACTTATCCACCGCGGGCCTGAACGGCGAGGGCGGCGTCGGCCAGATAAAGCCCGAATCGTGTGAAATTCGGACTATGGATCACGCCATGAACGACCCAGTTCGAACTCCTCCTTTCGCGCCATTCGAGTGGCTTATTTCCGGGCGCTATCTGCGTGCGCGCCGGCGCGAGGGGTTCATCTCGGTGATCGCCGGCTTCTCCTTCCTCGGCATCATGCTCGGGGTGGCGACGCTGATCATCGTCATGGCGGTGATGAACGGCTTCCGCAAAGAGCTGCTCGACAAGATTCTCGGCCTCAATGGCCATCTGTTGGTGCAGCCGCTGGAAAGCCCGCTGACCGACTGGAAGGACGTCGCCGATCGCCTCAGCGGCGTGCAGGGCATCAAGCTGGCAGCTCCCGTGGTCGACGGCCAGGCGCTGGCATCGTCGCCGTTCAACGCCTCGGGCGTATTCGTGCGCGGCATCCGCGCCGACGATCTCAACCGGCTGTCGTCGATCGCCAATCACCTGAAGCAGGGCACGCTGGAAGGCTTCGACGACAGCCAGGGCGTCGCGATCGGACGCCGGCTCGCCGATCAGCTGTCGCTGCACGCTGGCGACAGCATCACGCTGGTGGCGCCACGCGGCGCTGTGACGCCGATGGGCACCACGCCGCGGATCAAACCTTACAAGGTCGCCGCGGTGTTTGAGATCGGCATGTCCGAATACGACTCGACCTTTGTGTTCATGCCGCTGAAGGAAGCGCAGGCGTATTTCAACCGGGCCAACGACGTCACCGCGATCGAGGTCTATACGGATAACCCCGACCGCATCGACGTCTTCCGCAAAGCGGTGACTGAGGCGGCCGGGCGGCCGGTGTTTCTGGTCGACTGGCGGCAGCGCAACTCGACGTTCTTCAATGCGCTTCAGGTCGAGCGCAACGTCATGTTCCTGATCCTGACGCTGATCGTGCTGGTGGCGGCGCTCAACATCATCTCCGGCCTGATCATGCTGGTGAAGGACAAGGGGGCCGACATCGCCATCCTGCGCACCATGGGGGCGAGCCAGGGCTCGATCATGCGGGTGTTCCTGATCACCGGCGCCGCGATCGGTGTGGTCGGCACGCTGACCGGGTTCTTCGTCGGCGTGCTGGTGTGCATGAACATCGAGTCGATCCGGCAGTTCCTGTCGTGGGTCACCAACACCGAGCTGTTCTCGCCGGAGCTGTATTTCCTGTCGAAGCTGCCGGCTGAGATCGATTTCGCCGAGACCAGCGCGGTGGTGATCATGGCGCTGACGCTGTCGTTCCTCGCCACGTTGTACCCGTCGTGGCGCGCCGCGCGCCTCGATCCGGTCGACGCGCTGCGCTACGAGTAAGGCGAAACACGATGGAGCAGGGCGCCGAAGACATCCCGGTCGTGTACCTTCACGACATCAAGCGGCAGTATTCGCAAGGCGAGGCGACGCTGACGATCCTCGACGGTGCCAAGCTGGCGCTATGGGCGGGGCAGTCGGTGGCGCTGGTGGCGCCCTCCGGTTCGGGCAAGTCGACGCTGCTGCACATCGCCGGGCTGCTTGAGCATCCCGATGAGGGCGAGGTCTATGTCAGCGGCGCGGCGACGTCGGCGCTGACCGATGCCGAGCGCACCCAGATCCGCCGCACCGATATCGGCTTCGTCTACCAGTCGCACCGGCTGCTGCCGGAATTCACCGCGCTGGAAAACGTGATGCTGCCGCAGATGATCCGCGGCCTGAAGCGCAAAGAGACGATCAGCCGCTCCAAGGAAATCCTGTCCTATCTGGGGCTCGCCGACCGCATCACCCATCGGCCCTCGGAGCTGTCAGGCGGCGAGCAGCAGCGCGTCGCGATCGCCCGCGCGGTTGCCAACGCGCCCCGCGTGCTGTTCGCCGACGAGCCGACCGGCAATCTCGATCCGCACACCGCCGATTATGTGTTCAACGCGCTGATGCAGCTGGTCAAAGCGACCCAGGTGGCGATGCTGATCGCCACCCATAACATGGAGCTCGCCGCCCGCATGGACCGCCGCGTCTCGCTGCAGGACGGCGTGGTGGTCGAGCTGGAATAGGACGGCTCGGCTTCAGCAGGTCATTGCGGCCCGGCCATGATTGCCTCAGCCGTCATTCCGGGGCGCTCGCGTCAGCAAGCGAACCCGGAATCCCGCGGTGCAGGGTGAAGGGCGTCAACGCGGAACATCTCGGGATTCCGGGTTCGCGCTTGCGCGCGCCCCGGAATGAAGGCGCCTCGGGGCCTTCGCACTCGTCTCACTGCTGGCGGCGATGCTTGCGCTTCTTCTTGGTCGGCTGCTGCTGCGGCGCGGTGTACCACGGGTTGGTCATGCAATCGGCGCTGCGGCCCGAGGCCGACATCCGGCACTGCGCCATGGTGTCGTAGCTGCACTCGTCGTACCAGTCGTGATAGCTCTGATACACCCGCAGGCAGACCGGATAATCCCGCGCCTCGGCGGTGGTGGTCAGGCCGAGGCCGGCGAGCATCGCGATCAGGAGCAGCTTGCGCATCTTCGTTCGGATCCTTGTTGAGCAGCCGGTCGCGGTGGCAGCGACTCGGCGCATCCGAGAGTGTGACAGAAATCTATGACGGCGCAGGGTCGGCGCACATGCGCCGGCTCAATGCCGCCGGGCCCGGCGCGAGGCCGGCCCCGCCAGCGGCTGATACCATGGATTGGTGAGACATTGGGCGGCGATGCCCGAGGCGGCGGGCCGGCACTGCTCGATCGAGGTGTAGCGGCACTCGTCGTAGCGCACTGGGCCGTACACCCGCAGGCAGACCGGATAGTTGTCGTAAGGCTGCGCCGCAGCCGCTCCTGGCAGCGCCAACCCGGCCAGCAGCACCATCGCTCCCATTCGCATCGTCGTCTCCGCTAGCTGCGGCGCGCGGTTTCACAAGCCGCGCGCCTTCGATCCGTGCGCCAATCCCGAATGACCGTCAATGCGAGCCGCGCCGGTGAATTTCGGGGATAGTAACGTCTCGTTAACGGTCCAGGTTGCTGCGCCGGCCGCTTGCTTGACTCTAGAACGAAATGAGAACATTGTTCTTGTTATGTTCACAAGGTCAGGGAGGCGGACGATGTTGAAGATCTTCATCCAAGAAGCTGCGGCGCTGACGTCGATTGCACTGTTCATCGGCATGGTGGCGGTGTGGGCTCAGGTGCTGGCGCAGGCCTGATCGTTGGCTGCGTTGCGACCGCTTCGGCATAGCGGGGATAAGATCCCCGCCGATGCTTGCGGTGAAGGGGGAGGGAGCCCACCATTGGGCTTCCGAGTCGGTGCCGTCACGGCGACCGGTTCCGCAAACCACTCGTCCCAACCCGCACGTTTGTCTGAAGAGCCGCCGCGCCGATGAGCAACGCCGGATTCGTCCATCTGCACGTCCACTCGGCCTATTCGCTGCTGAAAGGCTCGATGAAGATCGCCAAGCTTGCGGAGTTGGCGAAGGCCGACCGCCAGCCGGCGCTGGCCCTTACCGACACCGACAACATGTTCGGCGGGCTGGAATTCTCCGACAAGCTGTCGGGCTACGGCATCCAGCCGATCGTCGGGCTCGAACTCGGTATCGACTTCGGCGACCAGGATCCGAACTCCCGCCACGGTGCGCTGGCGACCCCGGCGCGGATCGTGCTGCTGGCGGCGCGCGAGCAGGGCTATCGCAGCCTGATGCGGCTGAACTCGCGGGCGTTCCTGGAAACGCCGGTCAACCAGGTGCCGCACGTCAAGCTGGAGTGGCTCGAAGGCGAAACCGACGGCGTGATTGCGCTGACCGGCGGGCCGGATGGGCCGATTTCGCTGGCAATGTTGACCGATCCGGCGCTCGCCGCGCAGCGCTGCGAGCGGCTGCAGCAGGCATTCGGCGATCGGCTCTATGTCGAGCTGCAGCGTCATGGCACCGAGGCCGAGCGCCGTGCCGAAGGCGGGCTGATCGATCTTGCCTATGACAAGGGCCTGCCGCTGGTCGCGACCAACGAGCCGCATTTCGCCAGCACCGAGGACTACGAAGCACACGACGCGCTGTTGTGTATCGCATCCGGCAAGCTGATCGCCGAAACCGATCGCATTCAGTTCACGCCCGATCACCGGTTCAAGACCCGCGCCGAGATGGCGGTGCTGTTCGCCGACCTCCCCGAGGCCCTGGCATCGACGGTGGAGATCGCACAGCGCTGCGCCTACCGGCCGCTGACCCGCAAGCCGATCCTGCCGCTGTTCACCGTCGGCGCCAGCGTCAGCGACGCGGCGGAAGCAGCCGCCGCCGAAGCGGCCGAGCTGCGCCGCCAGGCCGAGCAGGGCCTCGCCAAGCGGCTCAGCGTTCACGGCCTGTCGCCGGGGACGACAGAGGAGGACTACAACAAGCGGCTCGCCTTCGAGCTCGACGTCATCACCCGCATGAAATACGCGGGCTACTTCCTGATCGTGTCGGACTTCATCAAATGGGCCAAGGCCCATGGCATTCCGGTCGGTCCGGGCCGTGGTTCGGGCGCCGGCTCGCTGGTGGCGTATTCGCTGACGATTACCGACCTCGATCCGATCCGGTTCGGCCTGCTGTTCGAGCGCTTCCTCAATCCGGAACGCGTGTCGATGCCGGACTTCGATATCGACTTCTGCCAGGATCGCCGCGGCGAAGTAATCGAGTATGTGCAGCATCGCTATGGCCGCGATCAGGTGGCGCAGATCATCACCTTCGGTACGCTGCAGGCGCGCGGCGTGCTGCGCGACGTCGGCCGCGTGCTGCAGATGCCATACGGCCAGGTCGACAAGCTGACCAAGCTGGTGCCGCAGAATCCGGCGGCGCCGATCACCCTGAAGCAGGCGATCGAAGGCGAGCCGAAGCTGCAGGCGGCGCGCGACGAAGACCCGATCGTGGCGCGCGCGTTCGATATCGCGCAGAAGCTCGAAGGCCTGACCCGCCACGCCTCGACCCACGCGGCCGGCATCGTGATCGGCGATCGCCCGCTCAGCGACCTGGTGCCGCTGTATCGCGATCCGAAATCCGACATGCCGGTGACCCAGTTCAACATGAAATGGGTCGAACCGGCGGGTCTGGTGAAGTTCGACTTCCTCGGCCTGAAGACGCTGACGACGCTCGACGTCGCGGTGAAGCTGCTCAAGCAGCGCGATATCCATGTCGACCTGCACACGCTGCCGATCGACGACGCGCCGAGTTATCAGATGCTGGCCCGCGGCGATGTCGTCGGCGTGTTCCAGGTGGAAAGCGCGGGCATGCGGCGGGCGCTGATCGACATGCGCCCCGACCGGTTCGAAGACATCATCGCGCTGGTGGCGCTGTATCGGCCGGGCCCGATGGCGAACATCCCGACCTACTGCGCCCGCAAACACGGCGACGAGGAGCCCGAATATCTGCATCCGATGCTGGAGCCGATCCTGAAGGAGACGTTCGGCGTCATCATCTACCAGGAACAGGTGATGCAGATCGCGCAGGTGATGGCTGGCTACTCGCTCGGCGACGCCGACCTGCTGCGCCGCGCGATGGGTAAGAAGATCCGCGCCGAGATGGACAAGCAGCGCGCGATTTTTGTCGAAGGCGCGGTGAAGAACGGCGTCGCCAAGGACGCGGCCGATACCATCTTCGACCTTTTGGCGAAGTTCGCCGACTACGGCTTCAACAAGAGCCACGCGGCCGCCTATGCGCTGGTATCGTACCACACCGCCTATATGAAGGCGCACTATCCGGTGGAATTCCTCGCCGCGTCGATGACGCTGGAAATCCACAACACCGACAAGCTGTCAGAATTCCGCGCCGAGGCGCAGCGGCTCGGCATCAAGGTCGAGGCGCCGTCGGTCAATCGCTCCGGTGCGACCTTCGAGGTCGGCCCGAATACGATTTTCTACGCGCTCGCCGGCCTGAAGGGCGTCGGCATGCAGGCGGTGCAGCAGATCGTCGAGGCGCGGGGCGATCGGCCGTTCACCTCGCTCGCGGACTTCTCCGCGCGGGTCAATCCGCGCGCCATCAACAAGCGCGTCATCGAATGTCTTGCTGCCGCCGGTGCGTTCGATTGCCTCGATTCCAACCGCGCCCGTGTGTTCGGCGGCGCCGATGCGATCGTCGCGGCCTGCCAGCGCAATCATGAAGCCGCGACCAGCGGCCAGAACGACATGTTCGGCGGTCTGGCGGACGCGCCATCGATCATCCTGCCGCAGCTCGAGCCGTGGCTGCCGGCGGAACGCCTGCGCCGCGAATACGATGCGATCGGCTTCTTCCTGTCAGGCCATCCGCTCGACGACTACGCCACCGCCTTGAAGCGGCTGCGGGTGCAGTCCTGGGCGGAATTCTGCAAGGCGGTGAAATCCGGCGCCACCGCCGGCAAGGTCGCCGCCACAGTGGTGTCGCGGATGGAGCGGCGCACCAAGACCGGCAACAAGATGGGCATCATCGGCCTGTCGGATCCGACCGGGCATTTCGAGGCGGTGCTGTTCTCCGAAGGTCTGGCGCAATATCGCGAGGTGCTGGAGCCTGGCGCCGCGGTGCTGATGCAGCTCGGCGCCGAACTCCAGGGCGAGGACGTTCGCGCCCGCGTGCTGCATGCCGAGCCGCTCGACGCCGCGGCGGCGAAGACTCAGAAGGGCCTGCGCATCTTCCTCCGCGACACCAAGTTCCTCGACTCGGTCGTCAAGCGGCTGCAGCCGCCCGAGACCAAGGTGGCGGGCGGCAACATTGCGCTGGTGCTGCGGCTTGATCCGCAGACCGAGGTCGAGTTCGATATTCCCGGGCGCTACCACGTGTCGCCGCAAATTGCCGGTGCGATCAAGGCGGTGACGGGCGTCGAGCACGTCGAAACGCTGTGACCACGGCCTTGTTCTCGCGCCACGGAATACGGACGGCGAGGGCGGTATTTGTCCGCGAACCGCTCGCGGCTTGTTCAATCGCCATTCAGATTGGGACGCGCTGAAATGCGATCCGCGGCGCTGCGCCGGTTCCGGCTGCGCCCTTGCAACGGGTCCCGGCCATGCGTCTCAATCATCTTTTCTCGGTCGTCTCCACCGTCCTCGTTGTTCTGATCGCCGGGCCGGTTGGTCCTGCGGCTGCACAGCAGCAGGAAAAGCGCATCGCGCTGGTGATCGGCAATGGTGCCTATGCCAAGGCGCCTCTCTCGACCGCCGCCAATGATGGCGGCCTGATCGCGCAAACCTTGCAGGCGGCAGGCTTCGACGTCAGCGGTGCCCGCGACCTCGACGGCGACACGCTGCGCGGCGCCTTTCGCGACTTTGTGAAGAAGGCCGAGGACTCTGGTCCCGACACCGTCGCGGCGGTGTATCTGGCCGGCTACGGCGTGCAGTACGCCGGCGAGAACTACTTCATCCCTGTCGACTCGCGGCTGTCGCGCGACACGGAGATTCCGACCGAAGGCCTGCGTATCAGCGACTATCTACGCCAGCTCGCGGCGCTGCCGCTGAAGACCAGTGTCGTGGTGCTCGATCTGGCGCGCGAGCAGCCGTTCGTGCCCGGCGGATCGGTCGCCTCGGGTCTTGCCATGGTCGAGCCGAACCCGAAGATGCTGATCGCCTTCAACGCCGCGCCCGGCACCGTGGCGCCGGAGGAGCGCGGCGCCTACGGCGTCTATGCGCAGGCGTTGGCCGAGATGGTCCGCACCGGCGGGCTCACGCTGCCGCAGCTGTTCGATCGGGTGCGGCTGCGCGTCAATGAAACCACCAAGGGCGCGCAGGTGCCGTGGGATACGCAGAGCGTGGAGTCGAACTTCATGTTCTTCGATCGCGCGCCCGATGCACCGCCGCTGCCGGCGCCGGATCAGGCGCTGCGTAGCAAGCCGATCCGCGACATGGGTGCCGCCGAAGCGTATGCGGCGGCGCTCGATCGCGACACGCTGCAGGCTTACGAAGACTTTCTTGCGGTCTATCCGAACGATCCTCTGGCCAAGCGGGTGAGGGCGATCGTCGCCGCACGGCGCGAGGCGATTACTTGGCGGCGGACGTATCGCGTCGATACGCCGGATGCCTACTGGTCATATCTGCGCCGCTATCCGCGCGGTCCGCACGCGGCGGACGCCCGGCGCCGGCTGGAGATCCTCGCCGCTGCACTGGAGCCGCCACCGAGCTTCACGGTGATCGACTATGACGTGCCGCCGCCGCCGCCCGACGAGATCGTCTATGTCGACCGTCCGGTGCTGATGTTCAGCGATCCGGTGTTCGACTTCGCGCCGCCGCCACCGCCGCCGGTGTTCTTCCTGCCGCCACCGCCGCCGGACTTTGTGGTGCTGCCGCCACCGCCGCCGCCGATCGGCCTGTTCTATCTGCCGCGGCCGTTGTTCGTGCCGATTCCGGCCTATGTCCGGCCGCCGGTCTATGTGCAGCCGCCGCCGAACAACATCATCTTCGCCAACATCCACAACACCACCGTGATCAATCAGGTGATCAACCAGCCGTCGGCCGCTCCCGCCAACCCGGCCGCGCCGGTGGTGAGCCCGCCGGTGACTGGGCCTGCGGTTGCGACCCCTGGCGCGCCTGCGCCGGCAGTCACCGCGGCGGCGGTCGCGTCAGGCGCAGTACTCGGCGCGGCGCTGCCGGCCGCCGCGCTGCATCGCGCCACGCTGATCCAGCAGGGTAAGGCACCGGTGCCGCAAAGCGCGTCGATTGCCACGACGCCGCCCGGCGGGTTTGCGCAACGTCCGGGCGTTCAGCTGCAGGGCCCGCGGCTGGCGCAGCCCGCAGCCGCGCCGACACAGGCTCCGACTACGACCGCTCCGGTCTCCGCGCCGACGCCGGCTCCTGGATCGTCGCCGAGCCAACCGACCGGACCAGCCGTCGCGGCCCCAGCGGGGCAGGGCAGGCCGGCGCCAACCGCGCCCGCCGGCGCTGCACCCGCCGTCCAGGGGCTGCCGGTCCCTGGAACCAAGGGATTGCCGCCTGCACCGGGTGTCGCTGCTCGCCCTGGGATTCCGTCTGTTGCTCAGCCGCAACCTCCTGGTCGGCCAGCGCTCGGCCCGGGCGGCCCGGCTGCGGCCCGAAACGGGACCGTCGCGCCATCGGCCGGATCGGCGCCGAAGCCGCTCGCAGGCACGCCGCCGGCCGGCGGAGGCCCGGCCGTTCGGCCCGAAGCTGTTCGCCCTCAGCAGCAGGCTCCCACCGCCAGGTTGCGGCCGACCCCGCCGGTGACGGCGCCCGCCAGACCGGCGGGGCCGCCGCCTGCGGCAGCCGTTGACCGCCGTCCGCCGCCTGCGGCTCCACGGATCCAGCGCCCGGCGCCGCCGACGGTGTCTCGTCCGGTCCCACCGCCGATGCATGTGGCTCCCCGGGTTGCTCCGCCGCCACCGCCTCAACATGCGGCGCCGCGGATGGCGCCGCCGCCGGCTCCGGTTCGCGCGGCACCTCCGCCGCCCCATGTAGCTCCGCCGCGGCCGCCGGCGCCGCCAAGGGCCGCCCCGCCGCCGCGGCCGCAGGGACCCGCCAAACGCTGTCCGCCCGGCGCAAAGGAGTGCTGAGAACGGTGAGGGCAGGTAAAATTGGCGGATCGCGGCATACGCGGTCCGCCGCCTTCAGGAGCGATCTCGGCCGCTCCGCCTTGCGTTATCGGGGAATCCCGCTATAAGGCGCGCCATCTCACACGGAAACATGGCTCACAAGGCCGTCCGGTGGCACCGGGCCGCGAACGGATTCGTCCCTCGTCTGGCACGGTTGCCCACACGTTTCCGGAGGAACCAACCGGAGAAGATACAATGTCGCTTCCTGAATTCTCTATGCGTCAGCTGCTCGAAGCTGGCGTGCATTTCGGTCACCAGTCGCATCGCTGGAATCCGAAGATGGCGGACTACATTTTCGGCGTCCGCAACAACATCCACATCGTCGACCTGACCCAGACCGTGCCGTTGCTGCATCGTGCGCTGCAGGCGATCAGCGACACCGTCGCCAAGGGTGGCCGCGTGCTGTTCGTCGGCACCAAGCGCCAGGCTCAGGATGCCGTTGCCGATGCAGCCAAGCGCTCGGCGCAGTACTTCGTCAACTCGCGCTGGCTCGGCGGCACGCTGACCAACTGGAAGACGATCTCGGGTTCGATCCGCCGTCTGCGTCACCTCGAAGACGTGCTGAGCTCGGCCGACGCCAATGCCTACACCAAGAAGGAGCGTCTGGAGCTGCAGCGCGAGCGCGACAAGCTCAATCGCTCGCTCGGCGGCATCAAGGACATGGGCGGCCTGCCGGATCTGATCTTCGTGATCGATACCAACAAGGAAGACATCGCAATCCAGGAAGCCCAGCGTCTCGGCATCCCGGTCGCCGCGATCGTCGATACCAATTGCGATCCGAAGGGCATCACCTATCTGGTGCCGGGCAACGACGACGCCGGCCGCGCGATCGCGCTGTACTGCGATCTGGTCGCCCGTGCGGTGATCGACGGCATCTCGCGTGCGCAGGGCGACGTCGGCATCGACATCGGTGCTGCGACGCAGCCGCTGCGTGAGGATCTGCCGGCGGCGCAGGCGACCACCTTCCAGGGTCTGCCGGGCCCGCGCGGCACTCCGGACGACCTCAAGAAGCTGCCGGGCGTGTCCGGCGCGATCGAGAAGAAGTTCAACGACCTCGGCATCTTCCACTTCTGGCAGCTCGCCGAGCTCGACCAGGCCACCGCGCATCAGATCGGCGAAGAGCTCGGTCTGCCGAGCCGGGCCGATGCCTGGGTGGCGCAGGCCAAGTCGCTGACCGCCGAGGCGGAGTAATACGGGGAGATGCGGCCGGAATCCGGCCGCATCGTTCCGTCGTCAAAATCTGAGATGTGTTCCTGATTGCGAACCGCGGGCTTCGGCTGCGCGGTCGCACTCACAGGCAGAGGGCTTATTAGCGATGGCAACGATTACTGCAGCAATGGTCAAGGAGCTGCGCGAGACCACCGGCGTCGGCATGATGGATTGCAAGCAGGCGCTCGCCGAGACCGATGGCAACATCGACGCCGCGATCGACTGGCTGCGCAAGAAGGGCCTGTCGAAGGCCGCCAAGAAGGCCGGTCGCGTCGCCGCGGAAGGTCTGATCGGTGCGCTCACCGACGGCACCAAGGGCGTTGTCATCGAGGTCAACTCCGAGACCGACTTCGTCGCGCGCAACGAGCAGTTCCAGGGCCTGGTGAAGATGATCGCCCAGGTCGCGCTCAAGGTTGGCGCGGACCTCGACGCGATCAACGCGGCTCCGGTTGGTTCGACCACCGTTGCAGGCGCGATTGCGGATGCGATCGCCACCATCGGCGAAAACATGACGCTGCGCCGCGCCGCCGCGCTGAGCGTGTCGCAGGGCGTGGTCGCCAGCTACATCCACAATGCGGTGATCGACGGCGCCGGCAAGATGGGCGTGATCGTCGCGCTCGAATCTGCCGGTAAGGCCGACGAACTCGCCGTGCTCGGTCGCCAACTCGCGATGCACGTCGCCGCCGCCAACCCGCAGGCGCTCGATCCGACCAGCCTCGATCCGGCTGTCGTGCAGCGCGAGCGCGAGGTGATGGCCGACAAGTATCGTCAGCAGGGCAAGCCGGAGAACATGATCGAGAAGATCGTCGAGAACGGCCTGAAGACCTACTACAAGGAAGTCTGCCTGCTCGAGCAGGCCTACATCCACGACGAGAAGGGCAAGTCGGTCGCCCAGGCTGTCAAGGAAGCCGAAGGCAAGGTCGGCGCTCCGATCAAGATCGTCGGTTTCGTGCGCTACGCGCTCGGCGAAGGCATCGAGAAGCAGACCAGCGACTTCGCCGCCGAAGTCGCCGCCGCTTCCGGCCAGAAGTAATCGCGGTTTACGCGAAATCCTCCCGGCCTTCGGGCCGGGAGCCAGTCTTCAAGGGAGCGACCGCAACATGGCTGAGCCAATCTATCGTCGTGTGCTGGTCAAGCTGTCGGGCGAGTACTTCGCCGGTCCCCAGGACTACGGTATCGATCAGGCCACCATCGATCGGGTCGCCGGCGAACTGATTGCCGCACGCAGCCTCGGTATCGAAATCGCCGTCGTGATCGGCGGCGGCAATATCTTCCGCGGCGTCGAAGTTTCCGCCCGCGGCGTGTCCCGGACCACCGGCGACACCATGGGCATGCTGGCCACCGTGATGAACTGCCTGGCGCTCGCCGAAGCGCTGCAGCGCCATGGCCAGAAGGCGCGTACGCTGGCTGCGCTGATGATGCCGGAAGTCTGCGAGCTCTATACGCGCGCCGCTGCCGAGCAGACGCTGCGCGAAGGCGGCATTGCGCTGCTCGCCGCCGGCACCGGCAATCCGTATTTCACCACTGATACTGCCGCTGTGCTTCGTGCTGCCGAAATCGGCGCCGGCGCGGTGCTCAAGGCGACGAATGTGGACGGCGTTTACAGTGCCGATCCGAAACTCGATCCGAATGCGAAGCGGTTCGAGAAACTCACGCATTCCGAAGCGCTCGCCGGCGGCTACAAGGTGATGGATGCGACGGCTTTCGCGCTTGCCCGTGAAACCTCGCTGCCTATCATCGTGTTCTCGATCGCCGAGCCCGGTTCGATCGGCGCAGTGCTGAGCGGCGCGGGACGGGCCACTGTGGTGGCGGGCTGACAGGCGGTCGCGCGCGCATCGCGCGGCGATGTTGATTTGAGATTCGAGAAACCAGAGAGGCGGGTATGTCCGACAAGTTCGATGTCAACGAATTGAAGCGGCGGATGCAGGGCGCCGCGCAGTCCCTGAAGCACGAGCTCGGCGGTCTGCGTACGGGCCGTGCCTCGGCCTCGATGCTCGAGCCGGTTCAGGTCGATGCCTATGGCAGCCACATGCCGCTGAACCAGGTCGCCACCGTGTCGGTGCCGGAGCCGCGACTGATCTCGGTGCAGGTCTGGGACAAGTCGATGGTCAAGGCGGTCGAGAAGGGGATCGTCGATTCGAACCTCGGCCTGTCGCCGGCGACTGAAGGGCAGGTGATCCGGTTGCGGATCCCCGAGCTCAACGAGGAGCGCCGCAAGGAGCTGGTCAAGGTCGCGCACAAATACGCCGAAGCAGCCCGTGTCGCGGTTCGCCATGTCCGCCGCGACGGCCTCGACACCATCAAGAAGCTGGAGAAGGCCCACGAGATCTCCGAGGACGATCAGAAGCGGCTCGACCAGGAGGTCCAAAAGGCCACCGACGCGGCGATCGCGGAGATCGATCAGTTGCTCGCGAACAAGGAAAAGGAAATCCTTACGGTCTAACCTTTAGGCCGTATGTGCGGGACGCGGTCGCCGGTCGCGTCCCGGCGGTGATCCGGCCGAACGGATCGCCGTCGTTTTCGGACCCGGCCGGTCAGCGGCCGGGGGCACATCTCGGGCCTTGTCGTTGTGGCGACTATAACTTACTGATCTCGAATAATTTCTGGCAGCGAGCCGGTGACCTTCTCGCGGGATGACGCTTCGGGAATGAGCTATGTCGAAAGCTGCCGCGCCTCTGCCTGATCCGTCCGACCCACCGAGCGCGCCCGCGCACGTGGCGATTATCATGGACGGCAACGGCCGCTGGGCCGCCGCTCGCGGGCTACCCCGTGCCGAAGGCCATCGCCGCGGCGTCGAAGCGCTCCGCCGCGTGGTCCGCGCGTCCAGCGAACTCGGCATCCAGTATCTGACCATCTTCTCGTTCAGCTCGGAAAACTGGGCGCGCCCGGCGACTGAAATCGTCGACCTGTTCGGGCTGCTGCGCCGCTTCATCCGCAACGATCTCGCATCCCTTCACCGCGACGGCGTCCGCATCCGGGTGATCGGCGAGCGCGACCGGCTCGACCGCGACCTGTGCGCGATGCTCGACGAGGCGCAGGAGTTGACCCGCAACAACACCAAGCTCAATCTGGTGGTGGCGTTCAACTACGGCTCCCGCCAGGAGATCGCCAATGCGGCGCAGCGCCTGGCGCGCGAAGTCGCCGAGGGCAAGCGCGACCCGGCGACGATCGATATCGAGACGCTCGGTCGCTATCTCGATGCCCCCGACATTCCCGATCCCGACCTGATCATCCGCACCAGCGGAGAACAACGATTGTCGAATTTCCTGATGTGGCAGGCGGCGTACAGTGAATTGGTATTCGTGCCCATTCACTGGCCGGATTTCGACAAGGCCGCGCTGGAAGGCGCGATCGCCGAATATTCGCGGCGCGAGCGCCGGTTCGGCGGGTTGGCCGCCAAGACAGGATCGTGACACGCGTGAGCCAGGACAAGGCGGCGCCGGCACCGGCGGCCGAGCAGGGGTCCCGGAATCTGATTTTGCGAATTGCGGCTGCGCTGGTGCTGGCGCCAGGCGCGATCGCGATCGCTTATCTCGGCGGCTGGCCCTGGGCGGTGCTCGCGACCGCCGTGGCGGTCGGCCTGCTGCTGGAATGGCTGAGCATCGTCGGCCTCGGCCGTGACTGGCCGATCATCGGGGTCGGCGGACTCGGTCTGGTCGTCTGCGGTGCAGCGCTGGGTGCTGGTGTGCCGTGGCTGGCTGCTGCCGCGATCGTCATCGCGCTTGCCGTTCTGGCGCTGCTCGGCGGCGGGCAGCGCCGTTGGGCGACGTCCGGATTGGGCTACGCCGCGGCTGCCCTGGTCGCCTCGATCCTGATCCGCGCCGATCCGGACTACGGCTTCGCCGCCTTGATGCTGATTCTCTTGATCGTCTGGGTCACCGATATCGGCGGCTATTTCGCCGGTCGCGGGATCGGCGGGCCGAAGCTGTGGCCGCGGGTCAGCCCCAAAAAGACCTGGGCGGGCGCAATCGGCGGCTTCGTGCTGAGCCTGGTGATCGCGGCTGGTTTTGCCCTGTTGGGCGTTGGAAAAATGCTGCCGCTGCTGGTGCTTGCAGCGATCCTTTCAACTGTTTCTCAGCTCGGTGATCTGTTCGAATCCGCGGTCAAGCGCCGGTTCGGCGTAAAGGACTCCAGCCACATCATTCCCGGCCACGGCGGGTTGATGGATCGGCTTGATGGCTATGTGGCGGCGGTCGTGGTGGCGGTATTGATCGGGCTGACGCGCGGACCGCTGGATGGTATTGGCCGCGGATTGATGGTGTGGTGATGCAATGAGCCCTGTTCCTTTGAAAAACGCCGAGCGTGCCCATAGCGGCGTCCGCACTGTCAGTGTGCTCGGCGCCACCGGTTCGATCGGCGACAGCACGATGGATTTGATCCGTGCCGAGCCCGAGCGCTACCGGGTCGAGGCGCTGACCGGCAACGCCAACGTGGCCGGCCTTGCCAAACTCGCCAAGGAGTTCAACGCCCGCTTCGTCGCCGTCGCCGATCCGGCCCGACTCGGCGAATTGCGCGCGGCGCTCGCCGGGACCGACGTCGCCTGTGGCGCGGGCGAGAGCGCGGTGATCGAAGCGGCGGCCCGGCCGGCCGATTGGGTGATGGCCGCCATTTCGGGGGCGGCCGGTCTGAAGCCGGCGCTGGCTGCGGTCGACCGCGGCACCACCGTGGCGCTCGCCAACAAAGAGTGCCTGGTGTGTGCCGGCGACTTCTTCATGAGCCGGGCGACTGCTGCCGGGGCGCAGATTCTTCCGGCGGATTCGGAGCACAACGCGCTGTTTCAGGCGCTGGCTTCCGGCAACCGCCATGAACTGACCCGGGTCATCATCACGGCCTCGGGCGGTCCGTTCCGCACCTGGGCTGCCGCCGACATCGAGCAGGCCACCCTGGCGCAGGCCCTGAAGCATCCGAACTGGAGCATGGGGCAGAAGATCACCATCGACTCGGCGTCGATGATGAACAAGGGCCTCGAGGTGATCGAAGCCTCGTACCTGTTCGCGCTGTCGCCCGACGAGATTGACGTGCTGGTGCATCCCCAGTCGATCGTCCACGGCCTGGTCGAGTTCGCCGATCGCTCGGTGGTCGCCCAGCTCGGCGCCCCCGATATGCGGATTCCGATCGCGCATTGTCTCGGCTTCCCGGATCGTATTACCGGACGTGCGGCCAAGCTCGACCTCGCCAAGATTGGTCAATTGACCTTCGAAGCGCCTGATTTCACGCGTTTTCCCGGTTTGCGGCTGGCCTACGATGCGCTCCGTACCGGCAATGGTGCCACGACCGTGTATAATGCCGCCAATGAGGTGGCGGTCGCGGCGTTCATCGCGCAGAAGATCCGGTTCGGGGCGATCGCGCGGTTGGTCGAAGATACGCTCAACAGCTGGGTCCGTGCCGGCAACCAGGCGCCGCTCGGCTCCGCCGACGACGCCATCGCTCTCGACCAACAGGCGCGAAACCTCGCTGCCACCCTATTGCCTCAAATTGCCGCAAAGGCATCCTAGAGGGGATAGGGAACAGGGCCGTCGGTTCTGCTCGAAGGGAATGGGATGGCCGATCTTTTTCTGAATAGTTTCCACACGTTGAGCCACGGACTGGTGGGGTATGTGGTGCCCTTCCTGTTTGTGCTGACCATCGTGGTGTTCTTCCACGAACTCGGCCATTTCCTGGTGGCGCGCTGGAACGGCGTCAAGGTCCTGACCTTCTCGATAGGCTTCGGTCCGGAGATCGTCGGCTTTAACGACCGCTACGGCACCCGCTGGAAGCTGTCGGCCGTGCCGCTCGGCGGCTACGTCAAGTTCTTCGGTGACGACAGCGAGGCCAGCACGCCATCCGGCGACGCGTTGTCGCAGATGTCGGCGTCCGAGCGGGCGGTCAGTTTCCACCACAAGCCGGTGGGTCCGCGCGCGGCGATCGTGGTCGCCGGCCCATTGGCCAATTTCATCCTGGCGGTGGTGCTGTTCACCTTCCTGTTCAGCGTGTTCGGAGTGCCGAATACCTCCGCGCGTGTCGACGGGGTTCAGCCCGGCAGCGCCGCCGAGGCGGCGGGCTTTAAGCCGGGCGACGTGGTGACGTCGATCAACGGCAGTGCGATCAGCAACTTCCTTGAGATGCAGCGTTTCGTCGGCGCCGAAGCCGGTAACCAGCTCAAATTTACCGTTAAGCGCGGCGATTCGACCGTCGATCTGGTGGCGACGCCCCAGCTCAAGGAGATCAAGGACCGCTTCGGCAACGTCCAGCGGCTCGGCATTCTGGGCATCAGCCGCTCGACCGCGGCAGGCGAGGTGACCACCGAGCAAGTTAATCCGGCGGTGGCGTTCTGGATGGGGATTAAGGAGACGTGGTTCGTCGTCGACCGGACGTTCTCCTATATCGGCGGTATTTTCACTGGCCGGGAAGCGGCTGACCAGCTCGGCGGCCCGCTGCGCATTGCCCAAGTCTCAGGGCAGGTGGCCACAATCGGCTTTACCCCGCTGCTGCATCTGGCAGCGGTGCTGTCGATCTCGATCGGCCTGTTGAACCTGTTCCCGGTTCCGTTGCTGGATGGCGGGCACCTCTTGTTCTATGGAATCGAAGCCGCGCGCGGCCGGCCGCTGTCGGAGCGGGCGCAGGAGCTGGGGTTCCGGATCGGGCTGGCCTTGGTGCTGATGTTGATGATGTTTGCGACCTACAACGACATCCTGCATCTGGCGTCGTCGTGAGTCTCCCATTTGTCAAACGTGGCGGATGGGCAACGTGTTGGAATGAAATTGAAATCGCAGCGCTAAAGGACGTTTGCCGGGGCGGCAAAATTGTCTACAAGCGAGGCAACCTGGGGATTCTGTCGGTGCGGGGATTCTGTGCCGGCATCGGAATGACAAGGGCGCGTTGCGCATGAAAGTTGGAATGCGAGTGTTGCGGGGGGTAGTCGGTGCCGCCCTGGTGTTTTTCGCCGTACCGGTCGCCACGACGGCGGTCGGGGTGGTGATGGCGTCTCCTGCCGCCGCCCAATCCGCTTCGTCGATCGCGGTCGAGGGCAACCGGCGGGTCGAGGCTGAGACCATTCGCTCCTATTTCAAGCCGGGTCCGGGCGGGCGGCTCGACCAAGGCTCGATCGATGATGGCCTCAAGGCGCTGATCGAGACTGGTTTGTTCCAGGACGTTCGCATCAATCAGGCGGGCGGGCGGCTGGTCGTCAGCGTCGTCGAAAACCCGGTGATCGGTCGCCTCGCATTCGAGGGCAATAAGAAGATCAAGGACGAGCAGCTCTCGGCTGAAATTCAGTCGAAGCCTCGCGGCACGCTGTCCCGCCCGATGGTGCAGGGCGACGCGCTGCGGATCGCCGAGATCTATCGCCGCTCTGGCCGCTACGACGTCCGCGTCGACCCGCAGATCATTGAACAGCCGAACAACCGCGTCGACCTGGTGTTCGTGATCACCGAAGGTCCGAAGACCGGTGTGAAGTCGATCGAGTTCGTCGGCAACAAGGCCTATTCGTCCTATCGTCTGAAGGACGTGATCAAGACCCGCGAGAGCAACCTGCTCAGCTTCCTCGGCAACGGTGACGTGTACGATCCGGACCGGGTCGAGGCAGATCGCGACCTGATACGCCGCTTCTACCTGAAGCACGGCTTCGCCGATGTGCAGGTGGTGGCCGCGCTGACCGAATACGATCCGGAGCGAAAGGGCTTCCTGGTCACCTTCAAGATCGAGGAAGGCCAGCAGTACCGCGTCGGTTCGGTGACCTTCGAATCCGCCATTCCGACCCTCGACGGAAACTCGATGCGCAGCTTCTCGCGCGTCAATGTCGGCTCGCTCTACAACGCCGAGGCGTTGGAGAAGTCGGTCGAAGAGATGCAGATCGAGCTGTCGCGTCGCGGCTACGCGTTCGCGACCGTGCGTCCGCGCGGTGACCGCAATTTCGACGAGCATACCGTTTCGATCGTGTTCTCGATCGAAGAGGGGCCGCGCGTCTACATCGAGCGCATCAACGTCGTCGGCAACACCCGGACCCGCGATTACGTGATCCGTCGTGAGTTCGATATCTCCGAAGGCGATGCCTACAACCGTGCGCTGGTTGATCGCGCCGAGCGCCGCCTGAAGAACCTCGACTTCTTCAAGACCGTGAAGATCACCACCGAGCCGGGCTCTTCGAGCGACCGGGTCATCCTGGTGGTCAACCTCGAAGAAAAGTCGACCGGCGACTTCTCGGTTTCGGGTGGTTACTCGACCAGCGACGGTGCGCTGGGCGAAGTCTCGGTCTCGGAACGCAACTTCCTCGGCCGCGGCATCTTCGCCAAGGCGTCGGTGCAGTACGGTCAGTACGCCCGGGGCTACTCGCTGTCGTTCGTCGAGCCGTATCTGCTCGACTACCGCGTGGCGCTCGGCCTCGACCTGTATCAGCGCGAACAGCTCGCCAACCGCTACATCTCGTACTCGACCAAGACGCTCGGCTTCAGCCCGCGCCTCGGCTTCGCGCTGCGGGAAGATCTGTCGCTGCAGATCCGTTACTCGCTGTACCGGCAGGAAATTACGCTGCCGTCGTACCTGAACAATTGTAACAACATTCCGGGCCCGGGCTTCTTCCCGACGCCGCAGTACATCGCCGCCAATAACCTGCAGGCCACCTACGGCGTGCTCGGTTGCTACGGCGACGGCGAAGCCTCGCTGCCGGTCCGCATCGGTCTGGCTGGCGGTGCCTACTGGACCTCGTCGCTCGGCTATACGTTGACCTATAACACCCTCGACAACATCAAGAACCCGACCGACGGTCTGCTCGTCGACCTGCGTCAGGACTTCGCTGGTGTCGGCGGCGACGTGAAGTTCATCAAGACCGCGTTCGACGCCAAGTACTACACCTCGCTGGTGTCGGACTTGGTCGGCTTGATCCACCTGCAGGCTGGTAACCTGAGCACTTATGGCGGCAACCAGCTGCGGATGCTCGACCACTTCCAGATGGGTTCGAACCTGGTTCGCGGCTTTGCTCCGAACGGTATCGGTCCGCGCGACATCGGCCAGTATGCGCTGTACGGCTACGGCGGCGACGCCCTCGGCGGCACCAACTACTGGGGCGCGTCGGTCGAGTTGCAGATGCCGTTCTGGTTCCTGCCGAAGGAAGTCGGGCTCAAGGGCGCCGTCTATGCCGACGCCGGTTCGCTGTTCGACTACAAGGGCCCGACGTCGTGGTCGGTCACCGGCGAAGTCAACACGCCCGGCTGTATCCCTGCGAGCCAGACCACGATCGGCACCTGCTCGGGTCTGAACTACGACGACACCAACCTCGTCCGCACCTCGGTTGGTGTCGGCCTGATCTGGGCGTCGCCGTTCGGTCCGCTGCGCTTCGACTACGCGATCCCGATCACCAAGGGTAAGTACGACCGCGTTCAGGAGTTCAAGTTCGGCGGCGGGACCTCGTTCTAAGTCCCGCACTCCGGACCACGACCGAAGGAATGGCATCCACGTCGTTTTTCCCGCCGCGTCCTTCGTCGACCCTGGCCGAGATCGCCAGCCTGACGAAAGCAACGCTGGTTGATGCTTCGTACGCGGAGCATCGCATCACCGGACTGGCCTCGCTCGACGAGGCCGGCCCCATGCACTTGAGCTTTTTCGAGAATCTCCGTTACTCGGATGAACTCGCGAACACGCGAGCGGGCGCTTGCCTTGTTAGCGAGCGGTTCGAGGGCAGGGTGCCCTCACACGTTGCTGTGCTGCGCGCGCGTCGTCCGTTCCACGCCTTTGTGGCCTACGCCCGGCATCTCTATTCCGATGCGTTGCGTCCGCACACCGGCGTTGGAGCGCCTGGCATCGCGCCGACGGCCGTGATCCACGAGACCGCCAAGCTCGAAGACGAGGTCACGGTCGAGCCGCTGGCGGTGATCGGCCCCGACGTCGAGATCGGTTCGGGCACGGTGATCGGGGCGGGCGCGGTGATCGCTGCCGGCGTCAAGATCGGTCGCGATTGCGATATCGGTGCCGGCAGCCATCTGCAGCACGCGCTGATCGGCAACAACGTTCTGATGCATCCGGGCTGCCATATCGGCCAGGACGGCTTCGGCTTCATTTTCGCCGGTCAGCACACCAAGGTGCCGCAGACCGGACGGGTGATCATCCAACACGATGTCGAGCTCGGCGCCGGGACCACGATCGATCGCGGGTCGCTGCGTGACACCGTGATCGGCGAGGGTACCAAGATCGACAATCAGGTTCAGATCGGCCACAACGTAACAATTGGTCGACATTGCGTGATCGCCGCCAAATGCGGTCTTGCCGGCAGCCTGACGCTGGGCGACAACGTCGCGCTCGGCGCCATGGTCGGCATCAACAATCATGTGGTGATCGGCGACGGCGCCCAGGTGGCGGCGATGTCCGGGGTGAAGGACAGTATTCCCGCGGGTGAGCGCTGGGGCGGCATCTTCGCGCGGCCGACCAGAACATGGTTCCGGGAAATGCTCGCGGTACGGCGGCTCGCTGAAGGCAGCGGAGCCGAGACGGCGGCAAGACCCGACGACGACAGGGATGAAGGACGGGGGTGATGGAATCGCCGATTCGCTTTGAGAACGTTGACATCAACACCATCCTCAAGACCCTGCCGCACCGTTTTCCGTTTCTGCTGATCGATCGGGTGATCAACATCCGCGAGGACTACAGCGGCATCGGCATCAAGAACGTCACCGTCAACGAGCCGGCGTTCCAGGGCCACTTCCCGGAGCGACCGGTGTATCCCGGCGTTCTAATGATTGAGGGCATGGCCCAGACCGCGGGCGTGATCGGCATCCTGTCGGTCACCGGTACCGAGAAGCCGCGCGCGGTGTATTTCCTGACCATCGACAAGTGCAAGTTCCGCAAGCCGGTGATGCCGGGCGATACCGTGGAGTATCACCTGACCCGCACCGGGCGGCGCAAGACGATGTGGTGGTTTCACGGCGAGGCCAAGGTCGACGGTCAGATCGTGGCGGAAGCCGATGTCGGCGCAATGCTGGCAGATTGACGGGCTGAATGAGCACAATTGATCCGACTGCGCGTATCGAAGACGGCGCCGTCATCTGCGACGACGTTACCATCGGGCCGTTCTGCACCATTGGCCCGCACGTCAGCATCGGCGCCGGTACGACGCTGATCGGCCATGTCAACGTCACCGGCCATACCACCATCGGTGAAGGCTGCACGATCCATCCGTTCGCCTCGCTGGGCGGCGCGCCGCAGTCGACCGGCTACAAGGGCGAGCCGACCACGCTGATCATCGGCAACGCCTGCACCATCCGCGAAAACGTGACGATGAACACCGGCACGGTCGGCGGTGGCGGCGTCACGCGCGTCGGCGACCGCGGGTTCTTCATGGCGGCGAGCCATGTCGGCCACGACTGTATCGTCGGCAATGACGTGATCTTCGCCAATGCCGCCACCCTCGGCGGTCATTGCGAGATCGGGGATTTCACCTTTATCGGCGGCATGACTGTGCTGCAGCAGTTCACCCGGGTCGGCCCCCAGGTGATGATTGGCGGTATGAGCGGGCTGCGCACCCACGTCATTCCGTACGCGCTCGCCAACGGCATCTATGCGAAGCTCGCCGGGTTGAATATCGTCGGCATGCGCCGGCGGAAGTTCACCAAGGAGCGGCTCGCGATTGTGCGCTCGTTCTTCAACGACCTGTTCTATAGCAGCGGCCCCCTGGCCGAACGGCTCGAACGGGTGCGTCCGCGCACGGCGGAAGATCCGGCGATTGCCGAGATCGTCGCGTTCATCGACGACATCAAGGGCCGCGGCGGCCGCGGCCAGCGTGTCGCGCTGTGCATGGCGCGTGAGGGCGGTGCGGCCGTCAATGACGGTGACGACGCCTGACCGGCCGGCTTGGCCATGACCGATCCATCACTGCAGATTGGCGCGCCCGTCGGCATCATCGCCGGCGGCGGCACGCTGCCATTCGCGGTTGCCGACTCGCTCGCGGCGCGCGGCCTGACGCCGGTGCTGTTCGCGCTAAAGGGAAGCTGCGACCCCGAGCGTGTCACCGCGTACCGGCATCACTGGCTCCGGATGGGAGCTTTCGGCAGACTGCTGCGGCTGCTACGCGACGAGGGGTGCCGCGACCTGGTGTTCATCGGCTCGTTGGTGCGGCCGGCGCTGTCGGACATGCGGCTCGACTGGGGCGCGATCAAGGTGCTGCCGGCGGTGCTCGCGGCCTATCGGGGCGGTGACGATCACCTTCTGACCGGCGTCGGCCGGCTGTTCGAGCGCCACGGCTTCCGCTTGCTCGGCCTGAAGGATGTGGCCACCGACCTGCTGATGCCCGAGGGCTGTCTCACTCGTGCTGCGCCGGATGCTGGCGTTGAAGCCGATATCGCCAAAGGGCGCGCGGTGCTGGCGGCACTCAGCCCATTCGACATCGGCCAGGGCTGCGTCGTGATCGATGGTCACGTCGTGGCTGTCGAAGACACCGGCGGCACTGACGAGCTGCTGCGACGAGTAGCGCAGCTCCGCGACAGCCGGCGAATCCGGGCCAAGCCGGGACATGGCGTGCTGGTGAAGGCGCCCAAGACCGGTCAGGACCTGCGCTTCGATCTGCCTGCGCTCGGACCGAAAACCATCGAAGGACTGATCACCGCGCAGCTCGGCGGTGTTGCCGTGGTGGCCGGGCATACCGTCGTGGCCGAGCCGCAGGAGATGATCGCGGCTGCCGACAAGGCCGGCGTGTTCGCGGTCGGGATGCCGGCATGAGCGGCGCTGCAAAGACCGGGGATCGCGTACGGACGGTCTATCTGATTGCGACTGAAGAGTCGGGGGATCGGCTCGGCGCCGCGCTGATGCGCGAACTGAGGGCGCGGCTCGGATCGAAGGTCCGGTTCGCCGGTGTCGGCGGCCACTGCATGGCCGGCGAGGGGCTGGCATCGCTATTTCCGATCGAGGAGCTGTCGATCATCGGCTTCGCTGCCGTGGTGCAGCGGCTGCCGATGATCCTGAAGCTGATCCGCCGTGCGGTCGACGCGGCGCTGACGGCCAAGCCCGACATCCTGGTGATCATCGACAGCCCCGACTTCACCCACCGCGTGGCGCGCCGGGTCCGGCAGCGCGATCCGTCGATTCCGATCGTCGACTACGTCTCGCCGACGGTGTGGGCGTGGCGGCCGGGACGGGCGCGGGCGATGCTCGGCTATGTCGATCACGTGCTGGCCCTGCTGCCGTTCGAGCCGGCGGAGTATCGCCGGCTGCAGGGCCCGCCATGCAGCTATGTCGGCCATCCGCTCACCGAGCAGTTCGGCTCGTTACGACCTGACGCAGCCGAGCAGGCGCGCCGCGAGGCGTCCCCGCCGGTGCTCTTGGTTCTCCCGGGCAGCCGGCGCAGCGAAGTGCGCCATCACGCTGCTGCGTTCGGCGACACGCTGGCGCGGCTGAAGCACGAGGGCGTCGCATTCGAAGCTGTATTGCCGACCACGCCGCATCTGGAAGGGCTGGTCCGGGCCGCGGTTGCGTCCTGGGAGGTGCAGCCACGGATCGTCGTCGGCGAACAGGACAAACGCGGCGCGTTCAGGATCGCGCATGCGGCGCTAGCAAAATCGGGCACGGTGACGCTGGAGCTCGCGATCGCTGGCGTGCCGATGGTGACGGCGTATCGGGCCGGCAGCGTCGAGATCTGGATCGCGCGGCGCGTGGTCCGTCCCGGCACCGTGATCCTCGCCAATCTGGTGATGGGTGACGATGTGATCCCGGAGTTCATCCAGGAAGATTGCGTGCCCGACAAGCTCGTCCCGGCGGTGCGCGACCTGCTCGGCAACACGCCGGCGCGGCGGCGCCAGCTCGCGGGCTTTGCGAAGATCGACGACATCCTGTCGACCGGCGAGCAGACGCCGAGCGGACGTGCGGCCGATATTGTGCTGGACGTGATGCGCCACGCCTGATTGCGGCCGGCCGCTGCGATTAAAGAGGGTGTTGTTGCAATCTATTCTCAATAGTTTGGAGCTAGCCTACCGACGCGTCGAAGCTCCAGTTTGAGCGTCCATGGACCGGAGAGGACGCGGACCGTCTCAACCGGAGCTCTCCCTCTATGAAGAAAACCAAAATCGAGTCTGCCTCGGCGCTTGATACGCTGTTCGCGTCGGTGACCGTCGTTCACCGCAGGAATTTTCTCGCAACCGGCGCTGCTGCCTTCGGTGCGGCTGTATTGCCTGCCGGGGCGACGGTTGCGGATGCTAAGCCTGCACTGGCCACGGCGCCGACGGAGCAAGATCGTCGCTACATGACGCAGGCCATCGAATTGATGCGCAAGGCAGGTGTGGTCGAAAAGACAGGTGGCGCGTTCGGGGCCGTGATCGTGCGTGATGGCGAAGTACTCTCGGCGACCGGCAACAGTGTGCTGCGCGACAACGATCCGTCCGCCCACGCCGAAGTCAATGCGATCCGCGCCGCGTGCAAGAAGGTTGGCGCGCCGAACCTGCGCGGCGCAACGATGTACACAAGCTGCGAATGCTGTCCGATGTGCTACGCCACCGCTTACTGGGCGCGGCTCGATCGGATCTTCTACGCGGCGTCGTGGACCGACTATGCGGACTTGTTCGACGATTCCAATATCGGCGCTGACATGAAGAAGCCCTACGCAAAACGCCAGGTTAAGATCGCGCAGATGATGCGCGGCGATGCGCAGAAGGTCTGGAATGAGTTCCGCGCGCTGCCGGATCGGGCTCGCTACTGAGTTTAGCGGAACGGCTCCGGCCCGCTGCGGCCCCAAAGCAGAACGGCGAACCGCTGGAGCGGTTCGCCGTTCGATTATCGAGCCGGGTCGACGATCAGCCGCGCTTGCCGATCTCGACGTAGTTGCGGGTGGTCGCACCGGTGAAGAGCTGGCGCGGACGGCCGATCTTCTGCTGCGGGTCCTCGATCATCTCGCTCCACTGGCTGATCCAGCCGACAGTGCGGGCGACCGCGAACAGCACGGTGAACATGTCGGTCGGGAAGCCCATCGCCTTCAGCGTGATGCCCGAATAGAAGTCGACGTTCGGGTACAACTTGCGGTCAATGAAGTACTGATCGCTGAGCGCGATTTTCTCGAGCTCCATCGCCACCTTGAGCAGCGGGTCGCCGTGATGGCCGGTTTCGGCCAGCACTTCGTGGCAGACCTGCTGCATGATCTTGGCGCGCGGATCGTAGTTCTTATAGACGCGGTGGCCGAAGCCCATCAGCCGCACCGACGAGCTCTTGTCCTTCACCTTGGCGATGAAGTCCGGGATGTTCTCGACGGTACCGATCTCCTTCAGCATCGCCAGCGCCGCTTCGTTGGCACCGCCATGAGCCGGGCCCCACAGGCAGGCGATACCCGCCGCGATACAGGCGAACGGATTGGCACCCGACGAGCCGGCGATGCGCACGGTCGAGGTCGAGGCGTTCTGCTCGTGGTCCGCGTGCAGCGTGAAGATCTTGTCGAGCGCGTTCGCCAGCACCGGATTGACGACGTATTCCTCGCACGGAGTCGCGAAGCACATCCGCAGGAAGTTCGCTGCGTAGCTGAGCGTGTTCTTCGGATAGATGAAGGGCTGGCCGACCGAGTACTTGTAGGCCATCGCGGCCAGCGTCGGGACCTTCGCGATCATCCGGATCGAAGCGACCATCCGCTGGGTCGGATCGTTAATGTCGGTGGAGTCGTGGTAGAATGCGGCGAGCGCGCCGACCGAAGCCACCATCACCGCCATCGGATGCGCGTCACGACGGAAGCCCTGGAAGAACCGGGCCATCTGCTCGTGAACCATGTTGTGGCGGGTGACGCGGTAGTCGAAATCTTCCTTCTGCGCCTTGGTCGGCAGTTCGCCGTACAGCAAGAGATAGCAAGTTTCTAGGAAGTCGCCTTTTTCGGCGAGCTGTTCAATCGGGTAACCGCGATACTCGAGAACGCCTGCGTCGCCGTCGATGTAAGTGATTTTGGACTGGCAGCTCGCCGTCGACGTGAAGCCCGGATCGTAGGTGAACATTCCGGTCTGCGCGTAGAGCTTGCCGATGTCGATGACGTCGGGACCGACTGTCCCGGTGAGCACCGGAAGATCGAAGTTCTTGTTTCCAACCGTCAGCGTTGCCGTTTTGTTGTTGGTCGTTGCGTCCATCGTGTGGTCCCCGATGTTCGTTGGCGAAACCAGCCGTATGCGCAGCGCTCTTGCGAGCGAGACTGGTTGTCTTGAAGCGCTGGCGGAAAGGCGTAGCTCATTGCAGTGTGCACTGCAAGGCGGCCTGACGCGAGCCGTTTCCCGGGTTTTTTACGCGGCCTGATCGGCGAGCCGGGACAGGCACTCGTCGCGCCCCAGCACCGCCAAAACGTCGAAGATTCCCGGCGATGTGGTCCGTCCCGTCAGCGCCACGCGGAGCGGTTGCGCCACCGCGCCGAGCTTCAGCCCAGCCTGCTCGGCGAACGCCCGCATCGCTGCCTCGGTGGTCGCCGCCGTCCACGGCGATACATCCTCCAGCGCGGCGCGCAGCCGGCCGATCAGCTGCCGGGTTTCGGGCGTCAATACCGCCTGCGCCTTGGGATCGAGGGCCAGCGGCCGATCGGCGAAAATGAAGCCGGCGTTGTCGAGCAGCTCGATCAGCGTCTTGGCACGCTCCTTCAGCCCCGGCATCGCCTGGGTGAGCTTGGCGCGGATGCTGTCGTCGAACTTGGCGGCGATCGCCGGGCCCTGGGGGATGTATTTCAGCAGGTCCTCGAGCAGGGTCACGAGAGAGTGATCATCGCTCTGGCGGATGTAGTGACCGTTGAGGCTCTCGAGCTTGGCGAAATCGAACCGCGCCGCGGAACGTCCGATCGCAGGCAGGTCGAACGCATCGATCATTTCCTGCGTGGTAAAAATTTCCTGATCGCCGTGGCTCCAGCCGAGTCGGACCAGATAGTTGCGCAGCGCGGCCGGCAGGTATCCCATCGCGCGGTAGGCGTCGACGCCGAGCGCGCCGTGGCGCTTCGACAGTTTCGAGCCGTCGGGGCCGTGGATCAGCGGGATGTGCGCCATCACCGGCAGCTCCCACTCCATGGCGTCGTAGATCTGCTTCTGACGGGCTGCGTTGATCAGATGGTCGTCGCCGCGGATGACGTGGGTGACGCCCATATCGTGGTCGTCCACCACCACCGCCAGCATGTAGGTCGGGGTGCCGTCGCCGCGCAGCAGCACCAGGTCATCGAGGTTCTCGTTCTGCCAGGCGACACGGCCCTGCACCTGATCCTCGATCACTGTCTCGCCGGCCAGCGGCGCCTTCAGCCGGATGGTCGGCTTGACGCCTTCCGGGGCCTCGGACGGATCGCGGTCGCGCCAGCTTCCATCGTACAGCTTGGCGCGGCCCTCGGCGCGGGCCTTTTCGCGCATCGCCGTCAGCTCCTCGGCGGTGGCGTAACAGCGGTAGGCCTTGCCGGCCGCCAGCAACTGCTCCGCGACCTCACGGTGCCGCGCCGCACGTGCGAACTGGTAGACGGTGTCGCCGTCCCAATCGATCCCGAGCCATTTCAGCCCGTCGAGGATGGCGTCGATCGCCTCCTGGGTCGAGCGCTGGCGGTCGGTGTCCTCGATTCGCAGCAGCATCGTGCCGCCGTGCTTGCGCGCGTACAGCCAATTGAACAGCGCGGTGCGGCCTCCGCCGATGTGCAGAAAACCAGTGGGCGAGGGCGCGAAGCGGGTGACAACGGGACGGGTCATTCGAACCAATTGCAGGGAAGGGAACGCGCCGGAGCGGCGCGCAGGGTGTATAGCAGGATCGGCGCATAACTAAAGTGGTCCGCACAGCCCCTGGGGGTTGGCGCGGGGCGACGGATTTGGCAGATACCCCTTTCGGTTCCGACCAGTAGGACGATTGACGCATGACGACGGCAGATACAGCGGCGGGCGAGGCAGGGCGCGACTTCATTCGCGACATCGTCCAGGCCGATCTCGACAGCGGGAAGCACCGGACCATCGTGACCCGGTTCCCGCCGGAGCCCAACGGCTATCTGCATATCGGCCATGCCAAGTCGATCGCGCTGAATTTCGGCATCGCGCAGGAATTCGGCGGTCGCTGCCATCTGCGGTTCGACGACACCAATCCGACCAAAGAAGAGCAGGAATACATCGACTCGATTCAGGCCGACGTCCGCTGGCTCGGCTTCGACTGGGGCGAGCACATGTTCTACGCCTCGGACTATTTCGAGCAGCTCTACGCCTGGGCGGAGCTGATGATCAAAAACGGCGACGCGTATGTTGACGATCAGTCGCAGGACGAGATCCGCGCCAGCCGCGGCACGCTGACCGAGCCCGGCAAGAACAGCCCATTCCGCGATCGCTCGGTCGAGGAGAATCTCGACCTGTTCCGGCGGATGAAGGCCGGCGAATTCCCGAACGGCGCGCGGGTGCTGCGCGCCAAGATCGACATGGCGTCGGGCAACATCAACCTGCGCGATCCGGTGCTGTACCGCATCCTGCACGCCCACCATCCGCGCACGGGCGACAAATGGTCGATCTACCCGAGCTACGACTACGCGCACGGCCAGTCGGATGCGATCGAAGGCATCACCCATTCGATCTGTACGCTGGAGTTCGAGGATCACCGGCCGCTGTACGAATGGCTGCTGTCGAAGCTGCCGGTGCCGTCGCAGCCGCGCCAGTACGAATTCGCGCGACTCAACATCACCTACACGCTGCTTTCGAAGCGCGTGCTGACCGAGCTGGTGCGCGGCGGCCATGTCGCGGGCTGGGACGACCCGCGGATGCCGACGATCGCGGGCATGCGGCGTCGCGGCGTGCCGCCGGCGGCGCTGCGCGACTTCGTCAAGCGGATCGGCGTCGCGAAAGCCAACAGCGTGGTCGATCTCGGTATGCTGGAGTTCTGCATCCGTGAGGAATTGAATCGCACGGCGCAGCGGCGGATGGCGGTGCTGAAGCCGCTGAAGGTGGTGATCGAGAACTACCCGGAAGGCCAGACCGAACAACTCGAGGCGATCAACCATCCAGACGATCCGAGCCTCGGCACGCGCAAGATCGCCTTCGGCCGCGAGATCTACATCGAGCAGGACGATTTCATGGAGAACCCGCCGAAGAAATTCTTCCGGCTGTCTCCAGGCAATGAGGTGCGGCTGCGCTACGCCTACTTCATCAAGTGCCGCGACGTGGTCAAGAACGACGCCGGCGAGATCGTCGAGCTGCGCTGCACCTACGATCCGGAAACCCGCGGCGGCAACGCGCCCGACGGCCGCAAGGTCAAGGCGACGATGCACTGGCTGCCGGCGGCGCAGTCGGTGAAGGCGGAGATCCGGATCTACAATCAGCTGTTCGCTAACCCGGCGCCGAGCGCGTCGACCTTTGCCGACGATCTCAATCCGCAGTCGCTCGAAGTCCTGACCGAGGCGCGGATCGAACCGGAGACGGCGGCGAGCACGTCGGCCGAGCCGCTGCAGTTCGAGCGCCAGGGTTACTTCGTCCGCGATCGCGACTCGACCGCAGATAAGCCGGTGTTCAATCGCACCATCGGGTTGCGCGATACCTTTGCCAAGGAAGTCGCGAAGGGGTGAGCGACCACTGATCCTGATTGCGCTCCGCCGGTGATTGCTGGCGGACGCATTCTGCTCCACTGTTCTGTCCGCGGCGGACGGGGGCGGGTGCCGTGGAGCGGCGCGATCGGACCAGAGCACGGACATGGCCGACCAGGGCGCCGGCGGGCGCGGGTGCGTTGCTGCCCTTCGGCCTGTCGTGGGGACCGGCGTTTCTTGATCTGTTACGCGACTGGGTGCGGGCCGAAGCGGGGCCGGGCCGGTTGCTGCCGTGGACGCCGGTGGCGTTCGGCGCCGGTATTGCCTTGTACTTCGCCGCCGATCACGAGCCGGTTGCCTGGGTGGCAGCTGCGACCGCGGCTGGCTTCGTCATCGCGGCTGTCCTGCTTCGGCGCAGCCGAGCATTCGCGCCGGTCTTGTTGCTGACGGCTCTGCTGGCTGGCTTTGCGACAGCGTCGCTGAAAGCTGCGCGGATCGCGCATCCGGTGCTGGCTGCGCCCGTCTTCGCAGCGGAGCTGCGGGGCTTCGTCGAAATCCGGGAAGAGCGCGAGCGCACCGACCGCTTCGTCCTACGAGTGACGCAGATGCAGGCGGCGCGGGCGCCCACGCTGGAGCGGGTGCGTCTGTCGGTGAAGAAGGGTACGGCGCCGGCGGTCGGTAGCTTCGTGACGCTGAAGGTGCGGCTGCAGCCGCCGCTCCAGCCGTTGCGGCCGGGCAGCTACGACTTCGCGCGCGATCTGTATTTCCAGGGCATCGCCGCGTCCGGCTTCGTTCTCGGTGCAATGACCACCGCCGAGCCGCCGCAGGACGGCGGCTGGCGCTTGCGCTACGCCGCGGTGATGCAGGGCCTGCGCGATGCGATCGACGCCCGGATCCGCGCGTCGCTCGGCGGCGATCCGCGCGCGATCGCCACCGCTCTGCTCACCGGCAAGCGTGACGCGATCTCGACGCCGGTGAACGACGCAATGTTCATTTCCGGTCTCGGTCACGTGCTGTCGATCTCCGGCTATCACATGGCGGTGGTGGCTGGCGTGGTGTTCTTCGCGTTGCGCGCACTGCTGGCGCTGATCCCGCGGTTGACCGTGACGTTTCCGATCAAGAAGGCCGCGGCCGCGGTCGCGCTGCTCGCTGCGGCGTTCTATCTGGCGCTGTCGGGTGCGGAAGTCGCGACCCAGCGCAGCTTTCTGATGACCGCGGTGGTGCTGATCGCCGTGATGGTCGACCGCCGTGCCATCACGTTTCGCACATTGGCGCTTGCGGCGCTGGTGGTGCTGCTGATCGCGCCGGAAGCGTTGGTGCATCCGAGCTTCCAGATGTCGTTTGCGGCCACACTCGGTTTGGTGGCGCTGGTGCAGATCGGCATGCCGGCGCTGTTCGGTGCGGACGACAGCTCAGTGGCGGCGCGGGTAGCGACGTGGGGCGGGCGGGAAATTGCGCTGCTGGCGCTCGCCTCGCTGGTCGCCGGTTTCGCGACGATGCCGTATGCCGCCTATCATTTCCACCGCATCACGCCTTATGGCGTGCTCAGCAACCTGGCGGCGATGCCGGTGGTGTCGGCGATCGTGATGCCGGCGGGGCTGCTCGGGCTCGCGGCGATGCCGTTCGGGCTCGATGCGCCGTTCTGGCGGATCATGGAGCTCGGAATCGACTGGATGATCCTGGTCGCGCAATGGGTGGCAGCGCTCCCGGGCGCGGTCGGCCGGGTTACCGCGTTCGGCACCGGACCTTTGCTCGTCGCCTCGCTCGGTATCGTGATGCTCGGCCTGTTGCGCTCGCCGCTGCGCTGGGGCGGGGCGCTCGGCGTTGGCGTCGCCGTCGCCTGGGCAGCGCTGACGCCGCAGCCGGACGTACTGGTTGCCGGCGACGGCAGGCAGGTCGCGGTGCGCGGCGCCGACGGCCGGCTGCACCTGATGCAGAGCGGCGCCGATGCGTTCCGGCTGAAGGAGTGGCTCGCGGCCGATGCCGACTCCCGTGCGCCGGATGCGGCCTCGTTGCGCGCTGGCGTCTCCTGCGATCCGGACGGATGCGTGACGCCATTGGCGGACGGACGGCTGGTGGCGCTGTCGCTGCGGCCCGATGGGCTCGCGGACGACTGCGCCCGCGCCGTGCTTATCATCACCGCCGGCCAGCCGCCGCCGGATTGCGCCGCACGGGTGATCGGTCGGGACGAATTGCAGGCGAATGGCGCGCTGGCGCTGCGGCGGAGCGGAAGCGACCCAGGGCTGTTTGTGGCTGAGGCGACCCGACCTCGCGGCCCGAGCCGGCCATGGGCTCCAGCGACCGCGGAGGCGATGGACGCCACTGTCTCGACCGGACCTTCCGTCCGTCGGCCCCCGGTCGACGCCACGCCAGCCCCGCAGGATCAAACGGGCGAGGAGTGAGGCCCAAAGGGCGGCGCCTGCAGACGGATTGTTGCGATAGCGATGCGCGGCGTTCGTTGCCGCTCGTCTCAATACTTGCGGTAAAGCCCGATCAGCTTGCCCTGGATGCGGACGCGGTTCGGCGGAAGAATCCGCACCTCATAGGCGGCGTTGGCCGGCTCCAGCGCGATCGAGGCGCCGCGGCGGCGGAAACGCTTCAGCGTGGCTTCCTCTTCGTCGATCAGCGCCACCACGATGTCGCCGGTGTCGGCGACGTCGTTCTTCTGGATCAGGGCCATATCACCGTCGAGGATGCCGGCTTCGACCATCGAGTCGCCGCGAACTTCCAGCGCATAATGCTCGCCGGAGCCAAGCATGTCGGCCGGCACGCTGATGGTGTGACTGCGACTTTGCAGCGCTTCGATCGGAGTACCGGCTGCGATCCGGCCCATCACCGGCACTGCGACGCTGCCGCGATCGTGGTCATCCTCAGCCGGAGTCGGGCTCGGTGGGCGCACCTTGCCGAGATTGCCTTCGATCACGCTCGGGGTGAAGCCACGGCGGCTGTTGCCGGGCATGCCGCCGGTGTCAGGCAGTTTGATCACTTCGATCGCTCGGGCGCGGTTCGGCAGCCGGCGAATGAAGCCGCGCTCTTCCAGCGCAGTGATCAGGCGGTGGATGCCCGACTTCGAGCGCAGGTCGAGCGCATCCTTCATCTCGTCGAAGGACGGCGGGACGCCGGCTTCCTTCAGCCGCTCGTTGATGAATTTCAACAGCTCAAACTGCTTGCGCGTCAGCATCGGCGAATCCCCAGTCGGCGATAATGAGCCGGTTCGCGGTGTGTTTCGGTTCGGGCGACAAGCCCTTGCGAGAGCATGATCGTCGCCGAATCTCGAAAACAAATCATGAACGGACACTATCTGTTCGGGGTGTGTTCCGCAACCTCTTAATCGAGAACCAGGAATTTCACGGGTTGCTATAGCGGGAGCTTAAGGATGACGCAGGGGGAACCGGCCGAGGCGGCCGGCGCGAAAGACGGGCGCACGATCAGCGCTTCCGCCGTCGCCAGCCGCGCCAGCAGCGACGAATCCTGACTGTCGACCGGAGTGGCGACCTGCCGGCCGGTTTCGTCGTGCGACAGCGTGGCGCGCAGATAGTCCTCGCGCTGATCGTTGGCGGAAAGGTCCGCGCCGAGCAGCGCCGGCTCGCGGACGTGCCGCGGCTGGCTCATGCCGCACAGCGCCCGGATCAGCGGCACCATGAACAGTACCGCGCAGACATAGGACGACACCGGATTGCCGGGCAGGCCGATCACCCGCATCGGGCCGAGATGGCCGTGCATCATCGGCTTGCCCGGGCGCATCGCGATCTTCCAGAACGCGATCGCGGTACCCTCGGCTTCCAGCGCACCCTTGACCAGATCGTGGTCGCCGGCCGAGGCGCCGCCCGTGGTGACGAGCAGATCGACGCCGAGATCGCGCGCCTGCCGGATCGCTGCCTGTGTCGCCTCCAGCGTGTCGGCGGCGATGCCGAGGTCGATCACGTCGGCGCCCTCGGCGCGCGCCAGGGCGCGCAGCGCGTAGCCGTTGGAATAGACGATCTGGCCGGGGGCGGGCGTCGTGCCCGGCATCACCAGCTCGTCGCCGGTGGCGAGCATCGCCAGCCGCGGTCGGCGGTGCACCGGCAGGGCTGCGTGGTTCATGCCGGCAGCGAGCGCGAGGTCGCGGTCGCTCAGCCGGTGACCTTGGCGCAGCAGCACCTGGCCTTCCTTGAAATCGATGCCTGTGGGGCGGATGTGGCGGCCGGGTCTGACGGCTTCGTTGACGGTGACCCGGTCACCGTCACGCGCGGTGTCTTCCTGGATCACCACCGCGTCCGAACCATCCGGCACCACGCCGCCGGTGAAGATCCGCAGCGCTTCGCCAGGACCGATGCCGATCGTGGCGGGCCGGCCGGCGGCGATCTCGCCGATCACCTGGAGCGTCGCCGGCGTCGCGGCGACGTCGGCGGCACGCACGGCGTAGCCGTCCATCGCCGACATCGCCTGCGGCGGCTGGGTCCGCAGCGCGGCGAGGTCGCGCGCCAGTACGCGGCGGTAGGCGTCTTCGAGCGCGACCAGCTCGGTGTCGAGCCCGTGCGCACCAGCCAGCACCGCGGCCAGCGCGTCGTCGACCGGCATCAAGGCCATCGGGCTGCTCCCTCGCAGGCGAATTGAAATCGAACCGTCACGGTCCGGCTTTAGGTGGCGCGCGGCGTCCGCGCAAGATCCGCTCGGGCGTCGGTGGCGAGCGCGGCGTCCCGCCGCGTCGGCCTAAATCATTATTGTCGAACCGTCGCCTTCGCCTGTACGACCGGTTCCAGGCATCGAGCGGATGTGGAGCGCGCAGATGGAAGATTTCCCGAAATGGTTCCTGCGGATCATGGTCGTGGTCGGCATCATCGCGTTCGGCTCGGTGTATTGGATGCGCCACGACTGGAGCAAAGGCTGGGCGCCGTCGTTCAACGCCGGCGACTACGGTCCGCCGCCTGCATCCGCACCTGAACCTGCAGCGCCTGCTGCAACGGCCCCGGCCGTTGCGCCGGCTGCGGCTCCGAGCGAAGCCGCGCGGCCCACGGCGGCGCCGAGCGCACAGGCGGGCCGTGCTTCGACGCCGTGCCAGCCGATCGGCCGTACCGCCAAGGGCGAGCTGGTGTATTCGATGGATTGCCGGGCGCTGCCGGCGCAGTAACGGATGCTTGCAGCGTTCTTGCGCGCTGTAGCGGTCTGAAGCGCTAATCGATGATCTCAGCGCCCTCTGCGCTGAGGCGCGCGAGACCGTCCTTCATCTGCTGCACGCGCTCGGGCGAGTGGCCCTGCCACTTGGTCAGTTCGGCGACGATGCGCAGCGGATGCTTCGAGCGATAGGACAGCGTCGGGTTGCCGGGAAACTTCTTGTCGGTGAGGTTGGGATCGTCCTCGAACGGGCCGGTCGGCTCGACCACATAAATCCGCTGCGGCGCATCGCCGGCCGCCAGCTCGGCGCCCCAGATCGCGGCATCCAGCGTGCCGGAGAAATACACCCAGGATAGCGGTGCGGCGGTGGTGAAATTGGACTGGTAGCCGACCACGATCAGCTCGCCGGGACTGAGATCTGCTCGCGTCCCGTGGAAGAACTGACGCACGAACATGCTGGCCGCTGCGGACATGAGGAATGCGCTCCGGTGGCACTGAGCCGATGGGGCAACGACGTTGGCCCCTGTCGGGTTCATCAGGCTTGGGGCTGATACCGCGTGCGTCGCGGTTTCCTTCGCCCCAGCTTGAGACGCAGTGAAACCGAGCAGGAGAGGCCGGTACTAAGCCGTTGCCGGTGCTTCGCCGCCGTCGTCGGACTTGATCATCACCGGCAGGTAGACGCTGGCGAATTCCGGTGGCAGGCGCCGGGGGCGGCCGCTGCTCAGTTCGATGCACACCAACTGCCAGCGTCCGCGCATGATGGTGGCGCCGTCGCGCAGGCGGATCAGCTGGAAGCGCCGTTCCATCACCAACTTGCCGTCGCTGCCATAGATCCAGGTTCCGAGCAGCAGCTCGTCGCCCAAGTGACTCGGCAGCAGGTAGTCGTATTCGCCGCGGCGGATCGCCATCGCCCGATCGATCCGCTGCCAGTCGGTGAGCGACAGGCCGAGCGCTTCGGAATGCGCCCAGCCGACGCTGTCGCACCAACGGACGTACACTGAATTGTTGGTGTGATTGAGACCGTCGATGTCGGCGGGCGCGGGCGTCATCGGCAGCGTGAACGGCGCGGGATGATCCCAGGCAAGATCGGCGGCAGCGTTGGTCATCATCACGTCTCGTCGGTCGTTGGTTTCGCGCGCTTACAGCCCAAGCTGATCGAGCGTGCGGGCGACGTCGTCGCTGGAATGCACCTGGACTGCGTGCAGCCCACGCTCACGCGCCGCCTCGACGTTTTCCGCCAGATCGTCGAAGAACACAATGCGCTGCGGCGCGATGCCGATCGCCTTGACGACGAAATCATAGGTCTCGCCGTTCGGCTTGCGCATTCCGATCCGCGACGACAGAAACAATTCGCGGAAGTGCACCAACAGTTCGGCGTAGTGCTCCGAGAAATGCGCGATGTGCGAGTCGTTGGTGTTAGACAGCGCGTATAGCGGTAGCTGCTTGGCGGCGCGGTTGAGCAGCGGCGCGATGCCGGGCATCTCGCCGATGAAGATCGCATTCCAGCCTTCGCGCAGCTGCGCGTCGGTCAGCGTCAGTCCGAGCGCGGTCCTTACCGCGGCGAAGAACTCGGCGTCGGTGACGTGGCCGGTCTCGTAGCGGTGGAATGTGTCGTTCTGCGCGAGCTTCGCCATCAGCGTGTGCGGATCGCTGCCGAGCTCGACGGCCCAGGCCTTCAACGTGCGGCGCAGATCGTAGTCGATCACCACGCGGCCGAGATCGAACAGCAGCGCATCGGCGGCGCCGGGGGCGAGGGCGGTGGTCATGTTGAAGCCTTGTCGGTGAGGAGCGTTGATGTGCAGATTGGTGAGACAGGCGCATTTTGGTTAAAGAATGTTATAGGCTTACGAAACCGTTTGGTAATCCGCAGCCGCTACAAGAAATGCCGCTGCGAAGCGCATCTTGCTGCAATCACCTTGCACCGCATGCGGGGTCGCGGCGCCGGGTTTTGACCAGCGGCGATCCGCTCATGCGCTTCGAATTTCCCATCTTGTTGCCGTCGTCGACCGCATCGGATCCAGTCCGATGAAGGGTGGTGGTGGGCGCCTGTCCTCGGGCAACAACAAGAAGAAGGCCGAGGAAGCTCACGCGACGCATGGCTGGTTCGTCACGTTCGCCGACCTGATGGGGCTTCTGGTCAGCTTCTTCGTCATGCTGGTGTCGTTCTCGACGCAGGACTTGCGCAAGATGCAGATCGTCGCCGGCTCGATGCGCGACGCGTTCGGCGTGCAGCAGAACTCGCGGTTCGCCGGCGTGATCGAGACCGACGGCGTGCCGGTGCAGGGCAAGGTCAAGAGCAAGATGAACGTGGCGCCGGAGCAGGCCAGCAACACGCCGCATCTGGAAGAATCCGGCGGTTCCGGCAGTGCGGCTTCCCACGCCAAGGCCGAGCGCGAATTCGCGCTGGCGTCGGCCTCGCTGCGCCAGGCGCTGCAGGACGTGCCGGAGCTGGCCGAGATGTCCAAGAACGTGGTGTTCGAGGAAACGCCGGTCGGGCTCAATCTCGAACTCACCGATCAGGACGGTCGCCCGATGTTTCCGGACGGCTCGGCGGTGCCTTACGAACGCACCCGCAAGCTGGTCGCCCGGCTCGCCGCCCCGCTGCGCGCCACCTCGCTGCGCGTGATCATCGTCGGCCACACTGCGGCGACCGTGGTGCAAGCCGGCGACGACGATCCGCTCAGCCTCTCGGTCAACCGCGCCAACGCAGTGCGCGAGGTCCTGAAGCAGGAAGGCCTGCCCTCCAGCCAGGTACTGTCGCTGGTCGGCAAGGGCGATGGCGAACCGCTGTTTCCGGACGCGCCGGCGCTCGCGGCCAACCGCCGTGTCACCATTACCTTGATGCGCGAGAACCCGCCGCTGCCGCCGGATCTGCAACGCTGACAATGGCTTCGGCCATAAACCTCGATTGATCGTTCGGGCCTAGAAGCACAGCCCGACGCGGCGGCCCTGCTTCCACACCATCCGGCATTTCTTCTTGGTCGCGCCATGCAGCAGCTCGAACCGCTGCGGCAGACTCGCATCGGCGTTGAGCTCGATGCAGGCGCCGCCGGCCGAGTAGTCGACGACGCGGCAGGGGATCACCGGCAGCTTCGGGCCGACGATCAGATTGGCATTCCCAGAGACGAGCCCGCTCGGGCGGACGCGCGCAAACCGTCGCGGCTGAGTCATAGAGGTGGCTCCCGGGCTGGTTGGATAAGGGATCGGCCCGATTGCAACCGAGACTTGTTAAATTCGAGTTGTTGTCGACTGATAACAGTCGCTACTTGCTTGCAACTAAGCCGAGCCCCGGACGGTTTCGCGGCCGGGGCACGGCGAGGGATGATTAACGGCGCGTTATTAGTTCGTCTTCTGGATCTCGATGCGTTTCGCCGTCGAGGGTGACGGTTCCGCCTTCGGCAGCGTGACCGTCAGGACGCCGTTCTTGAAGCTGGCACTGACCTGATCGGCCGCGACCGCGACATCCAGCGGAATCCGGCGTTCGAACTTGCCGTAGAAGTGCTCGCTGAACTGCTTGTCCTTGGCTTCGGTCGACGACGTCTTCTCGCCACGGATCGTCAGTGTACCGTCGTCGAGCAGGACCTCGATGTCCTTCTCTTCGAGGCCCGGCACTTCGGCGGCGATTTTCAGTTCCTTGTCGCCATCGGTGATTTCGAGCTTCGGCCAGCCGGTGCTGAACGGCGCCAGAGTGCCGGCACGGGCCGGCAGATCGAAGCCGCGAAATACGTCGTCGAACAGCCGATTCATCTCGCGGTGCAGCGACAGGAACGGGTCGCCTTCGAACGAGCGGGTTGCGGGGTGATTGGTCCGGCCCCAGGGGATGATGTCGCGCATGTTCATGGATGCCTCCTCGTACTCAGTCTTGAATGTCCTCGATACTGTTAGTTGTGATCTGGAAGTCGCCCGCGTGGTGCGGGTGCGCTTTCGATTTGGGCGCGGTTGCGCCGCCGTCAAGGGGCAGGGTGGTAGTCCTGTGGAGGGGGGCGAAGTTTTTTCGCGCGGCGTCTTGAAAACGAGAACGCCGTGTCCAAGTCATCGGCCGTCCCGGTTTGGAAGGAGGAATTCGGGAGGACCACGATGCGATCTACCAACTTCGAACGTACCTATTCGCCTGGCGCTCCGAGCGTCACGGCCTTGAGACCGTCCGCGACGGTCTATGATCATCCCGACCAGGTACTGCGCGATGACGCGCTGTCCACTGCGGACAAGCGGGCCATCCTGTCCTCATGGGCGTCCGACGCCAATGCCGTCGAGCAGCAGCCGTGGTTGCGTCTCGCGCCAGGCCACCGCAATCCGGTGCCGCTGCGCGCGATCCTCGACGCGCTGCAACGGCTCGATGACGACGATCCGCCGCCGAAAGGCGGGGCCTCGATCCGGCTGAGCGGCGACCGCGCCGCTCAGCATGATCTGTCCGAAGATGACCGGCCATCACGGAGGAGGCATTATGGTCTGGCGCCACGTATCAACCAGTTTCGACCCGTCCCGCTGCCCGGAGTGCGGCGCGACCATGCGGCTCGTGCGCGTCGAGCCACGGCCGGTCGGACGCAGGGTTGAGTTCGAGCGCCACATCTATCGCTGCGAAGACTGCGCCAACACCAGCCGGTTCGTGATCGACCGGCAGGCCGCGGACTACGCGTTCACGTAACGACGCCGGGCGCGTCCCGCGATGCGGCGGCCGGTGCTATCCCGGTTGCCGCATCATCTTCCGCCACAGCGGCTTGACCAGCTCCAGTACGATCAGCACCACCAGCGCCGCGGCCGCGGTGAGGCCGAGATCGTCCGGATGCAGCGGGCCGAAGCGGAACAGATCGCGCAGCCAGGGCCACGCCAAGCTGGCGATCAGCACCACCGCGACGATACCGAGCATCCCCGCCAGCATGGCGTTGGGCCGCCGCAGCGCCGTCAGCAGCGAGGCGCTGAACGAGCGGTTGACGAAGATCAGTCCGACGAAACTCAGCACCAGCGCAAAGAACGTCAGCGCGCGCAGCTCGGTATCCGGCATCGCGCGCATCTGGCCAATCACGAACACGCCGGCGACCAGCAGGAACACCAAGAGCCCTTGCAACATGCCCCACACGATCAGCGCCCGGCTGAACAGTGGCTGTTCGGGATCGCGGGGCGGGCGGCGCATCGCGTCGTCCTCGGCGGTCTCGGCTTCGAATACGATCGAGCACACCGGATCGATGATCATCTCCAGGAACGCGATGTGGATCGGCCCGAGCAGGATCGGGAGGCCGAACAGCAGCGGCAGCAGCGCCAGCCCGGCGATCGGCACGTGGACCGCGAAGATGAAGCCCATCGCCTTGACCAGATTGTCGTAGATCCGCCGGCCGAGCCGGACCGCTTTGACGATCGAGGCGAAGTCGTCGTCGAGCAGCACGATCGCGGAAGCCTCGCGCGCCACGTCGGTGCCGCGTCCCCCCATCGCGATGCCGATATGCGCCGCCTTCAGCGACGGTGCGTCGTTGACGCCGTCGCCGGTCATCGCCACGACTTCGCCGTCGGCCTTGAGCGCCTGTACGATCCGTAGCTTCTGCTCTGGCATGATCCGCGCAAACACTGTGGCGCGGCGCAACCGCTCGGCGAGCGCGGCGTCATCAAGTGCGGCGATCTCCTCGCCGGTGACGCATGTTTCCCCGTCGATCCCCGCTTGACGGGCGATCGCCTGCGCGGTCGCAGGATAGTCCCCGGTGATCATCACCACACGGATGCCAGCGGCGCGGCAATCGGCGACCGCGGCGGGAACCGCGGCGCGCAACGGATCGGCAAGGCCGACCAGCCCAAGAAACTCGAAGTGGAAGCCGAGCTGGGTTGCCGGCCAATCCTGATCGGGATGCGAGGCGCGGGCGACTCCGAGTACGCGCAGTCCCTCGGTCGCCATCGCATCGACAGTGCCCGACAGCGCGCCCAACGCGGCATCGTCGAGCTCGCACATCCGTGCGATCGCTTCTGGCGCGCCTTTGGCCGCGACGACGTAGTCTGAACGATCATCGGTGTCGCGCCATACCTGGGTCATGGCGAGAAGATCACGGCGCAGCCCATAGCTGTGCACCAGGGTGCGGTCGCCGCTACCTCCGGGCAGATGATCGCCGGCCAAACGGTGCAGCGCCTGATCCATCGGATCGAACGGATCCGGCGCAGCTGCGAGCAGGCCGGTCTCGAGCAGGGTCGCAAATCCAACCGGCAGCGCGCCGCCCTCGCGCGGCCGGAACATCTCGCCGGAGGTCAGACGCAGTTCGGCGACCGACATCCGGTTCTCGGTCAGCGTGCCGGTCTTGTCGGTGCACAGCACGGTCGCGGAGCCGAGTGCCTCGATCGCGGCGGCGCGCCGCGTCAGTACCCGGGCCTGCGAGATCCGCCAGGCGCCCATCGCCATGAACACCGTCAGCACCACCGGAAATTCCTCCGGCAGCATCGACATGCCGACGGTGATGCCGGCCAGTACGGCGTCGAGCCAGCCGTCGCGCAGCGTGCCGTAGAGCACGACGACCAGCGCCGTGAAGCCGGCGGCGATCAAGCCGAAGGTCCGCACCACCGCGCGGGTTTGGATTTGCAGACGCGGCGCTTCGGTTTGCAACGAGCCGAGCGCCTGGCCGATCTTGCCGATCTCGCTGCGGGGGCCGGTGGCGACGACCTCGGCGAGGCCGCCGCCGCGTACCACCAGCGAGCCGGAGTACACCGCCGGCTGATCGTCGCCGCCGGGCCGGCGCAGTGTGGTGGCGTCGGCTTCGCCGCGAGAGAGCTTGCGCACCGGCACCGACTCGCCGGTGAGCAGCGACTCGTCGACCAAGAGATCGTCGGCCTGCAGCAACACCGCGTCAGCGGCGACGCGGTCACCCTCCGACAACACCATGACATCGCCGCGCGCCACTTCGCGCCCCGCAATGCGTTTGCGGATGCCGTCGCGGATCACCAGGGCACGCGGGCTGGTGAGATCGCGCAGCGTCTCCAGCACACGTTCGGTGCGTGCTTCCTGCACCACCGTGATCACCACCGACAGCGTGGCGAAGATCAGCAGGATGATCGCTTCCTTCAGATCGCCGAGCGCCATGTAGACCACGCCGCCGCCGAGCAGCAGCGCCAGCATCGGCTCGCGCACCACCTCCAGCACGATGCCGAGCAGCGTGCGGCGATCAGGGCTTGGCAGCTCGTTGTAGCCCTCGCTGGCGAGCCGGGCGGCGGCCTCGCGCTCGCTGAGGCCGGAGATGGTGTCGGAGGCAGAGGCGAGCTCGGCGGACATTGGGGGGCCTGACGTTCGAGGGCTCCCCGATGCTAGCTCATTTTCGGCTCGCGCTCGCGACGTAGTCGCCCGATTTGCCGCCGGTCTTGGCGATCAGGTGGATGCCTTCGATCCGGACGCCGCGCTCAGCAGCCTTGATCATGTCGTAGATCGTCAGGCAGGCGACTGAAACTGCGGTTAGCGCTTCCATCTCCACGCCGGTCGGGCCGGTGACCTTGACGGTGGCGCGGACGATGCAGCCGGGCAGCTTGGCGTCCGGCGTGATGTCGAGCGTGACCTTCGACAACGCCAGCGGATGGCACAGCGGGATCAGATCGGCGGTGCGCTTCGCCGCCATGATCCCGGCGACGCGCGCAGTGCCGAGCACGTCGCCTTTCTTGGCGTCGCCGCTGAGGATCAGCTCCAGCGTCGCCTTCTTCATCACCACGCGGCCTTCGGCGACCGCGACGCGTTCGGTGGCCGGTTTTTCCGACACGTCCACCATCCGCGCTTCGCCGCTGGCGCCGATATGGGTGAGGGCGGGGGTGGTTGCGGCGCGCGTGGTGGACTTTTTAGCCACGGGAAGGCCTCGCAATGAGGAGGAGAGAGCGATCGCAGCACGCGTTCACCCTCCCCTGGAGGGGGAGGGTCGGACGGCGCAGCCGTCCGGGGTGGGGTGAGGCCGCGCGTGACGCCTTTGCGGCGCGGCTCGTCGTGATCGAGAGGCTGTCACCCCACCCCGTCACGGGCCGCGCGATGCGCGCCCCGTGCCGACCCTCCCCCTCAAGGGGAGGGTGAAGGCCGAGGCGTGGCGCAGGGATTGTCACTAATTAGTCCCGGTCTGCTGCGGCGTCGTTTGACGCGTCAGTAGCGCGCGGGTGGCGGCGGTGACGTCTTGCTGCCGCATCAGGCTTTCGCCGACCAGGAAGGTCGACATGCCGACGCGGGCGAGGCGGGCGAGATCGGCGGGCGTGAAGATGCCGCTCTCGCCGACCATCAGGCGGTCGTTCGGGATCAGCGGCGCCAGCGCCTCGCTGGTTGCCAGCGTCACCTCGAAGGTACGCAGATTACGATTGTTGACGCCGACCATCGGCGACCTCAGCTTCAGCGCACGCTCGAGTTCGGGGGCATCGTGCACTTCGAGCAGCACGTCCATGCCGAGGTCGAACGCGGCGTCCTCGATGTCCTTGGCTTCGGCGTCATCGAGCGCCGCCATGATGATCAGGATGCAGTCGGCGCCGTGAGCGCGCGCTTCGACCACCTGATAGGTATCGTACATGAAATCCTTGCGCAGCGCCGGCAGCGACACCGCCGCGCGCGCGGCGACGAGATAATCGAGGCTGCCCTGGAACGACGGCGTATCGGTCAACACCGACAGGCACGCCGCGCCGCCGGCCTCATAGGCGCGAGCCAGCGCTGGCGGATCGAAGTCGGCGCGGATCAGGCCCTTCGACGGCGAGGCCTTCTTGATCTCGGCAATCAGCCCGTAGTCGCCGGCCGCGTGCTTGGCGCGCAGCGCCTTAACGAAGCCGCGCGGCGGCGATGCTTCACGGGCGATCGCCTCGATCGCCGCAAGCGGGCGCGCGCGCTTGGCGGCCGCGATCTCCTCGCGCTTGTAGGCTTCGATCTTGGTCAGGATGTCGGACACGATGGCTCGTCCAGTTCGAGTGAAGCTGCGTTTGTACTCCGTCATGGCCGAGCTTGTCCCGGCCATCCACGTCTCCAGCGCGTCGCCTGGCCCAAGACGTGGATGGCCGGGACGAGGCCGGGCATGACGACTAGGCCGCCGCAGACACCGCGATCAGCTTCTTCAGTCGCGCTTCGGCGGCGCCGCTGTCGATCGACTGGGTGCCGAGCGCGACGCCTTCCTTCAGGTCGCGGGCCTTACCGGCGACGACCAGCGTCGCGGCAGCGTTGAGCAGGGCGACGTCACGATACGGCCCCGGCATGCCTTCCAGCACCGCGCGCAGTGCCACCGCATTGGCCTGGGCGTCGCCGCCCTTCAGCGCGTCGGCAGGCGCGCGGGGCAGGCCGGCGTCCTCGGGGCTGATCTCGAAGCTGGTGATCTCGCCGTTCTTCAGCTCGGCGACCGCGGTGGTGCCGGACAGCGTGATTTCGTCGAGGCCGTCGGAACCGTGCACCACCCAGACCGCTTCGGAGCCGAGGTTCTTCAGCACCTGCGCGAGCGGCTGCACCCATTGCCGCGAGAACACGCCGATCATCTGGCGCTTGACGCCGGCCGGGTTGGACAGCGGTCCGAGCAGATTGAAGATTGTGCGGGTCGCAAGTTCGACCCGGGTCGGGCCGACGTTCTTCATCGCCGGATGATGCGTCGGCGCGAACATGAAGCCGATGCCGGCTTCGTTGACGCAGCGGCCGACCTGCTCGGGCGTGATGTCGATCTTGACGCCGAGCGCGGCGAGCACGTCGGCGGCGCCGGATTTCGACGACAGCGCGCGGTTGCCGTGCTTGGCGACGGTGACGCCGCAGCCGGCGACCACGAACGACGCGCAGGTCGACACGTTGACCGAGCCGGAGCCGTCACCGCCGGTGCCGACGATGTCGACCGCGTCCGCTGGCGCGGTGACGGGCAGCATCTTGGCGCGCATCGTCGTCACCGCGCCGGTGATCTCGTCGACGGTTTCGCCGCGGACCCGGAGGCCCATCAGCAGTGCGCCCATCTGCGACGGCGTCGCGTCGCCGGACATCATTGCGTCGAAAGCGTCGGTGGCTTCGTCGCGCGTCAGCGTCGCGCCGGTCGCGACCTTTGCGATAATCGATTTGAAATCAACCATTGTCCCCTTCGGCAACTGAACCGCGGCATCGCGCCATCAGTTCGCCGCCGCCCCCGTTGCCTGCGCCACCGCTTCCTGATTGACCTTGGTGCCGATGTCCTTCTCCAGCCAGGCGATGTACTCGCCGACCTGTTCGTCGCGCAGTCGCTGCACCAGATTGTCCTTCAACTGCTGCATCTGCGGCGCGTTGAGATCGGCAGTCGGCACAGTGTCGCCGGTGACGCGGAACACGTACCACTCGGTGGCGCTGCTGCCCTGAACCTGGCCGGCGCCGTCCTTGGCGGTGCGGAACACCGCGTCGACCACCGTGTTCGGCAAGCCGGCGTCGGCGCCTTCGCGCTTGATGCCGGAGGCCGTCTGCACGGTGACGCCGGTCGGTGCGACGTCCGCGAGCTTGGCGCCGCCCTGCAGCTTCTGCACCAGCTCGGCGGCGAGCTTGCGCAGCTTCTCGGTGACCTGCTCGGCGCGCCAGCCGGCCTCGACCTTGTCCTTGACCTCGTCGAGCGGCCGCTCATGCGACGGCGTGATGCCGAGGATGTCGTACCAGACGTAGCCGTTCTGGAAGCTGATCGCGTCGTTGTCGACGCCTGGCTCGCTGTTGAAGGCGGCGTTCGCGAGTTCGAGCCCCTGCGGGATCGCCGCCACCGGCGCGCCGTCCGGCCCGCGGCCGGCACGGTCGATCGCGTCGACCGTCACGGCGGTGAGGCCGAGCTGCTTGGCCGCATCGACCACGCTGGCGCCGCCGCCGCGGGCGTCTTCCATCTTGTCGTGCAGCTCCTGCACCTGCTTGCGGGCGCGCTCCTGGGCGAGGTCGCGCTTCAGGCTGGCCGCCACGCTGGCGTAGTCCGGCTGCTTGCCGGGCTCGATCTTGGTGACTTCGAGCAGCACGGTGCCGAACTGTCCCTGCACCGGCTGGCTGACTTCGTTCAGCGGCAGCGCGAACGCGGCTGCGGCGACCTTCTGATCGAGCATCTCGGACTGGCTGACCAGGCCGAGGTCGAGATCGCCCGGCTTGACGCCGCGCTCCTTGGCGAGGTCGGCGAAGCTGGTGCCGCTGGCGATCTTGGCGCGGGCCGCTTGAGCCTCTTCGACGCTGGGGAAGACGATCTGCAGGATCTGGCGCTTCTCAGGCGTCGACAGCTTGTCCTTGCGCTGCTCGAACAGCTTCTGCGCGTCGGCGTCGGACACCTCGGCCCACTTCGCGATCGATTCCGGCGTCACCACCAGGAACGAGATCTTGCGGTACTCCGGCGCGCGGAACTGCGCCTTGTGCGAGTCGTAGAACGTGGTGAGGTCGGCGGGCGAGGGCGCCGCGATGGTGCCGGCCTGCGCGTCGGTGAGCTTCAGGTAGTCGATCGCGCGCTCTTCGTTCTGAAACTGGCTCAGCGCCTGCATCAGCGTCTTCGGCGGCTCGAGGCCGGCGGTGAGGCTGCCGGCGATCTGGCGGCGGAGTGCGACACGGCGCTGCTCGGCCAGGTAGCGCTGCTCGGTGAAGCCGAACTGGCGGATCAACTGCTGGAAGCGATTGGCGTCGAACTGGCCGTTGGCGCCCTTGAAGTTCGGATCCTCCAGGATCGACTTCATGGTGTCGGCGTCGGACTGGCCGAGCCCGAGCCGGCGCGCGTCCTCGTCGAGCGCTGCTTCGGCGATCGTCTGCTGCAGCACCTGGCGATCGATCCCGATCGCGCGCGCCTGATCCGGCGTCAGCGGCCGGCCGAACTGGCGGCCGATCTGCTGCAGACGGTCGTTATAGGTCTGGCGGAATTGCTCGGTGGAGATTTCGGTGCTGCCGATCTTGGCGAGCGTAGACCGGCCGAAGCCGCGGAATACGTCGGCAATACCCCAGACTCCGAAGCTGACGATCAGGACGCCCATCACGATCGTCATGATGGTCTTGCCAATCCAGTTGGATGAGGCTTTGCGCATTCCTCGGAGCATGGAGTCACTTTTTGTCAGGAGGGAACCGGCCGCGCTGGGTCAGCGCGGGGGGCAAACTAGCGTCGCCGGCTTGAAAATCCATCATAAAGTGCCGCCTGTGGCGTCGCAACCGCAGCCGATGTCACGCTTGCTGCAGATGCCATCCCGTTGCAGCGGCCGATGCTGCCGATCGCCGCAGCGCCAGCGTTCACGTCTCCTTGAGTCTCGCAATCGGCTCTGCTAGCGGAACGCTTCAACCCTTTATTGCGAGAGTGCTCATGCCGGTCCCCGCCGTTCGTCCTCTGATTGCTGGAAACTGGAAGATGAACGGCCTGAAGGATTCGGTGGCCGAGCTCGATGCGATGCTGAAAGGCGCCGCGGACCTGCCGCAGGGCATCGATCTGTTGGTCTGCCCGCCGGCGACGCTGGTGGCGAGCTTCGCGGCGCGAGTCGCGGAAGCCCAGGCCGGCAAGGCACTGCCGTTCTCGATCGGCGGCCAGGATTGCCACGCCAATGCCTCTGGCGCCCACACCGGCGATATCGCCGCCGAGATGCTGGCCGATGCCGGTGCTGCGGCGATCATCGTCGGCCATTCCGAACGCCGCGCCGACCATGCCGAAAACGACGCGATCGTCCGCGCCAAGGCGCAGGCGGTGTGGCGCGCCGGGCTGGTGGCGATCGTCTGCGTCGGCGAGACACAGGGCGAGCGCGACGCCGGCCACACCCTCGATGTGGTCGCTGGCATGCTGGCCGGCTCGCTGCCGGACGGCGCGACCGCGGCGAATCTGGTGGTGGCCTACGAGCCGGTCTGGGCGATCGGCACCGGACGCACCCCGACCGCGGCCGATGTCGAGGAAGTTCATGGCTTTATCCGCAAGACTTTGAGCGATCGGTTCGGTGCGGCGGGCGAGACGATGCGAATCCTTTACGGCGGCTCGGTGAAGCCCTCGAACGCACGCGAATTGCTGGCGGTGCCGCACGTCAATGGCGCGCTGATCGGCGGCGCCAGCCTCAAGGCGTCCGATTTCCTTGCGATTGCGGCGGGCTGCCCCTAACTAAACCGCATCAAGCGGTATTCCTGCGGCGTTTCCGGCGCGGCGCGGGGGGTGACAAATCCCCGCGCGATCGTGTAGACACCGCGCGACTTCATTTATCCCGCAAGCCTGTCGAGCAGCCGCCCGCCGGCGCCTATCGGCCATTCGGCGGCGTTGGCTTGCGATGGAAGGGTACGATGCAGACTGTCATTATCGTCATTCACCTGATGTTCGTGCTGGGCCTGATCGGCGTGGTGCTTCTGCAGAAGTCCGAAGGCGGTGGCCTTGGCGTCGGCGGTGGTGGCGGTTTCATGTCGAGCCGCGGTACCGCCAACCTGCTGACCCGCACCACCGCGATTCTCGCGGCCGGGTTCTTCGCCACCAGCCTGCTGCTCACCTGGCTGGCGAGCTACGACCGTAAGCCGGCGACGATCCTGCCCACCGCAGCGCCGGTTCAGCAGCAGGCACCGGGTCAGCCGGCGCCGCCGCTGTCTCAGGGCGGTGGTTTGCTCGACACACTGAAGCAGACCGATCAGCAGCAGAACCAGCAGCCGGCGGCACCGGCCGCGCCTGCGGCGCCGACCCCGCCGCAGTCGCAATAAGCATTGCCGATATGCGCTGACGGGACCTCACGCCTGGCCTGAGGTCCCTTTAGCAATCGTCTGAAATAGCTGAGTTTTCAGCGTCACCCACAGGCATTCGTCAAACTGCCCGAGGGTTGCGAATCGCTTTGGCGAATCGGACCGGCGGCATTAAAGGTAAAGTCCCATGGCGCGGTACATCTTCATCACCGGCGGCGTGGTCTCCTCGCTCGGCAAGGGTCTGGCATCGGCGGCACTTGGTGCGCTGCTGCAGGCGCGTGGCTACAAAGTCCGCCTTCGCAAGCTCGATCCCTATCTCAACCTCGATCCCGGAACGATGTCGCCGTATCAGCACGGCGAAGTGTTCGTGACCGACGACGGCGCCGAGACCGACCTCGATCTCGGCCACTACGAACGTTTCACCGGGCGGCCTGCGACCAAGCAGGACAACATCACCACCGGCCGGATCTATCAGGACATCCTGACCAAGGAACGCCGCGGCGACTATCTCGGCGCCACCATCCAGGTGGTCCCGCACGTCACCAACGCGATCAAGGAATTCATCGTCAGCGACAACGACGGCTACGACTTCGTGCTGGTCGAAATCGGCGGCACCGTCGGCGATATCGAGGGCCTGCCGTTCTTCGAGGCGATCCGCCAGATCAAGAACGATCTGCCGCGCGGCGACGTGATCTACATCCACCTGACGCTGCTGCCGTACATCCCGAGCGCGGGCGAACTGAAGACCAAGCCGACCCAGCACTCGGTCAAGGAGCTGCGCTCGATCGGCATCCAGCCCGACATCCTGCTGTGCCGCACCGACCGGCCGATCCCGAAGGAGGAGCGGCGCAAGCTCGGGCTGTTCTGCAACGTCCGCGAAAGCGCGGTGATCGAGGCGCGCGACGCCGACAGCATCTACGCGGTGCCGGAAGCGTATCACGCCGCCGGGCTCGACGACGAAGTGCTGGCGGCGTTTGCGATCGCCGCCAAGGAGCCGCCGCAGCTCGGGCGGTGGCACGAGATCAACGAACGTATCCGCAATCCCGAAGGTGCGGTGACGATCGCGATCGTCGGCAAGTACACCGGGATGAAGGACGCCTATAAGTCGCTGATCGAGGCGCTCAGCCACGGCGGCATCGCCAACAAGGTCCAGGTCAAGCTCGACTGGATCGAGAGCGAGGTGTTCGAGAACGAAGACCCGGCGCCGTTCCTTGAACACGTCAACGGCATCCTGGTGCCCGGCGGCTTCGGCCAGCGCGGCGCCGAGGGCAAGATCGAGGCGGCGCGTTTCGCCCGCGAGCGTAATGTGCCGTATTTCGGCATCTGCTTCGGCATGCAGATGGCGGTGATCGAAGCGGCGCGGAATCTCGCCGGCATCGAGCAGGCCAACTCCACCGAATTCGGCCCGACGCCCGAGCCGCTGGTCGGCCTGATGACCGAATGGGTCCGCGGCAACGAGCTTGAGAAGCGCAGCCAGGCCGGCGATCTCGGCGGTACGATGCGGCTCGGCGCCTATCCGGCGACGCTCAAGCGTGGCAGCCGGGTGTCGCAGGTCTATGGCGGTGTTACCGAGATCTCGGAGCGCCATCGCCACCGCTACGAGGTCAACACCGCCTATAAGGACCGGCTCGAACAGCACGGCCTGAAGTTCTCCGGCATGTCGCCGGACGGCGTGTTGCCGGAGATCGTCGAGTACGAGGATCACCCCTGGTTCATCGGCGTCCAGTTCCACCCCGAACTGAAGTCGCGCCCGTTCGACCCGCACCCGCTGTTCGCTTCTTTCGTCCAAGCGGCGCTGGTGCAGAGCCGGCTGGTGTGAGCCGGCCCCGCAATTAGTTCTCGAACTGTACGAGCGCCGCCCAGACCAACGAATTTGATCTTGCGGTGGATCGCCTCGATGCGGACTTTGCGCAGTGCCTAGGCGTAGTCGAGGTTATCGTCGGCGAGCATTTAATACATTCGCGCCATGAGATTGGTGCCTTTGTCGCTGACTTCCCTCGGCTTCAGTCGCCAAAGGCGGGCGCCGACGACCTGCCGCGGCGTTGCCGGGCGTGACATGCCGGACCGGGCAGGCTCGTTACTTGCAGTTCGCAGTGCTGTCGCCCGCGCGCGCCACCGGCTTGCCGTTGATGAACACCCCTGAGCCGCTGCCGATCACCACGCCGCCGCAGCCGGTGCGGCTGCCGCCGATCGCTGCCGGCTTGCCGTTGATGAAGACGTTCTTGGAGCCTTCCACGATCGCGCCGTCGCTGGTGGCGTCGCCGGCGCGGGCCGCCGGCTTGCCGCCGACGATCACGTCCTGACTGCCGCCGGTGACCACGCCGGGCGTCGCCCTCCTAGGCGATTCGGCACGCGTCGGCGCCACGCTCAGTATCAGCAGAACAATGACTGACGGGACTACGCCACAAGCCGGGCACAGCTGAGCATTTGCGGTGCGCCTGGATGGTGCGGCCATACCTGACTCCTTTGGCGGCGCGGCGATCTCTGTGAATGACCACGACTTGCGATGGACATTCTCCCTGCGGTGAATGATGTTTTCACCGCAACCGTAACGTGTCCGGCGACTTCTCTTCAGGGGAATGGAAATGACACCTTCGGTCAACCTCTACGCCTGGGCTGTCCCGGCTTGGTCGTCGGAATCCCCGGTCGATCACACCTGGGTCACCAGCTACGACAACCAGGTGCATCCCTACAGCACCATCGCCGACGTCGTCGTGGCGGGGCAGTCGTTCTGGTACTGCTGGGGATCGTTTCATCCGCAAGGCGGAACGCCGATCAACCCGACCGGCGCGCTCGGCCAGCAGTCCGGCAATCTCAAGTTGGCGCAGTGCCTGGTGCAGCCGAACGCCGACTCCAACACCACGCCGGCGGCGCGCGGCACGATTTACACCTATGGCGTCGACGGCGTGTGCCACCAATTGGCCAATCAGGTGTTGTACGCGACGGCGAACGGCAGCGTTCCGCCGCTGACGGTGAGCAAGGCGCGGGGCTATCCGCTGTCGAGTTTCATCTACGGCACCTACGGGCTGCAGCAGACTGCCTGGGCCGCCAAGGTCGCGTCGTGCAGCGGCGCACAACTGGTGGCGCGGCTCGCGCGGCCGGGTGGGCTGACGGTGGTGGCGGGCGGCGAGGGCATCGCAGTGGACGAATTCGAAAGACGCGCAACCGAAGTGCTGGCGACCGAGCCGGCCAAACTGGCCAGCCTGCTGCGGCTGCGCGGCGAGGTGCAGCGCTTTGCGGCGCAGCCCTGGCCCGGCACCGGCCAGCCCAGCGCCGAGGCGCTGAATGCACGCAATCAGCACCTGATCGACGAAGCGGCCAAGCTGCTCGGACCGGAGCATTTCAGAAAACTGTTCGGCACCGAACCCGGCGCCAAGGTCACGCTGGTCGATCCGCGGACCGCGGCCACCGCCGGCGAGCTTCCGCCGCCGAAGCCGCGCTGACGCCGCGCGGTTCGCGTAGAGCGTGTCGCGACGGCAACTAGCCGGTCTTCAGCTTCGCTGCCTTGCGCAGCGTCTCGTCGATCCGCGACTGCCAGCCGGGGCCGGTCGCCTTGTAGTGCGCCACCACGTCAGCGCTGAGGCGGATCGACACCGGCACTTTGGTCGGAGCCTTTTGCGGACCGCGACGGCCTGGAATCTTCGCGAGGAATTCCGACGTCAGGTCTTTCGCCATGATGTTCACGGCCGTCGCGTTGGCGAAATCCTCTGCGGTCCACTCCGGGTTGTCTTCATCGAAAACCGGCTCGCTGCGCTTACGGGGCATGGCGCCTCATTTCCTTGTCGCGCGCGCGGCGCAGGCTGATTGGACGATGCCGGTCGCGAAAGGTGACCATCAAGCAATAGGCGAGGCCATCGATTGACCATACGCGCGAAATCGATCCTCGCCTTCGTCGAAGCGCCCATCACGGACGATGGGCCGCACGCGCAGATCGACCCAACGCGCCAGCGAAATGCTGTGCTTGAAGAGGTTGATCGCATCCTTGCCGGGACAAAGTCCGACATTTTTGTATATACAATTTGCTAAGGCTATGCGCAACGCTGCTCCTTGCGCGGTGGGCAAGACAACCGCCGTCGCTTACCGCTATAAGCGCTGCAATGAAGTGGAGGGCGTCATGATCTACGAGTCGCGAGTCTATCGCTGCGTGCCGGGCAAGCTGCCGGCGATCCTCAAGCGGTTCGAGACCATCACGCTGAAGCTGTTCGAGAAGCACGGCATTCGGCAGGTCGGATTCTTCACCACGCTGGTCGGTGCCTCCAACCAGGAATTGACCTATCTGCTGGCCTGGGAGAGCCTTGCCGAGCGCGAGCAGAAATGGACCGCCTTCGCTACCGATCCGGAATGGCTCGCCGCGAAAGCCGAGACCGAGAAAGACGGCCAGATCGTCGACACCATCACCAATCAGCTACTGGTGCCGACCGCGTTCTCGGCGCTGAAGTAATCGAAGCAGCCGATCCTGAAGGTCGACCGACGTGATTGTGACAGTCTCCTCATGGCGAGGCGCGAGGCGCCGAAGCGATCGATGGCTGGGAAACCGTGCTGGATGGCTTCGCTTTCGCTCGCAATGACCATGGTTAGTTCACCCCCGATGTCCAACGGTTTCGACCATATCGTTCATGCGGTGCGCGATCTCGATGCCGCCGCGGATCTGTATCAGCGCCTCGGCTTTGTCGTTGGCGCGCGCAATGTTCATCCCTGGGGGACGCACAACCGCATCGTCCAATTCGATCGCTTCTTCATCGAGCTGCTGACGATAGGCGAACCCGACAAGATCCCGCCGCCCCGCGACGGTGTGTTTTCGTTCGGGACATTCCAGCGCGATTACTTGGTAACGCGCGAAGGCTTGTCGATGCTGCTGTTGGCGAGCGATGATGCGGTAGCCGACCTTCGCCGGTTCACCGCCGCCGGCATCGCGGCCGGCGATGTGTTTACGTTCGGCCGTGAAGGACGGCGTCCTGACGGCAGCGTGGTGAAGCTGCAGTTCTCGCTGGCGTTCGCGCGTGATGCGTTGTCGCCGAACACCGGCTTCGCTACCTGCCAGCACCACTATCCGGAGAATTTCTGGAATCCGGCGTTTCAGGCGCACGCCAATGGCGCGCGCGCTGCGGCAGCGGTGGTGATGGTCGCCGACAATCCGACTGATCATCATATCTTCTTCGAAGCCTTCACCGGCAGCCGCGATCTGCGCTCGTCGTCGATCGGCGTGACCGCTCCGACCAAGCGCGGCGATATCGAGATCGTCGAGCCGGTGTCCCTGCGCGACCAATACGGCATCACGGTTCCGTCCGAAGGCGAGGGCGCAAGCTTCGTCGGATTACGGATTGCCGCCGATGATCTCGGCGTGGTTGAACGGCTGCTGCAAGACCACAAGGTATCGGCGGTGCGCCATGTCGGCCGCCTGGTGGTGCCGGATGTGTACGGCGCGACCCTGATCTTCGAACAAGGAACAGTGCGGTGAACAAGAGCATTGCGCCCGCGACCAGCGTCGTGGCGGGCAACGTCAAATTCGGCAACGCGTTGCCGCTGTCGGTGATCGCCGGCCCGTGCCAACTCGAAAGCCGCGCGCACGCGCTGGAAGTCGCCTCGGCGCTGAAGGAGATCGCGACCCGGCTCGGCATCGGCCTCGTCTACAAGACCTCGTTCGACAAGGCCAACCGCACCAGCGCCGCCAGCGCGCGTGGTCTCGGCCTCGACGCGGCGCTGCCGATCTTCGCAGAGATCCGCGATCATCTCGGCCTGCCGGTGCTCACCGACGTGCACGAGAACGAGCAATGTGCGCGCGCTGCCGAAGCGGTCGACATCCTGCAGATCCCGGCGTTCCTGTGCCGGCAGACCGATCTGCTGCTGGCCGCCGCGGCGACCGGCAGGATCGTCAACGTCAAGAAGGGCCAGTTCCTGGCGCCGTGGGACATGGGCAATGTCGTGTCCAAGATCACCCACGCCGGCAACTCGAAGGTGCTGGTGACCGAGCGCGGCGTATCGTTCGGCTACAACACGCTGGTGTCGGATATGCGCGCGCTGCCGATCATGGCGAAGACCACCGGCGCCCCGGTGATCTTCGACGCCACCCATTCGGTGCAGCAGCCCGGCGGCAAGGGTACTTCGTCCGGCGGTGAGCGTGAATACGTGCCGGTGCTGGCGCGCGCGGCGGTCGCGGTCGGCGTTGCCGGCGTGTTCATCGAGACCCATCCCGATCCGGATCACGCGCCGTCGGACGGGCCGAATATGGTGCCGCTGCGCGAGTTCGAAGCGCTGATCAAGACGCTGATGGAGTTCGACGCGCTCGCCAAGAAGCGGTCCACGGTCGGGGCCGTTTAATGCAGTCAGCCGGTAGTGCAGCCTCCTCATCGCGGCTGCCGCCGGCGCTCAACATCATCGCTCTATCGAGCTTCGCCGCCTCGCTGTCGACCCGCGCGCTCGATCCGGTGCTGCCGCGGATCGCCGACGAGTTCTCGGTGACGATCACCACCGCGGCGGGTCTCGCCGCGGTCACGGCCTTCACCTTTGCGGTGGTGCAGCCGGCGATCGGTGCGCTCGGCGATCTGTTCGGCAAAGCGCGGCTGATGATCGTGTGCCTGGCGCTACTCGGCTTCGCCAGCCTGCTCGGTGCGTTGTCGTCGTCGTTCACCGTGCTGTTCGTCTGCCGCATCCTCGCCGGGATCGGCTCGGGCGGGGTGTTTCCGGTGGCGCTGGGCCTTGCCAGCGATCTCGTTACGGTCGATCGGCGGCAGGTCGCGATCGGCCGGGTGCTCGGCGGTTCGATGGCCGGCAATCTGCTCGGTGCTTCGGCGTCGGGAGTGATCGGCGACTTTCTCGGCTGGCGCGGCGTGCTGGCGATCCTCGGCGTGCTGGTGATGATCGCCGCAATCGCTGTGGCGTTCGGCGCGCGCGGCGCCAAGATGCCGCCGCGCAGCGCCGAGATGGACCTGCCGGCGCTACGCCGCGGCTATCGAACTATCTTCAGCAATCCCAACGCGGCGATCTGCTTCACCGCGGTGCTGATCGAAGGCACCTGCGTGATGGGCGTGTTTCCTTACGTCGCGGCGTTTCTGCACGAGCAGGGCGAGCAGAGCCTCGCGATCGCGGGCCTGGTGATCGCCGGCTTCGCGATCGGCGGGCTGATCTACACGCTGACGGTATCGCAATTGCTGCCACGGCTCGGCACCACCGGCATGATGATCGGCGGCGGCCTGCTGGTGGCGCTGCAGCTCGCCGCGATCATGCTCGGCCCGCACTGGCAGGCGCAGATGTTCGCCTTCGTCCTGATGGGGATGGGGTTCTACATGCTGCACGGCTGCATCCAGGTGTTCGCCTCCGAACTCACCGAGACCGCACGCGGCACCGCGATGTCGCTGCACTCGTTCTTCTTCTTCATGGGCCAGACCACCGGTCCGATCGCCTACGGCTTCGGCCTGTCGCATCTCGGCAAGATCGCGACGTTGACGCTGACGGCGCTGACCATGGCAACGCTGGGGATCGTGCTGGCGCGCATCCTCAAACCGCGGCCGCCGGCGGATGCGGTGGCTGGCGAGTTGCCACTCTAACCGCTGGGCTCGCTGCCGACTGCGAGCTGCGCGTGTTCGCCGGACAATTGCAGCAGCCGTTGCAGGGTCTCACGATCACCAAGCACAGCGCGGATTTCGCGCGGGCCGAGCCAGCCGGCAGCCTCGCTATAATTTTCAGCGTCGTCGATCAGCACGCGCGCGGTCGCCAGATGCGGATCGATACGGCCGCGCCGCCGCGGAGGATGGAAGGCGAGGGCGGCGAGATGGAGCTCTCGGAGCCGGCGGTCGCCACGAAGCGCGCTCAGCGGATCGGTTGTCTGGTTCGCCGGGCAAAGACGATCGGCGAGTGCATGCACCTGCGCCAGGATCGCCGGCGGATCGATCTGCTCCGGCGTCGTCATCAGCAACGGACGCGAGCGGGAGGCACGCGTCGTCAGCAGCGCCACCGGGATCGCGAGCAGCAGGCCGACGATGACCGGCGTCATCCACAGCAGCAGCGGCCACGACACCAGCCACGCTCCGACTGCCATGGTTGCGCCAAGCGCTGTCGGCAGCGCGTAGCGGCGGACGACTTCACGCAGCGGGATCGCGCCATCGCCGCGATGCTGCACCTGCCAGCCGGCGTCGCGGCCGAGCAGGATCTCGATCACAGCCGTTGATTGAAACACCATCATCACCGGTGCGGTCAGAGCCGAGATCACCGTCTCCAGCAGTACGCCGCCGAAGGTGCGCAGGCCGCCGCCGAACCGCCTCCGGGTCTGCCTGCGGATCAGTACCAGACATAGCGCCAGCAGCTTCGGCAGGATCAACAGTCCCATCGTGCCAGCGAACACCCAGGCGGCGCGCACCGGGTCCTGCGCCGGCCAGATCGGAAACAGCGAGAAGTCCTTCGGGAAATATTCGGGGCGGACGAACTGCGCCTGCAGCGAAATCAGGATGCCGGCAACCAGAAACGCCAGCCACATCGGCGCGGTGAGATAAGCGCCGATGCCGGTGAGGAAATGCAGCCGCGATACCCAATGCAGTCCGCGGGCGGTTAGCAGCTTGCCGTGCTGCAGATTGCCCTGGCACCAGCGCCGATCGCGCGCGGCGAAATCGAGCAGTGACGGCGGGCACTCCTCGTAGCTGCCGCGCAGCGTCGGGGCGAGGTGAATGCGCCAGCCTGCGCGGCGCATAAGCGCCGCCTCGACGAAATCGTGGCTGAGGATTTCGCCGCCGAATGGTTTGCGGCCCGCCAACGTCGGCAGCCCGGCGCTGCCCGCGAACGCCGATACCCGGATGATCGCATTGTGGCCCCAATAGTTGCTCTCGGAGCCGTGCCACCATGCGGTGCCGGCGGCGATCATCGGCCCGTAGATGCTGCCGGCGAATTGCTGGACCCGCGCGAACAGCGTGCGCGCCTGAACCACGACCGGCAGAGTCTGGATCAATCCGACGTCGCTGTTCGTCTCCATCGCGGCGGCGATACGCACCAGCACGTCACCGGTCATCACGCTGTCGGCGTCGAGGATGACCATGAAGTCGTAAGCGCCGCCGAAGCGCTCCACCCAGTCGGCGATGTTGCCGGACTTGCGTGCCGTATTGTGGGGCCGGTGCCGATAGTACAGACGGTCGTGTGTGGCGGCGAGTTCGGCATAGCAGCGCTCTTCGTCGATCCACACTGACGGATCGGTGGAGTCGCTGAGCACGAACCAGTCGAATTGCGCGCCGCGGCCGGTTTCGTCGACCGATTGCCGCGTCGCCTGCAGCCTCGCGAACACCACCGGGGCGTCTTCGTTGTAGGTCGGCAGCAGCATCGCGATCCTCGAGGAGACCGCCGGGACAGAGCCATCCGGCATGATGCCGAGATCGTCGCGCCAACCGCAGCACAGCACGGCGAAGCCGGCGAGCGCCGAGACGAACGACAGCGCGACCCAGGCGAACAGCGCGGCGAACAGCACCAACACCACGCCTTCGAGAACCGTGATGCCGCCGACCTGCAGCACCTGATACATCTCGTAAATGCCCGCAGCGGACAGCACCGCGGTCGCGACCATGATCAGCACGCGGCGCCAGGCCGCCGGCGATCGGACGGCGCCAGCCCGGGGACTCTGCAGCAACGACTGCACCGGCATCGGCAACGGTGCGTTCGCAGGCAGCGGTTCGGCTCGGCGCTCGGCGTCGCGACAGTCCTCGTGCCGCGGCGCGATCACGGCGTCCATCGGTATAGCCAAACTTCCGAGACCGCCGCGTCGCCCTCGCACACGACCGCCCGCAATTCGACCGGGGCTCGCGCCTGCGCGAGGTCGAAGCTGAGCCGCCATCCGCCCATCGCCGGGTTCGGCTGGGTCACGATATTGCGGATCTCGCCCTTGTCGGCGGTGACTACGCCGCGGACCGCGGCGGCATCGACGGTCTTCAGCCGGTCGCCGGCGAGATCGAGCACGAACAACCGTTCATTGTCGCCGCGCGCGCTGATGCCGGTCCGCACGAACCGCGCGAGCCCCTTGGGCTTCGGCGCATCCGGTCCCCAGTGCAGCCGATAGGTGTAGATGTGTTCGCCCTTGGCGCGTAGCGGCTGCTTCGGCTCCCAGAACGACGCGATATTGTCGTGCACCTCTTCGCGGGTGGGAATCTCGATCAGCTTCACGGCGCCATCGGTCCAGTCGCCGATCGGCTCGGCCCACAGGCTCGGCCGCAACTCGTACCGGGATTCGAGATCCTGATAGTTGGCGAAGCTGCGTTCGCGCTGCATCAGGCCGAAGCCGCGCGGGTTGCGATCACCGAACGAGCTGATCTGCAGATCCTTCGGATTGCACAGTGGCCGCCACAGCTCTTCGCCGCTGCCGTTGAAGATCGCGAGCCCGTCGGAATCATGCACCGCGGCGCGAAAGTCCGGAGTATCGGCCGGATCGTTGGGGCCGAACAGAAACATGCTGGTCATCGGCGCCAGTCCGGCATGCTGCAGATCGACGCGCGGATAAAGCGCCATCTCGACGTCGAACACCGTGGTGTCGCCGGGGCGGATGGTGAAGCGGTAGGCGCCGGCGACGCTCTTGCTGTCGAGCAGCGCATGCACCACCATCGATGATGCGCCCGGAGCAGGGCGCTCGAGCCAGAATGTCTTGAACAGCGGGAATTCCTCGCCGCTCGACTGGCCGGTGTCGATCGACAGGCCGCGCGCAGAGAGGCCGTAACGCTCGCCCTTGGTGACGGCGCGAAAGTAGGCCGCTCCGAGGAAGGCGCTGACCTCGTCGTAATAGTCCGCACGCTGCAGCGGCGCGTGAATCCGAAACCCCGCAAAACCGAGATCGGCATCCGGCGGCGGTGCGACGTCGCCGAACGAGAAATCGTCCGCGCGATACGGCACGTGACGCGCCTTGCCATCGGCGACTTCAAAGATCGTCACCCGGTTCTTGTAGAGAAAGCCGCGGTGGAAGAACTGGACCTGAAACGGCAGGTTCTCGGCACGCCAGATGGCGCGCTCGGGTCGAAAGCGCAGCGACCGGTAGGCGTCGTAGCTCAGATCGTTCAGCGAGGCCGGCAACGAGCCGTCGGGTGCCTCATAAGGTTTGCTCGCCAGCTCGCGCGCCAGCTTGCGCACCATCCAGGGATCGAAGTCGATCGAGGAAGAGCGGTCCGCCGCGGCGGGATCGGGCTTTGCCTGCAACAGCGGCAACGCCGCCAGCCCGGTCAGAACTTGCCGCCGGTTCAATCTCGCTTCTCCGCCTAAACATTGCAGTTCCGTTCAAACGTTCGCGAGTGCGAAAAGTTCCACGCTGTTGCGAGACGTGCGACGTTGACGCACGTCGATCGACGGCGCTGCCGACTTCAAGCCGATCGCACCTCTACAAGTCGCAGCTCTATCAGCTCGCCGATCATCTCGGCGTGCCGCAGGAGATCCGGCAGCGGCCGCCGCCCCCCGACACCTGGTCGTTGCCGCAGACCCAGGAAGAGTTCTACTTCTCGCTGCCGTATCAGCGCATGGATCTGTGCCTATATGCGCTCAATGCCGGCATTACGGCGGATGTCGCGGCGCCGGCGGCCGGGCTGACGCTCGACCAGATCCATCGCGTCTGGAAAGACATCGAAGCCAAACGCCGCGCCACCCGCTATCTGTACGAGCCGCCGCTGCTGGTGGACGAAACCGTGCGGGTCTAACCGCGCCCGCGATACGGCTGCACGCCCTGATCGGGCACCCAGACGTCTTTCGGCAGTTTGCCGGTCTGCCAGAACACGTCGATCGGGATGCCGCCGCGCGGATACCAGTAGCCGCCGATGCGCAGCCATTTCGGTTTGATCTCGGTCGCGATCCGCTTGCCGATCGCCACGGTGCAGTCTTCGTGGAAAGCGCCGTGGTTGCGGAAGGAGGCGAGGTACAGCTTCAGCGACTTCGACTCCAAGAGCCACGGGCCGGGGACGTAATCGATCACCAGATGCGCGAAATCCGGCTGGCCGGTCACCGGGCACAGCGAGGTGAATTCCGGCGCGGTGAAGCGCGCCAGGAAATTGGTGTCGTTCTGCGGGTTCGGCACCCGGTCGAGCTTGGCGGCTTCCGGCCGGTCGGGCCATTCGACGGCCTGGCCGAGCTGCAGGGACGGGGAGGCGGCGGATTTGCGGGGTGTTTTCGACATGGCTTGAACTTGTGGTCTCCGTTACCGCCGTCCTAGAGCATTTTCCGGGGCAGGGGAATCCGTTGCAAAACCGGTGCGTTCGCCGTTTGTCGGGCCTCATGGAGCGGGCGAGCGGCCTTTTCGTGCCCGGAGCCATGCTGTAGAAGCGGCGCAACTCCATTCCCTCCATCCGATCAAGAGGCATTCATGACCGCCATCGTCGACATCATCGGCCGCGAAATTCTCGACAGCCGCGGCAATCCGACCGTCGAAGTCGACGTGGTGCTCGAGGACGGCTCGGTCGGCCGCGCCGCCGTGCCGTCGGGCGCCTCCACCGGCGCGCACGAGGCGGTCGAGCTGCGCGACGGCGACAAGGCCCGCTATCTTGGCAAGGGCGTGCAGAAGGCGGTCGAGGCCGTCAACGGCGAGCTGTTCGACGCGCTCGGCGGCATGGACGCCGAACAGCAGGTGCAGCTCGATCAGACCATGATCGAGCTCGACGGCACCCCGAACAAGGGCCGGATCGGCGCCAACGCCATCCTCGGCGTCTCGCTGGCCGCGGCGAAGGCGGCGGCGGCGTCCTACGACATGCCGCTGTATCGCTATGTCGGCGGCACCTCGGCCCGCACTCTGCCGGTGCCGATGATGAACATCGTCAACGGCGGCGTGCATGCCGACAACCCGATCGACTTCCAGGAATTCATGATCATGCCGGTCGGCGCGCCGACCTTCGCCGACGCGCTGCGCTGCGGCTCGGAGATCTTCCACACCCTCAAGGGTGAACTGAAGAAGGCCGGCCACAACACCAATGTCGGCGATGAAGGCGGCTTCGCGCCGAACCTGCCGTCGGCCGATGCGGCGCTCGACTTCGTCATGGCCGCGATCGGCAAGGCCGGCTACAAGGCCGGCGACGACGTGATGCTGGCGCTCGACTGCGCCGCCACCGAGTTCTTCAAGGACGGTTCCTACGTCTATGGCGGCGAGAACAAGACCCGCTCGCGCTCGGAGCAGGCCAAGTACCTCGCCGATCTGGTCGCGCGCTATCCGATCGTGTCGATCGAAGACGGCATGAGCGAAGACGATATGGACGGCTGGAAGGAGCTGACCGATCTGATCGGCGGCAAGTGCCAGCTCGTCGGCGACGACCTTTTCGTCACCAACGTCACCCGGCTCGCGGACGGCATCAAGAACGGCCGCGCCAACTCGATCCTGATCAAGGTCAACCAGATCGGCACGCTGACCGAAACGCTGGCCGCCGTCGAGATGGCGCACAAGGCCGGCTACACCGCGGTGATGTCGCATCGCTCGGGCGAGACCGAGGATTCCACCATCGCCGATCTCGCGGTCGCCACCAATTGCGGACAGATCAAGACCGGCTCGCTGGCGCGTGCCGACCGCACCTCGAAGTACAACCAGCTGCTGCGCATCGAGCAGGAGCTCGGCTCCAGCGCGCACTACGCCGGCAAGGCGGCGCTGAAGGCGTTCCGCTGAACTAGAACCGCGTCATTGCGAGCGAAGCGAAGCAATCCAGAGGCCGGATGTCGGAACTGAATTGCTTCGTCGCTTCGCTCCTCGCAATGACGGATAGGTTATCAGCGCGGCCTTGAACCCTGCGCGCGGCTGCCCCAAGGTGCGGCCGCGCTGACAACAAGCAGGGAGACGACGCGTGAGTGAGACCACCGGACTGCAACTGCGCTCGCTGATCAAGGCGAGCGGTGACCTCGAAGTTTCGCTGCTGCCGGTGAGCGTTCCCGAGCCCGGCCCCGACGAGGTCGTGGTCCGGGTCGAAGCCACCCCGATCAATCCCTCCGATCTCGGCCTGCTGTTCGGCGCCGCCGACATGTCGACCGCGAAAGCGTCCGGCACGGCGGACGCGCCGGTAATCACCGCCAAGGTGCCCGAAGCCGCCATGAAGGCAATGGCCGCGCGGCTCGACGAGTCGATGCCGGTGGGCAATGAGGGCGCCGGCACGGTGATCAAGGCCGGCAGCTCGGATGCAGCGCAGGCGCTGCTCGGCAAGACCGTGGCGATGATCGGCGGCGCGATGTACGCGCAGTATCGCCTGATCAAAGCGGCCGACTGTCTGAAGCTGGCCGACGGCACCACCGCGGCCGAAGGCGCGTCATGCTTCGTCAATCCGCTGACCGCGCTCGGCATGACCGAGACGATGAAGCGCGAAGGTCACAAGGCGCTGGTGCACACCGCCGCGGCGTCGAACCTCGGCCAGATGCTGAACCGGATCTGCCTCAAGGACGGCATCGATCTGGTCAACATCGTCCGCAGCGAAGCGCAGGCCAAGCTGCTCCGTGATATCGGCGCCAAGTACGTGGTCGACTCCACCGCGCCGACCTTCCTCGATGATCTCACAGACGCGCTGGTCAAGACCGGAGCCACCATCGCGTTCGACGCGATCGGCGGCGGCCGGCTCGCAGGCCAGATCCTGAGCTGCATGGAAGCCGCGATCGGCAAGACCGCAACCGGACCGTACAGCCGCTATGGCTCGAACGTGCTGAAGCAGGTGTACATCTACGGCAGCCTCGATACCAAGCCGACCGAGATTGTGCGCAATTTCGGCTTCGCCTGGGCGGCCGGCGGCTGGCTGCTGTTCCCGTTCCTGCAGAAGATCGGTGCGGCCGACGCGGCCAAGCTCCGCGCCCGCGTTGCCGCCGAACTCAAGACTACCTTCGCCAGCCACTACACCAAGATCGTGTCGCTGAAGGAAGCTCTGACCCTCGATGCCATCGCCGCCTACAACAAGCGCGCCACGGGCGAAAAGTACCTGATCGATCCGACCAAATAATCGCCGCGATCGCCTGCGAAACATGCTGGCTCTGGTTGAGAACAAGAGTTAGTCTCAGCCAGAGCGGCAAGCAGGGAAAGCAGCATGGATCAGATGGCTGAGCAGCGTCCGTCGGAACTGGCGGAGGCGACCGCTGCGTTGATCAACCACATCGTCGGTGCGATCGAGGCCGCCGCTGTGGTGATGGAGCCGTTCTATCACCTCGAATTTGTCGGGATCTTTCCCGCGCTGGTGTACGCGGCGATGCTTCAGGCGCTGCCGCGCAACACCGACTACCGGCCGATGCACGGCCGCAGCAAAGGCAACGATCTCGCCGACGGCACCCATACCCGCGTGAAGATCGATTTGTTTCCCGAATACATCCGGCACCTGCCGCCGCAGCAGCGCTCGGTCTGGCGCATGGTCGGAGATGCGCTGTGTTCGGAGCCGGTGAAGAACGCATTCCGCCGCAAGCTGGCGCCGGCGCTGGAGAAGCGATTTGGCCCGGACGCGCAGGACGTCGGAATGTTTCCGATCCCGATCCTGACCCGCGATGTGCCCGGCTATAAGATTACGCCGCATACCGACACGCATTGGAAGGGCATCACCGTGCAGCTGTATCTGCCGCGGGACGAAGCCCACACCGACATCGGCACGATCTTCCATGATGTTCTATCGGACGGGTCGATGCCGAAGGCGCGGCAAATGAAGTTCGCGCCGAATTCGGGCTATGCCTTCGCGGTCGACAAGCACAGCTGGCATTCAGCCGACACCGTTCCTGCAGGCGTTGAGACGCGGGACAGCATTCTGCTGACCTATTTCGTCGACCAGGGCGTTCTCAAGGTGCTGCGCAATCGCGGCAAGCGGCTCGGCAACTTCCTGCTCAACGAGATCCGCGCGCGGACGTGATACACTTCGTCATTGCGAGGCGGCGTAGCCGACGAAGCAATCCAGCGGGCGGTGCGCCGGATTTCTGGCTTGCTTCGCTTCGCTCGCAATGACGCTGGATGAGCTCACCGCTCCGCGGTCGCCAGCTTGGCGCCGAGTGCGACGAAGGCGGCGGCGAAGCTGCGGCGGAGCCAGGTCATCACTTGCGGCCGGGTGATGACGTGGTCGCGCAGCCACGCGGCGAACAGGCCGTAGATCACGAACACTACGAACGTCATCAGCATGAAGATGCCGCTGAGCTCGATCATTCGTCCGAGCGGATGGGCATCATCGGCCGAGACGAATTGCGGCAGGAAGGCGAGGAAGAAGATCGACAGCTTCGGATTGAGGATGTTGATCAGCACGCCGGTCACCGTCATCTGCAGCGCCGAGGGGGCTCCGACGTCGCTGTCGACGCTGAGCGGTCCGCGCTCGCCAAGCGTCTTCCACGCCATGTACAGCAGATAAGCGACGCCGAGATATTTGAAGAGCTGGAACGCTACCGCGCTGGTGTGGAGCAGGGCGGCGAGACCGAGGATCGCGGCCGCCATGTGCGGCACGATGCCGATGGTCGAGCCGAACGCTGCGATGGCGCTGGCCCGCGGCCCGCGCGACAGCCCGGTGGCGACCGTGTAGAGCACGCCGGTTCCGGGCGAAGCGACCACGATCAGCGAGGTGATGAGAAATTCGGCGGTCACCATTGCACGCTCCGCTCCTGACAGACACTTGCAATTTGCCTCGCACCCCTGAAACAGTGCGCGCCAACAGACATAACACGAAATCGGAGACCGCAATGGGTGGACCGCTCGCCGGCATCAAAGTGATCGAGATCGCGCAGGCGATCGCCGGGCCGATGGCCGGTATGATCCTCGGCGACATGGGCGCCGAGGTGATCAAGGTCGAGAAGCACGACGGCGGCGACGATGCCCGGCATTGGGGCCCGCCCTTCGTCGACGGCGACTCCCTGCTGTTTCACACCTACAACCGCAACAAGCGCTCGGTGACGCTGGACATCAAGAACCCGGACGATGTCGCGCGGCTCAAACAGCTTGTCCGGGATGCGGACATCCTAATTCAGAACCTGCGCTCCGGCGTGGTCGCTTCGTGCGGCATCGGACCGGACGTGATGTGTGCGATCAATCCGCGGCTGATCTATTGCTCGGTGTGGGCGTTCGGCAAAGCCGGTCCGCTGAGCAAGGAGCCGGGCTTCGATCCGCTGCTGCAGGCCTATGGCGGGGTGATGTCGCTCACCGGCGGTCCCGAGCATCCGCCGACCTTCTGCGCGCCGCCGATCAACGATCGCGCCACCGCGCAGTGGTGCGTGATCGGCGCGCTGGCAGCGCTGCAGCAGCGCCACGTCACCGGCAAGGGCTGCGTGATCGACACCTCGCTGTTCGACACGGCAGTCGGCTGGGTCGACATGTCGCTCAGCGGCTATCTGCTCGACGGCGAGCCGCCGGTCCGCCATGGCACCGCCAGCGGCACGCTGGCACCGTATCAGGTGTTCGAGACCGCTGACCGTCCGATCGTGATCGCGGCCGGCAACGACAGGCTGTTCGCGCGCTGTGCCGATGTGCTCGGCCATCCGGAGTGGAGCACCGACCAGCGCTTCGCGCGGGTGCGCGACCGGCAGGCGTATCGCCCCGTCCTGATCCCGCTGATGCAGGAGGTGCTGAGGACCCGCGGCGCAACCGATTGGCTCGCTGCCTTCAAGAGCGCGGGCGTGCCGGTGAGTCCGGTCAATGACATCGCCGAGCTTGCCGCCACCGAACAGCTCGCCGCGGCCGATCTGTTGCGCACGATGCCGGACACCGGCCTCAAGGTCGCCGGCCTGCCGATCCTGTTCGACGGCCAGCGGCCGGATCCAGAGCTCGCCACGCCCAAGCTCGGCGCACACAACCATGAGGTGCTGGGAAACCGTGCCGCGGCCGAATAGGGCGACGTGCGGGCCCGGGCCGGCGAGGGGCCATCAAAACCACGTCATCGCCGGACGACTTTCGCATGTTGCGCTTTCTCCGTCATCGCAGCGGTCTAGGCTCGTCGCGACTGTTCATTGATTAACGGAGGAATTTGAATGGCCCCACCATATCGCGTCGCCGCCGTCGTCGGCAGTTTGCGCAAGCAGGCGTATTCACTGCGCACCGCGCAGGCCCTGAGCAAGCTCGCGCCCGACACGCTGAAGCTCGACATCGTCACGCTGCACGGCCTGTCGATGTACAACCAGGATCTTGAGACCGACGCGCCACCTGCCGATTGGACCGCATTCCGCGACAGCATCAAGGCGTCCGATGCCGTGCTGTTCGTGACGCCGGAATACAACCGCTCAATTCCCGGCGTGCTGAAGAACGCCGTCGACGTCGGTTCGCGTCCGTACGGCAAGAGCTGCTTCGACAAGAAGCCTGCCGGCGTGCTGTCGAACTCGCCCGGCGCGATCGGCGGCTTCGGTGCCAACCACCATTTGCGGCAGTGCCTGGTATTTCTCAACATGCCGACGCTGCAGCAACCGGAGGCCTATGTCGGCGGCATCGGCGATGCGTTTGGCGAGGACGGTGCGCTGGTCAAGGACTCGCTCCGCGAGTTTCTGCAGAAGTACATCGACGCCTTCGCCGGCTTCGTCGCCCAGCAGTACAAATAACGCCCGACACCTGTCCCGCCGGTTGTAAAGCTGGCGGGACAGTTGCCGCGTTAGCCGCGCGTTAACCGGGCTGTCCCATGGTCCGGCCATGGTCACCCGCAGTCGCCTCAAATCGATCCTCGCCGGAATCGCGCTGTACGCGATCGCTGCCGCCGTGATCGGCTATTTCGGCGTCAACGCCTACACCGGCCGCTACGGCCTGACGGCGCAGCAGGAGCTCGACCAGGAAATCACCGCGCTTACCGCGGAACTGGTGCAACTCCGTCAGCAGCGTGCCGAGGCCGAGCAGCGAGTCTCGCTGCTGCGCTCCGACCGGATCGACCCGGATATGCTCGACGAACGCGTGCGCTATCAGCTCGACTTCGCCAATCCGGCGGACTTGGTGCGGATGCTACCCCAGCGCTGAGTGCGCAAATTCCAAAAATCTGGACGAACGATTTCGAAAGTTTCGTATCGCTGCACTGCGGCATATTGATTTGCGCGCAGCGACATAGCGATCCTTTCATGCCGCTATAAGTTACGATAGAGAGGCTCATCTCATCTCTTATCGGAATCGCCATGGCCGCACCCAAGAAGAGCGCCGCGAAGGAAACAACACAGGACAAGGCCGGAGGAGCGTCACCATCGAACGTGCCGCCTTTCACCAAGGAGCAGGAGCTCGGCGCTTTTCGTGAAATGCTGCTGATCCGCCGCTTCGAAGAGAAGGCCGGTCAGCTCTACGGCATGGGTGCGATCGGCGGATTCTGCCACCTCTACATCGGCCAGGAAGCCGTCGTCGTCGGCATGCAGATGGCGCTGCGCGAAGGTGATCAGGTGATCACCGGCTATCGCGATCACGGCCACATGCTCGCCTGCGGCATGGACGCCAACGGCGTGATGGCCGAACTTACCGGGCGCCGCGGCGGCTACTCCAAGGGCAAGGGGGGCTCGATGCACATGTTCAGCCGGGAGAAGAGTTTCTTCGGCGGACACGGCATCGTCGGCGCGCAGGTCTCGCTCGGCACCGGCATCGCCTTCGCCAACCGCTATCGCGGCGACGGCCGCGTCTGCCTCGCTTATTTCGGCGACGGCGCCGCCAATCAGGGCCAGGTGTACGAGAGCTTCAACATGGCGGAGCTGTGGAAGCTCCCCGTAGTTTACGTGATCGAGAACAACCGCTACGCGATGGGCACGTCGGTGACGCGGTCCTCGGCGCAGACCGATTTCTCTAAGCGCGGTGTGTCGTTCAATATTCCGGGCGAGCAGGTCGACGGCATGGACGTGCGTGCGGTGAAGGCCGCCGGCGACAAGGCGGTTGCACATTGCCGCGCCGGCAACGGCCCGTTCATCCTCGAAATGCAGACCTATCGGTATCGCGGTCACTCGATGTCGGACCCGGCGAAATATCGGTCGCGCGAAGAGGTCGACAAGATCCGCAACGATCAGGATCCGATCGAGCAGGTCCGCAAGCGTCTGCTTGGACTCGACATGACCGAAGACGACCTGAAGGCGATCGACGCCGAGGTCCGCAAGGTCGTCAACGAGTCCGCGGACTTCGCTCAGCACGATCCCGAGCCCGATCCGTCGGAGTTGTACACCGATGTGTATCGCTGATCCCCGCCTTGCCGTTTCGCGGCTGCTTCCCGCCTGACTGAATGACTGCGGAGCCCCAATGCCAATCCAAGTTCTGATGCCCGCGCTGTCGCCGACCATGGAGAAGGGCAACCTGTCGAAATGGCTGAAGAAGGAAGGCGACAAAGTCAAAAGCGGTGATGTCATCGCCGAGATCGAGACCGACAAGGCGACGATGGAAGTCGAAGCCGCCGACGAAGGTACGCTCGGTAAGATCCTGATTCCCGAAGGTACTAACGACGTCGCGGTGAACACCCCGATCGCCACCATCCTGGGCGACGGCGAAAGCGCGGCCGATGCCGACAAGGCGTCCGACCCGACCGCACAGAGCAAGGCCTCGCAATCGGCGCCGCCGTCGGCGGAGCCTGAGGCCGCGCAGGCGAAGTCTGCACCGGCTCCCGCGCAGCACGCGCCCGAAGCGCCGACGGTGTCGGCGGCTGCTGATCCGGATATTCCCGCCGGCACCGAGATGGTGACGGTGACGATCCGCGAAGCGCTGCGCGACGCGATGGCCGAGGAGATGCGCCGCGATCCCGACGTGTTCGTGATGGGCGAAGAGGTTGCCGAGTATCAGGGCGCCTACAAGGTCACCCAGGGGCTGCTGCAGGAATTCGGCGACCGCCGCGTGATCGACACCCCGATCACCGAACACGGCTTCGCCGGCGTCGGCGTCGGCGCCGGCTTTGCCGGGCTGAAGCCGATCGTCGAGTTCATGACCTTCAACTTCGCCATGCAGGCGATCGACCAGATCATCAACTCGGCGGCGAAGACGCTGTACATGTCGGGCGGTCAGCTCGGCTGCTCGATCGTGTTCCGCGGTCCGAACGGCGCCGCCTCGCGCGTCGCCGCGCAGCACAGCCAGGACTACTCGGCCTGGTACGCGCAGATCCCGGGCCTCAAGGTGGTGGCGCCGTATTCGGCCGCCGACGCCAAGGGCCTGCTCAAGGCCGCGATCCGTGATCCCAATCCGGTGATCTTCCTCGAGCACGAGATGCTGTACGGGCAGCACGGCGAAGTGCCGAAGCTCGACGACTACGTGATCCCGATCGGCAAGGCGCGCATCGTCCGCGAGGGCAAGGACGTCACGCTGATCTCGTGGTCGCACGGCATGACCTACACGCTGAAGGCCGCCGACGAGCTGGCGAAGGATGGAATCTCCGCCGAAGTGATCGACCTGCGTACGCTGCGTCCGCTCGATACCGATACCATCATCGCCTCGGTGAAGAAGACCGGACGCGCGGTGACGATCGAAGAGGGCTGGCAGCAGAACGGCGTCGGCGCCGAACTCTCCGCCCGGATCATGGAGCATGCATTCGATTACTTGGATGCACCGGTGACTCGCGTGTCGGGCAAGGACGTGCCGATGCCGTACGCGGCCAATCTCGAAAAGTTGGCATTGCCCAGCGTCGCCGAGGTGGTCGAGGCCGCCAAAGCCGTCTGCTATCGGTGAGCCGTGCGATGGAGCTCTTCGCGAAAATCTCGGTTGTCGCGAGTTGTTTCCTTGCTCTTCTTTTGTCGTTTTCCCTTGGTCGGCGTCTTATCAAGACCAAAGGAGTTGTCGCGAAGTATTGGGTCGATTTCCTTTCTGCTGTGTTTGGGGCCGCATCGTTCATCACAGCAGTTTGGAGCGTAGTTGATCTTCTTCGGATTCAAAACGGAGCGTGGCTGCTCGACTATCCAGTGATAGGGGAGCCATCGTATCGAACTTTTCTCTTCCCGTTGCTTCTTGCCATAGGCCTAGGATTTTCTCTGGCAAAGAGATGGTCGGATGTGATTCAAGCAAGGAGCAGCTGATATGCTAATCGAGACGTGCCCGACATGCGATACCGCCAAAGCCGTCTGTTATCGGTGAGCCTATGACCGGACCCAAGCAACAGCCACTGCCGCCCGACGTCGAAGGCCGCGAAGACGCGATCGAAGTGTTACGCGCCTTCGTGCTCGACGGCGGTCTGTCGATCGCCTTCATGCGTGCGTTTGAAGATCCGGAGATGTGGGGGCTGTTGCTCGTCGACATCGCCCGCCACGCCGCGCGCTCCTATGCGCGCGAGAGCGAATACACGGAAGACGAAGCGCTCGAACGCATCGTCGAAATGTTCGAGGCCGAGCTGTCGCGCCCGACCGACACCGGCGCCACCACCGAACGGACGCAGTAAGGTTCTGTCCTCATGCCGATCAACATTCTGATGCCCGCGCTGTCGCCGACCATGGAGAAGGGCAACCTTGCGAAGTGGCTGAAGAAGGAGGGTGACAAGGTCAAGAGCGGCGACGTCATCGCCGAGATCGAGACCGACAAGGCGACGATGGAAGTCGAAGCGGCCGACGAGGGGACGCTCGCCAAGATCGTTGTGCCCGAAGGCACCCAGGACGTTCCCGTCAACGACGTGATCGCGGTGCTGGCTGCGGACGGCGAGGACGTCAAGGCAGCGGGGGCAGGCTGGAAGGCCAGTGCCGGCGGTGCCTCCTCTCCCCAGAGGGAAGAGGGAGCCGGCCCCGCGGGCGGCAAGGCCGAGGCCAATTCGCACGTACAGGACAAGGCTGACCAAAGGCCGACGCCACAGCCGCCTTCACCTCTCCCTAACGGGGACAGGTCGCCGCCGCAGGCGGCGGGTGAGGGGGCTCCAGCGCCGGCGAATGGCCGCGTGTTCGCTTCGCCCTTGGCGCGGCGGCTGGCGAAGGATGCCGGCATCGATATCGCCGGGGTCACCGGCACCGGCCCGCACGGCCGCGTCATCGCCCGCGACGTCGAGCAGGCCAAGTCTGGCGGTGGCCTCAAGGCGCCGGCTTCGGCGCCCGCCGGTCCTGCGATCGCAGCGGCGATGTCGGATCAGCAGATCCGCGCACTGTATCCGGAAGGCTCCTACGAAGTCGTGCCGCACGACGGCATGCGCCGGACCATTGCGCAAAGGTTGACGCAGTCGACCCAGACCATCCCGCATTTCTATCTGACGATCGACTGCAACCTCGACCGGCTGCTGGCCGCGCGCGAGGACATCAACGCCGCCGCGCCGAAGGACAAGGACGGCAAGCCGGCCTACAAGCTGTCGGTGAACGACTTCATCATCAAGGCGATGGCGATCGCCCTGCAGCGCATCCCCGACGCCAACGTATCATGGACCGAAGGCGGGATGCTCAAGCACAAGCATTCCGACATCGGTGTTGCGGTGGCGATGCCGGGCGGACTGATTACCCCGATCATCCGCAGCGCGGAGACGCAGTCGCTGTCGTCGATCTCAGCGCAGATGAAGGACTTCGCTGCCCGCGCACGGGCCCGCAAGCTGAAGCCCGAAGAGTACCAGGGCGGCACCACCGCGGTGTCCAATCTCGGGATGTTCGGCATCAAGGACTTCACCGCCGTGATCAACCCGCCGCACGCCACCATCCTGGCGGTCGGCACCGGCGAGCAGCGCCCGATCGCCCGGGACGGCAAGATCGAAATCGCCACCATGATGAGCGTGACGCTGAGCTGCGATCACCGCGCCGTCGATGGCGCGCTCGGCGCCGAACTGATCGGCGCCTTCAAAACGCTGATCGAAAATCCCGTGATGATGATGGTGTGAACGTCTAACCCTCTCCCCTTGTGGGAGAGGTGGTCGCCACCTGTGGCCGGGTGAAGGGAAGAAGAGCGAGTAGTTATGTCCGACACCTCCTTCGACGTCATCATCATCGGTTCCGGCCCCGGCGGCTATGTCGCGGCGATCCGGGCGGCGCAGCTCGGGTTCAAGACCGCGATTGTCGAGAAGTCGTATCTCGGCGGCATCTGCCTGAACTGGGGCTGCATCCCGACCAAGGCGCTGCTGCGCTCGGCGGAAATCTATCACTACATGCAGCACGCCAAGGATTACGGGCTGTCGGCGGACAACATCTCGTTCGATCCGAAGGCGATCGTGCAGCGCTCGCGCGGGGTGTCGAAGCGGCTGAACGACGGCGTCGGCTTCCTGATGAAGAAGAACAAGATCTCGATCATCTGGGGCCAGGCAACCATCGATGCGCCGGGCAAGCTGACGGTCGCTGCTTCCAAGACCGAGGCGCCGAAGGGCGCGCTGCCGCCGGGCAGCTATCAGGCCAAGCACATCATCGTCGCCACCGGGGCACGGCCGCGGGTGCTGCCGGGGCTCGAACCGGACAAGAAGCTGGTCTGGACCTATTTCGAAGCGATGGTGCCGGAAGTGATGCCGAAGTCGCTGCTGGTGGTCGGCTCGGGCGCGATCGGCATCGAGTTCGCCTCGTTCTTCCACACCATGGGCGCCAAGGTCACCGTAGTCGAGGTGCTGCCGCAGATCTTGCCCGTCGAGGACGCCGAGATCGCCGCGCTCGCCCGCAAGCGGTTCGAGAAGCAAGGCATCAAGATCCTGACCGGCGCCAAAGTCACCAAGCTCGACAAGAAGGCCGACAGCGTGGTTGCCACCATCGATCCCGGCAACGGCAAGCCGGAGACTGCGGAATTCGACCGTGTGATCTCGGCGGTCGGCGTGGTCGGCAATGTTGAAAATCTCGGCCTGGACAAGCTCGGGGTGAAGCTCGATCGCGGCACCATCGTCACCGACGGCCTCGGCCGCACCAACGTCCCCGGCCTCTATGCGATCGGCGACGTCGCGGGCCCGCCGATGCTGGCGCACAAGGCCGAGCACGAGGGGGTGATCTGTGTCGAGGCCATCAAGGGCCTGCATCCGCATCCGCTCGATAAGAGCCTGATCCCGGGCTGCACCTACTGCCAGCCGCAGGTCGCCTCCGTGGGCCTGACAGAGGCCAAGGCGAAGGAGCAGGGCCGGGAGATCCGGGTCGGCCGCTTCCCGTTCACCGCCAACGGCAAGGCGATTGCGCTCGGCGAGGACCAGGGCCTGGTCAAGGTGATCTTCGACAAGAAGACAGGGCAGCTCTTGGGTGCGCATATGATCGGCGCCGAAGTGACCGAGCTGATCCAGGGCTACGTGGTGGCGATGAACCTCGAGACCACCGAGGAAGAACTGCTGCACACCGTCTTCCCGCACCCGACGCTGTCGGAGATGATGAAGGAAGCCGTGCTCGACGCCTACGGCAAGGTGCTCAACGCCTGACCCGACCGGCGACTAAGTGCACCTGAAAAGGGTGTCCGCCAGGACACTCTTGTTGCTGTGTCGCAACAGTTCTGCATCATTTAACCGTCTTTGACGGTCGCTCTTGCACACGCCGCTTTTTGGCCACACCGGTCAATGAGATCATCTGACCTGAGCCGAGCGCAGGTCGATGGTCTTACCGGGAGGGTCCGGAAAGCCCGACAGCGAGGCGGCCGGAAAGACGAGTTCGCGAATGTTCGCCACGACGCCGATGAGGTCGATGCCGACGAGCCGCCAGATCACTGGCGGCGCCGCGAACCTGTCGGGAGCGGTTAGTGCGGGTCTGTTCGGCCTCGGCTCTCAACCTCACGTCTTCAAAAAGTCACTGTCTGCCGCGGATTTGCAGCGGGTCGGCCGTCATCTCGCCAAACAGCAGGGCGATGGTGAGGTTGCCCAGCTCCCGGCGACGATCTTGCGCAATCATGGCCACACAAGGTGCGATCACCTGACCGTCGAACAGCCGACGGCCGGTCGCGGCCGTGACAGAAATTTGACCGCCGCAGCGTTGGCAACCGACCCGTCCGAAACGGGTGTTGCCGCGACAGAGGAGAGGGCGGGAGCGTGTTGGATGGAAAGCCGGCCGGTCGTTGCGACCGCACCGGGGGTGACCCGCGAGATGTGCGATGCGGAATTTTAAGCGTAGCGTTTTTGCCGCGTTGCTGATCGGCGCAGGAGCGAGCGCCGTCCCGGCGGCTGCGTTCGAAGGCACCCCGGTTCGCCCGGAGGACACCGCGATCCCGGTCGCCACCAGCCAGCCGGCCACGGCGCCGGCGCTGAAGAAGGCGCTGCCGGCGGCGCCGTCGACCACCTCGCTCACAGCCTTGCAGTATGCCGCCGAGGGCGGCCACCCGATCGCGCAGTGGCGGCTCGGGAAAATGTATGCCGACGGCAACGGCGTCGACCAGGATGACCTGCGCGCCTTCGACTATTTCAGCAAGATCGCCAATGCCCACGCCGAGGACAGCCCGTCGGCGCCGCAGGCTGCGATCGTCGCCAACGCCTTTGTGGCGCTCGGCCGCTACTACCTCGACGGCATCCCGAATTCGAAGGTCAAGCGCGATCCGGAGCGGGCGCGCGAGATGTTCTCCTACGCCGCCTCGTATTTCGGCAATGCTGACGCGCAGTACGATCTGGCGCGGCTGTACATCGACGGCGTCGGCGTGCCGCGCGATTTCCGCTATGGCGCGCGCTGGCTTGGCCTCGCCGCCCAGAAGGGCCAGCATCAGGCCCAGGCCATGCTCGGCCAACTGCTGTTCAACGGCGAGAAACTGCCGCGCCAGGCCGCTCGCGGCCTGATGTGGCTGACGCTGGCCCGCGATGCCGCGACGCCGGAAGAGGCCTGGATCAAGGACAGCTACAACAAAGCCTTCTCCAAAGCGTCCGACGACGACCGGGTGATGGCGCTGCAGATGCTCGAGCACTGGGTCCAGGGCCGGCGGGACTGAGGTCGTCACCGGGCGGCGTTCCAGCACCGGCGATCCCATCTATCAGCGAGCACAACCTCATCCTGAGGTACCCGCCGCATAGCGGCGGGCCTCAAAGGATGGCTGCACGGATGGTCGCCGCCGCCTGCGCGGCCGCCGGTGCCCTTCGAGGGGGCTGCGCGCGCCAACTCAGGGTGACGCACTCAGTGCCTCAAAGAGCGCTTACGCCGCTTCGAGGTCGAGATCCGCCCACACCGGGACGTGGTCGGACGGCTTCTCCCAATTGCGCACATAGCTGTCGATGCCGACGTTCTGGAGCCGGTCGGCGGCCTGGGGCGACAGCAGCAGGTGGTCGATCCGTATCCCCCAGTTCTTCTGCCAGGCGCCGGCCTGGTAATCCCAGAAGGTGTATTGGCCGGGCGCGTCGGTGGTGGCGCGCAGGGCGTCGGTCAGGCCGAGGCCGAGCAGGGTCTGGAAACTCTCGCGGGTCTCCGGCCGGAATAGTGCGTCCTCGGTCCAGGCGGCCGGATTGTGGACGTCCTCAGCCTGCGGGATGACGTTGAAGTCGCCTGCCAGGATCAACGGCTCCTCGGTCTTCAGCCGCTGCTGGGCGTAGTCGCGCAGCCGCGCCATCCAGCTCAGCTTGTAGGGATACTTCTCGCTGCCGACCGGATTGCCGTTCGGCAGGTACAGGCAGGCGACGCGGACGACACCGTGCTTCAGCGACACGACGCCTTCGAGAAACCGGGCGTGCATGTCGCTCTCGTCACCGGCGAGACCCGGATTGGCTTCTTCGAGCGGGTATTTCGACAGCAGCGCCACGCCGTTGAAAGTCTTCTGGCCGTGGGTGACGACGTTGTAGCCGAGCGCCTCGATCGGCTCGCGCGGAAACGCCTCGTCGACGCATTTGATTTCCTGCAGGCAGACCACGTCGGGCCGGCAGTCCTGCAGCCAGCTGACCAGATGGTCCAGCCGCTGCCGGACCGAGTTGACGTTCCAAGTCGCAATCCGCATCGCGCCGTCCGTTGCCCGGGATGATTTGCGCCGCGGCAGATCGTGCCGTGCAGCGCTGTGATAGAGCAATCCGCGTCGGACGCAAATCTGGCGCGGCAATCGTGTAAGTCGCCGCGCCAACGTCCACGGCAGCGCGATGAACCGAGAGCGGAGCGGCGGGCATGTCGAGTCGCGGAGCACGGATGGTCGAAGCCATGCAGCTCAGGGGCATGACCAAGCAGCATGCCCTGGCGTTCGCGATGGGCGTCAATGAAAGCACGGTGACGCGCTGGAAGAACAACGGCCCGATCTCGGTCGATCACGCGGTGCTGCTGTGCAGCGTTCTCGACATCTCGCTGGACTGGTTTCTGACCGGCCGTGGCCGGATCGACGGCCACACCACCCTCCCGGCGCGTGCGGAGCCGGCTGATTCGCGACTCGTCAGCTGCATCCGCGGGGCCGAGATGCGGATGTCGGAGCGCTCCAAGACGCTCCTGATCGCCTTCATCAGCTCGTTGTTTCCCGAGGTCTCAGAGCTCTGAACGGCCGAAGTTGCCACCCGCGCAAGTTGAGCGGCTGCATCTTGCTCGCAATGCAATCAGAAGTTGCATTCCGGAGTGGTTGCCTGCGTTACGGTTATGCAACCCTTGGTTGTAAATATTCCGAGGGTTCAACCACACCCCGTAGCCCGCCAGGAGACCACCATGGCCACCAAGATCACCATCAACGTCACGAACAACAGCACTTCGACCCAGAATTTCTTCTTCTTCCAGCAGCCGGCCGTCTATTCCGGCGGCCCCAAGGTCTACACCAACAGCCTCTACAGTCAGACGCTGCTGCCGTATGCGACCTCGGGGTCGGTGCTGAGCTTCACGATGATCCTGCAGTACTATGCTGGCGTTCAGCAGCAGGTGGACCCGCCGCAGATCGGGCAGCCGTCCGGCCAGCTCGGCGCGATTCAGCCGATCGAGCTCACGCCTGCGTCGGGCGGTACGCCCACCAAGAACACCACCAACATGACGGTTGATCCGTCGCTGGGCTTGTCCGTACCGGTCTCGACGGATGGCCCGCAGGCCGGCTCGTTCCGGATCGTGACGCCGGTGTACGATCCGGTGCTGATGAATTACAGCGCGGGCTCGGCGGTGCAGTCGCTGACGGGGGCCATCACGCTGTCGAACTTCGTCACCGCTCAACCCAACACCAATCTGGACTGCCAACCGATCATTAAGTTCTACGTTCAGACCGGCACCTACACCGCCGGAACGGTGATGAATTTCACCTCGTCGTCGGTGGGGGCGGCGCTTTGCGACGCCACCCCCGGCTTCACCACGTTCAACGTCAGCTACAACCCCAACGGCACCTGGACGGTGAAGAACATGGCGTTGTCTCAGCTCGCCAACGGCAGCCGCGGTCTGCTCGAGAAGTCATCCTTCACGACCGAGCTGAATGCGGCGGCCCAGATTGCCGAGATTCTCAACGAGGCAGGTACGGCAGTTGTGTCCACGGGCCTGGCGGCGAACTTCTTGCGCCCCGTCACCGTGACTAACCTCACTGCGCCGGGTGTCATCATTCGGAATCGCGACTACCAGGTCGGGCCGGTCGGTGGCCGGTATCAGGGTTTGACCTGTACTGACGTCGCGGGAAATACCGCGGTTTTCGACTAAGAGCGAGCTAACCTCTTGGTCGGGTAAAGCACCCGAACCGGCGGTCCTGCTAAGTAACGGCCGGAGGCCATGCTGCCTCCGGCCATTCGCGTTGACAGAAGACCAGGGAAGCGACGCGACAGCCATGGCGACGACGATCACCATCAATCTTAAGAACGACAGCAGCACCTCGCAGGATTTCTGCTTCTTCCAGCAGCCGGCGCAATATTCCAGCAGCGGTCCAGTCTACGTCAGCAGCCTGTGCGGTCAGCCTCTGTTGCCGTACGCCACGTCCGGCGCGGTGATCAGTTTCATGTTCACGCCGAAATCCTACGCCGGCGTTCAGCAGCAGATTGCTCCGCCAAAGCCGGGTCAACCGGTCGGGCAGGCAGGTGCTCTCCGCGCGATCGAGCTGACGCCGGCGCAAGGCGCGCCGATCAACAACACCACGACGATGTCGGTGTCGCCGTCGCTCGGCTTGTCGATGCCGACGTCGACGGATGACGTGCCGGTCGGCGCATTCCGGATCGTCACGGCGGTGTTCGACCCGACATTGACCAACTATAACGCCGGCGTTGCGATGGAGTCGCTCGCCGGAGGGATCCTGCTGTCCAATTTCGTGACGGCTTCGCCGAACGCCCGGCTGGACTGCACCCCGTCGCTGAAGTTCTACGTCCAGACCGGTAAGTACGTCGCAGGCACGGTATTGAGCTTCGCGTCCCTGTCGCCGACCGCTGCACTGTGCGATGCGGCGGCTGGCTACACGGCGTTCGGTGTTAGCTACAACACCGATGGCACCTGGACGGTCAAGAACATGGTGGCTGGACTCCTGAAGGACGGCAAGCCGGGGCTGATCGTGAAGTCGGAATTCACCACGTCCTGACGAACTCGCCGCACGAAAACGCTCCGCTATCCCGGCAGTCCCCGTAGCACCAGCGCGAGGCAGACGATCACCATGATCGACGGCAGCGCCCAGCGGCAGTGCGAGCGAAGGCCGATGGCGAGGACGTGATAGCGCGAGGCCGGATCGCTGCGCGGCTTCCATAGCAGCGCGTCGATCAGCACCACCACGACGAGATAGAAATAGCCGAGCGAGATGATCTTCGCGATCGGCGTGTTCAGCGAGATCGAGCCGGGAAAACTCGCCTCGTAGGTGAAGCTGATCGCCGCCAGCGCCAGCAGGGCGGAGAACACCAGGCTGCCGTGATCCTTTGGTGCGGTGCCGGGGATCCACAGCACGAATAGCGACACCGCCAGGGTCGAGACGATCGGGATGAACAGCCGCAGCAGATAGCGCTCCGACAGCCGCTCGATGCCGATCGTCGCGTTCAGCCGCGAATAGGCGCGCGCGTTCCAGCCTGCGGCTTCGTCGTAGAAGAAGGTGAGGTCGAGCGGCCGCCAGTCGATCACCGATAGTTTCGGTTCGATCCGCGAGAACAGCCGGTCGGTCTCGGTGGTCACCAGCATCGCGTCCTGCTTGGCGTAGCGCGGCAGCGAGAACGACAGCGACAGCCGCTGGCGGTCGAACGGGAACGCCGCCATGTCGACGCCAACCCGGAAATCGGCCTCGTAGCGTTCGACCAACACGACACTGCCGTCCGAATAGACCGAGACGGCATCGGCCTTGGCGCGCGGCTCGCCGAGCTGATTGTCGATCGCCAGACCCGGCGTCCAGATGCCCGCGATGTACTGCCGTGCTTCGGCGCCGACGCGGTCGATCCGCGAGGTGCCGGCGTCGAGCGGATCGAACCGCCGGCGCGGATCGGTCCAGCGCTGGGTGACTTCAATGTACAGCCGCGCGCGGCCGATTACTTCGCGGATTTCGGTGATGTCGAGCACGCGCAGGCCGATGCGGACTTTGACCGGCAGCTCGACGCCTTCGGGCAGCCCTTCCGGCGGGGAGCTTGCGGCGGACGCGGGCGCGCCGCACAGCGCAATGAAAACGATCATCAAAGCCGCCAGTAGTGACCTCATGCCTGCGCCTCGTCGCGCGGCTTCAGCATTCGGGCCAACACCGAGAAGGCGACGAAGGCGAGCACGATGCCGATCAGCGCCGCCGCGATCAGCTCGATCCGGGTCTGCTGCAATGCTGCGCCGTGCGACGCGAAGCTCTTCACGGCCGCGATGTTACCGATCATCCGGCCGGAGAAATCGATCAGCGGCTGCACCAGGATCGCACCGGTCTCGCCGCCGATCCGATACGGGCTGATCTCGCGGGTGCGGGCGAGGCGGATGGCGCCGTCGCGCAACAGGCCGGTGAACAGCGGGGTGTCGGTCGAGGCGAGCGCGATCAGGTCGCCGAACTGCTCGCCCTTGTCGCCGGGCCCGCGCGGCGGCAATTCGGCGAGCGATTGGCTCAGCACCACCGCGATGTCGGCATTGGTCAGGGTCTTCACCTGTTCGAGGATCGGCTCGAGATTGAGGCCGGCCTCGACGGTGCCGACGAAGCGGTCGCCGTCGTTGATCACCGCGATGCCGCGCACGAAGGTGCCGGCGACGCCGATCTCGAGGCCGACTTGCGAGCGCCGCGTCTTGTTGGCAGCGAGCACCATCTGGCGAAACTTCGTCAGGTCGTCGCCGAACTTATCCGGCAGATGCAGCCGCAACAGATAGGTCATGTCGGCGGCGTGAAAGCCGAACACCGGCACGCCCTGGCTCTTCAGATACGCATAGGGCGCCGCAGTAAGCTCCGTCAGCGCGGCACGGTCCCCGGCGGCGAGAGCGCGCGCCACGGCGCGCTGCCGCGCCGTGGTCTCCGCCTGGGTCAGCGCGAACCGCCCGGCTTCGTCCAGCGCGGCGGTGATCGCCTGACTGACCGCCGCCATCTGGTGATCGCGGTCGCGCGCGATCACGTCGTTTTGCATCGAGAAGGTGAGGGCGAGCATCGCGCCGAAGCTCAGCGCCAGCACCAGCGCGGTGATCAGGCCGGCATGGACGCTGGAGACGCGCAGAGGCGGACGGGGAACGCTGTGAGGCACCGACATCGAGGTTTCCGGGGGCTGGTGACCCATCCTCGACATGGCCGCGCAGCGCGCGGGGCATCGCGCGCTGCCGAAGGTCGGTTCGGAGGGTTCTTCGGCTGCGCCTTAGCGGAACAGGGAACCGGAACCAAGAGCAGAAGGTACGGCAGGCGACGTTTGTCTTGATCTGGCGTCTCAAATCCAACGGCTGCGCGTGCCGAAGAGGCGCCGCAACCGAGCCTTTGTTCAGATCGAGAAGCTGGTGCCGCAGCCGCAGGAGGCGGTCGCGTTCGGGTTGTTGACCCGGAACGAGGCGCCGATCAGGTCGTCGACGAAGTCGACTTCCGAGCCGGCGAGGAACGGCACCGAGGCGGAATCGACCAGCACCACCGCGCCTTCCTTGGCGATCACCAGATCGTCGTCGGTCTTGGTGCGGTCGACGTCGAATTTGTACTGGAAGCCGGAGCAACCGCCGCCTTCGACGCTGATCCGCAGCATCGCGCCTTGGCCTTCGCCCTTGAGGATTTCGCCGATCCGGCGCGCCGCGCGTTCGCTGATGGTGACGCTCGATTCCGTCATCTCGCCGCTCCGTGTCCTCGGGCAGGGCCCGTCATTGGATTTCTTTGCCAACAATAGTTAAGTGCGCCGCACCGCAGAATCAAACGCTGAAGGACGAGTCGCGCGCGTGTCGGTCGGAATGGCAGCTCCCCGTGCAGCCTTTGGCTGCGATCCGGACCACAGCCGCGGCCGGCAATTCCATGAGCCGCCGAGCCGGACCCGCAGCGCGTTTCGCCGGGATTGCGACCGCGTCATCCATTCCAACGCGTTTCGCCGCCTGAAGCACAAGACCCAGGTCTTCGTGTTTCACGAGGGCGATCACTACCGCACCCGGCTGACCCACAGTCTGGAAGTGGCGCAGATCGCCCGTGCGCTGGCCCGCCAGCTCGGGCTCGACGAAGACCTCACCGAGACGCTGGCGCTGGCCCACGATCTCGGCCATCCGCCGTTCGGCCACGCCGGCGAGCGGGCGCTCGATGCCTGCCTGAAAGATGCCGGCGGCTTCGACCACAATGCGCAGACGCTGCGGGTGCTGACGGCACTCGAACACCGTTATCCCGAATTCGACGGCCTCAACCTGACCTGGGAGACGCTGGAAGGCGTGGTCAAGCACAACGGCCCGCTGACCGACCGCACCGGTGCGCCGCTGCCGCGCTATGCCGAGCACGGCGTGCCGCGCGGCATCACCGAGTTCAATCAGCGCTTCGATCTGCAGCTTTGGAGCTTCGCCTCGCTCGAGGCCCAGGTGGCGGCGATTGCGGACGACATCGCCTACGACGCCCACGACATTGACGACGGCCTGCGTGCCGGTCTGTTTCGGATCAACGATCTGATCGAGGTGCCGCTGGTGGCGCGGATCATCGCCGCGATCGACCGGCGCTATCCGGGGCTCGACGACGGCCGGCGCGGCGCTGAGCTGGTGCGCGAGCTGATATCGCACTTCATCGGCGCGGTCGCGGCCGAAGCGGAGCGCCGGATCGCCGAGACGAAGCCGGCCTCCGCCAATGACGTCCGCCGCGCCGAGCAGGCGCTGGTGGCTTTTCCGGCCGAGACAGCCAAGGCCGAAGCCGAGATCAAGGCCTTCCTGTGGACCCGGATGTACCGCGCCGAGCGGGTCATGAAGGTGATGCGCGACGCCGAAGCGATCGTTGCCGACCTGTTTCGCCGCTACTGCGATCATCCGTCGGACCTGCCGCCGGACTGGCTGCCGGCCAACGGCCCGGTGGCCGAGTGCGAAGCCGATCGGCTGCTGCGGATTCGCAATTTCATCGCCGGCATGACCGACCGCTATGCGCTCGCCGAACATCAGCGGCTTTTTGACTCGACCCCGGATTTGCGTTAGGCGGCGCCCGGACCGGCCTGAAACGGCCGCTCCCATTTTCCCTTTTCAGATATGGCCGAGCTCCCGATGTCCACGCATCTTTTCGCCCGTCTCCTGTCGCGCGTACACGCGGTGTGCGCGGCGTTGATCGAAGAGGGCGCGCTGCCCGCCGGGATCGACCTCTCGCGCATCGTGGTCGAGCCGCCGAAGGACGCCTCCCACGGCGACATGGCGACCAATGCCGCGATGGTGCTGGCCAAGGACGCCAAGGCCAAGCCGCGCGATCTCGCCGACAAGATCGCCGACAAGCTGCGCGCCGAGGAGCTGATCGACCAAGTCGCGATCGCCGGGCCCGGCTTCATCAACCTGACGCTGAAGCCGGCGGTGTGGGCGGAGGCGCTACGCGCCGTGCTCGACGCTGGCGCCGGCTACGGCCGCAGCACCGTTGGCGGTGGTGAGAAGGTCAACGTCGAATACGTCTCGGCCAATCCGACCGGGCCGATGCATGTCGGTCACTGCCGCGGCGCGGTGTTCGGCGATGCGCTGGCCAATCTGCTCGACACCGCCGGCTACGACGTGACCCGCGAGTACTACATCAACGACGCTGGCGCCCAGGTCGATGTGCTGGCGCGCTCGGCGTTCCTGCGCTACCGCGAGGCGCTGGGCGAGACGATCGGTGAGATTCCGGAAGGGCTATATCCGGGCGACTACCTCAAGCCGGTCGGCGAGGCGTTGAAGGCCGAGCACGGCGCGGCGCTCAAGGACATGCCGGAAGCGCAGTGGCTGCCGACCGTCCGCGCGACCGCGATTGCGATGATGATGGAAGCGATCAAGGGCGACTTGGCCGCGCTGAACATCACCCACGAGGTGTTCTTCTCGGAGCGCTCGCTGATCGAGGGCGGCCGCAACCGGGTCGCCGAAACCATCGAATTCCTGCGCGCCAAGGGTGATGTGTATCAGGGCCGTCTGCCGCCGCCGAAGGGTGCGCCGGTGGAGGACTATGAGGATCGCGAACAGACGCTGTTCCGCGCCACCGCCTATGGCGACGACGTCGATCGGCCGCTGCTGAAGTCGGACGGCTCCTACACCTACTTCGCGTCCGACATCGCCTATCACAAGGTCAAGTTCGACGCCGGCTTCGCCAACATGGTCGACGTCTGGGGCGCCGATCACGGCGGCTACATCAAGCGGATGCAGGCGGCGATCCAGGCTGTGACGGCCGGCAAGGGCGCGCTCGACGTCAAGATCGTCCAGCTCGTCCGGCTGCTGCGCAACGGCGAGCCGGTGAAGATGTCGAAGCGGGCAGGTGACTTCGTCACGTTGCGTGAAGTGGTGGATGAGGTCGGTTCCGACGCCGTCCGCTTCATGATGCTGTTCCGCAAGAACGACGCGGTGCTCGATTTCGATCTCGCCAAGGTGATCGAGCAGTCGAAAGACAATCCGGTGTTCTACGTCCAATACGGCCACGCGCGCGGCCACTCGATCTTCCGCAACGCGCGCGAGGTCGTTCCGGATCTGCCTGAGGATTCGAAGGCGCGGGCTGCGATGCTGCGGCAGGCGCCGCTGGAGCGTCTGAACGATCCGGCCGAGCTCGAACTATTGAAGCGACTTGCGCTCTATCCGCGTATCGTCGAAGCCGCCGCTCAGGCCCACGAGCCGCACAGAATCGCGTTTTATCTCAATGAGCTCGCGAGCGAATTTCATGCGCTTTGGACGCATGGTCGCGATTTGCCTCATTTACGCTTCATTATCAATAATGATGCAGAGATAACCAGGGCGCGCTTGGCGATGGTCCAAGGCGTCGTCTCGGTTTTGGCCTCGGGGCTCGCCATTCTCGGCGTCACTGCGCCGGACGAGATGCGATAGGGGATCGGCCGTCAGATGGGGATCTGGAGCGGCTTGTGAGAGCGGCCGTGTCGTCTGCGAAGGCGCCTTGGGCAGCTTTCCCGAATGGGACGCGACATCACGATGACGGATCGATATCAGAGCCGACCTTTTCCGCTGGACGATGACGACAGCCGGGCATCGTCCCGCTATCCGCAGAAGCCGGAAAACGATCCGCTCGCCGAACTCGCGCGCCTGATCGGTCAGACCGATCCTTTCGGCCAGGCTGCTCCGCGTGCCGAGCCGGCGCCGCCGGTTGCGCCGCAGACGCGTTCCACCGATTTCCGCGCCAGCCGTCCGGTGCCGCCGCAGGCGGAAGACGAGTCGTCGCCGCCGATGCCGTCATGGATGCAGCATCGCCAGACCGCGCGCGCGCCTGAGCCGCAGCGCACCCAGGAGCCGACCTTCGCACCGGAGCCGGATTTCAGCAGGCCGCCGTCATTTATCAATGCTGCTCCGCCGCGTCGCGCCGAGGCTCCGAGCTTCGAGCGCGCGCCGGCGATCCAGCCGCCGATCGATCCGAGCCCGCTGCAGATGCGGCCGCTCGAACAGCCTGCGATGGATCTGCGCTCGCTCGATCCGCGCTTCGACCCGGCACCGCCGGAGCAGCGTCAGCTCGATCTGCCGCAGCCCGATCACGTGCACTACGAACCGCCATTCGAGCCGCTTCCCGCGACGTCGCTGGAGCCCGATCGCTACGACGAGGCGCTGTACGGTCAGCTTCCGGCTGATCCCGCGCCGGTCGGTGGCTATCAGGAGTCGCCGTACGGATACGAAGACGGCTATGACGATCAGGCCGATCAACGCGCACTGAAGCCGCGCCGCAATACGATGCTGACGGTGGTGGGGATCCTCGCGCTTGCGGTGGTCGGCACTGGTGGCGCGCTGGCGTATCGCACCTTCGCCGGCACCACGCGCACCGGCGAGCCTCCGGTGATCAAGGCCGATACCAGCCCGACCAAGGTTCCGGGCCCGTCGAACGACAACGCCGGCAAGCCGATCCAGGATCGGCTCGCTTCCAGCAATGGCGTCGAAGCGCTGGTGTCGCGGGAGGAGCAGCCCGCCGCCGATCCGTCGCGGATGCCCGGTTCGGGCCCGCGGGTTGTGCTGCCGCAGCTCAACCAGAACCCCAATCCGCCGCCGGTCGCGAGCGTCGCGCCGGGCGCCAAGCCGAACCTGCCGCCGCCGCCGAACAACGGTACGCTGGCGGGCGATGAGCCGCGCAAGATCAAGACCTACAGCATCCGCCCGGATCAGGCGGATGCGGCGGCTCAGCCAGCCGGTGCGGCCCGTGCCGCGGCGCCCGCCGCCCGGACGCCCGGACGCGGCGTCGCCGATGCCAACGCGTCTGCCGGCAACGCGCCGCTGTCGCTGTCGCCGAATTCGGCCGAGACCCCGGCTCCGCGGCCGCAGCGCGTCGCCTCGGCGCCGCCGTCCGAGCCCGCCGCCACCTCCGGCGGCTACGTCGTCCAGGTGTCGTCGCAGCGCAACGAGGCCGATGCCAAGGCGTCGTACCGCAGCCTGCAGAGCAAGTTCCCGTCTGTGCTTGGATCGCAGCCGCCGCTGATCAAGCGGGTCGATCTCGGCAGCAAGGGCACCTACTACCGCGCGATGGTCGGACCGTTCTCGTCCGCCGAGCAGGCCCAGCAGGTCTGCGGCAACCTAAAAAGTGCCGGCGGACAGTGCGTCGTCCAGAGGAATTAACGGCGGTTTCCTTGACCCTGGAGGCACGCGCGGGCTAAGCGGCCATGTATGGCACCGCGCGCTTTCATCACCGGTATTGCCGGTCTTAGCCTCAGCGACGATGAGCGCGGATTTCTCCGCGAATCTCGTCCCTGGGGCTTCATTCTGTTCAAGCGCAATGTCGACAACCCGGCGCAAGTCAAGGCGCTGGTTGACGAATTGCGTGGAACTGTCGGTTCCCCGGACGCGCCGGTCCTGATCGATCAGGAGGGCGGCCGGGTGCAGCGGCTCGGACCGCCGCATTGGCCGGTGTATCCGCCGGGCGCGGTGTTCTCCACGCTCTACGACATCGATCCCGAGGCCGGGTTGACCGCCGCGCGGCTGAGCGCCCGTCTGATTGCGGACGATCTTGCAGCGTTCGGCATCACCGTCGACTGCCTGCCGCTGGCCGACGTGCCGATCGCCGGGGCCGATGCGGTGATCGGCGACCGCGCCTACGGCACCAGCCCGGACAAGGTCGCGGCGATCGCCCGGGCTGTTACCGAAGGCCTGGCGCAGGGCGGCGTGCTGCCAGTGCTCAAGCACATTCCCGGTCATGGCCGCGCCACCGCCGACAGCCATCATCTCCTGCCGACCGTCGAGACCTCGCGCGAGGAACTCGACCGCACCGACTTCGCCGCGTTCCGGCCGCTCGCGGATCTGCCGATGGCGATGACTGCACATGTTGTGTTTAGCGCGCTCGATGCCGCCCAACCCGCGACCACTTCTGCGACAATCATCGACCAGGTGATTCGCGACTCGATCGGGTTCCAAGGATTGCTGATGAGCGACGACGTCTCGATGAACGCGCTGGCCGGCAGCATTGCCGAGCGCACCCGCGCGATCGTCGCGGCGGGGTGCGACGTCGTCCTGCATTGCAACGGCAAGCTCGACGAGATGCGCGAGGTGGTGGCCGAGACTCCGGAGCTTCAGGGCAGGGCGTTGACACGCGCCGAGGCGGCGCTGGCCGCCCGCCATGCCCCACAGCCGTTCGACCGCGCTGCGGCGCGGGCCGAACTCGACGCATTGATCGGCCGCGCAAGGGTGGGCGCATGACCGCTGAGATTCTGCAATTCGAAACTGGCCGGCCTGTCGAGCAGCAGGCCGACCAGGACGAAGCGCTCGTGATCGACGTCGAGGGTTATGAAGGCCCGCTCGACCTGCTGCTCACGCTGGCGCGGCAGCAGAAGGTCGACCTGCACAAGATCTCGATCCTGGCGCTGGCCGATCAGTATCTGCTGTTCATCGAAGAAGCGCGGAAGATCCGGCTTGAACTCGCCGCCGACTATCTGGTGATGGCGGCGTGGCTCGCCTTCCTGAAGTCGCGCCTGCTGTTGCCGGAGCCGCCGGCCCAGGAAGGCCCGAGTGCCGAGGACATGGCGAACGCGCTGGCCAACCGGCTGCGCCGCCTCGAAGCGATCCGCGAAGCCGCCAACCGGCTGATGACCCGCGCCCAGCTCAATCGCGACATCTTCCCGCGCGGTCAGGTCGAAGAGATCGCCGAGATCAAGCATCCGAAATTCACGGCGACGCTGTACGACCTGCTCAGTGCCTACGCGTCGCAGCGTCAGTCGCGCGTGCTCACGACCGTGCATCTCGCCAAGCGCACGGTGTGGTCGCTGAGCGAAGCGCGCGCGTCGCTGGAGCGCCTGGTCGGGCTCGCCGAGGATTGGAGCCGGCTCGACGAATATCTGCTGCGCTACATGCCCGATCCGACGCAGCGCGCCACCGTGCTGGCGTCGAGCTTCGCCGCCGCGCTCGAGCTGGTGCGCGAAGGTGAAGTCGAGCTGCATCAGTCGGGCCCCTTGGCGCCTTTGTATTTTCGTAAGCGTCCGCCGTCTCCAGCGATGGAAGCGGCAGCCTTACCGGATACTCCGGTCGGGTAGTGGAAGAAGGAGACCGAGCCATGGCAAGTCTGGCGGAGAAGCGCATCGTGGAGTTCGAACAGCCGGTCGAACATCTCGCTGATGACAGCGCCGAACAGCAGCCGCAGTCCCGGCCCGAGGAGCTGCGCCTGCTCGAAGCCCTGCTGTTCGCGTCCCCCGAGCCGCTCGATCAGGCTGCGCTCGCCAAGCGCATGCCGGAAGGCGTGGACGTCAAGGTCGCGCTGAAGCAATTGCAAGAGGACTACGCCAGCCGTGGCGTGAATCTCGTCCGCATTGCCAACAAGTGGACGTTCCGCACCGCCGGCGATCTCGCCTGGCTGATGACGCGCGAGTCCACCGAGACTCGGAAGCTGTCGCGCGCCGCGATCGAGATGCTGGCGATCATCGCCTATCACCAGCCGATCACCCGTGTTGAGATCGAAGAGATCCGCGGCGTGGCGACCTCGAAGGGTACGCTCGACGTGCTGCTGGAGACCGGCTGGATCAAGCCGCGTGGCCGTCGCAAGACGCCGGGCCGGCCGCTGACCTTCGGCACCACCGAAGCGTTCCTGTCGCAGTTCAGCCTGGAGTCGCTCACCGACCTGCCGGGTCTCGAAGAACTCAAGGGCACCGGCCTGCTCGACACCCGCCTGCCGACCGGCTTCAGCGTGCCGACGCCGTCGGACGATCCGGCGCTGCGCGAAGACGAGGACCCGCTCGAGCCCGGCGATCTCGATCTGTCGCTGGCGCCGCAGCCCGAGCTGGATCTGGAGGGCGACGCCGCGGCCGTCGACGAAGCTGGCGTGTCCGAAACCGCCGAGGCCACGGGAGCCGCGGAGACCGGCGAGGCCGAGCTTGGCGTGGCCGAAGCCGCCGCGCAGGACGGGGCCGCGCCCGAGGTTGGTTTCGCCGAGACTTCGGAGGACGACGCGGAGGAGGCCGAGACCGGCTTTGCCGAGACGTCCGACGACGAGGCCGAGGACGAAACCGGTTTCGCCGAGACCGAGGATGCCGATGAGGCTGGCGAGATCGAAGACGCTGCCGAGGTTGGTGAGGTTGGCGATCGCGAGCTGGAAGCCGAAGAGGCTGACGACGACGATTTCGATACCGAGGACGACGTCAGCATCGAGATCGAGACCGTCGAAGTGGAACTGGTTGCGTCGGATGATCAGGACGAGGACGTCGTCGCCGAGGCGGACGAGGTCGCGTCTGACGATGTCGAAGCCGGCGATGACGAGACCGGCCACACCGACGCTCCGGAACTCGATACCGCTGAGCCGGAGGGCTCCGAAGAGGACGCCGAGCACGACGCCCACGGCGAGGATGATCAGCAACAGTAAGTCAGCGCGACGCTTGGCAAGGAACTGGATCGGGCGCGATCAACTCGCCGTTGCGACAGCTTAAATCCTTGTTTCGGGCCGCTCTTTCACCTAGCTTCGCAAGTGAATAGGGCTGGCGCGCCGGTCGAGTTTCGGGAGAAGGCAGGATGGGTTCACTCAGTATCTGGCACTGGATCGTCGTTATCGCGGTCGTCCTGCTGCTGTTCGGTCGTGGCAAGATTTCGGACCTGATGGGCGACGTCGCCCAGGGCATCAAGTCCTTCAAGAAGGGCTTGCAGGACGATGAAAAGACGGCCGAAAAGTCCGAGCCGGTGAAGTCGATCGACCACACCTCGACGCCCGGCGCGACCAACCGCACCGACGTCGGCAGCAAGGCGGTCTGAGGCGCAGTCGCCCCGCACGCACCTGATCCGTCTTCGAGCCCGTGCAGCATCGCCTGCCGGGCCGCTTGATCCGGCGACGGCACGCGCCGCCGGATGACCAGAGGGTGAGCGCACCGCGGGGACGGCGGGGCGCGCCCGGAAGCGTCCCGGCAAATGCGCGGGCGCATTGAGGCATAGTCGGCACGTTTCATGTTCGACATCGGGTGGAGTGAACTGATGGTGATCGGGGTGGTCGCGCTGATCGCGATCGGCCCCAAGGAACTGCCGGGCGTGCTGCGCACGGTCGGGCAGTGGATGGGCAAGGCGCGGCGGCTCGCCACCGAATTCCAGGGGCAGTTCCAGGAAGCGATGCGCGAGGCCGAGATGGCCGACCTCAAGAAGTCGTTCGACGAGGTCAAGGAAGCCACCAGCGGGCTGTCCACCAACAACATGCTCACCAAGCTGTCGAGCGAAGTCACCGACGCCATCGCGCTCGACAAGGCCACCAACATCGATACCCCGCCGACCGAGCCGACAACGCCAGCGCAGCCGACCGCCGAGACCTTCGTCGAGGCGACCCAGCACGATGCGGCGGCGTCTGAGCCGCTGGCGATCGTGCGCGAAGCCCAGGATACCGAACCGCCGCATTTGCCGGTCGTGGCTGAAACGCACGCGCTCGCCACGCCTGATGCCGCGCCTCCGGATCTGGCGCATCCCGAACCGACCAAGGACGCCAAAGCGTCATGAGTGCCGAGGATATCGAGGCCTCCAAGGCGCCGCTGATGGACCACCTGATCGAGCTGCGGTCGCGGCTGATCAAGGCGCTGCTCGGCTTCGGCATCGCGTTCATCTTCTGCTTCTTCTTCGCCAAACAGATCTACAACGTGCTGGTGTGGCCGTTCGTCTGGGTCGCAGGGCCGGAGAACTCCAAGTTCATCTACACCGCGCTGCTCGAATACTTCCTCACCCAGCTCAAGCTGGCGATGTTCGGCGCCGGCTTCATCTCGTTCCCGATCATCGCCACCCAGATCTACAAATTCGTCGCGCCGGGCTTGTACAAGCACGAGCGCAACGCCTTCGTGCCGTACCTGATCGCCACCCCGGGCTTCTTCCTGCTCGGCTCGCTGGTGGTGTACTTCCTGGTGCTGCCGATGCTGGTGCGGTTCTCGCTCGGCATGCAGCAGATGGGCGGTGCCGAGACCGCGCAGATCCAGCTCCTGCCCAAGGTCGGCGAGTATCTGTCGCTGATGATGTCGCTGATCTTCGCGTTCGGCCTGGCATTTCAGCTGCCGGTGATCCTGACGCTGCTCGGCCGGATCGGCGTGCTGACCGCCAAGCAGCTCAAGGAGAAGCGCCGCTACTTCATCGTCGGCGCATTCATCATCGCCGCGGTTCTGACCCCTCCCGACGTGATCAGCCAGGCCTCGCTCGCGATCCCGCTGCTGCTGCTGTACGAGGGCTCGATCATCGCGGTGTCGATGGTGGAGAAGAAGCGCGCTGCGGCAGACGCTAGCGCCAACGCCAGCACCGACTCCTCGACACCGTCGGCGTAGGGCAGGCTATTTTTCTCCCCTGAAGGCCGGACCGGCGTTGGCTGTGCCGACGCCGCAGATCCGCTTTGCTCGATCGGACTTCGCCTGGAGGCGAAGTCGGCGCAAGTCTCGGTGGTAACGAAGGCTGGATTGCGCCGCCTTCCGAATCGACCCCAGGCTGTCGGCCTTTGGTCTCGCTGACCGGCGTCGCCGGGTGAACGAGCGGTCGATGGGCAATTTTAAGAATCTCATTCTCCGGGCTGCGTTGGTGATCGCTTTAGGCGTGGTGGTTGCCGCGCCCCGCATGGCCGTCGCGCAGAACTGCAACAGCCTCTGCCTGCAGCAGGCAGCCGACCAGGAAGCGCTGCTGGCGCAATTCAACACGCTGCTGTCGAGTGCGGAGGGGCGGGCGCTGCTCGACGCCAATCTGCGCAAGCAAAACGAGATCTACCTGAATTCCTCGCAGGCCGACAAAGTCGCCTCCGCCACCATCCTGATCATTCCGGCCGTCCCCGCCAACGTGCTGATCCGCGCCTTTCCGGGCAATCCGGCGTATTACTACAACCCCCAGGGCCTGCCGACGATCACGCCGCTGCCGCACCAGATCGAGGCGATGGAGCTGGAGATTATCGCCAACAATCAGATCGTGCCGATGAAGTCATTCTTCGGCGCCACCGACATCTACGGTCGGGCCTACGGCTATCTGCCGGGGCAGTCGGACAGCGTCGGCAATCCGCCGCCGTATCAGGTCTCGGCCGAGATTCTCAGCCATCCGTTCACGCCGCAGAATTCGTCCTATCTGGCCTGGCAGAACCAGCAGACGCCGGGCGCCTATAACGTCAATTGGGTGCTCGGCGACTCCAAGGTCGGCGATTTTCCCAGCGCCCACACCATTCTGGCCACCGCCAACGCGATCCCGTTCGCGATCCTCGCGCCCGGCTATTACCAGCAGTTCGCGTTGTCTCTGGTGGACTTCTCCTACGACCTCAACGTGTTCGCGGTGCATTATCCGCTGGACGTGATCGGCGGCCGGATCTCGGCCACCTATGTGATCGCCAACATGCTGGCCGGCAATCCGCTGTATCCGTCGGCGCTGTTCAATACCGGCACGCTTGCGGGGCTCAGCACGGCGATGCAGAGCTATCTCGGCGGTGGCGGCAGTTCGCCTTACGCCGCGGCCTGCGTCGATCTGATCGCCTGTCTCAGTAGCGGCGTGATCCCGACCGCCTCGACCTATGCCCAGCAGGCCAGCGCTTATCTGCAATTCATGACCTATGGCCTGCCGTCGGTCGGTCGCACCGATCTGCCGCCGGTGGTGCCCGCCGAAGCGCATTATCTGATCGCGACGCGTTATCCGTATCTGACGACCGATCAGCTCAACGAGATCCTGTACACCACCGAGACCGCATCGGGCGTGCCGCTCGACAACGGCAGCGGCTGGGCGCGGATCAACCTCTATGCCGCCGCCGGCGGCTACGGCGCATTCCGCAGCAACATCACCGTAACGATGGACGCGTCGCGAGGCGGCCTCAACGCGTTCGACGTCTGGAGCAACGATATCTCCGGCCCGGGCGGATTGACGCTGGCGGGCACCGGCACGCTCGTGCTCGCAGGCACCAACACCTACACCGGCGGCACTCGGGTTCAGAGCGGCAGCACGCTCGGCCTCAGCGGCAGCCTGCTCGGGCCGCTGTGGGTCGCGTCCGGTGCGAGCTTCGTGGTCGGCCGCAGCGGTACGTTCACCGGCGCGCTGAATAACGACGGCACCGTGTACAACGCCGGCGTCGTCGACGGCAGTTTCACCGGCAGCGGCGCGTTCACCAACGCCGGCTGGCTCGGCGGCACCGGCACGTTCGGATCGCTTGATCTGCGCGGCGGCTCGATCGTGTCGCCCGGTCATTCGGTAGGCACGATCCAGGTCACCGGCAATCTCAGCGTATCGGCCGGCGCCGCTTACGTCGCGCAGGTCGAGGGTGCGACCGCCGATCTGATCCAGGTCGGCGGCACCGCGAACCTGTCGGGCGGCACCGTCATCGCCAGCCTGATCGGACACAGCCCGATCCTCGGTCAGGCCTATCCGATCCTCACCGCCGCCGGCGGCATCACCGGCAGCTTCGCGAGCGCGGTGACCGCCGATCTGCCGTTCCTCGCAGCGTCGCTAAACACCACGGCCAATACCGTGACGCTGACGCTCAACCGCAACGCCGTTCCGTTCGCCAGTCTGGCGACCAGCGCCAATCAGGCCGCGGTCGCCAATGCGCTCGATGCAGGTTCAGCGGCGAATGGGCTCGGCCTGCTGATCGCCACGCAATCGACCGCCGGGGCACCGCGCGCGTTCGACGCACTCTCAGGCGAGGTCCATGCCAGCGCTCAATCGGCGCTGCTCGACGACAGCCTGATCCTGCGCGAAGCGGTGCTCGGGCGGATGCGGCAGAGCACCACTGCCGACGCCGTTCAGGCCACAGGCGCGAACATCTGGGCGCAGGGCGTCGGCATGTGGGGCCGCAACGGCAGCGACGGTAATGCCGCGGAGGCCAGCAGATCGGTCGCCGGTTTCTTCAGCGGCGTCGACTATCGCTTCGGTTCCGGCTGGCAGGTCGGCCTCGCGGGGGGCTCCACCGGCTCCACCGTGACGGTGCGCGACCGCGTCAGTTCCGCCGACATCGATACCGCGCATCTCGCCGGCTACGCATCCGGCGAGGCCGGCCCGTGGCGGCTGCGCGCGGCGGCCTCTGCCAGCTTCAGCACGCTTTCGACCAGCCGCTCGGTGAGCTTTCCCGGCGTCACAGACATCGCCGGCGCGCGCTACGATGCCACCACCGCGCAGGCGTTCGGCGAGATCGGCTACCGCGTGGCGGTCGGGCAGGCCGTCGCCGAGCCGTTCGGCGGGCTGGCGCTGGTGCATCTGCATCGCGATGGGTTCACCGAAGGCGGCGGCATCACCGCGCTGACGGGGACGAGCCGCAACGACGATATCGGCTATTCGACCCTGGGCGGCCGGCTGACAACCAGTTTCACGCTGTCGCCCGGTCTGGTGGCGATGCCCCGGCTGGCGGCGTCCTGGCAGCATGCGTTCGGCGCCACGGCTCCGATCGCGGAGCTCGCGTTCCGCAGCACGGGCGAGCCGTTTGCGGTCGCCGGCGTTCCGCTCGATCGCGACACCGCGCTGGTCGAGTGTGGGCTCGATCTGCAGCTCGGGCCGCAGGCGCGGGCAGGCCTATCGTATGGCGCCCAGCGCGGCGAGCGCGTCCGGCGCGACCAGGTGCGCGGCCAGTTGAGCTGGCAGTTCTGAACGGTCCGCGTTGTCTTGCCCGGCCTTGTGCCGGGCATTGCCGTCTTCTACAGACGTTGCTCCGCGACACGCGGACGGCCGGGACGGGCCCGGCCTGACGAGGCGATTCCATGCACGACATCAAAGCGATCCGCGACAATCCGCAGGCCTTCGACGCGGCGTTCACGAGGCGCGGTCTGGCGCCGATCGCAGGTAGCCTGATCAAGCTCGACGAAGCCCGCCGCGCGGCGGTGCAGGCCGCCGAGCAGGCGCAGGCGCGGCGCAATGCGGCGTCGAAAGAGATCGGCGAGGCCAAGAAGGCCAAGGACAACGCCCGCGCCGAGGCGCTGATGGCCGAAGTCACCGAGCTGAAGACCACGATGCCGGCGCTCGACGCCGCCGTGAAGGAGGCCGACGCGGCGCTGAAAAAGGCGCTGTCGGAAATCCCGAACCTGCCGCTGCCTGAGGTTCCGGAAGGCGCCGACGAGCACGGCAACGTCGAGCACCATCGCTTTGGCGAAAAGCCGAGCTACGCGTTCACGCCGAAGCCGCATTACGACCTCGGCGAAGCACTCGGCATGATGGACTTTGAAGCCGCCGCGAAGATCAGCGGCGCACGCTTCGTCGTGCTGAAGAAGGGCCTCGCCCGGCTCGAGCGCGCGATCGGCCAGTTCTTCCTCGATGTCCACACCGGCGACCACGGCTACACCGAAGTGAACCCGCCGCTGCTGGTGAAAGATGCTGCGATGTTCGGCACCGCGCAACTGCCGAAATTTGAGGATGATCAGTTCTCTGCGTTGAATCGCAAAGCAGTTTCTGATGCTGCGGATGAGGAAGTCCGCGACTTGTTAGCGTATGTGTCAAGACAAGTTCCATCCATGGCGGCGAACCTCAACATCTCTCTGGCCGAAGCTACTGAGCGTTTAGCGGATCTGGTGATACCAAACCTTCGAAAATTCCGTCAGGAGCGCGAGGCCAAATTTTCGGCCGAACTAGGTCATTGGCTCATCCCCACCGCCGAAGTCTCGCTGACCAATCTGATACGCGAGTCCATCCTCGACGAGATAGAATTGCCGATGCGGCTCACTGCGCTGACGCCGTGCTTCCGTGCTGAGGCGGGCGCGGCGGGGCGCGATACCCGCGGCATGATCCGGCAGCATCAGTTCACCAAGGTCGAGCTGGTGTCGATCACGACGCCCGAGCAGAGCAAGGACGAGCACGAGCGGATGCTGTCCTGCGCCGAGGAAGTGCTTCGCCGCCTCGGGCTGCATTATCGCGTGATGACGCTGTGCACCGGCGACATGGGCTTTGCGTCGCAGAAGACTTACGACATCGAAGTCTGGATGCCGGGGCAGGGCGAGGGCGGTGCGTACCGCGAAATCTCCTCGTGCTCGGTGTGCGGCGACTTCCAGGCCCGCCGCATGGATGCGCGCTCGCGCGGTCCGGACGGCAAGCCGCGCTTCGTCCACACGCTGAACGGCTCAGGCACCGCCGTCGGCCGAGCGCTGATCGCGGTGATTGAGAACTATCAGCAGGAAGACGGCTCGATCGCCGTCCCCGACGTGCTGCAGCCCTACATGGGCGGGCTGAAGGTGATCGCGAAGGCGTAAAGCTGATGTCTTTCCCCGTCATTGTGAGCCAACGGGTCGGCGCAAAGCGCCGCCCGATGACAGGCTCCGCGAAGCAATCCACGGCGCCGTGCACGGTGCTGGATTGCTTCGTCGCTGCGCTCCTCGCAATGACGGTGATACTGGCGATGATAACAACTTCGAGCGCTCCCGCTTTCGCCGCTGGGCCCGCCGAGATGATCTCCGACTTCCGCGCCAAGAACGGTGAGGGCAAGGTGGTGATGGACGCGACGCTGAATGCGATCGCGCAGCGGCAGGCCGTCGCAATGGCATCGAAGGACGTCCTCAGTCACGAGGCCGGCGGCTCGTTCACCTCGCGCGTGGCGCCGGCCAACGTGTCGCGTGCTGCCGAGAACATCGCCTACGGCTATCCGGATTTTCCGAACACGCTGAAGCAGTGGATCAACTCGCCCGGCCATCGCGCCAACCTGCTGCTGAAAGGCGCCTCCAAGGTCGGTGTTGCCAGCGTCCGATCGAGCGCGAGCGGCCGGACCTACTGGGCGATGGTGATCGCCGGCGGCGACGAGAAGCCGAAAGCCAAGCCGCCAGCAAGGTCAGCCAAGCCTGCTGCGACTTCCGCGAAGTTGACCGACAAGGAAAAGCCGGCGAAGCCCAAATCGGTTCAGCCCAAGTCGGTTCAGCCCAAGTCGGTGCAGCGTGACTGCAGCATAAAGATGCTGGGCCTGTGCTTCTGACAGAGTTGCGTGCTCCGTAAGCTACTACTTGATCGTGTGGCCGTCGCGCTATCCGCGCGACGTTTAACTGGAATTGTTCCAGTCTGACGACGGCCCCGAATTGCCGCGATGCTCGCAAGCCCCAATTGGCGCATCGTTCTCAGCGCAATGCGGGCGAATGTCGCAGTTCTTTTCTGGACCCATTCAAATTGTTCTCGCTGTACGCCCCACGCATAAGCCCTCAGTTGTTGGTACTGGGGGATTGGGAATGCCGAGATGGAAAGTCTCGCGACGCGTTGCGCTCGCGAGCTGCAGTTTGTTGATCGGGGATGCCTGCTGGAGTGTCGAGGGGCACGCCCAAACCTCGCTGCCTTCGGTCACGGTCGATGCGCCGAAGCCGGTGCAGGCGCGGCCGGCGCGCGCCGAGCGCCGCTCGACTGCAACACAGCAGCGCCGAACGGCGCAGCGAGTCCCACCGGCTCAGCCTCCGGCTGCACCCGCGCCGGCATCCGCGACGACGCTGTCGAGCGCGACCGGGCCTGTCAGCGGTTTCGTCGCTTCCGGCAGTGCGACCGGCACTAAGACCAACACGCCGCTGATCGAAAGCTCGCAGTCGGTCTCGGTGGTGACCCAGGACCAGATCCGCGACACCGGCGCCCGGACGGTCGGCGAGGCGCTGGCCTATACGGCCGGCGTGCAGACGCAGCCGTTCGGCTACGATGCGCGCTACGATCAGTTCATGATCCGCGGCTTCTCAAGCACGCAATTCGGCAATTATCGCGACGGTCTGCGGCAGGGGAACGGCCTCTACGTCTATTTCCGTAACGAACCTTACGGTGCCGAGCGCATCGAGGTGCTGCGCGGACCGTCCTCGGTGCTGTACGGCGCCAACGACGCCGGCGGGCTGGTGAACTACGTCAGCAAGATGCCGCTGCCGTATCGGCTCAACGAAGCCGGCTTCGATGTCGGCAATTTCAACCGCTACCAGGGCCGGTTCGATTTCAGCGGACCGGTGCCCGGCCACGACGATCTGCTCTATCGCTTCACCGGCCTGGTGCGCGACAGCGGCACGCAGATTCCCGGCACCTGGGACGACCGCGTCTTCCTCGCGCCGAGCGTCACGGCGAAGCTGGGCGAGGACACGACCCTCACCATTCTATCAGAGTACACGCACAGCAAGGCCTCGATGTGGCCGTACTACATGCAGAACCCGATCACCGGGCTGGCCACCAATATCCGGCTCGGCGATCCGGCTTTCGACACGCTGAAGATATCGCAGGCCTCGATCGGCTACCGGCTGGAACATCGCTTCGATCCGGCGCTGACGTTCCGGCAGAATGTGCGCATCGGTCATGCGCGGCTCGACGGCGACATGATCGACGGGCTCGGCCTGTCGGACGATGGGCGCACACTCAACCGCTATGCGTCCAACTTCAAGGAAACCCTGAATACGTTCGCGATCGACAGCCAGATCGAGGCGAAGCTGGCGACCGGGCCGATCAGGCACACCGTGCTGGCTGGCCTCGATTACTTCCGGCAGGCGACGAATATCGGCTACTCCGTCGGGTCGGCGCCGCCGCTCGATTTGACCAATCCGGTGATCGGCGTCGCGTTTCCGACCTCGGCATTGTCGCTGGCCGCCGCCAATCGGCAGACGCTCGGGCAACTCGGCCTCTATGTGCAGGATCAGTTGGCGCTCGGGGGCTGGCGCCTGACGGTCGGAGGTCGGCAGGACTTCTCCGAGCTTTCGCAGTTCAACGAACTGTCGAACACCACCACCAACAGCACGCCGGATCGCTTCACCGGGCGCGCCGGGTTGCTGTATTTGTTCGACAGCGGCGTCGCGCCTTACGTCAACTACGCGACGTCTTTCCTGCCGCAGGCCGGCACCACGGCGCCGGGGCGGGGGGCATCGCCGTTCGCGCCGACCACCGGCGAGTCGATCGAGGCCGGCATCAAGTATCAGCCGCGCGGCTGGAACAGCTATTTCACCGCGACCTGGTTCAACCTGACCAAGGACAACGTGCTGACGGTCGATCCGGTGTTCGGCGCGATGTATTCGGTGCAGACTGGACAGGTTCGGTCGCGCGGGACAGAACTGGAGGCCGTGCTGTCGCTCGCGGAAGGTCTGAAAGGCATCGCCTCGTACAGCTACACTGAGGCCGAGGTGACGCGCAGCAACGATGCCGATCTCGGCAAGGTGCCGATCGGCGTTCCGCCCCAGCAGGCGGCGGTGTTCATGGATTACACGTGGCAGACCGGCGCGCTCGCCGGGTTTGGTCTCGGTGCGGGCGTGCGCTGGATCGATCGGACTTGGGCGGACTCGGCCAATACCGTGCGCAATCCGGCGAGCACGGCGTTCGATGCCGGCGTGCACTACGATGTTCGCGGCATGCGGTTCGCCGTCAACGCGCGGAATCTTGGCGATCAACGCGTCGGCATCTGCAACGGTGGCAATTGCACCTTCACGCAGGGCCGCACCGTGCTCGGCAGCGTCACCGCGCGCTGGTGACGTTCGCGCGCCCCTGGGTGCACTCGCGTCTCGGGGGCGCCGGCCGATCCGGCCGGGGCCGGCTTGGGCCGAATTTGCCTCTCGCGGCCGGGCCGGATATGACGACGGCCTCAAGAAAGACCTTCAGAGAGGCAGCCCAGCGACATGCGGATTCTGTGCACCAACGACGACGGCATTCATGCGCCCGGACTGAAGACGGTCGAACAGATCGCCCGCGCAATCTCCGACGACGTCTGGGTGGTGGCGCCCGAGCTCGACCAGTCCGGGGTGTCGCATTCGCTGTCGCTGAACGATCCCTTGCGCCTGCGCGAAGTCGGTCCGCGGCACTTCGCGGTGCGCGGCACGCCGACCGACTGCGTGATCATGGGCTCGCGCTTCATCCTCAAGGACAAGGCGCCGGATCTGGTGCTGTCGGGCGTCAACCGCGGCCGTAACGTCGCCGAGGACGTGGTCTATTCCGGCACCATCGCAGGCGCGCTGGAAGGTACCATCCTCGGCCTGCCGTCGTTCGCGCTGTCGCAGGAATTCACCATCGAGACTCGCAACGCGCCGCTGTGGGAGACCGCGCGGACGCACGCGCCCGACATCATCCGCAAGGTGATGGCCGCAGGCGTGCCGAAGAACACCGTGGTCAACATCAATTTCCCGGCCTGCACGCCCGACAAGGTCAAGGGCGTGGTGGTGACGCGGCAGGGCAAGCGCAATCCCGGTTTCCTGCGCATCGACGAACGCCACGACGGCCGCGGCAATCCGTATTACTGGATCGGCTTCGAAAGGATCAAAGTCGAAGACATGCCAGCCGAAGGCACCGATCTGGCCGCGCTCGCCGCCAACTTCGTCTCGGTGACGCCGCTCAAGCTCGACCGTACCGACGAGACGTTTTCGGCGGCGCTGGCCAATACGCTGGCGTGAAGCTGACTGCGTAGGATGGGGTGAGCGCGGCGAAACCCATCAAAGGGGGCGCCCGAGGTTGATGGGGCGCGGCGTTTAATGTCGCAGGGCTGAGACGATAGTACGGCGAAGCGGCGAGGACGAAGCATGGCCGCGCACGGATGCCGTCGCATGTCGATGCGTCGGACACGTGGGCATGGCGCTACGTGCGTTTTTCCACCCTGCGGTCAGTACAAATGCCCGTTCCTGATCGGTTCCACATTGCCGCGGATCATAAGCACGCCCGTGATGCCGCCGAGCGTCTGTTTGCTACAGTTAAGCAGCAGCTTATCGCCGTTCTGCCCAAGACCAGTGAGTTCCTGCATATTGGCGCGACCTCGGTCCCGGGGTGTCTCACCAAGGGCGACCTCGACATCGTTGTGCGGGTGGAGCGCGAAGACTTCCAGGCCACAGAGGCCGCGCTTGCCGCCCGGTACGCGCGCAATTCAGGCTCGGTGCGGACCAACGAGTTCGCCGCCTTTGAAGACAACGCCTGCATGCCCCATCTCGGCATCCAGCTCACCGTCAAAGGCGGAGAGTTCGACGTTTTTCACCATTTCGCCGCCGCGCTACGCGCCGATCCGGCTTTGTTGAGAAGCTACAATGAGCTTAAGCGGTCGCATGACGGGCAACCGATGGACCGTTACAGGGCCGCAAAGGACGCCTTCGTGACGAACGCGCTACGTGGTGGCTCGGCTGAACGCGGGAATGAGCGCGCGGAGTGACGCGGCAGCTACGCCGCGCCGCGCAGCGTCGCGTCGAGGGCCTGCTTCAGGGATTCGATCTGGAACGGCTTCTGCAGCGCGGGGCGATCGCGATAGTCTTCCGGTACGCCCTGGGTGCCGTAGCCGGTGGCGAAGATGAAGGGGCGGTTGCGCGCCTTCAACAGATCGGCGACCGGCGAGATCACCTTGCCGTTGACGTTGACGTCGAGGATCGCGATGTCGAATTCGGTGGCTTCGGCGAGCTGCAGCGCCTCGTTGATTTCGCCGGTCTCGGCCGCCACGGAGAACCCCAGCTCCTCCAGCATGTCGACGACCATCATGCGGATCATCGCTTCGTCCTCGACCAGGAAAACGGAGCCGCCGGTCGGACTCGGTGTCGTCATCGGGTGATGTCCTCGAGAAGGTGCTGTCGGCCGCCGGTCGATAGCTCCGGCTTTCACAGAACACCGTCGCAAATAAGCGATGTAATGGCAATTGCAAGCTCGGCGCGTGTGCGTGGCGGTCCGCACTTGCAAGGTTTCCTTCGGCACGCCAACACTCTGCTGAGAATCGCGCCAATTGGAGCCCGACCGGGAAAGGCGCACGACCGATCGCGAGACCCGAAATGCCGAGCCCCGCGGCGCCGCCGCCCGAAAAGATGATGTTCCAGCTCAGCCTGCGGCGGCGCGGCATCAGCGATCAGGCGGTACTGCGGACCATGGAGGCGGTGCCGCGCGACCAGTTCGTCGACCCCGGCTATCGCGACGGCGCCTGGCGCGACACCGCGCTGCCGATCGCCTGCGGCCAGACCATCAGCCAGCCGTTCGTGGTCGCCTTCATGACCGAGCAGCTCGAGCTGCGTCCGCGCGACCGCGTGCTCGAGATCGGCACCGGCTCCGGCTACCACGCGGCGGTGCTGTCGCGGCTGGCGGCGGACGTGCTCAGCTTCGAGCGCTTCAAGACGCTGGCCGACCGCGCCCGCAAACGACTCGCCGAGCTGGGGTGCCGCAATGTCGAGGTGGTGTTCGGAGACGGATTCGATCTGCCGGAGACCGCCGGCACATTTGACCGCATCCTGATCACTGCGGCCGTCCCGGAGCTGCCCGCGCGGCTGCTCGAGCGACTCGATCCTGGCGGTGTTCTGATCGCACCGGTCGGGCCGCCGAACGGTCGACAGACGCTGCTCCGTGTGCGCCGCACGCCGAACGGCGACGAGCACAAGGCCCTGGGTGAGGTTCGTTTCGTGCCCGCTCTCCGCGGCATCGCACGCGAGCTTTGAGCAAGCTGGATTTTTCGATTTCTCAGCGTCAACAAGCGGTTTCTTTGCAAGGTTAAACGCTTGTTTACTGGCGCGGTGTTTACTCAATTTACCAATCGTATTGCGTATGAGTGAGTAACCATGTCCCGCGTTGCCGCGTTGCTTTGCTCGCGCCGCGCCCCGCAAATGGCGGTGCTGGCGTTGATGTCTGTCGGTTTCAGTGCGTGCAGCTCCGACATGCAGACACGCTTCCAACAGGCCCCGTTCGGGCCGGTTGAGACCACAGGCTCGGTGGCGCCCCAGCATCAGCGCCAGGAGCTGCCGCAATACGCGCGGCCCCAGTATCAGCCCCAGCCGCAATACCAGTCGCAGGCACTGCCGCCGATCGCGTCGCCGTCATCCTACCCGGTGGCAAATGGGGGCGGGGGCTTCTCCGGCGGAGGGCGCGGTGTCGGGTCCTATGAACCGCCGCCGCGTGCGCCGATCGATCAGACCGGCACCGTTCAGGCGCCGCGCTCTTTCGCTGCGGCCCGGCCGATGCCGGCTGCTCCCGCAGCCGCTGCACCGGTCCATGCGCCCGGCACGACGATCATCGTCGGCACGAGCGATACGCTGGAAATCCTGGCGCAGCGCTACAACGTTTCGACCGCCGAGATCCTGCGCGCTAACGGCTACAAGGGCCCGCGCCGGCTGCAGCCCGGCCAGCAGCTTGTGATCCCGAGCCGTGCCACTGCGACCGCCCAGGTGGCAGCTCCGGTCGCCGCGCCGATGGGCGCTCCGCCGGCTCCGCGTCCGGTTGCGACCGCTGCGCCGGCCCCGGCGCGCGTGCACTACGTCAACAACGGCGACACGCTGATGAACATTGCGCGCCGCAACAACATCTCGCTCGGCGAGCTGGCGCGCTACAACAACCTCACCACGACCACGAAGCTGAAGCCGGGCATGAAGATCAACGTGCCGGGCGCCCAGGTCGCGGGTCTCGCGCCGGCACAGCCGCCGATCCAGGCGCCGGCCGCCGCCCCGATGGCGGCTCCGCAGGTGCGGATGGCCAACGTCGCTCCGACGGTCCCGGCCGAACCGCCGCAGAAGGCGCGGATGGTGGCGCCGACCGAGACTCCCGAAGCTGCTGCGCCGGCCGAAGCTGCGCCGGTGAAGTCGGCCGAAGCAACTGGAGCGCTGCCGAGCTTCCGCTGGCCGGCCCGCGGCCGGGTGATCGCGGCCTACGGCGCCAAGACCAACGGCAAGTCCAACGACGGCATCAACCTGTCGGTGCCGGAAGGCACGCCGGTGAAGGCCGCCGAAGACGGCGTCGTCGCCTACGCCGGCAGCGAACTCAAGGGCTACGGCAATCTGGTGCTGATCCGCCACTCCAACGGTTACGTCTCGGCTTACGCTCACGCCAGCGAGCTGATGGTGAAGCGCGGCGAGACCATCAAGCGCGGCCAAGTAATCGCCAAGTCGGGCCAGAGCGGCGAGGTGTCTTCACCGCAGCTGCACTTCGAGATCCGCAAGGGATCGACCCCGGTCGACCCGCTGAAGTTCCTCAACGGCGCCTGAGCAACGCGGTTGAGCGATACTGGGGAAGAAGAAATGCCCGGCCCGAAAGGCCGGGCATTTTTGTTTGGACGCCGCGATCGGTGAAGCTGCACTCACAACTCTATGTACGTGGCCGCGTGCGCGTCGGACTCGGGCGGCGAAGGTTGCTTACGAACTGTCTGATGGCGTCGAGTACGGGGCGTTGGTCCCCCGCGAAGAACCAGTGGTCGTCGCCGTCGAGCTCGACGAATTCGGCGCCGACGATCCGAGCGGCCATGTCGCGTCCCGCCGCGATCCGGACGGCGCGGTCGCCGCGGCGGTGCAGCACCAAGGTCGGCACGGATAGTTTGGGCAGCAGCTCCAGGACGTCGGCGTCGCGCAAAGCTGCGAGCACCGCCCAGATGCCGCCGGGACTGGATGCAGCGCGCAGCAGTCCGGCCCACCACGCTTTTGATTTGGCGTCATGTGCCAGACTGGGGCCGAAGGTCTCGATGCCGGCTGCGCTGCCCCATGCGCCGATCAGCTGCCGGCGCCAAATCTCGAACTGCTCCACCGTCAAGGCGTACGGGTAGTTCGGGGTGCGACAGCCTTTGGCAAGCGAGCCGAACAAGATCAGGCCCGCGACGAGGCGAGGATGATCGACCGCGAATTTGATGCAGGCCGGTCCGCATTCGGATGCGCCAAACAGCACGACGCGGCGCGACTGCGCAGCCCGCAGCACGGTGCCGATATCCTCGGCGGTGACGTCGACATTCGGAGCCGAGCCGACCCGGTCCGACAGCCCGACGCCGCGGCGATCAAAGATAATCAGCCGGCCGAGCGCCATCATCGAAACGAGAAACGCCCGGCACGACGGATGCTCCCACACCCGTTCGACATGCGAGACGAACCCCGGCATGACCAGGATGTCGAACTCGCCGCTGCCGAAGGTCTGATACGCCAAGTGGATGTTGTCGCCCTCGGCATATCGCGTCACCGGGATAGCGAGAGCGGTCGGCATCGCCGCCTCTTGCAGCAACTCCTCGGTCTCGGCCTCGGGCGCCACCCCGAGCTCATCGTGCAGCCGCCTGGTCAGTGCGGCGTGATGGCGTTCCGCCGCCTGCCGGTCGCCTGCCAGCAGCAGACTGCGGATCAGATGGCGGCCGTAGATCTCGCTGAGCGGATCCAATTCCACCAGACGCGTCGCACGAACTGCGGCCGCTGCATGATCGCCGGCGGCGTTGCTGTCCTGCACCAAGCGCTCCAGTGCGTGCAGGTAGCGTCCTCGCAGCGCCTCGCGGCGGAAGAACGCCCACTCCTCGAACTCGGCACAGTCCGGCAACGCGAAGCCGGCGAGGAAATCGCCGTGATAATAGCCGCAGGCTTGCCCGAAATCCGCGCGTTCACAGGCGGTTTCGAACAGCTGCGCATCGACGCTGAGTTCGACCGAGGGTGACCAACGCAGGCTGGTCCGGTCGGTCTCGAACACCGGCTGACCGAGCGCCTGCTCGATGCGATGCAGCAAGCGCCGCAGCCGCGCGCGGGCAACGTCGATGGCGCTGTCCGGCCACAGCAAGGTGGCGACGACGTCCCGGGACACCGCTGCGCGCGCCTCCGCGAGTTGGACCAGCAGCGCCAGCCCTTTGCGCAGATTGAGCCTGACCGGACCGTCGAAGCTGCGGATCTCAGGAAATCCAAAGGTCTGGAGCCAAAACCCGGTCACGACATCTGCCTCGGTCTGCCCCGGAGCGCGCCGAGGGGACGGGCAGGGGACGGTGAGGCGGTAGCAATCGCGCCTGATCGCCGTCGAATGGCGGTCGTTACCGCATCGCTTGCCGCCGGCGGCGGCGACCCAACCGGAAACGCACTCATGATCAAACGTCTCCTGATCCCGACCTACGGTCTCCTGAGCTATGCCGTGTTCCTCGTCTCGATGATCTACGCGCCCGGCTTTTTCGGCAACACGCTGGTGTCGAAATCCATCGACGTCGGCGCCGCGTCCAGTCCGGGCCAGGCCGTCCTCATCAATCTGCAACTGATCGGTCTGTTCGCGATCCAGCACAGCATCATGGCGCGCCAGCGCTTCAAGCAGTGGTGGGCGAGGCATCTGCCCGCACCGTGCCAGCGCAGCACCTACGTGCTGCTGACGAGCCTGCTGCTTCTGTTGCTGTTCTGGCAGTGGCGGCCGATTCCGGTCGTGGTCTGGAGCACCAGCGGTATCGCCGCTTGGCTGCTGGTCGGGCTGTATTGGCTGGGCTGGGTGCTGGTTTTGGCGTCGACCCACATGATCGATCACCTCGATCTGTTCGGGCTTCGCCAGAGCTTCTCAGCGATGCGCGGCACCGAGCCTTTGCGCCCAGCGTTCCGGACGCCCTTGCTGTACAGGTTGGTGCGGCACCCGCTGATGCTCGGCTTCCTGATCGTGTTCTGGGCGACGCCCGAGATGACGGCGGGTCATCTGCTGTTCGCGGTCGTCATCACGATCTACATCCTGATCGCGCTGCAATTCGAGGAGCGCGACCTGATCGCCGAATTCGGCGCGACCTACCAGCAGTATCGGGAGCGGGTTCCGATGTTGCTGCCTCGTGTCCTCCGCCGGACCGCCGCCGGCCGGGGCGGCGACGTGCCAGACGAGAGCAGGGCGACTGCCTCGCCTCCATCCGGAGGCTGAGCCGGCCGGCGAGGTGCTGAACGAACTGCCGGCGACCCGACCGGAGTCAGCGATCGAACTTGTACGACGCCTGCACGAAGGTGCCGTAGCGTTCGACCCGGATCGGCAGCAACTGGGTGGGCACCGGACTGCCGAAGCCCGCGGTCTCGACGTCGGTCGCCCACATCGCCCAGTAGCGGCCGCCGACGCCGACATTGAATGTCGGCGTGATATCGTAAGTCAGGATCGCTTCGAGCTGAACGCCGCGGCCCGTGCCCCAGGCAGGGGAGTCCTTGCTCGCAACATCGGTGCGGGCGTGGTGGATATCGAGCGCTGAAATATGCGTGTAGGGCAGGTAGGCGGCATCGATCAGCAGCTTGGTGTTCGGCGCGACAGCCAGAGTGCCGTTCGCGCCGATCCGCAGCGAGTGCCAGTCTTCATACTGGCTGATCGAGATTCCCTCCGACGATCCGCAGAATGCCGTGGGAATAGCAAGCGCGATCTGGCGGCAATTGAACGCGTCCTTGCGGTCGCGATAGAAGTTGTAGCCGGCGAACACGCCGAGCTTGCCGAACGCGTCGCCGAACAGATCGATGCCGACATCGAGCGTCGCGTAAGCGATGGTGCCGGTGACCTTGTTGTGATCCGTGTTGGAATACGCCGTGGCGTTTTGCTGATCGGTCGGGAACCAGTCTTCGTCGTTCATCTTGCCGGCTACCAGTCCGCCGCCGCCGGCAAATCCCTTCAGAAACAGCCTGTGTGGGCTGTCGATCCGCCAGAATACTTCGCCGGAATGACCTTCGCTCTCATAAGTGAGCCGCGACACCAGATGCTCTTGCTGGGCGTTGATGGTGTTCAGGGTCAGGTCGTTCTGATAGCGGCCGTGGCTGTACCAGTAGCGCGCCCCGACATCGAACTGCCAGGCCGACCAGGAGGTGCCGGCCGGCGCCTTCACAGGTAGCAGCGCGACCGAGTCGAATGCGCCGTCGCCGCGGCCGAAGTAATAGTTCAGCCCGAGCTTGATCAGGTGCATGTCCTGACGGATCTGCGTTGGTGCTCCGGCGGTGTCGACCAAGGTCCTCGGGTTGAACGGTGTCTGCAGAAAGCCGCCGCCGGGACCGTCGATTCCGCGGTGACCGAAATTGGCGTAGTCGTATTCGGCGCGCACTGCCCAGCGTGACGACAGTGCGTGTTCGATGCCAGCGCCTACGGTCCAGCCCCAGCGTGTGGTGTCGAGCTCGGCCGACGGTTGATTGAGATAGTCGGGCGCGTTGGTCGTCATCCGGAAGTTGCCGAACAGAAACGCGCCGCCGCCTTTGACGTACATCAGCGAGCGGCCGTCGGGGCCGAACGCGTGGCCGAGCCGGCCGGTGAGGGTGCCCACCACATGCTCGCGGACGCGGCAATTCGCTGAGACGAATTGGCCGGAGTAGGCCAGACAGGTGTTGGTGCCGTCGGCATCGATCGCCGACGCATCGACTTCGACGCCGAGCACCCAGGGCGAGCCGTGCACTTGCCAGTTGTAGCCGGCCTGCAGGCCGGCGAGGGCTTTAGGTGCGCGCACGGTGTCGCCGTAGATCGACGGCCCAAACGGGTTGTCGACCTTGGCGGTTCCAAACCCGGCACCGAGATGGCCGCCGAGATAGAAGCCGGTCCAATTCCAGGCGGTGATGGCCTTGGTCGCCGGTGCCCGCGACAGATCCGCAGCCTCCGCCGCGCCACAACTCACCGCCAGCACGGCGGAAACACAAATGATCGAAGTGCGCACGGCCTTGCCCCCAAAGTCGCCATCGCCGACGCGGCAACACGGCCGCCTGTGTGACGGCGCGTGTCCGCGAATCGAGACTGCAGTTTACGGACGAGGAGTTCAGTTTGCGAACTCGGTAACCTCCGAGCCGGTCCGAATAATTTGTTCGGACCGGAGCTGCGCTGGCGACTACTTGGTTCCGAGTCGCACCTTGAGGCGGCCGGCGAGATCCTGCACGAACTGCCAAGCGACGCGGCCGGAGCGCGAGCCCCGCGTGGTCGACCATTCCAGAGCTTCGCGCTCGAGCTGTTCGTCGTCGATCGCGATGTCGTAGTGGGCGCAGTAGCCGCGCACCATCGCCAGGAATTCATCCTGGCTGCATTTGTGGAAGCCGAGCCACAATCCGAACCGATCGGACAGCGACACCTTCTCTTCGACCGCTTCGCCGGGATTGATCGCGGTCGAGCGCTCGTTCTCCATCATGTCGCGCGGCAGCAGATGCCGCCGGTTCGACGTCGCGTACAGGATGACGTTGTCGGGGCGGCCCTCGATGCCGCCTTCGAGCACGGCCTTGAGCGATTTGTATGAGGCGTCGTTGCCGTCGAACGACAGATCGTCGCAGAACACGATGAATCGGAGGTCGGAAGCGCGCAGCAGCGTCATCAGCGCCGGCAGGCTCTCGATGTCTTCGCGGTGAATCTCGATCAGCTTCAGCCGGCCGGCGACGTCGGGCCGCGCGTTGACATGCGCGTGAGCGGCTTTGACCAGCGACGATTTGCCCATCCCCCGCGCGCCCCACAACAATGCGTTGTTGGCGGGCAGGCCGGTGGCGAACCGCTCGGTATTTTCGATCAGCGTGTCGCGCATCCGGTCGACGCCCTGCAGTAGCGACAGATCGACCCGGCTGACCTTTGGAACCGGCGCGAGCCACCCCTCGGGCTGCCAGATGAACGCGTCGGCCGAATTCAGCGCGGCATCGGCCGGAGCGGCGGAAGTGCCCGCCAGGTGGGCGGAAATGCCCTCCAGAGCGTGGGCGATCCGCTCCAGCAGTGCGCCCTCGAGGGATGCGCCGGGAGGCGTCGCCGGCGGGCGGCGCTTTGCCGCCGGTGCGCGGGCGGGCTTGCGGGCGGCGGACTTCGGGGCGGCTTTGGCGGGGCGGGATTTTGTCTTTTTGGCCATGCTTGCACTTCCTGATGCCGCAGCCATATCGGGCTGTGCCACCCCCGGCAACCCACGGAAATGAGAGCGCAATGAGCGGGGTGGCGACGTTGCAATTGGGACCGCGGCGGTTATAGTCCGCGCGAATTTGCGCCCCCCGGCCGACGCTTTCCGCGCCGGGCCGGCTCGCTTGCTTTCACGGGGAATCCGAATGTTCGTTACGCCCGCTTACGCCCAGGCTGCTGCTGCCGGCGGCGACGCCAACAGCATGATCATGTCGCTGCTGCCGTTCGCGCTGATCTTTGTCATCATGTATTTCCTGATCCTGCGTCCGCAGCAGAAGAAGGTCAAAGAGCACGCCGAGATGGTGAAGAACATTCGCCGCGGCGATACCATCATCACCTCGGGCGGTCTGGTCGGCAAGGTGACCAAGGTGATCGATGACGATACCGTCGAATTCGAACTCGCCGACGGGATTCGCGCGCGCCAGATGCGCCAGATGATCACCGGCGTCCGCGCCAAGGGCGAACCGGTCAAGGATGCTCCCGAAGCCAACGGCAAGGCCAAGGGCAAGAAGGACAAGGACGCTCCGGCCAAGACCGAGGGCGACAAGACCGAACCGGCGAAGGACGACACCGCGTCGAGCTGATGCTTGGACGCTTCGCCTCTTTCGGTTTCTGACGGGACAACTCGATGCTTTATATCTCACGGTGGAAGGCGCTGGCGATCATCCTGACGGCGCTGGCAGTGTGCCTTTGCGCCGTTCCCAATTTTTTCCCCGAGAGCACCGTCAAGAGCTGGCCGAAATGGGCGCAGCGTCACTTGGTGCTCGGCCTCGACCTGCAGGGTGGCTCGCACATCCTGCTCGAGGTCGACGCCAATTCGGTGAAGAAGGACAAGCTCGATTCGGTTCGCGACGACGCCCGCCGGGTGCTGCGCGAAGCCCGCATCGCCTACACCGGTCTCGCGACCAAGGGCGACTCGGTCGAAGTCCGGATCAGCAAAGACACCGACGTTCCGGCCGCACTCGCCAAGCTCCGTGAGCTGTCGCAGCCGCTCGGCGGTCTGCTCGGCTCCAACGGCCAGCGCAGCCTTGAAGTCTCCGACGCCGGCGGCGGCTTGATCCGCCTGACGGTGCCGCAAGCCGCGATCGCCGATCGTGTCCGTCAGTCGGTCGACCAGTCGATTCAGATCGTCGAACGCCGCGTCAACGAACTCGGCACCGTCGAGCCGCTGATCCAGCGTCAGGGCGCCGACCGCATTCTGGTGCAGGTGCCCGGTCTGCAGGATCCGACCCGGCTGAAGGAACTGCTCGGCAAGACCGCCAAGCTCGACTTCCGGATGGTCGACAGCTCGGTGTCGGGCGATCAGGCGATGGGCGGCAACGTCCCGCCGGATTCCGAACTGCTGATGAGCGCGTCGTCGCCGAAGCAGCCTTACGTGATCAAGAAGCAGGTGCTGGTGTCCGGCGCCGATCTCACCGACGCGCAGCCCGGCTTCGACCAGCGCACCGGCGAGCCGATCGTCTCGTTCCGCTTCAACACCAACGGCGCCCGCAAATTCGCCCGCGCCACCACCGAGAACGTCGGTCTGCCGTTCGCCATCGTGCTCGACAACGAGGTGATTTCCGCGCCCGTGATCCGCGAGCCGATCACCGGCGGCTCCGGCCAGATCTCCGGCAGCTTCACGGTGCAGGGCGCCAACGACCTTGCGATCCTGCTGCGCGCCGGCGCGCTGCCGGCACCGCTGACGATCATCGAGGAGCGCACCGTCGGTCCGGGCCTTGGACAAGACTCGATCGAGAAGGGCGAACGCGCCGCCTATGTCGGCTCGATCCTGGTGATCGTATTCATGTTGCTGACCTATCGGCTGTTTGGCGTGTTCGCCAACCTCGCGGTCGCGGTCAACGTTGCGATGATCTTCGGCGTCCTGTCGCTGCTCAATGCAACCCTGACGCTGCCCGGCATCGCCGGCATCGTGCTCACGGTCGGCATCGCGGTCGACAGTAACGTGCTGATCTACGAGCGCATCCGCGAGGAGATTCGTGCAGGCAGAAACGCGATCTCGGCGATCGACGCCGGCTTCAAACGCGCGCTGGCGACAATTCTCGATTCCAACATCACCACCTTCATTGCCGCCGCCGTGCTGTTCTATATCGGCACCGGTCCGGTGCGCGGTTTCGCGGTGACGCTGGGCATCGGCATCATCACCACGGTGTTCACCGCCTTCACTTTGACCCGACTGATCGTCGCGACCTGGGTGCGCTGGAAGCGGCCGCACCACGTGCCGATCTGACGCATCGAATCCGAGAGAGCCACACGTGACACACTGGATTTTGGTCGGGCTGGGCGTTCTGATCGTGGTGCTGACGGTCGTCAGCATCTTCGGCTGGCTGCCGTCGCTGCGCATCGTTCCCGATAACACTCACTTCGATTTCACCCGCTTCCGCCGCATCAGCTTCCCGATCTCGGCGGTGCTGTCGATCGCCGCGATCACGCTGTTCTTCACCCACGGGCTGAATTTCGGCATCGACTTCCGCGGCGGCACGCTGCTCGAAGTTCGCGCCCATTCCGGCGCGGCCGATATCGCCGGCATGCGCGATACGCTGAGCAAGCTCAGTCTCGGTGACGTGCAGTTGCAGCAGTTCGGCGGTCCGGCCGAAGTGCTGATCCGTATCGCCGAGCAGCCCGGCGGCGACCAGGCGCAGCAGGTGGCAGTTCAGAAGGTGCGCGCCGCGCTCGGCGACTCGGTCGACTATCGCCGCGTCGAAGTGGTCGGCCCGCGCGTCTCCAGCGAGCTGCTCGCGTTCGGCATGCTCGGCCTGATGGTCGCGATCCTGGGCATTCTGGTCTATCTCTGGTTCCGCTTCGAATGGCAGTTCGCGCTCGGCGCGATGATCGCCAACGTCCACGACATCGTGCTGACGATCGGCTTCATGTCGATCAGTCAGGTCGACTTCGACCTGACCTCGATCGCGGCGCTGCTGACTATTCTCGGCTACTCGCTCAACGACACGGTCGTGATCTACGACCGTATCCGCGAGATGCTGCGGCGCTACAAGAAGATGCCGATGCCGCAGCTCCTGAACGAGTCGATCAACTCGACGCTGTCGCGCTCGATCATCACCCACGTCACGGTGACGCTGGCGCTGCTCGCGCTGCTGTTGTTCGGCGGCCATGCGATCCACTCGTTTACCGCGGTGATGATGTTCGGCGTGGTGCTGGTCGGCACCTACACATCGATCTTCATTGCGGCGCCGATCCTGATCTATCTGGGTGTCGGCACCCATCGGCTCGATGAGCCGGCAGAGAAGCCGGCCAAGCCCGAGCCGGTGGCGCCGCCCGCTGCTGCCGAAGAGATCCCGGCCCAGTTCGTCGAGCCTGAACCGGCCGCGCCGGCATCCAAGCCGGCGAAGGCCGGCAAGCCGAAGAAGCGATAATGACCTTAGCCGGGCAGGCCGCCGTTTAAGGTGGCCGGCCCTGGCGGGGTGAACCGTTGCAGTGCCACCGCACTGACGCGCAGGCGCCGGTCGTTGCGATCGGCGCAAATCTGTAAGGTGCCGCCGCATGACGCCAACGCTCGACGAGGGACGCTAGCTCGTGGCGCAGCGCTCAGAGATTCCTCATTTTCCGCGAACGGCCGCGATCGATGCCTATGGCAAAGGCGGGTTCTACTTCGCCGACATGTCGCATCAGGGATCGCTGCTGTTCCTGCCGGATGCGGTGTGGGGCTGGGACGTGACCAAGCCGGAGCAGATCGACCGCTATAGCCTGCAGCGGGTGTTCGATAACGCCAACGCGATCGACACGTTGATCGTCGGCACCGGCGCCGACGTCTGGATCGCGCCGCGGCAACTGCGCGAGGCACTGCGCGGTGTCAACGTCGTACTCGACACCATGCAAACCGGTCCGGCGATCCGGACCTACAACATCATGATCGGCGAACGGCGGCGCGTTGCGGCAGCGCTAATTGCGGTGCCATGAGCGAGCCCGCCGCTAGCACCAGCGCTGCCGCGTTCTGCGCCGGCTTGGTGCGCGAGGCCAACTTCGACCGTTACGCGGCGACGCTGTTCGTCCCGCCGGAGAAACGCCGCTCGCTACTCGCGCTCGCTGCCTTCAACGCGGAGATCGTGCGCGTGCGCAGCCAGGTCAGCCAGCCGCTGCCCGGGGAGGTCCGGCTGCAGTGGTGGACCGATCTGCTCGCCGGCACCGCGCATGGCGGCGCCGAAGGCAATCCGGTCGCGGCCGAACTGACGCGCGCGATCGCCGAGCATGCGCTGCCCGTCGAACCGCTGACGCGGCTGATCGAGGCGCACATTTTCGACCTCTACAACGACCCGATGCCGGACTGGACGGTGCTCGAGCCGCATCTCGTCGAGACCGAGGGCGCGCTGATCTCGCTGACCGCGCGGGTGCTCGCGCAGGGCGCCGGGCAGGCTTCGGACGCGGTCGAGCACGTGGCGCGGCACGCCGGCGTCGTGGTCGGAGTCGCGCGCATCGTGGCGCGGTTGCCTTATGATTCCGCGCGTCGCCAGCTGTATCTGCCGAACGATGTGCTGCAGCGGCACGGCTGCGATTTGGAGCAGGTGTTCAGCGGCCAGTCGACCGCGGCGCTGCGTGCTGCTCTCACTGAGGTGGTCGCTGAGGCGCGCAAGCATCTCGATCAGGCGTTTCAGGAGCTGATCGAGCTGCCGGCAGCGGTCCGCCCAGCCTTTTTGCCGCTTGGGCTCGCACGCTGCGATCTCAACAGACTCGCGGGGCCGGAGCGCGATCCGTTCACTCCCTTCGAGCGTTCGCGCCTGGCGACGTTGTGGACGCTGTGGCGGGCGAGCCGAAGCAAGCCCTTTCGCTAGGGCCGGATCGCTGGCGACGTCCGGCTGCTACGCCGCCTTCGGCAGCTTCAGGTGCGCGGCGATCCAGGCGTCGATGTCGGCGAGGGCGCGAGCGCTGAGCGCCTGCTTCTTGGCAACCGATTTTTCCGGGCCGCGCAGGCGCTTGCCGTCCGGCCCCTTTGTCGGCGGGTTGGCGAGTGGCGGGAACAGGCCGAAGTTGATGTTCATCGGCTGAAACGAGCGCGGACCGGCGTCGATTGTTTCGATATGGCCGCCGGTGATGTGGCCGAGCAGGGCGCCGAGCGCCGTGGTCGGCGGCGGCGGGGCCAGCGACTGGCCCACCAGGTCGGCCGCAGCGGCCAGTCCGGCGAACAGTCCGATGCTCGCGGATTCGACGTAACCCTCGCAGCCGGTCATCTGCCCGGCGAACCGCAGCCGCGGCGAAGCGCGCAGCCGAAGGCTTTCATCGAGCAATTTAGGCGAGTTCAGAAACGTGTTGCGATGTAGCCCGCCAAGCCTTGCAAATTCAGCGTTTTCGAGTCCTGGAATAGTACGGAAAACGCGCAGTTGCGCGCCGTGCTTCAACTTGGTTTGGAAGCCGACCATGTTGTACAGCGTGCCCAGCTTGTTGTCCTGCCGGAGCTGGACGATGGCGTAGGGCTTCACCGTCGGGTTGTGCGGATTGGTCAGGCCGACCGGCTTCATCGGGCCGTGCCGCAGCGTCTCGCGGCCGCGCTCGGCCATCACTTCGATCGGGAGGCAGCCGTCGAAATACGGCGTGTCCTTCTCCCAATCCTTGAAGTCGACCTTCTCGCCCTCGATCAGCGCGTCGACGAAGGCGTCGTACTGCTCGCGGGTCATCGGGCAATTCAGATAATCAGCGCCGGTGCCGCCAGGGCCGACCTTGTCGTAGCGCGATTGGAACCAAGCGACCGACATATCGATCGAGTCGCGGTGCACAATCGGCGCGATCGCGTCGAAGAACGCCAGCGCGCTCTCGTCGGTGAGGCCTCGGATCGCGTCGGCGAGCGGTGCTGAGGTCAGCGGGCCGGTTGCGATCACGACGTTGGTCCACTCCTGCGGCGGCAAGCCGTCGATCTCCTCGCGGCAGATCTCGATCAGGGGGTGCTCGGCCAGTGCCTTGGTGACTGCGGCTGAAAAGCCGTCGCGATCGACTGCGAGCGCTCCGCCGGCCGGGACCTGATTGGCGTCGGCCGCCTGCATGATCAATGAGCCAAGCCTGCGCATCTCAGCGTGCAGCAGCCCCACCGCGTTGTTGGCGGCATCGTCGGAGCGGAACGAATTCGAGCACACCAACTCGGCAAGACCATCGGTCTTGTGGGCCTCGGTGGTCCGGACTGGCCGCATTTCATGCAGCACAACCCGCACACCGGCGCGGGCGATTTGCCAAGCGGCTTCCGAGCCGGCGAGGCCGGCGCCGATGACGTGAACGACGGGTGAGGCGGGGGCTGTTCTGCTGGTCATCGGCTACAGCTAGCGCGATTCAGCCGCGGGTCAAATCCGTTTCAGGCCCGGCCGCACGGCTCAAAGCCTCGCACAAACGACAACGCCCGCCAGGAGGCGGGCGTTGGCCGTAGAAGGCAGAAACAGGCGGTACGGGTCAGCCGTTGTAGTGACCCGAAGCGACGCGCGGGATGTCCGAACGGTCAAGTCCGATGTCGGCCAGTTCGCGATCGCTGAGCTGGGACAGCTCAGCGACGTTACGCTGATAGTCCCGGAACGCGCGGATCGCGCGGATAAGCGAAAGCAGCATTGGATGGTCTCCTTGTCCACGATTCAGTTCTTCGGAAGAACCGAAGCGTCGAAAGGAATATAGGCGACGAGTCGCGAAATCAGCAGCGTAAATGCTGCACCGCAGCTAATCCGTCAGTGCATACCGCCGGGAAGGAATGATTAACCCTTCTGCGCTGGCTCGCCTCCGAGATCTGTTCTCAGCTTGGGGCGGAGGACGAGATGATCTCGCTCCTCGGGGCATTCCGAGCTGAAATATAGTGCATTTTCGCCGCAATCTGGTTCCGGTCTCCGCCTCGCACGCCGTCTCACCGGAAATCTAGTGCCGATCAGCTCCGCCGTCCGAGTTAAGACCTTCGGACAATCTGGTCCGTTCCCATGCATTATACGCATAAATACGGAGGTCGTGAATGAGTATTCAGGCCGGATCGAGGGATTTGATCTGCCGCAATGCACAAAACGGCCGCCGACCTCTGAGAACGATCGGCGGCCGAGGTGGGGAGCTTGCCGATGAGTCGGCTCAGGTCCCGTTGCGCTTCCACTGGAACAGGTTGGCCGGGAAATCCGCCGCCGATCGCTTGAGGGCGCGGGTCGGCGGGATCTGCGGCGGATTGGGATTGGGCTCGACCACCTTTCGATAGAGGTGCCAGGTGGCGTGCCCGAGCAGCGGCACCACCACCGCCAGCCCCAGGAACGCGGGGATCGACCCAATCACCAGCAGCACCGCGACGATCGCGCCCCAGGCGGCGATCGGCAGCGGATTGACCGCCACTACCCGCAGCGAGGTGGCCATCGCATCGCCGATGCCGGCATGCCGATCCAGCATCATCGGGAACGCCACCACGCTGAGGCACAGCGCCGCCAGCGCGAACAGGAAGCCGACGCCGCAGCCGATCAGCATCAGGCTCCAGCCCTCCGGCGTGGTCAGCACCCGCCGCACGAAATCCGGGATCGCGGCAGCCGGCGCGTAGCCGAACAACGAGACGTAGATCGCCTGCGCGGCCGCGATCCAGACCAGAAACAGCGCCAGCAGGATGGCGCCAAGGCCAAGCATCGCGCCGAGCGACGGCGACCGCAGCACTGCCAGGGCGTCCGACGCCGAGGCCGGCTGGCCGAGCTCGCGGCGCCGGCTCAGTTCATATAGCCCGAGCGCGGCAAACGGGCCGAGCAGTGCGAAGCCGGCCGCGAGCGGAAACAGCAGCGGCAGCACTGCGTAGCCGTGCACCAGGCGCGCCAGCACCAAACCCAGCACCGGATAGATCAAGACCAGCATCACCGCGTGGCTCGGCACCGCCTTGAAGTCGTCCCAGCCTTGCCGAAGCGCCGCGCCGAGGTCGGCCAAGCCGATGCGATGGACGACGGGGGCGGGATCGTCCGCAGCGATGGCGGGTGGAGCAGATGAATAGGTCGTGGCCATGCGTGTCGTCCTCCCATGATCGACATGATGATCACCGGCCGTTACGCCGAGGACGGCGGGCCGGGCGCTTCTTGCGCGGAACGAAACGATCAGAAGGGGCCAGACGCGAGAGCACGAACGAACTGGTCTTGTGACCTGATCTTGCCGCGACCTGTGATGGTATCCTAACGCCGCTTATCGTCCTTCGTTGCTCAAGCTTTGGTGAGTAAAGATGCTGCAGTGCGGGGTGTGCATTGTTCAGCTTCGACGCGGACGGTTGGGACGAGTCGATACCAGCCGCCGTGCAGAAGACTCGGCAGTCGCTGATCCGGCGTGGAACTCATGCGGCCTGCTCGCTGTTGAAGCCGACGATGCATGGCATCGCAACAGGGGGAGTGAGCATGAGTATTTTCGGCAAGATCATGAGCGCGATTTTCGGCGACAGCGCCGCTGCGTCACCGGGCGGCGCGCAAGCGCCCGCGACAACCGGTGCAGCGGGCACGGCGCCAACCGCGCCGCAGTCGACCGCCGCGCCGTCGATTGATGTGGCGCCGATCCTCGACAAAGCGGTGAAGGCCAAAGGCGAGAAGCTGGAGTGGCGCACCTCGATCGTCGATCTGATGAAGGCGCTCGATATCGACTCCAGCCTGTCGGCCCGCAAGGAGCTCGCCAAGGAGCTCGGCTACAGTGGCGACATGAACGACTCGGCGTCGATGAACATCTGGCTGCACAAGCAGGTGATGAGCAAGTTGGTCGCCAACGGCGGCAAGCTGCCGCCCGAGATCAAGCACTAACAGTTCTGCTTTGAAGGAAAAAGAAACGCTCTTTGGACTGCTCGCAACGGGCAGAACCTCATGGCGAGGAGGCGCGAAGCGTCGTCTCGAACCATGCGCCGCAAGGCCATGTGGTGCCCAATTGCGGGAACTCGCGTGAAGGGCCTTAGGGCGTTCAATTGACGATGAGTTCGGGATGGCCGGGCTATGTCCCGGCCATTCACGCCCTTTGTGCGGTTTCCGCTGCAATACGCGGGTGCCCGGCACAAGGCCGGCATCAGGAGTCGAAGCGAAAGCGCCCGATTTGATAGCGGTGCTGTGAACTACGACTCGAAAATCCGGAACACCGCGCTGGTAGTCACCAGCAGCTTGTCGCCAGCGAGCGCTTCGGCGTCGATGAAGGCGAGGCTCCGGGACAGCTTCTTCATCGTGGTGCGGCCGGTGATCCAGCCGCCGGGCTCGATGGTGGCGATGAAGCGGCTGTCGAGCGACACCGTGGCGCAGCGCCGCTGACCGGCCAGCACCACCGAGAATCCCAGAATGGTATCGAGGAAGCCGAGCAGCGCGCCGCCATGCAGCACGCCGTTGGGATTGCCGTGGCGGTCGTCGCTGAGGAAGCCGAATTCCGGCTGTCCGTCGCCGCTCTGCCGCCAGTAATACGGGCCGTTGGTACCGATATAGCCGTCCTGAACGGCGAATGGTTGAAAGCCCGGCGGCGGCGAAACGGTCATGTTGTCGGCTCCTGCGGAGCGCGGCCGCAGGAGGTCACTGGCTGGACCGGCGTGCCGCGCACAGTGGAACCGATGCCACAGCCCGCGGCCGTGGGCAATTGCCGGACCGCAGCAAGCGGCCCGGCTGAGATCTCAGGCAGTGAGGTCGGCGTATTCCGGATGCGCGTCGAGAAAATCGGCGACGAAGCCGCAGCCGGCGCTGACCTTGGCGCCCTCGGCACGGATCAGATCGAGCGCGCCGCGCACCAGGCGCGAGGCGATGCCACGGCCGCGCAGCGGCGGCGGGGTCTCGGTGTGGGTGATGACGACGCGGCCGCCTGTGCGGCGATAATTCGCGAACGCGATCTCGCCATGGGCGTCCAGTTCGAAGCGGTTCAGCGCCTTGTTGTCGCGCACGTTGGCTGCGGCCGTAGTCCCGCTCATGACGTCTCCTCAATTTCAAAGTCCGGTACGCCGGCGAGAGCCGGTGTGCCGTTGGCTGTCAGGTGATGCCGGCCCCGTTGATGTCAAGGGGACGGCGAGGTGGCAAGCGCGGCGTCGTTGCGACGCAGGCCACTGTGGATGGTGCAGGGTAAGGCCACACCGCGCTGCGCCGCGCAACCCGGACAATCCCGGAGGCGACGGCCTTAAGCGCGTGAGGCGTGTGCGTCACCGCACCACGATCATCATGGCGCGGAGTGGCAACGCCGGCGGATTCGATTAGTTCTTAAGCGAGGCCTCTAGTTCTTAAGCGAGGCCTCGAGCATCTGCCGCACCGACCAGGTCTGACCATCAACGCTGCCGCGAATGTCGTCGATCCGCCACGACGTGCCGTCGCGCACCAGCTCGTAACGGATCACGCTATCCCCGGCGACCTTGCGCGGCTGGCTGCCGATCAGCGCCACCGCCAGCGTGGCGTGGGCATCGTCCTGGCTCTCGGCCTTGATGACGAACGACTTGATGTCCGGATCCTGCGAATTGCTCACCGGATCGAAATCGATCGGTCCGATCTCGCCTTGCGGCACCTTGGCCTCGGCCTTGGTCCAGAGGGCAGCGAGCGACTTCGACAGATACTTGCCGCGCTCCTTGGCGTTGTTGACGAAGGCGCCGCCGGCATTGTCCTTGGCGGCCGCTTTGTAGAGCCTGGTCAGCAGCGCCGCGGGATCGGTCGTCGCCGGTTTGGCCGGTGCCGCAACGGTCGGCTGGGCCGGCGCCTGCGCAAGCGCGACAGTGGGCAGCGCAACAGCGGCGGCGAGATAGGCGAGTGAAGCGAAGGCGGAGCGGCGGGTGAGCATGGCGGATCCTGTCGATAGCGAGGATCGCAACACAGGCTCAGTCACGGCCCTCGTCTGGAATATTCAGCACGGTGCCGCACGCCTTGCAATGCACCGCATCGATGTCGTGGCGCTGTAGGCCGCAGGTTGGGCAGGGAAAGCGCACCTTGTTCGGGCTGATCAGCGCCCGCGCCAGATTGAAGAATAGCGTCACGCCGAAGATCATGATCACCACGCTGATCATCCGCCCCAGGGTGCCGGGCAGGGTGATGTCGCCGAACCCGGTCGTGGTCAGCGCGGTGACGGTGAAGTACAGCGCGTCCGCGTAGTTGGCGATCTGCGGATTGCTGAACCGCTGGGTCTCGAACACGATCGCTGTCATCACGAAGATGAACACCGCCAGCCGCGCCACCGCGATCACCACCTCCTCGTGGTGGCGGAAGAAAGTGCTGTCGCTGCGCAGCCGGGTCAGCATCTGATAGTCCTGGAACGCGCGTAGCGTGCGCAGAATCCGCAGGAATCCGGCGCCCTCGCCGGGGAGCGGCGCCAGGAACGAGCCGATCGCCACCAGGTCGGTCCAAGTCGCGAGCCGGCCGAACTCCCGCATCGGCCCGCGGCTGGCATACAGTCGCGCCAGGAAGTCGATCATGATCAGCACGCCGAACCCGGTATCCAGCGCCTCGACGACCGGATTGGGCGGCAGAAACGACGTGCCGACGATGAACACGATGGTGACGACGTCGAACACCAGCAGGCCATAGCGAAACGCCACCCCGCGCGGAGTCGCGCCGTCGTACAGCCGCCGAACGGCTAATCGGACATCGTGCAGCGTCATGGCCGATTATTGGCCTGGGAGGGGTAGCGGAGGCAATGGGCGTTAACGGAGCGGCAGGGCGGTCGCCCGGGCCGAAGGCGGTCAAACCCGCATCCGTGGCAATCGCGGTGGACTATGCTATGCTTACTCACGAGCAAGCTGCGGTCTGCGCCATGCGACATGAACGGATAGACATCAATCCCGAGGTAATGGGCGGCAAGCCGGTTGTCCGCGGCACGCGCATCCCGGTGGAAATGATCCTGCGCAAGCTCGGTGCGGGTCTCTCCACGGCCGAGATCATCGCCGATCATCCGCGGCTGACGGCCGATGACATTCTCGCCGTGCAGACCTTCGCGGCCGATTATCTGGCAGACCAAGACGTCATCTTCGGCTGACCATGCGATGGCTGGCCGATGAGTGCGTGTCCGCCTCGTTGGTTGCCGCGTTGCGGGCCGATGGCCATGATGTGCTGTACGTCGCCGAGATGGCCGCAGGAATGAGCGATGCAGACGTCGTCACCATGGCTGCCACCGATGGCCGGTTGTTGCTGACCGAAGACAAGGATTTCGGCGAACTGACCGTTCGATTTGGCCGCGCCGTCCCTGGCCTGGTGTTGCTCCGGATAGATCCGACCAATGCGAAGCTGTAGGCGGTCCGCTTGAGGGAGGCCATCACGCGTCACGGCGCCGATCTGTTCGGTCGCTATGTCGTGGTCGAGGAAGCCCGCATGCGCGTGCGGCCGCTGCGGCCCGCGAGATGAACAAGAGCGCCAACAGGGCTATCGCCCGCAATTCCAGACCGGCCCGATCGGCGTCTGGGTCCAGCACGGCCCGAAGCTGCCGCCATTATAGCGGCCGCGATAGAATCCGGCGCGGCCAGGATAGCGCCACTCACCGCTCCAGGGGCCGTTCCAGCGATAATAGTCCGGTGTCGGGTCAATGTACCATGGCCGCTTTGGCCGCAGCAGCGCGCGCTGCGCCGGCGACAGCTTCTGCATGTACAGCGGCACAGCGTTGTTCGGCGGCTGCACATAGCCGGGCAGGAAGCCATACCCCTGCGCCCGCTTGGCGTGCTTCTTGTGCGAAGCCGCAGAGGCGGCGACGGGAAGCAGGGCGAGGGCGACGGCGAGCGTGAGGGAGGTGAGGCGGGACATGTGGGGAGTGTAAACGGGCATAGGCGGGAGGGCGATTCAATTTCCGGTGCGACGACTAGTGTCCCGCGCGGTAGCCCAAATGAGCGCAGCGACATGCGGGAAGCACCAAAGCGCCGGGTGCGGCTTCGCTCTCCTCAGGCGACCCTGACTTGTCGCTCAACGAGAGTCCTTCATGTTCTTCCTCACCAACAGAGTTAGCAGCCCCAGCAACACCAGATCTGTTACGACGATGGGAGACATGATCGACGTTCGCAGCAACATGTGACGTCGGAGCGGCGTCGCTTCAGCCACGGTCAAATTGAAGATCGCGTACGAGCGAAACACGAAAAAACAAGCCACGCCGCAAATCATAAGGAATAGAGACGTCTTCTGCATGCTTAAAAACAGCAGATCTTCGCTCGGATGGAAACTGCGAAGGAAGATAGCCACGAATATCAGGGCGATCGCTCCCGAGAGAAACAGGTTGGTGGATTTCAAAAGAACGAAAGCGCACTCGTCGCGAGGCAGAAGTGTTCTAACGACAGTTATTTCTTCGTTCAGCGAAGGCCATACAGTAGAAGAGTAAGCCGCTAGTCCGCAGCCTAACCGAGAGTCTTTGGCAAGATAGAGAACAAGCTCCGACCAGAAAGGCGGTGCAAGGGCTAACAGCAAGATCGTCAGGAGTAATCTCCGTCCCGTTGTCACAGAGAGCATGCAACGTGGCCCTTCGCTATCGGATTACTCAATGACTCCCATTTAAATCTCGACCTGGCCAGGATACAAGCATTAACCGGCAGCGACCGGCGTGAGCTCAAACACGCGGCCGTACTTGGCCGCAGAGTCGATGTCGCCAGCCTTCAGCGGGAGCCGTACTGCGTCGAACTTCAGGGCGTCAAGTAGGGTGACCAGGCGGTATCGTCATCAATCAAAGTGACGGGGACCTCCACGGCGTATCGTCCCTCGCGGACGAGCTTGACGGTGCTTCTCATCGATTCACTCGCCTCCTGAAATCTGGCGACCATCGTGCCGGGTCGGGCCGATACGCAGTGATCAATAGGGGCTGGATTCGGCGATCCTTTCGGGATGCCCCAACAACGTGGATCGGCTAATCTCGCCGGTCGCGCTGGAGAACCAGATCGCTTGGTCCGCGCCCGGCCTCCGGATAATCCTCGACGACTCCGGTCGATTGCGCGCCAACGAAGACATCTTCGTGCAGAGATATCATCGTCTGCAAGTTCGTCGAATCCGTGGTTGGAAATGAAAAAGGCTCCTTTCGCAACGAGCGCCTGAACCTTAGCCAGGGTGTTGCTCATTGCGCCAGCCTCACTCCGCCGCCTCGTCCGTCTTCCGCTTCGTCGCTTTCGCCGGCCCCTTCTTCTCCAACACCGGCTTCAGAAACTTGCCCGTGTAGCTCCGCGGTGCCTTGACGATATCTTCCGGCGGGCCCCAGGCGACGATTTCGCCGCCGCCGTCGCCGCCTTCGGGGCCGAGGTCGATGACCCAGTCGGCGGTTTTGATGACTTCGAGATTGTGCTCGATCACCACCACCGTATTGCCCTGTGCCACCAGCTCGTGCAGCACTTCGAGCAGCTTGGCGACGTCGTGAAAATGTAGGCCCGTGGTCGGCTCGTCGAGAATGTAGAGGGTACGTCCCGTGGCGCGCTTGCTCAGCTCCTTGGCAAGCTTGACGCGCTGGGCTTCGCCGCCGCTCAATGTGGTCGCCTGCTGGCCGACATGGATGTAGTCGAGGCCGACACGCTGCAGCGTCTTGAAGGTCTCGCGGACGCGCGGCACCGCCTTGAAGAACTCGGCGGCTTCCTCGACCGTCATGTCGAGCACATCGGCGATCGACTTGCCCTTGAACAGCACGTCGAGCGTTTCGCGGTTGTAGCGTTTTCCTTTGCAAACATCGCAGGTGACGTAAACGTCGGGCAGGAAGTGCATCTCGATCTTGATGACGCCATCGCCCTGGCAGGCCTCGCAGCGGCCACCCTTGACGTTGAACGAGAACCGGCCCGGCTCGTAGCCGCGCGCTTTGGATTCCGGCAGGCCGGCGAACCACTCGCGGATCGGCGTGAACGCGCCGGTGTACGTCGCGGGGTTACTGCGCGGGGTGCGGCCGATCGGCGACTGGTCGATGTCGATGATCTTGTCGATGTGCTCGAGGCCCTCGATCCGGTCGTACGGTGCCGGCGGCTCGCTGGCGTTGTTCAGCTTGCGCGCGATCGCCTTGTAGAAGGTGTCGATCAAAAGCGTCGACTTGCCGCCGCCGGAGACGCCGGTGACGCAGGTGAACAGGCCGAGCGGAATCTCGGCGGTGACGTTCTTGAGATTGTTGCCGCGGGCGTTGACCAGCTTGAGGGTGCGGCGATGGTTCGGCGGCCGGCGTTCCGGCACCGGCACCGACAATTCGCCGGTGAGATATTTGCCGGTCAGCGACTTCGGATTGCGCATGATCTCGGCCGGCGTGCCTTGGGCGATGATGTGGCCGCCATGGACGCCGGCGCCGGGGCCGATATCGAGCACATGGTCGGCGAGCAGGATGGCGTCCTCGTCGTGCTCGACCACAATCACGGTGTTGCCGAGGTCGCGCAGCCGCTTCAGGGTGTCGAGCAGCCGGGCATTGTCGCGCTGGTGCAGGCCGATCGACGGCTCGTCGAGCACGTAGAGCACGCCGGTGAGGCCGCTGCCGATTTGCGAGGCGAGGCGGATGCGCTGGCTTTCGCCGCCCGACAGCGTGCCGGATGAGCGCGACAGCGTCAGATAGTTGAGGCCGACGTCGAGCAGGAAGCTGAGGCGGTCGCGGATCTCCTTCAGGATACGGACGGCGATCTCGTTCTGCTGGGTGTTGAGCAGCTTCGGCACGGAGGCGAACCAATCGCCGGCTGCCTTGACCGACAGCTCGGAGACTTCGCCGATATGCTTGCCGCCGACCTTGACGCACAGCGCCTCGGGCTTGAGGCGATGGCCGTGGCAGGCGTCGCACGGCACGTCGGAGAAGTACTTGCCGAGCTCCTCGCGCGCCCACTCGCTCTCGGTCTCACGGAAGCGGCGTTCGATATTGGTGACGACGCCCTCGAACGGCTTCTTGGTGTCGTAGGAACGCACCCCGTCTTCGTAGGAGAATTTGATCTCGTCGTCGCCGGAGCCGTGCAGTAGGACGTTCTGGACCTTCTTAGGCAGGTCCTTCCACTTGGTGTCGAGCGTGAACTTGTAGTGCTTACCGAGCGCGGTCAGCGTCTGCACATAGTACGGCGAGGACGATTTCGCCCACGGCGCGATCGCACCCTTGCGGAGTGTGAGCTCCTTGTCGGGCACGACGAGATCGGCGTCGATATGCTGCTCGATGCCGAGGCCGCCGCATTCGGGGCAGGCGCCGTAGGGGTTGTTGAACGAAAACAGTCTGGGTTCGATCTCCGGAATGGTGAAGCCGGACACCGGGCAGGCGAATTTCTCCGAAAACAGGATGCGTTCGGCGCCGCTCTTGTCGTGGATCTTGGCGACCTTCTTGTCGGCCTTTTTCTTCTTGTCGGCGGGCTCGTCCTGACCGGGCTCGGCTGCCGGTGGCGCGGCGGGCGCGTCAGCATATTCGATTACCGCGAGCCCTTCGGCGAGCTTCAGCGCGGTTTCAAAACTCTCGGCGAGACGCTGGCCGATGTCGGGGCGCACCACGATGCGGTCGACCACGACGTCGATGTCGTGCGGGAATTTCTTGTCGAGCACCGGCGCTTCGGCGAGCTCGTGGAACGCGCCGTCGATCTTGACGCGCTGGAAGCCCTTCTTGAGCCAGTCGGCGAGTTCTTTGCGGTACTCGCCCTTGCGGCCGCGCACCACCGGCGCCAGCAGATACAGCCGCGTGCCTTCCGGCAGCGCCAGCACGCGGTCGACCATCTGCGACACGGTCTGGCTCTCGATCGGCAGGCCGGTTGCGGGCGAGTAGGGCACGCCGACGCGCGCCCATAAGAGGCGCATGTAGTCGTAGATCTCGGTGACAGTGCCGACGGTCGAGCGCGGGTTCTTCGAGGTGGTCTTCTGTTCGATCGAGATCGCAGGCGACAGGCCATCGATCTGGTCGACATCCGGCTTCTGCATCATCTCGAGGAATTGCCGGGCATAGGCCGACAGCGACTCGACGTAGCGGCGCTGGCCTTCGGCGTAGATGGTGTCGAACGCCAGCGACGACTTGCCGGAGCCGGACAGGCCCGTGAACACCACGAGCTTGTCGCGCGGGATGGTGACGTCAACGTTCTTGAGGTTGTGCTCGCGGGCGCCGCGAATGGTGATGGCGGTCCGGCTCGAGGCCGCGGGGGTCTGACGCTTGGCCTTGATCACTTCGTCCATGCGGATGTCCAGACGCGCGACAACGCGCCGGTTGGGGCGCGCGCCGGAGCTTCCGGGGCTTGCGCCGGTTGGGGCTGAAGCTGGAACATAGGAAGAACGCGACGCGATTGCCAGAGGCTGAGCGCGTCCATCAACCGGATTGTTGGCCGTCGGAGGGTGGGGCGGGGGCGCCGGGCCCCACGCAAGCACGATGGCCTTGCCGCAGTCGGCTGCGGCCAGCGCCAGTCTGCGGCCCAGGTCCGAAATGGAAAAGGCCGGCGCGAGGCCGGCCTTCCGCAAGCGGGACTGGAATCAGACGCCGCGAAGCTCAGTAGCGCGCGACGATCGGGCCGCCCCAGCGATAGTTGATGCGGGCGGTGACGACATCGACGTCCTGCTTGATGTGAGAGACGTTGGAGACGTTGGGGAGGACCGGCGAGAAGGTGAGGTCGCGGCCGCCCAGGAACAGGTGGTCGTATTCGACGGCGAACGACCAGTTCGGGGTGAAGCCGTATTCGAGGCCGGTGCCGACGGTCGCGCCCCAGCGGGTCTCGCTAGCGTCGTCGTTAAAAACGCCGGTCGCGGTCCGGAACCGGGTGTACTTGTCGCTGGTAACCGCAGCACCGCCCTTCACGTAGAGCAAAGCGTTGCTCCAGGCGTAGCCCACGCGAGCGGTGAACAGGCCGAATGCGTCGACCTTGGTCTGGTTGGTGGTCAAACCGCCGCCGAGCTGGTTGACGTTCGAGCCCTTGAAGTCAGCCCAGTTACCCTGCGCCTCGACGCCGAACACCCAGGTGCTGATCTGCCAATTGTAGCCGACCTGGCCACCGGCCGTGCCGCCCGAGGCGTCGTGGCAGCCCTCGCCGAGAGCCACTGCTGGAGTTGCTGTGGTGCCGAGATAATCCCAGCAATTGCGGCTCGTGCCCCAGCCGCCGTTGGCACCGACGTAGAAGCCGGACCAGTCGTAAGCGGCCGCGATGATCGGCGGCGCTTTGGTGTAGGGGCGAGCCGCGAGATCGGCAGCCATGGCCGGCGCGGTGCCCAACGCAATCAAGCCGACAGTCCCCACCAGAAATTTCTTCATCGCAATTTCCCCCGGTTGTCTGTGCTCTTCCGGCTCTTGGTCCGCGGTGTGTCCCCGCCGCGGACCGAGACGCGCGAGCGCCCCTCTGTAATTCCACGTGACGACCATACACGCAGTGCGTGCAATGCGCCGTCGCGGAAATGCAACAGTCGCGAGTGAAGTTAGATTCCTAAAACCGTGGATAGATTTTTGGAAATTCTGCCAGCTAGCAGCGGGTTACCGTTGCGGCACGGTGTCCCCACAGGCCCCACGCGGGTCGGGTGAAATTGCGGACGCTCCAGCGCGTTTCAACTTTGCACTTCACTTTGGAACAAAAATAGAACAGACTGCGTGAATTCGCGCCGGTGGATAAATCCCACGAGGCGGGCGTTTTCGCTCGCGGACGTATGGGCGAGGCGCCGCCCACAGCGTATTCGCTTGGACTGGGACAGGCGCCGCGCCGAGCTTTGGCGTGAGCAGCGGCAGAGCGGAAGGCGGGCAATGGCCGGCCGGGTCGCGGGCGCCGCGCAGTCAGTATGGTTTTAAGAGGAGACGTCGATGGCGGGTAGCGTGAACAAGGTGATCCTGGTCGGGAATCTCGGTGCCGATCCGGAGATCAAGCGGACCCAGGATGGGCGTCCGATTGCGAACCTGCGGATCGCCACCTCGGAGTCCTGGCGCGATCGCGCCACCGGCGAGCGCAAGGAAAAGACCGAGTGGCACCGCGTGGTGATCTTCAATGAGGGATTGTGCAAGGTCGCCGAGCAGTACCTGAGAAAAGGCGCGAAGGTTTACATCGAAGGCCAGCTGCAGACACGCAAATGGACCGATCAGAGCGGCGCTGAGCGCTACAGCACCGAGGTGGTGCTGCAGAACTTCAACTCGAATCTGACCATGCTCGACGGCCGCAGCGGCGGCGGAGGTGGCGGCGGCTATGGCGACGACAACTCCGGCGGCGATTTCGGCTCCAGCGGCCCCTCGGGTGGCGGCGGCGCACGGCGGCCGATGCCGGCCAGCAGCGGCGGCGGCCGCAGCGATATGGACGACGACATTCCGTTCTGAGCCCACGGGTTCTCAGCCATTCCTTTCCGGCCGCGCCCGGCTGGGACGGGATACGAGACGACGGCCGCCGCGCCCCATCGCGGCGGCCGTCGCCGTTTTGGGGCCGGCGAGGCGGTCAGCGCACCAGCAGCGCCCAGCCAAGCTGAAGCTGGGTGAGGGCGAACAACGTCCCGAAAAGCCGCTGGTTATGGCGGGCCAGCCAGCGCGGCAGACAGATATCGAAATTGTCGGCGCGGTCGTCGGTATAGCGCGCCGCCAGCGTCGTCAGCGGACAGCGCATCCGGTTGAGCACCAGCACGACGACTTCGCCCCACACGAACACGCTGAGCCATAGCGCGGCGACGAGCTGCCCGGCCCAGATCGTCACCGGGATTGCCAGGATCGAGGACGCGAAGAACGCCCAGATCGCGGTGTGCAGCAGCCGAATGGCGGCGAGGGCGTGCGCGTCGCGACGCGCGTGGAGCGGCCGCTCGGTCATGGCGAGGCTTGGTCGTCCGGCAGGCGGCTCGCCAGGATCTTGTCGATCCGCCGGTGATCAAGGTCCAGGATCTCGAACCGCCAGCCCTGGAAGTCGAACTTGTCGCCGACGCTCGGCAGCGCGCCGAGATGCGACAGCACCAGACCGGCGACGGTGTGATAATCGCGCTGCGCCGGCACCGGCATGCCCAGCAGGTCGCCGAACTCGTCGACCGGCATCCACCCCGCGACAAGGTACGAGCCGTCGTCGCGGCGCACTGCGGCGGGCTCCGGCGGCCCGTCTTCGGAGCTGAACGCGCCGACGATCGACTCCAGAATATCGGCAGTGCTGACCACGCCTTCGAAGCCGCCGAATTCGTCGTACACCAGCCCCATATGGACCGAGGCGTTGCGCAGCATGATTAGTGCGTCGCGCGCATCGGCGGAGGCTGGGATCACCGGCGCGTCGCGCACCAGCGCCCGGAAGTCCGGCGTCTCCCCGCGCAGATAGACTTCGAGCACGTCCTTGGATTGGATAATGCCGATCGGATCGTCGCGATCTTCATCCGTGGCCGGCAACCGCGAATGCGGACTGCTCGCGAAAGTGGCGCGGATCTGGTCGGGCGGATCGGACAGGTCGATCATGTCGACCTCGGGACGCGGCGTCATCACCGCGCCGACCGGGCGGTCGCCGAGCCGCATCACGCCTGCAATCATCTGGCGCTCACCAGGCTCGAGTATGCCGGCGGTCTCAGCTTCCATCACCAGGCTATGGATTTCTTCTTCGGAGATTTTGTCCTCAGGTTCCCCGCTCTGGCCAAGCAGTGCCAGCATCGCCTTGCCGGAGATGTCGAGCACGACCACGACTGGCAGCGAGATCTTGGCGAGCAGCGCCATTGCCGGCGCGACCTTCACCGCCACCGCTTCGGGATCGCGTAGCGCCAGCTGTTTCGGCACCAGTTCGCCGACGATCAGGGTCGCGTAGGTGATCAGCGTCACCACCAGGCCGAAGCCGATGATGTCGGCGAACGGCACGCCGGACGCGGTCAACCAATCGCTCAGGCGCTGGCCCAGCGTCGCGCCGGAGAACGCTCCGGACAGCACGCCGACCAAGGTGATGCCGATCTGGACGGTGGAGAGAAACCGGCCGGGGTCTTCGCTCAGCTTCATCGCCTGGCGTGCGCCGCGGACGCCGCGCTGCGCCAGGATCGACAGCCGCGCCGGGCGTGACGAGACGATCGCCAGTTCGGACATCGACAGCAGACCGTTGACGACGATCAAGGCGACAACGATTGCCAATTCCACCGAGAGCATGATGCTCGCGCGACCCCCTGCATTGTTTTCGTGCAGGTATAGATAGGAAGTCGCGCCCGGAATCGGAACTGGGCGGCGTTATTTCGTCGCTTCGGTCGTCTTGGCCTCGTTCCACAGCGCATCCATTTCGGCGAGCGTGGCGTCGTCCGGGGTGCGGCCCTGGGCCGCCAGCGCTTGTTCGATGTAGGCGAAGCGGCGTTCGAACTTGGCATTGGCGCCGCGCAGCGCGATTTCCGGGTCGGCCTTGGCGTGGCGGGCGAGATTGACCAGCGCAAACAGCAGATCGCCGGTCTCCTCGGTGATGTGCGCCTGATCGCCACGATCCAGCGCGGCCTCGATTTCGTCGGTCTCTTCGCGGATCTTGGCGAGTACCGCGCGCGGGTCGTTCCAGTCGAAGCCGACCTTGGCGGCCTTGCGCTGCAGGTCCATCGCCCGCGACAGCGCCGGCTGGCCGGATTTGACCCCCGCCAGCACTGAGCTCGACGGCTGTTCGGTGAGGCCGCGGCGGGCGGCGCGCTCGGCCTTCTCTTCGGCCTTGATCCGGTCCCAGACGCCCTCGACATGCGACGGCGTCAGATTGCCGTCGGCGTCGGCGAACACATGCGGATGGCGGCGGATCATCTTGCGGGTGATGGCCTCGACCACGTCGCCGAACGCGAACGCGCCACGCTCTTCGGCGATCCGCGCATGGAACACCACCTGGAGCAGCAGGTCTCCGAGCTCTTCGCGCAGATCGTCGAGATCGTGGCGGGAAATCGCTTCGGCGACCTCGAACGCTTCCTCGATGGTGTAGGGCGCGATCGTCGCGAAATCCTGCTCGAGGTCCCACGGACAGCCGGTCACCGGAGTGCGGAGCGCGGCCATGATCTCGATCAGGCGGGCGATATCGCGGGAAGGGGGCATGGTGCGGATCCGGGGCAGGAGGACGTCCCGTTTCCTATGCCGCAACCGGCGCCGCCATCCCAGCGAAAACCGCGCCGGATTGGCCTGCGCAGCGCGTGGTGCTACAGCCATGCGCCATGACCGACCATTCTTCCGACAAGACCGCGCTGGTGCTGTTCTCCGGCGGGCAGGACTCCGCGACCTGTCTGGCCTGGGCGCTCGCGCGCTTCGCCCGCGTCGAGACCATCGGCTTCGACTACGGCCAGCGGCATCTGATCGAATTGGAGTGCCGCGCACGGCTGCTCGACGGCTTCCGTGCCATCAGCGACGACTGGGCCGCCAAGCTCGGCGACAATCACACGCTGACGATCCCGACGCTGGCGCAAATCTCCGACACCGCACTGACCCGTGACGTCGCGATTGCGATGGGGGCCGACGGACTGCCAAACACCTTCGTGCCCGGCCGTAATCTGATCTTCCTGAACTTCGCGGCGGCGCTGGCGTATCGGCGTGGCATCACCGACATCGTCGGCGGGATGTGCGAAACCGATTACTCCGGCTATCCGGATTGCCGCAACGACACCATTCAGGCACTGCAGACTGCGCTGTCGCTCGGCATGGCGCGCGACATCACCCTGCACACACCGTTGATGTGGCGCGACAAGGCTGCCACGTGGCAACTCGCTCAAGACCTCGGCGGTGATGCGCTGGTCGATCTGATCCGCGAGGACTCCCACACCTGCTATCTTGGCGAACGTGGGGCGCGTCACGATTGGGGCTACGGCTGCGGCGAATGCCCTGCGTGCCGGCTGCGCGCCAAGGGCTGGATCGAATACGCTTCCGGCATTTGACCGGCGGCACTCCTTCGTATCATCGAGCCGCCAAGGTGTGCATGCTAAGGCTGGCGTCTCGACGCTACGGACAGTCTTGCCATGCCGCCTCCCTTCGTTTCGATCAGCCGTCGTCAAGTTCTCCAAGCCATCGGCGTGACGCTGACGATGCCTGCTGTGCGGGCCGCAACAGCGGCGCCCGCGAGCGCGGCGGCTACTCCCAAGCCCGAGAAGCTGGCGCGGCTCAGCGCTTTCTTCGAACATCAAGTTGCTGCGGGGAAGCTGCCGGGTGCCGTAGTGCTGATCCAACAGCACGGCAGGCCGGTTTACCTGCAGTGCTTCGGCTGGCGTACTGCCGCGCGGCAGCACCGGATGACGCCGGACACGATCTTCGCGCTGCATTCGATGACCAAGCCGATCACCAGTGTCGCGGCGATGATGCTGATCGACGAGCGGCGACTGGAATTGCAAGATCCACTGTCGAAGTACATTCCGTCGTTTGCACGCGTAAAGGTTGGGATCGAGACTGTCGAAGACGGTAAGCCGGCACTGAGGCTGGTCGATCCCGATCGGCTGGTGACGATCGAAGACCTGCTGCGCCACACCTCGGGGATTACTTACGAATATATCGGCGGCGAACTGATTATGGCAGCGTATCAGCAGGCGAATCTATTCGCCGGCCGATTCGACAACGCCGAGTTCGCGGAACGGATCGCCCGTTTGCCGTTGGCGCGCCAGCCCGGCACGCTGTGGCGCTACGGCCATTCGACTGACGTGCTCGGCCGCGTCATCGAGATCGTGTCGGGCGAGCCACTGTACGATTTCCTCAAGCAGCGGCTGTTCGATCCGCTCGGCATGACCAGCACCAGCTTTGTGCTGCGAACCGAGGCGGAGCAAGCGCGGATGGCCGCGGTGTTCCCCACCGATACCGTACTGGCCGATGCCGAGCGGCAGCGCGGCGCGCATCCGGAATGGCAATCGGGTGGCGGCGGCCTGCTGTCGACCGTCACCGACTATGCGCGGTTCGCCCAGATGCTGCTCGAAGGCGGCGTGCTCGACGGCCGCCGTTATCTCAGCGCTGCGGCGTTCAAGGCGATGACCACCGACCAGATCGGCCCGGGCTCCGGCGTCGAGCGCGACTACTTCTATTTTCCCGGCGATGGGTTCGGCTACGGCTACGGTCTAGCAGTGCGGGTCGAGTCGGGGGAGGCAACCCCGCCCGCGCCTGGCTCGATCGGCGAACTGAAATGGGACAGCGGCAGTGGCACCTATTTCGGCGTCGATCCGTCGCTCGACATGATTTACGTCCTGATGCAGCAGACCGAGACTGAACGCGGCCGCGTGGTACCGGAGTTCAAGAAGCTGGTTTACGACGCCTTCGCCGTCAACGACTGAACCAGCGAGCGACCGCCCGTATAGGTCGACCACGCCGACAGTGCCATTCGGCCTTTCAGCGTCAGCGCCTTATCCAAAACCATAAGCGGCTGCGGCTCGCAGCCGAGCTGCTTCTTGTAGTCGTAGCCTCCGGCGCCGAGATCGAATTGTTCGATGCCGCTGTCGATCAGCCAGCGGATGATCTCGCTCGCCAGCACGATTCCGGGCGATCCGCGGTTCCATTCTGCGCCGGCGTGCGCGAGCCGCACCGTCGTGCAGCTCTGTCGATGCAGCAGGCTGTAGGCGACCGCAACCACAGAGTCGCTGGATTCCATCACCGACAGCATCGCCTGTCCGCGCGAAAACACCTCGCGATAGAACCGCGCATAGGCCGGTCGGTCGAGTACATAGCGCTTGCCGAGCGCGGCGATCCGCGCGCGCTGAAACTGATCGAGCTTGCCGAACAGATGTGCGGTGTCGTCGCCCGGCGAGGTCATCATCCGAACCCGCACGCCGCCGAGCGCGTCGAGCGCGCGATGATGCTGGCGTAGCGCCTTGCGGAATTTGCGCGGACGCGACTCGAGATAATCGTCCCACGAGCGCGGCAGCGTGGTGACATTGCGCACTGTTGAGGACGGGGTCGACGCCAGCAGCGCCAACGGATTGACCTTGCCGCCCGCGGTCAGCGGCAGGTTGCACAGACGCACCACGTCGACGTCTGGCATCGCCGCCAACGCGGCTTCGAAAGCCGCCGCAGCCGCTTCCGGCGTCGACGGCGCAGCGGGGCCGAGCAGGGGCACGTTGTAGTCCGACACTGAGAGGTCGGCGAATTCGACCAGGGCCACGCCACACACCCGGCGGACCACCAGCGGCAGCAGCATCGCGATCTCGTCGCGGAAGCTGTCGCGCACGGTAATCAACAGCGGCTCGGCGGCCACGGAAGGCCCGAGCAACTTCAACCAGGTGCTCAGCCAGTCGGGAGACTGAAACGGGGTGATCGCCGCGGAGGGGCCGAGCGCGGCGGCGCGCTGCAGGAACAGTTCGGAGTCGCAGGTTGCTTCGGCAAGATAGCGGCCGGCGGCATTTGCCGTCCATCGCATTGGTCGATCAAAATCGATCTGCGCCATCACCCAACTCACTGCCGCCGCAGCCTCGCCATCCGCGATCTGTCGGCAGGCTGCAGATTAACGCCGATCGGTTCGGTTCTCGTTGACGTCAGTGACGCACCGACCAAACTTGTCGCATCAGCGTTAACGCGGCGGTGACTCTGCCGCCGAAAACGCCTCTGACTGTGGAAAATCCCCCGGCTGCAGCTCGATCGGACGGCCGTGCGGCGTGCGATCGGCGGCGCGGTCCCAGGCGTCGCGGTACCGATGCTGGGTCTCGAGGCTGGCGACACCCTTGGTTGCGACCATCTGTTCCAGCGTCGCGAGCCAATGGCGATAATAGGTGTCGCCGCAGTCGGGATCGCCGTCAGCTTGGGCTCGGCGGATCTCGGCGGAGAGCGCCGCCGCCCATTCTGGCCAGGTGAACAGGCCGCGGCCATGCAGCGTCACCGCCATCGCAAACGCATGGGCTTCCCAGGGCTCGCGGAATACCGGGCCGTCATCGTCGCGCGGCAGGCCCGGCACGCTGTGCGCGGCGATCGCCGCAGCCTCGGACTGGCTGCTCATCACGCGCGCTCCAGATAGGAGTCCCAGGCATCGACCGAGACACGCGATGTCGGGTCGGCATCGTCGCCCCACAATTCGCGTGCCTCGAACGCCACCGTGTAAAGCCATTGCGGCTGCTCGCCGCCGCCATGCGCGTGGCTGTCCGGAAACACGTGCGCGCCGTGTACCAGTTCGATGGTGCCGATCCGGCCGCGCACGTAGCGCGGCAGGCGGATATGGGTTCGTGGATGCAGGTCCTTGGCACGGACGCGATCGCCGACGCCGAACCGGGCAGGGGCCGCAGCGTCGCGTTCGGTTGGTGCGCCGCGTGCCAGCATCGGCGTAACGTCCGCAGCGGTCAGCACCTGGACGTCCCTGCGCGGATGCAGCGGGCGACCCGCGGCGATCTCGTCGGCGGTGACGAGGCCGCGCTCGGCCATCAGCACTTCGAGGCCAGCGAGCCAGAGCTGATAGTAGCTCTTCGAGAGATAATCGATCGGCGCGCGGTTCTCGCGGGCGAACCGCGACATGTCGATGTTCCAGCCACCGGGCCGTCCCATCGCCAGCGTCAGCGCGAAGGCGCGGCGCTCCCATGCGGCGTGAAACAACGGCTCATTGGCCTCAATCACAATTGGCCCGAACCCGTCCATGCCGCCCATGTCGTGTGCGCCGTTCATGCCGTGATCTCTGCAGGCGTGCGAGCAAGGCCTGTGCCGATCATGCTGTCGCGAGTGACGAGGTCGGCGAGCTGACCTTCGCTGAGATCGTCGCTGCCGTCTGGGCGCATCGGAATCACCAGGTAACGGATCTCGGCGGTCGAATCCCACACCCGGATCGCCGTGTCCTGCGGCAGCGTCACGCCGAATTCGGCTAGCACCGCGCGCGGCTCCTTGACCACGCGCGATCGATACGGCGCCGATTTGTACCAGACCGGCGGTAGGCCGAGCACCGGCCACGGGTAGCAGGAGCACAGCGTGCACACGACCATGTTGTGGGTGGCCGGCGTATTCTCGACCGCGACGATGTGTTCGCCCTGGCGGCCGGTGTAGCCGAGCTCCGCGATCGCCGCGGTGGCGTCGTGCAGCAGCCGCTCGCGATACGCCGGATCGCTCCAGGCCTTGGCGACCACTTGGGCGCCGTTGCGCGGGCCGACCTTGGTCTCGTAGGTCTCGATCAGCTCATCGAGTGCGGCGGGATCGACATAGCCCTTCTCGGTGAGGATGGTTTCGAGCGCGCGCACCCGCAGCTCGGTCTCCGACAAGTCGGAATGGTCGTGATCGTGGTCGTGGTGATGATGCTCATGGTCGGCCATGAAGTTGAGGATAGGCGGAAGTCGCGGAAGCTGTCGAGCCGGCCGTCTGCTAAGGCTGGTTCCATGCTTCCGTTGGCCCGCGCCCTGACCTTTCTGTTGCTCGCCGTGCTTGGGCTCGCCCTTCTGCTGTCGGGCGAAGCCTGTGCGGCGAACGGCGCCTATGCGGTCGATGCCACCGACATTTCCGAGCTCGGTTCGTGCAAGCTGGAAAGCTGGTGGTCGCGCGCCACCAACACCGACTTTTCTGCGGTCGCGAACCCATCCTGCGTGGTCGATCTCGGCCGCCCGTTCGAGCTGACGCTGCAGGCGAACCGGGCCCGCGCCGACGGCGACTGGAGCACGACACTGTCGCCGAAGCTCAAGACCGTACTGGTCCCGACCGCGATCGGCCGGTTCGGTCTCGCGATCGAGGCCGGCGGCTCCTACGATGCGGCCAGCGGCAACAACACGGTGGCGTTCGTGACGCTGCCGGCGACCTACCGGCTGTCCGAGACAATGCGGGTCAACCTCAACGCCGGCTGGCTCTGGGATCGGGTGATCGACCAGCACTATCTCAGCTACGGCGTCGGCTTCGACTGGAAGTTCACCGACACGCTGCAACTGACGCTGGAGGGCTTCGGTCTATCCGGCGCTCCCGACGACAGTGCCGGCAAGATCCGGCCGCGCGCACAGGCCGGCGTGCGCTGGCGGCCCAACGAGATCTTTTCGATGGACCTGATCGTCGGCCACAACATCACCGGCGAAAATGCCCGCTGGATCACGCTCGGCACCACGGTGCGGTTTCCAGAAGCGTTCGAATAGCCGGCCGCGCCAGGCAGAGACAGCGCGGCGCCGATTGCGCTAAGATGCCGGAAAAATCCGAGGAGGTTCCGATGATCACCACCGTCGTGCAGTTTCACATGGCGACGCCGATCAGCCTGGAGGAGGCAAAGAAGCGGTTCGAGAGCAGCGCGCCGAAATACCAGAAGCTGCCGGGCCTGATCCGCAAATATTACATTCGCTCCGAGGACGGCACGACCGCCGGAGGCATCTATCTGTGGGAGAACCGCGAGGCCGCCGAAGCCGTGTATGGCGGCGAATGGCGCGCCCGCGTCGCAGCATTGTACGGCGCCGAGCCGGTGATGAGCTGGTTCGACAGCCCGGTGATCGTCGACAACGCCGACGGCGGCACCATCACCACCAGCGCGGCGGCGTGATCACGGTCAGGTCCACATCCGCCGCATCCGCGAGTTGATGTCGATACGCGGACCGCGCTGCGCCGCCGCTGCGGCTTCGGGCGTGACGCGCGGCCAGCTGGTGCGTTCGAACAGCGGCAGCAGCCGCTCGGGAATGAACCGGGTGCGGGCCGCATAGACGTGGCGGTCGCCTTGGGCGTTCTGGCCGTGGGTGAAGAACCGCTGTGGCACCACCAGGTGCAGATCGTCTTTCGCCCGCGTCATCGCCACATAGAGCAGGCGGCGCTCTTCCTCGATCTCGGCCGAGGTACCGGTGCCGAGGTCGGACGGCATGCAGCCATCGACGACGTTGAGCACGAACACCTGCTTCCATTCCTGGCCTTTGGCGGAATGGATCGTCGACAGGATCAGATAGTCGTCGTCGAGCGTCGGCACGCCGGCCTGATCGGACGTCGCGTCCGGCGGATCGAGCGTCAATTCGGTGAGGAAGCGCTCGCGCGACGGATAGCCCGAGGCGATCTGCGCGAGCTGCACGAGGTCGGCCCTGCGGGTTTCGGCGTCCTCGTGGATGCGATCGAGATGCGGCGCGTACCAGATCAGCGCGCGCTCAAGTTCGGTCGGCCAGCCGGCATCGCCGCTGCGCAGCTCCTGTACCGCCGCGACGAAGCCGCGCCAGTCGGCGGCGGCGCGCGGCGGGGCGGGCAGCGCGGTGAGGGCGCCGAGCGGGTCGGCCGCGGCCGTCATTGCATCCAGCGCCTTCTGCGCCGACGCCGGGCCGACGCCCTGCATCAGCAGCATCACCCGGAATCCGGCGACGCGGTCGCGCGGGTTCTGCACGAAGCGCAGCAGCGCCAGCATGTCCTTGACGTGCGCGGCGTCGAGAAACTTCAGCCCGCCGAATTTGACGAACGGGATGTTGCGCCGGGTCAGCTCGAGCTCCAGCGGAGCGGAATGCGACGAGGTGCGGAACAGCACCGCCTGCTGCTTCAGCGTCGCGCCGCCCTCGCGGGCATCGAGCACCCGCTCGACGATGTAGCGCGCCTGATCGGCTTCGTCGCGGACGCCGACCAGCAGCGGCCGCGAACCTTCGGCCCGATCGGTCCATAGGTTCTTGGTGAAACGCTCGCGTGCCAGATCGATCACGCCATTGGCGGCCGACAGGATCGCCTGGGTCGAGCGATAGTTGCGGTCCAGCGTGACGACGCGAGCGGGCGGATCGAAGGCCTTCGGGAAGTCGAGGATGTTGCGCACCGTGGCGGCGCGGAACGAGTAGATCGCCTGCGCGTCGTCGCCGACCACGGTCAATCCGGCGCCGTTGGGCTTGAGCGCCAGTAGCACCCGCGCCTGCAGGGCGTTCGTGTCCTGATACTCGTCCACCAGCACGTGATCGAACCGGCCGCTGATCTCTTCGGCGAAAGCCGGCTCCTCCATCACCTGCGCCCAGTACAGCAGCAGGTCGTCGTAATCGAGCACGTTGTGGCGTTGCTTGGCTTCGACATAGGCCGCGAATAGTTGCTTCAGCTCGGCGGCCCAGCCGGCGCACCACGGGTAGTTGGCGCCGAGCACGACATCGAGCGGCTGGCCGGCATTGACGCAGCGCGAGTAGATCGACAGGCAAGTCGCCTTGGCCGGAAACCGGCTGTCGGTCCTGGAGAAGCCGAGGTCGTGGCGGACCAGGTTCATCAGATCGGCAGAGTCTTCCCGATCGTGGATGGTGAAACCTGGATCGAGCCCGATCCGCTCGGCATAGTCGCGCAGCAGCCGGGCGCCGATGCCGTGGAAGGTGCCGGCCCAGTGCAGGCCGCCGCTCAGCGCCGATGAGCGGTCGCCGAGCACCTTGCGGGCGATCCGCTCGACCCGGCGGGTCATCTCGGCGGCAGCGCGGCGCGAGAACGTCATCAGCAGGATGCGATACGGGTCGGCACCGCCGACGACGAGATGCGCAACCCGGTGCGCCAGCGTGTTGGTCTTACCGCTGCCGGCGCCGGCGATCACGAGTAGCGGCGGGCAGGGCGCCGGCCCCGCGCCGTGCTCGACGGCGCAGCGCTGCTCGGGATTGAGGCCATCGAGGATCGGAGCGGGCAAGGACACGAATCAGCGCCTGTCGGGTGAAGGATGGACGCTCCCAGATTCCTGCTTTGTTCGCAATCCCGGCGTGGCGCTGGTGTTCGCACGCCGGTGTCCACGGCGGACTGTGCGCTCCGTAGCAAAAATGTCGCGCTGCCCCGGCTATGCTCCGCCATTCATTCGGCTATCCTCGGTTGTGGCGACCGCGGGCGGCCGCCTTGGCGATGGACACGACGCGCAAGCGTCACTGCAACAGGTGGGGAGAAGTTGATGGCAAGACGATCCATTCTGGTCGGAGCCGCGATCCTGGCGATGACCTCCGGCGCAGCCTCGGCGCTGGAGATCGACACGCTGGCGATCGAGAGCGGCAAGCTGGTGATCACCGGCAAGACCACCAAGGCCGGCCAGGAGGTCGAGGTCGTCGGCACAGGCGACAAGGCCAAGAGCTCGTCATCGCGCCGTTTCAAATTCTCGCTGTCGGACGCCCCCGAGACTTGCAAGCTCGACCTGAAGTCGGGCACCGAAACCTTGACCGGCCTGCTCGTTGCCAATTGCGGACCGCGTGGTCCGAAGGGTGAAGCGGGCGCTGCAGGCGCCCCTGGCCCGGCCGGCCCCGCTGGTCCTGCAGGCCCGGCGGGTCCCGCCGGTTCGAAGGGTGATGCTGGTCCTGCCGGTCCCGCGGGCCCTGCCGGCCCGTCTGGTCCCTCAGGCGCCACCGGCCCCGCCGGCCCGAAGGGTGAAGCTGGCGAAGCCGCGCCGAAGAACTGACCGAACGCTGATACGATCCGGCCCGCGGCATCGCGCCGCGCGGCCGCTATCGTGCGACGCTGCGCCGACGTTTGACATCGAGTCAGGCGCGCGCCAGTGTTGTCGCGGGTGGATACGACCCGCCGCTTGCGCCCCGTCGGGGGAATGGTGAACGTATCGGAGCGACCCTTGCCCCCTTTGCCGAGGCGAACGGAGTCAGTAACGCAAGCATCTGACCTGATCAGTTCGCCCTGCAGAGGGTTCATGATGCGCGATTTCCGCGACGCAAAGGCCATGGTGCAGACGCTGCGCGAGGCCATCAAGCCGAAAGCCGAACTCACCCGAAGTGAGAGTCTGGAGCTGATCGCCAAGGTTCTGGGCTGCCAGAACTGGAATGTGCTGTCGGCTGCGGTTCAGTCCGCCGGGGAGCCGACGCGAAGCTCCGGGCGCGAGGAAGTTCGGCTCGATGCCGCAATCCTGGATCGCTACGTCGGCTTCTACGAGCTCGCCAATCAGGGCGTGATGACGATCAGCCGCGAAAGCGGACGGCTGGTGTCGCGACTGAGCGGGCAGCCGGGCGTGCCGCTGTTCGCGGACAGCCCGACGCGGTTCTTTGCCAAGGTCGTCGACGCCCAGATCAGCTTCGTGACGGATGCTTCGGGCGTGGCACAATCGCTGGTGCTACATCAGAACGGCCTCGATATTCCGATGCCGCGTATCAATGCGGACGAGGCTCGGCGCATCGAACAGCAGCTCGCTGAGAAACTGACCAGTCATCGGCCGAGCGCCGGCACGGAAGACGCGCTGCGCCGACTTATCGACGGAATCCGCAGTGGTCAGCCGTGCTACGACGAGATGACGGAAGCGCTGGCCAACGCCACCAGACAGCAACTGGCAAAGTTGCACGAGGAGATCGGCGAGGCCGGAGCGGTTCGTTCGGTCGGGTTTGTCGGCGTCGGCAACGGCGGCGTTGATGTCTATCTGGTGCAGCACGAGCGGCGGCCGCTGTACTGGCGGATAGGCCTCGATGGTCGCGGTGCGATTTCGACCGCGTGGGTCGCGCCGGGGCTTTAGTGTTCGATCGCCGGCACCCCGAAGTGCCGTTCGATGATGGATTATCCGGCGTTATCGAGTGGGCTGGCCCAGGGCGGGGTTCAGTGCGTCGATGACGCTGGCAAGCTGCATTTCGCGTTCGCCGGCGGCCATGGTGCGCTTCAACACGTCGAGCACAATGGCGGCGGCGCGTCGGGCCGCATCGACGAGAGGGAGATTGCGGGCGAGCCCAGCGGTGAGAAGGCCGGTGTAGAGATCGCCCGTCCCCGCCGCCGCTAGCTCCAGGCGGGGCGAGGGCAGTCGGGTCGAGGTCCCGCCCTCGACCACGATGTTCTCCAGCGAGTCGTCGGGCGTATCTGCCAGCCTGCAACTGGTGACGACGACACGGGCGCCCCGCCAAGCCAGCATCTTGTCGACCGCGGCCTCGAGCTCGGGCCATGTCGCCAGCGGGTGGCCCGCGATCAGTCCGGCCTCGAAATGGTTGGGCGTCAGCAGATCAGCGAGCGGGACGAGTTCGTTGCAGATGCACGCGGCAACCGGATCGGGCACGAACACCCCGACATGGGAATCTCCCATCACCGGATCGCAGATATAGGTGATGGCGGGATTGAGTTGTCGGGCTCGCTTGACGAAGGCAGCCACCACCTCGCCGTTGGCGCGGGAGCCAAGATAGCCGGACACGATGTAGCGGCTGGTCTCGATCAGCCCGCGTTCTTCGATCCCGCGCAGCAATTCGCCGACCAGTTCGGCGTCCAACACCCGGCCGCGCGTGCTCCCGAGGCCCGGATGATTGGAGAGCAGCGTCGTCGGCACCGCCGCCACGTTCAGCCCGTGCGCCTGCATCGGCAGCACGGCAGCGCTGTTGCCGACGTGGCCGTGCACGACCTGGCTTTGGATCGAGATGATAGAAGTCGTCATCGGCGCTGTCTCGTGGTTCATTTCGCGGCCGCCTCAGTCGCTCGGCGATCCGTGGTCGCGCGATAAGGCATCCGGCCGTTGAGCACAACATAGGCGAGTCCACCGATCAGCAGGCCCCAGAATGCGCCGCCTATGCCGAGCAGCTTGATGTTGGCGGCCGACGCCAGGAACGTGATCAATGCCGCCTCGCGCGAGCTCGGGTCTGCCATCGCCCCGGCAAGGCTGCCGCCGATGGTGCCGAGCAGGGCGAGACCGGCGAGGGTGGTGATGAAGGTGGCTGGAAATGCCATGAAAACAGCAGCGAGCGTGACGCCGAACACGCCGACCAGCACATAGAAACAGCCCGCCGCGATGCCGGCAATCCATCTCTTGGAAGGGTCTTCGTGAGCCTCCCGGCCGGTGGCGATCGCCGCCGTGATCGCCGCGATGTTGAAAGCATGCGAGCCGAACGGCGCCATGATGAGCGAACCCAAACCGGTGACGGTCACGATCGGATTGGCGCTGGTCTTGAACCCGTCGTTCCGTAGCACCAGCATTCCCGGCATGTATTGACCGGTGAGCGTGATCAGGAACAGCGGCAACGCCACCGACAATAGCGCGTTGAGCGAAAACTCCGGCATGCTGAACACCGGGGCCGCGAAGACCAGCTTGAGGCCTGACAAATCGACACGGCCTTGCGTCAGCAGGAACGCGAGTCCGAGCAGCAGAATGCCGACCACGGCGTAGCGCGCGGAAAATCGCTTCAACGCGACATAGGCGGCGATCAGCAGGCCGACCAGCCACGGATCGACGCTGGCACCGCCGAAAGCTCCGATGCCGAACTGCAGCAGAATGCCGGCCAGCAAACCCGAGGCGATCCCGGGCGGGATCAGACGGATCACCTTTTCGAAATAGCCGGACAGGCCGAGCACCACGAACGCCGCCGCCGAAATCGTGTAGGCGCCGATCGCCTCTGCATACGGCGTCGTCGCCAGAGCTGTAACCAGGAACGCCGCCGCTGGCGTCGACCACGCGGTGATGATCGGCTCGCGATAGCGGAGGCTCAGGAATAGTCCGGTTAGTCCGACGCCGATCGAAATCGACCAGACCCACGATGCCGTGAGCTCAGGACTGAGGCCGGCGATCTTGGCGGCCTGAAACACCAGGATGAACGTGCCGCCGTAGTTGACGATCACAGAAATCAGGCCGGCGATGATCGGGTGGGTGAGGTCGCCGAGGCGGACCGGGGACGGCGGAGGGCGGGACGACATGCGGCTGACAATCTTCTGCTGGGGCGAGGCGAGAGATGGATGCATTGACATTTAGCCGCCCGGTGGCCTGATATGCCCCTCCATTATCCGCCCCAAAGGCAGACCATTTGTTCAAACACTCGCAGCTCGAATCCGTCAAAGCCTGGGTGGCGCATCCGGCCCACGCGGCGATGCCGTTGCACGCACGGGTTCAGCGCGCCATCCGTCAACTGATCGTCGACGGTGTGCTGGGGGCAGGCAAGCCGCTGCCCGCCTCGCGTGCGCTTGCTCAATCGCTTGGCGTGTCGCGCGATACGATCGAGGTCGCCTATGGCCAACTGCATGCCGAGGGCTTCATCGAGCGGCGTGTGGGGAGCGGCAGCTTCGTCGCGGAGGTGACGGAGTTCGCGCCGGGCCGCCGCCTGTCGCAGCGGGACGCGCTGCTGCGCAGCCAGGCGCCGAAGCTCAGCAAGCGCGGGACCGCGATGTTCGGCAGCGGCGGCATTCGCGAGCAGTTGTTGCCGAGGCCGTTCGTCCACGGTGTGCCGGAAGCGCGGACGTTTCCGCTTCCGCTGTGGGAGCGACTGGAACGCCAAGTCCGCAAGGAGCTGGGCGCGCAGACCCTGCTACACTGCGATCCGCAGGGCACCGAGCCGCTACGCCGCGCCATTGCCGACTACGTCAACCTCGAACGCGGCGCCCGCGCCTCGGCGGATCGGGTTCTGGTGCTCACCAGTTCGCAGCAGGCGCTGTCGCTGTGCGCGAATATGCTGCTCGATCCCGGCGATCGTGTCTTCATCGAAGATCCGGCCTATTACGGCGCGCGCAAAGCGTTCGATGCCGCAGGTCTGGAGTGCGTTCCGATTCCGGTCGACCGTCAGGGCCTCGTCGTCGACCAGATCACGGCCCAGCCGCGCCGGGCCAAGGCGGTGTTCCTCACGCCCTCTCACCAGTTTCCGACCGGCGCGACGCTGGCGCTGGATCGCCGCCTCGCATTGATTGAATGGGCGGCGCGACATCAGACCTGGATCATCGAAGACGATTACGACAGCGAATTCCACTACGCCGGCAAGCCGACCGCTTGCGTGCAAGGTCTCGATCCGCACGACCGGACCGTCTACATCGGCACCTTCACCAAATCGCTGTTTCCGGGCTTGCGGATCGGCTACGTCGTCTTGCCGCCGCAGCTCGTGAAGCCGATGACGGTCGCGCGCACGCTGCTGGATGGTCACAGCGCCTCGATGGCGCAACTGACGCTGGCCCGGTTCATGGAGGGCGGACATTTCGGCGCGCATGTTCGCACGATGCGCGGCGTCTATGCCCAGCGCCTGGATGTCCTCGTCCGCCTCGTCCGCAAATATCTGTCTGGATTCGTCGAGCCGCGCGTTCCGGTCGGCGGCCTACAACTTCCCTGCGTGCTGACCTGCGACCTTGCGGAGCGTGTCGCTGTCGACGCCGCGCAGCGTGTCGGGATCGAGTTGCTCGGTCTGTCTGGATTGCATCACGCGCGCGACGGGGAGGCCGGCTTCCTGATGGGCTTTGCTGCGTACACGCCGCTCGAGATCGAAGGCGCCGTGAGGAAGCTCGCCAAAGCGCTTCGGGCGGCTGCGAAATCCTAAGCCGGCGCCGCGTCCCGCTGCGATCAATTGGTTTGGTCTTAGTGCCGGAAGTGGAGGGGATGACCAGACCACGCCCGTGCTAGATCCTGGTGACCGACGCAGCACGTGTCTTCTGATGCGCGCGGCAAGTCGTCGGCATCAAGGAGATCAGCCATGGGTCCATCCGTTGCGCCGCACGCCGTCCACACCATCGCAAACCCGGGCGTGAGCGCCGCCGGCCTAGTCGCGGCTGATCACGCTGTCGCGGCCGCGATCGCCGATGAAGAAGCCCGCCAGCGTGACTCGATCGAGCTGATCGCCTCGGAGAATTTTGTCAGCCGGGCGGTTCTTGACGCGCAGGGATCGGTACTGACCAACAAATATGCCGAAGGCTATCCGCACCGTCGCTACTACGGCGGTTGCGCGAATGTCGACGCGATCGAGGATCTGGCGATCGCCCGTGTCAATCAGCTGTTCGGCAGCGCCTACGCCAACGTCCAGCCGCATTCGGGAAGCCAGGCCAATCAGGCGGTGTTTCTCGCATTGCTCGCACCCGGCGATACGATCCTCGGCCTGGATTTGAAGGCCGGCGGCCATCTGACCCATGGGGCGCCGGTCAACATGTCCGGCCGCTGGTTCAAGGCCGTCAGCTACGGCGTAGACCCCGAGACTCATCGCATCGACATGGATCAGGTGGCGGCACAGGCGCGCCAGCATCGCCCAAGGCTGCTGATTGCTGGCGGGTCGGCCTATCCGCGGATCATCGATTTCGGCCGCTTCCGCCAGATCGCCGACGAGGTTGAAGCGATCCTGATGGTCGACATGGCCCACTTCGCCGGGCTCGTGGCCGGAGGCGTTTATCCGTCGCCTGTTCCGTTTGCCGATGTCGTTACCTCGACGACACACAAGACGCTTCGCGGGCCGCGCGGCGGGTTCGTTCTGACCAACGATGCGAACATCGCCAAGAAGATCAATTCAGCGACGTTCCCCGGGCTTCAGGGTGGCCCGCTGATGCATGTGATCGCCGCGAAGGCCGTCGCTTTTGGCGAGGCGCAGCAACCGGAGTTCGGAGCCTATGCGCAGGCCGTCGTCGAGAATTGCCGCGTGCTGGTGCAAGCGCTCGCGGATGGCGGGCTGACGATCACCTCGGGCGGCACCGATTGCCATCTCGCCGTTGTCGATCTGCGGCCATTCGGAGTGACCGGTAATATCGCCGAGCAGGCCTTGGAGTCGGTGGGGATCACGCTCAACAAGAACGCGATCCCGAACGATCCGGAGAAGCCAATGGTGACGTCGGGCATCCGTGTGGGAACGGCTGCCGGCACGTCCCGCGGCTTCGGCGCGGATCAGTATCGCGAGATTGCCGGGCTTGTCCTCGAAACGCTCCACGCCGTCCGCGCCGGGACGCTGGATGCAGCGCGGCAAGAGATCAACAAGAGCGTTCGGCGGCTGGCCGCGAGCTTTCCGCTCCCTTACTGATCAGGAGTATTCGTGTCACGATGCCTGCCAGTCCCGACCTCTTGCCGGACGAGATCGCCCGTTTCGGCGCCGATCCCGCCGCGGCCTTTGCGGCGAACCTGACGTCGGTTCGGGAGCAGATCTCGGCCGCTTGCCATCGCTGCGGGCGAAGCGACGGTGAGGTGCGTCTTTTGCCTGTCACGAAGACCGTGCCGGCCGGTGTGCTTCGCCGGGCCTATGCGGCCGGGATCTCAGAATTTGGCGAAAACAAGCTACAGGAGGCCCGCGACAAGCGCGACATCCTGGCGGATCTGCCGATCCGCTGGTCGATCATCGGCCACCTTCAGACCAATAAGGTGAAGTACCTCGTTCGGTTTGCGGCTGAATTCCATGCACTCGACAGTCTGCGGCTCGCCGATGAACTCAATCGTCGGCTGGATGCGGAGGGACGCGATCTCGACGTGTTCGTGCAGGTCAACACCTCAGGCGAGGCGAGCAAGTACGGTCTTGCTCCCTGCGACCTCGTTCCCTTCATCGAGCGTCTGTCCGACTATCCGCGGCTGAAGCCACGCGGTCTGATGACGCTGGCGATCTTCAGTGCCGAGACCGGACGCGTCCGCGGCTGCTTCCGGCTGCTGCGGGAGCTGCGGGATCGCGCGATACGGGTTCATCCCGACCTGACCGAATTGTCGATGGGCATGTCGGGTGATTTCGAGATCGCGATCGAGGAGGGGGCGACCGTGGTGCGGGTCGGACAGGCGATCTTTGGCGCTCGGCCGACCACCGACAGGTTCTACTGGCCACACGCAAGCGTCGACCGATAGATCCTGAAGATCAATCTGTCAGGGCTACTCGTCGTTGCTTGGCTGCGGCCCGCCGTGTGGGCCGTGGTCCTCAATCCGGCCCTCCGCGGTGTCGCGGAATAGGGCGGCTCGGACCAGCAGCATCAGCGTCACCGGGGTGGTGATGGTGACGAAGCCGAGGATCAGCACCTCGTGCAACAGCGGGCGCATCTGCAGCAGCGAGAAGCACAACATCGACGCGCCGATGATGAAGGCGGTGCCGAGCGTGGTCCCCAGCGTCGGCGCGTGGGCGCGCTGGTAGAAGCCGCGCAGCCGCAACAGCCCGAGCGAGCCGATCAGCGTGATGCCGGCGCCGAGCAACAGCAGCAGAGCCACGATCCATGCCGCCCAGGCCGGAAGATCCGCCGCGTGGGTCATTCGATCACCTCGCCGCGCATCAGGAATTTCGACAGGGCCACGGTCCCGACGAAGCCGAGCAGGGCGATGACCAGCGCCGCTTCGAAATACACGTCGGTGCCGGTGCGGATACCGACGGTCAGCATCAGCAGCATGGCGTTGACATAGAGGGTGTCCAGCCCCAGCACGCGGTCCTGGGCGCGGGGGCCGACCAGCATTCGATAGGCCGCGCAGGCCATGGCGAGGGCGAGCATCACCTGCGCAATCACGACCGACCAGGTCAGCACCACACTGCTCATTCGAAGATCTCCAACAGCAGACGCTCGTAGCGGCCCTTGATGCGGTCGATCCACTCGCTCTCGTCGACCAGATCGAGCACGTGGAGCTGCAGCACGCCGGTCTCCCGGGTGAAGTTCACCCACAGCGTGCCGGGCGTCGAGGTGATAATGCAGGCCAGCACCGCAAGGCCCTGCCGGCTGCGCAGCTGGAGCGGGATGTCGACGAAACCGGAGGTGATGTTGTCGCGCTGACCGCCGAGGATGATGCTGGCGACCGCGATGTTCGACCGCACCACGTCGATCAGCACCAGGCCGGTCAGCCGGATGATCGCGCCCGGATTGCGCACGCGGTCGGAGTCCGATTGCAGCAGGCTCAATAGCCAACCGCCGATCAGCGCGAACAGGCTGCCGAGCAGGATGGGCCCGAGCGCGATGCTCTGGCTGAGCCACAGCCACATCGCCAGCAGGCACAGCGAGATCAGCGGGAATGGCAACACCCTGCTCATGAGCCGCCTCCGAGCTTCACCCGCGTCTGCGCCGGGGCCAGCACGCTGTCGATATAGGCGGCTGGCGTGTGCAACGATTTCGCCGCGCCCTGCATGTAGGTCATCGCGGCCTGCGGCTGCACGGTCATCGCCGCGCAGCCGAGGAGCAGGAGTGCGATCGGAACGATCTCCGCAAGGCGAATCCGCGGATCGGCGCGTTCGGTCGGCGACCAGAGCGTGCGAATGCCGGCGCGGGTCATGGCGATCAGCATCGTCAGCCCCGACAGCATCAGCAGCGCCAGCAAGGTCCAGTGCAGCGGCGTGATGCTGCTGCCGGTGTCGCCGCTGAGCAGGGCGGTCAGCATCGAGAATTTGGCGATGAAGCCGGACACCGGCGGCAGGCCTGCGATCACCGCCGCACAGCCGACGAAGCACCAGCCGAGGATCGCCATCGACGCCGGGATGACCATCCCGACCTCCTCGGCGTCCGGATCGTCCGGCATGTCCTCGCCATAGGCCTCGCGCGTCACCGCCAGCATGTCGGCGCCGGGATCGCGACCGCGTTCGAGCAACTCGATCAGCATGAAGAACGCGGCAATCGCCAGCGTCGAGCTGACCAGATAGAACAGCGCCGAGGCTGTCACGGCGGCTGTGCCAGCAGCGGCCGCGACCGCCAGGACCGTGCCGGACGACACCAGCACGGCGTAGCCGGCGAGCCGCGAGATTTCCTGCGACGCCAGCGCGCCGATCAACCCGAACAGGATGGTGGCGATGCCGGCGGCGACCAGCCACTCGCTGCCGAACAGCGCCGAAGCGCCGCTGCCGACGCCGAAGAACAACAGCGACAGCCGCAGCAGGATGTAGATGCCGACCTTGCTCATGATCGCGAAGATCGCCGCGACCGGCGCCGCCGCGGCCGCGTAGGTCGTCGGCAGCCAGAAGCACAGCGGCCACATCCCGGCCTTGACCATGAATGCGACGCCGAGGATGGCAGCACCTGCTTCCAGCAGAGCTCGGTCCTGCGCCAGCACCTGCGGAATCCGGATTGCCAGATCGGCCATATTGAGCGTGCCGGTGACGGCGTAGATCAGGCTGACGCCGATCAGGAACAGCACCGAGGCGGTGAGGTTGATGGCGATGTATTGCAGCCCGGCCCGCACCCGCGCCTGCCCCGAGCCGTGCAGCACCAGGCCGTAAGACGCGGCCAGGAGCAGTTCGAAGAACACGAACAGGTTGAACAGGTCGCCGGTCAGGAAGGCGCCGTTCAGACCCATCAGCAGAAACTGCATCAGCGAATGAAAATGCGCGCCGCCCCGGTGCCAACGCGCCGTCGCGAAGATCGTCGACGCGAAGGCGAGTACGCTGGTGAGCGCCAGCATCAGCGCCGACAGCCGGTCCGCCACCAGCACGATCGCGAATGGCGCCGGCCAGTCGCCGAGCCTGTACACCGCGATCGGCGCCGTGCCGGTCGCTGTCGTGACATCCGCGGCGCGCATCAAGAGCAGCGCGATGATGCCCATCATCACGATCGAGGCGAGATTGGCGAACGCCTTGATCTGCTGATAGCGCTCGTCGATCAGCAGCATCACTGCGCCGACGAACAGCGGCAGCAGGATTGGCAGGATGATCAGATGGTCGGTCCAGCTCGTCATTCGTGGTCCCGGCCGTCGACGTGGTCATTTCCGGTAAGGCCGCGCGATGCAAGCAGCACCACCAGGAACAGCGCCGTGGTGGCGAAGCTGATCACGATGGCAGTGAGCACCAGTGCCTGCGGCAGCGGATCGGCGAACGCGTGCGGATCGGCGATCTGCCCCTTCTCCAGCACCGCCGCGGCCCCGACCTTGAGCCGGCCCATGCTGAAGATGAACAGGTTCACCGCATAGGACAGCAGCGCCAAGCCGATGATCACCTGGAAGGTGCGCGGCCGCAGCAATAGCCAGACCCCGGAGCCGGTCAGCACGGCGATGGCGAGTGAGACGATCAGTTCCATCGGCTGACCTCGGGCGTTGCGGCACGGCCGCCGGAGGGACGGCGATGGCCGCGGATCGATTGGTGCGCCAGGGCCAGCAGCATCAGCGCGGTCGCGCCGACCACGAGCGAGAACACGCCGAGGTCGAACAGCGCCGCGCTGGCGAGCGGCACCTTGCCGATCCACGGGATCTCGGCATAGGCGAAGGCGGAGGTGAGGAACGGGCGGGCCAGCGGCAGCGCCGCAGCGCCGGTGAACAGCGCGAGCAGCAACCCGATGGCGATCCAGCGCAGCGGATGGATGCGCAGCCGCGCTTCGATCCAGCGGGCGCCGCCCGCCATGTATTGCAGGATCAGCGCCGCCGCCATCGCGATGCCGGCCACGAAGCCGCCACCGGGCTGATCATGGCCGCGCAACAGCAGATACATCGCGGCGATGAAGATGAACGGAAACAACAGCTGCATGATCATCGCCGGCACCGCCAGATAATCGGCGATGGTGTCGCCCTTGCGGCGATCGGCGTCGGCATCGTCGTGCTCGTCCTGCAGCCGCTGCTGCTCGGGGATGTCGATGCTGTCGGCGGCGGGGCGGAAGCGGCGGAGCAGGGCGAACACCGTCAATGCCACCACCGCCAGCACGGTGATCTCGCCGAGCGTATCGAAACCGCGGAAGTCGACCAGAATGACGTTGACGACGTTGGTGCCGCCGCCGTCCGCGTAAGCGTGGCGCATGAAGAATTGCGCGATGCTGTCGGGCGCGGCGCGGGTCATCACCGCATAGGCCAGCAGCGCAACGCCGATTCCGGCAGTTGCAGCGACCGCGAGGTCGCGGATCCGCTGCACGAGCTTGAGGACGCTGCGGTTGGCGGTGATCTCGCCGGTCTCGAGCTGCTTCGGCAGCCAGCGCAACCCGAGCAGCAACAGCACGGTCGTGACGATCTCGACGCCGATCTGAGTCAGCGCCAGATCGGGTGCGGAGAACCAGACGAAGGTGAGGCAGGTCGTCAGCCCCGATCCGCCGATCAGGATCAGGGCGGCCAGACGATGGAATTTGGCGACTGCGGTGCCGCCGAGCGCGCAGGCGATGCCGACGGACCACACCACGGCGAGCGCCGGATCGATGCCGCCGAGCGCGACCGGCGCGAGGCTGAGACCGCGCGTCAGCACCGGCACCGCAGCCGCAATCAGCGCAACGCAGACCAGCAGCAGCAATTGCGGCTGCAGCCGGCGGGTGCCGAACACCCGCTCGATCGCGCGCGCCCAGCGCCACGACACGGTCACCAGCACCAGGTCGAACACCCGCTGGGTCTTGAACCGGCCGGCGAACAGCGAGCTCGTCAGCCCCTGCTGCAGCGGCTCGCGCAGCATCAGGTACAACAGCACACCGCCGACGAGCGCGATCACACTCATCAGCAGCGGCCAGTTGAAGCCGTGCCAGACCGCGAGGCTGTAATACGGCGTCGCGGCTCCGAGCACCGCATGCACCGCGAGCTGCAGGAACGGCCCGATCGTCAACGAAGGAACGATGCCGACCACCAGACAGGTCAGCACCAGCAGCTCGACCGGAAACCGCATCCAGCGCGGCGGCTCGTGCGGCGTGCGGGGCAGATCGACCGGCGGCGGGCCGAAGAAAACCTCGCGGATGAAGCGCAGCGAATACGCCACCGTGAACATGCTGGCGAGGGTGACGATATAGGGCAAGGCGTCGTCGAGCATCGAACCGTCATGGGTCTCGATCGTCTCGGCGAAGAACATCTCCTTGGACAAGAAGCCGTTCAGCAGCGGCACGCCGGCCATCGCCGAGGCGGCGACGATCGCCAGCGCGCCGGTCTTCGGCATGAACTTCCAGAGGCCGCTGAGCCGGCGCAGATCGCGCGTACCGGTCTCGTGATCGATGATGCCCGCCGCCATGAACAGCGATGCCTTGAAGGTGGCATGGTTGAAGATGTGGAAGATCGCCGCGACCAGCGCCAGCGGCCGGTCGAGGCCGATCAGCAGCGTGATCAGGCCGAGATGGCTGATTGTGGAGTAGGCGAGAAGGCCCTTCAGGTCGCGCTGGAACACCGCGAGGTAGGCGCCGACGATGAAAGTGGCGAGGCCGGTGGTGCCGACGATCCATAGCCATTCATTGGTGCCGCCGAGCACCGGCCACAGCCGGACCAGCAGGAATACGCCGGCCTTCACCATGGTGGCGGAGTGCAGATAGGCCGAGACCGGCGTCGGCGCCGTCATCGCCCGCGGCAGCCAGAAGTGGAACGGAAACTGCGCGCTCTTGGTCAGCGCGCCGAGCAGGATCAGGATCAGCGTCGGCACGTACAGCGCGTCGCCGCGGACCTCGGCGCCAGCCGACAGCACGGCGTCGAGGTCGTAGCTGCCGACGATATGGCCGAGTACGACGACGCCCGCAAACAGGCACAGCCCGCCGGTGCCGGTGATGGTCAGCGCCACGCGCGCGCCCTCACGCGCCGCGGCGTTGTGGTGCCAGTAGCCGATCAGCAGAAACGAGAACAGGCTGGTGAGCTCCCAGAAGAACACCAGCTGGATCAGATTGCCGGAAAGCACGATGCCCAGCATCGCGCCCATGAAGCCCTGCAGGAAGGAAAAGAACCGCGGCACCGGGTCGGACGGCGACATGTAGTAGCGGGCGTACAGAACGACCAGAGCACCGATCGCGGTGATCAGACAGGCGAACGCCCAGGCGAACCCGTCCAGCCGCAACGTGAAGTTCAGGCCGAACTGCGGCAGCCACTCGAGCTGATAACGGATCGGCACAGTCTCGGTGCCGGGATACAGCAGTACCAGCAGCGCCAGACAGCCGAGCGCGACGAGGGCAGCCAGCCAAGCCTCTGCGTTCCGCGCATTAGCCGGCAGCAGCGCCGCAAGCAGGCTGCCGGCGAACGGGAGAAGGATCACCGCGAGAAGATAGACGTTCTGCGGCATTCCTCGGTCCTTCCAATCCTGTTCGTCGTTCCGCAGCCCTTTCGGCAACGTTCTTCGTCACGATTCATTTTATGGGGTTCGAAGGCCCTCGGGGCAAGGCCAATGAGCCGCGTCGATCGCTCAAAGAACAGTCCGGGCCGGTCAGGGCCGGGCCGAATGTCGCACGAAGCCCTTGGCGATCGAGCCCGTGACACGCCCGTGCTCGCGGCGTCGGCGGCAGCAAGAAGACGGCACCTGCGATCTCTCGCTGTGACGGCCGGTCGTCGGTGCGACGTTTTACCCCACTTTCGGTCTTGCTACCTGTCCACGGGATCTGCTGATCGGTGACGTCGCTCAATGACCCGCACGCGCGGATCGCTGCACATGGAGGCTTGGTGCCGCGACGCCGACAGCGGCGAGGGGCCAGCGTCTAAGACCGAACGACCAAAGGAGCTTCTGGCGTGGACATTCCGCGGATCTTCAACATCAGCGAAAGCGCGCATCGCATCCACAATCCGTTCACGGCGGAGAAGCTCGCGGCGCTCGGGTCATCGCTGCGGATGGAGCCGGGGACCCGCGTCCTCGATCTCGGCAGCGGTTCGGGCGAGATGCTGTGTACCTGGGCGCGCGACTACGGCATCACTGGCACTGGTATCGATATGAGCCAGCTGTTCTCCGAACAAGCGAAGCTTCGCGCGCGTGAGCTTGGCGTCGCCGATCGGGTCACCTTCGTTCACGGCAACGCTGCCGGCTACGTCGCCGGAGAGACGGTCGGGGTGGCGGCCTGCGTGGGGGCGACCTGGATCGGCGGAGGCGTCAGCGGCACGATCGAGCTTCTGGCCCGTAGCCTCCGAGACGGAGGGATCATCCTGATCGGCGAGCCCTACTGGCTGCAATTGCCGACGACCGAGGAGGTCGCCCAGGGATGCCGTGCTCGTGCGATTTCCGACTTCCTGCTGCTGCCAGACCTGATCGCGTCGTTCGGCGCTCTGAATTACGACGTCGTCGAAATGGTCCTGGCAAGCCAGGACAGTTGGGACCGGTACGAGGCCGCAAAATGGCTCACGATGCGCCGATGGCTGGACGCCAATCCTGACGACGACTTCGCCGCTGATGTTCGCGCCGAGCTGACCTCGTCGCCGGAGCGCTACGCCAGGTATGGCCGCGATTACCTGGGCTGGGGCGTGTTTGCGCTGATGGCGCGGTGACGCCAAGTTGCTCGCCAGGGGCGGCTCGTTCAGCCAGCGTCCTTCGGGACCAGAAGTGAACACGAGCAGATCAATCCGTCCGCGAGGAAGTCCATCCGAACCTCACCAGCCAACTCATGGGCGAGCACGCGATCGATGACGCGCGAACCGAAACCTTTGCGCGAGGGCGCTGCCACGACCGGACCGCCGGCTTCCCGCCATTGAAGCAGGACTCGCTGCCCTTCCGGCGACGACACCGTCTTCCAGTCGATGTGCAGCGCGCCATTGTCGGTCGACAAGGCGCCGTACTTGACGGCGTTCGTGGCGAGTTCGTTGAAGACAATGCCCAGCGCCAAGGCGGCTTTCGGAGGAAACCGTACGTTGTCGCCTGCGATGAAAATCCGCCCCGAAAGACCGTCGGCTCTCTCGAATGGCTCCAATGCGTTCGCGATGATGTCGTGGAGGCCCGCGCTTTCCCAATTCTCACGGGTCAGGAGATCGTGCGACCTCGACAGCGCGACCAGCCTGGATTCGATTGCTTGCTGAATCGTCTTGGGATCGGACGACGTTCGCAAAGCCTGCCAGACGATTGCCTGCACGGTCGCCAGAACGTTCTTGACCCGATGATTCAGCTCGTCGATCAGCATTTTGGAGCGGGCTTCGTCCTCCTTGTGCTTGGTCAGATCGACAAACGAGGCAAAATACTGGATGACGGTGCCAGCCTCATCGCGAACGGGACTAATGAAGACGGCGGCCCAGAACTCGCTGTCATCCTTGCGGCGACACAGAAACTCGACGCCTTTGTCGGAGGTGCCTCCGAACTTCCCTGCGAGTTGCGCGAGCGTCTCGCGATCAGCATCATGCACCAGCATGGATGCTAAGCTTCGTCCAAGGACTTCGTCGCGATCGTAGCCCGTCAGGGATAGAAGGCTATCGTTTGCGAAAATAATCGGACAATTCGACCGTTCGGCATCAGCGAAGAGCATCGCCATCCGCGTCGTCTCGGCGGCGACAACAAATGGCCCGAGCTCGTTCCGAAAGCTCTCGATTTCCGCTTCCGCAACCCTCTGATGTTCGGACTTGTTCGCAAAACTCGACATCGCCACCATCATTTCAGTTGGGACGCCATTCGCTAATCGAGAATGGTAGCACCTCAACTGGCAGCTGTCGCCGAGTTATTCAACCGGATACCGTTTGCGATGATTTCGTATCCTTGAGGAACTATGAGGTTCCCCGAGAGTCATGGCGAGTGACGGTGCTGATTGTTGAGCGCGTAATGCCCTTCATGGACGTGAAGGAGTGATCCTCGATCGGATCATTCGAGCTGTGTCGACGGGTCGTGAGTTCTGATCGCCTGCTCGATCGCACTGCCACGACCGACACTGTCGGAATGCACAGAGGGGAGTCTCACCATGTCAATCGGAACAATCATTCTCGTTATCCTGATCATCGCGCTGTTAGGTGGCTTCACGGGGATCGGAGGCGGGCACTTCTACGGCACCGGATATTACGGAGGCGGGGGGCTTGGGCTCGTGATCGTCATCCTGCTGATCCTGCTTTTGCTCGGAAAGCTCTGATCGCAGATCGGCGCGACATCTCTGGTCGCTTCCCGAGACTACGGCAGGCACTCATCGATACAAGCTCAACTCCAAAAAAGGAACGCGCTATGCGTAAAGCAATCACATCCCTGGCGACAGCTGCCTTGCTAATCGGATCGGCGACCGTCGGCCCCGCAATTGCCCGCGATCGCTCTGACCGCGCCGACCGTGTGGAATTGACCACAAGTCAGCTCACCGATCAGGCGGCGGCCCGCGCAGCCCAGCTCAAAGCTGACCTTCGTCTCACGCCGGAGCAGGACAAGAACTGGGCGGGCGTCCAGGGCGCGTTGGTCGATGTCTGGAGGAAGCAGGCCGAAGAGCGCCAATCCTGGCGGAACGCGCGCGCCAATGAGACAGGCAGCACCGATCTGATCGAGCGGATGCGCAAGACTGGCGACGATCAGATCGAACGCGGCAATAATCTGAAGAAGCTCGCCGATGCCGCTCAGCCGCTGTACGCATCACTTGACGATCAGCAGAAGCGGCGCTTCACCGAGGCGTTGTTTCAACGGCATCGCGATCGCCGCTCGGATTGAGCTGAAGATCGCTTGAGCAGTTTCGCAATAGCGGGCGTCCTCTGGATGGCCCGCTATTCGTCCTTTTTGAGGCGGCGATCGAGGCGAAGCATGCAGACCGTGAGATTGAAGGTGGCGTTCGCCGGGGTAATCGGTGGTCTGTCGGGCCTGTGGCTCCTCAGCCTGGCCCCCGACCCATGGCAGCAAGGTTTCTGGGAGACCCGCGCGACGCTGGTTTATGGCTGCGGCGTGCTCGCGCTGGGGCTGATGTCCGTCGGCGTGATCCTGGCCGCCCGGCCGGTTTGGTTCGAAACGCCGCTGGGAGGCCTCGACAAGTTCTATCGCCTACATCGATGGCTGGGGATTTCGGCGCTTGGATTTGCGCTGGCGCACTGGCTGCTGCGCGAGGGGCCGTCATGGATCACGGAGCTCGGTCTGGTCGCGCTCCCGCCGAAGCCGGCGCACCCGCAAGAAGACGCCGCCCTGGGCTTCGATCTGTTTCGTGATCTGAAGCATCCCGCCGCCGAGGTCGGTGAGTGGGCGCTCTACGCCCTCGTCGTCCTGGTTGCGATCGCCTTGTGGAAACGGTTTCCCTACAAATACTTCTTCTGGACGCATCGGTTGATGCCGCTCGTCTATCTGGCGCTGGTGTTTCACGCCTTCATTCTGATCGACAAGAGCTACTGGACCAAGCCGCTCGGGCTGGTGCTGGCGTGTCTGTTGATCGCCGGGACGGTCGCCGCCGTGACTGCGCTGTTTCGACGGATCGGCAGTTCGCGAAAGGCATCCGGCACGATCGCGACGCTGTCGCTTTACGACGACAATCAAATGCTCGAGGTCGGCGTCCGGCTCGAAACGGCATGGCGCGGCCACGAGGCCGGTCAGTTCGCCTTCGTGGACTTCGACGACGCCGAGGCTGCGCATCCCTTCACGATCTCGTCCTCCTGGCAAAATGACGGGCTGTTGATGTTCTCGATCAAGGGACTCGGCGACTACACGCGAAGCCTGGCGGGCAGCCTGCATGTGGGGCAGGGCGTCGTCGTGGAGGGGCCGTATGGCCGGTTCAATTTTGAGGACGACAGCGGCCGGCAGATCTGGATCGGCGGCGGCGTGGGCGTCACGCCGTTCATCGCCCGGCTGAAGCAACTGGTGGGAGGCGGGCAGTCCAATCCGGTTGATTTGTTCTACGCCACCGATACGCCCGACCCCGGCTTTGTCGCTCCGATCGCGCAACTGGCCCGTCAGTCGGGGATCGCTTTTCATGTCGTGGACGGATCGCAAGGCGACCGCCTGACGCTTGAAAAACTCGCGGCCCTGGTGCCCGAATGGAAGCAAGCGGACGTCTGGTTTTGCGGCCCAAGCGGATTTGGTGATGCGATGCGCCGCGCGATGGTGGCGCAAGGACTGCCGGCGTCGCGTTTCCATCAGGAATCGTTCGAGATGCGGTGATCGACCGCCTTCGTTCACCGCGGCCCAGAAGATCCGCTGATCGTCCGGGCGGCAAGGGAAGGGCGCAGGGCGACGACAATAGCTAGGACGATACTAGATCGTGTGCCCCACCAGCGCGCCGATCGCTGCGCTCGCAGCCATCGCCAGAGCCCCCCAGAACGTGACCCGCAGCGTTGGTTTCAGCAGTCCGGCACCGCCGATGTGGGCGCTGACGGCGCCGAGGATCGCGAGGCAAATCAGCGATCCGCCGGACACGACCATAGAGGTCGATCCGGTCGGTGCGAGCAGCACGATTCCGATCGGCAATGCGGCGCCGACCGAGAAGGTCAGGGCTGACGTCAAGGCAGCCTGCACCGGCCGGGCGACGACGTGGGCGCTCAGTCCGAGTTCATCTCGGGCATGCGCGGCGAAGATGTCTTTGGCGGAGAGCTGTTCTGCCACCTGCCGCGCCAAGGCCGGTTCGAGGCCGCGGTCGATGTAGATCTTGGTCAGCTCATCGAGCTCGGAGTCCGGCGCGTCGGCCAACTCCTTGCGCTCGCGTGCCAGATCCGCCTGTTCGGTATCTGATTGTGAGCTGACGGAGACATATTCGCCTGCGGCCATGGACATCGCACCCGCAACCAGGCCGGCGACGCCGGCGAGCAGGACCTCCTTGGACGAGGTCGCAGCCGCGGCAACTCCGACGACCAAGCTGGCCGTCGAAATGATCCCGTCGTTGGCGCCCAGGACTGCGGCACGCAACCAGCCAATTCGATTGATGAGGTGGTTTTCGCGGTGAAGCGGATGCATGGGCCGACCTGTGATCGAGATTCAGAATTACTTCGCGGTCTCGTGGCGATATCTTCGGCGTGCAGCCTTCGGACGGATGAATGCGCCGTTGTCAGAGAGCCGGCAACAAACAATGTTACTTCCTGTCTCCTCGCGTCCGAATTGAAACCGACAATGTCTGATCTCATGCTGGCCGCATCGACCGCGGCCGACGACGCGGTCGCGGCGCCGACATTGTGCATCCGGACAGCCGACCGGCCAGGATCGCTTCCAGCGGGGGCTGAAGAATACCGACGACACAACGACGGAGACAGCAACCCTCGGCCACCGAACGAGTGATGGCTGCATCGCGCCAAACCCAACTCGTCGTTCGAAACCGGCTCGTGAAGAGGGGCTGCATTGGCCGATCTGGAGCCGACCTTTCGCAGAGTGCTCGCGGCTGCGCGTGGTGGATGACCGCCCACGGCGGCGGACAACGTCAGTCGCGATGCTTCGCATATCCGACCGCTGTCACGGCGCTGTCCGAGCTGAGCGTGGTGACCGCAGCTCAGCGAGCCAAGAAGCGCGTCCATCTTGGTGCATCGCCATGATCGTCGCGGGGGAATGCCGACCTTGCACTGGGCAAACCGAGTGTTGCTCCCCACATAAAGGCCACCCAAAAATCCGAATTTTTCAATGAATTCAGTCCAGCTCGCACCCCATAAGAAAACGCGGCGCACCCCATAAGACCGTCGTGGCCAGACGTTTTCACCCCATAAAGGCGTCGCGTTTTTCGAGCTTTGCCTAGCCGGGAGTGCGGTACCGAAACACCCTTCGCGGAAGCAACTTTACCGCTGCCGAAGCGGCCTACACCACCTGTGGTGCTGAAACGCTTTCGACCCGGTGCGAATCCTGCAATCGAGTGTAGGCTGACCTGTCTATCCCAGGTTGCGCAGCGTAGGTCATGGAACTGCATCTCGTCCCCGACACCAATCTGTTCTTCGAGTTCAGAACACTCGAACAGCTCCCGTGGGAGGAACTTGGCTTCGACCCGATCGTGCTGCTTCTGACGAAGCCTGTCTTGGACGAGATCGACAAGCACAAGAAGGGCAGTGGACGCACGCGCGACCGTGCGCTCGACATTTTCGGACGCTTCCGGAGCATGCTTACGCAAGGCGTCCAAGACGCTTCAATCCGGACTTCTGGACCTCACGTTGTTCTTCGCAGGATGACGAGTGTCCTGCCAGATCCGGCCTACAAAGATCATCTCGATTACGCGAAGGCTGACGAAAGGCTCATCGGGATTGTCTCGGAATTGAACAAAGAGGCCTCTGGATACGAGGTGAAACTATTCACAGATGACGGCGGTCCGGCGGGCATGGCACTCGATTTGGGCATCCCGTTTCTGATGATTGATCAGAGCTGGCGCCGTCCCCCAGCGGAGACGACCGAAGCGAAGCAGATCCGTGAGCTGAAAAAGGATCTGGAGGCCTATCGCGACCTCGAACCTAAAATTGCCATTCGCTGCGAGACGGCTGATGCTAATCGCTTTGTGAAGGTCATCGGCAAGGTCGCCAAGCCCTTAAAGGAAGAAGAAGTTGCCCAACTCATCGAGTTGCTGCTCCTCAAACACCCCATCCGTACCGATTTTACGCCCCCTCCGAGCGTTACTACTGTTGGAATCCGAGAGACCAAAACCGTCGAATACTCGGCTCCGACAGAGGAAGAGATCGCCACCTATCGCGACGTCCGCTATCCAGAGTGGATAAAGAGCTGCCGAGAAATTCTGACAAACTTCCACTTCGGACGGGACGAGGACGCACCGCCTGCTGTCCTTCAGTGGACGATGTCAAACGAAGGATCACGACCCGCATCGCGGGTCAGAGTCGAATTCGCGACTTCGGGGCCGTTGGCGTTGATGCGAGGAGGCAAGAACGACGACGTAGAAGACGAGGATAAAGGCTCAACTGTCAGATCATCCCCAAGCCCTGTGACACGGCTGCCATCTCCTCCTCAACCACCTGCGTTTCGAGAAACGGTCACATGCGAACCTTTGCCCGCCTCAAATCTCGAAATAGTGGGACGCGTACCATTGTCTTCACTGCGTGGCGTTGATATTCCGAAACAATATCAACATGCATTGGATGCAGCCAAAAGGCTGGCGACGTCTGGCGCGGTCGATGTCGGTGCGCTCAAGCGGTTTCAAGACTCAATGCTGGGTATCACCGCAGCTGATGCAGCTATGCGAGCTTCATTAGCCAACATCGTAGCGCCTACGATCACCCCTATCTCGCAGTTCTCGCTTCCTCCATACCTACGACGGGAGCCCCACAATCCTGAAGAATTTTACTATTCATCTTGGCCGAAGTCAGAGCTAGTTCGAAGCGGTGCGCAAACCTGTGATTTGTGGCGACACCAGACGAGCGATCATTTTATCGAGTTCGAAGTGCTCTTCGAAGGACACGGTGACGTCAGAGGCGTCGTAGAATGCAGTGTGCATGCCGAAAATCTCACAACGCCGCAGCAGCTGAAGGTGGTGGTAGAGCGGAATACCGTGTTCATTGAAGTGTTTGATTTGGCTATGGCGATGATCGAGTGCGGAAACTAATTCTCCCGAAATCGCCTGATGTACGGACACGCGTTCCGAACGCCAGCTCCCTTTGATGATTGAAACCAAACGCTTTCCAGGACAACGAGACGTTGTCGCCGTCCTTCCTCCTGAATTTGCGTCATGCAAAGTCCGTGGCGATCATATTTCAAGGTCGTCAGGATGTTTCGAAATGGAAATTGCTGATCGTCAATCGCTGAAAACAAGTTGCCGCTCCTCGCGCTGGAATAAGCAGCCAATCTTCTTCAAAGGCTACATGGGCTTCACAGACTCGGGCAGCGCCGGTTTTGATCTGCTTATTGCTGAACCGCCGCCTCCGCGAGTTCTTCAGGTGGAGTTGTGCAAGCTCGCCGATGAAACGGCAGTTACACTTTTGTTGGAAGATGAGTGCTCCCGAGCGTATCTTGGTCGCCAGGCAAGTGGTCTTTTCGCTAAATTGAAGCAGTTGCAAAAGGCGACGATAAGAATCCACTTTCGACGCAGAATTGTTGAAGAATATTCGGTCGCGGTGAATTTAGCAAAATTTTGAAAGTCGTCGCATAGGTACAGGCCATGGAGGGCAGCCATGGCCAAAGGCCTAAAAATGTATCGAGCTCGCAATGCATCGGGAGAGATAGTTGCGATCTCGCAAGCGATGGCAAACCAGTCGCTATCGTGCGAGGGTTGCGGGGCGCCAATATCGTACGTCTCGCCATATTCACGTGGTGGCGGCAAGATAAAGGTGGCTCATCATCTCCGCCTGGCTAAGGGGAATGATCACAACGACGATTGCAAGTACACGCTGGAAGCGCAACTCCGTTATCTCTCTGCGATCGGCAATGACATCGATGTTTCACGTCGACCCCTGAGTCTGTTGGCAAACGGCAAGTATCGATTGAGACTGAATATAATTCACGATCGCTTCAAGGAATTTGCCCATAGCCCTCGCGGAGGCGATTTAGAGAGTAATAGAGCGCGAACCGCGCAGGTGTGGTCTGGGGATATGCTCGCACCTTACTGCCGCACCGCAGCAGGATTGGCAAGAATAGCGGAATTACTCGAAGACGATTCTGTGGTTCGTCGTCGGATCGAAGTGACTTACAGGGCCTCGCCTATCGATTGGAGCCATCTATATTTTGGCGAAGGAAACGCTGGAAGATTGGTTCGATACCTTAGATCTGCGAGATATACCAAGAGTTGGCATCCGGTCGCGCTATTGGTTCGACCTAAAATCAGAAAGGAAGGCCACCTTCAATGTTATGCTGAGGAGGCTAAGCATAATGCCATTTACGTTGTCCCGAGAATCTGCGCGCAGCCTCATCTGCTTTCGCAGCTCGATCTCGATCGGGACTATTTAGTATTTGGCCAATGGTTTGCCTCTAGCGAATCGAGGCGAAGTTCAGATGGCAAGGTAGCATTCGACAATATTCAGGTAGAAGTTCATCAGAAGGCGCAGTTCTGCCCGCTGCTCGAGAATTGGGTGTGATTCGTTACGTGCGGGCGTACTTTAAGGCAATAGACCGCTTGACGCGTTTCATCGTCGCATTGATCTAGTGTGCTATGTCGGCTCTCCGAGCGGTTGGCTGGACACCAGAGTGAGGCGCCAAGGTTCGATGACGGGCTGGCCGTAATGGACCCACCAAGTGTCGTCCAATTCGAGCGGCAGGTCGATATCGTCCAGTTGAAGTTGCAACCCTTCGGCATTCACCTCCCAAACATCGATATGCTCGGAAGCCGGGGGCTTCTTGCGAGAGAAAAAGAAGCCCCCGGTGATGCTTGGTGTTCCTTCTCCGCCCTCTGGGTTCAAGAGCAATCCGTGTGTTTGGATGCTTTCCCGATTCTCCCTGTTGGTGGCGTGATAGAGGATGCCGTTATTCTTCTGCCACACGACCGGCTGCCAAATCGCTTTGGAAACAGCTTCCTTGGCGAGTTCACGTTTGAGAGGCTGGTCTGTTTCCAGCTTCTTAGAGTTGCCTGGAGTGCCCGTCGACCAATTCGGAACGAGAGAGCCCTGCGCCTTGAAGTGAACAGTGTGAATGAAGGTCACCTGGTCATCGCCATACGCGACAGCGTTGATCGTCTTCAGATGAGGACGCACCTTTCGAATGGCCGCGTAGCACCCTGCAATGTACTTTAGATCATTGCCGAGCATCACGACTAGGCGAACCGATGCTGGTAGTTGACCAATATACTGGGAGACACAATTCTCAATCACGTCGCCCATTTCGTTGTCCTGAAGGCACGATGACATAATGTCCTTTCCGGACATCAGCCATTTGTCACCGCTCCGTTTTTTCACCGAACAGCGGACAAGCGATCCGAATGCGAAATTTCCGTTCTGGCAACTGATGAGTTCATCGATCGGCCAGTATTTCGATTTCACCCCGAGTGTTTCGAGAATGGTTGACAGGTTAGTGCGCCCGCCCTTGAACGCGACCTCGTCGTGAGGTGTGGTAAGAATCTTAGCGTTCTGGTTCCCGCCTTTTGAAAAACCAAGAACGAGGATTCTAGGTGAACGGCTGCCCCATGACATCGGGTTGTTGACTATACTCCAACCGTTGCCAGGCTCATGGATCGTTTGGCCCCAACTTACCTGAGACGAGCCAAAGCAACGATTGCAAGCGAGTCGTCCGTGCCCAGGCAGGACCTTATCGTCTGAAGTGGCTTCCATCTATTCTCGCAACGTTTCTCGTTGTCATCAGACACTACCTCAGCCCTAAACAAGCCGTATAGACCATCCTGCGAGGCCACTCAAACGTTGCGGGAAAGCAGCACACGCAAACAGTACGTGGCGGCACTTGCCTCACAAAGGGGAGACTGACCAGTCAATCTCAATGCACATTCTTCATTCGAGGTGCGTTCGACGAGATGTTTCCATCCTGACCCGACGTTTTCGAAGCAAGCGCCTGTACAGATAGCCTTGTCATCGGGATAAGGTCGGCTGTCCGATGGTCGAAGCCCCGACCTAGCTCGCCTGACGGAAGTCAGCCATTCTTCCGGATAGCGGCCACCGCGTTTGCCCCGGCGCGTTGTTGGGGGCCATCTCGCAGATTCGATCAGCCACATCCTGAGGCTGAAGATCTAGAAGCCATTGGCCGAACCATCCATAGGCATTTTTAATCGTGGCCGCTCTACCTGACTTTGAGGTTACGAATTCCGCGCAAACGCGGTCCATAATTTCGCTCAGTCGGTCATGCTTAAGGACCTTGAAGCCTCGCGACCGCGCCTCGGCCATCGACACACCGAAATCCGCTGGTTCTGGCCACGCGGTTTGATAACCTCCGAGGTCGAGCACGCCGACGTTCTGCATCAAATGGAGCGCCGCACCCAAATCGAGACCATCGAGGAATGACGCCGGAGCTGCCTTGCCAACACCGAGCCGCCCCAGAATCCATCGATCCATCTCGATGATATCCGGGTTGGCCGGTGTCCACGGGACTGTGGTGACGTCGCCGTTGTCGCACCGCCGACATTTCGAAATTCTCACATCCGCCCAGGAAAGAGGCTGTCCGCAAGAACATGTCCGAATGAGAGGTCTACCGTGAGCAGGGCAAGTGGTGACGAATTCGAGGTCGAACCAGAATCGATGGTGAGCAGATTGCCGAACACAATCGGGACAGAGGCGACGCACGGACTGCTTCACCGCCTGCTTTGCGCTGAAACGCTCTCCTCGAATGGCGAAAGAGGCGCTTGAGACAAGAGGCGTACAATCGAGGAGGCGATCAGGGTCGCAGTGCAAAATTGCGGCGAGGCGGTTGACTCCGATGCCGTTTCGCAAATCGCGAATGGTCAGCTCGGTCAACGCTGAGAGTTGAGCGTAGGTCTTGATGCCATTTCGCTCAGCAAGCCGGAGCAACATCCCGTGCGGAGGCTCGTCCTCGGCCGGAACGACCCACAGCGGAAGAGGTGCGTTTGGCATGGCGGGTTGTCTTCTTCATTTCGAGGTCAACGACCTTTTTACGCGCAGCGTTTGCGATGACGATGTCGGCGAACGGGCGGGCGCCTTCAACGAAATATTTGCTGTTGTACCAAACCTTGAACCACTCTCCGAAGAAGCCATAGATCGTTCTATAGGTCTCCGCGTAGTTCTTCGTCTTTTCGGCTAGGTATTGACCGTAGACCTCGTCGAGGAGCTGATCGAGCCGCCCTGATTGCAGAATACGAAATCCTGCGGCTCGAATTTCGTGAGCTGGTGTGTCATAGCCATCTACGCCGCGCCAGAAGGTGTAGCCCTTGATCGCAACGACGCCGACGCGGCTCACGACGTTTAGAGCGATCCACAACGGCATTGAGTCCAAGATCGGAATCGAGACCGTTCTTCCGACACCGAGCCGTCCCAAGGCCCATCGGTTCATCATCAATACGTCTTCGTGAGGGGTCAAAGGCGTCAAGCGATATACGCTGCCATCTTCGCAATGGGAGCACTTTTCGATATTTACGTCGTCCCAAGAGAGTGGTTTGCCGCACGAGCAGGCGTCGACAAGGGCAACTCGGTGCTTAGGGCAAGTCGACACGAACGAAAGCTCAAACCAAAACCGCTGATATGCTCCCTCAGAAATGCAAACGGGGCAGACTCTTCGTTCCTTCTGGAGAAGGTCGTCAGCCAAACGTAATGGTTCGCCCCGCAACGACACGATTCCCTTGACGATCGATTGCGCTGTGGAGTGCGAGAGGACATCAGGATTGCAATTAAGGAGGTGAGCGAGCTTCTCGACACCGTCACCCCGTCTTAGTCGCGAGGCGGACAGGCCTGTCAGCTCTGTCATCACACCACGATTATCGATGCCGTTACGTCTCGCAAGGCGACGGAGAAGCGCATGAGCTGGTTCGTCTTCACCCGGGGAGACCAATAGAGGGAAATAGTCAACTCTCATGCCGCCGCAGCTGCCTTTCTGAGTGATTTTTCCCGTTCCTTTTTCCGGCGAGCTGCCCGGCTCTTACGAGCCTCTTCCTCAAGCATCTTTCTGCGGGCAGCTTTGATCTTCTGAAAGCCGTCCTCGTCGATCTCTCCCGTCACTCGGAACGGGTTCTCCTTGTCAGGAACATTATGCTTGCGAGCATACGCGTCACCAAGAAGATCAATCGTCACTGTATCGAGGTTCTGGTCGATCGCGTCTTTCGCTGCCAATGAGACGTACTTAGTGATATAACCCACGTAACCGTCGGAGGCGAGGTGAAGTCGAAGGGCCAGGGGAGGCGCGAACAGCTGCGGCTTGCGATCAAAGGGCAAGTCGTCCGACAGTGACCTCAAGAACATGGACAATTCCTCCCTTTCGCTTAAATCGAGCGGAAAGGGTCTCATATGATGTTCCTCGCTCTTCATGGTCTCGAGCTGCCCATTCTCAATCAGGAAGTCCGTCGCATAGTGAAGCCCGACGCAGCAGATTTGGACGCGGGTCTCTTTCATCAGCTCCTTCAGAAAGTCTGCGGCCTCGTACGGATCGCGAATTTGGCTGCTATCGACGATGTGTTGGCATTCGTCGAAAATAATCATTCGCACGCCTTGCCCCTCGATCTGTCGACGAAGAATCGACTTCATTTCCGCCAAGGTGGCCCGCTTGGTGGGCATGCCGAGCGCGGCTAACGTCTCACCGAACAATTGTTTGTAGGTGGTCTTCTTGCTGACCATAATCTTAAGAACCGGGCGAACGAGACCGCGGCCTGGCTCCTGAAATGTCACGCTCATGTTCGTCGGATAGGTTTTAGGATCGATCGTCTGGACGTCGATGCCGTCTTTGAGCATGCCGCGATATTCTTCGCGGATTTCCTCCATGAAGTCGTTCGCAGCGGTCGTCTTCCCGACACCGGTTTCGCCGACAACGAACGAGCAGCTCGCCTGTGGATCTTCGTGGTGCTCGCGGTAACAACGACGGAAAACATCCGTCGCTCGCTTCATCGTCGGCGTGACGGCAACAAAACTGCCGATATGCTTTCGGCGCTCTTCTACAGAGCGAGTACTCCACTGCATTTGTGACTCCGTCAATTAGTCAAGAGAGCGCCGCTTCACAACTAAGATCGGCGGTGATTGATCAGGTGTTACATCGCGCTTCGGCTCGCATTCTGCGTCTGCACTGGCTGCGAAGGCGTCAAGATCGACCTCCGGTGGGAGAGGCGCCTGCGCATGTGGGGCTTCGACGGCCGGAGTACGATCACGGTAGGGGCCCCGCTCGTCGGGTGGCGGTGACATCAGAGCGCTATCTGGATCGTAGGAGCCCAACTCCCGTTCGCTTTCATCCGAACAAAGGCGCTCGCCACGGAGATGCTCGGAAGGATTGCGACCATCGGTCAGGAAGCGGACCGCTTTTTTCGGCAATTTCTTGCGGGGGCTGCGTTCGTCGATGAGATCGATGATCTCTTGGCTCGATTTCGCCCGAGCTAAAGCCTTTTTCGGATCGAAGCACTCGTCGTCTGCATTCTGACGCGCCTTCTTCAGAACCCGATATTGATAGAGTGTCAGCTTTGCGACATCTTCATCTGCTTGAAGATAGCCTTCCACCCATTTCGCTTTCGCGTCCAAGGCGGTAGGATCGAGAATGTACGCCGTCCTTAAATCCAGTGGGTCGATCCGGACAGTCACAGCGCTATTTCCGGCAAGCCTATTCCGGAGCCCCGAGAAGGCATTGGAATTCCATCGCAGGCCTTCGAACTCAATACCGGGAGATCTTAGGTGGCGGTCGATTACGAGACCGGTCAGCGGAACAAGGAGTTCCTCAGGCGGAGCAGGGCGCTCTCCAACCTCGATAATGCCTCTCGTCCATCGGTCCAGCGGGGGCTCCCCAATCTCGGAGTGTTTGGTCGTGTGGTAGACATCCACGATCCATTTCGCGATGATCCAATTTGCGTCTTCGAGAGTAAGGACCGCGTGCTTTTCGGACTTGTAGGTTCCGCGGTCTCGAGGGTTCGACTTGGTCGTGCCCGGCAGCTTGTGAATGATGCCCTGGTTGTGTGTCCTAAACCAGCGCTCGACGCGCCCTTTGAGCCATCCCGCTGCTCTCGGCAGATCGACGATCTGCATATTCAACGCGCGTTCGGTCTGCCTCATGGACGTCGAGCGAAACTCAGCGCCATTATCGCAGAATAGCCGCGTCATCGGGCCGTAGCACGGCCAAGGAAAGCGGAAGGTGACATCTCGGCCAGCCGCTTCACTGACCTTCGCGAGCAGGCCTTCTTTGGGCTGGACTGCCACCCTGAGCGCTTCCATGACGCTAACCCAGGAAGGCGGCGTGAAGCTGAGTGACAGGCCAAGGATCATTCGTGACCAACGATCGATGATGACCGTGAGCCACGGGCGACCGAGGACGAGGCCATTTTTGTCTACGACAATTAGGTCAAGTGGCGTGTGATCAACCTCCGCTTCTTCGAGCGGCATGCTGCAGGCAGGTCCCGCTCGAACCGCTTTCATCAGAAAGTCCGCTTGTCTTTTGCCATGTCTCGCGACGGTCAGATCGTAGACTTCCATCTTGTTGATCATTCGCGAGACCAAATGCTTTCCGATCACCTCCTTGGCGCCAAGCGTCGGAAGACCAAGGCCGTCGCGGTCCGCGCGAAGCAAAATGTGGCGAGCGGCCGCTGCGCGGGCATCGGCTTTCGAACCAGCGATTTCGTTTCGATAGACCTCATCGATGCCTTTCATGATCTCCTGTTTGTGCCATTCCTCCAGACGAGGTGTCCGATTGCCCTTCTTTCGGTGATTGTCGACCAGAGCGCGAATGTCCCGCCCAGCTACCAGCCAGCGCAGGTACCATTCCCGAGCGGTACGGAAGGTGACGTCCCTGTGCGGACGCAAATCGTCTGTTGCTTCACCGAGGACGCGCTCGATGACAGGCAAGACATGCTTCCGTTTGTCTCGAAATGGTGCGGGGAGGTCATCGATAGCTTTGACGAAGGGATACTTTCGTTCCGCCGACAACCGTTCGACATCGGAGAATGCGCCCCAGTCCACCTGCAGATTGTCTTGGACGACCGGGGGGAGAGCACGAAAGGCAGCGTCGGTCGTGATCCGGCCCGAACGCATCATGTGAAGAATTGCAGTGTTTGCTAAAGCCTTCTCGGTGCCGGACTCCTTATCGGTAAATACACGAACCTGGTCTCCAGGCGGACCGACGAGATAGCGGCGAGTGTCGATGCGGATAGTGGCTCCGGTACGGATTTGAACGGGAACGTGCGCAAGGTTCATTTGCATTCCTCCTGACGCAGGTGGAATTAGGTCTTCACGAATGTGGAGTGACGGCTGAACGCGGTGCGACGATCCACTCTGATGTGTCCGAGCCAGTCGAGCTGGAGGGCGAGGGCGAATGCATCGAGGCGGCTGCCAACTTGCTCCTGCAAGGCGGCGATCGACGATTCCTCAGGAAGCTGCGCCAATGCTTCGATTGCCAAGAGCTTTTGGACGTTCTCGGCATATCCGACGAGGTGTCGCCGAAGCATCCTTGCGTTCGAAAGGCGCGGCTGAATCCGAATATCGTTCTCGGCTACGAAGCGGAATCCAAAACCAATGCGGCGGGCTGCCGACGACATCGCATCAATGAAATCTCTGGGCGTTACACTCAGTTTTCTTACGCGATACGACAGCCAGGAGAGGGTTCTCACCAGAACAAGATCGCGCTGCCCATCCTGATGGAAGATCGCGTAGTCGATCCGCTGCACCGTCGCTTCGCCGCGCACGTCAAAGGACAGAGGAGGAGGTCCGTCGATGACGTCGGTGACATTGCGCGTGAAGGCATCGATCACCGTCAGGAAATCGAGAGCGAGCAAGGAGCGCGCCCCGACGAGCTTGTTCTCTAAACACATCATCGGTGTCTCTCCGACATAGTGGTCTTCCTGCCCGCTGCGAATTGCGCCCGGCCGGGTGCCCACACGGCGACCACGCTTCTTTGCTTTAGCCAGGCTTGGCTCAAGATCGTCCTCTTCGGACGGCGGAGTCCCCTCGGGGTCATCATCGGGATCTTCTGCGCACGGCAGATCCCATTCGAGTTCTTCATCGGGCGATGCGGGCGGCCGGCGCCGAACTTCGAGACGGGGAGCTTCTTCAGCTGGATGATTGCCGACGACATTTCGGCTTTCATCCTCACGTTCGACGTCATCTTCGTTCCCAGATCGCTTGCGCCGGTTGGTTAGCCCGTTATGTGCAAGCCCCTGGAGACGTCACTCACGTGAAGATCCGACGCGTTGCGGCGGCCGCCGGCGGAAGAGCGATTGGGATCAGACGGATCGTACGGATGTTGAAATTGCTCGTTGTAGTTCATGACACGCAACTCCTCACCTCGCCGCAATGTGCGTCGAGTATTTTCTCGACCGCTGAGGGAGCCAGCGATCGTCAACGATTTCAGCCGTGGTTCGACGGCTATATCGCTGAGGCTATGAGGAGGGGGGTGGACATAGTGAAGGAGGAGGATGCGCGGACGATTGCTTGCATCAACTTTCTCCTTCGGTTGTGACCGACAGAACAGCCATCGGTTAGTCTTCTAAAGTAGGACAAAGACGACCCTTCAAGGATTGAGTCCTTTGAAGAGCAAGAACGCAGCCCACTTAGCAGTGCTGAATTCATCGATCTAGATCCGCATGATCGGAGTTCAAAAACTGATTTCCGTAGAGTTACTGGGCAATTCACGGTTTGAGGAGAATGTTCTTATCCTCGAGGTGCATTGATTTCGCGTTCGATGATCTCCGCTGGAAGGTGGCTTGATACCAACAGAATTTGGACAAGTCGTTCGAAGGCGGCTGCGCGTTCTGCGATAATGCTTCTTGCTCGCTGAAAGCACTCATCCAATGTCTGCTCGACAAGCTGTCGCAGCATCGGGTCGGCTCGTAGCCGCGCCAGAACGCCATCCGGTCGTCTGGAGCAGAGGTAAATCAGACTGCTGCCGAGACCGAGCGACACCTCCATCGTCGCCGCGATGAGTGTTGCTTGTCGGAGATCGGAATCGTCGGAGCCGCCAGCACCATCGGCATGATCGCCGAAGACGATCTCCTCAGCTGCGATGCCAGCAAGGAGGATTGTAATTTGAGCCGTGTAAGCTGCCTTTCCGAGGTTTCGCCCCGGGATCTGCCGCATGATCGTTCTGCCGCCTGAGCCATCCATTCCCACTTCCCGGAACACCTGACATTGGAGCAATCGACTTCCAGCCTCGTTTGCTAGGCAGTGGCCAACGATCGCATGACCAGCTTCGTGGACGCAGGCCTCGACAGGCAGATTGCGGCCGTCGATAAAGTTATTCAGATTTACGAGCCGGGACATTCGCCTCGGAAGGCTGCCGCTCAACGTGGTAGGAAGGGCGGGCAGTGCCTCGGCGGATTGTTCGCCAACGAAAACCTTTCCGCCCGAATCCTCAACACCCTACGTCTGGCGCAAACGCGAATTTCCTCTCATGAATGCGCGATCCGCGTAGCTCTGCAGAAGGTCATTCCAGAGGATGACCCGCGATTGCCTGAGCTCGCCAACAGAGTCGCGATCTCCTTGTCGGGACTCGCGAAGCGTAATCGGGTTGAACAGATTAAAGGGGACGGCCGAGCATTTCTCTGGAGAGTTGCTGCCTAACTCGTCCACACAAGATCGTCCGGCTTGTTTCCTTGCCAGTACCCGCAGAGATTGCGCGACGTCGGATGGGCCAAGGTGCGCTTCAGCATATCGAGAACGTGTCCTCCATTGCCAACACGCCGGCGATCTTCACGCCAAGCTAGTTCGGCGGCGTACCAGTCGAGGTACTTCATCGAGAACCGATGATGAATCCCGCGATACGAACGCCGGACACGAGAGAAGAAGCTCTCGATGATGTTAGTCGACACGCCAAAGCCATGCTGGTAGGCCTCCGAATGGTTTACCCGGGTGAGCGAATTAAGGCCGCAGATTTCGTCATAGGCCAGGTGCTCGTCAACATAGACGTGAGCCTTGCGGCTGACGTGCGCCCGGACCATGTCCCATGCACAGTCGGCATTCTCGCTCGGCGTCACTCGGGTCAACGTCTGCCCAGTCAGGCGACGTTCCCGGACAGCCATGACGACCAGGCGCTTCGGCGACTGAATCTTGCGTCGGTCCTCCCGGACTGGCAGACTCTGTAGGCGAACAACCTGATGGACTTGATGAATTGGACAATGTTGACGTTTGACGTCATGCTGTCCGGCGGAGGCTCGCCGTGGCACAGACGAGGAAGCGAAATCGAGGGGCGGGCGCATCAAAGAAGCGCAGCAAGAAGCTCGTGAATTCGGGGCGGGGAAAAGAGGCCGTCCGGGTTGTCGCGCTTGGAAAGAAGCCGAAGACCTCGGCGAAAACGAACCCGAGATCGATCGAGAAGCGTGTGAGCCTCGAGTTTTTTAAATGGTACTCAGCTGGAGCGAAGAAAGCCAAAAAGGTCGGGCAACCTGTTCGCTTCACTGTGGAGGTGTTGCCAGATGGCAGCGCGAAAGCGATCGGAACTCCCGTCACCATTGCTCCACCAAATGTCTCGTCGCTGGAAACTTCGCTGAAATCCGCCCGAGAGCGAGGAACGATCAAGATCGCCGAAATTCTAAAAGGCGAGGACATGTTAACCGCTGGCGCCTTCGGGTCTCTCATTGGGGCTTCGCACGAGACAGTAAACGTCAGGCGAGGGCGGGGAGAGATACTCGGGCTACAAGGGGCGACTCGCGGTGTGAGATATCCGAGTTGGCAAGTCACTGAGTCTGGGATGCCATTGCCTGGTTTATCCGAACTATTCGAAATTCTCGGAAAGCAGCCTTGGTCGGTCTATCGGTTTCTGAAGACTGAACACGCCGAACTCGGCGGAAGGACTGCCTTGGAGGCCATGAAAGCGGGGCAACAGAAGGCCGTACTGGGAGTGGCCAAAAATCAGATGATTGGTGTCGTCTCCTGAAATGGCAAAGGCCGCGGGAGCGCGGGGTATCGGCGGCGTAGGCGGCGCGTGAACCATAGCCGCTCAAGCCTATCCAGGCGGAGTTATCCGCAAATGAGAATCGGAATGAATTCTGATTGCGCGCATGGACCGGACGCCAGAGGCCCAAGATCCTAAGGTCGCTACATAGCGTGATGCTGTTCTGCATCCCATATGATAGGGTACTATAGGGCGTCAACCTTCAAGTGAGAAAGGCGGCGCTCTCGCCGAGCTATGATTCGCATCGCGAGTCTCCGGCCCCTGAGGGCCAAACATTCTTACGACCCCGACCGAACATTTCGAGGCAGCGAGCACACTTGCCGTTGTGGTGTCATCGCACGAACCGCTGCTGTTCCTCTCGGAGGAGCAGCGAGTCATCGCAGCAAGCGCGTCGTTCTGCCGGGCATTCGAGATCGATCCTGCGACGGTGACCGGCAAATGTCTCAGCGAAATTGGACACGGTGAGTGGGCGATGCCCAAGCTCGCTTCTCTGCTGAAGGCGACAGCGTCGGGAAGCGCTCAGATCGAAGCCTATGAAATCGACCTTCAGAGGCCGCATCGGCAAGCTCGGAACCTGTCATCAACGCTCGAACGATTGATGACGGAGACAAGGATCACGTCCGGCTGCTGATGGCGGTTACCGATGTGACCGACGAGCGAGCCGCGGCTCGGCTTAAAGACGATCTCATTCGCGAGAAAGCAATCCTGCTGCAAGAAGTGCAGCACCAGGTTGCGAACAGCCTTCAGATCATTGCCAGCGTGCTGATGCAGAGCGCGCGTCTGGGTCAGTCCGAAGAAGCGCGTGGTCATCTGCGCAATGCCCACAATCGGGTCATGTCAATCGCTGCTCTCCACCGCCAGTGGAGAAACCGTCGAACTCCGGACCAACTTTTCGCAACTCTCCCAGAGCCTGGGGGCGTCCATGATCGATGATCCGGACCGCCTCTCCATTCTGGTGAGAGCCGACGAAACCACGGTGAGCGCGGGCGTATCCGTTAGTCTCGGCCTTATCGTCACCGAACTGGTGATCAATGCCCTCAAGCGCGCATTTCCGGATCAACCTACAGGTCAAATCGTAATCGACTATCACTCGTCCGGCAACGACTGGACTCTTTCGGTCTCAGATAACGGCGTCGGCATGCCTTTCGGCGGGGATACGCCAAAGGCAGGCCTGGGTACCGGCATTGTTGAGGCTCTCGCCAAGAACCTGATGGGGACGGTTACGTCGGTTGACGCAAATCCCGGCACGATCGTCACAATCAGCCATCGGGAGAATTCCGATAGCCAAGACGTCGTTTCGCAGACTTAGCAGCTATGCGCCGTCGAATCTCCGCACTTAATGCACCGCTTAGCAAACCGAGTCCCTTATGAACAATGGCAAGGCAGTTGTCTTGATAGTCGAAGACAGCACGATCATTCGGATGGGAGCTGTAGATCTCGTGCTGTCAGCCGGGTACGAAGCTCTGGAGGCGAACGATGCGGAGGGGGCGATCCGTATCCTTGAAGCGCGAAATGACGTTGATATCGTATTTACCGATGTGCGGATGCCGGGGACGATGGACGGCATCAAACTGTCGCACTACATCCACGATCGATGGCCACCTGTTAAACTGATCGTCGCCTCCGGCGAGGCCATTCTCGAAAAGAGCAGCCTGCCGACCGGGAGCCGGTTCTTTTCCAAGCCTTATGACGAACGCTCGATTACGGACGCGATAGCGTTGCTGATATCGGGCGACATTTGAGCGGCCCACGGTGAAGTGCTTCCGCTCGAATAAGCGATAAAGTTGGTGTCATGACGGATAGCGCCTCGCGTAACTTGGTGCAGAGCTCGCCAATTGCGGCTTGGTTTTGAGACCTTCTCGCAACAAGTCCGCCCCCGGTGATTTCGTTGTTCCAGAATGGAACTATCGAGTTCCAAGCAAATTGTCGCAAGTGACGGTCTTGCTTGCTGAGCGGTCAATCCTCAACACCATCGATGACTAAGTCTCGACGAGCACGGCGTGCGAGCCGCGTCGTGTCACTCCCGAAATACTGATCGATAGCTCGCTTTCCGGCTTGCCGACTTTTGTCGGAATGATGCCTGACAGGAGTCTGTCATGTCACTCGGATTAATCATTCTCATCATCTTCGCCATCGCGCTGCTGGGGGGATTCAGCGGCGAAGGGGGCGGGCCCTTCTACGGCACTGAATACTCGGCGGCGGTCTCGGCCTTGTGGTCGTCATTCTGATGATCTTGCTGTTGCTCGGAAAAATAAGAACGCACGAACTGAACTCCAAAAGAGGACTGCACCATGCGAAGAACCATCACATCCCTGGCGACCGCTGCTGTGTTGATCGGGTCGGCGGCAATTGGGCCCGCAATGGCGCGGGATCGATCCGACCGTGTGGAATTGACCGCGAGCCAGCTCACCGATCGGGCGGCGGCCCGTGCCGCCCAGCTCAAGGCGGACCTGAGGCTCACGCCGGAGCAGGACAAGAATTGGTCGGGTGTCCAGGCCGAACTGGTCAACGTCTGGAAGAAGCACGACGAGCACCGACAATCCTGGCGGATTGCACGCGCAAACCAGGCGGGCAGCGCCGATCTGATCGAGCAAATGCGCAAGGATGGCGACGACTGGATCGAGCGTGGCAACGATCTGAAGAAGCTCGCCGATGCGTCCCAGCCTCTCTATGCATCCCTCAACGATCAGCAGAAGCAGAGGTTCGGAGAAGCGTTGTTTCATCGGTCGCGTGATCGCCGCTCCGATTGAGAGCAGGACTTCTCACTAGCGACTTCGCAATAGTGGGCTTCCTTTCTGGCGGCCCGCTATTCGTCCTTTCCACCAACCCGATCGAGGGCGAACGATGCAGTTTAAACGATTGACGACCGCGTTTGCAGTGGCAGTCGGCGGGCTGCTAAGGCTTGTGGCTTCTCAGCCTTCCGCCCGGTGCTTTCGACCAGGGGTTCTGGGCGACGCGCACCACGCTTGTTTACGGCAGCGGCGTGCTGGCGCTCGGCCTGATGTCGATCGGCGTCATTCTGACAGCCCGGCCGGTTTGGTTCGAAACGCCGCTGGGTGGTCTCGACAAATTCTATCGCCTGCACAAATGGCTCGGCATTTCAGTGCTGGGATGCGCGATCATGCATTGGGTGCTGCGAAAGGGACCGTCGTTGATCAGCGAAATCGGCCTGTTCGCGATCCCGCCGAAGCCAGCGCATGCGCAGGAGCTTGAAACCGGCTTCAACCTGTTTCGTGATCTCAAGCATCCGGCCGCTGAAATCGGCGAATGGGCACTTTATGCTCTGCTCGCACTAGCGGCGATCGCGCTGTGGAAACGGTTTCCTTACAAGTACTTCTACATGACGCATCGGCTGATGCCCGCCGTCTATCTGGTTCTGGTGTTTCACGCTTTCATCCTGATCGACCGAAGTTACTGGACCAAACCGCTCGGTCCAGTGCTTGCATTTTTATTGCTCACCGGAACGACTGCCGCGCTGATCTCGCTGTTTCGACGGATTGGCTATTCACGAAAGGCCGCGGGGCAGATTGCGACACTTTCGCTCTACGATGAAAATCAGGTGCTGGACGTAGGCGTCAGGCTGGAGACGGCCTGGCGTGGACATGAGGCCGGACAGTTTGCTTTCGTGGATTTCGACGATGCCGAGGCAGCGCATCCCTTCACCATTACGTCCGCGTGGCTCGACGACGGGCTGCTGAAATTTTCGATCAAAGGCCTAGGCGACTACACGCGGACGCTGGCGGGCAGCCTGCATGTCGGGCAGGGCGTGGTGGTTGAAGGTCCTTATGGTAGGTTCAATTTTCAGGGCGACGGCGACCGTCAGATCTGGATCGGTGGCGGAGTCGGCATCACACCCTTCATCGCTCGGCTGAAGCAACTCCTCCGATTCAGCCGGACCGGTCCAATCGATCTGTTCTATGCGACCAGTACGCCAGATAACGGCTTCATGGCTCCGATCCGGCAACTGGCTCAACAAACCGGAGTAGCCTTCCATTTGGTCGATGGATCGAAAAATGACCGCCTTACAATTGAGACGCTCGCCGCCATGGTGCCCGAATGGAAGCGAGCGGATGTCTGGTTCTGCGGCCCAAGCGGCTTTGGAGATTCGATGCGTCTCGCAATGGTCGCGCAAGGACTGCCGACATCGCGTTTCCATCAGGAATTGTTCGACATGCGCTGAATTTCAGCTGCTCGTCGGCAGCCGATCCAATCCTGAGCCAGCGAGTGTCCTTTAGTGTTGCGATGTTGCCTTCTGATTGGTGGCGAGAAAGACCTTGGCATGTCCCTGAAAATTGCGGAGTCGCAGGCGCGATTGGTCCGTTCCCTGACGTTAACGCATGCGGTTTTGTACGGACTTGGCGTCACCATTGGTGCCGGAATCTACGTTTTGGTTGGGATTGCCGCTGGGCGTAGCGGCATGCATGCCCCGCTGGCGTTCATGGGTGCCGCGGTTGTAATGGGCTTCAGTGCAGCATCGTTCGCCGAATTGGGAACACGGATGCCCGTCAGCGCCAGTGAGGCGGCCTATGTCAAAGCTGCTTTCGGATCTGAATGGCTCAGCCTTCTTGTCGGGCTTCTCGTGGTCGCCACGGCGACGATTTCTGCCGCCACGATCAGCGTCGGCAGCGCTGGTTACGTTGCGGTGTTCTTACCGTTTCAGGCGCCATGGATCATCACTGGGGTGGTGTTGATCATGGGTGTAGTGGCGTGTCTCGCCACGGTACAGTCTGTCAGCTTTGCCGGAATCATGACACTGATCGAGATCGGCGGGCTGGTGCTGATCATCATCGCTGGCTTCGGGCAGGGGACAACCGTCGTCACCCGATTGCCGGAAATCTGGCCGTCCGCCGCCGACGCGAGCGCATGGATAGGCCTTGGCGGAACCGCACTTATCGCGGTGTTTTCCTTTATCGGCTTCGAGCATCTCGTCAATGTTGCGGAAGAGATGAAGGACCCGAACCGGACCCTGCCACGCGCGCTGTTTCTGACGCTCGGCCTGACAGCGCTGATCTACGCGCTGGTCGTATGGATTGCGGTAACCGCGGTGCCTCCGAAGGAACTGGCGGAATCGTCGGCACCGCTGGCACTCGTGTTCGAGCGGCTGACCGGTTTGCCACTGGTGACGATGGGAGCCATCGCTATTGTGGCAACTCTCAACGGCATCATCGTGCATATGATCATGATCGCCCGGGTGATCTACGGCTTGGCGGATCAAGGCAATTTGCCGAAGGTCCTGACGTGGCTGAATCCGCTGACGCATACGCCGTTACTTGCGACGGCGATCGGCATTTTCGCCATTCTTGCGCTCGCGCTAGCGGTTCCGCTCGCGGGACTGGCCGCGTTGACTGCGCGCTTCACATTGATGATCTTTGCGATCGTCAATCTCGCGCTCATCTGGATCAAGCACAGACATGACAATCCGCCGGAAGGTGCGTTCATCTGTCCGCGGTGGGTGCCGTTCGCAGGCTTGCTATCCAGCCTTCTGCTTCTCGTCATCGACGTTATTATGTGACCACGAAACTCTCGCCAGAGCTGCCGGGCGCCTTAGATCAGGTTAACGCCGAGGAGTGTGCCTGCCCATGCCGCAAGGGCGACGACGATCAGTCCCGGGATCACCCGAATAGCGAATGCCGATCCGCCGCTGATAGCCGCGAATATCATCTTGCTCACCGTGTTGGTCGTAAGTCCCGCCAAAATCGGAAGGATCGCACCATCCGGCGTGATTCTTCCCGACGACACCAACGTGGCAATTGAAATTGCGGCGGAATGCGTATCCGCAAAGCCGGCGAGAGCTGCTGCGATGAAGGTGCCTTTTTCGCCGAAAATATCCTGAAGTGCTGCGGAGGCGACCAGGATGCAAGCCAGCATGGAGGCGAACACCAATGCAGTCGAGATGCTGAATGCGCGGCCTTGTTGAGGAGCTCCGGCCACCCGTTGCCGCAATGCCAGGATCGTGAATGTGCTGCCGTAGGCAGTGGCGGCGAGGCCTGCGCAGAGTAGCGGGACGGCAAGGGATTGCAGCGTGGCAATGCTGGTCGCGGCCAGAACGACCGTCATCTGAACAATCGTCGCTATTGTCGATAACACCGCGCCTGCAACCGCGGCCGGGAGAGCCTCTCTGGACTTGGCGGCCAGCGCTCCCATGGCACCAATCGTGGCCGTGCTCGAGATAAAGCCGGATGCCAGCCCTGCGATCGGCAATCCGAAACGCGCCCCGAGGAGACGGACTGCGAGGTAGCCTCCGGCGCTGATCGCCATGATGAGGACGACGATGATCCAGATGGCGTGCGGATTGAGCGCCCCATAAGGTCCCATCGCACGGTCTGGCACAAGCGGCAGGATGACAAGCGAAGCCGCTGCAAAGATCAAGGCATCCTCAAGTTCGTCTTCGGTGAGCAAGGTCCGAACGAATCGATGAAGCCATGATTTCACTGTCAGCAATATGGTCAGTACCACAGCAATGCCGCCGGCAACTTCTGGCTTCTGCATCGACAGCCCGCCAAGCAGGACGGTTGCAATCAAGGCCAATTCCGTTGTCAGTCCAGGATCGTCCTCGTGCACACGCCAGTAGGCGGCCGTAACCAAAAGCACGACACCAGCGGTCACAATGGCAAACAGCGTGACGCCGCCGACGATGAAGCTTATCGCACCAACAATCGAGGCAACTGCGAACGTCCGAATTCCAGCTGGCGAGCGTAACGGACCAACGCCTTTGCGACGCTCCCGCTCCGTCCCGATCAGCAGACCGACTCCGAGGGCAACAGCCAGGTTGAGAACAATGGGATCGATGATGGAAGCTCTCCCAGCAAATTGGTTGCGATAGCGAGCAGACTATCGGCATCGAAGCAAGACGAGAAGCGACACCTCTCGAAACAGCTTGCGAATGAATGGCAAGAAAGGTCAGGATAAGTTCCTGAGAGAGGGTGTGTCAGCGACTGGTCAGGGCCGCCGTGTGATCATGAAGCACCTTCAACCGAGGTGTGCACCCAATGACTTACACGAACGCGGTCGAGATCGCTTCGCCACCGACTGAAGACCGCTACGATCTTTGCACGCAATCGATCCATTGGCTGACGCTGCTAATCGTCGTGATTGCCTTCGTGGCCGGTCTCGTCATGGAGGAAATGCCACGCGGCCCAGAGAAGGTACAGCTCCTCAATCTGCATGCTTCGATCGGCGTGATATTATTCGCGTTGACCACAATCCGGCTGACTTGGCGCTTGGCGGTACCGCCGCTACAGTCGGCGCCTGGACCTCAACTGCTGCGCCTCGGCGCCAAGGTGGTGCACGTGGGACTGTACCTCGTGCTCTTTGCAATACCGATAACAGGCTTGCTGATGATGGCGGCAAAGGGGCGCGCGATCGAAGTGTTCGGTTTGTTTACCCTGCCGCCACTGGTATCGACGAATCGCGCATTCGCACATTCGCTCGAGGAGGTTCACGAGGCTCTGGCCATTGTATTGTTATGCTTGGTCGGAGTTCACACCGCTGCGGCTCTACTACATCGATTTATGTTCCGAGAGTCGGTGCTATATCGGATGTTTCCGTTCCGTGCCAAGACCGATGCGAAGCGACGATGATCCCAGACCGGAAGATGATTGTCGTCGCATAAGGCCTATCACAGCGCACCGGAACGGGGTACTTTCGAGGACTATGATTGGGAACGGTGCGACGTCAATCTCGAGCAATCTTAGTCCTTAGGAAGAGTCGATTATGCATCCGATCCACCGTGAATCTCATCTCATCGAACGGATCGGCTGGCTTCGCGCCGCAGTGCTGGGTGCAAATGACGGAATTATTTCGACTGCCAGTCTGGTTGTCGGTGTTGCCGCAGCCGCTACCGCCTCTAGCGAAGTCCTGGTGGCAGGAGTCGCCGGGCTTGTCGCCGGAGCCATGTCCATGGCCGCCGGGGAATATGTGTCCGTAAGCTCTCAGGCCGATACCGAACAGGCTGATCTGGCCCGAGAGCGCAAGGAGCTCGCTGAAACACCCGAGTCTGAGTTAGACGAGTTGACACAAATCTACGTTGATCGCGGCGTCGAGTTCGCCTTGGCGCGAAAAGTTGCCGAGCAATTGACGGCGAAGGACGCATTTGCTGCGCATGCAAGAGATGAATTGGGGCTATCGCCCCATGTCGTCGCCCGGCCGGTGCAGGCGGCATTGACGTCGGCTCTAACGTTTTCGGTCGGCGCAGCTTTGCCGATCGGCATCGTGCTGCTTGCACCTTCGGGTTCAACGGCCCTCATCGTGTCTGGCGGTTCTCTATTTTGCCTGGCGTTGCTAGGTGCCGTCAGCGCACGCATTGGCGGCGCAGGCATTGTGAAGCCAACGCTACGAGTCACTTTTTGGGGTGCCATCGCGATGGCTGCCAGCGCCGGTATCGGCGCGCTTGTAGGGCATGCGATCTAGTCGCTGTGACGTACTCTGTATCTGCGGTGCTGTGGTTTGGCGACGATGGCAACCACACCCGGCGGTAGTGCTCAGTCAGGGGAACGGAAGATGTAATTGTTTGATTCAATCCGCTTCTGAGATTGCAAATAGCAATGCAATCAACAGGCTCGCGCTCTCAAAAGAGTGACGGATGGCAGTTCTCCGAATTTGCGTCTGTAGATATTCGAAAACCGTCCCAGATGGGTAAAGGAGTATCTTTCCGCAACGCTGGTCACGCTCGTGGCTCCGTCAGGCCGCAGCAGGGCACGGCGAGTGGCGTTGAGTCTCAAATCCGTCATCAGTGCCATCGGTGACCAGCCAAACGCTTCCATACAGCTCAGATGGAGTGTGCGCTCTTTCGCACTGACTGCTACGCAGAGGTCGGTGATCGTTGGTGGATCGTCCAGTCTCTCATTCAAAATTGCGAGCAGTTGTCGCGCAATGCGAGCGCGGTTGTGCAACGGCTCGATGATTTCGGCCGACGGGATCATGCCGAGTATGATCTGAAAGATGCGTTCCTGAAGCTGCGGCGCTGCGCCGCGCAGCTCCATCTCGGCGTGGGTGGCGAGTTCCTCGAGCAGAGCCGATAGCGCATGCGTACGACGGCTCAATTCCTCGGTCGGTACGTGCCAGCGCGGCGACGGTAGGTGGACGTTGAAGTCGTCAGCGCCACGACGCACATGCATCCAGTGCTCAATCGCTTGTGCTGGCAGCACCGCAACGATGATATCGGCGGATCCCGTGGTCGCGAAACCGACATCATCCTGAGATGTCGCAGCAATCAACTCTCCCTGAGCAACCGGCCTCCGGCGAACATGCAATGAGCCTTGAGCAGAGAGAGGCAACCCGAAAGCCCATGCGTCGTCAGGCGCGCAGCCGCGCTGAAGCACACCTAATGAATATGAAACGCGAGCGAACTGGAACTGGTCGAAGACGAACTGCGTCAACCGGCCTTGGAAGCGACCTCGGCCAATTTGCTCGTAGTGCTGATTCCATGCGATCGGGCTCGCGGCCATGGCATCCACATCGTCGAACGTGTTATCGATGCGAGCGAACGGAACAGGCAGGTCGCGCAACATGGAGAATCTCTCCGGTCGACGATGGCACTGCGGCATCATGGCTTTATCATCTCCAAAATGGAGAGTCAGGTCGTCTTTTGCAGAAAACGGATAGTTCGAGCGTCTGTTTCGCCCTACTGTTGCAGCCGGTCGTCGTCGATTAGTCGCGGCAGGCGGCGATATTAGTCACTAGTACTGACGTATCGGGTGGGGGAATACGATGATGACGCCACGCCATTTATTGCGACGAGCTTGCATCTTAATCGGTGCATCATTGGTCGGGAGCGTTGCGTTCGCCGGATCAGCGAGCGCTCAACCTGTCGACGCTGCAACGCTGCTCAAGGCGATGTCGGACTATGTCGGCAGCCAGAAGACCCTCGCGATCAAATTCGACTCAGATGTCGAAGTGATCACATCGAAGCTGCAAAAAATCCAGTTTACCAGCTCTGGTCAGGTGCAGCTGAGCCGTCCCGACAAGCTTCGCGCGACCCGAACGGGCGGATACCGGGATGTCGAGCTGGTGTTCGACGGCAAGACGGCGACCGTGAACAACAAGGATTTCAACGACTACGCCCAAATCGAGGCGAACGGTACGATCGATGAATTGATTGATGGCCTCCGCGAAAAGCACCGCGTAGCGGCTCCCGGCGCCGATCTCCTGGTTGCCAATGTCTTCGAAAGCCTGATGGCCGATGTCATCGAAGCCAGCGTGATCGGCAAAGGTGTCATCGACGGCGTCGAATGCGATCATCTGGCATTCCGCAACACTGAAACCGACTGGCAAATCTGGATCGAATCCGGCGCGCGGCCGATTCCACGGAAATATGTGATCACCAGCAAGGGTGTGGGTGAGGCGCCGCAATATACGCTGCGCATCAAGGAGTGGAAATCAGACGTGACTGCCGACGCGTTCACGTTCAAGCCCGATCCATCCGCCAAGAAGATTGCAATCGGTGATCTGGCGGATATCGACGAGGTGCCGCAGGGCAGCATCAAGGCGGGAGCAGAGAAATGATCCGGACTTCAAAGATCCTGTTTCACATCTCTCTGTCATTGGGTGTCTGCACCGCAGCGATGATGTGGAATGGCACGTCTCCACTGCAGTCGTCGTCTTCGCTGCTCTCGTCCGCCGAGGCGAGGATCGGCCGACCGCTGACTCCCATGAGTTATGCTGGAGTTGCGCGGCGTACGACCCGTCGGGCCGTGGTGGGGACTGCGGCAGTCTATGGTGGGTCGGTGGTGGTCTCCCCCGTCTGTACCCAGGCGGTCGACGTCTACGGGCGTATCGTAACCGTTTGTCGCTGACAGACGTGGTTCTGAGAAACCAGGGTCGGCTGTCGTCTTCGAAGGCGAGGGTCCACCACCTGCAGACGAGGAAATCGGCATGAAACGTTCGCTCACGCTATCGTCGTTGCTGGTCGTCGGCTTTGCGGCCGTGGCGACCGAGCCGGCCGCTGCCGCTGTGTATTGCCAATATGTCGGCTATCCGGCGGGCTGTGTGGTCAGGCCAGGAGTAGTGCTGCGTCCAAGGCCTGCGGCGCGGGCCGTCGTGACGCCCGGGGTCGGCGCGGCCGGGGTCGGCGTACGTCCCGGAACGCCCGCCAATCGTGGTGGTCCCGTCAACCGCGTCGGTCGTCGCTGACGGGCAATGCGCTGCGATCAGTCCTCAATTCGGGCGCGTCGTTCGATTGTGCCCGTCGACCATCGTCCCCGCGACCACCATGAATAGGCGAAATGTCATGAAGTCCACTCGGCTATACCTCGCAACGATCCTGCTGATTGCGAGCGCATCGCAATCGGTGGATGCGCAGCAGTACAAGATGCAAACGCCCATCCCTTCGGGCATCGCTATTCCCGACAAAGTGGATACGCGACTCGGGACGTTGAAGTTCTTCGATGGCTTTCCCGACGATGCCACGGTCGAGAAGCTGTACGACAACCTGGATTTCCAGCGCGCCGTTCAAGCCTACCTTCTGGCCCTGGCACCGGTGAGCCAACTGGCCAATCGCAAGGGGATTGCCGGAATAGGACCGATCAATCTCACGGTGCCGATCTTCCAGGACCGGATGGATTCGAAGTCGCTGTTCCTGACACCCAACAACAATACGCCCTACACCTGGTTCTGGCTTGATCTGCGCGACGGACCGCTGGTCCTCGAGGTACCGCCCAAGGTGCTCGGCGCAATCGACGATATGTGGTACAATTATGTGACGGACTTGGGATTTGTCGGCCCTGACAAGGGGCAGGGTGGCAAGTATCTGCTTCTGCCGCCCGGCTACAAGGGCGACCCTCCCGAAGGCTACTTCATCGTGAGGCCTGCGACATTCAGCGTGTGGGTCCCATGGCGCTCGTTTCTCGTGGACGGCGACCCGAAGCCGGGCGTCGATCTGGTCGAGAAGCACACGCGAATCTATCGCCTGAAGGACGCCGCCAATCCGCCGAAACTCAACTTCGTGCACGTGTCCGGCAAGGCGTTCAGCACGCTGGCGCCGGCCGATTACACGTTTTGGGAATATCTGGACCAGGTCGTGCAGGAAGAGCCGACGGAATCCGTCGATCCGGTCACGCTCGGCCTGTACGCGTCGGTCGGCATTCAAAAGGGCAAGCCATTTGCGCCTGATGCGCGGATGAAGGCGATTCTGACGGAGGCGGCGCTTGTCGGTGACGCGACGGCGCGGACGATCAACAGTCGGCTCCGGATCAAGGAGAGCTACTATTATCCCAACAGTGCCTGGCGCACCGGGTTCTTCGGCGGCTACAAATTCGAGGAGAACGGTGCCCGCATCCTTGATGCATATTCGGCGTTCTTCTTTTACGCGACCGGCGTGACCCCGGCGATGGACTCGAAGACGGTCGGCGAAGGCTCGCAATACATGGGGGCGTTCGTCGACAGCAAGAGCCGACCACTCGACGGCGGGAAGACTTACAGACTCCATTTGCCTCCCAACATTCCGGTCAAGCAATTCTGGTCGGTGATCGTCTACGACAACCAGACGCGATCGATGCTGCAAACCGACCAGCGTTGGCCGGCGGCGACCAGTCAGGACCCGAAACTTGCAACCAACCCGGACGGCTCGGTCGATGTCTATTTCGGACCCAAGGCGCCGGCCGGCAAGGAGTCCAATTGGATCCAGACGGTGCCCGGCAAAGGCTGGAACACTCTGTTTCGCCTCTATGGTCCGCTGCAGCCGTGGTTCGACAAGACATGGCGCCCGGGCGAGATCGAAGAGTTGTAGTACCGAGTTCGGGTGAAGCGTGTGGCTGCGATCGACCAGGCTGGTTCTTGATCTGGATCATGCCCTCTGCGCCACCAGGGTTCCAAACTCTGTAGTCTCGATACATGCGTTGCGCCGAAAGATGGCCCAGACAGGTTAATATCGGCCTGTATCCTGTTCGTTCCGTACCGAGGTCGTTACCATGAAGCGTCTATTAGCTCCTGCGATTGCGACACTATCGTTCGTGGCCCTTCTGGCGATGCCTGCAAGTGCCCAGACTGCGGGCTCGCCCGGCACGGTGTTTCCGACCGACCGCAGCGTGCTGCCGATACCCGAGCCAACGTACCCTCACAGCACAGTGCTCGATGCGCGGAATGCAACACCGCCGCCACGCTTCGAGATCAAAGCACCCGCCAAAGCTCCCAACGTGCTGATCATCCTGATCGACGACATGGGCTTTGGGCAATCGAGCGCGTTCGGCGGTTCGATCGCCATGCCGACCGTCGAGCAACTCGCCAACAACGGATTGCGCTACAATCAGTTTCACACGACGGCGCTTTGTTCGCCGACCCGGGCAGCGCTGCTGAGCGGTCGCAACCATCACATGAACAATTTCGGCTCGATCGCGGAAACGGCGACCACGTTCCCCGGACAAACCGGGCAGCGTCCCAACAGCGTCGCCACCGTCGCGGAAATGCTGAGGCTGAACGGCTACAGCACCGCCCATTTCGGCAAAAATCACGAAACGGCGGCTTGGGAAGTCAGTCCATCGGGCCCGACCGACCGATGGCCGACACGCCAGGGCTTCGACAAGTTTTACGGTTTCATGGGCGGCGAGACCAACCAATGGGCGCCGCTGATCTATGACGGGATGACCCAGGTCGAGCCGTCGAAGGACCCGACCTATAATTTCATGACAGACATGACCAACAAGGCGATCGACTGGATGCAATACCAGAAATCGCTGACGCCGGATAAGCCGTTCTTCATCTACTTCGCGCCAGGTGCAACTCATGCGCCGCACCATGTGCCGAAGACCTGGATCGACAAGTACAAGGGCAAGTTCGACCAGGGCTGGGACAAGCTTCGGGAGGAGACGCTCGCCCGCCAGATCAAGCTCGGCGTTGTCCCGCCGGACACGAAGCTTGCTCCCAAGCCCGAGGCCATCAAGGACTGGGCATCCCTTAGCCCCGACGAGAAGAAATTGTTCGCACGACAGATGGAGGTGTTCGCCGGCTTCGGGGAATATGCCGACACCGAGATCGGCCGTCTGGTCGATGCCATCAAGGCGACCGGGCAGCTCGACAACACGCTGGTGTTCTACATCGTCGGCGACAATGGTGCCAGTGCCGAAGGCGGCATGAACGGGCTGTTCAACGAGATGACTTACTTCAACGGCGTTCAGGAGAGTGTTCAGGACATCCTCAAGCACTATGACAAACTCGGCGGCCCGATGACCTATAGCCACTATGCGGCAGGCTGGGCGATCGCAGGCGATACCCCTTTCACGTGGACGAAGCAGGTTGCTTCGAGCTATGGCGGCACTCGCAACGGCATGGTGGTGCATTGGCCCAAAGGGATTGCGGCCAAAGGAGAGGTGCGCTCGCAATGGCACCATGTCATCGATATCGTGCCGACGATCCTCGAGGTGGCAAAGCTTCCTGAACCAACAAGCGTGAACGGAACGCCACAGACCCCGATCGAGGGCGTGAGCATGGCTTACAGTTTTGCCGCCGCGAATGCGCCGAGCACGCATACGACGCAGTATTTCGAAATCTTCGGCAACCGGGCGATCTATAACGACGGCTGGCTGGCCGGCACCATTCACCGGGCGGCATGGGAAACCAGGAACCGCAGGCCGCTCGAACAGGATATCTGGGAGCTTTACGACACGCGATCGGACTTCAGCCTGTCCAACGATCTGGCCGCAAAAAATCCGGAGAAGCTGAAACAGCTTCAGGAGCTGTTCCTCTCGGAAGCCGTCAAATACTCAGTCTTGCCGCTCGACGACCGGACTTTGGAGCGATTGAATCCGGCGATGGTTGGTCGGCCCGACCTGATGGCCGGTCGCACGTCGCTGACTGTGCACGAGGGCATGACCGGAATGTCCGAGAACGTCTTCATCAATACGAAGAATAGGTCACACACCATCACGGCCGACGTCGACATTCCGAAGGGCGGTGCCAGCGGGGTGATCCTCGCGCAGGCGGGGCGGTTTGGAGGTTGGAGCCTGTATCTGAAGGACGGCAAGCCGACCTACACCTACAACTTCCTCGGTCTGCAGCGGTTCACGATTGCAGCAAAGCAGTCCTTGCCTGTCGGAAAGTCCAAGATCAGCTACGAGTTCGCCTATGACGGCGACGGAGTCGGCAAAGGCGGTGTGGGCACGCTGTTTGTCAACGGCAAGAGCGTCGCGACGGGCCGGATCGACCGCACCCAATGCTGCGGCTACTCCGCCGACGAAGGCGCCGATGTCGGCGCCGATGAAGGCACCCCGGTCACCGAAGCCTACAAGGTGCCGTTCAAGTTCACGGGCAAGATCGGCGCCGTAACGATCGAACTCAAGGACTTGAAGAAGGCCGATGCCGAAGACGCCGCGGAGGCCAAGAAGGCTGCAGCGATGAAGAAAGGCCTGTCAGACTGATGAACTGGACTTGCAACTGAACCGCGCACTGCAGGTACCCGACCGGGGGAGGGCGAGCGATGCGTCTGGGGAGTTCTTGGGCAGGTGCGTGCTGACCCAGTTGGCGGTCAGGTGGCGTGGGACGACTGATTTGGTTGGGGCAAAGCGATGCGGCGCAATAGACTTCATTGTGGATTTCGATCTTGGCGACGTTGCTTAAGCGTCGGCGCGGTGGGCGCCTTTCTCGCGGTGCCCACCCAGATCGCACGCGCCGATGAGGTCGGTGTTTCGTTCTGGCTTCCAGGATTGTTCGGCAGTCTCGCCGCTGTTCCACAGACCCCGGGCTGGTCGATAGGGGCAATTTACTATCACACCCAGGTCAATGCGTCGGGGGCCGTGGCGGCTGCAAAACAATTCCAGATTGGCAGATTCTCCCCGACGGCCAGCGTCAGCCTGAGCGCAAACCTGAATGCGCAGGGTGATATGACGATCCTCTCGCCGACCTACACGTTCGCGACACCGGTGCTGGGCGGACAATTGGCGATCGGCGTGACCGGGATATTCGGCCGCAACAGCGTCGGGCTTGATGGGACGCTGACGACCGGATTTGGCCAGTTTTGGCAGACGCGCACGGGAAGCATCTCGGACTCGCTGACCTCCGTCGGCGATCTCTACCCGATCATGTCGCTGAAGTGGCACAACGGAGTTCATAACTGGATGGTGTACGTGACGGGCGATATTCCGGTCGGCGCTTACAATCCGGGCCGTCTTGCTAATCTCGGGGTTGGTCACGGTGCGATCGACGGCGGTGCCGGATACACCTATCTCAACCCTGCATCGGGTTACGAATTCTCCGGCGTTGCCGGATTCACATACAATTTCAAGAATCCGGACACGCATTATCAGAGCGGCATCGATTTCCACTTCGACTGGGGTGCATCGAAATTTCTGTCCAAGCAGGTCTTCGTCGGCCTTGTTGGATACGCGTATCAGCAAGTCTCCGACGATAGCGGCGGACTGCCGGTCCTCGGCGGCTTCCGATCACGTGTTGTCGGAGTCGGTCCGCAGATTGGATATATTTTCCCGATGGGTGACCTGCACGGATATTTGAATCTCAAAGGCTACGGCGAGTTCGCTGCGGCGAATCGGCCATCGGGCTGGAACAGCTGGCTGACGTTCGCAGTTTCAGCGGCGCCGCCGGAGAGCACCGTAACGCCATCCAGACATCTGATAACGAAGTAAAATTGAGAGTGAGATCGGCTGCAGCCGTGGAGTAGGGCGGTGAACCTCGGGGTGGGGGAATCTGCAAGAGCCGATGATCGAATTTCCAACCCGGAATGAACCGATCCGGCCCTCGCTCGCCGAGGCAGTGTGTCGCCCTAGTGTTGGTTCGAGGATTTGACGATTGGCGCGCAAGCGGCGGAAGACCGGTGGCAAGGCAAATAATTCGAAAGGGGCCGCGGATCGCTCTTCGCCGCCGATGTCTGAAGCTGTTGGTTCTGGTCGACCCGTCGAATTCTCGAGGTGGAAGCCTTGGGTCGTGGCCGTCGCCACGCTGGTCGTGCTATTCGGTGCGGGTTTCGTATTCCATGTACTGGAGAGCCCCGGAGAGCCGTCGAAGCCAACGCAAACGTCTTCAGCCTCCTTCGTCGGCAGTGACACCTGCGTGGGCTGTCACCAGACCGAGGCCCGGCTGTGGAACAAGTCGCAGCACAAAGCCGCGATGCAGCACGCAACCGAGAGCTCCGTGCTCGGCGACTTCAATGATCAGCATTTCGACCATTTTGGCGTTCGGTCGCGGTTCTTCCGGCAGAACGGCAAGTTCATGGTGGAGGCCGAAGGACCGGACGGAAAGCTGGCGACATTCGAAGCGAAGTACACGTTCGGGATTTATCCGCTTCAACAGTACCTCATCGAATTTCCAGACGGGCGCCTGCAGGCGCTGTCGATTGCCTGGGATACACGGCCGAAGGATAAGGGAGGGCAGCGCTGGTTTCATCTCTACCCGGACGAACGGATCGGGCACGACGACGCGCTGCACTGGACCAGGCTGAACCAGAACTGGAATTTCATGTGCGCCGAATGCCATTCGACCGGCGTTCGGAAGAACTACGAGGCGGCGTCCGATCGCTTCAAGACGTCATGGGCCGAGATCAGCGTGGGGTGTGAAGCCTGCCACGGCCAGGGATCGCGTCATGTCGGTTGGGCCCATGCGCAGCAAAGCTGGTGGCCGATCGGAATATCAGATGACGCCACGATGGGCTTGCTGGTGCGCTACGCCGAGCGCAACAACATCACCTGGAGGATTGATCCGAAGACGGGAAATCCGACACGAAGTTCGGCGCCCGCGACGCTTCGTACCGAGGTCGAATCCTGCGGGCTTTGCCACGCAAGGCGAGGGCAATTGTCCGAGGGATGGGTGCCGGGCCGACGGCTGTCCGACACGCATGCTGTCTCGCCTCTGAGCCGCGGCCTCTATCACGCCGACGGCCAGATGCGTGACGAGGTCTACAACTACGGATCGTTCAAACAGAGCAAGATGTTCGCTGCCGGCGTGACCTGCAGTGACTGTCACGATCCGCACAGCGGAAAGCTGCGTCACGACGGAGACAATGTCTGCCTGCAGTGTCACGCCGCAGAACAATTCTCGAGTGCCACGCACCATCGGCACGCCGCCGTAGAGCCGCCTCCTCCTTGCATTACGTGCCACATGCCGGTTCGGACCTACATGGGCGTCGACCAGCGGCATGACCACGGCTTCCGTATCCCGCGGCCGGACGTCTCGGCGCAGCTCGATACGCCGAACGCCTGCAACGATTGCCATTCCGACCGGTCACCACGATGGGCCGCCGACGCGATCGAGGCTTGGCACGGACCGAACCGCAAGGGCTTCCAGACCTTTGCACCAGCGTTCGCCGCCACCTGGGGCGAGGGGGCCGACGCATCCCGCCTGCTCGCTGCGGTCGCCGCCGATCCGGCGACGCCCGATATCGTCCGTGCCACCGCGTTAGCAGAACTCGGTTCGCACCCATCGCCGGAGGCCCTCGAGCTTGCGAAAGCTGGTTTGGCAAGCTCCGATCCGATGGTGCGGATCGGGGCGCTCGATCTGCTGGAGGGCGTACCGGCAGGGCAGCGATGGGCGACGGCCGCGCCGCTGCTGTCGGATCCAGTTCGTGGCGTGCGTATTCGCGCTGCGTCGCTACTTGCGGCCGTTCCGACCGACCAGCAGCCGATTGCCGATCGGCAGCGGTTCGATCTGGCCGCCGAGGAGTTTGTCGCCGCGCAGCGTCTCAATGCGGATCGGCCGGAGGCGCGATCAGCGTTGGGACGTTTCCTGCTGGCACGCGGGCAGGCGGCCGCAGCCGAGATCGAATACAAGGCGGCGCTGCGCCTCAGCCCCCACTATGCTCCGGCGGCGGTCAATCTGGCCGACCTGTACCGGCAATCCGGCCGTGAGATCGACGGCGAAACGGTGTTGCGCGAGGCACTCACTGTCTCGCCTCAGGATGCCGGGCTGCACCATGGTCTGGGGCTGACCCTGGTGCGGCTGAAGCGGCACGACGAAGCGATCAGTGAGCTTCACCAGGCCGCCGAGCTGGCCCCCGATCGGACGCGTTTTGCTTATGTCTATGCCGTCGCTCTGCAAGCGGTCGGCCGTGTCGCAGATGCGGTTGCCATCCTGAAACAAAGCGCCGCTCGACATCCGCATGACCGTGACACGCTGATGGCATTGGTCGCCTACAGCCGCGCCGCTGGGGATATCGGTACGGCGATTACATACGCTGAACGCCTGGCAGCCGACTTTCCGGACGACGCGGGACTCGGTCGCCTGGTTCAAGAAATTCGACAGCAATCAACGAGACCGACGTCGCGATAGTTGGCGTCTGGACGCATGGCGAAGCCCGGAGTGCGACCGCTTGCCCAACCGAACGGGGCAAAATTCCAGCTGGGGTTCTGAGCATCCCGGAGCGGCCCTCGGGGTGTTCTCACGGAGGCTTGGTGGGCTGGGGGTGGTTTGCCCCAACCCAAACCAACCCATTTTTACCAAGAGATTGCAACGGCGCGTCGCGGTAGCGTCTTAGGTCGATCCAGCCAAAACAGTCTGGGGTCGAGCTTACGAACAGGATGCCGTCATTCACAGCCTGACCTGGGCACCGCCGATGCCTGCAGGACGTCCGATCCAAGCCTTGTGCTCGGCGGGTGGCTGCAGACACGCCGCCAACCAGCTTCGGGCTGATCTTGGGCACGCAAATCGAGGCAAACGGTAGTCTCAATCTCAAAAGCACGACGGTCTTATGGGATGCGTCGCGACGTTCATTTGGGGTGAAGTGCAGTCTTATGGGGTGCGCAACACCGAGCACGCCCGCCAGTCTGCTTGACCCCATCCATGATTCGCATAAGGTATATTATGGAATATATAGATACAGCAGTTTGACCATAGGCTTATGTGGCATACAGAAAGTCAAACCTGCGAAGTGCGTGCAATCTCTGAGAGCCTGGATATCGCTCGATGATTGCCTGGGCCACGCGATCTTTGTAGGCGCTGCGCAGATGCGGCCAGGCTCGCCCCAAAGGCCGCCACATCGCGGCGGCTCCGGCAAAGCCTCTGCTGGCCCCAAGCCGATGCTTCCCAGGGCTGTTCGCCGCCGGCCGTCCGGCGGACCAAACGCCGACGGATCGTCACGGACCAACCCCGGCCGGACCGGCCCAAAGGCCGTCCAAAGTCGCCACCGTCCAGCCGTGACCTTAAGTCCGACCGATCGCTCGCCATCCACCGGCGGGCTCAAAATCGCTTGACCGGACCAGCCGAAATGATGACCAAGGGCGCGTCGACATTTCGGGTGCGTTCTCACAAAAAGACCACGCGGGCAGGAGGAAGCGAGATGAGTTTTTCACGCAGGAGCTTGTTGAAGGCATCGGCGGCGGCCGCCGCGATCGGCGGCATTGGTGCGCCTTGGGTGGCGCGCGCCGCTGAGGCCGAGTTCAAGTACAAATACGCCAACAACCTGCCCGACACCCATCCGCTCAACGTTCGCGCCCGCGAGATGTCGGCGGCGATCAAGGCCGAGACCGACGGCAAGGTCCAGATCGACGTTTTCCCGAACAACCAGCTCGGCTCCGACACCGACATGCTGAGCCAGATTCGCGCCGGCGGCGTCGAGTTCTTCACACTGTCGGGCCTGATCCTGTCGACCCTGGTGCCGGCAGCTTCGATCAACGGCATCGGCTTCGCATTCCCGGACTATGAGACGGTCTGGAAGGCCATGGACGGCGAGCTCGGCGGCTATGTCCGCGGCGAGATCCAGAAGGCCGGCCTGATGGTGATGGACAAGATCTGGGACAACGGCTTCCGCCAGACCACGTCGTCGACCAAGCCGATCAACGGCCCGGACGACTTCAAGGGCTTCAAGATTCGCGTGCCGGTGTCGCCGCTGTGGACCTCGATGTTCAAGGCGTTCGATGCGGCCCCCGCCTCGATCAATTTCAGCGAAGTCTATTCGGCGCTGCAGACCAAGGTGGTCGAAGGCCAAGAGAACCCGCTGGTGCTGATCTCGGCCGCCAAGCTGTACGAAGTCCAGAAGTACTGCTCGCTGACGAACCACATGTGGGACGGCTTCTGGTTCCTGGCCAACCGTCGCGCCTGGGAAAAGCTGCCGCCGGACGTGCGCACGATCGTCGCCAAGCACATCAACGCGGCTGCGGTGAAGGAACGCGAAGACACCGCCAAGCTCAACGCCACCGTCAAGGAAGAGCTGACTGCCAAGGGGCTGATCTTCAATCAGCCGCCGGTGATGCCGTTCCGCGACAAGCTGCGCAGCGCCGGCTTCTACGCTGAGTGGAAAGGCAAATACGGCGATCAGGCGTGGTCGCTGCTCGAGAAGTCAGTCGGCAAGCTGGCGTAACGGCTGGCCGACATGGCGAGCGCCGACGCTTCCCAGCTCACTGCCGGTGAACGGCTCCACGCGCCGCAGCGTAAAACGCTGATCGGCGCGCTGGAGGCTGCGCTCGGCCTGATGGTCGAGATTCCGGCGGCGATCCTGGTGGTCGTCGAGATTGTCGTGCTGTTCGCCGGCGTGGTATCTCGCTACGTCTTCCACAGCCCGCTGATCTGGTCCGACGAACTGGCGTCGATCCTGTTTCTGTGGCTGGCGATGTTCGGCGCGGCGGTCGCGTTCCGGCGCGGCGAGCACATGCGGATGACCGCGATGGTGGCGGGGGCCTCCCCGCGCCTGCGTGCCTGGCTCGATCTGGTCGGCATTTGTGCGGCGCTGGCGTTCCTGGTGCTGATCGCAGCGCCGGCCTACGAATACGCCTACGAGGAAAGCTACATCACCACGCCGGCGCTGTCGCTCGCCAACAGCTGGCGCGCTGCGGCGCTGCCGGTCGGCATCGCGCTGATGGCGCTGTTCGCAGCTCTGCGGCTGATCCGGTTCGGCGATCTCAAGCTGGTCGTTGGCGCTGCGCTGACGGTCGCGCTGCTGATTGGCGCGTTCTGGCTGGCGCAGCCGCTGTTCAAGCCGCTCGGCAACCTCAATCTGGTGATCTTCTTCGTCGGCGTGGTGGCTTGTTGCGTGTTCGCCGGCGTGCCAATCGCGTTCGGATTTGGCCTCGCGATCTACGGTTATCTGGCGCTGACGACGACGACGCCGCTCTTGATCCTGGTCGGCCGGATGGACGAGGGCATGAGCCACCTCATCCTGCTGTCGGTGCCGCTGTTCGTCTTCCTCGGCCTGTTGATCGAGATGACCGGGATGGCGCGGGCGATGGTGGCGTTTCTCGCCAGCCTGCTCGGCCACGTCCGCGGCGGCCTGCACTACGTGCTGGTCGGCGCGATGTATCTGGTGTCGGGCATCTCTGGCTCGAAGGCCGCCGACATGGCCGCCGTCGCGCCGGTGCTGTTTCCGGAGATGAAGGAGCGCGGCGCCAAGCCAGGCGATCTGGTCGCCCTGCTCTCCGCCACCGGCGCCCAGACCGAAACCATTCCGCCGAGCCTGGTGCTGATCACCATCGGCTCGGTCACCGGCGTGTCGATCTCGGCGCTGTTCACCGGCGGCCTGCTGCCGGGCGTGGTGCTGGCGATCATGCTGAGCGCCCTGGTGTGGTGGCGCTATCGCGGCGAGGATCTCAGCCACGTCAAACGCGCGCGCGGCAGCGAGATCGGCAAGGCGTTCATCGTCGCCCTGCCCGCACTGGCGCTGCCGTTCGTGATCCGCGCCGCCGTGGTCGAAGGCGTCGCCACCGCCACCGAAGTTTCGACCATCGGCATCGTCTATGCCGTGGTGGTCGGCATCCTGGTGTACCGCAAGTTCGACTTGCGCCGGCTGCGGCCGATGCTGGTCGAGACCGCGGCGCTGTCGGGTGCGATCCTGTTGATCATCGGCACCGCGACCGGCATGGCCTGGGGCCTGACGCAGTCCGGCTTCTCGCGGGCGCTGGCGGCGGCGATGACCGGCCTGCCCGGCGGCTCCGCCACCTTCCTTGCGGTGTCGATCGTCGCCTTCGTCATACTCGGCAGCGTGCTGGAGGGTATTCCGGCGATCGTGCTGTTCGGGCCGCTGTTGTTTCCGATCGCCCGCGCCGTCGGCATCCACGAGGTGCACTACGCCATGGTGGTGATCCTGGCGATGGGCATCGGATTGTTCGCGCCGCCGTTCGGCGTCGGCTATTATGCAGCCTGCGCGATTGGCCGGGTCGATCCCGCCGAAGGCATGCGCCCGATCTGGGGATACATGCTGGCGCTGCTGATCGGCTTGATCGTGGTCGCGGCGATCCCGTGGATCTCGATTGGATTCTTGTAGAGGCGCTGCGGGGAGATTTCAGCGGCGCCGTCGTGAAGTGAGAGGCAGATCGTCATGAGCACCCCGCAAGGTCACTACAGCATCGGTCTGGACAAGACCCCGGCCAACTTCGTGCCGCTGTCGCCGTTGAGCTTCCTGGAGCGCACCGCCAACGTTTATCCGGAGATGACCTCCGTGGTGTACGAGGGGCGGCACTACACCTGGAAAGAGACCCGCGCACGCTGCCGGCGCTTCGCCTCCTGGCTCACGCGTAGCGGCATCGGCCGCGGCGACACCGTCGCGGTGATGCTGCCCAACGTGCCGGCGATGGTCGAAGTGCATTTCGCGGTGCCGATGGCCGGCGCTGTGCTGAACGCGCTCAACATTCGGCTCGATGCTGCTGCGATCGCGTTCCAGCTCGATCACGGTGGCGCCAAGATCATCCTGGTCGATCCGGAGTTCTCCAGCGTCGTCGCCGAGGCGCTGAAGCTGATGACCAAGCCGAAGCCGCTGGTGATCGACGTCGACGACAAGATGTATCCCGGCAGCCACCGTATCGGCGAACTCGAATACGAATACGCCGTCGCGTCCGGCGATCCGACCTTCGCCGGCCATCGCCCCGAGGACGAGTGGGATGCGATTTCGCTCGGCTACACCTCCGGCACCACCGGTAATCCGAAGGGCGTCGTTACGCATCACCGCGGCGCGTATCTCAACGCCGTCAGCAACATTCTCGCCGGCAATCTCGGCCAGCATCCGGTGTATCTGTGGACGCTGCCGATGTTCCACTGCAACGGTTGGTGCTTCCCGTGGACGCTCGCGGCCGCGGCCGGCATCAACGTCTGCTTGCGCAAAGTCGATCCGGCCAAGATCTTCGAACTGATCCCGAAGCACGGCGTCACTCATATGTGCGGCGCACCGATCGTCTACAACGCACTGATCAATGCACCTGAAGCGCCGAAGGGCGTTCCGACGAAGCCCGTGGTCGGCCTGATCGCCGGCGCCGCGCCGCCGATGGCGGTGCTGGCCGGCGCCGAGACCATCGGTATCAAGCTGACGCATGTGTACGGCCTGACCGAAGTGTACGGCCCCGCCTCGGTCTGCGCCGAGCAGCCCGGTTGGGACGAGCTGCCGGTCGCCGAGCGCGCCAAGCTGAAGCGTCGCCAGGGCGTCCCCTACCCGATGCAGGAAGCCGTCACCGTGCTCAATCCTGAGACGATGCAGGAAGTGCCGCGCGACGGCGAGACCATCGGCGAGGTGATGTTCCGCGGCAATATCGTGATGAAGGGCTATCTAAAGAACGAGAAGGCCACCAAGGAAGCGCTCGCCGGCGGCTGGTTTCACACCGGCGATCTCGGCGTCCTCGACGCCGACGGCTACGTCATCATCAAGGACCGCTCCAAGGACATCATCATCTCGGGCGGCGAGAACGTCTCGTCGGTCGAGGTCGAAGACGTGCTGTACAAGCACCCGGCGATCCTGTTCGCCGCCGTGGTCGCCAAGCCTGATCCGAAATGGGGCGAAGTCCCCTGCGCCTTCGTCGAGCTGAAAGACGGCGCCAGCGCCACCGAAGCCGAGATCATCGCCTACTGCCGCGAACACCTCCCCGGCTTCAAGACCCCGAAGAGCATTGTGTTCTCGGCGATCCCGAAGACGTCGACCGGCAAGATCCAGAAATTCATGCTGCGCGACCAGGTGAAGTCGGCGAAGGCGATTTTGGAGTAGGTTTTCGTCATTCCGGGGCGCGCGAAGCGCGAACCCGGAATCTCGAGGTTATTAGTGATGCTAATAGTAAGGGCCGTCGAAGCCGTGCGCGTTTCAGATTCCGGGTTCGCGCCTAGCGGCGCGCCCCGGAATGAAGGACGAGGGACAGTGTATGACGAACGAGAGGCTGTCGGCTATTCGCGCCGCAGCCGTCAACCCGCGATCTCCAGGCGCATCCCGTCGAACCCCGGCACCACGCCTTCTGGCAGTTCCTTGCGTAGCGTCTCGTAGTCGATATCGGCGTGCATGTTGGTGATCACAGCGCGCTTCGGTTTGAAGCGGTTGATCCATTTCAGCGCGGTTTCGATGTTGAAGTGGCTGGCGTGATGCTTGTAGCGCAGGCCGTCGATGATCCAGAGGTCGAGGCCTTCGAGCGCGGCGAAGCTCGCTTCCGGAATGTCGTGGACGTCGGGCGTATAGGCCGCGCCGGCGATGCGATAGCCGAGCGCCGGGATGTCGCCGTGCTGTAGCAGGAACGCGGTCAGCGTCATGTCGCCACCGGCGCCGGCGATGGTCTTGCTTTCGCCGGCCTCGATGCTACGCGACTCCAGGATTGCCGGATACGAGCTGCCGGGCGCCTGTTCGAAACAGTAGGCGAAGCGGTACAGGACGTGTTCGCCGGTCGACTTGTTGAGATAGACCGGGATGCGTCGCTTCATCGCCATCACCACCGAGCGCAGATCGTCGATGCCATGGGTCTGGTCGGCGTGCTCGTGGGTGAGGAACACCGCATCGAGATGATCGACGTCGGCGCTGATCAGTTGCTCGCGCAAATCCGGCGAGGTGTCGATCAGCACCCGGGTGATGCCGTCCGGCGTGACGCGCTCGGCCAGCAGCGAGCAGCGACGGCGCCGGTTCTTCGGATTGGACGGATCAGCGGCACCCCAGCCGAGTGCCGGGCGCGGCACGCCGGCGGAGGAACCCGAGCCGAGGATGGTGAGCGTCAGCGTCATGCGGCGACCCCGGTTGTCAAAGGCGTCATGCGGCGGCGGGCGCCGGCACCTTGCCGAACAGGCGGAAGAAGTTCTCGGTCGTCTGGCGGGCGATCTCGTCGAGCGACACGCCCCGGACCTCAGCCAGCACCTTGGCGGTTTCGACAACGTAAGACGGCTCGTTGCGCTTGCCGCGATATTTGCCGGGCGCCAGATACGGCGAGTCGGTCTCGACCAGGACGCGGTCGGCTGGCAGCTCGGCGGCGAGATCGCGCAAGGCCTGCGATTTCTTGAAGGTGAGAATGCCGGTGAAGGAGATCATCAGTCCGAGATCGATGGCCTGCATCGCGAGGTCGCGGCCGCCGGTGTAGCAATGCAGCACCGCGCGAAAGGCTCCCTTCCCCATCTCGTCTTCGAGGATCTTGCCGCAATCCTCGTCCGCCTCGCGGGTGTGGATCACAAGCGGCAGCCCGGTTTCGCGCGCGGCAGCGATGTGGGCGCGGAAGCCGCGCTCCTGCGCCGGCCGCGAGCCCATCTCGTAGAAGTAATCGAGCCCGGCCTCGCCGAACGCCACCACCTTCGGGTGCTGGGCGAGCTTCACAAGCTCGTCCGTCGTGATGCCGTCTTCCTCGTCGGCGTGATGCGGATGGGTGCCGACCGAGCAGTACACGTTGGGAAACCGTTCGGCGATCGCCACGAGGTCCGGCAGCTTCCGAACCCGCGTCGAGATCGTCACCATCCGCCCGACCCCACTCGCCTCGGCCCGGGCGACGATGCCGGCGAGGTCGTCGGCAAAGTCGGGGAAGTCGAGATGGCAGTGACTGTCGACCAGCATGGCTTACGCGGTCGCCGGTTCGACGTAGCGCGGGAAGATCGGGGCTGGCGCCGGCAGCGGCGTGCCCGGCACGATCCGGGTCGCTAGCGCCGCGAAGTCGCGCTGCCCCTCGGCGATGCCGAGAATGTCGAGCAGTTTCGCCGCCGCCGTCGGGATCGCCGGCTGGGCCAGGATTGCGATCTGCCGCAGCACTTCGGCGGTGACGTAGAGCACCGTCTTCTGCCGCGCCGGATCGGTCTTGGCGAGTGCCCACGGTGCTTCGCCGGCGAAGTAACGGTTGGCTTCCGCCACCACCGCCCACACCGCGTTCAGCGCCTGATGGATCTGCTGCGTTGCCATCGCGTTCCGCGCCTGCGCGATCATGCCGTCGGCCATTGCGAGGATCGCGCTATCGGTCTCGCTGAACGCGCCATGCTCCGGCACTTTGCCCTCGCACTGCTTGGCCACCATGGTCAGCGACCGCTGCGCCAGATTGCCAAGATCGTTGGCGAGGTCGGCATTGATACGGTTGACGATCGCTTCGTGATTGTAGCTGCCGTCGGAGCCGAACGGCACCTCGCGCAGGAAGAAGTAGCGCACCTGATCGACGCCGTATTGGTCGGCGAGATTGAACGGGTCGACGATGTTGCCGACCGATTTCGACATCTTCTCGCCCTTGTTGAACAGAAAGCCGTGGGCGTAAACGCGCTTCTGCACCGGGATGCCCGCCGACATCAGGAACGCGGGCCAGTACACCGCGTGGAAGCGGATGATGTCCTTGCCGATGACATGCACGTCCGCCGGCCAGTAGTGCCAGTTCTTGTCGTTCTCGTCGGGGAAGCCAACGCCGCTGATGTAGTTGGTCAGCGCGTCGACCCAGACATACATCACGTGCTCCGGATCGCCCGGCACCTTGACGCCCCAGTCGAAGGTGGTGCGCGACACAGACAGATCCTTCAGCCCGCTCTTGACGAAGCTGATCACCTCGTTGCGGCGCGAGTCCGGGCCGATGAAGTCGGGTTGGTCCTCGTACAGCTTGAGCAGCTTGTCCTGATAGGCGGACAGCTTGAAGAAGTAGCTCTTCTCTTCGACCCATTCGACCGGCGTACCCTGCGGGCCGCGGCGTACCTTGTCGTCGCCGACGACAGTTTCGTCTTCAGCGTAGTAGGCTTCGTCGCGGACCGAGTACCAGCCGGAATAGCTGTCGAGGTAGATGTCGCCCTTGTCCTGCATCCGCTTCCAGACTTCCTGGACCGAGCGGTGATGCTGCTCCTCGGAGGTGCGGATGAAGCGGTCGTAGGAGACGCCGAGCCGGTCGTCCATCTCGCGGAAGCGACCGGCATTGCGGGTGGCGAGCGCCTGCGGCGTCAGCCCTTCCTTCTGCGCGGTCTGAATCATCTTCAGGCCGTGCTCGTCGGTGCCGGTCAGGAAGAACACGTCCTTGCCGTCGAGCCGCTGGAACCGCGCCAGCGCGTCGGTCGCAATCGCCTCATAGGCGTGGCCGATATGCGGTGCGCCGTTGGGATACGCGATCGCGGTGGTGATGTAGAATGAATTTCGCTGCGCCATCTGCGCGGACGCCTTTCAAATCTGGATCGGTTGAGCGCGGCGGCGCTGACCATGCCGGGCGATCGGTCGCCGGGTCGGCGTCAGCGCACCGCCTCCGCGAGAAGCCCGAACACCGAAAATACCAGCGGCTTGCGCTCGAGATTATAGGCTTCGGTGTCGCGTGCGGCGCGGCCGATCTTTTCCCATACCTCCGCCAGCCGTGCAAGGCGCGGCAGTTCCGCGTTCGGGTCCGGCGTGCGCAGCCGCGCCGCGACCCAGCGGTCGACACCATCGACGAACGCAGCCAAGGTCGCGCGGTCGGTGCCGCCGATCGCATCGCCGAGCGCATGCAGGGCGCGTGGATCGACATTGGGCAGGCTGTCGAGCAACGCGGTCGTGGTCTGCTGCAGCGTCAATGCGCCGCCGCCCATCAGCATCAGCGCGCGGGCGACGCTGCCTTCGGACGCGGCGGCCGCTTCGCCAAGCTGCGGATCATCGCGCTCGAGACCGGCCGCATCCGCCGCGGCCGCGATGACATCGGCGGTCGCGAGCGGCCGCAGCATCAGCTTGCGGCAGCGCGATTGAATGGTCGGCAGCACCCGTGCCGGTGCATTCGACAGCAAAAGGAACAGCGAGCGCTGCGGCGGCTCCTCGATCACCTTGAGCAGCGCGTTGGCCGAGTTGGCGTTGAGGTCATCGACCGTGTCGACGATGCACACCCGCCAGCCGTCGATCGCCGCAGTGGCGCCGAAGAACGAAATCGTCTCGCGCGATTCATCGACGGTGATGACGTTGCGCAGCACGCCCTTGTCGTTGACCGAGCGCTCCAGCGTCAGCAGGCCGCCATGCGCCTCGGCCGCGATATGCCGCGCCACCGGATGATCGGGGTCGATCGCCAGCGAGGCTGCGCTCTGCACCGCGTCCGATTGCGGCTCGCGATGCGTCAGCACGAACCGCGCCATACGGTACGCCAGCGTCGCCTTGCCGATCCCCTGTGCACCGCCGATCAGCCAGGCATGGGCAATCCGGCCGCCGCGATAGGCGTCGAGCAATGCCTGCTCGGCGGCGTGGTGGCCGTACAGCTCCGTGGTCTCGCGCGGATGCCGGATAGTGCTTTCCGGCGCCGCCGCCTTCGAGCTCGCCTTGCGCGTGCTCATGCCGATTTCGCCCCGGCACGAGCTGGCTCCAGCAGCCGCAGTCGCACCGCCTGCCAGATGCGGTCGGCGACCTCCTCCGGCTCGGCATTGGCGTCGATCAGCGCGCAGCGCTCCGGCTCCTGCGCGGCGATCTGGCGAAACACCTCGCGCAGTCCGCGGTGGAAGTCGATCGCCTCGGACTCGAACCTGTCCGGTGTTTCGCTGCCGCGGCGTACCGCGGCGCGCGCCAGCCCGATCTCGACCGGAATATCGAGGATCACGGTGAGGTCCGGCTTCATGTCGCCGATCGTCACCTGCTGCAGCGCGTTGAGCAGATCCAGACTGACGGCCCCGAGCTTGCCCTGATACGCCCGGGTCGAATCGTAGAAGCGGTCGCACAGAACCCATTCGCCGCGTGCCAGCGCCGGCTCAATCAGGGTGCGGACATGGTCGTCGCGGGCGGCGGCGAACAGCAGCGCTTCGGCATCGGCACCGCCGATCAGCTTGCCGATGCCGGCCAGCAGCGCGCTGCGGATCGCCTCGGCGCCCGGCGAGCCGCCCGGTTCGCGGGTCACCAGCGTGCGCAGTCGCGCCTTCTCCAGTCGCTTCGCCAGCAGCCTGATCTGGGTCGACTTACCGGCGCCCTCACCGCCTTCGAAGGTGATGAAGCGCCCGCGCAATGAACGATTTATCGGCTTCTTTTGAACCATGGTCAGAGCTTTGCCATGCCGGCCCGCACCAGGCCGATCGTCAGCTCGCTGGCTCCATCAAGCGCCCGCCGCATCGTCGAGCCGACCGGATCGGCCTCGGCCGCCTTCAGCGGCACCTCAACCGCGAGGTTGGGGCCTCGCCACACCCGGACCATCCCGACCCGCTGACCCGATTCGACCGGTGCCGGCACCGGTCCCTGATACACGATCCGCGCGATCAGCTTGTCGCTGCCGTTCTTGCGTACCATCACCCGAACCGGCTCGGCCGGCGTCAGCGGCACGTAGCGCTTCTCACCGCCGAACACCCGGGCGTAGCCGATCGTGGCATCATTGGCGAACAGCGACCGCGACTCGAAATTGCGGAAGCCCCATTCCAGCAACTTCTTGGCTTCGCTGGCGCGGTCGTCGGCGTCATCGAGACCGTTCACCACTACGATTAGCCGCATCCCGTTCTGCACCGCCGAGCCGACCATGCCGTAGCCGCCCTCCTTGGTGTAGCCGGTCTTGAAACCATCGGCGCCCGGCATCGCATTCAGCAGCGGATTGCGATTGGTCTGGCGAATCTTGTTCCAGGTGAATTCCTTCTCGCCGAACAGCGGGTAGTATTCGGGGTAGGTCAGGATGATGTGCCGGGCGAGCTTCGCCAGTTCGCGCACGCTCATCTTATTGTCGGGGTTCGGCAGCCCCGTGGAATTGGCGAAGGTCGACTGCGTCAGCCCGATCTCGCGCGCCCGCTTGGTCATCTGCTCGACGAACGCCGCTTCGCTGCCGGCGATCCCCTCGGCCAGCACCATGCAGGAATCGTTGCCGCTCTGGATGACGGCGCCGTGCAGCAGATTGTCGACCGAGATGATGCTGTGGATCTCGGCGAACATGGTCGAGCCGCCGGCCGGCGCGCCGCCGTTGCGCCACGCGTTCTCGCTCACCCGGTATTCCTGGGTGAGCTGCAATTCGCCGGTCTTGAGCAGATGAAACACCGTCTCGACCGTCATCAGCTTCATCATGCTCGACGGCGCGCGCAGTTCGTCGGCGTTCTTCTCGAACAGCACGCTGCCGCTCTCGGCATCGACCAGGATCGCGCTCGGCGCCTGGGCCTCGAAACCGGAATCGTCCTTCTTGGCGCCCTGCACGCTCTGATTGGCAGCGGTCACCGGCCCTGCCCCGACCGCGACTGCGATCAGGCCCGCCAACAGGCCGCGCCATAGGGACGAGCGCGGAGAAAGCAGCGAAGTCAGGACGGACATCGACGGGATTTCCAGGGCAGCGTTACGACCGCCGGCCGTGCAACCGGCGCGGCCGTTTTCGATTGTGGTGACGGACGATCGATCCTACCGTGAGCGCAAGCTCGCTTCCAGACAAACTCAAGCAACAAACAGGGCGGATACACCATGGCTTCCACACGCACGATCACGGCCAATGGCATCGAATTGTTCCTGCGCGAACAGGGCGAAGGTCCGCTCGTGGTCTTGTGTCACGGCTGGCCGGAACTGTCATATTCGTGGCGGCATCAGATCGGCGCGCTGGCGGACGCCGGCTATCATGTGGTGGCGCCGGACATGCGCGGTTTCGGCCGCTCCTCGGCGCCGCAGGCGGTCGAAGCCTACAGCATCTTCGATCTGGTCGGCGACATGGTGGCGTTGGTGGCCGAGCTCGGCGAGACCCGTGCCGCGATCATCGGCCATGATTGGGGCGCGCCGGTCGCCTGGCACGCGGCCCAGTTCAGGCCAGATCTGTTCGCCGCCGTGGCGGGGCTCAGCGTGCCGCCGCCATGGCGCGGTAAAGGCCCGCCGCTGGATCAGCTGCGCGCCGCGGGCATCACCAACTTCTATTGGCAGTATTTCCAGAAGCCTGGCGTCGCCGAGACCGAGTTCGAGCGCGACGTCGCCAGTACGATGCGCGGCATGCTGTGCGGCGGCTTCGCCGACCCGGGGCGCTCGCTGTTCGTTCCGGAGGGCCGCGGCTTCATCGGCCGCTCGGCGGCATCGCTTCCGTTGCCGCCCTGGCTGACCGAGGCAGAGCTGGCTTTCTTCATCGAACAATACAAACAGAGTGGTTTTCGCGGCGGCCTCAACTGGTACCGGAATATCGACCGTAACTGGGAGCTGACGTCGCCGTGGCAAGGCGCGCCCATTCACCAGCCAGCGGCGTTCATTGCCGGCAGCAACGATCCGGTGATTTCGGACAAAATGAGCGGCAAGCATCTGGCCGCGATCAACCGGGTGCTGCCCAACCTCAAGCAGAAGCTGATCATCGATGGTGCCGGACACTGGATCCAGCAGGAGAAGCCTGCCGAAGTGAATGCGGCGCTGATCGAATTTCTGAAGGAGAACTACTGAGGCGGTTGGAGCGGCTGGATCGAGCCGCTCAATAAAGGCCGCGTGCCGACAGCAGGTTGCCGATCTCGTCGTTGCGCCGGACCGACGCACTGGCCGGCTCTGCATCGGCCTCTTCGGAGCCGACGTTGTAAGATACCGCACGCGGGTTCGGTGCCAGCGCCTGCCGGTTCGAGCGGGTACTGCGCGACGCCGAGACTTCTGTGGTGGCGCCGACGGAGGCGACGTCCATCGAGGTGTTGCCGAGCGAGTACGGACGCCCTTCCGGCAGCGGAATGTCACCGCGGATGCGTCCGCCGCCACTGCTGGCGCCCGCGCTGCCGAAGTCCGGCACGAACGGCTTGGCCGACGCGATGCGAACCCCGGTCGGAGCCGGCGCCGGTTCGCCCTGCCGCAGCGTTGCGATCAACTGCCGGTCGTCGGAGCCTTCGAGCGGCGCCCGGCCGACATATTCCACCCGCACCTTCGCGGTGCCTCTGTGTTTGAATTCAAGTAGTTCGGCGGCTTTGTTCGAAACGTCGATGAGTCGGTTGCCGTGATACGGGCCGCGGTCGTTGATGCGCACGATGAGCGACCGGCCGTTGGCCATATTGGTCACCCGGGCGTAGCTCGGGATCGGCAGGGTCGGATGCGCCGCCGACAGCGACGCCATGTCGAACACTTCGCCGTTGGCCGTCAGCCGGCCATGGAAGTCATCGCCGTACCAGGACGCCAAGCCCTCGGCGCGGTAATGCGGATTGTCTTCAGGAACGTAAGTGCGGCCGGCAACGACGTAAGGCTTGCCGACGCGATAGGTACCGCCGCCCTTCGGCACGGGCTCGCCGAAGGCGACCACGCGCGGGCTTGATGACACGCCGTATTTCGGATCTATCCGGCTGAATTGGCCGTTCTGGGCGCAATTGGCAAGGACAAGGCAGGCACCCGCAGCGAGCACGACACGCGCGGCACGGCCTTTGGAATCTCGCTCGCGAATCCCCATGAGTCCCCGAATACCATTCCCGCAGCCAACCGCCCAACTCGGCGCTTCCCCAGCTGCGACCGATGCACGCCCACTCCGGCATCGCACGGGACCATATCGCACAGCGAACAAGGCGAAAATGGGACCGGTCAAACTTGATGGATTGATGGTTAAGGGTTTTTCGGAACGTCAGCCGGTCCGGTCGCGCAGCGCGCTTCACCGCACGCTTGCCCCCGCGCGCCGATTCGCGGAACACTGCGCGCGAGAGTGAAAGGACCGCCAGTGACCGCCACCCTTCCCGATCGCGCCCCGTCCCGCACCGATCTCGCCTGGGCGATCGCCCTGGGGGGCATTGCAACCGTGTCGTTCGCTGCGCTGCTCTATGCCGCGTGGCAGTTCGCCGGCACGCTGTTCCTGATCTTCGCCGGCGTATTGTTCGGTGTCTTCCTCAATGCGCTGACCGAGCTCACCGGCAAGCTGGTCGGTGGGCCGCATGGCCTGCGGTTGGCGCTGATCTGTCTGGTTCTCACCAGCCTGACGATCGGCGTGGCGTTCCTCGGCGGAAACACCATCAGCCAGCAGGCCAAGGCACTGTCCGGAACGATCAAGACGCAGATCGTCAATGTGAAGGCGTTGCTCGAGCGCAACGGCGTCGACACCGGTTTCCTCGAGCTCAATCCCACCCCGAGCGCAGCGCATCCCGAAACGACAACGCCCGTTCAGCCGCGCAACCTGCCGAGCGCCGGCGAGATCGCTTCCGGGGGCGGTGCGATCGTCAGCCAGACGCTGAAGCTGATCCTCGGCACCATCGGCGCCGTCGGCAACTTCTTCATCGTGATGTTTCTCGGCCTCGCCTTCGCGGCGCAGCCATCGGTGTACCGCGACGGATTGGTGCGGATGGTGCCGCGGCGCTACCGGGCGCAAGCCGACGTCATCGTCACCGACACCGGCGAGATGCTGAAGCGCTGGCTGTTGGCGCAGCTGATCACCATGATGGCGGTGTTCGCCGTGACCGCGACCGGTCTGTCGTTGATCGGAATTCCTGGAGCATTCATCCTCGGCATCCAGGCCGGCCTGCTCGCCTTCATCCCGACCGTGGGAGCGATTCTTGGCGGGCTGATCATCGTGCTCGCCGCGATCGGCTCCGGCTGGATCGCCGTGGTCAGCGCCTTCGTGCTGTTCCTCGGCGTCCACGCGCTCGAAAGCTACATCTTGACGCCGCTGATCCAGCGTCAGGCGATCGACATCCCGCCCGCAACGCTGTTCGCGATGCAGATCCTGCTCGGCATCGTGTTCGGGCTGTGGGGGCTGGCGCTGGCGCTGCCGTTGATGGCGATCGGCCGGGTCGTGCTCGACCATCTGCGCGGCGAGGAGCCGGCCGAGCTGATCTCGCCCGCCGGCACCGCGCCGCTCGCGATTACGCCTGAGACGTAAGCACCGTCTCGGTGTGCTCGACATCCGGCGGCGCGGCGAAGAAGCCGCCGACGAGGCCGCGCCACTCGGTGAAGTTCTCCGAGCCGCGGAAGTCGACGGTGTGGTTCTCCAGGGTCTGCCACTTCACCATCAGGCGGTAGCGCTGGGGCTTTTCGATCGACTTGTGCAGCTCGAAGCCGCAGAACCCTTTTGAGCGGCCGAACGCCTCGCGCGCCTTGGCGACCGCGGCTTCGAAGTCCGCCTCGCTGCCGGGTTTGACGTCGATCTGTGCGATTTCGGTGATCATGCGCGTGCGCCTCGTCCGTGATGGGACGAGCGTCTTATCGCACCGGGCGGCGCAATTGAAGCGGCCGAAAGCGGTGGCTCAGGCCACCGCCTGCCCAACCTCGCTGCCTCGCGCGACGACCTGATGCTCGCGCGTCTGTGCCGCCTTGCGCCGGCTTTCCTCGAGCGAAACCGGCTGTTCCACGGTTGCAACAACGCGGTTCCGGCCTCCCCGTTTGGCTTGATATAGCGCGGTGTCGGCCGCGGCGAGCAGCACCTCGAGTTCGACAGCGGCCGGCCCACCGGCGACGCCGATCGATACCGTGGTCGCCACCGGCGCGTCGTCGACCTCGATGCCGCAGTTCTGGAACGCCTCGCGCACCCGGTCGGCGGCGGTCACCGCCTCGTCGATCGGGCACGGCAGCAGCGCGGCGAACTCCTCACCCCCGATCCGGCCCGACAGATCCGAGATCCGTAGCGAATTGGTAACGATGGCGGCAAACAGCTTCAGCACTTCGTCGCCGGCCGGATGACCGAACCGGTCGTTGATCGATTTGAAGTGGTCGATGTCGAAGATCAGTGCCGACACCGGCCGGCCGGCCATGGCTTCGCGTTCGATCATCCGCGCGCACGCTTCGGAGAAGCCGCGGCGGTTGAGCATGCCGGTCAGCGGGTCCAGAGATGCGGCCGTCTTGTGCAGGCTGACCGAGCGTTCGGACACCAGCATGAAGATCACGAACACAGTGCCGATCGCGTACAGCACCAGTTCGACCGCAAACAGCACCACCCAGACGTTGCCGGCGAAGCCGGAATGCGGGGACGGCCACAGATCGGCGAGCACGATCGGCAGCATCAAGGCGGCGCCGTGCAGCAGCGGCACCACGATAGTCGGCCAGCGGCGATGCATCGACTTGCGTCGCTCGGCGGCGAGCTGGCTGGCGGTCAGGCCCGCGTAGGCGGCGACGATCGCGGCGCCGATCGTCATCCGTAGCGCTTCCTGCTCGGGCGGCAGGCTGGCGACGGCGGCGAGCCAGGCGAGCGCGCCCAGGAACAGGCCGGGCCAGTTCGGCTTCAGGCCGTGGAAGACGCGTGCCGCGTTCCACATCATGCCGCAGGCGATGAAACCGATGCTGGCCATCGCCAGCGTGATCGCTTCGCCGAAGATCGGACTGAGGATCGTCCACAGCGCCACCGTGATGGCACCGAGCAGGTAGGCGTTCCCCCACCAGTTCAATGCCGGCATTTTCTCCTGGCGGCCGAAATAGTGCAGCATCACACCGAGCAGCGCACAGATCAGAGTCGCAACTAGAAACAACGTCGAAATGTCGAGCGACATGGTAGGTACTCGGTGGTGGCTTCCGGTGATGGCATTTCAACACCGCTGGCGCGGCACTGATCCCCTCATGCGGCCGATTTGACTTCAGGCGAATTGAAATCGCGTTTGTCCAACAGCTCCGATTTGTTCGATAACTCGCTGGAAATTGCGGACAATTTGCTTTCAACGCGAGAACCGCTGGCAACTCTGGATCGGCCGCCGTCTGCCTCCCTCCGCGCAACAAAAAAAGGGCGCCCCGCGGGGCGCCCTTTTGTCGACCGGGTAACCGGAAAGATTAGCGCTTCGAGAACTGGAAGGAGCGGCGGGCCTTGGCCTTGCCGTACTTCTTACGCTCGACGACGCGGCTGTCGCGGGTCAGGAAGCCACCCTTCTTCAGTACGCTGCGCAGCTCCGGCTCGAAATTGGTGAGCGCCTTGGAGATGCCGTGACGAACTGCACCTGCCTGGCCGGACAGACCGCCGCCGGCGACGGTGCAGATCACGTCGTACTGGCCGGCACGGGCCGCGGCGACCAGCGGCTGCTGGATCATCATGCGCAGCACCGGACGGGCGAAATAGGTTTCGACCTCACGGCTGTTGACGGTGATCTTGCCGGCGCCCGGCTTGATCCAGACGCGGGCGACCGCGTCCTTGCGCTTGCCGGTGGCGTAGGCGCGACCGAACTTGTCGACCTTCTTGGTGTAGGTCGGCGCGTCCGCACCAGTGACGGTGGTCTTCAGCGCGGCGAGCTGGTCGAGAGACTGCATGGTCTCGGACATCTTATGCGGCCCTCATGTTCTTGCGATTCATCGCACCGATGTCGAGCTTCTCGGGCTGCTGGGCTTCGTGCGGGTGTTCGGCGCCGGGATAGACGCGCAGGTTGCCCATCTGCACACGGCCGAGCGGACCGCGCGGGATCATGCGCTCGATCGCCTTCTCGACCACGCGCTCCGGGAAACGACCTTCGAGGATCGCCTTCGCAGAGCGCTCCTTGATGCCGCCGATGAAGCCGGTGTGATGGTAGTAAACCTTGTTGTCGCGCTTGCGACCGGTCAGCACCACCTTCGAGGCGTTGATGATGATGACATTGTCGCCGCAGTCGACGTGCGGGGTGTAGGTCGGGAGGTGCTTGCCGCGCAGCCGCATCGCGACCAGCGTGGCGAGCCGGCCGACCACGAGACCAGTGGCGTCAATAATGACCCACTTCTTCGTGACTTCGGCGGGCTTGGCCGAAAACGTCTTCATGAGAATGATCCATGACAGGGGGAATTCGGTGCGCGAAGCACCGGACTGCGGGCGCTTGTAGAGAAGCACCGCTTTCGCGTCAATCCCTCCCGGCCCGAATTTCGCCTGCTGCACCAGCGGGTTACAAATAAGGTGCAATAATACCTGTTAAAACATCAAGCGACTGGAATGGAATAGGTCGAGGTCACATGAGCGATCGGATCCGGCGAGGTGCCGGACAGCAGCGTCACCTCCCCGACCGCCAGCCGCCGGCCGAGCTTCAAAAGCTTGGCGACCGCGACCACGTCCTGGCCGGGCTGGCCCTTCCGCAAGAAGTTGATGTTGAGATTGGTGGTGACGGCGAGCGCGACCGGTCCGATCGCCGACAGCAACACGACGTACATTGCGAAATCCGCCAGCGCCATCAGGGTCGGGCCCGAAACGGTGCCGCCCGGGCGCAGCATCCGGTCGCTGTAGCGCTGCCGTAATAAAGATGTGCGACCATCGGCGGTCTCGATCGAAATGTCACCGTGGCTGAACGCCTGCGGGAACTCGCGCTGCAGAAATTCTTCGAGTTCGCCTACGCCCATCCTCGCATGTGTCATGTCGTTCCCGCCCCTGCTCTCGCTTCGTTCGGCTTGTTACAATAAGGTGACGCTCGTTCCCAGCGCTTCATTTTGTTCCCGGACGTCGCCATGACCGTGTTGCCCGCTTTCGCAGCGACCCAGCCTTCACCGATTCTGCTGCGTGAGACCGTCGATGGCGGTGTTGCAGTGCTGACGTTGAACCGACCGGCCGCGCGCAACAGCCTGTCGCTGGAAATGATCGACGATCTGCACGCGGCGCTGGATCTGATCGCGCGCGACGATGGCGTGCGTGTCGTGGTGATCGCCGCCAACGGCCCGGCGTTCTGCGCCGGCCATGACCTCAAAGAGCTGACCGCGCATCGCAACGACGCCGATCGCGGCCGTGCCAGCTTCACCCGGATCATGACCGCCTGCAGCGCGATGATGCAGGCGATCGTCAAGCTGCCCAAGCCGGTGATCGCGGCGGTGCAGGGCGTCGCCACCGCGGCGGGCTGTCAGCTGGTCGCGAGCTGCGACCTCGCGATCGCATCCGAGCAGGCGACCTTCGCGACGCCCGGCGTCGATATCGGACTGTTCTGCTCCACCCCGATGGTGGCGCTGTCGCGCAACGTGCCACGCAAGAATGCGATGCACATGCTGCTGACCGGCGAGCCGGTCGGCGCCGAAGAGGCCCGTCAGATCGGCCTGATCAACCGTGTGGTGCCGCACGGCACCGAGCGCGCCGCGGCGGTCGCGATGGCCGAACAGATCGCCGGCAAGTCGGCCCATACCATCAAGATCGGCAAGGAAGCGTTCTATCGCCAGGCCGAGCTCAACCTCGCCGACGCCTATCACTACGCCTCGCAGGTGATGGCCGAGAACATGATGGCCGCCGATGCCGAAGAAGGCATTTGCGCCTTCCTGGAAAAGCGCCAGCCGGAATGGAAGGATCGTTGATCCGCGGCGTCGACATGCCCCGTCATTGCGAGCGAAGCGAAGCAATCCAGGGCCAAGCACCGGAAGCTGGATTGCTTCGTCGCGGAGCCTGTGCTCGGACGCCGCGAAGTGGCGATCCGAGTGCTCCTCGTAATGACGGACTTGTCAGATGAACCACGACAGCTACTCCGACAACTACATCCGCGCGATCCTGAATGGTGTGAAGACGATTGCGATGGTCGGGGCGTCGCCGCTCAATGTGCGGCCGAGCTACTTCGTGTTCAAGTATCTTAGTGAGCGCGGCTACGACGTCATTCCGATCAATCCCGGTCAGGTCGGCAAGAGCCTGCTCGGCAAGCCGTTCGTGGCGTCACTCAAGGACATCGACCGGCCGATCGACATGGTCGACGTGTTCCGCGGCTCCGCGCATGTGATGCCGGTGGTCGACGAGGTGTTGTCGCTGTCGCCGCTGCCGAAAGTAATATGGATGCAGATCGGGGTGCGCAACGATGAAGCCGCCGCGAAGGCCGAAGCCGCCGGCCTCAAGGTGGTGATGGATCGCTGCCCGAAGATCGAATACGGCCGGCTGTCGTCAGAGATTTCCTGGATGGGGGTGAACTCGCGCACCCTCAGCGCCAAGCGTGCGCCGATCCCGGTCAAAGGGATGCGGCTGTCGCTCGATCGTCAGAGCGTCGCAGGCGCCGATACCGCGGCGTCCGACCGCGCCGTCAAAAGCCGCAATGAAGCGGTCTGAACGCCGCAGCACGCCTGCCCCGCCTACGCTTGACCTGGTCCGGGGTTCCGATCAGATAGCCTAAACCATCAGCCACAGTACGGAGGGATCGATCATGACCGAACGCAACCCAGGATTCGCGACGCTCGCGGTCCATGCCGGCGCCCAGCCCGATCCCACCACCGGTGCGCGCGCGACGCCGATCTATCAGACCACATCATTTGTCTTCAACGACGCCGACCATGCCGCCTCGCTGTTCGGCCTGCAGGCGTTTGGCAACATCTACACCCGCATTACCAACCCGACGACGTCGGTGCTCGAAGAGCGCGTCGCCGCGCTGGAAGGCGGCACCGCGGCGCTCGCCACCGCCTCGGGCCACGCCGCCCAGCTCGTCGCGCTGCAGCAACTGATGCAGCCCGGCGACGAGTTCATCGCCGCGCGCAAACTGTACGGCGGCTCGATCAATCAGTTCACCCACGCCTTCAAGAGCTTCGGCTGGAACGTGGTGTGGGCCGACACCGACGACCTCGCCAGCTTCCAGCGGGCGGTGTCGCCGAAGACCAAGGCGATCTTCATCGAGTCGATCGCCAATCCGGGCGGCAGCATCACCGACATCGAGGCGGTGGCGGAAGTCGCGCGCAATGCGGGCGTGCCGCTGATCGTCGACAACACGTTGGCGACGCCCTACCTGATCCGCCCGATCGACCATGGCGCGGACATCGTGGTGCATTCGCTCACCAAGTTCCTCGGCGGCCACGGCAACTCGCTCGGTGGTATCATCGTCGATGCCGGCACCTTCGACTGGTCGAAGGACGGCAAATATCCGATGCTGAGCGAGCCGCGTCCCGAATATCACGGCCTGAAGATCCAGGAGACGTTCGGCAACTTCTCGTTCGCGATCGCCTGCCGCGTGCTCGGCCTGCGCGATCTCGGGCCCGCGCTGTCGCCGTTCAACGCCTTCATGCTGCTGACCGGCATCGAGACGCTGCCGCTGCGGATGCAGAAGCACTGCGAGAACGCCAAGGCGATTTCCGAATTCCTCTCTACCCACAAGGCGGTAGACGAGGTCAACTACTCCGGCCTCGCGTCGAGCAAATACGCCGCCCTCGCCCGCAAATATGCGCCGAAGGGCGCCGGCGCGGTGTTCACCTTCAGCCTCAAGGGCGGCTATCAGGCCGGCATCGATCTGGTCGCCAATCTGAAGCTGTTCTCGCATTTGGCCAATGTCGGCGACACCCGCTCGCTGATCATCCACCCGGCCTCGACCACCCACAGCCAGCTTGACGACGCCCAGAAGACCGCCGCCGGCGCCGCGCCCAACATGGTGCGGGTGTCGATCGGCATCGAGGACAAGGACGACCTGATCGCCGACCTCGATCAGGCACTCGGCGGCTGACGCCGCGAGGCCGCTGGAGGATCGGCGATGACCGGCCATTTCGAAACGCGGCGGCTCGAGCAGCTCAGCAACACCATCTTCGGTGTAGCGATGACGCTGCTCGCCTATCAGGCGCCGCGTGAGAAATTCGCCAGCGCCGATCCGCAGTGGCGTGAAATCTGGCACCTCTACGGCGCCTTTCTGTCGACGTTGCTGCTCAGCTTCATCGTCGCCGGAATGTTCTGGTACAGCCACCAGCGCAGGCTGACTTATGCGACCGATGCCGGCCGCATCGAAGTGCTGGTTAACCTGTTCTTTCTGCTGTCGATCATCGTGCTCCCGGTGACCTGCGGCCTTTACGGCAACAACTACGACTCCCCCAACGTCACCACGCTGTACAGCTTCAATCTGTTTATGATTTCGCTGTTCAACACGGTGCTGTGGACGATCGCGGTGGCGCGGCGGCGCGACTGGCTGACCTTGATCACGCCGGCTTTCGCCCTCGTGGTGATGGGCGCTGCGTTGCTGGGATGTCTGATCCAACCGCACTGGCCGAAATTCATCTGGCCGCTGGCGTTCCTGTCGCCCGCGATCAGTGCGTGGATCGAGAAGCGGCGTTAGCTGCCAGGGCCGGTGAGCCAGCCAAGGCGACTGCAAGTTCGTCGAACAGCTGCCGAAGGGCGCCCGCAATCTTGGTATGAAGGCCTTCGTTGTAGGAACGGCAACACGCCGGGCCTCCCGTGAGCTGGCCCGACAGTCCCGGAGATCAGTGGGCCGACGTCGCAGTGTCCTCGGCAATCGCGTGCAGCGTGGCCGCGAATTCACCGGGGCCGTAGCCGAACACAAAGCGCAACGAGAGCTGTTTGTTGATCGCCTGCGACGGATCGATCGTATCGCTTTCTACCGCACCGTCGATCAGCGCTGTCACCGATGCGAAATCGGACACGTCGGTGACGATGAACCGTGTGCGCTCGGCCCCGAGTTCAGCCACCAAAGAATCGCCCGTCGCTGCGTCGAGATCGCCGATAACCAGGCTCGCGCCTTCGGCGTGAAGGACTGTGCGGTCGCCGCGCCGATGCCGGATGCTCCACCTGTGATCACCGCGACTTTGCCACCAAAGCGCGTGCGCTCATTCATCCCCTTGTCCTCCCCGTTCGATGCTTATAATTATAGTGCGCTATAATAACGGCGCGGCAGACGCTGCAACAGGGAGGAATGAGATGGCAGAACAAGATCGCCTGGTCGGCGGACAATTGCTGGCAAAGACGCTGAAGGCCGCCGGTGTAAGCCAGGCGTTTGCGCTGCACGGCGGACATCTCGAAGCGCTACTCAAGGGGTGCATCGAGGAAGAGATTGCACTGATCGATTTCCGTCATGAGTCGTCAGCCGGCCACGCTGCCGATGCGTATGCGCGTGCGACCGGCAAGCTCGGTGTGTGCATCGTCACCGCCGGGCCAGGGTTCACCAACGTGCTGTCGGCGATGACCAATGCGCAGCTCGATGGCTCACCGGTGCTGTTCATCGTCGGCGCCCCGCCGCTGCGTGAGGTGGAAACCAATCCGCTCCAGGGCGGGATCGATCAGGTTGCGATGGCTCGGCCGGCGGTGAAATGGGCGTTCTCGATCCCCAGCACGGAGCGGATCGCCGATCTGACGGCGATGGCCATCCGCAAGGCGATGACGCTGCCGCGTGGCGCCGTGCTGCTCGAGGTGCCAATTGACGTGCTGCACATGAGCGTCGCTGCTGCGCGCGCCACTCCTCCGGCCGGCGTCGGCGTCAATCCGCGCCCCGCGCCTGCCCCGGCTGAGGTCGCGCGATTAGTTGAAGTGCTGCAGGCGGCCAAACGCCCTGTGTTGATCGCCGGCAATGGCGCAGCCAATCATGAAACGGCGGAGGCGCTGCGAGCACTGTGTGCCAGGGTGCCACTGCCGGTCTTCACCAAGTCACTGGCGGCCGGCATCCTGCCGCCGGGCCACCGCTGCAATGGCGGGGCTGCGGGCAACCTCGCCTTGTTGCCGATGCTGGGGTTCGATCGGCCGGATCTCGTTATCCTGCTCGGCGGCAAACTCGGCCTGCTGCTCGGCGGACGTTCGGGCGCACTGGTGCCGCATGGCGCAACCCTGGTGCAGATCCACGGCGATGCGGCCGAGATGGGCCGGATCCGCGACGTCGATCTGGCCATCCTGGCGGATTGCACCGAAGCGACGCGCGCGCTCGACGCTTCTCTGAAGGACGGCCAATTTGAGGAGATGGAGGCTTGGCGGGCGCAGGCAGTCTCGGCAACCGGGCTGTTCGCGACGATGTTCCCCGAGCGCGAAACGTCACGAGGCATTCATCCGTATCATGCGGCCCGCGCCGTGGCTGACGCGGCTGGGCCTGAGGCTGCCTATGTGTTCGATGGCGGGGAAGCGGCGTCGTGGGGCGCTGCGGCAGCGGTCGTCGACCGGCCGGGAGCGCTGCTCGGTCACGGCTATCTCGGCTGCCTGGGGATCGGACCGGGGTTCGCGATCGGCGCCCAACTCGCCGCTCCGGAGCGCCGGGTGATCCACCTGACCGGTGACGGCGCACTTGGATTCCACCTGCAGGAACTCGACACCATGGTTCGGCACCGCTTGCCGATCGTCACCGTGGTCCTCAACAATGAAGTCTGGGGAATGTCGATCCACGGACAGCAAATCATGTTCGGCAGCAACTATCATGTGATCTCGAAGCTGGGCGGAACGCAGTTTGCCAACATCGCCCAGGCCTTCGGCTGTCACGCCGAGCGTGTAACCCGGTTTGCCGACCTCGCGCCGGCACTGGAGCGCGCCTTCGCCAGCGGCGGCCCGGCCTTTGTTGAAGTGATGACGGATGCCGACGTTGTGCATCCGGTCACGGTGGCGATGCTCGGTCAGGTTCAGGAAGGCAGCAACGACGTGTTGATCCCCTACTACGAGAACATCCCCGCAGATACGGCCTGAGATGACGCTATCGACGAGCACTCTGGAATCCCGGCGGCGCGGGCTGGTGACAGCCGCGCACGCCTTGATCCGCGAATCCGGCGGTGCCGGATTTTCGATGATTCAGCTTGCCAAGCGTGCGGGAGTGAGCCCAGCGACGCCCTACAATCTGGTCGGGACAAAGGCCGACTTGTTGCGGCTCGTCGTCCGCGACGAGTTCGCCGCGTTCGAAACCCGCCTCGGCACTCGGCCTCCGGGATCGCCGCTCGCGCAGCTCGAGGCGGCGATCGATCTGGTGGTGAAGCACTATTGCGCAGAACCGGCGTTCTATCGCGGTCTCTACGCTGCGATGCAGGGCGAGCACGCCGCCGAACTCCGCGGGATGATGCTGGCCGAAGGGCAGCAATTGTGGTGCGCGATGGTGCGCGCCGCAGTGGATGCCGGCGAAATCGACCGCGTCGTCGACGACGAAGCCTTCACCGAGGTGCTGCTGCGCGCGATGGCCTCAACCACGGAGGCTTGGTTGGCCGTGAACTGGAGCAGGAAGCGCTTCGCCCAGGAGATGCATTTGGCGACGCGCCTGCTGCTACTCGGCGTCGTCACCAAAACGGCTCGCAGCCGGATTGCTGCTGAATTCGCATCATCACGTCGAACCGGTGCGCGAACGAACGGGACTGCCAAGCCGTAGTCGGCCGCAGCCACTATGCCGACGGGAATGGCTCAGACGGGACCGCCAGTCGCCCGGCAGCGCCGCGATCGAGCGCGGTTCGATCTTCGCGCATCGCGGTCAGCCGTTCAGCCTGCAGCACGGCCAGCGTCAGCACCACCAGCGCCATCGCCTGATGCGCCAGGGCAAGGTCGATCGGCGCGGCGTACAGCACGGTGAAGATGCCGAGCGTAGCCTGAGCGGTCAGCGCCAGGAACAGCAGCACCGCGCTGCGTGCCGCCGCCCCTGCCCGCGTCCGCAGCGCGTCGATCATGTGCAGCGCCGCCAGCGTCCACAGCGCATAGGCCAGCATACGGTGATCGAACTGCACGGTGAGATGATTGTCGAACAGGTTCTTCCACCACGGGCTCTCGAACCACAGCCGCGCCGCGTCCGGGATCAGCGCGCCGTCGATCATGGGCCAGGTGTTGTACAGCCGCCCGGCGCGCAGGCCCGCCACCAGCGCACCCGCATAGAGCTGCACGAAGGTCAGCCCCAGCAGCGCCAGCGCGGTCACCCTCAGTCGCGCCGGCGCAGCGACGCGGGCCCGGTCGGCCATTCGGCGCAGCGTCCAGACGATCGCGGCGTAGATGATCAGCGCCAGCGACAGATGGGTGGCGAGCCGCACCTGTGACACTTCGGTCCGCTGCGACAGGCCGGACGCCACCATCCACCAGCCGACCGCGCCCTGTAGTGCGCCGAGCGCGAAGATGATCCACAGCGCCCGCTTCCACTCTGGTCCGATCGCGCCGCGCCACAGGAACCAGAGAAACGGCAGCAGATAGACGATACCGATCACCCGGCCGAGTAGCCGGTGGCTCCATTCCCACCAGAAGATCGTCTTGAACTGATCGAGCGTCATGCCGGCGTTCAGTTCGCGATATTGCGGGATCTGCTTGTAGCCGTCGAATGCCGCGTGCCACTGCGTCTCGGTGAGCGGCGGCAGCGTGCCGGTGACCGGCTTCCATTCGACGATCGACAGCCCGGATTCGGTCAGCCGGGTCGCGCCGCCGACCAGGACCATCACGGCGATCAGGGCCGCCACCAGGGTCAGCCAGATCCGTACGCCGCGAAATCGGGACGATGGCGGCGCCGCGGCGATGGTCATAAAGCATCCCTTGAACGGATTTTTCCGCACTCTATAGTCCGGCCGTTCTTACACGCAAGGCGTTGCGAGAACGCATCAACGGCGTGTGAGCTGGGCATGAATATTCGAACCCGCAAATTGATTGGAACCGTCGGCCTGCTGCTGCTGGCGATCGTGTGGTCGCTGACCGCGATGGCGTTCGCGCAGGCGCCGGTGATCGCTGAATCGAAATGGCTGCAGGCGGTGTACTACGTGGTTGCCGGCCTCGGCTGGGTGTTGCCGGCGATGCCGCTGGTCACCTGGATGTCTCGTCCCGATCCGACCGAATAAGCGACCTGCTGCAATCTAAAACAGGAACGCCGCCACCGGGATTACGGTGGCGGCGTTTGTTGTTTCGGCGACGACGAGTGTAACGCTTAGAACAGGTAGTTGAACCTCAGCATCGCCTGATGACGCTCGAAATCATCGAGATCGAGGTGGCGCGGATCGTTGCAGGCCTGGCCAGCGACCTGCGTGCTCCAGGTGCCCGACAGGCCGATCTTTTCGGTCAGATGCGCCGAGAACGTCGGGCCGACATACACCGCGCCACCGGAGAACCGGTCTAGCCCGAGGCCTTCATAGGCCCGCACATAGCGCGCCTCGACGCCGAGGATCAGCGTCGGATTGAGCTTGTAGGACAGCGCGCCCTGCACGGCGAATTCGGAATCGTGCGACCAGGCATTGGCGAGATCGCGCGAGGCACCGCCTGAGTACCAGAGGTTGAATGCTGCGAACAGCTTGCCGTGGATCAGCTCCTTGTCCATCAGCGCGGCGAATTCGGTGCCGTAGATCTGCGCGTCGAAGCCGGTGAGTTCGTCGACCCGGTTCCAACCCGGCGCCGCATGCAGCGTCAGCCCGAACGGCATCTCGTCGCGATCGAGCACTTTGTAGCGGAACTCCATCGACGCGCCGGCGATTGCGTTGCGCCGATTGTCGATCATGCCGGGCACGCCGCTGATCTGGGTCGAGGCGAAGCTGACGCCGGGAGCGACGCGAAAATTGTCCGTGAGCGTGAACTTGAACTGCGACAGCACGCCGACGCCCGTATAGGACCCGAACCGCCGTCCGAACCGGCCGACATTCTCGATCTCGAGTTCGATCTCGCCCTTCTTCCCGATGTCCGAACCCATGCTGAAGCCGAAGATGTGCTCGGTATCGACATCGTCGTGGTCCGTCTTGGTGGCAGGCCCCTGCTCCAGCGCCCGCGCCGTCGCGCTTGCGGATGGTTCGGCTTGATAGGACAGCCAACCCGGCAGCTCCTCCGCGGCCGCCGCCGGTGCCACCAGCGCCGCGGTCATCAGCATCGCCATCGCTGCCGCCAGTGACCCGTCAAATCCGCAAATTCGGCCGCAACGGCCTCGCCCCCTCGAAATACGCGCAATCATTAGTCGCCCCCGATGAATTCCATCGGTCCACCAATTGCAATTGCGAATGCCTCTCGGTCAAAGCCTTTTGTTTACAGGCCCTGTAAATGCGAAGCGTCTGAAAATTGATCGATGACAATGATTAGTAGTTGCGTACCGCGGCAGGATGGCGCCGATCCGCAACGGACGCCATATCGATTGACTATCAGCGCCTTTGCTTGCGCGACAGGTGCGATGTTGCCGAAGCGGTACTCATCTACGACCGCCGGCATCCGTGCCGGCACGCTGCAAAGGACCGGACATGACCAAGCCTGCCAAGATCAACATCGGTATCCCCGAAGACAAGCGTGAGAAGATCGCCGACGGCCTGTCCCGGCTGCTCGCTGATTCCTACACGCTGTATCTGATGACGCACAATTTCCATTGGAACGTCACCGGGCCGATGTTCAACACCCTGCATGCGATGTTCATGACGCAATACACCGAGCAGTGGACCGCGCTCGACCAGATCGCGGAACGGATCCGCGCGCTCGGCTTCCCGGCGCCCGGCACCTACAAGGAGTTCGTCAAGCTCGCCTCGATCGCCGAAGTCGAAGGCCAGCCCAAGGCAATGGAGATGGTGCGGCATCTGGTGACTGCGCAGGAAGCCACTGCCCGCACCGCGCGCGAGCTGTTCCCGCTGGTCGAGGACGCCAACGACCAGCCGACGGCCGACCTGTTGACGCAGCGCCTCGACGTCCATGAGAAGACCGCCTGGATGCTGCGCAGCCTGCTGGAAGACTGATCGCCAGAGTTTGCTGATACGCGCGGCCCGGAGACTCCGTCTTCGGGCCGCTCTTGCGAGTCCCGCTATCTCGGGCCAGTGCTCCGCCCCATGCCCCGCGCCGCGCCCGGCATCAGGCCGGACAGGATCACTCTCAGGTCTCGCAGCGAGCGCTGCCGGCCGTCCCAGGCGATCCGGGGCAGCGCCAGCGGATCGGTCGGGCCGGCCCCGATCACGCCAGGGATCGACGTCATCGCCCCGGCGAAGCCCGCCTCCTTGGCCATCGCGACATGCTGCGGACCGAAGCTGCCACTTTCGCCGAACGGAAACGCGAATTGCGCGGCGTCGCGGCCGAGCGCGGCTTGCAGCACTGCCCGCCCCATCGCGATCTCCTTCCGCGCCGCCGTGTCCGGCAGATTGGCCAACACCGGGTAGTTCACCGTGGCACTTCCGATCGTCACTTTGGGATCGGCAGCGAGCCGGCCGATCTCGTCCCAGTCCATCACTGCCTCGCGTGTCACCACGGCGAGATCGACCGCATAGCGCTTGCACAGATCCTGAATAGCTGCCGTAAGTGCCGCGGGCGGCATCGTGCGCAGCCAGCTCACGAGGAAGTGGAACACTTGTGTCTTGTCGGCGGGCGTGGCCGTGTCGAACCGGCGTTCGTTGTGGTCGATCAGCAGCGCGATCCGCTCGGTGCGCGCGATCACCTGCTCCAGTGCCAGCCACCACGCTTCGCCGATGCCGTCGGGAAACGCCGTCGGCAGATACACCGCGAATGGCACGCCGTGTCGCGCCAGGATCGGATAAGCGAAGGTGGTGATGTCCCGCGAGCCGCCGTCGAAAGTCAGGCAGACGAACCGCCCCGGTGAGCCGCCTCGCGCGATCCGGGCGCAGACTTCGGCGGCTGAGATGACCGAACAATTCCAGCGCTTCAGCGCGCGCAGCAGGCCATCGAGAAGCTGCGGTGTAATTTCGCGAGACCGAAGCGGCTGAAACCGGTCGCGGCGCGCCGGCCGCACCCGATCGAACCGCAGAATGACCCCGCAGCCGCCGCCTTTCCATTCCGAAATGCGCGCGGCGCCACTCGCATAAGCAAGCTGCAGCCGTGCCGCCGTCCACCAGCCGTTCGTCGACAAGGTTCAGTCCTTTGCGGCGCCGGGACCGGCAGCGGTTTCGCGGGTCATCATTACGCTTTGTTGAGATTTGTTTGTAAAGGTCCGCAACGTTGCGCCACTCGCGCCTTATTTGTTCTCATTGGATCGCCGGATGACGATGATGGCCGAGCTGATCGAGGCCCGGACCGCCGATCGCATGGCGGCCGCGCAGAGCCGGATCGCCCACGTCGAGATCATCACCGACATCGACGCCGCCGAACCGGTCTGGCGCGCGCTCGAGCAGACCGGCCAGCATTCTTCGCCCTATCAGCGGTTCGATTTCCTCAGTGCCTGGCAGCGCCATGTCGGCCGCGCCGAGGGGCGACAGCCGTTCATTGTGGTTGCGCGCGACGTCGAGCGTCGGCCGTTATTGCTGTTGCCGCTGGGTCTCGAACGTAAATTCGGCGTTCGCGTGGCGGGGTTCCTCGGCGGCAAACACGCGACCTTCAACATGCCGTTATGGCGGCGTGATTTCGCTGCGAACGCGGGCGACGCCGACATCGCCGAGTTGATCATGCGATTGCGGAACATCGGCGGAGCCGATCTGCTCGCATTCGAACAGCAGCCGGCACGCTGGAACGATCTTGCCAATCCGTTGGCCCGCCTTCCCCATCAGCCCTCGGTCAACGATTGCCCGGTGCTGGTGTTGCCGCCGGGCGCGGCGCTGAACGACCTGATCAGCAACTCGATGCGCCGCCGGCTCAAGGGCAAGGAACGCAAGCTGCAGGAGCTATCCGGCTATCGCTACGGCCAGGCTCGCACCCAAGCGGATGTCGACCGTCTGCTCGAAGCGTTCTTCCGGATCAAGCCGGTGCGGATGGCGGCGCAGAATCTGCCAAACGTATTCGCCGAACCCGGCGTCGCCGATTTCATCCGCCAGGCCTGCTCCACGGAGCTGAGCGGCGGCGGCCACGCGATCGAAATCCACGCGCTGGAATGCGACGACGAGATGATCGCGATGTATGCCGGCGTCGCCGACGGCAGCCGCTATTCGATGATGTTCAACACCTACACGCTGTCGGACGCGGCGCGCTACAGCCCCGGCCTGATCCTGATGCGCCATATCATCGATCACTACGCCGGCCTCGGCTATCGCTGGATCGACCTCGGCATCGGCTCGGACGACTACAAGAAGATATTCTGCAAGGATCTCGAGCCGATCTTCGACAGCTTCGTTCCGCTGACCCCGCGCGGACAGATCGCGGCGGCCGCGATGTCGGCGATCGGCCGTGGCAAACGCGCGGTCAAGCAGAGTCCGGCGATGATGCAGGCGGTGCAACGCCTGCGCGGCATGCTGCCACGCTGAGATCGGAGTGACTGAGATCGGAGTGACCTCCGATTACCCAACGGACAACGCCCGGGGCCAGCCCGGGCGTTTCTGTTTGATGTGTTCTTCGAACCTACGCCGCTGCGGAGCGTTGTCCCGGAACGATCGGATCGATCGGTTCGGCAGCGCGTAGCATCGTCACCTCGGAGAAGCCGACCGCGACGAGTTGCTCGGCCATCTTGGCACGCGCTTCGCTGGTCATCGTCGGCGCCGGCACGACAGCAGCCTGAGCCTGTGATGTCAGCAACTCTGCCGGCAGGTCGGATGCAGTGCCGGCGTCGAGCAGCACGTGGTCATACACCCGCATCAGCGCGTCGATCGCCAGCGACAGCCGCGGCGAATGCAGCAGCATCCGGTCGAAGCCGGGCTTGCCGGCGCTGACCAATTGCAGCGACGACGAGCGGTCCCGGGTGATGATCTGGCCGAACGCCGCCTCACCCAGCATCAGTTCAGCAAGGCCGGGAGCCGACGGATCGATCGACGCGGCCTTCAGCATCGCGGAGGATTCCGACAGGTCGATCAGCACCACCTTGGTATCCTGGGCGAGCCGGCGAGCCAGCACCAGCGCCGTGGTCGTGACCGAGTCGGTGTCCCCCGTCCCCAGCACGGTGAGTTTCCGCCCGCCCTCACCGGCCGTGCGCAGACGGTGTGCCAGCGCTTCGATTTCGCCCACCGGAGCTGCGGCAGGCGCAGCAACCGGTGCAATCTCGATCGGAGCCGGCTCGACGATCGGCGCTGGCGCGGGCTGCGCCGCAAAGGTCGGCGGAGCCGCCGGTGCCGGCTGCACCACGGGAGCAGCAGCCGCAACGGGCACCAGGTCGGGTTCGACGATTGCAGGCGTAGCGACCTCGCGGCCGCGCGGCTGCGTCATCCGCAGCAATTCGCCGGTTGCAATGCTGCCCGAGGTCAGCAGCAGCGTCGCCAGCGTGGCGATCAGCACGATCGGCAGCTTTTTCGGATAGTCCGGCGTGTTGGAGACGATCGCACGTGAGATGATGCGGCCGTCCGACGGCGATTGGTCGATCGTCTCGCGCGTCGTCGCTTCACGATACTTCGCCAGATAGGATTCCAGCAGGTCGCGCTGCGCCTTGGCCTCGCGCTCCAGGGCACGGAGCTGCACGTCCTGGCCGTTGGTGGCCGAAGCTTGTTTCTTCAACTGATCGAGGCTGGCCGACAGGTTCTCCACCCGGCTGCTGGCGATCCGTGCATCGTTCTCGAACGAGCGCGACAGCTTCACCGCCTCGTCGCGGAGCTGCTGATCGAGATCGGACAGCTGCGCCTTCAATTCCTTGATCCGCGGATGACCGCCGAGCAGCGTCGAGCTCTGCTCGGCGAGTTGCGCGCGGAGCGTCACCCGCTGCTCCGACAGCCGACGGATCAGTTCGGAGTTGAGCACTTCAGAAGCTTCGATCGGGCCGCCACTCTTCAGCATCTCCTTGATCAGCCGCGCCTTAGCTTCGGCATCGGACTTCAGAGCGCGAGCGTTGGCGAGCTGGGCGTTAATGTCGCCGAGCTGCTGGTTCGACAGCGTGGTGTTGTTGTTGCCGATGAACAGGCTCGACTTGGAGCGGAAATCCTCAACCTTGTCTTCGGCCTCCGAAACCTTCTTGCGCAGCGACTCGATTTCTCCGGACAGCCACTGCCCGGCCGACTTGGCCTGTGCCTGACGCGCGTTCTGCAGCAGCACCAGATAGCCGTCCGCGATCGAATTGGAGACGCGGGCTGCAAGCTCAGGGTCTTCGGACTGGAATTCGATCACCATCACGCGCGACTTGTCGACCGCGTATGCGGTCAGGCGCTCGTAGTAAGCGTTGAGCACGCGCTCTTCCGGCGTCATCGCAAACGGATCGCGGCCGATACCGATCAGCGCCAACAACGACTTGATCGGATTGATACCTTTCAGCACCGGATCGAATTCCGGCCGTTCGGCGAGCTTGTTCTTCTTGATGACCTCAAGGGCGAGCTGGCGCGACAGCAGGAGTTGAACCTGGCTGGTCACCGCCTCAGGATCGGGGCCGCTGCGCTGATCGTCCCGGTCACCGCTCGGGCGCAGGAAGGTGTTTTCGCGGCCATCGATCAGGATGCGGGCTTCGGACTTGTAGCGCGGCGTAATCAAATTGACGATCGCCAGCGAGACGACGAGCGCGAGCAGGGTCGGCGCGATGATCAAATGCTTCTTGCGGGCGAGTGCCTGCCCGATCAGCCGCACGTCGATATCGCCGTCCGGCGGCAGCGGTGCCGGCTTTTCGATCGGAACGGTGCGCGTCGGAGTGCGCTTGAAGATTGCCTGACGAATCGCGGGCTTCTGTGCGGGAGCCGCGACGGATTTAACTGCGACCGCTGAAGTTGAAGCGGTTGAGGATTCGCGTGATGGGGCTGATGCCTTTGCCGTATCGTCGGTGTTCCGGCGCCAGAACGCGATCCGCATTGCCTACTCCTACGTGACGCGACCAACCGTCAGTTCGGCCTCGACTACAAACCATTAAGGTTGCCGCGCGGTTAATCTCGACGTAAGCGAGCAACCAATTCATGGTACCCGCACCTGCGCGAATACGTTTTGTTAACCACGAAAGTCGTTAATCGGAATCGACTTTTCCGGATCAATCCATGCCCCGCGCCGCCATTTTGACTGGCTTCTGTCCCGCTGCGCGCTGTCGCGGCGGTTGGCGCAGCGTGCCGTGCGCACTGGCGATCCGATGACTCCAGCCACGCAGGATCAGCCGCTGCGGATCGTTCATGCGGTGCGCGCTCCGGTCGGCGGCATCATCCGCCACATCCTCGATCTCGCCAACGGTCAGGCCGACCGGGGCCATCACGTCGCGCTGATCACTGACAGCCTCACCGGCGGCGACCGCGCCGTAGCGGCGCTCGACGAGATCGCCCCGAAGATGAAGCTCGGCGTCTATCGCCTGCCGATCCGGCGCGAGCCAAGCATCACCGATCTGTTCGTCTGGGGCCGCTTCGTCCGTTTGATCGCGACGCTGACGCCGGACGTGCTGCACGGCCACGGCGCCAAGGCCGGCATCTTCATGCGCGTCGTACCGCGGCCGACCGGATCGATCCGGGTCTACACGCCGCATGGCGGCTCGCTGCACTACCCGACCACGACGTTCAAAGGGCAGCTCTACAGCCGGCTCGAGCGGCTCTCGATGAACAGAACCGAACTGTTCCTGTTCGAGAGTGAGTTCGCGCGCTCAACCTATGAGCGTATGATCGGTAAGCCCGGGGGCCTAGTCCGCTGCGTGTTCAACGGCGTCACCGCCGGGGAATTCGATCCGGTTTCGCTGGCCTCTGAAGCCAGCGACGTCTGCTATGTCGGCGAGTTCCGCCATATCAAGGGCGCCGACCTGCTGGTCGACGCGATCGCGCGGCTGCGGGCCGAGGGCCGTTCGGTGACGCTGACGCTCGGGGGGGACGGCGAAGAGACCGCCGCGTTGAAAGCGCAGGTCGCGCGGCTCGATCTCGGCGGCGCGGTGCGCTTCATCGGCCACGTCAAAGCCCGCCATGGTTTTGCGCAAGGCCGCCTGCTGGTGGTGCCGTCGCGCGGCGATTCCATGCCCTATGTGGTGATCGAAGCCGCCGCTGCCGGTGTGCCGATGGTCGCCGCCAATGTCGGCGGCATCCCGGAGATCTTCGGCCCGGATCATCGCGATGCGTTGTTCGCCCCCAGCGATCCCGCCGCGATGGCCAAGGCGATCGCCGCCGCGCTCGACGACCTGAACGCCGCCCGCGACCGGGCCAGGCAGCTGCGCGAGCGGATCTTTCTGCACTTCTCGCAAAAGGCGATGGTCGAAGGCGTGCTTGCCGGCTACCGCGAGGCCTTGGCGCAGCAGCGCTGAACGTCGGCGGTCGCCGCTAACCGTTTCTTGCAACTTTTCCGTTAAGGCCCGGACTGGGGGAGTTCGCCGGACGACAAAGTCGTGCCGGCGCAACAGACGGACATGAACAGATGGAGCCGATCAGCGCACGTTCGATGATCAGTGCTGCTGCGACGGAAGCCGTGGTCGCCAGCGGCGACGGTGCGCCGCGGGTGGAACGCCGCAAGCGGTTGTCGCCGGCCGCCCTCGCCGTCGCCAATCAGAAGGTGCCGCCGGCGTTTTCGCCGATCGTGATCGCCGGCTCCGTCCGCCTCGCCGATTTCCTGGTGATCGCCGCCGTCGGCATCGCGCTGTATTTCGCGCTGGTGGTCCGCCGCGACGGTTTTGCCTGGGAGTACATCGCGGCAATCCTCGGCACCACGGCGACTGCGGTCGTCGCGTTCCAGGCTGCCGATCTTTACGAGGTGCAACTGTTCCGCGGCACCTTGAAACAGATGACCCGGATCATATCGACGTGGTCGATCGTGTTCCTGCTGTTCATCGGCGCATCGTTCTTCGCCAAGCTCGGCGGCGAGGTGTCGCGGCTATGGCTGGGTTCGTTCTTTTTCGCCGGCCTCGCCTTGCTGATCATCGAGCGATTGTCGGTGCGCGCGCTGGTGCGGCGCTGGGCGTCGCAGGGCCGGCTCGATCGCCGCACCGTGATCGTCGGTGCCGACGCTAATGGCGCCAAGCTGATCGAAGCGCTGAAGGCCGAGCACGCCGACGCCTCCGACATCCGTATCCTCGGCGTGTTCGACGACCGCAACGACGCCCGCTCGCAGTCCACTTGCGCGGGCGTGCCCAAGCTGGGCAAAGTCGATGACATTCCCGAATTCGCCCGTCGCACCCGCGTCGATCTCGTCCTGTTCGCGCTGCCGATCTCGGCCGAGACCCGCATCCTCGACATGCTGAAGAAGCTGTGGGTGCTGCCGGTCGACATCCGGCTGTCGGCGCACACCAACAAGCTGCGGTTCCGGCCGCGCGCCTATTCCTATGTCGGCAAGGTGCCGACGCTCGACGTGTTCGAAGCGCCGATCACCGATTGGGATCAGGTGATCAAGCAGGTGTTCGACCGCGTCGTCGGCGGTTTCATCCTGCTGCTCGCCGCGCCGGTGATGGCGCTGGTGGCGCTGGCGATCAAGCTCGACAGCCCGGGTCCGGTGCTGTTCCGGCAGAAGCGGTTCGGTTTCAACAACGAGCGCATCGACGTGCTCAAGTTTCGCTCGATGTATCACGACCAGGCCGATCCCACGGCGTCAAAGGTCGTCACCCGCAACGACCCGCGCGTCACCCGGGTCGGCCGCTTCATCCGCCGCACCAGCCTCGACGAGCTGCCGCAACTGTTCAACGTGGTGTTCAAGGGCAATCTGTCGCTGGTCGGCCCGCGCCCGCATGCGGTGCAAGGCAAGCTGCAGAGCCAGCTGTTCGACGAAGCCGTCGATGGCTACTTCGCCCGCCACCGCGTCAAGCCGGGTATCACCGGCTGGGCCCAGATCAACGGCTGGCGCGGAGAGATCGACAACGAAGAGAAGATCCAGAAGCGCGTCGAGTTCGACCTGTACTACATCGAGAACTGGTCGGTGCTGTTCGACCTCTACATCCTGCTGAGAACTCCGTGGGCGCTGCTCAAGGGCGAGAACGCGTACTGAGGCGTTCGTTTTAAGCACTCCCCCCGCACCGTCATTCCGGGGCGCCGCGCAGCGGCGAACCCGGAATCCCGCGATTGTGGAAACGCCGTGCCTCACCACATCGAGATTCCGGGTTCGCGAGCTTTCGCTCGCGCCCCGGAATGACGGGACCACGAGAATTACTTGTTCGCGTACGAAACGCCCATCCCGGCCCGGACGTCGGCCTGGATGCCGTACGGTGCGATCGGGTAGCGCAGGCCGTTCTTGGCGAGCTGCTTCATGCCGTCGATCGCCTTGGCGAGATGCGCGGGGCTGAGCGCCATTAGCATCTCTTCGTCCGGCACGCCGCCATAGCGGCGCTCCGCGAAGCACGGCAGCGACAGGCTCGGCTCGCCGATCTTCAGCGCCCTGCCCCAGGAATCGGCACACGCGGTCTCGCCGACCACGCTCCATTCGAATTTCTTGTAGCCGGCATACTGCAGACCGTTGATCAGGATGATCATCTGCCCGGGCGTCGCATAGACGAGGCAGATATCCGGCGGATCGAGCCGGCCGCTCGCCAGCGGCGACACCGCCATCGCCTGGTGATGGCCGAACGGAACCACGTCGAGCGCGTGCTGACGCGCAGTGGCGTCTTCCGGCGTTGCGTGCCACACGCCGACATAGGAACGGCCGGTGAGCCATTGCTCGTCCTGCGGCGCAAGGCCGATCACGGCGCGGCACTGTTCGCCGACCAGATCGGCGGCGGTGATGCCGACGGTCCAGCCGAGCCGCGAGGCCATCGACACGATCTGGTCGGTGGTGTGGATCGCATTCGGCCGGCGGATCTTCGGCACCGCTTCCATCTCGGCGACGGTTCGGAACAGCTTCATCCCGATCACCGTGGTCTTCAGCCGCAACAGCGCGTTGAGATCGGCGACCAGTCCGGCGAGATCAATGCGCTCCGGCGCGGCGGCGGCATCCATGGCGGGCTCCCTTTGGTTGTTGTTGCTTTTGGTCGCGGTCAGCCGAGCCGCCAGCCGACTTCGGCCGCGAAGCTCTGATAGAACTCGACCTCGTAGGCGCGCTCCGGCATCGCGCGAACGCGGGCGTCGAGCGCATGAGCATCGTCGCCGACCAGGATCCGCCAGTCACCGCGGCGCACGCCGTCGAGGATGCTGCGGGCCGCCGCGGCGGCGCTGGTCGGCGCATCTTCCTGAAAGCTTCGCGCTCGCTCCTTCGCCATTGCGCGGAGGTCGTCGTCCGACATCTGCGACAGATCGATTCCGGCCGCCGACAGCCGTTGGCGCATGCCGGCGACTTCCTCGGCGCTGAGTTCGTCGGAGCCGTCGCCCAGCTGGATCCGCCGGGAATTGGTCAGGATCGACGTGCCGATGTGGCCCGGCATCACCACCGAGCAGCGCACATGCGGCGCATTCAGCCGGAGATCGCCGATCAGTGCTTCAGAAAATCCTTTCACGGCAAACTTCGCCGCGCTGTAGGCGGTGTGCGGCACCGTGGGTCCAAGCGAGGCCCAGAAGCCGTTGACGCTGGAGGTGTTGACGATGTGGCCATGGTCGGCCGCGATCAGCATCGGCAGGAAAATGCGGGTGCCGAGATACACGCCGCCCCAGCAGATGCCGAAGGTGCGCTCCCACTGTTCGCGGGAATTGGCGATCATGCTGCCGCCGCCGCCGATGCCGGCGTTGTTGAACAACAGATGGATGCAGCCGGTGGCATGCTGCGCGGTGACCTCGTCGCGAAACCGCTGCATCTGGGCTTCGTCGGAGACGTCGACGACGTGGGTGGTGATCCGCACGCCCTGCGGCAGGCCGTCGGCCTCGCACAGCCGCCGCGTTTCATCCATGGCGGCTTGAGAAACATCGCAGATCGCGACGTGGCAGCCTTCGGCGACGAGCTGGCGGGCGAGTTCGCGGCCCATTCCCGCGCCGCCGCCGGTGATCACGGCAATCCTGCCGGCGAAATCCTTCATGGTCGCGTCGTTCCTTCCCCGGTTCTTGATGCGCCCCGGTTCGAGCCGGAGCTGCATGAGCGAGCTTAGCTGCAGGCCACAGCTTGCGCGAGTCCGTCGCAGTGCATTGCAGCCGGCCTGCATTCGTCGTCAGGCGCGTCCCGGACAGCGCCACGCTTTTGCGATTCGGCGAATTGCCCTAGTCTTGCAGGCAGATTCAGTCGATCCTTATGGAGTCCCGATCATGCTGGCCGCCACCCTTCAGACCGCGGCGTTTCTGTTCCTGCTGCTGGTCGCGCTTCTGGTGTTTTCGGTGTTCGTCGCCTTCACGGCGCCGGCGCTGACCAAGTCGCCGAAGCCCGGCTTCACCACGGTGCTGATGTATTTCGCCGCCGAGCTCGCCGCGTTGATCGTGGCGATCTGGATCGTGGCCGAGGTGTCGTCGTTCGAACTGTTGCCGGTGTTGATCGCGCTGGCGATCGCCGCGGTGGTGTTCGCCCCGCAGCTCGTCGCCAAGATCCCGCTGCCGGAGCCGGTCGCCGGATTTCTCGGACGCAAGTAATCCCGCTGCGGAGCCTGCCCGCGCCGCGCGGCGGGCCAGGCCAAGCAGAGCTCGCCACGATGCTGGAAAACCGCCCTTCGGGGCGGTTTTCGTTTGTGTGGGAAGACGAGAGACTTAGTGAGCGTGGGCGCGGCGAAGCCGGGCGATGGTCCCGGCGGTGATCTGCATTGTCACGCCGGCGAGCCAGCCGATCAGGATCAGCCAGCTCCAGACCGAATGCAGGTTGAGCCGCAGCACTACGGCACTGACCGAGGCAAACGCCGCGAGCGTCGCCAGAAACGTCCCGAACGCGCTGAGAAACTCGGCCGCGTCGATCTTGCCGCTGGCGTTGCTGTCCTCGTCGGCGCCTTGGAACGGCAGCGGCGGAATGTCGATGCCGAGATAGAACCCGATCGCGCCGAGCGCGATCATGCCAAGCAGGAAGCCGATCGTGGTCAGCGCTGCGAAGCTGGTGCCGACATGAGCGCCGACGAACGTGCCGCACGCCGCGCCGGCCAGCGCCAGCCCGGTCCGTTCGAGAAAATGGGCGGCCTTCCGCACACGCAGTCGCATCGTCGAATCCTCGCTTGTCGCGATGCAACGAGGTTATGACATTTCAATGAAGCGCGGAAGGATGCGGGCAGCCGGTAACCAGAGGCAGTCGCGGTCAGATCGTCGCGGCGAGCCGCTGCCGTCCCGCGCAGCCGAAGCAACACGGGACGGCACCGCCGGTCAGAAGTTGAACGTCGTCGACAGCAGATAGGTGCGCGGCGCGCCGAGACCGATCGCACTGCCGCTATAGGACGACGCGTAGTAGGCAACGTTCTCCACGTTCTCGATCGCAGCCCGCACTACGATCGGCTTGCCGTTCCATGGCGACAGGAAGGTGTAGCGCGCCCCAAGATCGAACCGTGTCCACGCCGGCAGCACCTGGGTGTTGGCAGCGTTGGCGTAGGTCCAGCCGGTGTGGACCACACGGCCCGTCAGGGTGAAGCCATTGATGCCAGGCACGTCGACCTCTGCGCCGAGATTGACGTTGACCCGTGCCACGCCGGGCGCGCGATTGCCGTCGTTGAGACCTCTGTCGGTCTTTTCCAGCACCCCGTCCATGAACGTGGCGCCGCCGAGCAGCCGCAGGCCCGGCGCCAGTTCACCGAACACGTTGAGCTCGGCGCCACGGTTGCGCTGCTCCCCGTTGGCCGACAGCGTCAACACGCCGTTCGCACTCGACGCGATCGCGCTCGGCTGCTTGATCTCGAACAGGCTGCCGGTGACGCTGATCTTGCCGAAATCGACCTTCACGCCGGTCTCGACCTGCTTGGTCTGGAACGGCGGAAACACCTGGCCGACATTGTCATAGCCGATACCCACGGTCGTGCCCGGCTGCAGTCCTTCGATGTAGTTGGCGTACAGCGTGACATTCGATAGCGGCCGGATCAGCAGCGCATAGGCCGGGCTCCAGGCTGCGCCGTCCTGCCCGGTGGTGACGCCGGTGAGCAGATCGGTCGAGCTGTTGCTGACGTGCTGGCGACGGACACCGACGACGGCCTGCACGCCGCCGTTCAGAATCGACATCGTATCCGCGGCACCGACGCTCCACTGCTTCAGGCTGACCGAGCTGCTGCTCGGAATCGAAAACAGCGGCTCCGGGATGGCCTTGTAATTGTAGACGTTCGAGCCGACGAGGCCTGGCGAGGCCAGATAGGAGTTCTCGTTCGGCCGATCGAACACGCCGTAGTTCACAACGAATTTGTGGTTGATCGGCCCGGTATCGGTTTCGCCGCGCAACCCGACCTCGCCGGTTTTGGCCGTGAAGGTCTGCTCGCCGGCGAACGGGCGCGAGCCATAGTCGCCCGCCTGGTTGATGATGGTCGGCGACAGGAACTTGAAATCGATCTTGGCCTGATGATAGCCAGCCGCGCCGTACACCGTCAGCCCGGGCGTAACGTCGACCTCGGCCTTCACCGTGGCGAAGGTGTCCTTCGGCTTCCAGTAGGCCCAGTCGGGAATCGCGTTGGAGTTGGCCGCGGGCGCGGGCGGCAGCGGCACAACGCTCGACTGGAAACTGAAGAACCGGATCGGCGGATTCAGATTGTTGGCCTGATAACCGACATCAGCCGAGACCCGGACGTTCTCGCCGCGATAATCCAGGCCCAGCACGGCGTTGCCGAATTCGCTGCTCTGCCGGTCGAACGGCGTCTTGCCGTCGCTGTAGCTGCCGTTGAAGCGGACGCCCCACTCCTTGTGCTCGCCATAGCGCCGCGCCACATCGGCCTGCAGGCCGAATTGCGAGCGCGACGCGTAGGTGGCGGTGAGCTGGGTGATGTCGTAATCCGGCGCCTTCTTGGTGACGAGATTGATGCTGCCGCCGACCGCGCCGAGCGGCGAGATGCCGGTGAGCAGTGCGGTCGGGCCTTTCAGGATCTCGACCCGTTCGATGAAATTGGCGCCGACGCTCCAGAACGGCGCCATGCCGTACATGCCGTTGAGCGCCAGATCGCCGACGTCGTAGTAGAAGCCGCGAATGAAATAGCCGTCCTGTCCGCCGCCGGCCGACGTCACCGCCCGGACCGACGGATCGTTGGCGACAACGTCGCGAATGGTGCGTGCCTGCTGATCCTGCATCAGCTTCGATGTGTAGCTGGTCTGGCTGAACGGCGTATCGAGAATGCTGCGATTGCCGAGGAATCCGACCTGCCCGCCATTGGCGACCTGGCCGCCCGCATAGCTCGCCGGCAGCGCGCCGAGCGTGCCGGTCGACGGCGTCACATAAGGCACCGGCGCCACCGGCGCAGGCGGCCGTGCATCACGGCGTGCCGCGACACGTCGGGTCGTGCCTGCGCGCGTGCTGGCGACCGGACGCGCGGTCCGCGCCCGTTCGGCGCGCGGCGCATCGACAGTGACGGCAGGCAGATTGGATTGTGCTTGTGCGCCTTGCGGAAATTGAATCGTCAGCGCGACCGCGCCGACCGTGCACAGCAGGAGAGTTCGCGCTGTCGCTTTTGTTGTTGTTTGAAACATGCCCATGCCCCGATGTTGCTGGGAGGCCCAACGCCATCGCCGCTGTAATCGAGCATGTCCGTCCGGACACGAGGCTGCAGCCTAGAATACCTCCATTTCGTCGCGCGACGTGGACGAACGGAGGCAATCGGCCAGTGATTAGTTGTGGGACTGTTCTTCAACGGCTGCCAGCAATTAGCTGGGAAAAGCGCTTGCAAACGAAGGCGCCGACGCAAGTGCACGATGCGACAAACTGTCGTGAAGGCCTGTCTTTTGATCAATTCTGAGAACTGTTACTTCGGGTCGAGCACTACTTGCTGCGTCGTCCAGCGATTGCGCCGAACTAGCTGGTCGCAGCGCTCTTGCCCGGCGACGGCTGAGTGGGCTGCACGTCGTGGGTGTGGTGATGGACCGCGGCTGCGACGTCGGTGATGCCATCACCAGCCGTCCCATCGATCATGGTCTGCCCGAACTCGATCGTGCGCATGCCGGCGCCGCCGTCGTCGCCGTCCCGCTCCAACAGCCGCCAAGGGATGAAGGCATTCTTGACCGATTGCCAGAACGACGACATGTCGTGCGCCCTCTAAAGCTCGTCTCGATAAGGACAGTTTGATCTGGCAGCCGCGACCGGGACTTGCCGAAATTCGATGTCTGGGTCTGATGCAGCAAAAAAAAACGCGCAGCGAACTCGCGCGCCTGTCATGAACAAAATACCGAAGGCCGATGAATGGTCGGAGCGAAAGGATTTGAACCTTCGACCCCTAGTCTCCCAGACTAGTGCGCTAACCGGGCTGCGCCACGCTCCGATGCCGTTTCGGCCCTGATGCTGTAGCGGCGATCGCGCGTTCGCGCAAGCTGCGGAGGATCAATTCGGGGCGTGTTTGGCCTAGAATGCGGGGGTGGGCCCTGTCGAACCGATCCCGTCCACGGCCCAGGCACCGCCGGCCGCGTTGGCCGCCAGCAGTCTCACAGCCTGATGCCATGACATGTCTCGGGAAGCCGCGTCTGGGCTGAAAACGAAATGGCTCCGGTGTTCGCCGAGAAGTCCGATCGTGGATGGCCGGGACTCGCCCGGTTACGGCGAAAACACCACCTTTGCCTACGCTTAAAGGCGGTTCTTGAGACTATTGCTCAGGACTTTCCGCCTGCCCTCGGCCATCCTTGATCGCGGCGTCGAGCAATTCGCGGCAGGCGATCAGGTCGGTCAGCACGGCGCGAAGCGGTCCGAGATCGACTGGCGGCGCCTTGGCGGCTGGGAACTCCAGCGGCGGCAGATCGAACCGCGGGGCGCGGCCGGGAGCTGCGATGACAGGAGCCGGCTCGACGGCGAAGTCGTCGTCGTGACCGTCGTCCTCGTGATCGTCGAAATGCGGAGCGTGGCGCGGCTCGGCCGTGATGTTGCGTCGGGGCGCGGCAGCCGGCGCGCCGCGATGCTCCGGCTCTGCCATCGCTGCGTGCAGATCGAGCCCTTCGTCCTCGCCATCGTAGTCGTCGTCATCGGCGTCGATGCCGCCGGGGACCGGCTCGAACTCTTCTTCCTCGGTGACGCTACGGGTGATTGCCGCCTCGACTGCGCCGAAGCTGGCGTGGACCTCGGCGTCGGCCAGCCGCTGCACCGATTTGATGCCGTGCTCTTTCAGGATTCGCTGCACACCGCGGATGGTGTAGCCCTCGCCGTACAGCAGCCGGCGGATTCCCTTGAGAAGGTCGACGTCATCCGGCCGGTAGTAGCGCCGCCCGCCGGACCGCTTCATCGGCTTGATCTGGGTGAAGCGTGTCTCCCAGAAGCGCAGCACGTGCTGAGGAATGTCGAGCTCGGCAGCGACCTCGCTGATGGTGCGGAATGCGTCGGGTGCCTTGTCCAAAGGCCAGCTCCCCGTCAGCCGCCGGAGGCGGATTGCGCGGTGTTTTCGTCAGATTCTTCTGTCGACATCGGCATCGCGCCATTGGCGTTGATGCGCTGCTTTAAGATCGCCGACGGCTTGAACACCATCACCCGCCGCGGCGAGATCGGCACCTCGGTGCCGGTCTTCGGGTTGCGCCCGATGCGCTGCCCCTTCTGCCGCACCAGGAACGAGCCGAACGACGACAGCTTCACCGTCTCGCCCCGCTCCAGGCAGTCGGTGATCTCTTTCAGCACCAGTTCGACGAATGCCGACGACTCGGTGCGCGACAGCCCAACCTTCTGGTAGACCGCCTCGCATAGATCGACACGTGTGACTGTTCGTCCGGCCATCGCCTGCCCCACCTCACGGCGAAATAAAAATCCGCGCTGAAATTAAGAGGTTAACTACCGGCGGTCAACTCCGCCGCGTCTCAAAACTAGCACCGAACGCCATGGAAATGCTGCTAAAATTTTACGCGCACAACTACCAGCGGAGCAGCGCGGCGCCCCAGGTGAAGCCACCGCCCATCGCTTCGAGCAGAACCAGGTGGCCCTTTTGGATGCGGCCGTCAGCGACCGCAGTGCACAACGCCAGCGGAATCGAGGCCGCGGAGGTATTGCCGTGGCGGTCGACCGTCATCACCACCTTCTCGGGCGCGATGTGCAGCTTCTGCGCCGAGGCGTCGATGATCCGCTTGTTGGCCTGATGCGGCACGAACCAGTCGACATTGTCGGCGCTGGTGCCGGAGGCGTTGAAAGCGTCGACGATCACCCCGGTGATCATGCCGACCGCGTGCTTGAACACCTCGCGCCCTTCCATCCGCAGATGGCCGACGGTCTGGGTGCTCGACGGGCCGCCGTCGACATACAGCTTGTGTTTGTGACGACCGTCCGAGCGCAGATGCGTGGTCAGCACGCCGCGGTCGGCGGACGTGCTCCAGCCTTCCTGCGCCTCGAGCACGATCGCGCCGGCACCGTCGCCGAACAGCACGCAGGTGCCGCGATCATTCCAGTCGAGGATGCGGGAGAAGGTCTCGGCGCCGATCACCAGCGCCCGCTTGGCCGAGCCCGCGCGCAGGTAATTGTCCGCAGTGGCGACCGCGAACACGAAGCCGGAGCACACCGCCTGCAGGTCGAAGGCGACGCCGTGGGTCATGCCGAGCGCGGCCTGAACCTGCACTGCGGTCGCCGGAAAGGTGTGGTCGGGGGTCGAGGTCGCCAGCACGATCAGGTCGATCTGATCGGCAGTCAGGCCCGCATTGTCGAGCGCCGCCTGTGCGGCCTTGGTGGCCAGATGCGAGGTGAATTCGCCGTCGGCGGCGATGTGACGTTCGCGGATTCCGGTGCGCTGGACGATCCATTCGTCCGAGGTGTCGACCGTCCGGGCCAGTTCTTCGTTGGTGAGGACCCGCTCCGGCAGATAAGCGCCGCAGCCCAGTACGACCGAACGAATCACCGTCACGAGACAACCTCCTGAGCGCTCGGCGTCGCGACCAACGCGCCGGCATCACGATTGAGCGTTTGATTGATCTTGGTCAGGAGATCGTAGCGGACCATGTCATAGCCAACATCGACGGCGTAGGCAAAGCCCTCGGCATTGGTTCCGCCGTGGCTCTTGACCACGATTCCGTTAAGCCCGAGGAAAACCCCGCCATTGGACTTGTTGGGGTCCATCTTGTCCTTGAGCGCCTTGAAGGCGTCGCGCGCGAACAGATAGCCGATCTTCGACCGCCAGGTCCGGGACATCGCAGCGCGCAGATATTCGGCGAGCTGGCGGGCGGTGCCCTCCGCGGCCTTCAGCGCGATATTGCCGGCGAAGCCTTCCGACACGATGACGTCGGCGGCGCCCTTGCCGATGCCGTCGCCCTCGACGAAGCCTATGAAATCGAAGCGCTGCGAATTCATCGCGCGCAGCAACTCGGCCGCCTCGCGAATCTCCTCGCCGCCTTTGATCTCCTCCACGCCGATGTTGAGCAGGCCGACGGTCGGCCGCTCCAGGTCGAACAGCACGCTCGCCATCGCCGCGCCCATGATCGCGAGCGCCTTGAGGTGCTGTGCGTCGCCGCCGATCGAGGCGCCGAGATCGAGCACCACCGAATCGCCGCGCATCGTCGGCCAGGTGGCGGCGATCGCCGGGCGGTCGATGCCGGGCAGCGTGCGCAGGCAGAAGCGCGCCATCGCCATCAGCGCGCCGGTATTGCCGGCCGAGACCGTGACATCAGCCTCAGTCTTCTTCACCGCGTCGATCGCCTGCCACATCGACGATTTGTAGCGACCGCGGCGCAGCGCCACGCTCGGCTTGTCGTGCATCGCCACCGCGACGTCGGTGTGAACGACACGCGACGCCTTGCGCAGCGCCGGATGCGCGGCCAGCTCTTTCTCGATCAGCTTGGCATCGCCGTAGAGCAGGAATTCAACGTCCGGATGCCGGCCGAGTGAGATCGCCGCGCCGGGTATCACGACGGAGGGGCCGAAATCGCCCCCCATTGCGTCGAGCGCGATTCGAACTTTTTGAGGCATGGGCGTTCCGGAAGCCTGATCGCCTGCGACCTTGTGCGCTTGGCCGTGGACTCAAAAAAAGCCCCGTCGGGGCGGTGAAAAGCGTGCAGCGCTGCACACCGATTTGGCCGGACAATAGCCATTCTCCGCCCCGATACAACATCTTGATCGGGCAGATTTAAGTCGCATTTCGTAGCGTGTGCGCATGATTTTCGGCTGCGACCAGGCCGCGTCCGCGGCGGTTGGGCGGACGCTGTCCGCTCAGCCTTTCTTCGGCTTCCGCGAGCGTGCGGAGTCCGCCGGCTGTTGCAGCGCTTTCAACGCCGCGAACGGGTTCATATCGGGGTCGGCGCGATCGACCATCGGCTCGAACACCGCGTCGGGTTTGCGCGGATAAGGGTCGAGCCCGAGATACAGCGCATCGGTCGCGACGCGGCCGATATCGATGATGCCGCGCTCGATCGCCTCCGGCGGATCGCTGGGATCGGGCTCGCCATCATCGTCGACCGAATCGGCGAGCTCGCGAATCTGCTCCGGCGGCAGGAAGGTGAGATCGACCTGCTCGTCTATGACATTGTCGACCGGATCGAGCGTCACCACACAGGTCTGCGTCACCTTGGCGCGGACACGGCCGGTGAGATGGACGCGGCCGTCCGAGAACGGCTTCAGATCAAACGACGCGGTCGCCTCGGATACGCCGCGCAGGTCGCCGAGCGCGCTGATCGCCTCGCACTCCGCAGTGCTCGCCGTGATGTCGCGGTGCAGCCCGGTCTCCGGAATCTGCATCACCACGACCGGCACGCTCCACGGATTGTTCTCGCTCGCCATCGTCCAAAGTCCTTCGTCTAGGCGGTCGGCTGCGGAAACGGCAGCTCGCCGCTGCGCAGCTTGGCCGGCGGCACCGCGTCGAGCGCCGCGATCACCTGCCCGACATAGACCGCCAGCTTGCGCGCGTTCTCAATGTCGGCGCCGTCGAGAACGTTCCGGTTCAGCGCCAGCTCGAGGTCCTCGCGGCCTTCCGTCAGCGCCAGATCATAGGCCGCCGAGCGGCCGTAGAACGCTTCGCCGAACGCCTGCATCCGCTTCGGCACCGACAGGTCGCCGACGCCGAGCTCGCGCAAATTGGCGTCGAGGTCGCTGCAGAAATAGTCGAACAGCGCCTGGGCGAAGGTCGATGCGTCCTGGATGCTGCGAATCCGCCGCAGCACCAGCCACAGATGGACCACCAGCATCTCGAATCGGCCGTTGACGGTGTCGGCGACGCCGAATTCCTGGTAAAAGGCCGGCAGGCGCGACTGTGCCACGATCGTGCCATAGATCGCTTCAATGGTGCCGCGCGGCGGCGTCCGGGGCGGACGGAGCAGATTGAACGGCCAAATCATTGCGGGTTCCAGGTCCGGGCCCGTGCGGGCCTTTCGGGATTGCTTTCCGAGTTCCTGCCCGGTACGTCAACGCCCTGCGCGATGCAAGGGGATGAGGCCAACTCCCGGATGAGTATTTCGATCGACCGACGCGGGCGCGCCAACGCGCTGCGAAGCCGTTTTTCGCTGCCGCGCAGCTTCGGCCTGGCCGTGGCGCTGACGCTGGTCGGCGCCGGCATGGGTGGCTGCACGTCAGAGCAATTCCAGAAGGGCTACATTCTGCCCAATGGTGCGCTGGAGCAGATTCCGATCGGCGCCAGCCAGGATCAGGTGCTGCTGGTGATGGGCACGCCGTCGACGGTGGCGACGCTGGACGGCGAGGTGTTCTACTACATCTCCCAGCGCACCGAGCGTGCGGTCGCGTTCATGCCGCAGAAGGTGATCGACCAGCGGGTGATCGCGATCTATTTCGACAAGAACCGCCAGGTCCGCCGCATTGCCAATTACGGCCTGCAGGACGGCAAGATCTTCGACTTCATCAGCCGCACCACGCCGACCTCCGGCCAGGAGATGAGCTATCTGGCGCCGCTGTTCCGGCTGATCAGCTTCCGCTAAGGCGAGGCTGCCGCGTGATGATCTGATGGGTTGAGCCGAAGGCAAAACCCATCAGAGACACTGGAGCCGGTTACGCCAGCCCCTTCCTCTTCGCCCACTCCGCAATCGTCGCGTTCACTTCATCGGGCGCGTCCTGCTGCACCCAATGGGACGCGCGCGGCAGCTTGTGCAGGGTGAAGTCCTCGACGAACTGCTCGTTGCCTTCGGTCAGCGCGATGTCGAGCGCGAGATCGTTCTTGCCCCAGATCATCAGCGTCGGCACGGTGATCACCGGATTGCTGCCGGCGCCGCCGGCAAGACCGGAGAAGTTGGCCCGATAGTAATTCAGCATCGCCGTCGCCGCACCCGGCTGTAGAATGTTGCGGCGATAGATTTCGAGCTGCTCGGCCGGGATCTTGTGGCTGTGGCTCTTGAACATCTTCACCAGCGGCGCGCCGTCCTTGCGGGTCAGCAGCCATTCCGGAAGCCACGGCAATTGGAAGAACGCGACGTACCAGGAGCGTCGGCGCTGCGCCCAACCGCGGGCCAGTTCGCGCGCAAACGCATCCGGATGCGGTGCGTTCAGGATGATCAGCCCATCGAGATGCACCTTGCCGCGTAGCGCCGTCTGCCAGGCGATCACGCCGCCCCAATCGTGGCCGATCAGGATGCGCCGTTTGCCGCCGAGCGCGGCGAACAGCGCCGCGACGTCGTCGGTCAGATGCTCGATCGAGTACGCGGCTTTGCCTTTCGGACGCGACGTGCCGCCGTAGCCGCGCAGATCCGGCGCCGCCACCCGCCAGCCGAGCTCTGCCAGGAACGGGATCTGGCGGTGCCAGGACTGCCGCGCCTCGGGAAATCCGTGCAGCAAGAGCGCAACGGTGTCGCCCTGCCCGGCGGTGTCGACCGCGAACGTCAGGCCGTTGGCTTCCAGCGTTGCCGTCTCGATCGCCATCCTCAGTCCCAGCCCTGCGATGGCCGATCCTACACTAGGATTTGTCTTTGTTGATCTTCTTGATCTTGGCGTCGGTCGTCTCGATCGAACTCGCCAGCTCCAGGATCGCCTTCGACAGCAGTTCGATCGCTTCTTTCTGATCCTGCGACTTGGCCGCGCGCAGCGCGTAGTTCTTGGCGGATGACAGCGACATGGGATTATTCCTTTGGAGCGCGTTGGGACGTGTCTCGTCACCTATCACGCTGAAGGAAAAAGCAGCACCCAGAATATACCTACCATCCCCTGAGAGGCCCGGCGCAGCGGACCGTCTCGAAAGATGGCCACAGGCGCAGGCGCCGCGCCCCTAGCTTCATAGTTCGAGACAGATCGCGCGCTATGCTCCTCACCACGAGGTCTTTGCTTGCTGCAAAAAGCCCGCGGCCTGCCGCGGGCTTTTTGGCGGTCAATGCGAAGACCGTAGCTACTTATTTCTCTTCTTCCATGGTCACGGCAACATCGGCATTGGCCGACAGCCTCACCTTGTCGCCCTCGATCTCGGCGACCAGGCCGCTGTCGATGAAATGATGATGCCCCCTGTGATGGCCTTCGCCGCTGTCCTTCTTGGTCAGCTTGATGCGGTTGCCGTCGACCCGATCGACGGTGCCGACATGGGTGCCGTCGGCCCCGATGACTTCCATATGTTCCTTGATACCGCTCACACCGCTCATGTCGTGATCCTTCCGAAAGATGGGAACAGATAACGCGGCGGGTTCCGATAGGTTCAATCGAAAGACCGGCGAGTCCAGAGCGCTCTGCGATCGAGGGCCTCAAAGCAAAAGCCCCGCGGCTTACGCCGCGGGGCTTTGTGTTCGACCAACCGGTCTGACGCTTAGTGCGCCAGGATCGCCAGCAGCAGCAGCGCGACGATGTTGGTGATCTTGATCATCGGGTTCACGGCCGGACCCGCGGTGTCCTTGTAGGGATCGCCGACGGTGTCGCCGGTCACCGCGGCCTTATGGGCGTCGGAGCCCTTGCCGCCGAAATGGCCGTGCTCAATGTACCTGTCGGCGCTGTCCCAGGCTCGATCTCTAGTACGCTTTGTGTCCTGAGATCGTAATCACCTGACAGTTTGGCCCCGAAAGAACCGGGCGCGGACCGCAAGAGTCCGAGCGCCCGGTTCCGGTGGTCACGCCGCGTCCGAGCGGGTTTGATGGTGTCGCCAAACGACCAATCGAACCTCAAGGACAAACGATCATGACCTCCAAGGACAAGATAGCACGGCGCAAGCTCTCGTTGCTGGAGCTGGCCACGGATCTTCAGAACGTCAGCCGCGCCTGCAAGGTGATGGGTTATTCCCGGCAGCAGTTCTACGAGATCCGCCGCAACTTCCAGACCTTCGGCGCCGAAGGCCTGATCGACCGGCTGCCCGGCGCCAGGGGGCCGCATCCCAACCGCGTCTCGGCCGAGATCGAGGCAGCCGTGCTCGACCACGCCCTGGTGCACCCGTGCCACGGCGCGGTGCGTGTCGAGCAGGAGCTGCGGCTGAAAGGCCTGCAGGTCTCCGCCGGCGGCATCCGCGGGGTGTGGCAGCGCCATGGCCTGCTGACCAAGCACGAGCGGCTGCTGCGGCTGGAGAAGACCACCGCCGAGCGCACCATCGAGCTCTCGGACGAACAGACAAGGCTGCTCGAACGGTTCTCGCCCGAGTTCCGGGAGCGCCACATCGAGGCCCCGCACACCGGCAGCCTCGTCGCCGTCGACACTTTCTTCGTCGGCACGCTCAAGGGTGTCGGCAAGGTCTATCTGCAGACCGCGATCGACTGCCATAGCCGCTACGCCTTCGCCCGGCTCTACTCCAGCAAGCTGCCGGTCACCGCCGTGCATTTGATGAACAACGACGTGCTGCCGACCTTCGAGGCGCACGACGCCAAAATCGAGACCGTGCTGTCCGACAACGGCCGGGAGTTCTGCGGCCGGCCCGACCAGCATCCCTACGAGCTGTTCCTGCAGCTCGAGGACATCGACCACCGCACCACACGGGTGAAGCGGCCGCAGTCCAACGGCATCGTCGAGCGGCTGCACCGCACCCTGCTCGACGAGCACTTCCGGGTCGAGGGTCGCCGCACCTGGTTCGAAACCATCGACGAGATGCAGACCGTTCTCGACGACTACCTGGTCGGCTACAATCAGCGCCGGCCGCACCAGGGCCGCGGCATGAACGGCCGCACACCGGCCACCGCCTTCGTCGAAGGGCTGCCCACGTCACAGCAAAGGAAGGAGGGAAAGAAAGCCGGAAAACAAGCCACCAAAGTAGCCGCCTGACGCCGCCCGCTCACCGCGGCACTGTCAGCCGATTACCCTCTCTGTACACGCTTTGTCTCGCTTCAGGTTATTACAGGCACTACAAAGCACTTGGATGTTAGAAACAGAACTCGCTCCTCGCCTCGAATAAGGCACGATGTGATCGAATTCAATTCGCTCTGTTGTGACTTTGTGACGCTTCATCTTGCCGTCGACGCCGGGACACATTGAGCCTTCGCGTTCAAATCTCGTGAGCGCTTCTTCACGCAAGTTCCCCGGAAAATAACGTGGATGCGAAGCATCGTCGATGTTCACCTTGGCAGGTTTTGGCAATCTTTCAACAAACGACTCTAGGACACTAAATGCTTGCGGTTGAACGCGCCAAGTTCGCCAATGATGAAGGCCAATATCATCGGATACTTCGATTGCACCGAGTTTAGCGCCTTTCTTCAAATTTGAAATCAGATCTTTAATGTTCCGACGATTTTCATATTTAAGTATAACTCGAACAAATCCCGATTTTGTTGGCCATATCAAAAATATTCGCTGCCCCTCGTGAAGTACCCAAACCCCTCCGCCTGTCCCGAACGACAGCGTAACGAGGGGATTGTTGTGCTGAACTTCGTCTAGTTTCTTCAGCAACGACAGCACACGATGCACAAGCAGGTCGGCGAATAAACCATTTCCTCGAACGGGGATGCTTCGCCCCACAAAATCCACGACTCGACGGGCATTTCCGTACTTCGCCATCAAAAATCCTCCAAAACTAAATGAAAAAAACCCCGCGGCTCGCACCGCGGGGTTTTGCATTCAACGATCGCCCGAAGCCTCAGTGCGCCAGGATCGCCAGCAGCAAGAGCGCCACGATGTTGGTGATCTTGATCATCGGGTTCACGGCGGGGCCCGCGGTGTCCTTGTAGGGATCGCCGACGGTGTCGCCGGTCACCGCGGCCTTATGGGCGTCGGAGCCCTTGCCGCCGTGGTGGCCGTCCTCGATGTACTTCTTGGCGTTGTCCCAGGCACCGCCGCCCGAGGTCATCGAGATCGCGACGAACAGGCCGGTGACGATCACGCCGAGCAGCATCGCGCCGACCGCCGAGAACGCCGCCGACTTGCCGGCCGCGCCGCCGCCCGCGATCGCGTAGATCGCGAAGTAGACGAAGATCGGCGACAGCACCGGCAGCAGCGACGGGATGATCATTTCCTTGATCGCCGCCTTGGTCAAAAGGTCGACGGCCTTGCCGTAGTCCGGCTTGTCGGTGCCCTTCATGATGCCGGGCTTTTCGCGGAACTGGCGACGCACTTCCTCGACGATCGCGCCGGCGGCGCGGCCGACCGCGGTCATGCCCATCGCGCCGAACAGGTACGGCAGCAGGCCGCCGAACAAGAGGCCGACCACGACGTAGGGGTTGTTCAGCGAGAAGTCCGGGGCGACGCCGACGAAGTACGGCGACTTCTGCGCAATGAAGAACTTGAGGTCTTCATTGTAGGCTGCGAACAGCACCAGCGCACCGAGACCGGCGGAGCCGATCGCGTAGCCCTTGGTGACCGCCTTGGTGGTGTTGCCGACGGCGTCGAGCGCGTCGGTCGACTTGCGCACTTCCTTCGGCAGGCCGGCCATTTCGGCGATGCCGCCGGCGTTGTCGGTGACCGGGCCGAAGGCGTCGAGCGCGACGATCATGCCGGCCAGCGCCAGCATGGTGGTGGTGGCGATCGCGATGCCGAACAGGCCGGCAAGGCTGTAGGTGATCAGGATGCCGGCGATGATCACGATCGCGGGCAGCGCGGTCGCTTCCATCGAGATGGCGAGGCCCTGGATCACGTTGGTGCCGTGGCCGGTGACCGAGGCCTGGGCGATCGACTTCACCGGGCGGAAGTCGGTGCCGGTGTAGTATTCGGTGATCCAGATGATCAGGCCGGTGACCGCGAGGCCGACGATGCCGCATTCGAACAGCGCCAGACCGGTGTAGGACACGCCGGGCAGCGGGCCGAAGCCGATCAACTGGTGGATGACGACGCCGACGCCGATCAGCGACAGCACGCCGGTGGCGATCAGGCCCTTGTACAGGGCGCCCATGATCGACTGCGAGGCGCCGAGTTTGACGAAGAAGGTGCCGGCGATCGAGGTCAGGATGCAGATGCCGCCAATGGCGAGCGGCAGCGTCATCACGCTCTGCAGCTGGTCGGGCGTGGCCGAACCGAAGAAGATCGCCGCGAGCACCATGGTGGCGACCGCGGTCACCGCATAGGTCTCGAACAGGTCGGCGGCCATGCCGGCGCAGTCGCCGACGTTGTCACCGACGTTGTCGGCGATCGTTGCCGGGTTGCGCGGATCGTCTTCCGGAATGCCGGCTTCGACCTTGCCGACGAGGTCGCCGCCGACGTCCGCACCCTTGGTGAAGATGCCGCCGCCGAGACGGGCGAAGATCGAGATCAGCGAGGCGCCGAACCCGAGCGCGACCAGCGCATCGACCACGGTGCGGCTGTTGGCCTGCAGCCCAGCGAAGTGGATCAGGTAGATGAAGTAGAGGGTGACGCCGAGCAGCGCGAGACCGGCGACCAGGAGGCCGGTGATCGCGCCGGCCTTGAAGGCGAGCTCGAGGCCGCCGGCGAGCGAGGTGGTGGCTGCCTGTGCGGTGCGGACGTTGGCACGCACCGACACGTTCATGCCGATGAAGCCCGCCGCGCCCGACAGGATCGCGCCGATCGCGAAGCCGATCGCCACGAGGATGCCGAGGAAGTAAGCGAGCAGCGCGAAGATCACCACGCCGACGATGGCGATGGTCATGTACTGGCGCTTCAGATAGGCCTGCGCGCCTTCACGCACCGCGCCCGCGATTTCCTGCATCCGCGCGTTGCCCTGGTCGGCAGCGAGCACCGACGAGGTCGCCCAGATGGCGTATACGATCGATAGCGCTCCGCAGAGCACGATCACCCATAGAGCTGTCATACCTGATTGCCTCAGTCCCGAGTTTCACCCCCGTGCCCGCGCTGCGGGAGCGACGCGGGCGCGCAACAAGACGGCGTGCCCTCTTTTGCGGGGCAGCCTCAAATCGCGGCGGACCTTGCCAAAATCACGGGTGCTCCGCAATCGCTGCGAAGGGACTAAGCTGGGCTTTTCCGCTTACCTTCGGTCTATTCCAGCGACCTCTCTCGCGCCGGAATACCAGTGACTAAGCGTCAGAAGTGACTGAAAGACAGCGTCTGCAGCGGGATTTCAGCACCGCTGGTGCCGAGCCAACGCGGCGATCTGGTTCCCTCTTCGGCAACGCCGATGACTGTCACCTGCACATGGCTCCGCTGCGCCGCAGCAAGGAACTGATCCAATTTGCTTTGTGCAACGCCGCAAAGCAGTTCGTAGTCATCGCCGCCGCTGAGTAATCGCGCCAGCTTCGACTCATCGGTTCCCGCGATCGCACGTGCAGCATCCGACAACGGCACTGCGGTAGCGTCGAGAGTCGCCGTGACGCCGGAGGCGGCGCACATCTTGGCGAGATCGCCGGCGAGCCCGTCGGAGATGTCCATCGCCGCGCCGGCAAAGTCGCGCACCGCTTGCGCCAGCGCCGAGCGCGGCTGCGGCACCCGGTAGCGATCGATCAGGAACGCTCGGCCAGCCTCGGTCGCCGCCGTCGCCCGGCCCAGCAGCAGGTCGAGCCCGAGCGCGGCATCGCCGATGGTGCCGGTGACGACGATCGCGTCGCCGGGCCGCAGCGCGTCGCGCGCCACCATCCGGCCCGGGGGCACCCGGCCGAGTGCAGTCACCGAGATCATCATCGGGCCTGGAGTCGACACCGTATCGCCGCCGAGCAGCGGGCAGCGAAACGCCACGGCGTCTTCGCCGAGCGCGGCGGCGAACGGGGCCAAAAAGCCCTCATCGGCCTGGCGCAGCGCCAGCGTCAGCAGAAAGCCGGCCGGCTCGGCGCCCTTGGCGGCCAGATCGGAGAGATTGACCCGGAGTGCCTTGCGGGCGATCGCCGCCGGCGGGTCGTCGGGAAGATAATGCACGCCCTCGACGATCGCGTCGGTGGTCAGCACCAGGTCGCTGCCCGTGGCCGCCAAGACGGCAGCGTCATCCACCAGCCCCCGCGCGCCCGGATCGGTCGCCAGAGGCTTGAAATACCGCGCGATCAGATCGTCTTCACCGGAGGGCATGCGCGGCATCCATGCGTTTGGTCAGGCGAGCTATCAACACGGCCCCGTGCGCTCCCTCGCCCCGCTCTTGCGGCGAGAGGGTTGGGGTGAGGGGCGATGCGGGCACGAAGGATCGGCTCCTGGGAGGCGCCCCCTCACCCGCCCGGCTGCGCCGGTCGACCTCTCCCCGCTCGCGGGGAGAGGTTAGGCCGTGGAGGTTGGCCTAGCTACGCGTAAACTCATCCTCGCGGAACCGCCGCGCGATCTGGTCGAGCACGGCGTTGACCATGCCGGTCTCGTCCTTTTCGACGAAGGCGTGGGCGACGTCGACATATTCGGAGACGACGACGCGCGCCGGGATGTCCTTGCGGTGTTCGAGCTCATAGGCCCCTGCCCGCATCACCGCACGCAGGATGGCGTCGATCCGCGCCAGCGGCCAGCCGCGGGCGAGCAGATCGTCGATCAACGGATCGATCTGCTTCTGCTCGCGCACCACGCCGGCGACGATATCGCGGAAGAACGCGGCTTCGGCCGGCAGATACTGCTCGCCCTCGACCTCGTTGCCGATCCAGAAGCTCTCGAACTCGGCGAAGGTTTCGTTGATCCCGGCGCCACCGATGTCCATCTGGTACAGCGCCTGCACAGCGGCGAGCCGCGCCGCGCCGCGCCGGTTAGCCTTGCGCTCGCCTTTCGGCGTCATCTTTTTAAGATCGGGTTTTTTGAACGCGGGTTTGTTGATCTCGGCCATCGGCATCACGCCTTCGCCAGCCGGCGTTTGATCCGCAGCATCGCCAATGCGGCGCGCGCGGCGTCGCCGCCCTTGTTGAGGTCGCCGGGCTTCGCTCGCGCCCAGGCCTGCTCGTCGGTGTTGACCGTGATGATGCCGTTGCCGAGCGGAAACTTTCGCGCGACGCTGAGGTCCATCAAGGCGCGCGCGGATTCCATCGACACGATCTCGAAATGGATGGTTTCACCGCGCACCACGCACCCGAGCGCGATCGCCGCGTCATACGGCTTGCCGGCGGCTTCAGCGGAATCGATCGCAATCGCGACCGCGGCCGGGATCTCCAGCGCGCCCGGCACGGTCAGGACGTCGTGAGTGGCGCCGGCGGTCTTCAGCTCGGCGACGGCGCCTTCCAACAGCGCGTCCTGGATGTCGTCATAGAACCGCGCCTCGACGATCAGGACGCGCGCGCCCGAAACGTCGGTCTGGTCTTTCAGGGGTGCGCGCCGCGCGTCTGCCATTCTTAGGTCCCGGTGTTTGCCGTCATTGCCGGGCTCGACCCGGCAATCCATCTTGCTTCGCGAATAGACGGACGCGTTCTTGTTAAGAGGATGGATGCGCGGGTCAAGCCCGCGCATGACGGGAGCGTTGCTATTTCATCTCGCTGAGGCGCGCCGCATAGCGCGCCATCAGGTCGACCTCGATATTGACCTCGCTGCCGACCTGCCAGCCGCCCAAAATGGTCGCCGACAGCGTGTGCGGGATGATCAGCACCGAGAATTTGGTGTCCTCGACGGTGTTCACCGTCAGCGAGGTGCCGTCGAGCGTCACCGAGCCCTTCGGCGCGATGAACCGCGCCAGCTCGCGGCTGGTCTCCAGCGTGAACCGCGCCATGTCGGGCAGTTCCTCGCGCGCCACCACCTTGGCGATGCCGTCGACATGGCCGGTGACGATGTGGCCGCCGAGCTCGTCGCCGATCTTCAGCGCGCGCTCGAGGTTGAGCCGGGTGCCGGCGGTCCAGGCTTTCGCCGTGGTCTTGGCCAGTGTCTCGGCGCCGGCATCGACCTCGTACCAGGTCTTGCCGCCTGCGGTGCCGGAGCCGACCACTGTCATGCAGATGCCGTTCGAGGCAATCGAAGCGCCGTCGGCGATGGTCGTCTGGTCGTAGGCGCAGCGGATCCGCAGCCGGTGCAATTGGCCCTGCGCGACCGGCTTGACGGTCTCGATCTCGCCGATGTCGGTGACGATGCCGGTGAACATGGAGTGCCTTTTAGTTCGGGTCGTAAATGGTGAGCGTATCCGCGCCGACGCGCTCGGTAGTGCGGACGCGCCAGTGCGGTGATTCGGTCATTGCCGTCAGCGGCAGGTCGTGCAGCGCGTCGATGCCATCGGCACCGATCGCGTTGTCGCTGCGCCACAGCCAGATCTCGTCAGCAAGTTCGCCGGCGACCAGCGAGGCAGCAACACGGGCGCCGCCTTCGACCAACAGGCGTGTCACACCCTTGTCGGCCAGCGCGTGCAGCACCGCCGGCAGATCGAGACCCGGCGTGTCCGCGCAGTCGGCGACATGAATTACTTCGGCGCCGGCCGCACCGAGCCGAGCAGCCGTGGCGGCTTCGGCGATCTCGGAGGCCATCAGCCACAGCGGCGAGGTGCGCGCCGAATGCAGCAGTTTGCTGGCGGCGGGAATGCGCAAACTCCGATCGAGCACCACCCGGATCGGCGACTGAGCCGCCATCCCGGGGAGCCGGCAGGTCAGCTCCGGATCATCGGACAGCACGGTGCCGATCCCGACCAGCACCGCATCGGAGCGGGCGCGCAGCAGGTGGGTGCGGGCGTTGGCGGCCTCGCCGGTGATCGCGACCGGCTTGCGGCCGGCGACGGCGATCTTACCGTCAGCGGACACCGCAAGCTTCAGCGTCACCTGCGGGCGGCGGTCGCGGATGCGGCGGATGTGGCCGGCATGGTCGCGCGCGGCCTCCTCGGCGCAGACGCCGATCTCGACCGCGATGCCGGCGGCGCGCAGCCGCGCGTGGCCCTGGCCTGCGACCAGCGGATTGGGGTCTTCGACCGCCGACACCACCCGCGCGATTCCAGCGGCAATCACCGCATCAGCGCAAGGCGGCGTGCGGCCGTGATGCGAGCACGGCTCCAGCGTGACGTATAGCGTGGCGCCGCGGGCGGCATCGCCGGCACGGCGCAGCGCTTCGACCTCGGCATGCGGCCGGCCGCCATCCTGGGTCCAGCCGCGGCCGACGATCACGCCGTCCTTGACCAGCACCGCGCCGACCGCGGGATTGGGCGCGGTGCGCCCCTGCCCGCGCCGGCCGAGCGCCAGCGCCAATTGCATGTAGCGGCGATCGGCGGAATCGCCGGCTTTGGCCGCCTTTTCGGCGGCGAGCTTCTGGCCGATCTGCTCCTCCAGGATGCGGAAGATCATTTGCGGACCAGCGCCGCCCTCGCCTCGTCTTCGTGGGAGAGTTCGCCGAGCACGGCCTCGAAATCCTTGGCCTCGCGGAAGTTACGATACACCGAGGCGAAGCGGACATAGGCGACGTCGTCGAGTTTGCGCAGATGATCCATCACGCTCTCGCCGATCGTCTCCGACGAGATCTCGGCCTCGCCGCCGCTTTCCAGCTCGCGCACGATCGCCGACACCATTTGCTCGACCCGCTCCGGATCGACCGGGCGTTTGCGCAAACTGATCTGCACCGAGCGCATCAGCTTGTCGCGATCGAACGGCACCCGGCGGCCGTTGCGCTTGATCACGATCAGCTCGCGGAGCTGCACCCGCTCGAAGGTGGTGAAGCGGAAATTGCAGGCGATGCACACCCGCCGACGCCGGATCACCGAGGAATCCTCGGTCGGCCGGCTATCCTTCACCTGGGTATCGAGGCTGTTGCAGTTCGGGCAGCGCATCGCTCGTTCCCTACGTCATTGCCGGGCTTGACCCGGCAATCCATCATCTTGCGAAGAAGATGGATGCCCGGGTCAAGCCCGGGCATGACGGGCCGTTGATCGTTACTGATAAATCGGGAAGCGGTCGGTCAATTCCTTCACCCGCTGCTTCACCGAAGCTTCCACCAGCGGCGCCGCGCCGTCGGACGATTGTGCAATCGCGTTCAGCACTTCGGCGATCAAGTGACCAACCTGCTGGAACTCGGCAACGCCGAAACCGCGGGTCGTCGCCGCCGGGGTGCCGAGGCGCAGGCCCGAAGTCACGAACGGCTTCTCCGGGTCGAACGGGATACCGTTCTTGTTGCAGGTGATGCCGGCGCGGACCAGCGCCTTCTCCGAGACGTTACCCTTCAGCCCCTTCGGCCGCAGGTCGACCAGCATCAGATGGTTGTCGGTGCCGCCCGAAACCAGATCGAAGCCGGCCGAGCGCAGCGTTTCCGCAAGCGCCTTGGCGTTTTCGACGACGTTCTTCGTGTAAACCTTGAAGTCGGGCTGCAGCGCTTCCTTGAACGCCACTGCCTTGGCGGCGATCACGTGCATCAGCGGGCCACCCTGCAGGCCGGGGAAGATCGCCGAATTGAACTTCTTGGCCAGCGCTTCATCGTTGGTGAGGATCAGGCCGCCGCGCGGGCCACGCAGCGACTTGTGAGTCGTCGTCGTGGTGACGTGGGCATGGGGCACCGGCGAAGCATGGACGCCGCCCGCCACGAGGCCGGCGAAGTGCGCCATGTCGACCATGAAATAAGCCCCGACGCTGTCGGCGATCTCGCGGAAGCGCTTGAAGTCCCAGGCGCGCGGATAGGCCGAGCCGCCGGCGATGATCAGCTTCGGCTTGGCTTCCTCGGCGAGCTTGGCGACCGCATCCATATCGATCATCTGGTCTTCGCGGCGCACCGTATAGTGCACCGGCTTGAACCACTTGCCGCTCATGTTGACGGGGGCGCCGTGGGTGAGATGGCCGCCGGCAGCGAGATCGAGGCCCATGAAGGTATCGCCGGGCTGCAGCAGCGCCAGGAACACCGCCTGGTTCATCTGGCTGCCGGAGTTCGGCTGGACGTTGGCGAAATTGGCGCCGAACAGCTTCTTGGCGCGGTCGATCGCCAGATTCTCAGCAACGTCGACGAATTCGCAGCCGCCGTAATAGCGGTTGCCCGGATAGCCTTCCGCATACTTGTTGGTCATCACCGAGCCCTGCGCTTCCAGCACCGCGCGGCTGACGATGTTCTCGGAGGCGATCAGCTCGACCTCGTGGCGCTGGCGGCCGAGTTCGCCGCGGATCGCAGCGGCGATCTCGGGATCGGCCTGCTCCAGCGAGGCGGAGAAGAAGCTGTCGGGCGCGGACGCGGGATTGGCTGTGCTCATGGGAAAAGTCTCCACCGTCGCAGCCGGTTCATCGGGTGCGAGCGGTTACGGGATAGCGGTTCGGAAGCGGCGGCTGGGCCATAGCACATCCGCCCCCGCCGGCCAAGGATCTGAACCATGCATTGCGGCATCCGGCCTCAGCCCCGCCCAGATATGGTGGCTGCGACAGAGTTGCAGAAGGGGGAGTCAAACTGCCTCGAAACTCCTGGTTTTGTGCCGACCGGCGGTTCTGCCAGCTCCCTTTTCCCTTTGCGGAGGGGGCCGTGGCCGTCGACCAGCCAGGTCTCATGTCAGGTCAGGCCCGCCCTGCCCTCGACAGCGCCACCCATCGGACTTAGCTTTTCGCCATGAACCTGATCCGCCGCACCTTCGATCTCGACTTGGCGACCGACGAGCGCTTGAGGGCGCTTGCGGCCGAGCGTGGTCAAGACGAAGCAGCGGTGCTCGCCAAAGCACTCGCGCTGCTCGACTCAGTGGGCGAGATCGAAATTCCCGATGTTGCTGAAGATCGTCGGCGTCTCGACCGGTTTCGGGAAACCGGTGAAGCGGTGCCGATTGCCGAAGTCCGGGCCTGGGTCGAAAGCTGGGGCACCGATAGAGAGTTGCCACGACCATCGGCGCGACTGGTGGGATGATCCGGTTCGCACCGGAAGCCGTCGACGATTTAGCGCGTGCGTGACTTTCTTGAGGTGAACAGCCCTGACGCTGCCGAGCGCGCTATCTCCACGCTCTTTGCTGCCCTTCAGCGCCTCGAAGACTTTCCGAATCTCGATCGTCCGACCGGCGACGACAGTATTCGTCAAAGAGTCGTTCCGTTCGGATCGGCCTGTTACGTCCTGCGGGTTTGGCACGGTCGCGAGGCGCGGACGTGAGCCGTGGCGTTAGCGTGACGCAGAGTTGATCGTGGCATCGCTGGCTCGGCTTACTGACAAACAAACCGGCATGACCTGTCCAACTCCCCTCCCCCTTGCAGGGAGGGGTCGGGGGTGGGGGCCGCGAGTCGAAAGCCTGCCACTCGGCAAAGCTGATCGCCGAACTTAGCGTTTGACGGGATCTCGACAGGAGCGCAACCGGCTACGATCAACGGCGATGTGTCCAGACCAGGACGCACCCGCGCCATCCCCTCGCCGCTCGGATCGGAGATCGCCCATGCTGACCGCAAAAAGACCCCGAGCCGTTCAATGGCGCTGATCGACAAATACGTGCCGGCGTTCAGCTTCAACGAGCGTCACGCCGTCCTGGTCGACGCGCCGGGCGACAAGGTGCTGGCCGCAATTCTCGGCTTCCGGCCGGAAGATGATCCGTTCTTCCGCCTGATGATCACCTTGCGCGAACTGCCGATGCGCGCCGCGCGCGTGTTCGGCGGCGGCGGGCAAGTCTCGCCCAAGGTTTTCGGCATCGACGACTTCACCCTGCTGGAGCACGACGACCGCGAAGTGGTGTTCGGACTGGTCGGCCAATTCTGGCGTCCCGACTTCGGCCTCGCCCGCATTCCTGACGGCGCTGCTTTCGCCGCGTTTCAGCGCGCCGGCTACGTCAAGCTCGCGCTCAACTTCGCGACCGATGCGCAAAGCGACGGCCGCATTCGCCTGACGACCGAGACCCGCGCCTTCTGCCCCGATCGTAGCGCTCGCCTGAAGCTGCTGCCGTATTGGTACGCCGTCCGCCCGTTCAGCGGCCTGATCCGCCGCCGCATCCTCGCCGGCCTGAAGCGCCGCAGTGAGACTGCGGGCGCGACCGCACCAGCGTAGCCCAGATCCACGAATCTATGCGGGCTTGATCGCTAGTTCTCCTCCCGCTTTGTTGAGCCACAACTGGCCGGAGCAAGTGAAAATCGCGTCCGGCGCGATGCTAGAGCTGACGCCATCGATCCCTCAGCAACAAGGAGCCGCCGAGTGATTCAGCAAGGCACGATCGCCACGAAGTTCTCGTCATTCTCAGAGCACTGGCGTCCGAAGGTGATCGCCTGCCTCAACGGCTAGGAGCTGAAGTGGTGAAGATCCAGGGCGTGTTTCCGTGGCACCTGCACGAGGATTGCGACGAGATGTTTCTGGTCTGGAAGCCGCTTCCGTGTCGAGTTTGGCGACCACGTCGTCGATATGGGCCTGGCGACTACACCGTGGTCCCGCGCGGCATCGAGCACTGCACCGCGGTCGACGACGAAGTCGAAGTGACGATCTTTGAGCCCGCCGAAGTTCGCAACGCCGGTAATGTCGTGGACGACACCTTCACGGCGCCGCAGGGAGTGGTGATGACTAAGAACAAATCAGAACCTTTGAAACGAAATAGCTTGGCAACAAATTGGAACCGCGACATCATTTCAAACGATGGCAGGCCTCATTTTCTGCGGAGCGTAGAACTATGGAGGACTCACAAAAGGGATTGCGAGTTCGCAACTTCTTTCAAATAGAGGCGAGCACCCTTCTCGAACGCTACCGAATTATCGAAACTTTGTTGCCCCGCCCGTCCGCAAGAGGCGCTGCGCACCCCGGCGAGGAAGGCCGATACATAGAAAGTCTGCTGCGGTCTTTTCTCAACAAGCACCTACCCAGGAATCTCCGCGCAGTCTCAGGCTTTGTGTTGTGCCCTGCCACTAAGACAGGCATACAGAATCTTGAGCGAGTAACTGAGCATCATGATCGCCACAGTCGTCAGATCGATATTATAGTATATGACTTTGATGCCTATCCAATTTTTGAGCAGTTCGAAGAGTTCTGCATCGTCCCCCCGGAGGGAGTGATTGGACTCGTTTCGGTGAAAAAGACACTCTATAGAAAGGACATCGAAGGCGAGATAGGGACTTTGAAGCAGGTCGCAGATCTTTGTTTTCAAAGAAAGCGACGTGGTCCTTACACCGGACTATTCGCATTCTCATCTGACGATGACAACGACGACACGCTCAACCGGCGGATCTTCGAGGCAATACATAGAACGCACTCGGGGCAATCTTTTGATGCAATGCTCAACGAGGCATCGGTACTGGCTCGGACGTGCATCTTCAAAAATCGAATCGAACATGGCCGCGATAACAGCGCCAAATACGTGGCCGTCGATTGTCGTCAAGAGCCACACATCGCACTTCAACGCTTACTTCAGAGCTTGCTCTCCGTATATTATGACGAAACTCGCGGTTCAGGGAAGCAGCGCCCGGGATTTGTCTCCTTTCGGAAACGCACCTTCGCGGATTCACCAGAACTCGGGTTAGTCGCTTACGCAAAAGCGGATCAATAGATCTTCAAGAGTGTCGCTATAGATCACAGTGCGACGGCACAAGATTGGTCTGGATGCGGGCGGCAAGGTCCGGAGTGAGCAGGCTGGCGGTGACGATCTCGACGCGGCAACTGAGCAGCGCTTCGAGCGCCTGCTCGGTACGGGCGAGGTCGTAGAGCGAGGTCGTCGGGGCGGCATCGACCAGAATGTCGAGATCGCTCCGGCGAATACCTTCGCCGCAGGCGACCGAGCCGAACAGGCGCGGATTGGTCTTGACGAACTCGCTCAGGATCTCGCCCAGCCGACCGCAGTGCTCCGCGATGGCTTCGGAAGGTCTTGCGAGTTCGATCGCTCTCTCACCATAACTTACGGTAACAGATCGGGGTCGCAACGCCGGGGTGAATTTGCGACCTGAGCTCGGCGACTGGATCGCCGGCATATCCCGGATGTCGTGGTGCTCATCCGGGCTACCGCTGGACTCACAGCGTCTCCTGCTTCGCCCCGCATTCCTTGCAGACGTAGGCCACGCGGGTGACGCCCTTCGGCGCCTTGACCTTGTTCGGCGCGCCGCATTTGCCGCAGGTGGTGTTGATCACGGTGTCGCCCTGCTTCACTGTGACGTTGCGGTTCGCCATCGCCTCGCGCATCAGCCGTTCGGCCTCTTCGCGCATCGCCTTCTTGTCCATGTCGTCCATCGTTCGTTGTGTCGTCGCCCGCGTTGTAGCGCAGCGCGATGACGGCGGCCGCATCAAATCCGCAGCACCCGGCGAAAATCGGTTGACAGCGGCGCTGCATAACCGCCCTCGCCTCAGCGCTCGTCCGCCGCCCTGCGGACGCTGCAACCGCCTGCAGGGCATGACCAAGCTGCCGCGATGCCCCTTGCAATGCGCGCGCGGCTCGCCAATCTCTGCTGTTCCCCAACCACAATCCGAACTCAATCCGGAGCCCATCGATGACCGACGCCCCCTACACGCCGCCCAAAGTCTGGACCTGGGACAAGGAGAACGGCGGCAAATTCGCGTCGATCAACCGCCCGATTGCCGGCCCCACCCATGACAAGGAGCTGCCGGTCGGCAAGCATCCGCTGCAGCTGTATTCGCTGGCGACGCCGAACGGCCAGAAGGTGACGATCCTGCTCGAAGAACTGCTGGCGCGCGGCCACACCGGCGCCGAATACGACGCCTGGCTGATCAAGATCGGCGACGGCGACCAGTTCTCGTCGGGCTTCGTGCAGGTCAATCCGAATTCGAAGATCCCGGCGCTGCTCGATCGTTCGGTGAACCCGCCGCAGCGCGTGTTCGAATCCGGCTCGATCCTGCTCTACCTCGCCGAGAAGTTCGGCGAATTCATCCCGAAGGATCCGGCCGGCCGCACCGAGTGCCTGAACTGGCTGTTCTGGCAGATGGGCTCGGCCCCGTATCTCGGCGGCGGCTTCGGCCATTTCTATGCCTATGCGCCGGAGAAGTGGGAATACCCGATCAACCGCTTCGCCATGGAGGTGAAGCGGCAGATGGACGTGCTCGACCACCGGCTGGCCGAGACCGAGTATCTGGCCGGCGCCGAATACTCGATCGCCGACATCGCGGTGTGGCCGTGGTACGGCGGGCTCGCCAACGGCGTGTTGTATGGCGACAGCGCCACCTTCCTGGATGTGGCCAGCTACAAGAACGTGCAGCGCTGGACCAAGGCGATTGGGGCCCGTCCCGCGGTGAAGCGCGGCCGCATCGTCAACCGCATCAGCGGCGACCTCTCCACCCAGCTCCACGAACGCCACGACGCCGGCGACTTCGAGACCAAGACGCAGGACAAGCTCGAGGCGAAGTAATCTCTCCCGCACCTCGTCATTCCGGGGCGCGCGCAGCGCGAACCCGGAATCCCGAGGTCATCGCGCACTGCGTTTCCCCAAGCTCCAGATGCCGGGTTCGCTCACTGACGTGAGCGCCCCGGAATGACGGCCTGGAAGGCCGCGCCGAACTACACGCTATGCCTGGGAGTCGCGACTTTGCCCTGGGTGGTCGCGATGCCCATCTCGAAGCTGTCGGCGATGCGGCGGGCGCGGATGATGAACTCGGCTGCCACCTCCGGGGTGAACAGCTCGGTCGCGGTCGCTTCGAACAGCTTCAGCCAGCGGTCGAAATGCTCCGGCGCCAGGTTGAGCATCAGATGCGGCCGCATCGGCCGGCCGCCATATCGCCCGGTCTTCAGCAGCATCGACGACCAGAAATCGGTGATCTGGGCGATGTGGTGATCCCAATCGTGCACGGCGGAGGCGAAAATCGGCCCGATCACCTCGTCTTCCCGGGCGCGGCCATAGAAGGTCCGCACCAGCTGGGCGATCTGGTCGTCGTTCAGAATGTCCGAATGGGCAAGGCTCATGGCAACGATGTAGGCCACCCGGGGGCCCGGCTCAAGGCGGCGCCCCTGGCGGTCGTCAGCTCGTCGCCTGCCCTTCCAGAACCGCCAGATCGCGTTCCAAGAGCGGCAGCTGCTCGATCGCGAAGCGGCGGATCAGGTCGTTGTCCGGATGCAGCATAAACCGCCGCATCAGCGCAATCATGCGGCGGAATTCCTTGATCTGCTTGGCATGGAAGTCGGTCATGAACCGCTCGCCGACCGCGCCGCGCAGGCCCGCCAGCTCGTTGCTGAGGATCACGTTGGGGTGGTCCGGGAAGTCGATCGACAGCAGCGTGAAGGTGTTGAGGCGGAACACCTGCTGGTCGCGCTCGCGCGCCTGGCGCGCCTGCGTGATCGCGAATTGCCGCAGCGCGTCGTCCCCGCGTGAATCCGCCAGAGCCGCGGCCTGGGCCTGAAACATGTTGAACTGGTGCAGATAGCGCAGCACGTCGGCGGCGTTCGGCGGCCAGCCGAACACCTGCTTGATCCCAAGGCCTTCAATCAGAGCGTGCTTGCGGGGCGTTTCCTGTCCCGCGATCACGCCGGTAACGATGACGATGGCGGGAAGGATCGCAACCAGTCCTGCGATCAGCCGCATCATCATGGTTCACCGCCGTGCTACATCCCCGTGTAGCCAGCTTTCACCGGATCATTGCTGCCGTCAAGCTCGCGCAGATAGACCAGACCGCACACCGTCAGGCGGTTGTCGTCGGTCTCGCCGGCTTCGAACAGCGTGCGAATGTAGGTCTCGACTTTGGCTTTGGCGTTCTCCGCCGCTTCCTGGTTGGTCAGCAGCCCATAGGTCTGGATCACGCGGTCGATGGCGCGTTGCATATCGTCCCCTTTGCTGTCAGGCCGCGATCTTCGCGGACTCGAAAATGGAGATGGCCTTGTTGGCGAGCCGGATCGGATGGGTCTCGCCGCGCTGGAACATCCGCACGATCGACTCCAGCAGCGCGTCGTGGGTCGCTGTGGTGTCGGGAATCGAGCCGGTGCGGCGCAGATAGTTCGCCGCGATATCGTAGGCCTTTCCGATCGTATCGACGTTCATCACCCGAAGCCCTCGCTCGATCAGCATCGTCCTCTCCAACGGCTGGCGCAGGGATAAGTACGGGCGGCGGCGAAGGTTCCCTTTGGTTCCGGGGAAATTTGGCGGCGCAAAACAAATCGGCCTCCCTTGTGGGGAGGCCGAAGGACGACAGGTCTGGAGACTGACAGCGCGCGGGCCTGCTTCTTGATGAGCAGCGGCTCGGCGGATCGCCGGCCGACGTTGGCGCGTATGTTTGGACGGCTTACAGCCGATACAGGATCTGGTCGGTCCAGAACCGCTCGAGGCGGTGCAGCGACTTGTTGAGCGTGGCGAACTCCTCGCTGGAGATGCCGCCGACCTGCTCCACCGTCTTGACGTGCTTCTGATACAGCGCGTCGACGATGTGGCGGACTTCCTGGCCCTGCGGGGTCAGACGGATCCGCACCGAGCGGCGATCGACACGCGACCGCTGATGATCGAGGAAACCGAGCTCGACCAGCTTCTTCAGATTGTAGGAAACGTTGGAGCCAAGGTAGTAACCGCGCGTGCGTAGTTCGCCCGCGGTCAGTTCCTTGTCACCGATGTTGTACAGCAGCAGCGCCTGAACCGAGTTGATATCGGCGCGACCGCGACGGTCGAACTCGTCCTTGATGACGTCGAGCAACCGGCGGTGCAGTCGCTCTACCAAGGTGAGCGCCTCGAGATAGAGCGGCTGGACCGGCGTGTTGGCTGCTACTGCGGGTGCGGAGGTTTCCGCCGCCGTGGCGACTGCTTTGATCATGACACTTCCCCTGTCGTCTTTTTTGATCGACTTATTCGACGAAACTTCTGTCTCGTCTGATAGGTCCACCTTAAGGGGCCGCTTTGAACATCAGCTTAAATAAGACGATAAAGAGATCATGAATTTAAGACAGTGAACCGTGCATTAAGCCTGCAAATCAAGGGCTTTTTGCAACGTTTGATTCACGGATCGACGGCGATTCAAGGGTTTTCCGGATCGCCTTGTCGCATTTGAAGACAGCTTCGTTCGAATTTGAAAGATCTGCGTAACGGATCCGCCGGACCGTCCGCGATCCGGTTAAGGTCTTCACAACCCTATCCGGACCGCGTTTCGTAAAATGCCGCGAGCTCGTTTACGCGACGCCGCGGTTGCGGCCTTCCCAATATGGGGCACGCAGCACCTTGCGATCGATCTTGCCGAGGCCGGTGACCGGAATCGCCTCGACGAAGTCGATCGACTTCGGTGACCACGGCGCGCCGCGTTTGTCTTTGACATGCGCCTGCAGTTCGGCGGCGTCGTTGTTGGCGCCGGGCTTCAGCACCACGAACGCCTTCACCGCCTCGCCCCATTTGTCGTCGGGCACGCCGATCACCGCAGCGGACGCAACCGCATGGTGCGCCATCAACGCATCCTCGACCTCGCGCGGATAGATGTTGAATCCGCCGGAGATGATCATGTCCTTGGTGCGGTCGACGATATAGAGATAGCCGTCGGCGTCTTTCACGGCGACGTCGCCGGTGTGCAGCCAACCGCCGCGGAACGCCTCCGCCGTCGCTTCAGGCCGCTTCCAATAGCCGTCCATCACCAGCGTGCCGCGCACGCAGATCTCGCCCGGCTCGCCGGTGCCGACTTCACGCATCTCGGAGTCGAACAGTTTGACGTCGAGCAGCGGGCTCGGCCGACCGCACGAACCGAGACGGCCGGGCTTGGTGTCGTCATGATCGACCTTGCGCATCGTGGTGATGCATTGCGGCGCTTCGGTCTGGCCGTAGAGCTGCACGAACACGTTGCCGAAGATCTTGATGCCTTCGCGCAGGCGATCCGGCGACATCGGCGCGGCGCCGTACACGATCATGTCGAGCGACGACAGATCGTGACGCGCCCTCACCTCCGCAGCATCGATCAGCGCGTAGATCAGCGTCGGCACCAGGAACACCGCGGTGATCTTGTCCTCGGCGATGACGCGGCAATACGACTCGACCTCGAAGCCCTGCACCAGCCGCGTGAAGCCGCCGCGCATCATCACCGGATAGACGGTGACGCCGGCGGCGTGGCTGATCGGCGTCGCGGCGAGATAGCGGATGTCGGCGGGCCAGTCCCAGTCCGAATACAGGATCACCGCCATCGTGGTCAGCGCGCGATGCGGGATCATCACGCCCTTGGAGCGGCCCGTGGTGCCGCCGGTGTAAGCCAGCCACGCGATGTCGGAGGTCGTGCTGTCGTCGACCAGCGGCGCCGGCTGCACCGCCGCGAAGCCTTCGAGCAGATCGCGGGCGCCGTTCACCGCCCCGAACGACAACAGATGTTTCAGGCCGGGCACGCGGGCGCGGATCGCTTCGCCGCGCGCGGCGAACTTGCCGCCTTCGACGATCAGCGCGTCGATCTCGGCATCCTCGATGATGAAGGCGTGGTCGTCTTCGGCCGCCATCGGATGCAGCGGCGTATAGCGCATCCCCATCACGGTGGCGGCGCAGATCGCGGCCCAGGATTCGGCGCGGTTCGACGACAGGATCGACAGCGCGCTGCCCTTGGCGAGGCCGCAGTCGCGAAACAGTGTGATGAAGCGGCCGATCGCCTCGCCGAGTTCGCGATAGCTCCAGCGGATGCTGCCATCGGCGATCGCCGGACGATCGCCGTAACGCGCGATCGCATTGACGATCAGGCTGCCGCCGGTGCCGCCGGAATGAAGCTGGTCCATGGTTTCCCCCTTATGTTTTGGTTGTTGTTGATACGGCGCCGCCTTGCGTGATGCGGCAGCGCTCGCAAGAGCTGCCGCTATGGCGGCCGTTCGCGCGCCGCCATCCAGGCGAGCGCCAGATAGGCGGCGAGCAGTAGCGCTTCGCCGAGCACCACCAGCAGGCTGCCGCCATAGATGGCCGGGAACATCAGTTCGATCACCGCCATCGACACCACGGTCGTCAGCCACACCACGGCGCCCCATGGCGTCGCGAGCCACAGCCCGACGGCGGCGACCAGCTCGATCACCGCGAAATAGATCGTGGCGGTCTGCCAGGCCATAGTCTGGACTTCGAACGCGTCGTCTTCGCCGCCGACGAAGCCGGTGATCTGCGCCCAATGGTAGAGGCCCTTGGCGACCGACAGCACCGCCATCACCCGCAGGAACAGCACCAGGCGCCGCGTCCAGTCGTTCTCATGATTGTCGGGCCGCTCCGGCGAGATCGCCGCGACCGAAATCGCCTGGTCTCTCGGCGGTTGTTCGCGTGGTGGAAGTTCGGACATGCGGCTCGGTTACCGGATCGGTGGTGGTGCGGTGCGGTCTGGCCCGAGTCTTGGCCCGCCGGGCCAGCAAAATCAATCGGCTGTGATCGCCGCGGAACACTCTGATTGCGCCAAATCAACAGTGCGGTGACGCGGGGGTGCCAAAATGCTACTTTCCATGAACACAGCAGAGCCTGCAGGGAGAGTTGGCACCATGGCGATCAAATTCGGCCGTCCCATCGAGATTCGTGACCCCTCGACCCGGCCCGCCGCTCCGCCGCTCGATCTCACCATCCGTCCGCGCCGCAACCGCAAGACTGAGTGGGCTCGCCGTCTGGTGCGCGAGAATGTCCTCACCACCGACGACCTGATCTGGCCGATGTTCGTGGTCGACGGCACCAACCAGCGGGTTCAGGTCGCCTCGATGCCGGGCGTCGAACGACTCAGCGTCGACCAGATCGTTCGCGACGCCGAACGCGCCGCCAAGCTCGACATCCCGTGCATCGCGCTGTTCCCGTTCACCGAGCCGTCGCTGCGCGACGAGCACGGCACCGAAGCCGCCAACCCCGAAAACCTGATCTGCAAGACCGTCCGCGCGATCAAGAAGGAATTCCCGCAGATCGGCGTGCTGTGCGACGTCGCGCTCGACCCCTACACCAGCCACGGCCATGACGGCCTGATCGAGGATGGCCGCATCCTCAACGACGAGACCGTCGCGGTGCTGGTGCAGCAGTCGCTGGTGCAGGCGCAGGCCGGCTGCGACGTGATCGCACCGTCGGACATGATGGATGGCCGCATCGGCGCGATCCGCGAAGCGCTCGATGCCGCCGGCTACCTCGACGTTCAGATCATGGCCTATGCGGCCAAGTATGCGTCCGCCTTCTATGGCCCGTTCCGCGATGCGATCGGCTCGGCCAAGGCGCTCACCGGCGACAAGCGCACCTACCAGATGGATCCGGCCAACACCGACGAGGCGATCCGCGAGGTCGAGCTCGATCTCGCCGAGGGCGCCGACATGGTCATGGTCAAGCCGGGCATGCCGTATCTCGACATCGTCCGCCGCGTGAAGGAGACCTTCGGCGTGCCGACCTTCGCCTATCAGGTGTCGGGCGAGTACGCGATGATCGCCGCGGCAGCCAACAATGGCTGGCTGGACGGCGACCGGGCGATGATGGAGAGCCTGCTCGCCTTCAAGCGCGCCGGCGCCAACGGCGTGCTGACCTACTTCGCCCCGGCGGCGGCCGAAAAGCTGCGGCAGCAGGGCTAAATCTCCCTCCTCGCTTCTTTCAACCCTCCATCGATTCGCCGGTCTCCGGCGGATCAATGGAGGGTTTGTAATGTCGTGCCAGCCTTGCAAGGCGCCGCTGCCGTCGCCATGTCGAACCGGATCGTTCCGGTTCGGGCGGACAACGGAGAGCAGGCTGATGGCTGACTATGGCGGGAGTGGCTGGCGCGGCGGCGAGGTGCGCGAGGCGGCGTTCGATCCCTGGCTCAATCCGGAACTGTTTCAGGGCGTGCTGACCAAGCGCGTCTTCGCGTTCCTGATCGACCTGGTCGTGCTCACCGTCCCGGTGCTGATGGTCACCGTGTTCATCGCAATGTTCGGCCTGGTGACGCTCGGCATCGGCTGGACGCTGTTCTGGCTGGTGTCGCCGCTGTCGGTGATCTGGGCGCTGGTGTATTACGGCGCCTCGCTCGGCGGCCCGCACTCGGCGACGATCGGCATGCGCACCATGGGCCTCGAACTCACGACCTGGACCGGCGAACCCGGCTACTTCGTGCTGGGCGCAACGCATGCCTTCCTGTTCTGGCTGTCGCTGTCGATGCTGACGCCGCTGGTGCTGCTGGTCGGGCTGTTTAACGCCCGCCGCCGGCTGCTCCACGACATCGTGCTCGGAACTGTGATTATCAACAGCACCGTGCCCGCCTCTCAGCCGGCGCGATCCTACTAAGGGCGAAAGCGATTGACCGGAGGCGGACGTAAGGCGATGCTGGTCACGTTGGAGGCCGACGACCCGACGTGACCCAGCACTCGCGCGACACCCCGCAGTTCTATCTGACGGCTCCCTCGCCGTGCCCGTATCTGCCGGGCCGGCACGAGCGCAAGGTGTTCACCCACCTCGTCGGCAACAAGGCCGGCGAGCTCAACGACCTTCTCACCCACGGCGGCTTCCGCCGCAGCCAGTCGATCGCCTACCGCCCGGCCTGCGACCAGTGCCGGGCCTGCGTATCGGTGCGGGTGATCGCCAACGAGTTCAAGCCGTCGCGCAACCAGCGCAAGCTGCTGGCCCGCAATGCCGACATCGTCGGCGAGCAGCGCAATCCGGTACCGACCTCCGAGCAGTATTCGGTGTTCCGCGCCTATCTTGACCAGCGCCATCGCCACGGTGGCATGGCCGACATGACGGTGCTCGACTACGCGATGATGGTCGAGGACAGCCACGTCCAGACCCGGATGATCGAGTACCGCAAGCGCACCCCCGACACCGGCATCACCGGCCGCGGCGGCGAGCTGATCGCGGCGGCGTTGACCGACGTGCTCGGCGACGGTCTGTCGATGGTGTATTCATTCTACGAGCCGAACGAACAGCACCGTTCGCTCGGCACCTTCATGATCCTCGATCACATTGCCCGGGCGCGGCGACTCGGCCTGCCTTACGTCTATCTCGGCTACTGGATCGAAGGCTCGAAGAAGATGGACTACAAAGGCCGCTACCTGCCGCAGCAACGGCTGGCGCCAAGCGGCTGGCTGCGCATCGATGCCTCCGGCGAAATGCAGCCCGAGCCGCAGGATTAGCTGAGGCCTCCCGACACGCTGGCGTCCGCTACATCAGTCGGTTTCTGGTGCACCAAGGCGAGCAAACGGGACGGCAGAAACGGCCGCCCGCATCACGACCTCCGCCCCGCATTCGCGTCGACCTCCGGGGGAATGATCTCGACCGTTGCTGTCATGCCCGCGGCCAGCTCGACGCCGGAAGGCACCCGATCGAGATGAATGCGGACCGGTATGCGCTGGGCAAGACGCACCCAGGAGAACGTCGCCGCCACATTCGGCAGCCCGAAACGACCAGGTGTTTCGTTGCTGTTCTCGATGCCCCGACCGATGCTCTCGACATGGCCAGCCGCCGGCTGATCGAAGCCCATCAGCTTGACCCGCGCCGGAGCTCCTACACGGATTTGCTGCAGTTTCGTCTCTTCGAAATAGCCGGTGATCCAGAAACTCGCCCCGTCCAGGATAGCGACATTTGTCACGCCGGCGGTCGCATAGTCGCCGGGCCGTAGCTTCAAATTGGTGACATACCCGTCGACTGGGGAGCGAATGACGGAACGCGCAAGATTGAGTTTGGCCAGATCGCGCGTCGCCAGCGCCGCCTGATAGGCCGCAGAGGCCATCGCCGCTGCCCCGCTCGATTGCTGGAGCGCTTCCTGTGAGACCACGTCATTCAGTTTGAGTTGCTGCTTCCGCTGAGCAGTGGCTTGCCGTACCAGCATATCCTGATATTTCGCCTCGACGTCAGCCTCCGCCAGCGCCACGGCGAGCCGAAGCCGCTCCGGGTCGATCTCGTAAAGAACGTCGCCACGTTTCACATACTGATTATCGGCGATCGGCACGGTGCGGATCGTTCCGGAGACCTCCGGCGCGATCTGGACCACATCCACACTCACCCTGCCGTCGCGAGTCCAGGGCGTTCGCTCGTAATGGCTCCAAGCCTGCAGGGCGACGAATCCGGAAGCAACGAAGACGCAGAGAGTCAGAGCATAGTGGCCGAGCAACGATAGAAGCGGTTTCACAATGACAGTCCGATCACAGGCAGGTACTGCATGAGCAGTCCGCAAACGATGACAAAAATGGCGATTTCGGCGAGCGGCCGATAGGCGAACAGGCGGGAGACGCCGATCTCGGTGCAGACGCGCATCGTCGCGATCGTGATGATCAACCCGATGAACGCAACCACGACGAGGCCGGGGATTAAGACGCCTCCGATATTCAGATCAGCGATCATGAGGTAGAGCTCCCTTCTCTGCTGCTCCACTCGCGCCGAGGGCGAAGCGCAGGTCGATCAGCAGATCGAATATCCGCAACCGGCTTTTCGGTGAGTAGTACTCCATCATCGCCGTCAGCCGCTCAATGCGCTGATCGAAATCGATGAGGACGGCTGGCGTTGTAGGTCTCCTGCCACGGAAGTGCGCGCCAATCTCGGTAAGAAGACCTTCTATTGCAGCGCGGGCCTCGCCCTTGACCTGCGGGACCATCTTGCGAAGCTGACCCGCGACGTGGCCGATACGAAGAAGGCGGAGCGTATCGTCGACCACGTCTGCATAAGCCTTCCTTGCCGCTCTCAGCCTCGGCAGCAGCAGCGCCGTTCGGTCAATCATCAGACTTGTCCAACGTGCCTCGTTCGGAGCGCCGCCCAGAGCACGGCGGCCGACGTCACGCCGACTGAGGTGAAGCAGCCGATTGATCGAAACGTCGACCGGTACGGTCTGGAATATCGACATGCTGACCGCGGCGAACCCAACGGCCACAAAGAGTGCGATCGCCATATTAAGGGAGGCCGCGAAATCGCCAGTGTAGCTGGTGCCCAGCCCCGAAAGGATTGGAATTGTCAGAGTGATGCCCATCGCCATGAAGGCCGTCGGCGCTCGCGCTTGGAGAGAACCGGCAAATAGGAATGCCGGTGCAAGGACCGCAACGAGCACCGCGAAGTTCGTCACATGGGGAAGGATGACGAAGCTGTAGACGAGGCTGATCAGCACGCCGAAGATCGAGCCGACGATATATTTCACGACAAACGGCACAGGTGTGTCGACGTTTCCGAACAAGGTGCAGCAGACGCCGAGAATGGAGACCGCCGTTCCGCCGTCGGGCCACGCCGACCATATCCAGAAGGCGCAGCCGCCGAGGATGCTGACCATCGCACCGAGCGCTGCGCGCGCCGCCATCCATGGATCACGGTGATAGACGTACCCCTTTGCAAGCTCGGGTCCGTGAAGCGCCGCTGCTTTTCGTACGCGCCCGCTGGCGGTCATGCTCTGGCCGAGTTTGTCGCAGTCGTTCAGCAGGCCAATCATTTCCGCCAGATGGCCGGCCAGGTTGGCACCTACCCTGTCGGCAACCATCGTTGCATTCGGGCCCAAACGTTTCTGAATCGATCGGGCACGCCCGATCAGCCGACCAGCTTCCGCATGCTGATCATCCGGCTGATCGACTGCGATCCAGCTTCCCACATCAGCGATCAATGCGGTCAGTTCGTCGACCGTAGCGACGCGCTCGATGTTGAGAGAACGTACTCGCTCCTCGATTTCGGCCGTGAGTGGAAGAAGCCGAGCGAGCCGGTCATGGATGAGCTGCAGTGTCTCGCGGCGGGGCCTTGCAGATGCGGAATCGTATGGAAGATGTGTCGCCAGCCCCTTCAGCATGAGAAGGTCGACGGCAAGCTGTTCGCGCCGTTGGCAGTTCTCTTTTGACGATCCTGTCAGCGCGACACTCGCAAGCCGGCGAGCGTCCTGCAGCATCGCCGATAGCTTGCCGTTGAACAGGCCCGTCATCGGCTTCGGCCAAACATATCGATGGATCAGAACTGCACAGAGAATGCCGATGCAGATCTCCTGGACGCGCAAGGATGCGGTGTCGAAGACCGCGCCGGGTTCAAGCACGCTCGGAAAGCCGATCAGGCTCGTCGTGTAGCCTGCAAGTACAAACGCATAAGCTCGCGGCGTGCGATCAAGCAGCGATAGAAACAGGCAACGGCCGATCCAGCCGGCGAGGATCATGCAGCACACGATCGGATCGTTGACGAAATTCGGAACGATCGCGACGGTCGCTATTGCGCCCACGAACGTCCCGGCGAAGCGATACACGCCGCGACTGAGTGAGGCTCCCGCCGATGGCTGGGAGACGATATAGACCGTCACGATGGCCCAAAACGGCTTGGGCAATCCGATCCGCAGTGAAACGTAATAGGCGAGCATCGCCGCGGCGAAACTCTTTGCCGAAAACAGGATCGCATCGGCATCTTCCTTCCTGGCGGGGTAACGGAGGAAGTTCGTCAGCGCCTGGCGCGCTGCTGGGCAGGTCCGAGTCACAGGGGGCGTCCAGACGGCATGTTGTTCATGACGCCAGTTGTGACCAATTTGCAGAAGCGAATAAATTCGGTATTACGACAAGAAATCCCTGAAAACGGCCATTCGCATGCCCGTGCAATCTGTCGTTTCCGTTTTTGACCCCGACCTGACGCATCTGCCGGCCGTCGCCCACAGGCTGCATTTCTCGGACCATGAGTCTGAGGTGCCGTTGCACGTGCATCGGAAGGGGCAGCTGATCCTCGCCCTGCACGGAGCCGTCACCTGCACGGCCGGCAATGAGATCTGGATTGTGCCGCCCAACTGCGGGGTATGGATTCCTGGCGGCGTGCCTCACAGCGCGCGTGCCACTGCCAATGCCCAGCTCAACTACCTGTTCGTCGAGCCGGAGGCGGCGAACCTGCCCGGCTCCAGTTGCACGCTGGCGATTTCTCCGCTGATACGAGAAATGGTCGAGCGTCTAGCAGAGGAGCGTGCGGATTATCTCGCAGACAGCCATGCGGCCCGAATTGCGCGGGTGCTGCTGGACGAACTCGCTGACATGCCGCGAGAGCGGTTCAACCTGCCAATTTCCAGCCATCCCAAGATCCGGGCGATCGCCGACGCCCTGACAGCCGAGCCATCCGACCGCAGGACCTTGAGCGATTGGGCAAAGCAAGTCGCGATGAGTGAAAGATCATTGGCGCGGCTGCTGATCCGCGAGACGGGTCTGACGTTCGGACGCTGGCGACAGCAACTCCACCTCGTGGTTGCCCTCCGGGAACTCGCCAGCGGCGAAGCGGTGCAGAATGTTGCGGCCGGACTTGGCTACGAGTCGGTCAACGCCTTCATCACCATGTTCAAGAAGGCGCTTGGAAGCACTCCCGCTCAGTACTTCGCGCAGCGTCACGCCCCCACGAAAGCGGGATCGGATGAGCAGAAGCGTGTTTGAGCAGGCGTTGGTTTTGTTCGACAGGCAGACCCGGCGCTCGGGTTTTCCGCGTCTGTGCACTACCCGCCGGTCGCGTAGTCGAACACCAGTTTGATATTCAGCGCGACGATGATCGCAGCGATCAGCGATGCGATGGCGGTGAGCCAGCGCGGCGCAACGAACTCGCCCATCTTCGCGCGGCTGGCGGTGAACACCACCAGAGGCACCACGGCGAACGGTAGCTGCAGGCTGAGCACCACCTGACTGAGGATCAGGAGCTGCCCGGTGCCCTTTTCGCCGGCGATGATCGTGACTGCGACCGCCGGGACGATCGCGATCAGCCGCGTCACCATCCGCCGCAGCCACGGTTTGATCCTGATCTGGATGAAGCCTTCCATCACGATCTGGCCGGCGAGCGTGGCGGTGATGGTCGAGTTCAGGCCGCAGGCCAGCAGAGCGATGCCGAACAGCGTCGGCGCCAGCGTCGAGCCGAGCAGCGGCGCCAGGAAGGCATGCGCCTGGTCGAGTTCGGCAATATCGGTCTTGCCGGCATGGTGGAAGGTCGCCGCGGCGAGGATCAGGATCGACGCGTTGATGGTCAGCGCGAAGGTGAGTGCGATCGTCGAGTCGAAGGTCGCCAGTTTGATCGCTTCGTGCTTCTCGGCTGGGCTGTGGCCGAAGCCACGCGTCTGCACCAGGCCGGAATGCAGGTAGAGATTGTGCGGCATCACCGTGGCGCCGAGGATACCGAGCGCCAGATACAACATGCCGGGTTCGGTCAGCACCCGCGTGGTCGGCGCAAAGCCGCGGATCACGGCGCCCCAATCCGGATCCGCCATCGCGATCTGAATCGCAAAGCACGCCGCGATCACGCCGAGCAGCGCGACCACGAACGCCTCGATCCAGCGGAAGCCGAACGCCTGCAGCGCCAGCACCAGGAACACGTCGGCCGCGGTGATCAACACGCCGATCTCGAGCGGAATCCCGAACAACAGATTGAGCCCGATCGCGGTGCCGATCACTTCGGCAAGATCGGTGGCAGTGATCGCGATCTCTGCCGACAGCCATAGCGGCCACGACACCCATTTGGGATAGGCGTCGCGGCAGGCTTGGGCGAGGTCCCTGCCCGCACCGACGCCGAGCCGCGTGCACAGCGACTGCAGCACCACGGCCATGATGTTGGAGACCAGCGCGACCGTCAGCAGCGCGTAGCCGTATTTCGAGCCGCCGGCCAGCGAGGTTGCCCAGTTGCCGGGGTCCATGTAGCCGACAGCGACCAGATAGCCAGGGCCGAGGAATGCGATCAGCTTGCGCCAGAACGGCCCCTTGGCCCGGGTCGGGACCGAGCCGAACATCCCGGCGAGCGACGGCTCGCCGCGCGCTAAACGCCACCCCGTGGTCTGCTCCGGTGCCGGCGAGGGATCGGCGGTCATCTGCGGCGATCTTGCATCCATCGCATCACAATGCAGGCTCACAACGCTTCTTGCAAGTCATTTGCAATAGCAAGAAGGTAGCCAAGCACTGGTTGATGACGATTTTTGCGGTCAAGGAGCCTCCGGCGGCCGAGTCGCGGGCCTTGGAATAGCCTGCCACAAAAGACGCCAGTGGTCATTGATCAGGCTTCGACCGTACGGTTTCTCGTGCAGGATCGGTCCTGCCGCGATTTTCCGGCTTGCGTTCGCCCGCAAATCGCGCACAACGCCGCCATGTCAAATCAAGCGCCAGAGCGGATGTCTTTCAGCGGCTTGCTGGGTTGGGCCACCAAGCCTCCGCAAGCCTACCTTGTGTACGCGATCTGCGTCGTGATGGTCGGCGGCGTGTCGTTCTACGTGGGCACGCTGAAGCCGAAGCACACGCCCGGCCTGCCCCCTGCCCCGGCCGCAACGGCGCCGCAGAGCAAGTAACGCCCCTCGCGGGCTCAGTGCAGCCGCAGGTTCGGGACGATCGGCAGGAACGTCAGCAGCAGGAACAGCGGGATCAGCACGAGGCCCGCCCGCAGCGCGTAGCCGAAGAAGCCCGGCATCTTGATCCCGCGCTCGGTGGCGATGGCGTACACCATGAAGTTCGGCGCGTTACCGACATAGGTCAGCGCGCCCATGTAGACCGATCCCATCGAGATCGCCGCGAGCGTGCCGGCGAGCGGCCCCATCAGCTCGGCGGGCCGGCCGCCTGCCAGTTCGAAGAACACCAGATAGGTCGGCGCGTTGTCGAGCACCGCCGACAACAGCCCGGTGAACCAGAAGTACGGCACTTCGCGCGGCGTGCCGTCGCTCGCGGTCACCGCCTCCAGCAGCGGCGCAAACAGCCCGCTCTTCCCGGCGTGCAGCATCGCTAGCACCGGAATGATGGCGACGAAGATCCCGGCGAACAGTTTGGCGACTTCGCGGATCGGCTCCCAGGTGAAGCCGTTGGCGGCGCGGTGCTCGTCGGCGGTCCACCACAGCGACAGCAGCGCCAGCACCACCAGCATCGCGTCGCGCACCAGATTCTGCAGCGCGACCTTGGTGCCGTAAACGTCGAACTCGATGCCGGGGCGCCATTGCGCGCAGGCCAGAATGGTCGCGATGATTCCGGCGATCAGCAGGAAATTGATGCCGCCGCGAAATCCGATCGGTGCTTCTGACGTCTTGGCCGGCGCATCATGCCGCGCGTACCAGCGGTCGAGCAGATAGAACACCACGAGCAGCACGCCGGCCACGATCAGCGTCTGCTGCCACAGGTGCTGCACCGGCCAGAAGAAATCGACGCCGCGCAGGAAGCCGACGAACAGCGGCGGATCGCCAAGCGGCGACAGTGCGCCGCCGATGTTGGCGACCAGGATGATGAAGAACACCACGACATGGACGTTGTGCTGCCGCCCGGCATTGGCGCGGATCAGCGGCCGGATCAGCACCATCGCGGCGCCGGTGGTGCCGATCAGGCTGGCGCAGGCGGTGCCGACCGCGAGCATGCCGGTGTTGATCAATGGCGTAGCTCGGATCGTACCGGTGACCAGAATGCCGCCTGAGACCGTGAACAGTGCGAACAGCAACACGATGAAGCTGAGATATTCGGCGAGCAGCGCATGGATCAGCGACGCCAGCGCGGTGTCCCAGCCGTACACGATCGCAATCGGCGCCAGCGCCAGCACGCCCCAGCCGGCGGCGATCTTGCCGTAATGCGCGTGCCAGATTTTCGGCGCCAGCAGCGGTCCGAGCGCGATCGACAGGAGGATGCCGGCGAACGGCACGCCCCACGCCCAGCCGAGCGCCGCGCCATCGAGGTCGGCCGCCTGCGCCGGCCCCGGAAGCGCAGCGAAGACGAGCAGCGGAATTAGCAGGCGAAATCGGCGGGAATAGCGTTCGATCATCGCATCCACTTCAAGGCAATTCGGGAGCGAGACGCAAAGCCAAACGAACGGCCCGCCTGCGACATAGCGCGCAGGCGGGCGAGCATCATGCGATGCTACGTCCGAACTTGTTCGACTTCGGGAAGCCCTTCGGCGGCAGCCGGCCGGCGTCGGCGCGATTGCCGCGCCATTCGGCGAGTTCCTTCATGGTCGCGCTGAACTCGCGGCCGGCAGAGTCGCGCCAGCCGAGGCCCTGCTTCGACGAGAAGGTGGCGATATCGGACAGGCCGCCATCCTTGTACTTCTGCAGCCGCACGCCGCGGCCGCGGGTCATCTCCGGGACCTGATCGAGCGGGAAGATCACCATCTTGCGGTTGTCGCCGATCACGGCGACGCTGTCGTCGCCCTCGCTGACAACCGTGAGCGCGCGCGCCTCGTTGGGGACGTCGACGTTGAGGATCTGCTTGCCCTTGCGGGTCGAGCCGACGCACTCGTCCTCGTTGACCACGAAGCCCTGCCCGTCATGGCTGGCGATCAGGAATTTGCGGCCGCCGGTGTGGACGAACACGGTGACGATCGCGGCGTCCTGCTCCATGTCGATGAACATGCGGATCGGCTCGCCATGGCCGCGGCCGCCGGGCAGCTTGGCGACATCCAGCGCGTAGAACCGGCCGTTGGTGGCGAGCAGCAGCAGCTTCGACGTCGTCTCGGCGAAGAACGACTGGCCGAGCTTGTCGTCCTGCTTGAAGTTGAGCCCCGACAGATCCTCGACATGGCCCTTCAGCGTGCGCACCCAGCCCTTGTCGGAGATCACCACAGTGACGGGCTCGCGCTCGACGAAGGCTTCTTCGATCGCGGCGAGATCGTGCTCCGGCGCGTCGGCGAACTGGGTGCGGCGCTTGCCGAGCGGCGTCTTCGGCCCGAACATCTCGCGGACCTTGCGGACCTGTTCGCCGACCTTGGCCCACTGCTCGGTCTCGGATTTCAGGACCGCGTTGATGCCCTTCAGCTCGGCGCGGAGGTTCTTGTCCTCGGTGCGGATCTCGAATTCCTCGAGCTTGCGCAAAGAGCGCAGCCGCATGTTGAGGATGGCTTCGGCCTGGATCTCGGTGAGATTGAAGGCCTTCATCAGCACCGGCTTGGGCTCGTCCTCGGTGCGGATGATCTTGATCACCTTGTCGATGTTCAAGTACGCGATCAGATAGCCGCCGAGCACTTCGAGCCGATGCTCGATCTGGCCCTTGCGATATTCGGAGCGGCGCAGCAGCACGTCGCGCAGGTGATCGAGCCATTCGCGCAGGCATTCGGCGAGGCCGAGCACCTTCGGAATCCGGCCCTTCACCAGCACGTTGAGATTGAGCGGGATCCGGCTCTCCAGCTCGGTCAGCCGGAACAGTGACTCCATCATCAACGTCGGATCGACGCTGCGCGACTTCGGCTCGATGACGATGCGGACGTCCTCGGCGGATTCGTCGCGGATGTCGCCGACCAGCGGCAGCTTCTTCTCGTTGAGCAGCTCGGCGATCTTCTCGATCAGCCGCGACTTCTGCACCAGCCACGGGATCTGCGTGACCACCACCGTCCAGGTGCCGCGCGCGCCCTCTTCCTGCTCCCACTTGGCGCGGGTGCGGAACGCGCCGCGGCCGGTGGTGTAGGCCTCCGCGATGCTTTCCTTGGAGTCGATGATGATGCCACCGGTCGGGAAGTCCGGCCCCTTGACGAAGCGCAGCAGCGCCTTCGACTTGGCGTCGGGCTTCTCGATCAGATGCAGCGCGGCGTCGCACAGCTCGGCGGCGTTGTGCGGCGGGATCGCGGTGGCCATGCCGACGGCGATGCCCTGCGCGCCGTTGGCGAGCAGGTTCGGAAAGCCGCCGGGCAGCACGACCGGCTCTTTCGACTGACCGTCGTAGTTGGCGCGGAACGCGACGCCGTCCTCGTCGATGCCATCCAGCAGCAGCCGCGCGACGTCGGTCATGCGCGCTTCGGTGTAGCGGTAGGCTGCCGGGTTATCGCCGTCGATGTTGCCGAAATTGCCCTGGCCGTCGACCAGCGGATAGCGCGACGAGAAGTCCTGCGCCAGACGCACCAGCGCATCGTAGATCGACTGGTCGCCGTGCGGATGGAACGAACCCATCACGTCGCCGACGATCTTGGCGGACTTCTTGAACGGCGTGCCGGGGTCGAGCCGCAGCAATCGCATCCCGTACAGGATGCGGCGATGCACCGGCTTGAGGCCGTCGCGCGCGTCCGGCAGCGCCCGGTGCATGATGGTCGACAGCGCGTAAGCGAGATAGCGCTCTTCCAGCGCTTCGCGAAGCTGGACCTCGTGGATCTCGGCCGGCTCCGGCGGAATCAATCTTTTTCCCATGGCGTCGGGTTATCCCCTGACCGGAAGCGGAGCAAGCGCCAGCGGGCTTTCCGGCCTTGCGGAATCGCCTGGAACCTGGGGCTCGCCGTCCCGCGCCGCCGAGTCGAACCGGGCCCGGGCGCGTTCGATTTCGGGAAAGTGCTGCTCGGCCCAGGCGACCAACGCCGTCAGCGGTGCGAGCACGGACTCGCCGGACGCCGACAGGCGGTATTCGACGCTGGGCGGTTTGGTCGGAAACACCTGCCGCGCGACCAGCCCGTCGCGCTCCAGGTCACGCAGCGTCTGCGTCAGCATCCGCTTCGAAATGTCTGGAACATCCCGCAGCAGCGCGTTGAATCTCATTGGCTTTTCAGCCAACGCGATCAACAGCAGCGTGCTCCATTTGCTGCCGAGATGGTCGAGCACGTTGCGTACTGGGCAGCGGGTGGCGTCGAAGCCCTGCTCCCGCCAGGCGGCGTAGCGGTCGGTCAACGTCGCGCGATGCTCCGCGACCGACAGGTTCTCTCCAGGTGACCTTGTCACGGAAAACTGCCTCCTTACGGGCCGGACAGAAGGTCTCCAATATAGACCTACCCTCAAATCATGACCACCCAGGAGCTTTCCGATGTCCGCCTCGCGTTTCCTCATCACCGGTGCCAGCGGCCAGCTCGGCCGCCTCGTTGTCGACGGCTTGCTCAAGTCGCTGCCGCCCGCGCAGATCGGCGTGCTGGTCCGCAGCGAGAAAGTCGCCGCCGAGTTTGCCGCCAAAGGCCTTCACGTCCATATCGGCGACTACAGCAATCCCGAGACGCTCGGGCCCGCGTTCGCAGGCGTGGAGCGTGCCCTTCTGATCTCGTCCAGCGAGATCGGCCAGCGCGCCGTCCAGCACCGCAACGCCATCGAAGCTGCGCGCGCGGCCGGGGTATCGCTGCTCGCCTACACCAGCCTGCTGCACGCCGACATCTCGCCGCTCGGGCTTGCAGAAGAACATCGCCAGACCGAAGCCGCACTCAAGGCGTCCGGCGTGCCGCACGCCCTGCTCCGCAACGGCTGGTACAGCGAGAACTACACCACTTCGATTCCGGCCGCACTGGCGCACGGTGCCCTGCTCGGCAGCGCCGGCAATGGCCGGATCGCCTCCGCAGCGCGCGCTGACTATGCCGAGGCCGCGGTCCGTGTACTCACCGCCGAGCAGCCGCAGGCCGGCCGGATCTACGAGCTCGCAGGAGACGCCGCTTACACGCTTGCGGAGTTCGCTGCCAAACTGTCGCAGCAGTCCGGCAAAGCGGTCGCGTATCGCGATCTGCCGCAGGCCGAGTACGAGGCTGCCCTGGTCGCCGCCGGCCTGCCCAAGCCGTTCGCCGCGCTGCTGGCCGACTCCGACGCCGGCGCCGCCAAGGGCGCGCTGTTCGACGACAGCCAAACCTTGAGCCAGTTGATCGGGCATCCGACCACGCCGATCGCAACAACGATCTCGGCAGCGCTGAAAGCCTGAGGAGACGATTGCGACATCCCGCGCGCGTGAGGTGGCCGGCTAGGACTCCGCCGGCCGCTGCAGCGCGCGGGTGATCGCATTGATGAAGCCCGCGCGGGCGTCGGAGTGGCTCTGCCCGCGCGGCTCCAACACATTGCGCAGCAGGAAACGGCCGGTCAGCTCGAAGCCGTCGAACAGGTCTTGCCCGGACCAGCCATTCCCGCTCTCAGCCTCGTCGTCACGCAGGAAAGCCGGCAGGCGCAGCAGGCGGTCGCGCCACGGCTCGCCGGCGCTGCGCGACACCGCGCTGCCGGACTTTGGCGAGACGTAGATCAGTTCGGTGGTGCTGCCGGTCGCCGCACAGGCCGACAGGTCGAGCCCAAAGCCGAGCTCGGCCAGGATCGCCAGCTCGAACCGGATCAGATGCGCGGCAGCGACCCCGAAGTCGTCGAAATCGTCGAGGGTCAGCACCAACCGCTGATAAATCTCTTCGTGCGGATCGCGCTCCGGCAGCAGCCGCGCCAGCGATGCCAGATGGGTGACGCCGTACACCGCATGAGACGACCCGAGCAGCGTCGCGGCGCGCATCTTGGTTGCCTCGAGCTGATAGTAGCCGAGATGCTCGTCGAGCCTTGCCCGCCACGATGCCAGCACGCTGTTGCCGGGTTGCAGCAGCGGCCGCATCCGCGCCGACGCCCCGCCGCGCACCATGCCGAGATGCCGGCCATGGCCGCGGGTCAGAAGCTCGACGATCGCGGCGGACTCGCCATGCCGCCGCACCCCGAGAATGATGCCCTCGTCGCTCCATTCCATCGGACGAGCCTACCGGATTTCGCGCAGTCGCGCCTGCCGGCTCTAAGCGGTGAACCAGCCGCGGGCGTCGCCGGTGTAGGACAGATACAGCCCTGCCGCGGTCAGAATGCAGGACGCGATATCGATCCACAGTCCGGATTCGATGCCACTATCGCCGACGATCTGGGCCAGCGACACCACCGAGAACACCAGCGAGGCGGTCAGCACCGCCCTCGCCCAGTTCTTGCGGGCGTGGGCGGCAAGCCAGACCAGATAGGTCAGCAGCACGATCAAGGCGGCCGCCATGGTGTTGGCGGCAGCGATGACGCCGGCCGACATGTTCGGCTCGATCACGGTGCGGTCCTGGAACGCCACCGAGATGCAGTCGAGCATCAACGAGGTGAGCAGCAGCACTTCAAACCAGTACACGTTGCGCGGCAGGCTGGTGGTCGTGCTGGTGGTCATTCCTTGGGAAACTCCAGGCCCATTTCGCGATAGCGATCCGGATCGTTGCCCCAATCCTCGCGCACCTTGACGAACAGGAACAGGTGTACCGGCTGCTCAAGGATCTCGCCGATCTCCTTGCGCGCCTCGGCGCCGATCGCCTTGATGGTCGCGCCGCCTTTGCCGAGCACGATTTTGCGCTGGCTCTCGCGTTCGACGAAAATCGTCTGCTCGATCTTCACCGAACCGTCCTTGCGCTCGGTCCAGGTGTCGGTCTCGACCGTCGACTGATACGGCAGTTCCTGATGCAGTTGCCGGAAGATCTTCTCGCGGGTGATCTCGGCTGCGAGATGGCGCAGCGGCGCATCCGACATCTGGTCTTCGGGATAGTGGAACGGCCCCGGCGGCACCTGAGCGGCAAGAGCTTTGCGCAGGTCGTCGACGCCGTCGCCGGTCAGCGCCGAGACCATGAAGGTCTGATCGAACGCCAGCCGCTGATTGGCAGCCTGGGCGAGCGCCAGCAGCTTTTCGCGGGCGATCAGGTCGATCTTGTTGAGCACCAGCAGCTTCGGCCGATCGACATTGGCGAGATTGGCCAGGATATCTTCGGCCTGCTCGTTGATGCCGGCACGAGCGTCGAGCAGCACGCAGACGATGTCGGCATCGTGCGCGCCGCTCCATGCGGTCTTCACCATCGCGCGGTCGAGCCGCCGCTTCGGCGCGAAGATGCCGGGGGTGTCGACCAGGATGATCTGCGAGCCGCTTTCGATCACGATGCCGCGGATCAGCGCGCGCGTGGTCTGCACCTTGCGCGACACGATCGTCACCTTGGAGCCGACCAGCGCGTTGACGAGTGTGGATTTGCCGACGTTCGGCGCGCCGATCAGCGCAACGAAACCGCAGCGGGTCGCGGCGGTCGCCGCGTCTTCATGTTCAGCCATCATTGCCGCCTGTGCCGACGCCTTCACGCGCCAGCATCGCCGACGCCGCGACCTTCTCGGCCGCGCGCTTGCTGCCGCCGAGCCCCTCGGCCGGCTCGAGGCCGGGCAGAATGACGGCGACACGGAATTGGGGATCGTGATGCGGACCTGTCCGCTCGACCTCGCGATACACCGGCGTCGGCAGGCCACGGGCCTGCGCCCACTCCTGCAACACCGTCTTGGGATCGCGCAGCGACCGCGCCGGCTTGCGCATCCGCTCGGTCCAGTTACGCCGAACGAAATCGGACGCCGCCTCATAGCCGCCGTCGAGATAGATCGCGCCGATCACCGCCTCGCAGATGTCGCCCAGCACCGACTTGCGGAGTTTCGCACCGGCACCGGCGCCGACCGTGCCGAGCTTGATGCCCTCGACCAGATCGAGACTGCGGGCCACGTCGGCGCAGGTTTCCTTGCGCACCAGATCGGCGAGCCGCTTCGATAGCTCGCCTTCGTCGGCGTCCGGAAACGCGCGGTACAGCATGTCGGAGACGATCAGGCCGAGCACGTGGTCGCCGAGGAATTCGAGGCGCTGGTAGCTGTCGGTGCGGCGCGCGGACTTCAGCGCCGACACGTGCGTGAACGCGGTCGTCAGCAGCGACGGATCGGCGAAACTGTGGCCGAGCCGCTGCTCGATCGCGGCCGCCGTCGCCTTGGACTTCGCCTTGTTGGCGCGGCGCTTCTTCGCAGCCGAAGGCTCCGCCGCCGGAACGTCCTGCGGTTGCTGTTCACTTGCCGTCGAGGGTTGCTCGACGTTGGTCACATCATCGGTCATCGCACGATGGAGAAGATGCGGCCCCAGCGAACCGCGGTCGGCCAGCGCCAGATCTGCCAGGCGTGCTCGCCCTCGGCGATCGAGAAGAAGATCATCTGGGCCCGGCCGATGATGTTCTCGTAAGGCACGTAGCCGACGGCGGACAGCACGCGGCTGTCGGTGGAGTTGTCGCGGTTGTCGCCCATCATGAAGAAGTGGCCGGGCGGGACGGTGTAGACGTTGGTGTTGTCGTAGAAGCCGTTGTCGACGCAATCCAGCGTCTCATAGGACACGCCGTTCGGCAGCGTTTCCTTCCAGCGCTTGACACGCGCGGTCGCTTCCGAGCCGCACGGATCTTCGCCGACGTAGTCCGACAGCCGCTCGCGGTCGACCGGCTTGTCGTTGATGTACAGCAGGCCCTCGCGCATCTGGATGCGGTCGCCCGGCAGGCCGATCACGCGCTTGATGTAGTCGGTGGAGTCGTCCTTCGGCAGGCGGAACACCACGACGTCGCCGCGGTTCGGATCGGAGCCGAAGATCCGCCCCGAGAACAGCGGCGGCGACAGCGGAATCGAATAGTGGCTGTAGCCGTAGCTGTATTTGGAGACGAACAGATAGTCGCCGACCAGCAGCGTCGCCTTCATCGAGCCCGACGGAATGTTGAAAGGCTGGAACAGGAAGGTACGGATGATCAGCGCGATGATGAGGGCGTGAATGACGACGCGGATCGTTTCGCCGACGCCGCTCTCAGATTTGGTTCCGGATGTCACGCTCATCGCTTTCCCGATTCCCGTCGCGGGGAACCGCGCGGTGGACGACTGGACTGGTGTGGAGCGGGTCCAGGTGATGGGCGAGACGTAGGCCGCAGCGACGGACACCGCCACGACCGGCGCTCGTTCGCCGAGGACTCGACCCCGCTGGGGATTCCGCGCGGTTTTAGACTGTTGTCGCGACCGGTGCAATCAAGCGTCGCGGTATCGCAGGCTAATGCTATGACGAATCAGCCGCTTTTCCGTCTCACGAGGAAGTGGCGCCGGCCTGCTCGGCAGCCGTCGGGATCGCCGAGATCACCACGAAAGCCTGGGCGAGTGGCCATTCATCCGTGATCGACAGGTCGATCCGCGCCGTCATGCCCGGAGGCGTCAGCGCGTCGAGCCGGGTCTTGGCTCCCCCGGTCAGCACCATGGTCGGCCGGCCGCCCGGGAGATTGACCACCCCCATGTCGCGCCACCACACCCCTTGCCGAATACCGGTACCGAGCGCCTTGGAGCAGGCCTCCTTGGCGGCGAACCGCTTGGCGTAGGTGGCGGCGACCAGTTCCGACTTCTTGGCCCGCCGTTCGGCCTTCGCCCGCTCCGCCTCGGTGAACACCCTATCCAGGAACCGTTCGCCGTGGCGTTCGATCACCTTGGCGATCCGGGTGATGTCGATCAGATCGGAGCCGATACCGATGATCATGCGGCGATCGCTTTTGCACGGCCGCGGTCGATGGCCGCCCGCATCGCACGCACGGTCTCGCCGAGGCCAACGAACAGCGCCTCTCCGATCATGTAGAAGCCGATATTCAGTTCGACGATCTGCGGCAGCTCCGAGATCGTCTCGGCGGTGGCATAGTCGAGACCATGACCGGCATGGACTTCGAGCCCGGCCGATCGCGCCAGCGCGGCGCCGGCGAAAATCCGCTGCCATTCGGTATTGGCCTTGGCCGCATCACCATCGGTGATCGCGTCGCACCAGGCGCCGGTGTGGATCTCAATCGCCGGGGCCTTCAGCTTGGCCGCCATCTCGATCTGCGCCGGATCGGCCGCGATAAACAGCGAGGTGCGGATGCCGGCATCGTTGAACCGCGCGATCGCCGGTCCCAGCGAGGCTTGCTGGCCGACGACGTCGAGGCCGCCTTCGGTGGTCAGTTCTTCGCGCCGCTCCGGAACGAGACACACCGCATGCGGCTTCACGCCGAGGGCGATCCTGATCATGTCGTCGGTCGCCGCCATTTCGAAGTTCAGAGGCTTGGAAATCTCCGCCTTCAGCCGCTGCATGTCGGCGTCGCGGATGTGGCGACGATCTTCGCGCAGATGCGCGGTGATGCCGTCGGCGCCCGCTTCGATGGCCGCAAACGCGGCCCGCAACGGATCAGGATGACGTCCGCCGCGCGCGTTCCGCAGTGTGGCAATGTGATCGATGTTGACCCCGAGACGAAGCGGAGGAGCTTTGGACATTATCGAGAACCGAAAGACTTGGAGTGGACACCACTCGTCATTGCGAGGAGCGAAGCGACGAAGCAATCCAGTTCAGTGATCGTTGTCCTGGATTGCTGTGCTTTGCTCGCAATGACGAACATACTAACTGCCTCGTGCGACCTCTGGCCTCAGCCGTTGACCCGCTCGACGTGAGCGACGACGTCCTTGGCGCGCAACTGGGCGATGATCGCGCTGAGGTGCTTGAGGTCATAGACCTCGAGATCGATGGTGAGCTCGGTGAAGTCGGGGGACCGCCGGCTCATGTTGATGTTGTCGATGTTGCCGTCGTGTTCGGCGATGACGCCGGCGATCTGCGCCAGGCTGCCAGGCTCGTTGACATTCTGCACGAACAACCGCGCCGGGAAGCGCTGCGGCGTGGTCTCGTCGATGTCCCACTTCACGTCGAGCCAGCGCTCCGGCTCTTCCTCGAACTCCTTCAGGTCCGGCGACTGGATCGGATAGATGGTGATCCCCTCGCCCGGCGTGACGATGCCGACGATGCGGTCGCCCGGCACAGCGCCGCCGTTCGGCGCGAACTTCACCGGCAATCCCGAGTGCAGGCCGCCGATCGGAATCACCGAGCTGACCTTGCCGGTCTCGGGAGCCTTGCCAATCACCTTGTCCGGCACATCCTTCTTGCCGCCGAACCGCGCGATGCGCTCTTCCTTGTAGTCCGGGTACATCGCCCGGGCGACGTCGGACGCCTTCATCTCACCCCGGCCGACCGACGCCATCACGTCTTCGACCGACGCTCGCGCCAGCCGTGGCAGCGCGCCTTTCAGCTTGTCGTCGGCATATTCGATCTTGGCCCGCGCAAACAGGCGCTCGACGATGCGGCGGCCGAGGCCGGCATACTGATCGCGCATCGCCACGCGCGTCGCACGGCGGATCGCCGCCCGTGCCTTGCCGGTGACGGCGAGCGATTCCCATGCCGCCGGCGGCGCCGACTGCACCGGCGAAGTCAGCACTTCGACTTCATCGCCGTTCTGCAGCTCGGACGACAGCGGCGCGAACTTGCCGTTGATCTTGCAACCGACCGCACTGTTGCCGACGTCGGTGTGCACCGCATAGGCGAAGTCGACGACATTGGCTTTGCGCGGCAGCGCGATCAGCTTGCCCTTCGGGGTGAAGCAGAACACCTGGTCGTGGAACAGTTCGAGCTTGGTGTGCTCGAGGAATTCCTCGGGGTTCGAGCTCTCCGACAGCATCTCGATGGTGTGACGGAGCCAGGCGAACGCATTGGATTCGCGGTTGAGCAGCTCGGTCGGCGAACCGACGCCGTCCTTGTAGAACGCGTGCGCGGCGATGCCGTATTCCGCGATCTGATTCATCTCGCGGGTGCGGAACTGCAGCTCGACGCGCTGTTGGCCCGGACCGATCACTGTGGTGTGCAGCGAACGATAGTCATTCTGCTTCGGCGTCGAGATGTAGTCCTTGAACCGGCCCGGCACCATCGGCCAGGTCGTGTGCACGACGCCGAGCGCGCGATAGCAGGCCTCGACGTTATCGAGGACGACGCGGAAGCCGTAGATGTCGGAGAGCTGCTCGAAGCCGACCGACTTACGCTCCATCTTGGTCCAGATCGAAAACGGCCGCTTCCGACGCCCGGTCACCTCGGCGGTGATGCCATGGCGGGCGAGATTGGCGGAGAGCTGACTTTCGATCTCGCCGATGAGATTGCGGTTGCGTTCGGCCAGCGCATCTAGCCGCTGCATCACGACAGTGAAGGCTTCCGGATCGAGGCTGCGGAACGACAGATCCTCGAGCTCCTCGCGCATCTCCTGCATGCCCATGCGGCCTGCGAGCGGCGCGTAGATGTCGAGCGTTTCCTCGGCGATGCGCTGACGCGAGGCAGGCGGCACGAACTCCAGCGTGCGCATGTTGTGCAGGCGGTCGGCCAGCTTGATCAGCAGCACGCGCACGTCGTCGGCGATCGCCAGCAGCAGCTTGCGCAGATTTTCAGCCTGCTTGGCCTCACGCGACACCAGCTCAAGACGCTTCAGCTTGGTCAGTCCCTCGACCAAGGCGCCGATCTCCGGACCGAACATGGTGTCGATCTCGGTCCGGGTCGCCTCGGTGTCCTCGATGGTATCGTGCAACAGCGCGGCGACGATGGTGGCGTCGTCGAGCTTGAGGTTGGTCAGGATCGCGGCGACTTCGAGCGGGTGCGAGAAGTACGGGTCGCCCGAGGCGCGGGTTTGCTCCCCGTGCGCCATCATGGCGTAGACGTACGCCCGGTTAAGGAGATCCTCGTCGGTATTGGGATTGTACGACCGGACCCGTTCGACCAGATCGTATTGCCGCATCATCCGGGCACGGGATCGGGGTTTGGCGACAGCAGTCGGCTCGGCCACGGCAGCTGCGCCGCCGGCCTGCTCCATCTGCTTCGAACCCTGGCGTCCTGACGCCATTCCACAACCTTTATTGCATTGCAGCGAGGCGATGGCTCCGCCATCGGAGCTTTAATTGCGCCCGCTAGCCCTCTGATCTTGTGCCATGAAAGGAACCAGAACGGCCAGAAAAAACCGCGATTTCGGCAGAGTTTAGGTCAAGGCAGCAATGCGCCGGACACCGTTCCGTGCACGATCGAATCCCTTCCGAAAACAAAAAACGGCCCGGAAGCGATCCGAGCCGTTTTGCAGAGCATCACGGAAACGTGCAAAGCCGCGAACGGGCTTATTCGTCTTCCTCGGGCTGCTCCTCCGGGGGCGCCAAGCCCTCCAGACCCTTGAGCAGCTCTTCCTCGGTCATCCGCTCCATCGCCACTTCGGTATCGTCCGCGTCGACGCTGGCGCCGGCCGAACCAATCAGCGGAACGGTATCCGGTTCCGGCTCATCGACCTCGACGAACTTCTGCAGCGAGTGCACCAGTTCTTCCTTGAGGTCTTCCGGCGAAATCGTCTGATCCGCAATTTCGCGAAGCGAAACAACGGGATTCTTGTCGTTGTCGCGATCGATCGTGAGCGGCGAGCCGGACGAGATCATGCGGGCGCGATGAGCGGCCAACAGGACGAGGTCGAACCGGTTGTCGACCTTGTCAATGCAATCTTCCACGGTGACGCGCGCCATGGCCAGTCGCTCCGTTCAATAGGACCAAAATCGGGGTTAGACCGCTACCTATAGCGCGTGGGCGGCTTTCGCAAGCAGCAATTTGTCATTTGGCCGATCAGCCCCACTCTGATAATGCACCCGGCATTCCGGGACGGCCATCCAACGGCCAACTCGGACGAACACGAGTCCGACAACAAAAGGCTTCTTTTCAGAAAGAAAAGTATAGAATACCGGCTGATGCTTCGTGCGGTTGAAGTTTGTGCCGGTTGCCCAGCGCGACGGCTATTCGTGCAAAAAATGACTTGAGCTGCGCAGCTATTTCCGCTGCGCCAAGAAGCTGACAACAGACACATGAGAGATCTTGATGTCCACTTCCTCCAGTAACAAAATTGCGCTGTTTATCGACGGTGCCAACCTTTACGCAACCGCAAAGACTCTCGGCTTCGACATCGACTACAAGCGGCTGCTGAAGGAATTTCAAAGCCGCGGCAATTTGGTCCGCGCCTTCTACTACACCGCGATCATCGAAGATCAGGAATACTCGTCGATCCGCCCGCTGATCGACTGGCTGGACTACAACGGCTACACCGTCGTCACCAAGGCGACCAAGGAATTCATCGACGCCTCCGGCCGCCGCAAGGTCAAGGGCAACATGGACATCGAGCTCGCGGTCGATGCCATGGAACTGGCCGAGCACATCGACCAGATGGTGCTGTTCTCGGGCGACGGCGACTTCCGCTCGCTGGTCGAAGCCGTGCAGCGCCGCGGCGTTCGCGTCACCGTGATTTCGACGATCTCCAGCCAGCCGCCGATGATCGCCGACGAACTCCGTCGGCAGGCCGACATCTTTACCGATCTGGTGGAGCTGCAATCGAAGATCGGACGGGATCCCGCCGACCGCCCGCCGCCGCGGGAACCGCGCGAGCCCCGCGAACCGCGTCACCACGCGCCGCAGTTCCTGCAGCGGCCCACTGCCTTGGCGTCGCGCGCCGGGGCTGACGACTTCGAAGACTAAGGTCCATGCCGACGTTGACGCGGGGCTCCGGGCCCCGCGTCCCGACCTCCCTCACCGACCCTGACCGCGACTGCCCGTTCTGCCCACGACTCGTTGAATTCCGCAGCGAGGCCCGCGCGCGCGAACCGGGCTGGTTCAACGCGCCCGTCCCCTCCTTCGGCGGCGCCGACGCCTCGCTGCTGATTGTCGGCCTTGCGCCGGGCCTGCAAGGCGCCAACCGCACCGGCAGGCCGTTCACCGGCGACTACGCCGGCGACCTGCTCTACGCCACGCTGATCGACTACGGCTTCGCCCAAGGCCACTATCAGGCAAGGCCCGACGACGGGCTGCAACTGATCGGCTGCCGGATCAGCAACGCGGTGCGTTGCGTGCCGCCGCAGAACAAGCCATTGCCGCTCGAAATCAACACCTGCCGCCGCTTTCTGATCGCCACGATCGAGGCGATGCCGAAGCTGCGTGCGATCGTCCTGCTCGGGCGGATCGCTCACGATTCCACGCTGAAGGCGCTCGGCCTCCGCGCCGCCCAGGCCCCGTTCGGCCATGGCGCCGTGCACGAGGCCGGCCGGCTGCGCCTCTACGACAGCTACCACTGCTCGCGCTACAACACGAACACCGGCGTGCTGACGCCGAAGATGTTCCGCGACGTGTTTGCGCGGGTGCGGACTGACCTCGATACTTAAGCTGTAACGGCTGAGACCTCGTCATTGCGAACGAAGCGAAGCAATCCAGGCCATACGTCAAGCATGGATTGCTCCGTCGCGACGCTCCTCGCCATGACAAGATGAATCTGGTCAGCGCGAATTGGCCTTGAGCCATTCCAGCACGTCGCCGGCGTTCCGATCCGGCGGGAAGACCGGATAGAACACGTGGCTGATGCGGCCGTCGTCGATGATCAGCGCCATGCGCTTGAGCAGCGTCATGCTGGCGACCTGCATCGTCGGCAGGTTGAGTGCGCGCGTCAGTTCGAGGCTCTCGTCGGACAGCACCGGGAACGGCAGATGCAGCCGGGTCGCCATCTCGGATTGATAGGCGGTCGATTGCGTCGACAGACCGAACACCGCGTCCGCGCCTGCGGTTTTCAGATCAGTGAACAGATCGCGGAACGAACAGGTCTGCGGCGTGCAGCCGCGTGCGCCCGGGATCATGTCCCAGTCGTCGACCAGACTGATCTGACCGGGCACGCCCGTCCGCGGATAGATGAACAGCACGGTCCGCCCCGGCAGCGACGACAGCGTCACCGAGCTTCCATCGGTCGCCGGCAGCACCACCGGAGGAACCGCCGAGCCCGGCAGATGCGCGGCAGCGCCATCATCGTCAGGCGCAGGAATCGCGCTCCAATCGACCTTGAGAAGATCCGGCTGCTTCGTCATGGGCGCCTTCCCTCCGCGCCGCTCAGCCGCGTGAACGCAGCAGACGGCCCTTCTCGCGGCTCCAATCGCGCTTCTTTTCGGTCTCGCGCTTGTCGTGCAGCTTCTTGCCCTTGGCGAGGGCGAGCTGCAGCTTGGCGCGGCCGCGCTCGTTGAAATACAGCTTCAGCGGAATCAGCGTCATGCCTTCGCGCTCGACCGCACCGATCAGCTTGTTGATCTGCTTGCGATGCAGCAGCAGCTTACGCGGCCGCTTCGGCTCGTGGTTGAAGCGGTTGGCCTGCAGATATTCCGGAATATTGGCGTTGATCAGCCAGATCTCGCTGCCGCGGGCGTCCGCGTAGGACTCCGCGATCGTGGTCTTGCCGTTGCGGATCGACTTGACCTCGGTGCCGGTCAGCGCAATGCCGACCTCGATAGTGTCGTCGATCGCGTAGTTGAACCGCGCCTTGCGATTCTCCGCGACCACCTTGATCGCGCGTTCGTTCTTCTCGGCCATTGGTGGCGATTCCTGTCGGCGCGGTGCTCGTCGCCGCCTATGGCGACGGGCCGGCGCCCTTTTTCAACAAATCCCTGATCTCGGTCAGGAGCTCTTCCTGCCGGGTCGGGGTCGGCGGCGGCGACTTGGTTTCTTGCGCCTGCTGCTTCAGCTTGTTCAGCGACCGGATCACCGCGAACAGCACCGCCGCGATGATCAGGAAGTTCAGCGTCACCGTGAGGAAATTGCCCCAGGCGAGCACCGCACCCTGTTTCTTCGCCTCCGCCAGCGTATTGGCCGTGACCGACTTCGACAGCGCTGTGAAGTAGTTGGAGAAATCCAGCCCGCCGGTGATCGCGCTGATGATCGGCATGATGACGTCGCCGACCAGCGAGGTCACGATCCCACCGAACGCTGCACCGATGATGACGCCGACCGCGAGGTCGACGACATTGCCCTTCATCGCGAAGTCGCGAAATTCCTTGAGAAGCTTCGAGCCCTTCTGCTCGAAGTGACGGACGGAATCGGTGCTGTTCATGCGCTCCCTGTCAGTTGATCACTCCTGCGTGCACCATCGCCGCACGGATCGCCTTGCCGATCGGTTCGGTCACCGTCATCAGCGGCAGCCGGACCTCTTCCTGAATACGGCCGAGCAGCGTCAGGCCATGCTTGGCACCGGCGACGCCCGGCTCCTTGAACACCGCGTCGTGCAGCGGCACCAAGCGGTCCTGGATCTTCAGCGCGCCAGGATAATCGCCCGCGAACACCGCGCCCATCAGATCCGAACACAGCTTCGGCGCGATGTTCGACACCACGGAGATGCAACCATGACCGCCGGCCGCCATATAGGCCAGCGCGGTCATGTCCTCGCCGGAGAGCTGGATGAAGTCCGGGCCCATCGCGTGGCGCTGCTGCGACACCCGGCCGAGATTGGCGGTCGCGTCCTTCACGCCGACGATGTTGTCGAGCTCGTACAGCCGGCTCATGGTGTCGACCGACATGTCGACGACCGAGCGCGGCGGAATGTTGTAGATGATGATCGGAATCCCGATCGCGTCGTTCACCGCCTTGAAGTGCTGATACATGCCTTCCTGGGTCGGCTTGTTGTAGTACGGCGTCACCACCAGCACCGCATCGGCGCCCGCCTTCTCGGCGTGGCGTGCGAGTTCGACGGCTTCGCGGGTCGAGTTGGAACCAGCGCCGGCGATCACCGGCACGCGGCCCTTGGCCTCCGCGATGCACCACTCCACCACTTTGTGGTGTTCCTCGTGGCTCAGCGTCGGGCTCTCGCCGGTGGTTCCGACCGGCACCAGACCGTGGGTGCCCTGCTCGATCTGCCAGTTCACCAGGCTGCGAAACGCCTGTTCGTCGAGGGCGCCATTTTTGAACGGCGTGACCAAGGCGGTAAACGACCCCCGAAATTTCGTCTTGGCTGCCATCATGTTCTCCTCAACGCCCGCGACCTTGCAACGAAGCGCCCTTCATACCGAGTCCCCACCCGACGGGAAAGGGTCCCATCGGCGGAGAAACCGGCGGTTTTGAGGATTCTGATCCGCTGCGGCCGCGGATCTCAGGCGGACGGCGCGACGGCGTAATCGTCGTCGGAGACCTGCTCCATCCAGGTGGCGAAACTCCCGTCCAGCGCCTCCTGCATCGCAATATGGGTCATGCCGTTGCTCGGCGAGGCACCGTGCCAGTGTTTCTCGCCCGGCGGAATCCAGACCACGTCGCCGGCGCGGATCTCCCGCACCGGGCCGCCTTCGGTCTGGATCCGCCCCACTCCGGTCACGACATACAGCGTCTGACCGAGCGGATGGGTGTGCCACGCGGTGCGCGCGCCCGGCTCGAACGCCACCCGTGTGGCCGCCAGCCTCGCCGGCGCCGGTGCGGCGACGATCGGGTCCTGCCACACCGTGCCAGTGAAATAGTCCTTGGGCGCCCGCTGGGTCGGGCGCGACCCAGCCGCGAAGATGTCCATCGACAACGCTCCTTAGGTTTTGTCGGCCTTCTCCTTGAACGCGGCGTAGCGTGCCTTGGTTTCGGCGTTCATCGGATACAGGCCGGGCAGCACGGCGCCGTTGTTGACCTCCTCGACGATCCAGCCTTCCATCCGCTCCTGCTCCGGCCCCTCGGCAAGCACATGGTCGAGCAGCGCCTGCGGGATCAGCACCGCGCCGTCCTGGTCGGCGACGATGATGTCCCTCGGGAACACCGCGACGCCGCCGCAGCCGATCGGCTGGTCCCAGCCGACGAAGGTCAGGCCGGCCACCGAAGGCGGCGCAGCCGCGCCGTCACACCACACTGGCAGGCCGGTGCCGAGCACACCCTCCAGGTCGCGGACGACGCCGTCGGTGATCAGCGCCGTGATGCCGCGCTTGACCATGCGGGCGCACAGGATGTCGCCGAAAATGCCGGCGTCCTTGATCCCCATCGCGTCGACCACGGCGATGCAGCCTTCCGGCATCGCCTCGATTGCCGCACGAGTCGAGATCGGCGAGGCCCAGGACTCGGGCGTTGCCAGATCCTCGCGCGCCGGCACGAAGCGCAGCGTGAACGCCTCGCCGACCAACCGCGTCGCACCCGGCCGCAGCGGCCGCGCGCCGCGAATCCAGACGTTGCGGAGCCCCTTCTTCAGCAGCACCGTGGTGATGGTCGCGGTCGAAACGCGCGACAGGATGTCGATGGCTTCCGGGGGCAGTGACATGAAGAGAGAGCTCCAGTGAGTGTGGGCGCATCTTGCGGGCCGCGCCTGCCGCGTCAAGACGCAACCCTGCGATCAGCAGCTCATCCCAGCGCATGTCGATCATCGCATTTTATCACTCCTAGGAGCACCGACTTATCGGCCTCGCGTTAGTTGCGAAGTGCTTTTCAGCCGCTCGGAAAAGGCGCTATCGCTGCCGGTAGCTTTGTGAGATCGTTGCCGCATGACCACCCCACCTCCCAGGATGCTGCCGAGCGGTGACACAGCGATCACCGTCGAGTTCGGCCGAGATATCAGCGATGAATCCAATCGCCGCGTGCTGGCGCTCGATCGCAAGCTGAAGCAAGCCCCGATCGCCGGTATCCTCGAAACCGTGCCGACCTATCGTTCGCTTCTAGTGCATTACGATCCGGAGACGATCGGCTTTGGCGCGCTGTCCGATCAGCTCACAGCGCTCGCACATACATCCGACGAAAGCGAAACTGTCGCCAAACGGCGCTGGCGGATTCCGGTGTGTTATGGCGGCGAGCACGGCATCGATCTGGAAGACGCCGCGCAGGCGTTGAACATCACGCCGGACGCGCTGGTCGCGCGCCACGCCGCTGGCGATTATCGCGTCGCCATGATCGGCTTCACACCGGGCTGGTCATATCTTTCCGGCCTCGATCCGGCCTTGGCGATGCCACGACGGCAAGCGCCGCGACTGCACACCCCGGCCGGGACGATTTCGGTCGGCGGCATTCAGACCGGCATCCAATGTCTGGCCGGACCGAGCGGATGGCACCTGCTCGGCCGCACGCCGGTGCGGACTTATCAGTTGCATCGCGAGCCGATCTTTCTGCTCGAACCCGGCGACGCAATCAGCTTCGCGCAGATCGATGCCAAGGAATTCGCCGAACGAGACGATGCGGCGTCTCATGGTGAAGTCGTCGCGGAACTGCTGAGCGCATGACGAAGCTTGTAATCGACGCCGTCGGACCGGCCACCTCCGTGCAGGACGCCGGGCGCCACGGCGCACAGCGTTACGGCCTCCCGCCGAGCGGCGCGATGGACCGGCTGTCACTTGCCGCCGCCAATGTGCTGGTCGGCAACAGCGCGTTCGCGGCGGCGATCGAACTCGGTCCGCTCGGCGCGAAACTGAGTGTACGCGACGGCGTGGTGCGGCTGGCGCTGACAGGTGCTGAACGGCCCGCTGCGCTGGATGGACAGCCACTCGCATTCAACGAGTCTTTCACGCTCGCTGAGGGCCAAATCCTCACCCTCGGCGTCGCGCGCGGCGGCGTATTCAGCTATCTGGGAATTGAAGGCGGCGTCGGCGGCGAGCCGATGTTCGGCAGTCTTGCGGTCAACGCGCGCGCCGGTCTCGGCAGTCCCTACCCGCGGCCGCTGCAGGCCGGCGATGCGATCGCCGTCAAGTCTGCAGCGCCGTCGGTCGAACGACGCCTCGATCTGCCTGAGCAACAGGATACGCCGATCCGCGTCGTGCTTGGTCCGCAGGACGATGAGTTCGGTGCCGCGGTCGAAACCTTTCTGACCGGTGAATGGACGATCTCGGCGACCAGCGACCGCATGGGCTATCGTCTCGACGGTCCGCAGATCTCGCATCTCCACGGCCACAACATCGTCTCGGACGGCACCGTCGACGGCAGCATTCAGGTGCCGGGGTCGGGCCAGCCGATCGTGTTGATGCCGGATCGCGGCACCAGCGGCGGCTATCCGAAGATCGCCACGGTGATCTCGGCCGATCTCGGCCGACTGGCGCAGCGTCAGCCCGGCCGGCCGTTCCGCTTTCAGGCGGTGAGCGTCGAAGAGGCTCAGGACGCTTATCGCACGATGGCCAAGCTGATCCGCTCGCTGCCTGACCTGCTGCGCGATGCGCAGCACGCAATCATCGACCTCGACGCGCTGCTCTCCGCCAACGTTGCCGGCACGGCAATCGACGCGCTGGCGGCGGAGTAATCGAATCCGACGACGGGACCAATCGACATGAAGATCGATCTGAATTGCGACCTGGGCGAAGGCTTTGGTGTCTGGCAGATGGGTGACGATGCGGCGATGATGCAGATCGCCACCAGCGTCAACATCGCCTGCGGCTTCCACGCCGGCGATCCGGACATCATGCATGCGACCGTGAAGCTGGCGAAGCAGAACGGCGTCGCGATCGGTGCGCATCCGGGCTTCCGCGACCTGCATGGCTTTGGCCGCCGCCCGGTGCCGGGGATCACTTCAGCCGAGATCGAAAACCTCGTCGCCTATCAGATCGGTGCGCTGCAGGCGGTCGCGGCCCTCGCCGGCCACAAGGTCACCCACGTCAAGGCACACGGCGCGCTGTCCAACGTCGCCTGCGAAGACGACATGACCGCACGTGCGATCGCCTCGGCGATCAAGGCGGTCGATCCATCGCTGGTGTTCGTCGTGCTGGCGAACTCCAAGCTGATGCTGGCGGGCGAAGCCGCCGGCCTGCCGCTCGCGCACGAGGTGTTTGCCGATCGCGCCTATGAGGACGACGGCAATCTGGTATCGCGCAAGAAGCCCGGCGCGGTGCTGCACGACCCCAATGAAATTGCCGAACGCGTGTTGCGGATGGCGCAGGACGGCGCCGTCGTCTCGGTGACCGGCAAGGTGATCAAGATGCGCACCGACACGGTGTGCATCCACGGCGACACCAAAGGCGCGGTCGAGATCGCGCGCGGCGTCCGCCGCAAGCTGGAAGCCAGCGGCATCACCGTCGCGCCTTTTGCTGGGACCTGACGCCTGCGGCCGGCGCTACGCCCCGGCCAGCACCAACAACTCCGCGGTCAGCGCGCCGTCCGCCCTCCATTCATCCAGGATGGAGAAGTGGTGATGCCGCGGCAGGATGCTCAGAGTGATGGGCAATCCTGCCCGCGCAGCGACGTTGGAATAGTCCAGCGATTGGCGCTGCAGTTCGGGCAACTCGTCGCCGCCAACCATCAGCGATTGCGGCGCCGTGCCAAGACGGGTGCGGCGGATCGGGCTCAGGATCTCGATCTCTTGCCGATCCAGGCGTAGCGCGTCGTCGAGATAGCAGATCGCAATCGGCTCGAGATCGAAGATGCCGCTGATGCACACCGCGCCTCGGACTGCGGAATGCGCGCTCGCCACCGACGCCAGATGCCCGCCCGCGGACCAGCCGCTGACCACCAGCCTGCGCCGATCGAAGCCGAAGCGCTCGGTGTCGGCAGCCAGTACGTCGAGGGCCAGATCGACCTCGGCGACGATGTCCGACAGCCGCGCCGCGGGGGCCAGCGTGTAACCGACCACGGCGACATCGATGCCGTGCGCGTTGGGGCCATCGGCAACAAAGGAGAACATCTCCTTCGAATTGCGCTGCCAATAGCCGCCGTGCAGAAACACCAGCAGCGGCGCGCCCGTTTCGCCCGAGGCAAAATAGTCGAGCGAAGTTCGCTCGCGCTCCGCATACGGGATATCGAGCCGCACGCCCGGACCAGAGCGTCGAATGGCGCTGCGCTCGCGCCAGCGCTCCAGCCATTGCGGACTGTCGACCACAGCCGCGCTGTTGTTGTAGGCGGCATCGAGGGCCGCGCGATCCATCCCGCGATAGATCGCTCGCGAGGCTTCAGGGGCTGACAGGTCCACTTCAGGAATCCGCCGTCGCTGCAACCTTGCGGCCTGCGCCGACATGGCTGGTGAGTTGCTGCGTGATGCTGCGCCGAAGCCTGTTGAACTCGACCGACGCCACGTCGCGCGGCCGAGGCAGCTCGATCTCGACGTCTTGATCGATCCGGCCCGGCGACGAACTCATCACCACGACGCGATCGGCCAGCAGCACCGCTTCCTCGACCGAATGGGTGACGAAGATCACGGTCAGTTTGGTGGTGCGCCAGATGTCGATCAGCTCTTCCTGCAGCGCGGCGCGGGTCAGCGCGTCGAGCGCGCCGAACGGCTCGTCCATCAACAAGATGTCGGCATCGTTGGCGAGCACGCGGGCGATCGCCACGCGCTGTTTCATGCCGCCGGAGAGCTGGTGCGGGTAGCGGTCCGCGAACGCCGTCAGCCCGACCATCGCCATGAACCGATCGGTAAGCTTGTCGACTTCCTGCGGCGCGACGCGGCGATGGCTTGGGCCGAAGCCGATGTTCTGCCGCACGGTCAGCCAGGGAAACAGCGCGTAGTCCTGAAACACCATGCCGCGGTCGGGACCTGGTCCCCTCACCTCGCAGCCGTACACGCCCACAGAGCCCTGCGTGGCCTGCTCGAAGCCCGCGATGATCCGCAGCAAAGTCGACTTGCCGCAGCCGGAGGCGCCGAGCAGGCAGATGAACTCGCCCTTGCGCACCGTCAGATCGACGCTGCGCAGCGCTTCGACAGGGCCATTGGACGCCTGATAGATCTTGTTGAGCCCGCTCACCTCCAGGATCACCGGCGGCGCGTCGCGATTGGTCGTTTGATCAAGCATGATGCTGCGGGCTCCAGCGCAGGAAGTAGTTGCTGAGGGACACCAGGATACGATCCGACAGGAATCCGGTGATGCCGATGATGATCATTCCGGTGATGACGAGGTCGGTGCGCGACAGCGTGCGTCCGTCCATGATCACCGCGCCGAGACCTTCGGGCACGCCGGTCATCTCGCCAACCACGATCAAGATCCAGGCGAATGACGCGCCGAGCCGCAGGCCGTTGAAGATGCTCGGCAGCGCCGCCGGCAGCACCACGGATCTGAACAGTTGCGGACCGCTGCAGCCGAGCATCCCGGCCGCCTCGAACAGCCGGACATCGACCGATTTCACCCCGAACACCGTGTTGAGAAGGATCGGATAGAACGCGCCGAGAAACACCAGGAACACCGCCGACTTCGGCCCAAGGCCGAAGAAAATCATCGACAGCGGCAGCCAGGCGGTGACCGGGATCGGCCGCAGCAGCGCGAGCGTCGGATCGAGCAGCGCGCGCAGCAGCGGAATCCGCCCGATCATCAGCCCGAGCGGAATGCCGAGCAGCGCCGCCAGGAAAAAGCCGCCATACACCCGCTGCACCGACTTCCAGAAATGGATCGGCAAGCTACCGCTATAGGCGTCGTCATAGATTCCGCCGAAGGCGAAATCCCACATCATCGTGGCGACGCCGGATGGCGGCGGAACCAGCCGCGTGCCAGTCCAACGCACCATCAGGTCCCATACCAGCAGCAGACCGAGCGGCACGATGAGCGCGAGGGCGGCAGTACGGAGCCTGGCTGTGAGTTTGGCGAACTGTCTGGTGCTGCCGCGTACGGTCGCGGCAGCCTTGGTGATTGCGGGGCCACTCATGGCGGATGGGGAGACTGTACTTTCCAAGCTCATCGACCGCTCACGACGCCGAGATCGCCTTGATGAAGCTTGGATCGATGAAAGTCTTGTAGTCCGGCAATTGCCGGATCTGCTTCTTGTCGAGCATCTGGGCGCCGTAATACTGCGCCTGCTTCAGAAACTGATCGTCGATGTTCCAGGTCAGCTCGACGTTCGGCGCCGCCTGCTCGATCGATGCCTTCTGCTGGCCGAGCTTCTGCATTGCCATCTCGACGAAGGCATCGCGGTTGCTCATCGCAAATTCGCTGGCCTTGCGATGCACCTTCAGCAGCGTGCGGATCAGTTCGGGATCTTTCTCGATCAGCTCGCGCCGGGTGCTCAGCACCATGTTCAGCGAACCGGTCGGCGTCGAATACGGATATTCGACGATCTTGCCGACGCCGCTGGCGAGGCTGATACCCGCCGCCGGCTCGGCGCCCACATAGGCGTCGATGTCGCCGCGCGCCAACGCCGGGGCCATGTCGCTGAACGAGACGCGGACCGCCTGAATATCCTTGATCGACATGCCCTCAGCGGCCAGCCGGTCGAGGATGACGACCTCCTGGGTGGAGCCCGGCCAGATCGCGACCTTCTTGCCCTTCAGGTCCTTGATGCTGGCGATGCCGGAGTCTTTGCCGGCCACCACGGCCATGCCGCGATTGCAAGCCGCGCCGACCACCACCACGGGTTCGCCGTTGGCACCGCCGAGGGTCGCGGCCGCAAGGCCGAAGATGCCGAAATCGACTGAGCCGGTGACCACGGCGTTCTTGCCATCGGTCGGGCTCTCGAACGGCACCACCACCACCTTGACGCCCGCAGGCACGAATTTCTCGTAGAAGTACGGCGTGATGCCGTGGATCAGCTTCAAGGTCCCGACCTTGATGACGCGATCCTCCGCAAGCGCTGTCAGGCTGGTGGCGGCAAGTGCTGTCGCGGTCACCGCAAGGCGGATGAAGTGGCGTCTGGTGCTGTTGTGCATGGCTTCCTCGCTGCTGATCCCGGCAAGCCACTGTAGGTGCGACGCAACAACATCAGAAATTTATTGTTTATATCGGTTTTATAAGCTGGCTTAATAGAACGATGCTCGCCCCACTCGACCTCCGCCTGCTGCAGACCTTCATCGTGCTGGTTCAGACCGGCAGCTTCTCCGAAACGTCGCGGCGGCTGGGCCGGACCCAGCCGGCCGTCAGCCTGCAGCTCAACCGGCTCGAGGAAGCAACCGGGGCACCGCTGTTCACCAAGGTCGGCCGCAAGCTGGTGCTGACTAATCATGGTGAGCTCGTACTCGGCTATGCGCGTACCATCATGGGCCTGCAGGACGAACTACGCGCCCGCCTCGCCGCACCGAAGCTCGACGGCGTGGTCGTGCTCGGGATGCCCGATCTCTACGCCGCCTATCTGCTGCCCGGCATCCTGGCGGACTTCCGCAGCGCTTACCCCAATGTCGATGTCGAGCTGAAATGCGCGCTGTCGAGCAAGTTGATGGCGTCGGTCGAACGTGCGGAGATCGATCTGGCGATCGTCACAGGCATGCCCGCGTTCAAGGTCGGGGAGTTGGTGGCGCAGGAAGAGCTGGTGTGGGTCGCCTCAGAGCGAAGCTCAGTGCACCTCGAAAACCCCGTGCCGCTGGCGATGCTGCCGCCCGGCAACATCTTCCGCGATTTCGGTCTCGCGGCACTCGAGAGCATCGGCCGGATCTGGCGGCTGAGCTGCATCAGCGAGAGCATCAGCGGCATTCAGGCGGCGGTGTTCTCAGGGATCGCGGTCAGCGTCGTCGGCAAAAGCTCGGTGTTGCCGGGGATGCGCATGCTCGGACGCGGTGACACCTTCCCTGCATTGCCCAAGGTCGACCTGGTGTTGTACCGCTCGGCCCGTAGCTCCAATCCCGCAGCAGAGGCCCTCGCCAGCGTGATCGTCCGGCACTTCGCGAATTCAGCGCTCGCTCCAGCGGCGCGTTTCGTGCGAACCCAGGCTGGCAGCGGATCGCACGAGTAGCAGGCTCAAACGATCAGGGCAGCCGCAGATGCGGGGCAGCAATCACGATCGCTCCGATCAGACCGAACGCTGCGCCGAGCATCAGGACGTGAATATCGATGGCGAACGACGACCACGACCGAAGCCGCTGAGCTGTCGCGGAGTGCAAATGAGGTTGTTGTCCCACCGGTCCGTCTCCTGGTTGCGCCGAACAAGAAAAGCCTGGCCGTCTCCCTCCGCAAGACAGCCGGGGAAATAACAACGAGCCCGCTGCGTGGGTCCCGGAACCGGAAAAATTCGCCTCCCCCGGAACCCCGCCGAAGAGCATTCTTCTCGCCCGGCCGGATTCCTAGCCGCCTTGTCAGCGCGGCCGATCCGGTTTAGCTCCTCTCCCACCCCAATCCAGGCAGTTCGACCATGCAGCAGGCCACCGCGCCCAAGATCAGTTTTGTTTCGCTGGGATGCCCCAAGGCCCTGGTCGATTCCGAGCGCATCATCACCCGGTTGCGCGCCGAGGGCTACGAGCTGGCGCGCAAGCACGACGGCGCGGACCTCGTCATCGTCAACACCTGCGGCTTCCTGGACAGTGCCAAGCAGGAATCGCTGGCGGCGATCGGCGAAGCGATGGCGACCAACGGCAAGGTGATCGTCACCGGCTGTATGGGCGCCGAGCCTGAGCAGATCGAGGCCGCCTATCCCGGCGTGCTGTCGATCACCGGCCCGCAGCAATATGAGAGCGTGCTCGAGGCGGTGCATCGCGCCCGGCCGGCGCTGCACAACCCGCATCTCGATCTGGTCCCGCCGCAGGGCGTGCGGCTGACGCCGCGGCACTATGCGTATTTGAAGATCTCAGAGGGCTGCAACAACCGCTGCAGCTTCTGCATCATCCCGAAGCTGCGCGGCGATCTGGTATCACGCCCGGCCGGCGACGTGCTGCGCGAGGCCGAGAAGCTGGTCGCCGCCGGCGTCAAGGAGCTGCTGGTGATCTCGCAGGACACCTCGGCCTACGGCGTCGATGTGAAGTACGCAGAGAGCCCGTGGAAGGACCGTGCCGTCCGCGCCAAATTCCTCGATCTGGCCAGCGAGCTCGGTGAGCTCGGCGCCTGGGTGCGGCTGCACTACGTCTATCCGTATCCGCATGTCGACGAGGTGATCGGCTTGATGGCGGACGGCAAGGTGCTGCCTTATCTCGACATCCCGTTCCAGCACGCCAGCCCCGACGTGCTGAAGCTGATGAAGCGCCCGGCCGCTCAGGACAAGACGCTCGACCGGATCAAGCGCTGGCGCGAGCAGTGCCCGGATCTGGCGCTGCGCTCGACCTTCATTGTGGGCTTCCCCGGCGAGACCGAGCGCGATTTCGAATTCCTGCTCGAATGGCTCGACGAAGCAGAAATCGATCGTCTCGGCGCGTTCAAATACGAGCCGGTCGCCGGCGCACCGTCCAACGCCCTGCCCGATCAGATTGCGGACGAGGTCAAGCAGGAGCGCTGGAACAGGCTGATGGCGCGGCAGCAGGCGATCTCTGCCCGCCGGCTGAAGCGCAAGGTCGGCACCCGTCAGCAGGTGATCATCGACGAGATCGGCCCGACCGTTGCCAAAGGCCGCTCCAAGGCCGACGCGCCGGAGATCGACGGCGCCGTCTATCTGTCGAGCCGCCGCCCGCTGCGCGTCGGCGAAATCGTCACCGCCAAGATCGACCGCGCCGACGCGTACGACCTCCACGGGACCGTGGCGGGGTTCTGAACTCGCCGCTAACGCACGGCTCCTCGACATCTAATCACGTCATCGCCCGGCTTGTTGTTCAGCCCGGAGACATAGTCGACACGTGTTCGGAGACATGACCGACACCTTTTCCGCCCGTCAAGTCGATGGTGGCGACTTGGTGGGCGGCGAAGAACACGCCGTATTTGCCGTCGGTGGAGAGCGGCCTGATGGCCAAGCGCTCTCCGGCGAAGGCTTGCGGCACCTTCCACAAACGACCTTTGAAGCTGACATAGGCCTTGGTTTTCGGGACGGAGCGGACGATGTCGCGCTCATCGTATTCTGGAGCCGGCAGGCGGTCCGGCAGAGAACGCCGGCTCGGCTGGTAGCGATCAGCAGGCACCAGCTGGCCTAGCGACTCGTGAGGGCGCTCGAAGTTGTACACCTCGCGCCAGGAGTCGAAGGCACGTTGCGCCTCGGCGAGGTCGCGCAAGGGCCGCAGCGCAAACACCTCGTCGTCCAGCGTGCGATGAAAACGCTCGTTCTTGCCGCGGCTCTGCGGGTGATAGGGACGGCTGCGGATCACGCTGATGCCGAGCTTGAGCAGCCACACCGAAAACCACGTCCAGCGCTCGCCGGAACTATCCGACCACGGCGAGCCGTTGTCGACGAAGATCGTGTCGGGCAAGCCGTAGTGCCGGAACGTCGTTTGCAGCCTGTCCTGCACGGTTTCGCCGCGCTGATCGGCGCAAGCCTGGAGGCACAGATCGTAGCGTGAGTGATCGTCCACCACGGTCAGCGGATGGCAGCGGACGTCGTTGCCGAGCCGAACCCAGCCTTTGAAGTCCATCTGCCAAAGCATGTTCGGCGCCGGCATCTCGAACCGCAGCGTCGCCGGTGGACCGCCGGCGGCAGGCTTGATCCGGCCGTGCCGGCGCAGGATCTCGTGGATCGTCGACACCGCCGGAGCGCTGTGTCCGGACCGCTTCATCGAGCTAGCGATCTTGCGCGCCCCCCACGCCGGATGCGCATCGCGAACCGCCAGCACCTGTGCCTCGCACGCCGCCGAGGTTTGCCGCGGGCTTTCGTGCGGCCGCCGCGATAGGTCGACGACATCACCTCCGGCCGCGCATCGCTCCAACCATTTGTAGCCGGTCGTCCAATGAATGCCGAACCGCCGGCACAACTCCCGCCGGTTCGCTCCCTCCTGCATCGCAAGCCGGACGAACTCTCGTCTCTGATCCACTGCCGACACCTCACGCCAGGGCATGGACTTGGCCTCCAACCGCCAAATCCAGCCACTATGATGCGTCGACTATGTCTCCGAACACCCGTAGGTCATGTCTCCGGGCTGAACACTTGTCCGGGCGACCCAGTATTGCAGAGCGCTGATGTCAAGTAACAGGCGCTCTTGGATACTGGATCCCCCGCATGCGCGGGGGATGACGACTGTAGCTTGAGAGGCCGCAGCGTCGCAGCCGCGGCCTTACGGCTTCAGAATCGAAGCACCGGTCGTCACACGCCCTTCCAGATCGATATGCGCCTTGGCGGCGTCTTTGAGCGCATAGGCGTGGTTGATCGGAACGTGCAGCTTGCCTTCGATCACGGCCGAGAACAGCGTGTCGGCGCCCTCGATCAGTTCCTTCCGCGTGCCGATATAATCGTTCAGCTTCGGTCGGGTCGCGAACAGCGAGCCGTGGTTGTTGAGCTCGGTAAGCGGGAACGGCGGCACCGGGCCTGAGGCGTTGCCGAACGACACGAACAGACCGCGCGGCTTGATGCACTTCAGCGAGCCGGGGAACGTCGCCTTGCCGACGCCGTCATAGACCACGTCGCACAGCTCATTGCGGCTGATCTGCTTCACCCGCGCCACCCAGTCCTCTTCGTTGTAGAGGATGACGTGATCGCAGCCATTGGCCAGCGCCAGATCGGCCTTGGCCTTGGAGCCGACGGTGCCGATCACATGCGCGCCGAGCGCCCGCGCCCATTGGCAGGCGAGCAGACCGATGCCGCCGGCGGCAGCATGGATCAACACGCGGTGGCCGGGCTCCACCTTGAAGGTCTTGTGCAGCAGGTACCACACCGTCAGGCCCTTGAGCATCAGCACCGCGCCCTGCTCGTAGGTGATGTGGTCGGGCAGCTTCACCAGCTTGGCGGCTTCGATATTGCGCTCGGTGGCATAACCGCCGAGATTCGCGTAGTACGCGACGCGGTCACCGGGATGGAAATTGGTGACATGCGGACCGACCGACACCACCTCACCCGCGCCCTCGTTGCCGGCGACGAACGGCAGCGACGGCGCCTTGTACAGGCCGGTGCGGAAGTAGACGTCGATGAAGTTCAGCCCGACGGCGTGCTGGCGGATGCGGACCTCGCCCTCGCCCGGCGGCGGCAGCTCGACGTCCTCGTAGACCAGAACCTCCGGTCCACCCACCTGATGCACCCGCACCGCCTTCGCCATTATTGTCCCCTCAGGTCTATTGTCAGCGTCACGGAAGGCCATCGCTTCGGCCTTGTCAACCGGCGGCGATGCGGCGGCGCACGGCGTCACCGCGGCTTGGCGCGGTTACGCTTGGCAAGGACGTTGAAGAACTCCACCGCGGCCGAAAACAGGATGGCGAAGTAGATGTAGCCGCGCGGGATGTGGAACGCGAAACCATCCGCCACCAGCGCCACGCCGATCAGCACCAGGAACGCCAGCGCCAGCATCTTGGTGGTCGGGTGCTCGGAGACGAATCGCGCCACCGGACCCGACGAGACGTACATCACCGCCATCGCGATCAGCACCGCCGCGACCATGATCTCGATGTCCTGGGCCATGCCGATCGCGGTGATGATCGAGTCGATCGAGAACACCAGGTCGACGATCACGATCTGCACGATCACCCAGAAGAACGCCCGGTCCGCCGTCGATGGCTGCGCCTCGCCGTCCTTGGCTTCGACCTCGGCGTGAATCTCGTGGGTCGCCTTGGCGATCAGAAACAGGCCGCCCAGGATCAGGATGATGTCGCGCCAGGAGAACGCCCTGTCGGCAATGCTGAACACCGGCGTGGTCAGGCCGATCAGCCACACCAGCACGCTGAGCAGCAACAGCCGGAACAACAGCGCCAGACCGAGGCCGATCTGGCGGGCGCGGGTCGCCCGCGGCTCGGGGATTCGGGACACCAGCACGGACAGGAAGATGACGTTGTCGATGCCGAGGACAATTTCGAGCGCCGTCAGGGTGAGCAGCGCGGCCCAGGCTTCGGGACTGGACAACAATTCGATCATCGGGGGGCTCGTCGGAATAAGCGAATGAGGGTGTCGGCGAGGCAGACGTAGAGGGCTACCGCGCACAGCAGGATCGTTACCGGCAGCGGGACTTCGAAGTCGCGGACAATTGCATAGGCGGCGAGCACCGCCCACAACGCGATCAGCGCCAGCGTCAGCCCGCGCAATCGCGCAACACGCACCGGATGCACCACACGAAACGGCACAAACGTCAGCCCGATCAACGCTGCTATTCCCAGGCTGCCGACGATCGCCGGCGGGTGCAGCAAGAACAGATAGAACGCTGCTGCGTTCCAGAGCGCCGGAAAGCCGCGGAAGTGATTATCGTCGGTCTTCATCCGGCGGTCCGCGAAGTACATCGCCGAACTGATCACGATGCCGACGCCGAGCAGCGGCGCTGCGATCGGCAACAGCAGACCACTCGCGGTGATCGCATAGGCCGGCACGAACACGTAGGTGAGGAAGTCGACCACCAGATCGAGCACATCGCCCGACCATCGCGGCTGCAGCCGCGCGACGTCCAGGCGGCGCGCCAGCGGACCGTCGATCGCGTCGATCAGTAGCGCCAGCCCGAGCCAGGCGAACATCCCGGCCCAATGCTGGCGCACCGCTTCCAGCATCGCCAGCAACGCGATCGCCGCGCCGAAGGCCGTGAACAGGTGCACGCCGAGCGCGGCGGCGCGGCGAGTGCCCGATCCGGGCGGCAATGGCGATGGGTCCAGCTGGGTCATCGGGCATCGTGCATATCAGGTTGGGTCCCGGTCTGCACAATCAGTTGCGGCGTTCGGTCGCGTAAATCGCCCAAAACGTTAATGTTTCGCGGCGGACTTGAAATCGTCGCATGCCGGAGCAATTGTCTCTGGCATGACCCAGAGCCTGATCGAGCCTAACAGCTACGACGCCATCGTTGTCGGCGGCGGCCCCGCCGGCCTCACCGCTGCCATTGCGCTTGCCGACATCGGCGCGGTCACCGCATTGATCGCGCGCCAAGTGCCCTACGGCGATAATCGCACCACGGCCCTCCTGGGCGATTCGATCGACATTCTCGACCGGCTCGATGTCTGGCGCCGCTGCTCGAGCAAGGCCGCCGCGCTGCGGTCGATGCGACTGGTGGATGACACCGGCAGGTTGATCCGGGCGCCAGAAGTGAAATTCGCGTCCGATGAAATCGGCATGGACGCGTTCGGCTACAATATCGAGAACCGTGCCCTGCTGGTCGGCCTCGAAGAACGCGCGGCCGAGCTGTCGAACCTGCAGCGTTTCGACGATGAAGCTGAATCAGTCGTGCCGGGCGACGACGAAGTGATCGTGCGGATGCGCGGCGGCCGAACGGTCTCGGCCAAGCTGGTGGTCGGCGCCGACGGCCGGCAGTCCCAATGCCGCGAGGCCGCCGGCATCAAGGTGAGCAGCCGCGCCCTGCACCAGTCGGCGCTGACCTTCAATGTCAAGACCACCCGCTCCCACGACAACATCTCGACCGAATTTCACACCAAGGAAGGCCCGTGCGTGTTCGTGCCGCTGCCGGGTCGGCGGATGAGCATCGTCTGGGTCGCGGCGCCGAAGGAAGCGCAGCGGCTGATGGCGCTATCCGACGACGAACTGTCTGCAGCGGCGGAAAAGCAGTCACAGTCGATCTACGGTAAGATGACCGTCGAGCCCGGCCGCAATCTGTTTCCGCTGGCGATCGAGAAGCCCGCCGCTTACGCACAGCGGCGCATCGCGTTGGTTGGTGAGGCCGCTCACGTCGTCCCCCCGATCGGCGCGCAGGGGTTGAATATGGGGCTCCGGGATGCGGGGGACCTCGCCGAGATCGTGCGCGACGCGATGGCGAATGGCACGGACATCGGCTCCGACGCTGTGATGACGCGCTATGGCCGTAGCCGCGGGCCCGACATCGCCAGCCGCACCGCCGCGATCAACATCGCCAACCGCACCCTGCTCAGCGATCTCTTGCCCGCGCAGATGCTGCGGGCGACGGGGATGCATCTGATCAGCTCGGTCGGCCCGATCCGCCGGTTCGCGATGCGCGAGGGGCTGTCGCCGTTCTGGCGCTCGATCTGAGCCCCGCTAGCCGGGGAACGGGATCTGACCGGTCCGGATCAGCCACATCACGGTGGTGAGCGTCACCACCGACACGAAGGTGCCGATCAGCACCGCGACCGATGCCGGCTCTACCCAGGTATTGTATTGGCGGGCGATCACGAACACGTTCAGCGCCGGCGGCAGTGACGCCATCAGCACCGCAGTAGCCGCCCATTCGGGCGAGAACGGCCCGAACGCCAGCACAAGACAAAACGCGATCACCGGGTGCAGCAGCAGCTTGACTGCCACCAGGCTCGGGATCTCCCACGGCACCCGACCGAACGGCCGTAGCGCCACGGTGACGCCGAGCGTGAACAGCGCCACGGGAGCAGCGGCGTTCTGCAGAAACGCCAGCATCTTATCGACGGCGACCGGCAGCTCGACATGAAACGCTGCGGCCGCCGCGCCGCAATACGCGGCGACGATCAGTGGGTGGAACAGGATTTCGCGCAGCACCGCGATGATAGTCGGGATCAGAGGCCGTTTGTCGGCGGCGGTCAGCGCCATGCCGAGCGGCACGATCGAAAACAGGAAGATGGTGTCGAAACAGAAGATCAGCGCGGTCGGCGCCGCCGCCTGCGTGCCAAGCACCGCCAGCGCTAAGCCCGGCCCCATATAGCCGATATTGCCGTAGCCGCCGGACAGCGCCGCCATCGTCGCTTCCCGCATCGACAGCTTGCCGATCAGCCGGCCCAGCATCCCTGACAGGAAGAAGGCGATCGCGGTTGCCAGCGTGGTCGCCAGCACAAACGGCAGGTTGTTCAGTTCCTCGAACGGCGTCTTCGACATGATCCGGAAGAACAGCGCCGGCAGGGAGACGAATACGAGGAAAAAATTCATCCAAACCAGCCCCTGTTCGGGCAGTTTCTTCCAGCGTCCGCAGGCAAAGCCGACGAAGATCAGACCGAAATACGGCAGAGCGAGGTTGAGAATATCGATCATGCGAAATAGGCAGCGGGGCTTTGGAACCGAGCGGTATCAGGGAAACCCCGCGTGAACCACCGCGGAGCAGAGTCGCCGGTTTACCACTAGCGTCCGCCGCCAAGCTGGTCTATCCGACTCCCATGATCAAAACGCGAACCGCTAAATTTCAGATCGGTCAGATCGTCCGCCACCGGATCTTCTCGTTCCGCGGGGTGGTGTTCGACATCGATCCGGAGTTCGCCAACACCGAGGAATGGTGGCTGGCAATTCCCGAAGAGGTGCGGCCGAGCAAGGACCAGCCGTTCTACCACCTGCTGGCGGAGAACGCGGAGTCGGAATACGTCGCCTACGTGTCGGAGCAGAATCTGCTGCCCGACGATTCCGGCGAGCCGATCCGGCATTCCCAGGTCGCCGAGATCTTCATCAAGGACAAGTCCGGCGGCTACCGGCCGCGCAATCCGTCGCTGAACTAATCGGGCGCGGGCGGCGTGACGATCGGCGCCGTGAAAATGCCTGGCCGGCACGGATTTTCCAGCACGCCGCCTCACGCGAAAGCAAAGCATAGAAGCGCAGAGAGCCACACCCCTGCTAGGCTGTCGTGGGAAGGACCTCTCATGACGCTGACACCGGAGCTCTTGCGCCAGACGCTTACGACAGTGCTCAACTTGGCGAAACGGGAGGGCGGCTTTGACTGCCGCCTGATCGGCACGGCCGCGGACCTGCTGCGCGGGGTGCCGATCGAGCCCGGCGACGTCGACTTTCTGATGCCCACACGAAGCGATGTCGACACCTTCGCGCGGGCGCTTGCCGCCTACCGATGCCTGAGCCCGCCGACATGGATGCCCTGCTGCGTGCAGTACTACGCCGCATTCGAGGTGGGCGGCGTTCCGGTCGATGCCAGCACCGTCGAGTCTCCGTCGCAGTCCACTTTCATTGAGGCTTTCGGCAGTGGCCCCTGGACGCATTTTTCCGAAGTCGCCGTTGGCGATACACGCGTTGCGGTGGTGGCACCCGAACTGCGGCTGGCAACCGAGCTCTGCCGCGACCGCAAGGACCGCGCCGAGATCATCGCCCGCTGGATGCGCGACCATGGCTGCGACACGCCGCTGCTGAGGAACGCCATGAAGGCGCGCGGAATCGACGAAGCAACGCAGTCGTCCGTCATGGCAACCATTACCGGCTGACAGCGCGACGAGTGCAGGCGAGTATGCAGAAAGCAGAAAGGGCGCCACCGGGGCGCCCTTTGCGTTTCGCAATCGCGGTCGCGTGTTACTTGGCAGCCGGGTTGGCGCCGGCCGGAGCTTGAGCTTCCAGCTTCTTGCGCTGCTCTTCGGCGCGCTTCTGCAGCTCTTCCTGCAGCTTCTTCTGGGTCTCTTCGAACTGCTTCGGATCGGTCGGCGGACCGTCATAGGCCTTGGCGAATTCGCCCAGCGGCAGCGGCAGCGTCAGCGGCGCGCCGTTGGAGTTGATCGCCTGCACGATCAGATTCTGACCCTTCTTGAGCTGACTGATCAGATCCGGCGTCGCTTCGTAGTCCGACATGCAGCCGTTGGCGAAGCAGATCACATACGGGCTCTGCTGTGGCGCGTTGCTATCGACGATGATGCGGGTGCCGTGCACGAGCTGCATGCCGAGCGGCAGCGTCACGCGCAGGATCTTCTTCGGCTCGCCTTCCGGCTCGATGATCACCGCGGCGATCACCGGCTGTCCGGATTCGATGCGGCCGTCCTTACCGGTGAAGCACACCTGCTTGGCGTTGGCGTCCTGGCCCTTGAGGCAGAACTTGGTCCAGGGCGCATAGATCAACTGAACCTGCTGCTGCTCGGGCGCAGGGGCCTGCTGCTGCGCCGGCGCCGGGGCTGCTTTCGGCGCCGCCTTGGGGGCTGCCTTCGGAGGGGCCGGCTGCTGGGCCTGCGCGGCGGGGGCGATGGTCAACGCCGCGAACGCGGTCGCTGCCAGCAGGGCGAAGGCCCGCCCGCGCGGCCCGGCCGACGCGACCAAGTTGCAAGACTTCATTCGGAAAACCCTTTCTGAAACGGTCGCGCACCCCAACCGCGACGCTGGAGCTGACAGCGGTCCGTTTGGCCGCTGTCTCGGTGCCAATTGAGGCGGTTACGTGACGAGCCGGTGGGCATCATCGACTGCCCGACTTCAATACATTGGCGAACGCAAAGATCAATGGCAACAATCCCCCGGCACCGGTTTCAAGGCGCGAATGTGGTAAAAATTCCGGCGTGGGACGCGCCGAATCAGATCATCGCTTCATCCGCCGGATTAAGGCCCTTGCCGCCGCGCTCGCGATCGGTACCGGCTGCCTCGCGGGCGTAACGACGGCCGGCGCCGAGTCGGTCGTGACTCCGACACCCGGAATCGTCAGCCACGCCATCGCAATGCACGGCAAGCCCGCGCAGCCGGCCGACTTTGCCGCGATGCCCTACGTCAAGCCGGATGCCCCCAAGGGCGGCCGGATGATCGCCGGCGTGGTCGGCGCGTTCGACAGCCTCAACCCGCTGATCGTCAAAGGCATCGCCGTGCAGCAGATGCGCGGCTATGTGATCGAGAGCCTGCTGGCGCGCGGCCACGACGAGCCGTTCACCCTGTACGGACTGCTCGCGCGTTCGGTCGAGACCGACGACGTTCGCAGCTACGTCACATTCCGGATCGATCCGCGCGCCCGGTTTTCCGACGGCAAGCCGGTCACCGCCGAGGACGTGCTGTTCTCCTGGAAGCTCCTGCGCGACAAGGGCCGGCCGAACCTGCGCTTGTATTACCGCAAGGTCGCCAGCGCCGAAGCGCTCGATCCCCTCACCGTCCGGTTCGATTTCGGCGGCGCGCCTGACCGCGAGCTGCCACTAATCCTGGGCCTGATGCCGGTGCTGCCGCACCACGCGGTCGATCCCGATAGCTTCGAAGAAACCTCCCTCAAGCCGCCGCTCGGCTCCGGCCCGTACCGTGTCACCCACGTTCAGGCCGGTACCAGCGTGACCCTGACGCGCGATCCGAACTATTGGGGCCGTGATCTGCCGATCAACCGCGGCCTGTGGAATTTCGACGAAGTGCGGATCGATTACTTCCGGGAGTCCAATGCGCAGTTCGAAGCATTCAAACGCGGCCTCTACGACTTCCGCGTCGAGACCGATCCGCTACGCTGGAGCGAAGGTTACGACTTCCCCGCCGCCCGTCGCGGTGACGTTATCCGGGACGCAATCAAGCCGGGCACGCCGGAGCCGACCGACACGCTGGTGTTCAACACCCGCCGGCCGGTGTTTGCCGACGTCCGGGTGCGTGAGGCGCTGCTGAACCTGTTCGACTTCGAATGGATCAATCGCAACTACTTCTTCGGCCTCTACACCCGCACCGCAGGCTTCTTCGGCGGCTCGGAGCTGTCGGCCTATGGCCGCACGGCCGACGAAGGCGAGCGCAAACTGCTGCAGCCGTATCTGCCTCGGCTCCGCGCCGACATCCTCGACGGCAGTTTCCGGCTGCCGGAGAGTGACGGTTCAGGCCGCGACCGCGCCGGCCTGCGCCGGGCCCTCGATCTGCTGGAGCAGGCCGGCTACCAGCTCGACGGCACGGTCCTGCGCAAACGCGACACCCGCCAGCCCCTCACCTTCGAGCTGCTGGTGACGACGCGGGAGCAGGAGCGGATCGCGCTGGCGTTCGCCCGTGACCTCAAGCGCGCCGGCATCACCGTGTCGGTCCGCACCGTGGATGCCGTGCAGTTCGATCAGCGCCGCCTCGCCTATGACTTCGATATGATCCCGAACCGCTGGGACCAGTCGCTGTCGCCCGGCAACGAGCAGTCGTTCTACTGGGGCAGCGACGCCGCCGACACGCCGGGTACCCGCAACTACATGGGCGCCAAGGATCCGGCGATCGACGCGATGATTGCGGCGCTGCTACGCGCCCGCGGCCGCACCGATTTCGTCGACGCCGTGCGCGCGCTCGATCGCGTCCTGATCTCGGGGTTTTACGTGGTCCCTGTGTACAGCGTGCGTGAGCAATGGATCGCGCGCTGGAATCGTTTAGAACGTCCAAAGGCCACTGCCCTGACGGGTTATCTTCCCGAAACATGGTGGTATCGGCCGCCGCCGCAGCAACCGCCGCAGAGGTGATCCCGTGAGCCCGCCCAACACCTCGCCGACGCTCGACGGACTGTTTCGCCGCACCCTCGCCCGTCAGCCGGACACGATCGCGTTGATCGATCCGCCGGACAAGCAGCGCATCACCGGGCAGCCGCCGCGGCGCATGACCTACGCCGAGGCCGACCGCGCCATCTCGGCGCTGGCCGCGCATTTCGTCACCGCCGGACTGCCGAGCAATTCGGTGATCGCGGTGCACCTGCCGAACACCATCGAGTTTCCGCTCACGGTGCTTGCGGCGCATCGCGCCGGCCTCGTGGTCGCGCTGCTGCCGCAGCTCTGGCGCCATGCCGATCTCACCGCGGCGCTGAACCGCACCGGCGCGCGGGCAATCGTATCGACACGCTGGATCGACGGCGTCAGCCACTCTGATCTGGCCATGAACGCTGCGGCGGAAGCCTTTTCGATCCGTCACGTCTGCGGCTTCGGCGACGACCTGCCCGAAGGCATGGCCTCGCTCGACGCCGCGATGGCCGACACGACGGCATTGCCGCCGGCGCCGGGCCCGCAGGAAGCCCGCCGCGCCGCAGTGATCTCGTTCGACACCACCGGCGACGGCGTCCGCGCGATCCCGCGCAGCCATCTGCATCTGATCGCGGGCGGCCTGGTGGTCTTCCTCGAAAGCGCGATTCCGCAGGGTGCGGTGATGCTGTCGGCACAGACGCCGGCGACGTTCGCGGGGCTCGCCTCGTCGATGGTGACGTGGCTGCTCAGCGGCGGCACGCTGGCGCTGCATCATCCCTTCGATGACGCGGTACTGGAGCGACAGATCGTCGACCTCGGCTGTCAGGCCCTGGTCGCACCGGCCCCCCTTGCTCTCCGTCTCGGCGAAGCTGGACTCACAGCGCAGGCTCCGTCGCTGCGCAGCGTGGTCGGCCTGTGGCGCGCCCCCGAACAGGTCGCATCCAGTCCGAACTGGATCGGCACGCCGGCCAACTTCACCGACATCTATCTGTTCGGCGAAGCCGGATTGTTCGGCGCCCAGCGTGCAGCGGACGGTACGCCGGCGGCCATCATGCCGGGACCGCACACCGCGCCCCGTGATCATGCCGGCGGTTCGACGGCAGGCGAAATCCTGATTACGCCGAAAGGCACGCTCGGGCTGCGCGGCCCGATGGTGACGCTCGCCGCCTATGCGCCGTTGCCACCACTCAACAGCTCGATCCCGATGGCGCCGCCGCCGGACTTCGTCGACACCGGCTATGCGGCGCGGCTCGACCGAGCCACCGGTGCGGTGTGCATCACCGCTCCGCCTGCCGGGGTGATGGCGGTCGGCGGCTATCGCTTTCTCGCCCAGGACCTGCAGGAATGGGCAAAGCGGCTCGGCCAGGGCGCGCTGCTCACGGCGCTGCCGGACCGGCTCAGCGGCTACCGCCTTGCAGGACGCGCACAGGACAACTCCAGAGCTCGTGAAGCACTTGCAGAACTCGGCCTAAACCCTTTGATGGTCGAAGCCTTCCGCGACGCTCCGAAGGTCGATGAAAACCGCGCATCGACGTTGACGCCGCATTAACAGCGACGGCTTACGGTTTCCGCCTCGACCGCGGGAGCCGTTCTTGGAATGTCGTACCACGCGCCTATCCTCGTCGTAACCGACGATGAAAGTTCGCCGACCCTCGCAGCACTGACGGACGCCCAACTGTTTCCAGTGCTGGCCTCGTCGTGGCCGGAGGCTGGTGAGGCGGTCGGCCGCCTGCGCCCGTCGGCCGTGGTCGCCGATGGCGGTGCGCCCGCCAGGTCCCTTGAGGCAATCGCCCGCCAGATCGGTTTGCTGCAACCTTACGTGCCACTGATCGCGATCGGGACCGATGGCGGCCTGCCCGACAACGTGATGCCGTTCAGCGCCGATCCGGGCGAGCTGATCCATCTGGCGCCCCGGCTGCGGGCCGCGCTCAGGGTGCGAACTTTGCACGCCACGGCGATGCGGCGCCTGACGGATCCGAGCGGCCTCACCGAACTGTCCGACCACGATCCGCTGCAAGACGCGACCGTTCTGCTGATCGGCCGCGGCGCCGCCTATCCGGCGCTGTCGGTCGCACTCGGCGAACGCGTCGGGGTGGTCGGCGCGCTGTCGATCGAAGCTGCCGCCAAGCATCTCAACGCCCGCGATCTCGACGGCATCGTGCTGGCCGAGGGTTTCAGCCCGCGCGTGGTCGATGCCTTTCTCACCGTGCTGTCGGAAGACACCCGGTTCCGGCATCTGCCGATCGTGGTCGGCGTTCCGGCACCGCACAGCAGCTTCGAGCTGCCCAATCTCGAATTCGTCGATGGCGATCCGGCGCAGATCGTCGGCGCTGCGCTGCCGCTGGTGCGCCAGCACGCCTTCGAGGCCAGGCTCACCCGCACGCTGGCTTCGCTCGATGCCGGCGGCCTGCTCGATCCTCGCACCGGGCTTCTCACCGAGGCTGCGTTCGAGCGCGACTTCGCGACCGCTGTGTATCAGGCCCAGACCCGCGGCGAAGGCCTGTCGGTCGCGCGCTTCGTCCTGCACCGTGCCGATCGGCGAGCGGTGAACGACGCCGCACGGATCATCAGTCGGCTGATGCGTAAGATGGACTTCGGCACGCTGCAGACCGACGGCACGCTGCTGGTGGTGTTCGCTGCGACCGACCTGCGCAACGCCCAGGCGATCGCCCGGCGGCTCAGCAGCGTGATCAAGCAGACCGCCCACAGCGCGCGGCGCGAGGCCCGGATCGATCCCGACGTCAGCGTCGCGACCCTGATGCCGGACGAATCCGCCCGCGCCATCCTGACCCGCGTCGTGCAGCAGGATCGCCGCCGCGCTGCGTCGTGAGAACCTCGCGCTGATCGCGATCTCCATCATTGCGAGCCGAAGGCAAAGCAATCCAGAGGCTCCATACACAGTATCTGGATTGCTTCGTCGGCTTCGCCTCCTCGAAATGACGGCTGCGAAGACCTACGGACGACGACGAAAGATCACGCCGCCTTGCGGTTCTCGGCGAGGTCCGCGAGCTGCTTGAGGATGTCGGTCGTTCCCATCAGTCGCTCTTCCGGCGTCTCCCAGACCTGGAAGAACACCACCTTCATGTCGGGCCGCACCTTGGCCGCGTCGCCGTGGCGCTTGATGAAGAACACCAGCTTGTCCGGTTGCGCGAAGGCGTTGTCGCGGAAGGTGATGACCACGCCCTTCGGGCCGGCGTCGACCTTCTCGACATTGGCGCGACGGCAATACGCCTTGATGGCCGCGATCTTGAACAGATAGCGCACCTCGTCCGGCAGCGGCCCGAAACGGTCGCGCAGCTCGGCGGCGAAATTGTCGATCTCCTCGTCGGTGTCCAGATCGGCGAGCCGCCGGTACAGCGACAGCCGCACCGACAGATCGGCAACGAAGTCGTCCGGGATCAGCACCGGCATGCCGATGGTGATCTGCGGCGACCAGCGATCGGCGACCGGTTCGTCGACGATGCCGGCCTTGAGGTTGGTGATCGCCTCCTCCAGCATCTGCTGATACAGCTCGAAGCCGACTTCCTTGATGTGGCCGGACTGTTCCTCGCCGAGCAGATTGCCGGCGCCGCGAATGTCGAGGTCGTGCGATGCTAGCTGGAAGCCTGCGCCCAGCGTTTCCAGCGATTGCAGCACCTTCAGCCGGCGCTCCGCCTGCGCGGTGATGTTGTGCTGCGGCAGCGTGAACAGCGCATAGGCGCGCAGTTTCGACCGGCCGACGCGGCCGCGGAGCTGATACAATTGCGCCAGGCCGAACATGTCGGCGCGGTGCACGATCAGCGTATTGGCGTTCGGAATGTCGAGACCGGATTCGACGATCGTGGTCGACAGCAGGATGTCGAACTTGCCGTCGTAGAACGCCGACATGATGTCCTCGATCACCGCCGGCGGCATCTGGCCGTGCGCGACCGCGACCTTCATCTCCGGCACGTGCTTGTCGAGGAAGTCCTTCACCTCTGCGAGATCGTCGATCCGCGGCACGACATAGAACGCCTGACCGCCGCGATAGCGCTCGCGCAGCAACGCCTCGCGGATCATCAGCGGATCGTGCGGGGCAACGAAGGTGCGCACCGCGAGACGATCGACCGGCGGCGAGGCAATGATCGACAGGTCGCGCACCCCGGTCATGGCGAGCTGCAGCGTGCGCGGGATCGGCGTCGCGCTCAGCGTCAGCACGTGGACCTCGGAGCGCAGCTGCTTCAGTTTCTCCTTGTGGGTGACGCCGAAATGCTGCTCCTCGTCGACAATCACGAGGCCGAGATCCTTGAACTTGATCGACTTGCCCAGCAGCGCATGGGTGCCGACGACGATGTCGGTGGTGCCGTCGGCGATACCCTTCTTGACCTGCGACAGCTCCTTGGCAGAGACCAGCCGCGAGGCTTGGCCGACATTGACCGGGAAGCCGCGGAACCGCTCGGTGAAGGTCTTGGCGTGCTGTCGCGCCAGCAGCGTGGTCGGCACCACGACCGCCACCTGCTTGCCGTCGAGCGCCACGGCGAACGCCGCGCGCAGCGCCACTTCGGTCTTGCCGAAACCGACGTCGCCGCAGACCAGGCGGTCCATCGGCGTGCCCTTCTCCAGATCGCCGAGCGCTGCATTGATGGCAGCAAGCTGATCCTCGGTCTCGTCGTAGGGGAAGCGCGCGCAGAACTCGTCGTAGAGCTGCGGCTGGATCGGCAGCTTCGGCGCCTCGCGCAAGTGCCGTTCGGCCGCGACCTTGATCAGTTCTCCGGCGATCTGCCGGATGCGGTTCTTCAGCTTCGCCTTGCGCGCCTGCCAGCCGGAGCCGCCGAGCTTGTCGAGTTCGACCGTGGTGCCGTCGGAGCCATAGCGCGACAGCAGCTCGATGTTCTCGACCGGAAGAAACAGCTTGGTGTCGTTGGCGTAGTGCAGCTCGACGCAGTCGTGCGGCGCGCCGCCGACCTGAAGCGTCTGCAAGCCCACGAACCGGCCGATGCCGTGCTCGACATGCACCACGATGTCACCGGTCGAGAGGCTGGTGACCTCGGAGATGAAGTTGTCGAGCTTCTTGCTGGCCTTGCGCTGGCGTACCAGACGATCACCGAGCACGTCCTGCTCGGTGATCACTGCAAACGCATCGGTCTCGAAGCCGGACTCCAGCCCCACCACCGCCAGCATGGTTTCGTTGCGCGGCGTCGCCTGCACGGTGCGCCAAGAGTTGACGCTGGTGAGCGCGACCAGCTTGTGGTCCTTCAACATGCTCGCCATGCGGTCGCGCGAGCCTTCGCTCCACAGCGCGATCACCACCTTCTTGCGCGCGGCCTGCAGCGCATAGACGTGCGCCACCAGGGTCTCGAACACGTTGACGTTGGAGTCCGCCCGCTCCGGCGCGAAGTTACGCCCGGCCCGCGCACCGGCGTCGATGACGTTGCTAGTGTCTTCCGGCAGCGCGAACGGCGTCAGCCGCGCCAACGGCACGCCTTCCAGCCGCGCGGTCCACTCGCTGTCGGTAAGATAGAGTTGATCTGGCGGCAGCGGCTTGTAGATCGCGCCGGAGCCGGGCTGATCCATCGCTTCGCGGCGGGCATCGTAGTAATCGGCAATCTGCTTGAAGCGTTCCCGGGCGGCGTCTTCGCTTTGCGGCTCGATCGCGACCGGCGTTCCCTTCAGGTAATCGAACAGCGTGTCCATCCGCTCCTGGAACAGCGGCAGCCAATGCTCCATGCCGGGATGGCGGCGGCCTTCGCTGACCGCGGCGTAGAGCTGGTCGTCCGGATGCGGCGCGCCGAAGGTGGCGACGTAGCCCATGCGGAAGCGGCGGATGGTCTCGGTGACGAGCTGAAATTCCGACACCGGCACCAGATCCAGGCCGCGCATGGTGTGCAGCGTGCGCTGGGTTTCGGCATCGAAGGTGCGGATCGATTCGAGCTGATCACCGAAGAAATCGAAACGCACCGGCTGATCGAGGCCAGCGGGAAACAGGTCGAGGATGCCGCCTCGCACCGCGTATTCACCGGCCTCGCGCACCGTGGAGGCACGGCTGTAGCCGTTGTGTTCGAGCCAGGCGACGATCGACTCCATCGGCACGACGTTGCCGGGGGCGACCGACAGCGCCTGTGCGGAGACGATCTCGCGCACCGGCACCCGCTGCACGGCGGCGTTGACGGTGGTCAGGATGATCAGAGGCTTGTCGCTACCGGTGAGCCGCGACAGCTTCGCCAGCGTGGTGACGCGCTGCGCCAGAATGCCAGCGTGCGGCGAGACGCGGTCGTAAGGCTGGCAGTCCCAGGCCGGGAACTGCAACACGTCGAGGTCGGGCGCGAAGAACTCCAGGCTGCGCGCGAGCTGCTGCATCCGCGGGCCGTCACGGCAGATCACCGCGAGACTGACAGCCGGCGCCTTCGGCTTGGCCGCGATCGCGCGGGCCAAATCGGCGACGATCAGCCCCTCGGCGCCCTCGGCGACGTTGGCGAACGTCAACGCATTGCCGGGCGTCAGCTGCTCCGCGGGAGACCTGCTCGGAGTCTTCATACGGTGCCGTCCTGGTGGCCGTACGTCTTGATCCGCTCGAACAGCCCGCCTTTGAACTCGGCCGGCAGCGTGTCGCCGCCAGCGACCGCTGCGTAGAGGTCGTGATCGTTGACCTCGATCAGCCGCTCCAGCTCGTCCAGCTCGGCCTCCGACAGGGTGCCGATCTCGGCGTCGGCGAATTGGCCGAGAATCAGATCCATCTCGCGTGTGCCGCGATGCCAGCAGCGGAACAGAAGCCGCTTGCGGCGGTCGTCGAGCCCGCCGCTCGACCGTGTCGTGCCCGTCATGTCGAAATCCACCTCAACGCCAAAAGCCCGGACGTGCCGGGCGCGTTTGATATAGCCGCCAGCATCGCCGCTGTCAGCCCGCACGGACGCATTGCAATCGGCCGCAAATGCAGCCAACCCTGCGGGCACCGCCCATCCACCCCGCTTTGGTTCGATGCGCCCTGCTCTACTCAATCCGCTGTTCGCGCCGGTCACCAGCCTGACGGGCGTCGGGCCGAAACAGGACAAGCTGTTCCGCTATCTGCTGGATCGCGACGACACTCCGCGGCTGGCCGATTTGCTGCTGCATCTGCCGACCAGCGTGATCGACCGCCGCGCCCGGCCGAAGATTCGCGATGCGGTGCCGGGCACCGTGGTGACCCTGGAGGTCACGGTCGATCGCCACCGCGCGCCGCCGCCAGGCCGCTCGCGCGCGCCTTATCTGGTCTATGCCAGCGACGACACCGGCGACGTGGTGCTGACGTTCTTCCGCGCCAAGCCTGACTTTGTGCAGAAACTGCTGCCGGTCGGCGCCAAGCGCTACGTCTCCGGCACCGGCCAGCTCTACGATGGCACGCTGCAGATCGTGCATCCCGACCGCGTCGTTGACGAGGAAGGCTTCGCCAAGCTGCCGCAGATCGATCCGGTGTATCCGCTCACCGAGGGGCTGGCGATCGGCTCGCTGCGTCGCGCGGTGGCCCAGGCGCTGACCAAGCTGCCGGCGCTGCCGGAGTGGATCAGCCCCGAGGTGCTGCGGCGCTGCCGGTTTCCCTCGTTCGCCGATGCGCTGAAACACGTCCACATCCCGGATCAGCCAACCGACATTCTGCCGGACGGGCCGTATTGGTCGCGCCTTGCCTATGACGAACTGCTCGCCGGGCAGCTCGCCCTGGCGCTGGTGCGGGCGCAACTCCGTCGCCCGGCCGGCAGCCGCAACGCCGGCGATGGACGGCTGCGCCACAAGATCATCGACGCGCTGCCCTACGCGTTGACCAACTCGCAGCAGCAGGCCGCCGCGGCGATCGCCGAAGATCTGCGCCAACCGGTGCGGATGCTGCGATTGCTGCAGGGCGACGTGGGAAGCGGCAAGACCGTGGTGGCGCTGCTGGCGGCTGCAGCCGTCGCCGAGGCCGGCAAGCAGGCGGCGCTGATGGCGCCGACCGAAATCCTTGCCCGCCAGCATATCAAGACCATCGCGCCGCTCGCCGAACGCGCCGGAATGCAGGTCGCAATCCTCACCGGCCGCGAAAAAGGCAAGGAACGCCGAGAGATCCTGGAGCGGCTTGCCGCCGGCGAGATCGACTTTCTGGTCGGCACCCACGCGCTGATCCAGGACGACGTGATCTACAAATCGCTGGCGCTAGCCGTCGTTGATGAACAGCATCGCTTCGGCGTCCGCGAACGGCTGGCGCTGACCAGCAAGGGCGCCGATGTCGACGTGCTGGTGCTGTCGGCGACGCCGATTCCGCGAACACTGGTGCTGACTTACTTCGGCGACATGGACGTCTCGGAACTGCGCGAGAAGCCCGCCGGCCGCCAACCGATCGACACCCGTACGCTGTCCGACACGCGGCTGCCGGAAGTGATCGACGGCATCGGCCGTGCCATCGCCGCCGGCAAGCGGGTGTACTGGATCTGCCCGCTGGTGGAAGAATCCGAGAACGTCAAACTCACCGACGCCGAGCAACGTTTCGAATCGCTGCGACAGCGTTTCGGTGATCATCAGGTTGGGCTGGTGCACGGACGGATGCGCGGCAGCGACAAGGACCTCGTGATGGGCCAGTTCGCGCGCGGCGAAATCAGCGTGCTGGTCGCGACGACAGTTGTCGAAGTCGGCGTCGACGTGCCCGAAGCCAGCATCATGGTGATCGAAAACGCCGAGCGGTTCGGCCTGGCGCAGTTGCATCAGCTGCGCGGGCGGATCGGTCGCGGCAGCGAAGCCTCCACCTGCCTGCTGCTGTACCGCGAGCCGCTGGGTGAGCTTTCGGGGGCACGCTTGCGAGTGATCCGCGACACCACCGACGGTTTCCGGATCGCCGAGGAAGACCTGAAGCTTCGCGGCGAAGGCGACGTGCTCGGCACACGGCAGAGCGGCCTGCCCGGATACCGGATCGCGCGCTCAGAAGTTCACGCCCAGCTCATCACCCAGGCGCGCGACGAAGCGCTGCGCATCCTGAAGGACAATCCGAAACTCGAAGGTCCATCCGGCGAAGCGCTGCGCTGCCTGCTGTATCTCTACGAACGCGACGAAGCGATCCCGCTATTGGGGGCGGGTTAGTTACCACGCGTCATTCCGGGGCGCGCGCAGCTACTCGACCTTGTCCGGCGCCTTTTCGGCCGGCTTGGCCCGGCGGCGCGAGAAGGCTGACTCCGGCTCGCCGGGCTCGCGGACCTTCTTCGCGGCCAGCGCGGTCGCCGCCAGAGCCGCGATCTTCTTCTGCGGATCGGAGCCCGGCTGCACGACGCCAGCCGACATAATCAGCGTCGCGGCTTCCTCGGCGCTCATGTCGACCGGGATCACCTTGTTCTTCGGCACGTAGAAGAAGAAGCCGGTGGTCGGGTTCGGCGCGCACGGCAGGAATACCGAGATGTGCTCGTCCTGGCTCGGAATCTTGGTGGCGACTTCCTGATTCGGCGGCAGCGAGATCAACACGATCGACCACATGCCAGGTGACGGAAACTCGACCAGCCCGACCTTGCGCAGGCTGTTGCCATTGCCCGAGAACAGCGTCTCGAACACCTGCTTGAGGCCGCGATAGATCGCCCGTACCACTGGCATCCGGCCGAGCAGCCGTTCGCCGAGATCGACCAGACTGCGGCCGATCAGGTTGGCGGTGAGGAACCCGAGTAGCGTCAGGGCGACGAACGCGACGACCAGGCCTGAGCCCGGCACGGCGAATGGCAGATAGGTCTCGGGGCGGTAATCCGGTGGAACCAACGGACGCACGAAACCGTCGACCCAGTTCACGAACCACCACGTCAGGTAGAAAGTGATCGCGACCGGGCCGGCGACGATGAGGCCGGTCAGGAAGTAATTGCGGATACGCCCCATCACGCCGCGCGGCGGGTCCGGCGGAAGATCACCGGTCGGGGTCGGAAGCTGCTCGGTCATCGGAAGTCCAGGTCGGTGCTACGGATGTCGCGGCCGAAGCCCGACGCGAGTGTCTCTGTAGCAGACCGCCCTGAGGATAAGCGATCGATCCGACCCGGCCAGGTTCGATCGCGCCACTTCGGCGTTCTGCCAACGCCGCAGATATAAGGCCAACGTCAGCCATCAACAACCTGCCGGTGTGGACAGCCGGCCGGCCGCGACATCTTGCCGATGCTGCGAGCGCTTCGCGTCACCGGGCTGGCCGGCGCACGGCCGCCCTATTCGACCGTGACCGACTTCGCCAGATTGCGCGGCTGGTCGACGTCGGTGCCCATCACCACCGCGGTGTGATAGGCGAGCAGTTGCACCGGGATGGCATAGACCATCGGGGTGAAGGCGGCCGGCATGTCCGGCATCACGATCGTCACCATCGAATCGACGGTGGCCTCCTCGGCGCCCTTGGCGTCGGTCATCAGGATGATCCGGCCGCCGCGGGCCGCCACTTCCTGCATGTTGGAGACGGTCTTCTCGAACACCCGGTCGTAAGGCGCGATCACAACCACCGGCATCTTCTCGTCGATCAGCGCGATCGGGCCGTGCTTGAGCTCGCCGGCGGCGTAGCCCTCGGCATGGATGTAGGAAATTTCCTTGAGCTTCAGCGCGCCTTCGAGCGCCAGCGGATAGGAGGTGCCACGGCCGAGATAGAGCACGTCCTGGGCTTTGGAGATGTCGCGCGCCAGCCGCTCGATCTGCGGCTCATGCGTCAGCGCCGCCGCCATCAGCCGAGGCAACTCGATCAGGCCGTGCACCAGCTTTGCCTCGTCGGCGTCGGTCAGGGTGCCGCGTGCCCGCCCGGCCGCGATCGCCAGCGCCGCCAGCGCCGTGAGCTGACAGGTGAACGCCTTGGTGGAGGCGACGCCAATCTCGGGGCCCGCCAGGGTCGGCATCACCACCTCGCTCTCGCGGGCGATCGTCGAAGTCGGCACGTTGACCACCGACACCGTGTGAAGCCCCTGCTCCTTGGCGTAGCGCAGCGCCGCCAGCGTGTCGGCGGTTTCGCCCGACTGCGAGATGAAGATCGCCAGATCGCCGCTGCGCAGCGGCGCCTCGCGGTAGCGGAACTCCGAGGCGATATCGATCTCGACCGGCAGCCGCGCGAATTGCTCGAACCAGTATTTGGCGACATAGCCGGCGTAATTCGCCGTGCCGCAGGCCGTGATCGACAGATGCTGGACGTCCTTGAAGTCGAACGGCAGCTTCATCGGCAGCGCGATCCGCTCGCTCGCCATGTCGAGATAGCGCGCCAGAGTGTGGCCGACGACTTCCGGCTGCTCGTGGATTTCCTTGGCCATGAAGTGGCGATAGTTCGCCTTGTCGACCACGAAGGACGACGCACCCGACTTCATCACATCGCGCTTGACCACGTCGCCCCTGGCATCGCGGACTTCTGCGGTGGTGTGGGTCAGCACCACCCAGTCGCCGTCGTCGAGATAACTGATGTCATCGGTGAGCGGCGCCAGCGCGATCGCGTCCGAGCCGAGATACATCTCGCCGTCGCCATAGCCGATCGCCAGAGGCGAGCCCTTTCGGGCCCCAATCATCAGATCGTCGTAGCCCTTGAACACGAAGGCCAGCGCAAAGGCGCCGCGCAGCCGCGGCAGCGCCGCCTTCACCGCGTCCTGTGGCGACAGCCCCTTGACCAGAAACGAATTGACCAGATGCGCCACCACTTCAGTGTCGGTCTCGCTGGCGAAGGTCGCACCGCCGCCCTCGAGCTCATCGCGCAGCTCACGGAAGTTCTCGATGATCCCGTTGTGCACGACCGCAACGCCCGACGCCGCATGCGGATGCGCATTGGCCTCATTGGGCTTGCCGTGGGTCGCCCACCGGGTGTGGCCGATCCCGACATGGCCGGCCAATGGCTGCCGCTTCAACACCGCTTCGAGATTCTTCAACTTGCCTTCGGCCCGGCGGCGCACGAGCTCGCCGTCTTCGAGCGTTGCGACCCCGGCCGAGTCATAGCCGCGGTACTCGAGCCGCTTCAGCGAATCGACCAGCTGCTCAGCAACCGGTCCACGTCCCAGAATTCCGATGATGCCGCACATGCGGTTGAATAATCCCCAATTCGCCGGGCGACCTGCCGACGCTCCCGACTTCTAGCGGCTTCTGTGAAAGCCTTGGTAGTCAACAATTATTGCGATTTGACACAAGGTTAAGCCAAACCAGCAACTTCAATGCGCCTTCGGCTTGCGATGTCGCGACTTGGCGTCCCGGAAGCGCTTGGCCCAGCCGTCCTTGGCGGTCTGCACGTTGCGCTCGACCGCCAGCGCGTCGTCCGGCACGTCCTTGGTGATCACTGAGCCGGAGCCGACATAGGCGCCGGTGCCGATCTTGACCGGCGCGACCAGCGACGAATTCGAGCCGATGAATGCGCCCGCCCCGATCTCGGTCTTGTGCTTGTCGAAGCCGTCGTAATTGCAGGTGATGGTGCCGGCGCCGATATTGGCGGACGCGCCGATGTGGGCATCACCGATATAGGTCAGGTGATTGACCTTGGCGCCAGCGTCGATCTGCGCGGCTTTGGTCTCGACGAAATTGCCGATCTTAGCGCCGTCGCCGAGCGACGTGCCCGGTCGCAATCGCGCATACGGACCGACCTGCGCCTTGCTGCCGATCTTTGCTTCGGCAAGGTGCGAGAACGAGTGGATCACTGCGCCGTCGGCAATCGACACGCCGGGGCCGATCACCACGAACGGCTCGATGACCACGTCCTTGCCGAACGTCGTATCGGCGGCGAGGTACACCGTCTCGGGCGCAATCAGCGTCACACCCGCCGCCATTGCGGCCAGGCGCAGGCGGGTCTGCATCACGGTCTCGGCCTCGGCGAGCTGCGCCTTGGTGTTGATGCCGCGGACCTCGTCCTCGCTGGTTTCGATCACGCTGGCAATCAGGCCGAGGTCGCGAACGATCCCGACCGCGTCGGTCAGGTAGTACTCGCCCTTGGCGTTGGCGTTGCCGATCTTGTCGAGCACGTCGAGTGCGATCTTGCCATCGATCGCCATCACGCCGGCGTTGCACAGCGTGATCTTCAATTCATCGGCGCTGGCGTCGGCCTGCTCACGGATCGCCGTCAGCTTGCCGTCCTGGACCACCAGCCGGCCGTAGCCGGTCGGATCGGCCGCGCGGAAACCGAGCACCACCAGAGACGAGCCGTCGTGCAGCGGCTCGCGCAGACGGGCGAACGTCTCGGCCGAGATCAGCGGGGTATCGCCGAACGCGATCAGCAGATCGTCGGCGCCTTCGGCGATCGCCTCGCGGGCCGCCAGCACCGCATGCGCGGTCCCGAGCCGCTGCGCCTGGATATGGATGGCCGCGTCAGAGCGGACACGTTTGGCCTCGTCGCCGACCGCCTGATGATCCGGACCGATCACCACCGCGAGCCGGTCGCGTTCGCCATGCGGCGCCGCGCTCAGCACGTGGGCGAGCAGCGAGCGGCCGGCAACCGGGTTCAGCACCTTCGGCAGCGAAGATCGCATACGCGTGCCCTCGCCAGCGGCAAGCACGATCGTCAGGCTGTTTCTGGTAGTCATTTCAACATCCATGGTCTGGTGATGCGGCCCTCATAAAGGGTTTTGCCACGAAGGGGAAACGGGTTTGCGGCCCCGGCGGCAACCGGCGCCCACCTGAAAACGGCAATTCCCTGATACTGTTGGGCATCTGATTCGCGTTGCGCGCTTCAAGGCTTTGAGACCATCCGATGGCCAGAAAAACCGACGATCTGGCAGACAGCTTCGCGACCGAGGAAACGGGCGGCTGGCTGACCCGGCTGCTGGCAGATGAAGAAGAGCTCAACACCCAGGACAAGTGGCGCCTGGGATCGTGGGCGATTGCCTCGCTCGGCGCCGTCGTACTCGCCATTATGGCGGTCCAGAACGTCACCGACCGGCGGCGCGAGCAAACGGCGGCGGCGGACGTCGCCCAGCAGTCGCAGATGATCCAGCGCCTGGCCAAGGACACCCAGACGGCGACCAGCCGGCTGACCGCGGCGATCGAGTCGCTGAACACCGACCGCGACCGGCTGTATGCGCGCGTCGGCACGCTCGAACAGGGACTGGATTCAGTCACAGGATCGATCGCACGGGTGCAGTCGGGCGGCGGCAAGCCGAATGCACCGGCGGCTGCCAATCCGATAGACCGTTGGGGAGCGGCCGCGACGTTGCCGGAGATTCCGACCAAGGAGACGCCCCCGCCTGCACCGCCCGTGGCTCCGGTCGAAACTAGGCCGAACACGCCTGCAGCTCCTACCAAGAAGCTGGGGGCGATCGAACCGTCCCCAACCGCGGCCGCTCCGGCAGCATCCCCGGCGGTTGCTGCAACCGTTCCAGTGACGCTGGCTCCGACCAAGCCGGAAGAACCGGCCTCGGCGCAAGCTCCCGCTGCGGCGGAAGCGAAAAAGCCTTCGGACGACAAGGCAATGGCGGAAAAACCTCAGGAAAGATCTCGACTCGACAAGCCGCGTCTGGAGCCGGCCCCGCCGGAGCGGCCCGCGGCGCAAACGGCTGCGGCGATGATCTCGACGACGCCGTTAATGCCGTCGCGGTCGATCCTGGCGCCGCCGGATCCAGGAGCGGCCAAGCTGCTTGAGCCGAAGGCCGCAACCTCGCCCGAAGAGACCGGCGAAGACGCGGAGGCTGCCGCGGAAACGCCGGCGCCGCGCACCGACTTCGGCGTCGACCTCGGCGCCGCCAACACCGTTGAGGGGCTGCGCGGGTTGTGGCGCAAGCTGTCGAAGACCCAGAAGTCGCTCAAGGGCCTGCAGCCGATCATCATGATCAAGGAAAACGGCAACGCCACCCAGCTGCGGCTGGTCGCAGGTCCGATCGCGGACGCCGCCGCCGCGGCGAAAGTCTGCGCGGCACTCGGCAGCGCGGACCGCGCCTGCGAAGCGTCGGTCTATGACGGCCAACGCCTGCCGATGGCGGCGCCGGCGAGCGCGCCCCAAGCGGCACCGCAGCGCCCGGTGCGCCGGCATCGCGAGCGCGTGACCCTGCAGCAGCCTGAACCGCCGCCGCCTCCGCCGGCACAAGCGCAGGATGCACCTCCGCCGCCAAGGCCGGCCACCCTGTCATCGTTCCTCGGCATCCGCTAAAAGCCTGGGGCGGCCTCGGTCACGAACGCCGCGTCAGCTTGTTCGCCCTCTCGAAGCGCAGCATAATCACGCTATGAAGAAAAAGCCGTTCCGCCTTACTCCGTATCAGGTGCAATTCCTGCTGATCGTCGGCTTCCTGACCGTCGGCTACGCGCTGTACCTGCGCTACCTCGCGATCGAGCTGTCGACCGTGGCCCTGGCCTGCGATGCCGGGTTGCGCTCGATGCTGTGCAAAGCCCGACTGCTGATGACGTATCTGTTTCAGAATTCGGTGTTCGGCATCGCCGCGCTGGTGATCGCGGTGCTGCACTTCATCCGGCCGTCGATCGTGCTGCTCACCGGCGGCCTGATCTGCGCCGGCTTCGGCATCGTGCTCTACAATATCGGGCTGTCGGGGATCGCGATCGGGCTGCTTATTTTGGGGTTTGCGCGACCCGCGCCCGCCACAGCGTGAGCGCGAGCATCGCGTAAACTGCGCATGTCCACAGCGACTGCCAGTTCTTCGGCCCTTCGTTGAACACGGTGTATAGCGCGCAGAGGGCGAACAGGCCGGCGAACGAAGCTTCGGCGATCGGCCGGAGCCCCTGCTGCGGCCGGTTCAGCAGCATCAGCAGGAACAGCGGCACCACCGCCATCGTCAGCGACGCGAACGGGAAGTCGCGGTAGCGCGGATCGAAGGTGAAGCCGAGCGCGGTCTGGGCGCCGATCAGCACGGTCACCGCTACAGCCAGACCAAGCGCCCAAGTCGCAAACGAATGCGACCGGTCTTCGCGCGGCCCGAACAGATCCAGGAAGGTCGGAAGCGGCCGACCGGACATCAACGCATGCGCACCGAGGATCGGCGTCAAAATGCCGCTGGCGAGCAGCAGGCTCCACTGCGCCCAACGCCCGACGCCGTAGCTTTCGACCAACAGCTTGTCGACCGCAATGCCGAGCAGAATGCCGGCGATTGTCGCCGACGTGCCCACCGCCAGCCAGGAGATCAGCCGCGGCGCCCACGGGCGCCGACGCAGCGTCAGGATCGCGGTCAGAAATACCAGAACGCTCAGCGTCATGCCGGCGGCAGCGTCGAGCTTCCAATACGGGAAGTTGCTGATCGGCACGCCCGCCGGATACTTCTCAGCGCGGTTGTCGGCGTCGATCAGGCCCCAATAACCGCCGACGGTGCCTTCGAGGTCGCGTTTCCAAGGCTGGTCGTAAGCTTCGATCAGATTGACGCGGAAGTTCTCCGCCTTGGCGAGGGCGAGAATTTCCGACACCACCCGCGCCTGGTTGGCACGCGACGGCAACGCGCCTTCGCGCATCCGGCCGGCGCTCGGCCATCCGGTTTCGCCGATCAGGATTTCCTTGCCCGGGAACGCCACCGCGACCTGCTTGCGGATCGCGTCGACGTGGTTCGCGGCGTAGCGGGCGCGGACCGGCATGTCCTCCCAGTACGGCAGGATATGAATGGTGACGAAATCGACCGCGTCGTAGATCTCGCGGTTACGCAGCCAGTATTCCCAGACGTCCGCATAAGTCACCGGCACCTTGGCCTGCGCCTTCACCAACCGAATGGTTGCAGCCAGGTCTGCCGTCGTCATCTCGCCGCGAAGCAAGACTTCGTTGCCGACCACCAAACCGGTGATCACGTCCGGATAGGCTTTGGTGAGGCCGACTGCGGTCGCGATCTGCGCGAGGTTCTTGGAGCGGTCGTTCGACAGCCAGATGCCCTGCAGCACCTTCAGCCCGACCTTGGCGGCGAGCGGCGGAAGCTGGTCGAGGCCGTTATCGATCGAATAGGTACGAACGCACTTCGAGATCTTGGCGAGCTGCGCCATGTCCTGCGCGATCTGCTCGGCGTCGATATGCGTCGTCGGATCGAGCGGCGTCTGCGCGCCGCGGAACGGCGCGTACGAGACGCATTCCAGTTTGGAGTTGGCTTCGATCGGCGCGCGTTCAAGCGTGATCGGCGTGGCGATCCACCACCACACACCGAAGATCATGGCCAACGAGATCGGGATCAACAGCAGCGGCGTGCGCAAGGATTTCGATTCCGTCCGTTGCAAAAGGGTCCCGTCGATTAGCCGCTTGCGACCGATCTGCCAAGGCCGCCTTGTGCACTGCGCCGTTCGGCCGCCACGACAACAGACGTTCTTCCGCCATCAATTCGTCGCCATGCACCGAAGGACGAACTGCCATTGCTGGACAAAATCAAAAATGTCCGTCATGGGATTCTGCCGAGGGCCACGCCCTATCGGCGACGAATTCAAGCGGCATCAGGTGGATCGACCGGCGCCGCGATGGCCCGGCAACGAGATCGGGGACACGATGCGACGAGTATTCCTTGAGTTCCAGAACGCGATGCTGCGTTGCCTGGCCGTGAGCGGTCTTGCTCTGTCGATCGGCGTAGGCGGCGCCATCGCCCAGAGCGGCGATCTGCGCGCTCAGGATCAGACGCAGAAGCCGCCCGCAGTCGCCAACAATCAGCCGGCTCAGTCGACTGCCGACGCGCTCAAGGAAAGCCAGAAGAAGACCGACGAATTCGCCGAGGCCGCGCAGGCGATCAACGGCCCCGCCGGCAACCCGGAATGCGTCTGGCTCGGCCGCCGCGTCGTGGTTCTGATGTGGCGCGACGATCTCGACACCGCGTTCCGCCACCTCGATATGTATGACCGCTTCGGCTGCCCGACGGGTCACATTCAGGCGGCATTCAGGTGTGTCGTGCGATCTGGTCCTATCGACCCGAAAGCCCCCGACAGCCTCAGCGGACGCGTGCACGCATGCTGGATCAATCCGACCGCCCAGCAGCAGCCCGCCGCAGCGGCCGCAACGCCTCCCGGTCCGGCCGCGAAGCCGGCGCAAGCGCCTGCCCCGCAGCAACCGGCGGCTCCCGCGCCTGCGAAATAACTCCGCGGCGCGCTGGAACGGTCGGGATTTTCTCGGGTTTGGTCGCCGGACGCCCTCAATTCGCCACGGGGTCGGCCGAGTTGCTTGGACACGGGGCGCATCCGCACAGTGATGCGCCCACGATGTGGACGGACCTCGGGGACGGGTTAGTCCACCTGCCAAACTGGCCCCTTATGGTTTAGTCGCGATGCGCGCTGTCGTCGCCGTTCTGCTTTTCGTCACCGCCGCTCACGCCGGGCTCTGGGGTCTCCTTCGGGAGAAACAACAAGCCGCCGACTTCACCGGTATCCTGCCGAGCGTGTCCTACGCGCCGTTCGATGGCTCCGGCCATCCGGACGTCGACAACTTCCCGACCGCTGAACGGATCCGCTCCGACCTGAAAAAGCTGTCGGCGCAGACCCGCGCCATCCGTCTGTATTCGTCGACCGGCGGTCCCGAGATGGTGCCGCCGATCGCCAATGAGTTCGGCCTGAAGGTCAATGTCGGCGCCTGGATCGACAAGGATGTCACCCGCAACGAGCGCGAGATCCAGGCCGCGATCGACCTCGCCAAGCACAACGCCAATGTCAGCGGCATCGTGGTCGGCAACGAAACGGTGTATCGCGGCGATCAGATCCCGCTGGAAAATCTCGGGCTGAGCGAGGAAGAGCGCTACCGGCTGGTGGCCGAAGAGAACCAGCGGGTTCGCGACGCCGAAGCCCAGCCGGCCGACAAGCGCGACGAAGCGGTGCGCTGGGCCACGGCCGAAAACAACGTCCGCCGGTTGACCCGGCTAATCCAGCGCGTGAAGTCTCAGGTCAAAGCGCCGGTCACCTCTGGCGAAATCTGGAACATATGGCTCGAGCATCCCGAGCTCGCCTCATCGGTCGACTTCATCGCCGCGCACGTCCTGCCGTACTGGGAAGGCTTCTCCGCCAAGCAGGCGGTCGATCAGGCGATGATCATCTACCAAAAGCTGCGCGAGGCCTTCCCGGGCAAGCGCATCGTGATCGCCGAATTCGGCTGGCCGAGCGCCGGCTACAACCGCAAGGCTGCGGTGCCCGGTCAGTTCGAACAGGCGGTGACGCTGCGCAACTTCGTCAGCCGCGCCGACTCGATCGGCATGGAGTACAACATCGTTGAAGCGATCGATCAGCCCTGGAAGTTCTTCGAAGGCGGCGTCGGTCCGTATTGGGGCTTCCTAGACGCCTCGCGCCAGCCGAAGTTCGCCTGGACTGGCCCGGTGGTCGATCCAAACTACTGGAAGCTCGCGGGCATCGCGCTTCTGGTCGGCATCCTGCTGTCGCTGCCGATCCTGCAGCTCGCCGCCCCGACCGCGATGCAGACGCTGCTGCTGTCGGCCGCGGCGCACGGCGCCGGCGCCTGGGCGGCGACGGTGTTCGCCTATTGGAACGGGCACTACTTCCTGTTCGGCTCAGCCTTCGCGCTGACGCTCGGCATGATCCTGCTGATCCCGCTGGTTGCAATCGCCTTGGCGCGGATCGAGGAAATCTCGGCCGTGGCCTTCGGCCGCAAACCGCGACGGCTGATCACCCGCGCCCTCACCGATGCCCAGGAAGCCAAGCGCGCCGCAGCGATTGCCAAGGGCGAACCGGTGACCTTCCCCAAGGTCTCGATCCACGTCCCGGCGTATTTCGAACCGCCGGAGATGCTGAAGCAGACGCTGGATGCGCTGGCGCGGCTCGATTACCCGAACTTCGAAGTCGTGGTGATCATCAACAACACGCCCGATCCGGCCTTTACCCAGCCGATCCAGGATCACTGCCGCGAGCTCGGCGAGCGCTTCAAGTTCATCAACGCCGAGAACGTCAAAGGCTTCAAGGCCGGCGCGCTGCGGATCGCGATGGAGCGCACCGCGGTCGATGCCGAGATCATCGGTATCATCGACGCCGACTATGTGGTGACGCCGGACTGGCTGAAGGACCTCGTCCCCGCGTTCGACGATCCGCGAGTCGGCCTGGTGCAGGCGCCGCAGGAGCATCGCGACGGCGACCGTTCGCTGATGCACTACATCATGAACGGCGAATATGCCGGGTTCTTCGACATCGGCATGGTCCAGCGCAACGAGTACAACGGCATTATCGTGCACGGCACGATGTGCCTGATCCGCCGCGCCGCGATGGACATGGCCGGCGGCTGGTCGAGCGACACCATCTGCGAAGACTCCGATCTCGGCCTCGAGATTATGGAGCACGGCTGGCTCACCCACTACACCAACACCCGCTACGGCTACGGCCTGCTGCCGGACACCTACGAGGCGTTCAAGAAGCAGCGGCATCGCTGGGCCTATGGCGGCTTCCAGATCATCAAGAAGCACTGGCGCCGATTCCTGCCCGGCAACAGCCGCCTCAGCCGCGACCAGCGCCGCGAATTTGGCCTCGGCTGGCTGAACTGGCTCGGCGCCGAAAGCCTCGGCGTGGTGGTGGCGATCCTCAACCTGATCTGGGTCCCGATCGTCGCGTTCGCCGACATCGCGATTCCCGACAAGATCCTGACCTTGCCGATCATCGCCTCCTTCATCGTCACGCTGGCGCACTTCCTGGTGCTGTACCGGCTGCGGGTGAAGATCGGCGTGCCGCAGATGCTCGGCGCGATGATCGCGGCGATGTCGGTGCAATGGACGGTGTCGCGCGCCGTCGCCCAGGGCCTGATCACCGAGCACCTCGCCTTCGCCCGCACCTCCAAGGGCGGCCTGACGATGATGTCGGTCGAATTCCAGGCGTTCTGGGAAGCGGTGATCGGCGTGCTGCTGCTGATCGGCGCCGCGATCCTGGTGGTCTCCAACAGCAACATTCAGATCACCGAGATCTACATCTTCGCCGGCGTCTTGGTGCTGCAGAGCCTGCCGTTCCTCGCGGCGGTAGCGATCGCGATTCTGGAGAACTCCCGAATCAACCAGTTCGGCTGGTGGACCGCGACTGCGGTGCGGACCGCCGAATTGATCGGCCTGCGCCCGGTGGCACTGCCGACACCGATCCCGGCGCCGCAGAAGGTCGCCTCGGAGCTTCACCGCGACGCATAACCGCGCGTCGCGGCCGCGCGCGCCAGCTGATTGGTTGCACGAGGAAGATTGGATAAATATCTGTGGGCTTGAGCCAATTCGGCTTTCGCTGTGGCTGGCGCGGTCACCGCGGGTATTGACCCCGCCGGCCCCGCCCCCTACACAGCGCCTCACGTGAGCGCGTAGCTCAGCCGGTAGAGCACGTGACTTTTAATCATGGGGTCGAGGGTTCGAGTCCCTCCGCGCTCACCATGCGCCTTACTCGTCAGATCGAAGACTGATCGGCTCGTCCAGAGCTGGCTCTTTATTCTCTTCGTCGACGGTCCACTTGGCCCAGCAGCTCCCAAATCGATCGCCGTTCACCCGTCCGCTCCGTGAGCTCGATTCGACCGGGAATGGGCGCACCAAGGGACTTTTGGCAATCCGCTGGTCCACAATAAAGCGGCCTAACCCGGCATCTCGCTACCGCCTTACGACCAACGGATCACGCGGCACTCACGAAAATTTGAGCCGGCTCAATGTTCGGTCGGGGGGAGCGAGTCAATATGCGCGCCATCGAGGGCCGCAACGCGGCTCGGCGATGCGCAGAAACCCCATTATGAGGTCTCAAAATGGCTGACAAGACGCTGACCGGCCTGACGGTCGAGGAGTCCGAAGAGCTCCACAAGCACGTGATCGATGGCACCCGCATTTTCGGTGCGATCGCGATCGTCGCGCACTTCCTCGCCTACGTTTACTCGCCCTGGCTGCACTAATTAGCTGCCCAAAGGAGTATAGAATATGAATCAAGCTCGTATCTGGACTGTGGTGAAGCCGACCGTCGGTCTCCCGCTCCTGCTCGGCAGCGTCACCGTGATCGCGATCCTGGTGCACTTTGCTGTGCTGTCGCACACCACCTGGTTCTCGAAGTACTGGAACGGCAAGGCCGCGGCGATCGAGTCGTCGGTCAACGTCGGCTAATCAATACTGCTCTTCTGAGCTGTATTGCCGAACCGGGCTCCGAAAGGGGCCCGGTTTTCGTTTGGGGGCACGCTTGCCGCGGCAAGCCTTGAATGCCCTTCCGCGGCGCGCGGTCAGGCCCTCGCCTTGGGCGCGGCCAGCGCGGTCGCGGTGCGCTTGATGGTCTTGGCCACCAAAAGCGCCTGCTCCTTGGTCAGGGCGAAGTCCTGCACGCCCTTCTGGGTGGTCAGCGACAGGATCATCACCTCCGGCTGAGCCTCCGGCCAGCCGGTGGCGAAGGCGGTGACGAAATCGGCTGAGGTCGAGCGCTGGGTCATCGAACGAAACTCCTTGGAAAAGCTCGCGGCTCATTGGCCGAAACCGGCCGCGCTGGCAAGCATCCGCAAGGCTAAGTCGCCAGGCTGCGTTACCGCGCCGGCACGAACGCCGTCACCTCCAGCTCGACCTTAGCCCGGGGATCGACCAGCCCGCCGATATAGAGAAGCGTCGACGGCGGAAAGTGCCGGCCGAGCGTCTCCTTCCAGGCCGCACCGATTCCGGCACCAGCAGCCTCGTATTCGGCGCGGCTGGTGAGATACCAGGTCAGCCGCACGATGTGCTCGGGGCCTGCTCCAGCCTCCGCCAGCAGCCGCGTCACACGCCGCAGCGCCGCGCCGACCTGCGCTGCGAGATCGTCCGATTCGTATTCGCCCTGATCGTTGGTGCCGGTCTGTCCCGCCAGCACCAGCCACTGGCCGGGACCGTTGAAGGCGACGCCGTGCGAAAAGCCCCGCGGCTTGGCCCATCCATCCGGTTGCAGCACCCGCATCGTCGATCCTCCCTTGGTCACCGGCTTGTTCGCCGCTTTGACCGCAATTGCGCGCACAAGCGGCGGTGGAAATCAACCGCAGCGGCCGCAGGCGGGCCTCTGCGGCGCGGCGGTTGCCAAGCCTGCTGTTGTCGAAGATAGAGCGACGTCAGGAAACGCCGACGCCATCAACGAGCCAAACCGCCGCGATGACCCGCTCTCCCTCGATGTTGAAGGCCGCACTGTGGATGGCCGGCTGGCTGGCGCTGATGGTGATCGTCGCCGTCGCCGGCCGCGAAACGCTGCGCGAATTGAGCGTGTTTCAGGTGATGGAACTGCGCTCGCTGATCGGCTTCGCGATGCTGTATCCGCTGATCCACAAAGCCGGCGGGCTGACCGCGATGGCAACGGCGCGGCCGCTGGCGCATCTGAGCCGCAACCTGGTGCATTACGCCGCGCAGCTCGGCTGGTTCTACGCGCTGACGCTGATCTCGATCGGCCAAGTGGTGTCGATCGAGTTCACCATGCCGATCTGGATCGCGATACTGGCCGCGACCTTCCTCGGCGAACACATGAACGTCTGGAAGATCACCGCGGTGGTGCTCGGGCTGATCGGCGTCGTGGTGATCGTCCGTCCCGCTACCTCGTCGATCGAGCCGGGACAGCTGATCGCACTCGGCGCCGCCGTCGGCTTCGGCATCTCTGTCACGCTGATGAAGTCGCTGACCCGCACCGAGAGCACACTCGCAATCATCTTCTGGATGCTGCTCATCCAGAGCGCCGCCGGCCTCGTGCCAGCGCTGTGGCTATGGCAATGGCCGTCGGCCTATGTCTGGGTCTGGATCGTCATCATCGCGTTTTGCGGCACGTTCTCGCACTACTGCATGGCGCGGGCGCTGACTTACGCGGATGCCACCATCGTGGTGCCGATGGACTTCCTGCGGGTGCCGCTGTCGGCGACTGCCGGCTGGCTGATCTATGGCGAACGGCTCGACGCCTACACGGTGATCGGCGCCGCGCTGATCCTGACCGGCAACCTGCTCAATCTGCGCGGCGCTCCGCGACCGCCCGCCGCAGCCTCGATCCGGAATTCGTCCTAGCCGTCGAGGCCTGCGGCCTTGCGCAGCGCCGCATTGATACGGTCCTGCCAGCCCGGGCCGCCCTCCTGGAAGTGTTCCAGCACAGCCTGATCGATCCGCAGCGACACCATCTCCTTCACGCCCGGCAGCGCTTGGCGCTTCGGCGGCGCTTCCACCGGCTTGGCGGTGACTTTCTTGAAGGCGGCCTCCGCCTCGGTGCGGGCATCGTTCAGCGTGCGGGGTCGGCGGGGCGGCTGCGACATGGCGGTTTTCTCGGCAAGTTGAGCAGACTTAAGGCGTTGACGTGACTCGTCGAATGACCGGCGAGCTAGCTCCACGACAGTTGAACGAACGCCGCACATCGCGGCGCACAAGACTCAGCTGTGACAGGCTTCATCACCGGTTGATCACGCCGCCTTGCCAGCCGCAATAGTAATTGAATCGCTAACGAACACGTTCGCAATCGAGATGTCGGCGGCAAAGCTCGCGCGAGGCGTGCAGTGCAGAATCGAATTTCGCAAAACGAACGCATTTGTGTTGCGACATCGTCAGAGTTCCTAGTGTATAGTTCGTGCAACTGAGGTGGTGATCACTTCAGTCGAACACATGCCTGACGCTTCAGTTCATTCGAACTCTCAGGCCCATTCAACCAATCAGGTCCAACGCTTTTGGAAGATGAGGAGGTCACGATGCCGGCGATTGCTGAAGTTCTGTCGACCAACGTTCCTCGTCCCGCACCGCGCGGCAGCGATCTTCCCACCTGCCCGGTCTGCGCCGACTCGATGGTCGCAGCCGAAGCATCGGCGTATCTCACCGAAAGCGTGGTGAGCTATCTATGGACCTGCGACACCTGCGGCTATGGTTTCGTCACCAAGCACTTGGTGAAACGCTTTTCCTGCAACTGAGTGTGGAGATCGGAAAGGTTGTCCATTTTCACGGTCATTTTGACCACTTTGGCACTTCTCCGATGACCATTGGATTTGACGCCTGATTGATCTGGAGAGGCAACTCCCCCGGCGCCCGTTCCGATCGTTTGCCGAGCATTGACTACTGCCTTCATCCAGCACGCCTTTGCGTACTTTCTAGCGCCATAAATGTCCATTGGTGGCGCCCCATTCTGCAAGGCTGTTCTAACCTCAACCCGCCGACGCTAGCGATCCTGTGATCTAGCGGCGCCTAGCTCTTCGAAAACTGCGGCGTGACATCGCTTTCGGTTATCCGCTGGCGACACCTATCTCTCCAGTGCTCGGCGAAGTGATTCTCGGTCGGCGACAGTTGGTCGAGGATACGGAGGGGACAGAAATCGACAACTGGGCCCTCGTCCTCTGTCATTTCCTTGATCCGATATCCGTCAGCGCCACCTTCTAGATCATGCTTAAGCATGAGAACGACGGCTCCCACCGATCCATAGGACTGGGGGGATTGCACGGCGGCGTAGGCGACCGCGGCGTACTCGCCCTCGAGGACGCCTCGCACCTCAATATCGACCACGTTTTCGTACCGTCGTGCGAGCCACGCTTCCAATGCTTCAGTGACATCTCCGGCGATCATTATGTCTTCATAGCTCATGTTAACCTCCCACCTCCGAGGCCAGCATACGGTTGATTGCAGCAAGTTACGATGCGTTTTGGCAACCTGCACCCCACGGCATGAGAGCCACGATCTGCGAAGAACAGAATGAGCCTGCGAAACAGTTTAGTTAAATTGATGATTTTAAGCGGCGCGATGAACATCACGACGAAAGCCGCAGCGACCATCGATAGAGTGGAATTGGCAGCTAGTCGGTGAAGAGGCAAAATCGACTTGGGATCTGTCGAAAATGTTCTACCTGCGGAAGTACAACCGGGCGCTCTGGAAGCGCTCGTTTAAATGTTGTTGTAAATGTTCGCATAGGATGGCCAGATTCACCCAAAGTCTGTCCCAATGCAGTGCATATTATGCCGCACTCGCTTCGTAACGAAAAACCCGCCGGAAACGGCGGGTTTTTCTTCGGTGAAAATGCTGTCGAGCGGTCAGTCGATAGGCGTTGAGCAAGACCTTGCTTATCGACAGGCGAGGCTTTTCAATTAAGGCAGCTCACGAAGTTTATTCGGTCGCAAATGTTGAGTAGCCGTCGAATGCGTAGTCATTCAGAAATTGGCGCTGCCATAGGAACGTCCGATCGATCTCGCTCAAGCCGGCTTCGTCACAAACGTCGGCCCAACTCTGCCGAATCGTTACAACCTGACCGTCGATGACGGCGCGCGCGTCGTTATCGTTCAGTAGGAACTTGGGCGCGGCCGCGCGGCAGGCTTTGAGCAAACTTCTGCGTTCGTTGCCGTCGATGCCAATCGCCTGGTTCGCCTCCCGCGCGTTGCGAGCTTGCGGGCAGATGTCGTAGGCTGGCGTCAGTGTCAGAGTGGATCCGTCCCAGAACGCGGCATGATTGCGCGCATGATCGTCGGTGTTGCCGACCAGCACATTGAACACCATCCGCGCATACAGCTCACGCAACGTTTCCTGCGGCGCGGTGAAGCGCGCTCGAACGATGTCGGCGAGTTCGGTGTAACTCGCGTGGCGTGCCGACAGCTCATCGAGTCCGAACAGCGTAAGAGCGGAGACCATAGCGCGGCGACGCCACGCTTTGCCCGCACGCGTGCGATCAAACCTTTCGACCAGCAGCACATCCTTGCCAGCGACCGCGCACAGGGAAACGGGAGCGACAACGAGACCGGCCCGCGCAGCAAGCCGCATCGCGATGAATTCGGCTTTAACGACAGCATAGGTGTCGTTCGTCGCGGAGAATTTCGCGATATACTTCTTAGCACCATCTTCAATCAACGCCTTGGGTCTCGCGCCACCGATCGAGCTGCCATGAAAGAGCGCGTTGTCGAGCGCCTGCGGAATCGGCTCGCCGCGCTCGACGAACTCGGCCGCGGTCATCAATTGTTCCAGCGTCGCGCTGGCTTGATCACGCGGCTTGTAAACATCGGCAGAGGTTTGAAAATCGAGAGCGCCGGCGCGATCCGAACCCGAATTCAGCATGAATGTCAGCTCGTCGAATTCGACATCTTTGGCCGCGTCGCCTTTAAGACCTGTCAGGCGATTGATGACGACGCGCCGCCCCCAGGCATCGGGCGCGCCGTCGCGCAGACAGCTCGCCATCAACAGAGGAGCGTTCGGCAGCATTGCGCCGCGCTGCAACGGCAGCTCCGGCAAATAGATCGGGATCGCCTGCTTGTGCGCGAGATAGTTTCGGCCGTAGGTGAAAGCGTAAAGATCGCCATCGCGATCGATACGGCCAGCCACGATCGGTTCATCGGCATTTGGCAGCCAGATCCACACAAACGCAGTCTGTGGGGCCTCGCGCTTTTCGTTCTTAGAAATCATCGTCGACCTCTTTGCGCGGACGACGGATCGACTTCGGGAGAAGCGCGAGCTTGTCGTTGAGCCGTTCCGATTGAGATGCAAGTGTCGAGGCCTCGGGCACGAACAGGCTCACGCCGGCCAATGTCGCGGCTTCGAATGCGAGGCCCATCTCGACCTTCGGATCGCCCTTTTCGATCAGTTGAAGCGTGCTGCGCGCGATACCCACGCGAGCCGCCAGATCGGCCTCGGACATGCGACGCTGCTTGCGCGCGAGGCGCACTTGCTTGCCCAGCAGCTCCAGAGCTTCTTTCGTGAGGCGCGAGTAGGTGCGCGGGCGTTTGCGAGATGAGATTTCCATTTTGACCGATATAGAAGGCGTGAGGACCTAAATGACCGCCACATCAGTCACATAGCAAACATTTGACCTTCTTGCAAGCATTGACCGCTATAACAGTCATAAGAGGCAATATGCCTGTTGTGGCGGTCATTTAGAGTGGTCAGGCTAGCAGCGAAACCCGACCATTCTGCTAGCGCCAAGCTGCTGGTCGGCCTTAAGTCGCTGTTGCCGAAAGCCCAGCGCGAGCAGTTCGGCCAATCCTCCGAGCGCGGCACTGCGGCACTTTCGAGATTCCCGCTGAACATTTGCAACGACTTACGGAGTGCGCTGCGATATCCTTTGGCTACCTCAACAGAAGTGTAGATGCTGGCATAGGATGGCCGGCTTCAGCCAAAGTGCGCCGCAAATCATCCCAAAGTTAGACCGTATGCCTAAGCGGTAAAATAAAACCCGCCGGAAACGGCGGGTTTTGCACATAGGAGCAAATACTTCGGTAAACAGGCGGTTAAAGGCACATCCCTTCCCAACGCCGCCCCAATCGTGCAATGCCTTCCGAAAGCAAGCCCTGATTGAGTCTTTTTTTGCGCTCGCCTGAAGGCTCTCCCAAACCTATCGAATGCAACATTGTCTAGACCCTTCCAGGGGTTCACGCGAGACGTGGATGGCAACACTCGATTTTAGCGAACTTAGCAGCAAGCCAACCGGCGAGAACCTTGAAGGCCTGGTGCGCCTGATCGGAGAGCGATTAGGTCTCGCTGTCTCCTGGACTGGGCGCGGCGCGGACCAGGGACGAGATCTCATCTTTACCGAGACGCAGACGGGACAGATCGGGTCAACACCAGTGCGCTGGCTCGTCAGCTGCAAAGACAATTCCAAGACCAACCAATCGGTCAGCGAACAAGATGTTGGCAGCGTCTTAGACAAAGTGCGCCAACACAATTGCGACGGCTTCCTGTTGGCAACAACAACCACGGTGGGCACGGCATTAAAGGCAAAGCTGGACGCCTTGCAGAGCAACCCTCAAGATCCCGTTCAAACGAGGGTATGGGATCGCTTCGCGATAACATCAATGCTGCTCTCGGAACAGTTTGCGGATTTGCTGCGTCAATTCTTTCCAAGAGAAATGGCGAAGAACGCAGCAATTGAAATTGAAGCCGCTCGCAAGCGAATCGAGAAGTCCGTGCCACGAGTAGTCGTGGGTGCCCTACGACTACACCTCATGCCGCACCAGGAACGGCTACAATTGGTGCGCGGTATCAACGTTTGGCCACACGACTTCGATCAACAAACTCTTATTGATCAGATTGTCCCAAAGGTTATCGCACAAAATCCGAATGATTTGGCAATAAGGCAGATCCAGCAGCTTCACTTCGACGCCTTCCTCGCGTTTACGGACCACCTAATTAGGTCCTTTCCAAACGACGCCTATAGACACCTCCTCCATCTCGCGCAGAAAGATGACGACAGCAGTCGCATCTACAACGTGATCAAAATACTTCGCGAATTCGAACAATTCACCGACGAGGTAGAATTATCGGTAGCGGCGAGGTGCGACCAAGAAACACTTTGGGAGCTATACGATGATCTAGTTCTCCTAAACCTGACTGACGAGACATTCTGGGATCAGCATACGCTGTGGGAAATAGAGCGGTTTCATGAATTCACCGAAATCAAGAACATCGAAGCTGACGAGGTCGAATTTGCCACAGACGATGGCGTACTATTCACGGCCATGGTCCACTTTGACGTATACGGCTCAACGGATGACGGCGACAATGGCTACTCCGGGAACGAAACGTTCGCCTATCGTGTGACTGGCCATCTTGAGTCTCTCCAGAGCATCGTAGTAACCGACATCGCGTTTAGACGATAATTGCGATCGTTTCTTGCGAACATTAGCACGTTTGCAGCGCCTTGCATTGCAGATGCTTCAATCGGTTAGAGCTGCTCCACAACTCGTCAAGCTCAACGCCGTCATGCGCTTCTTACCGCTCTACGATTCGCAAGAGCTCCGCCATTCGTAGGCATTTTTAGGAACTAATCAGAATGGCAAAGCCGTCAGCCGCCGATTTGGCTCAAGAATTTGCGCAAAGCACACTTAGCTTAGCACCGGTGATCATCCTCGGGAGCGGGGCATCAGCTGCACATGGCGTACCCAGCATGAACGCTTTGGCCACTCATCTATCTGCAGCGCATGCGGATCCCGGCTGGACGACGCATGAAACCAACGAATGGACGGCTCTTCTCGCGGAGCTAAAACGCGGCGTTGACCTCGAAAGCGCTCTTCAATCTGTACGCCCAACCGAGAGACAAACACACTTCATCGCAAGTGCGACCCGCCAATTTCTCGTACCATACGATATGAATGTTCTAGACACTCTGCTGACGGATCGACGCTACCTCCCGCTAACCCGCCTATACACGCACCTCTTCGACAGTACCCACAAAACGCTACACGTCGTAACCCCTAATTATGATCGCCTTGCCGAATACGCAGCTGACGCCGCAAATATCAGCACCTTCACTGGATTCACCTACGGTCATCTTCAAAATCGGGCACCTTCATCAAACGTTCGAATAACCGTCGAGGGTCGACCTCTACGCACTGTCGCAATTTGGAAGGTTCACGGGTCTCTCGACTGGTTCCAGGATTCCGACCATCAAATAGTCGGACTACGTAACACCGGATCTGTCCCGCCCGGCTACGTACCACTCATGGTCACACCGGGCCTGGACAAATTTCGCCTGACGCATGGTGAACCCTTTCGTACAATATTGAGCTGCAGCGACAGCGCGCTATCATCTGCCCGCGCGTATTTATGCGTCGGGTACGGATTCAACGATGAGCACCTGCAAACAAAACTGGTTGAGCGCTGCGACCGCGATGCCGTTCCTCTCATTGTCCTCACAAAAGAATTGTCACCAGCTGCAAAAGCATTCCTTTCTAGCGGACGATGCCGCCGATACTTAGCGATCGAAGAAGGAGCTACGAGCGGCGCTCTCGCCTACACAAACGCAATACCAACCGGGTTCACGCTTGATCAGCCACTTTGGCGACTCGATCAATTTCTCAACCATGTAATAGGGGTACTTGCATGAGCATCTTTAATTTTTCTGACGAGGAGGCGCTTGGTCGCGTGAAGTCAGTCGATACGGCAACCGTGATCGTTCAGGTAGACGATATTGAAGCTCTGCGCGCATTACAAGTGAACCGACTGGTGACGCTTCAGAGCAGTTTGGCTGGCCAAAAACTCATTGGCGTCATCCACAAGATTACTCGCACCGCGCTCGAAGAAGCGAAAGTATCGGACATTGACCAAACGGAGCAAGCTCATACGGAAGTAAACCTCGTCCGCATCACCTTGATTGGCACGCTTCTCGATCGCGAGGGTACTCGAGCGAACGTATTTCGGAGGACGCTTGAGACAGTACCAGAAATCGACGCCTGTTGCTTCGCTCTTGAAGGCGAACGGCTTACCCGATTCATGGGCGTCATTTCTCAGGTGACAGCAGGTCCCCAGCGCCTATCGCTCGGCGCATATACGCTCGATCCGAAGGCCGAGGCTTATGTGAATGGCAACAAGCTCTTCCAACGCCACGCTCTCGTAGTTGGAAGCACAGGCTCTGGTAAGTCATGGACGACCGCACGACTTCTAGAGCAAGTCGCTGAACTTGAGAGCGCCAATGCCATCGTGTTCGACATGCATGGTGAGTATGCTTCGATGCAGGGAAACGGATTTGTGCATCTCCGCGTCGCCGGCCCCGGAGACATAGACGCTGGCCGAGGCCTCGCCGAGGGCGTGCTCCATTTGCCATACTGGTTAATGAGCTACGAGGCGCTCGTTTCAATGTTCGTAGATCGAAGCGATCAGAATGCGCCAAATCAGGCCATGGTGATGCAAAGAGCTGTTGTTGAGGCTAAGACTGACTTCCTCACGTCGGGCGGCCATCACGACGTTCTTGCAAACTTTACCATCGACAGCCCCGTTCCATTTTCAGCAGACTTCATCCTGTCGGAACTTAATAGATTGAACACTGAGATGGTGCCGGGTGCCAGGTCCGAAAAGCAAGGTGACTTTCACGGCAAGCTAAGCCGATTGATCCAGCGTCTGGAAGGAAAGCGCACCGACCGCAGGCTCGGTTTCCTGTTTCCACGAAACGGAATCGCCGATAGTTATAGTTGGCTTGACGAGGTCGTTGGGCTCCTTCTCGGCGGCACTTCGGCCAAGGGGGGCTCCGGTGGCGTCAAGGTAATCGACTTCTCGGAAGTGCCATCCGACATTCTGCCACTCATTGTTGGAATGGTGGCTAGACTAGCATTCCACGTGCAGCAATGGAGCGCTCAGGGAACGCGCCACCCTGTGGCTCTCTTTTGTGATGAGGCCCACCTATACATCCCACAAGACGCCACCTCCGGAGCAGCCGAAAATGCTATTGGTATGTTCGAACGCATCGCCAAAGAAGGTCGAAAGTACGGCGTCGGTTTGGTGGTTATTAGCCAACGTCCGGCAGAGGTGAACCGGACTGTTGTTAGCCAATGCAACAACCTGATCGCGATGCGGCTGACAAACGGTGACGACCAAGCTGTAGTTCGCCGCTTGCTCCCCGATAGCTTAGGCGGATTTAGCGATCTCCTGCCTGTTCTTGATACTGGCGAAGCGCTGGTAGTCGGTGACGCAATTCTGCTGCCGACCCGCATCCGCATTGCCAAACCAAACAGCGAGCCCCTTAGCGGGACCATTGAATTCTGGGATTGCTGGGCAGACAAGACTTCCAAGGGGACGCTTGATAAAGCAGTGGAAAGCTGGAGGCGGCAGACGCTTGTCAAATAGCATGCCCTCACATTTTGAGCGAATTTCAACCTATCAAGGATACACAGTTGAAAATTGCATTAGTAGACATCGAAGCATCTGGCGATTCAGAAACGCTGTACTTTCTCGTAACATGCGCTGGAGATTTCTCCCCAACTCTGAAACCGATACCCCAACGCTGGAGAGCCAACTATAAGGTCGAGATTGAGAAGGCGATGGATGCTCAATTTTGCGATGGGCCCGTCAGCGGGAACGAAATAGAAAGGCAATCGCGCTGGGCCTACTTTGTTCTCGATCAGAACGCTACCGACCAGTGCCCGGAGGGCTACGTCGTGCTAACCGACGGCGTCTCGTTTATAGTTCTACGTGGCAAAACCGTTGTCGGCTACTACCTGTCGTTACCAGACGCAGTCGACGCTGCTTGGGAAGATAACGGAGCGAGAAGTCAATTCGGACCGTGACTGGCGATTCGCTTGCGCCGTTGCGGCCGCCACTCTCTCTTCTCCAATTAGACGACGCTTAATGTGACGCTGCACTGATGGATGATTAAGATTTAGAAGGCTCCCTTCCCCGTGCAATTGTTCGTACGCTCGAGCGTTTGCAACGCGTGCTAATAGCGCCGTGTATTCTGTTCTTATTTTCTGGTCAGTGCACTCTTGCATAGTGGGATGCTTCGCTTCGATCTGCAATTGCAGTGAGCGGTAATTTCCTGATTCCTCTGAAAAACGCATGCACTCCAATGCCAACTTACAGAACACGATATCTTTATCCTTTGACTGAGACATACTCCCCTCCCTTTCCACTTCCAGATCGTCGAACTGCGCTTTGCATTCGACAAGTTGTGCGGAGGGAAATGCCCGAGGCGGGTGAATTCATGCTGGTTTGCAGCCACCAGTATTCGCAGCTCAGCACCCGACCTCCGACAGAAGGCAGATATGACATAGGGCTTATTTTGTGCTCGGCTCTAAACGCTGTTCCCCTTTCGGCTTACAACATTCAGTCTCAAGCAGGCGATCCCGATCAATTTATCGGATCTGCCGCTGCAGCGCGGCGCAATGCAGCCGAATGCTCCGCTGATGATGGCGAACTGTCTGCGCGACGGCGTGCCCGATGCCTGTGGGCGGCGCGACGTCATCAATCGCCTGACGGGTCTCAAAGGCCACGCGGCCAATATGTCGAATTCGACGAGCTGACCTTTATGCTGAATTCGGGTTCGGGTCGCGCAGGCGCTCTCGATTTTCAAACCTGTCGCGGTCATCTAGAGTGGCAGGCTGGCGGTGACGCGTGACGCGATCTCACCATGCACGACGAGCGCAAATCTAACTCTGCGCTCTATCGAATCTCTTCAGCATTTCGATCGCTTCTGCAACGGACACCGGCTCAGGTGCTCGCGCGATGCTTTCTTTGATGGCCCTTGCGACGCGCTCCTCCCAGTCTCGTGTCACTTCCTCAAATAGGTTGTCGGCCTTTGCCCGTGCATCAGCCTTCACTTTTCGTCGGCGAGAAAGTTCTTCCGGAGTATTCACACTTAGCTCCTGCTCATCGGATCTCCGTACGTGTTGCGGATCGCCAACTCAAACGACGCCTGCCTTCGAGGTTAAGGGTTTGCAAAATTTTTCGTTGATCATGCAATTCTCATAAGCTGATGCAGATGGAGAGAGGCATCGACGGTAATCGGTACGTTTAGCCAAACTGCACAACGGGTATGCCGACGACATTCTCCAATTCAGTGCCCCTCACCTGCGACGCTAACGGTGCGTTTTCCGCTCCTTATTACCGCTCGCGATCGTACTCCAGTACGCCTCCATTGAAGCCGAGCCGCGTATCGCAAGCATTCGGAATTCCGCATTCGACAGTATTGGCCACCGGTGAAATCCTCCAAGACAGACCATGCGCTAGCGCGGCGGCACTAGAGACGCCGCCCTTTCATGTATCACCAACATCAGATCATTGAGATCGGCCGTCTGCACCCGCGGCTCAGAGAGGCAGTCCGAATTGCGGCTCAACTTCGTCATCGTTCTTTAGCGACGACAACGAGATGCCAAGAAGCCGAACCGGTTTCGGCAAAGGCATCGCAGCCTCCAGCAGCCCGACCGATCTGGTCGTGAGGGCTGCACGACTTGAAACAGGGCTGGCCAACGTTCTGCTTCTTGAGACGATCTCAAAGTCCGCGAACTTGATCTTGAGAGTGACAGTCCGGCCTCGATTGCCGGTCCTCTCGCAATGCCCCCAGACCTTGTCGATGAGGGGTTGCAGCTCCGCGACCATCGACTCGAACGAGGTGAGGTCGGACGAGAAGGTATTTTCCGCACCGACCGACTTACGGATGCGATTGGCGCGAACCGGCCGCTCATCGACGCCACGCGAGATCCAGTAGTAGTAAGTTCCGGCCTTGCCGAAATGCCCCTGCAGAAATTCGAGGGTCTGATTCCGAATATCCAGACCAGTTCGAATGCCAAGCCCGTTGAACTTCGCCGCAGTCGCCGGACCTATTCCGTGGAATTTGCCGACAGGCAGACTCTCCACGAACGAAGGTCCCATCTCCGGCGAGATCACATACTGGCCGTTCGGCTTGCGGTGATCGGACGCGAGCTTGGCCAGAAATTTATTGTATGAGATGCCTGCGGAGGCATTGAGGCCGGTGACCTCCTTGATCTTCGCCCTGATGGCGAGGGCGATGTCGCGCGCTAGCGGAATATTCTGAAGATTTTCCGTCACATCAAGATAGGCTTCGTCCAGCGATAGCGGCTCTATGATCGCGGTATGCTTCGCGAAGATCTCGCGGATCTGCAGGCTGATCGCCTTGTAGATCTCAAAGCGCGGCTTCACGAAGATCAGGTCGGGACATTGACGTTTCGCGGTGACGGACGGCATCGCCGACCGTACGCCGAACTTGCGAGCTTCGTAGCTTGCGGCTGCAACGACTCCGCGCTCGCGCGAGCCACCGACTGCGACCGGCTTTCCCCGCAGCGCCGGATCGTCCCTCTGCTCGACCGAGGCGTAGAACGCGTCCATGTCGACGTGGATGATCTTACGATGGGCGGCTGAAGTAGAGGTTTCGGTCATGGCGTCAAACGGCGAGCAGATCCCCATCCTTCTTCACGCCCCGAGCGACGATCTGCAGCGCACCGTCCGGCAGCGGGCGCTGCAGCTTCAGGGCTTCCTCCTGAGAGGCCGACAGCCAAGTCTCGACCTCGGCAGGCGTTGTCAGGATGACGGGCATCGCTTTCGGATGGATGGCGCCGACCTCGGCGTTCGGTTCGGTCGTGAGGAACGCGTAGAGGTCGTTGGTCGTCTCGCCCTCTTTCACCTTTCGGACCGAAGTCCAGGTGGTCCAGATACCGGCGAAGCAAGCGAGCGGGCGGGTCTCGTCGAGTGCGAACCAGATGTCGCCACCCGCGGCCTTGTTGAATTCGCTGAAGCTGTTTAACGGGACCACGCATCGGTGCTCGAGCCCAAGCCACCTTGTCCAGTGCTTCGACTTAACATTGCGGATGTTGGTCGTCCCGCCATCCGGCTCCATCCGCAGCACTTCGTTGAAATCGATCGTCTTCCCTTTGGCTCGCAGCTTGTCCGCTCGCTTTTGGGCATTTTCTAACAGCGCCTTCGCTGAAGACGGCATTCCCCATCTGGCAGTCACGAGTTCGCGGCCGCCGACCCCATTCCGGATGATTGGAGCCTTGTAGTCCGGAAATACGCCGGGCATCGGCGCGAGGTTGCCGACGTGCTGGTTGACCACGCGGAAAAGGGCGATGATCGCCGATTGGTTGGTGGTGATCGAGTACAGATTACACAAAGTCAGGTCTCCGGATCGACACGTCGAGCGCGCTGTGCCAGCTGAAGTAGCGTCGCCGGCGGCCGTTTTCCTGCTTTCGCGCACTTGCTGCAGCGAAGGCGACTGGCAAGGTCATGAACGCAGGTCGTCGACGGGTGACGGAGTGCCGCCAGGTCGACCTCATTCGGTGTTCTGCACCGTGAGCATTCGATTTCGATCCAGCAATAGCCCCCGTTGACGGCTTGGTCGATAGTCGGCGACGGGTCGATTGGGCCGCCGTCGGCCCACAGCCGCTCGTTCCAGCTTTCACACAGTAGACGGTCGGCTTGCTGGATCAGAGCCTCTCCCCTCGCCCGCAGCTCAGCCGACTGGACCGCTAGGAGGGTTGTCACTGCGCGTGCTCGGCCCAGCTCCTTCTTTAGCGCCTTCCGGTCGCCTCCGGAGAGTGGCGTTGGATGGTGCTTCGGGGCCATAGGGAACGGTCAGCGCGTCTCTACGGACGGCCAGCAGCCGTCCTCTTCGTAGCGGCCGGTTCTGGATTCGCACGTGCCCTCAAGAAGTCGTCGTGCGACGTCCTTTAACGCAGTCCCCGCGCCATACAGCCGCCCAGCGTCGCCTGCGCCAATCTCCACCAGACGGCCACAGCGACGGCAGGAGACGCGAAGCGAGGCTGAAGTGACGTCTGAGACGCGGCGGCGTGCGATCGATGCTGCTGGAGCTCCCTGGGCCCGTGCGTCGGCAAGGATGGCCCTCCAATAGTCCTCGGGAAGATTGTCATCGGGGCGGAGGTCACCACCGCATTCCTTACGGACGGCGGCCTCCGCGAGCCTTTCCATCTGTCGAGGTGTCGGCATGCGCCAGCTCGCGGGTCGATCGGACATGCGCCACCATAGAACATTTCATGAACATTCGTCGAGTCACCCTTAAGGGATCCGCCGAATGTCTAAGGGCGAGCCGAATGAATGCCTCAATTCTGCAGGCGGTTCGAAAGGGAATATTCCGAGGTCATGTTCCATCAGTTCCAGGACGCAACATCTCCTCCGCCCCCTCCCCGTCCTCGATGAATCTATTAAATCTGAACTCGACCGTGTGCGCGATTGGCGATGTCCACGGACGTTCTGACCTCCTGGAGTCTCTCATCAAGTTCATAGACGAGCATTCGGCCGAAACTCCTCGTCGCCCCCGTGTCTACTTCCTGGGCGACATCGTTGACCGCGGACCAGACAGCCGCGGAGCCATGAATATCGTATGCGAAACACTGAAGCGCTGGCCTGAAAGCCGTTTGCTCCTGGGAAATCATGATTTCATGTTTCGCGATTCCCTGACGGAGCAGAGGTTTGTGGAAGATTGGTTCGCGCGTGGTGCAGCGACCACGCTTACCTCATATCTCGGACACTCAGACTGTTTCACATTCGACGATCTCCGCGAGATCAAAGAACGTTTTGAAGACCACTTGGAGGTCTTGCAATCAGCGTCGCTGAGCGAAATCCTGGGGCAATATCTCTTCGTGCACGCCGGTATCAATCCGGCCCGGCCAGCAGACGACCAGAACCTGAGCGACCTACTCCAAATTAGAGGATCGTTCTTGGATCACGTCAGCCATCTCTCGCACGTTGTGGTTCACGGCCACTCGCCGTTAACACCGCCACTTCCCGTTGTGACAGAAAACCGAATTTCGTTGGATACCAATGCGGTTTACACCGACGTACTTACGATGGTGATGATCGACACTGACAGCAATAGAATGGAGTTCTATTCGACTGGTCAGAGTGGAACAGTGAGGGCAACCGCTCCTGTCCTCATCGATAGAGGACTCGGCGTTGCCTGCAATTGTCCAACGCATCAGAAGGTGTATTGAACACCATTGGCCGAAGGCATGCATGGTGGGAAAGCCTGCCTTACAGCCGCCCTCCAGACAAAAGCGAACCTCCAGCCCCTTTCGGACGTCTGCCGTTCGGCGCTTGTGACCCGAAGCGGACGATAATTGCAGGCCAAGACAGCAAACACCTGCGCTACATGCGACAAGGAGCTGGACGCATCCCCGATGCAGTTCGCCCAATCAAGGCCAGAGTATCAGAACCGAAAACTTCCGGGTCAGTGACGATCGCAGAGCTCTAACAAAACCGAGCTTGCGATCCAGCACGCTCACCAGCTCCACTCCTCCGGCCGCCTTGCCATCCAAGATTCGGGCAGGTGGAGGCCTAGAGGCGCTCTCCTCTGGCGCACGCTCGTTCGCTACAGCTCGCGCTTCCGCGCCCGTGACATGGCCTTCACTAGGTTTTCGCGGTGTTCGAAGCTGACCAGGATGACGCCCAGGACATGGAGCGCGACGAGGGCGAGGGTCGCGTTGGCCAAGGCGTCGTGGACCTTTTCGCCCCCCCCAATAGACGCTGGTCAGCATGTACCCCGTGGCGCAGGCGCTCGAGATCATCACAATCAACGAGATGATCATGGCGGCACCGGTCGGATTGTGGCGACACCGCGCGGCGCGCGGAATAACACCGCGTCCCGAAGGTTTGCGAGCATGACGGCCCGCCCCGCCTAACGGCGCTACGACGAACTTTTCGTCATAATGATACCGTCGTTATTCCCCTTATCTCCACGCACACACACCAGCGCTACGATTGAACTAACGTTATCCACCTTCCTACACGACGCCCTGGACAAGAACTGCTTCAGTCGACATCCTAGCGCACCTTTAAAGCATGCGCTCTAAGCACGCTTTCCCACATTCACTCTAACAACTCGAATATTTCGATGCCCCCTCGCCGCAGACATCCCGCGTCAGAAATGAAGTTCTTCGAGTTTACGGACGCTGATGGACGACCGGTTTGGATCAACGTTGATAGAATCGTGTTTTTCAAAGAAGCGGACAGCGGCCCAAAGCACGGGACGCTCATTCGCCTTGCCGCGGACGGACGAGGAGCCGGCTCTAGCTTGATCCTAAAAGAAGACGCACAATTTGTTGCCGACTTACTCGCACGTGGCGTCGGTAATAATTGCTAATCATCCACCCTCTATCGCACCAATCGTCGCCTCACCATTTAACTTGAGTACGTCGGACAATCATTGCGTAGACAGGCAACTTCTTCTAATCATTTTTTTGCATATGACAGACCGAATACGCTAATCAAGCCGTATGTGGCCATGCGCATTGGCCTCGCCGCCATGACGTCACCCTAATTTACCTCCGTGTTCACTTCGGCGTACTTGACGTCCCGGCCATACTCGCCGTCCCAAAAACGACGATCGAGACGCACAGACAGACCTCACCAACGATAGCATTTTCGGCAAGCACACCGTCTGTAAGTCGAAATTTGCAACGATATACTCTCGTGCAACCTTGCGCATCGCCTCATATTGTTCAGGGTCTGCGAGTACATCGACAACTCGACGCGCCAATTCGCCCGCGTCAAAGAACGGCACCAACAATCCATTCTCCCCGTTGATAACCTCCCGAACGGGCTCGGTATCCGAACCGACTACGACGCAGCCTGCACTCATGGCTTCGAGACACGACCAAGACAGAACAAACGGATAAGTCAAATACACGTGGACTGACGATATTTGGAGCACTCGTAGGTACTGGTCATATTGCAATGGTCCAAGAAAGTGGACGCGGCCAAGATCTATCTTGCCCCTCACTTCTTCAAGAAAGATAGACTTCCAGGTCTTACCCGTCGGCGGATGAGCACCATAAGATGTACCATCTCTCCCAACGATCATCACCCTCAAATTTGGCCGATGTCGCATAATCGCAGGGAGCGCGCGCATAAAGACGTGAAAACCTCTCAGCGGCTCAAAATCTCTAGATACATACGTGAGCACTTCATCTTTCTCACTTACGGCTGATCCGTCTGGCAGAATGACCTTTGCATCAGCATTTGGCTTCACGATCGAGGTGTCTATTCCTTCATGGATCGTGTGAATCTTCGGACGAAAATGCGCGGGGTACGTCGAGTGCTGCCAAGAAGTCGGCGACACACCGACATCACAGTCCTCTAATGCTAACAAGGTGGCAGCGTTCTTCAGATGCAATCCCACATGACCATCCAGACCGGTCGACGGAAACTCTGGATCAAATCCGCAATCCTGGCCGTTCGCTCTATAGAAAAACTCGCAGTACAAAATAGTCTTTGCTGATGGGAATACGGTCCGCACCGGGATCGTCTCGCCCCAGCCTGGATGCGCAACGACAACGTCGGGCACAAATCCCCGCGATGCCAGCGCCGACAAAGCATAGAGAACTTGTTCCGCGCGCCGACACTCCAAGTCGAAACGACGTGCAAATGGGTGCGTGGCAGATACATCCGCAAAGTCCAGCGAATATCTTACCAATTGAACTCCCTCTAAGGCCTGCGATCCGCCTGCGCCGATAGCCGCGACAGACACTCCCCGCTCGCGAGAGAGGCACGATGCGAGAGCTCTAAACTGAGCAGGAAAATTATTGTGGATAAATAGGATCCGCATGAAACGAATTACTCTGCATGAAGTATCGAACGATAGATACAGGCCGCGATACGAGTGATCAAAAAGACATAATTTTTGGCCAGAATCTGGTCTATCGCCCTTCGCACAATCCCTGTTATTGCAGACATCTAAGTATGTCATCCTGGTTCGATTGCCAGACACAGAATGCGTGCATTCCGTATTTAAAAGGCGCCGTGCGATGAGAACTACGATACAACGTGATCCCGCTCACGGACCAGACAAACAACTCAAGCTCGACCGGGGACTGTACGTCGTTACGTACCACGGCGCCGAGGACAAGAATGCTCCTCCTAAGATCGTCGTGAGCGCGATGCCGGGCAGCGAGGGCGATATCGAATTTATTCTGCATCCGGACGAGACCACCCCAGTATTGTGGCAGCCCGGTACCACGCTGATTGTCCGAACCGCGCTTCCTGCATCAATCAACGTCCGCGTCCATCCCTCGAGATATGGCGGCTCGCAGGCAGCGACTGTGCAGATTGAGCCTTTGTCGCAAGGCGTCGATCCCGCTTCCCCTTCCACAACGCCAAGATCTAGTTCACGCGAGCTCGATCTGAACAGCTTCCGACTTCTCGGACACGTTGCAGGCCGCGGAGACGTAGTCGTGGGTCCAAACGAGTGGGTCGCAGGCCCCGGATCTCCTTCTCGAATCGAAGGTGTCATGCTGACTTGGCCCGGACAGCCTAAAGACCTCCACTTGAGATATGCGGTGAAGACGATGGAGACCAGAAGCAGTCAGGTCGACTTGGTCGCGACAGGCACTTTCTCCGGCACTCGCGGCAAAGCATTGCCAATTTCCGGCCTTCTTCTCGAAATGACCGGCCGCAGCGCAGGAAACGTGCACTTTTTGGCGGAGGCGATCTTTCTCAATTCTCCAACGCTACGTGCCACCGGGCAGCGCATCTCGCTGTCCGGACCAACTGGACGTGAGCCGATGGTCGGATTGCGAATAACGATTGAGGGGCTGGGTGCTGCCGATCCCATCGTTACGTCCCACTCGCAACCGGCGATCCCACCTATGACGACCGGCAGAGTCCGAGTTTTTCGTAGCCGTCCGCGCGAAGCCTCCGATTCGACCGAGTGACATGAACACGAGTGGCCAGAGGTGTCGTAAATCACGTCGACCTGGATTATGAAGATCAACCGACTGCTAATTGATCTGGCCGTACGCCGATCAGGCGGGCACGTTCTGCCAACCTAACACGTGTTCTGACCGGCACTTGCCGGTGGGATTTTGCTCGTGGATACGGCATTTCGGAGAGCGTGAGCCCCCCAGGATACAGGGCCTCGTGTTCTGCCCAATTGTCAAACGCCAAACGATCTACGTTATCAACGAATGTTTCGGCGGGAGTTCCCTCAGCAAGAATGAGCGAATGATCGCTTACTTCGACGTGGTAATACATGAATGTGCGAGGAACGTCCGTCTCTCGGACGACCGAAGTCCCGTTTACCAAGGCTCCGGCGTGAATAAGAATGCCGTCAATAAGCAGTGCGTGATCAGGTGAGATTAGCAAGTCTCTTGATGGAACGCCGTCGCTAATCGCACCCGCCATAATCCTAATTGGAAGCACTCTCACACTATTGGCAAATACCGTCGAAACAGTTTGTCGCCCGAGCCAATTCACAGTCCTCACCCGGCCATCCGCGCAGACGACAGTGTCGCCGCGCTTCAACGTCTCAACCATCACCTGTCCATCGACGGTCTGAATTCGAGTTCCCGCCATGAAGCAGATAGTCGAGGTGAAGTACCGAGCGTCCGCCGATTTGTTGCCGGCAAAATCGGCGACTTCAGCGGTAACCCTATAGGTTGGGTCGGATAAGCGCAACGCGTCGTATCTGCTAAGGTCGACCTCCCACTTCCCATTCGAAACCGTACCCGAAATCTTTTCAATTACTTTGTTATTTGATTCATCAACCACACGAACAACAACGGTTTGGCCGTTCTCCGCCGTTGTCGTCCCGGAAATTCTGAGCCCATGCCGCGCCTCGACACGACTCAACACATCGTCTCCGGCGATTGTATCGATGGTTATGGTTGGCGGTGCGGTGTCGACGATTTCTAATCCCTTTGGAGCTGAGACGGCATGTCCACTATAATTAAATGACAGATGCTGGCCGCCGTGACCGAAGATCTCAGTACCCGTCGGACCGATCAGACCAAGACCTACTATATCGTCGCTTGGCTTGACCGTGTACGAGAATTTCACCTGGTTACCATGCACCTCGGAGACAAAGGCCTTTTCGCCATTGTTTAGAACGATATATTCGGCATTCGACCCCGGATGAAAGAGGGACGAGACGTTACGGTCGAATTTGTAGGTAATCGAAACACTGTCGCCTTCATTCAAGAACGAGACGCCACTCCGATTGACGGCGCCCGTTGGCGCTCCCCAACTAATCGACTGCACCTTTGGTGTACCGATGACCATCATCGTCACTCCATCCCTGGTAATATCTTATGGTTCAGGTGAGACGCACCCGTATCGGATGTTACGATCAACATTATCTATCGCGATTTTTTTGAAATCAATGCGTTTGCGCCATTTGACATGATATGATTGTTTTATGAGACATTTAAACTGATCATCAACTGCTTCGCGCTCCACCGGATACGCACTACGATGCCCCACAGTCCCGCATGCCGGCGCGCCATCTATTGCACTCGATTGCAACTAACTCCAACACGCGGCCGGCGGACTCCAATTCAGAGCGACCATCGTCGTAACGGTGCGGGCGATGCAATCGTCCACTGAGCCAACCAAAATTTCTCCTCCTGGAGAGCCTGTTAGTGGGCGCCCCGCCGCATCGAACACACAGCATGCAGTGTCATTTGACACATGGTGCCAATCGATCGCGAATGTGTTCGATGTTGCGGCGGATCCCGACGAAATTGGACGGTTTGAGGGCAACTTCGCGTGCTATTCCACAAACCGATTCGTACTGACCAATCTGCAAGCAAGCCGCGTTCGTTTGGTACGATCGAATGCTACGATCGAACACGACCAGCTAGACCATTTCGCCGTAACGTTCTTCGCTGCTGGCGGCGCCACTGCCGGTGCCGAGCACATTTCAATAGACACCAGCCAGGGCGATGTTGTTTTTACCGATCTATCTCGCACGGTCACATTGCAGCTTGCGATCTTGCAATCCATTAGCGAGGCGATAACACTTTGGATCCCGCGTTACCGTTTTCAGGGCTCAATCAGCACTGAAAACGACCTGCACGGAATTGTTCTCAAGGGAGATACGGCCGCAGGCAGGATGCTCGGCTACTGCCTTCAATGCCTTTCCGACCAAACCCACTCGTTGACTTCGGACCACTTTGACTCGCTGGCGGACGGTCTAATCGAGTTGGCGGCCAACGCCGTTCGTACGATACCACAAGCTCAACTTGCTCCCCGCGTCGGCCGCCCCCTCGCATCTTTCGTTACCATCCGTCGCTATATCGAACGGAACCTCGCCTCACCATTTCTTGATGCCAACTTCATCGCGGTCAATTTCGGCCTCTCCCGTTCTTCGGTTTATCGACTTTTCGAGCCGGTCGGCGGCATCGCTAGTTATATCCGCAAAGCCCGTCTTCAAAAGACTTGGGTAGAGATCGTGACACCGGAACTCGCCGATCAGCGCATTGCGCAGATCGCACACCGCTATGGCTTCTCCAATCTTGGGACCTTCAATCGGCTCTTCCGAAATGCCTATGGCATCAGCCCGGGCGACGCACGCAAGAATGCCAAAATGAAAGGCTACATGCAGCCCTTCCGATCTCAGGCGATCGGTTCGAGCTGTCTCGCGGCCCACCTGCGGAGGATTGCCGAACTTCGGTAGTCTAGTCGGATCATTGATGCTTGGCTCAAATGGTTGAGACCGTTGAAAACAACACCTTGTTGAAAGCCCTAAAGATCTTCGAACGCGATCCTGTGCTTCGCTCGATCTACGTGCTGCGCGACGAGCTGTCCGGTGATTGCAGGACGCCGACAGAAGAAGAAGCGGGCTTCTTTCTGCTGTGGGCCGCGATCAACGGTCGCCGACGGTACCACGGCATCGTAATTGACTCCGACTTCTTTCGGTATCTGTCCGAGCCGGCCGGACGCTACCTCACACGCCTTGAACTGTTTGCTGCGACAGTTGCGGACAAGCTCAGCCTCCCAACCCCTATGCTTCATGAATGGTATTACGAGCAAGGCGTCCCCGAATTTGGCCTTGCTCCATTCGTCACCCACAGTGAGATACGTAGCTTTCGCGCTTTGTCCGAAGGCGTCATATCTCCAGGGGAATGTATAGGCCATGCTACTGCTCGGGTGGAAGCTGGTGAGGTCATCGATGTTGTTGAGGGTTTCAAAGCGGAACAGCAAGCCGGCAATGCTCGGATCGGCGTCAACCTGATCGGCTACGCCGAGGGCGTGTTCGGAATCGGCGAGGACATCCGCTGCCTCGCCGCGGTGCTGCGGCACGCCGATGTGCCGTTCTGCATCTACAATGTCGAGCTGTCCGAGACGCGCGCCACTTCGGCGCCAAGCGCGCTGGCCTCGCTGTTCGTCGATCGGCCGGTGTTTCCGATCAACGTGTTCTGCATGACCGCGTTCGAAACCGAGCGGCTGCGGATCGAGCGCGGCGCCGACCTGTTCGCGCATCGCTACAATATCGGCTACTGGCCATGGGAATTGAGCACGGTGCCGCAGTACTGGCGGCACGCATTCGACGCGATGGACGAAATCTGGGCTATCAGCCATTTCGTCGCCCGGGTGTTCGCGCGCGCCACTACCCGGCCGGTGCGATTCATGCCGCCTTATGTCGGCGTCGAGGCGGTCGCGCCCTTCGCCCGCGCCACCGCGAATTTCAGCGCCGCCGATTTCGTGTTTCTGACGATGTTCGATTTCAACTCTTACATCGCGCGAAAGAACCCGCTCGGCGCCATCGCGGCTTTCCAGGCTGCCTTCCCGGACCGCTTTGGCAACGAGCGGCTGCTGATCAAGAGCATCAATGGCCATGTGCATCCCGATGCGTTCCACCGTGTGCTGGCTCGGATCGGGGACGACGACCGGATTGCGTTGCTCGACGGGCCGATGTCGCGCGCCGAGGTGTGTGGACTGATCGCGGACATCGACTGCTTCGTCTCGCTGCACCGCTCCGAGGGATTTGGCCGGATCATTGCCGAGGCGATGTACCTGGGTACTCCGGTGATCGCGACCGACTACTCCGGAAGCACCAGCTTCCTCGACGCCGCGACCGGCTTCACCGTCGACTATCGTCTCGTCGAAGTTGAAAGCGGCGCGTATATCTTCTCCGACGGCAGCCAATGGGCGGAGCCGGATCTTGCAGGCGCGGTCGATCATCTGCGACGGGTGCGCAGCGACGGGAACGCAGTGCTGCGCAAAATCGAGGCCGCGCGGCGCCAGATCGTACGGCTGCACGGGCTCGACGCAGTGACCGCAGCGGTCGGCGCCCGACTCGACGCGCTGCGCCACGAGCTGTCGGCCGGGCAGGCTTAGCATCAGGCCGGGCCCGCCGCGGCCGGCGACGATTTGATTGTTGATTGATAGATTGCGGGGAGTGCGAATTGCAGGCGGACCGGAGCCATCCCGACGACGGCGCGTCGATCGACGAGTTGGTGACGATCGCCCATGCGCTGCGTCGGCGAGGTGATCGCCCAGGATCGCTGGCGACACTGCAATCCGCGGCGGTGCTCGACCCCGACCATGCGGGCGTGCAGGCGGAGATCGCAGACGACCTGCGCGAACTCGGCCGCACCGGGGAAGCCGACGCGCTGCTGCAACAGCTGATAGCGCGCCACCCCGCGCATATCGGCGCCCGGCTCGGCCTCGCCCGGCTGCGGCGGAGGCAGGGCGACCGCGCCGCGTCGCTGGCCGTTCTGCAGGAGGCCGCGGCGATCGCACCTGACCATACCGGCCTGCAGACCGAGATCGCCGCGGACCTGCGCGTTCTCGGCCGCCCGGAGGAAGCCGCGGTGATCCTCGAGCGGGTGATCGCCGCGCACGCCGGGGGGGTGGGGGCGCGGGTGGCGCTGGCGCATGTGCGGCGCGTGCTGGGCGATCGGGCCGGCGCGCTGGCGGTGCTGCAGGACGCCGCCGCGAGCGCCCCCGACGACCCCGGCGTGCTCGCCGAACTTGCCGACGACCTACGCGAACTCGGCCGCACCGACGACGCCGCCGCGGCGCTGGCGCAGGCCATCGCACTGGCGCCAGCGCATCTCGGCGCGCGGCTCGGCCTCGCCCGGCTGCACCGCCGGCAGGGCCAGCGCGGCGCGGCGCTAGCAGCGCTGCAGGACGCCGCCGCGATTGTCGCCACGCCGGCGATCCGGCTCGAACTCGCAACCGAGTATCGCGACCTCGGCCGCTTCGCCGAAGCCAGCGCGGAGATCGCCGCGGTGCTGGCGCTGGACGCGGAGGACCCGGCGGCGCTGATGCAGCAGGGCGCGCTCCTCAGGGCGCAGGGGCAGCGGGCCGAGGCGCATGCGGCGTTCACCCGCGCGCTGGCGCAGGCGCCGGACCGGGCGGCGGTGCTGGTGCAGCTGGCGATCGAGGACCGCGCGCTGGGCCGGCCGGCCGACTCGCTGGCGCGGCTCGACCAGGCGCTTGCGCTGGCGCCGACGCATTTCGCCGCGTGCGAGCAATTGGTCGAGCATCATCTGATCGCCGGCGCCAACGCCGCAGCGGCGAACTGCGCCCGGCGCTGGGCGGCGGCGCACCCGCAGCATCCCTCGCCGCTGCTGCAGCTCGGCCGCGCGTTGCTGGCGCAGGGCGAGATCGCCGCCGGCATCGCGGTGTTCGACGATGCACTGGACCGGCTCGGCCCGCATCCGGCGCTGGTGATCGCCAAGACCGAGGCGCTGCGCCGGCTGCGCAACTACACGGCCGCGCAGGCGACGCTCGACCGCCATGGCGCCGCCGGCGCGATGGCGCCGGCGCTGCTGCGGGCCGAGCTGCTGCTCGACCAGGGCTACACCAACACCGCCCGCGCGGCGCTGCAGGCGCTGCAGCCGGAGACGGCACCGGACCGCGCCCGCCACGCGCTGCTGCTGGCGCGCTGCGCCGAGGCCGACGGCGACCTCGACGCCGCGGTGGCGCAGGCCGAGACGGCGCAGATGCTGACGCCGGCCAGCCCGCAACCCGAACTCGAACTGGCGCGGCTGCAGCTCCACCGCTGCGACGCACCGGCGGCGCGCCGCCATCTCGGCCATCACGCCCGAATGCAGACCGCCGAATCGCTGCTGAAGCGCACCCCACCCCATCTGTCGCAAACCCACCTCGGCCAGCTTATCGACGAGCTGGCGCTCGACAACGCGGTCGCGGCTGAACTCGCCGCCGCGCGGACCGACCCGCCACAACCTCGCTTCGCCCGGCTGCGCAGGCTGTTCCTCGACTATCCCGACAACACTGCGGCAGCGACCGCGCTGCTCGACGCCGCGCGCCGCAGTGGGCTGTTCGCGCCGCCGAACGCGCCGGACGACGCGGCGCCGGCGATCCCGCGGCGGATCGCGCAGCTGTGGCACGAGGTCGAGCCGCCGGACGATGTCGGCTGGCTGATGCAGAGCTGGACCGCGCGCAATCCCGGCTTCGCCTATCTGCGCTTCGACGCCGACAGCGCCGCCGCGTTCATCGACGCCCAATGCGCCGACGAGGTGAGCGAGGCCTATGCGCTGTGCGGCGACGCCGCCCAGCGCGCCGACCTGTTCCGGCTAGCCTGGCTGGCGCAAGGCGGCGGGGTGTGGGCCGACGCCGACGACCGCTGCTTCGCCGGCCTCGCCGAGATCCTACCGGACGGCACGCAGTTCGCGGCCGTGCAGCAGATAGAGGGCGCCCTCGGAAACAGCTTCATCGCCGCCGTGCCCGGCCACCCGATCGTGTGCGCGGCGCTGGCGCAGGGCTGCGCCGCGCTGATCCGCGGCGATCACGATTACCAGTGGCTGTCGACCGGCCCCGGCCTGCTCAGCCGCGCCTTCGCCACCTTCATCAGCACCGCGCCCGACGACGGCTGGCGCAAAACGACGCGGATCTTCGAGTTCGGCGGGTTTCAGCGTTCGGTCGGAGTCGGGGCGTTGCTGGGGTACAAGATGGGATAACGCCTACGGCAGCGCCCACCGGACAATGACCGCACGCTTCCATTGCCCCAGAGTAGATCGAACCCACTGCTCAGCTGTCACCCATACACAATCAACCGGTAGCCAGCAGACCGTCATCCAACCAGCGAAGAGATCTGGCCAACTGGCCAGAGACTCATTGACTTATCGGCGAAGCACCCGCCGCCCTCGCTGCAACCTTCAACAATCATACGTTTTGGCGGCGGAAAACAGAACGGAGGAATCTCCAGATTCAGACGGCGCCAATCGCCCGTTAGAATATCTCGGTTCGCGTCTAACGAGCGGTACGTAAAGTGAGTCGTCAGCAAATACTCCGCTCCGCTCGCACATATATTTCGGAGAGCTGCATATATTGCCTCGACCGGTAGATGACCGAGACAATCACGACAAAACACCAAGTCCGCACGCGGCAACTGCGACGTCATTAGATCAATCTGGAAGAATGAACGACGCTCATTCGTCCACAATTGCGAATTTCTCTCAATAAGCTGCCCGACTATATCGCCGCCTATATAGTTGACGCCTTCGAGATCCACCTCTTTCATCCAATTGAAGTCGCCGCAGGGAATGTCAAGTAAGGTCCGAACCTTGAGTTCTTTCAACAGCAACGGGAGCTCACTCTGTAAATGCCTCGTCTGAGCTCGCCTAGACCCTGGCCCCGATACCGATTCCGCATCGTTCCAACTGTTGTGCCTATAAATTCCGGTAAAAACCTGCTCAACGTCTGTCATGGATCTTTCACCGCCAAAAAATTATAGCTGACTTCAGCACACTCCCAGCACGACAGCTATATATATAATACTACACACGCACTCTCAGCCAATTGACGATCGCGCCACCATCGCAGATTTATGCGGCACATCGATGCACTCAAGACCTGACACTCAATGACCGGGCAGCTTGATGGACACCAACGGCATCATTTCCGAAATTCTACGCCTTGCGAAATCGCGGAAATCGGCAAATGCGTTTGAGGATGCTGAAACCGCCTGCCTTGCCGCCCTGAAGATCGATCAACATGATCTCGTCGCTCTGCAACTCCGGGCAGACTGCCTTCGCGAATCTCTTAACATTGCAGAGGCCGCTAGAGCATATGTGGCGCTGACATCCTACAATCCGCGCCACCTTTGGGCACACATGTACGTCGGATTCCATTTGAGCGGACTCGGGCTATTCGCCGACGCAGCAAACTCATTCAAGACTGCGGCCGACATCGACCCCTCACTGGCCGAGGCACACTTTGAACATGGCCGAAACCACCTGCTCCAGCAGAATTTCAATTCCGCTGTAACTGCATTCGAAAACTTGCCGCCCACAAAGAGCGGATACTGGCTGAGTACCATATCACGACTGCTCACTTCCCGCGACCAATCGCGCAAACGCGCCGCCTCATCGATAAGACAAGGCAGAACATCAACGCTAACTCTTGATGTCTTGTGTCAACTCATCCACGACCTCACTAATCTCGGAAAGATTCGCGGGGCCGCAGCATGCATTGCTCGAATCCGAAGCGAGAGCGATAAATTCATCGTCATCGACGCAGTACATCGATTTCTCACCAGAGCAGTTAGCCCCGACGCGGCATCACAATTCCTAACAACCATCTCGTCGCGACAGAAATTAAGCGCTCAATTGACCTACCTTCTGGCCACTTCACTTTACGCAGCAAGGCGCTTCCAGGATCTGAACAATTTACTCTCCGACGATTCGTGCCTTCTCGAACCACTAGCTAGACTACGATTTAAATATCTATCGGCCGCCGCCGACAGCCGCCTCATTCAAAACCGAGACCGATTGCTCTCAGATATTCGCCAACTTCAAATAACCACCATGTCATCGCAATTCCTGCTTTCATTGCTCTTTAATACAAAATCCCTGAACCTTCACATATTCAGAAACAGTCAACAACTTACCCCGCCGGACCCGACCGACATACCCTATCGAATCGTCCAGTACTGGAATTGCTTGGAGATTCCACTCGACGTACTGAAGTGCATCGACAGCTGGCAAACGATGAACCCCACAATCACGACCGCGCATTTTACTAGGGATTCAGCGAGGCAGTTCATTGAACAAAATTTCGCAAGCGATGTGGTTCGCGCGTTCGACAGGAGCCATCATCCCGCCATGGAGTCCGACATTTTCCGGCTTGCGTTTCTGATAGTGAATGGTGGAATTTACGTTGATGCCGATGAAGAATGCATAAGTCCGATATGGGGAGCCTACCAAAGCTGGAAATCTCATGAACTTGTTGTAGTCGCCTCTCCAAGCTCTCCGTATTACTTAATGAACGGCTTTTTGGCATCCAAACCCAGATCCGCCTTGCTACAGGACGCCCTTGACGAGGCCGTAAGAACTATCAATGGCCACCAAAGCTCAACATCGCCACCCGACATCTGGAGCACGACTGGACCGGGCCTCCTAACACGTGCATTTGCACGAGCATTTCTCGCTGGATCCCCCTCGGATGATGCGGTGGCGATCCTCGGATTTCAAAACTATCGACAACTCTGCACTGAGCGACCATTGGAATACAAAACCGGGACAGGTAACTGGCGGTTGATCGGAAATCCACCCATTAAGCCAAAGACAGAATCCCGCATGCCGACCTAATTTTGGGGTGAAGCGTATAGATTATTCGTTCCAAGCTATCGTCCCTCGAGGGATGGATGGCGATAAACGGCACACCAGCGCCGATTGCGTGGATAATGTTGTGCTTTCGTTGAGAGAGGATCGTATCGCATTTCGCGATTAGTCCTTTTAGCCTTAGCGGAGTTAGATTTTCGTCCCACCATTTTCGGTCCAATATTTGCGGAAGCACTATGGTCGCATTCCTCAAGAAGGCATCCGCAAACCTGTTGAAACCCGCAATGTCGTCCTCGTCCGGCTCCCATGGGTGATTAACGCTGATGATTGGCACGACCGAATGTGATTCGAATTGCTTCAGAAGCTCCTGAATTCTTGATCGATTTTGCAACATCGAGTCGGTCATCGCTTTTTGGCCAGTGATGGAGATACCTAGAAGCGGCCCTTCTGGGAGAAGGCTTGCCAACGACATGTCGGCCTTTAACTCGCGCTCAGGGTAAAACGTCAGCCCAGGGTCACGTCCAAACCCCCACTCCAAGACCATCCACCTCGACACGTGATCGCGCACCGTGAACGATGAACACCCGTTGATCACGTTTCTAACGATCGGATCGGCCTTCCATTCGGGCTGAACGATTTTCCCCACTCCGATATTGTGAATGTGGCATTCCGCGCCGCGAACAAGGTGGTCTTGCATCCAATGCAACGAGTCCCTCAAGCTGGGCCAGAAACCAACACCGCCTCCGCCAAGCACAACCCGGTCCGGCTTGATCTCATTCAACTCGGCACGGCGGTTAAACCAGCCCTTCGGCGTGACAAACCGCCCCGTATATTCCGGCCTGACGCTGAACACCCAAGAATTGTGAGCCTCATAACGAGCCATTGCCTCAAGGAGGCACAATTCATCCCCGAGATTTCCAAAGCCAAACGATCCAAGATAGGCTGTCTTCATAGTGGTCCGTTCCTCAGGACTTAGGCGGCGATCTATCTGTTAAGGAGCGACGCATCCATTTTACGGATTGCATCGGACGCTTTACTTCCCAATTTCAAGTATAGATCGCTGTCTGTCCCGCAGCGGTCGGCGTCGAGAGTTAGGAAGCGCGGCTCGGAAGGACTGTCCGCCACTCGGGACACTAGCTTGAACATTGCAGTCCCCTCATCTACTTCGTCGAACATAGCAGTGTAAGCCATGCGCGCACCCGACTGAACTACGTTCATAACCTGACGTAGATAGAATGCGCCGCAACGTCGGGGGATCTGATTGAAAATTGCCTTGTCGTGATGCCGGTGCGCAGATTGAAGATTGGACCAACTAAATCCGGGAAAGACTACCGGCATGTACTGCGACTTCAATTGTCCTGCGGCATACATGTCCGGAACAAGGCTCCGGGCGCGGTATTCATCCGCACCGGCGTCATCGGCATATCGCCCGACTGTCCATGGACTGATCACGTCAAGCTTCCGCCACACCTCCGCGAGGCCAGTCTCGCGTTCTATATCGTCCCGCCACATCGCAGGAACGCCCCCCAGCAAAATTACGCCCCCGGTAGAGTTGCTCTCAGCTCTGATGCTATCCAACAGCGTCAGCGCCGCAGCGCTACCGGATAGGCCGATTCCCCAGAGGCCTAGGACGGGCCGTCCATTGTGATGCAAGTAGGCACGTTCACTGGCGATGCCCTCGCCGAGCAACCGCTTCCAATCGTCGGTCACAAGGCCTAATTTGTCCGGCGGCATTCCAGTCAGGTCGTACATCAGGAAATAGATCCGGCCGTGCCGCGCAGCGCCTTTCCGCACATTCGCCAATACCCGATCAACAGACACGCGGCGCATGGGGTCGAGCAACGTCGCAGCAAATTTCTGAAGAGCGACGCCGTCCAGGCCGTAGTTCTTCATCCATTTGAAATGCCGATCCACGGTGATCGGATTCTGCGAGGAGAATAGTTTGATGGGTCGTCCGTCCGCCGTGGTCCACCCACTATCGCAAAGTTCAGATGCCTCGAGTTCGCTGACGTCCGGGAGCAAATCGACCGTTGGACGTTCGCCGAGCTTCCAATGCACCCAGCCGCGCCCTGCGGCATCGCCTGGGCACCCGAACCATCCCTGGTAACCAAATATCATTTTTCCATCGAGTGTCGTGGGATCGACTTCCGTTGCCCGTGCCGGTGTCGATAGACATGCAAAGGTGGCGACGAATGCACCGGCAGCGAAACAAACCAGCTTGCGCAGCACAGGAAAAAGCATGTCCGTGGTCCGGTTCAGCCACATCACAATCGACAGTCGACCCGGCGTATCTGAACCGAGAACAATTGCAGACCCAAAGTGCGACTATCGCCCTTGCCAAGCGTGCTGGGACTCTCGGCATCCGGCGTGTCGATGGTCAGGATGTTCTCGTCCGCCTTGAGCAGCGACGCCTCGAACGGAAACACCACGGTGCAGAACTGCGTGCAGTACAGCGAGCCGATCCGCAGCCCGTTCAGGTAGATCAGGAGGTTCTGGCCGTCGAGCCGACCCTCGTGGCGGAACACGTCGATATCCAGGATCAGGTCGCACAGCTGGGTGCCGTTGAGCTCGGCCAGATCGAAGCCGAAGGCGATCTCGCACCAGCGGCCCTTCGACCAAACGAAACCTTTCTCCACGCCCCAGAAATTCCGCAGCGCGTCGTCCGGCAGCCCGCCGTCGGCGATGCTCAGCGAATTCTTGAAGTTCAGCATCCGTCACGTCCTCGCAGTTCGCTCCGGGCCGGACACCGGGCCGGCGCCCGGCGCCCCGGCTATCCGTCGCGTTCGTTCACCCATTGCAGCACCGGCTGCGCCATCCGCTCCGGCCCGAAGGCGCGGCTCTGCGCCAGCGCGCGGGGCGCCAGCTCGCGGCGCCGCGCCGGCGCCTCGATTTCGTCGAACGCTGCGGCGAATTCGCTCACCGACAGTGGATCGAAATACACGCCGGCGTCGCCAATCACCTCCGGGAAGCTCGAGGTGCGCGACGCCAGCACTGGCTTGCCGAGACTCATCGCCTCCACGGCCGGAATGCCGAAGCCCTCATAAAGCGACGGGAAGATCAGAAACTCGGCGTGCTTGATGACACGATACTTGGCGAATTCGGAGACGAAGCCGGTGAACACCAGCCGGCTGCGCTGGGCATCGGTGAGCTCGTCGAGAAACCGATCGACCAGCCAGCCCTTGCGGCCGATTACGACGAATTTCAGCTCCGACCGCGCGATGCCGGGCAGCGCCAGCGCGCGGATCAGCAGGCCGAGATTCTTGCGCGGCTCGATGGTGCCGACAACCGCGGCGTAGCGGCCGACCTTCGGCGCAGGCAGATTGCGGTCGAAGATCGCGAATTCCTTCGGCCAGTCGGCGTATTGATAGATCAGCCTGGCCTTGCGCTCGGCCGAGGGAAACGCCGCCACCAGCGCATTGCGGGTCGCCTCCGAGACGCAGAACACCACCTCGTCGGTGCGCAACTCGTCTTTGAGATGATCGAGGTGGAAGGCGATGTTTTCTTCCTCGTGGTTCTCCGGCATGAACAGCGTGCTCATATCGTGGATCGTGCTGGCCTCGTGCGACGACATCGTCCAAGCCGACTTCACGGTGGGAAACAGTAAATTACGCGAGCGATCGAACACCCGCGCGTCGTCGACCACCCCGGCCAGGCTCTCGCGCAGGAACGAGCCGGTGTTGATCCGGATCGCGGCGTCAACCCGGTCCGGCGGGATCGCGACGCAATGGGTGAAAAATTCCAGGTCGACGCCACCGTCGCGCTGCAGCGCCTGCACCAGCCGGCGGGTGAACACCGGGATGCCGGTCCACTGATCCTCAAGCAGCGGCGATACGTCGATCGCCAGTTTCGGCTTCCGCCTGCCCGCGCTCATATCAGCCCCAGCCCGGCATCGTTCGGCTCCGGCGTTAGGTGCTCCAGCCAATAGAACGACGGCGCACGGCCGATCAGATTGGCGGCATAGTCTTTGAGCAGTTCGCGACTACGAAGCGGCCACGCCGCCGCGAACAGAATGTCGTCGAACCGAGCATAATGCTCCGGGCTGCGCATCCAGGCGTCGACCGAATGATGCAGGAGCAGCTCCACCCGGCGGCCGGGCGCGAATAGCAGCCCGTCTGGGCAGTCCTCGGTGGCGAGAATCACGCGGTCACAGCGGGTCGGCGGGATCGCGGCCGGGACGCCGTGCAGCGCGCCAACTACATCGGCAATCCGGGCGGCGTGGGCCTGCTCGCCGTCCGGGCCCGGCGGCAGCACCATCACCACCGCGGCGGTCGGATCGAAATGCGCCTCGGCGATCCGCGCCGCGAGCAGCCGGCGGAAGCCCTCGCTGGACAGCGCCAGCTCGGTCAACGGCACGTAGCTGACGACGGCGCAGCCGCGCAGCGGCTCGGCGGCGGACAGGCCGGCACCGAGCGTCAGCCGCGCACTATGCTCCGGGCCGTAGCGGCTGAGGCAGAACCGATAGAAGCTCGGCGCGTAGTCCGGGCAGGCGAGCGGCTGCAGCGCCACCGGGATCAGCGCCTCGCTGGCGCGGAATGGCAGCACCGAATTGATCTGGCAGCCGAGGCCCTGGATCAGCTCCGGGCAGCGCTTCTGCAGGTTGCGGACCCATTCGAAATTGCGTGCGGCGCCGAGCCGGAAGAACAGCACGTGATTGTTGAAGCGCGGGATCACCCGGACGGCGCGGCCGTCGCTGATGCAGACATGGTCGCGGATCCGCCCGACCCGATCGGACATCCAGCGCAGCGCCGGTTCGTTGATGAAGATCTCAGGGCGGGCGATCAGGTAGGACGGCAGCCCCTCCCCCTCGCATAGATCATGGATGGCCCGGATCGCGAATTTGAGGTCGCGCGGCAGATCGAGGTCGAACAGCGCGCCGGTCTCGACCACCGAGCCGTCCATATGTACCCCGGCGAGATCCGCCGCCGGAACCGAGATCAGCACTCCGTGGTCGTAGAACATCGGCGCGCACTCATCCGAATGGGAAGCCCGTCGCGCTCGGCGAGGTCAACAGCCGCGGGCGGGACTGGAATTCGTCGCTGCTCGACAGGATCTGGATCAGGCCAAACGGGGTGATTTCGCGCCGGCGCAGCTTCCGACTATAGAGCGCCAGCCCGCCGGCATCCACGGCGCGCCCCAACACGTAGACGTAAGCGCGCTTGACATAGGCCTCGACGCCATCGCGGCCGATGACGCTGTCGAACACCCGTTCGCAACCGGCGAGTTCGTCGACCGAGCCGACCACGGTGGGATCGATCGCGACCAACTGCTCGAACGATTCGATCTCGACGACAACGTCGTCGCCGACCTCAAGCGGCTCGACCGTGCAGAGCTGCTGATCAGCAAAGCGATCGACCAGTGTCAGCGGCGGTGATCGTTCAGTTGCGAACGGCTCGACGCGAACCCGGAAGCCGTGCCAGCCGGTACCGATCTTCGCGGAGACGAGATCAGGACGATAATAATTCGCAAAACCGTGGCCACATTCCCGGCCGGCGTCATTGAGGATGGTCACCAGGCGGGCGACGCAGGGCCGCCGCAAGTTGCAAGCCCATCCAGTGACGTATCCGGAGGATGTGACCGCTTCGATTTGCCCCCTCAACACCATCAAACTCCCCCGACGCCCACCATCGACGTGGCATCCGCCGAGCCACGGCCGGAGTAAACAAGGACGAGACAGCGTTTGACCGGGGTCGCGTCCGCTACGCATGATCCAAATGATACGATGCCAGTCCGTTGTGGACGAGCTAATGCTACGTTCGAACCAGAAACAGGCGTCGCATACAAGCCCGACCATCGCATTGCAACCTGCTACACGGTTACCAGATATTTTGGCGAAACTCTGCGCGTCGACATTATTATCGACACCCGACTACGCACAAATCACAACGAGCCAGTGCGTCGCTGGTATCATGTAGAAAGGCTCTGTACACTAACTGCACATCTGGTGCGATAGCCGGCGGCATCTTCTGGTTCTCCCCCGGATATGATTTGACCGAGACCCTGATGCACGACACCCCAAAGACCACTCCGCCCGATATCTTCCGCCGGAGTCCATCCGCCGCTCGGCTGGTGCTCAACATCGGCTCCGGCGCGCATGCGTCGACACGGCTGCAGAAGATGTTTCCATCCTCGGATTGGAACGAACTGCGCCTCGACATCGAACCGGGTGTGCGGCCCGACGTGGTCGGCTCGCTCGACAATGTCGGCGCGCTGTTTGAGCCCGATTCGATCGACGCGGTCTGGGCATCCCACGTGTTGGAGCATCTATTCCGACACGAAGTGCGGACCGCGCTGCTCCAGCTCCGCTCGATCCTGAAGCCGAATGGCTTTGCGGTGATCACCTCGCCCGACATCGAGGTCGCAGCGGGCCTTGCGGCGCGATACGGCATGGATCACGTCGTCTATCATTCGCCTGCCGGGCCGATTACCGCGCACGACATGTTCTACGGGCACTCCAGTTCGATCGCCGCCGGCCAGATCCATATGGCGCACAAAACGGCATTTACCCGCGATTCACTTGGCCAAGGCCTGATCGATGCCGGTTTCCCGGTCGTGCTCGCGAAATCGGACCGGTTCGACCTGTGGGCGGTGGCGCTGATGGAGCGGGCAGACCGCATGGCAATAGAACGCCAGCTCGCCCAAGCTGGTCTCGACATGACGAGCTAACGCCACTTCATTCGGGATCCGGTTCGACCACGCGCCCGACCACCCCAATCGCCTCAAGCCGCGCCTTAGCGACGTCGCTCCCCTGGCGGACCGCCTCCTGGTACCAATGCCTGGCACCGCCAACATCGACCGTCCGACCACGCCCGGCGCGCAGCAGATCGCCAAGCGCTACCTGCGCTTCCGGCATGCCGCGCTCGGCTGCCATCTCCATCCAGCCGATCGCCTTCACCGGGTCCGGATCGCAGCCCTGCCCCTTGTTCAACATCACGGCAAGATTGAACTGAGCAACGACATGGCCAAGCTCGGCGGCGCGCTCGTACCACGCGACCGCCCGCGGCAGATCCTGAAACACGCCCTGCCCAGTGCAGTACATCACCGCCAGCTGAAACTGCGCGTCGGCGTGGTTCCCAAGCGCCGCCTTCTCGATCCAGGACGCCGCCGCCTCGGCCTGGTCGCGCGCGCCGCCGTCGCGCAGATGCGCCATTCCGATCGCAAACTGCGCGTCCGCATGCCCTGCATCGGCTGCCTTGCGGTACCACCCGAGGCCGCTGGCATGATCGACTGGGACTTTGAATTTGCCGAAATACACATCGCCGAGCAGCATTGCCGCGGCGGCATGCCCCTTCTCGACCGCACCCTGCAGGAGTTCACGGGGGCGCGACCAATCGGTACCGTCACCCGCCTGCAACAGAAACAGGGCAAGAGCGGTACAAGCCTCGGGCTCGCCGCCGGCCGCGGCCCGCTCAAGCCAGTCGGCCCCGCGCACCGAATCACGCGCCACTCCCTCGCCGGCCAAATACAGCCGCCCGAGTTGTACCTGCGCAGCGCTGATGCCCGCTGCCGCCGATCGCTCAAACCAGTCAATCGCCCGGCAGATATCTTGCGCAACGCCGGCGCCTTCGCGATACATCATTGCGATGCTGTAAGCCGCCGCGGCGTGCCCGTGCTCCGCAGCGCGCTGAAACCATCTGGCGGCTTCACGTAAATTGGGCGCTGCGCCAGTGCCCGTCGCGAAGAAGCGCCCGGTCAAATATTGCGCCTGGACGTCGCCGAGCTCGGCGGCTCGATGATACCAATAGGCAGCTTCACGCAAGTTTGGCTGAACGTTCCGCCCACGCGCATACAGGTCGGCAAGCGCCAGAATGGCCGGTAGATGGTCCTTCTTCGCCGCCCTCCTAAAGAAGGTCTCGGCGCGGTCGATGTCGAACGGCAGGCCGTCCCCCGCCTGGAATAGCAGGCCAACGTGATACAATGCGCGGACCTCGTTCTGCGCCGCGGCCTTGAGAAACAACGCTGCCGCCGCGCCATGATCCTCGAGCCGACCGCGGCCGGTCAGATACAGGAAACCGAGCGCGACCTGCGCCCGGGGATCGCCCTTGTCCGCCGCGCGCTCGTACCACCCAGCGGCCTGATCGCAATCCTGCTCAACACCCAGTCCCTGGAAATAGATATCGCCCAGCGCAAACTCGGCGCTGCACAATCCCTGGCCTGCGGCATGTAGCAGCCATGCCTGCGCCTTGGCGTGGTCCTGCTCGCAGCCACGGCCGTAGCGGCACATATTGCCGAGCGCAAGTTGTGCCTCCGCGTGGCCGGCCTGCGCTGCTTGACTGATCCAATGCAGCGCCTTGGAAAGATCCTGCTGAACCTCGAGACCGTTTGGAAACAGCACCTCGCAGATCGCGGTCGTACTCGCCGGATTGCGCGTCGCCGCCGCCGATCGCCACGCCGCGGGAGTGCCTGGCCAGGGCTGCGCCCTCGCCCCTTCGAGATAGATCATACCGAGCTCAAACTGAGCCGAGACCACGCCGCACTCCGCAGCGCGCTCCAGCCACACCGCGCCATCGGCGATGCTGCGCATCACGCCCTTCCCACCGAGGTACAGCATGCCTAAGCGGAACATCGCGCCGGCATCACTAGCCTCCGCCGCAAGCCGCAGCGCCTCGACCGACTCCGGATGGCGTTTCCGACCGTAGCGGCGAATCCGGCCGAGCCAGGAGCGCAGAGACTCGAGCCCCACCACAAAATCCCCGTTTACGGCTCTCGCATCGACGTGCTGGCGCCGCGGATCACACCGGCCAACAGGTACATCGCCACCGACCGCCGGCCAACATTGATGTCGGCGGTCAGCGTCATTCCGGGAATCAACCTTAGACTGGCCGGCACTCCGACGAAGTTGGTTTCGTCAATCGAGCAACGCGCCTTGTAATACGCATCCACCGGCTTGCCGTCCTGGTCAGTTGTGAACGCGCCACCGCTGATCCAACGGACCTTACCCTCTGCCGTTCCGTGTTCGGCGGCGTTGAAGGCATCAATACTGAGCACGCACCGGTCGCCAGCTCTCACGAAGCCGATGTCTCTGGATGAGATTGAGATTTCCGCCTCCAAGGGGGAATCCAGCGGCATTAGCGTGATGAATGGATCGCCCTGCTTGAGCACCGATCCAACCGAAAGCTTGGCGATTGTCAGAACGACAGAGGGCTCCATGGCGCTGAGTCTTACGAGGTCCTGATGCTTCAGCGCCTTTTCGTAGGACGATCGCGTGTCGTCTAATTTATTCCTGGTCGCGACGAGATCCTGGCTCAACTGAGCTTTCCATTGCTCGATAAAAGCATTCTTGTCCGCTGCGATCGTTTCCAGTGTATGCCGGGCCTCCACCAGGCTGTTGTGCGTGCTATCCAGGTTTCGTAGCAACTCCAGCCGTGCATCCTGGGATAACAGAAGGTTCAACTGTGAACCTGAACCGCTCGCCGCCAGGGAGCTCCGCATGCCTTCGATTTTCTGTGCAATCTCGTCCCGCTGTCCATACCGCTCGTCGTCCTTCTGGAGTCGCAGGATCGTCGCTTCGGTCTGGCGCATCTTAGCGTCGAAACTCGACAATTGCGCCGCGTATTGCGCCATTCTTTGCGTGTACAACACCTTCTGGAGCCCGGCGTAGACCTTGAAATCGTCGTCCCAGCTTTCCGGAAAAGATAGTACACTCCCATCGAGTTCGGTCTGATCGCGGATCACCTGGGCCTCGAGACTGGCGATCATCTGCTTGGTCTGCTTGACCTCCGCCACAGCGAAGGTCGGGTCGAGCGTCGCGAGGGTCTTTCCTTTCTCGACCTTGTCACCTTCACGGACATCGATGCTCTTGATGATCGACGGATCCAGCGCCTGGAACACGTTCACTTGGCCGACCGGCACGACCTTGCCACCTTGGCTCGTGACCATCCGATCGACACTACTGACGAACGTCAAGAACAGGCCGGCCACTAGAAACGCCGAGAGGACGAAGATCGTCATCCGTGCCGCCAGGGGCTCGGTCTCCTCGCGGATAGCGTCGGTTTCGGATTGAAACTGCCGAACCGTCGTCAGCGCACGCTGGCTCTGCGAGTCATGAGACAAGGGTCGGGCTCCTGAATTCCGACCTACGCAGCCGTGGCCGCGCGTCGAGGTGTCCGTTCTGCTGATGCCACAACCCGCTGTAGATCTCGTTTCGCTCAAGTAGCTCTTCGTGTCGACCGAGGTCGTTGACCTGGCCCTGATCGAGGACAAGGATCGTATCAGCTTTGATCAGCGAGGACAGCCGGTGCGAAATGATGATCATCGTCCTTCCATGAGCGATTCTGGAGATGTTTTCGTTCACGATCGACTCGCTCTCGGCGTCGAGCGCACTGGTCGCTTCGTCGAGAATGAGAATGGGCGGATCCGCTATCAGTGAGCGGGCGATCGCCAGCCGCTGACGCTGACCACCGGACAGGTTCGGCGATCCCTCGTAGATGAATGTCTCGTAGCCGCGCGGCAGCTTGTCGATAAATTCCTCGGCTCCCGCCATTCTCGCCGCGCGGACGATATCTTCGAATGTCGCGTCTGGCTTGGCGGCCGTGATGTTCTCGCGGATCGTGCCGGAAAACAGGAAATTCTCCTGCAGAACCACGCCAATGTTTCGTCGCAAGTGGTCGACGTCGTACTCGCGGACGTCGATTCCGTCGATTTTGATCAGCCCCTCGTAGTCCGAATGCAACCGCTGCAACAACCGGGTAATTGTTGTCTTACCGGATCCACTTTTGCCCATGACCCCCAGCGTGCCCCCGACCGGGATCTCGAACGAAACTTGGTTCAGGGCCGGCCTGACAGCTCCCTTGTACTTGAACACGACGTTGGAGAATTGGACCTCGCCGCGCAGTGGTGTCTGCACGCCGTGTCCTGACCGTCCTTCTTCGGGCCTCTGATTGACAAGCCCTCCGACAACAGCAACCGCAGTCCTTGCTTCGTCGTATTGCTGGCTGAGTTGTGCCATCTGCATCAGCGGCGCGGTCACCCGCTGCGACAGCATCAGGAAGGCGAACAACGACCCAATCGCCATCGGATCGTTGCTGGACATCGCAAGATAGACGCCGAGCGCGTAAGGCACACTGACGGCCAGCCGCTCCAGCGGCCTGATCATCGTAGCGATCAGGGTTCCCATCATACCTTCCGCCACCCGGGCCTTTGCGGTTCTGGCCACAAGAACGTCCCATTGATGGCGCTGGCGCGCATCGAGCGCGAGCGACTTGACCGTCCGGATGCCATTCAGGGTCTGAATCAGAAATGCGCCCTGCTCGCCTTCCGCCTTGATGACGGCGTTCGACTTCCTGCGATAAGCCGGGAGCATGAGAACCAGGATTCCAACCATCGCCGCGGCAAAGGCGAGCACCGTCAAGCTCATCACCGGACTGAAGAAGAACATCACCGGGAGAAAGAAAATGAGGATCGTCGAATCCAGAATGGTTCCAAACATTTGGCCGACGAGGAATGTTCTGATCTTGAAGATCTCCCGCATGTCGCGCGAGACGAGGCCCACCGCGGTCCTCTCGAAATAGTCCATCGGCAGGTTCAGTACCTTTTCAAACATGTAGGTCGATAGCTTGACGTCCAGCCTGGTCGTCAGGAAGTGCACCATCGATTGCCGAAGGTAGTAGAACGCGGTCTCAAATATCGTCAGAACCAGAAGCGCCATACAAAGCACCGCATAGGTGTTGTAGGCCTTGTAGATGATGACCTTGTCGGACATCAGCCGCCAGAACATGATCGGCGTCAGTGCCAAAAGGCCGAGGATCAGAGCGCAGATCGCAATATCGCGGGCAATCCGGCGCTCGCGGAAGATAAGCGCCGTAATGAGACCAATGCTGAAGGGCTGTCCTTCGTCTGCGATATCGTAATTCCGTTTGACGAGGATAATCTCTCCCGTTGCAGCATCCTCGAACCTGTAACGGTCGACCGTGAGGAGAGCATCCTCGCCAGCATTCGGATCGCGCAGTACGACTCGGGGGCTCTCATCGTCGCCTTCGAGCCGTAGCAACACCATACAGGCGCCATTGGTCAGCCTGACAATGGCGGGCAAGGCCTTCTTCAGGTGTTGCAAGCCCTCCCAATCGAGCACCACGGACTTTGCCGTCAGGCCGGCACCGTCTGCGCAACGAACCAGATCGCTCGTCGACACCTCGCTGCCGTCCAATACGTTGTCGTGCACAAGCTGCGAGGTGGTGAGATGGATACCATGTTGACGAGCCACGATCACCAGACACGCGAGCGCGGAGTCCTGCGGGCCGTCGCTCATCATCGGATCGATATCGCTACCAATCGTGGTCATGGCTTCTCCGGGCGGGACGGCAATTGCCGCTCTTCAGGTCATCAGCCTGGAGCCAGGCATTCGGGCACATCCGCAGCCGGAGGCCGCGCTGCCGAAGCGCACGATTGCTCCAGAGTTTCGTACTGACGACTCCAATCGAGCCTCTCGTTTCTCCGAGCTGCGGCTCCCTTCCGACGGATCAGCACCTCAACTTGATCGAAACTTACTGCATGTGATCACGGCGCAGATTTTCACTGAGATCAGCTGATCAATAGGCGTGCGGACGTGATCATCTGATGATATCAATCGCAAAATATGCGTTCCACAATTCTCCAACGCCACTGCGGTGTCGTTCGTTGCACGCACTACCACGAGGTGGTGGGACATCGCGAGTTGCGCAGCATGCGGCTTCTGCTGCCGTCGCGAATATTATCAGGTCAAGATGTTCCGCGTCCCATCGCTGAACACCAGCTGCTCGACACCCGTAATGGTGAAGGTCTCACCCGGATTCACCGATCCATCCGGATTATTGGTGCCATTGAAGATCAGAGTGGTAACTCCGGTCGCGGGATCCGTTGAGATACCGTACACATCCTCGTCATAGCTCCGCCCTGAGAATCGAATCGTGTCATTTCCAGCGCCACCGCTGATGGTCTCCACTCCGCTCTGCCCAGGGGCAGTGATATCGGCATCGACGTAAAACGTATCAGCACCGCTGCCGCCAAGAATACTCTCGGCGCCACCTCCGCCGTTCCCGAGATAAAAGGTATTGGAGCCGCTGCCGCCGCCGACCAGCGTATCACCAGCTCCACCGTAGAAGACGTTGTCGCCCTCTCCACCGTTCAGATACTGGGCTCCACCGATACCTGCCCGGAGCGTGTCGTTGCCACCGCCACCGTAGATCGATTGGCCAAAGCCCGCTCCCCCAACGAGACTGTCGTTGCCGAGGCCGCCATCGAGCAACTGATCTGCCCCATTGCCGGCCCGCAACGTATCATTGCCATCACCGCCGTAGATTGACTGGCCAAAACCCGTTCCCCCAACGAGACTGTCGTTACCGAGGCCGCCATCGAGCAACTGATCTGCCCCATTGCCAGCCCGCAACGTGTCATTCCCATCGCCGCCATAAAGCGATTGTCCAGCCCCGCCTCCTGCCAGAAGGCTGTCCGCCCCTGAGTCACCATATAGCCTTTGGTTAGCGCCGCTTCCGGCAATCAGCGTGTCACTGCCCTCGCCACCGATAAGTGTCGCGCTCCCGGATCCAGCGGTAATCTTATCGTTGCCTGCACCGCCCGACAGATTCTGGGCTCCCGTATTCAGGCTTCCATCAATCGTGTCATTGCCCGAGCCTCCGAGGACGGTATCAGAGCCCGTCCCCCTCAATCTTACAGAGTCGCCGCCACTGCCGAGCGCGACAAAAACACTATTCGAGCCTTTGACAACAAGGTCAGCACCGGGAGCTGAATTGTCGAGCGCGACCACCCTCAACACCGGGTTGTCGGTGGTGACTACGTTCAGGTTTCCCTGGAGAAGCAAAACCGATCCAGGCGGATTCTGCGGTAAAATTGTGTTGTACACATAAGCTTTCGTGCCGTCTTCGACGCCGCCCGTATAGACACTGTCGGCGACCAATTGATTGATGACAGCATCGCGGGTCGCCTGATCCAGACCACCCAGGTAGTTATCGTGCAAATCCGTCTTGGTAAGATACATTAGTCAATACCTTCGCTCGACGCGAACGGCACGTAGCAGCCGCACGACGGAATCTCCGTTAATAAAATGTTAGCGAACGCAGCAACATTTTGTCAATATTGGCAGCCGATCCATCAGCAATTATGTTCGCGACCGAATTGCAAGTACGCCGATTACTATGTGGTCTAACGACCTACCCAATGCCGGATGAGCAAATACGAACATTCGCATTAAACACATAGAGGAACTACATGGCACTGCTCGTCGATAAGTCGCATCGCCCCGGACGACGACACTGCATTGCTCGATGGTATCAGGTGACTACGCCACACGTCTAACTGTTGATGACTTTGTGAATATACTCAGGTCAAGCGTAGGAATGCCGATCATCGTCGTAGCGCAACAGAAGGGTGGTGTCGGCAAGACGACAATCGCCATAAATATCGCCGGTGAATTGAGCCGACGAGAGCGCGAGGTAGCGCTAGTGGACAGCGACCCACAGCGCTCGGCTTCGATCTGGGCGATGATGGATAATCTCGAATTCCCCGTCTACGAGATGAATCTGGAGCAGATCCCGCTCAAGATTTGGGCTCAGGACATACGGCGCTTACCGGCCGATACGATCATAATTGATACAGCGCCTAGCGCGCGCCAATTGGGCGCTTCGGTGGCGATCGCCGACATCGTGCTCGTTCCGTGCACAGCTTCGGGTCTCGACATAGAGGGGGTCGATGAAACGATTCGCGTGATCGGCGCCGTGCGGCGGCGACGTAAGGCGCCCCTTGCCGCAATTATCGTCCCCAATCGGATCGATATCCATTTGCTTGAGGGAGATCAGATCGAACATGAGTTGGAGACATTTGGCGAGCAGGTGGCTCCGATCATTCGCATGCGACCGGACTATCTTCGGGCTTTTACGGTTGGTGAATCCGTCTCCAGTTTCTCACGTGGCGAAGCCGCCGATCGCGAAATTCAGCAGCTTTGCGACCTAGTGGACAAGGAGTTGGCTCGCATCAAAGCATGATCGACGGACCGAGGTGCCCATGCTATCAACGCCACTTCACTAAACGCCATCGTCTGCAGCTACTTCCGAGCTTCGTTTCAACGGTGGCGCAGCGATGATCGGGAAAGCGGTGTTGATGGCGGCCTTCAACCGTAGCCCTCCATAAGAGCATCGGCGTCCAGTTCTGCCAGCTCCCACGCCGCTCGGCGCCGTTTGAGAAATGTACAGAACATCGCCTGTGACTCACATCATTCAGCTGCTGCCGGATCGAGCGAAAGTCCAGTTAAACAAATCCCAGCTGTCGCTCGATTTCAATAAGATCAGATAGCAGGCACCAAGTGGCGCCTTGTCGTTTTAATCCGCTCGATGTAGTCGAACACGCCGGCTCCGGCCACTTTGCCACTGCAATTAGTCGCCTGGGCACACCGCTAGGCCGTGCACCATAAACTTGGTGGCGTGATGCGACATCAGCAATGTCTGCTTTGCCCTTTCAGTGGTCAACTCAATGCTTCAGAATTTTGGCACTCAAACGTCGGTGCATATCCCAATGCCCCTCCTCCCCGACCGCTTCAGTCTCCCGCCTCCTTGGGCGAACAAGCCATTGGTCCGTGTCGGGATTAAACAGTCCTGGCAACCGTACGTGATCGTTAATCGCTAAGAAGTCGGAGACGTTAACAGTCACTACTATCGCGTTCACAACGATGGCAGTCGCCGCAATTTCGAGGTCACGCCCAACTCTAGCGGGATACTTACCCGGATTAGGCGCGAACACATTCTGTAGCTCTGGTACTAATGATAGATCAGTGAACACATCGATGATGTGGTCGTTGAGTGCAATGATGCGTGGTCGCATCGCCATCAGGTTATCGAACCAGTCGCTAAGAGCGTCTGCCCTTGCTCGCTCGCCTTTCAAAGCGAGGATCTTGATCCCCCTCCGGATCTCAATGATCGTGCACTGAGCGATGCACCAGTTTCGTGGCCGCAGACGATGACACCAGTTCAACACCGATGGCGAAGGACGAGGCTTGGAAAGGTTCGACAGCACATTGGTATCGAGGAGGTAAAGGGTCATACGGAACGCGAATCTCGGTTCCAGAATACCATCTTCTAGTACGGCTTGAGAAATGGTTAACGAACCCTAACCCGCCCAGTCCTTCCATGTTCTAGTCTCGGATGAGGATGGAAGAGCGCCGCTTATCCAACGAATCCTTTCGGGAAATCCTAAGACGCTCTAATCTGAGTGGATTCGAGGGTTGAACGCTTGAAAAGACCGCGCCAGCACATGTGGACCGAAGCCGAAGCGGTCGCGAACCCGCGCAAATTGTTTGCGGCCGTCGTATCGGATGGACCACAGCGAGTTCGCCTGCCGAACCAGGCAGACATCATTCTGGTCCTCGAGCAAACAAACGAAGACGCGGAGAAGAGTCTGTCCGCCCTCATCAAGCGCCCCAATTATCCGGAGGGCTTGGATTAGATCTCTGGTCCACTAAACCGGCGGTGCCAGTTCGACGACTATGAAGGTGGTAAGTCTCTCGGCCCCCAAGCCTCGCTGACGTTTATTTTAGAGGTCAAGTAGTCTCAAGAGAAGTTGCCACTCATTTGATTGGCAGCTGCCGCAAATACGACGTCATGTCTCCCCGACTTCATCGTCTCTAAGGCGCTCTTTCCGCCAATTTCGGGATGCCCGGCTGTCAAAAACCGATAGACCGTCCACGGCTGTCCTCCTAGCAACTCAAACAACTTAGGCAAGCCTGGCAACAGCCTTCCGTCGTCGGTGACCTGCCAGCTCGGGTATCGCACCGATCGCGTCGCCCCTTGCAGCCCAAGAACTTCCCCTCGCCGCCGCTTTACGTTGACTGTCTCGTGGGAGACCCCGATGAGCGAACCAAACTGAGTTGCGGTCAGCATGTCTTCACCCTTCAGGATCTCGGCGATCTTGACCGCTCCACGCTCTCGAGCAGCTGTCAGCGAGGCTTCTAACGCCGAAACATTGCGTGGCGGAAGCGCGGCGGAGAAAGCGATCGCTCTTACGCTGCCATCTGGCGACACCTCCACCGTGAAGCGAACAGGCCGCCTGGCCTTCTTGGCCTTTTCCACCCCATCCGTGTACCCTTTCAGAAATTCGAGTATTGCCAGCTTTTCAACCGATCTCGGGTTCGTCTTCGCGGAGGTCTTTAGCTCCCCTCTAAGGGCACCGATAGGGACATCGCCTTTTTTCCCACCCGGGTCGACACGCTTCTTCTTCGTTGCGCTGGCCGCGCGATCTCGTTCCCTCGTTTGGGCCATGACGGACCTCCATCACTCGACATCGCATCGAACTGCAGGGTCGTCAAGTTCGTCAGGTTCGCCAGATGCTGCCAGTCGAGCTATCGCCCTCTACAGGCGGCCGAATATCGTCCTCGCCCTTGAGTCTGTCCGCCGAAGCGGAAGGTCCATGCGCAGTCGGCTTCCGAATTGGTCACGCTTCCAGAATCTCATTCTTTCCGCAGAGAGAGGATGGTGAGTGTTGTTATTGCGCATCTTTAGAAGGTCTAGACACATCTGGATCACCTTTTCCTCTTTCGCACCTTCTTTTTTAAATCAGATGTCACAGGTGTCTTTGGCGAAAGGTCCTCGGCCTTGATAAAGTGGCCAAAAAGCCATTGGATCATGTAATTCCGCAGCCCGGGGTCCCTCCGACACCAAGAGATTACGGCCCTCAAGATCGGGATCCAGTCGTCTTTCCGATGTTTCAGGAGAGCAGAAAGCCCAAGGCCGGTCGCTGCTTCGGCCCTAGGTTGCGGAAGAAGTGAGGTGGGCGGCCACAAGAATTCCAGGAATTCTTCGAATACTAACATATGAGACTGCATATCCGCGTTTGGACCAGCGAACATCGTTAGAACGGACTTGAGGTTTGGAAGTCCGCTTTGGTCTTGTAGAGCGATCAAAAATAGCAATGCACTGGTAACAGATAGATGCCCGTGTCCATATGTTGCCAGGCCAACGACGCAACTTGCGTAATCTGACGGACGCAGCTGATTCATTTCGCAGGCGGCCGCAAGAGCAGCCTGAAGCCAAACGCCGTCACAACCAATGGCAAACGATGCAATTTGACGGTATCGCATATCATCGGAAATAAGGACAGACGTGGAGTCCGCGGCGAGAAGAGCAGCATCCAGAAAGCGACTTCCGCCCACCTTGAGAAGCAGCTCTGCATTCTCCGAAAGCCTATCAGGCATAATCACTGAGATCACTTCGCAGTTCTCATCGATTAATTTCCGGATCCGCTCAAAATGAGCGATCTGCCTATCCCGAAATTCGTCTGAAATCTCGTCACGATAGAAAATCCCGTCGCGATACTCGACGGTCATCTGCTGTTTTCCTCGGCCTTCCTCCGCACGTTCGAGCATTCGCTCAATCATTCCAATTGTGGCGTTTGGTGTCTGTAGACCCCCGAAGAACGTCTTGAGAGCCGGAAGCGCTCCCGTATCGGCTGCTACCCACGCAGTGTATGGGTCAAGAACCGCCCCCTTTCCTCGGTGACGCTTTGTCAACTGCACAGCATTTGTGAGCTCTTCCTTGTCGCCGCTGCAGGTGACAATCTGGCCTCCAAGTTGCAGAACGTACTGAGCAAAGCCAACGACCCCACCACCCTGCCCGCGAGCAGCGATAGCAAGCGGGATTGAGTTCTCCCTGTATAGGCGGACTCGATTGGCATTTTGCTCTGCGCGCCGCCGGATGACGTCCAGGACGGCCTCTACGTTTCCTTCGGCTGCATTGAAGCGGACGAGCCCTGGATTGTCTGGAAAACGAGTCTCAAACTCCTCCAAAACCCTATGATGGAGATGGAGGTATTTGCTACGTACCTCAATCACTGTCCAAACCAGCGAGGAGCCCACCCCGGGTCTTTCAAGTTCGACCGTTTGCCCCCTGGTCAGCCCTAGAAAGCGCGGCGCTATTCCAGAAGTTGGCGAAAGCACCCTTATTCCGAAGAAATCGCCACCCTCATCAATGACAAAATCCTGCTGCTGACCATCGGAAGCCTTTATCGATAGATGAGTTCCGACGCTTACAGATGCGGCTTCGAACATCGGGTTTGATTCAAGCATCATGCCCAACCCGGCATAGCCAAGAACCACGCTTGCGTTTTCAGAGTTTCCGCGAACGAGGTCATAGGCAACCGGATATGCTCGCTCTGGATGTCCGTTCATGGACACTTGCTGTGCGATTGCCATTATAAATTCTGGCGGGCCTACCAGACTTGGCAAATCGACTGCGTTCGACAATGCGAGAGCACCCGCTTTGTCATTCGAACGAACGAGAGCTTGCATCAGCCGCAGAACGACAAAGACATTCGTTGGATCTTTAACATGGAGACTGCGAAGGACCTTAATCGCTTCGGGCAGTCGACCTACATCGACCAGCACACTGGCGTGCGCTTGCTTGATGATATCGATGTTGCGCAATTTGGGAGGGAGTTTGTCAAAGAAGGCGATGTTTCTCTGACGATGGGGGTATTCATTCGCGTGAGCGACCGCCAGTCGCTCATAGTCGCGTTCAAACCCTTCTGTTGGAAGAAGCCCGTCTAAAAGATCAATGACGCTCGTGGGGGCCTGCGACTTCTCGGCAAAGCTGGCTAGCATCAGCCTTGTTGCAATGTGGTAGTCGTTCTGTACGGCACCGACGGCCGCTTCGAAGGCGACCTTTGACAGATCATCAAGACCAAGGTGTTTCGCAACTTGCGCGATGAGGGTCAGGCCGCGCGGATTGTCTCGATTGCCTTCGATGAGCCTCGCGATCGGGGATGGATCGATTGCACTTCCGTCGACAGGCCGTCCACTCTCCATGATCGGCGCAAGCGCAATTGCGGTCTCTACAACACGCTTCTCAACATCTGGAACAGCTGCCTTTTTGAAAAGATCAGCTGCCCGGCCCCATTCGTTGTTTCCCACTGCGATAATCCCCGCGTGGAAAGCCAGCTCGGGATCCTCAGGCGTCAATGAGATCAGCCGTGACGCGAGCTTCATCTGATCGAAGCTCATAGCAATCATAACCGCATTCCGAATGATATCGGGATAGGTAATTGCCTCATCGGCTATGCGCTCTGCTAGAGCGATAGCCTTCTCTCGATCATGAAGAAGCCGATACGCGATCATCGCGTTTGCTAACGTCTGTGGCGCATCATCGAGACGGCTCTTCAGACGCCAGGGCTTTGCTTGCCAATCTGCGTCGAGGACCTCTGCAGCGTGCCTTAGCTGCTCGCGTTGATCGTCGCGATAGATTTGGGTGCGTTGGGCGGTCTCGTCCCGCAGAATCTCCTCAACGTAGGAGGCGGCAACCATGACCTGCAGGTGCTTAGACTCAGGATGTCGTTCCAAGGCAGAACGGGTCCAGTTCCACCAAGCTGGACACTGGTTGCGAGCGCGCAGAAAGACGGCTTCAGCGACCTCTATTGGCTCTTTGTATCGGAGAGCATCTGGGATTCCTTCGAGCCCGTCGGTTACACTCGGAACGCTTGCAGCAATCTGAGGTAGATAGGATGCGAGAGTATCGTTCTCTGGATCGGCAGCGAGCCTTTCCCTTCCGAATTTATACGCTTCCTCCGCGTCTCCAGCGAGCCACAGCGCCAATGCGCGGTTCGCGATCGCCCTACGATCTTCAGGAGCCTCTTCATAGGCTTCAAGTAACCATTTGATGGCTTGCTCCGCATCACCTTGATCAAGGTGCTGAATGCCGATGTTCGCCTTTGCCCGAAAACGAATTGTCGGACTTGCATCAGTAGGCAAGCTATCGAGGAAGCTCTGAAAAACCCGCAAGTTGCTTTTCGGATCGGAGTTCTTGGCATTGTCTCTCAGGCGATCGAGTTGATCGGAGAGATACTGTTCGTGAGCAGGAACCGTGGCGCTATCTAGTTCAGGTGAAACTTGTGGTCTTTGGCTGTAGATCGCAGCAATACGATGCGCTATGGCCTCAATCTGGCCAACGTCAGCGCCAAAGTTATTTGTTATGTGAACGCCTTCTCCAGCGCTTGCGTTGATCTGAACGCGGCTGGATTGATCCGTATAGGTAACCGGCGCGCTGTTCGGACCGGAAAGCGCGCCGGTTATTTTCCCGGGTCTTTCCCAGGATTCATCCGAATGCCTTCGATCGTGACGTCTTTATCAGCCTTCACCTTCACCACGATTTCGCTAGCGTTGTGAATCTCGCGAATGAAAGCACTTCCTCCAGCAACGATGTCCAGACCGACACGAGCGTGGGCTGCGGATGATCCAGCGACGTCCTCCTTGAGGGCGTGAACCAGAGCCTTCACAAATGGCTCGATCTGGGATGCTTCGTCGGCCTCAAGGGTGCCACCAACATAAACCTCAAGGTCGTTCTTACCTTGCTCTTGCGTAGCGGGATCTTCGAGCTTGGCTAGCGCCTTGGTCGCCCGCGGGCCAAAGAGTTCACCTACCTTGTCCTTGAGATTGCGGTAGGCGTCCTTAGTACCTTCTTTGACCAGTTCTGTGCCTGCCGCGGCAGCACCTGCCAGAAGGAGTGTCGTTAGAGTGATCGGATCAGCCATAATGTTTCCCGGCTACCAAAACGGTGTAGCAATCCCACGCCAAGCGATTGAAGATCATCGCAAACTGAAATCGACTTCAGCAGACTCTGACATCAGTCCACCTTTGCATAGTGGCCCATTGATCATTTCCGGGGAAAAGCTTGGCCAAAAGATTCCCCGTTGACATCGGCGCAAAGTTCGCTATTTGTTCTCTTCATGTCAAGCGCGGTCACCAAACACCAGATGCTCGGAAAGCGTGTCCAACGCACGGCTAAGCCGCGCCTTTCTTGCATACGCTGATACCCACGACGCCTCGCCTTTGAAGGTATCGCGGATACCGCCCAATTTGTTTGGGGGACTAGCGTATCATGTCCAGACCTCAGCGCTCTGAACACCAACAGCATCAACTCTCGAAGCTTCTTCAGCGCACCCGTGATGAGGCAGCGGCTCTCTTCTTTGCTCCAAAGAGCACGATGCGGTGCATCGGGCCTGCGATCTTTCGGACGCGATTAGCGCGCGACGTGGGTTGTTTGCTCGACGTCGATCCATCGGTGACATCATGGACGTGCCTGCCGCTGGTTCTGAGCCGCCGGAGCCACTACCACGTCCCAGATTTCTTGGTGACTCGGCCCGAGGGAGCAAACCTGCTCGATGCCCATCCATCGCTTGTGAAGCGGCCCCTTCCCGACTGGCTCGGCGAAGCAGCTCAGGCGATGGGCTACCAATACGAAAAGCGCGAGGAAGCCGAGCTGCGTGGCAGCATCAGGCTCGAGAACGCTTGTGATCTTCTCCAATACGCTGGCTACCGAGCATCGCTTGGCGATCGCGTCCGTATCCTCGCCCTCCTCGAAGAAAATGGCTCATTGCCGCTCGCAAGCTGCCTGGAGGCCGTTCGGAGCGGGCATGACGCGATAGCAGTCATCGCTTCGCTGGCGCTGCAGCGCTTCATCGAGATCGAACTCGACGACGCCCGCATTGGCCCCAGCACCATAGTCTCCCGCTTCCGCGGCTGATCCCTTCCCTTTTCCCCCTTCCACCCTGACCGAGCGCACCTCGTGTGTCCGGAAGCAATGGAGCACGTCATGTCGTATTTGGTCGCCGGCCGCGTCCCCGTGCCAGAACTTCAACCCGACATCGAGCGCCTACGTCGCCTGGTAGAGGACCTTGAGCGCATTCGGCGCGGAGACAATCCCAGCGCGGCCCAACTTGCCAAAGCGCCGATCTTGGACTGCTGGGAAATGGCGCAGCGCCCCGATCTGTGCCTCACCGGTGTCGTCAATGGTCACCCGATCCTCAAAGACGACAAACAAATTCACACATCAACTCTGTGGGTGATTTCGCCAGTCCTTGGGTACGCGAGAACGTTCTCCCGTTTGTATCGGCTTGGAAGTCCCTTCGCCGATCCAAGTCTCCATTGAGCGTGTCGAACTCCGGAGACAGCAATGAACCTGAGAAACCTTTCGAGATCGCGCGTGGTTCCACTTCAACGCACGACTGACGTGGGCGTGGCAGTCGCGCGGCAACTGCTAGTCCGCTCCCTGCGCCAGAACCGTATGCATCACGTACTGGTCGGGTGCGTTTCCGTTGTTGGCTTCGTCCTGCGCAATGCTGCCGATGGCGAGACTTTCAAGGAGGCGGCGCGCAAGCTCTATCGCAACCCAGATCGAGCGAAGCGCGTCATCCGGCCGGAGATCCTGAGTTGGAACAGTGACGCGTCCGTTCGACAAACTCGCGAAAATGAGCTTGGCAAGACGTTGGCCGGAAATGATCACGTCATCGGCTTCGCCTTCGACGAGGACGCTTTTCCACTGGCGTTTCGCCTAGCAGCTGATGGGATCTTGTCCCTCCCCATCCCTGACTTATCGGCCCTTAAGGCAGCCTCCCGCGCAGCCGGAATTCGCGGGCTCACTGACGAAGTTCTTGCCACTGCTGTGGGGGAGCCACTCACCTTGGTAAGTATGTTGATCAAGCCAGGTCGAAGCAGGCTGCACATCCAGCAGAGCCTCAGGAGGGTCAAGAAGGACCAGCTCGCAAAGAGCCCTCAGAGGCGATCCGCCGTGGTGACCATGCCGAGCTTGGACGATCTACACGGACTTGGGGAGGCCGCGGTCTGGGGCCGCGAACTTGCAAAGGACCTCGATGGCTATCGGGCCGGGCGATTGCCATGGGCGGATGTCGATCGCGGCGTCCTGGTCTCTGGCCCAACCGGCACAGGCAAGACGACCTTCGCACAGGCTCTGGCTCGCACCTGCAGGGTTCCGATCCATATCCACTCGCTCGCCCGCTGGCAAGCGGCTGGCTATCTGAATGACCTGTTGAAGGCCATGAGGAGAGCTTTCCACGAAGCCATTGTGAATGCTCCTAGCATCCTTTTCATCGACGAGATCGATGCTTTTGGGGATCGAGAGACGCTCGAAGGAAAGAACGAGCAGTATGCCCGCGAGGTGATCAACGCCTTCCTGGAATGCCTCGATGGCGTAGACGGGCGTGAGGGCGTGGTGGTGGTCGGGGCGACCAATCTCCCGGAAAAGATCGATAAAGCCATTGTGCGGCCTGGGCGTTTGGGAAAGCATGTCAAAATCCCCCTGCCCGACCTCGACGCTCGTATTGGAATTCTGCGCCACCATCTCCGAGATGACTGTGTCTCTGCCGATCTGACCGACATCGCATCTCGCCTGGAGGGCGCTTCCGGAGCTGTGATCGAACAGGTGGTCCGGGACGCACGGCGGAAGGCTCGTTCTGAACAGCGTCCGATGGCGTTTGCCGATCTTCTACACGGCCTTCCGGTTCGGATCGTGCAGACCGCAGAGGCCTTCCATGAGGCCTGCATCCATGAGGCTGGCCACGCCATGGTTGGCTACCTCCTCGCGGAGCTCTCCGGAAGTCGTCTAGTCGAAAGCCACGTCTGCCGGGAGGTGGGTCTGGACGGATCTGGTGGTCGCACCGTCATGAAACAGATCCCGGGCCGCAACCTCGGGAGAGAGGCATATTTGGCCCAAATCACCATCCTTCTCGCAGGCCTTGCAGCCGAGGAATTCGTACTCGGGCACTACGCCGATGGCGGCGGCGGGTCCGAGGATTCAGACCTCCGACAGGCGACGCTCGTCGCGGCGACAATGGAGATCTCGCTAGGTCTTGGTGAAAGCCTCGTTTATCTTTCGTCCCGACGACCAAACGATGTGATGGCACGCCTACGGACAGATTCGTTGCTCAACGGAATTGTCGCGAAAACACTGGAAGAATGTTTCGAGAGGGCCCAAAATATCATCGCCAAACACGCAGCTGGGCTTGGCGAAATCATCCGGCTCCTGAGCGAACGCCAAAAGATCTCTAAGGCAGACATCGAGACCCAACTGCGTTCTATTTGAACTCAGCGGTCCTTTCTGCCGTAGATACAACAAGAACCTCCGCTTGAGCATACTTCGCCCGGACGAAACTATTTATTCGAATGTTTCTTCAGTTCCTGCCGGGCAATTTGGTTGCGGTGGACTTCGTCCGGACCATCGGCCAGGCGTAGCAGGCGCGCGGTCGCGTACGCGGCCGTCAGGCCGAAATCGTTGCTCGTGCCGCCGCCGCCGTGCGCCTGGATGGCCCAGTCGATCACCTGGCAGGCCATGTTCGGGACCGCGACCTTGATCATGGCAATTTCGGTCTTAGCGACCTTGTTGCCGACGGTGTCCATCGCATGGGCCGCATTGAGCGTGAGCAGCCGAGCCTGCTCGATCATGATGCGCGATTCAGCGATTCGCTCCTGCGTCACGGTCTGCTCCGAGACCGGCTTGCCGAATGCGATGCGGCTGGCCGCACGCCGGCACAGCTTTTCCAGCGTTCGCTCGGCGAGCCCGATCAACCGCATGCAGTGGTGAATCCGCCCCGGTCCCAAGCGGCCCTGCGCGATTTCAAACCCACGCCCCTCGCCCAACAGAATATTCGATGCCGGCACCCGCACGTCACGGAACACGACTTCGGACGCGCGGTCGGGAACGCCATAGAAACCGAACACTGGAATTGGACGAAGCACTTCTACGCCAGGCGTATCCATCGGCACTAGGATCATGGATTGCTGCTGATGCCTGTTCGGATTTTCCGGATCGGTCTTACCCATGAAGATGCAGATCTTGCAGCGTGGATCGGTGGCATTAGTCGTGTACCATTTGCGCCCGTTGATGACGTAACTGTCGCCTTCGCGCACGATGCGGCTCTCGATATTAGTGGCGTCGCTGGACGCGACCGCGGGTTCGGTCATCGCGAAGCACGACCTAATTTCCCCGGCCAGTAGCGGTTTCAGCCAGCGCTCCTGATGTTCGGCGGTGCCGTAGCGTGCCAGCACTTCCATATTTCCAGTGTCCGGAGCCGAACAATTGAACACCTCGGGCGCGAGATGCGACCGCCCCATCACTTCGCACAAGCTGGCATATTCTAGATTGGTAAGACCCGCGCCGTGCTCGCTGTCGGGCAGAAACAGATTCCAGAGCCCTTCCTCGCGCGCAAGCGGCTTGAGTTCCTCGACAGTCGGATAGACCTTCCAGGGGCCGAGTTCCTCCGCCTCCTGGTAGAAACGCGCCTCGTTCGGATAGATGTGACGGTCCATAAAGGACAACAGGCGGTGCTTGACGGCGGTGACGCGCTCGGACTCGGGATATAGCATGGCTTCTCACAAAGAGCTTGAAAGGCAGAGGGCGGGTTCGCCCTCGTTCAGTGAATCGCGGCGTACATAATCTTTTCTTCCGTCGCCTCGGACGCAGGCATCTCCTCGACGATCCGTCCGCCGCGGGCCACCAGCACGCGATCGGACAGAGCCAGCACTTCGGGTAGATAGGAGGAAATCACGACGACCGCCTTGCCGCTCTTGGCAAGTTCGCGGATCGACGCATGGATCTGCGGGATAGCGCCGACGTCGACGCCGCGCGTCGGTTCGTCGAAGATCACCAAGGAGGGCTCCTGCGCCAGCGACTTTGCGACCACCACCTTCTGCTGGTTGCCGCCTGAATATTCGATGATCTTCAGACTGCGCTTGAGCGCCGAAATCGACAGCGCCTTGACCCAGCGGTCGGCGACTTGCTTGCGCTTCTTCAGCGAATAGAACCAGCTGCGCCCCTTGGGTGAGGCGAGATAGCCGAGATAAATGTTGTCGTCCGCTGTCATGGTTTCGAAGAAGCCGTCGAGTTTGCGGTCTTCGGTGATGTAGACGATGCCGTCGCGGATCGCCTGACGCGGCACGCGATAGCGGATCGGCTTGCCGTTGAGATAGACCAGCCCGCCGCGCAGGAAGTTGCGTTTGCGCGCGCCGCAGATGATGTGCGCAATTTCGGTTCGGCCGGAGCCGACGAGGCCCGCGATGCCGACGACCTCACCCTCATAGACCGAGAACGACATATTCTTGACGACGTTGCCCATCGTCACGTTCTCGACCGCCAGCACGCGCTTGCGCTCGGCCGGTGTTTCGGCCGGAGCCACTGGAAGCGCCGCGTCACCGGCGATTTCCGCGGCCGCGTAGTGGCTGCTGGCCACGTCGCGGCCCACCATCATCCGGACGATTTTCGGGCGATCGAGTTCGCTCGCCGGCCCGGTATGCACCAGCTTTCCGTCGCGCAGGATCGTGATCCGGTCGGCAATCTTCAGCGCTTCCTCCAGCGCGTGCGAGATGAAGATGACGCCTACGCCCTTCGCACGCAAACTGTTCAGAAGGTGAAAGAGATGCTGGATTTCTTCCGGCGTCAGGCTGGCGGTTGGCTCGTCGAACACGATGACGCGCGCATTGTGACGAACGGCGCGCGCAATCTCCACCATCTGCCGCTTCGCGGTGCCAAGCGTTTCCACAAGTGCGAGCGGATCGACATTGAAATTCAGGGCCTGTTGTGACTGCTGCGCGGCGATGTTGATCTTGCGGTAGACGGTGAACCACTTCTCCATCCCGAGTTCGAGATTCTGCGCCACGGTCATCGATGGGACCAGGCTGGTTTCCTGGTAGACCATCGCCACGCCTTGCGCTAAAGCCTCGCCCGGCGACGAAAACGATACTTTCTCGCCGCCGAGATAGTAGTCGCCGGAGGTCAGCTTGATGGCCCCCGCAATCGCCTTGCACAAGGTGGATTTGCCGGCGCCGTTCTCGCCCAGCAAGGCATGGATCTCGCCGGGACGGAGCGTGAAGTCGACCTTGTCGATCGCGTGAACGCCGCTGTACACCTTGCTTCCTGCGGCGATTTGCAGGACCGGAGCAATCTCGATAGAGCTCATGGCGTCCTCCTACTCGAACACGGGGCCGGTGGGCAGTCTGATCAACTTGCCGTGCCCCTTCGACACGGCGAAGACCTGCCCCGCGAGATCCGCCAACGCTGCCGTGATACCGTGCACCTCTCCGGACGTACGGCTGTGATAGCTCTCGCGCGCCGCACCGTCCGTTCCGATGCGGGCGACAAGGCCGTAAGACCGCGGCGGCGCCCAGGGTTTCTGGATGCCGAGCTTTTTGATCCGCCCGATTTGCATCGCCTCGCGATAGTCGGCCGTGCCGCCGAGCCGCGGGCCGATCCACAGATGCGGCTCGACGGCTTCGAGCATCCGCATGCGGAATGCGTCCTCGCGCAGCACGAACTCCATCAATTGCGTGCGCAAGCCGAAGAACGCGAGCCAGTAATCGCCCCGCGAGCCGCGCGAGATCCGGCACGGATAGCCGGCGAAGTTCGTCACCAGCGCGCGCTGAGTTCCTCCGTCGAGAGCCAGCGCGCTCAGCCGATGCGCCCAGGCCTCTGTGACCAGCAGGCTGCGACCGTCATGAGACACGACGAGTCCCGCGGGCCAATCGAGGCCGTCGGCCAGAATGCGGGCATCTGAAAGTTGTCGATCGCAGACAATGATCCGGCCGGATGGTGCCCGCTTCTCGAGCAGATCCCGGTGCCATTCGGCGGCGGGATTGTGCCGCGAACCATCGGCGATATAGATCAGGCCGTCGTCTGCGATCGCCAGCGCAGTCACGGATCGCAGCTGCTCGCCCGCTACACTCGTCAAGCGCGCGGCTATCTCTCCCTCTGCCGTCAGGGATACGATCCCCATCCCCGACAAAGCGGCGACGAGTCCTGTCGACGTGAACCACGCCAAAGCGCCGACATCCACGTCGAACGTCGCGAAGGTCCGTCGCTCAGCGAAGTCGGGCCCGTGGCACGCCTGAATGGTTCGACCGCTCGACACATAAAGCGTGCCGCTGCTGTCGAGCGCGAGCGCGTCCGGAGCATCGAATGGCTCGCCGAGAACAAGCGCGCGGTCGAGGCGCTCGTTCGGTGAGAAGTTTCCATCCAGCACTGGGATCGCGTGAACATCGCGATTCGGATGGAAAATGCGGTCGATGATGTCACGCGCCAGAGACATACTTCGCCCTCGCTGCAGAAATCCGATGGACGTTGCTCGCTTCGGCGTCAGGATAACTGTTGACGCTCGACGCCCAGTAGGAAGTCCAACCGGTCCAGTTGACGTCGGCGTTCGGCAATTTCACACGACCAATACGGTTGTTCTCGAGACCGCCGATGTAGAGATAGCCTTTGTGTTCGCGCATCGAGGTGATCGTCGGATGCGAACGCCCGCCCGGATCCCAGAGTGATTCCAGGACGCGGCCGGTATCGTCGAACTTGATGACGCAGCCGTTGTTAATGCCGGGGCACATCCACTCGTCCGGCGGGATCTGCTTCACCATCCGCGTGCGGAAGGCAGGGTCCGCCATCGCCAAATCGTAGACCGGCGACCTTATGCCCACGAGCGCGAGCCAATAGGTCCCGTCGGAGGCGCGATTCACGTTGTCCGGATAGCCCGGCAGATTGTCGACCAACAGCTCCAGCTGGCCTGCCTTCTCGCCAGCGATCCAGTAGCGATAGATGCGGCAGAGCCACGTCGAGACCCACAGCACCGAACGACCGTCGTGAGACACGCATACGCCGTTCGGGAAGGCCAGATTTGACAGGACGGTGTTGGTCTTACCCGTCGCCGGATCGTGGCAAACGATGCGCCCGTTGCCCCGCCCTTCGAAGCCGTCCAGCGCCCAATCCGAAAGGTCGTAGCGCGTGGTCGCGTCGCTGAAATAGATCTTGCCGTCTGGAGCAACGTCGAGATCGTCGGCGAGCCACAGCCGCGAGTCGTCCTTGAAGCGATACCAGGTCCTATTGGTCTCGTCGGTGACCTTGAACACGGTGCGGTCGGGTTTCACGCCATAGACGCCCATGCCGGCTACGCAGACCAGAATGTTCTTCTCGCGGTCGAGCGCCATCCCGAGCGGTCGGCCGCCGATACGAGCGAATTCCTCGCGTACCTCGTAGTCCGGTGCGAGAAACCGGATGATCGAGCCGTTGCGATTCACCGTGTAGAGATGATCGTCCTCGTCGAGGATGATGTCTTCCGGCCCCTCGATCTTGTCGAGCGCGATCGCCTCGGCATTCTTCAGCCGATCGTTTTCGGCGAACACGGTGCCGCTGTCCCGCGCGATCGAGGCCGGCGGCTCGAACTCCACCAGCGACGGCGTCACGTAGATCTTCTGCAGCAGCTTGCCCTTGTTCTTCACGAACTTGACGTTGAAGGCCACGGCCGCGAGCAGGATCGCGCCGATGATCGCGGTGGTCAGGCTGCCGTGCGTACCGAGCTGCACCAGGCCGTTGATCAGCAGGAAGATGATGGCGGCACCCATCAGCGCCCGGCTGATGGTGCCGCGTCCGCCCGACAGGCTGATGCCGCCGAGCACCGCAGCCGCGAGCGCGTTGACTTCCCAGCCGACGCCGGTGTCGGTGCCAGCGCTGTTCTGCCGGGCGGCGTAGAGAATGCCCGCCAGCGACGCCATCATGCCGGACAACACGTAGGCCATGAACAGCGACCATTTCACGTCGATGCCGGCATGGCGTGCCGCCTTGCGGCTGGAGCCGACTGCCATGATGTGGACACCCGAGCGGATGCGCGTCAGATAAAAATGAGCCACGACGCCGACGACGAGCAGGCAGACCATGTTGATCGGGATCCCGAACAGAAAGCCTCCGCCGAGATAATCCCACGCCGCGCTGTCCGAGGATGCGGAGGCCAGTTCGACGGCGTATTGCCCCGTGATCTTGTTGTAGGCCGCGCGCAGAATGATCAGCACCACCATCGTGGTGAGGAACGGCCGCGTCTTCGCATAGGCGATCAGTCCGCCGTTGATCGCGCCGATCAACGCCCCCCACCCCATCACGGCGACGATCGCGAGCGGCAGCGGCCACTCCAGGACCATCAGGAAATACAGCGTCAGGAAATCCGCCATCGCGAAGACGGCGCCGACCGAGAGATCAAGCCCGCCGGAGAGAATGGAAATGGCCATCGCCATCGCCACGAAGCCCTGCTCCGGAAAACTGCGCATCAATTGCTGAAGCTGAGGAATCGACGTGTAGCCGGGGATCATCACGATAAACGCGACGAACACCACCAACAGCAGCGTGAACGGAACGATCGGCTCCATCCAGCGCTTTTCCAGGAGCTCACCGAGCAGCAGCTGGGGCGAAAGGCGATACCACAGACGTCGTAGGGACTTCATGAGCCACGGACTTTCGGACAGCGGTCGCCGCTCCTCTGTGGAACGGCGCCCGTGATGTCGGGACAAAGCTGAGAGAGCCGGCTATTCCTTCGGCACGACGAAGCAATATTGACGATCGTCCTTGCTGGAGACCCAATAGTTCGTCGTGTAGTAGGCGAGCTGGGTCGTCCCGGCGGGCCTATTGTCCTGCAGCAGGGTCAGCACCGCGTTGGCGATCGCTTCTCCTTGCGTATCGGCGCGGTAGGACAGGTTCTTGGTGAACAGGCCCTGCTCCACCATGTCGCAATCCGCGGGCTGACCATCGCTTGCGACGAAGATCTTCACCTCGCCCTTCTTACCGGCGTTCTTCACGACCTGCGCCGCGCCGACCGTCTGTGGCCCCCAGACGCTGAAAATTCCGCAAAGGTCTGGATTCTGCTGCAGCACGTTGGTGGTGATGTCGGAGGCCTTGTTGGCATCCCAATTGGTCGGCTGCGAGGATACGACCTTGATCGACGGGTCGGTCTTGAACACCTCCATCGCCGCCTTGACCATGTCGAGCGAATAGGCCGCGGTCGCTTCACCTTGAAGGATCGAGATCTTGCCCGATCCCTTGCCGCCGCCGCACGCCTTGATGACCTCGCCGGCTAGCATGCGGCCGAGCTTCGGCACGTCGGCACCGACATAGGCGTCGGTGAGCTGGTTCGACGCCATGTTAACCTGGATCACCTTGATGCCGGCGTCCATCGCCCGCTTCAGCTCGCGCGCCAGCAGAGTTGTCGTCGGATTTTGCACGATCAGCACGTCCGGCTTCTCGTTGATCAGCGACGACACCGCCTGCAACTGCACGTCCGACTTCATGTTCGGATCGCGCGTCACCATCTTGATCCCGTAGTCGTCGAAGTGGGCTTTCATCACGCGAGTCCACTCGCCCTCGAGAACGCCCATCCAGACCGGTACCCAGGCGACGGTCTTGCCCTTCACGGCTTTCTCGAATTTCTGAAGCAGTTCGGCGCGCGGATCGGCAGCGCTTGCATGGCTGCTGCCGAACATCAGCGCGGCCGCCGCCAACGCGAGCATTCCTGGGCGCAGGCGCCCGTGTTCGCCACTCTTTCTGATCATTGTCGTCCTCCCGGTGCTATCATTATTTGTTAGAATCTGGCGGCACTAATCGCCCTGTTTGGCCGTCTCTTCGTCGCGCGGATGAATGTAGCTGTCGAGAACGATCGCGAGCAGCAGCACCGCGCCCTTGATGATGTCCTGGGTCTGGATATCGAGATTCATGATCGTCATCGCGTTCAGCAGCACGCCGATCAAAAGCGTGCCGGCGATCACGCTGAGTACGTTGCCACGGCCGCCGACGAGGCTAATGCCGCCGAGGACGACAACCAGGATGACGTCGAAGATCATTGTGGATTCGACGACCTGCAGGTGCATCAGCGAGGTCGATCCGACCATGATGATGCCACCGACATAGCCGATGGTCGCGGACAGTGCGTATTCAATCATGGTGAGAGGACGCGTCGCGATACCGGACATCCGCGCGGCCTGGGCGTTGTCGCCATGCGCGTAGATGAAGCGCCCGATCACGGTGCGCGACAGGAACAGATGCAGCAACAGCGCGCAGATCGCGAAGGCGATCAGCGGCACCGGTACGCCACCCAGCACCGTTCCGCCTAGCATGAGCAAGAACTCGTGCCCCGGCTGTAGGAACACCTGGTAGTGCGGGACCACCAGCGCGCGGGTGAGCCCGAGCACCAGCAGACCGGATGCGAGCGTTGTGAAGAGCGGCGGAATTTCGATCACGGAGACGAAATAGCCGTTCATGACGCCGATCAGGATGGCGAGTACGAGACCGAAGGCGATAGCTGCGGCCGGCGGCCATCCGCCGTTGATCAGGGTGACCGCGATCGCGCTCGAACAGGCCAGCGTCGCGATCTGTGACAGATCGATACCACGACCGATCACGACGACGGCCATGCCGAGCGCCAGGATGCCGAGAATCGAGATGTTGCGGGCCAAGGTAAACAAATTGCCGAGCGTGACGAACCCGGGAAGCGCGGCGCTGAGCACGACGAACAGCGCGAGAGTCACACCGAGAACGATCAACGACTGACTTGGCTTGAAAGGCGCACGACGACGCGCGCGGGCCAACGCTTCGCTGGACACGTTCCCCTCCTGGTCCTTCGGCCGAGCGCTCGAACGATCAATCGCGCGAACGGCGTTTCCTCGCGGGGCAGTTCGCCCTCTGTGACTGCAGCTTGCGCGCAGCCACTCTTGTTAGTTGTATATTATTTGTTATAACAAAACATCATAAGGTTCCTGGCATGTCAATAACCATTCGCAGGCCGTCGGAAGATGACCTTCAGTCCCACCCCTTCGGACGACCGATCTCGAAGGAGAGCGTGAGCCAGCAGGCTTATGCGGCGATCCGAGATTCTTTGATGCGGAGCCGTCTGAAGCCGGGGCAGAAGCTTGTTGCACGGCAAGTCGCGGATGAGCTCGGCATCAGCGTGACACCGGTTCGCGAGTCGCTTCTGCGTCTCGCGTCCGAACACGCGCTGACGATCGACGAGCGCGGGACGGTGATCGTACCGCGGCTGACGCGCGCGCGCTGCATTGAAATTCGCGATCTGCGACGCCTGCTCGAAGGCGAAGGTGCCGCCCGCGCGGCCGAGCATGCGACGGAAGCCGATTTTGCGCGTCTTGAAGAGATCCACGCCCGCTACATCGAGACAGAATTGGCACGCGACTATGCGAGGGCGCTGGTCGAAAACGAGAACTTCCACTTCGCAGTCTGCCGCCTGGCGCAAGCGCCCGCCCTGTTTCGACTAGTCGAAAACTTATGGATGCAGTTCGGCCCTATCCTATCGGCGTTGTACGACGGCACGAGCCGACCGTTCCATGGCCGCGAGCACGGCCATATCGCCATCATCGAAGCAATCAAGGGTCGCGATGCAAAGGCAGCCCGCTACGCGATGAGCCAGGACATACTGATCGGAGGCGCCGCACTCCTGGAACGATTTTCGGACTGATCGCATTATTGCCCCCCCCCCATGATTCACATTTCACAGAATAACCGCGCCATCAGTCGTCCCCTAAGCATATTGCGCTTAAGCGTCCACCGAGCCTCCGATCCCCGTGCATGAAGTCGTCTCCTTCGCACTCATAAGATCGCGCTTCATCCAAATCAATGTCACAACGCATCCCATAAAACCGTGGTGCTCGCCGACGCGCTAAGCCACCCACGTCCGTTGCGGCCGCACGTTGGGCTCGTTGGCCGTCCGTACCCACAGTGTCCAATCTGAATAGTGCCACACCTTATAGAGAAACCCCGTGCTTCCGCGACCCCAGCTTTATCGCGAAAACACTGGAAGACGCTTGCGGAGAACTACACGCAGCAAGGAACGTGCGACGGAACTCCTGGCTCGTGCTCGCCTACTTCGAGCCCTCGGACGGGTTCTGTTGTTAAGATGGAGCAGGCCTTCGGTCCTGCACAATGATCCGACAAGCATTCCTCAACTTATCTGACGATCTCTAACCTTCGAAAAGCAGACGTCTACACATACTTCGCCATCTGAGCTTCAGGGTCGAATGATGGTCCGACGATCCTGCCCTCCATCAACGCTCGCATTGGGCATCGGTCGGATCCGCGAACAATGTCGCGATCTCACATCGCAATGGAAGAAGACGGCCCTTTCGCGTCTGAGGAGCGATGTTAGAAGATTCACCCTTTGATCAAGGAACGAACGCATCAGCCAAATTGAACGCATATATGCGACTGACCGTTAACCATTCCAAATAACCGATTTCGGGAAGATCTTTTCAAGTCGGGTTCCCTCAGGTAGTTAACCGGCCACCAAACAACGACTTGTTTGGCCGTGTTCGCCGAGGCGAGCATAGAGTGCATCTGGATCATTCTAGATCCACAAACAGAGGAGGTCCGCATGAAGATTATCGCTCGCGCCCTCTTCGCCAGCACTCATCTAATCTCTGCTGCATTCTCCAACATAGCACACTGATTGCTCGGCGCTACAGCGCAGTGATTTCGGTAGGCATCCAGGACTTCCGGTCCTGGTGTTAAACGTCGGGCGTCCAAGCGCTCGGTCGAGGAGAACTGCTGTGTACAATCATCCTAACTTCCACAACGACCACATAGCCCGCTGACGCCGCGGCCAACTCCGCGGCTCACGGTCCTCTCGATACATCGATTGGGAGGAAAATGTTCGCTCAAGGCTGCCGGGTAATCATTCCCGGAACGCTTGAGATGCGTCCGGAGGTCGTCGTGAACTACTCTATCCCGCCCGAGCAATCACGCTCCACGCGTAAGATCGCCCTGAAGTCTCGCGGCTCCTGTCGCGGCTTCGCCGTCTTCCAGAACCGTGTAATCGTGTTCGAGAGCCATCTTGAGCTCATGGTGTTCTTTATGCTCACGCTACGTACGAAGACGGCCACGGTTGAAGACCAGCCGCCCGCCGTAGCTTATCGCGACGGTAACACTCTCCGCCACCACACTTTCGATTTCCTTGTGATCAACCACGATGGCAGCCGCATGTACGTCGCCGTCAAGCCCGCCAAGCGTGTTGAACGCTCCGGGATCAAAGCGACCCTTCGCCTCATCGCGGCGCAGATTCCGCCGCGAACTGCTACCGTACATTTGGTAACCGATGCTGATTTCTCCTACGCAGCGCGCTACAACGCCACGCAAGCATACGACTTCCTTCGTTTCCCCGTACAGGAACACGATGAGGCAATGGCCGCTTTTGCCAACCAAATCACTACTTCAATGCGTATTGCCGATCTCGTGGCTGCAAGCGGCCTCGGTGCGATGGGCTTCCGTTCCATCGTTCGCCTCATCGTTCATCGCGTATTCGAGCCGGTAAATCCGAGAGAGCGTATCACCTACGACTCGTTCATTCGTCCCGTCTTCGTTACGTAGCCACGCATCCCCCCTGACGCTCGCCTTCACAGCGAGCATTCACACCCGATGAGCGTCGGCAGTTGCGACCCGACGCATCGCTTCCACATGCCCGCAGTTCGAGACCGTCATGACCAAGATCAATATCGGCAAAAACGATCGTATCATTCTGAAGAACTCTGAACGTCGTGTCGTATCCAGTGATGCCGTCGGATACGTCCTCGCCCGTACGGGCCACAGCGTTGAGCTGCACGAACCCTTCACGCACGAAGAGATCGTCAAATTGATCGATTCCGGCGAGATGCGCATCGACCGCAATTGGTTCGAAGAATCCCGTGCCCGCGCTCGCCTTATGGCAGGCGTGGACAGCCTGTCCGACCTAAAAACTGAGGAGCAAAACCTTTTGCTGCGCCGTGAATACTACGTATCGCAATTCCTCGCGATGGAGGCCGCTGACAAGACGGTGACCCGCACCGATCCGCAGATCAAAAAGGCAATCATCGATATCGAGGTTCGTCGTCTCACCGATGGAACGCGTTGCGACGTCTGGATCAAGGACAAGCGGCCGCCTTCGCCTCGGACCTTGCGCCGTTGGCTGAAACACTACGAGGATGGCCAGCGCAACGTCATTGCACTGCGCACTCGGCATCGTCACAGCGGCAATCCCATCTCGAACATCGATCCAGAAATCCACACTCTACTGACTAAGTACGCCATCGCATACTGTCATGAATCGCGACCGACTATCAGCTTGCTTCACGGAAGGCTGCTTTCGGAGCTCGCCGCGGTCAACCTGCAGCGTGATGCCGACGGACTACCGCGACTTACGCCCCCCGCGAGAGCAACGCTTCGGCGTAGAATTCAGAAGCTGAACCAGTTCGAGGTTCATGCAAGTCGTCACGGTATCTCGAGCGCTCGCGCACGCTTTGCCGTCGTCGGCAATGGCCTTGACGTGACCCGCCCGCTTCAGCACGTCCAAATCGACACATGGACGATTCAGTTGCACACGATCATGAACGACCTTGGTCTCGATCAGCAACTGACGGCCGAAGACCGCAAACATCTCAAGAAGGAGCGGCTCAAATTCTGTGTGGTGTTCGACGTTGCGACGAGATGCGTCCTTGGATTTCGCATCTCCAAACTCGACGATGCGCAGAATGCCATCGCCGCGCTGGCGATGAGCGTTTCCGACAAAAGTGCAATCGCTAAATCCGCAGGGTGCAAATCCGACTGGATCCAACGCGGCCCTGGCTCTGGCTACTCGCCAGATGCTGGTGCTCCCTTCATCGATTCGGGATTCCGCGGAACGATCGCCTGTCTCGGCTCTGTTTACGAAAACGCTCCCGCCGGACTATCGCACATGCGCGGGCATATCGAGCGATCGCTGGGCACGTTTCACACGATGTTGATGCCCTACTTCACTGGGCGATCCTTCAGCAATATCATTGAGAAGGGTGATTACCAAGCGGACGAACGCATCTCGATCCTCAGCAAACAGCTTCCGATGATCTTCACGCGCTTTATTGTCGATATCTATCACCACACGCCGCACGAAGGTCTCGGCGGTGAGACGCCCTATAATGCGTGGGTCCGTCTGACGGCCCTCTACGGAACCGCCCCCTGCCCCAATATCCACGAACGTCGTGACATTTTTGGCGTACCTTTGAAGCGCAATCTCGACACGCGCGGCGTTCGCGTCGGCGGCAATTACTACCAATCCGAGGAGATGCAAGAGTGGCGCCGCCAGGTCGGGGACACCGATCTCGACGTACGCTTCGACACCTCCGACATCGGCCACATCTCCGCCTGGTTCGATGGCCGCTGGAACGTCGTTCCGGCCGTCCGCAAATCTCTTCGGGGCGTCGATTTCAATACTTGGAAGGACGCTGTTGCGGACCTCCGTCGCCGTCACGCTGCTGGTGCCCGAGTCTACGAACACATCGTCCATGACGCGATCCGGGCGATCTCTGCAATCGCCGAAGACGCTGTCTGTCGTACCGCCATCTCTGGCACCCGTCCGACTGCGAAGGAACTGGACTGGGAGGAGAACGGCCTAACGCTCGGCTTTGACATCGTCAGCGATGACGTTGCCGAAGACAAGCACCCGGACGACATCTTGGGCACCGGTTTCCCGGGGGCGGTCGCCCAACCGAAGGCCACTCCGATTCCCAGTGACAGTCCGGGCACCGCTTACCGCCCCGAGCTCGAGGACTGATTGCCCCAACAACAGCGATCGCAGGTCGCGCTACGCCTTTCCACAAACCGGAGCAACTATCATGCCTCACGACAACATGACCGATCGCGCAGAACTCGCCGCTGATCCTGTCGCACTCCTCCATGAAGAAGCATCCAGCTCAACGGATTTCAGGATCATGGAGACCATCCGCGCCAAATTTCTTCCGACCAAGCGGGATGCCAAGCTGGCCGAGGCCCTTCGCTTGCTCATTCGCGAAGCCGTCAAACGCAGGGACGAAACACTTCCGCCGTCGTTCGAGAATCGCGGAAAGAGCGGCGGTGGTTTGGCACTGATCGGTCGCACGGGAGGCGGAAAATCCCGTTCGCTTCAGCGATATTTTGAGAAGCACTCCGTTTTGCGAGGATACGCTGAACCGACGTCCCGATCCCCCTTGATTAGCATCACAGTGCCAAGCCCCTGCACCTCCATGCAGCTTGCTCGCGCGCTGCTTCGTGCGACCGGCTACGCGGTCCAACGCGACCTCCCTGCCCACCGCTTGTGGGAGATGGCCTTCGAACGATTGCATCAAATGCGTAAGTTCATCGTGCATTTCGACGAGATGCAGCATGTCGTTCATAACATGCCTGACAAGGAGCTTCAGCAGATGGCAGACACGCTCAAAATTGCCATCGACAACCACCGCATCACGATCATTCTCTCGGGCGTCGAAACCCTAAAGCCGTTTCTCCAATTCGACACGCAATTGCTCCGGCGCTTTACTATCGTTCCGTTTGAGGAGATCAATCACGAGAACCACGGCGATCTCGTTCATATGGTCGAGTCCTACGCCAAGGCAGCAAATCTAAGGGCAATGCTGGGAGACCGCGAGGATGTCAAAGCTGACTTCATCGCGCGACTCGCTCATGCAGCATTGAATGCCTATGGATACTCGATTGTCCTGACGCATCTGGCTATCGAGCATGCGCTACGGGGCGGCTGTAATCAACTTGTAACGGACGACTTTGCGGCTATTTATGCGCACAAAAGTGGAGTTGCCGCCGACCGAAATCCGTTCACGGCCCCTCTTTGGCATGAGATCGATTGCTCGAAGATCTTTGTAGAGAGAGAAATTGACGTACCGCCAGAGACGATGAAATTGGCGAAGCCGAATAGCCGTGCGCGCAAGCAAACGAACTAACGATTGATATCTTGTATATCGTCGTGGCCACTGCTCGTCGTGCGCGTCGTTAAATGATTTCTTCGTCATGCACGAGACGTATTACAAGACCGCGAAACGGAATTGAAGAGAATGTTTTCTCCTCTTGCACTTCGACTACCAATCATGCCGGATGAGCCACCGGCCCAATATGCAATTCGTCTCGCTGCCCGCAACTTCGTGGACGTGCGAGCATTCTCGCTAGACATGGGATTTAACTTTGAGCGTCTGTTGAGCGGTTGCCCAAATGCAACCGCTCGTCTTGCCGACGTTAGCGGGATCTCTTTGTCCGAACTGGCCGAAAACGGACTTATTAAAGAGGGCGCGAGATATCTGCTAAAAGGCCAGATGTTGGACATTCACTCCCTCCGTTGTGCTCGCATCGTCGTGTGCCCGGAGTGCTTAAGGCAAGACATCGAGCGGTCTGATTTGCCTCCCGCCACTGCGATGTACCGTCGCGTTCAATGGGCGCTGAAATCGATCGGGACCTGTGAAAAGCACAACTTGGCGCTTGTCACTGCGGCCGAGCGACTTTCCCAATGGGATCGACAGAATTGGTCGGTCGCTTCGCTAGAACCGAAGCTACACGAGCTTATTGATGGAGCCACGCGTCGCTCGCCGTCCCATTTTGAGGCCTATCTTCTAGATAGGTTGAAGGGCAGGCAGACCAATTGTTGGCTCGACAACCTCGACTTCTTCGCCGCAGAACAGGCAGCACAGCTGTTCGGCACCTTCTCGCTGTTCGGCAACGGAAGCCCTCCCAGAGACCTGAGCGACGCTGACTTCTATGCCGCCGGAAACGCCGGCTTTGAGATTTTCAGGGGCGGCGCTCATGGGCTGGGCGCATTTTTGGATCGTGTTCAGAAAGAGTTCTCACGCTCAAAAACTTTCCAGCGCGATCGCACCCTGGGACCCTCGACGATCTACGGGCGACTCCATGCGCGCTTATCTGCGTATTCGAAGGAGACCGCCTTTTTGCCCTTAGTCAAAGTTGTTGCTGACCACATCGTTACCAGGTTCCCATATGGTCCCGGCGACTTCCTGTTTCACAAACCTGTTCAGGTTCGGAAGCTCCACTCTGTCCTAACGCTTTCGAGGCTTTTCAAGGTCAGCAACAAACGCGTTGTAAAGGTTCTAACGACCGGAGGCATGTTGCCCTGCCCTGGCTGCGTTGATCGCGACGCGGTTTTTGACGCTGCCGAAGCTGAGGATCTCGTCCGGAACGAGGTTTTAGGATTGACCCAAGCGAACGCCGAGAGATACCTCAATGTACCTAAAAACCTTATGGAGAACCTAATCCATGAGGGCTTCGTCCGACGCTACCGTGCCAGCACAGGAGTGCAGGGGTACCGTTTTTCAAAAGCTGAATTGGACAGGTTTTTGGAGCGGATGTTCTTGGACGCGGTTCCAGCCGGTCCAGGTTCTGAAGCCGCAATGTCAATCAGCCGAGCTTCATTTCACTGTCGTGCTTCAGCCACCGCCATCATCCAGATCATCCTAGACCGCAAACTCCGTTGGATCGGGTATCGGGAAGATCTGCGTGGACTTGCATCCCTGATCGTCCACCCTCAGGACGTTATTGATGCTTTCTGTCTTCCGCATCTGGACGGAATGACTGTCGCCGAGGTTAGCGCGAAGCTACACATCCATCCTATGGTTGTTCGCGAACTCATCAAGCGCAATCTTCTCAAAGCATCCTCCAAACTGCATCCGGTCAACAACCGTCCGAGTCTCCGCATCGCTCCTTCAGAGCTTGAACGTTTTGATGCAGAGTACACAACTCTATTCAATCTAGCCCGGCAGCTGAAACTGGATCATCACCTGAAACTTAAGGCGATTCTGGCCGATAGAGGGATTCACCCTGCCGAGGAAACTATCGGTTTGGACACCACATTCTATAAGCGATTAGATCTGCAATCATAGACTGCGAGAAGCGTCCCCAAAGCTCCCGACAGGGAGCTTTTTTTTGGCCTAACAGAACGAATGGCGGTCAAACTAGATGTAGTTTGATGGTCATCTCAGTGAATGTCGCTCGATAAAACGCGTGAAGTTTCAAAGACTTATAATGCAACACTGGACAACTTAGATGTTCCACCACACTGAGCACGACAACCGACAGGTTTGGCCAAGTGAGATGCAGCCAAGGCAGAGAGCCTTTGGTGATCGCATTTGCTCAATGAAATGGAGCTGGACGGCGGTTGTGAAGCGACCGCTCCGGCTCCGCTCTCGCTTGCGAGTGTTCAGATTGTCATTTGTTGGCCTGAGCTGATTCAAAAATCCTTCGGGACAGCATTCGACCGCCTACCCCTCGCTCTCCAAAATTTCCGTTGACGCGATAGCAACCAGCCGCCCTTCGAGCCGGAAGCCGCACCGCCCGTGGCATCACGGATGCCGCCGGGGCGCGCGCTTCGCCCTTGCGGCACACCTGAATCCCGCCATATTGCTCCGTCGTCTCGTTCAGACGTTTGGCCACGCCTTCTGTCGGCGGTCAGACGATCGACGCCACTAGCCAGAGATTTCGGCTATTGCGCACGAGCATGCCTCGAGAGGGAGTGAAATGGGATTTCAGATCGATCACGTCGTCGTCGCCGTCGCCAATCTCGACGAGGCCATTGCCGACTATCGCCGCCTCGGCTTCACCGTGGAGGCCGGCGGCGAGCATCCTGGACGGGGTTCGCGCAACGCATTGGTTGTGTTCGGCGATGGTTCGTATTTCGAACTGATTGCCTTCGACCGTCCCGCACCCGACTTCCGTTGGTGGCAGGTGCTCGACCGCTCCGGCCCGGGCCTCGTCGACTACGCGCTGCTGCCGCGCAATATCGATGCGGACGTCGCAGCGGCGCAGTCTCGCGGTCTGGACTTCGAGAATCCGGAAGACGGCGGACGAGAGCGGCCCGATGGAGAGCGGCTGATTTGGAAGACGGCACGCTCGAAGCAGAGCGATACCCCGTTCTTCTGCGGCGACGTCACGCCGCGGGACTTGCGCGTTCCCGAGGGCGCCGTGCGGCAGCACGCCAATGGCGCTCTGGGCATCGGTTCGGTGGTTGTTGCGGTCACGGATATCGACCGGAGTGTCGGTCGGTACGCGGCACTGTTTGGAGAACCTGCTGCCGACGTCCATGCGTTGCCTGGACTGGGCGTCCGCATCGCGCATCTTCCCGCGGATCGTAGCGCCATCACCCTGATCACACCCACTGCCGAAGGTCCGGCCGGTCAGCGTGTCGCCGCACACCTCAAATCACGCGGCGAAAGCCCGTTCGCGATCGGGCTGAAAGGCGCTCCTCCGACGACGCTCGACATCACGCTGTCGCACGGCGCGCCGCTCGAATTCATCGGCTGACCAGTCCGCACTAAGGAGATCATCACAGCATGACCATCGATCCCCGCATCACCACCATCGCGGAAGACGCGATCGTCTGGCGCCGAGACATCCACGCTCATCCGGAACTTATGTACGACCTCGACCGCACCTCGGCTTTGGTCGCCGATCTGCTGCGTCAGTTCGGGTGCGACGAGGTGGTGACGGGGCTGGGACGAACCGGCGTTGTCGGCCTGGTGCATGGTCGGGGTCGTAGCGCCAATCGCGCTATTGGCCTCCGCGCCGACATGGACGCGCTTCCAATCGAGGAAGACACCGGCGTCGCTTACGCATCGCAGACGCCCGGCCGAATGCACGCTTGCGGCCATGATGGTCGCACCGCAATGCTGCTCGGCGCAGCCAAGCATCTGGCCGCCACGCGGGACTTCAACGGCTCGGTGGCGTTCATCTTCCAGCCGGCCGAGGAAGGCGGCGCCGGCGCCAAGGCGATGATCGAGGACGGTCTGTTCAGCCGTTTCCCGATCGACGAGGTCTATGGCATGCACAACAAGCCCGGCCTTCCGATCGGGCAGTTCGCCACGCGCACGGGCGCGGTCATGGCATCGACCGACCGCGTCGAAATCGAGATCGAAGGCATCGGAGGTCACGCCGCACGGCCGCAGTATTCGATTGATCCAGTTATGGTCGGGGCGCAGATTGTCACCGCGCTGCAGACGATCGTATCTCGAACGCTTGACCCGCTCGCTTCCGCGGTTGTCTCGATCACCAACTTCCATGCCGGCTCGGCATTCAACGTCATCCCGCAGAAGGCCAATCTGGTCGGCACAGCACGCGCGCTCGATGGCAAGGTTCGTGACCGGCTGGAGGCCCGCATCGCGGAGCTCTCAACGCTGATTGCCCAGGCTCATGGGGCGACGGCCCGGGTCACTTACGAGCGCGGCTATCCGGTGACCTGCAACCACGCTGAACAAACGGATTTTGCCGCGGATACGGCCGCTGCCATCGCCGGCAACGACCAGGTCGATCGCGATCTTGCCCCGATGATGGGCGCCGAGGACTTTTCCTACATGCTCGAACAGCGCCCAGGCGCGCTGATCTTTCTCGGCAATGGTGACAGCGCTGGGCTGCATCACCCGCGCTACGATTTTGCCGATGCTGCGATTCCTTATGGCATCGCCTACTGGTCCAAGCTGGTGGAGCGCGCGCTGCCTTTGTGAGCAGCGCATTTCCGTAATCAATGAAACAATAAACCTGCGGCGACCGCAATCGATGGAACGAAATCACCCAGAGAACGGGAAAATCAGCATGGTTTGAACGTGCCTCACAAAGTATCGTCCCGGACCGCCAGCCGTTTTGCACCGCAATCACAAGCATTCCAGGAGAAGCGATGCCCCTCTCGCGGATCGAGATTAGCCGCCGCACTGCGCTACTGACGTCGGCCGCGATCGCCGCCAATGTGATCAACCCGATGCGCGCCTTCGCCCAGGAGACGCCGCGCAAGGGTGGCGTGTTCAACGTCCATTATGGTGCCGAACAGCGACAGCTCAATCCGAGCCTGCAGGCCTCAACCGGCGTCTACATCATCGGCGGCAAGATCCAGGAACCGCTGGTCGACCTCGACGCGGCCGGCAACCCGGTCGGTGTGCTGGCGGAAAGCTGGGAATCCACGCCCGACGGCAAGACCATCACCTTCAAGCTGCGCAAGGGCGTGACCTGGCACGACGGCAAGCCGTTCACCTCCGAGGACGTCGCCTTCACGGCGATGAATATGTGGAAGAAGATCCTCAACTACGGATCGACCCTGCAGCTGTTCCTCACCGCGGTCGACACGCCCGATCCGCAAACCGCGATCTTCCGCTATGAGCGGCCGATGCCACTGAACCTGCTGCTGCGCGCGCTGCCGGATCTTGGCTACGTCTCGGCCAAGCACATCTACGAGACCGGCGACATCCGCCAGAATCCGGCCAACCTGGCGCCGGTCGGCACCGGCCCGTTCAAGTTCAACAAATACGAGCGCGGCCAGTACATCATCGCCGACCGCAACGACAATTATTGGCGGCCGAACGCCCCCTATCTCGATCGCATCGTCTGGAAGGTGATCACCGACCGCGCCGCGGCCGCGGCCCAGCTCGAAGCCGGCGGGCTGCAGCTCAGCCCGTTCTCGGGCCTGACGATCTCCGACATGGCTCGGCTCGGTAAGGACAAGCGCTTCATCGTCTCCACCAAGGGCAACGAAGGCAACGCCCGGACCAACACCATCGAGTTCAACTTCCGCCGCAAGGAGCTGTCGGACATCCGCGTCCGCCGCGCCATCGCACACGCCATCAACGTCCCGTTCTTCATCGAGAACTTCCTCGGCGACTTCGCCAAGCTCGGCACCGGTCCGATCCCTTCAACCTCGGCGGACTTCTATCCGGGCCCGAACACGCCGCAATATCCCTATGACAAGCAGAAGGCGATCGCCCTGCTCGACGAGGCCGGGCTGAAGCCCGGCGCCGGCGGCAACCGGCTGTCCTTGCGGCTGCTGCCCGCGCCGTGGGGCGAGGATATCTCGCTGTGGGCGACCTTCATCCAGCAGTCGCTGGGCGAGGTCGGCATCCAGGTCGAAGTGGTGCGCAACGACGGCGGCGGCTTTCTCAAGCAGGTCTATGACGAGCACGCGTTCGATCTCGCCACCGGCTGGCATCAGTATCGCAACGATCCCGCGGTCTCGACCACGGTGTGGTATCGCTACGGTCAACCGAAGGGCGCGCCCTGGACCAACCAGTGGGGCTGGGAAGACCCGGCGATCGACAAGATCATCGACGACGCCGCGACCGAAGTCGATCCTGCCAAGCGCAAGGCGCTGTATGCCGACTTCGTCACCCGAGCCAATACCGAGCTGCCGATCTGGATGCCAATTGAGCAATTATTCGTCACGGTGATCACTGCGAAGGCGCGCAATCACTCCAATACGCCACGCTGGGCGTCATCGACCTGGCACGATCTTTGGCTGGCCGAATAGCGCCAACTCCGCCAGTATAGCTGCATGCGTATCCTGAACCTCGCGGGGCGGCGGCTCGCCGCCTCGATCCCGACCTTGTTTCTCATCCTGATCGGCATCTTCCTGCTCCTGCAATTCGCGCCGGGCGACACCGTCGACGCGATGATGGCACAGATGGGCGGCGGCGACGCCGCGACCGCGCGCGAACTTCGTCAGTTCTACGGGCTCGATCTGTCGATCCCGATGCAGCTTGGCCACTATCTGTGGCGGCTGGTGCGGTTCGATCTCGGCTTCTCGTCGATCTACGGCAAGCCGGTCGCGAGCGTGATCCTCGAACGGCTGCCGCCGACGCTGCTGCTGATGACCGCGTCGCTCTCGTTCGCGTTCTTTGCTGGCCTCGTGCTTGGCGTGGTCGCCGCACGTGGCGTCAACAAGTGGCCGGACACGCTGATTTCGACGCTCGGCCTGATCTTCTACGCGACGCCCTCGTTCTGGTTCGGGCTGATGGCAATCGTGGTGTTCTCGGTCTATCTGCAGTGGCTGCCGGCAGGCGGCTTCGAGGACATCGGCCAAGCGGCGACCGGCCTCGCGCGAACGCTCGATATCGCGGCACATCTGGTGCTCCCGGCGCTGACGCTTGGGCTGATCTTCCTGGCGATCTACTTGCGCATCATGCGGGCCTCAATGCTCGAAGTGCTCAATCTCGATTTCGTCCGCACCGCGCGCGCCAAGGGACTCGACGAGACCCGCGTCGTCGTCCGCCACGTGCTCCGCAACGCGCTGCTGCCGATGGTGACTCTGATCGGCCTGCAGGCTGGCACCATGCTGGGCGGCTCGGTGGTCGTCGAGAGCGTATTCTCGCTGCCGGGCCTCGGCCGGCTTGCATATGAATCGGTCGTGCAACGTGACCTCAATACTCTGCTTGGTATCGTATTCGTCTCGGCGCTCCTGGTGATCGCCGTCAACTTCCTGGTCGACCTGCTCTACGCCCGCCTCGACCCGCGCATCTCGGCGGGGGCTTGACGCGATGGATACGCTCAAACGCTACTTCCGCAGCCCGGCCGCTATCGTCGGCCTGATCCTGTTGCTGCTGATCATTGGCATGGCGATCAGCGCCGGCTGGATCTATCCGCGCGACCCCTTGGCGTTGGCCGGCCGCCCCCTGATCTGGCCATTCAGTAATCCGCGTTTCTTGCTCGGCACCGACAACTCCGGCCGCGACATCGCCGCCCAGATCTTCCATGGTGCGCGGATCGCGCTGCTGATCGGCGGCGCCGCCACGGTGATCGCAATTCTGATCGGAGTGCTGATCGGCGCTTTCGCGGGCTATTTCGGCGGCTGGGTCGACACTGTCCTGATGCGAATTACAGAGGCATTCCAGACTCTGCCGAACTTTGTGCTGCTGCTGGTGCTGGTCGCGGTGTTCGGATCGACGCTGACCACGGTCACGATCGCGGTCGGCATCGTGTCGTGGCCGGCGCCGGCACGGCTGACGCGTGCTGAATTCCTCAGCCTGCGCAATCGTGAATTCGTGCAAGCAGGCCGAACGCTGGGCATGAAGGACCTGCAACTGATCCTCGGCGAGATCCTGCCAAACGCGCTGCCGCCGGTGATCGTCTATGCCAGCGTGGTGATGGCGGTGGCGATCCTGCTCGAGAGCGCGCTGGCCTTCCTGCGTCTGTCCGATCCGAATGTCGCCTCTTGGGGCAATCTGATCGGGCTCGGCCGCGACGTGTTGCGCGTGCAGTGGTACGTCGCCGCGATCCCCGGCATCGCCATTTTGATCACCGTGCTGGCGGTGTCGCTGGTCGGCCAGGGCCTCAACGACGCGCTCAACCCGAGGCTGAAGGGCCGATGACCGCGCCCGCAGTTCTCACGCTCGACAAAGTCAGCGTCCGACTGCCCGCCGGCGCCGACCGCAGCCATGCCGTGCGCGACGCATCGCTGACGATCGCCGCAGGCGAAATCCTTTGTGTGGTCGGCGAATCCGGCTCCGGCAAATCGATCATGGCGAACGCCGTGATGCAGCTCCTACCCGGCGGCGTCACGCTCGACGGCGGCCGCGTGCTGTTCGAAGGCCGCGACCTTGCGCAGGCCAGCGCCGCGGAGATGCGCAATGTTCGCGGCGCAGGCATCGCCATGGTTTTTCAGGAGCCGATGACCGCGCTCAATCCGCTGCGCACCATCGGAGATCAGATCGGCGAGATGTTCTCGATCCACACCGATCTGTCGAAGCGAGACATCAAGTCCAAGGTGCTTGCGCTGCTGACCGACGTGCGCATTCCCGATCCGGCGCGTGCCGCCGGCGCATATCCGCACGAACTCTCCGGCGGCCAGCGCCAGCGCGCCATGATCGCGATGGCGCTCGCGCTCGATCCCAAGCTGCTGATCGCCGACGAGCCAACGACTGCGCTCGACGTCACCACACAAGCGCAGATCCTCACTCTGATCCGCGAACTACAAAGCCGGCGCAACACTGCGGTGCTGTTCATCACCCATGATTTCGGCGTCGTCGCCGAGATCGCCGATCGCGTCGTGGTGATGCAGCACGGCGTCATCGTCGAACAGGGCAAGGCCGATAACGTGCTGAATCGGCCGCAGCATGCTTATACGCGGCAACTGATTGCGGCGGTGCCGCCGCTGACCGCCCCGCCGCCGCGTCCGTTCGGCAGCGACACGATCCTGAGCATCGACAACGTGTCGAAGACGTTCCGCACCGGTGGCTTTCTCGGCCGCGGCGCGCGCGTCACCGACGCGGTGAAGAACGTCTCGCTGAAATTGCCGAAGGGAGCGACGCTCGGCATCGTTGGCGAGAGCGGCTCCGGCAAGTCGACGCTGGCGCGCTGCATCATCCGTCTGCTCGATCCGGACGCGGGCTCGATCCTGCTCGACGGCCGTGACTGGGCGACGATGCCGCGCGAGCAGGTGCGGCGCGAAACGCGCCACATGCAGATGGTGTTTCAGGACCCGTTCGCCTCGCTCAATCCGCGGCACAAGGCCGAGGACTTGGTCGCGCAAGGCCCGATCATCCACGGCACGCCGCGCAAGCAGGCAATCGCCGAGGCGCGCAAACTGTTCGAACTGGTCGGGCTGGATCCCGCCGCCGGCGACCGGCTGCCGCACGAATTCTCCGGCGGTCAGCGCCAGCGGATCGGCCTCGCCCGCGCGCTGGCGCTGAAGCCCGACGTGCTGATCGCGGATGAAGCCGTATCGGCGCTCGACGTTTCGGTGCAGGCGCAGGTTCTCAAGCTGTTGACCGACTTGCGCGAGCAACTTGGGCTGTCGATTATCTTCATCACCCACGACCTGCGCGTCGCCGCGCAGATCTGCGACCTCGTCGCCGTAATGAAGGACGGCGTAGTCGTCGAGCACGGCCCCGCCGGTGACGTCTTCAACGCCCCGCAGCACCCCTACACGCAAGCCCTGCTCGCCTCGATCCCGGGCGGAGATTTTGCGCGCTGCCACGGGCTGACCTAGTCGAGCTGCGGATCAGATCGTTGCCTGCCGGAAGACACCACCTCCACGTGGATGGGGTCCACTAGCTGGAATGCCGACAACGATCGATAAGCCAACTGACAAGGCGTTCTTCTGCCTCGGACAACGGCTGCTCAACGAGGTGACAGAGGTAATAGTCTCGGCCATCTTCAAGCTGATGGTCGAAGAGGCGTGACAGCCCGCCTTCGTCGACGAAGACATCGACGAGGGAAGGACGCAGCAAAGCGATGCCCAGGCCATCCAGCGCCGCCTGCAAGGCGAGATTGCCGTCCTCCACCAGCAGCCCGGTGCTGGGCTCCCCCTCGACGTTGTGCAGATCCCACCATTGCTGCCAGCCGCCGAAGTCCTGATCGTGAATCAGAGCATAGTTCTGAAGCAATTTCGGATCGGTTGCCGCTTCCCGATGTCGAGCCAGGAACGCCCGGCTGCAATACAGCGCGATTGCGCCGGATAAAATCCGATGAGCCTTGTAGCCCTTCCAACTGCCCTCGCCGAACCGAACCGACAGATCCGCTGAATCGCTGACGTAGTTGCGATGGTGGGTGTAGGAGATGTTTAGATCGATGTCTGGATTCCGATCCAAAAACTCATGGATGTGACGGAACAGCCAGGCCCGGGCGAACAGCGGGATGACGCCGAGCCGAACCTGCGTACTCCGGCTGCCCTCCCGAAGTTGATCGGTTGCGCCGCGTAGGACGGCGAACGCGGTGCGAACCGAGCGAAAATACTCACGACCTGCGTCGGTCAGGACGAGGCCACGCCCCTGACGCCGCGTGAGCGGCTGCCCCATGAAGTCATCGAGCACGGCAAGTTGATGGCTGATCGCCGAAGGCGAAACCCCCAGCTCACGGGCGGCAGCGGTGGCGCCGCCGAGCCGTGCGACAGCTTCGAAGGCTCGCACCGAGGTCAATGGGGGCTCGTCGCGTTCGATCATCTTGACTCTTCATATATTGAATTATTCTCATAATTATCAGCTATTGACGGCTGAAATTCCAGATATATCCTTGATTTATGTGAGAAAAATTCAACTACAAAGATGATCGGAGAGAGTAATTCCTTCTCCGCGTCTGTTGAGCCCGCCCGCCCCGGCTAGCGCACCGTCTACGTCGAGACTCTGCTGGCCGCACGAACACCGCATCCGCTGAACGGAGCCGAAACCATGAAGATGCAGCACCTCTCCCGACGCGCCTTCCTCTCCTCGGTCGCTTTTGCCGCCCTCGCCGTCACCCAGCCCCACATCGTTCATGCGCAGGACACTCCTTTGCGGGGAGGTGTCTTGAACGTCCACATGAATGCCGAGCAGCGGGTTCTGAATCCTGCGATCCGAGCATCGGTCGATGTCTACCTAGTCGGTAGCAAGATCGTCGAGCCACTGGTGGATCTGGACGATAAAGGCCAGCCGGTCGGCGTATTGGCGACGGCCTGGAAAACATCAGCCGACGGCAAGACGATCACGTTCAACCTGCGTGAGAACGTCAAATGGCATGACGGCAAGCCGTTCACATCTGCAGATGTTCAGTACACCGCGATGGAGCTCTGGAAGAAGTACCTGAACTACGGGTCGACCTTGCAGAAGAGCCTGCAAGCGGTCGATACGCCGGACCCGCTCACGGCCGTGTTCCAGTATTCTGAACCGATGCCGCTGGACCTGCTGCTGCGCGCTTTGCCCGACCTGGGATATATCGCGCCGAAGCATATCTATGACGGCACCAACATTCTCGAAAACCCGGCGAACATCGAGCCGATCGGTACCGGCCCGTTCAAATTCGTGAAATACGAGCGCGGTCAGTACATCATCGCCGAGCGCAACCCGGACTACTGGCGCAAGGGCTTCCCCTATCTCGATCGCATCGTGTGGAAGTTCATTCCCGACAAGACCGCTGCGGCGATGGCGCTGGAAACCGGCTCGGTGGACCTCAGCGCCTACACGTCGTTGACTTTGTCGGACATCAATCGTCTGCGCGAGCACAAGGATTTCATCGTCTCCACCAAGGGCAACGAAGGCAACGCGGTGCAGAATACGGTGGAGTTCAACTTCCGCCGCAAGGAGCTGGCGGATATTCGCGTCCGGCGCGCCATCATACACGCCATCAATACCGACTTCTTCATCGAGAACCTGCTCTATGGCTTCGGCAAGCGCGGCCAGGGCCCGATCCCTCAGTCATCCGACTTCTTCGTCGCAGGCGCGCCGGATCTGAAATACGACGTCGCGCTCGCCAATAAGCTGCTGGACGAGGCTGGATATCCGCGCACCAACGGGCAACGCTTCAAGCTGCGACTGCTACCTGCACCGTGGGGCGAGGACGTCAGCTCCTTCGCAACCTTCATCCAGCAGTCGCTGACGGAGGTCGGCATTCAGGTCGAGATCGTGCCGCGTGATGCGGCCGGCTTCTTGTCAGACGTGTACCGCGACTGGAATTTCGACCTCGCAACCGGACGGCACCAGTACAGGAGCGACCCGGCGGTCAGCACCACGGTCTGGTATCGCTCCGGCGCCACCAAGGGAGCGCCCTGGACGAACCAATGGGGCTGGCAGGATGCCGAGATCGATCGGGTGATCGACAAGGCCGCAATCGAGCTCGATCCGCAGGCACGCAAGCGGCTCTATGCCGAATTCGTCAAGCTGGCCAACACCGAGGTTCCGGTCTGGATGGCGACCGACCGCGAATTCATTACGGTCACGAACAAGAAGCTGCGCAATGACCGCAACACCCCGCGCTGGCCTTCCAGCAGCTGGTATGACCTGTGGGTGCAGAAATGAGCAACGTCCCGTTGAAACTCAACTCCACCCCCTACCCGTTTCCGCTGCACGGCCCGCTGACGACGCACAACACCGCCCTGCTGGTCATCGATGTCCAGGGCGATTTCTGCGCCGAGGGTGGCTACATGCACCAGTTCGGCTTCGACCTCACAGCCCTGCAGCGACCGATCCCCGTGATCGCCCGTGTCCTGGCAGCCTGCCGCGCGGTCGGCATGCCGGTGATCCATACCCGCGAGACCTTCAAGCCAGACCTTTCGGACGTCCAGCCGCATCGACTCTGGCGCGGCATTGACGGCAAGGGCGTAGCGGTCGGCGACGAGGGTCCCAAGGGACGCTACCTGATCGAGGGTGCCGAGTGCTGGCAGATCATCCCGGAACTCGCGCCGCAGGACGGAGAGCCGGTGTTCGACAAGCCGTCCTACGGCGCCTTCGGCTTCACCGGCATCGAGAAATATCTGCGGGAGCGCGGTATCACGAACCTGATCCTGACTGGGCTCACCACCGATTGCTGCATCCACACCAATGTGCGCGAGGCGCTCGATCGCGGTTTCGACTGCCTGACGCTGGCGGACGGCACCGGCGCCTGTTTCGAGGCGGTGCACGAGGCGGCGATCCAGTTGCTGATCAAGAAAAGCGGCGTGTTCGGCGCGGTCGCCGAGAGTCCGGCTCTGCTCGAGGCGCTGAAGCGACTGCCAGTCGCGGAGGTGGCTTCTTCATGAGTGCGGACCAGGAACTCGGCATCCTTGCTCGCCGGCGCATCGAGGCCGGCGTCATCAAGCCGATCTACGAGACGCTATGTGCGCATCTCGGTAAAGAGCAGGCTCAATCGTTGATCGGCGAGGCCATTGCCAAGACCGCGGTCGAGGCCGGCCGCGACTTTGCGGCCCGCGTGCCGGGCGGAGCGGACATCCGCAGCTTCGCGGAGCTACAAAAATTGTGGACCCAGGACGACGCGCTGGAGGTCGAGGTTCTACGCGCGGACGACGGCGGCTTTAGCTACGACGTGCATCGTTGCCGCTATGCCGAGATGTATCGCGAGATGGGGCTGGCGGAGATCGGACACCTGCTATCCTGCAACCGCGACCACGGCTTCATCGAAGGCTATGATCCCCGTGTCGAGCTGACCCGCACGCGTACCTTGATGTCGGGCGGCGCGTGTTGCGACTTCCGATACGAAGTCAAAGCCGACGCAAAGACGTAATCGGCCGGCGCGGCCGAAGAGGTTCTTCCGCGCCTCGCAGCGCCTCGTCAGCCGATCTCCTTGGCGTCCCGGTGCCGGTACAGCACCATCATCAGCGGCGCGAACGGACGCAGCAGTTCGTTCGCGGGAATCGGCGTCGGCTCGGTGAAGGGTAGCGCCAGCTCGCCATCCGTCACGCCGCGGACGGCCTTGGACAATTCGCGGCCGAGCGCGACCGACAGCGCCACGCCGCGGCCGTTGCAGCCAGTCCAACCGTAGGCGTTGGGGCCGAGGCGGTGGATGTGCGGCAGGTAGTCGGTCGTCATGCCGATAAAGCCGTTCCAGACGTAGTCGAACCGCACCTCGCCGATCTGCGGCCACAGTCTCTGCAGCCGCTTGCCGACCCGCGCCTTCAGCGTCGCGACCTGGTTGAACGGCCGGATGATGGCGCCGCCGGTGACGAAGCGGTTGCGCGCGTCGAACCGTCCGAAAATCAACTCGCCATGGGTGTCGGACATCGCCTGCCGCCCCGGGATGATGGTCTTGCGTACATTGTCGCTCAGCGGCTGCGTCGCCATCTGCCACGACCGTACCGGCATGACCTCGCTGGCAATCGCCGGCGCCAACGTCTTGGAAAATTCACCGGTGTAGGCGTTGCTGGCGACCACCAGCGCCCGGCCGCTGATCTCGCCTTGGGCGGTCTTGACGATCCAGCGATCGCCGCGGCGCTCAATGCTCACTGCCGGCGAGCGCGCGAAGATACGGCCGCCTTGCGCCAGCACGGCGCGCGCTAGTCCGCGCGCCAGCGCCAGCGGATTGACGTGGCCTCCGGTCCTGTTCCAGAAACCGCCGAACCAAGCTTCGGAACCGAGCATGTCGCGCACTTGCTCGCGGGACAGCAACTCGACCGGCGCGCCGAATTTCGACCATTGCCGGAACCGTCGCTCGGCGATCTTGATGCGGCCGGGCGAATGCACGGGCTGCACCCAGCCGTTCTGCTCCTGCTCGGCGTCGATGCCGTGGCGCCTCGCGACATCGAACAGGATCGACGCGCTGTCGCGGATCAGCCCGACCAGCCGCTCGCCCGCCGCACCGTGTTTGGCGACGATGTCCTCCGGGTCGGGCCGCGACAATGTCGGAATCACCTGGCCATTGTTGCGGCCGGACGCACCCCAGCCGGGCTCCGCCGCCTCGACGACCGCGACATCGACGCCGGCCTCGCGCAGATGCAGCGCCGTCGACAGCCCGCTGAAGCCGCCACCGATCACCACCACATCGGCCTCCTCCGCGCCATGCAAGACCGGCAACTCTGCTCCGGGGCCAGTCACCGCGTGCCAGAGTGATTTCGGCCAGGAGACTTCGGTCGTTCTCATATCAATTGCTTCCGGTGATCGACGGACAAGGGGCGGTTCTGGCGGATTGTATTTTGCCGGGAGGCGGTCCGTCTATTCTACCGGTATCGCCAGCCTTGGGACAGCAGGCATCCAGTCATGCGCCATCGCGCGCCTCGAGCGCCGCATTCCCGGTCCACCCGCCTCTGATGGGCGTTGGGCTGTCCCGTCTGACGATCACAGCGCAACGAGCCCCGCTTGCGCAGGGACGTCTTCGGCCCCCACGGCGCCACGACATGGGATCCTTCGGAGCCACCTCACGGGGTTCGCCGACGCTACGCGCTGTGGCTGACAACCGTGCTGTAGATGCGTTCGAGAAGCGCCAAGGCGCCGCGGTAGCCGACGTAACTCCTCGACAACACGACCTCATACGAGGCCGGAAATCCGACTTCGATCAATGACCCTTTCATCTCCTTGACCAGATCGCGCTCCCACGTCGTTCCGAAGATGATCGGCGGCTTGTGGCCGAAGTCGGCATTCCTGAGCGCTTGGTGAATGGTGTAGCTGTCTTCGACAAACTCCACGTCCACCGAGACGTCCTCATCGATCGCGCGGAATTCGGCCTGAATTGCCTCGCGATGCTCAACTGGCGGATCTTCGGTCACGATCTGCTTGGCCGGAATCAATCCAAGCTGCGTCACGAGAAATTTCGTCAGCGCAAGATTGTAGGCACTGTCACCGATCACCGCAAAGCGCGCCGGCAGGCCCCACCAATACTCTGAATAGAAATCGGTAAATCCATCGATGTAGTTGTAGTATCGCTTTTCCTCCTTGGCGATGAACGCCTCGACAACATCGGCCGGGATGCCGGCGAATGCGGCCACCTTCCGCAAGAATGCTCCGCTCTCCCGCGCGCCGATCGGAACGACGGGAATGTGCAGATAAGGCTGCTCGTAACGGCGAGCGAGCAGCTCGGCCGTCGACAATCCGAGCCAGGGCGACAGCACCAAATTGAACTGCGCGCGCGGGATATTGCGCCACTCGCTGAGCCCCTCGGAATCCGGGCCAAACAAGACACTGACCTTCAGACCAATGCCCTCCAGCAGCCTCTTGATCTCCTCGAGGTCGCCCCGCCAGAACGTGTTCTGATATGGCAGCAGCGACCAGAGATTCACCGTCCCCTGCTCCCGCACGCCGTCCCAGGGACCGAGATACTGTTCGATGATCGCGTGCGTCACCGCCTCATGGCCGGTGAAATTGTTGCCGCGAAATCCTCCGGTCTCGGCATAAACGATCGGAACACCGCGCTTCTGAAAATCACGTACCACTGACCCGACGTCGTCGCCGACGAGGTCCGGAATACAGCCGGTGAGCACGACAAACAAATCAGCATCCAAGACCAGCTGCGAAGATTCGATCAATTCACGCAAACGGTCCGCGCCGCCGAAAATCACCTCGCGCTGCGATGCATTGGTACTCGGGACGACCGGCCCACCACCATAACCGCTGCCTTGAAAGCCGTTGTAGAAAGTGAGGTTCATGTACTGCTTGTCGGCACAGCCCGGCCCGCAATGCGTGATGGGCACCACCCTGGGGATCGCCGCAGCGGTCTGCATCGCGCCGATTGCGCACACATAGCGCACCAGTTCGATCGCACCCGACTTGTCGGCATCAGGCGTGATTTCCGTCGGTCGCGACTTGAGGGCGAGGATAGCCATGATGTGTCCCTTTACGAGGCGGCTCGCGCGAGCGCGAACGGATCCTTCTGCGCCAGCCAGGATTGTTTGTACGGAAGGCTCACCCGCTTCGCGATATCCTTATGGAATTTGCGATGCTGGAGCGCGGCCAGGATCGATTCCCCGAGATTCACCATGCCTTGATAACCCAAGGCATGGTGCTCATCGCCGAGCGGAATGGCGGGAATTCCAAGGCGAGCGGCAAGTGGCGCCAGGCCGTTGTGCCGGATGATGATGAAGTCCGGCTTCACCCGCTGAAGCAGATTGTAGAACTGGTACTGCTGCCGATTGCCCACGGTGAAGTGGCGAACGTCGCCATAATTCTCGATCAGATGGCCGAGCGAGTCCTGCCTGGGGTCCTCGCTGTCGTAGACCGGATCGTGGTGGAACACCAAGGAGCCATCGACCTCCACCCCGATCTCGCGAAGCACCCCAATCAGGCCGTGAGAATAGGCCGAGCCGGTGGCCACATAGCCCTTGAGGCCTTTCAATTTTGGCCGCAGCTCATCGAGCAGCGGCTTGACCCGTGCATGCTCGCGGGCGATGTAGTCCTCGGCTTGCGCCTCGCGGCCTGTGACACGGGCGAGCTCACGCAGCCACGCATCCGTCCCGGCAAACCCATAGGGTTGTGGCGCCTTGATCTGCTCGACGCCGAATTCTTGCTCCAGCGCCGTCGCCAGATAGGTGCCGAGCGTGTAGCAAAAGCTGACCGTTGCGCGCGCCTCCGACATCTGGGCGAGTTCCTCGACCGTCGCCATGTCGACCACATAATTCACACGAAGGCCGAGTTCGCCGAGCATCGGGCTGAATACGTCGGTGCCCCAGAGATTGATCACGTTGATCAGATCGTCCTGGCGCTTCTCCGGATTGCGGCGCACGATCTGTCGCAAGATGCCGTGCTGGGTCGCGTCGAATCCGGTCGACCAGTGCTTGGATTTGAAGCCTTCGCAATGCAGCGGGATGATCGGGATGCCGAACTCGGCTTCGGCCGTCCGTGCAACGCTCTCGATGTCATCGCCGATGATTCCGCTGGCGCAGGACGTCGCGATGAACACCGCCTTGGGTTGGTGGCGTTCAACTGCGAGCCGGATCGCTTCTGCCAGCTTCTCGGCGCCCCCATAGACCATGTCGCGTTCGCGCAGATTGGTCGAGATGAACCGAATGTTCTGGACCGGCAATCCACGCATCGCCAGACCGTTGCGATAGATCGAATTATAGATCACCTGCCCCGCCCCGCAGCCGATCGGCGAATGCTGGATCAGGACCGCGTCCCGGATATTGCCCGCCTGACACTCCACCATTTGCTCGCTGCAGACCGAGCCCTGCGTGAACGGCCCTTCAAGCTCGCAAACCCGTCGCGCCTTCGTTCCGCATCCGCCACAGTCGCCGCGCGAAAACGCCGACTCGTCGGCCAGCTTCGAGGCGGTACCATCCCATCCGATGATGGTGCCGAGCCGTTGCTCGCGGGTCTCGACGCTCGATGTCTTCAGATTCAGAACCATTCTGCGCCTCTAAAGCTGGAGGAATTGTCTGCGGCACCCTTGCGCGAATGCCGCCGCAGCCGAGATCAGGCCACCTGCCGTTCCGCCTCGGCCCGTTCGGCAGCAACCAGATGGTCAGCCCAGCGAGCGGACCATTCGCGAAGCTGCGGCGGATTCAGCGGCGTCGGCACCTTCGACTCGGTGTGTTCGGCAATCCGGCGCGCCAGCTGCCGATAGACGTCGGCTTGCGCCGATTGCGGCGCCGCCTCGATGGTCGTCCGCCCGCTGAGCTCAGCCTGGGTCACCGTCAGCGAACGCGGAACGTACTGCACGATCGGCGTATCGGTGTGCGCCGCAAAATCGTCGATCACCTCGCGCTGGAAGTCGGTGTTGATCGAGTTGGCGATGATGCCGCCGAGCAGCGCACCACCCGAGTTCGAAAACCGCTCAATGCCGCGAAACAGATTATTGGCCGCATAGATGGCCATGAAGTCGGATGACGACACCGTGAACACGTGCTCCGCGATGCCTTCGCGCACCGGCACCGCGAAGCCGCCGCACACGACGTCGCCGAGCACGTCGTAGATCACGATGTCGAGGTCCAGCTCTTCGAAGACACGTTGCTGCTTGAGCAGTTCAACGGCAGTAATGATGCCCCGCCCCGCGCAGCCCACGCCCGGTTGCGGGCCTCCGGCCTCGACGCAATAGATGCCACCAAAGCCTTGAAATATCGCCTCATAGGCGTCTACGCGGCGACGCTCGGCGAGAAGATCGAGCACCGACGGAATGTACTCTCCGCCACGGAGCGTGTTGGTCGAGTCCGCCTTCGGGTCGGCACCGAACTGCATGACTTTATAGCCGGCCTCTGCAAGCGCGGCGCTGATGTTGGAAGTCGTGGTCGATTTCCCGATGCCGCCCTTGCCGTAGATCGCAATCTGCTTGAGTTGTTTCGCCATATGCCGTGTCTCCAGGTTGTGTCAGGAAGAAATCGACCTCAGCCGTGCGAAAAGGTCGGTTCGGCGACGATGTCGTCACCATAGAGTTGCTGGGCGTAATCGCTGACGCCGGGAATGCCGCAGGCATCGGCCCTGCACCGTTGGCAATGGGTGAACACCCGCAGATACTTCTCCGCCGCGGTACGAGCCGCGTATCGCATGAGCATTCCGGGCGGCTTCAGATGCGCGAAGCCGTGCTGCGGGATCAGCGGAATGATGTTGATGAGATTCGCGCCGGCCGCCGCGACGCGCTCGGCGATGGTTTCGATGTGATGATCGTTGACCGTCGGAATGAGCACGGTGTTGACTTTGACCGTCAGACCGTGCGCGGCGGCGCGGGCAATCCCCTCCAGTTGATTGGCGATCAGTCGCTCGCCGGCGACGACGCCGTTCAATCGCTTCCGTTGCCAGGCGATCTTTGGCGTCACCTGCGCTTGGATCTGCGGATCGACCGCGTTGACCGTTACCGTCAGCGTCGAAATCCCGAGCCCCGCAATCTCATCGATGCGGTCCGGCAGCATGAGACCATTGGTCGATAGGCAGAGGACCAACTCAGGCCAACGCTCGCGGACCAATGCGAACGTCTGAAGCGCATGTGGCGTCGCCAGCGGATCACCAGGCCCGGCGATGCCGACCACGTTGATGGACGGACAGAGCTCGAGCGCCCTCGCGACAATGGCCACAGCCTGCTCAGGCGTCAGCAAACGTGTCGCGACACCGGGACGCTGATCGCGCCGATTGAAGTCACGAATACAGAATGCGCAATCGATATTGCACCCCGGACTCACCGGCAGATGGAGGCGCGCCGCGCGCGCGTGCCCCTCAGCCGTCGTGCTGAAACAAGGATGTCGACCTTCTAGCTCCGGAAATGCCGGTGCCGTCGCGGCCATCCGCATTGCCTGGGCCGCACAGTTTTGGCCGGTCTCGGTCACGATGCCCGACGCTCCAGGCCGGCACATCGCACACCAGCGCAACGAAGGGCGACGTTTCTCCGCTGCTCAACGGCGGCACTGCCATGACCAGAACGACCAATGCGAACGAATGCCGACGCTGCCGGTCGCGCGGCTTCTTTCACCACATTCGTCAGCAACACGACCTCCCCCATAGGCGCGCCTCGTGTCACCGACACTCTCATCACAGTTCCTCTCCGCCATCCTCGATCGCCGCGACCGTCACGTTATCGGCGGCCTCGACTAACAACTCATAGCTGTGTGAATTACCGTATTCTTGCGAGGATTGGCTTTCATAGTCTGACAAGTCACATCCGCATCGTTCTCTGAAAAACGAGGACAGGCGAATTTGCGACTATGGCTGATTGCAATCGGTACGTGCTAACCGCTTTGCGCGAGATATGTCGTTGGCGACGCTTGCGTCGATTCCTACAACGCGGTTTCGACGTCGCGTCGCAAGCAGCGCAGCGCGGCTCACGCGCCCACTACTGCGAACGTGGCGTTGTCGCCGTGAGACTGGCGGACGTCGTCGCGACGCCGATCCAGAACGTTCCCCACCAATAGCTCGCGACGACCGACGGATGCGACGCGCGACATAGGGAGCGAGCGAGTTCGCACACCGACGAGTTGCCGACGAGGCAGGTTGCGGCCTCCGAGGCACTCAAGTACGAGAACCTTACGACATCGCCAAACGTGATCCACCACCATCCCACTGCGCTGATCAGCATCAACGCTCCGAGAGCCAACAATGCGCGGCCGACCATGGTCATCGGATCACGTCGCAACACCTAGCGTGCTGAGGATTTGGCGGCGCAGGTCGACCAGCACCGGATCATCGCGGTGTCGGGGATAGGGTTCGTCGAACAGAAATTGTGCTTTGATCCGCGCAGGTCTTTCGCCGAACACCAGAATGCGGGAGGCGAGTAACAGCGCCTCCTCGACATCGTGCGTGACCAGAATTGCGGTGAACCTCTTCTTTTGCCACAGCCGCACCAGCTCGTCCTGCAACGTCAACCGCGTGAGCGAGTCGAGCTTGCCGAGCGGTTCATCCAACAGCAGCAGCAACGGATCGTTGACCAACGCGCGTGCCAAGGACGCCCGTTGCGCCATGCCGCCGGATAGCTGATGCGGATAAGCCGTTTCGAAGCCATCAAGGCCGACCAGTGCCAGTGCTTCAGCAACCCGGGAGCGCTGCAGCTTGAGAACGCCTCTTGCTTCGAGCCCAGTCGCCACATTGCTCCACACGTTCGCCCACGGGAACAGGGTCGGATCCTGAAACACCAGATTGCGGGATGGGTCCGGCGCAGTCACGCGCTCTCCGTCAGCGAAGATCGTACCGCTCGACGGTGGTTCGAGGCCCGCGATCAGGCGCAGCAATGTCGACTTTCCGCAGCCCGAGGGGCCGAGCAACGCGACGAAGTCTCCCGGAGCGACGTCCAGATCGATCGTGTCGAGGACCGGCAAGCTCGTTCCAGACAGCTTGAAACGGTGGCTGACGCCTCGGATCTCGAGCGCCATCCCGTCGCTGCCGACGTCAGCCGGGATCGTCTTTGGAGAGGCGGAGTGAACCAGCACAAGATCGGCCATCAGATGAAACCCTCCTGCCAATTCAACAGGCGATCTCGCACCACGAACAGCAGACGAATAATCCCGGCGCAGAGCAGCGCCATGATCAACAGCGCGGCGTAGACATTGGCATAGCCCGAATAGGCCGTTTGGAATTGGATGTACCAGCCGAGCCCGTATTTGGCGCCGAGCATCTCAGCCACGACCAAAACAGCGAAGGAATAGTACAGGGCCATGAACAGACCCACGAAGACGTGGGGCATTGCCGCCGGGATCGCGACGCGACGAATGAGATAGCGGCTGTCCGCGCCGAGAATGCGCCCGACATCGTAATAGGCGCGGTTCACGGACCCCACACCCGATGCGGTGAGGATCGCCACCGGAATTCCGGACGCCAGCGCTACGATGAAGATGCTCGCGCCGAACGTGGTGGGAAAGAAGTAGAAGGTGCAGGGAATCCACGCAGTGGCCGGAACCGGTCCGATCAGCTTCAGCAGCGGCATGCCCCAATAGCTGAACCGCCGCGACCATCCGAGGGCGACCCCGACGCCGTAACCGACCACGATGCCCGACAGGAATCCCAAGGCCCAAAACCGAAGCGTATAGCCGATGCAGATCAGCAGCCGGGCCCCGTCGGTGACGTAAACATTGAGAAGTCCGTGAGGCGGTGAAAAGAACGGCTTAGGCAGCCAACCGAACTTCGCCGTCGTCAACTCCCAGACTGCCAGCCATATGCCTACGACGATCACCCATGGACCGTAGTGGACCAGCACCTCCCCTGCACGTCCGAGCCGATGCACGATGACCGACAGGGTGAGGAATATCGCCGCGACACCGGCGGTGATCCACGCGAACAGCGATACACTTCCCCAAGGGACGACGTCGGGTAGCCCGATTGTGACGAGTGCAGCGGCGAGCCAAGCTGCGGCGGCGAGCAGCCCGTCCCGCCAGAGGCCGTTGACCGCAGCGACGTGGCCGACGACCGCCTCGTCCCCGGCGGCCTGAATGGCATCGGTCATAGCTGCGCCCTCAAGCCAGCAGATTGACGGTCACACGCTCGGCAAACGCTTTCGGATCCGTGCTGGAATCGAGGACTTTGACGAGCTTCAAATCCTCCGAACTTTTCTGGATCTGATCGACCAACGGCTGTCCAATCGGATGATTGTGCAGGACGAACGAACCGAGGATCTCGGTCAGTTCCGCATGCGTCAGCCCCGCAGGCTTCAATGCGTCCAAATACCATTGCGCGGCTTCGTCGGCATGATCCGCGACGTAGTCGTGCACTTCGATGTTCGCAATCGCCAAACGTCGGAGAGCGTCTTTGTTAGCCTTTAGGAAGGCGCCGTTTGCGCCCAGCACGCAGCAGGTGTGCCCTTCGTACACGCCCGTCTGGGTGTCTGCGATCTTGGTGAGCCCGAACTTTTTCTCGATCGAGAACGCCCACGGGTCGAGATGAGCCGCAATGTCGGCGTCGCCGCGGTTGACCGCCTCACCGACCAGATCGAATGGAACGACCTTCCACGTGACGTCATTCTCCGGATCGATGCCTGCCTTCGCGAGCGTGACCTGGAACGCGACCTTTGGCGGCGACACGACATCGTAGCTGGCGATCGTCTTGCCCTTGACGCCGGCAATGTCCTTGATGCCCGACGCCGGCGAGGCCAGCAGACGCTGGCAGCCGCCATGCGAGCCGACGAACAGCTTGACGTCGAAACCCTGCTCCAGAGGCTTCAGCCAATCGCCGATCAGCCCCGCTCCGACATCGGCCTTGCCGGTCGCGAGAGCCTGGATCAGGGTCTGCCCGCTGGCCCCCTGATAGAACAGCTCGACGTCGACATTGTGCTTCGCATACAGCCCCTTGGCCACACCGAAACCGAGTGGCGAATGGCAGGCTGCGACCTCCGTCCAGGCCAGGCGGATCTTGGGTGCAGGTGCAGCGACCGCAGGCGAATAGATTTTTCCAGCCAACGCACCGGCCGAAACGACCAGCCCCGCGGCGCCGGTCGTCTTGAGCAAATGACGCCGGGACAGACCGCCAACCTTCTTCGATTGCGCCATCAAACGCCTCCGATGTTTCAAACGAAAAATAGCAAATTCAGCTCGATCGGATCGAGTTGGCCCCATGACCAACCAAATGAATCAGTCCGGCTCGCAGCGGCGTAGGATCAGCGCGAGGAAATGCTATTCACTTGTTGCTATTCCCCGACCGCGAACGTGCGCGCTCGTCAATGATGCAGGCGACCACAACGACTGTCGAGACGGTGACAAAAATAGCAACACGGGAACTACTGCACTAATAATCGATGCAATGTTCATATCGCGTGGTGAGTTGTGATAGTCGTATTTTGCTCGTGACCGTTCCATGAAATCCGCACCCGCATTGGAGTACCGTAGCAAGATAGAGAGATGATTGGCCGAATAGACCGGCATACGGTTGGTCTCGCTACCGAGGCAGCAAGCGTTCGCCGGCAGTGATACTGCGAGCCATGAGGCGAAACGACATTCGCCGAGCCGATCGAGAGTGATCAGCGCCCGCTGGATGAGCCGAGCCGCCGCTCCAGCCAGAGGCTGTAGCGCGAGCCGCCATAGCCCATGACGAAATAGACGAGCGCCACCACCAGGAACGACTCCTTGTAGTAGCCGAGCCACTCCGGATCGGCCGCCGCAGCCTTCGCCGCGCTCAGAATGTCCATGATCCCGATGACCGCGAGCAGCGACGTCGCGAGCAGAAAGCCGATGCCAAGATTGACCAGGCCCGGAACGACGGCCCGCAGCGCCTGCGGCAGCACGATGAGACGCATCGCCCGCCAGTAGCCCAACCCGAGTGCCAGCGCCGCTTCCTCCTGTCCCTTCGGCACGGCCTGCAGGCCGCCGCGCACGACCTCGGCGACGTAGGCGGTCCAGAACAGCGCGACCATGATGATCGCACGCGGCAGTTTGTCGAGCGGAACGCTGCCCGGCAGCGCCATCGGCAAAATCAACGTGGCGAAGTACAGGATCGCGACCATCGGGATCGCCCGCATCAGTTCGATGTAACCGATGGCGAGCCAGCGCACGAGCAGCATCCGGGACCGCCGCGCCAGCGACAGCAGCACGGCGATCGGCACCGACGTGGTGAAACAGATCATCCACACCAGCAACGTGATCGGAAGCCCGCCCCATTGGTTGGAGGACACCACACTTCCGCCCGGCAGGCCGCTCATCAGCGCCAGACAGACACCGATCACGACCGGCCACGCCACGACGAGGCGTGCGCTCCACAGGCGCGGCATCGCGCTCGCGAGCAGCAGGGCGATCAGCAGCCCGCACACCACGACGGGGCGCCACAGTCCATCGGCGGGATAGAACGCGAACAGGAAGAACCGCAGTTTGGCAGCGACGAACGCCCAGCATGCGCCGCCCCGCGCCGTGCACTCGGCCGAGCTGCCTTGCCACGTCGCGTCGAGCAGCAGCCAGCGCAGCAGCGGCACCCCGAGCCACACGATCAGCGCCAAGACAGCGAATGTCACCAGCGCGCGACGCCAGCCGCCGAACAGCGCAGCAACCGGCTTCGGCCAGCCGAAGCTGCGTCGCTGCGATATGGTCTCCTGGAGCTCTAGCGCGTTCAAGCCGGCCGCCCTCCCCGCATCGCGACGCGCGCATTATAGACGTTCATCACCGCAGAGACCGACAGGTTCAGGGTCAGATATAGCGCCACCACGATCAGCAACGCCTCGAGCGCCTGCCCGGTCGTGTTGGCGGTGGTGTTGGTGATGTTCATCAGGTCCGGATAGCCGATCGCGACCGCGAGGCTGGAATCCTTGATGACGTCGAGATAGCAAGAGGTCGCCAGCGGCGTGATCACGCGGAGCGCCTGCGGCAGCACCACCAGCCGGACGATCTTGAATTCGCTCAGCCCAAGCGCTCGAGCCGCATCCCATTGCTCGCGACGCACCGACAAGATGCCGGCGCGGACGATTTCGGCGAAGATCGCAGCGAACTTCACCGTCAGCCCGACGAGCAACGCGGCGAATTCCGGCGTCAGGCTGGTGCCACCCTGAATGTTGAATCCCTGCACCGCCGGGCTATGCAGCGAAATTCGGAAGCCGCTGGCATAGATCACGACCGCGAGCGCGAGTATCGCCACCAGACCGAGCGGTAGCGACGCCAGCGGACCGCGCGTTCGGCTCCGCCACAGCAACGCCAGCCAGCCGAGCAGAATCGCGGCGATCGCCGTGATGGCCATCCACGATCCCTCGGCAATGATGACGCTCGGCAGATAGACGCCGCGATTGGTCAGGAACACGCAGTCGAACCACACCACAGCGCGACGCGGTGGCGGCAGCGCGTGGGCCAGCGCAATCCAAAAGAACAGTTGCAGCAGCAGCGGCGTGTTGCGCACGACCTCAATCGACCAGCGGACGAGACCCGACAGCACCGGATGGCCTGCCAACCGCATCAGCGCCAGCGCGACACCCAGCACGGTCGCGAGTATGCAGCTCAACACCGCGACCTTCGCGGTGTTGAGGACGCCGACGGCGATCGCGCGCGCGTAGCTGTCGCCGGCCCGAAACGAGATCGTGCTCTCGCCGATTTCGAAGTTGGCTGCGCGCTCCAGAAAGCCGAACCCGGGCGTCAGACCGATCCTCGCCATGGTGGCGGCGATGTTCGATCCCATAATGGCGACGAGAACAATGACCGCGACAAGGACGGCGAGTTGCGTCGCCGGTCGCGGCCCGAGCCAATTCGACAGCCACGCTCGCGGGCGGCGCCGGTGGCGTTCTTGCGCAGACACGGCGATCGCCGCGTTACATCAGCGGAACGGCGGCGAGTACAACAATCCGCCCTGGGTCCACAGCCGATTGTAGCCGCGCTCCCAGCCGAGCGGTTTGAGGTGCCGATCGAAGATCTCGCCGTAATTGCCGACCGTCTTGATGATCGTGTAGGCCCATTTCGGATCGAGCCCGATCGACTCGGCGAGCGACGGATCGACGCCGAGGAACCGCCGGATCGACGGATCGTCGGATTTGAGGAAGTCGTCGACGTTCTTCGATGTGATCCCCCACTCCTCCGCCTGGATCGTGGCGTTGACCGTCCAGGTGACGATCTCGAGCCAGCGATCGTCGCCGCCTGCAACCGCCGGTGCCAGCGGCTCCTTCGACAACCGCTCCGGCAGAATCACGTAGTCGCTCGGCTTCTTCAGCTGGGTCTGCTTGGCCGCAAGGTCGGAAGCGTCCTGGGTCAGGCCGTCGACGCGACCGGAGTCGAGGGCCGCGATGAATTCGCTGGTGTCCTCGATCGTCACCGGCGTGAATTTGTGCCGGTGCTTGCGGAAATAGTCGGCGATGTTCAATTCGCCGGTGGTGCCGCTCTGGATGCCGATGGTCGCGCCGTCCAGCTGCGACGCGGAAGTCACGCCGAGATCCTTCCGCACCAGGATGCCCTGGCCGTCGTAGAAGATGGTCGGACCGAAATGAAAGCCGAGCTTGAACGCACGGGTGATGGTGACGGTGACGCCCGACAGCAGCACGTCGAACTCGCCCGACTGCAGCGCCGGCAGCCGTTGCTGCGGCGACGAACTGGTGAACTGCACCTTGTCGGGATCTCCGAACACGGTCACAGCCAGTGCTCGTCCAAAGTCGACGAAGAAGCCCTGCCACCGGCCGTTCGAATCCGGCGCGAAATAGCCGGGCGTGGTTCCGACGCCGACCTTGATCACGCCGCGTGATTTGATGCGATCGAGCGTCGGCCCGGCCGATGCGGCGCTCGACACCAGAGCAAGGACGACCGCGAGGGCTGCGCCGATCGACGTCGTCCATCGCAGATGCAAAACCATGAAAGACTTCTCCAGCGATCGGGGGGCGTTGCTAATCGCGCGTGAACGTCACGGGACGGCTGTATTCGTAAGGCGCGATGTCGGCGAACGCCGCCCGTCGCGCCTTGGCATGATCGTCGACCGTGCGCCAAGTGCCGCCGATCAGCGCCGCGGTGCGTTCCTCGCCGCGATACGGTTTCCACTCCGCGATCGCCTTGGTGGTGGGACGTCCGCTACGCGCGAAGCTCGCCCAGATCTCACCGATACGATCCCGCACATTCAAGCGGTCCGGGCTGTCGCCGATCAGCGGCGCGGCGGCATCGAGCGTACCGAAAATGAACGGCACCTCAGCGGTGTGCGGCGAGCCCAGCACGCCGTCGCGCGCCGGCGATCGCCAGTCGAACCGATAGGCGTACACCGGCGCCTTGCCCTGTGCGGCCTTGCGGTCGGCGACCAGCAGCGTCGGCAACACGTAGTTGTAGTCGCCGGCCACGGCGATCAGCAGTTCGCTCGGGGACGATTCCGGCAGGATGTCACGATAGGCGCGGATCAGCTTGTCGGTCGCCGCATCGTCGAGACCGATGAATTTCTTGATCCGGGCGCGAACCTGATCCGCACCCAGCGAGAAGTTGCGTTGATCGCCCGCGAGGAAGAACGTCGCTTCGTCCGCCGTCGTGCCGATCAGCAGCGGGATATCCTCCGACACGGCGCTCGCGGCCGGATCAAACGGATGCTGCTTGAACACCAGGTTGTCCAGCGTCGGCCGGAAATCAGCGACGCCGGTCTTCGCCGCAACCTGCACGATCGCCGCGACCAGCTTGTCGGCGGGAATCTCCCGCAGCTTGCCGGCGTTCCTCGCCGTCAGATCGAACTGCGCCAGCAGCGCGTGCGCCGAGCGCGCGGCCGATTCCGGCGTCGCCAGCCGCCAGGCACCCGACGCGCTCTGGATCACGGCGCGGTGAAACAGGCCCTTAGCGGCGGGCGCGCCGAGCAGCACCGCAACTTTCGCGGCGCCGCCGGACTGACCGAAGATGGTGACGTTGCCGGCATCGCCGCCGATCGCCGCAGCGTTGTCACGCACCCATTTCAACGCCGCGATCTGATCCAGCACGGAAAGATTGCCCGACGCCGGCGACAGCTCCTCGGGAAATTCGCCGGTGAACAGCGAGCCGAGCAGATTGAGCCGGTGGTTGATGGAGACCACGACCACATTCTGCGCCTTGGCGAGGTGCGAGCCGTCGAAGCCAGGCGATGTGCCGGCGCCGATCGAGAACGCGCCGCCATGCAGCCACACCAGAATCGGCCGCTTGCCACCGTCGTTGACGCCGGGCGTGTACACAGACAGCGTGAGATTGTCCTCGCTGGTCGGCACCTTCGACCAGTACCAGGCGAACTCGACCGGGCTCGCTGCCGCGGGCTGCGACGCCGACGGACCGAACTGCGTCGCGTCGCGCTCGCCGGTCCACGCCGCAGGCGGCACCGGCGGACGGAAGCGATTGTCCCCGGCGGTGGACGCGCCATAAGGCACGCCCTTGAACGATGCAACTCCCTCGACGCTCTCTCCGCGCAGCCGCCCGAGCCGCGTCTCGATCACGACCGGCGACGCCTCGCGCGCTCGCGCCGGCGTGGTGAACACCAGCGGCAATGCGGTCGACGACGCGCCGGTCAGCACGGCTGCTCCGACGGCGTGACCGAGGAAACGGCGTCGATTCATGGTCGCGGCAGACGGATCTAAGGATTGGATCGGCATAGCGAGATTCCGGGAAAGAGATTTCGACTGGCGCACGACATACGAGAGCAGGCTGCTAACTCCTGCCGCACACTTGAACACTTCACGACGCGACGATGGCGGTACGCCGCACTCAGAGCAATAGTCGTAAAATTCGAATTTCGGCCGTGCGGAAGACTGTCGTTTCCCCACGTCGCGCAGCACTGAAACAATCGACTTCCATGCTGAGGCCGATGCCGCGCACGCACCATCCGCGTCGTGATGCGCGCCGATGCGATGATTACTTCCGATTCAATCGTTGCGGCACGAACGATCCATCGCCCTCTGATTCATTGGAAACGAATTTCGGCACCGCTCTGCTAGCGTCGGGCCGTGCAAACATCCTCACTCGGAAGGAATCTTGATGTCACAAAAGGCCCTGATCGCCGCCATCACCTCGGGACTGTTCACGATGCTCGCCGTTGTCCTCTGGCCGATCGCATCGGCGAAGGCGGAAGCCGGGATCGTCACCGAGGACTTCAAGATCAAGTCATCGGCTCCCGGAATCGAACTGTTCGTCCGCAACAAACGTCCCGCGGGTACGGACGTCTCCCGGGGCGATCGCACGGTGCTCTACGTGCACGGCGCCTCGCTGGCTTCCGAACTCGTGTTCGATCTGCCTGTCGACGGCGCATCGTGGGCCGACGATCTCGCGCGGGCCGGCTGGGACGTGTGGCTGGTCGACGTTCGCGGCTATGGCCGGTCGACATGGCCCGAGGCACTGCGGGCGCCGGCCGAGAGCAACCCGCCGGTGGCGACAACGGCCGAAGCCGTCGCGGACTTCACCTCCGCTGCCGATTTCATTCGCACCAAACGCAAGATCGACAGCCTGCAGGTGATCGGGTGGTCTTGGGGCGGCGTGATCAGCGGTGCCTATGCGGCGGCCAATCCCGACAAGGTGTCGTCGCTCGTGCTTGTCGCGCCGCTGTGGGCATTCGATAAGCCCGTCACCGCGGGTCCACCCAAGAAGGCATGGCAGGAATGGACGCTGGCCGACTCGCGCGCGCGGATTCAAAAGGGCGTCCCAGCGGAACAGGCGAAGTTGATCCTGCCCGACAGCACCGTCGCGCTGTGGGAGAAGGCCGTGCGCGACAGTCAGCCGGAGGCTGCGGGACGCACGCCCGAACTGTTCAGGTCGCCGACCGGCGTTGCGGCGGACGTGTCGTGGCAGGCGCAGCAGCCCTATGACGCAGCCGCCATCAAGGCGCGGACCCTAATCATCCGCGGCGAGTGGGACGACCTCACGCCGAGGTCGCTGCAGCTGGCGCTGTTCGGCCAATTGAAGAACGCGAAGATTCGCGAGCTGATCGAAATCCCCGCTGCAAGCCACTTCATCATTGTGGAAAAGGCCCGGGACCGACTGTTCGACGAAGTCAGAAACTTCCTCTCCCGGCACTGACCAAGCGCAGCCCACGACACAGGGCTCGAGACGAGAGCTTGCCACCTTCGCAGGTCTCGCCCGAGAAAAACTGTATCGCACCATAGACCATGCCCGCTCGGAGATGCGGCGTTCGGGCGACGATTTCGGTCGTCGTCCGATGGAGCCGTGACGAACCGACAGGACAGGCATGATCGCAGCGAGCTCCAATCCCCGCTATGGTCGCTGAAGACATGCGACACGGGATGCAACGATGACCAAAGCAGCGAAGCAATGGGGCCCGGCTACCTGGGCCCTGTATATGGGTGAGCAACACCGCCAGGTCGGAGATCCGGTGACGCCCGGCCCTGCTCTCAGTGCGAGCTTTCTCACCGCGCCCAACGCAGTCGGCTTCTCCGCCAACGACCTCGGTGCCGCCGCTCCGCATTTCTACACAAGATGGAGCAATCCCACCGTCGAGCTGCTGGAGGCGCGGCTGGCGGCGCTCGATGCCGGCGAAGCCGCGGTGACATTCGCGTCCGGCATGGCCGCCGTGGCCGCGTTGTTTTCCGACCGCCTCCATGCCGGCGACCATCTGGTGCTGTCCGACGTCTGCTACGCCGGCGTCGCCGAACTCGCCCATGATGAGCTCACTCGCAATGGCATCGCGGTTACGACCGTGGATTCGTCGAGGCCCGAGGCGATTGCGGCAGCGCTTCGTCCCAACACCCGGCTGGTTCATATCGAAACGCCGGCCAATCCGATCCTCCGCCTTGCGGATATCGCCGCGATTGCTCCGCTCGTGCACGCGGCCGGCGCCGAATTGTCGGTCGACGTAACGATCGCGACTCCGCTCGGTCTCCGGCCACTCGAACTCGGCGCCGACTACGTCGTCCACTCGCTGACCAAATACATCTGCGGTCACGGCGACACGCTCGGCGGCGCGGTGATCGGACGAGCCGAGGCGATCGCGCGACTGCGCCGCGGCAGCCTGATCCACCTCGGCGGCTGTTTGGCGCCGTTCTCGGCGTGGTTGATCCTACGGGGTCTCGAGACACTCGCGCCGCGGATGCGGCTGCACGAGGCCAACGCAAGAGCCGTCGAAGCGCTTCTCGCCAACCACCCGAAGGTGAAGGCGGTCTACTGGCCCGGCTCGCCTCGCCATCCGCAGCACGAGCTGGCGCAACGAACCATGCGTTGCTTCTCAGGCCTGCTCTCGTTCACAGTGAATGGCGACGGACCGGCATTGGCCGAGCAACTCGCCGAGCGGATGCGCGTCGTCTCCTACGCGGTCTCGCTCGGCAAGACCAAGAGCCTGCTGGTCTACATCCCGACCGAGGACATTTTGCGCTCGTCGTTCCGACTGACCGGCGACGCGGCGGCGAGTTATCGCGCCTGGGCCGGCGACGGTGTCTTTCGCCTGTCAGTCGGCATCGAGGATTCCGCCGATATCATCGCGGATCTCGAGACCGCACTCGGATGAAGCGGCTCCCGCTGCGGGCGACCGGGCCGGCTGATCTGGAGACTCTCGACCTCGAGGTCAGCGTCGCTCGAGCAACGGCGATAGGCCGGTAGCCCCTTCGAATCCCTGGTGCCGACCAAGACGGAAATCTGTCGTCTCCGCTCATTGCGGCCGAGGTCGGCTACTACCGACCAGCCGCAATGCATCTCCGTGCCCGATCGGCGACGTCATCATCCACCCCGACGAGGTCGAGAACAAAGAACAGCTCCCTGCCAAATGTCAGGCACGTCAGGGCTGGCCCCTTCCCCATCGTCGCGACAGCATTGAAGCTGATCGGCAGGCGCCGTCCGTCGACGCGGAGCAGCCGGCGATCACGGCAGTCTTTCCATGCTGAAAGCATGCTCCGCCCTACAATCTCATTCTTGTACCAGTCGAATTTAGAGAACTTCTTTTTGGTTGATTTGCCCAGATAACTAACTGACAAATCTCCTGTTTCGTGGAGGTATCTTCGTCGCATCGAACGACGCGACCCGCGGAACAACAGCAATGAACCAAGAGGAGAGGAAACCCATGACGACCCTATCCCGGCGCCTGATGACCAGTCTGGTCCTGGCAACAATGCTGGCGCCGACCGCTGTCATTGCCGCCGACAAGCCGAAGGAGATCAGGATCGATTGGGCGACCTACAATCCCGTTTCGATCGTGCTCAAGCAGCAAGGTCTGCTCGAAAAGGAATTCGCGAAGGACGGCATAGGCATCGTCTGGGTGCAGTCGGCTGGCTCCAACAAAGCGCTCGAATTCCTCAACGCCGGCTCGATCGATTTCGGCTCGACCGCAGGTTCGGCCGCGTTGGTTGCCAAGATCAACGGCAATCCGATCAAGTCGATCTATGTCTATTCACGGCCCGAATGGACTGCGCTGGTGACCACCAAGGATTCCAAGATCGCCTCCGTCGCCGACCTCAAGGGAAAACGCGTGGCGGTGACTCGCGGCACCGATCCCCATATTTTCCTGGTGCGCGCATTGCTTGGTGCCGGCCTGAGCCAGAACGACATCACCCCGGTGCTGCTGCAGCACGCCGATGGCAAAGCCGCGCTGATCCGCGGCGATGTGGATGCCTGGGCAGGTCTCGATCCGATGATGGCGCAAGCCGAAGTCGAGGAAGGCGCGAAGTTGTTCTACCGCAAGCCCGAGGCCAACACCTGGGGAATCCTCAACGTCCGCGATGACTTCCTCAAGGAGCATCCGGATCTGGTTCGGCGCGTGCTCGCCGTCTACGAAGACGCGCGCAAGTACTCGCTCACTCATTACGACGAGCTGAAGCAAGCGTTCATTGGCGTCACCAAGCTGCCCGAGGCCGTGGTCGACAAGCAGCTCAAGGAACGCACCGAACTCACACATAGCCGGATCGGCACGCCGCAGCGTGACTCTATTCTCGCCGCCGGACTGGCGTTGCAGCAGGCCGGCGTGATCCAGCCGTCGGTCGACGTCAAAGCGGTGCTCGACACGCTGATCGACGATCAGGTGCCGCTGCCGACCAACTAAGCACGCCACAGGGCGGCTGCGGACGGCCCATCGCTCGCGAGGCGGACAGCTTGCGGGGCCGGAATGTCGGCCCCGGTAAATGCAGCCCTTCATGTTGAAGCCAAATTGGGAAGCGGTTTGGTCATGACCTTGACGTTAGACAACGCCGCGCCGGTCACGACGGTGGCCCCATCGGCGCAGCGCCGTGCGCCGCGTTGGCGAGGGCCGGCGCTCGGACTGCTGTTGCCGCTGACGGTGGCGGTCGGGTGGGAAGCGGCCGTGTATTTCGGCTGGTCCAACGGCCGGCTGGTGCCGCCGCCGTCCCGCGTGTTTTCGACCATTGCCGAACTGGCGCGAACCGGAGAACTCACCCGTCATGTTGCCGCGACGCTCGGTCGGGTCGCCGCCGGCTTCGGTCTCGGCGTGCTGTCCGGGACGCTGCTCGGCGCGGTCGCGGGCTATTGGAGTCTGGCGCGCCGGCTGCTCGATCCGACCGTCCAGGCGCTACGCGCGATCCCGTCGATCGCGTGGGTGCCGCTGTTCATTCTGTGGCTCGGGATCTTCGAGACCTCGAAGGTGGCACTGATTGCGGTCGGCGTGTTCTTCCCGGTGTATCTCGGCGTGATGGGTGCGATCCGCTCGGTGGATCGGAAGATTGTCGAGGTCGGCCGCGCGTTCCGATTGTCCGGCCCGGCGATGATCCGGCGCATCCTCCTGCCGGCAGTGCTGCCAGCCTATGTGCTGGCGCTCCGCGTTGGGCTGGGGCTCGGCTGGATGTTCGTGGTCGCGGCGGAGTTCATGGGCGCCTCGGAGGGGCTCGGCTTCCTGCTGATCGACGGGCAACAGCTTGGCAAGCCGGCGCAGATCGTCGCAGCGATCGTGATCTTCGCCGTGCTCGGCAAGACCACCGACTGGCTGATCGAGATCGCCACCCTGCCCCTGCTGCGTTGGCAGGATGCGTTCGGCCGGCACGACGGAGAAGCCTGATGCTGGTGCTCGACGGCGTCGACAAGACCTACCCCAACGGCGTTCACGCCCTGCAATCGTTCTCCGCGAGGGTCAATCTCGGCGAGATCGTCGCGGTGATCGGCGGCTCGGGCTGCGGCAAGTCGACCTTGCTGCGGGCGATCGCCGGTCTCGATCGGGCGACCGCAGGCACCATCGTGCTGGACGGCGAAACCATCACGGCGCCGCACCCCAAGATCGGCATCATTTTTCAGGAACCACGGCTGCTGCCATGGCTGAGCGTCGCCGACAATGTCGGCTTTGGTCTCGAACAGCTGCCGCGATCGGACCGCCACGCTCGCGTCGCCGCCGCACTTGCCCGAGTGGGACTGGCCGACAAGGCGAAGGCGTGGCCCCGCGAACTGTCTGGCGGCCAAGCCCAGCGCGTTGCGATCGCACGGGCGCTAGTGCCGCAGCCGGAAGTCATTCTGCTCGACGAGCCGTTCTCGGCGCTCGACGCTTTCACTCGTACGGATCTGCAGGATCACCTGCTCGATCTCTGGGCCGATACCCGGCCGACGCTGATCCTGGTGACCCACGACGTCGAGGAAACCGTGGCGCTCGCCGATCGCGTCTTGGTGATGCGGCCGAGGCCGGGACGGCTGTTCGAGGAAATAGCGGTCGACCTGCCGCGTCCACGCCACCGCACCTCGGCGGCGTTCGAAGACCTCAAGCACGCCATCCTGCATTCACTCGATCGCTCGCTGCAGCGGACCGGACGCCGGGCCGACGATTTGCTCGTCGAGGGCGCCGGGATATAACTAGTCGAAACAGGGAGGAGCGACCAGAATGGATGCGCTGGAATTGCGCGCGCTGCAGGCGCCGATCAAGGAACGCTATAAGGCCGATCCGACCACCGCGCTGATCACCCTGAAGGCCAAAGGAGCGATCGATGCTGACGGCATCAGTTGCAAGGTCGAAACTGGCAAGGCATTGGCAACGGCCGGCCTGCATCCGGCGACCGGCGGCTCTGGGCTGGAACTGTGTTCGGGGGACATGCTTCTCGAGGCGCTTGTCGCCTGCGCCGGCGTCACGCTGAAGTCGGTTGCGACCGCAATCGAGCTGCCCTTGACACGGGGCGACGTGGTCGCTGAAGGCGATCTGGATTTTCGCGGCACGCTCGGCGTCGACAAGGACACGCCGGTCGGCTTTCGCGAGATCAGGCTCCGATTAGAAGTCGGAACGGACGCGCCGCAGGACAAGCTCGATCTGCTCTTGAAACTGACCGAACGCTATTGCGTGGTGTATCAGACCATCAAGAACGGCCCGAAAGTGTCCGTGTCGCTGCATCGCGTATAGTCGACATGCTCACACCGTCAGAGGAGAATCGATGATCACCGCCATCGTGCGCTATCGCCTGTCCGCAGATATCGACCGGGCCGCATGCCGAGATCATTTCGAATCGATTGCGCCGGGCTTTCAGTCTGTGAAGGGCCTGCTCAGCAAGCACTTCATCTGGAGCGAGCGCGGCGTCGCCGGCGGCGTGTATCAATGGGCGAGCCAGGCGGACGCCGAGGCATTCTACTCCGGTCCCTGGCGCGACGGCATCGTCCAGCGCTACGGCATGGAGCCGGAGATCGAGTTCTTCACGGTGTTTGCCAAGACCGACAACGAAGCCGGAACGGTCACCGTCGTCGAAGCGGCCCAGCCGGCTTGACGTCTGCTACGGCATGAGATGCGCGGTCGCCGCCGCACGCTAAACCCCAATCACACCGAGTCTCTTCCAGCGCTGGCAGCTCGCTCGCCCGCGATTGACAAGGCTCAAGCAATTCGCTGCCGGAGAACGAGGTCGGCCGCCTTTTCACCGATCATCACCGCAGGCGCATTAGTGTTGCCGGACACCAGCGTCGGCATCACGGAGCAATCGGCGACACGCAATCCTTCGATGCCGCGGACCCGCAACTGCGGATCGAGCACCGGCCCGATCGCGCAGGTGCCGGCCGGATGAAACAGCGTCTGCCCCTTCTGACGGGCGTGCTCCAAAAGCGCGTCGTCGCTGGTGGCGCCGGCTCCCGGCAAATACTCCTCGACGATAAAGTCCGCGAGCGGCTTCTCGCTCGCGATGGTCCGTGCCAAACGCAAGCCATCAATGACAGCGCGGCGATCCGTTTCGGTTGCCAGATAGTTCGCTCGGATGCGCGGGGCCTGGCGCGGATCAGGGGCAGCGATCAGCACGCTGCCGCGACTTTCGGGGCGCAGCTGGCACACGTTCGCGGTGAAGCCTGAGAACGCATGAAGCTGGTCCGCAGAGCTCTCGGCGCTGAACATCATGAAATGATACTGGATATCCGGACGAGTCAGCTCCGCACGTGTCCGCGCAAACAGCCCGACCTGGCATGCGCTGATCGTCATCGGGCCGGACCGGTTCAGCAGATATCGCGCCCCCATCCATAGCTTGCGCACCGGGTTGCGGACGATATCGTTCAATGTCAGCGGATGGGCCGCCTTCCAGACGATGCGAACCTGGAGGTGATCCTGCAGATTGGCACCGACGGCAGGCAAATCCAGCACCGGTTCGATAGCGACGCTCGCCAGATGTGCGGCAGGACCGATGCCCGACAATTGCAGCAGCTGCGGCGAATTGACAGCGCCCCCGCACAGGATCACCTCGGATCGCGCACGCAGGACCCGCCGTTCGCCGCCGCGTAGATATTCCACACCGACAGCTCGGCCGCCCTCGATCACGACACGGCCGACAAGCGCCTCGGTCTCGACGCGCAGATTGGCGCGCCGCAGTGCCGGCCTCAGAAACGCCACCGCGCTGGAGCAACGGCGACCGCCACGGGTCGTCAGTTGTACATAGCCAACGCCGTCCTGGGACTCGCCGTTAAAGTCCAGATTGGCCGGTACGCCGGCAGAGGTGGCGGCGTCGATGAAGGCCTGGCAGATCGGATTGCGCTCGCTGAGGTCGGCGACCGAGAGCGGCCCGCCCACGCCATGATACGCATCAGCGCCGCGGACCTGATCCTCCGAGCGCTTGAAGTACGGGAGGACATCAGACCAGCCCCACCCAGATGCGCCGGCGGCTGCCCAGCCGTCATAATCGTCAGGGTGCCCCCGCATGTAGACAAGGCCGTTGATGCTACTGGTCCCACCGAGCACCTTGCCGCGCGGCCAGAAGATCCGCCGCCCGTCCATCGTCGGCTCCGGCTCTGTCTCGTAGCACCAGTTGATGTCGGGATTTCGGATCGTCTTGGCATAGCCGATCGGAATGTGAATCCACGGGTTGGAATCGCGGGGACCTGCCTCCAAAAGTGCGACCGAGGTGGCAGGGTCCTCACTGAGGCGATTGGCAAGGACACATCCCGATGAGCCTGCTCCCACGATGATGAAATCAACTGTCTCGGTCGTATTGGCGCGTGTCATCGGAGTCCGTCAGAAAGCGGTTGTCAGCAAGTGGATAAAGAACGGTGCGCGGATTGCTCGAAATCAATTCGGATGTCAATCGAGCGATCATCGCGAGGACTTAGTATGGACCTCAGCGCTTTGCCGTGAGCGGCAACTTCGCCTACGCCCCGACCAACTGTCGAAATGAATTTCTGCAAAAGCACTCGCCCGCGAGCTCTTCATCGTTTTGTTCGTCGGATAGTTGATAATGCTGGTCGACTTGGTCAGCATCGCGTTCGCTCGGTGGCCGCGACGACCGTGTGGTGGACACCGCCCTTCAGGACTGATTCCAAAACGTCAGAGGTCGTTTGATGTCGATTGGCATGTCGCGTCGCCGTTTGTTGCAAGCCAGCGCGGGTCTTGGGTTATCCGGGTTGCTGGGCACAGCAAGCGCACGAGCCGCCACCCCAACCGATCTCTCCGGGGTCACGCTGCGGATTGCCTTCTACAAGGGACTGCACAAGACCTTGCTGGAAACGGCAGGCCTCGCCGCAACGCCCTACAAGATCGATTGGAAGGAGTTCAACTCCGGCGTCCAGCACATCGAAGGCATCAATGTCGACGCGCTCGACCTGGGTTCGGGCAGCGAAACATCGGCGGCGTTCGGGGTGAAATCCAAAGCACGTGTGAAGTTCATCGCGGTGTATCGCGAGGATCTCAACAATCAGGGCACGTTCGTTCAGAAAGATTCGGACATCCATCGCGTGGCCGACCTCAAGGGAAAGCGCGTCGGCTACGTTCGGGGGACGACGTCTCACTATTATCTCTACAAGCAGCTGGCTGAAGCCGGTCTGTCGTTTGGCGACATCAAGGCGACCCACCTTGCGCCCACCGACGGCCTGTCTGCCTTCGCCCGTGGTGATCTCGATGCATGGGCGATCTGGGGTTACAATGGCCAGCTCGCCCGCTCCAAATACGGGGCTCGTACCCTGAAGACAGGCGTCGGGTATCTTTCAGGAAACTTCCTGATCTCGGCCAATCCTTCCGCGATCGACGACCCGCTGCGGCACGCTGCGCTCGCAGACTTTCTCCTGCGGCTGCAGAAGGCCTATGCCTGGAGCAATGCGAACTATCCGACCTATGCGGAAGCCCAGTCACGCGATACCGGGGTGCCGGTCGAGGCCATTCTCGACCTGTTCAACAATCGCAGCCAGGATTACAGCCTGATCGCCAACAGCGATGCAGCGGTTCAAAGCCATCAGGAAGTCGCTGACGTGTTCACCAAGATTGGCGTGTTCGACGCACCGGTAGACGTCAAGCCGTTCTGGGACCGCAGCTTCGACCAGGCATTGGCCTGACCACCGAACCACCTGACGAATGCAGCAAACGCCGCGACGTCGACGCCGTCGCGGCTCCAGGAGAGTTCACCCATTTCCCTGCTGATCGTCAGCGAGATGCCCACCGATTGTTCGGACGGCAACGTTGTGATGGTGGACCGTCCGTTCCGCGTGGCGCTCCCTACGCTTGATCCGACGCCGTCACAATCGCCTCCAGCAACGTCAGACCGCCGCGAGAGCCGCCGAAGCCACTTGTCAGGCTCAAGCGGCGGGTCGGCGCGGCGCATTCGATCAACGGCACTGCGAGGCGATCAGCGACCGCTCGCTCCAGGGAGCTGCCGAACACGATCTCCGCGCCACTGCTCCCGATAAGTGCGGCGATCTCGTCGTCGTCTTCGCTGTAGTGAACGAGGGGCAGCTCATCCTCGAGCGTGCTGCGATGCTCCGCGGGCGGATTGTCGGTGACGACGATCGCGGCCGGCGACCAACCGAGCGTCCGGCTGAGAAACCGAACGATGCCTCCCGCGTGCAGACTCGGCAAGGCAACGGCAAAGCTGCGGGCTCCGCCTTGTCGATAGAGCGTCTCCAGCAGCCGGTCGATGAAATACGCCTCGCGCTGCCGCTCGCGGTCGATGAAGAGCCGCGCCGCGGCATCGTCCACCTCACCGGCGGCAGCGACGATCCTTTCCAGCAGTGCGCCTGTCGCCGCGGCGCCAACGGGCAATCCCGCGCTTTCGATCCAGGGAATGCCGAAGCGGTCATCAAGCGCACGGACCGCCGCCCCGCTCCAGGGCGACAACGAGACGCTTAGTTCGGCCTGTGCGGTCGCCCGCAGGCTCGACAGCCCCCCGAACGGACCGAATATCGGGTTCGGGATCAGGCCGACACCTGCGATCAGCCGAGACAATTCCTCGATTTCCGCGAGCCACGTTGCATCCTGATGCGGGACGGGACCGAGAATGTTGACCAAGCCGGCTCGGGTCACTCCCGGAGCGACCGTTCGCTCAACAGCCGCCTGCAGGAACGATTGATAGCCATGATAGGCCGAGCCGCGAAATCCAGCGGTCGCCAGGTCGAGCACCTCGTCCCCGGCGTCCCGCGCCTCTTGCGCCATCGCCTCGACGTCGTCTCCGATCATCTCGGCCGGGCACCCTGTCAGAACCACGGTGATTTCGCTCGATACCACGCCGCGCGTATTCTTGATCTGCTCGCGGAGCCGCGACGCGCCGCCAAACACGATGTGCTTCTCCGACAGATTGGACGTCGGCCACGACGCGCCGCAACCGCCGACGCCCTGCCACAGCCCGGCTTGCACGCCGCAGCCGGGCGTCGCATGGACGAGCGGAGTCACGCCATCGATCGCTGTTGCGGCGTAAAGCGCGCCATGCAGCGCGCATCCGGCGCGTGGTCGCATCAGGTGCGCCGCCATCATCTCACCTCACGCTTGATGTGCCAGTCCGGGCTGCGCTTCAGCCAACCTGCGCGATACGCGGATGTCCCGAGCCCGGCCGTAAAGCCATTCTGCCGTGCGGCCAGCGCCCGGCCGATGCGGGTTGCAAGCTTTGTCTCACCGGCCGCCCCGAGCAAATCGTCGCCTTCGATTGCGACCGCGGCAATCCTGGCGCGGGCCGCTGTCGCCGCGGCAGCCGGCGTTCCGATCAGCAGGTCCGGCTCGATCTTGCCGAGCCAGTTCACCAGTTCGAAGGCCTGCCCTGCTCCGACATGCAAGGCCACGGTCGCCGCATTGGTCAGAGCCTTGAGCCCCTCGACATGAAGGCTGTCGATCCAGTCGACGCTGATCCCGGCAATCCGGCCGCCGAACTGCACCACAAGCTCAACGACTGCCAACGCCTGAGATGGCGGCAGCGCAATCACCACACGGCGCTCCTCCAGCAGGTCGGCGCTGACGCGATCGTCGATCCTGATCGGCAGCGGTCGCTCGGTCGCCTCGGCGACGGCTTCGACAAACCGCCGCGCACCCAAGGCGCCGATCGGCGGCCGCAGATGCAGGAACGGCACCCGGTGCAGCCGGTCGAGTTCGCGGCGGAGAACGTCGGACTCGTCCTGAAACACCGCGACGCTGAGGACCGCCTGCGCCGCCTTGGCGAACGCTTCCTGGCCGGCGCCGGCCGGCACAAGATTGACCTCGAGCCCAAGCCCGGCGAGCTGTTGCGCCACAGCCGTGAGGCCAGGGCCCCGCTCAAAAGCCAGCAGGTTGATCAGGTCGCGCCGACGGCCGTGCTGCGGCGGCACCAAGGACGCCAGAGCCGCGCTCGCAATATCGTAGCCGGTGGCACCGATCCGCGAACGGAATCCATCCGTCCGCAGCTCGACCACCGGGATGCCGAGTTCATCACTCAGCTCTTGAGCCACCGCCTGGATGTCGTCGTTATTGATCGCAACGACCGGCGTTGCCACCACGACAATTCCCCAGGGGTGATGACGTTGATACAGCCGACGCAGCGTCCGAGCGAGATTTCCGTCAGCGCCGAGAATGGTGTCGCGCTGATCGAGGTTGGTGACCGCCCATGGACGGCCCGGGCGGCTGCGCACCAGCGCGCCGGCGCAGCCCCGCGCACCGTGGACGACGATCCCCAGCCCTTCCACGTCTGCCAGAACGCGCAACGCGATCGACACATCGTCGCTAGCAACCTGTGAGAACGTCCGAATCCGCGACGCAGGTGGCCCGGCTTCGAGTTCAGCGATCAAGGACGCGACGTCGCCCAAATAGGCACTGACGCCATTGAGCCTCCGCTCCCGGGTCGGCGGCTGAAGTGCCTTCTCCACCTCACACCACCTCGACGAGCCGACGCTCCGCCGCGCCGCCGAACACACGGTCACCCCATTGTTTGGCCCATTGCTTCAACGCTGGGGCGTTGAGAGGCTTGGGGATAGACACCGGATGATCGCCTGCGATGTGCCGCGCGAGCTGACGGTACACGTCAGCCTGCTCTGAAGTCGGTGCCGCTTCGATCACGGTCTGGCCGTACAGTTCGCTCTGCGCCACCGTCAGCGAGCGCGGCACGTAGCCCACCACGTTCGTTCCTGTTCGCGAGGCGAAATCGTCGATCAGCGCACTCGCATAAGGCGTCTGGATGCTGTTGGCGATCACGCCGCCAAGCCGTGCGCCGCCTGAAGGCGCGTATTTGCTGATCGCCTTGAACAGATTGTTGGCCGCGAAGATCGCCATGAAATCCGACGACGTCACGACGAAGGCGGATTCGGCGATACCATTGCGGATCGGCACAGCGAAGCCGCCGCACACGACATCGCCGAGCACATCGTACAACACGTAATCCGGCTTGAATTCCTCGAACAGTTTCAGTTCATGCAGCAAATCGACCGCGGCGTTGATGCCGCGCCCCGCGCAGCCCACTCCAGGCACCGGCCCGCCGGCCTCGATGCAGAGCACACCGCCGAACCCGATCGCTGACACGTCCGCGATGGTCGGCCGGCCACTATCCCGCAGGCTGTCCAGTACGGTCGGTAGATCCTCGCCACCCCGCAGAATCGTCGTCGAGTCGCTTTTCGGATCGCAGCCGATCTGGATCACGCGATGCCCCGCCTCCGCCAGCGCCGCGCTGATGTTCGACGTCGTGGTCGACTTGCCGATGCCTCCCTTGCCATAGATGGCGATGTGCTTGGGCTTATTGGTGCTCACGAAAACCCCGTTATGCTCGGCGGTGAAGAGGTGACGACGCAGCTCACTCGGCGGGCTCGAGCTGCTTGGCCGTGCCGAAAATCGGCAGCGTCTCGTCCTCGATCCGGTAGATGTCATGCTGCAATGTGTCGGACGAAGCGTTGCTGTCGAACACGTGCTGGTAGGTGATGCCGTTCTTCTTCCAGATCGCGACCAGTTTGTGCGCGAGGTCGAGATACCAGCCCGGCTCAGGACAACGGTGGCCTTCGAGCTCCGAGCCGGGGTTCGGACACCAAACCGCGAACGTCCCGACCACACCCTTGGACGCCAGATACTCCAGCCCGGCCAGCGTACTGCGCTTCGGCTCGATTCCGGCGACGATGTTGGAGCGCACTCTGCCATGACCGAACACGGTGACAGCATATTCGAGCGCCTTGACCCAGTGCTCCCAACCGCCACCGCCGCGCGCCTTGCCGGGGCAGATCGCGTCATAGATCCCCTTGTCCCAGATCTCGATGTTCATGGCCGTGGTGCGATAGCCGGCCTCCTTGAAACGATCGAGATTGCGCAGATCGAGCGGCGCAGCAATCGTCGCGGTGCCGTTGAAGTCGTCGAGCCCGGTGTGCTGCTGAATGGCTTCCGCGACGTCGAGGTAGTATTCGAGCTCACGGCGCTCCGGGATCACGCCACCGCTGACCGTCAGGTGATCGATCGCACCGTCATTGTAGGCGCGCGCCGCCGTCTCGCCGATCTGCCTCGCGTTCTTCCAGAACACCCCACCTTTGTCGCCGTACACGTCCTTGGTGTAATTGATGTTGCAGAACAGGCAATCTTCGCCCTTGTCCTTGTACGAGCACTCGTTGCTATAGACCACGAACAGGTGCCGATCGGCGTAGTGTGCACCAATCTGCGCCATCTCGATCCCATCCGACGTCTTGGCGCCATAGAAGGCCGGACGCTCACGAAATCGGATCTCGGCGATCACCTCACTGCCATCGATCAGCACCGTCCGATCGCCGAGCAGATCGACCCGATAGCCCGATTTCGGATTCCAGCGGAACGGGACGCTCAGCCCGAGCGGCAGATAGAAATGCGACGGCAGCTCGACCGTGTGGGTTTCGAAATCCATCTCGAACAGGCAATGCACCTGCTCCTGGGCCTTGATACCAGGCTGGACGAAATCGAGCGCCTCGCCGCTGATTGCAACGCCGTTGATGCCAAGCTCTGCCTTGAGCGCCAGTTCGCGCCAAAGTCCTTCCTTCAACTCGCTAACTGTCGGCATATACATCTCATCCGTGATTGCGCCACGGCACCGGAGGCCATCAGGCGGTTCGCAAATCATCCTCGAACCTTATCCCGCCGACAATTCTGAAGATGACGCCGTTTAGAGGTTGTTTATGATGGACCTGATCGGCTCAGCAGAACAGGTGATCTAACAAGGTAACTAATTGCAGATAGCTTGCGGCGCTTCTCATCCGTCGGCGGTCTGGACCTATGTTGTGACTGGCTTGTCTCGGGAGCCACGGCCGCAACTAAGTTCCCTCTCCTGGGGATCAACTGCGATCGTTTGCACGAGAACAACCATTCCGCCTTCGGCCCAAACAGAGGATTTTACCTCCGCCTGTGCCTCCGTCTGAGCACAGGCGTTGCTATTTTTCCCAACGGCTCGACACCGCCCCCCCGGCCTCCCATCATCCCTCGCGACGAACCAACAACGAGGGAGGCCAGATGCAGCGCCGACAATTTCTCCAGCTATCCGCCGGAGCCGGCTTGCTGCCGATTCTGTCGCGCTCAGCCGCGGCCGAGCCGCTGACCGAGATCCGCATCGGCTATCAGAAGAACGGCGTGTTGGTGATCGCGCGGCAACGGCGAACGCTGGAGGATCACTTCGCCGGACAGAATATCGGCATCAAATGGCTGGAATTCTCTTCCGGTCCCCCGATGCTCGAGGCGATGAACGTCGGCAGCATTCACTACGGCGCCGTCGGTGACTCGCCGCCGATCTTTGCCCAGGCTGCTGGCGCTGCAATCGTCTACGCGGCCGGTCAGCCGATTACCAACGGTCAGGGAATCCTGGTTCCGAAAGATTCGCCGATCCGCGGTCTCGCCGACCTCAAGGGCAAGCGCATCGGCTTCACAAAGGGATCGAGCGCCCACACCGTCGTCTTGCTGGCGCTCAAGAAGGCCGGCCTGACCTATGGCGACATCACGCCGGTGTACCTATCGCCGCCGGACGCCGGACCCGCGTTCGCGCAAGGCAGCATCGATGCCTGGTCGATCTGGGATCCATATTTCGCGATCGGCGAGCTGAAGCAGAACGGGCGCGTGCTGGTCAATGCATCCGAGGTCGGCCGGACCAACTCGTTCTACATCGCCAACCGCGAATTCGCTCAACGAAATGCGTTGATCCTCAAGCAGATCATCGAGGTCACCAGCGCGACCGCGCGATGGGCTGAAGATCATCGCGGCGACGTCGCTCAGTCCCTCAGTGCCGTCACAGGCATCCCGCTCGACATCCAGACGATCGCCGCGAACCGCTCATCGTTCGTGGTTGGGCCGGTGACGGACGAGATCGTCTCGACCCAGCAGGACGTCGCCGACCGTTTCCATCAGCTAGGCCTAATTCCCCGCCCGATCGTGGTGCGCGATGCGGTTTGGCGGCCGCCACAGGCTTGAGCCGGCCAAAGCAAAAAGACAGGACAATCCAGGAGCACGCCGCATGACTGCCCCCCAGACGACATCTTCCAACTTCCTTTGGTTTCTTCCGACCCACGGCGACGGTCACTATCTTGGAACATCGAATGGTGGCCGTGACGTCAACTTCGGCTATCTCCGGCAAATCGCACAAGCGGCCGATCAACTCGGCTATTTCGGCGTTTTGCTGCCCACCGGACGGAGCTGCGAGGATTCTTGGGTGGTGGCCTCGGCGGTGGCGCCTTGGACCGAGAGGCTGCGTTACCTGGTCGCCGTCCGCCCCGGCCTGCAGTCGCCGAGCGTCGCAGCCCGAATGACTGCCACGCTCGACCGCTTGATTGGCGGCCGGCTTCTCGTCAACGTCGTCACCGGCGGTGATCCGGTCGAGAACAAGGGCGACGGCGTGTTCTTGTCACATGATGAGCGCTACGAGGTCACCCGCGAATTCCTCAACGTCTATTCGGATCTGCTGTCCGGCAAGACCGTCAACGTCGCCGGAAAGCACATCACGATCGAGGATGGACGGCTGCTGTTCCCACCGGTGCAAAGCCCTCGCCCGCCGCTGTATTTCGGAGGGTCATCGGACGCCGGCATCGACGTCGCAGCCGACACCGTCGACAAGTATCTGACCTGGGGCGAGCCGCCCGCCCAAGTCGCCGAGAAGGTCAATCGGGTCCGTGCGGTGGCGGAGCCGCGCGGGCGCAAGCTGTCGTTCGGCATCCGCCTGCACGTGATCGTTCGCGAGACCAACGAAGCTGCCTGGGCCGCAGCAGACGATCTGATCCGCTACGTCACCGACGACACCATCGCCGCCGCGCAGAAGGTTTTCGCCCGGATGGACTCGGTCGGACAGCAGCGGATGTCGGAGCTACACGGCGGCCGCCGCGACAAGCTCGAGATCAGTCCCAATCTGTGGGCCGGCGTCGGTCTGGTGCGGGGCGGCGCTGGCACAGCGCTGGTCGGTGATCCGCAGACCGTGGCCGCCCGGATTAAGGAATATCAGGACGTCGGCATCGACACCTTCATTCTGTCCGGATACCCGCATCTCGAAGAAGCCTATCGGTTCGCCGAGCTCGTGTTCCCGCTGGTGAAGCCGCAGCACGCGGGCAACGTCACGCCGCTGCGCGCTAATACCGGCCCGTTCGGCGAGACCATCGCCAATGAGCATCTGCCGAACGCCAAGCAGGCGGCCAAACCATGAGCCTCGTCGAAACCCTCGCCCGACCGCGCGCGTGGCGGCTGCCGCGACCGGACGGGCTGATCCAATGGATCGTGCCGCTGCTGATCATCCTGGTCTGGCAAGCGGCCTGCAGCCTCGGATTTGTATCGGCGCGTGTGCTGCCGGCGCCGAGCGACGTCCTCGTCGCCGGCTGGAAGTTGCTGCAGTCCGGCGAACTCGTCCGCAATATCTGGGTCAGCTTCTGGCGTGCCTCGGTCGGCTTCGCCATCGGCGGCAGCATCGGCTTTGCGTTTGGTCTCGCCAACGGCCTGTCCAGCCTCAGTGCCAAGCTGTCGGACACCACGTTGCAGATGGTCCGCAACGTGCCGCACCTTGCGCTGATTCCCCTGGTGATCCTGTGGTTCGGGATCGACGAGGAGGCCAAGCTGTTCCTGGTCGCGCTCGGCGTGTTCTTCCCGATCTATCTGAACACCCTGCACGGCATCCGCAGCGTCGATCCGCAACTGATCGAGATGGGGCGGATCTACGGCATGAGCAACGTCGAACTGTTCCGCCGGGTGATCTTTCCAGGCGCGCTGCCCTCCGTGTTCGTCGGCGTCCGTTTCGCGCTCGGCATCATGTGGCTGACCCTGATCGTGGCCGAGACCATCGCGGCCTCGTCGGGCCTCGGCTACATGGCGATGCAGGCGCGCGAATTCATGCTGATCGACGTGGTCGTTCTATCGATCCTGATCTACGCCCTGCTCGGCAAACTCGCCGACAGCGCCTCGCGTCTACTCGAACGGCAGACGCTGTCGTGGCACCCGGCATTCCAGCGCTCTTGAGGGGATGATGATGGAAGCGCTTCAATTCCTTCTCGCCGCCCCGCCCGGCGCCTACGATCCGGTCGCCCCCACCATCGAGGACGAAGCTCGCCCCTCGCAGCCTCCGACAAGCGCGCTCGCGCTCGACATTCGCGGTTTGCGCAAATCCTTTTGCGACAACGACGTGCTTCGCGGGATCGACCTGCATATCCCGGCCGGCCAGTTCGTCACCATTGTCGGCCGCAGCGGCTGCGGCAAGAGCACGCTGCTGCGACTGATCGCCGGGCTCGAAACTCCGAGTGCAGGCCACATCGTGTTCGGCGAAGACAAGCTGCCGGGCGACGTCCGCGTCATGTTCCAGGAGCCGCGCCTGCTGCCGTGGGCACGGGTCCTCGCCAATGTGGAGGTCGGTCTGGGCACCGAGCGCAACTCTCCGGATGCCCGGGCTCGCGCCGATGCGGCCCTGATCGAGGTCGGTCTCGATGACAAGCGCGGGGAATGGCCGGCGGTGCTATCCGGAGGTCAAAAGCAGCGCGTCGCATTGGCCCGCGCCCTGGTCAGCCGACCGCGCGTGCTCGCCTTCGACGAGCCGCTCGGCGCCCTGGACGCGCTGACGCGCATCGCCATGCAGCGTCTGCTCGAACAGGTGTGGCAGGCACAGGGGTTCACCGCCATCCTGGTGACCCACGACGTCGCCGAGGCGGTTGCCCTCGCCGATCGCGTGCTGGTGATCGAGGACGGCCGCATCGCCAAGGATCTGCCGATTGATCTGCCGCGCCCCCGCCAGCGCGGCTCTGCCGAGCTCGCCGCCCTCGAAGGTGAGATCCTACGAGATCTGCTGAAGGGCGCGGAGGACACATTCGAGCTGTGAGGCCGCTGCCATGACGCTTGCCATTGAGGACCGTCTTCGTTCCGCTTCGCCGGCTGACTTCGCCCATGCGATGCGGCAGCTCGCGAGCGGTGTCAGCGTCATCACCGCCGGCAAAGGCAGCGCCCGAGTCGGCATGACCGCCACGGCGGTTACCTCGCTGTCGGCGACGCCGCCGACGTTGATCGTCTGTCTCAACCAGAAATCGTCCGCGGGCCCGCTGATCGCTTGCAGTCACGCCTTCGCGGTCAACATCCTCGCTGCCGACCAGATCGAAATCGGCGAACGCTTCGCCGGCAAGGGCGGCCTGAAGGGCGCTGCGCGGTTCGCCGGCGGTACGTGGAATACGGGTATCTCGGGCGCTCCGGTTCTGGCCGGCGCACTTGCGACCATCGAATGCGAGCTCGATGAAGTTATCGAGCGACATACCCACGCGATCTTGGTTGGCCGCGTCGTTCACACCTCGACGCTGCCACGCAAAGCCTCGCTGACCTATTGGCAGGGCAGCTACGTCGCCATCGATCGCGACGAAGATCTCCTGCGACTGGCAGAGGTCAGCGTACCAAGCGCCAAGCACGGTTAGGCCGACTCCGAAGGCTGACTTGCGAACCTGGCAAACAGTCCTTTCCCCAATCAGACGCCACGCAGCATAGTTCGCATGACTGCCTTCGATCTTTGGAATTCAGTCGGATTGGAATTCCTGCCTCTAATAAGATCCCACGAATGATCTCTGGAGCAGGCTCATGATGTCGTCGCGTAGATCGTTGTTCGCCCTCGCCTTCGCCGCGCTCGCGGCATCGTCCATCGGCTTCGCCTCTGCGGCGGACCTGAAGGAAGTCCGCATCGGCTTCCAGAAGGCAGGCATTCAGCCTGCTGTGAAGGAGCGCGGCGTCCTCGAAGCTGCGCTGAAGGAAAAAGGCCTTTCCGTGAAGTGGGTCGAGTTCGCCTTCGGCCCGCCGCTGCTCGAGGCGCTCAACACCGGCAATATCGATTTCGGTTACACCGGCGACACCCCGCCGATCTTTGCGCAGGCCGCAGCGGCCAACCTGCTGTACGTCGCTGCCCTGCCCGGCTCCGGCAAGAACGAAGGAATCGTCGTTCCGGCGAACTCGCCGATCAAGTCGGTCGCCGATCTCAAAGGCAAGCGGCTTGCTATTCCGAAAGGATCGAGCGCACACAACACGGCCGTCGCCATCCTCGAAAAGGCCGGCCTGCAGTTCACCGACGTGACCGCGGTGTACCTGCCGCCTGCCGATGGCACCGCGGCTTTCGCCGGCGGAACGGTAGACGCGTGGGCGATCTGGGATCCGTACCTCGCACTGGCCGAGAAGAGCGGCGCCCGCGTGCTGAGCTTCGCCGGCGACGCCCACGACTCGATCGGCTTCTTCCTCGCCAACCGCGAATTCACCAATGCCCATGGCGACCTCGTCGCCTTGCTGAACCAGACTTTCGCCAAGGAAGCGCAGTGGGCAAACGGCCATCGCGACGAAATCACCAAATCCCTCGCCGCCTCGACCGGCGTCGATCCCGCCGTGGTCAGCACTCTGGTCGGGCGATCGGTGTTTGAGGTCACGCCGGTCACCGACAAGATTCTGGCGGAGCAGCAACAGACAGCGGACCGCTTTCACAAGCTCGGCCTGATCCCGAAACCGATCAACGTCCGCGACATCGTCTGGAAGTGGTCGCCGGCGTCCTGATCATCGATTCTCCCGTTGGACCACCTCGTCCGGCATCGCACGGCTCGTGCAATGCCGGACGTCTTGTATCGAGAGCTAACCGGACCGACCGGCGAACGTGCCCATCGCGACCTCTGCGACCGTAGAGGTAAAATGGCGGCAGCATCTGCATCGGCCGGTCCAGCCCCACTTGGTTCAGAACGCCTGAACCCGTCGTGTCTCGGATAGCAGACCTGACCTACGCGAGCACAGCAGGCTGGAATGCCTTGCCACTGGACAGAGCAGAGGCGCTCGATCCGTTGTTTTCTCGCTGCACTGATTGTCATGCGGGCGTTTATCGCCGAACATCTGCGTTCGATGGATGACAACGAGGACGTGGTGTCCGTGCAATCGGCGAATGTGATCGATCTGAGTGTATACCGGGCGCAGCGAAAGGCGCTCGCCGCTGCGGCCGACTCAGCCCCGACATGGGATCAATACCAGCCGCTTCCGTTTCATGGTCAAGCATTCTTCTTCAGTTTCTGGCCGAGCTGGGTGATGGCACCGGTTATGCTGATCGGCGGCTACACGCCCGGAGCGAAGGGATGAGCGACGCCAGCTTCCGGCTCGAATCCCACGAAACCGAAGCGAAGCACGTGTCAGTCGATCTGCCGTCCATCGTCGGGCACAATCTGCGACGGCTTCGGGTCCGGCAGGGTTACTCGCTTGAACGTCTGGCTAAGCAATCAGGCGTCAGCCGTGCGATGCTTGGGCAGATCGAGACCGGCAAGAGCGTGCCGACGATCGGAACGTTGTGGAAGGTCGCGACCGCGCTCGGCGTCCCGTTCGCGCGCCTGATCGCGACGGAGAGCCCCCACCATCCCCAGGTGCTGCGCCGGACTGATGCGAAACTGCTGACGTCGAACCAAGGGCAGTTCACCTCGCGCGCGCTGTTTCCGTTCGACGGCGAGCGCCAGGTCGAATTCTACGAACTGCGGCTGGCACCGCTTCATCGCGAGGACGCCGATCCGCACGCCGCCGGCACCCGCGAGAATCTGGTCGTTGCGAAAGGTGCCGTCGAAATCAACGCAGGTGCGGAACGGCCAGTTGTACTCAGCGCCGGCGACGCGATCCTGTTCGACGCAGATGTCCCGCACAGCTATCGCAATCTCGGCGCCGAGGAAGCCGTTCTGTTCCTCGTCATGACCTACGTCGAGTCGATCGGATAGCCGCTCGTCGCGTGCCCCGCGGAGCAGCGCTCGTCCAGTCCTAGCAAACGCTTAACTGAGCTGGGTGTTGGCCCCGGCAAAGAAATCTGCGGCTCAACGGCAAGGAGCCGGCACTTGGCCGGCTCCGGGCTGATCTGTAGAAGATGAAGCGAGGCGATTAGGCCTTCGCCATCATTCCCATCATCATCATGCCGCCGCAGCTCATCATCATCGGCATGCCGCCCGTCATCATGGTCATCATGTTCTGGCAGCACTGCATGAACATGTCCTTCATTGCCGGATCCATCGGCGCCATCTCGCAGCTCATGGTGCCGTTCGGCGACATCGTGCAAGTCATCTTGCACATCATCATCGGCATTGCCATGCCCGGCATGCCCATCATCGACATGCCTGCCATCATCGGGTTCATCATCATTGGATTCATCATGGCCGGCATCCCGCCCATCATCGGCATCGGCATGGGCATCATCGGCATCATCTGCATCGCGGTGTTCATGGCTCTCTCCATCGTGTGGGACGAACTTGCTTCGTCTGCTGACCTGGAGAGTAAAATTACGATGCTAATCACTCAATCGCGAATACGGTCGTCTCTTCGCTTTCCTCCAACAAGTCAGCTGCAACGCCAACAGAACAGCGGCATTTTCCGTTATCACGGAAACTCGTCTGCTATGTTGGATAACGGCATCAATGCAGAACCTCGCCAGCCTCAATTGTCCGGCACCGCGCCGGCCGATCTCCAAAGACTCGGCGAGATGTGGACCAGCGATTCATCGAAATTCGATCACTTGCGATCAGAATAGGCACGGCCTGCACCAGAGGCCGTCCCGGGATAGTCTACAGCCCGCCCCGTTCTGGTTGTTCGGCTCGGGAACGTCTCTCCACCATTCGACTGCATCCGTCGACGAGGGACGACTCAGGCGGCGCGTTTCTGTATGCGGCGTAGGGTTTGACAGCACCGGTCGATACCGATGCGCCCTCATACGGATGGGCACACTAGAATCGCCGGCACAGCAACCGACCAATCTGTCCGCCAGGCGACGCCTCGGATTCGGAAATCAACGTGCTCTGCGCGGCTTGTCAGCGCGCCGCGATGTCGCCCCGCTCCCAGGCGGCGCGGGTACGAAGCCTGAACTCTTCGAACTGACCTGCGGCGATCGCGGCGCGGATGTCACGCATCAGCCGTTGATAGTAGGCGATGTTGATCTCCGACAGCAGCATCGCGCCGAGCGTCTCGCTCGACCGCACCAGATGGTGCAGATACGCCCGCGAGTAAGTGCGCGCCGACGGCCAGTCGCTCTCCTCGTCGAGCGGCCGCGGATCGTCGGCGTGCTTGGCGTTCCGCAGGTTGATCGGGCCGTACTGCGTGAACGCCAGGCCGTGGCGGCCATTGCGGGTCGGCATCACGCAGTCGAACATGTCGATGCCGCGCGCCACCGCCTCAAGCATGTCCTCGGGCGTGCCGACGCCCATCAGATAGCGCGGCCGCTCCGCGGGTAGGATCGGCGCCGCCTCCTCGATCATCGCCAGCATCACGTCCTGGGGCTCGCCGACCGCAAGGCCGCCGATCGCATAGCCGTGGAAGCCGATGTCGATCAGCCCCTGCGCCGAGGCGTGGCGCAGCTCCGGCACGTCGCCGCCCTGCACGATGCCGAACAGCATATAGCCATCCGGCGCGGTTTCGAACGCGCGCTTGCAGCGCTCCGCCCAGCGCAGCGACAACTGCATCGCCCGTTCGATGTCGGCATGATCAGCCGGCAGCCGCACGCATTCGTCGAGTTGCATCGCGATGTCCGAGCCGAGCAGACGCTGCACCTCGATCGCGCGCTCCGGCGACAATTCGATCGCCGCGCCGTCGATGTGCGAGCGGAAGGTCACCGCCTGTTCGTTGACCTTGCGCAGCTGCGCCAGCGACATCACCTGGAAGCCGCCGGAGTCGGTCAGCATCGGGCCGTTCCAGGTGGTGAATCGCTGCAGGCCGCCGAGCGCCGCGATCCGCTCGGCGCCGGGCCGCAGCATCAGGTGATAGGTGTTGCCGAGCACAATATCGGCGCCGGCGTCGCGCACTTCGCGCCAGTGCAGGCCCTTCATCGCGCCCGCTGTGCCGACCGGCATGAAGGCCGGGGTGCGAACGACGCCATGCGGCGTGGTGAGCCGACCGGTGCGCGCGGCGCCGTCGGTCCCGATGAGTTCGAAGTGATTGGGCACGGTCATGGGGTGATGTCGTTCCGGAACAGCAGGCTGGCGTCGCCGTAAGAGTAGAACCGATAGCCGGTTCGAATGGCGTGGGCGTAGGCCGCCTGCATGGTGTCGAGACCGCTGAACGCCGACACCAGCATGAACAGCGTCGACCGCGGCAGGTGGAAATTGGTCATCAGCACGTCGACAGCGCGGAAGCGATAGCCCGGCGTGATGAAGATCGAGGTCTCGTCGGCGAATGGCGCAATGTGGCCGTCATCGCGCGCCGCACTTTCCAACAAGCGCAGCGACGTGGTCCCGACTGCGACGATCCGGCCGCCGGCTGCGCGCGCTGCGTTCAGCGCCTCCGCGGTGCCGGAGCTGATCGTGCCCCATTCGGCGTGCATGCGATGCTCGCTGGTGTCCTCGGCCTTCACCGGCAGGAACGTCCCCGCCCCGACATGCAACGTGATCCGGTGCAGCCCGACGCCCCGCGCGGCGAGCGCAGCTTCGAGCTCGGCGGTGAAATGCAGCCCCGCGGTCGGTGCCGCGACCGCCCCCTCATTGGCGGCAAACATGGTCTGATAATCGGCGACGTCCTGGGCGTCGGGCGGGCGCTTGGACGCGATGTAGGGCGGCAGTGGCGTCGCGCCGATCTCCGCGATCGCCTGGTCGAGCACCGGGCCATGGAACGAGAACGCCAGCGTCACCTCGCCGGCTTCGCCCTTGGCTTCGACGGTCGCGTCGAGATGACCGAGCAGACAGACCCGGCCGTCATGACCGAAGCGAACGACATCGCCCGGCAGCAGCTTCTTGGCGGGTTTGACCAGCGTCTGCCAGCGCGCGCCGTCGAGCCGCTTGATCAGCGTCGCTTCGATCTTCGGCTCAGGGCCGCGGCCGATCCGGCGACCGGTCAGCTGTGCCGCGATCACCCTTGTATCATTGACCACCAGCTGATCGCCGGGCGCCAGCAGCGACGGCAGATCGCGCACGATCCGATCTTCGAGCGACGCGCCCGGGCGCACCACCAGCATCCGCGCGGCATCGCGCGGGCTCACCGGCCGCAGCGCGATGTTCTCGGCAGGCAGATCGAAATCGAACAGATCGGTGCGCATGATTCCAGTACGTCATTGCCGGGCTCGACCCGGCAATCCATCCTCTTCAAAAAGATGGATGCCCGGGCCTCCGCCGCGCCGAAGAGGGCTACGGCCCCGCAGGCGGGTCAAGCCCGGGCATGACACCTTCTTGATGGCGACGCCGGCCTGAACGGCCGACGTATCACTGATCAAGCCGCAGCGTCGGCCGCGATGCTGGCCTTGACGATCTTGTCCGGATCCTTGACCGGCTCGCCGCGCTTGATCTTGTCGACGTTCTCCATGCCTTCGATCACCTTGCCCCAGACGGTGTACTGCTTGTCCAGGAAGCGGGCGTCGTCGAAGCAGATGAAGAACTGGCTGTCGCCGGAGTCCGGATTGGCGGCGCGGGCCATCGACGCGGTGCCGCGGACGTGCGGCTCGGCGTTGAACTCGGCCTTCAGCTTCTTGCCGGAGCCGCCCATGCCGGTGCCCTGCGGGCAGCCGGTCTGCGCCATGAAGCCTTCGATCACGCGGTGGAACACGATGCCGTCGTAGAAGCCCTCGCGCACCAGCTCCTTGATCCGGGCGACGTGGTTCGGCGCCAGATCCGGGCGCATCTCGATCTTCACGGGGCCCTGGGTGGTTTCGAGGATCAGGATGTTGTCGTTATCAGCCATGCTCTCTTCTCTGTTGGTTTGGGACTCTGTCTGCGATCGTCGAATCGCAGCGTGAACGGACGTCCGGCGACGGCGCCCCCCATCGAGGGCGTGAATGGCAGCGGCGTGCATCGCTGCAACGCCTCCATCACCGCAACGCGATAGGCCAGGCTGTCGTCCCGGCCGGCCTCCGGGCTTTCAAAGGTGATCCGCGGCTTGCCGAGGATCTCACCGCTGCGCGTGAAGCTCACCAGCACGGTGATCTGCATGCCGGGATTCCCGGCCGGCAGACGCGGCGGACGCCAGCATTGCTTCATCGCGGAAAACAATGCGTTGAGATTGTCGATCGGCGCGTTCTGCGCAGACGCGGGGCGAACGGTGAAACCGACCGCCCCTGCGATCAAGGCTACCGCGACTGTCGTCAGTCGGCGCGGCAGCAATGCGATCGCCTATTTCACGTCGGAGGCGACCTGGACCTTCACCATCTTGTCCGGATCGGTGACCGCGCCGCCCGGCGAGGTCGGGGAAGCCTTCTTCAGCTTGTCGACGACATCCATGCCGGACACGACATTGCCGATCACGGTGTACTGGCCGTTCAGGCTCGGGCCGTCAGCGAACATGATGAAGAACTGCGAGTTGGCGCTGTCGACGCTGTCGCCGCGCCGGGCCATGCCGACGACGCCGCGGGTGAACGGCACGTTGGAGAATTCCTGCTTCAGGTTCGGATACTTCGAACCGCCCGTGCCGTTGAAATTCTGACCGTCGCCGGTCTGAGCCATGAAGCCGCCCATCACGCGGTGGAACGGCACGTTGTTGTAGAAGCCTTCGCGGGCAAGCTGCTTCAGCCGCTCGGCGTGCTTGGGCGCGATGTCGGCGCGGAGCGCGATCACGATGCGGCCCTTGGTGGTGTCGATGACGAGCGCGTTCTGTTTGTCGAGATTGGCGGGCAGCGGCTGCGCCAGCGCCGGCAGCGCGAACAGCAGCGCCGCGAAGAGGCCGATCAGACGGATCATGAAAACTCCGGGTCGGTTAGGCCGGCGAGCCGGCGGCAAACTTGGATTTCAGAGCGGACGCCACCTCGGCCGGAACAAAGGCCGAGACGTCGCCGCCCATCGCAGCGATCTGCCGCACCAGTGTGGCGGTGATCGGGCGCACGCCGACCGAAGCCGGCAGGAAGACGGTATGGATTGCCGGCGCCATGGTCTCGTTCATGCCGGCGATCTGCATCTCGTAGTCGAGATCGGTGCCATCGCGCAGGCCGCGGATCATGATGGTCGCCCCCACCTTCTCGGCCGCGGTCACGGTGAGATTGTCATAGGTGGTGCAGCCGAAGTCGCAGCCGGCCGCCTTGGCGACCGGGCCGAACACCTGTTCGACCATCGCGAGGCGCTCCTCGGTGGTGAACAGCGGCTTCTTGCCGGGATGAATGCCGATCGCCACCACGAGCTTGTCGCACAGCGCCACGGCGTGGCGGACGACGTCGAGATGGCCGTTGGTGACGGGATCGAAAGAGCCCGGATAAAGCGCGATGCGTGACATCCGGCCCGTCTAGCGCGGCGCGCGGGATCGAGCAAGCGGCGCCAGTTCCTTCAAAACTGCAGCTGGCAGGCGGATTTATTTCGCGCTGCGGATCGAACCGGATCGCGGCTTCGCGCGTCTTCTGCATGGTAACGCGAGGCGACTGAAAACACTCACGTTTTTACGGGTTTGTTTCATGCGCCCGAAAGCCAAGAAACAAATCCCCGCGGTCATGAAACCTGAATGGCCGGGCGATGAAGACGTTCTGAAACCAGCGCTGGGTAAACCAGCCGCATCGGGAAGCGACAAAGCACTCCAGGCCGAAACGGCCGAACCATCGAGACGACAGGGGACACCGTCATGATCAAGGCTCTTTCCGTGATCGCGATTGCTGCCTTTGCTGCCGCGGCGGTCACCATTCTTCCGGGCTTTGCCCCGCAGGTCGAGGCTAGCGTCCCGCAGGCTCTGGCCAAGGGTGACCGGCTCGACATCCGTCCCCTCGGCACCTCCTGCTCCGAGCAGGCTTGGCCGAATTTCGAACCGTCGTGCCTTCGTAACGCAAATGCCAGCCACGCGCCGATCGGTCAGGCGCGGCTGGTGACTGCGGAACGACATTAAGGTTTTGGCGTTATCCCGCCGCTAGTTTCCGCAAAGCGCTTCCCTCCAAGGGCGCTCTGTACCGAAGACCCCCGAGTTGCCCCCTCGGGGGTCTTTCGATTCTGGCGGTCGGAAACCCGCTGACCGCGCGCACACGGAGGCGCAGAGGCGACGAACGGAACCGCCTCTGCCAACCCGGCGGCCTAGCCGCCGTTGCCGTTCTCGCCGTCGTCGGTCTCCGGGATGCGCTCGACCGAGACGACCTTCTCGTCATCCGCGGTGTTGAACACGATCACGCCTTGCGTCGAGCGGCCGGCGACGCGGATGCCTTCGACCGGGCAGCGGATCAACTGGCCGTTGTCCGTCACCAGCATGATCTGGTCGGAATCCTCGACCGGGAACGACGCCACCAGCTTGCCGTTTCGGCTGTTCACAGACATCGCCACGATGCCTTTGCCGCCGCGCCCGGTGGTGCGGTACTCGAACGACGAAGTCCGTTTGCCGTAGCCGTTCTCCGAGATCGTCAGCACGAACTGCTCAGACGCCGACATCTCGGCGTAACGCTCCTGCGACAGCGCCGTGGACGTCTCGCCCTCCTCGGCTTCGGCCTCCGGCGTCTCGACCGGCTCGTTCTCCTCACCGGTCGCGGCACGGCGGATCGCGCCGGACTGCTTGAGATAGGTCGAGCGTTCGGCCGGCGTCGCTTCGAAATGGCGCAGGATGCTGAGCGAGATCACCGTGTCGCCCGACGACAGCGCGATGCCCCGCACGCCCATCGAGGTGCGGCCGCTGAATACGCGCACGTCCGGCACCGGGAAGCGGATGCACTGTCCGCCGGCGGCGGTCAGCAGCACGTCGTCGCGCTCGGTGCAGATCTGCACGTCGACGATCGCCTCGCCCTCATCGAGCTTCATCGCGATGATTCCGGAGCGGCGGACGTCGACGAAGTCGGACAGCTTGTTGCGGCGGACGTTGCCGCCGGTGGTGGCGAACATCACGTCGAGCTCGCTCCACGAGGCTTCGTCCTCCGGCAGCGGCATGATCGTGGTGATGCGCTCACCCTGCTCCAGCGGCAGGATGTTGATCAGCGCCTTGCCGCGGCCGTTCGGTGGCGCCAGCGGCAACCGCCAGACCTTCTCCTTGTAGACCTGGCCGCGCGACGAGAAGAACAGCACCGGCGTATGCGTCGAAGCGACGAACAGCCGCGAGACGAAATCCTCCTCGCGCGTGGCCATGCCGGAGCGGCCCTTGCCGCCGCGGCGCTGTGCCCGATAGGTCGACAGCGGCACGCGCTTGACGTAGCCGGCGTGCGACACGGTCACCACCATGTCCTCGCGCTGGATCAGGTCTTCGTCTTCGACCTCGCCTTCCTGCTCGGCAATCACGGTCCGGCGCGGCGTTGCGAACTCGGCCTTGACCTCGCCGAGCTCGGTCTTGACGATCGCCTGCACCCGCGCCCGCGAGCGCAAGATTTCCAGATAGTCGGCGATTTCGACCGCGAGCTTGTCGAGCTCTTCGGATATCTCTTCGCGCCCCAGCGCGGTGAGGCGCTGCAGCCGCAGATCGAGAATCGCTTTCGCCTGTTCGAACGACAGCCGCGCAGTGCCGTCGGGATTGAGCTTGTGGCGAGGATCGTCGATCAGCGTGATCATCGCCGCGACATCCGCCGCCGGCCAGTCGCGCGACATCAGGGTCTCACGGGCCGTGTTCGGATCGGGCGAATTACGGATCACACGAATGATCTCGTCGATATTCGCCACCGCAATCGCGAGGCCGACCAAGATGTGGGCGCGATCGCGGGCCTTGTTGAGCAGGAATTTGGTGCGGCGGGTGACGACCTGTTCGCGGAACGCGACGAAGACCGTCAGCAGATCCTTCAGGTTCATCAGCTGCGGCCGGCCGCCTTCCAGCGCCACCATGTTGGCGCCGAAATTGGTCTGCAGCGGCGTGAATTTGTAGAGCTGATTGAGCACCACTTCAGGCACGGCGTCGCGGCGCAGCTCGATGACCACGCGGAATCCGTCGCGGTCGGATTCGTCGCGCAGGTCGCCGATGCCTTCGATCTTCTTTTCACGCACCAGTTCGGCGATGCGCTCGACCATCGTGGCCTTGTTCACCTGGTACGGGATCTCCGAGACGATGATCGCCTCGCGGTCCTTGCGGACGGTCTCGATCTCGACCTTGCCACGCATCACGATCGAACCGCGGCCGGTCTGATACGCAGCACGGATGCCGGCGCGACCGAGGATGATGCCGCCGGTCGGGAAGTCAGGACCCGGCACGATCTTGTTGAGATCGTCGATCGACAGCGCCGGATCGTCGATCAGCGCGACACAGGCGTCGATCACCTCGCCCAGATTGTGCGGCGGAATGTTGGTGGCCATGCCGACCGCGATGCCGCCGGCGCCGTTGACCAAGAGGTTCGGGAACTTGGCAGGAAGGACCTGCGGTTCCCTCTCCGAATTGTCGTAGTTCGGCTGGAAGTCGACGGTGTCCTTGTCGATATCGTCGAGCAGCGTCTGCGCGATCTTGGTCAGGCGAGATTCGGTGTACCGCATCGCCGCCGGCATATCGCCGTCGACCGAACCGAAATTGCCCTGACCGTCGATCAGCGGCACGCGCATCGAGAAGTCTTGCGCCATACGGACCAGCGCGTCGTACACCGACTGGTCGCCGTGTGGATGATACTTACCGATGACGTCGCCGACGGTGCGCGCCGACTTGCGATACGGCTTGTTCCACTCGAAGCCGTTCTCGTACATGCCGTAGAGGATACGGCGATGCACCGGCTTCAACCCGTCGCGCGCATCCGGCAGCGCTCGCGCCACGATCACGCTCATCGCGTAATCGAGATAGCTGCGCTTCATCTCGTCGAGAATGGATACGGGGCGAATATCCGAGGGCGCCTGCGGCCCCTCGGGCTTCTCGTCGTCTTTGTCGGACAAGGGTGAATTCCGGTCAGAATCTGATCGGATCCGTATAGCGTATCGGGGTGTTGTGAACCACCCTTTCGGAGGCTGTTTTCGAAGGTTTTTCCGCTCGTTTTTCCAATAACTTACCGGGCGTTTTCGAAGCGCTCGGAAAGCCTTCCGGCGAAGCGCCGAAATCGGTGGCGGCGGCGCTCGTTACGCGCGCCGATTCGCGCCCTCAATCCGGCCGCGGCAGCGCGCCGAAACGGTCGATCACGATGTCGCGCTTGTTGTCCTCGACCCGCACCGTCATGGCGTAGCGGCCGTCGACCAGATCCTTCGCCAGCACCTCGGTGTTGCGATGGAGCCAGCTCACGCCGGCACCGTCCGCCGCATCGATCGACAGATCGAGCACGGTGCGCGTGGCAGCCAGGCGCTGTTCGATCGAGAGCAGCAGCTCGTCGACGCCCTCGCCGCTCACCGCCGACACCAGCAGGCATGGATGATCTTCGGGCCGGCGCGCCGCGATGTTCTTCAGCTCGTCGCGCTGCTCGGGCTCGAAGCGGTCGATCTTATTCCAGACTTCGACAATTCGGCCGCTGGCCGCATCGACGCCGAGCTGGCGCAGCACGTTGTCGACGTCGTGCTGCTGGGCTTCGGCATCCTCGTGGCTGATGTCGCGGACGTGCAGGATCAGATCGGCTTCCAGCACTTCTTCCAGCGTCGCGCGGAACGCGGCGACGAGCTGGGTCGGCAGATTGGAGATGAATCCAACAGTGTCGGACAGCATCGCCTTGCCGCCGTGCGGCAGCTGGATCGCGCGCAGCGTCGGATCGAGCGTGGCGAACAGCATATCGGCGGCCTGCACATCGGCGCGCGTCAGGCGATTGAACAGCGTCGACTTGCCGGCATTGGTGTAGCCGACCAGCGCGACCACGCGATACGGTACGCGCTGCCGGCCGGCGCGATGCAACCGGCGCGTCGCCTGCACCTTCTTCAGCTCGGCTTCGAGCTTGGTGATGCGCTCGCCGATCAGCCGGCGGTCGGCCTCGATCTGGGTTTCACCGGGGCCACCCATGAAGCCGAAGCCGCCGCGTTGGCGTTCGAGATGGGTCCAGGATCGCACCAGACGCGAGCGCTGATAGTTGAGATGCGCCAGTTCGACCTGGAGCGTGCCTTCGCGGGTCTTGGCGCGGCGCCCGAAGATTTCCAGGATCAGGCCGGTGCGATCCAGCACCTTGGCGTTCCAGGCCTTCTCTAGGTTGCGCTGCTGGATCGGCGACAGCGCGCAATCCATCACGATGAGGTCGGCGCCGTGCGCCGCGATCAGGCCGACGATCTCCTCGACCTTACCCTTGCCGAGATAGGTCGCGGGACGGATCTGGCTGATCGGCGTGAGCACTGCCTCCACGACGTCGAGGTCGATGGCGCGGGCGAGACCGGCGGCTTCATCCAGCCGCGCGTCGTTGTCGCGAACGGCCGTATCGACGGCGTCCGGATCGCCCCGGCGCACACGCAAATACGGACCGACAACGATGACTCGTCCAGTCTCACCCTGCCCCGATCGCGGACGATCGGCGCCCCCGTCAATGCTGCGGGGTTCCAATCAGGCCCGCCTCAAGCTGGCGAGTCCTCGCCGCTTTCGAACAGCTGGATCGGCGCCCCCGGCATGATCGTCGAGATCGCGTGTTTGTAGACGAGCTGCGAATGACCGTCGCGCCGCAACAAAAGGCAAAAATTATCGAACCAGGTGACAATACCCTGCAACTTCACCCCGTTGACCAAGAAGATCGTCAGGGGAGTTTTCGTCTTGCGTACGTGGTTGAGGAAAGTGTCTTGAAGGTTTTGTGCGCGGTCTGCCGCCATTTTTTATCCCGCAATTGGTTTTGTCTTTTCTTGCCGGTGCGCGTCTCTCTATCGGAGCTCCACCCCGGTTGCCGACTCCTCTGAGATCCCCCTCCAGAAGCCGACGGTCCGATTAGAGGGTAGGCATGGCTTTTAAGCAAGCAACTAAAACCCCGAGTGGATGCTCCCCGCGCCGCAAAGCTTAAGAAAACACCGCAAATCGGTGAAACTGCTCTCTTAGACGTTTGGCCAATGCGCCCGGCTTGCCGTCGCCGATCGGCTGCCCGTCGATCGCCACCACCGGCATCACGATCTGGCTGGACGCGGTGACGAATGCCTCGGCGGCACTGGCGGCCTCGGCCGGCGTGAACGGCCGCTCCTCGAACCGAACCTGCAGCGCTTCGAACGCATCCATCAGCACCGCACGGGTGACGCCGGGGAGAATGCCGGCCTCGGCCGAGCGGGTCACCACCCGGCCCTCTTTGGTGACGATCCAGGCGTTGCTGGAGGCGCCTTCGGTGACATAACCGTCGCGGTCGACGTACCACGCCTCGTAGGCACCGGCCTCGCGCGCCGCCTGCTTGGCCAGCACGTTCGGAAGCAGCGCCGTCGACTTGATATCGACCCGCGGCCAACGGTTCTCCGGCAGCGTGATCACCTTGATGCCGTGAGCGGCGTTGGCCTGCCCCTTGGCCGGATCAAGGCTGCGCGCCGTCACCACAACCGCAGGCTTCACCGGTGCGGCCGGAAAGCCGTGATCGCGCCGCGCGACGCCGCGCGTCACCTGCAGATAGACGATTCCGTAGTTCACCCGGTTGCGCCGCACCACTTCATGCATCACGACCGTCAGCGCCGCGAGCGGCATCGGCACCTTGATCCGCAATTCGCCGAGCGAGCGCTGCAGCCGCGCCAGGTGCCGCGGCATGTCGACCAGCTTGCCGCCGCGGACTTCGCAGACCTCATAGACGCCATCGGCGAACTGATAGCCGCGGTCTTCGATGTTCACGCTCGCATCGCGCATGTCGAGATAGCGGCCGTTGACATAGGCGATGCGCGACATCGATCGGATTCCAGGTCTGAGATACGGATTGAAGGAAGACTTAGCCGACGCCGAGCGCCTTGAGCTTGCGATGCAGCGCCGAGCGCTCCATCCCGACGAATTCGGCGGTGCGCGAGATGTTGCCGGAGAACCGGCTGATCTGAGCGATCAGATAATCGCGCTCGAACGCCTCGCGGGCCTCGCGCAGCGGCAGGCCCATAATGTGCTCGCCGTTGTTGCCGGTCGGCATCGTCGGCACCATCGAACCGACATCCTGCGGCAGCATGTCGGCGGTGATCACCGCATCCGGACCGCCGCCGGCCAGAATCATCAGCCGCTCGACGTTGTTGCGGAGCTGGCGGACGTTGCCGGGCCATACATGCGATTGCAGCACCGCCATGGCGTCCTGGCCGATCTGCCGGCGCGGCAGGCCGGTCGCCGCCGAGATCTGCTCCATGAAGTACTCGATCAGTTCCGGAATATCGTCGCGGCGCTCGGACAGCGGCGGCACGCGGATCGGCACCACTGACAGCCGGTGATACAGATCTTCGCGGAAACGGCCGGCGGTGATCTCCTCTTCGAGGTTGCGCGCGGTCGACGAGATGATGCGGACGTCGACATTGACCTTGGTGGTGCCACCGCAGCGCTGGAAGGTCTGTTCGACCAAGACGCGCAGAATCTTGTTCTGGGTCTCGCGCGGCATGTCGGCGATTTCATCGATGAACAGCGTGCCACCGTGCGCCTCTTCGAGCGCGCCGGCTTTGCGCGAATGCTCGCCGTTGGCTTCGACGCCGAACAGTTCGATCTCCATTTTCTCCGGAGTGATCGCAGCAGCGTTGATCACCACGAACGGCCCGTCGGCACGGGAAGAGGAGTTGTGCAGCGTCCGCGCCGCGAGCTCCTTGCCGGCGCCGGACGGGCCGACGATGAGGATGCGACTGTTGGCCTTGGCGGCGCGCTCGATGGTCTGGCGCAACTGATTGATGCAGGCCGAGCGGCCGACCAGCGTCGAGGCCGACGGCGCCAGTTGCTTCAGCTCGCGGACTTCACGCTTCAGCCGCGAGGTTTCGAGGGCACGCGTCGCCACCAGAATCAGCCGGTCGGATTTGAACGGCTTTTCGATAAAGTCGTAGGCGCCGCGCTTGATCGCCGCGACCGCGGTTTCGATGTTGCCGTGGCCCGAGATCATCACCACCGGAACGTCGGTGTGATCCTTCTTGATCTGCTCCAGCAATTGCAGACCGTCGAGCTTGCTGCCCTGCAGCCAGATGTCGAGGAAGATCAGGTTCGGCCGCCGGTTGGCGATTTCGGCCAGCGCCGAATCGCTGTCGCGCGCGGTGCGGGTGGAAAAGCCTTCGTCCTCGAGAATACCGGCAACGAGATCACGGATGTCCGCTTCATCGTCGACGATCAGAATGTCATTCGCCATGGTCGCGCCTGTCGCTTTAGCTGCCGCTGGCAGCCGCTATCCTTGGTTCGTTCTCGGCCTGCTGTTTTGGTTCACCCGATCCGGGAGGTGACGCCGGCTGACCGGACATCGCGAATCGGAGGCGCATCCATGCACCGCGCTGGCCTGGACGAACGTGGGATGCGTCGTTGAGTTCAATGCCGCCGCCGTGGTCGACCAGCACGCGTCCGACGATCGCAAGACCGAGGCCGGTGCCCTTCTCACGGGTGGTGACGTAGGGTTCGAGCAGCCGCGAACGGCTTTCTTTGGGCAGACCGATGCCGTTGTCGATCACGTCGATGACGACGTCGTCGCCCTCGCGTGCAGCGACCACTTCGATCTTGCCCTTGCCGAGTTCTTCTTCCGGCACGGCCTCAATCGCCTCGGTGGCATTCTTGATGATGTTGGTCAGTGCCTGCGAGATCAGGCGACGGTCGAAACGCGCATGCAGCGGCTCGTCCTTGATCTCGGCTTCGATGTCGACATCGGGATGACCAACGCGCATCAGGAAAACCACCTGCCGCACGGTGTCGCCGACGTCCTCGCCTTCGATCACCGGCTTCGGCATCCGCGCAAACCGCGAGAACTCGTCGACCATGCGCCGGATGTCATCGACCTGGCGGACGATGGTGTCGGTGCACTGTTCGAAGATGTTCTTGTCCTCGACGATCACCTTGCCGAATTTGCGCTTGATCCGCTCGGCCGAGAGCTGGATCGGCGTCAGCGGATTCTTGATCTCGTGCGCAATCCGGCGCGCCACATCGCCCCACGCCGAGGTGCGCTGCGCCGAGACGAGTTCGGTGATGTCGTCGAGCGTAATGATGTAGCTGTCGCTGGTGTGGCCGGTCTGTTCGGCAGTGACGCGAACGTTGAGGATGCGCTCGCGGCCGTCGCGGACAATGGTGATCTGGCCCTGCACCAGACGCTGCGATCCCTCGCGTGCAGTCCCCATGATCTCGTCGAGCTCGGGGATCACCTCGGACAGCGGATGGCCGAGCGCCTCGGCTTCGGCGTGGCCGATCAGCTTCTCGGCCGAACGGTTGAGAATGCCGATGCTGAGCGAACCGTCGACGCCGATGATGCCGGCGCTGGCCGACGACAGCACCGCCTCGATGAAGCGGCGGCGGCTGTCGATCAGTTCGCTGGCGCTGACCAGCTCGTCGCGCTGGGTGCGCAGCTCCTGAGTCATCTTGTTGAAGGTCATGCCGAGCTGCGACAGGTCGCCCTCGGATTTCGACACCGGCACCTGGACGTGCAGATCGCCGGTCGAGACCAGATGCGCCGCCCCCATCAGGCGGCGGATCGGCGCCACCAGCCAGTTGGCGAAGTTCAGGCCGATCAGCACCGCCGACATCAGCACCGTGAGTGCGATCACGGTGAACATCAGCGCGAACGCGACCTGGACGCCGAGCCGGCGCGCTTCGAGTTCGGAATATTCGGCGACGCTGGCCTGGGTCTGGCGCAGTTGTGCAACAACATGCGGATCGAGGAAGCGCGCGACGTACAGGAAGGTGTCTTCGAAGCCCTTCAGCCGGATCACCGCGGCGACGTAATTGGCCTCAATGAACACCGCGATCTGCGGTTCGGTGTCGTCGACGTTCTTCAGAAACTCCGGCGCCGGGACGTCGAAGTCGCGGCGGATGCCGTTCTGCGCCGCCTCCAGGATGTTGCGGTCTTTATCGATCAGCATCGCGCCAGGCAGATTGCGGGTCGCGGCGTCGTTGGTGAGAAATTCGCGGAAGGACTTGCGGTCGAGGTCGAACAGCGCGCGGGCATGCGAGATGTCGTTGGCCATGCCGAGGATGTCGCCGCGGATCAGCTGGCCGTGCTCGTGCAGATAGGCGTTGGCGACGATCAGCGAGTTCTGGATCACCGCACGGGTCGGGCCCGAGAACAGCCGATCAAGGCCGCGGTCGAGCGTGACGTTGGCGACGATCGACACCAGCACCGCCGGCAGCACCGCGATCACCGAGAACAGGCTGACGATCTGGATGTGCAGCCGCGACGCCGCCCGTCCGCGCCGGCGGGCCTGGACCACCTTCCAGACCTCTCGGGCGATGATGGCGAGCAGCAGCAGGATGGTGACGGCATTGATCAGCAGGAAGCTGACCACGACTTCCCGGGTCGGGGCGATCGGGGTCAGGCCGGTCAGGACGATGAAGGTCAGGAACGCCGAGAACAGCGCAACGCCGACTGCCATCGGGGCCAGCAGCTTGCGCCAGGTGCGCAGCCGCGGCTCGGCAGTCGAGGGGTCGTCAACGGGTTGGGCCGACGTCTCTGCGCTGGTCATTCCGGCAATAATCAATGAATGCGTTCAGCCCGCGCCGCTGGCGGACCGTGTGATGCATTCCTACAACAATGTTGCTCAATTGCGACAATATCGCGGCGCATCGCCCGAGCCACCTCGGGCGAGTACGCGGTCCACAGCCGAAAAACTTGCCTCGGCGTCTCAGCCGCCGGTGCGGTAAACCTGAATGTCGAGGTCGCGGATCTTCTTCCGCAAAGTGTTGCGGTTGAGCCCGAGCAAGTCGGCGGCCCGGATCTGGTTGCCGCGAGTCGCCGCCAGCGCTGCGGTGAGCAATGGCACCTCAATCTCGCGCAACACCCGATGGTAGAGGCCGGGCGGCGGCACGCCGTTCGGGAAGCCCGAGAAGTGCGACGACAGATACATCTCGACTGCGCCGCCGAGATTGTCGACGGTGTGCGGCGCACTGCCGCCGGCCACCACCGGCGGCGGCGCCAGCTCGCCATCGATCACCGAGGCGGTGATCACCTCCTGCGGATACAACGCTGCCAGGCGGCGGGCGAGATTTTCCAGCTCGCGGACGTTGCCCGGCCAGCGATGCTGCTTCATCCGCTCCAATGCGGCGGCATCGAGCTTCTTGGCCGGCAGACCGTCCTTCTCGGCCAGCGCAAAGAAGTGCCGAACTAGGTCCGGAAGGTCCTCGATGTGCTCGCGCAGCGGCGGCAGCCGCAGCGGCACCACGTTGAGGCGGAAGAACAGGTCTTCGCGGAACAGGCCCTGCTGGATCAGGACGCGCAGATCCTTGTTGGAGGCCGCGACGATCCGGACATCGGTCTTGATCGGGGTGCGGCCGCCGACGGTGGTATATTCACCCTGCTGCAGCACCCGCAGCAGACGGGTCTGCGCCTCCATCGGCATGTCGCCGATTTCGTCGAGAAACAGCGTGCCGCCCTCGGCCTGTTCGAACCGGCCCGAGGCTCGCGTGTTGGCGCCGGTGAAGGCGCCGCGCTCATGGCCGAACAATTCGGACTCGATCAGGTCGCGCGGGATCGCCGCCATGTTGACGGCGACGAACGGACCGTTGCGGCGCTTGCCGTAGTCGTGCAGCGCCCGCGACACCAGTTCCTTGCCGGTACCGGACTCGCCGGTGATCATCACCGTGAGGTCGGTCTGCATCAGCCGCGCCAGCACCCGATAGATTTCCTGCATTGCCGGCGAACGGCCGACCAGCGGAATCGAATCGAACTCGCCTTCGTCGTTGGCGCTGGAGATGCGCTCCTTCGGCTCGGCCAGCGCGCGGCCGACGATCGCGATCAGCTCTTTCAGGTCGAACGGCTTCGGCAGATATTCATAGGCGCCCTTCTCCGAGGCGCGGATTGCCGTCATGAAGGTGTTCTGCGCGCTCATCACGATGACCGGCAGGTTCGGGCGCAGCTTCTTGATCCGCGGCAGCAGATCGAACGCGTTCTCATCCGGCATCACCACGTCGGTGATCACCAGATCGCCCTCGCCCTGGCTCACCCAACGCCACAGCGTCGCCGCGTTGCCGGTCAACCGCACTTCGTAGCCGGCGCGCGACAGCGCTTGGTTGAGCACCGTGCGGATGGCGGTGTCGTCGTCCGCGACGAGAATACTACCTGCAGGCATTGGGAGTCCTCATCTTGCAGTCTGTGAGGCATCGGACGACGCCGGCGCGTCCTCGCCGTTCGGGGATTGAAGGGCCTTGGCGGTGTTGAACATTGGCATCAGCACCCGGAAGGTGGTTTTGCGCGGCTGCGATTCACACTCGATGATGCCGCCGTGATCGCCGACAATCTTCGCCACCAATGCAAGACCGAGGCCGGAGCCGGACGGCTTGGTGGTAACGAACGGATCGAACAGGTTCGGCAGCAGATCTTCGGGAACGCCGGGACCATTGTCCCGCACGCAGAATTCGAGCGGCAGCGACACCCGCGTCTTTTTGCCCGGCACCGACAGGCGGACACCAGGGCGGAACGCAGTGGTGAGTTGGATCTCACCATCGGAGCCGAGATCGACCACGGCTTCGGCCGCGTTCTTCACCAAGTTCAGGAACACCTGAATCAGTTGATCCTGATTGGCGAGCACCGGCGGCAGCGACGGGTCGTAGTCCTCGATGAACTTAATGTTGCGGGCAAAGCCCGACTGCGCCAGCCGCTTTACGTGATCGAGCACCGAGTGGATGTTCACCGGACCGCGCGCCACTGGGCGGTCGTCGCCGAACACTTCCATGCGGTCGACCAGCGTGACGATGCGGTCGGCTTCGTCGCAGATCAGGCGGGTCAGCATCCGGTCTTCGGCGGAGGCCTGCTGCTCCAGCAGTTGCGCCGCGCCGCGGATGCCGGACAGCGGATTCTTGATCTCGTGCGCCAGCATGGCGGCGAGCGCGATCACCGAGCGCGCCGCGCTGCGATGCGTGAGCTGGCGGTCCATCTTGTCGGCGATGGTGCGCTCCTGCAGCATCACCACAATATGGCCGGGCCGTTCGTTGAGCGGCGCGACGTGCAGATCGACCTGGCGGTCGGCGCCGATCCGCGGCGTCCCGAGATCGACCTTGTATTCATTGACCGGCGAATGCCCGATGCGCACCTGCTCGATCAGCGCCAGCAGCGGGCTGCCGAACGGCACCAGATCGGTCAGCGACTGCCGTCGCAGCAATTGCGTCGAAATCTCAAAGAACGACTCCGCCGCCATGTTGGCGTCCACGATCTTGCCGTCGGGACCGACCAGCAGAACAGGATTCGGCAACGCGTTGAGGATCGCATCGCTGTCGGTCGGCTGAGCCCGGCGCGGTTCGACAATGGCGTTCATGCGGCGGCCCTCCAGGCGAATTCTTCGTAGGCATCGGCGAGCGCACGGTGCACGCGGGCCGGATTCTCTTCGGTCAGAATGACGGCGCGCCAGCTCTTCAGAACGTCCGGCGAGGCGCCGGCGGTTGAGGCGGCGACCTCGAGCGACCAGCCGAGATGCTTGCGGGCATGACGCAGCCCGATCTTGACGCCGTACAGCGCCAGGATGTCGTCATAGAGCGTGCGCAAGTAGTCGCGCTGCATGGTCAGCGACGGCTCGGCCTCGGCTTTTCCCGTGGTGAGCTGGCGGCCGACCCGCCCCGGCAACCACGGCCGCCCCTGCGCGCCGCGACCGATCATCACTGCATCGGCACCGGAGCGCTTCAGCGCTTCGACCGCGCTGGCGTGGCAGGTGATATCACCATTGACCACCAGCGGAATCGAGATCGCATCCCTGACGGCGCGCACCGCATCCCAATCGGCTTCTCCCTTGTAGAACTGCTGCCGGGTGCGGCCGTGAACGGTGACAAGCTGAACACCGGCGTCCTGCGCACGACGCGCCAGCTCCGGCGCGTTGCGCGAACGATCGTCCCAGCCGAGCCGCATCTTCAGCGTCACCGGCACCCGCACCGCGCCGATCGTTGCTTCGATCAGCGTCAGCGCGTGATCGAGGTCGCGCATCAGCGCCGAACCGGACAGACCGCCGGTGACGTGCCGCGCCGGGCAGCCCATGTTGATGTCGATGATGTCGGCGCCGCCGGCTTCCGCGATCCGCGCGCCCTCCGCCATCCAGCGCGCCTCGCAGCCGGCAAGCTGGACGACGTGCGGCCCTTGGCCGACCTTGTCGCAGCGACGGACCGACATCCGCCGGCCGGCCACCAGATCTTCGCTGGCAGTCATCTCCGACACCACCAGACCGGCCCCCAGCTCCGCGACTTGCCGGCGGAACGGCGCATCGGTAATGCCTGTCATCGGCGCCAAGAACACCGGATCAGGCACCGCAATATTGCCAATCCTCAAAGGCGGCGAACCTGTTACAGTCGGGCGCGTCACTCGTTGCTCATTCTGTAGCCAGCGCAGTTGCAGGCTCGGCCTCGCTCAATGTTTGAGCATTGTAGATCATTGCCTACAGTTTAGCCAATCATATCTGACATGCAAGTGCGTTGCAGCAATTGTCCCCGGACGCCGGCGGATGCGGCGATGGAATCATGCTGCTTTCCTAGCCCGGCATGGTAAGGGCTGTGCACCGGCGCGACCAGCGCAGGCCATCCCAATTCCGTATCAATTGATCCGATGACGAACTCGCCCCGTACTGCTGCCATCATCGTCGCCGCCGGGCGCGGCCTGCGCGCCGGCGCGGGCGGCCCCAAGCAATACCGCACCCTCGCCGGCAGGCCGGTGATCGCGCGAGCGATGGAGCCCTTCTGCACCCATCCGGGCGTGATGGCGGTGCAGCCGGTGACGAATCCCGACGACACCGAGATGTTCAACGCGGCAGTCGCCGGCCTGAATTTCCGCCCGGCGGTGGGCGGCGGCGCAACCCGGCAGGCGTCCGTGCGCGCCGGCCTGGAGGCGCTGGCCAAGCTGAAGCCGGACATCGTGCTGATCCACGACGCGGCGCGTTGCTTCGTCACCCCGGAGCTGATCTCGCGCGCGATCACCGCGGCCGGCGCGACCGGCGCTGCGCTGCCGGTCGTCCCCGTGACCGACACGATCAAGCAGGTCGACAGCAGTGGCGCGGTCGACGCGACGCCGGACCGCGCTAGCTTGCGGATCGCCCAGACCCCACAGGCGTTCCGTTTCGATGTGATCCTCGACGCCCACCGCCGCGCGGCCTCTGGCGGCCGGGACGATTTCACCGACGACGCCGCGATCGCCGAATGGGCGGGATTGACGGTGTCGACCTTCGAGGGCGATGCTAACAACATGAAGATGACCACCCCGGAAGATTTCGCGCGCGAGGAAAGCCGGCTGATGGCCGCGCTCGGCGACATCCGCACCGGCACCGGCTACGACGTGCATGCGTTCGGAGAAGGCGACCACGTCTGGCTGTGTGGCTTGAAGGTGCCGCACACCCGCGGATTCCTGGCGCATTCGGACGGCGATGTCGGCCTGCACGCGCTGGTCGACGCGATCCTCGGCGCGCTGGCGGACGGCGACATCGGCTCTCACTTCCCGCCGACCGATCCGCAGTGGAAGGGCGCGGCCTCCGACAAGTTCCTCAAATACGCGATCGACCGCGTCACTGCGCGCGGCGGCCGCGTCGCCAATCTCGAAGTGACGATGATCTGTGAGCGACCGAAGATCGGACCGCTGCGCGACGCGATGCGTCAGCGCATCGCCGAGATCACCGGCGTGCCGGTGTCGCGCGTCGCGGTGAAGGCCACCACCAGCGAGAAGCTCGGCTTCACCGGCCGTGAGGAAGGCATCGCGGCGACCGCATCCGCCACCATCCGGCTGCCCTGGGGCGCCGACGGACTGGCCGGCTGACGATGAGCAGCAACGACGCCCGCACCCTCGCCCGCTCGTTGCTCGACCTCTGCCGTTCGCGCAAGCTGATGATCGCGACCGCCGAGTCCTGCACCGGCGGCTTGGTCGCCGGCGCGCTGACCGACATTCCCGGCTCGTCGGACGTCATCGACCGTGGCTTCGTGACCTATTCCAACGCCGCCAAGCATGATCTGCTCGGCGTCGAGAACGCCACGCTCACCACATTTGGCGCCGTCAGCAAGGAGACCGCGATCGCCATGGCGGTCGGGGCGCTGGAGAATGCCGACGTCGATCTGGCGGTGTCGATCACCGGCATAGCCGGACCCGGCGGCGCCACGCCGGGCAAGCCGGTCGGCTTGGTCCATTTCGCCGTCGCCGCGCGCGACGGCCGCATCTCACATCGCGAGCAGCGCTTCGGCGCGATCGGCCGCAGCAACGTCCGTCAGCGCTCGGTGGTGGAAGCCCTGCGGATGCTACTGGAGGTGGCCCGCGGCCCGAAGCCGCCGACCAAGGCCAAACGCGAAGTGGCCACCGGCGTGCACAAACGCGTCGCCCGCTCGCCTCGCCGCGTCGCCGCCAAGCGCCCGCAGCCGAAGCGGCCGGTGAAGCCGAAGAAGACTTAACGGCGGTGCTATTCGTCAGGCCGGCATGAAGTGCACGGCGCGGCCCGATCATCGCCGTCACCCTCCGCGAAAGCGGAGGGCCCAGTATTCCAGAGCGCTCGTGATCTTCGGAAGCGCTTCGGGATACTGGGTCGCCCGGACAAGCCGGGCGATGACGCCGGATTGTGTTGATATTCAAGTATTCAACGTCATTGCGAGGGAAGCGAAGCAATCCAGCTCCGTGCATCGAGCTGGATTGCTTCGTCGCTGCGCTCCTCGCAATGACGGCTGGACCAAAGTGGGCCGCGATAACGAAGTAACTACGCCCGCGACAGCTTCGGGCCGGTGCCGTAGATCTGGTCGGCGCGCGTTTCGAACGCTTCGGCGAAGCGATGGAAAGCGGTGTCGAACATCGCGCCCATCAGGGTGGCGAGCATCCGGCTCTTGAACTCGTAGGCGATGAAGAAGCCGACCTCGCAGGCGCGCTCGGTCTTGGCCGCGAAGGTCCAGCGGTTCTCCAGATTGGAGAACGGGCCTTTGAGATACTCGACCAGGATTTTCAGATTGGCGCGATCGAGGGTGACGCGGCTGGTGAAGGTCTCCTGCACCAGCTTGAACGACACCGTCATGTCGGCGATCACGACCTCGTTGCCGTCCGGCTGCTGGATCCGCTCGCGGATTTTGAGCGCCTTGCACAGCGGCACGAATTGCGGATAGCGCTCGACGTCGGCGACGAGGTCGAACATCTGCTGAGCACTGTGCGGCACTCTGCGCCTGTTGGAAAACTGCGGCATCGCCTCGGACTTCAGGTCTTGGACTTTTAGCGGGCTCGCGCCGCGCGCGCCGCCTTGAGCTTGGCGAAATCGTCGCCGGCGTGATGCGACGAGCGGGTCATCGGGCTCGCCGACACCATCAGGAAGCCCTTGGCGTAGGCGGTGGTCTGATAGCCGGCAAATTCGTCCGGCGTGACGTAGCGCATCACCGCATGGTGCTTGCGGGTCGGCTGTAGATACTGGCCGATGGTGAGGAAATCGACCTCCGCCGAGCGCAGGTCGTCCATCACCTGCAGCACCTCGTGGCGTTCCTCGCCGAGCCCGACCATGATGCCGGACTTGGTGAAGATGCTGGGATCGAGTTCCTTGACCCGCTGCAGCAGCCGGATCGAGTGGAAGTAGCGTGCGCCCGGCCGCACCGACAGATAGCGCGACGGCACGGTTTCGAGATTGTGGTTGAACACGTCCGGCTTGGCGGCGACCACCACCTCCAGCGCGCCGTCCTTGCGCAGGAAGTCTGGCGTCAGGATCTCGATCGTCGTCGTTGGGCAGGCTTCGCGCACCGCGCGGATCGTTGCGGCGAAGTGCGCGGCGCCTCCATCGGCCAGATCATCGCGGTCGACCGAGGTAATCACCAGATGCTGCAGCCCGAGCTTCCGCGTCGCCTCGGCGACGTAGGCTGGCTCGTTGGCGTCGAGTGCGCCCGGCATCCCGGTCTTGACGTTGCAGAACGCGCACGCCCGGGTGCAGGTGTCCCCCATGATCATGAAGGTGGCGTGCTTCTTGTCCCAGCACTCGCCGATATTCGGGCAGCCGGCCTCTTCGCACACCGTGTGCAGGCCGTTTTCCTTGACGATGCCGCGGGTCTCGCCATAGCCGCGGGTGGTCGGCGCGCGCACCCGGATCCAGTCCGGCTTCTTCGGCGACAGCGCATCCGGCCGCGCCGCCTTCTCCGGATGCCGGGGGCGGACGGGATTGGCGGACACCGTATCGACGAGAACGACCATGAGCTGCCTGGGGTTTGCGCGAGAACCCTACCTAATCCGGCCGCCCCCGTCCCGCAACCCGGGCCGCTTGCAGGCCGTTATCCCTTGGAATAATGCTCGAATTGTACGCATTGCGCCCCGCGCCGGCCGCGCTCGAGCTTGCCTCTCCGATGACCAAGTCCCGCGTTCCGAAGCCCCCCTTAGACGGAACACACCCTGCCCTCGGCCCGCTGCTGACGCGCCGGTTCTTCGCCCGCAGCGTCCACGAGGTCGCACCCGAGCTGATCGGCGCAACGCTGCTGTTCGGCGGCGCGGGCGGGATCATCGTCGAGGTGGAAGCCTATCACCACACCGATCCGGCAGCGCATTCCTACGGCGGTCCAACGCCGCGCAACCAGGTGATGTTCGGCCCGCCGGGCTTTGCCTATGTGTATCGCTCCTATGGCATCCATTGGTGCGTCAATGTCGTCTGCGAGCCCGAAGGCTCCGCCAGTGCGGTCCTGATCCGCGCGCTGGAGCCGACCCACGGGCTCGCAGCGATGCGCAAGCGCCGCGGCCTCGACGAGCCGCGCAGCCTGTGTTCCGGCCCCGGCAAGCTGGCGCAGGCCCTCGGCATCACCATCGCCCATAACGGTCTGCCGCTCGATGCCGCACCGTTCGCGATCCATCGCCGAACCACCACGCCGGAGATCGTCACCGGCCCGCGCATCGGCATCACCAAGGCGGCCGACTATCCGTGGCGGTTCGGGCTGAAAGACTCGCGGTTCTTGAGCAAGCCGTTTCCACGCTGAGGACGATGTCTCTCCACGGCTTCATGAGAGTCGAGCAGCGTGATCCCGCACCAACACCGTCATCGCCCGGCTTGACCGGGCGACCCAGTATTCCAGAGCGCTTCAACTACCAACGACCGCTCTGGGATACTGGACCCTCCGCTTTCGCGGAGGGTGACGTTTGTTTGCGGCGCAGCGCCGCGGACTCAGCTTGCCGCCGCCCGCGCCCGCCGCAGATGGTCGGGATACCACACCGTAAAGATCGCGGTGCCGATCAGCACAGCGTAGGAGATCAGCTCATAGGCGAGTTCGGGCAGTGCGAACTGCTCCATCTTGCCGAATGCCAGCGCCGCGTTGATGGTGAAAGCCGTCGCCCAGATCCCGGTCATCAGCACATTGATGCGGATGAATTTCGGGTCGTTCCAGACCGCCGGATCGACGTGCTCCTTGGCGTAGTCGAGCGTGAACGGCTTGCCGAGCAGGATGGTCAGCCAGGCACCGGCCGCGAGCGCGCCGTTCGCCAGCACGCCGAGATGGCGCAGGGTCCAGGTGTCGTTGAATCCCATCACCGCGATGGTCGCGGCGCCGAAAAACACCACGCCCACCCACAGAATGATACCGCGATGGAGCTTCAACACGCCCATCACGATAGTCAGCGCCAGTGCAACACAGAGGCCGATCTCCACACGGAGTAAGCTGTCACGGGCGATGATCAGGAACGACAGCCACGGCGCGAACGAGATCAGCAGCTTGAGAAAGGCGAGCATCGGCATAGCCCCGTTGATGCCCGATCCTACGCGATCGCCGCGGTGTCATACTTTGGCGCCGATCAACGCCGTGGCAACGACCAGCAGGTGCAAGGCTGTCATTGCGAGCGGATTGAAGCGATCCAGACCTCAGAAGCCAAGCTGGATTGCTTCGTCGCTTCGCTTCTCGGAATGACGAGGTCCGGCATGTTCAAAGGGCGCTCAGCCGAGCGTGTGACACACCGCTTCGAGCCGGTTGCCGTCGGGATCGGCAATGAAGGCCGCGTAGTAACCGGGATGATAGTCGCGCAGTCCCGGCGCGCCCTGATCGACGCCGCCGTGAGCGAGCCCGGCTTGCCAAAAGGCATCGACGACCGCGCGGCTGGTCGCCTTGAAGCACAAGTGCCGGCCATAGGCCGGCTCCGGCCTGTCGCCTTTGCGGATCGACAGATAGACGCGGTCGGGATGCTCGGGCCGCGCGCGCTCGCCGTAGCCGAGCCAGTCGCCACGGGCGCCGACCTTGACGACGCCGAGCGCCGCCATGATCGCATCGTAGAACGGCTCGGCCACCGCGATGTCGGACACGGTGATCGAGACGTGGTCGAGCAAGGGTCAGCTCGCGTTCTTCAGCCGAAGCAGCGCCTCGAGGATCTTGACCTTGCGCGCGACCGCAGCCTCGCGCTTTTCGCGCTCTTCCTCGACGACTTCTTCGGCGGCGTTGGCGACGAATTTCTCGTTCGCCAGCTTGGCCTCGGCGCGCTTGATGTCGGCTTCGGCCTTGCCGAGCTCCTTCTCGAGCCGTGCCTGCTCGGCGGCGAAATCAACCACGCCCTTCAGCGGCAGCGCCGCGACCTCGCCACGCACCAGGAGCTGCACGGCACCTTGCGGAGCGGCGTCAGCGAACGAGATCTCGCCGACCCGAGCCAGCCGCTTGATCACGTCGCTCCAACGGCTCGCCCGCGCATTGGTGTCGGCAGAAGCGCCGGCCAGCACCAGCGGCGTGAGGGTCGACGGCACGATGTTCATTTCGGCGCGCACCGAGCGGATCGCAGTGACGAGATCGACCACCCAACCGATTTCGGCTTCGGCGGCATCGTCGGTGAAGTCCGGCTCCTGCGGCTCCGGAATCGCCAGCATCGCCGGCCCGGCCATCGGGTCGGTCGCGGCGGAGGCCGCCAGCACCGACACCTCTTCGTCCGAGATACCCGCCTTACGCGACCACGACGCCAGCGCCAGCAGTCCGTCGCGCGGAGCCGTCACCGCCCACAGCTCTTCGGTGATGAACGGCATGAAGGGATGCAGGATCTTCAGGATCTCGTCGCGCGCCCACGCCACCATCGCACGGGTCTCGGTCTTGGCAGCGCCCTCCTCGCCCATCAGCACCGGCTTGGCGAGTTCGAGATACCAGTCGCAATACACGTTCCAAACGAAGCGATACGCAGCCTCGGCGGCGTCGTTGAAGCGATAGGACTCGATCGCTTCGGTCACCTCGCGCACCGCGCGGACGGTCTCGTGCGCGATCCAGCGGTTCAGCGTTTCCTTGGCCGCCGTGTAGTCGAACCCCGCCGGCGCGACGCAGCCGTTCATCTCGGCGAAGCGGCAGGCGTTCCAGAGTTTGGTGGCGAAGTTGCGATAGCCTTCGACGCGGCTGGTCGCGAGCTTGATGTCGCGTCCCTGCGCCGCCATCGCGGCCAGCGTGAAGCGCAGCGCGTCGGCGCCGTATTCGTCGATCAGGTTGAGCGGATCGATGACGTTGCCCTTCGACTTCGACATCTTGGCGCCCTTCTCGTCGCGGACGAGCGCGTGGATGTAGACGGTCGGGAACGGCACATCGTCCATGAAGTGCAGGCCCATCATCATCATCCGGGCGACCCAGAAGAAGATGATGTCGAAGCCGGTGACCAGCACGTTGGTCGGGTAGTAACGGTCGAGCTCCGGCGTCTCGTCCGGCCAGCCGAGCGTCGAGAACGGCCACAGCGCCGACGAGAACCAGGTGTCGAGCACGTCCTCGTCGCGGGTGATGAAGCCCTCACGCTTGGCGGGATCTTCCGCCATGTCGTGCGCCTGCGCAGGCGTGATCACTTCCTGCTCGACGTAATAGCCGAGCGCGTTGCCGACCGCCTCTTCCTCGGTCTCGGCCACGAACACCTTGCCGTCCGGGCCATACCACGCCGGGATCTGGTGACCCCACCACAGCTGGCGCGAGATGCACCACGGCTGGATGTTTTCCATCCACTCGAAGTAGGTCTTCTCCCAGTTCTTCGGCACGAAGGTCGTCTCGCCCGACCGCACCGCAGCGATCGCCGGCTGCGCCAGCGTCTTGGCATCGACGTACCACTGGTCGGTGAGGAACGGCTCGATCACCACGCCGGAGCGGTCGCCGTGCGGCACCATGTGGACGTTCGGCTCGATCTTCTCCAGGAAGCCGAAATCGTCCAGCCGCGCCACGATGATCTTGCGAGCGACGAAGCGGTCGGTGCCGTCGATCTCCCCGGCGAATTCGCGCGCGCCTTCCGGCAGACCTTCGAGATAGGCACTGTTGTCGGCGACCGAGATCTTGCCCTCGATATCGAGCACGTTGATTTGCGGCAGATGATGCCGCTTGCCGACCTCGAAGTCGTTGAAGTCGTGCGCCGGCGTGATCTTCACCGCGCCCGAGCCCTTCTCGGGGTCGGAGTATTCGTCGGCAACGATCGGAATCCGCCGGCCGACCAGCGGCAGGATGACGTGCTTGCCGACGAGATGCGTATAGCGCTCGTCTTCCGGATTCACCGCGACCGCAGTGTCGCCCAGCATGGTTTCCGGACGCGTGGTCGCGACGACGATGAAGCTCGACGGATCGGCCGGATCGAAGGTCTTGCCTTCGATCGGATAGCGCAGATGCCAGAGGTTGCCCTTCACCTCGATCTGCTGGACTTCCAGATCCGAGATCGCGGTCAGCAGCTTCGGGTCCCAATTGACCAGCCGCTTGTCCTTGTAGATCAGGCCCTGGCGGTGCAGTTCGACGAACACCTTGGCGACGGCGCGGGACAGCCCCTCGTCCATGGTGAAGCGTTCGCGCGACCAGTCACACGACGCACCGAGCCGCTTGAGCTGGTTGACGATGACGCCGCCGCTCTCGGCCTTCCACTGCCAAACGCGCTCCAGGAACTTGGCGCGGCCCATGTCGCGCCGGCTCGGCTCCTGGCGCTCCATCAGCTGGCGTTCGACCACCATTTGGGTGGCGATGCCGGCGTGGTCGGTGCCGGGCTGCCACAGCACGTCGCGGCCGCGCATCCGCTCGAACCGGCACAGGATGTCCTGCAGCGTATTGTTGAGCGCGTGGCCCATGTGCAGCGAGCCGGTGACGTTCGGCGGCGGAATCACGATCGAGTATGGGACGGCGTCGCGGCGCTCCGGACGGCCGGCCTTGAAGGCCTCGGCGTCTTCCCAGGCGCGCGAAATGCGGGCCTCGATGTCGGCTGGCTGGTAGGTTTTCTCGATCATGGCGCTGCAATCAAAAAAGGCGCGTCGCCGGGCCGCGAACGCGCTCGTTGGACGACGCTAGAAACCTTCCGGCGCGCCGCAAGTCAACAATGGAGGCCGGTCCATTGGATCAGGCGGAGGCAGCGCCTCCGCCAAGCGGGCTCAGCGCCCGCGCGAGACCCGCTCGATTTCCTGGCGGACGATCCGCTCGACCAGCGTCGGCAGATTGTCGTCGAGCCAAGCCTTCAGCATCGGCCGCAGCATCTCCTTGACCAGATCCTCGAGGGTCCGGGCATTGTTGCTGAGCACGGTGGTGGCGAGCGAATTGAACGCCGATTCCACCGCCGCGGCGGTGGTCCGCGACAGGATCGGCTGCTGCGGCTCTTCGCTCCAGGCCGCAGCTGCGGCCGGCGGCTCGTAGGCCGGCTCCGGCGCGCGCGGCTTGGGCGCAGCTTCGGCGAATTCGATGTCGTCCTCGATCGGCGCCTTTTGAACCGGCGGCGGAGGCGGTGGTGGCGGTGGAGCCGGCTCGGGTTCGGGCTCCGGCAGCGCCATCTCGTCGGTCAGCTCAAGGACGTCGCCGTCCGGCTGCGGCGGACGAACTTCCTCCTCGGTGGTGCCGGCGTCGAGGCCGGCAAGCAGCGCGTCGATGTCGTCCTGACTGTTGCTCTCGGCCGGAGCCGGCATCGGCGGAGGCGCCGGCTTCGGTGCGGCGGCGGGCTTGGGCGGCGCAGCTTGCGCCACCGGACTCGGTGCAGACGGAGGTGGGGTCATGGCCGCGGGCTTGCTCGGCGGGGGAGCCGGCTTAGGCGGCTCCGGCTTCGGGGCAACGGCCGCCGGCGCAGGTGCCGGGGTCGCGGGCTTGGCTTCGTCATCGGCAATGATGCGACGGATCGACGCCAGAATCTCCTCCATGGAAGGTTCTTGCGCCTTTGCAGGCTGCGTCATCTCCGACTCCACATCATCACGCCCTTCCCGGCGTTGTAACATCAAAGCTCTACGGGAGAGACCGGTTCCGGATCGGCGGCGCCAGGTTTCGCGTTGGAAGCAGGACTTGTCCCCAGCTTCAACTACGGTACGCCCCGAGGTCCGCTCCACGTCTAACAACGTGGAGCGCCGCGAAACACGGGCGCATCTCCGACTCGAATCGTCACGACGACCCGGTCAACGGTAGGCAGACGATTAGTTGTTTGCAAGCAAACGCGCCCGGGCAGAATCCCGGGCGCAGTCGCGGCCGCAATCAGCGGCCGTCGGGAGTCCGCACGCCGCCCCAGCTGTCGCGCACCTGATGGTAGTGCACGCTGGGATCATAGACGTCGGTCTTCAGGCCGAGCACTTGCGGCGACAGCCGGCCGACCGCGTTCAGCACCGCGTAAGAGGCAACGACGCGGTCATGCTGCGCGGTCACCAGCGCAACGCGGGCATTCACCAGCGCCTGCTGCGCGTTCAAGACGTCGAGCGTCGTGCGCTGGCCGGCGCGGGCTTCTTCACGGACGCCGTTGAGCGCGATTTCCGAGGCCTTGACCTGGGACTGCGCAGAGGACACCTGCGCCTTCGCGGCCTGCAGCTGGCCCCACGCCTGCACCACGCTGGCGCGGGTCTGGTCGCGTACCTGTTCGAGGTTGAGACGCTGCTGCGCCAGCGTTTCCTTCGACTGCCGGATCAGCGCGTATTCACCGCCACCCTGGTAGATCGGGACCGACAGCTGCGCGATGCCCGAAGCCTGGAATTGACGCGGCGACGAGATCGACGGCTCCCACGACTGCTGCGCGCTGGCCTGCAGCGTCAGCGTCGGGAACAGCGCACCCTCGTTGATCTTCACGTTCAGATAGCTGACGTCGATGCCGTACATCGCCGCGGTGACGTTCGGATTCTCGACCAGCGCGAGGTTGATCGCCTGCGCCAGCGAGGTCGGAAGATAGCGATCGACCGGCGAGCCCGGCGCGAGATTGCCCGGCTCGGTGCCGATGATGCGGCGGTAGTTAGACCGCGTCGTCGTCAGCGTCGATTCGGCGGCGAGCTGCTGGGTGTTGCCGGCGGCAAGCTGCGCCTGCGACTGCGCCACGTCGGTGCGGGTGACCTCGCCGACGTTGAAGCGGTCGTTGGTCTGCCGCAACGTCTGCTCGAGCACGCGCACGTTGGAGCGCTGCACTTCGAGCGTCGCCGAGTCGCGCAGGTAGTCCATGTAGATGGTCGCGGCCGACAGCAGCACCGACTGTTCGAGCACCCGCAGACCTTCACGCGCCGAGGACACCTGGCTCTCGGCCGCACGGGTGCGGTTCGCCGTCTGATTGCCGTTGAACAAAGTCTGCGACGCGGTCACGCCGACCGAGCGCGGGATCTGGGTGCCGGACAGATGAAACTGGCTGCCGGCGACCGACGAAATCACGTCGGTGTATTGATAGCCGCCGCTGGCAGTGACGGCGACCTTGGGCCGATAGCCGGAAAGTGCCTGAGGAACCGATTCGTCGGTGGCGCGCACCGAAGCGCGCTGCGCATTGAGTTGAGGATTGGTCTGGTAAGCGCGGACCAGCGCACCTTCCATCGTGTCGGCCAGGGCCACTGTTTGCGACGCACACGCCAGAACGATGCCGGCAGCCGCGAGGCCGGAGATCCGCTTAAGCCCATCCATTCTGGCAATCCAATCCTGAACTTTTCCCCACACCGGACTTCCGGCGCTCAACGTCGTGCGCACCGCCGAACGATGTCCGGTAAGTCCATCCTCACCATAAGACACAGAATGGACCGACGAAACCCCTCGGCCACGGCGCTCTGCGAAACTTCCAAGCTGGGGCATTCGCGCCACAGGTATGATTCCTCGACAGAATTCGACACGTTCCAATCAGAATTCGAAGACCGGAACGCGCTCCAAACCGGGCAACACGGGAATCGATGCATCGAACAGAATGCGGGCGCCGTAGTCGCCGTGCGAACGAGTCACCACGGTGACACGCTGCGGCCGGCCGGTGGCGAACGCACCGACCAGACGGCCGCCGAGCTTGAGTTGCTCATAAAGCGTGGTCGGCTCCACCTCGGTGGCACCGCACAACAGGATGGCATCGAACGGCGCGTCGTGCAGATCGCCCTTCGCCGCTTCGGCGACCCGGACGTTGACGTTGGACAGACCGAGCGCGGGCAGCGTCGCGCGAATGCGCTGCGCCAGCGATTCGTCGTCGATCGTGGTGGTCACCCGTGCGGCGAGCTTGGCCGCCACCGCAGCGATGTAGCCCGTCGGGCATCCGACCACCAGGACGCGATCATCATGCTGCAGCTCGGCTGCCTGCAGCATACGGGCGGTCATGATCGGATTGAGCAGGAAGTGCTTGTGGTCGTCGCGGCCTTCGATCTGAAGGTCGAGATCGAGATAGACCAGCTCGCGCTTTGATTCCGGAACAAAGGCCTCGCGCGGCAGCGCCCGCATCGCATCGATGATTCGCCAATCCGTCACGCTGGCAGGCCGGATTTGCCCATCGACCATGTTTTGCCGTGCGCGCTCGAATTCCAACATCCCCGATCCCCTGCGGTGAAACCCGCGTCATCCATGCTGCAACGCCGTCTAAAACGCAACATGCGGGCGCGCTCAACAGATTTGGTGCGAAAGGGGCTTCACGCGGCGCGCATGATCCCCTACATAGCCCTCGCCGCTACGGCGGCTGGCCGCGACGTTGCGGCGGAAACGGCCGGTGTGGATCGACCGTTTTCTGCTTTTCAACGCCGAACGGCTTTGTTATACGCTGCCCGCGAAGCAATGCTTCGCTGTTCCCTGGTAGCTCAGTGGTAGAGCAACCGGCTGTTAACCGGTTGGTCGCTGGTTCGAATCCGGCCCGGGGAGCCATTCTCATTTTCCATCATTGCAGGTCTTGAGCCGCACGCTAGATCGTGGGCTCCCGAGGTTGCGCCGCACGGCTCCCAAAGCCGGTGCCCCCGCCCGTGTCACGCCGCTGTGACCCGGCCTTCCCTCGTCCCTGGAACATTGTCGCGCTGGCGCACGTTGCGTCATCGAAAGACAACGAAGGAGACCCCACCATGATCAAATCAACGATGATTGCTGCCGCCGTGTTCGCGGGCGCTGTGGCCCTGACGACCGCCGCATCGGCGCAGCAACCGACTCAGTACCGTGGCCAGCTATACGGCGCCGAAACGCAGCGTTATTCCGGCTACCAGGACCGCGGCTATCAGAACCGAGGGTACCAGAACCGAGGGTACCAGGATCGCGATTGGCGCGAGAGCAACGCGTTCTGGCCGGGCCAGGTTGCTGCCGGCGTTGTCGGCGGCGCGATCGGTGCGGCCGGCGCTATCGCCACCGCACCGTTCGAAGCGGGCTACCAGGGCAATTACGACATGCGCAGCTACGCCGAGCGCAACGGCTTCGTCTGTCTTCCAGGGACCACGTTCCGGGGTGAAGATGGTCGGATGCATCTCTGCCAGTAACCCCCCTCCGCATGTCGTTGAATCGAGCCGCCCCGCATCTGGGGCGGCTTTTTTCATGGGCAACGTGCACGACCGATTGCAGGAAATCCGCCCATGATGGCCGATCGCTAAAATTGTAGCGATCCGCTCAACCGGCCCCACAACAGTTTTTGCCACACTCCGGTTCGGACAGGGGAGCCGAACCATGAGCGACGCCGAATACGATCTACTGCTGGAATCGATCAGCGACGCCGTCGCTGAAAGCACGCAGGATAACGTCGTGCGTCCCACCGTGGTGGCGACGATGCGCCGGGCCGCCAACGACAATTCGGTCGAATGGCCGCTGCTGCCCTTCCCGACCGATTGGTACGCCTCCTGCTGAGCGAGGCGCTGCTGCCGGCCTTAGCGGCCTTCCTGCGCGACGGTGTCCGCCAGCGAATCCAGATGCCGCTCCGCCAGCTCTTCGATCACCAGATCCGGCTTCTCGCGTTCGATCAACGGCGCGATCTCGCGTGACGGCTTGAAGCCCGACCGGGCGACATAGACCACCTCGCCAAAACTGCGCGACAGATACTTCACCAGTGCTTCGGTGAAGGAGTCGCCGATGAACATGATCTTGTATTTGGCCTGCGGACAGAACGTCCGCCCGATCGAAATGTCATCGCCCACCGGCTGATACGCCGACGCGGTGAAAGCACAGCGATCGGCCGGCAACTCCGACAGCCGTGTCGTTTCCCTCCGCGTCAATCCCGCCATGCCGGCCAGATCGCCCGCGTGGTCCGAGGGAATCGCAAACTGCTTCGCATCGAGATCGAGCACCGGCAGATCGGCCAGCGGCAGCGCGGCCATGATGCGGCGATAGCCGAGATACGCGCCCCAGTCGGTCCAGTGCGAGTCGTCCTTGAGGTACACCAGCCCGTCGGCCTTGCCTTGCCGCAACGTCGATCTCAAATCGAGCACCGGCAGACGATCTTTTTCGGCCAACGCGACGACCTGATCGAGCTGCGACGGCGGATCGCGCCGCGACATGTAGGTCGGCATCATCTCCGGATAGATCGTGTGCTTGTCCGGCACGACGACGAACAGATAGGGCCGGTTCGCGGCCCGCAGCGGGCGCATTCGCAGTGCGAGTGCAGCTTCGGTATTGGCGAGCTGCAGCGCGCTGAACGGGCGCTGGTTGCGATACAGCTCGATCGAATTGTCGCCGGCATAGAACAGCCAGTCATCCTTGCCGAACACCACCTTGTCGGACGGCGAACGGCCGAGCATCACAGTCGTGAAGTTCGAGTTCAACCGGAGCAGCAGCTTCCGCAGGCCGAAATTGTCGTTGAAATAGGCGTCGAAACGCTCCGGAAAGCTGTCCCATTGCGCCACCGTGCGCGGCCATCCCGGAAGCTGGGTCAGCGTTCGGTTCTCGCCGATGCTGACCTCCGCATGCTTGAACGCCATCGCGATCAGCGACGCGAACGAGAACGCCATCGCCAAGCCGATCAAAGCGCCGCTGTAGAGCCGTGCAGAGAATGGGGTTCGCGGCATCGCTAGAACCGGAAGTAAATGAACGGATTGTAGGTGCCGGCAGCGACCTGGCTACTGGCCAGCAGGCCGATCGACAGCAGCACGATCAGCCTGCCGGCCATCATCACCACGCCGTCCTGGCCGATCTGCAAAGTGCGGATGTCGGGATCGACCCGCCCTTGGTTCTGGTTGCGACGAAGCCGCCAGTCCGCCGTCAGCGGGCTGAACACCGCGGCGCTCGCCAGGCTCCCCAGCGCGAGGCAGATCACCACCAGTGGGTCAATGTCGCCGAGGAAGTCGAGCGACCAACCCGCGCCGAGCCCGACCATCGCCTTCAAATAGGTGATCGCATGGGAGAGATCTGCGGCGCGGAAGAACACCCACGCGAGCGACACCACAGCCAGCGTGTAGGCGTGCCGCAGCAGCCGCGGCATCCGCGCCAGCAAGGTCGACAGTCCTAGCCGTTCGAAGATCAGGAACAGGCCGTGGATCAGGCCCCACACCACGAAGGTCCAGTTGGCGCCGTGCCAGAGGCCGCACAGCAGGAACACCGTGGCGAGATTGACGTACACCCTCCACGGCGCGACGCGGTTGCCGCCGAGCGGGATGTAGAGATAGTCGCGCAGCCAGTTCGACAGCGAGATGTGCCAGCGCCGCCAGAATTCCTGCAGCGACTGCGACAGATACGGATAGTTGAAGTTCTCCAGGAAGGTGAAGCCGAACAGCCGCGCCAGCCCGATCGCCATGTCCGAATAGGCCGAGAAGTCGAGATAGATCTGCAAGGTATAGCAGAGCAGCCCGAGCCAGGCCGCGCCCAGGCTGAGCTCGGCCGCCGGCAGCGCGAAGATATGGTCGGCGACCTCGCCTAGCGGATTGGCCAGCAGCATCTTCTTGCCGAAGCCGGCGAGGAAACGCTCGATCCCGGAAGCCGCCAGTTCGAGCGTCACCGGCCGGCGTCGGAGCTGGTCGGAGATGTCGTGATAGCGAATGATCGGGCCGGCGATCAGCTGCGGAAAGAATGCGATGTACAGCGCGAAATCGACCGGCCGGCGCTGCGCCCGGGCGACGCCGCGATAAACGTCGATCACGTAGGACAGCGCGTGGAAGGTGAAGAACGAAATCCCCAGCGGCAGATGCGGCGCGACAACGGTGATCGGCGCGATTCCCACCGTCTCCAGCAGCGCGTTAAGGTTCGCGATCAGGAATTCTGAATACTTGAACACCGCCAGCAGGCCGATGTTCAGCACCACCGCGGCGGCCACCACCAGCTTGCGCCGGCCCGGGTCCGTCAGGGCATCGAGCGCCAGCCCGAGCAGCCAGTTGCCGAAAATCGACCCCAGCATCACCAGCGCAAAGAAGCGCTCGCCCCAGGCGTAGAACACCAGGCTGGCGACCAGCAGCACGCTGTTGCGAAGCGGCCGCGGCACGCTCCAGTAGACCAGGAGCAGCAGCGGCATGAACAGGAACAGGAAGACCGGCGAACTGAACAGCATCAGGCCATCGCCCTCGCTTCCCAGCTCCTGCAGTTGCGTTCCGGCATCGCCGCCCCGTTCTTTGGTGCGTCTTCTCCTTGCGCGAGCGCCCCCGATTGTTCAAGGCCGCCGCTGTCCCCAGGGCAACGCGCTGTGCGGCGGTTGCCTATCGCCGTCCGGCCGTATATGAGTTCGCCGCGTGGGGCCACGTGGCGGAGTGGTTACGCAACGGTCTGCAAAACCGTGTACACCAGTTCAATTCTGGTCGTGGCCTCCACTTTTCAATCAAGCACTTAGCCGATCTTCCTGAGACTCGACCGGAACCGCGTCGAGGCACGCGTGAATGCGCGCGGAATCGCTTCGCGCGCGAACGCCCCCACCCAAAACCCTGTGCTAAGATCGCCGCGTCAGGCCGCAGCGAGGGCTCGCGCCCTCACCCGCGCCGCTTGCGCCGCCAGTCGCGCTTCTTCGGCTTCGGGGCCAGATCCGGCCGCTCGGCCTGCACCTGCTTGAACCGCGCCAGCATCCGGTCGAACGCTTCCAGCAGCTTGGTCTCGATCTCGGGGCGGTGCTCCAGCCGCGACAGCAGCATCGCGGCGGCTTCCAGGGTCGACAGCCCGTCGCGGCGCGGCTCCTTGCGCAGCCGGCCGTAGCGCGACGGCGCGGAGGGATCGAGAATCACCCGCTGGCACTTCAGCATCCAGGCGTTGCGCCACCACAGCGCCTTGGCCTGGCTCCAGGTGCCGTCGAGCAGCACCACGCCCTCGATCTCGTCGAGGATCATGTCCTGATGCGGTTCGGGCTGGCCCTTGGCGTCGACCGCGAGGATCTCCCGCCCCTCGGCCAATTCGGCAGCGCGGGCGGAGCCGAGATACAGCACCGCCCAGCGCGACGGATCATGCACGGTGCGGCCGAGCGCCTTGGACAGGCTCGGCCACGACAGCCCGATCCGGACCTCGGCGTTCTTGAAATGCTGCGCGGTCAGCCGCGCGGTGCCGAGCGCACGGTCCTGCTCCTGCGGATGCTGCAGGATCAGGAGCTGCGTCCGGCTGGCGATCGGCTCGACCGTGTCGCAGATGCACAGCGGCAGCACCTTGCCACAGCGGGCGCACTCCGGCTCCGGCGCGCCGAGCTCTGCAGCGTGGGTCTCGTGTTCGGTCGTCATATGGTCCCTACTCTGCCGGTACTGCGGCCGGCGCGCCGCGGCGCCAGCGCCGCTGCCGGACACGGTCGATCAACAGATAAATCACCGGCGTCGTATACAGCGTCAGCACCTGCGACACGAACAGGCCGCCGATGATGGTGATGCCAAGCGGCCGGCGCAGCTCAGTTCCGGGGCCAACCGCGACCACCAGCGGAATCGCCGCGAACAGCGCCGCCAGCGTGGTCATCAGGATCGGCCGGAAGCGCACGATGCAGGCTTCGAAGATGGCGTCGGCCGACGGCAGACCGCGCTCGCGTTCGGCCTCCAGCGCGAAGTCCACCATCATGATCCCGTTCTTCTTGACGATGCCGATCAACATGATGATGCCGACGAAGGCGATCACCGACAGCTCGGTGCCGGTGACAAGCAGCGCCAGCAGCGCGCCGAGCCCCGCCGACGGCAGCGTCGAGATGATCGTCAGCGGATGCGCCAGGCTCTCGTAGAGCACCCCGAGCACGATGTACATCGCGATGAAGGCCGCCAGGATCAGCAGCGGCTGCTTGTTGGAAGTGGCCCGGAAATCGCCGGCATTGCCGTCGAACGAGCCCCGGATGCCCTCCGGCATGTGCAGTTCGTCGACCGCGCGCTGAATGTTGGCGGTCGCCTCCTGCAGCGGCACGTCCGGCAGCGTGTTGAACGACACGGTGGTCGACGGCACGCCCTGGGTATGGGCGACCGCCAACGCCGCCAGCCCGCGCTCGGCGCGGACGACCGCTGACAACGGCACCTGATCGCCGCTCGAACTGTCGACGTAGATCCGCTTCAGGTCGGTCGGGTCGGTCTGGAAATTTGGCTCGATCTCCAGCACCACCTGATACTGGTTGCGCTGGGTGTAGATCGTGGCGATCTGCCGCTGCGAAAACGCATTATTGAGCGCGTTGTCGATGTCCTGAATCCGCACGCCGAGCCGCGACGCCATGGTGCGGTCGATCGACAGCGTGAGCTCTAGGCCGCCGTCGTCGCGATCGCTGGTGACGTCGGTGATGCCGTCGACCGTCTGCATCCGCTTGGCAACGATCGGCGCCCATTTCTGCAACAGGTCGAGATCGGGACTGCTCAGCGTGTACTGATAGTTGGATTCGCTGGAGCGGCCGCCGCCGCGCAGATCCTGGGCGGCAAACATAAACAGCCGGATGCCGGCGACGCGGCTGAGCTGCCGGCGCAACCGGTCGATCACCATCTGGGTGGTGACGCCCTCGCGCTCGGCGCTCGGCTTCAGATTGATGAACATCGTGCCGCGATTGGCGCCGCCTGCGCCGGGTCCGCCACCACCCAGCACCGAGCCGACGCCGCTCACCGCAGGATCGGCCATCACGATGTCGGCGAGCTCCTCCTGCAGCTTCCGCATCGACTGGAACGAGATGTCGGCCGAGGCGCGGGTCGAGCCGATGATGAAGCCGGAATCGTCGATCGGGAAATAGCCCTTGGGCACCTTGATATACAGCGTCACCGTGAGCGCGATGGTGGCGACAAACACCACGATGGTCAGCCACGGCACCGACAGCACGCCGCGCAGCGTCCAGGCATAGAACCCGACGATGCGGTTCAGCGTGCCTTCGACCGCGCGATCGAACCAGGTCTGTTTCGGCGACGCTTCGGCGCGGATGTAGTGAGCGCAGATCATCGGCGTCACCGTCAGCGACACCACGGTCGAGACCACGATCGCGAACGTCAGCGTCAGCGAGAACTCGCGCAGCAGCCGTCCGATCAGGCCGTCCATGAAGATCAACGGCGCGAAGGCGGCAACCAGCGACAGGCTGATCGACAGCACGGTGAAGCCGATCTGCCGGGCGCCCTCGATCGCGGCCGGCAGCGGCGCCATGCCGCGCTCGAGGTTGCGGTACATGTTCTCGATCATCACGATCGCATCGTCGACGACGAAGCCGACCGCGATCGCCAGCGCCATCAGCGACAGATTGTTGATCGAAAACCCGCTGATCCACATCCCGGCACAGGTGCCGGCGAGCGCCAGCGGCACCGACACGCCGGCTGCGATCGTCGGCGTCAGCCGGCGGAGGAACACCAGCACCACCGCCATCACCAGCACCGCAGTCGCCAGCAGCGTCCACTGCATGTCGTCGACGCTGGCGCGGATCGTACCGGTGCGATCGGCCAGCACCGAGATCTCGACGCCGGCCGGAATCCACTGCTTCAGCTCGGGCAGCAGCGCCTTGACCCGGTCGACGGTCTCGATGACGTTGGCGTCGCCCTGCTTGGTGATCTGGATGATCACCGCCGGCTGCTTGTTGTACCAGGCGATGGTGCGGGCGTTGCGGGTCGCATCGCTGACGGTGGCGACATCCGACAACCGCACCGTACCGTTCGCATCGCTCTTGATGACGATGCTGCGGAACTCCTCCGCGGTACGCATCTGCGGATTGGTCGAGAGCGTTTCGGTCAGCCGCGGTCCGTCGAACGCGCCGACCGGGCCGACCGGATTGGCGTTGATGATCGCGGTGCGGACGTCGTCAGTGGAGATGCCGGCGTTGGACAGAGCGACCGGATTGAGTGCGATCCGCACGGCGGGCTGGTCGGCGCCTGAGACCGTGACGTCGCCGACACCCGGCACCTGCGAGATGCGCTGCGCCAGTACGGTGTCAGCGACATCGTAGATCGCGCTCGCCGGCATCGTCTTGGAGGTCAGCGCCAGGATGTAGACGGGTGCCGCCGCGGAGTTGAACTTGCGGAACTTGGGCAGCGTCGGCAGGTCGGTCGGCAGGTCGCTGACCGCGGCGTTGATCGCCGCTTGCACATCGCGCGCGGCGCTGTCGACGTTGCGGCCGATCGAGAACTGCAACTGAATGCGGGTGTTGCCGAGCGAACTGGTCGAAGTGATCTGATCGAGCCCCGCGATTTCGCCGAGCCGCCGCTCCAGCGGCGCCGCGACGGTTGAGGCCATCACCGATGGCGCCGCGCCCGGCCGCGACGCCGACACCATGATCATCGGGAAATCGACGTTCGGCAGTGCCGCCACCGGCAACACCGCATAGGCGACCATGCCGACCAGAAACAATCCGATCGCCAGCAGCGTGGTGCCGACCGGCCTTCGGATGAACGGGTCGGACATCGAGGCCATTACAGCCCCTCCCCGACGCCGGCCAGCGGCGGCGATGGCGTCGCCGGCGGAACCGGCGGCAGCGCCCGCTCCAGCTTCCGATTGATGCGATCGAGCGCCAGATAGATCACCGGGGTGGTGTACAACGTCAGCAACTGGCTGAGCAGCAGGCCGCCGATGATCGAGATGCCGAGCGGAAACCGCAGCTCGGAGCCGGTGCCGCTTTCGATCGCCAGCGGCAGCGCGCCGAACAATGCCGCCAGCGTCGTCATCATGATCGGCCGGAAGCGCAGCCGGCACGCCTGCACGATCGCCTCGTAGGACGACATCCCCTGCCCGCGCTCAGCTTCGAGCGCGAAGTCGATCATCATGATGGCGTTCTTCTTGACGATGCCCATCAGTAGGATGATGCCGATCAGCCCGATCACCGACAGATCCTGGCCGAACAGCATCAGGGCCAGGATCGCGCCGACGCCGGCCGACGGCAGCGTCGACAGGATGGTGATCGGGTGAATGTAGCTCTCGTACAGCACGCCGAGCACGATGTAGATCGCGACGATCGCGGCCAGGATCAGCCACGGCTGGCCGGCGAGCGCCTTGGAGAATTCGGCGGCATCGCCATAGAACACGCCGACGATGCTGCTGGGCATCCCGATCTGCTTCTCGATGGTCTCGATCCGCTTCAACGCCTCGCCGAGCGACGCATCGGGCGCGAGGTTGAAGCTCATCGCAACGGACGGGAACTGCGCCTGGTGCGAGATCGCCAGCGGCGCGATGGTGCGCTTCAACTCGGCGACCGCCGAGATCGGCACCTGGGCGCCGGCATTGCCCGGCACATACAGCTTGGACAGGATCGACGGGTCCTGCTGATAGACCGGCATCGCTTCCAGCACGACGCGGTACTGGTTGGCCTGGCCGTAGATCGTTGAAATCTGCCGCTGGGCGAAGGCGTCGTTGAGCGTGTCGTTGATCGCCTGAACGCTGACGCCGAGTTGGCCGGCGCGCTCGCGGTTGACGTCGAGCGCCGCCCGCAAGCCGCCCTCCTGCGCTTCGGTCGAAACGTCACGGAACAGCGGATCGCGGCGCAGCTCGGCGAGCAACCGATTGGCCCATTGCGACAGCAGCGCCGCGTCAGTCGCGGTCAGCGTGTACTGATATTGCGAGCGGCTGGCCTGGGTCGAAATCTGCACGTCCTGCACGGCCTGGAAGTACACGGTCATGCCGGGGATGCCGGCGACGCGCTGCTTCAGCCGCTCGATCACCTCGCCGACGTCGGACTTTCGGTCGCCCCGCGGCTTCAGCGTCAGCACCAGCCGGCCGACATTCGGCGTCGGATTGACCGAGCCGGCGCCGATCACCGACACCACGCCGACGACGTCCGGATCGGCTTCGATCGCCTGCGCGGTCTCGGTCTGCCGCGCCTTCATCTCGGCGAACGACACCGCCGGTCCCGCTTCCGTCACCGCGGTGATCGAGGCGGTGTCCTGTAGCGGCAGGAAGCCCTTCGGCGCGATCGCATATAGCACCAGCGTCGCCGCGATGGTCAGGAACGTCACCACCAGCGTCGCACGCTGATGCTTCAGCACCCACAACAGGCTGCGATGGTAGGCCTCGGCGCCGCGATCGATCCACGCTGTGATCGCGGCGAGCCCAGGCACCTGGCGCTCGTCGCGGGCGTGCTTGAGCAGCCGCGAACACATCATTGGTGTCAGCGTCAGCGATACGATCGCAGACGTGACGACCGCGATCGTCAGTGTCAGGGCGAATTCGCGGAACATCCGGCCGACCAGCCCGGACATGAACAATAGCGGGATGAACACCGCGATCAGCGACATCGTCAGCGAGATCACGGTGAAGCCGATTTCGCTGGCGCCCTTCAGGGCCGCCTCCATCGGGCTCTCGCCGTCCTCCATGTGACGGACGATGTTCTCGATCATCACGATGGCGTCGTCGACCACGAAGCCGGTGCCGATCGTCAGGGCCATCAGCGACAGATTGTCGAGGCTGAAGCCCATGAAGTACATCACGCCGAAGCTGGTGATCAGCGACAGCGGCAGCGCCACGCCGGCAATGATGGTGGCGCGCATCGAGCGCAGGAACAGCAGCACCACCAGCGTCACCAGCACCACGCTGAGCAGCAGCGTGAACTGCACGTCGTGCACCGAAGCCCGGATCGTCTCGGTGCGGTCACTGACCACGGTGAGCTTGACGCCAGCCGGCACCAGCCGCTGGATCCGCGGGATCTCGGCGCGGATGCCTTTGACCACGTCGATGACGTTAGCGCCGGGCTGCCGCTGAATATCGAGGATCACCGAAGGCGTGCCTTGGTACCAGGCGCCGGTGCGCTCGTTCTCCAGCCCGTCGACGATCTGCGCGACGTCGCCGATCGTCACCGGCGAGCCGTTGCGGTACGCCACGATGATCGGCCGGTAGGCATCCGCGGCGGCAATCTGGTCGTTGGCCGCGATGGTGTAAGCCTGCTGCGCGCCGTCCAGCGAGCCCTTCGGCCCGGATACGTTGGCGTTGGCGATCGCCGTGCGCAGGTCTTCCATCGAGATGCCGTAGGCGGCAAGCCGGGCGAGATCGGCCTGCACCCGCACGGCCGGCTTCAGCCCGCCAAGGACGGAGACCCGGCCGACGCCAGAGATCTGCGCCAGCCGCTGCGCCATCAGCGTGTCGGCGAGATCGCTCATGGTGCGCAGCGACACCGTGGTCGAGGTCAGCGCCAGCGTCATCACCGGCGCGTCGGCCGGGTTCACCTTGGCGTAAACCGGCGGATACGGCAGGTTCTTCGGCAGAATGCCGGCAGCCGCATTGATCGCCGCCTGCACATCCTGAGTGGCGCCGTCGATATCGCGGTTGAGATCGAACTGCAGCGACACCTGGCTGACGCCATAGGACGAAGTCGATGTCATCGCCGTCAGCGACGGAATCTGGCCGAGCTGCCGCTCCAAGGGCGCGGTGATCAGCGACGCCACCACATCAGGGCTCGCCCCCGGCAATTGCGTCGACACCTGCACGGTCGGGAAATCGACCTGCGGCAGGGCCGACACCGGCAGCGCCAAATAGCCGAGCAGACCGCCGATCATCAGCGCCACGCCAAGCAGCGAGGTCGCGATCGGACGTCGGATGAACGGCTCGGATACGCCCATGAAACTCACCTCAGCGTTGCGTACTGACGTCTCGCGCTCCGGCATCCCGCCGCAGCGCAGGCAGCGGCGTCAGGGCGCCTTGGGCGCACCCGACGACGGAGTTCCGCCGGCGGCCGGCGCCTGCTGCTGCCCGCCTTCACCGCGGCGACGCTTACCCTGCCCCTCGCCGGCTTCGCCGCTGCCGCTCTGGCCCTGAGCACCTGGCGGCCGGCGTCGCTTCTGCGGCGCGAGATCGGCGGTCGGCGTCTGGCTTGCATCGCCAATCGTCACCTTGGCGCCTTCGGCCAGATTGGCAAAGCCGGTGGTCACGACCCGGTCGGCCGGCGTCAGCCCCTCGGCGATCAGGGCCTCGCTTTCGTTCTGCTGCGTCACCTTCACCGGACTGGCATGAACGATGTTGTCCTCGCCAATGATGTAGCTGAACGTTCCGGCCGGCCCGCGCTGCACGGCCGAGACCGGCACGACGATCGCCTGCTTCAATGTGTCAACCTTGAGCCGGACGTTGACGAACTGGCCCGGCCAGAGCTGCATCTTGGCGTTGGGGAATTCGGCCTTGAGCTTCACCGTGCCAGTGGTCTGGTCGACCTGATTGTCGATGCCCTTCAGCGTGCCGGTATCGACCACGGTGACGCCGTCATTGCCGAACACGTCGACCCGCAGCGGTGCACCTGCGGCAGCCGCATTGACCCGGACAATCTGTTGCTGCGGCAGACTGAACTGCACCGCGATCGGCTGCAACTGCGTCAGCACCACGATGCCGGTGGTGTCGGAGGCGTGCACGATGTTGCCCTTGTCGACCTGGCGCAGGCCGGCACGGCCCGAGATCGGCGCCACCACCTTGGTGTAGCTCAGCGTCGCCGCGGCGTTGTCGATCGCCGCCTGATCCGACCGCACCTGCGCCTCGAGCTGCGCCACCGTCGCCTTCTGGGTGTCGGCCTGCTGCTTGGAGCCGGCATTCGAGGCGGCGAGCTGCTGATAGCGCGCCAGATCGATCCGGGCGTTGGCGAGCTGCGCTTCGTCCTGCGCCTTCTTGGCGACGGCCTGATCGTATTGCGCCTGATAGATCGCCGGATCGATCTCCGCCAGCACGTCACCCGCCTTGACGTCCTGGCCCTCGGTGAAATTCACCGCGATCAGCTTGCCGTCGACCTGCGCGCGCACCGTCACGGTGGCGAGCGGCTTCACCGAGCCGACGCCGTCGAGATACACCGGCACATCGGCAACCTTCGGCGTCGCCGCCAGCACCGGCACCGCAAGGTCGGGCGGCATCCGGCGCTCGGCCTGCTTGGTCTGGACCGCGCGCCAGGCGACGAAGCCGAGCCCGCCGAGGATCACCGCGACCAGCAAGAGCGAGACGCTGCGTCGCCGCAGCAGCCCGCCCCATCCTTTACGCCCGGGCCCGGCGCCGGACGTATCCTTCGCATCGGGCTTAAAGAGCATCGGCTGTTCTTTCCATCTTTGGCTCCCAGCCGCCCCCGAGTGCCTGAAACAGACTGACGATCGCCTGGAAGCGCGCTAGCTGCGTCTGGATCAGCGCGTCCTCGGCCTGGAACAGCGTGAGCTGTGTATTCAACACGGTGACGATGTCGCTGGTGCCGGCGCGAAGCTGCTGCTCGGCGAGATCGAAGGCGCGCCGCGACGACGCCACCACCTCGCGCTGCAGCCGCAGCCGCTCGGTGTTCTGCTTGATCGACTCCAGCGCGTTGTCGACGTCGGCGAATGCCGACACCACGGTCTTCCGATAGGTCTGCAGCAGCTCTTCCTGCTGCGCCTGCGTCAGATCGAAATTGCCCTGGATGCGGCCGCCATCGAAGATCGGCTGCGTCAGCCCCGCGGCAATGTTGGAGAACGTCGCCTGCGGTGTGAACAGCGAGGCCAGTGCCGCGCTCTGATAGCCGCCCTGCGCGGTGAGCTGGATGGTCGGGAAGAACTGCGCCCGCGCGCTGCCGACATTCGCAGTTGCCGAGGCGAGCTGCGCCTCCTGTCGGCGAATATCGGGCCGCTGGGTGAGCAGATCCGACGGCAGACCGGTCGTCACCCGCGGCGAGGACAGGCGCGTCAGCGAACCGCCGGCAATCTTCACGCTCTCCGGCGGGCGCGCCACCAGCGTCGCGAGCGCGTTGACGTTCTGCGCCAGCGTCAGCCGCAACGGCGGGAGCGCGGCACGCTGGTTCGCCAGCACGCTCTCCTGCTGCGCCACGTCGAGATCGGTGCCGGTGCCGGCTTTGAGCCGCTGCTTGATCGCGTCGAGAATCCGGCTGGCGCTCTTGATGTTGCCTTCGGCGGTGCGAATTCGGTCTTGGGCGGCGAGCACCTGGAAATACGCGTTGGCGACGCTCGCCATCGTGGTGAGCATCACCGTATCGCGGTCGAACCGGTTCGCGGTGGCGGTCTCCTCGGCCGCGAGCGCGGCATCGTGGTTCTTGCCCCAAAAATCGATCTCGTAGGACGCGCTCAGCGACGACGAATAGGTGCTGTAGCGACGGCCGGCGATCGTCGTGTTCGAGATATTCGAGCCCGATGTCTTGACCTGACTGCCGTTGCCGCTGCCGCTGAGGCTCGGCAGCAGTGCCGCGCCGGTGATCCGCGCCTGCGCATCCGCCTGGCGGATACGCGCGACGGCGGCAGCCACGTCGAGATTGACGGTCTGCGCCTCTTCCATCAGTTGCGTCAGCTCGGCCGACCGGAAGCCGCGCCACCAATCCAGCGCCGGCGGCTTCTCGACCGCCGTCCGCGACGCAGCCTTGTAGCGATTCGGCAGGTCGAGCGCGGGATCGGGCAGATCTTGCGTCAGGATGCAGCCGCCGGACGCAGCGACCAGCGCCGAGGCCACCACCAGTCGGGCTGCGCGGCCAAGGTAGCGAAGTGTGGTGCTCATGCTGGGCGCGACCCATCTCCCGGCGCGGCGTAAAGCCGCGCACGCCGCGCCACTATCGATTTCGGCGCACGATGTTCTCTGCCAGTCACTTGCAACTCGGTCACGGAAGACTGCTGTTTGAAAGCCAGCCGCCATTGTAACGGGCGGAAACGCCGACGCACAGGGCCGTCATCGCCGCGTTCAGTGACAAGTTGTTTCCGGCGCGCCGTCGCTTGGGGAGGCATCCGCGGTTCGATTGTCCCGATTCCATCGGTGTTCCCTCAGCTTGACGGCTCCGCCGAATGCGGCAAAGCTTACAAAGATTTCATCTGGTGATACGGCCGTCCGAGGACGATTCCCTGCCCGCCCTTCGAATTTTTTCGCTGCCGGACATGCTGAAACTCTCGAGCCTGGATGCCGTAACTCGGTCGCCGGTGGGCTAGAGGGGGCTTGGAATGCGCGTTGCTATCGTTGGAACGGGAATCGCGGGGAATGCTGCCGCGTGGGCGCTGTCGCAGCGCTATCCTGTCACAGTCTATGAGCGCGAACTGCGCGCTGGCGGCCACAGCCACACCGTCACGGTCGATTACGACGGCACCACGATCCCGGTCGACATCGGCTTCATCGTCTACAATCAGCTCAACTATCCCGATCTCACCGCGATGTTCGCGCATCTCGGCGTCGAGACCGTCGAAAGCTGCATGAGCTTTTCGGTCAGCGCCGACGCCGGACGATTCGAATGGAAGGGCGGCGGATCGAACTGGCTGGAAACGGCGGACGGTCTGTTCGCGCAGCGCCGCAATCTGCTTTCGCCATCGTACCTGCAGATGCTCCGCCACATCCTTGTCTTCAACGAAAAGAGTGTCGAAGATTTCAAGACAGGCGCGCTCGCCGGCCTGACGCTCGGCGACTATTTCGAAAGCCGCAAATTCGCACCGCGATTGCTGACCGACTATCTGGCGCCGATGGGCGCGGCGATCTGGTCGGCCCCGGCGTCGCAGATCCTGGATTTCCCGGCGGAGAATTTCGTCGCCTTCTTCAACAACCATCGACTGCTGCATTACGAACGCCCGATCTGGCGCACCGTGAAGGGCGGCAGCGCGCGCTACGTCGAGAAGCTGACCAGCGCCTTCAAGGACGACATGCGGCTCGGCGCAGCCGTGACCTCGATCGAACGCTCGCCGAAAGGCGTGATCGTCCGCGACAGCCTCGGCGGCCTTGGCGTGTTCGATCACGTGGTGATCGGCGCCCACAGCGATCAGGCGCTGGCGATGCTCTCGGACGCCAGCGACATCGAGCGCGACATTCTCGGCAGCATCGGCTACGCGCCGAACATGGTGTACCTGCACCGCGACCCGCGGCTGATGCCGAAGCGCAAGCGCGCCTGGGCGTCGTGGAATTTCCTGCGCTGGCAGCGCGAGGGCTCGCCGGTCAACGACGTCGCCGTCACCTACTGGATGAACCGGCTGCAGGGCATCGATGCCGACAAGCCGCTGTTCGTCAGCCTCAACCCGCCGTTCGAACCCGCGCCGGAACTGACGTTCGGCCGTTACGCCTGCGATCATCCGCAATACACCGCCAATGCATTTGCCGCGCAGCGCCGCGTCGGCGAACTCCAGGGGCATCGCAACACCTGGTTCTGCGGGGCCTGGACCGGCTACGGGTTCCATGAGGACGGGCTTCGTTCGGGTCTTGCGGTCGCCGAGCACCTCGGCGCCCCGGTGCCGTGGCGCGGCCCGCCGTCGGAATTCCGCGAAGCGGCCGAATAGCATGGCCGCCCTCGCCGCCAACACCTCCCCGAGCCCCGGCGCACCGCCCGCAGCGGCCGCGTCGCTGTATGTCGGCGAGGTCATGCATGCGCGGCTGAAGCCGGTTGGACACCGTTTCCAATATCGGGTGATGTCGCTGCTGATCGATCTCGATCGGCTGGACGAGGCCGACCGGATGTCGCCCCTGTTCGGCGTCAACAGGCGCGCGCTGTACAGCTTCCACGAAGCCGATCACGGCCCGCGCGACGCCTCCTCGCTGCGCGCCTACGCTCAGGCCAGCGCCGCAGCGAAGGGCGTCGACCTCACAGGCGGCCGGGTGCTGCTGCTGACCTATCCACGGATTGCCGGCTACACCTTCAATCCGCTGTCGGTGTACTTCTGCTACGATGCCTCCGGCGCCCTCGCGGTGGTGATCTACGAAGTCCGCAACACCTTCGGCGACATCCATCCTTATGTGCTGCCGGTGCACGCTGGCGAGTTGGGGCCCGCCGGTCTGCGGCAGGAGCAGGACAAGCTGTTCTACGTCTCGCCCTTCATCGAGATGGCGATGCGCTATCACTTCCGCATCGTGCCGCCGGGCGAGATCGTGCGCTTGCGGATTCTCGAAACCGATGCGGACGGTCCCGTGCTTGCTGCGACCTTTGCAGGCACGCATCGCGTTTTGTCGACGGCATCGCTGCTACAGGCTTTCCTCGCGCTGCCGCTGATGACGTTGAAAGTGATCGCCGCGATCCATTGGGAAGCGCTGCGGCTATGGATCAAGGGCGCCAAGCTCGTTCCGCGTCCAGCGCCGCCGTCCCCTCCGACCGGCTTTGCAGCCGGCGGTCACGATGCTTATACTCACTAAAGCTAAAGTATGAGCCCGGCGTTGCTCCCGTTGCGCTGGGCGCAAGCAATGGAACAGTAATGTCCGAGTTGGTAGCGCTGACCCCCGACAACGTCGATGACCGTGTGGCCGATCTGCCGCGCGTGGTGCGGATGGCGCTGGCGTTCGGTGCGCGGCTGCAGCGCGGAACGCTCGACGTCACCCTGCCCGACGGCCGCCGCTTCCGCCTCGGCGGCGCCGAGCCCGGCCCCGCCGCCGAGATGCGGCTGCACAGCTACGGCTTTGCGTCGCGGCTGATCCATGGCGGCGACATTGGTATCGCCGAGGCTTACCTGAACCGCGAGTGGGACACGCCCGATCTCACCCAGTTCCTGTACCTGTTCTGCGTCAACCACGAGATGATCCAGGCGATGCTGGCGGACAATCCGCTGATGCGGCTGATGCAGATGGTGCGGCATTGGTTCAACCGCAACACCAAGCGGCAGGCGCGCAAGAACATCTACGCCCATTACGACATCGGCAACGAGTTCTACTCCGCCTGGCTCGATCCGAGCATGACGTATTCGTCGGCGCTGTTCGAAGATCACACCCACGATCTGACCGCAGCGCAGATCAACAAATATCAGCGGCTCGCCGAGGCGATCGACCTCAAGCCGGGACAGTCGGTGCTGGAGATCGGCTGCGGCTGGGGCGGCTTCGCCGAATATACCGCCAAGACCTTCGATGTCCGCCTCGTCGGCCTGACGATCAGCCGGGAACAGCGCGATTTCGCGCAGCAGCGGATGTTCGAGGCCGGACTCGCCGACAAGGTCGAGATCAAGCTGCAGGACTACCGCGACGAGCGCGGCCGCTACGACCGGATCGCCTCGATCGAGATGATCGAAGCGGTCGGCGAGGAATTCTGGCCAAAATACTTCTCGCAGTTGCGCGATCGGCTGATGCCGGGCGGACTGGTCGGTATCCAGGCCATCACCATTCAGGACCGGTTCTTCCAGACCTACCGGCGAGAGGTCGATTTCATCCAGCGCTACGTGTTCCCCGGCGGCATGCTGCCCTCACCCGGTGTGCTGAAGTCGCTCGGCGAGACGTTCGGCGTACCTGTGGTGCGCGAGCGGGTGTTCGGAGAAGATTATGCCAAGACACTCGCAACCTGGAGAGACAATTTCCGTGCAGCGTGGCCAAAGCTGAGATCGCAAGGCTTCGACGAACGCTTCCGCCGGCTGTGGGAATACTACCTGTCGTATTGCGAAGCCGGTTTCCTGTCCGGAAATATCGATGTCCGCCAGGTGGTGTTCGCAAAGGCGGGCTGATCCTGTTGCGGTCTTGCCGCCGCGTTTGCTCAATGCGGCAGCAGGCGTGCCTTGTCTCGTGCCGTCCGGTCTCTTAACTTGAGGGCCCGCAACGTCACCAGCCGGATAGCATGAGCATCAAGAACGACGTCGTCGACGCCATCGGCAACACGCCCCTGATCAAATTGAAGCGCGCGTCGGAGGCGACCGGCTGCACCATTCTCGGCAAGGCCGAGTTCATGAATCCGGGCCAGTCGGTGAAGGATCGGGCTGCGCTGTTCATCATCCAGGATGCGGTGAAGCGCGGGACGCTCCGTCCTGGCGGTGTCGTGGTCGAAGGCACCGCCGGCAATACCGGCATCGGGCTGGCGCTGGTCGCCAATGCACTCGGTTTCCGCACCGTGATCGTGATCCCGAACACGCAGAGCCAGGAAAAGAAGGACATGCTGCGGCTGTGCGGCGCCGAGCTGATCGAGGTGCCCGCCGTCCCCTACGCCAATCCCAACAACTACGTGAAGCTGTCCGGCCGTCTCGCCGCGCAGCTCGCCGAAACCGAACCGAACGGAGCGATCTGGGCCAATCAGTTCGACAACGTCGCCAACCGCCAAGCCCATATCGAGACGACCGCACCGGAGATCTGGAATCAGACCGATGGCAAGGTCGACGGCTTCGTCGCCGCGGTCGGCTCCGGCGGCACGCTGGCCGGCGTGTCGATCGGCCTCAAGCAGTTCAATCCGAAAGTCCGCGCCGTGCTCGCCGACCCATTGGGCTCGGCGCTGTACAATTACTACAAGAACGGCGCGCTGAAGTCGGAAGGCTCCTCGATTACCGAAGGCATCGGCCAGGGCCGCGTCACCGCCAATCTGGAAGGCGTGCAGATCGACGACGCCTATCAGATCCCCGACGATGAAGCGGTGCCGCTGATCTACGATCTGCTCGAACACGAAGGCCTGTGCCTCGGCGGCTCGAGCGGCATCAACGTTGCCGGCGCGATCCGCCTCGCCAAGGATCTTGGCCCCGGCCACACCATCGTGACCATCCTGTGCGATTACGGCAGCCGCTATCAGTCCAAGCTGTTCAACCCGGACTTCATGCGCAGCAAGAACCTGCCGGTGCCGGACTGGATGGAGACCAAGAGCACGATTCAGGTGCCGTTCGAGCAGGCCTAAAGACCAACAAGTACGGGCGCGGCCGCGACATCCTGAGCGACCGCGTTAACCCGCCGACAACCGTGCTCCGAGGGCGCGCGGCGCATTAAACTGAAACTTCATGGCGCCGGCCGATCCTTGCGCAAAACAAGGAGCGCGTCGGCTCATGTCCGTGTTCAGGTCGTTCGGCGCCACGCTGGTGGCGGCGGTTGCTGTGCTGTTAGTCTCAGATGCTCTATTCGGCGACGACAGCTACCGCTTCGACCGGTCGCTGTACGACAGCCGGCTTTATGCCCCGCGACACGCGCCGGGCGCGGCGACGATAAACGACTTCGACGAGGCGATGACACCCGCCGAGCGCATCCGCGAAACCTTCAGCCAGTTCACCGTCAGCAGCGCCAAGCGCTACACCTCGCGGGCGACAATCATCAGATAGCGTAACGGCTTCCGATCGTCAGGCTCAGCGCAGGATCTGGCTGAGGAACAGCTTGGTCCGCGCGTGCTGCGGATGGGCGAAGAATTCCTTCGGCTCGTTCGCCTCGATGATCTGGCCGGCATCCATGAACACGACGCGGTCGGCGACCTCGCGGGCGAAGCCCATTTCGTGCGTCACCACCAGCATGGTCATGCCTTCCTCGGCGAGGTCGACCATGGTGTCGAGCACCTCCTTGACCATCTCCGGGTCGAGCGCCGAGGTCGGCTCGTCGAACAGCATCACCTTCGGGTTCATCGACAGCGCCCGCGCGATCGCCACGCGCTGCTGCTGACCGCCGGAAATCTGGCCGGGATATTTGTTCGCCTTGTCAGGAATCCGGACCCGCTCCAGGAATTTCATCGCGGTGGCTTCGGCATCCTTCTTCGGGATGTTGCGCACCCAGATCGGCGCCAGCGTGCAGTTCTCCAGCACGGTGAGGTGCGGAAACAGGTTGAAGCTCTGGAACACCATCCCGACTTCGCGGCGGATCTCGTCGACGTGTTTCAGGGTGGGGCCGAGGTCGATGCCGTCGACCACGATCTGGCCTTCCTGAAACTCCTCCAGCGCGTTGATGCAGCGGATCAGCGTCGATTTGCCCGAGCCCGACGGCCCGCAGATCACGATGCGTTCGCTGCGCGCGACATCGAGGCTGATGTCGCGCAGCACGTGGAACTCGCCGTACCATTTATTCAGGCCCGCGATCGAGACGATCGGAGTATCAGCCATCAATCGATCCTTCCGTCAGGTCCGCCGGTGCGCGTTGAGCCGGTGCTCGACCGACAGCGAATAGCGCGACATCCCGAAGCAGAACACGAAGTAGATCAGCCCGGTGAACGCGAAGCCGGTGAACAGCGTCGTCGGCGTCGACCAGGTCGGATCGGCAAATGCGGCGCGGAGCTGGCCGAGCAGATCGAACAGCGCGACGATCGACACCAGCGAGGTGTCCTTGAACAGCGCGATGAAGCTGTTGACCAGGCCCGGAATGACGTGACGCAGCGCCTGCGGCAGCACGATCAGCCCGGTGGTCTTCCAATACGACAGCCCGAGCGCGCTCGCCGCCTCCGCCTGCCCGCGCGGGATCGCATTCAGGCCGCCGCGAATGACCTCGGCATTGTAGGCGCCGGCGAACAGCGCGATGCCGATCAGCACCCGCATCAGATTGTCGATGGTGAAGTTGCCGGGCAGGAACAGCGGCAGCATGTAGGTGGCGAAGAACATCACCGTGATCAGCGGCACGCCGCGCCAGAATTCGATGAAGGCGACCGAGAAGATCCGGATCAGCGGGATCGTCGAACGGCGGCCGAGCGCGAGCGCAATGCCGATCGGCATCGAGGCGACGATGCCGGTGACCGACACCACCATTGTCACCAGCAGGCCACCCCACATCCGGGTGTCGACGACCGGCAGGCCGCCGCGGTCGAGCCGCAGCGCGGCGACCATCGCGGCGATGCCGACGAAGATGCCGACCGTGGTCGCCAGTGCGCGCCAGCCGTTGCGCACCCCGGTCAGGATGAACACCAGCGCGGTGACGGCGACCGCGGTGAGCAAGAGATCAAGCCACACCGGTTGTGACGAGGCCTGGATCCAGTCGCGCAGCGCCACCAGCGGCCAGCTCAGCCACACCAGCACGGTGCCGAGACCGAGCAGCGCCTGACCGATCACGCTACCGATCGGCCCGCCCGCGGCGAGCTTGCGGCCGGCGCCACCGACGCTGTCGGCAACACCGCTCAGCAGGTCCGCACTCCAGGTGACGCCGAAGCCCTGGACGCCGCCGCCGTGCAGCAGGAAGAACGCCAGCACCGGAAAGGCGATGAAGAACAGGCCGGCATTCAGCGTCTTGGCCGGCGCGCGCGGGATCAACAGCGGCAGCAGCAGCAGCGCACCGAGCGCGAACACCAGATCGACCCGCCAGCGTTCCGGCGTCGGATAGAAGCCGTAGATGAACTGTGAGAACTTGGCCTGCACGAATGGCCAGCAAGCCCCGACCGGATGACCGGCCTTGTCGGCGAGGCAGTCGGTGCGGTTCGAGCCGGACCACACCGCATCGACCAGCAGGAACTTCACCGTCGGCACCACGGTGAAATACAGCAGCAGCAGACCGACGATCGTCAGCAGGATATTGGTCGGCGAGTTCAACAGCCTCTGGCGCACCAGACCAAGCACGCCAGGGGTATGCACCGGCGGCGGCCGCTGCGGCACCATCTCGCCACGCACGAACACGGGCGTCACGGATCCGAGCTCACTCATGCGCCCATGCTCCGGTTGATCCGCCACCCGTACAGGCTCATCAGCGCGCTGGTGACCAGCGAGATCAGCAGATACACGCCCATGGTGATCGCAATTACCTCGATCGCCTGGCCGGTCTGGCTCAGCGTGGTACCGGCAAACACCGAGAACAGGTCGGGATAGCCGATCGCCACCGCCAGCGAGGAGTTCTTGGTCAGGTTGAGATACTGGTTGGTCAGCGGCGGCAGGATCACCCGCATGGCCTGCGGGATCACGATCAGCCGCAGAGTCTGCCCGCGCGACAGGCCGAGCGAGGCCCCCGCCTCCATCTGCCCCTTGTGTACCGACAAAATGCCGGCGCGGACGACTTCGGCGATGAACGCGGCCGTGTAGGTCGACAGCGCCAGCGTCAGGGCGACGAATTCCGGCGCGATCCGCGAACCGCCGACGAAATTAAAGCCGCGCAGCACCGGCACTTCCAGCGAAAACGGCTTGCCGACAATCAGGAATGCGATCAGCGGCAATCCGATCAGCAGACCGAGTACCCAGGGCCATACCCGCATCGGCTTGCCGGTCGCAAACAGCCGGCGCCGGGCGTACAGCGGCAATACGATCGCGGCAGCGACGGCGATCAGGAGCGCGACCAGGAAGCCATCGAGCCCCGCCTCGCCGGCTAGCCGCGGCACCACGATGCCCCGGTTGGACAGGAAGAAGCTGTCCATCACCGAGACGCTCTGGCGCGGTGACGGCAGCGAGCCGAGCACGGCCAGGTACCAGAACAGGATCTGGAACAGCAGCGGCAGGTTGCGGACGATTTCAACATAGCCGCCGCCGATCCGCGAGATCAGCCAGTTCGGCGACAGCCGCGCCAGCGCGACCGCGAACCCGATCACGGTGGCGAAGAAGATGCCGACGACCGACACCACCAGCGTGTTGATCAGGCCGACCAGGAACACGCGGGTGTAGCTGTCGGACTCCTGATACGGGATCAGCGTCTGACTGACGCCGAATCCCGCGGTGTGCGACATGAAGGCGAAGCCCGAGGCGATCCGCTGGTTGGCAAGGTTGTCGCGGGCGTTATCGACGATCTCGTAGCCGATCCAAAACAGCGCCGCGACGAACAGCACTTGGGCCAGCAGCCCCTTCCAGCCTGAGCGACCACCGAGCGCTCGTCGCAGTTTCGCGACGAGCTGCGGCGGCGGTGGGCGTGCGTCGATCGCCATCGGCGCGGATCTTCAGGCGATCAGCGGATCGGCGGGGCGTACATGATGCCCCCCTTGTTCCAGAGCTTGTTGAGGCCGCGCGCGATCTCCAGCTTCGAGCCGGAGCCGACATTGCGTTCGAACGACTCGCCGTAATTGCCGGTCGCCTTGACGATGCGGGCAACCCAATCCTTGGTCAGGCCGAGCTGTTCGCCAAGATTGCCGTCGGTGCCGAACACCCGCTTCAGCTCGGGCTTGTCCGACTTGGCCATCTCGTCGACGTTCTTCTGGGTGACGCCGAGCTCTTCGGCATTGACCAGCGCGAACAACGTCCACTTGACGATGTCGAACCACTGATCGTCGCCGTGGCGAACCAGCGGGCCCAGCGGCTCCTTGGAAATCACCTCCGGCAGCACGGCATGATCAGCCGGGGTCGCCAGCTTTAGACGTTGGGCGTAGAGCTGCGAGACGTCGGAGGTGAACACGTCGCAACGACCGGACTCATAGGCCTTGACCGCTTCGTCGGCATTGGCGAACGCGATCACCTCGTACTTCATGTTGTTGCCTTTGAAATAGTCGGCAACGTTCTGCTCGTTGGTGGTGCCGGTCTGCACGCAGATCGAGGCGCCGTTCAGTTCCAGCGCCGAATTCACCTTGAGCGACTTCTTGGCCATGAAGCCCTGGCCGTCATAATAGCTGACGCCAGCGAAGTTCACGCCGAGCGAGGTATCGCGCGACAGCGTCCAGGTGGTATTGCGCGACAGCACATCGATCTCACCGGACTGCAGCGCGGTGAAGCGATCCTTCGCCGACAGCGGCACGAACTTCACCTTGCTGGGGTCGTCGAACACCGCGGCCGCAATCGCGCGGCAGACATCGACGTCGAGGCCGGCCCAATTGCCTTTGTCGTCGGGCGCCGAAAAACCGGGCAGTCCCTGGCTGACGCCGCAGGACAGAGCGCCGTTTTCCCGAACAATCTCAAGCGTAGTCTTCTTTTTCTCTGCGCCCGCCGTCGATCCGGCCTTGGGATTTTGCGCGCCGGCGACCTGAGGCGACAGACCGACAGCGATAGCGAGGGCGACAACAATAGAGACGCGCTTCATGGCAAAACCTTTCAAGGGATGTTCTGGCCGCTTCAATCGGCTTCGTGGGCGATGCGTTCCGATTGGATCCGCCGTTCGATCGCCCGAAGGCCCGCGCGCGGCAGCCGTTGCCCGGCACCATGCTGCAAAACTCTCGCCCGGCTTTCGCGAGCCCCTCAGCACGATCTCCAGACAGACCGGTATGCATCACAGAACGAGACGCGCGCCGGGTCAAGGGGTTGACGGCCGTCTTCCAGAAGCTACTATTACCCCCATTCGTCGAAGTAGCCGAAGCACAGGCACAAGCGCTGTCACATTCGGCACAACCACCAGCGAGCCACCATGGACGCCTCCGACTCCAGCGGGACACCCGCGCCGCTCAGCACGCAGACCCGCCTCGTCACCGCGGGGCGCGACACTGCGGCGCAGAAGGGCTTCGTCAATCCTCCGGTGGTGCACGGTTCGACGGTGCTGTATCCGACCGCGGCCGATCTGCACGCCCATCGTGGCGAGTACTCCTATGGACGACACGGCACCCCGACCACCAAGGCGCTGCAGCAGGCGTTGATCGCGCTTGAAGGTCCGCAGTGTGCCGGCGTCGGCATCACCCCCTCCGGCGTGTCGGCGATTTCGACCGCCCTGCTCGCCGTGGTCAAAGCCGGCGATCATGTGCTGGTGTGCGACAATGCGTATCGGCCGACCCGGCTGTTCTGCGATCAGATGCTGAAGCGGCTCGGCGTCGAGACCAGTTATTTCGATCCGCTGATCGGCGCCGGCATCGCGTCGCATCTGCGGCCGAACACCGTGGCGGTGGTGGTCGAGGCGCCGGGATCGCAGTCGTTCGAGATGCCGGATATCCCGGCGATCGCCGCGGTCGCCAAGCAGCACGGCGCGCTGGTGATCGACGACAACACCTGGGCGACGCCGCTGTATCATCGCTCGCTGGAACAAGGCGTGGATATCTCGATCCAGGCAGCGACCAAATATATCGGCGGTCACTCCGACATCATGTTCGGCACCATCTCGGCCAATGCGGCGGCATGGCCGAAGGTGTCGGAAGCAATCCGGCTGCTCGGCGTCTGCGCCGGACCGGACGATGTGTTCCTGGCGCTGCGCGGCCTGCGCACCCTGGAGGTGCGGCTGGCCCGCCACTATCAGGCAGGCCTGGACATGGCGCGCTGGCTCGCGGCACGTCCCGAGGTGCAGCGCGTGCTGCATCCCGGCCTCGACACCGATCCGGGCCATGCGATCTGGAAGCGCGACTTCACCGGCGCCTCGGGCCTGTTCTCGATCGTGCTGCAGCCGGCGCCGCAGGCCGCCGTCGATGCGCTGCTCGACACCGTGTCGCTGTTCGGGATGGGCTATTCCTGGGGCGGCTTCGAAAGCCTGGTGATCCCATTCGACTGCGCGTCGTACCGGACGGCGACGCAATGGAACCCGAGCGGCCCGGCACTGCGGCTGCATATCGGGCTGGAATCGACCGACGATCTGAAGGCAGATTTGGAGCGCGGCTTCGCCGCCTTCAACGCCGCGCGCTGATCGATGGGTTCGCGGCCCCTCCGTCATTGCGAGGAACGAAGCGACGAAGCAATCCAGCTCAGTTCACTGGGCTTCTGGATTGCTTCGCTGCGCTCGCATTGACTGGGATAGTGTTCGTCCCGAGCGCCGCTAAGCAGCGTCGAGGCGGTCCGCCGCAACCGATCAGTTCGGCAGGCTCTCCGAGCCGCGGGCGTGCGCCTTGATAATCAGCATGATGTTGCGCACGTAGATGATCGTCGCCATCGCCTGGCCAAGGATGATCACCGGCTCGCGCTTGGCGATGCCATAGACCAGCGTCATCAGGCCGCCGCCCATCGAGAAGAACCAGAACGCCATCGGAACCACGCTCTTGCCGGCCCGCTCGCTCGAAATCCACTGCACCAGGAAGCGCGCGGTGAACAGCAGCTGCGCAATCAGGCCGAAGGCGAGCCAGAAATCGAACTTGGCGACGAACACGTCGTACAGATAGTCGCCGAGTTCCTGGCCGTATTGAATCAGCATCAGTTCACCTCAGTGGCGACCGGTGTCGCTTTCTTGCGTCGGATCAGCCACCACACTCCGGCGAGATCCATCAGACCGACCCACAGCCGATCGAAGAAGCCGTAGTTGGACTTGCCCGACAATCGTGGCCGGTCGGCGACGTCGACATAAACAATGTCGAAGCCCTCGCGGCGCACCAGCGCCGGCAGGAACCGATGCAGGCCGTCGAAATACGGCAGCGACAAGAAGACGTCGCGCCGGAAGGCTTTCAGGCCGCAGCCGGAGTCGCGGGTGCCGTCGCGCAGGATGGCGTTGCGGACCTTGTTGGCGACGCGTGACTGCAGACGCTTGAACCCGGTGTCCTTGCGCCCCACCCGTTGGCCGGCGGCAAGACCGACCCGCGCCCCGCCCTGCTCCAGCGCGAAGATCAGTTCGGGAATGAAAGCCGGGTTGTTCTGGCCGTCGCCGTCCAGCGTCGCGACCATCGCGCCGCGCGCCGCGCGGACGCCGGTCCGCACCGCCGCCGACTGGCCGCAGGATGCGGCGTGGCGGATCTGGCGAAGATTGGGCCGCTCGGCGCGCAACGCGGCGAGCCGCTGCGGGGTCGCATCGGTAGAGCCATCGTCGACATAGACGATCTCGTAGATCCAGCGCCCATCCAGCGCTGCGGCGATCTCGGCGATCAGCGGGGCGACGTTGTCAGCCTCGTTGCGCACCGGTACCACGATGGACACCGCAGGCGGCGGTCCGGACTGAGACAAGGTTTCAGGCATGCTTCGGAACAATCCGGGGCCGACGGGAACTCGCGGCCGGGGCGCATCTGCGCGCCCGCTTCTTATGGGGCGGAGCCGCCGCGGGCAACCCTTTTGACGCGATCCCAGGACGGCCCTGGCAGCGGATCGATGGTGCCATCCTGCCGGATGGTGAACGCCAGCCGCCGCGCGGCGAACCAGTACCGAACTGCCATTGCACCGACGAGGCCGAGCAAGGCACCTGCGACGACATCGCTCGGATGGTGGGCCAGCAGCACCAGCCTGCTGACCAGGATGACGAACACATAAGTCGCCATCACCGCCGTCAACCGCGGCCACACCGCCGCCACCGCAAAGCCGAGGGCCGCCGCAGTGATCGAGTGTCCCGACGGGAAGCTGGCATAGGCCTCGTTCCAGGCGAACAGCGAGAAGTTGTAGGGATCTGCAGCGCCGCCGACGAACGGCCGGCCTCGGCCGATGATCCCTTTCAGCACCTCGCCGATGGCGACCGGCACCAGCACCGCCAGAAACAGGAATTGCACGCGGGTGCCGAAACCGATCATCACGGCGCGTGGCACGCCGCGTAGCAGCGGCACGATCAGCAAGACCAGCAGGAGCAAGCCTGCGAGCGCCCACAGCACATAAGCGGACTTGCCGAAATCGGTGATGATCTTCACCGGCCACAGCGACGGCGTACCCCGCGGCGGCATCAGGCCGATCTCGAAAGCATCGACGCCGACCATCAGGATCACGATCGCTAGCGACAGAGCGGCCGTCAGCCACAGCGCGTGCCGCGCCCAGCGCCGCGCAGCTTCGGCGCGCCGCGAATGCGACGGCGGGCGGACGAGTTGCGCCAGCGCGCGGCCGATCACCAGGACCAGCTCAACCGGGTAGATGCGCTGCGCGCGGCCGGCCTTGTCGGATACGGCCATGTTACTGCGTGCCCTCGGAGCGGAAGATCGCGATCGAGACCGGCTTGCCCTGCGAGAAGTTGTAGCCGTCGATCCGGGCCGCAACATTATACCGCAGGCCGATCGCCTCGGCGCGGCTGGCGAACGCCCGCTCGCTGCGCGACTCGACGATCGCGAACCGGCAGGTGCCGCCCAGCAGGAAGTCCGCGGCGCCGGAGCCGTCGGTCAGCAACGTGTCGGTGCCGGTCATGAACACCAGGCTCGGCTCGTGATAGCCGGCGGCGGCAGCCTTGGGCCCGACGCAGACCACCTTGCGCAGCTCGCGGGCGATCTCGACGCTCGGGAACACCGGACGCAGCGTCGGGACCACAACGCCAAACACCGCCACGACCAGAAACAGCGACGCCAGCGCGCCATTCAGCAGCGAGGCTTCGGCGCGGTTGTCGTCGAACAGCCGCCAGGCAAACAGACCGAAGATCAGCGAGCCGGCCGCGAACGGCCAGGCCAGGAAGATCGGATGCCGGGTCAGATACACCGCGCCGATCACCACCAGCGGCAGGATGATCGCCGGAATCGCGAACCACCACGCCGAGCCGCGCGCCAGCCAGGAGCGCGACAGCACCCGCCGCTCGATCGCCCCCGCGGTCATGATCGCGATCGCCGGATACAGCGGCAGCACGTAGTGCGGCAGCTTGGTGATCACCAGTTCGAACACGATCCAGGACGGGATCAGCCAGGCGAGCAGATATTGCGCGCCCGGCTCGCGCCGCGCCCGCCACACCGCCGGCGCGGCCATCGCGGCCAGCGGCGCGCCGGGCCAGAACGTTGCCCAGAACAGCAGGAAGTAAAGACCGGGAGGCGCGCCGTGCGACTCCATCGGGCTGGCGATCTTGCTCAGCATATCGCCGCCGACCGAGTCCGCAAAGAAGGTGTCGCCGGCACGCAGGTAGATCGCGATGAACCACGGCAGCACCCACAACAGCATCCACGGCAGGCCGAGCAGCGGCCGCAGCCGCCACATCCACGCCACCGAGCGGTCGAGGATTGCAAGCGGGATCACCGTCAGCGCGATGAACATCAGGATCAGCGGGCCCTTGAGCAGGATGCCGCCAGCGAGCGCCGTCCAGAACACTGCCGGCACGATCCATGACCGGTCGGGATCGATGTCGCCGCGCTGCCAGCCGAGATAGGCCCGCGCCATCGCGCCCATTGCGGCTGTGACGGTGAACAGCAGGAACGCATCGGTCTTGGCGAGCCGCGCCTCGACACCGAGCAGGATACAGCTGCACAGCATCAGCGCGGCGATCACCGCCCCGCGTCGCCCGACGAAGGCCAGCGCCGCCCAATAGGTCATCAGCACCGCGCCGATCGCGCCGGCCAGCGACGGCACCCGGTACAGCCAGATCCGGACCTGCGCACGCGGCAAGCCGAGCTTGCCGGCGGTCTCGACCACGGTGGCCTGCAGCCAATAGATGCCGACCGGCTTCTTGTAGCGAACCTCGTCCTGATAGCGGATGTCGATGAAATCGCCGGTCTCGACCATCTGCTTGGTCGCCTGCGCGAATCGCGCTTCGTCGCGGTCGATCGGGGGGATGTTGAAGAAGCCCGGCAGGAAGAACAGCAGCCCGACCAGCACCAGGAAGGCCGACGCGCGCAGGTGACTGACCGTCACGAAATCCAGCACCGCGACCAGCCCGCGGCCGGGATCGACGGTGGTTTTAGGTTCGCGCGGCGCGCCGAAACGGGGTCTGGCAGAGGTCTCGATCATCGGCCTCGCATACGCTGAAACCGATACAGCGACAACTGCTTAGCCCGGCTCTATTGAATTCTGACAACAACTGTGTCCGCGGCGCCAGAGGCGTCCATCACGGTGAGCCGAACGAAGCCCGGACCGGGCGGCGCAATCAGCCGCTGCCGCCGTCCATCGATCTCGCCGACAGACAATCCGTTGACCATCACGGTCATCGGCAGCACCCCGCCGGCAACCTTGACCGGCAGCGCGCCGGCCGAGGCTTCGCTGACCGCATCGATCCGCGATCCGTTCAGGGGAAACTGGATCCGCAGCGCCTTGTCATCGCCGGGCTGCACTAGGTCGCCCGAGGACCGGAAGCGCCGCAGCGGCAGCGGCAGCTTGGCGTTGCTGGCGACGAGCGTTCCCTTCGGCGCTTTTGGCAGCGACGCGCGCATCTGACCACTGCGGGCGAATGCGTCGAACAGCACCGGCGCGGCGGCGACGCGGCCGATCATACCGGGCACCGGGGCACCGTCGGGCCGGCCGACCCAAACCCCGATCGTCATCCGGCCATCGAACCCGACCGACCAGGCGTCGCGGTAGCCATAGGAGGTGCCGGTCTTGAATGCGATCTGGTTGCGCACCGCATTCTCGGGCGGCGGGGTGCCGAGCAGAACGCTGCCGACCTGCCAGGCCGCGACTTGATCCATCAGGCGCAGAGTCTCGCGCTTGTCGTTGCCGGAACTTGCGATTTCACGCAGCGGAAGAACACTGCCGAGGCGCGGCAGGCCACTGTAGAGCTGCACCAGATCGATCAGCTTGATGCCGACGCCGCCCAGCCCCATCGCCAGCCCCGGCGCTTCGTCCTTTGGCAGCACCAGCTCGGTGCCCGCCTGCTTCAGCCGCGACGCCAGCCGCGCCGCCCCGACCCGCTCGAGCAGTTCGATCGCCGGCACATTGAGCGACAGTTGCAGCGCCTTGCGCACCGGCACCGTCCCCTGGAACGTCATGTCGAAATTTTCGGGCGCATAGGCGCCGAACCGCACCGGCCGGTCGTCGATCAGGCTTTCCGGGTGAACGAAGCCGTCCTCGAAGGCGAGCCCATAGATGAACGGCTTCAAGGTCGAGCCGGGCGATCGCACCGCGCGTGCCATGTCGACCTGGCCGGCACGGCGGTCGTCGAAATAGTCGGCCGAGCCGACATGGGCGAGCACATCGCCATTGGCGTTGTCGACGGCGACGATTCCGATCGAGATGTCGGGGCCGAGCGCGGCAGCGCGATCTCGCGCCAACGTCTCTAGCGCGCGCTGCAAACCGGCGTCGAGCGTCAGGCGGATCAGCTTGGCGTTCTTGTCGGCGATAACGGCCTGATCGGCGGAATGCGGCGCCAGCACCGGCATCGGCTTGCGCTGACGCGCGACCGGCACCGCCCTCGCCTGCGCCGCATCGTCGGCGCCGATGACGCCGTCTTCGACCATCCGCACCAGCACCCGGTCGCGCGCGGCCTGCGCGGCATCCGGGAAACGATCGAGCCGTCGGGTCTCCGGCGACTGCGGCAAGGCGACGAGCAGCGCCGACTCCGCCAGCGTCAGCCGCTTCGGCTCCTTGCCGAAATACGCGATCGAGGCGGCGCGAATGCCTTCGAGATTGCCGCCATACGGCGCCAGCGCCAGGTAAAGGTCGAGTATCTGCTGCTTCGACAGCCTCTGCTCGAGTTCGACCGCGCGCACCATCTGCCGCAACTTGGCGCCGAGCGAGCGCTGTCGCCGCGGCTCCATCAGCCGCGCCAGCTGCATGGTGATGGTCGAACCGCCGGACACGATCCGACCGTGGCTGACGAGTTGCAGCGCTGCGCGTCCGACCGCCAGCGGATCGATGCCGTGATGCTGATAGAAGCGCTTGTCCTCATAAGCGAGCAGCAGCTTGAGGTAGCGCGGATCGACTTCGCTCGCGGCATCGACCGGCAGCCGCCAGCGCCCGTCGGCCATCGCGAACGCGCGCAACAGCTTGCCGTGGCGGTCGACCACCGTCACCGACGTCTGCCGCGCCTCGTCGAGCGGCAGCGGGCCGAGCGAAACGGCGTAGGCGATAAGCCCGCCGACCACCGCAACGACCGCAACCGCCGACACGATCGCGCCCCGCTTGAGCCACGACCATCCTCTCCGCCCGTCATGGCCGGGCTTGTCCCGGCCATCTACGTCTTTCGCCGTCGACGGGTCAGGCGTGGATGCCCGGGACGAGCCCGGGCATGACGATCGTGGTGGTGTGGGGGCCACGCTCATTTCGCCGCCCGCACCTCGATCGTGCCGGTGCCGGTGCGGCCGTAGCGCGAGGGGTTGTACATGTCCTCGACCACCGCCTGCGGCAGCACGTATTTGCCGGGCGACACAGCGCGCACCACGTAGGCGACCGTGAACACCGACTTGTCGTCGGCCTTGCGGTCCATGGCGGCGGTGAAGCGGTCGTCGCGGAACTCGGTGTTCACCGGCTCGGCACCATCGGCGATCCAGCTCAGCGTGCCGGAATCGCCCGACGACACCAGGTGCGGATTGTCGATCTCGAGGCCCGCCGGCAGGTAGTCGGCGATCATGACATGGCCGTATTCCGGCTTCGGTTCGGTGATCGTCAGCACCACCGCGAAGCGCTCGTTCTGCTTCGCCTTGGTGATGTCGGCCGGCTCGCCGCCGAGCGTGAAGTAATGACGCTCGATCTTGAAGCCATTGCTGGCGGCCGGCTCCGGCGTGATCGGCGAACCGCTCACCGTCACCACCGCCTGCACCGGGGAGTCGCCGGTGTTGGCGATCTTGAGCGGCTTGGACTTCACCTCGTCGGCCTTGTAGCTGCGATACAGCGCCGTCTTCACAGCATCGCCGTTGAGGTCGAGCGCCATCGTCTCCTTGGCGAGCGCGCGCGCCGCCAGCACCAGCCAGGCGTTCTCCTGGGTCGAGGTGTAGGGCGACAGGCCGCGCGCGGCTTCGACCCGCTGCACTGCCGTCGTCAGCGTCGGTCGCGGCGCGTTGCCTTCGCTGGCGAGCGACACCAAAGCAGCAGCGTCGCGCAGCTCGGAGCCGTAGTCGACCCGGCCGAACACGATCGACGGCTTGGGATTGAGGCTGTCGGCCGCCGCCGCATAGACCCGCTCGGCGCGGGCGCGGTCACCGACCAGCGCCAGCGCCGCGGCAAGCTGCGACTTGGCGATCGGGGTCGCCAGCTTGTCTAGCTTGGTGTCGGCGAGATAGCGCAGGTCGCCGATCGGCGCCGCGCCGTTGCGGGCGAGCACGTACAGCCCGTAGGCGAGATCGCGGCCGCCGTCCTTCTCCGGCTCGTCGGCATTGACCACCGAATTGCGGATGCGGTCGAGCGCGGCGCGGAACGCGACGTCCGGCACCACGAAGCGCTTCTCGCGCGCCCGGGTCAGGAAGTCGGTGACATAGGCGTCGAGCCAGGCATCATCGCCACCGGTCGACCACAGACCGAACGAGCCGTTCGAGCCCTGCCGCGACAGCAGCCGGTCGATCGCGCCCTTGATCCGCTCGTCGGCGCTGCCGTCCATCGCCAGATGCGCGCCGGCGGCGAGATCGTTGACGTAGAGCAGCGGCATCGCACGGCTGGTGATCTGCTCGGTGCAACCGAACGGATAGCGGTCGAGCGCCTTGAGGATCGTCGCGGCGTCGAGCGCGGTCGATAGGCTCACCGACAGCGACAGCCCGCCGGTGCCCGGCACCAGGTCCGAGAACATGTCCGAGGTCAGCGTCAGGCTTTCGCCCTTGGCGAGCGTCCGGATCGAGCGCCGCGCCAGGGTCTGGTTGGCGGGACGGATGTCGAGCGCATAGTGCCGCGCCAGCGACAGGCCGTTCGGCCCCTGGATCGCCACGTCGAGCGCAGCGGTGCCGGCTCCGCCGGCGTCCAGCATCAGCTTGGCCGAGCCGCGCTGCTTGGCGGCGAGCTTCATCGTCGTGGCCGCCTCGCCGCTCAGCTTCACCGGACCGCTGGCGCTGACCTTGATGGTGTAGTCGCCGGCGGCGCCTTCGACGTTGTCGAGGTCGAACGCCATGGTGCCGCGATCGCCGTTGCGCAGGAAGCGCGGCAGCGTCGTGGTCAGCACCACCGGATCGCGCACCGTGACGTCGGTGTTGGCGCGGCCGACCTTGGTGGCGGTCCACGCCACCGCCATCACCCGCGCGGTACCGGCGAATTCGGGGATCTCGAAGTCGATCGTCGCGGTGCCATCGGCCGCCACGGTGACGATGCCGGAATACAGCGCCAAGGGCTTCTGCGTCGGCGGGCTGCCCTGCAGCTCCGCGGCCGAGGAGTCGCCGCCGGAACGGATCTGGCCGCGCGCGCCCTGCATGCCGTCGATCAACTGGCCATAGAGGTCACGGATCTCCGCGCTCAGCCGGCGCTGGCCGAGATAGTACACATCCGGTGCCGGCGGCTTGTAGCCGGTGAGATTGAGGATGCCGACGTCGACCGCGGCGACCACGATCTTGGCGTCTTCACCGGGCGACAGCCCGCCGAGCTTGACCGGCAGCTTCAGCGTCGTCGACGGCCGCACCAAGGCCGGCGGCGACAGCTCGACCGACAGCGTCCGCGCCGCCTTGTCGATGCCGAACCATTTCAGGCCGATCGCACGGCCCGGCATCCGCTGCGCGGCGGTGTCGAGCGGTCGCCGCAGCGTGGTGACGATGTAGGCGCCCGAGCCCCAATCCTTGCCGACGCTGAGCTTGACCTGCGAACTGCCCGGCTTGACCTGCAGCGACTGCGTGGTCAGCAACCGGTCACCGAGCACGTTGACGGTCAGAAGACCCGCGGTCCGCGCGTTGACCGTCACCGTCATGGTGTCGCCGGAGGCGTATTCCGGCTTGTCGATCGAGGTCTCCAGCAGATCAGGGGTATCGGCCGAACCGTCCGAATACCAGCCGACGTCGAACTGCACCGAAGTCAGCGGTCCGGCGACGTCGGCGGTCTTGACGTCGAGGCGGTAGCGGCCGGGCTCCGGGTTGAACTGCAGCCGCGCCGGCTCGCCGGCCTTGATCGACAGATCGCCGTCGGCAACCCGCTTGGTCGACTTCACCGGCTCGTAATCCCAGGACGAATTCTGCCGGTACCACTGATAACGCGACTCGATCTTGAGCAGCTCGTAACGCAGGCCGCTGCGCGGCAGCGAGGTGCCGTCCGGCGCCACAAAGGCGACATCGAATTTGGCGACATCGCCTTCGGCGACGTTGCGGTCGGCGAACAGCGGCTTGACGCCGATCATCGCCGCCGCCGGCGCGATCGGCAGAACCAGCTTGCGCTCGACCGCGCGGCCGCCGGCTTCCGCCATCCGCAGGAAGATCTGCGCCTCCTGCGGCCGGGTCGACGACGGCGGCTTCGGCAGGCTCAACTCGAAGGTGGCGGCGCCGTCGGCGTCGGTCTCGGGCAGGTTTTCGAGCGGCGTGCGCTCGTTGCTGGTGGTCTCTTCGTCGGCAACGCCGAACTGATAGCCGGCATAGCCGGGCCGCCCTTCGGCCGGGGCCACCAGCAGATCGCCTTCGATCTGGAGCGCCGAGGCCGGCGCGCCATACAGGAATCGGCCGTCGACCTTAAGTTCCACAGGAGCATCAGCTTTGATCGCCTTGTCCTTGGTAGAAATGTCGAATTCGATCCGATCGGGAACGTAGTCTTCGACCATGAAGGTGGTTTCGCCGACGCTGGCGCCCTTCGGATCAGTGAACGCGCGGACACGCCAGGTGCCGGTCGGCACCGCCGAATTCAGCGCGACATCGAGGCTGCGGCCACCGGCGCCCTGATCGGACAGCACGGCCCGGCGGTATTCGACGCCGTCCGGCCGCTCCACCACCAGCGTCATCGGGCTGGCGGTCATCGCCACGCCCTGCCCGTCGCGCAGCAGCGCCGTCAGGTGGACGGTCTCGCCGGAGCGGTACACGCCGCGCTCGGCATAGACGAAGGCGTCGGCGCCGGCCGGCACCGCACGCCCGGCGACGCCGCGGTCGGACAGGTCGAAGGCGCTGGTCTTCAGGCTGAGGAAGGCGTAGTCGGCCTTGTCGCTGGACGCGGTCAGCAGCGCCGGCGACAGCCCACCCTCGCCGCGCGCCAGACCGGCTTCGAACAGCACGTGGCCGGAGGCGTCGGTCTTGCGGGTGGCCAGCACCTCGTTGTTGCGCGCGATCAGCCGCACCTCGGTATTGGCCAGCGGATCGGTCGAGGCCAGCGAATTGACGAAGACGTGGACGCCGTCATTGCCGGAGAACGCGGTCAGGCCGAGATCGGAAACGATGAACCACTGGGTGGCGAGCTGGCCGTCATCGTCGGAATTGGCAGTCGGGCCCTTGGGCGCGGCGGTCATCACATAGACGCCGGGCTGCAGGTCGCCGAGCACCTGGTCGACCGGGAACGCGGTGGTGACGTCGGCATTCAGCGCCGCGGTGGCGGTGTCGAGCTCGCCCGACCACACCTTGGCACCGCGCTCGTTGCCGAGATCGCTGAGCTGGTAGCGGCTGAGCGTGCGCTGAAAGTCGCTGTCGACCACGGTGTTGATCAGGTTCCGGTCGCCGATCCGGAACACCTGCACCGCCACGGTCGGGGTGTTGACGCTGACAAGCGGAATACCGCGCTGGCCGGTGCGCGGCAGCACATAGGCGCGGCCGGTGAAGCGCACCAGCGGCTTGCGGTCGCGGACATAGACGTTGAACTCGGCCGACTTCGCCAGCGCCTCCTTCACGGTCGACGGCAGCCCGGCGCGCAGATTGATGTTGTAGCGCTCGCCGTGCTTTAGCCCCTCGACGCAGAGCTGGCGCTCCTCGGCGCTGATCGCGGGCTTGTCGGTCCCGGCCAGCGTCACATAGGGCGCGAAGTCGGTGCGCTTGGCGAGCTCCTCGGAGAACTGGAAGCACACCCGCGGCGAGGCCGAATCCGAGTCTACCGTGTAATCGAGCAGCCGGAAGCCATGTTCGGCGCGCAGCTTCTCATATTGGCCGCGGATGTCGGCGACCTCGCGCAGCTCCAGCGACAGCCGCAGGGAATCCAGCGCCGGCCGCCACAGGCTGCGGTCGGCCATCGCGCGGCCGAGCAGCGCCAGCGCGGCGGCCTCCTCGCGCGGGCTCTTGGCGCGCTGGTAGGCGATATAGGCCGCGGTGGTGGCGCGTTCGCGCAGGAAGGTCTGTTCGGAACTGGTGGCGGCCTTGATCTGCAGCACGGTGCGGGCCAGCCGCAGCCAGTTGTCGCCGTCGGCCGGATCGAGCGCCGCGATCTGCCCCAGCGTCTGCAGCCCGCCGCGGTAGTCGCCGCGCTTGAACGCGGCGTCGGCGTCGCTGCGCAGCACCGCGGCCGGCTTGTTGGTGGCCGCCGCCTCGCTCTTGATCTGGGCTTCGAGCTTGATCGCGGCGTCCGCCAGCTCGTCGCGCTGGAACGCCTTGTCGGCCGCCTGCGCGGATGCGAGCCCGAGCGCCAATCCGGCGCAAAGCGAGAGGGCGCGAACCAGACCGATCATGCTTGAACTCCCTTGCCGCGAACGAGCGTCGCGTTAGACCTTGTCATGCCGTGGCGAAGATGACGCCGTGATGGCTGGAGGCGGACGCAAGGCCGCCGGTTTCGCCACCCATCTTCCGCCCTCGCCGGCCACAGGCCGGCTCAAGACTCACATCCTCGCCCGCGCGCGCGCCGAACACAACGCGCCGCATGCGTTGGACGCAGGATGGTGGCAAATGGTTCGGGGCGGTTGTGGCGGAAGCGGATTTTTTGTATCCGGTGGTGCTATAAAGCCCCCAACGGTCCCATAGCTCAACTGGATAGAGTAGCGGATTTCTACTCCGCGGGTTGCAGGTTCGAATCCTGCTGGGATCGCCATTGCTCCACCACGGCCAGACTCGGAAGCTCCTTCGGCACCACGGAAACCTATTGGTACAAAAAGTATAGACGACGACCAGCCTTCTTAACGCAGGCAATCAAGCCACCATTGACTCACTCCACGTTAGAATTTCGTCCATCAAGAGCACACCGTTCACATGATGGCCTTAAACAGACAAAAGTCCTCTCAAATCAATGAACAGCAAGCTCGGAAAGAAGAAACGCAACTTACTCATCAAAGCGGCGACACCAACCGCCTCTACGAAGCATTCCCCTTCACACGACAATCCGAAATCGCCTGATCAAGGGGCAAGCAGAAAGATCTACAAATACATAAGCTCCCAGCTCATTGATAACATCTTTAGCTCGCCTGAGCTTGTAACGCTCAAATGCTCTCTACCAAAAGACTTCAATGACCCTTACGAACTGTTTCTCACCATAGATTTTGACGAAGAGCCGGACGCATTGGCGTTCTATGCGGACGCTGTTGGCGAACTAGATCAACTCCCAACGACCTGCTTCTCACGATCTCCCAGCGTCATTCCAATGTGGGCCCACTATGCTGAGAATCACAAAGGCTTTGTAATTGAATTTTCGGAGAGCTCGCTCGCGGAAGCATTCCCTGAGAGCCACTTCGAAAACGTCACTTATTCAGACTCCCCTAGAGATGGCTTGACCGACATGCTCTACAGAGCGTTCAAGATCGGAAAAAATCGGTACATCTATCTCTTACGTTTAGGCGTATACCATGCGGCCTATTTCACGAAGGCAACTTGTTGGACCTACGAGCAGGAACGACGAATGGTTGCCTCAACGAAAGAGATTCGGGACAAGTCAGAGATGTTGCTCCTAGACGTTCCGGTTCGTTGCGTGAGCAGCATAATTGTCGGATCGAGATGCACAGACCAAACAAAGCAGACCCTACTGGAGATAGCAGAACGAACTGACTGTAACTACTTTGAGACCCGCATCGGCAGAAGCTCTGCGAATCCATACTTCATCGACACTCAAGGAACTTCGCATATTTTTGATGGTTCCGCTCTCGTGCCCGCAACCTCATTTTGCCCAACTTGCCTTGAGCCGATACGGGCGACCGCCACGAAAACTCAATGTTCCTGGTGTCAAATCAACGAAGAGATGATGCAAGATGCAGCTTCTCGTAATTCATATCGAATACTGGACCGCGCGGGACTTCTCGAATCTTATATCCAAGGCATGGATGAGATAACTTTCGGAAACCGAAAGCCCAATGGCGGCGGGTAGCCCCTAAGGCATTTGCTCGACCTCATCACCAACTAACTCACCGGCACCCGCGGCTTGCGATGATGCCGGACCACCGGCGGCGGTGGCGGCGCGGCCGGCTGCAGCGTCACGATGACCGGGTTGGGCTTGTGGTCCATCGCGGCGCCGGTGGCGGCGTCGACGCCCATGCCGACCACGCCGCCGAGCAGCAGATTGCCGGCAAAGCCGGCGCCGCCGCTGCCGGAGACTTCGCGGGTCAGCGGGATGATCTGCGGTTCATAGCCCTCTTTGCTCAGGCTGACGGTGATGTCGGCATTGCGGCTCACCTCGACCACGCACGGCGTGACGCAGGAGAACGGCGCCTCGGTGCCGGACACATCGGCCTTGGCGCCCGACGGCGTGCTCGCAATCGAAATGTTCTCCGTGGTGCCGCGCGTCACCGACGCACATCCCGACAGCAGCAACGCGGCCAGCACCGCGCCTCCCCATGACCGCATTGCAATCCCTCTGATACCGATGCTCCCAGAGCACCGTGTTTCAGGGGGATTTCAAGCCGCCGCGCGCCGCCAAAGCCCCACCTGAGACGCAGGGACAAACCTATCTGCAAGATGTCCCCACGCCGCGAGATCGGCGTCCGGCGGCAGTCGGTTCGCCGATGATCCCGCACTCACGACGCGGCAGCGGCCCGGCGGCCGAATCGGGTACCGATCTGACGATCGGCAAGCATTCGAGATTTCGTGGACCAGTCCCAAGCCCGAGCGATTCTGCATCTGAAGGCGGAGATCGTCCGCGTCCGCTCGTTCGGCCAATCGCACCTCTACAAGTTCTGGGCCTTCAAGGTCGACGAGATCAGCGATCCGGTGTGGACCGATGGTGCGGCGACCACCTCCACGGTGTGGCTGACGACCGATTACGGGCTGCTCGACGGGACCGGCTACCGGGACCGCCGCAAATTCCGCATCGATCCCGGCGGCCGGGTGTCGCTGATCCAGGCCAGCAGCCATGACGGCAGCATCGTCGAGGGCCGCAATGCCGGCCGGCTGGCGAGCGGCGTGGCGCGCTCGGTGGCCTGGCCCGGCACCGGGCGCTGATCAGAACTGCCGGCTCTTGAGCAAATAGGCCGGGATCGCCAGCCCCGCCCCGATCGCGCCGACGATCGACAGCACGCGCACGAACGCCTGCGAGGCTGCGACGATCTGCGCTGTCGAAGAGCCGGTGGTGTCGGCGGCGACCGCCATATAGCCGAGCATCGCCTGACCGAAGAACGCGCCAGGCACCATCGGAATGCAGCCGGCCAGCGCAACCGCGTTGCAGGCCGGGCCGAGCCAGCGCAGCGCCAGGATCGCGGTGAACGAGGTGACGAAGGCCGCTGCGAAGGTCGCGGCCTCCAGGCTGCCGCCGGTCTGCTGCACCACGGTGCGGACAGCCAGCGCCAGCGCGCCGGCGACCGCGCACCAGGCGAGCGTGCGCCAGCCGAAATTGAACAGCACGCCGAAGCCGGCCGCGGCGAGCGCACCGAACGCCGCCTGATGCGCCAGATACGGCAACATCGCGATCCAGGTCGCGGTCATGTGTGGATCCTCAACACGAATTCGGCCAGCCACAGCCCGGTGACCGCGAACACCATGATCATGATCACGGTGACGGCGCGGGCGCTGCCCATGGTCGGGTAGCCGTCCATCACATCGGTCTGGGCGTTGGTCGACGGCACGCCCGGCACCAGCAGCAGGATCGACGCCATCATTGCGAGTTCGGTCGTCGAGCTGCCGATCAGCCGCGCACCGAGGCCGCCGAGCGCCGCCGAGATGCAGCCGACGATCGCCGCGACCACGAACACATTGAAGCGGCGGCCGAGCAGCAAATGACGAACGCCCTGCCCGATGCTGGCCGCGGCCAGCACCGGCCCGAACGACAGCCAGTCGGAGCCGAGCAGCCGGCCGAACGCCGCGCAGGCGGCGCCGGTGGCGATCGCCACCAGCCACGGCGGATGCCGCGGCGTCTCGCTCTGCAGCCGCTTCAGCTCGGCCTCGATCGCGTCCGGCGTCATGGCGCCGCGCGCGGCGCGCTTGAGCAGGTCGCGCACCGCGAAGTCGAGCCGATGGTTCACGCCGTGCGCACCGATCTGAGTCATGCGCGTGAAGCTGTGATGGCCGCGCGCCAGCGTGATCTCGAACGAGGCGTAGCCGGAGCGCATCCCCAGCACCTCGACCCCGAGCCCCTCCGCCACCATCCGTGCGCCTTCATGCACCACGCGCACCGACGCGCCGCTCTGCGCCAGCACCGCACCGGCCTGCAGCGCGACGTGGGAGATCCGCGCCAGCGAATACGGGTGGATCGGCTCGAAGTCGGCAGGATCTGGCTCAATCATCGTCATGGTGGGTCGCTATACAGATCGAAGTGGGGCGAAAGCAGGATTGGTCGGACACGCGCGCGGAACGGATACTAACCGCCCAACTAATCACGGTCGCATATTACCATTTGCGCTTGATCAGTGACGGGTTAACGCCGTTGGCGTTGAACGCTTCCAATTCCGCAATGCAGGTCTATGCTCACCGCGGTCTCGGCCGCTGATTATTCGAGGAATGGGGTTGAAGATGAAGTTACCGACATTGATCGTCGCCTGCATCGCCGCCGCTGTGGTGGTCTTCGGCGTCCGCAATTTCAAGTCAGAGCCCAACCCGAACGATGCGGCCGAACAGGCGGCGGCTAGCGCGGCTGTGGTCCCGGCAAGCCCGATCAAGACCGTGACCTCGACCTCCTGCCCGTCCGACGGCTGCCCGATCTCCTGCGCCGACGACGACACCCTGCTGTCGGCGTTCTGCGTCAGCGGCACCAAGGCCCGCTTCGCCGACACCCTCAAGCTCGCGAACGGCAAGCTGACCGCGACCTGCGGCATGGGCGCCAGCAGCATCCTTGCCTATTGCGGCCGGCCGTAACCGCGGCAACGACGGCCCGGCTCGTGCCGGGCCATCGCGTCATCGGCCTTACTTGAGGCCGAGCAATTCCACATCGAAGATCAGAGTCGCGTTCGGCGGGATCACGCCGCCGGCGCCACGCGCGCCGTAGCCGAGATCCGGCGGAATGATCAGCGTGCGCTTGCCGCCGACCTTCATGCTGGCAACACCCTCGTCCCAGCCCTTGATCACCCGGCCCATCCCGATCGGGAATTCGAACGGCTCGTTGCGGTCGACCGAGGAGTCGAACTTGCGGGTCTTGGCGCCGTTCTCGTAGAGCCAGCCGGTGTAGTGCATCACGCAGATCTGGCCGCGCGCCGGCGACGCGCCGGTGCCGACTTGGGTGTCCACGATCTGGAGACCCGACGGAGTGGTGACGGATTTGGCGGATTCGGACATGGCGGGGGTGCTCGACATCAGGGCCGCGGCGGGAGACAGCGCAGCAACGGCCAAAGCCAGCACAGCGCCGGCGGGAAAAGCGAAACGCATCGGATTGTCCTTTGGGAAGATCGACGTCGGTCGCGGTGAGGCCCGGTTGTAGCCGCTCGGCACCGATCCGACAACCAAGCGAGCCACGACCGCCTGCCCGCGGCCGCAACCGGCCTCTCCGCCCGTCACGATGGCAATCGAGGCCCGGCGACGAACCGGACCTCGATCACACGGCTCAGTCCCTGGCGAACAACGACGGCCCGAATTTGTAGTTCACCCCGAGCGACACCGTCTGCAGTTTGTTCGTCTGCGGCGCCAGGTTGACGCCGTCCAATGCCGGCGTCACCGACGTGCCGAACACCTGAGACGCGCCGAAGTCGAAGTACTTGTATTCCAGCGCCATCGACCACGACGGCGCCAGCGCGTATTCGAGGCCGCCGCCGACGGTCCAGCCCCAATTGGTGCTGGTGCTCGCGAGCGTCGTGCCACCGACACCGACGGAGTTGAACTGATCCTGCTGGCGATCCCAGGCCGCGCCGCCCTTGACGTAGAGCAGCGTGCGATCGATCGCGTAGCCGCCGCGCGCCGTGAACGTGCCGATGGCGTCGATCCTGCTGCCGCAGTCGAAGCCGGCCACCACAGGATTAGGATACGCGCCGAAGCAGGTGTCGGTGCCGCGAATATTCGCCCAGTTGGCCGAGGCTTCGACGCCGGCGACGAGATGACCGAACTGGTAGTTCGCGCCGATCTGGCCGCCGAGCAGCGCGCCGCCGAGGTCCGCCCGATCACCCGTCGTCGGGGTCGGGAACGGGTCCGCATAGGTGGTGCGGCCCCAGCCCGCGCCGACGCTGGCGCCGACATAGAGGCCGGTCCAATTGGTGGGCGCGATCCGCGGCGGCGCCTTGGCGATGCCGTGCGCCGAGGTTTCTGCCGCATCGACGTCGCCGAACTTATACGAGGTCTGGACGAAGCCGCCGTAGCGTTCGGAATAGAACTGCATCGGCGACGTCGTCGCTTCTCTCGGGAAGATCGTGCTGGCGCTGTCGGTCGCGAAGTACCAATAGCGGCCGCCGACGCCGACGCTGAAGCGATCGGTGACCGCGTAGGACAGGATCGCTTCGAACTGCGTACCCCAGCCGTGGCCGACCTCCGACTGCGGATTGATGTCGGCGCGAAACCAATGATTGTCGAAGCCAGCGCGATTGACGTAAGGCAGATAAGCCGCATCGACCTCCAGCCGCAGCCGTTCGGTCAGCGGCGCGCGAACGTTGAGGCCGAGCGCGACGCCGCGCCAGGATTCGGTCTCGCTGAGACCGACGAAGTTGGTGGGAAACGGGACGCCACAGGTGTCGAAGTCGGTCGCGATCTGCCGACAGCCGAAGCCGTTGCCGGTCTGGTAGAACGAACGATAACCGACGAAGCCACCGAGCTTGCGGCCGCCATCGTTGATGAAATTGTAGCCGATGTCCGCGCTGCCGAAGGCCAGGCGGCCGTCGCGCATCTCCGAGATCGTGTTCGAATAGTTCACTTCGCTCGGGAAGTCTTCGTCGTTGAGCTGGCCGTTGACGAGATGGCCGAGGCCGAGATTGGCCTTGGCGAACAGGCCCGACGCGTGATCGACGCGCACGAAGGCTTCGAGCGAATGACCGGTCTGATCGCCATAGATCAGCCGTGAATTCAGCCGGCTCGGCGAGACGTTGTCGTTCAGATCCTTCTGCATCCGCCCCGAGCTGCCCCAATAACGGGTGCCGGCCTCGACCTGCCAGCCGAGCGGCAGCGCGGCGGCCTTGACGAACAGCGGCGCATCGCCTCCCGCGCCGAGCGTCGGCGCGCCCGAGCCGAGCCGATAATTCAGACCTGCCTTCACCAGATCGAGCTTCTGCTTGAAGCCGATCTCGGAGGCATTGCCGAACTGATCGACGTAAGCGGTGTCTTGGGTGCCGAAATCGACGTGGTTGTACTCCACGAAGGCCGACAGGTTCGGACTGAGAGCATATTCCAGGCCGGTACCGGTGACCCAGCCCCAGCGCGTGCCGCTTTCGGTGAAGCGGCTGGCGCTGCCTGCGCGCTGCGCATCGCTGCTGCCGGTTGCCCACGCCGCGCCGGCCTTGCCGTAGATCAACAGATTGCCCCAGGTCTGCCCAAGCCGGCCCGTGATGGTGCCGAGCGACGACAGCTCATTGTGGCAGGTGAAATTTCTCCGTGTCCCGACATCGGTGGCGCATTTGGCGTAGCCGCCGATATCCGCCGCGGCGGCGGACGCTTCAACACCGGCGACCCAGCGGCCGAATTGATAGTTCGCGCCGATCTGGCCGCCGCCGAACAGCCCGGAACTGTCGCCGCGCCCGGGGAACCCGCCCGACGTCGACGCCGCGAGCAGCGCGCCCGTCGCCGACTCCCAATCGTTGCTGCCGAAGCCGCCGCCGGCGTGGACGCCGAGATAGATCCCGGTCCAGCTCCACTGCGGCAGCGGCACGCCGGGAAGCGGCGCTGCGCTGACCGAGGCCGCGCCGAGCCGATAATTGAGGCCGACCTTGACCAGATGCGCGGTCTGGCCGATCGACACGTCCGAAACGTCGCCGAACTGATCGGCCATCGTCAGGGAGCGATTGCCGAAATCCGCGTAGTTGTACTCGATCTTGCCCGACAGGCCCGGCAGGAAGGCGTATTCGACGCCGGCGCCGAGCAGCCAGCCGGACCGCGTCTCGGACGCTTCGAGGACGTTGACGAAGTTGCCGCTGGCCATCCGGCGATGGACGTCGGCCCAGGCGGCGCCGGCCTTGCCATAGACCAGCAAATCACCCGCGGCGTAGCCGAAGCGCGCGGCGAGCGTCCACAGTTCGTCGATCCGGCTGGTGCAGGCAAAGGTGCCGTGCAGACAGCGGGCCAAACCGTTGATGGAACCGAAGCTGGCGTCGCCTTCGATGCCGAGCACGTAATGACCGAACTGCGCGTTGTAGCCGCCCTGGATGCCGGCGATCGCATTGCCGCTGACGCCATGACCAGGGAACGGCCCCGCCGCCAGTCCGGCCCCACTTCCGGCAATGCTGTTCCACGCGCTCTCCGACGCTGCGGCGCCGACGTGGGTACCGATGTAGAAGCCGGTCCAGTTAGTTGCCGCCGGCACGGCCGACGGGACTGAAACGTTCTGCAGATCGGCCGCATGCGCGCTACCGCACGCAACGGCCACCACCGACCAGACGCTCAGCCACGCTGGAAAATTCTTCATACCTGCCCCTCGCCCCAAACTGCACCACCCGAATGACGGCAAACATGATTCTGGTCGGGAACTCTACGGCCGCGGGCGCATGGTGACTGAGCAAAACACAGCAAAGTTGCGTGCCCGTACGCTGGCGCTCAAATTACCGAGAAGGTCGGGAGTGCAGGTGATCTCGTACCCTTTGGAGAAGGTACAGGGCAGGACAATGCGGACGGGATGTACTCGGATTCAGATCCGGATGCGCGACGACATCGCGCCCATTCGAACGACGCAATCATTCTGCGCGACGGCAGGCTGCGCGGTGGCGATCCGTATTTCTTCAGCACCGGCGACGACACAGTCGCCGACGACCGCTGTTCTCCGGACAAGACGTCACCACCGGTTTCTCCGGCAGCTTCATAGATCATGAGTCCGAGGTGTTCGGCATATCGCTGGTCGGCAGCCGCAGCGTCGCTTTCGCGCCACGCTGCGGCTCCTGGCGACGACTAACAGGACGACGAACGCCCGCCGCCCTGGTCTCGGGTGACGCGAACTACTTCTTCATCTGGTCCTTGGACATGCTGTCTTTGGACATGCCGTCCTTCTTCATACCGTCCTTCGCCATCGTGTCTTTCTTCATGCCGTCCTTGCTCATCGAATCCTTGGCCATGGTGTCGTGAGCCATGCCGTCCTTCTTCTCCATCTTGTCCATCGCGTAGGCAGCCGGCGCCATCGCGAGGCTGGACGAGAATGCTGCGATCATGAGGGCGAGAACGATGCGGGTACGGGTCATGTGATGTGATCCTTGTCGAAATCGATCGGTGCGGCGACTGCCGCCCTTTCACTCAACGGATCGGGAACCGGGCTTGTTACGCTGCACCGAAATAATTCTTGCTCGCAACTTCCCGAGGCGGCGGTGGTTCGGCACCGCAACAACACCCGCACCGCACTGCAACTAACAAAACCTCGTTGCAATCCGTCCGATCGCCGCCTCTCGCCTTGACCGCTCAGCGACCAATGCTTTAGCGATTCAAACAACAGAAAATGATCGGGAGAGAAACGATGCTGTCACGCCGCCACCTCCTCGTCTCCGCATTGGCAGCGCCCGCGGTCCTGAAATACGGGATCGGCTCAGCGCAGGCGGCAACGACACTGAAGATCTCGCATCAGTTTCCCGGTGGCACCATCGACAAAGGCGACTTCCGCGACCGGCTGTGCCGCAAGTTCGCCGACGAAATCAGCAAGCGCTCCGGCGGCGAACTGGTCGGCGAAGTCTATCCGGGCTCATCACTGATCAAGACCAACGCGCAGTTTTCGGCGATGCGCAAAGGCGCGCTCGATCTGTCGCTGTATCCGATGCCCTATGCGGGCGGCGAAGTCCCCGAGACCAATATCGGCCTGATGCCGGGACTGGTCTCGACCTATGAGCAGGGCCTGTCGTGGAAGACCAAGCCGGTCGGCAAGGCGCTGACCGACTTCCTCGCCGACAAGGGCATCGTGTTGGTGACCTGGGTGTGGCAGGCCGGCGGCGTCGCCAGCCGCTCCAAGGCGCTGCTGTCACCTGACGACGCCAAGGGCCTCAAGGTCCGCGGCGGTTCGCGCGAGATGGACATGGTGCTGCAGCAGGCCGGCGCAGCGGTGCTGTCGGTGCCGTCGAACGAGATCTACGCTGCGATGCAGACCGGTGCCTGCGACGCCGGCATCACCTCCTCCACCAGCCTGATCTCGTTCCGGCTCGAGGAAGTCGCCAAGCATCTCACCTCCGGCGCGGACGCCTCGTACTGGTTCATGCTCGAGCCGCTGATGATGTCGAAGGCGATCTTCGACAAGCTGCCGAAGAACCATCAGGACATCATCCTATCGGTCGGCGCCGAGCTCGAAGCGTTCGGCAAACAAGGCGCCCAGGCCGACGATATCGAGGTCGCCAAGGTGTACGAGAAGGCCGGCGCCAAGGTCGACAAGCTCGACGCCGCCACGGTCGAGAAGTGGGCCGTGATCGCCCGCGACACCGCGTGGAAGGACTACGGCAAGAAGACCGCGACCTGCGCCAACCTGCTCAAGCTCGCGACCGACGCGGCATGATGCACGGCCCCGTGCCCGGCCAGCCGGACCCGACCAGCGCCGCGCAGCGCGAGACCGGCGGCCCGCTCGGCCATGCGCTGGCGCTGGTCAACCGAGCCATCCTCGTCCTAGCCGCGGTCGCGCTGGTGGTCGCCTGCTGCATCCTCAGCTACAGCGTGGCGGTACGCAGCCTGTTCCACAGCGCCACCTATTGGCAGGACGAGGCCGCGGTGTTCCTGCTGGTCGGCGCCACCTTCCTGACCGCCGCCTTCGTGCAAAGCCAACGCGGCCATATCGGCATCGAGGCGTTCACCGGGCTGCTGCCGCCGGCCGTGAACCGCGTCCGGCTGCTGCTGGTCGACGTTGCCAGCCTCGCCTTCTGCGGCTTCTTCGCCTGGAAATCCTGGACGCTGACGCACGAGGCCTATGTCGACGGCCAGGTCTCGAATTCGATCTGGTCGCCGCCGCTCGCCATCCCCTACGCGCTGATGGCCGCCGGCATGACGCTGCTGTGCCTGCAGATCGCGGTGCAGATCGTGAACTCCTTCAGTGGGACGAAGCGCGCGTGACAGTCCTCGGCATTGGGATCAGTTACGGCCTCGCCACGCTGGCGGCGATGTTCTCCGGCATGCCGATCGCATTTGCGCTCGGCGCCGTCGCGCTGGTGTTCATGGCGATCTACATGCCGCACGCCTCGCTCGATACCGTGACGCAGAACGTCTACGAGGAGATGGCGTCGATCACGCTGCTGTCGATCCCGCTGTTCATCCTCAAGGGTGCGGCGATCGGCAAGTCGCGTGCCGGCCAGGACCTGTACTCCGCCCTGCACGCCTGGCTGCATCGCGTGCCGGGCGGGCTCGGCGTCGCCAACGTGTTCGCCTGCGCGCTGTTCGCCGCGATGGCCGGCTCGTCGCCGGCGACCTGCTCGGCGATCGGCTCGGCCGGCATCCCGGAGATGCGCAAGCGCGGCTATTCCGGCGGCTTCGCGGCCGGGATTATCGCGGCCGGCGGCACGCTCGGCATCCTGCTGCCGCCCTCGATCACCATGATCCTGTTCGCGGTCGCCGCCGAGAAATCGCTCGGCCGGCTGTTCCTCGCCGGCATCGGGCCGGGACTGCTGCTGGTGACGCTGTTCGGCATCTACGCGGTGGTCCGCTTCCGCAAGGAATACGCCACCGCAAAGGCGGCGTACGAAGCGACCGGCCAGACGTCCGCGATCCTGACCGACGAGAAATTCACCATGGCGCAGCGCTTCGGCGCGCTGCCGCGGGTGCTGCCGTTCGTCATCCTGCTTACCGGTGTGATGATCGCGCTGTATGGCGGCTACGCGACGCCGTCCGAAACCGCCGGCCTCGGCGGCCTGCTGGCGCTGCTGCTGATCGCGCTGATCTATGGGGTGTGGAAGCCCTCCGACCTGTCGCCGATCATGACCTCGACGGTCCGCGAGTCGACCATGCTGATGATGATCATCGGCATGTCGCTGCTATACTCCTACGTGATGAGCTATCTGCACATCTCGCAGTCGGCCGCCGAAGCGATCGTGGCGATGCAGCTGCCGCGCTGGGGACTGCTCGCCGCGATCCTGGCGCTGGTGGTGGTGCTCGGCTTCTTCCTGCCGCCGGTTTCGATCATCCTGATGACCGCGCCGATCATCCTGCCGCCGCTGCGCGCCGCCGGCTTCGACATCATCTGGTTCGGCGTGGTGATGACCATCGTGATGGAGATGGGCCTGATCCATCCACCGGTCGGCCTCAACATCTTCGTCATCCGCAACGTCGCCCCCGATATCCCGCTGTCCGAGGTGATCTGGGGCACGCTGCCGTTCGTGCTGCTGATGATGCTGGCGGTGCTGCTGCTGTGCCTGGTCCCCGGCATCTCGACCTGGCTGCCGGATCTGGTGATGGGGCCGGAGAGCGTCAGATAGTTCGCGAGGGTGGGTCAGGCGCACTTGCGCCGTAACCACCCTCTCTGTGTTGACACCTCAATCGGTGGGTGACGCGCTTCGCGCTAACCCACCCTGCGAACTAACCCGCCCGCTTTTTCTTTGCGTTCAGTGCATTGACCACGCGGCTGACCGGCGGGCGGCCGAGCAGTGCGGCGACGCTGTTGGTCGCGGCGATCAGCCTGTCCATATCGACGCCCATCGGCACGCCCATGCCTTCCAGCATGTACAGCACGTCCTCGGTCGCGACGTTGCCGGTAGCACCCGGCGCATAGGGGCAGCCGCCGAGGCCGCCGGCGGCGCTGTCGATCACGCGCGCGCCCTGTTCCAACCCGGCATAGAGATTGGCGAGCGCCTGGCCGTAGGTGTCGTGGAAGTGCATGGCGAGCGACTGCATCGGGATCGCCTCGGCGCAGGCGCGGAGCAGCTCGCGGACCTTCTTCGGGGTGCCGACCCCGATGGTGTCGCCGAGCGAGATCTCGTAGCAGCCGAGGTCCCACAGCGTCGTCGCGGCATCGACCACCGCCTGCACCGGCACGTTACCGTCAAACGGGCAACCGAGCACGCAGGAGATGTAGCCGCGGACCTTGACGCCGTCGGCCTGCGCGCGCGCCAGCACCGGCCTGAACCGCTCGATCGACTCCGCCACCGAGCAATTGATGTTAGCCCGGGAAAACCCTTCCGACGCCGAGGCGAACACGGCGACGACCTGCGCGCCGGCCGCGCGGGCGGCGTCGTAGCCTTTCTCGTTCGGCACCAGCACGTGGAATTCGCCGGGCAGCTGCAGCGACGCCCGCAGCACCTCGTCGGAGCCGATCATCTGCGGGATCGCCTTGGGCGAGACGAACGCGCCGACCTCGACGGTCGACAGCCCCGCCGCAACCAGCGCCTCAACGAAGGCGATGCGGTCGGCGACGCTGACCGGCGTCTTCTCGTTCTGCAGCCCGTCGCGCGGGCCGACTTCGACGATACGGATGGTGTCGGTCATGGACGAACCCCAAAGTCGTTCGTCATGGCCGGGCTCGTCCCGGCCATCCACGCCTTCGGCATCGCGCCGCAAGAAGGCGTGGATGCCCGGCACAAGGCCGGGCATGACGGAGAATGAACTATTCTTCCTCGGCCTCGAGATCGGCCAATTCGGCGCCTTCCTGGACGATGTCGCCGACCTTGCACTTCACCGCCGTCAACGTTCCGGCGAACGGCGCGCGCAGGGTCTGCTCCATCTTCATCACTTCGAGCGTGAGGATCGGCGCGCCCTTGTCGAGCTTGGCGCCGACTTCCGCGAGCAGCGCCACCACGGTGCCGGGCAGCGGGGCGACGATCTTGTCTTCGCCGACGGCCTCCTCGCTTTCGCCGCCGAACGGATCGACAAGATGCAGCTCGAACCGGCCGCTCCGCGTGCGCACATACAACTCGGCACCGTCGACCACGGCGTGGATGCGCGAGCGCGCATCGCCGAGTGCCACATCGATGCCGTCGCCAGCAGCGGTCCAGGCGAAGGCAAGCTCGCGGCCGTCGATGGTCAGCGCCGACGATCCGCCGCCATAGGTCAGCTCGATCGTGTGATCAGTGTGGTCATGCCCCTGCCCGCGACGGAACAGGAAGCTGCGCTTGCGCCGGCCGACCGGCATCCAGCCAGAGGTCCGCCATGGCGACGGACCTTCTGCCTTGGCGGCTTCGTCCTCGCCGCGCAGGATCGCCGCCACCGCGGCGGCGAGTTCGAGATCGCCGAGCGCGCTCGGTGCGGCGGTGAGCGCTGCGAGATGGCGTTCGATGAAACCGGTGTCGATGGCGTTGGCGCGCACCTCGGGATGCGTGACCAGCGCCGAGAGAAACGGGATATTGGTGACGACGCCGCGGACGTCGGTCTCGTTCAGTCCGCGGTCGAGCCGGTCGATCGCCGCCTGCCGGGTCGGCGCCCACGCGATCACCTTGGCGAGCATCGCGTCGTAATACGGCGACACGCTGTCGCCGCCGCGATAGCCGGCATCGATGCGCAGGCCATCGACCTCGGCCGGCGTGCGCCAGGTCGTGATCTTGCCGACCGACGGCATGAAGTTCTTCGCCGGGTTCTCGGCATATACCCGCGCCTCGATGGCGTGGCCGCTCAGCTTGAGCTGATCCTGCTTCAGCGGCAGCGCTTCGCCGAACGCGACGCGGAGCTGCCATTCGACGAGGTCGACGCCGGAGATCAGTTCGGTGACCGGATGCTCCACCTGCAGGCGGGTGTTCATCTCGATGAAGAACACGTCCTTGCCGTCGGAGACGAACTCGATGGTGCCGGCGCCGACATAGTTCACCGCACCCGCGGCGCGCCGCGCGGCGTCGCAGACTTTTTCGCGCCCAGCCGCATCGAGCGTCGGCGACGGCGCCTCTTCGATCACTTTCTGGTGGCGACGCTGCAGCGTGCATTCGCGTTCAAACAGCGAGACGAGATTGCCATGGCTGTCTCCGACGATCTGCACCTCGATATGGCGCGGATTGTCGACATAACGCTCGATCAACAGCGTGTCGTCCCCGAACGCCGCCTTGGCCTCGCGCTTGGCGCTGATGATCGCGGCGGAGAGTTCGTCGGCCTTGCGCACCACCCGCATGCCGCGGCCACCACCACCGGCCGAGGCCTTCACCAGCACCGGAAAACCGATCTTGTCGGCGGCCGCCGCGAGCGTTGCCTCGTCCTGCGCCGCGCCGTGATAGCCCGGCACCAGCGGCACGCGGGCCTTTTCCATCAGCGCCTTGGAGCCCGATTTCGAGCCCATCGCGGTAATCATCTCCGGCGTCGGCCCGACGAATACGAGACCGGCATCCGCACAGGCCTGCGCGAATTCGGCGCTTTCCGACAGGAAGCCGTAGCCGGGATGCACCGCCTCTGCGCCGGTCTGCTTGGCGGCCTGGATGATGCGTTCGATATTGAGGTAGCTGTCGCGGGCCCGCGCCGGGCCGAGCAGCACGGCCTCGTCGGCCTCGGCAACGTGCTGCGCGCCGGCATCGGCCTCGGAATACACCGCGACGGTGCGCAGGCCCATCGCACGCGCGGTGCGGATGACACGGCAGGCGATCTCGCCGCGGTTGGCGATCAGCAGCGTGCGGAAGCGACGATACAGGGCGGTGCTCTTCATCATCAGATCCTGATCATCACATCCGGAACAGGCCGAACCTGGTCGGCTCGATCGGCGCATTACTGGAGGCGGATAGCCCGAGCCCGAGCACCAGCCGCGTGTCGGCGGGATCGATCACGCCGTCGTCCCACAGCCGCGCGGTCGCGTAGTACGGGCTGCCTTGCGTCTCGTATTGCGCGCGGATCGGCGAGCGGAATTCCTCCTCCTCCTCCGTGCTCCACGAGCCGCCCTTGGCCTCGATATTGTCGCGGCGGAGCTGGCTCAGCACCATCGCCGCCTGCTCGCCGCCCATCACCGAGATCCGCGCGTTCGGCCACATCCACAAAAAGCGCGGCGAGTAGGCCCGGCCGCACATGCCGTAATTGCCGGCACCATAGGAGCCGCCGATCACTACGGTGAATTTCGGCACATTGGCGGTCGCGACAGCCGTCACCAGCTTGGCGCCGTCGCGGGCGATGCCGCCGGCCTCGTATTTCTTGCCGACCATGAACCCGGTGATGTTCTGCAGGAACACCAGCGGAATGCCGCGCTGGCAGCACAGCTCGATGAAGTGCGCGCCCTTCAGCGAGCTCTCGCTGAACAGGATGCCGTTGTTGGCGATGATGCCGACCGGAAAGCCCCAGATGTGCGCGAAGCCGCACACCAGCGTCTGGCCATACAGCTTCTTGAACTCGTCGAACTCCGAGCCATCGACGATCCGGGCGATGATGTCGCGCACGTCGAACGGCTTGCGGCTCTCGGCCGGCACGATGCCGTAGAGCTGCTCGGCCGGATACAGCGGCTCGCGCGGCTCACGCATATTGAGAGGCGGCCGCTGCGCGGGCTTCAAGGTGCTGACGATCTTGCGCGCGATACCGATCGCGTGGGCGTCGTTCTGCGCGTAGTGATCGGTGACGCCGGACTGCCGCGAATGCACGTCGGCGCCGCCGAGCTCTTCTGCCGACACCACCTCGCCGGTCGCAGCCTTCACCAGCGGCGGGCCGCCAAGAAAGATGGTGCCCTGGTTGCGCACGATGATGCTCTCGTCCGACATCGCCGGCACATAGGCGCCGCCCGCGGTGCACGAGCCCATCACCACCGCGATCTGCGGAATGCCGGCAGCCGACATATTCGCCTGGTTGAAGAAGATCCGGCCGAAGTGGCGCTCGTCGGGAAAGACCTCGTCCTGCTGCGGCAGGAAGGCGCCGCCGGAGTCGACCATGTAGATGCACGGCAGGTTGTTCTGCCGAGCGATGTCCTGCGCGCGCAGATGCTTCTTCACCGTCATCGGATAATAGGTGCCGCCCTTCACCGTCGCGTCGTTGGCGACGATCATGCACTCGCGGCCCATCACGCGGCCGATGCCGGTGACGATCGAGGCCGAATGCACGTCCCCGCCGTAGAGGCCGTTGGCGGCGAGCGGAGACAGTTCGAGAAACGCGGTGCCGGGATCGAGCAGCAGATCAACGCGCTCGCGCGGCAGCAGCTTGCCGCGCGCGGTATGTTTGGCGCGGGCCGCCTCGCCGCCGCCGGCAGCGACCGCCGCCAGCTTGTCGTTCAATTCGGCGACCAGCGCCCGCATCGCATCGGCATTGCGCGCGAAATCGGCCGAACCGGGATCGATCTTGGAGTGCAGCGACATGGCGTTTCCGGCAGGTTCTGACTCGCTTCGGGACCGAAGCGTTGAAGACATCGTGTCATCGCCGGGCCGCCAGGCGCAACCCTAACCTGAACCGGCGCAGCGCAGGACGCGCATAGCCGTTCGCCGCAGCCTCAGGCTTGCGCCGAGCGGTCGTGCGGGTCGACGCGGCACGCGAGAGGCGCTGCAGACTATCGCCGGATCAGTGCGTCCAGGGCTCGGGACGGCGGAAGGCGAAATTGTCGGCGTAGGCGGCGCGGCGGCGCACCGGCTCCTTCGGCTCGATCAACTGATACGGAATGCCTTCCCGCTCGCAATAGGCCACCGCCTCGTCGCGGGTGTGGAAGCGCAGGCTCACCTGCTGCTGCATGTCGGACGACGAGGTCCAGCCCATCAGCGGCTCGATCGTGCGCGGCGTCTCCGGCTCATAATCGAGCTGCCATTCGCGGGTCTTGGCGGTCCCGGATTGCATCGCGTTCTTGGCGGGCTTGTAGATCCGTGCGGTCATGGAAGGGTCGAGCCTGTCGGGGTGCGGCGCTGCGCCGGTTTGGTGGAAGCGGCGATCTTGGTGTAATGTTCCGCCGCGTAACGGATCAGGTCGGGATCACGTAAAGTTTTGAAGTTGGTCTCGGCCACTTGTGATTCCGTCGCCTGCGGTTTCGTTTCCTGATTTCCTATATTCTGTCCCCGGCACCGTGACAATCGTGGGTCCTGCGGGCGGGCTTCGCAACAATACGGACGATCGGCTCCATGGAAATTCAGGCCATTCTGCCCAGCAAAGGGCGCGATCTGCGGCTCGACCTGTTCCGCGGCGTCGCCAACTGGGCGATCTACCTGGATCACATCCCGAACAACGTGGTGAACTGGATCACAACCCGGAACTGGGGATTCAGCGACGCCGCCGATCTGTTCGTCTTCATCTCCGGCTACACCGCCTCGTTCGTGTACGCCAAGATGATGCTGGAGCGCGGCTTCATCGTTGGCGGCACCCGGCTGACCAAGCGGGTGTGGCAGCTCTACGTCGCACACATCGTGCTGTTCGTGATCTACATCGTGGCGATCGGCTACGTCGCGCAGCGCTTTTCCGATCCCGAGATCATCAACGAGTTCAACGTCGCCGGCCTCATCGCCAATCCGATCGAGACGCTACGCCAGGGCCTGCTGCTGAAATTCAAGCCGGTCAATCTCGACGTGCTGCCGCTCTACATCGTGCTGATGGGCCTGTTCCCGCCGGTGCTGTGGCTGATGCTGCGCCGTCCCGACGCGGTGATGATCGGCTCGTTCGTGCTGTATTTCACCGCCCGCTATTTCGAATGGAATCTGCAGGCGTTTCCGGAAGGCACCTGGTACTTCAATCCGTTCTGCTGGCAGCTGCTGTTCGTGTTCGGCGCGTGGTGCGCGCTCGGCGGCACGGTGCGGTCGCGCTCGATCATCGCCTCGCGCGGCATGCTGTGGTTCTGCCTGGCGTATCTGGTGTTCGCGCTGGTGATGACGATGGCCGGCCGCTTCCAGGACTTCGGCGACCTGTTCCCGCGCTGGCTGTACGACGCCTTCAATCCCAACGACAAAACCAACCTCGCCCCGTACCGCTTCCTGCATTTCGCGGTGATCGTGGTGCTGGTGATCCGGTTCGTGCCGAAGGACTGGAAGGGTCTGGAATGGCGCGGCTTCGATCCCCTGATCAAATGCGGCCAGCAGTCGCTCGCGGTGTTCTGCGTCGGCGTGTTTCTGTCGTTCGTGGCGCATTTCGAGCTGACCATGAGCTCCGGCTCGCTGATGGCGCAGATCCTGGTCAGCGTCATCGGCATCGCGCTGATGACCCTGGTCGCCTACTACATCTCCTGGTCGAAACAGCAGGACAAACCCGCCCGCCCCGCCGCCAAGCCCGCCACCCAGGCTGCTCCAGCTGCTCCGGCCGCAGCCTCTGGTCTCGAGGCTCAACCGGCGCGGTCGCAGCTTCAGGACAGCGGCGTGCCGGCAGTCTCGCCGGCGATGATCGCGGCGGCACAGTCGAGCCCGGAATAGAGATCGTGGCTGGCGCCATAGCGGTCGCCGTTCTCGCTCCATGACGCGCGGCGCCCCGGTGCCGACGCCTGACGCAATGCCTCGCTCAGGTTGCCGGGCCCGAACGGCTCCGGCAGCACCACGCCGGCATCGGCTGCTGCGACGTGGCGCGCATAGCCGCACACCGCGGTGGTGATCACCGGCAGGCCGTTCACCACCGCCTCCAGGATCGCGGTGCCGGTGGTGTCGACCCGAGCCGGATGGATCAGCAAATCCGCCCCCGCCATCAATTCGGGAATGTCGCGGCGCATGCCGAGCAAGGTGATCCGATCCGACACCTTGGCTTCACCGGAAAGCCGGCGCATCAGCCGCCCCTGCTTGCTGTCATCTGCCACACCGGCCACCACCAGCCGCGCCTCCGGGAACGCCACAAGCGCCGCCACCGCACGGTCGAGCCCCTTGGTCAGAGGATGTGCCGCCACCGCCAGCCAAACGACGGTATCGCCGACGATCCCGAGCTCGCCGCGGATCCGCTCGCGGGTGCCGTCAGTGCGAAACTCCGGATGCCGCCGGCCGGGATCGATCGTCGGCGGCATCAGCGCCAGCCGCTCCGGCTCAGTGCCCCAGGCCTGCTGGAAGCTGTCGAGCTGATTCTGGCTGAGCAGCAGGCACTGCGTCGGCCGTCCGGGCGCGAAACTCGCGGCCTCCAGCCCAAGCTTGATCCGGCGGCGCGCGGTGAAGCGATCGGACCACCGCGCCGGACGCGCCTTGTCACAGCCATCGGCGCAGTACAGCACGTCGAGATCGGTCAGTTTGCCGAAGCCGGCGAGCCGGTCGAATGCCGGTTTGCGCTGCGCTGCCGCTTCGGCAAAGCGCAAGTCCCGGCCGTGATTGCTCCAGGCGCTGACCGGCAGCAGCTCAATCTTCAGGTCGGTCGGCAGCTCGCCCTGCCGCCGTGAGGCCAGGATGGTGACGTCGTGGCCGCGCGCCATCAGCCGCCGGGCGATGCCCATACAGTCTCGCTGCAGCCCGCCGCTCGGGAACAGCGACACGATCGCCAGCGCGATCTTCATCGGCCAAGCTCCGCAGCAGCCTCAGGTCTTACGATGCAATCGGCACCGGCCGCGGGCCCGCGGCAAAGCCGTCGTGAAAAGAAGGAAAACGAGTGGTCGGGGCAGCTGGATTCGAACCAACGACCTGCAGTACCCAAAACTGCCGCGCTACCAGGCTGCGCTATACCCCGATCCATGACCCGATCCATGACCCGGATCTCTGGGCCGACGGCCGTCGATACACGGTTCACGTCAGACCAGCAAGCCGGCCTCAGCGCGACTTGAACAGCGGATGCGCCACCCGGTCGCCGGCGGCGATGCCGAGCTTCTTGGCGGTGCCGCCGCTGACCTCGAGCACGCCCGCGACCGGCCCGCCCGAGGCAATGATCCGGGTCGACAGCGGCTCGGTGTTCTCGGCGATCCGCAGGATGGTGCCGTCGCCGCGGATGAAGATCATGTCGAGCGGGATGTAGGTGTTCTTCATCCACATCGACACCTGCTGCTCGGGGCGGAAGTCGAACAGCATGCCCTGCCCGTCCGGCAGGCTCTTGCGGTACATCAGGCCGACTTCCCGCTCCTGATCGGTGGTGGCGATCTCGACGGTAAACACGTGCACGCCGGTCTTGCCGACGATCTCCAGCGACTGCATCTGCGCCGCCACCGCGCCGCGCACCAGAAGGCCGCACAGCATCAGCGCCATCGCGAGCGCACCCAGCCACCGCAGCCGGCGGAACTTGAACATTTCAGAAGCCTGCATTGAATCGAACCTGTTTTTCGCGGGCGCCACGGCTGCGCAATGCGGCCGGGATCATGCCGAACGCATTTCCGCCGCGCAAACAGCATGCGCGGCGGGCGTCAGCCGATTCACAAATTGGCGATCAAGGATGGCGCGATCAAGAACGGCGCGCGTGTGCGCGCCGTTTACCCTCTGGGCGCCCCGCTCAGTGCGAGGACAGGCCGGGTGCGCCGTTCTCCGGCTGGATCTCGGCAGCCATCATGCCCTTCGAGCCCGGCCCGAACCGCACCAGCACATACTGGCCCGGCCGCAGCTCGGTCATGCCGTAGCGGCGCAGCGTTTCCATGTGCACGAAGATGTCCGGCGTGCCCTCACCGCAGGTCAGGAAGCCGAACCCGCGCAGCCGGTTGAACCACTTGACCTGCGCGCGCTCCAGCCCGCTGGTCGGCGTCACGCTGACATGGGTGCGCGCCGGCAGCATCTGCGCCGGATGGATCGCGGTCGACTCGTCCATCGAGACGATGCGGAACGCCTGGTAGCCCTTGGCGCGCTGCACGCACTCGACGACGATGCGGGCGCCCTCATAGGCGGTCTGATAGCCGTCGCGGCGCAGCACCGTGACGTGCAGCAGCACGTCGGGCCAGCCGTTGTCCGGAACCACGAAGCCGTAGCCCTTCGAGGCGTCGAACCACTTGATGACGCCGCTGATCTCGACGAGGTTCGCGGCTTCGCCAAGACCGGTAAAGGCATCGCGCGGATTTAGATCGCGGGGAGCCGAAAGGTCGCCATGCGCTCCGGCTCCGAAGTCCCGCGGCGAGAAATCGCCTACCGGAAACTCCGCTGCTCTCGGCTTCGCAGCGCTGGCTGCGGGCAAAACGCCCGGCCTTTTGGACTCAAATCCGTCCGACCCCATGACCCCGGACCCCGCACGTCATCAACAAATTCGTCGCTTCCGCGACGAGGATGATTCGCCGAGCATTCCCTCAAACTACTCAGGATTGCGCCGCCGCGAATCTGTTGATTCGAAGATAACACCGCGACCGAAACGGCAAAGACAAAAAAATCGTTACGCGACAACTATAAACAGCCTTGAAAGCCTGCGAATCTTACGAGGTTTCAGTTACCGACGAACGGTCCAAGCGTTTCTCCGATGTCGTGACGGATCACCAGATCGGCGATTTCATCTTGTTCGGTCGGCTCTCTGTTGATGATGACGAGCTTGGCGCCGCACTCTTTCGCCAGCATCGGAAAGCCCGCTGCGGGCCACACCACAAGCGACGAACCGATCGCGATGAACAGATCGCAATGCTGCGCAAGTTCGGTGGCGCGGCGCATCGCATCGGACGGCATCGACTGACCGAACGACACCGTCGCGGTCTTCACCGGCTCGTCGCACGCGGTGCAATGTGGGGCGTGCCCGGTGCGAAAGAACCACTCGCGAACCCAGTCGAGCTCATGCCGCTTCCCGCAGCCGATGCAGCGCGCATAGGTGGTGTTGCCGTGGAGCTCGACGACGTCGTGTTCGGCGAAGCCGGACACCTGATGCAGATTGTCGATGTTCTGCGTGATGATCGCCGGCACCTTGCCGGCCTTGTACAGCGATGCGAGCGCGCGATGACCGCGGGCCGGCCGTGCCTTCGCAAAGGTCTGCTCCATCGCGAAACGTCGCCGCCACGCTTCGTCGCGCGCATCCTGGCGCGCCACGAACTCGTCGAATGGGATCGGCTGGTTGCGGCTCCATAAGCCGCCCGGCGAACGGAAATCAGGAATGCCGGACTCGGTCGAAATGCCGGCGCCGGTGAATGGCACGATCGACGAGGCGTGCGCGATCATGTCGCCGAGCTGTTCGACCCCGCTGGAAAGGCTGGGTGCGATCATGGTTGGATCATTTCAGAATTACCCTCTCGTCGCGCAAGCGTACGCGCGCCGCGAGCCGAAACCGGAGCGACGAGGCCGCGCCGACATCGACGCGTCCGCCGCGGAGAAGTTGCCGGTTCCCGTGCTCAGATTCGAAGCCACATTTTTTTGAATTGCAAGAGGGCCGCCCTGGTCGGATAGTCGAACCCGTCTCAACGGATGACCTCCTCTAAAAGAGCCCCGCGCGACCTCCAAGGCGGGGCTCTTTTTCGTCGGCCGTCCGGAAGCGATGGGATGCAAAGGCCGCCGTGCTCGGCGCCGCTGCGTCCCGTTCGTCACACCTCCCCCGAGCGAGCATAAGGTCTGGAGCCCCGGCTCCAGACCTTATTGTTTTGAACCTCCGGCAGAAGGGCATGGCGCTCGTCCGCGCCGCCGACCAGCGCCCCGCGCTTTCCATCGCGGCCGTTCCGTCCCAAGATCGCCGGCACATTGTCCGAAGGAGATCACCACCACATGCGCTACCTGCACACCATGCTGCGCGTCCGCAATCTCGACACCGCCCTGGAGTTCTTCGTCGGAGCGCTCGGCCTCAAGGAGGTCCGCCGCATCGACAACGACAAGGGCAAGTTCACGCTGCTGTTCCTGTGCGCGCCGGAAGACGAAGAGCTGGTGAAGCAATCGAAGGGCCGCCCCGCCCCCACGATCGAGCTGACCCACAATTGGGACGAAGAGAGCTACGGCGAGGACCGGTTCTTCGGCCATCTCGCGTTCGAGGTCGACGACATCTACGCGACCTGCGAGCGGCTGATGAAGCTCGGCATCACCATCAACCGCCCGCCGCGCGACGGTCAGATGGCGTTCGTGCGATCGCCGGATCTGCAGTCGGTCGAGCTGCTGCAAAAGGGCGAAGCCCTGCCGCCGCAGGAGCCATGGGCCTCGATGCCGAACACCGGCCATTGGTAAGGCGCATACGCCTGCAATTTGCTTCGTCGTTCTGGAATCGCGCGCGCAAGCGCCCCACTGAATCGCTCGCGCAAGCGCCTCATGGCGCGGAACGACGCGCACAACCTCGCGTTGGTCGAGCAACCAACGGAGGACATCAGATGGGACGAGGACTATTGCTTTGGCTGATCGGCGTGCCGATCCCGATCATCATTCTGCTGTGGCTGTTCTTCGGCCACTGAGCCGGCGCCGCTCACAATCGAAGCGCGACATCGTCAATCACAAGAAAGGCTCCGCGAGCAGCGGAGCCTTTCTTTTTTCTGCCTCGGCGACGCCGGCCTTCAGCGACGACGCGCGCGCTCAATTGACGAATTTGACTCCAAGCGTCGTACCACGTCGCCACACCACCTCGCATTGGCGCCCCTGCCGCGCATCGCGCGAGAAGCCGAGCCGCAGCCGCGACCCAAGTGATTCAGCTTCGTTCAGTACCAGCTTGGCTCCAGAACTCGACAGATCCAGCACCTCGCACGGGCGCGCGGCAAAGCCGCCGTCGAGCGTAATCCAGCCGCTCTGCCGCACCGATTTGCGCGGCTCGCGTTTGGTCTTGTCCTTGGCCATGGCATCGTCCTCTGCCTGCTGGGGCCCATGCCGATGACATGGGGACACCGCTCAAAGCCCACAGCAGGACGTGAGAGCTTTCGGCTCCGATCGCTCAGAGCCTGTCTCTGGTCTAGGTCCGCGGCTGTTGAAAAATCGTTGCAAGATTTAACGAAAAGTCGGGGTATCGACAGATCGCCGCGCAGAGCGCTTGCCCCTCGGAAAAAACGCCTCTATACGTTCGCCGCTGCTTCGCGGCGGGCCGGTTCCCGAGCCTGCTGAAGCAACGTTTCGGGTAAAACCGTGCGTTTCCGCCTGCTCGCGATCTCCGTATCGCGCGCGTCCGGCGGTTTCGCTCCCTTCGTCTATCGGTTAGGACGCCACCCTTTCACGGTGGAGAGAGCGGTTCGATTCCGCTAGGGAGCGCCATCATTCCTCTTCAGTGCTGCAAGGATCCCGGCAAGTCGGTCACCGGCTAGCAATCCCCACGACGCCTGTGGGGCTGGGCTGACCTCGTAGTAATCGGTCTGGCCGCAGCTCGCGCATTCATAGATTCGCAGTTCGATCGATTGCACCGGGGAGACCCGGGCGAGCCCCGTGCGAGCACCGCATCTGCTGCAGTGGGGCCGTTTGTCCTTGCACATGATGCCTCCTAACGGAGACTGTTTGCTCGTGGCGCGAACGAGGATCCGACCACAATTTTAAATTGAATATTGCTCTATATACGCCTTTTTAGTGCGCTCGGCGAATCCAATGTGCAGATTCGGTCTGCGACCGAGCACGACATGGTTGCGGAATTGTATGCCGAGGATCGTAGTGTGCGCAAACAAGAGGCACACGCAAGGAGGCCTCGCGCCCGATCGCGATCGGTGCGGGACACCTGCAGCTCAAAGTCCCTGCATGTTAAGTCAGGCGAACACGAACAGCGTGATCGCAAGCGCCAACGCGACCAAATGCAAAACGGCTGGGACCATCGGTCGTCTCCCGCCAAAGTCGTCGCAATCAAGCGCTACAATTAACTGATTCCCCACGCCGTTTCGATTCGACTGCAATGTCGCGAATAATCAGACCGAAGCGCCTGAACTATTAACGCCGCGGTGCGTTGCGCGGGGTAAGTTCCTGTCCGGGAACCATTGAAGGAGAACTTCCCATGTCTCTGCCAGATGACAGCCTTCGCCCCGAAGACGTCGAACGCCTGCAGGCGCGCGTCGAGGCGGCCATCCGCGATCACTGGAAGGCCTATCTGTTCGAAGGCATTCTGCTGCTGATCATCGGTTTTGCGGCGATCCTGCTACCGCTGCTCGCCAGCATCACCTTCACCATCGTGCTCGGCTGGCTGTTCTTCGTCGCCGGCGTGGCAGGCATCGGCTTCTCGATCTGGGCGCGTAAGGGCCCCGGCTTCTGGTGGTCGCTGCTGTCGGCGGTGCTGGCGCTGGTCGCCGGCCTGGTGCTGATCGCGATGCCGCTGCAAGGCACGCTGACCCTCACCTTCATCGTCGGCGTCTATTTCCTCGCCGAAGGTGTCGCCACGATCATGTACGCCTTCCAGCATCGCGGACGGATGTCGGAGCGCTGGGGCTGGATGCTCGCAGCCGGTATCGCCGACATCCTGGTGGCGTTCGTCATCATCTCGGGCTGGCCCGGCACCGTCTGGGCGATCGGGCTGCTGATCGGCATCAATCTGGTGTTCGGCGGCACCTCGCTGATCGCGATGGCACTCGCCGCCCGCAAGAGCAGCTAATCGCGCGACGTCTGCCGCGGTTCGCGTCAGCAGCCGCGGCAGATGCTCTTGATCTTGCGGTCGAGCGCCGCATCGGCCGGGTCGATCTGGTCGATCCTCTGCTCCGGCGGGGTATCGTCGCGTCGCGGCTGCCGATGCCCGACCGGCGCCTGCCTGAGGTCGGCTCCGCTGCTCGAAGCTCCCGGAGAAGTCGTCGAGCCATCGGTGCCACTGCCTGAGCCGGATTGCGCCAACACCACGTTGCCGCTCAGGGTCAGGATCGCGGCCGCGATCATCACAGGTTTCATCGGAGCTCTCCTTCCATCCAAGCCGCCACCGCGACGCTGGTCAGCGAGCGCTCCAGCGTTGCGGCGGTCTGCATCGGCCAGCGGTCTCGCGCCCAACCCAGTACCAACGCACCAACGCCCGACCCAGTTGCCGGGCTTCCGAGCGACATCCTAGTGCCGCTCATTCCGATAGCGGCGGATACAGGTGCACCTCGCCGCAATAGTCGGCGACACGATAGCGCGAATCCCGCCCGGTTCCATCGGCGTCCGACAAATAATTGGGGCCAACCGGCGCCTTGCCGTAGCCGCCGGGAATGTCGAGCACATACTCCGGCTGGCAGAGTCCCGACACATTGCCGCGCAGCGCGCGCATCAAGGCCTGACCTTCGGCGAGCGTGGTGCGCAAATGCGCGGTGCCCGGCGCCAGATCGCCATGGTGCAGATAATACGGCTTGATCCGGCATTCGACGAAGGCGCGCATCAGCGCCTCCAGCGTCGCCGCATCATCGTTGACGCCGCGCAGCAACACCGACTGGCTGACCATCGGAATCCCAGCGTCGACGATCCGCGCGCACGCCGCACGCGCATCGCCGGTCAATTCGCGCGGGTGGTTGGCGTGCAGCGCCAGCCATGTGGTCTTGCCCGGCGCCCGCAGCGCGCGCACCAAATCCGGCGTGATCCGCGCCGGATCGGCCACCGGAAGACGGGTGTGCAAGCGAACGATCTTGACGTGCTCGATCGCGGCGAGTTCGGCCATGATCTCGCTGAGCCGCCGCGGTGACAACATCAGCGGATCGCCGCCGGTGAAGATCACTTCCCAGATCTCGTCGTGCGCGCGGATGTAGTCGAGCGCCGCAGCGGTCGCTTCGCGCGACAGCGCGTTGTCCTTGCCGGGGCCGACCATCTCGCGGCGGAAGCAGAACCGGCAATACACCGCGCAGACATGCACCGGCTTGAACAGCACGCGATCGCGGTGACGATGCACGATGCCTTCGACCGGCGCGTGCGCGGCATCGCCGATCGGATCGTCGCGTTCGAAGGCGAGCGACGACAACTCTTCGGCGCGCGGGATGTATTGCCGCGCGATCGGATCGTCAGGATCAGCTCGATCGATCAGCGCCGCAACCGCCGGCGTCACCGCGATCGCGTAGCGTGCCGCGACCTCGCTCAGCATCGCGCGGTCGTCCGCCGCGGCCAGCCCCTCGGCGATCAGTTCGTCGGGTTGACGCAACGTCGCCGCGGCCGGCGTATTCAATCGGGTGACCTTGGTCATGCGTCCTCGCCTGCCGGCGGCGTCCACACCACCTGATCGATCGTGGTTGCGCCGGCCGCCAGCATCACCAGGCGGTCGAAGCCGAGCGCGACGCCGCTGGCCTCCGGCATTTCGCCGACTGCCGCGAGAAACGCCTCGTCGAGCGGATAGCGCTCACCGTAGCGCCGCTCCTTCTCGTCCATCGCGGCCATGAAGCGCTCACGCTGCTCTGCGGCGTTGGTGAGTTCGCCGAAGCCATTGGCGAGTTCGACGCCGCAGGCATACAGCTCGAACCGTTCGGCGACCCGCGGATCGTCGGGTTTGGTGCGGGCGAGCGCCGCTTCCGGCGCCGGATACTCACTGAGCACCGTCAGCCGTCCATCGCCGAGCCGCGGCTCGACATGCTCGACCAGCACCTTGCTGAAGATATCGGACCAGGTGTCGTCCTCGGCGATCCGCACGCATGCAGCGGCCGCGTTGGCCAGCGCCGTGCGATCCCCCTCACCTTTGGCAATCGTGGCAAGGAGATCGATGCCGGCAAAGCGAACGAACGCCTCGGCCACCGTCAATCGCTCCGGCTCGGCCTGCGGATCGGCGCGCCGACCTTTGAACGAAAACGTCGCGATGCCGGTCGCCTCGGCCGCCACGCGGACCAGCGCGATGCAGTCGTCGATCACCTGCTGGTACGGCGCCTCGGCGCGATACCACTCCAGCATGGTGAACTCCGGCAGATGCACCCGGCCGCGCTCGCGGTCGCGAAACACCCGGGCAAGCTCGAAGATTCGCGTCTCGCCGGCCGCCAACAGCTTCTTGCAGGCGAACTCCGGCGAGGTCCGCAGGTATCGGATGCGCCGCTCGCCATCCGGTCCCAACAGTTCGGTGCGCGGGGCGTGCAGATGGGTCTCGTTGCCGGGGGAGATCTGCAGGATCGCGGTCTCGACCTCGGTAAATCCCGCCGCCTCGAACCAGGCCCGCACGGCCCTGGTCACGCTCCCCCGCGCGCGCAAAAACGGCTGACGGTCCAGATACCTATCCCTGTTCCACCAGGGCGACGGTTGGCTTGTCGCCTCCATCTCAAGTCGCCCCCATCCGGCCACGCAAAACACTGGCATCAGCGCCACAAATCAGTATGTTGCGCCCCGAAACCGTTTCGGCCTCGGGATACCAACGCCCGGATCGGGCCCGGACCTGAACGACAGGAAACATTCCTTTGAGAGTCATCGCCAGTTCTATTCGCAAGGGCAACGTCCTCGAGCAAGATGGGAAGCTTTACGTCGTCCTGTCTGCCGAAAACATCCATCCCGGCAAGGGCACGCCCGTCAGCCAGATCGAAATGCGCCGAATCAGCGACGGCGTGAAGATCTCGGAGCGCTACAAGACCACCGACCAGGTCGAGAAGGTCACCATCGAAGAGCGCAATTACAGCTTCCTGTACGAAGACGGCGAAGGCTTCCACTTCATGGAGCCGGAATCCTACGATCAGGTCCAGGTCACCAAAGACGTCGTCGGCTCGGCTGCGCCTTACCTGCAGGAAGGCATGGTGGTGAAGCTGTCGATGCACGACACCACCGCGGTTGCGATCACCCTGCCCCAACGCGCCACGCTCGAAGTCGTCGACACCGAGCCGGTGACCAAGGGCCAGACGGCGTCGTCGTCGTACAAGCCGGCGGTGCTGTCGAACGGCGTCCGCACCCAGGTCCCGCCGCACATCGGCACCGGCACCCGCATCGTCGTGCTGACCGAAGATGGCTCCTACGTCGAACGCGCCAAGGACTAATCGCAGTCAGCCCTGCTGACTCCCGCAAAGCCCGCCGCATCCCGGCGGGCTTTTTCGTGGGCATGGCGTGGAAGCCGTTCAGCCGCGCGGCGCCGGATCTTTCGGCACGAACACGCTGACGGCCTCACGAAGCAACTCGAACCGAGCCGGCGTGAAGGTCACCAGCTCGCCATCGGCATTGACCGGACGTGGCTTGCGCGTGCGGATTTCGAACGAAGTACCGCGGGCCGCCCGCACCTCGCGCCACAGGCCATGGCGGCCCTTGCGAAAATCGTAAGCGACCGCGAGCAGCTTCCACACCTGCGCGAATTCCAGCGAATACAGATCGAACTGCCCGTCATCGATTTCGGCGGTGTGCTCGACCGCCATGCCGCCGCCGTAGTAGCGGCCGTTACCGACCGCAACCTGCATCGTCTTCACCCGCACCTGCTCCTCACCCGACACGATCACGGCGTGGAACGGCCGCGCCTTGCTGAGCACCTTCACGGCGGTGAGCGCGTAGCTGAGGCGGCCGAACCTGCGCTTGCTTTCGCCGCTGAGCTCACGCGCCAGATCCGTGCTCAGCCCGACGCTGGCGACGTTGAAGAACTTGTGGCCGTTGACGTCGCCGAGATCGATGATCTTGCGGTGACCGGCCGCGATCACGTCCGCGGCGGCTTCCATGTCGAGCGGCAGGCCGAGCGTCCGCGCCAGATCGTTGGCGGTGCCGGCCGGAATGACGCCGAGCGGAAGCCCGGTCTTCATCAGCGCCGGCGCGGCGGCGTTGAGCGTGCCGTCGCCACCGGCGATCACCACCGCTGCGGCGCCCTCGGCATGGGCTTCGATCCAGGGCGCGACCTCGTGGCGACTGGAGGGTGCTGAAACCACCAGGTCGAAGCCCGCGGCGCTGAGCTTGGATCCGGCCAGACCGACAGCCTGGCTGCCCGAGCGGCTGCCGCGATTGATCACCATCAGCAGCCGGCGCGTCAGCGCCGCCTGGGGAATGGCACTGCCCAGGTCGGAGCCATCGCTGGGCGCAGCTTCCTCGAGGTCCGGCCCGATCTCGGATTCGCGGTCCACCTCAACTCCTCATTGGCTGTCGGCTTTATCGCGCCTCGAATCTTCGGGGCTGCGGAAGGCGGGTCGGTGGCACCAGTTGGGCGCAAAGCGCGGCGGTACAAGGGCACAGGCGGAGACATCGTGTCGCTGCAGCTTGGTGGAACAATCGCCGCCCTGCTTGCGCAGCTGCTATCGAGCCGCAGCAGCTTTGGGGACGCCCGCAATGCCGCTACACTGCCGGCTATGGTCGATCGCGATTCCCCAACCTCTCTCACCCGTCGCCGCCTGCTGCAGACGGCCGTCGGCGCCGCCGTGATGCTGCCGGCCGCAGCTTCCGCCGCCGCGCCAGCCGGCTTCGATGAATGGCGCGACGCGTTCCGGGCGAAGGCGCTCGCCAAGGGCGTCTCGCCCCGCACCTGGGATCGGGTGATGGGATCGCTCGAACCCGACATGAGCGTGTTCAAGAACTTCCAGAAGCAGCCGGAATTCAACGAGCAGCTCTGGCAGTACATCAACCGTCGGGTGTCGGACTGGCGGATCACCGCCGGCCGCGAGGCGCTGCGCAAGAACGAAGCGCTGTTCGCCCGGATCGAGCGCGACTTCGGCGTCGAGCGCGGCACGCTGCTGGCGCTGTGGGGCGTGGAGAGCGCCTATGGCGATCCGCTGGTGCAGCAGAACCATATGCGGCCGGTCTTCCCCTCCCTCGCAGCGCTGGCCTGGCGCGAGCCGCGGCGGCGTCCGTATTGGGAGACCGAGCTGATCAACGCGCTGCGGATCGTCGACAAGGGCTGGTCGACGCCGGAGGAAATGCACGGCTCCTGGGCCGGCGCGATGGGCCACAGCCAATGGATGCCCGAGGTGTGGCTGAACGTCGGCATCGACTATGACGGCGACGGACGGGTATCGCCGTTCGGCCGGCCCGACGACGCGCTCGGATCGACTGCGAAGTATCTGGTCCGGCGCGGCAACTATCACCGCGGCGAGCATTGGGGCTACGAGGTCGAAGGCCCCGGCGGCGCGGTCAGCGGCAGCCGCAGCTATCTGGCATGGTCGCGCTCCGGAGTCTCGCGCGCCGACGGCCAGCCGTTTCCTGTTTCCTCGGCCAGCGCAACCATGTGGGTGCCGGTCGACGGAGGTCCGAAATTCCTGATCGGGCCGAATTTCTACGCGGTGAAGAGCTACAACCCGTCGATGAACTACGCGCTGGCGATCTGCCATCTCGGTGATCGCATTCTCGGCGGCAGCCCGTTCATCCATCCGTTCCCCGGATCGGAGCGCGCGCTGACGCTCGCCGAGGTGCAGGAGATGCAGACGCGGCTGACAACCGCCGGCTTCGACACCGGCGGCACTGACGGCCGGGTCGGCAACGACACCATGAAGGCGATCCGGGACTTCCAAATCAAATCCGGCCTTCGGCCTGCCGACGGCTATGGCGGACTGAAGGTGCTGGCGCGACTGCGGCAGGGTGGATAGAGGCCGCAGGCTTTTCGATGATGCGACATCACTGGACGTGGCACCGAATCAAGGCGCTGGCGCACGAAGAGTGGCGCGAGCTCGTCACCTTCAATCCGAGCGACCGGCCGTGGCAGATGCCGTTCTCCGCGGCACTGGCCGCGGGCGTGCCGATGCTGATCGGCGCGTATTTCGATCACCTCGACTACGGCCTGATCTCGTCGCTCGGCGGCATGGCGTTCCTGTATCTGCCGCGCACGCCGCTGCACCATCGCATGGTGTCGATGATGGCAGCCGGATTCGGCTACGCCGCCTGCTACACGCTCGGTCTGGTGGTGCATCTGTTGCCGTGGCTGCTGGTGCCGGCGATCACCTTCACGGCGATCCTGGTGACGATGCTGTGCCGGTTCTATCGGGTCGGGCCGCCCGGCAGCATGTTCTTCGTGATGGCCGCCGCGATTGCCGCCTATACGCCGGGCGATCTGATGCAGTTGCCGCTGAAGGCGGGACTGTTCGTACTCGGCAGCCTGCTCGCCACCCTGATCGCGATGATCTATTCGGTGGTGGTGCTACGGATCCGCGATCCGCTCCCGGTGCCGCCGCTGGCAACCGATGATTTCGAACACGTCGTGCTCGACGCGGTGGTAATCGGCGTGTTCGTCGGCGGCGCGCTGGCACTGGCCCAGGCGCTGCAGCTCGAACGGCCGTATTGGGTGCCGGTGAGCTGTCTCGCGGTGATCCAGGGCCTGTCGGTGCGCGCAATCTGGAATCGGCACCTGCACCGTCTGCTCGGCACTGCAATCGGACTCGGCCTCGCCGCCGTGCTGCTGGCGCTACCTCTGGAGAAATGGAGCATCGCATTCGCGGTGATTGCGCTGAGCTTCGTGATCGAGACGGCCGTGATCCGGCACTACGGCTTTGCGGTGATCTTCATCACCCCGCTCACCATCTTCCTCGCCGATGCCGCCACGCTCGGCCAGGAGCCGGTGCACCAGATCATCGAGGCGCGGTTTATCGATACCGTGGTCGGCTGCGTGGTCGGCCTGGTCGGCGGCGTCTGCCTGCACCATCCGGGCTTCCGGCACGTCACGGCCGGCTTGATCCGCCGGCTGATCCCGGCCTATCTGATCCCTGCCAAACACGACCGGGGCGATTGACCGAAAGTCAGGGTTTTGCCCCGGCCGAGCCGTGGAATAATACCCTTCCTCAGTTTCTTCAGGATGTATCGCCGGATTTGAGCCATGACCGACGTGCGCCCTCAGGCCGAGACCTTCCAAGCTCCGCTGGACGAGATCGTCTGGAACACCACCTTCCGCCGCGGCTTCGCCGAAGCCCGCTCGGGCCGCACCCCGCGCTACGACGACGAGGTGATGTTTCAGGACGGCCTCGCCTGGGTTTACGAATGGGGCCGCCAGTTCGCCATCCTCGCCCCGCCCGACCTGCCGCTGGTGCTCCCCGAAGAAGGCGCGCTGAATCCCAAAGCGGTCGAGCTGTTCCGGGAAATGATCATCCAGGGCGAGATTTGCACCTGAGAGCTGGTTCGATACTCGAGCGTATCCACTTCACCTATCGTCATCGCCGGATTTGATGTTCAGCCCGGAGACATGACCTACGGGTGTTCGGAGACATAGTCGACGCATCATAGTGGCTGGATTTGGCGGTTGGAGGCCAAGTCCATGCCCTGGCGTGAGGTGTCGGCGGTGGATCAGAGACGAGAGTTCGTCCGGCTTGCGATGCAGGAGGGAGCGAACCGGCGGGAGTTGTGCCGGCGGTTCGGCATTCATTGGACGACCGGCTACAAATGGTTGGAGCGATGCGCGGCCGGAGGTGATGTCGTCGACCTATCGCGGCGGCCGCACGAAAGCCCGCGGCAAACCTCGGCGGCGTGCGAGGCACAGGTGCTGGCGGTTCGCGATGCGCATCCAGCGTGGGGGGCGCGCAAGATCGCTAGCTCGATGAAGCGGTCCGGACACAGCGCTCCGGCGGTGTCGACGATCCACGAGATCCTGCGCCGGCACGGCCGGATCAAGCCTGCCGCCGGCGGTCCACCGGCGACGCTGCGGTTCGAGATGCCGGCACCGAACATGCTTTGGCAGATGGACTTCAAAGGCTGGGTTCGGCTCGGCAACGACGTCCGCTGCCATCCGCTGACCGTGGTGGACGATCACTCACGCTACGATCTGTGCCTCCAGGCTTGCGCCGATCAGCGCGGCGAAACCGTGCAGGACAGGCTGCAAACGACGTTCCGGCACTACGGCTTGCCCGACACGATCTTCGTCGACAACGGCTCGCCGTGGTCGGATAGTTCCGGCGAGCGCTGGACGTGGTTTTCGGTGTGGCTGCTCAAGCTCGGCATCAGCGTGATCCGCAGCCGTCCCTATCACCCGCAGAGCCGCGGCAAGAACGAGCGCTTCCATCGCACGCTGGACGACGAGGTGTTTGCGCTGCGGCCCTTGCGCGACCTCGCCGAGGCGCAACGTGCCTTCGACTCCTGGCGCGAGGTGTACAACTTCGAGCGCCCTCACGAGTCGCTAGGCCAGCTGGTGCCTGCTGATCGCTACCAACCGAGCCGGCGTTCTCTGCCGGACCGCCTGCCGGCTCCAGAATACGATGAGCGCGACATCGTCCGCTCCGTCCCGAAAACCAAGGCCTATGTCAGCTTCAAAGGTCGTTTGTGGAAGGTGCCGCAAGCCTTCGCCGGAGAGCGCTTGGCCATCAGGCCGCTCTCCACCGACGGCAAATACGGCGTGTTCTTCGCCGCCCACCAAGTCGCCACCATCGACTTGACGGCGGAAAAGGTGTCGGTCATGTCTCCGAACACGTGTCGACTATGTCTCCGGGCTGAACATTTGATCCGGCGATCCATCTCGCAAGCATGATGGATGGCCGGGTCGAGCCCGGCCATGACGGCCATTACTAATCCGGCATTCTCATCGCGTGGCCGCCTCAAGCGCGCTCATCACCTGATCATCGTCGGCCCTGCATCCGGCACCGCGACGTCGATGACGCGGAGCTGCACCCGCTCGGCACCCTGCCAGCGGTCGACGCTGAGGCTGCCGGCGACGTGGAGGGTCTGACCGCGGTTCTCGGTCAAGGCATTGCCGAGCTTCTGGCCGACGCTGCGAAACGCGATGCCGTTGACGATCGCGCCGTCCCCCGCCTTGAAGCGCAGCCGCAGATGCGCCTGCCCGACTTCGTCGGCGTAGATCAGCTGATGCGCCGGCAGCGCCACGATCGGCTCCGGATTGCCGGCACCGAATGGCCCTGCCCGGTTCAACGTCGCCGCCAGTTCTGTCGTGACGCCGCGCGCCGACACCGCGCCGTCGATATACAGCTCGTTGACGTGGCGCGACTTGGCGACGTCGCCGGCGAGTGTCGTCTCCAGCCAGGCGCGGAATTCGGCCAGACGTTCTTTTCGCAACGTCACACCGGCCGCCATGGCGTGACCGCCACCCTTCAGCAGCAGCCCGTCATGCACCGCCTGGCGCACCGCCTTGCCAAGATCGACGCCGGAGATCGAGCGGCCCGAACCGGTGCCGATGCCGCCCGGCTCCAGCGCGATCGCAAACGACGGCCGGCCGAACTTCTCCTTCAGCCGCGAGGCGACCAGCCCGACCACGCCGGGGTGCCAGCCTTCGGAAGCCGTGACGATCACTGCGCCCTTGTCCTCGAGCCCGAGCGAGGCCATCGCCTCGGCTTCCGCCTGCGCTTCGGCCTTCTGTTCGATCTCGCGGCGCTCGCTGTTGAGCCGATCGAGCTCGGCGGCGATCCGGGCGGCCTCCGAGACGTCGGATTCGAGCAGCAGCCGGACGCCGAGATCGGCGCGGCCGATGCGTCCGCCGGCGTTGATGCGCGGCCCAAGCATGAAGCCGAGATGCCACGCCTCCGGCGGACCGTTCAGCCGCGAAACGTCCATCAGCGCGGTATGGCCGACATGGTCGCGGCGGCGCATCGCGATCAAACCTTTGGCGACAAACGCACGGTTGAGCCCGACCAGCGGCGCGACGTCCGCCACTGTGCCGAGCGCGACGTGATGCAGCATGTCCAAAAGGTTCGGCTCCGGCCGCTCGGTGGTCCAGAACCCGCGATGCCGCAGCTCGCGATTGACCGCGACCAGCGTCATCAGCACCAGGCCGACCGCGGCAAGATGGCCGAGCCCGGACAGGTCGTCGGGCCGGTTCGGATTGATCAACGCATCCACGTCCGGCAGCTCGTCGCCGCATTGGTGATGATCGATCACCACCACGCTCATCCCGAGCCGCCGCGCTTCCGCGAGCGGCTCCAGGCTGGTGGTGCCGCAGTCCACGGTGATCAGCAGCGTCGCGCCTTTGCCGGCGAGCATGCGGATCGCGTCGATGTTCGGGCCGTAGCCTTCGAAGATCCGGTCGGGAATGTGGATCAAAGGATCGAGCCCGCAGTGGCGCAGATGCCAGGCGAGCAGCGCCGACGACGTCGCGCCGTCGACGTCGTAGTCGCCGAAGATCGCCACCTTCTCGCTGCGCGAGGCGGCATCCGCGATCCGTTTGGCGCCGGCTTCCATCTGGGTCAGCGACGCCGGATCGGGCATCAGCTTGCGGATGGTCGGGTCGAGGAAGTCCTCGACCTGGTCGATCTCCACACCCCGCCCGGCCAGCACGCGCGCCAGCATTTCGGGCAATTGATAACGCTGCACCATCGCCTGCGCTTTGGCGGTGGCGCGGGCGTCGAGCCGGTCGCGCCACGCCTTGCCGGTGGCCGAGCGGGTCACGCCGAGAAACGCCGGCACGGTCTCGGCCGGCAAAACGGAGATGGGAGGCGTCATGGTCAGCGCAGATAAGCACGAAGCGCCGGAGGCGCAAACCGCCAGGAAGGCTGCCGGAGAAACCCACTGCCCGTCATTGCGAGCGAAGCGAAGCAATCGAGCTCAGTGCACGGAGCTGGATTGCTTCGCTCGCAATGACGGAGAGGATTGACCTTCTCGCGGGTCAGCATCCGAGCTGGTCGGCGATGCCGGCCAGATCGTCCGCCACGATGGTCCAGTCGCCGGTGGCGTCGAAGTCGATCGTCTGCAGCGGACCGTATTCGGTCGGACGCGGGATGAACGCCGTTTTAAGGCCGAGCGCCTGCGCGGCGCGAAGATCGTAATTGTGGGCAGCGACCAGCATGACTTCGCCGGGCTGCAGATTGAGCAGCTTCGCAGCACCGAGATAGTTCTCCGGATCCGGCTTGTAGTGCCGGAAGATGTCGCTGCCGAAAACCATATCCCACGGCAGGCCGGCGTTCTTCGCCATCCGGGTGAGCAGCCCGACATTGCCGTTCGACAGCGGCGCCAGGATGTACTTGGTATGGAGTCGCTCCAGCGCGGCAACGACGCCCGACCACGGCTTCAGCCGATGCCAGCCGGTGACCATGTAGTTGAGATCGTCCTCGGTCAGCCCCTTGATGCCGAACTCGCCGACCAGCCGCTCCAGCGACCGCCGATGCAGTTCGTCGAGGGTCAGGAAGTCGGCTTGCGGATTCTTGCGCACCGCGTCCATCGACGGCACGTAAGCCTGCCGCCAGACGTCGACCAGCTTGGTCCAGTCGCCCTGCAAACCGCGCTGCGCCGCATAGGCCGAAAGATCGTCAATCAGGCTGCTACGCCAGTCGACCACGGTCCCGAACACGTCGAACAGCAGGGCTTTGACGTCTGTCGCATCGGTGGCCGGCATGGCGTTCGTCCCTTGTTGTTCTTCGTCATTGCCAGCGCAGCGATGCAACGACGCGGTCGGGCTGGCTACAAAATCTTCCGATACTGCATGAAGCCGGAATCCTCGGCGATGCGGTCGTACAGCAGACGCGCAGTGGCGTTGCCGGTTTGGGTCAGCCAATGCACGCGGCTGCAGCCGTCGGCCTTCGCGCGCGCGTACACCGCCTCGATCAGCTTGCGGCCGAGGCCGAGCCCACGGGCGGTGTCGGCGACGAACAGGTCCTGCAGATAGCAGTAGTCACCGACCGTCCAGCACGATCGGTGATAGATGAACTGCACGATGCCGGTGAGCTTGCCGTCCACATAGGCGCCGAGCAGATGCATCGGCTCGGCGGGATCGTGAAACCGCCCCCAGGTGACGTCAGACACCTCGGGGGCCAGCGTGGCCTTGTAGAACGCGAGGTAACCGGCCCAAAGCGGCTCCCAGGCGGCCCGCTCGTCGGGGCCGACGGGACGAATCTCGACGGCCATCCGACGTCTCCGTTCTCAAAGCGTCTTCAAGCGAAGTGGGTACCGGTTCGCGTGAAGAAAACGCGTTACAGAAAAACGTAAGTCGAAACCGATGAAATCGGATTCGACTTAATCGAGGTGGAACTTTTCGAGCTGGCGGTGGTCCGCCTTGATGTAGCGCACCGTGCCGGTGACCGACCGCATCACCACGGTCTCGGTCTGGATCACGCCCTTGCGGAACTTGACGCCCGACAGCAGCGAACCGTCGGTGACACCGGTGGCGGCGAACAGGCAGTCACCCTTCACCATGTCCTCGATCTGGTACACGAAGTTCGGATCTTCGATGCCCATCGACTCGGCGCGGTTGCGCTTGGAGTGGGTGTCGAGCAGCAGCCGGCACTGCATCTGACCGCCGATGCAGCGCAGCGCCGCCGCGGCCAGCACGCCTTCCGGCGCACCGCCGGTGCCCATGTAGATGTCGACGCCGGTGTTGTCCGGGTCGGCGCAGTGGATCACGCCGGCAACGTCGCCGTCGGTGATCAGCTGGACGCCGGCGCCGGTGGCGCGGATCTTGGCGATCAGTTCGGCGTGGCGCGGACGGTCCAGCACCAGCACGGTGACGCCGCTCGTCGGCACGCCCTTGGCCTGCGCCAGACGGAGGATGTTGTCTTCCGGCGGCGCATCGATGTCGATCAGGTTCTTTTCGTAACCGGGACCGATCGCGATCTTCTGCATGTAGACGTCGGGCGCATGAAGCAGCGTGCCGCCTTCGGCCATCGCCATGGTGGCGATCGAGCCCGGCATGTTCTTGGCGCACAGCGTGGTGCCTTCGAGCGGGTCGACCGCGATGTCGACCTTCGGACCCGCATTGATGCCCGCGCCGACCTTCTCACCGATGAACAGCATCGGCGCTTCGTCGCGCTCGCCCTCGCCGATCACGATGGTGCCTTCGATCGGCATCTTGTTGAGCTCGCGGCGCATCGCATCGACCGCGGCCTGGTCCGCGCCCTTCTCGTTGCCGTGGCCGCGCAGCCGCGCCGCAGACACCGCGGCGCGCTCGGTCACGCGCACGATCTCCAGGGTCAGGATGCGCTCCAGCAGCAATTGCGGCGGAACGGAAATGGTGGTCGACATCGGCCCAGCTCCTCAAAACAGTGCCCCCGCGCTTGCGGCGGGGGCTGTACGAATGGTCGAACTCAGTTCTTCTCGATCCGGATCACCTGTGGCCGGCCACTGATCACCTTGTCGCGCTGCACCGCCTGCAGGGCGCGGCGCACCGCGTCTTCGGCGGTGGCGTAAGTGATCAGAATCACCGGCACCGGGATCGACGATTTGGCAGCCTTGCCATTGGCATCGAGGCTGCGGTGCGGGTGCCGCTGCACGATCGACTCGATCGAGATGTCCTGCTCGGCAAGCCGCTTGGCGATGGTCGCGGCGGTGCCGGCGTGATCGCGCGCCAGCAGCCGCAAGTAATAGCCGCCTTCATGGCGCTGCATCGGCGCCTTCGCGGTGGCCTTCAGCCCGGCCACCGGCCGGCCGAACGGCACCGCGCGGATGCCGCGGGCGACGTCGGCGATATCCGCCACCACCGCGGATGCGGTCGCGGCGGCACCGGCGCCGGCACCGACCAGCGTGATCGGCGGAATGCCGTCGCCGTCGATCGAGACGGCGTTGGTCACGCCCATCACTTGCGCGATCGACGAGGTTTTCGGTACCATGGTCGGATGCACGCGCTGCTCGATGCCCTTGGCGGTGCGGACCGCCACGCCGAGCAGCTTGACGCGGTAGCCGAGATCATCGGCCGCGCGGAGATCTTCCGGGGTGATCGAGCGGATGCCTTCGACGTAAACCGAGCTCTCGGACACCTTGGTGCCGAACGCGAGGCTGGCCAGGATCGCCAGCTTCTGCGCGGTGTCGTGGCCGTCGATATCGAAGGTCGGATCGGCTTCGGCGTAGCCAAGCCGCTGCGCATCGGCGAGGCAGTCGTCGAACGACAGCCCCTCCTGCTCCATCCGGGTCAGGATGTAGTTACAGGTGCCGTTGAGAATGCCGTAGATGCGATCGATGTCGGTGCCCGCGAGGCCCTCGCGCAGCGTCTTGATCACCGGGATCGCGGCGCCGACGGCGGCTTCGTAGTTCAGCGCCGCATTGTGCTTCTCGGCGAGCGACGCCAGCTTGAGGCCGTGCTTGGCGATCAGCGCCTTGTTGGCGGTGACCACCGCCTTGCCGGCAGCCAGCGCAGCCTCAATCGCCGGGCCGGCGGGATCGCCGGCACCGCCGATCAGCTCGACGAAGCAGTCGACCTCGGGATCGGTGGCGATCGCGAGCGGACTCTTGGCCCATTTGATACCGGAGAGGTCGAGCCCGCGCTTCTTCGCCTTGGAGCGCGCGGTGACCGCGACCACCCGCACGGGGCGGCCGCAACGAGCGGACAAGGTCCGCTCCTGCCGTTCGATGACGCGGACGACTTCGGCACCCACGGTGCCGAGACCCGCAATACCCACTCTGAGTGGCGCGACCATGACGCGCTGACCTGCTACCGGAAACCGGCGTTTCTTGGGGAAGAACCCGGAGGCCGGCGGGCGGCCTCCAATGACGGCCTATCGCTGAGCAGCGAGAGGCACGACGTTGTGCAACGTTTCGACGCCGCTTTCAAGGAAGCGCCGGACGCCGCGCGCCGCTTGGCGGATGCGCTGCTCGTTTTCCACCATCGCGATGCGGACGAAGCCCTCACCGTGTTCGCCGAAGCCGACGCCGGGCGACACCACGACACCGCACTTCTCCACCATCAGGGTGGCGAACTGCATGGAGCCGATCTCGCGGAAGGCCGGCGGCAGCGGCGCCCAGGCGAACATCGAGGCGGACGGCGGCGGGATCTCCCAGCCGGCGCGGCCGAAGCTCTCGACCAGGATGTCGCGGCGCTTCTTGTAGGTCTCGCGCATTTCCTTGATGCAGTCGTCGGGGCCGTTCAGCGCCGCGGTGGCGGCGACCTGGACCGGGGTGAACGCGCCGTAATCGAGATACGACTTCACGCGGGCCAGAGCGGCGATGATGCGCTCGTTGCCGACCGCAAAACCCATCCGCCAGCCGGCCATCGAGAACGTCTTCGACATCGAGGTGAACTCGACGGTGACGTCCATCGCGCCCGGCACCTGCAGCACCGACGGCGGCGGATTGTTGTCGTCGAAATAGACTTCGGCGTAGGCCAGATCCGACAGGATCATGATCTCGTGCTTCTTCGCGAACGCCACCAGGTCCTTGTAGAAGTCGAGGCTGGCCACATAGGCGGTCGGGTTCGACGGATAGCAGGCGATCAGCGCGATCGGCTTGGGGATCGAATGGATGATCGCCCGCTCGGCCGCGGCGAAGAAATCCGGGGTCGGCTCGGACGGCACCGAGCGGATCACGCCGCCCGCCATCAGGAAGCCGAAGGCGTGGATCGGATAGCTCGGATTGGGGCACAGCACGACGTCGCCGGGGGCGGTGATCGCCTGGGCGACGTTGGCGAAGCCTTCCTTGGAGCCGAGCGTCGCGACCACCTGGGTGTCGGGGTTCAGCTTCACGCCGAAGCGGCGGTCGTAATACGCGGCCTGGGCCCTGCGGAGACCGGTGATACCGCGCGAGGCGGAGTAGCGGTCGGTGCGGGGCTTGCCGAGAGTGTCCTTCAGCTTCTCCAGGACGTGCGGCGGCGCCGGCAGGTCCGGATTGCCCATCCCGAGATCGATGATGTCGGCGCCGGCGTTGCGCGCGGCGGCCTTGGCCCGGTTGACCTGCTCGAACACGTAGGGCGGCAAGCGGCGGATGCGGTAGAATTCTTCCATGGTCCTCGACTCCGGGTAACGGTGGGATCGTTACCGCGTTCTTGATCGGAGGGGAATCCGATAAACGTGCAGCAACGCCCTGATTCGTTCGAATTTGCGGCTGTTTGCGACAAGGCTGACATGCAGCCCGCTCGCGATCGTCACCTGCCCCGGCGGCGGGTCGTCGATGGCGGCGTCGGTCCGGCTATCTCGACGCCGCCGTTCTGGCGGCCGCGGTGCCCGCGGCCGGCGCGGCAGCACCGGCATTCGCGTTCGCTTGGCGTTCGCGGGCAGCGATCAATTCCTGCTCGATCTTATTGCGCTCGGACGGCGCCAGCACCGCTTCCTCGCGATTGGCGGGCAGATCATTCACGGCCGGAAAAGCATCGGCTTCCTTGGGCTTGGCGGGAGTATCGCTGCTGCCGAGCAGCGGCATGTCCGACAGCGAGACCGAGCAGCCGCCGAGCGCGCAGCCGGCGATGACCAGCGCGACTGCCACAGCAGCCCGCATGCCGGGTCCCGTCCGTCCACCCGTGCCTGCCACTCGCATCACCCTGCTTGCCTTCACGCGGCCCCGCCTTCCCGATCGTCGCCGCTCGCAACAATCGTCGCACTCGAGGATTAAACCTTAGCTCATTTCGCCTCGAACCGGCCAGCGCCGATCGGCGACATTAACCGACCCGACCGTCTCAGTGGGATGCCAATGTGGCTAAATCAAGCGCAATTTGTCGCACTGCAGCACATCGAAATCAGCGACGTTTACCGAACTATGCCATCATCGGGGGGCGCGACGACAAATCTCAGCGGATTTTCTGCACCGGACTGTAGTGTTGATTCATGACCGACATGCTCGCAGAACCCCAGGCGGCCCCGAAGTTCGATCCTGATGCGTTCGCCCGCAATCTGGCGCAGGCGATCGAGACCGGTAGCCAAGCCCTTGCGACGATGATGAAGTCGCAGAACGGTGCCGTGCCACCGGACGGTCATCCGCCCGCCGGTCTGACCGAAATGGTGAAGAGCTTCTCGAGCGTCGCCAATTACTGGCTGTCCGACCAGGCCCGTTCTCATGAGCTGCAGCAGCGGCTCGGCAAGTCGTATCTCGAACTCTGGGGCGCGGCCTCCAAGCGCCTCGCCGGCGAACAGGCCGAGCCGGCGATTGCCCCCTCGCCGCGCGACAAGCGGTTCGCCTCGCCGGAATGGAAGGCCAACGCGTTCTACGATTTCCTGATGCAGGCCTACCTGCTGACCACGCAGTGGGCGGACGAGCTGGTCAAGAACGCCGAGATCGACCCGCACACCAAGCGCAAGGCCGCGTTCTACGTCCAGCAGCTCACCACCGCGCTGGCGCCCTCCAACTTCGTGATGACCAATCCGGAGCTGACGCGCCAGACGCTGGAGGCCAGCGGCGATAATCTGGTTCGCGGCATGAAGATGCTGGCCGACGACATCCAGTCCGGCCGCGGCCATCTGAAAATCCGGCAGTCCGATCCGGCCGGGCTCGAGGTCGGCGTCAACATGGCGGTCACCCCGGGCAAGGTGATCTTCCAGAACGAGATCATGCAGCTCATCCAGTATGAGCCCGCCACCGAGACGGTGCAGCGAACGCCGCTGCTGATCGTGCCGCCGTGGATCAACAAGTACTACATTCTCGACCTCAAGCCCGAGAAATCGTTCATCAAATGGTGCGTCGACCAGGGCCTCACCGTGTTCGTGATCTCCTGGGTCAACCCGGACAAGAGCCTGGCCGACAAGGATTTCGCCGACTACATGAAGCTCGGCCCGCTGACCGCGATGGACGTGGTCGAGAAGGTCACCGGCGAGATGAAGGTCCACACGCTGGGCTACTGCGTCGGCGGCACCCTGCTCGCCTCGACGCTGGCCTGGCTCGCCGAGCGCCGCCGGGTGCGCGTCACCTCGGCGACCTTCCTCACCACGCAGGTCGACTTCACCCATGCCGGCGACCTGATGGTGTTCGTCGACGAGGAGCAGATTTCCGCGGTCGAACGCGAGATGAAGGTCACCGGCGTGCTCGAAGGCGCCAAGATGGCGATGGCCTTCAACATGCTGCGGCCGAACGACCTGATCTGGTCCTACGTCGTCAACAACTACCTGAAGGGCCAGCCGCCGCAGGCGTTCGACCTGCTGCACTGGAATTCCGACGCCACCCGGATGCCGGCGGCGAACCACTCCTACTACCTGCGCAACTGCTATCTCGACAACAAGCTGTCGGCCGGCACCATGGTGCTGGACAACACCACGCTGGACCTCACCAAGGTCAAGGTGCCGATCTACAACCTCGCCACCCGGGAAGACCACATCGCGCCGGCGGAGTCGGTGCTGTACGGCTCGCAGTTCTTCGGCGGTCCGGTGAAATTCGTACTGTCCGGCTCCGGCCACATCGCCGGCGTGATCAATCCGCCGGCGGCGAACAAGTACCAATTCTGGACCAACCCCGACATCTTCGCCGGCTCGGTCGCCAATTGGCTGAACGGCGCCGAAGAGCACAAGGGGTCGTGGTGGCCGGATTGGCGCGGCTGGATCGGCCAGTTCGACGACGAACAAGTCCCCGCCCGTGCCATCGGCAACGAAGCCTACCCGCCGCTGGAAGATGCGCCGGGCAGCTACGTTAAAGTGCGATCCTGAAAGACGCGCGGCGGCGAAGCAGCGGCCGCACGTCGCTCGAGTCAGTTCGCCAGCGCGGCCTCGACAACCCGCGCGGTGCGCAGCAGCTTGGCGTCCTCGCCAAATCCGCCGATCACCTGCAGGCCGAGCGGCAGGCCGCGAGCCGAGCGGGCGATCGGCATCGTCAGCGCCGGCACGCCCAGCATGGTCCACAGCGCGCAGAAGCTGGCGTCTCCGGTATAGGCCAATCCTTCTGGAGCCTCGCCGGGCGCCGGCACGGTGAGGATGCCGTCGAGACCGCTGAGATGCTGCGGAAACTCCTGCTGCAGCGAGGCCTGCAACTGGCGGGCTTCGATGTAGCGCGGCGCGCTGATCGCGTTGCCGGCAGCCACCAATTCCTTGAGCTGCGGGCTGGTCAAATCGGAGTGTTGCGTCACCAGCCCATTGAAGATCGCGGCCGCCTCCGCCGCCAGAATGATCTCCGCGGCTTCGAAGCCCTTCCAATAGCGGTCGGGAAGCTCCAGCGGCACGATCGTGGCGCCCCCGCGCCGTAACGTCTCCAGCGCAGCCTCGAACGCCTGGTTCTGCTCGGCACTGACCCGATCCCAGATCGGCGGGCGAACCACACCGAGCCGTAGTGACGAAACGGCAGGAAGCACGTCGCCTGCGACGGCTTGGGCTGCCGCCCCCGCCTCGGCCCCATCGGCCAGCAGGCCGAATGCGAACGCCGCGTCCTCCACCGACCGCGTCAAAAATCCGACGTGATCGAGCGATTGCGCCAAGGGGTGAACGCCGTCGCGCACAATCGCGCCGAAGCTCGGCTTGAAGCCGACGATGCCGCAATACGCAGCGGGGCGTACCACCGAACCGACCGTCTGGGTGCCGAGCGCCATCGGCACGATACCGGCCGCCACCGCGGCGGCCGACCCGCTCGACGAGCCGCCGGGCGTGTGCTGCGGATTGTTGGGATTGACCGTGGGCCCAGGGCAGCGCCAGGCGAATTCGGTGCTCACCGTTTTGCCGAACACGATGCCGCCGAGCTGTTTGATGCGCGCCACGATCGGGGCGTCCTGATCCGGAACGTGATCGGCATAGACCCGCGATCCGTTGGTCGTGCGGATGCCGGCGGTGGCGATGATGTCCTTGATGCCGATCGGGATGCCGGCCAGCGGTCCCTCACCGCCCGTCAGCTGTTCTCCTGGCAGCCGATCACAGAACGCCTTCAGCCAGGGCTCGACCTCGTCGGCGCGCTCAGTGCAACTGGCAATGTAGTCGGCGGGGCTCAACGTTCCGTCACGGAACGCGCGATGGACTGCGAGCAGTCCCAACGGATACGACATGGTGGAGATGGTCCTCGACTTGAGAAGACAACGCCGGCGACCGTCTCGGATCGCCGGCGTTTCGGCCTGGTTACTTCAGCGCGAGTGCCGGCTTGACGTAGTCCTGGATGACGAAATCCTCGTACTTCGGCGCCTGCTTCAGATTGCCGAGCGCGATCTGTGTCTGCATCGCGGTCTCATAGGCCTGCTGCGTCGTCTGTACGCTGCTCGGGTAGACGTTCTCGGCGATCATCCGCCGCACCGCCGCCTCGACGATCTTCGGATCGAGAGTCGGGAATTCCTTCTGGGCGATCGAGACCGCTTCATCCGGGTTGTTCTTCATGAAGCGCAGCGCCAGCTCCATCGCATTGACGACCGCCTGCGCGTCCTTCGGATCGACGTTCTTCCGCGCGGTGATCGACGAGAACGCATACGGACCGTAAGCCTTCGGGAAGCCGATCGCCACCTTCATGCCCTTCGCCACCACCTGATCCAGGCCGGGCTCGTACAGCACCGCCACCTTGGCCTGTCCGCCGAGGAACGGGCCCGGCTCGGAGCCGATCTGCACCTGCAGCAGATCGACGTCAGAGTCCGGCTTCAAGCCGTTGTCCTTCAGCAGCTTCATGAACAACGACGTGCTGGTGGTCGGCATCAGGCCTGCGACAACCTTCTGCCCCTTCAGGTCCTGAAGCGTGTCGTACTTGAAGTCCGGCGTCGTAGCGACCCACACCGCGGCGCCGTTCACGACGTTGCAGATGATGCCGACATCGGCGCCCTTCGAATTGGCGATCGCGGTCCACTCCGGACCGTGGATCGAGAATGCCGCACTGCCGGACAAAACAGCGGACAACGCGGTGGTCGGCGAACCGGCGGTCTCCTTGTCGACGTCGAGGCCCTGCTGCTTGAAGAAGCCCTTATCCAGCGCGACGTAGAACGGCAGGTAGAGCATGGACTGGAAGGCTTGAGAGATCTTCACCTGCTTCGCCATCGCAGCGGTGGGAACCGCCGTCGACACCGCTAACGAGGCCACGAGGGTGGCTGCACCGACGAGTCTTCCGATCGAACGCATAAGGTTTCAGCTCCGAGGTTGTGTGAAGTGTGTGAAGGATGTCGTGAGAGTTCGTATGGCCGGATCTAGGCCTGGATCCGGACGTGTCCGGTGTCCTGCTTCCAAGGCAGCAGGTAGCGCTCGAGTGCATCGATCGCGTGGTAGAGCACGAAGCCCATGAACATCAGGACGAACAGGCCGACCCAGACCGAGTTGAGGTCGTAGAGGCTCGACGCGTTGTAAACGAGATGGCCGAGGCCGCGCTTGGAGGAGATGAACTCTCCGACCACCGCACCGACCAGAGCGAAGCCGATATTGATCCGGAACGTCGCGATGATCGCCGGCAGCGACGACGGAACGACCACGCTGTAGAAGATCTGGTGCTTGGAGCCGCCCATCGACAGCATCAGCGACTGCAGATCCTTATCGCTGTCTTTGGCGGCCTGATATGCCGCGATCAGCGCGACCAGCGCCGTCATCGACACCACCAGCACGACCTTCGACAACAGACCGGTGCCGAACCACAGCAGGATCACCGGTGCGAGCGCAATCTTCGGAACGCTGTTGAGCGCCACGATGAACGGCTCGACCATCCGTGCGACGAAGATCGAGTACCACATCGCCAGACCGAGAACTGAACCGACGATGGTGCCGACGACGAAGCCGATCAGCGCCTCGTACAGCGTGTAGCCGCTGTCGACGAATAGCGATCCGTCGAGCAACTGCGTCTCGAACCGCGCCCAGATTCCGGACGGCTTGCCGACCAGGAACTCCGAGATCCAGCCCATGCGGACTCCAAGCTCCCACAGCAGGAAGAACGCGACCACCGCAAGCGCCTGCAGCGCGGTGCGACCGAGATGCGTGTCGAACGTGACGACCAGACGCTGGGTCAGGCTGATCGTTTCGCGATTGGGCCGGATGGCAGTGCCGCTGGCGCGGGATGCGACGTCTGTTGCGCTGGTCATCAGTTGGACTTCACTTTCCGGGTTTGAATATCGAGCTCGCCGCAAAGCATGTGGAAATAGTCGGAGAACCGGTGATCGCTGCGCGCCTCGACCGGCCCGGTGCGCTCGATGTCGATGTGATGGACGTTCTTGACCCGCGTCGGCCGCCCGCTCAACGCCACCACACGCTTGGACAAGGCGACGGCTTCATCGACGTCGTGGGTGATCAGAATGACGGTCTTATTGAAGGTCTCCACCGCCTCCATCAGCACGCCTTCGAGGTACAGGCGCGTCTGGTAGTCGAGCGCTGAGAACGGCTCGTCGAGCAGCAGGATGTCGGGATCCATGATCAGCGTCCGGATCAGCGCCACGCGCTGGCGCATGCCGCCGGACAGCGTCTTGGGATAGGCCTTTTCGAATCCAGACAGACCGAAGGTCGACAGATACTCGCGCGCCGTGTCGAGCGCTTCGGCATCGGCGACGCCGCGCACACGGAGGCCGAGCAGCACGTTCTCCAGCACCGTCCGCCAGGGGAACAGCAGATCCTTCTGCATCATGTAGCCGATGCGGCCGCGCAGACTGCTGACCTGCTCGCCGCGATAGATCAGGCTTCCGCTGTCGGCGTTCAGGAGTCCCGCGATCACGTTGAAGATCGTGGTCTTGCCGCAACCGCTCGGCCCGATGATGCTGACGAAATCGCGCTCGTAGATGTCGAAAGATAGTCCGTCGAGAACCGGCACGGCGCCGCCCTTTCCGGGAAACACCTTCCGAACGTCTCGAACACTGAGTTGGATCTGCGGCTCTGCCATCGATTTGCTCCTTTGCGAATGTTTTGCAAAGGCCATGCCAGCGCATCGACCAAAGTCGCAGAACGCCAAATACCGCTGTGGCGCAGGTGATTAGCGGATGCACACCGGCGCGCGCGGCAGACGCCGATGCCGTGCCCCGCACCGTCCGGCTGCTCAAATGCATTGTGCATTGTGCACACCAAAGCGGCACTGGTTCGCGCGCAACCTGTGATATTCGAGATTGAAACGACGACGTGCTCGCGCCCGATGCGAAGCCTGCCCCGGCAACGTAGCGATCGCGGCGAGCGACCGGCAATCGGGGGAGCGAACGATGCGGAAACGTGGACAGCCCACGACAGTCCGTCAGCATGTCCTGCTCGATCTGCGGACCAAGATTCTCCAGGGGCGCTACCCGGCCGGGACGCGTCTTCGCCAGGAGGAGATCGCGCGGCAGCTCGACGTCAGCACCACACCGGTGCGCGAGGCGTTTCGAGATCTGCTGTCCGAAGGACTCATCTCACTCGATGCAAGGCGCGGCGCCGTCGTTCGGGGACTGACCCTCGATGATGTGCAGGAAATCTACCAGATGCGGATGCGGCTGGAGCCGCTGTTGGCCGCCCGCACCTTCGACCGCGTCACCGAGGACGATCTGGCGCACGCCGAGGCCTGCCATCGCAAGATGTGCGGCAAGGTGTCGGCGCAGAGCTGGGCCGGGCTCAACGAGGAGTTTCATGCCGCTCTGACCGGCAACACCAACAGCGGCCGCCTCGGCAGCTTGGTCTATAACCTCGCCCATGCGGCCTCGCCTTATGTGGTGCTGTCGCTGTTCGCCGATCCGGATATCCGCGACATGAACAATCGCGACCACGCCGAACTGCTGGCGCTCTATCAAAGCCGCGACCGCGACGGCGTGGTGGCCACCACCGAGCGCCATTTGGCGCAGACGCTGCGACTGATCGAACAGGAGGCGCAACTGAAGACGGCGCCCTCTCCGGCAGACGACAGCGAATTGCTCTCCGCTGCACCCTGACGCCGAGAGGCAAAAGACCGGAGTTAGGCCCGCCGACAACCATGCCGGCAGCAGCGTGAAGCACGCGGGGCCGGTGGTGATGTCGGTGCCCAATTGATAATCGCTGCGACCGACCGCGGCGTTAGCGGGGCGATGCTGTTCGAGGATACGCCGGCTAGCTACGTCCTAGCTACGTCGAGGTGACGTCCTAGGGCCGACGATTGTTTCGGAGAGCTTCGAGCGAAGTCAATCCCTACACGCGATGCGTCGAGGATGTTTCGATCGCGCCGTCGACCTGCCTGCGCGGGCCGTGTTGTCGCACCCCTATGGAAAGATCATCGGTACGATCCACCTGCTCCTGGTCCGAAGCAGGAGACAGGAATGTCGAAATCCGAGGTGATCTTTCCCGCCGGCCGTCAGGCTCTCTACGACAAGCATCGCTACTCCGCCGCGATCCGTTCCGGCGATCTGTTGTTCGTGTCAGGACAGGTCGGCAGCCGCGAGGACGGCTCGCCTGAACCTCAGTTCGAGGCACAGGTTCAGCTCGCCTTCGATAATCTGGCCTCCGTCCTGAAGGCTGCCGGCTGCACATTTGCCGATATCGTCGACGTCACCTCGTTTCACACCGATCCGGCAACGCAGCTGGACACCGTCCTGGCTGTGAAGAATCGAGCCTTCCCGCAGGAGCCTTATCCCAATTGGACGGCTGTCGGAGTGACGTGGCTCGCAGGCTTCGACTTCGAGATCAAGGTGATTGCGCGGATCCCGACTGGCACCTGATGGTTCAGGTCCCCGACACCCAGGCCAGCAGCAGCGCGAAACCGGCGAGACCGACGGTGACGTGCGTGCCGAGCAGGACGTTAGCACCGACCGGCGAGCGCCGCGCCAGCGCGGCGATGAAGCCGGAGAAGGCCGATACCGCGAACAGACCGGCCGCGATCTTGCCGAAAGAGACGCTATCCGTCGTCGCAGCTCCATCGGGGGTGCCGTGCAGCAGCATGACGAGGGTCTCGAGCCCGCCAAAGCCGAGCAGCATGTGCAGCGCCACCAGTCCCTGCTTGCGGTCGCCGCGCAAATAGAGCAACCCGAGATACAACCCCAACGCCGTCGCCGCGCTGAGGATCACCAGCACTGGAGCCACCGTCATTCCGCCTCCGAAGCCGTTCGAGAACAACGGATTGATTAAAGCATGACGGCGGGAACTTGAGAACAGATCCGAAAGCGTCGCCGCGCCGTCATTCCGGGGCACGCGCGTAGCGCGTGAACCCGGAATCCCAAGGTGCTTGTGCACGGCACCCGCCGCGCGCTTCGCGGCATCTTCCTTGGCGATAACCGCGAGATTCCGGGTTCGCGCTCGCGCGCGCCCCGGAATGACGGGGACAAGCAGCAGTCGCCTACGCCACCGACTTGGCGTGGGTGAGCTGGTTGATTTTGCGGATGTGCTCCACCGCGTCCTGCGCGGCCTGGGTGTGAGTGAACAGCTCCAGCTCCTCGACCTCGTGGTCGCCGACCGGGGTGATCGCGGTGTCGGTGTAGCTCAGCCGGTTGGGGTCGCTGCGGATCTTGCGGCGCAGGCCGTCGATCCAGAACCAGTGCCGGACGTTCTGCACCAGCTTGCGGGCCCCCTCGGCGATCAGCTTCGGATAGAACACCAGCGCCGGCTCGACCGGCAGTGACGGGCGGCGATCCAGCCGATACTTCAGCCGGATGATGCCACCCTGCAGCGGGTGCACCTTCTCGATCCGGACCATCGACGAGAACAGGAAGATCATCGACGCCAACCGTGACACACCGACACCGGTCGCGGCGGCGCGGCGCATCATCCGCTCGATGTGCTCGGCCGAATAGTACAGCTCCCAAGCCTTGAGATACGCGCCCTGCCACTCCTGTCGGCTCATCTTCGGATGCGGCGTGACCACGTGTTCGATGTCGAACCGGTTGAGATCGCTGTCCATCGCCACGCCCTGATTGAACAGACGCTGGTGATCCTCGGAGCCCGGCAACGGCGTCAGACAGAAGAACTCGAGGATGTCGAGCGGCAGCTCCTTCTGGATGATCGCGATGTCCTCGGCGATGCTCTCCAGCGTGTCATGCGGGAAGCCGAGGATGTAGCCCGCATAGGTGATCACCCCGGCCTTCTTCCAGGCCAGCAGCATCTGCCGATATTCGGTGATCTTGTTCTGACGCTTCTTGGCCGAGGCGAGATTCTGCGGATTGATACTCTCCAGCCCCAGGAAGGTGCGGACCACGCCGGCAGCCCGCGCCTTCTCGATGAAACCATCGATCTTGTGGCACAGCGTGTCGACCTGGATGACCAGCTTGATGTCTTTCTGCCCGGTCGCAGCAAATTCGCGGCGCAGTGCAGCGAGCCGATCCAGGATGACCTCCCAGTCCTTGTTGCGGGCGAAGTTGTCGTCCGTCATGAAGAACCAGTTGACGCCCTGCGCCATGTTGGCGCGCACCAGCCGCTCGATATCATCGGCGCTGCGGCCGCGCGATTTGCGGCCCTGGACATTGATGATGGTGCAGAACGAGCACTGATACGGACAGCCGCGGCCGGCATCGAACGAGGTCTGCAGGCTGAAGGTGCCCTTGAGGAATTTGCGCGGCAGCACCGGCGTCGGCACGCCCTCCAGGCACGGCAGGTCGTTCAGGTAGTTGTATAGCGGCTTCAGCGCGCCGCCGGCGGCGTCGCGCAGCAGCTCGTCGCAGCGCCCCTCGAGCTCGCCGGCATACAAAGTGACGCCAAGGTCGAGCGCTTCCTGCAGATCCGGCTGGATCCCGGGAAGCATCGCGATGCAACCGGAGACATGGAAGCCACCGATCGCCACCGGCACGCCAGCGGCCCGCAGCGGACGCGCGATATCGATCGCGCGCGGGAACTGATTGGACTGCACCCCGACGATGAACACCAGACCGAAAAAGTCGTGGGCCCTGAACCGCTCGATAATCTGCGGAATACGCGTACGGGTATTGATCTCGTCGGCAGCGGTAATGTCGATCTCGACGTCGCCCAGCACGCGGCGCTGCCGGGCATCCTCCACCAGGCTGTAAACCACCGCCAGAGAGTTGGAGGGAATGAAAGACCTGAACCACTGAATGACGTAGCCGTCGTCGTCGTAGTGCGACGGTTTGATCAGTGCGATTTGGAACCGCTTCGACGGCCGCGCCGCCGGTTGCACACTCGCCATTGCCGCCCTCACCTGCTCTCGCAGCCGAAAACGAACCCGCCTTCGGCCTCCCGCTTGGAGCTTGGCTCAGGTCGCCGGGCGCTGGCAAGGACGCCCGGCACAACTCACTCAATTATCACTGCAAGCTAATCGCATATGTTGCGGCCTTGATACTAACAGTACGCTAACTGAACAGCGACCGGCTTGGTGAGACCGAACAGCAACACTGTGTCTCACTTTGCACAGTCGCGCGCGAGCTCAGTAGCGGTAAGCAGTCACTCCGGCTTCCGCACCGACACATGGAGGAACTGAGCAAGTTCCTGATCGAACCCCTTGCCTTCGCTGCTCTCGACCGCGACCGACGCCCAGGTTCCAGCTTCCGCGTAACGCGCGCGAAGCCACTCTTCGGACGGGTAATTGTAGTAGCGCGCGAGCTTGTCGCGCCCTTCGCCTTCGCCGGACTTGTAGCTGGCGTAGAACAGGCCGCCCGGCTTCAGCGCCCGCCAGATCAGCTTCAGCACGTCGGCTAGCTCGTCGCGCGGCACATGCAGCAGGCACGCATGGGCCCAGACGGCGTCGTAAGCATCGATCGCGTCGAGCTGATGGAACAGCATGGTGCGCACCGGTCGTCCGAGCCGGCGCGAGGCTTCCGCCGCGAGTTCCGGCGAGCCATCGGTCGCATCCACATCGAAGCCCGCCGCGAGCATCGCTTCGGCCTGGTAGCCGGCACCGCAGCCGAGTTCGAGGATCTTGGCGCCCGCCGGCAGTTCGCCCAGGAATTTGATCAGCGTGGCGCTGCGCGGCTGGCGCTCGGCGTAAGCGGTGGCGTTACCGCGGTAGAACCGCAGCGTGTCGTCGTCGAAAGCTTGGGTCATGTCAGGCTCCAAAATGACGTAGCTCCCGCCACGGGAGACGGGAGCCACAAAGCTCTTAGCAGCGGAGAGCTAGTCGACCGAGACTGTGTCGGGCAGCCCCAGCATCAGGCGCATGTTCTGGACGGCGGCACCGGAGGCGCCCTTGCCGAGATTGTCGAGCCGCGCCACCAGCACCGCCTGGCGGTGGGCATCGCTGCCGAACACGTAGAGTTCAAGCCGGTTGGTGTCGTTCAGCGCTTCCGGCTCGATCCGGCCGGCCGCGTAAGGCGCAGCATCCAGCGGCGGCACCGACACGTAGGTGCTGCCGGCATACCGCTGCGCCAGCGCGGCGTGCAGGTCGGCGACCGCCGGCTTGCCCGGCAGCGTATCGAGATGCAGCGGCACCGACACCAGCATCCCCTGGCGGAAGTTACCAACCGAGGGAATGAAGATCGGCCGGCGCGACAGGCCCGCGTACTTCTGGGTTTCCGGCAGATGCTTGTGCGCGAAGCCGAGGCCGTACAGCTCGAACGCCGGCGCGGTACCGGCCTCGTAAGCCGCGATCATCGACTTGCCGCCGCCGGAATAGCCGCTGACGGCGTTGATCGTCACCGGATAGTCGGCCGGCAGCAGGCCGGCGTCGACCAGCGGCCGCAGCAGCGCGATGCCGCCGGTCGGGTAGCAGCCGGGATTGGCCACCTTCTTGGCGGCGCGGATGTTGTCGGCCTGATCCGGCGCCAGCTCGGCGAAGCCATAGACCCAGTCCGGCGCGACGCGGAACGCGGTCGAGGCGTCGAGCACCTTCGGGCCCGCGGCGCCGAGGTCGTCGATCAGCGCCACGGTCTCCTTGGCGGCCTCGTCCGGCAGGCACAGGATGACGAGATCGACCTCGGCCATCAGCGCGCGCTTGGCGCCGGGATCCTTGCGCTTGTCGTCCGGGATGTCCTTCACGGTGACCTGGCCGTGACGGGCCAGCCGCTCGCGGATGCCGAGGCCCGTGGTCCCGGCGGCACCGTCGATGAACACCACCGGTTTGCCACTCGCAGCCTTCGCTTGGCTTGGGATGGTGCTGTCGGTCAGGGTCATGTGGAGTTCCTTGATCAAGCGGGTTCGCCGGCGAATGCCGGCACGGTGTAATCCAGATGCGGCCGCAGCGCGACCATCTCGGCGGCGATTTCCTGCGAGCCGGCGTCGGGCTGGCGCGCCAGCGCGGCGGCGACTGCGACGTGATCGGCGTCGGACTTGTGCTGGTTGAGCTTGAAGCTGCCCGTCACCGCGTCCACCCGCATCATCACCCCGACGATCGCCTGTTTCATCGCATTGCGCCGGCCGGCCGCCATCTTGGCCATGGTCCACGGCCGCTTCGGCGCCAGCGCGCTTTCGAACACGGCGCTGACGTCGTCGAGCTGCGCGTCCAATTCGCTGGCCGACATCACCGCGGCCGGCCCGGTCAGCTGCACGCTGCGATACAGCCAGGTCGGTACCTGGTCCGGCGAAGCGTACCAGTCGGCCGACACATAGGCATGACCGGCGGTCACCGCCATCAGCCACGGGGTGCGGGCGTCGGCGCAGCGCGCCAGCGGATTGTTGCGCGCGATGTGGAACGACAACAGCGGGGTGCCGTCGCTGGCGTATTGGATCGCGAACGGCAGCGGGGAAGCGATCGGCCCGGCGGCGTCATGGGCGCAAGCGAGGCCGAAACCGCGCGCCGCCGCGAACGCAAGGCAGGCGGACCGATCGGGCTTGAATTGGGGTGGCGCATACATGGCTAAGAGCTCCTGGTTTGAACGGGAGCCGCCGGATCGATTGCGCGTAAGGGGATTTGAAGCTCACCTGCCGCGGACCGTAACCGGCGGCAGGGACGACGCTGTCAGACGCGCGCGTCAGCCCATGCCGCGGGAATGCGGCGGCGGACTTTGGCGGTGGTGAGCGCGTTGAGCATGGCGCGATTGATAGGAGCGGTTACGCACCCGGTCAACCCGCGCTGCGCGCGGATCTCGGTCGCGATCATGACGAGCGCCGCACGCACAGCTTGCAAATCGCGCTGTTGGGCTGTATTTCCCCGCGCACTGGTCGGCAGTTCACCAAGGCGTCGCTGTCCCCTCGGGGAAGCTAAACCTGCCTGTTTCCTCGATCGGCAGACACTTGTCCCGTGCCGCCGTCGTAAGTCAGCGACCAACGACATTCATCGTTCGGCACGATCGAGGATGAGGTCATGACCAGAACTGCTTTCCCGTTCGCCACCCAGGATGTCTCCGCGCTGGCGCGTGTGCTCAACCGCGAGCTCGACGCGCAAGGCCACAAGCTCGGCCATGTCGAGATGCTGAACCTGCTGGCGCGCTCGGCCGGCTATCGCAACTTCCAGCACTTCCGCGCCCAGTTCGACGCCGAGGAGCGGCTGCAACGCCAGCCCGAACCGGAGCCGGTCGCCGATCTGCAGAAGGTCGCGCAGGCGACGCGTTACTTCGATGCGAGCGGCGTTCTCACCCGGTGGCCGAAGAAGGCCAGCCACCGCCTGCTCTGCCTATGGGTGATGTGGTCGCGCGTGCCGGCGGGGCGCGAGTTGAGCGAGAAGCAGTTCAACGAGCTGCTGCTCGGCCATCACGGCTTCGGCGATCACGCGCTGCTGCGCCGCATGATGTGCGACACCGGCCTGATGACCCGCACCCGCGACGGCCGGGTGTATCGCCGGGTCGAGCAGAAGCCGCCGCCGGAGGGCGTCGCGTTGATCCGCCACCTCGCCCCGCGGCTCGCGGCCTGACACGCGGTCATTGCGAGGAGCGCCCGGATCGGCGCTTCGCGCCGTCCGAGCACAGGCTCCGCGACGAAGCAATCCTGCTCAGTTCAGGGGCTGGATTGCTTCGCTGCGCGCGCAATCACGAGACGCCAAGGATCGGGGACGGTCTCAGATCACCGGGTTCCACGGCGCCGGCACCATGCGGTAGCCGTCGGCGGTCTTTTCAATGTGGCCCATCGCCGGGAATGGGAAGTGGAAGCCCTGCACCCGCATCTTCTCGGCGGCGAGCATGTCGTAGGTCTTGCGACGGGTGGTTTCCGCCATCGCCGGATCCTGATCGAACATCAGGTGCCAGCCCGGATGGGTGACGAACAGCGCCGGCACATTGGTGACGTCGGACTGGATGAACACCTTGTCGCCGCCGGACGACAGCACGAATGAGGTGTGGCCCGGGGTGTGGCCGCGGGTCTCGACGGCGAGCAGACCCGGCGCGACGTCCTTGCCCCACTCGTAGGGCGTGACCTTCTTGTTGAGCCCGGTGTCGAACACCTTTCGCACGGTCTGAAACACGCTCTGCATCCGGCCCGACGGCGCGCGGCTCATCTCGCCATCGTCCATGAAGTATTTCCACTCCGCGGCCGGCACCAGCACCTCGGCGTTCGGAAACGCCGGCTTGCCCGACGCATCGAGCAGGCCGTTGATATGGTCGCCGTGGAAATGCGAGATCACCACCAGGTCGACCGCCTTCGCATCAAACCCCGCGGCCGCCATGTTGCCGGCGAACTGGCCGACATTGCCCTTGCTCGACGCGAACGCGCCGGGGCCGTTGCCGGTGTCGAGCACCACCAGCTTGCCGCCCGTATTGATCACCAGCGGCGCGAACTGGATCGAGACCTTGTCCTTCGGCAGGAACGCGGCTTCCAGCGCCTCGCCGACTTCGTCCTTCATGACGTTGAGCACGAAGCCGTCGGACAGCGGGAAGGTGCTGATGCCGTCGGACACCACGTTCACCTGAGCGTCGCCGACCCGGTAGCGGTAGTAGCTCGGCGCCTGCTTGTCGGCGACCGGCGCCGCCGCCTGGGCGGGCGCGCTGCGCAGCAGCGGCGCCGCCGCCAGCGCGGCGGTCGCAGTGAGGGCGTGACGTCGGGTCAGATCCATGGGTGTCCTCGCTGGTGATTTGCGGCGCAGTCTAAGCCGCAACTCATGGCGCGATCACGTCATGACGCGCATTTGATCGGCGACGTCAGACCGACCGCAGGATCCAGCCGAGCCCGATCGACAGACCGTCTCCGAACAGCAGCAGCACCGCCGACCACACCAAGGCCGACACCACATTGGCAATCTGGAACGGCCAGAATGGCATCTCGAAGATTCCCGCCGCGAGCGGCACCGAGGCGCGCAGCGGCCCGAAGAACCGGCCGATGAAGATGCTGGGGACGCCCCATTTGCGGACGAAGTCCTCGCCCCGCCGCAGCAGCCCGGGATACTTCGACAGCGGCCAGATCTGAGCCACGTTGTCCTTGTAGCGGTAGCCGAACCAATACGAGACCCAGTCGCCGAGCGCGGCGCCGACGCCGCCGGCGATCCACACCGGCCAGAAGCTCAGGCCGGACACCCCGATCAGCGCCCCAATCGCGACCAGCGCGCCCCAGGCTGGGATCAGCAGCGAAACGAACGCCAGCGACTCCCCGAACGCCAGCGCCAGGACCACGGGCGCGGCCCACGCCTCATGCTGGCGGACGAACTCGGCAATGTCGTGGATATAGGCTTCCATGGTCTTTCAGGTGGCCGCCGTCCCCCGACGCGACCTTTCATATAGCTGTCGCAATAGCACGGACCATGGCAGGTCCAACATGCGACACGCCCTTCCGGACCAGACCCGCATGGCCGCAATGCGGCCGGCCGGCGCGACCTGACGCCTCAGCGCGATGATTGATCGAAGGCAAGCCTTTGCCGGTGCTTGGGTATCTCACGGTACAGAATTCCCCAAGCACCCGGGCTCTATCCAACCCCGCCGGGGCCGCCTATATGGCTCTCGCAATGGTCGACCAGACCCGAATGGTGTGGATGCAAGCCCGCGTTCGTGCATCTGGCCCCTGCCCGCGTCGGCAGCTCGCGCCGGCCGGGTCTCGACCCAGCGTCACACCCGCAGCCCTTCCATGGCATAGTGCAACACAGCGATTCGTACGGCCTCAGCCGTTCGCACGACATCAGAACAGACTCCAGGACTCATGGCCAAGGCATTGAAGGCAAGCTCGAAATCGAAATCCGGCAACGACCTGTTCGAAGGGGCGCCGAAGTCTGCTGCGCCCAAGGCGCCGGCCAAGCCGAGCGGCGCCGAGGATGGTTATACCGCCGCGGACATCGAGGTTCTGGAGGGGCTTGAGCCGGTCCGGCGCCGGCCCGGCATGTATATCGGCGGCACCGACGAGAAGGCGCTGCACCATCTGTTCGCCGAGGTGATCGACAACTCGATGGACGAGGCGCTGGCTGGCCACGCCACCTTCATCGAGGTCGAGCTGACGGCCGACGGCTTCCTCACCGTCTCTGATAACGGACGCGGCATTCCCGTTGATCCGCATCCGAAATTTCCGAAGAAGTCGGCGCTCGAAGTGATCATGTGCACGCTGCACGCCGGCGGCAAGTTCGACAGCAAGGTGTACGAGACCTCGGGCGGTCTGCACGGCGTCGGCGTCAGCGTCGTCAATGCGTTGTCGTCGCGTCTTGAAGTCGAAGTGGCGCGCGGCCAGCAGCTCCACCGGATGGTGTTCGAGCGCGGCCACCCCAAGGGCAAGCTGGAGAGCCTCGGCAAGGTCAACAACCGCCGCGGCACCCGCGTCCGCTTCAAGCCGGACACTGACATCTTCGGCGCCAAGGCGGCGTTCAAGCCGCAGCGGCTGTTCAAGATGGCGCGGTCGAAGGCGTATCTGTTCGGCGGCGTGAAGATCCGCTGGAAGTGCGATCCGGAACTGCTGAAGGGCATCGAGGACGTTCCGGCCGAGGATGAATTCCATTTTCCGGGTGGCCTGAAGGACTTCCTCGGCGCGGCGATCCACAACGACACGCTGGTGCACCCGGACATCTTCGCCGGCAAATCCGGTCGCAATGGCGCGCACGGCGCCTGCGAATGGGCGGTGGCCTGGACGGCCGATGCCGACGGCTTCCTGTCGTCCTACTGCAACACCGTCCCGACACCCGATGGCGGCACCCACGAGTCGGGCTTGCGCAGCGCCCTGCTCCGCGGTCTGAAGGACCACGCCGAGCGTGCCGGCCAGGGCAAACGCGCCTCCTCGATCACCTCCGAAGACGTGATGGTCGGTGCTGCGATCATGCTCAGCGTGTTCGTGCGCGAACCCGAATTCCAGGGCCAGACCAAGGACCGCCTCGCCACCGCCGAGGCGCAAAAGATCGTCGAACAGGCGATCAAGGACCCGTTCGACCACTGGCTGTCCGGCAATCCGGTCCAGGCCAACAAGCTGCTCGATTTCGTCATCGAACGCGCCGAGGAGCGGCTGCGCCGCCGCCAGGAAAAGGAAATCTCGCGCAAGACCGCGGTGAAGAAGCTGCGGCTGCCGGGCAAGCTGGCCGACTGCACCTCGACCGCGGCCGAAGGCTCCGAACTGTTCATCGTCGAGGGCGACTCGGCCGGCGGCAGCGCCAAGCAGGCGCGCGACCGTTCGACCCAGGCGGTACTGCCGCTGCGCGGCAAAATCCTCAACGTCGCCTCCGCCGGCAAGGACAAGGTGGTGGCGAACGCCCAGCTGTCGGACCTGATCCAGGCGCTCGGTGTCAGCACCGGGGTGAACTACCGCGAGGAAGATCTGCGCTATTCGCGCATCATCATCATGACCGACGCCGACGTCGACGGCGCCCACATCGCCTCGCTGCTGATCACCTTCTTCTATCGGCAGATGCCGAAGCTGATCGACGAGGGCCACCTCTATCTCGCGGTGCCGCCGCTGTACCGCCTGACCCACGGCGCCAAGACGGTGTACGCGCGCGACGACGCCCACAAGGAAGAGCTGCTGAAGAAGGAGTTCAACGCCAACGCCAAGGTCGAAGTCGGCCGCTTCAAAGGCCTCGGCGAGATGATGCCGGCGCAGCTCAAGGAAACCACGATGGATCCGGCCAAGCGGACCATGCTACGCGTGGTGCTGCTCCCCGACGACCGCGACGGCACCGCCAATTCGGTCGAGCGACTGATGGGCACCAAGGCGGAGGCGCGGTTCGCCTTCATCTCCGAAAAGGCCGAATTCGCCAGCGACGAGCTGCTGGACGTGTGAGGACTCGATCGGTCAGGCGGCGTCCGCCGGCCGCACCTGACGGTCGATCTCCGCGCCCTTGTCACGCTCGATGACGGCGATGTCGTACTGGCTCTGCAGATCGAGCCAGAACTGCGGAGCATTTCCGAAATAACGACCCAGCCGCACCGCGGTATCCGCAGTAATCGACCGACGACCGTTGAGAATGTCGGTGATCCGTCCAGACGGAACGCCGATGTCCAGCGCCAGCCGGTTGGCGCTGAGTTTCCGCGCCGCCAGTTCTCGCTTCAGCAGCCGGCCGGGATGGGAAACAGGAGTCATGGTCGTCCTCTTTTCACCCTTTGTGATAGTCGACGATCTCGACTTCGAACGCATCACCTTTGCGAAACTCGAAACAAATCCGCCACCGGTCGTTGACCGTCATCGCCCATTGGTTCCTGCGCACGCCCTTGAGTTTGTGTAATCCTACGCTCTGTAGAGGATTGAGATCTTGCAGCGACTTGGCGGCATTCAAAGCCAGCAACAGATCGATCGCGGCCTCGACATCAAGGCCGCGGAATTGGTCGAACCGGCTGCCGTCCCATAACTTCCGGGTGGCAGCATTGCGCCATGACCGGATCATGGCAAATTCATACTACGGCAAACGGCGAACCTCAAGCCGCTCGGCTTGAGCAGTTGGCGAAGCTGCGGCAGGCTGCCTGACCTTTTGCCTTCGCAACCTTGATGTCGCAGCGGCGTTTGCAGCGATTGCCGGAGACCGCTGATGACACGACACGCGCTTCTGATCACCGCCGCAATCGTCCTGGTCCCTGACCTGACCAACGCCCAGCCCCGCACGCTCGACTGGCAGCGCTACAACGTCGCCGCGGGCTCGGCGGCCGCCGACGTGCCGCGCGCGATCTTCAGTGAGGACGGCGGGCCGGCGCCGGACGGCCCCGGCCGGCGGTTCGTCTCGGCCGACGGCCGTGCCGATCTCACCGTGCAGGCGGTGCCCAATCCCGACGGCGCCTCCCCGGCCGCCTTCCTGGCTGCGCGCAAGCCGCCGTCGGGCATCATCTATCGCCGCGTCACCCCGCGGTTCTTCGGCGTCTCCAGCATCCGTGACGATCGCATCTGGTACAATCGCTGCAATCGTGCGGCGGGCGTGATGCATTGCGTGCTGATCAACTATCCGGCGGCCGAGAAGCGCAAATGGGACGCGATCGTCACACGCATTAGCCGGTCACTGCGCTGACCCTGCGGGCGGGCCCAAGGCCCTCCGTCATTGCTGCAGCAATCATCAATGCTGCAGCAATCTGCTCGCGCGCGCCGACCCACACCCCGCATCAAACCGCGCGATCCTGCTTGAACATGCCGGCCAAACCGTGCCTAATTCGTCGATGCGCACACTGTTTCTCGTCATCGGCGTCATCGCCCTGCTCGTGGGTCTGGTTTGGACCGGCCAAGGTGCCGGCCTCATTCAATGGCCGGCCCAGAGCTTCATGATCAACCAGTCGCAGTGGATGTGGTACGGCGCCTCGACCGCGTTCGGCGGGCTGCTGCTGATCTTCATCTCGCGCAAGGCGTGAGACGGCACGTGGCAAGCGGCCGCCTCACCAACGTCAGCTCGCCGTGCGCAGCTTGCGATAATCCATCGCCTTTAGATCGGTGAGCAGGTCGGGGCCGGTCGGTGTCCAGTTCAACCGGCGACGCGTTGCCGCGCTCGACGCCCGCATGTCCATCGCCATGAACGGCGCCAGCCAGCCGAAGTGACCGACCGCCTCATCGGCTTGCAAAGCGACCACCGGAACGCCGAGACCTGCGCCGATCGTCTCTGCGATTTGGCGCATACTGACGCCTTCCTCGGCGACCGCATGATAGCGGGCGCCGGCCTCGTGATGTTCGAGAGCGAGCCGATACAGGCGCGCGGCATCGTCGATATGGACCGCCGACCAATGGTTGCTGCCGTCGCCCACATAGGCCGACACGCCCTTGGCCCGGCCGATGTCGATCAGTGGCGAGATCAGGCCCTGCTTTTCGGTGTCGTGCACCTGCGGCAGCCGCACCACCGCAACCGAGACGCCCTTGTCGGCGGCCTCCCGGCCGGCGCGCTCGCTGGCGATCCGCGGCAAAGCATGAGCCCAGTCGACCACCTCCTCCACGGCCGGCAGACCGGCCCCCGGGGCGCCGATGCCGGTCGCCGACGTAATAATCAGCGGCCGGTTCGAGCCCTTCAGCACCTCCGCCATCGCGCTGATCACGCGCGCGTCCTTGGCGCAATTCTCGAGATAGCGCGAGAAGGTGTGATCGAACGCCGTGTGGATCACGGCATCCGCCTGCTCGGCCCCGCGCGCCAGACTGCCGGCATCTTCCAGCGTGCCGCGATGAACGCTGGCGCCTGCCCAAGCCAGCCAACGCTCGCCCGCATCGGAGCGGGTCAGCCCGGTCACCTGATGGCCGGCGGAAAGCAGTTCTTTGAGGACGTGCGAACCGACGAAGCCGGTCGCACCAGTGAGGAAGACACGCATCAGACACCTCCGAGTTTGTTCGGCGGCAAATCTGGCGGTATGTCTAAACCTGTTAAAGTCGTGACATTATCCTGGTATAACGATCAACAGGATCAGACGTGACTCCTGATCAGAACGCGCTCGGTTCCTACCTGCGCAGCCGCCGGACGCGACTCGACCCGGCCGCCCTCGGTTTCGCCGTCGGCCGGCGTCGCACGCCTGGACTGCGGCGCGAGGAAGTGGCGCAGCGCGCCAATATCAGCCCCACTTGGTACACGTGGCTCGAACAGGGCCGCGGCGGCGCGCCGTCGGCCGCGGTGCTCGATCGCATCGCCAAGGGCCTGATGCTGACCGAACCCGAGCGGGAGCATCTGTTCATGCTCGGCCTCGGCCGGCCGCCGGAAGTGCGATACACGCCTGCCGACGGCATCTCGCCGCGATTGCAGCGGGTGCTGGATGCGATGCCGCTCAGTCCGGCCATTATCAAGACCGCAACCTGGGACGTCGTCGGCTGGAACAAGGCCGCCGCGGCGCTGCTCACGGACTACAGCAAGCTGCCGCGCGAGCAACGCAACATCCTGCGCCTGCTGTTCGGCAATGCTCGCAAGCGGGCCCGGCAAGAGGACTGGAGCAGCGTGGCGCGCTTCGTCGTCGGCGCGTTCCGTGCCGACGTGGCCCGCGCCGGCGCCGCCGGTACTGAAGAGGTCTCCCGGCTGGTGGATGAGCTGTGCCGGCTCAGCACCGAATTCGCCGCGCTGTGGCAGGACAACGACGTCGTCGCGCATGGCGAAGGCGTCAAGTGCATCAAACACCCCGAGGCCGGTCGTCTGGACCTGGAGTTCTCGTCCTTCGCGGTCGAGGGGCGCCCCGAGCTCGGCATGATCGTCTACAATCCTGCCTCGCCGCAGGTGGCCGAGCGCGTTCGCGCACTGATCGAGGCGAAGGACGCGTCATGACGGACCGGTACTATTCTGGCCGAGCCCCCGACCGATCGAACTGCGACACGCACCTCACCGCCGGAACGTCTTGATCTCCGACACGCTGCCATCGCGGTAAGTCAGCTCCACCGAGACCGACGTCACGTTCGGCGCCAGCTTCAGATACGGCTGCGCGCTGCTCGGGATCGCGATCGGATCGCGCATGTCGCAGGGCGGCATCTTCAGCACCTTGTCGGGCACCGCGCTGTCGATCCCGATCCGGATTTCCCGGATCGCGCAGCGGTAGGACATCAGGTGCGTGTAGTACACCAGCAGGCCATTGTACTCGCGGAACGACAGCCAGCTCGTCGCCGTCATATCGAGAATCTTGCGCTGATCGCGGATCAGTGCCGCCTCCGGTTCGAACTTGATCGGGAACGGCCCCTGCATCTCGCCCTGCGCGTCGATGTAGCGCAGCTCGATGGTGCCGGCCGGCGCATCCGCGGGAAGCTGGATCGACGGGTTCGGCATCCGCTTGCGAGTGCGGGGATCGAGCGCGTCCATGAAGCCGGTTTCGCGGAACGCGCCCTCGCCCATCCGCCACGAGATGCCGAGCGTCGGATCAGCGATCGAGAACGACACCGTCCAGCCGCCATTGTGCCGGGAGAAGCTGGCGATCGGCGCGTTCAGCGCTTCCAAAGCCGGCGGTTTCAGCGGTGCCACCGGTGGCAGAGCAGCGACCTTCTGCGAAGGCTCCGTCGCGGCGGCGCTTGGCTGCGGCCGACCGTTCAGGAAGACGTCGTCGACCATCTGGTCGAAATACACCGGGACCTGTTTGTGGCCGACGGTGTCGGCCATCTCGCTGACGGCGCGCCGCGTGCGCTGCGCGACCTGCACCAGGTTTTCGCCGGGATCGAGCAACTGCTTCACGAACACCCGGGTGAACACCGAGTTCGGATTGCTGTCGGTGTCGGACAACCGGTCGAGCGCAGTCTGCCGCGGACCGGCCGAGAAGATCGAGAACACGCCTTCAGGCAGCGTCGTCATCGGTGCCAGCCCGCCGCGCCCGGCCAGCGCACGCACGCCGCGGCGCTCGAACGGATTGTTGCGGCAGGCGTCGAGCACCAGGATGGCGGTGCGCGCGCCGCGGTTCTGCAGCCGGTCGATGATGCGGTCCGCCATGATCGAAGCATCACGCACCAGTTCTTCCTGGCCTTCAGTGGCAGCCGGCACGTCGATCGGCAGCAGGTAGTTCTGCCCCGCGATCTCGAAGCCATGGCCGGCGTAGAAGAAGAACGCGGTGTCGCCGGGTTCGATGGTGGTGTCGAACGCCAGCTGGCTCTGGCTGAACGCGGCGCGGGTCTGGTTTTCAGCGACCATCACCTGGAAGCCGAGCGTCTTCAACGCATCGCCAATGGTGCGCGCGTCGTTCACCGCCTTCTGCAGCCTGGGGACGTTGCGGTAATCGTCGTTGCCGATCACCAGCGCCACCCGCTTCGCAGCCGATGCGGGGCCGGCGACCAGCAGCGCAAGCACACAGGCGACGGCCGCGAAGAGTGCAGCTCCGTGCCGCGTACAGGCCCTTCCGATCGATCGCATTCTAGTCCCTCAAAGCGAGGCGGCCGGATCGCGTCCGCCTGCGCCATAGTCGGTCAGAACCCGAGCACGGTTCAACCGAAAAGGACGTCGATGGCGGCCACGATCCGGCCGGGTGGTGCGGACCTTTTGAAAGTCCACACCCGGGGCAACTGGTTGTCGGCAAAGAGCGGCGACCGCTTACGCGGCGCGGACGGTTTCGAGGAATTTGCCGACTTCCATCCTCAGCCGGTTGCTGTCGTTGGCGAGCGACTGCGCCGCCGACAACACCTGCGTCGATGCCGAGCCGGTCTCGTTGGCGCCGCGCTGCACGTCGACCACGCTGGCCGAGACCTGCTGCGTGCCCATCGCCGCCTGCTGGACGTTGCGCGAGATCTCCTGCGTCGCCGCGCCCTGCTCTTCCACCGCCGAGGCGATCGTCGATGCGATCTCCGACATCTTCGAAATCGTGGAGCCGATCTCGCGGATCGCGTTCACCGACTCGTGGGTTGCAGCCTGGATGCCGCCGATGTGCTGACTGATCTCGCCGGTCGCCTTGGCGGTCTGCTCGGCGAGCGCCTTCACTTCCGCCGCCACCACCGCAAAGCCGCGTCCCGCCTCCCCGGCGCGCGCCGCTTCGATGGTCGCGTTGAGTGCCAGCAGATTGGTCTGGCCGGCGATGGTATTGATCAGTTCGACGACATCGCCGATCCGCGTCGCCGCCTGCGACAGTTCGCCGACGCGTTCGTTGGTGCGTTGCGCCTGAGTTACCGCCTCATGGGCAATGCGCGCAGAGTCCTGAACCTGCCGGCTGATCTCGGTGACCGACGAGGCCATCTCCTCGGTCGCCGACGCCACCGACTGCACGTTCGCCGACGCCTGTTCGGATGCTGCAGCAACGGACGTCGTGACTTCCTGCGCGCGCTGTGCGCTGGACGTCAGCGTCGTCGCCGATGCTTCCAGTTCGGTCGAAGCCGACGACACCGCGCGGATCACCTCGCCCACCGCCGCTTCGAAATGGTGAGCGAGCTTCTCCATCTCCTGCTTGCGCTGGGCGGCGATGATGCGGTCCTGCTCGGCTTTACCCGCCGCCTCCTGCCGTGCCTTCTCGGCGAGCATCAGCTTGATGTCGTTGACCGCGTTCGCGGTCTGGCCGATCTCGTCGCCGCGCTCGGTGCCCGACACCTCGACGTCGTGACCACGCGCCATCTCCTGCAGATCGCCAACAAGCCGACCGATCGGACGAGCGATGCCGAACTGCACGATCGCAAACGCCAGTGCCAGTACCGCCAGGAAGCCACCGCCGACTACCAGAATCGTCAGCTTGATCGTGCTGGCAACCTCGGCTGAGGCCGCATGCGAGCGGTCGCTCAGCTCTTTGTCGAGCCGATTGCTGATTGTAAACTGCACATCACGCACGTCTTGATTGTGCTTGGCCAGGTCTTTGGCGAGACGAACCGCAAGCTCGTTGTTGTTGGCCATTGTGGCCTGCTCCAGCGGGGGGTAGTCCTTCGTCATCATGTCGTCGAACATCCGATCGATCCGATCGAAGTCCGCGGCAAATTGCGGCAAGCCCTTTTTCGCCTGCGCGACGAAATCGCTAAATTCCTTGTGGTTGGCCGCAATTTCCCGGCTGAGCTTCTGCATTTCGGCCATATCGGTTTCGGCGATGATCCGCCACGACATCCGACCGAAATTGTACAAGCGGGCGTTGGCGCGGAAGTTGGCTTTCATCCCCTGAACTTCATTCTCGAGCATTGCCGCATAGGTCCGATCGATTTCCTCCATCTTCGAAGCGGAGAACCAGATTCCAAATCCGACGACGACACTGAGCAATAAGAAACAGCCGATGATCTTGTAGAGCAATTTGACGTTCGAAAGCTGCATAGCAGGTACCCCAACCCTTAATGTGCCGACCCGTCGCACCAAACGTTCGCGCATTGGCCGATGTTGCTAGCGCCGACGGTGCCGGCTTTCGATAAATTCACCTCCTCACGACATCGTCGTGCGATGCGTGAATTGATCAAAGCTACCGGCATTCCAACGGTGGTGCTCCAAACACACAACATCGATCATCGGCTGTATCAGGAGGCTACTAAGCGCCAGTAAGTACAAATTCGGTCAGTTAGGACAAAACCAGGAGATGGGTCGACAAAGCTGTCACAACGGTCGAAATAACGAGACCATCAACTGGAGTCAGCGTGAGCGTCAGATGAATTCGGAAGACATCGTTTCAGATTTGGATCGGGAGTTACTGCAGGATTTTCCGCTGGTGCGGAGCCAAGATCCGATCGAAGCGAGAGACATCCTGCGGCGCTATGGCGTCGACATGATCGTCTCGAATCCCAGCGGCTTCTTCATGCGGACCAACCTCGCCGAGCTGCCGCATATCGGCTTGTATTTCGTCCATAGCTCCGGTGCGACCCGGCTGGTGATCCCCGAGCGCGAGATCGCCCTGGTGCATCTTTCCCTCCAGGGTGACGCGTTACTCTCCAGCGGCGCGCGCCGCGTCGAACTGTCGCAAGGTTCAGCTTGTATTTGTTCGCCAGGGGTGAGTGCCCAGCTCGAATTCGGACAGAACTCGCGGCAATTGCTGCTGCGGATGCCGCAGCGGGTGCTCGAGCGCGCGATCGCTGCGCTGGTGGGTTTCAAGCCTCGGCAGCCGATCCTGTTCGAGCCGGCGATCGCCAATGAGGAGCCGCGCTATCTCGGCTTCAGAGATCTGGCGACGCTGCTCGCCTCACGGCTCGACTCCAGCTACTCGGTCTGGCCGAAGAACGTGCTGCTCCATCTGGAGCAATCCTGCATCACTGCGCTGCTGTATTGCAGCCGGCACAATCTAGGCCACCTGCTGGAGAACGCCAACGCGGTGAACGACGACGTGCCGCGCTACGTGCGGACGGCGGAGCACTACGTCGAGAGCCACCGCGACGAAGACATCAGCATCGAGGACATCGCACGGATTGCCGGCGTCAGCATCTCGACCCTCACCCGCGCCTTCCTCAAGCATCGCGGCTACTCGCCATCGGCTTACGTCAAGCGCGCCAAGCTCAACCACGCCAAGCGGCTGCTGGAGACTGGCGCCGCCACCACGCTGATCGGTGTCGCGCTCCGTTGCGGGTTCGCCAACCCGAGCCGCTTCTCCCAGGACTATCGAGAGGCTTTCGGCGAATCTCCGACCGAAACGCTGCGCCGCTGCCGCCCCAATCGAGGCCCCGAGACGCAAAAACATTAAGCTAATTCAGCCGTTTCATGCGCCGGCGCATTGACTTTGGCCGATTCAGGCCTATGTTCCGCCCGTAATGCGGCTCGGTATTGCGTCAAGTGATACCCAGATTGAGCCGCCTGTCCGCGATCCGACTTCCCCGTGCACGATTGCTAGCCGCTCCGGGGTTGAGCGCGACAGTGATTTCCGAAGAATCCATGCGGCGGTTCGATTTAGTGGCGTGCCCCCCGAGTTCCGGCCGAAGGTGTTAGAACCAGGCCGCGCCCCGACAACAGAGGCTCGATGTCTTTTTCCAATCTGGGACTTTCCGAGAAAGTCCAAGCCGCCGTCGCCGCCGCCGGTTACGTTTCGCCCACTCCCATTCAGCAGCAGGCGATCCCCCACGTCCTCGCCCGCAAGGACGTCCTCGGCATCGCCCAGACCGGCACCGGTAAGACCGCCGCGTTCGTGCTGCCGATGCTGACGATGCTGGAAAAGGGCCGCGCCCGGGCTCGCATGCCCCGCACACTGATCCTCGAACCGACCCGCGAACTCGCCGCCCAGGTCAAAGAGCAGTTCGACAAATACGGCGCCGGACAGAAGCTCAACGTCGCCCTGCTGATCGGCGGTGTCTCGTTCGGTGACCAGGACCTCAAGCTCACCCGCGGCGTGGATGTCCTGATCGCCACCCCGGGCCGCCTGCTCGACCACACCGAACGCGGCGGCCTGCTGCTCACCGGCGTCGAGATGCTGATCATCGACGAAGCCGACCGGATGCTCGACATGGGCTTCATCCCGGACATCGAGCGGATCTGCAAGCTGGTTCCCTTTACCCGGCAGACCCTGTTCTTCACCGCGACGATGCCGACCGAAATCCGGCGCATCACCGAGACCTTCCTGCACAATCCCGAAAAGATCGAGGTCAGCAAGCCGGCCTCCACCGCGGTGACGGTGACCCAGTCGCAGGTGCCGTGCGGCCGCGAGCCGCACGAGAAGCGCGAGACGCTGCGCCGGCTGATCCGCGGCGCCACCGACCTCAAGAACGCGATCATCTTCTGCAACCGGAAGCGCGAAGTGGCGCTGCTCGCGAAGTCGCTGCAGCGCCACGGCTTCAGCGTCGGCGCGCTGCACGGCGACATGGACCAGACCGCGCGGACGGCCGCGCTCGAAGCGTTCCGCAAAGGTGACCTGCCGATCCTGGTCGCTTCCGACGTCGCCGCTCGCGGCCTCGATATTCCGGAAGTGAGCCACGTCTTCAACTTCGATGTTCCGCATCACCCCGACGACTACGTGCATCGGATCGGCCGCACCGGCCGCGCCGGCCGCACCGGCACCGCGGTGACGATCGTCGCGCCGTCCGACCAGAAGTCGATGGCCGCGGTCGAGAAGCTGATCGGCCAGGCGATCTCGCGGGCCGAAGTCGGGCCGTCGGTCGAGAGCGAGGCTGCCAGCACCGAGGCCGAGGCCGAGCGTCCGTCACGCTCCCGCCGCGCCGCGCCGGAAGCCCGTCAACGCGAACCGCGCCGCGAGCCGCGCGAACAGCGCGAGCGCAAGCCGCGCCGCGAGCCCCGCAGCCCCGCAAGCACCACAGGCACCACAGCGCCCCCCACCGCCCACGCCTCCTTCGGCTCCCCCCCTCCCGCTCGCGACACCTCGTCGGAGCCGGGGGATCATTCGCATTTGCCGGCGTTTCTGTTGCGCCCGGTGCGCGCGCGGGGCTGATGGGCGATTGGGCGGTGTTTACGAGGCCTTCACCACCCGCGCCGTAACCTTACACCGTTTCAAACAAGCGTTGAAAACGCCTGATCGGAGGGTGGCTCGTGGCCGCGCTGCAGGACGACCATGACCGCACCATGGCCTATGCCGAGGTGGCCCTCTCCCAGATCAAGACCCTCCGCCAAGGCGCCGTGCCGCGCAATTACGAGATCTGGTACGTCTACGCCACCGGCCATAATCCCGAGCTGAACAAGGCGATCAACGACACGCTGGCGGAGCGCGGCAACCTCACCGACGCCGACCTCGATCAGTTGCACGATACCTACCTCACGCAAGGCCGCACCACCGACCGGATCGACCGGATCGGCGCCCGCGTCGCCAACGAGATCGACGACATCATGGCGCTGCTCGCCGAGACGCTCGGCAACACCGCCAGCTTCGGCGACGATCTGCGCGGCGAAAGCCAGAAGCTGTCGCTGGCGACCGACCACGATCAGATCAAAGCGATCGTCGAGCGTCTGGTCGTTACCACCCGCGAGATGCAGCAGGCCAACAGCGCGCTGGAAGAGCGGCTGTCGACCTCCAAGCAGGAGATCGCCAATCTCCAGGTCAGCCTCGATGCGATCCGCGCCGAGAGCCTCACCGACCCCCTCACCGGCCTCGGCAACCGCAAGCATTTCGACCGCACCGTCCAGGAGGCGATCGGCAACGCCGGCGCCAGCCAGCAGCCACTGTCGCTGCTGATGATGGACATCGATCACTTCAAGTCGTTCAACGACACCTACGGCCATCTCACCGGCGACCAGGTGCTGCGGCTCGTCGGCATGACGCTGAAGCAGAGCATCAAGGGCCAGGACTTCACCGCGCGCTACGGCGGCGAGGAATTCGCCGTGGTGCTGCCGAACACGCCGATGCGCCAGGCGATCATCGTCGCCGACAACATCCGCAGGCTGGTGATGTCGAAGGAGCTGAAGAAGAAGTCAACCGGCGAGATCCTCGGCCGGGTGACGCTGTCGGCGGGCGTGTCGACGCTGAAGCCGAATGACGATGCCGAAGCGCTGATCGAGCGCGCCGACGCCTGCCTCTACGCCGCCAAACGCAACGGTCGCAACCGGGTGATCTGCGAGACCGATCCGGAATTCGCCGGCATCACGCAGGCCGCCGTCGCCTGACGTCGTCGTCAGCGCGCAGCCCGGCTGCGCTTCGCTGCGGCTGACTTTGTGGTCTTCGCCTTCTTCGCCGGAACTGCCGTCTTCACGGCTGCCTTGACCTTGCGAGCAGCCGCCGGCGTGGTTCGCTTCGGCGCCTTGCTACTATCGGCGGCAGTCTTCCCCTTCGGTCCACGCCGGGTCTTCGATGCCTTGCTGAACGCGGCGCGCTCGGCGGCGGCGTGAGCGCTGCGAGCCCATTCCGCCAGTTCGTCCGGATCATCGAGCAGCCGCTCCGGCAGCAGCCAGTACGAGCCAACCGTCACCGTCTTGGTGCGGGTGTCGTAGCGAAACGGCCGGCTGCCCTCGGCCTCGAACCGCGCCGCGCCGTCCGCATCGGTGCGCAGATAGATCGCATCGCGGATCACCAGCGCAAAGGTCACACCGTCCGCCGAGACCCCGAAGCCCGAGAACATCCGGCGGATCGTCACCGGACCAAACGGCGCGAACAGATCGGCGAGGAACTCACGGTCCATGGCATGGCTCATCAGATTGGATCGCGACGCAAACAGCGCCGCTGACGGAACGTCCCAGGATAGCAACAAACGCCACGAACGCGAGGGTATTGACCCACGCCGTACATGGTGTCGCTACATCCTCACGACGAGTTCCTGCAGCCGCTCGGCCGCTTCCTTGAACTGCGGGCTGAGCTTGACGGTCTGCTGGAAGTCGGCGACCGCGCCTTCTTTGTCGCCGGACTCCAGCCGCGAGTTGCCGCGGTTGAAATACGCCATCGCGTAGTTCGGGCTGATCGCGATCGCGCGGTCAAAATCGGCGATCGCCTTGGCCAGATCGTTCTTGTCGCGCCAGACGTTGCCCCGATTGTTGTAGGCGGTGGCGTATTTCGGATCGAGCCGGATCGCTTCGGTGTGATCGGCGAGCGCCTGATCGAGCAGCTTCAGCCCACGATAGGCGTTGCCGCGGCCAGTATAGGCCAGCGCCGATTCCGGATCGTAGCGCAGCGACTCGCTGAAATCGATCAGCGCGTGCTGATAGTCGCCCTGCCGGCGATACATACTGCCGCGCTGCAGATGCACCAGTGCGCGACTGGCGTCGCTGCCGCCCTGCGCAGTGACCAGCAGCGTGCAGACCTTGATGATCTGCTTGATGCCCTCCTCGCCCGGGCCGAGATCGCTCACCGGGAAGGTGCAGCGCCGATAGGCTTCCTGCGCTGCCTCGGATGACGGCTCCTTGCTGCGCTTTGGCTCGCCGAGCTTCTTCAGCACCTCGACCGCCGGCGGAAAGCCAGGTGCGAGCTGCAGCGCCTTGGTCACCGACGCGCGCGCCGCAACCTTGTCGCCGAGCAGCTTCAGCGTCTCAGCGCGATTGACGTAGGCGAGCGGATGCTGCGGTTCGAGCCGGATTGCCGTGTCCTCGTCGGCCAGCGCGAGAAGGCTCTGGTTCTGCAGCCCGAGCGCCGAGGCGCGGTTGAGATACAGCCCGCTCTCGCTCGGCGACAGCCGGATCGCCTCGGTGAAATCGGCCACCGCTCCTCCGGTGTCCTGCGTCAGCAGCCGGATGAAGCCACGCCCCTTGAAGCCACCGGCGTTGCCAGGGGCAAGCTTGATCGCCTCGCTATAATCGGCGGCTGCGCCGGCGGTGTCGCGCAGGTTTCGCCGCGCATCGCCGCGATTGAGCAGCGTGCCGACGTCTTCTGGCGCGGCTTTCAGCGCCTCGGTGTAATCGGCCACTGCGCGAATGTCGTCGCCCTTGCGGTGATACGCAAAGCCGCGCACCGCATAGACCTCGCCACTCTCTTTCGGCCGCAACTCGATGGCGCGGGAATAGTCCGCGATGGCGCGATCGTCGTGCCCGAGCTTCAGTTCAGCGCTGCCGCGCACGAAATGCGCCAGCGGCAGGTTCGGATCGAGCTTGATCGCCTGATCGGCATCGGCCAGAGCGCGGTCCGGCTTGCCGGTGACGTTCCAGAAATTGGCGCGCGTGGTGTAGGCGTCCGCCGCGTCCGGATTGGCCTTGATCGCCGCGTCGAGATCAGCCTCGGCGCCCACAAGATCGCGTTGACGTGTGCGTAGGAAGCCCCGCTTGATGTAGGCACCGGCCAGTGCCTTGCCGCTCAGTGATCCGGTGTCGATCGCCGCCGTGCATGCCGCGAGGCTCGCCTCCACCGACTTGATCGGCTGCTGACATTTCTGCGCCGCGTCCTCGCTCTGCGCGCGGGCCGGCAAACTGAACCCAAAAGCAGAGAGCGAGACACTACTCGCCAGAAAAACAGACGTGAGAGCAAAATGCGGCCGGGCCATCGGCGCCTCCGAAAGGAAACCGTGCTTCCTTCCAGTCGCGCGACGGCCCGTGCCGGTTCAAACGTCAGCCCGCAGGCCGGCGGTCTTACTTCGCAGGCGCGTAGAACGTACCATCGATTTCAGCGATGTCGCCCTGGTCGAGCGCCGGCACCTGCAGCACGGTGCGCGGCGGATACGGGCCATCGCCCCAGATGTCCTTCTGCACCTTGTTGACTACCGGGCGGTACTTGGCGACGTCGGTCACGAACACGGTGAGCCGCACCGCATCAGCCTTGGTGGCGCCGGCCGCTTCGGCCGCCGCCAGCATGTTGTCGAACATCCGCCGGATCCGCGCCTCGTCGCCGTCGACCATCGTCCCAGTGACACGGTCGGTGCCACGCATGCCACCGATGAACACGAAGTCGCCGGCACGGGCGCCGATGCTCCAGGTGCCGCTCGGTGTGATCGTCTTGTCGGTCGGCGCGATGATCTTCACCGCGCTGGTTTCGGCGGCCGCGAGCGCCGGCACAGCAACGGCAATCGCAGCGGCAGCAAGCAGCGTGCGCAGAGAGTTGGTCATGGCAGTGTCTCCTTCTGAGGGTGGGAGGATATGACGGCACGACGGCGCTGCCAGAACGGCGCATCTGCGAAGCGCGGCTCAGCGGCATACATCGCCTGCTGGCTGACGAGGTGCTGCGCGATCCCTTGCAAGTAATCGCGCTCATAGGCGTCGGCGCGTTCAGGCTCGCCATCAGTCAAGGTCAGCGCCGCCTCGGCGGCCGCCATGCCGCTCCACAGCGCGGTGGCGAGGCCGTTGGCGCCGAGCGGATCGAGCGCGGCCGCGGCATCGCCGGCGCGCAGGATGCGTCCCTCGATTAGACGACTGGCCGTGACGGTCGCGGCGGGAGCGACCTGGGGCGGTTCACGTGCGGCCAACACATCGAGGCCGAGGCTGCGCAGCCGCGGTGCGATCGCGACCGTCGACGCTGCCAGCCCCGTCCATGTGGCGCCATCCTGCGCTGCGCCGGGTGGCACTAAATCGGTGTCGGTGAATAGGCCGAGCATCATGCGGTCGCCCGGCAACGGGGCCATGTACCACCAGCCCAGCGGCACCGCTTCGATCAATGTCGCCGCGGCGGGCTCGGTATCGTCCGACAGGTCGAGCACGCGCCACACGGCGACCAGCCGATCGGTGCGGCGGCGCCCCGCGGCCGCTCCCGACGACACCGCGGCGCGGCCGCTGCAATCGATGGCCGCGTCGGCGAACACGACGCGGCCATCGCCGAGTTCGAGCACGACTCCATCGCAGTGATGCACCAGCATGGTGACGATGATCGGATGGCACTCGATCGCGTCGTTATCCAGCTTGGCCCGCATCTGCCGCTCGAAGCTGGCGCGATCGAGGTGCCAAGCGCCCTCGCCCTGCGCGGCCTGCCGCAAGGTCGCGTCGCCCCAGACCGAGAATCTGCCTTCGCTCGGCAGCGCGCTGTCGGCGTCGAGAAGGTCGGCCCATTGCAGCCGGTCGAGCAATGCGGCAGCGGCCGGCGACAACGTCTCGCCACGGCTGATCACCTCGCGATCCGGCGCGATCAGCAGCGGCCGTCGTCCGGCCAGCACCAGGCTGCGGGCGGCGGCGAGCGCCGCCACCCCTGCGCCGATCACGGCAATCCGGCCCATCGCGATCAGCGCGACAGCGTCTGCGCTGCGATGTCCATCGAGCCGCGCTGGACTTCGACGTAAAGCTGGTCGGGGACTCCGGGCAGCCCCTTCGGACCCGGGCGACGCACCACCACGCCCATCTGCGTCCACAGCTCGATCATCCGGCGCAGGCCGTCGGTGTAGCCGGCTTCGACGTGCAAGCCGATGCCCGCGGCTCCGCGCGCCCACGGGACCCGCGTATGATAGAACCGCAGCCGTTCTTCTTGGGTCAGATCGGTGCGCATCATCTGCTGATAGAACGCCTCGGGCAGCACATCGACCGGCAGCAGCGCCGGCCACCACACCGGCGTCGGGAAGCCGCTGGCCGTGAGCACGGCCTGGCAACTGAACGCATCGCCCTGCCACGGCACGCCCATCCAGCGCGTCAGATCGCCCGGCGCCTGCGGGCCGATCGGCCTGCCCTGATCCGGCTTGTCGGGATTGCCGGCGAACACGTTGACCGGATTGAGCTGCAGCCCGACATCCTGCGCCAAGTTCTTGCGGTTCGACAGCGCCAGGCGGAACGGCAGCTTGGTCTCGTTCGAACCGCGATACAGCTCCTTGTGGCGGATCGGCCAGGTAATCTCGACGCCGGGATGGAACGCACCGCCCGAGCAGGCATCGAGCGCGGCGCGCGTCATCGCCTCGGGGCGTAGTTCGATCGGCAGATCGTCGAGAGTGCGAACCCCGTCCGCGCTCTTATCAGCGTAGTCCGCCTCGAACTTGCCGTCGGCCCACAGTTCAAGCACGCTATACTGCGTCTGCGTCAGCGCCAGCCAGGCGTGCGGGCTGTCCTGATAGTTGACGCCATCGCCGAGCATGATCGGAATCGCGTAGCCGCGCTGGTCGCTACCGTCCGGCTTGCGGAACGCATCGAACACCTTCTTGCGCTCGGCCTTGGCATCGGCGCCGGGCTTGGCCAGCGTCTCGATCGTTGCCGGGTTTGACAGATCGCCGATGTCGTTCCAGGCCGCGCCGAGGAACGACGCAGTCGCCACCCACTGCATCGCGCCGGCGCGGCGCAGGATCGGCAACACATCGCGGCGGAACGAGACCTTGTCGGTCGGGCTCTGCATCTGGCCGAGCGCCACCATCGCTTCGCGCGCGGCGTCGTACAGCGTCACGATCGGCTCGAGCTGCGGCGCGAATTTCGGTCCGCAGCACACCACCCAGGCGGGATCGCAATCGAGCTTCTGGCCGTCGACGGTGACGGTCGCCTTGACCCAGCCGTCGGCCCAGTCGTCGTGCCAGCCGTCATTGTTGGTGAAGTCGCGCACCGGATTCTGCGGCAGTGCCGTGCGCGAGACGCCGTCGGCGGCGAACACCAGCAGGCGCCCCTTGTCGTCGGTGCGCAGATGGCCGAGCGAGACGTCGAGCGTCTGCCAGAACCGGCCCTTCATCCGATACTTGTCGTCGCCGCCCTTGGGGTTGGTCGAGGCGCCGGAGATCTCCAGCTTGCCGGCATCGATGCACAGCATCGCTTCGCGCTTGTCCGCCGCGACGAAGGCGTTGCGTTGCGCGCCGGGCACGCCGGGCGCGGTGTCGCCGCGATCCATCGCGTTGACGAAGCCGTACCAGGCCGCCTTGGTGTTGGCGACGTGGACGCTCCAGGTCACACCATCGGTGCCATCGAGTTCGCGCACCACGCGGCCCTGGTCGTCGTAGCCGAACAGCCGGAAGCGCTGCACCTGTTTCTTGATACGGCCCTGCTTGTCCTTGAAGCCGCCCTCGGGCTCGTCGAGCAGGCCGGGCACTTCCGGCGCCAGGAACCAGTCCTCGGCATTGCCGACGCGGGAGAAACCGATCGCCGGAAAGATCGCGACCTTGGCGATCTTCGCGCCTTTCGGCGCTGCAGGCTGCGCATGCAACGACGAGATCGCTGCTTTCGCCAGCAACGGTCCACCTAATCCGATGGCCGCAGCTCCGAGCAGAAAATCGCGGCGCTTCATCTGTTGTTCCTCCCCACGTCGTTGTGTGCTTGGAGAGGTATTCGCTTGCCGCGCCTTAAAAGCCGCTTAATGGGAGATGTACAATAGCGCGCGGTAGCGTACCGCGCGCTCTACACGTTGGGAGCGATGTTGCAATCGGTGGAAGTGCCGGGATCAGCCGTCGATCGAAGCTGGCTTCAGCTCGACGGACTCGCCACAGCCGCAAGCTGAAATCTGGTTCGGGTTGTTGAACACGAACTGCGCCTGCATCCTGTCGGCCTTGTAATCCATCTCGGTGCCGAGCAGGAACAGCACCGCCTTCGGATCGACCAGGATCTTGACGCCCTTGTCTTCGATCACTTCGTCGTTCGGCTTGATATCGTGCGCGTACTCGACCGTGTAGGACTGCCCGGCGCAACCGCCGTTCTTGATGCCAACGCGCAGGCCGAGAATCTCGCTGTCGGCGCGGACCATCAGTTCCTTGACGCGGCCCGCCGCCGCGTCGGTGAGGCGCATCACTTGAGGCCGAGGACGTGCCGTAGCCATGGTGTTTCCCACTCCTGTTGCCGGGCCTGCCCGGAGACGTTCGCCGCTTCACCGGCGACCAGCCGGACCTTCAGATAGTTACGCAACTGCCACTTCGAAAGGTGTTACCACCTCGTCGCGCGATCACGCCTAATGGATCGGCCAGACACCCGGCGTCACAAGTTCCAGCAGATGGCGATCGGGATCACGGAAGTAGATACTCGACCCGCCGCGCGGCCACTCCGTGCGTCCTTCGATCGCCACGCCATGCTCCGTCAGGCGCGCTTCCCATTCGCCGAGCTGGTCACGCTCGACCGAAAGCCCAATGTGGATCGGTCCGTTGCCGTCATGCGGCGGGATCGTGCCGCCCGGCAAATTGACCGTCTCCAGCGTACTGCCCCGCTTGAACAGCAGCAGCACGCTGCGACCACCCACGTCGAAAGCACAAAACCGCTGGTCGCTCGTCATCGGACTCAGCAGCAGAACGCCCTGGTAGAAACTTCGGGCGCGATCGAGGTCGTCGACATACAGCGCCGTCTCGATCACTCCGTTCAGGCGCAGACCCAATCCGTCCTCACCACATATTCAGCACGAGCCGGGCTTCGTCGCTCATCCGCTCCGGGGTCCACGGCGGCTCCCAAACGATGTTGACGTTGACCACGCCGACGCCGGGCACGCTGGCCACCGCGTTCTCGACCATGGTCGGCAACTCGGCGGCGGCCGGACAGTTCGGTGTCGTCAGCGTCATGTCGATATCGACGGTGCGGTCGTCCTTGATCTCGACTTTGTAGATCAGCCCGAGCTCGTAAATGTCGGCGGGAATTTCCGGGTCGAACACCGTCTTCAGCGCGGCCACGATCTCGGTGCCGAGCCGCTCGGTCTCTTCCGGCGGCAGCGCCGAGACGGTCTGCATGTTGGCTTTGGCTTCGATCGTATCGGTCATGCGAACAGATCCCGCGCCTTGATCAGCGCACTGACGAGTTGGTCCACTTCCTCACGGGTATTATACATGCCGAACGACGCACGGCACGTCGCAGTGACTTGGAACCGCTCCAGCAGCGGCATCACGCAATGGGTGCCGGCACGGACCGCGATGCCCTGCCGATCGATCACGGTGGCGACGTCGTGCGGGTGAGCCCCCTTCATTTCGAAGGAAATCACCGGTCCCTTGCCCTTGGCGCTGCCGATGATGCGCAGCGCGTTGATCTCCCGCAGCCGCTCCTCGGCATAGGTCAAAAGATCGTGTTCGTGGGCGGCTATCCGTTCCTTGCCGATCGAATTGACGTAGTCGATCGCGGCACCGAGCCCGACCGCCTCGATGATCGCCGGCGTGCCGGCCTCGAATCGATGCGGCGGGTCGCCGTAGGTCACCCAGTCCTGGGCGACCTCACGGATCATCTCGCCGCCGCCGTTGTAGGGCCGCATCTTGGCGAGGACGTCGTACTTGCCGTACAGCGCGCCGATCCCGGTCGGGCCGTAGATCTTGTGCCCGGTCATCACATAGAAATCGCAATCGATGTCCTGGACGTCGATGGCGAGATGCACCGCTGCCTGGCTGCCGTCGACCAGCACCGGAATGCCGCGGGCATGGGCGATCTTCACGACCTCCTTGACCGGGACGACGGTGCCGAGCGCGTTCGACATCTGGGTGATCGCGACCAGCTTGGTCTTGGCGGTCAGCAGCTTCTCGAACTCGTCGATCAGGAAGTTGCCTTCGTCGTCGACCGGCGCCCATTTCAGCACGGCGCCCTGGCGCTCGCGCAGGAAGTGCCACGGCACGATGTTCGAATGGTGCTCCATGATCGAGAGCACAATCTCGTCGCCCTCGCCGATGTTCGTCGCACCCCACGACGATGCCACGAGGTTGATCGCCTCGGTGGCATTGCGGGTGAAGATGATCTCTTCCGGCCGCTTGGCATTGAGCAGATGCTGCACGCGTGTGCGGCCGCCCTCATAGGCTTCGGTCGCGGCATTGGCGAGATAATGCAGGCCGCGATGCACGTTGGCGTATTCGCTCTCATACGCCTGCGTCATCCGCGTCAGCACCTGCCGCGGCTTCTGCGCCGAGGCGGCGTTGTCGAGATACACCAGCTTCTTGCCATAGACCTCCAGCGCCAGCGTCGGAAAGTCCTCACGGACGAGGTCAACGTCGTAACTGCCGTTTCTCACTGCAGGATGCGTACTCATCGCCTCGCCTCCAGCCAGCGCACCGCCGCCGCGGTCACCAGCTCACGCAAATTGTCGTCCGCGATCGCTTCGATCGCCTCGCCGACGAACGCCTGGATCAGCATCGCCTCGGCCTCCTTCTGCGGAAGACCACGGGCGCGCAGATAGAACAGCAAGGAATCGTCGAGCGCACCGACCGCAGCGCCGTGGCCGCAGGTGACGTCGTCGGCAAAGATCTCGAGCTCTGGCTTGTTGTCGACCTCGGCCTCGTCGGACAGCAGCAATGCCCGGGTCATCATCTTGGCGTCGGTCTGCTGCGCCGCCTGACGGACGTTGATACGGCCCTGGAACACCGAGTGGCCGCGATCGTCGACGACCGCGCGAAAACCTTCGCGGCTGACGCAATGCGGCACGTCGTGGTTCATCACCAGCGTGGTGTCGGCGTGCTGCTTGCCATTGAGCAGATTGACGCCGTTGGTCTCCACCTCCGAATGCGAGCCGGCCACCGTCACCACCGCCTGATAGCGGCTGACGAGCCCACCGGTGGTAATGCCGAAAGCGTTGAAATGCGCATGCGCGCCGACCGCGACAGTCGCCGAGGTGACGTTGAACGCCTCGCGGGAGTCCTCGACGATCCGCACGTAGTCAAGCCGCGCGTGGTCACCGATCGCGATCACGGCGGAGTCGTGAACCTGATAGGCAGCGGCGCCCTCGCCCGCGACGTAGCTCTCCACCACCGTCGCCACCGCGGCGTTGCCAAGCGAGATCCGCGACCGGGTAAACATCGCGGCCGGCGCACCGCCGGAGGCGATGTGAAGGATGTGCAGCGGCCGCGTCAGCGTGGTGCCGTCCGCGACCTCGATGACGAGGCCATCGGTCATCAGCGCGGTGTTGAGCGCCACCATCGGATCGGCGGTGTCGAGCGACAGCACACGATCGTCACCGCTCTGCAGCGCCTCGCGCAGGCTGCGGATCGACAGTCCCGCATCAAGCCCTGCAAGCTCGGACAGGCCGGGCGCAAGCACGCCGTCGACCAGCACCAGACGGCGGACGCCATCGATCGCGTGCAACTTGGCGGCGGCCTCAGCCTGCGCCAGTGCAGCGGCTTCGGGCGCTGCCGCGAGCGGCAACACCTCGCGCATCAGCGCGCGCAGGTCCGTGTACTTCCAGTCCTCGATCCGCCGGTGCGGCAGGCCGATGCGCTGGAAGGTGTCGAGCGCCTGACGGCGGGTGTCGGCGACCTTGCCCGCGCCCGGCACGCGGGCGCTGACCGCAGCGAAATTATCGCTGGCGGTGTCGGGCTTGTCGGGTTTCGCCACTGCGATGTTCATGACCGTGTCCCGATCGGCGGCGCTCAGGCCGCGGCTTCCTGATATTGCGCGTAGCCGTTGGCTTCGAGTTCGAGCGCCAGCTCCTTGCCGCCACTGCGGACGACCTTGCCCTTCGACATCACATGAACGACGTCCGGCACGATGTAGTCGAGCAGCCGCTGATAGTGGGTGATGACGACCATCGAGCGGTTCGGCGCGCGCAGCGCGTTGACGCCCTCGGAGGCGATCCGCAGCGCGTCAATGTCGAGGCCGGAGTCCATTTCGTCGAGGATGCACAGGCTGGGCTGGAACAGCGCCATCTGCAGCACCTCGTTGCGCTTCTTCTCGCCGCCGGAGAAGCCGACATTGACGCCGCGCTTCAGCATCTCCTGCGGAATGCCGAGCGAGCCGGAGACTTCACGCACCCGCTTGAGGAAATCCGGAGTCGATAGCTCATCCTCGCCGCGCGACTTGCGCTGCGAATTCAGCGCGGTGCGCAGGAAGTTCATGGTGGCGACGCCGGGGATTTCGACCGGGTATTGGAACGCCAGAAATACGCCCTTGGCGGCGCGCTCGTTCGGCTCCATCTCGAGCAGGTTCTCGCCCTTGAACAGGATCTCGCCGCCGGTCACCTCGTAGCCCGGCTTGCCGGCGATGACGTGGCTGAGCGTCGACTTGCCGGAGCCGTTCGGCCCCATGATCGCGTGCACTTCGCCTTCGTTCACCGTGAGCGTCAGCCCGTGCAGAATCTCGCGATCCGCGACGCTGACCTGGAGGTCCTTCACTTCGAGCAATACAGCCATAACGACCTTCCTGTTTGGCTCTCACCCTGAGGATCGACGGCGCGCGTCTCGAAGGATGAGTTGATAAGAGTTTATCGTTGCGGATCCTGCGAGGCGGCCGCGGCTCGGCCACCCCGTGAAGCTTTGCCGGGGTTACCCGACCGAACCTTCGAGGCTGATCGAGATCAGCTTCTGCGCTTCGACCGCGAATTCCATCGGCAGTTGCTGCAGCACGTCCTTGACGAAGCCGTTGACCACGAGGCCGACCGCCTCCTCCTGCGACAGGCCGCGCTGGATGCAATAGAACAGCACGTCCTCGGAGATCTTCGACGTGGTCGCCTCGTGCTCGAACAGCGTCGAGGCGTTCTTGGCTTCGATGTAGGGCACGGTGTGCGCGCCGCACTGGTCGCCGATCAGCAGCGAGTCGCAGGCGGTGAAGTTGCGCGCGCCCTTGGCCTTGCGATGGGCGGTGACGAGGCCGCGATAGGTGTTCTGCGACTTGCCGGCGGCGATGCCCTTGGAGATGATCCGGCTGGTGGTGTTGCTGCCGAGATGGATCATCTTGGTGCCGCTATCGACCTGCTGATAGCCGTTCGAGATCGCGATCGAGTAGAACTCGCCGCGCGAATTGTCGCCGCGCAGGATGCAGCTCGGGTACTTCCAGGTGATCGCCGAACCGGTCTCGACCTGGGTCCAGGAGATCTTGGAATTGGCGCCGCGGCAGTCGCCACGCTTTGTGACGAAATTGTAGATGCCGCCCTTGCCTTCCGAGTTTCCGGGGTACCAGTTCTGAACCGTCGAGTATTTGATCTCGGCGTCGTCCAGCGCCACCAGTTCGACCACCGCGGCGTGAAGCTGGTTCTCGTCGCGCTGCGGAGCGGTGCAGCCTTCGAGATAAGAGACGTAGGAGCCCTTGTCGGCGATGATCAGCGTGCGCTCGAACTGGCCGGTGTTGCGCTCGTTGATGCGGAAATAGGTCGACAGCTCCATCGGACAGCGCACGCCCGGCGGCACGTAGACGAACGAGCCATCGGAGAACACTGCTGAGTTCAGCGTCGCGTAGAAATTGTCGGAGGTCGGCACCACGCTGCCGAGATACTTCTGGACCAGCTCGGGGTGATGCTTGATCGCCTCCGAGATCGGCATGAAGATCACGCCGGCCTTCTTCAGCTCGGCCTGGAAGGTGGTCGCCACCGACACCGAGTCGAACACCGCATCGACCGCGATCTTGCGCTCGCCCTCGGGCCGAACGACGCCCTCCAGCACTTCGACTTCGCGCAGCGGGATGCCGAGCTTCTCGTAGGTCTTGAGAATCTCAGGATCGATCTCGTCGAGCGAGCCGACCTGCTTCTTCGGCTTGGGCGCCGAATAATAATACAGGTCCTGGAAGTCGATCTTCGGATACGACACCCGCGCCCAGCTCGGCTCGGTCATCGTCAGCCAGCGGCGATAGGCATCGAGCCGCCACTGCAACATCCAGTCGGGCTCGTTCTTCTTCGCGGAGATGAAGCGGACGATGTCTTCCGAAAGCCCCTTCGGAGCCTTCTCGGATTCGATCAGGGTCTCGAATCCATATCGATATTGATCGACGTCGATCTGGCGGACCCGATCGACGGTCTCTTGTACGGCAGCCATTCAAACCTCCGCTCGCGGTTTCAAGGACCGCGGTGGATCTGCTGAGACATGCTTACACGATCCGGCGCGGGATGAAACCCTCTTAGAACCGTTCAAGCACTGTTTCATGATCCCTTTTAGTTAGGTTGCCAGCGAGCTTTCTCCAAGCCTGCAGGCATCGATCGATGTCGGATTCGCTACTCGACCAACCGAGACTGATCCGTATCGCTGACCGTGCAAGTTCCGGACCGAACCCCATCGCTTCGAGCACGTGCGACGGCTGCACCTTGCCGGACGAGCAGGCCGAGCCGGACGACACCGCGATTCCGGCAAGATCGAAGCCGATCACGGCAGTTTCCGCGCGTAATCCCGGAACCGCGAACAGCGTGGTGTTGGGCAGCCGTGGCGCACCGGCCGAGACGATCACTCCATCGTCCGGCCTGATGTGTCGCAACCCCGCCTCGAGCCGTGTCCGCAATCCTTCGATCCGGGCCATGTCGCCGGCCAACACAGGAATCGCCACCGCCGCTGCGGCGCCGAAACCGGCGATCCCGATCAGATTCTCGGTGCCGGCCCGCCGCCCCAGCTCCTGGCCGCCACCGCGCAGCAGCGGCTCCGGTCCAGTCAGCCTCGGGCTCAGCACCAGCGCGCCGACGCCCTTCGGACCACCGATCTTGTGGGCAGACAGCGACACAAGATCGGCGCCGAGTTCCTTGATTCCGAATGGAATCTTGCCCAGCGCCTGGATCGCGTCGACGTGCAGCACGCCGCCCGCTTCATGCACCATCTCAGCAACTTCACGAATCGGCTGAAGTGCGCCGGTCTCGTTATTGGCGAGCATCACCGACACCAGCGCCGGACCGCCATCGGCCAGCAACGCGCGCAGGTGATCGAGATCGAACACCCCGTCCGCCGTCACCTGGATCTGGGTGACACGATCTGCGGGGAACCGGCCGCCGCTCAGCACCGATGCGTGTTCCACCGCCGAAACCAGCAACCGCTCAACGGGTTCCGAGCCGATCCGGAGTCCTGGGGTGAGCGCCAGCGCGTTGGCTTCGGTGCCGCCGGAGGTGAACACCACGTCGCGTGGCGCGGCGCCGACCGCGGCCGCCACCTGCGCCCTGGCCTGTTCGAGGAGCCCGCGCGCGGCACGGCCTTCGGCATGGACCGATGACGGGTTGCCGACGACGTCGAGCGCCGCCGCCATCGCGGCCTTGGCCTCCGGCCGCAGCGGCGTGGTCGCATTCCAGTCCAGATACACTCGATTGGCCGTCACCGCGCTTCATTCCTTGTCTCGGGACAGCTCCCAGTCCGTCCCCTGGCACCGCAGTCCGCGGCCACCCTGCTCAATATGCTTGCATTTGGCCCTGCGCTCCATGCTAGAACGCAGCTCCCCGTTTCCGCCGGCCGCCTGCCCCCTCCGCGTTGCGGCAGCCGGCGGCCGTTGCTGGCAGGACCCGCGCGCGCCCGGCGCGCCAGGCCGAATCCCACGATGTCGCGCAAGGATCGCTGATGCCCGAAGTTATTTTCACCGGTCCGGCGGGCCGACTTGAAGGCCGCTACCACCCGGCGAAGCAGAAGAACGCGCCGATCGCGATGGTGCTGCATCCGCATCCGCAGTTCCGTGGCAACATGAACCACCCGATCGTCTATCAGGTGTATTACGCCTTCGTGGCCCGCGGCTTCTCGGTGCTGCGGTTCAATTTCCGCGGCGTCGGTCGCAGCCAGGGGTCGTTCGACCACGGCACCGGCGAGCTGGCGGATGCGGCCTCCGCGCTCGATTGGGCGCAGACCATCAATCCCGAAGCGCGCGCCTGCTGGGTCGCCGGCTTCTCGTTCGGCGCCTGGATCGGCATGCAGCTCCTGATGCGCCGCCCCGAGGTCGAAGGCTTCATCTCGATCGCGCCGGAACCGAACCGCTACGATTTCTCGTTCCTGGCGCCCTGTCCGTCGTCCGGCCTGATCGTCCATGGCGAAAAGGACATCGTGGCGCCGGCCAAGGACGTCAACACCCTGGTCGAGAAGTTGAAGACCCAAAAGGGCATCGTGATCGACCAGCAGACCATCCCGGGCGCCAACCACTTCTTCGAAGACCGGATGGAGCCGCTGATGGAGACGATCACGTCCTATCTCGACATGCGGCTCGCCAACGTCCGCTAAGTCGCGAGGGCAACATCTGATCCGAAACCGGTCTTCGGTTTTCGGAATCTGCCTTACGGCCGCGCCAGAAGCCCGCCGGTCATCGGAAAGGCGACGCCCGTGGTCGCCGGATAGCTCAGCGGCAGCCCCTTCAGCCCGCGCGTGGCGAGGAAGCCGAACGCCTGCGCCTCCATCGCATCGGCCGACCAGCCGAGCGCATCGGCGCTCTCGACGCTGGCTGGAGCCAGCGCCTCGCGCAACATCCGCATCAGCGTCAGGTTGCGCGCACCGCCGCCGGTCACGATCCAACTCTGAGGCGGCTTCGGCAGCAGCGGCAGCACCGCCGCAATCGCGCGCGCGGTGAACGCCGTCAGCGTCGCCGCCCCGTCCGCTGGCGACCAGTCGCGCAAGGTCAGGTTGGCGAAGTCGTTGCGGTCGAGCGATTTCGGCGTCGGCTTGGCGAAGAACGGATGCTGCAGCGCTTCCGTGAGCCACGCCTGATCGATCACGCCCTGCGACGCCAGCCGGCCTTCGCAATCGAACGGCTTGCCGAGCGTGCGGAACATGAAGTCGTCGAGCAGCGCGTTGCCTGGGCCGGTGTCGCAGGCAATCAGCGTGTCGGTGCCGTCGATATAAGTGACGTTGGAGACCCCGCCGACATTGATCACCCCGATCGGGCCGTCGCGGCCGAGCGATTGCGCCAGCGCGCGGTGATACACCGGCACCAGCGGCGCGCCCTGCCCGCCGGCCGCGACATCCGCGGCGCGGAAGTCGCACACCACCGGGATGCGGATCGCCTTGGCCAGCGCCTTGGCGTCGCCAATCTGCACCGTGAGCTTTTCGGCCGGCCGGTGCAGCACGGTCTGGCCGTGGAAGCCGACGATATCGACGCTCCCGGGGGACAGCCGGTTCTGCGCCACAAACGCGGCGACAGCCTCGGCGTGGGCGATCGTCACCGCGCGCTCGGCTTCGGCGAGCACGCCGGGCCGAGCATCGCGCGCAGTCAGTTGCACCGCTTCAGCAAGCGCTTGGCGCAGCAGGCTGCGCTCGGTCTCGGTGTAAGGCCGGTAGCCCGACGGTCCGAGCGCTCCGACGCGCCGTCCGTCGGTCTTGATCAGAGCGACATCGACGCCGTCGAGCGACGTCCCGCTCATCAGTCCGATCGCCGTCATCATCATGGCACGCGCCTTCTCTGGCCGCTGCGGAATGTCCAACTTGTGTCAAACACCTAGTTCTTATAATGCCACAGGGTAACGCGCCCGAAAGACATTCCTGGGCGTCTTCGCGCGCGATCTGCGCGATGCGTGAAATAACCGTGATCAGAGACCGATACAGATGACCGCTTTTAAGTCTGATTTTATGAATGTTCTCCAAAGTCGGGGATTCATTCATCAGATTTCCGACCCCGACTCGCTGGACGCGCTCGCGGCGAAGGGCGAAGTGGTCGCGTATGTCGGTTACGACTGCACCGCGGCCTCGCTACATGTCGGGCATCTGCTCTCGATCATGATGCTGCATTGGCTGCAGGCGACCGGCAACAAGCCGATCGCACTGATGGGCGGCGGCACCACGCGCGTCGGCGATCCGTCGGGCCGTGACGAGACCCGCAAGATCCTCACCTATGAGCAGATCGACGCCAACAAGGAGTCGATCAAGGGCACGTTCTCGAAGTTCATCAAGTTCGGCGACGGTCACAGCGACGCGCTGATGGCCGACAACGCCGAGTGGCTGACCAAGCTGAACTACATCGAGATGCTGCGGGAGATCGGTCGCCACTTCTCGATCAACCGTATGCTGACGATGGACTCGGTGAAGCTGCGGCTCGACCGCGAGCAGGAGCTGTCGTTCATCGAATTCAACTACATGATCCTGCAGTCCTACGACTTCGTCGAGCTGGCGCGGCGCTATAAATGCAATCTGCAGATGGGCGGCTCGGATCAGTGGGGCAACATCGTCACCGGCGTCGATCTCGGCCGCCGGATGGGCACCCACCAGCTTCACGCACTGACCTGCCCGCTGCTCACCACCGCCTCGGGCGCCAAGATGGGCAAGACCGCGGCTGGCGCCGTCTGGCTCAACGGCGACATGCTGGCGCCGTACGACTACTGGCAGTATTGGCGCAACACCGAGGACGCCGACGTCGGCCGCTTCCTCAAGCTGTTCACGCTGCTGCCGATGGACGAGATCGAGCGGCTGTCGAAGCTGCAGGGCGCCGAGATCAACGACGCCAAGAAAATCCTGGCCACCGAGGCGACCGCGCTGATGCACGGCCGCGAAGCGGCAGACAAGGCGGAAGCCACCGCGCGCACCACCTTCGAACAGGGAGGCACCGCGCAGGATCTGCCGAGCGTCGAGATCAGCCGCGGCGAGCTCGATGCCGGGATCGGCGTGCTGGTGGCGTTCGCGGAGAAGACCGGGCTGGTCGCCTCCAACGGCGAAGCCCGCCGCCAGATCAAGGCCGGCGGCCTCAAGGTCAACGATGCGCCAGTGACCGACGAGAAGATGACGCTGACCGCGACCGACCTGTCCTCGGACGGCGTGATCAAGCTGTCGATGGGCAAGAAGAAGCACGTGCTGCTTCGGCTTGCATAGCCCCATTCGCGGGCGGGCCCTGCTCCTTTCCGGCAAAACCGCGTTCGATGTGAAAAACGCGGACTCGTTCGGGAAGGATCGTCCTTGGATCACCGTGCCTCGCGCACCGGCCTGTTCATTCTCGGCCTGTGCTTCGTGCTGTCGCTGCTCGGCCGCGGGCTCGGCGAGAGCTTCACCGTGTTCCTGCTGCCGATCTCGGCCTCGTTCGGCTGGGACCGCGCCGAGGTGGTGTCGATCTATTCGCTGACGGCGCTGTGCACCGGCCTCGCCTCACCTCTGGTCGGCCGGCTGTTCGATCGTTACGGCCCGCGCGTGGTCTACACCCTCGGCATGACGCTGCTGGGCGGCGCGCTGCTGATCGCCGCTTATGCCGAGCGACTGTGGCAATTGCAGCTTACCGTCGGCCTCTGCGTCGGCCTCGGCATCGCCTTCACCGGTAACGTTCCGAACTCGATCCTGCTCGGCCGCTGGTTCGGCGCGCGGCTGCCAACCGCGATGGCGGTGGTGTATTCGGCGATCGGCGCCGGCGTGCTGGTGATGCTGCCGATCGCGCAGCTGCTGATCGACCGGTACGGCTGGCGCGAGGCGTATCTGATCCTGGGCGGCGCGATGCTGATCCTGCTGGTGCCGCTATCGCTGATGCCGTGGCGCCGGTTCGCCGCCGGGGCGGACGCACACGCGCAACGGCCCGCACAGGATGCCGACGAGGACGGCTGGACGCTGGGAAGCGCGATGCGCCATCACGCGTTCTGGGCGCTGTTCGCGACGTTCTTCTTCACCGCAATCGGGATGTATTCGATCTCGGCGCAGGTGGTCGCCTATCTGGTCGACGCAGGTTTCACGCCCCTACAGGCAGCGACCGCCTGGGGCTTCTCCGGCGTCGTGCTGGTAGTCGGCATGCTCGGCGTGAGCTGGCTGGATGGCGTGATCGGACGGCGGCCGTCGATCCTGTTCTCTTACGCGATCTCGATCACCGGCCTCGTGCTGCTGTGGCTGCTGCAGTGGTATCCGAACCTGTTGCTGCTCGGCGGCTTCGTGATCTGCTTCGGCTCGATGATCGGCTCGCGCGGCCCGCTGATCACCGCAACCGCGATGAGCATCTTCCGCGGCAAGCGCGTCGGCACGATCTACGGCACGATCTCGATCGGCAGCGGCCTCGGCTCGGCGTTCGGCTCGTGGTGCGGCGGCCTGCTGCACGACCTCACCCAGAGCTACAATCCGGTGCTCGGCTTCGCGCTGGTCAGCGTGGTGCTCGGCATGATCCCGTTCCTGGTGGTCCCGGCACTGCGGGAGCGACAATAAGCCCACGCTGTTGCGTTGCAGTCGCAGCTATCAGTCATGACTTCGCAATGCCTGCGTGGCATAGACCGGGCCATTAGCGGCCCCTCGCCCCTGCGATCAGCAAAATGTGTTCGGCCAAATTGCGCTCGATCACATCGCTGCCGCGGCTCTGCCGGGCATCATCCGGTGGGCTGCTCGCGCGGCGGTTTTTGACGTGCCGCGATTTCGCTTCGGAGACATCATGACGACCACGACCCTTGATACCGCCGACAAAGGGCCCGCCCAATACGGCGCGCTCGCTGTCCTCATTCACTGGCTGATTTTCTTCGCCGTAATCGCCCTGTTCGCCTCGATGAACTACGCACACGGGTTGGAGAAAACCGACCCGCTGCGGCGTACGCTGTACGATTGGCACAAGGCCGTCGGCACCGCGGTGCTCGGCCTCGCCGTGCTGCGCATCCTGTGGATCAAGATCCACGGCGCGCCGGACTTGGTGCCGTCGCCGCGCATCACCGAGGTGATCGCCCGGATCAGCCACGGCCTGCTGTACCTGCTGCTGCTCGCGGTCCCGATCACCGGCCTCGGCATGACGCTGTTCTCCGGCCGCGGCGTCGACCTGCTCGGCATTCCGCCGCTGGCGAAGAACGACGCGATCGCCGGCGCGCTGCATGCGGCGCACGAACCACTGTTTCTTTTGACGGCGATCGTCGTGTTGATCCACGTCATCGGCGCGCTGTGGCACCAGTACTTCCGCCACGACGCAACGCTCGGCCGCATGGTGCCGTGGCTGCGGGGCAAGTAACGCCAGACCTCGTCATTGCGAGGAGGCAAAGCCGACGAGGCAATCCAACTCCGTGTACCGAGCTTGGATTGCTTCGCGGAGCCCGTGATCGGACCGACCAGAGGCCGGCCCCGTTGGCTCGCAATAACAGAGATAGGTCGTTATCTGATTAGTTGGGCGGCGCCGGGAAATCGGCGCCGTTATTTTGTCGGCCGGTGTTGAATTCAAAGATCTTGCGCAGCACGCCCGGCGCCATCGCCGAGATCGGGTTGACCCGCAGCACCGGCTTGCCCGGCGTACCCACCACTTCGTAGGTGACGCCGATCAGGCCCTCGTTGCTGCCGCCGCCGAGGAACAGGCCGACGATCGGGATCTGCCCGAACATGTTGTTCAGCCCGTACATCGGCACGAAGGTGCCGCTCATCCGCACCTGGTTGGCGCCGTAGTCGATCGAGCCTTCGATCGTGGCGCCGATCGTCGGCCCCTTCACCACGCCGTCGCGAATGGTGAGCGTGCCGTTCTGCCGGCTGAACTCGGCCCGCAGGCGCGAGAATGCCAGTCCCTGCGGCGGTCCGCCCGGCGCGCCGGCGGCGACACGGTCGAGCGCGGCTTCGCCCTTTACGGTGAAGTCGCGGACGTTGATCAGGCCCTCCTTCTCGCGCGGCTCGCCGCCCGGCGGCTCCACCGCCAGCGAGAGCTGGCCGCCATACATCTTCGAGTAGCTGTCGGTGAAGCGGAAGAACGCGCCGGCGTCGTTGGTCTCGAGATAGATCACTTCACGGCCCTGATTGCGGCCTCGCAGATCGGCGGTGATCGGCGTGTCGCGGCCGAGCTTGCCGTTCATGGTGAAGCTGCGGATGCTGCCGTTGCGGCGCGTGGTCTTGATGTCGAGGCTGCGCAGCGCCTCGCCAGAAAAGCCGGCGACCGCGCCGAACTTCAGGTCGAGATCGAAATCGATGCTCTTGCCCTTGGCTTCAGTGGAGCTGCCCGACAGCGCCGAGCGAATGAAGCCGCGGCCGTCGAATACGTCACCGCGCATCACCGCCTTCAGCACGCCGTCGGGACCTCGGTCGGCCTTCAGCATGGCCTTGTCGCCCTCGGACGGCGAGTACACCGGGAAGTTGACGTTGATCAGGTCGCCGTCGGGGTCGACTTCAAGAGAGCCCTTGATCAGCGTGCCGCCACCTTCGAGGGTGACATCATCGAGCCGCGTCGACTGAGGCTTGCGCGTCACGTTGAAGGTCGCCTTGCCGGGCTTGCCCGGCTGCTTGCTCCAGCCCGGCAGCAGATTGTCGACCTTCACGGGGGTGAGATCAGCTTCGATGCCGAACTTGGAATCCTGTTCGTTGTCGCCGATCTTGCCGGTCAGCTTGACGCCGAGCGGGCCGCTGAGACCACTGCCGAGATCGACGCCGAGCCGTGCGCGGCTGGCATCGTCGAGTGTCGCCTGCAACTTGACGTCAGCATCGCCATCGACCGGCTTGCGATAGTCCAGCGCCGCCGCCTGGCCATTGATCTTGACGTCGCCCTTGACCTGGTAGCCCTGATTGTTGGCGATCACCTTCAGCGTATTGGCTTCGAGCTTCTGCCCCATCGCCAGCTTGTCGGCGGAGAAGCCATTCAGGTCGGCGGTGATCGAGTAGCTGGTGTCCTGCTTGGTCAGCTCACGCTGGATCGGCATGCCGAGCGCGACCTGCGCCGACACGTTTCCCTTGCTGGTGTTCGGATCGATCGGAAGCGCCGCAGCGTCGCTAAGGCGGCCAGAGGCCAGCACTTCGGCGACGGCAGGCACCGGGCCTTCGAGTTTGAACTTGATCCGTGCCGGTGCCGGCTTCGGCGCCAGATCCGGCACCTCGAACAGAATGTCCGACAGCGCCACCTTGCGGCCGCCATCGGTGTCGGCATTAGCCTGATTGATCGCCACCGTCGCGGTGCGGCCCGTGACCCGCACCCGCATATCGGCATCCTTCACCACCGGCATGCCATCGACCGGACGGATCGCCGCTCCGTTGCCGAGGATGTTGACCAAGAGACCTTCGTCCGGGATCGGCGGACCGCGGCGCGACAGGTTCTTCATCGGCGAGTTGATCGCGATGTCGATGGTCTGAATCGAGCCGGCGAGGATTCTGTCGTTCACCCACTCGCGCAGCTCCGGCACGATCAGCGCCGGCCACATCCGTTTCAGCGCCGAGACCGACATCGGCGTTCCAGCAAGGCCCAGCGTCAGCCGGGGCTCGCTGGAGTAATCGATGCTGCCGGACCCGGCGACGCCGATTTCACCATTGCTGACGTCGGCCTGGGTCAGCAGGACACGGCGGTTGGCGCTGTCGAACCGGACCCGGACGGCAATCCGGTTGAAGATCAGCGGACTCTCGTTCTGCGCGCCCGGCAGAACGATGGTGCCGCCGGACAATCCGAGCCGCCAATCGTTGACGCTGCCGTTCGGCGGCTCGAGTGAAGCCAGCAGCGTCACCCGGTTCGGGCCGGCCAGCACCTTGAACGGCGCGATCAGCACACGTCGGTTGGCATCCCACTCGAACGAGGTTTCGATCTGGTCGATCGCCATCGGATAGTCGGGCGTGTCGGAATCGATCACGGTGCCGGCACCGGCGGTCAGCTTGCCACGGAAATAGGTCGGCACGCCGTCGCGGCCGACTTCGCCTTTCAGATCACCGGTCAGCGGGAAGTCGGCGCTGTAGGTCAGGTTCTTCAGCCGCAGCGCCAGCAGCAAGGTCCGGGTCGGCACCTGGTTGGCGTGGAGTTCGACCGAGCGGACGCCGTCATGCGCCGGGCCGACCTGAACGCGGAGCGACCAGGCCTTGAGCCCGCCCTCCTCGCCGACGCTGAGCGCGACGCCGCCCGTGCTGGGGCGACGCAAGCTGAGCGAGATGTTCTCGAAGGTCCAGCGGTTGCCGCGCTGCTGGTCATCGACCACCAGGTTGCCGTTCTTCAGTCCGATCTCATTGAGGTTCTGCCCGTCGAGCCCGCTCAGGCTCAGGCTGTCGAGCCATTCGAGCCCGGCCAGCACCCCCTTCATCGTGTCCGACGTATCGGTGGCCGGCGGCGGTGTGGTGGGGGATCCCGACGGCGCCGTGGCACCGGGTGCAACCGCCCCAGCATCCGGGGTCGCAGGCTGGGTCGGCAGCTTGAATTCAGCCGGACGGCCGCTGGGCGCGATGCCGGTGGCGAGCGGCCGATCGGTCGAACCGGCCGACACCGTCACCTGGCCGTCGGGATCGATCCGGATCGCGAGCTCGGCCCCGACCAGCCGCAGGCTTTCGGCGCGCAGCTTGCCGGTCAGCAGCGCCCCGCCGGACAGCCGCACTTCGGCCTTGGGCGCCGAGGCGACCACGACGTGATCGCGGTCGCGCACCACGATGTCGCGAATCCGCAGCGCGACACGAATCCGGCCGGCCCGCTCGATTTGCGTGCCGCCGATCTCAACGGTGTTGCCCTGACCGATGTTCTCTTCGATTGCGTCCGCAAGCCACGGCGTCACCATGTCGACATTGATCGGTCCGACGCCGAGCCGCAGCCATAGTCCGGCGAATCCAGCCATCAGCACGGCGCCGACCACCGCGATGGTCAGCAGCGTCCGCTTCAGCCATGGCGCACCCGGGGTGCGACGGCTCGGCCAGTCGTCGATGCGATGCAGACCGAGGTTACGGCGCTTCAGCAGCTTACGCGCACGATGCCGCGCATCTTCCTCGTGCTCGTGATCCCAATGACCCTCGTGCCAATGGGGATCGTTGCAGTCATGGCCAGCGTGCGGGTCGGACTGGTCCGGCGTCGGATGTTTGGCCATTGCCTCTCGTTGCACGCGCGCGTCAGGAGCCGGTTCTTCGCGGGAGGGGTGTGCGCCGTCGCGCAGGATGCGCTCCTGTGGCGGCATTGCTGCCAATCCTCGCTTGAAACCTCAACTCGCCACCGGCCCAACGGGCCCATTGAACAAACGGGGATGGTCGGTACGCCGAATCCCTGCAACCATACCCCGAGGTCGACGGATTTGCCCAGCAGCGGCAAACTCGCATCGTTTCCTGGCGATAATCGATGTTTGACCCTTCGAAAGCGACGAAAGGAAGGCGCATGCCCAAGCCGACGCCCAAGAAACCATCCAAGAAGACCGCCAAGCCCGCGGTCGAGAAAACCTCCAAGGTGACGACGAAGGCGGCGGCCAAGACCACCGCCGCGAAAACCACGGCGGTGAAGAAGGCCGCCAAGTCACCCGCTGCAAAGGCGCCCGCAGCCAAGACGGCGGCGACGAAGGCTGCCGCAAAGCCCGCGACCAAATCCGCCGCCACCAAGCCCTCGGCGACCAAGCCAGCGGGCCTGGCCGAAGGCAGCGTTGCGCCGGACTTCAAGCTGCCGCGCGATGGCGGCGGCGAGATCTCGCGCGCCGACTTCGCCGGTCGCAAGCTGGTGCTGTTCTTCTACCCGAAGGCCAACACGCCCGGCTGCACCCGTGAGGCGATCGACTTCACCCGGCTCGCCGCCGATTTCAAAGCCTGCGGCACGGCCGTCCTCGGCGTTTCGGCCGACTCGGTGAAGGCGCAGGACTCGTTCCGCGACAAGCATCAGCTGGCGACGCCGCTATTGTCCGACCCCACGCACGCGATGCTCGAAGCGTATGGTGCCTGGGGCGAGAAATCGCTGTACGGCCGAAAGTTCCAAGGGATTATTCGCACCACGGTTTTGATCGACGCCGATGGCCGCGTCGCGCGGGTGTGGCGCAACGTGAAGGTCGACGGCCACGCCGATCAGGTGCTCGCTGCCGCGCAATCTTGATAGTTTTCATTTTCTGAAAATTAACCATGCAGGGGTCAAATCGCACCGCGTCTTGAGCGGAACCGTGACGAGTTCCGTTCGGCGCGGGAGTTCCGATGTCGTACCGTTCCGGCCACCCATCCGCAGCGATTCACCCCCACGGCCACCAACAAGTCCAGGCGCCCCGGCCGGCGGCGCCACGCCCGGCACGTCCGCCTCAGCGGCCGGCACCGACCGGTAACAGCTACACCATCGCGCATGCCGGCCGTCAGGTGCGGATCGGGCCGGTGCTGTTCTGGATCGTGGTCGGCAGCATCGTGCTACTCGGCTGCTGGAGCGCGGCGACCGCCACGTACTTCACCTTCCGTGACGACGTACTGACGCGGCTGATCGCCCGCCAGGCCGAGATGCAATACGCGTATGAGGACCGCATCGCCGAGCTGCGTGCCAAGGTCGATCGCACCACCAGCCGGCAGCTGCTCGACCAGGAGCAGTTCGATCAGAAGCTCGAACAGATCATGCGGCGGCAGTCGCTGCTGGAGTCGCGCGCCGGCGCGCTCAGCGCCCTGCCCGACGTCGGCGCCACCGGCAGCATCAAGCCGACCCGTACGCCGTCGTTCGAAGCCGAGACTAGCAGCCGGCCGAAGCCGTCGCCGATCAACGACACCGTGATCTTCGTCGCTCCGCCGGACCGCGAGGCGCGGCTGGAATCGCGAACGTCGCCGTCGGCGCTTGAACAGGCGCCGACCCAATTCGCCAAGAGCCAGGGCGTCGAGAGCGTCCTGATGCGGCTGCAGACCTCGCTCGATCAGGTCGAGCGCCGCCAGGTCGCCTCGCTCGGCGCGGTCGAAGAGAGCTTCGAGTCGCGCGCGCGCCGGATGCGCGGCGTGCTGACCGATCTCGGCCTCGACGCCCGCGGCATCGAAGCCTCCGCGCCGCGCGCCGCGGTCGGCGGCCCGTTCGTGCCGGTGAAACAGCCGGGCGCCAACGCCAGCGCGTTCGATCGGCAGCTGTACCGGATCTACATCAGCCGCTCGCAGTTCGAACGCCTCAACCGCGCCCTCGCCCTGGTGCCGTATCGCAAGCCGGTGCTCGGCGAAGTCGAGTTCTCCTCGGGCTTCGGCGTCCGCTCCGATCCGTTCCTCGGCCGTCCGGCGATGCACACCGGGCTCGACTTCCGCGCCTCCAGCGGCGATCCGGTCCGCGCCACCGCGGTCGGTAAGGTGGTGAATGCCGGATGGCAGGGCGGCTACGGCCAGATGGTCGAGATCGACCACGGCAACGGCCTGTCGACCCGTTACGGCCACCTGTCGAAGATCATCGCCAAGGTCGGCCAGAGCATCCAGATCGGCCAGGTGATCGGCGAAGTCGGCTCCACCGGCCGATCCACCGGCCCGCATCTGCACTACGAAACCCGCATTGATGGCGAAGCCGTCGACCCGCAGAAATTCCTGCGCGCCGGCGTGCGGCTGGCGGGCGCGGGTTAGGATCGTTCGCTCCGCCAGCGCCGCAGCTGCAGCCTCGCGACAGCACGGCCGTCGATGATCCGCAGCGCGGTGGCGATCAGCGCTTGCACCGCGAAGGGTTAACCGATCAAGCCGTCGCGCCGCCGGTTAGTCGCGCGGATTCGGCTTCGACACCACTTCGACGATCCTGCCCTCATCGTCGTCCACCGCCGCATCGGTCGCGCGCGCGTAACTTGCCACCGCGGCACGCGACAACGGCAGTTCCAGTCGCAGCGTCTCGGCGAGTGCGGCCGCATAGCGCGCATCCTTGTGCCGGAGCGCAGCGGTGAAGGTCGGATTGCTGAAGTCGCGGGCGATCATGCGGGGCGCATGGCGCAGCACCTGAGGACTTGCCACTACGCTGCTGAGGAGCGCCTCGCGCACCAGCGCCATGTCGAGGCCGGCCTGTTCGGCGATCGCGATGCCCTCGGCGATGCCGGCGATCTGGATCGCGCCCATCAGATTGTTGATCAGCTTGTAGACCGTGCCGGCACCGACCGGGCCGAAATGGCGGATCGTCTGGCTCAGCGGCGCGAGAAACGGCCGGGCCTGATCGAGGTCGGCCGGCTCAGCGCCGATCAGCAGCGTCAGCTCGCCGCGCGCTGCAGCGTCGGGAAGTCCGGTCACCGGACAATCGATATAGACGAGGCCTCGCGCACGGAGCGTAGCAGCCATATCGAGCGCATGCCGATGCGACACCGTCGAGCATTCCATCGCCAGCGTCCCTGCGGCGGCGGTCGTCGCCGCGCCATCGGGGCCGAGCCACACCGCCTGCGAGACAGCATCGTCGGCGACCATTGTGAGGATGGCGCGCGCGTCGCGCGCTGCTTCAGCCGGGCTATCAGCCCATCGCGCGCCGCGGCGGATCAGGTCGTCCGCCTTGGCCTTGCTGCGATTCCACACCGCGACGTCGAAGCCGGCTTCGAGCAGCCGGCCGGCCATGCCGTGGCCCATCTTGCCGAGGCCGATGAAGGCGACGCGGGTTTGGGGAACGCCCGCCATCGCTGCTTAGTCGACATCCTCGATCGCGCCCGGTCCGCCGCCGAAGGCGCGCTGGGCCAGGGTGGCGGCCATGAACTCGTCGAGATCGCCGTCGAGCACGCCGGCGGTGTCCGAGGTCTGCACGCCGGTGCGAAGGTCTTTGACCATCTGATACGGCTGCAGCACGTAAGAGCGGATCTGATGGCCCCAGCCTATCTCGGTCTTGGCGGCCTGATCGGCGGCGGCCTGCTCCTCGCGCTTCTTCAGTTCGATCTCGTACAGGCGGGCGCGCAACATGTCCCACGCCTGGGCGCGGTTCTTGTGCTGCGAGCGGCCGGCCTGACAGACCACCGCGACGCCGGTCGGGATGTGGGTCAGGCGCACCGCGGATTCGGTCTTGTTGACGTGCTGACCGCCGGCGCCGCCGGAGCGCATCGTATCGACGCGGACGTCGGACTCGGCGATGTCGATCTTGATCGAATTGTCGATCACCGGGAAAATCTGAACCGACGAGAACGAGGTGTGCCGACGGGCGTTGGAGTCGAACGGCGAGATCCGCACCAGGCGATGCACGCCGGCTTCGGTCTTCAGCCAGCCATAGGCGTTGTGGCCGGAGATCTGAATCGTCGCCGATTTGATCCCCGCCTCTTCGCCCTCGGACTCTTCGAGATACTCGATCTTGAAGCCGTGCTTCTCGGCCCAGCGGACGTACATCCGCAGCAGCATCGAGGCCCAGTCCTGGCTTTCGGTGCCGCCGGCGCCGGCGTGGACTTCGAGATAGGTGTCGAAGCGATCGGCTTCGCCGGACAGCAGCGCTTCCAGCTCGCGGCGCGCCACTTCCTTCTTCAGCGCCTTGAGCGCATCCTCGGCTTCCTTGACGATGCCTTCGTCGCCCTCGGCTTCGCCGAGTTCGATCATCTCGATATTGTCGGTCAGCTCACGCTCGACCTTGCCGATGCCGGTGAGCGAATCCTCAAGCGAGGTGCGCTCCTGCATCAGCTTCTGGGCCTTCTGCGGATCGTTCCAGAGGTCGGGATCCTCGGCGAGCTTGTTCAGCTCCGCGAGGCGGACGGTCGACTGATCGACGTCAAAGATGCCTCCTCAGCAGCCCGACTGACTGCTTGATCTCTTCGACGAGGCGTTCGATTTCTGCGCGCATGGAAACTCTGATGGCGGAGACGCGGCCCTCGTGGCCGCATCAATGATGAAGGCGATTTAGCGGTCGCGGCGGCAAAGCGCAATCGCCGCGATCAACCACGCGGCGATTGGCCGTGGGCTAGTACAGCCCGCCAGTGCCCGGCCGCATGAAGCCGCGATCGTCCGGCGGCGCCATCTGCTGTTGCTGCTGCTGGCGCGCGTCGGCGTCGGCGACGCCGATCACCGCGTAATTGTCCGGCGGCGCGGTGCCAGGCTTGAACGCCTCGAGGATGGTGCGGCCGTCGCCCGGGCCGGCCCGCATGCCGCTCTTGGCGTCGACCCGGACCAGCTTGATGCCGGCCGGCACGCGGAACGGCACCGCGGGCTTCTCGGCGAGCGCGAGCTTGAAGAAGTCCTTGGCGATCGGCGCCGCGAGATGGCCGCCGGTCGCGCCGCGGCCGAGATTGCGCGGCTTGTCGTAGCCGATATAGACGCCGCAAACGAGGTCCGGCGAGAAGCCGATGAACCAGGCGTCCTTCTCGTCGTTGGTGGTGCCGGTCTTGCCGGCGATCGGCTTGCCGACCTCGCGCAGCACCGTCGCGGTGCCGGCCTGAACCACGCCTTCCATCATCGACGTGATCTGGTAAGCGGTCATCGGATCGAGCACCTGCTCGCGGCGGTCGACGAGCTGAGGCTCCGGCTGGTTCTTCCAGCCGTTGGGCGCTTCGCAGCCGCGGCATTCGCGCTGATCGTGCTTGAAGATGGTGTGGCCGTAGCGGTCCTGGATGCGGTCGATCAGCGTCGCCTTCACCCGCCGTCCGCCATTGGCGAACATCGAATAGGCGGTGACCATCCGCATCACCGTGGTTTCACCGGCGCCGAGCGCATACGACAGATAGTTCGGCAGGTCGTCATAGACGCCGAACCGCTTGGCGTATTCGCCGATCAACGGCATGCCGATGTCCTGCGCCAGCCGCACCGTCACTGTGTTGAGCGAGCGCTGCAGCGCGTTGCGCAGCGTGGTCGGGCCGTAATACTTGCCGGTCGAGTAGTTCTCAGGACGCCACACGCCGACGCCCTGCCCCTGGTCGATTTCGATCGGGGCGTCGATCACCACCGTCGACGGGGTGTAGCCGTTGTCCATCGCCGCCGAATACACCAGCGGCTTGAACGACGAACCCGGCTGCCGATACGCCTGAGTGGCGCGGTTGAACTGGCTCTGGTCGAACGAGAAGCCGCCGACCATCGCCAGCACGCGGCCGGTCAGCGGGTCCATCACCACCATCGCGCCGGACACTTCCGGCAGCTGCCGCAGGCGGTACTGGCCCTCGATTGCCTTGCCGTCCTTGTCGAGCAGCGGGTCGACATAGATCACCTCGCCCGGCGACAGCACTTCCGACACCGTGCGCGGGGTCTTGCCGCGCGACGGGCCGGCGGCCGGCTTGGCCCATTTGACGCCTTCGAGCGTGACCAGACCGGTCTCGCGCTGCTTGGAGATCGCGCCGCCGAGTTCGCGGCCGGGCTGAAGTCCGATCCGCGCGGATTGGTCGGAGGTCTCCAGCACCACCGCCATCCGCCACGGCGTGATGTCGGCGAGCGCTTTCACGTCGGCGAGCTTGACGCCCCAGTCGCCGGCGATTTCCAGCTTGGTGACCGGCCCGCGCCAGCCGCGCGCTTCATCGAACCGGACGAGGCCCGCGACCATGGTCTTGCGCGCTTCGATCTGCAGCTTCGGATCAAGCGTGGTGCGCACCGACAGGCCGCCCTCGTACAGCTTCTTCTCGCCGTAGCGCTCGAAGATGTCGCGGCGGACTTCTTCGGCGAAGTATTCGCCCGCGAAGGTGTGCGCGGCGTTGCCACGGTTGGTGACGGTGAGCGGCGACTTGCGCGCCTTGTCGGCGTCGGCCTGGTTGATCCAGCCGTTCTCGACCAGGCGGTCGATCACGTAATTGCGGCGCTCGACGGCGCGGTCGTGGTTGCGGATCGGGTGCAGCGCTGCGGGCGCCTTCGGCAGCGCCGCCAGATACGACGCTTCCGCGACCGTCAGTTCGTTCACCGACTTGTCGAAATAGACCAGAGAAGCCGCGGCAATGCCGTAGGCGCCGAGGCCCAGATAGATCTCGTTGAGATACAGCTCGAGGATCTTGTCCTTGGAATAGGCGCGCTCGATCCGCATCGCCAGCAAGGCTTCCTTGATCTTGCGGGTGAACGACACCTCGTTGGTCAGAAGGAAGTTCTTGGCGACCTGCTGGGTGATGGTGGAGGCGCCCTGCGGCCGGCGGTTGGTGCCAATGTTCTGCGCGTACAACAGCGCGGCGCGCGCCATGCCCTGATAGTCGATGCCGCCGTGCTCGTAGAAATTCTTGTCTTCGGCGGCGAGGAACGCGTTGATCACCAGCTTCGGCACCGCCTGGATCGGCAGGTACAGCCGGCGCTCCTTGGCGTATTCGGCGAGCAGCGATCCGTCGGACGCATGGATTCGCGTCATCACCGGCGGTTCGTAGTCCTGCAGCTGCGAGTAGTCCGGCAGGTCCTTGGAGAAATGCCAGATCAGCCCGGCGGCAGCTGCAACGCCGACCAGGAACACGATTGTTCCGGCCGCGAACAGGAAGCCGAAGAAACGCAGCAGAAAGCGCATCAGAGAGTTCCGTTTCCATCCAGGGCCGCGCCTCGCGGCGGATGTCCCTTGACCGAGAATGCCACCGTTCGCAACCCGGGCGGTTTGCGCCACCGGGCGAGGCCCGAACTGCAATCGCCTCGCGAACCGGGCAGCCTGTCTTATCGACTTCTTATAGAACTTACGCTGTGGCCAAACTAGGGCCCGGCCAGGCCTGTCCCCGCACCGCTGATGGCCGCCTCAGCCCGGCGGACCGGCGGTCACCAGGCGCTTGCTCAGGAACGAATCGATCGCCTGGGCGACCGCGCCAACGGTCTTGCTGCGCCACTGTTCAGACAGTAGGTACTGCAGATCGGCCTTGTTGGAGACGTAGCCGAGCTCGATCAGCACCGAGGGCACGTCGGGGGCCTTCAGCACCCTGAAGCCGGCCGACTTCATCGGCCGCTTATGCATCCGGGTGGTCGCCTTCATGTCCTTCATCAGCTGCTGGGCGAATCGGTTGGAAAACGCCTTGGTCTCGCGCTGTGCCAGGTCGATCAGGATATCGGCGACCTCGGTCGGCTCTTCGGTAAGATTGACGCCGCCGATCGCGTCGGCCTTGTTTTCGGCGTCGGCCAGCCGCTGCGCTTCGGCGTCGGAAGCCTTGTCGGACAGCGTGTAAATGGTGGCGCCCTGGGCGTCGCCCTCCCGTCGCGGCAGCGCGTCGGCATGGATCGAGACGAACAGCGCGGCGGACTGCTCGCGTGCGATCTTCACCCGGTCTCCGAGCGGAATGAAGGTATCGTCGGCACGGGTCAGCACCACCCGGAATTTGCCCTGCTGCGCCAGCCGGTCACGCAGCGCGACGGCGAAATCGAGCACGATGGTCTTCTCGGCAACGCCATCGGCGGATTGGGTGCCATTGTCGATACCGCCGTGGCCGGGGTCGATCACCACCACCGGGCGAGGATCGTCGGTCTCGACCTTCGGCAGCGGCACGCTCCGGGACACCGTCGCGGTGGTCTCGGTGCCGGCCACCGTCGGGCGCAATTCGGCGACGTTCTCGGCGGTCTGCAGCGCCTGCATGAAGGCGGCGCGGTCGATCGACTCGAGATCGATCACCATCCGTCCGGGTTGGCCGTTGGCGGGATCGAGCATCTCGGCCTTGGCGATCTTGGCAGGCCCGGAGAGATCGAGCACGATTCGCGAGCCGCCGGGCATCACGAGGCCGTAGCGGAAAGCCTTGATCAGGCCGCGCCCGCTTTCGCCGGTGCCCTTCGGCAGCCGGAAATTGACTTGCGGCAGATCGATGACGACGCGGTACGGGTCGGCCAGCGCGAAGGCGCGAAGCGGCACCTTCCCGTCGAGATCGACGATCAGGCGGGTCTGGTGATCATCACCGGCGATGCGGGCGTCGGAAGCGATCGGAAAAGACGTCGGAACAGGAGCGACGGCGGGCGCAGCGGTCTCGGCGACGGCAGGCGTCAGCGCGGAGGGCGCCAGGCACAAAAATGCTGCAGCGCACGCACTGATTGCACAGTACAAAACAAAATGATTTGCGCGGCGTGCCAAACGAATCCCAACCCTCCCGGAAGTCGTTCTACCGCAATAGAACTGCACGGTTAATCGGACCTTAAGTGGCTCGGGATGAAACCTGCGGGGTGTTGCCGGGCCGCGACGCTCACCTTGCAACCGCCACCCAATCCACGTATGTATTTACTGCTGACGGTCTATACTACCGGTTGTGTCGCGTTCAGCCACTCGGTGCAGCGCTAAGTCCCCGATCCCAAACCCGGCGGATTTTGCGTTTTGCCGGCCCCTCCAAGCCAGCGCAGCGCGCGGCAGGTCAAGGAGTGCCGGCCCAGCCCGAACGGCGTCCGTCCCCGGGCCTTCTCTTGTACCAGGGACGGTTCAACACTTCATGACCGGCTACATTCGGCACACCCGCCGGATGCCCTACTCCGGCTTAGCGCCTCGGCGCGGAGCCGGCCCATCAGCGAGACAACACGGCGGCTGATCGAGCCGCCACCTGTTCAGACGGGCCGACGCTTAATGCGCCAGACTGCGATGCCGAATCCGACCCACGCAAAGGCCGCGCCGCCGCGAAGCTCTCGCTTCGCTTTGCGCGTCGCCTCGGGTCCCCGACCGGCACGGCACACCGCGATGCGTTTCGGCCTTCCCCTCACCCCCGAATCAGGTGGACCGTCGCGTCTGCCGGCCGCGCTGCTTGCGCGAGCCGTTTCGCGCGCGCTTCGCCGACATGAGTTGAAAAATGGCCAACAAGATGCTGATCGACGCCACCCACCCGGAAGAGACCCGGGTGGTCGTGGTCCGTGGCAACCGCGTCGAAGAGTTTGATTTCGAAACCGCCCAGCGCAAACAACTCCGCGGCAATATCTATCTCGCAAAAGTCACCCGGGTTGAACCCTCGCTACAAGCCGCTTTCATCGAATATGGCGGCAATCGCCACGGCTTCCTCGCCTTCAGCGAAATCCATCCCGACTATTATCAAATCCCGGTCGCCGACCGGCAGGCCCTGATCGAAGCCGACGAACGCGCCCACCGCGAAGCCGAAGAAGAAAACGAGCAGCGCTCCAGCCGCCGCCGGTCGCGGCATCGCAGCCATCGCCGCCGCAACAACGGCGAGCGGGTGCAGAGCGAGATCGTCGAAGCCGCTACCGACGTCGCGGCCGAGCAGCCCCACGAGGCTGCCGACCATCAAGAGGCGCACGAGGCCGGGGCTCACGCCGAGGCCGAGCGCTTGATGCACGAGTTGCCGGAGGGTGAGACCGCCGAGCAGCACGACGCCGAGTACGCCGCCGATCACGAACACACCCACGCCGAAGCTGCTCCGTCCGAGCCTCAGGTGAGCGCTGCGGCCGAGCCCGTCACGATCGAGCAGCCGGCGGTTGCCGAGGCTCCCGCGCCGGTCGAAGCCCCGCAGGCAGCGGCGTCGCACGACGAAACCGACGCGCACGACGACGACCACGGCGAGGACAGCGCGAACTACGCCGAGGACGCGCCGTTCCCGATCGACGAGCACCACGAGGCCGAAGACGAACACGAGGCGCACGACGATCACGTTGAAGCCGAGCACGAGGTCGAAACCGACTCCGACACCGAGGCGGAAGCCGAGGACGACGAGGAAGAGGATGACGAAGAGGAAGCCGAGGAGGACGTGGTCGAGTCCGTCGGCGGTGACGACGTGCTCGAGGAAGTGCCGGAACGCGCCTTCCGTCCGCGCCGGCAGTACAAGATCCAGGAAGTCATCAAGCGCCGCCAGGTGATGCTGGTGCAGGTCGTCAAGGAAGAGCGCGGCAACAAGGGTGCTGCGCTCACCACCTACCTGTCGCTCGCCGGGCGTTACGCCGTGTTGATGCCGAACACCGCCCGCGGCGGCGGTATCAGCCGCAAGATCACCTCGGCCCAGGACCGCTCACGGCTGAAGGAAGTAGTGCAGGACCTCGACGTGCCGGAAGGCATGGGCGTGATCCTGCGCACCGCCGGCGCCTCGCGGACCAAGCCCGAGATCAAGCGCGACTTCGAATACCTGATCCGGATGTGGGAGACGGTGCGCGACGTCACGCTGAACTCGCAGGCGCCGAAGCTGGTCTATGAAGAAGGCTCGCTGATCAAGCGCTCCCTGCGCGACCTCTACAACAAGGAAATCGACGAGGTGCTGGTCGCCGGCGAAGCCGGCTATCGCGAAGCCCGCGACTTCATGCACATGCTGATGCCGTCGCAGGTGCGCGCGGTGAAGCTGTATCGTGACGGCCAGCCGCTGTTCTCGCGGATGGGCGTCGAGAGCCAGCTCGACGCGATGTTCTCGCCGACCGTGCAGCTCCGCTCCGGCGGCTACATCGTCATCAACCAGACCGAAGCGCTGGTCTCGATCGACGTCAACTCCGGCCGCTCGACCCGCGAGCACCACATCGAGGACACCGCGCTCAAGACCAACATGGAAGCCGCCGAGGAAGTCGCCCGGCAGCTCCGGCTGCGCGACCTCGCCGGCCTGATCGTCATCGACTTCATCGACATGGACGAGAAGCGCAACAACCGGGCGGTCGAGCGCAAGCTCAGCGACTGCCTGAGGCAGGATCGCGCCCGCATCCAGGTCGGCCGCATCTCGCATTTCGGCCTGCTCGAAATGTCGCGCCAGCGCATCCGCGCCAGCGTGCTGGAGAGCTCGACCGAGCCCTGCCCGCATTGCGGCGGCTCGGGCCACGTCCGCTCGGTCTCCTCGGTCGCGCTACAGCTGCTGCGCGGCCTCGAAGAGGTGCTGATGAAGGGCGCTACACACAACCTGATCGTGCGCACCCGCACCGACGTGGCGCTGTACGTCCTCAACCACAAGCGCGGCCATCTGCGCGACCTCGAGACCGGCTTCCGGGTATCGCTGTCGGTGCTGGCCGATCCGACCGTCAGCGGCCAGCAGTCGTTCGTGATCGACCGCGGTGAGCAGGTCCACACGCTCGAGACTGCCAAGGCGCTGCTCGCCGCGCAGATCGCCGCCTCCCCGGCGCCGCTCGACGAGCCCGAGGATGACGACGGCTACGATTTCGAAGCCGAGATCGAGACCGATGAGACCGTCGGCCTCACCGAGGATCAGGGCAGCGAGGCCGGCGAAAGCGAAAGCGAAGGCCGCAAGCGTCGCCGTCGCCGCCGCCGTCGGCGGTCGGGCGAGCCGCGTGAAGCCGCCGAAGCTGGTGCAGTGGGCGAAGATGGCGAGCAGCCGTTTGTTTCCGAAGGCGTCGAACAGGTCGGCGAAGCTGACGAAGGCGACGAGGCCGGCGAAGACGACAGCGACGCCGAAGCCCGGGCCGACCAAGGCGAGAACGGCGAACGCCGTCCGCGCCGCCGCGGTCGTCGCGGTGGCCGTCGCCGTCGCGGCAATGCCGAGGCCGGCGAGAACGAAGCCGGCGTGGTCGGCTCGATCAGCGACGAACTCTCCCCGACGGACGAAGCGGAAGCTGCGGACGCTGTCGCCGACTTCGACGGCGGCAGCCCCTCGGTGCAACCCAGCTTCGAACCGGCCGCCGAGGCCGAGCAGCCGCACGACGCTCTGCCGCACGACATTGCGCCTTCCGAGCCGCAACACACGGCAGCTACCGCCGCACCCGACACCAGCGATCCGTCCGCCGAGGACGACAGCGCCGCGAAGAAGGCCGCGCGTCGCCGCTCCACGGTGCGCGAAAAGGTGAGCTTCGGCGCATCGGCCGCCGCCTCCGAAACGACGGCAGAGGCCGCAACCGAAGTGCAGCCCGAGCCGACCGCTCAGGCCGAGCAGCCGGCCACGGCCGCGCCTGCGGTGGAAGCCCCGGCCGCCGAGGCCGCGCCACAAGCAGCCGCGCAACCCGCAGAGGAGCCCTCCTCGGCCGCCCCGCGGCGCGTCGGCTGGTGGTCCCGCCGCTTCGGCGGTGGCAATTAATCCGCCATCAAGACAACAGCCTCCAAAATGCCCGCGCACGTCGCGGGCATTTTCTTTTTCAGCCGCCGACGGTCGGTTCGCGATCACCGCATTTCAAAACATGGATATTGCTCATGGATACTCAGCCTGAGAACACCCCAAGCAGCCGCCGCTCGTCATTGACATTCGAAGTCGGCGAACGCCTGCGCCAGACCGCCTTTCTGGATGAAACGCTCCCGGCGCGCACCTGCTTTCAGAACTCACCCTATCGGGTGGGCCCGAGCGAGAAGGCGCAGCTCCTGGCACCGATGATCAGGAGCACTGCCGCGCAATACTTCTCCAAGTACAAAATTAGTTGGCACCGCCATGCCAACCACGCACTGTCGTCTCAGCAATGCTGCCTCAACTTCCTGATGCCGCTGGCCGAACGGCCGGACCGCCTCTCACAATTGATCGGCCGCGCTCTCGACATCCGGCCGCCGGATATGATGCCGGTCGAAGATGGTCCTGACGGACGGCCATGGTACGTCGGCTTCGAATGGAACGGCGGCGGGCATGACTATCTGAACGAGAGCAAGAACGGAAAGCCGCTGCAGCGCGGCGCTAATTCGACCAGCGCCGATGCGGTCGTCCGGTTCTGCACGGATCAGGGCCCCGAGTTTCTGCTGATCGAGTGGAAATACACCGAGAAGTATGGAGCCCCGATCCCGAAGAGCGGCAATTCCGAACGATGCCGTCGCTATTCAGGGATTGCCTTCAATCCAAAGGGGCCGCTTAAGACCAATCCAGATCTCAATGTGACGGATTTTTTCTACGAGCCTTTCTATCAACTGCTCCGTCAGCAGATGATGGCGCACCAGATGCAACTGGCGCAGCACGATGGTGCACGCCGCGTTCGGGTGCTGCATATCTCACCCGCGGGAAATCATGCGCTGCACCGCGTCACCTCGCCGCCCCTGCGAGAGCTCGGCTGCGGTACCGATGCGTTCGATTTATTCCGCTCACTCCTTGTGCAGCCGAACGATTTCGTCAATCGCACCATTGAGGAGCTGTTTCTGCCGACTCTCCGCGAAGCCGGGGCAGACGATCCATGGGCCTCTTATTTGACCCGGCGCTATAGCTTCCTGTCCGACGTCGCTTCCAACGCCTCGTAGAAATCTGCGTATCGTTCACACCTACGAAACGCCCCCCCCAAAACGCCGATGCCCGCGACGAGCGCGGGCATCTCACGATCAGAGCGAGTATTGAAGCGACGGCGTCAGCCGGTGGTGACGGCGGTCTCGACGTCGGAGGGGTCGACGTTGCGGCTGAGGTTGGCGCGCAGGCGGTCGTGGTCGAGTTCACCTTCCCACCACGACACGAACACCGCGGCGACGCCGTTGCCGGTGATGTTGGTGAGGGCGCGAACCTCGCTCATGAACTTGTCGATCGAGAACACGATCGCCATACCGGGCACCAGCGCCGGGTTCACGGCCGCGAGCGTGCCGGCGAGCGTGACGAAGCCGGCACCGGTGACGCCGCTGGCGCCCTTCGAGGTCAACATCGCCACCAAGAGGATCGCGACCTGATCGCCGAACGACAATTCGATGCCGAGCGCCTGGGCGATGAACAGCGTCGCCAGCGTCATGTAGATGTTGGTGCCGTCGAGGTTGAACGAGTAGCCGGTCGGAACCACGAGGCCCACCACCGACTTCGAACAGCCGAGCCGCTCCAGCTTCTCCATCAACTGCGGCAGCGCGCTTTCCGACGACGAGGTGCCGAGGACGATCAGCAGCTCGTCCTTAATGTAGCCGATGAACCTGAAGATGTTGAAGCCAACGAACTTGGCGATGGTGCCGAGCACCAGAACGACGAACAGCGCCGAGGTGGCGTAGAACAGCGCCACCAGGCCGATCAGATTGCCGAGCGCGGCCGGGCCGTATTTGCCGATGGTGAACGCCATCGCACCGAACGCACCGATCGGCGCCGCCTTCATCACGATGGCGATGACGCCGAACACCGCGTGCGCGGCGTCATCGATCACGTCGCGCAGCCGGTGGCCGCGCTCGCCGAGCGCCATCAGCGCGAAGCCGAACAGCACCGCGAACAATAGCACCTGCAGGATGTCGCCCTTGGCGAAGGCGCCGACCACGCTGTCCGGGATGATGTGCAGCACGAAGTCGACGGCGCTCATGTGGCTGGCCTGATCGACGTACTTGGCCACCGCACCGGCGTCCGGCTTGGCGGCGAGACCGTGACCGACCGGAAACAGATTGCCGACGATCAGGCCAAGGACCAGCGCGAACGACGACACCACTTCGAAATACAGCAGCGCCTTGATGCCGACGCGGCCGACCTTGCGGGCGTCCTGGATGTGGGCGATGCCCGACACCACGGTGCAGAAGATGATCGGCGCGATCACCATCTTGATCAGCTTGACGAAGCCGTCGCCGAGCGCCTTGATCCATTCGTTGGTGGCGAAATGCGGCGACAGCCATCCGACCAGCACGCCGACCACGATCGCGAACAGCACCTGCACGTAAAGCACCTTGTAGAAGGGCTTCGACTTGCCGCGCTTCGGCAGTGCCGGTGCATCGATATGGGTCGTTGCCGACATGGCGATCACTCCACTCGCTTGATGCCTGTCGAACGATAAGACATTGCAGGCCGACCGCAGGCAGTCCGGTCGACCTAGTCGATTTGAAGAACGAACCGTCAGCGTTGGCGGTCGACGATGCGGCGCACCGCGGGCAGCAAGGCCGCGCCGAGCGCGGACTTGACCAGCGAGCCGGCGAGGAACGGAACCACCCCGACCCACCACGCCTTGGCGAGGCCGAGATGCAGACCGAAGGCGAGCCAGGCGAAGCCGAGCGTCAGAATGGCGAGGTGACCGGCGAGCATTGCGGCGAACAGCTTCGCCACCGAGCGGTCGAAGCCGCGTTCGGCGCACCAGCCGACCAGGACGGCGGCGACCACGAAGCCGGCCAGATAGCCGGCGGTCGGGCCGAGCAGCGGCGCCAGCCCGCCGACCGGCCCGGCAAACACCGGCCATCCGGCGGCGCCTTCGGCCAGATAGGCGAGCACGGTCGCGGCACCGAGCCGCGCGCCGTAGGCGGCGCCGATCAGCACCACCATCAGCGTCTGCAGCGTCATTGGAACCAGCGGCAGCGGCAAGTTGACCTTGGCGGACAGCGCCAGCAGCACCGAGCCGAAGGCGATCAAAACCGCCATCCGCAACCAGGCAGAGAATCCGTCCGTGCGCCGCGGCCACAAAGCGGCTGCGAGCGCGGTGTGGCCGCCCATCCTGGGCGGCGCGGACGAACCGAGCGGCAAGGGAATTCTCCCGAGAGGAATTAGTCGCGGGAGCCTATAGCGACGAAATGCCGCGAAGATCAAGCAGTGAAATTGCCGACACAGTCATTCTGGCGAAATTATCGACCAAGCCAAGCCGTGATCCGGCGTACCGCCTCGCGCATGTCGTCCGCCGAGCGGGCGTAGGAAAACCGCACGAAGCTCTTGCCGCGCACCGGGTCGAAATCGATCCCCGGGGTCGCCGCCACCCTCGCCTCTTCCAGCATCCGCTTGGTGAAATCGTAGCTGTCGGCGGTGAAGGCCGAGACGTCGGCGTACAGATAGAATGCGCCGTCGGCCGGCAGGAACTCGGTCAAGCCCGCCTTCGGCAGCCCTTCGATCAGGATCGCGCGGTTCTCTTCATAGCCGCGCTTGACCGCTTCCATCTCGTCGCGCCCGTCGAACGCCGCCTCGGCGGCGATCTGCGACAGCGTCGGCACCGAGATCGCCAGATTCTGCTGCAGACGCTCGACCGGCCGCACCAGGCTCTCCGGCAGCACCATCCAGCCGACGCGCCAGCCGGTCATGCAGAAGTACTTCGAGAACGAATTGATCACCACCGCGTTCGGTGACAGCTCCGCAGCGGTCACCGCGGGGAATGCATAGTCGAGGCCGTGATAGATCTCGTCGGAGATGAAGCGGATGCCTTCGCTTTCGGCGACCGCGATCAGTTCGGTCAGCGCCTCGCGCGTCATCATCGTGCCGGTTGGATTGGCGGGACTGCCGACCAGCACACCCTTCAGCGGTGCCTTGCGGTGCGCGGCAAGCAGCGCCTCGCCGGTCAGCGCATGACGCGTCTCGCTGTGGGTTTCGATCGGCACCGGTACGCAGCCGAGCGCATTCAGAATGTGGCGATACGGCGGATAGCCCGGCACCGTCACTGCGACGCGGTCGCCCGGTTCGAACAGAGCCAGGAACGACAGGATGAACGCGCCCGACGACCCGGTGGTGACCACGATGCGGTCCGGATCGACGTCGCTGCGATAGGTTTCGCGATAATGCTTCGCGATCCGTGCGCGCAGCGACGGAATCCCGAGTGCGGACGTGTAGTCGATCCGGCTGCTGTCGAGCGCCGCATGCGCGGCGGCAAGCGCTGCACGCGGCGCCGGCGCCCATGGCTGTCCGACTTCCATATGAATGACGTGACCGCCCGCCGCTTCGATCCGGTCGGCCGCGGCCATCACGTCCATCACCATGAACGGCGGTACGTCGCTGCGGGCAGACGCGGTCAACAATCCGCGCGCACGTTGTGTCTTGGTCGCATCGAGCATCGAATTCTGCTATCCCCGCGCGGTCTGTTCGGTGAACCCGCTGCGCGCCGCGCCGCTGCCGTCTTGCTGGGCCGACCTGGAGATACCCGGAATTCGATGCTCGGCCAATGCTGAAGGACATTGCAGTTTTCGCCGGACGGCTATGCCCGTCCGCACGCAAGCAGGCGTCGCGGCTGGTCGCGGGGCTCACCGCGCTCGCGCTGGCGATCACGCCGGTTCCCGCGCTGGCGCAGGCCCCCACGCCGAAGGGGCCGCCGCTGCTGCGCGACACCGAGACCGAGCAGTTGCTGCGCGACTACACCCGGCCGATCCTGCGCGTCGCCGGACTCGAGAAGCAGAACATCCAAGTCGCGATCATCAACGATCCGACCTTCAACGCCTTCGTCGCCGACGGCCATCGCATCTTCGTCAACTACGGCGCGCTGCTGCAGTCGGAAACGCCGAATCAACTGATCGGCGTGCTGGCGCACGAAACCGGCCACCTCGCCGGCGGCCATCTCTCCAAGCTGCGCACCCAGCTCGCGCAGGCACAGACGCAGATGATCGTCGCGATGCTGCTCGGCGTCGGCGCGATGGTGGCGGGCGCCAGCGCCGGCCCGAACAGCGGCGCAGCCAATATCGGCGCGGCGGCGATCACCGCGCCGCAGGAAGTGATCCGGCGCAATCTGCTGTCGTATCAACGCCAGCAGGAAGAGAATGCCGACCGTGCCGCGGTGAAGTTTCTCAATGCCACGCAGCAATCTGCGAAGGGCATGTACGAGACCTTCCAGCGCTTCACCAATGAGAGCCTGTTCGCGGCGCGCGGCGCCGATCCCTATGCGCAATCGCATCCGATGCCGGCCGAACGCGTCTCCGCGCTCGCCGAGCTGGCGCGGACCAGCGCGTATTGGGACAAGAAGGATGATCCGGCGCTGCAGATGCGCCACGAGATGATGCGCGCCAAGGTGTCGGGCTTCATGGAACGGGCCGATACGGTGTACCGACGCTATCCGGCGTCGAACACCAGCCTTCCGGCGCGCTACGCGCGCGCGATCGCCAGCTATCTGCACGGCGATCCGCGGTCTGCGCTGGCACAGATCGACGGCTTGATTCAGGCTCAGCCCAACAATCCCTACTTCTACGAGCTACGCGGCCAGGCACTGCTCGAAGGCGGCAAGCCGGCCGAAGCGATCGCACCGCTGCGCAAAGCGGTGGCGATGACCAATGGCGCGCCGCTGATCCAAATCCTGCTCGGCCAGGCGCTGGTTGCCAGCAACAACAAGGCCTACACCGACGAAGCCATCCAGATCCTGCGCGGCGCGCTCGGCCGCGAGGGCGAAGTGCCGCTCGGCTTCAGCCATCTGGCAATGGCTTACGGGCAGAAGGGCAACTACGCCGAGGCCGATCTCGCCTCGGCACAAGCGGCTTACTTGCGAGGCGATGCCAAGACCGCCCGCGAGCTGGCGGCCCGCGCCAAGACCCGCTTCCCGGTCGGCTCGCCCGGCTGGGTCAAGGCCGACGACATCGTCGCGGCCAAGATGCCGGGCCAGAAATAGCGTTCCGCGCTTCATTGTCGCGCTGCGGCGGATTGTCCGTTGTTCGCAGCTCTGTCACACTCCCTACGCGGCGATCTTATCCGCCTCTTGAGTCTCGCGATCGCCCCAGCATCGCGACGGTTGCGTCAAGCGCTCAGCGCTCACCAGCAAACACCATCGCTGCACCAATATCGGGAGAAGCATCCATGACCAACTCGACACGGCCCTCGGGCAACAAGCCCCGCAAGTTCATCACGCGTGCGCTGGCGAGCGTTGCGCTGCTGACGATGTACGGTTTGGGAATGATCGCCACCACCAGCGCGGCCATGACGCTGGCTTCGACGCCGGCGCATGCGCAGCGCGGCTGGGGCCGCGGGCGCGGACGTGGATGGGATCGCGGCCGTGGGCGCGGCTGGGGTGGCCCGGGCGCCGCGGTCGGTATCGGCATCGGCGCGGCGATCGTCGGCGGCGCGATTGCAGCCAGTCAGGCAGAAGCGGCACGGCAGCAGGATTACTGCGCACGACGCTTCCGATCGTACAATCCGGCGACCGGCACCTACATCGCCAAGGGCGGCCGCGAGGTGCCCTGCCCGTAGCCGTACCGAGATACGACGTACCGAGACACAACATTCATCGAGCGGTGCATGACCATCATGCACCGCTCGATACTTTTTGCAGATGCTTTTGCGACGAGTTCCTTGATCCTGCGGTGCGGAATCTCCATTTAGAAGGTCTCCATCCTTCCACGTGCACGACCTCGTTCGGCGCGTGACCCAGCACTCAACAAACGTACAGGAGACCGTACCGATGTCCCTTCATATCGGCGACATTGCCCCCGACTTCACCGCCGACACCACCAAGGGCAAGATTTCGTTCCACGACTTCATCGGCAACTCCTGGGTCTTCTTCTTCAGCCATCCCGCCGACTTCACCCCGGTCTGCACCACCGAGATGGGCAAGACCGCCAAGCTGGCGCAGCCGTTCGCATCTCGGAACGTCAAGCCGATCGGCCTGTCGACCGACACCGTGGATGAGCACCTGAAGTGGATCGCGGACGTCAACGATACCCAGCAGACCGACCTGCAATTCCCGATCATTGCCGATCCGGAGCTGAAGGTCGCCAAGCTCTACGACATGATCCATCCGAACCAGAGCGATACCGCCGCGGTGCGTTCGGTGTTCATCATCGATCCGAACAAGAAGATCCGCCTCACCATGACCTACCCGATGAATGTCGGGCGGAACTTCGACGAGATCCTGCGCGTAATCGATGCGCTGCAGTTCGCCGACAAGCACACCGTCGCGGCCCCGGCCGACTGGCGCCCGGGCGACAAGGTCATCATCCCGCTGTCGGTCAAAGGCGAAGCCGCCACCAAGGCGTTCCCGCAGGGCTGGGAAGAACCCCGCCCCTATCTGCGCCTGACCACCATCAAGTAACTCGGCACGCGATCTGACGACGCCGGCGTTCGGTTCTCCCGGGCGCCGGCGTCGTTGCGTCGCACCGGCCTCAGGCCCTGTCTGACCGGATCGTGTTCACAAAAACCGCGTATTTGCCGGGGAAAAGCGCTATGAAACGTCCGAATCCACGCGTCTTTTCCACGACCTGACCCGCCGAAGGGATCCGCCTATGCTGTCGTTCCGCCCGCTCGCCACAGCCCTGCTCGCGCTCGCCATCGTTGGCGCGCCGGCCGTCGCCTCGGCGCAGAAGTTCTCCGACGAGCAGCGGAGCCAGATCGAAACGATCATCAAGGAATATCTGGTGTCGCATCCCGAGGTGCTCGAAGAAGCCTCGGAAGAGCTCGGCAAGCGCCAGGCGGCGGCGCAGGCCGAAAAGCATCAGCAGGCGATCAAGGACAACGCCGACATCATCTACAATTCGCCGCGCGGCGTGACGGTCGGCAACAAGAACGGCGACGTCACCATGGTCGAGTTCTTCGACTACAATTGCGGTTACTGCAAACGCGCGATGACCGACATGATGGAGCTGATGAAGGACGATCCGAACCTGAAGGTCGTTCTGAAGGAATTCCCGGTGCTCGGCCCGCCCTCCGTCGAAGCCGCTCAGGTCGCAATCGCCGTGCGGATGCAGGACCCGACCGGCAAGAAGTATCTCGACTTCCACCAGAAGCTGCTCGGCGGCCGCGGGCAGGCCGACAAGGCGCGCGCGCTCGCAGCCGCGAAGGACGCCGGCCTCGACCCCGCCAAGATCGAAAAGGACATGAACAGCCCGGAAGTGCGCGCCACGATCGAAGAAAGCTTCAAGCTCGCGGAGTCGATGGGCATGAACGGCACGCCGAGCTATGTGATCGGCAAGCAGGTGGTGGTCGGCGCGGTCGGCCTCGACACGCTGCGCCAGAAAATCAACACCGCGCGCTGCGGCAAGGACAAGTGCTGAGCGCGATCGACGCCTGAGTTAGCATCGCCAGTCGCCGTGTGTCGCCGGCGCTGGCGATCTAGCCCAACGACGACGAGGCGCGTTTCAGTCCGACCTGCGGTCCGAGCGGCTGCATAGTCCTTCGATAAACAGCTCGTTGGCGATTTCGAAGACGGTTTCCGTTTCGACGGCCAGATACGAGCGAGCCAGCTTCCTCAGCACCGGAAACTCGGCAGACGGCAACTCCTCCATTTCGGCGACTTCGGACTCGCGAGCTGGCCTGACCAGCCCGCTGATCTCCGCCGTGCACAGACCGATCACGCCGGCGTACCAGGCGAGGCAAACGGCAGATGCGTCCGCATCGCACACACCTGCATCGGCCAGCGCGCGGTGAACCATTTCGATATGGGGGAAGTCCGCAACGCCGGTGTTGAGAAATCTCTGCAGCAGCGGAAACGTGTTGGGATATCGGAGCGCCAGCGCGCGATGATCGCGCGCGTGGGTGCGGAGCCGATCCTGCCAAGTCAGATCGTTGCCGACCGGCGACAGCTTCGCCACCAGCGCATCGGCCATCGCGCGATACATGCCGTCCTTGTTCTTGAAGTGATAGAGGATCGCCATCGGATCGCAGCCGACTCTGTCGCCGAGTTTGCGCACGCTGAAGGCCGCCTCTCCCAGCTCTTCCATCAGGCTCACGGCCGTTTCGACGATCTCATGCTTCGCAAGACCGCGCGGGCCGGAAACCGCGCGGATCTTGGTGTTCGACTTCGCATCTGCAGTCGACGTCATTCGGCCCATTCAGGATCACCCGTGAAAACGACGGTCAGCCAACGGTTCGGTCCGTCGTCGCCGACCAGATCTCCGATCTCGTCCCGCAACATGTCCCACTCGCCGATCGTGCGCGCAGGCGCATCGGCAGGAACGATGAAGTAGAGCTCGATCTCCTTCGATCGTCCGACCCGCGCCACGTAGGCACGATACGAGACGAAGCCGTGCTTGGCGACGAACGCCGCTGCCACCGTGTCCAGGTGCTTCTTCAGATCGACCGGGGTGACCAGAAAGATGTCGGCCAGCGCCTGCCGCACCGTCGAGACCGGAAGAGGAATGATGAGCACGCACACCGCCGCCAGAACCGCCGGATCGATGTAGGGCGAAATCCACTGCCATGACGTCCCCTGCACCGCCAGGCCGATCATGAAGGCGATCAGCAGCGCGGCGCTGATGCCGGCCGACATGATCCAACCGCGCACGTCGAGGCGAAGGAATTCGGATCCAATCTTGCGATTGGCCCGCCATTCCACGGCCGCGATGCCCGCGCAGGCGATCACCGTGACGGCTGCGTAGATCAGCGCCGAACCGAATTCCAGATCACGCCCGCCGCTCAGCAGGCTGCCGATGGCCGTGACCAGCGCGTAGAGCGCCGCACTGATCAGCAAGATTCCGTTCAGCCCGAGCACCATCGGCTCGAGGTGCCAGAGGCCGAACGAAAAGCGTTCCCTGAGCTTGCGCGACAGATGATCCGCCACCGCGTAGGACGTGATCAGGTTGACCACGATCAGCGACAGCAGGCTCATCCCCGCATCGATCAGGGAATACACCCCATCGAACACGATCGAGAACGATCCCGAGAACAGGCCGAAGCCGATCCCGAGGAACGAGATCACGAAGGTCACGGCGATCGAGGTTCTCAACACGCCGCGTTCGTCTGACAAATCAAAAATAGAGAGCAGTCCGCTCATGGTTCGCTCGCAGTCCGAGCCTCGCGTCGCGAGTTAGCCCTCGGACACGCGCGTCCGCATCCATGCAGACGGGTGCAAGACCGGCGGTCCGGCCAAGAGCCTGATTGAGGGTCGCGAAACGTGTCGCGACAACACCGTGAGAAGCTCTCGCGACGCTGTCAGCCGCTGACGGTAGCCAATTTCTACACTGTAGAGATTAGTCAGGCAACCGTACGATGCCGTGCCATCCTGACGCAGGAATGACGGTCTCCCGCCACCTCCCCGGCGGCGTGACAAGTTTTGCGCGGGCATCGGCAGCCGGCCCGCGCACATCGTGTTCGGATGCGAGTTACAGAAGGGTCTAGGACGGAAACTCGGTTTCGGCGACGTCGACGCGGTCGGCGTGTAGCGACCATTCCGGCAGCCGCTCCTGTTCACAGAACCGCTGCTTGGCGAGCTCGATTGCGCCATCGCTGGTTTCGGCATCGACTTCCAGCAAGCCCTGGCAGACTTCCTCGTGACGACCGTTCTCGCCGAGGATGCCCTTCATAAATCGCACGATGTAGCGAGCCATGACACCTCCGGTTGGAAGCTCGCGGCGGAGGCGCACGCCTGAATTCGCTTGGGCTGGTTCAGGCTGCTGGGCCGCGAGCGGATGGGTCGGGCAATCGCGACCGGATCATTGGGTCGCACGGAGCCTCACGACCGTCAGACTAGTCCGAACGTGACGGTTCGACAAAACAAAACTCCGGGAACGTCAGCGTACGGAACTCATCGCCCGCGCGGGAACGGTGCTGCAGGGATGAAGTTGAGGCACGGGCAGGCACAGGGAGAGCACCAATGAACCATCGCTTGTTGCTGTCAGTCGCCGCCGCCGCTCTGATCGCTGGCGGAGCCGTTGCCAATGCGCAGTCGCCGTCCTCCAGTAGTTCCAGCGGCAGTAGCGGCGCCGCCCCGTCCTCGCCGTCGGTGGGACAATCCGCACCCGGGCCGAGCGGTGCCGGCGGTTCGCAGATGCAGCGCTCTGAATCCCCGTCTGGCACCTCGCGCGAAGTTCCGGCGATGGATCGCAGCGCCAACGACGCCACCAAGGGTGTCAGCGATCATGACCGCGACCGCTCCAAAATGAAGGCCGAAGATCGCAACGAACGCAGCGGCAACCGCAATGCCGACAATGATCGCGACCATGACCGCAGCAAGCAACGCGGTGCGGATAGCGATCGCTCGTCGACCACCACCGGCCAGGCCGGCGCTCGCGCGCAGCTCTCGACCGAGCAGCGCACCAAGATCACCACGGTGATCAAGAACCAGCACATCGAGCCCCAGACGAACGTCAACTTCTCGATCTCGGTCGGCACGCGCGTGCCGCGCGAGGTCCACTTCCATCCACTTCCCACCGACATCGTGACGATCTATCCGGATTGGCGCGGCTATGAGTTCTTCATAGTGCGCGACGAGATCGTGGTGGTGAATCCGCGCACGCTGGAGATCGTCGCCGTCCTCGACATCTGATCAAGGCACTCCGATCCAGGGGGCGGTCACCCGGCCGTCCCCTGTGCATTCCGCATGGGTGCCCCGGCACCTTGTCGAGCCTTGATTGCGAACAATTCCTGTCGGTTGCGCAGGCGAACTCGTCCAAAGCATCAGGGATTTCATCCCCTGTTCGAGCCTGTTCAGGCTTCCCCTCAGCCCCGAGGTTACCTATAACGCCCGCGATCAGGTGAATTTCGCCGGATTCCGACAGGCCGTGCGGCGGGTTGTCCCGCTCGGCTGGATCAGATTCGCAAAAATTGCCGGAATTTTCGATGGCTCAGACGATTTACGTGCTGAACGGCCCGAACTTGAATCTGCTCGGGACCCGTGAGCCGGAAATCTACGGTCGCGCCACCTTGGCCGATGTCGAGAAGCTGTGCGCCGAGACCGCCGCCGGTTTCGGTCTGGTCGCCGTGTGCCGTCAGTCCAACCACGAAGGCCAGCTGATCGACTGGATTCACCAGGCGCGCAGCGAAAAGGTGGCTGGCCTCGTGATCAATGCCGGCGGCTATACCCACACCTCGATCGCCCTGCACGACGCTCTGGTCGGCGTGCAGATTCCGACGGTGGAAGTCCATGTTTCCAACGTATTTGCGCGTGAGGACTTTCGTCACCACTCCTTCATCGCGAAGGCCGCCTTCGCCAGCCTCTGCGGCTTCGGCATCGACGGCTATCGCCTGGCCATCACCGGCCTCGCCGCCAAACTCGGCGCCAGCGCCACGGCCTGAGCCCGCCCGTTCACTCAAGACATCTGGATCGACACACCATGGCCCGCCAGCCTGCAGAGAAAACCGCCGCCGAGCCGACCACCGCCCCGGCGACCGACGACAGCAGCCTGATCCGCGAACTCGCGGTGCTGCTGGATGAGACCAACCTGACCGAGATCGAGATCGAACGAGCCGGTTTGCGCGTGCGCGTCGCTCGTAACGTCAGCATCGCCGCCGCGGTGCCGGCTGCCTATGCGCCGGCGCCCGCCGCAGGTGGCGCCGCCGCGAAAGACACCGCGTCGGTCGATCTCGCCAAACATCCGGGCGTGGTCACCTCGCCGATGGTCGGCACCGTGTACTGGGCGCCGGAGCCGGGCGCCAAGCCGTTCATCGATGTCGGCAGCCGGGTGTCGGTCGGCGAGACGCTGTTCATCGTCGAGGCGATGAAGACCATGAACCAGATTCCTTCGCCGAAGGCCGGCGTCGTCACCCAGATCCTCGTCGAAGACGGCCAGCCGGTCGAGTTCGGCGAACCGCTGGTCGTGATCGAGTAACAAGCGAGTGGCGGGCAGCAAGCAGCGAGCCGAAACAAGCCGCTTAGCTGCCTCTCTTTCCATTCCACCTTCGCTACTCGCCCTTCGCCTCTTTGGCCTCACAGCGCGGTTAAGCCGATGTTCGATAAAATCCTGATAGCTAATCGCGGCGAGATCGCCCTGCGCGTGCTGCGCGCGTGCAAGGAGCTCGGCATCGCCACGGTCGCGGTCCACTCCACCGCGGACGCCGACGCGATGCACGTCCGCCTCGCCGACGAGAGCGTGTGCATCGGCCCGCCGCCGTCCAAGGACAGCTACCTCAACGTGCCGGCGCTGCTCGCCGCCTGCGAGATCACCGGCGCCGATGCGGTGCATCCGGGCTACGGCTTCCTGTCCGAGAACGCCCGCTTCGCCGAAATCCTCTCCGACCACAATCTTCACTTCATCGGACCGAAGGCCGAACACATCCGGCTGATGGGCGACAAGATCGAGGCCAAGAAGACCGCCAAGAGGCTCGGCATTCCGGTCGTCCCGGGCTCCGACGGCGGGGTCGGCCCAGACGACGATGCGATGGCGATCGCCCAGGAAATCGGCTTCCCGGTGCTGGTCAAAGCCGCAGCGGGCGGCGGCGGCCGCGGCATGAAGGTCGCACACACCGCCGACGACCTGGCGCTGGCGATCTCCACCGCCGGCAACGAGGCCAAGGCCGCGTTCGGCGACGCGTCGGTGTATCTCGAAAAGTATCTGCAGAAGCCGCGCCACATCGAAATCCAGGTGCTCGGTGACGGCCGCGGCGGTGCGATCCATCTCGGCGAGCGCGACTGCTCGCTGCAGCGCCGGCATCAGAAGGTGTGGGAGGAAAGCCCCTCGCCGGTGATCAGCCCGGAGGCGCGCGCCCGGATCGGCGGGATCTGCGCCAAGGCGATGCAGGACATGCAGTATCTCGGCGTCGGGACGATCGAGTTCCTGTACGAGGACGGCGAGTTCTATTTCATCGAAATGAACACCCGCATCCAGGTCGAGCATCCGGTGACCGAGATGATCACCGGCATCGATCTGGTGCTGGAGCAGATCCGGATTGCCGCCGGCGGCGACCTGCCGGTGACGCAGGACGAGATCACCCTCAACGGTCATGCCATCGAGTGCCGGGTCAACGCCGAGAACCCGGTGACCTTCCGGCCGTCGCCCGGCAAGATCTCGCGCTATCATCCACCCGGCGGCCTCGGCATCCGGATCGATTCAGCGGTGTATCAGGGCTACACGATCCCGCCCTATTACGACTCGCTGGTCGGCAAGCTGATCGTCCACGGCAAGACCCGCGGCGAGTGCCTGATGCGGCTGCGCCGCGCGCTCGACGAGATGGTGGTGGACGGCATCGAGACCACGCTGCCGCTGTTCCGCGCCCTGGTGCGTGAGCCGTCGATCATCGACGGCGACTACCACATCCATTGGCTGGAGCAGTATCTGGCTTCAGGCGATCCTGCAGGTTAGCCGCCTAACGCGTTGCAACGGGTTGGCTTTCGACGCGAGCTCGCTCCTTCCGCCGCGACCACTCCTCCAAAATCCCCTCGTCCCTCGGGAACCTTTCCGTTTCACCGACGTTAGAAAGCGTTCTGAGTTCTGCCTTGCGACGCCTGGGGGATGGCTTGCCTGATTTCGTTCGTGCTGGAGGCGCGCGGTGACTCCTGAATCCGCGCGCAAGCGCTCGCTTGCCCAGGTCACACTGCTGTCGCTGTCGTTCGCCGTGCTGGTCGCGATCAGCCTGGCGTCGGTGTACTGGCTGCAGAAGGCGCGCGAGGACAACGCCTGGGTCGCCCACACCCTCGAAGTCCAAAACCAGATCGCGCTGGCCCAGCTGCAGCTCCGCCGCGCCGAAAGCGCCGAACGCGGCTACGTCCTGACCCAGCAGGACGATTTGATCGCCCAGTTCGAGGAGGCGGCGTCCGATGTGGTGCCGCGGCTGAAGAAGCTACGGGATTTCGTCGCCGACAATACCGCGCAGGTCCCGTTCATCGACCAGGCGATCGCCTCCGCCAACTCACGCATCGAACGGTTTCGCCAGGTGATCGCGCTGGCGCAGCAGGGCCGGATCGAGGACGCCCGGCAATTGCTGCGCGACACCGACGGCCGCCGTGCCATGGACACCCTCACCACGTCGCTGACGGCAATGCGCCAGGAGGAAAACCGGCTGTTTTCCGAGCGCACCACCGAGGCCGACCGCAGCCAGGCACTGGCCACCATCATCACCACCACCGGTTCGGGATTGGTTCTGGTGCTTGCCGGCCTGTCGATCTTCCTGGTGCGACGCTCGGCGCGGGCGCGCGACGAAGCCGAAAATCAGCTGCGCGAGAACAATCTGAACCTGGAATCCGCCGTGCAGGAGCGGACCGCCGACCTGCGCGAGGCCAACGAGGAGATCCAGCGCTTCGCCTACATCGTCAGCCACGATCTGCGCTCGCCGCTGGTCAACATCATGGGCTTCACCAGCGAGCTGGAAGAGCTGCGCAGCGACATCTTCCGCCGGATCGGGACGCTGAGCCGCGAAGTCACCGGCAAGCAGAGCGCCGCCAATGCCGACGGCGATGGCGAGGCGGAACTGGAGCCCGCCGACCGCCAGCTCTCCGAAGATTTCACCGAGGCGCTCGGCTTCATCAAATCCTCGATCGGCAAGATGGACCGCCTGATCAGCGCCATCCTGAACCTGACGCGCGAAGGCCGGCGCCAATTTCAGCCGGTGCGGATCGAGACCCGCGAGTTGATCGAGAACATCGTCTCCACCGTCGCGCACCAGGCCGCCGAAGCCAACGCCCAGATCCGCATCGAGCCCTTGCCGGAGATCGTCAGCGACCGCCTCGCACTTGAACAGATCTTCTCAAATCTCATCGATAACGCCCTGAAATATCTCAAGGATGGCGTACCGGGCGACATCGTGATCCGCGGCCGCCAGAAGCTCGGCTTCGTGATCTTCGAGATCGCCGACAACGGCCGGGGGATCGATCCCAAGGACCACCAGAGAATCTTTGATCTTTTCCGCCGCGCCGGTACACAGGATCGGCCCGGCCAAGGGATCGGCCTCGCCCATGTGCGAGCGCTGGTCCGACGCCTGGGCGGCACCATGTCGGTGTCATCCGCGCTCGGCGAAGGCTCGACCTTCACCATCACCCTGCCGGCCAAGTGGACGGCAAACAAGAACCAGGAACAGCGCGCATGAGTAACCCTGTCACCATCATCATGATCGAGGACGACGAGGGTCATGCCCGTCTGATTGAGCGGAACATCCGCCGTTCGGGCGTCAACAACGAGATCATCCCGTTCACCTCCGGGACAGCCGCGCTGAATTATCTGTTCGGCAGCGATGGCACCGGCGTCGAACACCAGCATCGTGCCCTACTGGTGCTGCTCGACCTCAATCTGCCCGATGCCAGCGGCATCGACATCCTGCGGCGGATCAAGGAGAACGATCATCTCAAGGCCACCCCGGTGGTGGTGCTGACGACGACCGACGACGCGCATGAGATCAAGCGCTGTTACGAGCTCGGCTGCAACGTCTACATCACCAAGCCGGTGAACTACGAAAGCTTCGCCAACGCGATCCGCCAACTCGGCCTGTTCTTTTCGGTCATCCAGGTCCCCCAGCCCGACGCTCCATGACAGACGCCAAGCCGACCCTGCTCTACATCGACGACGACGAGGCGCTCGGCCGCCTCGTGTCGCGCGGCCTGCAGCGGCAGGGATTCTGCGTCGAACACGTGCTGAGCGGCGAAGCCGGCCTGGAGCGGTTGCGCCAGGGCGGCATCGACGTGATCGCGCTCGACCAGTACATGCCCGGCCTCGACGGGCTGGAGACGCTGGAGCAGATCCAGGCGATCCCGGATCCGCCGCCGGTGGTGTTCGTCACCGCCTCGCAGGACTCCAAGATCGCCGTCACCGCGCTGAAAGCCGGCGCCGACGATTATCTGGTCAAGGACACGCAGGGCGAGTTCGTGCCGCTGCTGCAGGTCGCTGCCGATCAGGCGTTGAAGCAGGCGATGGTACGCAAGGCGCGCGACGACGCCGAAGCCGAAGTGCGTGCCTCGCGCGACCGCTATGCCGCGCTCGCCGCCGAGCGCGAAATGCTGCTCCGTGAGGTCAACCACCGCGTCGGCAATTCGCTGCAGATCATCGCTTCGCTGCTGCATCTGCAGGCGTCGTCCAGCAAGCAGGACGAGGTCAAGGCGGCGCTGACCAATGCGATGGGCCGCGTCGCCGCGGTGGCGCAGGTACACCGCCGGCTCTACACCTCGCACGACCTCAAGAGCGTGATGCTCAACCAGTATCTCGAGTCGCTGCTCGAGGATCTGAGGCGCTCGGCCGAGGGCAACCGGATGTCGCGGCTGACGCTGTCGGCGCAGCCGGTCGAAACCGATCCGGACCGCGCGGTGGCGATCGGCATCATCGTCAATGAGCTGGTGATGAACGCCGTCAAATACGCCTATCCGGAGGGCAAGGGGCCGATCCATGTCGAGCTGAAGGCCGACGGCGATGACCTCGAACTGGTGATCGCCGACGAAGGCGTCGGCCTCAACGTCAAGGCCAATCCGCAATCGACCGGCATGGGCCAGCGCATCGTCAGCGCGATGGCGGCCAAGCTCGAAGCCGATGTCGAGCGCGACCCCAACCATTCCGGCACCCGCATGGTGCTGCGGTTTCGCCGCGCCAACGCGACCGCCGCAGCGGCGCCGGAGCCGGCGACTCCCTGATCTGGTCCTGCTCCGCCGCAGGGTGACACCGGCCCGCCTGCGCACTACACAAGCCGCGGGTTCTCCGGCCGGACGAACCGCCGGTCCTCCCCTTTTCTGCCGGCGACCTCTTAGCGACCAAAGGCGATTGTTGTGCTTCCCTGGATTCAGTTGGCCACCGCGAAAGTCCCCGGCGGCGGCGAATTGCGGCTGATGCGGCGCGGCGAGGAATTCTCGATCCGGCTCGACGCCAACGAACTGATGAACAGCCGGCTCGGCGGCTCCGAGGAGGCGCTCGCCACCCTCGCCTGTCAGAAGCTCGCCGGCCGCCCTCGTCCGCGCGTCCTGATCGGCGGACTCGGCATGGGCTTCACGCTGCGCGCCGCGTTGAAAGTGTTCGGCACCGACGCCACGATCGAGGTCGCCGAACTGGTCCCCGAGGTGATCGACTGGGGCCGCGGCGAGATGGCCGGGCTATACGGCGACAGCCTGACCGATCCCCGCGTCAGCATCCTGCAGCGCGACGTCGGTGAGCTGATCCGCGCCGGCGCCGGGCGCTACGACGCGATCCTGCTCGACGTCGACAACGGCCCCGAAGGACTGTCGCGTCCCGCCAACGACCAGCTGTACGACAGCCGCGGCCTGTCCGATGCCCGCGCGGCATTGCGCGGCGGCGGTGTGCTGGCGGTGTGGTCGTCGGGCCCCGACGACAGCTTCACCAAGCGGCTGCGGCGCAGCGATTTCGTCGTCAACGAAGTCCCGGTACGTGCGGTCGGCAAGCGCACCGGCTCGCGGCATTGGATCTGGCTCGCGGTCAAAACCTGACGGCCGAAACGTTGCCGGTGAACATATTGCTTTGGCGGCCGGTGCCCTAAGACCATTGCCGCCTTGCCATTCTGTCGCACCTCGGGCAGCTTCCGCCGCGCCGCCGGCTCAACCGGATCGGCCGATCAATTCGGGAAGATGCGCCTTTGAACGTTCACGCCCTCAGCGGCAATATGTTGCCGTTCGTATCTCGGTGGCGCGCCGCCGCGGCGCAGCCCGTCGTGTCCGGCGCGAGGCAGCTGTGACCCCGATCCTGATCTTCGGCATCCCGCTCGATTTCATCCTGTTCGCCGCCACCCTGGTCGGGGTCGCGATCTTCCACCGCCACACCTTACTGATCGCGCTGGCCGGCCTGGTAACCGTGGTCGGCTACAAGCTGGCGTTCGCCGGCTTCAAGACCGGCGTCGGCCTGTCCGGCTTGGCGCTGCACATGCAGCACGAATGGGTCACGCTGGCGAACCTGTTCCTGCTGCTGATGGGCTTCGCGCTGCTGTCGGCGCATTTCGAAAAGAGCGGCATTCCCGACGAGATGCCGGCACTGCTCCCGGACGACTGGAAAGGCCCGGTGGTGCTGCTCGGGCTGGTGTTCGTGCTGTCGAGCTTCCTCGACAACATCGCCGCCGCGCTGATCGGCGGCATGGTGGCGCGGCACGTGTTCCGCGGCCGGGTCCACATCGGTTACCTCGCCGCGATCGTCGCCGCCTCGAACGCAGGCGGCTCCGGCAGCGTGGTCGGCGACACCACCACGACGATGATGTGGATCGCCGGCGTCTCGCCGCTCAGCGTGCTGGAAGCCTATGTGGCGGCGGTGATCGCCCTGGCGCTGTTCGCCGTGCCGGCCTCGATCCAGCAGCAGAAGTTTTCGCCGATCGTGAAGAACGCGCCGAAAGGCCTGCAGATCGAGTGGGTCCGGGTCGGCATCGTCGCGGCGATCCTGATCGCGGCACTGGCGGCCAACGTCACCGCGAACATGAAATTCCCGGCGCTGCTCGACCACGCGCCGGTTCTCGGCCTGACGGTCTGGGCGGTGATCCTGATCACCGCGCCGCTGCGCCGGCCGGATTGGGAGCTGATGCCCGCGACCTTCAAGGGCACGATCTTCCTGCTCGCGCTGGTGACGGCGGCCTCGCTGATGCCGGTCGAAGAGCTGCCCGCCGCGAGTTGGCAGACCGCGCTCGGCCTGGGCTTCGTCTCGGCCGGCTTCGACAACATCCCGCTCACCGCGCTGGCGCTGAAACAGGGCGGCTACGATTGGGGCTTTCTGGCCTATGCGGTCGGCTTCGGCGGCTCGATGATGTGGTTCGGCTCCTCGGCCGGCGTCGCGATCACCAACATGTTCCCGGAAGGAAAGTCCGTGGTGATGTGGCTGCGCCACGGCTGGCACGTCGGCGTCGCCTATTTCATCGCGTTCTTTGCGATGCTGCTGCTGGTCGGCTGGCATCCCGACCTGCCGCGCTGAGCCGCGGCCCGCCATCGCCCACAGGGTCGCGCCCTTTCGCCGTCGTGCTATGCTTTGCGGATGGCCTCACGCGACTCCTCCGCCGCTTCCGAGATCACGCCCGACGTGCTGCTGCGCGCCTATGCGTGTGGCATCTTCCCGATGGCCGAGAGCGTCGACGATCCCTCGCTGTTCTGGGTCGAGCCCGACATGCGCGGCATCATTCCGCTCGGCGGCTTCCGCGTGTCCTCGCGCCTCGCCCGCACCGTGCGGTCCGACGCTTTCACCGTCACCGTCAATCGCGACTTCAAGGCGGTGATCGACGGCTGCGCCGCGCCGCAGCCGGGGCGCGACGACACCTGGATCAACCGCAGGATTCGCGAGCTGTATATCGGACTGCACGACATCGGCCATTGCCACAGCGTGGAGGTCTGGCAGGACGGCGATCTCGCCGGCGGCCTCTACGGCGTCAGCCTCGGCCGGGCGTTCTTCGGCGAGAGCATGTTTCACCGCGCCCGCGATGCTTCGAAGGTGGCGCTGGTCCACTTGGTCGCGCGCCTGCTCGCCGGCGGCTACACCCTGCTCGATACGCAGTTCGTGACCGATCACCTGAAGAGCTTCGGCGCCATCGAAGTGCCGCGGCTGCGCTATCGCTCGCTGCTCGACGACGCGCTCGAAGGAGAAGCCTCGTTCGCAGCACTGCCGCTCGACCGCCCGGTCACCGGCGCCGAAGCGCTGGCGATCATCACGCGGACGTAACGCATCCTGGTACCCACAGCAAACTGTTCAAGACGCGAACACGCGCCGCTCGCATGACGGTCATTGCTTGACCGTTGCAACCCCGTTTTCTACTAATCGAAGGCAGGGCATCTGGGGACTGTCATGCTGAAAAGAACATTGGACCAAAAGTCATTGCGTGTCTCGCCGGCTCTGCTGGCTGCAGCTGTTGCGATCGCTGTGATCTCTTTTCCAACCCGCTCCGTCGCGCGCGATGGCGCTGCCGTGTTCGGCGCGCTCGCTGGCGTCGCCGCCGCAGCGATCATCGCCAACGGCATCGCGCAGCAACAACAGCCGCGCGTCTATCGGTCTGCGCGTCCCCGGCGGCACGTTGCGCACCGATCGCGTCCGGCGCCGTCACAGGCATCGATGGCGGACCCGTTCGCCGGCGTTGCCGCTTCGAAAACACGTCCGGCCAGAGACTAAGCGTCCACCGCCGGACAAAGGCACCTCCACCAGAGGCGCAGCCATTTTCCAGTGCGAAGGCCGATGAAGCACACAACATTCGCAGTGCGGCTCGTGCACCCGCCCCGCAAAGCTCTTCCGCGGAAGGACCTCCTCGCGCGGGCGCTCGCTGCATTGATGTTTGTCGGATCGATCGCCTGCGCAGCAGAGGCCCGCTGCGGCGACCTCAACATCGATAAGTCATTCGGCAAGGTCTCGGGCTGGGACGTCGGATTCAGCAAGAGCGTTGGCGGTTGCCTCGCCGCTGCGACCTATCAGGATCGAACGACGGTCTGGTTCGGCTTCGCCGGCGACAAGCCGAGCGCCTACATCGCCTTCACCAATCCGCGCTGGGCGTCGGTCGAGGTCGACGGCCAGTACGACATGCAACTCGTCATGGGTCGCACCCGATGGAACGGCGAGTTCTTCGGCTTCGAGCGAAGCAATGAGAAGGGCGTGTTCTCGGGCAACCTCAAGACCGAGTTCATGGTGGAGCTTGCCGAGTCCGGCGGTGTCGGCGTGTTCCTCAATCGGCGCCGAGTCGCAGCGCTGTCGTTGGATGGCTCGCGACGCGCGCTCGAAGCGGTGTTGTCGTGCCAGAAGGCGTTCATGACGGCGCAGAGCGATACCCGCGATGAACCTTCGACTGACACCAAGCCGAAACGCCAGACCAAGAGCTCAGGCACTGGCTTCTACGTCTCGGACAGCGGCCACATCGTGACCAATCACCACGTCATCGCCGAGTGTTCGACCATCAACGTGCTGCCTCCAGGCGGGGCTGCCGTGAGCGCTACCCTCGTCGCGAAGGACAAGACCAACGATCTTGCGATCCTGAAGACGGCGTCGTCACCGGCTGCCATTCCGGGCCTGCGATCGCAGATTCGGCTCGGCGAAGCGGTTTACGTCTTCGGCTTCCCGCTGACCGGCATCCTGTCGACCTCCGGCAATTTCACCGCCGGCGCGATCACCGCGACGACGGGAATGGAAGATGATACCCGGCTTGCTCAGATCTCGGCGCCGGTTCAGCCGGGCAACAGCGGCGGTCCGCTGCTGGACAAATACGGCAATGTCATCGGCGTCATCGTCTCGAAGCTCAATGCCTTGAACATCGCGGCGGCGACCAAGGACATTCCGCAGAACGTCAACTTTGCGATCAAGACCGGTATCGCAACCAACTTCCTCGATTCCAGCGGTGTGGTCCCGACCGGCAAGGTGAGCACACGCGAGCTTGCGCCCGAGGCAATCGCCGATCTCGCCAAACTCTTCACCGTTCAGGTGCTCTGCAACTGAGCGGTGCTCGTCTGCCCGCCGTCACAAGCGCTGCCGATGGCGGAAGCAAGCACAGCCTCACGCGCGACCAACATTGCTAATCGCGCTCTTGCCTTCCTTGCCTGAAGCAGAGCAACGCCGTTCGTAGCTGCTGGCGGCAACGCTGAACCGTGGAACATCAGCGAAATCGACGGCTCGATTTCTCGGAGCCCGACCGCACTTACTGCTGGAAGCCCGGGAACGGCAGCGGCGGGGGGCGTTGCGGGCGCTGAGGCTGCGGCGCCGGCTGCTGCAGTGATGACGGCGGCGGCAGCGTTTGCTGCGACTGCTGTTGCTGGCGGCGACGCTGCTGCGGCGGCGGGGCGGCCGGCTTCGGCGCATCCGGCTGGGCACTGGCGACGTTCGAGGTCTCCGGGTCCTTACAGTCGGTCAGCCAGATATCGTAGATCGGGTGCTCGACCGCATGCAGGCCGGGGCTGGCCGCGAACATCCAACCGGAGAAAATCCGCTTCACTTCGCCCTGCAGCGTAATCTCGTCGACCTCGACGAAGGCGTCGGTGTTGGCAGCTTCGGTCGACGGCCGCGTATAGCAGGCGTCGGTCTTCACCCGCAGGGCGCCGAACTGCACCGTTTCGCCGATGTCGGCGTCGAAATTGATGGTGCGGCCGGTGATCTTGTCGAGGCCGGCGAAGCTCGCCTTCTTGTTTACGATCTTCTGCGCCGGCGGCTCGGTGACGATCTCGTCGCCCGGCTGCAGCGTCGCCGGGGCCGGCGGCGGATTGGCCGGCGGCGTACCGCGCGGCTGGCGCTGGCCCGGCGGCAGACCGGGAAGCGGATTGGTCGCGGCCGGCGCATTGGCGACACCGGTGTTCGGCTCTGCCGGTTGCTGAGCCCCGGGCGGCGGGTTTTGCGGAATCACGGTGGAGCCCGGCGGCGGCGGCAACGGCTGCGACTGCACCGGTCCCGGCATAGCCGAGCCCTGCATCGCGCGGCCCGGGGCCGGCAGCACCCGCCCCTGCGGCGGCAGATCCGGCACCTCTTCCTCTTCGTCGTCGGCAGGCGGCTGCACGCCACGCGGCACCGTTCCCGGCGGCCGCGGCGGCGGATCCGAGAAGATGTTGCCGATCTGCGCCTGCGCAGGAGGCGCAAACGCGATCAACGGGGCGACGATCAACGCCGCAAGACCGACTAGGCTCAGGCTTCGGGACATTCCGCGCGGCTTCAATCGACGAATCAGGCTTGCGACATTCTACAGCTTCGGGCCGCTCGCATTGGCCCTCCGGTTAACACGGGGAATACGGCGGGGAAAGGGCGTGGCCGCTGCGGTCGACGCGTCTGGCTATTGCGAGGAACTCCTGAGATATTGGTTTCAAACCCCGGCGGGCCTGACCGCCGCGGAATAAGCAAGCCCCGGCACGAACCGGGAAGCACGAGGAAGCCCCATGCCCGCCAAGCTCGATCCCGATGCCGCTGCCGTTTACAAGGCCTTCCAGGACGCCGGCCGCCCCGCCTACGAGACACTGACCGCCGCCGAAGCGCGCGCCTACTACTCGGCGGCGCGGCTGGTCAGCAATCCGGATCCAGCCGACATGGCGTCGGTTCGTTCGATCGCGATCCCCGGCCCGGCCGGCGATATCCCGGCCCGGCTCTACACCCCGAACAAGTTGCGCCAAGACGAGGGCCTGGCGCCGGCGCTGGTGTTCTTTCATGGCGGCGGCTGGGTGATCGGCGATCTCGATACCCACGACGTGGTGTGCCGCGGCATCGCCCATGACGGCGAACTGCTGGTGATCTCGGTCGACTACCGGCTCGCACCCGAGCACAAATTCCCCGCTGCCATCGACGACGCAATCGCCGCGACGCGCTGGATTGCCGACAATGCCAGGAAGCTCGGCATCGATCCCGAGCAGCTGAGCGTCGGCGGCGACAGCGCCGGCGGCAATCTCTCCGCGGTGGTCGCGCTGCACGCCCGCGATCACGGTGGACCGCTGCTCGCCGGCCAGGTGCTGATCTATCCCGCCACCGATTTCTCGATGCGGCATCCGTCGCACAGCGAGCCGGAGACTAGCGTGCTGTTGACGCATTCGGTGATCCGCTGGTTTCGCGATCACTATCTGAGCGGCGAGCAGGACGCCGACGACTGGCGCGCCTCGCCGGCACGCGCCGAAACCCTTGCGGGCCTGCCGCCCGCCTTCGTCATCACCGCCGGCGCCGATCCGCTGCGCGACGAAGGCGACGAATACGCCCGCCGCCTCGCCGATGCCGGCGTCCCGGTAGTGCACCGGACCTATCCGGGTCAATTCCACGGCTTCTTCACCATGGGCAAGCTGCTGCCGCAGGCCAACGTCGCGGTGCGCGAGATCGGCGACTGGCTGAAGGCGCTTTAGCCGCAGGCCGGCATTGACCGGCGTCAACGTGACCGCGCTCCGGCCGTCCGAGGATTTGCGCGGTCAACAGGGAGCAGCGGCGCACGGCGCCGATCGTCACGACGGAATGACTGAACTTGCACGCACGCGCTGGGGCGGCCTTGCCGATCGCAAGGTCGACGCCAGCGGTTTCTTCCGGACCGAACAGATCGACGGCGTATGGTGGTTCATCGATCCGGATGGCGGACGTTTTCTGTCGAAGGGCGTGGTCTCGGTGCAGTTCGACCACGACAACGTTCAGGGCACGGATCGCCGGCCGTATCGCGAAGCCTGCACGCGTAAATACGGCAGCCGCGAAGCGTGGCGACGCGTCGCGGCGGACCGCCTCACCTCCTGGGGCTTCAACACGCTCGGCGCCTGGTCGGAGCCGGAGATCGCACGCGCCGGCACCGTGCCCCTCGCCTCCGCCGCCGGCGTCGTCTATGTCGCGACCGCATTCGGCGAACAGCGCGGCGGCTGGCCGCTGTGCGACATCTTCGAGCCGGAATTCGAACAGTTCGCCCGCGCGCACGCGCGTAAGGTCTGCACGCCGCAAAGCGACGATCCGCATGTGCTCGGCTGGTTCACCGATAACGAGTTGCCATGGGGACCGGACTGGCGCGGGGAAAACGAACTGCTGCCCACCATCCTTCGCGCGATGGACGCGCCATTCTCGCGGCGCGCCGCGCTTGCGCTGCTGAAAAGCCGCTACGACAGCATCGATCAGTTCAATGCGGCGTGGCAATGCAAGCTGCCATCTTGGGACGATCTCGCCGCCACGCCGCTGCAGCCGCCGCCGTTCAGCCGCAACTTCTTCAGCAACGACCGGGCGCAGGAGCACGATCCGATCGCGCGCGGTTACTTCGCCGATTGCGACGCCTTCGCCGGGCTGCTGGCCGAGCGCTACCTGTCGGTTTGCGCCACCGCGATCCGCGCTGCCGATCCAAATCACCTCGTGCTCGGCGCCAGGTTCGCTTACGTGCCGCCGCGCGACGTCGTCGATGCTGCCGGCAGGTATTGCGACGTAATCAGCGTCAATTGCTACGATCCGCTGCCGGACGCGGTAATCGACGGCTACGCCGAAACCGGGCGGCCGTGCCTGATCGGCGAATACTCGTTCCGCGGCGACGATGCTGGACTCCCCAATACGCACGGCGCCGGTCCGCGGATGCCGACGCAGCGGGAGCGCGCGGCAGGATTCACGCGCTACACCACCGCAGCGCTGCGCCATCCGGCGCTGATCGGCTATCACTGGTTCGTCCACGCCGACCAGCCGGCGCAAGGCCGCTGGGACGGCGAGAACTCCAACTACGGCGTGGTGACGATCGAAGACGAGGTCTATCCCGAGCTGACCCAGGCGATGACGGCGCTCAACGCCGAGGCCGAACGGATTCACGTCGAGACCGCGCCGGTGTTGGCCTGACCGGAGCCGCCGCGATCGTCACGCGGCCTTCGCGGCGCGGCGCAGCGCTTGCGGCGGGTGACCGAAGGCGCGGATGAAGGCGCGGCGCATCCGCTCCGGATCGCCGAAGCCGGTGGCCTGTGCGACCAGCTCGATCGCTTCGCCTGAAGCCTGCACCCGGCTGCGCGCCACTTCGAGTCGCAGCCGCTCAACCGCCTTCGACGGCGTGGTGCCGGTTTCATCGCGGAACGCGCGAGCGAAATGCCGCGTGCTCATCCCCGCCTGCTCGGCCAATTGCTCGACGGTGAGCGTCGTGTCGAGATGCTCGCGCATCCACGACAGCAGTGCAGCGAAACGCCCGGACGGCGCCTGCAGCTCGACCAGTGAGGAGAATTGCGACTGACCGCCGGCGCGTCGCTGCGCGACCACCAACTGCCGCGCGACGTCACGGGCGATCGCATCGGAGTAATCCTCGGCGATGATCGCCAGCGCCAGATCGATGCCGGCGCTGATGCCGGCCGACGTCCACACCTCGCCGTCGCGCACGAATATCCGATCCGGCTCCAACCGGACTTGCGGATAGCGCATGCGGAAGTCGCGGCTGCGGCCCCAATGCGTGGTGGCGCGCCTGCCGTCGAGCAGTCCGGATTCGGCCAGCACATAGGCGCCGGAGCAGACGCTGGCGATGCGGCAGCCGCGCTTCGCGGCGGCTTTCAGAAAGGCCTGCGTCCGCTGACACTGCGCCGCCGCGCGAACACCTTCACCGCCAGCGACGATCAGCGTCCGCATCGCCCGATCGTGGCGCAGGCCGCGCGCCAGCAGCTCGGCGCCTGACGAACTACGCACCGCCCCGGCCTCTGCCGCCATCACTTTGATCGCAGGCGCCACCTTCGCGTAGCGCGCGGCGATCTCGAATGCCGCGATCGGCCCTGCGGCGTCGAGCAGCTGAAAATCCGGATAGATCAGCACGCCGATCATGATGCGCCTCGCTGAGCCATTGTCCGAAAACGAGGGAAATATGCCATTTCGGCCAGCAGCCGAGCATGCCAGATTGACTTCGTCAAGCGCGGACGCGCGCAAAGCCGCTTCACGGAGACCGTCATGACCACCACGACCATCGGACTGCTGCTGTTTCCGAACATGACTCAGCTCGACCTCACCGGGCCGCTACAGGTGTTCTCGAGGCTGCCGAACGCGAAAGTGTATCTGGTGGCCAAGACGATGGCCCCGGTCACCAGCGACACCGCGCTGATGCTGCCGCCGACCATCGACTTCGCCCACTGCCCGCAGCTCGACGTGATCTGCGTGCCCGGCGGCGCCGGCGCCGACGATCTGGTCAATGACGAGGACACCCTCGCCTTCCTGCGGCAGCAGGCGGACCAGGCGCGCTATCTCACCTCCGTCTGCACCGGCGCGCTGGTGCTCGGTGCGGCGGGCCTGCTGCGCGGCTACCGCGCGACGACGCATTGGTCGGCGCTGGAGGATCTGGCATCCTTCGGGGCGATTCCGGAGCGGTCGCGAGTCTGCATCGACCGCAATCGTGTCAGCGGCGGCGGAGTGACCGCCGGAATCGATTTTGCGCTGACGCTGGCGGAGCTGCTGGCCGACCGCCCGACCGCGCAGGCGATCCAGTTGATGCTGGAGTACAATCCGGCGCCGCCGTTCAACGCCGGTTCTCCGGACACCGCGCCGCAGGAAGTGGTAGCGATGCTGAAACAGCGGATGCAGGGGGCGCGTCAGCGCCGCATCGACGCCGTCAAGCGTGCGGCCGATCGGCTGCTACGCGGTTAAAGGCGACGGCCTGTCGGGGCCGCCGCGGAAGCGAGAAAACTCAGGCGCCCGGGGTCCAGGGCTGATAGTCGCCGGTCGCCTTCGGACGGCGGCCGGTCGACAGCGTGGAGCCGGTCGGGCGATGCGCCAGCGGCGTGCCAGTCCGGTTCGGCTGGTGCGGCTTCATCCACTCGCGGGGCGTGAAGCTTTCCTGGGTCGGCGGCACGTCGACAACGTTGTGCAGCCAGCCGTGCCATTCCGGCGGGACCCGGCTCGGCTCGGCATAGCCGTTGTAAAGCACCCAGCGCCGCTCGAAGCCCAGCGTCGGATCGATCTTGCCGCCCTTGGTGCGGAAGTAACGGTTGCCTTGGTCGTCGGTGCCGACCAGCTCGCCGAACCGCCAGGTCCACAGCTGGGTGCCGAACGTGAAGCCGTTCCACCAAGTAAAAATCCGCAGCAAAAACAGTTTCATCTCGGCGCATCCTTGGCGGCGACAACAGCATCCCTGATGCCACCGGCGGGCCCGATTGTCCAGTCGTTGCGAATGCCTGCGAACAAGCGCCACGGTGAGGTTCCGCAAAATCACCGCATTTCATTCAGCCCTTATACAACTGAACGGGATCAGCTTTCGCCGATAAGCGGCGGAATGGGAACGACGGCGATCCAGCCGTGTTGAGACCGCGGGCGTTCCAAGCCAATCCCGTCGATGGAGCCGATAATGTTGAATTTTAGAACCTTGAGTGCCGTGGCCGCACTGGCTATCGCGCTTCCCCTGGCGGCGACGCCGAGCTTCGCGCAGGGCCCCGCAGTGGCGGGTGGCGGCGGTGGTGGCGCGCCGGCCGGTGGCGGCGGCGGTGGTGGTCCCGCCGTAGCAGGCGGAGGTGGCGGCGGTCCCGCGATGGGCATGGGCCGTGGCGGCGGTGGCGGCCCGGCGTTCGGCGGCGGCGGAATCAGCCGTGGCGGCTTGGCCGGCGCGGCAATCGCCCGCGGAGCTCCGGTTGGTCCGCGAGTCGCCGGTGGCGGCGGCGGTTGGCGAGGTGGCGGCGGATGGCACGGTGGTGGCGGCCGGCACTGGCACGGCGGCGGCCCTGGCTACTGGCGCGGTGGCGGATACTGGCCTGGCGTCGTGGTCGGGGGGGCACTCGCTGCTCCCTATTCCTACGGCTATTACGGCGCCCCGTATGACTATGGCGATTACGACGAGCCGATCGTGACGGTAGCCCCAGATGACGACGGCGGCGACGCCTACTGCCGACGCCGCTACAAGTCCTATGATCCGGCGTCCGGCACCTATCTCGGCTACGACGGTCGCCGGCATCCCTGCCCGTAATTCGTCCGTCCTTTTGGTTGTTTCGCGAGCGGCGCCCTCACCGGCGCCGCTTTTGTTTTGCACGCGACGAACCTGCGGCGATCGGACTCACCTAGCGTTGATCGTTTCGCCGTGTTTTCGCCCCCAAATCGCTGCAAGCGAAGCGGCGTCACGCGCCGCCTTTAGCATCGGCGCGCCTTCACTTCCGTAGGCGATGCTGCCAGAATCGCCGAATCGCCCCCACAGGGAGGCCGCAGCGTTTTGCATCCATCATCACCATCACGACGCCGCCCGCCCTTCACGGTAGCCCTGAAGGCATCGACAGCAATCCTGGCTCTGAGCCTGGGCTTTGCGGGGCTGATCGAAGCCGCCGACGCCGCCACCAAGGTACCGTTGCCGAAGCCGCGACCTTTGGCGCGGAGTGCCGCCCCCAAGAACGTTGCGAAGTCGCTGCCGGCTCCGGATCCTCGCCCCTCGACCAAGCTTCCCGTCACCAGCCCTGCTGCAGCGGTCGAGCCGATGCGTCAGAGGCCGCCCGCCGCAGCGCTGCACAAGCCGGCGGCACGCTCTGCGATCGCTGCGACCGCATCGACCTCCTCCGCCGATGCCGGCGCGCTCGAAAACGTCATCGAACTCGCCCGCAAGAAAAGGGCTGGCGAAGCCACCGAGGTCGCCAACACCATCTCCGATCCCGTCGCGCGCAAGCTTGCCGAATGGGTGATCCTGCGCAGCGAAGACAACGGCGCCAGCGTCGAACGCTATGCGGCGTTCGTGCGCGCCAATCCGAGCTGGCCGTCACAGAGCTTCTTACGCCGCCGCGCCGAGGCCGCGCTGTGGGACGACCGGCGCGATGATTCCGCCGTGCTCGCTTACTTCGAAGACGAGCGCCCTTCGACCGGCAAGGGCAAACTGGCGCTGGCACGCGCCCTGCTGGCGCGCGGCGACCGCCGCACCGCCGAGCAACTGGTGCGCGACGCCTGGCGCAACGACACCATGTCTGAGGCGACCGAAACCACCGCGATGGAGTTGTTCGGACCGCTGATCACGCCGAGCGACCACAAAGCGCGGATGGATTCGTTCCTGTATGGCGACGATCTCGGCCCGGCGCTGCGCGCCGCCAAGCGTCTCGGCGGCGCTCAGATGGCGCTCGCGCGAGCGCGGATCGCGGTCGATAAGAAGGCGTCGAACGGCAAGGCGCTGCTCGCCGCCGTCCCATCCGAACTACACCACGACCCAGGCTTTCTGTTCAGCAAGATCCAAGTGCTGCGCCGCGACGACATGATTGCGGAGGCCGGACGGCTGATGCTGACGGTGCCACGCGATCCGGCCCGGCTGCACAATCTCGACGAATGGTGGATCGAGCGCCGGTTGGTCGCGCGCAAGCTGATCGACATCGGCGATTATCGCCTCGCCTATCTGGTGGCGCGCGATGCGGCGACGCCGACCAAGGCGATCTACAAGACCGAGCATGAGTTCACTGCGGGCTGGATCGCGCTGCGATTCCTGAATGATCCCGCCACCGCCGCGCAGCACTTCGCACGCCTTGGCCGCGACACCACCAACCCCACAGCCCTCGCACGCGCCGGCTATTGGCAGGGCCGCGCCGCGGAAGCAGCCGGGCGCATCCAGGAGGCGCGCGCCGCTTACTCGGCATCGGCGGCGCATTCCACCAGCTATTACGGTCAGTTGTCGCGCGCGAAGCTCGGTCTGGCGCAGCTCGATCTCAACGGTGCGCCTTCCGGTCGTGGTCGCAACACCGATCGGCTCGAGATCGTCCGCGCGGTGAGCTTGCTGTATGCGATCGACGAAGGCGAGATGGCGATCCCGATCTTCGCCGATGTCGGAGAGAACGGTGATGTCGACGCACTGATCGGGCTGAGCGAAGTCGCGGAACAGCGCAACGATGCGCGCGCGATGCTGCTGGTCGGCAAAGCCGCACTCAATCGCGGTCTGCCGTTCGATCACTACGCCTACCCGGTCAACGGCATTCCGCAATTCCGCTCGGTAGGCCCCGACGTCGAGCGCGCCATCGTCTACGCGATCGCCCGGCAGGAAAGCGGCTTCAATCCGGCAGTCGTCTCACCTGCCAATGCCTATGGCCTGATGCAGGTGACTCCCGACGCCGGCAAATACGTCTGCCGCCGCCACGGCTGCACCTTCGACCTGCAGCGTCTCAAAACCGATTCGGTTTACAACGCAGCGCTCGGCGCCGCCGAACTCGGCGGCCTGATCGAGGACTACCGCGGCTCCTACATCATGACCTTCGCCGGCTACAACGCCGGGCGCGGCAGCGTGCGCAAATGGGTCGAGCGCTATGGCGATCCGCGGGATCCGAAGGTCGACGCGGTCGATTGGGTCGAACTGATTCCGTTTGCAGAGACGCGCAACTACGTGCAGCGGATCATCGAGAACCTGCAGGTCTACCGCGCCCGCTTCGGCGGCGGCCAACGTCTGCAGATCGAAGCCGACCTTCGGCGCGGCGCCGGCGTAGGCGCCGAATAGCGGCCGTCGGCCTTAGCGGTTAGCATCCCTTCCAGCGCTTCCTGCCGAGCAGCTCCAACGCATCGCTGAGTTTTCTCAGGATGATCGCTCTGCAGCGAGCTCCGTCGCACTGACGGCATTGCCTCGACGCCTCCCCTGAGAGACGCCGGTCCACGCACACCGGATGTCTCGCCAATCGCCGCGGCAGCCGCTCTATTCACGCAATCGGCCCGCTACGAGAGACAACGAATTCGGGAGACAACGAAAAACCCCGGCGGTTGCCCGCCGGGGTTCGTCAGATTCGCGCTTCGAAAAGCGGGGATCAGAAGTTGCGCTGAACGCGGAGGTTGCCGCTCCAGACGCCCTGGTCCTTGAACTCGTAGTTCGCGGCCGGCTTGGTCGCCGAAGCGGTCAGCGGCAGGATGCCCGAGGAGGCCTGATCCAGATAGGTGTAGAGCACTTCGCCCGAGAACGTCAGGTTCTTGACCGGGGTCCAACGGGTGACGGTGCCCACCTGAGCAATCGCGAAGTCCGGATTGCAGTTGAAGCCGGCGACGTTCGCAGCGCCGAGACCGTTGCAGATCAGAGCAGTCGCGGTGCCGTTGTAGTCGATCTTGGTGTACGAACCGAACAGCGAGGTCGACCAGTAGGGGTTCCAGTTGTGGTTGAACGCACCACGGACGCCCCAGGCGCTGGTCTTCTCGATGCCGGAGCCGGTCAGGTTGTTGAGGCCGGCGAACACGCCGTCAGCCGCAACGCCGAACGCGACGCTCTGGTAGGTGCCCGGAACCGAGTTGTTGCCGTAGATCGCGAACGAGTTCGGGCTCACGCCGCCCAGCACGTAACGGGTCGCGCCGTTCGAGTAGCTCGCCGTGATGTTGATGCTGTCGCCGGGGCCGGTCGGCAGGTTCTTGAGCGACAGAGCGCCCTGAACCGCATAGCCCCAGGTGTCGCTCGGATGACCCGAGGTCTCGAGAGCGGTGTTGTAGTAGCTGGCGCGAACCTGATGCGCCGCGGCCGAAACCTGGAACAGACCCCAAGCCTGGTCGACACGGATCTTGCCGACGATGTCGGGGATCGAGGTGCCGGCGTAGGAGTTGGCGCCGTAGGCCAGGAAGTTCGGAGCGGACGAAACGTTGTACAGCGCCGACTGCAGGTACTGCGACTGATCTTCGAGCGAGATCGAGGCCGACACGCCGTTGCCGAACTCCGCGGTGTACGACACCTGGTTGATGCCGGTGACGTCGTCGTAGCCGCCGATCAGGAACGAAGTGTTGTTGCCCGGATAGCCGGTCCAGGGAGTGTCGAACTGCGACACGGCCTTACCGAAGGTGAAGCCGGCGAACTGCACGAAGGCGTAGTACACGCCGAGCGAGCCGTTGGCGACGGTGTCGGAGCCGGTGGTCCACTGGAACACCGCATCGAAGTAGGTGCGAACCACGCCGTATTCGGTCGCGGTGCGGGTGTCGATGTTGATGTCCTGACGAGACCGGAAGACGTAGTCGTTGGCGAGACGGTTCTTCTGGCCAGCGGCACCGGCCCAGGCCGGCGAGTTGTAGGCGCCGCTGCCGGCGAGCGTCAGGTCGGCGCGCAGGTAGCCGCCGAGCTTGATGCAGGTATCGGTACCCGGGATGTAGTAGAAGCCCGCGCCGTAGATCGAGCAGACCTTCACGTATTCGACCGCCTTGGCCTTCAACGGGAGATCGGCCGCCTGCGCGCCGCCGACGGCGAGAAGCGCCGCCGCTGAGCCGAGGAACAGGCCCTTAACGATGTTCATGTAAACCTCCAAGTTGCTCTGTCGGGAAGGTTCCGATCCGCAAAGTGCAAGCACCCGCTGTGGTCCCTTAATCCCAGAAACCCGCCTAGCCGCTTCGCGCCTTTGGACACACCCGCTGAACGCGAGGGACTTAAGCGAACCACCTATTACGGGGCGACCTCGGGATGCCCCCCTCCGTCGCACCACGACAATTACCTAACAGTGATGCACAAGCAACAAGGGAGCCATGCTCTGGCCCCGTTTTCGGGATGGGTGTTGCACAAATAGCACTCACCCGTTTTCCGCCGACACGACAACCCTTTGTTTTGTTTGTGATTTTAAAATCGCCCAAACCGCACGATGCCGCACTGCAGCAGTTGGACGGCGGTGGATGAGCCGCTCTTCAACCGACAAATTTGCGGCCTGCAGGAGCCGAATCCTGAGAATCGATTCCTCTCCTGGGACGAATCCCGGCGCCTGGAACGCACCGGCGGAACCGCAAGCGGCCGCATTCAGGCCGCCCTGCCCCGCGTCGAGACCATATTCTCGTGCACAGGCCCAAAGGTCGCGGTGCAATCTGCGCAATCCCGCTTGCGAGCCGCGACCGCGTCGGGCATATCGAGCGCACCGGAGACGTGGCCGAGTGGCTGAAGGCGGCGGTTTGCTAAACCGTTATAGGGTTGTAAAGCCCTATCGAGGGTTCGAATCCCTCCGTCTCCGCCAGTTTTGCGAAGCCTGCCGAGTCTCTGCTCTATAGTGAGCCGCCTTCGCGACGATCGCTCAAACCGCTCCCGAAATCCGCATCTCTCTGGTTCCGTCGCGCGCGTCGAGCTGCCCGAGATGCGCGGCGAGATCCGAGACGGCCCCAGCAGCATTCACGGTCGCGAAATAGCTGTGCCATCCGGACGCCGAGATGCCGGCAATCAGGGTATCGAGGGATTCGCGGTCAGGCGCACGCCAGACGGCGAAGAAGTGTTGCGCAGCACTGTGTGGAGCCGCGGCGTCGATTTCACCAAAGGCGAGAGGCTCGATGCCCAGCGCGAGAAGATCCCCCATTCCTGCGCCGATCCTGGCGAACAGCGCCTGCCGATCTTGGCTGGACAGTGCCAGCCATTCGGGTGTGGGCTCGTAAAGCTCGATCAAAATCTGAGTCACACGTAGTTCCTTGCGAAGATCAATGGTCGATCGAACGTAGCGCCCGCTTTGCAATCCGCTGCGTTGCGCTCGGCGCGAAATGCGCGAGCCATTCATCGACAACGCGGCGCACCCAGTCCGGCCGCGTCTTGGCGGCATCGTTCAGCCAGTTCCCGACTGAATCCTGCACATAGGCTGATGGGTCCGCCCGAAGCGGATCCAGCAACACGCGCCCTGGCTCAGGGTTGGTCTTCAGGGCCGCGATATGTTTGCACCAGACGCCACGGGGCCGTGTCGCCTCACTGGCGAAGCGGCGGATGCGGTCGGACGGGTCGGCAGCCCAATCCAATAGAATCGTGAAAGCATCGCCCAAACGTTCAGCGATTGCAGGACGAACCGCCAACCATGCCCATTCGCGAACGCCGAAATGCGGATCGTCGGCGAAGGGGCGAATGGCCGCGAGCCGATCCGCTAAGGCCATATCCTGAGCTCCAATGACGAAGCAGCCCCAGCCGCGCACAGTGTCGCTGCGATGATCGCGCAGTCTTTCGATCACAGCCGGCCCCGGCCACCTCACCAGCAGTTGGCCCATCGCCGCCATGCGCGCCGAAATGCCGAGACGGCCAACGGCATCGACCTCGACTGCGTAGCGGTCGGGAGCTTCGGGAAAGATGGACTGGAAGAGGATCGGGGTGTCGACCGCCAACACTTCGGCAAGGGTGGCGGCTTCCGCTTTCCCGCTATTCAATGCAGTAGCGCGGTCGTCACGTCCGGTCATCATCGCTCCCTTTTAAACTGGCGCGGCCGGCATCCGTGCGGGCATACGCCTTTGCGAGGAGACGACGGAGCGATGCCCTTTCCGCTTCCGAAAAGTCTGAGAACAGAGAGGCAATCCAACGACCATGCGTCGCCGTAAGCTCCCGTGCCAATCGGCGCCCCTTTGGCGTCAGGCGCACCACGAGCTTCCGGCGGTCGTCGCCATGCGAGTGGCGATCGACATGCCCGTCGCGCTCCAAGCCATCGAGCAGGCCCGTAATCGTGCCGCGGGTCACGCCTGCCTGCTCGGCTAGCTCATGCGGAGACAAGCCATCTTTCGCGTCGCTCAAAAGGAACAACAAAACGAACTTGCCTTCCGACACGCCGTGCGCGCCGAGCCGGCTTGCACAATCGCGGTCGATCGCAGTGGTCAATGTCAACAGTTCGAAGCACAGCCGCATACATTCGACCGTGCGCTCATCGTAAGCTCCCGTTCGCTTCAGAAGAGCCCCGTATTTTTGGTCGAGCTTGATCATATGCCACAATATAATATGGCGCCATATCACTTACAAGTCAGTTCTGCCCCTCCCCTGCGCCCGCCCTGTTCACTCCCCGCCGTAGATCCGCAACGCCATCGACATCCAGCTGACCGACAAGTGTCATCGGAGCGTCAGATCGGGCGGGGAATATCGCGCCATTAAATAAAACGGGGCGTAGCGTGACCGATTTCACCATCAATCAAGCAATCGACGACAATGGGCCTCTTCAGCCGGCCGGTCGGCCGAACCTGGACAAAGGCTTCAATCCGCTGACGATGATCCTGTTCTTCGGGGTCCTCGGTGTCGGCATTCTGTTCGTGGCTTACAGCATCTATGTCGACGTCGAGGCAACCGGCGTCCGCGTCACGACGTATTTGCCTTATCTGCTGCTGCTGGTGGCGCTGCTGATCGCCCTCGGCTTCGAGTTCGTCAACGGCTTCCACGACACCGCCAACGCGGTCGCGACCGTGATCTACACCCACTCGCTGCCGGCCGAAGTCGCGGTCGTATGGTCGGGGGTGTTCAACTTCCTCGGCGTGCTGACCTCCACCGGTGCGGTGGCTTTCGGAATCGTCTCGCTACTGCCGGTGGAATTGATCCTGCAGGTCGGATCGAGTGCCGGCTTCGCAATGGTGTTCGCGCTGCTGATCGCCGCAATCCTGTGGAATCTCGGGACCTGGTACTTCGGCCTCCCCGCCTCCAGCTCGCACACCTTGATCGGCTCGATCATCGGCGTCGGTGTCGCCAATGCGCTGATGCGCGGCCGCGACGGCACTTCGGGAGTGGACTGGGGCAAGGCGACCGAGATCGGCTATGCGCTGCTGCTGTCGCCGCTGGTCGGCTTCGTCTGCGCCGCGATCCTGCTCCTGCTGCTCAAACTGGTCGTGCGCAATCCGAAGCTGTACTCCGCGCCTGAAGGCAACGCGCCGCCGCCGTGGTGGATCCGCGGCCTGCTGATCCTGACCTGTACCGGCGTCAGCTTCGCCCACGGCTCCAACGACGGTCAGAAAGGCATGGGCCTGATCATGCTGATCCTGATCGGCACCGTGCCGACCGCCTATGCGCTCAATCGTGCCCTGCCGGATTCCCAGGTCGCGCATTTCGAGCAGACCTCGACGGCCGCATCGGCTGTGATCGCGGCAAAGGGCGCCGGCTACAGCATCATCGGCGATCCCCGCCCCGCGGTGACGCAATACGTGTCGCAGCACAAGATCAGCGAAGGCACCTACCCTTCGCTGGCGGTGCTGGTGAAGGATATCGGCGAGCAGGTGCAGCGCTACGGCTCGCTCAGCAAAGTGCCGGCCGAGTCCGTCGGCAACACCCGCAACGACATGTATCTGGCGTCCGAGGCGATCCGCTTCCTGATGAAGGATAAGGAAAGCGACCTCAGCAAGGACGATGTTGCCAAGCTCAACGCCTACAAGGGCTCGCTCGATAGCGCCACCAAGTTCATTCCGAACTGGGTCAAGATCGCGGTCGCGATCGCGCTCGGCCTCGGCACCATGATCGGCTGGAAGCGCATCGTCATCACCGTCGGTGAGAAGATCGGCAAGTCACATCTGACCTACGCGCAGGGCGCCTCCGCCGAGCTGGTGGCGGCTTCGACCATCGGCGCGGCGGATATGTTCGGCTTGCCAGTCTCGACCACCCACGTGCTGTCGTCGGGTGTCGCCGGCACGATGGCGGCAAATGGCTCGGGCCTACAGATGGCCACGATCCGCAACCTGCTGATGGCCTGGGTACTGACGCTGCCGGCCGCGATCCTGCTATCGGCGACCCTGTACGTACTGCTGTCGCGCGTGCTCTGAGCCTGCACCGCGGCCGCGGTGACGACCGCCGCCGTCGTCCGGCCGCGGCCCCGCAAAAAAAGACGCCGCTCCGGCAGAACCGGAACGGCGTCAGGAGGGAGAGAGATCGCGGCGCGCTGGTTACGGCGCGCCGTTGACTATTCGTCGCGTGGCGCCGATCACCAGGTGGCGTCGAGGCCGAGCAGGCCGAGGATCTGACGGCGCAGGTCGGCCAAGTATGGATCGCCGCGGTGGCGCGGATACGGCGCCTCCACGGCGATGTCGGCCTTGAGCTTGGCGGGACGTTCGCTGAACACCACCACCCGCTGCGCCAGGAACAGCGCCTCTTCGACGTCGTGGGTCACCAGTAGCGTCGTGAAGCCCTGCCGCTGCCACAGCGACACGATCTCGGTCTGCATGCTGAGCCGGGTCAGCGAGTCGAGTTTGCCGAGCGGCTCGTCCAGCACCAGGATGTCGGGATCGTTGACCAGTGCGCGGGCCAGCGACACGCGCTGTGCCATACCGCCGGAGAGTTGGTGCGGATAGGCATTGGCGAAGCCGCTCAGCCCGACCAGCGCCAGCGCCGCATCGACGCGGTGACGCTCACTCTTGATGATGCCCTGCGCCTCAAGGCCGAGCGCGACGTTCTTCCACACCGTCCGCCACGGAAACAGCGTCGGGTCCTGGAACACGACGACCCGCGACGGATGCGGCCCGGTAATCACGCGGCCGTCTTCAAGCAGCCGGCCGGCGCGCGGCGGCTCCAGCCCGGCTACCAGACGCAGCAACGTGGACTTGCCGCAGCCGGAGGGCCCGAGCAGCGCCACGAACTCGCCCGGCTTGGCACTGAGCGTGACGTGATCGAGCACCGGCAGTTCGGCGCCGTCGATGTCGAAATGGTGGCTGACGTCGACGACGTCGAGCGCAGCGCCGGCAGCTTGCGGCTCCTGCTTCAATGCGACGGCGCTCACCATTTCACGACACCCTTCTGCCAGACCAGCAAGCGGTCACGGACCTTGAACAACGCCGTGATGGCGCCGGAGCACAGCAGCGACATCACCAGCAGCGCCGCATACATGTTGGCGTAGGCCGCCCAGCCCTGAGCCCATTGCAGGTACCAGCCGAGACCGGACTTCACGCCCATCATCTCCGCCACCACCAGCACCGCGAACGATGCGCCGAGGCCCATGAACAGGCCGACGAAGACGTGCGGCAGCGCCGCCGGGATCGCGACCTTGAACACCAGGAATGACGGCTTGGCGCCGAGCGTGCGCGCGACGTCATAGTACGCATTCGATACGCTGGCGACACCCGACCAGGTCAGCACCGTCACCGGGAATCCGGTGGCGAGCGCGATCAGGAAGGTCGAGGCGCTCCAGCTCGAGGGGAAGGCGAAGAAGGCGATCGGCAGCCACGCGGTTGCCGGCAGCGGGCCGATGAACCGCAGCACCGGATGCACCCAATAGCCGACGGCACGCGACCAGCCGATCGACACGCCGGTGACGAAGCCGACCGCCGCGCCGATCAGATAGCCGCCGAGCTGCAGCTTCACCGATGCGAACACGCTGTCGAACAGCTTGACGAAGTCGTCGGTATAGACTTCGACGATCGCCTGAGGCGGCGGGAAGAACGGCAGCGGCAGCACGCCGAGCTTCGCGGTCAGAACCTCCCACAGCGCAAGCACCACACCGAGCAGCAGCAGCCAGGGCGACCGCCGCTGCAGGGACTCGCCAACCCGCTGCGACCAGAACCCGGCCACCGCCGCGATCGCGATCGCACCGCCGAACACGAAGGCGGCGATCGCCACCTCCTTGGTGCGCGTCCAATCGCCGATGTCTTCCCGCCACAGGCAGGACAGACCGAACGCGATCCAGCCGAGGCTGGCGGCGAAGCCGACGAAATGCCCGCGCAGCGCGCGAAGCAGCGACGGCGTGCGGGACGCAAGACGCGTCCCGACGTCGAGATCGAGCGTCTCAGACGCGGAATACGTCAGCATAGATCTTTTCCGCAAATTTGGTGGTGTCGGTCGAGGGTTTGATCACCGAAACGGCCTTGAGGTCGTCGGCGTAGAGCTTGAGCTCGTTCTTGAGCTGCGCGCCGATCGGGTGATGATCGTGGGTGTGATACTTGATCAGCGTCTGGATATCCTCCTCGGTGACGATCTTCGGCGCGTAAGGCAGGAACGACTTCGCCGCCTTCTCAGGGTTCTTGGACGAGAACTCGGCCGCGTCGAGCAGCGCCTGGGTCAGCGCGCGCGCCACCTGCGGCTCTTCGCGGATCAGGCTGCCGCGGACACCGACGATGCAGCAGCTCACATTGCGATAGATGCCGTCGAGATTGGAGCCGATCTCCTTGAACTCGCCGTCCTTGAGGAACGCATGCGCGAGCGGATCGGACGCCAGCGCCGCTTGCGCCTCGCCCTTCTCGACTGCGAGCCGAACGAGGTTGGCCGGATACTGCTTCCACTCGAGATCCTTGGTCGGATCGATGCCGGCCTTGGCGAGCTGGATCGAGAAGAAGTTCTTGCCCGGGCCGGCCTGATCGTCGATCGCCACGACCTTGCCCTTGAGATCGGTGACCTTGCTGATCTCCGACTTGGTCGGCGCGATCGCACGCAGGCAGCCGCCATGGGTGCCGGCAACGATCTTGACGTCGAACCCCTGCTCCAGCGGCTTGAGCCAGCGCAGCGCCATGCCCACGCCGGCGTCGCTCTTGCCGGTGGCGATCGCTTCGAGCAGCTGATCGGTCGAGCCGGAGAAATTCACCAGCTCGACGTCGAGATTTTGCTTTTTGAAGAAGTCGTAATCGACCGCGACCGGCACCTGCACCGAGCACACCGAAGTGGCGTTCCACGACAGCTTCACCTTGCGCGGCGCGCCAGTCAGCGGAGTTGCTTCACCGGAGGTCCGGCAGATCGGCGCATCCGACAGATCGTAGCCGATCGGCCGAGCGGGAAATGCCTGAAGGCCGAAAGCGCCAGCCGGCGCCGCGATGACGCCAGACGCCGCGCCCAGCAGCACGGAACGCCGGCTGATCCACCGGCCTTTTTCTTGGTTGCTCATGAATGTCCTCTTCGCTTTCAGGGCTCGGGCCGCATCGTCAGCGGCAACTATCAGCGAGCTGGTTCGGCGCGTTTCGGCCGATCTCGCTGATGAGATTCAGAGCTCACATGATCGAGGTGCGCCGGTATCCGGTCAATGAAACATGATTTCAAATGACCAGCCTAACGGAGAACATCACGGGCGTCGCGCAGGCACAGACAGCGAAGCGACCCTCATGGAGAATGACGTTCCCAATCATGCCGCACGCGCAGCATGATCGTCTCCAGCCGAACACCCAATTTGATGATCAGAGTCGCGAGGGGATTCTCACCGCACGCAGGAGAAAACGGGCGCGAACTACACGCCCTTGAACGCCGGCGCCCGCTTCTCGAAGAACGCGGCAATGCCCTCGCGGTAGTCGTCCGCGGTGTTGACCGCCTCGACGGTGGCACGGGTGATCGCGGCGGCCTCCGACGGTCCCTTCGGCAGCGTCGCGCCGACAAAGCCCTTCAGCAGCTTCACCACCAGCGGCGCATTTGCGGCGATCTCGGCCGCGAACTGACGCGCGACCGTGAGTTGATCGCCGTTCGGCACCACGCGATTGACCAGCCCGATCTCGTAGGCGCGATGCGCGTCAATCGAACCGCCGACCAGCAGCAGCTCCATCGCGATCTTGTGCGGGATGCGCGCGGCTAGCGAACTGATCAGGCCGCCGCTGTAGCCGACCTTGGCTTCCGGATAAGACAGCACCGTGTTGTCGGCGGCGATCGCAAGATCAGCGAACTGCACCAGCACCAGGCCGCCGCCGACCACGAGGCCGCCGATTGCGGCGATGATCGGCTTGTCGACGGGAACGCCGACGCCCGGCACCGCCCGCCAGAAATCATGCGGGATGTCCTTCAGATTGGCTCCGGCGCTGAAGGCGCGATCGCCATTCGCGGTCAGGATCGCGACGTGATCGCTGCCGGCATTGAACCGTTTCCACGCCGCGTTCAGGCCCTCCACGACCGAATGGTCGATGACGTTGTGCTTGTCCGGCCGGTTGATGGTGATCTCGGCAATCCCGTCGCGGGATTCGTAAAGTACGCTCGACATCGGCGTTTCCTATTGTCTTGGTCAGTTCGCCGCCTGACTGGCGATCTCGATCAGCTTGGTCTTCTGGCCTGAGCGCGGCAGGCTGCCGTGCGGCAGGATGTCGACCACGGGGCGGAACGTCAGCAACTCGCGAACGCGATGTTCGATGTCACCGGCGAGATCCGCCCATGCCGCCTCCGGCAGATCCGGCGCGGCTTCGATCGCGAGCCGCAGCGGCGGCTCGACCTTTGGCGGCGGCCGGTCGAGCCGGATCCGCAGCTCGCCCGACACCCGCGGCTGGAATTGCAGCACGACGTTCTGAATCGCCGCCGGGTACACTTTGACGCCTTTGATCGCCAGCATGTCGTCGACCCTGCCGACCACCTCCATACGGGTGCCGAACGCGCCGCATCCCGGACAGGTGCCGACATGGATCTTGAGGATGTCACCGGTGGCGTAGCGGAATGCGGGCGCAGCCTGATAGTCGAGCCCGGTATGGATCGCCTCGCCGACCGCGCCATCGGTCAGCGGGATCGGCTGCTTGGTCGCCGGATCGATCAGATCATAGCGGAAGCAGGTGTCGTCGCTGAGATAGTGCATGCCGTGATAGTCGGGGCTGGCGCAGGACAGCGCGGCGTTGTGCCAGGCACCGCCCATGAAATCGAACACCTCGGCGCCGAACTCCTCGCGCACCCGCTGGCGAAACGCCGGAAGCCCCGCCCCCGGCTCGCCGGCGCACAACACCCGCTTGATCCCGAGCGCCGCCACCGGCTTGCCGATCTCCTTCGGCGCGCGCTCGATCAGCTGATTGACCATCGAGGGAGTGGCGAACAGTGCGGTCGGCCGGGTGAACTCGATGTAGCGAAGGATCTTCGGCACACCGGCCTCGGCACCGAGCGCAACCGGGCGCGCCCCGTAGGCCTCCAGCGCCTGCACATAGGTGACGCCGGCGAGCCACAGCGACAAGCCGAAAGCGTGAAACGTGGTGTCGCCCGGGCGGACGCCGGCTTGTGCGAACAGCCGGCCAAGCACGCGGTGGGAAATTTCGAGATCGCGCGGGCTGAACACATAGAACGTCGGCTGCCCTGTGGTGCCCGAGGTTGCAGCGAGATGCACCGCCTGGTCGAGCGGCACCGTGAGATGCAGGCCGAACGGATGGCCGTAGCGCGCCAGCGACTCCTCCTGCGACTGGCGGTGGCTGAGCTTGTCGAGCATCGCCGGCAGGCGGCGGAAATCGTCGAGCGAGCGAATATCCTCCGGCGATGACACGCCCGCCTCGATCAGCTTCGGGCGGAAATAATCGACATTGCTCCAGACATGCCGGATCTGCTGCTTCAGTTTCTCGAAGCGGTGCCGGCCGAGCGCGGCCTGATACTCGGCAGGGTCGCGGCTGTCGATGGCGAGCGGATTGTTGGGGTCGGTCATGCTTGCAGTTCCGGAGTACGAGCGTCGGCGAGGATGAGATCGGAAGCGCGTTCGGCGATCATGATCGTCGGCGCATTGGTGTTTCCGGAGACCAGCGTCGGCATCACTGAGGCATCGACCACGCGCAGGCCGGACACACCGCGCACCCGCAGCTCGCTGTCCACCACTGCTGAAGCGTCCGTGCCCATCTTGCAGGTGCCGACCGGGTGATACAGCGTCTTGCCGGTCTGCCGCGCGAACTCCAGCAGTTCGGCGTCGCTGCCGCCATTCGCGCCCGGCAGACGCTCGCTGACGATATCAGCGAGCGCAGGCTGCGCCGCGATCTTGCGGGCGAAGCGCAGCCCTTCGAGCAGCACGCGCTTGTCGTGGTCGTCGGTCAGATAGCGCGGGCGAATGGTCGGTGCCGCCAGCGGATCGCGCTGGCTGATCTGAATGGTGCCGCGACTGTGCGGACGAAGCTGGCACACCCCGCAGGTCAGGCCAGGCTCTCGCTCGACCTCTCCGGTCTCGAAATTGAAGGTCGCCGGCATCACGTGGAACTGGACGTCGGGATTGTCCGGATCGGTCGTGGTCGGCAGGAAAACGTTGATCTGCGATGCGCTCAGCGTCAGCAGCCCCCGACGCGACGCCGCGTAGCGCAGCACCTCACGCACCAAACGCCAACCGCGCGCCGTCTCATTGAAGCTGCCGAGCCGCCTGACGTCGTAGATCAGGCTGACCATATAATGGTCCTGCAGGTTGCGTCCGACGCCCGGCAGATGGCTCACGACATCGATCCCCAGCGAGCGCAGATGATCGGCGTCGCCGAGCCCGGAATGCTGCAGCAGTGCCGGACTGGCGACCGCGCCGGCCGCAACGATAACCTCGCGGCGCGCCGTATAAGTCTCGACCCGGCCGTCGCGCACCACCGCAACACCAGTCACGTGGCGGCCCTTGAAGATCAGGCTGGTGGCATGGGCTCCGGTGACGACATCCAGATTGGCTCGTGAACGGGCCGGCTTCAGGTAGGCATTGGCGGTGCTGGCGCGCAGTCCGTTGCGCACTGTGAGCTGGAAGTAGCCGGCGCCCGCCTGAACGTCGCGATTGAAATCGTCCCGTGCGGCGAGGCCCGCCTGCTCCGCCGCAGAGACATAAGCGTCCGACAGCGGATGCCGGATGGTCGGATCGGATACACCGAGAGGCCCGCCGACGCCGTGAAACGCATCGGCGCCGCGCACCTGATCCTCCGCTTTCCGGAAGTACGGCAACACATCGTCCCAGCCCCAGCCGCGATTGCCGAGGTCGCGCCACTCGTCATAGTCGCGTGCCTGCCCGCGGATGTAGAGCAGCCCGTTGATCGCCGAACTGCCGCCCAGCACCTTGCCGCGCGGCCACAGCATCGGCCGGTTGCCGCTCGAAGCCTCGGGCTCGATCCGGTACAGCCAGTTGCCGCGAGGATGCGCGCGATTCCAGACGTATCCGACCGGCAGATGAAACGACGGATGCCGTCCCTGCCCGCCCGCTTCCAGAAGCACGACGCGATTGCGTCCATCGGCACTCAGTCGGTTCGCAAGCACGCAGCCAGCGCTGCCGCCGCCGACGATGACGTAGTCGAACTCGTTGCTCATTGGTGCGAACCGAGCAACAGCGATACAGCCGCGGCACGAACGATGTTCGGTCGCGGTGAAAAGAAAGAATGGGACACAGGTGGGCTCTCGATACGCATGCGTCGCTCACAGCCATGCGAACAACGCGTCAGGCCCGCACACTGGCGCCGCCGATCAATGAGCGTCAATACGCTCAGCCATCTTTAGAAGATCATCTTCCGAGTGCCATGATCACGACAATTTTGAACTGTGATCGCGATCGAATGCAGATGATAACTCTGCGTCCGCCCATCCCCCGTTCACGTCATGATCGACTCTCGTATCTTCCTTGTGCGCCGCCTCTCCGAGCGAGGCGGTACTAGGTCACCCGCGGAGATCTGATTCAAACCAAGCAGCGTCGCGCGACATAGTTGTCCTGTTTCACATCCGCGGCGCAGCGCAGCCTCGCTGTTCTCTGCTGCGTCGATAAATAAGAACTTGCTTCGCCTTGTTGCACCGCAACCCACCACGCTAGGTTTGTCGTCAACGGCAATGCTGCGGGTGCGATGATCTCGCCGCGCGCTGCCTTCACCTCTCTCCTGGGACCAAACCATGATTGTTCTGAAAACCGCCGCGCGCGCGCTCGGCCTGATCGCGGCTTTGGGCGCGCTGTCATCCATCGCCATCGCTGACGCCGCCAAGGGCCCGCTACGGGTCGGCACCAATGCGGGCTTCGCTCCGCCAATCGAAGCCGCAGTGGCGGTTGCAAAGGCGCAAGGGCTGGACGTCAAGCTGATCGAGTTCACCGATCCGGTGACGCCGAACACCTCGCTCGCGAACGGCGAGATCGATCTCAACTATTTCCAGCACAAACCGTTCTTGGACGTCGTCAAGGCGGCACGCGGCTTCGATCTCGAGCCGGTCGGGATCGGCATCGCCAACAAGACCGGGCTGTTCTCCAAGAAGTACAAGAGCCTGAGCGAGCTGCCGGTCGGCGCCCGCGTCGCGCTCGCCGGCGATCCGTTCAATTTCGGCCGCGGCCTCGAATTGCTGGAGGCCGCCGGGCTGATCAAGCTGAAGCCGGATCACGGGCCGCAGGTCAATGTCGACGCGGTCATCGACAATCCGAAGAAGCTCAAGTTTCTGGAGATCGACTTCCACCAGCTGCCGCAGTCGCTCAACGAGGTCGACTTGGCCCACGGCTACACCCACTTCCTGAAGGCGTCCGGCGTGATCGATCCGCACGCGGCGCTGTTCTGGGAGCCGATCAATCCGCGCTACGGCATCGTCTTCGTGGCACAGCCGAAGAACAAGGACGATCCGAGGATCGCGCAGTTCATCAAGATCTACCAGACCTCGCCTGAAGTGCGCGCAGTGCTCGATAAGCAATACGGCGACCTCTACGTCCGGCTTTGGGAACGTGAGTGATGGACGCCCTCACCGACGCCGGCGCCGGCCCCGGCGTCGGCATCGCCCCTCGGAGCCGCGCCCAGACCGGCGCCGATAGCCAGCACATCATCGTCGAGCGTCTGTCGAAGCAATATCCAGGCTCGACGGCGCCGGCCCTGATCGATGTCGACCTTGCCGTTAAGCGCGGCGAAGTCTTCGGCATCATCGGCCGCAGCGGCGCCGGCAAATCGACGCTGATCCGCACGCTCAATCGGCTCGAACGTCCGACCGCCGGCCGCGTCCTGGTCGACGACGAAGACATCGCCACCTTCGACCATGCGACGCTGATCGGGCTGCGCCGCCGGGTCGGCATGATCTTCCAGCACTTCAATCTGCTGTCGGCAAAGACGGTGTGGCAGAACGTTGCGCTGCCGCTCAAAGTCGCGGGCGTTGGCAAACGCGAGATCGAACGCCGGGTCGATGAACTCCTCGATATGGTCGGGCTTTCCGAGAAGCGCGACGTCTATCCGGCGCGGCTGTCGGGCGGACAGAAGCAGCGCGTCGGCATTGCGCGCGCTCTGGTCCATCGCCCCGAAGTGCTGCTGTGCGACGAGGCGACGTCCGCGCTCGATACCGAGAGCACCCAGGCGATCCTGGCGCTGCTGCAGGACATCAATCGCCGCTTCGACCTGACGATCGTGCTGATCACCCACGAGATGGCGGTGATCCGCGAGGTCTGCGACCGTGTGGTGGTTCTCGAACGAGGCAGGGTCGTCGAACAGGGCGAGGTGTGGAAAGTGTTTGGCGATCCCAAGCACGAGGTCACCCAGACATTGCTCGGCACCGTGCATCGGTCGCTGCCACCGGAAATACTAGCGCAATTGGCGCCGGTGCCGCGCGATCCCTCCGACCCGCTGCTGCTCGATCTGCATTTCACCGGCACCGAATCGCGTGACCCGGACATCGGCGCGATCGCGCAAGCGCTCGGCGCACGGACCCGGCTGGTCTATGGCGGCGTCGATCGCATCCAGGGCCGCGCCCAGGGCCATTTAATCGTCTCGGTGGATGCTGCCGATGACCGCGACGCCGTGCTGCAGCGCGCGCATCTGCTGGCAGACAGAGTGAAGGATCTGGGTTTTGTCTCCGCTGGTCATTGATCGCCTGATCGAAGGCATCATCGATACGCTGTTGATGATCGGGGCCTCGTCGCTGATCACGCTCGGCATCGGCCTCCCCTTGGCGCTGCTGCTGGTGGCAACCAGCAAAGGCGGCATCCTTGAGCAGCCGGTGGTCAATTCCAGTGTCGGCAGCGTCGTCAATGTCGTCCGCTCGGTGCCGTTCCTGATCCTGATGGTGGCGTTGATCCCGTTCACCCGCCTGATCGTCGGCACCAGCTACGGCGTGCTCGGCGCGGTCGTGCCACTGACCGTCGCCAGCGTACCGTTCTTCGCCCGCATCGCCGAAGTCAGCCTGCGCGAGGTCGACCGCGGCCTGATCGAGGCGGCGGAGTCGATGGGCTGCGGCCGTTGGCACATCGTCTGGCACGTGCTGCTGCCGGAGGCGCGGCCCGGCATCGTCGCGGGCTTCACAATCACCCTCGTCAGCATGATCAACGCCTCGGCGGTCGCCGGTGCGATCGGTGCCGGCGGTCTCGGCGACCTCGCCTATCGCTACGGCTATCAGCGTTTCGACACCCAGGTGATGGTCACCGTGATCGTGCTGCTGGTGATCCTGGTGGCGACCATCCAGTTTGGCGGCGATCGCCTCGCATTTGCGCTCAACAAACGCAAATAACCAAATACGCAGGCCGGCTGACGCCTTACGCGATTGCGTGGCCGGCGCCGGCCGGCTACGCGGAACTTAGAACCATCACATCTGGAAATACACTCATGGCCAAGCCGAAGCCCGACGTCGTCACCTGCTCCGAATGCGGGCAATTCAACTGCTATCGTCACGACAAGCGTTATCCCGGCATCTGCGCGACGACAGATCTGGCGCCCGAAGAGCGGCAGGAACTGGTCGAGCTGTATTCGAGCGATGCGATCGACGCGACGCTGGCGCGCGCGGCGGCCGAGGTCGAGGGGCTGTATTATTGCAAGCTCAACCGTGTCGAAGAGACCGTTGCATTCGCACGCCGGATCGGCGCCAAGCGGATCGGCATCGCCACCTGCATCGGCCTGATCGAAGAGACCAAGGTACTGGTCGACATCCTGCGCCTCGCAGGCTTCGAGACCCGCACCGCACTGTGCAAGGTCGGCTCGATCGACAAGACCGAGATCGGCGTGCCCGAAGAGATGAAGATCAAATGCGGACACGAGGCGTGCTGCAATCCAGTGTTGCAGGCGCGGCTGCTCAATCGCGAAGAGACGCACCTCAATGTCATCATGGGCCTGTGCGTCGGCCATGACTCGCTGTTCATCCGCCACGCCGAAGCGCCGGTGACGACACTGGTGGTGAAGGACCGAGTACTGAGCCACAATCCGGTTGCGGCGTTCCACACCGTCAAGACCTACACCAGCCGGATGCTCGACAAGAAGCGGATGCAGGAGTTGTGAGACGGTTCGCCGGTCGGCTTCCGCCCGGCCCGCCACAGTTTGTCAGCCCCCTCAATGCGTGAGGAGCGAGGCAGGATCACCCTGCTCTCGCTCCTCGGCCTAGTCCCCCGTGGCCAGGGCCTACGCCATCCGATGATCAAGCCCGATCAGGTGACCAATGGTCCGTGTTCACCGGCCTTACAAAATGCAGATCACTTCGTGATCAGCGGCCGACGTGGCGCCGGTGCCTCCGGGCTCCACACCGGGATGATCAGTCGCGTCCAGAACCGGGTGTCGTATCCGGAGTAATTATGCTCAGCGACGTCGCGGGTGAGATAGAACTGAGTGATCACCGGCCCGAAATTGTAGCCGACTAGACCTCCCAGTGCGAACTGGCTCTGCTTGTTGCCGTACAGCCCGCCCGCGGTGCGGAACGGCGACGGCGAACCGAGATCGGTCGAACCGTAGCCGACCAGGCCAACCTCCCACTTGTTGAAGTGCTTGGAGACCGAGAAATCGATCTGCGCCGTATCCGGCTGGATGCTCACGCCGGTGGCACGATCGCTGCCGCTGCTCGAGTAGGTGAAATTGGCGGTCGCGCTCCAAGTGTCGCGGTTGTAGGCGAGGGTCGCCAATTCCAGGAAGGTCCAGTAGTTGCCGCCGAGGTTGAGCGTGTTGCCGAGCGCGGTGTTCACCGGCGCGAACGCACCGACATAGTTGGCAAAGCCCCAGCCGCCGCCGAGATCCCACGCCAGACCAACCAGCCCCGCTGGATTATAAAAATCCCGCCAAGCGGCACTGGTCGGCGTGTTCGGATTGACGCTGACGGTCAGCTCCGGAAAAATTCCGAGAATTTCGAGCCGTCCGCCGAGGATCGTCACCGGCGTCGACCACGCGACCACCGGAATGTTGACACCGGCATCGATCGTCGGCGCAGCGAACCGCGACGAACGTTCGAAATAGGTCGCAGTGTTGATGAAGTACACCCCCTCCGGTAGCGGCGCGCCGAGCGCGATACCGGCGGTCCACCCCGCCGGACTGACCGGATCGGCAGATGCGCCACCGGGAAGCGCGACCAATGCTGCCGCTGCGACGGCCGCTAATCGCGTAAGCAAACGAACAGGTTTCAAAAACAGATCGACGTTCGACATGATGCCCCCAATCATCCGCTGACGGCTCACATGAATGCCCCATGACGCCGTCACCGATTGATCGTGAGATTAGTCGATCTCCCTCGCCCGCCCATTCCAAAGATAAGGGACATCGGGAACAGCGGCTGCTGCTGACCGGAGGCGCACAACGATTTCATTCTCGCTATTTAACTAATTGGTATCAGCGGACGGATGCGCTCCGCAACGACCGTTGGGGCGATTCCGTATGCGAACTTGCCGAGCGCACCGGCGCACGCTCGGCATTCTGTCCCACCAGCCGCATCAGCATCAGAGTTGCAATTGCTCATCGGTGGCGACGATCGCCGCATAGGTGGAATCGAGCGCGGCGAGAAATGCCGCCTGCACCTGCGCGGCAGGCACATGCAAGCCCCCAAACTCCAGATCACGAGTCGCGATCGCATCGTGGACCACCGTCACGGTGTAACTGAGATCCGCCGCTGCCCGCGCCGTGGCGTCGATGCACATGTGGCTCATCGCGCCGCAGATCACCACGTCGGTGATGCCATTGACGGTCAGTCGGGCGTTGAGATCGGTTTCCAGAAACGAGTTCGGCCGATGCTTCACCACCACAGGCTCACCATCGAGGTTCTGGACCGTCGGGTTGATCTCGACGCCTGGTGTACCCTGGACAAAGAATGGTGCCTCGGGCGAGGCGAACACGTGCTGGACGTGGACGACGAACTCCCCTTTGGCCCGTGCAGCCCGCAGCAGCCGCGCGGCATTCTCGGCGGCTGGGACAATGTTGGTGAGCTCGAACTTGCCATCCGGAAAGTAGTCGTTCTGCAGATCGACAATCACCAGTGCGCGTTTGGTCATGAGAGCCTCCCTTGAGCGCCGTTGCGGCGCCGATGGCCGCACGCTAGGTGAAAGACATGCCGCACAGGATGGGCGGACCCGACAAATCGAGGGGCGAAACCGACAATGGCCCGCGTATCTTCGCCGCCGGAGATCGGCCTGGTGCTGTACCCCGGGGTGCAGCGTGCAAGCGTCGATGGGCTGACCGACCTGCTCACCGTCGCCGATCGCAACGCACGGCAGCGCCTGAACCAGACCGCACCGCTCCTCCGCATCAGCCACCTCGCCTATGACGAGGCGCAGGATCGCATCGTCCGCGTATTCGACGGTCTGCCGGCTGAGGACGGTGCCCCGACGATCCTGGTGCTGTTGCCGAGCCTCGAGAAGCCGGCCGAGCCCCCTCAAGCTGGCGGATTGGTGGACTATCTGAAATCCCGGCATCAGGAGGGCACGGTGCTCGCCTCAGTATGCGCCGGCACATTCCTGCTCGCCGCGACCGGCGTGCTGGCGGGCCGCGTCGCCACCACCCACTGGTCCTATGCCGAAGCGCTGGCGGAGCGGTTCACGGATATCCGCGTCGATGCCGACAAGCTGATCATCGACGATGGCGATATCATCACCGCCGGCGGCATGATGGCATGGACCGATCTTGGCCTCACGCTGATTGAGCGCCTGCTCGGTCCGGCGACGATGATCGAAACGGCGCGCAGCTTCATCATCGATCCGCCGGGCCGCGACCAGCGCGCCTACAGCGTGTTCTCGCCGCGGCTCCGGCACGGCGACGCCGCGATCCTGAAGGTGCAGCACTGGCTGCAACGGATTGATCTTCCGGAGGTGACCGTCGCGGCAATGGCGCAGCATGCGGGGCTTGAACCGCGTACCTTTCAGCGGCGGTTTCAGCGCGCCACCGGCTTTGCGCCGCTGGCTTATTGCCAGAACCTGCGGATCGGCCGCGCCCGCATCATGCTGGAAACCACGACGCTGCCGGTCGACCAGATCGCCTGGCAATGCGGCTACAAGGACCCGAAGTCGTTTCGCAAGGTGTTCGCCAAGATCGCCGGACTGTCGCCGGGACAGTATCGGCAAAGGTTTTCTGCGGCACGCCAGGAGACTGCACCGCGCCAGCGCAACGCACCGGCACATGCGGGTGAGCATCGCTGACCCGCTCGTGCGTTCGCTGGATCAAATGATAGGATTAAGCCCGCTGGTTCCGCTTAAAGTCCCGAGTCGTTTCCATGGGACGTCGCAGCCGCCAGGCGCAGCTCCGTCCGTCAGGAGGTCCATTGCCTTACCGAGCCTTTCTCGCCCGCATCCGGCAGTTTTTCGACGTACCGGATGAGCACCTCGATCTGATCGCCGACGGTCTTGCCGGCGGCAGGTTGCGTCAGCCTGCGACGCCGATGACCGACCAGGAACTGGCGGAGGCGATCCGCGAATTCAAGAATGCGCCGCCATCGGCGGACTCGCTGAAGAAGCTGGGCTCCAAGCTATCGCGCGAGGATTAGTGTTCGCCTCGCGGTATCGCTCAATTGGGGATCGGTCGAGACGCCCGCCGCAGCAGCGCGAACACCACTAGCGACACCACGCCGAGCAATGCCGACAGCACCGCGGCGCGGCCGTACTCGCCATTAAACACCGCGTTGTAAACCTCGAGCGAGATCGTATTGGTCTTGCCGACGATATTGCCGCCGAGCATCAGGGTGATGCCGACCTCGCCGAGCGACCGTGCGGTCCCGAGCACCAACCCGGCGACGATCGCACCGCGGATATTCGGCAGGATCACGAACAGGAACGTCTCCAGCTCGTTGCGGCCGAGCGTCTGCGATGCCTCGCCGAGGCTGCGGGAGACACTGGCGATCGCCGCCTCGATCGGTTTCACCACCAGCGGCAGACCGGCGATCACCGATGCCAGCAGCACGCCCTCCACCGAGAACACGAAGCTGAAGCCGAAGCTGGCATCCAGCCACTGCCCGACTGGGCTGCGGCGGCCGAGCAGCAGCAACAGAAAGAAGCCAAGCGCGATCGGCGGAAACACCAGCGGGATCGTCACCAGCGCATCGAGCACGGTGCGGCCCGGCCAGGATCGTTGCGCCAGCGCCCAGCCGAGCAGCGTGCCGAGCACGATGTGGAGCACCAGCGTCGCGGCGGCGATCTTCAGGGACAGCAGCGCGGGCGCGATCAGCGCCGGATCACGTAGCGCCTCGATCACCGCTGCCAGCATTGCCTACAGCCCGTAGCGCTGCAGGATGGCGCGGGCCTGCTCGGTGCCGAGGAATTGCACGAAGCCCTCGGCCGCCTTCGCGGCCGGCGCCCGTACGCCGCAGACGATCTCGGCCGGGTCATACAGCTTGTTGTCGACCGCGACATAGCCGCCGATGTTGCCGGCCGCGCCGATCGCATCGGTGGCGTTGATGAATCCGGCATCGACCTCGCCGCTGGCGACGTAGCTCGTGACCTGCGGCACGGTGGCGACCGGCACCAGGCGGGCATCGATCGTTGCGGCCAGCCCGCTGCGCTCGAGAAACTGCCGGCCGGCTTTGCCATACACCGCGCTGGCCTGATCCGGGATGCCGATCCGCTTGAACTCGGGAGCCGCGATATCTTCAGGCTTCGTGAGTGTCAGTCCTTTCCGATACGCGATCACCAGGCGGCCGAGGCCGAGCGGCGCGATCTGCGCAAAACCGAGATCCTTGGCCTTTTCCAGAACAGCCTTGTCCCCGCACACCAGGGCGATCTGGGCACTTTCGCGCGCCTGCGCCAGCACCTGGCCCATGTGGCCATACACCTGCAGCAGCTTGTCGCCGGACTGCTTTTCATAGGCCGCGGCCAGTTCGGCGATCGGCCGCCGATAGCCCGCGCCCGCGGCCAGCGTCGTTTCCTCCGCAAATGTCGGCGCCGCAAACGACACCAGAGCCAAGCCCATCAACGCCGATCTGACCGACCACGCCATTCCAAAAACTCCCGCCCCTGCCGTCTGCTCGCGTGCAACTGGCTAGCAGAGACAACGATCGTTGTATATTTCACCATATAACGACTTCGGCTGGCGGATAGGCAATGAAGAACGGGACCGACGACATTGCGCTGCGCGTCCGAACGCCGCTGAGCGGGCCGGCGGGGCCGTTCAGGCTCGACGTCGATCTCAAGATCGCCTCTGGCTCGCTGGTGGCGATCACCGGTCCCTCGGGCGCCGGTAAGACCACCCTGCTCCGCGCTGCCGCCGGGCTGGCCCGGCCGGCGGAAGGCCGCATCCGCGTCGGCGCGACGCTGTGGTGCGACACTGCGGCGCGGGTGAACGTGCCGACACGCAAGCGGTCGATCGGTCTGGTGTTTCAAGACTACGCGCTATTCCCCAACATGACGGTGCGCGGCAATGTCGACTACGCGATTGGATCACGCGCGCGTCACGATGAGGTGGACGAACTGCTGCAACTGGTCGAGCTTGATGGGCTGGCCGACGCCATGCCGGACCGGTTGTCGGGCGGACAGAAGCAGAGGCTGGCGCTGATCCGCGCGCTGGCGCGGCGGCCGTCGCTGCTGATGCTGGACGAGCCGCTGTCGGCGCTCGATCCAGCGATGCGACGCAAGCTGCAGGACGATCTGCTCCGGCTGCATCGCCGCTTCGGCACCACCACGCTGCTGGTCAGCCACGACGCATCCGAGATCCTCCGCCTCGCCGACCGCGTCGTCCGACTCGAGCACGGGCGCGTGGTGTTCGACGGCACGCCGGCAGGTTCACTGGTCGCCGCGTCGGGCCACGATGCGTTTGTCGTCACCGGAATCTATCTCGGCGAGCGCGATGCGAGTGGGACGTGCGCAGTGCTTGTCGACGGCCGCAAGTTACGACTGCGCTTGTCTGAAGCGGGAGGTCTCGACATTGGTGATGCGGTGACGCTGCGGATCGACCAGGCCGTGGTGCAGCAGTTCGATCAGAAGCAGCAAAACAACTTCAACGGTTATCTGGCTTCGACTGCTGAGCAGGCGGGGCCTCCTCGCACTTGACGACGATCTGAAATACGCCGCCGCATTGCGGGCACGGATAGTCGCGGAGCTCGTAGCCCTCAACCAGCGGTCGCGCGCGCAGCAATTCTGTCGCAGATCGACAGACTGCGCAGTTATTGCTGCTACTCGACACCGCGTCCCCCACCACCCGGAACGCGGCTGTATACCCTGATCCACACGTCGCGTCGCAACTGATCAGCGTGCGGCGCATAGTTATTTGGGTGTGTTCACCCTGCAGAGGTATTGCGTAACAGCATCATTCCATCACACAGAATGACGCCGGATTAGTTCGCGTGCAACGCATCAGAACTGCACGCCGCGGGTGAGCGCACCATCGACCACCACGTTGGTGCCAGTGATGAAGCTCGCGGCACGGCTGGCAAGGAAGACCACGGCGTTCGCCATCTCCTGCGGCGTCCCCATCCGCCCGGTCGGATTCAGCGCCAGCGCGGTGTTGTAGAGATCAGGATTGCCGTTCTTGATCTGCTCCCACACCCCGCCTTCGAAATACGTGTTGCCGGGCGAGACGGTGTTGGCGCGGATGCCCTTGCCGGCGAGCTGGTACGCGAGACCCTGGGTGTAGTGGATGATCGCCGCCTTGAAGGTCCCATACGGGCCGGCAGCGAAATCGATCTCCCGTCCCGAGACGCTGGAGACGGTGACGATCGCGGGCTGCTGGCTCTGCTCGAGATAGGGCATCGCGGCGTCGACCAGCCGCACCGTGCCCATCATGTCGGTGGCGAAGCCCTTGGCCCAGCTCTCCTCGTCCGAGCCGATCGCCAGCGCGCTGACATTGGCGACAACGACGTCGATGCCGCCGAGCTTGGCCGCCATGTCGGCGACCCAGGCCATCAAGCCCGGGCCATCGGACACATCGACCGCGCCACCGAAGGCCGACACGCCCGTCGCCTTCAGCGCAGCGACCGCGCCGTCGACCTCGGCCGCATTGCGCGCGCACAGACCGATATGGGCACCTTCTGCCGCAAAGGTCTCGGCAATCGCGCGCCCAATGCCTTTGGTGCCGCCGGTGACCAGTACCTTGGCGCCCTTCAATCCCAGATCCATGCTCGCTCCCCTTGGTTAGTAGTTGCCGGCCATCGCCTGCACCAGCGGCCGATAGCTGTGCGGCATCCGCATCGCCACCAGATCCTTCCGCCGCACCACATTGGTCGGATACACGCTGTCGAGATTGGACGTGTCGATCATCGCGGTGGCAATGCCCTCCTCGCTCCCGATCAGTGCCTCGCGGCGCGGGAATTCGAACGTGTCCGGCCCAAACACGCCGCTCAGCCCGAAATAGCCGCGCGCTATATCCGCCACATTGGCGAAAGCGAAGAACACATTGTTCTCGCCAGCGCGGACCCGGAAGTGATGCCAGTGATGCGGATCGGCGCCAGTCGGGATCGGTGCCGGCTGTTTGACGCTGGTGCCGGCATGCGGCGTGCTGAACCGGGTCTCGATCGCCGCCGGGCACGCGATGATGTCGCAGCCGCGGAGCGCCAGCACGCGGCCGGCTTCGGGAAACATCGCATCGTGGCCGATCAGCAGACCGACGCGGCCAAGCGGCGTATCGCTCACGACGAAGCTGTCGCCAGGCTGCGCCCAGCCCCGCTCGTTCTCGGTCAGATGCGTCTTGCGATAGGTGGTGATGGTGCCGCCCGGCACGATCAGCACGGCACTGTTGTACAGGATCTCGCCGTCGCGCTCGGCGAGACCGCAGACGAGATACAGCGACAGCTCGCTTGCTAGCGCGGCGAGCCGGTCGGTCGTGGGGCCAGGCACAGCGACGGCAGTACGCGCCGGATCATCCAGTCCGGTGACGCCCAGTTCCGGAAACACCACCATCTCGGCGCCGGCCGCCTTCGCTTCGCGCGCCAGCGCGTCGATGCGGTCGAGATTGGCACTGAGATCGGCGACCGGCGCGAACTGAGCGGCGCATAGCTTGGAGCGCTTGCCCTTCGGCCAAGCCTCGTGTCCGTACAGGCCGAAGAAGTCGTACGGATTCCAGCTAAAGGTGCCGGTCAGCAGTTCCGGATACAGCTCCGGCCGCCGCTGTCGGAACACCGCCTCGCCGCCAATCTGGCGCGCGCGCGCAGTGTCAAGATCGATCTCGGCGAAGGCCACACCGTCGCCGCCATCGATCACCGCAGCGATGCCGCCGTCCGGCGCGATCACGCAGCTTCCGCCGGAGAACTGCACGGTCCGCTCAAGCCCCCAGCGGTTGCTCTCGATCACATAGCAGGAGTTCTCGAACGCCCGGCTGATCCAGTACGGCGCTGGCGTGCGCTCGGCCAGCCAGTTCGAGATGTGGCAGATGATGTCGGCGCCACCGAGGGCCATCAACCGGGCAGTCTCGACGAAATGGATGTCCATGCAGATCAGCAGCGCGATCCGCCCGATCGGCGTGTCAAACACCTGATTGTGCAGATCGCCCGCCGCCGACCATTTCGGCTCGGAGATATACGGATGCGTCTTGCGGTGACGCCCGATCAATCCCTCCGGGCCGATCAGGACGGCCGAATTGTAATAGATGCCGTCCTCATCGACCTCCGGAAGGCCGACGACGATGTAGCAATCGTGCTTACGCGCCAGTTCGGCGAACCGCGCCGTGGTCGCCCCCGGGATCGGCTCGACGAACGGCGCCACTTCGGCGCGGTCGTACCAGCAATAGCCGGTGGTGCCCATCTCCGGGGTGACGATCAGTTTGGCGCCTCCTACCGCCGCCTCCTCGCACAGCTCGAGCAGGCGCGCGATGTTGCGCTCCTTCTCGGCCATGGTCGGCTCGAATTGGACGGTAGCGACCTTCAGCAGTTGCGACATCGCCGTCGCTCCCTCTTACACCAGGAACGACTTCTTGATGGACGCGCCGAGCGTGTATTTCGGATCGACCATGTTGCCGAGCCGGACACGCCCGGCCTGCGTCAGCAGCATATAGGCGTCGATCTCGTCGAAGCCGTAATCCGCCGCCATCCAACGGCACAGCTCGCGATAGGCGATGCGGGCGGCATCCTCCATCGGCCGCGCCGAGCCGATCGTCATGATGAAGTCCTTGGTCTCCAGCCGCGGCCAATGGATCGGCCAGCCTTTGATCAGATCGATCTGCACCGTGGTCACGGTCGGATGCTCGATCGCAACGCCGCAGAGTTCGCCGTCGCCTTGCGCTGCGTGGCAGTCGCCGAGATACAAAAGCGCGCCCGCCGTGTTCACCGGCAGATAGATGATCGCGCCGACACCGACGTCGGGCAGATCCATGTTGCCGCCGTAGTAGTCCGGAACCAGCGACGAGATCGCCTCGATTTCCGGTGAGGTGCCGATCGTGCCGATAAACGGCTCATACGGCAGGGTGATCTTGTCGTTCCATTTGGTGCCATGCTCGGCGGTGATTTCGAGCTTCTTGACGCGCTCCGGCAGCGGTGCGTTCAGGAGCGCGGTGTTGCCGGTGCCGACTAGGCCGCCGAATTCCGGCATCACCACGGTGGTGCCCCGCGGCTGTGGGCCGCGCGGCACGATGCTCTCGATGTACACCGCCAGGGTGTCGCCCTTCTCTGCGCCGTTGACCCAGATCGGGCCGTTCTGCGGATTGAGGAACGGGAAGTTCAGGATCTTGGACGGAACGTCGGTCTCGCTCTTGATCGCACCTTCAAACGCATCGTGCGTTTCGGCCGCCACCACCGCGCCGGGATCGACTGTCAGGACCTTGTCGAAATACGGCCCATAGACGTAGTGATACTTGCCCTGCTCCGCCTCTGTAATGGTGTGGCTCTTGCCGCGCACACCCTTGGCGACGCCCTTGCGCGCCATGATCGATTCAGTCTGCCAGGCCATGTTGGTCTCCTTGGTTGAAATCAGCTCACACCGCGAGATGGCGGCGCATTTCGGCCTCGTCGTCGAGCGCGGCGCGGTCGAGGTCGGCAACGATCCGGCCCTTGTCCATGACGTAGCAGCGCTGCGCCATCGCCCGGATCATGTCGAGATTCTGCTCGACCAGAATGATGGTGACGCCGGTCTTGGCATTCAGCGCGACCATGTCGCGGGCGATGTCCTGGACGATGTTCGGCTGAATGCCTTCCGAAGGTTCGTCGAGCAGAATCAGTTCGGGATCCGCCACCAGCACACGCCCGATCGCGAGCTGCTGTTGCTGGCCGCCGGACATCGTACCGGCGCGCTGGCTCCAGCGTTCGCCGAGGATCGGAAACGTCTCGACCACCTCGCGCCGCTGCTGTTCGGTCAGCCGCCCCTTGATCGAGGCGCCGACCGCGATGTTCTCGGCCACGCTGAGCCGCGGAAATACGTCGCGGCCCTGCGGCACGTAGCCGATGCCGAGCCGCGCACGCTTGAACGCCGGCAGATGCTCGATCGGTTCGCCGCGGAACACAATGGAGCCGCCCATTGCGGGGATCAGCCCGATCAGGCTTTTCATCAGCGTCGACTTGCCGACGCCGTTGCGGCCGATCACCGCGATGATCTCGCCTTCCCGGACCTCGATCTCAAGGCCTTGCAGCACCGGCTTGCCGCCGTAGCCGGCCCGCAGTCCCACGGTGTTGAGGATGACTTCCTTACGCATGGTGATGAGCCTGTCCGAGATAGATCGCCGCGACCCGCTCGTCGGCGACGATGTCGTCGATCGAGCCTTGTGCGAACACCTGACCGAGATGCAGCACGGTGACGCGCTGCGCGACCTGGCGGACGAATGCCATGTCGTGTTCGATCGCCAGCACCGTCATGCCTCCGGCATTCAGCCGCTTGACCATCTCGCCGGTCTGGAACGTCTCTTCCGGTGACATCCCCGCGGTCGGCTCGTCGAGCAGCAGCATCCGCGGCTTCAGGCTGGTGGCCATGCCGATCTCCAGCCACTGCTTCTGGCCGTGGCTGAGATTGCCCGCGGTCTGCTTCTGCTCGGCTTCGAGGCCGAGGAACGCCAGCAACCGGTCGATTTCCTGATCGAGCTCAGCGCCATGCCGCGTCCTTTGCAGCGCGATCTCGAGGTTCTGGCGCACCGACAGCCCCTTGAACACGCCAGGCACCTGAAACTTCACCGAGAGCCCGCGCGCGATCCGCGCGAAGGATTTCAACGCGGTGATGTTCTCGCCGGCGAAGAAAATCTCGCCCGAGCCGGGCGCGTACTCGCCGAGGATCAGCCGGAACAGCGTGCTCTTGCCGGCCCCGTTGGGGCCGATCAGGCAATGGATCTCGCCCGTCTCGAACGACAGGTTCACCTGGTTGGTGACGTGCAGCCCGCCGAAATGCTTGTTCAGGCCGCGGAGTTGCAGCAGCGCCATTAGTTCCGTCCTCCCTTGGCGCGGGCCACGAGCCGGCCGATCACATTCATCGCGCCGAGCACCAATCCGTTCGGCGCGATCAGCACCGTGAGCACCAGCAGAAGCCCCATCACCACCAGTGCATATTGGCTGCCGTAGATGGTCAGCGCCTGGAAGCCGGCCAGCACCACGAGCGTGCCGACCAGCGTCGACGTCAGGTCGCTGCGGCCACCGACCGCGACCCAGATCAGCGGCAGCGCCGCCGACGTCATCCCCATGCTCGACGGAGTGATGTACTGGCCCCAGGCGGTGTAGAGCACGCCCGACAGCCCGGCGAGCCCAGCGCCGATGACGAAGTTGATAAGCTGATATTTGCGGATGTCGTAGCCGAGCATCTCGGCGCGCTCCGGATTCTCCCGGATCGCAACGATGACGTTGCCGAACGAGGAGTTCACCAGGATGCGCAGGCCGAGATAGACCACCACCACCAGCGCCAGGATCAGGTAGTACAGCCCGACATCGGCGAACAGCACGATCGGCCCGTCGAACCAGGGGATCGTGATCGGCGGCATTCCACTCATGCCGTTGAAGCCGTTCAGCCGCGCCGCGCCGATCCGCCATTCCGGCCCAGCGGTCTGGGCCATGAAGCGCTCCAGCATCAAGGTCACGGCGAGCGTGACGATGCCGAGGAACACGCCCTCGATCCGGCCAAAGAACATGAAGTAACCGAGCAGCAGCGCCACCACTGCGGCAATCGCGACCGCTGCCAACAGCGCGACGAGCGTGAAGCCGTAGGCCGCGCCGAAGTTCAGCGTCAGGATGCCGTAGCTGTAGCCGGCGATGCCGAAGAACGCAGTCTGTCCGAACGACAGTGCACCGCCATAGCCCCAGATCAGACACAGGCTGAGCGCAATGAACACCCAGACGAAGAAGTATGCGGTGTTGCCGACGGTGTAGCCATCGCTGAACATCGGGTATGCGAGCGCGCCCACCAGCGCCAGCACGAACACCGACCAGAACAGCTTGCCGCGACCTTTGGTCTGCGGGCCTTCGAGCCGGCGAAACAGAGCGATCAAACCGTTCACCCTCGCCTCCCTCAGGTCCGTTCACGCAGCAGGAAGCCGGAGATGCCTTTCGGCAGCACCCGAACCACGATGATCACCGCGACCAACAGGCCGATTTGACCGAACAACTGGCCCTGCCATGACGTCATCGCCGACTTCACCACAGCCAGGACCGCAGCAGCCGGCGCCGTGCCGAGGAACACGTCGGCGCCACCGATCACCACCGTGACGAACGCCTCCATCAGGAAGGTCGCGCCCATCGTCGGCACCAATGTCATGGTCGGCGCGTACAGCCCGCCAGCCAGTCCGGCGAGCCCGGCGCCGCAGGCGAAGGTCAGGCTGTAGATCCAGCGGGTGTCGACGCCGAGCGCATCCGCCATGTGCGGCACCTGGATGGTGGCGCGTGCTTTGACGCCGAACGACGTCCAGTTGAACACCGCGTACAGCCCGCCGAGCACGCCGAGCGCGGCCAGGAACAGCACGATCCGGTAGATCGAATAGGAGTACGCGCCGACCTGAAAGCTGCCGAACGGCGTACCGACACCAGCCATGGTCGAGCCGATCACGATCAGCGTGCCTTGCGTCGCGATCAGGCTGAGGCCCCAGGTGGCGACAATGGTGTCGAGCGGGCGTTCATAGAGATGCCGCACCACCACGAACTCGACCAGCATGCCGACCATCGCCGAAACCAGCGCACCGGTCAGAATGGCGAGCGGCAGCGGCAGTCCGGCGTGAGCCGCGGTGGCGGTGACATAGGCGCCGCACATAATGAACTCGCCGTGGGCGAGATTGATGACGCCCATCATGCCGAAGATGACGGCGAGCCCGCAGGCCGACAGCACCAGGAAGGCGAAGGCGTCGGCGAATTGATACAGCGCCGCGAAGGCGAAGGTGGCGATGTCCATCTGACGTCCAGCAAGGTGGCGTGGAGGGCCGCGGCAGGGGTGGCAGCCCGACGAATGTCCATTGAGGGGAGAGCAACCGCTCCGGCGCGTCAGGGTGCGCCGGAGCGGTCCGCCGCACTTATTTGGGCGGCGGGTTCGACGGCGTGTATTGCGCCATCGGATCCTTCTTGGTCAGGTCGCAGCCGGCCTCACCCAGCCAATACGGCTTGATGTCCGGCCAGACTTTCGGGAAGTCGATCGAGTGATCGGCATTGACGTGCGCCAGGTAGATGGTGTGCGACATGTGCTGGCTCTTCGGGTCGATGCAGACCTTGCCTTCCGGCGCATCCATGCAGACGTCACCCTGCGCGATCACCTTGCGGATCTCGTCGCGGTTGGTCGACTTCGCCCGCTCCACCATCTGCTTGTAGAGATAGACCGCCAGATAGGAGTTCTCGGCCTCCTGATTGACATAAGGCTCGTTCGGGAACTTCGCCTTGAACTTGGCCAGGAACGCCTTGCTCTGCGGCGAGTCGATTTCCTCGATGTAGTTGGTGGTGACGTACATGTCCTTCAGGCTCGGCGGCTTGAAGCGCTTGTGCTCGTAGCCCTGGCCGACGTTGACCGAGGACGCCATCGGCAGGTTGACGTTGGCGGAAGCGGCCTGTTCGTAATACGATGCCTGCGCGGTGCCGACCAGCAGCGTCACCACGAAGTCCGGCTTGGCCTTCTGGATGTTTTGGATGCTTTGCGAGAACTGCGACACGCCGAGCGGGATGAACTCCTCGCCGGCCATTTCGCCGCCGTGCTGCTTGACGATGTTGCGCACCCACTCGGCCGAGATCTGGCCGAAATTGTAGTCTGCGGCGAGCGTGTAGACCTTCTTGCCGTACTTCTCCATCATCCACGGGATCAGCGTCGAGAACTGCTGCTCGGGCACCGCGCCGGTGACGATCATATGGCCGTCGCAAACACCGCCTTCATACTGGTTGTTGTAGAAGGCGAGACCGTTGAGCTGATCGACGATCGGCCGATAGGCTTCGCGTGAGGCCGAGGAGAATCCGGCGAACACCGCATCCGCCTTGTCCCGCTGCAACACCCGGCGCATGAACTCCTGATAGCGGGTGTTGTCGGACTGGGTGTCGTACACTACCAGTTCGAGCGGCCGCCCCATGATGCCGCCGGCCTTGTTGATCTCGTCGGCGGCAAGCTGGATGGCGTGGACCTTGCCGATCGTCGCCACCGCGAAATCGCCCGACTGATCCTCCAGCACGCCGAGCTTGATCGGCTTCTCCGCGGCCAGCGCCGCGCCTGACGCGAGGACAAGCGTCCCCGTGAGGACTGCGGCATGCAGTCCCCGTAATACAGTTCCGGTCATGTTGCTATCTCCTACATCGCTCGTTTGTCGCCACGGTGCAGCGGCGGAGTGCCGGTGTGGCCAGTCGAATCGGGCGGCCTCGCCCGTCGGCTCAGCAGATCCTCGCAGTAACTCTCCAGGCTCTGCCTCACGCGCATGCTCTCCCGGCGGATCTGGTCGTAAGCGCCGTCTTCGTCGAGGCCGCTGTCCCGCATCCGCTGGACCACGGCGCGCAGCACGGCCCTGCGGCCGCGACGGCGCTCCTCGAGCGTTTGCAGGCGCTCCTGCATCCCGCCACGCAGGAGAAATTGGTTGACGCCCATGAACAGCGCCGAGTACACGGCGCCGCCGTGCACCGGCTTGCGCAGGAACGCGGTGGCACCAAGATTGACCAGCGCCTTCAGCCGGCTCGGCGCTTCGACGCCCACCAGCCCGATCACTGGCACCGGCGGCAGTTGCGACAGCGGATTGAGCTCGATCGCCAGCACGCCGTCGAGATCGCCATCGACGAACAGCATGTCGCGATCAGGCGTCAGCGAAGCGAGGTCGATCTGAGCCCGCCCGTCGACGATCGGCACGGCCTCGCAGCTGACGCCGAGCTTGGCCAGCGTCGGCTCCAGTGCGCCTTCCCTGCCCGTGCGCTCCATCACCACGAGCGCGCGGCCGCCCTTGAAGTTCTGAACCAGTCGGAAGGTCATGACTTCACCAGCCTCAACAATGGAGAACGCATGGCGGCGGCAAACCGCGGCGAGGTTTGCACCAGATACGGATCAGGCGCGATCGGCTCCGGCGCTTCGAGCAGCACTTCGAATTGACCGCCCGCGGTCGATCGGCCGATGCGCGGCGTCAGCCAGGCGTGATAGGTCTGCGGATCGATCCGCACCTCGCCCTGGGGAGCGATCAGGCGCTGATCGGCGACCGCTGCGCGCACGGCGCCGGCCTCGTCGGTGCCGGCCTGTTGCAGAGCGGCGGCGAGCAGCTTGACCGCGATGTAGCAGGCCTCCGCATCCGCCGAAGTCGGCGGCGCATCCGGAAACTTCGTCGCGTAAGCTTGGGTGAACGCGTCATTGGCCGCCCCTGCCAGCGAAGCAAAATACACGCTCGACGACAGATGTCCGTCGACAGCCTCGGCGCCGATTTCGGCCAGCTCCGGCTCGGCAAGCGTGCAGCTCGCCACCGGGATCTCGGCAGCCTGGTCGATGCCACGCGAGAGGCACGCGGCACGAAACGCGCGGAAGAACGCATAGGCGCTGGTGCCGATCAGATTGTTGAAGACGAAATCCGGACGCTGCTCCAGGATCGCCGCGATGACGCGATCGACGTCGGTGTCCCCGACCGGAAGATAACGCTCGGCCAGCACCGTGCCGCCGCGCGCGATCAACGCTTCGCGGAAGATCCGGTTGTTCTCCCACGCCCAGATATAGTTCGAGCCGATGCAGAACGCGCGCTTGCCGTGCTTGGCGGCGAGGTAATCGACCAGCGGCAGCACGTGCTGGTTCGGCGAGGCGCCGGTGTAGATGACATTGTCGGAGCTCTCGAAGCCCTCATAATGCGACGGATACCACAACAGGCCATCGTGCTTTTCGAAGCACGGAATCACCTCTTTGCGGCTCGACGAGGTGTAACAGCCGACCACCTGCCGGACGCCGGAGGCCAGCAGGTCGTGTGCCAGCGCGCGATACTGCGACAGGTCGCCGCCAGGATTGACGATGACCGGCTCGATCTCCGGTCCGCTTCCGCTGGCTGCCACTTCGCTGAGGCCGAGCATCACGCCGTTGAGCATGGTGCGTCCGACCGCCCCGTAGGAGCCGGTCGTCGAAAACATCACACCGATGCGCAGCCGCTTCGTCATGCTCGTGTCCAAAAACAAAAAGCGCCCACCGGCTGTCGAGCCGAGGGCGCTTTCGCCACCAACCAAACGCGCATCGATCAGCGCGGTGTTGGAAATGGTTCAAAACTCTTTGCGTCTCAGGGCTTAGTTGCCCAACGCTTGACGATTACGGTCGTCGAGTTCGTAGTTCAAGTCAAGCGCATTGTTGATGCGAAACCTGCCGCTTTTACCGCCTTTGTGCAGCAATTTGATGCACTGCGATCGATCGCTCGCAGGCGACTTCGCGTGCGATTAGAACGCTCTCGCCGCATCGCCTCGCCTGAGCTCTCGCAGTATTTTTCAACCTCAGATACATCCACCGCTTCTCTTACTAAACCTGGGGTGGTAGAGCACCCACAACGATCGCGGGGGCGGACATGACCGATCATCTTCGAGGGTTCTACAAGGCCGAGTTCGAGACGGCGCGAAAGAAGGCGCACGGTGTGATCTTCCTTCACGACGGCAAGATCCAGGGCGGCGACTCCACGTTCCTTTATTCCGGCGCCTATTCGCAGAGTGGACTAACGGTGGCCGGGAATCTGCGCGGGGTGCGCTACTCGTCGGATCATTCGCGGCTGTCGGTCTTCGGAATCGAGCCGTTCGAGATCACCTTCGATGGCGTCGCCAAGGACGGCTACGTCACGATCGAAGGCTACGCCCACGAGACGCCCAGCCTTCCACTGAAGGCCATCCTGACGCGTGTCGACGATTGAGCTGCTTCAACCGAAATATTGTGCGCGCCGTCGCTGGTAATCATTGACGGTCAGGGTTCGGACCGGCTGCTCTGCTTGGTATCGGTGTAGTTGTTTCGGTCCGATCACGGCCTTTGTTCAACCTCCGCTAACGTTCCAAAGTACGAGCGTCCACCCTTCCAACCAGTTGTTAAGTGGTGCTGGCCGAGGCTGCCCCCGCACCGACGCCAGCGGCGTCTGCGGCACAACAAAAACAAGGGTGGCAGTCATGGCATCATTCGCAGACACTTATCGCACCGACGACATCGACACGCACGGCGCTCTGTACTGGGGCATCCACGATTTCATCCGCCAATTCGTCGCACTGCTGGAAATCGAACAGCGCTGATCTTTGGGGATCGATCCTGCAAACGGGATGATCTCGGGGCGTCGGTAGTCCAGATCGATGTGTTCGTGAGAGAGGCTCCGCCGCATGCGGGGCCTTTCCCGTTTGCGACAACCTCTGGACGAGATGCGCTAACGGGGCGCCGAGGCCGCCAACTCCAACAGCTTCGGCACCTGACCACGGATCGCCGTGACGACTTCGCGGTCGAGCCGATCGAGCCAGCGTTTCGGGATTGCGGCGAAACCGTAGGTGGCGCCGGCGAGCATTCCGGCGAGCGCACCGGTGGTGTCGGCATCGTCGCCCTGATTGACGGTGGCGATCAGGCAGTCGGCAAAGCTGCCGGTCGAGAAATAGTAGTGCAGCACGGTCCGCAGAGTGTCGACCACATAGGCGGTGGCCGGGCCACGATACGGCGTGAAGCCGAAAACGCGGTGAGCCTGGACCAGATCGTCGGCGATAACGCGGGCGGCGCTTTGCTCCTCACCCGCCAACAGCACCTGCAGCATCTTCACCAGCGCGAGTGCCGCGGCGTCCGACAGCGGGTGATGGTGGGTGATGTGTGCCTGCGCGATGGTCCAGGCTTCGGCCTGCTCCGGTCGCCCGTAAGTAGCCAGGGCCAGCGGCAGGATCCGCATCGCCGCGCCATTGCCGGCATCGCCTTCGAAATAGCTTCCCTGCATCGCGCCGGTGGTGATGTAACGACGGATGCCGCGGCGGCAGGTGCTGCCGACATCCACGGGCCCTGTCTTCAGCCAGGCGGCGAACTCGTCACACAGGTCGGGCAGCTCCAGCCCGCCGCAGCGGATCAGCGAGCGAGCGAGCGCCAGCGACATCTCGGTGTCGTCGGTCACCTGCCCCGGCTTCAACCGCAGCCAGCCGCCACCGCTGATGTCCTTGTGCACGCCGTAGCGTGCCGCAATCTCGGACTTGGTCATGAACTCGACGGTGGCGCCGAGCGCGTCGCCGATCGCAAAGCCCAAATAGGCGGCGAGCGCGCGGTCCTGCAGGCTCGGCGAGGTCATAAGGCGCCCTTTCAAAAGTAGCTCGCGGTGACGCGATAGTCGCCGCCGATCACCAGATACTCGCCCTCGCCCTTCAGCGGATGCGCAGCCAGTAGCTTGTTGAAAAACAGGACCTTCGCCACCGGCACCCGCACGGTCAGGATGGTGTCGCCGAAACAATCGGCGACACCTCGGTCGGAGGTGAATGACGTCAGATTGTTGAGCCGGATGATGCAGTGCCGCTTGTCGAGCCGCTCGACGACCTGATGCTCGTCGAAGCCGTTGACGCCACGATACAGCGTAATGTGCGTGCTGCCGGTGGCGGCGAAATGCGTCAGTGCCCACTGGCAGAATTCATAGAGAAGATCGAGCTGGACGAAGATCGCGTTGTTGTGGAAGCGGCTCGACATCTTCTGTTCGACGTACACCGTCCACACCGGGCTGGCGATCCGCCGGATCGGCTCCTTGTGAAAGGTCGGAAACAGCCCGAACCGGCTCTCGACCCAGCCCTTCAGCACCGCACCCTCGGCGCCGTTGCTGTCGAAACCCCAGCCCTTGATCAGATCGAGATAGGACGAACGGAAGCGTCGGCGGCCGTCGCGGCCACGGACACGCTGCTCGGCATCGATCCCGAACAGCGCCGTCATATAGCAGGCGAACGCCTCACCGGCTTCGGCGAGGTCGCGCGCTTGCCCCAGCATTTCGAACAGGCTGGGGTTCATCTCGCGCACGCCGGCGATATGCAGCGGGACCGGCGCGTCGTTGAAGCCGACGCCAGTGAGAAACCGCATCGGCACGCCGACGAGGTTGCTGGAATGCCCGATGCTGCCGTCTTCGCTCACCTTGGCCGGTTCTGCCGTTCCCGCGCCCGCCCGCGGCGCGCCCCGATCATCCTGACATCACATGGTTAGCCAAGACGGCGTCACCTGCCTATGCACAACTCGACGGAGCGGCGCAGGCGGCGACCGGAGCACCTGTCAGCGCCGGCGTGCCAGGGTCTCAGAGGGCAGCTCGCCGTGGCGGCGGCGATAGTCGTTGGCGAAATGGCCGAGATTGGTGAAGCCGCAGGCGAATGCCACCGAGGTGACCGAACGCGACGGATCCCCCGACAGCAGCATCTCGCGCGCCTTGTTCAGCCGCACCGCCTTGGCAAACGCCATCGGCGAATAGCCGCGGTGCTTCTGAAAGGCCTTGAACAGGCTGCGAACACCGACGTTGGTCACGGCGGCAAGATCGACGATGGTGATCGCCCGATTCCAGGACGCCTCGATGAATTCCTCGGCAACGCGGACGTAATCAGGAGCGGTATCCCGGGCGTCGCGGTCGAGCTGGCTGCTGTAATTGTGCCGCGTCACGCTCAAAAACGACACCACCAGCGCCTGCTGCATCTCGCGCAGCATGAACGGAGGCATCACCGGAGCCGCCGGATCGACGTGACGGGCAACGTACAAGGCGAGATCGCGCAGCGCCGACGCGCCGCGATCGTCGCAGGATAGATGCGACGTGAAGGTCAACTTGCCGCGCGGCTTGACGCCGAGCAGCGCCTCCAGCGTGGTCGTTAGAGTCGCACTGGTGATCCGTAGGATCATCTGCTGGTAGTCGGGGCCGAATTCGAGCCGTGACGGCGTGCCGGCGGACGAAACACACCAATGCTCGGGATCGACCTCCACGCTGGACGAGCCGGACGAGGTCCGGCTGCTGCCGCGTAGCGCGATCTGCACCCGCGCGAAATCAGTCTCGTCGAACTCCGCCACCGCTGGCGCCGCATAGGCGCAGAAGCCCAGCCCGGTGCCGTCCAGCGCGACATAGCTGCCGAATCCCTCAAAGCCCTCCGCCTCCGCCACGAAGTCGCGGGCGCCATAGACCGACAGCATCGCCTCGCGCATCGCTTCTGGGTCGCGGGTGTGAACGACAGGGGCACGATTGAGCGGATGATCGATCGGCTCGGCGTTCGGACGAACGTCAAACTCGGGCTTACGCATTCCAACGAACTCACTTCCCCGGGGGAAACCTCGTCCCCGCGGCGAGAAACCGATTGATTAACCCTAATGCGCCCTTCTCCGCTGCACCGCTCAAGATCGGTACGGTACTGCTCGCCGAGCGCACCGCTTTAACCAAAATCGGGCATAATGGCAGGCTGACCGATCGCTTCGGCTTTTCAAAAGGCGTTCAGTCAAGACGTTGACCCCGCCGGGCAATCCACCCTAAACAAGCGCAGCGGACGCCGTCGCAACCGCAAGCTGGCGGCCTCGTTTCCGCTTTCTCACGATGACGGTTCCAATCTGGAAGGGTGGCCGAGTGGTTTAAGGCACCGGTCTTGAAAACCGGCGTGGGTGCAAGCCCACCGTGGGTTCGAATCCCACCCCTTCCGCCATAAACCGTTGAGATATTTGCACTGCAGCATTTTTTTTGTTGCAGACAGCCCCTCCGGCATCGGTGGCGCGACTTGCCGACTGCCCTTAGAATTGCCGGTCGTCCATCCCTATCCAATAGCGACGCTCAATCTTATTAGAGCGCTTTGCTCACGATGCCTGATGTCGGCGACGCCAAATCGTTGCTGCCTGCGCCGATGGCTTGGACGTCACCTGCCCCCCCGGAGAACCTCGTGCTTCGCCTCCACCTATTCGAAACCTCACCGCAACAGGATGCTGGCGGCCGGTGCCGGACGTTTGAACACTTTCCCGAAATATACGAGCGATCCCGACATTCCCGGCGGAATGACCGGCTACACCAGCCCAACTTCGGCCGAGCCAACGCTCCGGGAATGGCATGACTTCACGCTGGCCACCGCTCCCGCGACACCAGAACTCCTGAGGCAATTGCTCGCGCACTGGACGTTCGAACACACCCATCCGCTGGCCGATGGCAACGGGCGCATAGGTTGCTACCTCGTTATCGGACAATCGCCTAACGCGACAAAATCCAGGGCAGACGTAATTCGAGTGCACATTCGATGATGTCGAGTTTGAGGGCTTGGTTGAGGTAGTATTCTTCGCGGAAGGCCTCAGATATCCATATTGGCGAGCTACCGCGCCGTCCGCTCCAGCCAAGCACACCGATGGCCTCGGCCTCCACCAGTTTACGCCCGGCATGCGCGCGCGACAGGCTCGACCCACTTGCCAGCGCATTGGCCGAGACGATGCTGGTCATGATCTTGTCTTCAGCGAAGGCCTCGTGGTCAGCGGCCGCTATCAAGCGGCGCATGAGAATGCCGCCTTCTTCGCCAGCGAGTACAGACTTTACATGATCAGGCTCCGGTCAAAGTTTGACAGGCGTCCGTGAGACACACGCGCTTTGCAGCCACTCTTTGACCGAGGGAGATAGCCTTTCTCCTTTTAGGAGCTCCGCAGCATAGTTCGCCCTTTTGGGTTCGATCTTTGGCATTCGGTTGGATCGCTATTCCGGTTTGTAATGGTCCAACGAATAATGTTGGCTTCCGCCCGGTAAGTACCCGCGACGGCCGGCGTCGCATGGCCACCCAGTCTCCATCAGCGTGACATAGCACCGTGATCTACGCCCCCGCCCCTGACGATCCGCGACTGCCGCCTGTGCGGATCAATCTGCTGTCGGACACCCAGACTCAGCCCAGTGCGGCGATGCGGGAGGCGATGGCGCGGGCGCCGGTGGGAGACGAACAGATCGGTGCCGATCCGACCGTGAACGCGCTGTGCGCTCGTGTCGCCGATCTGCTCGGCAAGGAGGCGGCGGTGTTCATGGCGTCCGGCACGATCTGCAACATTGCGGCGACGTTGGCGCATTGCCGAGCCGGCGACGAAATTCTCGCGCACGAGACGTCCCATGTCGTCTCGCTAGAGGGCTGCACACACGCGGCTCTCGGCGGCTTTCAGATCCACCCGCTGCCGGGCGCAGGCGGTCAGTTCTCCGCTGAAACGCTGCGATCGGCGCTGCATCGGCCAGACCGGCATCAGGCGAGGCAGAGCCTGGTGTGCGTCGAGCAGACCACCAATCTCGGCGGCGGCACGGTGTGGAACGCTTTGACGCTCCGGCAGATCGCGGAATTGGCTCGCGCCAATGGATTAGCCACCCATATGGACGGTGCTCGCCTGATGAACGCCAGCGTCGCCAGCGGCATCTCGCCCCGGCAGATCGCCGCCGGCTGGGACTCGGTGTGGATCGACTTCAGCAAGGGCCTCGGCGCGCCGCTCGGTGCCGTGCTGGCGGGATCGCGCGACTTTATCGACGAGGTCTGGCTGTGGAAGCAACGGCTCGGCGGGTCGCTGCGTCAGGCCGGCATTTCCGCAGCCGCTTGCCTGTATGCGCTCGACCACAATGTCGGTCGCCTCGCTGAGGATCACGCCAATGCTCGATTGTTCGCGGCAGGCTTATCGCAGATCGACGGCGTGAGCGCTGCACCGCCGGAGACCAACCTGGTCTATTTCGACGTCTCCGGTGCCGCGTGGCCAAAGCAGGCATTGGTCGACGCGCTGAGGGCCCGTGGTGTGTTGATCTCGATCCTCAGCGGCCGGCTACGCGCCTGCACGCATCTCGACGTCACGCCGGCGATGATCCGAGAAGCGCTCGCAGTGATCCGCGACGTGGTCGAAGGCGATACGACGGCCCGGATCGGCCGCAGCGCACAGATCTGAGCTGAGCCCTGTCAGGCCATGGTGCTGGCGCGCACCACCGTGGTGTAGGTTCGCTCGATCAACTGCAACGCGCCGCGATAGCCGACATAGGCGCGCGACAACACCACCTCGTCGGTGCACGGATAGCCGATCTCGACCAGCGGCGCCCCGATCTCGTCGGCCAGCGCCGCCTCCCAGGTCGAGCCGAACACGATCGGAAGCTCGCCGGTGAAATCAGTGGCGCGTACGATGTCGTGGATGCGCTTGCCGTCCTGCTCGAACACGGCTTCGGCGCCGGAATGCTCAGCGAGCGCGCGGTACTGCTTCTGGATCGTCTCGCGCAGCTCCTCAGGCGGATTCTCGCTGATCACAAACGGTCCCGGATTGAGGCCGAGCTGCTCGACCAGGAAGCTCGCGACCGCGAGACTATAGGCGCTCTCACTGATCACGACCGCTTGCGACGGCAGGCGGTACTGGCTGGTCGAGCCGGCATAGAAGCAGGCGAAGTCGCGCAGATAGATGTAGTGCTCCTTCTCCTCCTGCGCGATAAACGCTTCGGCGCGGGCGCGGTCGAGCCCGGCGAACTCCACGACGCGCCGAAGAAATGCGCTGGTCGCCTTGGCGCCGATCGGGATCGTCGGCTCGTGCAGGAACGGCTGGCCGTAAAGCTCCTCGAGATGTTGCGCGGTCGACAGCCCGAGCCAGGGCGACAGCACCAGATTGAACTGCGCCCGCGGGATCGCGCGCCATTCCGCGACGCCGGCCGAAGCCGGGCCGAACAGAATATTCACCTGAAGGCCGATGCCTTCGAGGATGCGGCGGATCTCGGACAGATCGCCGCGCCAGAACGGATTCTGATACGGCAGCAGCGACCAGACATTGACCAGGCCATGCTGCAGCGGCGCATCGCCGGCGTCGACGAACTGATCGATAATGGCGCGGATCACCGTCTCATGGCCGGTGAAATTGTTGCCGCGATAGCCGCTGGTCTCGGCCACCACGATCGGCACGCCGCGCTTCTGATATTTGCGGACCACGCTGCCGACGTCGTCGCCGACAAGGCCTGGGATGCAGCCGGTCTGCACCACGAACAGATCAGCTTCCATCACCTTGAGCGTGGAAGCGATCAGCTCGTCGAGCCGGTCCGCGCCGCCGAAGATCACTTCCTGATTGCCGAGATTGGTGCTCGGCACGTGGAATTCGCCGCCCTGATAGGCGTTGATGCCGGACAGCGCGTGAAACTGCTTGGTGGCGCAGCCCGGCCCGCAATGCGTGATCGGGATCGCGCCGGGAATGGCGATCACGCTGGCGAGCGCGCCGAGGCTGCAGCCGTAGCGCACCTGCTCGATCGCGCCCGGCGAACTGCAGAAAGAACCGGTCGGGTCCTGGGTGTTGGTGACGGGAGACAGCATCGATGAACTTTCTCAGGCCGGCTCGAGGATCGGCGCGTAAGGATCGGTTTCAGCCAGCCACCACGGCTGATACGGAAACGAGCTGTGCGCGGCGACGTCTTCGTAAAACCGCTTGCGCGGCAGCACCCGCAGAATGGCGCGGCCGATGGTGAGCAGTCCCTCGTAGCCGAGCCCATCGTTGGAATAGAAGATCGGCAGCACCGGAATGCCCATCCGACCGGCCAGCACCGCAAGCGTACCGGTGTGACGGCAAATCACGAAATCAGGCTTCGCCCGCAATAGCGCGGCGTGGGCCTGGAAATGCTGATCGGGGCTCACCGTGTAGTTCGGAATATCGCCCCAGGCGTCGACCAGATGGCCGAGCGAATCCTGCTGCGGATCGCCGGAGTCGGTGGTGGGATCATGGTGGAACGAGAATGCGTCGTCGACGGTGACGCCGAGTTCGCGCAGATCCGCCAGCAGCCCGTGCGCGAAGGCGGCGCCGGCGGCGACGAAGCCGCGCTTGCCGGTCAGCGCCTTGCGCAAACGTGCCAGCTCCGGCGCAACGCGTGCCCGTTCGCTTGCGATCACCGCCTCGACCTTGTCGGACGTACCGGTCAGCCGTGCGATATCGCGCAGCCAGTTGTCGGTGGCGTCCAGCCCATAGGGCAGCGGCGCCCTCACCTCCGGCACGCCGAACTGCTGTTCGAGCCCGGTGGCGAGATACGACAGCACAAAGCACATCGTCACCGTGGCGGCGGCCTCCGACATCTGCGCGAGCCGCTCCAGCGTGTTGCCGCCCATCACCAGATTGACGCGCAGCCCGAGCGGATTGAGCAACGGCGAGAACACATCCGGACCGCCGAGATGGATGACATTGATCAGGTCAGGCTGCTTCCTTGGCGGCTCCGGCACCAGCCGGCGCAAGATGCCGTGCTCGATCACATCCCAGCCGCTCGACCAGTGCTTCGATTTGAAGCCCTCGCAATGCAGGGTGACGACCGGGATGCCGATCTCGTCCTCCACCCGCTTGGCCGCGCCATCAACATCATCGCCGATGATGCCGGTGGCACAGGAGGTTGCGACGAAGATCACCCGCGGCTTGTGGCGCTCATAAGCGTCGCGGATGGTGTCCTCCAGCCGCGCAACGCCGCCGAACACCATGTCCTGCTCGCCCAAATTGGTGCAGATCGACTTCGGATCTTCCAGCTTCCAGCCGCGCCGCGCCGCGAGATCGCGATAGTAGCGCGCGGTGAAGGATTGGCTGGCGGCGCAACCGATCGGCGAATGCTGCACCACCACCGAGTCCTGGATGATCGTGGCGTTGGTGACGGCAATGTGCTCGGCGCACATCGATGCCTGCGCGAACGGCGTCGACTGTTCGCACAGCCGTCGCCCCCCGTTCTCGCATCCCTTCGAACAGCCGAAGGTGAAGGCCGAGTCCTTGACCAATTGCCCGGCATTGCCATCCCATTGCGTGATGGTGCCGAGCCGCTGGTCGCGGGTTTCGACCTGGGGAGTCTTCAGATTGAGCGCCATGTGCGCCTCGCGGGTTCGCTAGCAGCTTTCAAGTGGCGTCGAGCGCCTGTGCGATGTCGGCGATGATATCGTCGACGCTCTCGATGCCGATCGACAGCCGGACGTAGCCGGGCGTGACGCCGGCGGCGAGCTGCTTGTCCGGCGCGAGCTGAGCGTGCGTCGTCGACGACGGGTGGATCGCGAGACTGTGGGCATCGCCGATATTGGCGACATGGAACAGCAGCTTCAGCGTGTCGATGAAGCGCCGGCCCGCCGCAAAGCCGCCCGGCAGTTCGAAGCCGACCAGCGCGCCGTAGCCGCCCTTCAGATAGGTGTCAGCGCGGCGCCGCGCCTCGCCGCTCTGCAGGCCGGGATAGATCACGCTCGCGACCTTCGGATGCTGAGCCAGATAGTCAGCGATCCGCGCCGCGTTCGCGGTCTGCTGGCGGATGCGCAGCGGCAGCGTCTCGACGCCCTGGATCAACTGAAAGGCGTTCTGCGGTGACAGCGCTGGGCCGAGGTCGCGCAGCAGGCCGGCACGCGCCGCAAACGCGTAGGCAACCGGGCCGAACGGGCGTGCGATGTCCGGCCAGTTGCGGCCGTTGTAGGACGGATCCGGACCGGTGATCAGCCGGTGACGGTCGGCGAACTCCTCCCACGGGAACTGGCCGCTATCGATGATGACGCCGCCGATCGTGGTGCCGTGGCCGCCGATGTATTTGGTAGCCGAATGCACCACGATGGCCGCGCCATGCTCGATCGGCCGCGCCAGCAGCGGCGCCGCGGTGTTGTCGATGATCAGCGGAATGCCGAAGCTGCGGCCGATGTCGGCGACTTCGCGGATCGGAAACACGTTGAGCTTCGGATTCGGCAGCGTCTCGCCGAAGTACAAGCGTGTCCGATCATCGGTGGCGGCGCGGAACGCCTCGGGATCGGACGGATCGACGAACCGGGCCTCGATCCCGAACTGCTTCAGCCGGTTGGCGAAGAAATTCCAGGTGCCGCCGTAGAGATCCGTGCCGGTGACGATGTTGTCGCCGGCCTGGACCAGCGTCAGCACCGACAGCGCCACCGCCGCCTGCCCCGACGCCAGGGCCAACGCGGCCGCCCCGCCCTCGATCGCCGCCAGGCGCTCCTCGAGCACATGCGCCGTCGGGTTGCCGATCCGCGAATAGACAAACCCGAACTCCTCGAAATTCACCAGCCGGTCGGCGCGTTCGGTGGTCTGCAGATCGAACGAAGTGCTCTGATAGATCGGCACCTGGGTCGCGCCGGTGGCCGGATCGGCGCGGAACGATCCGCCGTGGAGAGCGAGCGTGTCGATGTTGCCGGGAAGCAGTGGTTGCACGGTTTGCAGCGACATGAAGTCTTCCTTTGAAACAGAGCAGCGGCCTGAAATTACGCGCGGGATGCCGATCGCTTGCCGCGGGCGATACGGTGATTGACGGCGCGCGCAGCGGCGTCGCCGAGCAACTGAACGGATTGAACGATGGCGACCAACACGATCACGACCGCGGCCATCACTTCGGGCATGAAGCGCTGATAGCCGAACCGCACGCCGAGATCGCCGAGGCCACCGCCGCCGACGGTGCCGGCCATCGCCGAGTAGCCGATCAGGCTCACCAGCGCGACGGTCTGCCCGGCGACGATGCTCGGCAGTGCTTCCGGAATAATCACGCGAACGATGATCTGCAGCGGCGACGCACCGATCGCCTCGGCCGCCTCGATCAGGCCGCGATCAACCTCGCGCATCGCGGTCTCAGCAAGCCGCGCGAACAGCGGCGTGATCGCCACGGTGAGCGGCACGATCGCGGCGCTGGTGCCGACCGAGCTGCCGGCGACGAAACGTGTGAACGGGATGATCGCCACCATCAGGATGATGAAGGGCGTCGACCGGACCAAGTTGACCACGGTGCCGAGCACCCGATTGAAGATCGGTAGCGGCAGGATGTGGCCTGGCGAGGTCACCACCAGCAGGACGCCGAGCGGCAATCCGAGCGCCGTCGAGACCACAGCCGCGACCGAGACCATGTAGGCGGTCTGTTTGAGCGACTCAACGAGCAGCGCTGTGACGGCGGGCGACAGCAGATCGAACGGCATGACCAATGACTTCCACGACTAATCCGAGGGAGGAAAGATGCGACAGCACGGCAGGCAGCTTCTCGCCGGCTCCGCCCGCCACCAGCGTCAGCACGCCGAGCGGCCGGTCGCCGACATAGTCGATCCGGCCATGCAAAATATTGGGCTGAATGCCGAACACGGAGACCAGATCGGCCACGATCGGATCGTGCGCCGCGGTTCCGGTGAACACGATCCGCAGGACTGGATCGCTCCCCGGCACAGCGGTCGGCAGAAGCTGCGCTGCCACCGGCGGCGGCAGTTCATGCGCCACCAGACCGGACAGGAATGACCGCGCCACAGCCGACTTCGGGAAAGCGAGTACGTCGAAGGTTGCTCCCTCCTCGACCACCCGACCGTGATCGAGCACCGCCACGCGGGTGGCGATGTCGCGCACCACATGCATCTCGTGGGTGATCAGCACGATGGTCAGACCGAGCTTGCGATTGATATCGCGCAGCAGCGCCAAGATCTGGTCGGTCGTCTCTGGATCGAGCGCCGAGGTTGCCTCGTCGCACAGCAGCACCGACGGATCGAGCGCCAGCGCCCGGGCAATCCCGACCCGCTGTTTCTGACCGCCCGATAGCTCGGATGGATAGGCGTCAGCCTTGTGCGCGAGTCCGACCAGCTCGAGCAGCGGCGGAATCCGCCGCGCAATCTCCGCACGCGGCAATCCCGCCACCTTGAACGGCAGCGCGACGTTGCCAGCGACGGTGTGCGACGACAGCACGTTGAAGTGCTGGAAGATCATGCCGATGTCGCGGCGGGCATTCCGCAGGGCGCGGCCGCGCAGGCTGGTGATCTCACGGCCCGATACGATCACCCGCCCTGCGCTCGGCCGCTCCAGCAGATTGATGCAGCGGACCAGCGTGCTCTTGCCAGCCCCGGACCGGCCAATGATGCCATGGATCTCGCCGCGCCGGATCGTCAGCGACACGTCATCGAGCACCGGTCCGGCCGCATCCGAAAACGTCTTGCTGAGATGCTCGATCCGGATCACCGCTTCGCGGGACACCTCGTCCCCGCCAGCGGCGCGGCTAAATTCGGCAGACGATGGGAGCGCGTTCATGCGATCCGTCACCAAGCTGCCAGGATGTTGCCGTTGAATTTCGTCGCGATGAACTGCTTCACCTCGGGTGACTGATAGCTTTCCACCAAGGTCTTGACCCAGGGCTTGTCAACGTCCTTGCGGGCAACGCCGATCAGGCAGACGTAGTCGGACTGCTCGCTTTCAATCAGCAGCGAATCCCGATTGGGAACGAGACCAGCACTCAGGGCGAAGAACGACGTGATGACCGAGAAGTCGACGTCTTCCAGCGACCGCGGCAGCTGCGCGGTTTCCATCGCCAGGATCTTCACCTTCTTCGGATTATCGACGATGTCGAGTTCCGTCGCGCTGAAATTGCTGCCCGGCGCGAGCTTGATCACGCCGCCGGCTTCCAGCAGCTTCAGCGCGCGTCCACCATTGGTGGGATCGTTCGGAATCGAGATCTTGGCGCCGACCGGCAGATCCGCGAGCGACTTGTACTTGCGGGAATAGCCGGCCATCGGCAGCAGGATGGTGCGACCGACCGAGACGATGTCGAGCCCGCGATCGCGATTCTGCTGATCGAGATATGGTGTGTGCTGGAACGCATTGGCGTCGAGCTCGCCATTATGGGTGGCGGTGTCGATCAGCGCGCCGTCGGAGAACTCAACCAGCTTGACGTCGAGTCCCTTGGCCTTGGCGACCGGTACCAGAGCCTCGGTGATCTGCGCATGCGGACCGCTGGTGACGCCGACGCGGATGGTCTCGGCGCCGGCAGCAGTGCCGACACCGATCGCGGCGGCGAGAATGACGGAGAATACGAGCGGTCGCATCAAGATAACTTCCCTTCCCAATTTCAAGACGCCTGCAGGTTTGGAGGCACAGCGAACACCAGCGACCGTTGTCAGCCAAGCGATCACACGCCTGCCCAAATAAGCTGCATCGGCCGATCAATGATCACCGATGCTAGATGCCACTCCCCGTGTTTTCAATTTTCGTGAGTAGTACGAACATCCAAATAAGACGCCTCGCAGACAACCTTCTTCGAAATCTACGCGAAGATTGAGACGAACCATCCGATAGGTATTTTCCGAAACAAGTGAGCCGCAGGTGATCGATACCGGCTCTCGGCGGTGCGCGCGCCTCGGCCACCGACGACCGACAATTCGGGTGGCAAGACCAACTCCGAAAGACCTCAGCAACGAAACAATTCCAGCAGACCAACACTGATCAACAGCACAACCGATGCTATTTTCGCCGAAGCCTCGACAGCATGTCGGCCGGTGCGCATCATTCGAAGCAGCCGACACAGTTGGAGCCAATCGATGACAGCCTCGCCCTCGCAGCTTCCCGTCCTCGACCTCAGCCGGTTTCGCAGCGACACCGCCGAGCGCGCGGAATTTCTCCGCGATGTCCGCGACGCCGCATTCGGTCCTGGATTTTTCTACCTTGTCGGACATGGCATCTCGGACCGGCTGATCCGGGACGTGCTGTTTGCCTCGCGTAATTTCTTTGCGCTCCCGGAGGCGGACAAGCTCGATATCGAGATGATCAACTCGCCGCATTTCCGCGGTTACACCCGCGCCGGCCGGGAATTCACCCGCGGCCAGCCGGATTGGCGCGAACAGCTCGATGTCGGCGCCGAACGCGAGGCGTTCCCCCTCAGCCGTTCGGCCCCGCCCTGGACCAGGTTGCAGGGCCCGAACCAATGGCCCGACGCGCTGCCGGAACTGAAACCGCTGCTGCTGCGCTATCAGCAGGAGGTGACGGAGCTTGCAATCAAAGTGCTGCGGGTGTTCGCCGCCGCGCTCGGCCAGGCCGAGGACGTGTTTGAACCGATCTACGTGCCCTCGCCCAACCAGCTGATCAAGATCATCCGCTATCCCGGCCGCGCAGCGGACGAGAGCGATCAGGGCGTCGGCGCCCACAAGGATTCCGGCTTCGTCACGATCCTACTGCAGGACACCGTGGCCGGTTTGCAGGTCGAAACTGCTGACGGCTGGATCGATGCACCGCCCCTCCCGGGCTCGTTCGTGGTCAATATCGGGGAGATCCTCGAGCTGGCGTCGAACGGCGCACTGCGCGCCAATGTGCACAGGGTGGTGTCACCGCCGCCGGACACCGACCGGCTGTCGGTTGCGTTCTTCCTTGGCGCGCGGCTTGACGCCACCGTGCCGGTGCTGACGCTGCCGCCGGAGCTCGCCGATTACGCCCGCGGCGTCACGCAGGATCCGCAGAACCCGTTGTTCCGCGACGTCGGACGCAACTATCTCAAGGGTCGGCTGCGCTCACACCCGGACGTGGCCGAGCGTCACCATGCCGATCTGTTGGACGAATATGCCATCAAGCCGGGCCTCGCGGCGGCGTATTAGACGGTCACGAGCGCTCCCATTAATTGCTTCTAAAACAATAAAGATGCCCGGCACATGCCGGGCATCGAAGATAGCTCAGAAGCCGTTGTCCGGCCGGCCGATCACAGGATGGACAGCGCCTGCTCGAGATCGTCGGTCAGGTCCTCGACGTCTTCGATACCGATCGACAGCCGGATCAGATTGGGCGTGATCTCGCGCGCCAGCCGATCGGCTTCCGGCAGTGAGCCATGGCTCATGGTCCACGGCTGCCCGACCAGGCTCTCCACGGCGCCCAGACTTTCCGCCAGCGCGAACAACCTGAAGCGGCTCAGCACATCGACGACCTGCTGCTCGTCGGCCTTCAGATAGGCTGCCACCATGCCGCCGCCGCCATCCATCTGGCGCACCGCGAGCGCGTGCTGCGGATGACTGTTGAGCCCGGGATAGACCACCCGCTCGATCTTGGGATGGGCGTCGAGCCAGCGGGCGACCGCCAGCGCATTCGAACTGTGGCGTTGCACCCGCAGCGGCAGCGTCTTGATGCCGCGCAGCGCCAGGAAGCTGGAGAACGGATCGAGGATGCCTCCTGTGGCGTTCTGCAGGAACTGCAGCTTTTGCGCCAAGTCCGGATCACGCACCACGATCGCGCCGCCGACGATGTCGGAATGGCCGCCGATGTACTTCGTCACCGAATGCACCACGATGTCGATGCCGTGCTCCAGCGGGCGCTGCACCGCCGGCGAAGCGAAGGTGTTGTCGACCACGGTGAGCACGCCGCGCTCGCGGCCGATCGCGGCGACCGCTTCGAGATCGGCGAGGCGCAGCGTCGGGTTGCTCGGTGTCTCGATCCAAATGAAGGCCGTGTTCGGCTGGATGGCGTCGCGCAGCGCGTCGAGATTGGCCGGATCGACATGGGTGATCGTCAGGCCGGCGGAATGGCTGCGCACCCGATGGAACAGCCGCCAGCTTCCGCCATAGAGATCGTCCGACGCGACGATGTGACTGCCCTGCCCGGCGATCTCCAAGAGTGCCGCCTCGGCCGCGAGGCCGGAGGCGAAAGCGAAGCCGGCGTGGCCGCGCTCGGCGTCTGCGATCGCGGCCTCGAACGCGGCGCGCGTCGGGTTCTGCGAGCGCGCGTATTCGTAACCCTTGTGCACGCCCGGCGCCGACTGGACGAAGGTCGAGGTGGCGTAGATCGGGGTCGTCACCGCACCGGTCGTCGGATCGAAATGCTGGCCGCCGTGCACCGCGCGGGTATTGGCCCCGCGCTGCCGCAGGTTGGTGGTCTTATCCATGTCAGTGCACCTTGCTACGCAAATGGTTGATCAGGTCGATCCTGGTGATCAGGCCGAGGAAGCGCGAGCCGTCGACGACCACGACGACCAGGCCGCGATCGAACACCGGCATCAGGCTCTCGAACGGTGCCGACGCCTCGACGGTTTCGACCCGCTTGCTCATCGCCGAGTGCACCGGCTCGGCGAATTTGGCCGGATCGCCGATCGTCGCCATCAACAGATCGGACTCGTCGATGATGCCGACGACGTGATCGTCGACCAGCACCGGCAGTTGCGACACCTCGTACAGCTTCATCCGCGAATACGCGAAGTTCAGCGTATCCTCGGGAGCAACCGTGATCGAAGCGCCCTCGTCATGGCGACGCACGATCAGGTCGCGCAGATCCCCGTCATGCCGGCGCGGGACGAAGCCTTGATCGGCCATCCAGGTATCATTGAACATCTTCGACAGATATTTGTTGCCGCCGTCCGGCAGCAGCGTCACCACCCGCTTCGGCCGGGTCTGCTCGCGGCAATAGCGCAGCGCAGCCGCCAGCAGCGTGCCCGACGACGAGCCGGCGAGAATCCCCTCCCGTCGCAGCAACTCACGCGCAGCGTGGAAGGATTCTGCGTCGGTCACGGTGTAGCCGCGTGTGACCAGCTTCAGTTCGGCATTGCTCGGGACGAAGTCCTCGCCGATGCCCTCGACCAGCCAGCTTCCGACAGGGCCTGGCTCCCGCCCTTCGACCACGTCGACCAGCACGGAGCCTTTCGGATCGGCCAGAATGATCTCGGTCGATGGCGAGGCGCGCTGAAAGAACCGCGCGATCCCTGTCAGCGTGCCGCCGGAGCCGATGCCGCACACCACTGCGTCGACGCGCCGATCCATCTGCTCCCAGATTTCCGGCGCGGTGCCGTATTCATGCGCGAGCGGGTTGGCCGGATTGGCGAACTGATTGACGAACACCGCGCCAGGGGTTTCGGAAGTGATCTTCTGGGCAAGATCCTGATAGTAAGCCGGGTGCCCCTTGCCGACGTCGGAGCGGGTCATCACCACCTCGGCACCCATTGCCTTCAGGTGCAGCACCTTTTCGCGGCTCATCTTGTCCGGGATGACGAGAACCAGCCGGTAGCCCTTCAGCGCGGCGATCAGCGCCAGCCCGAGGCCGGTGTTGCCGGCGGTGGCTTCGACCAGGGTCCCGCCCGGCCGCAGTTCGCCGCTGCGCTCGAACGCCTCGATCATCGCCAGCGCCGGTCGATCCTTGATCGAACCGCCTGGATTCTGGCCTTCGAGTTTGGCGAACAACCGGCACGGGCCGGCATCCAGCCGTGTCAGTTGCACCAGGGGCGTGTTTCCGATCAGATCGATCAGCCCCTTGGGCGTACGATCCTTCGGTGTGGCAAGACGGGCCAGGCTCACGATGTATTCTCTCGATCTTCCGCGATTGCAGCTGGGGAACGTCGTCACCGCCGCGGATGCAGATCAAAGTGGGCCGCACGACTCTGCGGCGTCAATATGCGCAACGCATTTCAGTAAGAACGCGATCCCCACCACAGCATCGGCAGCAAATTTGTATCGCGCAGCCGAGCTGACGGAGATCTTGATTTCCGTCTTCTGAGTGCGTCGCCCGCTCACACCAGCGCGGAACTGAGGCGGATCACGTTTGTGGAATCGATCGCTCCTGCGAGGTCGATCGGATGCCTCGCGTTGAAGGCAACGCCGTACCGGCCATCACGCGACGTAGCATCGATTTGATCGCCGAGTGATTTGAACAGAATGTGTATCATCTTCGGCGAGCGACAACGAAAGCCATTGCTCCGGCCAATCGGCTACCTAATCGATCATCCGCCTTGCAGGCGGATGGGGTGTGTTAGCTGCGTGGGGCTGCATGGGATCGCCATCATCGGAGTCCGGACTGATCAAGGTCGCAATTGCCACCGGCAACGGTGTCGGCGTCACCGAGCATTTCGGCTATGCGACCGACTTCCAGATCTGGGATGTGTCGACATCGACTCCGCGGCTGCTCGAGACCCGCCGCAACATTCCCGGCTGTGGTGCCGACCGCAGTGCGGCGCAGCAGCGCGATCCGCTCGACGTCTCGGTCGATCTCGTAGCCGACTGCCGCGCCGTCGTGGTCGCCAAGATCGGCGAATGCGGCGTCAATCGTCTTGCTGAACTCAACATCCTCGCGTTCGAGACCGACGACACCGTCGACAGCGTGGTGCGTGAGCTGGCTGAGAGCAGCTTGCTGCGGGAGCGCTGCCCCGCATGACGATATCGCTGAACTCCAGTGCCGACGCCTTGCAGCGCGCGACGCCAGCGTTCCCGGCGCTGGAAGGCCGGCATCCGTGTTTCAGCACCACGTCGGAAGGTCATGCCGCCGCGGCGCGGCTGCACCTGCCGGTCAGCCCTGGTTGCAACATCGACTGCTCGTTCTGCAAACGCGACTTCAACCGCAGCGACCAGCGCCCGGGCGTCGCGACGCGGCTTCTGTCCCCGGAGGACGCCGAAGCGGTGGTCGAACGCGCGCTTGAGCTCTGCCCTTCCCTTGCTGTGGTCGGGATTGCCGGCCCAGGCGATCCGCTGGCGACCGATCATGCGCTCGACACCTTCGCACGAATTCGTGCGCGTTGGCCGCAACTGACGCTGTGCCTCTCCACCAACGGGCTGATGCTGCCATCACGGATCGAAGAGATTGCCGCGGTGGGGATCGAGACCCTCACGGTGACGGTCAACGCCGTCGATCCGGAGATCCAGGCCACGATCACGCCCAAGATCGCCTGGCAACGCCATCGCCTCGATGGCCGCGCTGCGGCCGAGCGGCTGATCGGCAACCAGCTCGAAGGCATCGCGCTTGCTGCCGCGCTCGGCCTCACCATCAAGGTGAACACCGTGCTGATCCCCACCGTCAATGAGGACCACATCGGTGACGTCGCGGCCGAAGTTGCGGCCGCCGGCGCACGGATGATCAACATCATCCCGCTGATCCCGCAGCACCGTTTCGCCAATCTGCCGGCGCCGAGCCTGATGCGGCGCTACGTCGCCCGCGCCGAGGCCGAGCGTCATTTGCGCGTGTTCCACGATTGCCAACGCTGCCGCGCCGATGCCTGCGGCGTTCCCGGGCTCAGCGACTACACCGCCGCGCTTTACGGCGACGATCTCCTTGCCGAGCCGACCTTTTCGCACGGCTGACGCCTTCCCCCACACGCATTCGACAATTCTGAATAGGAGCCGACCATGGCCAACAAACTGAAGCAGATCGCCATCTATGGGAAAGGCGGGATCGGCAAGTCCACCACCACCTCCAACATCAGTGCGGCCCTTGCGGAGGCCGGCTACAAGGTGATGCAGTTCGGCGCCGACCCGAAGGCTGACTCGACCAACACGCTCCGCGGCGGCGCCTACATCCCGTCGGTGCTCGACCTGCTGGCGGAGCGCCGTCGCGTCGACGCCTACGAGGCGATATTTCAAGGCTTCGGCGGCATCTATTGCGTCGAGGCCGGCGGCCCTCAGCCAGGCGTCGGTTGCGCCGGCCGTGGCATCATCACCGCGGTCGAACTCCTGAAGCAGCAGCGGGTGTTTGAAGAACTCGACCTCGATTACGTGATCTACGACGTGCTGGGGGACGTGGTGTGCGGCGGCTTCGCGGTGCCGGTGCGCGAGGGAATCGCCGAACATGTGTTCACCGTATCGTCGTCGGACTTCATGGCAGTCTATGCCGCCAACAACCTGTTCCGCGGCATCGAGCGGTTCTCCAACTCGGGCGGCGCCCTGCTCGGCGGCATCATCGCCAATTCGATCAATACCGACTTCCAGCGCGACGTGATCGACGATTTCGCCGCGCGCACCGCGACACCGATCGTCCAATACGTGCCGCGCTCCTTGACCGTCACCCAGGCCGAACTCAGCGGACGCACAACGATCGAAGCTGCACCGCAATCCGCGCAGGCCGAGATCTATCGCCAACTCGCGCGCCGCATCGCCGAGCACACCGAGTCCAAGGTCCCAACGCCGCTTGATCCGCAGCAGCTCCGCGAATGGTCGAGCAGCTGGGCGGATCGGCTGGTCGCGGCGGAACAAGCCGAGGCCGAGCGCGACCGCGCGGTCGCCTGACGCTCCGCGACTCCACCCTGTAGGCACTCACGAGGACCAACGATGGCAACTCTCCTGTTCGACGATGGACGCGAGGCGACGGCCGCTGAAATCGAGGCAATCGCACGCGCGCATCGCATCGTGGTGGAGCATCACCCGGTGCCGACGGCACTGGCGGAAACACTAACGCGACCGCTGCTCGACGACACCGCGGCCGCGGCCGTGCTTGACGCACTGCCGCCGCGCCCGGAGTTTCCCTCGCGCGACCTGATCGTGCTGCATCCGGAACGGCCGGATAACGAGCAGCTCGCCACCAAATTCGAGAACTGGCATCGCCACGCCGGCGACGAGATCCGTCACATCCTCGATGGGGCCGGCATTTTCGGCGTCATCGTCGACGGGCAGCGTGCCGATCTTCACGTTGGCCCAGGCGATTTCATCGTGGTCCCGGCGGGCCTCGAGCACAATTTCCGCCTCACCGCCGCCCGCCGTATCAAAGCCGTGCGCTATCTCAGCGATGCCGAGGGTTGGTCGGCCGAGTTCACCGGTCGAGCGGCCTGACTCGGAACGCGACGGACTTTCCGCCGGGAACGACCAGCGGCCGGCAAGAACGATCGCTCCGGAGAACGCCACTCCGCGAGCGATTTGTTCTCCACCCAACTAACAGCGCAGCAGCATCTTTCAAACTGCTTGGCGCATGTTGTGTTCGATCGGAGAACGTCCTTAGATCGCGGAGTAGTTCGTTCCGCCGAACGCGTCATTGACGGCATCCGCCCGTTCGTCACGCCCGGCCCACGAGCAGACCATCCTCGGATCAGGATCACTCCGTCGTCAGTTCGGTATGTCACGACCTTTCGATCATCTCGATATCAAAATCCTCCGGCTGCTGCAGGAGAACGCTACCCACTCGGTCGCGGACATCGCCTCCAAGGTGGGGCTGTCGTCGACTCCGTGCTGGAAGCGTATTCAGCGCCTGCAGATGGACGGGGTCATCACCGGCCGTGTCGCACTGGTGGATCAGGAAAAGATCGGGCTCGGGCTGTCGGTGTTTGTCTTCATCGAGGCCGGCGAACAGACCAAGGAATGGCAGGCATCATTCGCCACAACGCTCCGCGGTATGCCCGAAGTGGTCGAAGTGTACCGGCTTGCAGGTGACTATGACTACGTCCTGCGCGTCGTGGTTGCCGACATGAAATCGTTTGACCGGTTCTACCGCCGGCTGATCAAGACCACCGAGCTGAAGAACGTGACCTCGCGCTTTGCGATGGAAAAGATCAAGGCGATCACAGCGCTCCCGGTGGTCCCACCGCCGCCGCAAGCCACGCCATAACCACCAACCACACTGGAACGTATCGCTCCCCGCCAAATGTCGTTCGCGCCCTTGCGAAGGGCGAAACGGCAAAGCGATCCAGAAGTCCCCGAACGCTTCGCCGCCTCCCAATCAAGTTGAACACGTTCCAAGGGGCGCCAGGGCAGCCCCTTGGAACGACCGCATCATGCAGCGTCCAGCGCCTGCGCCAGATCGGCCAGGATATCGTCCGGATGCTCGATCCCGATCGACAGGCGGATGAACCCCGGCGTGACGCCGGCCGCCAGCTGATCCTGCTCGCTAAGCTGGGAATGGGTGGTGGCCGACGGCTGGATCGCCAACGACCGCGCATCACCGATATTGGCGACATGATAGAACAGCTTCAGCGCCTCGATGAAGCGCTGGCCGGCCGCCTGCCCGTCGCGCAGTTCGAAGCCGATCAGTGCGCCGTACCCTCCCCGCATCGACGCGTCGGCGCGACGGCGGAGCTCACCGCTCTGCAGGCCCGGAAAATGCACCGCCGCCACTTTCGGATGGTCCTTCAGATAGTCGGCGACGACGATCGCATTGGCATTGTGCTGCTCCATCCGGATCGGCAGCGTCTCAAGCCCCTGCAGGATCTGTGACGCGGCGATCGGTGCCATGCCGGCGCCGAGATCGCCGAGCAGCTTCAACCGTGCGCGAAGCGAAAACGCGATCGGGCCGAACGGTCGAGCAACCTCGGTCCAGACAACTTGCGGATCGACCGCATCGGGCGCCGTCAGCAGCGGAAACCGTTCGGCGTGCTGCTGCCAGGGGAAGTTGCCGCCGTCGATGATCGCGCCGCCGAGCGTGGTGCCGTGGCCACCGATATATTTGGTGGTCGAGTACATCACGATCGCCGCGCCATGCTCGAGCGGCCGCACCACCCCGGGGACGGCGGTGTTGTCCATCACCAGCGGCACCCCGAGCGAACGACCGATCGCAGCCACTTCGCGGATCGGAAACACCTCCAGCTTCGGGTTGGGTAGCGTCTCCGCATAATACAGCCGCGTCCGCGCATCGGTGGCGCGTCGAAAATTCTCCGGGTCGGACGGATCGATGAACCGCGCCTCGATGCCGAGCTCGCGCAAGGTGTTGTCGAACAGAATCCATGTGCCACCATAAAGGCCGGTGGAGGTGACGAAATTGTCCCCCGCCTGCGCCAGGTTCAGCACCGAGAACGTCGACGCCGCCTGCCCCGATGCGACCGCCAGCGCCGAAGCGCCACCTTCGAACGCGGCCAGCCTGCTCTCCAACTCGCGCAGCACCGGATGGCTCACCGCCCGATACCGCGCATCCAGCCTCTCATTGCCGAACTGCAGCGGCGCGGCGGCACCTTCGTCGATGCGCGGCGAAGGACGGCGACTCACACCGGCACGGCCACGCGCGCCGCGGAGAACGAATGTGCTGGGATGCAGCGGTTGAACAGCATGATTATCGTCGAGAGTCGAGGCTTGCGCGAACATTTCACTTTCCAGCACGATTACTTGACTTCATGTGCTAACCGTATTCTCTGCAGGTGCTGTGAACAAGCTGCGTTCGAACACACTTGCTATTCCGTTGTCGGAAGTCTCACGCGTCGCGACACTTCTATATCGCGCCGCATTGCGCCGACGCAGCGCCGCCTCTTGCAAGTGCCTCTTTGCAACGGCAGCAGCGCCACTGAGCGATATGTCCGTCGCTCGACTTCCACCGATCGTTTCCCTCTCTTCACCTCTGCCGCCGAGGAGCGCACCGTCATGACCCAGCCGCACGCCGCCAATGTCGAAACGCTCGCGGTCCATGGTGGCTCGTTCCGCTCCGATCCGGTAACCGGCGCGGTGGTGCCTCCGATCTATCTGACCACCTCGTACCAGTTTCAGGACACCGAGCACGCGCGCCGCATCTTCGCGCTCGAAGAGATCGGCTACACCTATACACGCACCGTCAATCCCACCCGCGAGTTCCTGGAGCGCCGCGTCTCTGCGCTCGAAGGCGGCGTCGGTGCACTTGCGCTCGCCACCGGCGAGAGCGCATCGCTGTACGCGCTGCTCAACATCGCCCACAGCGGCGACAACGTGGTGCTGTCGCCCGACATCGTGACGGGACGCAATGCTGGTTTGGTCGCATCGCTGCGCCAGTTCGGGATCGACGTCCGTTTCGCCGCAGAGACGGGATCGGCGGAGTCGTTCGCCGCGGCGACCGATGTCCGCACCCGCGCCTATTATGTCGAGAGCCTCAGCGTGCCGCAGCTGCGCGCCTTCCCGCTCACCGGTGCAGCCGAAGCGGCCCAACAGGCCGGCGTGCCGCTGATCGTCGACAACACTGCGCAGCCGCTGTCAGTGAGGCCGTTCGAGCACGGCGCTGCGTTGGTGATCTACTCGGCAGCCGAATATCTCGGCGGCCATGATGGGGCCCAAGGCGGCCTGATCATCGACGGGGGGCGGTTTTCCTGGGAGGCTCACGGCACCCGGCTGCCGACCCTGAGCGAACCGGATGCGTCCTATCACGGCGTGGTCTGGACCGAGCTGGTGAAGAAATGGAACGCCAGCCCGTTCGTGGCGCGGACGCGGGCACATCTGCTTCGCGATCTCGGTGCGGCGATCAATCCGCTGGCGGTGTTCCAGATCATCCAGGGTGTCGAGACGCTGCCGCTGCGGCTGCGCCGGCAGACCGCCAACGCGCGCGAGGTCGCGACCTATCTGGGCGCGCACCCAAAGGTGTCCGGCCTCACCACGGGCGCCGCGCTGATCGCCTTCGACCTGCCCAGCGCAGCCGCTGCGGCGCGCTTCACCGACGCGTTGACGCTGTTTGATCCTGCCGTGACTTACGGCGGTGTCCGCAGCGCCGTCCTCGACCGCGCCTCGGCCTCGCCGCGGGTGGTACTGTCGATCGGGCTCGAACACGCCGGCGACCTGCTCGCCGATCTCGACTCCGCCCTCGCCCACATCTGATCGCAGCCGCGACGAGCAGATCTGGCAGCAATCTGATAGCCGAGCATCACCGCACGGCACCCCGCCGACACTGGATTGTTTCTCCTCACGCGCGACGGCGCAGTTAGTTCTTTCAAATCGCGAACCAGCGCGCTTTCGCGCTTGCGAACGAGGTTTCATCATGGCCATCTGCGCGCGCAACTGATCATCCTCACAGTTTCTTTCTTTGAAGGCGTTGCGCGCCGATGGCCATTAATCTTCGTAGTCCGTCCGCCGAGACCCGCGAACAGCGTCTTGGTACCATCACCTCATGGGATGGCCCCGCCTCCCGCCTTGCCAACGAGTCCGCCTTCTCCCGCGGCGATTGCGGCCCCGGATGCGGCGGCAAGGGCCAGCGCATCTGCGAATTGGAATCGCCGTTCTCGCAGGGCTCGACCTGCTCCGAGCAAATCGCTGAAAGCCAGGCCAGCAACGTCCGCGACGCGGTGCTGGTGCAGCATTCGCCGATCGGCTGCGCCGCCGGTCATATCAACAGCAACGCGTTCTTCCGCAACGGCCTGATGCGCCGCGGCCTGGCTCCGCGCAATGTCACCGGCCTGTCGAGCAATCTGATCGAACGCGACATGATCTATGGCGGCGCCGAGAAGCTGCGTGCCACGATCAAGGCCGCGGTCAAGCGACACCAGCCCAAGGCGGTGTTCGTCGCCACCTCCTGCGCCACCGGCATCATCGGCGACGACGTCGAGAGCGTGGTGCGCGATTGCGAGGACGAACTCGGCGTCCCGGTGGTGGCGATGTATTGCGAGGGCTTCAAGTCCAAGCATTGGAGCTCAGGCTTCGACGCGATCCAGCACGGCGTGCTGCGCCATGTCGTCAAGCCCAAGCCGGGCCCGCGGCAGGACAACCTCGTCAATATCATCGTGCTGTGGGGCAGCGACGTGTTCACGCCGATGCTGGCGGAACTGGGCCTCGAAGCCAACAACATCCTGACCGTCGCCTCGGTCGACGAGATCGCGCGCGCCTCGGAAGCCGCCGCATCGGCGACCTTCTGCTACTCGGTCGGTGGCTATCTCGGCGCCGCGCTGGAGGAGCAATACGGCGTGCAGGAGATCAAGGCGCCGCAGCCTTACGGCTTCGACGGCACCGACGCATGGCTGCGCGCGCTGGCCAAGGCCACCGGCCGGGAAGAACGCGCCGAAGCCTATATCGCCCGCGAGCACGCCCGCGTCCGACCACAAATCGAGCGGTTGCGCGAGCGCCTCAAGGGCGTGCGCGGCTACGTCGCGATGGGAGCGGCCTATGCCCACGGCGTCATCGGGGTGCTGCGCGAACTCGGCGTCGAGGTACCCGGCTCGCTCGTGTTCCATCACGACCCGGTCTATGACAGCCACGACGTCCGCCAGGATACGCTCGGCCATATGATCGACGCCTATGGCGATGTCGAACACTTCAGCATCTCCAATCGCCAGCCCTATCAGTTCTACAATCTGCTGAAGCGCTCCGATCCGGACTTCATCATCATCCGCCACGGGGGCCTCGCCGGCCTCGCCTCGCGCCTCGGCGTGCCGGCGATCGCGCTCGGCGATGCGTCGACCGCGATCGGCTATCAGGGCATGATCGATCTCGGCGAGGAAATCGTCGATGCGCTGGCGCAGCGCAAATTCCATCAGGACCTCGCCGGCCACACCAGCCTGCCCTACAAGCAATGGTGGCTGGATCAGGCCGATCCGTATCTGCTCGCGCGGCAGAACGCCCCGCAAGCCGCCGGAAGTCGCGTCTGATGAGCATCACCCCGCTTCAAGTCCGTCGCTCCGGGCCGACCCCTGTCGTCGCAGACGTCCCCGAAGAAGGCCCGATCGAACAGGTCCGCTACGCCTGCGCACTCGGCGCAATGCAGACCGTGGCGGCGATCCCGCGCGCGATCCCGATCACCCATTGCGGTCCGGGCTGCGCCGACAAGCAATGCGGCGCTCTGGCGTTCAACAATGCCTATCAGGGTGGCGGCTGGGGCGGACTCGGCGTCGCTCCGAGCACCAACGCTACCCAGCGCGAAGTGATCTTCGGCGGCGAAAACCGGCTGCGCGAACTGGTCACCCACACGCTGGACCTGATGGAAGCCGATCTGTTCGTCGTGCTCACCGGCTGCATCCCGGATCTGATCGGCGATGACGTGCCGGCCGTGGTCAAGGAATTCCAGGCCAAGGGCGCACCGGTGGTTTATGCCGGCACCGGCGGCTTTCGTGGCAACAACTACACCGGCCACGAGGTGGTCACCCGCGCGATCATCGACCAGTTTGCCAGCGCGGATGCGGGGCCGCGCGAACACGGCCTCGTCAACCTATGGGCGCCGCTGCCGTATCAGGACCCGTTTTGGCGCGGCGATCTCGCCGAATTGAAGCGGTTGCTGCAAGGCATCGGGCTCCGCGTCAACGTGCTGTTCGGGCCGGGCTCGGCCGGCGTGTCGGAATGGCGCGCGATTCCGCGGGCGCAATTCAATCTGGTGCTGTCGCCCTGGCTCGGACTCGCCACCGCGCAGCATCTCGAAGACAAGTTCGGACAACCGTATCTCCATCTCCCGGTGCCTCCGATCGGCGGCCGGCAGACCAGCGAGTTCCTGCGCCAGGTCGCCGCCTTCGCCGGCATTCCGGACGCGCAGGCCGGCGCCTTCATCGCTGCGGAAGAGCGCGATTACTACGGCTACATCGAGGCGTTCTCGGAGTTCTACTCGCAGTATCGCTGGGGCCTGCCGGCGCGGTTCGCCGCCATCGGTGATGCCGCCACCACGCTGTCGATCAGCAGCTTTGCGGTCCGCCAGCTCGGCCTGGTGCCGGCCGTCGTGGTGATCACCGACAACACCCCGCCGGAGCACCGTGACGCGATCCGTGCGGCATTCGCCAAGCTCGACCACGACGTCGGCATCGAGCCGGTGTTCGCAGAGGACAGCTACGCGGTGCACGCCGCCATCCGCGGTGCCGATTTCGGCCGTAAGCCGCCGCTGATCTTCGGGACGACCTGGGAGCGTGACCTCGCCAAGGAGCTGCGCGGCTTCATTCTCGAAGTCGGCTTTCCGGCCTCCTACGAAGTGGTGCTGTCGCGCGGCTATGCCGGCTATCGCGGCGCGCTCACCCTGATCGAGCGCATCTACACCACCGCAATCAGCCGCAGCGCCTGATCGGCGCGCTGGCTGCGAGCGATACGACCAGACGAGATAACGTGACGATCATCTCCAAGCCGACGTCCGATCCGATGCAGCCCACCGGATCACGCTTCCGTGCCGGCATTAGCCGTCGGCGCCTGGTCGGAACAGCTTTGATCGGCGCGGCGACGCTGCTGTCCGCCGCCCCTGCCCGCGCCACTGAGGCTTACCGCGACTATCGGCGGACGATCTTCGTCGCGCGGCGCGGCGTTGCCGCACTCGATGCGATCGATGTCGATTCCGATACCGTGACCGGCACGCTCGCACTCGGTCTTGAACCGCGCGAGTTGCAGATCTCGCAGCGCGGCGGCCGCCTCGCCGCGATCGACCTTCGCAGTCCGCGGCTCGTCAGTGTCGATCTGGCGGCGCAGAGTCGCAGCGACGTGCCGCTGCCGTTTGTCCCGTCTCGGCTGCGGATCAGCCCCGACGGGCAGCGGCTGGCGGCGTTCGACGATGCCCGCGGCACGATCGCGCTGCTCGACACCGTCGACGGCCGCGAACGCAGCCGGATCGACGGCCCCCGCGAGATTCGCGAGGCCATCTTCTCCGGCGACAGTTCGGCTCTCCTGGTGGCCGCAGCGAGCGTCGGCGGCCTGTCTGCCTATTACATCGCAACCGGCCAACCTGTGCCGCCGGTCGAGGGACCAACACTGCACGCGCTGCTGCGGGCGCCGAACGGACGCGAGGGCTTTGCGCTGACAGCTGAGACACCGCGCCGCGTGCTGCACCTTGATCTCCGCTCGCGGCAGGTACTGGCAAGCGTGCCCGCCTCCGACCATCCTGTTCTGTTCGCAACCGGCACCGGCATCCAGTTGCTGGCCATCGATCAGCACACAGGCACGTTGTCGATCCTGCCGTCGGAGCCGCTGCAGCCGGGCGGCGTCACGCTGCCCGCCGCGGCATCGACCGCCTATGCGGCCTGGTTCGATACGGTGGCGTTCGTGCCGGCACCTGCGACGCGCAAGCTGCTGATCTTCGACCTCGAGCGCCGCAAGGCCGCGGGCTCGATCGCGCTCGACGGCATACCCGGCACCGGCGTGGTCACGCCCGACGGTGACAAGCTGTATTTGCCGATCGAGGATCAGGGCACGATCTCAGTGATCGATACCCATCTGCGCCAACGCACGGCATCGATCACGATCGGCGCTGCCCCGGTGCAGGCGATCATCGCCGGAGGCTATGGGCTTTGCCACTGACGTCACGTCGGTGGGACTCGGGTCCCGGCCCCTTCTCTTGAGCCAGCGGCGAACGCAATGATCGACCATGCTTGCCTCGCAGAGGCGAATGGCATTCTCGCTTTGCTGCCGACAAGGAAAACTCCTGCTGTCAACGTTGACGTAAGAGTGGTGCCATCATCGACGACTGTCAGCGACGCGGCGCGTGGTGCCGCTTTGCCCATTCGGTCGACTCTGAATTTGCAATCCGACTGCGAGTGACAATATGGCGACGGCACTGAACCCCGGCCGAACTTCGGCTCCCACTCCCGAGGCAGCGCCCAAGCTGCGCTTCGACGCTCGCCGTTATCTCGGCACCCCGGCGGTTCGGCGGATCAAGGACGAGGTCGAGATCGAACTCGCCGACCGCGCTTATCTGCCCGACCTGAACGACCTCAAGCGCGACTGGGTGGCGAGCGTCGCCGCACCGGCGTTCCGGGTGCTCGCGCGCAACCGCGCCACACCGCCGCGCGCGTTCGCCTCGATCGGCACCGGCTCGGGCGTCGATGCGCTGGCGGCGATCGAATTACTCGGAGCCGAAATCGTCGGCATCACCGACCTGTTCGAGGAGGTGGTCGCTACCGCGGCCCGCAACGTGCGCGGCAATGTTCGCCCCGATGCGGGCATTACGCTGCACGCCGGCGCCGGTGACCTCCTCATCCCGCTCGCTCCCGCGGGCGTGAAGTTCGACGTGATCTACGAAAACCTGCCCAATCTGCCGGTCGACGACAGCCGCAAGATCGAAGCCGACAAGACCAGCGCCGCCTTTCTCGCCCCGCGCAGCGAAACCATCCCGGTCTTCATCACCGACTGGCTGCTGACGATGCACTACCTCGCGCTGGTGCAGGCGCGTGACGCGCTGACGCCGGACGGCGTTGTGCTGTCGACGGTCGGCGCCCGCGTGCCGCTTGATGTTCTGGCACAGATGTCGCGCGCCGCCGGGCTGGTGCCGCGCGTCCTCACCTATGGATGGAAGGTGCAGGCCGACGCCGACGACGTCATCTCCACCTACGCGAATTGGGAGCGCCAGGGGCTCGGCCCGTTCCGGTTCTACGCCGCGGACGCGCTGGAGGCTGCTTTCGCAGATCTCGATCCCGGTGCGGCCGGCGCCAATGCCGCGACGATCGAGGCCAGCCTCGCCGGCGAACAGCTCGGCGCAGTCGCAGCGTGGGAGGCGCATCGCAGCGGCCTTCGGATCGGCCACACCTATGTGGTGCTGCAATCGGGCCTGGGCTGAATGACCGCCTCCGATGAAGCCGGCCAGCTGCGATCGCTGATCACAGCACTGCAGCGTTCCTTTGCCGATCCGGGCGGTGCCGATGACGCAGCCAGGGCCGAGATCCGCCGCGTCGAAGCGCTACTTGCCTCGGCCCCTACGGAGGCTGCGGTTCTGCAGCCGACACATCACCCGCTGACGCGGCACCTGCCGGCGGTGCTCGATCTCGCCGAGGCCACAGCGCCCGAGGTCGCAGCCGCCCTCCGCCCGATCGCGCAGCAGCTGCCGTGGCGTTACGGCTACACGCCGCGAGACGATGCGCCCGGCCTCGAAGGCGCCATGGGCTGGGCCGAACTGATCGGCCCGCTGGCGCCGATCGTCAGCCGCGAGGTCTGCTTCGGCCTCACCTTGATCGGCCCGCGGACCTACTATCCGCCGCACCGCCATCCCGCGGTCGAGCTGTATCGGATCGTGGTCGGCCATCCGCACTGGACCGTCGCCACCGACACCGCACTGCGCCGGCCGGGCGACGCCATCCTGCACGTCAGCGACGTCGTCCACGCCATGCGCGCCGACAACGAGCCGCTGCTGGCGATCTACTCATGGACCGGCGACGTCGACACCCCGTCGCGGTGGGTGTGATTGCTAGCGGGAAGGATCGTCGCCAAAACCGGCAAGGCTCATCGCTGTTTGAGCGCGATCCTGGCATCGGCTCCGCGGAGGGTGCGGTACGCAAAGTCGGTGAGGTAATCGTTCAGCGCGAGCGACGCGGTGGCGGCGGCCTGCTCGTCGCCCTGGTTGATCGCTCTCAGCGTCGCCGAATGCTTCTCGGACGCCACCATCAACTCTGTGGGGCGATCTGAGATATTGGCGAACCAGAACCGTCGCGACAGGCCCTGAAGCGGAGCCATGCTCGAGGTCAGATATTCGTTCTGCGCCGCCGCAACGATGATCTGATGAACCCGCTTCAGCAGATCGCCGTACAGAACGATGTCGTCGGACTTTGCGACTTCGTCAAACTCCCGTGCCAATTCGAGCATCATCCGCTTCTGAACGGAGGTGGCGCGATGAACGCAAGTTCGCACCGCGAATTCTTCGACCACTCTGCGTAGTTCGAGCAGCTTGAGTTGGACCTCGACCGAGATCAACGGAATGAAGGCTCCCTTCCGCGGATGTATCTCGACCATTCGCTCCCAGGCGAGACGCTGCAGTGCTTCGCGGACAGGCGTTCGACCAAAACCGGTCGCCTCCATCAACGTCACTTCGCTGACCATTTGGCCGGGCTTCAGCTCTTGAAACGTGATCATTCTCTCGATCACGTCGTAGACCTGCTCAGACTTATTGGTGTGCTCGGGCATCTATCCGCTGTCCGGTGGAAATCTGTCGCTTAAATCTAGCCTGCAAAACAGCCGGGACCGTGGTCTTCGGCATCCGCGTGATCGCGTTTGCGGGCTCGGTCTGGTTCAGGGCCGTTCACCGGCGGGCGCCGGATCGTTGACCGGATGAATATCGCCGGGTTGTCGCCGCCACGTTCATGAATGCAGACGGCAGATCGAGCCTCTGTTCGGAAGGCCGTTTCGGCCGGCGCTCATTGTCAGTTCCACCCCATCGTCCCCTACCCCACCCCGATTTTACGCGTACGCAAAACCGCGGACCGTCGGCTTCAAGCCACTGGACTCTACTGCCATACCTGTAATATATCAGCATATATCATAGATATATCAATAGTCGATGAGGCTATAATTCGTTGAAAATGGGGAAACATCCATGGCTGAGGTTTTACAGGACCAACGCGCGGTCGGCGGAAACCAGAAATCCCGCCGAGCGGCGTGGGCCGCTCTGATCGGCACGGTGCTGGAGTGGTACGACTTCATCATCTACGGAACGGCCGCAGCCGTCGTCCTGAATAAGGTCTTCTTCCCCTCGACTGACCCGTACGTCGGAACGCTCGCCGTGTTTGCGACCTACGCGGTCGGCTTCCTCGCCCGCCCCTTGGGCGGCCTGTATCTCGGCTACCTCGGCGACCGATACGGCAGAAAGCGCGTGCTCGTGCTCACGCTCGTGATCATGGGCGCGGCCACGTTCCTGCTGGGCTGTCTGCCGTCCTACGCGCAAATTGGAATCTGGGCGCCGATCCTGCTTGTCGGATTGCGCCTGCTGCAGGGATTCGGCGCAGGCGGTGAGTACGCCGGCGCGGTGGTGCTGTCCGTCGAACACGCTCAGGAGGGCAAGCGCGGCGCTGCAGGCGCCTGGGCTCCGATGGGCTTTGCGCTGGCAACCTTGCTCGCCAACGCCGTGTTCTTCTCCGTCATTGCCTCGATGCCCGAAGACCAGTTCCTGCAGTGGGGTTGGCGCATTCCCTTCCTGTTCGGCGGCGTGTGCGTGCTGGTCGGCTACTTCATTCGCCGCGGCGTCGAGGAGCCGCCGGTCTATGAACGTGCCGTCGAGCAGGCGAAGACCGAGAAGATCGGCCTGTTCACGTCGATCAAACGCAACCCGCGCAGCTTCGTCATCGTGCTTCTGACGCGGATGGGAGAGAACGGCTTTGCCTATCTCTATCCGGTGTTCTGCGTCTCCTATGTGATCACGACGCTCGGGCAGCCACGCTCGACCGCGCTGTGGGCCGTCATCATCGCCTCGATGGTCCAGGTCGCCACCATCCCGTTCTTCGGCGTGCTGTCCGACCGGCTTGGTCGCAAGACGGTGTATATTGCGGGAGCGCTGCTTTCGATGGCGTGGCTGGTGCCGTTCTTCCTGCTGCTCGACACCGGCGCCACCGCCGCCATCATCCTGGGATTTGGCATCGGCCTCGGCATTGCGTATCCGGCGATGCTTGCGCCGCAGGCTTCCTGGTACGCCGAACTGTTCGACACCCAGTTCCGGCTCTCAGGCTTCGCCTTCTCCCGGGAGCTCGGCTCATTGCTCGCCGGCGGCGTCGCTCCCTTCATCGCCACGGCGCTCGTCGCATGGGCCCATCATTGGTGGCCTATCGTCGCCTACATGTGGGTGCTCGGCATCATCACTTTGATCGGCCTTAAGCTTGGGCCGGAAACCGTCAGCAAGAAACTCGGATAAGTGGAAGAGCGTTCCGGCGCCGTGTCGGAACGCTCATTGCTCCCGCATCTTTGGAGATTGGCCGATGAACGAACTCAGAAGCAACTTCGAGCCGGGTTCGACCCGGTGGGCCGTGCGTCGCGCGCAATGGCTGGCGATGGGCATCAAGGAGGAGGATTTCCACAAGCCCAAGATCGCGGTGGTCAATTCATCCAGCGGTCTCTCGGTCTGTTACCAGCACCTGGACGAGATCTCCCGGAAGGTGCAGCAGGCGATCCGCGATGCAGGTGGTCTCCCATTTGAAATCCGCACCGTTGCCCCGTCTGATTTCGTCACCTCCGCAGGCCGCAAGGCGCGCTATCTGATGCCGTCTCGCGATCTCCTCGTGAACGACGTCGAGGTCCAAGTCGAAGGCGCCGAATTGGACGGCATGGTCCTGCTCGCCTCGTGCGACAAGACCACGCCAGGCCAGTTGATGGCCGCTGGTCGCTTGAACATCCCGTCGATCGTCCTGACCTGCGGCTATCAGCTCGGCGGCCATTGCGGCGGCAAAGACGTCGATATCGAAGACCTCTACAACGGAGTCGGAACCTACAAATCGGGCCAGATCAGCTTACAGGATCTGACCGACATGTCCTGCGCCGCAATCAAGGGACCTGGCGTTTGTGCCGGTCTCGCAACCGCCAATTCAATGCACTGCCTCGCAGAAGCACTCGGCATGGCCCTGCCCGGCAATGCGCCGATCCGCGCTGGAGGCGAGCGGCTGTCCGACTACGCGGTGCAGGTCGGCCAGGCCATCGTGCGGCTCATTCAGCAAGATCTGAGGCCGCGGCAGATCCTGACCAAGGCGTCGATCCAGAACGGAATTCGTATCGCGCAAGCGCTGGGGCTGTCCGTCAATACGGTGCGGCATCTGACGGCGATCGCCATCGAAAGCCGCATCGAAATGGACGTCGTGGCAGAATATGAGGCTCTGTCGAAGGACGCGGTTCAGATCACGCAAGTGCGTCCCAACGGTCCGCATCGGATCGAGATGCTGGACGCTGCAGGTGGCGTGCGAGGCGCGATGAAGCAACTCGCCAGCAAACTCGATCTCTCCACGATGACGGTCACCGGAAAGACCCTCGGAGAAAATCTCGCCGAGGCGCCCGCGCCGGACGAACGCGTGATCCGGCCGCTGTCGAACCCGTTCCGCAACGAGCCCGGCCTCATCATCATTCGCGGCAATCTCGCGCCGGACGGCGCGGTGGTGAAGCTGTCCGCCGTCCCGACCTCCGTCCGCCGGTTCGAGGGCGTGGCGAAGGTTTTCGAAGACGAGGACAAGGCGATCGCTGGCCTCAGCGACGGCTCAATTCAAAAGGGACAGGCCATCATCCTCCGGCACATGGGCCCAAAGGGCGGCCCGGGCACGGTGTTCGCCTGCTCGTTCATGGCGGCCTTAGTCGGCGCCGGCCTGTCGAGCGGCGTCGCGGTTCTGACTGACGGTGAGTTGTCGGGTCTCAACTCCGGAATCACTGTTGGCCAGATCATGCCGGAGGCTGCCGAAGGCGGCCCGCTCGCCGTGGTGGCTGACGGCGACCGTATCACGATCGACCTGACCGCCGAAACTATCGAGCTCATGATCACCGAAAAGGAACTCGCGACCAGACTAGCTGAATGGAAACCGCGGACGCTGCCGGCCGAATATGGCTGGCTTGCGCAATACGCCCAACTCGTCCAGCCGCTCTCGAAGGGAGCCGTGCTCGGCGATCGAAGCAGGCGCTGATAGCGCAGCCGCGCCCTCCCCGAGCCGCCAGTCACACGCGAGGTTATTTTGATGGACTCCACATGCGTCAACATTCCGGCTTGGGAAATCCGGCACCAGATCTCCCTTGATGAGGCAAGATCGCTCCCGTGCCTTGCGGAGATCGATGTTCTCGTCGTCGGCGGCGGCGCATCCGGCGTTGCTGCGGCCACTGTTGTCGCCGAGTCTAATTGCTCCACCATCCTGGTCGAGCGCTACGGATTCTGCGGCGGCGCCGCCGTGGCAGGACTATCGGGGACGATCTGCGGTCTGTTCCTGGCCAGCGAACAGAGCAAGCCGAAGCAGATCGTCTTCGGGTTTTCCGAACGCTTCAGATCCGAACTCGCCAGGCGCGGCGGCGTCACCCCGCCGCAGAAGTACGGCAAGACGTTCGTCGTCACCCATGATCCTCTCAAATGGCGCGAGACCGCCGACTCCCTGCTGACGGTGTCGGGCGTCAGGGTGCTGTTCCACACCGTCGTGGTCGCGGTGATCATGGACGGCAATCGCCACCTCGGCGTGGTGATCGAGTCCAATGCCGGCCGCTCGGTGATCCTTGCCAAACGCACGATCGACGCATCCGGAGATGCCGCCGTCGTTGCCCGCGCCGGTCATCCGTGGCGGTTTGGCGACCAGGGCCGCATTCAGAACCCGACAATGTTCTTCCGCCTCGGTGGGGTCGACGTCGACCGTTTCGTCGCACATTGGGGCGAAGACACGATCTCTCCGCCGGAAATCGTGGAGGCGCTCACAGCCGCCGATCGAAGGAACTACGATCTTCCCCGGAAGAAGATCTGGATCTTTCCGACCACACAGCCCGGCGAACTGCTTGTCAACGCGACCCGGCTATCGGCGCGTGACGGCTCGATGCTCAACGTCATCAATCCGGAGGATTGGACCGTCGCCGAGATCGATGGACGGCGCCAGGTGCGGGAGTACGCAAGGTTTCTAGCGGCCCACGTGGAAGGCTGTGAACGCAGCTTCGTCATCGATACGGGCGTGGAGTGCGGCGTTCGGCAGACCCGTTCAATCGAGGGCCTTCAGACTCTGACGAACGAGGATGTCGTCGCGGGGACCAAACGGCCGGATTCGATCTGCCGTTCCCCCTGGCCGATCGAGCTGCACGCCGGTGACAAGCCGAAGCTGCACTGGCTGCTGGACGACTACTACGACGTCCCATTTGGAGCGCTTATCCCCGCGGCCGGCGAAAACATCATCGTTGCTGGCCGCTGCCTGTCGGCCGAACACGAAGCTCTCGCCTCTGCGCGCGTGACTGCTCAGTGCTTCGAATACGGCCATGCCGCCGGCGTTGCCGCTGCCCTATCGATCTCGGGTGGCGCTCCGCTGCATTTACTCGAGCCGGCTGCGATTGCCGAACGGATGAAGAAAGCCGGCAGCGCTCTATGAGAGCTCGGTGATATCGAAACGCGAGCCATTCGTGCTCGCGTGTCGTGCTGGCGAGTTCAAGACCTCAGCAACAGCCTGACGCCCATTGCTAAGCTAGGCCGGCGAAGCGAAGGACGCTGACGATCCTAGCCGCGCCCCTTCCGCCGGAGCCGCACGACCAGGTCGATGCGGCTGACCTCGTAGCCCTCAGGAATGTCGGGCAGCGCGCCGAGCTGAACGAGCGAGGCCGGGATGTCGATCAGCTCGTGCCGGTTTTCCAGATAGACGTGATGGTGGTCGCTGATGTTGGTGTCGAAATAGGTCTTGCTGCCATCGACGCTGACGCGGCGAACTAAGCCAAGCTCGGCGAAGTGATTGAGGGTGTTGTACACCGTCGCAAGCGAGATCTGGACCGACGATCCGGACGCTTCTTCGTACAGCATTTCCGCCGTCACATGGCGGTCGCCGCTCCCGAACAGAAGCTGCGTCAGAACCAAGCGCTGAGCCGTGGGGCGCAGTCCGACCGTTTGCAGCAGATCGACCGCACAAGGCCGAGCCGGCTCCGGGGCAAGCTGATTGATTTCGATTGGCCGGATGTCGGCCGAGTCAAAGCGACGGCTGTCGGGTCTGAAATTCACTCTGGAAATCCTCGTTTCGAGGACGACCATAAGGAACAATTCGCTTTTGCGAATTGACCGCAGTCAAATCTTGGAAACGGGTCGCATTCGCCGGTGATCGGCCATGCCGCGAATGGTGAGACCACCCCAGCACCGATCTTGCTGGTCCGGCGGATCGCAGCACCTCCACATTTGATGTGCATCAAGGAAAGCGCAGGCAGCCACGATCCAAACTAATAGTCACAAGCAACATGCTCACTACAAAGATACCGCAATCTACTAACTCATCGCCGCTTTAGCAGGCCACTGAGGTGGCACACTTTCAACCTTGGGTGACGTGAAGGAGTCCCTTTGACTGCCAGCTGTCGATCCGATTTGGCCTTCGATGGTGTTCACGTCGCCGATGGCCCGTTCAGCCAGTGCGCGATCCGCCCTCGCCTCCCATCAATTCCACAAAACGCCTTCGTGCCGCGCCGCCCAGCAGCCCAACACGCACAACAGCAAGGTCTGCGTCGGCGATGACGCCCCCAAACGATCCCACTTCTGCATTCGTCTCCGTCCTGCCGGGGCGGATTCGGTTGCGGCATCGGATGCTTCGTGATCGTGCTTGTCATGCTGCGCTTGATGCGCGATTGCGCGCTCTCGTGACGGTGGATGGCGATCCGGCCGTCGGCTCGCTCCTGCTGCAATATGATCCGGCCGACACCGAGATGGAGACGCGCATCCGAGCCGAGGTCGCAGCGGTGTGGGCCACAATGGCACCGGTCGAGCCACAGGATTCGCCAACCGCCGATGCAGAGGCTGCGACGGCCGCCAACGACCCAATCGACCGTTTGCGGCGTCGGGCGCAGACCCGGTTGGCGATCAACCGCGTCGCCAAAGTCGGCGCACTCGCCGGCATGGCCGGCACCGTCGCGGCGCTCGGCGTCAGCCGCAAACTCCACGCTCAGATGGGCATCGTCGCCATCGCGGCGACTCTCACCCACCTCGCGGTGCATTGGCGCCGCACATTTCGTTAGGCCCTCCGTGTCCGATCCTTCCGCCGCAGGCCTGCTGCGCTTCACCCAACATCTTGAGATCGCGCATCACCTGCCAGGTCGCATTCGCCTCAAACTGAAGGTCCCGCTCGACAGCGAGATCATCGCCATGGCGGACGAGGCGAAACGGTTCGGCAAAGCGCTGGCGAAGATGGACGGCATCCGCTCGATCAGCCTGAACCCGCTCGCGCGATCCTGCGTGGTCGAATACGACCCGTCCGGAATCCCGCCCTCCGCCTGGCGCGACTTCGTCTCCGGCGACGCGACGCCGGAGGGCGAAGCGCTGCGCAATGATCTGCACGGCCTGCTGGCCGGCTTATAGTTTGGAAGGATTTCATCATGCTGCCACTTCTGAGATTTGCGTCTGGTATCCTCGTCGGCGTCGTCGGCGTGCACCTGCTGAAGCAGGCCAAAGCGCCGGAAGCTGTGAAGTCGTTTGCCCAGAAGGCCCGTAGCGGACTGGACAAGGCCGGCGAGGACTTGCGCGAAGCGACCGTCTCCGGCCTCAGCGCAGTCGAAAAATCCAGCGCCGCGCTCCGATCGAAGCTGTCCAACACCACGGATAGTAGCGAAGCGGCGACCGACGATGCGCCGAACGTGGCGACAACCGAGACCGCACCAGCCCCGTCCGCCGACCAGACCGCTACGAATGAAAAAGCGTAAAGCGAAGTCGCGCGCGGCGCCGCTCGCTGCCGGGGAAATCGCCACCAACTTCACCCGCGGCATGGTCGCCGCGGGGCTGCTTGTCGCGATCCAGGACAGCCGCACATCCGGCAAGCCTCATAGCCGCAAACTGCTGCGCCAGGCGTTGCAGGGCGGCGTGGCGCTGGCGGCCGGTGCGGCAGTCGCCGAGAGCGTGCGCGATCAGGACTACTTCGGGGCGCTCACTGCGCTCGCCGGCGGGGCGCTCGGCGCCCTGGCTCTGGAAACCCTCTTGGCGACCGAATTGGCGGTCGCGACCGAAACATCCGAGGAGATTAGACTTGGCTAAGAAGAAGGGCAAGCGCGGCAAGGGCCTGAAGCGTCGCGAGATCGAGCAGTTGCTCGCTGGACAACTGACCCTCGCCGGCAACAACCAGCGGCAAGGAATGCTCGGCAATCTCGGCGGCCTGCTCCCCAAAGGCCGCAACGAGCAGTTCCTGCTCGGCCTGCTGATCGGCGGCCTCGCGGCCTACGTGCTTTCCGAAGAGGAACTACGTAGCAAGCTGTTCAAGGGGGCAATCAAAGCCTACGCCAATATGATGGGCAGCGTCGCCGAGTTGAAAGAGCAGTTCGCCGACCTGAGTGCGGAAGTCGAGGCCGAACAGAGCGGCACCGTATGACCGATAAGCGGTGGCTGTCGGCAGTCGAGATCGTTCACCGCCTGCCCGGCCGCATCCGCCTGCGCTATCAGCGCCGCTCCAAGACCTCGGACCCTGCTCTCCTCGCCGGCATCGTAAGGCTGATCGACGGCGTGACGGCAGCGCGCGTCAATTCCCGCGCGGCGTCGCTGATCGTGTATTTCGATCCGGCGCGCACCGACGCCGACACCATCGTCACGACGATCGCAAGCCTTGAGGCGTCGGAGGCAGGCGCGAATTCGCGAAGCGACGACGGCGGTTCGGACGTCGCCGCGACGCTCGCCGTCCTGCTCGGAACAAGCGCGCTGCCGATGCAGGCGCGACTTCCGGTCAGCCTCGCCGCTGCGCTTCCGCTGCTCCGCCATGCGGCGTCAGACCTTCGTACCCATGGCGTCACCAGCCACGTGCTGGAGGCGATGGCCGTGTCGATCTCGCTGGCGCGCGCCGACTTCGTCGCCGCCAACACCACGACGTTCATCCTGGCACTCGGCGAAGCGATCGAAGATTCCATTGCGCGCCGTTCCGACGATCTGCTCAAGCACCTGCTGCGCCCGACCGGCGACGGCGTCTGGGTTCTGCGCGACGGCGTCGAAGTGCAGATTTCCGCCGACGAGGTGACGGCCGGCGATACGGTCGTCGTCGGCGCCGGGGCGGTCGTTCCGATCGATGGCACCGTTCTGTCCGGCGAAGCCACCGTCAATGAGGCGGCGATGACCGGCGAGAGCGCGCCGATCGTCAAGAGCCGCGGCAGCAAGGTTCTGTCCGGCACCATGCTGGAGGACGGCCGCCTGACGATCTATGCCGAGCAGGTCGGCCGCCGAACCTCCGCCGCGCGGATCGCCGACTATGTCGAGCAGTCGCTGACCGCGAAAAGTGAGGCCCAGATCGAAGCCGCCCGCCTCGCCGACCGTCTGGTGCCCACCGTGCTGAAGCTCGCCGGCTTCTCCGTACTGCTCACCGGCGACTGGCGCTCGGCCGCCTCGGTGCTGCAGGCGGACTACTCCTGCGCGTTGAAGCTGGCGACGCCGGTCGCCTTCAAATCCGCGATGTATCACGCCGGCCGGATCGGCATTCTGGTCAAGGGCGCGAGTGCGCTCGAACGTCTCGCCCAGGCCGACACCTTCATCTTCGACAAAACCGGGACGCTGACCACCGGCACCTTGGAGGTGACCGACTCTGTCACGTTCGACTCCGCCTACAGCGCCGACGACCTGATCTGCTTGGCCGCCTCGGTTGAGGAGCACTACTTCCATCCCTTGGCGCTCGCGGTGGTGAACGCCGCCAAAGCCAGGCACGGCCACCATTTCGATCATGCGGAGGTGGAGTTCATCGTGGCCCACGGCGTCGCCAGTGTCATCAACGGCGAACGCATCGTCGTCGGCTCCCGCCATTTCGTCGAAGAGGACGAAGGCATCGATATCTCGCTCCATCGAGATCCGATCGATCGTCTGTATCGCGAAGGCAAGACGCTGCTGTTCATCGGCTTCGGCGGGCGCCTCCTCGGCGTCCTCGGACTGAAAGACACGGTTCGCCCGACCAGCGCCGCGACCATCGCACGCCTGCGCCGCGCCGGCGCCAAGCGCATTCTGCTGCTGACCGGCGATCACCGCGACCGCGCGGCCGAAATGGCGCAGGAGCTCCGGCTCGACGGCTTTCATGCCGAGCTGCTGCCGACCGACAAGGCCGCGATTATTGCCGACCTCAATGCCAAGGGCGCCAAGATCGCATTCGTCGGTGACGGCATCAACGACGCGCCGGCGCTGGCAGGCGCCCATGTCGGCATCGCGATGCATAAGGGCGCGGACATCGCGCGGCTCACCGCCGATATCGCCCTGCTCGAAGACGGCGTCGATCGCGTCGCCGACGCCAAGGAGCTCGCCAATCGCGCGATGGCTCGGATCGCCAGCAACTACAAACTGACGGTCGGCCTCAACACCACGATCCTGGGGCTCGCAGCGATGGGCGTGCTGGCTCCGATCACGACCGCCGTCCTGCACAACGGCACGACGATCGGAATCCTGCTGAACGCGCTCCGGAATGCGATGCCGAGGGTGCCCGCTGCCCCCAGAGTCTGATCTCGTCGCATCAAAGAAATGGCTCAGGCAGCCCCCCGCCTGCGCCATCCGTCACGATCGATCGCAATGTCGAGTTCGTGCGAGAACTCGCCGTCGGCGGGCATCCCGCAAACGGCCGACGCCACCGGACCTGTCGTCGACGCCAGCCGCCATCTTCAGCAGCTCTGCAGGCAGTGGTCACACAAGTTCGAAACCGCCTTCGGGGACCGCTAACCCGCAAACGATGAAGACTGGGCGACGACGGATCAGCTCACTTCTTGACCGCTCGGCACCCCGCCATCTCGGCTTCCTTGACGCTGCAGAACCAGCGCTTACCCGTCCCCATCTTCAGCTTCGCGTACAGGTGACTGCCCGGCTGCTGGTACGTGCACTGGCCGCCTTTGCCGATATTGCCTTTGATGACGCATTCCGGCGATGGCGCTTCGGCAACTGATGCTGCGCCGCGCAGGATTTCCAGGGCGCTGCTCGGCACGTTGGCGGCTCCGACGATGGTGGTCTGTTGGTTTCGATTCCGCCAATCGGAAGGCATGATGAATGCGCCCGACCACAGGCCGGATTGCGCGTCCCGCGCAATGACCTCGGCAGCCTCATAGGCGCGCGCCGAGCGAACCAGCGCCACGGCCCAGCCGGAGCGCACCATCCATTCTTCAACGCTCTCCGCATTCACAGCACAGCTACCGAGCGACCTGCCGTATTTGTCGTGACCCGCGACCTGACAGGTCCAGGGCTTGTCACCGAAGCGCTTGGCGAGTTCGTCACGAGCCGCAAGGCCGCAGGTCCAACCGGTGCCCTTCTCGTCGACGCACAGCTGATCGGTTTCCGGCGCGTCGATCCCCTGCAGCCGAATTTTCGTGCCGCTGATCTCCACCGTGTTGCCGTCGATCACCAGCGGAATGCCGGCGATCTCGATCGGCTCTTCACCCGGCAGGCACACATATTGCGTCCCACGCATGCCGAGGCACCGTGCCGATCCGAGGGTGAAGTCGATCTTTACGCCGAGGTCACGCGGCTTTCCGTAGGGGCCGCGATCGTTGACCCGAATGCTGCAGCTTCGACCGTTCGCCGGGTTGGTGACCACGACCGTAGTGCCGAGGGGGTATTCGTGGGAGGCTGCGGTCAAGCCGTCATGGTTCATTGGTTCGCCGCTGCTCGTCCGCGAACCGATCGTATACAGCGACGCCAGAACCTCTTTGCCCGCACCGCACTTGCCAGTCTTGTGCACGAAGCGGTGCACGGTGTCCCAACCCCGCGCATCCGCTCCACCAGGAGCGAGCGCGATCGTGGCTGCGGCCGCCATGCCGATCGTCATTTTCGAGAAGAATCGCATTCCAACCCATTGCCTCTGATGGCGCGGCTTAGCATAGGCGCCCGGCGATTGAAGCCGCAGCGCCCGATCAGGAGCCATGCCACCTCTGCTGCCGGGCCACAGCCCTGCCCACGTGTCCGGGCAGAATTCGCCGTGCTTCTGGGCGAAAATTGGATCAAGGGGAATTCGGGACGATCCGGCGGCTCGACAGAGCGGACATCGTCGGAGATCGCGGGCTCGGAGCCCTGGCAGCCAAGGCGCCTTCTGCAGCGGAACCAGGCTCCCCCGGAACGGATCGGCTGCTGTGCGTCGAGAAATCGCAATCCTTCGGCGCAGTCGATCAAACCGGCGCCGTCCGGCTCGATCGACCGTGTTTTCCGCGTTCGACGGTCTTAGTAGCCGAGTGCGACGCCGTCCTTGCGGTGGTCCGACGCGCCGAGCAGGACGCCGCGTGCACGATCAATGCGGATCGCCTGGCAGCCACCGATCGCTTCCTCAGTCCAGCGCACGGTGTGGCCGCGACGCTGCATCTCGTCGTAGATGTCCTGACCGATCGTGGTCTCCAGCGACAGCGCACCATCGAAGCAGAAGCTGCGCGGACGCTCTGCCGCGGCCTGGATGTCGAGGCCGAAGTCCAGCACGTTGGAGAGGAAGTTGGCGTGCCCTGCCGCCTGATAATGGCCGCCCATCACGCCGAACGGCATCACCGCCTGATCACCCTGCATCAACATGCCGGGGATGATCGTATGCATCGGTCGCTTGCTGGGCGCGAGCGAATTGGGATGGCCGGGCTTGGCGCGGAAGCTCCAGCCGCGATTATGCAGCAGCACCCCGGAATTCGGCGCGTAGATGCCGCTGCCGAACGGCGAGAAGATCGAATTGATCAGCGACACCGCGTTGAGATCGCGGTCGACCACCGTGACATAGACCGTGTCGCGATGCTCGGTGTCGAGCCACGGCTGCGCCTCGCCGGCGCGGTCCATCGCGATGCCCTGACGGATCTTGCCGATCACGGCGTCCGACAAGAACCGCGCGGGTTCGAGCGGGTGGATCGCCGGATCGCAAAAATACGCGTCGCGGGTCGCATAAGCCGCCTTGGTCGCCTCCGCGAGCAGATGAATCCGGTCGGCGTCGCTCAGCTTGCCGACGTCGAAGCCTTCGAGCACACGCAGGATCATCAGCGCGGCGAGGCCCTGCCCGTTCGGCGGACATTCCATGACGGTGTAGCCGCGATAGTCGGCCGAGATCGGCGTCACATGCTCGCAGCGATGCGCCGCAAAATCATCCACGCTGTGCGCGCCGCCGAGCTTCCGCAGCACCGCGACCATCTCTTCGGCAACTTCGCCTTCGTAGAAGCCGGCGCGGCCCTCGCGTGCGATCTTGCGCAGCGTCGCGCCGAGCCGCGGCTGGGCGCGAACATCGCCGATGTCGGGGACGCGGCCGCCGGGCAGAAACTGCGCGGCAGCGTTCGGATCGATTTCGATGCGTGCACGAAACCGGCGCCAGTCGGAGGCCACACGCGGCGTGACGCAGAAGCCTTGCTCCGCGGCCTCGATCGCCGGCGCCAGCACCTCGGCCAGCGGCAGGCTGCCGTGGCGCTCGATCAACGTGCACCAGGCATCGATGGCGCCCGGAATGGTCACAGCCTCGGGCGACGTCGGCGGGATGTCTCGCGCCTCGCCGCCCGCATATTTCTCCGCATCGGTGCCGGCCGGGGTGCGGCCGGAACCGTTCAGCGCGATCGGCCGGCCACCGCCCGGCGAGACCAGCGCGAAGCAATCACCGCCGATGCCGGTCATCTGCGGCTCGACCACACCCTGGATCGCAACCGCGGCCACAGCAGCATCGATCGCGTTGCCACCGCGGCGCAGAATGTCGATCGCCGCCAGGGTCGCGCGCGGATGCGACGTCGCTGCCATGCCATTCTGCGCGACCGCGAGCGAGCGGCCGGTCTTGTGAAAATCGCGCATGCTTGGTTCCCTGTTAGATTCGTGTTCGCCGCCCGACCGCCAGCAAGCTCCGGAGCTCGCAGCCAAACGCGCGATTATGCCGTCATCGCGTCCAGCGCCGCCGAGGCCTCGGGGCCCGCGAACAGGCTGCGGCCCGGAATGGCGTCCAATAGCGCACGAGTGTAGGCGTGCTGGGGCGAAGTGAATACCGACTTGGTATCACCCTGCTCGACGATTTCGCCGCGGCGCATCACGACGATGCGGTCGGCGATCTCCGCCGCAACCCGCAGATCGTGGGTGATGAACAGCATTGCGAGGTTCATTTCCTCCCGCAGCTCCGCCAGCAGGTCGAGGATCTGCGCCTGCACCGATACGTCGAGCGCCGACACCGCCTCGTCGGCGACCAGCACCATCGGCTTGAGCGCGAGCGCGCGCGCAATGCAGATGCGCTGGCGCTGACCGCCGGAGAACTCGTGCGGGTAGCGCCCGGCCGCGCTGGCCTCGAGGCCGACCCGCGCCAGCAGGCGCTTGGCGTCGGCCATTGCCTCAGCCGGCGGCACGCCATAGGCCATCGGGCCGCGTGCGATCGCATCGCCGACCTTCTGGCGGGGATCGAGCGCCGCAAACGGATCCTGAAACACGATCTGCACCTTGCGGCGCATCGCCCGGAGCTGTTCGCCGCGGAGTTGGAGGAAATCCGCACCGGCGAATTCGATCGCGCCGGTATCGGGCTCGATCAGGCGCATGATGATGCGGCCCAGCGTCGATTTGCCGGAGCCGGACTCGCCCACCACAGCAACCGTCTCGCGCGGACGCAGACTGAGCGCGACGTCGCGCACCGCAACCACCGTCCGATCCGGCCGAAACATTCCCTGCCCGGTCACGAAGGTCTTGTTCAGCCCATGCGCGTCGAGCAGCGGCTCGCCCTCAATGCCGCGATCGCCGGATGCGGACGGACGCGAACCCGGCACCGCGGCGATCAGCGCCTTGGTGTAGTCGTCCTTCGGCCGCCGCAGCACCTCGTCGACGGTGCCCTGCTCGACGACGCGGCCGTTGCGCATCACCACGACGCGGTCCGCGATATCGGCGACCACGCCGAAATCATGGGTGATGAACAACACCCCCATCCCGCGCTCGGCCTGCAGCCGCCGGATCAGCGCCAGGATCTGCTTCTGCGTGGTAACGTCGAGTGCGGTAGTCGGCTCATCGGCAAGCAGCAGCGCCGGATTGTTGGCCATCGCCATCGCGATCATCACCCGCTGGCGCTGGCCGCCGGAGAGCTGGAACGGATAGCTGCGCACCAGGGTGGCGGGGTCCGGCAGGCCGACCGCGGCGATCAGCTCCAGCACCCGCGCATCGAGTTCGGCGCGGCTCGGCCGCGGCGCGGCATGAACCAGGATCGCCTCTGCAATCTGATGACCGACCCGCGCCAGCGGATTGAGCGCGCTGAGCGGCTCCTGAAAGATCATCGAGATCGCGCCGCCGCGCAGACGGCGCATCGAGCCCTCATCGGCATGGGCGAGATCCTCGCCGCGAAACCGAACGGCGCCGGTGCCGATCTCCAGGCTCGGCGGCAGCAGCCGCAGCACCGCATGCGCGGTGATCGACTTGCCGGAGCCGGACTCGCCGACAAGACAGACGATCTCGTTGCGGCGGACGCTCAGCGAGACATCCGAAACGGCGTGGCTGCGATCGCCGCCATGCGGCAGCTCGACCGACAGATTCTCGACGGACAGCAGGATATCGTCGCTCATGCGTTGCGCACCTTTCGCGCGATGCGCGGGTTCAGCATGTCGTTGAGGCCTTCGCCGACCAGATTGATCGCCAGCACGGTGAGCAGGATGGCAATGCCGGGAAACACGCTCATCCACCACGCCTGACGGATCACCGTGCGCGAGGCACCGATCATCAGGCCCCACGACATCAGGTTGGGATCGCCGAGCCCCATGAAGCTCAGCGCGCTCTCGATCAGGATCGCGGTCGCGATCGTCAGCGAACCGGTGACGATGATCGGCGAGATCGCGTTGGGCAGGATGTGACGCAGCGCCACGATCAATGGCGCCTGCCCCTGACAGACCGCCGCCTGCACGAACTCGCGGCCGCGCAGCCGCATGAATTCGGCGCGCGTCAGCCGCGCCAGCGGCGGCCAGCTCACCGCCCCGATCGAGATGATGACGTTGGTCAGCGTCGGTCCGATCGTCGCCACCAGCAGAATGGCGAGGATGAAGCCGGGGATGGTCTGGAACAGCTCCGTGAGCCGCATCATGAAATCATCGACCCGGCCGCCGAAATAGCCGGCGATCGCACCGATCGTGACGCCGATGCACAGAGCGGCGAGCGTCGACGCCACACCGATCGTCAGCGACACCCGCGCGCCATAGGCAATGCCTGCGGCCACGTTGCGTCCGAGCATGTCGGACCCGAGCGGCAATCCCTCGCTGGCCGGCGGCTGGAACGGCGCCGCGACCATCTCCCACGGATCGTCCGGAAACAGTGTCGGCGCGCAGATCGCCAGGATCACCACGGCGATCAGAATGATCAGCCCGATCACCCCGGTCGGGTGGCGCAGGAACGTCTTCAGCCTCTCCATCCCAACCTCCGCTTAAGCCGCTGCACGCAAGGAGACGCGCGGATCGACGATCCGGTAGATCGCGTCAGTGATCAGGTTCAGCGAGATCACAATCACCGACATCACCAGGAAGATGCCGAGCATCAGCGGATAGTCACGCTGCAGCACCGCATCGAAGGTGAGCCGGCCAAGACCCGGCCAGGCGAACACGGTTTCGATCACCACCGCGCCGCCGACCAGCGTGCCGGCCTGCATGCCGGCGACGGTGACCACCGGCAGCACCGCGTTGCGCAGCATGTGGTGGATGATGATCTGGCCGCGCTTCAAACCCTTGGCGCGCGCCGTCTTGATGAAATCCTGGTGCGCGACGTCGATCACCGCGGAGCGCATCAGCCGGGCATAGATCGCCAGATGCACGGCGCCGAGCGAGACCACGGGGAGCACCAGATGCGCCGCGATGTCCCGGACCCGCTCGAACGGCGTCATCTGCACGCCGATGGTGACGTAGCCGAACGCCGGCAGCCAATCGAGCTGGACCGAGAACAGCAGCACCAGCATCAGGCCGAGCCAGAACACCGGCATCGCGTAGAGGAACAGCGACACCACGGTCAGCGCCGTGTCCGACCATTTGCCGGCGCGGACTCCGGCCAGCGTGCCGAGCGAAACACCGACCGCGAGCGACAGCAGGAACGCGCTGCAGGTAAGCAGCAGCGTCGCCGGCAGGCGCTCGGCGATCAGCGACAGCACGGTGCGCTGCTGCCGATAGGAATAGCCGAGGTCCAGGGTCACGATCCGCTTCAAGTAGATCGCCAGCTGCACCGGATACGGCTTATCGAGGCCATAATCGGCGCGCAGCTGAGCCAGCATCTGCTCGTCGGCCGATCCACTCTGCCCGGCCATCACCTGTGCGGGATCGCCGGGAGCTGCGTGCACCAGCACGAAGTTGAAGGTGGCGATCACCAGGACCACCGCGACGAAGCGGACCGCCCAGCGGACGACCGCCAAGGCGATCGCCACACCGCGGCTGCTGCCGATCGACTGCGCCAGCGCCATCATCCGAACGAAACCGTCCCGAAGGTGTCGTGCACGCCGATCGCCGACGTCACCACGTTCTTCAGCCGCTTGTCCATGAGGTTCGGATAGTCGATCTCGAGCAGCCAGATGACCGGCACCTCATCGACCATGATCTTCTGCAGCGCGCTGTAGTGCTCCTGGCGCTTGTCGTCGGACGTCGCGGTCGCGGCCTCCTCGAACAGCCGGTCGACTTCCGGATTGGAATAGCCGCAGGTGTTGGAGAACAGGATGCCCTTGCGGATGTTGGAGGAGACGTAGCTCCGCGACACGCCGAGCGCCGGATCGCCGAACTGATAGACCGTGGTCGTGGTCATCGAGAAATCCCAGTTGCTGAATTTCTCGGCCCATCCCGCGACATCGATGCCCTGCAGCTGCAGATCGATGCCGACGCGCGCGAGCGACTGCCGCAGGAATTCGGCGGTCCGCTGATGGGTTTCGCCGTAGGGCGGCACCAGGAAGGGAATCGTGACGCGCTTGCCGTCGGGGCCCGGCTTTAGCCCCATCTCGTCGAGCAACGCCTTCGCCTTCTCGGGCGAGAAGTCGTACTTCTTGACGTCCTTTTCGTAGAACTTGGTCTTCGACGACACCGGGCCGGTCGCAACCTTGCCGAGGCCGAAATAGATCCGGTTCAGCAGCGCCTTGCGGTCGATCGCGTACATCACCGCCTGCCGGAACCGCTTGTCGTTCATCGGCGCGATGCGGTTGTTGATCTCCAGCCAGGTATGCGGCGCAAAGAACTCGTAGCCCTTGGTGGTCATCGTCAGATGCGGCAGCTTCGACAGCCGCGGCACCTCGAACAGCTCGACGTCGGTCCACTGCGTGAGCTGAACGGTCCCCTGCTCCAGCGCCACCGAACGCGACGCGGAATCCGGGATGACGCGATAAATGATCTCGTCGAGGACAGGCTCACCCGGACGGTAATAGCCTTCGTGCTTCACGAGATGGACGTGCGAACCGCGCACCCATTCCTTCAACTTGAACGGGCCGGAGCCGATCGCCTTCGCATTGGCCGGATTCTTGCGATAGTCGGTGCCGTCGTAGATGTGCTTCGGCACGATCGGCGCCGTGGTGCAATCGAACGCGGTGAGGAACGGCGCGAACGGCTTCTTCAAGGTGAAGACCACGGTGAGCGGGTCCGGCGCCTCGGCCTTGTCGATGCGCGAGAAGGTGTTGCGCGCCCGCGCGTGGTTCTCCATCAGAATCTTCGTGATCGAGAACACCACGTCTTCCGAGGTCAGCGGCGTGCCGTCGTGGAAGGTGATGTTGGGGAACAGCTTGAACGTGTAGGTCAGCTTGTCCGGCGACACTTCCCAGGACTGCGCGAGGCCCGGCAGCGGCTTGAGATCGAAATCGTAGCGCAGCAAGCTCTCGTAGATCTTGCCGCCCAAGGTCAGCGTCGGCTGCTGCTGGTTGAGCGCGGTGACCAGGATCGGCGGCTCCGGCTGAATGATGGTGTTGAGCGTGCCGCCGCGGGTTTGTCCCGCGGCCCGCGTGATGCCGAGCGGGATGCCGCCGATGCCGAGCGCGCCGGCCATCAGGCCCAGTTTGGCGAATTCACGTCTGTTCATGCTAGCCCCCGCGTTACGAGAAGTTGGAATGATCGATCGTTCAGGACGTTGATGATTGCGGCGAAGGTGGTCCGTGCATCAGACCATCGCCTCGATGAGATACGGACCACGCCGCGCGAGCGCCGCATCGAGCGCACGCGAGAATTCCGACAGCGTGGTCGCGCGGCTGGCCTCGACGCCGAGGCCTTGCGACATCTTCGACCAGTCGAGTTCGGGCTGGTCGAGCTGCAGCATCCGCTGCGCGTTGCGGCCCGGCGTCTGCGCGCCGACCTTGCTCATCTCGCCCCACAGCGTGGCGTAGGAGCGGTTCGAGAACACGATGGTGACGACGTCAAGGTTTTCGCGGGCGTGGGTCCAGAGCCCCTGCAGCGTGTACATGCCGCTGCCGTCGGCCTGCAGGTTGATCACCTTGCGACCCGGGCACGCCACCGCAGCGCCGGCTGCCATCGGGATGCCGATCCCGATCGCGCCGCCGGTGATCTGCAGATAATCATGCGGTGCCGCGTCATACGAATAGTCGAAGAAGCCGGACGAGGTCAGCGCCTCATCGCAGACGATCGCCTGATCCGGCAGCCGCGCGGCGACCAGGCGGTTCACCATGTCGACGGTGAGAGCCGCATTGGGACCCGCGGTCGGCGCAGGAACGGCGAACGGCGCAACCGCCACCGGCTCGTTCGGCGCATTCACTTCGTCGGCGAGCCATTCCAGCGCCTGCACCAGGTCCTGGTCGGGCCCGGCGAGCTGCACGATCTCGCAATGCGGCGGCGCCAGCCGGCCTGGACGGTTCGGATAGGCGAAGAACGACACCGGCTCCTTGGCGCCGATCAGCACCACCATGTCGGCGCCGCGCAGCATCTCGATGCCGATCTCGTGCGTCATCGGCAGCTTGGCGATCGGCGCCCGGCCCCGGCCGCGCTCGATCCGGCCATTGGCGCCCTGTGCGTAGATTTCCACGCCGGCGCTGCGGCGAATGTTGTCGGCGATCCGGAGCGGGTGCTCGCGCAGCGCGCCGCCGGACAGCATCAGCACCACCTTGCGTTTGGTACGGATCGCGGCGCCGATGCGCACGACCGTCTCCTGCACCAGCGGCGTCTGCGGCAGACGTTTGCCGCGCACCGGCGCCGAACGGTAGCTGTGCTCATTCCACGCCATGTCGGCGGGCAGGATCAGCGTCGAGATGCCGGGCGCCATGCTCTGCGACCACGCGTCCGCGACGTCCTCATCGATCCGCACCGGATCGGCGATCCGCTTGACCCATCGCGACATCGGCCGCGCCAGCGAGTCGATGTCGCTGGTGAGCGGGGCATCGAGCGGCAGATGCTCGACCGCATGATCGCCGACGATGTTGATCATCGGCGAATGCGCGCGCCGCGCGTTGTGCATGTTCGCGAGGCCGTTGGCGAGACCGGGGCCGAGATGCAGCAGCGTCACGGCCGGCCGGTCGGTCATCCGGCCGTAGCCGTCGGCGGCGCCGGTGACGACGCCTTCGAACAGCCCGAGGATGCACTTCATCCGCGGCTGCCGGTCGAGCGCCGCCACGAAATGCATCTCCGACGTGCCGGGATTGGCGAAGCAGACATCGACCTCGTGCGCCAGCAGCGCATCGCAGAGCCGGTCCGCTCCCGTCATCGATTGCACGGCGGACGCCGCCGGAGCCGCGACTGTCATCACAGCTTCCTCAACCCGCACCATTCTGCGACGAACAATGCGATGCTCAGCGTCGTCTTACGCAGGCTTTCGAGATCAATGCGCTCGTCGAACGCATGCGGCCCCTGGCCGTACGGTCCGTAGCACAGCGCCGGAATGCCGTAGTCGACCGAGTAGTAGCGGGTATCGTTGACCGCCGTCGAAAGTCGCGCGTCGAGCGGTGCGTTGAACGCGGCCTTGTGCGCAGCCGTGAGAACGTCTTCAGCCACCCCGCCCGGCTCGCACACCGCCGGATCGGCCTGGAAGCCGCTCCAGACCAGTTCGGCCGGATTTTCCGACAGGAAGCTGTCGGTCGCCTGCGCATCGGCCAGACACTTCTCGATGCCGCGCATCGCCTCCTGCGGCGTATCGCCGGTGAGCAGGCCGAGCCGGCAGTCGAGTTCGCACCACGCGGCGGTCGAACTCGCCCAATCACCGCCCTTGATGATACCGACGTTGAACTTGATCGGGTTCTTGACCTGGCCGAACCAGGGATCGCGCACCGCCTGGGCGTTCAGCTGCTTGGTGTATTCCTCGAAAGCGCGGATCAGATGCATCGCCGACAGGATGGCGCTGGTGCCGGTCTCGGAGTAAGCGACGTGAACCGGCGTGCCGCGCACCCGCAGCCGGAACCAGACCGCCCCAACCTGGGCGCGCGTCAGGGTGTGGCCTGTCGGTTCGGGGATCAGGCAGGCATCGGCGCGATAGCCGCGCATCAAGGTCGAGAGCGCGCCGTTGCCGGTGCTCTCCTCTTCGGTCACCGTCTGCACATGGACGCGCGCATCGGGGGCGTAGCCGGCGGTGCGGATCGCATCCAGGGCGAAGATCATCGCCGACACGCCGCCCTTCATGTCCTGCGCGCCGCGACCGATCATCCAGCCGTCGCGGACCTTCGCCTCGTAGGGCGGATCGCTCCACAGATCGACCGGGCCTTCCGGCACCACGTCGATATGGCCCTGCAGGATCAGGCTGCGGCCCTTGCCGTCGCTGTCCGCGGTGGCGACGACCTGCATCGAGCCGGCCGGATCGATCGTGTCCATCGGCGCCGCCTTGGGATGGCTGGCGATATCGACGTCGGCGAGACTGAAGGTGTCGACCTTGTAGCCACGGTCGGCGAACTGCTGCGCCAGCCATTCCTGCTGCGGCGCCTCTTCGCCGCGCACGCTGCGGAACTGCACCATGCGCTGGAGAAACGCGACCTGGTCGTTGAAATTGCGATCAACCGCCGCCCGCAGGCTTTGTGTGATCGCATCCGATTTGGTCAATGTCTCAGTTGCCACGTCTCGGTCTCCCCTGGATCTGATAGTTCTCGTTATGCAGATGGCAGCGTCAGCGATCGAGACCGCCGAGCAGGATGTATTTGGTCTCGACGTATTCCTCGATGCCGTGGCGCGAACCCTCGCGGCCAAGGCCGGACTGCTTGACGCCGCCGAACGGCACCACGTCGGCGCCGAGCAGCGCCGAGTTGACGCCGACCATGCCGGACTCCAGCGCCTCGGCGACGCGGAATACGCGTCCGAGGTCGCGCGCGTAGAAGTAGGACGCCAGGCCGAACGGCGAGTCGTTCGCCTGCGCGATCACGTCGGTCTCGTCGGTGAAGCGATACACCGGCGCCACCGGGCCGAAGGTCTCTTCGCGCGTGATCAGCATCGCTGTGGTGACGCCGGCGAGCACGGTCGGCTCGAAGAAGGTACGCCCCAGCTTGTGCCGCTTGCCGCCGAGCACGACCTTGGCGCCATTGGCGACCGCGTCGGACACATGACGCTCGACCTTGGCGATCGCTTCGGTGGTGATCAGCGGCCCCTGGGTCACGCCGGCATCGACACCGTTGCCGACCTGCAGCGTCGCCACCTTGGCGGTGAGCTTCTCGACGAAGGCGTCGTAGATCCCGTCCTGGGCGTAGATGCGGTTCGCGCAGACGCAGGTCTGCCCCATGTTGCGGAACTTCGAGGCGATCACACCTTCGACCGCAGCATCGAGATCGGCATCGTCAAACACGATGAAGGGCGCGTTGCCGCCGAGTTCGAGCGCGACCTTCTTCACGGTCGAGGCGGCCTGGCGCATCAGGATCTTGCCGACTTCGGTCGAGCCGGTGAAGCTGATCGCCCGCACCGTCGGATGCTCGGTCCACGCCTTGCCGATCGCCGGCGCATCGCCGGTGATGATGTTGAGCACGCCCGGCGGAAAGCCGGCACGCTGCGCCAGCACGCCGAGCGCCAGCGCCGTCAGCGGCGTTTCCGGCGCCGGCTTGATCACCACGGTGCAGCCGGCGGCGAGTGCCGGCGCGACCTTGCGGGTAATCATCGCGGCGGGGAAGTTCCACGGCGTGATCGCCGCGACGACACCGACCGGCTGGCGGATCACCATCGTGCGGGCGTCGGCGCGATGCGACGGAATCGTCTCGCCGTAGATGCGCCGCGCTTCCTCGGCGTAGAACTCCACGAACGATGCCGCGTAGTCGATTTCACCGAGCGCTTCGGCGAGCGGCTTGCCCTGCTCGCGCGTCAGCAGCAGCGCCAGATCGTCGCGATTGGCGATGATCTGATCGAACCACGCGCGCAGCATCGTGGCGCGTTGCTTGGCGAGCAGCTTCGACCATTGCCGGAACGCGATCTCGGCGGCACGCACCGCCTCCTCGGCTTCGTCGGTGCCGAACCGCGGCACCGCACCGATGCGTTCACCGGTCGCCGGATTGAACACGGCATCGACCGGCTCACCACACCACTTGCCGCCAATCAGGCAGCGCTCGGCCAACAGGCCGGGATCACTCGGCATCAGCATCTCGATCATTCCCGTCTCGGCGCGGACGCGCCCTGTACTAAGCGGCGAGGCAGCGCTCCAGGATCGCCAACCCTTCGTCGACGATCGCATCAGAGGCCGTCAGCGGCACCAGAATGCGAATGGTGTTGGCGGCGGTGCCGCACGACAGCAGGATCAAGCCGTTTTCGTGCGCCAGCCGGGTCACCCGCTTGGTCGCCTCCGCATCCGGCTCGTTACTGCCGCGCTGCTTGAGGATGTCGAACGCAACCATCGCACCGGGGCCGCGCGCGACCGAGGTCGGCACCAGCGTGTTCGACAGCGCGAACCGATCGATCGCGCTGCGCAGCCGCTCGCCGATCTGGTTCGCACGCGCGATCAAATTCTCTTCTTCGAACACATCGAGCACCGCGAGCGCTGCGGCGCAGGCCAGCGGATTGCCCGCATAGGTGCCACCGAGGCCACCCGGCTCCGCCGCATCCATGATCGCGGCACGGCCGATCACGCCCGACAGCGGCAAGCCGCCGGCAAGACTCTTGGCGACGCAGACGATGTCGGCCTGAACGTCGTAGTGCTCCATCGCGAACATCTTGCCGGTGCGTCCGAAGCCGGTCTGCACTTCGTCGGCGATCAGTACGATGCCGTTCTCGTCGCACAGCCTACGCAAGCCCCGCATCAGTTCGGGCGGCGCCTGATGGAAGCCGCCCTCGCCCTGCACCGGCTCGATGATGATCGCGGCAACCTGCGACGCATCGATATCGGCCTTGAACACGAACTGCACGCAGCGCAGCGCATCCTCGACCGAGACGTCACTACCGGCGACCGGGAACGGAACATGCCAGACGCCAGGAAGCGGCGGACCAAGCGCCTTCTTGTAAGGAATGACCTTGCCGGTCATCGCCGAGGCGAATGCAGTGCGGCCATGGAAACCACCCGTGAAGGCGATCACACCGCTGCGGCCGGTCGCGGCGCGCGCGATCTTGACGGCGTTCTCAGTGGCTTCCGCACCGGTGCTCAGCAGGATCGACTTCAGCGGCCCATTGATCGGCGCTAACTGATTCAGGCGCTCGGCGAGCCGGATGTAACCTTCATAAGGCGCGACCTGGAAACAGGTGTGAGTGAAGCGATCGAGCTGCTCACGGATCGCCGCGACGATGCGCGGATGGCAATGACCGGTGTTGAGCACGGCGATGCCGCCGGCGAAATCGACGTAACGCTTGCCCTCGACGTCCCAGATCTCGCTATTCAGCGCACGTTCTGCAAACACCGGCGTCGCTTGGCTGACGCCCCGCACGACAGCCGTCTGCCTGCGCGTCAGCAATTCACTATTCGTCATCAGCTCTCTCCTGAACTGATGACAACGCTAATGTGACGGTTCGGACAATCAATCAGCTTGTAAGTTCGGTCTGGTGACTTCCATGCACCAATCGAAAAATGCTGCACCATAACGAGCAAACACTGGCGCATTGTTGAGCGATCCGCTCAACATGCAGCCACACGTCATCACTCGAGTTCTGCGAGCACCTGCTTCAGCCAATTGCGCAGTGCAACAATCGCCGGATCGTCCCATCGCTCTTTAAGAGCGACGAGCTGATAAGTCTCCATATAAACCGACGATGTGATCACCTCGACCAGCGCGCCGGAGCGCAGGTCTTCTTCGACCAACACGTCGTTGGCGAGCGCAACGCCCTGTCCGAGCCGTGCCGCTTCTATCGCCAGATGGGCGTGCCACAGCCGCTGGCCGCGCAGCGGCGGCAGATCATCGAGGCCCGCGAGCTCGAACCAACGGGTCCACTGCATGGTGGATTCTTCGTGGATCAATGCAATCTGCGACAGATCTTCGAGACTGGTGATCGCCGGATAGCGCGCCAGATAGGCCGGGCTGGCGACAGGAAAAACCCGCGGCCGCACCAGGATTTCCGACATCAGCGGCCCGCGGGAATCGATCACATCGGCATAGACGATCTCAGCGTCGGCCTCTGCCCGCGATAAATCCGGATGGGTGAGAGTCGGCTGCAGATTCACCTCCCAGTTGCGCGGAGGCCCGGTCAATTCCGGCAGGCGAGACAGCAGCAGACGATTGGCGATGCCCGGAATGCACCAGATGTTCAGCGTCGGCAGCGACGACGGCCGCGCCGCGGTGGTGGCGCGTGCGATGATGTCGAACGCCTGCGAGATCTGCGCGTGGAAGCTCACGCCGGCCTCGGTCAGGATGACGCCGCGGCCCTCGCCGCGGACCAGCGCAACGCCGAGAAACTTCTGCAGGTTCTGCAGATGGCGCGAGACGACGGTGTGGCTGACTGCCAGTTCATCTCCGGCGGCGCGAACGCTGCCGGTGCGCCCGACAGCCTCGAAGGCGCGGAGCGCGATCAGCGACGGCAAACGACGGCGCATCATGAGAGCCGTATCGCCGGATCGCTGTAACGACGCTTGGACATTATAGACTTATCGCCTCCACGCACGCGCCGGCCACGGTGATTACCCTCCGCTCGACCGCGATCTACGGCAAAATTCTTCTCTCTTGTTGCACGCCGAAGCAACGGTCACAAATATCGCACCGTCCGGCTGACCGCATGCCTGCTGCCCGCCATCCGATTTCGCTCAATTTTGAACGATTCCAGCTGTCGCCGCCGTTCACACCGATTGTGCGATCCTGGGAAATGGCGGCGGCTCCATCACGCGGCGGTGGCTTGAGCGCGTCTAGAACCAGACCACCGCCAAGGATGGTCCAGCCGGGCGATTGCAACCGCGCCGGGTTCGTCCCGCCCCAGCCGACGCTACCCGGAAGCGCGTAGCGCGAGCGGGCGTGTTGCTTGGCATGGTCCGCGGCGATCACGGAGACGCGCCGAAGCTCTGTACGCATCCGCTGATTTGCGGCCAGGAATGAATCACCACGCCGAATGCTCTCTGCGCAGCCGAGCTCGCAAAGATCTTCCACGCGAGCCCGACAACGCGAACAAAATCCTTCCGATGCCGCCGAGTTTTTACAACACCATTTCATTGCTGCTGCCATCGTTTGACGACACATTGCGGGCCTCTCGTGCCGGAGGTTTGCGGTATCTGCGCTGCTGACGTCTGGTAATTACTTCACCGCGAACCGCAGGAGCACCCATGTCAGTTCGGCGCAGGCTTGATCATCGCGATGGTGCCGCTGGCTTGGCCTTCTTCGTGTTCGGGATTGCGTTCGCAGTCCTCGCCCTCAACTACCCGCTCGGCACGACGATGCGGATGGGACCGGGGTATTTTCCGGTTGTGCTCGGCCTGATCCTTGCGGGCCTCGGCCTCGTGGTCGGCCTCGGCGCATTCCGCAGCCAATCCGTGGCGGACCAAGGTGCAGGCAACGCCTCCCTCGCGATCCCGAAATTGCGGCCGGCACTGCTGATCTCGGCCAGCGTTCTGGTGTTCGCCGCCGCGATTGAATCGGTCGGCCTCGCTCTCGCGACGTTCGGCGTGGTCGCTGTCAGCAGCCTCGCCAACTCGAATGTACGCTGGCGTTCGGTCGCGGCATCCGGCCTCGTCCTGGCGTCGGCTTCGGTCGCGATCTTCGCCTATGGGCTGCGGCTGCCGTTCAGGGTCACGCCGTTCTGATGGAGCTGTTCAGTCAACTCGGCCACGGCTTCGAAGCAGCACTGACGCTCAGCAATCTCGGCTATTGCCTGCTCGGCGTGACACTGGGCACGCTGGTCGGCGTGCTGCCAGGGCTCGGCCCCGTCGCTACTATTGCGATGCTGCTGCCTGCCACCTACGGCCAGCCACCGCTGTCGGCCCTGATCATGCTCGCCGGCATTTATTACGGCGCGCAGTATGGCGGCTCGACCTCGGCGATCCTGGTCAACCTGCCCGGCGAGTCCTCGTCCGTCGTCACCTGCCTCGATGGCCACGCGATGGCGCGCAAAGGCCGCGCCGGCGCGGCTCTCGGCATCGCGGCGCTCGGCTCGTTCTTCGCCGGCACCGTGGCAACGCTGCTGATCGCAGCACTCGCCGAACCGCTGTCGAACCTGGCGTTGAAGTTCGGCCCCGCCGAGTACTTCTCGCTGATGGTGCTCGGCCTCGTGGCCGCCGTCGTGCTGGCCAATGGCTCGCTCACGAAAGCCGTGGCGATGACCGTGCTCGGGCTGCTGCTCGGCCTGATCGGCACCGACGTCAATTCAGGGACCGAGCGCTACAGCTTCGGCATCCCGGAATTGTCCGATGGCTTCGGCTTCGTCGTGGTGTCGATGGGATTGTTCGGCATCGCCGAGATCATCCACAACCTCGAGAAAGGTATCGAGCGCAACGTTTTCGCGACCTCGGTCGGAGGCATCTGGCCGACCCGCGAGGACTTCAAGGCGGCCTGGAAGCCGGTGCTGCGCGGCACGTTTCTCGGCTCGCTGCTCGGCGTGCTGCCGGGCGGCGGCGCGATCCTGAGTTCATTCGCGGCCTACACCATCGAGAAGAAGCTGGCGAAGGATCCGAGCCGGTTCGGCCAGGGCGCGATCGAAGGCGTGGCGGCGCCCGAATCCGCCAACAATGCCGGCGCGCAGACCTCGTTCATCCCGCTGCTGACGCTCGGCATTCCGCCGAACGCGGTGATGGCGCTGATGGTCGGCGCGATGATGATCCACGGCATCGTGCCGGGGCCGCAGGTGATGACCGAGAAGCCCGAACTGTTCTGGGGCCTGATCGCCTCGATGTGGATCGGCAATCTGCTGCTGGTGCTGCTCAACATGCCGCTGATCGGAATCTGGATCCGGCTGCTGCGCGTGCCCTATCACGTGCTGTATCCGGCGATCCTGGTGTTCTGCTGCATCGGAATCTACAGCGTCAATCAAAGCACCATCGAGGTCGCGTTCGCGGTCGGCTTCGGCCTGCTCGGCTGGATGTTCATCAAGCTGCGCTGCGAGCCGGCGCCGCTGCTGCTCGGCTTCGTGCTCGGCCCGCTGATGGAAGAAAACCTGCGGCGCGCGCTGCTGCTGGCGCACGGTGATCCGACCGTCTTCGTCACCCGCGGACTGAGCCTTGCGCTGCTGCTGATCGCGCTGGCGCTGATCGTCATCCTGGTGCTGCCAAGCGTCCGACAGACGCGCGAAGTCGCCTTCCACGAGGACTGACCGACGCCCCGCCCGCGCGATGATCAGACGACGCTCTCCGAACGTTCGATTTCCCCATCACGAAATGAAGGACACCCATGACAGCCACCACGGTTTCCCGCCGCATCCTGCTGTGCGCAACGCTTGCCGCTTCTCTCGTCGCTGCCCTGCCCGCCGCGGCGCAGCCGGCTGACTGGCCGAACAAACCACTGAAGCTGATCGTGCCGTTCCCGCCGGGCGGCGCCGCCGATGCAGTCGGCCGCGTCGTGGCGGAGAAGCTCAGCGACGTGTTGAAGCAGCCGGTGGTGGTCGAGAACAAGGCCGGCGCCGGCACCGCGATCGCGGCCGACGCGGCCGCCAAGGCGGCGCCCGACGGGTACACGCTGTCGCTGGCCCCCGCCGGCCAGCTCACCATTCTGCCGCATCTGAACAAGTCGCTCTCTTACGATCCGTTCAAGAGCTTCGCGCCGGTGTCGCTGGTGGCGGAAGTGCCTTACGTGATCGGCGCCAGCGCCGAGACGCCCGCCACTTCGCTCAAAGACCTGATCGCGGCGGCGAAGAAGGAGCCGGGCAAACTCAGCTACTCGTCGTGCGGCAACGGCACGCTGTGCCATCTCAGCGGCGAGCTGTTTAAGAACCTCACCGGCACCGACCTGCTGCACGTGCCGTTCAAGGGCAGCGCGCCCGCGATCCAGGCGCTGCTCGGCGGCCAGGTCAATCTCTCGTTCGATACGCTGACCATCCTCGCGCCGCAGGTGAAGTCCGGCAAAGTCAAGGGATTGGTGATCACCAGCCGCACCCGCTCGCCGCTGCTGCCTGACGTGCCGACGGCCGCGGAAGCCGGGCTGCCTGAGTTCGTGGTGTCGTCCTGGTTCGGCATCGTCGTTCCGGCCGGCACGCCGAAGGAAATCGTGACGCGGCTGACCACCGAGATCAACGCGCTGGCGAAACTGCCGGATGTCCGCGACCGTCTCGCCGCGCAAGGCCTCGATGCCATCCCGTCGACGCCGGAGACCTTCACCAAGGTCATCCACGAAGACTACGCGCGCTGGGGCAAGGTCGTCGAAGCGTCCGGCGCCAAGCTCGATTGAGATGTCTCTGAGCCGGCTGCGGCGGACGTCAAATCCGCTGCAGCCGCATGCTTCGGCGACGGCTTCCACCGACGATCGAACTGCGACTATAACACCGGCAACGACACGAGAGGACATCGGGGAGCAGATGGCGCAGACAAGGCTGATCTCGCTGCAAGAGGCAGTGCGACGCTATAGTTGGGACGGGATGCAGTATGCGAGCGGCGCTGCGTTGCCGATCGGATCCGACGCCATCATCTTTGGACGCGAGTTGCTGCGCCAGGGCCGGCGCGACCTGCACGCCATCTTCCACTGCAACAGCCAGCAATTGAATCTGCTGGCCGCCGCCGGTGTGGTCATCAAGGCGGAATGCGGCTTCTCGGCTCTGGAAGTGTTCGGTTTCGCCAACGGCCTGCGCCGTGCGGTCGAGAGCGGCCACATGGCGCTGGAGGACTACTCCAACCTCGGATTGCCGCTGCGACTGCTCGGCGGCGCTCTGAACTGGCCATTCGTGCCCGCCACCGTGAACATTGGCTCCGACCTGCAATATCGCAGCGCGTTCGCGCCCGACGATTATCCCAGCACGCACAAGATCCCGACGGTGGTCGATCCGTTCACCGGCCGCGAGATCGGCGCCTTCAGCCCGCTGAAGCCGGATCTGGCGGCGATCCACGTCACCCTCGCCGATCCGTACGGCAACTCGATCATGCTCGGCACCGAATGGAGCCGGGTCGAGCTGTCCCGCGCGGCCAAGAAGGTGATCATCATTGCGGACGCAATCGTCGACACCGATTGCATCCGCCAATATCCGAACCTGGTGCGGATTCCGGATCTCGTCGTCGAGGCCGTGGTGCACTGGCCGTTCGCGGCCTGGCCGCAAAGCTCGCCCGGCATGTACGACGTCGACGAAGCGCATATGAAGTTCATGAACAAGGCGCTCGGCAGCGAAGACGGCACGGCCGCCTACATCCGTGACTTCGTCACCAGCTACCGCGATATCGACAGCTATCTCGACATGATCGGCCGCGACAAGATCGCTGAACTCGGCAACAGCAACACCAGCTTCCTGCTCGATCCCTACCGCCGCTGGATCTTGCCGCCCGACGAGGTGGCCGCGTTGTCCGCCCAAGAGGTCGCAGCATGAGCGAGACACTGGACTATTCCCGCCAGGAGATGATGGCGATCGCCACCGGTCGCGAAGTGAAGGACGGCGAGCTGGCGATCTTCGGCGTCGGCCTGTCGATGCTGGCCGGATATTTCGCTCAGGCCAATCATGCACCGCATCTGCGGACCATGACCGAAGGCGGCGTCTATGGCGCGACGCCGGTCGGCGGCCTGCCCTGGGGCATCGAGTGCAACCGCATCTCCACCAACGCGACCAGCTTCACCTCGGCGATCGACGCGCTGGGTTTCCTGGTCGCCTCGGGGCGATGCGACGTCGGCGTGATCGGCGCCGCGCAGGTCGACAAGTTCGGCAACGTCAACACCACCGGCATCTGGGACGACGAGATCGGCCATCACTATCGGCCGCCCAAGATCCGCCTGCCCGGCGCCGGCGGCGCCAATGACATCGCCTGCGGCGCCAAACGCTTCATCATCATGGTGACGCACGAACCCAAGCGCTTTGCCGAGAAGGTCACCTATCTGAGTTCGCCCGGCTATCTTGAGGGCGGCAATGCGCGCGAGCGCTTCGGCTTCGTCGGTGGCGGACCGTCGGCCATCATCACCACGCTGGGCATCCTGCGCCCCGATCCGGACACCAAAGAATTCCAGCTCGACGGCTGGTTCGCGTTTTCCAGCGTCGACGAGATCAAGGCCCACACCGGCTGGGACCTGAAGGTGTCGCCCACCGCCCACATGATCGCCGAGCCGACCGCCACCGAGCTGGCGAACCTGCGCAAGGTCGATGAGACCGGCGCGCTACGCAAGCACTAGCGCGCCCGACAACGAGGACTTCCGATGACCGACACTCCGTACGTGCTGCGCGCCGATGATGACGGCGTCACGACGCTGACGCTGAACCGGCCGCAGGCGCGCAACGCGCTGTCGCAGGGCATGCTGGAGGCGCTGCGCGCGGCGCTGGCGGAGATCGCCGCCGACGCCAGCGTGCAGGTGCTGATCATCGCCGGCTCGGGCCCGGCCTTCTGCGCCGGTCATGACCTGAAGGAACTGCGCGCCGGCAATTACGCCCCGGACTATGTCGACGCCCTGTTCGCGGCCTGTGCGGAGGTGATGCAGGCGATCGTTCATCTGCCGAAGCCGGTGATCGCGCGCGTCCACGGCGTCGCCACCGCCGCCGGCGCCCAGCTGGTCGCCAGCGCCGACCTCGCCTTCGCCGCGGACGATGCGCGGTTCGCAACCCCGGGCGTCAACATCGGCCTGTTCTGCTCGACCCCGATGGTGGCGCTGTCGCGGAATCTGACGCGCAAGCACGCCATGCAGATGCTGCTGTCGGGCGATCTGATCGACGCGGACACCGCATTCCGCTTCGGCCTGATCAACGAAGTCGTTCCCGCTGCCGAGCTCGAACAGCGCACCCTCGCCTTCGCGCGGCAAATCGCCGGCAAATCCCCGCTGACGCTGGCGATCGGCAAAGAGGCGTTCTACCGCCAGGCCGAGCTGTCGCTGGCGGATGCCTACGCTTACACCAGCCAGGTGATGGCGAAGAACCTTCAGGCCGAAGATGCCAAGGAAGGGATCGATGCCTTCCTTGGGAAGCGCCAGCCGGTGTGGTGCGGGCGGTGAGACGTCGCGGAGCGGAGGCTCCGCGCGCGCATTAAAGCAGCCGTCCCCCGATCACATAGATCGGCGCCAGCACCACGAACGCCGCCACGAGAAGGCAAGCGAACGCCCTGCCCCATGGGCCGGGTTCGGCGTCCGGCATATCCGCATAAGTGTCGGCGGGCTTGCGGCCGGTGATCATCGCCTGGATCAGCGGCTCACGGCTGGTGAGCGCGTAGATCACGTTGGCCGCGACGTGGAGCGCGACGAACACCTCGATCGCGGTGAAGATCCGCCGGTGCCACAGCGCGGCGGTGTCGACGGTGGCATCGGCCACGGTCTTGGCGAGCGGTCCTTCGATGATCAGGCGGTCTTCATCCGCCGAGAACAGCCCGCTGATCGCCATGGCCAGCACCAGCGCCAGCAACGCCACCACCATCCACCCGCCGAGCGGATTGTGGCCGAGAAACTTCTTCTTGTCGGCGATGTAGGCCAGCACCTTGCCCGGCATCGCGACAAAGCTGCCGAACCGGGCGGTCGAACCGCCGACGAAGCCCCACAGGATGCGGAAGACGATCAGCACCAGCGCCGTATAGCCATTGAGCTTGTGCCAGGCGGGATAGGCCCCGCCATAGGTGTTGCTGATCCAGCCATCGAGGACGACGAAGACGAGCGCCCACTTGAAGACGCGCGTAGGCCCGTCCCAGGCGACGACGCTCGCTTCGTTCATGTCTTAGCTCTTCTTGGCGCGGAAGTCGTCGTGGCACGACTTGCAGTTGCCGAGCACGCCGCCGATGTTCGCCTTGAGCGAGGCTTCATCCTTGATCGTACCCTGCGCCGCGGTGGCCGCAGCGGCCAGCTTGGCGAACAGGTCGTCGAACTTCGCCTTGTCTTCCCAGATCTTCGGCAGCGCCGCGGTGTCGCCACCGGTCTTGGAGTCGGCCGGGAACAGCGCCGGCAGCTTCTTGGAGTCGTCGGCGATCGCGGCCAGCGACTTCTGCACCACCGCCTGGTCGAACTTCGCCTCGCCCTTCAGCATCGCGGCGATCGGCTTGGTGGCCTCGCCCATCTGCTTCAGGATCGCCTTGCGTTGCGCGATCACGTCGGTCTGCGCGACCGCGAAGCCGCTGCCCAGCACAACCAACCCGGCGATAGTAGCAATTCTCAATTTCATCTTTGCAGGTCCTTTCGATCGTTCCGGTCGCCGCAGGCGCCGACCGGCAGCATCACCCATCCTGGTGAGTCGCTTCCATCGCGGCTGTTCTCCCACAATCAACCTGACGTTGCGGTGACAACGTCACAGAGCTGGGAGTGCAGCGACCGCGATTCTCCTGCCCCCACCCGATCTCATAGCCGATGCGACATCGCCGCCGCAAACGCCGGGGAAGAACCAACTGCGAACACCTGACCCGAGTTGGACGCAATGGCTGAAGATTGGGACAGGAGCGCGCGCGAGCGGGCGCATACCCCGGATCGATCTTTTGATCGTCGCAGATCACCTGTGCGCCATTGTCGCAGGCGCGAGCTGCCCGGATGAGATCACCAGCGAGATTGGTACGCGCCGCACCGAGGCATGCGGCTGCGTCGCCTGATGTTGCGACTTTCCGGCTATTCTAAATGCGCCGAAGAGATGTGTCCGGCGAAGTAGTTAGGCGCATTTGCAGGAGCCGCTGCACGCACCACGCGAGCACCTCCGATTGCCGCCCCTCCAGCGTTGTTGATACGCGAAGCGATATCTCGCGTGACTTACGCCGGAGAAGACAGACTCATCATGACGACACCTCCCGAGATCCGCCCGATGCTGACCATCGAGGGCGAGGAAGATCTCATCGACATTCATTTCGATATGGTCGCCGCGTATCACGGCCAGAGCGCGCTTGCGATGCTCGCAGTGACGTTTCAGGCGCTGCGCCTGATGCTGCCGGCGCTGTCGCCGCAGCGTCCCCTGCGACGCTCGGAGCTCACCGTGATCAGCGGTCACCCCGGCCCGGGTGTGCGTGACGCTTTCGAGTTCGTCACACGCGCGGTGACGCGCGGCGTCTACACCGTCGACCGCTCGCTGCCACACGCGCGGCTGTGTCCGGGCGCCGACATGTCCTACAGCTGGCGGGTTTCAACGGGCGAGCAGACCGTCGGCGTCGCGCTGCGTCCGGGGGTGGTGCCGGAACGGTTCTTCGAGCTGATCGGCCGCGGTGCCGCGCGCAGCGATGTCGAGAATGTCGAACTCTCCGCGCTGAAGCGCAGCGTCGCCGATGATGTGCTGGCCGCGTCGCCCGACGCGCTGTTCGACCGGCTGTGACCTGGAGCACGTGATGAAAACTATCATCCGGTTCTCCTGCGGCCACAAGACCTCGTCGGCAAGCTGGGCCGAACGGCTCGGCGGCCTGCCCTGCACCATCCGCGACGTCGACCTCTACGCGCTCGACGCCGAACTGCTGAACGGTGCAGACGCGCTGCTGATCGGCATGCACATGGATCAGCGCTTCCTGCAGGCCAACACGGCGCTGCTCGGCGATTACGTCGCCGCCGGCGGCATTGCGGTCGTCAGCGGTCACATCGCCCACCCGTTCCTGCCCGGTCTCTCCCCGGTGCAGCCGCTCGGCGGCGGCGGCCTCGCCGATCTCACCATCGCCCGCACCCAGTCTCATCCGATCTGGGACGGGGTTGCGCTCGACGACCTCATCTTCCGGCGCGGCGTCGCCGGTTTCTACGGCCATGCCTGGCACATGCCACCGGAAGGCGCGACCGTGATCCACACGATGGGGCCGGAGGCACGACCGCTCGACTTCATCTATCGCCACGGCCGCGGCGAGGTGCTGATGCACGGCGGCAATGATCTGTGGAGCTTCGGCGGCGACGACTCGACCCGTCGCCTGCTGCCGCAGCTGATGTCCTGGCTGGTGGAGGCGCGCTCATGACCGTCGCAGTGCTCGATAGCGGCACGTACTATCATCACGAGACGATTTTCGGCGACCGCTTCCGCGACCGTTTCGATCGCGTGATCTACGCGCCGGCGCTGACGGCGGCCGATCTCGCCGAGCCGACGCTGCTGATCATCCCCGATCGCACCAATCCTGATGTGATGCGCCGCCACCGGCCGCTGCTGGCCGACTTTCTCGCCCGCGGCAACACGCTGGTGGTGCTCGGCGAGAGCGAAGCGGAAACCTGGGCGCCGGGCGTGCGAAGCGCTGGGCGTCCCACAAACTTCTGGTGGTGGCTCGATCCCGCGCAGAAGCCGCCGCACCAGTTCGTTGCGCCGGAGCACGAGCTATTCGATTACGTGCCTGCGGACTCGACGATCTGGCATATCCACGGCGTGCTGTTTCCGCCGGATGGTGCGCAGCCTCTCGTCACCGTGCCGGACGATCGCGACGGCCGTGATCCCGGCGGCGCGCTGCTTTACGATGACCGGGTGACCACGCCGGGCCGACTGATCGTCTCGACGCTCGACCCGTTCTATCACCACGGCAGCCGGTTCATGCCGGCGACGACGCGGTTCCTCGACGGCTTCCTGCGTTGGGCGCAAGCCACCGCGCGATCATAAGCGGGGTGGCGGCGCATCGAAGCCCGTCAGCCGGTGCACCGGCACGGTCGCTTCGATGCGCTCGCCATCTGCCTCGATGGTGACACGCCGCACCGGCACGCCATAGAGCCGCGCCAGATTGGCCTCGTCGAGCACACGGTCGGCGGGGCCGAACACCGGTTCGCCCGCCATCATCAACACCTTGTCAGCAACAGCCAGCGCATGATCCGGATGATGCGTGGTGAACACCACGGTCATGCCGTCGTCGCGCACGAGGCGGCGGATCAGCCGCAGCACCACGCCCTGATTGGCAAGATCGAGCGCCGAGGCCGGCTCGTCGAGCAGCAGCACCCGGCAATCGCCGGCGAGCGCGCGGGCGAACAGAACGAGCTGGCGCTGGCCGCCGCTGAGGCGGTCGTAGCGGCGTTCGGCGAGATCGCCGATGCCCACGGCATCGAGACAGGCTTCGGCGCGGGACAGATCGCGCCGGCCGGGCGCGCCGAAGCGGCCGAGATAGCGGCTGCGCCCGAGCAGCACCATGTCGATCACCCGGTAGCCGACGTCACCACGCAGCGCCTGCGGCACCACGCCCACGATGCCGTCGACGTTGATACGTCCCTGCTTCAACGCCAGCGTATTCGCGAGCGCGCGCAGCAACGTGGTCTTGCCGCAGCCGTTCGGCCCGAGGATCGCGGCGGCTTCACCTTCGGTGACCGCGAACGACAGATCACGAAACAGCCATTGCTCCGGGCGAAACCAATGCCCCGCCTGCTCCACTCTGATCATGCCGTCTGTCCTCTCGCATGTCGGCGCAGCAGCCACGCGAACACCGGCGTGCCGACGATCGCGGTAACGATGCCGACCGGAATTTCGGCCGCCGACAGGTCGCGCGCCAGCGTATCGGCCGCCATCAGGAACGCCGCGCCCGCCACCGCCGACACCGGCAGCAGCCGGCGATGATCGGCGCCGACCACCATCCGCACCAAATTAGGGATCACCAGGCCGACCCATCCGATCGTGCCGGAGACCGCGACCTGCGCCGAGATCGCCAGACAGGTCGCGGTCAGCAGGATCACGCGGTCGCGGCCGGGCTCGACGCCCAGCGTGCGCGCCTCCTCGTCGCCGAGCGACAGCACGTTGACACGCCAGCGCATCGCCAGCATCACGCCGCCGCCCAGGATGGTACACGTCGCCAGCAGCATCAGGTTCGGCCAGCTCGACGCTGCAAAGCTGCCGAGCAGCCAGAATACGATGCCGGGCAGCTTCACCTCGGGATCGGCGATGAAGGTGACGAACCCGACCAAAGCGCTGCAGAATGCGCCGATCACCACGCCGGCGAGCACCAGTGTCAGCACCGGTGAGACACCATCGCCGCGATGAACGATCAGCACCGCGGCGAGCGCGATTGCGGCACCGGCAAACGCGCCGAGATGCACCGGCAAGCCGAAGCCGAACAACAGAATCGCAACCACGCCGCCGAGCGACGCGCCGGACGCGGCGCCGATGGTCTGCGGACCGACCAGCGGATTGCGGAACATGCCCTGCAGCACCGCTCCCGACAACGCGAGGCCAGCTCCGGCGATGCCGGCCATCAAGACCCGTGGTAGCCGCACCGTGGTGACGACGATCCGCTCCGTCGGCGTCCAACTCGCGGTGCCCCACCCCGCCGGCAACCAGTCCGCTGCATTGAGGCCGAACCGAGCGACCAGCTCGTCCAGCAGAATGCCGAACACATGAGTGGTCGGCACCTGATAGCGGCCGGCGGACAGACAGAGCAGCGCCGTGGCGATCGGCAGGAAAACAAGCGCAGCGACAACGACAGTGGATGTGGCGGGGCGCCCGGATCGAACCATGGCAGTGTCGAGCGTACTCATCGCACCGCCGCAAACCGCGCGTAGCCGGCCGAACCGCCGTTCTGCGGTGTCTGCAGAATGGCGTCGATCTCGGCATCGGCCAACGCATGATTGTAGAGGAAGCTGTACCAGTCACGCATCTCGGTGCGCAGATCGGTCGTCAGCCGATCCGGATGCAGCAGTTTCGCGAGCCATGTCCACGCCAGCGCCGACTCGTGGCTCGGCGGATCCCAGCGATAGCCGCCGAGCGGCACACGATACACCCGGCGCTGCTTGATCGCGGCGATGCCCTGCAGACGCGGATCGCCATACAGGTCGTCCGGCATCGCCGTGTCGAAATTGCCGAGCAGGATGACATCCGGATTCCACACCAGCAGCTGCTCCAGCGTCACGGTGCGACTGCCGCCGACCTCCCCGGCCGCGTTGCGACCGCCTGCAGTACGGATCACGAAATCCGTGTAGGTGTCGCGACCGGCGACGGCGAACGAATCCGAGGCGCGTGACAGGTGCAGCACCCGCGGCCGCTCAGCATCCGGCGTTGCTCTGAACGTTGTCGCGAGCACGTCCTGGCGCTGCCGCAATCGCTCGACGATTCTGCCCGCACGCGCCTCCTGCCCTGCAAGGCGCCCCATCATCAGGATCGCGCCCTCGACCTCGTCCTGGCCGCCATAGCGCAAGCCCAGCACCGTGAGCCCCGCGCGATCGAGCATCGCAATCGGCTCATCGCCCGACGTCGCCCATTGCAGCACCGCGTCCGGATGCAGCGCCATGATCGCCTCGACATTCGGCACTACGCCGGCGCCGCGGGTGATACCAGTCGGGATCTGATCGAACGACGGAAAGATGCGGCTGAGGATGCCGGCGCGCATGGCAGTTGCCGATGCCGGATTCATCCCGGCGACATGCGCAGCCGAGCGGTCAATCGCCATATAGGTGGACGGCGCCGGCATCGGCAGAAACACGACGCGCTGGGCCGGAGTGGTGACGGCGACAGTCCGTCCGCGCTGGTCGGTCAGTTCAGCGGCCCGAGACGAACCTGCCATTGCCGAGACACAGATCACCACGGCGACCGCGGGTGTCATCCATCGCAATGATGACCGCATCACGTTGACGACCTCACAGCGTTTCTCCTGATTTGCCCCGTACGACATCGCCGTTCATAGGCGGCCAAACACAGAACGCAAAACCAAAACACATCCACGAAGGACGCAACCTCCTCTTCGAGACTAGAATCTCTCAAGACTGAGTTGGTACGGTTGCGCGCGCTACTAATCGCGCGCGTGAATAAATGGACATCGCATTTTGTAATGTGTCGAAGTTTGCCTGCGCATGGTGGTAATCGCGCGCAACGCTAACGTGGGGATGGTGGTGGTCGAGATGACGACTCGATAAGGACCCGTTCACTAATCGTGAACTGGGGGACGCCACCAAATGATTCAACGGGCATTCACGCGCGAATCCGCACGGAGCCGACTTCTTGCTTCCACCTGCGGACTGAGCGTCGCGCTGGCCTGCGTGATGACGGCAGGATCGAGCACCGCGACGCGGGCTCAGACTGCCGACACCTCGACGCCGCGCGCGCGCCATGTGTTGCCGGAAGTGCGCGTGGAATCGGCGAATCCACCGAAGCCGCAACGCGCGGCACGGTCGAACGACGGCCGCGGTGCACGCCGCGCCGCGGCGCAAGCGCCAAAGCCCGCGCCCGCTCAGCAGGCCGCAGCGGCGACGTCGGATAATTCGCTCAAGCCGATGGGGGGCAAGCTTCCGCAGCCCGGAATTCCGCACACCGCGCAGCAGAGCATCACCGTGGTCGATCGTGCGCAGATCGAACAGACCAGTCCGACCAGCCTGCTCGATATTTTGCAGAACGTGCCCGGCGTGTCGATCGCACGCGCCGGCGGCATCGGCGGCCAGATCTATCTGCGCGGCTTCTCGTCGAACAACTGGCGCTCGCCGATGTATATCGACGGCGACCGCTTCCGCGGCCGCAACACGCTGCAGCTCAACTACTTCGCACCCGAAGAGATCGAGCGGGTCGAGGTGGTGCGCGGCCCCGCCTCGGTGGTGTACGGCTCCGAGGCGATGACCGGGCTCGTCAACGTCGTCACCCGCCGTCCCCAGGTCGATCCGTTCGGCCCGTGGCGCGTCACCCATGGCGGGTTCTCGGCCGGCTACAGCTCGGTCGACAACGGCTTCAGCACTTATGAATGGGCGCAGGCGGCCGGCATGGGCTTCGATGTGCTCGGCGGCGTCAGCTACCGCAAGGGCGGCAATTATCAGACGCCCAGCGGACCGGCGCTGAACAGCGACTACGAGAGCATCGGCGGCAATCTACGACTGGGCTGGTCGCCGACCAGCAACCAGCGCTTCGAATTGACGCTGCGCGACTATTGGGAAGAAGACGGCCGCGCCGGTGGCGTCGGCGGCGCGCCGGGCTGGCCCTATATGCAGGTGCGGCAGCAGCCGAACCAGGTGCACATGGCGAAGCTGTCCTATGCCGGCGACTTCACCGATCAGCTGGTCCAGCATGTCGAAGGCTCGTTCTACGCCAATTACTTCGACACCAAGCTCTCCACGGTGAACACCGCGACGCCGGGCGTCGTCACCTCCTCGGTCAGCCATGTCGGCGGCCCGCTGGTGATCGGCGGCCGGGTGCAGGGCGTGATTCCGTGGGATCCTGCGCCTTGGGGCTTACTCAAGACCACGTTCGGCTTCGACGGTTTCCAGGAATGGCGTCCCGGCAGCACGTCGTGGTCGGTGCGGCAGACCGCGACGAGTTCGACGATCACGCCTGAGTTCAAGACCGGCCCAGACAACACCCAGGCCAATGCCGGCGCGTTCATGCTGCACGAGTGGAAGCCGATCGATCTGCTGACGCTGTCGGCGGGCGGGCGCTTCGACTGGTTCAACACCACCTCGGAGCTGTCTCCGGTGAGTTCGGCCAGAGCCCTCGCGGTGCTTCGGCAGAACAGCGACGTCACCGCCACCGCCCCGACCGGCAGCATTGGTGCCACGGTTCACGTGACGCCGATCCTCGATTTGCTTGCCTCGGTCGGCACCTCGTATCGCTATCCGACCAATTCCGAGCTGTTCGCGTTCTCAGGCACATCGATCCCGAATCCGGAGCTGAAGCCGGAGACCGGTCTCACCTACGAGGGCGGCTTCCAGCTCAACTTCCCGACCGCCACCTTCAAGGTGACGGCGTTCGACAGCCACTACGCGAATTTCCTGCAGTCGGTGTTCGTCAACTATAACGGGGCATCGGTGACGCAGAGCCAGAACGTCGGCCATGCCACCGTGAACGGCGTCGAAGCCGAATGGCGCTGGCAAGCGACTTCGTCCTTCAACCTGCACGGCAATGCCGCGTGGCTGCAGGCGACCAACACCGACACCGATGCGCCGCTGCCGTTCATTGCGCCGTGGAAGGGACGTGTCGGCGTGCAATACGCGCCGATCGGCTCCGGCTACGCGGTCGGTGCCGCGGTGGATTGGGCATCGGCCAAGACCCGCATCAACACCACGCAGGAATACCCGACTGGTGCCTATGCGGTGCCGAGCATCTACGCCTCGTTCGATCTCGGCGTATTGGTCTCGCGCCGACTCGGCGACACCAAGCTGCACCTCAGCCTGCAGAACATCTTCGACACCTCCTATGCGAGTGCGTCGACTTATGTGAACCGGTCCTACAGCCTGTCGATGTACAACCCGCTGCTGGAGCCCGGCCGCAACTTCACCGCCCGGCTCACGCACACCTTCTGACGACAAGGCGCGTCTGATGGGAGACGGACCGTCCGGCGGCGTTGGACGGTCCGCCTCCGCTGCGGGTCCTCAGGGGCATCGGCCCCACATTCGCCACAGCAGCCCATCCTTGTCGATGAAGTGATGCTTGAGCGCGAACAGCGTGTGCCCCGCGATCACCAGCGCCAGCGCCGATCCGAGAGCGAAGTGGATCGTGCCCCAGAGTTCGGCGAGATCCTCGCTCTTGGCGACCGGCGGCGGAATCGGCACGCCGAACAGCGACGCCGGTCGACCATAGGCAGCGCTCATCGCCCAGCCGCTGACCGGCACGGCGAACATCAGCACGTAAAGTGCAAAGTGCCCGAGATGGCTGGCGGTGCGGAGTAGCTGCGAATAGGCTGTCGGCAGCTCCGGCGGCGTATTGGCGGCGCGCCAGATGAAGCGTGCGAACAGCAGCAGCACCGTCACGACACCGAGCGACTTGTGCAGCTCGTAGAGCGCATACTTCTCGGGCGAAGGCGGCAGCTGTCCCATGTAGAAGCCAAGACCGATCAGCCCGACGATCACTGCTGTCATGCACCAGTGCAAAAAGATCGCCGTACGCGTGTAGCGCTCCTGCGCGGCTGCTGTCGTCTGCATCGCGGCCCCCATCTAAACACAATATCAATACCGTACGTACGGTATCTATACTGTGTTTAACGCGGGCCTGCGGGAGTGTCAATTCATGCTGTACGACGGGTTCAGTATTCAGGCCGCGTCCGTGAATCGCCGACACCAAGATGCGATGGTTGCCCGCCCCAGAAGACTGCACTTCATCCCAAATGAACGTCGCGGCGCATCCTGACCGTCGTCCTCCCGGCCGCCGTCAGCCTGCCGAAATGAGAAGACGATCGCTCGCGGCGCATGGTGCGAGAAAGCGCTTTGCGCCTCCTCCCCCTGATGTTGCCCCCTTTGCGGGTCTCCCGAACGCCGCTCGTATCGTAGTTGGCAGAAACAGAACTACTTTACAGATTGCGCGCGATCACGATGCGCTGGACGTCGCTGGTGCCTTCGTAGATCTGGCAGACGCGGACGTCGCGATAGATCCGCTCGACCGGGAAGTCCTTCAAGTAACCGTAGCCGCCGAGCGTCTGGATCGCCGACGAGCACACCGCCTCGGCGGTCTCGGAGGCGAACAGCTTGGCCATCGAGGCTTCGGTCAGGCACGGCAGCCCGGCTTCGCGCAGGCTCGCGGCATGCAGCACCATCTGCCGCGCGGCCGCGATGCGGGTCGCCATGTCGGCAAGCCGGAACGCCACCGCCTGATGCTCGATGATCGGCTTGCCGAAGGTGACGCGGTCGCGCGCGTAGTCGCGAGCCGCCTCGAACGCGGCGCGCGCCATGCCGACCGCCTGCGACGCGATACCGATCCGGCCGCCTTCGAGATTCGACAGCGCGATCTTCAGCCCCTCGCCTTCGGCGCCGAGCCGCAGGTCGGCGGGAATCCGCATGTCGTTGAAGGCGAGCTGGCAGGTGTCGGACGAATGCTGGCCGAGCTTGTCCTCGACCCGCACCACTTCGTAGCCGGGCGTATCGGTCGGCACGATGAAGGCGGTGATGCCCTTCTTGCCGGCCGACGGATCGGTGACGGCGAACAGGATGATCAGCTGGCCGTTCTGCCCCGAGGTGATGAACTGCTTGGCGCCGTTAATGACGTAGGCATCGCCGTCGCGGCGCGCGGTGGTGCGCAGGTTCGAGGCGTCCGAGCCCGCCTGCGGCTCGGTCAGCGCGAAGCCGCCGATCCACTCGCCGCTGGCGAGCTTGGGCAGGAAGCGCTGCTTCTGCTCGTCGGTGCCGAATTTCAGGATCGGCATGCAGCCGACGGAGGAATGCACGCTGACGATGGTCGAGCACGCGCCATCGCCCGCGGCGATCTCCTCCAGCGCCAGCGTATAGGCCACCATGCCGGTCTCAGAGCCGCCATAGGCTTCCGGCACCAGCATGCCGAGAAAGCCGAGCTGGCCCATTTCGGTCAGTTCGGCGCGCGGAAACGCATGCGCGGCGTCGCGCGCCGCCGCGGTCGGGGCGAGCCGCTCACGCGCGAAGTCGCGGGCGGTGTCGCGGATCTGGGTCTGCAGTTCGTTCAAGATCATGATGCGCTCACGACAGCCGCTCGACCGCGACAGCGGTGGCCTCGCCGCCGCCGATGCACAGCGAGGCGATACCGCGCTTGAGGTCGTGCTTCTCCAGCGCCGCCAGCAGCGTCACCAGCACGCGTGCACCGGAGGCGCCGATCGGATGGCCGAGCGCGCAGGCGCCGCCATGGACGTTGACCTTGTCGTGCGGCAGGCCGAGATCGTGCATCGCCGCCAGCGCCACCACCGCGAACGCCTCGTTGACTTCGAACAGATCGACGTCGGCGAGATTCCAGCCGGTGCGTTCGCTGAGCTTGCGGATCGCGCCGATCGGCGCAGTGGCGAACAGCGCCGGCTCATGCGCGTGAGTGGAATGGCCGACGATCGCCGCGAGCGGCTTCAGGCCGCGCTTGTCGGCTTCGGAGCGGCGCATCAGCACCAGCGCCGCAGCGCCGTCTGAGATCGACGACGAGTTCGCCGCCGTCACGGTGCCGCCTTCGCGAAATGCCGGCTTCAGCGTCGGGATCTTGTCGAGCTTGGCCTTCAGCGGCTGCTCGTCGGTGGTCACGGTGACTTCCGACTTGCCGGCCTTGATCGTCACCGGCGTGATCTCGCGCGCGAACGAACCGTCCTTGATCGCCGCCTGGGCACGGGTCAGCGAAGTGATGGCGAAATTGTCCTGAGTCTCGCGGGTGAACTGATAGCTTTGCGCACAGTCCTCGGCGAAGGTCCCCATCAGCCGCCCCTTGTCGTAGGCGTCTTCCAGGCCGTCGAGGAACATGTGGTCGATCACCCGGCCGTGGCCCATGCGATAGCCGCCGCGCGCGCGGTCGAGCAGATACGGCGCGTTGGTCATGCTCTCCATGCCGCCGGCGACTGCGACGGTGGCGCTGCCGGCGATCAACAGATCATGCGCGAACATCGCGGCCTTCATGCCGGAGCCGCACATCTTGTTGACCGTGGTGCAGCCGGCCGAGAGCGGCAGGCCGGCGCCAAGCGACGCCTGGCGCGCCGGGGCTTGGCCCTGGCCGGCCGGCAGCACGCAGCCGAACACGACTTCGTCGATCGCATCCGGCTTCAGGCCGGCGCGCTCGACCGCGGCCGAAATCGCAGCCGCGCCGAGCTGGGATGCGGTGGCGTCCTTCAGCTCGCCCTGAAAGCCGCCCATCGGGGTGCGCGCGGAGCCGACGATAACGATAGGATCGTGGGTCATGGGAGTTCTCCCTGCATCTTGGTTTGTTTGATCGAGACGATAGAGAAACCGCCGCGCCTTAGCGCGGCGCCATCCGCAGTGCACCGTCGAGGCGGATCACCTCGCCGTTCAGCATCGTATTCTCGCAGATCGCCTTCACCAGCGCGGCATATTCGGCCGGCCGGCCGAGCCGCGGCGGGAACGGCACGCTCTTGCCGAGCGCATCCTGCACCGGCTGCGGCATCCCGGCCATCATCGGCGTTTCGAAGATGCCGGGTGCGATCGTCACGACGCGAATGCCGTGCTGTGCCAATTCGCGCGCGATCGGCAGCGTCATCGCGGCGACGCCGCCCTTGGACGCCGAGTAGGCCGCCTGCCCGATCTGGCCGTCGAACGCTGCGACCGACGCGGTGTTGATGATGACGCCGCGCTCGCCTTCGGCGTCCGGCTGTTCCTTGCTCATCGCCTCGGCGGCGAGCCGGATCATGTTGAAGCTGCCGATCAGGTTGATGGTAATCGCCCGGGCGAAGCTGTCGAGCTTGTGCGGACCGTTGCGGCCGAGCACCTTCTCGCCCGGCGCCACGCCGGCGCAGTTCACCAGCCCGTTGACGTGACCGAACACATCTTGGGCGAGCTTCACCGCCGCCTCGGCATCCTCGGCTTTGGTGACGTCGGTGGCGAGAAAGCGGAAGCTCGCACCGAGCTCCTGTTCGAGCTTGGCGCCGGCTTCGGCGTTGAGATCGAGGCCGACCACCTTGGCACCGCCGGCGACCAGCGTACGGGCGGTGGCAGCGCCGAGACCGGAGGCAGCGCCAGTGACCAGGAAAACGCGATCAGTAATGTTCATGATGATACAATCCGTCTCTCAAGCTGCAGAAGAAGAGCCCTGGGTCGTGCTCGCGGGTTCAGTGTCGCGCTTGCGCAGAATGAAGCGCTGCAGCTTGCCGCTCGGCGTCTTCGGGAGCTGCTCCAGGAATTCGATCTCGCGCGGATAGGCGTGCGCGGAGAGCCGCTTCTTGACGTATTGCCGCAGCTCCTCGGCCAGCGCCTCGCTCGGCGTCACGTCCTTGGCGAGCACCACATAGGCTTTGACGATCTCGGTGCGCTCGGGATCGGGCTTGCCGATCACCGCCGCCTCGATCACCGCGGCGTGCTCGATCAGCGCGCTCTCGACGTCGAACGGACCGATGCGATAGCCCGACGAGGTGATGACGTCGTCGGCCCGGCCGACGAAGCTGATCGACCCATCCGGCTCCAGTTCGACGGTGTCGCCGGTGCGGTAGTAACCGCCTTCGATCGCCGGCGTCTCCTGCTGCCAGTAGCCGGAGAACCACATCAGCGGCGAACGCTTCAAATCGACGCTGAGCACGCCCGGGACGTTCGGCGGCAGTTCGTTGCTGTGCTCGTCGAGCACCGCGACGCGGAAGCCCGGCATCGCGAGCCCGGCGGAACCCGGATGCACGGTGTGGCGCAGGCGGTGATGATTGTTGACCACCATGCCGAGTTCGGTCTGGCCGTAATGATCGTGGATCGGCGCGGCGAGATGCTCGGCAAACCAGCGGATCACTTCGGGATTGAGCGGCTCGCCGGCGCTAGAGACGACGCGGAGCTGGCCCTTCACCGGCGCCGCCGCTTCCGGACCCGCTGCGATCAGCAGCCGATACGCGGTCGGCGCACCGGCGAGGTTGGTAATGCCGCGGCGCTTGATCAGGCTATAGGTGCTCTCGGCGGTGAACGGACCGTCGTAGAAGGTGGTGGCGTGGCCGTGCAGCAGCGGGCCAGTGACCGCGTAGTACAAGCCATAGGCCCAGCCCGGATCGGCGATGTTCCAGAAGATGTCGCCCGCGCGCAGATCGACCGCATCACGGATGTACGAATAGAACGCCGGCAGCGCGTTGATCGGCACCGGCACGCCCTTCGGCAGACCGGTGGTGCCGGAGGTCGACATCATCAGGAACAGGTCGGTGCCCTTGCGCAGCACCGGCGCGAATTCGGTCGATTGCGCCGCTATCTCGGCATGGAAATCGAGATCGCCGAGCGGCGCGGTCTCGCCGGGCCGGAGCACGATCGCCACGGTCGGGCAATCGGCGACGTCGGCGAGCTTGGCGCGGTTGGCCAGATCGGTGACCACCAGCTTGGCGGCGCTCATCTTGACGCGGTGTTCGATCGCCTTCGGACCGAAAGCGGTGAACAGCGGCTGATACACCGCGCCGGCGCGCCAGGTGCCGAGGATCAGCGCCAGCAGTTCGGGCGTCCGCGGCAGCATGCCGGCGACGACGTCGCCGGGCTTCACGCCCTGCGCGACCAGCAGATTGGCGACGCGGGCCGCATAGTCCTTCATCTCGGCAAAGCTGAAGGACGCGGTGCGGCCGTCCTGGCTCTCCCAATCCAGTGCCGTGCCGCCGCCGGCGACGTGACGGTCGCAGCATTCGATGCAGACGTTGATGCCGGTCGCGAAGTTGCCGTCGAACAGGGCTTCGAGGTCCTCGCGGCGGAACCGCGCCAGGACGTCGGCATAATCTTCAATGGCTGCGACCGCAGGATGGGTGTTGCTCATGGTGTTTCTTCCCCTGCCCTCGTTGTTGGCACGAGGGGCTGACGCGAATGGATTCACGGCCGCGGATTAAGCGGCGGAGCCCTGTGGCTTTCTAGGACCAAACTGACCTAGATTTGTGATCGGTTTTGCCACTTTTGAGGAAGGAGCGGACGAATGGAGCGGCGGACGATCGCGCCCCTGTTCGTGGAAGAGGTCGCCGACTGCCTGCACCGGGCCGGCGTTGCGCCCGGCCCGGTGTTCGCGGCCGCCGGCCTGCCCGAGGTGGTCCGCGAGCGCGTGTCGGCAGCGCAGTTCGGCGCGCTGTGGCTGGCGGTGGCTGCGGCGATGGACGACGAGTTCTTCGGCCTCGGCGGGCGGCCGATGCGGCCCGGCTCGTTCACGCTGCTGTGCCACGCGGTGCTGAACGCCAGTACGCTGCGGCAGGCCCTGAACCGCGCGCTGCGGTTCCTGAAGGTGGCGCTGGACGATCCTTACGGCGAGCTGCGGGTCGAGGGCGGCCTCGCCCGCATCGTGCTCCACGACAAAACTGCGCCGCGCTCGGCCTTCGCCTATCGCACCTTCTGGATCGTGGTGCACGGCATCGCCTGCTGGCTGGTCGGCCGTCGGCTGCCGCTGCGCCGGGTCGATTTCGCCTGCGGCCCGCCGGCCGTGGCCGCCGACTATCGCTCGTTCTTCGGCGCGCCGGTGCGGTTCGGTCAGCCGCAAAGCGCACTGGCGTTCGACGCCAGCTATCTCGATCTGCGCACCACGCGCACCGAGCGGGCGCTGAAGGAGTTTCTGCGGCTGGCGCCGGCCAACATCCTGGTGCGCTATCGCCACGACGCCACCCTCACCGCAGCGATCCGCACCACGCTGCGCGCCAAGCCGCCGACCGCGTGGCCGAACTTCGAGACGCTGGCGAAGCAGATGAAGATCCCGGCCTCGACACTGCGCCGCCGGCTGCGCGCCGAAGGGCAAACCTACCAGACCATCAAGGACGAGATCCGCCGTGCGCTTGCGATCCGCTGGCTCGCCGAGAACGAAAAGCCGGTCGGCGACATCGCGGCCGATCTCGGCTTCGCCGAACCCAGCGCGTTCCACCGCGCATTCCGCAAATGGATGGCGCGCAGCCCCGGCGCGTTCCGCCGCGAAACCCGCGCCGGCTGAGAGATCGTCCAATTCAGTCTGGTGTGCGCGTCACCGCCGTGCGCGGGCGATGAACTCGACCAGGCCCGAAACGCCGAGCTTGGCGTAGATGCGCTTGATCTGCGACCGGATCGTGCCGATCGAGACGCCGCGAAGCTGTGCGATCTCGGCAGGCCGCCGGCCGCTGAGGAGTTCGGTCGCGACCTCGCGCTCGGCCGCAGTCAGCAGCACGGCGATGTCGGGGAGCAACTCTGCCGAATGCTGCACCGTCAGCGGCCGGATCACCGCCATCGCGGCTGCACCGGTCAACGCCTGCTGGTCCGCGGGAGGGATCGACGTCAGCCGCAGATGGATGGCAGCATCGTTTGGGCCGGAGATCGAGATCGCGCAACTGCCGAGGCACGGCGCACTGGCGTTGCGGCGCGTGACGCAGTCGATGCACGGCTGCAGATCAAGGTCGATGTCGACCGCACTTCCGAGCCGCGGGCATTCGGCAACCGCGCTCGAGGTCTTGCTGCGGCGCAGCCGCTCCATCTGCACGGTGAGCGGCGAGCCGTTCGACAACAGCGTCTCGGCGCAGGGCGAGATGCTGATGCAGCGGCCATCGCCGCCAAGCACCACGGTGTGGACCGAAACCGCGTCGAGCGTCTCGACCATGACGCGTACAGCGTCGTCGATCCGAGAAGCGTCACTCACGATCGTCACCAGTCCCCACTGCGACAGCCCACGCCACGGACGCGTGCCCGCACTCCGAGGTCGAACAACATCTGACGCGATTGAAAATCAACTCGGACGATTTGCCACACCCGCGCGTCGCGGCCGCACCACGCGCAACTCGCCGCGCATCGCCCGCTTGGAATCGCCGACGTGGAGTAAGAAGGAAGAACGGCGCGCCAACGGACGAGCGGACGACTAGCCCGCGTTTTCTGTCGCGCCGCTTAGGCGGGCCTGCGCATGCCGAGCGCTTCGCTGTTGCGCATCGCGAGCAGCGCCGCCTGGGTCCGGTTGGCGACGTTGAGCTTTTGAATGATGCCCGCCACCTGCGACTTGATGGTGAACTCGCTCATGTCGCGTTCTTTGGCGATCTGACGATTGCTTTTGCCGCTGGCGAGATAGGGCAGCAGCTCCAATTGCGACGGCGTCAGCTCGCTGAACACGTTGTGGTCTGCGACCGGCGGCTTGGGAATCGTCAGCGTCGGCGTGCGGTCATGCGAGGCAGCGAGCGCCTCGACGATCGCACCGCGCACCGCCCCAATCATCGCAGCTTCGGCTTGAGCTGCGGCGGCAGCGCCCTGCCCGATCATCAGCGCCGACAGCTCCTGTCGGCCGCCGAGCAGCACCGACAGGTCGATGTGCAGCACCACGATCGCGTCGGGATCATCCTCGCTCGGCGTCGCGACGATCAGAAAGTGCTTCCGCTCGCCGTCTTCCTCGCGCCAACTCACTGTCGAGAAGAAGTCGATGCTCTTCTCGGCGAGGCTCTTGAAGCCGCGCAGCAGCTCCAGCGAATGCCGATCCGGCCGGATGCAGGCATCGAAATAGCTCTTGCCGAGCTTGCTCTTCGCCTTCGACGTGGCGGGCGCGCCGGTCTCTTCGCTGGACTCGAGAATCTTGCCGTCGCGATCGATCACGAGGGCGCTGATGCCGACCCCTTTGATGATCTTCGATAGCTGCGAGCCCAACATGATGTGCGAATGTCTGACCGGTTCTTGAAACGTCTCCGCGCAGAGCCGAATCGCGCGAGACCTCGTAAATTTACGGGAAGCTAGAGCGGGCTCGAGAGAGTCGTCATCCCCACTTTTGGTGATGCAGAGCTACCCTGCATGGCTGCGCGACTGACCAGCACGATAGCGGCGGCGATCGCGGACGAATTCGACCGAGGGCTGAACCTCGCGCGTGCCCTGCTTGATCGGAGCCGGCTCGGATTCGTCTGCCGACCAACTGGGGTCGGTCTCGTCGAGCAGATCGCGATACACCTTCAGCGCGGCATAAAGCCGATCTTCAGCGATCGCCTTGCCAGCCTTGTCGACGGCCTGCGCAGCCGCGGGCATCTCCGCCAGCAGGCGCTCGGCCGCTTCTAAATAGGATTCGATGGTTGCGCCATCGCGGCGCAGATAGAGTTTCTGAAGCCGCAGATACACCTGCCTCAGAGCGGTGTCGGCGCGGTCTTCCAGAATGGTGTTGGCCTGGCGCAGCACCGGCGCAATGCCTTCGATCGAGAAGGTCGACGATTCCGTCCATCCGTTGACCAGCGTCAGACCGCCGATTTCGATGCGCTCGAACGGCTTCAACGTGATCTTCAGTCCGGATGACCCCTTCCGCCGCGGCGACTTGGCGGCGAGGAGTTCGGTCATCTCGGTCAACGGCATCTGGTCTCTCCTGGATTTAGAAGAAGAACAGGCCGGCGACGTTTCCGCCGCCGGCCCGTTCGTTGTCGTTAGCGCAGCAACTGCAGGACGCCCTGCTGCGACTGGTTGGCCAGCGACAGCGCCGACACCGCGATCGACTGACGGGTCGACAGCGCCTGGCTGTTCGCCGCTTCCTCGTTGGTGTCAGCCAGCGTCAGGTTGGCCGATCCGGTCTGCAGCACGTTGATCAGGCTCTTCGAGAAGTCCTGACGCGCCTGCACCACCGACAGGTTCGAACCGAACGCCGAGGCCTGCGACCGCAGCGTGGTCGAGGCGGTGCTCAGCTTGGTCAGCACGGCGTTGGTGGCGTTGTTGTCGATGAAGTCGACGCCCGAGCTCAGGTTCGACAGACCGAGGCCGGTCGGGTCGAAGGTGACGCCCTGGATCGAGATCGTCGACTTGCCGGTTTCGTTGAACACCAGCTTCAGGTTGTCGCCGTTCAGCAGGTTGACGCCGTTGAACGAAGCATCCTGAGCCGTGGTCTTGATCTGGTTCAGGATGTCGTTGAACTGCTTGACCAGGCCCGCGCGGGTGTTCTGCGCGTTGACGTCCGCGACCGGCGCCTGAGGCGTCGTGAAGGTCAGCGTGGTCAGCGCAGTGCCGCCGAGCACGCCACCTTCGTTGCCGCCCATGGTGTGGGAAGCGTAGTCGTTGGAGGTCGAGATCGTCAGCTTGCCGGTGGCGTTGTCGATCGACGCCGACATGTTGTTGGCGGCCAGCGCGACGTTGAGCTGGGCCAGCGACTTGACGGTGCCGTTGGTGCCATCACCGAACGTGACGTTGACGCCCGCACCGCCGTTGAAGGAGGTGAAGCTCAGCGTCTTGCCGTTCAGGCTGCCGGCGCTCGCACCGCGGGTCGCGGAGAACGAGCTGTCGGTGCCGCTCGGGCCGGTCAGGCCGAGCGCCGACATCGCGTTGCCGGTGCCGGTGATGCTGAGGTCGGACTGCAGACCAGTCGAGAGCTTCAGCATGCCGCTGGTGATCGACGAGTTGGCCGCACCGCTCGCGGTGGAGATCACCGCGCCGGCATTGCCCAGGGTCGCCTTACGCACGCCGGTGGCGAGGTCGACCGCCTTCAGCACGTCGTCGAGGGTGCCCTTCTGCAGGTACACCGTCGAGTTGCCGTTGCCGTCGGTTTCGACGTTGCCGGAAATGCCGGTGTGCGATGCAGAGGCGCTCGGCACCGCTGCGTTCTTGAACGTGATGGTGTGGCCGTTCACGTTCAGGGTCGAGCCGTCCTGGATCAGCGTACCCAGCGTGGTGCCGTCGGTGGTGCGCTGCTTGGTCAGGGTCAGCGGGCCCGAGCCGGTCGCAGTGGTCAGGCCGAGGTTCTTGAGCAGATCGGTCGGACCGGTCAGATTGAGGTCGGCGCCCGACGAGCTGTTGATGGTGACGATGCCACCGGAGACAGACGACGGGGTCTGGCCGGCGCTGGTCGAGATCGTCGCCACGCCGTTCGAGATCGAAGCCGACTTCACGCCATTTGCGAGATCGATCGCGGTCAGAACGTCACCCACGGTCGCGTTGGTGAAGTTGCTCTGGTTGCCGAGATAGATCGTCGAGTTGCCGTTGCCGTCGGTGCCGATGCGGCCGAGAACGCCAGTGCCGGAGGCAATGTTGTTACCCTGCGGGGCATCGGAGGTCTTGAAGGTGATGGTCTTGCCGTTCACCGACAGCGTGGTGCCGTCAGCAATCGCGGTCGAAGACAGACCACCGTGGCTGTTGAACAGCTGGGTCGTGCCCGAGATGTTCGCCGCCGCGCTGGTGGCCGCCGCGGTGTCGACCTTGAACTGGGTCGAGCCGCCCAGGCCGAGCTTGGCCAGCACCGCGCCGCCAGCGTTGTCGCTGATGGTGAGCGGGCTGTTGGTGCCCGAGTGCAACTCCAGCTTGCCGCCGGTGACGGTCGACGCGTTGGTCGTGTTGTTGTTCATCGCGTCGATGGTCTTGGTCAGGGCCGTCAGGTCCTGATCGAGGCCGATCGTGTAGTTGCCTTCGGAGTCCGCCTTCGCCGTACCAGCGGTAGTGAAGGTGATGGTCTTGCCGTTGACGGTGATCGCGTCGCCGGAAGCAGGGCCGGTCGCAGTCGCGGTCAGACCGTTGGTCAGATCGCTGATCTTGCTGGTGGTGGTCGCCGGGCCGCTGGCAGTGCCGATGGTCAGCGCACTGCCGAGTGCGGTGTTGTCGGCGGCACCGACGACGGTGACGGCGGTCGCCGCAGCGATGCTGACGGCAATGCCGCCCAGCAGGTCGGTGGCGGAGGCAGTGGTGGTGCCGCCGGCGGTGCCGTCGAACACCACGTTGCTGCTGGCAACGGCGTTGCTGAAGCTCTGGGTGCCGCGGAGGTCGTCAGCAGTGGCGCCGGAGATGGTCGCCGACACGTTCGACTTGGTGGCGTAGCCAGCGACGGTCTGCAGAGCCTGGTTGGCGATCGACTTGGCGCTGTCCACCAGCTTGTTCAGCGAGGTGATACCGGTGTTGGCGGCCTGCAGGATCTGCACGCCGTTGCCGATGCCATCGAGCAGGTTGTTGATGTCGCTGGCGCGGCTGTCGAGCGAAGCAGCGGTGAAGAAGTTGGTCGGATTGTCGAGCGCCGTGTTCACCTTCTTGCCGGACGAGAGGCGGCTTTGGGTGGTGGCGAGCAAGTCAGCCGTGGCCTGGAGCGAAGAAAGATTTTGGCGGACGGCGTTGGAAAGAACGATACCGGACATGGACGTTTGCCTTTCTGGGCAATGGCGTGTCGTTGCGCCGAACTTTTCTGTCGGCCCTGCATCTTCAAATTCGCGCCGGAAAGGATCGTTGAACCGCCAAACGTCCAGATGGACGTCACCTTCACCCATTCGGACGCGCGGACGGTAAGCTGAGATTTACGGGTGGCGCGCGGCTCGGACTGGGATGTCAGGAGCGCAAATCCGCAATCAGAAGCGTGCTTCGCGAAGAGCGGAAACGCTCATGACTGCGAAACCACGCGCCGCTTGTTCGGCGACGGTTGGGGCGATGGATGCAAGATCGACGAGTTACGCGCCTGTGCGATGATCGCGGCGACGCAACAGCCTACCGAGATCGTCAGCTCGGGCTTTGCGTACCCAATCAGTACGCCGCGCGAGCCGTTCGGGTCGGTGGGCGGCGCGCTGGCGATGCGAGGAACAGCTCCCGGCGGCAGGCCTCGGCGAACGGCTGCAGCAGATCGTACTTATCGACGTCGAGCATCTTGCGGTCGTGCAGATCCACCGGCGGGCGGAAGTAGATCTCGACGATCGCTTCGATCACCCGCTCGGCCTCGTGAATCGTTTCCGCTGCAGCGAACAGCCGCAGCTTGCCGATCACTGCGTAGATGCCGATCATCTTGGTCGGATCGTCGAGCGAATTCACCAGCGCATCGACATAGAGTTTGGACGCCTGGTCGATGAACTCGCCGAAGATCCGCTCGCGGCGAGTGTTCTCCTGCGCGATGCGCGCGGTCTGCTCCTGGTGGCTCTGCGTCAGCCACGCCGTAGCCAAAGAGGCCAGTCCGCCGATCGCCGAGCCGGCGAGCGCGGCAAGCGCCGAAATCGAGGCGCCAGTCATGACGGCTCCTTGATCCCCGGTGCATGCGGCTGACGACGATCGGGCGACGCGCTCGGCGGCAGCGATGGCGGCCGGCGCAGGCGCGCGCCCGGCGGCTCCAGGACGACCTCTTTGAAATCATCGCCGGCAAGTACCACGACGACGAATTTCAGCTTGCCCCGCTCGATCTGCAATTCGCCGAGCACGGCACGGCCACGGGTCGAGCGTTCGGCAACCGCGACAGCCTCTGACATGCCGGGGCCGACCGCCTCGAGCGTCGCCATCTCGGCCCGTTCATCACCATCGGCATCGGCGCGCGCAGGTGACAGCTGATCGCTCAGAACCGTGCCGGAGATCGCCGACACGACACTCTCCCACACCTGCCCGTCGCGCGCCGCGCGAACGCGATAAACCAGTCCCTCGGCGATGACGTCCGTTTCAATCCGGAGGCTCTTGGTCCCAGGATGGCGCTTCTCGGCAATGCCGATCGCCTGCCCCAGCGACACCGGGGCGCTCCGCACCATATCCAGTTTCCCCTCACCCCGGCCGTCTGCGGGCGCCGCTTCGCCGGCCGCGGGGCCCGCCATCGGCGCGCTGTCGGCTGCGGCACGCGCGGCGGTCGGCGGCGCCATCGACAGACTGAGAAAAAACGCGGTGAGGAGTGCGGTACGCATCGGTTCGGCTCCGGCCGCTGGGCAGCAGAGAGGTGACGCCCGCCGCAACGAAAACAAGAAGCGCGACCGATCACATGGGGCGGCAGGTGATCGGTCGCGCGTGGCCCCTCGACGGTGGCGGGAGTCCGGCCATCTGGCGAGCCACGAGGCGCTGGGGCGCCACAACGATACGATACCAGTTCGTTTCGTTTTGTCAAACGGTGAACCGATGGGTGCCGTCAACCGGTCCACAGGACGGACGGCGTGAACACGGTCGCGACGGTGAAGGGATTAGAGATTCGGCGGCCCGCTCGACCGCCTACGGCCAATCCGCAGGGCGGATCGGACGCGCAGCCCGGACGATCACGATGAGCTGATCGCTCGGAGGCGCGGCGCTTAGCGCCTCTCCGGCCGGTGAGACACACGGCGTGCGCGAGCACACACCGTGCCCCGCCGCGCTCGGTAAGCCGGCGGCCGGCAAAAGCTATCCAGCCGAATTCGGCCTGATGCCGTTAAGGAACAGCTTGACCGCAAGGCGCAGCTGTCGTTCGCGGTTCTTTTCGTCGATCGGTATGCCGAACATCGTCAGCCGGGTCAGCGGACCAACCACGATGTTGAGGAACGTCTCGGCCGCCACCACGCTGTCCGGAACACGGACCAACCCCTGCTCTGAGAGATGATCAAACAAGCGTGCCAGGGTCGCGACCGCGTGCGCCCACCCCTCCTCGTGCGCAAGCCGCGCCAGTTCAGGGAAATTCGCCGCCTGGAATGACAGCGTCCGCATGATCGCGGTGACTTCCGCCGAGGTACCAATCTCCTGCACCTCACGGCCGATGCCGACGAACCAGCTCTCCAGCGATCCGTTCGCAGGATTGTTGCGGCGCTCCTCGACGCCGCGCGCCAGCGGCGCCATCCAGCGCTCGATCTCCCGCCGCAGCGCCGCTTCGAACAAGCCTCGCTTGTCGGTGTAGCGCGAATACACGGTCAGCTTGGAGACCCGCGCCTCTTCGGCCACCGCGTCGATCGTGGTGGCGTCGAACCCGCGCTCCATGAACAAGCGGGTGGCCACGTCGAGCAATCGGAGGTCACGCTGAAGAGCGGCGGTGCGCGTCGGGCGCCCTCCGCGGGATTTGGTGGTGCGTTCCTTTGCAGCGGTCTTCTGCGCTGCTGACTTCAACATTGTTCGCGTTGCCTCCGGTCATCACCAGTTGGACGCATTATAACCGGCTCCCGCCCCATAGCTACACGACGATCGCCGGCTTGTCCGGGAACATCCCGATCGACTTCTTAAAAACAAAACGTTATCGTTCTATTTAGGCGGTTTGATGGAGGACGGCTCCGATCACGGTTGCCCGCACGGCGACCGGAGCATCCTCGGAATGAAGGTCGAAGGTCTGAAATGTCCGTGAGAGCGAGCGAGAGCAACGAAGTGATCTGGATCCGGCAAAAGCGCGACGAGATCGATCTGCTTGCCTCCTCGCTCGGCCGATGGGCGACGCATCTGGACGGCAACGGCCGAACGGACGCGCATCGCGCGGTCGCGGAACTGCTGTCGATCCGGACCATATTCGCCGAGCGGCTCGACGCGTTGTCGGCGCATCCCTCGGTTCCGCCGCAGATTGCCGAAATCACCCTCGCCCGGCTGTCCGACGAATGGGCCAAGGCCGACGAGGAAATCCGGTCGTTCCTGTTCGCCCGCTGCGGCGCCCGTGCAGCCTCGGATGAAGAGCCGGCAGACGGCAAACCGCAGCAACGCAGTGCGGCAATCCAGGCCTCGCTGGAGCGGCTGCGTCAGGAATCGCGGGCGGCGATCGATCAGGCCAAGCGCGATCTCGATATCACCGTCAGCCGGATCGCCTCGGAACAGGTCCGGCTCGGCACGTTCTCGACCACGAGCGACAAGGCCCTGAAAACCATCAAAGCGAGCTTCGAGCGAACCAGGACGCTGCACGACCAAACCTGGGACCGCATCGCCGAACTCCTGAACGAGCTGTGATCGGCTCCTGCCCCCGAGTTGCAACACCACCACTCACCAGCCTCGTAACTTCGCCTTTCGTCTAATTTATCGATCATCAGCGACGAAATCGCACACCAGAACTGCGTCCCTAGACCAAATCTACAGAGCTGATGCGATTCAATCCGCTCCGGATTTGCTTTAGGGTATCCCGGTCGTGATTGCGTGAGTGCCGATGACTCGAAAATCGTTATCAAGAACATTTCTCGCGCCGTGGCTGCTCGGCGCGACCTTGCTGTTGTTCATCGTCATCGCCGGCGCGCTGGTGCTCAACCTGGTGCGGCTCCGCGACAGCTTTGCCTGGGTGCAACAAACCAACAAGGCGTTGCTGGCGATCTCCGCGATCCAGCAGGCCGTGCTCGAAGCCGAGACCAGCGAGCGCGGCTTTCTGCTGACAGGTATCGAAACCTATCGTGACAGTTACATCCGCGCCCGCGACGCGCTCGCCGCCCGGCTCGACGGGCTGCGCGCGGTGCTCGCCGACAACCCGGAGCAGATCGCCCATATCGATGAGCTCAGGCTGCTGACAGACATGCGGATGGCGCAGCTCGGCCGCGTCGTCGAACTCGGCCCCGAGCGGATGCGCGAGGCCCTTGATATTCTGGAGCAGGCCCGCGTCGACCGCCTGACCGAGCGGATCGAGACCAGCCTGTCGGTGCTGACCCGCGCCGAACAGGCGCTGCTGATCCAGCGGCTGTCGAAGCACGATCGTGAAAGCCTGGCCGCGGCGCTGATCACTGCGTGCCTCTTGATCCTCGCGGTCGGCAGCGCGGCGATCGCCGCATTCCTGCTCGAACATCAGCGCGCAGTGACACGGCAGCAGGAGGCCGACCAGCGGCTGCAGGCGCTGCAGGCCGAATTGCTGCGGGTCGCCCGCCTCAGCACCATGGGCGAGATGTCGAGCGCACTGGCCCACGAACTCAACCAGCCGCTCGCCGCCGTCACCAACTACGTGCAAGGCTCGCGGCGACTGATCGAAGCCAGCAGCCACCCCGACAAGAGCAAGATCAGCACCGCGCTCGACAAGGCCGCCCAGCAGACGCTGCGCGCCGGCGCGGTGATCCAGCGGCTGCGCGAATTCGTCGGCCGGGGCGAGACCGACAAGACCATCGAGAGCCTGCGCGCGATCGCCGAAGATGCCCTCGCCCTCGCCTCGGTGCTGACCCGCGACCGGCCGGTCGACGTCGCACTGTCGCTCGATCCCGCGTTCGACCGGGTGCTGGTCGACAAGGTGCAGGTGCAGCAGGTGTTCCTCAATTTGATCCGCAACGCGTTCGAAGCGATGCGCGATCAGCGCGAGCGCAAGCTGACGATCGGCAGCCGGCTGGTCGAAGACGACATGGTGGAAGTGGTGGTCGCCGACAGCGGCCCGGGTCTCGACGCGCTGATCGCCGAGCGGATCTTCCAGCCGTTCGCGACCACCAAGGCGGACGGCATGGGCATCGGTCTGTCGATCTCGCAGACCATCATCCAGGCGCATGGCGGCTCGATCAAGGCAGAGCCGGCGCCGGGTGGCGGCACGCTGTTCCGCTTCACCCTGCCCTGCGCCGATCCGATCCGCCAGCAGATCTCGTTCAGCCCGGCGGCAGAGTAACTGCCGTTTCGTCGCTAACCGCCGGCGCGGTCCAGCACCGGCCGAGCCACGTCGGCCAACGCCGCAGCGCGCCGGGCAAAGTGATCGTACAATCCGGCGACCGCCGCAGGCGCCAAGGCGCGGCACGCGGCCACCATCGTCTGCGCACGCGCTCCGTCACCAGCGGCAAGCGCATCGAGCAGATCGCGATGCAGCCGCTGCAATTCGGTGAAGGCGTCCGATGCCGCGAACGCCTCGTCGCCGGCAAGCGCAAAAAGCCGCGCCGGGTGCGACTTGCCTTTCAGCCTGATCTCGCCGGCTTCGAGCAGCGCCAGCTTCGGCGCGGCGCGCGCCACTTCTTCGGACACCAACAGATCGGTGCCGAATTCTTTCGAGGCGCTCTCGATCCGCGCCGCGACGTTCACCACATCGCCCATCGCCGAATAGTTGAACCGCCGCGACGAGCCCATGTTGCCGACGCAGGCCGTGCCGGTGTTGAGGCCGATGCCGATCCGCACCACCGGATCGGCGAAGCCGCGGGCAGCGAACCCGAACGCATCGCTGTCGTTGAGCTGTTCGACGATGCCGCGCATCTTCAACGCGGCGTGGCAGGCACGTAGCGCGTGATCCGGCACGTCGACCGGCGCATTCCAGAACGCCATGATCGAGTCGCCGATATACTTGTCGATGGTGCCGAGCTCGTCCTGGATCGCATCTGATAGCGGCGACAGCAGCGTGTTGATGAAATCCACCAGCTCGGTCGCGTTCAGCGCCTCGGAAATCGGTGTGAATCCGCGGACGTCCATGAACATCACGCTCAGCTCGCGCTGCTCGCCGCCGAGCCGCAGGCCGTCCGGCGTGCGTTCGAGCTGGGCGAGCAGATCCGGCGCCAGATACTGGCCGAACGCCTGGCGCACGAACTTCTTCTCGCGGTCCGATGCGGTGTGCAGCACACGCTCGACCGCGATGTAGGTCAATAGCGTCGCCAGCGACGGATACACCGGATCGATCAGCAGCCGGAAGTGCGAGAACGCGATCCACGAGCCCCCGATCGCGCCGACGAACACCAGGGCGCAGGCGATCAGCGAGAACCGCGCGCCGGCGATCAGCACCAACGCTGCGACCAGCGAGCCGAGCAGCAGCGTCATTACGATCTCGAAGCCGTTCGCCCAGTCCGGTCGCTCGAGAAACTCCTGCGAGACGATCTGTTCGATCATCTGCGCCTGGATCGCGACGCCCGGCATCACCTGCCCGATCGGCGTGGCGCGGACGTCGCCGAGACCGGATGCGGAGGTGCCGATCAGCACGATGGTGCCTTCGAGCCGGTCGCGCATCTGCTCGGTTTGGGCCGGATCGAGCACGTCCTTGGCCGACACGTAGCGGTCCGCACGGTCGCGATTGAAATACAGCCAGGCTTCGCCGTCGTGGGTCAGCGGCAGCTTGAACTGGCCGATCCGCATATCCACCAACGCGGCATCGCCGACATCGTCGTCGCCGGACGCGCCGGTGCCGCGGATGATGACACCCTTCTGGCCCTGCGCCACCCGCAGCGCCTCGACCGCGAGGCTCGGATACACCCGCGCGCCGTCGGACATCAGCATCGGCAGCCGCCGCACCACACCGCCGCGATCGCTTGCCGACAGATTGATCGCGCCGATCCCGGCCGCCACCGCGTCGAGCTGTGGCAGATTGGAGACCGCGCCGCGGAACGGCGGCAGCACGTTGGCCGGCGCCACGCCGACGAACGCCAGGCCGGTCTTCACCGACGGCCGCGTGTCGTTCGGGCGCTGGCTGGCGGCAAAGCCGAGCACGGTCGGCGTCTGCTGCATCGCTTCGGCAAAACTGGTGTCGTGATCGGGCAGGCTCTTCAGTAGCGCCACGGCGCGATCGCGATCCGGCAGATCGGAGGCACTCAGATCGGCGATCAGCCGCTCAGGCGTGGTGCGGTCCGGCTCGGAGAAAATGATGTCGTAGGCGATCACGCCGGCGCCGAGTTCGCCGAGCCGCTTGGTCAGCGCGGCGAGCCGCGTGCGCGGCCAAGGCCACTGGCCGAACGCGGCGAGCGAGGCATCGTCGATATCGACGATCCGCACCGGCAGGTCGCTGCCCGGCGGCCGCGGCGCCAGCCGCTGATACGCATCGAAGGCCCGCTCCTTGGTTTCGGTGACGATGCGCGGCTCGTAGGTCCGCAGCGCGGTCAGCGCGATCAGTGTCGCCAGCGCGGCGAGCACCGCGCGCATGTACTTGCCGCGAACCAGCCGCCGCAGCCGAACCCAACCGCGCGCGGCGCGGCCGAGCAGCGGATGCGTCCCCCGGCTCAGCAGCCGCACGGCACGGCCTCCCGGATCGCGACCGAGCGGCGTGGGCGGGACAGCGGCCACAGCACGGCCGGGGGAACGGGGAACTGGCGCATCACGCCGACGTTAGCAGATCGCAGGCCGGTTCGGGAGCACGCCCGGCTGGCCAGGAGGAGTGCCCCGATGGGACCGCACAGCTCTCGCATGCGCATCGCCACCTCGCTGGCAGTCTTGCTCGCCATTCCGGTCGGTCTTGGCGCCGTCTATGCCGTCCCGCTGATCCACCCGGCCGATCCGCCGCTGCAGCGTCTGGCCGACCAGGCCGCCCTGCAGGGCGTCACCGCGCTGGCCGCCAGCGCGGCCATTTCTCAAGAGCGCAGCACCGCAGTCTCGACCGCGGCCGCCCGCCGCGTGCTCGGAGACCGCGAAGCAACGGTGCAGGCCAGCAGATTGTCCGCAGACGAACTCGAAGTCTCGGTCGAGGTCGTCGATCCCGCCACCCAGCAACGGGTGCGATCGAGCGCACGCTACGTGCCGCCGAGCTCCGGCCGCATCGATCAGCAGTCGGCAGCGATCGGCCGCCGCGCCGGCCCGCCCGGTCATATGTAGATGATGGTCGGGCGTTACTTCATCTTCGCCGCGAAGATGCCGGCGCCGAGATAGCCCGGGCCGCTGACCGCGAGGCTGCCGCCCATCTCGCCGACCGGACTCGATACGCCGCGGAAGAACGAACCCACCAGCGCCATATTGCGGGAGCCGACGTCGCCGGCGAGCGATCCGGCGAAGCCTGTCGTTCCCGAGAGCAACGAGACCTGGCCAGCGTAGTTGGTGCCGTCGAGTCCGGTGACGCTCACCTGCCCTGTTCTCGAGGCGAAATTGACCGTGTTGTTGAAGACGCCGGCCGCGTAATACGTGCTGCCGTCGTTCTGGATCGCTGCGACGGCGTGGCCGACATAGCTCGCCTGCCCGCTGAGCGGCACCTCGCCGGCGGTGGGCGGCCGGCCGGCAACCCAGAAGCCCTGGGCGACATCATAATACGGCCCCTGATTGCTGCCGCTCAACCAAAGTCCCCATTTGGTGTAATCGCAATCGCACGGCTGCACATTCCCGAAGCCGAGCCCAGAGCCGTATTGCTGGATCGTGTCGCGGGAGATCGACACCATCAAGCCGGTGTGGCTGGTGATCGGTGCGTCGTCGATGGTCGATACGATCTGGCCGTTCTTGCGGATCGCCGGCCCGGCGGCGAAGTTCGACTGGTCGTAGTAGCCGCTTTGCGAGTCCTCCTTCGGGTCGAGGAAGCCGAACTGATAGCTGAACGACCCTGGCAGATAGTTGCCGTTCGCATCGTGTGCGACCGTGCCGTCGAAATTGGCCTGGACGCGCCGCCGAAGCGCATCCGTCGCCACGACGGCGGTACCAACGAACGGGCCGACCGTCGCATAGCTGGAATTGCCATGGGTAGGATTGGCCGTGTCGGTAAGCCACGTCGTCATCAGGCCGCCGATGAAGCCGAACAGCGTGCCTGACGCCTGCTGAGTGGCGGTCTTTTCCACCGCGGTCTGCTGGGTCGAGGTCTGGATCGTCTGGTTCAGGGTCGAGGCGGTCTGATTGATCGGCGGCAGCGGCGTCGGCACCTGCGGCGTCAGCGAGCCGGCGACCGAGCCGTTGGGGGTGCCGGTCGCGCGGGCCTCGGCCCGCTGCACGTTGCCGCGCGAAGCGGTGCCCTGCCCGGCGCCGCCGCTCTGGCCGGGAGCGCTCTGGAACGACTGAATGAGATTCTGCACGAAGTTCGGCGGCGGCGGTCCCGGAGGTGACGGCGGCTCGCCGGCGCCAGGGGTCTGGGTGAATTCGCCGGCGCCGAGCGTCACCGTGCCGCCGGGCGTCGTCACCGTCGAAGAGCCGTAGCCCGCGAACACGAAGCCGGTTCCGATCATCGCGACGCCGCCGCGGATGCCGACGGTCGCCGCCGCGGTTTTGATCTCGGCATCGCCGGTGTGGCTGATCTGGCCGCCGACGAACCGCAGCGCGCCCTTGCCGAGCCGGGCTGCCAGCTTGCCGGTGCCGGAATTCGGATCATAGACGTATTCGTCGATCGTCAGGTCGCTGTTCGGGCCCACTGTCATCGAGGTCTTGTCGATGAACAGGATCTGCACCGAGCCCTTGTCGGTGGTCTTGATCCGCTCCTTGTGAGCGATCGACTCGCCGATCGAAATCGTACGCAAGTTTGCTGTCGCGGCGGGGTTCACGGCCGATGCCTTGCCGACCTCCTGCGCCACCGCGAGGTTCGTCCCGCTCCCGGCCGCGAGCAGCGCGGCGGCTCCGATCATCCATCCCGACAGACGCATCGCGAGCCTCCTCAGAAACGCACCGTCGGCCCGAGCGAGGCCGACAGGTTGTTGGTGCGATAGTTCGGCAGGTTGGAGTCGATCTTGGTGTACAGCACCTGGGTGCGCACGCCGACATTGCCGGCGATCTGCGCATCGAGAATGGCGCCGTAGCGGTATTCGTCCTCGCGCCGCGCCAGCGTCGGGTCGACGATGAAGTTCGGCGCGTCGTAGTTCGAGCGGCTGTAGCCGATGGTCGGCGCCACCACGAACTGATGCGGCTGGCCGAACACCGGCACCACGAATTCGACCGGGAACGCCATGTCGATCGAGTAGCGCTTGTAACTGTTGTAGTCGGCGACCGCCTTGTTGACGTCATAGCCACCGCGCGTGGTCCAGTGCACCGGACCAAACCGGAAGTCGGTGGTGATCGCCGCGGTGGTCAGATCGCCGGTCTGGGTGCCGGCGGTCGGGTAGTAGGTCGAGTCGGTGAATTTGCGGTGCCGGGTCTCGACATAGCCTTCGATCAGGCCGTTGTCGCCGAGCGCCGAGCGCGCCGACAGACCGCCGCCGACCGCGCCGAAATAGCTGTAGTCGCCGAGCCAGACCTTGTCGCCGATCGCGTAGTATTTGAACGAGGCGTTCTGGCCGATCCCGACGCGGTGGCCGATGGTGCCTTCGAGCAGGCCGAGGTTGAACTGGCTTTGCGTGAACTGCCGCGAATTGTAGCCGAGGAAGGTGGTTTCGATCGCATCGCCGCGCATGTTGAGCTTGTAGGCGTAGGCGGCGGTGATGCTCTGGAATGCGTTCCAGTCCGGCTTGCGGCCGAACCGCGGATCGAGGATCGCATCCTGGCCGAGCGCGCGCACCTGCAGCGAATTCGGCCCGATATTGGCGTTGGTCTGGTAGCGCATGCCACCCTGCAGGAACACGCTGTATTCATGCTTCGACAGCCGCCGGTCGATCTCGGACAGATACGCCATCACCTGACCGCGGATTTCGTCCGGAACGTTGCCGCCCTTGATCGCGTCGAGCAGATAGCCGCGCGCGATCTCATAGGAGGCAAGCTTGAAGTACAGCACGCCGAGTTCGAGCTTCACTCGCGGCAGATCGGGATTGAAGAACAGCATCCGCTCAAGCGCGCCGATCGCGGCCTCGTAGTCGCCGCGCTCGACCGCCGCATGGGCGAATTTGAAGCTGACGTCGAGGTTGGCCGGCTGCTGATACATCTGGTTGAACAGCGCGTCGTAGCCCTGCTGCACAACCGCGGCGGGTGTCGCCCTCTGCTCTTGCGCGGACGCGGCCGAGCCGGCGATCACCGTCGCCGCCACAGCGCATAACCATGTCGCCTTCAATCGCACGCCGCACCCCGAAATGATCTGTCTGGAAACCGATTGCTCGTTGGCCGAGCTAATTGGTCGGGATTTTGCGGGAGGCGTTCGGCCGGCGGTATCCTTTTTTGCGCGAAAGGTCCGCAATTGCACGCCGACGTGGCCTTTTTGCCACGTGGATCGTCCCGAAACAGAACGGAACCGGCAGTTCACGCAAGAACTGAGCTTCGCGACGGAGGAATACTGCCCCTGGAACCGCCTGCCGCCATCCAACTGCGGCAACAGAGCAACACCGCCCGAGGGAATCTCCATGGCCGATACACCCGCCCGCAGCTCCACCTCGCCGTTCGAAATTCGCCATGCGGTGACGATCGCGGCGGCGCCCGAGGCCGTGTTCGACTACGTCACCAATCCGAAATCCTGGCCGGAATGGCTGCCCTCCTCCCATGCGCTGGAATGCGACGACCGCCCGATGGGCTTCGGCGACACCTTCCACGAGCACTGGTCGACCCGCAGCGGCCCGGTCGACCTCGACTGGCTGGTGATCGCCTGCGACCGCCCGCTGCTGTGGATCGGCCTGACCCAGACCAGCTTCATGGGCCCGGTGGTGGTGCACTACACGTTCGAGGCGACGGACGGCGGCACCCGCTTCATCCGAATCCTGCGCAACCCGGCCCGGCCCAAGCCGCCGACGCCGGAGATGGTGGAGCGGATGAGCGCGGAGGCGGAGCTCGGGCTTTCGAATATCAAGCGGATCGTCGAGGCCAAATAGGCCCGCCCAACGAAGCGCCAACGCCATCCCGCTGGCGACACCGTCCTGGGAGACGCCGAGCGTCCGCCTCCCTCACTTTCTCCAACCTCCGCTTGATATCGACCCTAGCCGATTACCAGACCCATGACGACCGGGAGCGCGATTCCCCGTCGTCGCATTTAGCGTTGCATGAGTTCGTATTTAGAGCTGAGCTGACACGTGTGATGTATGGTGGATTCGCCTTGCTACCGGCCGGCGGCTCGCCGCCGCCATGATGGAATGCTCGCCGATGACAGGGATGAATCGTAACGAGCGGAGGAAGCAGGCGAAGCTGGCCGCCAAGGATGGCGGCCCGAGCCAGCAACACACCATCGTTCAGCAATGGTTTGCGGCCGCGGTGCAGCACCATCAACAGGGCCGGCTGGCGGAGGCCGAGGCGCTGTACCGGCAGGTGCTGAATGCGGATGCGCGCCATGCCGACGCCTGGCACCTGCTCGGCGTCCTCGCGCTGCAGGTCGGGCGCAACGACATCGCGCTGGAGATGATCGGCAAGGCGATCGCGATCAACCGGATGGTCGCGGCCTATCACGGCAATCGCGGGCTGGCGCTGGACGGCCTCGGGCGTCCCGCGGAGGCGCTGGCGTCTTACGATGCGGCGCTGGCGATCGAACCGCGCTTTGCCGAGGCGCACTGCAATCGCGCCGCCGCGCTGATCACGCTCGGCCGGCTCGAGGACGCCCTGCGCGCGGCCGAAGCAGCGCTGCGGCTGCGGCCGGATGACGTCAACGCGCAGATCAACCGCGGCAACGCGCTCCGCGACCTCGGCCGGCTGGACGAGGCGCTATCCGCCTACGAGACCGTGTTACGAACGGCTCCCGATAACGCGCTGGCGCACACCAATCGCGGCATCGTCCTCAAGACGCTGGGGCGGCTCGACGAAGCCCTCGCCTGCTACGACGCCGCGCTGCAAGCCAATCCCAACCTCGCCGAAGCGCACACGAACCGCGGCGTCACCCTAAAGAACCTGTTGCGGCTCGACGAAGCCCTGGCCGCCTGCCGCACAGCGATTCAACTCCAGCCGCGCAGCGCCGAGGCCCACTACAATCTGGCGACCGTGCTGCACGATCAGTGCAGGCTCGACGACGCTCTTGCCGGCTACGATCAGGCGCTGGCGCTGCGGCCCGACTTCGCCATGGCCCGCTGGAATCGGGCCTGTATCCTGCTGTCGACGGCCCGTTTCGAGGAAGGCTGGCGTGAGCACGAATGGCGATCGCACAGGGAAAGCGCGCCGCGGCAATTTCCGCAGCCGCAGTGGGGTGGCGAAGCGATCGCCGGCCGAACCCTGCTGCTGCATGCCGAGCAGGGTCTCGGCGACACGCTGCAATTCCTGCGCTACGTACCCAAGGTTGCGGCGACGGGCGCGCGGATCATCCTGGCGGTGCCGGGACCGCTGCACCGCCTCGTCGCGCAGTCATTCCCCGACGTTGTCGTCCTCGACGATGCCGGCGCCCTGCCCGCGTTCGACTTGCACTGCCCGCTGCTGTCGCTGCCGCTGTGCTTCGGCACCACGCTCGAGACCATTCCGGCGGACGTCCCGTATCTGTCCGCCGATCTCGCCGCGGTGGCGCGCTGGCGCGAGCGCCTCGGCGCAGGATCGCGTCCCAAGGTCGGTCTGGTCTGGGCCGGCAATCCGCGACACGCCAACGACCGCAATCGCTCGATCGCGTTCGAGCAACTCGCGCCTCTGCTGGATGTCGCCGGGATCGACTGGATCTCGCTGCAGGTCGGCCCGCGCCGCGCTGACCTATCAGGCGCGCCCGCCGGCTTCATGCACGACGTCGCGGACGACCTGACCGACTTCGCCGAGACCGCCGCCGCCGTCACTGCGCTCGACCTCATCATCTCCGTCGACACCGCAGTGGCCCACCTCGCCGCCGCGCTGGCGCGACCGGTGATCATGGCGATCCCGTTCGTGCCCGATTGGCGATGGCTGCTGGCCCGCGCGGACAGCCCCTGGTATCCGACCGTCCGCCTGGTGCGCCAAACCCGGCCGCAGGACTGGGACGGCGTCGTGACCAAACTCGCCGCAACGCTGACGCGCTTCATCGAGACATGACCGGCGGCACCCGCTTCACCCGCATCCTGCGCAATCCGGCCAGGCCGAAACCGCCGACCGCGGAGATGGTCGAGCGGATGAGCGCGGAGGCCGAGCTGGGGCTTTCGAACATCAAGCGAATCGTGGAGGGAAACTCGGCATAGTTCTACTTCTCCGGCACGGCCCGACTCGCAAAATCGCCGAGCATCGACACGAGAGACGTCATCTCAGCCGGAATCTCCTCGGTCCTCATCGCATCCACAACTGAAGTCGGCGTAACGTTGACACCCAGTTGGGATTGCAGAGCATTGTTGATTGCAGCAAGCGCATCTTTTCCCGGGATGGCGTACAGCTTTGAACTCCTGGTTTCCCAGATGCCTTCAAACTCTCGCAAGACCTCCTGATTGAAGGTCGAATCATCGATAGCGGACCCACTCCGTCTTTCGAAATTGCGCCTGACTGATAGGTATTGCCCCTGAACTTCGATCTTCTTTTCAGCGCAATACGCCTCCAGGAAATCCGAGGTGAACACAGTGCCCTGCACTTCCAATCTATTTCCCGACCTCGCCTCCCGATCCGCAAGCCGCTTCTTGGCCGCCCTATCGATTGCGTCAGGTACTAAGAGAAAGTTCTCGACCTCCTTGCAGCAATGAATGATCACGACGTCGCAGAACTTTTCGCACTCACTCTTGATCCATTCACGCTCTCTTTCGCTTCGATAGTCTCGATCCAGCACCGCGACTGCCGAAATCTTGCTCCCAAGCGTAAGCTCCATGCCCGACAACAGACTCCTCATTCTCTCAGGGCTAAATCCACCAACCGGAACTACCGCAAATCCAGATCGGTTAGCTACAACCGCATTCTTTAGTCTGCTGGCAAATCTCGATATCAATTGAAAGTCTTGCCCCTCGACAAACACTACTCTGCGCGTCTTCGCCAGCTGCGTTAACGTTGGGTTTAGGTTCGATCCGAGCATGGAAAACACGACTCCCAGCTCACCCGGCCGCTTGATTCGCTTGGCAGACGAACTCCGCTTGTCGATCAGTACAATGTCATCCGACTCGGCTTCCGATATTATTTCCGTGGAGTGCGTTGCAAGAATGATGTCCGGCCCCATGTCACGCAACAGCCCAAGAAGCTGCCGTTGCAGATCGGAATGAAGATAGATGTCGGGCTCATCTATTAGAAAGATGGAACATTCATCCCTCTGTATGATATGTGTTAGCATCTGACACCACACTTGAAATCCAAATCCGGCCCAGAAGATCTCTCGCGGGATTCGATCTTCCGGACAAAACATATAGAGCCGAGTATCTTCCGCCGTAATTTGCGTATATGGCGCCTCAACGTCCATTCCGGGCCAAGTCCGCCGTAGGTAGTCCCTGAACTCCTCGAACCTTTTTGGGAAATGATACCAGATATTCCGAAAATTCCTTGAGGCGCGGAAATTGAACAATGCGCCACGCGCAGTCTCCTGCTTAACCAATATCTCGTCATGTTCTAGCGGTCCAAGAATTGGAACGAAGCCAACTGTGCAATCAAATTTTGATTTGAAGGTTGTAGGAGTATGCGACGTCTTTCCGTTTGCTTCTGCTATGAGAAAGCACGAACCCTGCTCTGGAAAATAGAGCAATAGTTCATTGCCATTCGACAATTTGAAGCGAACAGTGGCAGGAGACGTATCATCATAATTGAAAAAGATGTTTTCCTCTGCAATTGAGATTGAACTCAAATCAACTGGGTATCCGTGCACAAGCCCCTGAGGCCCTTTGATTGGTTGTGATTTCCTCTGTCGTGCTCGCCGCATCGCTGCGGCCAGTATCCTGAATCCTATTAGTACGGTCGATTTCCCGGCATTGTTAGGACCGACAAGAATATTGAACTGACGGAGCGACAGACCGAATTTTCTAAACGCTTTGAACCGATTGAATTCGATATGTGTGAACCGGGTAGCGGTACCTTTGGTCAGCGACGCCTTGGTCATCAACAAGCCCAATCCTCAAAAACAATGCCTACTCCTACTTACAAACCAATTGACAAACAGGTAACACAGATTATATTCCTATCCGTCTCGTTCGCGAGGGGCGCTTCTCGAGGGCGCTTGCGAGGCGGAGCGGGATACGGCGTCCTGCGTGACGTGCCTCGCAAGCACGCGCCCGGGAGGTTGAGGGTCACCGTCCGCCGCTACTACGAGCGGCCGCCGCTTCAGAGGCTGGACGGGTCGAGTAGAGGCCGGGGAAAGCCCGCAAGCTCGCTCGGTCCCGGAAGAGCGGTCCTTCAACCAAAAACCGCCGGGGTGGCGCGCCGCAAGGCGACGCGCGGTTCGCGATCTTCGTCCCTCGCGCGGGCGAAGGCCGGATCGCGACACTCCCAACGCCGCGTCTTGCGGCGCGCCGCCGCCCCTCACTTTGGGGCGGCTGTTCGGGCAAGGCTCGGGCGCGACGCGCCGCGAGGGTGCGGAGGTGTGGCTGTTTGACAGGGTTGATTATATGAAAGTCGTCATGCGCGGGCTTGACCCGCGCATCCATCGCGCGCTTAGCGCGCAACAAAGACGACGATCAGACGAAGAGGATGGATTGCCGGGTCAAGCCCGGCAATGACGCATCGTGATGTCGCGTAGTACGTCGCCTCACCCCGCCTTCTTCACGTCCTTGATTTCCGAGAACACGATCCCTTCGGCGCGGTCTTTGGTGTAGCCGAGATAGAATTCGTTCTTGGCGAGGTACACCGGATCGCCGTCGACGTCGTCGGCGATCGACGAGCCGTTATTGGCGATGAAGGTGTCGAGCTTCTTGCGGTCGTCGGACGAGATCCAGCGCGCGAGCTGGAATTCGGAGACTTCGAAATCGACCGGCAACTGATACTCGGCGGCGAGCCGGGCTTTCAGAACGTCGAGCTGCAGCGGGCCGACGACGCCGACCAGCGCCGGAGCACCGTCGCGCGGGCGGAACACCTGCACGACGCCCTCTTCCGACATCTGCTGCAGCGCCTCTTTCAGCTTCTTGGCCTTCATCGCATCGGTCAGCCGGACGCGGCGGACGATTTCCGGCGCAAAGCTCGGCACGCCGACGAAGGTGACGTCCTCGCCCTCGGTCAGCGTATCGCCGATCCGCAAGCTACCGTGGTTGGGAATGCCGACGACGTCGCCGGCGAAGGCTTCATCGGCCACCGAGCGATCCTGGGCGAAGAAGAACTGCGGACTGGACAGCGGCATCGCCTTGCCGGTGCGCACCAGCTTGGCCTTCATGCCGCGGGTCAGCTTGCCGGAGCACAGCCGCGCGAACGCGATGCGGTCGCGGTGGTTCGGATCCATGTTGGCTTGGATCTTGAACACGAAGGCGCTCATCTTCGGCTCGTCGGCTTCGACCTTGCGGGCGCTGCTCTCCTGCGCGCGCGGCGGCGGCGCGTAGCGGCCGAGCCCCTGCAGCAAATCGCCGACGCCGAAATTGCGCAGCGCCGAGCCGAAATACACCGGCGTCAGATGGCCTTCGCGAAACGCCTCGAGGTCGAACGGCTTGCAGGCTTCGGTGGCGAGCTCGAGCTCCTCCTTGACCGCGGCGACGTCGAGATTGGGATGGCGCTTGCCGAGTTCCTCGATGGTGATCTGCTCGGCCGCGCCGGTCTTGGCGCCGCCGCCTTCGAGCAGGCGGACGCCGCCGTTCAGCACGTCGTAGGTGCCGAGGAAGTCGCGGCCGCGCCCGACCGGCCAGGTCATCGGCGTGGTGTCGAGCGCCAGCGTCTTCTCGATCTCGTCGAGCAGATCGAAGATGTCGCGGGTCTCGCGGTCCATCTTGTTGATGAAGGTGATGATCGGAATGTCGCGCAGCCGGCAGACCTCGAACAGCTTGCGGGTGCGCGCCTCGATGCCCTTGGCGGCGTCGATCACCATCACGGCGGAGTCGACCGCGGTCAGCGTCCGGTAGGTGTCTTCCGAGAAGTCCTCGTGGCCCGGGGTGTCGAGCAGGTTGAACACCAGGCCGTCGAACTCGAAAGTCATCACCGAGGTGACCACCGAGATGCCGCGGTCGCGCTCGATCTTCATCCAGTCCGACCGGGTGTTGCGGCGCTCGCCCTTGGCCTTGACCTGGCCGGCGAGATTGATGGCGCCGCCGAACAGCAGCAGCTTTTCGGTCAGGGTGGTCTTGCCGGCGTCAGGATGCGAAATGATCGCAAAAGTGCGCCGCCGCGCCACTTCATGGGCGAGCGAAAACGGGGTCGAGGACGGCGCTTCGGCCGGAACAGCGGTGTCGGACATTCATCAGCCTGTGGCAGGGAAAGCCGGCGCGATCAAGGGCTTCCGGCGGGTCGCAGCGCCGGCAGTTGCGCGGCGGAACGGCGTCCCTCATATAAGGGATCGAGGACGACCTCAAAATCACCTTTTCGGCCGGGACGACCCGGCCTCCTCACCACCGCGCATTGCGCCGGCGCGCCATCCCGTTGGATGGCCTCACGAAATTTGCCCGGACGTGCGCAAGGAGGCCGCTATGGCTTGGTTCTATCTGTTCGTCGCCGGTCTGATGGAGATCGGCTGGGCGCTCGGCCTGAAATACACCGAAGGCTTCACCCGCTTGGTGCCGACGGCGCTGACCGTGTCGGCGATGGTCGCCAGTGTCGCGCTGCTCGGGCTCGCCCTGAAGACACTGCCGATCGGCACCGCCTATGCGGTATGGAGCGGCATCGGAGCGGTCGGCACCGCGGCGCTCGGCATCGCCCTGTTCGGCGATCCGGCCACGGTCGGCCGCCTCGCCTGCATCGGCCTCATCGTCGCCGGCATCGTGGGGCTCAAGTTGGTCGGCTAACGCCGACAACTCTATCCGTCATTGCGAGGAGCCAAAGCGACGAAGCAATCCAGGCCTCGGTGTGCCGACTTGGATTGCTTCGCGACGCTCGCAATGACGAAACTGGCCGCGCATCTCAGAACGTCGGAACCAGCCGGGTTCCCCAATACGCCAGCGCCGCGACGATCGCCGAGGCCGGGATCGTGATCACCCAGGCATAGACGATCGAGCTCGCCACGTTCCAGCGCACCGCCGACATCCGGCGCGCGGCGCCGACGCCGACGATGGCGCCGGTGATGGTGTGGGTGGTCGATACCGGCACGCCGAGGAAGGTCGCCATGAACAGCGTCGCGGCGCCGCCGGTTTCGGCGCAGAAGCCCTGCATCGGCGTCAGCTTGGTGATGCGCAGGCCCATGGTGCGGACGATCCGCCAGCCGCCCATCAGCGTGCCTAGCGCCATCGCCGCCTGGCACGACAGCACGACCCAGAACGGCACCGAGAATTCGCTGCCGAGATAGCCCTGCGAGTAGAGCAGCACCGCGATGATGCCCATGGTCTTCTGGGCGTCATTGCCGCCGTGGCCGAGCGAATACAGCGAGGCCGAGGCGAACTGCAGGATGCGGAAGGCGCGATCCACCGCAAACGGCGTCGACCGCACCGATGCCCACGACACGATCGCGACCAGCACCAGCGCCAGCAGGAACCCGACCAGCGGCGACAGCACGATCGCCAGCAGCGCCTTGGTCAGGCCGCTCCACACCGCGGCCGAGAGCCCGGCCTTGGCGAGGCCGGCGCCGAGCAGGCCGCCGATCAGGGCATGCGACGAGCTCGACGGAATGCCGAGCCCCCAGGTCACCAGGTTCCAGACAATGGCGCCGGTCAGCGCCGCGAAGATCACCGAGGCATCGATCACGCTGGGTTCGATGATGCCGGTTCCGATGGTGTTGGCGACGTGCAGGCCGAACACCATGAAGGCGATGAAATTGAACGATGCCGCCCAGAACACCGCATATTGCGGCCGCAACACGCGGGTCGAGACGATGGTGGCGATCGAGTTGGCGGCGTCGTGCAGGCCGTTCAGAAAATCGAACAGCAGTGCGACGGCGATCAACCCGACCAGGATGGGCAGCCCGAGCGAAGCGTCCACGGCCGGCCCCTGCCCTAGACCTGCTCGATGACGATGGAGTTGATCTCGTTGGCGACGTCGTCGAACCGGTCAGCGACCTTCTCGAGATGGTCGTAGATCTCGGCCCCGACGATGTAATCCATGGTGTTGGCGTTACGGTGCTTGAGGAACAGTTCCTTCAGCCCGATGTCGTGGAGATCGTCGACCCGGCCTTCCAGCTTGGTGATCTCCTCGGTCATCGCCGTCAGCATCTGCAGGTTCGGCCCGATCGACTGCATCAGTGGCACCGCGCGACCGACCAGATTGGCGCTTTCGACCAACAGCGTACCGATCTCCCGCATCGGCGGCTCGAACTCGCGGACCTCGAACAGGATCACCGCCTTGGCGGTCTGCTGCATCTGGTCGATGGCGTCATCCATCGACGTGATCAGGTTCTTGATGTCGACCCGGTCGAACGGGGTGATGAAGGTCCGGCGCACCGCGGTCAGCACCTCGCGGGTGATGTTGTCGGCCTCGGACTCGAAATGGCTGACGCGCTGGCAGTGCACCAGCGTCTCGTCGCCGCCGCGCAGCATGTCCTGCAGCGCCTGGGCTCCCTGCACGACCGTATGAGTGTGCTGGGCGAACAGATCGAAGAACCTCTCTTCCTTGGGCAGAAAGGCTCGAAAGTATCGTAGCATCGGGAGCTATCCGGTTGACGTGACGCGGGTTCGTAGGTTGGCAGTCGGAGGCCGGAGACGCCCGACCGCGTCACACCGGCGTCATAAAACACTTCAGAGGCTCACAGGCAACCGTCCATTCCGGACCGAGGAGACGCAAGTGCCCGCACCCGTGCTGTCCCGTAATCGGACAGCCGAAAGATGGGCACCTTCCGGCCGAGGCGGGGCGCCCTCGTCCACAGATTTCGTCCCGGCGCCTGGTTGCCGACCGATGCCATCGTCACGCCCGTCGCGCCTCCTGCTCGCGAATCACTTCAACGCGCTGATGTGAAATCGAGCCCGTGCGGTCGCGTAGCAGTGGTAATCGGGGAATGGACGGGCGTGTCCAAACGGACCATCACGACAAAATACTGAGGACGGCCAATGCCGCCTCCCCGCCCCTCCAACTCGACAAGTTTGCAATCGATCACGGCACCTTAGCAGCAACTGCTGAGACCAAATCGGAGCCTGTTGAATCGCCTACTAAACGTCGTCTCGTATTGAATTTGTTTACGCTCTGTTAGACTCGGCCGACCTGTCACAACCAAACCGCGGCGCATGTCACCGCAGAACTGGGCGGCCATGATTCAACGCGTTCTTGGCATCATCGCTGGCGTCGATCGCAAGACCCTTCAGAGCTGTCCGGCCTCCGACAAATTATGGGCCACGCATCTGGGCGCATCGCTCTGTCTGTCGTTCGTGGTCGTGCTCGGCGTGTCGTTCCACGCCACCGGCTACATGATCGACAATATATGGACTCGGCTGCTGGTCTCGACGGTGATCGCGCTGACCGTGCTGATGTTCGACCGCGCGCTGTGCCAGTCCGATTGGTTCTATCAGGGCACGCTGTGGAATACCTCTGCGATCCAGTCGCGCGCCGAGGCCAAGCAGACCGCCTGGCGGTTCGTCCGCGTCGGCATCCGCCTGACGCTGTCGTTCGGGCTGGCCTGGGTGATCGCGATGTTCCTGGAACTGGCGATCTTCTCCTCGACCATCAACGAGAAGATCGAGGCCGACCGGGTCGTCGCCAACCAGCCGGTCTACGATAAGATCGCAGCGTTCGAAGCCGGGCTGAATGCCGAAGCCAAACGCCGGCTCGCCGACATCGAACAGCTCGAAGCGTTGCACCGCGACGCCCTCACCGAACAGCCGAAGCCGGAGCCGACCACGCAGGCCCGCACCGAGGACATCGAGCAGCAGATCCGCGCGCTGGCGACCCGCGAGGCCGGCATCCGCGCCGACATCGCCGAGATCGACAAGACGATCCAGCGCTACATCGCCGACATGAACGCCGAAGAGTTCGGACTGAAAGCCACACCGAACAATTCCGGCCGCCCCGGCGCAGGCCCCCGCTACGAATTCGCCAGGAAGCAGCGCCAGGCATTCCTGGCCCAGCGCGCCGAGCGCGAAGCCGAGATCGCCCAGCTCCACATTCGCCGCGACGACCTCCGCGCCGCTCAGGCCAAGATCACGACAGACGCGCTCGCCGCCCGCGAGCAGGAGCGCGTTGCGATCAAGGCGCGCGCCGACGCGTTGCAGCAGCGGATCGATGCGGCTCGCGCCGACCTGAAGCAGTTCGAAGTCGACAAGGCTGCGAGCGTCGCCGACTTCCGCAAGAAGGTGATGTCGGACTCCTACTTCCAGGAAAAGAAGGACAAATTCGATCCGCTGACGCGCATTGCCGCGTATCAGGAATTGAAGAACGATCCGCGTGACGGCGCCACCATGACGCTGTTCTCGTGGATGACGCGGTGCTTCATCATCTTCCTGGAAATCGTTCCGGTCGTTGCGAAAATCTTCTTCTCACCGCCCAGCGTCTATGCCGCGAAGATTCAGGCGCAGGTCGAACGCGCCCGGCAGCGGATCGAGAACAACGAAGACCTCGACGACGAAGCCCCCAAGCCCGCCCCCGCCCCGGCGATGGCTGCCATCACGCTGCCAGCGATGGCACTCGATCCCGTCACCGTCGCGCAGCCCCAGGCTCAAGCGCCGAAACCGCAAGCAGCCCCAGCTCCGGAGCCAGCGCGCGCCGCCGAACCGCCGCCTGCGCCGCCGCGCCCGCTCGAGACCGCCCGCGGCTTCGAGCACGCTCTGCATGACGACGAAGCCGACTACGACGAGATGCGGCGCCGGGATGATCGCCGCGCCTACGAGTGGCGGCGCTATGGCGGTCGCGACAGTGACGGCGGCTATGACGATTACGATCCGCGCGAGTTCGAACGCCGCGAGTTTGCCCGGCGCCACGATTACGATCGCTACGACGAGCGGCCGCGCCGCGCCGCAGCCCGGCGCAGCCCGCCCCAGTTCGTCGCACGCGATTACGCCATCCGCGACTACGGTGGCCGCGACTTCGGCGAACCGGAGTACGAGACCAGCGAGATCGACGTTCGCAACCTGATCATGCCGCGGCGCGGCTCAGCGCGACGCGAGGCCTACGCGGTCGAGCCGACCGCCCGGGTTCGCGTGCCCGCCGACGACCGCGGGCCAGCACGAAGCGCCGGGCTGGAGCCTGTCGCCGAACGCAGCCTGCGTTGGCCGGACGGCATTCCGGTCGACGACCTGAACACCCGCGAACTGGTCCGCCAAGTGCTGGCCGATGCCGGCACTGCCGCCCGCGCCGAACCGATCCGCAGCGAACCGGCGCAGGCCGAGACCACCGCGCGTGTCGAGCCCATCCGCCCGGTCGAGCCCTCCCCCGCCGAACCGGCACCGAGCGAGCCGGCGATGATCGAACCCGCGGTTTCAGAAGCTGTCGCAACCGAGCCCGCGGCCACGGCTTTTGTCGCGGACCCGGCGACCTCCACTCCGGAACCGGAAGCGGTCCTCACGGTCGTCGAAGCGATGCCCGTGCCGCCGCAGGCCCTGGAGCCGGATGTGCTGCCGAACGTGCTGACGCGCACGCGCGCAGTGCCGGCGGAGCAGCCGACGCCTTCTCCGCAGGCGACTGCGTCGGACGAGGCTGCGATCGCAGGCGTGGTTCATCCCGAAGAGATCGGCCCGCTGCCGAAGTTCAGCGCCGACGTCGAGAAGCTGATGACCGACGCCGTCGAGCTGTCACGGCCCCGCAAGAAGGCGGCGCATCCACGCCGGGAGCATCACACCGAAGGCGAAGCCGAATTGCCGCTGGAGCACAAGGTACGACACGAGACGCCGCCGCAGGCATAGCGCCGGCGGGATCAGAACCAACCAAAACAGAAAACCGCCGCGCGGCTCAGCCACGCGGCGGTTCTTGTTTTCTGACAACGCTCGTCCGGGTCTGTGCGGGCGGTGCGCAGCGCCGTGGCGGCGCAGCCTCCCCTTCAGGCCCCTCGCCTCGCCGTTACAGCGACCGTTTGAACAGATGCCCGATCTCGCCGACGATGCCGCGGCGGAAGGTCAGCACGCAGGCGACGAAGATCACGCCCTGGATCACCGTGACCCACTGGCCGAAGCCGGCGAGATATTGCTGCATGGCGATGATCACGAACGCGCCGACCACCGGGCCGAACACCGTGCCGAGGCCGCCGACCAGCGTCATCAGCACGATTTCGCCGGACATCGACCAGTGCACGTCGGTCAGCGAGGCATTCTGCGCCACGAACACTTTCAGCGCGCCGGCAAAGCCGGCCAGCGTGCCGGACAGGATGAACGCCAGCAGCTTGTACTGGTCGGTCTTGTAACCGAGCGAGATCGCCCGCGGCTCGTTCTCGCGGATCGCCTTCAGCACCTCGCCGAACGGTGAGTTGATCGCCCGGTAGATGACCAGGAAGCCGAGCAGGAAGCCGGCCAGCACCACGAAATACAGCGTGGTGGCGTTCGACAGGTCGATGAAGCCGAACAGCTTGCCCTGCGGAATGCCCTGGATGCCGTCTTCGCCGTGGGTGAACGGGGCCTGCAGATAGATGAAATACAGCAGCTGCGACAGCGCCAGCGTGATCATCGCAAAATAGATGCCCTGGCGACGGATCGCGATCAGGCCGGTGAGCACCGAGAGCGCAAACGCCGCCGCGGTACCGGCGATGATCGCCAGTTCCGGCGGCAGCCCCCACACCTTCAGCGCATGGCCGCTGACGTAGCCGGCGGTGCCGAGGAACATCGCGTGGCCGAACGACAGCAGGCCGCCATAGCCGATCAGCAGATTGAAGGCGCAGGCGAGCAGCGCGAAGCACAGCCCCTGCATCACGAAGAATGGATAGACCCCGGTGAAAGGCACCACCAACAGCAGCGCGGTCATGATGCCGAAGGCGATCATCTCGTCGCGCACCGGGCGGCGGGTCGTGGACGGGACGGAATTCTGCGTAATCGTGGTCATGTCAGGTTGCCCGTCCGGTCAGGCCCGAGGGTTTCACAAGCAGCACCAGCACCATCAGCACGAACACCACGGTGTTGGAGGCCTCGGGGTAGAAATACTTGGTCAAGCCCTCGACGACGCCGAGAGCGAAGCCGGTGATGATCGAGCCCATGATCGAGCCCATGCCGCCGATCACCACCACGGCGAACACCACGATGATCAGGTCGGCGCCCATCAGCGGGCGGACCTGGTTGATCGGCGCCGACAGCACGCCGGCGAGCGCGGCCAGGCCCACGCCGAGGCCGTAGGTCAGCGTGATCATCCGCGGCACGTTGATGCCGAACGCGCGCACCAGCGTCGGGTTCTCGGTGGCGGCGCGCAAATAGGCGCCGAGCCGGGTGCGCTCGATCAGGAACCAGGTGAGCAGGCACACCACCAGCGAGAACACCACCACCCAGCCGCGATACACCGGCAGATACATGAAGCCGAGATTGATCGCGCCGCGGAGCTGTTCGGGGATCGCATAAGGCAGGCCGGACGACCCGAAATAGTTCTGGAACACGCCCTGGATGATCAGCGCCACGCCGAAGGTGAGCAGCAGGCCGTAGAGGTGATCGAGCCCCGACAGCCATTGCAGCAGCGTGCGCTCCATCACCATGCCGAACAGGCCGACGATGATCGGCGACAGAATCAGCGCCCACCAATAGTTCAGGCCGAGCAGATTGAGCAGGAAATACGCGCAGAACGCGCCCATCATGTACAACGCGCCGTGCGCGAAGTTGATGATGTTGAGCATGCCGAAGATCACGGCGAGGCCGAGGCTGAGCAGCGCGTAGAACGAACCGTTGATCAGGCCGACCAGAAGCTGCGCCAACAGAGCGGGGACATTGATATCCATCTTGCTCTCAGTCTTTCGTAGATGTCACCTGGCCGCCGTCAGACGCCGAGATAGGTGTGAAGCTTGTCCATGTTGGCTTCGAGCTCGGAATTGGCGAAGCCGTCGATGATCTTGCCGTGCTCGACCACGTAGTAGCGATCGGCCACCGTGGCGGCGAAGCGGAAGTTCTGCTCCACCAGCAGGATGGTGAAGCCCTCCTTCTTCAGCCGCGCGATGGTGTGGCCGATCTGCTGGATGATCACAGGCGCCAACCCTTCGGTCGGCTCGTCGAGCATCAGGAACCGGGCTCCGGTGCGCAGGATGCGGGCGATCGCCAGCATCTGCTGTTCGCCGCCCGAGAGCTTGGTGCCTTGGCTCTTCAGCCGTTCGCGCAGGTTCGGGAACAGCTCGAAGATCTGGTCGAGCGACAGTCCGCCTGGGCGGACCTGCGGCGGCAGCATCAGGTTCTCGCGGACATCGAGGCTGGCGAAGATACCGCGCTCCTCGGGACAGAACGCGATGCCGCGGCGGGCGATCTTGTCCGACGACGCCCGGCTGATGTCGGTGCCGTCGAAGGTGACGCTGCCGCTGCGTTTGCCGACGATACCCATCACCGATTTTAGCGTGGTGGTCTTGCCGGCGCCGTTACGGCCGAGCAGCGTCACCACCTCGCCTTCGCGCACGTCGAAATTCATGCCGTGCAGGATGTGGGACTCGCCGTACCACGCTTGCAGATCACGGACGCTCAGCAGCGGCTCGCCGGCGGCCGAGGATACGGGTCGGTCCAATGTCGTCGCCTCAACCATGCCCCGCTCCGAGATAGGCTTCCTTGACCCGCTGGTCCTGGGTCAGGTCGGCGTAGTTGCCTTCCGCCAGCACCTGACCGCGGGTCAGCACGGTGATGACATCCGACAGATTGGCGACCACGCTCAAATTGTGCTCGACCATCAGGATCGTGTACTTGGCCGAGATCCGTTTGATCAGCGTAGCGATCTTGTCGATGTCCTCGTGGCCCATGCCGGCCATCGGCTCATCGAGCAGCATCATCTCCGGATCGAGCGCCAGCGTGGTGGCGATCTCGAGCGCGCGCTTGCGGCCGTAAGCCATCTCGACCGCCGGCGTGTCGGCGAATTCGCTCAGTCCGACGTCATCCAGCAGTTCCCGCGCCCGATGGTTGTACGTGTCGAGCACGCTCTTGGAGCGCCAGAAATCGAACGACGAGCCGTGCTGCCGCTGCAGCGCGACCCGCACATTCTCGAGCGCGGTGAGATGCGGAAACACCGCCGAGATCTGGAACGAGCGCACCAGCCCGAGCCGCGCCACGTCGGCCGGCGCCATCGCGGTGATATCCTGCCCGTTGTACAGGATCTGCCCGGCGGACGGCCGCAGGAACTTGGTGAGCAGATTGAAGCACGTGGTCTTGCCGGCCCCGTTCGGACCGATCAGTGCATGAATGTGACCACGGCGGACCCGCAGGTTGACGTCCCGCACGGCAAAGAAGCCGGCGAATTCCTTCGTCAATCCGTTGGTTTCGAGGATGATATCATCGGCCAAGCAACTTCCCCCCATCGAACGCAGGCGGTGCCGGCGCAGACGTCCGATGTCTTCTTTTTTGGAGCCGGTGCTCGGAGCGCCTTTGGCGCCCGGCCCGTCTTTCTGGCCCGACTATGCCGCTATTCGCGAGCCTTGTGCAAGATGCAAAGCTGGGCAGCGTTTGCGCCCGGTCGGTTTTGGGGAAACTCCGCCTCGTGGCCGAGCGGTGATCAGTATTAGCCAAACACCTCGGCGTAGGCTTCCGGGCGGAAGCCTACCAGAAGCTTGCGCCCGTGCTCCAGCACCGGGCGCTTGATCATCGACGGCTGCGCCAGCATCAGTGCGATCGCCTTGGCTTCGGTCAGCCCCTCTTTGTCCGCCTCGGGCAGCTTGCGGAAGGTGGTGCCGGCGCGGTTGAGTAGCGTCTCCCAGCCGGCCTGCTTCGCCCAGCGCTCGAGATGCTCCTGGTCGATGCCCGCCGTCTTGTAGTCGTGGAACGCGTAGCTGACGCCGTGGCCATCGAGCCAGGTCCGCGCCTTCTTCATCGTGTCACAGTTCTTGATGCCATAGAGGGTGGTGGGCACGCGCAGGCTCCGCAAAAGGTCAAGCAAACGAGTCTCATTCACGCTACGGCGCCCTCACCCGTCAAGCGCTTCAGAGGAAAGTCTGAGGCCGCGCAGCACCAGATGTCACATCGGCTTCATCCAGCACTCATAGAGCGGGTGGGATGCGGCTCTCCGGCCGCCAGAACCTGCGAGTGCCCTGCGATGTCGACCGAAATCCTCCGCCTCAAGCACAAGCTCGACACGCTGATCACCGACATCGACGAGGGTAGCCGCGAGCGGCTGGCCGGCTGGGCGGCGCAGATCCATCGCCCCGGCTTCGGCCCCAGCGCCGCCAACCTCGCCCACTATCTGGCGCTGCGTCACCACGATCTGCGCCCGCTGCAGCACGCCCTGATGGCGCTGGGACTGTCCTCGCTCGGCCGGCTGGAAAGCCGGGTGATGCCGACGCTGCTCGCGGTGCGCGCCACCCTTGCGGCACTGGCGGGCGAACCGGAAATGCTGCGGCCGTCGTCGAAGCAGTTCTTCGCCGGCGAGCACGATCTCGCCAGCCGCAGCGCCGAGCTGTTCGGGCCGCTGTCGGGCGCCCGCCATTCCGCCCTGCTGGTCACCTGCCCGAGCGAAGCTGCCGACGATCCGACCTTCATGCTGCGACTCGCCGAGCGCGGCGTCGAAGCGGTGCGGATCAACTGCGCCCACGACGATGCCGCCGCCTGGCAGCGCATGATCAACCACCTGCACGTCGCCGAGGAAGCCACCGGGCGGCGGATGAAGGTGCTGATGGACATTGCCGGCCCCAAGATCCGCACCGGCGACGCCCGCACGCCCGACGGCCGCGACCGCATCGTCACCGGCGATCTGGTGGCGATCGTGGCGCAGGGCGAATTCGAGCGGATCGATCTCGACGACGAGCATTTCGCGGTGGAATGCACCCTGCCCGATCCGCTGACGCGCGCCGCCGTCGGCGCCCGGGTGTTCGTCGATGACGGCAAGTTGTGCGTCCGGATCGAGCGCAAGACCGCCTGGGGTCTGCTCGGCCGCGTCACCGCCACCGCCGACACCGGCTTCCGGCTGAAGCCTGAGAAAGGCCTGAACTTCCCGGATACGCCGCTCGATATCCCGGCGCTTACCGCCAAGGACCGCGCAGATCTCGATTTCGTTGCGGCCCATGCCGACGGCGTCGAGTTCTCGTTCGTGCAGTCGGTCGGCGACGTGAAGATGCTGCAGGCTGCGCTCGCCGAACGCCGGCCCGACGACTGGCACAAGCTGTCGCTGGTGTTGAAGATCGAGACGCCGGACGCGGTCGCGCACCTGCCGGACATTCTGGTGCAGGCCGCCGGCCGCCAGCCGACCGCGGTGATGATCGCGCGCGGCGATCTGGCGGTCGAGATCGGCTTCGCCCGGCTTGCCGAGATGCAGGAGGAGATCCTGTGGATCGGCGAAGCCGCCCATGTCCCGGTGGTCTGGGCCACCCAGGTGCTCGAACATCTGGTGAAGAAGGGCACGCCGTCGCGCGGTGAAATGACCGACGCCGCGATGGCAGCGCGCGCCGAATGCGTGATGCTGAACAAGGGCCCCTATCTGTTCAAGGCGATCACTGAGCTCGATACCCTGCTCGGCCGAATGGCCGACCATCAGCACAAGAAGACGCCGCAGCTCAGGCGACTGCGCAGCTGGGGCTGAGCGCAATCACTTTTGGTATCAACCTAAGGTTGACTCCGCAACGCCTTCGTTCACTCTATGTTCCAGTGGTGGAGCAGAGCCGCTGTGCCGGCCGGAGTGAGCGGAGGAAATCATGAGGCAGCAGACGGCTCGATTTGCAGCCGCGATCACCCTGCTGATCACCCTGGGCGCGACGTCAGCACCGACGTACGCCGAGGAGGCCGCGGTCGATCGGATCGACGCCGCGCTACAGAACATCACGAGCATCGTCCGCGCCAAGAAGGTCGGCTACGCGACGATCTGGGACGGCAACAAATACGTCCAGTGCCACCGACTGCCAAGCCGCGAGATGCGCTGCGAAGCTGCCGGCCCGACGCTGCAACCGTCCCTGAAACGCGTCCTGACGATCGAACGGCAAAACCGGCTCGCGGCGCTCGGCTGGACCACGGATCCCGCTTTCGGCAACTACGCGAAAGTGTTTCCGGCCGAAGTGCCGACCGGCCAGATCTCTGGAGACATCTTACGCACGCTGACGGATGCCTATGACATCAACCTTCAGGACCTCGAACTGAAAACCGATTGGGTGGTCGACATCCCCTGCCCTCCGCGGAACGGGCCGTCGCAGAATCTCGCCGGCATGGTCAGCAGCGCACCGTCGATGCTCTCGACCGCGCTGCTCACTTGCTCCTATGCCGCGAAGCCACAGCCGCAGACCGCCGAAACTGCGGAAGCGCTGATCAAGCTGTACGGCCCATCGGTCACATCAGAGATTCAGCGACTGCGGGTGAACGCGGCCCATCGGGTCTATGCGGTGTTCGACAGTGGCATCGGCTACATCCAGTGCATGCCGGAGACGCCGCCGGTGGCGTTGTATTGCGAGGCCGCGTCGGCCGAAAGCTGGGCGGCGTTGAGCGCTGTCCTGAATCCGGATCGCGTCGGCCGCCTGACGGCCGCCGGCTACAAGGAGCCCGGCCGCGCGCCAAACTACAGCAAAAGCTATCCGTTGACGCTGACGGACGCCGCGATCGCCGCTGAAATCCTCACATTGCTGTACGACGTCTACAACTACACCGGCGCAACCAAGCTCGACGTCAAGACCGAATAGAGCCGCACCCACGGCATTGCAAACGCTGTCGTCGCTGCGTGCATCGCAGCAACCGACTGATCACAACTTCACTAGCTGGCTCGCTTCGCTCTCCCCTCGGATGAACGCGGTGGTTATCATCGCGAAAAACGACGCCCCAACGCGGCGCAACAATGCTGTCAAGACAACGGCCCATGGGAGGACCAGCATGCTCGACACCGCACCGAACGGCAAAGTCACCACGCTCCTCGGACAACTCGACGATGCGCTGAGCGTCGGCGACATCGACCGCGCGGTCGATCTGTTTCAGACCGACTGCTACTGGCGCGACCTGATCGCCTTCACCTGGAACATCAAGACCATGGAGGGCAAGGATCAGGTCCGCGACATGCTGAAGGCGCGGCTGACCGACACCAAGCCGTCGCATTGGCGGATCGCCGACGGCGAGGACGCCGCGGAGGCCGACGGCGTCGTCGAGTGCTTCATCCAGTTCGACACCGCGCTCGCCCGCGGCGTCGGCCATCTCCGCATCAAAGACGGCCGGATCTGGACGCTGCTCACCACCATGGCCGAACTGAAGGGCTTCGAAGAGCCGCAAGGCTTTCAGCGTCCGATGGGCGTCAAGCACGGCGCCGATCCCAGCCGCAAGACCTGGAAGGAAGAACGCGACGCCGAGGCCGCCGAGCTCGGCATCACGCGACAGCCGTATTGCGTGATCATCGGCGGCGGCCAGGGCGGCATCGCGCTCGGCGCGCGGCTGCGCCAGCTCGGCGTGCCGACCATTATCATCGAGAAGAACGAGCGGCCCGGCGATAGCTGGCGCAAGCGCTACAAGTCGCTCTGTCTGCACGATCCGGTCTGGTACGACCACCTGCCCTATCTGCCGTTCCCACCGAACTGGCCGGTGTTCGCGCCGAAAGACAAGATCGGCGACTGGTTGGAGATGTACACCAAGGTGATGGAGCTGAATTACTGGGGCTCCACCGTCTGCAAGCGCGCCTCCTACGATGAGGCCGCCAAGCAATGGACCGTGGTGGTCGAGCGCGACGGCCAGGAGATCACGCTGACGCCGAAGCAGCTGGTGCTCGCCACCGGGATGTCGGCCAAGCCGAACATGCCGACCTTCGAGGGCATGGACGTGTTCAAGGGCGATCAGCACCATTCCTCACAGCATCCCGGGCCGGATGCGTGGAAGGGCAAGAAAGCCGTGGTGATCGGCTCCAACAATTCGGCGCACGATATCTGCGCGGCGCTGTGGGAGGCCGGCGCCGATGTCACCATGGTGCAGCGCTCGTCGACCCACATCGTCAAGTCGAACTCGCTGATGGAGCTCGGGCTCGCGGGCCTCTACTCCGAGCAGGCGGTGCAGAACGGCATCACCACCGCCAAGGCCGACCTGATCTTCGCCTCGCTGCCGTACAAGATCCTGCACGAATTCCAGATCCCGATCTACAACGCGATCCGCGAGCGCGACGCCGATTTCTACAAACGCCTGGAGGCCGCCGGCTTCATGCTCGACTACGGCGAGGACGATTCCGGCCTGTTCATGAAGTATCTCCGCCGCGGCTCGGGCTACTACATCGACGTCGGCGCTTCCGAACTGGTCGCCGACGGCCGCATCAAGCTCAAGAGCGGCGTCGACGTTCAGCGCCTGACCGAGCACTCCGTAATCCTCAGCGACGGCACCGAGCTGCCCGCCGATCTCGTGGTGTATGCGACCGGCTACGGTTCGATGAACGGCTGGGCCGCCGACCTGATCTCGAAAGAGGTCGCCGACAAGGTCGGCAAGGTCTGGGGCCTCGGCTCCAACACCCGCAAAGACCCCGGTCCGTGGGAGGGCGAACAGCGCAACATGTGGAAGCCGACGCAACAGGAAGGCTTGTGGTTCCACGGCGGCAACCTGCACCAGTCGCGCCACTACTCGCAGTTCCTGGCGCTGCAGCTCAAAGCCCGGATGGAAGGCCTCCCCACCCCGGTCTACGGCCTGCAACAGGTGCATCACCTGGGTTGAGCGGGTACGCGATCAAATCTGCGGGCGCCGATCTTCGGCGTCCGCTCACAACATCCCCGGACGGAACAGTGATTTTCGGCTGATGGTCTTGCCGGCGACCATGAACACGCCGTCGCCGGTGTAGTGCAGCGTCTGCGGATGTTTCGGCCGGGCGGCGACGTGGGCTTTGACGACTTCGAAGATGAAGAAGTTGTACTTGTCGACCATGGCATCATCGTGCAGCCGACATTCGAACGCGGCGTGGCATTCGCCGATCAGCGGTGCGGCGACCGCCGTCGCCTTCTCCGCCGTCAGTCCGAAATGGGCGAACTTGTCGATCTCGGCGCCCGACGTGTTACCGATGCCGACGACGATATCGGTCAGCGCCGTGGTCGGCAGATTGACGACGCATTCGCCGGAGGCGCGGATCATCTCGAACGAGTGGTTGCCGCTGGAGATCATCAGGCCGATCAGCGACGGGGTGAATTCCAGCACGACGTGCCAGCCGAGCGTCATGATGTTGTGCGCGCCGCGCCAGTGCGAACTCACCAGCACGATCGGGCCCGGTTCGAGATAGCGGCGGACCGCCGAGACGGGAAAGTCGGTCTTGCGCGGATGTCGGATCATCGCCGCTTCCCCCTTTGGCCCCGCCGGCTGGCCGCCCCGGAGCAGCGTCTCGCTCCGCCAGGGGCGAGCGCCGCTCACACCGTCATGTTCACGCCGCGGACTTCGCCCTGAGAGCGCTGCATGGTGTGAAGCGCGGTTTGCAGGCGGGTGAACAGATCGGAATCGTTGGTCTGCAGAGCCCGCTCCATGCCGCCGCGCACCGACTGCATGAAGTTGACCGGCTGCTTGTCGTCGGGCGCCATGGAAGAACCATCGACCGGCATGCTCACCGTCATGCTGATGAAGGTCGAGCTCTCGTCGAAGCTCATCTCGCCGCTGGCGATCTTGCTGTTGACCCAGTCGAACAGCTGCTTGTGCGTCATCTGGGTGAAGTCGGTCTTCTGTGCGCCGCCGCTGCCCGACTTGGTTGCCGCCGGACTGTCGGCAGCGGTGGCCGCGGCCGATGCGCTGGTGCCGGCGCTGCCGCGCGACGGGGTCAATATAGAGGCCGCATACGACCCGATTCCAGAAATGCTCATGACGCGCCTTCAAACGTGCTTGGTCGAGCACGCTCAAAAGCAACGCACGTGCCATCCCGGCGACGGCCGTTTTCGCAAACAGCCGCAGCGCATTGCGGCGCCACATCGGCGGCGCCGCGTCGTCTGATGTCGGCAAGTCTTGCCGCCTGCACGACGATCTTGCCGCCTCGCGGCGGCCGCTGGCGCTAGTCAATCAATCGCCCAACAACGCGAGCGATCCGCACCCGTTCAGCCGCCAACCGCAGCGGCGTGCTCCGCCGCCATCTCGGCATCGGCCTGATCGACCCGCCGGAACGCCGGCCGCGCGGTGACCAGCTCCGCGTAGCGCACGAAAGCGTCTTTCTTCGGCACCAGGCCGAAATTCAGCGTCCAGTTGAGTGCAATCCCCCACAGCACGTCCGCGGCCGTGAAGCGGTCGCCGAGCAGATACGGCCCGGTCGCAAGCTGCGCTTCGAGCGCGCCGAGCATCGTGTCGTAGTCGGCATAGGGCGACATCTCCGCCGGTCCGGGTTCGCGCTGCATGGACCTGTCGACCACCGCCGGTTCGAACGTCGAGCCGTAATAGGCGATCCAGCGCAGATACGGGCCGCGCAGCGGATCGTCGAGCGATGGCGCGAGACCGGCCCCCGGAAACAGGTCGGCCAGATAGATCGTGATCGCGACCTGCTCGGTGACAAGCGCGTCGCCGCGGCGGATCGCCGGCACCTTGCCGAGCGGATTGATGGCGAGATACGCCGGCTGTCGCTGCTCGCCGGCCTTCATGTTCAGCACATGCAGATCGTACGGCGCGCCGAGCTCCTCGAGCAGCACGCGCATGCCGGTGGCCCGGGTCTGCGGCGAATAGAACAAGGTCAGTCGGTTCGGATCGGTCACGGCGGTCTCCATCAGCCAGCTTGCGAGGCACCGTCCTAGCAGCCCATACCTGACATCCTGTGTCAGGTATGGTTCAATCCATCATGCGCGCGAGCCGAATGCTGTCGATCCTCACAACTTTGCAGGCCAAGGGCCGGGTCACCGCGCCGGAGCTGGCCGAGGCCTGCGAGGTGTCGGTGCGCACGATCTATCGCGACATCGACGCGCTCGCAGCGTCCGGCGTGCCGGTCTATGCCGACCGCGGCGCCGAGGGCGGCTATCGGCTGCTCGACGGCTATCGCGTGCGGCTGAACGGGCTGTCGCAGAGCGAAGCCGGCGCGCTGTTCCTCGCCGGCCTGCGCGGCCCCGCCGCCGCGCTCGGTCTCGATGCGGCGATGATCGCCGCGCAGAACAAGCTGATGGCGGCGCTGCCGGCCAATGTACGCGAAGACGCCGGACGGATGCAGGAGCGTTTCTACCTCGACGCGCCGGGCTGGTTCGGCGAGGCCGAAGAGCCGAAGCATCTGCGCGCCGTCGCCGCCGCGGTGCTGCGCGGGACGCTGATCAAGATCCGCTACGAGAGCTGGCGCGGGCAGAAGCGCCGCCGCGTCGCGCCGCTCGGCCTCGTGCTAAAGGGCGGCAGTTGGTATCTCGCCGGACAGGTCGACGGCAGCGTCCGGACCTACCGGATCGCGCGCGTGCTCGACTGCACGCCGCTCGACGACCGCTTCACGCGTCCGGCCGATTTCGATCTCGCCGCCTACTGGCAAAGCGCGACGCTGCGCATGGAAGCCGAGCTCCATCCCAACATCGCGACTGTCCGGCTGTCCCCGCTCGGCGTGAAGCTGCTGAACGCGCTGAGCCAGCCCTATGTCCGATCGCGCACAGAGCTCGATGACATCGCCGATGCGGATGGTTGGCGGGTCGCGAAGATCCCGGTCGGCACAACGTCCTGGCACGCAGCCGCTGAACTGCTTCGCCTCGGACCGGAGGCCGAAGTGCTGGAGCCGGCGGAGCTCCGCACAACGATTGCCGAGATGACGCGGGCGATGGCGGAGCGATACGCCACTGCGCTCACATCTTGATACTCATGATCCCCACCGCAGCCCGCGCCGATTTCGTGCTGGCTGCGCTCGCGGACGCGACGGCCAGGACATGACCAAGCGGCGACAAAGCGGTGCGGCCCGCGACAGCACGTCAAACGCGCCCCGTTCCATCGCGCCTTGCCCACCCCCATGGCTCTGGATATATCACTGGAAATCTCCGGAGCAGACCGATGGGCACTTCGCAAAAGCGCGCCATTCAGAACTATCGATCGCGCCTGAGTGAGCGAGGCCTGGCGCGCTTTGAGGTTCTCGGCCGCGATGCCGACCGTGATCTTATTCGATCGCTTGCCCGCCGACTGGCCGAAGAGGGACCGGAGGCCTCGCGGCTGCGCGCGGCCCTCAGTCAGACGATCGCCGGCGAGCCGCCGAAAAAGGGAGGCATCGCTGCCGCGCTCCGGCGCTCGCCCTTGGTCGGCGCCACTCTCGATCTGGCGCGTCCGCGCGACGAAGGGCGCAAGGTCGACCTTTGATGCGCTATCTGCTCGACACCAACATCCTGAGCAACATCACCAAACCAAATCCGCCAGCCCCCCTTTTGGCCTGGATGGCTGATCAGGCAGACGAGGATCTCTTCATTTCCTCCCAGACCGTCGCCGAAATTCGCCGCGGGATTCTCGATAAGCCGGCAGGCAAAACACGCGATCAACTGGAAGCCTGGTTTTCAGCGGCTGAAGGACCGCAGGCGCTGTTCGCCGGCCGAATACTTCCTTTCGACGAGAGCGCGGCGCTGGTCTGGGCGCGGCTCATGGCGGACGGGAAAGCTCGAGGCAGGCCTCGGAATGCGCTTGATACCATCATCGCCGCCGTCGCCGAAGCGAACGGATGCCTTGTCGTCACAGACAACGAGAACGACTTCGAGGGCATCGAGCTCATCAACCCGATCCGGGGAGCGGCATGAGCCGAGCGTGAACCGCCGTGGGTTTGCCGGCTACGCGCACATGGCGTTGTCCCGCGCCCGCACCTCCCGATGACTGCCCACCACGGGCGTTGAGCCAGCCGCTCAATTGAACCCCTGTCCGCCGTGATCGCAAAACTGCTGTCACTGCCTGGTCCCCCATTAGAATCCGAAAAGCCTATGGAAATCGATGCCTTCTATACGTTCACGATCGCCGTCATCCTGCTTCTGACCGGCAAGATCGCGACACTGAACGCGCCGCTCCTGCGCAAATATTCCATTCCCGAGCCGGTCATCGGTGGGTTCCTGTGCACAGCGGTGGTTGCCCTCAGCTACACGCTTCTTGATCGGCAGATCACCTTCGATCTCGCGATGCGCGACTTTCTGCTTCTGTTGTTCTTTGCGGGCATAGGCCTGAAGGCCGAGGTCAAGATGCTTCTGGCCGGCGGCCGGCCGCTGGTCATCCTGCTGTCGCTCGCTGTCGTCCTCATGCTGATCCAGAACTTTGCCGGCATGGGCATGGCTTCGCTGTTCGGACTGGAAGCCAAGGCCGGACTGATGGTGGGCTCGATCTCGCTGACCGGCGGCATCGGTACGACGCTCGCCTGGGCACCGACATTCACCGAGCGGCTCGGCATCACCAACGCCATGGAATTGGGTGTTGCGGCCAATACGGTCGGGCTGATCGCGGCCTGCATGATCGGCGGCCCCGTGGCCGCCTTCCTGATGAAGCGTCACAATGTCGCCGCCACCGACGACCCCGAACTCGCCATCGGCGTTTCCAATGACGGCCGTCAGCCCAAGCTCGACTACTTCTGCATCCTTTGGGCTGTGCTGGCTTTGAACCTCGCCATCATCCTCGGGCTCGGCATTCATGATGCGCTGACACGCACAGGCCTGAACCTGCCCGCCTTCGTGAGTTGCCTGATGGCCGGAATCCTGATCCGCAACCTCATGCCCATCGCTGTGAGTTCGCGCGTCCAGAGACTTTGGCCTGGCGTGGACGACGGACTGACCCTGGTATCCGACCTCGCCCTCGGCCTGTTCCTGACCATGGCGTTGATGGGGCTTCAGCTCTGGCAACTCAATGGCGTCTTCACCTTCGTCGCCTCGGCTCTTTTCGTGCAGATCATCCTGGCCGTCGTCTTCACCATATCGATCGTGTTCCGGTTTATGGGGAAGGACTACGAGGCTGTGGTGATCTCGGCGGGCTTCGGCGGAATAGCGCTGGGCTCGACGGCCACCGCCATCGCCAACATGACAGCGGTCACCCAGCAATACGGCGCCGCCCACCGCGCCTTCATCGTCGTACCCCTGGTGTGCGGCTTCTTTATCGACATCGTCAACGCCCTGATCATCTCCGCCTTTGTCGGTTGAGAGAGCGCGACATCACGGTTCGGGCCCTGGGGGAAAAATCAAATTGTATATGATTATCGATATGTTACGCCCCCCGGCCAAACCGAACGGGGAGCTTCAGTATTCGTTGATGGTCGAGGCTTATGGATTGACTTGGCTGCGGGCCGGGCGCTCTTTAGGAGCGAACACTCGAGCATCAGCCCGAAGGGCCTGGCGCAGGCCGTCATGCGCAGCATTCCGGATGACTTGGAGGCGATATATGCAGGCAACGTGTCTCCGGAGACTGAAAGCTGGCTGCTGCAGGTCGAACGCGCGCTCAATCAGCGATGGCCCCCGCAGGCGTTCCACGACTACACCGACGACTACTCAAAGTGAGTTGTCGTCAGCCTGAACGGCGCCCCGAATTCACGGATGGAGCCGCAAGTTGGATACATTGCGCCGGGCGAATCACGCACCGAGATCATTACATGAAAGCCATCACCCGGAATGCCATCCTGGAGGCCAAGGCTGGAACCCCTTGGGACACCTGCAACAAAATACTCTACGAACTCTGCGAACGATATCCGGCGCATACTGATCGGGGTGCCGTGGTTGCCAAGATTTTGATCATTGGTCGTGCTTACGCGGCCGCCATCGAACGCAGGAAGAACAAGACCGCAGCAGATCAGAACGATGACTTCTATCTAACATCTGTCGCACCGGCGGTCATGAACTCGGAAATCGATCAATGGCTGCGGGAGGCAAGAGCCGCGACACCAGGGACGCAGGATGGATCAAGAACTCTACTCATGATCCATGGCAAAGTTACTGAGCTATTTAGCAGAATAAGCGACCTGGAAAAGCGTTCCCTTGCATCGAAGTATCTTCATTTCCATGTCCCGCAGCTCTTCTACATCTACGACACGCGAGCGGTGAAAGCGATGCGCCACTTCGCTTACTTAGTGCCCCGCGCCTCACGAACAGACGGGACCAGCGACCATGAATACCGGAAATTCGTCGAGAAATGCGCCCATTTGGTTGCCCACATCAGGCGCGAATTTGGCCTCAAACTATCGCCGCGCCAGCTCGACAACCTGCTTCTTGCGTCACTTGCTGATAAGTCAAGAGCTACAAGATAGAGCCGGCGGCGCTGAGGCCAGTCAGCAGTGCAGACCTTGCACGGCAACTAACTAGCCAACAATTACCGTACTGCCCGTTATATCGGAGTTATTACGCGGACTCTACCAGACCAACTTCCTTTCTGGAACGCACGAACATGCCAAGCAATGCAAACTTCCACTCATGGCTTGGGACATTGTTCGGCGAGTCGGAATTTGAGATGACTCGCCTGCTCGCAGACGAGACGGCCTTGCAGTTCCTGGTAGTGTGGTCGCCATTCGAGTCCAACTGTTTTGGGGGCTACGTCAGAGCCTCAGGCATTGTGCAGTACGCACAGCGCACGGCACCTCGCATCGACGCCGCTGAACTGCGTGACGCCGTAGCTCACTTTCACGCGCGGTTTCAGGACAAGAGGCGGCTCGGAAACCTCATGCATGGGCATGAGAACGTGGGACACTCAGCCCTGCTCCAACTCCCGTTCGACGCGTTCACCGGCGAAGACAAGGTGTTTCTTCTCGTCTTCGTTATCTTCCGATCCCGCAACAACATTTTTCATGGCAACAAGGGCGTGCAATCGTGGTTGAACTACGGCGAGCAAATCCGGCTGTGCGTTCAGTCCATGCAAGTCTTGATCTCTGACGCCGAGAAGATCACGCCAACCATGACGGCGGAGGCGACGTAAAGAGACGGACGTTCGTGCAACATTAAGGGGCGGCCGGCTCAGATTGCACCTGTCGGCAAACAAGCTTCACCTGGCTGGTCGAGCATTTCGTCATCTTCGCCGTCTCAGCAATCGAGTCGCCGGAAGCCCGCGGCTTGCGGATCAGCTCATGCGGCAACTATCGTCAAATGCGCAAGCTTAGGTGAAGCAGGACGAGGGGACCTGATGCACCCAAGTTGCTATCACTCTTGGATTTTCGTGACTTTTGAATTCGTTTGAAGCGGCGTGAGATGAGGGTAATTCACTCCCACTCAATCGTCCCCGGCGACTTGCTCGTCACGTCGCACACCACGCGGTTGACGCCCTTCACTTCGTTGATGATCCATGTTGCGGTGGCGCCGAGGAAGGACATCTCAAACTGATAGAAGTCGGTGATCTCTCCATCGGTCGACGTCAATGCGCGCAGGCCGAGGGTGTCGTCGTAGGTGCGGCTGTCGCCCATCACGCGACGGTGCGGGACTGGGAACAGCACGGCGTCACGCACCTCGACGCACTGAGCGAGTCCTATGTCCGATCGTGCACGCCGCTCGATGATGTCTCAAACGCGGATGGCTGGCACATCGCCAAGATCCCGATCGGCAAACATCCTGGCACGCCGCCTCCGAACTACTGCGGCTCGGGCCGGAGGCGGACGTGCTGGGGCCGACGGAGCTACGGGAGACGATTGCGGAGATGACGCGGGAGATGACGGCACGATGCTGGCTACCGCTCTAGGCGTTCACTCGACGGAGATTCGCTTTGCTACGAGGTTTACGCGCGGCGCCCACCAAGCGTTGAGGCGAAGTCAAGACGTCCCCTGGCCTAGGCTCCAGTGTTAGGGAGCGTCATACCCCAACGATAGGCCTCGAATCTTCCGACCAACACGATTTAATCGAAATTGTTCTTCGTCGTTACAGATGCCCCTCAATCTACGGTGATCCCGTCGAAGAAAAATTTCACAACGTATCTGTCGAATCGACTCAGCGTCTCGACCTCCGAAACCTTCGCCTCCCCGATCATCTTGAACCGCTCTAGGGCCACGAGCAGATCCATACCAGCCTCTTCAAAATTGATAATGCCCGCGTTGTGAATCTTCTTCGATATCATCCGAGGGAGCCCGTACTCCTCAAGGTGATACACAGCGCTTGGGAGGAATGCGCGACTCATGCGACTAACGAAGCCGGAAACGTCGATGGACGAATTGACGATCAACTTGTGCAGTTCATTTGTATCGCTAAGAAGCGCCGACAATTTGAAAGTTACCGCACGCTCTATCTTGAAAAATTCCTCGATATCTATCCCGTCATCTTCAAGGGATTTGATGATCCGAGAAAGGTCTTGCGTCCAGTTATTGGCGATAGCCTTCGTAACGGCAACAACCTTACCCCAAGGGGCATCCCAGCCATTCGGCTTCAACTTTAGCACTTTGTAAAGTGTACTGTCCCAGTTGGACGAATTTCGCGAATTAAGATACCCGAATCCCTTCCAATCGTCGGGGGAGTCCCGCATGTCCATCGCTAGACGCAGCAAGAAATCGGCGTCACTGTCATGAAGTAAATTCTCGCGCTTGATGCGCGCGAAATTCTCGTCGCCAACGATTGACGACATCTGGGCCTTATACTCGATAATTCTCTCAACTTGGCGGTCCGTCAACTGATCGGCATCGCCGGCCTCGTCCAGCGTGCCCAGAATCTCCTCTGGGAATTCTATTTCGAGCTGAGCATCCTCCGCGGCCGGCGGATTATCCAGGAGGTGAATGTTTCCAACGAAATACTTGAACATTCGGCCACCGCGACCAATAATGTTCTTATAGGTAAAATCCTTCAGATTATTCTTTCCAATCTTGCTCCGCCACAAAATGACATTCTCTGCGGACGTATTCACACCCTCAATAATCGAAGATGTCGACACAATGTTGTTGAATCCGTTGTCATACTCGAACAGCTTCACCTGAAGCTGACTTATACAACGATGCATTCGCCCGTTGTGGACACCGACCCCTCGATCGGCAAGATCAGCCAGTATCCAGTCTGACTTGTAATTGTCGCGAAGCCATTGCGCGAACGGCCCAGTGTAGGGATTATCAACCTTCGGCATACGACCGATAACAAGGTCGGACACCCGCTTAATGTCCGCATAGGTTCCGGCGTAGATAAGCGCCTTCTGATTGCCCGATGAAATCAGCTCGATAAGCTTTTCACCCTTCTTGCCCTCATCACCAGCAATCTCACTGTAGTGATCCTTGATATCAAGATAGACGGTATTGAAATCGAGAAGTTCGATAAAATCCATCCCCTTTGTGAACGCGTTTTCCCCAAGCCTCTTGATATTCGGCGCCAGATAGTATCTCTGCTTTGCCTTCTTCGAGAGTTTTAGTATCGCCTTAATGAGGGATGGTGCCCTCTCCCGATCGTGCTTCTGGCTAGCCTTGTAAAACTCATCGACGACCAGCAGATCTATACTATCTAGAAGGCCCAAATACCCAAACGCCCGTTCCTGCGGAAATATAAGAATATTCTTGGCGCCTAGCGCCGTATCAGACGCAGTGATCACCGTGTATTCTTTTGAAAATTTCTTAAAAATCCTCCTGCGTGTTTCATCCATGAGCGCGATTGTCGGCACAATGATCACAACTGTATCGGGCCGCTTCGCCGCGATGAAGGCGTCAATAATAAAGCTCTTTCCAAAACTGGTAGGAGCACTTACGGCGATACTCGTTCCATCCAACAACTTCGCCAGAACACTAGACTGCTCCCGATGCAGGGTTGCGACACGACGTCCGACGTCGACCTCAAATGCCTGATGGACATACTTGACGTCCCAGGATGCACCATCAAGCTGCAAGTACGGAAACAACCCGGTCGCCCTAATCATGTGGTTCACAACCTGCGGATAAGGTCGCCCCGCCTGCTCAAGATCTGCCAACAAACGGATCAGGAGATTTCTCGCTGCAAGCTCATTGCGCACAGAGAGAAGATTATTGATCTCGTGACAGGTTTCGAAAAAATCCATCACCCCTGCTCCTTATAGAAAGCGACAGTCTTGATGAAGGCATCAACGATGTCCTTCTTGCTCGGGACTGGGAATAGTATGATGTGAAAAGTTATGTCGTCGTATTTGTGAATACTACTCGACTTCGTAATCTGCTTGGCAAAATACGCATCCGCCCTACCCTTGTGGTATGATTGAATCTTCTTCTTGTAAGATTCGGTAAGGTCTTTCGAAGCCGCCGTATCACGGCACTCGTGGAGTATTAAGATTGGAATATGGATTTTTGATTTCAGGTTATCGATAGACTCTCTGTTACTGAGAGCTAACCTGATATTCTCGCGTAGAGTCGGCTCAATTCTCAATCCGTCCAGATCAGAAACGCTGGTGATGATCGCGTTTTCCTTCTTCAGCTTATCAGTCGAGAGTGACGCCATGACCGATGCGACAATGGAATCGAGGCGATAGTCCTCGATAGAGTTGTAAAATTTCGCTTCGCCAAACCAGAGCGTGAAATCACTCTCATTAATAACGATGTGAACGCTATCCGCGCCTTTGGCGTTGTCTTGAGTGTTTTGCTTGTAGAAAATCTTCGGAACAACAGGCAGCGCCTTATATTGGTGCCGCATGATTCCATACAGGAACACTTCCGCGATCTCACTTCCCTGCCCGACCCCATCCTTGTCCGTCAATCTCAGGTTCTTCGCGGCAGCCACCAGACTGCTGTAACTCTGATCCACAAGAGAGGCCCGCTCTCTTTCGGACAGCGCTGTCTGAGCGATGTTGTCCCAGAGGAAGCTCTTGAACTTCAGATAGCGCCAACTCGCATCTTCAAAGTCGTTGACGAGGCTCAAGACACGCTTCTTCACCAAACCTTTGAGCTGCGAAGCCGAAGTAATGTTCGATAGCGAATCGTCGATAAGGACGTCGAATATCAGTCCCGCCATTTGAGCTTTCCATAGAGATTGAGCGCACAGACCTCCCCGGCATCCAAACTTCAGTTCGCTAGAGAGCCCCCCGAATCCTTGCAGAAAGGTGAAGCTTGCGACGCAAGGTTGCAAGCGTGCTTGCCCGCACAATGTCTCCTCGCCGACCTTGACTCAGATCGCGTATCTCAAAATCAATGGATGCTGCCGATTGCGCTGACTCCGGCTCCCCCGCCTTTGGGTCACAGCTTTGAATGGCCTCCTTAAGGCGCACATTCGGGAGAGGAGAAAAGGTTGTCGAGACCCAGCACTTCTTCTTGTTCTTCGGTTCTAAAAGCAACAGCACCAGCTCCACGCTGGTCGGATCGTCCAGCGCCGCGTCGCTAATGTTGCTCTCGGTGCCGGCGAGGCGGCAGAGAAACAGAGGTGAATGGCAACTACGCGAGCGCGAAAGCCGCCGCTGAAACTACGCCGTTGCCACCTTTTGTATTCCTCACTCCCACTCAATCGTCCCCGGCGGCTTCGACGTGACATCGTACACCACGCGGTTGACGCCCTTGACCTCGTTGATGATCCGCGTCGCGGTGGCGCCGAGGAAGGACATCTCGAACGGATAGAAGTCGGCGGTCATGCCGTCGGTGGACGTCACGGCGCGCAGGCCGACGACGTAGTCGTAGGTGCGGCCGTCGCCCATCACGCCGACGCTGCGGACCGGGAGCAGCACGGCGAACGCCTGCCAGATGACATCGTAGAGGCCCGCCTTGCGGATCTGGTCGATATACACCGCATCCGCATTGCGCAGGATTTCGAGCTTCTCTTCGGTGATCTCGCCGGGGCAGCGGATCGCGAGGCCGGGGCCCGGGAACGGATGGCGGCCGACGAACACGTCGGGCAGCCCGAGCTCACGGCCGAGCGCGCGGACTTCGTCCTTGAACAGTTCGCGCAAGGGTTCGACCAGCTTCATGTTCATGCGTTCGGGCAAGCCGCCGACGTTGTGATGCGACTTGATCGTCACCGACGGGCCGCCGGTGAACGACACGCTCTCGATCACGTCCGGGTACAGCGTGCCCTGCGCCAGGAAGTCGGCGCCGCCGACGCGTCTGGCTTCGGCTTCGAACACGTCGATGAACAGCTTGCCGATGGTCTTGCGCTTCTGCTCCGGATCGGTGACGCCCTTCAGCGCGCCGAGGAAGGTCTCGGACACATCCACATGCACCAGCGGGATGTTGTAGTGGTGGCGGAACAGGTCGACGACGCTCTTGCCCTCGTCCTTGCGCAAGAGGCCATGGTCGACGAACACGCAGGTGAGCTGATCGCCGATCGCTTCATGGATCAGCACCGCCGCGACCGCGGAGTCGACGCCGCCGGACAGGCCGCAGATCACCTTGCCGCTGCCGACCTGGCTGCGGATCTTCTCAATCGCTTCCTCGCGGAAGGCGCGCATCGTCCAGTCGCCGGTGAGGCCTGCGACCTTGCGGACGAAATTGCGGAGCAGCTTGGCGCCGTCGGGCGTGTGCACCACTTCGGGGTGGAACTGCATCGCGTAGAATTTGCGGGTGTCGTCGGCGATCACCGAGATCGGCGAACCCGGCGCCTGCGCCACCGCGCGAAAACCTGCCGGCAGCTTGGTGACGCGGTCGCCATGGCTCATCCAGACGTCGTATTTGCCGCCCTTCTGCCAGATGCCGTCGAACAGCGCGCAGTCATCGGTGATCTCGATCTGGGCGCGGCCGAATTCGCGGTGGTGGCCACCCTCGACGGTGCCGCCGAGCTGCTTGGCCAGCGTCTGTTCGCCGTAGCAGATGCCGAGCACCGGTACGCCGGCTTCCAGGATCGTCATCGGGGCGCTGGGCGCGTTGTCGTCCAGCACCGAGGCCGGACCGCCGGACAGGATCACGGCTTTCGGCTTCATCTCGGCGAAGGCGGCCTCCGCCTTCTGGAACGGCACGATTTCGGAATACACGCCCTCCTCGCGGACGCGGCGGGCGATCAGCTGGGTGACCTGCGAGCCGAAATCGACGATCAGGATCTTCTCGTGGATCGCAGCGACGTGCGGCGAGGTGTCGGCGCCGGAGGGGACGACGGACGAAGCGGAGGATGTGCTGGGGGCTGTCATGGGCAGCAGATACGCGACCGCAGCCCGGCTCGCAACGGGGAAAACAGGATGAGCGGCAGCGTCCCCTGACCTCTCCCCATGCACAGCGCAACCTCTCCCCGCGGGCGGGGAGAGGTCGGCCCGGCGGAGCGCAGCGAAGCCGGGTCGGGTGAGGGGGCGCCTCCGCAAGGCCGAGACTCAGTGCCCGCAGCGCCCCTCACCCCACCCCTCTCCCCGCAAGGGCGGGGCGAGGGAGCGCACTGTGCCTGGGGCGCCCTCACCCCAGCCCTCTCCCGCGCGCGGGAGCGGGAGCGCGCCTTGCTCGGGGCGGTCCCGTACTCAAAACAAAAGCGCTGCGCCCTGCCCGGTTCAGCCCTGGCGCTTCAGTACGCTGACGAAAAACCCGTCGGTGCCGGTGCGGCGCGGGGTCATCAGCAAGCCTTCGGGCGAGATCCAGGCGGCGGCGAGGAACAGCTCGGCCTTGTCCCACAGCGCAGCCGCGACCTCGGCCGGCGGGACCACGGCGAACTCCGGATGGGCGGCGGTAAATGCCTGCACCTGGCCGGTATTTTCGGGCGCCAGCACCGAGCAGGTGATGTAGGCGATGCGGCCGCCCGGCTTCACCAGTCGCGCGGCGCGCGCGAGCACCTCGGCCTGGTCCTTGAGGCGGATTTCCAGCGCGCCGGGGCGCATCCGCCATTTCGCGTCCGGGTTGCGGCGCCAGGTGCCGGTGCCGGTGCACGGCGCGTCGACCAGCACCAGATCGGCGCTGCCCTTGATGTCGGCCAGCGGGTCGGCGTCGCCTTTCGGCGCCCTCACCTCGGCATTGTGGACGCCGGCGCGCGACAGCCGCTCGTGGATCGGGGCGAGCTGGCGCTTGTCGCCGTCGGTGGCGATCAGCCGGCCCTTGCCCTGCATCATCGCGGCCAGCGCCAGGGTCTTGCCGCCGGCGCCGGCGCAGAGGTCGATCACCTGCTCGCCGGGCCTCGCGGCTGACAACAGCGCCGCGAGCTGCGAGCCCTCGTCCTGCACCTCGACCGCGCCCTTGATGAAATCCGGCTCGGCCTGTACGCCGGGATTGCGGGCATCGGCCGGTAATTCGATCCGCAGCCCCCACGGCGACCACGGCGCCAGCTTGGCGCCCAGATGGGCGAGCGAGGCCAGCTCCTTGTCGCGCGATGCTTTCAGCGTGTTGACGCGCAGATCGAGCGGCGCCCGGCTGGCCATCGCCGCAGCCTCGGCGACGCGCGCCTCGCCGAACATCTCGGCGAGCGCGCCGTCGAGCCATTCCGGGTAGTCGCCGGCGATATGAGCGGGCGCGCCCTGTAGCGTCCGCGTCGACAGCGCGGCGTGTTCGGCATCGCTCAGCGGCTCCGGCGCGAACCGGCTACCGTCGCACAGCGCCGCGATCGCCTCGGCCGTCATGCCGCGCTCCAGCTTCAGCATGCCCAGCACCCGCGCCCGGGGCGTGTCCGCATCCATCAGGTACGCGCAGGACGCCCGTCGGCGCAACACGTCCCACACTAGCCCGGCAATCGCGGATCGATCGCCAGACCCGGCATAGCGATGCGCTGTCCCCCATTCCTTGAGGGCCTTTGCGGCCGGGATGCGCTGCGCATCGATGGCGGCGATCAGGTCAATGGCTGCGGACAGCCGTGCGGCGGGGGTCATGCGGAGCTTTCAATCAGGGTCAGGCGCGCAACGCGCCGAGCGGCGTCACAACATGGACGCGACACGCTCAAGGGCGGCATCGGTCCGACGCTTTCAGGCTCCCGCTATAGCTGCCGCCCCCGCCGATGACAATCGAACCACCGCAACGCAGAGTCCCGGCCACGCCGGGGCTCCGCTGCGGCGCTTGCGATCAGGCGCGCTCCGGCCCGACGCGGACCAGTTGCTTGCCGAAATTGGCGCCCTTGAGCAGGCCCATGAAGGCCTCGGGCGCGTTTTCGAGCCCGTCAGTGACGTGCTCGCGGTACTTGACCTTGCCGTCCCGCACCCAGCCGGACATCTCGCGCAGAAACTCCTGCCGTCGGCCGGCGAAATCGCTGACGATAAAGCCGCGGATAGTGAGCCGCTTGGTCAGCACGTGACGCATCAGTGCGGTCGCCCATTTCGGCGTCGGCGGGGTTTCGAACGCGTTGTACTGCGCGATCAGTCCGCACACCGGGATGCGGGCGAAGGCGTTCAACAGCGGAAACACCGCTTCGAACACTTCACCGCCCACATTCTCGAAGTACACGTCGATGCCGTTCGGGCACGCCGCCTTCAGCTTGGCGGCGAGATCGGGATCGCGGTGATCGAGGCAGTCGTCGAAGCCGAGCTCCTGCTTGACGTAGTCGCACTTGTCTTTGCCGCCGGCGATGCCGATGGCGCGCGCGCCCTTCACCTTGGCGATCTGTCCCACGGCAGAACCGACCGCGCCCGAGGCTGCGGCGACCACGACGGTCTCGCCTTCCTTCGGCTGGCCGATGTCGAGCAGGCCGGTGTAGGCGGTCATCCCCGGCATGCCGAGCACGCCGACCGCGGTCGAGATCGGGCCGAGCGCCGGATCGATCTTGCGCAGGGGCTTGGCATCGGCGATCGCATGCGTCGCCCATCCCGAATGCGCCAGCACGATGTCACCCTTGGCGAAGCCCGGGCTCTTGCTATCGATCACTTCGCAGACCGTGCCGCCTTCCATCACGCCACCGACCGGCACCGGCTGCGCGTAGGACGGGCCATCGCTCATGCGGCCGCGCATATAGGGATCGAGCGACAGCCAGATCGTGCGCAGCAGCACCTGCCCCTCGCCGGGCGCCGGAACATCGAACTCTTCGAGGCGGAAATTCTGCGGCGTCGGCTCGCCGACCGGACGCGACGCGAGCACGATACGCTGACCCTTGGGCATTTCGTTTCCTTTTTTGATGTTCGTTGTCGTCAGGGCCGAGACTGTAAGCGACCCCAACGCATTCGCCAACTGCGACAGGCAGCGCAGGTAGCCTGTCGCTCGTCATTCCGGGGCGCGAAGCGCGAACCCGGAAGCCATGCTCCCTATCGTCGCCTCAAGTCACGCCGTCGCGCCACCATGTTACTATAATGCAGCACGGTGGTTATTGATTCCGGACTGGCGAGCTGCGCTTGCGCCCCGGAATGACAGTGCAGACGTCGTTACGACGACGGAAAGGCTGTTACTTGCCGACGCCTCACACCCCGCCCGGATAGTTCGGGCTTTCGCGGGTGATGGTGACGTCGTGGACGTGGCTTTCGCGCAGGCCCGCGCCGGTGATGCGGACGAACTCTGCCTTGGTGTGGAATTCGCCGAGGTCCTTGGCCCCGACATAGCCCATCGCGGCGCGCAGGCCGCCGGCGAGCTGATGCACGACGTTGCCGACCGGGCCCTTGTACGGCACCTGGCCCTCGATGCCTTCCGGCACCAGCTTCAGCGTGTCCTTGATGTCCTGCTGGAAGTAACGGTCGGCCGAGCCGCGCGCCATTGCGCCGACCGAACCCATGCCGCGATACGCCTTGTAGGAGCGGCCCTGCCACAGGAACACTTCGCCGGGTGTCTCGTCGGTGCCGGCGAGCAGCGAGCCGACCATCGCAATATCCGCGCCGGCGGCGAGCGCCTTGGCGAGGTCGCCCGAGTACTTGATGCCGCCGTCGGCGATCACCGGCACGTCGGCCTTCTTGCAAGCCTGGACTGCATCCATGATCGCGGTGAGCTGCGGCACGCCAACGCCGGCGACGATGCGGGTGGTGCAGATCGAACCCGGGCCGATGCCAACCTTCACGGCGTCCGCGCCGGAATCGATCAGCGCCTGGGCGCCGTCGCGCGTAGCGATGTTGCCGGCGATCACCTGGACTTGGTTGGAGATCCGCTTGATGCGGGTGACCGCATCGAGCACGCGGGCCGAATGGCCGTGCGCGGTGTCGACCACGACGACGTCGACGCCGGCTTCGATCAGCCGCTCGGTGCGCTCATAACCGCCTTCGCCGACCGTGGTCGCGGCGGCGACGCGGAGCCGGCCCTGCGCGTCCTTGCTGGCGAGCGGATGCGCGACCGCCTTCTCCATGTCCTTGACGGTGATCAGGCCGACGCAGCGATACTGATCGTCGACCACCAGCAGCTTCTCGATGCGATGCTGGTGCAGCAGCTTTTTGGCCTCGCCCTGGCTGACGCCCTCGCGCACGGTGACGAGGTTTTCGTGCGTCATCAGCTCCGAGACCTTCTGGGCCGGATCGGTGGCGAAGCGCACGTCGCGGTTGGTGAGGATGCCGACCAGCTTGCCCGGGCCGTGGCCCTGCGCGCCGGTAACCACCGGGATGCCGGAGAAGCCGTACTGATTCATCAGCGCCAGCGCGTCGGCCAGCTTGGCATCCGGGCTGATGGTCAGCGGGTTCACCACCATGCCGGATTCGAACTTCTTCACCTGACGGACCTGCGCGGCCTGCCCTTCGGGATCGAAGTTGCGATGGATCACGCCGAGGCCGCCGGCCTGCGCCATCGCGATCGCCATCCGGGCTTCGGTGACGGTGTCCATCGCCGAAGCGATGATCGGGATGTTGAGCGGGATCGCGCGGGTGATGCGCGAACGGATGTCGACCTCGGACGGCAGCACGTCCGACAGGCCCGGCTTCAGCAGCACGTCGTCGAAGGTGAGGGCTTCGATAAATTGCGGGGATGCGCTCACTGACGCCATGGCCAACTCCGTTCAGCGGCGCCGAAGGCCGCGCTCGATTTTGCGGGGACGGGAGGCACGTTCGGCGCCACTGGGGGCGGCGCCGTCGAATCGAGCCCGTCGGTAGGGTTGGCGGTGGTCGATAGCATGGGGATATGACGAATCAAAGGGGCAAGGCCGACAGCCCCGCCCCGCTCCCCAGGCATTCCTCAATCCGCCGCGCCGGGCCGAAATCACCGCAATTTCGTTGATTTCGCTGACGATATCGCGGGTTGTAACAATACCGACCGCCTTGGCCTGGTCCCCGAAAGCTACGGTGTCGGGATGCTTTTCGAAAGAATCCTGCCGGGATCACCTCAGCAACGAGGTGCCGGTCAGCGCCGGTAGCCCGGCTGCAGGCCGTGTTCGCGGATCGCCTCAACGACCTCGCGGTGCATGCGCTTTTCGCGCTCCATCCGCACGGCAATCAGCGCGTGCAGCGACGGGATCACCAGCAGCGGGTGGAAAAGCAGCCCCAGCACGATGCACACCACCAGCAGCACGAGGTTGAACACCGCCGACAGCGGCTGGCCGTTGAACAACAGGCCGAGCGGCGGCAGGAACGCAGCGAGCAGATAGATCATCGGCCAGTCTCCGTCGCGGAACCGATCCAGGTGCCGCTCATCGTCATCACGGCAGCACATCCGAAAGCGATTTCCGCCGTGAGGAAGGTGTGCCGGTCACGGAGGATTTAGGTAACCGCGCAAGCTGCGCAATAGCCGGGGCCGCGACACGGTGGTACAGCGCGAGCGCCCTCCTCTGGTCGACATCACTCATGAACAAAGATCGAGTTATTCCGCTGATCGTGGCTGCCGCGCTGTTCATGGAGAACATGGACGCGACCGTGATCGCGACCTCATTGCCGGCGATCGCCGCCGACATCGGCACCTCGCCGCTGACGCTGAAGCTGGCGATCACCTCGTATCTGTTGTCGCTGGCGGTGTTCATTCCGGCGTCGGGCTGGACTGCTGATCGATTCGGCGCCCGCACCGTGTTCTCGATCGCGATCGCGGTGTTCATGGTCGGCTCGATCGGCTGCGCGCTGTCGAGTTCGATCACCGATTTCGTCATCGCCCGCATCGTGCAGGGCATCGGTGGGGCGATGATGACTCCTGTTGGGCGGTTGGTCCTGCTGCGCTCGATCGACAAGAGCGCGCTGGTCGGCGCGATGGCCTGGGTGACGGTGCCGGCGCTGATCGGCCCGGTGATCGGCCCGCCGCTCGGCGGCTTCATCACCACCTACTTCTCCTGGCACTGGATCTTCCTGATCAACATTCCGATCGGCCTGATCGGTATCACGATGGCGCAGCGCTTCATCGATCCGATCCGCAGCGATCATCTCGAAAAATTCGACCTGTGGGGGCTGGCGCTGGCCGGGATCGGCGTCGCCGGCATCGCTTTCGGCCTGTCTGTCGCAGGCCTCGGCCTGCTGCATTGGACCGTGGTGGTCGGGCTGATCGGTGTCGGCGCGATCGCGATGACGCTCTACGTGTTCCACGCCCGCCGCGTGCCGGCGCCGGTGCTGGACTTCTCGCTGCTGCGCCTGACGACGCTGCGCTCCAGCCTGATCGGCGGTTTCCTGTTCCGGCTCGGCATCGGCGCACTGCCGTTCCTGCTACCGCTCCTGATGCAGATCGGCTTCGGGCTGTCTCCGTTTCAATCCGGCCTGGTTACGTTCGCCTCTGCGGCCGGCGCGATCGGCATGAAGACGCTGGCGGCGCGCATCATCCGCGCCTTCGGCTTCCGCAACATCATGACGGTGAACGCGGTGGTCAGCTCGGTGTTTCTCGCCGCCTGCGCGCTGTTCACACCGGGCACGCCGCTGCTGCTGATCATGATCATTCTGGTGGTCGGCGGCTTCTTCCGATCGCTGCAGTTCACCTCGATCAACACCGTCGCGTATGCCGAGGTCGAGCAGGCGCAGATGAGCCGCGCCACCACCCTGCTCAGTGTCGGCCAGCAGCTCGCGCTATCGGCAGGTGTTGCAGTCGGCGCGTTCTCGGTGGAAGCAACCATGGCTCTGCGCGGCGTCACCACGCTGGGCGCTGCGGACTTCGCACCCGCCTTCATCGTGGTGGCGGTGCCCGCCGCGCTGTCGGCGCTGTTCTTCTGGCAGATGCCGAGCGATGCCGGCCACGAGATTTCGGGACGCAAGGTGATCGAGATTTCGAGCAAGAAGGCCGGCGACAACGCTGCGACCAAGGCCGCGTCCGAACAGACCCAGGATGCCCGCGACCAGCGGTTCGGGTAAGCCCGGCCCCCGGCGCTCAGCCGAAACGGTCGCCCCCGGACTGGGCGCCATCGTCTTGACGGACGGCCAGGCGCAGCACGTCGCTGCAGATCGGGCAGCGATAATGCGGTACGTCGAACGACGCGTTGGCGTGCTCGATCTCGATCAGCTCCCGATCGACGCCGCAGGCTCTGCACATCGGCGTAGGAATCTCCATTGGTTTTCCCCCCGATTCGCCCGATGGATGCCGATAAGCCTATGGGAACTACGAGGAATTGCTCAGTAGAAAGCTACCTTTACCAACAATTAACCAGATGAATTCGCTAGGTTAAGCGCGACTAAGGAGCAGTCTCGTCACCACGCCGAGCAAGGCAGCCCGATCATTCCGTCTCAGCAGCCGCTTCGGCATCACGCGCCGCGCCGCCACGAAAGCCGGTCGCCAGAAGGTAGCGCTCGGATGAGTCCTTGCGGCTGGCCGCCGGCTTGACGTGCTTCACGCTGGCATAGTCGCGCTTCAGCTCGGTCATCAGCGAGGCGTCGGCGCCGCTCTGAAACACCTTGGCCAGAAAGGTGCCACCCGGCTTCAAGACTTCGGAGGCAAACATCGCGGCGGTCTCCACCAAGCCGACAATGCGGAGCTGATCGGTCTTGCGGTGGCCGGTGGTGTTGGCAGCCATGTCGCTCATCACGATGTCGGCGCCGCCACCGAGCATCTCGCGCAGCCGCTCTGGGGCCGACGGATCGAGAAAATCCAATTGGGCGAAGGTGACGCCGGGCACCTCGCCCATCTCCAAGAGATCGATCGCCACCACCTTGCCGCGGCCGTCGGCGGCGCCGACCTTCTTGGCTGCGACCTGGCTCCAGCCGCCGGGCGCGGCGCCGAGGTCGACCACCGCCATACCGGACTTGAGCAGCCGGAACTTGTCGTCGATCTCGGTCAGCTTATAGGCCGCGCGGGAGCGGTAGCCGTCACGCTTGGCCTGCGCCACGTAAGGATCGTTGAGCTGGCGCTCCAGCCACAGCTTGGACGACAGCTTCATCCGCCCGCCGCTTTTGACGGTGACGCGCATTCGTCCGGTGGTGTCCTTGGCCATGGCTTCGCTTACAATCGAGGGATAAGGCCGCTGCTTACCAGACGGGCCCGGAAAAACCAGTGCGGAACCGGCGTCGGCCGGCCGTCGGAACGGCGGCGTGCCAGGATGCCGCGCCGGACCAAGCGTTGCGGCATGATCAAGATCAAGACATCGATGGAGCAAGGAATACCTCCGGGAGGTCCAACAGGCTGGGATCATGTCGTTTGCCGCTTTCGCCTCCGCCGTTTTGGCGCTGCTGCTGGCCCCGGGGCCGACCAACACCCTGATCGGCGTCGCCGGCGCGCAGGGCGGGCTCGGCCGCGTCGCGCGGCTGCTGCCGGCCGAACTGATCGGCTATCTGACAGCGATCCTGCCCCTCGCCTATCTGGGCGCCGACCTGATGGCAGAGCTTCCGGCCGCCGCCCTGGTCGTGAAGGTCGCTGCGGCCGCCTGGGTGATGCTGCTGGCGGTGCGGCTCTGGCACCTGAACCCATCCGGTGCGACCGGGGCAATTACGGCGCGGCGGGTTTATCTGACGACGTTGCTGAACCCGAAGGCGCTGATTTTCGCTCTGGTGCTGCTGCCCGCACCGAGCGAACCCGATTTCCCCACCAAGCTGACGATGTTCTGTCTGATGGTCGGCGTGGTGGCGCTGCTGTGGGGCTTCGCCGGAACCATGACGCAGATCGGCGCCGGCGGCGACCGCCGCCTACAGATGACGCAGCGGATTGCCTCGCTGTGGCTGGCGCTGGTGTCGCTGTCGCTGATCGCCGGCGCGCTCACCACCGTCTGAGCCGCCAGCGGCGTCTTCGACCAGAGCTAAACCGGCCCGAGCAAGCCGTCTTCGCGCATCATTTCGACCAGCATGCCCTCGCGCAGACCGCGATCGGCGACGCGGAGCCGCGGCAGCGGGAACGCAGCGCGGACGGCATCGAGGATGGCACAGCCGGCCAGCACCAGATCTGCCCGCTCATTGCCGATGCAATGGTTATGGGCGCGGTCGTGATAACTCATGCTGCGCAGCTTCTCGACCGTGGCGCTGAGCTCGGCGTCGCTCATCCAGATGCCGTCGACCCGTCGCCGGTCGTAGCGGATCAGGTCGAGATACAGCCCGGCCAGCGTCGTCACCGTGCCCGAGGTGCCGAGCAGATGCATCCGGTCGAGATCGCCGCCATGCTGCGCGGCGAATGGCGCAACATGCTTGGCGACCTCGGCGACCATCGACGTGTAGGTCTCCGGCGTCACCACCTTGCCGCCGAACGCTTCGGCCAGCGTGACGACGCCGAGCGGGACGGACATCCAGGCCTGAATTCGCGGCGGCACGTCGGGGCGCTCAGGATCGCGGGCGATCCGCACCAGCTCGCTGGAGCCTCCGCCGATATCGAACAGGATCGCGCCGCGACCGTTCGGATCGAGCAGCGGCGAGCAGCCGGTCACGGCAAGCCGCGCTTCGGTCTCGCGGCCAATGATCTCGAGCCGGATGCCGGTGGCGTGCGCGACCCTGTCACAAAACTCGTCGGCATTGCTGGCGGCGCGGCAAGCCTCGGTTGCAATCAGCCGCTGCCGCTTGGCTTTGCGTGCGTCGATCTTCTCTCGGCACACCGCCAGCGCCGAGATTGCGCGTCCGATCGCCGCCTCGCTGATCCGTCCGGTGGTGGCGACGCCCTCGCCGAGCCGGATGATCCGCGAGAACGAGTCGATCACGCGAAAGCCGTCACCCGCCGGGCGCGCAATCAGCAGCCGGCAATTGTTGGTGCCGAGGTCGAGCGCGGCGTAAACGCCGTCGCCGTGCGACGCGGTGGCGTGCTCCTCCTCGGCGAGCGCAACGATCGCGTGCGGATCCTCGCCAGGCAGCGAGCCCGGGCGAAGCCGCGTTTCGTCGTCCATCAAATTCGTCTTTCCGCGGCCGTGCACGACCGACGCCGAAATCATCATTCACGGAAAGTTTAGCAGCGCACCGCCCCGGCGCAACCCACCTGCGGGCGAAGCATGCGGTTTCGTGCGTTGTGGGGTGTCGGCGGCTGCGTTATCCGTTGGAACTATCAGCACTGACATTCCCCCGCGCAGAAACGCCGCCCCACGCGGCTTTTTCCCGTCCCGCGCGCCTCTCAAGCCGGAACTCAGCCTCATGCAGGACCGCCCCGCCATCGCGTCGCTCGACACTTCCCTCGCGCTGCACAAATTCGGCGTGGGCCAGCCGGTCCGGCGCAAGGAGGACGAAACTCTGCTGCGCGGCAAGGGCCGCTACACCGACGACTGCAATCTGCCGGGGCAGTTCTACGCCGTGATGGTGCGCAGCCCGCATCCGCACGGCATCATCCGCGGCATCGGCACCGACGCCGCCAAGGCAATGCCCGGCGTCTGCGCGATCTACACCGGCGCGGACCTCGCTTCAGCCGGCTACGCTCCGTTCAGTTCCGGTCTGCCGCTGAAGAGCCGCGACGGCACGCCGCTGAAGCAGACCCATCACGGCGCGCTGCCCACCGACAAGGTCCGCTTCGTCGGCGAAGCGGTCGCCTGCGTGGTCGCCAAGACGCTGGCGCAGGCGCGCGATGCCGCCGAAGCCGTCGAACTCGATATCGAACCGCTGCCCGCCGTCACCGATGCCGAAGCCGCGATGCAGCCCGGCGCGCCGCAGCTCTATGATCACATCGAGAACAACGTCGCGCTCGACTATCACTTCGGCGACACCGCGGCAGTGAACGCAGCCTTCGCCGCGGCCGCGCATGTCACCACGCTCGACATCGAGAACACCCGCGTCGCCGCGGTGCCGATGGAGCCGCGGGTCGGGCTAGCCTCCTACGATCAGCAGAACGGCCGCTACACCATTCAGCTTCCGACCCAGGGCGTCTCCGGCAACCGCAATACGCTCGCCAAACTACTCGGCGTGCCGACCGACAAGGTGCGGGTGCTGACCGGCCAGGTCGGCGGCTCGTTCGGGATGAAGAACATCTCTTACCCCGAGTACATCTGCATTCTGCACGCCGCCAAGACGCTCGGCCGCCCGGTGAAGTGGACCGACGAGCGCTCGACCAGCTTTCTGTCTGACAGCCAGGGCCGCGGCCAGCAGATCCGCGCCGAACTGGCGCTGGATGCCGGCGGCCGCTTTTTGGCGATCCGCCTGTCCGGCACCGGCAATCTCGGCGCCTATATCACCGGCGTCGCGCCGCTGCCGCTGTCGCTCAACACCGGCAAGAACATCGGCAGCGTGTACCGGACGCCGCTGCTCAGCGTCGATATCAAATGCGTCGTCACCAACGTCACGCTGATGGGTGCCTATCGCGGTGCCGGCCGGCCGGAGGCCAACTACTTCCTGGAGCGGCTGATCGATCGCGCCGCCGACGAGATGGGGATCGACCGCCTCACCTTGCGCAAGCGCAACTTCATCAAGCCGACGCAGATGCCGTTCACCGCCTGCTCCGGCGTCACCTACGACAGCGGCGATTTCGCCGGCGTGTTCGGCCAGGCGCTGGAACTGTCCGACTATGACGGCTTCGCCAAGCGCAAGAAGGACGCGCGCAAGGCCGGCAAGCTGCGCGGCATCGCGGTCGGCTCCTATCTGGAAGTAACGGCGCCGCCGAACCCCGAACTCGGCAAGATCGTGTTCGAGGCCGATGGCACGGTGCGGCTGATCACCGGCACGCTCGACTATGGCCAGGGCCATGCGACGCCGTTCGCGCAGGTGCTCAGCACGTTTCTCGGCGTGCCGTTCGAGCGCATCCGGCTCGAACAGGGCGACAGCGATATCGTCCACACCGGCAACGGCACCGGCGGATCGCGCTCGATCACCGCCAGCGGCATGGCGATCGTCGAGGCGTCGCAGAAGGTGATCGCCAAGGGCAAGAGCGCCGCCGCGCATCTGCTGGAGACCGCCGAAGCCGACATCGAGTTCGCCGATGGCCGTTTCACTGTCGCCGGCACCGACCGCAACATCGGCATCATGGACCTGGCACAGCGGCTGCGCGGCGCGGAGCTGCCAGAGGGAGTGCCGGCTTCGCTCGACGTCGATCACACCACCGAGGGCGTCCCCTCTGCCTTCCCCAACGGCTGCCATGTGGCGGAGGTCGAGATCGATCCCGACACCGGCGTCACCCGCGTGGTGCGCTACACCGCGGTCAACGACTTCGGCACCGTGGTCAATCCGATGATCGTCGCCGGCCAGTTGCACGGCGGCGTCGCCCAAGGCATCGGCCAGGCGCTGATGGAGAAGGTCTCGTACAACGCCGACGGCCAGCCGATCACCGGCTCGCTGCAGGACTACGCGCTGCCGCGCGCCGAGGATATCCCGCTGATGACTGTGGGCGATCACCCGGTGCCGGCCAAGACCAATCCGCTCGGCACCAAGGGCTGCGGCGAAGCCGGCTGCGCCGGCTCGCTCGCCACCATCGTCAACGCGGCGCTCGATGCGCTGAAGGATTACGGCGTGACGACGCTCGACATGCCGCTGACGCCTGAGAAGGTGTGGCGCGCGATCCACGAGGCGAAGGCGAAGACAGCGGCGTGAAACGCGGCCGCTGCGCATTTCTCAGGGGCGAGCCTGCCTTACTACGAAAAGTCATGCGCGGGCTTGACCCGCCTGCGCGGCCGTAGCCGCTTCGGCGCGGCGAAGGCCCGCGCATCCATCTCGCGTGTTGCGCGCAACAATATCATTCTACGAAGAAGATGGGTCGCCGGGTCGAGCCCGGCGACGACGTCTGTTGTGCGGAGTACACGGCCTCATTGTCAGAGGCCAGCTCTCTACTCCGTCTTCACCAGCGGGCAACCGCCGTCTTTCAGGGGGCGGAAGGCCTGGTCGCCGGGGACTTCGGCGAGGACCTTGTAGTAGTCCCATGGCGCCTTGGATTCCTCCGGCTTCTTGACCTCGAACAGGAACATCGAGTGCACCATGCGGCCGTCTTCGCGCAGGAAGCCGTTGTCGGTGAAGGCGTCGCGCACCGGCAGTTCTCGCATCTTCGCCAGCACCGTCTTGGTGTCCTTGCTGTTCGCCGCCTTCACCGCCTTCAGGTAATGCAACGTCGCGCTGTAGGTCGCGGCCTGGTTCATCGTCGGCATCCGCTTGGTGCGCTCGTAAAACTTCTTGCCGAACGCGCGGGTGCGGTCGTTGAGGTCCCAATAATACGCCTCGGTGATGATCAGGCCGTTGGCCATCTTCAGCCCCAGGCTGTGGATGTCGGAGATGAACATCACGATGCCGGCGAGCTTCTGGCCGCCGGTGACGATGCCGAATTCAGCCGCCTGCTTGATGGTGTTGATGGTGTCGCCACCGCCATTGGCCATGCCGATGATCTTGGCCTTCGACGACTGCGCCTGCAGCAGGAACGACGAGAAGTCGGCGTTGTTGAAGGGATGCCGCGCGCTACCGAGCACCTTGCCGCCCGCCGCTTTCACCACCTCGCCAGTGTCGCGTTCGATCGAGTGGCCGAACAGATAGTCCGCGGTGATGAAGAACCAGGTGTCGCCGCCGTTCTTCACGATCGCCGAGCCGACGGTGTGGGCGTTGGAATAGGTGTCGTAGGTCCAGTGCGCGGTGTAGGGCGAGCACGATTTGCCGGTGATGTCCGACGACGCCGCGTCGGTGACGATCATGATCTTCTCGAACTTCTTCGACATCTCCATCGCGGCGAGCGCGGTGGCCGAGGTCGGCAGATCGACGATCATGTCGACGTTTTCATTCTCGTACCATTTGCGCGCCAGCGACGCGGCGATGTCGGGCTTGTTCTGCACGTCCGCCGAGATGAACTCGATCGGCTTGCCGAACATCGTGCCGCCCATCTCCTCGATCGCCATCTTGGCGGCTTCGACATTGCCCTGGCCGCCGATGTCGGAATACACCGACTGGAAGTCGCCGAGCAGACCGATCTTGAGCGGGGCCTGTTGCTGCGCGAAGGCGGGTGCCCCGAGCAGCAGCGGCGCGGCCAGCATCATCGCTGCCGCCCGTTGAACGAGTGTCATGTTTCCTCCGGATGATTTTTTGATTTGTTATCAGTTCGGCCGTATCGCCGGCGCCTGCGCATGGATCGATGTGCCCCGCCCTCCCTGTTGGCCGTGATCATCGCTACGCATTGTCGCCGCACCCGCCCGCAAGGCGAGAGGGGCAGAACGTCGCATGACGTCGCCCGCCGCCCGCCTTGCGGAATAAGCGCCTGCTACGCGGCCGCCCGCTGCCGCGGTGCGAAGATCACGACGTGGTGACAATGCGCCACCGGCCGGTCGCCATTCGCCACGATCAGCGCGTCGAACTCGGCGAAGCGGTGGCCCTTCTTGTCGTAGTTGGCGACCACTTTGGCCCGCGCGGTCAGCACGTCGTCACCGCGCGCCGCGGCGAGCAGCTGCATCTTCGATCCGACATGGATCCACGGCCCAAGCACGACATTGTCGACCAGCACGCGGTTCATGATCCGCTGCAGCGTGCCGGGATGGATCAGATCATCGCTTCGATAGATCGGATCGGTCTCGCGAATCTCGTCGAGATAGTCGCGCAGCTTCGCTCCGCCCCAATTCACCGGCGCGGTACCGAACCAGTGCCCCTCCGGAAACGACTGCACGCCGACCGGCGGCCGGTTCGTCGCCGCGGCTGTCTCCGGATAGGCTGCGAGATCAACCGCTGGCGCCCGCACCGGTAGCGATGCGCTGCCGGTGGCACAGAGCTCGCCGCGGCTCTCGACCGCGAGCGTGATGGCCTCGCCCTGCTCCTCGCCGGTCACCGTCGCGGTCTCGCCATCGTACACCGGCTTGACGAAGCGCGCCTCGATCAGCCCCCGCTCCAGGAAGTCCCGACCCCAGAGGGCGACGGGCAGATGCATCATATAGGCCATCACCTCGACCCCGGGCACCAGGCCGCCGGTGAAGCCGAAGCGGCGGGCCACGGTGTCGTCGTGCATCTTGTTTTCGGATTGTTTGGCGGTGTTGAAGGCGCTGACGCGCCAGGGCGCAAGCGGTGCGGCCATGGTGTCTCCCGGTTTGCCCGATCTTGTTGGCGATCGTTGCCGGCGATGCTACGCCACTGCGCCGGCAACGCAAGGCCGCTCCCAGAGGACTGCACACCGCCCGATGACCGACGCCCTCACCCGCATCTATGTCGACGCCGACGCCTGTCCGGTGAAGGACGAGGTGTACAAGGTGGCCGAGCGTCACCATCTTCCGGTGACGTTGGTGGCAGGCGGCTTCATCCGGGTGCCGCAGCATCCACTGATCGAGCGCGTCGCGGCCGGTTCCGGCATGGATGCGGCCGACGATTGGATTGCGGAGCGGATCAAACCGGGCGATATCGTCATCACCGCGGACATTCCGCTGGCGAGCCGCTGCGTCAAAGCGGGAGCCACCGCGATCGCTCCGAACGGCAAGCCGTTCACCGAGGAGTCGATCGGCATGACGCTGGCGGTGCGCAATCTGATGACCGATCTGCGCTCGACCGGCGAGATCACCGGCGGCCCGCGCGCGTTTTCGCCGCGCGACCGCTCCACCTTTCTCTCGGCGCTCGATAGCGCGATCCGCAGGATCGCGCGCCGCAGGGCCGCTCCGACCTGATGGACCGAATATGGCGCCGCCGCTGATCCAACTGAAAGACATCGCGCTGACCTTCGGCGGCGCCGCGCTGTTCGACGGCGTCGAACTCGCCGTCTCCGCCGGCGACCGGCTGTGCCTGATCGGCCGCAACGGCTCCGGCAAGTCGACGCTGCTCAAGATCGTCGCCGGCCTGATCGAGCCCGATCGCGGCAGCCGCTTCGTGCAGCCCGGCGCCACCGTGCGCTATCTGCCGCAGGAGCCGGATTTCGACGGCTTCGCCACCACGCTGGCCTATGTCGAGGCCGGGCTCGCGCCGGGCGACGATCACTATCAGGCCGCCTATCTGCTCGAACAGCTCGGCCTGCACGGCGACGAGAACCCCGCTCATCTGTCCGGCGGCGAGGCCCGTCGCGCGGCGCTGGCGCGGATTCTGGCACCCGATCCCGACATCCTGCTGCTCGACGAGCCGACCAACCATCTCGACCTGACGACGATCGAATGGCTGGAAAACGATCTCGCCCAGCGCAGATGCGCGATCGTAATGATCAGCCACGACCGCCGCTTCCTCACCAATCTGTCGCGCGCCACCGCCTGGCTCGACCGCGGCGTGATCCGCCAGATCGACCGCGGCTTCTCGCAGTTCGAAAGCTGGCGCGACGACGTGCTGGCCGAGGAAGAGCGCGATCAGCACAAGCTCGACCGCAAGATCGTGATGGAAGAGCACTGGCTGCGCTACGGCGTCTCCGGCCGCCGCAAGCGCAACGTCAAGCGGCTCGCCGGCCTGCACGAGCTGCGCGCCCAGCGCCGCGACTATCGCGGACCGACCGGGGCGGCTTCGCTCGCCGCGGCCGAGGCCGACAAGTCCGGCAAGCTGGTGATCGAAGCCAAGTCGATCAGCAAGGCCTGGGGCGAGCGCCCGATCGTTGACGCCTTCTCGATAAGGATCAATCGCGGCGACCGCGTCGGCATCGTCGGCCCGAACGGCGCCGGCAAGACCACGCTGATCAGCCTGCTGACCGGCGCGCTTGCCCCCGACAGCGGCACGGTGCGGCTCGGCACCAATCTGGAGATCGCCACGCTGGACCAGAGCCGCGACAGCTTGGATCCGAAATCGACGCTCTCCGACGCACTGACCGGCGGCCGCGGCGACCAGGTGATGGTCGGCGGCAAGCCGCGCCATGTGATCGGCTACATGAAGGACTTCCTGTTCACCCAAGAGCAGGCGCGCACGCCGCTGGAAGCGCTATCCGGCGGCGAACGCGGTCGGCTGATGCTTGCGCGCTCGCTGGCCAACCCGTCGAACCTGCTCGTGCTCGACGAGCCGACCAACGACCTCGATCTCGAAACCCTCGACGTGCTCGAGGAGATGCTCGGCGACTACGACGGCACGGTGATCCTGATCAGCCACGACCGCGACTTTCTCGACCGGGTCGTCACCTCGGTGATCGCGCCGGACGGCGGCGGCAAATGGATCGAATATGCCGGCGGCTATTCCGACATGCTGGCGCAGCGCGGCGCCGACCTGAGCCGGCAGCCGGCCAAGGCCGCCGCGACCGAGCCGGCCGCCGCGAAGGCTGCTCCCTCGCCCGCCACCGCGCCGGCGCCGAAGCGCAAGCTGAGCTTCAACGAGAAGCACGCGCTGGAAACCCTGCCCAAGACCATCGCCAAACTGGAGGCCGAGATCGCCGACCTGCAGAAGCAGCTCGACGATCCGCAGCTGTTCGCCCGCGACCGCGCCAAGTTCGACAAGGTCTCGGCCGCGATGGCCAAGGCTCACGACGAGCTGCACGCCTCCGAGCATCGCTGGCTCGAGCTGGAAATGCTGCGCGAAGAGATCGAAAGCGCCTGATAAGGCCTCTTCCGAAGCTTTGAACGGTATTTAATAACCACACCGACTGAGCGGATTGACTCGGCGCGCGCCTGAGTTTATATCCACAATTGTGGATATAAACATGACAACAGCTTCGCCCCTACCCCATCGTCCACGCGGCCGCCGCCCCGCCGGGGCGCCGAGCGGCCGCGCCGCCCTGCTCACCGCCGCGACCCGCGCCTTCGCCGAGCTCGGCTTCGAGCGCGCGGATCTGCGCAGCATCGCCAAGGCCGCTGATGTCGATACCGGGCTGATCCGGATTCATTTCGGCGACAAGGCCGCGCTGTGGCTCGCCTGCCTCGACGCCGTGACCCGGGAAGCCGCTCCGATCATGGCGGTGATGACCAGGCTCTCCGCCGAAACCGACCGCCCCGCCTATGACCGGCTGCGTGAAGCGATCGAGACCTTCGTGGCGTTCGGCATCGCCCATCCGGAAGTCCGGCAGTTCGTCGCGCAGCACGCCGCCGAAGCGCCGGAGCGCGCTGCGCTGCTGATCGATCGGCTCGCCCGTCCGGCTTATCAGTCGGTCCGCGACCTAGTTCAGGCCGGCATCGATTGCGGCGTGGTGCGGACACAGCATCCGGCGCTGTTCTTCCTGCTGCTCAGCAACTCGGTGCATCAGCCGCATTCGGTGCCGGTGCTGCTGAACGAGATCGCGCCGGACATCGCCCCCGCCGAAGCGCCGTCACTGCTGGCGCGCAGCATCGTCGCAACCTTTCTGCATTCCCCCACCTCGTGAAGGACTGGACCATGACTGCTTCAGCTAACGACTTCGCCCGCCGCTCCAGACTATCCGCCGCCTCCCTCGTCGCGGCCGCGACGCTGTGCTCGACCGTGATGACGAGTCCGGCATCGGCGCAAGGCACACCGCAGGAGCGTCGCGCCTGCAGGCCCGACGTGATGCGGCTGTGCCGCCCCGAGATCCCCAACGTGCCGCGCATCACTGCCTGCCTGATCGCCAAGCGCACCCAACTCAGCGCTGCCTGCGCGAAGGTGATGTTCCCGAGCCGCCGCAGCGATGCGTCGTCCCCCGTCGCAAGCCTTTCGGTCGTGACGCAATAGGCAGCGTCAGCTCCGCTGCAGCCAGCGCAGCGCGCCTCGCCCTGCTTCGGCGCCGGTGGCGAAACAGGCGGTGAGCAGATAGCCGCCGGTCGGAGCTTCCCAGTCGAGCATCTCGCCGGCGGCGAAGACGCCGGGTAGCTTATGCAGCATGTAGTTCGCGTCGATTTCGTCGAGCGCGATGCCGCCCGCGGTCGAGATCGCCTTCTCGATCGGTGCGGTGCCGACCAGGCGCACTGGCACGGCATTGATCAGCGCGGCGAGCTGATCGGGCGGCAGCGTCGCCAACGCGCGGCCCGATGCATGGGCTGCTTCCTGCAGCAGGCCGATGCCGGCCGGTGGCAACCCCGCCGTTTTGCGCAAATACGTCGACAGCGACTGCTTGCCCTGCGGCTTTGCTAATCGCGCAGCGAGATCATCTGCCGTGAGATCGGGGCGAAGCGCGATCGACAGCTTCGCATCGCCGTCTGCCAGGATCGCGTCGCGCAACAGTGCCGAGATCGCGTAGATCGCGCCGCCTTCAATGCCTTCGCGGGTGATCACCGCCTCGCCGCGGACGGTGCGAGTGCCGAACGATAGCGCCACATTCTTCAGCGGCGCGCCCTGATACTTGTCTGCGAACAGCGCCGACCACTCTGCGACGAAGCCGCAATTCGCCGGCCGCAGCGGCGCGATCGTGATGCCCTTGGCAGCCAGCAAACCGCGCCAGCTTCCATCCGAGCCGAGCCGCGGCCAGCTCGCGCCGCCGAGCGCCAGCACCGTCGCCCGCGCCGCGATGGCGCGCGATCCGTCCGGCGTGTCGACCAACAGCCTTCCCTCGCCGTCCCATCCGGTCCAGCGATGCTTCAGTCGAAGCTGCACGCCCTGCGCATCCAGCCGGCGCAGCCAGGCGCGCAGCAGCGGCGAGGCCTTCATCGCGACCGGAAACACCCGCCCGCTGGAGCCCACAAAGGTCGGCTGCTCCAGTTCGTCGGCCCAGGCACGCAGTTGCCGCGGCCCGAACGCCTCGATCGCCGGGGCCAGCCGCGCCTGCGCCGCGCCATAGCGCGACAGAAAGTCCGGCTTGGCTTCGCTGTGGGTGAGATTGAGGCCGCCGCGGCCGGCCAGCAGAAGCTTCCGCGCCGGCGCGCCCATGCCGTCGAACACGGTGACGCGCAGGCCGCCGCGCGCAAGCTGCTCGGCCGCCATCAGCCCAGCCGGGCCGGCGCCGATCACGGCGGCGTCGATGTCGAGAATGTCAGCCACGACGGCTGCCTGCGATGAAAATCATCCGGCGCTTATACACGAACCGGGATCGGCGTAGAGATTCCGGGTTCACGCCTTCGGCGTGACCCGGAATGACTCGTGGAGAGACCTTGTCCCAGCTCCGTCATTCCGGGGCGCTCGCGCCAGCGAGCGAACCCGGAATCCGGATTTGTTCTGCGACTCGACCGAGCCGCAGCACGGTCTCACATCTTGATGCCGAGGCGCGCGGCGGCCTGCGCCACGTACTTCTGCGTCTGCTGGAACGCGCCTTCGAGCGCCTGGGCCTTGGAGTCGTCGCTGATCTCGGCGAAATGCGCGGCGATCGCGTCGGGGGTCCATTCGGACTCCGGCAGGTTGATGCCTTCGGTCTCGATGATCTTGATCTGCGCGAACGAGCCGGCACCGGCGCCGAGCGTGGTGCGGGTCGGCGCGTTGTCGCTCAGCAGGAACAGCACCGCGGGCGTAATCGCCTCCGGCTTCATCAGTTGCAGCGCCTGCGGCGGCAGCAGCTCTTCGGTCATGCGGGTCGCGGCGGTCGGCGACACGGTGTTGACGCGGATGTCGGTCTTGCGGCCTTCCTGCGCCAGCACGTTCATCAGCCCGACGATGCCGGCCTTCGCAGCACCGTAGTTGGCCTGGCCGAAATTGCCGAACATGCCCGACGACGAGGTGGTCAGCACGATGCGGCCGTAGTTGCGCTCCTTCATGCCGTCCCACACCGCCTTGCAGCAGTAGAAGGTGCCGGCGAGATGCACGTCGATCACCTTCTGGAAGTCGCTCAGCTCCATCTTGCCGAACGACTTGTCGCGCAGGATGCCGGCGTTGGCGACCAGCAGGTCGACGCTGCCCCACTCCTTGGTCGCCCTCGCGACCATCTCCTGGACCTGCTCGTAGTTCGACACGTCGGCACCGTCGGCCATCGCAGTGCCGCCGGCCTTCTTGATCTCTTCGACCACCGTCTCGGCCGCGGTCATCGAACCGCCGGTGCCGTCACGCGCGCCGCCGAAATCGTTCACCACCACCTTGGCGCCGAGCGCCGCGAGACCCAGCGCATGCGCGCGGCCGAGACCGTTGCCCGCGCCGGTGACGATGGCGACGCGTCCGTCGAACCTGATAGCCATGTGTATTGCTTCCCCGGATTTATTGTTCGAAGTAGATCAGGCCGAGCCAGTCAGCCACGAGGGCCGAGCGCTTCTCACCCTCGATTTCGACGTTGACGCTGGTACGCGACAACAATTCGCCCGGCTTGCGCAGAGTGGCTTCCGCCAGCATGAAGCGGCCGCGCACGCGCGATCCCGCCTTCACCGGCGAGATGAAGCGCAGCCGGTCGAAGCCGTAGTTGACGCCCATGGTGACGCCCTTGATCTTCGGCATCGCCTCGTAGGAGAACACGCTCAGCATCGACAGCGTCAGGAAGCCGTGAGCGATCGTGGTGCCGAACGGCGTCTCGCGCGCGGCGCGCTCCGGATCGACGTGGATGTACTGCCAATCCTCGGTGCAATCGGCGAACTGATCGATCCGCTTCTGATCGAGCACATGCCATTCCGACACGCCGATCTCGGTGCCGACGAGCTTGATATAGGCGTCGAGTTCCAGTTCAGTGCTCATTCCAACCTCGTTGTTCCGCGCTGCACATTCCACATCGCGAAACCCGCGCCAAGCGAAATCTTCGCTCGCCGCGGGCGCGTGAAATTCCGTGCTACGGGAGCAGCGCGACCCGGCCGATGGCCTTGCGGTCGATCAGCAAACGCATCGCCGGCGCCCATTGCGACAGCGGCAAGCGATGCGACACGTTGGGGCGAAGCACGCCTTTGGCGGCGAGCTCGAGCAGCTTGGCGGTGCGCTGCTCGCCGCGCGCTGGATCGCGCCGCACCGCCTCGCCGGCACGGACGCCGATCACGCTCGCGCCCTTCATCAGGATCAGGTTGGTGCGCGCGAGCCCGATGCCGCCGGTAAAGCCGACCACCAGCAGCCGCGCGCCCCAATTGATACAGCGCACACTGTCTTCGAAGATCTGGCCGCCGACCGGATCGAACACCACGTCGGCGCCGCGGCCCTCGGTGATACGCTTCACCGCATCCTTGAACGGCTCGGCGCCGTAGAGGATGCCGTGGTCGGCTCCGCGCTGCCGCGCCACCGCGAGCTTCTCTTCGCTCGACGCCGCCGCTATCACGGTGGCGCCGAGATACTTGCCGACCTCGACCGCCGCGAGCCCAACGCCGCCGCCGGCGCCGTGCACCAGTAGAACTTCGCCGGGCTGCAGCTGGCCGCGCTCGACCAGCCCGTGCCAGGCGGTGCCGTGGCCGGCCAGATAAGTCGCAGCTTCGGCAAAATCGAAATTCGCCGGCGCCGGCGTGAGCTGCAAGGCCGCAGCCACCACCTCTTCGGCATAGGCGCCGAACCGCAGCTTGACGATCACCCGATCGCCGAGCTTGACGCTGGTCACATCAGCTCCGAGTTCGATGATCTCACCGGCCGCCTCCATTCCAGGAATGAACGGCAGCTCCGGCTTGAGCTGATACTCGCCGGCGCACATCAGGATGTCGGGGAAGTTGATGCCGGCAGCGCGGATCGCGATCCGCACGTCGCCGGGCTTCAATGCCTTGCGTTCAATCTCTTCCAGCCGCAGCGACTCGGGAGGGCCGAGTTCGCGGCATACTACAGCCTTCGGCATCAGGCGGCACCCGCCTTGCGGCGCGCCAGCGCCTCGCGCACCAACGGCAGCCGATCGTTACCAAAATACATGTCGGTTTTGTCCACAAAGATGGTCGGCGAGCCGAAGCCGCCCCGCGCCATCACCTCGTCGGTGTTGTCCTTGAGCTGATCCTTGATGCTCTGCTCCGCGATCGCGGCAAAGAATGCCTGCGGGTCAAGGCCACATTTGGTGCAGATCGCGCTTAGTACGTCGTCCTTGGAGATGTCCTGGTCGTCGCCCCAATAGGCTTCGAACACCGCGGTCGCAAACGGCACCATCGCGTCGGGCTTGTCGCGCAACAGCCAGAGACAGCCACGCATCGCCTTGACGCTGTTCACCGGAAACACGCTGGGCGGCATCTTGATCGCCAAGTTTGACGATCGCGCCCAGTCCGCCAAATCCTTCTTCATGTAATGCGCCTTCAGCGGCACCGGCGTCTTGCGCGATTCATACACGCTCGGATTGACCGAATTGAAGATGCCGCCGACCAAGATCGGCCGCCACGAAATCTCCTCGCCCATCTCCTTCGCCAGCGGCTGGATGTTGTGAAAGGCAAGATACGTCCACGGACTGGAGCAGTCGAAGAAGAACTCGAGCATCGGGATTTCCTCCGTTGTTGTTGATTATTGTTCGTTGTTCAAACTCTCGACTCGTCATTCCGGGGCGCTCGCACCAGGGAGCGAACCCGGAATCCATATCCCCTAGCCTCGCGATCAAGCAACGCGCAACCGACGCCCTGCTCCACCGCCAACGCTGCGGCGTATGGATTCCGGGCTCGCGCAGCTTCGCTGCGCGCCCCGGAATGACGAACGCTTGAGTCCGCGCACGACATCGCTACGCGACAACCGTCATCCCCCGCGGATGCGGGGGATCCAGTATTGCAGAGCGCCGACGTTCGCAACGAACGCTCTGGAATACTGGGTCGCCCGGACAAGCCGGGCGATGACGTCGATGATAGGACTGCGCCAGAAGCTGATCGTCGCCCATCCCTGTTTCGCGCCTTGCGTTGTGCCGCATCATCACTGCTGCTGCGCGCTCTGCGCCTGGGCATCGGCATGCGCCGGCTTGTCGACGCCGAACAGCAGCTTGCGGGCCTGTTCGTCCATCGGCTTCTTGTCTTCCTTGCCAAGGGCGAGACCTGCCTGCAACATCGGACGAGCGCGAAGCGCCGCATACCAGCGCTTGATGTTCGGATAGTCGTCGAGCGTCAAGCCCTGCGCCTTGTGGGTCATAATCCAGGGAAAGCAGGCGATGTCGGCGATCGAGTAGTCGCCGGCGATATAGTCGCGATCGGCCAGCCGCTGATCGAGCACGCCGTAGAGCCGCTTCGCTTCGCGGCTGTAGCGGTCGATCGCGTACGGAATCTTCTCCGGCGCATACAGCAGGAAGTGGCCGTTCTGCCCGAGCATCGGCCCGAGCCCAGCCATCTGCCACATCAGCCACTGCATCACCTCAAACCGCTCCCGCGTCTCGGTCGGCATCAGCTGCCCGGATTTCTCCGCCAGATAGATCAGAATCGTCCCACTCTCGAACACCGACAGCGGCGCGCCGCCGCCGATCGGCGCATGATCCACAATCGCCGGCATTCGTCCGTTGGGGCTGAGCTTGAGGAATTCCGGCTGGTGCTGATCGCCGCGGCCGAGCTGCATCGGCACCACCTTGTAAGGCAGGCCGCACTCTTCCAGCATGATCGAGATCTTCCAGCCGTTCGGCGTCGGCGCGTAATACAGATCGATCATGGCGGCAGGGTCCTCTTGACGGGTTTGCGTCGATCCTAGCCCGGCTTAGGCCGGCTTGTCACCTCGGTCTCGCACTTCTGTACGCCCTGCCGCGGACGTGGCACAGAGGCCGTCAATCAGGCCCCATGTTAGGCTGCAGGGAGAGAACACGATGCTGTTTCCGACCACGATCGCCGGCTCGTTGCCGAAACCGGAATGGCTGGCCGAGCCCAACAAACTATGGGCGCCGTGGAAGTCGACGGGCGCGGAGCTGCTCCGCGCCAAGCGCGACGCCACCATCCTGGCGCTGAAGCTGCAGGAAGACTCAGGGATCGACATCGTCACCGAGGGCGAACAGGCGCGGCAGCATTTCGTCCACGGCTTCCTCGAAGCCGTCGAGGGCATCGACTTCGCCCACAAGGTCGAGATGGGCATCCGCAACGATCGCTACAAAGCGATGGTGCCTCAGGTGGTGGCGCCGCTGCGGCTGAAGGGCCGCGTTCACGGCTTTGAAGGCCAGATCGCGCGCGCGCATAGCACGCACAAGATCAAGTTCACCCTGCCCGGCCCGATGACGATCATCGACACCATCGCCGATCGCTACTACGGCGACCGCGTCAAGATGGCATTCGCCTTCGCCGAACTGCTCAACGAGGAAGCCAAGGCGCTGCAGGCCGACGGCATCGACATGATCCAGTTCGACGAGCCGGCCTTCAATGTCTACATGAGCGAGGCTGCCGACTGGGGCGTCAAGGCTCTGGAGCGTGCCGCGCAGGACCTGACCTGCGCCACCGCCGTCCACATCTGCTACGGCTACGGCATCAAGGCCAACACCGATTGGAAGGAAACACTCGGCGCCGAGTGGCGGCAATACGAGGACATCTTCCCGGCGATCGACGCCAGCTCGATCCAGCAGGTCGCGGTCGAATGCCGCAATTCGAAAGTGCCGCTGGAACTGTTATCGTTGCTGAAGGGCAAGATCGTCCAGGCCGGCGTCATCGATGTCGCCAGCGACGAGGTCGAGACGGCCGAAGACGTCTGCGCCACCATCGAAGCGGTGATGCAGCACGTGCCGAAGAGCAACATCATCGCCACCACCAACTGCGGCATGGCCCCGATGCGGCGGGAGATAGCCGAAGCGAAACTCGCTGCGCTTGGCGCCGGCGCAGAATTGGCGCGGGAGCGGTTTAAGTAGGTCGCCAGTTTTGCCGAGCGAGCCCCAGAAACGCTCTCTCGTTCGTCATTCCGGGGCGCGCGTAGCGCGAACCCGGAATCCATATTCCCCGTGATGATTTTACGCAAAGTGACAGCCGCGGGTGATGTCCCCCGCGCACAGGGGTTATGGATTCCGGGCTCGCTCGCTGCGCGAGCGCCCCGGAATGACGGTGGTCAGTTTGCGCGAGCACTTGGATGCAGTGCGGGTTGATACCCGGCTTCAAGAGCCCTTAGCGTTGACGGTGGCGTGAGTAGGAAGAGACGATCCTGCAAGCCTTCGATCACCGCCACTTCGACCGGCTGATACCCCTCAAACGACCACCGCAGCAGCCCACCCCGCGTGAACAGATAAACAGTGCCGGTGCAGGTACCATCGCGGACGCCGGCATCGTCGGGCATTACGTCCGCGACCATCGATCCATCCGGTAACTCATCGATCGGACACGGCAGCGGATGCAGTCGCTTGGTACGGCCGTCGAGCCGTTCGCGATGCAGTGTGATGTCGATCTGTTTGGCGCTGACGCCTGCGAGCCCGTTGCCATGCGCCCAGGTGGCGGCGAAGGCGTTGGCGTCGGTGCGGCGGCAATAGTAGCAAGGCCGGTGCCCGGCCGCGAGCGCGGTCGCCTCGTCGAGAAAGAACAGCTCGGTCCAGCTCCGCGTCGCCATCACATCGCGGCGGCGGCCGCGGAACTCGCAGGCACAGGTGATCCAAGCGCGACTCGACCAGCGCATGCGCAGCAGCGTCCTGGTCGCCGGATCATGAATGATGCCGCGATTGCCGGTGAACATCCCGCGCGCCGCCACCGCAACGATCTCGCCGAACGGGGTGACGCGGTTCTGCAGGGGCATGCTGACCTCATCAACATCATGGCCAGAACCATCCCCGCGCACGGCGCGCTCCTTCTCCCCGCGCGCGGGGAGAAGGCTGGGATGAGGGGGCGTCGCCACGCCGCCGAGCGCCCTCAATCAGCGATCAGATCACCGGCGACGGCGTCCAGCCACCCGAAAAGCTCAGGCGCGCGGAGAGAGGTGAAGCTGCGGCGCGTGTCAGACCCAGGACGAGAAACTTGCCTACTAGACGTTTCCTTACCCCGCCCCGTCCTTGAGCGGCGGCTGGAAGCTCAGCCCGGTGTCCCAGGGGAAGAATATCCAAGTGTCCTGCGACACTTCCGTGATGAAGGTGTCGACCAATGGACGGCCCTTCGGCTTGGCGTACACCGCGGCAAAATGCGCGTCGGGCAGCATCGACCGCACCATCCGGCCGGTCTTGCCGGTGTCGACCAGGTCGTCGATGATCAGCAGGCCCTTGCCGGTGCCGCCGCCGAGTGTGGCGGTCTGGTCGGAGACGCCCTTGAGCACCTGCAGCTCGCCCTGCTTGTCGTGCTCGTAGCTGGCGATGCACACTGTATCGATCACGCGCAGGCCGAGTTCGCGCGCGACGATCGCGGCCGGCACCAATCCACCGCGGGTGATGGCGATCACCGCGTGGAACGGTCCGAGTTCGTTGAGCCGCCAGCTCAGCGCCCGGCAATCGCGGTGAAACTGATCCCATGACACCGGAAACGGACGCCCTGCCCGTTTCTGCTCGGTCGGTTCGCTTTGCGTCATCCATCCACTCCGACTATTCGTCATTGCAAGCAGCCCGATCGGCGCTTGCGCCGTCCGGGCACAGGCTCCGCAAAGCAATCCAGAGCCACGGTGCACGTGCTTCTGGATTGTTTCGCTCCGCTCCCCGCAATGACCAAAACTACTTGCCTTGGTTCACTTCACGGCCTGCAGGCCCGCCAGCATCTGCTTCACGGCGGTCATCGCCTGCTGCAGCTTTTCCGGATCGCGCGAGCGCACCACCAGATTGGTGTTCGGTTTGCGCTCCTCGTCGAGGAACGGATAGCTCCCGATCATCGTATCCGGATGCGCAGCGGCGATCTCGCGCAACGGGCCGCCGATGTCGCCCTCGCGCGCATTCGCCTTCACCGTCTCCGACAACATCCGGACGCCGGACTTCAGCCGCGGCGCGACGATGTCCATCATCGCCTGCATGATCGACGGCACGCCGGCCATCACGATGACATTGCCGATCTTGAAACCGGGCGCGATGATGGTCGCGCTCTGGATCAGCTCGGCGCCCTCCGGAATCCGCGCCATCCGTAGCCGCGCCTCATTGAGCTCGGCTTCGGAGAACCGTTCGCGGAACCGCGCCACCACCTCGGGGTGATAGTCGATCCCGACGCCGAACGCCTTGGCGACGCAGTCGGCGGTGATGTCGTCATGGGTCGGCCCGATGCCGCCGGTGGTGAAGACGTAGGTGTAGCGGCTGCGCAACGCGTCCAGCGCCTCGACGATCGCGGCCTCATCGTCGGCCACCACGCGCACCTCGCGCAAATCGATCGCGATGTTGGTCAGGTACTCGGCGATGAAGCCGATGTTCTTGTCCTTGGTCCGGCCCGACAGAATCTCGTCGCCGATCACCAGGATACCCGCCGTGACGATCTCGCTCATGAATGCTTCCGTTTCCCCGCTGCGACGTGCCGGCGACAAGTGCTTGCCCGTTCCGAAGACGCCTGCCACTGAATTGAGCAAGACGCCGCCTGAATTGCGGGCAACATTGTGAACCCGCGGTCAAAAACCATCCACTCCTTCCATATCGTGCTGGCCCGCCCCTTGCTACTGCTGTGTTCCATGCTGCACTCTACGCAGCATTGTGAGGAATCAGACTGGTTTCATGGCAGTTGCGTTTGATGAAATGAACGGCCCCGGCGGCGATGTTCGCGCGGCCTATCAGGAATTGTCCCGCTGGCTCGGCGAAACGCCGCCCGAAGCCCTCACCCATCGACGCCAGGAAGCCGAGCTGCTGTTTCGCCGCATCGGCATCACCTTCGCGGTGTACGGCGACGCCGAGGCGCAAGAGCGGCTGATCCCGTTCGACGTCATCCCGCGCATTCTGTCGGCACAGGAATGGGCGCGGATGGAACTCGGGCTGAAGCAGCGCGTCCGCGCGCTCAACATGTTCCTGCGCGACATCTATCACGGCCGCGACATCCTGCGCGCCGGCGTCATCCCCGACGACCTGATCTTCCAGAACCCGGTGTTCCGCCCGGAGATGAACGGCCAGGCGGTGCCGCACGACGTCTACGTCCATATCGCCGGGATCGATATCGTCCGGGTCGACGACGAGCATTTTTACGTGCTGGAGGACAATGCGCGGACGCCGTCGGGCGTCTCGTATATGCTGGAAAACCGCGAGATCATGATGCGGCTGTTTCCGGATCTGTTCGCGCGGCACCGCATTGCGCCGGTCGAACGCTATCCGGATGAGCTTTTGACCGCACTGCGCTCGGTGGCTCCCACACATTCGTCGTCGGAACCGACCGTGGCGCTGATGACGCCGGGCGTCTTCAACTCGGCCTATTACGAGCACTCGTTCCTCGCCGACAAGCTCGGCATCGAACTGGTCGAAGGCCGCGACCTCGTCGTCAAGAACGACGAGGTGTTCATGCGCACCACCGAGGGGCTGAAGCGGGTCGACGTGATCTATCGCCGGGTCGACGACGACTTCATCGATCCTCTCACCTTCCGCCCGGATTCGGTGCTCGGCGTGCCCGGGCTGATGTCGGCCTATCGGGCCGGCAACGTCACGCTGGCCAACGCGGTCGGCACCGGCATCGCCGACGACAAGGCGGTGTACAGCTACATGCCGGACATCGTGAAGTTCTATCTGGACGAAGAACCGATCCTGAAGAACGTCCCGACCTGGCGCTGCCGCGAGCCGAGCGACCTAGCCTATGTGCTCGACCATCTGTCCGAGCTGGTGGTCAAGGAAGTGCACGGTTCCGGCGGCTACGGCATGCTGATCGGCCCCACCGCCACCAAGGCGACGATCGAAGCGTTCCGCGAGAAGCTGAAGCGCGAGCCGGAGGGCTTCATCGCCCAACCGACGCTGGCACTCTCCACCTGCCCGACCTGCACTGAAGCCGGTCTCGCCCCGCGCCACGTCGACCTGCGCCCGTTCGTGCTCACCGGCCGCGACCGCATCACCGTGGTGCCCGGCGGCCTAACCCGAGTCGCGCTGCAGGAAGGCTCGCTGGTGGTGAATTCCAGCCAGGGCGGCGGCACCAAGGATACCTGGGTGCTGGATGAGTAACCTGTCCTTGCCAACCCCCCGGTCGTCATTCCGGGATGCGCCCCAGCGGGGCGCAGTCCCGGAATCCATACTCCCGGCAGGGGTTATGAATTCCGGGCTCGCTCGCTTGCGCTCCCGCCCCGGAATGACGCAGTCCTCGGAATGAACCGCCATGCTGTCCCGTACCGCTGAAAACCTGTTCTGGCTGTCCCGTTATGTCGAGCGCGCCGAATATCTGGCGCGGACCATCGAGGCGACGCTGCGCGTCACCGCCCTGCCGAACACCTATTCGGGCCAGGGCAATGAATGGGATTCGGCGCTGCTCACCGCCGGCGTCAGCGCCAGCTTCTATGCGCAGTATGACGAGGCCAACGAGCCCAACGTCGTCGAATTCCTGTCGATGTCGACCTCGAATCCGTCGTCGATCCGCAACTGCATCGAGGCGGCGCGATTGAACGCACGCTCAGTGCGCACCGCGCTGACGGGCGCGATGTGGGACACCATCAACTCGGCCTGGATCGAACTGCAGGAAAACTGGAGCAAGGGCGCCAAGACCCGCGAGCAGCTAACGCAGTTCCTGCGCTTCGTGCAGGAGACGTCGCTGCGGTTCGACGGCTCGGCCTATCGCACCATGCTGCGAAACGACGCCTATTGGTTCTCGCGGCTCGGCGTGCATCTGGAGCGCGCCGACAACACCGCGCGGATTCTCGACGTCAAATATCACCTGCTGCTGCCCGAAGAGGAGCACGTCGGCGGCCCGCTCGACTACTATCAGTGGTCGTCGATCCTGCGCTCGGTGTCGGCCCTGACCGCCTATCACTGGGTGTATCGCGAGACGCTGAAGCCATGGCTGATCGCCGACCTGCTGATCCTCAACGACAGCCTGCCGCGGTCGCTGGCCTCGTGCTACGGCAATCTGGTGCGCAACCTCGACCAGATCGGCGTCGACTATGGCCGCCAGGGCCCGGCCCAACGCCACGCCCGCGCCATCCGCAACCGGCTGGAACACTCCAACATGGACGACATCTTCCAGCGCGGCGTTCACGAATTCGTTCAGGAATTCATCGCCGACAACAGTCGGCTCGGCGAAATCGTCGCCAAGCAGTATCTTATCTGATCGAGCACAGGCGCGCCCTGCCCGCCGCCGCAACCGGACTCTGGACGCCATGCGCCTGCGCATCACGCACACCACCAACTATCGCTACGAGCCGCCCGCCACCGGCGTGATCCAGGTGCTGCGGATGACGCCGAGCAGCCACGACGGGCAGTACGTCGCCGAATGGCAGATCGACATCTCCTCCGACACCCGGCTGGACATGCATTACGACGCGTTCGGCAACATCACCCATGTGCTGACGGTCGGCGCCACCGAAGATCTCACCATCACCGCGGACGGGCTGATCGAGACCTCCGACACCGGCGGCGTGCTGAAAGGCACCGACGAGCGGTTTCCGCCGCAACTGTTTCTGCGCCCGACCGAGCTGACCGACCTCGCGCCGCCGATGCAGGCGCTGGCGCGCGACCTGCGCGGCGACGGCAGCGGCGATACGATAGGCTTCCTGCACGCGCTGATGACGGCGATCAACAAGCACATCACCTTCGACGATGACCCGACCCATTCCGGCACCACGGCGGCCGAAGCCTTCGCGCTGCGCCGCGGCGTCTGCCAGGACTACGCGCATGTGTTCATCGCCTGCGCCCGCGCCGGCGGCGTGCCGGCCCGGTTCGTGTCCGGGCACTTCCTGCGCGCCGACGGCGTGGTGCATCAGCCAGCCGGGCACGCCTGGGCCGAAGCCCATGTGCCGGGGCTCGGCTGGGTCGGGTTCGATCCGGCCAACGGCATCTGCACCACCGACGCCCACGCCCGCGTCGCGATCGGGCTCGACTATCTCGGCGCCGCCCCTGTGCGCGGCACCCGCTACGGCGGCGGACTCGAGACGCTGACGGTGTCGGTGAAGGTCGATCAGGCCGGCCGGCAGTTTCAGTCGCAATAGCCTGCGCCTTCGGGGGCTGGCCGCCGGCGCGGATGGATTAGAGCGTTTTCGAGCGAAGTCGAAACCGGTTCGCGTGAAGAAAACGCGTCAAGACAAACAACTGGAGCATTTCCGGTTCTGATTCTATCAGAACCGGAAATGCTCTAGTGTCCCGCAGCCGATCGACGCTTCGTGCCGTCGTATTTCCTGTCACCTGTGTATTCGAGGACGAGATGACCTATTGCTGTGGAGTTCTGGTGCGCGAGGGCCTGGTGATGGTCGCAGACACCCGCACCAATGCCGGGCTCGACAACATCTCGACCTTCCGCAAGCTGCACGTTTTCAGCAAGCCTGGCGACCGTATCCTGGCGGTGGCGAGCGCCGGCAATCTGTCGATCAGCCAGTCGGTGCTGTCGACCCTGACCGAAGGTCTCGAAAATGCCGAGACCGGCGAGCGCGAGACCCTGATCAGCGCCTCCAGCATGTTTCAAGCGGCGCAGCTGATCGGCCGCGCGATCCGCCACGTCAACGCCACCGAAGCCCAGGCGCTGAAAGCCGAAGACATCAACTACGAAGTGTCGTTCCTGTTCGGCGGCCAGATCAGGGGCGAGCGGATGCGCCTGTTCATGATCTACCCGGCCGGCAATTTCATCGAATGCACCATCGACACGCCCTACCTGCAGATCGGCGAGCACAAATACGGCAAGCCGGTACTGGACCGCGCCATCACCTTCGACGTCGAGCTTTACGAGGCGCTGAAGACCAGCCTGATCTCGATGGATTCGACGATGCGCTCCAACCTCGGCGTCGGCCTGCCGATCGACGTGCTGGTGGTGCGCACCGACGTCTGTGACGCCGACCTCAACCACCGCATCGAGGCCGGCGAGCCCTACTTCCACGACCTCCGCTCGCGCTGGTCCGCCGCACTCCGGGCCGCCCACAAGAACATCCCGCGCCCGCCCTACAAGGATCAGGCGTGAGGCATCGAGCGAAAGATCATGATTGTGAAGACCGCCACCTGGCGCGGCATGACGCCCGCCGACCTTTCTGCCGTCAACGCGATCGCCGCGGTGGTACATGCGGCCTATCCTGAAGACGCCGCGGTATTCGCCGAGCGACTGGCACTGCATCCGGGCGGTTGCTTGGTTCTCGACACTGCACCAGGCCTCGGCGGCTATCTGATCAGCCACCCGTGGCACCTCAAACAGCCGCCCGCCTTGAACGCGCTGCTCGGCAGCGTCCCTCTGCCGGCCTCGACCTATTATCTGCACGACATCGCGCTGCTGCCGGAAGCGCGCGGCGGCGGCGCGGCTTCTGCGGTGATCAGAGAGCTGGTGCGCCATGCGGCCGGCATCGCCGACAACATCACGCTTGTGGCGCTGTCCGGAACGGTGCAGTTCTGGCAGCGGCAGGGCTTCGCCCGTCTCGCCGATCCAGCGCTCGACGCCAAGCTGAAGAGCTACGACGCCGAAGCGTGCTACATGCAGCGCAGACTGTAACGCGCGAACACCAAAACACAGGGAGGACCACCATGGCGAACGCCACCACCAAGATCGCCCTCGTCACGGGCGCAGGGACCGGTGTCGGCCGTGCCGCGGCGCTGGCGCTGATGCAGGCAGGCTTCACCGTGGTGCTGGCCGGGCGCCGGCTGGAACTGCTGCAGGAGACCCAGAAGCTCGGCGCCGAGTTCGGCGTCAGCCTGCCGGTGGTCGCCGACATGGCCGATCCGGCGTCGATCGCCGCGCTGTTCGACACCATCGTGCAGCGCTACGGCCGGCTCGACGTGCTGTTCAACAACGCCGGCATCGGCGCGCCGCCGGTGCCGTTCGAGGATCTGCCGCTTGAACAGTGGCAGGCGGTGGTGACGACCAACCTCACCGCGCCGTTCCTGTGCACCCAGCACGCGTTCCGGATCATGAAGGATCAGACCCCGCGGGGCGGCCGCATCATCAACAACGGCTCGATCTCGGCGCACGCGCCGCGGCCGTTCTCGGCCGCCTACACCGCCACCAAGCACGCCATCAGCGGCCTGACCAAGGCCAGCAATCTCGACGGCCGCGCCTACGACATCGCGGTCGGCCAGATCGACATCGGCAATGCCGCCACCCCGATGACCGATCGCATGGTGCAAGGCGTGCCGCAGCCTGACGGCCGCACCATCGCCGAGCCGCGGATGGATGCCAAGGCGGTCGGCGATGCGGTGGCCTACATGGCCGGCCTGCCGCTCGACGCCAACGTGCTGTTCATGACGGTGATGGCGACCAAGATGCCGTTTGTCGGACGCGGCTGACGCCGCGTTCGCAGCACGATTACCAGCTGATCACATAGTTGTTGGTGTAAGGACCGCCGCCGGCCCACACATTCTTGGAGCCAGTCAATTCCTGCAGCGCCGGGATATTGGCCGTCGTCTTGGTACCGCTACCGCTCCAGCCGATGCCGTCGAACCTGACGGTGAACTCGTTGGTGGTCTGCACCAGCTTGGGGTCGTCGACGGCGGTGATCTTCATCCGCCCCTGCTGCGCGGCCTCGAGGTCGGCCTCGGACTTGGCGATGACGTCCTTCCAGCCGTCGCTTTCCGGCAGCGTACCGCTGGCGAGGCCATCCTTCATCCGGGCGATCATCTCCGGATAGGTGTCCACGATGGTCTTGACGTGGTTGGCCAGCGCTTCGTCGAGCGTCTTCGGCTGAATGTCGTACAGGCTCTGCAGTCCCTGCACCACGTGATAGATGTTCTGCTCGGCGGTGCTGAGGTTCGACGGATCGAAATCTTTGGGCGGCGGCAAGGTCGCGATCTTGCCGTCCCGCACCAGCGCGCGAACCTGATCGTCGACCACGCCCTTGGCGGCATTCGCAAACGTGCTCGACGCCGCCATGGTCTTGAGCAGGGAGACGGTGCCGGCGCTGCCGGACAACGTGCCGGCCGCCGTGTAGGTCAGCAGCGACGAAGCGGCATTGCTGGACCCGGCGGGATCCCATCCGCCCGAACCCGCGCCGCCTGAGGACGCGGCGGCCGCCTTCCCGGACGATGAGGTGGACCGTGACAGCAATTGCAGCACGGCGACGTCATTATGGTATGACGCGGCACTTCCGATCCGCATGGAAGCCCCCTTCACGATCTGTTGGATCGTTGCATTTGCTGGGTTAATGAATTGATAAGGATATGGGCAACGGGAACCTCATTCCGGGGGCGCAGATGCGGGAATCGTTCAAAACCGTTCGGGCACTGGGACTGCTCGGGCTGCTGGCCGGCACGGTCCTGATCGCAGGCGTCGCGCCACCGCGGGCCGACGACACCGCCGAGACATTGCGCCTCGCGGTCGGTGGCGAAGCCAGCTTCAGCCTGAAAGAGAATCCGTCGACCGGCTATCGCTGGCATCTCGACACCAAAGCGAGCCGCAATCTCGACCTGATCGAGATCTCCGACGCCGGGTACCGCCAGGGCGGCGGGGATGTGGTGCACCAGCCGATGGTCGGTGTCCCCGGCACCCGGTCGTTCCGCATCATCGCGCGCAAGGAAGGTTCCGCCACCGCGGTGTTCGATTACTTGCGCGACTGGGAGAACCAGGCTCCGGCGCAGCGCCACACCGTCACAGTCGAAATCGCGCCGCGCTGACCCGCAGCTACTCTCCGCCGGTGCGAATGAAGTCGGCGATCCGCTCGTCCTTGCGCAGCTCCGCAAGATCGTCCGCCGTCGGCAGTTGCGGCCGATCGCGGGCGGCGTTGACGACACAGAGAAAGCCGAGGCAGTCGCCGCGATTGGCGCGGAATTGATGCCAGGTCATCGGCGGGATGAAGACCAGATCGCCTTGCGCGACATCGCTGATCGTCTCGCCGACCAGGCACCGTCCATGCCCGCGATGGATCATCACCGCATGCACATGGGCGTGACGCTCCAGCGTCGAATAGCCGCCCTCGTCGACCTCGAAATAGCGCCACTCGCAGGCAAGGTTCGGATCCGCAAACAGCAGCTGGCGGGAGACGTCCTGAAACGGCGCCTCGGCGGTCTGCTTGTACGGCATTACCGCGACGCCGTCCCAGCGACCCGGCGCGGTCTGCGCGCGGACCCCAACTCGTTCGCCCGCAGCCGGATGCGGCGTTGCTGCGTTGTCATTGGCCATGGCTTGCCACCTCCGCGGTGAACCGCGCCGCGTGCTCGGTCAGTTGCTCGCCGGCCGCCAGCAGGCTGCCGCCGATCAGCAGCATCACATCGGTCCCATAAAATGCCAGCAGTTCTTTGATGCGATCAATCGCGATGCCGCCGGCCGGAACCGGCAGGCACGGCTTCAGATCGTGCCAATCGCGCCGCGCGGCATCCGCCAGCGCGCGGCAGGTTTCCGGCGTATAGGCGAACCGGCCGCCATGATGCGGGAAGATCGTCGCGTCGGCGCCCAGCAGCCTGAACAGCTTGCCGAGCAGCAGATCCGGAACAATCCGTTGCGCACCGGCCAGCGACGGATGCGCCAGCACGATCAGCCCCTCGGCCTCCTTCGCAATCACGTGGAAATTGGCCAGCCCGACGATCATCGGCATCAGCATCACCGTCGACAGGCCTTCGCGGCGGACGACGTCGAGCTGCCGTCGCATGTCGTCGAGCGAACCGGAGACGTGCGGCGCGTACAGCATCGCGGCGCCGCGGACGGCGCAGGCCTCACGCATCGCACGCGCCACCGCCGGCACGCGCGCCGCGAACGGGCTGAACGCCTGATCGGCAATGCCGTGGTCGTCCTTGATCAGATCGACGCCGCCGAGCGCCAGCCGATGCGCGAGGCCCGCCAGCGCCTCCGGCGCCAACCCTTGCGGCTTCAGTGCAGACCCGGTTAGCGCCCGCCGCGGCGCGCCGAGCTTGGCGCGGAGACCGGAGATGCCGAGCTTCGGCCCGCCGAAGGCGGCCGGATAGGCCGGCGGCAGTTCGACATCGGCCAGCGTGACGTCGGGTTGGATCGAGCTGTTGCCGAACAGCATGTTGAGCAACTGCCCAGGCTCGGCCGGCGCAGTCGCGCTCGCCAGGCTGACTCGCACCGAAAAGCGCGTCTCGCCTATCGGTGCAATGGCCTCGACCCGCCCGACGATCTCTTCGCGGATCTGCCGCTCCGTCACCGCCGCCAGCGGACATTCGACGCTCTGCTCGATCGCAAGCGCCTCGGCCCGCGCGGCGATCTCCGCCGGCGCCGCCGCGACCTGATAGGTGACGATAATCCGCTCGCTCATGTCCAACCCAATATCGCGAAGTCCGAGGTGTCGGACTTGTCTAGCACAACCTGTACGGCCGCACTGTCGCCGCCCACGACGAAGCCGCGATGACGGCCAAGCCGCGGCGGGCCGCGCTTTAGTCGACTTGCCAGCGCGCCCTGCCCTGGCCTACCCATCGGCTTCGGCTCGGGGGACGACATGCTTCAACTGCAATCCGGATTCGGCGTATTCGCGCTGCTGATGCTCGCGTGGGCGTTCGGCGAGAATCGCGACCGTGTGTCGGTGCGGCAGGTCGCGATCGGGCTCGGCATCACGCTTCTGACCGCGGTGGCGATGCTGAAGCTGCCCGGCGCAGCCCAGGCGTTCGGAGCGATCAATGATGCGGTCGGCGTGATCTCGGCGGCGAGCCGGGCCGGCACCTCGTTCGCGTTCGGGTATCTCGGCGGCGCGCCGGCACCGTTCGACATTAAGGCGCCGGGGGCCAATTTCATCCTCGCGTTTCAGGCGCTGCCAGTGGTGCTGGTGATGAGCGTGCTGACCACGTTGTTGTTTTACTGGCGGATCCTGCCGCCGGTGGTGCGCGCCATGGCTTGGCTGCTGAAGCGCACGCTCGGCGTCGGCGGCGCGGTCGGGCTCTCGACCGCCGCCAACGTGTTTCTCGGCATGGTCGAAGCGCCGCTCTTCATCCGCCCTTATCTGGCGCAGCTCACCCGCAGCGAACTGTTCCTAGTGATGACCGGCGGCATGGCCGGCATCGCCGGTACCGTGCTGGTGCTGTACGCCACGCTGCTGGCTCCGGTGCTACCCGACGCCGCCGCGCATTTCGTCATCGCATCGGTGCTTGGCGCACCGGCCGCGATCCTGGTCAGCCTGATCATGGTGCCGGAGACCGAAGCGCGCGCCACCGGCGGCGAGCTCGCCGACCCCGGTCAGATCGCGGTCAGCAGCATGGATGCGATCGTCAAGGGGACCGCGGCCGGCCTCGAACTGCTGCTCAACATCATCGCGATGCTCATCGTGCTGGTGGCGCTGGTGTATCTCGGCAACGCCGTGCTCGGCCTGCTGCCGCACGTCGGCGGCGAGGCGATCACGCTGCAACGGCTGCTCGGTTATCTGATGGCGCCGGTGTGCTGGCTGCTCGGCCTGCCATGGGATCAGGCGGTCACCGCCGGTTCGCTGATGGGGATCAAGACCGTCCTCAACGAACTGATCGCCTATGTCGAACTGGCAAAACTGCCGGCCGATGCACTCGACCCGCGCTCGAAGCTGATTATGCTGTACGCGATGTGCGGCTTCGCCAATTTCGGCAGCCTCGGCATCATGCTCGGCGGCCTCACCGCAATGGCCCCCGAGCGCCGCGAAGAGATCGCCGCACTCGGCCTGCGCTCGATCGTGTCCGGCACGCTCACCACCTGCCTGATGGGCGCGGTGGTGGGGGTGATGACCTGAGCTTTTGAGCTGCGATCACTTTTTCCAGGCCCACCAAGATCGCGACAACCAGTCTCGGTAGCTCGGAACAGCGCCACCATATCGCTGCCATTATGCAGTCGATCCCTGCTCACCATTCACGTCGGGCAATGCAATGTGGACCGCCCTCAACGTGTCGCTCTGCCGCGACGAACGCGACGCGAGGCAACGGTCCACTTATCCGTTGCCGGCCGACGAAGTGACGCCGACCGGCAATAGCTAGTTCAGTGCAGTCTGAAGACGCCGTCGATGGCGCGCAGTTCGGCCGGCTTGATCAGCTTGGAATGCGCGACGGTGACGGCGAACAGCGGCCCTTCCAGCTTCGTCTTCCAGAAACTGAGAAAGTCGTTCAGAGCGGGGAAATCGGGTGCGAGGTCGTAGTCCTGCCACGTGTAGCTCTGCAGCAGCCACTGCCGGTCGGGGCGGCGATAGAGAATCTCGGCCGTCGTCAGACCGTAGCCGAGCACCTGCTTCTTGAAGTCTTCAGAAACTGCACCTCGTTCGACCATAAATCCTCCTTCCCGAACGAGCCATTCCGCAACAGTGGCGACCGGAATTGCGTGGGAATGCCGTCCTTCAGTCTGCTGTCCCCGCGATGGCCGGTTCCGGTCTCCACTTGGCGACCAACGCGCAACTGAAAATGTGACGCAACCGGGCTGGGCATCTCAAGTGCAAAATCGATAGCAAATGCAGAAAAAGTCAGCGTTGGCAGCGACTTAAAGTAAGTGCTAACAGGCCTTCGCGAAGCTACCGCGAAGCAAGGCTTGATCCCTGCCGCATCCTCGTTCACGGTGATTGGCAGATGTTCCGTGCGAGTGCCAAAAATTTCGCGCGCAGCCCTTGTCTCCCCAAAATCCCTCGCTTATCTCGTCGGTGTCGCGCTGGCACTCTTCGCTCGCGACTGCCAATTTCAATTTTCTGAGACAATTCAGAAACTTAGGAGGACTTGCATGAACTTCCGTCCGCTTCACGACCGCGTCGTGGTCAAGCGCATCGACGCCGAAGAGAAGACCGCTGGCGGTATCATCATTCCTGACACGGCCAAGGAAAAGCCCTCGCAGGGCGAGATCGTCGCCGTCGGCCCGGGTGGCCGCGACGAAGCCGGTAAGCTGATCCCGATCGACCTGAAGGTCGGCGACCGCGTGCTGTTCGGCAAGTGGAGCGGCACCGAGGTCAAGATCGACGGCAAAGAGCTGCTGATCATGAAGGAAAGCGACATCATGGGCGTCATCACTGACGTCGGCGCCAAGAAGAAGGCGGCCTAAGGCTTCGCCTCGCCCTCACCCAGAGGCGCCGGCGCAGCCGGCATCTTGAAGGGTGAGCATCGTCCACGTTCATCGCCTCGCCCTTCGAGACGCCGCCCTTGCCCCCTCGGGTTCGGTCGGCTCCTCGGGATGAGGACACAACGATCCAACCCAAGGGAAACCTCTTATGTCCGCTAAAGAAGTCAAATTCGGCGTCGACGCCCGCGACCGCATGCTGCGTGGCGTGGACATTCTCGCCAATGCCGTGAAGGTCACGCTGGGTCCGAAGGGCCGCAACGTCGTCCTCGACAAGTCGTTCGGCGCGCCGCGCATCACCAAGGACGGCGTCACCGTCGCCAAGGACATCGAGCTCGACGACAAGTTCGAGAACATGGGCGCGCAGATGGTGCGCGAAGTCGCCTCGAAGTCGGCCGACGCCGCGGGTGACGGCACCACCACCGCGACCGTGCTGGCCCAGGCGATCGTCCGCGAAGGCGCCAAGGCGGTTGCCGCCGGCATGAACCCGATGGATCTGAAGCGCGGTATCGATCTGGCGGTGGAAGCCGTCGTCGCCGACCTCGTCAAGAACTCCAAGAAGGTCACCTCGAACGACGAGATCGCCCAGGTCGGCACCATCTCGGCCAACGGTGACGCCGAGATCGGCAAGTTCCTCGCCGACGCGATGAAGAAGGTCGGCAACGAGGGTGTCATCACCGTCGAGGAAGCCAAGTCGCTGGAAACCGAACTCGACGTCGTCGAGGGCATGCAGTTCGACCGCGGCTACATCTCGCCCTACTTCGTCACCAACGCCGACAAGATGCGCGTCGAATTCGACGACGCCTACATCCTGATCAACGAGAAGAAGCTCTCCAACCTCAACGAGCTGCTGCCGCTGCTCGAGGCGGTGGTGCAGACCGGCAAGCCGCTGGTGATCGTTGCGGAAGACGTCGAAGGCGAAGCTCTCGCCACCCTCGTCGTCAACCGTCTGCGCGGCGGCCTCAAGGTCGCGGCCGTCAAGGCGCCGGGCTTCGGTGATCGCCGCAAGGCCATGCTGCAGGACATCGCGATCCTGACCGGCGGCCAGGCGATCTCGGAAGACCTCGGCATCAAGATGGAGAACGTCACCCTGCAGATGCTGGGTCGCGCCAAGAAGGTGATGATCGACAAGGAAAACACCACGATCGTCAACGGCGCCGGCAAGAAGGCCGACATCGAGGCCCGCGTCGCGCAGATCAAGGCGCAGATCGAGGAGACCACCTCGGACTACGACCGCGAGAAGCTGCAAGAGCGTCTGGCCAAGCTCGCCGGCGGCGTCGCGGTGATCCGCGTCGGCGGCGCGACCGAGGTCGAGGTGAAGGAGCGCAAGGATCGCGTTGACGACGCGATGCACGCCACCCGCGCCGCGGTCGAAGAAGGCATCGTCCCGGGCGGCGGCGTCGCGCTGCTGCGCGCCTCCGAGCAGCTCAAGGGCCTCAAGACCAAGAACGACGACCAGAAGACCGGCGTCGAGATCGTGCGCCGCGCCCTCTCCGCCCCGGCCCGCCAGATCGCCATCAACGCCGGCGAAGACGGCTCGGTGATCGTCGGCAAGGTGCTCGAGAAGGAGCAGTACGCGTTCGGCTTCGACTCGCAGTCGGGCGAATACGGCGACCTGGTCAAGAAGGGCATCATCGACCCGACCAAGGTGGTCCGCACCGCAATCCAGAACGCCGCCTCGGTGGCCGCGCTGCTGATCACCACCGAAGCGATGATCGCCGAACTGCCCAAGAAGGGTGGCGCCGGCGCCGGCGGCATGCCCCCGGGCGGCGGCATGGGCGGCATGGATTTCTAAGCGAAATCACCATCGCTACAGACAACGAAGCCCGGCGGAAACGCCGGGCTTTTTTGTTGGCGCAAGCGGGGCCGCAAAGGCTCTCGTTGGTCATTCCGGGGGGCGCGTAGCGCAAGCCCGGAATCCATCGCGGAACGCGCGATGAAGCACGGCCGTTGCTCCGCCGTTCTCGATCACGAAGCTCTGCGGATATGGATTCAAGGCCCGCGAGCTTTCGCTCGCGTCACGGCATGACGATCTCGAGGATTGGCGCATTACTTTCTAAGAGCGAGCACCATCGCGCGATCTGCGCTACAGAGGGCGCTCACTCTCTCCACCGCCCGAGCGAACCCGCCCATGGCCAAATCAGCAAACTATCTCGACAGACTCGACGACGCGCTGGAGGCGCTCGGCCCCGACGCCATGCTGGTCGAAGAGCTCGACGGCTTCGTTGCCGGCCTACTGCTGTGTCCCGAACCGATCAAGCCCGGCGACTGGCTGCCGACGGTCTGGCACGTCGGTAACGACGCCTCGCCGCTGACCGATCCCGCGCACGCCAGCCGCGTGTTCGCACTGATCGTGCAGTACTACAATTCCGTCGCCCGTACGCTGTCGGACCACCCCGAGCGCTACCAGCCGCTGCTGCCGGTCGATCCCGACAGCGGCGAATTGGTGTGGCAGGTCTGGATCGACGGCTTCGCGGCAGCGACCGACCTGCGGCCCGAGGCGTGGAGCCGCCTGGACGATGCCGACGAAGCGACAGCGGCCGCGTTCGACGGGCTGCTCGATCTGATCGAGATCGCCGACGCCGAGGCGGACGCCGACGCGGACAGTCAGCCAAGCGACCGCCCTGCGATCACTGCGCCGAACTCCGACCAGATCGCCGGCTGGATCCTGACGCTGAACCGCTGGCGTATCGCCCATGACCCGGCGTCGCGCGAGATCGAATGGGGACCGCCCTCAGCAGCACGCAAAGTCGGCCGCAACGACCCCTGTCCCTGCGGCTCGGGCAAGAAGTACAAACGCTGCTGCGGGATGACCTGAAGCACCGAGGTGCGGCTGCCGCCGGACGATCGCTCATCCGGCGGCCGCGTTGTCAGCTCAGAACGTGACGCGCAAATTCGCGCGGACGCCGTGATCGGAAATGCTGGAGCCGACCTGGCCGGAGTAGTTGACGCTGAGCGCGGTGCTCGGATTGAGCGCGGTGCCGAGGCCAGCTTCGAACACCGCGACGTCCTTCGCCAGTGGGATGCCCGACACCGTGAAGGCGTTGCCGGTCGAAAACGCGTTGGTGACGGTCGGGATCACGCTGTTCATTGTATGCCGCCAGCCGACCATGCCGCTTGCGGTCACGGCCGTGGTGCCGAGCGTCAGCGCGCCATTGGCGCGGAGGCCGAGAGTCGAGAACGTGGCGTCGACATTGTCGCCGGCGCTGCGGAGCGCCGCCGCCCCGCCCCGCTCGGTCAAGCTCGAGGTGTCGAGGTTGACGTAAGCCAGGCCGGCGAACGGCTGCAGCGCGGCGCGGCCGAGTTCGATCGTGTAGCCGACGTCGCCATAGACCTGCGTGGTGCGGGCGTTGTAGTCCGCGGTCAGCCGATCGGAGAAGCCAGTCAGCGCCACGGTGCGGCTCGACGACAGATTATGCCAGGCGTGATTGGCGCCGAAGCTGAGCGCCAGCGCGTTCCAGGCCCGGCCGCCATAGACGCCGACGCTGTAGGTGTCGCCCGACACCGAGCCACGCCCGCCGTCGAGACTGACCGAGGTCGAGCCGTAGCCGCCGACCACGCCGAGCCGCAGCGCGTTAAACAACTCGCCATCGGCACCGAACAGCACGCCGCCCGCATTGCGCCGCACATCCGCGGCATTGCCGTTGCCATCGGCCTTCGCCCACGAGCCATAAGCGCGCGCCCACACCGCCGTGTCGGGACCGCGCAGCGCGGACTGCACCTGCTGCGAGGTCGCTTCGCGCACGAACCGGCTGTCGTCCAGCAGCGCCGTCTTGGTGGAGGCGAAGGCCTCGCCGGAAAGCTGATCGAACGCCACCCGCGCCGCAGTGTCGGTCGGCGATGCCGCGACTCCAGCGCGCAGACCGCCGCCGTTCGCCATCGTCTGCAGCACGCCCGCGGTGGCGCGCTGGTTGGCGGTCAGCGCCGCGTCCGTGAAGCCGCGCGTCTGCACCGACTGCAGATAGACGTTGTTCGGATCGTAGCTGGCGATCAGCGAATAAAATGCCGACACGCTGGTGTCGCCAGTGAGGATGTAGGTGCCGTTGATGCCGCCGGCCGCGGTCAGCACCGTGTAACGGGCATCGAGCGCGTAAGGCGCAGCACCATACTTGGTCAGCTTCAGGATCGCGCCGGGCGCGATCGTCGCGGTGCCGCCGACGGCGATCCGATCCGACACCGTGCTGCCGGGCACCAGTTCGGCATTGTAGGTCGAGCCGGCCGCCTGCTGGTAGTTGCCGGTCACCGTCAGCGTGCCAGGGCTGTTGCCGGGTGCGACCGTTGCACCGGTCTGGGCGTTGACGCCGCCGACTGTGCCGGAGCCCGTCAGAACTGCGCCGCTCTCAACCGCCATCACCGCGCCGATCACGCCGGTCATGGTCAGAATGCCGCCGCTCACCTCCATCGTGCCGGTGAACTGCGAGGAGTCTCCGGTCAGCGTGGTACGGCCGGCGATCGCCTTGATCGAGCCGTTGCCGACGATGTCAGACGCCAGTGTGTAATTGGACGAGGTGTGGTTGAAGACGAGTTGACCGGTGCCGCTGCCGAACACGATGCGGGGCGCGGTGATCGTGCCTGGCGCAGCGGCCGCCTGCCCGCTCGCCGCGCCGATCGCCAGCACGCCTTGGCCCTGCGTGTCGTAGCCGATGCGTACCTCGTTGTCGGCCTTCAGCTCGGCGCCGTTCGACACCACGACGGTGCCGTTGCCGTTGTAGCCGGCGTAAACATTGCCGAGGATGTTCTGGGCTGAATCAGCCTTGGCCCACAGCCGCGAGCCGTTGCCAGAGACGTTGATGATGCCCTGCGACAGCGGGTCCATACCGGCGCCGACCGTGCCCGAAGTCACCACAGCGCCATCGGTGACGTTCAAAATGCCGTTGCCGTTCATTGGATCGACGTTACGGGACCCGTTCTGGCCGCCAACATAGATGCGCACAGGGGTATCGACGACGGTGCCGCGGCCCGAGATGTTCATCGTCGTGAGATTACTCCCCTCCGAGCCGACGTAGATGCCGCTGGCATAAAGATAGGCTCCGTTCAGAACGTTGACGGTGCCGCCGGAAGGACTCAGCCAGGCCGCAGCGCTCGAATTGTTCGGATCGCCGATCTCGACGTGGGTACCGGCATCGCGGATGGTGATCTCGGCGCCGGCGCCGGTGTAGATGCCGGTGTTGCGAATATAAGCAGCCGCACCGTTGGAAACCGTCAGGCTACCGATCGCCCCCGCGGTACGGCCGATATCGACGCCGCCGGTGCTCGTCCACACCGTCTGCGGACCGGTCACGACCAGCGAGCCATTGCCGCCGCTGCCGGCTTCCCAGCTCCCGGTGGAGAGCGCGAGCCGCCGGGTGGTCAACGCGGCGCCGTTCGACACATTGATACTGCCGACGCCGCCATCGCGGCCGACGCTCACCTCGTTGGTGTCGGTCCAGCTCGCTCCTGCGCCGCTGAGGGTGACGCTGCCGTTGGCTCCGGCGCCGTCGCCGACCGTAACGGCCGTGCTGGGACTGGAGGAAATGCTGCCGCTGCTGCAAGTGAGGCCGGTCGTATTGCCGGAGATCGTGCAATCGGCCAGCGCCGGGGCACTGCCGAGCACACCCACCGCCAGAAGCGGCGCGAGCGACGTCGTGAGCAGCAGTTGTTTTTTCATCGTGACTTCCAAGAACAAGAGGGAGATCGGATCGGAGTGACGCCGCTGGAGGAGCTGCGGCCTCAACACGGCGTCGTGGGCGACGCCGTCAGCAAACGGAAGGACGGCCGTTCGGCCGCCGGCGACATTTCGACAAAGCTTCGCCGTTCAGACCGAGGCGGTCTGTTGAAGCCGGATGCCGGAAAAGCGTTGAAGCTAACTGCTAAGCGTTCGCTCGACCGCGCAATGTGTCGTTCGAGTCGAGGCCAGCTGCGGCGGACTAAGCGTCCAGGCCTTCGATCTTCGCAACGATCGGCGATGCCTTGGTGCAACGAGCGAAAGCGCTATGCAGCGCTTCGGAAATGATCTTGTTGCGCACCACCATTTTAGCCCCCAGTGAACGGTTCTTTTTGAATGTTCTTTTTTGTTTAATTGGGCGAGTTCCATCACGCAACAAGATACCTACCGCTACAGACTGTCGCAGAGGTCTTCTGCGGATTTGTGTGGATGTTTGCCTCAGGCGCCGCATGATTTGCCGCTGTGTGAAACGGTGCTGCGCAATCGCGCTCAGTGATACGCGTCGCACATCGTGCGTTTGCGTACGCTCGTGCGGCAATGCTGCCCGGAATCACTCATCGCATTCATGCGGCGCAGAATCGAAGCGACATCGCAGCCCGCCTCGATCTCTTCATAGACTCGCGTCGATCGATAGCCCTACTCGTCCGCGTGTTTCAGGATCGCCTTGAGCAGCCCGGGAAACCGCGCGTTGATATCGGCTTCGCGCACGACGTTGCGGTGTTCGACGCCCTTCTTGGTGGTGCGGATCAAACCGACTTCGCGCAGCACGCGGAAGTGGTTGGACAACGTCGACTTCGGAATGTCCGGACATGGCGCCGCCGCGGCGCAGGACATGCAGTCGCCTTCCTGAAGCAGCGCCTTGACGATGCGCAGCCGCATCGGATCCGCCAGCGCGGCTAGCACGCCGGCGAGCAAAATGTCCTCGCGTGCGGGATGAACGAACTGCACCATGAAAAAGATATAGGCACCCCCTTGATCTGGTTCAATAGTCCTATATTTCCGAACTATTGAACAAATGGCCCCGTCAGCGGTGGCCGGACCTCCGATCAGGGACAGAACGATCATGACCAAGACACTGCAAGGCAAAGTGGCGCTGGTGACCGGCGCATCGAAGGGCATCGGCGCGGAGATCGCGCTGAAGCTCGCGGCCGAAGGCGCCGCGGTCGCCGTGAATTACGCCTCCAGCAAACAGGGCGCCGACGACGTCGTGGACAAGATCACCGCGCAAGGCGGCAAGGCGATCGCGGTCGGCGGCAGCGTCACCGATCCCAAGGAGGCGCAGGCCATCGTCGACGCGACCGTCGCGGCGTTCGGTCCGATCGACGTGTTGGTCAACAATGCCGGCGTGTATGAATTCGGCGCGCTCGATGACATCACGCCGGAGCACTTCCATCGCCAATTCGACGTCAACGTGCTCGGGCTGCTGCTGGTGACGCAAGCGGCCGCGCGGCAGTTCAACGACGGTGGCAGCGTCGTCAATATCTCATCCGGCGTTTCGACGATCGCGATGCCAAACACCGCGGTCTACGGCGCCACCAAGGCGTCGGTCGATCTGATCACGGCGGTGCTGGCGAAAGAACTGGCGCCGCGCAAGATCCGCGTCAACGCGGTCAACCCCGGCATGGTGGTCACCGAAGGCGTCAAGGCTGCCGGCTTCCATGACGGCGAGATGCGAAAGCAGGTCGAAGCGATCACCCCGCTCGGCCGCATCGGCGAGGCTGCCGAGATCGCTTCGGTCGTTGCCTTCCTCGCCTCCGACGGCGCGTCCTACGTCACGGGTGAGACGCTGCATGTCACCGGCGGGCTCAAGTAAGCGCGGCTGCGCTCAAAGCTCCGGCGGCGGCGCCGGAGCCTTTCCCGCCGCAGGGTCTTGCTCTGAGTTGTGTCGGCTGGCGCACCGAACTGCGTCGAGGCGTCGCGCCCGTCGAACCAACCACTTTGCTCGCCGTTGCAGCCTACCGGCCATCTTGGACATCGAGGCCGACAAGGAGAACGCGTGTGAAGACAACTGCCTTTGCTGCCGCCGCTGCGCTGTTTCTGGGTCTCGGAGTGCTCAGTGCTCCCGCCTCTGCCGCCTCGCCCGCCCGGGCTTCGCAGCCGCTGGCCGCCGCTCCGATGACCGACGTCTCTGCGCAGCGCTATGTCGAGCGGCGGCGGGTGATCCGCCGTGGCCCGCACTGCACGGTGCGGAAGGTCGTCACCCGCGGTCCGCACGGCCATCACGTGGTTCGCACCACCCGCGTCTGCCGCTGATCGACAGATCGAGCCATGCCACGCGGCAGCAGCGATAGCTCCGCCACAACATCAGAGGGCGGATCTCCATCCGCCCTCTTCGCATTTCAGAGGCCACACCGAGCCTGACGTCACCAGCGATCGAAGTTGCGTCCGACGCTGCTCTCATCGTCGGCCTGCTGGAAGTCCTGGGGAGCCTGACGGCGCACCGTGCGCAGCGGTCGCTGGTTGGTGGTCTTCGGTGGATTGAACACCACGTAGCAGGCCGGGCTCAGCCGCGGCCCCGCCTCACGCAGACAGCTTTCGATCCTGGACGCATCGGGAATGAATTGGCCACAGAGGCGGAAGGCGTCGGGCGTACACGCCTCGCGCTGCGCGGCTGTGCCCTGATCCTGCGCGACGGCGGAGCCGCCCGCGGCGACGGTAAACGCAAACACGGCAGCAGACAGGCGTGGGGTCATGGTCGATCTCCCTTTGATCGACCAAGTGCGAGCCCGGCCAACTGGTTCCGGCCGGACCGTTCACGGATTGTGGAGACAAGACGGCTTTGGCGCGCCGCGTACGGCGCCTGCCCCGGCGACGTGGTGGTTAGCTGATCAGGTCAGGTTGCCGACGACCACGAGGCGCTTGACCTCGCCACGTTTGAACGCCTGCAGGAACGCGTTGTAGTCCTTGAAGGAAACGCAACCGTTGGAGTCGCCGCGCGGCCCGAGCATGTAGGTGTGAGCCAGCAGACCGGTGCGACCGTAGATCACGTCCTCACCGCCGACCGGCGTGAGGCGGATCGCCGCGACACCATGGAACAGCTTCTCGCGCATCTTCAGGTCGTAGATGTGCGGCGGGGTGGCGCCCTGCATCTTCACGCTGACGTGGCGCGGGTCGTCCATCCGGGCGCCGAGGCCGGAATGAGCCTCAAGCTTCGAGCCGTCCGGCATGTACACCATCTTGGCGGTGATGTCGTAGACAGCGGTGTAGCGATCTTCGTCGGAGGGATTGAAGGCGTTGTCGCGAACCTGACCCACGTCCATGTCGCTGGTGTCGGCCGAGGCGTAAGCGAGCGCCGGGCTGTCGACCTTGCCGAACAGCTTCTCGAAGAAGCTCGACTTGTGGTTCTGCGCGGACATCAGGATCGCCGATTTGGCACGGGCGACCAGGGCTTCGTGGCTGAAGGGGTTGCGCGACGGATTGCGCGGGGTGACGGCAGCGACCGACTTGGTGCGCTGCGGCGGCAGCGGCACGTTCATCGCTTCTTTCACCGGCGACGGTGGCGGCGCGACGCCGACCTTGGCGTCGTCTTCGGTCTCAGCCGCCGCGGGACGATTCTGTCCGGGCTGTTTGAACCGATCGGGCTGGAAGCCGAACGAATAGGAAGGATCGAGCAGAGCGTAATAGCGGTGGCCGGTCTTGGCGGGCTCGGAGGCCTGAACGCTGGCAGTGACCGGAACATCGGTCGGATCGGCTGAGGCGACTTTGACGCCCTTGCCCTCTTGGCTCTTGAAGGCGGATTTCAGCGCCAGCGAGGCCATCAGTTGCGGCGCGGCCTCAGCGGCGGCGGCGAGCGGTTCGAACCGGGCAGAGAACGAGGTGCGTTCGATCGAGGAGCGGGTGCTCTGATCGTCACGCCACGAGCCGACGGTCGGATAGATGCTGGCGCCGACGGTGTTGGCATAAACCGTCCAGACGCAACCGATCACCGGCAGCGCGATACCGATCGCGCCGAGCGATTTCCGAAACCCCATGTAGCGGGCCCCACGTTGGTTGGACAGCGATCGCCGCCCCGTGCCGACTCTCATTCGCTCGCTTCCCGACTTTTCCCCATCGGTCAGCGGCGAACCAAGATACCGCATACAGATGTGGCAGAACAGAGGAGCGCGATTAAGGCGGGTTTTAGTTAAATGCAGTTTAAGCGGCCTCGAACGGGAACCATGATCCGTTATGGTTAACGGATGGTTACAGCCTTCCCGGACGTCATTCTATTATAAAATCAACAGCTTATTTGAATTCACACAACGCCGAAGGCCACTGCGCCGTCCGACCAGGGCCGGCCAATTCTGATCCTCGTAATACTACGCGGGGCCGTCCAACCGGAGCTTCCCTCACTTCCGCGGCGCTTCGGCGCAGGCCGGCGCGACTCGCCGGCCATGGCATACCGGTTGCATCTGAGCCGCGTTCTTACGTTTTGAGGCCCAGAATGTCAGCTTCCTTCGATCGTTATGTCAGCTTCCAACACTGCGACTGGGAGGGTCGCTCCGAGCGGGTGATGCAGCGACTGCAACGCCATGTGGAGGCCGCCGAGAATCCGTTCTGGGCTTACTTCGCCCAGAAGCGCGCCGAGCTGCGCGACAAGCAGGGCCTCGACGACCTGCGCATCCTCCACAACTACCTGCCGACGCTGCGCGAGCTGCTCGAAGACAATGGCGACCTCGAAACCCTTGAGATGCTGGAGGATCTCGAAGCCAACCTGATGTGACGTGCTACCCTCCGCGCCCCGCCGCGGTGAGAAAGTCGAAGTCGCAGCCTTCATCGGCTTGCAGCACCGCGTCATGGAACAGCTGCGCATAGCCGCGTGCCGGGCGGATCGCTGCGGTCGCCGGCAGCGCGGTGCGGCGGCGGGTCAGCTCGGCGTCGTCGACCAGCAGGTCGATCCGGCGCGCGGCGACATCAAGGGCGATGCGATCGCCGGTCTGCACCAGCGCCAGCGGTCCGCCCTCGGCGCTCTCCGGCGTGATGTGCAGCACGATGGTGCCGAACGCGGTGCCGCTCATCCGGGCGTCGGAGATCCGCACCATGTCCTTCACCCCTGCCCGCGCCAGCTTCAGAGGGATCGGCAGATAGCCTGCCTCCGGCATCCCGGGCGCGCCCTTCGGTCCGGCATTGCGCAGCACCAGCACGTCGTCGGCCGCAACGTCGAGATCGGGATCGTCGATCCGCCGCGCCATGTCCTCCAGCGTCTCGAACACCACCGCGCGGCCGGTGTGCTGCAGCAGGCCGGGCGATGCGGCGGCGTGTTTGATCAGCGCGCCGCGCGGCGCCAGGTTGCCGTGAAGCACCGCGAGCCCGCCCTCGCCGCGGATCGGATTATCGCGCGAGCGGATCACGTCCTGCCCCAGCACGTCCTCGGCCTGCGCCACCACTTCACGCAGCGCCACGCCGGTCACGGTGCTGGCGTCAAGTTCGATCAAATCACCGAGCTGCGCCATCAGCTTCGGCACGCCGCCGGCGTGGTGGAAATGCTCCATGTAGTGCGCGCCGGACGGCTTGAGATCGACCAGCACCGGCACCTTTCGGCCGATCGCGTCGAACTCGTCGAGGTCAATCCGGTGCGGCACACGGCCGGCGATTGCGGTGAGATGGATCAGCCCGTTGGTCGATCCGCCGATCGCCTGCAGCACCACCTGCGCGTTGCGGAACGCCGCCGGCGTCAGGATCTCGCTCGGGCGCGGCCCCTTGGCCTTGGCCATCGCAGCGGCAACACGTCCGCTGGCTTCGGCGGAGCGGAACCGTTCGGCATGTGGCGCCGGGATCGTCGCGCTCATCGGCAGCGACAGCCCCATCGCCTCGATCATGCAGGCCATCGTCGACGCGGTGCCCATCACCATGCAGGTGCCGACAGACGGCGCCAGCCGGCCGTTGACCGCTTCGATCTCGGCATCGTCGATCTCGCCGGCGCGATACTTCGCCCACAGCCGCCTACAGTCGGTGCAGGCGCCGAGTACCTCGCCCTTGTGATGCCCAACCACCATCGGGCCGACCGGGATCACCACCGTCGGCAGATCGGCCGACACCGCCGCCATCACTTGTGCTGGCAGCGTCTTGTCGCAGCCGCCGATCACCACCACCGCGTCCATCGGCTGGGCGCGGATCATCTCCTCGGTGTCCATCGCCATCAGATTGCGCAAGTACATCGAGGTCGGATGCGCAAAACTCTCGGCGATCGAGATGGTCGGAAACACCATCGGCATCGCGCCGGCCAGCATCACACCGCGCTTCACCGCTTCGATGATCTGCGGCGCGTTGCCGTGGCAGGGATTGTAGTCGCTGTGGGTGTTGGTGATGCCGACGATCGGCCGGTCGAGCGCGTCGTCCGAATAGCCCATGGCCTTGATGAAGGCTTTGCGCAGGAACAGCGAGAATCCTGAATCGCCGTAAGCTGTCAGTCCCTTGCGCAATCCGTCGGCCATGTTCCGTCCCGCTGCAGTTTCGCTGCACTTGAGGGACGGCGGATGCCGATGTCAATCGCGGAGGGTCAGGTGATCACCTTGGCCACAACCAGCGCGATCAGAATCGCGACGCCGCTGAGGGCGATGGTCAGGAACTGGCGTCGATGGGAGACGGAAAGCAGCGTGTTCATCGGATCCTTCGCCCTCGTTCGGGCGAGTCGATCGCCCCGGAGCCGCGGCACTTAAGCTCCTTTTAACGACGGTAAGATGAACCAACTACTCGGACGAATACCGGACCGCACCATCGACGGCGCGGCGGTCCCTTCGCAGCACCGGCGTGTCCGTCCCTAAGGTTGCTGTGACACCGGTCCCAGTGGAGCTGCGGCCGGTCGAGGTGCCGAAGCTGCCTTCTGGGCCCAACGGCCGAACAAACGTTGGCCGGGGATTTCGACCAGCCGTCTGGTCAGCGCCGAGAGGCCGATGACGATCCCGATGTAGGCCACGAAGATCGCGTCCAGCACGTAGACGTTCAGGTTGGCAATCACCTTCACCGGTTCGCCGTCGTGGATCTGTTCCACGAGCAAGGGGCGCCCGATCAATTTCTGCCCGATCGTCGCAGCGGTCATGATCATCAAAGCCACGAAAGCGTGGACCATGTAGATCGAATACGACAGCTCGCCGAGCTTGACGAACACCGGCCACTTCAACATGCGCGAGACCAGGCCGCGCTCGTAAGCAAAGATAAGCACGGTCAAGCCGAACAGCAGAGGCGCAGCCAGCGACAGCGGCCCTCTTCCGGCGGCAACGACGAAACCGCAGATCAATGCGACCATGCCGACCTCGATCGCTGTGCCGAAACGCTGGCTCGGCGCAGCCTTCGCAGTCCGGTAGATCAGATAGGTCAGATGGCCCACCGTGAAGCCGTACAGACAGCGAAACAATCCGAAGTCGTAGGTGGTTTCGATGCCGTGCTTTGAAAACGATGCCACGACCGCCGCCGCGAGCAGCCCGACCGCACCCAGCACAAACGTCCGCCACCGCGGCATGGCGAGCGCGATCAGGCCGAAGACGAGATAGGTCCAGTATTCGGCCCCGATGCTCCAGCTTGGGAAGTTCCACGTGAGCTTGTCCGAGACATTCACCGCCTGCAGCAGCAGCAATTGCGCCGGGATCGCGGCCAGCGGTCGATATCCTTCTGCGGCGAACGGCGCATGTCCGGTCTTGAAGCCGATCGCCATTGCCAGCGCGAAATTGACGGCTTCAGCCAGCACGAACGCCGCCAGCACGACGACGTGCAAAGGCCAGATCCGCCCCAGCCGCTTGATCGCGAAGGCCGTGAACTCAGAGCCCGTGTTGAGGCGCCCGAGATACGCGTGGGTGATCACAAAACCGCTGAGCACGAAGAAGAAGTCGACGAACAGAAACGCGTTTCTGATCAGCGGAACGTCGTGGATGTGGCCGAGCACACCGAGATGAAACAGCGCGACCAGGATCGCGCACAGGCCACGCCAACTGTCGAGCGCGCCGAAATGAATGGTGTCGGTTCGTAGCGTCACGGCCATTGGAGAAGCAATGGCAGGCGCTCGAACCTGGATCAATGCACGAGCGTATTAATCATTAACCCCGCGGCGATGCCGGAACCGGACAGCCCCGGCATCGCGCGGTTGCAGTTACGCGGCGTTGAAGCCGGCGATCGCCTTGACCTCGAGATATTCTTCGAGACCGAACTTGCCCCACTCGCGGCCGTTGCCCGACTGCTTGTAGCCGCCGAACGGCGCGGTGCGTTCGTTGGGCACGCCCTGCAGGTTGACGTTGCCGGCGCGGATCTTGCGGCCGACCGCGCGGGCGCGATCAACCGAGCCTGCCGAGACATAGCCGGCCAGACCATACGGCGTGTCGTTGGCAAGTTCGACCGCTTCGTTTTCGTCCTTGGCGCCCATGATCACCAGCACCGGCCCGAAGATTTCTTCGCGCGCGATGGTCATGTCCTTGGTGACGTCGGCGAACACCGTCGGGCGCACATAGAAGCCCTTGTTGACGCCTTCCGGCAGGCCGGGACCGCCGGCGACCAGGGTGGCGCCCTCTTCGATGCCCTTGTTGATCAGCGTCTGGATCTTGTCCCACTGGATGCGGTTGACGACCGGACCGATGGTGGTGCCTTCGCCGCGCGGATCGCCGGCCTTGGTCTTCTCGGCGACGCCCTTGGCGATCGCCGCGACCTCCTTCATCTTCGACAGCGGCACGATCATCCGGCTCGGCGCGTTGCACGACTGGCCGGAGTTGTTGAACATGTGCATCACGCCGCCGGTCACCGCCTTGGTCAGGTCGGCATCCTCAAGGATGACGTTCGGCGACTTGCCGCCAAGTTCCTGGCTGACGCGCTTCACCGTCGGCGCAGCGCGCTGGGCGACGTCGATGCCGGCGCGGGTCGAGCCGGTGAACGAGATCATGTCGATGTCGGGATGTTCACTCATCGCCGCGCCGACCTCCGGGCCGAGGCCGTTGACGAGGTTGAACACGCCCTTCGGCACGCCGGCTTCGTGCAGGATTTCGGCGAACAGCAGCGCCGAGGTCGGGGTGAATTCGCTCGGCTTCAGCACCATGGTGCAGCCGGCCGCAATCGCCGGCGCAACCTTGCAGGCGATCTGATTGAGCGGCCAGTTCCACGGCGTGATCATGCCGACGACGCCGATCGGCTCACGCACGATCATCGCCGAGCCGAGCGGCTCCTCGAACTGATAGTTCTTCAGCACGTCGAGCGTCGACATGATGTGGCCGAGGCCGGCGCCGGCCTGCATCTTCTCGGCCATCGGCAGCGGCGCGCCCATCTCGTCGGAGATCGCAGCGCCGATTTCCTTCATCCGGCTCTTGTAGATCGCGACCACCTTCTCCAGCAGCGCGATACGCTCTTCGCGGCTGGTCACCGAGAACGTCTCGAACGCGCGCTTGGCGGCGGCGACTGCCTTGTCGACGTCGGCCTTGGAGCCGAGCGCAACCTCATACATCGCCTCTTCGGTGGCGGGATTGACGACCGGCGTCGACTTCTTGACGACGGGATCGACCCAGGCGCCATCGATGTAGAACTGCATGCGGTTGACCATCGGAACCTCTTGCTTAATCGCGGGTGGTTGGTGGTGAGTGTGATCTGGATCGGCGCCGTCGCGCGAGGCCCTCGCCTCGGTGCGAACGGTCCGAAAAATCGACCACCGCCATATGCGGGAACGGCATATAAAATCACCGGACCGAGCGGAGCAAGGCATCCTCGCACAATTGCGCGTGTGGGGCGTGCCCAGGAAAGATCTTCTACCACCGCGCGGAAATAATGATGATCCTGCTGCGGCGCAGCATCAAACGGCTTGCGCCAACGGTGCCGCTGCAACCGTTTCGCCGGTGGTCAGATCGCGGTAATGCGCTATCGGCTGCGGCCTGCCGATCAGATAGCCCTGCACCTCGTCGCAGCCGGCTTGAGCCAGAAACGCGAGCTGCTTTTCAGTCTCGACGCCCTCGGCGATCACCGGCAGTTTCAGCGTCCGCGCCAGGCTGAGGATCGCTTCGACGATCGCGGCCGATTCCGGATTGGTCTCGAGCTTGCGGGTGAAGGCCTGATCGATCTTGATCTTGTCGAACGGAAACGACTGCAGATACGACAGCGACGAGTAGCCGGCGCCGAAATCATCCATCGCGACGCGCACGCCGAGATTCTTGATCTTGCGCAGGATCGCGATCGCGCCGGCGAAATCATCGATCAGCACGCCTTCGGTGATTTCGATCTCGAGGCGCGACGCCTCCAGTCCAGTCTCAAGCAAAATCTGTAGGATCAGCGCCGGCACATCGAAGCGGCGGAAGTCGAGCGGCGAGAAGTTGACCGCGATCGCCAGCGGCTTGGCCCAGGACGCCGCTTCGGCGCAGACGCTGCGCAGCACCCATTCGTCGATCGGACCGATCTGGCCGGTCTCTTCCGCGAGCGGCACGAACAGCGCCGGCGACACCATGCCGCGTACCGGATGGCGCCAGCGCAGCAGCGCTTCGAAGCCGACGATCTCGCCGGATGTACTGGCCTGCGGCTGGTAGTGGATTTCGAACTGCCGTTGCTCCAGCGCCACCGCAAGCTCACGCTGCAGGGCGCGCTTTTCGCGGATCTGCAGATCCATCGCCGGCTCGAACAGACACACCGTGCCGCGCTGCTCGGTCTTAGCGCGATACAGTGCGACGTCCGCATGGGCAATCAGTGTGTCGGCGTCATCGCCGTCGCGCGGATAGACGCTGACACCAGCGGTCGCCCCCACACGGACGCGATGGCCGTCGACCTCGAACTCGGTGTCGCACAGTTCGGTCAGTTGCCGGCAGACGTCCTGGATCGAGTCGGCCGCAGCATCGGGCGGCGTGACGATCGAGAATTCGTCGCCGCCGGGCCGCGCCAGGAAGCCCCAATGGCAGGTGTCGGCGAGACGGCGGGCCATTTCGGCCAGCACCGCGTCTCCGACCGCCTGGCCGAACACGTCGTTGATCTCTTTGAAGCGATCGATGCCGAGCCGGATCACCGCGAAGCTGCCGTCGAAGCGGCGAGCCTGCTCGACGCTCTGCACGATGCGATCGTTGAATGCGGCGCGGTTCGGCAGACCGGTGGCGACGTCGTGCAGCGCCAGATAGGCGAAGCGCTGCTCGGCCTGTTTGTGATCGGTGACATCGCTGTGCTTGGCGATCCAGCCGCCGTTCGGCAGACGCCGGAGATCGATCCGGATATGGCGGCCGTCGCGCAGCTCCGCGACTAGGCTGGCCGGACCGCCCGAGGCGAGCGCGGCACCGAGTTCGATCAGTTGCCGCTTGTCGCTGACGAAGTTGCCGGAATTCTGCATCACCGCCAGCGTGCGGCGCAGACTGTGGCCGGCGATCTCACGTCCGGGCGGAATTCCATAGATATCCAGAAAGGCTTCGTTCCAGAGCTGCAGCCGCCCCACGGCGTCGAACAGGCAGAAGCCGCGCGCCGCATCGTTGAGGATCGCGTCCAGCACCATGTCGCGTTCGGCCAAGGTCAGTTGGGTGCGGCGGCCTGCGATCGAACTCAGCCACACCGCCAGGCTGGCAAAGCCGGTGGTGGCGATCACCGAGCCGATCATCAGCACCAGTGCGATGGTCGGCGCGAGCGGCGCATCCGAGGCTGCCAGCAGCACCAACGCCACAACGGCCGCAACTGCGCTGAGCGATGCAAAGCAGGTCGCGATGATCCAGTGCCGACGACCCTTGCCCTCGCTGACCCGGATGCTGCGCAGCCCGCCATAGGCTGCGACCACGCCCAGCGCACACAGCACGGCGGCAAGGGTGATCATTCCCCACGTGTGGGCATCCGGTGCGGAAGGAAGTTCGGCCATCTGCGATTGGAACCTGCTTTCGCTTCTCACTCTGGCATCGTGGTTTTGCCTAAAGCTTAAAGCGATCGCCGAATTCACCGCAGCCGTAGCGGCCGAACGCCGCGCCACGTCCGCTACTCATCATCGCTGGAATATTTTTACGTGTAACCAGGACGCAGCGACAACGAAAAGTGGTACACGCCGTCATTCGAGCGCGGTTAGCTCACGGGCTCGGATACGGCTCCGACGGCAATTCCTGCTGCTTGCGGCGCAGCCGCTCACGCTGCGCGGTGTAAATCCCACTGCCGATGATCACCGCGGCGCCGGCAAAGGTCCAGACGTCCGGCACCTCGCCGAACACGCCGAAACCGAGAAACGCCACCCAGACGAGCTGGCTGTAGGTGAACGGCGCCAGCACCGAGGCGTCAGCATAGCGATAGGCCAGCACCACCACCCACTGTCCCATGGTCGAGGCGAGCCCGACCAGCAGTCCGATGCCGATATCCTGCCAGCTCGGCGTCACCCAGACGAACGGCACTAGCGCGCTGAGCGTGATGAAGCCGACCAGCGCCGAGAACGACATCGTGACCACGGCGCGATCGGCGCCGCTGATCATCCGCGTCAAGGTGAGCGTCAACGCCCATACGAATGCCGACAGGATCGGCAACAGCACGGCGGGGTCGAAAGCCGCCGAGCCGGGCCTGATCACGATCAGCACACCGACGAGGCCGACCAGCGTCGCGATCCAGCGCCGGACGCCGACGTGCTCGCCGAGCAGCGGGATCGACAGCGCGGTGACGAACAGCGGCGCCACGAACGACGTCGCCGAGGCTTCAGCGATCGGCAGGAATTGCAAACTGGTGATGAACAGCACCGAGGACGACACCAGCGCCAGCGCCCGCAGCACCTGCAGCTTCGGCCGCACCGAGCGCAGCGGGGACTCCTTGGAGGCGAGCGCCACCGGGATCATGATCAGCAGGAACACCAGAAACCGGATCCAGCCGATCTCGATCGGCGGCAGCGTCCGGCCGAGATACTTCGCCAGCGTATCCGAGCAGGCGAGAAACACCGTCGAGCCGACGATCAGCGCGATGCCGCGCAGCGGATGGTCGGCATGACGGTGTGTGAGCCGGCGCACGGCGTCGTTGCTTGGCGAGGTGACGGTCAAGGCTCGATAACGCTTTGGAGATGGCAGGAGGCGGGACGCGTCCGCAGGCGGAGGTCCCCTTCAACTAACAATCCGACAAAACGATGTTCGGCGCACTAGGACAAGTGCCGAAATCGGGACTCGGTCATGCGGCAGGTCCAGAAAGTGCATGCGCAGTCGGCGTGTTTCGCCCTGCCCGCGCTTTGCACTCACAGCATCGGCAGGCTGGCGGGCTCCGGCCCGAGCGGACAGGCCTGATCGATTGCGTCGATCTCCTCCTCGCTGAGCCGTAGCGCGAGTGCCGCCGCATTGTCCGCCGCGTGGGACGGATTGCCGGCCTTCGGAATCGCAAACACCGACGGCCGCCGGGTCAGAAACGCCAGCGCCACCTGCCGCGGCGTCGCGCCATGGGCGCCGGCGATGCTCTGCAGCAGCCGGCCCGCCGCGCTACGCGGCGCCGGGAATTCGTCGTGACCGAACGGCGAATACGCCGTCACCGCGACACCGTTAGCCTCGCACCACGGAATAACTGTGTGCTCGATCGCCCGTTCGAGCAGGTGATACAGCACCTGATTGCAGGCGATCTTGCCGTCGCCGGCGATCCGGTGCAGCTCGCGCAGGTCGCCGGCGTCGAAATTGCTGACGCCCCAGGACAGGATCTTGCCGGCGGCGACTAGCTCCTCGAACGCCGCGACCGTCTCGCTGAGCTGATAATGCCCACGCCAATGCAGCAGATAGCAGTCGAGCCGATCGGTGCGGAGCCGCGCCAGCGAGCGCTCGCAGGCCGCAATGGTGCCTCGACGGGACGCGTTGCTCGGTAACACTTTCGAAACCAAGAATACTTCGTCGCGCCGGCCGGCAATCGCCTCAGCGACCAGCGGCTCGGCGTCGCCATACATCTCGGCCGTATCGATGTGCGTCAGGCCGAGATCGAGGCCGCGCCGCAGCGCGGCGAGCGCCGATACGCGGTCACCCTGGTCGATATACCAGGTGCCCTGCCCGATCGGCGCAAGCTTCGGCCCCATCCGGCCGAATCTGCGCATGTCCCCAGTCACCATCCACTCCCATCACGATCACGCCGTGCTGGCCATCATCGGCCGCGGCGCGGCGCCTTGGCCCGGCTTCAGCCGGAACTCGTAGGTCATCAAATGCCACGGTCCCGAGGCTTCGCGCCCGTCGGGCATCACCGCATCGTTGCGCAATTCAACGTTCGAAATCAGCTCGTCCTTGACCCCGAAGACGACGTCGGACTCGAGATATTTATCACCTTCAATGAAAACATGGGTGACCAGCGGCTCGAAGCCAGGGGCGCTGACCAGAAAATGCACGTGCGCCGGCCGCATCGGGTGCCGGCGGGCCGCCAGGATCAGGTCACCGACCGGGCCGTCGATCGGGATCGGGTAGCTGCACGGCAGGATGGTGCGGAACGCCACCCGGCCGTCCGCGTCGGTCGCGAACCGCGCTCGCAGCGACGGGCCCTGCTCGGCATAGCCGGGTTTCTGAGAATCGTAGAAGCCGTCGTCGTCGGCATGCCAGACATCGACCGCCGCGTTCACGATCGGCGCGCCGTCGAGGTCGGTGACACGGGCCGTGACATACATCGGCTCACCATCGACGCCTTCGGAGATGTCGGCGCCATGCGGCGTCGGTTTGTGCTCGCCGACGTAGAATGGGCCGAGCACCGTCGTCTGCGTCGCGCCGGCGCGGTCGCGGTGATTGACGGCATCGACCAACATCGAGACCCCGAGCACGTCCGACAGCAGGATGAATTCCTGCCGGCTCGGCGTGCATTTCTGCCCCGTGCGGGTGAGGAAATCGATCGCCTTCTCCCATTCCTCGAAGGTCAGGCCGGTGCGGCGGACGTAGTCGTGCAGCGAGCGCACCAGCTCGCGCATCAACAGCTTCATGCGCGGATCGGGTGTTTCGTCGAAGCTCTTGACGACCGCCTCGGTGAGGTCGGTCTCGTCGAATTGAGGCATGTCCCGCTCAATGGTCGTTGGAGAGGCGGCGACGGTACACCATGCTTCCGGCCGTGGTAAGCACCGCCACGGAAGGCGGGCATGCATGGACGGACAGACGCCGGTGCATCTTGCGCCGCATGGCGCCGATAGAACGCGTCACGGTTTTCCGATATCAAGGGCGCCCGAGCGAACCATCTCAGAATTCGGGACCGTCAACCGGACGATCCACGATCTTCAGGAGTGAAGCGATGCCGAGCCAAGCCGCACCAGCCCAATCCTCGACGCCGACCATCGGATCGGCGGCCAGCGCCGGCATGTCCGAGGCCGCGCTGCGCCGGATCGACGATCATCTGCGGCGGCTGTATCTCGATTCCGGCAAGCTGCCCGGCACCCAGACGCTGGTGTATCGTCGCGGCCAGATCGTGTACCATTCGTCGCTCGGCTTCGCCGATGTCGAACGCAAAGTCGCGGTGCGCGACGACACCATCTTCCGCATCTATTCGATGACCAAGCCGATCACCTCGGTGGCATTGATGATGCTGTTCGAGGAAGGCCGGGTACAGCTCGACGATCCGGTGGTTAAGTACATTCCGCAATGGGCCAATCTCGGCGTGTTCCAGGCCGGCATCGCGCCGTATTTCCTGACCAAGCCGCCGGCGCGGCCGATGCAGGTGGTGGACCTGCTGCGCCACACCTCAGGCCTGACCTATGGCTTCCAGAATCGCACCAATATCGACGCCGCCTATCGCGACAAAGGCATCGGCGCATTCGAGAAGGCCGGCACGCTGGATTCCTGGATCGCCGACCTGGCGCAGATCCCGCTGGAGTTCTCGCCGGGTGACGCCTGGAATTACTCGGTGTCGACCGACATCGTCGGCTACATCGTACAGAAAATCAGCGGCATGCCGTTCGAACAGTTCGTCAAGCAGCGCATCCTCGACCCCCTCGGCATGACCGACACCGACTTCTACGTGCCGGCCGCCAAAGCGCAGCGGCTCGCCGCCTGCTACACTGCCGACGGCAAGGGCGGCATGACGCTGTCGGACGATCCGGCGACCTCGAGCTTCCTGAGCCCCCCGGCGCTGATCTCCGGCGGCGGAGGCCTGATCTCGACCACCGCAGACTATCTCACCTTCTGCCGTGCGCTGCTCAACGGCGGCGAACTCGGCGGCGCCCGGCTGATCGGACCGAAGACGCTGAAGCTAATGACCAGCAATCATTTGCCCGGCAATCGCGACCTCACTCAGATGTCGCTGTCGATGTTCTCCGAAGCCACCAATGCCGGCATCGGTTTCGGGCTCGGCTTCGCGGTCAACATGAATCCGGCGCAGACACTGCTCCCGGGCTCGGCCGGCGAATTCTATTGGGGCGGCGCCGCCTCGACGGCGTTCTGGATCGATCCGGCCGAAGAGCTGATCACCATCTTCATGACTCAGCTCATCCCCTCCAGCGCCTACCCGATCCGCCGCGAACTGCGGACCCTGGTGTACAGCGCGATCACAGAGAGTAATCTGTAGACTGCGGCCTACCCTCTCGTCATTGCGCGGAGCGAAGCGACGAAGCAATCCAGCTCTGGACTCGAAACTGGATTGCTTCGCTCGCAATGACAAAGTTAATCGCGTACATGCACCACCGCGATATCGTCGGCATAGAGCCGACGCCAGCCCGGGCGTTCGTCCATCTGGCGCACGGCGGCCGCGCTCGGCGGCAGCATCGTCGCATCGATGTCGTTGCCGGTGAGCATGCGGTCCAGCGCGGCGGGATCGCGCCCCGCGGTGGCGCGCATCATATCCATCACCCGCGCCTCGCCATACAGCTCGGCGCGGCCGTCGATGAACACCGGCACGTGGCGTGAGATCAGATAGCCGCCGAAGATGTAAGCGTTGAAGATCCGCTTGGCGCCGTGTGCCTGCACGGCGGCCAGTGCCCGCTCCGGCACCTGGGGCTCGTCGAAGCGATAATGCAGCCGCGGCGCCGCGGCGATCGTGGCGGCGATGATCGCGATCACCGCGACGACGCCGGCCCAAGCCGGCGGTGCCAGATCAGGCTTTGCTTCGGCCGACTTGCGCCCAAGCCCGAGCTGCAGCGCCCACGGCCGCGCCGCGATCATCGGGACCAGCAGCGCGTAGTGCTCAATGCTGCGGACGTGCGCGAGCGCCATATGCACCAGGCCGAGCACCAACAGCAGCCGCGGCCACGGCAGCGTCAGCCCGCGCGCCAGGGCGATGCCGAGCAGCGCCAGCAGGCTGGCTTCGAAGGTGCCGAATTTGGAGAAATCCGACGATGCCCACTCGCCGAGCGTCGACAGCACTTCGCCGAGGCTGAGGATCTTGGTGGCCGCCAGCAGCGTGCCCAAGCCGTAAGGCGTGGCGCAACAGGCGGCGACGGCGGCGAGGCCGAACGCGGCCCAGCGCAGCGCCAGCGACAATCGCCGTTGCGGTTCGGCTTGGCGCAGCGCTTCCACTCCCACCGCGCCGATCAGCATCAGTCCAAACACGAAGCCGCCGTGCAGATTGGCCCACAGCACCATCACCAGCAGCAGCGCCCAGGGCGGCGCGGCCTTCCGGTCGGCGGCATCGATCAGGCCAATGAACCAGGCCACCATCACCGGCAGCGCCAACATGTGCGGCCGCGCCAGCACATGCGGCATGATCAGCACCATCGCGGCGAGCGCCAGCGCCGCCGTCACCAATGCCGAGGCGTAACGCTCAAGATAGGCGGTGAACATCGCCAGCGCCGCCGCGACCGCGAGCGCGGTAACGATCACCGGCCCAGCCCAGCCGGCCTGCATCGCCAGCGCGAAGATCACCTGCGCCAGCCACGAGCTCGACTGCCAGGGCTCGCCGGCCTTGCTGAATGAGAAGCTGTCGACCGTCGGCACCGTGCCGTGCGCCAGAATCCAGCGCCCGGTTTCGATCTGCCAGTAGCTGTCGGAATCCTGCAGCAGGCTGTCGCCGAACAGCAGAAGGAAGACGAGCACGCCTGTGCCGACCAGCAGCGGCAGCACGAAGCTGCGCGCGCCGGCGGTCTCGGTCAAATGGATCGCCGGAACGGTCAAGCTGCGGTCTTTCCGATCGGGAACAACGATAGCCCGATCGAACCACAACCGCCGATAATATCCGGTAAAGCCGCCGGCCCCGGCGTTCAGAGTTTGTTAACTCTCAGATCTTGCGCTCGCGGCCCTGCCAGAACGGATCGCGCACCGCGCGGCGCAGCAGCTTGCCGACCGGGCTCTTCGGCACCTCGTCGATGAACCGCACCTGCTTCGGCACCTTGTAGCTCGCTACCCGCTCGCGCGCGAAAGCGATCAGTTCGATTTCCCCGGCACTCGCGCCGGCGCGCAGCGCCACGAAGGCCGCGACGCTCTCACCCCATTTGTCGTCGGGCAGCCCGACCACCACGACCTCACGCACTGCCGGATGCGCCGCAAGCGCGTCCTCGACCTCGCGCGGATAGACGTTGTAGCCGCCCGAGACGATCATGTCGGAGGTGCGGTCGACCAGGTACAGATAGCCGTCGTCGTCGAAGCGACCGACGTCGCGGGTGCGCAGCCAGCCGTCGGGCAGAAACATCTGCGCGTTCAGCTCGGGCGCGTTGTAGTAGCCCTTCATCGCGAACGGCGTGCGCAGCGCGATCTCACCAGCCTCGCCCGGCGCGACCTCGTCGCCCGCTTCATCGACCAGCTTGACCTCGCAGTCGATCGACGGTCGGCCGCAGGACGCGAGCCGCTGCTCAGCCTTCGGTCCGACGTGATCGGCCTGGGTCAGATGGGTGATGAAGATCGGCGCCTCCGACTGGCCGTAATACTGCGCGAACCGCGGGCCCCACAGTTTCAGCGCCCGCTGCATCACCGGCCGCGGCATCGGCGAGGCACCATAGATGATGCGCTTGACGCTCGAAAAGTCGGCCTGCTCGATGCCCGGATGATCGAGCAGCATGCCGATCATGGTCGGCACCAGATTGAGCGCGGTCGGCTTCCAGCGCTCGACCGCGTCGAGGTAGCTCGCCGGCGTGAAGCCCGGCAGCACCGCGGCAACGCCGCCGCGCAGCCAATACGGCACGATGAAACAGCCCGAGGCGTGGATCATCGAGGCGGCGTGCAGCATCACGTCGCCCTCGCCGACCTCCATGTTGATCAGCACGTTGGTGGCCATCGCCGCCCAACTCGCCTGGGTGTGCTCGACGGCCTTGAGTTTGCCGGTGGTGCCCGACGTGAAGATGGTGATGACGATGTCGTCCGGCTCGCAGCGCCGCGCCGGCGGCGCATCGGATTGGGCCTTGGCGAGCTGCAGCAGATCGTCCGCGTCCGCGCTGCCGATGCTGATCAGCTTGAGCCCCTGCATCGCCTGCGCCAGCTCTCGGGCGCGGTCGGTCAGGTCGGTGCCGTGGATCAGGATGTTGACGCCGGCACCTTCCAGCATCTGCTGCTGCTCGACCAGCGACAGCCGCGAGTTCAGCGGCACCCGCGACAGCCTCGATTTGACGAAGCCGAAATCGATCGGGAGCGTGTAGATCGAATTGTTCAGCAGCATCCCGACCCGGCTGCCGACATCGAGCTTGAAGGTGTCGATGAAGACGTTGGCGATGCGGTTCGACAGCAGATCGACCTCGGTGAAGGTCATGCGCTGATCGCCGAACATCACCGCCGTCTTCGGCCCGTGATATACCGCGCCGCGCCGGATCATCTCGGATGCCAGCATCGTCGTTCCTCCCTCGCTTCGCGCCCGCCGCTTGGGTGCGGCGTGGCTGTTAGGTCGTCGTCCTCTCAACGAGTCATTCCGGGGCGCTCACGAAGTGAGCGAACCCGGAATCTCGCCGCCACAACCTCGGGATTCCGGGTTCGCGCTCCGCGCGCCCCGGAATGACCGCCTGCGGCGGTCACTTCCCCGGCCACACCGGTTTGCGCTTCTCGGCGAATGCCTTCAGGCCTTCCTTGGCATCCTCGGTCATTGCCAAAAGCGCGATCTGGCTTTCGGTGTAGGCGATGCTCTCGTCGAACGACATCGCGGCGATCGCGCGCATCGCGTATTTGCCGCGGCGGATCGCAGTCGGCGATTTGTCGGTGAGCCGCTTCGCAAGCCAGTCGACCTTGGCGTCGAGCTCAGCCGCCGGCACCACGTAGTTGAGCAATCCGGCCTCTCGCGCCGTCGTCGCATCGAACGGCTCGCCGGTCAGCGACCATTCGGCGATCAGACGCCGCGGCGCGATGTCCTGCAACAGGCTCATCACCTGCATCGGGAACACCCCGACCTTCACCTCCGGCAGGCCGAACACAACGTTGTCGGCAGCGACCGCCATGTCGGTCATGCACAGCAGGCCCATGCCGCCGGCCATGCAGGTGCCGTTGACGCGGGCGATCGACGGCTTGGTCGCGTTCTGCGCCAATCGCAACAGATCGGCGTAGTCGACATTCGGCTTGGAGAAATCGAACGAGAACGCCGCCCCGGTGGATTGCAAGTCGGCGCCAGCGCAGAACGCCTTGTCTCCGGCGCCGGTGAGTACGATCACCCGCACCTCGGCGTCGTCATGCGCCTGCTTCCAGCCGCTTGTAATGCCCTCGACCACACCGGCATTGATGGCGTTGCGCTTGTCGGGACGATTGATGGTGATCCAAAGCGCCTGATCGCGCTTCTCGATGATCACGGCGTCATTGCTCATGTCCATTATCCTCGGTCTTCGTCATTGCGAGCGCAGCGAAGCATCCAGCGGCGTGCACGGCGCTGGATTGCTTCGTCGCTTCGCTCCTCGCAATGACGGGGCATGTTGGGTGCTCAAAGCTCAAGACGTCGCCTCGATCTCGGCGACGATGCGGCCGGCGGTGACCTGCTCGCCTTCGGCGACATCGATCGTGATGATGCCAGAGCCAGGCGCCGTGTGCACGTGCTCCATCTTCATCGCTTCCAGAGTCAGTACCGGCTGGCCCGCCTCGACGCGGTCACCGGCCTTCACCAGCACCGCGACGACGCGGCCGTTGAGCGCCGCGCGCAGCTTGCCGTCGCCGCCGCCACGCGCCGCGCTTTGCGGCGCCGCGCGGGTGAGATCGACGATGCTATTTTGCACGCCGAGCCGCTGCACGAACAGCCGGTCGCCATTACGGTGGAAGACTGCTGACTCGCCGAGCCCCTGCGCCTGGAAGCGGATTCTACCAGCGGACAGCTCCTCGATCACGAAGCTGATCGATTGCCCCTCGTGGCTGACGACGTAGCTGCCGTCGCGCTCACGCACCACTTCGCAGGCCTGCTCCACCCCGTCGAGTTCGAACTTGAGCCGGGTCGGAAACACTGCCGCGAGCGAGCGGCCGGGCCGATGCGGCGGCGCGTAAGAATCGGTGACGTAGAGCAGCAATGCGGCAACCGCCGCTGCCGGCACCACATCGTCCGGCAGCGACCGGACCAGTTCATCGCGATGCTGCGCGATGAACGCTGTGGTCGCCTCCCCGGCCACGAACGCCTTGTGGCGCAAACAGGCGGCCAGGAAGCCACGATTGGTGGTGACGCCGAATGCGATGGTGCCGTCGAGGCCATGGATCAACTTGCGCCGCGCCTCGTCGCGACTGGCACCGACCGCAATTACCTTGGCGATCATCGAGTCGTAGTACGGCGGGATCTCGGCGCCAGATTGCAGCGCGTGCTCGACGCGCAGCTCCGGCGGCATCCGCCACAGCGCCATGCGGCCCGACTGCGGCATGAAGTCGTGGTCGGCATCCTCCGAACACAACCGCACCTCGATGGCGTGGCCTTTGAACGTCACGTCGTCCTGGCGCAGCGGCAGCGGCTCGCCGGCGGCGATCCGGAGTTGCAGCTCGACCAGATCAAGCCCGGTGATCGCCTCGGTCACCGGATGCTCGACCTGCAGCCGGGTGTTCATCTCCATGAAGTAGAAGTTGCCTTCGGCGTCGAGCAGGAACTCCAGCGTGCCGGCGCCCTCGTAACCGATCGCCTTAACGGCGTTCACCGCCACGGTGCCCATCTGCTCGCGCAACGCTTCCGACACCGCCGGCGACGGTGCCTCCTCGATCAGCTTCTGGTGCCGGCGCTGCACCGAGCAGTCACGCTCGCCGAGATGAATGCCGGCCCCGTAGCGATCGCCGAACACCTGGATCTCGATGTGGCGCGGCTGCAGAATCGCGCGCTCCAGGATCACGGTCGGATCGCCGAACGCACTTTGCGCCTCCGAACGCGCGCTGCGCAGCGCGTCGGGCAGCGCGGCGGCATCCTTCACCAGCCGCATGCCGCGGCCCCCGCCGCCCGCCACCGCCTTGATCATGATCGGAAAGCCGATCCGCTCGGCTTCGCGGACCATCGCAGCGTCGCTCTGGTCCTCGCCCTGATAGCCCGGCACGCACGGCACGCCGGCCTTCAGCATGATCTCTTTGGCGCCGGCCTTGTTGCCCATTGCGGCGATCGATTCCGCCGACGGTCCGATAAAGACAAGCCCCGCATCGCGGCACGCCGCGGCAAAGTCCTCGTTCTCGGCGAGGAAGCCGTAGCCGGGATGCACCGCATCGGCGCCGGCGGTCTTCGCCGCCGCGATGATTGCAGGAATGTTCAGGTACGATTGCGACGGCTGCGCGCCACCGATCGCCACCGCTTCGTCAGCAGCGCGGACATGGGGGGCATCGGCGTCGGCGTCCGAATACACCGCAACCACGCCGTAGCCGAGCCGGCGGGCACTGCGCATCACCCGCAGCGCGATCTCGCCGCGGTTGGCGATCATGATCTTGGAGAAAGGCGTCAGCTTCAACATACGGGTCACACTCATGGCCGGGACACCGCGAACTGCATGCGCTGTGGCTCGCGCACTTCGCTTTCGCGGCAGATCGCCAGCACTTCGGCGAGCACCGCGCGGGTGTCGCGCGGATCGATCACGCCGTCGTCGAGCATCCGCGCCGAGGTCGCGAATACGTCCATCTGGCCGTTGAACACCGCGGTGATGCCAGCCTTCATCTGATCGAGCTTCTCGCGATCGACGGGCACGCCCTTCCGCGCCGCGCCGGCTTCGGCGACGATCGCCATGGTTTCGGCGGCCTGCTCGCCGCCCATCACCGCGGTCTTGGCGTTCGGCCAGGAGAAGCAGAACCGCGGATGGAAGCCGCGGCCGCACATGCCGTAATTGCCGGCGCCGAACGAGGCGCCGCAATAGATCGTGATCTGCGGCACGGTGGCCGAGGTCACCGCCTGGATCATCTTCGAGCCATGCTTGATCATGCCGGCTTCTTCATAGGCGCGGCCAACGATGTAGCCGGTGGTGTTGTTGAGATACAGGATCGGCGTGCGCGACTGGCAGCACGCCTGGATGAAGTGCGTCGCCTTGTTGGCGCCGGCCGGATCGAGCGGACCGTTATTGGTGATGATGCCGATCGCCATGCCGGCGATCCGCGCCTGGCCAACCACGGTGGCGGGACCGTAGTTCGGCGACATCTCGGTGAAATCGGACTCGTCGACGATCCGCGCGATCACTTGGCGCATGTCGACCGGACGCTTGTGATCCATCGGCATGATGCCGAGCAGTTCCTCGGGATCGTACAGCGGCGGGTGATAGCTCGCCGGATCCGGCCCGGGTCCGGAGCGGTCCCACGGCAACCCGGCCATGATGTCGCGTGCGATCCGCAGCGCGTCGCGGTCGTCTTCGGCGAGATAGTCGCCGAGGCCGGAAATCGAGGTATGCATCTCGGCGCCGCCGAGTTCTTCCTCGGTAGCGATCTCGCCGGTGGCAGCCTTGAGCAGCGGCGGGCCTGCGAGAAATGCCCGCGTCCGACCGCGCACCATCACGATGTAGTCGGACAGGCCGGTCTGATACGCCCCGCCCGCGGTCGACGAGCCGTGCGTCACCGTCACCACCGGCAGCCCGGCAGCGGACATCCGCGCCAGATTGCGGAAGATGTTGCCGCCGCGGACGAAGTCCTCGACGCGGTAACGCAAGAGATTGGCGCCGGCACTTTCGACCAGTTGCACGAACGGCAGCTTGTTCTCCAGCGCCAGTTCTTGAATCCGCAGCGTCTTGTCGAGACCGAACGGCTGCAGCGCGCCGGCGTCGATGCCGGAATCGTTGGCGCTGATCATGCAGCGGATGCCGGAAACATAGCCGATGCCACCGATCACACCGCCGCCGGGCACGCTCTTGTCGGCGTTGGCGGTGTCGAACATGTAGCCGGCGAGCGTCGACAGTTCGAGGAACGGCGTGCCAGGATCCAGCACCAGCGCGACGCGCTCGCGCGGCAGCAGCTGACCGCGCTTGTGGAAGCGCTCGGCCGAGCCTGCGGACAGCGTCCGCGCCCTCGCCTCCAGCATCCGCATCCGCTCGATCAGCGCCAGCATGCCGTCGCGATTGGCCCTGAAGCCCTCACTCCCCGGCGCTACGGTGGATTCGATGATTGCCATTCACGTTATCCTTGTCATCCAGAGCGCCCATCAACGGCTGCGTTCTGGAACCTCGTCGCCTCGTTGGTCATTCCGGGGCGCGACCGCAGGTCGCGAACCCGGAATCTCGGCCTTCACTTCTGTCATTCCGGGGCGCGCGAAGCGCGAGCCCGAAATCCATAATCACCGCGGGGAGTATGGATTTGGGGCCTGCGCCGCTGACGCGGCGCATCCCGGAATGACGAACTCTAACGCTGTGCTCACCCCGTCTGACCGAGCATGAAGTGATCGGTGAACTGATTGCGCAGCTCGACCTTGCGCAGCTTGCCGGTCGCGGTCATCGGCATCTCGTCGACGATGCGCAGCAGCTTCGGCACCTGGAAGCCGCCGAGATGCTTCTTGCAATGTTCAATGATCTCGGCCTCGGTCGCGGACGCGCCGGGCTTCAGCTTGACGAAGCCGGACACCGCCTCGCCCCATTGCGGATGCGGCAGGCCGACCACCGCGGCGTTCATCACCGACGGATGCGCCAGCAGCGTCTCCTCGATCTTGATCGAAGCAACGTTCTCCCCGCCGGACTTGATCATGTCCTTCTTGCGGTCGAGGAACAGCACCTCGCCGTGCTCGTCGATCAGCGCCAGATCGCCGGTGTGGTGCCAGCCGAATTTTCGCGCAGCTTCGGTCGCCTCGGGGTCCTTGTAGTAGCCAAGCATCACGTTGGGGCCGCGATGCACGATCTCGCCGACCTCGCCGGCCGGCAACAGATTGCCGGCATCGTCCATGATCGCGGTCTCGTTGACCAGCGTCGACTCGCCCCAGTAGTTGCCGAAGCGAGCGAGCTGGCGGTCCGGCTGCGACATCGTCGTTGCCGGATACATCTCGGTCTGCCCCGAGGGCTGCACGAAGGTCGGACACAGCTCGGCGATCGCACGCTCGAGCAGCGGCCGCGGCATCGGCGCCATCGTGTAGATGCAGCAGCGCAAGCTGGAGAGATCGAACTCCTTGCGCCGCGGATGATCGAGGATCACCTGGTACATCAGCGGTAGGCCGATAAACACGGTGAGCTTGTTGCGCTGGATCGCCTCCATGCAGGCGACCGGATCGAACCCGCGCATGATCGCCATCTGGCCGCCGACGATCAAATAGCTCAGCAGCAGCACATGGGCGGCGCAGTGGAACAGCGGAAACTGCCCGGTGATGCCGTCCTTGCGCGACAATTGCATCTCGATCGCGTTGCTCATCACCGCCATGGTGACCGCGAGATGGCAGTGCATCGCGCCCTTCGGCCGCGAGGTCGTGCCCGAGGTGTAGATGATCATCGCAAGATCGCGATCGTCGAACGAGACGTCCGGTTCGATCTCGGACTGGCCTTCGATCAGTTGATCGAACACCGGAAGCCCAGTATCGGCGGCCTTGCCGGCCAAGTTAATGGCGATGAGATCGATGCCGCGCGCTTCCAGCGCGGCGCGGCGGTCCGGCTGGCCGTACAGATTGTCGTCGATCACCGCGACCTTCACGCCAGCGTGGTCGAGGATGTAGCCCATGTCGTCGGGGCCGAGCATGGTGTTGATCGGTACCCAAACGAGGCCGGCGCGGTGAATGCCGAACAGCGCTTTGACGAACTCGATCGAGTTGTTGCAGACGGTCGAGATCTTGGCGCCCGGCTTCAGTCCGCGCGCCACCAGCGCGTTGGCGAAGCGGTTGGCATCGCGTTCCAGCTCGGTGTAGGTGACGCTGCGGCCACCATCGGTCAGCGCGACGCGGTCCGGAAACCGCCGCGCCGATTTGCGCAAGATGTCGCCGATCGCCACGCGGCCGATCCGCCCTGGTCCCGGCACGCCGCCGGTCGCTTCAAGACTGGTCATGGTTCACTCCCTCGGATGTGAGGCAGCTCTTCCGGCTGCTTGGTGATAGTGCCTGTCCGCCTGGTCATTCCGGGGCGCGAGCGCAGCTCGCGAACCCGGAATCTGCTACGCGCAGAACATCTCGGGATTCCGGGTTCGCCGCTGCGCGGCGCCCCGGAATGACTCGTGACTAATTCAACACGCCGAAGATCTTCCTCGCCTCATCCGGGCTCGCGATTTCGCGTCCGGCCCGCCGCGCACAACCGGCGATCTCTTCGATCAGTTGGCCGTTCGAGGTCACTTTCTCGCCGTTGGCGAGATAGAACGTGTCCTCGAGCCCGGTGCGCAGATGGCCGCCGAGATCGGCGCAGGCCTGATGCAGCGGCCAGATTTCAGCGCGGCCGATCGCGGTGACCTGCCAATGCGCTTCGGGTCGCTTCAGCTTGAGCAGGATCGGCAGCAGTTCGGGGTCGGCCGGCATGCCGGAGGCGACGCCCATCACGAAGTTGTATTCGAGCGGGCCGGAATACATCCCGGTCTGCACATACATGCCGACGCAGCGGACGATGCCGACGTCGAAGCACTCGAATTCGGGGATGGTCCCGGCGTCCTTCATCGCGCCGAGGAAGTCCGCGATCTTTTCGACCGAATTGTCGAACATCATCGGCGGCCAAGCCCAGCTATTGTCGGATTTCACTTTGAGATAATTCAGCGAGCCGGCGTTGCAGGCGGCGATTTCCGGCCTGGTTTCGCGGATGCAGGCCAGCGGGCCCTGATAGTTCGGCCCCGAGGTGCCGGAGGTGTGATTGATGATGATGCCCGGGCAAGCCTCGCGAATCGCCTGCTGGATTTCGCGCGACACGTCGACGTCCCAGCTCGGCAGATGGCCCTTGTCGGGCCGCTGATCGCGCAGATGGATATGAACGATCGCGGCGCCGGCGTTGTAAGCCGCCTTGGCCTCGCGGGCCATCTGTTCCGGCGTCACCGGCACATGGTGCTGCTTCGGATCGGTCAGCACGCCGTTCAGCGAGCAGGTGATCACCGCCTTGTCGCTCATTCGTTTCCAGCCCTTTCAGGTTGCTGTAGCGCCGCATGCGATTGCGACGCGAACCATGTTGGGCAGAATGATGCTGAGCACACGTCGGCGTATCTTGCGCCGACGCGCTGAGTGCGAGGATCAGGTGCGGCCGTGCCGCAGTTCGGCGACGCGCATGCCGTGCGGATCGCTGCGCCAGATCGCCAGATCGCGCGATCCGGAGAAGATCGCGCGCGGCTGCAGGCCGTAGAAGCGCCGGATCGAATGGCTGAAGTGCGTCGAGTCCGGATAGCCGATGTCCTGCGCCAGATGCGCGAGGTTGATGTCGGAGTTGACGAAGTGCAGCAGATGCCTCGCCCGCTTCCAGGCGCGGAAAGCGCGGAACGACACGCCAGTCTCATCCTTGAATAGATGCAGGAAGCGCGACTGCGACAGGTTGGCGGAACTGGCACAGTCCTCGGCGGTGACGGTGTCGGTGCCGACGTCGTTGAGGCGGGCGATCGCGCGGGCGACACGGCGGTCGATCGCGCGGGCTGGCAGCGGCTCGCCGAAGAACAGATTGTCGAACTCGGTGGTGGTGAAGCCATCACGGCGGCCGACGGCGACCAGCGCCCCATAGGCCTGCCGGATCCGGCTCGCCAGCGCCATCGCGCCCGCTCCGCCGATCCGCGCGCCGAGCGCCGCCATCGGACCTGGCAGTACGGTCTCGGGCTCGATCACCAAGCTGATGATGCAGCGCGAATCCGATTCGACATTGTGCGGCAGATAAGGCGGCACGAACGCCACCGCGCCGACCTGTTCGGGCCGGCCTTCGATCGTCACCCGCAAGGTGCCCTGCATCGAAACGTAGATCGCGTAACCGCCGCTGGTGCGGCGTCGCGGGCGGCCCAGCAGGCCGGCATAGAACACCCGTTCCGGGCTGATCAGCATCAGATGTCCGGAATCCGGACAGGCGTCGTTCGTCATCGTTCCTCCCGGGGCGGGTTGTCGCCCGTTGCCGCACGGTTCTGCGGTGCCCTCTTCGCGGAGCACCGAGGACAATACAGCAACCCGGGACGTTGTCACCGGGCGAGATGACGCGGAATTCCGCTCCGGCTCGAAAACCTGCGCCGAAGCTTAAGGAGCTGATTTCAGGCCCGTTTCGGCACCTGCTGGGCCTCGCCTGCGCGAGTTTCGGCCTCCAGCGCCCGCTGATAGCCGTCGCGCTGCTGCAGACGGGCCCAATAGGTGGTGACGTTCGGGCCGAAATCCTTGGCCAGGCCGAGATTGCTGGCCAGCCGCAGGGCGTAGCCGTTGACCACGTCGGCGGCGGTAAACCGGCCGGCGCAGAGGTAGTCGCCCTGTTCCGCCGCAGCCTCGACCGCGCGCAGCCGGCCCAGGAACCATTTGGCATAGTCCTCGACCACCTGCGGCTGGCGCCGCTCGTTCGGCTCCAGCGTGCCGTAGCGCAGCACCAGCGTCTGCGGGAAGGTCAGCGTCGCGTCGGAGAAGAACATCCAGTTGAGGTACGCGCCGTAGGCCGGATCATCGACACCGACCACCAGCGGCGTCGGACCGTGGCGCGTGCCGAGATACTGACAAATACCGGAGGACTCGGTCATCTTGGTGTCGCCGTCGATCATGAACGGGATGGTGCCGAGCGGATTGATCGCCAGATACTCCTTGGCAAATACCCGCGGCGGAAACGGCAGCATCTTCAGCTCGTAGTCGAGCCCCATCTCCTCCAGCATCCACAACGGCCGAAACGACCGCGCGCCATGGCAGTGATACAGCGTGATCATGGGTGTTTGCTCCCTTTCAGAATCGTCTTCTGACAACTCGCTTCGCATTCTGATAGCACGGCCGTCTTCCCAGCCGCAGCGCGCTCCCTCGCCCCGCCCTTTGCGGGGAGAGGGCTGGGGTGAGGGGCGCCGCGAGCACTGAATCTCGGCCTCGCGGAGCCGCCCCCTCACCCGGATTGCTGCGCAATCCGACCTCTCCCCGCGCGCGGTGAGAAGTGAGCCGCGGCTGCGATCACACGCTCACGCCTTCCCCGGCAGCGTGCCGTTCATCTTGCACAGAATGCCGAGCATCACCTCGTCGGCGCCGCCGCCGATCGCGGTCAGGCGGCTGTCACGGTAGGAGCGGCTCACCAGGGTCTCGTTCATGAAGCCCATGCCGCCCCAGAACTGCAGGCAGGCGTCGGGAATCTCGCGGCCGAGCCGGCCGGCCTTCAGCTTGGCCATGGTGGCAAGCTGGGTAACGTCCTCGCCGGCAACCAGCGCCTCGGCGGCGCGGTACACCAGGGAGCGCAGCAGCTCGACCTCCGTCTGCAGCTCGGCGAGCCGGAAGTGGATCACCTGGTTGTCGAGCAGAGGCTTGCCGAACGCCTTGCGGCCGCGGGTGTACTCGATGGTGTTCTGGATCGTCTTCTCGTGCGCCTTGAGGCACGCCGCCGCGCCCCACAGCCGTTCCTCCTGGAACTGCACCATCTGATAGGTGAAGCCCTTGCCCTCCTCGCCGATCCGGTTGCGCTTCGGCACCCGCACCTCGTCGAAGTAAATCTGCGCGGTGTCAGACGAGCGCATCCCAAGTTTGTCGAGCTTGCGCGCGATCGTCACGCCCTTGGTTTTCATCGGCACGCAGATCAGCGACTTGTTGCGATGCACCGGGCCCTCGCCGGTGTTGCACAGGAGGCAGATCCAGTCGGCCTGGGTGCCGCTGGTGATCCACATCTTGCCGCCGGAGATCACGTAGTCGTCGCCGTCGGATTTCGCCGTGGTCTTGATTCCGGCGACGTCCGAGCCGGCGCCCGGCTCCGACACGCCGATACAGGCGACGTAGTCGCCGGCGATCGAAGGTGCCAGAAATTCTTTGCGCAGTTCATCGGAGCCGAACCGCGCCAGCGCCGGCGTCGCCATGTCGGTCTGGACGCCGATCGCCATCGGCACGCCGCCGCAATTGATCGCGCCGAGCTCCTCCGCCATCATCAGCGCGTAGGAGTAATCGAGCCCCTGCCCGCCATATTCAACCGGCTTGTTGAGCCCAAGGAAACCGAGATCGCCGAGTTTCTTGAACAGTTCGTGCGCCGGAAAGATGCCGGAGTTCTCCCACTCGTCGACGTGGGGATTGATATCGCTCTGAATGAACTTCTGCAGAATGCGGCGCGGTTCGTCATGGTCGGCAGTGAACAGCATCTGGTTTCTTCCCCTCGTCATTCTGGGGCGCACGCCGCAGGCGGGCGACCCCGGAATCTCGGCTTGTTGTTATCTTTCGTCATTGTCACCTCGGGATTCCGGGTTCGCGCTGCGCGCGCCCCGGAATGACGGTGTGAGGCTAAAGCCCCATCTGCCGGCTGGCGAGGTCCTTCATGATTTCCTCGGTGCCGCCGCCGATGGCGTTGACTTTGACGTCGCGATAGATCCGCTCGACCTTGACGCCGCGCATGTAGCCGGCGCCGCCGAAGATCTGCACGGCTTCGGAGGCGCAGAACGCCATCGTCTGCGTCGCCTGGTTCTTCAGCATGCAGATCTCGGCGATCGGGCTTTCGCCCTGATCGACGCGCCAAGCGAGCAGTTCGAGCATCGCCTGCGAGGCGGCGATCTTCTGCGCCATGTCGACCAGCTTGTGGCGGATCACCTGATGCTTCACCAGCGGCTTGCCGAAGGTGAAACGCTGCCTCGCGTATTCCGTCGCCTCGTCGAGACAGACCTTTGAGGCGGCGATGCAGCCCGCCGCCATCGTCAGCCGCTCGCTGTTGAAGTTCATCATGATAATCATGAAGCCGGCGCCCTCGGTGCCGAGCAGATTGCCGGCCGGCACGCGGCAATTGTCGAAGTGCAGCGTCGCGGTGTCGGACGCCCACCACCCCATCTTTTTCAGCGGCGTCCGCGTCAGTCCGGGCGTATCGCCGGGGATCAAGAGGAGGCTGACACCGCCCGGCCCCTCGCCGCCGGTGCGCACTGCGGTGGTGATGTAATCGGCGCGCATGCCGGAGGTGATGAAGGTCTTCTCACCGTTGACGACGTAGTGATCGCCGTCGCGCACTGCGCGGGTGCGCAGGTTGGCGACGTCGGAGCCGCCGGACGGTTCGGTGATTGCCAGCGCCGAGATCTTCTTGCCGGACAGAATCTCCGGTAGTACCCGCGCCTTCAGCTCAGGAGAGCCGGCGCGCGCAATCGGCGGCGCGCCGATCGAATGGCTGTTGAGGCTGGCGCTGACGCCGCCGGCCGCCGCCCGCGCCAGTTCCTGGGTGGCGACGATCCACATGAACTGATCGCACGGCGTACCGCCGTATTCTTCCGGAAAGCCGAGGCCGAGCAGCCCGATCGCCGCGGCCTTCTCATACAGTTCGCGCGGGAAGCCACCGGCTTCGTCCCACTCGGTGGCGAACGGTTCGATTTCATTCTGGACGAAACGCCGGATCACGTCGCGAAACCCGATGTGGTCCGCATTGTAGAATGGTGAGTTGGTCAATCCTCGCACCCGCGGTCAGCTCAAGCCGACGGCGAGGATGCCGCGAAAGCCCGGAACCGCCTTGCGTCGAGGCGCTGACCGCTTCGCGCGGCGAACGGCAGATCAGTGGTGGTGCTTCTGCTGCGCGATATAGGCGGCCAGATCCTTGGTCTCGTCGCGGCTCAGCGCCATGTTGGACATCTTCGGGTGCGGCTCAAGCAGGAAGAAGGCCAGCTTCTCTTCGTTGAAGTTGGCCTGCGACGCGATCGCGGCGAACGACGGCGCCATGTCGGTGCCCTTGCGCTGCTGGTCGGACACGACGTGGCAGCCGGTGCACCAGCGCTTGGCCAACGCTTCACCGTTCTCCGCATCGGCAGCGAGCGCACGTCCGGCGCCGGCGATCAGCAGCAACGACAGGCCGAGAGTCAAAGCGCGCATGAACGGTCCCTTTGTCTTCCCGCGAGGCGGCGGGGGCCGCCGGGCAAATCATCGATAGTTCCGCTGTTTACTTCAACCTGCGGCGGGGCGATAGATGGCCGATCGGCGGGGATCCTGGGAGTTCCCGCCACGCCTCGGCGGCCCTTGATTGCGGCAGTTTTCCTTGGTCCCGAAAGGTGCATAATCGAGGATACATGGCCGCTTCGGACTTCCAACGCTCATGCTGACCGCCCAACGTGATTCGCTGCGGTTGCTCCGCGCAATCCTGGTCGCATCCGTGGTGCTGCCGATCGCGCTGTTCAGCTATGCCTCGTGGCTGGCGTATCGCACCAACGAAGCCAACGCCGATCGCCAGATCGACAAGACCCGCGACATCATCACCGAGCACGCACTGAAGATCTTCGAGTCGGTGCAGCGCTCGATCGCGGAGACCGCCGAAATCGTGCGCGGCATGTCGGACGATGAGATCCGTGCGAACGAACCGGCCCTGCATGAGCGACTGAAGCGGCTGGTCGGCGGGTCCGAGCAGATCAAGTCGATGTGGATCTTCGACAAGACCGGGCGACCGCTGGTCAACACGATGCAGTTCCCGTCGCCGACGCCCGACCTGTCCGATCGCGATTATTTCCGGATCCATCTCGGCAAGAACACCGGGCTCTATGTCGGCCGGGTGCTGCAGCCGCGTCCGCCATTCGATGGCGCTCCGTTCTTCAGTGTGAGCCGACGTCGCGATGCGTCGGACGGCAGTTTCGCCGGAGTGATCCAGACATCCGTTCTGCCGGACTATTTCGAGGGTTTCTACGCCAAGGTCGGCCGTGAGGATGGCAGCTTCGCTTCGCTGGTCCGCGAGGACGGCGCGATCCTCGCCCGGATGCCCGAGATCGACGGCACCGACACCGCCGTAAAGCCGGACGGCATCGTCGGCCAGGCGATCCGCGAAGGCCACAGCGAGGGCCGGATGACCACGGTGTCGTCGCTCGACGGCGTCGAACGCCGCGTCGCATTTCGCAAGCTGCCCAGTCTGCCGGTCTATGTGTTCGCCGGCCTGGAGACGAGCGCGATCCGCGCGACATGGCAGGCGCAGATGGGCGCCTATCTGCTGGTCGGCCTGCCCGCCACTGCCGCGCTGATCGCGATCGTGCTGCTGGCGATAAGGCGGACGCAAAAGCTCTACGAAGAAGCCGACCGCCGCCACATCGCCGAGAATGCGCTGAAGCAGTCGCAGCGGCTGGAGTCGCTCGGCCGCCTCACCGGCGGCGTCGCGCATGACTTCAACAACCTGCTGATGGTCGTCGGCGGCTCGGTGCAGAGGCTGCGCCGCCGGCACAGCGACCTGCAGGACATCCGCAGCTTCGACATGATCGACTCCGCCGTCGCAAAGGGTACGGCGCTGACCCGGCAATTGCTGTCGTTCTCGCGCCGGCACAACGTCGCGGCCAAAGCGGTCGACCTCGGCGACGCCGTGACGAAGTTCGCCGACGTGCTGAGGCAATCGGTGCGCAGCGACATCGGCATCATGATCGACCCGCCGGCCGAGCCGGTGGTGGTGATGATCGATCCCAACGAGTTCGAGATCGCGCTGCTCAACCTTGCGCTCAACGCACGCGATGCGATGCCCGACGGCGGCCGGATCACCATCTCGATCCGCACCGAAACGCTGAAGAACTTCGGTCCCCGCAAGCTCACCGGCACCTACGCCATTCTGTCGTTTGCCGACACCGGTGTCGGCATCCCGGACGACATTCGCGAGCGGATTTTCGAGCCGTTCTTCACCACCAAGCCGGTCGACCGCGGCACTGGTCTCGGCCTCAGCCAGATCTACGGCTTCGTGCAGCAATCGAGCGGCGCGATTACCGTCGACAGCGACCTAGGCCGCGGCACGCGGTTTGATTTGTTCCTGCCGCTCTCGGCCGAAGCGCTCGGCCTAGACGAGCCCACGGCGGAGCTGGCCGCGCCGCAATCCGGAAAGCCAAAGACGCTGTTGCTGGTGGAAGATCATCCCGATGTCGCATCGGTCGCGGCCGACTATGCGGGGCAATGCGGCTTCACCGTGGTGCCAGCGAACTGCGCCGAGGCAGCGGTCGAAGTGCTCAATCGCCGGAAAGACATCGATCTGGTGTTCAGCGACATCGTCATGCCCGGCATGAGCGGGCTCGAACTGGCTCGCCTGATCCGCGAGCATCATCCGGAAACCCCGGTGGTACTCGCCTCAGGCTACAGCGACCGCTCGGCGTCAGCGCTCAGCGAGGGCTTTGCATTGCTGCAGAAGCCTTACACCCTCGACGAGATGCGGGCGGCGCTGACCCAAGCGCTGCAAGGCGCCTCCGACACAGCGCCGGTCTAAACTTTACCCGTAAATTTGACCCGATTGATTGATCGGGCGGGGGCGCAGTTGCAGCCCCGCCCGATCGCATGATTACCAATGACGGTGGTGGTGCCAGTGGCGATGGCCACCCCACCCCGGACCGTATCCGGCACGAATGACTGGCGCACCGTAGTAGCCACCGCGGTAAGGCCGATAGTACGAACGATAGCCATAATAGACCGGCCGCGGGCGATAGTAACGCGGGCCGCCCCACCCGTAGCCACCGCCGTAGTAGGCGGGACCACCGTAGTAGCCGACATAGCGCGGGGCGTAGCCGTAGTAAGGTCCGCCGCCATAGTAAGGACCGCCACCGTAATAGCCGTAGCCCGGCCCGTAAGCATAGGCATTCGACGCCACGCCCGCGATCAGCGCGCCGGCGGCCAGACCGCCGATGAACGGACCGATGCCGTTCCGGGCTTCGGCCGGAGCCGGCGCAGCAACGGAGGCGACAGCAAGCGTCGCAACAGTACCAAGAACCAAAGCAGTTTTCGTCATGGAGCTCATCCTTTGAACCTGATGAAGCGGATAACCCCAGCCTTTTGCAAAAGTTGCGGGAACCCGGCCCGCCGAACGAATTGCAGCCCAGCCAAGCTATTTAAGGCACTGAGCGCAGTCCTGAATTCCGCCAAAATGTCGCAGCGCGGCTGCGAGGAGCCTAGGGTTTCGCCAGCGCAGGCGTCGCAGTGACGATGCCGTACCGCGTCAATTCCTCGGGCTTGAACACGAACAGGCGATCTTTGGGCGTTTCCATCGCCCGGATCCAGACTTCGAGATCAATCCCCATATCGCGCAGATACCGCTGGCACCGCGCCGAAATGCGCTGCGCGTCGCTCATCTGGTCGCGCGGCGCCGCGACCTCGGTGCTTTTCACCGCAAACACCTGATGCACGCCAACCGCGGCCTTGGCGCCGACGCGGCGCTCGGTGCCACCGAACAACATCAATGGACACGACGACGCGCAATATTTGCCAGCTTCGACCTCGGTCGCGAGCTTGTGCTCGCGGATCAGGCGCCCCATCGCCAGCGCATCAGATACCGAGCCGCCGGGCGAATTCAGCACGACGGTTTTGATGTATTCGCCGTGCCGCGCGAGTTCTTTGGCGAACGCCTCCGCGCTGCCAGGCGTAATCGTGCCGCTGGCCTGGAGACGACCACCGCTCCCGAGCTCGAACGTCATCGGCTGGCCGAGCGCGCCGCCCGGCTGCGGCAGTGGCGTCTGGCGGTCACCATCCGGCAGCAACGGCGACAGCACGGCAGGTAGCGATGGCAGGCTGAACGGCGCGGTCTCCCGGGTTGCGCCGTCGTCGCTTGCGCTGTGCGCACCGGCAAGATCATAGCCGAGCGCCGCGATAGTCCCGACGATCAGCAGCCGGAATATCAGACGCAGCACCGCATCTTCCGGATTGCCGGAGAGCCAGAGGTGAACGCGCTGCGACAGCATGGCCATGCGGTCACTTCACGTGACGGGCTGAGGCCAACGCAGTGACGTTCTCGTCCGTCGCAACCGCAGGCTCGGCGGCTGGCTGCTGTGCCGGCTGGTCAGGCGCAAGCGGTATGACGGGCGCGCTCACCATGCGGCTTGCCTGCTCCACTTCGCGCGCCATCTTCAATGCTGCCGTCAGCTCGGCGGCCGTCATGGTGGAGGCGTGCGAGGCCGGCAGCCCTTCGCGGCGGATGGCGCTGTGCACCACGCACAGGATCAACACCAGCACGGCCGGCATCAGGTCGATGGAGATCGCACCGGCCCAGCTCGGAATGAAGTCACCGGCATAGCGCAGCACGGCTTCGGCCGGGGACATCGCCTGGAACCGCGCCGGTTCGATCTTCGGCCGGTCGAGGATCGCGTCGGCCGCCGCCGCAAGCGACGTCGCCTGCGCCGCCACCGCGCCTTCGACCTTGCCGACCACCGTCGTTTGCCGATCCGCGAGATCGACGCTGCGGCTGCTCGCGGCCGGCGCAATGAACGACGACGACAGCGATGTCGCGGCACGCTTCACCGCCGGCGCCACCGAGGTCTGCTGCAGATTGGCAATCACGCCCATCAGCGCAAGCGACTCAGTCGCGAAGCCATCGCTGCGCTCGCCGATCGGGCCGCGGTCGGACACCATTTCGCGCATCTTGGCGAGGTGCTTGCCGCCCTCCTCGAACAGCGTCGAGACGCGTTTGCCGGAGGCTTCGACCTCCTTGCCGAGGCTGTCCAGCTGGCTCGACATCTGCGTCAGCAGCTGTACCACCGTGCCAGACCCCGAGGTGCCGGTGAGCGATCCGGTGCGCTCGGCTTCCGCAAGCTTGGCGAAGCGAGACGCGGCAATCTGGATATCCGGCAGCAGCCCCTGCGCCGCGATGGCGTTGGTGTTGGCGGCGTCGAGATCGCGGGTGTAGTCCTGGACAGTGATCGCCAGATGCTGCCGGATCGCCGCAGCGCCGGCCAGTGCCGAGGCATTGAGCCACGACGACATCGCCACGATCATCAGCGAGCCGAGCAGCATGCAGCCGAACATCATCCAGCGGCCGGCGCGATCGACCACGTGCGGCATGAACTGCATCAGGAACACCCAGAAGGCGTAGATACCGACCGACACCGCGACCGAATAGATCAAGGCCGCGAAGAACACCATGGTGGCGCTGCCGTTGAGCAGGTCGCGCACGCCGAGATAGGTGTAAACGCCCGCGGCCAGCGCCAGGATCGCGGTGGTCAGCTTCAGCATCACTTCGAGCCGTACCACGCCGCGCGACAACAGCAGCGATGCGGGGACCAGAGAAGATTGGGCTGACGATGCGGGTGATGAGGACGAGAAAGACGGGGAACTTGCGGCCGGAGGTGCGGCTTCGGGCATCTGGACATCCACAATGTGCGCATGCTGCGCACGACCAACGCCCCTGCGTTTCAAGCGTGACTGTTAGTTGCGGAGTTGGACCGGATTATGGTGAGCCCACCGAAGCTACTTGCTGACCGCGGCTGCGTTCAGAAGTGCGCGTTCAGTCGCAGCATCGCCTGATGGCGCTCGAAGTGATCGAGGTTGAGGGCTCGGTTGTCGTCGAGCGCCTGGCCTGAGACCTGCACCTGCCAAGTTCCGGAGACACCCAGCGTCGGCGTGATCGCATAGGAAAAGGTGGGGCCGACGAAGACGGCATCGCCGGCGAAGCGATCGAGCCCGCCGCCATCATAGGCGCGCAGGTAACGCAGCCCGACGCCGGCGACGAACCGAGGGGCGAAGGCATAAGACAGCGCGCCGTGAAGCTGCAATTCCGACTCGTGACCCCAGAGGCCGGTCGAAAGCTCGCGTGTCGCTCCGGTGCCGTACCAGACGTTGAAAGCGGCAAACAGCCGGTCCTTGATCAGTTCGCGGTCGATCAGCGCGGCAAACTCGGCACCGTAATGCTCGATCCTCATGCCGCTCCCTTCATCGACGCGGCTCCAGCCGGGCTGCGCGTGCAGCGTCAGCCCAAACGGTGCGACCTCACGGTCGATCAGCTTGTAGCGGACTTCGAAACCGGCGCCGTTGAACGACAGATGGCGGCGGTCGTCATAGCCAGGAACCGCATCGATGCGCTGCGCGCCAAGCGCAACCCCCGGCGCGATGCGGAGACGATCGTTCACCGTGTATTTGACCTGGGCGAGCGTCGCCAAGGTGGCGTAGCTGCCGCTGCGCTTGCCGAAGCCGGCGACGTTCTCAAGCTCAATCTCGATTTCGCCAGGCTGGCCGATATCCGAGCCCATGGTGAAGCCGAAGATGTGCTCGGTGTCGACGCCCTCGGCATGATGGCTGCCCGGCACGGTTTCCGGCTTGTCGGTCACTGCGTGGGAGAGTGATGGCAACCATGAAGGCGCGTAGCCACGCCAGCTCTGCGCCTCCTCGGCGACGGCCGGCACGGTCCCGGCCAGCAGCGCGGCCAACGAGCGCGCGGCATGCCCGCGGCGCACCGCAAAGCCGTCAGCCTTCCGCCCTCGCCGGACTGCTACCCGCCCGCTCGCCATCGCCGTTTGCCCTGGTGCCCGAATCCCATTCGCTCCGTGCCTTCACTCGGCAGCCTGCGTCATTGATGCCCCTCGGCGAAAGCCGTTTCAGGCAACGGTAAGGTCCACTGCCCGACCAATCTTGCCGTACAGAAAGAGATTGCCTTATTTGCAATTGCAAATCAATTGCAAATACTGACGAGACAGATCTGTGCATGGTGGTCTTTGGAGCGCGTTGGTTTTTCAAAGACAGGTCGGCCCCGGGGCTGGCGGGGGAGCCCCAGGGCCAGTCATCGCCAACCGGGGAGGTCTCGGCGGTGACGGCAGGATCCGCGGGCCGATGGCTGGCCGACGTGGTGATCCTGTCTGAGAAATCTCTTGCACGCACCGGTCGACGAGCGAAAGCGCCATCGCTTCAGGTGGTTCCAGGCTTACTAACCAATCGTGCGCGATCGCACCGAGCAAATTAGGTCGATATCAACACCCCGGTATAAATACCGACGCTCCCTTCCCTGCCATCTTCCCCTGACCACCATGTACTTCGACGTACAAAGGGAACCGGCCTCGCGCGTTGCCGCTGCACAGGCGCACCGCGTAAAACTGAGCCGGCGCGATTCACCGCGGCGCAGGAGACGTGGAACTGACGATTTTGGAAGGGATCGCGATCGATCCGAACTACGCGCTGGCAGGCGCGGTCACTGGCTTCGTCGTCGGCCTCACCGGCGTTGGCGGCGGCGCGCTGATGACGCCGCTGCTGCTGCTGATCTTCGGCATCGCCCCGCATGTCGCAATCGCCACCGATCTGTGGTTCGCGGCGATCACCAAGCTGATCGGTGCCGCCGTACATAATCGCAGAGGTCACATCGACTGGGGCATCGTTACCCGCCTATGGGCCGGCAGCCTGCCTGCGGCCGGCCTCGTCGTTGCGATCGTCGCCCTATCCGATCCGGTCGGGCGCACGCATTGGCTCACCAAGACCATCGGCGTGGTCGTGATCCTCACTGCACTTGGCATCGTATTCGCGCCGCGGCTGATCGCAGCCTTGAATCCGGCGACGCCCGATGCCGAGCAGCCGAGCCGGAATCGGACGTCGCTCACGATCATGGCCGGTGCCGTGCTTGGCGCGCTGGTCGCGCTGACGTCGATCGGCGCCGGCGCGCTCGGCACCGTGCTGCTGCTGTATCTCTATCCGCGGCGGCTGCTGCCGCACCGGCTGGTGGCGACCGACCTCGCCCACGCCATCCCGCTCGCGATGGTCGCGGGCGCGGGTTACCTGGCCGCCGGCATGGTGGATTGGCACATTCTCGCCAGCCTGCTGGTCGGTTCCATTCCCGCGGTGATCGCCGGCGGATTGTCCGCCGGCAAACTGTCGGGACGAAAGCTGCAGATCGCGCTGGCAGCGGTTTTGTTCGCTGCGGGCCTGAAGAGTCTGCTGTTCTGAGCCCGACGCGATGAAGCGCCGCATCGCCCGGCAAGTTTAGGAACGTTTCGGCAGGCACCGCGTTTCGAAGCGTCACGATTGAACAGCCACGCGATCGATGGCGCCGCCTTCCACCGCCGCGCCCTCGAGACTATAGGAAGGCACCGGGAAAGTCCGGTGACATGCAATGTCCGACGCCTGCGTCATCGAAGTTCGCGCCCGCACCGCCGGGATCCTCGTCCGCGAAGGAGACAGCTACTGCTTCTTCGCCGCGCACCACGACTTCCACGCGTTGGAACGCCAATCGTTCGATTCGCTGATGGCCGCACAGGCGGCTGCGAGCCGCTGCGCCAATGGCGCTTCAGAGATCCGTGTCGATCCCCCGCGCACGGCGTCTCACCGAACATAGTTGGCGCGACGCCGATCACGTTCAGCCACGACGGCGCGCACGCTCCGAGCCCATGCCGAGGCGGCCGCTTTCCGCCAGTTCGCGCAGGCGGTGCCGGGCCCACACCCGCATCGCCACGCCGGACGGTTCGGATGTCGCAACGGTGACTTCGGACGTCTCCATCTGTTTGGGTTCGTATTCCGGATCGAAATTCGTCATCAGTCTACTCCGCATGACTTCGCAAGATCATCGGTGGCTCGACTCCCGCCGAGCCCCGTGCGCGCAACTACATGCATAGTTTGCGCGAGCCGCGGCGGTAGTTTTGTGGCCTTGGCAACCTGAATAGTTCCAATCTGCAAGCGCACGGCGCATAGGCAGGCGACTGTCATCTACTGCGTGTAGCAACGCGACCATTTATTAGAATTTGTCTGTTGTTGATCGAGATCAGAACAGCCGCCTGCTGTACTCACAACGAAAGCACCTGACAGTGAGGATACGCGTAGCAGTCAGCCGCTTATTAGTCTCGTCATGGCCGGTCTTGTCCCGGCCGTCCGCATCTTTCTCGCGTTCTTAATCCCCAAACCGTGGATGCCCGGAACGAGCTGGGGCATGACGCTGAGAGAGCGGCTGACCTTAGGATGGGAAAGCAGCGCACGACGATCCGAGGAGCGCTCCCGCAACGAACTACCTGACGGAGAAATTAACCGGCACGCTGAAATTCAGTGACGCCTGCGTGATCTCAGGAGGGAATGGCGGCAGCGGCTGGGCTCGGCTGACCATCGCCAGCGTTTCGGCATCGAGCGCCGGATGACCGGACGAGCGCGCGAGCCTTGCACTCAGCACCTGCCCGCCGCGGCCGACGGTGAAGCTCAAGGTCGCGGTGCCCTGCACGCCGCTGGCGCGGGCCTCCGTCGGATAGCGCTTGAAGCGCTGCAGATGCGCCGCCAGGCGCTGGCGATAGCTCGGCAGCATCGCGGCTGCCGCCTGGGCTCCGGCGAGCGCCGCCATCGCATCGGCGGCGCGGCGTTCAGCGCGTTGCGGCGCGCTGGTTCGCGGCGCAGGCGGCCGGTCGGACGGATTCTGCTTGGCGACGCGCTCCCGCTTGATCGGCTTCGGGCGCTCCGGCTTTGGCTTCACCGGCTCGGCCTGCTCCAGCTTCACCGGCTCGGGCTTGTCCGGTGTCGGCGAAGGCTTGGCGTCCGGCGGCAACGGCACCTCAGCCGCCTGCTGGATGGGCGTTGGCGCGATCTCGGGCGCTGCGGCGGTGTGCTGCACCGGCTCGGGCTCCGCCTGCGGCGCCTCGGCTTCCTGCATCTCCGGTCCCGGCGGCAAATCGAGCGGGCTCGGCTGCGGCGACGCCGTTATCGGCGCCAGATCGATCATGATCGCAGCCAACGGCTCGCCGGGCGGCGGCACCTGCGTGTAGTAGGCCAGCGCGGCTGCGACTGCGGCGGCATGCACGCCGACGATGATCGCCGCCGACAGCAGCCACCGCGACGCGCCCTGCGCCGCCCCGCTGTCGTGCAGCGCGCGGGCGTTCACGGCTGGACGGCGCGGCCGTCGAGTCCGACCAGCGCCACCTTCAGATAGCCCGCATCGCGCAGTAGATTCATCGCCGCCATCAGATCACCGTAGCTCACCGCCTTGTCGGCGCGCAGGAAAATCCGCTCGTCCTTGTTGCCCCCGGTCACGCTGTCGAGCGCCGAAGTCAGCGCCTCACGCGGCACCATCTCCTCACCGAGCGCCAGCGACAGATCTGGCTTCAACGAGACGAAGATCGGCTTCTCCGGCCGCGGCTGCGGCGCGGCGGTGCTGGCCGGCAGATCGACGCCGACGTCGACGGTCGCCAGCGGCGCCGCCACCATGAACACGATCAGCAGCACCAGCATCACATCGATAAACGGCGTGACGTTGATCTCGTGCGCCTCGACCATGTCGTCGTCGCCGCCGCGGCGGCTTGCAAGCTTGACGGCCATCCGGCTTACCTCACCATGCGGGCACGCTGCGCCGGCCGCGTCGCCTCGCGGCTGATCATCAGCAGCAATTGGGTCGAAGCGTCGCCGAGCAGCGCTCGATACGCCGTCACCCGCCGCGTCAGATGATTGTAGATCACCACCGCCGGGATCGCGGCGACGAGCCCGAGCGCCGTGGCGAGCAGCGCCTCGGCAATGCCGGGCGCCACCACCGCAAGATTGGTGGTGTTGGCTTTCGAAATGCCGATGAACGCGTTCATGATCCCCCACACCGTGCCGAACAGGCCGACGAACGGAGCCACCGCGCCAATGCTCGCGAGCAGACCCGTGCCGATCGCGGCGCGGCGCGCTTCCGCAGCCTCGACCCGCTCGAGCCGCAGCGCCACCCGCTCACGGAAGCCGTCGTCATGGGCGCCGCCGGACAGGCTGGCCTCGCGATCGACGGTCTGGATCATCTGCGCCACCGCATCGTGCTGATCGGCGGTCTCAGCCGCAGCCTGCTGCAGCGTGACGTCGCTCTCCAGCCTTTCGAGACCACGCTGCGCCACCGCACTACTGCGGCGCAGTTCGATCGACTTCGCCAGCCACACCGTCCATGCAGCGAGCGAAGCCAGCGCCAGCCCGACCATCACGGTCCTCACCACCGCATCGGCGCCGAGGAACATCCCCCAGGGCGACAGGTCGCGCGGCAGCGTCGCGAGATCGGCCACCGCCCACGCATCCCCCGGCAGCGACGCGGCAATGAAGGTGGCCGCCGCGATCGCTGCGCCCGCCCGCTCTGCCGCGGCGCCTTGGGGTTTACGCACTGTGTTCCTCGCTGAACTGCTTGCCGAGCGCATGGAACCGGGCGAGCTGATCCGCGCGCAGTTCGCGATTGGCGTCCCGGCCGACGAACACCTTGAACATGATGCCACCGTCGCGGTTGAGGAACGCCACAAAGGCGCTTGCCTTGCCCATGAACGGACGCTCGACGAACGCCAGCGCGCCGCAACGATCGTGACGCAGATGGCCGTGCAGGCCCTTCGGCTGCATCAGGTTGAAATAGCCGCGGCTGATTTCACCGCGCGGCACCTCACCGGTGAATTCAAAGATCGCGTCCTCGGTGTGCACGATCAGCGTCACCTCCCCCCAGGTCGCGATGTCGTTCATCGCCGCGACGAAGCCGTCGCCGGGGCCGAGCCGCGCCATGCCGTCCGGCAGTGCCGCGATCACCGCATGCGGCGACACGTTCCACTGCTTGGCGACCTCCTCGATGACGGCGGCCGGATTGGCCGCCATATAGGCGCGAAGATCTCCGGTCTCGGAGGACACCACCGATGCCGCTGCAGTCGCCATCACTTCTCTCCTTGTCTCACGCCGCAGCGGCATTGCGCTCGCTGCGGATCACTTCAAATCCCTCGAACCGCGGATGCCCGAGATACAAGCTCTGTCCGGTGTCGTTGCCGGCCCGGGCGTGGGACGTGCGAAACTGCTCCGACTGCGTCCACGCCTCGAACGCCGCCTTGTCGGCCCAGGTGGTGTGGGTCGCGTACAGCGTATGATCGTCCGCCGGCGGACCTTTGAGCAGATGAAACTCGACGAAACCGTCCATCTCGCTGAGATAGGATTCCCGCGTCGCCCAGATCTCCTCGAACGTCTGCTCGGCGCCGCGCTTCACTTGAAACCGATTCATCGCGATGAACATTTTCTCTCCTTGCTGGCTTGTTATTTGCTGGCTTGTCGTTCTGGCGCGAGGGTCAGGCCCCAATCGGAGCCAGTCCTTCACGCTCCTCCGAAGTGAACCTTGATCCCTCCCTTGTAAACGACGCCAGGGCCAGGACTCGTCCACAAGATGTCGTTTTGCGTGGTGCCGTCGCTTGACGATCCAGGGATCGCATACGGACGATAGTAATTGTTGAGCAGGTTATCGATCGAGAAATTCAGCGTCACGTCCGCGGTCGGCCGATAGGCGATATTAAGATTGACGAGATCGTACGAGGTTCCCGGCAAATAGCCGGTCGGCAGATTGGTGTTGGCGGCGTAAGATGCCCATTGCGCCGCGATCGTCAGCTGCCGGTCGAGCAGCCGCAGACCACCGGTGGTGACAACCTTGCGGGCCGGCACCGAGACCAGGCCAAGGCCAGTGTCCGGATTGGTACCGCGGATCACGGCGGCATTGACACCGACGAACCACATGCCGGCGTCGTACGAGGTCTCGACCTCGACGCCCTCGATGCGCGCGTGTGGGATGTTCTGGTACTGGTAATACTTGCTGGCGACACCCGACACCGGGAAGCCCATGAAAACGGTCCTGTACGCCTGGGGAGTCGAGCCGAGCAGCTCGATGTAGTTGTCGACGTCGTTACGGAACGCGTTAATTTTGCCGCGGAAGCTGTCGCCCGAGATGAACACGTCGTTGTATTTCAGGTTGATGCCGACTTCCTTGTTCTTGCCGACCTCCGGCCGCAGCGCGGTGTTGGGGATCAGGCAGAATAGGCCGGACGTGCCATCGGCGCAGGTGAACAGTGCCGGACCGCCGCCCGTGGCGTGAGCGCCAGCGATCAGCGTTTCGGTGATCGACGGCGCGCGATAGCCTTCGGCGTAGGCGACATAGGGCGTGAAGCCGGCGATCGGCGTCAGGCCGAGGGTCACCTTCGGCGACAGCCGGCTGCCGCTGGCGGTCGACGAATTGGAATTCAGCTCATAATGGTCGTAGCGCGCCGCACCGATCACTTCGAGCCATTGCGCGTAGTTATTCTTCACCTGGATGAAGCCACCCGATACCGTGCGCTCGCCGCCCGGGGTGGTGATGTTCGAGTTGCCGCGAGAATCCCAGGTCGTCACCTTGTCGTTGAAGACGTCGACGCCGTAGGTGACCGCGGTCCTCCAGTTGCCGTATTCGAAGCGGGAGGTGTTGTTGGCGTCGATGCCGATGGTGTCGAGGTTGTAGCCGCGCTTGTCGCCGATGCAGCCAGAGATGTTATTGCCGTAATTTCCGGCGCCGCAATAGCCCGAACCGCTGGTCGAATAGTGATAGGTTTTAGTCTGGTCGCTGTTGGTGCGGTTGCCGTACAGGTTGACACTCCAGTCGAACCAGGTGTCGTCAGGCTGCGAATATTTCCAGCTCAGGGTGCCGGTGTAATTCTGCAGGCTGGTACTGTACACTGACGAGCCCTGATACAGGGCCTGCTGAGAGGGGCCGCGATTGAACTGGCCGACATCGTAGTTGAAGTCCTGGAAGATGCCGCCGATCTTGACCTCGTGGCCGTCCGCCGGGCGCACCGTGAACTTCATCAAGCCGGCAGCGAGATCATTGCCGGTGTTGCCGATTTCGGTGCCGGCACCATCCTTGTAGTTTCCCTGCGTGCGGTACACCGCGCCACCGAACACGTCGACACTGGGATCGACCCGCACGCCGCCAAACACGGAACCGAGCCCACGTGCATTGTTGCTGCCGTAGGAGCCGCTGAGGTCGACGCCCCAGCGCTCACCGGCGCGCACCACGTCGTCGATGTCCTTGGTGCGGAACGACACCACGCCGCCGATCGCACCGGAGCCGTAGATATTGGCGCTCGGGCCGCGGACGATGTCGATGCCGCCGATCAGTTCGGGGTCGAGGAAGAACGAGCCCTGCGCACCGTGACCGGAACGTTGATAGTTCTGCCGCGCGCCGTCGACCACCACGGCGACACGGCCGAAATCCTGCAGGCCGCGGATGTTGATCGAGGTCGACGGCTCGTCGCCCCGATCCTGGAACGACACGCCGGGCGTGGCGACGAACACATCCTGCAGCCGGCTCGGCGGAAACTGCTGAATCTGCTGCAGCGTGATCGCGCTGGCAGGCGCCAGCGCATCGATCGCCCTCTCCTCGTTCTTGGTCGCCACCACGGTGATGGCGTCGAGCGACTGGGTCGAACTGCCCGCCTGCGCATTGGCGTTACGCGGATCGGCGGCAGGCGCCGCCGGCTGCGCGGTGCGCGCCGCACGGTCGCGCTTCACCTGAGTCTGAGCGGAGGACGTTGAGCTTCCGGTCGCGGTTTGCGCCGAAGCCGGCGCGGTCGTCAGCGCGACGACGGATACGGAAAGCAGTAGCGCGTAGGCGCGCGAGTTAAGCCCCACCATGACAGCCCCAGTGTTGTGAGTTGACGCAGGCTGGCGGGCTCGCACGAGGCGGCTGGCTGGCAATCAGCCGTCAGCACAACTGCTAACGGCTTGCATTTTTGGTAACCGAGCCAAAGTTCCGGGTCAACCAGACTTGGCGATTGATTAAAGCAATTATAACTTGTCCGTGCGCGCAGCTAATTCCGGTGTCATCCGCGTGTAGTAACGCTGCACGTGCTCACACCGTCGCGGCGAGATCGAATTCAGCGATATCGGCCGGCTCAGCCGGCAGCGTCGTGCGATCGACCGCAGACAGCACGCAGCCGATGCTGGCCGGCGTCGCCAGCGCGTCGATCAAGAGCGTGGCGAGGTCCGCCCGCGCGATCCGGCCGTGCACCCGGGGATCGTCGTACAGCGCCCCCTGCCCGGTGGGGTCGCCGTCGGTCAGCCCGCCCGGCCGCACGATCGTCCAGTCGAGCGCGGCGTTGCGCAGATGGTCTTCGGCGCGGGTCTTGGCGTCGAGCACCGGTCCGATCGCGGCGATGATTCGCTCCGACGCATAGGCGCGGCTGTCGCCGCAGGCGAGCGACGAGACCTGTAGCACGCGCCGCACGCCGCACGCCGCCGCGGCGTCGGTGATCGCGTTGTTGCCGACTTCGTCGATCAGCAGCGCGTCAGGCCCGGCGCCGCCGATCGTCGAGACGATCGCCTGCGGCTTCAATCCGTTCAGCGCCCCCGCCACCGAAGTGGTGTCCGCCACATCGACACTCGCGACGCCGGCAATGCCGCCGAGTTCGTTCAATCGCGCCGGATCGCGGCCAGCGACGAACACCGTCCAACCGCGCGCGACGCCTTGCTCCACCAGATGGCGACCGGTGCGGCCGCTCGCGCCGAAAATCAGAACCCGCATCCCGCCTCTCCCGCTGTCGCCGCGGCCGTCAGTCCCGCCGTCAGGCCGCTGGTCAGATTGCTGATCCAGAACGATCCGGCAAGGCTCGGCGAAAATCCATCGCCGCGCAGTTCGCCCAATCCGGCCGCGGTCCAATTGGCGAGCAGCGGCGTGACCGCGACACGAAAGCCCGGCCGCAGCGCTTCGACCGCGGCCAGATCGAGCCGCCCGGTCTCCAGCCCCGCCGCAATCATCGCATGGGCGGCGTGATCAGAGGGCACCAGCGCCAGCCCTTCGATCGGCGCCAGATTCTGCGCCACCTTTTCGCGGCGGCGCGCGATGTCGATGACGTTGCGCCAGCGGTGGCCGTGCGCCTGCCCACCGGCCCCGGCGCCGAACGGCAGACAAGCGACGCCGCGCTTGATCGACGCGTTGTAGCGGTTGCGCTCGCGCAGCGACCGGACCAGATGCGACTGCGACACCTGCAGCCAGCCGCTCTCCGTCAGTCGCTCGACGCCTTCGGCGTAGAGCCGCGCCTGCGCGGCCGGAGTCGCCGGCTGCGGCAATTTGCCGTTCTCCACCGCGCGCGCCATTGGCCCGCCGGGAAACATGTTGAGCGCATACAGCGTGACACCGTCGAGCACGATGCGGCTGACGGTGTCGATATCACGCCGCCAATCGGCTTCGCTCTGCCCCGGCAGCCCATAGATCAGGTCGCAGACCACCGAGGCGCGGCCCAGCGCCATCAACTCAGCGAGAAATGCAGCGACCTCTTCACCGCTGCGCTTGCGGCCGAGCCGCCGCCGCACCTCGGTGGAGAAGCTCTGCACGCCGATCGACAGCCGATTGACGCCGGCATCGACCAACTTCCTGGCCTTGGCGATATCGAAGCCGTAGGAACGCCCCTCCAGCGTGATTTCGCAGTCGGCACTGAGCGGCAGATAGCGGTGCAGCGCCGCGATCAGCCGCGCCAGATCATCCGCATCGAGCGCCGACGGCGTGCCGCCGCCGATATAGATCGCATCGATCGGTGCACTCGCGGTCAGCGGCGTATGCGACTTCGCGGCGAGTTCAGCGATCAGGTCGTCGACATAGGCCGGACCGACTTCAGGGCGCCAGACGTTTTCGAAGAAGCCGCAGAACAGACAATGGTTCTGGCAATACGGCACGTGCAAGTATGCTACCGCCGTCTCGCTGCGCGGCGTCGCAAACACCCGTTCGATCACCGCCTGGGCATTGTCATCATCGACCGGTCGGCTGCCGCGCCACGGCGGTGAAAACGCGCGCTTGCCGAACGCCTCGGTGAGCGGATCGCAGCCGATGCGCACCAGGTAATCGCCGATCGACGCCGGCTTGACCGACATTGGATGGCCGGCACCATGCCCCCGATGACCACCGTGCCCATGATGGCTGCCGTGCCCGCCATGCACCGGTGCAGCGATCCGATCGCCCTGCTTTACTTCGGCCATTCTCACCGCCCGCGCTCCACCATCAAACGGGCAGCAACGCCAGCCGCGCGACGCACGGTCAGCCGACGCATGCGCGTGCGAATAGCTGGCCAGCCCGACCATCCGATCACACTCGTTATTTGCAAACAGGGGCTGGCGGGCGCTGCAAAACGCAGGGAGCTGGCTGGCACAACGCAAGGCACAACTCCGCCTCGCGTTTCGTGAAGTTACGACGCACCGCGGCGCGAGCTCAAGCGCCGATCGCGCCGTTTATAGTAATTATAAGACACATTTTCGGATCACCGCTTATAACCAGTCGCTCACGTCGAGGTCAGCAACAACACCAGAAGCGGAATGATGACAGCATCCGATCGATTGGGCGCAGATCCTACGCAGGCCGCTGCGAGCCCCGGTGGCGCGCGAGCCGTCAGCATTGTCGGCAATCAGATCGACAGCCGCGAACTGTTCACGGTGGATCGGGAGATCGTGATCGCGCATGGCGACGATCGCTACCGCCTTCGCCTCACCTCGCAGAACAAGCTGATCCTGACCAAATGATCGCGATCGCTCACGTTACACGCCGCCGCGCCGCCCTGTTCGCCGCGACGCTACTCGCTGGTTCATTGTCGCTGCCGGCCATGGCCGCCGAGATCAAGGTGCGCGACGCGCACGCCCGCGACGTCACCGTTGCGGATTCCTCACGCACGCTGTCGATCGGCGGCGCGATCACCGAGGTGCTGGCCGATCTCGGCCTAGCGCAGCGGATCGCGGGCATCGATTCCACCAGCGTGTATCCGCCCGAGGCGGTCGCCGGAAAACCCAATGTCGGTTACTTGCGGCAATTGTCGTCGGAAGGCGTGATCGGACTGAACCCAACGCTGATCTTGGCGATGGATTCGGCCGGCCCGAAACAGACGATCGATGCGATCACTTCGGCCGGCATTCCGCTGGTGTCGGTGCCGGAGGCGTATTCCGAACAAGGCCTGCTCGACAAGATCGCGCTGATCGGCCACGCCATGGGCGCCGACAAGGCCGCGACGTGTCTTGCCTCCGCGGTCGGCGACGACTTCACCACGCTGCGCAAGCTGCGCGCGGCGATCACCAAGCCGGTGCGCGTGATGTTCGTTATGTCGCTCGTCAACGGCCAGGCGATGGCGGCTGGACGGAACACCGCGGCGGATTCGATCATTGCGCTCGCCGGCGGCGTCAACGCGATCGATGGCTACGACGGCTACAAATCGATCAACGACGAGGCGATCGTCGCAGCACGTCCCGATGTCGTGCTGACGATCAAGCGCAGCCGCGAATCCTTCGAGGCCGACGCGTTTTACGCCCATCCGGCGTTCTCGCTGACGCCAGCCGGCCAGCACCGTGCCTTCCTGGCGATGGACGGACTGTATCTGCTCGGCTTCGGGCCGCGCACGCCAGCCGCGGCAGTCGAGGTCGCATCGAAACTGTATCCGCAGCTCGCAGCCGAGGCCGCCGGCTTCAAGCCGAAAGCCACCACGGTCGATTGCCGCTCATGAGCGTGCTGGCGCTTCCCCGCCGCAGCCGCGCCGGCGCGCCGCGCCCCGGAGCCGCGATCACGCTCGCCGTACTCGGCGGGTTGCTGATCGCCGCAATGGCGCTGGCGATGACGGTGGGCGCCGCCGGCATCCCGCTCTCCCGCCTGCCCGCAGCGCTCGGACTAACCGGCGCCGCCAGCGATGCGGCGACGACGCGCGATCAGCTCGTGCTGTGGTCGATCCGGATGCCGCGGATTCTCACCGCTGCGATCGTCGGCAGCCTGCTCGCCGCCGCGGGGGCGCTGATGCAGGGCCTGTTCCGCAATCCGCTGGCCGACCCGGCGCTGGTCGGCGTCGCCAGCGGCGGCGCCTTTGGTGCGGCCGCCTCGATCGTCCTGCTCGAACATTTGCTCGGCCCGCATCTGCGTGGCCTGCAGGAGTATCTGCTGGCGTTCGCCGCCTTCGGCGGATCGCTGATCACCACCATTGTGCTGTACAGGATCGCGAGCCGATCGGGCCGCACCTCGATCGCGCTGTTCTTGCTCGCCGGTCTCGCAATCGCGGCGATCGCCAACGCCGGTCTCGGTGTGCTGGTGTTCGTCGCCGACGATCGCCAGCTCCGTGATATCACTTTCTGGATGCTCGGCTCGCTCAGCGGCGCCAACTGGGCCAAGGCCGCCTCCACCGGTTCTGTCCTGCTGATCGCGCTCTTGGTGCTGCTACGGATCGCCGGCCGCCTGGATCTGCTTGTCCTCGGCGAGACCGAGGCGTTTCACAGCGGCGTCGACGTCGAGCGGCTGAAGCGGATCTCGATCCTGCTGGTGTCGGCAATGGCCGGCGTTGCGGTCGCGGTCACCGGCGTGGTCGGCTTCGTCGGCATCGTCGTGCCGCATCTGTTGCGGCTGGTGATCGGCCCGTCGCATCGGCTGCTGCTGCCCGCCTCCGCCGTTCTCGGCGCGGTGATGCTGGTGGTGGCCGACACGGTGGCGCGGACCGTCGTCGCGCCGGCCGAGATGCCGATCGGCATTCTCACCGCAGCGATCGGCGCGCCGTTCTTCCTCGCCATTCTGCTTCGGCAGCGCAAGTTGGTGGGGCCATGAGCGGCGCGCTGAAAGCTGAGGCGGCCTCGTTCGCGCTCCCCGGCGCAACGCTGGTCGATCGCGTCGGTCTCACCATCTCCCAGGGAGAGCTGGTCGCGATCGTCGGTCCCAACGGCGCCGGAAAGTCCACCCTGCTGCGGATGCTGTCCGGCGATCTGCGGCCGACCTCCGGCACCGTCTCGCTCGACGGGCGCGCGCTCTCCGACTATCCGCCCCGCGTGCTTGCCGCCCGGCGCGCGATGCTGGCGCAGCACACTACGGTGTCGTTCCCGTTCTCGGTCGAGGAGATCGTGGCGATGGGCGCGGACATCGATCCGCGCAAGGCGGCGCCGCTGTTCGACGCCGCGCTCCGTGACGTCGGCCTCGACCATTTCCGCCACCGCGATATCACCACGCTGTCGGGCGGCGAGCAGCAGCGCGCCCATTTCGCCCGGATCCTGGTGCAATTGTGGAGCGGCGAAGCGGACGCCGGCCCCGGGCTGCTGCTGCTCGATGAACCGACCTCCAGCCTCGACATCCGCCACCAGCTCGATCTCGCCGAGACCGCGCGGCGCTGCGCCCGCCGCGGCACCACCGTGATCGCGATCCTGCACGATCTGAACCTCGCCGCCCGGTTCGCCGATCGCATCATCGTGCTCAGTGGCGGCCGGATCGCCGCCGACGGAGCCCCTGCCGCCGTCTTGCGGCGCCAGCTGATCGCCGACGTGTTCGATGTCGCACTCACCGTCAACACCGACGTCGCGGGCCAGCCATTCGTGCTGCCGGAGCTCGCCGACGATCGCCGCGCCACCGCCCACGCTTGAGCGCGCGCCGCCTCTGCGTACCACATCACAGACATTCTAAGTAATAGCCGCCTCGACGCGAAAGGTTTTGGACCGGTTCAATTTGTTGGTCCGCAACCGAGCGCTTAGTCTTGCCCAGTGACGCGCGCACCCGCGTCGCACGGCCGACACCTGACAATTATCAGTTTCATCGTTTGCAGCGAAAGACCCATCGTCAATGAGCGTCAATGTGATTTTCGGCTCCGATGCCGGCGCGACCCGCGCCGTTGCCTCGCGGATCGCCAAGCGGCTGCAGGGCCGCGCCGTCGATATCAAATCAGCCACCACCACCGATTTTGAGGCCTGCAGCCTGTTGATCCTCGGTGCCCCGACTTACGGTTTTGGCGATCTGCAGACCGACTGGGAAGCCAACATCGACAAGCTCACCGGCGCCAATCTGTCCGGAAAGAAGGTGGCGCTGTTCGGCACCGGCGATCAGACCAACTACCCGGATAGTTTCGTCGACGCCATGGGACTGCTGTACGACCACGTGGTCGATCTCGGCGCCGACGTCATCGGCTTCACTGAAACTGCGGGCTACGACTACACCGCCTCCAAAGCGGAACGCGACGGCCGCTTCGTCGGCCTCGCGCTCGACGAGGACGGCCAATCATCCAAGACCGAAAAGAGGATCACCGAATGGATCAGTCGTCTCACATGAGCGCAGCGACCTTGCAGATCTTCCAGCACCACCTCTACGAGCTGTCGAAGGGGCTCCGCCCGCTCGCGATGATGACGCTTCCTTCGGTCGAGGCCACCTCGATCGTGGCGCGGCTGCGCACCGCCGGCATCGCCCACCACGTCCACGAAGCGTGCCAGCATCGCATCAACGTGGTGTTCGGCGTCGCCTCCGCGGTCCGCACGGTGCAAGGCTTCATGACCGGGCCGCTGTGCAATCTGTCAGCCGAGCACGACTTCATGCTCGGCATCCTGCTCGGCTACGACCGCGAAATGCAGTGCCATCGTTTTCTGTCTCGTGCCGGCGGCAATGCGGTCGAGGCGGTCGCCGAACCGACCCATACCGTGGCGCCGAGCGAGCCGGTGCTGATCCACTGATCGCGATAGGCCGTGGCGACATCTCCTCGACGGGAGCGACGCCACGGCCGATCTGATACGTGATGGACCACAAGACCCGCGACTGCGGCGTCGGTCCGCCTGCAGCTTACTCTTCTTTGAAGCCGTATTCGGCGTTGTTGCCGGTGGCGCCGTAATACTTGTACGGCAGGAACTTGCCCGACATCGTGATCTTGACGCGGTCGCCCTTCGGATTCGGCAGCCGTTCCATCACCATGTCGAAGTCGATCGCCGACATGATGCCGTCGCCAAATTCCTCCTCGATCAGCGCCTTCCAGGCCGGACCGTTGATCATCACCAGCTCGTAGAAGCGATAGATCAAGGGATCGCGAGGTGGCATGGTGATGCCCTCGCCGCGCATCGGCACCTCGTTGAGCATCGCGGTCTCGACCGCCGACAGCCCGAACAGCTCGGCCGCCTTCGCCGCCAGCGGCTTGGTCAGCTTCATCTGGCCGAGGATCGCACCGACCACCAGCACCTCGGAATGGCCGCCGATGGTCTCGCAAATGTACTTCCAGGTCCAGCCCTTCTCGCGCTTGATGTCGAGCAGCTTCTCGGTCAGTTCGGCTCGCTTCATGGTCGGTCTCCTTAGTGAGGTGGGGATCGGTGGATGATGGAATCAGCGGGCGTTCGCCTGCATCGGCACGGGCGCAGCGTCCTCGACGCCGGGCCGGACGATCGGCACGTGCAGCGGATCGTGGTTCGGATTGTTGCTGGTGAAGGTCTTGCTGCGCGTCACCAGGAAATCGACGATGTGGTTGCGCAGGCCGTAGTAGTAAGGATGCCGGTGCAGATCGATCCGGGCACGGTCCTTCGGCAGCGGGTTCTCGACGATCTCGGCGATCACCGCGCCGGGGCCGTTGGTCATGAGATAGATCTTGTCGGCGAGATACATCGCCTCGTCGACATCGTGGGTGATCATGAAGGTGGTCTGCCCCGTCTCCAGGCAAATCCGCCGCACCTCGTCCTGCAGCGAGCCGCGAGTCAACGCGTCGAGCGCCGAGAACGGCTCGTCCATCAGCATGATCTTCGGCGTGATCGACAGTGCCCGGGCAATGCCGACGCGCTGTTTCATGCCGCCGGACAGTTCCGACGGACGCTTGTGCTCGGAGCCGGTCAGCCCGACAAGATCGATGAAGCGCTGCGCATGGGCTCGGACCTTGGCCTTGTCCCAGTCGCGCCATTTCGACGACACCGCATAGGCGACGTTGCCCATCACGGTGCGCCACGGCAGCAGCGCGTGGCTCTGGAAGATCACCGCGCGGTCGAGGCTGGTGCCTTCGATCGCATGGCCGTCGACGATCACCGCGCCTTCGGTCGGCCGGTCGAGGCCGGCGAGGATGTTGAGCACAGTCGTCTTGCCGCAACCGGAGTGCCCGATCACGCAGCCGAATTCACCGCGCGGCAGCGACAGCCACAGGTTTTCGAAGATCGTGGTCTGTCCCCCGGCCGCTGCCGGGTAACGCTTCGCGATCGCCTCGATCGAAATGAACTTGTCGTTCGTCATCGCGCTCACTCCGGAAATGTGACCATACGGGTGAACCGCGCCAGCACCTGATCGAGCAGCATACCGACCAAACCGATCATCAGGATCGCGATGATGACGTTGACGATCGACAGGTTATTCCATTCGTTCCAGACGAAGTAACCGATGCCGGTGCCGCCGACGAGCATCTCGGCGGCGACGATCACCAGCCAGGCGATGCCGATCGAAATCCGCATGCCAGTGAGAATGGTCGGCGCCGCGGCCGGCAAGATCACCGTAAAGGCGCGACGCACGGTGCCGACTTCGAGCGTGCGGGCGACGTTGATCCACTCCTTGCGGACCGAAGCGACACCAAACGCTGTGTTCAGCAACATCGGCCACACCGAACAGATGAAGATTACGAAGATCGCCGACAGGCTGGAGTCCTTGATGGTGTAGAGCGCAAGCGGCATCCAGGCGAGCGGCGAGATCGGCTTCAACACCTGAATGAACGGATCGAGCGCCTTGTTCATCAGCGGCGACATGCCGATCAGAAAACCGAGCGGGATGGCCACGAGCACCGCCAGCAGATAGCCGGTCATCACCCGCGCAATCGAATAGCCGAGCTGAATGCCGAGCCCCTTGTCGTTGGGGCCGTTGTCGTAGAACGGTCGCTTGATGTGCTCCCACAACTTGGCGCCGACCTCGAACGGACCGGGCATCGCCGATTTGCCCTGCGTCGCAGTGGCGCCCATCAGCGCCGCATATTCCGGGCTCATCTTGGCGACCTCGCCGCTGCCGCGCGTCGCCAGATGCCAGGCGGCGATGAAGCCACCGAACAGCAGCAGCGAGACCACCGCGGCGCGGAGGCGTAGTGATTTGGTCATGACGTCACCCGTCGTGTCAGTGCAGGACCTGGAGGCCGGTGGCTGCGGCTACGCTAGCCACCGGCGGCGCTGTTGCGACGCTCATCGTTCGGGGACGCGGCCGGCGGCGGAGAGATCCAAACATGCCGCCGCCGGTCCCCTTTCCGTTACGAGGCCTTCTTGATCTTGAAGCTGGCGAGATACTGATCCGGGTTGGAGCCATCGAACGGCTTGCCCATCACCGAGAACGACCGCGACGTGGTGTCGGGGGCCGCGAGGCCTGCTTCCTTCATCAGCTTCGCCGTGTCGGTCGCCAGATAGACCTGCTCGGCGATCGTCTTGTAGTCGACGTCGCCCTTGATCTGCCCCCAGCGCTTCATCTGGGTCATGATCCAGATCGCGAACGACTGCCACGGGAACGGATCGAAATCGATCCGGTTCGGCTGCTTGACGACGTTGCCGAGGCCGTCCGCATAGGTGCCGGTGAGTATCTGTTCGAGTACGATTGCCGGCTGATTCAGGTAGTTCGCCGGCGAGATCGCCTGGGCGATTTCCTTGCGGTTCTCCGGCTTGTGCGCGTAGGCGGTCGCCTCAATGATCGACTTCAGGAGCGCGCCGTAGGTGTTCGGCATCGAGGTGACGAATTCCTTCGACGCGGCGAAGGCGCAGCACGGGTGGCCGTCCCAGATTTCCTTGGTGAGGATGTGGATGAAGCCGACTCCGTCATAGACCGCACGCTGGTTCATCGGATCGGGCGCGAGATAGCCGTCGATATTGTCGGCACGCAGGTTGGCGACCATTTCCGGCGGCGGCACGGCGCGGATCTGGACGTCGACGTCGGGGTCGAGACCATGCTCGGCCAAATAGTAGCGGAGCAGGTAATTGTGCATCGAATAGTCGAACGGAACGGCGAATTTGAAGCCCTTCCAGTCCTTCGGATTGCGGCGATCTTTGTGCTTCATCGCCAGGGTGATCGCCTGACCGTTGATGTTCTCGACCGCCGGCATGGTGTACGGGATCGGATTGGAGCCGACGCCCATCGTGATCGCCAGCGGCATCGGCGACAGCATGTGCGCGGCGTCGTATTCCTTGTTCAGCGTCTTGTCGCGGATCACCGCCCAGCCGGCGGTCTTGATCACTTCGACGTTGAGGCCGTACTTCGCATAGAAGCCCATCGGATGCGCCATGATGATCGGCGTAGCGCAGGTGATCGGAATGAAGCCGACCTTGAGGTCTGTCTTTTCCAGCGGACCGCCCGAGGCGAACACATCGGTTGCGGTCTGCAGGGGGAAGAACTGCGACACCGCGGCGAGTGCCGTGGCAGCGCCGACCGACTTCAGAAAGGCGCGCCGCGAGGCATCCTGCGGAAACATCGCGCGCATCACCGCGGACGCGACGACGCCTTCGAACCGCTTCTCTTCGCCCTGCGTCACGGCGCTCTGCAACGCGGCGGCCTGCTCGGCAGCGTGCTCAACCTCGGTAGCGTGACGGCCACAACTACAACCCGTGGTATGCAGCCGGCGATTGGGATCGAACGGATTGTCGAACGTAGACATGGGACCTCCTGCGTGACGTCGAGGTCCCAACCGCAAGGAGCGTGCCAACCACCGATTGGCCGCCAGATGCGACTGTATGGGCGGTTTTGGCGGATTGCTGAATACGAGATCTCGTAATATACGGAATTTCGTAGTCGAGTTACGAAAACTCGGAGCGTCCGATGGACCTCTCCTCCCCCTCTTCTTTAACCGCCACGATCGATGCGCCGCTACGCGCCGCCGTGTTCGACAGCGCAGTCGAAGCTGTACTGCTGGTCGACCCGACGCTCGACCAGATCGTCGACGCCAACAGCGCCGCCAGCGGCCTGCTCGGCCACGCCCCCGACACTTTGCTGCAGACCAGGTTCAGCGCGTTGCACGGCGCCCAGCTTCCTGCGCTCGTGGTGTTTACCCAAGCGGTGTTCGCCAAGGGTACCTATTGGACGCACGCGCTGACGCCGCTGCATGCTGATGGCACGCAGCTTCGATTGGAATACGCCGGCAAGCTTCTGCCGTATCGCGGCCGCTCGCTATTGCTGTTGACGATGAGCGATCTGGAGCAGCGCCGGCGGCGCTATGTCGACGCCGTCGCCGACGATTACATGCGCGACGGGCTGCCTGCATGGCAGCGCGTCGAGCGGGTATTTCAGGACATCGAACGCGGGAACCAGCTCATTTTGCGGGCGGCCGGCGAAGGCATCTACGGCGTCAACGCCGAAGGAAAGACCACCTTCGTCAATCCGGCCGCGGAGCGAATGCTGGGCTGGTCGGCCGAAGAGCTGGTCGGCAAAGAGATGCATGCCATGGTGCATCACAGCCATCATGACGGCCGGCACTATCCCGGCCAGCAGTGCCCAATCTACGCGGCGTTTCGCGACGGCGCGGTGCACACCGTCGACGGCGAAGTGTTCTGGCACAAGGACGGCACGCCGGTCTGGGTCGAATACACCTCCACACCGATCCACGACCGCAGCGGCGGCGTGGTCGGCGCCGTCGTAGTGTTTCGCGATGTCAGCCAGCGACACGAGGCCGACGAAAAGCTGCACGCTGCGCTGGCCGAAGTCGACCGCCTGCGCGAGCGGCTGCAGCTCGAAAACGACTATCTGCAGGAAGAAATCCGGATCGAGACCAATCCGCGCGGCATCATCGGACAGAGCGAAGCGATCCAGACCACGCTGCGGCAGGTGAAGCTGGTGGCACCGACCGCCGCGACCGTGCTGATCACCGGCGAATCCGGCACCGGCAAGGAACTGATCGCGCGCGCGATCCACGAAGCCAGTACGCGCCGCGACCGACCGCTGATCAGGGTCAACTGCGCCGCGATCCCGAGGGAGTTGTTCGAGAGCGAGTTCTTCGGTCACGCCCGCGGCGCCTTCACCGGTGCGGTGCGCGACCGCATCGGGCGGTTCGAGCTGGCCGACGGCGGCACGCTGTTTCTCGATGAGGTCGGGGAGATCCCGCTGGAGCTGCAGAGCAAACTGCTGCGCGTGCTGCAGGAGGGCAATTTCGAGCGCATCGGTGAGGAGCGCACCCGCGATGTCGATGTCCGCCTGATCGCCGCCACCAACCGCGACCTGAAGCGGGAGGTGCAGCGCGGCCATTTCCGCGAGGACCTGTATTTCCGGCTCAGCGTATTTCCGATCGAGTCGGTGCCGCTACGCGATCGCCGCGAGGACATTCCGCTGCTGGCGCAGCACTTCCTCGCCAATGAAGCACGCGAACTGAAAACCGAGCTGCGGTTGTCGCAGGGCGACGTCCGTCGCCTGATGCGCTACGACTGGCCCGGCAATGTCCGCGAACTGCAGAACGTGATCGAGCGCGCCACCATCCTGGCGCAGAACGGACGGCTGCGGCTCGACCTGCCGGAAACGGCCGGTAGTCATGCCTCGGCCACCAGCGGCCGTCAGAAGCCGGACGCCCGGCCCATGGTGATGACCGTGGCAGATCTCCGCAACCTGGAGCGCGACAACATCATCACGGCGCTACGCGCCTGCAAAGGCAAGGTGTTCGGGGACGACGGCGCGGCGGCGATGCTCGACATGAAACCGACCACACTGGCGTCGCGGATCAAAGCGCTGGGCATCACCTCGCCGCGCGCCCAGGCGTGAGCCCGGCGCTTCGGACAACGCCGCAACGACGACTGGAACTTACAGCGAAGCGACCCGGGGCTCATCGTCGCGCCGCCCGGCGGAGCTCGGCCGGTCGTGCCATTCGCGGCGCCAGGCATTCGGCGTATTCCCGGTGTAGCGGCGGAAGATGCGCGACAGATGCGCCTGATCGCTTAATCCGCAGGCAAGTGCGATTTCGGAAAGCGGCAGCTCCGTCGTCCGCATCAGTTGCTTGGCGCGCGCGACCCGGCGCTCGAGCACGAACCCACGCGGAGCCACCCCGGTACTGCGCCGAAACGCACGGGCAAAATGGCCAGGGCTGAGACCGATCAGTTGCGCCAGATCCCGGATCAGAAGGCTTTCCCCTAGGTGCTGATCGACATGCAGCAGCACACGATTGAGCTGCCAGCGCGCCAGCCCGAGAGCCTGCGACTGATCGGGACGTTCGGCGGACGCCTCCGGCGCATGACGTGCCTGGACCTCACGCAGCAACATCGTGGCCCGGGCCAGGCACGCCCGGGCGGCGAACGGATCGTCCTCGACCGCGTCGGATGCCTCCTGCAGCATCTCCGCCAGACACGCAAAGGCCTCGCTTGGGCTGGCTAACCGGGACATGGCTTCGGCTCTGGGTGCGGTGATCGCTGTCATTGCCGGTGATTGAACGGCAGTTCGGCGACACGCTGAAGTCGGACCAACGTGCGCTGCGGTGCTGCATTGGTTTCGCCGAGAGCAAACCAAGGTTTACATTGCGCTTGCGGGAGGAACCCGAGTAGCCGGCCGCATTCAGCTGCCGTCAGAGCCGTCATTTGGCGCTGAAAACTGGATTGTCCGCCAAAGCTTGTTTAGATTTCGGCGGCGCGGAATCGCAGAGGACGCAGACCCTTTTGATGGCTTCCCTTCCCAGCCCCCTGATCGTGGTCGTCGATGACGACGCCGGCATCAGAGAAGCGCTGGAAGGCCTGTTCAGGTCCGTCGGCCATCGGGTGGCGCTGTTCGGATCGGCGCAAGACTTGCTGACGGCGGGCGTTCCGCCCGATGCCAACTGCCTGATCCTCGATGTCCGCCTGCCCGGCACCAGCGGTCTGGACCTGCAGGACATGCTGTCACGGCTGGAAGTCCGGGTCCCGATCATTTTCATGACCGGCTATGGCGATGTGCCGATGACGGTGCGGGGGATGAAGGCCGGTGCCGTCGACTTCCTAACCAAGCCGTTCCGCGACCAGGAGATGCTGGACGCGGTGTCAGCGGCGGTCGAGCTCGATCGCCGGCGTCGCGAGGCGGAACACAAGCGCAACGAGATCGTGCACCGCTTTGATGCCCTCACCCCGCGCGAAAAGCAGATCTTCGAGATGGTATCGGCCGGATCGATGAACAAGAACGTCGCCGCGGATCTCGGACTGAGCGAGATCACAGTGAAGATTCATCGCGGCCGCGTGATGAAGAAGATGGGCGCACGGTCACTCGCCGATTTGGTGCGAATGGCCGAAGTTCTCGCGCCGCGCGCTGGGGAAGCGACGTAAAACCATCGTATGACTTATATTGCAGAAACTGGTGCCGCACAGTTTCTGAGCGTCGGATCGTACTGCATCACTCTTGAGGATGGCAGAAATGACCATCGGCAAGATCATAACGGTGATAGACGACGACGAAAACGTCCGGATCGCCATCGAAGGATTGATCCGCTCGCTCGGACACACGGCGCGCGGCTTTGCGTCGGCGCCGCAATTCCTCGCCTCCGATACCCGATCTACCACCTGCTGCCTCATCACCGATGTGCAGATGGCAGAGATGAGCGGCCTCGACCTGCACGCCCGTTTAGCCGCCGAAGGCAGCGCACCGCCGGTGATCTACATCACCGCATTCCCAGACGAGCGGATCGAGGCCCGAGCCCGGGCGCTCGGCGCGATCGGATTTCTGAGCAAACCTTTCGACGCGGAAACTCTGGTACACTGTATTCAGCGCGCGCTGGCATCCGGCCCCAATGGCCGGATCTGATTGGCGGGCCGAGCGCCACAACTGGATCGGTGCCGTGAAACAGATCGACGCTCCGATGGAATTGGTGCGGCGCGAAGGCGGTTTGAGCGTCTTTCGGCGCCGAGCCGACGGCATCAATCCACCAAGCCTCGTGGTGCTGGCCGATCTCGATGATCCTCCAGCGGCACAGCAGCTTACCCGTGAATTCGCCCTCACCCGCGATCTCGATGCTGACTACGTCCTCCGCCCGCGCGACCTGGTGACAATCGACGGCCGCACCGGGCTGATCATCGATGACCACGACGCCCAGCCTCTGTCCGGGAAGATCGGGCAGCCGTTGCCGGTGGCGCGGCTGCTACGTTGGGGCATCGGCATCGCGCAGGCGCTCGGACACATCCATGGCAAAGGCCTGATCCACCGCAATCTGAGCCCGGACGCGATTTGGATCGATCCATCCGACCGGGTCTGGTTGACATGCCTCGCCTGCGCCTCGCGGCTTAACCGCGAGCGACCCGATATGTTTGGCACCGAGATCGGATCGCCGACCTATATGTCGCCGGAGCAGACTGGAAGGCTCAATCGCTCGATCGATGCGCGGAGCGATCTCTATGTCTTCGGCATCCTGCTCTACCAGATGCTAGCCTCGGGCAGCCTGCCGTTCTTCGCTTCCAACCCGGGCCAGTGGATCCACTACCACATCGCCCGCAAACCGAACCCGCTGCCGAACGCTTCGGCAGCCACCTCCGCGATCGAACGGATCGCATTGCGGCTGCTGGAAAAATCCGCGGATGACCGGTACCAGACCGCGATCGGCGTCGAGCGCGATCTGCGGGCCTGCCTCACCGCATGGGAGACTTACGGCACAACGGCCGGCGTCCATCTGACCGAGCACGACGCCGCCGGCATCGTCCGGATGCCGGAGAAGCTGTACGGCCGGGAGGGCGAGATCAACGCGATCCTGTCTGCCTACCACCGTGCAGCCTCGACCGGCACCACCGAATGGGTCCTGATCTCCGGCTATTCCGGCGCCGGAAAATCATCGGTGGTCAGCGAGCTGCGCAAGAGTCTTGCCCCGACCAATGGCTGGTTCATCGCCGGCAAGTTCGATCAGTACAAGCGCGATATCCCATTCGCCACGCTCGCCCAAGCATTTCGATCCCTGGTACGACAGATCCTCGGTCTCGACTGCGGTGAGCTGGACCAATGGCGCGCTGCGCTGCAGGAGGCCGTCGGCGAGCACGGCGAGCTGATGGTGAATCTGGTCCCCGATCTCGCCCTGGTGATCGGCGAGCAGCCGCCGCTGCCGGACCTACCGCCGCAGGAGAGCAAGAGCCTATTTGAGGCCGTTCTGGCCCGCTTCCTCGCCGCGATCGCGCGTGCGGAGCATCCGCTGGTGCTGTTTCTCGACGACCTGCAATGGCTCGACAACGCGACCTCCGAATTTCTGGTGCGGCTTGCACAGAACATCGATACCCGTCATCTTCTGCTCGTCGGGGCTTATCGCGACAACGAAGTGGACGACAACCATCCGCTCTCCTGCGCGCTGGCGGAGATCCGGCACAGCGTGTCGCGTATCGAAGAGATCCGCCTTGCTTCGCTCAGTGCAGACGACATCTGTGCGCTGGTCGCCGACGTTCTGCGCGCCGAGCCGGACCACGTCGCCCCGCTGGCGGCGCTGATCCATCGCAAGACAGGTGGCAATCCGTTCTTCGCGATCCAGTTCTTTTCGTCGCTGGTCGACGAGCAGCTCGTCAGCTTCCATCTGCTGCATCACGAGTGGATCTGGAACATCGAGCTGATCGACGAAAAAGGCTTCACCGACAACGTCGTCGATCTGATGAGCCGGAAGCTCCACCGGCTTCCGTCCCGCACCCGAGACGTGCTGCAGACATTCTCCACCCTTGGCATGACTGCGGAAGCGTGCCTGTTGGCGCAGCTCCGCGACATCACTGTGGAGGACGTCCACGAGGCGCTGCAGGACCTCGTCGCCAACGAACTGCTGTTGCGCACCGAGGACGATTACCGGTTCGTGCATGACCGCGTGCGCGAGGCCGCCTACCGGCTGATCGATCCTTCGGATCTGCCGACCGAGCATCTGGCGATCGCCCGGCACCTGGCCAACTCCGTTCCGACCTCGTCCGACGCGCTGTTCAGCATCGCCAATCACTACAATCTCGGCGCACCACTGCTGTCATCGCGCTCGGAGATGGTGCTGGCCGCTGGCTACAATCTGAAGGCTGGCCGCGCGGCCAAGAAGGCGATCGCCTACAGTTCGGCGCGGGTCTATCTCGCGGCGGCGCTTAACCTGCTCGGCGAGCATCGATGGGCCGAGCAGCCCGATCTGGCCTACGACGTCGAATATCAGCTCGCCGAATGCGAATTTCTGACCGGCGCCCTGACCGAAGCGGAAGAGCGGCTGCGCCAGCTCGTATCCAAGGCGCGTGGAGACGTCGCGATTGCTGCCGTGGTTGCGCTGCAGATCACGCTCTACACCGCGATGGATCACAGCGACCTCGCGATCGAGGGGTGCCTCGCCTATTTGCGGAATGTCGGCATCGTCTGGTCGCGGCATCCGGATCGCCAGGAGGCAAGCGCCGAATATCAACTGCTGACCCAGCGCATCGGCAGCCGCAGCATTGAGTCTTTGCTTGATCTACCAACCTCGACGGACCGCTCGCGATCGGCGGCGCTCTCGGTCATGACGGCAGCGCTGGCGCCAGCGTTCTTCACCGATCTTAACCTGGTGTGCTTGCTGCTGTCCCGGATGGCCAATCTGAGCATTCAGCACGGCAACACCGACGCCTCTGCCCTCGCCTACGCGTATCTCGGCATGGTTGTCGGCCCCTGCTTCGGCGACTACGCCACCGCGCTCAAATTTGGCGACCTCGGGCTACGGCTGGTCGAAACCCGCGGCCTCAACCAATACAAGGCGCGCGTTCACCTGACCTATGGCGCTCACGTGCTGCCCTGGGCTCGCGCGCTCAACGAAGCGCAGCCTTATCTGCGCCGGGCGTTCGAGGAAGCCAACGAGACCGGCGATCTGACATATGCGGGGTTCTCGTCCTGCACGTTGATCACCAATCGGCTTTCCGCTGGCGACCCGCTCGACGAAGTCGAGCTCGAGGCAGGCGCCCGCCTTGCGCTGATGAAGCGAGCGAAATTCGGCTTGATCGTCTACATCATCACCACGCAGCTCCAATTCCTGCGGTCGCTGCGCGGCGACACCGTGGCATTGGGCTCGCTCAGCAGTGAGGGCTTTGACGAAGAGCAATTCGCCAGCGAGCTGGCGGCGAACCGCAGCCTGGACATTGCGCTGTGCTGGTTCTGGATCCGCAAGATGCAGGCGCTGTACTTCGCCGGTGATTACGTCGCGGCATTCGCAGCGCTGCGCAAGGCACAGCCATTGCTGTGGAGCACCGTCGGCCATCACGAATATTCGATCTACTATTTCTATGTCGGCGTGATCAGCGCCGCGAATATGGACTTGGCCACGCCGCCGGCGCCGCATGCCGAGCTGGCCGAACTCCTTGCCGACGCGCATCGACAGATGGCCACCTGGGAAGTCCATAATCCCGAAAACTACAGAGGAGCGCGGGCACTGCTGGAAGCCGAGATCGCGCGGCTGCAGCACCGCCCGTTCGAGGCGCTGCGGCTCTATCAGCAGGCGATCTCGTCGTCGCACCGCGGCCGGGTCTCGCAGGTCGAAGCCATCGCCCATGAACTCGCCGCCTGCTTTTGCCGCCAGCAGGGACTCGACACCGCCTACCACGCCCATCTCGCCAAGGCGCGCGACGGCTATCAGCAATGGGGCGCTTTCGCCAAGGCCGCCCAAATCGATCGCCTTTATCCGGAACTCGCGGCCGCGCTTTCGGCATCGGCTCAGGTTCCTTCCAGCATTGCCGAGAGTTTCGATCTCGCCGCCGTGCTGCGCACCTCTGAGGCCGTCTCCAACGAATCCGGCGTACCGCGGCTGATGGAAACGCTGATGACGTTGGTGCTCGAACACGCCGGCGCGCAGCGTGGGCTCCTGATCCTGCCGCAGGACGACGATCTATCGATCCGCGCAGAAGCCAGGACCGCTGAAGCCGGGACCGTGGTCGTGCTGCGCGAGGACATCGCATCGACCGATGAGGTGCCCCGGTCGATCGTCAACCTCGTCGCCCGCACCGGCGAGGCAATCACGATCGACGACGCTCTTGGCAGCCGATTTGCAGCTGACCCCTATGTGGCCCGACTGAAAGCGCGGTCAATCCTGTGCCTTCCGCTGATGAAGCGCAGCAAGCTGATCGGCATCATCTTTCTGGAGAATAACCTGACCGCCGGTGTGTTCACGCCCGGCAAGCTGTCGGTGCTCAAGCTGCTGTCGTCGCAGGCGGCGATGTCCCTTAAGAACGCCTTCCTCGAAGAGAAGGACGCGCTGGTCGACGCCCTGCAGAAATCGCAGTCCGAACTGATGCGGATGTCGCGCCTGACCGCGATCGGCGAATTGGTGATCTCGATCGCCCATGAGATCAATCAGCCGCTCACCGCCATCATCACCAATGCCGACGTCTGTCTGCGCTGGCTCAACAACGAACAGCCGTCGATCGCCGAGGCCAAGAACGCCGCAAACCGAGTGATCGAAAACGGCCGCCGTGCCGCAAACGTGGTTCAGACCATCCGCGGGTTGGCCGTGAAATCGACGCCCCAAATGGCGCCGGTCGATATCAACGAGGTGGCGCGGGAAATCCTGTCGATCATCCAGAGCGAGCTGCGCCACCACAGCATCCATCTCGAAACCCGGCTGGATAGCGGCGATGCTGTTGTTCTCGGCAACAAGGTTCAGCTCCAGCAGGTGCTGCTCAATCTGACGATGAACGCGGTCGAGTCGATGGCGACGATCGAAGGCCGCCGAGTGCTGACGGTCGCCAGTGATACCAACGACCCGGGCAGCGTCACTGTCAGCGTCACGGATAATGGCTTCGGCTTCGACGAGGATCGAATCGATCAGCTGTTCGAGGCGCTGGTGACGACGAAGCCGCAAGGCATGGGCATGGGCTTATCGATCAGCAAATCGATCATCGACGCCCATGGTGGCCGGCTGCTTGCCACCTCGCTGAAGCCGCACGGCGCGCGCTTTCAGTTCACGCTCCCGCGATCGGCTTAAGTCCGATTACCGCGCGTTCCAGCCAGAGCAAGTATCCGAGCCCGCCGGACGACGGCGCACGTCTATCATCCGAACATCCAAGTTCTCGTGCGAACCGACAAGAGCCGGAGGCACATAGGCCGTAGATCAGGGTGGCCGAGATACAATCTCAATGAGGAGTCACGCGATGCCCAATTCGTCCTCTCCCACGGTGGTGCTGGTGCATGGCGCATGGGCCGACGGATCGAGCTGGCGGCTCGTGATCCCGCATCTCCTCAACCAGGGCATTGCAGTGGTCGCGGTGCAGAACCCCACCACGTCCCTCGCCGCCGACGTCGAAGCCACGAGGATCGTGCTGGACAGCATCCAAGGCGCCGTCGTGTTGGTGGGCCACAGCTGGGGCGGCGCGGTAATTACCCAGGCCGGCAACGACCCCAAGGTCAAAGCCCTCGTCTTCGTCGCGGCCCTGCCGCCGAAGGTCGGCGAATCCGTCGGTGATCTGGTTGGCTCGCACCCGTCTCCGCCAGGCCTGAGCCAGATCGTCGATGACGGCCATGGCCATCTCAAGCTCAGCGAAGCAGGCTGGGTCAACGATGTCGCGCAGGATCTACCGAAAGACGACGCGCGCCTGCTGGCGGTGCTGCAGCCACCGCTGCCGACCACCACCTTCGCCGACAAGATCAGCAAGGCAGCGTGGGAAACCCGGCCGAATTGGTACATCGTCTCGACCGACGACCGCATCGTCAGCGTCGAGCTCGAACGCGAACTCGCTGTTCGCCTGAATGCCAAGACCACCGAGCTGAAGGCGAGCCATCTGTCCATTTTGTCGCAGCCACTGGCTGTCGCCGATGTGATCCTCGACGCCGTACGCACGGTGGCGGCAGGCTGAGCGCGTCACGCTGCCGGGATTAGCAAGCTGGAGACCAACGATGAACAACCCCGATCACGATAATGTGGCGCGATCGTCACGAGCGCTGGAACCCCGCGCCCTCCACATCACCCGACGCGACGCGATCGTGGGTGCCGCCTGCGTCGCCCTTCTTCCCGGCACCGCCATCGCACAGCAGCTCCACCCTCAGCGACCTTCACAAGGAGACCACGGAATGAGCAGCGGATTCGTCAAGACCAAGGACGGCGTCGACATCTTCTACAAGGATTGGGGCCCGAAGCAGGCCCAGCCGATCGTCTTTCACCACGGCTGGCCGCTGTCGTCCGACGATTGGGACGCACAGATGCTGTTCTTCCTGGCCAACGGTTATCGCGTGGTTGCTCATGATCGCCGCGGCCATGGTCGCTCGTCTCAGGTCGACAACGGTCACGACATGGATCATTACGCGGCCGACGCCTCGGCCGTCGCCGAGCACCTCGATCTGAAAAAGGCCGTGCATATCGGTCACTCGACCGGCGGCGGGGAAGTCGCGCGTTACGTCGCGAAGTTCGGTGAGCCGCAGGGCCGCGTCGCCAAGGCCGTGCTGGTCTCTGCGGTGCCGCCGCTGATGCTGAAGACCGAGAAGAATCCCGGCGGCCTGCCGATCGAAGTGTTCGACGGTTTCCGCAAGGCGCTCGCCGGCAATCGCGCGCAGTTCTTCCTCGATGTCCCGGCAGGCCCATTCTATGGCTTCAACCGGCCCGATGCGAAGACAATGCCGGGGGTCGTCAACAACTGGTGGCGCCAGGGCATGATGGGCAGCGCCAAAGCCCACTATGACGGCATCAAGGCGTTCTCCGAGACCGACCAGACCAACGATCTGAAGGCCATCACCGTGCCGACCCTGGTGCTGCATGGCGAGGATGACCAGATCGTGCCGATCGAGGACTCCGCCAAGCTATCGGTCAAGCTGCTGAAGAACGGCAAGCTGAAGACCTATCCGGGCTATCCGCACGGCATGCTCACCACCCATGCCGACGTGCTCAATGCCGACCTGCTGGCGTTCGTGAAGGAATAAGACTGGTCCGGGCGAAGCGGCTCTAATCGTCCGCTTCGCCTGCTTCTCTTCGCTTCATTCCGCCACTCACAGGTCATCCCGGCAGCATCATTCGCAGCATCGCGGGGCGTATCAACGCCTTGACGCGAGACGGCGGAGCTATGTCTGCGGCCGGGAGGGTGCCGACAGGTTCGCAATCGCCCTAGAAAGAAAGACGAGCGATGACGGAGTTCAGAGACGAAACCGACAGCCTCGGCAAGGTGAAGGTTGCCGCCGACAAGCTCTGGGGCGCACAAACGCAGCGCTCGCTGGAGCATTTCAGCATCGGCTCCGATCTCATTCCGCGCGAGATGATCACCGGCTATGCTATCCTGAAGAAGGGCGCCGCCAATGCCAACCGCGCCGGCGGCCGTCTGGACGATGCCCGCACCAAGCTGATCGTGCAGGTCTGCGACGAAATCCTGGCCGGCCGGCATCATGACATGTTCCCGCTGCACGTCTGGATGACCGGCAGCGGCACGCAGTTCAACATGAACGTCAACGAGGTGATCTCCAATCGCTGCTGCCAGATCGCCGGCACGCCGCTCGGCAGCCACGCGCCGGTACATCCGAACGATCACGTGAACATGGCGCAATCCTCCAACGATACGTTTCCGTCGACGATGAACATCGCCGCCGCTGTCAACGTGAAGAGCCGCCTGATACCGGCGGCCACGGCGCTGCGTGACGCGATCTCGGCCAAAGCCCAAGACTGGAAGGACATTGTCAAGATCGGCCGCACCCACATGCAGGATGCGACGCCGCTGACGCTGGGGCAGGAATGGTCCGGCTATGCCGGCATGCTGACGGATAATCTGGATCGGATCGAGGCCTCGCTGCAGGGTGTGTACCGGCTCGCGCTCGGCGGCACCGCGGTCGGCACTGGCATCAATTCGGCACCCGGCTTTGCCGAAGCGGCCGCGGCCGAGATCGCGGATCTGACCGGCCTGCCCTTCGTCACCGCCCCCAACAAATTCACTGTACAGGGCGCGCATGATGCGCTGGTCCAGCTCTCCGGCAGCCTTCGCACGTTAGCCGTATCGCTGTACAAGATCGCCAATGACATTCGCCTGATGTCATGTGGGCCGCGGGCTGGCTTCGCCGAACTGCTGATCCCGGAGAACGAGCCGGGCTCGTCGATCATGCCCGGCAAAGTCAACCCGACGCAGTGCGAAGCGCTGACCATGGTCGCCGTTCAGGTGATGGCGAACGACGTCGCGGTCGGCTTCGGCGGCGCCGGCGGCTATCTCGAGATGAACGTCTACAAGCCGCTGATGATCTTCAACATCACGCATTCGATCACCCTCCTCACCGATGGCTGCATCAACTTCCGCAAATTCCTGATCGAAGGCACCAAACCGAACCTGAAGAAGATCAAGGATTACGTCGATCGCTCACTGATGCTGGTGACCGCACTGTCGCCCGTCATCGGCTACGACAAGGCCTCCAAGATCGCCCACTACGCGATGGACAACGACCTGACGCTGAAGGCTGCCGCACTCGAACTCGGCTTCGTCGCAGAGGCAGAATTCGACCGCATCGTCGATCCTGCCAAGATGGTCTCGCCCTATGTCGCCGCCGTTGCTCCCGGCGCGGCAGCCGGCTGATCCGCTCACCGGTAAAGGCCATCTCTGATGACCAGCGACGATCGAGCGGAGCTCATCCTGTCTTTCGCCACGGTGCTGTTCGTCAATGGACAGGCGAGCGACCAGGTGATTGCCGCCGCGAACCGGCTCAGCACCACCCTCGGCGCGCCTGCGGAGTTGCAGGCGCATTGGGACGAGCTGCGCCTCGATGTGGCGAGCAGCGGAACACGCTCGACGATCTCGGTCGCGGCTGCGCCGGTCGGCGTCAATATGACCCGGGTCGCCACCGCGATGCGCGCCATCGTCGACATCGAAGCCGGCCGCCTGTCTGCCGAGGCAGCGCGGGATCGCATCGCGGCAATTGCCAAGGCTCCGGCCTCCCCGACCTGGCTGTTTGCACTCGCGGCGGCCGTTGGCGCGCTGGCGCTGGCGATCATTTTTGGCATCGCGCACGCGCCGGCCGCCGCAATCATCTTCGTCAGCGCCGGGGCCGGCGCACTGCTGCGCCGCGGCTTGGCACGGATCAGCGACAATCTCCTGATCCAGCCGTTCTGCGCCGCATTGCTCGCCGGCCTGATCGGCGGATTGGCTGTGCGCTATCAGCTCAGTTCGGCACTACGCCTCGTCGTGGTTTGCCCTTGCATGGTGCTGGTCCCCGGCCCGCACTTCCTCAACGCTGCGCTCGACCTGATCGGCGGACGAATCCAACTCGGCAGCTCGCGCCTCGTCTACGCGACCCTGATCCTGCTGGCGATCTCGATGGGCCTCGTCCTGGGTCTGTCGATCCTGGATCAATCGCTGCCGATCGATCCATCGGGTCTGACGGTGCCGCTATGGCTCGATATGATCGCTGCCGGCGTTGCCGTCGCCTGCTACGGAGTGTTCTTCTCGGCGCCTCTTGGCATGTTGGCGTGGCCGGTCGCAATCGGCATGATCGCGCATGGCAGCCGCTGGCTCGCCATGACCGAGCTCGGCTTCGGCGCCCCTGCCGGCGCCTTCGTGGCCTGCCTGATCGTCGGTCTGGTGCTGACGCCGGTGTCGCACAAGCGGCATCTGCCATTCGCCGCGATCGGCTTCGCCGCTGTCGTATCGATGATCCCGGGCGTGTTTGTGTTCCGGATGATTAGTGGCCTGTTGCAGATCGCAACGACCTCCTCGGCGCCGCCCGAGTTGACCGGCGCCACTATCGCCGATGGCGTCACGGCCGCTTCCATCATGGCGGCGATGAGCATCGGCCTCGTGCTGCCCCGGACGATTATCGCCCATTACGCACTCGCTCGCGACCCGACACAGGCCGATGCCTAGCCATACGCCCACGACCACTGATCTTCTGACCGTCACGCCCGGCGAAGATGCGCCGAACACCGCAGCGGCTTCGAAGCAGACCCTGGCGAGAATGGAAGAAGCCATGCCCCCGGTGCTCAGCGTGATCGCCGGCATGGTGGACATCACCGGCTTCTATATGCTCGGCAACATCTTCACTGCACATATCACCGGCAACCTCGTGGTGGCGAGCGCGGTAGCGGTCGGCGGCGGCCCTATCAATCTGGCGCAGCTCGCTGCAATCCCCGCGTTCATCTTGGTGCTGGTGTTGATCTGGCTGATCGCGCGGTTCTCACGGCTGACAGGCCCGGCTTTGGTGCGGCTGCTGCTCGGCGTTCAATGTGCTTTGCTCGCAGCGGTGCTGGCGGTTAGCGTCGCGCTGAAGCCGGCAACCCATCCTCACGGCCTGATCGCCGGCACCGCGGTGATGATCGCGGTGGCAGCCATGGCGACGCAATATGCGCTGCTCCGGCTGGCGCTGCCCAAAGCCGTCTCCACTGCGGTGATGACCGGCAATCTCTCCAATGCGGTGCTGTCGATCATGGACGCGCTGTCGAACGGACATCCGCTGATGAGCGCCGACGACGGCCGCCTGAAGCAGGCACTGCGTCTGCTCGCAGGTTTCGTAGTCGGCTGCGTGATCGCGGCGTTGGCAATGCCGCTCATGGGCGATTGGGTATGGGCATTGCCCACAGCCCTCGCCGCGTTGGTGATGATCCGACCTGTGTTCTGGGGCGGGCGATAGCGGCGGCGCGGAAACTCACCAACCGTATTGCAGCTGGAGGCCGAGATAATCGCTGCTGCGGCCACCGGCGGCGCGGATGGTGTCGCCAACGTCGAAATGCACCGCTTCGATCGCGCCGGTGAGATGCGCGTCGAAGGCGTAGTCGACGCGGAGTTGGCCGTAGGCGCCGGTCCAGGCGGTGCCAACGCCGGCGGTGCCGGCCACCGGCACACTCGGCTGCACGTAGATCGCGTCCGCCGTCGTGGCGCGCCATTGCAGGCCGACCGCCGCCATCAGCTTCAGCCTGCTCGCCGGCGACACGGTGATCGACGGCTTGAGATGGACGAGGTTCGCATAGCCGGTGAAGCCCGCCAGCGTGAAGTAATAGCCGTTCGGGAACAGTGGATTGAAGGTGCCGACGACGCCGTCGTTCGGCCGGTCGTCGCCGGAGGCAGCATCGAACTGCAGCCCGAGCCGCGGCTGCCAGGCGGCAGGCAGCGTGTAGCCGGCGCGGGCGCCCACCGCCCAGGCCCGCGCCGCCGAGGCGCCTACCTGCCCGGTCTGCCCCATCGCTTCGAGGTCCCAATCGAGCGGGCCCTGCTTGCCGGCAAAGCGGATGTCGAAAATATGCCGGCGCTCATCGCCGGTGGCGTCGAGATAACGCGCGCCGGCGCGCTCATACAACGAATAGTACGCCGACAGCTCGTTATTGCCGAGCACCTTGCGTTCGATGCGGAGCGTGCTGAAACGGAACTGATCGGACGAGCGATCGTCGAACGGCCGATCGTCGAAATACTGCACCGGCCGGCTGACGAAGCCGATGAACCGCCAGGTGCCGGTCTCCCAATCGGCCCACACAGCGTCGAACGATTGCCGCACGTTGGGGCCGTCGCGCGACGACACGAAACGCTGCAGGTCGAAGGCGAAGTCCTGACGGCCGACCCGGGCTTTGAGCAGCCCGCCGGAGAACTGCTTGGTGTATTCGAGAAACGCCAGCCGCAGATCGACCCGATCCTGATCGACCGAGGTGACGTTCAGCTTATCGAACGCCCGATCGTCCTCGAGCTGGACGAACGCCCGCCAATTGGCATCGAAATGCACATCGGCATGGACCTGCAGACGCTGGATGACATAGCTGTCGCGGGCATTGCCGCCTGTGCCGAACGCCGGGGCGTCGTTGAACTCGAACCGCTCGCGCAGATTGGCGCCGAACGACACATAGCTCTTCGGATCAGACACCCACAGCGGCACATATTTCAGGGAGTCGAACGGCTCGGTCCGCAGCTTCGGATCGGCCAGCACCGACCAATCCTCGGCCCAACGGTTGGACTGGATCGCCGGCCGCGCCGGCGCATCGTCGGCCGCGCGGGCGAGCCCGCCGAAGGCGATGAGCGCGACGGAGGCCAGCAGCGCCGAGCGGACGAGCGCCGCACGCCGAATTTCCCCGCGCTCTCCGCCGTCCGCCGTCACTCGGCCGCCGCCGCGTGTCGCTGCGCCGCGGCGTGGATCTCGGCCACGTAGCCACCGGGGAATTGCAACATCGCAGCCTTGCGGTCCTCGAACGAATAAGGCGGCACCAGAACTGTCACGCCCGCTTCCTTCGCCTTGGCAAGCGTCGCCTCCAGATCGGCGACTTCATAGCCGGTGGTCTCGCGGCCGTAAGGATACGGCAAATGCCCGTCGGTGACGAACACGGTCATCTTGCCGAATGCGGATTCGACCCGGATTCGCTTGATCTTGGCGTCGGGCTTGCCCACCTCGGCGCCGGATGCGACGCTGCTGTCGGACACGATCCGGCCGTGCGAGAACTTGACGAAGCTGCGCACGAACGCTTCGGCCCGATCGGCCGCGACATACACCCGGTTCTCCGGGACCGAGGTGAAAGCGGCATAGTCCGGCTTGGTCGTGTGCCAGTACAGCTGCATGTTGACCCCGCCGGGCCACTGCACCACCGCGTCGCGTCCGATCGGATCCGGGAAGGTCGACACGATCACGGACGCGCCCGCGGCGCGCGCCTGCCTGATCGCCACATCGATATCGCTGACCAGATAGCCGTTGCGCTCAGCGCCGAACGGATATGGGATCGGTGTCTTGAACCCGAACAACGACACCGTGCCCGCCGGGGTCTGCAGCAACTGCGAGGTGGTGCTGCTCGGCGTCGGCGTCACGGTCGCGACCACCTGCTTGGTGCTCTTGCCGCCGAAGGTGGCGAGAAAGCTCGCCACGAATTTCTCAACGTCCTCGGGCGCCACATAGACATGTGTGGTGTCGTATTGCGGCGCGACCGCAACCGATGGGGTGGCATGGCGCGCTTCCTTCGCTGCCACCGGCGAACTCAGCGCGGCGGCGATCGCCAGCAACAGAAGAGGTTTCGAGATCTGTTTCACGGAAGTCTCCTCGCCAATATCAGGACGTCGATCGCCGTTGGTCGGACAGCATCGCCACCAACACGAAGCCGGCGATCAGTCCGAGATGTTCAAAGAAGGCGTTGGCCTGCATCCCACGATCCGCTGCGGGCGCGGACCAGAACGCATTCGCCGTCAGCATCGCCACGAAGGTCAGGACGCCAAGCGCGCCGGCACCAAACCAGACCAGCCGATCGGCGAGCACCAGGAGCGAGCCACCCAGTTCAACGACGATGGCGAGCGCTGCCCACAGCCAGCCGGGATGCAGGCCGAACCTCTCCTGCTCGGCCACAGCCCCGGCGAAGTCGAACAGCTTCACCACGCCGCCGAGCAGATAGGCGGACACCAGCGCGAAGCGCGCGGCGTGCCAGAGCAGCGGCGACGACAGGATCGTCGCCGCCCACCTCGGCTCGTCAGCCGGCCTCACCTCACACCGCCCAGCAAGCGCAGCCCAGCGCGCCCCAGAAGCTCTTGAGATCGGAGACCGGCAGCTTGCTCGACCACGCGGTGGCATGATCGTGGCCATGCAGCGTGCAGCTATTAGCGCAGCCGCACGATGTCATCGCCTGTACCGCGACCTTGCCGGCAGCCCGTTCATCGTCCGCCCAGGCGGCGTAGCCGCCGAACCGGCGCACCGGCGACCAGTCTGGCATCGCCGGTGGCGGCGCGCTGTCGTCGAGACCGGCGAACTCGGCGGCGCCATACACCACCTTGCCGCCAACCATCGTCAGCAGCGCGGTTGTGTCGGCGATCTCGGCTTCACTGCAGGAGAAATAGTCGCGGTCGGGCACCACCACGTCGGCGAGCTGGCCGACGGCGATGCGCCCCTTGTTGCCTTCCTCGTTCGAAAACCAGGTGACGTTCTCGGTCCACATCCGCAACGCGGTCTCGCGGTCGAGGCAGTTCCGCTGCGGCGTGATCCGCAGGCCGCCGACGGTGCGGCCGGTGACCAGCCAGGACAGCGACACCCACGGATTGTACGACGCGACCCGGGTCGCATCGGTGCCGGCGGAGACCTTGACGCCGCTGTCGAGAATGCGCTTCACCGGCGGGGTCGCCTCCGCGGCGCCGAAGCCGTAGCGCTCGACGAAGTACTCGCCCTGATACGCCATCCTGTGCTGCACGGCGATGCCGCCGCCGAGCGCCGCGATCCGGTCGATCGAGCGGTCCGAAATCGTTTCGGCATGATCGAAGAACCAGTGCAGGCCGTCGAGCGGCGTATCCTGGTTCACTTTCTCGAACACGTCGAGCGCGCGCGAGATCGTCTCGTCGTAGGTCGCGTGCAGACGCCACGGCCATTTGTTCTGCACCAGGATGCGCACCACCTCCTCGAGCTCGCCTTCCATCTCCGGCGGCATGTCGGGCCGCGGAACACGGAAATCCTCGAAGTCGGCGGCCGAGAACACCAACATTTCGCCGGCACCGTTGTGCCGAAAGTAGTCGTTGCCCTGCTTGTATTTGGAGGTCTTGGTCCAGTTGAGGAAGTCGTCCTTCTCGCCCTTCGGCTTCTGCGTGAACAGATTGTAGGCGAGCCGGATCGTCAGCAACCCCTCCTCGTCGAGCTTCTGGATCACCGCGTAATCGTCGGGATAATTCTGGAAACCGCCGCCGGCGTCGATCGCACCGGTGACGCCAAGCCGGTTCAGTTCGCGCATGAAGTGGCGGGTGGAATTGACCTGATAGTCGAACGGCAGCTTCGGCCCCTTCGCCAGCGTCGCGTAGAGGATGTTGGCATTCGGCTTGGCGAGTAGCAGACCGGTGGGATTGCCGTTGGCATCGCGGGTGATCTCGCCGCCGGGCGGTTCCGGCGTGTCCCTGGTGTAGCCGACAGCGCGCAGCGCCGCGCCGTTGAGGATCGCGCGGTCATAGAGATGCAGCAGGAACACCGGCGTATCGGGCGCCACGGCGTTGAGTTCGTCGATCGTCGGCAGCCGCTTTTCGGCGAACTGGTGCTCGGTGAAGCCGCCGACCACGCGCACCCATTGCGGCGGCGGCGTGATCGCGACCTGGCGCTTCAGCATGCTCATCGCATCGGCGAGCGAACGAACGCCGTCCCAGCGCAGCTCCATGTTGAAGTTCAGGCCGCCGCGGATGATGTGGAGATGGTTGTCAATCAGGCCGGGCAGCACCCGCCGCCCCTTCAGATCGATCACGCGCGTCGACGGACCGGCGAGCGGCAGGACATCGCGATCGTGGCCGACCGCCGTGAACCGCCCGTCCGAGATCGCCACCGCACTGGCGGTCGGGTTGCTCCGGTCCAGCGTCGTGAACAGGCCGCGATGCAGGATGATATCGGGCGCGGTGCTCATGAGTGCTTCTCCATCTGGTGCGGTTCGGAAATTGAGGACGTCTCAGCGGCGCGGCGGCCCGGCAGCATGCCGAAGATGTGCGGCGTGCACTTGGCGTCGCGCCACGCGGCCGCAAGGCTGTGGCCGGAGATGATCTGCCGCGCCACCGGCACGATCTGCTCGCCGGCCAGAATGCCGAGTAGTCCGATCAGCGCCACCAGCGGCGGCGCGGGGGAGCGCACGTTGAGCAAGCTGTAGATGATGCCGACCAACAGGCCGGCACCGAGCGACAGCAGATATACTTTCATCCTGCTCTCCCGCGCCGATCGCTTCAGGCGGCCTTGGTGCCGCCCTCAGAGGCGTGTTCGCCGAGCGCCCACTTGGAGAAACGGATCTGGATGCCATAGGGCGAGTGCGCCCGCAGGATGTCCATCATGCCCTCATAGGTCTCCGAGCGCGCCCAGTCCTGCTGCAGCTCGAACGCGTACTGGCAGGAGGTGATCGGCACCGCGCCAGCCTGAATTGCGCGCTCCATCGAGCGGTTGTGCGCTTCCATCGACAGATCGCCGCAGGCATCGGCCGGAATGTAGATCTCGTAGCCTTCCTTCAGCATATCGAGCGTCGGGAACATGACGCAGGCTTCGGTCCACAGCCCGGCGATCACGAACTTCTTTCGGCCGGTGGCGGCGACGGCTTTGCGGAAGTTCGGATCGAGCCACGAGTTCATCGAGGTGCGGTCGATGATGTCGAGGTTCGGAAACAGCTCGGTGACTTCCGGCATGAACGGGCCGGAGAACGAATCCTTGGCCACCGTGGTCAGCACCGTCGGAATCTTGAACAGCTTCGCCGCTTTGGCGAGGATCTGGATGTTGTTGAACACCACAAGTCGGTCGTGAGACTGCACGCCCTGATACATCGCGGGCTGATAATCGATCAGCGCGATTGCGCTGTTGTCGGATGTGAGCATATCCAGTTTCGACATCGGAACTCTCCAAGTTCGGGGCTGAGCTGACGCAACTGGGCGCAATCATGCCCTGCCCGGCGTCCGGATCGCTTGGACGAACCCGTCACCGCTTGCACGAACGCGCGGCGCCCTGCTCACGCCGATGACGACATCTCACCGCAGGTGCACTCATGTGGGCAGGGCGGCTCGCGCTGCTTCGGGTCTGATGACGAGCGATCGTCTCGCGCCTGACGCGGCGCTCAAACATTCAAACCGCAGCAAGGTCCTGCAATCTCGCTTGGCGCCGCCGCGCTAGATTTCCGCTTTGGCAACCAGCGCCGGACAGATCACGAGCGCCTTCAACCCAGCGAGGACCGATGAGCAGTGTTGAAGGCGGCCAGCAGACAGCGGTTCCGCCACGCCCTTCATCCTGGGCAGCCTTTCACCACATCGCCTTCACGGTGGTATGGACGGCAACGGTGGTGTCCAACGTCGGCACCTGGATGTTCAATGCCGCCTCCGGCTGGCTGATGACCAGCCTGGAGGCAGACCCGCTGCAGGTCGCGCTCGTGCAAGTCGCGTCCAACCTGCCGATCTTCCTGTTTGCCATTCCGGCGGGCGCGCTCGCCGATATTGTCGACAAGCGCAAGTTCTTGATCGTGGTGCAGATCGTTCTGACCGTGTTCGCCGCCGCCAGCGCTGGGCTGGTCTGGTTCGGCCTGATGACGCCGCGGCAGCTACTGCTGTTCACCTTCCTGCTCGGCGCCGGCGCCGCTTTTGCCGCGCCCGCGTTCCAATCGATCGTGCCGGATCTGGTGCCGAAGCAGGACCTCGCTTCGGCGGTCGCCAGCAACGGCGTCGGCATCAATATCAGCCGGGCGATCGGCCCGGCGCTGGGCGGCGTCGCGATCGGCAGCCTCGGCATCGCCGCGCCGTTCTGGATCAATGCGGTCAGCAACCTTGCGGTGATCGCCGCGCTGATCTGGTGGCGCCCCGCTCATCCGCGCAGCGGCACACTGCCGCCGGAACGACTGATCGAAGCGCTGGTCACCGGCATCCGTCACGCCCGGCACAACACCGAGCTCCGCGCGACGCTGGTGCGCGCTGTGGCGTTCTTCTTCTTTGCCAGCGCGTATTGGGCACTACTGCCGCTGGTGGCCCGGTCGCGGATCGCCGGCGGGCCGGAGCTGTACGGCATCCTGCTCGGCGCGGTCGGCGCTGGCGCGATCGGGGGCGCGCTCATCCTGCCGAAGCTGAAGGCCGCGCTCGGCCCCGACCGGCTGGTCGCCGCCGGCACGCTCGGCACCGCGCTGTGCCTGGTGATGCTCGGCCTTGCCCGGCAGGTCGAACTAGCTATCGCCGCGTGCCTGCTCGCCGGCGTCTCGTGGATCGCCGTGCTGGCCAGCCTGAACGTCTCGGTGCAAGTCGTGCTGCCGGATTGGGTCCGCGGACGCGGCCTGGCGATGTTCGTCACCGTGTTCTTCGGCGCGATGACGGCAGGCAGTGCGCTGTGGGGCCAGATCGCCTCATCGTTCGGCCTGCCGATCGCACATTTCGCGGCTGCGGCGGGCGCAATGCTCGGTATTGTGGCGACGTGGCGTTGGAAACTGAAGGCCGGCGCGGACGTCGATCTGTCGCCGTCGATGCACTGGCCGACGCCGATCGTCAGCATCGACGCCGAGCCGGATCAAGGGCCGGTGCTGATCACGGTCGAGTACCGAATTGCGCCGAGCCATCGCGAGGCGTTTCTCAGCGCGGTGCGGCATCTCAGCCGGCAGCGGCGGCGCGACGGCGCCTATCAATGGGGCGTGTTCGAGGATGCGGCCGATCCCGGCCGCTTTGTCGAAACCTTCAAGGTCGCTTCATGGCTGGAGCATCTCCGCCAGCACGAGCGCGTCACCAACGCCGATCGGGTGCTGCAGGAGCAGATCCGCTTGTTCGATGCCGAACCGAAAGTGACGCACCTGATCGCCGCGCCACATGGGCACATCAAACGGCAGCCGACGCATGCGTCGCAAACGCCGTGACGGCTTAGCGTGCAATCGCGCGCGTCACGATCTGCAGGAAGTTATCGTTGAGCCGGCGCGCCGCCTGCGCAAAACCGGGCAAGAGCCCCGTGGTCTCGTCGGCAAGCTTCGCGGCGCGCTCGCGCCCGAGCGCCGTCTCGAGCGAAGCGGCATAGGCGGGAATTTGCTGCCATTCGGGCACGGTGCGGTCGGTGATCTCGACGTGATACTGCAGCCCGTAAGCCGCATGGCCAAACCGGAACGCCTGTACCGCGCAAGCATCATTGCGCGCCAGCACTTCGCCACCGGCCGGTAGCGTCGCGACTTCGGCCCCGTGCCATTGGAAGGTCTGCAGCGGGCTGGAAAGACCGGCAAACAACGGATCGGTTGCGCCGGCCGCGGTCAGCTCGACCTCGCCCGGACCAACTTCCGGAGTGTTGCCGAGACGGACTTCGCCGCCGAGTGCAGCCGCAAGCAGCTGATGCCCGAGGCAGATGCCGAGATACGGCCGGCCAAGCTCCTGCACGAAGCGTCGGATCGCGGCCTTCTCCGGCACCAGCCAGGGATGCTCGTCTTCCTGCCAGACGTCTTGCGGGCCGCCCATCACGATCAGAGCGTCGTAAGGCTCTAGCGCTGGGATGGGTTCGCCTGCATCGAGTTCGACTGCATCCCACACGATCCCCGCTTCGCGCCAGAACTCGCGGAAGATGCCGGGATGCTCGACATCGACGTGTTGAAACACCAGGAAGCGCAGTCCGCTTCGGTTCGGGCTGGTCGCGATGCTGTTCATGTCGGCCCCGCTCAGATCGGCGCGTGATGCGCGCCACCGATGGCGGGGTTTTGGCCGATACGCTGGCATCGAGCAAGCGCGATAAATGAGCAGCGCCCGTCGAAGCTCGACGGTACCAATCTACGATTCCCCTGCTTTACGGAGCAGATAGATGTCCATCACCCAGCCCTTGGCGGCACGCACCTGGCGGCGGACGCGCTGAATCTCGGGCGCAATCTCCGGGAGCTTGCCGGCTACCAGGACTTCATCGTCCATGCCGAGGTTGGCGCCCCAGAAGATTTCGGCCCCCTCGGCGTCGATCTTGGCGAAAGTCTCCTCGCCGTCGAGCATCACCACCGTTGTCTCGCCCGACCATCGCCCCGCGCCGGCGAGCTTGCGCCCTGTTGTCACCGTGACGGGCTCGCCGATGCCATTCAGCGCGATGCCATGACGCGCTGTCAGCGCCTGCACCGCGGTGATGCCGGGAATGATCTCGTAATCGATCGCCATCCCGCGCCCGCGCAGCCGGTCGAGAATGCGGATCGTGCTATCGTAAAGCGACGGATCGCCCCACACCAGAAATGCGCCGCAACCATCCTCCGGCAGTTGCTCGGTCATCGCGTGCTGAAACCGGTCGGCGATCTGGGCGTGCCAATCGTCAACCGTGGCGCGATAATCCTGCGGCTGCGCTTCACGCTTGGGGATGTCGATGGTGACAAAGCGGTAACCCGGCGTCTTGATGAAGCGCTCGCAGATCTGCTCCCGCGCCAGGCGCAGCTCGGCTTTTTCTTCTCCCTTGTCAGGAATGAAGAACACGGTCGCGCGGTTCAGCGCCTCGACTGCCTGAACGGTCAAATAGTTCGGACCGCCAGGCCCGATTCCGATCAACAAGATCTTCCGCATCGTCGTCCTATTCCGCCGCGCGAACGCCGCTTCACCGCGCCAACGCCAGCAAGGCATCGAGATCGAGATTGCTTTCGCAATGATCGGCGAGCGCGTCCAGCGTCTCCTCGACTCGGCGTTCGAAATCGAGCCCGGACGACGCAGCGCCGATCTGCGCCAACCACGCGGAGCGGAACGCATCGCCGCCGAAAATGCCGTGCAGATAGCCGCCGCTGACGCGGCCGTCCGCCGAGACTGCGCCTTCGGCGCGCTCGGTGCCGCCCTCCTCAAGCTTCAGCCAGGGCCGCGCCAGACCTGGGCCGGTGGTACGGCCCATGTGCATCTCGTAGCCAACGACGCGGCACCCGCTGACCCGATCGATCGCATCGATCTCGATCAGGCGCTTGTCGCCAGAAATCTCGGTCTCGATGTCGAGCAAACCAAGCCCAGCGGTCTCGCCCGCAGGTCCTTCAATGCCTTGCGGATCGCGCACCACGCGGCCGAGCATCTGGAAGCCGGCGCACAGCCCGACGACGCGGCCGGCGCGGCGGACATGAGCGTGAATGTCGATGTCCCAGCCCTCGCGCCGGATCAGGTCGAGCTCGGTGCGGGTCGCTTTCGAGCCCGGCAGCACCACGACATCGACATCGGCAGGAATCGGCGAGCCCGGCTGAATCCACTGCAGGTCGATGTCGGGCTCGGCCACCAACGGATCGAGGTCGTCGAAATTGGCGACGCGCTGCAGCCGCGGCACCGCGATCTTGAGCCGGCCCCGGCTCGCCGCCGCGGCGCGCTCCAGCGCCAGCGAGTCCTCTGCCGGCAGTCGGTCGGCGCCGGGAAACCAGCGCAGCACGCCGAGGAACGGCCAGCCGGTCTCCGCCGTGATGGTCCGGCAACCGGGTTCGAACAGCGAGAAGTCGCCGCGGAATTTGTTGATCAGATAGCCGACGACGCGGGCCCGATCGCCCTCGCTCAGCAGCACGTAGCTGCCGACCAATGCCGCCATGGTCCCGCCGCGATCGATGTCCGACAGAAACACGACCGGCAGATCGGCCGCCTCGGCGAACCGCATGTTGGTGATGTCGGAGGCGCGCAAGTAAACCTCGGCGCCGCTGCCGGCGCCTTCGACTAGCACCAAATCAGCCTCGGCAGCGAGCCGCTCGAAGCTGTCGACCACCGCCGGAATCAGCCGCTGCCGCATGTGGTGATAGATTCGCGCCGGGCAGTTGCCGAGCACGCGTCCGCGCAGCACCACCTGGGCGCCGATTTCCGACTGCGGCTTCAGCAGCACCGGGTTCATGTGGATCGACGGTGCCACACGGCAGGCGCGCGCCTGCAGCGCCTGCGCGCGGCCGATCTCGCCTCGGACCTGTTCGCCGTTCGGACCGGGCGGCAGATCCGAGTCCGAGGCGACCGCGGCGTTGTTGCTCATGTTCTGCGCCTTGAACGGACGCACCACCAGTCCGCGCCGGCTGAAGGCGCGGCACAGCCCGGCGACCACCATGCTCTTGCCGACGTCCGAACTGGTGCCCTGGATCATCAGCGAGCGGGCGCGCCGCGGACCGGTGGTGGTGCGCGGCGTGAATTGGATCCGGGAGATGAGCTCCTCGACATGGGCGTCGGTCATAAAACCACCAGATGGCATGGAGTTGAGAGGAAGCAGCGCAGGCGCGCGCGCCTGCGGTCGAACGTGATCGGCAGCGGCGGCATCACTTAGCCATGGCCGGCCATCGCCACGACGCCGAGGAACAGGCCGATCTGGATCATCTGTTCAGTGGCGCCAAGCACGTCGCCGCGATAGCCGCCGATCAGCCGGAGCGCGATCCACGGGGCCGCCAAGCCGAACACACCCGCGACCAGCAGCCCCGCAATCGCCGCTGGCGGATTGAGCATGACCAGCCACGTCGCCCCGAGCACGCTGAACGCAGCCAGACCGAACCAGCCTGCAGTGCCGATCGCGCGCGTCGGATAGCTCAGCTTGCCGGTGGCAGCGTCGCCGGCATAAGGCAGCGCCGACATCGCCGCGACGATGCCGGTCCGCCCCAGACTATAGCCGGCCACCAGAGTGGCGACGCCGAGCCACGGCGGCAGGCTCGCCAGCGCTGCGACGCGAATTGCAAAACTGAGTACCAGCGCCACCGCGCCATACAGGCCAAGGCGGCTGTCCTTGATCAGCGCCAGGCGCTGCTCGCGCGTGCGGCCGCCGAACAAGCCGTCAGCTGTGTCGGCAATGCCGTCTTCGTGTAGCGCGCCGGTCAGCGCCGCCCCCGCCGCCACAGCCATCATCGCCGGCACCACACCCGACCAGATCAGCGAGCTTGCGAGCAGCACTCCGCCGCAGACCAGGCCGATCCCGGCGCCGACCAGCGGAAAGTACTTCGATGCGCTCAGCAGCCAGTCGTCGTCGAACTGCGCGGTGCGCGGCGTCGGCACCAGCGTCATGAACTGCACGGCGTTGAGCAGGGACTGGATCTGCCGGCTCACGCGCAGGGTCCGATCCGGCCCGCCAGCACGTCCGAAAGCGCGGCGAGATCGTTGAGGATGCCAGCGGCGGCGCGCAGCAGCGGAACGGTCATCAGCGCACCGGTGCCCTCGCCGAGCCGCAAGCCTAGATCGAGATACGGCGTCGCCTGCATCGCTTCGAGCAGCACGCGGTGGCCCCGCTCGGCCGAGCGATGCGAGAACACGCAGTAATCGCGCGCGGCGGGCTGCAGCCGCACCGCGAGCAGCGCCGCCGCGCTGGCGATGAAACCATCGATCACCACCGGCCGCCGCGAAGCTGCGGCGCCGAGCACTGCGCCAGCCATCATCGCGATATCGAAGCCGCCGAACTCGGCCAGCACGTCGAGCGGCGCCGTCGGTTGCGCCCGCGCCGCCGCCTGTTCGACGATAGCGCGCTTGTGCGCGACGCCGGCATCATCCATCCCGGCGCCGCGGCCAACGCACTCGAAGATAGGCGCCGCTGTCAGCGCGTGAGTGATCAGCGCGGCAGAAGTGGTGTTGCCGATTCCCATCTCCCCGATCGCGACGATGTCGAGCCCACCTGCGATATCCTCACGCACCAGATCGGCCGCCGCGGTGATCGCACGCGCGGCCTCCTGGTGAGTCATTGCCGGTTCGTGGCGGGCGTTGCGGGTGCCGCGCCGGATCTTGCGATCGATCAGTTTGGGGTTTGGCGGCATATCGGCATCGATGCCACCGTCGACGATCCGCACCTCGGTCGCCGCCGCTTTCGCAAGAACGTTCACGCCGGCGCAGTCCGCCAGATAAGCTTCGACCATCGAACGCGTTACGCTCGCCGGATACGGCGAGACCCGGTCGGCGGCGAGACCGTGGTCGCCGGCGAAGATGAACACCGACGCACGCTCGGCCCGCGGCGGCGCCGGGTGCCAGATCAGCCCGAGCTGCACGGCGAGATCTTCGAGCCGGCCGAGCGAGCCCGGCGGCTTCGCTTTGCCGTCGAGCCGGGCTCGCAGCTCTGGCTCATGGGCGGGATCGACCGGCGGAACGGACAGGATACGGGGTTCAAGCAAGGGCGCGTGCATCGCAAAGCTCGGCAATCGGAATGCTCTGCCGCCGCTTCTGCGGGGCAGTCAGGACGCGCGAACGACAATTGCAGCGGCGACAGCGAAACTGTCCGCGCGTGCGGTCGTTCGGGCGACGACGGGTTTCTCCGCGACAAACGGAGGCGCGCGTCAGGTCGGCGGTCGGTGCGGCATGTCTGTGTCCTTCTTCGACCCACCGTCGAATGGCTTGGTTGCGGACTTCGGCCGGTCTCCTGGCTCGCGGACATTGTCCCGGTCGCCTTCCCGAGCGGCTCTAGGATGCCGAACTCAGTGGCGGAGTGACCGGAGACGATCCGCTTACAGTTGCGGGGGCAGCCGCGGACTTGGCGATTGCTCGCCGCACCGCATTCCCGTTTCACCCTTCGAACGAAGGGCACCGAAGCGAGCGGCACCACAGCACGGCGATGCCGCCGACGCAAGATTGACAATATCCCGGAGCCGCCCTCTAAGACGAAGGTCCACCAGGCCGCGCTTTCCCTCGCCGCTATCGAGCGGCCCAGGCGCATCATCTCGACCGGATTGACCGCATCTTGCTGTGGGATGTGACGGTGATAGGCGGCGGAATCGCCGGTCTTTGCGCAGCAATTGCCGCGCGCCGGGGCGGCGCTGTGGTCCGCCTGCTCGAAGCGGCGCCGCGGCCCTTGCGCGGCGGCAATGCGCGCCACGGTCGCAATTTCCGGCTGACACACGAGACGCCGCTCGACTACGTCCCCGATCGCTACACGGCGGAAGAATTGCGCGCCGAGCTGCGCAGCGTGACGGGCGACGACACTGACCGGGCGCTGACGGAGCTACTGATTGAACGCGCGCACAGCATCGCCGGCTGGCTGATCGACCACGGCGTGCACCTGCAGCCACCAGGCACCGGGGTGATGCCGTATTCCCGACGCACCGCGTTTCCGCTCGGTGGCGGCAAGGCGATGATCAATGCGTTGTACGCATCTGCCGAGCGGCTAGGCATCGCAATCAACTACGACAGCGAGGTCCGATCGATTCTCCGCAGCGAGGGCGGCGGCTGGACCATCAACGTGCGTAGCACCGGCGCTGACGACCCGATCCGCACCCGTAGCGTCGTCGTCTGTGCCGGTGGCGCGGGCGCCGATCAGGCGTGGCTGCGCGCCAATTTCGGCAGCACTGCCGAGGGCTGGATGGTCCGCGGCACGCCTTATGCCGACGGCCGCCTGCTCGATCTGCTGATCGGGGCCGGCGGCTGTGCGATCGGCGATCCGACTACATGCCATGTCGTTCCGGTCGATGCGCGCGGCCCGCAGTTCGACGGCGGCATCGTCACTCGAATCACATCCATTCCGCTCGGCCTCGTGGTCGACCGATCCGGCGCGCGTATCGACGTCGCAGGGGCCGGATCGCAGCCGACGCACTACGCCAAATGGGGACCAAGGATCGCAGACTGTCCCGGCCAACTTGCTTATCTACTGCTCGATGCCCGAGGGCTCGCACGCGCCGCGCCGTCGGCTCTGGCACCGATCACCGCGCCGAGCCTCGGGGAACTGGCGGCCACGCTCGCGATTGATCCGGCCGCATTGTTGCAGAACATCGACGACTTCAATGCCGCGCCGGCCAACGCCGCGCGCACCATCGCAGTGCCGCCATTCTTCGCCTATCCGATGCGGCCAGGGCTGACGTTCGTGCACTACGGCATCAAGGTCGATGCCACGATGCGGGTAGTCCAGGCAGACGGACGCCGTCACGACGATCTGTTCGCCGCCGGTATGATCATGGCCGCGAATGTACTGCGCCTCGGCTATCTCGCCGGGCTCGGCATCACCCTGTCGGCGGTGTTCGGCCAGATCGCCGGCGAGGAGGCGGCGCGCCATGTCCGCGGCTGATCCGATGCTCGAGGCCGAGCGCGTGCTGCGGATCTGCAGCGCCTGCATGTATTGCGACGGGCTCTGCCCGGTGTTTCCGGCGATCGACGGCAAGCACGGTTTCAGCCTGAGTGACGTCAGCTACATGTCGAACCTGTGCCACAACTGCCAGGGCTGTTGGCACGATTGCCAATATGCGCCGCCGCATCCGTTCGCCGTCAATCTGCCGGCGACGTTCGCCGAACTGAGGCAGCGCTCCTATGCGGACCATCTATGGCCGCCGACGCTCGGGCGCGCCTTTCGCGCGTCGTCGCTCGCAGTGCCCGCCACCGTCGCGCTCGCGCAGCTGATCACATTCGCGCTTGTGTTGAGCACCGGTTCGACAGAGATGCTATTTGCGGCGGACGCGCGCGAAGGCGCGTTCTATCGCATGCTGCCGTGGCCGGCGATGGCCGGGCTCGCAGGCGGCACGTTCGCGTGGGCGGTGATTGCGATCACGCTGGCGACCCTGCGATACTGGCGCACAATCGCGCCGGGGGTGACGATCAGCGAGATCATGCGCGCGCTGCCGGTTGCACTCTCCGACATCATCACGCTGCGCCATCTCGGCGGCGGCGGCCCCGGCTGCCATGACGACGGCGCCCCCCCCTCGCACCGGCGCAGGATCTTGCACCACCTCACCGCCGGCGGCTTCGTGCTCAGCGGTCTCTCCACGATGGTCGCCGCGGCCTATCACCATCTGCTAGGCGTGGCAGCCCCCTACCCGGTTGGCAGCCTGCCCGTGATGCTGGGGCTCGTGGGCGGCGTGACGATGACCGTGGGCGCGGTCGGGCTGCTGGGACTGGAAGCGCGGGCTGATCGCGAGCCGAGCGACCGCGGCGAGACCCGGCTGAACGTCGCGTTTCTGATCCTGCTGGCCCTGGTCGGCGCCAGCGGGCTAGCCGTGCTCGGCTTCCGCAGCACGCCCGCGATGGGGTTGCTGCTCAGCACGCATCTCGGACTGGTATTCGGCCTGTTTGCCGCGCTGCCCTTCAGCAAGGCGCTGCACGCCCCGTTCCGGGCGGCGGCGCTGCTGCGCGCCGCGATCGACGGCAACCGCCGAGCCTCAACGCAAGCCCCGGAGGCCGCTGGCGATACGCCTTGATCCCGATCAAGCTGGCGCGAATTTGATGGGGCCCCTCGGCAGCCAGTTGCCAATGATGGTCGATTGACAGTTCGCTGTTTCCGTCCCAAACATCGCGCGCCGACGGTGTCCTGTCTTCGGACAGGACGAAGAGGGAATATCGGAAGATCGCTGCCTGCAGCGGTCGCGCCGAAGCTGCCCCCGCAACTGTAAACGGTGAGCCGACGCTACACGCCACTGGATCATATCCGGGAAGGCCGCGTCGGCGACGACCCGTGAGCCAGGAGACCTGCCGTCGCCTGCTATGTTGACGTCGTTTCGGGCGGGGTGCCCCGGGATGTCTTTCGGCGGTCCGGAGTGCAGGTCCGTTCGCCGGTTTTGAGCCATCACCCGCGATGGCCAACCGACGAGATTCGGCGCGATGCCGCCCACTGCGCTCCACCCCGGTGTCTCCGCCGGTTCTCAGCTGTCGCTTCGGCCGGACTCTGCCGAGATCGCAGTGCTGTCGCCATGCACCGCGACGCTGACGGCCTTCGCACACGCGTGGCCCGCCAAACCGAATCGGTTGCGCGCCAGCGATCTCGCCTCCTTCGCCGCACAGGCGTGCGAGCGCTCGCTCGATTCGTCGTTGTTGTGCGCAATCCTGATCGTGCTGCCGGATCAGGCGCATCCCGACCGTGATGCCGTCGAAGCGGTCACAGCCTTCGCCAGCAGCCAGCGGATCGCCTTCGCGGTCCTCACTTCCGGCGAGCCGCACGAGGTTCCAAGCGAGCTGATCACCAACCTGCCGCCTACCACGCTCCGCCGCCTCAACAAGCTGTACGCACAACGCGCCAGCCATGCCGCACGCGCCATCCTGATGCAGCTCGCCCTCGCCGCGGGCCTCAGCATCACCGCGATGGATGCGCCGAGCGAGAGCGCGACCGCCGATGCAGACCCGCATCCCTCCATTCTCCCCGAGCTGATCGAGGACGCCGTCCGATGACCTACGCTTACGAACGAGACGGCGACGCGATCTATCGTCAGTCGTTTTCGATCATCCGCGCCGAAGCCGCTCTCGATCGGTTCACCGCCGACGAGGAAAAGATTGCGGTACGGATCATTCACGCCAGCGGCATGGTCGAAGTCGCAGGAGACATCGCGTTCACGCCCGGCTTCGTCGCGGCAGGCCGCGCCGCGCTGCAGGCCGGCGCACCGATCCTGTGCGACGCGCAGATGGTCGCCAACGGCGTCACTCGCAAGCGGCTGCCGGCCGACAACGAAGTAATCTGCACGCTGAACCATCCCGATGTCCCGGCCTTCGCCGCAAAGCTCGGCACCACCCGGTCGGCCGCCGCGGTCGATCTGTGGCGCGACCGGATGCAGGGCGCGGTGGTCGCGATCGGCAACGCGCCGACCGCGTTGTTCCGCCTGCTCGAAATCCTTGCCGAGCCCGGCGCACCTCGCCCCGCGGCGATTATCGGCATCCCGGTCGGTTTCGTCGGCGCGGCCGAGTCCAAGGAGGCGCTGTTGGCGGACTCGCCCTCGCCTTGCGTGATCGTGCGCGGCCGTCGCGGCGGCAGCGCGATGACCGCGGCAGCGATCAACGCGCTGGCGAGCGAACGCGAATGAACACACCGACGATCTATGGCGTCGGCGTCGGCCCCGGCGCGCCCGATCTGATGAGCGTCCGCGCCGCGCGGCTGATCGGTGCCGCCAAGGTGGTGGCGTATTTCCGCAAAGCCGGACGCCCGGGACACGCGCGCCGCATCGCCGACGGCCTGTTGCCGGACGGCGTGATCGAAGAGCCGATGGATTATCCGGTGACGACCGAGATCGCGCTCGACGATCCGGCCTATGCGGCGACGCTACGCAGCTTCTATGAACAATGCGTCGCGCGGCTCGGCGAGCACATCGCGCAAGGCCGCGACGTCGTCGTGCTGTGCGAAGGCGACCCGTTCCTCTACGGCTCGTTTATGCATCTGCATAGCCGGCTGGCGCCGGGGGTGCGTGTCGAAGTGGTGCCTGGCATTTCCGGCATGGCGGCGTGCTGGACCGCGAGCGGCACGCCGATCACTTATGGTGATGATGTGCTCTGTGTGGTGCCCGCGACGCTCGGGCCGGCGCGTCTGAAGGCGGCGTTCGCCACCGGCGATGCGATCGTGATCATGAAGCTCGGCCGCAATCTGCCGAAGGTGCGCCGCGCGCTCGACGACGCCGGACTGCTCGATCGCGCGATCTATGTCGAGCGTGGCGCGATGGCCGATCAGGTGGTGATGCCGCTCGCCGAGAAGACGACCGACGACGCGCCCTACTTCTCGATTGTGCTGGTCCACGGACAGGGGCGCCGGCCATGACTGGATCAGTGGTGGTTGCCGGCCTCGGGCCCGGCGCGCAGGAACTGATCACACCGGAAGTCAGCGCAGCCCTGGCGCGCGCCACGGACATCGTCGGCTACGCGCCTTATGTGGCTCGAGTCGCCGAACGCGACGGCTTGCAGCGGCACGCTTCCGACAATCGCGAAGAGCTCGATCGCGCCGGCTTCGCGCTGCGGCTGGCGACCGAGGGCCGGCACGTCGTGATCGTCTCCTCTGGCGATCCGGGCGTGTTCGCGATGGCAGCGGCGCTGTTCGAAGCGATCGAGGCCGGCGATCCGTCGTGGCGCGAGCTCGACATCCGCATCCTGCCCGGCATCAGCGCGATGTTCGCCGCCGCGGCGCGGATCGGCGCGCCGCTCGGCCACGATTTCTGCGCGATCAACCTGTCGGACAATCTCAAGCCGTGGGAGACCGTCGAGAAGCGGCTGCGCGCGGCGGCCGAAGCCGATTTTGTGATCGCGCTGTATAACCCGATCTCGAAGGCACGGCCCTGGCAGCTCGGCCGCGCGTTCGAGCTGCTACGCTCCATACATCCGGCGTCGGTGCCGGTGATCTTTGCGACCGCTATCAGCGATCCGCGCGAACGTATCGACGTGGCTCCGCTCGGCGAGGCGGTGCCGCAACGCGCCGACATGCGAACGCTGGTGATGATCGGCTCGTCGCAGACCCGGATCATTCCGCGTCGCAGCGGCGCCGCTTTCGTCTACACCCCGCGGTTCTCTGGAGCGGCCTCGTGACCGAGCCAAGCCATCACGTCGGCGACCGTGGCGACACTGCGCCGATCCGGTACCGCGGGCCGCTTCACCATGATCACCGGCAGCCCGAGTTCACGCGCTGCGGTGATCTTGGCAACGGCAGCCTCGCCGCCGGCGTTCTTGGCGACGACGATTTCGGTGCGGTGCGCCTGCAGCATCGCAAGGTCGCCGGCGAGATCGAACGGTCCGCGCGCGACAACCACCTCGACATTCGGCAGCGGCAGCGGTCCGCGCGGCGGATCGACCAGCCGCACCAGATACGCGTGCTGCGGCTGCGCCGCGAACAGCTCGAGGTTCTGCCGGCCGATGCCGAGAAACACCCGCCGCGGCGCCGCGCCGAGCGCGCCCACCGCCTGATCGAGATCTTCGACTTCGGTCCAGCGATCGCCGGCGACCGCCTGCCAGGCCGGCCGCTCCAGCGCCAACAGCGGCACCCCGACGTCGGCGCAGGCGATCGCCGCATGACGGCTCATCTGCGCCGCGAACGGATGCGTCGCGTCGACGACACGCTCGATCCGCTCGGCGCGCAAGTAATCGGCCAAGCCGCTGATGCCGCCGAAGCCTCCGATCCGAAACGGAATCGGCGGCGGCTTCGGCTGATCGGTGCGGCCGGCGAACGACAGCACCGCGTCGATGGCCGGCTCGGCGGCGATGGTCCGTGCCAGCGCCGATGCATCGGCGGTGCCGCCCAGGATCAATACGCGCGAGCGATGCGATGAAGGGAGCGTCATGATCAGCAGCGATGACACGGCGCAGCCCTGGCTGTCCATCGTCGGAATCGGCGAGGACGGCCTCGACGGGATATCGGCCCGCGCGCGGGCACTCCTGGACGCAGCCGAGCTGGTCGTTGGCGGCGATCGCCACCTCGCCCTCGTCGCCGCTCTGAACAAGCCCTCCTTGCCGTGGCGCGTGCCGTTCGCGGCTTCGCTCCCCGACCTGCTGGCGCAGCGTGGCCGGCGCGTGGTCGTGCTGTGCTCCGGCGATCCGTTCTGGCACGGCGCGGGATCAGTGCTGGCCGATCATCTCGCGGTAAAGGAATGGACCGCCGTCCCGGCGCCATCGACCTTTGCTTGGGCGGCGGCACGGCTCGGCTGGCGCCTAGAAGACACAGCGACGCTCGGCCTGCATGCGCGGCCGGTTGCAACGCTGCGTCCGCATCTCCGTCCCCAGGCGCGGCTGATCGTGCTGGTGCGCGATGGTGCAGCCGTGGGCGAAATCGCGGGCTATCTGGCGACGAACGGCTTCGGTGCGTCCGAACTCACCGTGCTCGAAGCGCTCGGCGGCCCGCGCGAGCGCTTGCGGCGGACCACCGCGTCGATCTTCGCCTTCCCCGACGTCACCGCGCCGGTCGCACTCAGCATCGCCGTCGTCGCCGAGCCGAACGCCGTGATCATGCCCTGCGTTAGCGGCCTGCCGGACGAGCTGTTTCAGCACGACGGCCAGCTCACCAAGCGCGAGATCCGCGCCGTCACGCTGTCGACGCTGGCGCCGCGCGGCCATGAGCTGCTCTGGGACATCGGCGCCGGTGCCGGCTCGATCGGGATCGAATGGCTGCTGGCGGCGCGTAGCAATCGCGCGATCGGGATCGAGACTCGGCCCGACCGTCTCGCCACCGCGCGCGCCAATGCCGAGGCGCTCGGCGTGCCACAATTCGATCTGCAGCTCGGCGCGGCGCCCGACGCGCTCGCCGGACTGCCCACGCCGAACGCGGTGTTCATTGGCGGCGGCGCCGGTCGTCCAGGCGTGATGGATGCAGTGTGGCAGGCGCTGCCCGCCGGCGGCCGGCTGGTCGTGAATGCGGTGACGCTGGAGACCGAAGCGCTGCTGATCGACTGGCATCACCGCCACGGCGGCGAGCTGCTGCGGCTCGGCATCGAGCGCGCCTCCCCGGTCGGCGGCCTCACCGGATGGCGCGCGGCGATGCCAGTGGTGCAATGGAGCGTCCACAAATGACCACGGTCGTGATCGGCGTCGGCTTTCGTTCCGCCGCATCCGCGTCGTCGATCATCGACGTGATCGAAACCGCGCGCCGCGCCGCCACGCCACATCAGCCATCCGCGCTGGCGACGGTCGCCGACAAAGCCGACCACACCGGCTTGCGCGAGGCCGCGACGGCGGCGGCTCTGCCCGTGTTGCCGATCGATCCGACTGCGCTCGACCAAGCCGCCGCGCGTATCACCACGTCCTCCGCCGTTGTCGCGCATCACCGCGGCGTCGGCAGCGTCTGCGAAGCAGCGGCGCTGGCTGCCGCCGGACCGACCGCGCGGCTGATCGTATCCCGTTTGATCTCACAGGATCGCCTCGCGACGGCCGCGGTGGCGATCGAGGAGCCGCTGCCATGACCGTCCACTTCATCGGCGCCGGCCCCGGCGCGCCCGATCTGATCACCGTGCGCGGCCGCGATTTGGTGATGCGCTGCCCGGTGTGTCTCTATGCCGGCTCATTGGTCCCGCGAGAGATCGTGGCGCTGTGCCCTAAGGACGCGCGCGTGGTCGATACCGCCCCGCTCGACCTCGACGCCATCACCGCTGAGTTCGTTGCGGCTGCCGAAGCCGGCCACGACGTCGCCCGGCTGCACTCTGGCGATCTGTCGGTGTGGAGCGCGATGGGCGAACAGATCCGCCGGCTGGAGCAGTACGGCATTCCCTACACCGTGACGCCTGGCGTGCCGTCGTTCGCGGCGGCCGCCGCCGTGCTCGGCCGCGAACTGACCTTGCCGGAGGTCGCCCAGACCGTGGTGCTGACCCGGACCTCGGGCCGCGCATCGGCGATGCCGCCGCGCGAGACGCTGGAAGCCTTCGCCGCCACCGGCGCGACGCTGGCGATCCATCTGTCGATCCACGTACTCGCCGACGTCGTCGAACGGCTGCGCCCGCACTATGGCGACGACGGTGCGGTCGCGGTGGTGGTACGCGCCAGCTGGCCGGAGCAGCAGGTGATCCGCGGCACACTTAGCTCGATCGCCGCGCAGGTCGCCGCCGAAGGCATCGACCGCACCGCGTTGATCCTGGTCGGCCCGTCACTCGCCGCCACCGATTTCCGCGAGAGCTCGCTCTACGCACCCGACTACGATCGCCGTTATCGCCGCTCGGCAGAGGACGGCCGTGACCGTGACTGATCACATCCTCCCAACAGCGACGAACGGCCGACCGCCTGGACTGATCATCGCGGCGCCGTCGACCAATAGCGGCAAGACCACGGTGACGCTGGCGCTGCACGCGGCGCTCCGCCGCCGCAGCCTCACCGTGCAGCCCTACAAATGCGGCCCCGACTATATCGATCCGGCGTTCCACGAGATCGCGGCCGGCCGGCCCTGCTACAATCTGGATTCCTGGGCGTTCGGCCAGGACCGCATCACCTACCTGCTCGATGCCGCGGCCGGCGCCGATCTCTGCCTCGCCGAAGGCGTGATGGGGCTGTTCGACGGCGGCAGCGCCCGTGGCGCCTGGGGTAACGGCGCGACCGCCGATATCGCCGCGTTCACCGGATGGCCGGTAGTGCTGGTGATCGACGTCGCCGGCCAGGCGCAGTCGGCGGCCGCGCTGGCGCTCGGCTTCGCCCGCTATCGCAGCGATGTCCGCATCGCCGGCGTCATCCTCAACAACGTCGCCAGCCAGCGCCATGAAGCGCTAGTCCGCGACGGCTTCGACGCGCACGACATAGCGGTGCTGGGATGCTTCGAGCGGCAACGCGATCTCACGCTGAAGAACCGCCATCTCGGCCTGGTGCAAGCACGCGAGACCGCGAAGCTCGACACCCACCTGCAGCAGCTCGCCGACAGCGCTACGCGCGGTATCGACCTCGACGCGCTGATCCGCGCCGCGCAACCGGCGCGCCCGATCGCATCGACGATCCGGCCGCTGACGCCACCCGGCCAGCGCATCGCGCTGGCGCATGACGATGCGTTCTCCTTCATCTATCCGCATCTCACCGCCGGCTGGCGTGCCGCCGGAGCTGAGATCGTGCCGTTCTCGCCGCTGAACGATGAAGGCCCCGATCCGTCCTGCGACGCCGCGTGGCTGCCGGGCGGCTATCCCGAACTCCACGCCGGGCGGCTCGCGGCCGCCACGCGGTTCAAGGCGGCGCTCGGCGCTTTCGCCGAGACGCGCCCGGTGCACGGCGAGTGCGGCGGCTACATGACGCTCGGCGCCGGCCTGATCGACGCCGACGGCACGCGCCATGCGATGGCCGGACTGCTCGGTCTCGAAACCGACTTCGCCAGTCGCAAGCTGCATCTCGGCTACCGCCTCGCGACCTTGCACGCAGCCGCGGCCGGCCACGCCGCGGGCAGCGTGCTGCGCGGCCACGAATATCACTACGCGCGCGTCGTCACCGTGGCGGACGAACCGCTCGCCGAGATTCGTGATCCCGCCGGCCAACTCACTGATGAGACCGGCAGCCGCCGCGGGCACGTCACCGGCACGTTCTTCCATCTGATCGATGTCGCCGAGGAGGCGATCGCCTGATGTCCAAGTTGATTGAAAGCGCTCCGGCAGCTGGCCGCATCACGCTGGTCGGCGCCGGCCCGGGTGATGCCGACCTGCTGACGCTGCGCGCGATCAAGCGCCTGCAGGCCGCCGACGTCGTGCTGTATGACGACCTCGCCGGCGAAGACTTCATGGCCTATCTGCATCCCGATGCCGAGCTCGTCGCGGTCGGCAAGCGCGCCGGCCATCCCTCGCCGCGCCAGGACGAAGTCAGCCGTCTCGCGATCAGCTACGCGCTCCGCGGCAAGCATGTGGTGCGGCTGAAGGCCGGCGATCCGACGCTTTTCGCCCGCGCCGACGAGGAGCTGCGCGCCGCGCGCGATGCCGGCATCGCCGTCGAGATCGTCCCCGGCATCACCACCGCGACTGCAGCCGCAGCTGCGATCGGCGCGTCGCTGACCAAGCGCGGCGTCGCGCGCCGGGTGCAGTTCGTCACCGGCCATGATGTCGACGGCCGCCTGCCGCGCGATCTCGACCTCGCAGCGCTGGCCGACGCGACGGCCACGACCTGCGTCTATATGGGCAAGGCCACCTTCCCCGCCCTTGTGGCGCAACTGATCGCACGCGGCCTGAACGCGGCGACGCCGGCCGTGATGGTCGAAAGCCTCGGCACAGACGCGACCAACGTGCAGCGAGGCAGCGTCAGCGAGATCGCAGCCCGGCTCACCGCCGATCGGCCATCCGGCCCCTGCATGATCCTGTACGGTGCTGCATTGGAAGAGAGCTGAGCGCCGGCGCGCGACCGGCGATGACGACTCAGCTCACTGCCGCGGCGCGGCGGCCGCAACGCCCCGCCTCTGGCTGATCTGCTCCATCGCATCGGATAGCCGGTCGAGCGCAACTGGCAGCATTGCGCCGCCGCAGACCGTGAGCTGATCGGGAATGACGATGCGGCGGCTGGCCGGATAGGCCTGCTGGATTGCGGGATGCAGCAGCAGAGCCTTGCCCTGATCCTCAGCCACCGGCTGCTCTTCGGACACCAGCAACAGATCCGGCCGCGATGCCACGATGGCTTCGAGCGAGGCAAAGCCGCCATAGGCGAATCCGAGATCGGAAGCGGAGTTCGACAGCCCGACGGTCTGCAGCAGTGAGCTGAGCAGGCTGTCGCCGCCGGTCACCCAGCCGCGCCGCGACAGCGCCAGTACCCGGCCGTGCCACCGTGACGCGGTCTGCCGCGCGCGTAGCGCGGCCTTGTCGATCGCAGCGATCATGGCATCCGATCGCTCGGGATGGCCGAGGAGCTCGCCGGTCCGCTGGATCTGCGCTTTGACCTCGTCGATCGTCCGCGGCACGTCGAACTCCTCGAGCGGAATGTTCTGCGCGCGCAGCAGTTCGCGGGTGGCACGCTTGCCATAGCGGCCGGCCAGCACCACGTCGGGCGCCAGCATCAGCAGATCCTCTGCCTCACCGGACAGCTTGGGAAACCGCTCGGCCTCCTGCGCCAGCCACGACAGCCGCGGGTCACGCGCATAGGGCCCAAGCCCAACGATCTGCTCCGGATCGGCCAACGCGATCAAAAGCTGGTCGGTGCACATATTGATCGAGGCGATCCGCTTCGGCGCCGCAACCGCCGGCGACGCCAGCAGGCCAACCGCGGTGATCATCAGCAACAAGCGGGAACGCCAACGGCACAACCGCCGCTCATTCGAAGCGACGGACGCACGAGCGCCGTGACGCGGCGCAGCTGTTCTGGTCAAGACGACATCCTCCGCCGGCCCATCGCCGAACGAGTTGCACACCTTGTACCGGCCGGTCTCCTGGCTCGCGGATATCCGGCGCGTCCGCCTTCCCGACCGATCTGGTCAGTGGCATGCGAGGACGCTCCGATCCGCCCACAGTTGCGAGGGCAGCTGCGGCATTGGGGCATCGCCCCGCACCGCATTCCCGTTTCACCTCTCTCGGCGAGAGGCACCGGTACAACCTCGGGTTAAGCACGCCGCCTCGACCCGCACAAGGCCCAGGATCTCGACGCAGCGTCAGGACGATCGCATGCCAGCCGGACAGCGGTCAGCGACGGTGCGCCGCCGATTGAATCGGTCGAACCGAGCGATGGCAGCCAAGAGGGATACTCCCTCGTCAGGAGCGCAGGAACATCCGAACGGCCGAGGCTTTCTCCCTCACCATTCACGACGAGGGACCGCAGATGAAAGCTCTGACCTGGCACGGCAAGAACGACATCCGCTGCGAGAACGTGCCGGATCCGAAAATCCAACACGGCCGCGATGCGATCATCAAGGTGACGGCGTGCGCGATCTGCGGTTCGGACCTGCACCTGATGGACGGCGTCATGCCGTCGATGCAGAGCGGTGACGTGCTCGGTCACGAGACCATGGGTGAAGTCGTCGAGGTCGGCTCCGAGAATACCAAGCTGAAGGTCGGCGATCGCGTGGTGGTTCCGTTTACGATCTCCTGCGGCGAGTGCTTCTTCTGTCAGCGCGGCTTCTATTCAGGCTGCGAGCGATCGAACCCGAACGCCAAGATGGCCGTGAAGATGTGGGGCCATTCGCCGGCCGGCCTGTTCGGCTATTCGCACATGCTCGGCGGCTATGCGGGAGGCCAGGCCGAGTATCTGCGTATCCCTTACGCAGATGTCGGGCCGATCAAGGTGCCGGATGGTTTGACCGACGAACAGGTGCTGTTCCTGTCCGACATCTTCCCCACCGGCTTCATGGCGGCGGACTTCTGCAACCTGAAGGGCGGCGAGACCGTCGCGGTGTGGGGCTGCGGCCCGGTCGGACAGATGGCGGTCAAGAGCGCCTTCCTACTCGGCGCCGAGCGTGTGATCGCGATCGACACCGTGCCGGAGCGGATGGAATTAGCGCGGCAGTCCGGCGCGATCGTCATCAACTTCATGGACGACGACGTCTATGACAAGATCCAGGATCTCACCAACGGTCGCGGCGCCGACGCATGTATCGACGCGGTCGGAACCGAAGCCGCCGCGACCGCGAGCCTCGACTCGATGATCGACCGCGTGAAAGTGGCGACCTTCATGGGCACCGACCGGCCGCACGTGCTGCGCCAGGCGATCCACTGCTGCCGCAACTTCGGCACGGTGTCGATCGTCGGCGTTTATGGCGGACTGCTCGACAAGATCCCGATGGGCTCGGCCATCAACCGAGGCCTGACGATGCGGATGGCGCAGACCCCGGTGCAGCAGTATCTGCCGCAATTGCTCGGCCGTATCCAACAGGGCGAGATCGACCCGTCCTTCGTGATCACCCACCGCGCTACGCTCGACGAAGGCCCAGAACTCTACAAGACCTTCCGCGACAAGAAGGACGGCTGCATCAAGGTGGTGATGAGGCCGTAAGCGACGTCCGGACGTCGCCGAACGATCCATCGCTCATGATGCCGGGCCTCGTCCCGGTCTACGTCCTTTCACTTGTCGACGTAGCGACGCATGGAGGCCTGGAACAAACCCGAACGCGCTGCCTGCTAAGCGCTTCTCCGGAGAGGGGTCGGAAAGAAGCCCAAACCGCAAACGGCCGGGCTGAACCCGGCCACCGTCTTGCAATCGATCAGCTTAGCGACCTCAGGCCGCCTGGGCCTGAACGTATGAGCGCGTGACGCTATCGATATCCTGGTCGATCCACGCCGCCATCGCTTCCTCCTCCTTCAATGACTCCTGCAGCAGCGGCTTGGCAGAGCTCAACCCGGCGATGTCGGCGAGCGACAGCAGCGACTTGTAGGCGGCGATCTCGAAGTGCTCGAAAGCATTAATGGCGAAGGTGTTCTTGAGTATCTCGTCTGGCAGCCTGCATCACGCGACCGCGCCGAGCGCGCGGCGCCGGGGAATGCGCTGCAGCAGCAGGCGCTGGTCGCAGCAAACAGCCTCTGACGTCAGCCAAACAGGCCCAGCAGCCAGGCCGCGATCGCGACCAAGGGAGCCACCGCGACCACCAGCAATAGGATCGGAGCAGGTTCGTTGCCGGTGCGCTTGGCTTCGAGTTTGTCGTCGTCCATAGCCCCATAAGCGTTGAGCGTCGCAGTCGTTCCTCGATCGAGCCGAGGCTGGTGCAGCCGACTGTCGCGGCCCGACGGGAACCATTCCGTCGGGAGCGTGTTGCGTGGGAGCCGGGTCTAGCGTCGCCTGCCCGTCGCCGCCCATGGAGAGCGACAACCGCCGGCCGGACGTTTTTCAAAGAGACGCATGTTTTGCATTAGTTCGACGTGGACGTGTTCTTTGTGCACACTGTCTCGGCGGAGATGATCCCGCGTCGCCCGATGAAGCCAATCATAAAGGCGTACCGATGGTTCACCCGTTCCTGCGCAAGCTTCGGCACGGAGCTCGGTTGACAAAGGACAGCGAGGAGATTCTCCTCCGTCTCACCCAGTCGAGCCGCTGCATCGGCGCCCGGGAGGATCTCGCGCCGGTCGGCGGACAACCGCACTATCTGCCGCTTCTGGTCGAGGGCTGGGCCTGCCGCTATACCACGCTGGAGAACGGTCGCCGCCAGATCATCTCCCTGTTCCTGCCAGGCGACCTGTGCGAGCCGTTCGGCGCGCTTCCCCGCTTCATGGACCATCCGATCGGAACCCTCACGCCTGCGGTGATCGCGCGGGTGCGGACGGATGCGGTCCGCAGCGCGGCGCAGCTCAGTCCACGGATCGAGGAAGCGCTGTGGTGGGACCTGCTGGTCGCCTCCGCGATCGAGCGCGAGCACCTCGTCAGCCTCGGACGGCGAACCGCGACCGAACGGCTCGGACACCTGTTTTGCGAGCTTCATCTGCGGCTCGGATTGGTCGGCCTCGTCGACGAGGACGAACTGTCCTACGAAATGCCGATCACGCAGGCCGACCTCGGCGATCTGCTCGGCATGTCGATGGTACACATCAACCGCTCGCTGCAGGAGCTGAGACGGACGGGCATGATTTCGCTGCGCGGTCGCCGCTTGACGATTCACAACCTCGAAGGACTGCGCGAATTGTCGTTCTTCGATGCAGGATATCTGCACCTGTTCGGCCCGCTGTCGCTGCTGAACACCGACGGCTCTGACCTCGGAACGACCACGCGGTGAGACCCATGCCGACCGATGACACCAACAGCCGGATAGCCGAACTCGAGGCCGACAATCGCCGCCTGCGGCGACTGCTCGACAAGCGTGATGCCCCCGGCGAACTCCGCCATCGCCTGCGCAGCACTGTGGCTATGCTGCGGACCATCATCCGAAAGTCAGCCAGCAAACGTCACGATCTCGATACCTATGTGGGACATCTCGAGGATCGTCTCGACGCCTTGATGCGCGCCCAAGCGATCGCCGACGAACAGGGCGCGATCGACTTCCACAAGCTGCTGGCCGATGAACTCCTGCACTATCAGGCGCGCGACGGTGAGCGGGTCACGTTTGCTGGGCCCGACCTGCATCTGCAGGCCCGGGCCGGACAGGTGCTTGCACTCGCCGTGCATGAACTCGCCGTCAATGCCGTCGAGCACGGTGCCCTGGGCGGCGACGGGACCATCGAAATCCGTTGGAGCGTCGCAAGCGACGGCCCGGCGCCGATGCTGACCTTCGTCTGGAAGGAAACCGACACCGCTCCCGTTGCCGAACCATCCCATCACGGCTTCGGCACCGAGGTCCTGACGCGCACGCTCGAATACGAACTGAAAGCGAAGACCGACCTTACCTTCGAGCCCGACGGCCTTCGCTGCACGATCCGTTTTCCGCTGTCGGAGCGGGTCGACGGAAGCCAAGCTGGCTGATCGAATTGTCAAGTCATCTTGACAACTTTCGGTACTATTCAGCGTCCAGGATCCGCCACTTCTGCACCCGCGATTAGCATAGGTGAATGCATCGCTGGAGCCGCGCCCTTAATTTGATCCCGATGACGAAAGGGATCTGCGTGTGAAGAAGCCTCGCAACCGAACCAAGCAGCATCTGTCGCTCGAAGAACGGCTGTCCGCGTTTTCGGATCGCTGGAAGCAGGAGGCCGAGCAAAGCGGCGACCGTGAGGCTTATGAGAACTGGGAAAGACGCGCCCGGTCAATGGAAGCGGCGCTCGGGATCATCGCCTGGCTGGACGCCCGCGACGCGCGCCGCTGAGCGCGGAGTATCGGCAAGCGATGAATCGGCAATAGGAACGTTGTCTCTCCTCCCAGGTTGAACGCGGTGATTCCCCGGAGTCCCGCAATGGATCATTACCTGCGATGGCGGAAGCGGCAAAAGCTGCTCGCCGACTTCGGTGAGTTCGCGCTGAGCAACGACAATCTGGCCGACATTCTGACGGAAGCCTGTCGCCTCGTCGGCAACGCGCTGGGCACACAGCGCGCAAATGTTCTCGAGATCGAACCGAGCAAACGAAGCCTGTTCGTGCGCGCCGGAGTCGGCTTGGGCGATGGCATCGTTGGCAAGCTCCGGCTGCCGATGCGCGACATCGCCTCCGAGCGTTTCTCGCCCGATGGCAGCCCCCTCGACATCATTCGCGACGTCCACACCGAGCCCCAATACGACCTTGCCGCCTTCATGGAAGCCGCCGGTGTGGTCGCGCTCGTCAACGTCCCGATCCTACTGCCGGGCAGAACGCTGTATGGTTTGCTCCAGGTCGAAAGTTCCGAGCCGCGCGAGTTTTCACAGGACGACGTCGAATTCCTGCGCACCTATTCCACCATCCTCGGACCGGTGATCGACCGTCTCAACAAAGTACGCGCGCTCCGGGACGCCGAAGAGCGGTTTCGACTGATCGTCGAAGCCGCGCGCGACTACGCAATCTTCACCACCGATGCCAACGATCGGATCGTCGATTGGCTGCCGGGTGCCGAAGCGGTGTTCGGATGGACGGCCGCAGAGGCCAAGGGCCGTTCGGCCAACATGCTGTTCACGGCCGAGGATCGAGCCTCCGGCGCGGACGTCAAAGAAATCGAGACAGCGCGCCGCGACGGCTCGGCTCCCAACATCCGTTGGCACGCCCACAAAGGCGGATCGCGGGTCTTCATCGAAGGCAGTGTCACCAGTGTGCGCGGCGGCGACGGGCAGAGTCAGGGCTTCCTCAAGATCGGTCAGGATGTCACCGAGCGGCGCCGAAACGAAGAGCGCATCCGCCAGAGTGAAGCGCGCCAGCGCGCGCTGATCGAAGGCATTCCGCAATTGGTCTGGCAGGCATCCTCGGATGGAGGCTGGATCTGGTCGAGCCCGCAATGGAGCGACTTCACCGGCCTCGCCCCGATGCGCAGCCTCGCTTTCGGCTGGCAGGACGCGGTGCATCCCGACGACCGGCGCACAGCATCGACGGCTTGGTCGCGCGCCAATGAGACCGGCTCGTTCGAAACCGAATACCGCATCCGCCACGGTCTCACCGAGACCTATCGCTGGTTCGCGATCCGGGCCGCGCCGGTGCGTGACAGCGACGGCGAGATCCTGACATGGCTCGGCACCTCCACCGACATCGACGATCTGCGCCGCATGCAGCAGCGCCAGGAAGTGATGGTGACCGAACTACAGCATCGCACCCGCAACCTGATTGCCGTGGTGCAATCGATCGCCGAGCAGACGATGGCGAGCTGCGGCACGATGGAAGAGTTCCGCCCCCAATTCAACGACCGGCTGACCGCCCTCGCCCGGGTTCAGGGACTGCTGTCACGTTCAGCGCAAGAACCAATTACCATTGCCACGCTAGTGCGGGCCGCCCTCGATGCCTTGGGCCCGGTCGACCGGAACCGGGTCACGATCAGCGGGCCGAACGTGCCGTTGCGCAATTCCAGCGTTCAGACGCTGGCGCTGGCGCTCCACGAGCTTGCTACCAATGCCCGCAAATGTGGCGCTCTGTCGATTCTCGTCGGCCGTCTCGAAGTCGCCTGGGAGATTCGCAAGGCACCGGACGGGCGCCATCTCGAACTCGCCTGGATCGAACATGGCCGCAGCTCGGAACAACCCAATACCCCAGGCGCACAGAACGGCGGCTACGGACGCAAGCTGATCGAACGCGCGCTGCCTTATGCGCTGAGCGCGACCACTACATTCGAGTTGAGGGACGTCGGCGTACGGTGCACGATCAGCCTTCCCCTCGATACGACCGAAGCGGAGCAGGCGTCATGATCAGTCAGTCCACCGCGTTGGCCGGCCTCCGGATTCTTCTGGTCGAGGACGAGTACTTCATCGCCGATGACATGATGCGCAAGTTCGAGGAGAGTGGTGCCGAAGTCGTCGGCCCGTTCTCGCGGATCGAGGACGCGCTGGCCGCCGTGTCGTCGAACCAGCATCTCGATGCGGCGGTACTCGACATCAATCTGCAGGGCAAGATGGTGTATCCGATCGCCGACGAACTCACCGCGCGCGGCGTTCGGTTCGTGTTCTCGACCGGCTACGATCATCACACCATTCCTGCTCGGTTCGACCACATCGTCCGATGCGAAAAGCCGGCCGATCCCGAAACGGTGATCAGCGCGCTGTTCCAGACCTGACCGATCGGCCCTTCCAAGGAACAGCCACGCGCTCCCGCGGTTAGCGCTGCGACATGAGGATCTGCTGATGACGCAGACATATCCGGAGCCGCCCTACCCGAGCCAGCGCCAATCCATGCCGGGCTCGACAGACAAGATGACGCCGCGTCCCGATCATGGCGAGCACAGCTACAAGGGCTCCGGCAAGCTGACCCGAAAGGTCGCGATCATCACCGGCGGCGACAGCGGCATCGGACGTGCGGTCGCGATCGCCTACGCCCGTGAAGGCGCCGACCTGCTGATCGCCTATCTGAGCGAGGATGACGACGCCCGGCAGGTCAAGGAGCTGGTCGAGGCAGAAGGCCGCAAGGCAGTGCTGGTCGCCGGCGATATCTCCGAGCAGCATCATTGCCGCAACGTGGTCGACCACGCCGTCGAGGAATTCGGCCGGATCGACCTCCTGGTCAACAACGCCGCGCATCAGGCGACCTTCAAGGATATCAGCGACATCAGCGACGAGGAGTGGCAGACGACGTTCGCCGTCAACATCCACGCGATGTTCTATCTGACCAAGGCCGCGGTGCCGCACATGAAGCCGGGCAGCGCGATCATCAACACGGCCTCGGTCAATTCCGACATGCCTAACCCGATGCTGCTCGCCTATGCAACGACCAAGGGTGCGATCCAGAACTTCACCGGCGGCTTGGCGCAGATGCTCGCCAGCAAAGGCATCCGCGCCAATGCGGTCGCGCCCGGCCCGATCTGGACGCCGCTCATTCCCTCGACGATGCCGGATGACGCGGTGAAGAACTTCGGCAAGCAGGTTCCGCTGGGCCGCGCCGGCCAGCCCGCGGAGCTTGCCACAGCCTATGTGATGCTGGCCGATCCGTTGTCGAGCTACACGTCCGGCATGACGGTCGCGGTCACCGGCGGCAAACCGTTCATCTGAGAGGTGGATCGTCTCGGTCGTCCGCGCCTCATCACACCGTGCGTTAGGAACGAGCATCCCGCATTGCGGTTGGCTCGGCGACACATGGAGAATGCAATGCGCGTCATCAACATCCTGACCCTTCTACTGATCATCGTCGGCGGACTGAACTGGGGATTGGTCGGCCTGTTCGACTTCGATCTCGTCTCGGCACTTCTCGGCAACGGCAGCGCCGAAACGGCCACCTCGTCGACGTCGGCGCGGATCGTGTACATTCTTGTCGCAATTGCGGCGGTGTACCAAATCGTATCGCTGTCCCGCCTAGTGGCGTCACGCGACTCGGTCTTCGGCACCAACACCACGTACTAACGAACCAGAACGGTGAGTTGTGACGGACGGCTCGTTCGCAAGGCGTCCGTCGGAACGCCCAGCAACGCCGTCGTTACGCCATGCCCTGCTCCGTCTTGCAGCAACGGCAAGATAAATCTCCCCCCCACCCCCGCGCGGCAGGCAATGCGGTCATGTCGCTACCGTCCCTTGGCTCGCTTGCACATAGGCTTCGTACAGGCGGGTTTCGGTGGCGTCGTCCATGGTCTGGTCGAGCAGCGGCAGCAGCGCCATCTCTTCCTTTTGTACATGCACCACCATGCGCTGCACCAGTTCGGCGCCAGAACGGCTGAACTCACGCCAGCTATCGGCGTCGAAGCCGTCAGCCTGCGCCGCCCGCGCTTGCGCAATCAGCTTCTCGCCGAGCGGCCGCATGAAGCTGTGCTCCTCGGTGAGATGATCGCCGATCAGCTGGTCACCGACCGAGTTGAACATCGTGAACAGCTGGGTCTCTTCGAAATCGAAATGCCGCAGCGTATCGGCTTCGATTGCAGCGGCGAGATCGGCGAGCAACCGCGCACCGGCGGGATCGGCAATGTTGATCGGCTGCCGCCGCGAGATCGCCGCCTCCAGCCGCTCCATCAGCGCGATGGTGGCGCGATGTTCGTCGTGCAGGGTCCGGCTGATGCGGTTGGCGAACATGGCTGGCTCCTTCAAAATGTCAGTTGCGGGTACGACCTGAGGTGAGCGACGGCAGAATGCTGGCGAGGTAAGCGGCGAAAGCCAACGCCCCGGCGGCGCCGATCACGGCGGCGCCGGCAGCGAGCTGAGCACTGTCGAGCACGATCGCCAGCCCCAGCGCAGGGATCGCGATCAGATGACAGACGGCGTGGATCTTCAGTGGCGCAGCGATGCCGAGGTCGGTGAGCAGCGGCGGTCCGCCGCTGGCGCGGCTGATATGCATCGAGGCTAGAAACGGCAAGATCCGCTGCAGCACGCCGAGCAGGAAAGTCATCAGCCAGCCGCCGAGCGCCATCAGCCCGAACAGCGTCGGCCCGCCAAGACCGGCCCAGCCCTGCAGCGCGGCAAGCGTTGCGAGGGGCGTCAGCGCCAGCATCACCCAAGAAAAACGGATCAGCACGAACGACAGACCGAGGCGCTTCCGCATCCCGCCAGCGAGCGCAACGCGCATCAGGCCGAGATGCAGGCCGACCGCGACGACGCCGACGACGCAAGCAGCGCTCTGCAGCGCGATCACGTCGCGAAGCGCTCCGATCGTGCCAAGCGCGACCGCGGCGGCCGCCGCCGCGAAACCGAACCACGCCATCCGCTGATCCGGTGCGTTCGACAGCGCCAACATCGGGATCAGGACGTGGCTGAAGCCGAGCGCCAGCATGCCCATGAAGCCGAAGCCGCCGAGGATCATATGGGCGCGGGCCGCGGCGGCGTGATCGATCAGAAATCCGAACCTCTCATCGAGCGACAGTGCAAGCCCAAGCGCGACCAACGCGATCAGCGACGCGAACGCCGCCCAGCCATAGGCGCGCACCACGGGCATGCTGCCGGCGCGCCGCAGATTGTCCGCCAGCAGAGCGGCGAACAGCAGCAGCCCAAGCGTCGATGCCGCAGCGCCAGCGATCATCCAGGTGTTATCAACAGTCGCCATGCCGGCGATCAGCACCACCGCGCCAGGGATCAGCAGCCAGGAGGCCAACCGGATCGGCCACACTGCCGCCAACGGCCTCGTCGTCGCCACCGGGAGGAGCTGCACCGCGGCGCCGACCGCGGTGAATGTCAACACGCCGAGCGTCAACAGATGCACCGCGGCCAACGACGGCCCGGCGCCGCCGCGAAACCGCGGGAAGTCATTTGCCGCGATCAGGACTGCGCCCCACAGCAGCACGTGGCCCACCGCCGCGGCGACGAAAAACCGGAACGGCACCGAGGCCGGCAACAGCCGGCTTTTGGCTGACCCGAGAAATCCGCTGGCGCCGATCATTTGGCGCTACGCTCGATCTCAAGGACTACCTCGCCATTCCGCACCAGCGTGTCACCGGCCGACGTCACCGTGCGGTAGCGCCAGCCGCGCGCGTCGAGCTCGGGATACAGCAGGAGCGGCTCCTGACTAACGAGCGCTGTCAATCCATCCCCCACCTCGCTGCCGTCGATCAGGCGCAGCACAGTGACCAAGGGCTCGGGACACGGTAGGCCGCGGACGTCGACATGCGGCCGGTCGCCGACGTACCAGCGGCGCCCTCGTTCGGTCTGTGCGTTGCTGCGGTTCATCGCGGCTCACTCCATGGCTCAACTGACGCTAGCCGAGCGAACCCGGCCATCGTTGTTCTGCCGCAAGTAGAATCGCGATTGGCGGCTCAGAACAGCCCGTGCGCGCCGCCGACCGCGCCGAGCACGGTGATCAGCGAAATCGTGCTCAGCACACGGTGGCCACGTAGCGCCACTCGAAACGCACGGTCCGGATCGCGCTGCGCCCGTGCGTCGAACCAGGCGTGCAGAAACAGCGGCTCGGCGACAAATAGCATCACGATGAAGATCGCCCACAGCCCGAGCATTGCGCTGAGCCACCAGAATTGCGGATCGGCGAGCTGCGCCCAGCGGTCGTAGGCGTACAGCATGTAGAAGCCCGAGATCCCGACCAGCAGCGTCGAGATCCGCGCCTGGGCGGCAAAGCGCCGCTCCAGCACATCGAACAACTGAAGCCGGCGCGTCGCCTCCATGTCCAGAAGGCTCGGCAGGATCACGAAGGTGACGAACAACAGTCCGCCGATCCAATGCACCACGCCGAGCACATGGATGATACGAAAGACGGTCGGCCAATCCAGCATCACGACATCACCGTAGCGTCAGCACCGCGCGGCATCTACCCGCGCAGCCACTGCACGCTTCCCTCAGCATGAGCGAGCAACACCTCGACCCCTGCCCTCGCCTGAACGATCGTGCCGATGCGGCCACGATCCAGCATGCTGAATGCGGTCGATAGCGCATCGGCCTCGGTCGCGGTGGGCGCGACGACACTGACCGAACGATACAGCGACGGACTGCGTCCGGTCGAGGGATCGAACAGATGCGTGAACTGCCCGGCCGGATCGAACCGGAAGCCGGCGCCAGAGGACGTCGCAACCGCGCGGTCAACCAGATCGACGGTGCCGAGCTCGACGTCGGCCTTCTCCGGATCGGCCAAGCCGACCCGCCACGGCACGCCGTCCGGCCGGGCACCGATCGCACGGATCTCACCGATGTCGACCAGGGTGCTGGTCATCCCGCCCTTGCGCAGCAGATCGACCACGCGATCGGTGGCGAAGCCCTGGGCGATACCATTGAGCGTGATCGCGGCGCCCGGTCGTTTCAGCGCGATCCGATCGGCCGACACCAGCACGCCGTCGTATCCGACCTTCGCCAGCGCACCTGCGACGTCTGCCTTCGCTGGACCGGACGGATCCGCCCCGCTCCGCTCGAAGTGGCGTCGATACAGCTCCCACAGAGGTTGCACGGTGGGATCGAATGCGCCGCCGGTTTGCGCGGCGAAGTCTAACGTCGTCTGCAGTAGCGCCACCACATCGCCGTCCGGCGCGATCAGCACACCGGACCGGTTGAGCGCGCAGATCGCCGAGTCCGGCCGATACAGGCTGAACATCTGCTCGAGCCGGTGCACCTCGCGCACGCTCCTCTCCACCAGCCTCTCGGCGGCGACGCGATCAGGATGGTGGATCTCGATCGACACCTGCGCGCCGAGCGCCGAGCCGCGCCAGCGCACCGGCTCGCTCGCGCGCGACGGCACCACGCGCCCGAGCATCGCGACGCCAAACGCACTGGCGGCGATGGTGACGAAACGCCGTCGGGTGAGAGCAGATTGCGACATGACGGTTCTCGCTCAATTCACCCGGGTCTCTGGCGCGCCGTGATGGTCGCTGGCGGACGGGATGTCGCTGCCGAGCACGTAGTTGCTGGGGATGGCGTCGAACGTCACCACCCGACCGCCATTTGCGGCGACGAACGCATCGGCAGCCGCACGCTCGCCGAACGGAACGGTTTCGGCCGCGCCCATCCCGCCGCGCTTGCGGCTCTCGATCACGAAGAAAGCCTTCTTGGCATCAACCCAGTTGGTTTCACCGGGCTGATCCCAATTCGGCGCCCGCCCCATGTCCGAGACGTAGATCGCGCGGATGTCACGCGGCTGATCGGGCATCAGCGTGAACGCCACGGCATCGCGCGCCGACGAGAACCAGTACGGATCGATCCGGCTCGCGGTGATGATCTGTCCCTTCGGGCCGGGGTGTTCGACGAGGTTCATGCCGCAGAACACGCCCATCGCGTCGGCGTTCAGCGCCACCGGCGGCGGCATCACGGTCGAGCCGGATTTATCGTTGCAGCCGGCGAGCAGCAACGCCGCCGCAAGCAACGCGATACGACCTGAAATCCTCATAGCTCCCTCCGGGCGAACACGGCGATGGCAAGGCCGAGCGGCAGCGCGACCCACGCCGCCATGCCGGCCAGCAGGCCGCCGAAACTGGGTTGAACCGTGCCGGCGACCCCCGCCATGCCGGCGAACTGGCTGACATTCGTCCCGGTCAGATTGCTCAGCCGGTACAGATCGGTCGGATTGAAGAACAACAGCACGTTGAGCACGCTTGCCGAGATCAGCCGGCCCTGATCGACCACCAACAGACCGAGCAGCGCCATGTCGAACACCAGCACCAGCAACAGCCAGATTCCCACTGCAATGCCGGCCGCCGTGCCGCGCTGCCGCACCAGACTCGACGCCGCGTACCCGAGTGCGACGAACACCGCGCCGAGCAGCACCGAGGTCCCAAGCATCGTGACGAACGCCGCCCAGCTCTGCGACGACACCGCCGTGCCGCTGATCACCAGCGCCAGCGCCGAGACGCCGTAGCCGACCAGCGTCGCGAAGCTCAGGATGGTGACGTGGCCGACAAACTTGCCAAGAATGACGTGGGTGCGCGCGATCGGATAGCTCAGCAGCAAGATCATGGTGCCACGTTCCATCTCGCCGACGATGGCGTCGTGCGAGATCAAGAGCGCGATCAGCGGCAGCAGAAAGATCGTCAGGCTCGACAGGCTGACGATCACCACGTCGAGCGCCGCCGCCCCGACATGGCCGGTCGGGGCGCTGCCGAGCAGCGTCAGCGACAGCGACAATCCGGCGAGCAGCAGGGTCGCGGCAAATACCCAGCGATTGCGCAGGCCCTCCTGAATTTCCTTCAGGGCGATGACGCCGATGGCCTTCATGCCGCCCGCTCCTGCTGCAGGAGGAAATGGGCATACAGCTCGTCGAGCGTCGGCTCGGCGACGCCGATATCGACGACCGCCGGATCGCTCGCCGCCTGCCGCAGCAATTGCATTTTGCCGGCGTGATCGAGCACGCCGATCTCGCAGCGATCGCGTTCGATCGCAGCATCGCCCGGCACCCAGGCGGGACGCACGGTTGGATCATTCAGCTTCAACGACAGCCGGATCGGCAAACCGGCCAACGCGCGCAGCTCGGCGAGCGTGCCGTCGGCGACCAGAATGCCGCGGTTCATGATCAACACCTGTTCGGCGCGGCCTTCGAGTTCGTCGAGCGCATGCGACGAGATCAATACCGTGGCGCCGTCGCGCCGCAGTTCGTCGAGGATTTCGTAGAAGGTCAGCCGCAGCGCCGGATCGAGCCCCGTCGTCGGTTCGTCGAGCAGCAGCACGCGCGGCCGGCCCAACAGCGCCTGCGCCAACCCGAGCCTCTGCCGCATCCCCTTGGAGTAAGTCCCAACCAGACGGCGCGAGGCCTCGCCGAGACCGACGCGGTCGAGCAGCGCAGCGCCTTGCCGGGCGTCGCAGCCCTTCAGGCGCGCGTAGAACGCCAGCGTCTCGCGCCCGGTCAGCGCGGCATTGAACGCGACGTTCTCAGGCAGGAAACCAAGGCAGCGGCGCCCCGCAAACTCACCGGCCGCAGGATTCTCGCCGAGCACGCGGATCGATCCGCCATCCGGGCGGATCAGGCCGAGCATCAGCTTGATCAGCGTGGTCTTGCCGGCGCCGTTGTGGCCGACCAGCGCGCTGAGCCGTCCGGGCTCGAGCGCAAACGACACGTCGTGCAGCGCCCGTACCGCGCGGTAGCGCTTCTCGACATGCTCGATGGCGACGGTCGCGGTCACGGTGCCACTCCCGGCATCGGCCGCGCCGGCGGCGCGATCAGCGGATGGGTATCGACCACCCCGCCCGGATACAGCGCCGGAAACTGGCTCTGAGCCCAACGCAACACCTGCACGGCGGGGCTGTTGATCAGCACCTTGGCAGCCGGCGCGGTCCACAACACCCGATCGACCAGATCGTTCGGCCGATACGCGGCGTCGGCGATGCCGTCGTTGTTGAGGTCGAAGGCCGGATTGTCGCTCCAGTAATTGCCGCGGCCATCCTTCGACCAGTCGAGGTCGCGGGTGCCGACGTATTTCACCTGATTGCGATTGCCGATAAACGCATTGCCCACGATCTCGTTGCCTTCCGAACCGGCGGTGAAGTGCACGCCGATGTCACAGCTCTCAAACCAGTTGTCGCGAAACCGGTTCTTGTTGGCGTTGTAGATGAAGACGCATTTGGTCGGGCCGAACTCGGCCGCAGCTGCGCCACGCTCGACCGGCATCATGCCCTTGTCGGCGTCTGCGCCTTCGAAATCGGCGCTGATCCCTGACAGCGGTCCGCCGACGACGCGGTTGCGTTCGATCCGCGAGAAGTTTGCATAGTTGAGCAGCAGCCCGAAATCGCGGTCACGCTCGGAGACGTTGCCAAAGATCGTCAGCCGGTTGGAATACATGATGGCGTAGCCGCCGTGATTGCCGACCGAAACGTTGCCGCTGATCTCGCTGTCGTTGGTGTACATGTAGTGCACCGCGAACCGCACCTTCTCGAACCGGTTGTTGATGAAGCGGTCCTTGGTGCTCGTCACCGAGAAGATGCCGTCGCGGCCATAACGGATGGTGTTGCCATCGACGACCACATCCGGCGCATTCCACACGCGTACGCCGTTGCCGGCATCGTTCAGGCGGATGCCGCGCAGCCCCTCGATGGTGTTGTGGGCGACCCGCGATCCGCGGGCGCCGTGGACGTTGACGCCAAACAAATTGTCCTCGAGGCGATTGCCTTCGATCAGCGCCCGCTCGGCGGTCTGGGTCAGAAAGATCCCGGAGTCCATCGTTTGCGGATCGCGGCCCGAGCCGCGCACCGCGAGGCCGCGTACCGTGACGTCGGGCGCCACCACGGTGATGACGCTGCCCTGCCCATGCCCGAGCACTCCAGCGCCGGGCTGGCCGATCAGGGCGAGCTTACGCTCGATCCGGATCGGCCCGCGATAATCCCCAGGCGCCAGCGCGACGGTGTCGCCGTCGCTGGCGCCATTCAGCACCGCCTGCAGATCCGACGACGGCACGACGTCGATCCGCGCGGCCGAGGCCGCGCCGGTCGCGGCGACGCTGAACAGCGCCGCCACCACCACGATCGTCGATAGAACCGTCATCGCCATGCTCAGACGCTCCTCGGCTCGACCAGCATGCGGCCCTTCATCTCCATGTGCATGGCGTGACAGAACCAGGAGCAGTAATACCAGTACACACCGGGACGATCGGCCGTGAACGACACCGACGCAGTCGCATGCGGCGCGACTTCCATCTGGATGCCGTAGTTGACGATCGAGAAGCCGTGGGTGAGGTCTTCGACCGTATCGATGTTGGTGACATAAACGGTGACGTGATCGCCCTGCTTCACGTCGAACTCGGTAAGACCGAAGTTCGGCGCGGTCGCCACGATATAGACCCGCACCTTGTCACCGTCGCGGATCACCTTGGAGTCTTCCTCCAGCTTCACGCCGTCGGCTTGAGCCTGCTTCACCGCATCGGCGAACATCGGATCCGCCCGATCCCAGACCGAGATCGGATTGATTTTGGAGCGATGGACAATGGTTGCGTCGTGCGGCTCCGCGAAGCTCGGGCCGTCGTGCACAAGCTTCATCTTCTCTCCGGAAATGTCGATCAGCTGATCGTTCTCCGGTTTCAGCGGGCCGACGTTGAGGAACCGGTCCTTGGAGAACTTGTTCAGCGAGATCAGCCACTTTCCATCGGCTTCCTTAGTCTGGCCCATCGAGGTGTGGTTGTGGCCGGGTTGATAGTGCACATCGAGCTTGTCGATGATCGGATTGACCTTCTCGCCCTTGTAGGCGCGCTTGGCCAAATCGATGTTCCACTTGCAGATCTGGCTGTCGATGAACAGCGTGGTGTAGCCGTTGCCCTTGCCGTCATAGGCAGTGTGCAGCGGGCCGAGGCCCAGCTCCGGCTCGGCGACCACGACGTCACGCGGCTTGATCTTGTCGTCGAACAGCTGGTCGAAAAGCCGCACGTCCATCACCGTCACGGTCGGCGACAGCTTGCCGTTGGCGACGATGTGGATGCCGTCCGGCGCGGTGTTCATGCCGTGCGGGCCGTTCGGCACCGGCACGTAGCGGGTGTAGGGCGAGCCGTGGCGACCATCGATCACCGGTACGCCACCCATTTCCTTGAAGTCGCCCTTCTTCACCGCCTCTTCGATCCGCTTGAGATTGAAGATCACCACCCAGTCCTGGTCGTTGGCGGTCATTTCGGCGGCGGTGACACCTTCCTCCGAGTTGTAGCAGGTCGCGAACGCGTATTTTCCCTGGTAGTCGGCATCGACGTTGTCGAGGTTGCCGTCGACCATCACCTGCCAGGCCACCTTCATGGTGTCGCCGTCGACCGCGGTGAAGATCGCGTGGTAGTCCTTGGTCTTCTTCAGGTTGTGGCCGTCGTTCGGCAGCGGAACGCGGTCTTCGCCGTTGCAGAACACGTAGCCGGTGCGCGGATATTTCTGGACGCGCAGGCCGTGCACGGTGTGCTGGTTCGGCAGCTGGATGATCTTGTCGCACTTCATCACGTCGAGCCGGACCCGCGCCACACGGGTGTTGGCCTTGTCGTTCATGAAGGCGTAGCGGCCGTCATAGGTACCCTCGGTGAACGACAGATGCGGGTGATGCAGGTCGCCATTGACATAGGTGCCACCACGGGTCTTCAGGAACTCGCGGCTTTCGGGCAGCAGGCCCTCGGTCAAAATCTTGAGGCTCTCATTGGTCTGGCCCCAGCCGGTGGCGCTGCAGCGGTTGAACACCGGGACCCGCATCAGTTCACGCATCGACGGCAGACCGACGATCCGGAGCTCGCCGGTCTGGCCGCTAGAGAAGAACACGTAGTACTCGTCGAGCTCGCCCGGATGGACTTCGCTCTTCTGAATCGCCGGGCGCGCCGGGCTGCTCGGCTTGGTCTGCGCTTCGGCAGTGGCGATCAGCGTGCCGCCGGTGCCGAGGGTGGCGCCGCCGACGAGGCCGACGCCGGCTGCGACGGCACTGCTTCCGAGTAGCGTTCGTCGGCTAAGGCCGTGTTCGTGATCCTGGTCGCCCATGTTGCTCTCCTTGGGGTTTTACGGTGCTGGAGGTAGTTCGATTGCGCCCGCCGGCTGGGCAGCAAGCGGCTTGCCCCCGGCGAGAATGACGGTCGCCGGGCCTTTGCCACCGCGCATCGAGGTCGAAGATAGCGCTTCGCGCTTCTCCCGCTTCAGCCTCAGCTGAATCATGTGCGGGCAGCGATGGTCATCGAAATACAGTTCCTGGCAGTGCATGCAGTAGATGCACTCGTTGACGTTGATGTGCCCTTCTGGGTGGATCGCCTGCACCGGGCATTCCTTGGCGCAGCGCTGGCATGGCGAGCCGCATTCCGGCCAGCGGCGCAGCCATTCGAACATCCGGATCCGGCCGGGGATCGCCAACGCCGCCCCAAGTGGGCACAGATAGCGACAGAAGAACCGTTCGACGAACAGGCCGGCCGCCAGCAGCGTCGCCGCGTAGAGCACGAACGGCCACTCCCGCGCGAATTTGAGGATGATCGAGGTCTTGAACGGCTCGATCTCGGCGAAATGCTCTGCGGCCGCGGTCGAGTAGATCGACAGGCCGAACAGGCCGAGGAACACGATGTATTTGATCGGCCAGAGCCGCTCGTGGAGGCTCCACGGCACCTCGAATTGCGGCACCTTCAGCGCCTTGGCGACGTTGTTGAGAAGCTCCTGCAACGCCCCGAAGGGACACAGCCAACCGCAAAACGGCCCCCGGCCCCAAAACAGCAGCGCCACAGCGACCGACGCCCACAACACAAAAATCAAAGGCGCCGACAGGAAGTAGTCCCAACTGAATCCGGTGATCAGCGAATTGGTGAAGGTCAGAACGTTGACAACCGAAAGCTGCGCATTGGCGTACCAGCCGAGCCAAACCAGAATGAACGTCAGATAAGCGCGCCGCACCCAGACGTACACGGCCGGCCTGCGCACCAACTGGTTCTGGAAGAAGAAGATCAGGGTCAGCGTTATCAGTGCGACACCGAGAATGCCGATCCGCACCAGATCGCCACGCCAGATCCGCATCCACAGAGGTTCGTCCTGCGCCGCATCGGCGGCGGCGGCCGAAGGCGAAGCGGCCGTGGCCGCAGCCCCCGGCGCAGAAGCCGCTGCCGGTGCCAACGTGTCGCTGACCGTTACGGCGCGCTGCACGCGCTTGATATAAGTTTCGGGCAGCGTGTAGCCGAGGTCGAAGGTAAGGAACGCCTTATCGCGCGCTCCGATCACGCGCTGCACCAGGAGCTGCAGCGACCATGGCTCGGTCGGATCGAAGCCGAATTCGCTCGGCACAAGAAACAACCCGATCTCCGGGAAATCCGGCGCGCCCTCGGCAGCGAGGTCGCCAAGCCGGGTGTGGTCCCGATCCCGGAACCGGATGCTGTTGCCGTCCTGGATCAGCTCGATGCGGTCGAAGATGCCGCCGCGCACGTAGCCGGAACCTTTGAACGAGTAGGTGCCGTGGCCGGCGATCACCAGCGCCTGCTGTCCGGGCTGCAATCGCGCTTTCAGCCGCTGATAGCCATCGTCGCCCAGCAGGCTGCGTCCGATCGTCGGCACGCCGACGTCAGCCGTGTAAAGCTCGATGAAAGTGTCGGTCGGCTCGCCGGGCTCGGGACGAACCGCCGCTTCGCGGTTACCAGACTTCTCGAACGCCTGATTGATGTCGACATTGGTCAGCAGCAGCCGGCGCACCGAACCGTCGCCGACTAGGCTTTCCCAATCGCGCACCTCGCTCTTGCCCAGATCGATGGTCTTGCTGACCGGCGGCGCCTGCGCAACTTCGCCCTGCCCGCCGCCGATCCGGCCGCTCTTGATCAGCTTGGTCGCAGAGCGGACGATACTATCGCCGATCACCAGCACGGTGACGGTGGCGCCGCTGACGATGTCGACCTGCGGCGCCGCGGCCTTGCCGCGCGCCACCGGCGCCAGATCAGCTCCGATCAGCTTGTTGACAGCACCGAGGATCTTGGCTTCCGGGATGCCGACCAGCACGATCGGCTCTTTGTGATCGACCAGCTTCAGGCCGGTGATCACGCCGTTCGGGTCGATGCCGATCAGCATCTGGATCGGCTTGCCGGAATAGCCGGTCGAGTTGACGAAATCTGAATTCAGATAGGCGAAGCCGAGCAGTCGGTCACCCTGATACGCGGGCGCCAGCGCCGGATCGCCCTGTAGCGGGCCGAAGCGATCGGCGCCAGGAACTAGTTCGGATGGCGTTGCACGTGACAGATACTCGCCGAGACGCCCCGCGGCTTGCGCAAGCTGAGCGCCGCCGACAAACGCGAGCGCAAGAGTCAACACGGCAAGGAAAAGGCGCAATCTTCTCAACGGTCCGGTTCCGAATAGTGAACAGAACGCCGTTGTTCTGAAGTTGCGTGGTCGGCTTTCGATAGCAGCCGACACAGAGACCGATTTGCGCCAGCGCAAATTCGGCACATAATGCCTAAACTGCTCAACCAGAGACGACCATGCGTAACACCCCGCTCTTGACATCGACACCGACGCGCGCGGTGAAGGATCTCGCCGAGCTCTACGCGATTGCTCTGGCACAGGCAGAACATGCCGCCTCAGCCTATGATCAGATGGCGGCGTCGCTGGCGGATGACAGCGATCACACCATCGAGCCTGTTCGTTGCGTGTTCGAGACACTGCGCGAGCGCGAACAGGATCGGATCGTCGAGCTCACGCTACGTCGCGCAGCGCTGCCCAGCAAGCAAATCGACGCCACACTGGAGCCGGAACCGCTGCATCATCTGGTTCCAGAATCGGAACTCAGCGAACTTGCGGACTCATCGTTATCAACGCCGTATCAGGCTTGGGCAATCGCGGTGCGGCATCGGCAACGCGCCTTCGTGTTCTGGACGTACGTCGCCGCACACGCAGCAGCCTCCCAGCTGCGGATCGCGGCGGAGACGATGGCACGGGAAGCGCTGGTCGATGCCGATCTGCTGCGGCGCGAACGACGGCTTGCTTGGCGCGCGGAGCGAACCAGCAACGGCGACGACGCGGCAGAGCCCTCTTCGAGCGAGATGTCGTCGGCCGCGCTGATGGAAAGCCTGCTGTTGAAAGAGATCGTCCGATGGTCGCAGACCTTGCCCGCGACGGATCAAGAGAAGCTGCTGTCTTCGAACGGCCTTGCGTCAGCCGACCTTGCAGCTCTCAGCGCAGAGCTGCCTGGCACCGCGGAAACCGCGGGAGACGTGCCGCGACGCGTGGTGCGCTATGCCGAGCAACTGACCTCGATCTATCTCGACGAATCCGACCGCGCCACGGACCAGGCCGGTCTGGAGCTGGCGCAGAGCCTTGCAGCGTCGTCGATCGCCCGGCTCGCACGCCTGCGTACCTTCGCAAACTCGCAGCGGTCCTGAGAGCGCGTCACATCGCCGCTTTTGTTTGCGCCCCGACAACGATCGTGGGCGCCGTCGCGGCAATAACGCATGCATGACCGATCAAATCACCACCGTCGTCGACGTCAGGCTGTTTCCCCGGCCGCTGCGCCACCCGATCGTGTTCAGCCTGTTCGACCAGCTCACTCCCGAGCGCGGACTGGAGCTGGTCAGCGATCACGACCCGCGGCCGCTCCGTTATCTCTTCGACGTGAAGCGGCCGGGAAGTTTTTGCTGGAATTATCTCGAGAACGGACCGGCGACTTGGCGCGTCAGCATTCGCAAGGCGCTCCACGTCCCCCATCGCGAAGCCGCGCTGGGATAAGTCGCGCGCCACTGCAGGAACAACCTTCCAGCCGCTGCTTGGGCGCACGCCCGAATCGCCTCAGGGCTTGAACTTCGCCTGCCCGGTCTTGCCGTCCACCGTCTTCAGCGTCAGGCTGACCGAGGCGCCTTTGGCGATGTCGGACTTGGATTCTGCCTTCAGCGCCGTGCCGGTCGCGGTGAGCGGCAGCGTCTCGCGCTCGCTTCCAGAGATCAGTAATGCCGCGCCGGAAAAGCCCTCAGTCGGCAGCGGCTTGTTGACCTCGTCGAAGACGTTGAATGTCACCGTCTTGCCCGAGGCGACCATCTCGACATGCACGCCGGCGACATCTTCGACCGTGCCCCCGTTCGGCCCCTTGTGGTGATCGTGTTGCGCCAGCGCCGGTGCGACGAACGACAGCGCGACGGCGACAATCAGCATCTTCTTCATCGGTGATCTCCTTCAGTGGCAGGGACATTCGTCGCGTCGGTGCCCGCAGTGGCAGTTTCACGGCGGAACAGGATGTAGAGCGCCGGCAGCACCAGCAACGTCAGCATGGTCGACGACACGATCCCGCCGATCACCACGGTAGCCAGCGGTCGCTGCACCTCGGCGCCGGCGCCGGTGGCGAGCGCCATCGGCACGAAGCCAAGCGAAGCCACCAGCGCGGTCATCATCACAGGGCGCAAGCGCGTCAGCGCGCCTTCGCGCACCGCCTCGACGATCTTGCGTCCTTCGCCGCGCAGCCGTTCGATGAAGGTGATGATCACAAGGCCGTTCAGCACCGCGACGCCGGACAGCGCGATGAAGCCAATGCCGGCGCTGATCGACAGCGGAATGTCGCGCAGCAGCAGCGCGAAGACGCCGCCGGTGAGCGCCAGCGGCACGCCGCTGAACACCAGCAGCGCATCCGCTGCCGAGCCCAAGCTGATGAACAGCAGCAGGAAGATCAGCAACAGCGCGATCGGCACCACGATGGTCAGGCGCTGGGTCGCCGAGACGAGCTGCTCGAACTGCCCGCCCCAACCGATCCAATAGCCCGCGGGCAGCTTGACCTTGTCGGCAATCAGTTGCTGCGCCTCGCCGACGAACGAACCGAGGTCACGGCCGCGGACGTTGGCGGAGACCACGATACGACGCTTGCCGTCTTCACGGCTGATCTGGTTCGGCCCCGGCGCCACCACGATCTCGGCAAGCTCGGACAGCGGTGCGTAGCGCATCTGGGACAGCGGCGAGGTGCCGAACGCAGCCGGTGTCGGTTTCGCCTGCCCCTCGGCCGGAGGCAGTGGGATAGGCAGCGCCTTGATCGCCTCGATATTGGTGCGGATCTCATCCGGCAGCCGGACAACAAGGTCGAAGCGGCGGTCGCCTTCGAATACCAGCCCGGCCGATTTGCCGCCGACCGCGATCTCAACCAGGTTCTGCACCTCGGCGACGCTGATGCCGAACCGCGCCAGCGCCTTGCGGTCGAGCTTCACCGTCAGTACCGGCAGCCCGGCGACCTGCTCGGCCTTGACGTCGGCCGCCCCCCTGATGGTCTGCAGCACCGACTGCACCTGACCCGCGACTTGGGTCAGCACGTCGAGATCGTCGCCGAAGATCTTCACGCCCACGTCGCTGCGCACGCCGGAAATCAGTTCGTTGAAGCGCAACTGGATCGGTTGCGACAGCTCGTACAGGCTGCCCGCCACCTGCTCGGCCGCCAATTCGATCTGCTCGACGACCTCAGCCTTGGGCTTCTTCGGATCTGGCCACTGCTCACGCGGCTTCAGCATCACGTAACCGTCGGAGATCGACGGCGGCATCGGATCGGTCGCAACCTCAGCGGTGCCGGTGCGGGCGAACACGTCCTTCACCTCCGGGATCGCCAGGATGCGTTTCTCCAGCGCGATCTGCATGTCCAGCGATTGTGTCAGGCTGGTCCCGGGAATACGCATCGCCTGGATCGCGACGTCACCTTCGTCGAGGCTCGGAATGAACTCGCCGCCCATCCGCGTCGCCGCATAGCCGCTCACCACGACCAGCGCCACCGCACCCACGACGACGAGCCCTCGCAGCCGGATCGCCAGATCGAGCAGCGGCAGATACGCCCGGTGCGCCAGCCGCATGAACCAGTTCTCTTTCTCCGACACCTTGCCGGTGACCAGCAGCGCTACCGCGGCGGGCACGAACGTCATCGACAGCAGGCTGGCGCCCAGGAGCGCCATCAGCACGGTCAGCGCCATCGGCGTGAACATCTTGCCTTCGACGCCGGTCAGCGTCAGCACCGGCAGATACACCACCGCGATGATCAGCGTACCGAACAGGCTCGGTTTGATCACCTCGCGCGAGCCGGCGATGATGGTGTCGAACCGTTCCTGGCGGGTCAGCAACCGTCCTCGCAGCTTCTGCTCATGCGCCAGCAGCCGCAGGCAGTTCTCGACGATGATCACCGCACCGTCGATGATGATGCCGAAGTCGATTGCGCCCAGACTCATGAGATTGGCGCTGACCTTGTTCTCGAACATCCCGGTGATGGTGAACAGCATCGCCAGCGGGATCACCAGCGCGGTGGCGAACGCCGCTTTGAAATTGCCGAGGATCAGGAACAGGACCGCGATCACCAAGAGCGCGCCTTCGACCAGATTTTTCTCCACCGTCGCGATGGTGGCGTCGATCAGGTGGGTGCGGTCGTAAACTGCGCGCAGCGACATGCCTTCCGGCAAAGACTTCTCGATTTGCAGCAGCTTCGCGGCAACCCGCTGTGCCACGGTGCGGCCGTTTTCACCAATGAGCAGCATTGCGGTGCCGAGCACGACCTCCTGGCCATTCAGGGTCGCGGCGCCGGTGCGCAAATCGGTGCCTTCCTTCACCTCCGCAACGTCCATGATCCGCACAGGCACGCCGCTGCGCGAGCCGATCACGATCTGCCGGATCTCCTCGACGTCGCTGACCTGCCCCGGCGTGCGTACCAGATACTGCTCGCCGTTCTTCTCGATGTAGCCGGCGCCGACATTGGCATTGTTGGCGGCGAGCGACGTCATCACATCGCGGAAGCTGAGGCGGTAGGCCATCAGCTTCGCCGGATCGGGCAGCACGTGGAACTGCTTGGCGAAGCCGCCGATGGTATTGACCTCGTTGATGCCTGGGACATTGCGCAGTTGCGGCTTGATGATCCAGTCCTGCGCGGTGCGCAGGTCGCTGGGTGTAAATGGCTTGCCGTCGGCGCGCGTCGCCCCCTGCTTGGCCTCCACGGTGTACATGTAGATTTCGCCGAGCCCGGTCGAGACCGGTCCCATCGCGGTCTCGATTCCGGTCGGTAGCGCGTCCTTCGCGCGCTGCACGCGCTCGTTTACCAGTTGGCGGGCAAAATAGATGTCGGTGCCGTCCTTGAACACCACGGTGACCTGGCTCAGCCCGTAGCGCGACAGCGACCGCGTATTGAGGAGGTTCGGCAGCCCGCCCATCGCGGTCTCGATCGGGAACGTGATCCGTTGCTCGACCTCAAGCGGCGAATAGCCGGGTGCATTGGTGTTGATCTGGACCTGGACGTTGGTGATGTCCGGAACCGCGTCGATCGGCAGGCGGGTGAAGTTCCAGGCGCCGAACGCGGCCATCATCAGCGCGCCGATCATGACCAGCCAACGCTGGCGAACGGAGAAGGCGAGCACCTTGTCAATCATGCGCGGCCTCGGCGATCAGCAGACTTACATTAGTGCTCATGCGACGCCGATCCCTTGCCGAGCTCGGCCTTCACGACGAAGCTGTTAGCCGCGGCGTAGCGGTCGCCGTCGAGCAGGCCGAACACGATCTCGACGTTCTCCGCATCCCGCGCGCCGAGCTCGACATCGCGGACCTCGAACTTGTCACCGCTGCGGACAAACACGACGCTGCGGTTCTCGACGGTCTGGATCGCCGAGGCTCGCACCGCCAACGGCACCGGCTTGACGGAGAGGATCAATCGCGCCGATACGAACAGGCCGGAGCGCAGGCGCATCGCGTCGTTTGGCACCACGGCGCGGGCGAGCGCGCTCTGGGTATCGCTGCTGCCGACCGGCGAGATGTAGGACAGGCTCGCCTCGATCGGCTGGCCGCCGTCGGCAACGTCGATCAGAATCTTGTCGCCGATCCGCACCCGCGGCAGATCGCGCCGATGCACCGAGAGGTCGACCCACACGGTGGAGACGTCGGCAACGGTAAAGGCCGGCTTCTGTTCGGACGCGTATTCGCCGAGCGAAATCTGCCGGTCGATCACGGTGCCGGAGATCGGCGCGCGCATCTCGTACACGCTGAGGCTCTGATTGCTTTCGATCTTGGCGAGCAGCTCGCCCTTCTCGACCGTGTCGCCGATCCGCTTCCTGATCTCGCGGACCACGCCGGGGAACCGCGGCGTGACTTGAACCAGCGTCTCCTGATTGGGCTGCAGGATACCGTTGAGCACCAGCGACTCGTGCAGCGTCTCAGCCTTGGCGGTGCGGATCTCGATGCCCGAGGCAGCGACCTTGGCGTCGCTCATCTCGACCGCGCCCTCCTCATCGTGGCCGCCGTGATCATGCCCCTTCTCGCCCGCAGCGTGATTATGTCCCTTCGAGTCCTTTCCGGCCTGCTGCGCCGGCTCGCGCGACCCGATCGGCGCGTAAGCAGAAACAGCGGCGCCGAGCGCAAACATCGCGGCGGCACCGCAGATCAACATCAACGGTTTCATCATCGCGCGCCTCCCCGCGCCAATGCGAACGGATTCCCGACCAGCCCCTCGATGGTGGCGACGGCGACATGGAAATTCTGCTGTGCCTCCTGCTCGCGCAGCCGCGCCTGCGCGACACTGCCTTGGGCATCGAGCACCTCGAGCAGCGAATAGCGTCCCTGGCCGTAGCCTTCGGAGATCGCGGCGGCGGCATCCCTCGCTTTCGGGATCGCGGTATCGCGCAGGATCGCCAGCTCGCGCAGTGAGCCTTGCAGCGAGTCGTAGGCGCGTCCCGCGATCACGATCAGCGTATTGCGATTGGCCTGTCGTTCGGCCGCAGTCTTGGCCAGACTCTCCTGCGCCGACAGGATGTTGCCCTGGTTCTGATCAAACAGCGGGATCGGCACCGACACCGACAAGCGGACGGCGTTGTCGCCGGTCTCGTTGTAGCGGCGCCAGCCGGCCGCCACGGTGACGTCCGGATACGGCTTGAGCCGCGCCAGCAAAAGTTCGGCGTTGCGCTGCGCATATACCGCCTTCCAGCGCACCAGTTGCGGATTGGCGTCGATCGCCGCGATCACTGACTGGAACGCCGGCGGTTTGCCGATCGCCTCGAGACGGCCGGAGACCGCGGCAAACTTCGCCGCCGTGTCGCCCATCAGGATCGCGAGCTCGCGGCGGGCTGTAGCGAGCGCCGACCGGGTGCGCTCGCGATCCGCCTTCACCAGCGCGGAAGCGACCTCCGCTCGGCCGGTCTCCGCCACCGACGACGCGCCGGCTTCGACGCGGCGCTGCAGCAGCGGCGTGATCGCGTCGATCGCGGCGATCTGCTCGTCGAGGATCTGAATGCGCCGCTGCAGCCCGAGCACCGTGACGAAGGCGATCGCGGTCTCGGACAGCACTTCGAGCCGCACCGCCTGGCGACCAATGGAGGCGGCATCGAGTCCGGCCTGCCCGGCGGCGACGCGGGCGTCGCGCTTGCCCCACAGCTCGAACATCTGGCTGATTTGCAGCGTCGACTCCGCAGACCGGGTGCCGCGATAGGTGCCGGAGCCGAACGAATTGTCCTGCTCGTAAGAGATCTCCGGATTGATCAGCGCGCCGGATTGAATGCGCTGGCCCCGCGCGATGCCGACGTCACGTTCGGCGGCGGTAAGCCGCGGACTGGCGTTGAGGGCGCGCTGCAGCGCGTTGCCCATAGTCAGCGTTTGCGCACGGGCCTCTTCCGCCAGCACACAGCCAGCGAGCAAGACGGCCGCACACGCGAGCCGCGTGGCGATCGAAGACAACATGATGAAGACCTGACGAACGACGGATTGAGGGCGCGTGGCGCCCAGCGGTCATGTTCAGATCAGGGATTTTGGTGGCGGAGGTTCGATTCCACGCTGAACGCTGTGGCGCTCGGCGTCTTCATGTCGTACGGGCGCGGAAACGAGCTCGGACGCGGTCGCGACGACGTTCGGGCTCGGCAGCGACACCGAGAAGCAACCGTGGCAGTGGTGATCGGCCGCGAGGACATTGTCCGAATGGTCGCCGCCTTGCGACGGCAGCGTGACGATCGAGGTCGGGGAACCGGTGGTCAGATCGAGATCGCACAGCCCGTGCAGGGCGCCCGCGAGCAGATACATCACCAGCACGGCCATAGCGACGGCCTGGCGCGAAACGCGCAGCAGCCGATGCTGGAAGATGCGGGCGATCAACGTCACGATGGCTCTCACGGGTCGAGGCAAGCGGATAGCACGCGGCTCGCATTCGTGTCGATCCGCAATAACATAACAAAGTCGCGGCGGATCGATCTGTCGCAGCTCGGGAACCCACCTGCTCTTTCGAGCCTACTGCAAGGCAGCCGTGATCGGCAGATCGTCGAGCACGCAGCTCCGCCAATCGGTTCCACATCCCGCCGGCCAGCTTCCTCCAATCGCCATAAACAGCGCGGCCGCATCCGACAGGCGCGTCGCCTCGGCCTGAACATGCGCGATCGAAGCGTTGAGGTAGGTCTGCTGCGCGTTCAGGACGACAACCTGATTGACCTGCCCGAGCGCAAGCTGCTTGCGGATGATGTCGAGGCTGGCCTTTGCTGCCGCCTCTGATTTGGCAGCAGCGCGCACCAGGGCTGCATCGTGCTGCAGGCTCTGCAGCGCGTCTGCGACATTCTGCAGTGCCGAGATCACCGCCTGGCGATACTGCGCATCGGCTTGCTCGAGCGCTGCCTCCGCAGCGCGCTGCTTGTGCAGCAAGGTCATGCCGTCGATGATCGGCTGGGTGGCATTGGCGGCCAGCAGATAGAACCCGGTGCCGGGCGCGAACAGTTGCGCAAAGTTGGTCGCGCTGGCACCAGCCGTGCTGGCGCCGACACTGATATTCGGCAGGCGCGCCGCCACTGCAACGCCAACCTGCGCGCTCACCGCGTGCAGATTGGCCTCCGCAGCCCGTACGTCCGGCCGCCGCCGCACCAACGTGCTCGGCACCAGCACCGGGATGTTGTGTGGCAGACTGAGACGCGCCAGCTCAAAGCGCTCCGGAACCTGCGCAGCCGAATAGTTGCCGGCCAGGGCGGTCAACAGGTCGCGCTGAATCGCGAGCTGCTTCTCCAGCGGCGGCAACGTCTGCTCGACCTGGGCAAGCGCCGCCTCCTGGGTGAGGACATCGACCTGCGCAGCCTGCCCTGCTTCGAACTGTGATTTCAGGATGCCGAGGATGTCGCGCTCGATCGCTACGATCTTCTTGGTGGCAGCGATCTGACCGCGCAGCGAGGCTTCCCCGATCGCCGCGGTGACGACATTGGCGGTGAGCGTCAAATGAGTCGCCTCCAGCAGAAACTGCTGCTGCTCAGTGACGGCGTCGAGGCTCTCCACCGCGCGTGCGTTCCCGCCCCAGACATCGAACGTGTAGGCGATGTTGAGCTGCGCGGTGTGCAGCGACAGCCGCTGCTGCGGCGCATCGGAGGCTTCGTTGTTCGACGACAATTGCGTCGATGGACCATAGCTTGCGCTGACCTGCGGAAAGAACAGCCCGCGCTGCGCCAGTGCATTGAAGTGCGCCACCTTGATCGCGGCATCCGCCGCCTGCAGGGTCGGATTGCGCACGACCGTCGCGCGCACCAGCCGGTCGAGCGGCTCGGAGCGGAATGCCGACCACCAGCGGGTCGGCACATCCTCGGCGACCACGAAAGGCTGCGCCTTCCCTGGTGACGTCGCCGGCAAGGAAGCCGCCGTATAGCGATCGACCTCGGGCGACGGCGGCTGCACGAAATTCGGCCCGACCGCACAGCCGGCGAGACAGATGCACGTGCCGAGGGCGCCCAGCCGACGCAGCATCATGGCTCTCCCTCGGGTGCAGCCTGGGGAGTAGCGCTGGTCCGCCCCGCCTCCTCGCGAGCAAAAGCGAGCTTGCGCAACGCCGGTGCCACCGCCAGCAGCAACAGCGGGCCGATGAACATGCCACCGACCACAACGGTCGCCAGCGGCCGCTGCACCTGGCTGCCGATGTCGTGCGAGAGCGCCGCCGGAAACAACCCGACGCCGGCAGACAGCGCCGTCATCAGCATCGGCCGCATCCGTTGCTCGGAGGCCTGTCTGACCGCGTCGGCAACACTCACGCCGCTGGCGCGCAGCTCGCGGAAGTAAGTGATGTTGAGGATGCCGTCCATCACCGCGACGCCGAGCAGCGAGATGAAGCCGATCGCAGCCGAGACGCTGAATTCCAGCCCGGACAGATAGAGCGCGATGACGCCGCCGCCCGCCGCGAACGGAATGCCGAGCAACGCAATCAGGCTGTCGCGCAGCGTATTGAACAGCGCATACAGCAACACGAACACCAGCAGCAGCGTGATCGGCACCACGATCATCAACCGCGCTTTGGCATCCTGCAGATTGTCGAACTCGCCGGACCATATCAACCGATAGCCGGGTGGCAGCTGCACCGCATCGTTGACCCGCTGCTGTGCCTCGGCGACGGTGCCTCCGAGGTCGCGGCCACGGACGCTGAACTTGATCGGAATGTAGCGCTGGCTCCTCTCGCGGTAGATGAAGGACGCGCCGGTGTCGAGCGAGATGGTTGCGACTTCGCTGAGCGGGATGTAGGCGTTGACGCCGCTCGGCGTCGCGTAAGCGATCTTCAGCTCGCGCACCGCATCGACGCTTTCACGAAACTTCGGGTCGAGCCGCACCGCGACGCCGAACTGCCGATCAGCTTCGAGCACCGTGGTGGCGATGCTGCCGCCGACCGCCGCCTGGATCACCGAATTGACGTCACCGGTGTTGAGGCCGTAGCGCGCGGCGCGTTCGCGATCGACCTTGATGTTGAGGTTGGGCTGGCCGAGCAGATGGAACACGCCGACGTCGGTGACGCCGCGCACCTTGGCCATCTCCCGCTCAACCTGCCCGGCAAGCTGCTCCAGCACCTGCAGGTTCGGACCGACAATCTTGACTGAGTTGGCGCCCTTCACCCCGGACAGCGCCTCCTCGATGTTGTCCTGGATGTACTGTGAGAAGTTGAAGGTGACGCCCGGCAGCTCGGCGTCGAACTCCTTCTGCAGTTGCTCCGCCAGCATCTCCTTGGTCAGGCCGGCCGGCCATTCCGAGAACGGTTTGACCGGCGCGAACAGCTCGACGTTGGAGAACGCCGAGGCGTCGCTGCCGTTGTCAGGCCGGCCGTGCTGCGACACCACGGTGATGACTTCAGGATGCCGCAGCAGGATCTCGCGCATTTTGCGCACGTAACTTGTGCCGGCATCGAGTGACATGGTCGGCGGCATCGCGGCCCGGATCCAGAAATTGCCTTCCTCCAACGCCGGCAGAAACTCACTGCCGAGACGGCTCGCCGCCAAGCCCGCGACACAAAGGAACACCAGGCCAGCAACAGCAGCGACCTTGGTACGTCCAAGCGACCAGCGCAGCACCGGCTCATACGCGCGGCGCAGACCGCGCACGATCGCGGTCTCGTGTTCTTCGATCGTCTTCGGCAGCAGGAGCGAGGCTAGCACCGGCGTGATCGTGAAAGTCGAGATCAGCGCGCCCGCCAGCGCATAGCCGTAGGTGCGCGCCATCGGTCCGAAGATCTGGCCTTCGACGCCCTGCATGGTGAACAGCGGCACGAACGCCGTCACCGTGATCGCGGCGGTGAACAGCACTGCCTTGTCGACCTGCAGCGCGCTGAGGAAAATCAGCCGCAACCGATCGGTCCACACCTGCGGCTCGCCCGTGCCGGCACCGCTCTGCTGCAGCTGCGCCAGCATCCGGCGTTGCTGCTCGGCCGGCGATTGCAAGTTGCGGAAGATGTTCTCCATCATGATCACGGCAGAATCGACGATGATGCCGAAATCGACCGCGCCGAGCGACAACAGGTTCGCATCCTCGCCGCGCAGCACCAGGATGATGATCGAGAAGAACAGCGCGAACGGAATGCTGGCGCTGACGATCAGCGCGCTGCGCAGATCTCCGAGAAAGATCCATTGGATCAGGAACACCAAGAGGCACCCGACGATCAGATTGTGCAGCACCGTCCGGGTGGTCACCGCCACAAGCGCGCCGCGATCGTAATACGGCACGATCTTGACGCCGGGCGGCAGGCTGCCGTCGCGGTTGAGCTTGGCGACCTCCTCCTCGACCTTCGGCACGATGTCGTTGGTGTGCTGGGTCCGCCCCATCACCACGATCGCGGCGGCGACATCGTCGCTGCTGTCTCGCCCGGCGATGCCGAGCCGCGGCACATAGCCGACCGAAACCTTGGCGACATCCTTGATCTGGATCGGCAGCCCGCCCGACTGGGTCAGCACGACGTTTTCGATGTCCTGGACCTTGTAGCCATTGGCGATGGAATCATCGCCACCGGAATCGACCAGTCCAATCCCGCGAATGTTGACCGACTGCTGGCCGATGGTGATCTCTCGCGCACCGACATTGAGGTTCGAGTTGCCGAGCGCCGACACCATCTGCGGCACGGTGATGTTGTAGGCTTCCAGCTTCTGCAGATCTGCATCGACGTTGAACTGCTTGGTGGTGCCGCCCCAGGCGTTGATCTGCACCACACCGGGCACCGTCATCAGCCGCCGCGCCACGATATAGTCCTGCACGGTGCGCAGGTTAGTCAGGCCGTAGTTCGGCGGCCCGACCAGCTGATAGCGAAAGATCTCGCCGACCAGGCTCGACTGCTGAATGGTCGGCACCAGATTGTTCGGCAGCGAGATGTTCTGCTGGATCGAATTGGCCGCCTGCGTCAGCGCGAAATAGTAGTCGACACCGTAGGCAAAGGTGACGCGGACGAAAGACAGGCCGTAGAACGATGTCGAACGGATATTGACCACGCCGGGCGTAGGGTACAACCCGACCTCCATCGGGATGGTGTAGTACTTCTCCATCTCCTCGGCAGACAACCCAGCGGCCTGGGCAGTGATCTCGAGGATCACCGGCGCGGGATTGGGATAGGCTTCGACGTTGAGCCGGGTGAACGCCGCGATGCCAGCACCGCAGAACACGATCAGCGCCAGCACGATGATGGCCTTGCGGGTCAGGCCGAACTCGATGATGCTTTTGAACACGATGAGGGCCGCCGGCTTTTGCTGTCGATCAGCCGCTCGCGGCGTTCGCGAGCTTGTTGCTGAGGAAGATCGCGCCGGTCCCGACCACCAGCTCACCCGGCGCGACACCGTCGAGGATCTGGCGGCGGCCGTTTTGCGCCAGGCCGATCTTGACCAGCCGGCGCTGGAAGCTGCGACGGTCGCGTGTCACCCAAACCGCCATGGTGCCGTCGCCCTCGCGAACGACCGCGTCGAGCTGCACCGCGGGCGACGTCACCGGCTTTGCCACCTCGATGGTGAAGTTGGCCAGCATGCCGGGACGTAACAGATTGGCCGGGTCGTCGATCTCGGAGCGGACCAACTGGCGGTGCGAACTTGGATCGATGCTGCTGCCGAGCGCCGTCACCCGGCCGCGAAACACCTGGCCGGGATAGGCTGCCACCCGCGCCTCAACCGGCTGACCGAGCCGGAAGGCCGGCGCATCGGTCTCGACAACGTTCGCCACCATCCATTTGATCGACAGATTGGCGAGTGTCAGCGGCGCAGGCGCGCTGCCGGGTTGCACGTAGAGGCCGGGCGCTGCGTTGCGTGCGGTCACCTGCCCGTCCACCGGGCTGCGCACGATCAAGGTGGAGTCGACATGCCGCTCGACGATGATGCGGTCGATCTCGGCCTCCGATTTGCCGAAGATGCGCACCGCGTCGCGCGCGGCCTTATGATTGCCCTCGGCGGTCTGTTGATCGGACGTCGCCTGATCGACATCGCGCTGCGGCGCACCGCCGGTCTTGAGTAGCTGGCGCACGCGGTTGAGATTCCGGTTCTGCAGCTCGAGCACGCCGGCGGTCGCCAGCAGCGTCGACTCCGCCTGCAGCAAGTCGGAACTGTCGATGGTGAACAGCGGCGCGCCTTTCTTCACCTCGTCGCCGAGATTGAAGAAGGTGTCGATGATCCGTCCGGCATAGGGCGTGAACACCTGCACCAGCAGATTCTCGTTGTAGGCGATCGACCCCAGCGCGTCCTTGGTAATACGGAATTCGCGCTGCTCGACCGGTTCGATGGTGATCGCCTCGACCTGCTTGGCTGAGAGCGCGATCGTCTGCTGGGCGAGATCGATGCCATCCCGGCTCGTATCCGCCGGCTGCGCACATGCCGATCCCACGAGATCGCCTGAGCGCATCGCTAGCCCAGCGCACCCAGCCGCCACGAGAACCGCGGTCGCTGCAGCAAAAATCGGTGTCTTCCAGCTGTGCTGCATCTGCGCCCCGCAGTCGAACAGATCGGCCGTTTCCGGACGCCTTCGCTGTGGTTAGCAGACCGAGCTTACACCAACCTGACACGGCTCCGCTGTCCTCGCAAAATTACCAATTATTTCCGGATTTGCCCGCTGTACGCTCACTGCTTACACGTGGTACGACGCACAAGTCCCGATCGTCACAATCTCGTTTGCCCCGCGATGCGCCTCCTGATCGTCGAAGACAACCTCGAGCTGGCGGACCTGATTTCACGGGGCGTCAACGCCGCCGGCTACGATGTCGATGTCGTCAGCGGCGTCGAGGATGCGCGCGCTGCCCTCGCATTGGTGAACTACGTCGCTATGGCGCTCGATCTCGGTTTGCCGGACGGCGACGGCATGTCGCTGTTGCGCGAGCTGCGGGCCGGCCATGAATCGATCCCGGTGCTGGTGCTGACCGCGCGCAGCGGCGTGCAGGACCGCGTCTCCGGCCTGAAGGCCGGTGCCGACGACTACCTGGTCAAGCCGTTCGCGATCGAGGAAATGGTGGCGCGGATCGAGGCCATCCTGCGTCGGCCGGGGCATCTGCTCGGCCGCTCGCTGTCGCTCGGCAATCTCACCTTCGATACCGAAGGCCGCCAGATCCTGATCGACGGCGAGCCTCGCCTCCTATCTGGTCGTGAGCTCAACGTGCTCGAATTGCTGCTGCGCCGGCAGGGCCGCGTGGTGCCGAAGAAGACGCTGGAGGATCAGATGTTCGGGCTCGGCGGCGACGTCGCGTCGAACGCGGTCGAGGTCTATGTCTCGCGGCTGCGCAAGCAGCTCGAAGAGCTCGGCGCCACGGTGCAGATCCGGACGATCCGAGGCGTCGGCTATCTGCTGTCGGAGATCAAGTAAGTGTTCCGGCGCGACTCCCTCGCCGCCCGCATCCTGCTATTGCATGTGGTGGCGCTGACGATCACCGCGGTGGTGCTGCCGCTGATCCTGTTCTGCCTGCTCAACCGCGAGATCGACCGCCTGCACGGCGACGCCATGCGACGCCAGGCCGAGGTGGTTGCCGAGCACCTCAGTGTCGGCCCGGACGGACAGCTCAGCCTCACCCTCCCGCAGGACCTGCGCGATGTGTATTCGGCCGCCTACGGCCGCTATGCCTATGCGGTGGTCGACAGCTCCGGCAAGGTGCTGTTCAGCTCGAACCCGGACCGCAAACCGCTGCTGCCGCCGCGCCGATCCGCCGATCGCGCTTCGTGGTTCGGGGTCGTCACCGGCTCCAGCGGCCTGTCCGGTGACAGTATCGAACGACGGATTGGCGACCGGACGCTGACGATCCAGGTGGTGGAAGACCTGTCGAACGGCGACGTCATCATCGACGACATTGCGGCAAACTTCTTCCATCGCGCCGGCTGGATCGTCCTCCCCATCCTGCTGCTGCTGCTCGCCTTCGACATCGTGATCTTCCGGCGCGCGATCCGCCCCCTGGTCGATGCTTCGGAGCGCGCCGCCGGCATCACCCCGAGCCGCACCGATATCCGACTGCCGATGCAGGGCATTCCCAGCGAAATCCGGCCGCTGGTCAGCGCGGTCAATCAGGCGTTCGATCGGCTCGAACACGGCTTCAACGAACAGCGCCGCTTCACTGCTGATGCCGCCCACGAATTGCGGACACCGCTCGCGATCCTCAGCGCGCGGATCGAAACGTTGCAGCCGAAGCCGTCAGGAACAGACCTGCAGCGCAACCTTGCCGCGATGAGCCGGATCGTGTCGCAATTGCTCGATGTGGCCGAGATGGACGTGATGCGGGTCGATCCGGACGAAGCCGTCGACCTCGTCGAGATCGCAACCGAACTGATTGAGACCGTCGCGCCGGCCGCGCTCGCGGCCGGCAAGGAGATCGGCCTGCGCGGCGGTGATCATCCCGTCCCTGTGCGGGGCAACGCCGAGATGATCCGGCGCGCGCTGCGCAACCTCGTCGACAATGCGATCCGCCATACACCACCCGGCACCGAGGTGATGATCGAGGTCGATGCAGCGGGGCCCAGCGTGGCGGTACGCGATCATGGCCCCGGCATCGCCGAGGCCGACCGCGGCATGATCTTTCAGCGGTTCTGGCGCGGCGACCGCGCCCGCAGCGATGGCGCCGGACTCGGGCTTGCGATCGTCAAAGCTGTCGTCGACGAACACGGCGGCGCCATCGATGTTGCCGACGCTCCGGGCGGCGGCGCGCTGATCACGTTGACGTTTCAGAAGCCGGACGTGACCTCACTCTGAAGCGCGCAACCTGAGAGGGAGCTTGTCGGATCGAGCTCTGATCAAACCACAGGAGGCGTGGTCGCACCCGCACCGAGCGATCGCTGCACCATCACCGTATCGGCCCAGCGGCCGTAGCGATAGGCAACGCCGGGCAGCCGCCCCACTGTGGCAAAGCCGAAGCTGTGGTGCAGACCGAGCGAAGCGGCGTTGTCGGCGTCGATATAGCCGATCATTTGCCGGAAGCCCGCCGCGGCGCAGGCATCGATCAGCTCGTGCATCAATAGCCGGCCGATGCCGCTGCCGAGGTGATCCGGATGCACATAGATCGAGTGTTTGAGAGTGTAGCGATAGGCTGGCCTCTTCCGGAACAGCACCACATAAGCGTAGCCGACAACCGTCTCACCACGGATCGCCACCAGATGCGGGAAGCGACGATTGCGCAAGTTCTTGCGCCGCTCTTTCAGATCGTCCGGCTGCGGCGTGCCGTGGTCGTCGATCCCCTCATCGAGGCCGCGCCGGATGTAATAGCGATAGATGTCGAGCATCGCCTCGACGTCGCCGTCGTGCGAGGAGCGGATCAGGATCGGCGAAGCGGCGTCCACGGCAACTCCAGGAGACGGCAGGTTATTCGGCCACGACATAGGTGTAGAGACGAATCCGGCCCGATTCGTCGAACTCGCGATAGACGCCCTGGATCTCGACTTCGAAGCCGGGGAATTCGTTGAAGCTGCGCTCGAACATCTGCAAGTAATCGAGCATCGGCTTGGCTCGCTCGCTCAGCCGCTCGCCGGGCACGATGGTCGCGATCCCCGGCGGATAGACCACGAACGGCGTGGTGGCGATCCGGCCCGCGATCTGACTGATCGGCAGATAGTCGACGTCGTTGCGGACCAGGCAGCGCGCTGCATCGTGCGGGGACATCGCGATCTCGGGTAGATGTTCGGGCAGAAACTGCTTGGCCTGCAGCGCGCTGACATCGGCTTCGCGGAAGAACCGGTGCATCTGCCCGCACAAATCGCGCAGCCGGACCCCGGCATAGCGCGCGGGCCGGCGCCGGCTGAATTCCGGGATCACCTCGTCGAGCGGCGCGTTGTCGTCGTGCAGCTTCTTGAACGCGACAAGGCCGCTGATCAGCGTACCGGCCTTGCTCGCCTCAACGCCTGGCGTCAGCAGAAACAGCAGCGAGTTGAGATCGTTCTTTTCCGGAACAATGCGGTTCTCGCGCAGATATTGCGCCACCACCGGCGCCGGCACGCCGTGCTCGGCATAGCGGCCGGTGGCGCGGTCGAAGCCCGGCGTCAGCAGCGTCAGCTTGTTCGGGTCGGTCATGGCGAAGCCAGGCGCCATATCGGCAAAGCCGTGCCAGGCCGCGCCCGGCGCGATCTGCCAGAATGCCGGGTCGGTCGCGAGCTGGTCGGTGCTCACGGCCTCCCAGGCGACGTCGTGCACCGCGCCTTCACGGGCGGCGTCCGCGATCGTCACCCGATCGGGCACGAACGGATCGAAGAACCAGCGCCGCTCCGCCCGCGCCTCCTTCTCCTCGAACTCCCTCCGCACCGCGCGGATCTTCTTGCGCAGCTCGATGCCAAGCCGGATCGTATCGTCCCACAGCACTTCGCCGGAGCGGCCCTTCATCATCTGCGCGCCGACATCGAGCGAGGCGAACAGCGGATAGAACGGCGACGTCGAGGCGTGCTGCATGAAGCTCTCGTTGAAGCGCCGATGCTCGACCCGCCGCTTCTGGCCTCGGATGTGGCGATCCTTGATGTGGATCTGCGACGCCTGGGAGAAACTGGCGAGCTGCTTGTGGGTCGACTGCGTCGCGATGATGCCGGGCGCATCGTCGCCGAGGTTCGCCAGCCCCATCGCGAAGCGGCCGGCATACAGCGGATGAAACTTCATGAAGCCGGCCCAGGCTTCGTCGAACAGGATGTAATCGCACAAATGCCCGATGCGGCGCAGGATCATCTCGGCGCTGTGGATGGTGCCGTCGTAGGTGCACTGTTCGACCACGGCGACGCGGAACGGGCGAGGCTTGCGCCACGCTTCGGAATCCTTGACCAGCGGATGGCTGCGGATGCACTCGCGCAGCGCCGTCTCTTCCAGCGCGTCCCACGCCATCGGCCCGATCAGGCCCCAGGCGTTGCGAACCGTGGGAATGTAGACGGGAATGCCGCCGCCCATCATCAGCGCGCCGTGATGGGCCGCCTTGTGATTGTTGCGATCGAACAGGATCAGATCGCCGTCGGAGACGAGCGCGCCGAGGGCGACCTTGTTGGAGGTCGAGGTGCCGTTGAGCACGAAATAGGTCTTCTCGGCACCGAAGATCTGCGCGGCTTCCTTCTGCGCGCGCAGCGCCGGCCCCTCATGGGTCAACAGATCGCCGAGGTCGAGCACCGAATTATCGAGGTCATCGCGGAACACCGCCTCGCCGAGATGCTCGATGAACACCCGCCCGATCGGGCTGCGGCTGTAGAACATGCCGCCGTTGTGGCCGGGGCAGGTCCAGAGCTGGTTGCCCTCCTCCGCATAGTCGACCAGCGCGCCGAAGAACGGCGTCTTCAGCGTGTCGGCATATTGCTTCAGCCGACTGATCAGGTTGCGGGCGATGAAGGTCGGCGTCTCCTCGGACAGAAACACGTAGCCGTCGATGAAATCGAGCACCTCGACCGGCACTTCCTCGAACCTCTTGCGGCGGATCAGTAGCACGATCGGGAAATCGAGACCGCGCCGGCGCATCAGGTTGATCAGCGCGGCGGTCTTGCCCTCGAGGCCCTTCTTGCCCCAGTCGACCACCATGCAGCCGATCGCGGCGTCGGTCTGCACCGCGATCTCGGCATCCTCCAGCTTGCGCGCCTTGACGATCTCGAAGCCGGACCGCTCGATCTCCGCGACGATCTGATTGAACCGAATGCCTTCGAGATCATCCGCATCGAAGGTCGGTGCCGAGAACAGGAAGGTGAAACGCCTGAAGTAGTCCATGAGGGTTCCCACGTGAATTGCCGACACTCTCTCGCCGCGTTGTGTGACAGTATGGTGACAGGGTTCAGACTTTCTTGTCTGGCGTGAGATCGGCGAGCCTCGTGGCGACGAGGCGCGACGCGGACGAGATCTCCGGGTTTCGTCTGCAAACTTCGATCGATGCGAGCGAGCGCTCGGACGGCCACCCACCGCTAACTAATCGGTTGGCTCTCGGCCATTCGACTAGAGTCTTCGGAACAAGACGCACGAGACGAGACGCCCATCGTTTGGACGATGAGCCAAATCTCATCACGTCAGTCAGGGTTGGCGAGCTGCCATCGCAGCACCGCTACCAGCCGCCGTCAAAACTGATCGTCGGCATTGCATAGTCGCCGACCATCTTCGTTCCGACAATTCCGTCGGAGCTGAATCCGAACATCCCGCCGAGCCCGCGCGACGTCGAGGAGATCTTGAAGGCGCACTATCTCCGCGGTCAAGCCGAATTGGCTGAGCAGGCCATGGAGCGGATGGTTGCCATGTATGGATGATCAAGCAACGAGTCGAGCGTGCCAATCATCCCATCTGGTTCGCTCCGGAAGATCAGCTTGCAATTCAAAATGCTTGAGAAACTCAACCGCTGTCTCGACAGCCCATTTTGTACAACTATGTCCAATCCAACCGTTAGGAAATATCTGCTGTCCGGAAAACCAACGATTGGGTTGGAAGAATCCTTGCAGCGCCGCTGAAATAGTTAGGTGCTTGTCTAGCTCGTTGGACCATTCTGGTTTGAAATGAGTCATTTCGTTCCGAAGACGCGCAAGTGCGTTGACTGACTTCAAAATCCTCGACTTTCTATCAAGCTTTGGCTTATTTCGAAGCGAAAGGGCTAGATCAAGCTTATCGAGCGTCGATTTTCGTCTCTCAAGCTCGCTCCACAAAAGATCGAGACCTGGGACAAATTCTGCTGGAAATACGTGTCGTCCGTCTGCGAACAATTCATTTGCATAGCTTTCCAGGGCAGCATCAGCAAAAAAGATAGCTGCGACTGCATGGTCTCGCATCTCGTCCCAGAACGGACCGAACGACGCTTGGGCATTCGCAGACTCAATCTCTCCAACTAGTCGGGAATATCGGGCTGCTCCCATCAAATATGGAATCGCCTGATTTACTCTCACCGTCAAAGTGGGCGCGTCTGATGCTACACTGATGATATTGATGCCGGTCGCAATCAGATGATGAGAGTCGGACGACATAATTAGGCTCTAATGAAATGTTTGAAGAACAAAAATTGCAAAACAAACAGCAAACTTCACGATCCATTCTAAGATCGTGACCACCAATCCAAGGCTAACGCTTTGATTTTGATTGGTGGGCGCACTAGGGCTCGAACCTAGGACCCGCTGATTAAGAGTCAGCTGCTCTACCAACTGAGCTATGCGCCCGCAGCCGTTTCGGCTGGGTCCCTTGCGGGGACGGCGTCGTTTAGCAAAGCCCACCGGGGATGTCCAGCAATGCGGACGACTTTTTTCGCATCTGTGGGGAGAAACTTCGCGGCGCGAAAACGGCTGCAGTTTCAGCGGGTTTGAAGCGGGCGAAGACGGCCGCGCGCTCGCACCGACGGCCCCCTCGTCCCCCCGATCCGATGCGCGCTAGGGCGAGAGCCACAGAACAGCCGGCTCGTGCTCCCCCGAGGACGCATGGCGGTTGTCGGAGGCGCGGTGTCAGGCGAATCTGGAAGTGGCCTCCAGCGGGCAGTGCGGCCCGCCGGAGATCCTCGTCGAAGTCCGGGTTAGAGCCGGCTGGGGCCGTCGCCATCGTCCATCGGGCCGTGGCGGTCCATCATTGGGCCGCGGCCGCCGCGCTCCCAGCGCGGGCCGCGATCGTCATCGCCGTCCCGGTCGCGGTGCATGGAACCGTGGCCGTGATGACGCCAGCCGAAGCCGCCGTCCATGCGGGTCAGCACCCGCAGCCGGCGCTTCTGGTTGTCGTCGAGGGATTTGTAGAGCGGGTCGGCGGCATCGGCGATCTTCTTCATCGCCGCCGCGGTCGCGGCCATCGAATCGGCGCGGTCGCGCAGCCGCGCCACCGGATCGACGTCACGCGGCTCACGGTCGTCGTCGCGTGCCTTCATCCGCGCCTGGGCACGGTCGATCCGCAGCTTGACCAGATCCTTCACCGCGGCCTCGACCGGCGGCCACAGCTTCTCCTGATCGGGGGTGAGCTGCAGGCCCGCCTTTACGGCCGCGATCTTGGCGTCGGCGAACGCGCTGCGATCCTGAGCGCTGAATGCGTGCCGGCCATGATCGAACCAGCCGCGATGCTCGGCGTAAGCCGCCGTCGAACCGGCGAACACCAGCGCGGCGACGCCGGCGAGCAGAACCTTCTTCATGGCAACCTCCTTCAAAAGGTAGCCATGAAGATGAGCGCCCTGCCCCGCGGCTTCAACTTAACGATTGGACAGACGAGGCCGTCTTACCAAGATGTAATGTGCTGTTAGCAGACCGAAACGAACGGACACCAACTACAACATGCCGAGCATCCGCGGCAGCCACAGCGAAATCTCCGGCACGTAAGTCACCAACGCCAGGAACGCCAGCATGGTGAGCAGCCACGGCATTACCGCCACCGTCAGCTCGGTAATGCCCATTTTGGCGATGCCGGAGGCGACGTAGAGGTTGAGGCCGACCGGCGGGTGACACATGCCGACCTCCATGTTCACCACCATCAGGATACCGAGATGGACGGGGTGAATGCCGAGCTTCACCGCTACCGGGAACAGGATCGGCGCCATGATCAACACGATCGAGGTCGCTTCCATCACGTTGCCGGCGAGCAGCAGCAGGATGTTGACCACCAGCAGGAACCAGACCCAATTCACGCCCGCAGTCGACATCCAGCTCGCGATCTGTTGCGGGATGTTTTCGTTGGCCATCAGGAACGAGAACAGCACGGCGTTGGTGATGATGTAGAGGATCATCGCGCTCATGTTCGCCGAGCCCAGCAGCACCCGCGGCACGTCCCGCAGGCCCATGTCGCGATAGACGAACACCGCGATGATGAAGGCGTACACCGCACTGATCGCCGCCGCTTCGGTCGGCGTAAACATGCCGGCATAGATACCGCCGAGCACGATCACGATCAGCAATAGGCCCCAGATGCACTTGCGGAACGCATCGAACCGCTCCGCCCAGCTCGCCTTCGGCAGACGCGGATAGTCGTTCTTCCAGGCGCGGTAGAAGGTGGTGAGGCCGAGCAGCGACGCCAGCATGATGCCGGGAATGACGCCGGCCATGAACAGCTGACCGACCGAAGCCGACGACACGCGGTTGCCGTCCGGATCGAGCGCGATCGAGCCGCCGGTCGCCACCGCATACACCACCATCACGATCGACGGCGGGATCAGGATGCCGAGCGCGCCGGAGGTGGTGATGACGCCGGCGCCGAACCGCTTCGGGAAGCCCTGCTTCACCATCGCCGGCAGCATGATCGAGCCGATCGCAATCACGGTCGCGGGCGAGGAACCCGAGACCGCGGCGAACAGCGCGCAGGCCATCACGCCGGCGAGACCGAGGCCGCCGTACCAGTGGCCGACCATCGTGGTGGCGAAGTTGATCATACGGCGGGCGACGCCGCCGTGGGTCAGGAAGTTGCCGGCGAGGATGAAGAACGGGATCGCCATGATCTCGAAATTCTCGATGCCGGTGAACAGCTTCAACGACACCGCTTCCATCGGCACGTTGGTCATCAGCACGACGAACGACAGCACGGTGAGACCGAGCGCGATCGAGATCGGCATGCCGGTCAGCATCAGGGCGATGAGAAGCCCGAAGATGATTGCGGTATTCATCGGACGGCCTCCGCCGCTGCCGCCGCCGACCCGGGCATATGCGGTTCGTCGATCCCCTCGACCTGGCCGTGGTCGTGATGCGGCAGATGATCATGGCGCCAGAAGTGGTAGGCGACCTGGAGGAAGCGGAAGCACATCAGATAGGAACCGAGCGGAATGCAGAGATAGACGATCCAGCTCGGGATCTCGAGATCCGGCGAGGTCTGGTTGGTGTCGATCAGGCCGTAGACGAACTTGGCGCCCATCGTGCCGATGATGAAGGTGAAGAACGCGCCGCAGAACAACCCGAAGAGGATCGTCACCTTGCGCAGGTTCGGCCGCATCACGTTGACCAGCACGTCGACGCCGACGTGGATGCCGGTGCGCACGCCGTAGGCGGCACCGAACTTCGCCATCCACACGAACATGTAGATGCACAGTTCCTGCGCCCACGACAGGTCGATCGGAAACAAGATCGGATAGAGGAATGGGATGCCAACCAAATAGCGATGCATCACCGCGATGAAGATCAGCAGCGTGGCGCCGCCGATCATCGTGGCAATCAGAATTTCCTCGAGCCTGTCCAGGATGCGCAGGACCATAGATTCCCCCTGTGGATCGGCCGGTCGCTGCGGTGAGGACGAGAAGACGGCCGTCGCTTGATTCCAGTGCCGCAGCCCCTGCGGTCCGGCAAAAGCAGAGGGCGCCCGCGTCGGAACGCGGGCGCCCGTTCGCAAATGTTACTTGGTCGGGCCGCCGCCGCTTTCCTTGATGAACTCTTCGATCAGAGCCTTGCCGACGCGGCCGCCGACGTCGTCGTACACCGGCGCCATCGCCTTGCGCATCGCGAGGTTCTGCTCCGGCGTCAGGGTGATGATCTCGGTCTTACCCGACTTCTTCATCTCCTCGAGGGCTTCCGCGTTTTCCTTCTGCGACTGGCTGTTGCCGAATTCGGTGGCTTCCTTCATCGCCTTGTCGAGCTGCGCGCGGACGTCGGCCGGGATGCCGTCCCAGAACTGCTTGTTCACGATCACCGCGTAGCCGATGTAGCCGTGGTTGGTGACGGTGGTGTACTTCTGCACTTCGTGCATCTTCTGGGTGTACATGTTCGACGGCGTGTTCTCCTGGCCGTCGACAACGCCGGTCTGGAGCGCCTGATACACTTCGGAGAACGCCAGCACCTGCGGGATCGCGCCGAGCGCGCGGAACTGGGCGTCGAGCACCTTCGACGACTGGATGCGGAACTTCAGGCCCTTGTAGTCTTCCGGCGCGATCAGCTTCTTGTTCGCGCTCATGATCTTGAAGCCGTTGTCCCAGTAAGCGAGACCGGTCATGCCCTTGGAGTCGAGCAGCTTGAACAGCTTGGCGCCGACCGGGCCGTTGGTCACCTTCCGCAGTGCGGCGATGTCCGGCAGGATGTAAGGCAGATCGAAGACTTCGAATTCCTTGACGCCGGCCGGACCGAACTTGGAGATCGAGGGCACGAGCATCTGCACGGCGCCGAGCTTCAGCGCGTCGAGATCTTCCTTATCCTTGAACAGCTGCGAGTTCGGATAGACTTCGACCTTGACCTTGCCGTCGGTGTACTTCTCGGCGAGCTCTTTGAACTTGTCGGCGGCCATGCCCTTCGGCGTGTTGGGCGCCACCACATGGCTGAACTTGATGACGATCGGCGACTGCGCGGCCGCCGGGCCGACGAGCCCGAACACGGCGATCGATGCGAGTGCTAGAATGGATTTCCGCATGTTTTCTCCCAATTCCTTATGAGGAACGCACCCGCGTCCCCGCCCCGTTCGATTACCAGCCGCACCAATACAGAGAAGCACTACGAAAGGCTATTACCCCTTCGCAGGGGCGCCGTCAACAACTGCTGCAGCGCGGAAAAAGGGCGATGCACAGCGGCATCGCCCTTTCGAACCGTTCCAGAAGTTGTAGCTGTCAGCCGCGGTTGTGCGACTTATTCACGCATCAGCCGGCGACCGCCACCGTCGGCGCATCTTCGCGAACGCTACGCTGACGCTTGGCGACGATCTTGTTGAGCGCGCCCAGGTAAGCCTTCGCCGACGCCACCAAGGTGTCGGGATCGGCCGCGCGCGCGGTCATCGAGCGGCCTTCATGGCTCAGCCGAACCGACACTTCCGCCTGCGCGTCGGTGCCCTCGGTGACGGCATGGACCTGATACAGTTCCAGCTTGGCATCGTGCGGCACCAGCGCCTTGATGCAGTTGAACACCGCATCCACCGGGCCGTTGCCTTCGGCTTCCTCGATCCGGATCTGGCCGTCGACGTCCAGCTTCATGGTGGCGCGCTGCGGGCCGTGGGTACCGGCGATCACCGTCAAGGACATCAGCTTGATCTGGTCCTGGCCGTGCAGCAGTTGCTCGTCGACCAGCGCCTCGATGTCCTCGTCGTAGACGTCCTTCTTGCGGTCGGCCAAAGCCTTGAACCGCACGAACACGTCCTCGATCTGGTTGCGCGACAGCTTGTAGCCCAGCTCTTCCATCTTGTGGATCAAGCCGGCGCGGCCGGAGTGCTTACCCATCACCAGCGAGGTGCCCTTCACGCCCACCGTCTCCGGGGTCATGATCTCGTAGGTCTGGGCGTTCTTGATCATGCCGTCCTGGTGGATGCCGCTCTCGTGCGCAAACGCGTTACGGCCGACGATCGCCTTGTTGTACTGGACCGGGAACGAGGTCGCGGCCGACACCGTCTTCGAGGCGTGAGTCAGCATTGTCGTCTCGATCCGGTTCCAGTACGGCAACTTGTCCTGCCGCACCCGCATCGCCATCACCACCTCTTCCAAGGCGGCGTTACCAGCGCGCTCGCCGATGCCGTTGATGGTGCATTCGATCTGGCGCGCGCCGCCGGCGACGCCGGCCATCGAATTGGCGACCGCCATGCCCAGGTCGTTATGGCAGTGGACCGAGAACCGCGCCTTGTCGGAATTCGGCACCGTCTCGCGAACCTTGCGGAACAGCTCACGATACTCCTCCGGCACCGCGTAACCGACGGTGTCCGGCAGGTTGATGGTCGTGGCGCCGGCTTTGATCGCCGCCTCGATGCAGCGGCACAGGAAGTCGAACTCGGTGCGGGTGGCGTCCTCGGCCGACCACTCGACGTCGTCGGTATGGTTGCGCGCGCGCGTCACCGACGAGATCACCATCTCGTAGACCTGCGCGGCTTCCATCTGCAGCTTGTACTTCATGTGCACCGGCGAGGTGGACAGGAAGGTGTGGATGCGGCCGCGCTCGGCCGGCTTGATCGCCTCGGCGCAGCGGTCGATGTCCTTGTGGGCGGCGCGCGACAAACCGCAAATCACCGAATTCTTCGAACGCTTGGCGATCTCGTGCACCGCTTCGAAGTCACCATCGGAGGCGAACGGGTAGCCGGCCTCGATCACGTCGACACCCATGTCGTCGAGCATCCGGGCGACGTTCAGCTTCTCCTCGAACGTCATGGTGGCGCCGGGGCACTGCTCGCCGTCGCGCAAGGTGGTGTCGAAAATGATGACGCGGTCCTGTTCGGACTGGGTGGTGGTGGTCATGAAAAATGTCCTTTGGTCGGGGCGCCGCGCGGGCGCATGAGGGGCTGGCTGTCGTGCGATCCCCTGAGTGCCCAGGCAAAACTGCCCAGACGGCCCTCAGGGGCGGCTAAGAAGCAGCAGCCCGCCAAGCGCGAGGGTCTCGAGCGCTTCGAAAGCGGCGGCGGTCGGAATCAGCACAGCCGGAATCGCGGACGCGGCGGTAACCGCCGTTCCTTCCATCCCGATGCTGCCGCTGCCAATCGTCATTCCCGACACCTTCAGGGTCCTATCGTCTTCGACAACCGCTAAAAGAGCGTTAGGTTGACGCAAGAGTCCGACGGACCGAACGGCTAGTCTTGTAAACGACCTCGCCACTGTTTCGCAACGCCAAATCGTGGGCAAAAGCCCTGATAAAGCGTCAGAAACCCTGACCTAAACCATGGTCGGGCTGGCGTTGCATCGCCATGGGTTTCTTCACCCGCCGAAACCGCTTATGGCTGTGCACCAGCCGAACGACCCCGACCGGAGCACCGACGTTGAACTCGATCGCCCATTCCACGCTTGCCGCCGCCAGCCCCACCATCCGCCACGACTGGACCCGCGAGGAAGCCGCGGCGATCTATCACGCGCCGTTCGCCGATCTGATGTTCCGGGCGCAGACCATCCACCGCCAGACGTTCGATCCCAACCAGGTGCAGTGCAATCAGCTGCTCAACGTCAAGACCGGCGGCTGCGCCGAGGATTGCGGCTATTGCAGCCAGTCCGCCCATCACGACACCGCCCTGCCCGCCTCCAAGCTGATGGAGCCGGCCAAGGTGATCGAAGCCGCCAAGGCGGCTCGCGACGCCGGCGCGACGCGCTATTGCATGGGCGCGGCGTGGCGCTCGCCGAAGGAGCGCGACATGGCTCCGGTGATCGAGATGGTGAAGGGCGTCAAGGCGCTCGGCATGGAAGCCTGCATGACGCTCGGCATGCTGACGGATGATCAGGCCAAGCAGCTCGCCGACGCCGGCCTCGATTACTACAACCACAACATCGACACCTCGGAAGAGTTTTACGCCTCGGTGGTGAAGAGCCGCAGCTTCGGCGACCGCCTCGACACACTGGAGAAGGTGCAGGACGCCGGCATCAAGGTGTGCTGCGGCGGCATCCTCGGCCTCGGCGAGAAGCCGACCGACCGCGTCGAGATGCTGCGCACGCTGGCCAACCTGCCGCAGCACCCGGAGAGCGTGCCGATCAACATGCTGATCCCGATCGAAGGCACCCCGATCGCCAAGACCGCGACGCCGGTCGATCCGTTCGAATTCGTCCGCACCATCGCGCTGGCGCGGATCATGATGCCGAAGTCGGACGTCCGCCTCGCTGCCGGCCGCACCGCGATGAGCGACGAGATGCAGGCGCTGTGCTTCCTCGCCGGCGCCAACTCGATCTTCATCGGCGACACCCTGCTGACCACCCCGAACCCGGGCGACAGCAAGGACCGGGCGCTGTTCAACCGCCTCGGCATCACCCCCCGCGACGACCTCGGCGTCCACGCGCACAGCTGAGACGCGAACCAAAAGACCGTCATGGCCGGGTTCATCCCGGCCATGACGAGCCGGCAAATAATCAGTCCTCACCGCGCAGCAGCATCGTCAGGAATGCGGTGACGAAGCGCGGCATCGAGGGCAGGAAATCGTCCTTCGACCGCACCAAGTGCATCCGGCTGAACTCCGGCTGTTCCTCCTGCGCCAGGTGCTTTTCAACCCGGGCCTTCAACGCGTCGCCGGGCTGATCGACATCCAGAATTCGCAGCATCGCCACGAAGGCGCCGGCCTCGACGCAGTGCCAGTGATCGGCGGCTTGATAGTCGAACCGCGTCAGCCCGGTCTCTTCTTTGACCTCTCGCGCCACGCTGGAGGCCATCTCCAGCCGGCGGTTGCGGACGTCAGAAGGATCCGGCGTACCGCCGGCGAAGTACACCCGGCCGGCATTGGAAGTGTGTGCGCCCATTTCGCCGAGCAGGATCGCGCCGTCGCTGGCGCGGATCACGCCCATGCCGAAGCCGTTGAATACCGAGGCGTCCGGAAACTCCCATTCGCGCCAGCACAGGAAGCTGGCAAAGTCGGTTTCGAAGAACTCGGCGCTGAAATACGGGCCGTCGAATTGCGGCCGGCGCGCCATCAGCACGCGGCCGTTCCAGAGCTTCGGCTGCTCCGCCCGCCGGTGCTCGAAATGCGCGTCGATGTCGCTGCGGCGCGCCGTTGCGAATGGCCAGGCATAATCACCGACCCAGAGGTCGAGCTGCCCCACGCGGTGAATGGTGACGGGCGCCGACGCGCTCATCGCAGGATTATTTCGCGGCACCAGACGCCTTCGCCTGTTCGACGAAGGCGTTGGTGTAGGTCTTGGTGACGTCGATATTCGCCCTCGCCACATCCGGCGAGCTGGTGCTGAAAACCGCCAGCACCGCATCCGCCCCCTTCGGGTCCATCAGGCCCGTGGTCGAGTACATCGGGATCGTGTTCTTCAGCGCGGCAACGTATTGCGCCTTGTCCTTGCCGACGATGTTGGCCGGCATCTTGTCGGCGATTTCCTCGGCCGAATGCGCATGGATCCAATTCAACGTGCCGAGGATCGCCTTGGTGAGCCCCTGCGCCTCGTTCGGATGCGCCTTGATCCAGGCCGTGGTGGCGTACAGCGCGCCGCCCGGATAGTCGCCGCCGAACACCTCGCGCGTGTCGTGCTCGGTGCGGGTGTCGCTCAGGATGCGGAGGTCTGCGTGCGCCGCCTGCAGGATCGTCACCGCCGGATCGAGCATCACCGCGGCGTCGATCTGGCCCTGCTGCATCGCCGCCACCGCGGTGGCGCCGAGGCCGACGCCGACCACCGCGACATTGTTCGGATCGACGCCGTTCTTCTTCAGCAGGTACTTCAGAAAGAAATCGGTCGACGAGCCCGGTGCGCTCACGCCAACCTTCTTGCCGGCGAGTTCCTTGATCGACTTGATCTCCGCCGTGTGGCCCGGCGACACCGCCAGCACCAGACCGGGATAGCGGTCGTAGACCACGAAGCTCTGCATCTCCTGCTTCTTCGCGGCAAGGTTGACGGTGTGGTCGAAATAGCCGGAGACGACGTCGGCGCTGCCGCCGAGCACGGCTTTGAGCGCATCCGAGCCGCCCTTGAGATCGACCAGTTCGACGGCGAGTCCGGCCTTGTCGTACTCGCCGAGCTGCTTGGCCAGCACGGTCGGCAGATAGCACAGGCAGGCGCCGCCGCCGATCGCGATCGTCACCTTGCTCTGCGCCTGCGCAGCCCCGGCGGTGAGCAGGATCGCGGCAAGCGCCGCAGCGAAGTGTCGAAAGCCGGCCTTCATGGCGTTGGTTCTCCCCAGACGAAACGGCAAGGACAATAAGCCAAAGCCGCGCCCCGCTCTAGTCCGCCTGCTGCGCCCCGCTGGGCTGCGGCCGCCACACCAACAGGCGCCGCTCCACCAGACTGACTGCGAGGTCGATCAGGATCACGAACACCGACAGCACGAACATCCCGGCGAATACGCCGGCGACGTCGAAAGTCCCCTCCGCCTGCTGGATCAGATAGCCTAGCCCGGCCGCGGCGCCGAGATACTCGCCGACCACCGCACCGACCACCGCAAACCCGATTGCGGTGTGCAGCGAGGAGAACATCCAGGACAGCGCCGACGGCCAGAACACATGGCGCATCATCTGCCGCTCGCTCATGCCAAGCATCCGGGCGTTGTCGACCAGTGTCGCGCTGGTCTCCTTGACGCCCTGATAGACGTTGAAGAACACTACGAAGAACACCAGCGTCACGCCGAGCGCGACCTTGGACCAGATGCCGAGCCCCAGCCACAGCGTGAAGATCGGCGCCAGCACCACGCGCGGCAGCGCATTGACCATCTTCACATAGGGATCGAACACCGCCGCCACCCGCGGCTGCCGGGCGAACCAGAAGCCGACCAGCACGCCCGCGAACGAGCCGATCACGAAGGCGAGCAGCGACTCCTGCAGCGTGATCCACAAGTGCTTCCAGATCACCCCGGAAGCGAACCAGGCGATCACCTGCTTGGCCACATCCACCGGCGTCGAGAAGAAGAACGGCGGCAGCAGCAGCCTGCCGGCGATCGGCACAGTGGTCAGCACCTGCCAGACCGTCAGCGCGACGAGCGCGACGAGAAATTGCAGCGTCAGGAGCTTTACGCGAGACATGCCGCAGCCCCTCCAAGTGACCAGGTAGCGCCCAAGCGAGGCGCCCTCTTCTCCCCTCCCCCTTGCGGGGAGGGGGCGGGGGTGGGGGTCCACAAAGGCAGCCTATCCTTGGAGCTTCGCCGAACCGAGGCGCCGTCCGCGTGGCGCCCCCACCCCAACCCTCCCCCGCAAGCGGGAGAGGGAGCGCGCTTTGCGCGGCGCGAGTCAGCGGCCTTCAAGATCGACGCCATCACGCCACCTGCCCGTATGCCTTCATCACCTGCTCGCGCAGCACGGCCCAGATCTCGCGGTGGAGCGTGTGAAAATCATGAGTCAGGCGGGTTTCGAAGATGTCGCGGGGGCGTGGCAGTTCGATCCGCCAATCGCCGACGATGCGCGACGACGGCCCGGCCGACATGATCACCACCCGGTCGGCGAGCGCAATCGCCTCTTCCAGATCGTGGGTGACGAACAACACCGCCTTCCTGTGCGCACTCCACAGCTGCAGCAGCAGATTGCCCATGATCTGCCTCGTCTGCGCGTCGAGCGGGCCGAACGGCTCGTCCATCAGCAGGATCTTCGGATCGCGGATCAGCACCTGCGCAAGGCCGACCCGCTTGCGCTGGCCGCCCGACAGCATGTGAGGATAGCGCTGCGCGAACGCGCCGAGTCCGACCGTCTCCAGCCAGCCCTGCGCGCGGCTCAGCGCTTCGCTGCGCGGCGTGCCGGCGATCTCCAGGCCGATCGCGACGTTGTCGATCGCGGTCTTCCAGGGAAACAGCGCGTCGGCCTGAAACAGATAGCCGGCCTGCGGATTGAGGCCATCGAGCGGGCAGCCGAAAATCCGGACCGCGCCGGCGGCAGGGCGCAGCAGCCCGGCCGCGACGTTGAGCAAGGTCGACTTGCCGCAGCCTGTCGGCCCGACGATCGCGACGAACTCACCGTCTGCCACCGTCAGCGTAGCGTTCTCCACCGCCGTATAGGTCCGCGCATCGGCGAGCCGAAACGCCACCGTGGCGTCCTTCAGCGCCACCGCCGCATTGTCCGTCTGAGTCACGCCCTCTCCCCGCCCGCCTGCTTGCTGCGACCATTCAACGCCGCGCGCCGACATGCAAGTCCGGCTTGCGCCCTGCCGTCTCCGGCGGCCATGCTACGACCATGACGAGCGCAGCATCGCCGATGATCGCCTACGACAGTGTCGCCAAGAGTTTCGGCGGCGGCCGGATCAAGGCAATAGACGGTGTCTCGCTCGCCGTGCAGCGCGGCGAATTGCTCGCCATCGTCGGCGGCTCGGGCTCCGGCAAAACCACGCTGCTGCGGCTGACCAATCGCCTGATCGACGCCGATGCCGGCGCGATTGCGATCGACGGCCGCGATATCCAAACCGTCGATCCGATCGCGCTTCGCCGCGGCGTCGGCATGGTGTTCCAGAATGGCGGGCTGTTCCCGCATCTCTCCGTTGCCGGCAATATCGGGATCACGCCGAAGTTGCTAAACTGGTCGAAGCGCGATGTCGCGGCCCGGGTCGATGAGCTGCTCGAGCTGGTGCGGCTCGATCCCGCTCAGCATCGGGACCGCTTCCCGCACGAGCTCTCTGGCGGCCAGCGCCAACGCGTCGGCGTCGCCCGCGCGCTCGCAGCCAGGCCGGAGATCGTGCTGATGGACGAGCCGTTCGGCGCGCTCGATCCGCTGACCCGCGATGCGCTCGGCGAAGACTTTCGCGCCCTGCACGACCGGCTGAACCTCACCACCGTGCTGATCACCCACGACATCACCGAGGCGCTGCTGCTGGCGGACCGCATCGCGGTGATGCATCGCGGACGGCTGCTGGCGCTCGGCACCGCGAGCGAGCTTGCGGGCAACCGAGACGCCTACGTCGCCGACCTGCTGCGGACACCACGTCGGCAGGCGCAGCGGCTCGGCGCCTTGCTTTCGCGAGGCGGCGCGGCATGAGCCTGTTCGCCGATCCGCGCTGGCGCGACGCGCTCGCCAACCTGCCCGACTATCTCGGCGCCCATGTTCGCGTCAGCCTCGCGGCGCTCGCGCTCGGACTGATCGTCAGCCTGCCGCTGGCAATCTTCGCCCGGCATCGCCCAGTGCTCCGCGGCACACTGCTCGGCTTCGCCGGCATCGTCCAGACGATCCCAGGTCTGGCGTTGCTGGCGCTATTCTATCCGCTGCTGCTGGCGCTGGCGGCATTGTCGATGAGCGCATTCGGCGTGAGCTTCTCTGCCTTCGGCTTCCTGCCCGCCGTGCTGGCGCTGGCGCTGTATTCGATGCTGCCGGTACTGCGCAACACCATCACCGGGCTCGACGGTATTGATCCGGCGCTGATCGAAGCCGCCGAGGGCGTCGGCATGACTGAACGCCAAGTCCTCACCATGGTCGAGCTGCCGCTGGCAATGCCGGTGATCATGGCCGGCATCCGCACGGCGGCGGTTTGGGTGATCGGCACCGCGACGCTGTCGACGCCGATCGGTCAGACCAGTCTCGGCAACTACATATTTGCCGGCCTGCAGACTCAGAATTGGATTCTGGTGCTGTTCGGCTGTGCCGCCGCTGCCCTGCTGGCGCTCGCCGTCGATCAACTGCTGGCGCTGGTGGAGATCGGCCTGCGCCGCGGCAACCGTTGGCGGATCGGCTTAGGCACCGCGGGCATCGCCGCGATCGTGATCGCGACACTGCTGCCGGGCGCCACCACTCGCACTTCTTACGTGATCGGCGCCAAAACCTTCACCGAGCAATACGTACTCGCCGCATTGCTGCAGCAGCGCCTCGAGTCTAGCGGTCTTGCGGCCAACACGCGTGCCGGCCTCGGCTCCAGCGTGATCTATGAAGCATTCAGAAGCGGCGACATCGACGCCTATGTGGATTACTCCGTCACGCTATGGGCTAACCAGTTCAAACACCCCGGCATCGCCGCGCGCGATCAGGTGCTCGCCGACCTGAAACAGGATCTCGCCAAAGACGGCATCACCTTGCTGGGCGAACTCGGCTTCGCCAATGCTTATGCGCTGGTGATGCCGCGTGCGAAGGCAGAGCGGCTGAAGATCCGCTCGATCGCCGACCTCGCCGCCCGCGCGCCGTCGATGACGATCGCCGGCGACTACGAGTTCTTCTCCCGGCCGGAATGGGCCAACCTGCGCCCCGCCTATGGGTTGGCGTTCAAGACCGAACGACAGATGCAGCCGGACTTCATGTACGCCGCCGTCGCCTCCGGCGAAGTCGATCTCATCGCCGGCTACACCTCGGACGGGCTGATCGCGAAATACGACCTCGTCGTGCTCGATGACCCGAAGCAGGCGATCCCGCCCTACGACGCGGTGCTGCTGCTCGCGCCGAAACGCGCGAGTGACAGCAAGCTGCGCACAGCCTTGAATCCCCTGCTCGGCCGCATCGACATCGAGGCAATGCGCGAAGCCAATCTGCAAGCGGGATCAGGGGGCACGCCGGACGCGGTAGCGCGCGCGTTGTGGGAGCGTGTGAAGCCGCGGTAACGTGGAGCGGATAAGCGGAACACCATCCGCTCCCAGACTCGCCCTTGCAAGCTGCTTGTACCGCTCTCGTCACTCAGAAAGCCGCAGACGCCAACTCATCTCAATTCACGGCTAGCGGGATTTTCGATCCGCCGCAACGTGGGCCGAACATTCAACGCATAGCGGGCGATTCATCGACCGCAAGAATAATTGGCTCGATGGCCCTGAGATACTCGGGTGAATGTTCGACACGCATGCTGGTCACCCGCTTCGAAACAAGATCAACGCTACGGATTCGATAATGATCTTCAAACAACTCATTCACCAACAGCGAATTTCCGACAAATGCTCCCGACGAGAGGGCAAGACCTTCAACGGCGATTTCATCGCGAACAACACCGTCGAGATCGGCCACCACCATATTGTAACGGTGAGGACTTTCTTTTCTGTTCGTATTTAGAAAAGCCACTCGTTTCCCGTCACCAGACAAGATCGGCATGGTCGAATAACCTGCGACCGTGAAACGCGGAGCTAAGGTAGTCGACCTATTCAGGATTGTTGCGGTTGAAGGATCAAACTCGAGTACGTAAATCTCGCTCATGTCGCATCTTAGAATGTTGCCATCTACGCAGGGGCTTGATTCAAGACTGCGACTTCCACCCGCGCTAAAGGCAATTTTGTTGCCGCCTACGCTGATTGGCGACAGCATGGATGCTTCATAGTTGGTCAGGCGCACTGGCATTTGCCCTTTACGCACGACGAAGACGTCGACCCCTCTGCTGCCATTCGCTCTTTGCACCGTTGTGGAAAATATGACGTTCCCATTCTGAACGTCGACTGGCGAGGACAGCGCCGCTTTAGTACGGAACAAGACAGAGCAATGCCATGTGATTGTTTCACAGCTCAGCAATTCCCGATCTTCGCTCCCCACCATCTGTCTGGCAAAGACCAGACGTTCCCCGTCCATAGAAAAGCGCGGCGACCAATGCGTATAGCTGTTGGTCGCGATCAGCCGACCGGCGTCGCTTACGCGATCCAATAGAACGATACCATCAACCTCATCACCGAGAGGCACTTGAAACGCAACCATCCTGGTAGACGCGGTGAATCCGCCAAGGATTGATAGCTGTCTAGCCTGCGCAAGGCGATCGACGCCGCTGATTGCCCCTCGAAAAGACGCGTAACATTTCTGCATCTGACTTTGGCACGATGAGAACCACCAAGCAGCGGCAGCCACCAATCCGCCGACGACGACCGCATTGATCGAGTAATTCAATTTCCTCAAATTGATCTCCGAAATTGACGGCTAAGGAGAATGATCAAACCACTGGAGTGCTGAACTACGATTGGGAAAAGCTCTAAAATTGTCACGACCACGCCGCGGCCCAACGTCAGAACTCGGCACTTCGCATCGTTCTCGACGCAACAATGAGTTTGCCCGCAACGAGCGACGGCGTTGATGTCTCTTTTAGGTCAATCGCGGATGGCGTTGATCGGCGGCAAGGACGTTGGCTACGCCGCCGAAATCGGAGCTCATTCTGAGCCTTGTCGGCTCCGAGGCAGGTGCTAGGGCTGATCGCCGCGGCTCGTGGCATTTGCTACCATAGGCCGGATCAGTGGGAGGCGTGAGCGACCGCCGGTCGGGCTTAGGTCATATTGACCGTGATCGGCCGCGGCAGATGCCGATCACGAGCGGTAAACCGCTCTTCACTGGGTCTTCTGCGTATCCACAGGCCGTCCCGGCAGACGCCTGCTGTCAGGTCGCCCAGACCGGACGGGACCAACCAGCTCGATCGCGTCGAGGATCACCCCTGCAACCATCAACTAAGTCATGACTTCTCGGGCTTCAGTCCCAGCCGTTTGGCGACGATCTTGTCGATCCAGCGCGGCGGCAGCTTGGTCGAGAGCCAGAACTGCAGCGGACCAGGGGTGATCACATCGTGCGCGTTGGGTGACGGCGCGGTCAGCGCGTCATAGACGTGCTGCGCGATCGTCTCCGGCGGCAGACCGCTTTCGTCCATCTCAGGTAGCAGCGCGCGCAGCTTCTGCAGCGCCGGATAGAACGGCGAGTTCGCAAACCGCGACACGTCCTCGCGCTCGGCCTTGCCCCAGATCGGCGTCTTCACGGCGCCCGGCATGATCACGACCACGTCGATGCCGAACAGCATCAGTTCGCGCCGAAGCCCGTCCGACAGGCCGTTCAGCGCGTGCTTGGAGGCCGAGTACGCAGCCATCAGCGGATTGCCGAACTTTCCGGCGATCGACGACATCATCACGATCCGCCCTGGCGCACCGCGCAGCGACCGGTCGGTGCCGAGTAGCGGCCCGAACGCCTGGGTCGCAAGGATCGGCCCGATCACATTGACCTCGAACTGCCGGCGGAATTCGTCGGCCGGCAGATCGAGCACTGGGCCCGCCACCGCGATGCCGGCATTGTTGACGAGCCCGGCGAGCGTCTCGCCGTCGAGCGCCCGTCGCACTTCGTCCGCGGCGGCCCGGATCGCGGTTTCATCTGTGACGTCGAAAACCAGCGGCGTGAAGCCGGCCCCTAATTCAACGATCAGCCGCTCAGCGTCGCTGTGTTTCCGCACGCTGCCGAACACGCGAAATCCCTTATCCAGCAGCATCCGCGCAATGGCATGGCCGATCCCGCTGGACACGCCGGTGACGACGACAGATTTCATGGCTAGCTCCGTTCGAACGCACGCATCCTATCACAGCAAAAACGGGACCGCGTCACCGCGATCCCGTTGCATGACAGTTGATCGGGCCTGCCGCGCGGCAGGCCGAAGCGTTGTTACCGTCCCGCTTCGGCCACCTCGCCCTTGATGACGTCACCGAAGCGCTGCCAGCGTTCGCCCTTGAAGGCCATCATCTGGAACTGATCGATCGGCGCGAAGTCGGTCGGCGAGGTGTTGACGGTGACGCCCGGCAAGAGACCGTCAAGCTGTACGCCCTTCATATTGGCCGCCTGCTTCATCAGGTTCTCGCGGGACAGATCGTCGCCGCACATCCTGAGCGCCTGCTCCATGGTCTGAGCGATGCTGTAGCCGGACAACACCGTGCTTTCCATCGCCTTGCCTTCGGGAATGTATTTTTCGACGAAAGCATGGAATTTCTTCATCCCGGGGTCGTCGTTCCACTGCGGATCGGTCGGGTCCTTGGCAAAGGTCGCGGACACCAGATCCTGCGCGTTCTCGAGGCCGGCCGGCTTCAGCACGGTGCCGAGCGACGACGAGGCATTGGGCACGATGTGCAGCGGCTTCCAGCCGAGTTCGGCCACCTTCTTGATCGACTGCGCAGCGAACTTGCCGGTGGCGAACGAGAACAGCGTGTCGGCGCCGGACGCCTTGAGCTTGACGATCTGCGAGTCGATGGTCGGCTCGGCGACTTCGTAGCTCGCTTCTGCCACCATCATCGACGCGGCCTTGTCGCCCAACCCTTCCTTCAAACCGCGAATGTAGTCCTTGCCGAAATCATCGTTCTGATAGAGCACGCCGATCTTGGCGTTCGGCTTCTCCTTCAACAGATACTTGGCGTAGGCGGTGGCTTCGGCCTGATAGCTCGGCAGCCAGCCCATGGTCCACGGGAACTGCTTCGGATCGTTCCAGCGGGTCGCACCGGTGGCGAGGAACAGCTGCGGGACTTTGCGGGCGTTGAGATACTTCTGGATCGCGACGTTCGACGCGGTGCCGACGTTACCGACGATCGCCATCACCTCGTCGCTCTCAACCAGCTTGCGGGTCTGTTCGACCGTCTTCGGCGGCGAGTACGCGTCGTCATAGGAGATCACGTTGATCTTGCGGCCGTTGATGCCGCCTTCTTCGTTGATCTTCTTGAAGTACGCCGCGTAGGTCTTGCCGAGGATGCCGTAGGCCGAGGCCGGGCCGCTGTACGGCACGGTGTTGCCGAGCTTGATCTCGGTGTCGCTGGCGCCGGGGCCGTACTTCTTCTGAGCGAGCGCCGGCCCTGCGACCAGCATCGCGATCGCAGCCGCGAGTGCGGCCACGGAAGTCGTCGTCATACGCATTTTTGATCCTTCTTCTTGCGTTTCCTCGATACGGCAGACGCCGCGCGAAGCTCTCCCGTTGACCGGGGCTGTTGTGGCGCGTCAGGGACGCGCGTGTTTCAGGTGGTATTCGTGGTGGCTGTGCCACCCTGCTCGGCGAGCGCCCGCACGTCGGCGGCGGCGGTCTCGACGTGGCGACGCACCAGTGTGGCGGCGGCGGCTTCGTCACGCGCCTCGATCGCAGCAACGAAAGCGCGATGATCGTCGAGCGACCGGCGGCGGATCGCGTCAGACTCGAAGTAGCGCTCCCGCCAGCGCCGGCTCATCAACATCAGTGGCGTCAGCGTGCGCACCAGAATGCGATTCTGGCCGGCGGCGACCATCACGAGATGGAATTCGACATCGGCTTCGGCCAGATCGCCGCCGGCCTGGATCGTCGCCGCGTAGGCCTGCAGTGTTTGATGGAGCTTGGAGAGATCGGCGTCGGTCCGCCGCCGGCAGGCAAGCCGCAGCGCCTGCTCCTCGCAGATAATTCGTGCTTCGGTGACGTCGCGCGTCACTTGCGGATCGAAGGTCAGGCCGAGATCGGCCTGCAACACCAGCGCATCCAGCCCGCCATCCTCGACGGCGTTGCGCAGGTAGATACCCGATTTCGGCCGGCGCTCGGTGATGCGCATCGCATCCAGCACAGCCAGCGCCTCCCGCACCGAGCTGCGCGCCACCCCGAACCGCTCCGACAGCTCCCGTTCCGACGGCAGCCGGTCGCCCTTCGCGAGCCGATGATGCTGCACGAACTCCAACGTCTTGCGGACCGTGTGCGAGGTCTCGGAACTGAGCGGGATCGCCATGACTGACCCTACCAATCTGGTCAGACCAGATCAAGCAAGCAGGGCTGCGGCGGATTGCACCGGCACCAAACGAAAAACGGGACCGCGTCACCGCGATCCCGTTCGCATTGGCTGTAGCTGGAAGCCCAGCGCCGAGCACAGCGATCTCCCTCGCCCCGCTCTTGCGGGGAGAGGGTTGGGGTGAGGGGCAACGCGGGCACGGAGTCTCGGCCGCGTTGAAACGCCCCCTCACCCGGATTGCTGCGCAATCCGACCTCTCCCCGCACGCGGGGAGAGGTAACTACCCAGCTTAGTTCTTCGACTTGTCCACCAGTGCGCCCTTCTTGATCCAGGGCATCATGTCGCGCAGCTTGGCGCCGACTTCCTCGATCGGGTGCTGCGCCAGCTTGGCGCGGGTGGCCTTGAACGAGGTCTGGTTGACCTTGTTCTCGAGCATCCAGTTGCGGGTGAAGATGCCGTTCTGGATGTCGGCGAGCACGCGCTTCATCTCGGCCTTGGTCTCCGGAGTCACGATGCGCGGGCCGGTGACGTATTCGCCGTATTCCGCCGTGTTGGAGATCGAGTAGTTCATGTTGGCGATGCCGCCTTCATAGATCAGGTCGACGATCAGCTTCACTTCGTGCAGGCACTCGAAGTAAGCCATCTCCGGCGCATAGCCGGCTTCCACCAGGGTCTCGAAGCCGGCCTTGATCAGCTCGACCAGACCGCCGCACAGCACCACCTGCTCGCCGAACAGGTCGGTCTCGCATTCCTCGCGGAAGGTGGTTTCGATGATGCCGGCGCGGCCGCCGCCGATCGCCGACGCGTACGACAGGCCGAGGTCATGGGCGTTACCCGAGGCGTCCTTGTGGATCGCGATCAGGCACGGCACGCCGCCGCCGCGCTGATACTCGGAGCGCACGGTGTGGCCCGGGCCCTTCGGCGCGACCATCAGCACGTCGAGATCGGCGCGCGGCTCGATCAGGTTGAAGTGGACGTTGAGGCCGTGCGCGAACAGCAGCGCCGCGCCCTGCTTCATGTTGTCGTGCAGATGCTCGCGATAGATGTCGGCCTGCAATTCGTCCGGCGTCAGCATCATCATCACGTCGGCCCACTTGGCGGCCTCGGCGACTTCCATGACCTTGAAGCCGGCGTTCTCGGCCTTCTTGGCCGAGGCCGACCCCTTGCGCAGCGCGATCGCGACGTCCTTGACGCCCGAATCCTTCAGGTTCAGCGCGTGGGCATGGCCCTGGCTGCCATAGCCGATGACGGCGACCTTCTTGCCCTTGATCAGGTTCAGATCGGCGTCGCGATCGTAGTAAACTCGCATCCTCGTTCCTCTTTCTCGGCGGCCCGTCCCGCCCGTGCTGGTATGATCGGGCCATGCCGGCCGACCGTTGAATTGCCGCTGGTTTTTAGGGGTCCGGGTGTCCGGACACAAGCCCGCGGCGGCGATTTGTGGCGGTTAGGACAGCATGGCTGCCGCGTTCCGGAAAACCCGCCTTTTACGACTTTCGGTGCCCCTCAACCCACCTCCGGCAGCGGCGGCCGGGCCCGGCCGAACAGCAGCATGATGGCGAGGCCCGCGACCACGATCAGCATCCCGGCGAGCCGCAGCGGGCCAAACGTCTCCCCGAACACCAGGCTCGACGCCCCCGCCCCGATGAACGGCACCAGCAATGCAAAAGGCACCACCTGCGCGGCGCTGTAAGCGTGCAGCAGCCGTCCCCAGATCCAATAGCCGATGGTGGTCGAGCCGATCGACAGCGCCAGCATCGCGCCCATCACGCCGGGCGACAGATGCGTCAGCGACTGAAGGATGGCCGGGACGCCATCGCTGACCCAGGCCGCCAAGGCAAGCGGCGGCAGCGACGCCAGGCTGATCCAGGCGAACAGGTCGAGCATCGGCACATCGCGGGCGCGGCGCAGCAAGAGATTGGTGAAGGCGAAGCTGATCGGGGCGGTCATCGTCACGGCGAACGCCAGCACGGTGAAGTCGTAGCCGACGGTCAAACAGATCATCAGCAGGCCGCAGGCAGCGACCGCGATGCCGCTCAGTTGCGCTCCGGTCGGACGCTCGCCGAGCAAAAGCGCCGCGAACCCCACCGTAAACAGCGCCTGGCTCTGGACGATCACGGCGGTCAATCCGGCCGGCACGCCGTGGGCGATGCCGTAGGTCTGGGTGAGATATTGCCACACCAGCAGCAGGCTGATCCCGATCCACACCGGCCACGCCAGCTTCGGCCGCGGCAGCAGCAGGCACGGCAGCGCCGTGATGGCGAAGCGCAGCAGATTGAGCAGCGACGGCGACATCTCGGTCAGCGCGTAGCGTGTGAACACGAAGCCGAGGCCCCAGATCACTGCCACCAGAACCGCGAGCGCCGTGTCGGCGGGCTTCATCGTCGTTTCCGTCCCCTCGTCCGGCACCTATCGCGCCGCATTGCCCGGGTCGTAGCTGATCCGTCCGCACCCGGTAACCCGCCTCGCACGCGGAGCTGTATCCCGCGCAACGATGCCGCAGCCGGGAACGAAACATCGGCACATCCCGTTGCCGAATGGACGCCCGGCCAATAGCCGCGCCGGGCGCTGCTATCGAAAGGACGATCCGGATATGACGCTGATTCCGCACAACACGCTCGTCGTCGTCGCTGATGGCCGCGGCGCCCTGCTGCTGCGCAACACCGGCAAGCCGGCCGACGTGACGTTGCGCCAGGAGCGCAAGCTCGAGCCGACCAATCTGGACAACGACGGCCCGTCGGGCTCGCGCCCCGAGGAGCAGAGCCAGAGTCAGACCGACGAAGCGACCTTCGCCAAGCAGCTCACCAACACGCTGAACAAGATGAAGCTCGACGGCGAGTTCGATCAGCTCGTGCTGGTCGCGGATCCGCAGACGCTCGGCCAGATGCGGCCGATCCTGCACAAGACCGTCGAGGCCTCGCTGATCCGCTCACTGGCGAAGGATCTCACCAACCATCCGCTCGAACAGATCGCCGAGGCGATCGCGGCGTAGCTGTTACATCCCCTCCGCGCCGCGGCCGATCGCGGCGACGCCGGTGCGCACCACTTCGACCAGGCCCAGCGGGCGCATCAGCTCGATGAACTGATTGATCTTCGACGAGTTGCCGGTGATCTCGAACACGAAGCTCTCGGTCGAGGCGTCGATCACCCGGGCGCGGAAGGCTTCCGCAAGCCGCAGCGATTCGACGCGATGGTCGCCGACGCCCCGAAGCTTGACCATCGCCAGCTCGCGCTCGATCGAGCGGCCGCTTAACGTCATGTCGACGACGCGATACACCGGGACCATGCGGTCGAGCTGGTTCTTGATTTGCTGGATCACCATCGGCGTGCCAGTGGTGACGATGGTGATGCGGGACAGGTGCTTCTGCGCCTCTGTCTCCGACACCGTGAGGCTTTCGATGTTGTAGCCACGGCCCGAGAACAGCCCGATCACCCGGGCCAGAACGCCGGGCTCGTTCTGCACGATCACCGACAGCGTGTGAGTCTCGTTCGGATCGTGGCGCTCTTCCATGAAGTAAGCGGATGCGGGCTGGGTCATGTCGTGCTCTCAGGTTTGAGCTGAATTGTCAGTGAGCGTCATTGTCGGGCTCGACCCGGCAATGAGCGGAAATCGATGGATGCGCGGGTCACGCCCGCGCATGACGTCGTTCTTGAAGCAAGCGCCTTGGATCACACCAGCGCCTTGCCGCCAGCGAAGGCGGCTGCGGTGGCTTCGTCGGTGGCTTCGGCCGGCAACAGCATTTCGTTGTGCGCCTTGCCCGACGGAATCATCGGGAAGCAGTTCTCCAGCGCGGCGACGCGGCAGTCGAACAGCACCGGCTTGTTCACCTTGATCATGTCCTGGATCGCGCCGTCGAGATCGGACGGTTTGACAACCTGCATGCCGACCGCGCCGTAAGCTTCAGCCAGCTTGACGAAGTCGGGCATCGCCTCGGTGTAGGAATGCGACAGCCGGTTGCCGTGCAGCAGCTGCTGCCACTGGCGCACCATGCCCATGTACTGGTTGTTCAAGATGAAGATCTTGATCGGCAGCTCGTACTGCACTGCCGTCGCCATCTCCTGGATCGTCATCTGCACCGAGGCGTCGCCGGCGATGTCGATGACGAGGCTGCCCGGATGCGCCACCTGCACGCCGAGCGCCGCCGGCAGGCCGTAGCCCATGGTGCCGAGGCCGCCCGAGGTCATCCAACGCTTCGGCTGTTCGAAGCCGTAGAACTGCGCCGCCCACATCTGATGCTGACCGACTTCGGTCGTGATGTAGGTATCACGGCCGCGGGTCGCCTCGTACAGCCGCTGGATCGCGTATTGCGGCATGATGACGTCGTTGTTCTTCTTATAGGCAAGCGAATTGCGCGCGCGCCAGGTCGCGACCTGCTGCCACCACGGCTTGATGTCCGGCTTCTTGGCTTCGGCCTTGAACGCACTCAGCAGGTCGGCGAGCACGGTGGCGACGTCGCCGATGATCGGCACGTCGACCCGGATGTTCTTGTTGATCGACGACGGATCGATGTCGATGTGGATCTTCTTAGCGTTCGGTGCGAACGCGTCGGTGCGGCCGGTGATACGGTCGTCGAACCGCGCGCCGATGCACAGCATGACGTCGCAATCGTGCATCGTCATGTTGGCTTCGTAGGTGCCGTGCATGCCCAGCATGCCGAGCCAGTTCTTGCCCGAGGCCGGATACGCGCCGAGACCCATCAGCGTCGAGGTGATCGGGAAATCGGTGATCTCCACCAGCTCACGCAGCAGCCGCGACGCTTCGGGGCCCGAGTTGATCACGCCGCCGCCTGAATAGATCACCGGCCGCTTGGCATTGGCCAGCAGCGCAACGGCCTTACGGATCTGGGCGGGATCGCCCTTCTTGTTCGGCACGTAGGAGACGTGGACGTCGGCCTTGCGCGGCGGATGATAGGTGCCGGTGGCGAACTGCACGTCCTTCGGCACGTCGACGACCACCGGACCCGGACGGCCGCTGGTCGCGACGTAGAACGCCTCGTGCAGCACCTTGGCCAGATCCTCGATCCGGCGCACCAGCCAGTTGTGCTTGGTGCACGGCCGGGTGATGCCGACGGTGTCGCACTCCTGGAAGGCGTCGTTGCCGATCAGATGGGTCGGCACCTGGCCGGTGATGCACACCAGCGGGATTGAGTCCATCAGCGCGTCGGCGAGCGGGGTCACCATGTTGGTTGCGCCCGGGCCAGAGGTCACCAGCACCACACCCGGCTTGCCGGTCGAGCGCGCATAGCCTTCGGCCGCGTGGCCGGCGCCCTGCTCGTGCCGGACCAGGATGTGCTGGACGTCAGACTGCTGGAAGATCTCGTCGTAGATCGGAAGTACCGCGCCGCCCGGATAGCCGAAGATGTGCTCGACACCGTGATCCTTAATCGCGCGGACGATCATCGCCGCACCGGTCATCTGGTTCGGATCGTGGCTGTTGCTGTCGCTCATGTTTAGGCTCCGGATGCGCCTCTGGCGCTGACGTTCGGGTGGTTCGGACAAGCTCGATTCAGGAGAACCGTGTTCAGGCAATAAAAAAGGGCCCGTCGAAGGCCCTCAGCGCACCGTCCGTTCGCGGGGTGGAGTCTATCCACCCCCGGCGGTGCGCCTGGGTACGATGACGAGAAGCAGGTCGGAAATTTTGTGTCGCATGTGGCCGGCTCGGCTTCCCAAAGGTTGCGCGCGGACCATACCCCTCAAACCCTGAATGTCAAGGTGGAGAAGACCCGTACGGATCAAACCTTAGCCGGATTCCAGGGCGGTCGCGAGAGGTAATAACAGGCAGGCGGCATGCTGCGAGCGCCGCGGCACGCGCGTCACGCGCGCGCCGGAACCACAGTGTTCAGGAATGCGTCCGCCTCCTCCGGCCTCACCCATTTGAACTCCGGCAGTTGATGCCGAAACCAGGTGAACTGCCGCTTGGCATAATGCCGGGTATCGGCAGCGCCGATCGAAGCCGCTTCTTCCAAAGTGATCTCGCCGCGCAAGTGCCGGATCAGTGCCGGCACACCGTGAGCTTTCATTGCCGGCAGCAGCGGATCGAGTCGGCGTTCGGCCAACGCGGCGACCTCGTCCAGTGCCCCGCCCTGCAGCATCGCAGCGAATCGAGAGTCGATCCGCGCGTAGAGCGTCTCGCGATCCGGGGCCAAGAATACCGCCACCACATCATCCGGCGGCAGCAGCGGCGGCGAGGTCTGCTGGTGCCAGTCGGCCAATGGCCGACCGGTCGCCAGCACCACCTCCAGCGCGCGGGCGATTCGCGTCCGATCGGCCGGCGCCAGCCGCGCCGCCGCCTCCGGATCGTGGCCGGCCAGCTCCACATGCAACGCCTGCACCCCGTCCCGGTCGAGCCGCAGCCGCACCGCGTCGCGGACCTCGGCGGGGACCGGCGGCACCGCCGAAAGTCCCCGTGTCAGCGCCTTGAAATACAGCCCGGTCCCGCCGATCAGGATCGGCAGCCGCCCGGCCGCGCGCGCGTCCGCCAGCGCCGCAGCCGCCGCTTCGACATAAGCTCCGGCTGAGAAATTCACCGCGGCATCGACCGTGCCGTAAAGGCGATGCGGGGCCAGTGCCTCCTCATCCGGTGTCGGCCGGGCGGTGATGATGCGAAGGTCGCGATACACCTGCATCGAATCGGTGTTGATGACGGTGCCGCCGCTCGCTTGCGCCAGCTTCAGTGCCAAGGCCGACTTGCCGCTGGCGGTCGGCCCTGCGATAAGCACGGCCGCCGGCCGCCGGCCGTGCCGTTCCGGACCTTCCGCTGTCATGTCGCTCGTCGCCACGCTCATCTGCAATCCGAACAATCCCGCGCTGGATTCGACCGTGATCGAGGGGGCGCGTGCGGTGCTGCCCCAGCCCAATGAAGCAGTCTGGCTGCACGACGAGATCGCCGCCGACATCTTCTTTGCCAGCACCGAGGATCCCCTGGTGCTCGCCGACCGGCTACGCGCCGCCCGCGGCGACCTGCCGGTCGATGTCGTGGTGCAGCCTGCTGCGACCCGGCGCAAGAAGCTTTTTCTCGCCGACATGGATTCGACCATGATCGGCCAGGAATGCATCGACGAGCTGGCCGGCTTCGTCGGGCTGAAGGACCATGTTGCTGCGATCACCGAGCGGGCGATGCGCGGCGAAATCGAATTCGAGCCAGCGCTGCGCGAGCGCGTCGCGCTGCTCAAGGGCCTGCCGCTCGACGTGATCGGCCAGGTGCTCGACACCCGGATCACGCTGACGCCGGGCGGCCGCGCGGTGGTGCAGACGATGCGCGCCAATGGCGCCTACACCTGCCTTGTGTCCGGCGGCTTCACCCAGTTCACCCATGTGGTGGCCGAACGGCTCGGCTTCGCCGAACATCGCGCCAACGAACTCCTGAGCGAGGACGGCAAGCTGACCGGCACCGTCGCCGAGCCGATCCTCGGCCGCGACGCCAAGCTGGCGACACTGCTGGAGCTGCGCGAAGCCGACGATCTCGACGCGATCGACACACTGGTGGTCGGCGATGGCGCCAACGATCTCGGCATGATCCAAGCCGCGGGTCTCGGGATCGCGTATCACGCCAAGCCTGCGGTCGCCGCAGCGGCCCACGGCCGCATCGATTTCGGCGACCTCACTGCCCTGCTCTATGCGCAGGGCTATCGGCGCGACGAATTCGTCGCCGACTGATCCCTTCCCTGTCTCGGTCTCAGGCTAACGCAGCAGCTCCCGCCGATAGTGCTCGCGCAGGTCGGCCAGCACGATTCCCGACGCCATCATCACCGCGTGGATGTGCAGCATGAAAGCCTCGGGCGGCGAGAAGCCCTCGGTGCGGGCCAACTGCGCCAGAACCGCTTCGGCTTGAGCCCGATCGTCGGCAGCCTTATCGGCGCGCAGTGCAATGGTGGTGATCCGCTGCGGGCGTAGGCTCGCCACCACCGTGCCATAAGGCCGAACACCATCCGCAATCGCGTCACGCATGGCCGGCGGCAACCGCTCCGGCACGTACCAGTTCTCGGCTTCCGACAGCACACGATCACCCCAGCGCAGCCAGACCCGCCGGCGGCGCAACGTCTCGCCGGCCCGCGGCTGTAACGGTCCATCGTAGCAATCCGCCTCCACCGCCTCGTCGGCGAGCAGCGTGATCGCGATCGCCTCGGCCTCATAAGGATGATGACGCCGGCACCACGCGATTAGCGCCGCAGTCGCGGTGTCATGCTCCCGCATGACCTTCAGAAACTTGTCGACGCTGCTCACGAATTCGGCCCAGCTTTCAACGGACGTGCCACGCAACACGCCGTGGCATCATCCGGGTATCGGTCTGTGGTGGCGATTCCACCATTCACCGATCCTCCAATGCGGCATCACGTCCTCTCGCCAAAACCTGGCGCATTTGATCGTCGCCGCATCGTGTCATCGTCAACAGCGCGTTAATCCGGATCGCGCGAACATCGTTCAAATGACGTACTGTGCCGTCCGCGATTACCTCAAAACAGCACCGACGTGGCTGCGCCATGCACCGAATTTGATCAATTGTCGAAAGGATCGGGGAGCGCTCACTTAACAGTTTGTCCAGCAACGCTGCCCATAGTCACGCTCGAAATTCCTCATCTGTGAGTTTGCGAGACATGGCAGAAGCTGTTGCTCAAGGGGCGTTCGGCAAGGTGATCTCGGTGCGCGGCTCCGGTGCGCGTGTCGGGCTGTTGCCGTCGAGCCGGCTGGTGCCCTCTGCCGTACGCGCCACCGTGGGCCGCTTCGTCAGTATCCGGACCGCAAGCTCCACCATCATCGCGATCATCACCGAGGTGTCGAGCGAGAACCTCGCCGAGACCGACGAGCATATCGCGGTCGCGTCGGTCGATCTGCTCGGCGAGATCCTGCCGGGGCCGCTGCGGCCGAGGTTCCAGCGCGGCGTCACCAACTACCCGACCATCGGCGACTCGGTGGACCTGATCTCCAGCGACGACCTGCGCATCGTCTATGAGCCGACTGGCTCCGACCAGATCGATGTCGGAACGCTGCAGCAGGACCCATCGGTGATCGCCTATGTCGACATCGAAGAAATGCTGTCGAAGCATTTCGCCGTGCTCGGCTCGACCGGCGTCGGCAAATCCACCGGCGTGTCGTTGCTGCTCAACGAGATCCTCAAGTCCCGCCCGGCGCTCCGCATCTTCCTGCTGGACGTCCACAACGAATACGGCCGCAGCTTCGGCGACAAGGCGCTGGTGCTCAATCCGCGCAATCTGAAGCTGCCGTTCTGGCTGTTCAACTTCGAGGAAATCGTCGACGTGCTGTTCGCCGGCCGCCCCGGCGTGCCCGAAGAGCTCGACATCCTGGCCGAGGTGATCCCCGTCGCCAAAGGCCTTTACGTGCAATACACCAGCACCGACCGGCTTGGTCTGAAGCGGGTCGATCCGAAGTCGATCGGCTACACCGCCGACACGCCGGTGCCATATCGCCTCGTCGACCTGATCTCGCTGATCGACGAGCGCATGGGCAAGCTGGAAAACCGCTCCTCGCGCATCATCTATCACAAGCTGATCTCGCGCATCGAGACTGTGCGCAACGATCCGCGCTACGCCTTCATGTTCGACAACGCCAATGTCGGCGGCGACACCATGGCGGACGTGATCAGCCATCTGTTCCGCCTGCCGGCCAACGGCAAGCCGATGACGATCATGCAGCTCGCCGGCTTCCCGGCCGAGGTGGTCGACTCGGTGGTGTCAGTGCTGTGCCGGATGGCATTCGACTTCGGCCTGTGGAGCGACGGCGTGTCGCCGCTGCTGTTTGTCTGCGAAGAGGCCCACCGTTACGCTGCGGCCGACCGCGCCATCGGTTTCGGCCCGACCCGCAAGGCGGTGTCACGCATCGCCAAGGAAGGCCGCAAATACGGGGTCTATCTCGGCCTCGTCACTCAGCGCCCGGCCGAACTCGACGCGACGATCCTGTCCCAGTGCAACACGCTGTTCGCGATGCGGCTCGCCAACGACCGCGACCAGTCGCTGCTGCGTTCGGCGGTGTCCGACGCCGCCGCGAACCTTCTCTCTTTCGTTCCCTCGCTCGGCACCCGCGAAGTGCTGGCGTTCGGCGAAGGCGTGGCCCTTCCGACCCGCCTGCGCTTCAAGGAAGTGCCGGCGCATCAGCTGCCGCGCAGCGAGGCTGCGATCTCCACCGTGCCGTCGGCGGCCGCAGGCAACGACATGCACTTCGTCAGCGCGGTGCTTGAGCGCTGGCGCGGCGCCACCTCGCATCGCGACGTGCCGAACGATCCGGGCATCGCCGAGCGCCCGCTGGCGCGGACGCTGGACGCTCCGATGCTGCAGCCCTCGCTCGGGCTCGATCCGGATCGGTTTTCTCTGCTGAAGAAGCCGCTGCGCTGAGACCTCAGAAGTCGAAGCTCGCCGAGACCAGATAGGTCCGCGGCGCGCCGGGGCTGAGAATGCCGCGACCGGTCGTGGCCCAGTAATTCTCGCCGGTGACGTTCTGGACGTTGGCTCGCAGTGTCACAGGAACTCGGTCGATCTTGGTGGTGTAGCGCACGCCGAGATCGAGCGTGGTCCAGGCTGGAATGCTCTGGGTGTTGGCCTGATCGTAGAACTGCGACGCGGTGTGGATCACCCGGCCGGTCATGGTCACGCCGCGAGCGGGCCCCGGCAGGTCGTACTCGCCGTAGAGATTGAGCTGCATCGTCGGGACACCAACCGCCGTATTGCCGTTGTAGGCGGGATTCGACGCTTTCGTCAGCACGCCTTCGATCCAGCTCACGCCGCCGACGACACGCAATCCCTGGATCGGCTGCCCGAACACGTTGAGTTCGACGCCACGATTGCGTTGTTCGCCATTGAGCGCAAACACCCCGGTGGTCGGATCGAGGAAGCCGCTCGGCTGCTTGATCTCGAAGCCGGCAACTGACACACCGACCGGGCCAAAGTCATACTTCGCGCCGGCCTCGACCTGCTTCGACACTGTCGCGGGGAAGCTCTGGTTGAGGTTGACCGCATTGGTCGGCGGCGCCGTCGAAGTCAGACCTTCGATGTAGTTGGCGTAGAGCGACAGCCGCTCGATCGGCTTGATGACCAGACCGGCGCCCGGAGAAAATGCATCGTTGCGCGCATCGGACGTCACCAGGCCCGTCACCGGGCTCAGCGTCTTGGCGTCGATGCCCTGCCAGCGACCGCCGATCGTCAGCTCGACGCGATCATTCAGGATCGACATCGTATCGGCGATGGCGATGCTGCGGTTGAAGCGCTCCGCTGTCGTCGGCGAGGTCCGCGGCAGTCCGGCATCGCTGCGCGGCGGCGCGTACACCGGATTGTAGATGTTCGAGGTGATCGTCCCCCCAACCGGAATGTTGGTCAGGCCGGTATCCTGCCAGAGGCCGGACGCCGCGACGCCGACCCGGTGCTTCACCGGTCCGGTGTCGAACTGGCCGCGCACCCCGACTTCGCCGGTGTTGCTGTGGGTCTGGAACGGGGTGAGCTGGATCGTATCGCGGTAGTCGCCGCGCGCGTTGATGATCGACGGCAGACCGCCGAAGTAGACCTGATGAAATTCACTATGGCCGTAGGCGGCATAGACGGTGAGTTGATCGGTCAGATCGTACTCGGCACGGATGGCGGCCGATTTGTTGTTGCTGTCGCGATATTCCCACGGCTGCTGCTGATTGATCCGCAGATCCGGCGCTTGCGGGATCGGAAAGCCCGGCAGCACCGAGCGATTGCGCAGCGGCGAATTGAAGTCGACCTTCTGATAGCCGAGGTCGAGGCCGACCCGCAGGCGTTCGCCACGGTAGTCGAGCGCCAGCGAGGTGACGCCGTACTCTTGTTTCTGGTTGTCGATCGGCGTGCTGCCGGACTGATACGCGCCGTTGAAGCGGATGCCCCACTCGCCATTGGTGCCATAACGCCGGCCGACATCGATGGCGTTGTAGCTCTGCGCGTTGGAGATGAATCCGGTCGTGAACCGCGTCAGCGGCACGTCACCGGCGCGCTTCGGGATCAGATTGATCGTCCCGCCGATGGTCCCGAACGGCGGCATGCCGCTCAGCATCGTGCTCGGGCCGTGCTGCACTTCGACGCGTTCGATCGGCTCGAGCGCCGGATTGAAGGAGTCGGCGACGCCATACAGGCCGTTGAAGGCGATGTCCTGAGCGAACACCGGGAAGCCGCGAATGAAGAAGCCCTGGATGCCGCTGTAGGCCGGCACGTTGGAGCGCACGGAGGGATCGTTGCCGAGCACGTCGAGCAGCGTTCGCGACTGCTGATCCCGGATGAGCTTCTCCGTGAAGCTGGTAAGGCTGAACGGCGTCGACATCACGTCACGGTTGCCGAGGAGACCCACGCCAGCACCGCGCGCGACCTGATCTCCCGGAAAGCCAGCCGGCAAGGTCGCCTGCAGAGCGCCTGCCGAAACCGGGCGAGGCTGCGCTGTGGCGCTAGCCGGGTTCGGGGCCCGTCGGCTGGCTGTTGATCGCGACACTTGCGACGGCCTGCGCTGCGGGGACGTCGTCGCGGCACGACGTCGCGACGTCTCGACGACGATGGCAGGTAGTGATCGTCCTGTCGCACTCGCAGGAGATTCAGTTGAAGCACTCGGAGCGGAAGCCGGCGCAGGAGCTTCTTGTGCAGCGGCCGTATGGGAGATGAGGAGAACCGACGCGCAGACAAACGACAGCGCTCCCGCTGCCGGGAAATTCAGGTCCTTCAACGTGCCCCCCAAAAGATCTTCAGCCGGTGATGCCGACTCGTGTGCTCGCCCATGCAGATCACTAACGGCAGGGCTCCGATAAGCAGACGGCGGTAACGGGCGCCACTAGAACCGTTCTAGCGATGTGTTGACGACAACGGAGCTGCGCGTGTGTAAGCGTGATTTTCCTTTGATGTGAGCGCACGACCGCACCCGGGATGCGAGGAAGTGTCGCACCTACGCGCCCGCTGATGGTCGAATGGAATATGTGTCCCCGGGAGCCTGTGAAGATCGCCCAACACAACCTGTTCCGCGCGAAGAACAGATTTCCGGTCAGCGCGTTCGTCGGAGCCAGCGCGTGCAGCGGTCAAGCCGGATTTGTCGGCCGCCCCCGTCGCCGCCGCGCGATGCACCATTGAAGCTGCGTTCGGCACGAGGGAGGACTAGCGTTGCTACCCTGGTGGGACATCCTGCTGCGTCTTGGCGTCGCCGCGATTGCCGGCGGCCTGATCGGGCTCAACCGCGACCTCAAGAACAAGCCGATCGGGATGCGCACGCTGGCGCTGGTGGCGCTCACCTCCGCACTGCTGGTGGCGCATGCCGATCATTCGGCGACCAGCGATCAACTGTCCGATCCGACCAGCCGCGTGATCCAGGGCATTCTCACCGGCATCGGCTTTCTTGGCGCCGGCGTCATCGTCCGCAGCGGCAACCGGCTCGAAATCCACGGACTTACGACCGCGGCATGCACCTGGCTCGCCGCCGGCATCGGAATTGTCTGCGGTGCCGGCCAGTGGCTGATCGTCGGCGTGGCGCTGACGATCACCTTCGCGGTGCAGATCGGCGGACATCCCGCCGAGCGGCTGCTCCATCGCCTGCTCGGGGGCGCCAAGGACGAACGCGGCCATAGCGCCGCGCCCGAAGACTAAGGCTGGTATCAATCGTCCGCAGCGGGTCCGCACCAGCCGGGCAGATAGATCGCGTCTTTGCTCTTGGCGAGCGCCAGCGCTTTCTCAGCCGCATTCTGGAAGTTGGCGGTGACGCTCTTGCGCGACAGGCGCCGGCGCAGGAAATCGGCCCACAGGAATTCGCTGAACGGCGTGGTGTCCTTGGCGTAGCCGCCGACGCGGCGCAGTTCGCCGGCAAGGCTGCGGAATGGATCGTCCTTCAGACCCGCGACGGTCTTGGGAATCTCGCGGTAGTGATGCCGCTCGCCCTTGGCGTCGTACGGATAGACCCAGCGCCGGCTGTCGAGCACCACCCAAAACGCCTCGCGGTCGACCATGCTGAGGTCGGCGATCACCGTCACCAGCACTTCCTTGACGCCCTCGTCGTGCAGGGCCCGGGCCAGATGATGATGATCGATCACGTAGTGCGTCTTGCCGGGGCCGAGCACCACCGGAATCATGTGATTGCCGAGCAGTTCAGCCTGTTTCTTCGGTTTGTGCTGGCGCCAGCGCAGCCGCTTCTCCTTCACCTCGCGCATCCCAACCGTCATCTGAGTCGGGCGCAGCGACAGGATCGGGATCGTATGCAGCAACGGTTCACGCGGATTGGTCATCGGTGCGGCTCCTGAACTGCCAGGTTCCCACGGAGTATGGCACGGCCCTGACCGCTCGCAACGCGGGACACCAACTAAAGGCCAGACACGCCCGGCCGGCCTGTTGCATCCGGTCTATTGCGGAGTTTTCCCGAAATCGTATCCTCACTAGGATGATCGGGTCGAACCCGTTCCGGGCGACGGCTGGACGGCAGCGATGAAGAATCTGCGCATCACCCTCCCCGATGAAGACCACCGCGTATTGCCGTTTCGGCCGCGCGACGCCGTGCCTGTACCGGCGGCAGAAGATGGCGGTCGCCCCTCCGCAACCATTCTGCCTTTCCGGAGAGAGATGCCGCAGCTCGAGCACGATCCCGACGAGTCCGGCCGCGACGACGCCCCGGACGATTTCCGCCACCGGATGCTGACCAATATCGCCGCCTTGGCGCTGACCATCACGCTGACGGTGGTCGGGATCTGGCTCGCCACCAGCATCGCCGATATGCGCCGGACTCAGGACTGCGTGCTGATGGGCCGCCACGACTGTGCAGCCATCGCAGCGCCGCGCTAGATTCGCCAAAGCTTCCCGTCGGTTGCTCAAAACCCACGCAAGGCGTGGATTTGCCCGCCATTGAACTCGGGGCAGCGCTCCGTTATACGGGCAATCGCCTGTCACCAGGATGACGGCTGAAGCCGCCGTAAATCGGCCATTTCCGACATAATATCAAAGGCTTAAAATGACTTCCACATTCGATCGGGTGGCCACCATCATCGCGGAAACCTGCGACATTCCGCGTGAGACGATCACCCCGGAGAGCCATGCGATCGATGACCTGGGGATCGACAGCCTCGATTTCCTCGATATCGCGTTCGCGATCGACAAAGCTTTCGGTATCAAGCTGCCGCTGGAGAAGTGGACCCAGGAGGTCAACGACGGCAAGGCGACGACCGAGCAGTATTTCGTTCTCAAGAATCTCGCCGCCCGCATCGACGAACTGGTTGCCGCCAAGGGCGCGTAGTGGCGCGGTTCGGAAGCCGCCCACGCCATGAACCTTGAATATTTCCACCTGATCGACCGAATCGCCGAGCTTCGCCTTGCTGACCGCAGCATCACGGTCGAGGCTCGGGTGCCCGAGACCAGTACGATCTTCGAAGGCCACTTCCCCGGCTACCCGCTGATGCCGGGCGTGCTCTTGATCGAGACCATGGCCCAAAGCTCGGGCTGGCTCTTGATCGCGCTGATGCAGTTTCAGCGCATGCCGTTCCTGGCCGCGGTCAAGGAAGCCAAGATGCGCACCTTCGTGACGCCCGGCGAGACGTTGTCGATCGACGTCTCGGTGGTGCACGAAGGCTCCGGCTTCACGGTGACCGAAGCGAAGATCAAGAGCGGCGGCAAGCTGGCGTGCAATGCAACGCTGACGTTCCGCCACGTCCCGTTTCCGCATCCCGATCTGCGCGGGCATATGGAAGCGATGGCGAAGCAAATCGGATTTCCGGAGCAGATGATCCATGGCTGACACCACCACGTCCCGCGCCGAACCGATCGAAGCCTGGATTACCGGCATCGGCCTCGCCACCTCGCTGGCAGAGGGGCTCGACGCGCATTGGGATGCGCTGACCGAACGCCGGGTGAACGTCGATACCGCGGCCTTTGCCCCCTACGTGGTGCACCCGCTGGCACCGCTCAGCTTCGACAAGCAGATCCCCAAGAAGGGCGATCAGCGCCAGATGGAAGCCTGGCAGCGGATCGGCACCTATGCGGCCGGTCTCGCGCTCGAGTCCGCCGGGATCAAAGGCAACACCGAAATCCTGTCGCGGATGGACATGATCGTCGCGGCTGGTGGCGGTGAGCGCGACCTTGCGGTCGATTCCGCCGTGCTCAACGCCGAAGGTTACGGCACCGTGCCGCCCAGTGCGCTCAACGAGCGCCTCATGAACGACCTGCGCCCCACCCTCTTCCTCGCCCAACTCTCCAATCTGCTCGCCGGCAACATCGCGATCGTGCACGGCGTCACCGGTTCGTCGCGCACCTTCATGGGCGAAGAGGAAGCTGGCGTCGACGCCGCGCGGATCGCGCTGGCGCGGATCGCAGCGGGCCAGAGCGACATCGCGCTGATCGGCGCCGCCCAGAACGGCGAGCGCAAAGACCTGCTGATGCTCTACGAGTTCGGCGACTTCAATCTGAAGGACAACTACGCGCCTGTGTTCGCGCGCGGCCCGAAGGGCGGCTTCGCGCTCGGCTCGGGCGCGGCATTCCTGGTGATCGAGTCGAAGGCGCACGCCGAAGCACGCGGCGCCAAGCCCTATGCGCGGCTGAAGAACGTCGTCGCCGACCAGTCGCGCCGACGCAACGCCGGCGACGTCACAGCGTCACTGGAGAAGCTGTGGTCGCAGCTCGGCCCGCGCGACGGCGCAACCGCGATCATCACCGGCGCAACCGGTGCCGAGCCGGTGACCGCGGAGGAAACCGCATTCCTGCGCAATTACGCCAATGCGCCGGTGCGCGGCACCGCGACGCCGTTCGGCCACGTGATGGAAGCGCAATTCCCGCTCGGCATCGCGCTCGCAGCGCTGTCGCTGTCGCGCGGCGCGCTGTATCCGCCGAACGACCCGACCGGGCTCGAAGTTGAAATGGGTAGCACCCCCGACCAGATTGTCGTGATCGGGGCGGGCCACTGGCGCGGCGAAGGCATGGCGCTGGTCGAGGCCGTTCGGTAAGGGGGACGCAATGACCGTGACGCGGGACAAATTCGGCAGACCGATCGTGGTCGTCACCGGCATGGGCGTGGTCACCTCGCTCGGCGCCGGCAAGAACGACAATTGGGCCAAGCTCACCGCCGGGGAATCCGGCATACGCACCATCACCCGCTTTCCGATCGACGGGCTGAAGAGCACGATGGCCGGCACGGTGGACTTCGTCCCGGTCGAGCCGTTCTCCTCGGTCGTGCTCGGTGAAAAGCTCGCCGACCTCGCCACCGAAGAGGCGATCGCGCAGTCGGGCATCGGCCGCAAGGGCGACTTCCCCGGCCCGCTATTTCTCGCGGTCGCGCCGGTCGAGCTGGAATGGCTGCCGCGCCAGGAGCTGGCGCGCGCCACCGGCGCCAACACCGCGATCGATTACGATGCCCTGCTCCGCGTCAGCGGCGGCGGCACCTTCACGCAGTATCATCGTCGCTTCCTGTTCGGCTCGGTCGCCGATCATCTCGCCGACACCTTCGGCACCAAGGGTTCGCCGATCTCGCTGTCGACCGCCTGCGCCTCGGGCGCGAGCGCGATCCAGCTCGGTGTCGAAGCGATCCGGCGCGGTGAAGCGGATGCTGCGCTGTGCGTCGCGACCGACGGCTCGGTCAACGCCGAAGCGCTGATCAGGTTCTCGCTGCTATCGGCGCTGTCGACCCAGAACGATCCTCCGCAGGCCTCCTCGAAGCCGTTCGCCAAGAACCGCGACGGCTTCGTGATGGCCGAAGGCGCCGGCGCGCTAGTGCTGGAGAGCTACGAGTCGGCGGTGGCGCGTGGCGCCTCAATCCTCGGCGTGATCGCCGGATGCGGCGAACTCGCCGACAACTTCCACCGCACCCGCTCGAGCCCGGACGGCAAGCCGATCATCGGCTGCATCAACAAGACGCTGGCCGACGCCGGCATGAGCGTCGATCAGATCGACTACATCAACGCTCACGGCACCGGAACGCCCGAGAACGACAAGATGGAGTATCTCGGCATCTCCAGCGTGTTCGGCGAACGGGCCTCATCCCTCCCAGTGTCGTCGAACAAGTCGATGGTCGGCCACACGTTGTCCGCCGCAGGCGCGGTCGAAGCAATCTTCTCGCTGCTGACGCTGGAGCATCAACGGATTCCGCCGACCATTAACTACGACGTGCCGGACCCGGCGATCCCGCTGGATGTGGTGCCCAATCAGGCCCGCGACGCCCGCGTCACCGCGGTGATGTCGAACTCGTTCGGGTTCGGCGGCCAGAACGCCTCGCTGATCCTGACCCGCGAACCGGCCTAATTGCCCGTGAGTCGCAGTTCCGGCCGCCGCGGTTGACGCAGCGGCCGCCAGCGGCGATACGCAGGGCGCAAGCCTCCAACCGTTCGGACGATACCCATGCGCGCGCTCACCCTCGTTGCCGACCGCAATCTCGTGGTCGCCGACCTGCCGTCTCCCCCGTCCCCGGCGGCCGGCGAGGTGCAGGTCCGTATCGCCGCGGTGGCGCTGAACCACATCGACGTGTGGGGCTATCGCGGCATGGCCTTCGTCAAGCGCAAGCTGCCGATCGTCGTCGGCGCCGAAGCCTCCGGCACGATCGAAGCCGTCGGCGACGGCGTCACCACCTTTAAGCCCGGCCAGAAGGTCGTGATGTACGGCGCGCTGACCTGCGGCCACTGCAAGGCGTGCCAGGAAGGCCGCGACAATCTCTGCGAAAACGTCGGCGGCCTGATCGGCTTCCATGTCGACGGCTTCGCGCGCGAGCTGATGAACATCGCGGCGCGGCTGGTAATCCCGGTGCCGGACGCCGTCGACCTGCGCGATGCCGCCTGCGCCCCGATCGCCTTCTCGACCGTGCAGCACATGCTGTTCGACAACGCCAAGCTGCAGCCGGGCGAGACCGTATTGGTCCATGCCGGCGGCTCCGGCATCGGCACCGTCGCGATCATGATGGCGAAGGCGATCGGCTGCACGGTGATCACCACCGTCGGCGACGATTCCAAGATCGAGGGCGTCAAGAAACTCGGCGCCGATCACGTCATCAACTATCGCCAGGATCGCTTCGAGCACGAGTGCCGCAAGATCACCAAGAAGAAGGGTGTCGACGTGGTGTTCGAACACGTCGGTGCCGACACTTTCAACGGCTCGCTGCTCAGCCTGAAGCGCGGCGGCCGGCTGGTGACCTGCGGCTCGACCTCGGGCCCGACCACGACCCTTAACCTGATGCAGCTGTTCCAGCAGCAGTACAAGATCTTCGGCTCGTTCGGCGCGACGATGAAGAACATCGCCGAAAGCCTCGACAAAATGGCGGCCGGGATGCTGCCGGTGATCGACACCGAAGTGCCGCTCGACGATGTCGGCGCCGCACTGAAGCGTATGGAAAGCCGTCAGGTGTTCGGCAAGATCATCGTCCGGTTCTGATGAAGGTCGCCCTGTATCGCGCCAAGCTGCGCGCCCACCGCGCGGCCAAGGGCCTTGTCGGCAAGATCGTCGGCCCGGTGGCGATCGGGGCGCTGCATCTGGCGCGGAAATTCGATCCCGACAAAAGTGCCCGGCTGTTCGGCGCCGTCGCCCGCAAGTTCGGCCCCCGCTTTCCGGAGCAGCGGATCGGCCGTGACAATCTCACCGCGGCCTTTCCAGAGAAGTCGCCGGACGAGATCGAGGCCATTCTGGCCGGCGTCTGGGACAATCTCGGCCGGTCCGCCGCGGAGTTCGCGCATCTCGACGCAGTGTGGGACTATGATCCCGAGCACCCGGAGCGCAGCCGCATCGAGGTAACGGAGCGGTCGCTCGAACTGTTCGAGAAGCTGCGCGACGACGGCAAGCCGGCGCTGATCTTCGCCAGCCATCTCGGCAATTGGGAGCTGCCCGCGGTCGCCGCGGTCGCACACGGCCTCGACACTGCCGTGCTGTATCGCCGCCCCAACATCGAAGCCGCCGACCGTATCGTCGAGGAAATCCGCTCGGTGAAGATGGGCCAGCTCGTCGCTGCCGGATCGAGCGCGCCGTTCAAGCTGGCGCAGGCGCTGCAGGACGGCAAGCACGTCGGCATGCTGATCGATCAGCATTTCACCAAGGGCGTCGACGTCACCTTCTTCGGCCGCACCGCGAAGGCCAACCCGCTGCTGGCAAAGCTGCTGCGGCAGATCGAGTGCCCGCTGCACGGCGCCCGTGTCATCCGCCTCCCCGACGGCCATTTCCGCGCCGAGTTGACCGAAGAGGTCCAGCCGATCCGCGATGCCGACGGCCGGATCGACATTCAGGGCACCATGCAGGCGTGCACCTCGGTGATCGAAAGCTGGATCCGCGAAACACCCGAGCAATGGCTATGGCTGCACCGCCGCTGGCGGTAGCGATCGGCGTAGTTGGCGCTTAGTACGGCTGAGACTCTTGGTCTGTCCGAATTCCGCTTAGTTTGCTCATTATCTGCTTCATGCCATCAGGTCTCAGGGCATGACGAGTTGCAGAACCTCAGCTTCGCTGGCCTAATCTGCTCACGCACTGAAGCCTTGGCTCACGCTTGGAACCGACGGAACCGGCCCCATGCGGCCGGGCGTCAACTTGACCGATTCCGGTATTAACCGCACAGTGACGCGCGCAAATCAGTTTGCGGTCATCCACCGGGATCGAGGCAATACATGGAACTTCCAAGGCGTGCCCGTGGTGACGAACTCCTGGTTCCCGGCAAGATGGCCAGCTTGCGAGCGCGATTGCGCCGGCTGTCGGGGCAGCATGACCTGACGACCGTCATCGTCAACGCCTTCGATCATCGCACCCGAGTCCTGCCCTTTGTTCTCGCAGATACCCGGATGGCGCCCGGCGGCGTCCGGGCGATTGGGTCGGCACTCGCCGATGTCGGTTTCGACAAGACCCGGATCGTGCTGCAGCAGTGGAACCGGAACTTCAGCCCGCTGCAAATGCGACTCGACGGCCGGATTCCGGACCTGTTCCTGGTCTCCAGCATGCATCTGCATTCCGCCGAATGCGATCGCCTGATTCGCGAGGCCTGCCAGATCGATCCGGACAAGCGCCCCCTGATCATGGTCGGCGGTCCCCGCATTCGCTACGAGCCTTGGCATGTGTTTGGCGGCACTCGCGATGCGACATGGTCCGCCGATGTCGCCGTCACCGGTGAGGAATACGTCTTCCTCGAACTGCTGGACGTGCTGCTGTCGATGCGCGCGGCCGGCGAGTCGATGCGCTCGGTGTTCCAGCGGGCCCGCGATGGCGGCGCACTCGACGAGGTGCCGGGGATCGTCTATGCGCGTCGCTCCTCGCGGAGCGGTCCGATCGAAGAGCTGGTCGATACCGGCGTACAGCGCCTGCTCGGCGATCTCGACGAGCTACCCGACCCGGTGCACGGCTACAAACTGCTGGAGGCCCCGAGCAACAGTGCAACGCTGGCGAGCCAGGCGCTGCCGATCAACCGGGTGAAGCGCCATAGCCCGATCGCCAGCATCGTGATGACCGCGGGCTGCAAGTTCCGCTGCTCATACTGCCCGATCCCGGCCTACAACCAGTCCCAATTCCGCGCCAAAAGCGGCGAGCGCATCGCCGAGGAAATCGGGCAGATCGCCAGCACTTTCGGCATCTATCACTTCTTCGGCGCCGACGATAACTTCTTCAACGACACCAAGCGCACGCTGGACATCGCCGGCACGCTGGCGCGCAAGCGCTCCGAACGGCCGTTCTGCAAGGTGCGGCTCGGCACCGAAGTCACGGTGCACGACACCGTCGGGATGCGCGATCACCTGCCGCTGATCCGCGATGCGGGCTTTGCGGCGGTGTGGCTCGGCGTCGAGGATATGACCGCGACGCTGGTGAAGAAGGCGCAGGACAAGGACAAGACCCAGCTCGCCTTCAAGCTGCTGCGCGAAAACAACATCCTGCCGATGCCGATGATGATGCATCACGACAGCCAGCCGTTGGTGACCTGGAAGTCGAACTACGGCCTGATCAACCAAATCAGGCTGCTGCGCAAGGCCGGCTCGATCAGCACGCAGGTGATGATGCTGACCCCTGCCCCCGGTTCGAAGTGGTACGAGAACGTGTTCGAATCCGGCATGGCGTTCAGCCGCGCCGGCGACATCAAGGTCGAGCCGCATATCATGGACGGCAACTACGTCGTCGCCTCGAAGCACCCGCGGCCCTGGCTGAAGCAGCTCAATCTGCTGCTCGCCTACACCTATTTCTTCAACCCGATCCGCTTCCTCAGCGCGCTGGTGTTCTCCAAATCGGCCGACGTGTTCTCGAGCTCCGAAACCCGCCCCGCCCACGAGGTCGCGCATTTCTCACCGGCCAAGCGGATGCGGCGTCGGGCCTGGCTGAAATTCCGCGCTCATATCGTCGATGCCGGCGCGCAGATCTACGGCATGATCGGGCTCGCCCACACCTACCGGCGAACTGCCGGCTGGGCGTGGCGGCTGCTCCGCGGTGACATCGAGCGGCACGACCGCGCCCCGGTCAGCCCGATCCCGATGCGGGGCGTCGGCGACAAGCCATCCGATCACGCGCTGCCGGGAACGGTCGATTTACGGGATCTCGAGCAGGTTGCTCTCCACGGCGCGCCAGCGCCGAAACTGGCGAAGACCGCCTGACAGCAGGCCGCCGCGCTAAAACGAGTACTCCATACCGACCGTGACGCCTTGAAGAAGCGTCGACGAGCGACAATCGACACCTGCTGCCGTCACGCTGCTGAACGTCGTTGCGGTCGCCTGAACTTGGGCCGTAGCCAACGCTACGCGTCCGAGCCACAACGCTTCGTATCCAAGCTTGAGAGCGACGTGATCGCTCAGCCGATATTTCGCCGCGATGCCGCCCTGTCCGACGAAGGCGGCCCCGTCGGTCGCCGCGTAAGTCGGGTAGATCTGCTTCTGCATGCTGACCTGCGCGGTTTGCGTCGCGTGGTTGTCGAAAACACCAGCCTTCAGTACGGCATCCACCGAGACGCGATCGATCTCCCACAAGGTCGCTCGCACGCCGACTTGAACGCCGTAGAGGTTGTTCGTCGTCGAGCTCGTCCAGAACGGCGGATTGATCACGACCGGGCTGCCGGGAACCGGAACGGCATCGGACAGCCGGCTCGGCACTCTGAACTTCCACATCGGCTGGCCGAGATCGGCCGGATCCAGCGTCCCTTGCAACTGATCGTGCAGTTGCAGCCAGCGAACACCTGCCAGCAGCGTCACGCGCGGCGTTATCTCCAGCCGCGCATTGGCCTCCAGACTGTGCAGCCGGGTATCGTCCTGCCACACCATCGCTTGAAACGCATAGTCCTGGGTCTGCCAGAACGTACCGGGCGCTTTCATCACCAACCATTGTCCCGGCGTCTCCGGGCCGGCGCTTCTTGATGCCTTCAGCCCGAGCACATTGAAGTAGGATAGCTCGACGCCATAACCCGATGGGTCTCGGTAGCTGATACCGATCCTCGGGCCCGCGGCCAAGCGCTGACTGAGTTGATTGCTGTTCAGCACCTCGGCACCGGGGACGTTAGTCGTGTTCGGGCCGACCGGTGTCCACCATGGCACGTCGCCCGGCACGAGTGCGATCAACGATTGATTGCCAGTCCCTTCGCGGCCAAGCACCAATGCTTCGGCCGAAACGGTCCAGCGCGGAGCCCAGCGCTCTCGAAGCCGATCGCCCGCGCCGGCCGTCCCCGTGATGCCGGTGAAAACAGCAAGACTACACAGCCCGCGGGCGGCCAGAGAACAGCCGCCACGAAGTCGCGTGAGGGATCGGATCGCCATTTGCATGAGCCGATCCTGCGCCCGCTGAGGCCGATTCGGGCACTCGTGCGCCTACGCAGTTTGTAAGGTATCGATGCTCGGAATTACTCCCGTACCCATGAGCGATCGATACCGGCCGTCAGCGTCCCGTCTTCACCCGGGTCCACAGCCGGTTGATGGTGCGCTGTGTCGCCGGATCACGTGCGGTAATCACGAACAGCCGGCCCTGTGTGGCGGCGTCCGGATAGATTGCCTTGTCGTTCAGCACGCGGGGATTGATGAAGTCCTGGCTGGTCTTGTTGCCGTTGGCATAGGACAGGAAGTCCGAATTGCGTGCGGCGATGTCCGGCCGGTACAGGAAGTTGATCAGTTCGTGCGCTTCGGTAACGTTCTTGGCGTCGGCCGGGATCGCCAGATTGTCGAAGAACATCTGCGCGCCCTCCTTGGGGATCGCATAGCCGATCTCGACGCCGTTATGGGCTTCGGCGGCGCGCGACTGCGCCTGCTTGATGTCGCCCGACCATGCCACCACCAGGCAGATCTCTCCGGTCGCAAGCGCGTTGAGATATTCGGACGAATGGAATTTGCGGACCGACGGCTGAACCTTGCCGACCACCTCGGCAGCCTTCTCCAAATCGTCCTTATTGGTCGAATTCGGATCGCGGCCGAGATAGGTCAGCGCGGCGGGCAGAATGTCGTCGGCGGAATCCAGCATGTGGACGCCGCACTCCTTGAACTTCGCCAGGTTCTCCGGCTTGAAGATCATCTCCCAGCTGTCGATCACGGCACCCTCGCCGAGAATCCGCTTCGCCGCGGCGACGTTGTAGCCGATGCCGGTGGTGCCCCACATGTAGTTGACGGCGAACTGATTGCCGGGGTCATACAGCGCCAGTCTATCGGTGACGAAATCCCAGGCGTTCTTCAGGTTCGGCAGCTTCGACTTGTCGAGCTTCTGGAACACGCCGGCGGTGATCTGCCGCTGCAGGAAGTAAGCCGTCGGCACCACGACGTCGTAGCCCGACTTTCCGGCGAGCAGCTTGGTCTCCAGCGTCTCGTTGGCGTCGAAAGTGTCGTACACCACCTTGATGCCGGTCTCGCGGGTAAAATCCTCGATCACGCCCGGCGCGACATAGTTCGACCAGTTGTAGAAATTGACGGTGCGGTCTTGCGCCCAGCCAGGCAGCGTGAGCGACACCGACAGAGCGATCCCCGCGCCCAGAGTCAGCAGTCGCCGCCGCATCGTATCCCGCATCATGAAATCCCTAGCGCCCGTGAACCGCATCCGACAGGCGCTCGAGGGCGGTGTCGAGCGTCTGATCCTTCTTGGCGAAACAGAACCGTACCACCGAGGTGACAGGCTCTTCCTCGTAGAACGCCGACACCGGAATCGCCGCGACCTTGTAGTCGGTGACGATGCGCTTGCAGAACGCCTCGTCGGTTTCGTTAAGGCCGAGCGGCGACAAATCGACGGTGAGAAAATAGGTCCCTTGCGAGCGGATCACCGGAAAGCCGATACTGGACAACCCCTGCGCCAGCCGATCGCGGCTGCGGGCAAGGTCCTTGCGCATCTGCAGGAAGTAATCGTCGCTCTTGCCGAGGCCGTAGGCCACGGCGGCCTGCAGGTTTGGTGCCGTGGTGAACGCCAGGAACTGATGCACCTTGGCGGCCACCCGTAGCAGCCTGGGCGCGGCGCAGACGAAGCCGACCTTCCAGCCGGTGAGCGAGAAGATCTTGCCGGCCGAGCCGATCTTGATGGTGCGGTCGCGCATTCCGGGGATGGTGATCAGCGGGATGTGGTTGAGACCGTCGAAGGTGACGTGCTCCCACACCTCGTCGCAGATCGCCACCGCGTCGAACTCCTGGCAGAACCGCGCCAGCAATTCGAGGTCCTCGCGCGGATACACCACCGCGGCCGGGTTGAGCGGATTGTTGAAGACGATCGCCTTGGTCTTGGCGCTGAACACCCGCCGCAGCGATTCTTCGGTGATGCGCCAATGCGGCGGTTCGAGACGGACGAGGCGTGGAATGCCACCGGCCTGCCGGATAATAGGCAGATAGGAGTCGTACACCGGCTGGAACACGATCACTTCGTCGCCGGGCTCGACCACCGACAGAATGGCGCTCGCCAGCGCCTCGGTGGCGCCGGAGGTGACCATCACTTCGGTCATCGGATCGAGCTGGACGCCATGCCAATGCGCGTAGTGCGTCGAGATCGCCTGACGCAGCTCCGGCAGCCCCATCATCGACGGATACTGGTTGTAGCCGTTCAGCACCGCGTCGGCGGCGGCGCGACGGATGTCCTCCGGCCCCGGATCGTCCGGAAAGCCCTGGCCGAGATTGATCGCGTCGTTGTCGCGCGCGAGCTGCGACATCGCTTCGAACACGGTGACAGGCAGATCGGCGAAGACCTTGTTGCTCATCGGATGGCGGTCATCGTACGGATCAGTGACCCGGCTTGGTCGGCAGACCAGCCGCCTTCCAACCCAGGATGCCGCCGGCGAGGTGCCGGTTATAGGGCAGCCCGGCCGCCTGGGCGGCCATCGACGCCGTCACCGAACGCTTGCCGGAGCGGCAGGCGAACACGACCTCTTTGCCGGCCGGATCGGGGATCGCCTTGGGGTCGAAGGTCGACAGCGGAACAACCACGGCGTCAGGATAGGCCTCTACGGCGACCTCGTTGGGCTCGCGAACATCGACCAACAGATAGCGCCCATCGGCGATACCCTTGGCGACCTCCTGAGGGGTCAAATCTTCAACCTGGCCTGCCACTTTCTTTTCTCCCGCAATCGCACTGCCTGGATCCATGAGCGCAACAACGAGAACGAGGCTCGGCCATTGCGGCGCCAAGGTTGCGCCTAGCGCGAGGAAAATCAAGCTTCTCAACGAGATCATCGGCATGTTTGCTGGATAGGCGCAGCGAGCCGCGAAAGCATTGCAGCTTTTGGTCGAAGCCGGCCGCCCTGCCCTCGCGCCGGCGGCTAGATGGTGACCTGCGCGCCGACCTCGACCACCCGGCCGGTCGGGATCTGGAAATAGTCGGTGGCGTCGTTGGCGGACTTGGCAAGAGCGACGAACAGCTTGGTCTGCCACCGCCACATCTCGGATTGCGCGGCCGGTTTCAGCGAGCGCCGCGACACAAAGAACGAGGTCGACATGATGTCGAACTCCCAGCCGAGTTTGCGCGCCAGCACCAGCGCCTTCGGCACGTTCGGGGTTTCCATGAACCCGAACCGCAACGCCACCTTGCTGAACTTCTCGCTCACCTTCACCAGCCGGATCCGGTCGGCCGCTTCGACCCGCGGGGTGTGCATCGTCTCGATCGTCAGGATCACGTTGTGCTCGTGCAGCACCTTGTTGTGCTTGAGATTGTGCAGCAGCGCCGGCGGGACAAATTCGGCGTCGGCGGTCAAAAACACCGCGGTGCCCTTGACGATGTGCGGCGGGTGTTTCTCCAGGCTGCCGATCAGATCGTCGAGCGGTACCTCGGCACGACGTGACTTGATCATCAGCAGCGCGACGCCGCGCCGCCAGGTCCAGATCACCGCGGCCATCGCCAGCCCGAACAGCAGCGGCACCCAGGCGCCGTCGAGCAGCTTCAGCAGATTGGCGCTGAAGAACATCGCATCGACCAGCACCAACGGCAGGATGACCAGCGCCGCAGCCGGCCAACTCCAGCGCCACAGCTTCCAGATCACCACGAAGCCCATGATGCCGTCGACCACCATCGTGGTGGACACCGCAATGCCATAGGCGGAGGCGAGCCGACTGGACGTCTGAAACAGCAGTACCAGCAGCAATACGCCGGTCAGCAGCAACGCGTTGACGCGCGGCAGGTAGATCTGCCCGGCATTGGTCTCGGAGGTGTAACGCACCTCGAACCGCGGCAGCAGCCCGAGTTGCACCGCCTGGCTGATCAGCGAGAACGCGCCGGTGATCACCGCTTGGCTGGCGATCACCGTCGCCGCCGTCGCCATCAGCGTCAGCGGCAGCACCAACGCCTCAGGCACCATCTTGTAGAACGGATTTTCCAACGCCGCCGGATTGGACAGCACAAGCGCGCCCTGGCCGAAGTAATTGATCAGCAGAGCCGGCAGTACGAAGCCGAGCCAGGCGGTCTGAATCGGGCGACGGCCGAAATGGCCGAGATCGGCGTACAGCGCCTCGCCGCCGGTGACGGCCAGAAACACCGCGCCCAGCGTTACCAGCCCGATGGTGCCGTGGCTTGCGAGGAATTGCGCCGCGTACCACGGGTTGATGGCGGCCAGCACCGATGGATCGTCCATGATGTGCATCGCGCCCATCGCCGCCAGCGTGGCGAACCACACCAGCATCACCGGGCCGAAGAACCGCGCAACAATCGCCGTGCCGTGGCTCTGCACGCCGAACAACAGAACCAGGACCAGCACCGTCAGCGGGACGACGTAGTGTTCGAGCGCGGGGGCCGCGATCTTCAAGCCCTCGATCGCCGACAGCACCGAGATCGCCGGCGTGATCATCGAGTCGCCGATGAACATCGAGGCGCCGATCACGCCGAGCACCAGGAGAAACAGGCTGCGGCGGCCCAGCGCGCGCCGGCCGAGCGCCATCAGCGACAGCGTGCCGCCCTCGCCGTTGTTATCGGCGCGCAGCAGCAGCAGCACGTACTTGGCGGTGACGACGATCAGCAGCGCCCACAGAATCAGCGACAGCACCCCGAGCACCAGCACCCGGCTTGCCGGTGCGCCGCCAGCCGCGCCGGCGACCGCTTCGCGGAACGCGTACAAGGGAGAGGTGCCGATATCGCCGAAAACGACGCCGATCCCGCCGAGGGTGAGCGCCCAAAAGCCGGTTTGTTCAGGCGCTTCGGTGGTTGCCGCGCTGAGGGCCATGCTGCCGTAGAACGCTCGATCGCAGGATTTGATCCAAGGGCCGCTGCGCCACGCCGGCAAGCGCTTAAAAGACAGAGCCTGCCACCGTGGCGCGTCTCAGGCTAGCGGCCCGACCGCAGTCGATGCAACCAGAGGCTGCCGAATATCGACCCCATCAGATTCGGATGACACGCGATGAAGCCGAGGCCGTGCTGACGATAAAGGCTGGCCGCCACAACCGGCCGGGTGAAACGCCTACGGCTTCATGCCGGGCGGCAACGCCGGGCTTTCACGCATCAGCGTGATGGTCACGCGGCGATTGGCGGCGATCGACGGGTCGTCGGGAAACAGCGGCTGGCTGTCGGCCTTGCCGGTCACGGCGAAGATGTGTGAGCCGGGCAGCCCTTCCCGCTCCAGAATCTGGCGAACCGAATTGGCGCGGTCCGACGACAGGTCCCAGCCATTATAGTCGCTACGCTCCGGCATCAGGCCGGACGAGGTGTGGCCGACGATGGTGACCCGCAGCGGGGTGGCGCGCAGCGGCACGGCGAGCCGCTGCAGTAGCAGGCGGGTGCGTTCGAACGGCACCTTGGAGCCGTCGGCGAACATCGAACGGCCGTCCTGATCCATGATCTCGAGGTTGAGGCCCTGCTTGGTCTCCTCGAACATGATGTTCTTCGACAGCTCGCTGATCTCCGGCATGTTCTGCAGAGCCTGCCGGAGCGACGCAGAGGCCAGCGCGAACTCGCGGTCCTCTTTGGTATTGATGCCTTCGTCGCGCGTCACTTCGCCGGGCGACGGCTTGGCGGTCGACAGTTCCGGATTGACGTGCTCGGTGTTCTTGACCTTGCCGCGGGTCGGCAGACCGTCGTTCTCGATGATGCCGGAGTAGCGCGCGTCGTTCTGCACGCCAAACGCTTCGCGCATCGAGCCGGCGACGATCATCAGCTTGGCTTTGTCCTGGGTCGAGAACGCGACGAGCATCACGAAGAAGCTCATCAGCAGGCCCATCAGGTCGGCGAACGTGACGAACCAGCCGTGGCCACCGGCATGCTCTTCGGCTTTCTTCTTTTTGGCCATGGCGCCTTCCGACGATCGGCTGAGGTCGGGTTAAGCCGGGACCGCTTCGTCTTCTTCCGAACGGTGCTTCTCGGGCAGGTAAGCCAGCAACATTTCACGGACCAGCGCCGGGCTCTTGGAGTCGCGAATCATCAGGATGCCGTCGATGATCAGCGTGCGGTTGGTCTCTTCGTCGATCTTCTTGGTGTGCAGCTTGTCGGCGATCGGCAGACAGAACAGGTTCGCCACCAGCGCGCCATACAGAGTCGCCAAAAGCGCCGTTGCCATGAACGGGCCGAGCTTCGACGGGTCTGACATGTTGGAGAACATCTGCACCATGCCGATCAGCGTGCCGATCATGCCGAACGCGGGGGCGCAGTCGCCGATCGCGCGATAAATCTTGCTGCCCTCGTCGAGGTGCATCAGGAAGTTATCGCGATCGCGCTCGAGGTTATCGCGGATGAATTCGATGTCGTAACCGTCGGCCACGTAGCGGATGCCCTTGGCCAGAAACGGATCTTCGGCCTCGACCTTTTCCAGGCCGACCGGACCGGACTTACGGGCGATCTCGGCGATGCTGGCCAGCTCATCGACCAGATCGCGCGCCGACAGCCGGCTCATCGTGAAGGCGAATTTGGCGCCGAGCGGCAGGCCGTGCAGCATCACGTTGAGCGGGAAGCGGATCATCGTCGCGGTGAGCGAACCACCGAAGATGATGATCATCGCATGTTCGGAGATGAACATATGGACGTCGCCGCCCATCAGCATCATCACGGCAATGACTGCGATGCCGCCGACCAGGCCGGCTGACGTCATGATGTCCATTATTCACTCCGACGCGCACACACCAGCCGCGCGGCGCGAGCCGTCGGCACTGATCGTTCTGAGCAGCGGTTCCGAAACTATGCATTCGCCATTAAAGACGGGTAAAGTATTCGGCGCTGCGCGAGCGCTGATGCGGCGAGCAACCCCGTAATATTACCAAGCATCCGTCTTCTGGGCGCGCCGCCGCGGCGGTGACAGCCGCGGTCCGCCGAATGGCGCCGTCGCCCGAACTCAGTGAATCTCCGAAGCCTTTGCGAGCGCTTGCTTCAGCTTGTCGAGGGAGAACTCCGCGCTTCGCGCGGCTTCGAGGATCGGGACCTCGCGCCGGCCGCAGAGTTCGGCCGCCTCCGGCAGGTGCGCAGCCAGATGGTGCGGGATCACCACCGCGCCATGGCTGTCGGCGTGGATCAGATCGCCGTCACACACCGTCATGCCGGCGACCCGTACTTCGGCTCCGAAGCCGGTGACGTGAACGTGACCATGGGAGGGGCCGATCGAGCCGGCCAGCGCCTGGAAGCCCGGTGCCCATTGCGGCACGTCGCGGATCGAGCCGTCGGTGATCACGCCGAGGCAGCCGAGCGCCTTGTGCACGGCGCTGTTGACCTCGCCCCAGAACGCCCCGAACCCGGCATCCGGTCCGTCGATGTCCTGGATCACGCTGATGCGGGGGCCGATGCCGGAGCCGACATATTCGTAATAGGCCATTTGCTTAGCTCGGCGCTCGGCCGGCGGCAGGCTGGACGGTACGGTGGCGCGGATGGTCGCAGTGCGGGCATAGCCGACGATCGGCGGAAGCTGCGGGAACGGGCAGACCAGCGGTCGGGTCGTAAAGCCGATCGCGCGCCGCTCGGGGGCGATCACTTCCATGGCGTTGCAGATCGTGGGGGTGTCGTAGCGGGCCAGGGCTTCGAGCACGGCGGCCGGCACAGGACCGGAATCAGGTTGGCTCACGGGCGTCCTCCAGCGTCGCCAGACCCGGCCGTCCGTTGGCGGCGACCGTTCAATATCGGCGACAGCCCTGCCCTATAGCGAGTTTCAGAATACCGCCCAAGGGGCGCCGCTGCGGTGGCACCACCGCATCAGGCAGGGGTCGCGGCGCGGTCAGTTCAGCCGCGCCGGGCGGTCGTCGTCGCGTGGGACGGGATCGTTCACGACCAGGGTCGGTTTCTGCCCCGAAGGCGCGCCTTTGCCCTTGTCCGCGGCGGCATTGCGCTGATGGTCGCGATACGACCGCCAGCCGACCGGCAGGCTGAGCAGGTACAGCACCGAGCAGGCCGACAGGATGTGCCACGGGTAGCCGATCAGCAGCGCGATGAACAACACCACCGAGACGAACAGCGGCAGCACCATTTCCGGCGCCACCCGCATCTTCACCGTCTTGCCGGAGAACACCGGCAGCCGCGACACCATCAGGAACGCGATCAGCAGCGTATAGACCGCGGTCAGCACCGCCGGCGGCGTCGGCGCGCCGAGGAAGCCCATATAGACCGGCAGCAACACGGTGATGGCGCCGGCCGGAGCCGGTACGCCAGTAAAGAAGTTGGCGGCGAACGCCGGCTTGTTGGGGTCGTCCATGGTGGCGTTGAACCGCGCCAGCCGCAGGCCGCCGCTGATCGCAAACACCATCGCGGCGATCCAGCCGACGTTGTTCAAATCGTGGAGCTGCCAGAAATACAGGATCAGGCCCGGCGCGACGCCGAAATTGACGAAATCCGCCAAGCTGTCGAGCTCGGCGCCGAATTTCGACTGGCCCTTGATCATCCGGGCGACGCGGCCGTCGATACCGTCGAGCACCGCCGCGAACACGATCGCCGCGACCGCCAGTTCCATCCGCCCCTCAGTGGAGAGGCGGATCGCGGTCAGGCCGGCGCAGATCGCCAGCAGGGTGATGACGTTAGGCACGAGCAGGCGCACCGGAATCGGCCCGAACCGGCGACGCGGCGTCTCAGGGGAATTCAGATCGAAAGGCATCGGTTTCGCTCTCGTCTCGGAACCACCATCCTGCTCGGCCATCATGGCAACCTTCGGGCCGGCGGGCCTGGATGTTAGTCGGTCCGGTAAGTCCGTCCAGCGTCGCCGCCCTTGAGATCGGCCAGGATGGTCTCGCCGGCGATCGCGGTCTGGCCTTCGGCGACCAGTGGCTTGGTGCCCTCGGGCAGGTAAACGTCGAGCCGCGAGCCGAACCGGATCAGGCCGAAGCGCTCGCCGGCGACCAGCGGCTGGCCCTCACGGACGAACGACACGATCCGCCGGGCGATCAGGCCGGCGATCTGGATCACGCCGATCTGGCCGTGCTCGGTCGACAGCACCATCGAATTGCGCTCGTTGTCTTCGCTGGCCTTGTCGAGCTCGGCGTTGATGAACTTGCCGGGCGAATACACGATCCGCTCGATCCGGCCGGCGACCGGGCTGCGATTCACGTGGCAGTTGAACACGCTCATGAAGATCGAGACCCGCGGCAGCGGCTTGGCGCCAAGGCCGAGCTCCGGCGGCGGGATGATGTCGACCACCATCGAGACGCGGCCGTCGGCCGGCGACACCACCAGCCCGTCACGCACCGGGGTGGTCCGGGCCGGATTACGGAAGAAATAGGCGCACCAGATGGTCAGCACGGTGCCGATCCAGCCGAGCGGCGACCAGATCCAGAACAGAATCAGCGTCACCAGCGCGAAGCCACCGACGAACGGATAACCCTCCCGATGGATCGGCGGGATCTGGGCGCGAACGGAATTGACGATGGACATCGGACGTCCCCTAACTTCGAAAGCCTGTTGCATGGCGCTGCAACACGATTACTCCGCCGCCGCCGAAGTTGCCAGATCGTCGTCGATTTCCGGCTTACGAACCGGTGAATCATCGTCGCCGATCAGCGCCAGCCGCTCGCGCGCCTCTTCGGCCTCGCGCTGCCTGTTCCACATGCTGGCGTAGAGCCCGCCCGCTGCCAATAATTGCGAATGGGTGCCGCGTTCGGCGATCCGCCCCTGATCGAGCACGATGATCTCATCGGCCCCGACGATGGTCGAAAGCCGGTGCGCGATCACCAGCGAGGTGCGGTTTTGTGCCACACGCTCCAGCGCGCCCTGGATCTCGTGCTCGGTGTGGCTGTCGAGCGCCGAGGTCGCTTCGTCGAGCACCAGAATCGGCGGCGCCTTGAGAACCGTTCGCGCAATCGCCACCCGCTGCTTCTCGCCGCCCGAGAGCTTCAGCCCGCGCTCGCCGACTTCGGTGTCGTAGCCCTTCGGCGACGCCTTGATGAAGGCGTCGATCTGCGCGGTCTTGGCGGCCTCCTCCACCTCGGCATCGGTGGCGTCCCAGCGGCCGTAGCGGATGTTGTAGCGGATGGTGTCGTTGAACAGCACGGTGTCCTGCGGCACCATCCCGATCGCCGCGCGCAGCGAGGTCTGGGTGACGCTGCGGATGTCCTGACCATCGATCAGGATGCGGCCGCCCGAGACGTCGTACAGCCGGAACAGCAGCCGCGAGATCGTCGACTTGCCGGCGCCCGACGGGCCGACGATCGCCACCGTCTTGCCGGCCGGGACCTCGAAGTTGAGGCCCTTCAGGATCGGCCGCGCCGGATCATAAGCGAACTTCACGTCCTCGAACCGCACGGTGCCGGCTTCGACCGCCAACGGCTTGGCGCCGGCGCGATCCTCGACCTCCGGCTTGCGCGACAACACCGCGAACATCTTCTCGATGTCGATGATCGCCTGCTTGATCTCGCGATACACCATGCCCATGAAATTCAGCGGCTGATACAGCTGAATCATCATCGCATTGATCATCACGAAGTCGCCGACGGTGTTGGTGCCGTTGCGGACGCCCGAGGCACACATCAGCATCGTCGCGGTCAGGCCGAAGGTGAAGATCACCGCCTGCCCGGCGTTGAGGACCGCCAGCGACGTATAGGTCGCGACGCTGGCATCCTCATAGTGCCGCATCGACTTGTCGTAGCGCTTCGCCTCGCGCTCCTCGGCGCCGAAATACTTCACCGTCTCGTAGTTGAGCAGCGAGTCGATTGCCTTCTGATTGGCGTCGCTGTCGGAATCGTTCATGCGGCGGCGGATGCCGATCCGCCACTCGGTCGCCTTGTAGGTGTACAGCATGTAGAACACCACGGTGACCATCACGGCCGCGACGTAGCGCCAGTCGAACTGCCACAGCAGCACCGCCATCACCAGCGACAGCTCGATGATGGTCGGCACCAGCTGCAGGATCACCATCCGCACGATCACTTCGATGCCGAGCCGGCCACGCTCCAGCACGCGGGTCAGACCGCCGGTCTTGCGCTCGAGGTGAAACCGCAGCGACAGATCGTGCATGTGCACGAAGGTCCGGTACGCCAGCTTGCGCACCGCGTGCATCGCGACCTTGGCGAAGATGCCGTCACGCCATTGCGTCAGCACCGCCATCAAAGCACGAACCAAACCGTAGCTCGCCGTCAGCGCCAGCGGTGACGCGATCAGCCAAAGCGTCCAGTTCGACGGCTCGATCGGTGCGGTATCAGCGCCGGTCAGCGCGTCGGTCGCCCATTTGAAGGTGAACGGAACGATCAGCGTCGCCGCCTTGGCGGCGATCAGCAGCACGATCGCCCACACCACCCGCATCTTCAGATCGGACCTGTCGCCGGGCCAGATATACGGCCACAGATGCATCAGGGTGCCGCCGAGCGTCGCCTTCTGTGCGATCTTGTCTTCCGGAATCGCGACAGGAGAGCCGCTGCTCGAATGCGAGTGTGGGTGAGCCATCAAAGCTGCCTGAAAAGGTCCGCAGAGCCGAATCCATGCTCGCGAACGACATCGTCCATCGGGTCCGCCTTCATATAGTGTTTCGTTCCCGACGTGCACCCTGAGATGCGATTCTTTGCGACATAACAGGCTGTTGCAGAGGCATGGCGGAGGTCGTCTTGACGCTGTCATCCCGCGGTGCTACATCCGCCACCATGAGCAAGATCAAGACCGTCTGCGTCTATTGCGGCTCCGGCCCCGGCAGCAATCCCCGATTTCTCGAAGCAGCGACGGCCTTCGGCAAGGAACTCGCCGAGCACGGCGTCGGGCTGGTGTACGGCGGCGGCGCGATCGGGCTGATGGGCGCGGTCGCCAACGCAGTGCTCGATCACGGCGGCGCGGTTACCGGCATCATTCCAGGCTTTCTCAGCGCCAAGGAGATTGCGCTCGGTCGCGTCAGTGAGCTGATCGTCACTGAAGACATGCACGAGCGGAAGCGGCTGATGTTCGAGCGATCCGACGCCTTCGTAGCTTTACCAGGCGGCATCGGCACGCTCGAAGAACTCGTCGAGCAGATGACCTGGCAACAGCTTGGCCGTCACACCAAGCCGATCCTGATCGCCGACATCGACGGTTTCTGGCAGCCGCTGCTCGAACTCTTGGCGCACATGCGCAGCACCGCCTTCATCCGCCCCAACCTCGCGGTCGAGATTCTGAAAGCGGACAAGGTCGAAGACATCCTGCCGAAGCTGCAAGCTGCCGCAGCGCCGCAGCCGACGCGTGAGATGCCGCCGGGGATTGCGGAACGGCTGTAGTTTCGCGTCGAGCTTTTGAGCCGCTGCTAACCATACCCGAACGCGGTCACGTTGCCGGTGCGCGCAAAGCGATCATTCGCTTCGCCAGATAAACCTTCACGATCTAAGTGGTAGGCCCGAGTTGAGGCGGCGCAGGGTCGCGCCTAGCGTCGCACCGCAACAAATATCGAGTCGAGTCCACCATGTCTCATTCCCGCGGCCGCACAGCCAAGACCCTCGCTTTCCTCGCCGCGTCCGCGCTGGTCGTGATCGGAGGCGTGGCGCTGTGGATCATTCAGCCGCCCGCCGTCGACGCCAAACTCAAGGCCGTCGATGCTCAGGTCGACCCCGAGCTGATCAAGCGCGGCGAGTACATCGCGCGAGCTGGTGACTGCGTCGCATGCCACACCGCGCCGGGCGGCACGCCGATGGCCGGCGGCCTGAAGCTCGACACGCCGTTCGGCAGCCTGTGGTCGACCAACATCACGCCCGATCGCGCCACCGGAATCGGCAGCTGGTCGTTCGGCGAGTTCGACCGTGCCATGCGCAAGGGCGTCGCGGCGGACGGGCACAATCTGTATCCGGCGATGCCGTATCCGTCCTACGCCAAGATCAGCAGCGACGACATGGCCGCGCTGTGGGCGTATCTGACCAAGGGCCTCGCACCGGTTGCGCAGGCCAATCGCGCGCCGGAGATGAGCTTCCCGTTCAACATGCGGATCGGGCTGGCGTTCTGGAACGTCGCTTTCCTCGATGCGTCGCCGTTCAAGCCGGAGCAGAACCAGGACGCGGTGTGGAATCGCGGCGCCTATCTGGTGCAGGGCCTCGGTCATTGCGGCGCCTGCCACACCCCGCGCGGCATCGCCTTCCAGGAAAAGGCGATGAGCGATGCCGGACCACACGGCCGCGACTATCTCGCCGGCGCCAAGGTCGAAAACTGGAATGCGCTGAACCTGCGCGGACTGTGGACGGTGCCTGACACCGTGCAGATGCTGAAGACTGGCCAGAACCGTTTCGCCACGGCGGCGGGCGGCATGACCGATGTGATCCGGCATTCGACCCAGCACATGACCGATCAGGATCTCACAGCGATCGCCACCTACCTGAAGGCTCTGCCGACCGATCGGCCGGCGCCCGCTGCCGCTGTGGCTGAAGTGCCGGCGTCGACCTACACCACGCCCGGCGGTCTCGGTTACACGCAGTTTTGCGCCGATTGCCATCGCGCTGACGGCGCCGGCGTGCCCGGTGTGTTCCCGCCGCTCGCCGGCAATCCGACGATCGCCGCCAAGGATCCGGCGACGCTGGTGCACATCACCCTCACCGGCTGGGAGACGACAGCGACCACCGCACATCCGCGGGTATGGACGATGCCGTCGTTTGCCCGCCTGAACGATCGTGAGATCGCCGACATCCTCAGCTTCGTGCGCGCCAATTGGGGCGGCAACGCCAGTGCTGTCACGGCCGAGCAAATCGCCGCCGCTCGCGCCGCGCTCGATCCCAAGATCGATACCTCGCGGTTCGAAACGCCGCGGATCGCCGATATCCTGTCACAGCCGAACGCCGAGCAACTGGTGCGCGGCATGCGGCTGAATGCCGAAACCCACACGCTGCTGCCGAACAATGTCGGCAACGATCTGAATTGCAGCTCGTGTCACCTCAACGCCGGCACCGTCGCCGACGGCAGCCCCTATGTCGGCGTCGCAGCATTCTTCCCGAGCTACGCGCCGCGCGCCGGCCGCGTCATCACGCTGGAAGACCGCATCAATGGCTGCTTCCTGCGCTCGATGAACGGCAAGCCACTGCCGGTTGACGGCCCCGACATGAAAGCGATGGTCGCTTATTTCGACTGGATGCAGGGCTCGACCAAGCCGGAGGACAAGGTCGCCGGCCGCGGTGTCGGCAAAGTCGATCAGTCGCTGGTGCCGAACCTCGACAACGGCAAGGAAATCTACACGGCGCGCTGCGCGGTGTGTCACGGCGACAACGGCGAAGGGTTGAAGGACGCGGCCGGCCGCGTAGTGTACCCGCCGCTGTGGGGACCGCGCTCGTTCAATATCGGCGCCGGAATGGCCCGGACCTACACCGCGGCCGCTTTCGTCAAGCGCAACATGCCGATCGCGAGCCACAACAAATTCCCGCTCGGCCAGGGTGAGCTGTCCGACCAGGAAGCGGTCGACGTCGCGGCATACTTCACCCACATGGAACGGCCGGATTTTCCCGGCAAGGTGAAGGACTGGCCGAAGGACCAGAAGCCGAAGGACGCGCGCTACTGATTGCAGCGGCGTGACGACATCACATCAACGTCCCCCGACCACCGGGCCGGGGTCGAAGATCTTGCCGGGGTTGAGAATGCCCTTGGGATCGAGCGCCTGCTTCAGCGTCCGCATCAGCGCGATCTCATTGGCGCTGCGGCTGACGTAGAGATACGGTTTCTTCTCCAGGCCGATGCCGTGCTCGGCCGACACCGAACCGTTGCAGGCGGCGAGCGGGCGATACACCAAGGCTTCGACCTTGGGCCGCAGCGCCAGATACTCCATCGGCTTGACCTGCACGACGACATGCAGATTGCCGTCGCCGAGGTGGCCAAAGATCCACAGCCGGTGCTCGCCGATTTCGTTGGTCAGCGTCTCCCGAAGCGTTTCCGCATACCCCTCCATCGCGGCGATCGGCAGCGAGACGTCGAACACGATCGGCAGGCCGCCTTGCAGCACCTGGCCGACGTCGTCGCGGAGCGCCCAGAACGAGCGGCAATCCTCGTCCGATTGCGCGATCGCCGCGTCCGCGATCAGCCCGGACTCCAGCGCCGCCTCCATCGCCGCGGTGAAGCGCTGGCTGTCGAGTTCGAGGTCGGAGCCCTGGCTTTCGACCAGCACGTAGTAAGCGTGGTCCTGCCCGATTGGTGGCCGCCCTTTGGCTGGCGGGCTGGTGACCAGCCGGTAGAACGACTGCCACATCACCTCGTAGGCCGACAGCGTGCCGCCGAGCGCGCGGTCGCAATGCTTCAGGAACTTCGCCACCGCATCGAAACTGTCGAGGCCGACGAACGCCATGTTGGTGGCGAGCGGCTTTTCGCGCAGTCGCAGCACCAGCCGCGTGATGACGCCGAGCGTGCCTTCCGAGCCGATGAACAGCTGCTTGAGGTCGTAGCCGGCGTTGTTCTTGATCAGATGGTTGAGCGACGACAGCACGGTGCCGTCGGCAAGCACGACTTCGAGGCCGAGGATCATCTCGCGCGTCATGCCGTAGCGGATCACGCGGTTGCCGCCGGCATTGGTGGCGGCGTTGCCACCGAGCGTGGCGGTGCCGCGCGAGCCGAGATCGAGCGGAAACGCCAGATCGTGCTTGTCCACCTCTTCCTGCAGCGCCTGCAGCGGCACGCCGGCCTGGGCCACAGCGGTGCGCTGCTTCGGGTCGATCTCCTCGATCGTGCGCATCCGCTCCAGCGACAGGATGACTTCGCTGGGTTCGGCATCGGCGCCGTGAACGAGGCCGGTCAACCCACCATGGGTGACGATGTGAACGCCGTTAGCATGGCACCAGCGCAGGATCTCCGACACCTGCTGGGTCGAGGTCGGCCGCACCAGCGCCGCGGCCTTCAGCGTATCGAACCGATAGGTGCCGGCGGAGCGCTTCGACAGCTCGGCGGCCTCGAGCACGCCGCCCTCGCCGACGATGGTCCGGAGCGTGCCGACGATATCCAGGGTCATCGGCCGCTCCCTCAGATCAAGGCTTCGATCAGCCGCGGACCGCGCTGACTCATCGCCGAAGCGTATTGCGCGGAGAATTCCTCCGCGGTGGTGGCACGGCTGGCTTCGACGCCGAGACCTTCGGCGATCTTCATCCAGTTCATTTCCGGATTGTGCAGATCGAGCATCGACAGCGCATTGGCGCCGGCGCCGGAAGCACCGACCCGCTGCAGTTCGATGTTGAGGATCGCGTAGGACCGGTTGGCGTAGATCACCACGGTGACGTCGAGCTTCTCGCGCGCCATCGTCCACAGCGCCTGCATCGTGTAGGCGGCACCGCCGTCGCCGTGAGGACACACCACCTTGCGGTCGGGCGCCGCGATCGCCGCGCCGATCGCGAGCGGCAGCCCCTGCCCGATCGAGCCGCCGGTCAGCGGCAGATGGGTGTGCGGCCGTGCCTTGGGCAGGATCATCTGCAAAGGCAGGCCGGAGGTGTTGGCCTCCTCGGCGTAGATCGCGTGGTCGGGCGTCAGATGCGCAATCGCCTGCGCGACGCCGAGCGAGTTGAGCTTGCCCTTCGGCAGCTCGGGCAACGCGAGCTGAGTGCGGGCGGCGGGCTCGGCCGGCGCGTCAAGCGCGGCGGCGAGATCCTTCACCGCCTGTGCGCCATCTTCATGCGGCTGCGCCAGATAATCGATCAGGCAACCTTCCGGCGCGCCCCAGCTCGGCTTGCCGGGATAGGCGAAGAACGACACCGGCGGCTTCGAGCCGACCAGGATCAGTTGCTCCACGTCTTTGAGGAATGCGGTGATCTGCTCCGAAAAATACGGAATGCGTTCCAGCGGCACGCGGCCGGCACCGAGTTCGGTCTGCGGCGCGAAGGTGTCGCACAGCAGCCGCACGCCGGTCTTGGCTGCGACCCGTCCAGCCGCCTCCAGCGCATCGCCGAGCAGCGCCGATCCGCGCAGCAGCAGCGCCGACTTCTTGCCGTTCGCGAGCAGCTTGGCGATCGCCTCGACCGTCCCAGCCGCAACCTTGGCCGGACCGATCTCCGGCAGCTTCTGCGCCGCGCGCGCGGCGGGATTCCAGGCGACATCCGCCGGCATGATCAGCGTGGCGATGCCGCCCGGCGCCGCGCTAGCCGCCTGCACCGCGCGCGCCGTATCGCTCGCCACCGCGCCGGCACTCTTGGATTCATGGATCCAGCTCGACACCGGCCGGGCAAAGCCGGCGATGTCGGAGGTGAGCGGCGCGTCGTATTGCAGGTGATAGGCGGCGTGGTCGCCGACGATGTTGACGATCGGCGTCGCGGCGCGGCGGGCGTTGTGCAGATTGGCAAGGCCGTTGGCGAGGCCGGGACCGAGATGCAGCAGGTTCACGGCCGGCTTGCCGGCGATCCGGCCGTAGCCATCGGCGGCGCCGGTGACCACGCCCTCGAACAGGCACAGCACCGGCCGCATTCCGCTGACCGAATCCAGCGCCGCGACGAAGTGCATTTCCGAAGTGCCCGGATTTGCGAAACACACCTCAACGCCGCAGTTCACCAGCGTCCGCACCACTGACTGCGCGCCGTTCATCCCCTCACCCACCACGCATTCTCCCTGACCCGCCGGCGGACCGCGCCGCGGCTGTTGTTTGGTTGCGCGCATGTTGTCAGCGTCGCACGCCATTGACAACCGCCGCGCAAACAAAGGGCGCACCGCCGGATCTCGGCGGTACGCCCTTACGCAGAACTGTCAGCACTCAGAGGAAAGCGTTCGGTGAACGACGGCTCACACCGGCGCGTTCGACTGCACCAGCTTGTAAACGACCGAATCCATCAGCGCCTGGAACGACGCGTCGATGATATTCGGCGACACGCCGATCGTGGTCCAGCGCCGGCCGTCCTCGTCCTCGCTCTCGATCAGCACCCGAGTGACGGCCTCGGTGCCGCCATTGAGGATACGGACGCGGTAATCGACCAGCTTGAGGCCCTCGATGTACTTCTGGTACTTGCCGAGATCCTTGCGCAGCGCAACGTCGAGCGCGTTGACCGGGCCGTTGCCTTCGGCGGCCGAGATCAGGGTCTCGCCGTCGACTTCGACCTTGATCACCGCCATCGCCACGGTGACGCGCTGGCCGTGCGAGTTGTAGCGCTGCTCGACATTGACGTCGAACTTATCGACCCGGAAGAACTCCGGCACGGTGCCGAGCGTGCTACGCGCGAGCAGATCGAACGAGGCATTGGCCGACTCGTAGGCGTAGCCGGCCGCTTCGCGCTCCTTCAGCTTCTCGACCAGGCGGGACAGCCGCGGATCGTCGCGGTCGAACTGGATATTGGTGCGCGCCAGTTCGGCCAGCACGTTCGACTTGCCGGCCTGATCCGACACCAGCACCTTGCGGTGATTGCCGATCGACTCCGGCGGCACGTGCTCATAGGTCTGCGGATCCTTCAGCACCGCCGACGCGTGGATGCCGGTCTTGGTGACGAAGGCGCTGCCGCCGACATAGGGCGCGTGCGGATTAGGCGCGCGGTCGAGGATGTTATCGAGCGCGCGCGACACCTGCACCAGGCTCGCCAGCTTGTCGTCGGAGACGCCGATTTCGAACTTGTCGGCGAATTCCTTCTTCAGCTTCAGCGTCGGGATCATCGAGCACAGATTGGCGTTGCCGCAGCGTTCGCCGAGGCCGTTCAGCGTGCCCTGGATCTGCCGCGCGCCGGCCCGCACCGCGGCGAACGAATTCGCGACCGCCTGCTCGGTGTCGTTATGCGCGTGGATGCCGACATGCGCGCCGGGGATGTGCTTGACCACTTCGCCGACGATGGCCTCGACCTCGTCCGGCATGGTGCCGCCATTGGTATCGCACAGCACCACCCAGCGGGCGCCGGACTCATACGCCGCCTTGGCGCATTGCAGCGCGAACTCCGGATTGGCCTTGTAGCCGTCGAAGAAGTGCTCGCAATCGACCAGCACCTCGCGGCCCTTGTCCTTGGCGAGCGAGACGCTGTCGCGGATCGAGGCGATGTTCTCCTCGTTGGTGGTCTCGAGCGCGACCCGGACCTGATACTCCGACGACTTGGCGACGAAGCAGATCGCATCCGCCTTGGCGTCGATCAGCATCGCGATGCCGGGATCGTTCGAGGCCGAGCGGCCGGGCCGCCGGGTCATGCCGAATGCCGCGAAGGTGGCGCGCTCCAGCTTCTGTTCCGTGCCGAAGAACTCGGTATCGAGCGGATTGGCGCCCGGATAGCCGCCTTCGACATAATCGATGCCGAGATCGTCGAGCAGCGAGGCGATCAGCTTCTTGTCGTGCAAGGTGAAGTCGACGCCGTTGGTCTGGGCGCCGTCACGCAGCGTGGTGTCGTAGAGATAGAGACGTTCGCGGCTCATGAGGAAGCTCCGGGCGCGGCGGAATCCGCCAGCGACTTTGTCATCGTGGTGTTGGCGAGCCATTCGCCATTGATCGAAACGGTGTTGCGCTGCTTGGCGACATAGCCGCGCTTGGCGAAGAATTCGGCGGCGTTGTCGCTGGCATCGACGGTGAGGATCAGTGCCCCGCGTGCGCCGGCGAGCTTCTCCAGCGCATCGATCAGCGTCGTGCCGACGTCGCGGCCGACGTAATCGGGATGCACGTACAGCATGTCGATGTGGTCTGGCCCCTTCAGCGACGCGAAGCCGACCGGCACGCCCTGCAGCGTCGCGATCAGCGTCAGCTGACCGGACAGACGCGCGGCGAACTTGGCTTCGTCGTCGGCCGCCGAGGCCCATGCCTCCTGCTGCTCCTCGCTGTAGTCGTCGGCAGTGAGCTGTTCGATCGACGCCACGAAGATCGCAGCCGTGACCGCGGCATCCTCGGGCAGATACGGCCGAAGCGCGGGCGTGCTCATCACCAGAACCCGTACAGTTTCAGCACCAGCGCGGTGGCGCCGGCCAGCAGCGAGATCTTGATCGCGATGTAGTACAGCCAGTGCTTCGGAAACGGCGTATCAGGCCGCCCCGTCGGCTTCTGCTCGGTCATCGCGCGATCTCCAATGCGGTCGTGGTCTCTGTCGCCATGGCGGCGAATTCGCGGGTGTGACAAGGAGCAGCGCCGAACCAGCTATCAGCTGCAACGAACACCCTCTCGTTCGTCATTCCGGGATGCGCCCGCAGGGCGCAGGCCCGGAATCCCGAGATTGTAGCGACGAGATTCCGGGTTCGCCCGCTGCGCGAGCGCCCCGGAATGACGGGGTGAGGCAGTGCCCCACCACACACACCGACGTCATGCGCGGGCTCGACCCGCCTGCGGGGCCGAAGCCCCTTCGGCGCGGCGAAGGCCCGCGCATCCATCATCGAAACAATGGTTGCGTCGTTTGTTCGATGGATGGCCGAGTCAAGCCCGGCCATGACGACCGTGGAAAAGACACTCACCGCGCCAGCTCCCACGTCGTCACCGGCTTGCCGTCGGCATCCTTGCCGTCCTTCAGCACCACACCCATCGCGGCGAGTTCGTCGCGGATGCGGTCGGACTCTTTCCAGTCCTTGTTGGCGCGGGCGGCGGTGCGGGCTTCGATCAGCGACTTCGCGGTCGCGTCGAGATCGACCGGAGCGCGGACGACCGGATTGATCCCCAGCAGCTGCATCGCACCGCGGAGTTCGTCCGCCTTGCCGGCGCGGCGCAGCGCGTGCAGCTCGGCGATCATCTTCGGCGTATTGAGGTCGTCGGTCAGCGCGGCGATGACTTCGTCGCAACGAACGGGCGTCGCATCCTTGGTGAAGTCCGACCAGTCGAGGATCGCCTTCTCCGCCTCGTGCAGCGCATCGACGGTCCAGTCGATCGGCTGCCGATAATGCGTCTTCAGCATCGCCAGCCGCAGCGTCGCGCCGTCCCACGATCGGCCGCCGAACTTGTTCGTCGCCAGCAGCTCGCGGATGGTGATGAAGTTGCCGAGGCTCTTCGACATCTTCTCGCCTTCGACCTGGAGGAAGCCGTTGTGCATCCAGGTCTGCGCCATCCGCTCGGTGTGGAAGGCGCAGCAGCTCTGCGCGACTTCGTTCTCGTGGTGCGGGAAGACCAGATCGATGCCGCCGCCATGGATGTCGAAGGTCTCGCCCAGGTGCTTCCACGACATCGCCGAGCACTCGATGTGCCAGCCCGGACGGCCCGGCGTGGCGATGCCGGCCGGCGACGGCCACGACGGCTCGCCGGGTTTGGACGGCTTCCACAGCACGAAGTCGGTGGCGTCGCGCTTATACGGCGCGACGTCGACGCGGGCGCCGGCGATCATCTCGTCGAGCGAGCGGTTGGCGAGCGATCCGTAGCGCGGCAGCACGCCGTTCGCTGCGTTCATCGCTCCGGGCGAGAACAGCACGTGGTCCTGCTCGACATAGGCGAAGCCGCCGGCGACCAGCTTTTCGATGATGCTGCGCATCTCGCCGATATGTTCGGTGGCGCGCGGCTCGACGGTCGGCCGCAGGCAGCCCAGCGCATCGACGTCATCGTGGAATTGCCGCTCGGTCTGCTCGGTGACCTTGCGGATCGCCTCGTTCAGCGGCAGGCCGGGATAGTCACGCGCGGCGCGGTCGTTGATCTTGTCGTCGACGTCGGTGATGTTGCGGACGTATTTGACGTGCGCCTCGCCATACAGATGGCGCAGCAGCCGAAACAGCACGTCGAACACGATCACCGGCCGGGCGTTGCCGATATGGGCGAAGTCGTAGACCGTCGGGCCGCAGACATACATCCGCACATTGGCCGGATCGAGCGGCGTGAACGGCCGCTTGTCCCGCGTCAGCGTATCGTAAAGGCGTAATTCCATGGATACCCGTCCCCTGCGGCCGGGCGTCCAGTGCTCTCGATAGGAGAAAAGACGGCCTCAGCCAGCGTGTCAGCTAGCTAATAATCTCGCAGCGAATGCAAATAGCGAGGAAACCGTTCATCGCCGCACCATGGCGACCGCCCTCGAATCCGTCAAGTCCGTCGATCGCCGGAGGACATTGTTCTTTTCGGCTGCGAATCGAATGCCCGCCAGCGCGGGGCCGCCGAGGGGCGCGCGCCCGCCTTCGCGCCATCCGACCGCCGACCCCAGCCCCCGCCAACCGCCCCGCTTCGGCCGATTTTGGCCACGATCGGCGCCTAGCCCCACGGCATAGCCACTATGGTTAACGTTTCTTAACCCTTTTCAGGGTACGGACGGGGGTCATCCCCTCGTTCCTGGTGCACCATGAAACTGATTCCTGCCCTCTTTGCCGGCGCAGCGCTGTTTGCGGCGACGGCGGCCTATGCCGACAGCCGGGTCTTCATCGTCGCCAACCAGCCGGACGGCTACGGCATCGACCTGTGCCTCGCCCGCGGCGAGAAATGCGGCGCGCCGGCGGCGGCGGCCTACTGCCAGTCGCGCGAATTCGCCCAGGCGGTCGCCTATCGCCGGGTCGACCCGGACGAAATCACCGGCGCGGTGCCGAAAGCCAGCAGCTCGGCCTGCGCCCACGGGGTCTGCAACGAATACGTCGCGATCACCTGCCAGCGCTGAAAAGCCACGCCGGATCAGCGGGGATCGCCACAGAGACGCCCCGGAAACGACGTGACCCTGCCGAAAGAAGCGGCTAAGAAATGGTCAACGTCGCGGTTTCAACGGGATCGTTCCGCGGCCCCGATCGCGCGGATTTGCTGGATGTGATTCGGCGGATCGCCGGCATCACCCGCTCGGATTCCTGAATGCCCGACATGTTCGATAACGCCACCCGTTTCCGCTGGCTGGCCGGTGCCTTGATCGTCGCCGCCACGTCGCTGTCCTCCGCAGCGTTCGCCCAGCAAGGCTATCCGTCGTCGCAGGGCTACAATCCGCCGGGCTACCAGCAGGCTCCCCCCGCCGGCCAACCGGGCGCTCCCGCCGCCAATCCGATGTGCCCGCGGCTGGAAGCGCAGCTCGCCTCGATCGACCGCGGCAGCATGGACCCGGCCCGCGCCGACCAGATCCGCCGCTTCGAAGACGCCGCCGCCCGCCAGCAGGCCGAGCTCGACCGCGTCAGCATGCAGGCGAAGCGGATGGGCTGCGAAAGCTCAGGCTTCTTCTCGCTGTTCAGCGGCCAGTCGGCGCAATGCGGTCCGGTCAACAGCCAGATCCAGCAGATGCGCGGCAATCTCGACCAGATGAATTCGTCGCTGGAGCGGCTGCGCAGCGGCGGCCCGGGCGGCAACGACCGCGAAAGCCAGCGCCGCTCGGTGATCCTGGCGCTGGCGCAGAACAATTGCGGCCCGCAATACGCCGCGGCCGCGCAGCAGAGCGGCGGCCTGCTCAATAATCTGTTCAACGGCGGCAACGCCGGTGCCCCCGGCGTCGGCATGCCGGGCACCGACTACGGCAACACCGAGGGCGGCACCTACCGCACCGTCTGCGTCCGCACCTGCGACGGCTATTACTTCCCGATCTCGTTCGCCACCGTGCCGAGCCGGTTCGGCGACGACGAGCGAACCTGCAAGAGCCTGTGCCCGGCGTCCGAAGCGTCGCTGTATGCGTACCGCAATCCCGGTCAGGACATGAACCAGGCGGTGTCGATCAACGGCCAGTCCTACACCGCGCTGCCGAACGCATTCCGCTATCGCCAGGAGTTCAACCCGTCCTGCACCTGCAAGCCGGCGAACCAGACCTGGGCCGATGCGATGAAGGGCGTCGACGATCGCTCGGCCGCCGAGCACGGCGACATCATCGTCACCGAAGAGAGCGCCAAGCGCATGGCGCAGCCGCCGGCGCAGCGCGCCGCCGCCAAGAACGGCGCCAAGGCCGCCCCGGCAACCAACACACCCGCCTCCCCGCCCGCGGCCGCGTCGAACGACCCCGGCAAGATCCGCAGCGTCGGCCCGACCTTCCTGCCGAAGGCGCAGTAACAGCCGCTCCACTCGATCACGCGTAGTCGCGCTTGGCGCGTCGCTTCTCCGAGCCAAAAGAGGCCGCCGAAACGGCGGCCTCTCTTGCGTGACGTCTCAAGCCGGACTGGCCAGCGGCTTGCCCTTCTCGACGATGTAGTTGACCATCAGCCGCGTCTTGCTGGGCGACGGCTTGCCGCCGGCATGCGGCGTGTCGGGCGGCACTTGAAACGCATCGCCGGCCTTCACGGTCTGGGTCGGCCGCCCCTGGATCGGAAGTTCGAGTTCGCCCTCCATCACGTAAGTCGACTCGATACCGGGATGGGTATGGCGGCCGACGGTCGCTCCGGCATCGAGCGTCACGTCCATGATGATGGTCTCATAGCCCGCCGCCGGGCCATCGGTGCGGCTCAAGATCTTGCGCGTAACGCCGTTCGCCGTGGTCGCGGCCGCACCTTGCGCGAACGCTTCGGTCGCCCCGAACCCCGCGATGCTGCAGATCGCACAGCCTGCGACTGCCGCAAATCCTCTCCGTGTCAGCATGACGTTCCTCCATAATCCACCCGTCTGCGCGGGCGTGGGGAAAGTCTGGCAGAGGCAAAGATCGTTGGGAAGCAAGCTCAGCTCCACCATAGATCGTGGCGGGTCCGTGCCCCTAACCTTCCTTGATACTCCCTGCCGGAAGATATATATCATGATACATATCAACGGTAGGAGGCCACCGTGACGTCTCGAACCGCCAAGATTTTCACAACTGGACGCAGCCAAGCTGTCCGACTGCCAGCGGAGTTTCGCTTCGAGGGCAGCGAGGTGTTTGTACGCCGTGATCCGCGGACCGGCGATGTCATTCTGTCCCGAAAACCGGACTCCTGGGACGGCCTACTCCAGCTTCACCAGTCGGCGGATGTACCCGACGACTTCTTGGGACCGTCCGACCGTAGCCAGCTTCCGCAGGATCGCGATCCGTTCGAAGGCTGGACCGAATGAGTGGCTGGATGCTCGATACCAACGTCGCCAGCCATGTCATCAGGGGCGACCGGCGCGAGATCATCGAGCGGCTAGTCGCTTTGCCGATCTCGGACGTCGTCATCTCATCGATCACAGAAGGTGAACTCCTCTACGGCCTGGCTAAGCGCGGCTATCCCACCGCGTTATCCGAACGCGTCCGAGAATTTCTACTCCGCGTCGACGTCCTACCGTGGGATCACGAGGTGACGAAGACTTACGCCGACCTGCGCGCAGTCTGCGAAGCCAAAGGCGTCACACTCTCTCCTCTCGACATGATGATCGCTGCCCATGCCGCTGCGACAAACGCAACGTTGGTCACGCGCGACAAGGCCTTCAGCCGCGTGCCTTCACCATTGCGGATCGAGGACTGGGCAGAGATGAGTTGAGAGGCGATCGATGGCGCGCGCTGGATGTCCAAGAAAGCGGTCAACAAATCCAAAAACGCGGCACGGCCGCTAAGGGCCAAACGCGAACAATCGATCACTCCCTTGCTTTGCTAGCAAAGGATCGTGGGCAAGAGCCGCGCGCAACGCCCTCACTAATTCGGTCCAGTGCGGCTGCCTCCCTGATCAGCCGCTTGATCATGCAGGACGGCGCGCGCAGTAACTTCGCGCGCAGCCGCCAACCGAGCGCCGCCCGGCTATTTGGTTGGAAGGCTCGCACCGGCCGGTGGCGGCGGGGCGGAGACGGCGAATGTCAACCAGGTGTTCCAACCCTTCGCCCGGTTCTGCGCGTCGAACTCCCAATAGCCCTTCAAATTCAGGACGCCCTGCATGTCGCCGACCGGGAACAGGTAGCCAATCTGGGGACCGACCGCTTCGACACGCGATTTGAACGGGCCGAGTTTCGCACCCGTTCCGCTGTCGCCGGTGAGCTGATTGTACGCATAGCCGACCGCGCCGACGAAAAACTGCTTCGATACGAATTGCGACACGGCCCAATCGAGGTGGAAATCGAGACCGTTCTTGTAGTCCGTCGACGTATTCTTGAAATTCTCGGTGAAGCCCATCACCACGGAGAACTCCGACCCCGCCTTCGGATTGAAGTACGTATAGCCGCCGCCGAGATCGATCGCGCCGTGGCCGATGCCGAGATTGATGATGCGGCTGCGGTTATACGCACCGACGGGAATATCGCCGGTCGCATAGATCATCCAATTATTGACGCCCTGATTCCACTTCAGCTTGGCGACCGGATACAGATCACCGACGCCCGACACTGAATCGTTGATCGAATCCGAACGGATCACGTTGAACGGCGGGATCGTTGCCGACAGCGTCGCATTCAGTCCGGCACTCGCGCGCCCCATCACGCTCGTGAATCCCACCGAAGCCTGCCCACCCAGCACCGGCGTGGCAAAGGTGTAGGTCGGGGCCAGCAGGAAGAGATCGCCGGTCGCATTGAGATCGGCCGAAAGCCCGACATTCACGCTCGGGGTGAACCGCCCGATCTGGACTTCCCGTGCGGTCGCGACCTCGCGACCCGCGCTGAGCGACGTATGGTAGTAGACGCCGGCCGCGGACCATCCCGGAGCGGTCGGCACCGCAGCCATCGATCCGAATGTGCCGGGCAGCCACATGCTCACGCCCGCTTCGTCCGAACGAGCGGCCGTCCCGCCGAGACAGACGACCGCCCCGAGCAACAGCGCAGGCAGCGCCACCGAATTCACTTTGTTCATGTACTTGATCTCCCCCAGCCCCAACGTCGCCTCGCCTACAGATCCGGACGATCGATATTCCACTCGATCAGCGGGATGTTGGGCATCTCCCGTCCATCGTCGACGCCGATCTCGGCCTTGATCACGCGTTCCAGCTTGTCGTTCATCGTGGAGATCAGCGACGCGTTGGCGTCCTTGTCGATCGCCAGATTGTTCATTTCCTCCGGATCGTTCTGCAGATCGAACAACTCGACATCGTTGTGTTTGTAGAGATCGGTGAGATTGGTCGGTCGATTGCGCTCGGCCGGGGCGAAATAGCGCGTGAACTTGTAGCGTCCGTCGTAGGTCGACCGCAGGCTGCCGCGCTTCTTCATGTCGGGCTTGAAGCCCTGCTTGAGAATGGCCATGGCCGAATTCTTGCCGGCCGCACGGGCCTCGGCGACCGTCTTCCACAGCGTCGCGTCGTTTGCACCGAGGCCGCTGTAGGTGAAGAGGATCGCATCGCGCACCGCATGGATGTCCGCGCTGGAGGGATTCGTCAGCACCGACGAAAAATCCTTCCCGGGCAGCTGCCGCCCCGCGATGCTGGCGATCTTTTCAGGAGAAACGCCGGCGATCGACAGCAGCGTCGGCACGACGTCGATGTGTCCCGTCAGCGCGCGGCAGTCCTGACCGCCGCGAACGTCGGGATGGACCATGAAGAACGGCAGGTGGACCGTCTCCTCATAGGCGAACGGCCCCTTGCCATGGAGACCGTGGGCGCCCGCCGCCTCGCCGTGGTCGGAGGTGAAGCAGATCACCGTATTGTCGGTCAGACCGAGCGCGTCGAGCTCCTGCAAAATCCGGTCGACCTGCCCGTCGACCGATCGCGTGCAGTTGACGTAGTAGTCGTGGAATCGCCGCCACCGTTCTTCTTCCGGCGGAATATGGCCGAGGACGTAGTCCCATATCTGCAGGAATTCGCCGTGGGCCTTCGGACGGCCCGGCGCGTCGAACGGCTCCTTGTAGCTTTTCGGCACCGAGACGTCCCAGGTCGCCTTGAACATTTCATGCTCGGGCGCACGGGCCGCATGCTTGATCAGCGTCCCCGTATCCTGCACCTTCTCGCCGGGACGGTCGGTGTTGAAGTACATGATGTCGTGGGGATTGACCAAGCTGACGAACAGCGCCCACGGCTTGTCGTCGTCGGTCAGCGGCCGTCCGTTACGCCGCAGCCACGTGATCGCGCTCGAGGCGATCAGCGGATCGAACTGATATCCGCCGAGCGTGTGGCCGATGATGTCCCCCGGCGAGAAATAGTCGGAGAAGCCGTAGTCGTCCATCTCCTTGGTGAACAGCCGATCGGTTTCCTGGGTATCGAACTTCCGATTGAGGTGCCATTTGCCCTTGTAGGCTGTGTAGTAGCCGGCCTTGCGAAGCATGTGGCCGACAGTGGGAATCTTGGTCGAGAGGTTGCCGACCCACGGCACATCGCAGTTTTCGAACATGCGGTTGTCGGCGGTCTGCAAACCGGTCAGGAGAACCGCGCGCGACGACGTACACATGACCGCGGGACAATAGTGATTGAGGAACGTGGTGCCGGTCCGCATCAGGCGTTCGTGAGCGGGCAGCGACAGGCCCTTCGGCCACGTCGATGCAAATCGCTCCTGATCGCTGAAGATGAAGACGATGTTCGGCCGCCGCGACGATCGCTTCCGCGGCAGGCTCCCGCCGCCCGGCTGCGCCTGCGCGGCGGCCGTCGTCGGCCCCAGCACCGTGGACGACGTGCCGGCGGCGACGGCGCCCATCGCGAGGCCGAGAAAGTCGCGGCGCGACCCCAGTGCGGTGTTGTTGGTTTGGTCAGTCATGGACATCCTCCAGGTCGGCCTTGGCGGCTGGCGATCCGGCCTGCTTCGGGCGGCGGCTCAGATCGAAAAGCGATGGTTGGTCGGGCGAAAGCGGCAGGAAATGAGTAGCGATCGTATCGAGCGCGCGGCGCCGTTCAGGAGATGAGCGGCGGATGTTTGGCGGGCCTCACTTCGGCTTCTTGCAGTAGTCCCAATACCCGCGATTTTGCGCTGCATCGGCCCAATACCAGCACAAGGTCGGTGAAGGCGCCGGTGGGGCCGAGCTCGCAACGATGAGCGTTCCAAGAGCGACCCCGGCGACCACTGTCCCGTAATACGGGCGCCGAACCCACGGGCGAACCGGTCGCGCGACCACGACAACGTCACGATGGACGTGGTGGTGCCGATGAACGCGGTGATGGTGATGGCGGTCGACCGGACGGGCGTCGGCGCCGGTGACGGCCACAGCGCAGACCACGATGGCGAGAACGAAGATCGAGGCTGGTGTCGACATCAAAGCTCCTAACGACGGATGGAAGCGCGAACGCCTTCCGTCGCAAGTTAGAGCGGCGGCTTGATGCCGCTACTCAGTAACCGCAATGTTGATGAGTGCCGTCCTCCAAGACGGTAGCGCTTGGCGTATTTGCTGCGCGGGCGAGATAGATCGCAAGTCGTACTAACCCGCCTTCTCAGCCCTGGCGAGTATTCAAGTCAGCGCGAGATTCGATCCGGCGCCGGGGACGCCTTCGGTTCGCTGCAGGCGCCTCGACGATGCGGGAAGTACACAATACGAGCTTTCGCGCCACTTTCTGATCATCGCGCTCAGACAAGCCGGCGCCACGCCACAATGGTCCACAGCTATGTATGTCCACGCGCTTCAATCAGTCGCTGCGCGGCGCTCGGGATGTTCTCGAAATCGAGTATAGCTCCGCCATTACTCTGTCCGGCGCTATTATCAGAACATGGAATAGCGGCAGTCCTCACCGTCTGCAGGAGTCGCGGATTGCCGGTCGGTCGCAATCGCGATATGCAGGACTGATACACTGATTGCTTTTGCAACGACGATACAGGTGTTCGAATGCATGCCCGTGGCGCCGACGTTCATGCCAACCCGCTCAGTTCTTTTCGCCATGTGAAGACGGGAAGCATCGAACTTCTGGAGCACGAGGTTGGTCGTTTTTATCCGGGCATCCGGTTTGAATTGGACAATCCCGACGGCGCACTCAATGCGGAGGCCAGTCGATGTGAATTGAGCGATATTGCTCTGACCTATGGACGGCACGGCACCGGCATCACCATCGACGTCCCGTACAACAACACGCATTCGCTGGTGTTCGCCTACGCCGGCAGCGCTGAAGCCCGCACGGGCCGACTCCGCTCAGACATCGCGGGGCACCGCGCCTTCGTTGCCTCCGCAACTCGGCCGGTGACGCTCAAATACGCGCCGGATTTCGAGCAGCTCATTCTGAACGTTTCACAGCGGTCGGTCGCAACCAACCTCGAGGCGCTGATCGGCGCCCCGCTCAGTCAACCGATCATCTTCAAGCCCACTTCGAATCTTCGGCGCACGTCGGCGCGCAGGCTGTGGGAGCAGTTGATGTCTCTCGTCGAGCGGCTGGGCCGACACGACGGTGGGTATCATCAGCAAATCACGACCGAGCTCGAGCAGGCGATCATCCTGTCTTTCCTGACCGCCAATGAGAGCAACTACACTCCATTGCTGATGAGCGAGGCCGCCGCTGCCGGCAGGCGGCCGGTCCATAAGGTGGCGGACTATCTCGAGGCATACTGGGACCAGCCGCTGACAGTGGAGATGCTGGCGCGGGTGAGCGGAGTGAGCGTACGGACTCTCTTCCACAGTTTCCGCGGGCAGTTCGGCTATTCCCCGATGGAGTTCGTCAGGCGCATTCGTCTTGAACGGGCCCGCCAGATGCTGGCCGGCGCCGATCCGGCGCTTTCGGTGACATCGGTCGCGCTCTCCTGCGGCTTTGGCAATCTTGGTCACTTCGCGGGCTATTATAAGAAGGCGTTCGGCGAAGCGCCGTCGGCCACGCTGTCGCGCGCCAGGAGCCCTGCATCGTCCTGACTGCGAAGCTGGCTGGTCGCCCCGTCATCGGCACCGACCATTCTGGTTGCGGCGCCTCACGAGACGTGAGTCATCCCAGCATCTGTAACGGCTGCGACGGCAGTCCGGAAGTGAGGACGCTTTCCGGCGCTGGACGACGCCGAACGCAATGCATTGCGGTTACTGAGTAGCTGCCTCCTCGGCCCGTTGCTAGACGGGGTCCGACGCTTGACAAATGAGGAGCCGAAATGACGAGGATCGTGTTTGCAATTTCCTGCGCATTGACGTTGGTCTCGAGCGCGGCAGAAGCTCAAACGCCGCTGACGGCCTATGCCGACAGCAAGGGCTACATTCACGTTCAGGAGCTCACCTGTGCCCAGCTTGCCGGGACCTATCAAGAAGACGCGGACTTCCTGGGTGTTTGGTACAGCGGCTGGTATAACGGCCTTGGTAAGCACAACACGATCAAGATCGATCGTGTAAAGCAGGGCATCCACGAGGTCATCGTTCATTGCAAGGCGAATAAGGGCAAGAAGGTCATCCAGGCGATCGACTTCGTCATCAAAAATCAGAAGTGAGCGCGTCGACAGAGGCGACGACACTCGCTGACCGAAATCACTGAGGCGTGCCGCACCAGTTTCGCCCGCGAGGTCCGCTTCGGGTCAATTGCAGTACTCACCAACTGATCCTGCTGGGTCTGCTTCGCAGAGCGCCGACGCGATCCGCAGTCGATTGGCTATCGCCACGCTCAGCAGGTCAGTTGCACGTCAAACAAACCGAGCGCGCGACGCTTGCGAAAGCGTCGGCTGTCCGCGCGCCCGCAACTTACCCCTACCCCTCGAACGCCTCGCTCGACGCCCGCCCAACCTTCGTCACCAATGCCTCGTCCGGCGCCGGCAGTACTTCCGCTTTGTCGCGAAAACGGTTGGTGATGGGGTAGCGGCGGTCGCGGCCGAAGTTTTTGCGGGTGACCTTGACGCCTGGCGCCGCTTGGCGGCGCTTGTATTCGGCGATGTTGAGCAGCCGTTCGATCCGCACCACAGTGTCTTTATCGAAGCCGTCGGCGACGATACTCGCCAGCGGCTCCTCGCGTTCGACCAGACGCTCCAGGATGGCGTCGAGCACGTCGTAGGGCGGCAGCGAATCCTGGTCGGTCTGGTTTTCGCGCAGCTCCGCGGTCGGCGGGCGGATGATGATGCTTTCGGGGATCACCTCGCCGTCAGGGCCGAGCGCGTCGTCCGGCTTCCAGCGGTTGCGCAAGGACGACAGCCGGAACACCTGCGTCTTGTAGATGTCCTTGATCGGGTTGAAGCCGCCGTTCATGTCGCCGTACAGCGTGGCGTAGCCGACGCTCATTTCCGACTTGTTGCCGGTGGTCACCACCATCGCGCCGGTTTTGTTGGAGATCGCCATCAGCAGCGTGCCGCGGGTGCGCGCCTGCAGATTTTCCTCGGTGATGTCCCGCTCCAGCCCCGCGAACGGCTTCGCCAGGATCGCCTCGAAGCCTTCGACGGCTTGCGCGATCGGCAGCACCTCGTAGCCGAAGCCGAGTGCGCTCGCGAGGCGGCCGGCATCGTCGAGCGAGATCTGCGCGGTGTAGCGGAACGGCAGCATCACGCCGCGAACCTTATCTGCGCCGAGCGCATCGACCGCGATCGCCGCGCACAGCGCCGAGTCAATGCCGCCAGAGATGCCGAGCAGCACGCCGGGGAAGCCGTTCTTGCGGACGTAGTCGCGCAAGCCGAGCACGCAGGCAGCGTAGTCCGCCTCATCGCCCTCGATCACCGGTGCGACCGGGCCGTCGCAGCGCCAGCCCGCCGCGCCCCTCACGAAGCTCAGCGTGGTGACGCTCTCGACGAAGCCGGGCAGCTGCGCCGCCAATGTGCGATCGGCGTTGAGAACGAACGACGCGCCGTCGAACACCAGTTCGTCCTGACCGCCGACCTGATTGACGTAGACCAGCGGCAGATCGCTCTCGGTGACGCGCGCCACCGACACCGACATCCGCATGTCGTTCTTGCCGCGCGCGTAAGGCGAGCCGTTCGGCACGACCAGAAGCTCGGCGCCGGTTTCGGCCAGGCACTCCACCACGTTCTCGTAGTCTTCGGACTCTTCGAGCCAGGTGTCCTCGCAGATCGGCACGCCGATCCGGACGCCGCGGATCGTCACCGGACCCGACACCGGGCCGCGGGCGAACACCCGCTTTTCATCGAACACGCCGTAGTTCGGCAGATTGACCTTATGGCGGATCGCCGCGATCCGGCCGCCGTCGAGCAGCGCGCAGGCGTTGTACAGCTTGCCGTTATCGACCCACGGCGAGCCGATCAGCATCGCCGGGCCGCCGTCGGCGGTTTCGCGCGCCAGGTCCTCGATCGCGGCACGGCAGGCTGCCTGGAACGCCGGCTTCAGCACCAGATCTTCCGGCGGGTAGCCGGCGATGAACAGCTCCGGATAGACGACAAGATCGGCGCCATCGGCCGCCGCGCGTCGGCGCGCATCGCGCGCCTTGTCGGCATTGCCGGCAATGTCGCCGACCGTCGGGTTGAGCTGGGCGAGCGAGATCGTCAGGCGGGCGGCTTCGGTCATAACCGAGATTTAGCGACAGCCGGCAGGCTTCGCAATCGGCCGGTCAGATCAGCCCGAACCGCTCGGCGAGCGCGAACAGCCAGAACAAGCCGGCGATTGCCAGCGCGACGCCGACCGCGGCCGATCCCATGTCCTTGACCCGGCCGATCTGGAGGTCGTGTTCGGTGGTGAGCCGGTCGGCCAGCTTTTCGATCGCAGTGTTCAGCAGCTCGACCACGATCACCAGCGCAACCACCGCGACGAGTTCGACCCGGCGTGCCGCCGTGGTGCCGATCAGCCAGGCGGCCGGAACGGCGAGCACGAGCGCAACCAGCTCCTCGCGGATCGCCTGCTCGGAGCGGATCGCGAATTTCAGTCCGCGCCACGAATTGATCGTCGCCCGCCAGAACCTCAGCACGGGTTCACGCCTCTGATCTCCGTCATCACGCCCACGCCGGCCGCGGGCAGCCTCGTTGAGGGAAGCTCGAACATGCGAATGGCCGGGACGAGCCCGGCCATCGCGTAGCGGATCGTGATCGCTGCGCCGGTCAGAGGCCGGCCGCCGCCTGCAGCGGGCTGGCCTTGCCGGCCCTGCCCTGCTTCAGGAGGTCCGCGATCAGGAACGCCATGTCGATCGACTGCTCAGCGTTCAGCCGGGGATCGCAGGCGGTGTGATAGCGGTTGTTGAGGTCTTCGTCGGTGATGGCGCGGGCGCCGCCGAGGCACTCGGTGACGTTCTGGCCGGTCATCTCCAGATGCACGCCGCCGGCATGCGTCCCCTCCGCGGCATGGACCGCGAAGAACGAGCGCACTTCCGACAGGATGCGATCGAACGGCCGGGTCTTGTAGCCCGAGTTCGACGTGATGGTGTTGCCGTGCATCGGATCGCACGACCACACCACGGTCCGGCCCTCGCGCTTCACGGCGCGAACCATCGCCGGGAGGTGCTCGCCGATTTTCTCATGGCCGAAACGGCCGATCAGCGTCAGCCGCCCCGGCTCGTTGTCGGGATTGAGGATATCGATCAGCTTGAGCAGTTCGTCGGTCTTGAGCGACGGACCGCACTTCAGGCCGATCGGATTCTTGATGCCGCGGAAATACTCGACATGGGCGTGGTCGAGCTGGCGGGTACGGTCGCCGATCCACAGCATGTGGCCGCTGGTCGCGTACCAATCACCCGTGGTCGAGTCGACGCGGGTCATCGCCTGCTCGTAGCCGAGCAGCAGCGCTTCGTGGCTGGTGTAGAAATCCGTGGTGCCGAGCGAGGAATCGACCGCGAAGGTCAGGCCGCAGGCGCGCATGAAATCCAGCGCGCCAGAAACGCGATCGGCGAGATCCGCATAGGCCTTCGACTGCGGACTGTCGCTCACCGACTGCAGCATCCAGCTATGGACGTTCTCGACGCTGGCGTAGCCGCCCTTGGCGAAGGCGCGCAGCAGGTTGAGCGTCGCGGCCGACTGCCGATACGCTTCGATCTGCCGGCGCGGATCGGGTACGCGGGCTTCCTCGGTGAACGCGACGTCATTGATGATGTCGCCGCGATAGCTCGGCAGCTCGACGCCGTCGCGCTTCTCGACCGGAGCGGAGCGCGGCTTGGCGAACTGGCCGGCGATGCGGCCGACCTTCACCACCGGCGAGGCGCCGGCGTAGGTCAAGACGATCGCCATCTGCAGGAAGACGCGGAACAGGTCGCGAATGTTGTTGGCGCCGTGCTCGGCGAAGCTCTCGGCGCAATCGCCGCCCTGGAGCAGGAAAGCGTCGCCGGCCGCCACCGTGGCCAGCGCCTTCTTCAGGTTGCGCGCCTCGCCCGCAAACACCAGCGGCGGAAAGCTCGCGAGCTGCGCCTCGACATCCGCAAGCGCCTTCGCGTCGGGATATTGCGGCATCTGCTGCACCGGCTTGGCGCGCCAGCTATCGGGTGTCCAGCGTTCGGACATAGGCCACTCCTGAAGAAACAAGCCGCCAGTTAAAAATGGGTCGCGGCGGGCGCGTTATACACAGCAGCCCTGCCAACCGCTAGTTGGAAATCAGGGGGCAGAATACAACCCCTTGCGGGAAAAGCCTATTTTGTTGGCGAGGCGGGCCCGCCTGAAATTTCGGCAAGGCCCGGGACGCCGCGGCCGGCTATTCGGCGGCTTCGCGCTGGTAGCGCGCGGTGCGGGTGCGCATCGTCACCAGTTCTTCGGCGGCGGTGGGGTGCAGCGCCATGGTGCCGTCGAAGTCGGCCTTGGTGGCCTTCATCTTCATCGCGACCGCCACCACCTGGACCAGCTCGGCGGCATCCGGCCCGACGATATGGCAGCCGAGCAGACGATCGGTGGTGCCGTCGACGATCAGCTTCATCAGCACGCGCGACTGGCTGCCGGACATCGTCCCCTTCATCGGACGGAAATCGGTCTTGTAGATGTCGACGACGCTGTATTGCGCCCGCGCCTGGGCCTCGGTCAGCCCGACGGTGCCGACCTGCGGCTGCGAGAACACTGCGGTCGGGACGTAGGAATAGTCGACTTGGATCTGCTTGCCGCCGAACACATTGTCGGCGAAGGCATGGCCCTCACGGATCGCCACCGGGGTCAGATTGGTGCGGTGGGTCACGTCGCCGACCGCATAGATGTGCGGCACCGAGGTGCGGCAGTGGTCGTCGACGGCGATCCCGCCATTGTCCGGATTGATCGCGACGCCGGCCTTCTCCAGGCCGAGATTGGCAACCGCCGGATGCCGGCCGATCGCGAACATCACTTGATCGGATGCGATGCTGGAGCCGCTCGACAGATGCGAGGTGTATTCCTCGCCGAGCTTCTCGACAGCCGTCACGGTGCAGCCGGTGATGATGGTGATCCCTGCCCGCTCCATCTCGGTGCGGACATGAGTACGGACGTCCTCGTCGAAGCCGCGCAGGATGTTGTCGCCGCGGTACACCAAAGTGACGTCCGAACCGAGGCCGGCGAAGATGCAGGCGAATTCCAGCGCGATGTAGCCGCCGCCTTGAATCAGGATGCGCTTCGGCTGCTGCGGGAGGTGAAACACCTCGTTGGACGAAATCACGTGCTCGATGCCGGGGATCGGCTTGCCGTGATTGGGCGCGCCGCCGGTCGCAATCAGGATCGTCTTGGCGCGAACCTTTTCGCCGGTCGACAGCAACAGTGTGTGCGGATCGTCGAACACCGCGCGCGCCTTGATGGTGCGCGCGCCCGCCTTCTCGACGTTGTTCGCATAGATCTGCTCGAGCCGCGCGATCTCCTTGTCCTTGTTGGCGATTAGCGTCGACCAGTTGAATTCCGCGGTCGGGATGCTCCAGCCGAAGCCGGCCGCATCCCGGATCTCTTCGTGAACCTGGGAGGCGTAGACCATCAGCTTCTTCGGCACGCAACCGCGGATCACGCAGGTGCCGCCGAACCGATACTCTTCGGCGACGACGACGCGGGCGCCGTAGCCGGCGGCGATTCGTGCGGCTCTCACGCCGCCAGAGCCACCGCCGATGACAAACAGGTCCGCGTCGAAGTCAGCCATTTCGCCTCTCTGGTCGATCAGATGTTCTTGCCGCGCTTACGCATCTCGGCGCGGAATTCGCCGTTCACTTCCTCGGCGAACTTCTGCGCCCACTGATTCATGAACTGCATGCTTTCGGCAATCGACTTCGGCTCCTGGGTGAGCAGCTTCTGGCCGAGCGGCGACTTGTAGAAGGTGACCAGGTCCTTGAGCTCCTGCTCGGTGAAATCGGTGGCGTAGATCTTCGCCATGCCGTCGCCGATTTCCTTCTCGCGGCCCGCCAGCTTCTTGGCGATCACCACCGCGACCTCCTTGAGGTCCTGCTGATAGTTCAGGTTGCTCTGCATCAGCGTGTCCATGGTGCGCTGAATGATGTTCGGCACCGCCTGGGCGTAGATGCCGCCGGCCCGCTTCAGCTCCAGGATCTCCTTGGCGGACGCGATCGCAGCCGGCGACGGCTGCTTGGTCTGCGCCTGAGCCTGATGGCCGACCAGAGCGACGCCGAACACCAACGCGGCGGCCAGCAATGCCTTCGACAGATATTTCATTCCAATTCTCCTGAGATGATCGGCGCTCACGCGCGTTCGATGGTTCGAATTCCGTCGGCCCCTGCCAGCACGACGGTGCTCGCCATTCCGACAAACAACCCATGCTCGACTACGCCCGGAATCACGGACAGCAACTGGGCCAGACGAGGAGCATCGGGTATCCGCCCGAGCTGGGCGTCGAGGATCCAGTGGCCACCATCGGTGACGAAAGCATGGCCGTCTTTGCCGGGCCGGAGCTTTAATTCGCCGTCGCAGCCGGCGGCCGTGAAGGCATTCTGCAGCGCCCGGCGGGTGGCGCCGAGGCCGAACGGGATCACCTCGATCGGCAGCGGGAAGCGGCCAAGGGTGTCGACCAGCTTGGATTCGTCCGCGATCACGATCATGCGATCCGAAGCCGCGGCGACGATCTTCTCGCGCAGCAGCGCCCCGCCGCCGCCCTTGATCAGGTCGAGATGGTGGTCGACCTCGTCGGCACCGTCGATGGTGATGTCGAGTCGGTCGATCTCGTCGAGGCTCGTCAGCCGGATACCGCAACGCTCGGCATCCGCGCGCGTCACTTCCGACGTCGGCACGCCGATGATTTCGAGCCCGAGCCGCACCCTTTCGCCAAGTAGTTCAACGAAATGCTTGGCCGTCGAGCCGGTCCCGAGGCCGAGCTTCATTCCGCCCCGCACCTCTTCCAGCGCCCGCGCCGCAGCCCGCCGCTTCAACTCTTCCTTGTCCATGACCCGGCCTACCCCGTTTCCGCCCCTTTGCTGTCCCCGGCGCGGCGCGGGCATATCTAGCGGCGTTTGGGCGCGGCGAACAGCACGGATTCTGGGGTCGAGCATCGCCAAACGGTTGCAGAAACCCGCAGAGAAGGTTAGCGGTCGAACATGACCGCATCTCCCATTGTTGTCTTCGATCTCGACGGCACGCTGATCGACACCGCGCCCGACCTGATCAACGCCCTGAATTTCATCCTCGTTCGCGAAGGCATGCCGGCCGTTCCGATGGCCGTCGCGCGCAATATGATCGGACAAGGCGCTCGCCGCCTGCTCGAACGTGGCCTCGAACTCGACGGCCGGGTGATCGCGCAGGACGACGTCAATCGCCTCACCGTCGATTTCATCGACTATTACGCCGCCCACATCGCCGACGAGTCGCGCCCGTTCGAAGGGCTGGAAGCGACGCTCGACGAGCTGTCGGAGAGCGGCTACCGGTTTGCGGTCTGCACCAACAAGCTCGAATGGCTGTCGAAGCTGCTGCTCGACCGGCTCGGGCTCAGCCCGCGCTTTGCGGCGATCTGCGGCGCGGACACTTTCGGTGTTGCCAAGCCTGACCCGGCGATCCTGCGCGAGACCGTGGCGAAGGCCGGCGGCGACCTGTCGGCGGCCATCATGGTCGGCGACGCGGGACCGGATGTCGGTGTCGCGCGCCGGGCCGGCGTGCCGGTGATCGGGGTCGAATTCGGCTACACCGAAGTGCCGATCGCCGAGCTCCAGCCGGACCTGTTGGTCGGCCATATGCGCGAGCTGCCGCACGCGGTCGGTCGGCTGCTGCCGCGACGCTGACCCGAAGGCGATACCTTTGAAATTGTGGCGAAATTCAGTTCGCTAACAGGTCGCGTTAACTAACTCTTAAGTTTGTTGGACGCGCAGTTGCCAGCGTTCCGGCAGGCTCCTATGGTCCGCGCGGGACTGTGGCCGTTGGCCGCACTGAACGGATGGGAGTATCATGCGTCATCTTGTTGTCATCGCCCTGGCAGGGCTCTCGCTGGGGGGCTGCGCGTCGATGTCCGACGCCTTCAAGTCGACCCCGCCCGACGTCACTGTTCAGCTCGATTCGGTGCCGCCGGGTGCGGACGCCGTCGCCTCCACCGGGCAGAGCTGTAAGACCCCCTGCTCGATCAAAGTGCCGCCGTCGGATTTCACCGTGACCTTCTCGCTGGACAAGTTCCAGACCACGACGGTTCCGGTGCAGGTCTCGGTCGCGCCAGGCAGCTTCATGTCGGAAGGCACCACGACGGTGACGCCGAATCCGGTGACCGCCGAGTTGCAGTCCGCCAAGCCGTCGCGCAAGGCGCGCCAAGTCCGCAAGCCCCGCAAGCCGAAGCCCGCCGCTGCGGCGCCGGCCGCCGAAGCTCCGGCCGCGGGCTCGCCGTTCCCTGCTCCGGCAGCGCGCTGACATATTGCAGCGCATCACGGCGCGTGATTGTGCGCGCCGCTGATCGTGCCTAGATAGTGCGGAGACATTTGCCGCGACTGGCGGCGACCGCGACAGGGCACGCCGCATGACCAGCGCCGCGATCACTCCGCCAACCACCGTGGATCGGCCGATGACCGATCCGTTCGGGCGGACCATCGACTACCTGCGCGTCTCCATTACCGACCGTTGTGACTTCCGCTGTGTGTACTGCATGGCGGAGGATATGACCTTCCTGCCCCGCGCCAACCTGCTGACGCTGGAAGAGCTCGACCGGCTGTGCTCGGCCTTCATCGCCAAGGGCGTGCGCAAGCTGCGCCTCACCGGCGGTGAGCCGCTGGTCCGCCGCAACATGATGTCCCTGGTGCGGTCGCTGTCCCGGCACCTGAAGACAGGCGCGCTCGACGAACTCACCCTCACCACAAACGGCTCGCAGCTCGCCCGCTTCGCCGCGGAGCTGGCCGACTGCGGCGTCCGCCGCGTCAACGTCTCGCTCGACACGCTCGACCCGGACGAGTTCCGCCGGATCACCCGCTGGGGCGATCTCGACCGGGTACTAGCCGGCATCGATGCCGCCCGCGCCGCCGGCCTTGCGGTGAAGATCAACAGCGTGGTGCTGAAGGGTTCCAACGAGGACGAGATCCCGTCGCTGATGCGCTGGGCGCATGGCCTCGGCATGGGGCTGACGCTGATCGAAGTTATGCCGCTCGGCGAAATTGGCGAAGGCCGGATCGATCAGTATGTACCGCTGTCGCTGATCCGCGCCCGGCTCTCCGCCAACTACACGCTGACCGACCTGCCCGACTCCACCGGCGGGCCGGCCCGCTACGTCCGTGTCGAGGAGACCGGCGGCCGGCTCGGCTTCATTACTCCACTCACGCACAATTTCTGCGAATCCTGCAATCGGGTGCGGATTACCTGCACCGGCACGATTCACACCTGCCTCGGCCACGAGGACGCCTCCGACCTGCGACGCCCGCTGCGCGCTTCCGCCGACGACGCCCTGCTCAGCGCCGCGATCGATCAGGCGATCGGCTCAAAACCCAAGGGCCACGACTTCATCATCGACCGCCGCCATAACCGGCCGAGCGTCAGCCGGCACATGAGCGTCACCGGCGGCTAAGCGCTCCCACCTGCGACTAATCATTCCGCTGAACAGCGCTCCTGATTGCCATTTTCCAATTGACGGAACGGTGACGCGCTGGTTTGGTGCGCACGCTTCGCGAGCCCTCGGCTACAAAAAGCCGCTTCGCGTTGTAATCGCGCAGGCCGGACGAACCGGGAGGAGACCGAGCGTTGCGAGCATTGCTTGGACTGAGCAGGACGATCGACGCCTTCAACACGGTTGTGGGCCGTTGGGTGTCCTGGCTGATCGTGGCGGCGGTAGCGATTTCGGCAGTCAACGCCGTGGTCCGCAAGCTCTTCGATATGTCGTCGAACTCGTTCCTGGAATTGCAGTGGGTGCTGTTCAGCGTGGTGTTCATGCTGTGCTCGCCCTGGACGCTGCTCAGCAACGAACACATCCGCATCGACATCATCAATCACAGCCTCCCGCTCAAGGTGCGCGGCTGGATCGACATGATCGGCCACGTGTTCTTCCTGATGCCGTTCGCGATCATCCTGCTGTGGTGGTCGATCCCGTTCTTCCTGGTCTCGTATCACCAGAACGAGCAGTCATTCAGCGCCGGCGGCCTGCCGCAATGGCCCGCCAAGGCGCTGATCATGATCATGTGCGTGCTGCTGATCATTCAGGGCATCTCCGAGATCATCAAACGCCTCGCGATGATGGTCGGCGCGATCCCGGACAGCAACGCTTCCGCACAATCCGCACACAGTGCCGCCGAGCTCGAAGCGGAGCGACTGTTACTCAACATCAGCGGCGACAAAAAGTAAGCCGCTTCGTGGTCATCGCATTGGGGGGCCGGTCCGCATGACCGCACTGTTGATCCACTACATGGCGCCGATCATGTTCGCGTCGTTGGTGGTATTTCTGCTGCTGGGCTATCCGGTGGCGTTTTCGCTCGCCGCCAACGGCCTTCTGTTCGCCTTCCTCGGCATCGAACTTGGCTTGTTCCGTCCCGACTTCCTGCAGGCGCTACCCGATCGCGTCTACGGGGTGATGAACAACGAAACGCTGCTGGCGATTCCATTCTTCACCTTCATGGGATTGGTGCTGGAGAGATCCGGCATGGCCGAGGATCTGCTCGAGACCATCGGGCAGTTGTTCGGCTCAATCCGCGGCGGCATCGCCTATGCGGTGGTGTTCGTCGGCGCCCTGCTCGCCGCCACCACCGGCGTGGTCGCCGCGTCGGTGATCTCGATGGGCCTGATCTCGCTGCCGATCATGCTGCGCTACGGCTACGATCGCCGAGTCGCGACCGGCATCATCGCCGCCTCCGGCACGCTGGCCCAGATCATCCCGCCGTCGCTGGTGCTGATCGTGATGGCCGACCAGCTCGGCCGTTCGGTCGGCGACATGTACGAAGGCGCCTTCATCCCAGGCATCGTGCTGTCGCTGCTGTATGCGTTCTACATCTTCCTGGTCACGATCTTCGCCCCGAAGGCGGCGCCCGGCCTGCCGCTCGAGGCGCAGACGCTGCGTGAGCCGGAGACCGCACGGCACCCGCTGATCATGCCGTTGGCGGCGCTGTCGGCCGGCGGTGCGGCCTACCTGTTCGTCGTGCATTGGGGCGCGTTCGACTGGAGCAAGCCGGCGTTCGACAAGGTCGGCCTGTCGCAGCTGGTGATGCAGGGCTTCTGGTTCGTGATCCTGACGGCGGTGCTGTTCCGCCCGTTCATCGGCATCATCCGCACCATGACGATGTCGCTGTATCTGGTGGTGGTCGCCTCGACCGCCGCCGGCATCGTGGCGATGGGCTTCACCGACGTGAAGTCGGGCGCCGACTACATCGTGCTGACGATGTCGGTCACCGTGGCCTTGTCGTTCGTGATCGCGGTGCTGAACCGGCTGCTGCGGCTGAAGCTGCTGTCCAAGCTCGCCGAACAGGTCGTGTTCGTGATGGTGCCGCCGCTCGGCCTGATCTTCCTGGTGCTCGGCACCATCTTCATCGGCGTCGCGACGCCGACCGAAGGCGGTGCGATGGGCGCCGCCGGCGCAATGCTGCTGGCGCTGATGAAGGGACGGCTGAGCTTCGACCTCACCCGCCAGGCCACCGAGTCGACCGCCAAGCTGACCGCCTTCGTGGTCATGATCCTGGTCGGCGCCCGCGTGTTCTCGCTTACCTTCTACGGCGTCGACGGCCACCGCTGGGTCGAAGAACTGCTGGTGTCGCTGCCCGGCGGCCAGCTCGGCTTCCTGATCTTCGTCAACGCCTTCGTGTTCGTGCTGGCGTTCTTCCTCGACTTCTTCGAACTCGCCTTCATCGTCATCCCGCTGCTCGGGCCGGCGGCGGAGAAGCTCGGCATCGACCTGATCTGGTTCGGCGTGATGCTCGGCGTCAACATGCAGACCTCGTTCATGCATCCGCCATTCGGCTTCGCCCTGTTCTACCTGCGCTCGGTGGCGCCGAAGCTGCCGTATATCGACCGCGTCAGCGGCAAGCAGATGGCGCCGGTCACTACGGGGCAGATCTACTGGGGCTCGGTGCCGTTCGTGATCATCCAGCTGATCATGGTCGCCCTGGTGATCGCCTTCCCCGGAATGGTGATGCACTACAAGGGCGTTGCGGGGGACATCGACCCGTCCAAGGTCAAGATCGACATCCCGCAGATCGAGATGCCGCAGATCGATCTCGGCCCGCCGAAGTTCTGATCGAGTACGACTTCCGTCATTGCGAGGAGCGCAGCGACGAAGCAAATCCAGTTCACTGCCCTGAGCTGGATTGCTTCGCTTCGCTCGCAGTGCCGGTGAAGTTGCTCCGCCCGCCTCCCTATGACGAACGGCAACAAAAAAAGCCCGGCCTCCTCGCGGAGGCCGGGCCTTTTCGTTTCAGGCGTTCAGATCAGCCGCGGGTGCGCGAGCGGATCATGAAGCTGTCGAAGGTGTACTCCGCGACCTGCCACCACAGGTACTGGTCGGAGCGATACGTCTGCATGGCGTCGATCGCCTTCTTGAAGTCCGGGTTCTTCGCCGAGATTTCGCCCCACAGCTCGTTGGTGGCCTTGAGGCAGGCGTCCAGGATTTCGTTGGAGAACGGGCGCAGCTGCGTGCCACCGGCCACCAGCCGCTTCAGCGCGGTGGGGTTGAGCATGTCGTAGCGCGCGTTCATCCAGGTGTTGGTGTTCACCGCCGCGTTGGCGAGGATCGCCTGATAGTTCTTCGGCAGCTGGTTGAACTTCTCGAGGTTGGTGAAGGCGTGCACGGTCGGACCGCCTTCCCAGAAGCCCGGATAGTAGTAGTACTTCGCGACCTTCTGGAAGCCGAGCTTCTCGTCGTCGTACGGACCGACCCACTCGGCAGCGTCGATGGTGCCCTTTTCCAGCGCCGGATAGATGTCGCCGCCGGCGATCTGCTGCGGCACCACACCGACCTTCTGCAGCACCTGACCGGCAATGCCGCCGATGCGCATCTTCAGGCCGCTCATGTCGGCAACGGTCTTGATCTCCTTACGGAACCAGCCGCCCATCTGGGTGCCGGTGTTGCCGCAGGGGAAGCCGACCAGGCCGTACTTCTTGTAGAACTCGTTGGCGAGCTCGTTGCCGCCGCCCTGATACAGCCAGGAGTTCTGCTGACGGGCGTTGAGGCCGAACGGGACCGACGCGAACACCGCGAAAGTCGGGTCCTTGCCGACGTAGTAGTACGACACGGTATGGCACATCTCGACGGTGCCGTTGGACGTGGCATCCAGCGCCTGCAGGCCGGGGACGACTTCACCCGCCGCGAACACCTGGATCTGGAACTTGTTGTCGGTCATCTCGGCGACCTGCTTCGCCAGATACTCGGCGCCGCCATAGATGGTGTCGAGCGACTTCGGGAAGCTGGAGGTCAGCCGCCACTTCACTTCGGGCGACGATTGCGCGATCGCCGGGGAAGCCACCGCGGCCGCTGCCGCAGCGCCGGTAGCTGACACTTTCAGAAAGTCACGACGTTTCATAAGGCATCTCCTTGTTGCCGGCGTTTTCCCGGATTCCATGCGCGCTCGACCAAAAAAAGGCGAACCGCGGAGCCGTTGGTGGCGAAGCGTCTCTAACACGGATGGTGATCCGCATAAAACGTCGCGACCGAGTAGATAACTGAGATTCAACCAAAGTCGAAGGCGGAAATTCCAGCGTGATCACCACGCGCTGCGGGCAGTCGCGCCTGTCAGCGCGACCGCCGAGTCGGCGCGATCACTTCGCAGCGCATCAATTCGTTGCGAGGCTGTTGATCCGGTCGCGCACCTTACCGGCGATCGCGCGATAGATCGTCGCATGCGGCCCGTTCGGCTCGCTCTCGACCACCGGCCGACCGGCATCCGAGGTGGCTCGAATCTCCATGTGCAGAGGGATTTCGCCGAGGAACGGCACGCCGAGTCGCTCGGCCTCGTGCCGCGCTCCGCCGTGCCCAAACACGTCGGACCGGGTACCGCATTCCGGGCAGAGGAAGTAACTCATGTTCTCGATGATGCCGATCACCGGGACATTGACCTTGGTGAACATCGCCAGGCCCCTGCGGGCATCGATCAGCGCCAGATCTTGCGGCGTCGAGACGATCACCGCCCCCTTCAGCGGCACGGTCTGCGCCAGCGTTAGCTGCGCATCGCCGGTGCCGGGCGGCATGTCGACCACCAACACGTCGAGCTTGCCCCAGTCGACATCGCGCAGCATCTGCGTGATCGCCGACATCACCATCGGACCGCGCCAGATCATCGGCGCCTCTTCGTCGACCAGGAAGCCGATCGACATGATCGACAGGCCGAACCGCGCGATCGGAATCATCCGGCGGCTGTCGTCGAGCTGCGGCTTCTCGTTGATGCCAGTCAGCCGCGGCACCGACGGACCGTAGATGTCGGCGTCGAGCAGCCCGACCTTGAGGCCGAGGTCGCGGAGGCCGAGCGCGAGATTGAGCGCAGTGGTCGATTTGCCGACGCCGCCTTTGCCCGACGCCACCGCAATGATCGCGCCGACGCCGGGAATGCCCGCCTGTTTCGGCAGGCCTGCTCCAGGCGCACCAGCCGGACGATGCGCCGACACCGGCGCCACGCCGGGCCGCTGCGTCGGCGCGCTGCCCGGCTGACGCTCGGCAGTCAACGCGACCAGCGCGCTCTTCACTCCGGGGGTGCCACGCACGGCTGCTTCAGCATCGCTGCGCACGCTCTCCCAAGCCCGCGCCTCAGCCGCATCGACGTTGATCGAGAAGTACACCTTGCCGTCGGTGATGGCGATCTCCGACAGCACGCCGGCTTTGGTCAGCGGCACGCCACGCGGTGTCGCCACCTTGGCCAGGCTGTCGAGGATCTGTTGCTGGGTCACGCTCACTGGAAGTCTCCTGCCGCTTCGCGGTGCCCACCGATCACATGCCATCGCTCGGTTCAAGCCGGGAATAGCGATCGTCCCTCTGCCGCGGGGAGGTCAGCTCAGCGGCGCGCGCGGAAGTCCAGCGCGGAACCATGCTGCAATGCAAGATGACCGCGTTCCGGCGGCCATCAAAGGCCATGGCGGGCTTGCTCGAAGAAGTTCGTCGCCTATGCTGAGCCTCCTCCCAGCGCGCCTCCCAGCGGGCCGCCCTCACCTCAACTCGATCAGGCGCGACCGGCTCGCGCCCTCGCAACTGAAGGGTCCAGACATGGCCAAAGTCGCTTTCATCGGTCTCGGCGTTATGGGGTTTCCGATGGCCGGACATCTCGTGACGAAAGGCGGCCATGAAGTGACGGTGTATAATCGCACGGCCGCGAAGGCGCAGGCCTGGGCCGAGACCTTCGGCGGCCGCGCGGCACCGACCCCGGCAGAGGCCGCAGCCGGCCAGGACTTCGTGATGGCCTGCGTCGGCAACGATGACGACCTGCGTGCCGTCACCACCGGCGCCGACGGCGCATTCGGTGCGATGAGCAGGGGCGCGATCTTCGTCGACCACACCACGGCTTCAGCCGAAGTCGCGCGCGAGCTCGACGCGGCTGCGAGCAAGGCCGGCTTCCACTTCATCGACGCGCCGGTGTCCGGCGGCCAAGCCGGTGCCGAAAACGGCGTGCTCACAGTGATGTGCGGTGGCCGGCCTGAGGATTTCGCCAAGGCCGAGCCGGTGATCGGCGCCTATGCGCGGATGTGCAAGCTGCTGGGCCCCGCAGGCAGCGGTCAGCTCACCAAGATGGTCAATCAGATCTGCATCGCCGGGCTGGTCGAAGGGTTGTCCGAAGGCATTCACTTCGCCAAGAAGGCCGGCCTCGACGTCAATGCGGTGATCGACACCATCTCCAAGGGCGCGGCGCAGTCGTGGCAGATGGAGAACCGCCACAAGACCATGAACGATGGCAAATACGATTTCGGCTTCGCGGTCGAATGGATGCGCAAGGATCTGTCGATCTGCCTCGCCGAAGCGCGCCGCAACGGCGCCAGCCTGCCGGTCACCGCGCTGGTCGATACCTTCTATGCCGAGGTCGAGAAGATGGGCGGCCGCCGCTGGGACACCTCCAGCCTGCTGGCGCGGCTGGAGCGCTGAGACTGCGCGGAACAGGGTTGCAATCGCGGTTTTCACGTCTCGTTCACCGCGATTGTTAGCCAGCTGTTAACCGGAATAACTTTCCCTCTAAGGCTGCTCTTAAGGATTTGTGGCCAGATATAGGCTGGGGAAACCGCGCGCGTTCTCGCGCAGGATTTGTGTTGGTTGATGAGTGAGTCCGCCGAAAAGCCTGAAGTCTTCCAGCTTCCGGCTGAGCCTCCGGTGGCCGCGCCGGCGCGCAACCGGCGCGCGGCGGCACAGCGGGTGCGCGAGGCGCGCGACCGGCTGACCTCGACCAGCGGCACCCGCCCCGCTTTCGACCACGAACTCGTCCGGCAGTATGCCGAGACCCGGCTGTCGGCTTCCTACGTCGTGATGCTGCTGGTGGTGGTCACCGGCGTGCTGTTCGGGATCTGGATGGACCCGCTGGCGGCGGGCGCCTGGACGGTGGCGATGCTCAGCATCCACGCCGTGGTGATCCGCAACTGCAACCGCTTCCTCAACGAGCCGGCCTCGGTGCCGCGCACCCGCACCTGGCGGCGGCGCTTTGTGCTGCTCGACCTGCTGTACGGCTTGGCGTGGACCGCGATCCTGATCCACCCGACCGAACTCAACGTCGTCTCCAGCACGCTTCTGATGTTCCTGATGCTGCTGGTGGTGGCGGTGTCGTCGATGCTGGCAGCGAGCCTGCCGATCGCGGCGCTGGCCGCGACGATGCCGGTGACCGCAGCGATCGCGGTCAACTTTGCGCTGAGCGGCTCGTTCGACAAATACGTGCTGGCGGCGCTGACGGTCGCGGCGGAAGGCTACTTCGCCCTGCTCGCCCACCGGCTGCACTCGACCACGCTGGCGACGCTGCAGGCCCGCGCCGAAAAGGACGTGCTGATCGCCGAGCTCGAACAATCCAAGGCGATCTCCGACGAGGCCCGGCATCGCGCCGAGGCCGCCAACGTCGCCAAGTCGCGCTTTCTGGCACAGATGAGCCACGAGCTGCGCACGCCGCTCAACGCCATTCTGGGCTTTTCGGAAGTGATGAAGAGCGAGATCTTCGGCGCCCATGCGGTGCCGGCCTACAAGGACTACTCGGCCGACATCCACAACTCGGGCGTCCACCTGCTCAACCTGATCAACGAAATCCTCGATCTGTCGCGGATCGAGGCCGGCCGCTACGAGTTGAACGAGGAAGCGATCTCGCTGGTGCATGTGGTGACCGATTGTCATCACCTGCTGAAGCTGCGCGCGACGAGCCGTGGCATCACCATCCACGAAGTGTTCGAACAGGGCATGCCGCGGATCTGGGGCGACGAGCGCGCGGTGCGCCAAGTGGTGCTCAACCTCTTGTCGAACGCCATCAAGTTCACGCCTCAAGGCGGCGAGATCTGGCTGAAGGCCGGCTGGACGGCGTCCGGCGGACAGTATCTCAGCGTCAAGGACACCGGGTCCGGGATCCCCGAAGAAGAGATTCCGATCGTGCTGGCCTCGTTCGGCCAGGGGTCGAACTCGATCAAGTCGGCCGAACAGGGCGCCGGCCTCGGCCTGCCGATCGCCAAGAGCCTGATCGACATGCACGGCGGCACCTTCACCCTGAAATCCAAGCTGCGGATCGGCACCGAAGTGATCGTCACCTTCCCGCCCGAGCGGGTGATGTCGGCGCTGGCGCCGCTCGCCGACGAGGCGCCGCCGCTGCAGCCGGACTCGGTCGACACCTCCGAGAACGCCCGCGCGCGGCGGCAGCCGATCATGAACGCCGGCACCGGCTTGTGAGATCGGGACTTGCGGGAGGCGACCAATGTCAGCCACCATCCGATATGAGCATCGAAACGCCCTGCATCGCAGTCTGCATGATCAATCCGCAGACCAACCTCTGCTACGGCTGCGGCCGCACCATGCCGGAGATCGCGCGCTGGCCGCGGATGGACAGCTCCGAACGGCTCGCCATCATGGCCGGACTGCCGCAGCGCATGGCCGACGCCGGGATGGACGTGCCGAAGCCGCGTCGGCGCCGCCCTGCCGGGACCGACGCACAGGCGTAGCTCGCTCCGCTTCAGGTGCCCCATGAGCCGCGTGTTGCTGGTGCTATTGGTGCTGATTGGCACCGCCGGCGCAGTGGTCGCCTATGGCGATCCGAAAAGGATCGCAGAGGCCGGCGACGCGATGTCGACGATGCTGAAGAAGCGCGTCGCCGCTGCTACTGCTGCGGCGGAGGCAGCCAAAGCCCGCACGGTCGAAATCCCGCGCGGCACCGGCGGCGAGTTCGCGGTGAGCGCCAAGGTCAACGGCGTCGCCGCGCCGATGGTGATCGACACCGGCGCGACCTCGGTGGTGCTGACCTATGAAACCGCCAAGGCTGCCGGCCTGCCGCTGGAGCTGCTGAACTTCAACGTCGAGCTGGAGACCGCCGGCGGCCACACCCGCGCGGCGCGGCTGTCGCTCAACAGCCTGGCGATCGGCAAACTGGTCGAGCGCTCTGTGCCGGCCCTGGTGGTGCCGCGTGGCCAGATGAAGACCAACCTTCTCGGCATGAGCTTCCTCGACCGCCTCGAAAGCTGGGAAGTCCGCTCCGACCAGCTCCGGCTGCGCGGCTATCCCTAGCCGCCTGTTCTCGCAACTCGCCCAATCAAGCCTCCGCCACGCGCTTCGCAGCTGGCAATCCTGTCGGCCCGACCGGCATCAATGCGCGGGAAGAGATCGCCCGCGATGATGCAACCTATGCGTGTCAGCAGGACAAGCAGGTTGAGAAATATAGCTCTTAGGACTACATTTTGGCGGACGCCCAAAGCATGAGCGTCTACCAGACCAAGGAGTTCGCCAAGTTCGCGAGAAAGGCGAAACTGGATTGTGCTGACCTGCTCGCAGCAGCCATGGACGTCGCCGAGGGGCGATGGGATGCGAGGCTCGGAGGCGGCGTGTTTAAGCAGCGGATCGGCCGGAAGGGCGGCGGCAAGTCCGGCGGTTTCCGCACCATCATTGTTTGCAAGATGGGCGCACACAGCTTCTTTGTTCACGGCTTTGCCAAGAACCAAAAAGCCAACGTCTCGTCCAAAGAACTGGAAGCGCTGAAGAAGCTGGCCACCGTCCTGCTCGCGCTTGATGTTGGAGCACTCGAGACCGCGATTGCAGCCGGAGAGATATCGGAAGTAACGGAACAGACATGACGAAGCCGAAGCGCAAACAGAGCGGCATCCTTGCGACGGTTCACAAGACCGCCGCAGGCCTCGCCCGCGCCAACGTCATCGATAAAGCGACGATGCGCGAGTTCGATGAGCTGTGCCTGACGCCGGTCGAGCCAATGGCGCCTGAGGAAATCAAGGCGCTCAGGGAGCGGGAGCAGGTGTCGCAACCGGTGTTCGCGCGCTATCTCAATGTGCGCAAGGACGCCGTGAGTAAGTGGGAACGCGGTGAAAAGCGCCCCGACGGGCCATCGCTGAAGCTGCTCAATCTGGTCAAAGCCAAGGGACTTCGCGCGATCGCGTAGTCAGGCCGTGCGTACCTGATGACCGGGAGCTCAGGCAGCTTCCGTCGCCCGCTCCGTCACCGCGACCATCGCTTTCAACAGCACGCTGGCATCGGCATCGGGTTTGACGCCGAATTCGGACAGATAGCGGCGGAAGGCGCGGGCGCCGGGGACGCCCTGATAGGCGCCGATGACGTGGCGGGTGATCGCGTGCAGCCGCAGGCCCTGCGCAAGCTGGCGCTCGATGTACGGGATCAGCGCTTCGAGCGCCTCCTTCATCGAGGGATAGGGCGCCGTTTCGCCGTACAGCTCCGGATCGACCTCCAGCAGCCGCCACGGCTCCTGATAGGCGGCGCGGCCGAGCATTACGCCGTCGACGTGCTCGAGATGCCGCTTGGCTTCCGCGATGCTGCCGATGCCGCCGTTGATGATGATCGGCACCTGCGGCATCGCCTGCTTCAGCCGATACACCCGATCGTAATCGAGCGGCGGGATATGGCGGTTCTCCTTCGGCGACAGCCCGTTCAGCCAAGCCTTGCGGGCGTGCACGATCAGCGCATCGGCACCGGCGGCGACCACCGCCCGCGCCAGCGCATCGAGCGCGACCTCTGGATCCTGATCGTCGATCCCGATCCGGCACTTCACCGTCACCGGCACAGCGACCGCGCGCTTCATCGCGGCGACGCCTTCGGCAACCAGCTCGGGCTCCGCCATCAGGCAGGCGCCGAACCGGCCCTCCTTCACCCGATCCGACGGGCAGCCGACGTTGATGTTGATCTCGTCGTAACCGAAATCCTCGCCGATCTTCGCGGAGGTCGCGAGGTCATTCGGATTGGAGCCGCCGAGCTGCAGCGCCACCGGGTGCTCGCTCGCATCGAAGCCGAGCAGCCGCTGCCGATCGCCGTGGATCACCGCTCCGGTGGTGACCATCTCGGTGTAGAGCAGCCCGCGCCGGGTCAGCAGCCGATGGAAGACGCGACAATGACTGTCGGTCCATTCCATCATCGGCGCGACGGAGAAGCGATGTGGCTGATTGGGCTGCATATTTCAGTATGTCGGCGGATTGGCGGGCGACGTCAAGGCTGCAGGTAGCCCGGGAATCCGGCGATTTCCAGCTCGTTCTTCCGCCTGCCCTCCCGCGCGGCGAGCAGCGGTCAGCGTCCGGTCTCCGCGCGCCGGCGGATGACGGCCGGGAGCAATGCGCTGAATCGGGCGCGCGCCGCCTCCAGGAGGCCGCCGAGGCGTTGCCCTAGCGTCGATGTCGAGGCCGGATCGCGGCCGAACCACGCCGCGTACAGCGCCGGCAGGAACAGCAGCGTCAGCACAGTGGCGACCAGCAGTCCGCCCATGATCGCGACTGCCATCGGTCCCCAGAAGCTCGACCGCGTCAGCGGGATCATCGCGAGCACCGCGCTGAGCGCGGTCAGGACCACCGGCCGCGCCCGGCGGACGGTGGCGCCGATGATCGCCTCGTCGCGCGGGTGCCCCGCCGCGATGTCCTGCTCGATCTGATCGACCAGGATCACCGAATTGCGGATGATCATGCCGGCGAGCGCGATCAGTCCGAGCAGCGCGACGAAGCCGAACGGCTTGCCGAACAGCAGCAGCCCGGCGCAGGCCCCGATCAGGCCGAGCGGAGCCGTCAGCAACACCAGCGCCAGCTTGGCGAAGCTCTGCAACTGGATCATCAGCACCGTCAACATCACCACCAGCATCGCCGGCACCACCGCGAACAACGCGCCGTTGGCTTTCGACGAATCCTCGATCGCACCGCCGAGTTCGATCCGGTAACCGGCCGGCAGCCGCTGGCGCAGATCGGCCAGCGCCGCCCACACCACCGACGAGACGAACGGCGCCTGCACGCCGTCGCGCACATCGCTGCGCACGGTGATCGCCATGTCGCGGTCGCGCCGCCACTGGATCGCCTCCTCGTGGCCTTCGCGGATCTCGGCGATCTGCGACAGTGGCACCGGCACGCCGTTGCGCGACAGCACGGTGAGATCGTCGATAGCGCCGAGATCGTTGCGCTGCGCCGCGATCGCCCGCGCCACCACCACGACCTTCTCGGTCCGGTCACGCACGGTGGTGACCGGCGCGCCCGTCATCAGCATCTGCAAGGTCTGCGAGATCGTCTGCGGATCGAGCCCGAGCGCCCGCGCGCGATCCTGATCCACCACCAGACGCACCGAAGGCATCTGCTCGTTCCAATCGAGCTGCGGCTCGATCACGTTCGGATTGCCGCGCATGATATCGCGGACCTGGTAGGCGATCGAGCGCACCGTGTTGGGATCTTCGCCGATCACCCGGAACTGCACCGGAAATTTGATCGGAGGTCCATAGGCCAGCCGCCGGACCCGCACCCGCGCGCCGGCGATCGCGCCATCGGCGACGGCCTGCTCGATCTTACGCTTCACTCGCTCGCGCGCGGCGCCGTCCTTGGTGACGATGACGAGTTCTCCGTACGACTCGTTCGGCAGTTCGGGATTGACGTTGAGCAGGAAGCGCGGCGGGCCTTTGCCCACATAGGTGCTCCAGGTGACGACGTCGTCATCGCCGGCGACCAGTGCTTCGGCTTGCTGGGCATTGGCGAGAGTCGCCTCGATCCCGCTGCCGCCCGGCAGCCGCAATTCGACGAACAGCTCGGTCCGGTCGGAGGTCGGGAAGAACTGCCGCTGGATCTTGCCGAAGCCGACGATCGAGATCGCGAACGCCGCGATGGTGATACCGATCACAATCAGGCGGTGATGGATGCACCAGGTCACGACGCTGCGAAACCGGCGATACAGCCCGCTGTCATAGACCGCGTGCGCCGTCCCGGTGCTCAGCGAACGCGGTAACAACACGAATCCGAGATACGGCGTCAGGATCACCGCGACCGCCCACGACGCCAGCAGCGCAATGCCGACCACCCAGAAGATGCTGCCGGCGTATTCGCCGGTGCCGCTCGCCGCCATGCCGACCGGCAGAAAACCTGCGGCCGTGACAAGCGTGCCGGTGAGCATCGGAAACGCGGTGGATTCCCAGGCGAACGATGCGGCGCGCGCCCGATCGAAGCCCTGCTCCATCTTCACCACCATCATCTCGACCGCAATGATGGCGTCGTCGACGAGCAGGCCGAGCGCGATGATCAGCGCGCCGAGCGAAATCCGGTGCAGATCGATGCCCATCGTCAACATCAGCGTGAACACAATGCCGAGCACCAGCGGCACCGAGGTCGCGACCACGATGCCGACGCGCCAGCCGAGCGATACGAAACTGACGAACAGCACGATCGCCAGGGCCTCGACGAACGAACGCATGAAATCGCCGACCGCGTCGCGGACGACTGCGGGCTGATTAGCGATGCGCTCGAAGGTGACGCCGACCGGCGTGGCGCGTTCGACCTCGGCCATCGACGCTTCGACGTCCGCGCCGAGCTCCAGGATGTTGGCGCCCTTACGCATCACGATGCCGATCGCCAGCGCCGGAACCCCGCGCTGCCGGACCAGAAACTGCGGCGGATCGATGAAGCCGCGCGACACGGTGGCGATGTCGCCGAGCCTGATCACCGTGCCGCTCGATGCGATCGGAGTTTCTTCCACCGCGCGAACACCGTCGAACGCCCCGGAGACGCGCAGCGGAATCCGGGTCGACTGGGTCTGAACCATGCCGACCGGCGCAAGATCGTTCTGCTTTGCAAGGCTGTCGAAGATCGCACGCGGCGCGATGCCAAGATTGGCGAGCTTGACGTGGTCGAAGTCGACAAAGATGCGCTCGTCCTGGGTGCCGTAGATCGTCACCTTGGAGACGTTCGGCACTTTCAGCAGCCGCTGCCGCACCTGCTCCGCCATCCGCTTCAACACCGCGTAGTCGGCGCTGTCGGAGCGCAGCGTGTAGACGATCGAGTCGACGTCGCCGTATTCGTCGTTGACCTCCGGCCCCGCCACCCCGTCGGGCAGGTCCGGCTTCACGTCGGCCATCTTCTTGCGGATCAGATAGAACAGCCAGGGGATCTGCGCCGGCGGCGTGGTGTCGCGAAACTCCATCTGCGCCGCGGTGAAGCCGGGCTTGGAATAGGTCGTGACCTTGTCGAACCAGGGTAGCTCCTGCAGCTTCTTCTCAATCCGGTCGGCGACCTGAAGCTGCATCTCTTCAGCCGTCGCGCCGGGCCATGTCGCCGTCACTACCGCGACCTTGATGGTGTAGGACGGATCCTCGGCGCGGCCGAGACGCTGATACGACAGCAGGCCGGCGACGCTGATCATCAGGATCACGAACAGCATCAACGACGGATGCGCCACCGCCCATGCGGAGAGATTTGGCCGCTGCATCACTTGCCCGCCGAACTAAGCGAAAGCGTGGAGATCGGCCGCACCGTCAGCGCCGGATCAAGCTTTTCGACACCGAGCGCGACCACGGTTTCGCCGTCGCTCACGCCGGAGGTCACCAGCACGCTGCGATCCTCGTAGCGCTCGATCGTCACCGGCCGTTCGCGCAATTCGCCGCCGTCACCGACCACGAAAACCGCCGCTCCTCGTCCGTGGTTGTAAACCGCCGTCAGCGGCAGCCGTGCGAAGCGCCGTTCGTCCTGCTCGCGCAGCGTCAGCGTGGCGCTCATGCCGATCCGCACCTTGTCGTCCGCGCCGGGGATCACGAAGCGCGCCGCGAAGGTCCGCGTCGCCGGATCGGCCGCGAAGGATAGTTCGCGCAGCCGCACCTCGTAGCTCTTGCCGGGCAGCGACCACAGCGTCAGCGAGGCGGAGGCGCGACCGACCCGCTCGACGTAACTCTCCGGCAGCGCGACCACCGCCTCCAGTTCCGACAGCCGCGCCAGACGGACCGCGGCCTGTCCGGCGCTAATGACTTGTCCCGGCTCGATCGGGGTTGCGGTGATCACGCCGTCCGCATCGGCTTCGAGGGTGGCGTAACCGAGCGCATGACCGGCGAGATCGAGCGCACGCTGCGCGCGGATCAGCCGGCTGCGCGCCTCCTCAGCGGTAGCGTGCGCCTTCTGCAGCGCGGCGTTCGCCATCCAGCCCTTGCTCTGCAGCTCGACCGCCCGGCCCTCGTCGGCCTCGGCCTGGATCAGATTGGATTGCGCCGCTTTGACCTCGGCTTCGGCCTGCTCGCGCTGGAGGCGGAGATCATTGGTATCGAGCGTCAGCAGCGCCTGGCCGGTGCGTACGAAGTCGCCGGTGCGCACCAGCCGCCGCGCCACCTTGCCGCTGATGCGGAATCCGAGATCGCTTTCGATACTCGGCCGAATGGTGGCCGCGAAAGTCCGCGTCCGGGCGCCCTCCTCGAACCGCACCGGCACCACCATCACCGGCTGCGCTTTCGTCGGCTCCTTGCCACCACGATCGGGCTTCGGAGTGGCGGAGTCGCAGCCGCCGAGGATCAGCGCCATCGCGATGATGGCGCTTCGGAACCCCACGATCTCTCTCATCGCCGTCTCGTCTTTCGTCCAAGCCGGACTTGAAGCACCGTCGGCCGGCCCATAATAAAACCAAACGTACGGTTATTATTCGAACGCAAGACTGTCAATACGACCGTACGTTCAGTATGATTCCGGAGGACGCCGGGCGGATTTGGCAAGGTGACGGAGAGCAATGGTCAGGGTTCGGACGGAAGCCAAACGGGACGCGATCCTCGACACCGCGGCCGAGGTATTTAAGGAGCGAGGCCTCGACGGCGCCTCGATGTCGGAGATCGCCAGCAGGCTCGGCGGCTCGAAGGCGACGCTGTACGGCTACTTCCCGTCCAAGGAAGACCTGTTCGTGCACGTCGCGCTGCGTGTCGCCGGCAAGCAGATCCGCGGCATGTACGAAAATCTCGAGGCGCGCGCCACCGACGATCCGGAGCGCGTGCTCACCGAGTTCGGCAAGAAACTACTGCATCGCGTGCTGGCCGAGGACGCCACCACTGCCCACCGCCTTGCGGTGGCGCACGGACGGATCGGCAATCTCGGTCGGATTTTCTACGACGCGGGTCCTGGCAAAGCGGTCGAGGCGTTCACCCGCTATATCGACGCCGCAACCAAAGCTGGCCGCCTACATGCTGCCAATCCGGGTGTGGCAGCGCATCACCTGTTGGCGCTGCTTGAATCCGAGATCGCTTATCGCCGCTCGCTGCAATTTGGCGACGCCATCTCCGCCAGCGAGATCGATCAATGCGTCGACCGAGCCGTGCCGGTGTTCCTGGCTGCCTACGCGCGGCGAACGAGCGACAAAGCGTCCTGAGTTCGTTCAGCGTCCTCTCGCCTTCGATTCAAATGCGACGGGCGGATTGATGGGCCACAATGCCGACGCGCGGCAGGATTTGCTACGACGTCCGCATTGCGGGCTGCACGTTCGTGCAGCGTCATTGCATGATTTGACAGTGCCGTCCGTCCGCATGGATAGTCCGCCGGTCGCAGCGCGGGGCTCGACTGCGCGGTGTTCGCGCCGCCTCGCGCGGCTCTCTGCCGGCGGCGCCCAAACGGGCGGCGGCAAGTACAGGTTCTTCCATGAAATTCACCACACGATTGGTCCTGCTGGTCACGGTGCTGACGGTCGGCGCCACGCTCGTGACCGCGGCGCTGCTGACCTGGACCACACGGCGAGCGATCATCACCGAAGCCGAAGCATCGGGTGAGAAAGTCGCGCGGCTGCTGGCGCGCAGTGCCAGCCTCGCCGCGTCGATCCCGACCGAGGTCGAGGGGATCATTGCCGAAGAGATGATCGCCGAAGGCACCCTGCTCGGCCATTTCGTCGAAGCCGCCGAACGCGCCGGGATGACGCCGACCGAGATCAACCGCCGGCTGAAGTCGATCACCGACGATACCGTGCTGGACGAGATCTGGATCACCGATGAGAAAGGCCACGCCTATCTGCACAGCCTGCCGGACGTGAACTTCACGTTCAGCAATTCGCCACAGCTGCAGCCTCAGGCCTACGCCTTCTACGATCTGCTCAACGGCCAGAAGAAGGTGGTCAATCAGGACGCCCGCAAACGCGACATCGACAATCAGCATTTCAAATATGTCGGCGTCGGCGGCATCGACAAACCGCGGATCATCCAGGTCGGACGCAGCGCCAAATTCCTCCAGCAGCTGACGATGAAGATCGGCCTGCCGCGCACGGTCGAGAATCTGCTCGCGGACGGCGACATCGACGCGGTGTGGGTGTTCGACCGCAAGCTCGACGCGCTGGTCGGCCCCGGCGTGTATGGCGCTGATCGTCGCGACGGTCCCAACGAGAAAGAACTCGGCCCGGTCCGTCTGGTGATCGCCGACGGCCAAACACGGCACGTCGAGAGCCGCCAGAACCTCAGCGTGATCGCGCCGGTGCGCAACGACCAGAAGGAGATCGTCGGTGCCGCGCTGGTGCGCCTGCCGATGAACCGCGTCTGGGCCACGGTGCAGAGCCAGGCTGAGATCGCGGCTGCGACCGCGTCGGCGATCGCCGCGCTCGGCATCCTGCTGTCGATCGGGGTCGCCCGCTATCAGGCAGCACCGCTGCGCCAAATCACCCGCGCGGCCGTCGCGCTGGAGACGCAGAAGTTCGACCCTGCCTTGCTCAAGCCGGTCTCCGCACGCCGCGACGAGCTCGGCCAACTCGCCCGAGTGTTCACCGGCATGGCCGGACAAGTCGCCGCGCGCGAGGAATATCTCGACTCGATGGTGAAGCAGCGCACCGAGGAATTGGAGACCCGCAACCGCAGCCTCGAAGGCCTGTCGGCGGCGCTGTCGAAATATCTGTCGCCGCAAGTGTACTCGTCGATTTTCAGCGGTCATCAGGACGCCGAGATCGCCTCCAAACGCAAGAAGCTGACGATCTTCCTGTCCGACATCGCCAACTTCACGGCCACCACCGACAAGCTGGAGTCGGAAGACCTCACCGCGATGCTCAACCGCTATCTCGCTGAGATGGCGCAGATCGCGCTCAAGCACGGCGCCACCATCGACAAATATGTCGGTGATGCCGTGCTCGCCTTCTTCGGCGATCCGGACAGCCGCGGCGTCAAGGAGGACGCGGTCGCCTGCGTGATGATGGCGATCGAGATGCAGGAGAAGTTGAAGCAGCTGGAGATGGAGTGGATCGACGCCGGCGCCGAGCGCCCGTTCCGGGTCCGTATCGGCATCAACACCGGCTTCTGCACCGTCGGCAATTTCGGCAGCCCGGACCGGATGGACTACACCATCGTCGGCGGTGCCGTGAACCTCACCTCGCGCCTGGAGCAGAACTGCGAGCCCGGCTCGATCCTGATCTCGCACGTCACCTGGTCGCTGGTGAACGACGTGATCGACGCCGAAGAGCGCCCGGCGCTCACGGTGAAAGGCTTCAGCGAGCCGGTGCGCGCCTATGAGGTGCACGGATTGAAGACGTCAGTATCGACCGACGTGATCCGCAAGGAGCTGCCCGGCATGCGGCTGTTCATCGACACCGGCACGGCAGATCGGACCGAAGTAAAACAGACGCTGGTGCAGGTGGTCGAAGACCTCGACAAGAGCTGAGGCAACTAAGCGCTGCGGGCTAACGCTACTTGTCCGGCTCGACGATGATCTCTTTGAGCGTGCCGTTCGACACCACCACGACCACGAACACCAGCTTGTCCTCGCCGCGGTGCAGTCCGGCGCTGACCGCGCGCCCACCACCGAGCTGCTCGGCGATCACCACCGCTTCGGACAGCTTCATCTTGATCCGCCGGAAATCGCCGAGGTCGCGCTGGGTCTCCGGGTCGAGGTCGGAAGCAGGCTTGGCGTCAGGCGAGCGAACGATCCGGCGCGTGGCGGCATCGATCATGGTGCTCCACACCTGCCCTGCCCGATAGGCCTTAACCTCGAACCAAGGCACCGCGCCTTCGTCGCTCAGGTTGAGATCATAAACCCGCGCGCCGGGTAGCTTCCTCTCCACCATCCGGATCAGGTCGGCGCCGCTTCCGGGCGCGATCGTCAGTGGACCGGTCGGCTCGTCGCTCGGACTCACGGCCGGTGCCTGAATCTCCGTGTCGCGGCCGCGATCGGACACCGCAGCCGAGGCCGGAGAAACCAACACCACGGCCATGATCAGCGCCGCGGCGAACCGAATTGCAGACATCTTTGCCTCGCTCGTCCATCGCAAGTCAGGCGATGGACGTCACGCCCAGAGCGTGTCGTTACTGAACACCGGCCACGTGCGGTGCCGGAGTGGTGGTCGCAATCGGGCTCGGCACCGTTTCACTGGCGGGCGGCGCGCTCGACCAGACATTGCCGCTGCGAGCGCGGTCGTAACCGTACTGATACAGCGACCGCATGTAGGCGGTGTCGAAGCCGGGCGGCGACGGCGGCCGATTGCTCTCGATATAGGTCAGGTTGAAGCCATACTTGTTACGGCGTGCGAACGCGTAGGTGCTGTAGAGAATCGACCGGGTCTGCGCCTTGATCATCGACGACGACGACCGTGCAGCAATGTCCAGCGCGCGATCGCGCACGAGCTGGAACTCCGGTTCGATGGTATTGTTCATCAGGATGTAGAGTTGCAGGTTCAGCGGCTTGTCCCAGGACGCACTACGCATCAAATACGCCTCGGGCAAGGTCAGCACCGGCGACATCACGCCGCCATCCACATGCATCTCCTGGAACCGAGCGCCGTTGGCCTCGGCATTGACAAGCATCGGCGGGAACACCGCCGGAATGCTTGCAGAAGCAGCCACGACATCGCGGAACAGGTTGAGGCTCTCCGACGTGCGCAACGAAGCGATCCGGCCCATGTCCCAGATTACCGACCGCTGCGAATCCAGATTGGTGGTGACCACGAACAGCATCCGCCCCTTGGCGTATTGCTCGGCCACCTCCGCCATGAAGTCGGCATCAATATAGCGGGCGACCAGTTCGCGCAGCCGCTTGTTGCCGAACAGCCCCGAGCCGAAGATCGCGTTGAGCGGGTTCGGATCCTCGAGCAGGCTTTCGGCGACGCCGCTGGTGTAGAGCTCGCGCAAGGTGTCGTCGTAGCGCGAGCCGAGGAACGCGAATGGCGCGATCAGCGCACCGGTGCTGACGCCGGATACGAGCGAGAATGAGGGCCGGTGCCCCGCTGCGGTCCACCCCGCCAGCACGCCGGCGCCGTAGGCTCCGTCGGCGCCACCACCGGATAACGCCAAATAGGTCTGCGGACCGGCAATCCGCGTGACGCGAAACGCTGAGGGTGGATCGTCGGCGTAGCGGCGCAAATCGTCTCGATCGAGCACGCGCGCCTGTGCGGCTTCGGTGGCGGTGTACGGCACGCGCGGCAGGCTCGCGCACGCGGCAAGCCAACAGCTCGATGCCAGCACGAAAACGACGACCATGGAACGAGGCACGCGGGACATCACAACTCCAACACGAGCGAGGAAAACAGCACTAAGCGGTCGCCGGCGGATCGTTGCGCCAGCCGTTCCAGCTCCCGGCATTGTCGAAGCGCGGCGCCTGCCCCGGAACGCGTTCGAGATAGTCCTGATGGATTGCCTGGATGGTCTTGCGATCGTCGAACTTCACCCGCCAACTGCTCGGCGAGCCCTGCCCGACGATCACGCCTTCACGGGTACCATAGCGCGGATGCCGCTCGCGGCCGAGCGGACTCATCCGAACGCGGTCGCCGCGGCACAGCGGAAGATCGGGCGGTGTTTGACTCAAACTGGCCATTCTAAGCCTCTTGTGTCGGCGCCTTGATGCGGAACCACGCAATGTAAAGCGCTGGCAGGAACAACAGGGTGAGCACCGTGCCGACGATGATGCCGCCCATCATCGCGTAGGCCATCGGTCCCCAGAACACTTCACGCGCGATCGGGATCAGCGCCAAGCTCGCCGCGGCTGCGGTCAACATGATCGGCCGCATTCGGTGCTCGGTCGCCTCCACCACCGCATCCCATGGTGGGCGTCCCTCGCTGCGCAACTGTTCGATTTGCACGATCAGGATCACCGAGTTTCGGATCAGGATGCCGATCAGCGCCAGAACGCCGAGGATGGCGACGAAGCCGAGCGGCGCACGGCTCGGCAGCAGCGCTGCGACCACGCCGATCAGAGCCAATGGCGCCACCGCGAACACCAGGAACAGCCGCTGGAAGCTCTGCAGCTGGATCATCAGCACGGTAGCCATCACGAACAGCATGATCGGCACCACCGCGACGATCGGCGCCTGCGACTTGCCGCTCTCTTCGACCGCGCCGCCGACGGTCACCGAATAGCCGACCGGCAGTTTGGCGGTGAACTCGCCGACCGAGTGCTTCAACTGCTCCACCACCGTCGCCGGCTGCACTTCGTCGATGACGCTGGCCTTGACCGTGACGGTCGGCAGCCGCGCGCGGCGCCAGATCGTCGGCTGCTCCAGCTCGTAGCGGAAGGTCGCGACCGCGGCGAGCGGCACGGTCTGGCCGCTGCCGCCGGACAGTTGCAGGTTGCGCAGCGTCTCGATCGAGCCGCGCTCGGCGTCGTTGGCTCGCCCCAGCACATTGACGAGATAGATGTCGTCGCGCACCTGGGTGATGGTCGCACCGTCGAGGATGCCGTTCAGCGTCGAGGCGATGTCTTCCGAGGTGACCCCGAGCTGACGCGCCTTGTCCTGCAGCACGTCGACCTTGATCACCCGCGCCGGCTCCATCCAGTCGAACACCACTTCGCCGAGATGCGGATTGGCGGCGACGATGCCGGCGAGTTGCTGCGCTAAGCCGCGCACCTTGGAGATATCCGGCCCGCTGACGCGATACTGGACCGGCCGTCCGACCGGCGGGCCGATGTCGAGCAACTTCACCAGCGCGTCGGTGCCCGGGAAGGTTTTGCGCAAGTAAGCCTGCAGCTCCGGCCGCAGCCGGTCGCGGTCGGCGAGGCTCTTGGTCACGATCACCATCTGGCCGAAGGTGGCGTTCGACGGTTCGACGTCGAACGACAGCACGAAGCGCGGAGCGCCCTGCCCCACATAGGTCGACCAGTGATCGATGCCGGGCCGTCCCGTCAGCGCCTCACGCTCGAACTTGGCCATCTGCGCATTGGTCTCTGCGATCGAGCTGTTCTGCGGCAGGTTCCAGTCGACGATCAGTTCCTTGCGGTCGGAATTCGGGAAGAACTGCTGCTGCACGAAGCCCATGCCGACGATCGACAGCGCGAAAGCCGCCAGCGTCAATCCGATCGTCAGCCAGCGATGCCGCATGCAGAAGCCGAGCGTCCCGCTGAACATCGACGCAAACCGGCCCTTGGTCTCGTGATGGTGCTTCATCTTGTCGGGCAGGATGGTGACGCCGAGCAGCGGCGTGAACAGCACCGCCACGATCCACGACGTCAGCAGCGACACCGCGATCACCACGAACAGCGTGAAGGTGAATTCGCCCGCCGCGCTGTTGTTGAGACCGATCGGAATGAAGCCCGCCACCGTCACCAGCGTGCCGGTGAGCATCGGGAACGCCGTCGAGGTGTAGACATGGGTCGCGGCCTTGGCGAGCGAGTCGCCGACCTCCAGCCGCGCCACCATCATCTCGACCGCGATCATCGCGTCGTCGACCAGCAGACCGAGCGCGATGATCAGCGCGCCGAGCGAAATCCGCTGCAGCGAGATCCCGGAATACGACATCACCATGAAGGTGATCGCCAGCACCAGCGGGATCGAAATCGCCACCACCAGGCCGGCGCGCATGCCGAGGCTGATGAAGCTGATCACCAGCACGATCGCCACCGCCTCGAACAGCGCCCGGGTGAAGCCCGACACCGCCTCGTCGACGATCTGCGGCTGGTCCGACACCAGATGCACTTCGGCGCCGACCGGCAGATCGGCGGAGATCCGCTTCATCTCCTCTTTCAGCGCTTCGCCGAACTGCAGCAGGTTGGCTCCGGCTTTCATGCCGATCGTCAGCGCAATCGCCGGCTCGCCGTTGAAGCGGAACAGCGAGGTCGGCGGATCGACGTAGCCGCGCCGGATGGTGGCCACGTCGGTCAGCGGGAAGAAGCGGTCGTTGACCCGGAGATTGATCGCCTTGAGGCTCTCTTCGGACGTGAACTGTCCGCTGACGCGGACGCTGATCCGCTCCGGCCCGGCCTGCAGCACGCCCGACGGCGTGATCGCGTTCTGCGCCTGCAGCGAGCTGACGATGGTGCGCTGGTCGAGGCCGAGCGCCGCCACTTTGCGCGGCGAGAATTCAAGAAAGATCACTTCGTCCTGGGCGCCGACGATGTCGACACGGCCGACATTCGGCACCTGCAGCACCTTGGCGCGGACTTCTTCGACCTTGTCGCGGAGCTGGCGCTGGGTCAGGCCGTCGCTGGTGAACGCGTAGATGTTGCCGAACACGTCGCCGAAGCGATCGTTGAAGGCGGGGCCGACCACGCCCTGCGGGAAGTCGCCCTTGATGTCGTTGATCATATTGCGCACGCGCACCCAGGTGGGCTGCACATCGCGCGCCTTGGTGGTGTCGCGCAGATTGACGAACACCGTGGTCTCGCCGGGCGTGGTGATGCTCTTGGTGTAGTCGAGCGACTCCAACTCTTCGAGCTTCTTCTCGATCCGGTCGGTGACCTGCCGGGTGGTCTCCTCGGCCGAGGCGCCGGGCCACTTCGCCTGGATCACCATGGTCTTGATGGTGAACGCAGGGTCTTCCTCGCGGCCGAGGTCGAGATACGAAAACAGACCGGCCGCCATGAAGGCGATCATGAAGTACCAGACGAGCGAACGGTGCTGCAGCGCCCAGTCGGAGAGATTGAACGACTTCACGGCGTGACTTCCCGTTCGAACCGGACCATTTGGCCTTCCTGCAGATGATGGACGCCGGCGGTGACGATCCGCATGCCGGCCTCGAGCCCATCGGTGACCTGAGCCGTGCCATTGTCGCTCGGCGCGACCTGCACGCTGCGCTTAGTGACCGATCCCTTGGCGGTGTCGATCACCCATACGCTGGCCTGATCGCCCTGGCGCAGGATCGCGGTCGCCGGCAGGCGAAAGCCGCGGCTCGGCTTGCCCGGGATCAGCGTGGTGATGGTGGTGCCGAGCCGGAATGTCTCGGGCGGATTTTCCAGCGTGATACGAACCCGCCGGGCGCGGGTGACCTGATCGGCCTGTGGTGCGATCTCGCGCACCTTGCCGTCGACGCGGACGCGCGGATCGAGCTGCAGCGCCACGGTCAGCGGCGTGCCGATCTTCAGCACGCCGACCAGATCGTCGGCGACGTCGATCACTGCCTCACGAATGTCGGGCCGCGCGACGGTCGCAACCATCTGGCCGGGATTGACGACCTGACCGACCTGCGCACCGACTGCGGTGACGACGCCGGCATACTGCGCCTCGATCTTGGTGTAGCTCAGTTGCTCGCGCGCCTTGGTCAGCGCCGACTGGGCGCGGACCACGGCAGCCTGCGCGGCTGCATCGCCCTGCTCGGCGCTGTCGAGCGTCGCCTTGGTGGTCGCGCCGGTCTCGATCAGCGCGCGTTGCCGGTTGGCGGTGCCGCTGGCATTGACGAGCTGCGCCTGCGCGGTCGCCAGATCGGCCTGCGCCGAGCGCACTGCGAGTTCGGCCGCGAACGGATCGACCGCCGCCAGCGTCTGCCCCTTCTCGACGACGTCGCCGATATTGACCGGGCGAGCGATCAGCCGGCCGAGCATGCGAAAGCCGTAGTCGGTCTTGAACTGCGGCTCGACCGTGCCGACGACGGCAAGATTAGTCGCCTGCAGCGGCGCAATCACCGTCGACATCACCGGCCGCACCGGGGGCTTGGTTTCCGATTTGTCGTTGCAGCCGGTCAGCAGCAGCGCAGCCGCGATCACCGCAACGAAACGTGGCGCGCTCATGCGGCGCCTCCCGCATCGGCAACCACCTGCCCGGGACGCAGCATCTTTCCGCCGTCGACCACGACGCGATCGCCGATCGACAGGCCGCGACTGACCACGATCGCGTCGGTCTCGTAGCGCTCGATCGCAACGCTCTTGAGGGACACCGTATGGGTCTTCGGATCGACCACCCACACCGCGGCGCCGCTCTGATCGGCGGTCAGCGCGCTCCACGGCAGCACGATCTTATCCAGCGTCTGGCTGAAGCCCTCGCCGACAACGACGCTGCCGAGCGTCATCTCGGGCGGCGGGTTTTCGATCGATAGTTTGACGCGGACCGAACCGGTCTTCGGATCGACGGTCGGCGAGATTTCGCGCGGCTTGGCCACGGCCGTAATCGCCGGGTTCGACACCAGCGACAGCTTGATGGTGTCGCTGCCGACCGGGATCAGGAAGATCGCCTCATAGACGTCGAACACCGCGTCGCGGGCGCCGTCTTCGGCCAGCGTGTAGGCCGACTGCGCCGACTGCGCGACCTGACCGACTTCCACGTTGCGTGCGGTGATGATGCCGGCCGCACTGGCGCGCAGCTCGGTGTAGCCGAGCGCATCCTTGGCGATGCCGAGTTGCGCCTTGGCGGTGTCGACAGAGCCCTCGGCCGCGCGCAGCCCCTCCTGCGCCTGGTCATAGGCCACGCGGGTGGTGAAGCCGGATCCCATCAACGTCTTCTGGCGCTCGTAAGTCGCGGTGGCGAGGCGGAGCTGGGCTTCGGCAGCGGTCAGCGCCGCCTGGGCGCCGACCAGATCGGCGCGCTGTTCGGTCGGATCGAGCCGCGCCAGCAGATCGCCGGCATTGACGTGGGCGCCGACGTCGACCAGGCGCTCGACCACCCGGCCGCTGACCCGGAACGACAATTCGGTGGAAACCCGGGCCTGAACGTCGCCGGTCACCCGAATGACCGTGCTGCGGGGCTGGGTGCGGACCACCTCGGTCTTCACCAGCGTCACCGGGCGTTCCCGCCGGGCCTCCTCACCGCACCCCGCCAGGGAGGCGGCAACCATCAGCAGCACCACGGGTCTGAGCCAAAGCATCAAGAATTCGCCCATTCGATCAAGAGCATTGCAGTGCAATATTATTGACTGACCCGAAAGTCAATAGTAAAACTACGTGATCGGAGTTCGCCCCATGCCGCCTGCCGTCACCAAACGCGCCCGCCGCAAAGCCGAGCGCCCCTCGGAAATCCTCGACGCCGCGTTCGAGGAATTCGTCGTGCACGGCTATGCGGCGACCCGTCTCGAAGACGTCGCGGCGCGTGCCGGCGTGACCAAGGGCACCATCTATTTCTACTTCGACACCAAGGAACGGGTGTTCGAAGAAATGGTCCGGCACAAATCGCAATCGTTTCTGCCGGGCCTGAAGGACTATGCGCTCACCCTCCCCGGCTCGGCCACCGAACGGCTGCGCGGCTTGATCGCCTTCACCTATGGCCACATTGCGGAGAACCGCGAGTCCCGCGAAATCCTCCGTTTCCTGATCGCCGAGGGCGGACGCTTCCCCGACCTGGTCGATCGCCACCACGACGAATTTGTGGCACCGATCATCGATCAGTTCAGGGAAGTCATCGAACAAGGCGTCGCCGCCGGTGAATTCCGCGATGCGCCCGCGGCCGGCTTCACCGAGATCGTGATGAGTCCGGCGGTGTTGCTCAGCCTGTGGTCGCTGCTGTTTGGTACCCGTAAAGAAGTCGATTTCGCCGCCTTCACCGAAGCCAGCGTCGATCTGCTGCTGCGCGGTCTGGTGAAACGTTGACGCGCCACCCGCGACGCGCGTGCTGATCGCCGGCAGTCTGGCGCGCCACAAGGCTTTTCTGAGGCGCAGGATGCACTATCTACAGCCTTCACATCGTCAGGGCTGTCCTCCATGAAGAAGATCGGTTTTCTCTCGTTCGGCCATTGGTCGCCGCAGTCACGCACGCGTTCGGCCGCCGACGCGCTGCTCGAGACCATCGATCTGGCGCAAGCCGCCGAACAGCTCGGCGCCGATGGCGCCTATGTCCGCGTGCATCATTTCGCTCGGCAACTCGCCTCGCCGTTTCCGCTGCTCGCCGCAATCGGCGCCAGAACCAAGCGCATCGAGATCGGCACCGCCGTGATCGACATGCGCTACGAGAATCCGCTGTACATGGCCGAGGACGCCGGCGCCGCCGATCTGATCGCCGGCGGCCGGCTGCAGCTCGGCATCAGCCGCGGCTCGCCCGAGCAGGTGATCGATGGCTGGCGCTATTTCGGCTATCAGCCGGCTGAGGGCGAAAGCGACGCCGACATGGGCCGTCGCCACGCCGAAGTGCTGCTCGACCTGCTGCGTGGCCAGGGCTTCGCGCAGCCCAACCCGCGGCCGATGTTTCCCAACCCGCCCGGGCTGCTGCGGCTGGAGCCGTATTCGGAAGGCCTGCGCGACCGGATCTGGTGGGGCGCGGGCTCCAACGCGACCGCGCAGTGGGCCGCCAAGCTCGGCATGAACCTGCAGAGCTCGACGCTAAAGAACGACGAGACCGGCGAGCCGTTTCACGTTCAGCAGGCGGCGCAGATCCGCGCCTATCGCGAAGCCTGGAAAGAGGCCGGCCACACCCGCACGCCGCGCGTCTCGGTCAGCCGCAGCATCTTCCCGCTGGTCGACGATCGCGACCGCGCCTATTTCGGCCGCGAAGGCCAACAGCAGGATCAGATCGGCTATCTCGACGAACAGACCCGCGCGATCTTCGGCCGATCTTACGCGGCCGAGCCCGACGCGCTGATCGAGCAGCTCAAGGCCGACGAAGCGCTCGCCGAAGCCGACACCCTGTTGCTGACGATCCCCAATCAGCTCGGCGTCGATTACAACGCCCATGTGATCGAGGCCGTGCTCACCCACATTGCACCGGCGCTCGGCTGGCGCTGATTCGCGCGGAGCGCACGCAACGCTGATGTGCGTGCATAACACCGGGCGGAACCGCCGCAGGTGCTCGACGCGGCGCGCCCGGGTTGTTAAGCCCCCTGCTCGCGAAAGGAGACCTCGGACCGAGCCATGACCGTTGCGATCGAAATGGGGCAAACCAATTCAGGCGCAACCGCGGCTCTCGATCTCGAGGAACTGCTGGCGACGCGCCTGCTGGTGCAGGGCAATTCCGGCTCGGGCAAGTCGCATCTGCTACGCCGTCTGCTGGAGCAGAGCGCACCCTGGGTGCAGCAGGCGATCATCGATCCCGAAGGTGACTTCGTCACGCTGGCGGAGCGATTCGGCCATCTCGTGATCGATGCCGAGGACCACACCGAGCGCGGCCTCCAGGTCGCCGGTGAACGCGCACGGATTCATCGCGTGTCGGCGGTACTCAATCTTGAAGGGCTCGATGCCGAGAACCAGATGCGCCGCGCGGCGGCGTTTCTCGACGGCATGTTCAACACCGCGCGCGACCATTGGTATCCGATGTTGGTGGTGGTCGACGAAGCGCAGCTGTTCGCGCCCGCCGTCGCCGGCGAAGTCTCCGACGAAGCGCGCAAACTGTCGCTCGGCGCAATGACCAATCTGATGTGCCGCGGCCGCAAGCGCGGCCTGGCCGGTGTGATCGCCACCCAGCGCCTCGCCAAGCTCGCCAAGAACGTTGCGGCCGAAGCCTCGAACTTCCTGATGGGCCGCACCTTCCTCGATATCGACATGGCGCGCGCGGCCGATCTACTTGGCATGGAGCGGCGGCAGGCCGAAGCGTTTCGCGATCTCGAACGCGGCCAGTTCATGGCGCTCGGGCCCGCGCTGTCGCGCCGCCCGCTCGGCTTGCGGATCGGGCCGACCGAAACCCACCCGCGCAACTCGACGCCGCGCCTGATGCCGCTGCCGGAAGCGGGCCTCGAAGACGCGCGCGCCGTGATCCTCGCCGCGCCGCCGCCGGAGACCACGGCAACGCGGCCGCAGCGCCGCACCCCCGCGCCGGATCTGCTCAGCCAGTTGATGGCGGCGAAGTCGGTCGCGATCGACACCACGCCCGAGCCCGAAGCGCCGCCGCTCAGCGACGAACAGATCGCCGAGCGCCGCGAACGGCTCGACCGTATCCTGCGCGCGATCCTGGCCGAGCCGGATGCCGGCTTCCGCGCCATCGGCGTGCTGTATCAGGAGTTCGTGGTGCGCTGCCGGATCGAAGGCCTCGCGACGGCGATTCCGGATATGACCGAGTTTCGCCGGATGCTGACTCACGCCCGCGCCGGCCTCACCACCGAGATGGCCGCCGACGATGCCTGGCAGGACGTGACGCTGCGGGCCTCCACCCTGCCCGACGACATGCAGGGCGTGTTCATGATCATCGCGCGCGCCGCCAAAGAGGGCTGGCCCTGCCCCGGCGACGCCGCGATCGCCCGCGCCTACGGCACGCACTCGCTGCGCCGTGCCCGCCGGCTGCTCACCTACATCGAAGAACAGGGCCTGATCGTCTGCCAGTTCGACGGCGCCGGCCGCCGTACCGTGACGCTGGTCGAACTCGCCTGGGCCACCGCGCCCGGCGATCCCAACGCGCCCGACGATCTGCCGATCGAAGACGATTGCCGCGCCGCATCGGCGTGAGCCCCGTCGCCTCACCAGGCCAGAAAACGGTTCAAGTCCGCGCGCCGATTTGCGATACGAGAGGCAATCGTAAGTCGTCGATGCCAGGAGGATCGCCATGAAGACACGGGCCGCCGTTGCGTTCGAGGCCAAGAAGCCGCTCGAAATCGTCGAGCTGGATCTCGAAGGGCCGAAGGCCGGCGAGGTGCTGGTCGAGATCAAGGCTACCGGCATCTGCCACACCGACGCCTACACGCTCGACGGCTTCGACTCTGAAGGCATCTTCCCATCGATCCTCGGCCATGAAGGCGCGGGCATCGTGCGCGAGATCGGCCCCGGCGTCACCTCGGTGAAGCCGGGCGATCACGTCATCCCGCTGTACACGCCGGAATGCCGGCAATGCAAAAGCTGCCTGAGCCAGAAGACCAATCTCTGCACCGCGATCCGCGCCACGCAGGGCAAGGGCCTGATGCCGGACGGCACCTCGCGCTTTTCCTACAAGGGCCAGACCATCTATCACTACATGGGCTGCTCGACGTTCTCGAACTTCACCGTGCTGCCGGAGATCGCGCTCGCGAAGATCCGCGACGACGCGCCGTTCGACAAGAGCTGCTACATCGGCTGCGGTGTCACCACCGGCGTCGGCGCCGTGGTCAACACCGCCAAGGTCACGCCCGGCTCCAACGTCGTGGTGTTCGGCCTCGGCGGCATCGGCCTCAACGTGATTCAGGGCGCCAAGATGGTCGGGGCCGATCGAATCGTCGGGGTCGACATCAACGACGACAAGGAAGAATGGGGCCGCCGCTTCGGCATGACCCATTTCGTCAACCCCAAGAAGGTCGACGGCGACATCGTCCAGCATCTGGTCGGGCTCACGGATGGCGGCGCCGACTACACGTTCGACTGCACCGGCAACACCAATGTGATGCGCCAGGCGCTCGAAGCCTGCCATCGCGGCTGGGGCGTCTCGGTGGTGATCGGCGTCGCTGAAGCCGGCAAGGAAATCTCGACCCGCCCGTTCCAGCTCGTCACCGGCCGTGTCTGGAAGGGCAGCGCGTTCGGCGGCGCCCGCGGCCGCACCGACGTGCCGAAGATCGTCGACTGGTACATGAACGGCAAGATCGAGATCGACCCGATGATCACCCACGTGCTGAAGCTCGAAGAGATCAACAAGGGTTTTGATCTGATGCACGAAGGCAAGTCGATCAGGTCGGTGGTGGTGTTCTAGAGCCGTTCATCACCTGATCGAAGCGACCCCTCATATCTGGCGAAAGTTAGTTATCGGGGCGCAGCGCTTCCACGTCATTGCGAGCCAACGGGTCCGGCCTCTGGCCGGCCCGATGACAGGCTCCGCGAAGCAATCCAGTGGCTCGATGCACTGAGCTGGATTGCTTCGTCGCTTCGCTCCTCGCAATGACGGAGCCATTGTCCTGCGGCCAGCCCGAACTCACGACGTCTGGCTCTCTTGGGACGAAAGCGGCCAAAGTCCTGTTCGTCCCTCACCGCCCAGCCTCGCCGGAAAACATCAACTCCAGCTGCGCCTCGAATAGGCCGGCGATGTCGACCGGGTGGTCGCGATCGATCAGCTGGTTGTTGAGAATGCCCATCCACACCGGCGCGATCAGCAGATGCGGGTGGCGGATCAGCCGGTCATCGGGTAGCTCGCCGCGGCGGCGCGCCACCGGCGCCAGACGCTTGATCTGGTCGAGCACCGGATCGAACATCTCGCGGCGATAGATCTCCACCAGCGCCGGAAACCGCACGCCCTCGACGATCACCAACCGGGCCATCGCCGCCCGCCCCTTGCGCTCGATCTCGCCGAGCGCGATCAGCAACGTCCGCCGAAGGAACGCCTGCACGCTCTCGTCGCGCCCGCGCCTCTCCTCAAGGATATCGCCGAGCGCGCCGACCAGCTCCTGCTGCACCACGCCGGCGAACAGCGCTTCCTTGGTGGCGAAGTAACGATACGGCGTGCCCTTGGCGACGCCGGCCCGCTGCGCCACGCCCGCGATGGTGGCGTCCGCAAAGCCCTTGTCGAGAAACTCTGCGAGTGCCGCCCGCACGATGCTCGCTTTGGTCTGCGCGGTCTTGTCCGGACTCGGCCCGCGCGCGACCCGTTTGGAAGGAACCGCCGCATTGCTGGTCAGCGTTTTTGCAGGCGTTTGTTTGGGCTTAGGCATGGTCGCGTCCTGGGCGATGAAGCACGGCACAATTCTGGCGGGTCGTCATCTTGACATAAAATGACCCCATGGTCATTTATGTAAAGGTCGCGCCAGATACCAGCCCTTTTCACCGAGAAGGCGCCGCGCGCCCCTCCTTTCGGAATCTAGGATTTCCGCCGATGTCGCTGCCCGACGAGCAGCAATGGCTGTTTGCGTTCAAGACGTTCGCCGCTGCGATGCTGGCGATGGCGATCGGGCTGTGGCTCGATCTGCCGCGGCCATATTGGGCGGTGGCGACGGTCTACATCACCTCGCATCCGCTCTCCGGCACGACGCGGTCGAAAGCGGTGTTCCGCGTCCTCGGCACCTTGATAGGCGCCTGCGTCGCCGTGGCAATCGTTCCTAATCTTGCCGGCGCGCCGCCGCTGCTGGTGCTCGCCATTGCGCTGTGGTCGGCGCTGTGCATCTACGTCTCGGTACTCGACCGCTCGCCGCGCAGCTACGTGGCGATGCTGGCAGGCTACACCACCGCGCTGATCGGATTTCCGACTGTCGACACCCCAAACCAGATCTTCGACATCGCGCTGGCTCGGACTGAGGAAATCGTGCTCGGCATCACCTGCGCGGCCGTGGTCTCCAGCGTGGTGTTTCCGCGCTCGGTCGGCCCGCTCGCGGCACAGCGGGTCAAAGCGTGGTTCAAGCACGCCCATGCCAGCGTCCGCGACGCCGTCAGCCTGAACAAGAGCCCGGCGGCCGAAACCCATCGTCTGCAGGTCGCCGCCGACTCCGCCGACATCGAAAACCTCGTCACCTTCCTCAGCTACGACACCAATCTCGACCAGAGCGCGACGCGTTGGATCAAGCAATTGCAGCCGCGCATGCTGCTGCTGTTGCCGGTGATGTCGTCGGTCGCCGATCGCCTCGACGAGCTGCAGCCGCTCGGCGGTCCTTCGGCCCCGGTCGCGGCGCTGGTCGAGCGCACCCGCGTCTGGATGGAAGGCGACGAGCCCGGTGACGCCGCGGTCCGTGATGCCTTGCTGGCTGACGTTCAGGCCGAGATTGATCAACACCCGCATCGCGGCACGTGGCGCGACCTCCTCGAACTCGGACTGCTGATGCGGCTTCGGGATCTGCTCAACATCCAATCCGACTGTATCGCGCTGGCTGCCGCAACCACCGGCAACGCCACGACGCTCGATGCGCCCCTGCACTATCCGATCGAACAGCATGTCGCGGTGGTGAAGCACCAGGACCACGGCATGGCGCTGCTCGCCGCCTTCGTCACGCTGTTCACCGTGATCACCTGCTGCACCTTCTGGATCGTGTGCGCCTGGCCGGCCGGCGGCACCGCCGCGATGATGGCGACGGTCGGCACCAGCCTGTTCGCCGCGCGCGACGATCCGTATCCGTCGATCGTCGGTCTGACCAAGTGGACCATCGTGGCCGCTTTTGCTGCGGCGGCCTATCTGCTGCTGATCCTGCCGGCGGTGCATAATTTCGAAAGTCTGGCGCTGGTACTGGCGCCGGCGTTCATTTTGTACGGCGTGCTGATGGGCGCGCCCGCGACCTACCCAATCGGCCTCGGCCTCGCCGTCAACACCGCCAGTCTGATCGCGCTGCAGGAGATGTACACCTTCGACACCGCAAGCTTCCTGAACTCGACTGTGGCCGTGGTCACCGGCACCGGCCTGGCCGCGCTGGTCACCGCCGTACTGCGGCCTGTCGGCGCCGAATGGAGCGCACTGCGACTGATCAACGCCAACCGCGCCACGCTGGCGCAGGCCGCCGATATCAGCAGCGAGAACCAGCGCGCCAGCGTCGCGGGCCTGATGATCGACCGGATGATGCTGCTGGCGCCCCGCGCCGCCGCCGCCGGCCACACCATGCCGGAAGCGCTGCGCGAGCTGCGCGCCGGCTTCAACATTCTCGACCTGCATCGGGCACGACTTGAGCTGTCGCGCGGCGCCCGTCGCCGGCTCGAGCTGCTGCTGATCCGGCTGGAGCGGCACTACGCATCGGCTTCGATAGCGCCGCCGGCCGGACTGCTCAGAACACTCGACCGCGCCCTCGCCGCGGTTCGCGACGAGCCGAGCGCCACCGCGCGGCGCGCGGTGCTCGGCCTGGTCGGCCTGCGCCGCTGCCTGTTTCCGACCGCGAAGCCGCCGCGCCTCGCCCTTCAGGAGGCCGCCTGATGACTGCTGAACTCAACATCCTCGGCGTGTTCGTGCCGACCATCCTGATCTGCGCCGCCGCGGCCTTCATTCTCACCAGTCTGGTGTCGCGCCTGCTGGTGTGGCTCAACTTCTATCACCTCGTCTGGCATCACACCTTGTTCAATCTCACCATCTTCGTCGTCATCGTGTTCGTCGCTCTCGGTCTGGTTTCGGGGTGGCCGCAATGAAAGGGCCAGCCATGGGAAAGACTCCGCTTCTGCTCGTCCGCCTCAGCGTCACCACGCTCGGCGTGCTGGTCGCCGCCGTCATCGGCTGGCGGCTGTGGGTGCATTACGAGATCGATCCGTGGACGCGCGACGGCCGTGTGCGCGCCGACATCGTCGCGGTGGCGCCGGACGTCTCCGGCCTCGTCTCCGAGGTACTAGTCGTCGACAACCAGGTGGTGAAGAAGGGCGACATCCTGTTCCGGATCGATCGCGAGCGCTTCACCTTGGCGCTACGCCAGGCCGAAGCGGCGGTCGAAGGCCGCGTCGCCGCGCTGGACGCCGCCAACAAGGATCTGGCGCGCTATCGCAATCTCAGCAGCGACGCCGTCACCGAGCAGAAGCGCGAACAGATCACCGCCACCCAGGCCGAGGCCGAAGCGGCGCTGCATCAGGCGATCGCCGATCGCGACCTCGCCAAGCTCAACCTCGACCGCTCCGAGGTCCGCGCTCAGGTCGGCGGGCTGATCACGAATTTCGACCTGCGCCCCGGCGCCTATGTCAACGCCGGCAGCGGCGTTGCGGCGCTGATTGACCAGGCGACGCTGCATGTCGATGGTTACTTCGAGGAAACCAAGCTGCCGTCGATCAAGGTCGGCGACCGTGCCGAAGTGCGGCTGATGGGCGAGCGCAGCCCGCTCTATGGTCACGTTCAGAGCATCGCTGGCGGCATCGAGGACCGCGACCGCAGCGCCGGCGCCAAGCTGCTGCCGAACGTCAACCCAACCTTCAACTGGGTGCGGCTGGCGCAGCGCATCCCGGTGCGCATCGCGCTCGACCAGGTGCCGCCCGACGTCCGCCTCGTGGTCGGCCGCACCGCGACGGTGGTGATCGAGCGCCGCGGCGGCTGACCGCCGAACGAACTATCCTCCGTCATTCCGGATTGCGCGGTACGCGCAAGTCCGGAATCCATAGCCCCTGGACTCGCGGTGAAGCACAGAGGCAGCAAAGCTCTGCCAAAAAGCAGAAGCCAGTGGTTATGGATTCCGGGTTCGCGCTTCGCGCGCCCCGGAATGACGAAGGATGGATTGCATTTGTGGTGGAGATTCCGGGCTCGCTCACTGCGTGAGCGCCCCGGAATGACGAAAGATGGGCCGCGCTAAGCGCCCTCGACCGTCCCACCCGCAAAGTTGCGATACAGGAAGCGGTCGCTACCGGCGGCGGCCTCGGCCTCTGCGGTCTTGAAGATGCGGTCATGCAGCGGCGACAGCGCACAGGCGGGGTCGGTCGCGGCGGCGTCGCCTGCAAGTGCGAAGGCCTGACACCGGCAGCCGCCGAAATCGATCTCCTTGAACGCGCAGCTCGCGCACGGCTGCTGCATCCATCCGGTGCCGCGATAACGGTTGAAGGCTTCCGCATCGCGCCAGATCTCGGCGATCGACGCGCCGTCACGCACTGACGGAAAGTCGAGCCCGGTGATGGTCTCGGCGGCATGGCACGGCAGCACCTTGCCGCTCGGCGAGATGTTGAAGAATTGCCGGCCCCAGCCACCCATGCACTTCTTCGGCCGCGCCGCGTAATAGTCCGGGATCACATAGTCGATCGCGAGCTGGCCTTTCAGCCGCTCGCGCGCCGCCTCGACGGTCGCGGTGCAGTCCTCGATCTGCGCAAGCGTCGGCATCAGCGCGGCGCGGTTTTTCAGCGCCCAGCCGTAATACTGCACATTGGCGACTTCGAGCCGGTCGGCATCGAGCGCGAGCGCCATCTCGATGATGTCCGGCAATAGATGCAGGTTCTGCCGGTGCATCACCGCATTGACGGTCAGCGGCAGATCGAGCTCGCGGGTCCAGCGCGCGACGTCGAGCTTCTTGGCGTGCCCGCCGGCGAAGCCGCCGACGCGGTCGGCGATCGTCGCCTCGCTGCCCTGGAAACTGATCTGGACATGCGCGAGGCCCGCATCGGCCAACGCCGCCAGCCGCTCGCGGCTGAGCAGCACCGCAGAGGTGATCAGATTGGTGTAGAGCCCGACCTCGGTGGCGTGACGCACCAGCTCGACCAGATCCTTGCGCGCGGTCGGCTCGCCGCCGGAGAAATGCACCTGCAGCACGCCGATGCGCGCGAGCTCGCTCAGCACCCGCTTCCACTCATCGGTCGACAGCTCCGCGCCGCCGCGCTCAAGCTCCAGCGGATTGGAGCAATACGGGCATTGCAGCGGGCAGCGATGCGTCAGCTCCAGCAACACCGCCAGCGGAATTCCGAACGTCTCCGCGACGCTGCCGGACTTCTCCAGCACGGCGACGCCGTCGGCATCCGCAACGCTGGTGGCGATTTCGGTCAAGGCGTCGTCTCCCGCGCCTCGGTGAGAAAGCCTTTGTCGGCGAGGTCCTGCAACATGGCGACCACATCGCGCCCGATCTCGGCGCGGTCGGCGGTGTACTTTGTCGCCAGCGCATCGATGATGGCCGCCACATCGCGCGCGCCATCGCAGAGCTGCAGGATTTCGACCGCGATCTCGTCCGGCGCCAGCACCCGCTCCGGCGCCAGGATCACCCAGCGCTGCCGCGTCTCGTCGAACTTCAGCCGGGCATGGCGCGGCAGCACCGGGCGGCTGGTCTCGCTGACGCTGATGCGGCGCGGCGCCATCGGCTCAAAACCCTTGCGGCACGAACGCGCCGGGTGGGATGTGGCCGTCGACATAGGCGTGATGCAGCGCATCGAGCTGCGCCCACAACACGTTGGTCTTGAAGATCAGCGCATTGCACACCGCTTCGCGCTCGGCCGGGGTGGTGGCGTGCTGCTTGACGTAGCGCAGTGCAAAGTCGGCATCGCGCGGCGCCTGCTCCAGGCGGCGCTTGAAGTAGCTCATGATCTCGGGATTGACGAAGTCGTAATGCGCCAGCATCCCGGCGATCCGCTCCTCGTGCAGATTGGGCGCAAACAATTCGGTCAGTGACGAGGCGATCGCCTCCAGCGGCGTGCGGTCGCGGACGAAATGCACATAGGCATCCACCGCGAAGCGCGTCGCCGGCAGAATGCCCTGGGTCGACTCGACGTAACCGCTGTCGAGACCGAGACCTTCAGTCAGCTTCAGCCAGCGCTCGATGCCGCCCTCGCTGGACAGATCGCCATCGTGATCCTCGATGCGGTGCCGCCACTCGACGCGGGTGGCGCGGTCGCGGAACCGCGAGATCACCACCGCGTCTTTGATCGGAATCGAGCTCTGATAGTAGTAACGGTTCAGCGCCCAGGCCTGCACCTGCCCTTTGTTGAGCTTGCCGCCGTGCAGCAGGCGATGGAACGGATGCAGATTGTGATAGCGCGCGGCGCCGATCTGGCGCAGCGCCGCTTCCAGCTCGTCGGCATTGGCGAGCGGCGCGGCGCCGTTCAGCGAAAACGCGGTCATCGCATTCACAGCGTCACCTCCGTGCCGTCCGCCGGGATCTGCCAGCCGGCCGTTTCGAGCTGCCCGCGCTCGGCGGAATGTGCCAGCAGCGCCGGGTTGGAATTGTTGATGTGGACGAACAGCTTTTGGCCGATGCCGAGATCCGCCAGCGCAGCGATCGCACCATCGTCACCCGCCATCGCGATATGTCCCATCGCCTGCCCGGTCTTGGTGCCGACGCCGGCGGCGATCAGTTCGTCGTCACGCCACACCGTGCCATCGAACAGCAGCAGCGGGGCGCCGGCCAGCCGCGCCTTGAGATCGTCGGTGACGCGCGCACAGGCGGTGAGCACGTGGAGCGACTGCCCGGTCGATTTGTCGGTGATGGTCAGGCCGAGCGTATCGCCGCTCTGGCTGTCGCCGCCGGGATGCGCTTGCCCTTCGAGATACCAGGCGCGCTTGCCGGGAACTTCAAACGCCATGATCTGGAGCCCCGACAGGGCGCCGTCGGGCAGCACCGGTTCGAACGGCTGGTCGGTCGCGACCGGCCGACGCGCGACGATCGATTCGTTGAGGACATTGAAGATGCTGTTGGCGCGCAGGATCGCCAGCACCTTGTCGTGCGCATAGATGCTGAACGGCGAGCCTTCGCGCATCGACAGCAAACCGGCGACCGCATCGACTTCGCCATTGGTCAGGATCACGCCGGCAATCGGGCTGTGGCGCAGCGCACCGGCGCGCGGATGCAGCTGCGGCGTGGCAATGATCTGCTGGCGCAGGTCCGGCGAAGCGTTGATCAGGAACCAGTGGGCGTTATCCGCACTGATGGCGAGCGACGCTTGCGTTCGCGCCAGCCGAGGGTCATCGAACGCTGCGCGACACACCGGACAGCCGCAATTCCACTGCGGCACGCCGCCACCAGCAGCGGCTCCCAAAACGATCACGCGTAGCATCGGGCGCCTTCTCGGCGGGAGGTCGCAGAATGCAACTGCGGCATGGACAACACGGAAGACGAACGCAGCCGGCTCGCACCCCGGCCACGCCCGCTTCGTTGCTCGACGCTGGCGTCGATTACTTGCGCGCCGCGCAGGCGTACATGTTGATTTCCAAGCCGACCGCGATCTCGACGATTTCCGGTTTCTTCCAGGCCATGAGGTCCTCCCGATTTGCTGGTCTGATGCCGCAATGGATTTGAGGATAGGTCTGCTTCCTAACCCGCGCAAGCAAACAGCGTTGCGCGGTGCAGCGATCACTCCGCAGTGATGCAGCGACCATCTGGCGCGCAATCGCCCGCCCCGCCCAAGGCCCTTCAAACAAACGTCACCCGGACAGCTGGGGCCGCGGCCTTGGAGGTCGGCATTTCGATCGCCGCACCCCCCTGGCATGCCAGAACGTCCCGCGAACACTCCGCGAACGCGAAAACCACCGTGAGAACGGCTTGACCGCTTGGCATCTGGTATGCCAGAGCAAGGTCGACGGCGGCCGTTACCGCCTGAGGAACTCCATGATCGCGCGCGCCCGCCCCACTCCGAACGAGACGCCTGCCGAGCCCGAGCTCGGCATCATGCGGCTCGCGCCGGAGACCAGCTTCAAGACCAAGGCCTACGAGGCGCTGAAGCAGGCGATCCTGAAGATGGACATCTACACCACGCCCGAGCCGGTGATGCTCGACGAGCGCGCGCTGTCCGACAAGCTCGGCGTCAGCCGCACGCCGATCCGTGAAGCGATCGCGATGCTCGAACAGGAAGGGCTGGTGAAGGCGGTGCCGCGCCGGGGCATCATCGTGGTGCGCCGGACCAAGGCGGAGATCGTCGACATGATCCGCGCCTGGGCGGCGCTGGAGAGCATGGCGGCACGGCTGATCACCATCGTGGCCCGCAAGCGCGACATCGCCGCACTGCGCGACGTGTTCAAGGAGTTCGGTCCGGGCCGGCTGCCGCAGGATCACATCGAAGAATATTCCCGCGCCAACATCGTGTTCCACCAGACGCTGATCTCGCTCAGCGAGTCGCCGGTGCTGGTCGACATGACCAACGACATCCTGATCCACGTCCGCGGCTATCGCCAGCTCACCATCGGCCGCAAGGAGCGCATCGCCGCCTCCCTGCCCGAGCATCTGGCGATGATCGAGGCGCTGGAAACACGCGACACCGAACTCGCCGAAAAGCTGGCGCGCGATCACACGCTGCGGCTGGCCGCTTACGTCGAGACCCACGGCCAGGAGCTGTTCGCCTGACGCGGCGACGCTTGGCCGACGCGACATAACAAGGACGTTCGTCGCGGATCGCCGCGGCGGACGCCCCGACGGGAGAGATGCCGCTTCGGCGCGCAAGAGACAACAGGAGCACGACCATGACCAAGGCGCTCGACGGCGTTCGCGTTCTCGACTTCACCCACGTCCAATCCGGCCCGACCTGCACGCAGCTCTTGGCGTGGTTCGGCGCCGACGTGATCAAGGTGGAGCGCCCCGGCAGCGGCGACATCACCCGCGGTCAGCTGCAGGACATCCCGAAGGTGGACAGCCTGTATTTCACCATGCTGAACCACAACAAGCGGTCGATCACGCTCGACACCAAGAACCCGAAGGGCAAGGAGGTGCTGACCGCGCTGATCCGCACCTGCGACGTGCTGGTGGAGAATTTCGGCCCCGGCGTGCTCGACCGGATGGGCTTCACCTGGGAGAAGATCCAGGAGATCAATCCGCGGATGATCGTCGCCTCGATCAAGGGCTTCGGTCCCGGCCCGTATGAAGACTGCAAGGTTTATGAGAACGTCGCGCAGTGCACCGGCGGCGCCGCTTCGACCACCGGCTTCCGCGAAGGCCTGCCGCTGGTCACCGGCGCGCAGATCGGCGACAGCGGCACCGGCCTGCATCTCGCGCTCGGCATCGTCACTGCGCTGTATCAGCGCCACCACACCGGCCGCGGCCAGCGCGTCACCGCGGCGATGCAGGACGGCGTGCTGAACCTCTGCCGCGTCAAGCTGCGCGATCAGCAGCGCCTCGACCATGGTCCGCTGAAGGAATACAGCCAGTTCGGCGAAGGCATCCCGTTCGGCGATGCGGTGCCGCGTGCCGGCAACGATTCCGGTGGCGGCCAGCCCGGCCGCATCCTGAAGTGCAAGGGCTGGGAACAGGATCCGAACGCCTACATCTACGTCATCACCCAGGCGCCGGTGTGGGAGAAGATCTGCGACGTGATCGGCGAGACCGGCTGGAAGACGCACCCGGACTACGCCACGCCGCCGGCGCGGCTGTCGCGGCTCAACGAGATCTTCGCGCGCATCGAGCAATGGACCATGACCAAGACCAAGTTCGAGGCCATGGAAATCCTCAACGCCGACGACATCCCCTGCGGCCCGATCCTGTCGATGAAGGAACTCGCCGAGGACCAGTCGCTGCGCGCCACCGGCACCATCGTCGAGGTCGATCACCCGACCCGCGGCAATTATCTGTCGGTCGGCAACCCGATCAAGCTGTCGGACTCCCCCACCGAGGTGAAGCGCTCGCCGCTACTCGGTGAACACACCGACGAAATCCTGCGCGACGTCCTCGGCTACAGCGACGCGCACGTCGCAGAGATTCACGACTCCGGTGCGACCGCTCCGCCGCGCAAGCAAGCGGCGGAGTAATTGCTGCAACGCATTCGCCGCGCTCGGACACCACGGGCGCGGTCGGACTAACTCGTCTTGATGTAATAACAAGTCACGTCGTTATTTCCCTCCTTGCGCCTGGTGATTAGCACGATCACAATGGCGACGGTACGGCTCCCGACAGAGGCGCCGGCTCACGGAGGAAACATGACGGACACGGTGCACGGGGTGGCCGCCGCGCAGACGCGGCGCGTGAGTGAGAGCTATCGCTGGACGCAACTCGCCATCGGCGTCGGCGCGATGGTGATGATCGCCAACTACCAATACGGCTGGACGTTCTTCGTCCCCGACATTCAGAAAACCTTCGGCTGGGACCGCGCCTCGATCCAATGGGCATTCACCCTCTTCGTATTGTTCGAGACCTGGCTGGTGCCGATCGAGGGCTGGTTCGTGGACAAATACGGCCCGCGTCTGGTGGTGCTGATCGGCGGCATCCTGTGTGCGCTCGGCTGGGCGATCAACGCGCAGGCGACGACGCTGTCGGGTTTCTACCTCGGCATGATCGTCGCGGGCATCGGCGCCGGTGCGGTCTATGGCACCTGCGTCGGCAACGCGCTGAAATGGTTTCCGGACAAACGGGGATTAGCGGCCGGATTGACGGCGGCGGGCTTCGGGGCCGGCTCGGCGCTCACGGTGGCGCCGATCCAGGCGATGATCCGCGACTCCGGCTTTCAGACCACCTTCATGTATTTCGGTCTCGGCCAGGGCATTGTGATCGTGTTTCTGTCGCTGCTGCTGCTCGCGCCGAAGCCGGGACAGGTGCCCTCACCGACCCGCAACGCCAACGTCTTTCAGACGCGGCGCGACTACCGTCCGACCGAGGTGCTGCGCCAGCCGGTGTTCTGGCTGATGTACTTCATGTTCGTGATCGTCGGAGCCGGCGGGTTGATGGTCACCGCCAACCTGAAGCCGATCGCCGCCGACTGGAAGATCGCCGACACGCCCGTCACGCTGATGGCGATGACCATGACGGCGGTGACCTTCGCAGCCACCTTCGATCGCATCCTCAACGGTCTGACGCGGCCGTTCTTCGGTTGGATCTCGGACAAGATCGGCCGCGAGAACACGATGTTCATCGCCTTCGGGCTCGAAGGCATCGGCATCTACGCGCTGTATGCGCTCGGGCAGGATCCGGTGTGGTTCGTGCTGCTGTCGGGGCTGGTGTTCTTCGCATGGGGCGAGATCTACTCGCTGTTTCCCTCGACCTGCACCGACACCTTCGGGTCGAAGTTCGCCGCCACCAATGCGGGCCTGCTGTACACCGCGAAGGGCACCGCGGCGCTGCTGGTGCCATTCGCCAATTCGCTGCAGCAATCCAGCGGCAGTTGGGATCTGGTGTTCCTGATCGCCGCCGCCGCCAACATCCTGGCGTCGCTACTCGCGCTGCTGGTGCTCAAACCATGGCGACGCAGCGTCGTCGCCAAAAGCGAAATAGTCTGATCGACGCGGCGGGAGCGCACGCGTCGCAGGCAAATCTGGTCTCACCGCGGCGTGGCCGAATGGCCACGCCTGTCTTGTCGTCTGTCTGATGGGAAATCGCATGAAAGTCTGTATCTATGGCGCCGGCGCGATCGGCGGTTATCTCGGCGTTCAGCTCGCCCAGTCCGGCGCCGCCGACGTCAGCCTGGTGGCGCGCGGCGCGCATCTGCAGGCGATGAAGGAGAACGGGCTCAAGCTGCTGATCGAGGGCGAAGAGCGGGTGATCAGGCCCAACGCCACCGACAAGCCGGCTGAACTCGGCGTCCAGGACGTCATCATCATCTGCCTGAAGGCGCATTCGATCACCGGCGCGATCGATTCGATGAAGCCGCTGCTCGGCTCGCACACCCGCATCGTCACCGCGGTGAACGGTGTGCCGTATTGGTACTTCCACAAGCACGGCGGCAACGAATTCGAAGGCCGCACGCTCGAGAGCATCGATCCGGGCGGCCGCCAGTGGAAGGAGCTCGGCCCCGAGCGCGGCATCGGCTGCATCGTCTATCCGGCGACCGAGCTGGAGGCGCCCGGCGTAATTCGCCACGTCTACGGCGACAAATTCCCGATCGGCGAGCCGTCGGGCGAGACCACTTCGGACGTCGAGAACCTGTCGAAAGTATTCGAAGCCTCCGGATTGAAGGCACCGATCCTCGACCGCATCCGTGACGAGATCTGGCTGAAGCTGTGGGGCAACGTCTGCTTCAATCCGATCAGCGCGCTCACCCACGCCACGCTCGACGTGATCGCCTCCGATCCGGCGACCCGCGCGCTGTCGAAGGCGATGATGCTGGAAGCACAGCAGATCGCCGAGACCTTCGGCGTCAAGTTCCGCGTCGACGTCGAACGCCGCATCGAAGGCGCCCGCAAGGTGGGCGCGCACAAGACCTCGATGCTGCAGGACCTCGAACGCGGCCGCCCGATGGAGATCGATCCGCTGGTCACCGTGGTGCAGGAGATGGGCCGGATGACCAACATCCCCACTCCCGCGATCGACTCGGTCCTCGGCCTCGTCATCCAGCGCGCCAAAGTGGCGGGGCTGTACTAATCACCCGCGCTGCCCGCCCCGTCATTCCGGGGCGCTCGCGCCAGCGAGCGAACCCGGAATCCCGAGGTTGTTAGCACGCCTAGTCCATCGAGATTCCGGGCTCGCGCATTTCATGCGCGCCCCGGAATGACTCCCGAGTTGAGGAACACTACGCCATGACCAAATGGGTTCGTTTTCGCGCAGGTGGCGCGGTCGGGTTCGGGACCATCGCGCATTCGGATATCACCGTGCATGACGGCGACATGTTCGGCGCTCATCAGCCGACCGGGCAGACGCTGCAGCTCGGTGATGTCGAGCTGCTCAGCCCGTGTACGCCGGGCAAGATCATCGGGCTGTGGAACAACTTTCGCGCGCTCGCCGCCAAGCTCAATCAGTCGATCCCGCCGGAGCCATTGTACTTCCTCAAAGCCACCACCAGCGTCACGTCCCACGGCGCCGTGGTGAACCGTCCCGCCTCCTACGACGGCAAGGTGGTGTACGAGGGCGAGCTCGGCATCGTCATCGGCAAGCGTTGCAGCAACATCTCGGAATCCGAGGCGGCATCGCATATCTTCGGCTACACCTGCGTCAACGACATCACCGCGGCCGACATCCTCAATCGCGATCCGAGCTTCCCGCAATGGGCGCGGGCCAAGAGCTTCGACGGCTTCGGGCCGTTCGGCCCGGCGATCACGACCGGGCTCGATCCGATGACGCTGTCGATCCGCACCATTCTGAACGGCGCCGAGCGACAGAACTACCCGGTTGCCGACATGATCTTCGCGCCGCATCAGCTCGTCAGCCTGCTGTCGCACGACATGACGCTGGAGCCCGGCGATTTGATCTGCTGCGGCACCTCGGTCGGCGTCGGCGTGATGAAGGAGCCGGTCAACGCCGTCACCATCGCGATCGAAGGCATCGGCGAACTGCACAACGAATTCCGCCAGACGGCGAAAGCCTGACGATCCTTCCACGCGCCGTCATTCCGGGGCGCGCGCAGCGCGAACCCGGAAACCAGAAGTTGTTTTCATCTCGCAGAGATTCCGGGTTCGCTCGCTGACGCGAGCGCCCCGGAATGACGCCGGAAATGCGGACCACTCCCCTCCCCACGCATTGGACATTTCGCCGTCGCTTCGGCAATCTCCCGGCGCCAGCAACAGCAACAGGCGCGTCAGGCGCCGGAATGTCCAAGGGGGACCATGATGATCAAGACCCGTTTCACCGAAGCCTTCGGCGTCGAGCACCCGATCGTGCAAGGCGGCATGCAATGGGTCGGCCGGGCCGAGCTGGTCGCCGCCGTGGCCAATGCCGGCGCGCTCGGCATGATCACCGCGTTGACGCAGCCGACGCCGGAAGATCTCGCCAAGGAAATCGCGCGCTGCCGCGAGATGACCGACAAGCCGTTCGGCGTCAATCTCACCATCCTGCCGGCGATCAAGCCGCCGCCTTACGCCGAGTATCGCCGCGTCATCATCGAGAGCGGCGTCAAGATCGTCGAGACCGCCGGTAATAAGCCACAGGAGCACGTCGAGGACTTCAAGAAGCACGGCGTCAAGGTGCTGCACAAATGCACCAGCGTCCGCCACGCGCTGTCGGCGGAGCGGATGGGCGTCGACGGCATCTCGATCGACGGCTTCGAATGCGCCGGCCACCCGGGTGAGGATGACACCCCCGGCCTGGTCCTGATCCCGGCCGCCGCCGACAAGATCAAGATCCCGATGATCGCCTCGGGCGGGTTCGCCGACGCGCGCGGTCTGGTTGCGGCGCTGGCGCTCGGCGCCGACGGCATCAACATGGGCACCCGCTTCATGTGCACCAAGGAGAGCCCGATCCACCAGGCGGTGAAGGAGAAGATCGTCGCCAACGACGAGCGCTCCACCGACCTGATCTTCCGCACCCTGCGCAACACCTCGCGGGTCGCCAAGAATGCGATCAGCCAGCAGGTGATCGAACTGGAGAAGCAGGGCGCGACCTTCGAGCAGGTCAAGGAGCTGGTCGCCGGCTCGCGCGGCAAGATGGTCTATGTCAACGGCGATACCGACGAAGGCGTATGGTCGGCGGGCATGGTGCAGGGCCTGATCCATGATATTCCAAGCTGCGCCGAGCTGGTGTCGCGGATCGTGCGCGAAGCCGAAGCGATCATCCGCGGCCGGCTCGAAGCGCTGCTCTCGGGCGGCGCGCGCGAGGCCGCGGAGTAAGACGCGCGCCGGATCGGCGCAGCGAAACAGGACGAGCTTGCGATGAAAGCCTATGTCTACGGCGCCGGTGGCGCCGCCATCACCGAAGTCGACAAGCCGGCGCCGAAAGGTCCGCAAGTCCTGATCCGGGTCCGCGCCTGCGGGCTCAACCGCGCCGACCTCGGCATGACCAAGGGCCACGCCCACGGCGCCGCTGGCGGCGTGGGCGCGGTGCTGGGCATGGAATTCGCCGGCGAAGTCGAAGCGCTCGGCGATGAGGCCTATGGCTGCAAGATCGGCGACCGCGTGATGGGCTCGACCGCCGGAGCGTTCGGCGAGTACACCCTCGCCGATCACGGCCGGCTGCTGCCGATCCCGGACGGCTTGAGCTTCGAAGAGGCCGCCACCCTGCCCGTCGCCCTCACCACGATGCACAATGCGGTGGTGGCGATCGGCAAGCTGCGCTCGGGGCAGTCGGTGCTGGTCCAAGGCGCCAGCTCCGGCGTCGGGCTGATGGCGATGCAGATCGCCAAGCTCAAGGGCGCCCGCAAGGTGATCGGCTCGTCGACCGACAAGAGCCGGCGCGACAAGCTGCATCAGTTCGGCGCCGATCTGGCGATCGACTCCTCCGGCGACGGCTGGGTCGATCAGGTGCTCGCCGCCACCGGCGGCGCCGGCGTCGATCTCGTGATCGACCAGGTCTCCGGCAAGGTCGCCAACCAGAACCTCGCCGCCACCCGCGTGCTCGGCCGCATCGTCAATGTCGGCCGGCTCGGCGGCACCCATGCGGATTTCAATTTCGATCTGCATGCGGCGCGCCGGATCGATTATGTCGGCGTCACCTTCCGCAGCCGCAGCGTCGAAGAGGTCCGCGAGATCTTCCGCCAAGTCCGCGGCGACATCTGGCCGGCGGTCGAAGCCCGCGTTTTGAAGCTGCCGATCGACAGGGTGTTTCCGTTCACCGAGATCGGTGCGGCATTCGCCCACATGGAAGCCAACCGCCACCTCGGCAAGATCGTGGTGACGATCTGACCGGTTTCACCCCGGCCGCGCCTCCATTTTACTGAGACTAATTCGCAGCTACTGCAAACCGGCCCGTTACCACCAGGGTAACGGGCCGCGCGCCTTTCCGGCGTCGCACGAGGCTGCTAAATCCCCCGCCATGAACGACGTCGCCAGCACCAAGTCGCGAGTGGCCGCGGTCTCCGTGGTGGCGAGTGCCACCATGGCCGCGGCGAAATTCGCCGTCGGCATCGCCATCGGTTCGCTGGCGCTGATCTCCGAAGCGCTTCACAGCTCGATCGATCTGGTCGCCACCATCATCACCTGGTTCGTGGTGCGGATCTCCGACCGCCCCGCCGACGACGCGCATCACTACGGTCACGGCAAGATCGAGAGCCTGTCGGCGCTCGGCGTGATCGCGATGCTGTACGTGCTGGCCGGCGGCATCCTGGTCGAAGCCTACAGCCGGCTGCGCGAGGGCGCGGCGCCGCCGACCTTCTCGTATCTGGCCTTCGTCATCCTCGGCGTCGATATCGTCGTCAATCTGTGGCGCGCCTGGGCCCTGCACCGCACCGCGGTCGCCACCAAGAGCCAGGCGCTCGCCGCCGACGCGCTGCATTTCGCCTCCGACGTGCTCGGCTCGTTCGCGGTGATCGCCGGCCTGGCGCTCGCCGCCGCGGGATTCCATTGGGGTGACGCCGCGGCCGCGATCGGCGTCGCGGTGATGATCTCGCTGCTCGGGCTGCGGCTCGGCCGCTCCACGATTCAGACCCTGCTCGATCGCGCCCCCGAAGGCGTGTCGGAGAAGGCGCGCGAAGCGATCGGCGCCGTACCGGGTGTGGTCGGCGTCGAGCGGCTGCGCGCCCGCATGGTCGGACCGACGCACTTCATCGACGCCCTGGTCGAAGTGCCCCGCACCTATCCGATCGACCGCATCGACGAGATCAAGCGCAAGGCGCAGGAATCGATGTCCGAGATCTTCGGCGACGCCGATCTCACCTTCACGGCGATTCCGGTGGCGCGCGACAATGAGAGCGTCCGCGAGCGCATCATGGTGATCGCGCGCAATTCCGGCCTCGCCGTCCACCATGTCACCGTCCACGATCTCGGCGGCCACAAGCTGATCGTCAGCATCGATCTCGAAGTCGACGGCAATATGCCGCTGATCGAAGCGCACGATATCGCACACAAGCTCGAGGATCACATCCGTGAGGACTTCGGTGCCGACGTCGAAGTCGACACCCACATCGAGCCGCTGGAGCCGGAGCTGCCGCAAGGCTCGGACGCCGCGCCCGCACGCGTCGAAGAGATTCGGCTGGCACTGCGCCGGCTCACCCACGATGGCGCGATCCACGACGTGCACAGCGTCCGCGTGCGCGACACCGATGCCGGCGAGATCGTCAACTTCCACTGCTACGCCGATCCGTCGATGAGCGTGATCTCGGTTCACGACCACGTCGACGAAATCGAGCGCAAGCTGCGCGCCAAGTTCCCCTCGGTAAAGCGCGTGATCAGTCACGCCGAACCGCCGAACGCCGACTGAGCTGAAAGCGCCGCAACAAACTTTGCGGCCGTTCTCCTTTCGGACTCGACTCACGAAAAAATGTCGGCGCGATTCACCTTTGGATAAGAATTTTTCCGACGGGCTGAGTCGTTGACTCTCGACAGCCCACTAAAAGTCGATTCAAATCCTAATCATGATTCGAACGGCGCTCGCTGCTCGAACGGGTGCTGACGGATACTTGGTGGGGGCCACGTATGGCGCGCGTGCAGGCAGCGGACGCCTGCGCTCAATCCGATTCAATCAAAGGATTGGCGCAGTCGATCGCTAAACCCGCCTATCATCGGCTGCTGAATGCAGAACCGGTGTTGCGGCGCGCGGTGCCTTTGCTGATCATCGCATTTCTCGTCACCATCTTCTTCGGTGCCGCTGTTCAGATCATCGAGCAGAGCAAGCAGAAGCGCGGTGCGATGAACCGCGACCTCAGCGCGCTCGCCGATCTGATCGCCGAACGTCTCGAACATATCGGCGTCGTCCGGCTCGACCGCCCCGCCTCGATCGAACGCCTGCAGAATCTGTTGCCGGGCCTGATCCCGACTTGGGGTATTGCGCCGGGGCGGCATGTCATCGTCACCAGCGCCGATCAGCGAATTCTCGCGCGCGTGCCGATCGGCACCGAACCGAGTGTGGACAACCGCTTTCTCGAAATCCTGGGCGCAGCGTCGCTGACCAAATCAGGTCAGCAGAGCAGCATCAGCGAAATCACCCTGCCAGGCGGCGCTTCCGCGCTGGCCACGATGCACGTGGTGAAGTCGCTGCCCGGTCAGGTCGTCATCATCCAGGAAGACACCGGCTCGCTGCTCCGATCGGACACCGCGCTACAGGTGACGCTGTCGGCGACCACCGGCTTCGTGGTGCTGATCCTCGGCTTCGCCTTCCATTGGCAATCGACCCGCGCCCGCGAGGGCGACCTGATCAACGACGCGGTGCGCAGCCGGATCGACACCGCGCTCAATCGCGGCCGCTGCGGGCTGTGGGATTGGGACCTCAGCCGCGGCCGGATCTTCTGGTCGCAATCGATGTTCACGATCCTCGGCCTGGAAAGCCGCAACGACCTCCTCACCTTCGGTGAGGTCAATGCGCTGGTGAAGGGCGAGGACATCGACCTGTTCGCGATCGCCGACGAACTGATGGCCGGCCGCGTCGATCACATCGATCACAGCTTCCAGATGCGTCACGCCCACGGCCACTGGATCTGGCTGCGGATGCGCTGCGAACTGACCCAAGAGGCCGGCGCAACCGAGAAGCACCTGATCGGCATCGCGGTCGATATCACCGAACAGAAGAGCCTTGCCGAGCGTTCGGTCGAAGCCGATCTGCGCCTGCGCGACGCGATCGAGACCATCCCGGAAGCCTTCGTGCTGTGGGACGCCGAGAACCGGCTGGTGTTGTGCAATTCGCACTTCCAGCGCCTGCACAAATTGCCGGACTCGGCGGTGACGCCCGGCACCTCGTACGAGACCATTCTCGAAGTCGGCCGGATGCCGCAGCTTCGCACCCGGCTATGCGACAACGGCGCGGTGATGCCCGGCGCCCGCACCTTCGAGGCGCAGCTCGACGACGGCAGCTGGCTGCACATCAGCGAGCGCCGCACCAAGGACGGCGGCTACGTCGCAGTCGGCACCGACATCACCAGGATCAAGGCGCACGAACAGAAGCTGGTCGACAACGACCTGCGACTGCGCGCCACCGTCGCCGATCTCAAGATCACGCAATCGAAGCTGGAGAAGCAGGCGCTCGAACTCGCCGACCTCGCCCGCAAATATGCCGACGAAAAACGGCGGGCCGAGGAAGCCAATCAGACCAAGTCGAAATTCCTGGCCAATATGAGCCACGAGCTGCGGACGCCGCTCAACGCCATCATCGGCTTCTCGGAGATCATGGGCAGCGGCATGTTCGGCACGCTGGGCTCGGAGAAGTATCAGGAATACTGCCACGACATCATGACCAGCGGTCACTATCTGCTGGAGGTGATCAACGACATTCTCGACATGTCGAAGATCGAAGCCGGGCGGATGCGGCTGGAGATGGAGCCGCTCGATCTCGCCAAGACCATCGGCGAGTCGGTCAAAGTCGTCGCCGGCCGCGCCGAGCACAAGCACCTCGAGCTGCGCTCCGAGCTGAACGACCAGATTCCGATCGTCGCCGACCGCCGCGCCATCAAACAGATCCTGATCAACCTGCTGTCGAACGCGGTGAAGTTCACCCCCGACGCCGGCCGCGTCACCGTGCGCGGTCACCTCGCCGGCGGTTCGATCGTGCTGATGATCGCCGACACCGGCATCGGCATTCCGCCGCAATCGCTGCGCCGTCTCGGCCAGCCGTTCGAGCAGGTCGAGAGCCAGCTCACAAAGAGCTATCACGGCTCGGGCCTCGGCCTCGCGATCGCCAAGTCGCTGGTCAATCTGCACGGCGGCTCGATGCGTCTGCGCTCCACCCTCGGCGCCGGCACCGTCGTGATGGTGAGCCTGCCCCGCACCTGCCAGCAGCGCCCCCTCGCCGCCTGATCTCGTCGCGCTTAGTCTCTCTCCCTACGCTTGGTCTCTTTTCACGGCCGCGTCTCTGCCGTTGCACTGTGATGGCGTGAATACGCACCGCAGAAGGAGATTCCGGGTTCGCGCTCCGCGCGCCCCGGAATGACTCGGGGAGAGTCTAAGCAATCAATGCAACGTCATTCCGGGGCGCGAGCGAGAGCTCGCGAACCCGGAATCCCGAGCTGTTCTGGTCAATGCCGTCAGCCACGGGTCCTCAGCCCCCCGCGCAAAAACAAGCCCCGGTTCTGATCGCTCAGAACCGGGGCTCGCTGGAGCTGTGAGATTCGCTTACCAGTTGACGCGGGCGCCGGCCGAGACCTGGTGGCTGGTGGCGTTGCTGCGATATTCGCCGGTGTAGGCGGCGAACATCCGGAACGTCTCGGTACGCCAGCCGGACAGCTTGGCGCTGACCAGAGCCGCGTTGCGACCGGGCTGGGCTGCATCGACCAGGAACGCTTCATCGAGCAGCGCGGCATCGCTGACCAACGTGCTGTCGCGCAGATCGTAGCCCCAGCCGACCTTCAGCTCCGGCGCCAGCGTGGTGCCGTCGGTGGTGCGCAGCCGCGCGCTCACCGCCGCGCCGACCGTGGAGGTCAGCTTGTCATAGGTCCGGGCCGCATAGACGAGGCCGATCGGCAGCTGGCTTTCGCTGTAGGCGTCGCGGCGGAAGCCCTGCCAGGTCATGCCGACGAACGGCTTCAGCGTCACGTCGTGCCCCATCGCGAACCGATAGCCGGCCTCGAACGTGGTGCCGACGCCGACGCCGTTGGCGCTGCCCTGCAGGCTGGTCGGCGACAGCAGGATCTGGCGGCTGGTCGCCATCTGGCTGGGACCGGCCGCGATCCGGAAGTCGAGCACGGCGGCGCCCGGCGTCCAGCTCGCATAGGCAGCGCCCGCATAGGTATCGACGGTGCCCTGCATGTCGGTGCTGGTCGCCGTGGTGCGCGTATAGCCGAATGCACCACCGGCGTTGAAGCTGTTGGAGAACCGGCGATCGACGCCGACCGCGAAGCCGGCGCTGACAGCCTTCGAACCGGACAGGTCGCCGCTGTCGCCGACCCGGCTGTTGCGGCCGAAGCCCTGGCCCCACACCGACCAGCCGTCCTGCACCCGCTCGGCCGGCGAGATGCTGGCGAACGCGTTCATCGCCGCATTGGTCCCGGCACTCATCGTGTTGCGGCCTGCATATGACAGCGCGAACGATTGCGCGGTGCCGTTCTGGCCGATCTCGCTGCCGGACGTCAGCATGTCCTGGCGATCGCCGATCGCGCCGAGGAAGCCGGTGAAAGCCTGCAGCGGCGCGCTCGCCATCGCCGGCTGGCCGGGACCCGAAAGCTGATTCAGCGCCTTGTCGAACTCAGCCTCGGAGTTGAGCTTGTACAGCGCGTCATACAGCGCTTTCTCGTTGGCTGTCGGCATCTCGCCCGAGGCGGCGCGATCCTTGTCGAGGATGCCGGCGATCGACCGCTGCGTCGGGCCGAGCTTATCGGCATCGGCGAGCTGGCTGAAGCTCGACGGCGTCACCACCAGCGTGATCGACGTCGGGTTGTAGATCAGGTCGAAACGGCCATTGGCCGGCAGCCCCGACGTCGGCTGCACCAGCTTGGAGAAGCTGCCCGCCGTGCTGGCGCCGTCGGTTGCCTGTACGAAGGCGAACTCGGTGCCGATCGCCGGCGTGTAGTTGCTGACGGTGCCGACGCTGCCGCGCAGCACCGGCGTCAGCGTGCCGGCCGCATAGAACACGTTGCCGGCGCCGGTGACGTAGATCTTGTCGTAGGTGCCGGGGCCGCCGGGCACGATCAGCGAGCCGTCGATGTCGATCCGGGTCGTGGCGGTCGAGGTCAGCGTGACGTTGCCGTTGAAGGTCAGCGAGCCGACCGAGTTGCCGTTCAGCACCGTGCCGGCCGGCACCACGTTGTTGCTCACGAGGTCGCCGATATTGGCCATCTTGCCCGGCGACAGCGTACCCGCGATCACCGTGTCGCCGGCGATCGTGCCGAAGCCGGCCAGGGTTGCAGGCTGTGCCACTTCCAGGCGATGGCCGGCTGACATCGTCAGCGTGCCGTCGACGGCCAGCGTGCCGAGCTGCGCGAACACATTGCCGCCGGCGTTGGTCCGGCCCGAGATGCTCAGAATGCCGGTGCCGACCTTGGAGAAATCACCGTCGGTGGTGAGCAGCCGGCTCCAATAAGTGGTCTGGTCGGCGACCACCGACACCGCCGTGTTAGCAGCGAGCGTGGTCGGACCATCAGTGGCCCGATCGAGCCGGATCAGGCCGTAGCCGAACACAGCATCGACGCCGGGCGCGCCGAGATCTTCGGTGCTCGAGAACAACAGGCGCGACAGGTCCTGCGCGTTGTAGCTCGGGTTAGCTTGGATCAGCACCGCGATCGCGCCCGACACCGTCGGCGCTGCCATCGAGGTGCCTTGCGCGAAGCCGTAGGTGTTCACCGGCACGGTGGAATAAACCAGCGCGCCCGTCGCATCATCGCCACCGGGCGCGGCCACGCACCAGCTCGCGGTCACGCCGCAGAGATTCGAATAGGACGCAGCCGCCTTGGTGATGCCCACCGACATCACCGAAATAATCTGCCCCTGCTGATGTTGAAGGGCAGATCCGTCGAGCTGCTGTCCCTGATCGTCGTACACACCAAGCGCGGCGTGCGCCGGATTGAAGAACGGCATCAGCGCAATGCCGTTGGCATTGCGGGCGGCGATCGGATTGTCGGCGCGGTCGTTGCCGGCGGCAGCGACGATGATCTTGCCGGCCTTGAGGACGTTAAACGCGGCATTCGCCTCGTCGTCGATGTTTCCGACGGTCCATAGCTTCAGATTGGTGAGACCGTCGGAGTTCGGACCGTAGCTGGCGTTATAGACCATCGTCCCGCTCAGGCCGGCGAAGTAGTTCAGCGCCAGCGCGGAGGAGTCGACGTTCCCGTAAGTGGTGTAGCCTTTCTCGGCGATCGCGCGCAGCGGAATGATGCTGGCATCGTAGGCGACGCCATGCGCATCGACATTGTCGAACTTCTCGGCCGCGATAATGCCGGCGACGTGCGAACCATGGATGTCAGTTTTCTGTGCGCTCTCCGGCGAGAGATCGTTCGGATCGAACGCCTTGCCGATCTCAACCATGTAGTTCTTGCCGAGATTGGTCCTGAGCTTGTTGACGAGGCCGGCATTGGTGGTGTCGAAGCCCGTGTCCGCGACCGTGACGGTGACGCCGGCGCCGGTGAAGCCGCGGTTATAGGCGCCCTGGGCGCCGATCATATCCAGGTTCCAGGTCTGCTCGGTCCTCGATGGCATCGGGTTCGGCAGGTTCGGCGAGTTGTTCACCGCCATCGCGACGTTCTGATACGACGACGCGGTCAGTCCCGAAGCCGAGGCGGTGCGGGTCGCCAGCACCTGCGCGGCATTCGGCGCGAGCACCATCCGCTGGCCGGAGGTCAGCACGCCGAGATCGGCGGCGGTGGTGACGTCGCGCAGCGCGGTCGGTGCCAGTGTAGACACGTGGCGCACCACCGCGTCGCGCAGCCCGGGATCGCGATACGTGCTGTCGTAAGCCTGTGCGATCAGCGCGCGCTCGCCCTGCCGCATCGCATCGGAAAACTTCGCCTCCAATTCAGGGGACAAGACAGACCTGGCGACCGACTTCGATTTCGAAGGCGACTCTGCCGCATACAGCACCGCTGACATCGGAGCGCTGACAAGAAACGTCGTACACAACAGCAGCGACGAGAGATGACGAAAACGCCCCACGGTGCTCACAGACTTCCCCTTCCTGTCTCGGCAGGCGCCTCAGCCGCGCATGCCCAGTCTTCTGTTCGTCTCCGGTCGGCGAACTGACGAACACTTCGCCCCGGTGTTCGCGTAGTTCTAGATCGGTGCGAATGCGTCGCGACAGAGTGGAGCGGCGGGATTCAGGTTGACGGCGGCGCTTTCCTTTGACTTTGCGTCTCAGAACCGGAGGGGACGGCAATGTCGGCCACCAATTCGCCTTGGCGCGGATACACGCGGAGCGCGCAATACATGACTACCGCGTCCCGCTGCTGGCGGCGCGGAGACGCATCGTCTTTCTCGGAAAAAACCGCTAAGCTGAAAGCACTTGGCCGCCAGCGTAGCTCAATACCGATGGCCTGATCGAGCCGGCTTGAAGATCAATCGACCTGATGGCGTCCCTTCCCCGCCTTTATTACGTGACCTCCGGCCTCGACGAGGCCAACGCGTTCGCGACCTGGCGTGCGGTGATCTCGCCGCTGTTCGAGCCGCGCCCCTGCGGGCCGAGCCGGAAGACGCCGACCGGATCGGCCTACGGCATCATCATCGGCGACCTGGTGGTCGCCAAGGTCGCGTTCAACGCCCAGGATTTCGTCCGCGATGCCCAGCGCATCGCGGTGACGCCGGATCACCTGCTGCTGCACCTCTACGTGTCCGGCGGCTTCAACGGTGAAGTGACGCGGCAGCAGACCGTGATCGGCCCCGGCAAGGTGGCGCTGATCGATCTCGCCTGCCCGATCTCGACCCGGGCATTCGCGTCGAACACGATGTGCCTGATCGTGCCGCGCAAGCTGCTCGCGGGGCTGCCGCTGCACGCGCTCAAGCCGAAGCTCGATCCGCTGCGCAACGACCTGCTCGCCGCCTATATCCGTTCGCTGCAGGAGCGCAGCGCGCAGCTCACCGAGGCCGACGTGGCAACGACAGTAGCGGAGACCGCCGACTTTCTGCGTCGGCTGCTGGCGCCGTCCGCAGAAACCGACCTCGCCCCGCAACGCGGCGCCGACGAGACCATCCTGGCGCTGACCGAGGCGCTGATCCGCGACAATCTTGCGCTGCCGGAGCTGTCGCCTGACTGGCTGGCGCAGCAGCTCGACGTGTCGCGCGCCTCGCTCTACCGGCTGTTCGCCGAGCGCGGTGGGGTGATGCGTTACGTCCAGGAACGCCGGCTGCTCGCGGTGCAGGCGGCGCTCGCCGATCCGGTGGAGACGCGGCGGCTGTCACGCCTCGCCTCCGATCTCGGGTTCAAGAGCGAGGCGCATTTCAGCCGCTCGTTCCGCGCCCGGTTCGGCATCACCGCCAGCGCCTATCGCAAGGCGCAGCTCGATGCCTCGGCGGCGATCCAGCTCACCAGCCCGGCGGTGGTGCAGCAATGGTGGACCGCGGTGGCGCGCGATCCGTTCAGGCAGGCCGTCTGAGCTACAGCATTCCGAGCAACGCTCTAGTCTAAAATCCGGCTTGTCCGCGTTCGGAGCGGCCGTGTAAGAGCGAACCGACGATTGATGCGAGGAGCCCGGCGTGGATTTCAGCACCGCCTTCCACCAGACCTCGGTCTGGATGTTTCGACTGGCGTTCGTCGGCGCCGCGGTCGGCATCGGCTACATCGTCATGTCCAAGCAGGACGAGGCACCGGCGACGGCGCCCGCCTCCATCGCGGCTCCGATCGACGATGGCGTGACCGGCTGCAAGCCGATCGGCCAGACCGCGAGCGGCAAGCTGGTGTATTCGATGGATTGCGAACAGCTGCCCTCTGCCGACGCCGCGAAGTAATCGCTCCGGACGATTACAACTCCCCGCTCGAGAAACCTGCGGCGCACGCAACTGCGCCCTAAGCGTCCTCGCCGCCGATCAGGCGGTTGAAGATCGCGCGAACGTCGGACTGGGTCTCTTTCACCCGCGCCTGCAACGACGAGAAGTCCGGCGCGTCGCCGGCGCGCACCATCACCCGCAACAGATCGTCGCCGGCGGTGTCCGGATTGAACTTCTCGCTGACGCACAGCCGCAGGATCTGCGTCAGGTTCTGATACAGCCGCGCTGCGGGCCGCAGCACTTCGGCATCGGCCTGCGTCAGGAAGCCGAGCCGGTTGGCATTATCGAGAGCCGACAGCGTGTTGACGTGCAGGATGTCGGCCGCCTCGTGCGCATGCACGAGCTGCAGATACTGCGCGATGAAGTCGATATCGACCATGCCGCCGGCTGCATATTTCAGATCCCAGACGTCGTCCTCGCCCTTCTCCTGCGCGATCGCGCGGCGCATTTCGGCGACGTCGTTGGCGATGATCGCCGCGTCGCGCGGCCGCGTCAGCACCGCACGGATCACCTGCTCAATCCTGCTGCGAAACTCCGGCGCGGCCGAGATCACCCGCGCCCGGGTCAGCGCCAGATGCTCCCAGGTCCAGGCTTCCTGCTCCTGATAGGCGGCGAACGCATCCAGCCGCGACGCCACCGGACCGGCGCGGCCCGACGGCCGGAGCCGCATGTCGACGTCGTACAGCACGCCGTAATTGGTCCGCGTGGTGAACGCCGAGATCAGCCGCTGGGTGAACCGAGCGAAGTATTGCGCACCGTGCAGCGAGCGTTCGCCGTCACTGTCGGGCTGATCGTCGTCGAAATCATAGATCAGGATCAGGTCGAGATCGGACGACGCCGTCATCTCGCGGCTGCCGAGCTTGCCCATCGCCAAGATCGCGGTCTGCTGTCCTTTGACCCGGCCGTAGGTCGAGGCGAACTGCTCGCTGACCAGGCCATGCACCGTGCCGACGATGCCTTCGGCGACATCGGCGAATGCCACCGCCGCCTGCTGGGTCGGAACCGTGCCGGACAGAATCCGCGTGCCGATCAGGAACAGGCTCTCCTGTCCGAACAGCCGCAGCCGATCGAGAAACTCTTCGTACGACCCCGCATCCGCCAGCGTGACGGCCAGCCGCGCCGACAGTTCGGTTTGATCCGGCATGGCGCCGAAGAACCGCGGGTCGATCAGGCCGTCGAGAATCTGCGGCTGCCGTGCCAGCATGTCGCCGAGCCGCGGCGCGGCGCCGAGCACCAGCGCCACCAGCGTCAAGAGTTCGCGGTTCTGGCTCAGCAGCGAAATCAGCCGGCCGCCGCGATGCAGCGCCTGCAGCAGGCGATCGAACGCATTGACGGCGTCGTCCGGCTGTTCGGCGCGCGCCAGCTCCTCGATCAGCGCCGGCACGAATTCGCGGAATGCGCGCTGCGTGGTCTCGACCTTGAGCACGCGATAGCCGCCGGTCATCCACTGCTGCAGCGTGGTCGCGATCATCAGCGGCTTCTTGTAGCCGAGCGACAGCAGGTGATCGAGCAGCCGCGTGTCTTCAGGACCGGCGCCGTAATCGACCGGCGGCAGCTTGGCGGTGCCGGTCGGATCGCCCTCGAACAGCTTGGCGTAATGGCCCTGCACCCGTTCGAGATAGCCGAGCAGATCGCGCGCAAACGAGTCCCGGCTGTCGTAGCCGAGGAAACGCGAAAACCGTTCGATCGCCTCGACGGTGTCGGGCAGCGCGTGGGTCTGCTCGTCGGCGATCATCTGCACGCGGTGCTCGACCTTGCGCAGGAACAGATACGCTTCGGTCAGCTCGTCGCGTGCCTGGATGGTGATCCAGTTGCGCGCCGCCAGGATTTCCAACGCCTCGAGCGTCGGCCGCACCCGCAATTCCGGATGCCGGCCGCCGGCGATCAGTTGCTGGGTCTGGGCGAAGAACTCGATCTCGCGGATGCCGCCGCGGCCGACCTTGACGTTGTGGCCCTCGACAGCAATCTCGGTCTGGCCGCGATAGGTCTGCATCTGCCGCTTCATGTCGTGGACGTCGGACAGCGCGGCGAAGTCGAGATGCTTGCGCCAGACGAACGGGGCGATCTCCGACAGCAGCGCGTCGCCTGCGACGAGATCTCCGGCGCAGGGCCGCGCCTTGATCATCGCGGCGCGTTCCCAAGTGCGGCCTTCGCGTTCGTAGTAATCGAGCGCCGACACCGTCGAGAGCGCCACCGGCGTCGACGCCGGATCGGGCCGCAGTCGCAGGTCGACGCGGAACACGTAGCCGTCGCCGCGCCGCTGCTGCAGGATCCGGCTGAGCCCCTGGGTCACGCGCACAAAGAACGGCTGCGGTTCGATGTCGGGCGCGAGCGTCGGCGCATCGAGCTCGTAGAATACGATCAGGTCGATGTCGCTCGAGTAGTTCAGCTCGCCGGCACCCATCTTGCCCATCGCCAGCACGATCAGGCCGGAGCCCTGCTCCGGGCAATCGGGATTGGGCGGCACGATCCGGCCGCGGCCGGCCTCCAGGCGCAGCAGGAAGCGCAGCGCCATCTGCACCGAGCGGCCGGCGAGATCAGTGAGCGCCTGCGTCACCTGCATCACCGGCCAGATCCCGCCGATATCGCACAGCGCGATCAGCAGCGCAGCCTCGGCCTTCAGCCGGCGCAGCGCCGCCATCACCTCGTCTTCGGCCGACGCCGCAGCGACGAACGTCTCGGCGTCTTCGAGCAGCTTGGCGAGCCGCTGTTCCGGAGCGCCGCGCAGAACGCGCAGCAGCCGCACCGGATCGCCGCGGATCAGATCGAACAGATACGGCGAAGCCTCGGCGATCGATTGCAGTGCGATCTGCAGGTCGGGAAACGCGTTGCCGAGGGCCGCGATCGCATCAGCCTGTTCAGGCGCAAGATCGACTAGCCAGCCAGCCCAACGCTCCGCAGCCAGTACGGGATCGTACAGGCGCGGTCCGGCGCCGAAGCGCGCGGCCAAAGCGGTGTTGTCGAGGTCCGCGGTGATCGCGGAAAAAATCATGCCGGCGCCGGTTCGAGAGTTGTTGCGGAGGCCTGTCCTTCGCCCGTGCGGGCCGGAATTGCAAGCGTGGCGCGCAAACCCGGGTCCGCGTCGGCGAGTCGCAGTTCGCCACCGTGCAGCCGCGCCACCGCCGAAGCGAGGCTGAGGCCGAGCCCGGAGCCCGGCAGCGTGCGGCTGGCCTCGAGCCGAACGAAGCGCTCGATCGCGTGCTTGCGATCGCCTTCCGGAATGCCGATGCCGTGGTCGGTGACGCTGAGCAGCACCTGATCGCCGTCGCGCCGCGCCTCGATCTGGACGGTGCCGGTGGCGGCAGGAACGTCAGCCTCGGCAGCCGGCTGCGGCTTGCCGTATTTGATCGCGTTCTCGACCAGATTGGCGAGCGCCTGGCTGATCAATTCGCGATTGCCCCGGACCGGCGCAGCCAGAGCCTCGACCTGCAGGGTGAGCGCGTTGTCTTCGGCGAGCGGCTCGTACAGTTCGTGGATGTCGCGCGCAATCTCGGCGGCGTCGAAATCGGTCATGTCGCCGCTGGCGTAGCCGGCTTCGGCGCGAGCGATCATCAACAGCGCGTTGAAGGTGCGGATCAGGCCGTCGGACTCCTCGATCGTGCGCTCCAGCGCGACGCGATAATCGGATTCATTGGCAGCGCGCGCCAGCGCCTCCTCGGCGCGGTTGCGCAGCCGCGTCAGCGGCGTCTTGAGGTCGTGCGCGATGTTGTCGGAGACTTCCTTCATGCCCGACATCAGAGCTTCGATCCGCTCCAGCATCGCATTGAGATTTTCCGCCAGGCGGTCGAGCTCGTCGCCGCTGCGCCCGACCGGCAACCGGCCCGACAGGTCGCCCGCCATGATCCGCTGCGTGGTGCCGGTCATCGCATCGATCCGCCGCAGCACGCGGCGCGCCGCAAACACGCCGCCGCCGAGGCCGAGCACGACCACGATCAGCACCGACCATTGCGCCGCCGAGCGCACCACTTTGTTCAGCCGTCTCCGCTCTTCGAGATCGCGACCGACGAGCAGGCGAAACCCGCTCGACAGCTCGGTGACGCGCACCAGCGCGCGGTGATCGGAACGCTCCTGATCGTCGAGGCGGCGATAGAAGGTCTCGCTCCAGCCGTTCTTGCTCATCACCCCCGGCGCCAGCGCGCCGACGTTGCCGGCGACTGCCTGCCCTGCCGGCGTGGTGACCAGATAGAGATTGGCGCCCGGCCGCAGCGCGCGGTTCTCCAGCGTGAACACCACGCCGCGCAAGCCGCGTCGGCCGTAGATGTCGTTGATCTCGGCAATCTCGGCATCGACCGTGGTGGTGATCTGATCGGTGATCAGCTTGCGCGTTGTCCAGGCGAAGTACGCGACCAGCGAGGCTGCGAACAGACCGAACAGAAACAGATAGACCAGCGTCAGCCGAAACGCGGTGGTTCGGATCAGTTTACCGAAGGCGGTCACGGATCACGTCCCGGCGGCAGCGCTGCTGTTGAAGAGTTTTCATGCCCGCAAACTAGACACTCCGGGCCTGAATCCAAAGTGACAAATCGTTCAAGTAGCGCGCCAATTGTCTGCATGACTGAAGGCCCAGACATAAAAAAACCGAGGCGCCGTCCTGTGGGACGACGCCTCGGTCTGAGTGATAGCTGGAATAGTCCGCCGCTGCGGCGTCGCTACGAGGCGCGCACGGTGCGGAGGAAGCGGCTCACTTCGTCCTCCAACCGGCCGCTCTCCTGCGACAGCGACTGCGCGGACGAGAGCAGCTGCGTGGATGACGTGCCGGTTTCGACCGCGCCGCGCCGGACATCCAGGATGGTGGCGGAGACGCGCTCGGTGCCTTGCGCGGTCTGCTGAATGTTGCGCGAGATCTCCTGCGTCGCCGCGCCCTGCTCTTCGACCGCCGACGCGATGTGCGCGGAGATTTCGGACAGCTTCTCGATGGTGCCGCTGATCTCGCTGATCGCGCCGACCGACTCCTGCGTCGCCGACTGGATGCGGCTGATCTGTTGGCCGATCTCGCCTGTGGCCTTCGCGGTCTGCTCGGCGAGCGCCTTCACTTCGGCGGCGACGACCGAGAAGCCTCGCCCGGCTTCGCCGGCGCGCGCCGCCTCGATGGTGGCATTCAGCGCCAGCAGATTGGTCTGGCCCGCGATGGTGTTGATCAGTTCGACGACGTCGCCGATCCGCGTCGCGGCCTTCGACAGTTCGCTGACGCGATCGGTGGTGTTGCGCGCCTGGCCGACCGCCTCGCCGGCGATCCGCGCGGATTCCTGAACCTGCTGACTGATCTCGCGGATCGAAGACGACAGCTGATCAGTCGCCGATGCCACCGACTGCACGTTGCTGGTGGCTTCTTCGGAGGCCGCCGCGACGTTGCCGGCGAGGTGCTGCGAGGTGTCGGCCGTGGTCGCGAGCTGACGTGCCGAGCTTTCGAGGTCGGCGGAAGCCGACGACACGGTCCTGACGATCTTGCCGATGGCGCCTTCGAAATCGTTGGCGAGCTGATGGATCGAGTCGCGCTTCTGGTTTTCCGCCTTCACCAGTTCGTCGATGTCGACCAGCGAACCGCAGGCGCGCCGCGGCTTACGGTTCTCGTCGAGCACGACACCGCCGGTCGCACGGAACCAGCGATAGCTGCCGTCCTTGACCTTGAGGCGATACTTCACGTCGTAACCGATGCCGGTCTGGCAGGTCTGGGTGAACGCCGCGAAGGTCGGCGCGACATCGTCGGGATGCAGGCGATCCGACCAGGATTGCACGACGTTGGGAAACTCGGCTTCAGAACTGTAGCCGCACAGCCGGCGAAACTCGGACGACCAGGTCCACCGGGCCTTGGGATGCATCGCATCGCCTTCGTACAGGATCGCGTCCCACAATCCGATGCCGCAGTGAAGCGAGAGGGTGTCGAGCCATTCGGCCTTCTGCAGCAGCTCCTGTCGCTTTTGACGTCCCATAAACATGCGGCTTTTCACATCCCTGATCTGCAGTGAGTTTGCGGGACGTTCGCATGCGAAAGTTAAGAAACGATAGCTCGGCCGTATTTAGATACCAAGAAACACTACGGAGGTAGTGCAACGTCGGTAAACCGCCGGCACCGAACACCGCCAGCATCTAAAGGGGTGCGGTCCTCTGGGCATCGCTCGAGCGGGGTCGCGAGAACGGCGCTGCCGGCGTCACGAGGCGCTGAGCGAAGCTCAGCGCAGCCCGTCGCGGATCATGTAGCCGGCGCCGCGGATGGTGTGCAGCAGCGGGTGATCGAAGCCCTTGTCGATCTTCGAACGCAGCCGGGAGATGTGGACGTCGATGACGTTAGTCTGCGGATCGAAGTGATAATCCCAGACGTTCTCCAGCAGCATGGTGCGGGTCACCACCTGCCCGGCGTGCTTCATCAGATATTCGAGCAGTCTGAATTCGCGCGGCTGCAGCGTCAGCTCCTCGCCGCCGCGGGTGACGCGATGCGACAGACGGTCGAGTTCGAGATCGGCGACGCGGTAGCTGGTCTCTTCCGCCGGGCCGCCGTGACGGCGCGACAGCACCTCGACGCGCGCCAGCAGTTCCGCGAAGGCGTAGGGCTTCGGCAGATAGTCGTCGCCGCCGGCACGCAGGCCCTTGATACGGTCGTCGACCTGGCCGAGCGCGGACAGGATCAGCACCGGCGTGCGATTTCCTTTGTCACGCAGGCTTCCGATCACCGACAGGCCGTCGCGCTTCGGCAGCATGCGATCGACCACCAGCACGTCGTAGTCGCCGCTCTCCGCCATCGCGAGGCCCTCTTCGCCATCGCTGGCGAGATCGGCGATGTGGCCGACCTCGCGAAACGCCTTGACCAGATAGTCGGCGGATTCGCGGTCATCCTCGATGATCAACAGACGCATATTGCTGTCGGATTTCTTCAAACTCTGCGGGCTCTGATGCAACATGACGCGGCTTCAGCCTCCTTGCAAGGCGGCTCGATCGGGCCCCGGAGGGGGAACGGGCGATGGAGCTGGGGGACTCCACCGCCCGCCTAGACCTTCCGACGGAGGGGGGCTGAACTCCTTCCGGAAGGTGTAAAGGCGGGGACGAGCGGGGTTGCGACCCGTCCCCGGGATAGCGCCGTCGGCTGGGGGCGACGATTGCCGGCGACACTCTCCAATTTCTCAGCGCGGGCGATCAGCCCTTGGCGATCGGGAGGGCGACGAAGCGCGAGGCGCCGCCGCTGCGTACCCGGACCAGCACGCTGTTCTTGTTTTCGGTCTTCGCCGTAGCGAGCACGTCGCGGACGTCCGCCGGGCTCGACACGTTCTTGCCGGCGACCTCGAGGATCACATCGCCTTCCTTGAAGCCGCGGTCGGCTGCGGCACCCTTCGGATCGACGTCAGTCACCACCACGCCATCCTTGCCGGCACCGGCGACCGAGCTGGCCGGAGCCAGCGTCAGGCCGAGCTTGGGCAGGTCGAGGCCCTGGTTGGCTCCACCGCGATCACCGCGGTCGGTGTTGTTGCTGGCTTCGATCTTGTTCGGCAGCTCGCCGAGCGTCAGCGTCAGCTCACGCTCCTTGCCCTTGTGGAACACGGTGAGCTTGACCGCATGCCCCGGCGCGAACGCACCGATGGTGCGGGCCAGTTCGCGAGCGTCCTTCACCGACGTGCCATCGACCGCGACGATCACGTCGCCGGATTCGATGCCGGCCTTGGCGGCCGGACCGTTCGACTGCGGCTCGGCGACCAGCGCGCCTTCCGCCTTCTTCAGGCCGAGGCTGTCGGCGATCTCCGGCGTCACCGGCTGCACCTGCACGCCGATCCAGCCACGGCTCACCGAGCCGCGATCCTTGAGCTGCTCGACCACCGCCTTGACGGTGTTGGCCGGGATCGAGAACGCGATGCCGATGCTGCCGCCCGACGGCGAGTAGATCGCGGTGTTGACGCCGACCACTTCGCCCGCGGTGTTGAACGCCGGGCCACCGGAGTTGCCCTTGTTCACCGGCGCGTCGATCTGGATGAAATCGTCGTACGGACCGTTGCCGATGTCGCGGCCCATCGCCGAGACGATGCCGGCCGTCACGGTGCCGCCGAGGCCGAACGGATTGCCGACCGCCAGCACCCAGTCACCGATCCGCGGCTTGCCTTCCGACAGCTTGGCGTAGGGGAAGCTCGAACCGCCTTCGACCTTGATCAGCGCCAAGTCGGTGCGCGGATCATTGCCGATCACCTTGGCCTTGTAGGTCTTGCCGTCGTCGGTGGTGACTTCGACCTTGTCGGCGCCTTCGACCACGTGATTGTTGGTCACCGCATAGCCGTCGGCCGAGATGAAGAAGCCCGAGCCCTGGCCGGTGATCATGCCGCCGCCGCGATGGCCGCGCAGGCCGGGAGGCATCTCGCCGCCGAACCGGCGGAAGAACCGCTCCATCGGCGAGCCGGGCGGGAACGAGAAATCCTCGCGGTCTTCGTTCTTGGCCATCTTGTCGGCGATGTTGACCTTCACCGAGATCACCGACGGCTTCACCTTGTCGACGATGTCGGCGAAACCGACCGGCTGCTGCGCCGGCTGAACGTTGGCGCTGACCTGCTGCGCATGCGCCGGAGTGGCGATCAGATCGAACGAACCGTTGCCGAGCCCGAAAGCCCCCGCGCCGAGACCGGCGACGACCGAAGCCATCAGCGCGAACTTGCGCGCCGACAGCAACGACCTCGACTGGGGCCGGTGCGAAGACTGCGTGGACAGGACGGGGCGACGATCGTGCATTGCGGGAGTCTCCGAAGACCAGTTGAAACTGAAGGTGCGGAACTGATCAGCACCGTTGCTTCGGAAGATGGGGCCCGCCGCCTTACGGGGCTCTGGCGAGGGAATTAAACTTTTGTAATTTTGGTGGTATTCGGCCCCCAGAGGCCGCGACGGATGGTCGCTTCCCGCCCTGCTCCGGGCCGCGGAATTGTCGCCGTTCGTACATTCGTGTCGGGAATCCGATCCGCCTTTAGTCGCGACAACCCCCTGCCCCACCGCTGCAACTAACTGAATTACTTAGTGATCGTGCGTGGCCTGGTTCTTGCCAAGGGGCAGCCGGAGGGCGCCGGCACGGCGTCGATCAACCCCTGACGACAGGAGAGTACGACGTGGCGAATATTACCTTCTCGTCCCCGGTTATGGCCAAGGACGTGACCGTGTATGCGGTGGCGGGCGATCGCGGGACCATTCTGGCGGTTGCGAAATCGCACAGCATTCCGATCCCGTTCGACTGTCAGGATGGCGAATGCGGCTCCTGCCTGGTGCAAGTCGAGCACTTCAATCCGAAGGCCAAAGCTGCGGTGGCGCTGACCGAAAAGGAAAAGGAAGTGCTGCGCCAGCTTGGCAAGATCACCAAGGAGGAGATCGTCGACGCCGAAGTCAACGACATCCCGCCGCGCTACCGCCTCGCCTGCCAGTGCTTCGTCCGCAACGAAGACATCCTGGTCAAGTTCGAGGGCGACAAGACCAAGCCGCAGCGCCTCGCGGTGACGCCGGCCGCCGCGCACTACAAGGGCGGCATGGAGATCAACACCCCGCAGGAATTCTTCAGCTACGCTGCCAAGGTCGAGGAAGACGCCGCGCTGCACTACGACAGCCTCGCCAAGGCGATGGCGGACGCCGGCAACGCGCCGGTGGCGAAGCTGTTCGCGCAGCTCGCCGAGTTCTCGCGGCTGCATCTGGCCGAAGTGAAGTCGCGCGCCGGCAGCATCGACCTCAGCAAGAGCGTGCCGCCGGACTACGCCTGGCCCGACCACGCGACGCCGGAGCGCGCCGCGGTGTGGGCCTCGGACACCACGCTCACCCGTCTCGGCGCGCTGAAGGCGGCGCTGCAGGGCGAGCGCCGCGGCTACGAGTTTTATCGTGCGGTCGAAGCCACCACCAAGTCGTCCGAGGTCGCCGCGGCGGCCAAGGAATTCGTCAACGAAGAAGCCGAGCACGTCCGCATTCTCGAGGCCTGGATCACCCAGGAGGAATGGTCGCTCAAGCACGCCGCCAAGGCTGCGGAGAACGCCTGACGACAGCGACGGCCGTCGCCACCCCGGCGACGGCCGAACAAGGAGAGACGACGATGGAAACAGTCGAAGAGTTTCTGGCGCATTCGATCAAGCTGGAGCAGGAAGCCGCGCTGCGGTTCGGTCAGCTCGCCGACGCGATGGATAGTTGCGGCAACAAGGAAGTATCGAAGCTGTTCCGCCAGCTCGCGGACTACTCGCGGATGCATCAGGCCGACGCGCAGGCCCGCGCCGGCTTCCGCGACATCCCGCAGATGGAGCCCGGCGATTTCAAATGGCCGGGCCTGGAAAGCCCGGAAGCCGCCGCGATCTGGGGCACCGACCCGTTCATCGGCCGCGACCTCGCGCTGCAGATCGCGCTGGAAGCGGAGACCGGTGCGTTCGACTGGTACAAGAACGTCCTCGACACCACCGACAATCCCGAGATCAAGATGCTGGCGAAGGAATTCGTCGAGGAAGAAAGCGGCCACGTCGCCGAGCTGCACCGCTGGATCGCGCTGCATAAGGCCGGCAAGCCGCTGCCGATGGAAATCGTGCCGTTCTGAAGCCCGGTAGCCCGATCGCCCGCGCTCACTCCCGAACCCAACCACGCGAGGCCGGTCACGGCCTCGCGCCGGCTGCTCTGCGTCGGCTGCCTTGCGTCGGCCGGGGATCTACACCTGGTCGCTGTTCGTATGAGCTAAGTGCCCTGAGCCCCCTATCGAGGGCTTATAGGGGCCGGCCTCTTCCAGCGTGAAGAGCTGCTGCAACATCTCCGTGATCCGCTGCCGCATAGAACACAAGGCGGAGGTGCTTTTCCTCATCGACGATGAAGGATGCATGATCGAACGCCACCGGCCCCCGGCCGTCGATCATGAAGCTTCGGCGGCCTTCGCAGCGTCCATGCACGTCGTGCTGGTTCCAGAGCTTTCTGAAGGAAGGCGAGACCTGCTCCAGCGACTCGACGAGCGCCACCATGCTTTCATCCTCGGGGGACCGCGCAAAATCCCGCCGAAAGCTCGCCAGAATTTGCGGAGCCTGAACCGACCATTCCACGATCCTGCCGTTCAGCCGATCGTCCGCGAACAGCATCCAGAGCATATTGCATTCGGCAGGATCGCGCTGCTCGAACCCGAACAGACGTTCGGCTGCATCATTCCAGCCGATCACATCCCATCGCAGGTTCAGCACATAGGATGGGCGCAGAGTGAGATCGTCGAGCAATCGGCGCACCAGCGGCGGCAGCTCGCACCAAGCCTGTCCCGCCATTGCAGGCGGCCGCTGATGGGCGAGCAGAAACAGATGCCGCCGCTCGATTTCATCCAGCTTCAGGACGCGGGACACATTGTCGAGAAAGGCCGTCGAAACCTTGATGGCACGGCCCTGTTCCAGCCACGTGTACCAGGTGAGGCCAACGCCCGCGAGGGCGGCGACTTCCTCACGGCGAAGCCCCGGCGTCCGCCGCCGTTTCCCGACCGGTAGACCGACATCGAGCGGTGAAAGGCTTTCCCGCCGCCGCCGTAAGAAATCCGCCAGTTCGGCGCGCGTGCGATCCAGCCGATGATCCAGCGTATCACTCATAGTAATAGTATAATTTGCTCCATAGTAATAGATTAATGCGCGTGCGAAGCGACTTCAAGCACATTGGAGTTGCCATGACCGTCGATCACCCACCTGCGACATCGCATGTCCCGCAGACCGCCGCCAAAACACGCCCCTCGGCGCTGGCTCTGACCATCCTGTTGCTGGGCGGGTTCATCACCGTCTTCGACCTGTTTGTGGTCAACATCGCGATCCCCTCGATGCAGGCCGATCTTGGTGTGAGCTTTGCCGAAATCGGCTTCGTCATCGCCGGATATGAACTGGCCTTCGGCGTGCTGCTGATCGCGGGCGGGCGGCTCGGCGACCGCCATGGCAGACGTCGCCTGTTCGCACTCGGCATGGCCGGATTTGCGATCACATCGTTCCTCTGCGGCATCGCGCCCGACGCCACCAGCCTGATCGTTGCCCGCCTTCTGCAAGGCGCGACAGGCGCGATCCTGTTTCCGCAGGTCTATGCGCTGCTACGTGTCATGTACGACGATGCTGGCCGCCGCCGGGCATTCGGACTTCTCGGCATGACATTGGGGCTGGCGGCCATCGTCGGACAGGTCTTCGGCGGCCTGATCGTTGAAAGCGACCTGTTCGGCCTCGGCTGGCGTATCATCTTCCTCATCAACCTGCCGATAGGCATCATCGCGCTGCTATCGGCGCGGATCATCCCGGAATCGCGCTCTTCCGACGCGATGGGCGTCGATTGGCCCGGGATCGGACTGGCGACAGCGGGATTGCTGCTCCTGCTGTTGCCTCTGCTCGAAGGCCCGAATCTCGGCTGGCCGCTCTGGACATGGGCCAGCATGGCAGCCTCGGTCGTGCTGCTCACGGCGTTTCTCGTCTGGGAGCATCTGGTTGCAAGGCGCGGCGGCGATCCCGCCATTGATCTGACCTTGTTCCGCAACACCGGCTTCTCGGTGGGGTCTGTGGTGGTGCTGCTGATCTATTCGACAGCGACATCGCTGTTTCTATGCTTCGCCCTGCTGGTGCAGTCCGGCCTCGGTCTGACGCCGTTCGCGGCCGGCACGCTGTTCGCGCCGGCGAGCGTCGGTTTCGTGGTGGCATCGCTGGTCGCACCGAAGCTGGTGGCGCGTTTCGGAAACATCGCAATCGCCGGTGGCACGCTGGTCTATGCAGCCGGCATCGGCTGGCTGATCGTGACCGCCGCAGGTCTCGGCGACGGAGCTGGAATATTCGCCCTGCTGCCGCCTCTGGTGCTGTTCGGCTTCGGACAGGGCCTGTCGATGACGCCGCTGCTCAATCTGGTCATCGGCTATGTCGAGGAAAGTCATGCCGGAATGGCGGCCGGCTTTATTTCCACCATGCAACAGGTCGGCGGAGCCTTCGGCGTTTCCGTTGTTGGCATATTCTTCGTGGGGATTCTCGGTAAGGATGCCGGCGAAGGCGTCTCCCAGGCAGGGCGCTACGCGGACGCCTTCTCCGGCGCAATGATCTACAATCTCGCCGCCGTCATCGTCGCTGCCGCGCTCATTGCCTTGATCGTGCGCAAGAGCCCCGCCCGTCAGTAGAGGGCGAGGAATCTGCGTCGGCGGTCTTCAAGGCAGCCGCCGAAACAAGATGCTCGTCCCCGCCCCGCGCCGTGCTTGACACCTCGCCGGCCCGCACATCGCCATGGTGACGGTGGTCGACACCGTCCACCTGCTGAAGGACTATTCGTCGACCGATTTTCTCGCCGACCGCGGCGAGACCGCGGGCGAAGGCGACGGGCGCACCCTGGTCAATCTGCTGGTCGAATAGATCGAGTTCGCCGACATCGTTGTCATGAACAAGGTCGTGGACGCCACGCCCGCGCAGCACGAGGCGGCGCGGGCCATCATCCACGCGCTCAATCCCGACGCCCGGCTGATCGAGACCGACTACAGCCGGGTGTCGCCGGACCAGATCTTCGACACCGGCCTGTTCGACTTCGAACGCGCCCATCAGCACCCGATGTGGTTCAAGGAGCTGTACGGCTTCGACGACCACGTGCCGGAGGACGCCGAATACGGCGTCACCAGCTTCGTCTGGGAGGCGCGCCGGCCGCTGATCCCCGAGCGCTTCAACGAATTCCTGCAGACGCCGCTGCCCGGCGGCAGCAGATCGTGTTCATCGGCATGCTCGGGACGATGAGCCGCGCCCGCATCACCACCATGCTGGAGCGTTGCCTGGCCGAGCCGGCCAGCGCCGAGGCGTTCGATCCGAACAGTTACCGTCACCTGCCCGACCCGTTTCCGGGGTGGCGACGCGTCACGGACGCGGCCTGAGCCGACGCCGCGCATGCACCTGCTCAAGATTACGAAGCCCGTTACGTAGAACAGCGTATTCGCCACCGACCGCTGCAGTTCCATAGACGTGACGTTCTAACGTTACATGGAGCCAAGTTATGGCAAGTACCGGAAGCGTAAGCGCGTGGGACGAAGCCCTGCTCGTTGCGATGATCCAATATCCCGTGCCGGTGGTCAGCGGGCCGGAGGATATCCAAATCCAGGTCAAGCAGATCTGCCGCGCGGTCGACACCACCAAAGCCGGCTACCCCGATCTCGATCTGATCGTGTTCCCCGAATATTCGACCCAGGGTCTCAACACCGCGATCTGGACCTACGACGAGATGCTGCTGACGGTGGATTCGCCGGAGATCGGCGCGTTCAAGCAGGCGTGCAAGCGCAACAAGGTCTGGGGCGTGTTCTCGCTGATGGAGCGTAACGACGATCCGTCGCTGCCGCCGTTCAACACCGCGATCATCATCAACGCCGACGGCGAACTGGCGCTGCATTATCGCAAGCTGCAGCCGTGGGTGCCGATCGAGCCGTGGTCGCCGGGCAATTACGGCATGCCGGTGTGCGACGGCCCGAAGGGCTCGAAACTCGCGGTCTGCATCTGCCACGACGGCATGTTCCCGGAACTGGCGCGCGAGGCCGCCTACAAGGGCGCCAACGTCTACATCCGGATCTCCGGCTATTCGACCCAGGTCAATGATCAGTGGATCTGGACCAACCGGACCAACGCCTGGCAGAACCTGATGTACACCATGTCGGTCAACCTGGCCGGCTACGACGGCGTGTTCTATTACTTCGGCGAAGGCACGGTGTGCAATTACGACGGCAACGTCATCCAGCAGGGCCACCGCAATCCCTGGGAGATCGTCACCGCCGAACTGTTCCCCCGCCTGGTCGACAAGGCGCGCGAGAACTGGGCGCTGGAGAACAACATCTTCAACCTCGGCTGCCGTGCCTATGTCGGCAAGCCCGGCGGCGAAAAGGCGAACTACCTGACCTGGGTGCGCGACCTCGCCGAAGGCAACTACAAGCTTCCCTGGGACGACAAGATCAAGGTCCGCGACGGCTGGAAGTATTATCCGGACGGCGTCAAGCTCGGCCCGATGCCGAAGCCGATCGCGGCGGAGTAGCTCCCACCGATCTCGTCATCCCAAGGGAGACCCGGCCGCCACGGCGACCGGGTCCTTGAGTGAGGGGCGGGCTTGAAGGCCGGACCGCCCTAGAACCTTCGCCACGAGCGTCGCTGCAGTGTGCCATGCGGGGGCGCAAGAGTTCATCATCGCCGCGCGCCGCGAACGCCGACGTCCATCGCGCCGTTCCGCGCGAACTCGGCGCCGTTGTCGCTGACCATGTTACACCCGGCGAATTGAGCGGAGCACAGGACCGCTCCCGCCTGCTCGGCCACGTTCGGAGAGATCCGATCAGCTCTGCTGCAAAATTAGGGCGCTTGATCCGCGCCCTCGGCCAGCAGCTTGTCGAGCCGCGCCTGCTCGTCGGCACTGAGCGGCTTCGGGGCGTCGCTGGCACGGGCGGCGTCGCGGCTGCGTCGGCGGATGTGCAGCCACAGGCCGAGGCCGCCGGCGACCAGCACCAGCGGCGGCAGCAGCCACAGCAGCAGCGTGTGCGTCTCGAACCGCGGCTTCAGGAGCACGAACTCGCCGTAGCGCGAGACGAGATAGTCGATCACCTGCTTGTTGCTGTCGCCGGCCGCGATCCGCTCGCGCACCAGCAGCCGCAGGTCCTTCGCGAGCGTCGCGTCGGAATCGTCGATCGACTGGTTCTGGCACACCATGCAGCGCAGCTCGCGCGATAGCTCGCGCGCCCGCGACTCCTGCTTCGGATCGGCCATCACCTCGTCGGGCTGCACCGCATGCGCCAGCGGCGACGCGACGACGGTCGCGAACACGATGAACAGAGCGGCGACTAGCTTCCGCATCGGTCTCTCCACCCTACTCGGCCGGCTGCAGTACGCGCGGCGCCTTGGCGGGTTTCGGCGCACCGACCCGCAAGCGGCGATCGGACAGCGACAGCAGGCCGCCGAGCGCCATCAGGATCGGGCCGAACCAGATCAGCAGCACCATCGGCTTGTGATAGATCCGCACCGTCACCGCGCCCTGGTCGTTGAGATCGCCGAGCGAGATGTAGAGCTGGCTGAAGCCGCGGGTCAGCAGCGCCGCCTCGGTGGTGGAGGAGCCGCGGGTGATGAAGCTACGCTTCGACGGCGCCATGCCGCCGACCAGCCGGCCGTTCTCGGTCACCGTGAACTGCGTCAGCAACTCGCGATAGTTCGGTCCCTGGCGCTGATTGGCGCCTTCGAACTTGAACTCGTAGCCGGCGAGCTTGGTGCTGTCCCCCGGCTTCATCGCGGCGATGTACTCGCTGTTCCAGGTGGTCTCGCAGACGATGCCGATCAGCGTCACGCCGAGCGCCGCATGGGCGAACATCGTGCCCCAGGCCGAGCGCGGCAGGCCGGAGGCCCGGCGCAGCGAGATCGACAGCGGACCGCGGAACAGCGCAATGCGCTCGGCGATGTCGATCAGCGCGCCGAGGATGACGAACACCGCAAGCCCGATCGCCAGCGGCGCCAGCACCGCGCCGCCATGGACCCAGGCGTACACGAAGGAGACCGCCAGCAGCGCCACCACGCCGGCGGCGATCAGCCGCTGCGCGGCGCCGACCAGATCGCCGCGCTTCCAGGCCAGCAGCGGACCAAACGGCACCGCGACCAGCAGCGGCACCATCAGCGGGCCGAAGGTGAGATTGAAGAACGGCGCGCCGACCGAGATCTTGTCGCCGGTCAGCACTTCCAGCGCCAGCGGATACAGCGTGCCGACGAACACGGTGGCGCAGGCGGTGGTGAGGAACAGATTGTTCAGCACCAGCGAGCCTTCGCGCGAGATCGGCGCGAACAGACCGCCCTGCTTGAGCGACGAAGCCCGCCAGGCGAACAGCGTCAGGCTGCCGCCGATGAACACGCACAGGATGATCAGGATGAACACGCCGCGCGACGGATCGGTGGCGAAGGCGTGCACCGAGGTGAGCACGCCGGAGCGCACCAGGAAGGTGCCGAGCAGCGACAGCGAGAAGGTCAGGATCGACAGCAGGATGGTCCAGACCTTCAGCGCGTTGCGCTTCTCCATCACCAGCGCCGAGTGCAAGAGCGCGGTGCCGGCGAGCCACGGCATCAGCGAGGCGTTCTCGACCGGGTCCCAGAACCACCAGCCGCCCCAGCCGAGTTCGTAGTAGGCCCAATACGAGCCCATCGCGATGCCGAGGGTGAGGAAGATCCAGGCGACCAGTGTCCACGGCCGCACCCAGCGCGCCCAGGCGGCGTCGAGCCGGCCTTCCATCAGCGCCGCGGCGGCGAACGAGAACGAAATCGAGAACCCGACATAGCCGAGGTACAGCATCGGCGGATGCACCGCGAGACCGATATCCTGCAGCACCGGGTTGAGATCGCGGCCTTCGGCCGGCGCATTGGCAATCCGCGCGAACGGGTTCGAGGTGATCAGGATGAACAGATAGAACGCAGTTGCGACCCAGCCCTGAACAGCCAACACGTGGGCGCGGAGCGACAGCGGCAGGTTGTTGCCGAACGCCGCGACCAGGCCGCCGAACAGCGCCAGGATCGCCACCCACAGCAGCATCGAGCCTTCGTGGTTCCCCCACACGCCGGTGATCTTGTAGAGCAGCGGCTTCATCGAGTGGGAGTTCTCGTACACGTTCACCACCGAGAAGTCGGAGGTGACGTGCAGCCACACCAGCGCGGTGAACGACAGGCCAGCGAACAGCAACTGCACCAGCGCGGTCGAGCGCGCCACGTTCATCAGCGCGCCGTCATTGAGCCGCGCGCCGAGCAGCGGAACGGTGGACTGGATCAGCGCCAGAGCCAGCGCCAGAACCAGTGCGTAGTGCCCGGCCTCGGCGATCATTTGCCGCCCTCCGCCGCATTCGCCGAGGTCTGGCCCGCGGTCGTCTCACCGGGGGGCTTCTTGCCGTAGTCGTCCTTCCAGTGGCCGTCCTTCTTCAAGGCGTCGGCGACTTCCTTCGGCATGTACTTCTCGTCGTGCTTGGCGAGCACGGTGTCGGCTTCGAACACGCCGGCCTTGTCGAGCGAGCCTTCGGCGATCACGCCCTGCCCTTCGCGGAACAGGTCCGGCAGAATGCCCTTGTAGGCGACCGGCAGGCTGGCCGCGCCGTCGGTGACCTTGAACGACACCCTGAGTTGCTCGCCGCGCTGCAGCGAGCCGGGCTCGACCACGCCGCCGAGCCGGAACCGCTTGCCGGCCTCGATGTGCTGTTCGGCCACCATCTTCGGCGTCGAGAAGAACACGATCGAGTCGCGCAGCGCGTTGAGCACCAGCCCCACCGCCACGATGAGCACCACCCCGGCGCCCCCGATCATCAACAACCGCCGCTGTTTACGCGTCATGGTTCGTTCGCCTCGGCGTCCTCTACCGGATGTTCACAAGCGACGCTTCGCGGCGTCGCTCGAACTGTTTGTCTGACGAAGATGTCGAAAACACATCGTTCGTGCTGCAATCGTCAGCCGTCGAGCCCGAGGCCCTTGAGGCCGTCGTTGAGCTGCTTCAGCCGGTCGGGCTTGTCGGCGACCGCCTGGCGCGCTTCGGTCTGCGCGCTCTTGGCCTTGTCGGTGTCGCCGAGCACCATATAGGCGCGCACCAGCCGCAGCCAGCCGTCGACGTCGTCGCCGTTCTGCTTCAGTCGCGCGGCGAGCTTGGCGACCATGCCCTGGATCATCGCGGCACGATCGGCTTCGCTCATGTTCTGCACGGCAGCGGCCGCGCCTTCCGGCAACGCCGGCTGCTTGGCGGTGCCGTCGACGCGGGCGAGCTCGGTCTGCAGCATCGGCCGCCACGGCGCGTCGGCCGGCGCCTTCTCCAGCATCGCGCGCCAGATCGTCGCGGCGTCCTTTGGGCGGCCATCCTGTTCGGCAGCGAGGCCGAGGAAGTAGCGCGCCTTGGCTTCATCCTGATTGAGCGCGACCGCACGCTCGAATTCGGTCTTGGCGTCGGCGGTCACGACACCGCCCGCCGCCGAAGTCAGCACCTCGCCGAGATCGGCGCGGCGGTCCGCGGTCTCGCCGGCGTAAGTAATCGCATTGCGATAGGCGCGCGCCGCATCCTCGAACCGGCCGGTCTTGGCCAGCACCGGCGCCAGCACGGTCCAGCCGCGGCCGTCGGTCGGGTTCTTCTCCAGATGCGCCTCGACCTGGGCCACCAGATTGTCGAGCGGCTGCGAGCTGGCCGGCGCCTTGGCCCGCGCCACCAGCGGCTCGTCCGGCAGCGTCGGCGAGCCAAGCGGCAGATAGATCGCGACCGCAAGCACCGGCAGTCCGACCAGCGCCGTCAGCGCAACCAAGCGGCGCAGGCCGCGGCGGGTGGTGGTCGGGGTGGTGCGTTCAGCCTCGGCGCTGGCGAGCAGCCGGCGGCCGATCTCGACCTTGGCGGCGGAGGCTTCGGAGGGGCCGATCAGCCCGATCGCGGCATCGCGGTCGACCTCGGCGAGTTGGTCCTTGTAGACCGCCGCCTCGCTGCCATCGCGCTGCGCCTTGACGCTACGCCCGAGCGGCCACAGCACGGCGAACACCGCCACGGCCGTCATCATCGCGAACACAAACCAAAGCGCCATTCGAGCGAGGTTCCGGGTGAAGACTAAGGAGCCGCGGCACCGGCCCGGCAGGTCGAAAATCCGGGCGGGTTACACCATGGTCGGACGATAGCCGCAATTGACATTTGCGGCACCGGATAAGGCGCCGCAGGGGACGAAACTTGATTTGAATCAAAGGGGAGTTCAGCCCGCCCGCGCCGCCGGCTTGCGTTCCACCACGACCATGGCGTTTTCGACCGCGCGACTCATCAGCGAGGCGTAGTCGTGGCTGAACAGCAATTCGCAGAACCGGACCGCGGCCTGCGCCTGCTGATGCCGGAACGGCTTGACCCGGGCGTCGGAGCCGCGCAGCGACTGCACCAGCGCGTCGGTGGACTTCTCGACATATTGCTGTAGCTCGGAATAGGTCCGCTGCGTCACTTCGTTGATCGCCAGCTCGCTGGCATAGGTGCGGCACACCGCGACGAAATCGATCAGCGCGGCGGTCTCGTCGACCTCGAGCTGGTCGAGCTTGGCGCCGCTGGCGATGTCCTTGTCGGGACGCTGCCGCAGCAGCCGGCGCACCCTGCCCGGCACGCTCTCGATCTCCGACTTCACCGCGTTGGAGATGTCGACGCGGATCGCGGCGAGCTGCTTGCCCCACGACGAGTCGCTGCGGATGTCGAGTTCGGTGCGCAGGCCGCGAATGCCGTCGTGAATCACTTTCAGATTTTCGGCGACGTTGCCGTAGTGGCCGCGGCGGATTTCCTCGCGCAGATCGGCAGTGAGCCGCGCCAGATCCTGGATCGCCATGGTGACGGCGACGCCGTAAGGCGTGGCCGCGACCTTGATCTCGTCGTCCGAGCCCGCGACCTTGATCGCCATCCGGACGATCTGCCACGGCTGGTTGAGGTGATTGAGGATCAGCGTCAGCGCGAACGGCAGCAGGATCGGCGTCTGCAGCGCCGGCACGTTGAGCGCCGCGATCATCGAATTGACCTGGCTGTCGCCGAACACCCGCAGGTTGCTGGAGAGCTTGCCGTTGAAGGTGTCGATGGCGTCGCGGTTCTTCAGCACCGCGCCGATCGGCGCCAGATCCTCGACTGCGGACGGCGGTCCGACCCTCGACATCGCGCGCTGGCGGTCGACGCCCGGCTCGGGATTGATCAGCTTGTCGATCGCAGCGGCGGCGGCCTGCTGCAGCTTGCGGACCAGTTGCTCGACTTGCGACGCCGGCGCGCCGCGCAGGCCGATCAGCCCGGCTTCGAATTCGCGGATCTGATCCGGAATGCCCTCGCGCTCCAGCCACTGCCAGACCGAGGTCAGCGACGAGCGCCGGAGCTGTCCAGGCCGCGGCGATTCCTTGGGATCGATCAGAAACGGTTCCAGCACCCGGAACATCAGCCGGGCCGGATCCTCGGAGCGAGGCTTGTTGTCGTCCTCGGAGCCGCGAACGATCTTGCGCAACTCCTCCAGCACGAAGCTGGCGACCGCGACATCCTCGCCTCGTTCGAGCGCACGCTCGAATTCCCGCATCAGCAGCGCTTGGGACTGCGGCGGGAGCTGGGAGAGATAATCTCTCAGCCGTTCGGTGGGTGTCTGGCTCATGCGCCCAATGGTTTGCAGGCTGTCGGCACGCGTGGAATTGCGCACCACTCGCATGGTGCCCGTCACGCCACGGCGCTACCCTCCAGAGATAGCCACGGCGATGTTAAGAAGGGGTTGAGGTGACCGCCGCGAACGCCGGATTCACACTCTGCTGCAACTGCCGCTCATGACGATAACACGCTGAAAAATTTCGGCTTCCAGCGCGCCGGGAGCAGATGCCGGTCAGCCTTGCGCCGTCCAGGGGGCGCCGTCCTGAGCGCGGCAGGCGGTGCCGCGGGAGATCTCGATCTGCTGGCCGATCGTCACCGCGTGCGAGTAGCCGCGGCAGGTAGCGCCTTGCTTCATATAGACCGGCCCGGGCACGATGTTGCCGTAGCGGCCTGAGGACGCGTTCTTCCACGCCACCGGGGCTCCGGATTCGCCACGATCGAGCGCTTCCAGCTCGGCCGCATAGGCCAGCCGGCGGTCTTCGGCATTGAGCAGCGCGCCGATCTTCGGCCCGATCAGGCCGCCCATTGCGGCGGCATCGACCGCGGCGCTGCCGTCATTGCGGCCGAAATCCGAGGTCGCGGTGCTGGTGAAGGAATCCACCCGGGCCACCAGCCCGGACGTACGATCGCACCCAGCCAGCGCCAGCGCGCCGGTGAGCAGCAACAGCGGCTTCACCCCCCAAGACGTCATGGTCATCCCCAACGGCTCCCCGAAGGCCAACAGCCTACATCCATAACCGTTAAGGAAAACAAGATGCAAATTCTGGCGCCCCTGTGGCAACTGCGCGGCTCGTTATGCCGCAGGCAGCCATAGCTCGGCGCGCAGGCCGCCGATCGGGGCGTTGTCGAGCTTCAGCTCGCCGCCGTAAAGCGCTGCAAGATCAACGACAATTGCCAGACCGAGGCCGGAGCCGGGCTTGCTCTCGTCGAGCCGCTTGCCGCGCCGGGCGACGATCGCGCGCTGCTCGGCCGACAGCCCAATACCGTCGTCGTCGACCACGATCCGCAGCTTGGGCGGACCGCCCGGCTCGTCGCCCTTCTCGCCGGTGACGGCGATGAACACCCGCCCGGCCGCCCATTTGCAGGCGTTGTCGACCAGATTGCCGACCATCTCCTCGAGGTCCTGGCGCTCGCCGCGGAACTTGAGGCCGGGCGCGACCTCGGCGCGGACCTGGATGGCACGGTCGCGGTGGATCTTCTCCATGGTCCGGCGCAGCGCCTCGATCACCGGCTCGACCTCGGTGATGGTGCCGATGACGGTGAGCCGCGCCGCGATCCGGGCGCGCTCCAGATGATGGGTGACCTGGCTGCGCATCAGCTCGGCCTGCTCCATCACCTTCGCGGCCAGCGGATCGCCCGGGCGGGCGCTGGCCTCATTGACCAGCACCGACAGCGGCGTCTTGATCGCATGCGCCAGGTTGCCGACGTGGGTCCGGGCGCGCTCGACGATTTCGCGGTTGGCTTCGATCAGCGCGTTGGTCTCGCGCGCCAGCGTCGCGATCTCGACCGGGAACTGGCCCTCCAGCCGCTCGGCCCGGCCGGACCGAACGTCGGCGATCGACTCCGAGATCCGCTTCAGCGGCGCGAGGCCGAACCGGACCTGGAAGATCGTGGTCAGCACCAGGCCGATCGACAGCGCCAGGAAGGTGCCCGCGAGATAATAATCGAAGGTGCGGGTTTCTTCGAAAATCTCGGTGGCGTCGCCGGCGACGGTCACGATGAACTTGCCGTCGAGGCCGAGATCGACCGGCCGCTCGACCATGCGCAGGGTCTGGCCTTCCGGTCCGTCGACATAGCCGTGCCGCACGCCGGACGGGCCAAGCTCGATGCCCTGATCTTCCAGCCGCGGCAGCTTGCGGTCCCACAGGGAGCGCGAGGCGCGCGTCTCCGGCTTCTCGCCGTCGGTGCGGACCACCTGCCAGTACCAGCCGGACAACGGCAGATCGAACAGCGGCTCGCCGATCGACTGGAACGCCTCCTGGTTGGAGTCGGGGGTCGCAACCTCGGCGATGATGGTGCGGAGATAGAGGTTGAGCCGGCGGTCGAACGCCCGCTCCGAGGCGCCGCGATACACCGACGACAGCGCGATGCCGGTGATCGCCAGGATCACCACCACCCACGCGGTCGCCGACAGGAACAGCCGGGTGGCGAGCGAGCTGCCGCGGCGGGATGGTTTGGCGGTCACCGCGTCGCCGGCGCGCTAATGCGCGTCCGCGGCCGGCGGCGACAGCAGATAGCCGAGCCCGCGCACGGTCTGGATGATGTCGACACCGAGCTTCTTGCGGATGCGGCCGACGAACACCTCGATGGTGTTGCTGTCGCGGTCGAAGTCCTGATCGTACAGATGCTCGACCAGCTCGGTGCGCGACACCACCCGGCCGGAGTGGTGCATCAGATAGGCGAGCAGCCGATATTCGTGGCTGGTCAGCTTCACCGGATTGCCGCTGACGCTGACCCGGCCGGTGCGGGTGTCGAGCACCACCGGGCCGCAGGTCAGTTCGGATTGCGCGTGGCCGGCGCTCCGCCGCAGCAGCGCGCGGATCCGCGCCAGCACTTCCTCGAGATGGAACGGCTTGGCGACGTAATCGTCGGCGCCGGCGTCGAAGCCCTGCACCTTGTCGCTCCAGCGGTCGCGCGCGGTGAGGATCAGCACCGGCATCGCGCGGCTGTTGCGCCGCCACGCTTCCAGCACCGAGATGCCATCCATCTTCGGCAGGCCGATATCGAGCACGACGGCGTCGTACGGCTCGGTGTCGCCGAGGAAATGCCCCTCCTCGCCATCGAAGGCGCGGTCGACCACGTAACCGGCATCGGTCAGCGCGGTGGTGAGCTGGCGGTTGAGATCGGGGTCATCTTCGACGACGAGCAGACGCACCTTCAACTCCGGTCGTTTGATGCACTGGCAGGCGAAGCGCTGACAGCATGACGGATGTGAAGATGAGCGGCGGCGGGGTGAATGCGCGGTGAACGACGGCGCGGCGCCGGATTACTTTTTCTTCACGATCGCCTTGACCAGCCTGTCGATCACGCCCGGGCTGTCCTGCCCGGTGGCAGCGCAGACCTTTTCGCGGGTCCGACCGCTGACATAAACGCCTAGCACGCCGAATCGGAAACCCCAATAGGCGACCAGAAGCGCGGTGGCGCCGATCAGCGCGTTGATGGTGGCGACGTCGCCGGTCCAGAATTCGTGCACCAACACCGCCCACAGCGCGGCGCATTCGGCCGTCAGCTCGAAAGCATAAAACGGCCGCCACCAGCGCTGCACCGGGTCGCTGGCGGCAAGCTCGGCCCGGATCGTCGCCTGGGTCTCGGCGATCGCGGTGCGCTGGGCCTCCGCTTCGGCGCGAACCGCCTCGCACCACCGCGCCTCGGCCTCCGCGATCCGCTCCGGCGCGGCTGCCGGCAGCGACGCCTGCACCACCTCCGGCGTCGGCACCGACGCGCCGAGCGCATCGGACAGGATCTTGCCGGCCGCACCGCCGAGCGGTCCGCCGAGTGCGGTGCCCAGCATCGGCGCGCCGAGCGCAATCACCTGTTTGGCGAGATCGGCCCAATCCATGATCAGCTCCTCCGGAAGGCCGCGCGCAGCACGGCGACGATTTGGCTCCACCGAGACGAGGACGGCGGCGTCGGTTGCGGTCGCGGCGGCGCGTCCGCAGGCAGGTCGGGCGCGAGCGGCGGCGATGCGCTCGCCACAGGCGCTGCGGCCAGCGCCGCCTTCCAGCTCGCCAGCCACGCTTTGCGTTCGGCGAGACCGATGGTGCCGCCATTGAGCCGGCGTGTGACGCCGACGACATCGTCGGCCCGCGCGAACGGCAGACAGCCGCAGGCGACGAAGTCAGCGACGCCGCATAGCAGGAAGTAGCGCGGATCGATCAGCAGCTCGGGATTATTGACCAAGTCGAGGCCGGTGAGCGCGGCGAGCCTCGCGTAGCCCTCGCGCCCGGTGGTCTGCGCCGCGCCGCGGCCGCGATAGCTCCAGCCGTCGTCGGAGCCGGCGCGGTTGCCCATCCGGCCGTTATAGACCTTGTTGGCGAGTGCCCGCGGATCGTGGGCATAAGGCGCAGCGCTCGCCAGCGTCGGAAATCGCGACGGCCATACCTGCATCATCCGCGCCGCGGTGTAGTCGAGATTCTCGACGACCTCCTGCCCGGCCCCGCATTCGTGGCTGAGCTGCGCCATCACATGCGCAGCAAGCGTGGGCGTGGTGATGCCAAAGCGTACAAACACGCTCTCCGACGCCGCCGCGGTGCCGGCAATCAGTCCCGCCACGCGCCGATCGCCCCGCGGCCACAACCGCCGCAGCAAGGATTCGTCGATTTTCATGGTCGTCCTCGTGCAGCCGAAACGACCGTCATTGCGAGCGAAGCGAAGCAATCCAGTTTCGAGCACGAACCGTCTGGATTGCTTCGTCGCTTCGCTCCTCGCAATGACGCGGAGTTGAGATGTCGCGTAACTAACCAATCGCCCCGCGCGAGCCGAGCAGGGCCGCGGGCTCGGCGTACATCTGGAACAGCGCGACGTTGACCGAAGCCGCAGTGCTACCGTTGTTCATCCACAGATGCGGGGTGAGGAATTGCGTGGCGACCGGCAGATCGCTGGTGACGACGCCGGTCGCGACGTCACCGGAATTCAGCCGTTCGACGCGGTAGCGCACTTCGCCGCCGTTCGGCTCGGCGGATAGTAACAGCTCGTATAGATCCTGCCCGCCGGTGGTCGGGAAGCCGGCGCCGAGGCTGATCTTGGTCGCCGCACCGCTGCCGTCGTTGCTGAGCAGCGACAAGGTCGTGTCGCCGGAATCGAAACCGACACCGATCAGGTTGAGCAGCGTGCTCGGAGCGACGTTGCCGATCGGGCTCGCCGAGCCATACAGCCCGGCGAACAGCCGGCAGTTGGTCTGAAACCACTCGATGCCGAACCGCATCAGCAGATAGAACCCGCCGAGGCTCGCGGCATTGCCGCGCCACAGCGTCAGCGCCGAACCGCTCACGCCGGCCGATGCGCCGGCGCTGGCGGCGGAGACGAGATCGAGCCGCGGCGACGACAGAAACAGATTGCCGGCCGACGGGCTCACCGCGGTCGCGGTGCCGGTGATCGTCGTACCAAGGCCGGCGACATCGAGCGTCGTGCTGACCGGCCGCGGCGACCACTGCAGCGGTTGGCGGCGCCGCGCGTCCTTCAGATCGAGCCGGCCGTGCAGCGCCGACCATCCGCGTAAGCCAGCGTAGTAATTCGTCGCGTCCGGCGTCAGCTTGACGACGAAGTCGTCATTGCCGAGCAGGCCGAGCAGCGCCCGCGCGCTCCAATTGTCCTGCAGGATCAGCCCGGCATCTTTCGCGGCGGCGCTCTTGTTGATGGTCAGGCGCATATGGCCGCTGCCGGGGGTGACGTCGTCATTCGACAGCAGCACATTGTCGGACTTCACCGCCAGGCGACGACTGGAATCCGCCGTGGTGTTGAGGCCGAGCAGCGGCAGGTTCTGAAACGCCGCCAGCGCGTTGACCCAAGCTGTTCCGTTCCAGGCGAGCAGCGTCTGCATCGACAGATCATAGGCGAGCCAGCCGGGATTGGGCGCAAAGAACCGCCAGTCGCCGTCGTAGTAAGCGGCGACCTGCCCGCTCTTGCCGGCCCAGGCGCCGCTGGCGCCGGCGGCGACGATCCAGCGCTGCCCCTCGCCCGGCGCCGACGGCGGCGCGCTCAACGCCGACGACAACACCGCGAGTTGCACCAGGCCGTCGAGGCTAAACAGCGCCTCGTTGTGGGTGACGTGCTTCTGCGCCTGGCTGGCCTCGATCAGAGGTAGGCCGAGATTGGCCGTGGTCATGATGTGTCCTCACAACGCGAAGGTGGCGGTGGCGGCGAAGCCCGGTCCGACGGTGGCGGATAGCTGCGCGACGCGGACGATGAGCGAGGCTTGCGGCGTGCCGAAATCCGCAAGCTCATCGGCGGCGGCGTACAGCGCTTGCGGAGCAGTGGTTTGGATCGACCGCACCACCGCGCCGCCGCTTCCGAGGATGTCGAGCGTGTAGGCTTCGCGCTCCTCGCCGAGCGGCACCTCGACGCCCCAGCCATCACCGTCGATCCGGGTCCGGCGGATCCAGCCGATGCGAATGCCATCGGCGGCGCGACGTGCCGACAAATTCACCGGCGCGAGCGGCCGCAGCGCGACCAGCCCCGGCGTCACCGTCAGGTCCACCGCGCTGGCATCATCATGGCTGCGCCCGCTTGCTACGACGCGCAGGCGCAGGCTGCGGCCGAGCGCCGACAGCCCGCGCGCGATCGGCACCAGATGGGTATCGAGCAACACGAACCGCGCGCCGGCCGGCACCAGGTCGCGCATCGCGGCATCGCTGCCGGCCTGCCCGCGCAGTAGATGCGACAAGCGATAAGTGTTGCCGTCGATCAGTTCGGCGCTGGCGAATTGCAGGATCTCCCAGCCGCCGTCCGGCGTCTGCACCGCAGCGGCATTGCCGCCGGCCAGCACCCGCAGCTCCGACAGCGACGCCAGCGCGCCGCTGGCGATCTGGACGCGAAACGCGGTGACGCGATCCCACCGCGCCAGCGGCCCGCGCGGCAGCGGATCGAGCGTGGTGCCGATGATCGTCCGCGCCGGCGCGCGCGCCAGCGGCTGATAGCTCGCGCCATCGGCCGAGACGTAGATCGTCTCCGCCACCGGCCACGGATTGGCGAACACCGCGAGCCGCGTCAGCACGTCAGGCTCAGCAGCGTCGATCACCGGCAGATCGAGCGCGATCACCTCGGCCGGGCCGAGCGCGGCCGGGATCGTCGCCACGGCCGGCCGCGGCATCCGCTGCGGCAGCGCGAACACGTCGGGATCGATGCTGCGCGCCGTCACCTGCCGCGTATTCGTGTCGACCAGTTCGTCGATCTCGAACAGCCGTCGCCGGCCCGCGAGAGTCAGCGCCACCACGTCGCCGGGCGCGAGCCGCAGATGTCGCAAGCCCAGCGCGAAGCTGGCGCGCTCGCGGCCGGCCCACAGATCCTGCAGCACGATCTCGGCGCGCCGCGTTGCTGCCGCATCGTTGGTGACGACCGCGAGATCGGCCTTCACCATCCGCGCCGCGCCGCCGACCAGCCGGCGTGAGGCAGCGGCAGCGCGGCGATAATCGGCCAGCGCATCGCTGTAGGCGATCGCGGTTTCGCGCGGCAGCTCGGTCTCCTGCGCCCGCGTCAGCCGCCACGGCGCGGCCTTGTCGGGCAGCACCAGATCGTCTTCGTTGAGGTCGATCACCGGCGCGCCGCCGCGCTGCACGAAACGCAGCGTGCCGCCGGCCGCAACCGCATCGAAACTGTAGGCCAGCGCCAGCGGCTCGATCATCGCCCGCGGCGACATCGGCCGGTCGACCACATAGCCGTCGCAGCCTTCGCGCAGATCGCTGCTGTCGACTCCGAGGATGCCGGCATCGGCGAGCAGCGCGGCAATCAGCGCATCGAGCGGCGCGCCGCCGAGCCGGCCGGTCAGCCAGTGCCCGCTGGCCCAGTTCGGCGCATCGCTCCACACCTCATCGGCGGCGGGAAACACCGGATAGGGCCGCGCGTCCCAGGTCCACAGATGGATCGCCGACAGATCGATCATCCGTCCGCCATACAGCGGCGACACCGGATTGCAGGCCTCGGCGCTGAACGCCCTGATCAGGCATTCGAGATAGCGGCGCTGGATCAGGTCGTCGCGCTCGCCGCTGGAGAAATACGGAGCAAAATTCTCACTCGATTTCGGATCGGGAAACACGCTCGGCTGATTGGCGCCCTTGTCGACCGCCGGGCAGCCGACCTCGGTCAGCCACACCGGCTTGCTCATCGGCACCCAGCCGGTCGGAGACGCGAACTCAGTGCCGCCGACCCGTTCGTGATGCGGCAGCGACCAAAAGCTGCGGATATCTTTGACGCGGTGGATCCACGGCTTGCCGAGCCCGTCGGTGATCGGCACGCGTGCCTGCGCTGTGCGCGCCGCCGCGTCCGGGTAGTACCAGTCGTAGCCCTCCCCGGCTTCGACATTGCCGGCGAGATAGCCGCGGTCGTAACTGGTGGCGGCGAGCGCCGAATCCAGATGGCCGGCATCGTCGCGCCAGTCGGCGAGCGGTGCGTAGTAATCGATTCCGATCGCGCCGATCGCGGACGATGCCCACAAGGAATCGAGCGGAAACCGGATCTCGGACGCGTCCGGCGTCACGACATCGGCGCCGTATTCGGTCCAATCGGCCCCATAAGTGACCAACGTGCCGCCACCGACGATCGCCTTGACGTCGGCGGCGAGTGCGACGAGCTGCTGCACCGCCGGGTACACGCCGGGCGCGGAGCGCACGCGCGTCAGTGACCGCAGCTCCGAGCCGATCAGGAACGCATCGACCCCGCCGGCATTCGCGCAGAGCTGCGCGTAGTGCAGGATCATGCGGCGATAGCTCCAGACGCCGCCGGCGAAGAACTGCGCCACCTGGGCGGCGGCCGTCGCCGTCCCCTGCGGTGAGCCCGGCACGCCGGGCGCCGGATCGCAGGTGATGCGGCCGCGCCAGGGATAAGGCGGCTGCGGCGCCGCGCCGGTCCATGGATTGGCAAGGCCGTTGCCGGCCGGCACGTCCATCACCACGAACGGATAGAACGTGACCTTCAGCCCGCGCGCTTTCAGCTCGCCGATCAGATGCACCACGCTGTCGTCGGACGGCGTGCCGCCGTACGCAGGGCGTCCATTCACCTGCGAGATCAGCCGTGCGCTGGCGCGCGTCGCGCCGGCCACCGACCAGGAGCCCTGATCGAGCCTCTTGTCGCGGCGTTCGACGCCGGGCTCGACCGTGCAGGCCTGCGCGCGCAGATCGGTGCCGAACCACGCCACCACCAGCGCGACGCGCTGCAGTCCGGGACAGACGCCCTGCAGATCGTCGAGCGAGGCGAGCACGTCGGACGGCGCATAGGCAACGTGGCGGTTCTCCGGCGCCGCGCTGCCGGCGCCGAGCACCTGCACCCGCGTCGCCGGCTCGTAGCCGAATTCGGTGGTGCCGGGGATCAGCGTCACCGCGCGGGTGATCTGTTCGAGCTCGCCGATCGGCCGCACGATCTCGAACGACAATTGCGGAATCCGGTTGCCGAAATCGGCGAGCGGCAGCCGTTCGAACACGACGTAAGCCAGCCCGCGATACGCCGGCGCATTGCCGGCGCCTTCCTTGGCGACGATCAGCCCATCCGGTGCCTGATCCTCGGTGCCGCGATGGACACGGACGTTGAGGCCCGACAGATCGAGCGGCTTGCCGTCGGCCCAGATCCGCGCCACCCGGCCGATCGGCCCTTCGCACAGCCCGACCGCGAAATTAGCGAAGTAACTGTAGGTCGTGGTGGTGGTCGTAGTCTGCCCGCCCCCGCCGCCACCGAAGCCCTTGCCGCCACCTCCGCCGCCGGTGGTGCTCTGCTCGACGCTGATCACCTCCTCGAGCGCGGTCGCCCAGATCACCTGGCCGGCGAGCCGGGCGCGGCCATACACCCGCGGGATCGGCGCGCCTTCGGTCGAGGCCATCACGTCGAGATCGGCGAGCCGCGGTCCCTCGACCGCGCGCGAGCTATCGCTGCTGCCGCCGAACGGCGACTGATCCAGCGCATTGCCGATCAGCGCGCCCGCGATCCGCCCGGCGATGGCGCCGACAGGACCGAACAGCGCGCCGGCCGCAGCGCCGGCGACGGAGAGAACGAGAGCTGCCATGGGATCGACTTCGCTGTGTGAAGCACGCGCGGACGCCCGCCCGCGCGTGCATCGCGCGAACGCTTCGAGGATCTGGTCGGGACGCTGATGGGACGTGAAGTCAGCCGCCGAATGCGAGCGCGGCCAGCTGCGTCCTTAAGATTACGGATTGCGGCCGAACCACATCCGGCGGAACACGCGGTCGCCGCGCAAATGGTGATACAGCGCCGCCGCGAGATGCGCGATCAGCAACAGCACCAGCAGCCGTGCGCCCAACCCGTGCGGGATACGCGGCCGGTAGTGCCAGAACTCCGGCAGCGCTGGGACGTCGCGCGAGAAGATCGCCGGCGCCGCGCCGCTCGCCAGCATCATGCCGATGCCGCTCGCGATCATGCCGAACACCACCACGTAGAACAACAGATGCACCGCGCCAGCGACTAACTGCTGCGAGCGCGGCGCGCCGTCGATCGGCTCCGGCTTGTCGTCGATGCCGAGCCACCACACCACCCGCACGACGGTGAGCACGAGGACCAGCGCCGCGGCCGGCAGATGCACCCGGAGCAGCGCCGCCTCGGTTGCCACGTCCTCGGCCGCCGCGGCACGGAAACCGGTCAACAGCGCGATCACGATCAGGACGGCGGTGAGCCAATGGATCGTCACGGCGACACTGCCGTATTGATCGGATGAGCTATGCAGCGCCATCGCGGTCGTCCTGTCGCCGAAGATCTCAGCGCGCCGCGGCCGACAGGCCGAACCGCCGCGTCAACCGGAAGCCGTCGCGGGTGCTGAGGCCAATCAGCGCCAGGTTGATCGCGCCGGCGATCAGTTCCACCGCCTGCACCACCGTGAAGATCTGGTCGAACTGACCGGCGGCGGCGCGCTGCTGCAGCAGGATCGCGCACGGCACCAGCACGGCGATGCCGTTGATAGCGATGAACGGCATTCGCCAGCGCTTGGCCGCGACGATCGGATGCGGCGACTTGCCGCCGAGCTTGAAACCGCTGGCGCCGGCGAAGGCGATCGCCGGGATCAGCACCGCGAGGCCCCACAGGATGCGCAGCTTCACGGCGGCAATCGCGGCTGCATCGCCGCCGAGTTCGACCACGACCGTCGAGGTCCAGAACACCAGGATGGTGAGAAACGCGATGAGGCCCGCGATCGGGTGCAGCTTCCTGATCATTTTACGAAGTCCTGTCACTGAATTGCTCGTCGAGCCGTTCGCGCAGCGCGATCAGCGCATCGCGGGTCTTGCGCAGCTGGCGCGGATCGGCGCCGGCGATCATCGCGTCGGCAACCGGCGCCCACACTTCGCTCGCCTGCTTGAACACGCGCTCGCCGCGCGGCGTCAGCAGCACCAGCTTGGCGCGCTTGTGCGCCGGGTTCGGCGCAAAGCCGACCAGCCCCGCTTCGGCCAGCTCATCGACGATCCGCTGCACCGATTGCCGGGCCAGGCCCATGTTGTCGGCCAGCCGCGCCACCGAAAACGTGCCGCGGCCGTGGGCAACCGAACCGAGCACCTGCCAGCGCGCGCTGGTCAGCCCGAGCGGCTTCACCAACGCATCGCCGAACCTGATCAGCGCGCCGTTGAGCCGGAAAACCTCCAGCACGAGGGCGTTGGCGGGATGGTCGAACGGGGCGTCATTGGCTTGTATCATGACAGCACACTGTCATTTTGACAGCTTACTGTCAATATGCCGAACACCCCTCCCCGACCGGACGCGACGGAAGTTCAATGCCGGCGGCGTTGACGGCGTGCACGGTATTTGCATCGTACCCGGCTTGAGCGAACCGGCCGGCAGGATCAGACGATGGAATTTCTAGCGAGCGTGGTCGTGGCGATCCTCGCCTATGGCGCGGTGTATTTCATCGGCAAGCCGGTGGTGGCGCTGCAGGCCAAGCGGATCGAAGTGCTCGACGTCGCCGAGCGCTACTCCGGCGTCGACGCCGCCGCCCCCGAGGAGACCCGCGACGCCGCGGTCAAGGCGCTGTTCGAAGCCGGCACGTCGCTGCGCGCTTACGAGCGCGGCTGGTCGACCGCGGTGCGGCTGTGGTGCTGGGCATGGGGCTACGATCTCGATCTCGCCGCGCAGGCGCTGTACGGCCTCGCCGAAGGCCCGCGCGCCAAGATGGTGATCCCGCCCGAAGCTCGCCGCAACACGCTCAACGCGCTGTACGTCGCCCTCGGCGCGGCCAAACACCTGCCGCCCGAAACCGTCGACGCCATCAAGCGGATGATCGTCGAGACCAAGGCCGCCCGCGCCAAGGCGTCGGCCTGAGCTTCGTCGTCCAGACCTGCTGAGCTAAGCGCGCGCCGTCACTCCGACGCGATGAAGCGCAGCGTGCCGGCGCGGCGCGTCGGCTGGCCGGTGTCGTTGGTGTGATTGATGCCGTCCATCACCGGCACCTCGGTGAAATCGAACGGGCTGACGCCGTCGAGGCAGGCGACGTTCACGGCGTAGAGGTTCTGATTGGATCGCCGCTGATGGTGGGTGTAGATGCCGCAGCGTGAGCAGAAGAAGTGCTGCGCCGCGCGGGTGTGGAAGCGATAGGTCGTCAGCACCTCTTCGCCCTGCAGGATCTTGATCCCGCCCATCTCGGCCATCGCGACCACCGCGCCGCGCATCCGGCAATACGAACAGGTGCAGCGCCGGATCGAGTCGAAGCCGTCGCTCAGCTTCACCTCGAAGCGCACTGCGCCGCAGTGGCACCCGCCGGTCCGCACGTTGCTGACGTTGTCCATCCCGCAGGCCTCCAAGTCGATCCGTTCGAACTCCGCCGGACCTGACCAGACAGCTCCGGCGTCGTCAACGCAGCGGATCTGCAACGCCGGGAAACGTGAACGCATAGGCGAGCCGACGCCGCCACCACGGCGTGATCGCGACCTCGCACACTGCCGCACCGTCATGCGCGTGGATCATCGTCGTCGCCGAACTGGCGATCGCGGCGTGCTTGGCGACGCAGCCGTCACGCCAGCGGAACAGCAGCACGTCGGCTTTGTCGAACGCATCGCACGGCACCGGCACCAGATGGCGCAGCGCTGCCGCCGCCAGCGTCTCGTCGCCGCCGGCCTCGGCCCAATCCGGCGCGTAAGGCGGCGGCGCTTCCGGCTCCTCGCCGAGGCAGGCGCGCCACACCCCGCGAACCAGGCCGAGGCAATCGCAGCCGACGCCCTTCACCGACGCCTGATGCCGATAGCTTGTGCCGATCCAGCTCCGCGCCTCGGCGACCAGCGCGTCGCGGTCGATGGGCTGATTCATGGCGCCCTCGCTCGAACGAATGAGTTGATATGCGGACCGTTAGACGTCGCCGCGCAGCACCGGACCGATCGGCTCGCCGGTGTTGCCGGGCGCGCCGGGCACCGGATAGCTGACGACGAAATCGTTGCCGGGGATCTGCGGGAAGCCGCGGAAATTGTCGCTGTTGCCGAAGCGGTCGCGGCAGGTCGCAAACAGCTTGTCGCAGCCGGCAGTGACGACGAAGCTGTCGCCGGCCGCGATCGGCTCCGCCGTCACCTGCCACAGCGACAGCCGCACCTCGCCGCCGACGATGCGGTGCTGCTTGATCTCGACCGCCGCGCCGGCATTGGCGCCGCTGCGCCAGCTCAGCCGGCCGGCGGTGAACAGGCCGGGCGCAAAGCCGTCGAGCCCGGAGACCGTGATGGTCGACGTGCCCGGCGCCGCGACGACACGCCCCTCGCCGCGCCGCGCCGGACTGCCGAGATCGACACGGCAGCGCGCATCGCCGAGATCAGCGCTGCAGCTCGCGGTGTAGAGCCGGCCGGTCTCCTGCGACAACAGGTCGGCGAGTCCACGCAGTTCCGCGGTGAACGCCGAGCCCTCGCGCCGCACCTCGCCGAGCGTGCCGCGCGCGGTCAGTCCCCGCAGCTCGGGCGCACTCCAATCCACCAGCCAGCTCTCGATCGCCGCCGCGTCGAAGCGCCCGGCGGCGAGATCCGCCTCGCGCAGCAGATCGTCATCGAGCGCACCGGAAATCTCCGCGCCATCGACCGACAGATCGAACCGCTGCGACGCCTCCGACGCCGAGAACCCGGTGCCGGCGCGGCAGCTCACGCCCTCGATCACAAGGTCGCGGTCGTGATCGGTGAAGCCGAGCACCGTGCCGTCGCGCCGTCGCACGATCCAGCACTGCGCCAGCGTGGTCACGCCGGCATCGAGCCTGGCCTGCAACGCGGTGGGAATGGTGAGCATGGGGGACCTCCGTGCGACTCTGGCGATCCACAAGTGGGTCTCGGCCCGATCTGACGGGGGCCGACCGGACGTTCATGACCTCACGCGCTTGTCGTCCAGACCTGCTCGTGAGTTGTACCGATTGCCTCGCCGGCACTCAGTCCCCATTAGCGCAGGTGCCGCGAAGCGTCATCCTTCCGCATGCCAGTATGACGTATCGCCAAGCTTCCTTGACGGCGATGAAGCTGGCGGGACAACCACGGCAATGAGGAGCAGAAGTGCTATTCTTTGGATGAAAATCCCAAATTCGACGTCAAGCCGCCGATGACTTCGGTGCACTTGCAGATTCGGCGCCACTTCCGCCCAACAATAAAGCAATCTGAGATTGAAGAGATCTACGCCGCCTCTGGTAGAAAACCTCAAAATCTCCGAGCTTCTCTGGGAGTCCTTCTAACATGTGGAGATAGATATATTTCTCGCGACGCAGGTCATCCGGCTCGCGCATGCGCAGCCAGTCCGCAGGCATCATCGCCAATTTCTCTTGATTGATAGCTCCTTCAATCAACTGAAGATTTGGCAAAGTGTTAGCTTGCTCAGACCACTCTTCTATTGCGGCTTCTTGCACGCCCTCAGCAAGCAAAAGGCGCCGTTTAAACTTCGAAATAGGAACAATATGATCCATGTGTAACGACTTGCTGGTATCCACTGTCTCGAAGATCAACGTTAACAAGGCAAACGTTCGCGAATCGCCATAAGGCAATTCGACGAGATCATCAAGTTCGTCAGGGGTAAAGCTCAAGGTCTTACCTCGCCTCGCCATCTCCTCTTCGATCTGGGTTGCAGGGAATGCGTTTGTACCCTGCGTTGCAACAACCTCGCGGAGCGAGGTTAGGAGAGTATCGAGACCCGACCCCCAAATGCCCGACGCCTTAAGATATGAGCGAGCCAACCAGCGCAGAATATTACGCCGATCATCCGAGTGTCGGGAGTGTGTAAGAAAATCCTGCTGTGCCTTTCGTTTAAATAGATAATACGCAATCGGCAGTAGTGCGCTGTCGGCTCTAAGCGTCTGCCCGGTGAATCCAAAATTAGACACGAGTCGGACGGTAAGATCGAGCGCCTGCCTGATTGCGGGCCACGCTCTCTCAAGAGTAGCCATATTGGTCCGATCAAAATTCTCGACCTTAAAACCAACAGACTTTATTTCGGCCAGCATGAGGCCGGCCTTCAGAACGAAATCCTTTGAGAATGAGAATCCGCCGCCTACGCCGTTTAAAGCATCGACGATCTCATTGACTTCGCGCCTTGCATCAAGCTCCGTCCAATTTGCCACCGCAATTGAGAACAAAAGATCCGAATAAGAAAGGACCGTTCCACCGGAGTTCATCCGTATAAAGATGTCGAGTACACGGCCAAGATCCTGAACGCGCTCAGTGTAACAAGAGATCAGAGGCGTCTTGTGCACCAAGCGATGGAGAAGATCGAGGCGTTCAAACGCAACTGTTTGCTGATCGCGATTTAATTCGTGCTGTTGAACCCGCTCGAAAATACCAATTCCTTCCTTGAGCTGCAGCGAATCTCCCACACGAAACCAAATATGGTTCTCGGCCGGCCTGCTCTGCTCTGCAGCTTTTTCGAGCGTGAGAAAGCGAAAATCATAGACCATACCATCTTCTTGTTCAGCTCCTTCACCAAGAAGATCCAGGTGAAGGAAGGTCTCGGGATAGGCTTGATTGTTAGACCTTCGCTTGTTTGGAAGTTTCATCGCACGGGAGCCGGCCAAGCCGATGTTTAAAGCTGTGAGCCGTTGCTGCCCATCAAGTACAGCTATCACTTGCCGATCGCCAAGCGCTGGCAACTCGCGACAGGTCTTTGCGTCACGCTCATGATAACGTCGCATAAACTCGTAAAACTTGAACTTCGATGCAGTTGAACCTTCGATCTGCCAGAAGAGAAAAGTCCCGAAGGGATAACCCCGCATCATCGAGTCAAAGAGACGACATATCTGCTGATCGCTCCATACGAACTCGCGTTGAATTGCTGGCAAAACCCAGCGGCTCTGATGGATCTCATTGAGAATGGATTTCAGCGGAAGATCGAGAGTTTGATATACAGGCAGCAGGTTCTGAGAAGCGGTCATGGGACGCCTTAAAAAAAGAGCGCTCCAACACTACTTCATCTCTCGGTTGCGAACCAGAGCATATCGCATCTGTATGACTGCCCTCTGCACTTTCCTCCCGCGGTGCCTCTTTTCACACCCTGATCTCGACCAGCGGGATCTTCGGGATCGCGCCGGCGGCAAACGCCGAGAGATCGACTTCGAGATAGTCGGTGTCGAACCGCACCGGCACGTCGAACTGAAAGCCGGCGGTCACCGCGGCGCCGGACGGCGGCAGATGGCCGGGCGCGAAGGTGACGACGCCGGTGGCGGGATCACAAGCGAACGCGGCGGCCGCGGCTTCGGCACCGCCGACTGCGACGCGCACGCTGCCGGCGACCGGCTTAGTGATGGTGCGCACATAGGGCGCAAAACCCGCGCCGTAGGTCTTGACGAGTTGATAGCTGGCGCGCGTGCCGTCGCCGATGCCGATGCCCTGGTCGAGCGGCGACACCGGCGCGCCGGGCGCGGCCGAACTGCAGTCCATCCGGTCGCGCCAGCGGAAGCCGGTGAGCGGGCCGCGGCGCTCTTCGAAGAACGCCACAACCTGCTGCAGCGCCTCGAACGTCTTGACGCCGTAGCCGGCGTCGTAGCGCCGCCGCGAGTCCGCCCAGCGCGCGTTGCGCTGTTCGCGGCCCGAGCCGAAGCCGACGATCTCGGTGCGCCGCTCCGGCCCGCCGGCGCTCTTCAGCGCGACATCGAGCGGGAACAGGACTTCGTGGAATGGGGTCATGCGATCGGTCTTTCATCGTCATTGCGAGGCGCACCCGGATCGGCGCGACGCGCCGTCCGGGCACAGGCTCCGCGACGAAGCAATCCCGCTCAATGCACGGAGCTGGATTGCTTGGCTGCGCCCGCAATGACCGCGCGAGCTACAAGCCCCGCTGCCCGCGCGCGACGGCACGGGCGATCTGGCCGGTCAGATAGGTCTCGGAGCGGCGGAAGCTGTCGGCGTCGGGCGTGGCGATCTGGATGTTGACGGTGGTGGCGCCGCCGCTGGAGGCGACGCCGAGCCGGCCGTCGGCGCCGCGCGCCAGCGGCAGGATCGCCTCGGGGCCCGCTTCACCGGCGAGGCCGACGCCGCCGCCGAGCATCGGGAAGTAGGTCGGCGTGCCGATCACGCCGCCGGTCGCGAACGGCTTGATGGCGCCATCGGCGTTCTTGACGAGCGAGCCGCCGAACAGGCCCGAAAACAGGCTGTCGAAGCCGGTGGCGAGGCTCGTGGTCAGCGGCTTCAGCGCCGCCTTCAGCGCGAGGTCCGAGACCTTCAGCGCCAGCGACTTCAGCACGTCCTCGAACTGCTTGCCGCCGGTGACCGATTGCGCGAACGCCGAGGTCATCGCGCGCGCGAAGCCCTTGGCTTCGCTGCTCAGCGCCTGGGTCTTGGTGGTGAGCTGGTCGACCTTCTGCGTGGTGTCGTCGACGCACGCACAGTCGCAGCCTTCGCCAGTGCCGCTGCCGGTCATCGCGTCGGTCCTCGTTGATCCGGATAGCGCCGCATCAGCTCGTCGAGCGCGGCGCGGTCGAGCGGCGCCGTCGCGCCGCCGCGCAGGCCGGCGATCGCGGCGGCGAGTTCGCGCGGCGTCATCCGCCAGAACTGATCGGGCGGCAGCCGCAGCACACCGAGGCCGAGCTGCATCGCCTCCGCCCACGGAAACGGCGTCACGCCGCCGCCTCGCCGAACGTCGCTGCTAACAACTCGGCCGCGATGCTGGCATAGCCGGCGGCACCGCCCTTCACCGTCATCGCCGCGACCTCGTCGTCGCGCACCGCCTCGCCGGCGCCGCGCAGGCCCGCGGCGATGATCCGGACCAGATCGCGCGCCGACAGATGCCCGCTGCCGAAGCGCTGCGCGAGTGCGACGAGATCAGTGGCGGCGAACGCGGCTTCGAGTTCGGCGAGCGCGCCGAGCGTCAGCACCAGCGTGCGGGTCTGGCCGCCGAGTTCGGCTTCGATTTCGCCGCGATGTCTGTTGGCCATGGTGTCCTCCTAGATGGCGACGAAGCCGAGCGCGCCGGCGCTCTCCAGCGTCAGGTCGAAGGTGACTTCGCCGTTGTGCTCGCCGGCGAATTCGAGGCTGGCGATCTGGAACGGCCCGGTGATGCTGCCGAAATCCGGCACCACCACCTGGCAGTCGCTGATCAGCCCGCTGAAGAACGCACTTCGCACCAGCGCGTCGGAGCCCGCATCCTTGAACAGGCCGCGGCCGGAGATCGAGGCGCGGCGAACGCCGGCGCCGGCCAAAAGCTCGCGCCAGCGGTCGGCGGATTCGGCGTGGGTGATATCGACCAGCTCGGCGTTGAACGCGATCTTGCGGCTGCGCAAGCCGGCGACGGTGACGTAGCTCGTGCCATCGTGGATCTTGATGAGCAGATCCTTGCCCTTTTGTGCGCCCATGCGCGGCTCCTGCTAACTAATGGGTTCGGTGACGGCGCGAAATCGCACCAAGGCGTGATAGGTGCGGCCGTCGGGCTCGCGGCGGATGTCGGCGAGCGCGAACCGCAGATTGACCAGGCGATGGCCGGACGGGGCGAGCGGCGCATCATCCAGCGCCTGCAGCAGCGCGCCGGTGATGAGGTGCGCCTCCTTGTGGCCGCCCTGCCGCGACCAAGCGTGCAGTGTCAGCTGATGCTCCTGGGTCGGCGCATCGTCGGCGGAGACATCGCTGATCCGCGCTTCGCCGAGCGTGACGAACGGAAACGCCGGCTCGCGTGGCGGCTCGTCATAGATCCGCGGCCCGCCGAGCGCGGCGAGCAACGCGGTGTCGCTGGTGAGCGCGTGGTGGATCGCCGCGCGCAGCGCAACGCTGGCAGGGGTCATGTCTGCTCCGTCTCGGCGTCGATTTCGAGCAGCGCGCCGCGCGCGCGGCTGCGCCAGGCGATGATGCGATACACACTGTCGCCATCGGCGAGCCGGTGCGCGCGCGACAGCGCCACCCCGGCGCGCAGCGTGATTTTTGCGCGCAGCACGGCGCGGCTATCATCAGCCGCGACGCCTTCGCGCGCCGCGAGCGGCACGACGCTGGCCCACAGCACCGCCTGCGCCGCAAAACTCCGCACCACGCCGCCCTGCCCGTCGTCGGTCTCGACCGGTGCCAGCAGCGTCAGCCGGCGGTTGAGGCGGCCGGGATCGATCACAGCGCCACCGCGCGATAGCCGGCGATCATCGCGGCGACGCCACCCGGCAGCAACGCAGCGCCGGCAGCGCCGCCGCGATTGTCGTACCACTGCGCCGCCAGCGTCCGCACCGCATGGCGCAGCGGCGGCGGGACATCGTCGGGCGCGGTGCCGTAGCCGAGCTCGAGGTCAAGCTCGATGCCGGCGATGGCCCGCCCCGGCTCCGGCAGCGCCCAGGGCGGCGACGCGATCACGCCGCCGGCGAGGTCGAGCACGAAGCTGTCGAGATCGAGGCCATGCGTGTAGCCGCGCTCGTCATAGGTCCGCACCGCGATCAGCGCTCGCAGCGGGCCGCCGCGCAGCAAGATGCGGCCGTCGCGCGGCCAGGCATCCAGCACCAGCCGCCAGCGCTGCGCCAGCAGCATCTTGCAGGTACTCGCCTCGATCTGGGCGCGCGCTGCCGTCAGCAGCGAGGCGATCACCGCGTCGTCGGCGTCGTGCTCGACGCGCAGGAAGCTCTTCAGATCAGTGACGGTCCACGGCTCGGCGGCCGGCCCGGCCAGCAGCAGCATCGGCATGGCGGTTCCTCATGATGGTGATCGGCGATTGACAGCGCCGCGGCGGCGGGCGAAACGCGCCGCCATGATCCGCACGCTCACATTCGGCTGTCTGTTCGTCGCCGCGCTGGCCTCACCGGCCGCCGCGATGGTCGGCGGCGCCCCGGAGGCGACCGGCGCGCTCGGCCGCGCTTTGGTCACCATCGTCGGCTCGCGCGGCAATTTCTGTTCGGGGACACTGATCGCGCCCGATCTGGTGTTGAGCGCGGCGCACTGCGTCGGCCCCGGCGCGGACTACAAGGTGGTGCAGTACGACGCGCAGCGGCAGCCGAGCCTGCGCGATGTCGCCCGCGTCGCCGCGCATCCGCAGTTCGACATGGGCGCGATCCTCGGCCACCGCGCCAGCGCCGACGTCGCGCTGCTCAAGCTTGCCGCGCCGCTGCCCGGCAAGGCGCCGCTGCCGATCGCGGCGCCGGAGGATCCGCTCGCCGCCGGCCAGGATTTCACCGTCGCCGGCATCGGCGTCACCCGGCGCGGCGACGGCAAGAGCGGCGGCACGGCGCGCAGCGCGACGCTGACCGCGACCGGCCGCCCCGGCCGCTTGCAGATCCGCCTCACCGATCCCGCCGCCACCGACGGCCGCGCCGGCCTTGGCGCCTGCACCGGCGATTCCGGCGGGCCGGCGCTGCAGGCGCAGAACGACCGGCTGGTGGTGGTCGGCGTGGTGTCGTGGTCGACCGGCCCCGGCAACACCGCCGGCTGCGGCGGCCTCACCGGCGTCACCCCGCTGACGCTGTACCGCGACTGGATCGCCCGCACCGCGCAGAGCTGGGGCTCGGCGCTCAGCCGATAGCGGCTCCCGCAGGCACGGCGTTGGTTAATCTTTATTAACCATAATCGCCCACCCTCGCGGCATCTCACCCTGGAGTGCCGCCATGTTGCGTGTCGTGCTGTTGCTGCTGATCGCGTTGCCGCTGGCCCAGCCGGCGGCGCGGGCGGCCGATCTGCCGATGCACAGCAAGATCGGCAAGATCTTCGCCGAGCCGCAACCGAAGCCGCGGGTGCGGCAATCGCTGGAGATGGAAAGCGGCTCGCCGGTGTATGCGCCGGAGGTCGACGTGCCGCCGATCGTGCACGGTTACTACGGCAAGCCGCGCTCCTATCTGTACCGCAGCTATTACGGCACCGATCCGAACCTGATCTTCGGCCGCCTGCCCTACGCCTGCGGCTGGTACGGCTACTGCTGAGCGCGACGCGCGCGCCAGCTCAATGCCGCGGCGCGCGGTGCCGCCGCTTCGGCCCCGGCCGACGCTCGGGATGCGGATAAGCCACCAGCGGCGCGGCGAACGGCTGCGCCATCGACGGCCCCGGCTGCTGCTGCAGCCGCTTGCGGGATTCCTGCAGCGCGCGCTGATAGCCCGGCGAGTCCATGATGTTGGCCGCGCCGCCGCGAGCCAGCGCCGCGCCGCTGCCGGCCATCAGGCCTGCGCCGAGCGCCGCAGACCCCAGCGCCAGCGCCATCATGATCGTGATCGAACGGCTCATGCGTCACCTTTCCGCGTTGATGGTGCAGCAACCCGTCGCCGCCCGCGATGGTTCCGCCGCCATGCCGTCGCACCAGACCATCCACCCTACTCCGCGCTCACAGCATCCGCATCCTCGGGCCCCCGGCATGGGCGCCGCCGACGAGCGCGGTGATCGCCCACACCAGCGCGTCGAGCCGGTCCGGCGAGTGGCCGGAGGATAGCCCGGTGGGTGCGAAATCGCACATTTCGTCTTCGAGCAGCGGAAAGCAGCCGACGTGCCGCACCCGGCCCTGTTCGTACAGCGCCGCCACCGGTTCGGCGCGGACGAATTTGGCGCGGCTGGCGCGCACCTCGCGCACCGGGATCGCCGCGTCGGTCTCGTGCAGCACCGCGCGCACCATCTCGCCGCCCATGTTGACCTCGGCGATGATCGCATCGGCCTCGAGCCGGTGATACAGCGCGATCGCGCGCGCCGCCCAGGCCGCCGGCGACAGCCGGTCGCTGGAGACGTCCTCCAGCACGTAGTAATCACCGCCCGCGCTACGCCCCGCCGCGACGATGCCGCAGGCATCCGCGCCCGGCCGCGACGAGCCCGGCGGATCGATCGCCACCACGATCCGCACCAGCGGCGGCGCCGCCGCGACGCGGGTGCGCTCGATGGCGGCGCGCGACCACAGTGCATCGGGGCGGTCCTCGATCAGTTCGCCGTCGAGCTCCTGCCGGCCCTGCCGGGTGCCGGCATAGCGCGCCACCACGGTTTCGAGAAACGCCGGCGACAGATGCGCGGCGTTGGCGCGGGTCGGCGCCCGCGTCACGCGGGTATGCGGATCGGCCAGCAGCCGCTTGATCAGCGGCAGCGGCCGCGGCGTGGTGGTGATCAGTTGCCGCGGCCGAGCGCCCAGCCGCAGCCCGAATTGCAGCATGTCGAAGCTGGCTTCGGCGTAGCGCCATTTCGCCAGCTCGTCGCACCACGCCACCTCGAATTGCGGGCCGCGCAAGCTATCCGGATCGTCGGCGGAGAACACCTCGCCGACCGCACCGTTCGGCCATTGCAGCCGCTTGCGGGTGGCGATCCATTCGGGGCGCTCGCGGCGCGGCGTGATCCGCAGCAGGCCGGATTCGCCTTCCACCATCACTTCGCGGGCGTCGTGCCAGCTTTCGCCGACCAGCGCGATCCGGCCGTGCGGCCGCGACGCATAAGGCGGCGTGCCGGCCACCATCGCCCGCACCCATTCGGCGCCGGCGCGGGTCTTGCCGGCGCCGCGGCCGCCGAGCATCAGCCAGGTGGTCCACGGCGCGCCGTCATTGCCGGCGTCCGCAAACTCCTGATGCGGATGCGCGAAGGTGGCGAAATCAGCCTGCAGCCGGACCAGGTTGCGCAGGCTGGCCTGGCGCAGGAAGCGCTCGGTCAGTCCCGCCGCCGACAAACGTTTCAATGCGGCGCGCAAGCTCCAGACGGAATCCATCGGCATCGGCGGGCATCTCGTCATCGGCGGCGCTGAGCGCGCGTTCGGGATCGCGAAGCTGGCGGACCTTGAACAGAGTCTGCGTCAGCGCCGCCAGCGTGCGGGCGATCCGCTCGGCCTCGACCGCGCGGTGGCCGCCGAGCGTGGTGTCCTCGCGCAGGTTTTCGACCTTGCGGAGCTGAGTCTCGACCGCGCGCTCCAGCCGCAGCGCCAGCGACAGCGCGGCTTCGGGCGCTGCAGGCGCGGCCGGCTCCGGCGCCACCATCTCGGTCGATGCGTTGTCTGTCACGGCGCTCGCCTCCGCTTCGCACTCCACGGCCTGCGCCGGCGGCGGCAACGCCGCGACCGCCTCGCCGGCCTCCGCGGCGCGCGCCTGCAGCAGGGTCGCGGCGGCCTTGAGCTGCATCTGCAATGTCTCCGGCAGGTCGCGCGGCGGCCGGTTCTTGCGCAAGCACCAGCCCTGCTGTTCGGCGAGCCGCTCAATCGTGCTGCGATCGGTGCGGACATCCGCGGCGATGCTCTCGACGGTGTCGTCGCTATCCTCGTAGCGCTGCCGGATATACGCAATCATCTCGTCGGAAAACCGGAAGGCCCGCGGCACCGGCGTCAGCCGCGGCCGGCTCCACCGCAAGGCCCAGCCCTCGCTCTCCGCCAGCTTGCCCAGGCAGCGCCGGTTGGTGCCGAACCGCGCCGCCACGTCGGCCAGAGGCACGTCGGTCTCTTCATAAAGCCGCCTCGCCTCCGCCAGCCCCTCAGGCGGAAACCCGCGCGGCAGGTAGCGGCGCGGCGGAGGATCATCGGGCATGGCGATGGCTCCGGGAGGGGAGATCGGGAAGATGAGTGCGCCGAGAGCCACGTCGTAAATGGCAGGAGATGGCACTACTCGGACTGTCAGCACCTAGTCGGCTAGAGGTGTCGTGTCCTACGAATGTAAACTCGTAGCCGCCAAGACCGCATCCGCCTCCCCGTCGGACGGAACAGCGCCGCGTTGGCGGCTAAACTCATACCACTGTCCCACAACAAGATTCTTGGAGAGCCCGGCGTTCTCGCCCCAATGGTCGAGTTGCGCTCACGCTTCAGCTCTGTGATCCCGCACTTCGTTTTCTATTTGCTCGACAAGTTGATCAAGCTCGCTCTCTTCGAAAATCTCTGGATGATTGGGAGCCTGTTCGAGGATGGAGATCGCGCTCCGAAACGCGTCTTGAAGTGTCGGATTCGACGGAGCTCCAACGATGAAGTGCGGTTTGAAGGGCTCGGTCTTGCCGCCGGCGACCACGGCGGACAGATGACCGAGCCACTCGCGAGCCTTGGTCTTGATGCCCTCAGCGTCGGCGAGGTCGAACGACAACGGCTCGTAAACATGCCACTGGCCGTTCTTCCAAGCGTGTCGAAAGACAATGTCATCCACTCCGCCGGTGATCGACTTCTCCTGAAGGTGCTGTGCGAGATTGCGCTCCTCGAGCTTCTGCCGCACCGGACGCCATACTTCATCGTCTGACCGACGAACACGGTGATGAGTATCGTATCGCGCGACGAATCTCTCAAAAAGCCTAGTCAGCGTCTCGTCTGGGCTGGCGGTGATCCCGGTTCCCGGCGGCGACCATTGCAAGGAGCTATCGTCGGGAGGCAGCGCGCGACGCGCCAGCACCGATGCATCGCCGTCGCTCTTCAGCAGACCAGATTCCCTCTCGCTCTTTGCGACGAGTTTGAGCCCATTCCGAACAGCAGCCATCGACGATACAAACGCCTTGCGGTCGATATCGGGAAATACGCCTTTCAGACGCCCAATCGTTCCTCGCAATTTGAAGCTGACGAGCCCGGTCGAGGGAATAAACAGCACCACGCCGACGTTGACGAATTCGCCGGTCAGCACGTCGTGCACGTATCGGAGCAACGTGTAGCTGTATGCTGTCTTATCGGTCATGAGAGCACCCGCTTCACTTCTTCCAACACGGCGTCGATATGGTCACGCGCCTCACGAATGAGATCTGCTGCACGCGCAGCGGCACCGGCCACATCCACCCATTCGACCGGAAGGACCTCTTGATAGTCCTTGATCTTGTCATCCGACAAGCCCGCCCACGCATCGCGGATAGGATCGAAGTCAATGGCTCGCCCTTTCAGGCCAGCACGAAAGATATGATTTCCATTGGTTTCCATCCATTTAAGCCCGCCCAGCACCCACGGAGGCCGCCAGCCGACCATCAGGTCGTGCGCGAACGCAAACTCGTGATCAAAAATCCGCAGCTCCTCGCCGCGGACGAGACAATTCGGATTGTCCACCTTGCGGTCGGGGTTCTGGACAATACCGTCGAAAACGAAGATGGCGGCCGCTATGGGCAACATCGCATCTGAAATGGAGTTGCCAGGCGACCAAACGCCGAACTGGCCAGTCACCACGCGGGACCCGAACGCAACCGGGGAGCTCCCGACCACTCTTGCTCGCTGATCCGCGGGAAGACATGCCGCCCACTGAGGGAGAATATCGATCAAGAATGGTTCAGGCACAGGCAATCCAAGGTCGCCTGCAAGACATGCCCCTATCACCTCACGCGCCAGATTGACATTGCCTTGTTCGCAACCACGCGAGAACTTTGCAACGACTTCCACGATGGAGCCATCTGGCGCCTCGCAGGTAATAAAAAGCGGGCCAGTCTTCCCGCGCGTTGCTGGACGATCATACTGGATAGGCGAGATGCGTCTCAGCAACGGTGGACCCCACATCAGTAGCGCCGATAGGCTACGACGTCCGCGGCCGTCCACCAACCGACCAAAATACCAAAGAATCACAAAGCAATTCTAGAGATATTAGCGGCGCATACGAACTGACGGAAACACGATTGATGCAATGATCGATTTTGGCAAAGCTCGGACTGGACGGCCAGTTCGTAAGATCCGGGCCGCCGCTAGTTGTGCGGACAATTCGATCATATTGATTCGCCGAGAGTTGGAGGTTCGTCATTCAGCGATCGCTGATATTCGACTTCGTTCTTCGATGAGACCTACGTTCTAGCCAGGTACCACGTATCTCGTAGCTTGCACGTGACATGGAGCCGATTTTGCTCAGGCTCCAACGTGCCCCTCATTTCGGCTTGAACGTCCCATCATCCAGAAAGGACAGGCACATGCCGGCGTCGCCGGCTTGCGGAAACCATTTCGAGGATGCGATCGCTTCGAGTTGCTGGCGCGCTTCCATTGGCGCGACGGCGAGCGTGAGCTTTGCGGCCTGAAGCCGCACCTGCATATTGGGGTATTCGAAAAGGCTCAGAAGCGCGGTGCGCTGGTCGCCGTCGCGCGACTTCAGCTCGTCCGCAATCTCGGTCATCGCGCCGAACAGTCGGTTAAACCTTGCGATCTGGTTGCCGAGCAAAGCTTCGTCCTGTCCGACCACGATCTTCGCAAACAGAGCCACAAGCTCAGGCGTCGCCATCTCGTGGAGATCCTGCTTCCTCATGGTTCCAAGACTCCAAACATCCGCAGCGCTCTTAAGCCCACTTTGCGACGCGTTTCCCAATCCTTGCCACGGAGGAAGTTCCTCGGAGACAAGCCGTCAAATTCTGTGCTTCGCGCAGAATACCATCCAGTGATTTGATAGTGCTTCAGTCGTGGGACGCTGACCAGATTTGAAGGATCGTTGATCTGCGCCCAGCTATACCCATCCAGCTTCGCCGCCATTACCTCGTTGATGTGGTGCACATCATAGCCTGGGCGCACTTGACCCACACCATTCATGAGCTCCTGGAGCGGCTTGGGGGCGTCGCGCGCAGCTAGGATAACATCGTTCCAATCGCGCAGCCATTCCACACTTCGCATCGAACCTTCGTAGAGCGCTCCGGCAAGACCTGAGTTTCGAGCAAGCCAATCGGCTGCAGCTCGGAAATACGTCGTCCGTTCTGCACTCCTGCCGGGCTTCGTCTGTGGGATCTCCGGCGGCTGTTCTGTGGGCGTACCCGGATCGGGATCGCTTCCGACTGGAAGATCACCGGCAAGGAGAACGCCAGTTCGGATCCGTCGCTGGGCAGCAATACCGAATAGACCGGGATACTCTCTACTGGCTTCCGATCCCGCGACACCTCCCACTCGTGCCGCGTTACGGACATTGTCTAACTCGCTCGGAGACCGCCAGCCGCCACCATCTCTAGTCCATTGACCGCCATCCGGGTTGCCTGCAGGCACACGGGGCTGGTTCGGACTGTACTTGAAGGCAAGTGCAGGAAATGCCTGCACAGGATCCATCTCCCGAGCCAGGAAACGCAACACATCATGGCGCACCCAGCGATCACCGTTCGGGTGCAGCCACCGCTTCTGCTGATGGCGTAGCCAAGCATCGTCTTGTCGAGACATGCGAGGTCGTCCATTGTCGGCTATCAACGCTGAAAAGAACGACGCTGGGGCCACAAGACGAGTCTCGTAGAGCGACGAGCGCCAGACATTGCTGCCCGCCCATCAAGCCCAATTGAGATCGGGACGTGACTGAAGCATCTGGTGACGCACAGTGCTCCTGGTACTCGGTGGGTTACGGCGCTACGCGCCTGCCCCGAGCATCCGATCGCAGCGCCGTGCGTGGGTCGCCCTCACCCCGGCCCTCTCCCGCAGGCGGAAGAGGGAGAACCGGCGCGGCGCCTCAGCTCGCCGCGAACTTCACCAGCTTGATGGCGTCGAAGTCCTGGACGCCGCCGCCGACGCGCTTGGTGGTGTAGAACAGCACGTAGGGCTTCGACGAATACGGATCGCGCAGTACGCGCACGCCCTGGCGATCGACGATCAGATAGCCGCGGCGGAAGTCGCCGAACGCGATCGACAGCGAATTCGCCGCGATGTCCGGCATGTCCTCGGCATCGGCGAGCGGGAAGCCGGCGAGGCTGGCGCGGCCGCCGGCGGTGACCGGCGGCTGCCACAGATAGGCGCCGGAGGAATCCTTGAACTTGCGGATCGCCGCCTGCGTCCGCCGGTTCATCACGAAGCTGGCGTTCTGGCGATAGCCCGGCCGCAGCGCGTAGATCACGTCGATCAGCACGTCGCCGGGCGCGGTGGCGGCGAACGCGCCGGCGGCGCCGGTCGAGATGGTGCCGAGCTTGCCCCAGCTCCAGGCGCTGTTGGCCGCGGTCGGCACGGCGAGGAAGCCCTTCGGCTTACTGACGCCGTCGCCGGACACGAAGGCGATGCCCTCCTGCTCGGCGAACGCCTGGTCGATCTCGCCGGCCAGCCAGTCGTCGATGTTCACTGCAGAGTCGTCGAGCAGCGTCGCGGTCGCGGCCGGCATCGCGTACAGCTCCATCGCCGGAAACGACAGCGCATCCAGCGACGGCGCATTGGTCTGCGGCCGGGCGTCGCCCTCGCCGACCCAGCCGGTCGCCGGCCCGGCGGTGACGAACGGCTTCTTGTACACGCCGCCGGAGATCTCGCGCACGGTCGACAGCGAACGGATCGGCGAGATCGCGGCGAGCCGCGAACTGATCGACTGCTCGAGCTCGGTCGGCACCAGATAGCCGCCGTCGGGCGCCGAGCCCGCCGACAGCGCCTTGGTCTCCAGCCGGCGCAGGCTGGCGGCCTCGCCGGTGCGCACATAGGCCTCGAACGCGCTCTTGTGCTCGCGCTGATCGGCGGCCGGCTGCGGCCGCTCCGCCGCAAGCTGCGGCCGCGCCGCCTTGAGCGCGAGCTCGTCGAGCCGGCGCTGCTGATGATCCAACGCGGCGTCGATCCGCGCCAGCTTCTCCTCGGCCAGCACGTCGCCCTTGCCGGTCTCGATCGCCTTCAGCCGCGCGTCGTTCTCGGCCTTGTAGTCCTCGAACGCGCGCATCAAGGCATCGAACACCTGCTGCGCATCGTCGCCGGCAAAGCCGGCCTTGGTCTCGGGAGCATGGTCGAACGTGGTCATCGGCTGGTCCTTCGTGGGGGATGGAGTGTTTGTTGCGATCGGGCGCGTCGCCCCGCGCCGCAGCCGGCCCCCTCTCCCCGCCCTCTTGCGGGGAGAGGGCTGGGGTGAGGGGCAAGGCACGGCGGGTGTTACTTGGCCCCCGGATCGGCGGTCGGGCCTGCGCACGGCTCAGCTGCGCCGGCTGATACTCGCCAGCGCCTGTTTGCGGCCGGCGCGGGTGGACAGCGTCGCCGCGATCCTCCCGCGCCGGATCGGCGATGCCGGTGCCTCCGCGGCATCGCCGGAACGGATCGCTGCCGCGTCGTGGACGCGGCGCCACGCCGCCTCCGCCGCGACGCGCTGCGGCGAAGGCCGCGGCGTCTGCTTGACGGTGGCGATGCGCGCGCCGTTCAGCAGCGGAAAGGTGACGATCGAGATCTCCCAGAGATCGACCTGGTACAGCCGCCGCACCCGCGTCCGCGGGTCGATCTGGCCGCGCACGGTGCGATAGCCGATCGACAGCCCGTCGATCGCGCCGGCGCGCAGCAGCGCCAGCAGCTCGCGGCCGCGCGCCACATCCGGGATCAGCCGGCCGCGGGCGCGTAAGCCGCGCAGATCTTCCGCCAGCTCCAGCCAGACGCCGACCGGCTCGGCGGGATCGTGCTGGAACAGCATCGGGATCTTACGCAAACCGCGCTGCTTCAGCGTCTGGGTGAAGGCGCCCGGCATCACCATGTCGCGGGCCTGGTCGATCTCGCCGAACAGGCTGGCATAGCCGTCGATGCTGCCGTCCTCGGCGAGCGACAGCCGCGCCGGCAGCGGCGCAGGCGAAAGCAACGGGGCGAGCGCAGGCGACGGGGCAAGCATGAGCGGCCTCGCAAGATACGAGTGAGTGCGGATGGCGATGGTGGAGAGCGTGGTGGTGAACGATGTCGGTCGCGGCGGGTGCCGCTGGTTCGCGGCGGTTACTTCGCGGGTTTTACCGAGCGGTTACTTCGCCCGCTTGGCCGACCGCTTGCGCGGCGGCTTGGGCGCAGCGCGCCGTGGCACCGGCTTATGCTGCGCGCCCGACAGGTGCGCCAGGAATTCGCGGAAGATCGCCTGTGGATCGCGCGCCGACTTGGTCTCGGCGTGGCCCCGGTTCAGCACAGTCGACAGCCGCTGCATCGCCCTACTCCTCATCGTGCGTCCGGCGCCGCGCGCGGCGGTTGAACAGGTCGAGCGCGTGGACGAAATCATCAAACCGCCGCACCGCCGCCGCCCACTCCCGCAGCACGAACCAAAGTCCCAAACTGGCCCCGACTGCCCACAGCAGCAAAGCCACGTGAGCGAGGTCCCCGCGCTCGGAAAACATCTTGATCAGATCGGACATCGGCATCTCGCCCGCAGACACCCGCGTAGTGGGGAGTCGTCCACCCGCCGTCAGTTATTCGGCATCAGCAGAGAAACGTTCTGCGCTCGCAGCTCAGCGGTGCAAGAACTTGAAGCCATCGCCGGGTGGCTGCTCGTTAATATCTTCATCCCGCAATACGCGTGGCTCCGGCCCCGGTTTGAAGAAACCCGGGAAACGAAAGGTTTTCGGTGGAAGATCCTTGCCGTCGACCCATTCGATGCTGGTCGGTAGTTCGCCGTCCCGCTCCATGAACTCCTTCACAGCGGGCCACGCTTGCGGGTAGGGAATAAACAGACCGATCGGCCGCAAATCGCCTTGCAGCGTCCGCAACCACTCCTTGATCCGGCTCATGTCACCCTTGGAGTAGCAATCAAGCGGCTGCCTGATCCGGCCATCCCACTTGCGGTAGTAAAGGAAAATGCCGAAATCCGGCGTGCCCACCATCGTGAGGCGCGCGGTGACCTGATCGATCCCGGGGTGGCCGTCGGTGCCGTACAATCCCGAAATCTCCAGCCCAAACTCGTCGTTTCCGTGCGGATCGGGAGCCCACGGATTCTCGGCCGGCACCAGGAAGTAAGGCGCGAGCTCACCGGGGTTCGGCCACCCGTTCGGATCCAGATCTCGAAAGTAGATCCGCTTCCTCACTTCCTTCTCCAGACTTGCCATTCGCCCTTCCACATCACGCTCGCCCGGCTTGATTTGGGCTCGCGGATCGTGACATACGGATTGACCAATTGCAGTCCGAGTTTCGGCAACACCTGTTCACAGCTCCAGCAAACGGGCTGATCGACTTGCACCTCGATGGGCCGATCCACCAGACTACCAATATATCGACTCGCTCGGATGAGAAGATTGGCTTCTGCATGAAACACAGCATCAAGTGGTCGAGATCCCGTATTTTCTCCCCTGATCAATTCAGGGTGCTCGACAGCCATCTGATCGCGCAGTCCTGCAGCCAGATTCCAATCGGCATTGCTGTAACCTGGCGCATGCGAGTTGACGCCGAAGTATACGTCGCCTTCAATCCTTGCGACCGCAACGGTCCCTTTATCCATCGGCCAGATAGGTCGACCAAATAGATCTGCCCTATTATTATATATTCGATAACTATTGATCCATGACGTCCCATCACAGGGGCCGAGCTCCGGGATCCGATTGCTGGGCGACGGATCGAGTGGCGGCCCCAGATTACCGCCGATCCCGGTTCGAAGTCGCTCGAGATAGATCTCCGATTCCCTTGCGCGCGCCTCGGCTTTAGCGATCGCGCCATTGATACTCCCGAAGGACTCGAAGCTGAGCTCTCGCGGTCTCCAGTCCTCATCGTAGCGGCGGATTGCGGCCAGAGCCGCTTCGCCGCGGGATGTCGCCAGATCCAAACGGACCAACTGCTCTGTCGACGCCCCCGGAAACCAGGTGGACAGCGGCGGTCGACGGCCTTGAACCTCTTCGAGGTTGTCGCCGACGTCGGTTGCTTCGGAGTTGGGGATCGGCCGTGGATCCTTCCAGGCCAGATCATCAAGGTGCTTCAGCCAGGATTTCAGGTCGGCTGGGCTTTGAGCCCCAAATGCGAGCGCGGAGTTTGCGTCGGCCGAGATATCACTGTCTGCGAGCTCGGCTTCCGGCGGCGCCTCCACTGGCCCACTTCCATCTGTCCATCGTCCACCGCCCGTGTGGCCAGCAGGTATCCGGGGTTGGTTCGGATTGAACTTGCGGTCCAGCGCTGTGAACATTTCCGATGAACTCACGCCGGGCTTCAGGAAGCGTACTACATCCGGCCTGATCCAGCGGTCTGCATCAGGCCGCACGAAGCGATGCGCATCAGGCCGCATCCAGCGCGCGCGCGCTGATGCGAGAGCCACGCTGACTCGTTATCATTCATCGTCGTTATCCGCTTAAGTCGTAGCTAGTGAGGGCGATCGTGACTAGCACCCGGGCCTATCGCGCTTCGGCGCCCCCTCACCCCAACCCGTCCCCGCCTTCGATCGGCGCGTAGCCGACCGCTTCGCGCTTTTCGTTCAGGGTGAGGAACGGCGCGCGGGTGACTCGGTCCCACAGCGCGGTGCGGTCGGGTGACAGCGCGTCGATCCGGTCGGTATCGATCACCAGGCGCACACCGTCTCCGAATTGCGGCGACAGCCACTGCGCCAGAGCATTGCCGACGCGCGTCGCCAGCGGCAGCACGGTCTGGCGCACGAAGCTGCGGTTGGCTTCCTGATAGTTCGAGAACGTGTTGTCGCCTGGAATGCCGAGCAGCATCGGCGGCACGCCGAACGCCAGCGCGATCTCGCGCGCGGCGGCGTGCTTGGCCTCGAGAAAATCCATGTCCTTCGGCGACAGCGCCATCGCCTTCCATTCGAGCCCGCCTTCAAGCAGCAGCGGCCGACCGGCATTGGCGGCACCTTCGTATGTGAGCTCCAATTCGCGTTTCAGCCGTTCGAACTGATTCTCGCTGAGCACGGCGCCTTCCGGGCCGGCGTAGACCAGCGCGCCCGAAGGCCGTGCGGAATTGTCGAGCAGCGCCTTGTTCCAGCGCGCCGCCGCGTTGTGGGTGTCGACCGCGACCGCGGCAGCTTCAAGCGGCGCCAGGCCGTAATGGTCGTCGAGCGGGTGGAAAAACGTCAGATGCAGAATCGGCGGAACCGAAGCGGCATGCTGATCGAACCGCACGGTGCGGCCGGCGACGCTGTAATCATACGCCTCCGCCCAGCCATCGGCGCCCGGGATCAGTTTGATGCGATCGGGCCGCAGCGCGTAGAGCTCGTGCACGGCCTCACCGAGCGTCACCGCCTCGATATAGGCATTGCCCGCGAGCAGAAGATGCGCATACAGCGTCTCCAGCAGCGCGGCGCCATCCTGGCGAGGATTGGGGCGCGCCAACAAAGCAGCGAGCGGATGTGCCTCCTTCTCCTGCGCGCCGTCGAATACGCCGAACACGCAGGCTGCGGCATTCTCCGCCACCAGCCTCACGCAGCGATACACGATCGCGTTTCGTACGTAGCCTTCACGCGCCAGCCCGGCGTAGTCCCGCGGGGTAAATCGCGCCACTCCGCCGAATCCCACCGCAAGTAACTGCGCGGTTCGCGACGTCTTGGCTTCCGGGACGGTGAGAAAGGCCTTGAGACGATCGAACATCGGAAAATCCATTCGACTGGAAATAATCAAACGTACACAGCGCCGCACCCAGGGCTCGACGCGGCCGAAAACACGAAGGCCCCGGTCGCGCGATGTCCGCGCGGCGCAGGGCCTCCGCTCCAAAAGCTCAGACGATGGTTCAGCCGGCGGCGATCCGCGCCGCCTCGACGGCCGCGCGTTGCATGCTGCTCGACATCTCGCTGGTCACGGTGCTCTGCTCTTCGACCGCTGCGGCGGTCGAAGTCACATACTCGCTGACCTCGTTGATCGCCTGCTTGATGGCATTCAGCGCCATCGCGACATCGCCGGAGATCGAATTGAGGCTGCTGATTTCCTCGCCGATCTTGTCGGTCGCCTGCTTGGCCTGATTGGCGAGGTTCTTGACCTCGGCGGCAACCACAGCAAAACCGCGACCAGCCTCGCCGGCGCGCGCCGACTCGATCGTCGCGTTGAGCGCCAGCAAGTTGATCTGGCCGGTGATGTTATTGATCAGCTCCACGATGCCGCTCATCGATTGCGCGGCGCTGGTGAGGCGCTGCGCCTGCGCATCGGCATTCGACACGCGGTCGACGGCGCCGGCCGCGGTCTCGCGCGACTTGGCCATTGTCGAGGAAATCTCACGTACCGAAGTGTTGAGCTCCTCCGCGCCAGCGGCCACCGTCTCCATCATGCCGCGCACCCGTTCGTTACCGATGCGGGCCAGCACCTGCTTGGTGACGTCGGTGGCGAATTTCACCACCTTGAACGGTCGCCCGTTGAGGTCGAGGATCGGATTGTAGGATGCCTGGATGTAAACTTCGCGGCCGCCCTTACCGATCCGTTTGTATTCCGCCGCCTGGTATTCGCCGCGATTGAGCGAGGCCCAGAACTCGCGATACGCCGCGCCGGCGCGCTCCGACGGGTCGACGAACATACTGTGGGGCTGGCCCTTAATCTCGGCGAGTGAGTAGCCCAACGCTCGCAGGAAGTTGTCATTGGCGGTGAGCACCGTGCCGTCCATGTCGAATTCGATTACTGCCTGCGACTTGCCGATCGCGGCGATCTGGCCGGCCATATCGGCGTTGCGCAGTTTCTGTTCGGTGACGTCGGTAGCGAATTTCACCACCTTGGCAGGCCGCCCCTTATCATCGAAGATCGGATTGTAGGATGCCTGCAGCCAGATCTCGCGGCCTCCCTTGCCGATCCGCTTATATTCGGCCGCCTGGTATTCACCGCGATTGAGCGCAGCCCAGAACTCGCGATACGCCGCGCTGTCGCGATCGGCCGGCTCGACGAACATGCTGTGGTGCTCGCCCTTGATCTCGTCGAGCGTGTAGCCGATCGTCTTCAGGAAATTCTCGTTCGCGGTCCGGATCGTGCCGTCCATGTTGAACTCGATCACCGCCTGCGAGCGGTTGGCCGCCGCCACCTGCCCTGCGAAATCGAGATTCTGCAGCCGGATCGATGCATCGGCCCACTCGACCACGACCCCCGCTCGGCTGCCATCGGCATTGTTGATCGGCGTCGCGATCAAATCGAAAATCCGCGGCCCAATCTGGATCGTTGCCCGATGCACTGAGGCGAGGCTCTTGAGCATCTGGCGCTGATGGCCGGGATTTTTGTGGAAGTTGTCGATATTTGTGCCGATCAGCGTGTCGACATTGAACTTCGGCAGCTCCTTGCGCAGATCGCTCTCGGCGTCGCGTAGCAGCGAAGTCACCGAGTCGTTCATGTAAACGATATCAAGTTCTGGGTCCGACACCATGATGTTCGCGCGGACTGCTTTCGTCGCCAGCAGCGTCAAGGCTGCGGCATCGCTCTTGGACTTACGACCGAACATGGTTTCTCCCGGCTCGCGGCACCTCAGGGTGGAAGATGAAAATGGGTACCGTTTTGAGCGGGAACTCCGAAATAACCGATTAATATCGGGCCAGGTAAGACTACCGATACGAACTCGAACGGAACATGGCCGAGATTGCTTCGCGGAAGGCTATTACAACTCCGGGCTATTACAACCAAGCGAACCAGATCACGCCCAGAATTAGTACGGCCAAGCCCGTGCTGACTGTCAGCAGCGCAAGCACCGAGGGACCACGCTCGCCTTGCCGTGCCTCGACCGGATTTTCGACGATTCGACCTTCTTCACGTGTCGCCATGATCCCTCCTCAGTGTTGAGCGCTGTCGATCGGCCAACGCATGATCCCGACGCCCGTTCCGTGACGATTCTGTCGTCGTGGGCGGCAAGGAACGTGGAACACCGGACGCGACCAGGGTTTGGCGCAATCAACTGGTACGAGGATCACAACCAGCGACACCAGGCCGCGATGCAGCGTCGCTCATCACCCGCTGATCAAGCGATCAGCAACGGCTGCGTCAGAACCCAATTGTGGAGCATGGCCGGAAGCTACCCGGAGAGCGTCACGTTGTCAAGGATTATTTTCTTAGAACGCCCGAGCCCGGCAGATGCTGGTCGTGACGGATCTGGCTGCCGAGCAACAGACCGGCGAGCAGCATCATGAAGCCCATCGCCGGCGGCGCGAACAGCGCCTCTTCCTGGAACAGGCCGTTGGTCAGCACCACCAGGATGCCAAATGCCGCCATGCCCAGCAGCAGGATGCCGGACCGGGCGTAGAGCCGCCAGCACCACCACGCGACAACCGCGTAGAAGCCCAGCGGAACCAGAGCCGCCACACCCATCTGATACAGCAGGACACCGACCGAGCTTTCGGCTGCCCCTTCGACCGCACCTGCCTGTTGGGCAGCCTGCCAATTGATGCCGGAGAATCCTTCGGTGAGATTGCCGCCGGATCCCAGCCCGCGGCCGAGCGGCGCCGCGAGAAACCCGTTCCACCCGCCCATCAGGCCGATGACGTGGTAGTCGCCGATCTTCAGGCCGCTGTGGATCACCAGAACGGCATAGACAGCCAGCACCACGATAGCTCCAAGCAAAACCAACACCGGGCCGATCAGGATCGTACCGATCCATGCGGCACCGACAAACAGCACCATGATCGCCGCGCCTTTGACGCCGCATAACAGCATCAACACGAATGCCAACGCACCGAGACCGGCACGACCAATGGCGAACAGAAACAGCGAGAAGAAGCCGACTCCGTAGGCGAAGCTGACCGGGCTGATGTTCGGTCCGTACAGCCGCAGCATCTGGCCGAGGCCAAAACCGCTGAGCAGCGAGGTGTTGAAGAAGTCGATGACGAACAGATCCTTGATGCCGACGATGACCTTTCCGGTTGTGCGCATCTCGCGTTCCCACACGCCGGATTTCGCCGCCTTGATCTCTTCGAGCCGCCAGTAGGCATGACCATTGGTGAGAGCGAGCCAGGTATCGCGGAACAGGAATTCGACGGCACCGCAGATCAGGACCATCACCGCGATAATGACGATATAGGGCGTCACCCGAATCCGATCGTTCGCAGCCGCCAGCAGCGCGAGCTGAAACAGCAGCAGCGGCAGCCCTATGTTGCGGAGATAGATGGCCGATGCCTTCGGCTCACGGCCAAGGCCGATCACGAAGTAGATCCCCATCACCGCCAGCACAGCGCTGCTCGCCAGCAGCATGCGGTTCAGACCAGGCGATCGCCGTGACAGGATCGACAGCACGAAGGCGACCAGCCACATTACCGCGCAGATCAGAAAGTTATAGCCTTTCAGAATCTCAAGCTCGGACGGATCCGTCAGCAGCGACGAATAGAGCGAGACGAAGACGTTCTGAAACATCAGCACGAAGATCGCGATCACAGGCCCCTGCGCCGGCATGAGCAGTGCAATCGCGACCGCGATCAGCGTCTCGACGGAAATTGCAAGAACAGGACTGGCGATATGCAGCAGCGGCGAGAATGCGGTCGCCCCGAGCGCGACAGCAAAGGTCAGGAGAATTCGGGCCAGCGGTTCGCCCGACGGATCGGCGGCGGACCAAGATCCCGTTCCCGATCGTGCATCGCCTAAGGGCGATGTGCCGGCGAGCCGCATGCTTCAGACCTTCGGTTGGCTGTCGGACGACGAACCCAAACGGTTAGCCGTGAACGCCGAAGAAGCGGTTAACCATCGCGACGTCCGACGAGGCAACGGAGCCTCCGTCTCGTGAGGTTAAGCATTCGGTAAGGATAAGACGGCCTTCAGCAAGTGTGACGAAGCTTGCTGGCACCTCACGCGCCGATCCGGCTTCAGCGGAGCCTGACCAGGCCGACGCGGACCGACACTCGAAAGTCGGATGGCCTGCGGTACGGAGAGTGAAAGTTACTTCAGTGCGTCGCTGACTGAGGTGTACTTGCCCGCCAAACTGTTGCCGAGCGTCGTCACGACGCCGAGAATCACGATGCTGAGGCCGGCGGCGATCATGGCATACTCGATCGCAGTGGCGCCGCGTGTGTCAGCCCAGAAGCGGGAAATCAGGCGTCGCACGGCACTCTCCTGGGTTCGCGACCACATCGCCCCGGGTTCTTCCAGAGCAGGCTGGAACCGTAGATGTGACAAGTTACAGGAATCTTGACGGCATCCCGTTACTGCGAGCGATCAGGCGCGGGCGGCCGGCAGTGTCGCCGGATCAGCCGGAACCAGCCCGGGGCCGGAAGCGCTCAACGCGGCACGACGGTCCACCACCGCGTGGTGGAACTGCTCCAGCACCAGGCTGAACGGCTCAAGGTCCTCGATCGCGCCGTCGTCGTAGCAATCCAGCGTGTCACGGAGGATCTTGTCGATCTCGTGCTGTAAAGCGTCCAGCGCCTCCAGCGTCTCCGCTTTCCGCGCCTTGGCCACCATGGCGAGCGCGCGGTCGCGCATCTTGGCGCCGGCTTCCCGCTCGTCGCGGGTCAAATAGCTGCGAAACCAGGCGCCGGCCGAGCCGAGGCCGGACAGCAGCAGCACCAAGCCCCAGATGTAATCGCTGTTACGCTCCATGAAGGTGCGGTCGGTGCCGTCGATGAACGCGGCGGCGCCGCGATGCGCCGGCAGCGCCGCGTCCTTCTCAGTGTCCGGCGCTTCGATCTTGCCGGCGAGCGGCATCTCGCGGGCGATCTGCTGCCGGGCGGCGAAGATCTGCCGCGTCAGCTTGGTCACCGTCACGGAGGACAGCGACTGCCGAGCAATGATCAGATGGTTGACGCTGACGGTATCGACCTTGTCCTCGGGCCGCGCCGGCTGGGTGGAGAAGATGCTGCCCGGAATCTCCTCGGAATCGTAGATCGGATACTTCTTGGCGATGGCATCACCAACATCGACCGGCAGGAACCGCGGCTCGCCCCGCGCCTTCGCGGTGGCGGCGATCGCTTCGCCGGTGATCTTGCTGTCGAGCGGCCCGACCGCCAGGAACGCGTCGAGCGAAGGATCGCGCGCCATCTCGGCGAGCTGGCCGGTAGCGAACTGCTCCTTCTGGACCTTGTCGGGCGCGACGCCGGACTCGGCCAGAATGATGTCGAACAGTTTGACGTTGGCCGGCGTCCGCCCGATCACGCCGACCCGGCGGCCTGCCAGATCGGTGATGGTCTTGATCGACTTCTTGCCCTTGCCGGCCGACGACGGCGCCCACAGCACCACCACGTTCTTGCGCAGCACCGCCACCGCCTGCGCGTCGGCAGGCAGATCAAGGTCGGCCCGGGTGACCGCGAGGTCCGCCTTGTGGTCGCGAAACGCCTCGATGCTCGGCGTCGCCCCACCGGTGACCAACGGCACCAGCCGCACAGCTGCGCGATCCCGCGCAAAACTCTGGGCCAATGCTTGCACCAGCTTCAGATCGTCGCCGCCTCCCGGCCCGACAGCGATCTTCAGGCTGACGGGTCGTAACTCGTAGAACACCAAGGCGAGCACGCCGACCGCAACCAGAATGAAGGTCAGCACCGCCGCCAGTGCGAAACGGGCGCGATTACGGCGCCGCCGCGTGCGGAAACTCTCGCTGCCACTACCGTCCGGGGATGCCATCCCGTCACCCGCCTCTCGCGCCGGCGCGGCGCCGGCTCACGCCCTGCGCCGAGCTTACGGCCGTTGTGCGGCAGACTACTCAATATTTCTATTGTGGAGTATCGGTAAATCCGAGCGTCGGAGTCTATTCCGAAAGCGCGAGCGTCGGTTCGGGGCCGGCCAGCTTGCGCTCTTCCATCACCATGATGCAGAGCGCCGAAGCTGCCAGCATCAGGGCAGCCGCGCCGAACACCCAGCGGAACCCCGCCACCATTTCGACGGCCGCCACACTGCCGACGACGTGGCGATGCTCGGCGCCGCCGAGCTGCACGTCGCCGCCGAGCGCGACCAGCAGGATCGCTGTGAACGCCGCCACCGTGAACGAGGCCATCAGGGCCCGGAAGAAGTTCATCGCGCCGGTCGCGGTGCCGATCTGCGGCCGCGGCACCGCGTTCTGGATCGACACCACGCTGACCGGAAACACCGTCCCGAGGCCGAGCGAACACAGCGACAGCAGCGTCAGAAATAGCCACAGCGGCAGCGGCGTCAAAAGCGCGATGGCCAATGCCATCAGCGCCGCAAAGCCGGTACCAAGAATCGCGATCCGCTTGTAGCGCTCGACATGCACCATCGCCCGGCCTGTGAACGCTGCGCCGAACACCGAGATCGCCGCGATCGGGATCAACGCGAGGCCGGACTGGCTCGCCGTCAGGTGGTACACCGCTTCGTAGTACAGCGGCATGTGAACGGTCAGCGCGATCATCGCTCCCATGGTGAACGCGCCCCCCGCCATCGCCCATGGCACCACCGTTCCGCTCATCAATTGCAGCGGCAGGAACGGCTCGCGCGCCCGTAGCGCGTGCCAGATGAAGCTCGCCGCCAGCAGCACCGCCGCGCCCGACAGCGCCAGGATCGTCGGCGACAGCCAGGCGAAGCGATTGCCTCCCCAGGTCAGCACCAGCATCACCGCCATCGCCGACGCCATCAGCAGGGCGCCGCCCAGCCAATCGACTTTGCGGCGGCGGTGATACACCGGGATCTTCGCCATCTTCGGCAGCAGCAGCGCCAGCGCGCCGATCGCGAGCGGTAGGTTGATCCAGAAGATCATCGACCAGTGCAGATGCTCGGCGAAGAAGCCACCGAGGATCGGGCCGCCGATCCCGGCCGACACCCACACGCCCGAGAAATAAGCCTGATACTGGCCGCGCTCGCGCGGACTGACGACATCGGAGATCACTGTCTGCACGATCGGCATAATGCCGCCGCCCCCCAGGCCTTGCAGAGCACGGCCGAGGATCAGGACGAGCAGACTCGGCGCCAGCGCGCACATCACCGAGCCGGCGACGAACAGGCTGAGCGAGACGATGATCATCACGCGACGGCCATAGATGTCGGCGAGGCTGCCGAACACCGGCGCCACCGCCGTCGACGACAGCAGATAGGCTGTGATCACCCAGGACAGGTTTTCGACATCGCCGAACTGACGCCCGATCGTCGGCAGCGCAGTGGCGACGATCGTCTGGTCGAGCGCCGCGAGAAACATCGCCAGCAGCAGGCTCAACAAGATCGCGCGCACTTCCCCCTGGGTCAGCGCACCGGCCGGCGCCGGCGGCGGGGCGTCGCCGAGATTGATCACTTCGGTCGGAATGCTGGAGAGTTCGGCGGCGGCTTCGTCGGACAGCAGATGGTGGGGCGGGCCCGCAGGTTTACGGCTCTGGCGTTCGGACATGCTCATGCGGGCGCGGAATCTCGTCAGGCTGACACGATGCGGGGGAAATCGCTGATGTATCCTACTAATGCATCCACTGCTGGAACGACAGCAACGTCAGCGCATGGGTGCACCGCGTACCGCTGCTGGTCCGTGGACTCGGGATATAATCAGCGATCGGCGGAATGTTCCGCATGGCAAAATACGCCCCCGCTTAGTGGGGATTGGAGTCAGGCATGATCGGTTTCAAGCGACGTCTCCTCGCCACCTGCGCCGGCGCAGCTGCCATCGCGGGATCGTTACTGCCGCCGGTCGCCGACGCCTGCACCCGTCTAGTTTATCTCGGCGCTGACAATCAGGTGATCACGGCGCGGTCGATGGATTGGGCCCGCGACATCGGCACCAATCTCTGGATCTTCCCCCGCGGCATCAAGCGCTCCGGCGAGGCCGGCCCCAATTCGGCACAATGGACCGCACGCTATGGCAGCGTCATCGCGTCGGCCTACGACGTCGCGACATCGGACGGCATCAACGAGGCGGGGCTCGTCGCCGACGTGCTGTGGCTGGCGGAATCGCAATATCCGCCGTTCGATGGCTCCAAGCCGGGACTGGCGCTGTCGCTGTGGCCTCAATACGCACTCGATAATTTTGCGACTGTGGCCGAAGCCGTCGAAGCGCTGGCCAAGGAACCGTTCACGGTCGTCACCGACAAGATGCCCGGCGAGCAACGCCTCGCCACCGTGCACCTGTCGTTGTCGGATGCGTCCGGCGACAGCGCCATCATCGAATACATCGACGGCAAGCAGGTGATCCATCACGGCCGGCAATACCAAGTGATGACCAATTCGCCGACCTTCGATCAGCAGCTCGCGCTGAATTCGTATTGGCAGCAGATCGGTGGCACGGTGATGCTCCCAGGCACCAACCGCGCGGCCGATCGCTTCGCGCGGGCCTCGTTCTATGTCAGCGCCATTCCGAAGACGCCCGACCCGGTGGAATCGATCGCCGCCGCTTTCAGCGTGATCCGCAATGCGTCGGTGCCGTTCGGCATCTCGACGCCCGACCAGCCGAACATCTCCTCGACCCGCTGGCGCAGCGTCGCCGACCACAAACGCAAACTGTACTTCTTCGAATCCGCGTTGACGCCCAACGTGTTCTGGGTCGATCTCACCAAGATCGAGTTCGCGGCCGACAAGGGCGTGGTGAAAAAGCTCGATCTCGGCCCCGGCCAAAGCAACGTCTTCTCGGGCGAGGTGCACGATCGCTTCAAGCCGGCGGAGCCGTTCAAGTTTCAGGGACTGTGAGGCTGCGCTGAAAGCGCAGCAACACAATCAAGTTGCGCTTTCCGAGAATGGGCCACCAACATCGACCATCGGCGGCCTAGCGCCTACATCGTCCGGGTACCCACCTGGAGTTCGCATGTCCCCTTCCGATCTCGCCGCGCCGGAGGACGCATCCGGCGCCACGCTCGCGAACTGGCGCGAGCTGCCGTTCAGCCGCTGGTCGTTCCGCAACATCGATGCCCTGATTCCCACCGAGGCGATCGCCAACGCGCCCGACGATATTTGGTCACTGCCGGCTGCACCGCGCGCGCTTAATGAGTTTCGCGTCCGTGCCCAGGGCGGCGGAATACTCGACCTGGAAGGCTTTCTCGCTGCCACCGACACCGACGCGCTGGTCGTGCTCAAGGACGGCAGGATCGCGATCGAGGCCTACGCCAATGGCACCACTGCAGCGACGCCGCATATTATCATGTCGGCATCGAAGTCGATCACCGGGCTGATCGCCGGCATTCTCAGCGAGCGGGGCCATCTGCAGCTCGACGCCGAGGTGACGAAGCTGATCCCGGAAGTGGCAGACACCGCCTATCAAGGCGCGACACTGCGGCAGATGCTCGACATGCGGACCGGCATCCAGATCGACCTCGACGCCCAGCGCGCTTATGCGGCCGCCGCTGGCTGGGATCCAGTCCCTGAGAACTTACCGCCGACCGATCTGAAGACGTTCTATCGCAGTTTCACGATCAAGCCGCAGCCGCATGGCGGGGCATTCCGCTATGTCTCTGCCAACACCGATCTGCTCGGCTGGGCGATCGAACGCGCCACCGGCACCCGCTTTACGACGCTGGTGTCCGACCTGTTGTGGCGGCCACTCGGCGCCGAGCAGCCCGCCTCGATCACCACCGATCGGAAGGGCCAGGCTCGCGCCACTGGCGGCTTCAGCATGGTAGCACGCGATTTCGCGCGTATCGGCCAGATGATGCTCGACGACGGCTGCCGTGACGGCCGCATCATCGTTCCGCCGTCATGGATCGACGATCTGTGGACCGGCGGTGACCAGGATGCGTGGCGACAGGGCGAGTGGCAGAAATTGTTCCCGTACCGGAATTTCAGCTATCGCGGCGGCTGGTATGTGATTCACGATGAGCCGAAGACGATGTTCGCTATGGGAATTCACGGACAGAATCTGTTCATCGATCCGAAGAACCGGCTGGTGATCGCCAAACTATCGTCGCAGGGCGCAGCGGTCGACAATGCGGCCTGGGCGGTGACGCATCGCGCACTGCCGGAGTTTTGCCGCTGCCTCGCCTCGTGACATTACCAGGCGCGCGTGGGATTCGTGACACCCGAACAGGTGCGACTGATATAATTGAAGAACAAATAAAGAGGCCCGGTCGCCATTCGGCGCCCGGGCCCAAGTCTAGGGAGGAAACGCCCCAAGGAAGGGGACCGCGACGAACCGCATCGCGGATGTTCAGTATGTGACACACTTCTAGTGTGCGTTCTATTTAGGCAAATCCCGAGTCCGGGAATGTCCCTATCGTAGTTTTACGGAGGCGACTAAGCACGCCAGCACGGCGACGATCTGGCATTGGCCGCGCCGACCGTCCTGTCAGACGACAGCCTTGTCGAGCAGGTCGATCAGGTGCGGTTTGCCGTCGGCGACGATCTTCACTTTAGCGGCCAACTGCGGGTTGTCGGCGAAAAATGCCACCAGCCCCTGCTCGTCGGCCGACCAATCCGGCCGCACGCCCCCCCCTTCGGCGGCTTCGCCCGATTGGCTTCCTTTGCCTGCTGCTTGACCCAATCGGCCTCGCTGCCGGCATCGATCTCTTCGATCGGATAGGTCTGATGGGTCGTGTAGTCCTCGGCCACGCCCCTCGCATCCAGAAGCATCTGCAGCGTAGCCCGCTCTGGATTGCCGTGGTCCCCATTCCCCGAAAACACGCAGTGACCGGCCGTGACGCGTTCGAAGAACGAGGTCTCCATATTATTGTCGCTGCCATGATGCGGCACCTTGAGAACATCGACGTGCAGCGTCTCGTCCTTGGCCAGCTTGCCGGTCGTCTCCAACCCCTCGATGATCTTGTCGCCCCTCGCATCGCCGGTCAGCAGCATGGTCTTGCCGCCGCATTCGGCGAGCAGCACGATGCTCGACAGGTTCGGCACTGATTTGTCGACGAAAGCTGCGAGCATCGCCGACGCGGTGGGACGGGTGCCGTCGGCCTTGCGTTGCCGCAGCCACTGATCGTGCATGTCCTGCAGCGCCTGCAGTTCGTCCTGCAGCGGGCCCGCGACGGTGATAGTCACACCGTTGAGGTCGACCGGCGCGGCGTCGGCAGCGGTCAGGATCAGCTTGCCCTTGAACTTGTGGTTCGGCTTCCAGCCGAGATCGGCAGCGTCGTCGCGCAGGGTGCGGCCCTGCGGCACGTTGGCGAGCACGGCGTGCGCCGCAGCTCCTCCTCTGTCTCGCCAATGCGCCGCCCGCGAACATGTTGATGTCAGCCCCGGCGAGGATCGAGGCGGTGCCGAAGCCGCTCGCCAGTTCATCCGGCTTGGTTGACAGAAGGTCGTCGAAGCCGTTGTGCCATAGGCTCGTGACCGCCAGCCTGATCCCAGGCGCCGGACTGCCCTGCTCGCCGGTCAGATCAAGGATGCCATGGAGGTGGTCGTCATCGATGTGACTGACCAGCACCACGTCGACCGGCAGCAGATCGGCGGTGTCGATGGCAATCCGTACCATGCCAGATCCGCCCGCCCACCCTCGCGTCGGACCACAGACTATCCGAATTTCACCACCCGGCAAAACCGGTTTGCGCGGCAGCAAAGGCCGGCAAGTCATCGAGGCGACCTGTCCCGCTCGGACCGATCGCCGAGTCATCCCCACTCACCTCATGTGATTTGAACGATTCAAAAAGAATGGTGCGGCAACGCGCATCTCTGTCCCGCCGCGCACAGTTCAACTGAATCAAGGCGATACTCGCCCCATCAGGATCGTTCGCACGCGAGCGCCTGATATCGTTTGATAGATTCCAAACTGGCTTCGCGCAAAAGCTTCGCAGCAGCGTTGATACACGTTGCCGTATCCGATTACTTCGCTGCCTCGATTTGGGGGTAAGCGATGAAATTGGGTCATGCCGGCGTGAATGCCGGTCGCAGTTCTGTGGTCAACGCGCTGCTGCTGACCAGCGCGCTGATCTCACCGGTGGTGTGGCCCTCGGCGCAAGCCGCCGCGCAGGATGCCAAACCGCAGGCGACCCAGCTGCCCGCCGTCGAAGTCGCCGCCCCGGAGGCGAGCCGGCGCCAGGCGCAGCCTGCGCGCGACCGGAATCGCGCCGCCGCGGGCCCGTCGCGCCGCTCCGCGCAGCGTGCCACGCAAGCGCCGCAGCCAGTGCAGCCCACGCAGCGCGCGGTGTTCGAACGCGGCACAGATCCGGTGCCGGGCTTCGTCCCCAGCGTCAGTGCCAGCGGCACCAAGACCGACACCAAGCTGATCGAAACGCCGCAATCGATTTCGGTGATCAGCCGCGACAATCTCGACGCGCGCGGCGTCGACACCGTCGCGCAGGCGCTGCAATACACCGCCGGTGTCGCGGTGCAGACCGGCGGCGCCGATCCGCGCTACGATCAGGCCCGCATCCGCGGCTTCGAAACCAACGGCTTCTCCAATTTCCGCGATGGATTGCGCGACACCGCCAACGGCTCGGCCTATTTCTCGGTGTTCCGCAATGAGCCCTACGGCGTCCAGCGCGTCGACGTCGTCAAGGGACCGAGCTCGGTGATGTACGGCCAGAGCCCGCCCGGCGGCCTGATCGATCTGATCAGCAAGCGCCCGACCGATCAGGCGTTCGGCGAAGTGGTCGGCCTCGTCGGCACCGCCGACCGGGTGCAGGGCGCGTTCGACGTCGGCGGCCCGATCGACAAGGACAAGACCCTGCTCTATCGCCTGACCGGCGTGCTGCGGGATTCCGACGCGCAGATCGCCAAATTCTCCGACAAGGTGAAGGACGACCGGGCCTATATCGCGCCGGCGGTGACCTGGCGCCCCACCAACGACACTTCGCTGACGATTCTCAGCGATTATCAGCACGATGTATTCGGCAACGCGTTTCCGGTATCGGTCGGTGTCGTGCGAGGCGGCAAGATTGTCGACGTCAAGGCGCTGCCGCTGTTTCTTGGCGATCCGTCGTACAACACTTTCGACCAGAGCCAATATCGGATCGGCTATCAGTTCGAGCACCGCTTCAGCGACGATCTGATCGTGCGCTCGCGCGCCCGTTACGGCCATGTCGACCTGGAATATCGCTACATCACTTTCGCCGGCACCCCGCTCGACACCCAGACCGTATTTCCGCGGGTCTCGCGCAAGGTGCTGGAGACCAGCGACACCTTCAACATCGACAACCACGTCATCGCCAAGACCTGGACCGGTCCGCTGCAGCACACCGTGCTGATCGGCACCGATTATCAGACGTTCCAACTCAGCGGCGATCAGTTCGGTGGCACCGCGCCATCGCTCAGCCGAATCAACCCGGTTTACGGCCAGCAGATCGTGATCCCGACGACGCTGCTGCAGAGCTACAAGCAGAACCTGAACCAGGCCGGCATCTATCTGCAAGACCAGATCAAGCTGCAGAACTGGATCCTGACGCTCGGCGGCCGCTACGATGCCGCCCAGCAGACCACCCTCAACCGCCTGAACGGCGTGCCGCAGCCGAACGACGACACCGCCTTCACCAAGCGCGCCGGCCTCACCTACGTCTTCGACAGCGGCGTTGCTCCCTATGTCAGCTATTCCGAATCGTTCCTGCCCACGGCGGGCATCGATTTCAGCTCGAATGCCTTCAAGCCAACCAAGGGCAAGCAGTACGAAGGCGGCATCAAGTTCCAGCCGAACCGAGATCTCTTGTTCACGGCGGCTGTCTTCGACCTGACCCAGGACAACGTGCTGACGGCCGACCCGCTGCATCTGAACTACAGCATCCAAACCGGCCAGGTGAATTCGCGCGGCCTCGAGCTCGAATTGCTCGCCAAACCGATGCCGGGGCTGAATCTGCTGGCGACTTACACGCTGCAGAACGTCAAGAACACCCAGAGCAACAACGGCGATATCGGCAAGGTGCCGGTGCAGATCCCGCGCAACATGGCGTCGGGCTTCGTCGATTACACGCTGCAGAGCGGACCGCTTGCCGGTTGGGGCTTCGGAGCCGGCGTGCGCTACGTTGGTGAATCCTACATGGACATCCTCAACACGCTGACCAACGACGCCTATACGGTGTTTGACGCCGGGCTGCATTATCGCCAGCCGAAGGGCATCAATCTGGCCCTCAACGTCAAGAACATCGCCAATAACGACCACGCGCAGTGTACGGTGAGCGGCGGCTGCCAGTACATCACCCCGCGGGTGGTCACCGCGACCGCGAGCTATCGCTGGTGACCGGGACACGCGCACTCAGGATCTGGAGCAAGGTCCACACCTGGACCTCGCTGATCAGCATGCTGTTCATGCTGATGCTGTGCCTCACCGGCCTGCCGTTGATCTTCCATGAGGAGATCGAGGAACTGACGCAGCAACAATTCGCCGCGCCGAACCTGCCGGGCAACGTGCCGGCCGCGCCGGTCGACGACGTTGTGCGCGCTGCTCAGCAGGCCCGCCCCGGCGACCACGTTCTGTTCGTCACCTGGCGGGACGAGCAACCGGATACGGTCGTGGTCTCGATGTCGCCGACGCCAAAGCCGATGCGCGGCAAGTTCTATCGCCTGGTGATGGACGGCCGCACCAAGGCGGTGCTCGGCGAAGAGCGGCCGCAGCAGGGCGTGATGGACATCATCCTGCTGCTGCACAAGAACATGCTGCTCGAGCTGCCGGGCGAATTGTTCCTCGGCGCGATGGGCCTCTTGCTGGTTGTGTCGATCGTCTCCGGCGTCGTCGTCTACGCGCCGTTCATGCGCCGGCTCGACTTCGGCACCGTCCGTCAGCGCTCGCGGCGGCTGAAATGGCTCGACCTGCACAATCTGTTCGGCATCGTCACCACAGTCTGGCTGTTCGTGGTCGGGATCACAGGCGCGATCAACACGCTGGCGATGCCGATGTACGACTACTGGCGCGGCCAGGTGCTGCCGCCTCTGTTGGCACCGTATCGCGGTGCGCCGGTGGCCCAGCCGTCCTCACTGGATCAGGCGGTCGCGCGGGTTCGCGCCGCCATGCCGGAGGGGCGTCTTTCCTCGATCACGATGCCGACCGCGGAGAATTTTGGGAGCCCCCGCCATCTCGTGGTCTGGATGAAGGGCAACTCCGCGCTCACGGCTCTGATCGCCACCCCGACGCTGGTCGATGTCGATCAAACCGTGCCGGTGCTGGTGCCGCAGATGCCTTGGTACTTGACGCTGCTGCAGATGTCGCGGCCGCTGCATTTCGGCGACTATGGTGGCCTGCCACTCAAGATCGTCTGGGGTCTGCTCGACCTCGTCTGCATCGTCGTGCTGATCACCGGACTTTATCTCTGGGTCGCAAAGCAGCGCTTCGGCGGCCATGCCCGCAGCCGGACCGCAACGCAGCCGGCGGAAGTCCAATCGACCGATGCGAGGCCGGCATGAGCAAGCCCCGCAGAGCCTCGCACACCACCGCGCAAATCTTCGCCGCGCCGCTCGCGATCGGCGTCATCACCGCCCTCGGGCTCACGACAGCGTTGCTCGGCGACGGGCTGTGGGACTGGATCTCCTGGATCGCGCTCGCACTGCCCGTTGCGGTGGCAGTCGTTTATTGGCAGATCGGCGTGAAGCGAGCCGAACCTCGTTAGAGCCTCAACTCATCCCCGTCCCCAAGCGTCATCGCCCGGCTCGTCCGGGCGACCCAGTATCCCAGAGCTCTGCTGTCATCCGCACTCAGTTAGCGCGGGGCTAAAAGCAGCCGCCCTGCGATACTGGATCCCCGCCTTCGCGGGGATGACGGTTTTGCGTGGGGCACGGCCGCCGGCATGCCGCGCGCCTCGAATTCAGCCTAGGAGCATACTACTTCGCCAACTCGCACCCACCTTCCGCGATCGAGCGGAACGCCTTGTCGGCGGCGATGGTCGAAACCAGGCGATAGTAGTCGTAAGGATACTTCGACTCCTCCGGCTTCTTCACCTCGAACAGATACATCGGGTGCACGACGCGTCCGTCCTGGCGGATGGTGACGTCGCCGAACAGTCTGTCCTTGCCGCTGAACTTTTTCATCTGCGGGACGACGTCCTTGGCATCGTCGCTTCCGGTGGCCGCGACGGCGTTGAGATAGGCCAAGGTCGAGGCATAGACGCCGGCCTGGTTGCCGCTCGGCATCTTGCCGTTCATGCCGGGCCGCTGCGCGAACCGCTTGGCGAAGGCGCGGGTGTCGTCGTTCATGTCCCAATAGAACGCCTCCATCAGTTGCAGGCCCTGCGCCACCTTCAGGCCCATGCCGTGGATGTCGTTGATGAACAACAGGAACGCAACCAGCTTCTGCCCGCTCTGCTGAATGCCGAATTCCGCCGCCTGCTTGACGCTGTTGATGGTGTCGCCGCCGGCATTGGCGAGGCCGATCACGCCGGCCTTCGAAGATTGCGCCTGCAGCAGGAACGAGGCGAAGTCCGACGTGCCGAGCGGATGCTTGGCGGAGCCGAGCACCTTGCCGCCATGCGCCTCGATGTACTTGGCGGCTTCGGCTTCGATGCCCTTGCCGAGCGCGTAGTCCACCGTGATGAAGTACCAGTCCTTGCCGCCACGCTGCATCATCGCCGCGGCGGTGGTGTTGCCGGTCGCCCAGGTGTCGTTGACCCACTGGATGGTGTTGGGCGAGCAGGCCTTGCCGGTGAGATCGGAGCTCGCCGTCGACGACGCCAGGAACGTCATCTTTGTGCCGCGCAGCAGCGTGTTGATCGACAGCCCGACCGCCGAATTCGGCACGTCAACGATGGTGTCGACGCCCTCGTTGTCGAGCCAGCGGCGCGCGATGGCGTTGCCGACATCGGCCTTGTTCTGGTGATCGGCGTAGACGATCTCGACCTTGATGTTCTTGCCGCCGCCGGCGAAGTCTTCGGCCGCCATGCGAGCCGCCTCGACCGAGCCCATGCCGTTGGTATCCTGAAAAATGCCGGAAATATCGTTGAGCACGCCGACGCGCACGACGTTTCCGGAGATCTCGGCGTTGGCGGTGCCGCACAACAGGCACGCGGCCGCAAGGCCCAGCAGGCCCTTGGTTGGTGTCATTTGGTTTCTCCCTCGGTGTTTTGATTGTTTGTTGAGTGGGCCGCAGCGGGTCGTTGCCCCCTACGGTAGCGCTGCTCAGACCTGACGATCCGGAATTCGCAAGATCAGGCCATCGAGATCGGAAGACAGCTTGATCTGGCATGACAGCCGGCTGTTCGGCAGCCGCTCGGCGGCCGTGCCGTCGAGCAGATCGTCCTCGTTGCCGTCGACCGGCGGCAGCTTGCTCAGCCCCTCGTCGACATAGACGTGGCAGGTCGCGCAGACGGCGTTGCCGCCGCATTCGGCAACGATGCCGTCGAGCCCCAGGCTCAGCGCGGCATACATCGCGGTGTCGCCGACCGCGGCCTCGGCGGTGCGGCGTTCGCCATCGGGAAGAATGAACGTGATACTCGGCATGGTGCTCTCTCAGGCAGGCGTCAGTTGGATCGGCAGGTTTTCCAGCCCGCGCAGCGTGTTGTTGAAGCGGCGCTTCAAAGGCCCGGCGATCTCGATCGCCGCCACCTTCCGAGCCAGCGCGGCGAGCACCACCTCCCCCTCCAGCCGGGCAACGAGCTGACCGACGCACATGTGCACGCCCGAGCCGAAGCCGACATGGCCCGAGGTTTTGCGTGTGATGTCGTAGCGGTCTGGATCGTCCCAGCGCCGCGGATCGCGGTTGGCGGAGCCGAGGAACATCAGCACCTTCTCGCCCTCGCCGATCGTGGCGCCCGCAAGTTCGACGTCGCGCGTGGTGGTGCGGAAGAAGGTCTGCACCGGGCTCTCGAACCGCACAGCTTCTTCGAAGGCGTTGCGGGCCAGCGACGGATCGGCGCGCAGCCGCGCGAACTCGTCCGGAAAACGCGCCAGGCAGTACACCGCCGCAGCAATGCCGTTGACGGTGGTGTCGAGGCCCGCCGAGAGCAGCGACCGCACCAGCAGCGGGGCCTCCTCGGGCGTGATCTCGCCGGTGTCGCTGAATGCGTGAATACAGGCACCGAACCCGCCGGGGGCAAGGTTCGGCCGCTGGCACTGCTCGGCCACATAGGCCTGATGCGGCGCCGAGCGTTCGATCGCGCTCTGCCGCAGTTCGTTCGGCGGCCCGAACGCGTTGAACACGAGACCCGCATAGGGCAGCAGATTCTCGCGCCCCTCCTGCTTCAAGCCCATCGCATCGGGGAACACCGACAAGGGATAGGCCTCGGCAAGATCGGCGATCGCATCGATACTGCCGCCGCGGGCCAGCAGTTCATCGATCTTGGCGTCCGCCGCCGCCGCGAAGCCGTCACGCAGCCGCTTCATCGTCGCCGGCGACAGCACCTTGCTGAGTACCGCGCGGGTGCGGGTATGCGCCGGCGGGTCGGCCTCGAGGATCAGGCTCGGCGGCCGCCACGGCTTCTCCTTCTTGAAATCGCTCAGGCCAACGCCGCGGCTGGAGCAGAAGGTGAGCGGATCGTTGAGCACCGCATAGACCTCGGCGTAACGCGCGACGCCATAGACGTTCCACTTATCGAGATACACCACCGGACCCGCCTCGCGCAGCGTCTCCTGCTCCGGATAGGGATCGGCGAAGTAGTCCAGCGCGAACGGATCGATACCGAGATGCGGAACACCGGCGCCGTGTTGGAACGGCGTGGTAACCGGCACCGATGAGGGAGCCGTGGTCATGTTGTCCTCCTCAATCGCCACTTGTGAAATGCCGTGGCATGTCCTTATGTCGGCGCATGCATTCGCCGCCGACATCCCCATGACTGGTGCATCCCGCCCGCCAAAATCCCGACGATCTGCCGCGGCCGCGCCGAGCCCGGAAGGCCTCACGCTCGATCTGGAGCGCTACGTTCCGGCGTTCATCACCTTCATCGCCAACAAACTGTCGAACAGCGCCACGGCGTTCTACCAGGGCAATTTCGGGGTCAACGTCACGGAATGGCGGATCATGTCGCTGCTGGCGATCGAGCCCGGCATTTCGGCGGCACGGATCTGTCAGGTGATCGGCTTCAACAAGGGACCGGTCAGCCGCACGCTGTCCGACATGCAGTCGCGCGGTCTGATCACCATCCGCGTCGATCCGAACGACGCCCGCACGCATTCGATCTCGCTCACCGGCAAAGGCCGCGCCACCCATGACAAGGTGATCGTCGCCGCGCTGGAGCGCGAACGGAAGCTGATGTCGTGCCTGAGTGCGGACGAGCAGGAAGTGTTGATCGACCTGTTGCGCCGGCTGCACAACAATCTCGGCGCGGTCACCGGCGAAACCACCTGAACCGCCGCGCGGCGCTACACGCCGTGCATCCTGCTTGCGCCTAATCGCGGACACGTCTCCGCGACAGCCGGCCGCTGTGCTGCCGAGCATGGCTCCTCCCCGAACCGGCGACTGTGTCGCTCTTGTTCAGAACAATTCTCACAGATCAGTTGCCTTGGCAACGAATAAGTTGGCGCGTGTTTCGGCGCGCGCGACGGGCTCGTTCGCAAGCGCGAACAAGCTCCGTGCATCACCGATGAGTTACCAATGAAGTTTGTGATGCCGGTACTGGATCAGTAACCGGGATTGGCCGGCTACATCTGCCGCCAGAACAGCCCAATCGTCAGCGCGATGCCGAGCACGACAACGCCGATTCTGAGCATGGTTTCGTTGACCCGGCGCAGCACCCAGACGCCGAGCAAGTAACCGACCGTCGACGACACCGCGAGCACCAGCGCCTCCAGCCACTTCACCTCGGGCGAGAACGCGAACATCGCCACCGCCGAGGCGTTCATCGCCGCCGCCAGCGCATTCTTGGTGGCGCCGGCGTTGCGCGCGGTCATGCCGGCGATCGACAGTGCCGCCATCATCAGGAATCCGATGCCGCCGCCGAAGTAACCACCATAGACCGAGATCAGAAACTGAATCCCGATCAGCACCGGCGCGCCGACCTGCCCAGCTTGCGCGGTCGGCTTGCGGCCGAAGCTGCCCCACGCGAACATCGCGGTGGCGAACAGCACCAGCCACGGGATCATCTTGGCGAACACCGTCGGCGGCGTGATCAGCAGAAGGAGTGCACCGGCCGCACCGCCGGCAAGGCTGGTGAACACCAGCGCCCGGAAGCTGACCTCGCCCACGCCGCGCACCATGCCGCGGCCGGCGTAGCCGGAAGCGAGCTGGCCGGGAAACAGCGCGACCGTTGAGGTGATGTTCGCCGACAGCGGCGTCATCCCGGCGAACAGCAGCGCCGGCAACGTCACGAACGACCCGCCACCCGCGAGCGTGTTCTGAACGCCGGCCCACAGGCCGGCGACGGCGATGATGATCAGCGCGGTCATGCAAGTCCTTCAATAGAGCGGCGGCGGGCGCCGCCGGCAGCAAGATAAGGGGGCTACCTCGGCCGTTGCTTGAGCTTGGCGCGCTTCGGCAGCAGCGCCGGCCACGACACGATGTGATCTTCGAGCTCCTCGACCGGGATTTCGGTCTCGGTGCGCTCGACCCGCCCTCGCACCGAGACCCCGGCCTCGTGGACGGTGTTCGGATCGCCGGAGATCAGCGGATGCCACCAATACAGGTCGCGCCCCTCGGCCACGAGCTTGTAGGCGCAGCTCGGCGGCAGCCAAGTCAGTTCGCGAACCTCTTTCGGGGTGAGCCGCACGCAGTCCGGCACCCGGTCCGACCGGTTCGGATAGTCCCGGCAGGCGCAGGCGCCCGCATCGAGCAGCCGGCAGCCGACCTCGGTGAAATAGATCCGCCCGGTGTCTTCGTCCTCGAGCTTTTCCAGGCAGCAGCGCGCGCAGCCGTCGCACAGGCTCTCCCATTCGGTCGGGGAGAGCTGTTCCAACGTCTTGGTCTTCCAGAAGAAACCGTCTTGCGCGGACGGCTTCTTGGGGCGCGCGGTCATGCCTTGGATGCTGCTTTGCGGTGGTGAGGCCGCCGTTCTAGGGGGAGTTTGCCCGGCGGCGCAAGCGCTTAGCCGGCATGGCAGGGTCCGGAACACCCGCCTTCAGTTCGGCTACACCGAAAAATCCTGCACGACCATTGGTTTATCGGGCATGCTCGGGTAGAAGGAATCAGATTCCCAAAGCTCGTCGCCCTCGCCTTGCGATCGCCGCAACATTGCGCAAGACGAACAGCGCCTGTGCGGCGTGCTGATGTGATTGGTCGAACCCGGTGCCGAAGATTCTGCCAGACAATTGGAAGCAGCGGATCCGGAATTGGTTTCTGGACCTGGACGCCCGGCTCGACTCGACGCTGTTCTCATCGGCGGTTGGTATCCGAGAGCTGTGGGAGCGGTTCTCGACCTATATGGACCGCTTCTATGTCGGCGGCTGGAAGCGCTGGGTGTTCATCGAGCCGCTGTCGGAAGCCGCTTCGATCGGACTGCTCGGCCTCGTCGCGCTGCTGGCGTTGGCGCAACCGGCATTCCGCGAGACCTCCGACGAGGACTGGCTGAAGAAGTCCGACCTCGCCGTCACCTTCCTCGACCGCTACGGTAATCCGATCGGCAGCCGCGGTATCAAGCACAACGACGCGATCCCGCTCGAGGACTTCCCGGACAACCTGATCAAGGCAACCCTCGCGACCGAAGACCGTCGGTTCTACGATCATTTCGGCATCGACGTCGCGGGCACGCTGCGCGCGCTGGTCACCAACGCTCAGGCGGGCGGCGTGCGCCAGGGCGGCTCCTCGATCAGCCAGCAGCTCGCCAAGAACCTGTTCCTGTCCAACGAGCGCACGCTCGAGCGCAAGATCAACGAAGCGTTCCTGGCGATCTGGCTGGAAACCCGGCTGACCAAAAACGAGATCCTGAAGCTGTATCTCGACCGCGCCTATATGGGCGGCGGCACCTTCGGCGCCGACGGCGCAGCCCACTTCTATTTCAACAAGTCGGTGCGCGACGTGAACCTCGCCGAGGCGGCGATGCTCGCCGGCCTGTTCAAGGCCCCGACCAAATACGCCCCACACATCAACCTGCCCGCTGCCCGCGCCCGCGCCAACCAGGTGCTCGACAATCTGGTCGACGCCGGCTTCATGACCGAGGGCCAGGTGTTCGGCGCCCGTCGTAACCCGGCCTCGGTGGTCGACCGCCGCGACGAGAACTCGCCGAACTACTATCTCGATTGGGCGTTCGACGAAGTCCGCAAGATCGTCGACACCTTCCCGAAGTCGTACACCGAACGCGTGTTCGTGGTGCGCACCGCGATCGACATGAACGTGCAGCGCGCCGCCGAGAGCGCGATCGAGAACCAGCTCCGGCAGTTCGGCCGCGACTATCACGCGACCCAGGCCGCCACCGTGGTGTCCGATCTCGATGGCGGCGTCCGCGCCATGGTCGGCGGCCGCGACTACGGCTCCAGCCAGTTTAACCGCGCGGTCGACGCCTATCGCCAGCCGGGTTCGTCGTTCAAGCCTTACGTCTACACCACGGCGCTGCTGAACGGCTTCAAGCCGACCTCGATCGTGGTCGATGGCCCGGTCTGCCTCGGCAATTGGTGCCCGCAAAACTACGGTCACTCTTATTCCGGCTCGGTGACGCTGACCCAGGCGATCACCCGCTCGATCAACGTGGTGCCGGTCAAGCTGTCGATCGCGATCGGCGGCAATCCGAAGAACCAGTGGGACTCGGCCAAGAAGGGCCGCGCCAAGATCGTCGAGGTCGCGCGCCGGTTCGGCCTCACCGCACCGCTGCTCGATACTCCGTCGCTACCGATCGGTTCGACCGAAGTCACCGTCGTCGAACACGCGGTCGCCTATGTGACCTTCCCCAACAAAGGCATGGCGGTGAAGCCGCATGCGGTGCTGGAGATCCGCACCGGCGCCGGCGACTTGGTGTGGCGCTGGGACCGCGACGGCCCGCAGCCACGGCGCGCGATCCCAGCCAACATCGCCTCGGATATGGCCGGGATGATGAGCCACGTCGTCACCGAGGGCACCGCGCGGCGCGCGCGGCTCGACGGCATTCCGGCGGCTGGCAAGACCGGTACCACCAACGCGTATCGCGACGCCTGGTTCGTCGGCTACACCGGCAACTTCGCTTGCGCGGTGTGGTACGGCAACGACGACTACTCGCCGACCAACCGGATGACCGGCGGCTCGCTGCCTGCGCAAACCTGGCACGACATCATGGTGGCGGCGCATCAGGGCGTCGAGGTCAAGGAGCTCGCCGGCGTCGGCATGGGCGAGAAGCTGCCGGCGACACCGGGCGAACGCGCGGCGGGCGCCGAGAGCGCCGAAATGAAAGCGGCCCCGCCGCCGGTGCTGACGCGGCGCGGCGCCGAGATCCTGGTACGGGTGGAGAAGATGCTCGACGAGACCAGCCGTGCACTCGATTCCGCCCCTGCACCGGTGACTGGTCGCAAGGTGTCGACCGGGACAGTCGGCTTGACCGACAGCATGGCCGCGGCGGCGCCCGGCTCCGCCCCGGCTGCGGCGGCCCAGAAGAATTGAGCGCGGCGATGCGACTTGCGATGACATCGGGGATAGTTGCGACGTGCGCCTGATCGTCCTCACTCTGCTGGCCCTGCTGATCGCCGCCGGCGTCGGCATCGGTGCCACCTGGATCACCGCGACGCGCGGTACCGATTTCGGCACACTGACGATCGGCGCCTGGACGGCGCGGCCGCGGGTCGGCACCTCCGAGGTCGATCCTTACGCCCGCGCCGCGATCGTGCGCAGCGGCGCGCTGCCGGTCGGCGCCGGTGACGGCATCTCGTTCCTCGCCACCACCGACGATAGCAAGCGTCCGCTCGACGGCCGCTGCGACGTCGAAGTCAGCGGCATCACCCCGGCGGCGCGGTTCTGGACGCTGACGCTGTACGATCCGCGCGGCAACCTGGTCGCCAACACGCTGGAGCGCTACGGCTTCACCAGCCAGGAGATCATTCGTGACGCCGAGGGCAAGTTCAGCATTCGGATCGCGGCGCGTGCCCGCGGTGGCAATTGGCTGCCGACCGGCGGCGTCGACCGCTATTGGCTGATGCTCCGGCTGTACGACACCCCGGTCGGGATCGCCACCCGGACCCAACGCGACGCGCCGATGCCGGCGGTCGCCACCATCGGCTGCCCATGATCCGCTTCGCCATCGCCATCATTGCCGGACTGGTCCTCGGCGGCATCGTGCATCTCGTCACCGTCCTGGTGCTGCCGCGGATCGCCGGCCAGGACGCCTACGCCCGGCTAGCGCCGCTGACCCAGGTCAACGCGGTGACGCAGTTGCCTGAGATCACGCCCGACAACGCACCGTTGCCGCTGCTCGATCCGGCGTTCGCGATGGCGGTATGCCGCTACGATCTGTCGAAGGGCCCGATCAAGCTGGCGGTACCTGTGAGCCAAGCCTACACCGCGGTGTCATTCTACACCCGCAACGAAGTCGCCTACTACGCGATCAACGATCGCTCCGCCGGCCGCAAGGTGATCGAGCTCGATCTGATGACCGCCGAGCAGCACGCCGAGCTGCCCGAAGACGAAGACGTCACCTCGGCTGACCGCCTGATCATCGACTCGCCCACTGCCACCGGCCTGATCTTGATGAAGGCGCTCGCTTCGGAGCCCGGCCTAATGCCGCAGGCCCGCGCCGCGCTGAAGGCCGCCACTTGCAAGTCGCAGAGTGACGCCGCAGCGAAATCGAGCTGAGACGCCTTATCCCTTCCGCACCACTGCCCCGCTTTGCGGCGCAGCGGGCTTGGCCGATTGGCCGAGATTGGCGGCCTGCAATTCGAGTTCGCCGATCAGGCGATCGGCGTCGGCAGCGATGCCGTCGGGCGCCATGATCACCAGCCGCTCCAGCGCCCAGCGATACGACGAGGCGCGTCGGCGCAGGCACTGCTGCACCCACTGCACGATCAGAGCGTTCTCTTCCATCCGCGCCACCGCGTCGTCGCGCTCGCCCGGCGACAGATCGGCGATGTATTTCAGGCTGGCGTTGCGCTTCTGGTCGAGTTCGAGCACCCGCGCCGCGGTGAACTGAAACGGCTCGAACATCGTCAGGTCGTTGCGCACGTCCTGGATCAGCTCGTTGTAGCGCGATGAGTGCGAGCGATGCGGCTCGTCGATCAACAGCTTGCCGTAGGCGGTGCGATCGAACGGCGGCTGCTGCCGCCACGGCGCGGCGATCGGCTGATAATCACCGAACACGCTTTTCCACGCGGGCCGTGCATGCGGCGCCTCGATCAGCGGATAAGCCATGTCGCGCATGTTGCGCTCTTGGTCGGTGAGCTGAAACGCCGACGCCTTCAGGCCGATGCTGCCGGTAGCTTCGGCGCCGATCCAGCGATGCATGTCGTCGGTTACGAAGTCGCGCCTTGTGCGGCCGAAATCACCGCCGGCGCAGCCGCCGAGCACGAGTGCGGCCAGGGTGGGCAGGAGCAGACCCGTTCGGGCGGCCCTACCCCGGATCAGGACCGGACGGCCGACCGCGGACATCGATGAACTTCTTCGGTTCAGGAGCGGGCGCGGCGGCGGCGACGCCGGCCGGGCGCATCGCCCTGCTTGGGCCCGCCATCGCTGCCGGCTTCGGCGTGTCGCTCGATACGGATCACCGGGAGGATGGTCACGGTGGCGGTGCGATCGGACGACGCGACCATGGGCGAGCCCGGCCGCCGCGATGCCGCATCCGCCGGAAATTCAATGATGGTGCCCATAGAGGTCTCTCCGCGTCCTTTCCTGCGACCCGATCACCGTGCGTCGCATTAAGGGGCCGTTATGGTTAATGCACTGTTAATGGCGGAGCCGCCGGCGGTTGCAACCGCCACGGGTGGGGTGGTAGCTTTCGGCCTCCTGGGGACGGGAACTTGACGTCGACGTGAGGCTTGTGACCTCCATGATCGAGATTCCGCCATCCGATCTGCGCGGCAGCCGCCTCCCCGCCCTCGGCACCCAGCCGATTGCGATCGCGGCCGCTGCTCTTCTGCTGATCATCGCCGGGATCGGCACCATTTTTCTTTGGCGCATCGCCACCGGTGCCAGCCCTGAACAGGAACGAGTCGCCGCCGGCCGCCAGGTGCAGGCCCGCGTCGCCCAGACCTCCGAACAGTTGGTAGAGCGCACCAAGGGCCTGGAGCTGACCCAGCAGCAATCGATCGACCAGTTGCAGGCGCTGCAGGATCAGCTTGCGCAGATCGAGAGGCTGGTTGCCGCCCAGCGCAGCGAAACCAAGAAGCTGTCCGAACAGATCGGCGAGATCGGCACCAATCTCGACAGCCTGCGGCAGTCCTTCGCCCAGGCGCAGCCGGCGGACACCGCTGAGCGGCCCGCGGCACGATCGAAGCCGATCGCCAACGCCTCGCGCGCCAAGGCCAAGAAACCGCGCGCCGCCAAATCGCAACGCAAACGCATCAAACCACGCGGATAGCTCAAATTGCATACCGCTGCTTAACCAATTTGCGACCAAGTTCGCTGGGGCAAGCGGCTAGTATGTGTGGGAGTTGACGATGCGTAAATTTGCGGTGCTGGCAGCCGGCTGTAGCACGCTGGCTGTTCTGGTCGGGCTCGGCGCCGGCCGCGCGTGGTTCACGCTCACCCCCTCCAAGATCGACGCCGCCCGCACTCCGTCCGCTTCGGAAGAAATCACCACCGGCACGATCGCTGCGCGCTGGCCGACGCCCGGCGGTGCGCCTCCGCGCGCCGCGCAGAGCCCCGCTCCGAACATCCAGCCGGCCCGCGCCACAGCCGACCCCGCGCTCAACGCCAAGCCTGCTGCGCTGCCGGCCCCGGCGCCGGTGCGGCAGACCTGCAGCAATCCGAACGCGCTCGGCATTTCGCGTACCGTCGAGATCGACACATCGGGCGGCCCTGGCCTCGGCATGTCGCAATATCGCGACTACGACTTCCTGCAGCCCGGCGAAGTCGCACTGACCTTCGACGACGGCCCTTGGCCGGTGAATACTCCGGCGGTTCTGGCGGCGCTGGAGGCCCAATGCGTCAAGGCGGTGTTCTTCCCGATCGGCAAGCACGCGAGCTGGCACCCGGCGATCCTCAAACAGGTGATCGCAGCCGGCCACACTGTCGGTTCGCACACTTGGTCGCACGTCAATCTCGCCAGCAAGCCGTTCGCCGAGGCCAAGAACGAAATCGAGAAGGGCATCAGCGGCGTGGTGCAGTCGGCGGGGCAGCCGACCGCGCCGTTCTTCCGCTTCCCGCAGCTGCGCCAAACGCCTGAGCTGAAGGCGTATCTCGGCGAGCGCAACATCGCGACGTTCTCGATCGACGTCGACTCCGAAGACTTCCGGATTCACAAGCCTGATCAGCTCATCAACGGCGTGATGGCCAAGCTGAAGAAGGCCGGCAAAGGCATCCTGCTGATGCACGACTTCCAGAAGTCGACCGCGCAGGCGCTGCCCGAGCTGCTCGCGCAGCTCAAGGCCGGCGGCTACAAGATCGTTTTCATCACCGCCAAGGATCGGGTTACCACGCTGCCGGAATACGACGCCCAGGTCGCGCCGGCGCAGCCCACCGCCTCGACCGCAAAGCCGATCGCCAACGTGATCCGCACCGTCGATTAGCAGCGGCTGATACCAAAATAGTGACTTCGACGGACGGGCGCGCCAAGCGCCCGTTCTTGCGTCTCTGGTCTGCTTAACAAACCGTTGAGCTTAACGTGCTGTTAAAGCGACCGGGCTAAGCTACCGGTAACTCGTACCATCTTGCGCAGCCATGACCACGCTCACACCCTTTCCCGGATACGACGGGCTGATGTCGCTGTCGCGCCGCGAAGGCGTCGACATTCGCCCGACGCTGCTCAGGGTGCTGACCGATCTGTATGTGCAGAGCCCGTCGCATACCGACGAGGAAGAGCGGCAGTTCGTCGAGCTGACGTCGCGGCTGATCGACGAGGTCGACGACGCCACCCGCGCGGTGGTACGCGCCCGGCTGTCGATCTATCCGCACACCCCTCGCGCGATCGCGCTGCGGCTGTCACTGTCGTCATCGACTGATCAGCGGGTCCCGCTGGCGGCACCGATTCCGCCGGCTGATACCACCACCCCGGCGCGGCCGGCATCGCGTATTCCGACCGAAGCCGAACAGCGCGCCGCCAGCCTGTCGATGCAGCCGGAAGACGCTGCGCAGCTGTCCGAGATGTTCTTCTCCGCAACCTCACAGGAGCGGACGCAGATCCTGTACAATCTCGCCGAGACGCCGCTGCGCCCGGCGGCACGGATTCATCCGCCGCGGGCGATGCGCGCGATCGAAGTTCTGCACATGGCAGCCTATGTGTCGGACGTCGAGAACTTCACCGCCGAGCTGGGTGACGCGCTGCTACTCACCGCGACAACGGCCGAGCGCGTCGTTTTCGATGAAGGCGGCGAAGCGCTCGCCTGTGCGCTGAAGGCCCTCGGCATCAAGAGCCAGGTGTTCGAACAGGTGCTGATGTTCCTCGATCCCGCCAAGGGCTCGTCGGTCGATTGGGTGTACCGACTGTCGCGGCTGTACGATCGCTTGAGCGAACGCGCCGCGTTGATCATGCTGGCGGCGTGGCGCGGTGCCACCGTTGCTTCCACCCGCGCCAAATATCGCGCAGCGCTCTACGACGATGAGCGTCAGCGCGCGCGCAGCGCGACGCCGCAGGCCCGCCCCGCAGTGCAGCCCGGTGCCGCCTGGACGCCGCGCACCAATACGACGCGCGGCTAAAGCGCCTCCTGGATCACCTAGAGCACCGCACTCTGACCAGATAGATGCACGAACTCTTCATCCTGTAACGCGCCCGGCAAAACCGGGCGTCTCTACGGATGACGCCACGGGATCGCATCGCACGGCTCGAGACGCATCGCTACGCGATGCTCCTCTGTCAGAACCAGAACTGCTCTGATTACTTCGCCAGATCGAGAAAATGCCGCCCGGCGCGGTCTTCGGTTTCGACGATCCAGACGTCGGGATCGAACCGGATTTCCTTGGCGAGACGCGCATCGACGTCGGTTTCAGGCTGCGGCGTCGGCGACGCCGGCACGAACACCCGATCGAACGGGCGCTCGTCTTCGTAAGCGGTCTGCGGAGCAGGCACGTACAACATCGCCTGACCGTTCAAGGTCACGACCTTGACAAACACCGCCCCCGCATCCTCGGCCCCACGCCTGCTCACGGCCCCAAACACGCCCTCAGTCTGGCAGCGCCGCAGATAGGCAGACACCCAAATTGCACTCTTCAGTCTCATGGGGCAGCTTGTAGAGGATTTCCGGTGCGGAGCAAATCGGAAGCGGCGTCAGCCCGACAAAGTCGTCGCGGGCTATTTTTCGTCGGAACTGCAATACCTAAGGAAGGAAAGCGACAGCAATTTTCTTCAAGCAACCGCTGTCGATCTCATCGCCTAGTCGATCGGATGCCCGATCATCAGTCCGAGTTCGCGCACCACGCGGTCGGAGATCTGGCCGGTGACCGGCAGATTGCGGGAGCGTTCGAAGCGGGCGACCGCGGCCTGCGTGTCGGAGCCGGCGGTGCCGGTCGGCTTGAGCTGGCCGTAGCCGTATTGGGTCAGCGCGCGCTGTACGGAGGCAATCCGCCGCGACGACGGGGCAACCTCACTGCCGCCGCTCGGGATCGCCGCCGGCGGCCGCGGAGCGTTGACAGACGATGCGGCGCTGTGCGGCGCGGTGGCGCGCACCAGATTGCCGAGCGGATCTTCGGCCTCGGCGGCCCGGCCGCGCACCGGACGCGGATCCGGCCGGCGGGTGTCTGCGGTCTTGGCCTCGGCGGGACGCACCTCGACGGGTTTGACTGCTTCGACCGACTTCGGCTCAGCCTTGGTTTCGGCCGGCTTCAGCTCGGTCACGGTCGGCTCGAGCAGCTTCTGGTCGAGCGCCTTGGTATCGGCGCGTTGCTCGGCATCGACCGGGCGCGGCCGCGGCAGTGTAACGATCGAGACCGACGCCGAAGGCACCGCCTTGCCGAACATCGGCGACGGATGCTGGCCGGCCTGCATGAAGATCGCATTGGTGACGATCGCAACCACCGCGGCCGAGGCGAACATCGCCGCGACAAAATCCTTCGGGCTCGACATCATCAGCCGCATCGCAAATCCACGCTCCTCGCTCTCCGCAACGGCTGCCGCCGCACCGCGACGCCGCGGTGCATCGTCCTTTCGCGTCTTAGGCACTCTTCTTCACCTGGTAGTCTGGCGCCGGCGCGTCCGCCGGCATCGCCGGGTTCAACGTCGTGACGTTGCTCCCTGCCGGCAACGCCAACGGCAGCGACACCGTGACGGTGGTGCCGCAATCGATCTGGCTCTGCACCTCGATCTCGCCGCCGTGCATCCGCACCAGGCTCTTAACGATCGACAGCCCGAGGCCGGTGCCCTCGTGGCGGCGCTGATAGGTCTTGCCGGCCTGGAAGAACGGATCGCCGAGGCGCTTCAGATCCTCTTCGGCAATACCGACCCCTGTGTCGGTGACGCGCAGAACCAGCCGCGCGCCTTCGACCGCTGCCGAGACAGTGACCGTGCCGCCGCGCTCGGTGAACTTGATCGCATTCGACACCAGGTTGAGCAGGATCTGCTTGAACGCACGCGGATCGCCGACGACTTCCGGCAGGTTCTCGGGCGCGCGGGTGACGAGGTCGATGCCGCTGTCGCGCGCCTTCAGCGCCAGCAGATTGCAGCAGTTGAGCAGCGCCGGGCGCGGTGCGAACGGCTCCGGCACGATCTCGAACGAACCGGACTCCATCTTCGACATGTCGAGGATGCCGTTGACCACCGACAGCAGATGCTGACCGGAATCGTTGATGAGCTGCGCGTATTCCTTGCGCCGCTCCGGGCCGAGCATCAGCACGTCGTCCTGCAGGATCATATCGGAGAAACCGATGATCGCGTTCAGCGGCGTGCGCAGCTCGTGGCTCATGGTGGCGAGGAAGCGGCTCTTGGCGGCGTCGGCGCGATCGGCTTCGGCACGCGCTTGGTCGAGCGCCTGCTCGTGAATCTTGCGCTCGGTGATGTCGCGCATCACCGCAACGACTTCGGTCTCGCCCGCATTGGAGGCAGCGGTGGTAGTAAGGTTCGACTCGAGCGGCCGGCAGCGCATCTCGACCCAGACGAATTCAGCGGCCGACGGCCGGCCGCGCTCGTCGCGCGCCACATCGCGGCGGATGCGAAATTCGACGCTGCCGGTTTCGCGGCCGCGCGCCGCATCCGACATCGCCTTCAAGTAAGCCGGACGATCGGCGACGTGGACTCGATCGAACAGGCCGTGCTCGGCGAGCCGGGCCACCGGCGTTCCGAGCAGGTTCTCGGCTGCCGAGGAAATGAAGCGCACCGCACCGTTGCGATTGTGGCGCGAGATCACATCGCTCATGTTGCGGGCGAGCAGCCGGTAGCGCTCCTCCTCGACATTGAGCAGCGCGCCATTGGTCCGCGCCAGCCACACCGCACCGTAAGCGAGGCCGGAGGCGTACAGCGCCGCCGAGGAGATACCGAATGCTGCGAGCGTCGCGCTGGACGCGGCACCGGCGGTCGGCGTCGGCAGAACACCGAACAGGCCGAGCCCGATCAGCAGCGCCGCGCCGCCGAGCGCGAGCGATGCCGCGAAAGTAACGGCGCGCCGCGAGGCCGACAGCGCTGCTTCGATCGGGATCACCACCAGCCACACAGCTGCGAAAGATTGAATGCCACCCGTCAGCGCGGCAACGCCGACCACGAGCGCAGTCAGCGCCAGCGACGACAGGAAGTGTGCCTGTTCGTAGCGCCCGGTGCGCGACAGGAACCAAGCCACCAGAATAGGCGCGATCAGCCACGAGAATGCAGCCGCTTCCAGCGCCGTCGGAGCGCCACGCAAAACCAAATACAATGGAAATGCCGCGAAAGCGGCGAGACTTCCGAGCAGACGGGGCGCAAGGAACGCACGATGCCGCGCAGTCGTCAGCGCGTCATAGCGCGCCGACGGATGCAGCAATGCATCGAGACATTCACCGATGATCCTGGATACTGCCACGCTTCTCGCGCTCGCTGGTCGCCTCGTAACGGGAGGCGTTGTGGCGCCTCGCGTGTGGTTGGCCGAACCTGTCAGAGCGACATTAAACGAACACTAAGGCGACCGCATACGACGGCGTTCGGCCGCTTCTCCGCGCGTCGGCGCACCGCATTCAACCCGAATGGTGAACGCATGGTTTCAGCGACCGCCGCGATATGGTTTCGAATTGGTGGACGCGAACAGCGCGCGCCGCGAGAAAGCGTGCAACGTCAATCGAATATTTACGCCGAATCGGCTCGGCGGTTTTTTCAGCCGATTTCACTCGAATTGTAAGTAACCGATCCACTCGGAATTCATCGGCCTTCGCTACGACGGAGCTCGATTGCGAGACCAATCGCAACGGGGATTTGGACGACGGGGTCGCGAGATGTTCTTTCTGCTTCGCTTGGCATTTTGGATCGGAGTGGTCCTGGTGTTTCTGCCGCGCGAGTCGACACCGGATTCGGAGAAGCTGCCGCAGATCGGCGCCTCGGAGGCGGTCTCTGCAGCAAGCGCCGCGGTGTCGGACTTCAGTCAGTTCTGCAAGCGCCAGCCGGCGGCTTGCGAAGTCGGCGAACAGGCCGCGACGGTGATCGGTCATCGCGCGCAGGAAGGCGCGCGCAAGCTGTATCAGATCATCACCGAGAAGCGCGGCGAGCCGACCGGTGCGATCGGCGCCGCCGATGCGCCCGATCCGTCGCTCGCGCCGCGCGACACGCTGACGGCTGAAGACCTCAAGATCGAGTGGAAGCTGCCCGGCGCCGAAACCGCATCGACCGATACGGTCGCGAAGCCCACTGCCACCAATTAGAGCACCCCACGACCATCGGAGCAGGCGATTCTCGCTTTCGACCGCCTGCGAACCCATATATCTGTCGGGACAGGTTCCATCGCGAGCGAACCGCTACCGACAGATACGGGTCACGATGACGATTGACGAGATCAGGGACAATTTCGCGCTGCTCGACGAGTGGGATGACCGCTATCGGTACGTGATCGAACTCGGCCGCACGCTCGAGCCGATGCCCGAGGAAGAACACTCCGCTGCGAACAAAGTGCAGGGCTGCGCCAGCCAGGTGTGGCTGTCGCGCAAGCTGACGCGCAACGCCAACGGCGACCCGATCCTGAGCTATCTCGGCGACAGCGATGCGCACATCGTCCGCGGCCTGATCGCGATCCTGCTGACGCTGGTGTCGGGCCGTACGCCGAAGGAGATCCTGTCGGCCGAGCCGATCGCGGTGTTCGACGAACTCGGGTTCCGCGAGCACCTCACCCCGCAGCGCTCCAACGGCTTGCGCTCGATGATCGAGCGGATCAAGGCCGACGCCCGCGACACCCTCGCCGCGTCGACCTGATCGCGATCGGCTCCGGCTGCTCCGCCGCTTTACGGCACCACGAACGCCGCATCGTCCGCCAGCCAGCTCCGCAGGCGCGGCCTAGCTTGGTCGGCCCGCGGCGCAAGGCCGTAGTGCCGGGCGAGCCGATCGAGTGCGAGCTGCAGTACCACCTTGGCGGAGCGCAACGGCCAGCCGCGCTCGCGCTCGACATCCTCCAGCCCGCGCAGGAAGCAGCAGACGTCGAGCAGGAGACCGGAGAACTCCGGCCCGCAGGCTTCCAGCGCGAGTTGCACGCGCTGCCGCGCCGCCACCACCAGATCGGTCATCTCCCCCGCCCCACCGCCGCCTGCGCGTCCCGTGGGCGCCCCCCAGTTCGATGTGATGCGAGGTGTCAGGTTGCCGCGTGTGAAGTCGGCGCGGAGCCGCTCGCCGGCAACGAACTGCTCGGCGCTGATCAGCGCCCGCCCATCGCGGCCCTTGCGGCGGGCCAACCACGCCAGCGGACTTTCACTGGCGTCGATGGTAACGCGCGCCAGCCCCTCGGCCGTCATGATGTTGCGCTCGGAGAGATCCAGGTGACTGGCACGAAAGCCGTCGACTTCGGCCCTGCCCTGATCGCGTGCTGCAGCGGACTTCCGTCCGCGACGTTTGGCTTGCATTTCGGTTCGACCTTTCCCAGATCTTCGATCTAGGAAAATATTCACATATCGGAATCGAAACCGCAAGAGCCCCGAGTGTCAGGATCGGATTTTTTTCCTCAACCCGCAACCCGCGCGGCCTTCATACGTCCCCGCGCGCCAGGGCAAGGCGAGCCACCGCCTCCAGCTCGGCACGGCTGGCGCCGTCGCGGGCCAGGATCGACATGCCGGCCTGGACGGCCTGATAAAACCGGGCAACGGCATGAATGTCGGTCGATGGGGGGAGTTCGCTCACCGCAATGGCCTCGCTCAGGCGCGCCTCCAGGCGCTGCAGCGTGACCGCACGGGCGCTGCGCACCAATTCCCCCAGCTCGGCGTGTCCTTCGCTACCGACGGCCGACAACGTCACCATGCAGCCGAGCGGATGATCATCAGGCGCCCCGGTCAGGGCGGAGGCGGAGTCGAGCAGAAAAGCTTCCAGTGCCTCGCGCGCGGTGGTAGCCGTGCGGAACCGGCCCCAGACCAGCTGCTCGTAATTGGCCTCGTAATGCCGCACCGCTTCGCCGTAGAGCGCTTCCTTCGAGCCGAACGCCGCGTAGAGACTCGGGGCGCCGATTCCCATCGCCTCGGTCAGATCGGCGATCGAAGTCGCCTCATAGCCCTTGATCCAAAACAGCCGGGTCGCCTGCGCCAGCGCGCGCGCCCGATCGAATGCCCGCGGCCTTCCACGCGGCCGCGCGGCGCGATGGTCCAAGGTAGGATCTGATTTCTGCATCATTCGCTATATAAATCGCTTGCCCACCGTCGGCAATTCGCCTACGAATTATATATCGATTACTACAAAAAAGAGGATCACATGGTTGAGCTGACGGGCAAGCGGGCATTGGTGACCGGAGCCTCGCGCGGCATTGGCGCAGCAATCGCGATGGACCTGGCGGCCAAGGGCGCGGACGTCGCGATCACCTATGAACGATCGGCCGATCGAGCCGCCGAGGTGGTGCGGGCGATCGAGGCAAAGGGCCGACGCGGCATCGCGATTCAGGCCGACAGCGCCCATCCAGTAGCCTTGAAGTCCGCAGTGGACGAGGCTGCGGCCAAGCTCGGCGGCCTCGACATCCTGGTCAACAATGCCGGTATCGGCCGCGTCGGCCCGATCACCGAACTCAGTCTCGCCGATATCGACGCGCTGCTGAACATCAACGTGCGCGCAGTGGTGCTCGCCTCGCAGGCCGCGATCCCTCACCTCGGACAGGGCGGACGGATCATTTCGATTGGTTCGACGCTTGCCGAGCGAGTGCCGTTCGCAGGTTCGACCGTTTACGCGATGACCAAGTCGGCGCTGCACGCCTTCACGCGCGGCCTCTCACGCGAGCTGGGGCCGCAGGGCGTCACCGTCAATCTGGTGCAGCCTGGATCGATCGACACCGACATGAACCCGGCGAGTGGCGAGCAGGCCGACCAGCTCCGCGCCCTGACCGCGCTCGGGCGCTACGGCAAACCCGAGGAGATCGCCGCCGTGGTCGCGTTCCTGGCCAGTCCGGCCGCCGGCCTCATCACAGGCGCGATGATCACTGCAGACGCCGGCTTCTCGGCCTGATCCCGGATTATTTCCGCCGGCGACGCTGCTGGCCGAGCCCCATCTTCTTAGCCAGTTGCGAACGCTCCACCGCGTAGTTCGGCGCGACCATCGGGTAGTCCGCGGGAAGTCCCCACTTTTCGCGGTACTGCTCCGGCGTCATCTTGTACTGCGTACGCAAATGACGCTTCAGCGACTTGAAGCGTTTGCCGTCTTCCAGACAGATCAGATATTCCGGCGTCACCGACTTCTTTACCGGAACGGCAGGCTTGGCCGGCTCCTGCGGCGCCACCTCGGGGCGGCCGGCCGACAGCCGCTGTAGCGCGGCGTGAACCTGGCCGATCAGCGCCGGGATCTCGCTGGCCTGGGTCGCATTGTTGCTGACATAAGCCGAGACGATCGATGCGGTCAGCTCGATGTAGCTCTTGCCTGGGGTGTCACTCATCGGCCGTCCTTCGTCGTCGGTTCGAAACGCGCCGCGCGGCAGGCCGCGGGCGCGTTCGTCAAATTGTCCGGGATACTCGGTGGTATTTTGCAGATCGCCGCTGTGCGACGAATCTAACCTTGCCAATACCGAAGTCTATTTAGGGTGGTGCAGTCCAGCAAGGTAGACCAACAGACGAACCCGCGCCTCAGCTGCGCTGTTCGAGATGCTCGCGCAGTTCGTCGATCGACTCGAACCGCATCATGCCTTCCGGCATCTGCGCCTCGATCGAGCCGTCGGAATACAGCGAATACGCCATGCCATCGACCACGCCGGATTTCAGCACGGTGACCTGCTGCATCTCCTCGCTGCGCGGTGCCGGCGTCGGCTCCAGCAGGCCGGACCGCTCCGGCGCAGCCGGCGTCTCGTCGCCCCCGGCTGCGGACCGCTTGCGCGGCCAAGCGTCCTCGAAGTCGCGTCCTGCTCCTCCCCCCAGCAGATCGCCGGCCGGCGCCTCGCTGCCGGCCAGGGCCGCGCGCTCCCGCTCGCGGCGGGACGAGGCGAACAACAGATTGCGCCGCTTCGGCGGCGTCTGCTCGTCCTCAGGCTCGGACGACAACGTGTCGCGCGGCGCAGACACCGGCGGTGGGGGCGGCTTGATCTCGAGCGGCGCTGCCGCGCGCTGGCGCAGCCGGTCGCGCGCTGCAGCTTCGTCCTGCCAGGGCATCACACCTGCGGGCTCGGCGGCGGGCGAGAGCGGCTGAGGCGGCGCGGACGGCTCCGACCGGTCGCCGGGGAACAGGGCATCACTGTCGGCGCCCGCAGCAGTCGGCTGGGGAAACGCGGTCCGCCCCGGAGCCCTCGTGACGTCCGTCTCAATGTCCTCGGTGCCGAGGCCGGAGCCGATCGACCGCAGCTCACGGATCACCGCCGACAGGCCGAGCAGCAGCGCACCGGTGCAGAAGCCGATCACGCCGGACAGGATCAACGTGTTGCCGAAACTGAATTCCTTGACCGGGACGCCGACGATGATCGACGCCGCTCCGGCCAGCAGGAAGACGATGCCGGCGACCAGAAGCAATATCATGCTGTACTCCACACCGGGGCGGAGCGCCTCGGTAGCCCTCGTTACGATAGCGTCATCCGTCCCAGATCGGCAATCACCTCAGGCCTTTGCGAACAACTTGTTGGCGCCGCGGTTGCGGAGCCCGCCGCCTTCCCGGCGGGATTGGGGCACCGCCCCGCCACATGCCTGCTGCGCTCAGGTCGCCGCTTGCTGCAAGGCATTCGCAGCACTAGGCTTCCGCCAAGTCAACGCGCCGGGCAACGGCGCTCACACGAAGAGGAAACGCATGTCCCCAGCCGAAGCCGCACGCCTGAGAGAAGTCCCCTCCGACATGACCGAGGCCGAATGGGAGCAGCGGGTCAATCTCGCTGCCTGCTATCGCCTGGTCGCGCTGTACGGCTGGGACGATCTGGTCGACACCCACATTTCGGCCCGGGTGCCCGGCCCCGAGCATCACTTCCTGATCAATCCCTACGGGCTGATGTTCGACGAGATCACCGCCTCGAGCCTGGTGAAGGTCGATCTCGACGGCAACCAGCTCACCGAGAGCCCGTACAAGATCAACCCGGCCGGATTCACCATCCATTCGGCGATCCATGAGGTCCGTGAGGACGCCGGCTGCGTCATCCATCTACACACGCCGGACGGTACCGCGGTGGCGAGCTGCATGGACGGCCTGCTGCCGATCAACCAGACCGCGCATTTCGTCACCGGCGACCTCGCCTATCACGACTATGAAGGCGTCGCGCTCGATCATGACGAGCGGCCGCGGCTGCAGCGCGATCTCGGCGACAAGAACCACATGCTGCTCCGCAATCACGGGACGCTGACGGTCGGCCGCACCGTCGCGTCGGCTTTCGAACGGATGTATCATCTCGAGCGCGCCTGCACGATGCAGGTCCGCACCAAGATGCTCGGCCCGACGGCGTACGCGCTCGAGCAGATGGTGATCGACAAGAACCACGACCTGATCGCCAATCGCGACGCGATGGAGCTGCGCTCCACCAAGCTGGTGTGGCCGCCGCTGCTGCGCAAACTCGACCGCATCGATCCGAGCTATCGGAGCTGAAGCCGTCATTGCGAGCGCAGCGAAGCAATGCAGACACTAGCACACCAAGTGGATTGCTTCGTCGGCTTCGCTCATCGCAATGACGCTGTGATCGGCGGAGGTTGAAATCGGCCTCCGTCATGCTATCTTCTTCGCATCACCCTCTACGCTATTGGAATTCAAACGCCGCCCAATTCCGGGCGGCGTTTTTGCGTGGGCACACAGCCGTCGGCCCCGACATCGATTTGTGACGTAATTATTATGCCGCACTTTTCATCACCACTATCGCGTTCATGAAGGCCGCGACGCGCGCGCAAGTAATCGCTCCACGAAAGATATCTCTGCTTCCGACAATTCCACCTCGTAGATTTACCGAATGTTGGTCTCTGAGGTCCATGGGTGCGCCGCCGCCAACTAATCGGTGGCGACTCGCGAACAAATAACCTTCGCAAAACCGTCACCAACCTCGGTCTCCCGATGCGTCAGTTGTACTCCGCTTCGAAACATGCCCTGCGATCTTCCTTCAACCGCATCAAGATCGGCCTCCGCTTGAAAATCGCAATGCTGGGTTTGATCGGCGTTGCCCTGGTCGGCTCCGCCTGCCTGCTCGGGCTGCGAGAGGCAGCCGATGCCGACCGAAGATCGGAAGCCAGCGTCGCACTGCGCTTCGATGTCGTGCAGCTATCGGCCGACTATCTGCAGGCGGGATTGATCGCCAACGAATTCCTGCGCACGTCGAACGACAAGCTGATCGCAAAGCACGAGGCCGTCGCGACCGCAGCTAAGCGCCGGCTTCAGGACATCGAGCTGCGCCTCGGCCAACCGGAAAGCGACAAGGCGGCGAAGCAATCGACCGCACTGCTGACCGGCTTAAATCTGTATCTCACACGTTTCCAGAACCTGCTGTCAGCCAAACGCGTGATCGGCCTCACCGAGCACGACGGATTGCAGGGCAAACTGCGCGACGCGACCAGGCGGCTCGAAGCAAAGCTGGCCGAGATCGAAGATCCCCGCCTGTCGGTGCTGATGCTGACGATGCGGCGCCTGGAGAAGGATTTCATCCTGAAGGGCCGCGAGAAGGATGGCGACGATCTGATCGAACGCGCCTCCGATTTCGCCGGCGCGTTGGCCAAGAGCGATCTTGCCGCCGACCAGGAGAAGGAGCTGACGGCTCTCATCGGCGGCTACAAGTCGAGCTTCCTTGCCTTCATGGTCAGCCAACAGAGTCTGAACGAAGAGATTGAAGACTTCGGTTCGGTGTTTGCCCGCAACCGGCCGACGCTGGACGCGCTGATAACGAGTGCCGAGGCGCGCTATCGGGCCTCGCAGGCAAGCGCGGCTCAGGTCCGAAATCTGCTCAACTGGATCATCGGCGGCGTCACCTTGGGCGTGGCAGCACTCGCTCTCCTGGTCGGACAACGCATCGCCGGCTCGGTGACGCGGACCACCGCGGCAATGCAGCGGCTCGCCGCTGGGGATTTCGAGACGGTACTGCCCGGGCTGGAGCGGCCGACGAGATTGGCGAGATGGCGCGCGCTGTCGAAGCCTTTAAGGCAGCGTCGCAGCGCGCGGCGCGCGAAGAGGCCGAAGCCAAGATCGCGCAGCAGCAGATCGAGGCCGAGCACCGCAGGGCCGACATGCACAAGCTGGCCGACGGCTTCGAGGTCGCGATCGGCAAGGTGATTGAAACGGTGTTTCTGGCGTCGAGCTCGCTTGAGTCGTCGGCGGGCTCGCTGACCCACACCGCCGAGACGTCGCGCCAGCTCACGATCGCCACCGCTTCGGTCTCGTCCGAGGTGAGCGCCTGTGTGGGCACGGTTGCGGCGTCGGCCGAGCAACTACTCGCTTCGGTCGACGACATCGGCCGGCGGATCGAGGAGTCGACAACGATGACGGCCGCAGCCGTGCAGCAGACCCGGCAGACCAGCGAGCACGTGCTGCAGCTCGCACGCGCTGGCGATCGCATCGGCGACATCGTCGGGATGATCCAGACCATCGCCCGGCAGACCAACCTGCTCGCCCTGAACGCCACCATCGAAGCCGCACGGGCCGGCGACGCGGGGCGCGGTTTCGCCGTGGTCGCCTTCGAAGTCAAAGCCCTTGCCGAGCAGACCGCCAAAGCGACGCACGACATTCAGAGGCAGGTCGCGGATATCCAGCAGGCGACCCGTTCGTCGGCAAGCTCGATCGACGAGATCGTCGGCCTGATCGAACGCGTCTCCGAAACAATTGCGACAATTTCGGCCGCGATCGAGAAGCAGGGCCTCGAGACGCGGACCATGTCGGACCACGTGGCGAAGGCCGCGAGCGAGACGGTCCATGTCGGGACCAGCATCGAGCGGGTGCAGCGCGGCGCCGAACATGTCGAAAGCGCCTCGCGCGACGTGTTCGCTGCGGCGCAGTCGCTGGCGAACGACAGCAACGTGCTGCGGCGGGAAGTCGCCAATTTCCTCGGCTCGGTGCGTTCGGCCTGAGCGCGGTTGCCCTGAGCGGACGGCGCGGCGTGGCAGGCTCATTGACGCAATCCGGCCCGGCGGCCGTAACCGATCAGCGCGCAGTACACCAGCGCAGCCGCCAGCGTGGTATGGCCGCTGAATTTGACCAGACCGAAGCCCCAGCCGGATACGGCAACCAGCACGGCAAGCGCGATCGCCAGCAAGCAAGCGCCGATCGCGCGCAGGACGAGCACGACGGGCCGCCGCAGCGAGCGACGCAGGATCTCGTGCTGCGGGCGGCGCATAGCGAATGCGAGCGCAGTGAAGCCCACCAGACAAAGGGCTTGAGCGAGCGCGTGGCTCATGTTGCCGCCTCGCTCGACATCGTTGGGAGCGCGTGGCGTGTCGCCGAGCCGCGCGGCGGGCGAACCCGCGCGCCGTGACGCGCGGTGCGGATCGCCAGCACGGCATGCAGCAGCGCCAGCGTCCAGCACATCAGATCCGTGCCGACGAACACCCAATCCCCGACAGCGAAGCTGTGCCACAGCGGACGCAGCGTCGTCATCGCGTTGAGCACCGGGATCAACGCCAACAACGCAGCGGCCGTCCATAGCTGCTCGACCCAGGCCGCTCGCGCCGGCCGCAACAGTGCGTGGAGCAAGGTCAGCCCCCAGACGATGAAGAACACATGGATTTCCCAGAACGCCCGCTCCGCCATCGCGGTCGGCAACAGACGGTTGGCCCACAGGAACGCCGTCATGGCGATCGACAGCCCGGCGATGCTGGCAATGTTGAGCCGCTCGACCAGACGGAATCCGAAATACGGCCGCTCTGGATCAGGCAGCTTCTGCCGTCGCTTCACTGTCCACATCACCAGACCGGTACCGACCATCGCGGTGCCCATGAAGCTGACGATGAAGTAAAGCCATCGGGTTTCGAGGTCGCTGAACCGCCCGATGTGCAGCGCGTAGAGCACGCCGCGGGTTTCGGCCGCAGCACCGACATGATCATGCACGGTGAGCAATTTTCCGGTGACGCCGTCGAACTCCAGGTAGTCCGGACTCATTGATACGCGTCCGGCATCGCCGCGGGTCACCGCGATACGGGCAGCCGCGTTGCCCGGATTGGCCGCGTTGACGCGCCCGACATCGGGCGTACCCCACCGAACCTGAGCCTGCCGCACCATGGTTTCGATCGACCCGAGCGGCGCCGCTTCGGCGGCGGGCTTGCCGGGCTGAATGAAAGCACTGAGCTCCGCCATCAGTTGCTGGCGCTCGGCGGGCGTCTTGATGGCGGCGCGCTCCCCCCACGGCACATACAGCGCCATCAGTGTCACCAGCCCGGTGTAGGTGATCATCACGTGGAACGGCAGTCCGAACACCGACAATGCGTTGTGCGCGTCGAGCCACGAACGCTGGCCCTTGCTCCAGCGGAAGGTGAAGAAGTCGGTGAAGATCTTCTTGTGGGTGATCACGCCGGCGACGATCGCGATCAGCATGAACATCGCCGCCAGACCGGCAAGCAGCCGCCCCCAGAACGGCGACATGTAGTAGAACTGGAAATGGAAGCGGTAGAAGAAATCGCCGCCGAGTGTTCCCCGAGCCTCGACCTGACGGCCGGTCACCGCGTCGAAGTGCCCTTCTCCGAAGCCGCGCGGATCCTGCGCGATCGGAAGCCGCCAGAACGCATAGACGCTGTTGCTGCGCCCCTCGGGGAGCTTGATGCTCCACTGCGTCGCGTTGGGCGCGATCCGGCCGATCTCATCGGCGACGCGCTCCGCCACCACGGCCGGGTCCAGCGCCTGCGTCACGCGCGGCAACTCGGGCCGCATCCACTGCGACAGCTCCTCCTTGAAGAACGACACCGTGCCGGTGAGGAACATCGCATACAGCACCCAGCCGAGCAGCAGCCCGGTCCAGGTGTGGAGGTCCGACATGCTCTGCCGGATGCCGCGGCTCGCGGATTGTCGATCGTGCTTGGTCACGCGATGCGCCCCATCAGGAAGCAAACCATGCCAGCGGCGCCAACACCGCGGCGACGACGGCCAAGCCGATCCATGCTCTCAGCGCACTCCGCGCCGCGAACACCCAGATCACCACGGCCGCACACACAGCGAAGCTGGCCAGTTGACCGGTGAGCACCGCCTGGGCTTTGCTGATCGGCAGCGCCAGCACCGCAACGCTGAGCAGCGCCGCGATTCCGTAGCCGCCGGCCGCCGCCGCCGCGATGCGCGCGATCAGCGGGCCGATCGTCTGTGCGCGGTGCGCCCGCGTGATCATTTGCTCGGTGCGGCTGGCGTCGCCCGCGGAGCGGGCGGAAGCGGCGGCAGGCCGTCGGCCTTCTCGTAAGTGACGGTGGTGGCGTAGCTCACCGCATCATAGGGCTCCGCCCCCTTGGGGCCGCTGCGCTCGCCAGCGGTCTTGTCGTTGAGGCTGACTTCGGCGACGTAGACGCCCTTCCACGGCATGTCGAAGCTGACCAGCCCCTGCGCGTCGGTGTGCGCTTCCTTGGCCCAGCCCGACTGCGTCGTCAGCGTGACCTTGGTCTTCGGCTTCGGCTGATCCTTGAACACCAGCTTGAACTGGCCGGGCTGCCCGGTCGGCACCAGGTCGAGCACCAGCTTCGGCTGCTGCTCGGCAAAACCGGTGATCAGCCGCGCCGCCGGATAGAACCAATTCCGCACGTCCTTATCCTGCTGCTTCCAGGTGTACAGCGGATAGCTCGCGTCCTCGGCCACGAGGCTGTCACCGGCCGCCGCGGTGAACGGCAGCTTGAACCCGCTCGCGGTCTTGCTCGCCTCCGCCTTCTGCTCACCCTTGGCCGACAGCAGCGTGCCGGTCACCTTGCCGAATTTGTCGAGCAGCCCGGGTGAGGCTTCGCGCAGGTTTTCGCCGAACTCGCCGAACCGCACCAAAGCCTGGCCATCCGCCTGCTCGATCCAGATCTGATGCGCCTGCGCTGGCACGACGGCGCCGAGCAGCGCAACGATCGAGAGAGAGAGCTTGTTCATGTCGTGCTCCTTGTTGGTTTGAAGATCGCGTGGCGGACGATCGACCTCCGACACGTGGATGCCCGGCACGAAGGCCGGGCATGAAGTTCGTTGCGGGCGCTGCGCGCGTTCGATCAGAAATCGAACGCCGCGGACAACAGATAGGTGCGCGGCGCGCCCACGGTGACGTAGGTGCCGGTGGTGAGCCAGTAGGTCTCGCCGGTGACGTTCTCGATGTTGGCGCGGAACGTGACCGGCTTGCCGGTGAGTGCCGTCGTGGTGTAGCGCGCGCCGATGTCGAGACGAGTCCAGCCCGGGAAGCTCAGCGTGTTCGCCGTCGTGAGATAGGCGCTTCCGGTGTGGATCACTCGACCGTTAAGCGCGAGTCCGCGGACCCACGGCGTATCCCAGTCGAGCCCGGCAGAGAACGCCTTGTCAGGCACGCCTGCCGCGGCATTGCCACGCTGCGTCGGGTCGGTCGGATTGGTGAGTTCGGGATTGATGAACGTCGCACTCGCCATGCCGCGCAGCCCGGGCAGGATCAGGCCATAGAGGTTCAGCTCCAGGCCCCTGTTGCGCTGCTCGCCGTCGTAGGCCTGCGCATTGGCCGCCGTGGTGATCAGGCTGGGACGGGCGATCTGGAACACCGCTGCGGTGGTAGTGATGGTGCCCCAGTCGACCTTGACGCCGGCCTCCTGTTGCTTCGACTTGTACGGCGCCAGGATCGTGCCAGCGTTCGAGAAGTTGCCGCCGACGATGGTGCCGCGCGTGAGACCCTCGGCGTAGTTGGCATACAGCGACACGTTCGTCCACGGCTTGACGACGATACCGGCGAGCGGTGTCGTAGCGCTGGCGTCGTAAGTCGACGTCAACGCGCCGATGTTGGTGCCGGTTGTGGCGTAGCTCTCCTGCTTCACCATCTGATGACGACCGCCGAGCGTCAGCAGCACCGACTCGTTCAGGAACGACATGGTGTCGACCACCGCGACGCTGGTCAGCGTGCTATCGGAGGCGTGCCGCGGCGAGTATCGGTCGAGTGTCACCGCCGGAAGCGGTGCCGGGTTGTAGATATTGGACGCGGTCGTGCCGCCCTGGATGTAGGCGTTGCCCGCCTCCTGGAAGAATCCGGTATAGGCGACGTTGAGCTTGTGGCCGATGAACCCGGTGTCGAACCGCGACCGGAAGCCGACATTGCCGCTCACGGTCTTGCTGTAGGAATCGTAATAGGTGTTCTGAACCTGGAAATTGCCCAGCGCATCGACCGCCGTCGCCGAGCGCGGGAAGGTCTGGTAGTTCGAGCCATCACGATAGCCAACGCCCGCATAGGCGGTCAGCCAGTTGGTCAGGTCGTATTCCAAAGCGGTCGCGGCCGTGTTGTCCTTCTGGCGCAGCCTCGTGTCGGGATACCAATTGCTGCGTGCATCAGGCGGAGCCGGAATCGCAGTGGCGGTCGGCAGCAGGCTGATCTGCGGGCGGAAGTTGTCGGTGTTGTCGTTTTGCGAGAACAGATCGAGCGTCCAGCGAAGCCGATCGCCGCGATAGTCGATCGCCACCGCACCCAGACCCGACTGGAAATTTCCGTCTCTGATCGAGGCTTCACCGTTACGACCAACGCCGTTGAAACGAACGCCCCACTCTTTGTTGGCGCCGAACCGCTGGCTGGTTTCGAGATGCAGTCCGTAATTCGCCGCGCTCATGAAGAACGGCGTTAGTCGCGAGAACGGCTCGTCAGTAGCACGCTTGGTGACGATGTTGATGCCGCCGCCGACGGCTCCGCTGGGCGCGATGCCGTTGATCAGCGCGCCTGGACCCTTGAGCAACTCGATCCGCTCGATGATCTGGGCCGGAACGCGCTGCGACGACGACAACCCGTACAGACCGTTAAGGCCGACGTCGGTGGCATTCACGGGGAAGCCGCGAATGATGAATGTGTCGTCGAAACCGTTGCTGCTGGTCGTGGTGCGCACCGACGAGTCGTTGATCAGCGTGTCGGCGGCGGTGCGCGCCTGCTGGTCTTCGATCAGCTGCGAGGTGAAGTTGACGGTTGAGAACGGCGTGTTCATCACGCTGGTCGCGCCGAGCAGGCCGAGCGTGCCGCCCTGCGCCACCTGGCCGCCCGCATAGGCCGGCGCCGGCGCGCCGATGGTGCGGGTCGAACCCATCGTGGTCGGCGGCGCGGCTGGAGGCGGCGGCGGTTCGGCAGCTCGGCGCGGCGCCACCCGCGCGGCGCGCTGCGGCGTAGCGCGCGGCTGCGCGGTGCGCGTGGCAGACCGAGCGCGTTGCTGCGGCGCATCGACCGAGACCGGCGGCAGCACGCGCCGCTCGGCTTCCTGCGCCCGCACTGGCGACGCACTCAGGCTCGCCACAGTGGCCGTGACGACGCCCGCCGCGACGCCCAAGTAAAGACGATTCTTGTTGTTCTTGAAGTTGCTCACTTAACGCCCCAATTCCAATAATTGGGGCCGGGGTAGGAGACGCAGACGGGAGAGGCAACGAGGTACGGTTTAGAATCGATATACGTCGATCAGAGCACCGCACTAACAACTTAGAACGACTCTATTGTTCCTGCTGTGACCTATTTGCGCGGCCTGCGCGTCATCGCCGACGTGGCCGAGAAGCAATCGCTTGCCAGGCAACGCCTATGACCACGTTGCGCCACCGCAGGCGACCGCGCACTTCAATCTAGAACGATTCCGAGCTTGCGCGGCTTCGTCGAAGATCAGCGCGAAGCTCGCGCAATGCGAGGTGACGATCTGACGCGGAGGTGTTTCAACGCGGTGCGTCGGCCAGCGCACCGAGAATCCGCACCCACGAGCGGATGCCCTTCTGGAAGCTGGTGAGGTTGTACTTCTCGTTCGGCGAATGGATGTTGTCGTCGTCGAGACCGAAGCCGATCAGCACGCTATCGAGGCCGAGCGTGCGCTTGAAATCGGCGACGATCGGAATCGATGCGCCCGAGCCGATCAGCACGGCCTCCTTGCCCCACTCCTCGGTCAGTGCGCGGCTCGCCGCGGTGAGCGGCTTCATGTCCCACGGCAGCGCGATCGCTGCCCCGTTGGAGTGATCGAGGAATTCGGCGCGGCAATCGCCCGGCAGCCGGGCGGTGACATAAGCGCGGAACGCATCGCGGATCTTGTTCGGGTCCTGCCCTTCGACGATGCGGAACGACACCTTGGCCGAGGCCTCTGCCGCGATCACCGTTTTCGATCCCTCGCCGGTGTAACCGCCGACGATGCCGTTGATATCGCAGGTCGGCCGCGAGATCAGCTGCTCGATCAATAGACGATCGTCCTCACCGGCGGGGATCGACAACCCGATCGGGCCGAGAAAACTCTCGGCGGTCAGGTTCAGCCCCTTCCACTGCGCCAAAATCTCCGGCGGCAGATCTTTCACGCCGTCGTAAAAGCCCGGAATGGTGATGCGGCCGTGCTCGTCGTGCAGGCCGCCGAGAATCCGCGTCAGCACCCGGATCGGATTCTGCGCGCCGCCGCCGTACACGCCGGAATGCAGATCGCGGTTCGCCGCCTTGATCTTCACCTCTTCATAGACGAGGCCGCGCAGCGAGGTGGTGATCGCCGGCGTCGCCGGGTCCCACATCCCGGTGTCGCAGACCAGCGCGAAATCGGCAGCGAGATCCTTCTTGTGCGCGTCGAGGAACGGCACGAAGTTCTTCGAACCGACTTCTTCTTCGCCCTCGATCACGATGGTCAGATCGATCGGCAGTTCGCCGGTCGCGTCCTTCCAAGCACGGCAGGCTTCGATGAAGGTCGAGAGCTGGCCTTTGTCGTCCTGCGCGCCGCGCGCCACGATGATCTTGCGGCCGTCGGCGTGGTCCGCGATCACCGGCTCGAACGGCGGCCGGTGCCACAGCTCCAAGGGATCGACCGGCTGCACGTCATAGTGGCCATAGAACAGCGCGTGCGGCCGGTTGCCGGTGTTGCTCTTGGCCTTCGCCACGATCGCCGGATGACCGGCGGTCGGCCTCACCTCGGCATCAAATCCGATCGACGCGATGTCGGCGCAAAGATGCTCAGCCGCCGCCTTGCAGTCCGCTGCGAACGCCGGATCGGCCGAGATCGACTTGATCCGCAACAGTGCGAACAGCCGCTGCAACGCGGAGTCGAAATCGGCATCGGCGCGGGCAAGCACCGTTTGAACGTGAGAGCTGGCGGACATGCTGTGTTCCTTCTTATGACTCGAGATGCTTCGCGGTGGTCGAGTCCGTGGAGTCGCCCCGTCATTGCGAGGAGCGCCCGGATCTGCGCTGCGCGCCGTCCGGGCACAGGCTCCGCGACGAAGCGATCCAGTACACGGAGTGGATTGCTTCGCTCGCAATGACGCTAAAAATCCTTCATTTCACGACTGACTCTCGACAGGCGAAGAGCGTGTACAGCCTCATGGCGAGGAGGCGCATAGCGCCGTCTCGAACCATGCGTTAGAGGACGACGCGTATCAATACGCGTCGTCGCCGCGCATGGCCGCCTTACCGTCGCAGCATTCCGCCCAGCGTGCCACGCACGATCGAGCGACCGACCGAGCTGCCGAGCGATCCGCCGACCTTCTTGCCGAGCTCGGCGGCGACGCCGCCGACCACCGTGGTGGCGACGGTGCGGGCGACATTGCGGGCGACGAGTTGACCGGTGGTGAGCTTGCCGCGCGGCGTGTTGGTGCCGAACACGGTCGAGAACAGCCCGCCGAGCTGACCGAGAATGCCGCCCTCGCCCGGTGCAGGGCCTTCACTCGCCGACTTGCCGTCGATCCGGGCGCGCAGCTTCTCGTAGGCGGATTCGGAATCCACCGCGGTGTCGTATTTGCCCCTCACCGGGCTCGCGGCGATGATCGCCTTGCGCTCCTCCGGCGTGATCGGCCCGATCCGCGCCGACGGCGGCCGCACCAGCACGCGCTCGACCATCGCCGGCGTGCCGTTGCCTTCGAGGAACGACACCAGCGCCTCGCCCTTGCCGAGCTCGGTGATCGCCTTAGCGGTATCGAGCTTCGGGTTCGGCCGAAACGTGTCGGCCGCAGCCGCCACTGCCTTCTGGTCGCGCGGCGTGAACGCGCGCAACGCGTGCTGCAAGCGATTGCCAAGCTGCGCCAGCACCCGGTCGGGCACGTCGATCGGGTTCTGGGTGATGAAGTACACGCCCACGCCCTTGGAGCGGATCAGCCGCACCACCTGTTCAATTTTGTCCATCAACGGCTTCGGCGCGTCGTTGAACAGCAGGTGCGCCTCGTCGAAGAAGAACACCAGCTTCGGCTTGTCGGGATCGCCGACTTCCGGCAGCTCCTCGAACAGTTCCGACAGCATCCACAGCAGGAAGGTCGCGTACAGCCGCGGATTGGTCATCAGCTTGTCGGCGACCAGAATATTGACGAGGCCGCGGCCCTGGCTGTCGGTGCGGATGAAGTCTTTGAGCTGCAGCGCAGGCTCGCCGAAGAACTTCTCGCCGCCCTGATTTTCCAGGACCAGAAGCTGACGTTGGATGGTGCCGACGGTCTGCTTGGTGACGTTGCCGAGCGACTGCGCAGCCTGGCGAATGTCGGCGTTGACATCGCCGTTGTCCGCGACCTTCTGGGCGATCGGCGCGATCGCATCCAGCATCGCACGCAGATCCTTCATGTCCATCAGCGGCAGGCCCATGTCGTCGGCGACACGGAATGCGACGTTGAGCACGCCTTCCTGCACGTCGTTGAGATCGAGCATCCGCGACAGCAGCAGCGGCCCCATCTCGGAAACGGTGGCGCGCACCGGATGGCCCTGCTCGCCGAACACGTCCCAGAACACGGTGGTGAACTGATCGGGCTGGAAATTCAACCCGATCTCCTGGGCGCGCTTGAGGATGAAGTCCTTGGCCTCGCCGACCTCGGCGATACCGGATAGATCGCCTTTGATGTCGGCTGCAAATACCGGTACGCCGGCGCGCGCAAAGCCTTCCGCCATCACCTGCAGCGACACTGTTTTGCCTGTACCGGTGGCGCCGGTGACCAGGCCGTGACGATTGGCGAGCGCCAACGTCAACCACGCCGGCTGTTCGCCTTTACCGATAAAAATCTTGTCTTCGGTATCACCGCTCGCGATGCCGCTCGCCGCCATTTCTTCGTTTCCTCGCACAGAACATTCCAACCGGCGATCGATCGCCCGGCGCAACACTCATCCTGCCAATCACAATGGAACCATTCAACGACGATCGCGGCGAGACGTTGGCGCGATATTCACCCTACCGCGCGCAAACGACGCTTGATGCGTGGCTTCGCGCTGCCCCAGCAGCATATCTCGCGTCGTCGCCTTTGCAATGTTGCAACACTTGCGGAGCGAAATGCCGCCGAGTCGCTGACTCGATGACCAGGGTCGCTTGTGTTTCGTTGCAGAGCAGATCAGGATGATTTTAGAACATGGACCGGTGATAAGAGCCGGCGTGGCGGGGGCGTTATGGACGAGTTGATTGAAAGACTGGCCGATAAGGCCGGTCTGGACAAATCTGTTGCCGGCAAGACCATCGGCATCATTCTCGCCTTTCTCCGCAATGAAGGACCGCCGGAGCCGGTCCAGGCTTTGATCGATAGCATTCCGGGCGCCGAAGCTGCGATCGAAGCGGCAGGCTCTTCGCGTGGCGGGCTGAGCCGACTGATCGGCGGCGGCGTGATGGCGATGGGGACGAAGCTGCTCGGCCTCGGCCTCGGCATGTCCCAGATCCAGACGATAGCCCGCGAACTGTTCAAAGCCGGCCGCGACAGAATTGGGGCGGAGAAGATGGGCGCCATCATCGAAGGCACGCCCGGCCTCCGCCAGTTCACCTAAACCTAGTATCGAGTGCCATGACATATCCAATCGCTCAGCTCGATGGCATCACTGAGGTTGCCGCGAGCAAATTGAAATCGGTAGGAATTCGCACCACCGAAGCGCTGCTCGAAGCCGCACGGACCGTGAAGGGCCGCAAGGCGCTCGCCGCGAAGACCGGCCTCACCGAACAGCAATTGCTGCAATGGGCCAACCTTGCCGACTGCATGCGGGTTCCCGGGCTCGGCAAGGCGAAGGCCGATCTGCTGCGCGCCGCCGGCGTCTCGACGCTGCGCGAATTCACCCACCGCAATCCGGCGCGGCTGGCGCAGAACATGAAAGAGGCCAATCTCAAGCGCAAACTGGTGCGCGCCCTGCCCTCCGAGAAAGAAGTCGGGCAACTGATCGAACAGGCACGCAAGCTGCCATTGAAAATTACCTACTAAGGTCCGGCCCGCCGGCGCAGCCCGCCGCTTGACAGGCTTTCGCGGACCGCGCAAAGCGCTGGCGCATGATCGCCTCCCCATCGCTGCCCGCATCGCCCGCCGCTCCGGCCACGCCGTCACAGCTGCGCGATCTGCTGGTGCGTCCCGCCGCGGCGGTGATGGGCATTCTCAACGTCACACCGGATTCTTTCTCCGACGGCGGCGATTATCTCGCCCCCGAGCAGGCCTGCGCCCATGCGGCCGAGATGATCGCCGATGGCGCCGAGATCATCGACATCGGTGCGGAGTCCACCCGCCCCTACGGCTCCCAGCCGGTGACCGCGGCTGAAGAGCTGCGGCGGCTGCAGCCCGTGCTGGAAGCGGTGGTCGCGCTCGGCACGCCGGTGTCGATCGACACCATGAAGGCCGACGTCGCCGCCTGGGCACTCGACCATGGTGCCGCGATCGCCAACGACGTGTGGGGATTGCAGCGCGATCCGGAGATGGCGGGCGTGATTGCAGCGCGCCGCGCCCCGGTGATCGTGATGCACAATCGCGACGCGGCCGATCCAGCCATCGACATCGTCGCCGACATCAACGCGTTCTTCGAACGCTCGCTGACGATCGCCACCAAGGCCGGGATCGCCGAGGAGCTGATCGTGCTCGATCCCGGCATCGGCTTCGGCAAGACGCCGCAGCAGAGCATGATCACCCTGGCGCGGCTGCGCGAGTTCTCGAGCTTCGGCCGCCCGCTGCTCATCGGCGCCTCGCGCAAACGTTTTATTAGTACGATCGTGCCGAGCGAACCGAAGCAGCGGCTCGGCGGTTCGCTCGCCGCGCATCTGATCGCCGTCGAGAACGGCGCCAAGATCATCCGCGCGCACGACGTCGCCGCGACCTCGCAGGCACTGAAAGTCGCCCACGCCATCAGGGACAGCCGATGAACGACACCATCTTCATTTCCGGCTTGGTGCTGCACGCCCGCCACGGCGTGATGGAGCACGAGACCGAAGTCGGCCAGCGCTTCGTGATCGACCTCGAGCTTACCGCCGATCTGTCGGAGTCCTCGCGCACCGACCGGCTGTCCGACACGGTGTCGTATTCGAACGTGGTGGCGTGTACCACCGCGGCGTTCAAGGATGCCAACTACCGGTTGCTCGAGCGCGCCGCAGGCGCGGTGGCCGATGCGATCCTTGCGAGCTTCGACAAGATCACCGCGGTGAAGGTGACGGTGCATAAGCCGCACGCGCCGATCCCGGCGATCTTCGAGGACGTCGGCGTGATCATCACCCGCAGGCGGAGCTGAGATGCCGCGCGCCCTGATCGCGCTCGGCGGCAATGTCGGCGACGTCCGCGCCACCTTCGACAAGGCGATCGCCAACATCTGTGGCATGACCCAAGCCGAACTAATCGCGCGTTCCCCGGACTACGCGACGCCGCCGTGGGGCGATGAACAGCAGGACCGCTTCGTCAATGCCTGCGTGGCGATCGAAACCGCGCTCGATCCGCACGCGCTCTTGTTCACGCTGCACAAAATCGAGAAGCGCTTCGGCCGCGACCGCGCCAACGAACGGCGCTGGGGACCGCGCACGCTCGACCTCGACCTGATCGCCTACGACGACGCGGTAATCAATCGGCCGGACCTGACGCTGCCGCATCCGCGGCTGTTCGAGCGCGCCTTCGTGCTGGTGCCGCTGCTCGACATCGTGCCGGATCCGGTGATCGCCGGCCGCTCGCTGAAAGACGCCCTCGCCGGGCTGTCGACCGCGGGGATCGAACGGCTGCCAGACCGCGACTGAGCCGCCGCTTCTGGGAATATCCCGCAACACGGTCCGCCGCAGTGCACAGGGCCCAATCTCGTCCTTATTGCCTCAAACAACTGTTTGGCATCGCCGTCCGCACGTGGCATTTTCCGGCCAAATCACGTTCCGGTATTCTGGGAGTTCGATTTCACCGATGTCTTCTGCAAACCAAGAGCTGCGGCTCGCCGCCGATTTCGCCCCGGCCGGCTATGAGGACTGGCGCAAGCTGGTCGACGGCGTGCTGAAGGGCGCACCGTTCGAGAAGCTGATCAGCAAGAGCTACGACGGCATCCAGATCGATCCGATCTACGTGCGGGCGCGCGACGCCGCACCGATCGCCGGCCGTGCTCCCGCGGCACCATGGCGGATCATGCAGCGGGTCGATCACCCCGAGCCAAAGGAAGCCAACAAGCAGGCCCTGCAGGACCTCGAAAACGGCGCCACCGGCCTGACGCTGGTGTTCGCAGGCAGCGTCGGCGCGCGCGGCTTCGGTCTGCCAGCCACGCAGGAAGCCATCGCGCAGGTGCTGGAGGGTGTCCATCTCGACGCCGGCATCGCGATCGAACTGCAGTTCCCGCCGCAATCCTGTGACGTGGTCCGCCACCTCGCCGACCTGATCAAGAGCCGCGGCACCGACCCGGCAGCCTGCGATATCCGCTTCGGCATCGATCCCCTCGGCGCGCGCGCCGTGCAGGGATCCAGCGCCACCGACTGGAGCGAGATCGCCAAGGGCCTCGGCGACGTTGCCGCCGGCCTCGCCAGCACCGGGTTCAAGGGCCCGTTCCTGGTCGCCGACGGCCGCGTGATCCACGACGCCGGCGGTTCGGAGGCGCAGGAGCTGGCTTACGTGCTCGGCTGCAGCGTCGCCTATCTGCGGGCGCTGGAGGCCGCCGGCGTGTCTCCCGAAGCCGCCCGCGGCATGATCTACGCGCGGCTGTCGGCGGACGCCGATCAATTCCTCACCCTGTCGAAGTTCCGCGCGCTGCGCCTCTTGTGGGCGCGGATCGAACAGGCCTGCGGCCTCGCGCCCAAGCCGCTGGTCGTCGCCGCCGAGACCGCGTGGCGGATGCTGACCCAGCGCGACCCTTACGTGAACATGCTGCGCGCCACGATGGCGACGTTCGCCGCCGCACTCGGCGGGGCTAACTCGGTGCAGGTGCTGCCGCACACGCTGGCGCTAGGCCTGCCAGATAGCTTCGCGCGCCGCGTCGCTCGCAACACGCAGTTGATCCTGCTGGAAGAGTCCAACCTCGACAAGGTCGCCGATCCGGCTGCCGGTGCCGGCGGCATCGAAGCGCTGACCAAGGAGCTGTGCGACGCCGCCTGGTCCCAGTTCCAGGAGATCGAGCGCGCCGGCGGCGCGCTCGCCGCGCTGCAGGCCGGGCTGATCCAGCCGAAGGTTGCGGCGATCCGCGCCGCTCGCGACAAGGCGATAGCCAAACGCCGCGACGTTCTGACCGGCGCCTCCGAGTTCCCGAACCTGCACGAGGCACAGGCCAAGGTGCTCGACGTCAAGCCAGCCGCGGTACCGCCCGCCGGTGAGGCGAAGATCAGCTTCACGGCGCTGACGCCGATCCGCGTTGCGACGCCGTTCGAGACCCTGCGCGACAAGTCCGATGCGGTGCTCGCCGCCAAGGCGTCGCGGCCCAAGGTGTTCCTCGCCAATCTCGGCACGCCGGCCGACTTCACCGCGCGCGCCACCTTTACCAAGAGCTTCTTCGAGACCGGCGGCATCGAGGCGATCGACAGCGAAGGCTTCACCGATGCGGCTGCGCTCGCCGACGCCTTCAAGGCGTCCGGTGCGGCGTTCGCGTGCCTGTGCTCGTCCGACAAGGCCTACCCGACCTATGCGGCCGCGGCCGCCCAGGCGCTGCGCGCCGCAGGCGCCAAGCGGATCTATCTGGCCGGCCGCCCCGGCGAGCAGGAGAGCGCGCTGCGCGAAGCCGGGGTGCAGGAGTTCGTGTTCGCCGGCGGCGACGCGCTGGCGACGCTCAGTGACGCCTGGAAGGGCATCGAAGCGGCATGACGGGGACCGGCAAAGCGGTGCTCTCCGGCGGCTGCCAGTGCGGCGCGATCCGCTACGCGCTGTCGGCGCCGCCGCTGAGCACGGCGCTGTGCCATTGCCGGATGTGCCAGAAGGCGACCGGGGCACCGTTCGCCTCTATGGCCGAGGTCGCCAAGGACAACTTTGCCTGGACCCGCGGCCAGCCTGCGTCGTTCCGCTCCTCCTCGGTCGCCGAGCGCGACTTCTGCAAGGATTGCGGCACCCCGCTGGGCTATCGGCTGATGTTCTGCGACAGCATCGAGATCCTGACCGGAACTTTCGATCGGCCGGACCGGGTGGTCCCGACAATGCAATACGGCACCGAAGCAAGGCTCGGTTGGACCGGCACGATCGCGAACCTGCCGAGCAAGACCACGCTGCAGAACTACGGGCCCGACAGGCTGGCACAAGTGTTCAGCTATCAGCAGCCGGACCACGATTAACCCGACGAAATGACGAGAAACGGCAGCCGTGCTACGATGGGCTGTAGTGAGATCAGATAAAAATGAGCAAGATTCCGAACTTCGCCGAGATCGCATTCCAGCCCACTGCCGCCCCTGCCCCTGCAGGTGAGGCCCAGCCGTGGCTGACGCCCGAAGGCATTCTGGTCAAGCCGGGCTACTCCGAGGCGGATGTCGCCGGCATCGATTTTCTCGACACCTGGCCGGGCGTCGCGCCGTTCCTGCGCGGCCCCTACCCGACCATGTACGTCAACCAGCCGTGGACGATCCGGCAATATGCCGGCTTCTCGACCGCTGAAGATTCCAACGCGTTCTATCGCCGCAACCTCGCCGCCGGTCAGAAGGGCCTGTCGGTGGCGTTCGACCTCGCCACTCACCGCGGCTACGACTCCGATCATCCGCGCGTCGCCGGCGACGTCGGCATGGCCGGCGTGGCGATCGACTCGATCTACGACATGCGCACGCTGTTCGCCGGCATCCCGCTCGACCAGATGAGCGTGTCGATGACCATGAACGGCGCGGTGCTGCCGATCCTGGCGCTGTACGTCGCCGCCGCCGAGGAACAGGGCGTCTCCCCGGAAAAGCTGTCGGGCACCATTCAGAACGACATTCTGAAAGAGTTCATGGTGCGCAACACCTACATCTATCCGCCGGTGCCCTCGATGCGGATCATCTCCGACATCTTCGCCTACACCTCGCAGAAGATGCCGAAGTTCAACTCGATTTCGATCTCCGGCTATCACATGCAGGAAGCCGGCGCGACGCAGGACCTCGAGCTCGCTTATACGCTCGCCGACGGCGTCGAATACGTCCGCGCCGGCATCGCGGCCGGTCTCGACGTCGACAAATTCGCGCCGCGGCTGTCGTTCTTCTGGGCGATCGGCATGAACTTCTTCATGGAAGTCGCCAAGATGCGCGCCGCGCGCCTGTTGTGGGCCAAGCTGCTGACGCAGTTCGACCCGAAGCAGCAGAAGTCGCTGAGCTTGCGCACGCACTGCCAGACCTCCGGCTGGTCTCTGACCGCGCAGGACGTGTTCAACAACGTCTCCCGGACAACTATCGAAGCGATGGCGGCCACTCAGGGCCACACCCAGTCGCTGCACACCAACGCGCTCGACGAAGCGCTGGCGCTGCCGACCGACTTCTCTGCTAGAATCGCGCGCAACACCCAGCTGTTCCTGCAGCAGGAGAGCGGCACCACAAGGATCATCGATCCGTGGGGCGGCTCGTACTATGTCGAACGGCTGACCCACGACATCGCGGTGAAGGCCTGGGCTCACATCCAGGAAGTCGAAGCGCTCGGCGGCATGGCCAAGGCGATCGAAGCCGGCGTGCCGAAGCTGCGCATCGAGGAAGCTGCCGCCAAGACCCAGGCGCGGATCGACACCGGCCGGCAGTCGGTGATCGGCGTCAACAAGTACAAGCCGACCGATGAAACTCCGATCGACGTGCTCAAGGTCGACAATTCGACCGTGCGCCGGCTGCAGATCGACAAGCTCGGCCGGCTGAAGAAGGAGCGCGTCCAGGCCGATGTTGACGCCGCGTTATTGGCGCTGACCCGCTCGGCTTCGGAAGGCAACGGCAACCTGTTGGCGCTGGCGATCGATGCGGCGCGCAAGAAAGCCACCGTCGGCGAAATCTCCGACGCGCTGGAGAAGGTCTATGGCCGGCATCGCGCCGAGATCAAGTCGATCACCGGCGTCTACAAGCGGGAGGTCGCATCGATGGCGGACCGGATGGAGAAGGTGCAAGCGCTGATCGACGCGTTCGAGGACGCCGAGGGCCGTCGCCCGCGTATCCTGGTCGCCAAGATCGGCCAGGACGGCCACGACCGCGGCCAGAAGGTGATCGCCTCGGCGTTCGCCGACATAGGCTTTGACGTCGACATCGGGCCGCTGTTCGCCACCGCCGAAGAGGCGGCGCGGCAGGCAGTGGAGAACGACGTCCACATTCTCGGCGTGTCGTCGCTGGCCGCCGCGCATCTCACCGCGGTCCCGGAACTCAAGGCCGCGCTGAAGAAGCAGGGCCGCGAGGACATCATGATCATCATCGGCGGCGTGGTCCCGCCGCAGGACTACGACGCGCTCTATAAGTCCGGCGCCGAAGCGATCTTCCCGCCCGGCACGGTGATCGCCGACGCCGCCGAGGAGCTGATCCACAAGCTGAACGCCCGCCTCGGCCATTCCAGCCAGGCGGCGGAGTAGCCGCCGACTTCGAGAGATGCCGGCTTAATTGACGAACTAGTCTAACCAGACTAGTTTGCCTGCATGAAGCAGGTCGGCATTTTCGAAGCAAAGACCCACCTGTCGAGCCTTCTCGACGAGGTTGAAAGCGGTGCCGAAGTGACAATCACGCGGCACGGAAAGCCTGTCGCACGACTGGTCCAGGCGAGTAGCGAGCTGTCAGCCGAAGCGATCGCACGACGGCGCCAGGCGATCCGCAATTTGCGCAGCTTGGCGCGCGAGCTGAAGCTGAATCCGACTCACGACGAGATTAAGAGCTGGATCAACGAGGGCCGGCGTTGATCGTAATGGACGCATCCGCCGCCCTGGCGATGTTTCTGGATGAGCGCGAGCACCTCGCCAACGATGAGGTGTTTGAAAGTTTAGCGGACCAGCAATTCGTTGTCCCGGCGCATTGGCACGCTGAAATCGGCAATGCGCTTACCACGAACGTTCGCCGCGGCCGGCTTGCTCCCGACAAGCTCGAATACGCGCTGCACAACCTGAAGATTCTCGAGGTGATCACGCAATCACCCCCCGAGCTCGACGATGTCGCCGGCACCGTTCGCAGGGCGCTGGATTCCGGGCTGACCTATTACGATGAACTGTATGTCCGGCTGGCCGAGGTCAGGAACCTGCCGCTCTTCACTTTTGACGGCCAGATGCGAAAAGCGGCGCGCCAGCGCGGCATTGAAATCCTTCCTGTGTGACGAACGAAGGCCATCTGCGATGATCGACAGACGATCCCGCACGCGCAAGGAGTCCGACCGTTGAGCTATTCGAACCTGTTCCGCATCGTGCTGGTTCTGGCCAGCATCTGCGTCCTCTCCCCCGCCGTCGCCGAGCCGGGGAAGCCGAAGCCGGACTTTGCCGTCAAGACCAAGGCGATCGACGGCACGGTGACGCTCGATGCGGCGATCAAGGCCGATGCCAAGCTCGCCGAGAACTGCCTGGCCGAGGGCAAGAAGTGGATCGCCGAGCGACGCACCGAGGCCGAGCCGGAATTCAAGAGCGACCCCGAGCTGTTCCGCAACGGCCCGTGGACCTATGAGCGCAGCTACACCACGGATTCGCTGGTCGCGGATCGCTACGTCTCGATCCTGCGCACCGATTACAGCTACACCGGGGGCGCCCATCCCAACACCGACATCGACACCATTCTGTGGGACAAGCAGCTCAGCAGGCGCATCAGCATCCGCCCGTTTTTCACCGACCTGTCCGACGGCAGCCCGGCGATGCGGGCAATGGTCGACGGCATCGTCACCGCGCTGAAGGCGGAAAAGAAGGAACGCGGCGCCGATGAAGAGGACACCGCCTACATCAAGAGCATCGAGCCGAAGCTGCTCAAGATCGGGCCGGTGACGCTGGCGCCGTCGACTACTGCGGGAAAGAGTTCGGGACTCACCTTCCACTACGCGCCTTACGCGGTCGGCGCCTATGCGGAGGGTGAATACGAGGCGTTCGTGCCGTGGACGGCGCTGAAGCCGTATCTGTCGGCCGACGGCAGTGCGATCTTCGGCGGCGATCGGCCGAAGCAGGAGCGCAAGGCCGAATAGGCGACACGGTACGCCAACGGCGGTTTAGAACAGGCCATCTGTGGCGCGTGCGGTTTCCAGTAGAACTACTCTCTCGCACGCCGAACAACGAACGCCGCTTCTGCGCAAACTCTGCTTTTTTGCGGACGATTTCCATTCGCTGCCCCGATCCGGCGCGGCGGACGGAAAGCTGTCAGCAACGTTGCGGAGTGGACGACATGACCAAGCCAGCCGGCAATTACGACGCCGTGTTATCGGCCAACAATCAGTATGCGAAGGACTTTGGCGACAAGGCCAATCTGGCGCTGCCGCCGGCGCGGCACTTCGCGATTCTGACCTGCATGGATGCCCGGCTCGATCCTGCCAAATATGCCGGCCTCGCCGAAGGCGACGCGCACGTCATCCGCAACGCCGGCGGCCGCGCCTCCGACGACGCGATCCGCTCCCTGGTGATCTCCCACAAGCTGCTCGGCACCCAGGAATGGTTCGTGATCCATCACAGCGATTGCGGGATGCAGCTGTTCACCGGCGAGGTGATCGCCGACCTGCTCGAGGACAATCTCGAGACCGCCAGCTTCGACGGCCAGCACTGGAGCAATCCAAAGCACGGCGGCGGCTCTGTCGCCGGTCATTTCGTGCACTGGCATACGTTTCAGGACAACGCCAAGAGCGTCACCGAGGACGTCGCGCGAATTCGCAGCCATCCGCTGGTGCCGAAGCACATCCCGATCTACGGCTTCATCTACGACGTGAAGACCGGCCGGCTGGACGAGGTCGCAGAGGCCAGCGCCGCCGGCAGACCTGCCACCTGAAGCGTCATCAACAGGGAGATCCGCGCGCGCTCATTCCGCGCCGGACTCCCCTCGCTCCTGGCGCCCAATCGTTGTAAACGGGCGCCATGAATTCAGCCCGACGCACCGGCGACATTGCCCATCTCGCCAGCGAGGTCCGCAGCGGCCACCGCGCCGCGCTGGCGCGCGCCATCACCCTGATCGAAAGCCGCCGAGCCGACCACCAGGCATCCGCGCGCGCGCTGGTGCAGGACCTGCTGCCCGAAACCGGCCGAGCGATCCGCGTCGGCATCACCGGCTCGCCCGGCGTCGGCAAGTCGACCACCATCGACGCGCTCGGCATGTATTTGATCGAGCAGGGCCACAAGGTCGCGGTGCTGGCGGTCGATCCGTCCTCGGCGCGCACCGGCGGCTCAATCCTCGGCGACAAGACCCGGATGGCGCGGCTATCCGCCGAGCCGGACGCCTTCATCCGTCCCTCGCCCTCCTCCGGCACACTTGGCGGCGTCGCGGCGAAGACCCGCGAGGCGATGCTGCTGTGCGAGGCCGCCGGCTTCGACGTCGTGCTGGTCGAGACCGTCGGCATCGGCCAGTCCGAAACCGCGGTCTGCGATATGACCGACTTCTTCCTGGCGCTGATGCTGCCTGGCGCTGGCGATGAGCTGCAGGGCATCAAGAAGGGCCTGGTCGAGCTTGCCGACATGATCGCCATCAACAAGGCGGACGGCGACAACATCAAGCGCGCCAATCTCGCCGCCGGCGAGTATCGCGCGGCGCTGCATATCCTCACCCCGCGCTCGCCGAACTGGCAGCCGCCGGTGAAGACCTATTCGGCGATGACCGGCACCGGCATCGCCGAGCTGTGGCAGGCGATCCTGGACCATCGCGCCGCAACCACACCGTCGGGCGAGTTCGACGCCCGTCGCCGCGAGCAGCAAGTGAAGTGGATGTGGACGCTGCTCGAGGATCGCTGGAAGGCAAAGCTGCGCAGCGACCCGGCGCTCCGCGCCAAGGTGAAATCGACCGAGGCCGCCGTTGCCGAAGGCTCGATCACGCCCACGCTCGGCGCCGATCGGGTCGCGGAGCTGATCGGGTGAGCGGCCGGCGCATCCTGATCACCGGCTTCGGGCCGTTTCCCGGTGCACCGTTCAATCCGACTCCGGCGCTGGTCGATCGCCTCGTCAAATTGCGACGGCCGGCGTTCAACGAGATCGTCCGCGTCGGGCACGTTTTCAACGTCAGCTACCGCGCGGTCGATCGCGATCTGCCGGCGCTGCTGGCACAGCATCGTCCCGACGCGCTGCTGATGTTCGGCCTTGCCGCCTCGACCCGGCACATCCGGATCGAGACCCGCGCCCGCAATGCCATCACCACGCTGTGGCCCGACGCCGACCAAGTGACGCTGCGCACCGCGTCGATCGTGCCGGGCGAGGACGCGCGGCTGTTCGGTCCGCATTGCGAAAAGCTTCTCCGCGCCGCGCGCACAACCGGGATCGACGCCCGGGCGTCGCGCGATGCCGGGCGTTATCTCTGCAACTATCTGGGCTGGCGGGCGATCGACGCGACGCGAGCGCCGGGAGGCCCGCGCCTGGCCGCTTTCGTCCACGTGCCGCTGACCGCGCGCGACGGACGCGCATGGCCGGGCAGCGCGATCACCGCCGAGCACTTGGTCGATGCCGGCGAGGCGATGCTGCTCGAGCTGGTGCGGCTGACCCGCGCCGCCTGCGGTCCGGCAGCCTGAGCCTGGTTAACCCTACCGCCAAACATCACCCATTTGGCTCGGCGCGATTGCCCGCGCCGCGGCGGATTCTGCGTTAGTTGTCGGAACGGCAGATCATCGCACAAGAGCACGCGCGCCATGGCCCTGCACCGCCGCGATTTCCTCGGCACTCTGGCAACCGCCGGCGCACTGGCGCTGACCGCCTCACCGCTCGCCGCCGCCCCCGCCTCACGCCGCGGACGCGACGCATCATTGTCCGGCGTCCGTCCCGACAGCTCCGATGACCAGACCTCAGCCCTGCAGCGCGCGATCGACGATGCCGCCGAGCGGCGCGTGCCGCTGGCACTGCCGCCCGGCAACTATCGCACCGGCACACTGCGACTCCCGTCCGGCACGCAGCTGTCCGGTGTGCGCGGCGCCACGCGGCTGATCTTCACCGGCGGGCCATCGCTATTCGACAGTCAGGGCGCCGAAACGGCGACGCTGTCCGGCCTCGTGCTCGACGGCGCCGGCATTCCGCTGCCGAGCCGACGCGGACTGGTGCATTGCATCGCCGCACAGGACCTGCGGATCGAGAATTGCATGATCACCGCCAGCGGCGGCTCAGGCATCTGGCTGGAGGCCAGCTCCGGCGCGATCGGCAACAACATGCTGACCAAGATTGCGGTGACTGGCGTCGTATCGTTCGACGCCAAGGGGCTGCGCGTCGACGGCAACACCATCATTGATACCAACGACAACGGAATCGAGATTCTGCGCACCTCGATCGGCGACGACGGCACGCTCGTCACCGGCAACCGGATCGAGAACATCAAGGCCGGTCCGGGCGGCTCGGGCCAGTACGGCAACGCCATCAACGCGTTTCGCGCCGGCAACGTGGTGATCAGCGGCAACCGCATCAAGGATTGCGATTACTCGGCAGTCCGCGGCAACTCGGCCTCGAACATTCAGATCACCGGCAACAGCGTGTTGAACGTGCGCGAGGTCGCGCTGTATTCGGAATTCGCCTTCGAAGGCGCGGTGATCAATAACAACACCGTCGACGGTGCCGCGCTCGGCGTCTCGGTGTGCAATTTCAATGAGGGCGGCCGGCTCAGCACGGTGCAGGGCAACATCATCCGCAACCTCAAGCCAAAGCGCCCGATCGGCACTGCGCCCGACGACGATGCCGGGATCGGGATCTATGTCGAAGCCGACACCGCGGTTTCGGGAAACGTGATCGAGAATGCGCCGTCATTCGGCATCGTTGCCGGCTGGGGCCGCTATCTGCGCGACGTCGCGATCACGGGCAATGTCGTGCGCAAGAGCTTCATCGGCATCGGCGTGTCGGTGGTGGACGGCGCCGGCACCGCCACGATCAGCGGCAACGTCATCGCCGAAACCCCGCGCGGCGCGGTGGTCGGTCTCGACCACGCCAGACCAGTGACGCCGGACCTGACGACGCCGGGCTCGACTCGGTTCAACCAGGTCTCGCTCGGCCACAATACCACCCGGTGACTGGGCGCCATGACGGCGTCCTCCGCGTGCACGTCTGCGTCCGTACTTCGCTGTACCTAACCGGTCGCACTGCGGGCAGTTTTTGAGGTATGCGTTCACAGAAATATAAAATTCTCATGCTCAAACGGCCGAATGGATGAGCAGAGAAAAACTCCGCGTCGGCGCGTCCTGAAGGCTGCAACCATCGAGTTCGGCGGCGGCGCAATCGACTGCAGCGTCAGGAATATCTCGGAAGCCGGCGCGGCGCTGGACGTCGTCACGCCCCTGTTCATCCCCGACCGCTTCACGCTCTACGTTCCGAGCGACCAGATCAAACGGGCCAGCCGCGTCATCTGGCGAAAAGAGAAACGGATCGGCGTTTCATTCGACTGAGCAAGCGGGGAACGAACCTGGCAAGCCAGGTCCGTCGACTCTCGGTCGAAGCCCGTCGCGAGGTACGCGTCACTCGCGGCGGCGAATGAGATCAAACCGAGCGGCAGGCGTCCGCGCAGGACTTACAGGCGTCCGCGCAGGCCTTGCAAGTGGCGTGATGATCGGCGTGCTTGCGGCACTCCTTTTCGCAGTCTTCGCACACCGCCAGCGCCACCTTGGCCATCGCCGGCAGGTTCGGCGAACCGAGGGATGCGAGCTTCTGCAGCGTGGCGCAGACCGACAGCATCTGGTCGACCGATTTGGCGCAGGCCGCGAGCGAGGTATCGCCGGCCGCGAACGACTGCAGGCAATGCGCGATGCAGGCCTGTCCGGTCTTGACGCAATCGGACGCGGTCTCGATCAGCTTGGCGTTGGCCGGCGCAGCGCCGGCTGCCGCGGCATGCATGTGGGCGCTGTGGTCCTCGGCGGCGAGCGCGGGCGAAGCGACAAAGATCGCGGCACCGAGAACGGTCAGAAGATTGCGGCGGTCGAGCATGATGAAATCCCCCTGCGTGGAGTTCGAATCTCTACTCCACCCGGATGAAAATACAATCACGCCAACGCCCGCCTGATTGTAGTCGATTATTCTCCATCGTCGTCATGCCCGGCTTCCAGGCCGGCGAATGGGGCCGCTGCCAGAATCGGAAGCGGCCCCACACGCAATCAGAACGACACGGTCAGGCGAGTGCTGAACGAGCGCCCCATGCCGGGCACGCCATAGCCCCAGATCGGCGACGAACCGCCCATCATCGAGGCCGCGCGGAAGTCGACAAGGTCGGCCCCGCCGAGGGGCAGGTAGTAGAACTTGTCGAACACGTTATCGACGCCGACATCGAGCCGCACGTTCTCCCAGCGATAGCCGGTGCGGAGGTTCAGCAGCGCGTAGGCCGAGGTCGAGGTCTCGTTGTGCACCTGGCTGACCTGGGTCTTGGCGCCGACCAGTTGCAGTTCGATGCCGTTGACCCAGCCGCCGAGCTCGTGATCGAGCCCGAGCTTCGCGTTGACCGGCATCACGTGATACAAGTTGATGCCGTCGGTGCGCTGGCCATGCACGTAGGCGAACTGCCCGCGCAGCACGCCTCGGCCGTAAGCCGAACTGTCCCACGCCGTCAGCCGGCCGTCGAGATTGACGCCGTAGAGTTCGGCGTCGTGGTTGGCGAACTGCAGGAACACGAAGGCGTTGGTCTTGGTCAGGTTCGCCGCATTGCAGGTCGAGCTGCCCGCGACGAAGCAGCGGTTCACGTCGATATAGTCCTGCACGTAGCTGTAATACGGCGTGACGCGCACCTCCCACAGCTTCTGCGCCGGATCGTGCCAAGCCGCGGTGAAGCTCACCGTGTGGGCCTTCTCCGGGTTGAGATCGACGTTGCCGACATAGCCGTTGCCGTCGCCGAACCAGCCGATCATCTTCATCGCCATCGCGGTGTTCGACCAGGTGTAGCGTTCGTACAGATTGGGCGAGCGGGTCTTACGGGCGAAGCCGAGCTCGAACTGGCTGATCGCGTTGGGCTCGTAGCGGATCAGCGCCGAGCCGTCGAAATTGACGTCGGTGCGATCGCGATCACGCCCATTGAAGCGCGCCGCATCGGCGGCGTACATCGAGCTGTAGCCCTGGACATTGCCGGTGCCCATCCACACCACATCGTTGCGCAGGCCGAACAGCGTCGTCCATTCCCGGTTCCAGTGACGCTCCCACTCGACGAAGGTGCCGAGCCGGGTGCGGCGGCCGTCGTTGATGTTGATGAAGGTGTTGGGCGACATCATCATGCCGGAGCCCGGCACCGGATCCCACCAATCGTCGAGCCGATACGCGTGTGTCTCGTTGCCGATACGGATCAGATCGTGGTCGGAGGCGATCACCGACGCCTTGATATTATAGCCGAGGTCGGTGCCGCGGGTGTCCATCGGCATGTTGCTGACCTTGTCGGGCGCAATGAAGCCCATAGTGTGCCGGATGCGGTGATAGAACGCGGACGTCTCCAGCTTGCCCCAGTCGAACACGCCGTCGTAGCGGCCGTTGACGAACATCGACCGGTTCTCGACCATGTCCATGTACTGGTTGACGTAGCCCTGATACGGGATGAACTGGCCGCCGACCTGCAGCGTGAACAGATTGCCGGCGCTCTGCCGCGAGATGCTGACGGCGTGGTTCTGCACCTCCCACAGCGTCGACTTCACCGTCATGCCGTTGCCGGCCTTGTAGTTGCCGGAGCGGGCCCAGCCACCGGTGTAGGTGACGCTGGTGTCCTGATTGGCAATCGTGGCGCGCGCATCGACGCCGTAGGCGTTGCCGTTGCTGCGATAGAAGCCCGAGACCGTCGCGGTGGTCAGCAGGCTCGGCCCGGTCGCGAACTGCGGCGGCGCGGTGGTGACGTCGATCTTGCCGCCGATGTAGTCGCCGCCGACACTGACCGGCGCGACGCCGAGATAGGCGCGCATGCTGGCGATCATCTGCGGATTGACGAAGGACAGCGGCGGATTCATCTCGTTCGGGCACGCCGGGCTGATCAGCATCGAGTTGATGGCCACCTGCACGCGGTCGGCGCCGACACCGTTCAGCGCCGGCAGGCTGGACACCCCGCCAGCACCCCACACTGCGCCGCCAGGAATGTCGGTGATCAGCGAGGCGCTGTCGCTGGTGCCGAGGCTGCGGGCCACCACCGCCGAGCCCGGCAGCGTCGTGGCGGAGGCCGAAATCGGCTCGGACGACGGCGCGGCAGGTGGCGGTGACACCGCAGCGTCGCGGATAACCGGGCCGCGCTGCGGCGACGGCGTGGTGGCGCGAACGCGCGGTTTGGCGCGCGGCCTGGTGGGCTCGACCACGATGGTCGACAGATTGCTCGCAGTTTGTGCCGAAGCCGGTGCCGATGACAGCGAGGCGGCCGAGAATGCAACGGCCGCGAGTGGCAGCGACAGCAGCGAGGTGGACAGCAATAGCGACCGGCGCAAGCCGGCGGACAAGACGGATGACATAACGAAACTCACGGAAGATCGAGCGCGCACAGCATCTGGCTGGCGCAGGACATCTGGCGCCGTGCGCTGCAACGAGCAGACGCAACGGGGACAGCAGCGAAACGGCAAGGCATCACCGTCGCGCGGCCAGCGCGCGATCAGCGAGCGGTGCGGTTACGCAAGCTCCGGAGGTCCGCGAGCGGAGTGTGAGGAGACCGGGGCACTGCGCGGAGCAGCCTCGGTCAGCGGCCAGCGCTGAGCGAGCCAAGCCCAGGTCAGGCTCGGCGCCGCGGTGACGACCAGCGACGGCGGCGGCAGGCTGCAGACCAGGACGCAGGCGATGCACTTGAAGTGCACCACCACCCGATCCTGCGAGTCGGCGGGCGCGGAGGTGTCGATCGAGTGGCAGATGCCGGCGCCGCTGAGAACGTCGAGCGATGCGGCACTGGCGGGCGGCACCACCGACAGCACGATCTGCAGCAGCAGCGCGAACGTGACCAGCCAACTGGTCGACATCCGCAGCGCCGACGAAAACCAATCTGAATTGTTGTGTGCAGCAAGCGATCGGCTTGGGCGGCGCGCATGCGCGGCCGACGCCATCCCCATCACTCCGTTCCGCAACGCCCCCAGCACACGCGTCCCCAGTCTGTGCGGAGCCAAATAATCACAGCGTCAGAGGTGCAACAATCCGGCGTGGTGGCGAGATACCTCGACTCATGACATTTGGAATAGATGTCACTTTTAGAACACAGGTCGCATCAACGCGCGCGCCCGGGACAAGGCCCGGGCGCACGTTAGTTGCAAGTTATTTGCGATGAAGCGAGGGGTTACGCCGCCCGCACCGTTTCCATGAAGCGATCGACCTCGTCCTTCAGGCGCGTGCTGTCGCGCGACAGCGACTGTGCGGCGGACAGCACTTGCGACGAGGCCGAGCCGGTCTCGGTCGCACCGCGCTGGACGTCGGCAATGTTGGACGAGACCTCGTGGGTGCCGCGCGCAGCCTGCTGCACGTTGCGCGAGATCTCCTGCGTCGCAGCGCCCTGCTCTTCCACCGCGGACGCGATCGTCGAGGCGATCTCCGACATCCGCTCGATGGTGCCGCCGATCTCGCGGATCGCACCGACCGACTCCTGCGTCGCCGATTGCATGCTGCCGATCTGGGAGCTGATCTCCCCGGTCGCCTTTCCGGTCTGTTCGGCGAGCGCCTTCACTTCCTGTGCCACCACCGCGAAACCGCGACCGGCATCGCCCGCGCGCGCCGCCTCGATCGTCGCGTTGAGCGCAAGCAGATTGGTCTGGCCGGCGATGGTGTTGATCAGATCGACCACGTCGCCGATCCGGTTCGCCGCCTGCGCGAGCGTACCGATCCGGTCGTTGGTCTTGCGCGCCTGCTCCACGGCTTCGTTGGCGATCCGGGCCGCTTCCTGCACCTGACGGCTGATCTCGGTGATCGAGGACGCCATCTCTTCGGTGGCCGACGCCACCGACTGCACATTGGCGGAGGCCTGCTCGGAAGCCGCGGCGACCGAGCCGGCGAGCATCTGCGAGTGTTCGGCGGTGGTCGTCAGCGTACCGGCCGAAGCTTCGAGTTCGGTCGAAGCAGAGGTCACAGTGTCGATGATCTCGCCGACCGCGCCTTCGAAGTGATCGGCGAGGCGCTGCATCTCCGCCTTGTGCTCAGCAGCGACACGACGCTCAGCTTCCTCCTGCTCGGCCTTCAGCCGGTCGAATTCGATCGAATGGTTGCGGAACACTTCGACCGTGCAGGCCATCAGGCCGATTTCGTCCAAGCGGCCGGAGCCGACGATCTCGACATTGGTGTTGCCGGCGGCGAGCTCCTTCATCACTCCGGACATCGCCACGATCGGACGGGACACCGCACGACCGATCAGCCAGGCGAGCACCAAACCAATCGCCATTGCACCGAGAGTGATGAATACGATCTGGTTCTGGGTCTCGCCGATCAGCGTTTCGGTCTGATGGCCGATCTGCTTCGATTCAGCGACGCCGGACTGCTTGATCGCGGCTGCGTCGCCCGCGAGCGACTCGGCGACCTTGGTCATCGACCCGATGGTCGCGTCGATGTCGTTGACGTCGCGCACCGACTGCTGGAAGCCGTCCGCGTAGATCGCAAGATCCGCCTCGATCGCGGCCAACTGCTTGCGCTCAGCGTCTCCGGTCAGCGCGGTCTTCATCGTCGACAGCGACGTCCGGAAATCAGCCAGCGCCTTTTCGGCACTCGCCTGCGCGGCCTTCTCGAGGCGGATACCCAGCACCTTGGCGGCGCCGAGACGCAGTAACAGGAACTGCTTCAACGACTGCGCCACCAGGAGCGCCTGATCGCTGTTGCCGTCACCGCTCATGGTGGAGGACTGCAGTTGCTCGAGCTTGCTGACGATCCGCTGTCCGACCGGCCCCAGCACGGTCAGCGACAGACGGTTCTGATCCTGGCGTAGCTTGGTTAGGCTATCGAACTGGCCGACATACGAATCGACCTTGTTGCTGAGGTCGGCCATCGCGGCGTGACGGCTGGACCCGTGAATCTGCTGCAGCGACTGCTTGATGTGATCCTGTAGCTCGGTGCGGCGTTTGGTGGCTTCGGCGATCAGGAAGTCTTCGCCGGTGAGGCTGTATTCGCGCACGGTGCGGCGAAACGAATTGAAATCCTGTTCGACGTCGCGCACGGCGTCGACGACTCCGACCCGCTGATCGAACTTGGCGAACGCATCACCGACCTTGCCGAAGCTGGAATAATTGAGGACGGCCAGGACGGCCATCAGCACTTGCACGGCGGCGAAGCCGATGGCGATTTTCACCCCGATCTTGCGGTTGGTGAAGAACGAAAACAGGCCCGCAGAACTGTGCGGGACAGGCGACGATTGAGCACTAGGCATGATCTCTTTCCCGACGAGGCCGCGCGAAAGCGTGGCTGCACTCAGCGCATGAAAGAGAGATCCGCAGCACGTCAGGGACGCGCACGTCGCCGCGAATCCCCCTGCTGATTTCATCTTATGGGCGAATCCAGAACCGGTTCGCACGCAATAAGTGCGCGGAAATTCGTTCCAATCCGTTAAATATCAGCGGCGCAATTCGGCGCTCATTGGCGCCAGTTTGCGCCCATCACCAGATTGGCGATCGCTTCTGAGCTTGATCGGCATCAAACACGGCCACAAAGCCGAAGTAACTGTTGATGTTAGTAAGCCGAGCTGAGGAGCGACCGGCGCGCGACCCAAGGCCGACGAGCTCCTGCCTTACGACGAAGGTCGCATCGGCCTATGCTGTGGATGAATCGCACTCACGCGTCCTGCGCGAATCAGCGCGGACCTACGCGTCAGCTTGCCTTGCGCAACAGTGAATAGCGCTGCTCGAGCCGCGCCGGATCAAGCGCGTGCATCCACACCGGAACATCGTCAGGGACGATCGCAGGGGCTGGCTCCGGTGCAATCGGAGCACGCTCCGGCTCGGCGGGCTTGATGGGTGTTGCGGGAGTGGCGACGCGCGGCGACTGGGCCGGCCGCGGTGCCGAGTGAGGCAGCGCGTACGAGGGTGAGCCGTTGACAACCTCGCCGTCGAAGTAGAACGCCAGCCGCGGCGGGACTTTCTTGTTGTGGCCGAGCCAGGACAGATCGACCGGACGATTGTCGAGGGTCGCTTCCCGCTGCAACAGGCCGCGCCAGGATTCGACGGCGGCTTTGGCTTCCTGGACGTTTTCGAGAAATTCGAGCTCGCCGAAGAAACGCCGCCACCGGCCGGTTTCAAACAGCTCGGTGAGGTAGTCGAGCCGCTGTTCTGCGAGCAAGCACCAGCGCTGGACGAGCGCACGCCCACGCTCTGCGTCGGTCTGTTCCATGGTCGGTCCGCCAGGAGAGGAAAAAAGGAACGCGACGCAACTTACGAATCGACGCAAAGCTTACGAACAATGTTGTTAACAAAAATTTACCATGTCCAGCGCAGCGGTAACTTGGGGCGCCCCTGCGACCGAACCTCGTAATACTGCCGGGAATTGGAAGGCTCACGGCGGATCATCCGCCGATTCGAGCCGGAAAACGAAAGACCCGCCCGGGGGGACAACCGGGCGGGTCAAAAGCCATATCAGCGCAGGGGTGGATGGGCGCTCGCGCCGACTGGCCTCGTTAGGGAGGTGGTTTCCGCTCCCACAACGATTGGTCAGCGGACAACGCCCAGACGTTCAATCCGGTTGCGGATTTTTTCTCGCGCGCGAGCTTGTGAAGCAAGCGAGAAAGGCCCTGCACCGGCCGTCACGGCGCGGCAGCCAATCGGCCGCGGCAGAGCCGAAACCGCGCGCTCAACAGCTTATTTGTGCAATGCGAAGTAATCAGGGAGCGGACAATACGACGCTGACGACCGGCTCCTTTTGCAGCCTGCCGATCAGAGTCTCCTGATCCTGCTTCGACAGCGGCTGAGTGCCGAACTGCAGCCGGAACAGCCCGCCTCGCGAGCTGTCGACCACCACGGCATTATATTGGTCGAGCAGGGCGGCGATCTCCGAGGCGCGCGCCTCAGGCGCAAACTTGACCAACACACGCGGGCCCGATTGCGGCGCCAGGCTCCGCACCACCGGTCCGCCCGAACGCTCCGCCATCACCATCGGCGGCGTCGGTTTGCCGGCATCTGCCGCACGATCGGCCATCGCCGCCGCGGGCGGCGAAACCGTCGCGGGAGCCGGAGCCGATGCCGGCGCGCGCGCCACCTCGCGCTGCGGCTGATAGGCGGCGGTCTGCACCGGAACCGCATGCGGCCACGTCAGCAGCGCGCCGATCAGCCCGGCCTGTAGCAGAAGCGCAAGGCCGGCGACCGACGCCGACCATGCCAGCGCCTTCGGCGACAACCCGGCAAAGAAACCGGCAAAGCGCGCGCCGAGCCCCTGCCCGGCGCCCGGCGCCCGTGCCGGCTCGGCGTCGATCGCAGCGAACAGCTTCTGCATCGCGCGCGACGACGGCGCGCCGAGGCTCTCGTTGAGTTCGATGGTCGAGGCATATTCTTCGAGGATGACGGCATATTGCCGCGCCAATGCCGGATCGCGATCAAGCGCGTCAGCGACACGGCGGGCATCGCGGGCATTCAGCGTGCCGGCCGCATACCACGGCAGCAGCGCCTCGACGTCGCCCGGCTCCCGGGGATCCGGCATCGTGTTGCTCATCGCCATCATGGCCAGCCTCGCTGCACGCCGGCCGCCTGCAGCAGATCGGCGAGTTTCTTGCGTGCGTAGAACAGTCGGGTTTTCACCGTGTTCTCCGGAATTCCGACGATCTCGGCGACTTCTTCGATGGATTTCTCATGGTAGTACACCAGATCGACGATCTCTCGATGCTCGGGCGTCAGTGAGGTCAGGCACTTCCGCAGAGCTTCGCCTGTATCCTTCTTCTGCACCGCGATCTCCGGATCGTCGGAAGGATCCTCGATCGCGGCGGCGGCCTCGTCGTCCAGTTCGGCGTCCTTACGCCGTCGCAGCGCCGATAGCGCCTTGAACCGCGTAATCGCTAGCAGCCAGGTTGAAACCGAAGACCGTCCCTCGAACTTGCCGGCCTGACGCCAGACGTCGAGGAAGACTTCGCTGATAAGATCCTCGGCAATCTGTTCGTTCCGAACGAGGCGCAGACCGAACCGGAAGACTTTGACGTGATGCCGTCCATACAGGACCTGCATCGCGACCCGGTCCCCCTGGGCGATCCTGGATATCAGGACGTCGTCGGTGGCTGCCTGCTTGGTACTCACTGGCCGTCTCTTGGATTTGGTCGGCCCGGCATCGCGGAAGGTTCGATAAATAAAAGCAAATTTTCGATCCTCGGAATGGCCGCAGGTCCCGATTCCAGTGCAAAACGCGGCCTAAGCCAGCAAAATCACCCGGCCGGCCCATCTCAGCGGGCAGCCTGAGTCGCCGTTTCGTGCCGGATCGAGGTTACCAAGCCGAGATGCGGTTTGCGCGACATATTCACAGCCGAGTGTCGTCACGACGGCAGTGGCTGTCCGGGAAATCCCGCAAGAATGCCGCTGGAATCAATCTACTAGCGGCCTCTATCAACCCTTGCGAGCAAATGGCAGATACCAAAACGAAAGGCTTTTCCTAGTAGGTTCCCCAAGAGCAAAATCGACCGGGCGGACGATGGGACCAACTGCCGCGCTGTCGGGCACCCTGCCCGATCCTCAAACCAGGGCCGAAGACGCGCGCACCCTTGCCGTCCGCGGCCGGCGGATGCGTCAGCGCCGGCACATGCTGGACCTGATCGCCGCCAGCTTCATGATCGATGCCGCGATCCTGCTGATCTACGTCCAAGCCGGGACAATCCCGTCGATGGTGGTGGTGGCGTTCGCCGTCTCCGGCGCCCTGGTCGGTGGCATCCTGTTCGCTCTGTCGGAATCCGGATTCAACGATCGCTTCTCCGATCACTATCTGACGGTGCCGATCGCGATCACGACGCTGGCATTGATCATCGCCTTCACGGTGTGGGCGCCGCAGATCGGGGCGTTCTTCCTGTTCGAACTGTTCGTCGTGTTCGGCTTCGCGTCGCTGCGCGCCGACCGCCGGCAGGCGTTGATCTTATGGTCCGCGCTACTGTGCGTGCTGGTGCCGCTGTTCCTGCTCACCGATCTGCCGATCGGGATGCCGCACGACAATTCGCTCGAACGCCTCGCCACCCTGCTGGCGCTGGTGCTGACCGTCGGACGCTGCACCTTCATCGGGGTGTTTTCGAAAGCCTTGCGCGACTCGCTGTACAAGCGCGGCGTCCAGCTGCGCGAAGCCTATCAGCGGATCGAGGAGCTGGCCGAACTCGACGAACTGACCGGGGCCTATAACCGCCGCTGTATCATGCGGCACCTGGACAATGAGATCGAACGCGCGGCGCGGCACTGCGAGTCGCTGTCGCTGGCGTTGATCGACCTCGACTGGTTCAAGCGCATCAATGATACCTTTGGCCATCCGATCGGCGACGAGGTGCTGCGCACCTTCGCTATCACCATCTTCGCCAACATCCGCAGCTTCGACCGGTTCGGCCGCTACGGCGGCGAAGAATTCCTGCTGCTGCTGCCGAACACATCCGACGACGAAGCCCGCCTGATCCTCGACCGGCTTCGCATGATCGTCGCCGATCTCGACTGGAGCGCGTTCTCGCCCAGCATGATGGTGACGTTGTCCGCCGGCGTCACCACCATGACGCTCCAAGAATCCACCGAAGCCGTGCTGGCACGGGCCGATCGCGCGCTCTACGAGGCCAAGCACGGCGGACGAAACCGAATTTCCTGCGCCTGAAGAAACAGGCGTTCTTTGTCCGCTCTAGGAAAGAGTAATGACTTCACGACCAAAGAGGCCGGCCCTTCACCTGCTCGATGAATTGCAGGCGATGCTGGCGCACGGCACCGTGGCGCGTCGCGTGGAGACGCTGCGCCGGGTGACCGACCTGTTTCTCGACGGCGTCGACTACAACGACGAACAGATCGAGGTGTTCGACGACGTCTTCACCTGCCTGGTCGAGGACATCGAATCCAACGCCATGGTTCTGCTGGCGCAGCGGCTCGCCAACGTCCAGGCGCCGCCGCGGATCATCCGGCAGCTCGCTTTCGAAGACCGGATCGAGATCGCCGCGCCGGTGCTGTCGCAGTCGGAGCAGCTCGACGATGCCACCCTGATCGCCAATGTGCGCGCCAAGAGCCAGCAGCACATGATGGCGATCTCGACCCGCCGCACCCTCAGCGGCGCCGTCACCGACGTGCTCGTCGAACTCGGCAATCCGGCGGTGGTGCAGAGCACCGTGAAAAATCCCGGCGCCGAATTCTCCGACAACGGCTATTGCGTGCTCGCACGGCGCGCCGAACACGACGACGGCCTCGCCGACGCACTCGGTCAGCGCACCATTCCGCGGGCGCAGTATCTGAAGATGATAGCGATTGCCTCGGCGACCGTGCGCAGCAAGCTCGAAGCCGCCAATCCGCACGCCGCCGCCGATGTCGGCAACGCGGTGCGGCAGGCCGGCCGGCTGGCGCGCTCGGCACCGCGCGGCATCAGCCGCCAGACCTCGATTGCGCACGGGCTGGTGCGCTCGCTGTTCGAAGAAGGTCGCATCGATGCCGCCGCGGTGCATAGCTTCGCCCAGCAACGCAAATTCGATGAGACCAATCAGGCGATCGCCTGTCTCGCCAACATCACGGTCGAAACCGCAGAAGCCATGATGGTCGAATCGCGCGACGAAGGCGTGCTGATCCTCGCCAAGGTGTGCAACCTGGCGTGGGCGACGGTGCGCGAGATCATCGACATGCGCGACGAAATCAACGGCACGCACTCGCACGACCTCGAGGAATGCCGCGACACCTATGAGCGGCTGCGCACCTCCACCGCCCAGCAGGTGCTGCGCTTCCACCGCATGCAGCAATCCACGGTCGCCGCACCGCCGGCCGCCTGAGCGGCCGGCGACTGCGTCCCACCTACCACCGCGCCTTGAAGCCGGCGTAGACGGCGCGCCCGGTGCCGGGTTCGAACAGCGGCGAGTTGGCGTTCGCCTTGTCGATGATGCTCGCCGAGGCGATGTAGGTCTTGTCGAGCAGGTTGCGGCCTTCGATATAGATCGAATACGGCCCGCCATTATCGATACCCGCTTTGAGGCCGAGCAGTGCGTAAGGCTCGGTCTGAAGCGTATTGGCGCTGTCGACGTAGTAGGCCTGCGGCACCCATTCGACGTTCGGGCCCATATAGAAGCCGTTCGGATTCTTGTAGAGCAGCTCGGCGCGCAGATAATGCCGCGGCGCACCAGGCAGCAGATTGTTGCCGAACTTGGCATCGCCGTCGAAGCGGAAGTCGTTCAGCGTGTAGGCCATGTTCAGCCACAGCCGGTCCGGCGCGCCGGCGCGCTCGAGCAGGTGCTTGAACAGCGTCACGCCGAGACCGGCTTCGACGCCTTGGTGCATGGTGCGGTTGGCGTTGGTGACGTTGCAGTTGCCGAACGCGCTGTACAGACACAGCAGTTCGTCCTTGATCTCGGCCCGGTACAGGCTGAGATCCCAGGTTACGTCAGGACGGCGCCCGCGGGTGCCGATCTCATAAGTCGTGGCACGCTGCGGCCGGATGCTGGTGAACGGGATGAACGGAATCCCAGGTCCCGATGCGCTCTCGCCGAAGCTCGGCACCTCGGCGCTGCGCGAGACGTTGGCGAATGCCTGCCAGTTCGGATCGATCTGCCACAGCAGGCCGCCCTTCGGGCTCCACAGATTGAACTCGGTCGAGCCGGATTGATCGCCGTCCGACAGGAAGCGATCGCGGCGGTCGCGGGTGGCGTGCAGGAATTGCGTTCCGCCGACCAGGGCGACGTTCTGCAGGAAGTAGAACGAGTCCTCGATGTAGACGCTGGTGTTGGTCGACTTGTCGAGCGACGACGACGCCAGCGCGCCCTTGTTGCCGGCGACGTTGACGTACTGCTTGTTGTCGATCCGGCCGTTCAGCAGATTGACGCCGGCGACCAGGCGATTGCGATAACCGCCGATGATGCGATCGTCGGTGACTTTGGCGAAGCCGCCGTAGTCCTGGTAGCGATAGTCGAGCCACTGAAAGATCGGATGCATCAGATGGCGGTCGACGCCGAAAGCGCCGAAGTCGACCACAGTGTCCTCGAACCGGATCGTGGTCTTGTTGGCAAGCCGCACGGTGTCGATGTTGCGCTGCTGATCGAGCGCGATGTTATTGGCCGCTGCGGTCTGCGGCGAATTCAGCGCGATGTCCTTTGTGACGCTGCCGGGGATTTTCTGCCGGACGCTGTTGGCGTTGAGATAGAACCGCGTCTCGATATCGGGCGTGATCTGATATCCGACATTGCCGCTCAGCCGGTATGCCTGACCATCGCTGTGATTGCGGAAGCCGTCCGCGGCTTGCGCCGAGGCCGTGATGTAGCCGTCCCAGGCACCATTGACGCCGCCGGCATTGGCCTGCAGCCGGCGATAGCCGAACGCGCCGGCATCGACGCTGACGCCGTTCGGGAACGGATCGCGTCCCGTTTTGGTGACGAAGTTGATCGCGCCGCCGAGCGAATTGGCGCCGAACTGCAGCGCGTTGGCGCCCTTGTACACCGAGACGTAGTTGTAGGCGGTCGGATCGATCTCCTGGAAATCGCCGTAGCCATCGGCGGTGTTGATCGGAATGCCGTCCATGTAGAGCTGCACACCGCGCAGGTGGAAATTGCGCGACAGGCCGGAACCGCGGATCGACAGCCGGGTGTCGTCGCCCCATTTCGGCTGCGCGAACACGCCGGGCACGTAGTCGAGAATGTCCTTGATGGTGTTGGACACCGTCGAGTTGCGATAGGCGTTGGCCGGCACCAGCGCGACGCCGCCCGGCGTTTGCTCGATGTCGCGTAGCGTCTGCTGCACGGTGAGCACTGTCAGTGCAGGACCGCGCGCGACCTCGCTTGCAGCCGGCGCAGCGGACGGCTGCGCAGCCGGGGCGGCGCTGCGCACCGCGCGCGTGGACTGCGATGCTGCGCGCGGCTTCGGACGCACCGGCGCCGGTCGCGCGGCTTGATCGGGCGCCTGCACGGTGACCGGCGGCAGAGGGCTATCGGAAGAACGGCTTTGCGCCGCAGCAGGAAGAACGACGAGGCAGGTGGAGACGAGCGCGGTGGCATGCACAAGCAAATGCCTGCGCGACCGCGGGAATGCGGAAGACATGACGGAACTCCGGCAACTGAGCGGACGATGAGGTGGACGCGCGCAATGCGCGCGCGATCGTCAGGTCAGAGCCGGCGGGCCACGGGGCTGATGAGCAGGAGACGGCCGCAGCGCGACGAACGGCGTCGCGGGCGGGACTTCGTAACGGATACTGAAGGCGATCCGGATCGCGAGCGCCGGCGACAGCGGCGGCGGGGTCGCGCTGACATGCTGGCCGAGGCACAGCGGACAGCGGATCGGGACCGCCTTGGCCGGCTGGCCGGAGTCACCCGGAGCGCCATCTGCGGCAGCGAGGCAGAACTCGTGCCCGGTGACAAGCTGGACCGGGGATTGTCCCGCGAGCAGCGTGCTGGCGAGAATGACATTGAGCACGAGCGCGTAGGCGGCGATCCAAGCCGCCACCAATGCCCTCGCCCGCCGTCGTGAAAACCCGCCCATTCTGCGCCCCTTGGTGTTTTGCTACCACAGGGGCGAAGCGAGTCAAATTCATTCGCGATCAGTAGCGTGCCGGAGGTGTCTCAGTAACGCAACACCCGCCGCCCTAGCAGGGCGCCGAGGCCGGCAACCATCGCGGTCGCCAGCGTGTACCAAGTGGCAACGAACAGCGGGGAATCGTCGACGCAATGCGCGGCATACAGCGTGCCGGCGAGCCCCGCCGACAGCATGCCAGCGAGCGCGCCCGCGAGCGCCGGGCGCGACGGCGCACCGCGGCGCAGCCCGAGCAACGCAGCGCCGAGAATCGGCAGCGACAATGCCGGAATCGAGCCAAGACACAGCAGCGAGTTGTGGCCGAGCAGCCGCGTCATCGCCGAGGTGCGATGCGGCAGCATCGCTTCGACACCGATCGCGAGGCCGAGGATCGCCAGCGGTGCGAGCAGCAACAGGCGCCAGCCTTTCGCCGTCGCCTCGGGGCGCGACAGATGCAGCGCGACGATGATCGCCGATAGCGACAGTGCCAGCGTCACCACGAATTTCAGATCGAAGAACGGATTGCGCATCGCCTGGTGCAGGTCGGGGCGCAGGCCGAGCGTCGTCAGCAGCAAGGCCGCCGACACCGGCAACGCCACCAGCAGCGCAGCAGCCAGCACCTGCCCAACTGGGCGGTCACGGCGGGCGCCGTCGGCGGCGAGCGCTTGGATCAGGCGATCGGTTTCCATGGTCACACCGTTCTCAATTTGGCGGCGAGCGCCGACAGGCCGCGATGCAGCGCCACCCGCACCGCGCCCTCGCTCATCGACAGTTTCGCCGCGGTGTCCTTGATCGAGGCGCTGTCGACGGCGATCGATTGCAGCACGTCGCGCTGCCGCGGCGGCAATCCTTCGAGGTGCCGCGTCACTTCGCTGGCGGGCAATGTCTCCGGTGCCGGTTCGCTCGCCAGCGTGTCGGCGAAGTCGTCGATATCGACGAACACCCGGCGGCCGCGGCGCCGCAGCGTATCGATCAGCTTGTTGCGAGCGATCGCGAACAGCCACGGCGCGAACGGCGCGCCGGGATCCCAGGTTTGCCGCTTCAGATGCACCGCAAGAAGAATGTCCTGCACGATGTCCTCGGCCTGATCGACAGGCTGTCCGGCGCGGGCGAGACCGCGCCGCGCACCTGCGCGCAGCACCGGGGTGACACTCTCGAGCAGGCGCCGATACGCGATGCTGTCGCCGGCATTGGCTGACCGCATCAGGTCGGTCCATTCGTCGTCACGTCCGCGCACGCACGCTCCCGTCCAACAGTTCGGCCCTGACCGCGGTTCGTTACGTCCGATCGGGGCGATCACGGAGTCGTGAGGCACCCCAGCAACAAAGACCGCGCGCCGACTGTTGCCATAGCACCGAACCGCGATCCGCAGCCAATTCGCGCCACTGCCCAGATGTTGCCGCGGATCGGCAATGTTTCCTCATGGTTTGGCCCCGCTGACGCCACCACCCCGCGGTTTCTGGTCACGGGCTGGCAAATGGGGAGAATGTCATGGACATCAAAGCCAGCGGGCGCTCGGCTCTGATCATTGCAGCAGGATTGACGGTGGGCTTGTGGTGCGTTGCACCCGCGACACCGAGCTTTGCGGCGCCGCAGGCCGCCGCAAGCGACAGCGGAAGCGCCGCCAAACCGGCGCCGAAGAAAAAGGCCGTGAAGCACCACGCCAAGCCGGCCAAGGCCAAGCAGGCCCAAGCCAAGCCGTCCGATACCAAGCCATCTGACGCCAATCCGTCCGAGGCCAAGCAGTCCGAGGCCAAGTCGGTGGTCAAATCCCCGGTCGAGGAAGGCCGCACCGCCGACGCCCAGACCGAACCGAAGCCGCTCGCCGACGCCAGCGGTGCCCTGCCCGCCTCGATCGCCAACGCCAATGCGCAGGCGACGCCGGCCGAGGCCGCTCAGGCCCAGCCGACCCCGTCCGCAGACGCCAGCCAGGCGGCAGCGCCGGCCCCCGCGGCTGGCGCGACCAAGCCCGCCGTCATTGCCGCCGACCAGGTCAACGATCTCGACCGCGCCGCGACCGATGCACCGCAGCTTCAGGCCCAGATGCAGCCGCAGCAGCCCGCTGCCACCGAGACCGCAGCCACCCCGCAGCCGCAAGCCGAGACGCAGGCCAAAGCTACCGCGCACGATGACGATGCGTGGGACAAGGCGTCACTGATCGGCAAGATCTTCATCGCGGCCGGCGGCCTCCTCACCCTCGCCTCCGCGGCGCGGATGTTCATGGCCTGAGGGCGTCCGCGCCCACCCCTTGAAGCCGCTGGCGGCAGCGGGCAGATTGCCCGCGGCCGCGGTCGGCCTTCCGGGGACATGCATCATGAGCACATTCGAATTCATCATCGTCGAGCGTCAAAACGCGGTCGGCATCATCAAGCTCAACCGCCCGAAGATGCTGAATGCGCTGTCGTTCGGCGTGTTTCGTGAGATCGGCGCGGCGGTCGAGGATCTCGAGGCTGACGATGCGATCGGATGCATCCTGATCACCGGCAGCGAGAAGGCGTTCGCCGCCGGCGCCGACATCAAGGAGATGCAGCCGAAGGGCTTCATCGACATGTTCAACGAGGACTTCACTTCGATCGGCGGTGACCGGCTCGCGCGCTGCCGCAAGCCGACCGTCGCCGCGGTCGCCGGCTACGCGCTCGGCGGCGGCTGCGAATTGGCAATGATGTGCGACATCATTATCGCCGCCGACACCGCCAAGTTCGGTCAACCGGAAATCACGCTGGGCACCATTCCGGGCATCGGCGGCACCCAGCGTCTCACCCGCGCTATCGGCAAGTACAAGGCGATGGACCTGTGCCTCACCGGACGGATGATGGACGCGCAGGAAGCCGAGCGCTCGGGCCTGGTCAGCCGCATCGTGCCGGCCGACAAGCTGATGGAAGAAGCGCTCGGCGCCGCCGAAAAGATTGCAACGATGTCGCGCCCCACCGCAGCGATGGCCAAAAGCGCGGTGAACCGTGCGCTGGAAACCACGCTCGCGGAAGGTCTCGCCGTCGAGCGCGACCTGTTCCGATCGACCTTCGCGCTGGAAGATCGCGCCGAGGGCATGGCGGCGTTCATCGAAAAGCGCAAGCCGAACAACCAGAACCGCTGACAACACGCTGACAGATCGCGGCCGCTGCGTCGGAAAGCGTGCACAATACCGCGCGCCCCATCGTCGCAGCGTTGCCGCATCACAACACCCCCGCGCGGCAACAACGGCTCTCGGGCCCGGTCGATTGCCTCGCGTTGCACTGCGTTCTACAAACGCGCAGGCATCGCGGGGCGGATGTCCAGGAGGGCGCGGGACCGCATGGTTTGGTGGACGAGACTCGTTGGCAGCGCGTATCGCGCTCATCGCTCGGCGTTGACCCTGGGGGTCGCGACGGCGATCGGCGTCGCAGCGGCCGGACCGGTATCGGCCGAAGGACTATCCGACGCGCTGGTCAAGGCTTACCAATCAAATCCGCAGCTCACCGCCGAACGCGCCCGCCAGCGCGCGACTGATGAAAACGTGCCGCAAGCGCTCGCCGGCTATCGGCCGCAGCTTCTGGCGACACTTGGTGCCGGCCTGCAGCAGGTGCGCAACCTGCTCCCCACCAATACCTACCAGGGCGACACGCTGCGCCCGTGGACGATCGGCGTCACCGTCACGCAGACGCTGTTCAACGGCTTCCGCACTGCCAACAGCGTGCGGGTCGCCGAGCTACAGGTGAAGTCGGGCCGCGAGGCGCTGCGCAACGTCGGCCAGGGCGTGCTGCTCGACGCGGTGACCGCTTATACCAACGTGCTCGCCAACCAGGCCTTGGTGGCGGCGCAGAAGGCTAACGTCGATTTCCTCAGCCAGACGCTCGACATCACCAAGAAGCGCCTGAACGCCGGCGACGTCACCCCGACCGACACCGCGCAGGCCGAAGCGCGGCTCAACCGCGGACGCGCCGACCTCAACGCGGCGGAAGTGAACCTCGCGATCAGCCAAGCCACCTACGCAGCGGTGATCGGCAGTCCGCCGGGCACGCTGAACAATGCCACGCCGGTCGACCGGCTGCTGCCGAAGAGCCGCGAAGACGCGATCGCGCAGGCGGCGAAGGGCAATCCCGCGGTGCTGGCCGCGGGCTACGACGTCGACGTCGCCACAACCACCATCAAGGTCGCCGAAGGCGCGCTGCTGCCCACCGTGACGTTGCAGGGCAGCGCCAGCCGCGCCAGCCAGACCGACTCCACCCTCGGCACCTACGGCACCGACCAGGCATCGGTGATCGGCCAGATCAACGCGCCGATCTATGACGGCGGCACCGCGGCGTCGCAGACCCGGCAATCGAAAGAACTTGCGGCGCAGAGCCGCTCGGTTCTCGATCTGGTGCGCAACCAGACCCGCACTGCCACAATCGGCGCCTGGGTTTCGAACGAAGGCGCCAAGATCGCGGTGAGCGCCGCGGAGTCCGAAGTGCGCGCTGCCGAAATTGCGCTGCAGGGCGTCAGCCGCGAAGCCCAGGGTGGCCAGCGCACCACCGTCGATGTGCTGAACTCCCAGCAGGATCTGATCCAGGCCAAAGCCCGCCTGATCGGCGCGCAGCGCGACCGTGTGGTCGCGTCCTACACCCTGCTCAGCGCGATCGGCCGCCTCGACGTCCAGTCCCTCGGCCTCAACACGCCGGACTATCTGCCGGACGTGCACTATCACCAGGTCCGCGACGCCTGGCACGGGCTGCGCACCCCGTCGGGGCAGTGACATCGGATTGCAGGCGGAAGATTGCGCCTGAGTTCCGCAAGCCTTTCAGGATCGAAGATCCAGTCACGCGCTAAAGCGCAACCCTCCGCTGCGCTTCAATATGCCTTGAACTGATTGCCGTGGAACGGGTCCATGTCCGGCGAGCCGAAGCCGGTGGGCTCCTGCTGCAGCGCGGCGCGCTGGGCGAAGCGCTCCTCGCGCGGCGGAAAGGCCGGGCCGTGAGTCGCCGTCACGGTGGCGGAGGTGTCGCCGAGCGCGCGGCCGGTATCCAGGCTGATGAAATGCTGCTGGGAACAGGCTAGGCAGAACACCGGCTCATAGGTCGGCCGATCCCCGCCGACCACCTCGTCGGCAAGCCAGGTCTGAGTCATCAGACCATTCTGCGGGCATCGGTAAACCAAGAGCTTAGCCATGGTTGAATGTTGCCATGGCTTCGCGTGCCCTCCTTGACTCAGGTCAAGAGGTCGCTGCGGTGTATCGCCGCGACAGCTCTGTCATCGGGACGTCACACGGTAACAGCGCAGTTGTTGCGTATTTTCAACACGATCTCGCCACACCCGGACAACTCCTACTCGCGTTACTACGAGGGGGTGCGAATGGCCGGCGGAGCGATTAGTTGGCGCGCCGCCGGGAGAAGTACGAGATCAGAACCGGCAGCGTGATGAGAATCACCCCCGGCGCCAGCATCATGCCGGTGACCACCACGATCGCCAGCGGCTTCTGCACCTGCGAGCCGATTCCGGTCGACATCGCCGCCGGCAGTAGGCCGACGCCGGCGATCACGCAGGTCATCAGCACCGGTCGCAGCTGCAGCTCGCCGGTGCGGACAACCGCGCGCAGCCGGTCGAGCCCCTGATCGATCAGCTGATTGTACTGCGACAGGATGATGATGCCGTCCATCACCGCAATACCGAACAGAGCGATGAAGCCGATCGCTGCCGACACGCTGAACGGGATGCCGCTGACCAGGAGGCCCATCACGCCGCCGAAGATCGCCATCGGGATCACGCTCATCGCCAACAGCGTGTCGGTCAGCGAGCCGAAGTTGAAAAACAGCAGCGCGCCGATCAGCGCCAGACTGATCGGGACCACGATCGACAACCGCTTGATCGCGTCCTGCAGATTGCCGAATTCGCCGACCCACTCCATTCGCGAGCCCGGCGGCAACTGCACCTGGGCATTGACCTTTTCCTGGGCCTCACGGATCGCGCTGCCGAGATCTCGCTCGCGCACCGAGAACTTGATCGGCAGATAGCGCTCCTGGTCCTCGCGATAGATGTAGGCGGCGCCGGACACCAGCTGGATGTCGGCGAGTTCGCTGAGCGGGATCTGGGTGATGCCGTTCGGCCCCTGAACGCCGATCCGCAAATTGTGGATCGCTTCGGCGCTCTTGCGATACTCCGGCGCCAGACGGACGATGATCGGGAAATGCCGGTCGCTGCCCGGCTCGTACAGGTCGCCGGCGCTGTCGCCGCCGATCGCCACCTTGATGGTGGCGTTGATGTCGCCCGGCGTCAGCCCGTAGCGCGCCGCACGGGCGCGGTTGACGTCGATCTGGATGGTCGGCTGGCCGAGCGAGGTGAACACCGCGAGGTCCTGCACGCCCTGCACCGTCGACAGCACCGCCTTGATCTTGTTGGCGGTGTCGGTGAGCGCCTGCAGATCGTTGCCGTACAGCTTGATCGAATTCTCGCCCTTCACGCCGGACACCGCTTCGGAGACGTTGTCCTGCAGATACTGCGAGAAGTTGAACTCGACGCCGGGGAATTTCGCCTGCAGCTGCTTCAGCATCCGCGCGGTCAGTTCGTCCTTGTCGTGGCTGCCGGGCCATTGCGAGGCAGGCTTCAGCGGCGCGAAGAACTCGGCGTTGAAGAAGCCGGCGGCGTCGGTGCCGTCGTCGGGACGGCCATGCTGCGACACTACCGACTCGACCTCCGGGAAACCGGCGATCAGCTTGCGCATGTCGTTGACGTAGCCGTTGCCTTCGGTGAGCGAGATCGTCGGCGGCAGCGTCGCGCGGATCCAAAGGTTGCCCTCTTCCAGCTTCGGGAGGAATTCGAGGCCGAGGAAACGAGTGGCAATCACGGTGGTCAGCACCAGACCGGCCGCGCCTGCCATCACCACGGGCCGGTTCTTCACCGCCCAGCCGAGCCACGGCGTGTAGACCTTGTGCAGCATCCGCATCAGCCAGGTCTCAGTTTCCTGGACATGGTGCGGCAGGATGATGGCGCTGAGCGCAGGCGTCACCGTGAAGGTCGCCAGCAGGCCTCCGGCGAGCGCGTAGGCGTAGGTCCGCGCCATCGGCCCGAAGATGTTGCCCTCGACGCCGGACAGCGTGAACAACGGCAGGAATGCCGCGATGATGATCGCCGCGGCGAAGAAGATCGAACGCGACACATCCGCCGCGGCGGAGCGGATCGCGTGCTTCTTCATCCCCATGATGGTGTCGGCGGAGATCTGGCTGCGCTCTTCGGGCGACAACACGGTGGTGTGCGAGAGTCGTCTGAAGATCGCTTCGACCATGATCACGGTGGCGTCGACGATCAACCCGAAGTCGATCGCGCCGACCGACAACAGATTGGCGGACTCCCCGCGTAACACCAGGATTATCACCGCAAAGAACAGCGCGAAGGGAATCGTCGCTCCGACGATCAGCGCGCTGCGCAGGTCGCCCAGGAAGATCCATTGCAGCAGCACGATCAGCAGGATGCCCACCACCATGTTGTGCAGCACGGTGTGGGTGGTGGTGTCGATCAGATCCTTGCGGTCGTAGATCCGCTCGATCCGTACGCCCGGCGGCAGCACGCCCGAGGCGTTGATCTTCGTCACCGCCTGCTCCACCCGCGCGATCGTCGGCGAGCTCTGCTCGCCGCGGCGCATCAGCACGATACCCTGAACGATATCGTCGTCGTTGTTGATGCCGGCGATGCCGAGCCGCGGCTTTTCAGCGACGCTGACCTTGGCGACGTCTTTGACCAGCACCGGATTGCCGTTGTTCGACACCACCATGGTGTTGGCGAGATCGTCGAGGGAACGGATCAGACCGACGCCGCGGACCACCGCGGATTGCGCGCCAATGTCGACAGTGTTGCCGCCGACATTGATGTTGGAGTTGGAGACCGCCTGCAGCACCTGCGGCAGCGTCAGGCCATAGGCGATCAGCTTGTTGAAATCGACCTGGACCTCGTAAGTCTTGGTCTTGCCGCCCCAGCCGGTGACGTCAATCACACCGGGAATGGCCCGGAAGCGACGTTGCAGCACCCAGTCCTGCAGCGTCTTCAGATCAAGCACGCTGTAGCCGGGCGGGCCGACGAGCCGATAGCGGAAGATCTCGCCGATCGGGCTGAGCGGCGAGATACCGGGCTGGACGTTGCCCGGCAGCGGCGGCAGCTGCGACAGCCGATTGAGCACCTGCTGCAGCGCCTGCTGATAAGTGTAGTCGAACGAGAACTGCAGTTTGACGTCCGACAGGCCGTACAGCGAGATCGTCCGGATCGTCTTCAGGTTCTTGATGCCGGCGACCTGGGTCTCGATTGGGATCGTGATGTAGCGCTCGATCTCCTCCGCCGAGAGCCCGGGGCTCTGGGTGACGATGTCGACCATCGGCGGCGTGGGATCAGGATAGGCTTCGATATTGAGATGTTCGAACGCGGCGACACCGCCCGCCAGCACCAGCAAGAACAGCGCGAGCATCAGGAAACGGCGGTTGACCGCGAGTTCGACGAGGCGACCCATGCGGATCGGACCTTTCAGGGCAGGCGGAGGCTGTGAGGCGCTGGTCCGGCGGTTATGTCATGCCGCGGGCCGTTCAGAAGAACAAGGCGCCCGCGAGCTGAAGGCGGGAGCGCCGGGCGGCGGGACCGCGCGGCGACGGTCGTGTGGAGACCAGAGTTACCCGGTGGCAGCCCGATCAATGAACAGGCTGCCCCGGGTGATGACCTTTTCGCCCGGACGCAGGTTGCCGGTGACTTCGACCAGATCGCCGGCCGACAGGCCCGGCTTCACCGTGCGCAGCTCGATCGAGCGGTCGTCATGCGCGACCCAGACGCGGACCTGGTCACCTTCGTAGATGAGCGCCTGGCGTGGCACGCCGACGGCCGGATGATCCGACGGCGAGTAGATCGTGACGTTGGCGAACATCTCCGGCTTCAGCAGCCCGCCAGGATTGTCGATGGTGGCGCGCACCGTCAGCCGGCGGGTGGTCGGGTCAATCGCCGCGGAGACGTAGTCGATTCGGCCCGTCAGCGTGCGGCCCGGCAGCGCCAACACCTTGAAGCTGATGTCCTGGCCTTCAGCAACATCGGCGGCTTCGCTTTCGCGGACGAAGGCGGTCAGCCACACCGTCGACAGATCGCCGATCATGTAGACGGGATCGCTGGAGCCGGCGTTGACATATTGGCCCGGACCGACCTTGCGCTGAACCACGGTGCCCGCGATCGGCGCCACGATGGTGGTCTCGGGATTGATATTGCCTTTGTTCTGGAAGGCAGAGATCGCGGACTCGCTCAGGCCGAGAATACGCAGCCTGTTCCGCGCGGCCTCGAGCGCTGTGGTGGCCGACTGGAAATCGTTCTGCGCGGTGATCAGCGTGGCCTGGGCCTGCTGATAGTCCTTCAGCGGCACCGCCTTGCCTTCGAACAGATCGCGGGCCCGTTTGTCCTGAAGCTGCGCCAGATCGAGCTGCGACTTCGCCTTGTTGAGCGCGGTCGAGGCGGTGATGAAATCGTTCTGGGCCTGGACGGTGTCCGGCGCTTCGATCGAGAACAGCGGCTGACCCTTGGTGACGTGGTCACCGGGGCGCGCCAGCAGCTTGGTCACGCGGCCCGCATAGGGCGAGAACACCGGGGTGGCGCGGTCTTCGTCGATCGCGATCTTGCCTTCGGTGACGTGCTCGGCGCGGAAGCTGCGGTCACTGACCGGCTCGATCGTCAGGCTGGCCCATTCTGCCGGAGTCGGGGTGTAGCGGTCGGCACTGCGGCGCGACTGGCTGGAAATATCGGTGTGGCCACGACCGGGTTGCTCGAACTTTGCCAGCTCGTAACCGCCCACAGCAACGCCGGCCGCAACGCACGCAGCCGCGATCCACCAGGTGCGCCGAAGACGCAGATTTCGAAGAAAATGTTCGCGCATGCCCTGCCTGAGCTCCGGCTTGATCGCCGCGTTGCCTCCCTGACGGCTGATAATGCCCGAATCGTGGCCAGCGCAAAGTGAAAACGGCAAAAATGCGCTTAGCAGCGAATGATGACACCAGCGCGTCAGCCGCCGACCGAGACGCGCGCCTCGACACGCAGCCTTACGAATTCCATCCTGAACGGCACATTAACCAGTGGAACCGGCTCCCGGATGCCTTAACCGCGGGCCGGCCAGGCCGCCGGGTCGGTCCCCAGCGGCACCGCCGGGCGGACCCAGGCGGCCGGCGTGGCGCTGAGAATCGCAGAATGCCGGACCGCCTCCAGCGTCCCGAAGCCGGATTGGGCGCGCTCGAGATACGGCGCCGCCGCTTCCTGGCCGATCTCCGGCGTGGCGAGACCGTGCGGCAGCCGCCCCATCTCCCACAGCCATTTGCCGGTGCGGGCCAGCGACACCTGGACGTGCCAGCTGCCGCCCTCGCGCGCCTGGCGGGCCTTGGCGATCATCGCCCCGAACGCCATCAAGTAGCCGGTCGCATGATCGAGGATCTGCATCGGCAATTCCTTCGGCCCGGCGACGCCGGCCGCCTGCCCTTCGGCATGGTTGAAGCCGGTGGCGCATTGCACCAGGGAGTCGAAGCCGCGCCGCTCCGCCCACGGACCCGAGCGTCCATAGGCGGACAGCGAGACGTAAACGATGCCGGGATTGATCGCGGCCGCCTCTTCGGGCGAGAAACCGAGCGCGGCGAGCGAGCGCGGGCGATAGCCCTGGCTGAAGATGTCCGCTTCGGTGAGCAGCTCGCGCAGCGCGGCGTGGCCCTCCGGCGTGGTCAGGTCGGCGAAGCTCGACAGCTTGCCACGACCGGTGTCGATCACCAGCCAGGGGATCGACGGCAACCGGGGGCTCGACACCAGCATCACGTCGGCGCCATGCGCCGCCAGTGTCCGGCCGGCGACCGGGCCGGCGATCACTCGCGACAGATCCAGCACGCGCAGGCCCACGAGCGGTCGGCTGCCTTCCGGCCACGGCTTCGGCGCCCCCTCGCCGATTTTGGTGATTTCGACGAGCGGCAACGCATCGAGCGCGGCAGCCTGCGGCAGCGCCTGCCATTCCTCGCGCGACCGCATCAGCGCCACCACACCGCCGGCCGCATAGGCGGCGGTCTCGAACGCTTCGCCCTCCCACTGCAGCAGCGCTGCCTGCACCGCGTCGCGAACCGGCTCACAGCCGAGCACCCGGCAGACGGCGTCGCGGTGATGCGGAAAGTTGGTGTGCAGCCGGACGTATCGGCCGCCCTTCACCTGATACACGCCCGCGAGCGGATCCCAAGCGGGCGGCGGCGGTTCGTCGTTCCTGCGCAAGTAGCGCTCGGAGCGGCACTCGATCGCGGCGTGGTGGATGTCGACGCTGACGTCCTGCGCCTGCCCGCACCGCATCGCCCAGATCTCGGCTGCCGCCAGCCCGCTCGCCGCAATCGCCACCTGCGCCGCGGCGTCGACGCGAAACGACGACGGTAGCTGCGGCTCGTCGCCGGTGAGTGTCACGCGATTCAGCGCGGCAGCATCAGCGCCGACGGAGGTCCAGAGATCAGCAAGCAGATCACGGGGAGATTGCATACGCCTTCCTCCCAGCTCCCATCGGAGCCGCCTTGGTGACACGCGTGGCTAAGTCGGTCGGCGCGCCGCACGCTGATGTCGCTCCGCATAGGCCGGTCCGGCAACCTCGCGCAAGAGTCCGCGAAACCAGATCAGCAGCGGATCAGCATTGCGCAGATGCGACCACACCAGCGTCATCGGCAGCTCGACCTTGTCGAACGGCGGCTGTTTGACGATCAGGTCGAAGGCACCGGCAAAGCGGCGCGCCAACGCCCGGGAGATGGTCGTCACCATATCGGTCGCGGCGACGGTCGCGAGCGCGGCGGTGAAATGCGGCGTGACCAACGCCACCCTGCGGCTCACCCTGGCGGCCGCCAGGATTCCATCCAGTTCCGAGCGACCGTCATCGAGTAGTGCGATGCCGACATGGTCGACGTCCGCGTAGTCGCTGATCCGCCAGGTGCGTTTGGCTTTCGGATGGCCTCGCCGCATCACCAGCGCGAGGCGGTCGTCGGCGATCGGCATACTCACCGCGCCGGGCGGCAGATCGGTGGTGGCGAGCGCGAAAGCGAAATCCAGCGCACCGCTTTCCATGCGCTCGCGCAGATCCGCGCGGTAGGGCTCGAAGCGCAGATCGATACCGGGCGCCTCGTGGGCCAACCGCGCCATCAACCGCGGCGCCAGCAGCACGGTCTGGTTGTCGGACGCCGCGATGCGGATGGTGCGCTGTTCGGTCGCCGGGTCGAACCGGCGCTCGCGAAACAGATCCTTGAGGTCGGCGACGGCGACGCTCAGGAGCGGCACCAGCGCTTGCGCCTTCGGCGTCAGGACAAGGCCGTGATGACCACGGACTAGCAGCGGATCGGCAAGCAGAATGCGCAGCCGCGACAGCGCGCGGCTCATCGCGGGCTGGCTCAGTCCGACGTCCTGCGCCGCATGGGTGACGTTGCGTCGGCGCAGCAGCGCCTCGAGCGGCGGCAGCAGATTGAGGTCGAGCCCGGCTAAATTCACATTGCGCATGATGAAGATATAAACAATGCATTTTTGTTATACAATGAAGACGCGTAGTTTCCGGCAACGTCGAAAGGAGATGACCATGACGCCGGAAATCGTCGTCCTCGGCTACGGCCCGGTTGGCCGTGCCACCACCGAATTGCTCGCAGCCAAAGGCGTCGCGGTACGTGTGGCGCAGCGATCCCAACCCGCCTATCTTCCGCGCTGTGCTGTGTTTCAAGCCTGCGACGTACTGGACCCTGCCTCGGTCGTCGGTGCTGTCGCGGGCGCCAAGCAGATCGTTGTCGCGATCGGTTTTCCCTATATCGCTGAGGTGTGGCGTACCTCGTGGCCGGCGGCGATGCAGAACCTGCTCGCGGCCGCTGCAGCAACGCACGCGCGGATGGTGTTCGTCGATAACCTCTATATGTACGGCGCGCAGCACGCAGCGCTGCGCGAGGACATGCCGCTGACCGATGTCGGCGTGAAACCCGCGGTGCGCGCCGAGATCACGCGGCTATGGACGAAGGCGAGCGCCGCCGGGCAAGTGCGCGTCGCAACGCTGCGGGCGCCGGACTTCTACGGACCGGGCGTCGGGCTGTCGCATCTCGGCGACCTCGCATTCGGCGCAATCGCCAAGGGCAAGCGAGCGATGCTGATCGCTCCGCCCGACACGCCGCACGACTTCGCCTATGTGCCGGATATCGCGCGGGCGGTGGCGAGCTTGCTTGACGCTCCAGACGACGCTTTCGGTCAGGCCTGGCACATGCCGAGCGCGCCGACCCGCACCCCGCGGCAGATCCTCGAACTCGGCGCCCGTGCACTCGGCACCACGGCGCGGATCTCGTCGCTGCCACAATGGCTGCTGCCGGTGGTTGGAGCGGTGTCGCCGATGCTGCGGGAGATGACCGAGATGCGGTTCCTATGGGATCGTCCGTATCAGGTCGATGCGCGGAAATTCACGAACCGGTTCTGGTCGGACGTCACGCCGTTCGAGATCGGCGCTGCGGCGACCGCGCTGTCGTTCCGCGACCAGACGAGCACGCTGGCGGCGTGATCGCTTTAGTGGAAATCCCTTGAAGGCGGCAGGATGCGGACGTCGCGGGGGTGGCGATGGCGTTGGGCGGGGGCGTCGGGCGTGTCGCGGCGGTCGCCGTTGAGGGCTTCGTAGTTGTGCTTTTCGGAGGTCAGTTGCTCGTAAAGGTCTGTGCCGTCCGGCAGCGCCGGGCGGACCAGGCCTTCGGCGAGGCGCCCCATCTCGGCGCTGCGATCAATCAGCCGCTCGGCGACGAGATGTACCACGCCTTCCGCGCTCGCCTGGACCTTGCCCTCGACCAGCACCAGCCGCGCGCCCATCACCTCCTTGCGAAATTTCTCCATCACAGCCGGCCACACCACGATGTTGGCGATGCCGGTCTCGTCCTCGATGGTCATGAAGATCACGCCATTGGCGCTGCCCGGCCGCTGCCGCACCAGCACGACGCCGGCGCAGCACAGCCAGCGGCCGCTGGCGTGCTGCTCGGACCGCGACACCTCGCGGCAGGTTACTACCCGCTCGGCCGCGAACAGCGCGCGCAGGAATTCCATCGGATGGCCCTTCAGCGACAGCCGCACCGTCTGATAATCGGCCACCACATGCTCGGCCATCGGCATCGCCGGCAGCGGCGCGGCGCGCTCGTCCTCCTGCTCGCGCGCGCTGGCGGCTTCGAACAGCGGCAGCGGCACGTCGTCGGGCAGACGCCGCACCGCCCACAGCGCGGCGCGGCGATCGAGCCCGAGCGAGCGGAAGGCATCGGCATCGGCCAGCAGGATCAGTGCGCGCTTCGGCAGCGCGGTGATGCGGGCGAACTGTTCGAGCGAACTAAACGCTCCCCTCGCCCGCGCCGCGACGATGCGTGCCGCCCAGTCGTCGCTCGGCGGTTCACCAGCTTCCAGCTGCACCCGCTCCTCGTCCGGATCGGCCCAGCGAAACCCGTCGATCATCCGGAAGCCGAGCCGCACCGCGTGATACCTGCCGCATCGCTCCTCGAGCGTACACTGGCCTTCGCTGAAGGACACATCGACCGGCCGCACCTCGACGCCATTACTTCGCGCATCGCCGACGATCTGCGCCGGCGCATAGAACCCCATCGGCTGCGAATTCAGTAGCGCGCAGCAAAACGCGTCGGGGTGCTCGCACTTCATCCACGCCGAGACATAGACCAGCTTAGCGAAGCTGGCGGCGTGGCTTTCCGGAAAGCCGTAGGAGCCGAACCCCTTGATCTGCTCGAAGCAGTTCTTGGCGAAGGTGGCGTCGTAGCCGCGCTTCACCAGATTGCCGATCATCTTGGCTTCGAACTTGCCGATCGTGCCGACGTTGCGGAACGTCGCCATCGCGCGGCGGAGCTGATTGGCCTCGTCCGGCGTGAAGTGCGCCGCCTCGATCGCGATCCGCATCGCCTGCTCCTGGAACAGCGGCACGCCCAGCGTCTTGCCGAGGATCTGCCGCAGTTCGTTCTTGTCGCCGGCTTCGCCCGACGGTGACGGATACACCACCGGCTCCTGGCCGTTCCGCCGCCGCAAGTAAGGATGCACCATGTCGCCCTGGATCGGCCCCGGCCGCACGATCGCGACTTCGATGACGAGGTCATAGAAGCAGCGCGGCTTCAGCCGCGGCAGCATGTTCATCTGCGCCCGGCTCTCGACCTGAAACACGCCAATCGATTCGCCGCGCTGGAGCATTTTGTAAACGACGTTGTCGTCCTCCGACTTGATGTCGGAGAGCTGGAAGCGAACGCCCTTGTGCTGCGCGATCAGATGAAAACCCTTGCGGATGCAGGTCAGCATGCCCAGCGCCAGCACGTCGACCTTCATCATCTTGACCGCGTCGATGTCGTCCTTGTCCCACTCGATAAAGGTGCGATCAGCCATCGCGGCGTTGCCGATCGGCACATAGCTGTCGAGCCGATCCTGCGTCAGCACATAGCCGCCGACATGCTGCGACAGATGACGCGGAAAGCCGATCAACTCGGTGGCGAGTTCGACCGCGCGGCCGATCATCGGGTTGTGCGGATCGAGCCCGGCCTGGCGCACCTGCATCTCGTTGAGGCCCTTGCCCCAACTTCCCCACACCGTGTCGGCGAGCGCCGCCGTGACGTCTTCGGACAGGCCCAGCGCCTTGCCGACGTCGCGGATCGCCGAGCGCGGCCGATAATGGATCACGGTGGCGACGATCGCGGCGCGATGCCGGCCATAGCGCCGATAGATGTACTGCATCACCTCTTCGCGGCGCGAATGCTCGAAATCGACATCGATGTCCGGCGGCTCATCGCGTTCCTCGGAGACGAAGCGCTCGAACAAAAGGTCGATCTCGGTCGGATCGACGCAGGTGATGCCGAGCACGTAGCACACGGCCGAATTCGCCGCCGAACCGCGCCCCTGGCACAGGATGTCCTGCGACCGCGCATAGCGGACGATGTCGTGCACGGTGAGAAAATAATGCGCGTAGCCGCGGCGTTCGATGATCGCCAGTTCCTTGGCGATGGTGGCCTGGAGCTTGTCGCTGATGCCGTTCGGGAAATAGGCGGCGATGCCCTCGCGGGTGAGGTCTTTGAGATGCTGCTGCGCGGTCTTGCCGGGCGGTACCGGCTCATCGGGATAGTGATATTTCAGTTCGTCCAGCGTGAAGCTGATGCGATCGGCGAAGCGCAGTGTTTCGGCGATGGCGTCGGGATCGCCGCGGAACAGCCGCGCCATTTCGGCGGCGGGCTTGAGATGCCGTTCGGCATTGCCTTCGAGCCGGCGTCCGGCCTTGTCGATCGTGGTCTTTTCGCGCACGCAGGTCAGCACGTCCTGCAGCGCACGCCGCGCCGGGTGATGATACAGCACATCGTTGGTGGCGATGCACGGCACCCGCGCCGCCGCCGCGATCCTCCGCAGCCGCGCCAACCGCCGCTTGTCGTCGCCGCGATAATACGGGGTGAGGCCGAGCCAGACGGCGTCGGCGTTGAGCGCAGTGAGACGCTCCAATGCGGTTGCGATGGTCTTGGTCTGGAAGCGATAGGACGGCATGACCACGAGCAGAATCTGAGAGTTATCGGCCACACGCTTCCCACCGTCATGCCCGGGCTTGACCCGGGCATCCACGGACACCAGCACGACCTTGCTTGTCGGCGTGGATGGCCGGGTCAAGCCCGGCCATGACGGCGTGGGGAACTGATGGATGGAAGCGGAAGGCTGGTTGATCGAGGCCGAGGGCGGATGGATCACCGTCGCAAGTTCGTGGATCGAGGGCGATCGCTCGTGGATGAAAGCCTCCAGATCCGCGAACGTCAGATGGCATTCGCCCTTCCCGGCGCGCAGCTTGCCGGCGCTGAGGAGGCGGCAGAGGCGGCCATAAGCGGCGCGGTCAGTCGGATAAGCCAGCACATCGGGCGTACCATCGGCGAAGCATAGCCGCGTCCCGATCAGCAGCTTCGGCTTGTGGATCAGCTCGTCGTGGTCGAGTTCGCTATAGGCGCGGACCACGCCGGCCAGCGTATTACGATCCGCAACGCCGATCGCGTCGAGCCCGAGCCGGCTCGCTTCATGGACATAGTCCTGCGGATGCGAGCCGCCTTCCAGGAACGAGAAATTGGTGGTGACGCCGATCTCGGTGTAGCGCGCACTCATGGGCGTCTCGATTCAAAAATCAGTCGTTAGATTCGTCATTGCGAGCGAAGCGAAGCAATCCAGTTCAGTACGCGGGACAGGATTGCTTCGTCGCTTCGCTCCTCGCAATGACGGGGAGGATGGAGCATACGCACTCCCCCTCGCCCATCTCTCACGCAAACAGCCCATGCATGTACCAGCGCGGTTGGCCGTTGCCGTCGGGCTCGGGCGTCACCTCGACGTTGTAGAGCCCGTCGCGATACACCCAGAACCGAGCGCCGGCTTCGTCCTCGATCCGGAAGTAATCGCGAGTCAGGCCGGGCTCGGCGGCGCACCACCATTCCATGGCGATGCGCTCCGGGCCTTCGGCGCGGGCAACGCGGTGGTGAACGCGGCGCCAGGTGAATTGTGCCGGCGGATCGTCCGGCGCGCCGGCTATTACTTCGATCGGCTCGGGCTGTTGCAAAAGCCGTAGCGGCCGCAGCGGCGGCTCGTCGCTCCGCGCCGGCCACGGCGCATCGCCGGCGTCCGGCGGACAGTGCTGCACCGGCACCGCCAGCGCGGCGCGCTCCGGGATATGCGTATTCTGCGGCAGATAGCGCACCACCCGGCGCGCGCCGAGCCGCGCCGCCAGCGTGTCGGCCAGCAAGGCGACATCCTCGGCCTGATGCGCGGTGGTGTCGAAGCCGCGCTGCACCTCGGTCACCGGCACGCTGACGCTGGCGGTGAGCCGGATCAGATCATAGCCGAAGCCAGGATCGAGCGGATCGGCTAGTGCATCGAGCTTCTCGGCGAACAGCCGCTGCACCACCTCGACCCGCGTCACCGGCTGTCCGGTCTCGACGCTGATGCTGCGCACCGCGCCGTCGCTGCGGAAGAAGCTGGCAGTCAGTTGCCGCGCGCCCTTGCCATTCCGCTCCATCGCAGCGATCAGCAGCCGCGCCAGCGCCAGCAGCGTCGGCAGAATGACCTCGGTGGTGGCAACCGGTTCGGCAAAATTCTTGTCGACCACATAGTCCGGCGCCGGCCGCCGCGGCGAAATCGGTGCGTCGTCTTCGCCGGTCGCCTGGCGCAGCACCGCGACGAAGCCTTCTCCAAACCGTGCGGCGAGTTCGGTCGGCTGCCGCGCCAGCACCTCGCCGACGGTCTTGAACCCAGCGCGGCGCAGGCCGCGCACGATCGCCTCATCGACACCGAGCGCCGCCACCGGCAGCGGCGCCACCGCGCGCATCTCTTCGCCCGGCGCGACGATCAGGCCGGAGCCACCGCGGGTCAGCGCCCTCGCCGCCACCGCAGTGCCGGCGATCGCGGCACTGACCGCAAAGCCCTGCCGCGTCAGCGCCGCGGTCAGGATGTTCAGCAACTTGGCTTCGTCGCCGAACAGATGCGCACAACCAGTGATATCGAGCAGCAGCCCGTCGGAACCGTCGAACGCCACCAGCGGCGTGAAGCGATCGCACCAGTCGGCGATCGCATTCAACAGCGCCGCATCAGCGTGCGGATCATGATCGATCACATCGAGCGCAGGGTGCATGGCCCGCGCGGTGGCGAGCGGCATTCCGGGCATCACCCCGCCGCGGCTCGCACGCGCATCGCAAGCGATCACCACCAGCGCGTTGTCGCGCTTGGCGGCGACGACACGTGGCGGCGGAGGCGCAGCTTCAGCCGGCGAGCCGGTGCTCGCCTGCGGCGAGGCTCGTTCGACTCGATCGGTCGATAGCCTCGGCAGCCAAAGACCGAGGATGCGTCTGCGGTTCACGGAAGCGGCACGCATCACAATTCCATTCCATGATCCAGCGGCCGGTCTGGCCGCGACGATTGCGAACAAGAGAGGTTTCGAGCACCGGGGCGCCCCAGTCTTCGATCGGCGGCGAAGGCGCCCCGCGGATCACCCAGCGGGTTTCCGCGGTCGAAGCCTGCGGCGCAGCGGCGATCCGCAGCATCAGCGCGGTGACGCCGGACTGCTGCGCCGCCAGCGTCAGTTTTCGCGAGGCGACGGAATCGAACGCGCGAGTCTCGCCCCACAGCTCGGTGATCACCGCGCCGAGCCCGTTGCAGGCCAGCGCATCGGCGGCGGCGCGGAGCGCGCTGTCGGCATCATGGGCGCGCACCATCACTAGGCGGCGCGGGTCGAAGCCGAGTTCGGCCAGCCCCTCCATCGCCAATTCGCCGTTCTCGCGCGCGGAAAAATCCTGGCGGATCCACAACAGATAGCGCGCCTGGGCGAGCAGCTGCGCCACGCCGGCAATGAATCCGGTCGCCGCGGCGGCGTGGCGGCCATCGCAGAACACTTCGTGCAGCGCGCCCTGCATCAGGCCGCCATGCAGCACCGCATCCACGTCGTCATAGCCGAGCGGCACGCGGCGCAGCGTCTCCGCCGTCCCGCTTTCGAGCCGGTCGATTTCGCCCTGCAGGCGCGCAAGCATGCCGTGGCGGGCGCTGTCCATGCGCCGCTCCTTTTTCCGTTGCCGTTTGGGATTCGATGAACCCGTTGCCGGCTCATTTGTTCATGATATGTTCTAATAAATCCCTGCCTTGGTGCGGAGTCAATCGGGATCGCACCGAGGGCTTGCGGCAAATTTTTTCGCGAGATGAATCAAGGAGATTCCAAGCATGGACGTGCAGCGCAAGCTGGCCATCCTGGCGGACGCGGCGAAATACGACGCCTCCTGCGCCTCCAGCGGCACGGAGAAACGCGACAGCCAGGGCGGCAAGGGTCTCGGCTCCACTGCGCCCGGCATGGGCATCTGTCATTCATATGCGCCGGACGGGCGCTGCATCTCGCTGCTCAAGGTGCTGCTCACCAACGCCTGTGCTTATGACTGCCTGTATTGCGTCAACCGGACATCGTCGAACGTGCCGCGCGCCCGCTTCACCGTCGACGAAGTCGTGCAGCTCACGCTCGACTTTTATCGCCGCAACTACATCGAGGGACTGTTTCTGTCCTCGGGCATCATCCGCAGTGCCGACTACACCATGGAACAGATCGTTGAGGTCGCCCGGCGCTTGCGGGAGGAGCATCACTTCCGCGGCTACATTCATCTGAAGACAATTCCGGAAGCCGACGACGCCTTGATCGCCAAGGCCGGCCGCTATGCCGACCGGCTCAGCATCAATATCGAGATGCCGGAGGAGACCAGCCTCGCTCAATTGGCGCCGGAGAAGAACGTCCGCGCCATCCGCCGCACCATGGGGCGGCTGCGGCTGAAGCTGGATGAAGCGACCGAGGCCAAGGCCGAGGCGCGTAAGACCCCCACCCGCGCCAAGCCGCCGCGCTTCGCACCGGCCGGCCAGAGCACGCAGATGATTGTCGGCGCCGACAGCGCCACCGACCAAACTATCCTGAACACCTCCGCCAATCTCTACGGTTCGTACAATCTGAAGCGGGTGTACTACTCGGCGTTCAGCCCGATCCCGGATTCCAGCCGCGCGCTGCCGCTGCAGGCGCCGCCATTGGTGCGCGAACATCGGCTGTACCAGGCCGACTGGCTGATGCGGTTCTACGGCTTTGAGGCCGGCGAGATCATCGATCCGGCCGCCGGCATGCTGTCACTGGAGATGGATCCGAAGCTCGCCTGGGCGCTGCGCCACCGCGAGCGCTTCCCGCTCGACGTCAACCGCGCCAGCCGCGAGGAATTGCTGCGCATTCCCGGCTTCGGCCGCAAGGCGGTCGACCGCATCATCGATACGCGGCGCTACAGCGCGATCCGCGCTGCGGACCTCGCCAAACTCCACATCCCACGGAACAAGGCGCTGCCGTTCATCGTTCTCCCCGACCACCGCCCGCCGACCTATCTGCTTGACGGCGCGCGGCTGGCGGAGCGGTTTCAACCGAAAGCACAGCAACTGGGATTTGGGTTTTGAGACGTTGCGCTTGAGGGAGCCGTCATTGCGAGGAGCGAAGCGAGCCCCGAAGGAGGACGAACTAACAAGTTGTCAAGGGAGGACAGAATAACCACCATGAACCGCATCCGGCTCGACAGCGACACCGACTTCGACGGCTGGCGCAAGGCGGCGCGGGAGCTGGTGCTGGCGGACGTGGCACCGGCGGATGTGACCTGGACGGTGGCGGGCGACGAGCCGGAGCTGTTCGACGCGCCAGGGCGGGCGCCGGATGCCGGGTCCTTTGCTGAAACGGCCGCGCCGTTCATTCATCCTGCACAATCCCCCTCCCCCGCGCAGACCTTCAACGTCCCTGCCCGCTTCGTCGAGCTGGCGCACATTGCCATCCTGCATCGCGATCCGCAGCGCTTTGCGTACCTGTATCAGCTGCTGTGGCGGCTCCGCGCCAATCCCGAGCTGATGCAGGTGGCAACCGATCCGGACGTGGCGCGGCTGCAGGCGATGGCCAAGGCGGTAAGGCGCGACGAGCACAAGATGCACGCCTTCGTTCGCTTCCGCGAGATCGGCCGCGAGCCGAAGTCGCGTTACGTCGCCTGGTTCGAGCCCGAGCATCATATCGTCGAGCTCGCCGCGCCTTTCTTCGCACGGCGCTTCGCCGATATGGAATGGTCGATCCTGACACCCGACGTCTGCGCACATTGGGACGGCCACGCGATCGCAATCACGCCCGGCGTCAGCAAGGCAATGGCGCCGTCGGAGGATCGGCTGGAGGAAACCTGGCTGACTTACTACGCCAGTATCTTCAATCCGGCGCGGCTGAAGACCAAGGCGATGCAGGCCGAAATGCCGAAGAAGTATTGGCGCAATCTGCCCGAAGCGGCGCTGATCAAACCGCTGATCGAACACGCCGAGCGCAAGGCGCATGCGATGGTTGCGGCCGAGGCGACCGCGCCGAGGAAGCCGCAGCGACAGGAGCCGCCGATGACGAGAGCCGAGCCACAGGCCGATACGCTGGCGCATCTGCGCGAGGAGGCACAAGGCTGCCACGCCTGCGATCTATGGAAAGACGCGACCCAGACCGTGTTCGGCGAAGGCCCGCAGCACGCCACCGTGATGCTGGTCGGCGAGCAGCCCGGCGACAAGGAAGACCTCGCCGGCAAGCCGTTCGTCGGCCCCGCCGGCCAGATGCTCGACCGCGCGCTGGCAGAGGCCGGCGTCGACCGCAGCAAGACCTACGTCACCAACGCGGTGAAGCATTTCAAATTCGTGCCGCGTGGCAAGATCCGCCTGCACCAGAAGCCGGCCACGCCGGAGATTAAGGCGTGCCGGCAGTGGTACGAGCGCGAGCTCGCCGCGGTGCAGCCGCTGCTGGTGGTGGCGATGGGCGCCACCGCGGCGCAGAGCGTGCTCGGCAGGATCACCCCGATCAACAAGACCCGCGGCCACCTGATCGACCGCGACGACGGCCCGCAGGTGCTGGTGACGGTGCATCCGTCCTACTTGCTGCGTCTGCCGGACGCCGAAGCCAAGGCGCGCGAATACGCACGCTTCGTCGACGATCTGAAGCTCGTCGCCGCACATCTGAAGAAGGCGCATGCGGCGTAGTCGTTCTTCGATTGTGCCCGGTCCCCTCACCAACCTCGATCGCACCCAGCGTCCGCCATCCGCGCGACATTTCCGCGCAGCGCGCGGATCTATTTCCATTCGACGGAATGCGCGGAAAATTTGGTAACCGTCGCAATTTCGGCGGGTTGAGCCACGCGGCCGAACCGGATAACCCTCCGCTGCACTGTTGCACTGCAATGCAGCGCATGCGGCAAGACCAACAACAACACGCGAGGAACCCGATGTCTTCCCTGTCCCGTTCGATCGCCGCCGTCGCGGCCGTCGCGCTGCTGTCCGCCACCGGCGGGCAAGCGCTGGCGCAAAAGAAATACGGCCCCGGTGCGAGCGACACCGAAGTCAAGATCGGCAACATCGTGCCGTATTCTGGCCCCGCCTCGGCCTATGGCAGCGTCGGCCGGGCGCAGGAAGCCTATTTCAAGATGATCAATGACAAGGGCGGCATCAACGGCCGCAAGATCGTCTACGTGTCCTATGACGACGCCTATTCACCGCCGAAGGCTGTCGAGCAGACCCGCAAGCTGGTCGAGAGCGACGAAGTGCTGTTCATGTTCTCGCCGCTCGGCACGCCCTCGAACACCGCGATCCAGAAGTATCTCAACGCCAAGAAGGTGCCGCATCTGTTCCTGGCGTCGGGCGCCACCAAGTGGAACGACCCGAAGCACTTCCCGTGGACGATGGGCTGGCTGCCGAGCTACCAGAGCGAAGGTCGAATCTACGCCAAGTACATCCTGAAGGAGAAGCCGGACGCCAAGATCGCTGTGCTGTACCAGGGCGACGATTTCGGCAAGGACTACCTGAAGGGCCTCAAGGACGGTCTCGGCGCCAAGGTGTCGCAGGTCGTGATCGAGGACAGCTACGAGCTGACCGAGCCGACCGTCGACTCCCACATCGTCAAGATCAAGGCCGCCAACCCGGACGTGCTGGTGATCTTCGCCACGCCGAAGTTCGCCGCGCAGACCATCAAAAAGGTCGCCGAACTCGCCTGGAAGCCGATGATGATCGTGCCGAACGTCTCGGCCTCCACCGGCAGCGTGATGAAGCCGGCCGGCTTCGAAAACGCCCAGGGCATCGTCTCGGCCGCCTACGCCAAGGACGCCACCGACAAGCAGTGGGAAAACGACCCAGGCATGAAGGCGTATTACGAGTTCATGGCCAAGTACGCGCCGGACGCCAGCCGCGCCGACAGCTCGTTCACCACCGGCTACAACATCGCCGAGACCGTGGCGGTGCTGATCAAGCAGTGCGGCGACGACCTCAGCCGTGAGAACGTGATGAAGCAGGCGGCGAACCTCAAGGGCGTGCAGCTCGGCGGCCTGCTGCCGGGCGTGACGCTGAACACCTCGCCGACCGACTTCGCGCCGATCGAGCAGCTGCAGATGATGCGGTTCGAAGGCGAAAACTGGAAGCTGTTCGGCGACGTGATCGAAGGCGAAGTCGCCGCGCCGAGCGGCGGCTAGTTCGCCCTCTTCTTCGCCTCGACGAACCAGCCCTCCGCGATCACCGCGGAGGGCTTTTTCGTCAGGATGCCACAGCTCTTCCCTTCTGCCCTCGTGGGTGAAGGTGGCCCGGCACAAGAAGCGGGACGGCTCGTCGTCCTGCTCGGTCTCGGCGCGTCCGTCTTGCCGCCCCGCGGTGCGCCTGCCACAACGGGCGCATGACCGATCGTCGCCCACTGCTCCGCGCCATCTTCGATGCGGCCGTCGCCGCCGCGCATCCCGACCGCATTCTCGCCGCGCATCTGCCGCCGGCGCCGAGCGGACGGATCATCTGCCTCGCGGCCGGCAAGGGTGCTGCCGCAATGGCCGCCGCCGCCGAGCGGCACTATCTCGACACATTGGGTCTGGAACCGTCGCGACTGATCGGCATCGCCACCACGCGCCACGGACACCGTATGCCGACGCGCGTCATCGAGGTGATCGAGGCCGGCCATCCGATGCCCGACGCCGCCGGGGTGCGCGGCGCCGAAACGAGCCTCGCCCTCGCCGCCACCGCCACGCAGGACGACCTGTTGCTCGTGCTGCTGTCCGGCGGCGGCTCGGCCAATTGGATCGCGCCGACGGAGGGCGTGACGCTGGCGCAGAAACAGCAGGCGACCCGGGCACTGCTGCGCTCCGGCGCACCGATCGGCGAGGTCAACACGGTACGTAAACATCTGTCGCGGATCAAAGGCGGCCGCCTCGCTCGCGCCGGTCAGCACGCCGGGCAGATCGTGACGCTGGCGATCTCCGACGTGCCGCGCGACGAACCGTCTGCCATTGCGTCGGGCCCGACCGTGCCCGATCCGACCACGCTGGCCGATGCCCGCGCGCTGGTGGCACGCTATGGTCTGGAACTCGATCCGGCGGTCGCCGCCGCGCTGAACGATGAGCGCAACGAAAGCATCAAGGCCAGCGACGGCGCGTTTGCGCATGCGCGGTTCGAGATCATCGCGCGGCCGCGACAGTCGCTCGATGCGGCCATCCAAGTTGCGCGCGACGCCGGCTACGAGGTCGCCGATCTCGGCGCCGATCTCGAAGGCGAAGCCCGTGACGTTGCAGCCTCACACGCCCGGCTCGCGCGCGAGGCTCGGGCTGCGGGGCGCAAACTGGCGATCCTGTCCGGCGGCGAATTGACCGTCACGGTGCGCGGTCAGGGCCGCGGCGGCCCTAACCAGGAATACGCGCTGGCGCTGGCGCAGCAGCTGTCTGATCTGCCCGGCATCGCGGCGCTCGCGGCCGACACCGACGGCGCCGACGGCGGCGCCGGCAAAGCCGACGACCCCGCCGGCGCACTGATCGACGCGGCAACCTTCACACAGATCGCGGCGTTGCAGCTCGATCCCGCCGCGTATCTCGCCGACAACGACGCCACCGGCTTCTTCGCCAAAACCGGCGACCTGCTGATCACCGGCCCGACACTGACCAACGTCAACGATATCCGTGTGATCTTGGTGTGAGGCGCCCGCACCGTCGTCATCGCGAGAAGCGCAGCGACGGAGCAATCCTGAAGCCACAGTGCACAGGGCCCTGCATTGCCGCGCTTCGCTCGCAATGACGGGGTCTTATTCCCCGTCATGCGCGGGCTTGCCCCGCCTGCGTGGCCGTAGCCCCTCCGGCGCGGCGAAGGCCCGTGCATCCATTTCTTCTGGAAGATGGTCGCCGGGTCGAGCCCGGCGATGACGTGGTGATTGTGCCTGCTATTCCGCCGCCTTCGGCTGTCGCCGGTCGAGCGAGGATAGCGCCTGGAGCAGCACCGAGCGGACGCGCTCGCTGTCGGTGGCGGCGACGGCTGCGGTGTCGAGATGGAAATCGAACCCCGGCATCTTCTCGATCACCACCGCCGAGGCTTCGCTGCCGTCCCGGAGGTGATCGATCGCGTACGGCACCACCTCGCGGCTGATCCCCTTCATGGTGATCGACGGCAGCGCGTGGGCGTCGATGATGTCGCTGACCAACGCATAGGTTTCGTACGAAACCACGATGCCGCCCGGTTCGGCGATCGACTGCAGCCGCGCGGCGAGGTTCGCCTCGGCGCCGATGATGGTGTAGTCCATCCGGTCGGCGCTACCGAAATTGCCGACATTGCAATAGCCGGAATTGATCCCGATCCGCGACCGGAACGGCTGCTCGATTCCGGCGGCGCGCCATTTGGCGTTCAGCTCGGACAGCCGGCGCTGCATCGCCCACGCCATCCGCACGCAGGCCTGCGCGTCGGCGCGGTCGCCCTTGGTTTCCGGATCGCCGAAGAAGATCAGCATCGCATCGCCGATAAACTTGTCGATCGTGCCGCCGTAGCGGTGCGCGATCTCGGACATCTCGGTAAAGTACTCGTTGAGAAGCTGTGTGATCAGCTCCGGCTGCAGCCGCTCGGTGGTGGCGGTGAAGTTCTGGATGTCGGAGAAGAAGATCGTCAGCTTCTTGCGCTCGGTGTGGATGACGACGTCCTTCTGTCCGGAGAAGATGCTCTTGTAGATCTGCGGCGGGATGTAGCGCGAGATCTTCATCGACAGCGAAGCCAGGAAGTCGTTGTTGGTCTCCAGCTCGTGGTTCATCGCCAGGATCTTCTGCGACTGCCGGCGCTGCATCGTCAGGAACGACACGCCGCACACCGCCGCCAGGACGAAGTAAGCCAGCAGGAACTTGAACGAGAACAGGTTGGCGGCGATCGGCTGGGTGATCATCACTTCCTGGATGCCACGGACATCGCCGACCTTCCAGTCGCGCTTCGGGCTTTCGGGATGGCTGTTGTGGCAAGCGACGCAGGCCGGCGCCATCGTCACCGGCGACACCAGCCGGACGCTGTCGCTGAACAGCCCTGCTGAGGCCGACACAATGTTCTCGCTCGCGTCCTTGCGCAGCGCGGCAAGCGCATCCCGCTCGAAGGCATCGAGCTGATGCGGCGCGCGGGTGGCGAACGGATAATCCGAGACGAAGCGGTAGGTGATGTTGCTCTGCTGCTCGCCGATCACCTTGCCGAGTTCGAGCGACAGCGTCGCCGGGATCGGAATCGCGCCGGGCACATTCTCGTAGTCGTGAATCACCTGCACCTGCCCGGGATGGGACAGGATGCGCCCCACCACATTGGCGGCGTAGTAGTGGCGGACGCTCTTGATGACCGAATTCAAGTCGGACGCCTGACGGCGAAGCGCGGCATCGGCGAGGTTGGTGAGATCGAGCCAAACCGCCAGCGGCAGGCCGAGCAACAGCACCGCGATTGCGAGGCCGGTCCACCATCCACGGGCGCGCAGATCGTCCGTCTCAGATTTGTCCATGCCGCCCTGCCCTGGTTGCCGTGATAGCCGGGAACCTAGCGCGTAGGCGGTATAAAGAGAAGCATCCGGGTGTAGGGCTACCGGTCGACCGGCCCGCGGCAGTCGGCGGCTCAGCGGCCCGCGGTGGATCGGATCGGACGGCCTTGCGAGATGAAGGCGTAATGACCGTTGGCGAAGGTGCCGATCATCAGCGCCTCGGTCACCGGCTCGGCGATGTCGCCGGCCGCCGCCCAGTCGATCACGAAATTGGCGCCGGTTCCGCCGCGGGTGTCGAGCGTGGCGACGAACGCCTCGATGGTGGCGAACGGCTTCAGCGCCACCGGCTCCTTGAGATGGCTCTCCACTATTTTACCGGCGCCATCGTAGTAGGCGATCCGCTTGATCACCAGCGGCTTGGTCTCGGAGGCGTTGTGGATGCTCAGCGTCACGGAAAAATCCGCCCGCGCCCCGCCTTGATTGATCGACACGCTGGAATAGGCCGGCACATAGATCGAGCCGCCGATGGTTAGCGGCTCGCTCGGCAGCGCGGTCAGCGAGCCGGCGAATGCCTTGGCGATGTCCCGCGGGGCCGGTGATTGCGCCAAAGCCGGTGCGCCAGCCGACAGAATCAGGCATGTCAGCCAGAGAATCACGCGAGCGCCGACGTAATGGCGTCTCGTTCCGCGAGCCAGGCTCCCGATGCATTGTCTCAGCATGGCTGTCCCTTTAGTGTTCGCGCCAAGGCATTCCACGGCGGAAGGTGCATGCACGAACTGATTGGCGATATCACGCTGAGCATCCTGTTCGCCTGGCTGCTCGGACTGGCGGCGCATTTTTTCCGTCAGCCATTGATCCTCGCCTACCTTATCGGCGGTTTCGTCATCGGTCCATTCGGCCTTGGCTGGGTGAAATCCGAGAACTCGATCTCGGTGATCTCCGAGCTCGGGCTGATCTTTATGCTGTTCATGATCGGCCTCGAGATCGATCTGAAGAAGATCATCCGGGCAGGCCCGGTGATCCTGGTGGCGGCCGGCGGACAGATCGCCGGCGGCGTGCTTCTCGGCCTCGCCTTCTTCGTCGGCATCGGGCTCAGCCTCGGCGGCGGCCATTTCGACGCGCTGTATCTGACGGTGGCGTGCGCGCTGTCCTCCACCGTGATCATCGTCAAGGTCCTGTACGAGAAGCGCGAGCTCGACACCCTGCCCGGTCGCATCACACTCGGCATCCTGGTGCTGCAGGACATCTTCGCGATCCTGTTCCTGGCGGTGCAGCCGAGTCTCGCCGACCTGCAGATCTCGGTGCTGCTGCTGTCGATCGCGCGTGTCGTCGCGCTGGTCGCGACTGCGCTGGCGCTGTCGCGCTACGTGCTGCCCTGGCTGTTTCACCGCATTGCCCGCACGCCCGAACTGGTGCTGCTCGGCGCGCTGGCGTGGTGCTTTCTGATCGGCGAAATCGCCGAGCGGCTGCATCTGTCGCGCGAGATGGGCGCGCTGGTCGCCGGCGTGTCGCTGTCGACCTTCCCCTATGCGCTCGACGTCACCGCCAAGGTGACGACGCTGCGAGACTTCTTCATCACGCTGTTCTTCGTCGCGCTCGGCATGACGATCCCGATCCCGAACGGCTCGGTGATCGGACTGGCGCTGGCGATCGCGGTATTCACGCTGGCGAGCCGGCTGCTCACCACCTTCCTGCCGCTGTATCTGATGAAGCAGGGCCTGCGTGCCAGCCTGCTGCCGGCGCTGAACCTGGCGCAGATCAGCGAGTTCTCGCTGGTGGTGATCCAGACCGGCGTCGCCGCCGGACATATCGGCACCCAGACCGCGAGCGCGGCGTCGTTCGCCTTCGTGCTCTTGGCGGTTTTGTCGACCTTCGTGATCATGCGCAGCGATCCGATCACCCGCCGCGCGATCGGATCGCTGACCAAATTCGGCTTCCGCGATCTCGGCCAGCAGCAAAGCGGCGCCGAGGCCGCTGCCGAGGCCGGCCACGGCGCGGTGCATCGCATCGTGATCCTGGGCTTCTTCCGCGCCGCCAGCGCGCTGGTCAGCGAGATCGAGCAGCACACCCCGGAGCTCCTCAAGCAGATCAGTGTGATCGACTTCAACCCGATGGTGTATCGTACCCTCACCGAGCGTGGCATGCACGTGATCTACGGCGATATCAGCAACGTCGACACGCTGCTGCACGCCGGCGTGGCGAAGGCCGAAATCATCATTCTCAGCGTGCCGGACTCGCTGCTGAAGGGCGCCACCAACGAGCGGCTGGTGCGCCACGTCCGCGCGCTCAATCCCAACGCACAGATCGTCGCAACCGCCGACCTGCTCGCCGATGTCGAGGCGATGTATCAGGCGGGTGCGGACTACGTCACCGTCACCCGGCTGGCCGACGCCCGCGAGCTGTTCGAGGTGATCGAAGCCGCCGACAACGGCCTGCTGTCCGATAAGCGCGCCGCCCTAGATGCTCGCCTCGCCGAACGCAGGGAAGTCCTCCCGTAACGCTATCGCGCGGGCGAACTCGCCTCACAGTTGCGCTGACAAACAGATACGCTTAGCTCCACTCTGCGCGAACTTGTCGACCCACGCGATCACCACGATCTGGACCGCATCGTAGGATCGCTGATCGCTGGCGTGTTCAGAACTCGCGGGCGATGGTCGCGAGCATCGACAGCAAAGCGTCCCGATTGTCGCGGCCGAGCAGTTCGGTCAGCCGGTCTTCGTGGCGGGTCGCCACCAGCTTCTTGGCGCGCGCCAGCGTGGCGCGGCCCTTGTCGGTGAGCATCAGGATGTGCGAGCGACGGTCGCTCGGCGATCGGGTTCGCACGCACAGGCCGCGACCTTCCAGCGCATCGAGCATCGCGACGAAGTTCGGACGCAGGATGCCGAGCGTGGTAGCGATCTCGGTCTGATTGCGGCCGGGATTGGCGTCGAGCAACAGAAGCACCGAGAACTGCGCCGGGGTGAGCTGCACCGGGGCGACGCAATGCAGGAAGTCTTCGAACACACGGAGCTGCGCGCGCTTCAGCGCGTAGCCGAGCAGCTCCGACAGCTCACCCATCTTCAGCTCGGAGGCCTCGGGGGCTGTCTCGACCGCCGGCGCCTTGCGCCCGGCTCGCGTCGGCTTGGCGACGGCGGCGGTTTTCGATGTGGTCATCGCCGGGCTCGTGATCCTGTTCGACGAGGTCACCGCGAACGCCTCGCGGGCCTTGAGCTTATAATCGATAATTGTTATGCACCATATCAAATAGCCTGAGCAGAATTCAACTGCCGGCAGATGGAGGTGCGCAACGACGCGCCTTCGCGGGAGGGGACGTTCGCGTGAACACCACGATTCTGCTGTTCCTTGTTCAGGACGGTATCACCAACGGCGCGATCTACGCACTGCTGGGGCTGGCGCTGGTGCTGGTCTTTGCGGTCACCCGGGTGATCCTGATCCCCCAGGGTGAATTCATCACATTCGGCGCTCTCACCTACGCGACGCTGTCGGCCGGCGGCGTGCCGGGCACCGCGCAGCTTGCGCTGGTGATGGGCCTGGTGGCGTTCGCCTTCGAGCTGTTCAGCGCCCGCAAATCGCTGCATGTCGCCAAAGTGATGCGCGCGGCGCTGATCTACATCGCCTTCCCGGCGATCGTGCTGGCGCTGGCGACCTGGCTGCCGGCGCATAAGCCAGGCGTCGCCGTCAATATCGCGCTGTCGCTGCTGATCGTCGCCGCGATCGGGCTGTTTCTGTATCGCATCGCCTTCCAGCCGCTGGCACACACTTCAGTGCTGGTGCTGCTGATCGCCTCGGTCGGCTGCCACTTGGCGCTGCAGGGCTTCGGCCTGATCTTCTTCGGCGCCGAAGGCTTGCGCGGCCCACCGCTGTCGGACGTGGCGCTCAGCGTCGGACCGCTGATCTTCACAGGCCAGAGCCTCGCGGTGTACGGCATCACGCTGGCGCTGATGGCGGCGCTGTGGCTGTTCTTCGGCTACACCCGCTACGGCAAGGCGCTGCGCGCCACCGCGGTCAACCGGCTCGGCGCGCGGCTGGTCGGCATCCGCACCTCGCTCTCCGGCCAGATCGCGTTCCTGCTCGCCTCGGTAATCGGCGCGATCTCCGGCATCCTGATCGTACCGATCACCACGCTCTATTACGACACCGGCTTCCTGATCGGCCTCAAAGGCTTCGTTGCCGCGATCATCGGCGGATTGGTCAGCTATCCGCTCACCGCCATCGCCGCGATCGTGGTCGGTATCGTCGAGTCGTTCTCCTCGTTCTATGCCTCGAACTACAAGGAGGTCATCGTCTTCACGCTGATCCTACCGGTGCTGGTACTGCGCTCGCTCGCCGCCCCCGCGGTCGAAGAAGAGAAGGACTAAGCGTGATGCCGCGTTGGTTGCCGATCTTCCTGTTCGCCGCCGTGATGACGGCACTGCCGCTGATCCCGGGCATTCCGCCGTTCTGGATCGTGCTGCTCGACAATATCGGCCTCGCCGCGCTGGTGGCGATGGGCCTGGTGCTGCTCACCGGCGTCGGCGGGCTCACCTCGTTCGGCCAGGCCGCATTCTGCGGCTTCGGCGCCTACACCACCGCCTACATCACCACGGTTTATGGCCTGTCGCCATGGCTGGCGCTGCCGGCTTCGCTTGCAGTCGCCGGCATCGCCGCGGTGCTGCTCGGGCTGATGACAGTGCGGCTGTCCGGCCACTATCTGCCGCTCGGCACCATCGCTTGGGGCATCGCGCTGTACTACCTGTTCAGCAAGCTCGACTTCCTCGGCCGCAACGACGGCATCTCGCGGGTGCCACCGCTGTCGATCGGCCCGATCGACATGTACGATCCTTACACGATCTATTTCGTGATCTGGGCGATGGTACTGATCAGCGCGGTGCTGACGATGAACCTGCTCGACAGCCGCACCGGCCGCGCGATCCGCGCGCTGCGCCGTGGCCATGTCGCTGCCGAAGCATTTGGGGTGCAGACCGCGCGCGCCAAGCTTCTGGTGTTCATCTACGCCGCGGTGCTCGCCGGCCTTTCCGGCTGGCTGTACGCGCATTTTCAGCGCAACGTGAACCCGACGCCGTTCGGGCCCCAGGCCGGCATCGAGTATCTGTTCATCGCCGTGGTCGGCGGCGCCGGCTATGTCTGGGGCGGCGTGCTCGGCGCTGCGATCGTCATCATCCTGAAGGAAGTGCTGCAGGGCTATCTGCCGCTGCTGTTCGGCGGCCAGGGCCAGCTCGAGATCATCGTGTTCGGCATCCTCTTGGTGGTCCTGCTGCAGCTCGCGCCCGGCGGCGTCTGGCCCTGGCTCGCCAATCTGGTGCCGCTGAAATTCCGGCGTGCCGTCACCGGCAATGCCGGTGGCCTGCCCGCGCGCGAGCGTGTCGGCGGCTCCACCACCGCCCCGCTGCTGAAGGTCGAGCGCGCGCGAAAGCAGTTCGGCGGCGTGGTTGCAGTCAACGACGTGTCGTTCGAGGTCAACGCCGCTGAGATCGTCGCGCTGATCGGCCCGAACGGCGCCGGCAAATCGACCACCTTCAACCTGATCACCGGCATCCTCACCACTACCGGCGGGCGGATCGAAGTGCACGGCAAGCCGGTCGACAACACGCCGCCGCAGGAGGTGGTGAAGCTCGGCATTGCCCGCACCTTCCAGCACGTCAAGCTGGTGCCGGACATGACCGTGCTAGAGAATGTCGCGATCGGCGCGCACTTGCGCGGCCGCTCCGGCGCGATCACCAGTATGCTGCGGTTCGATCGCGGCGACGAGGCCAAGCTGCTCGCCGAAGCCGCGCGCCAGATCGAGCGCGTCGGGCTCGGCGCCGAGATCGATCAGCTCGCAGGGTCGCTCTCGCTCGGCCAGCAGCGCATCGTCGAAATCGCGCGCGCGCTGTGTGCCGATCCCGAACTGCTTCTGCTCGACGAGCCGGCCGCCGGCCTGCGCCACATGGAAAAGCAGCGGCTCGCTGCGCTGCTGCGGCAGCTCAAGGACAGCGGTATGTCAGTTCTACTGGTCGAACACGACATGGGCTTCGTGATGGACCTCGCCGACCGCATCGTCGTGCTCGACTTCGGCACCAGGATCGCCGAAGGCACGCCCGACGCGATCAAGACCAATCCGGACGTGATCAAAGCCTATCTCGGAGCGCTGGCATGACCGCCCTGCTTTCGGTATCCGGCGTCTCGGTGTCCTACGGCAAGGTCGAGGCGGTGCGGAACGTGTCGCTCGACGTGCGCCAGCGCGAGATCGTCACCGTGGTCGGGGCCAACGGCGCCGGCAAGACCACCCTGCTCAGCGCTGCGATGGGCGTGCTGCCGCTGAAGGGCCGCGTCACCTTCGACGGCGTCGACGTCGCGCGGCTCGATATCGAAGACCGCGTCGCCGCCGGTCTGTCGCTGGTGCCTGAGCATCGCGAGCTGTTCGCCACCATGACGGTGGAGGACAATCTCGAACTCGGCGCGTTCCGCATCGCCAAGGCAGTGGCAGCGCAGTCGCAGGAGCGCGTGTACGGCCTGTTTCCGCGGCTGAAGGAACGGCGCAAGCAGCTCGCCGGTACGCTCTCCGGCGGCGAGCAGCAGATGCTGGCGATGGGCCGCGCGCTGATGGGCGCACCGAAGCTGTTGATGCTCGACGAGCCGAGCCTCGGCCTCGCCCCGATCATCGTTGCCGATATCTTCCGCATCGTCGGCGAACTGCGCGAAGCCGGCGTCTCGGTGCTGCTGGTGGAGCAGAACGCCAAGGCGGCACTGGCGATCGCCGACCGCGCCTATGTGATGGAGCTCGGCGAGTTCGTGCTCGACGGCCCGGCCTCAGAGGTCGCCCGCAACGAGGCGGTGGTCGCCAGCTATCTCGGTTTCTCGCACCCCGCCTGACGGCGTCGCGGCAGCGGCCAGGACTCCCTCGCTGCCTTCGAGCTGCACCACGCAGTTGCGACCGAGATCCTTGGCGCGATACAGCGCCAGATCGGCGCGGCGCATCAGCGCCGGCAGTTCGCCGCCCGCATAGGCTGCGACGCCGAAGCTCATCGTCACAGGCACCAGCCGGCCGTCGCACGGCACATCGGTGGCGCACATCCGGCACAGCGTCATCGCATAGTCGTTGGCCTGCGCGTCACTGACGCCGACCATCAGGCCGGCGAATTCTTCGCCACCATGGCGCGCAATCAGCATGCCGCGCGGCGCGGCGAAGTCGCGCAGGATGCCACCAATCTCGGCGAGTACGCGGTCGCCGATATTGTGGCCGTAATGATCGTTGATCGCCTTGAAGCGGTCGATGTCGCACATCAACGCCACTACCCGCTGGCCGGCATCGGCGGCCTCTGCCAGCACGGACGCCGCCGCATCGTCGAAGCCGCGCCGGTTGAGCAGACCGGTCAACGGGTCGGTGCGCGACATCCGCATCAGCTCGGCGCGGGTCGAGGTCAGTTGCCGCATCAGCCGCGCCGACCGATACGCCATCGCGCCCGAAAGCGTGGTCGAGACGCCGAGCGCCACCACCAGTGACGCCTTCACCACGGCGCCGACCTCAACGGTAGCGTGCAAGTCGGTACCGAGATCGGAAATCAGAAAGATGATGGTGACGATCGCCGTGATCCCGGCCGCGGCCACAACCCGGCCCGCGGTGTAGCGGATCACATCGCGTTGCGTGACGATCTGGTTCGGCATCAATCACCGTTGTTGCGGCCATACCGTCTCAGAAGCGGAAATCGCTTCGGCCGGTTCCTGGCCCGATGCGCCGCTTTCCGCCGCGCGGATGTTCGTTGGACCCTGGTAGTCCTACCAGACCGGCAACAGAGTTCACGTTAACTCTGCGCAATTCGAAACGTCAGCCTTAACGCGATGCTAAGACCGACCCGGATCTTTCTGCGACGCCCAAACAACCCGTTGATGATGCGCGCGCGATTGCGCTCAGCAAAAAGCCGGCCTCACGGGGAGGCCGGCTTCGCAAGGCGCAGGCGGGACGCCGCCGGCACGATGAGGTTACTTCACCATTACGTATTTTCCATCCTTCACCGTCAGCAGGATGCGCGAACGGTCGTCGAGGCCGTAGCGATCGGTTTCGGTGAAGCTGTACACGCCCTGGCTCGCCGCAATGTCCTTTTCGCTGACCAGCGCCTTGCGGATCGCTTCGCGGAATTCCTGCGTGCCCGGCTTGGCGGTCTTCAGCGCCACCGGCACCACCCGCTCCAGCACCTTGAAGGCGTCGAACGAATGCGCAGCGAACTGGCTGCGGCTGTTCGGGCCGTACTTGGCTTCATAGGCCGTGTTGAGCTCGAGGCCGGGCTTCTTGGTCAGCGCGCTGTCGTCCTGACCTTCCGGATCCATCACCGGGCCCGACGCCATCAGCACGCCCTCGGCCGACTTGCCGGCGATACGGATGAAGTCCATCGAGGCGGCGCCATGGGTCTGATAGATCAGGCCCTTGTAACCGCGCTCACGCAGACTGGTCTGGGGCAGCGCTGCCGCGGTGCCGGACGCACCGACCAGGATCGCATCCGGATTGGCGGCGACCAGCTTCAGCACCTGACCTGCCACCGACGTGTCCGGCCGCGCGAAGCGCTCTTCGGCGACGATCTTCAGACCCATCGCCTCGCCCTGCTTCTTCAGGTCGTTGAACCACAGATCGCCGTAGGAGTCCGAATAGCCGATGTAGCCGACGGTCTTGATGTTGTTTTTCTTCATGTGCTCGTAGAGCACCTTGCCCATGATCGGGATCGGCTGCGGCATCGCCACCGACCACTTGGCGCGCTCCGGCGTGATCGGCAGCGGCGCCAGCGCGATGTGCGGCACCTGCGCCTCGTTGGCGACGTTGGAGACCGCTACGGTCGGAGGCGTCACCGACGAGCCCATGATCACGTCGGCCTTCGACTCCGTGACGAAACGCCGCGCATTGGTGGTGGCCGCGGTGGGATCGCCGCCGTCGTCGAGCACGATCACCTTGAGCGGATGACCGCCGATTTCCTTAGCCACGAATTCCAGCGCATTGCGCTCCGGAATGCCGAGAGCCGCCGCCGGACCAGTGGTGGTGACGGTGATACCGATGGTGATTTCGTTAGTTTCGGCAAGCGCGGCCCCGGAAAGCCCCGGCAACGCGAGGGCCACGGCGATCGCCGTAGCGGATAGCTTGAACTTGGTCACGTTCTCCTCCTCCCTGTTATGGCATCGGCCGTGTTCGGCGCGATCTTGTCGTCTTGTTTACGGCATCACCGGCGGCGAGTCAGCCCCGCATGAATTTCGCCTTCACCTCCTCCGGCACCGCTACCGACTTCAACCGGCTCGGATCGTCAGGATGACGGCCAACCAGCACGCGCGTCTCGAAGCCTTCGAGCGCCAGCTGCTCGCCCTTGAACAGCTTGTGCAGCACCTCGAAGCTCGAACGCCCGAACCGCTCGATCCGGCTTTCGATGCTGATCACATCGCCATAGGTCGAGGGGATGTAAAACTTGGCGCGGGTGTCCACCATCGGAATCCCGACTAGACCATAAACCTTGATCAGGTCGCGCTTCGAACATCCGGCTGCGACAAAAAGCGCCGAGGTGGAGTCATCGAACATCGCGAAGTAACGCGGGTAGTACACAATATCCGCCGGGTCACAATCGCCCCACTGGATCTGCACCTCACGGCGGTTGGTGAACATCGAAACCTGTTTCTCCTATGAGAGCACTGTGGTCGCGCCGCCGGCAGCGCGCTCCCTCGCCCCGCTCTTGCGGGGAGAGGGCTGGGGTGAGGGGCGAGCCATCCGCGCGTCTCGGCTTCGCAGCGACGCCCCTCACCCGCCCCGGCACCGCTGCGCGGCGCCGGGACGACCTCTCCCCGCGCGCGGGGCGAGGTCGCGCCGTGCCGGTTACGGCTGTCGTGGTCCATCTTGATGCCTTCACTCCAGCGCAATCACATGCGCGGGCGGTGGGTCGGCGTAAAGATCCGCGATCAACGAGGCGCGATATTCCAGCACGGCACGCTGGTTGACCGAGCCCTTGTCGGTGATCTCCCCCTTGTCGATCGACAGCGGTTCGCCGAGCAGCACGGCGCGGGTGACGCGGTTGGACGAGCCGGTCGCCTGCGTCAACAGCGTGGCGAAGCGCTCGCGGAACGCCTCGCGGATCAGATGGTCGGCCGCCATGCCAGCGAGGTCTTCCAGCGGCAGCGTCGCGTTGATCAGCTTGCAGCCGTCGGGATCGAGGACCGCCAGCGCGGTGACATAGTCGCGGTCGAGCCCGGCGATCACCACGTCGCGCACCAGCGGGGCGCAGGCTGCGATGAACTTGGCGCGTAGCGGACCGACGCTGACCCAGGTGCCCGACGCCAGTTTGAAATCCTCGGAGATGCGGCCATCGAAATCGAAGCCGCGCGAAAGGTCGTTGGAATCGACCGGCTTCAGCGCATCGTTGAGCTTGTAGAAGCCCTCCTCGTCGAACGCCTTCTCGGTCAGCTCGGGCGCGCGCCAATAGCCGGGGGTGATGTTCGGCCCCTTGGCGCGGACTTCGAGCTTGCCGTTGTTCGGCACCAGCTTGGCCTCGTTGCCGGGCACCGGCAGCCCGACATGGCCGGAACGACTGGTCTGCGGCGTCACCGACATGAAGAACGGCGCAGTCTCCGTGGCGCCAAGGCCGGTGAGCATCGGCACCCGCGCGCCGGTCTCCGCGACCGCGACCTCGTCAAGCCCGTTCCAGACATGCGCCGCGAGGCTGGCGCCGGAGAAGAACATCGCGTGCAGCCGGCTGAAGAACAATTTGCGCAACTGCTGGTCTTCGCGCAGCACCGGCAGCAGCGACTCGTAGCCCTTGGGGACGTTAAAATACACCGTCGGCGCGATTTCGCGCAGATTGCGGATGGTCGCGGCGATCCCGGCCGGCGTCGGCTTGCCGTCGTCGATATACATCGAGCCGCCGTTGAACAGCGTCAGGCCGATATTGTGGTTGCCGCCGAAGGTGTGATTCCACGGCAGCCAGTCGACGATCACCGGCGGCTCGTCTTTCAGGAACGCCATCGCCTCGCGGATCATCACCTGATTGGCGCAGATCATCCGCTGCGTATTGATCACCGCCTTCGGATTGCCGGTCGATCCCGACGTCAGCAAAAATTTAGCGATGGTGTCGTGGCCGATCGCTTCGTGCTTGGCGGCGAGTTCAGGATGTTCCGGCGTCGCCAGCAGTTCGGCGAGCGACGTCACCTTGCGCCCCTTCACCTCGCCGCGCGTGGCAGCGAGCTCGACATCCTCTGGCACGGTGGCGAGGATCGCGGGCGCGAAGGCAGTGATGTCGTCGGCGAAGATGAGGCCCGGAGTCAGCAGCCCGACGATATGGCGCAGCTTGCCGTAATCCTTGGACACCAGCGAATACGGCGGCGACACCGGACACATCGCGACGCCCGCATACAGCGCGCCGAACATCACCATCGCATGGTCGATCGAATTACCGGACAGAATCATCACCGGCCGATCAGCCGACAGTCCGCGCGCGATCAGCGCCGAGGCGATGGTCTGCGCGGCGCGCAACATCTCGGCATAGCTGATCCTGCGCCAGCCGCCCTCACCGTTCCGCTCGGCCATGAACACCCGGTCCGGCGCGGTCTCAGCAAAGTGATGCAGCCGATCGGTGATCCGCACCGGATAGTCGGTGAGCGTGGTGGTCGAGCGCACGTAGATCGTGCCGTCCGGCTTTCGCTCGGTAGCGATACCTATCTCGCCGAAAGAAATGTCGCGCAGCGGATGAGCCGCGTCGCGCCCGGCGGCAGTAGCGGCGAATGCAATGGGATCGGTCATGGCGTCCATCACGGCTCCGTTCAGCTCGGCCGAACCTTGGCTGTCTTGTGATCGAGAAAAGCGCGTATCCGCGTTTTGGCTTCCTGGTCGCTCTGCGCCACGGTCGCCATCAGCGATTCCATCAACAGGCCGGTCTGCGGATTGGCCTCGGCGATCATCGGCAACGCCTGTAGCACCGCGAAATTGGTCAGCGGCGCATTCTGCGCGACGCGATTGCCGAGCTCCAGCGCCTTGTAATAGGCCGAGCCGTTCTCGATCAGATATTGCGAGAAGCCGTGCACCACGCCCTCGGCGGCCGAATACACGCGCCCTGTCAGCATCATGTCGGCCATCCGCGCCACGCCGATCAGCCGCGGCAGCCGAACCGAGCCGCCGCCGCCGACGAAGATACCGCGGCTGCCTTCCGGCAGCGCGTAGTAGGCCGACGCTTCGGCGACGCGGATATGCGCCGCGCAAGCAAGCTCGAGCCCGCCGCCGATCACCGCGCCCTTCAGCGCCGCGATCACCGGCACGCGGCAGTACTGGATCTTGTCAAACACCCGGTGCCAGGTCTGGGAATGCACCAGCCCCTCGGTGGCGTCGCGTTCGCGCAGCTCGGAGAGGTCGAGGCCAGCCGAGAAGTGATCGCCGATGCCGTGGATCACCACCGCGCGGATCTGGTCCGGAATGTCGGTGAGGCAATCCTTCAGCGCCGCCATCAGCCCGTCATTGAGGGCGTTGCGTTTCTTGGGGCGATTGAGACCGATCGTCAGCACCGGGCCGACGGTATCGACGACAAGCGTCGACGGGTCCGCGATGGTCGCGGCCTGAGCGTTTCCTGTGAGCACTTATTACGTCCTGTGCAGAATAGTTATAGACCATAACAATCAGTTGAGGCCGGCGTCAATCGGGGTGGCGCTCGAAATGCGGCTCAGCCGGCTTTCGGGGCTGGTCCATCGCCTGCGCGGCCCGCTCCCTCGCCCCGCCCTTGCGGGGAGAGGGTTGGGGTGAGGGGCAGCTCTCCGCGAGTCTCCACGGCTCGGCCGCGTGGAAGCGCCCCCTCACCCGGATCAGCGCTTCGCGCCGATCCGACTTCTCCCCGCACGCGGGGAGAGGTCGGATCGCTATCCTGGGCGATGGCTTCACAACACCTGATGCACGTCGATCACGACGCGATCGGCGTGGCGGGCGGCGGAGCCGACGAACAAATGCTGCATCAGCCACTGATAGTTCGGGTGGCCGGTCTCGAATCGCGGCCGGGTTCGGAAATAGATCAGCTTCGGATCGACCGGCTCTCCGCGTTTAAGCTTCTGCAAGAGTTCGACCGGCCCAAACCGAATGCCGATATTCTCGACATAGACCACCGCGCCGTCATCGGTCTCGAAGGCGTATTTGGCTTCCAGCTCGATCAGTTCGTTCGGCAGGATGATCTGGAAGTCAGCACCGAACGGCAGCACCTTGCCGCTGATCCCCTCGCCCTTCACCTCGCCCCCGAGGATCGGAATAATCCGGCGCACGCCGGTGCCGATCTCGCCGGCCGAGGTCACATCACCGATCCGCGCGGTGATGGTGAAGACGTATTTGGTTTCGAGAGTCGGGGTCATTGCACGGCCTTTCCAGATTCGTCATTGCGAGCACTCGGATCGGCGCTTCGCGCCGTCCGGGCACAGGCTCCGCGAAGCAATCCAGAATCGCGGGTCGACAACTGGATTGCTTCGTCGCTTCGCTCCTCGCAATGACGGGAGGTTGATTGTGAACGTCCCCCCGCGCCTACCCGATCATCCGCATCGGCAGCCACAGCGCGATGATCGGAAATGCGATGAGGATCACCAGCCGGATCAGATCGGTGACGACGAACGGCAGCACACCGGCGAACACCGTGGACATGCTGACGTCCTTGATCACGCTCTTGATCACGAACACATTCATGCCGACCGGCGGATGGATCAGGCCGAGTTCGACCGTCATCACGATGATGATGCCGAACCAGATCGGATCGAAGCCGAGCGCGGTGACGACCGGAAACACGATCGGAACAGTGAGGATCACCATCGCCATCGCGTCCATCAGGCAGCCGAGCACCAGATACATCAGCAGGATCAGCGCCAGCACGCCGTAGGGACCGATGCCGAGCCCGGTGAGGAATTCGGTGACGTATTGCGGCGTCTGGGTGATGGTCAGGAAGTAGCCGAAGCACAGCGCGCCGATCAGCACGGTGAACACCGCGGCCGCAGTGCGGGTCGCCTGCAGCAGCGACTGCAGGATGCCGTCGCGGTCGAGCTTGCCGCGCAGGATGCCGATCAGGAACGCGCCGACGGCGCCGACGGCGCCGGCTTCGGTCGGAATGAAGAAGCCGCCATACAGCCCGCCGATCACGAACAGGAACAGCAGCAGCGGCGACCACACGTCACGGAAGGCGGCAAGGCGGTCGCCCCACGAACTCTTCGGCCCGGCCGGCAGGAAGCCCGGTCGCGCCACGCCGATGATCCAGATCGTGATCATGTGCATCACGATCGCCAGCAGGCCCGGCAGGATGCCGGCAATGAACAGCTTGCCGATATCCTGCTGGGTGATGATGCCGTACACTGCCAGCACGGTTGACGGTGGCAGCATCGCGCCGAGCGTGCCGCCAACCGCGATCACGCCGGTGGAGAACGATTGCGGATAGCCGAACCGGCGCATCTCAGGATAGGCCACCGCCGAAAACGTCGCCGCGGTCGCGACCGACGAGCCGGAGATCGCCGCGAAGCCGCCGCAGGCCGCGATAGTGGCGATGCCGAGCCCGCCCTTCCAATGGCCGACGATGGTGTTGCCGGCGCGGAACAGCTCGCGGCTGATGCCCGAGGCCGCCACGAACGCGCCCATCAGCAGAAACATCGGGATCACGCCGAACGAATAGTCGGTGACGGTGCGCATCGTGGTCTGGCCGACCAGCTTCAGCGCCGGCTCGAAGCCGGTGAGATAGCCGAAGCCGGTGACGCCGACGAGGCCCATCGCCATGCCGACCGGCACGCGCAGCAGCATCAGGACGAACAGGCTGACGAAGCCGATGGCGGCCACGGTCTCGTTGGTCAGCATCGCGGCCTACTCCACCGGCTTCATGCGCACTTCGCGCATCTGCTCCGGATGGAAGATCAGCCGGAAGGTTCGAATCGCGATCAGCAGCACCGCGGAGACGTCTCCGATCCACGACACCAGATAGAACGGCCAGATCGGGATCTGCAGATCCATGGTGACGATGTGGTCGGCCTTGGTGGTCACCACCTTGTCGAACAGCGTGTAGGTCTGCACGCTGACGACGAACAGCAGCACTAGGGTGGCGAAGATGTCGATGATCCGCTGCCAGCGCGGCGACGCCGCCGCCCACACCAGATCGACCGTGATATGCGAGCCACGATACGAGGTCGCCGCGATACCCCAGAAGATCAGCACGCCGAGCATGAACTGGCCGAAATTGTAGTAATCTGGGATTGTCACCGAAAAGAACTTGCGCATGAACACGGCGAGAAACGTGTTCAGCGCGACAATGCCGACGAAGAACGCCGCGATCCATTCGATCGCGTCGATGAAACGGTCCATGCCGTTCTTGGAGAAACGCCGCGTCGTCAGGGCGCCAGGCAGCCGATCGCGGAGCTTGTCGTCGGGAGGAGAACTCATCGGGGCTCGATCGTTGCGACTGAGTCAGTCACGATGAAAAGTCATTCCGGGGCGCTCGCGCAGCGAGCGAACCCGGAATCTCGATCTTGGGTCAAAGATTCCGGGTCTGCGCGCGATGCGCGCATCCCGGAATGACCGCGGAGAAGCTCACAGCCCCGCGTCGTACTTCTTCAGCGCATTTTGCAGATCGGCCTCGACCGCGGCGGGATCGCCGCCGGATTTCTTGACCTGCTCGGCCCAGCTGTCGCGCAGCGGCTTGGTCGCCTTCTTCCATTCGGCGAGCTGCGCATCGGTCAGCGGATAGACCTCGTGGTCCTGCAACGCCTTCATCTTGACGCGGCCATTGGCTTCGAAGTCGGTCCAAGGGTCGGTGACCTTGGAGGCCCATTCCGGCGTGCAGTGATCGTCGATGATCTTCTTCTGCGCGTCCGACAGCGCATTATAGGCCTTCAGCCCGATGTTGTAGGTGAACACCGTGGTGTAGAGCGGCACGTCCATGTGATACTTGACCACTTTGTCGATGCCGAACAGGAACACCGAGCCCCAGGGGAAGGTGATCTCGTCAGCAACGCCGCGCTCCAGCGCGTCGCGCGATTCCGGCGCCGAAGCCTGCACATTGGTACCGCCGAACAACTTCACCATTTCGCCGATGGTCGATTGCGCCGGCCGCACTTTCAGGCCGCTCATGTCGGACGGCAGCAGCACCTTCTTCTTGCCGTGCAGCGCGCCGGGATCATGGATGAAGGCGAAGCACAGCTTGGTGTCCTTCATTTCGGTCGGGGCGTATTTGTGGTACCACTCGTTCAGCGCCAGCGTGCCCTTCTTGCCGTCCTTGAACACGAACGGAAGCTGGCCGGCGGAGACGATCGGGAAGCGGCCGGGCTGATAGCCGGGATTGACGTAGGTGACATCGGCAATGCCGTCGCGCGCCATGTCGTAATGGTCGAACGCCTTACCGAGCTGCTCGGAGGGGAAAACTGTTATCCGGATGCTGCCGCCGGAAGCCTTCTGGATGTCCTCGGCCCACGCCTTGGTCGCCGGCACCAGCGGATGCGCCGGCGGCACCCACAGCGAGACTTTCCAGTTGACGGTCTTGTCCTGCGCGAGCGCGGGCGTCACGCTGGCGGCAAGCAGCAGCGCGAGCAGAGTCTTCCTCATCAAGCTCTCTCCCTTGGTCGGCTTCAATCGGCCTTTGGGCCGCATTGTTATAGGTTATAACCATCATTGCAAGTGACGGCCGCGTAATAGCTGCTAGACACCGGACGGCGGCTAGACGGCTTGTTGACGGTCCCGTAACGAGGCCACGACATCATCGGGGGAACGACCATGCGGACACAAGTGGCCATCATCGGCGCGGGTCCGTCCGGACTGCTGCTCGGCCAGCTGCTGCACAAATACGGCATCGACGCCGTCATCGTGGAACGCAAGGATCCGGACTACGTGCTGTCGCGGATTCGCGCCGGCGTGCTCGAACAGGGCATGGTCGACCTGCTCGACGAAGCCGGCGTCTCCACCCGGTTGCACCAGGAAGCGCTGGTGCACGGCGGCTTCGAGATCGCGTTCGCCGGTCAGCGGCACCACATCGATCTGAGGGGCGCGACCAGCGGCAAGAGCGTCACCGTGTATGGCCAGACCGAGGTCACCCGCGACCTGATGGAAGCGCGTAGCGCCGCCGGTCTCACCACGATCTACGACGCCGCCGACGTCAGCCTGCACGACTTCGAAGGCGCCCATCCCAAGGTGCGCTACGTCAAGGACGGCACCACGCGCGAGATCGTGTGCGATTTCATCGCCGGCTGCGACGGCTTCCACGGCATCAGCCGGCAGAGCATGCCGGCAAGTGCGGTGCAGTCGTTCGAGCGGGTGTATCCGTTCGGCTGGCTCGGATTGCTCTCCGACACCCCGCCAGTGTCACCGGAGCTGATCTACGTCAACCATGATCGCGGCTTCGCGCTGTGCTCGATGCGCTCGATGCACCGCAGCCGCTATTACGTGCAGTGTCCGCTCACCGACGACGTCGCCGACTGGAGCGACGACCGGTTCTGGGACGAGCTGAAGAGCCGGCTCGATCCGGAAACCGCCGGAAAGCTGGTCACCGGCCCATCGATCGAAAAGAGCATCGCGCCGCTGCGCTCGTTCGTTGCCGAGCCTATGCGGTTCGGCCGGCTGTTCCTCGCCGGCGACGCCGCCCACATCGTGCCGCCGACTGGCGCCAAGGGCCTGAACCTCGCCGCCAGCGACGTGTACTACCTGTCGCGCGCCATGCGCGAATACTACGCGGAGAAGTCGAAGGCCGGCATCGATGCCTATTCAGCCAATGCGCTTCGCCGGGTGTGGAAGGCCGAGCGGTTCTCCTGGTGGATGACCTCGCAGCTCCACCGCTTCCCCGACAGCGACGCCTTCTCCCAGCGCATCCAGACCGCCGAACTCGACTACCTGGTCAACTCCAAGGCCGCGATCACCTCGCTGGCGGAGAACTACGTCGGCCTGCCGTATTAAGACGACGCAGAGTCGCCATTCGCGGCTTAGCCATTGTCATTCCGGGGCGCGCGGAGCGCGAGCCCGGAATCCATAAGCCCTGCGCTTGTGTTCTGGGACGATCGAACCTCCACAAGCTCTAATCACGGCTGTGGTTATGGATTCCGGGCTCACGCGCTGACGCGCGTGCCCCGGAATGACGAACGCCAGGATATCGAATGCAGCCGTGCAATCAGAGCGCCCCCTGCTGGCCGTTTCAAACACCGTCTCAAACCGCGCTTCAAACTTTGTCGGCGTTGCCGGCGATGCTGCGGTGCGGTCTAAAGGTTGTCAGTGCAGCGAGGCGAGCGACGACGCGCATGACGACCGATCCCGATCCGAACCACACCGCCGCGACCGACGGCATTCCTGACGGTTTCGTGCGCCACGCCCGTTCGAGCCCCCTCACCGCGCCGTGGGAGCCGCTCTACGCCAAGACCACCGCGGACGCGGTGATGCTCGGCTTGTGGATTCGCGAGTGCCACACCAATTCGCGTGGCCTCGCTCATGGCGGGCTGATCACCGCGCTGGCCGACAACGCGATGGGCTACAGCTGCGGCCTCAAGCTCGGCGGCGGTGGGCGGCTGCTGACGTCGTCACTGGCCATCGACTTCATCGGTCCGGCCAAGATCGGCCAATGGCTGCAGATCGAGCCGGAGGTGATCAAGCTTGGCGCCAAGCTGTGCGTCGCGCAGTGCTTTGTCACCGCCGACGGTACTCGCTGCGCCCGCGCCAACGGTACGTTCAGCGTGGTGAAGGCGAAGGAGTGAGTTAGCGGCTCATGGCCGTCTAGCACCGTCGTTCCGGGGCGCGCGGAGCGCGAACCCGGAACCCCGAGCTGTTCTGCGGCGTCAGCTTGCGTCACAACCTCGTCATTCCGGGTTCACGCGCTTCGCGCGTGCCCCGGAATGACGAGCGGTGGTGATGGCGCGCTTGCGCCTTGTTCACCCCAGAATTGGCAGCTCCAACACGTCATAGCCATGGCGGATGATACGGCCGAGCACGGGATCGTCGATCTCGAATTCGAACCGCGACGCGGGGCGGATGCCGCCCTTGGCGGCGAAGGTGCCGCCGAACAGCGCGGTGCCGTCCGGCAGGGCGCCGCCGCCAAAGCCGCGGGCGATCAGCTCGCGCGCCGGCAGCATCGCATCGAGCGTGCCCTCCTGGTACAGCACGCGCGTCCCGCCGATGGTCGCGAACGAGCGCAGCATGATACGGTCCCAATGCGGCTCGACGTCGCCAAACTCCCACAGCTCCGGCGCCACCGGCTTGTCGCACATCTGCTTCGACACCGTGACGCCATAGGCCTCGACCTTGCGGTCGGTGTGATCGGAGCCGACGCCGACCAGGATGCGGCCCTGATGCCCGATCAGCACGAACTCGACCTCACCCGACGAATCCCCGCCCGACACTTCGATCGCCGGCGCGGTGGCGAGCCGCGCCGCGGCGACGCGGTAATAGATCGGCGTCGACGCCGGCCGCGCGATGCCGATCGCTTCGAGTTCAGCGATGTGGTGATCGCGCGCCACCGGATCGCGCCCGGTCCAGCCGGCGATCACCGCAGTGGTGATCGGCAGCGTCAGCTGGGTGCGGCTGCCGGCGGCGTCGAGTGCGAAGGCGAGATCAACCACGGATCACCGCCTCCATGCCGGCCGCAACTTCGAAGATTTCGCGGTCGGTGCCGTTGACACCCGCCAGCATCAGCCCGATCGGCGGCTCACCGTCCTGGTGGCACGGCAGCGAGATCGCGCAACCGTCGATCATGTTGATCAGGGTGCAATTCCGCAGCGTCAGCAGATTGGCCTTGGTGAACGCCTTGTCGTCGGCCAGCTCCGCAATGGTCGGCGCCGCGATCGCAGTGGTCGGCACCGCCACCGCATCGTACGGCGCAAGCCGCGCCGAGGCACGCGCGATCAGCGATTTGCGCGCATTCACCAGATCGACGTAGTCGGCGGCGCTCTGGGTCTCGCCACGCAGGATGCGCTCGCGCACCCGCGGATCGTAGACGTCGCCCTGCGCCACGATCAGGTAGCGGTGCCAGGCGTAGCTCTCGGCAGCGGCAAAACCGCCCTTGGCGCCAAGCGGACCAACCTCGGCGAACTCCGGCACTTCGATCTTCTCGATGATCGCGCCGTGGCTCGCCAGCGTCTTCAGCGCGCGTTCGAACGCGGCCGTGACGGCGGCATCGAGATCGTCGAGCGCAACCGTGGTCGGCACCGCGACCCGCATGCCCTTCAGCGGGCGCGCGATCAGCGGTCCCACCGGCTGGTCGGCGAGAATCGCATCGAGCGTGGCGCAGCATTCAACGCTGCGCGCCAGCGGGCCAATGCTGTCGAGCGAAAACGAAAGCGGCACCGCGCCGTCGCGCGGCACCCGATATTGCGATGGCTTGTAGCCGACGATGCCGTTGAACGCCGCAGGAATCCGGCACGAGCCGCCAGTGTCGGTGCCGAGTCCGGCATGCGCCATGCCGTCGGCGACCGAGACCGCGGCGCCTGACGACGAGCCGCCCGGCACGTAGCCGACGTTTCGGCGATAGGCGGCTTTCGGCGTGCCGTAATGCGGGTTGATGCCGATTCCCGAATACGCGAACTCGGTCATGTTGGTGCGGCCGATCACCACGAACCCGGCGCGCCGCAGCCGTGCCACCGCGGGCGCATCGCTGTCGGCGGGCGGATTGTCGTCGAGCGCGCGCGAGCCGGCGCGGGTCACCTGGCCCTTGATGTCGAACAGATCCTTGATCGAGATCGGAATGCCGGCGAACGGCGACGGCGCCGCCTTGGCGGCGCGGAGCTTGTCCATCGCGTCCGCCGCCTGCAGTGCCGCGTCGCGATCGACGTGGATGAAGGCGCGCGCGCCCTCGCCGGCCGGATCGGCGATCCGCGCCAGACAGTCTTCCACCAGCTTGCGGGCGGTGGTGCGGCCGGCTTCGAGATCGGCCGCGAGAGCGGCGAGTGTGGGATGTCGGGTCATGCTGTCCATTCCGATGGGAAGCCGATCTTCACGCACGCGGCGGCGCGCCTCGATCGCACGTGAAACATCATCGGCTTATTCAGTAGCGCGGAAAGTGACGGTTTGCCATCCGCCGCCACGGCCGCTCCGGCCCCGCGCTCAGTGCAACGCTCGCACTCCGCGATTGTCCGCTTTGCGGAATACAATTCCTGCACATGGCTCCGCGCCCTGCGCGTGTTGACGCTGGCGGGCCGATATCGCATCAAGACCGCACAACCGATGGGCCCACGAGCCAGCTCAGGGAGAAAACTAAGACATGGCTGAACCCGCACGCGCACGTCCCAAGATCACTCCGGAGACCCAGCACTACTGGGACGGCGCCAAGCAAGGCGAACTGCGGCTTCAGCGCTGCGATTCCTGCGCCCACGCGTACTTCCCACCCCGCCCGTTCTGCCCGAAATGCGGCTCGCGCGAGGTCAGCGTGTTCAAGGCCTCCGGCAAGGGCACCCTGTATTCCTACGTGATCAATCATCGGCCGTTGGCGGCCGGCTTCACCGAGCCCTACGCGATCGCGGTGGTCGAGCTCGAAGAGGGCCCGCGGATGATGAGCAACATTCTGGAGTGCCCGCAGACGCCCGAGGCGCTCGAGCTCGATATGAAGCTGGAAGTCACCTTCCAGAAGATCGACGACAACCTCACCCTTCCGCAATTCCGTCCGGCGAAGGGGTAAGCACCATGCGTCGCAATCAGGTTGCTATCGTCGGCGCCGCCGAAACCACCAAGCTCGGCGTCATCCCCGATATGTCGCAGATCCAGCTCCACGCTGACGCCGCGCTCAACGCGATCGCCGACGCCGGGCTGAGGCTCTCGGACATCGACGGCATCGCCACCGCTGTGGAAACGCCGCAGCAGATCGCCCACTATCTCGGCATCACCCCGACCTGGGTCGACGGCACCTCGGTCGGCGGCTGCTCGTTCATGCTGCACGTCCGCCACGCCGCCGCGGCGATCGAGGCCGGGCTGTGCAAGACCGTGCTGATCACCCACGCCGAGAGCGGCAAGTCGATGATCGGCAAGCTGCCGCGCTCGATCCCCGCCGACAGCCTGCAGGGCCAGTTCGAAGCACCCTACGGCATCTACGGGCCGCCGAGCCAGTTTCCGATTCCGGTGCTGCGCTTCATGAAGACCCACGGCATCACCCACGAGCAGATCGCCTCGGTGGCCGTGGTGCAGCGCGAATGGGCCGCGAAGAATCCGCGCGCGATGATGAAGGACCCGATCACCGTCGCCGACGTGCTGAACTCGCGGATGATCGCCTACCCGTTCCGGCTGCTGCAGTGCTGCCTCGTCACCGACGGCGGCGGCGCGCTGATCATGACCTCTGCCGATCGCGCCAAGGACTTCCCGCACAAACCGGTCTATGTGCTCGGCACCGGCGAGAGCGTGGAAACGCCGATGGTCAGCCAGATGGAGACGTTCAACTCCTCGCGTGCCTTCAAGGTGGCGGGCCCGACCGCGTTCCGCGAAGCGGGTATCAGCCACAGCGACGTCGATCATCTGATGATCTACGACGCCTTTGCGCACCTGCCGCTGTTCGGCCTCGGCGACCTCGGCTTCATGCCCTATGAGGAAACCGGAAAGTTCATCGCCGACGGCAACACCCGCCCCGGCGGCAAGCTGCCGCTCAACACCAACGGCGGCGGCCTATCCTACATGCACTCGGGCATGTATGGCATGTACGCGTTGCAGGAAAGCGTCCGGCAGATGCGGGGCATCGCGCCCGCACAGGTGCCGAACGCGAAGATCTCGGTCTGCCACGGCGTCGGCGGCATGTTCGCAGCAAGCGGCACGATCATCTTCACCAACGAGAAGTAGTTCGGCGCAAGCCGCAGTACACCACGTCATCGCCGGGCTCGACCCGGCGATCCATCCCTCGAAAAGATGGATGCGCGCGCCTACGCCGCGCCGAAGGGGCTTCGGCCCCCAGGCGAGTCAAGTCCGCGCATGACGGCAAAACAACGAGCGTCATTCCGGGGCGCGAGCGCCAGCTCGCGAACCCGGAGTCTCGCTCAGCAGAACACCGCGAGATTCCGGGTTCGCGCTCCGCGCGCCCCGGAATGACTGGTAGATCACAACCAACAACAAACAAAAAGGACATCACATGGCCAAGGCACTGGACGGCAAAGTCATCATCGTCACCGGCGCGGGGCGCGGCATCGGCCGCGAGATCGCACTGCTCGCGGCGCGCGAAGGCGCCAAGGTGGTCGTCAACGATCCGGGCGTCGCTTCCGACGGCTCGGGTACCGACGCCGCCCCGGCCGAGCAGGTCGTCGAGGAGATCAAGAAGGAAGGCGGCATCGCGGTCGCGAATTTCGAGAGCGTCGCCGAGGCAATTCCTGCCAGCAAGATCGTCAAGCAGGCAGTCGACACCTATGGCAAGCTCGACGGCGTCGTGAACAACGCCGGCATCCTGCGCGACGCGATCTTCCACCGCATGAGCATCGACGCGTTCGAGCAGGTGATCAAGGTGCACCTGATGGGCACATTCTACGTGAGCCACGCCGCGGCGCGGCTGTTCCGCGAGCAGGAGAGCGGCTCGTTCGTGCACTTCACCTCGACCTCAGGCCTGATCGGCAATTTCGGCCAGGCCAACTATGCGGCCGCCAAGCTCGGCATTGTCGGCCTGTCGAAGTCGATCGCGCTCGACATGCAGCGCTTCAACGTCCGCTCCAACTGCGTGTCGCCGTTCGCCTGGAGCCGCCTGATCGGCACCATCCCGACCGAGACCGAAGCCGAGAAGGCCCGCGTTGCGCGGATGCAGCAGATGGGCCCGGAGAAGATCGCGCCGCTGTCGGTGTATCTGCTCGGCGACGCCGCCAAGGACGTCAGCGGCCAGATATTCGCGGTGCGGATGAACGAGATCTTCCTGATGGGCCAGTCGCGCCCGATCCGCTCGGTGCATCGCGACGGCGGTTGGACCTGCGAAAGCCTCGCCGAGCACGGCATGCCGGCGCTGAAGGGCTCGTTCTACAAGCTCGACCGCTCCGCCGACATCTTCAACTGGGATCCGGTGTAAACTCGGTCAGCTCCACGACGACGATCGGTTAAACACCAGCACGTCATTCCGGGGCGCGCCGCCAGGCGCGAACCCGGAATGACTCGACCAAGAATCCACGCACAGAAAAGCCCGCCTCGCGGCGGGCTTTTCCGTCGGGTGAAGCACCTTGGAGGGGGAGTTACTTCACCACGAATTCGATCCGCCGGTTCTGCGCGCGGCCTTCGGCGGTGTCGTTGGCGGCGATCGGCTTGGCCGAACCGTAGCCCTCCGCCACCAGCTTGACCGAGCCGATCCCGACCTTGGTCAGGCTCGCCACCACCGCTTCGGCGCGGCGCTTCGACAGCGCGACGTTGGCGGATTTCTTGCCAGCGCCATCGGTGTAGCCGGCAACCTCGATGGTCACCGCCGGGCACTGTTTGATCGCCGCGGCGAGCTTGTCCAGCAGCGGCTGCGACGCCTTGTCGATTGCCGCACTACGGCGCTCGAAGTTGATCTTCTCGGCCGCAGCCAGAGCCGACACCCGCCCCTGGCAATCCTGCGCCGGGCTTGACGGCAGCGCGCCGGTGGCGTTCGCGGTCTTGATCTCCGCAGGCGCGGCGGCGGGCTTAGCAGCCGCCTGCTTGGCGGCTTCATCGGCCGCCTTCTTCGCCGCCTCATCGGCGGCAGCCTGCTTGGCGGCCGCTTCCGCCGTGGCCTTAGCCGCAGCTTCCTTGGCGGCAGCTTCCTTCGCAGCCGCTTCCTTGGCCGCAGCTTCAGCGGCGGCCTTCGCGGCGGCTTCCTTTGCCTCGGAGTCCGCCTTGGCCTTGGCGGCCGCGTGCTTCTGCGCCGCGTCCTTGGCGGCCTTGGCAGCAGCCTCCTTGGCGGCGGCTTCCTTCGCGGCCGTTTCCGCCTTCGCCTTTGCCTCTGCTTCGGCCTGCAGCTTCGCCACGGTCTTCGCGGCCAGCGCTGAACCACTCAGTTCGTCGACATCGGCGACGCGGCGCACGCCCGGCACCTTCAGGATCTGCTCGCCAAGTGAGGCCCGCACCTTGTCGCTACCGAGGTCGGCCGGCAGCAGGACGTCGCGCCCGGCGACGTCAAAGTTCAAGGGATCGGCGCCGGCTTCCTTCACCACATCGGCGACACGCTCGCGCAGGTCCGGCTCCAGCTTCGGCAGCGTGGTGATGCCGAACACCGCGAGGATCAGGCCGGTCGCGAACAGGCCGACCCACCAACCTTCAAACCGCACAGGCAGCAGGCCCGGCGCGATGCCGCCGGCCAGCCCGCCAGCGACGTATGCGATCACCAGACCGATGCCGGCCTCCAGCAGCAGCTCGGCCTTGCCGGACGCGAGCTGCGCCAGCACCAGCACCAGCGCGACCGCCAGCACCACGCCGACCCGGCTCACCCAGTAGTTCTCGAGGTCGGCCGCCCAACCGAATTTGTCCGCGAGCAGCGGCGTGACGGCGCCGACGACGAACGCCGCCGCCAGCCAGATCCAATAATGAGTGACGAGATACAGCATCGGACGCCCCTTCTCCGCCGCGATCGGGCCGCGCGCCGGGGCATTCATCAGCGAAGCCAAGCCGGCATGGCACAGCGAACGCGCGTTCGCATTGTCGAACCGCCGCCATGATCGCCTGATCGATCGGCAGGGTCGGTCGCCGCTCAGTTAGCGCCATCGGTGCGCCGGCCACCATCCTGACGAAAGTTTGACCTGCCACGCACCGTGCTTACTAACTAAGCAGGCAAGCCGTCATTTTCAGCACACAACTAACTACCCCTCTACCGGACTGTAGCGGGGTACTGCGTTCGCGGTATCGGGATGCAAAATCGGAGGATCGACTCGGCTTAGCGCGAAGCCTCACTGCCGTTCGCAGTGCCGAAATTATCCGCGCGGATCTCAGTTCGCTCGCGCCAGCGAAGCACAGCTCTAATGCGCAGACACGTTCGAGAAAAAATTGATGATGCCAACGCCGGCGATGATGAACGCAATGCCAATTATCGCCGCCGTGTCCAAGGCCTGGCCGAACCACAGCCAGCCGACCGCCGAGATCAGCACGATCCCGATCCCGGACCACAGCGCATAGGCGATGCCAACCGAGATACTGCTCAGCGTCAGCGACAGGAAATAGAACGCCGCGCCGTAGCCGACGACAACAAGCACCGACGGCAGCAGCACCGTAAACCCCTGCGACGCCTTCAGCGCCGACGTACCGACGACCTCAGCGACGATCGCAATCAGAAGATAGAGCCACTTCATGGGGACGTCCTCGGTGGATGCCGGCCGCTGGCTACCTGGGCTGGGTAACGCCCAGGCTTCAGCATCGCTGCCAATCTAAAGGGCGCGCCTTTCCACCAGCTGAATGAGCATAGACCAATCCCAGCTATGGGCCGCCCTCACCCGCTATTCCGCAGCCCCGCGGAAATCCCGTTGATCGTCAGTTGCACGCCGCGCAGCACCTGTTCGTCCGGATCGTGGGTACGATGTTCGCGCAGCAGCTGGACCTGGACGTGGTTCAGCGGATCGAGATACGGGAAGCGGTGGCGGATCGAGCGTTCGAGCAATGGGTTGCTCTGCAGCAAATGGTCCTGCTGCATGATCGCCAGGAGATAGTCGATCGACGAATGCCATTCGGCGCGGATGCGGCCGAAGATGCGGTCGCGGATCGCGGTGTCTTCGACCAGCTCCGCATAGCGCGAGGCGATGCCGATCGAACTCTTCGACAGCACCATGTCCATATTCGACAAGAGCGTACGGAAGAACGGCCACTCCTGATACATCGCCTGCAGAAAGGCGATGCCCTTGTCGGGGTGCTCTGTGACCCAGGCCGAAACCGCGCTGCCGAAGCCATACCAGCCCGGCAGCATAAGCCGGCACTGCGCCCACGAGAACACCCATGGGATCGCACGCAGGTCCTCGATCGCGCGGGTCTTCTTGCGCGAGGCCGGGCGGCTGCCGATGTTCAGCGTCGAAATCTCGTTGATCACCGTCGAGGCCCAGAAGTAATCGACGAAGCCGTCGGTCTCGTACACCAGGCCGCGATACGCCTTGAAGGCCAATGCCGAGAGCTGCTCCATCGCTTCGAGATAATCGCGATGCGGTGCCACCCGCTTCGGTTGCAGCAGGCTGGCCTCCAGCGTCGCGGCAGCGAGTATCTCGAGATTGTTGCGGCCGACTTCGACGTTGGAATATTTACTGGTGATGATCTCTCCCTGCTCGGTGATGCGGATCTGGCCGTTCACCGCACCACCCGGCTGCGCCACGATCGCATCGTAGCTCGGGCCGCCGCCGCGGCCGACCGAGCCGCCACGGCCGTGGAACAGCCGCAGCCGCACGCCGTGGTGCTCGAAGATCTCGATCAGGCCGATCTCGGCCTTGTAGAGCTCCCACCCGGAAGTAACGAAGCCGCCGTCCTTGTTGCTATCGGAGTAGCCGAGCATCACCTCCTGCACCGAGCCGCGGCTGTCGACCAAGCGGCGATATTCGGGGATCGACAGCAGCCGGTCCATGATCTTGGCGCAGGCCTGCAGATCCTCGATGGTCTCGAACAGCGGCACGACGTTGATGGCGCTGCGCCCGGACGGATCGATCAGCCCGACTTCCTTGAGCAGCACCGCGACCTCCAAGAGGTCGGAAACGCCCTTTGTCATCGAGATGATGCATTGCGGGATCGCCGCCGCCCCGTAGGTCGCGTGGGCCTTGGCGGCTTCGCGGAACACCGCGAGTTCGCCGACCGTCTCGTCGCTGTATTTGACGAACATCGAGGTCAGCGGCCGGGTACTGCGCAACTCGCTGATCAGCAGCGCGATCCGCGCTTCCTCGTCGAGCACCGCGTAGGACGTACCGGGGCGGGCCGCGTCCATCAGCTCGCCGACGGTGCGCTCATGCACCGCCGAGTTCTGCCGCATGTCGAGGCTGGCGAGGTGGAATCCGAAACAGTCGATGGCGCGACGGAGCTGGCGCAGCCGACCGCGTGCGATCACGCCGGAATGATGCGTGGTCAGGGAAAGATGGATGGCGTCGAGATCGGCCTTGAAGTCTTGCGCGCTGGCATAGGGCTCGGCCTCGCCGACCGGTGCGCGGAGGTTCTCGACCTCGAGCTTGAGCGCCGTGGCAGCCAGCCGCGCATAGATGCCGGACACCGCGAGACGATACGGCTCGTATTTGCGATGCGGCGAGGTGTCGGGCGAAGTTTCAGCCAGCGCCTTGACGGTGTCGGTGGTGCCGGCGAGATGCGAGGCCAGTGACAATTCCGAGCCGAGCTCGTGCAGCTCCTCGAGATAATAGCGCAGCACCCGCGTGCTCTGCAGCTTCAAGGTGCCGTGCAGCACCTCGGCGGTGACGAACGGATTGCCATCGCGGTCACCGCCGATCCAGCTTCCCATCCGCAGGAAGCTGGCGAGTTCGCCCTCGGCGTTGGCGCCTTCGGCTTTCGCCGCATCGGCGAGCCGGTCCTCCAGCGCGCTGTGCAGCCGTGGCACTTCGCGCAGGAAGGTGTAGTCGTAGAACGACAGCCCGTTGGTGACTTCGTCCAGAACCGTCAGCTTGGTCCGGCGCAGCAGGTTGGTCTTCCATAGCGTCTCGACGGCGCGGCGCAGCCGCTCCTCGTTGTCGTCCCATTCGTCGGCGGTGAGCTGAACGCGGTCGCGCTGATCGAGCAATCCCGCGATCTGCATCTCCCGGTCCATCGTGCTCTTGCGGCGCACCTCAGTCGGATGCGCGGTCAGCACCGGGCTGACTAGCGCGGTCGCAAAGAACTTGCGCAGCTCCGCGGCGCTGATGCCCTCCTGCCGCGCGTGCGCCAGAGTCTTGGCGAGCAGGCCGGCGCGCGGCGCCGAGCCGGCGGTCGAGCCGGCGCGCATCTGGCGGATGTTGTTCTGGTCCTCGGCGATGTTGGCGAGGTGCGAGAAATAGCTGAAGGCGCGAACGATCCGCATCGTGTCCTGGATCGACATGCCGTCGAGAATGGCGGCGAGTTCAGCGCGCGCGGTCTTGTCGTCATCGCGATGGAAGCGGATCGAGGTCTGGCGGATGTTCTCGACCAGATCGAACACGCTCTGGCCTTCCTGCTCGCGCACGGTATCGCCGAGAATGCGGCCGAGCAGCCGGATGTCGTTGCGCAGCCGGGTCTCGGCTTCGATCGCGGCCGCGTCGTCAGGACGTTCGGAGACCGGCTCGGGGCCGGCGGACAGATTCAGCGACGACATGACAGCACTCCAGGACACCACCGGCATCCTGGAGTATTTTGTGCACCGCACGCAAGATCAAGAATAGCAGCGGACGCCCGGCGTGGCCGCCAGAGGACAGTTAGCGCGACCCCGAGATGTTGCGGACGTTGTCCGGCCGCGATTCGTCGTCCGTAGGGGGCGCACCCGGCGGCGGTGATGTCGGTTCGGCAGCTGTGGGAGTCGGTGCCGGTGGCGGAGCGACCGGCATCGGCGCGGTCACCGGCGTTTCATACAGTGACGGCTGCGGCACCGGGTGCGCAGCGGTCGCGGCCGGCGGCGCGGCGGCGCGGGCAAACGGCGGCTGGAACAGCGGCTCAGGTGTCGTCTCGGGACGACGCCTGGCCCAGATGAACGGCACCACGATCGCGACGATCAGGCCGATCACCAGCAGAATCAACAGCGCCGATTGCTGCAGGAAGGCAATCGCCGGCACGCTGATGCCGAGGATCACGCCGACCAGCGCGATCTTCCAGGCGCGGATGTGCAGGCCGGCGGTGAAGGTGCCGAGCGCCAGCAACGTCAGCACCCCGAGCGCGGCAGCGAGCCCGCTGAGCTGCCGGGTCACCTGCAGCGACATCAGCTGCATGCACAGCAGCACCGCGCCCCAATGCAACGCCTGCGACACCACCAAATAGACGTGCTGATCGACCGCGCGCGCCTCGCGCCAGCGCGACACCACGCAAACGAGGCCGATGAACGGCGCCAGGATCACCCAATAGATGCTGGTCTCGGAGAAGCTGGTGTAAGCGACGCCGAACAGCGCCAGCAGCAACATCAGCAGATAGGGCCACTCCCCGACGAAGAAACCGCCGATCCCGGAGTGCCATTTCGTGCGCGGTGCATCGGATTGCAGGTTGGTCATGGTCGATCCCTCCAGCGTGCTCCTGTGTAGCACGGAACCCGCGCACGCGCTGTGACGTCCTGGCGTGCATCTCGCGCTTTGGTAAGCAAGCTGCCAACCCCGTTCAGCACGCGTCACGGTCGGCAACGATCCGGCGCCGCGGCAGTTCCAGAAAGAAGGAACCTGCCGCCAACGGGACACGCATCAATCAATCGTCTTCATCGATTGATTTGAAAATAATAATCCGTTTGATTGATCAATACGGAAACGCGATGGATTGGCCAACAAGGAGCCGATCCATGAGCCTGATCACAAATGCCAAACTCTACCCGCCCCGCCACCCACGCGCCGCCCATCTCGCGCACCACCTTGCGGCCATCGCACCCGGGGTGCTGGTGACCGCCGCGATCGCAGCCGCCGCGGTCGGCCTGCGCGCCATTCCGGGCATGCCCGGGATCAGCCCTATGCTGCTTGCGATCCTGATCGGCATCGTCGCCCACAATGCGATCGGCACGCCGTCCTGGGCGGTACCGGGCGTCAAGTTCAGCCTCCGGCGAGTGCTGCGCTTCGCCATCATCCTGCTCGGCCTGCAGCTCACCACCGCGCAACTGATCGAGGTCGGCGGCGAAGGGCTGGCGATCATCGCCGCGACGCTGCTCGCCACCTTCTGCTTCACGGTGTGGTTCGGGCGCGTGCTCGGCGTCGACCGCAAGCTCGCCGAGCTGATCGCCGCCGGCACCTCGATCTGCGGCGCGTCCGCGATCATCGCCACCAACACCGTGACCCGCGCCGACGACGAAGACGTCGCCTATGGCGTGGCCTGCGTCACCGTGTTCGGTTCACTGGCGATGGTCAGCTATCCGCTGTTGCAGAACGTACTCAATCTCGACGCCCACGGTTTCGGGCTGTGGACCGGCGCCTCGATCCACGAGATCGCGCAGGCCGTGGCGGTGAGCTTCCAGGGCGGACAGCGCGCCGGCGAATTCGGCACGATCGCCAAGCTGTCCCGGGTGATGATGCTGGCGCCGCTGGTGATTGGGCTCGGCATGCTGGCACGCGTCCGCGCCAAGCATCAGCCCGCCGGCGACCACACTGCGACACCGCCGATGCCGTGGTTCGTGCTGGGCTTCGTGGCTATGATCGGCGTCAACGAGTTCGTCGCGATCCCGCACGAGGCGAAGAGCTGGATCGTAGCGATCACCGCCTTCCTGCTCTCAATGGCGCTGGCGGCGATGGGACTGGAGACCGACCTGCGCAAACTCGCCGCGCGCGGCCTGCGCCCCGCTTTGCTCGGCCTCACCGCGTCGCTGTTCATTGCCGGCTTCTCGCTGGCGCTGATCAAACTCACAGGATGGCATGGATGACACTCGAGCAGCTCCGCATCTTCATCGCGGTCGCCGAACAGCAGCACATGACCCGCGCCGCGAGCGGACTGAACCTCACCCAATCGGCCACCAGCGCGGCGATCGCCGCGCTGGAAGCGCGTCACGGCGTGAAGCTATTCGACCGCGTCGGGCGCGGCATCGTGCTCACCCAGGCCGGGCGCGACTTCCTCGGCGAGGCCCGCGCGGTGCTCGCCCGTGCCCGCGCCGCCGCACAGGCGCTCGACGACATCGCCGGCCTGAAACGCGGTTCGCTCAGCGTCGCTGCCAGCCAGACCGCGGGCAATTACTGGCTGCCGCAGCGGCTGCTGCGATTCCGGCAACGTTATCCCGGCATTGCGCTGCAACTGACGATCACCAACACCGAGCAGGTCGCCGCGATCGTGCGCGAAGGTCGCGCCGATCTCGGCCTCATCGAAGGCGACGTCGACGACCCACTGCTCAGCGCCACGCCGATCGGCGGCGACGATCTGGTGATCGTGGTCGGCCGCGACCATCCCTGGCGCTCACTGCAACGCCTGACCTCCGCCAAGCTCACCACCACCGGCTGGGTGCTGCGCGAACGCGGCTCCGGCACGCGCGCGATGTTCGAAGCTGCGCTGCAGCGCAGCGGACTTGCGCTGTCTGATCTCGAGGTGCGCCTCGAATTGCCGTCCAACGAAGCAATCCGGGCTGCGGTCGAAAGCTCCGACTGCGCCACCGCGATCTCCGGGCTCGTCGCCGCGCCGTCACTCGCCGCCGGCACGTTGTATAGTCTTCGATTCGATCTGCCGCGTCGCGCATTTCATCTTTTGCGACACAAGGAACACAGCAACAGTCAGGCTGAGAAAGCACTACTTGCTGAATTGTCGGCAACATCTGCGAGCTAATCGCGGACGTGGATACCAACATCGCGACTACTAATTCCCGGTTCCCCGCACAGGAACTTCCAATTATAAAGTATCCAAAGAAAACTCAGCGCATTTGCCCCGCGTCGTTGCGGCGTCGCGAAAGCCCAGCGTAGCATTGTGCCCCAGGAGGGTCACACGTGCGCAAGGGGCTGACGCTTTCGACTAGGCTGGCGATCTTGGTGATGTCGACGGCAATGCTGACCGCAATCGGGGTCGGCTATCTCGGCTATCGCAATATCGCACCGGTCGCCGTCGAACGGACGCTGGCGGGCCTCAATGCCAATGCGAGCTGGCAGGCGCGCGAGCTGTCCCACCTCGTGAACGGCGCCACCGCCGATCTAATGGGCTTCCGCCACATCATCGGCATCGACGAGCTGATCGAACTCAGCCTCGACCCGTCGAAGACCGTCGCCGGCGGGGAGAGCCTGCCGCAATGGCGCGAACGGATCGGCCGCCGCCTGGCGCTGGAACTGGAAAACAAACCGGACTTCGCACGCTACCGGCTGATCGGCGTCGCCAACCAGGGGCGCGACATCGTCCGGGTCGAACGTCAGACAACCGGCAAGATCCGCGTGGTTCCAGATGAACAGTTAGCGTTCGCGGGTGGACGCGAGATCATCGAGCTCGGCATGTCGGCCAAGGACGGCGAGATTCTGATCTCGAACGTCGAGTTCGAGCCGATCGAGCAGCCGTCCGCCCCCCCTCCACAGCAAGACGCAGCGGCGCTGCGTCCCATCATTCGGGTCGTCACCCCGGTGTTCAGCGACGAAGGCGCGCGGTTCGGCGTGCTGGCCGCGACGATCGACCTGAGAAGGCCGTTCGAGCGGCTGAAAGATCCGGTGCTGGCGTCGTCGAAGATCTATGTGGTGGACGACAAGGGGCACTACTTGTTCCACCCGGACGCTTCCCGAGGCGACTTGGCGATCGGCTTTCCCTCGACCCTGGAGCAGGATTTTCCCGCGCTTGCCGAGGCGCTGGCGAACGACCGCTGGACTCCGGCCGTGATCGAAAGCCGCAACGGCGACCGGTTCGGCGTCGCCTATCAGCCGATGAACGCCGGCACCGAGACGCCCCTGGCGCTGGTCGAAGCGATCGCCGAACACGACATGATCCGCGGCCCGATGCTGGCATGGGGAAAGTCGACACTTGTCGGCGGTAGCTTTGCGGTGCTGGTGGCAATCGCGCTGGCGGTGGCGTTCGCCCGCAGCCTGGCACGGCCACTCTCGGAAATGACCCGTGCGGTCGAAAGCCTTAGTGGCGGCGGGCCGCTGACGCTGCCGCGCAACGCCGGCGGCGAGATCGGCGTCCTGGCCGAGGCCTTCTCGTCGACGATGCAGGAGTCGCGCGAGAAGACCGCGGCGCTCCGCCGCGAGAAGGAGATCTTCGAATCGATCATGAATGCGATGGCCGAGGCCGTGCTGCTGGTCGATACCGAAGGGGTCATCGTCTATGAGAACCCCGCCGCGGTGGCGCTGCGCACCTCGCCCACCGGCATCACTGGCCCGACCTGGGAAACCTCGGTCGAGTCGTTCCTCGCCGACGGCGTCACCCCGCTGGAGGTCGATCAGCGTCCCGGACGGCGGGCGATGCGCGGCGAGCCGATCGATCGCTTCGAGTTCGTCGTCCATGTGCTCGGCAGCGACAAGATTGTCTATGTCTCCGGCAACGCGCGGCCGATCCGCGAGGCCGACGGCACGATCAGCGGCGCGGTTGTGGTGTTCAGCGACGTCTCCGAGCTGAAGGAAACAGAGCGGCGGCTGCACCAGGCGCAGAAACTGGAGGCGATCGGCCAGCTCACCGGCGGCGTCGCGCACGACTTCAACAATATGCTGACGGTGATCAGCGGCACCGCCGAGATCCTGCTCGACGAGCTGACCGATCGCCCGGACCTCGTCACCATCGCCAAGATGATCGATCAGGCCGCCGAACGCGGCGCCGATCTGACCAGGCAACTGCTCGCCTTCGCCCGCAAACAGCCGCTGCAGCCGCGCAATATCGACGTCAACACCGTGGTGTCGAATATCAAGCAGCTGCTGCGGCCGACCATCGGTGAGCACATCGCGATCGACACCCGGCTCGATCCCACGGTCGATCCCGCGCTGATCGATCCGTCGCAACTGTCCTCAGCGCTACTGAATCTTGCCGTCAATGCACGCGACGCAATGCCGAACGGCGGCAAGCTGCTGTTCGAGACCGCCAATGTGATGCTCGACGACGACTACGCCGAACACCACCCCGAGGTGAAGCCGGGCCGCTACGTGATGATCGCGGTCAGCGACTCCGGCTTCGGCATGGCGCCGGACGTGCTGGAGAAAGCATTCGAGCCGTTCTTCACCACCAAGAGCGTCGGCAAGGGCACCGGCCTCGGGCTGAGCATGGTGTACGGCTTCGTCAAACAGTCCAACGGCCACGTCCAGATCTACAGCGAGGAGCAGCACGGCACCACGATCCGGCTGTATCTGCCGCGCGCGGACTCCGACATCGATGCCCTGCCCTCGATCACGCCGGTCGAAGGCGGCACCGAGACCATCCTGCTGGTCGAAGACGACGAGCTGGTGCGCAACTTCGCGCTCGCCCAGCTCCGAGGTCTCGGCTATCGCACCATCGCGGCCGCCGACGGCGCCGCAGCGTTGGCGGAAGTGCGGCGCGGCACGCCGTTCGATCTGCTCCTCACCGACATCATCATGCCCGGCGGCATGAACGGCCGCGAGCTTGCCGACGCGGTGGCGCGGCTGCGGCCGGTGAAGGTGCTGTACACCTCGGGCTACACCGAGAATGCGATCATGCATCACGGCCGGCTCGATCCCGGCGTGCTGCTGCTGTCCAAGCCGTTCCGCCGCGCCGATCTGGCGCGGCTGGTGCGCGCCGCACTGAACCGCGCCGATCACCAAACTTCTGGTGATACGGCAGGTACAGACCGCAAGAGTGCGGCGAACTAAATCACTCGGCCGGCATTCGCCCAATACGGATCGCGCAGGCGGCGCTTGAAGATCTTGCCGGAATCCTCGCGCGGCAGTTCCGGCATGATCTTGATGTGCTTCGGCACCTTATAGTCGGCCAGCGCCAGCTTGAGTTGCGAGCGGATGAAGCTCTCGTCGAGCGTCACACCCGGCTGCGGCTCCAGCATCGCCATCAGCGCCTCGCCGAACTCCGCGTCCGGAATACCGAACACCGCGCAGTCGTGCACGCCCGTCACGGCGTGCAGTGCCGCCTCGATCTCGGCCGGATAGATGTTGACGCCGCCGGAGATCACCATGTCACGCTTGCGATCACAGATGAACACGTAGCCGTCGTCGTCGAGATAGCCCATGTCGCCCGAGGTGATGAAGCCGCCGCGGTCGATCTCGGCGCGTTTCTCCGGCTTGTTGTGATAGGTGAAGTCCGGATTTCCGGCGATCCGCGAGAAGATCTCGCCGATCTCGCCCTGCGGCACTTCGTTGCCGTCGTCGTCGATGAACTTCAGCTCAGCGCCGTGCGCGATCTTGCCGACCGTGCCGGGCTTATTCAGCGCGTCTTCGGAGGTCGCGAACGTCACCGCACCCGATTCAGTCGAGCCGTAGAACTCATAGATCACCGGCCCCCACCACTCGATCATCGCGCGCTTGACGTCGGCCGGGCATGGCGCGGCGGCGTGGATAACGTGGCGCAGCGACGAGACGTCGTACTTGGCGCGCACCTCCGCGGGCAGCTTCATCAGCCGGATGAACATCGTCGGCACCATGAACACGGTGTCGATCTTGTGCTCCTGCACCAATTGCAGGAACTCCTCCGGGTGGAACCGCGGCATCAGCACCAGCACGCCGCCGAGCTTGCCGGCACGGATGCCGAACGAATTCGGCGCGGAGTGATACAGCGGCCCCGGGCACAGCGCGCGCACCTGCGGCTTAAGGCCGTAGATCGTCGCGCGCATCTTCTCGGCGTGCGCGGCCTGCTCCGGAGTCGGCGCGAACCGCTTGACGCCCTTCGGATGGCCAGTGGTGCCGGAGGTGTAGATCATGTTCTGCGGCTGCGGCTGCGCCGGACCGTCATACGGCTTCTGCTGCGCCAGCCAGCCGTCGAAATCGATCGCATTGTTTGGCGGCGACAGATGATCCGGCGCAATCTTGTAGTTGGCGATCACTTCGGGCGGCGTCGGCACACTGAGCACGGTGAGGTCTGCCGGAATCGCCGAGGCGACGCTGTGCAGCAGATCGGCGTGGCCGATCAGCACCCGCGTGGCGGAATCGCCGATGATGTAGCCGACTTCTTCCGGCTTGAAATGCCAATTCACCGGCACCGCATAGGCGCCGAGCGTCATCACGCCATACACCGCTTCCATAAAGGCGATGTCGTTGCGCATCAGCACGCAAACGCAATCGCCGGGCCTGACGCCGAGCGCCTGCAGGCCGCCGGCGATGGTCGCGACGCGCGCGTTCACCTCGTCGAAGCTGCGGCGGCGGTCGCCGGAAATGATGCCGTGATAAAGCTGGTTCTCGGACATTGTTACTCTCCGATTCTCGAGGTCGGGGTTGGCTCCAGCGCACGATGATGACCGCACGCTGCAGCGCGTTGATGCGACGCTTATAAGCGAAGACGCCGCGCGATGCGCGCGGCGTCCCCTCGATAAGTCATGTATTTGCCGCGTAGCGCTATGCGTCGATGAAGTTGGGCGCGCGCTTTTCCAAATTCGCGCGCACCGCTTCGGTCTGGTTCGGCGAGCCGATCAACTTCTGCTGCTCGACGCTCTCAGCGAGCAGCGCCGGCCCCGGATCGACCGAGAGCTTGTTCATCATCCGCTTGGCGGCGCGCACCGCATCCGGATTCTTGCCGGCGATCTCGCGGGCCATCTCCAGCGCGACCTGGTACGGATCGTCGACGATCTTGGTGGCGAGCCCGATGCTCACCGCCTCGTGTGCCGCGACGATCCGTCCGGTGTAGGTCAGTTCGCGCAGCACGTCGTCGCGCAGCAGCGTCGCCAGGATCGGCGTGCCGGCCATGTCCGGCACCAGGCCCCATTTGATTTCCATGACCGACATCTTGGCGTCCGGCGCTATCAACCGGATGTCCGCGCCGAGCGCGAGCTGACAGCCGCCGCCGAATGCAACACCGTGCACCGCAGCAATCACCGGCACCGGGAGCATCCGCCAGCCCCACACCGCCTGCTGCGGCGCGTTGGCCTGGCCATGGGTGCGCTTGGTCAGGTCACGAAATTCGCCTCCCGGAATTCCGTTGCCGCCACTCTCCTTCATCGCGGCGAAACGTCCCATGTCGAGGCCGGCACAGAACGCCTTGCCCTCGCCCGACAGCACCACGGCACGCACGCCCTTTTCGTTCGCCAGCCGCTCGGTGGTGTTCACCAACGCCTCGAACATCGCGGCATCGAGCGCATTCATCTTGTCCGCACGTACCAGCCGGACATCGGCGACGCCGTCGGTGATCGTCACCGAAACGCGATCGTTCATCGGGCAGTCCCTTCGTTGTTTTGCAGCGCCGCTACAGAAAAGCGTTGTCGGGATTTAGTCAATCGCCTAATTAACGACCAACTTCAACTTTTCCGGGCGGTTTTCTCATGTTCACAGATCAGCTTCTCGCCGGCCGTCGCATCCTCGTCACCGGTGGCGGCACCGGCCTCGGCAAGGCGATGGCGGCGCGCTTCCTGCAGCTCGGCGCCGAAGTGCACATCTGCGGCCGCCGCAAGGGCGTGTGCGACGAGACCGCGACCGAACTGATGGATCAGTACGGCGGCAAGGTGATGACCTACGGCGTCGACATCCGCGACGCTGCGGCAGTCGACCATATGGTCGAGACCATCTTCGAGAGCGGGCCGCTCACCGACCTGATCAACAACGCGGCGGGAAATTTCATCTCGCGGAGTGAGGATCTCAGCCCGCGCGGCTTCGACGCCGTCGCCAACATCGTGATGCACGGCACGTTCTACGTCACCCACGCGGTCGGCAAGCGCTGGATCGCCGGCGGCCACCGCGGCAACGTGGTGTCGATCACCACCACCTGGGTGCGCAACGGCAGCCCCTATGTGGTGCCGTCGGCGATGAGCAAGTCGGCGATCCACGCCATGACGATGTCGCTCGCCACCGAATGGGGTAAATACGGCATCCGTCTCAACACCATTGCGCCGGGCGAAATTCCGACCGAGGGCATGAGCAAGCGGATCAAGCCGGGCGACGAAGCCGGCGCACGCACCATCAAGATGAACCCGATGGGCCGCGTCGGCACCATGGAGGAGTTGCAGAACCTCGCAACCTTCCTGATCTCCGGCGGCTGCGACTGGATCAGCGGCGAGACCATCGCCATGGACGGCGCCCAGGGCCTCGCGATGGGCGGCAATTTCTACCAGCTCCGCGACTGGAGCAACGCCGACTGGGATCAGGCCAAGGCCTCGATCAAAGCCCAGAACGAAAAGGACCGCGCGCAGCGGGGGTAACGAAGCGCTCGCCGAAACATCCCTCCCCCTTGCGGGGAGGGTGGCCGGCCGTAAGGCCGGTCGGGTGGGGGCGCGCCCCTTGCTCAGTGCCTGGGGCTCCCCCACCCCGGCCTCCGCTTCGCTCGGCCGCCCCTCCCCGCAAGGGGGAGGGATGGCTCTCGCGCCTCAGCAACTAATCAATCCCGCCGGCGCCCAACCTCACCCGCGACATTCCCTCCCGCTTGTGTTTGCAGCCGAAGCACGGCAGACTTCGCACAAAACAACAAGCAACGAACTAACAATACCAAGGGAGAGACAATGTCCGAGGCAGCCGAGCCGGCCACGCTGGCCGACGTCATCCGTGCGCAGGCCAACACCCGCGGCAACGAGATCGCCTACGAGTTCGAGGGCCGCATCAGCACCTTTGCGGATTTCGACCGCCACACCAACCAGGTCGCCCGCGCGCTGCAGGCCTCCGGCGTGCAACCGAACGAGCGCATCGCCTATCTCGGCAAGAACAGCGACATCTATTTCGAGCTGTGGTCCGGCGCGATCAAAGCCAAGGCGGTGATGGCGCCGGTGAACTGGCGGCTCGCCGGACCGGAGATCGCCTACATCGTCGAGGACTGCAAAGCGGCGATCCTGTTCGTCGGCCCGGAATTCGTCGATCAGGTCCGCGGCCTCAAGGACCAGATCCCGAGCGTGCGCGCCATCATCACCACCGAAGGCGGCGCGCCGGAGTGGCAGGACTTCACCAAATGGCGCGACGCGCAATCGAGCGATGATCCGCAGGTCGCGATCGCGCCGTCCGACATCGCGATCCAGCTCTACACCTCCGGCACCACCGGCAAGCCGAAGGGCGCGATGCTCAGCCACGCCAACTTCCTGTCCCTGGTCCGCGCCGGCCAGGACAACAAGCCGGAGTGGAACCGATGGTCGCCCGACGACGTCTCGCTGGTGGCGATGCCGGTGTTCCACATCGGCGGCTCCGGCTGGGGCATGATGGGGATCTATCACGGCGCCAAGGGCGTGATCGCGCGTGAATTCGATCCGACCAAGGTACTCGATTTCTTCGAGCAGTCCGGCATCACCAAGCTGTTCATGGTGCCGGCCGCGATGCAGTTCGTGGTGCGGCAGCCGCGTGCTCGCGAGGTCGATTTCTCGCGGCTGAAATACATGCTGTACGGTGCTTCGCCGATCCCGGCGGCGCTGCTGAAAGAATGTATCGACGTCTTCAAGTGCGGCTTCGTGCAGATGTACGGCATGACCGAGACCACCGGCACCATCGTGGCGTTGCCACCGGAGGACCACGTCGAAGGGCTCGAACGGATGCGCTCAGCCGGCAAGGCGCTGCCCGGCGTGGAGATCGCGATCCTCGATCCCGACGGCAAACCGCTGCCGCCGCGGCAGGTCGGCGAGATCGCGACCCGCTCCGGCTCCAACATGGTCGGCTACTGGAATCTCCCCGACGCCACCAAGAAGACGATCGACGGCGACAACTGGCTGCGCACCGGCGACGCCGGCTACATGGACGAGGACGGCTACGTCTACATCCATGACCGCATCAAGGACATGATCATCTCCGGCGGCGAGAACATCTATCCGGCCGAGGTCGAGAGCGCGATCTGCGATCACCCCGACGTCGCCGAAGTTGCGGTGGTCGGCGTGCCCGACGATCAGTGGGGCGAGTCTGTGAAGGCCGTGGTGGTGATGAAGCCCGGCAAGGAAGCGACCGCGCAGGACATCATCGGCTTCACCCGCACCCGCATCGCCGGCTACAAGACGCCGAAGTCGATTGACTTCATCCCGGCCCTGCCCCGCAACGCCTCCGGCAAGATCCTCCGCCGCCAGCTCCGCGATCCGTATTGGAGCGGCAAGGACCGGCAGGTGAACTGAGCGGCGGCGTTCAGCTACACACATCCACTGTCGTCATCGCCCGGCCCGTCCGGGCGACCCAGTATCGCAGAGCGCTCGTCGCTCTGCGCTGCATCTGCCATGAGCGCCCTCGTATACTGGATCCCCCGCATGCGCGGGGGATGACGTTTGTAGGCGGGGCAACGCCTATCAACCTGACGAACGTCATGCGCGGGCTCGAACCCGCGCATCCATCGCGTGCGTCAGCGCGCTAAACCAGACCCGTCATTCCGGGGCGCGCGTAGCGCGAACCCGGAATCTCGAGGTGGCAAACACCCGACGATCGACAGCTCGGGATTCCGGGTTCACGCGCTTCGCGCGTGCCCCGGAATGACCGGCGAGAGGCAGCCGTCTCCCCTCACCTCTTGTTCGCGCCCATGTAGCCGAACAGGAAGCCCGCCACCTTCCGCATCTGGATTTCCTCGCTGCCTTCGGTGATGCGGTAGCGGCGGTGGTGGCGGTAGATGTGCTCGAACTGTTTGTGGCGCGAATAGCCGATGCCGCCGTGCACTTGAATCGCGCGATCGGCCGCCTGGCCGCACAGCCGGTTCGCCCAGTAGTTACACATCGAAACCTTGTCGGACAGCGTGTGCTCCACCTGGGCCTGGGTCATCTGATCCATCTCCCACGCCGTCTTGCGGATCAACAGGCGCAGCATTTCGGCCTGGGTCGCGAGCTCGACCAGCGGGAACTGGATCGCCTGGTTGCGCGCCAACTCCTCGCCGAACGGCTTGCGCTCACGCGCGTATTTGACGCTCTCATTGATACAAAACACCGCCGCGCCGAGCGACGACGCTGCTTGGCGGATGCGGTTCTCATGCACGAAGCACTGCGCCAGCGACAGACCGCGACCGACCTCGCCGAACACCGCATCCTCGGTGACGAACACGTCCTTGAACGACACCCGCGGATGGTCGGTCGGCATGTTGAAGGTCCAGAGATACTCTTCGACCTTCACACCGGGCGCATCGGCCGGCACCAGGAAGCAGGTGATGCCGCGTGCATCGCCGTCCTTGCCGGCGGTGCGGGCGAACAGCGCGCAATGCGTGGCGACGTGCATCCCCGTCGTCCACATTTTCTCGCCGTTGATCACCCAGCCCTTCTTGCCGTCGCGCACCGCTTCTTCGGCGCGCGTTTCCATGTGCGTGGCGTCGGAGCCGTGATCGGGCTCTGTCAGGCCAAACGTGATGCGGTACTTGCCGGTGATCGAACCGTCGATCATCGCCTTCTGTTCGGGCGAGCCGTAGAGATCCAGCATCTTCACGATCGGAAAATTGCCGACGATCGAATGCTCATTCTGCAGGTCGTTGTGCAGGCCGAGCCCCTTGGCGGCGAAGTGTTCGCGGATCACCGCCATCCAGAGGTTGGTGCCGTCCTGGCCGCCGTAACGCTTCGGAATCGCGAAACGCAGATGACCGGCGTCGTCGGCAAGGTTCTTCGCCTTGCGCAGCAGATCTTCCCACTCGTGGCGTGGCAGCCCGCCATGCTCGAAATCCGTGCGCGCCCATTCGCGGCGGTGATCGAAGAAGCGGATGTTGTCGTCCGCCTGCTCCAGCGGCTTGATCTTGGACTCGATGAAGCGATCGAGCTCGGCGAGATAGGCGACCAGATCGGGCGGCAGAGAAAAATCCAAGGCGTGCTCCCACAGTCTTCGTGTTGTTGTTGATCTTGTTAAGCGACTGATTAACATGCGCCGCACGAGACAAGTCAAGCGCGCTTCAGCCGCACAATTCTGCTCAACGAAAAAAGGAAACGCCGATGGCGCTGCAATTTTCCACCGTGACCCGCAAGGGCCCGATCACCATCGTCACGCTGTCGCGGCCCGAAGTGTACAACGCGCTGCATACCGATGCGCACTACGAGCTCGAAGGCGTGTTCAACGAGTTCGCTGCCGATCCCGAGCAGTGGGTGGCGATCGTCACCGGCGCCGGCGACAAGGCGTTCTGCGCCGGCAACGATCTGAAGTGGCAGGCCTCCGGCGGCAAGCGCGGCTGGGGGGAGAGCGGCTTCGGCGGCCTGACCTCGCGGTTCGATTGCGACAAGCCGATTATCGCTGCCGTCAACGGCGTCGCGATGGGCGGCGGTTTCGAGATCGCGCTTGCCTGCGACCTGATCATCGCTGCGGAGAACGCAACCTTCGCGCTGCCGGAGCCGCGCGTCGGCCTCGCGGCGCTGGCCGGCGGCCTGCACCGCCTCCCCCGCCAGATCGGGCTGAAGCGCGCGATGGGCATGATCCTCACCGCCCGCCACGTCAAGGCGCAGGAGGGCTATGAGCTCGGCTTCGTCAACGAAGTCGTGCCGCAAGGCGAGGCGCTCGCCGCGGCGGAACGCTGGGCCGAAACCATCTGCACCGTCTCACCGATGTCGATCCGCGCCTCGAAGCAGACGCTGTCGCGCGGCCTCGAAGTGTCACTGCCGCGAGCGATCGCCGAGCAGCGCGACTACCCGGCAGTGAAAGCCATGGTCGCCTCGCAGGACTACATCGAAGGCCCGAAAGCGTTCTCCGAAAAGCGCAAGCCGAACTGGAGCGGGAAATAGCCCCCACCAAGTAATGACTTGATGGCCCTAAGTGGGAATGATAGCAAGGCGTCCGATTAGAGCTAGTGGCTTCGGACGCCTTGTAGCGGATTACCTTAGCCAATTGATTTTTGAGGTTGATATGGCAACTCCAGTCTTGCTGAAGAACCCAACCACGGGCGTAACAAAGACAGGCTTCTACGGTTTCAGTTGGACCAGCTTCTTTTTTGGAGGATTTCCTGCCCTGATTAGAGGAGACCTCGCAATCGGTTTGGGAGTTCTTGTCGCCGGCGTGCTTTTCGGTGTTTTGGGCCTCGGCTTAGGCTGGTTCGTTGTTGGCCTCATTTGGGCATTCATTTACAATAAGAACTATACCACTCGCCTTATCGAGCAAGGATACAAGCTTGCTGATAGCCCGGAACGCAATCGATCAGCTCAGATTGCCCTTGGGCTGGGCGACCAAGCAATTCTTACCGCACAGTGACGGCGATTGAGAAACCACGCCCCGCGCTAATCGCTGCAACGTTCAACCTCCCGCCGATAGCTCGCGTAGTTCGGCTGATCGACGGCGAGCTTCGCCAGCGTGGTGCGCCACAGATGGTCCTTGACGCCGGGCGTCGACAGATCGACCGCGCCGGAGGCGATGCGGTCGGCGAGCTCGGCATTGAGGTTGAACAGCGAGCCGTCGTGGCTGAACAGCGCCTTCAGGCTGGCGTGTTCTTCGGCGTCGCTCTCGCCCGACAGCGCCAGTTGCCGCGTCACCAGATCGAGCGCGTTGATGCCGACCCGCAGCTTGAATGCGGCGTGGCCTGATATCTGCGGGACGATCTGCTCGCGCAGAAAGTCCGCCACCGCCTTGATCAGTTCGTCCGGCCTAGGTTCGTCCTGCATCGCTGCCTCGCTGAATGATTAGCTGCGCGGCGCCAGCAGCCGCAGCAGATCGATCTCGGTTTCAGACGAGCGACGACCGATCATCGCGCGCTCCATCGAATGATCGGGGCTTTCCCGGAACCGCCGCATCATGCCGCAGCACATGATGCCCCAGCGCAGCGTACCCATCACTTCCCAGAATTTGACGCGCGCCTCGTCGACATGGCCGCCGGCGGCTTCGTAGCCGGCGAACATCTCCTCGCGCGAGCCGAGCCCGCCGACCGGCTTGTCGATCTCGCCGAACCGCCAGGAATTCACGCAGATCCAGCCAAGGTCCTCCATCGGATCGCCGCGATGCGCCAGCTCCCAATCCAGCACGGCGCGCACACCATCGGGACCGATGATGAGATTGCCGTGGCGAAAATCACCGTGCACCAGCGTGGTCGCTTTCGACGCGCCCGGATCATGATCGGTGAGCCACCGCAGTGTCAGTTCGAACACCGGCCGCGGCCAGTCGAACGAACGATAGTCATCGCGCAACAGACCGATCTCCTCGGTCGAGCTGATCGTCCGCAGCGGCGGCAGCGCGGCGCTGTCGATGCCGTGCAGACCGGCGAGGATGATGCCGATCTGCCGCGCCAGCTTCGGCCGCGCCTCGGCAAACTCTGCATCGCGCAGGATCTTGCGGGGGATGGTTTCGCCATCGACACGCCGCATCACGAAGCCGGCGCCGAGCGCGTCGGCCTCGGTGAGAACGTGCAGCACCTGCGGCGACGGCACGCCAGCCTCATAGGCGAGCCGCATCAGTTCGGCCTCGACATCGAGACCCGCGGCGCGCCCGGAAACGCTGCCGTAGCCCGGCGGCGAGCGGCGCAGGATCGCCGCGATGTCGCCGTCCGGCCGCTCGATCACGAACGACCAAGTCTCCTGACTCGCACCGCCCGAGAGCTGCGCGAGATCACGAATGCCGGTCGCGCCAGCGCACCATCCGATCACGCTTTGCGTCAGCGCGCCGGCAATAGCTGCAGCAGCCATATCGGGCTTATTTGCCCTTGAACTGCGCCGGACGCTTTTCGAGGAACGCACCGACGCCTTCCTTGAAGTCGTCGGTCGAGCCGGCGACACGCTGGCATTCGAATTCGAGGTTGAGCTGCTCCTCGAACGAATTCTCGGGCGAGTCCCAATACAGCTTGCGGATCAGCGACAGAGCGATGGTCGGTCCGTTGGCGAGGTCGTGCGCCAGCTTCATGGTTTCGGCCCACAGTTCGGCGTCCTCGTACACGCGATTGACGAGGCCCCATTCCAGCGCCTTGTCGGCCGGCAGCTTCTCGCCGAGCAGCGACAGCTCGACCGATCGCGCCTTGCCGACGAGCCGCGGCAGCAGCCAGGTCGAGCCGCAATCCGGCACGAGACCGATGCGGCGGAACGCCTGCAGGAAGTACGACGACTTGGCGCACAGAATCATGTCGCCCATCAACGCGAAGCTCATGCCGGCGCCGGCCGCCGGACCGTTGACCGAGGTGACGATCGGGCAATGCAGCTTGCGCAGCCGACGCAGGAACGGATGGAACGCGGTCTCGAGCGCGGCGCCGGCACCCTTGCCGCTCTGGCTCATGTTGTTGCCGGAGTTACGGCCCTGCAGGTTCGCGCCGGTGCAGAACGCGCGGCCAGCGCCGGTGATCACCAGACAGCGCACCTCGGCTCGCTTGTCTTCGATCGCGTCGAGCGCTTCGCCGAGTCCGCCGAGCATGTCGATCGACACCGCGTTCATGACTTCCTGATGATCGAGCTTCAGGATCGCAACGGGACCGTCGAAATCGAGCGTGACGTGTTTGAACTGCATTGTTTCCTCGCGCTATCGGTTCGCGGTTATTCCGCGCTGTGGAAGGGCTTCACGACGTGAGGCCATATTTGATTTTTGCGACGCGCTTGTCCATGGTCCTGCATCGATCACCGCGCGCGCCTGGCCCGCACGGTGTAGCGCGCAACAAACAAAAATGGAAACGCTGGATGAGCATTTTCGATTTGAGCGGCCGCGTCGCGGTCGTCACCGGGGGCAACGGTGGTATCGGCCTCGGTATGGCACAGGCTCTGGCTGCTGCGGGCTGTAACGTGTCGATCTGGGGTCGCAACGCGGTCAAGAATCACGCCGCGCTCGCTACCATGGCAAATGCTCCCGGCAAGGTCGAAGCTCAGATCTGCGACGTCACCGATCCGGCTTCGGTGAAGGCCGCGATGGACGCGACGCTGAAGGCGTTCGGCCGCGTCGACGGCTGCTTCGCCAATGCGGGCATCGGCGGCGGCGGCCGGCAGGCTTTCATCGACCGTACCGAAGAGCAATGGCGCTCGATGTTCGCCACCAATCTCGACGGCGTGTTCCACGCCTTCCAGGCCGCGGCCCGGCACATGACCGAGCGCGCCGCCGACGGCGATCCGTTCGGCCGGCTGGTCGCGACCTCGAGCCTCGCTTCGATCTTCGGCACCGCGCGCAACGAGCACTACGCGGCCACCAAGGCGGCGATCAATGCACTGGTCCGCGCGCTCGCCGTCGAACTCGCCCGCTATGGCGTCACCGCCAATGCGATCCTGCCGGGCTGGATCAAGAGCGACATGACCGCGGGCGTCATGGGGAACGACAAGTTCGTCGCCAACGTGATGCCACGCATTCCGGTACGGCGGTTCGGCGAGCCGGAAGATTTCGGCGGCATCGCGGTGTATCTGATGAGCAAGGCATCGTCGTATCACACCGCTGATACTTTCGTGATCGATGGCGGCTACACCGCGTTCTGACATCCACTCACCAACCTTCGATCAATAAGAAGCAAGAAAATGCCGACCACGCTCCCGCCCGAACGCATTCCCGTCATCGCCGGTGTCGGCGAAATCGCCGACCACCCCAAGGACATCGCGCAAGGGCTGGAGCCGCTGGCGCTGCTCGAAGCCGCCGTGCAACGCACCGGCGACGACAGCGCCGCGAGCCTGCTGCCGCAGATCGACTCGCTCGACGTCGTCAACTTCTTAAGCTGGCGCTACCACGCGCCGGCCGAACAACTCGCGACACGGCTCGGCATCGCGCCGCGTCACTGTTTCTACGGTCCGGTCGGCGGCGAGAGCCCGATCCGCTTCATCCACGAAGCCGCGCTGCGGATCGCCCGCGGCGAAGCACAGGTCGCCGTGGTCTGCGGCGCCGAGGCGCAGTCGACGGCGACCAAAGCTGCGCGAGCCAAGATCGACCTGCCGTGGACGCCGTTCGCCCATGACGCACCGGAGCCGAAGCGCGGCGCGGCCTTCCAGCAGCCGATCGCTTCGACCCTCGGGGTCGCAAGGCCGATCACGGTATATCCGCTGTACGAAGCCGCCACCGCTGCGCATTGGGGCCAGACACCGCGGCAGGCACTGGATGAGTCCGGCGTGCTGTGGTCGCGCTACGCAGCGGCGGCGGAACGCAATCCGAATGCTTGGATCAAGCGTGCCTTCGCGCCGAATGAGATCACGACGCCTTCATCCGACAATCGGCTGATCGCCTGGCCCTACACCAAGCTGATGGTCGCCAATCCGAGCGTCAATCTCGGCGCCGCGGTGCTGCTGACCTCGCTGGCGAAAGCGCGCGCAGCCGGCATCCCCGAGGACAAGCTGATCTATATCCACGGCGGCGCCTCTGCCGAAGAGCCGCGTGACTATCTCGCCCGCGATCAGTTCGTGCAGAGCCACGCCCAGAATGCGGTGCTGGAGACCATCAAGGCGATGGTCGGTGGCGACGGCCGCGCGTTCGACGCAATCGAGCTGTATTCGTGCTTCCCAGTGGTGCCGAAGATGGCGCGGCGGACGCTCGGTCTCGGCGACGACGTCGAGCCGACGGTGACGGGCGGCCTCACCTTCTTCGGCGCGCCGCTCAACACCTACATGACCCATGCCGCCTGCGCGATGGTCCGCCGCCTGCGCGACGGCGCCAAGCTCGGCCTGCTGTATGGCCAGGGCGGCTTCGTCACCAAGCATCATGGCCTCATCGTTTCGCGCACCCCACCGCAGCAACCGTTGAGCGAAGACGTCAGCGTGCAGGCGAAGGCCGATGCGGCCTATGGCGTCGTGCCGCGGTTCGTCACTGAAGCCAGCGGTGACGGCACCGTCGAAACCTTCACGGTGATCTATGACGGCCGTGGTGAGGTCCAGCATGGCGTGGTGATGCTGCGCACCGTAGACGGCGCCCGCGCGCTAGCGCGCGTGCCGGCGCAGGATCAGGCGACGCTGGCGTTCTTGACCAACATGGACTGCAGCCCGGTCGGCACCCGCGGCCCGATCGTCACGGCAGCCGATGGTGTGCTGGAGTGGCGTAGCGCCGGTTAGTTCGGGTCATCAGGGAGAGCCAAGCCACAAGTCCTCTCCGTCATTGCGAGCGAAGCGAAGCAATCCAGAGCATCGTCCACGGCGCTGTTGGATTGCTTCGTCGCTTCGGCTTCTCGCCATGACGGGGATAGGTCTTGGTCGATCGCAAACGCGGGGGAGCCTGGTGCCCTACCCCTTCACGTCCTGCTTCTCCGAGGCCGTCGGCTTCCCGGCCTTCGCAGCATCGTCGGCGACCACGCGCACCTTCTCGCCGTTGGCGATGCCGTCCGGCGGCGCGATGATGATGCGGTCCTCGGCGGTGAGACCGGCGGACAGCTCGATCTCGCGCCCGAGGTCGCGTGCGATGGTGACCGGCTTGAGCTGCACGCGATCATCCGGGCCGACCGTCGCAACACGCAGCCCGCTACGGTTGAAGATCAGCGCAGAGGCGGGAATGTGCAGCGGCGCAGAATCGCGGACCAGCGCGAGCTTCACATTGGCGAAGCCGCCCGGCATCAGTTCGCCCTTGGCGTTGTCGAGCCCGAGTTGAATCCGCATCGTGCCGGAGGCGACGTCCACCGCCTGTGAGGACGCTTCAACCGTCGCCGGGAAGGTGCGGCCCGGATATTCGGGCAGCGCGATCACCGCCTTGCCGCCGATCCGCACCAGCGGCGCGTAGTTTTGCGGAACGTTGACGTAGACGCGCAGCTTCGCGATGTCCGACACCACGAACATCGCGGGCCCTGAGCTCGAACCGGCATTGATCAGCGCGCCGACGTCGGTGTTACGCTCGGTGACGATTCCGTCGAACGGTGCAGTGATCTTCTTGTAGCCGGCGAGCGCTTCGAGCCGCTCGACATTGGCCTGGCCGGAATTGACCGCCGCCTTCTTGGCTGCGAGGTCGGCGGTGCGTTCGTCGATCTCCTGCGCCGAGACAAAGTTCGACGCCACCAGCGTCTTGCGCCGGTTCAGTGTCGCTTCCGACAGCTTCGCACTCGCTTGCTGACTGGCGAGATCGGCACGGGCCTGCAGCAATTGCTGATCGAGATCCGGCGCCTCGATCTCGGCGATCACCTCACCGGCTTTCACCTTGGCGCCGATATCGGCGCTCCAGCTCTTCACGTAGCCGGAGACGCGGGCGTAGATCGGCGCGCGCGAATAGGCTTCGAGCCGTCCCGGCAGATCGAGCGTAGCGGTCGGCGCCTTGCCGTCGGGCCGCGTCACCGCGACGCTCGAGATCGCCTGCTCGTCGGTCCAAGTTCGCAGTTCGGCACTGCTCTTCTCGCGGGCGCTGATCCCGGTGACGACAATCGCGACCGCACCGCAGCCGAGCACCACCCCGGCGATGCCGAGACCGCGACGGGATCTACGCGGCGGTTGATCAGTGGGCATGCGACATCTCCGGAGCAGGCTCGGCATCGGATGCCGGCTGTTTCTTGTGAACCATGCAGAACACCACCGGCACGAACATCAGCGTTGCAAACGTCGCGAACAGCAACCCGCCGATCACGGCGCGGCCGAGCGGCGCATTCTGCTCGCCGCCCTCGCCGAGGCCCAGCGCCATCGGCGCCATGCCGATGATCATCGCCAGCGCCGTCATCAGCACCGGACGGAACCGGACGAAGCCGGACTCCAGCGCGGCCTGCACCGGATCGCCGAGCACCGCATAGCGCTCGCGCGCAAACGAGATCACCAGCACGCTGTTTGCGGTGGCAACGCCCATGCACATGATCGCGCCGGTGAGCGCCGGCACGGACAGCGTCGTGCCGGTCGCGAACAGCATCCAGACGATGCCGGCGAGTGCAGCCGGCAGAGCCGTGATGATCACGAACGGGTCGGCCCACGATTGGAAGTTCACCACGATCAGCAGATAGATCAGCACGATCGCGCCGAGCAGGCCGAACAACAGCCCAGCAAACGCGCTATTCATAGTCTCGACCTGGCCGAGTAGCACCACCGAAGAGCCCTTCGGCACCTCGGCCTTGGTCTCGTCGATCACCTTGCGGATATCGGCCGCCACCGCGCCGAGGTCACGCCCCTGCGTGGTGGCGAAGATCTGCACGATCGACTGGATGTCGTATTGCGACACCACGGCATTGCCGGCGGAGCGCTTGATCTCGGCAAGGCCACCGAGGATCGGCGCGCCTGCCGCGGCCGCACCTGAGGCCGACACCGGAATGGTCTCGAGCTTGCTCAGCGAATCGACGTGATATTGCGGCGTCTGCATCACGATCGAATACGACACGCCGTTCTCAGGATTGAGATAATAGGTCGGCGCCACCTGGGACGAGCCGGCAAGGTTGACGACGAGGCTGTTGGTGACGTCACGCTCGGTCAGGCCGACATATTGGGCGCGGGTGCGGTCGACATCGATGTTGAAGGTCGGGTTGTTTGGCGACTGCTGAATGCGGGCATCGGCGACGCCCGGGATGCGCTTGGTCTTGGCCAGCAGCTTGCCAGCGTAATCGAAATTCGCCGGCAAATTGGCGCCGCGGATCTGCAGGTCGATCGGCGCCGGCGCGCCGAAATTGAGGATCTGGCTGACAATATCGGCCGGCAGAAACGCGAAGGTCATCCCGGGGAACTGCCGTGGCAGTTGCTCGCGCAGGATCTTCACATACTGTTCGGTCGGCCTGTGCTCGCCCTTCAGCTTGATCTGGATGTCGGCATCCTGGGTGCCGATCACGCCGGTGTTGTTGTAGGTGAGATTGATGCCCGAGATCGGCATACCGATGTTGTCGGTCAGGGTCTCGATCTGGTCCGGCGGAATGATCTTGCGGATCGCCTTTTGCACCTCGGCGAGCTGGTTGGCGGTTTCCTCGATCCGGGTGCCGACCTGAGTGCGGACATGCATCAGGATCTGGCCCGCATCGACCGACGGGAAGAAGTTGCGGCCGAGATACGGCACCAGCGCGAACGACAGCGCGACCACACCGAGGAAGCCGGCGACGAATGCCCGGCGATGCCCCATCGCGAGCGTCAGCAGATCGCCATAGCCGTGACGGAACCGGGCGAACACGCCTTCGAACGCCTGCTGAAAGCGCACCAGCGGATTGCGCGACGGCTTCCGCCCCGAAAGGCTGTCGTGATGGACGTGCGGCTTCAGCAGATACTTCGCCATCGTCGGCACCAGCGTGCGCGACAGCAGGAACGACCAGGCCATCGCAAACATCACCGCTTCGGCCATCGGCACGAACAGATAGCGCGCGACGCCCTGCAGGAAGAACATCGGCACGAACACGATGCAGATGCATAGCAGCGAGACGAAGGCCGGCGTCACGATCTGGTTGGCGCCGTCGAGAATCGCGGGCTCGACCTCCTTGCCCTGTTCCAGGTGCCAATTGATGTTCTCGATCGTCACCGTGGCGTCGTCGACCAGGATGCCGACCGCCAGCGCGAGGCCGCCGAGCGTCATGATATTCAGAGTCTCGCCGATCGCCGACAGGCAGATGATGGCGCCGAGCACCGACAGCGGGATCGATACCGCGATGATGATGGTCGATCGCCAGCTGCCCAGGAACAGCAGGATCATCACGCTGGTCAGCAGGGCCGCGATCACCCCTTCGACGGCGACTCCGGTGATGGCGCCGCGGACGAACACCGACTGATCGCCGATCAGCGCGATCTTCAGCGACTCGGGCATGGCACCCTTGACGTCGATGATCTTCTGCTTGATGCCGGCAATGATATCGAGCGTCGACACCGCGCCGGCCTTCAACACCATCATCAGCACCGAACGGTTGCCGTCGACATGCACGATGTTGGTCTGTGGCGGATTGCCGTCACGCACCGAGGCGACGTCGCGGATATAGACCATCGCGCCGCCGACCGCCTTGATCGGCAGGTTGCCGAGCTCCTCGATCTTCAGTGGCGAGTTGTTGAGCTGGATGATGTATTCGAACTCGCCGATCTTCTGGGTGCCGACCGGGGTGATCAGGTTCTGCGCTGCGAGCGCGTTGGCGACATCCTGGCCCGACAACCCGCGCGCCTGCAGCGCGCTGGGATCGAGATCGATCTGGATCTGGCGCTGCTTGCCGCCGAACGGCCACGGGATCGCCGCGCCGGGCACCGTCACCAGCGGAGTACGAAGCTGATTGATGGCGAGGTCGGCGAGGCTCTGTTCCGTCATCCCCTCGCCCGACAGCGCCAACTGTAGAATCGGCACGGTGGAGGCGGAGTAGTTCAGGATCAGCGGCGGCGTTGCGCCGGGCGGCATCTGCTTGAGCAGCGTCTGCGAGATCGCGGTGACCTGCGCATTCGCGGTGCGGATGTCGACGTTGGGCTGGAAGAAGATCTTGACGATGCCGAACCCGCCATAGGAGTTCGCCACGATGTGTTCGATGTCGTTCACCGTGGTGGTGAGCGCACGCTGGAATGGCGTGGTGATACGTCCCGCCATCTGATCCGGCGGCAGGCCGGTGTACTGCCAGACGACACCGATCACCGGGATACGAATTTCAGGGAAGATGTCGGTCGGGGTACGGAGCGCCGCCAGCGGGCCGACGATCAGCAGCAGCAGCGCCAACACCACGAACGTGTACGGCCGGCTTAGTGCGATGCGGACCAGCGCGATCATTCGTCGGGTCGTCCCGGTCTTCTTGTTACGGAAAGGCCGCCTGCCCGGCGGGGCCCTTCTGTTGATTTATCGAAAGCCGTGCAATTAGCCAAGCGTCGCGCAGCCGGCGGCGACGCGACAAACCGCTGGGTCGCTGGTTATTGAGCGCGTTCCGACGCGCGGTCACGACAGATTGATTGCAGTGCAACAAACGGCGTGAGCTGCCGGCGACGTCAGGTTCCGGCGCGGTACGGTTTGAACCAGCCGAGGCCGTCCTCGGTCTTGCCGCGCGGACGATACTCGGCGCCGACAAAGCCGGCGTAACCGAGCCGGTCGAGCTCGGCGAATAGAAACGGATAGTTGAGCTCCTCGCCGTCCGGTTCGTGCCGGGACGGCACGCTGGCAATCTGAACATGGCCGATCATCGGCAGCATCTCGCGCAGCCGCGTGGTGACGTCGCCATGCAGGATCTGGCAGTGATAGACGTCGAATTGCAGCTTCAGATTGGCAATGGCCATCTCGCGAACGAGAGCGTGAGCGTAATCGACATCGTCGAGAAAATAGCCGGGCGCGTCGCGCCGGTTTAGTGGCTCGATCAGCACGTCGATGCCGTGCGGCGCGAAGAAATGCGCGGCAACCGCCAAGGACCGCCGAAACGCCAGCGCCGCCGCCGCGTCGCGGCGGTCGGCATTGCCTGCCAGCAGATGTAGCCGCTTCACCCCGGTTGCGAGCACATAAGGCAGCGCCGTGTGCAGGCTGCGCTGCAACTCGTCGAACTTGTCCGGCAGCGCCGCAAATCCCTTCTCGCCGGCGGCCCAATCGCCCGGCGGCAGGTTGAACAGCACCTGGGTCAGGCGGTTGCGCTGCAGCCGTTCGGCGATGGCGCTGGGCTCGACCTCGTAGGGAAAAAGAAACTCGACCGCATCAAATCCCGCCGCCCGCGCCGCATCGAAACGGTCGAGAAAGGCGTGCTCGGTGAACATCAGGCTGAGATTGGCTGCGAAGCGCGGCATGTTGAGCGTCCCCCGGCATCCTTGGATGCTCAAGAGATACAATGAATCTCAGCATCCGTCATTGCGAGCGCCGCGCAGCAATCCAGGCCAGGTGCACGGGGACTTCTGGATTGCTTCGTCGCTTTGCTCCTTGCAATGACGCAGATAGATTGACGCTCAACTCAAAGGCAGAACAAACTAGAGGGACGCTCAGCTAGAGCCCCAGATACGCCTTCCGGACGTCGGGGTTATCCATCAGCTCGGCGGCCTTGCCCTGCATCAGGACGCGGCCGGTCTGCAGGATGTAGGCGCGGTCGGCGATTTCGAGGCATTCGGCCATGCGCTGCTCGACGATCAGCACGGTCATGCCGGCGTCGCGGATCTTCTTCACCGACTGGAAGATCTCGCTGACCAGCTTAGGCATGATGCCCTGCGACGGCTCGTCGAGCATCAGCAGGCGCGGCCGAGTCATCAGCGCGCGGCCGATCGCCAGCATCTGCTGCTCGCCACCGCTCAAAGTCTCGGCACGCTGCTCCAACCGTTCCTGCAACCGGGGAAACAGGCTGAACACGAACTCCAGCGGCTTCTCGCGATCGGCTTCACCGCGATAGAGGTAACTGCCGAGCCGCAGATTGTCGTGGACCGACAGCCGGGGAAACAGCCGGCGGTTCTCCGGCACATAGGCGACGCCGCGCTTGGTGATCACATGCTGCGGGACGCCGTCGAGCCGCTCGCCGTCAAACAGCACTTGGCCGGAACGAATGCGCTCGGCGCCGGCGATCGATTTCAGCAGCGTCGATTTGCCCGCGCCATTGGCGCCGGCGACGCAGACGATCTCGCCCTGCTCGACCTCGATCGAGACGTTCGAAATCGCGACCAGGCCCTTATAGGCGGTGGTGACCTCACGCACCGACAGCATGACGATCCCCAAGATAAGCAGTGATGACTTTCGGGTCGCGCACCACGTCGGCCGGCTTGCCTTCGGTGAGCACCTTGCCGAGGTCGAGAACGATGGCACGGTCGACCAACGGCATGACGATTTCCATGACGTGCTCGACCATCAGCACCGTGATGCCGGCGTCGCGGACGCGGCGCACCAGTTCGACGCCCTTCTCCGCTTCGGTCGGCGTCAGACCAGTGAGCACCTCGTCGAGCAGCAGCAGCTTCGGTTCGGTGGCGAGCGCGCGGGCGACTTCGAGCCGGCGCTTCTCAGAGGGAATGAGCTGGCTGGCGAGCACGTCGGCGCGCCCGTCCAGGCCGCAGAACTTCAGCACCTCATGCGCCCTGCGCCGCGCCTCGCGCATCACCGTGGTGCGGATCAGCGCGCCGACGATGACGTTGTCGATCACCGTCATCGACTCGAAGCTCTTCACCACCTGGAAGGTCCGGCCGATGCCGCGGGCACAGCGAGCGGTGGCAGGGAGCTTGGTGACGTCCTCGCCGTCGAAGATGATCGAGCCTTGGGTCGGCGGCAGCACGCCGGCGATCAGATTGAACAGCGTCGACTTGCCGGCGCCGTTCGGGCCGATCAGGCCGACGATCTCGCCGCGCCCGACCTTGATTGACACGTCGCTGTTGGCGACGAGACCGCCGAAGCGCTGCCACACGCCGCGGGTTTCCAGAAGTGTCTCGCTCATTGCGGCACTCCCTTGGAAGCCGAGCGGCGGGAGAACAGGCCGATCAAGCCTTCCGGCCGCGCCAGCGCGATCACCACGATCACGCTGCCGTACAGGATCAGGTCAACGCCGCGTCCCGAGCCACCGACGAACGACCGAGTCAGCTCGGTGAGCGGGATCAAGATCGCAGCGCCGAGCACCGGGCCCCACAGCGTGCCGATGCCACCAAGCACGGCGGGCAGCGCCATCAGCAGCGAGAACTGGAAGGTCATCACGCTTTCAGGATCGATATAGGACACGAACATCGCGTAGAAGCTGCCGCCAACCGCAGTGAGGAATGCCGATACCGCGGCGGCGCCCATCTTGGAGTTGAACACCACCACGCCGAGGCTTTCGGCCGCGTCCGGATTGTCCTTCACGGCGCGCCACCAGTAGCCCCATTTGGAGTCTTCCAGCCACCAGGTGATGAGCCAGGCGAGGCAACAGAACACCAGGGCGAAATAGTAGTAAGGCAGCTTGCTGCGGGTGAACTGGAACTTGGCCCAGCTGTCGCCACGGACCGGAATGTCGATGCCGAGCGCCGCCCCGGCCCAGTCCCAATTGTGGAACAACAGAAAACCGATCTCGGCGATCACGATGGTGGCGATGACGAAATAGTGGCCGCGCAGCCGGAAGGTCGGATAGCCGAGCGCCAGGGCAATCACCGACGAGATGATGCCGCCGCCGATCATGCCGAACCACGGCAGCACGCCGAGCTTGGTGAACAACAGCGCCGTGGTGTAGGCGCCGAGGCCGAAATACAGCGCGTGGCCGAGCGAGATCTGGCCGCAATAGCCGCCCAGGATGTTCCACCCCTGCGACAGTGCCGCATACATCAGGGTCAGCACCATGATGTTCTGGACGTAGACATCCTTGATGAACAACGGCGCGCAGGCAGCGGCGGCGGCAAGCAGAGCGGCGACGATCAGGTCGCGGCGGCGGCGTTTGAGGTGAGCCTTGTCCATCAGATCGATCCGAACAGGCCACGCGGCCGAATGAACACAACCAGCAGATAAACGGCGTAGATGCCGATCGACTTCAGCGACGGCGGCAGGATCATCGCGGTGGTCGCCTCGACCAGGCCGACGATGATGCCACCGGCGAAGGCGCCGAACACGCTGCCAAAGCCGCCGAGCGCCACGGTGACGTAGGCGATCAGCGCGAACGAGGCGCCGACATCGGGATAGATATAGAAGAAGATCGCCATCACGGCGCCTGCCAGACCGATCAATGCCGAGCCAAGGCCCCAGCCCAGCGCGAACACCTTGTTCTTGTCGATGCCAACCAGAGCCACCGCGCCTGCGTCCTCGCGGGTCGCTTCGAGCGCACGGCCGAAATCGGTCTTCTTCATGAAGAAGTACAACGCGCCGAACGCGGCGATCGACACCAGCGCGCCGACCAGTTGCGGCACGGGCAGGAACACGCCGCCGATCTCCAGCGTCTTGCCGCCCAGCCAGGAGACGTTGATGCTGCGATAGTCGGGGGTGAAGAAGTACTGCGCCAGGCCGCGCATCAGGATTGCGAGGCCGAAGGTCGTGAAGATCTGCACCATGCCGATATTGGCTCTGGCTCTCATCGCAAATCGGACGACCAATAGGTAAATCACCGCGCCGAACACGAACATCGCCGCCCCGACGAGCGGAGCGGCGAGGATCGGATCGATCGCGAAGAACGCGAACAGGAAGAAGGTGATGTACATCGCCAACATCAGGAATTCGCCGTGGGCGAAGTTGGTGACATCCATCAGGCCAAAGATCAGAGCCAGGCCGACCGCGACCAAGCCGTACAGAAGTCCCATCAGCAGACCGCTGGCGAGAGACTGGATGATCGTCGCGGTGGTCAAAGTCCTCTCTCCGTCATTGCGAGCGAAGCGAAGCAATCCAAAACAGGAGCGCAGCGCTGGATTGCGTCGCCGCTACGCCCCTCACACAAACGGGCGCACCATGGTGCGCCCGTTTTAACTTCCTGCGTTACGGCATCGGCCAGATCGCGTCAGCGACCGCGGCCTGAGTGGGGAAGATGGTGACGAACTTGCCGCCGACATATTGCAACAGCACCGGGTCGGCGAAGGTGTTCTGGCCGGTCTCGTCGAACTTGACCCGGCTCCACGGCATGATGGTCTGCTCGCCCGGCATATCGGTCGCTGCCAGGGCGTCGCGGATCTTCTCGCCGTCGGTCGACTTGGCACGGTTGATGGCGTCGGCCATCACGATCAGGCCCATGAACTGCCGCGACGAGTAATCGTTGAAGTCCTTGCCGGACTTCTCCTTGTACATGTCGTTGATCTTGCCGACCATCGGCCGCTTCTGCGCAAGGTCGATCGAAAACGAGCCACGCGAAATCACGCCCGGGATCTTGTCGCCGACCGCATCATACAGCGCCTTCTCCGAGAAGCCGGCGTCCTGCGCCACGATGTTCTTGGCCTTGTAGCCGAGCTCGCCCATGGTGCGGATCAACAGAATGCCGTCGGTGGTGTAGCTCGATGGCATCAGCACGTCGGCGTCCGCAGCCTTGAGCTGCTGCACCTCGGCAGTCAGTGACGGCGAGTTGGCGCGGTACTTGATGTCCGCCGCGATCTTGTAACCACGCTCCTGCGCCAGCTTGAGCTGCGCGTTGGAGGAGTCGGTGCCGAAGATGGTGTCTTCGTGGAACAGCGCCAGCGTCTCGATCTTCTGGCCCTTCTTCTTCAAGGCGTCGAAGAAGTCGAACATCGCCTGCGAGAACATCTCATCGTGCGGAGCCGGCCGGAAATAATACTTGAGGCCGCGGCGATGCAGGCTCGGCGAGGAGTTGTCGGCCGACAGGAACGGTACCTGATAGCGCTCGCAAACCTGGCTGACGGTGACCGCCACGGCGCTCTGGTAGGTGCCGACGATGGCGCAGACTTTTTCCTGAGTGATCAGTCGCTCAGCCTCGGCGCGGCCCTTCTGCGGATCGGCCTGATGGTCGGCGAAAACGAGGCGGACCTTGGCGCCACCGAGCCCCGGAAGGCCCTCGCCGCGCGCCAGCGGCAGATCGAAATCGTACTTGTTGTTGATCAGTTCGGCCGCGGTCTGGAACGCCTTCTGCGCATCGACGCCGATCTGGGCGCTCGATCCCGACAACGGATAGATCACACCGATGACGACTTCCTTGGTCTCGGCCCTTGCCGTCGCGAACGGCAGCAAAGCGGCGCTGGCCGCGCCGCCGAGAACGAGGTTACGGCGATTGATCTTCATGACGTCTTCCTTTGCTACCAACGTTGGGAGTGAAGCGGTCAGAGGTTCGGTTCGGCGTTACAGCACGGCAAGGTGCTTGTTCTTCAGGTCGGTGACAAGCATCAATCCGGGCGCGTGGGTGATGGCGAACGGGACTTTAGCTGCGGCGATCACCGCCTGGGGAGTGACACCGCAGGCCCAAAACACAGGTAATTCGTCGGGGCCGATCGGCACCGGATCGCCGTAGTCCGGCTTGGCGATGTCGGCGATCCCGATCGACTGCGGCAATCCGATATGCACCGGAGCGCCGTGAACGGAGGGAAAGCGCGAGGTAATCTGGACCGCGCGGATCGCATCTTTCGGCTTGAGCGGCCGCATCGACACCACCATCGGCCCGGAGAACGGACCGGCCGGCTCGCACGGGATGTTGGTGCGATACATCGGCACCCGCACCTTCTCTTCGATATGGCGGATCGGGATGTCATCGGCGAGCAGCGCCTCTTCGAACGAGAACGAGCAGCCGATCACAAAGGCGACCAGGTCGTCACGCCAATGCGCAACAATATCGGTCGGCTCCTCGACCAACTCGCCGTCCCGCCACACCCGGTAGCGCGGCAGGTCGGTTCGGATGTCGAGGTCGATGCCGAGCGACGGAATCATCGGGTTGCCGACGTCGGACATACCGACGATCGGGCACGGCTTTGGGTTAAGCTGACAGAAGCGATGGAAGGCGGCGGCGTATTTTTCCGGCAGGATCGCCAGGTTGCCCTGCACGAAACCGGGCGCCACGCCGGCCGTCGTCTCGGCGAGTCCGGCGCGGCAGTTGAGCCGGGCCTGATGGGAAGGAAGCGGCCTTTCGGCGTCGTGGAACTGTTGCTCTGCCGCAAAAACAGTCATTCGCTCGTCCTGCCTAGTCTCTCGACAGTACAGGAGCCGAAGCCTAGTATAATGTCTAATCTTTGTTTCTGATCGGAAACAATAAACTCGTCTTATCGACTGAAGGAGTCGACCGATGGTGGACTTCAAAGCGCTCGAAACATTCATTTGGGTCGTGACGCTCGGCAGCTTCCGCGGCGCGGCGCACAAGCTGAACACGACCCAGCCGGCGATCTCGCAGCGGATCGCGCAACTGGAGCGGGAGCTCGGAGTGCGGCTGCTGCAGCGCGACCACCGAGTCGCCTCGCCGACGCCGAGCGGCCGGCAGTTGATGCTGTATGCCGAGAAGCTGATCCGGTTGCGCACCGAGATGATGGCGGCGGTGAGCGATCAGTCGAGCATGCGGGGCGTGCTGCGGCTGGGCGTCGCCGAGACCATCGTCCACACCTGGCTGCCACGGCTGATCGAGCAGGTGAACCGGGTCTATCCCAACCTGTCGCTGGAGATCGAAGTCGACATCACCCCGAACCTGCGCGCCCGGCTGTTGGCGCAGGAGATCGAGCTGGCGTTCCTACTCGGCCCGATGACGGCTTCCACCGTGCGCAGCCGGGTGCTGTGCGAGTATCCGATCGGCTTCCTCGCCAGCCCCTCGCTCGGCCTCGGCAACGGTCCGCTGACGGTGGCGGATCTGGCGAAATTCCCGATCATCACCTTCCCGCGCAAGACGCAGCCTTATGAGATCGTTCGCTCGCTGTTCAATAAGCCGGAGCTGCCGCCGATCCGCCTGCATGCCTCGGCTTCACTCGGCACGGTTATCCACATGGCGATCGAGGGCCTCGGCATCGCGGTGATCCCGACCGCGATCGTGGAGAACGAACTCGCCGAAGGCCGGCTGCAACTTCTGCAGACCGACCTGAAGATCTCACCGCTGCGGTTCTCCGCAAGCTGGCTCGCCTCCCCCGACACGGTGGCGATCGAGCGCGTCGCCGAACTCGCGGCCGAGATCGCGCACACCGGTGGCTTCATGCCCGATCCTGCAATGCAGCTCCGCGATATTGCTCACGTCGTTGAACCGGCGATTGGTTGACGCGCGCCCAGCCGGCTTGACACACTTTCGTTCTGCCTCGCGCGTCCGCGCTGAATTACCGGAGTGACTATGACCAAGACTGCCTCGAACCTGCAGATCGATTCCTCGCGGCTGTGGGACACTATCGTCAGCACCGCGCAGTTCGGCGGCACTCCGAAAGGCGGCGTGAAGCGCCTGACGCTGTCGGCGGAAGACAAGCAGGTGCGCGACTGGTTTCGCCAGGCGTGCGAGCAGGCAGGCCTCGAGGTCAGCATCGATTCACTCGGCAACATGTTCGCGCTACGCAAGGGCCGCGACATGGCCAAGCCACCGATCGGCCTTGGCTCGCATCTCGATACCCAGCCGACCGGCGGCAAGTTTGACGGCATCCTCGGCACCCTCGCCGCTCTCGAAGTGATCCGGACGCTCAACGACGCCGGTATCGAGACCGAACTGCCGCTGTGCATCACCAACTGGACCAATGAGGAAGGCTCGCGATTCGCCCCGGCGATGATGGGCTCGGCGGCGTTCGTCGGCGACTTCACCGTCGAGGACGTGCTGTCGCGCAAGGATGCGGCCGGCATCAGCGTCGCCGAAGCGCTCGACAGCATCGGCTATCGCGGCGACAAACCGGTTGGCGCCCAACCGTTCACTGGCTTCATCGAATTGCATATCGAACAGGGACCGATCCTGGAGGCGGAAGGCAAGACCATCGGCGTGGTCGATCATGGCCAGGGCGTGCTGTGGTACGACGGCAAGATCACCGGCTTCGAAAGCCATGCCGGATCGACCCCGATGCATCTGCGCCGCGACGCACTGGCCACGCTGTCGGAGATCGTGCTGGCGGTCGAGAAGATCGCAACCGAGCTCGGCCCCAATGCCGTCGGCACCGTCGGCGAAGCGGTGATCGCCTCCCCGTCACGCAACGTCATTCCCGGCGAGATCGCCTTTACCATCGACATGCGCAGCGCGGACGCCACCATCATGGATCGGCTCGACCAGCGGCTGCGCGCCGCGATCGCCGAGATCGCGCCGCGGCGCAAGGTCGAGGTCGCGCTCGATCTGGTGTGGCGCAAGGAGCCGACGCACTTCGATCCTGCCCTGGTCGGCAGCGTCGAGAGCGCCGCCAACGCCCTCGGCTATCAGAACCGCCGCATCACCTCCGGCGCCGGTCACGATGCCTGCAACCTCAACACCAGAATTCCGACCGCGATGATCTTCGTGCCCTGCAAGGACGGCATCAGCCATAACGAGTTGGAGGACGCGACCCAGCCCGACTGCGCCGCCGGTGCCAACGTGCTGCTGCACACCGTGCTGTCACTCGCCGGCGTCGCCAAGTAATCGCCGACAAACCAGCCGATAGGGGGAGATCACGATGCACGCGGTGTTCGTCGACGCCAGCGATACGCTCGCCGAGCTGATGGAGCGCATGGCGACGCCGGGCGATCCACCCGTGAAGATCCACTGCGACCCGGACGTGATGCCGGAGCAGTTACCCGAGGTGCTGGCCGGCGCCGCGATCGCGCTGATCGACCACACCTACCTGCCGACCGAGGTCGCCCGGCGCTGCACCGGGCTGAAGCACGTCGTGTTCCTCGGAACCGGCGCCCGGAGCTACATGAACATCGAAGAGCTCGCTGAGCTCGGCATCGAGGTTCACCTGATCCGCGGCTACGGCGACACCGCGGTCGCAGAAGCAACCATCGCGCTGATGTGGGCCGCGTCCCGCAACCTTGCGATCATGGATCGCGAGATGCGGCACGGCCAATGGCTGCGTGAAGACGGCATGCAGCTCACCGGCAAGACGCTCGGCCTGATCGGCTTCGGCGGCATTGGCGCAGAAGTCGCGCGGATCGCTCACGGCTCGGGCATGAAGGTGATCGCCTGGAACAGGAGTACGAAAGAGGTCGACGGCGTCCGCTTCGTCGATCTCGACACTCTGCTTCGCGACAGCCACGTCGTCTCGATGCATCTCTTGCTCAACGACGAGACCCGCGGGTTCTTGTCGCGCCAGCGGATCGCCGCGATGCGGCCGGGCGCCATCCTGGTCAACACTGCGCGCGGCGCCCTCGTCGATGAGTCCGCGATGATCGACGCGCTGCGTTCGGGTCACCTCCGCCATGCCGCGCTCGACGTGTTCGACATCGAGCCGCTGCCCACCGGCCATCCCCTCACGGCGCTACCCAACGTGACGCTCTCGGCGCATTCGGCCTTCCGTACCCCGGAGGCGAGCGAGAACCTGATCGCAGCCGCGCGCGCCCATTGCCGGCGGATCGCAGCCGCGAGCTAAGCCCAACGACGGCAATTAGTTACCGCAAAATCCCAGGTCGCCAGCCTGCCTCCGCCACACAGGTGTCGCGGCCTGATCCGAATCAACGGCACGCAAACTAAGTCTGTGCGATACTTAGCGAATCGCACGGAGTTATTCCCATGAAGGATTGGTACGCGGTCTTCGCCCTCGCGCTGGTCATCATCATCGGTTCTGCCGCAGGCCTCGTCGGCACGCTGGCGTTCCTGCTGGCCTTCTTCGTTACCTGGTACTTGCTCTCTGCGCGCGAATTGGGCTTTGCCCAGGCGCGCGCCGCGTTCGGCGTTCGGTTCGATCCACCGATCTGGACGCGCAGCAACTGGCTGTGGCTCGAGCGGCTATTCGACGATAGCGACAAGCTGTTGAAGGCCGCTGCAGTTGCGATGATCGTGATGGCCAGCACGCTGATGGTCGGCGCGCCGATCACCTTGCTCGTGGCCGTGCTGATCGCCGCCTACCTGGCTTTCAGCATCCACCGCGACGGCCCAATACCGCCGCGACGCGTGGTCCGGATTCACGATGCCGGCGCAGACGTCTCGGCGCACGCGAACCGCAGCGCTCCGATTCCGCCGCCAACCAGCACGACGCAGAGTTCGGCCGTGCTGGCTCAGGCCGCGACGCCCGCTCAGCAAATAACGGAACCGGCCCCTCTCCTGCTGGGGCCGTTCACCCGCATCGTCGCGCCGCGGCCGCGGGAGGTCACCAAGCCGCGGCCCTCCCAGAACCGCCGTCCCATCTCGCGTGGCGCCCGTAAGGCAGCAAGCAAGCGTCAACAGCGTAAGGCGGCACGCAATCCGGCTCGCCCGCTTCCGCCGAGCCGCAAGCCCGGCTACGCGATCGCGCTGAAGCCGCGCCGTCCGTTGCGGCAGCCGCCGCAGCTCCGGCAACGGCGCCGCCTTCGGAAGCCGATGACGCTGATGCGAGCAAGCGCCGCGGGTTCGTCACCGACCCGCTGACGCCGGCTTCTGCGCGCTCCCCTAACGGAGCGCTTACTCCACCATCTCGGCCACGCCCTTGCCGCAGGCCGAGGTGTCGGCCTGACCACCGAGATCGCGGGTGCGGAGCGTGCGCTCCTCCAAGGTGCGTTCGATCGCCTTCACGATCGAATCCGCCGCCTGCTTCTCGCCGAGGTGCTCCAGCATCATCGCGCCCGACCAGATCATTCCGATCGGATTGGCGATGCCCTGTCCGGCGATGTCCGGAGCCGAGCCGTGCACCGGCTCGAACACGCTCGGGAAGTCGCCCTCCGGATTGATGTTGCCCGACGGCGCGATGCCGATGGTGCCGGTGCAGGCCGGACCAAGGTCGGACAGGATGTCGCCGAACAAATTAGAGCCGACCACCACGTCGAACCAGTCCGGATGCAGCACGAAGTGCGCCGTGAGGATGTCGATGTGGTACTTGTCCCACTTCACTTCCGGGTAGCTCTTCGCCACCGCTTCGACGCGCTCGTCCCAATACGGCATGGTGATCGAGATGCCGTTCGACTTGGTCGCCGAGGTGAGATGCCGCTTCGGCCGCGACTGCGCCAGTTCGAACGCGAACTTCAGAATGCGGTCGACACCGACCCGGGTCATCACCGACTGCTGGGTGACGAACTCACGCTCGGTGTCGGGGAACATCCGGCCGCCGACCGAGGAGTATTCGCCCTCGGTGTTCTCGCGCACCACCCAGAAATCGATGTCTCCCGGCTTGCGTCCGGCGAGCGGCGACGGCACCCCGGGCATCAGCCGCACGGGGCGCAGGTTGACGTACTGATCAAACTCGCGGCGGAACTTGATCAGCGAACCCCACAGCGAAATGTGATCCGGGATCTTGGCCGGCCAACCGACCGCGCCGAAGAAGATCGCATCGTGACCGCCGATCTTCTCCTTCCAGTCGTCCGGCATCATCTGGCCGTGCTTCTCGTAATAGTCGTAGCTGGCGAAATCGAAATGGTCGAACACCAGTTTGACCAGATGCTTCTTCGCGGCCGCTTCAAGCACGCGCAATCCTTCCGGCATCACTTCCTTGCCGATGCCGTCGCCCGCGATCACGGCGATGCGATACTGATCTTTGCTCTGATTCAACTCGGTTCCCCTTTGTGTCGCGCATGGCGCGGCTTCATCTGGCCCAAAGGACGCTGGCATTCAACGCTGCGCTGCACATAGCGAATCCGCGTGAATGCAAAAGCATTGTGCTTGCCTGCGACAAAACGCGCGCTACACTTTTCGTGGCTGATCAACAAGCCGCCGGCCAACGCGCCCCCAAACAAAGACAATAAAGAGGAAACGCCATGTCTCCAGCCCCCTCGAATGTCCGTTCGTGGTCGATGCGCGCTGTGGTCGCCGCGACTGCGATCGGATTCGGTGCTTCGTCGGTGCTCGCCGCCGACCCGATCAAGATCGGCGTGATCGCCGAAGCGCAGGCGATCGCTGGCGCTTCCATTCCGCAGGCTGCGCAGCTCGCCGCTGAAGAAATCAACGCGAAGGGCGGCATCGACGGCCGCAAGATCGAGATCGTCAGCTACGACAACCACTCCTCGTCGGCCGATTCCGTACGCGCTTTCCAGCGCGCCGTGAATGAAGACAAGGTCAACGCGGTGATCGCCAGCTACATCTCGGAAGTTGTGCTGGCGCTGATGCCGTGGGCCTCGCGGCTGAAAACGCCGTTCGTGACACCCGGCGCGGCGTCCAACGAGATCACCAAGGCGATCAACAAGGACTACGAGAAGAACAAATACACCTTCCACGGCTATCTCACCTCCGGCGAGCTTGCCCAGTCGGTGTGCGATGCAGCGAAGGACCTGTTGGTCGACGCCCGCCAGATGAAGAGCGCGGTGATCATGAGCGAGGACGCGGCCTGGACCAAGCCGCTCGACGTCGGCTACCAGGAGTGCCTGCCGAAGGTTGGGCTGAAGGTGCTCGACCACATCCGGTTCTCGCCCGACACCACTGATTTCACGCCGATCTTCAATAAGATCGAGGGCTCGAAGCCGGACGTGATCATCACCGGCATCTCGCATGTCGGCGTGCAGCCGACGGTGCAGTGGAAGAACCAGCAGGTGCCGATCCCGATGTTCGGCATCGCCTCCCAGGCGACCAACGAGACCTTCGGCAAGGACACCAACAACGCCTCCGACGGCGTGCTGTACCAGGGCGTGTCGGGCCCCGGCGTCGCGGTAACGTCGAAGTCGGTGCCGTTCGCCGAGAATTTCAAGAAGAAATACGGCAACTATCCGTCCTATGCCGGCTACACCGCCTATGACGAGGTCTATTACATCGCCGAGGCGGTGAAGCGCGCCGGCTCCACCGACGGCGAGAAGCTGGTCGAAGCGCTGGAAAAGACCGACTACGAAGGCACCATCGGCCGCGTCCAGTTCTACGGCAAGGACGAGCCGTTCACCCACGGCCTGAAATACGGCAAGGGCCTGCTCACCGGTCTGATGCTGCAATGGCAGGACGGCAAGCAGGTCGCGGTGTGGCCGCCGGAAGTGGCCAAAGCCAAGATCAAGTTCCCGGCCTTCATCAAGGCCGCCGCGAACTGACCGCTTCAGCGAATGCTCCCGCCACCAAGGACGGGAGCATTTTTCGTCCGGCTGCAAGCTTCTCCACATCGTCATTCCGGGGCGCGGGCGCCGCCCGCGAACCCGGAATCTCAGAACAGCTCGGGATTCCGGGTCTGCGCGCCGGCGGCGCGCATCCCGGAATGACGTCCCGGATTTGGCCAACTGAAAGTCCCGAATGCTCGCCCTGCAAATCCTGATCGACGGCTTCGCCATCAGCGCGCTGTATGCGCTGGGCGCGACCGGGTTCACGTTGATCTTCGGCGTCTCCGGCGTGCTCAACCTGTCACACGGCGCCATCATGGTCGCCGCCGCGGTCGCGGCCTGGGCGGCATCGAGCACGTTCGGCATCGGCAGCTACGCCGGCGCGCTGATCGGCATCACCACCGCCCTGGTGATCGCATTGCTGACCTATTTCGCGGTGGTGCAGCCGATCCAGCGGTCACGGCGGATCGCCAATGAGGAGAAGGAGATCTTCGTCCTCACCGGCACCCTGCTCTGGGGCATCATGATCCAGGAGGCGATCGCTTACTTTTTCACCAACAACGCCAAGACGGTGTTGCCGATCGTCACCGGCGTGGTCGAGATTCTCGGCGTTCGTACCCCGCGCAACGAGATCTTCACCGCGCTGGTGTGCTGCCTGGTGATCGCGCTGCTGTGGCTGCTGGTCAACCGCACCAAGATCGGCAAGGCGGTGCTGGCAGCCTCGATGAACCCGCGCGGCGTCACCCTGCTTGGGCTCAAACTCACCAACATCTACGTCGTCGTCTGGATCATCTACGGCGTGCTCGCCGGTATCGCCGGGGTGCTGCTCGGCATGTTCCTGGGTGTGTCGTCCTACAGCGTCGGTCCGCTGACCGCGAGCGCATTCTCGATCGTGGTGCTCGGCGGGCTCGGCAGCGTCTCCGGCTCGCTGATCGCCGCCTTCGTGGTCGGCTATCTGGAGACCTTCACCGCTTACATGATCTCGCCGGCCTATCGATCGATCCCGGCGCTGCTGCTGTTGGTCACGGTGATGTATCTGCGGCCTCAGGGCCTGCTCGGGAGGCGCTGAGATGGGGTTCTTCACGTCACGATTGTTCTGGATCGCCCTGCTAGTGGTCGCTGTCGCCGCGACGCTGCCGCTCTATGTCTCCGGCTACATCCTCGGGCTGCTGACGGTGGCTTTCTACTTCGGCGTTTTCGCGATGTCCTGGGATCTGCTGTTCGGCTTTGCCGGCGAGGTGAATTTCGGCCCGACCTTCCTGATCGGCACCGGCGCCTACACCGCAGGCATCGTCAACAATCTCTACGGCGTGTCGCCGTACTTCTGCATTTTCATCGGCGCGATGGCCGCGGTGGTCGCGGGCTTCGTCCTGGCGCTTCCGGCGCTGCGGGTGCGCGGGCCGTATTTCGGCCTGACCACGCTGGTCGCAGTGCTGATGCTGCAGAACTTCATCGTCGTGTTCGCCGACCTCACCGGCGGCGAGATCGGGCTGACCATTCCGGACGTCATCACCATCAACGCCGGTGCCAATTACTGGATCGCGCTCGGCTTCATGACGGTGAGCGGCGCGATCCTGTACGGGCTATCGCAATCGCCGATCGGCCTGGTGCTGCAGGCCTCGGGCCAGGATCCGGTGCAGGCCGGCGCGCTCGGCTTCAACATCGTCAAGCACAAGCTGTTCGCCTTCGTGGTCAGCGCCTTCTTCTCCGGCCTGTCGGGCGCGCTCTTGGTGTTCTACTTCGGCACCGCCTCGGTCGGCACCGTGGTCGATGTCGCGGTCGGCGTGAACGTGATCGTCGCAGCCGTGCTCGGCGGGCGGCGGACCGTGATCGGCGCGGCGCTGGGCGCCGTGTTCCTGATCGTCGCAGGCGAATTCCTGCGCCCGACCGGCGAACTCGCCACCTTCATCGTCTCGGCGATCGCTCTGCTCGTCGTGCTGTTCTTCCCCGGCGGCTTCCTCGGAGCCGCCATGTCGCGTGAGGCCAGGACTTGATGGACGCAGTCTCCAGCAACTTCGCTCCCACACTCGAAGTCCGCGGCCTCACCAAGCGGTTCGGCGGACTCACTGCGGTGAAGAACCTGTCGTTCGACCTGCGCGCCGGCGAGATCTTCGGGCTGATCGGGCCGAACGGCTCCGGCAAGTCCACCGCGATGAAATCGATCATGGGAATCGAACGCCCGACCGCCGGCGAAGTCGTGTTCCAGGGCGAGAACGTCGCCGGCCTGCCGGCGCACAAGATCGCCCGCAAGGGCTTCGGCATGGTGTTTCAGCATTCGCGGCCGCTGAACCGGCAGACCGTGCTGGAAAACATCATGGTGGCGCTGCTGCCCGATAGCCTGCTGGCGCTGTTTCACGATCGCGCACTGGTCGAGCGCGCCGAGGCGATCGCAGAACGGGTCGGCCTTGGCGCGGTGATGCGGCGGAAGCCGCCGACCTTGCCATTCGCCGACCTGCGCCGCCTCGAATTGGCGAAAGCGATCGCGCGCGATCCCAAGGTGGTGCTGGTCGACGAACCGTTCGCCGGGTTGACGCTGGCGGAGGTCGGCACCTTCTCCGAACTGATCGCCGGCTTCCGCGATGAAGGCCGCGCGGTGCTGCTGGTCGACCACAACGTCAAGAGTGTCGCTGCGCTGGTCGACCGCGTGCTGGCGATGTATCTCGGCGAAGAGATCTGCACCGGCGCCGCCGGCGAAGTGATGAAAAACGAGACGGTGCGGCGGGTGTATCTCGGCGGCGCGATCGAAACCTCGGCGCGGCCGGAGACCAGCTTCCACGACAAGGTGCCGCTGCTGCAGGTCGAGAACGTCAACGTGTTCTACGGCAAAGCGCAGGCGCTGGAGAACGTCTCGATCCACGTCCACGAGAGCGAGTTCGTTTCGGTGGTCGGGCTCAACGGCGCCGGCAAAACCACGCTGTTCAATACCATCTCTGGGCTCCTCCCCTACACCGGCGCGATCAAGCGCGGCGGCGAAGCGCTGCGCGGCACCTCGGCGGCGAAGATCGCGCGCGACGGCATCGTGCAATGTCCGGAGTCGCGCGAGCTGTTCGGCGAGATGACGGTGCGTGAGAATCTCGATCTCGGCGGCTACCACCTCGCCGACGACGTCCGCGACAAGCAGATCGAATGGTTGTTCGATCTGTTCCCGATCCTGCGGGAACGACATGGTCAGCTTGCACAGACCCTGTCCGGCGGCGAGCAACAGATGCTGGCGATCGGCCGCGCCCTGATGATGCAGCCGAAGATTCTGATCCTGGACGAGCCGACCCTCGGTCTTGCGCCGGTGATCCTGGAGCAGTTGTCGAAGGCGCTGGAGAAGCTGCGCCAGACCTCGTCGATCACCGTGCTGCTGGGCGAGCAGAACGTCACTTTCGCGCTGCCGCATGCGGACCGTGTCTATGTGCTGGAGCACGCCCGCATCGTGTGGGAGGGCGATCCGGCGCGCTTTGCCGCCGAGGCCGGAGAGGGCTATCTGTAGCGGCGGCGTCCGGCCGAACCGGACCTCACCGAAGGGCACTCGATGGACCTGCATCTGCGCGGCAAGCGCGTCCTCATCACCGGCGCATCAAAGGGCATCGGCGCCGCCGCGGCCGAAGCTTTCGCCGAGGAAGGCTGTCATCTGCGGCTCGCCGCCCGCAACAAGGATGCGCTGGAAGCCCTCGCCGCGCGGCTGCGCGACCAACACGGCGTCGGCGTCGCGGTCCACGTCGCGGACCTGCGCAGCAAAGCAGACCTGGCGCAGCTCGCCGCCCAGGCAACGGACATCGATATCCTGATCAACAATGCTGGCGATATTCCGCGCGGCACCATCGATGCGATCGACGACGCCACTTGGCGCCATGCGTGGGATCTGAAAGTGTTCGGCTTCATCGATCTCACCCGGCTGGTCTACGCGCAGATGAAGGCGCGCGGCGGCGGCGTCATCATCAACGACATCGGCGCGGCCGGCGAACGGCTCGACGCCGGTTATATCTGCGGCTCCGCCGGCAACGCTGCGCTGATGGCGTTCACCCGGGCGCTCGGCAGCCGCAGCCTCGCCGATAACATCCGCGTCGTCGGCATCAATCCCGGCCCGGTCGGCACCGATCGCTATCTCGGACGGATGAAGGGCCGCGCCAAAGCAGAGCTCGGCGACGAGAGCCGCTACCTCGAGCTGCAGAAAAACCTTCCGCTCGGCCGCCCCGCGCAGCCGCGCGAGATCGCCGACCTGATGGCCTATCTGGCCTCCGACCGGTCCGGCTACACCACCGGCGCGATTTTCTCGGTCGACGGCGGACTCAGCGCCGGCTGGCCGGCCTGAACTGCAGCGGCCGCGCGCCGGCCGCAACGCAGCCATGACGATGCGCCGCACACTCCTTCCGCCGCAGCGGGGCCGCAACGGATCGTCAACCGCACGGGCGTCACAACGTCGCTGTTTGATTCAACGCAAGCGGCGCCGTCTGCGCCGCGGCGTATCAAATGACACCTGCAATCGGAGATTTTGCCATGGCCTCATCGCTCACCCCTCCCGCCTCTGAGCCCGTGGCCGGTTTGCCGGTGTTGTCGCACATCCGCAAAGATTTCATCTGGGGCGTGTCGACCGCGAGCTTCCAGATCGAAGGCGCCGCCAACGAGGACGGCCGCGGCCAGAGCATCTGGGACGTGTACTGCCGCTCCGGCTATGTCGCCAACAACGACACCGGCGATGTCGCCTGCGATCACTATCATCGCTATCAGGAAGACGTCGCGTTGATGAAGACGCTCGGCATTCAGGCGTATCGATTCTCGATCGCCTGGCCGCGGATCTTCCCGCAAGGCACCGGCGCGATCAACGAGCCCGGCCTCGCCTTCTATGATCGCCTGATCGACGCGCTGGAGGCCGCCGGCATCGAGCCGTGGATCTGTCTATATCATTGGGATCTGCCGCAAGCGCTGGAAGAGCGCGGCGGCTGGATGAATCGCGATATCGTCGGCTGGTTCGCCGACTACGCGCGGGTGATCGGCGAGCGTTACGGCAAGCGCGTGAAGCGGTTTGCCACCTTCAATGAGCCCGGCATCTTCAGCCTGTTCAGCCGCTCGTTCGGCGCGCGCGACCGCAGCGCCGACGAGAAGCTGCACCGCTGGATTCACCACGTCAATCTGGCGCACGGCGCCGCCGTCGACGTGCTGCGCGAGACCGTGGCGGATGCGAAGATCGGATTGGTCACCAACTATCAGCCGGTGTACCCATCGAGCGACAAGCCGGAAGACGTCGCCGAGGCCAAGCTGATCAGCGACTACTGGAATCGCGCTTTCGCCGATCCGCAATATCGCGGCGAGTATCCAGACCTGATCCGCGACGCCATCAAGCCGTATATCCAGCCCGGCGACATGGAGCGCATCCACCGGCCGCTCGACTGGTTCGGTCTGAACCATTACAGCCCCGTCTATATCAACTCCGATCCGAACGCGATCGTCGGACTCGGCTGGGGGCCGAAGCCCGAGGGCATTCCGCGCTCGCCGATCGACTGGACGATCGAGCCGGATGCCTTCCGCGATACGCTGATCGAGATCAGCCGCCGCTACGGCAAGCCGGTTTACGTCACCGAGAACGGTTACGGCAGCAATATCGAGAAGCCAGACGCCAACGGCGAAGTGGTCGATCCGGGCCGGATCGGCTTCCTGCGCGACTACATCACCGCCCTCGACCAGGCGGTCGCAGCCGGCGCCGATGTGCGCGGCTACATGGTGTGGTCGCTGCTCGACAATTTCGAGTGGGAGTCCGGCTACAGCGTGCGCTTTGGGCTGATCTACATCGACTATGCGACGCTGCGCCGGATTCCGAAGGCGTCGTTCAAGTGGTTCGCCGACGTGATCCGTCACGCCCGCGGCACAGCCACCTGAGCCAAGAGGAGCCTACGGCGACGCCAGCTCGCGCGAAGGCTCGGCTGGCGTTACCGGATTGCGGTCCGGCATCGCATCGATCGCGGCCAGAAGGGCCGCGACGCGGTTGGCAGACGAGCGCCAGTCCGCCAGCCGCTGATAATTGTCGACCAGCCAGTTCACCGCGCCCTGCACGGTGACGAACGCCGCCGCGCTCTGCGTCACTTCGCCGAGCGTCATCGCACCGGCGAGATATTTCGGGAAGCACAGGAAATACGCGGCGACCGGCGCGAACAGGAAGTTGCTGTGCGACACCAGCGTCATGTCGACGAGCTGCCAGCACAGCTCGCGCCACGAGCGCAGCACCGCCTTCAACCGCTCCGCCAGCTTGATCATCCAGGCTTTCTCATCGGCTTCGCTGGCGGGGCGACCGCCGCGCATCACTTCGGCCGCAGCCCGGAATTCCGCCTCGTTCTGGTTGCGCCGCTCGCTGATGCTGGTCATGCGCCGGCCGAACCACAGCATCAGCGCGGTCATCAGGGTGGAGTATCCGATCACGCCGACCACCAGATAGCCCGGGATCTCAGCGCGATGGCCGAACACGGTGACGTCGATGCTGCCGCCGACGCTCCACAGCACGCTGAAGAAGGTCAACGCCGTCAGCACCGAGGACAGGAACGCCAGGATCAGATCGACCGGCGAGTCGGTGGCGATCCGCACGTCCTCGGCGAGGCGATATTCCGGGTTCTCGGCACCGTGATCTGTACCATCGATTGGGACGTTGTGGTCCTTTCGCGACCAGCGCGCGAGGATTTCACATGTCATGGACTCGCGCCATTTGCGCTGCCCGGTCATGCGCCCCCACACCGAGGTCGCAGCGACCAGCACGCTGGTGGCGGCGAGCATCACGAATATGCCGGTTTGCGTCCACAGCGCGCCGGCGTCCCGCCGCTCGAGCGCATCGAAGAAATGCCGATTCCACAAATTGAGATAAAACTGAACCAGCAGTTGTGCGAGCACCACGCCGATCAGCACCACGATCAGGCCCGTGACGCGTGGCTTGCCGCTCAGCCAAAATCTGCGGGACATCAGCCAGAACCCGGTCAGGTTGTGGCCGTTCGAGTCGTTATGTGAGAAGAGTCCCATGACGCGATATAAGGCCCGGACCGGCTGGTTGTGAAGCGGTCCGGGGTACCCATTGCGTCTAGTCTTGGTATCCGGTCCAAAAGCGCAGACGGTGATGTACTGATACCGCCGGCGCGATCAACTCAGGGGAGTTACAGGGTGGCGGCAGATCAGGCGCTGGTAAAGGAAACCGCTTGTGCAGTGGTGGGCAAGCTCAAGTCCGGCGAGGTGACGCCGATCGAGGTGCTCGACGTGCTCGAAGAGCGGATTGCCGAAGTCGACGGCGCCGTCAATGCTCTCCCCACTCTATGCTTCGACCGTGCCCGCGGCCACGCCGCAGAGCTGATGAAGAAACCGCCAGCCGAGCGCGGCCTTCTGGCCGGTCTGCCGGTGCCGATCAAGGATCTCACCGCGGTCGCAGGCGTGCTCACCACCCAGGGCTCGCCGATCTACAAGGACAATGTCCCGGCGCGCTCCGACCTGATGGTCGAGCATCTCGAAGCCAATGGCGGCGTGGTGTACGCCAAGTCGAACACGCCGGAATTCGGCGCCGGCGCCAATACGTTCAACGAAGTGTTCGGCGCGACCCGCAACCCGTGGGACCTGTCGCGCTCGGCGGCGGGCTCGTCCGGCGGCGCCGCGGCGGCGCTTGCATCGGGCACCGCATGGCTGGCCCACGGCTCGGACATGGGCGGCTCGCTGCGCAATCCGGCGAGCTTCTGCGGCATCGTCGGTCTCCGTCCCAGCTTCGGCCGGGTCGCGCATACGCCGGCGGCGAAGATCGACCGCAATCTCGGCGTTCAGGGCCCGATGGCCCGCAATGTCGATGACGTCGCGCTGCTGCTCGACGCGATGAGCGGCGAATACGCCGCCGACCCGCTGTCGATCCCCTCGCCTGCCACCTCGTTCCTCGCGGCGGCGCGGTCGCGGCAGAAGCCGCTGCGCGTGGCCTATTCGCCCGATCTCGGCATCACTCCGGTCGATCCGGAAGTCGCCGCCGTCACCCGCAAGGCGGCCGAACGCTTCGCCGAGGCCGGCGTGATCGTCGAACAGGCGCAGCCGGATCTGTCCGAAGCGCATGAATGTTTCCAGGCGCTCCGCGCGTTCGACTTCGCGATCAGCAAGGCCGACCTGCTGCGCACCAAGCGCGATCTGCTCAAGCCCGAAGTGATCTGGAATATCGAACAGGGCCTGAAGCTCAGCGTCGACGATCTCGCCAAGGCCGAAGCGCAGCGGGTGGCGATGACGGCGCGCACGATCGAGTTCTTTAAGACCTACGATCTGCTGCTGTGCCCGGCGACGATCACCGCGCCGTTCCCGGTCGAGCAGCGCTACCTGGCCGAATGCAACGGCCACACCTTCGGCAACTATGTCGAATGGCTCGGCATCGTCTACGCGATCACGCTGGTATGCTGCCCTGCCCTGTCGCTGCCTTGCGGCTTCACCGCAACCGGCCTGCCGATCGGCCTGCAGATGGTGGCACGGCCGCGCAACGAAGCCGGCCTGCTCGCCGGCGCCGCGCTGCTCGAGGATATCCTCGGCCTCAAGAGCACGACCCCGATCGACCCGCGCCCGGCGCCTGCCAGCCTGTAGGCGCCTTCCGGGACTGGCGGTTGCAACACGCTGTGCTACTCTCACGCGTGTTGCAACACCGATAGATCCGCCGACAAAGGCGGACGATAGGGAAACGCCAATGTCCGATCACCTAAATGCGTCCGAGACGCTGAAGATCCACGTCGACCAGGACAAGTGTCAGGGCCATGCGCGCTGCAAGGCGCTGGCTCCTGAGCTGTTCGAGCTCGACGACTACGGAAATGCTCACGAAACCGGCGACGGCACGGTGCCCACCGCGCTGATCGACCAGGCATGGCTGGCCAAGTCCAACTGCCCTGAGAATGCGATCGTCATCGACGAGGCTTGATCACTCCGCCTTCTCCCGTTCGAGCGGCGCCAAGACCGCACCGATACTCAGCAGAGGAAACGCCAGACATGAGCGAACGCGCACCCGTCACCGACTGGGTCAACGACTTCGACCACACCGATCCGCGCTGGACCGAAAATCCCTATCCGATCTGGGACGAGCTGCGCTCGGCCAGTCCGCTGGTTCACACCGACCGGTTTCTCGGCTGCTACATGCCGACGACCTTCGCGGCGGTGAAGGAAATCTCCTACGATACCGATCATTTCTCGTCGCGGCGGGTGATCGTCCGCAACGTCCGCTCGGAATCACCGCCGCCAGCGCCCCCGATCACCTCGGATCCGCCGGAGCACAAGCCGGCGAAGCGGCTGCTATTGCCACCGTTCACGCCCGATGCGGTCGCCAAGCTCGAGCCACGGGTGCGCGCGATCTGCAACGAACTGATCGATGCCTTCATCGAGGACGACGGCTGCGACGCCGCCACCGCCTACACCAAGCATATTCCGGTCAAGACCATCTGCCATATGCTCGGCATTCCGGAAGACGACAGCGACATCTTCATCCGCTGGATTCATGAGATCCTCGAACTCGGCATCAACGACGATGCCATCCTGATGAAGGCGGTGTTCGAGATGAGCACCTATTTCCAGGGGCATATCGCGCACCGCAAGCAGAAGCCGACCGACGACCTGATCAGCACACTGATGAACGCCCGTGACGACAAGGGCCAGCCGCTGTCGGACGCGCATGTGCTCGGCTCGCTGCGGCTGCTGCTGATCGCAGGTATCGACACCACCTGGAGCGCGATCGGCGCGGCGCTGTGGCACCTCGCCACGCATCCGGCCGACCGCGAACGGCTACTCGCCGAACCGGAGCTGATGCCGACTGCGATCGAGGAATTCCTGCGCGCCTATTCGCCGGTGACGATGGCCCGCGAGGTGATGAAGGAGACATCGATCGCCGGCTGTCCTGTGAAGCCGGGCAACATGGTGCTGCTGTCGTTCCCCGCCGCTAATCGCGATCCATCGGTGTTTCCCGAGGCCGACAGAGTGATGATCGACCGCAAGGAGAATCCGCACGTCGCGTTCGGCCTCGGCATCCATCGCTGCGTCGGTTCCAATCTGGCGCGGATGGAGATGACGGTTGCGATCGAGGAGTGGCTGAAGCGGATTGCTTCGTTTAGGCTCGACCCGTCACAAAAAGTGCGCTGGTCGGAGGGCACAGTCCGTGGCCCGCGCAGCCTGCCGCTGTTGTTCGGCAAGCCGAGCTAAGCCCTCGCCCGAAAGGTCGCCGATGTCCGACGATGCCGAACTGCCGCCGGAGTCCAAACTCACCCGCAGCAAGCAGCGCTGGGCGGCAGAAGGCAAATTTCTCACCGGCCGGCATGTCCGGCCGGATGAGCAGCGGCTGCCGCCGGGCCAGCATCTGGTGAAAGACTGGCCGGTGCTCGATCTCGGCCTGACGCCGCAGATCGGCCGCGAACGGTGGCGGCTCGACGTCTATGGCGCCGTGGCGCAGCCGGTGTTTTGGGATTGGGCACAGTTCACGGCCCAGCCGCAGGCCGACATCGTTTCCGACATCCATTGCGTGACCACCTGGTCGCGCTACGACAATCGCTGGCAGGGGCTCGCGACACGAACGCTACTCGAGGCCTGCCAGCCGACCGATCAAGCGCGCTTCGTCGTGCTGCACAGCTACGACGGCTACACCACCAATCTGTCGATCGAGGATTTTGCCGCCGCGGATGCGCTAATCGCGCATAGCTGGTCCGGCGCACCGCTCGATCAGGAGCACGGCGGCCCGGTGCGTCTCGTCGTGCCGCATCTGTATTTCTGGAAAAGCGCGAAGTGGCTGCAGGCCATCGAATTCCGCGACGACGACGCGCCGGGCTATTGGGAGGTTCGCGGCTATCATAACCGCGGCGATCCATGGGCCGAGCAGCGCTATTCGAGTGATTGACGCCGCGCCGCTCATTCCGGGGCGCGCGTAGCGCGAGCCCGGAATCCATACTCCCTGCACGCGGAGATTTGATCACGGCGTTGCTCCACCGTGCCTTACTGCAAGGACGGAGAGTATGGATTCCGGACTTGCGAGCTTCGCTCGCAATCCGGAATGACAACAACATGGAGGCCTGCAGATGCCGACCGAACGTTTCCAATTTGCAGGCAGCGGCGGGCATCAACTCGCGGCGGCGCTCGATCTGCCGGATGCGCAGCCGCTCGCCTATGCGCTGTTCGCGCATTGCTTCACCTGCAGCAAGGACAACCTCGCGGCGCGGCGGATCGCGGCGGCGCTGGCGGCGCGCGGCATCGCGGTGCTGCGGTTCGATTTCACCGGGCTTGGCGCCAGCGAGGGCGAGTTCGAAAATGCGACGTTTTCGTCCAACGTCGCCGATCTGGTGCTGGCGGCGGACCATCTGCGCGCGACGCATCGGGCGCCGTCGCTGCTGATCGGCCACAGTCTCGGCGGCGCTGCGGTGCTGGCAGCCGCGGCACAGATCCCCGAAGCGAAGGCGATTGCCACCATCGCGGCGCCGTCCGATCCGTCGCACGTCACCGGACTGTTCGCCGGTCAGGTCGACACGATCCGCACTGAAGGCCGCGTCGATGTTTCGCTGGCCGGCCGCCCGTTTACGATCAAGCGCGAGTTTCTCGACGACATCGCCGAACACAACCTGATGGCCGAGATCGGCAAGTTGCACAAAGCGCTGCTGATCCTGCATGCGCCGACCGACGACACCGTCGGCATCGACAACGCCACCAAGATCTTTCTCGCGGCCAAGCATCCGAAGAGCTTCGTCTCGCTCGATCACGCCGACCATCTGCTGAGCGATCGCCGTGACGCGAACTACGCCGCCGGGGTGATCGCGGCCTGGGCGCAGCGCTACATCGACGCCGAGCCGCCGGCCCCGACTGCCGGCGCGCCCGAGGTGCCGCGCCTCGTCACCGTGCAGGAAACCGGCGACGGCAAGTTCCAGCAGCAGATCAGCGTCGGACCGCATCGACTGCTGGCCGATGAGCCGGCCAGCGTCGGCGGCCGCGACAGCGGTCCAGGGCCCTACGATCTGCTGCTGTCGGCGCTCGGCGCCTGCACCTCGATGACGATGCGGCTCTATGCCGAACGCAAGGCGCTGCCGCTCGATCGTGTCACGGTGACGCTGAGCCACGCCAAGATCCACGCCGAGGATTGCGCCGAATGCGAAACCAAGGTCGGGCTGCTCGACCGCATCGAGCGGGTGATCGGCATCGAGGGTGACCTCTCCGCCGAGCAGCGCGCCAAACTGATCGAGATCGCCGACAAATGTCCGGTGCATCGCACCCTCACCTCGGAAGTCAGCATCATCACGCGTAGCGCCGATTGACGCTGCCGGCCGCTTCCCCGACACTGCCGAAAACAAAATCAGGGAGGCGGCGATGCCGGCAGTGGCGCGGATCGATCCGAAGACCATCTTCACGCCCGACGAATGGGCGCGGCTGACGCATCGCAGCTCGGCCCGCGGCCTGTGGCTGGTGGCGCATGCCTGGGGCACGATCGCCCTCGCCGTCGCGCTGGTGACGATCTGGCCGAACCCGCTGACCTGGCTGATCGCGGTGATGATCGTCGGCACCAGGCAACTCGGCCTCGCCATCCTGATGCACGAGGCAGCGCATGGCGGGCTGCACCGCAATGCGAAACTCAACGAAGCGATCGGGCAATGGCTGTGCGCGGTGCCGGTCGGCGCCGATCTGCCGGCGTATCGGCGCTATCATCTGCAGCATCACAAATACACCCAGCAGCCGGAGGACCCCGACCTGGTGCTGTCGGCGCCGTTCCCGATCAGCAAGGACAGCTTTGTCCGCAAGGCGATCCGCGACCTCACCGGACAGACCTTCGTCAAGCAGCGGCTGCCGGCGCTGAAGGCGCTGTTCGCGCCGGCGGACAGCGGCGCGCCGAAGCACGACAGCTTCGTCGCCAGCGGCAAGGCGCGAACCCAGCGCTTCCTCGCGGCCAACGCCGTCTTGCTGGTGCTGTTCTGGCTGGCCGGCGCCGGCATCTGGTTCGTCGGCGTCTGGCTGGTGGCGATGGCGACTTGGCTGCCGCTGGTGACGCGGGTGCGCAACATCGCCGAACACGCCTGCACCTCGACCAGCACTGATCCGTTCAGCCAGGCCCGCACCACACTGGCCAATCCGCTGGAGCGCGCGCTGATCGCGCCATACTGGGTCAACTACCACGCCGAGCATCATCTGTTCATGTACCTGCCCTGCTATAATCTGCCGGAGGCGCACCGGCTGCTACAGCAGAAGGGCCTGATCGACCGCGTCACCGTGGCGCCGTCCTATCGCGACGTGCTGAAGCTGGCGACGACACAATCGACACATTGCGCAAGCGTCTGATCGAAGAAGCAAAGAGCCGGCGTGAAATACTCACGGCCTTTGAAAAGAGCTGGATCCTGGATGCTTTAGCGACCTAGTGACTGATTTTCCACAGACCGAGTGTGGATATCTGAAATACCTAGTCAGAGGGGATCACTTCGGCCCAGCCGCCTACGCTAGACTGTTAGCTGCGCAATGTAGCCGCGTCCGAGAGGTCCGCTTAAGGTCATTTCCCGCCACCCACAGCAATGATGCTGGCCGGGCAATGCCCGCTCCCACCCCAAGCTGGACTACCGGGAAGCGTGGTGCGGCAATGACTGCTACACCGGCCGCTGACCTCAATTCGGGAGACCGAAGGCAAGCGGCGTATTGGGGGCCCACGCCTATCCTCACGCACGGCGGCGGCTCCGGAATACGGGCTCCCGGTCGAGCCTAGCGGGCGGCGAACAGCCAGCTCAGCAAATCAGCGACGACAGCGCAGCCGCTCGGGCTCCGGTTCCCGAGCTGGCGCTTGCGTCCCGGCACGACGGGGCAAAATCGCAACTGACGACGCGGCGAAGCTGCTGGTTCCGAGGGATCGCCTCTTGGGCGCGCGAAGAGGCGGCCTCGGCGGCCGTCGGCGCGTCAGCGCAGGCGGACACCGATGGTGTAGGACGGCCGCTGTGCGGGTTCGCGCCGGCTTCGGATCAGGCGCAGATCGTCGTCGAGGTAGATGTTCTCCATCATCGGCTTGGCCTGAAACGACTTCGCCAGCCGCTTCGCTGATGCCGCGTCGACGCCGCTGAAGTCGGGAGCGCCCAGGGTGGCGTTCGGAGCTTCGGCGCGATCGAGCTTCTGTGCCAGCACCGCGTCGAACCACGCTTCGGCATCGTCGATGCTGAGGCCCTTGTCGCGCCGGCCGCGTGCCACCTCGATGCCGATATTCTCGATCAGCCACCGCCCGCCTGTGACCTCGAAGCGCTGCACCAGCATCAGATTGCAGGCGAGCCCGAGCGGCGTCAGCCTGTGCAGCAGCGCGTTCTGGTGCCCCGGCGCATGGTGCGCGACGTTGGCGTAGAAGCCCCGGTCACGGAAGATCTGGTAGGACTGCGAAGGAATCCTACCCGGCAGCGCATGGTGAAACGGGATGGTCGACCACACCGGCGTCCACACCCCGATCACCGCCGCGACCTGATCCTCGGCGCGCGGATGCGGATTGCGCCGCGTCAGCTCATCGACATAGGGCGCGAGCGTGCCGTCCAGCAGTGCGAGCTTTTCGCTCAGCCGCTTGTCGTCCTGGCCCTCGACCAGTTGCAGCAGCCGGGTCTTGAGGGCCTGCGTACTCAGCAACGCGAGATCGGCACCGCTCACCTTGTCCAGCATCGGCAGAGGTCTCCGGTCACGAGCGAACGTACCACCTGCTGGCGGACTGCTGTTTCCGGTCCACCGTGGTTGCCGGTCACCGCTCGATCGGGACAACCGGCGGAACTTCAACCATCGCCGGAGCCGCAAGGTTCCTGTTTGGAAGCCGGTATAATAAGCGGGTCAAACGTGAGCGCGACGTGATGAGTTGGCCGGCGGCGAAACGTCCGACGGCTTCGACGTGATACCGAGTCGAAACGAACTAATCGGGCCTGATGATCACCCGGTCGCGCGACGAGCCAGCCACTGCGCGATACGCGGCCTGCGCCTGACCCAGCGGGTAGATCGCCCCATCGACGATCGGGAACGGCTTGAGATGCCCGCCGGCGAAGCCGTCGCCGAGCGAGCGCAGCACCTCCCCCGTCGCGATCGACGAGAACGCCAGCGTGTCGATGCCGACATAGGTGTGCTGGCCGCGGTAGAAGGCGAGGATGTCGAACTCGACGATGCGATGCACGGCGGCGATCAGGATCTGCCGGCCGCGCAGGGCTAGGCACTGGTTCGCCGCCTTGAAGTACGGATCGCCGACGGTGTTGAACACCACGTCGGCGCCCTTGCCGCCGGTGAGTTCGCGGAACTTGGCGGCGACATCGGTGGACGACGAGTCGATGATCTCCACCGGCGCACTGGCATGGCCCGCATAGGGCTCCGCCTTGCGCACCACGCCGATCACTTTGGCGCCGCGCCAGGTGGCGATCTGCGCGGCCGCCTGCCCGACCTTGCCGTTGATGCCCATGATCACCAGCGTCTCGCCGGCCGCGAGCACAGCGCGGCGCAGGCCTTCGGTCGCAGTGACGAACGGCACGCCGATGCCCGCGGCCTCTTCCCACGACACGCTTGCCGGCTTTTCGACCAGCGCGTCGGCTTCCACGACGAGATGCGTCGCGTGCGTGCCGTCGCGGCGGATGCCGAGATCGCCGGACGAGCCGAACACGTCGCGGCCGAGCCATTCGGCAGGACCGTCGATGACGCGACCGGCGAAATCGCGGCCCGGCGTGCGCGGAAACACCGCGTAAGGCATCAGCCCGGTCGCGGCCTTGACGTCGGACGGATTGACCGCCGCCGCCTTCACCTCGATCAGCACCTCGGAAGCCGCGCGCCGCGACAGCGGCAGCCTCTCGAGGACCGGCGTGATCGCCGCGACATCGGCGGCCTTGTCTTGCAGGCGAACGCAACGCGCCTCGATCGAGATCGCAGCGGCAACGGAAGAATCGGACATGGTGACGGCCTCAGCAGGAAACAGCGCCGCGTTCTGCCAGATTCCGCCGCGCCCGGCTATGCCGCGGGACGGGAGCTCATCGTCAGCAGATCATAGCGCGCCACCGGCTCGCCGTTCTGGTTGACGACCTCGACGTCCCAACGCACCTCGCCATATTCCGGCCGCCGCGCCGGCGACTTCTGCTTCACGGTCAGCTTCACCTTGATGCTGTCGTCAGGCGAGACGGGCTTGAGGAAACGCAGATTGTCGAGCCCGTAATTGGCGAGCAGCGGGCCCGGCGCCGGATCGACGAACAGGCCGGCGGCGAACGCCAGGATCAGATAGCCGTGCGCGACGCGGCCAGGGAAGAACGGATTGGCCTTGGCGGCCGCCTCGTCCATGTGGGCGTAAAAGGTGTCGCCGGTGAAATGCGCGAAGTGCTCGATGTCCTCAAGCGAGATCGGCCGGCTCGCGGTCTCAATGCTCTGGCCGATTTCGAGCTGGTTGTAGTTGAGCTTGAACGGATGCACCTCGGCCGCCGGCGCCGGCGCACCGCGGCTCCAAGTGCCGGTGAGTGCTGCGAGCCGCCGCGGTGACGCCTGGATCGCGGTGCGCTGCGTGTAGTGATACACGCTGCGCAAGCCGCCGAGCTCCTCTCCCCCACCGGCGCGGCCCGGACCGCCATGCAGCAGCGCCGGCAGCGGCGTGCCGTGGCCGGTGGATTCCGCCGCATCGTCACGGTCGACGATCAGCAGGCGGCCGTGGAACGGCGCAAGACCGAGGATCATCTGCTCGACGATTGTATCGTCGTAAGTAAATAGCGACGCAACCAGGCTGCCCTCACCTCGGCGGACCAGCTCGACCGCTTGGGCGACATCATCATAGGCCAGCACGGTCGCCACCGGACCGAACGCCTCCGTGGCGTGAACCAGCCTGGCCTGCATCGGATCGCGCGCGCGCAGCAGCACCGGCGCCATATAAGCACCCGCCTGGGTGTCTATGCCCTCAGCTTCGCAGACGTTCGGATCGCCGAACACGATCTCGGCTTCGCCCTGCAGCATCGCGATCGCCGCACGCACCGCCTCGCGCTGGCTGCGGCTGACCAAGGGGCCCATCGCCTTGTCGTCTTTGCGCGGATCGCCGAGCTTGACGTCGGCAAGCCTCGCCTTCAGCGCGTCGATCACTGCGGCCTCCTGCGCGCGCGGCACCAGCACGCGGCGGATCGCGGTGCATTTCTGCCCGGCCTTGGCGGTCATCTCGCGCACGATCTCGCGGACAAACAGATCGAACTCCGGATCGGCCGGCGTGATGTCGGGGCCGAGCACCGCGGCATTCAGCGAGTCCCGCTCGGCGATGAAGCGGATACTATGGCGCGCGACGTTCGGATGCGCGCGCAGCTTCTCCGAGGTCTCCAGCGATCCGGTGAAAGCGATCACATCCTGGCCGCCAAGATGATCGAGCAGATCGCCAAGGCCGCCGCAGACGAGCTGGAGCGCGCCTTGCGGCAGCAGCTTCGACTCGTCGATCAGCTTGACCAGCGCCTCGGCCACGTAGGCCGTCGCAGTCGCCGGCTTGGCGATCACCGGCACGCCGGCCAGCAGCGCCGGCGCGAGCTTTTCGAGCAAGCCCCAGCACGGGAAGTTGAAGGCGTTGATATGCACCGCGACGCCATGCAGCGGGCTGAGGATGTGCTGACCGACGAAGCTGCCGTGCTTCGACAAAGCCTCAACCTCGCCCTCGGTGATGAAGCTCGCATCCGGCAATTCGCGGCGGCCGCGCGACGCGAAAGCCGCGAGCGTGACCAGACCGCCCTCGATATCGATGGCGTTGTCGCGGCGGTTGGCGCCGGTATCGGCCGCGAGGGCGTAGAGCTGCTCCTTGCGCTCGCCCAAGTAAGCGCCGAGCGCCTTCAACATATCGGCGCGCTGATGAAACGTCATCGCCCGCAGCTTTGGCCCGCCGACCTGCCGCGCGTGGCGGGCGATTGCCGCGAAATCGAGTCCCGCACTGGACGCACGCGCCACGACGCGGCCGTCGATCGCGCTCGGAATATCGACCAGCCCGGTCGCCGGCGTCTCCCAGCGATCGCAGGCCAGGCTTTGCAGAATGGCGGTCATGGCGTCTCTCCCCGAGTGCGGTCCGCGATCACAGCGCGGTTTGACGTCCGCGCCGGCCGTTGACACGATGATTGCTTGGGCTAATAATTGACTGACCGATCGTTCAATTCAAGAGGCTTTGCGAAAGCCCGCGACGTGAGGGAGAGAAACGTGACCGACCTGATCGCCGATCAGGCGTCGTGGCCTTGCGCCATGTCGCTGTACTGCGCCTGCAGGAGCCCGCAGTGACCGTGGCGGCTCCGCAGACCCAGGCCGAACTATCGCCCGACCAACTGGCGCGGGCCTGCGCCGATGCGATGTGGACCAACGATCACGCCAGCAAGGCGCTCGGCATGGAGATCGTCGAGATCGGCGCCGGCTTCGCCACGCTGGCGATGACGGTGACCACCGACATGGTCAATGGCCACGGCATCGCCCATGGCGGCTTCATCTTCACCCTCGCCGACTCGGCCTTCGCCTACGCCTGCAATTCCTACAACGACTCGACGGTCGCGGCGCAGGGCGCGATCACCTTCATCCGCCCCGGGAAACTCGGCGCCCGGTTGGTCGCGACAGCGCGCGAAGTGTCGCGCTCCGGCCGCAGCGGCATCTACGACGTCCGCGTCAGCTCGGGCCAGACGGTGATCGCCGAATTCCGCGGCCATTCGCGCTCGATCGGCGGCACGCTAGTGCCACCGCAACAACCAGACCCACGCTGAGGAAGGAGACGGCGATGGCCGCAACCGTGCACCAGATCAAGCCGGGTACTTACAATCCGGAGCTCGACGACGCCGAGCGCGCCTCGCGCGATGAGATCGTCGCGCTGCAGACCAAGCGGCTGGCCTGGTCGCTGAAGCACGCCTACGACAACGTCGCGCACTATAAAGCCGCGTTCGACCGCAAGGGCGTGCATCCGTCGGACTTCCGCCAGCTCTCCGATCTGTCGAAGTTTCCGTTCACGGTGAAGACCGATCTGCGCAACAACTACCCGTTCGCGATGTTCGCGGTGCCGCGCGAAAACCTGGTGCGCGTCCACGCGTCGTCCGGCACCACCGGCAAGCCGATCGTGGTCGGCTACACGCAGAAGGACATCGACACCTGGGCCACCGTGATGGCCCGCTCGCTGCGCGCCGCCGGTGCGCGGCGCGGCATGATCATTCACAACTCCTACGGTTACGGCCTGTTCACCGGCGGCCTAGGCGCGCACTACGGCGGCGAAAAGCTCGGCTGCACCGTCGTTCCGGTGTCCGGCGGCATGACTGAACGGCAGGTGCAGCTGATCAACGACTTCCGCCCCGACGTCATCACCGTAACGCCGAGCTACATGCTGGCGATCCTCGATGAATTCAAACGCCAGGGCCTCGACCCGCGGCAATCCTCGCTGAAATACGGCGTGTTCGGTGCCGAGCCCTGGACCAATGCGATGCGCGCCGAGATCGAGCAGGCGTTCGACATGGATGCGACCGACATCTATGGGCTGTCGGAAGTGATCGGCCCCGGCGTCGCGCAGGAATGCGTCGAGACCAAAGACGGCCTGCACATCTGGGAGGATCACTTCTATCCGGAAGTGATCGATCCCGACACCGGCGACGTGCTGCCGGATGGCGAGAAAGGCGAACTGGTGTTCACCTCGCTCACCAAGGAAGCCTTTCCGGTGATCCGCTATCGCACCCGCGACCTGACGCGGCTGCTGCCCGGCACCGCGCGCCCCGGCATGCGCCGCATGGAAAAGATCACCGGCCGCTCCGACGACATGATCATCCTGCGCGGCGTCAACGTGTTTCCGACCCAGATCGAGGAAGTGCTGCTCGGCACCGACTGGTGCGGCGGCCACTTCATCATCGAGCTGACCCGCGAAGGCCGGATGGACGAGATGACGGTGCTGGCCGAAGCGCGCGCCGAGAGCTGGGACGGCGCCGGGCTGGTGCCGCACGCTGAGCGGGTCGCCGCCTACATCAAGAACACCATCGGCATCTCGACCACCATCAAGGTGGTGCCGCCCGACACGCTGGAGCGCTCGCTCGGCAAGGCCCGGCGGGTGTTCGACAAGCGGCCGAAGGGCTAGCGCGCGCTACAGCGCCTTGCGGAAGGTGAGATTGATCCGCTGTCGGCCGAGCAGCGGATGCTCGCCGTCCTTCAGCGTCAGCACGCCGTGATACACCAGCCGCGACGGGCCGCCCCACACCAGCACATCGCCATGACGCAGCTCATAGCGTCGCGGCTTGTCGCTGCGGGCCATGCCGCCGAACTGAAAAGTCGCCGGCAGGCCGAGCGACACCGACACGATCGGCGCCGAGAAGTCGGCTTCATCCTTGTCCTGATGCAGCGCCATCTTGGCGCCGGGCACGTAGCGATTAATCAGGCAGGCGTCCGGATCGAAGCCGGCAAAGCCGACGTCAGCGGCGGCGCGCTGCGCAAGATCGCGGAGCACCGCAGGCATCTTTGGCCACGGCGTCGCGCTGTCCGGATCGTTCGGCGAGTAGCGATAGCCGCGGCGGTCGGTGACCCAGCCGACGGAGCCGCAGCTCGTCATCGCCACGCTCATCGTGTGACCGCCCGGCGTCATCATGTGGCGGAACGGCGCACGCGCCACCACCGCGTCGATCGCGGCGAGCAGTTCGCGCTCGTTTGCGCGGGCAAAACCGCTGAGCAGCGCAGCACCCGGCGCGATGTCTTCCCGTCGCGGCGCGTCGTCGAGACCGTCGAACAGATCCGCCGTCACACCCTGCTCCTCTTCCCATCACCGGCGAAGCGCCAGTCGCTCGTCTCCGCTGCAAGATCGATGAAAGCCCGAACCTTCGCCGACAACAGCCGCGAGGTTGGATAGACGATCGCAATCGGCAACGGTGGCACTTCGTAGTTCGCCAGCACGATCTGCAGCCGCCCTGCCGCGATCGCGTCCGCTGCCTGATAGGCCAGCACGCGGGTCAGGCCGCCGCCCCGCTCGGCATCCAGGATCGCGACGTCGGCAACATTACTGACGAGGCGCGGCGTGCAGGCGATGCGGACATCGCGGCCGTCGACGACGAAGTGCCAGCCGGCCGGCGCGCCGGTCTGTCCGAAGTGGATCACATCATGCGCCGCGATCTCTGCCGGCGTGGCCGGAACGCCGCGCGCCGCCAAATAGGCCGGCGAGGCCACCACGATCCGGCGCATGGCGCCGAGCTGCCGCGCCACCAGGCTTGAATCCGACAGATGTCCGATCCGGACCGCGCAATCGACACCGTCCTCGACCAGGTTGATCATCAGGTCCGACAGCCGCAACTCGCCGGTCACCTCCGGGTAGCGTCGCAGATAGTCCGACAGCAGCGGCGCGACATGACGCCGGCCGAAGCCGACGGGAGCCGAAACGACCAGCCTGCCAGATGGGGTGACGCGCTCGGCCGCGGCGGAGGTGTCGGCCTCTTCGACGTCGGCCAAGATCCGCCGCACCCGTTCCAAATAGCGAGCGCCGGTATCGGTCAGCGCGACCGAGCGTGTCGTCCGTTGCAACAGCCGGGTGCCGAGACGCTCTTCCAGCGCCGCAACCATCCGGGTCACCGCGGAGGGCGACAGCCCGAGTCTTCGCGCAGCCGGCGCGAAGCCTTTCAGGTCGGCGACGGCCACAAACGCCGTCATCGTGTCCAATCGGTCCATGCCACTATTTCGAGGGGCGCAACAATGAAGTGTCAAATCAACTGATTGTTTCCGTCCAAGGAAAGAACGATCTGTCGGGAGGCATCAAGCAGGAGGGTCACATGACCGAAGCACTGCACGTCTCCAGCGACATCGCGTTCACGCCGACCGTCAAGGCGATCCAGGCGCGCAAGGGATCGCGCGACGCCTATGCCCGCGTCGAACGCAACGGCGGCTGGTCCACCACCATCGACGACAATTTGGCCGCCTTCCTCCGCGCCCAGACCAGCGTACTGCTCGCCACCGCCAGCGCAGACGGGCAGCCGTATATTCAGCATCGCGGCGGGCCCGCCGGCTTCCTTCACATCCTCGACGAGCACACCATCGGTTTCGCCGACTTCAAGGGCAACCAGCAGTTCATTACCCAGGGCAATCTGGCCGAAAACCCGAAGGCCTATCTGTTCGTGATTGACTATGCGCACCGGCGCCGGATCAAGATCTGGGGCCGCGCCAAGGTGATCGAGGACGATCCCGAGCTGGTCGCGCGGCTGATGCCAAAGGGCTACAAGGCAAGACCTGAACAGGCGATCCTGTTCGAGGTCGAGGCCTGGGACAGCAATTGCCCGCAGCATATCCCGCAGAAGTTTGATGCGGCGGACGTCGCCGCCGCGATCACGACGCGCGACATTCGGATCGCCGAGTTGGAGGCGCTGCTCGCGGCGGCCACGCAGCCGCGGGAATAATGGTTGGCCGATCCGCGCAGGCGGCCGGTTTCGCACCCGGCCGGAGCGGGATAAAGAGAGGCGATGAACGCCCTTCCCCCGATTGAAGCTGAAAACCCGTGCCAGAGCTGCGGCGCCTGCTGCGGCTATTCGGAAAACTGGCCGCGCTTCACGATCGAGGACGACGCCGCGCTGGACGCGATCCCGGCCGCGCTGGTCAATCAGCGGCTGTCGGGAATGCGCTGCGAAGCCAATCGCTGCGCCGCGCTGAGCGGGACGATCGGTCAGGCGACCGCCTGCACGATCTACGCGCTGCGACCCGAGGTCTGCCGCGACTGCCAGCCCGGCGATCCCGAATGCCTGATGGCGCGGCGGAAGTTCCGGCTCCCGCCGCTTCCCGCCGCGATCACGGACTGAGTTCGATCAGTTGGTGGCGTCCGGCGCCGGCTGACCGTCGAGTTCCACATCCGTCTCCTGATCGAGCGGGGCGAAACTGGCGAGCGGCGCAGTCGAAAGCGTAATCGATTTGCGCTGTGTGTAACCGCTCACCCGCGGCGAGCGTTTTTCATGGGCCAGGGCATACAGCACGGAACCCGCTCGTCCGCCGGCCTGGATCAGGTCGCGCTCGTCACAGGTCGCAGCGACGGCCAGCGCCAACGGCTGCAGATGAGCGCGACGATAGCAAAACAGCGCCAACATCGCCCGGACATCGCCGGACACGCTGTCGACGAGTTGCGACAGCCCGTTTTCGTTAGCTCGGTACATCTGGCCCAGCAGTTCCTCGCGGACCGGGCAAGCGTCGTTCTCGAAAGCTTCACGGCTGGACCACATCGGCGTTCTCCCGAACAGGTTGTGATCGCAAGGATGCGGCTGATTTTGTTAAGGACCTCTTAACTACACAACCTGATACCCACACCAGCCGTTGCGCGAGACGCATGGAACTAAACGGCGATCACGATTTGCGACGACCTGCAGTTTCGTCGTGACGTCGCCATCTAATCGGTTAACTATTCAAGTGCCGCCCTTGAGCGGCTTTCGGTTCAGTGAGTTCGTTCATCTTCACGATGGAGAGTACACATGGCTGATCCGGTCTCGTTATTTCCCAACCTGTTACAGCCCGCCGCCAAGACCTACGCCCCGATGGGCATCAAGTTCTGGGAAGGCGAGGCAACCGTCCTCGACAGCATGAAGGAGTTTGCCGACGGCTGGTTCGAGCGCCGGCGAATTGGAACCCGCGCCGCTCTCGAAGCGGCCCGGAGGATCGGCGAAGCGACAACGCCGCTCGATGCGTTCCGCGAGTATCAGGACTGGCTCGGCGGCGCGACGGCGCGCGTGCTCGAAGACGGCATGGCGTGGCAGCAGCAATTCATGAAGGCCAATGCCAAGCTGGCCCCACACCTGCAGAAGCAGGAGGCCCCGAACGAGAGTTCCGCGCCGGGGCCAGAGGATCGACTGAGCGCCTGAGAGCCCGGCCAGACACTCGTAGAGAATGCTACAGGCCCGCGTCCTGCCCGGGCTTGACCCGCGGATTCACGTCCGGGAGCAAAAGTCGCGGAAAACTGGCTGCTGGCCGGAACAAACCCGGCCAACACGAGATCGATGCGCGAACTCCACGCCTGACGGATGGCTGCTGATCCAACACAAGGAGCGCGGGGCTACGCTTCGTGCGTTACGCGGTGGGCGAAAGCTCCACGACTTCGATCACCGGCAGGCTGAGTTCGACCCGGTTGCGGCCGTTCAGCTTGGCCCGGTACAGCGCATTGTCGGCGCGTGCCACCAACGTGTCGGCATGATCGCCGGGCAGAACCTGGGCAACGCCGAAGCTCGCGGTGATCGTGCCGACATGCTCGAAGATGGTATGCGCGACCAGCAGGCGTAGCTTCTTGGCGGTTTCATAGGCCGCCGCCGCGTCGGTGTCGGGCAGCAGGATCGCGAATTCTTCGCCACCCCAGCGCGCCAACAGGTCCGCCTGCCGAACGCTCGCGTCGACGGTCCGCGACAGCCGGACCAGCACTTGGTCGCCGACCGGATGACCGTAGATATCGTTGACTTCCTTGAAGTGATCGATGTCGAAGATGATCAGCGAGAACGGTCTTCCGCTACGCAGCGACCGCGACAACTCCTCGTTCAAGCGGGCATCGAACTTCATCCGGTTCGCCAAGCCGGTCAGCGAGTCCGTGGCCGCCTGGCGGGCGAGATCTTCGGTCTGGATCAGCAGTTCCTCGCGAAGCTGGCGCTCGAAACGGTCCCGCACCCCGCGGTCCATGCCGAAGAAATAGAACAGCGCAGCGATCGCGACCTGAAGCGTGATGATGATGCCGAGCAGCCGGCTGGCGAAGATCCCCTTCACCGGAATGGCGAGGATCAGCGACATCTGGGTGCCGTCGATCGGCTGCCGCAGCACGTAGCTGCGTCGCCCGCCGAACTCGACCCAGTCGCCGCCAAAGATTTCGCGAGCCAGCATCGGGCGTCCCGACGCTCCAAACTGTTCGGCGATCTGAAGACGCGGCAGATCCGGCCGCGGCCACAGCGTTCGGAACAGTTCGTCGCGGCGGTTGGTAATGACGACCAGCCCACGTGCATCGACGACAAAAAATGCCTGGTCGAAGCGGGTCATCAGCTCCGCAAGTGTTTCCAGCGACGTCTCCAGCATCGCGACGCCTTGAATTTCTCCATGGGCATCGCGGATCGGGGAAGCGGTCAGATAAGTTCGCAGGCGCTGTGGCGGATCGACCCGGATCTGGTGCACGGCCCGGCCGGCGATCGACTGCTCGAACCAATCGACCGAGCGTAGGTTCGGCATGCCCAGCCAGCTCTGATCCGACGAATCTGACGATCCGACGATATCCCCGGCACGATTGACGATCAGGCCACGGGTCGCCTGTATGACTCCGGCATCGAGTTCGAGCAGCGACAGCTCGGCTACACGGTTGCCTTCCCGCCCAGCCAACATCGGTTGGACCGATGGCGACGCCGCGAGCGCTTTCACCATTGCGTCGGCGATCGCGGTTTCGCGTTCGAGGCCGCTGACCAGCAGAGTAACGTCGCCGGTCGCTTCGCCCTCGACCCCCTCGCGATAGATCTCGCCGAGATAGTTCGTCAGCGCCCAGCCAAGCGCCAAGACCAGCAGCAGGGTCGTGAGCACACCGATAAACTGGCGTTTCAAGTGCAGCGAATAGCCGGGATAATCCAGCTTCTCCATCACCCGGCGGCCCCAGGCCGCCCAGACCAGCGCCGCAAGCGCTACCGCGATCAGCCCACGAACGAGCTGAATCGGCACGCCGGTGACGCGTAGAAACGTCTCCTGATTGAAGCTGTTGGCCGGCCAGAACGGTGCGAACTCGACGATCATGCCGGCCGCCACGGCATAACCGGCGAAGGCGATCGTCACACCGACCATCAGCGGCCGATTGATCCGAATGTCGTCGTTTCGGCCCGTGAACGCCGTGAAGGCAACGAGGACCGCGCCGGGCGCGGCAAGCAGATAGCGCGCCGCCGCCTTCGCCGAGGCCAACCCGTCGACAAAGCCGATCGCGCCGATGCCTATGAGGATAGGGATATAAATCCACGGCCCGGGCATCGGCAGGCCGTGCGTCTCCCCCCCCTTCCGTCCCGCCTCGGCCAACAGCATGAAGGACACGATCAAGACCACCGTCCGGACCACCATGAACTCGGTGCCATCGCCCGCGATCAGAGCGAGCATGTCGAGCCATTCGTTGGCGCCGTGGACGCAGCCGAACAGTCCGATCCAGCGGATCGTGGCTCCACGATCGTCGTCTTGCCCCCGGGCGAGCACGAGACACAGTGCGCCGAGCAGGATGAACGACAGCCCATAGAAGAAGAAGATGAAGTCGAGCTGCGATTCCAAATGGCGGGCCATTGCACCGGAACTTCGGGTTATCCGCCACGACGTCGCGTGCGGTCAGCATCCCCTGCTGATCGCAACGACGCTAATCAGTCGCAAGTCATGCAGCCGTTAACGCCGCACCGCGTACAACTACGTGGAGCAGCCTCGAACACGAGTAATCCTGCGGATTGAACGGTCCGATTGATTCTGATCGTGAGTTTTTCGTGCACACCGCGCTGACAAATTGACGGAGTGCGGAACCGGCGGATTGCAAAACCGGTCGTACTACTCGGACCGGGCTAACGTCTCACGGATTTGCGGCAAGGACGATGGCGAGGCCGAAGCCGGTCAAGTGATGCAGCGCCTGATCGGTGCCAATCAGCCACCAGAACCAGCGATCCTGATTGGTGACGTCGTAAGTGGCAACGAGGAAGCCCTTCAGCCGATCGATCGCGAGATGGATCAGGAAATCGATCACGCCGATGTACCAGTAACGCGGCGCAAGGATCAGCATGAGCAGCGTCGTCATCACCAGATGCACACTGCAATGCGCAAGCAGCGGCAGCGCCCACCCGGTCTTGGCGTCCTTGCCCATCGCCATCCACTTGTTCTGGAAAATGAAATCCGCGAACACGTGTTTGATGGTGAGGAGCAGCATCCAATAGATCAGTGCGCCCACCGCAATCGACGACGACAAATCGGGAAGGATCAAGCTCGCACCTTCGCTTGGGCCTTGCGGGCGGTGATGGCGGCGGCTGTCGGGGCCCGACAGTCCGATCGCCCGCCCTCCCGCGCAGAGGCTTCGCATCGCAGCCGGTCGGCATCGACCAGCGCAGTTTTATGACATTTCTCGCGGCCGAATGCACGTGGCTGCCAGCGTACGGCCTTCATATGGCTGTGCAATTCCCGTCGCGCACGCACCGCACACAAACGGTAGCCGGGTGGCATGATCGGCGCGATCATGACGCCGCGGCCTGAATTGGCATCGCATCGCACCTTGCCCTGATGGCTTCGATCGCGCGCTTCAAACTGGTCTGTTTGCGATCCGGCAGCGCGGCGGCACGCGCCTCCGCAATCGCCTGTGCCAGATCCGGCAGCGGCAGCGTGCCGTTCACCGCCGGCTTCACCAGCGCGTCGATGATCAATGTCCAGTTCGCCATGCCGTAACGATAGCCATCGCCATAGCCGCGGACCATGGTGGCGCTTTCAACCACCGCGGTCACCGCGTCGGGACGGACAGCGAGGCTGCGGTCGATCATGTGCAGCCAGCGCTCCACCCATTTGCGCTCGTTGGCATAGCGAATTGACAGCAACCGCCAGCGCCGCAACCAGGAGATGATCCGCAGCTTGCGAATGCCGAGCCATCCGCTGCCGTTGAAGCGCATCTTCACCGGCATGTGCAGCCAGCCGAGATAGTCCAGCACTTTGAGCGTTGGATCGGCCACCACCACCGGCAGCGCCGCCACCACTTCGTCGATTCGAAACCGGCATCTACGGTCGATCCGCGGCATCGCACGGCCGGACGGCGCGCTCGCCGCTTCCTGCAGCGTGAGCTGCGCAATCCGAATCGGGTCTTCGTAGGCCATCCGCATCGCCAGCAGCTCGGCGATCCGCAGCAACATCGCGTCGTCGACTTCGCGCCGCCCGACGAATCGGCTGATCCGGTCGAGATACAGCCGCGCATAGCGGCGCCCTTGATAGTTCACCAGCCGGGCGGCAGCGTCCTCCAGCGCCTGCGCAATCGGCGGCGACGCTGTGGCCGGTGCGTTCAGCACGACGACGCGATCATTCTCGCCGAGCATTTCGGCGAGCGTGAAGCGCAGCGCGTCGATGTAGCCGGCCAACGCCGCAGCCCTCAGGCGGTCCGGCCGACGGCGTCGGTCCGCGGCGGCGGCGCGACCGCAGCCAATCGGGCCTGCAGTGATTCAATGTTCTCGAACAGCCGCGCACTGGCGAGGCGCAAGAAATAGAATCCGAATTCCGGGTTCTGCACGTACAGCTCCTCGACCTGACGATAGCTGACGCCGAGCACCGTACCGGCTTCGACGCATTCCAGCGTCTGCGTCCGCGTGTGGGTCGGCGACAGCATGCCGAGCTCGCCGACAATGGCGCCGACCGGCAGCTCGATGCCGGATTCGACCAGACGGAAGCGGCCGCTGACGATGTAGAACATCTCCTCGGCGCGCTCGTCTTTGTAGAACAGCTCTTCGCCGGTGGCGCATTTACGCTCGGTCATGAACGGCTTCAGCCAATCCATCGACAGGTCGCTGTTCACCGACTTCCTCACGTCGCGCACCAGTTGCAGCATCTGGTGCAGCCGCCAGGCGTTGAGCGGCAGCAGCACCGCGTGCAGCGCCAGCGTCGGATAGTTGTGGGTCGGGATCGACACCGCGATCAGCAGCAGGTTGGTCAGAATGCCGAACACCCGCAGTGGAATCATCGTCCGCATCGTGGCGGTGGCGAGCACAAAGATGGTCGCGAACACGCTGCTCGCCATGCCGGCATTCTGGGCGATGAGAGACATATCCATGTGGGACCCACCGTTGTCTTGCAATCGAAGGCGCCGAAGCCGGCGGAAGCGATCCGAGAGATAGCCGCCCTTCCGGCTGCCGCTCTCCCCTACACGCTGGTGCGGACGGAATTATAAACAGCAGGCGCAGATTGCGCGAGCGGCGCCCGAGCCCCTTCCGCGCCCCGGCGAGTTGACGGGCGCCCGGCCGGCGGGCAGTTTGCCCGGCCTATTTTCCCATCCGCCGCGGCGTTGTCCGCGGTCTTTGAAGGGCCCGGCGCCGTTCCGGCAGCCGCCCGCTTCCGATCAGGAGACCTGACCAATGTCCGACAGCGACACTGCCAGCGCGCCGGTGCTGACCATCGACGGTCCTCGCGCCACCATCCGACTAAACCGCCCCAAGCACCTCAACCGGCTGCAGCCGGACGACCTCGCCACCCTGCTCGATCAGTTCGCGCGGCTCGATGCCGATCCGGCGGTGCGAGTGCTGGTGCTCACCGGCACCGGCCGGGCATTCTCGGCGGGCTTCGATCTCGGCGAGGTCGCCGAGCGCGCCACCGCGGAGGTCGAGGCCGAATCCCCCGGGTCGGCGTTCGAAGTCGTGGTCAACCGGCTCGAGGATCTGCGGGTGCCGACGATCTGCCGGCTCAACGGCGGCGTCTATGGCGGTTCGACCGATCTGGCCCTGGCCTGTGATTTCCGCATCGGCGTCGACACCGCCGAGATGTTCATGCCGGCCGCAAGGCTCGGGCTGCATTACTATCCGGGCGGCATCAAGCGCTACGTCTCCCGCCTCGGCATCGACAACGCCAAGCGGCTGTTCCTCACCGCGCAGCGGATCGAAGCGGCCGAGATGCTGCGGATCGGCTATCTCACCGCGATGGTGCCGATGGACCGGCTCGACCGCGAGGTCGACGCCTTGGCGACGACGCTGGCCGGCAACGCGCCGAACGCGGTCGCCGGCATGAAGCGCGCCATCAACGAATTCGCCCGCGCCGCGTTCGACGAACAAGCCGCCGACACCCGCGCCCGCGCCTCGATGCGCAGCGACGAGATCAAAGAAGGCATCGCAGCGTTCACGGAAAAGCGTGCGCCGCGGTTTTGAAACTCATGCTTCGCAGACTCTCCGTCGTCATTCCGGGTCGCGAGCGCAGCTCGCGAGCCCGGAATGACGTGGAGAAGCTGTACTTGGCTTCGCTCGATAATCAGCATGGGATGCCAGTGCCACAACGGCAGCGCACTCCCTCGCCCCGCTCTTGCGGGGAGAGGGTTGGGGTGAGGGGCGACGCGAGTCGCGGACTCTCGGCTGAGCGGAAACGCCCCCTCACCCGGCTCAGCGCTGCGCGCTGATCCGACCTCTCCCCGCGCGGGGAGAGGTTCGAACTCGGCGGCGCAGCAGCTACTCCACGAACGTCGCGACCTCGCCGAGCGCGGCGCGGTTGGTGCGGTAGGAGTTGGCCTTGTGGTCGGGGTCGGCGTAGCCGAACGAAATGCCGCAAACGACCCGGCGGTCGTCGCCGAGGCCGAAGTGCTTGCGGACGACGCCGGCATGGAACGCCAGCGCGGCCTGCGGCACGGTAGCGACACCGAGGGCCTGGGCGGCCAGCATGAAAGATGTGACATAGCCGCCGCAATCGACCGCGCCATAGACGCCGAGCGCCTCATCGGTGGTGATGATCGCGACATGCGGCGCGCCGAAGAAACTGAAATTCTGCAGCGCCTGCTGGGCGGCCGCGGCCTTGTCGCCGCGGGCAATGCCGACCGCGTTGTAGAGCTGAAAGCCGCTCTCGCGGCGACGGTCGAGATAGACGCCGCGATACTCGCGCGGAAACTCGAAATCGCCGGACATCGGCGCACCGCTGGCGGCAGCCGGATAGATCACGTCGCGAAACTTCGCCGTCGCCTCGCCCGAGGTGATCACCACCTGCCACGGCTGGCTGTTGCACCACGACGCGGTCTTCTGCGCCGCCCCCAGGATCCGCTCGATCGTCGCGCGCGGTACCGGATCGGGCCGAAACCCGCGGCATGAATAGCGGGCTGCCATCAGGTCTTCGAGGACGTCGATCGGAGCGGTGGTCGCGGCAGCGTCGGTCATCATGGCCTCATTGCTCGATGGTCGTCATTCCGGGGCGCTCACGAAGTGAGCGAACCCGGAATCTGAAACGCGCACAGCTCATCGATCGATGTCAACAACTTCGGGATTCCGGGTTCGCGAGCTTTGCTCGCGCCCCGGAATGACGGCCCGCTCTTGATGATCGCCTTACCGCCCCTTGGTCGGGATCTTGTTGAACGGCACGTCCTTGTCGACGCGGATATCACCGGGTAGGCCGAGGACGCGTTCGGCGATGATGTTGCGCAGGATCTCGTCGGTGCCGCCGGCAATCCGCATCGACGGCGAGCCGAGCAGCATCGCCTGGAAGCTGCCGCCGGCTTCGGCCTCGGCCGGATCGGTGAACACGCCCGCAGCGCCTTCCAGATCCATCGCAAACGCAGCGATGTCCTGCAGCATCGGGCCGGCAACGAGCTTGCCGATCGAGTTCTCCGGACCCGGGCGCTGGCCCTTCGACAACGCCGAGATCGAGCGATACGACGTGTACTTCAGGCCGCTGGCCTTCACGGCCCAGTTCGCCAGCTTGCTGCGCACCGCCGGATCGTCGATCGCCGGGCCGTTCTCCGTCACCAGATCATTGCAGAACGCGAAGATCTCCGGGAAGCCGGTGGCAAGCCGCGCGCCGATCGACATGCGCTCGTTCATCAGCGTGGTCAGCGACACGTTCCAGCCATCGCCGACGGCGCCCAGACGCTGACTGTCCGGAATTCGCACGTTGGTGAAGAACACCTCGTTGAATTCCTGCATGCCGTTGGCCTGCTTGATCGGCTTCACCTCGACGCCCGGGCTCTTCATGTCCAGGAAGAACATGGTGAGGCCCTTGTGCTTGGGCACATTCGGGTCGGTGCGGGTGATCAGCAGGCCGTAGTCCGAGTAGTGCGCACCGGAGGTCCAGATCTTCTGGCCGTTGATGATCCAGTCGTCGCCATCCTTCTCGGCGCGGGTGCGCAGACCCGCGACGTCGGAGCCGCCGGCGGGTTCGGAGAACAGCTGGCACCAGATCTCTTCGCCCGAGGCGAGCTTCGGCAAGTAACGGCGCTTATGCTCCTCGGCACCGTAAGCCATCACGGTCGGGCCGCACATGCCCTCGCCGATCTGGAACGGCTGGGTGAGCTTGCCGTAAACGCCCTCTTCCTGCTGCCAGATCACCTTCTCGATCGGCGTCGCGCCGCGGCCGCCATATTCGGTCGGCCAGGTCAGGCAGGCCCAGCCGCCCTCGGCCTTCTTCTTCTGCCACGCCTTGCCGACCTCGACGATGTCGGCACTCTTCAGGCTGATGCGGCCGAGGCCGGACTTGGTCAATTCCTCTTCGTATTGCTTCGGCGCGTTGGCATCGATCCACGCGCGAGCCTTGGCGCGGAACTCGGCTTCCTGCGGGGTATCGTCGAAATTCATCTCAGCCTCTCGTCACTTTGTTCTTGTCTCGGCCCTCATGGTGAGGAGCGCGCATCGCGCGTCTCGAACCATGAGTTATTCGGCTCATTATTCGAGACGCCCGGCTACGCCGGGCTCCTCAGGATGAAGTGCCGCGCATGCGGCAATCGTTTAAGCTCGCCCCTTGGTCGGGATCTGGTTGAACGGCACGTCCTTGTCGACGCGGATGTCACCGGGCAGGCCAAGCACGCGCTCGGCGATGATGTTGCGCAGGATCTCGTCGGTGCCGCCTTCGACGCGGGTCGCCGGCGAACGCAGCAGCATCGCCTGGAAACGGCCGGCGACCTCAGCATCCTCCGGCCCGCTGAGCACGCCGGCGGCGCCCTGCAGATCGAGCGCGTACATCGCGACTTCCTGGATCATCGAACCGGCGACCAGCTTGCCGATCGAGTTCTCCGGACCCGGACGCTGGCCCTTCGACAGCGCCGAGATCGACCGGAACGAAGTGTAGCGCAGGCCGCTGGCCTTCACCGCCCAGTTCGCAAGCTTGCTGCGAACCGCGCGATCGTCGAGCGCCGGCGCGCCGTCGAACGTCAGCGACGAGCAATAATCGAACAGCTCCGGGAAGCCGGTCGCGACGTTGGCGCCGATCGACATGCGCTCGTTCATCAGCGTCGTCAGCGACACGTTCCAGCCGTCGCCGACGGCGCCGAGGCGCTGGCTGTCCGGAATCCGCACGTTGGTGAAGTACACCTCGTTGAAGTCGGAATTGCCGTTGGCCTGCTTGATCGGCCGCACCTCGACGCCTTCGCTCTTCATGTCGAGGAAGAACATCGTCAGACCCTTGTGCTTGGGCACGGTCGGGTCGGTGCGGGTGATCAGGATGCCGTAATCCGAGTAGTGCGCGCCGGAGGTCCAGATCTTCTGGCCGTTGATGATCCAGTCGTCGCCGTCCTTCTCGGCGCGCGTCCGCAGGCCCGCAACGTCGGAGCCGCCGGCCGGCTCGGAGAACAGCTGGCACCAGATCTTCTCGCCGGAGCCGAGCGGCGGCAGGTAGTGCCGCTTCTGCTCTTCCGAGGCGTAGGCCATCATGGTCGGACCGCACATGCCCTGGCCGATGATGAACATCGCCGTGAGCTTGCCGAACACGCCCTCTTCCTGCTGCCAGATCACGCGCTCGATCGGCGAGGCGCCGCGGCCGCCATATTCCTTCGGCCAATGCGGAACGGCCCAGCCCGCATCCGCCTTCTTCTTCTGCCAGGCCTTGGCGACCTCGAGAATATTGGCGCCCTTCAGCACGACCCGGCCGAGCGACGCTTTGCGCAGCTCTTCCTCGTATTGCTTCGGCGCGTTGGCGTCGATCCAGGCGCGCGCCTTGGCGCGGAATTCGGCTTCCTGCGGGGTATCGTCGAAGTTCATCGATGCGAACCTTTGTCCTGACGGGCCCTCATGGTGAGGAGCGCGCTCTCGCGCGCGTCTCGAACCATGAGCTGTTCATCCTCATCCTTCGAGACGCCCGGCTGCGCCGGGCTCCTCAGGATGGGGTTCACGTGAGTTACGCCGCGTTCTTCTGGCGCATCCGGTCGATCAGCTGATCTTCCCAATACGACTGGCTGCCGAGGCTGAGCGCCAGCGCGTTGGAGCGGCGATAGTACAGGTGGCAGTCGAACTCCCAGGTGAAGCCCATGCCGCCGTGCACCTGAATGTTCTGCTTGGCGCAATGCTGGAACGCCTGCGTGGCGCTGATCCGCGCCGCAGCGGCGGCCTCCGGCAGCTCGGCCGCGTCGGTCGAGAGCGCCCAGGCGCCGTAGTAGGAGTTCGAACGCGCCAGCGTCGCCGAGACGTACATGTCGGCGAGGATGTGCTTGATCGCCTGGAACGAGCCGATCTGCCGGCCGAACGCGATGCGGTCGAGCGCGTAGTCGCGGCCCATCTCCAGCGCGCGGTCGGCACCGCCGACCTGCTCGAACGCGATCAGCACCGCGGCGCGATCCATCACGCGCGATAGAATGCTCCAGCCCTCATTGGCCGCGCCGAGCGGCTCGGCCTTGGCGCCCGCGAAGGTCAGTTCGGCCTGCTGGCGCGACGGATCGACGTTCTGCAGCGGCTTGGCGGTGACGCCACCAGCCTTGAGATCGACCAGAAACAGCGAGACGTCAGTCTCGCGGCCGCTGTTGCCGGTGCGCGCCGCGACGATCGCGAAGTCGGCGATTGCGCCGTCGGCGACCGGCTTCTTGGCGCCGGTGAGCGTGCCGTTCGACACCGCGAGCTTGACGGCGGCCGGCGACGGATTGCCGGTGCCTTCGAACAGCGCCAACGTGCCGATCGCGTCACCCGACGAAATCTTCGGCAGCCACTTCTGCTTCTGCTCTTCCGAACCCGCCAGCAGCAGCGCTTCGGCGGCCAGATACACGGTGGACGAGAACGGCACCGGCGCCAGCACGCGGCCGAGTTCCTCGGCGATCACGCAAAGCTCGAGGTGGCCCGCGCCGGTCCCGCCGTATTCCTCGGGAATTGCGACGCCGAGGAAGCCCATCTCGGCGAGCCCCTTCCACAGGTCACGGTCGTAATCCGCCTTGCCTTCGAGCACGGCACGCACCGCCTTCGGCTGGCACTTCTCGGCAAGAAACCGCCGCGCCTGATCGCGCAGTTGCTTCTGGTCGTCGGAGAAATCGAAATTCATGGGCGGAGTCCCGTTGTTGTTAGGTGTCGGTCTTGAATGTCTTCACCGTCATTCCGGGGCTCGCCGACAGGCGAGAACCCGGAATCTCGAGATTCCGGGTTCGCGCTGCGCGCGCCCCGGAATGACGGAGAGTTAAGTTCACATGTCTCACTGCAGCACCATCACATCCGAATCCGGATGCTCGGCGTACAGCCGCTCGACCAAAGCGGCGCGGCGTTCGAGGCCGGCGCGCTGGTTGATGTAGCCCTTGTCGGTGAGTTCGTTGCCGTCGATCGACGGCGGCTCGACCATCAGCATCGCCCGTGCGATCCGCATCGAGCTGGCGCCTTCGACTTCGCGGTTGTGCTTCTGCAGACCGGCACGGAGCGCCGCGAGCACGTCGGGATGCTTCACCACATCCTCGAAGCTCGCATTCGGATCGCCGATCATCACCCGACAGGCGTTGAGATTGGGCCAAGCCAAGAGGCCGATATAGGCGCGGTCCTGCCCCGCTACGAGTGCGTCCTGGATCACCGGGCTCGCCGCGGCGATCGCATCGGTGCGCACGGTGCTGACGTGGACGAAGGTGCCGGTCATCAGCTTGAAGTCTTCGGCGACCCGGCCGGCGAAGATGATGCCCTTCACCGGATCGTTCGGATCGACGAACACGCCCGCATCACCGATCTTGTAGAACCCCTCTTCGTCGAACGCCTTCTCGGTGAGATCCGGCTGGCCGTGATAGCCCGGCATCACGTTGACGCCGCGCAGCCGCAGTTCGTACTTGTCGCCGACCGGCAGCATCTTCAATTCGACGCCCGGGAACGGCAGCCCGATCAGGCCGACGCGCTCGGTGTCCCAATAGGTGCCGGTCGAGGTCGGCGAGGTCTCGGTCGAGCCCCAGCCGGTGTAGAACACCAGCCGGTGTCCGGTGGCGCGCACCGCCAGCGCCTGCATCCGCTCGTACAGATCGTCGGGCAGCCGGGCGCCGCCATAAGCCATCAGCTGCATGTCTTTGAAGAACGACCGGCACAGCGCGTCGTCCTTCTCCATCGCGCTCGCCAGCGCAGCGTAGCCGGCCGGCACATTGGCGTAGTAGGTCGGCGAGATTTCGCGCAGGTTGCGCAGCGTCTCTTCGATCTGGCCGGGCACCGGGCGACCGTCGTCGATGTACAGCGTGCCGCCTTCGATCAACAACGGGTTGAACGCCGCATTGCCGCCCATGGTGTGATTCCACGGCATCCAATCGAGCTGCACCGGCGGCGGACCGTCCGGATCGCGTGGCCGCACCTGCATCATCATCGCAGCGTTGGCGCACATCATCCGCTGGGTGTTGATCACCGCCTTCGGCATCCCGGTCGAACCGGAGGTGAACAGGAACTTGGCGACGGTGTCGGGCGTGATCTGCGCGATCGACTGCGCCACCTGATCGGTCACCGGCGTCGCCACCATGTCGTCGAACGCGATGCTGGCGATGCCGTCGGCCGGATTGGCGACGTGGATCACCTGGACGTCCTTCAGATCGAGCGCGTGTAGCGCCTTGGTGAAGGGAGTCCCTTCCTGCACCATCACGGCAGCCGGCTTCACCAGATCGAACAGATACTTCAGCTTGAGATGATCGTGGCTCATCAGCGAATAGGCCGGCGACACCGGCGCGGTCGGAATCCGCGCCTGCATCGCCGCCATCATGATGAGCGCGTGCTCGATCGAATTGCCGGACAGCACCGTCAGCGGCCGGCCTTCCGGCAGCTTCAGGTCAAGCAGCGCCTGGGTGAGACCGTCGACGATGCGTTTGGCCTCGGCGTAGCTGACCTTGCGCCACTGCCGCTCCGGCCCCTTGCGCTGCGCCAGCCAGATATGATCCGGACGCTGCTTGGCCCACTTCGCCAGCGCCATCGGCAGGTTGGGATCGTGATCCATCAGCGGGAAGCGCGACTTCATCACGATGACGCCGCCCTCGCGGCGATCGACGTCGATCTCGCGCGGTAGCCAGTTCACCTTGCGAAAGGGCGGCTTGGTCAGCACTGCGGCTGCGCTGGCAGTCATGTCGTCGTCTCCCGTTTTCTCGGCCTCTTGCCGGGCCAACGTTGATTTGGTCAGCGGTTGCCGTAGACCGGCTTGCGCTTCTCGAGGAACGCGGCGACGCCTTCCTTGAAATCCTCCGAGCGCGAACACAGCACCTGGTTGCGATCCTCCATCGCGATCACCTGCTCGATCGAGCCGGCATCCACCGCCATGTTGAGGCACTCCTTGGACAACCGCAAACCGACTGGCGAAGCCGCCATCATCGCATCCACGAACGGCTGCGCCGCGGCTTCGAGCTGATCGTCTTCCACCAGTTCAGAAACGAGCCCGGTCATCAGCGCGCGCTCGGCGCCGATGAAGCGGCCGGTGAGGATCAGTTCGGACGCCACCGAGACACCGACGAGGCGCGGCAAAAAGTAGCTGGTGCCGATGTCGCAGCCGCCGAGGCCGAGCTTGATGAAAGCGCAGTTCATTCGAGCGCTGCGCCCGGCGATGCGAACATCGGAAGCCAGAGCGAGCGCAAAGCCGCCGCCGGCCGCGGCACCGCGGATCAGCGCGATGATCGGCTGCGGGCAGCGGCGCATCAGCATCACGATGTCGGCGATGCGGCGCTGCGAATCCAGCGACTCGGTGACGCCGGGCGTGGCGTTCTCACCGGCGCGGCGCGCCATCGCATGTTTGAGGTCGAGGCCGGCGCAGAAATTGGCGCCCGCGCCTTTCAGCACGACGACGCGTGTCGTCCGATCGCGCTGCAGGCGGCCAAAATATTCGTTGAGCGCGTCGATCAGGCTGGGATCGAGAGCATTGAGGCTCTCCGGCCGATTGAGCGTGACCCAATCGACACCGTCACGATGATCGACCAGCAAGGCCTCGGTCACGCCATCACTCCCGTCAGTTCTTGTTCTTATACGCCGCTGCTGCGACGTTTAGTCGGATCGCCGTTCCGGCGATAGTCGCTCCCCTCCCAGATACGGGGAAAGAAACAGTCCTGCGTGCTTCGAATTCCGCCGCGCGAGAGATCGTCAATATGTCACGAACTACACGCGGCGCAGATCGAAGATCTCACCCTCTCCCGAAACGGAAAGGGTGAGAAGTGCGCGTTTAGCGCGGCGCCATGCGGATGGCGCCGTCGAGACGAATGGTCTCGCCGTTCAGCATCGGGTTCTCGACGATCTGCACCGCGAGCGAAGCGTATTCCGACGGGTCGCCGAGGCGGGCCGGATGCGGCACCTGGGAGCCGAGGCTCTTGCGGGCGTCTTCCGACAGACCCATCAGCAGTGGGGTCAGGAACAGGCCCGGCGCAATCGTCATGACGCGGATGTTCATCGAGGCGAGGTCGCGCGCCACCGGCAGGGTCATGCCGACGATGCCGCCCTTCGAGGCCGAGTAAGCGGCCTGGCCGATCTGACCGTCGAACGCCGCCACCGACGCGGTGTTGATGCAGACGCCGCGCTCTTCGCCGATGGTCGGCGCGCTCTGCATGCGCTCGGCGACGAGCCGGATGCAGTTGAAGCTGCCGATCAGGTTGACGTTGATGATGCGCGAGAAGTGATCGAGCGGATAGGCGCCGTTCTTGCTGACGGTCTTCACCGCACCGCCGATGCCGGCGCAGTTCACCAGCACGCGGACGATGCCGTGCGCGGCTTCAGCCTTGGCGATCGCCTCCTTGACCGGGGCTTCCTGCGACACGTCGCCGACGCAGGCAACGCCACCGATCTCGGCGGCGACCTTCTCGGCATTGTCCTTGTTCATGTCGAGCACGGCAACCTTGGCGCCCTTGGCGGCCATCGCCCGCGCGGTCGCGGCGCCGAGCCCCGAACCACCGCCGGTGATGAGAACGGAGACGTCTTTCAACTGCATTGGATATCCCTTTCCTTGGGCGCTTTCTTGAAGCTTGGTCTCGGACGACACCGCTCGCCGCCTTTTAAGAGCGGTCGGGCCGATGCGTCCCGCGTGGTTATTGCGCTGTTGGTCCGAGCCTTCAACAGCCCCTTGGGCGTTTCCCCGATCGTTGTGGCCGGCAAAAGGTCGCGGCTTGGGCCGCTACCGATCCGGTTCGAGGTCTCTCCTTGGGTGGCGTTTCGTTGAGCTCGCGTTCCGACAGATTGCTTGGGCGTTTCCTGGCGTTTTCTTCTTATAGAGATACGAACAATGTCCCGGGGGTGCCTGAAGCTCCATTCCGCCTGCCTCTTGCGGGCAGGTTCCGTGAACTGATCCTTGGGCGTTATTGTTGTTTTTCGGATTTCCTTGGCTTGTCCCGGGTCTTGATTGAAAGATCTCTGTAGTTGGTGGGGTCGTTTCTTCTTTTTGTTAGCTCAGGATCCGGCGGCGGAAGGCTGACGCGCTCTGTTCGTCAGCAACCCACCGAGGACGATCTTTTCGATATGCACCACATAGGCACGGCAAACCTCTTCGGTCACCGGACCGACGCCGGCGGCACGCATCATGGTCTGCCGACCGAAGAACAGATGATCACAAGCGCCGATCAGCGTGGTGTAGAACAGCACCGAATCGACTTCGCGAAAGTCGCCGGTGGCAACACCCTCCGCAAGCAGCCGGCGATGAAAGTCGAGCAGCGGCCCGACGAAGAACTTGGTGACCTCGTCGGCGGCTTCGCGATTGGAGCCGTGCAGCAAGTAGTGGATCAGCCGGTTCAGATACGGAAATTGGTGATACGCCTTGATGATGCCGGCGATGTGCAGCTTCATCTTGGTGGTCGGCGACAGCGGCTGCGCCAGCAGGAAATCGAGATGCGTCATTTCGTTCGACGCATCGCGCTCGAGCAGCGCCAGAAGCAGACCATCCTTGTTACCGAAGTGGTACTTCACCAGCGCGGCGTTGACGCCGGATTTCTGAGCGATGTCGGCCAGCGAGATCTCGACCGAATTACGCTCGATCATCAATTCGCCCGCGGCAACCAACAGCTTCTCGGCGGTGGAGTTTTTCGCCGCCGGTACTTTAGTAGCCGCAGAATGGTTGAGATGCGCTGCCATTGCTGTCGGACTTACAGCATCGTTTGACATGGCTCAAGCGTTAATTGATCGATTGACTAAATCCTCCCCCACCACTTAAATCGCGGCGGTCCGAAACCCGTACCCAACAACCATTTTCAGGGAGAGAACACATGGCCGAGGCCTATATCGTCGCTGCCGCTCGCACTGCCGGCGGCCGCAAGGGAGGTCGTCTGGCTGGCTGGCATCCGGTCGATCTCGCCGCCTCCGTCATCAATGCGCTGGTCGACCGTTCGGGCGCCGCGCCGGATCAGATTGAAGACGTGATCATGGGCTGCGTCGGCCAGGGTGGCGAGCAGGCCGTCAATGTCGGCCGCAACGCAGTGCTGGCCTCGAAGCTGCCGGAGAGCGTCCCGGGCACGTCGGTCGACCGTCAGTGCGGCTCGTCGCAGCAGGCGCTGCATTTCGCCGCACAGGCGGTGATGGCCGGCACCATGGACATCGTGATCGCCGCCGGCGTCGAATCGATGACCCGCGTGCCGATGGGCTCGCCGAGCATCCTCGCCGCCAAGGCCGGGCTCGGTAACTACAAGAGCCCGAAGATGGAAGAGCGCTACCCGAACATCCAGTTCAGCCAGTTCGTCGGCGCCGAGATGGTAGCGAACAAGTACAACCTGTCGAAGGACGAGCTCGACGAATTCGCATTCAACAGCCACCAGCGCGCGATCGCCGCGACGCAAGGAGGCAAGTTCAAGGACGAGATCATCCCGCTCGAAATCACCCGGGCCGACGGCTCGACCGACATCCACCACATCGACGAAGGCATTCGCTTCGACGCGACGCTCGACGGCATCAAGGGCGTTAAGCTGATCAACGAAAACGGCGGCAAGCTGACGGCGGCGACCGCCAGCCAGATTTGCGACGGCGCCTCCGGCGTGGTGGTGGTCAACGAGAAGGGCCTGAAGCAGCTCGGCGTGCAACCGCTGGCGCGTGTCCATCACATGACGATGCGCGGCGGCGATCCGGTGATCATGCTGGAAGCCCCCCTGCCCGCCACCGAATATGCGCTGAAGAGGGCCGGGATGAAGATCGACGACATCGATCTGTTCGAGGTCAATGAAGCGTTCGCCTCGATCCCGGCCGCCTGGCTGAAGGCCACCGGTGCCGATCCGGCGCGGCTCAACGTCAATGGCGGCGCGATCGCGCTCGGCCATCCGCTCGGCGGCTCCGGCACCAAGCTGATGACCACGCTGATCCACGCGCTGAAGCAGCAGAACAAGCGCTACGGTCTGCAGACGATGTGCGAAGGCGGCGGCATGGCCAACGTCACCATCGTCGAGCGGCTGTAAGCTACCGGGAACGGCTCATCCTGAGGCGCGGCGTCTTCGCCGCGTCTCCCCTTCGTCCCGACCAACAGTCAGTGGATGAAGACGATCGACGTCATTGCGAACAAAGCAAAGCAATCCAGAGTTTTGCACTGACTGGATTGCTTCGTCGCTTCGCTCCACGTGACGGAATCCCAGCTGGCCTCCGAGGCGCGCGGTTTTTGTCGTGCTCCTCATCAAGAGGCACCGAGCCAGACAGAGCGGAGCCAAATCCGCCGTATCACCGAGAGGAAACGATCCGCATGACCCATCCGTCGATTCACGCCCAATCCAATCCCGACAAAGTTGCCTACCGGATGGCCTCGACCGGTCAGGCCCTCACCTACCGACAGCTCGACGAGCGCTCCAATCAGGGCGCGCATCTGTTCCGGTCGCTGGGACTGAAGGCCGGCGATCACATCGCGCTGCTGATGGAAAACCGGCTGGCGTTCATGGAGATCTGCTGGGCGGCGCAGCGCGCGGGCCTGTATTACACCGCGATCAGCCGCTATTTGACCAAAGACGAGATCGGCTACATCGTGCAGGACTGCGGCGCCAAGGTGGTGATCACCTCGGCCCAGGGTAGCGAGACGATGAAGTCGCTGCTGTCGGATGCGCCGGGCGCGCCGCTGTATTACATGGTCGATTCGCCGACCGTGGGCTTCCGCTCATGGGAGCAGGAAACCGCCGCACAGCCGACCACGCCGATCGCCGACGAAGTCGCCGGCTACGACATGCTGTATTCCTCCGGCACCACCGGCCGGCCGAAGGGCATCAAGCGCGAATTCGAAGGCAACGCCATCGACGTGCCTAGCCCGTTCCTGCGCCTGCTGTGCGAGAAGATGTGCGGCATGAACGCCGAGAGCATCTATCTGTCGCCGGCGCCGCTGTATCACGCCGCTCCTTTGCGCTTCAACATGATGGCGACCACGCTCGGCGGCACCTCGATCATCATGGAGCATTTCGACGCCGAGCAGTTCCTGGCGCTGGTCGAGAAGTACAAGGTGACGCAGTCGCAGCTGGTGCCGACGATGTTCGTGCGCATGCTGAAGCTCCCCGACGAGGTCCGCAGCCGCTATGACGTGTCGTCGCTGAAGGGCGCGATCCATGCCGCCGCGCCCTGCCCAGTCGATGTCAAGGCCAAGATGATCGAGTGGTGGGGGCCGATCCTGATCGAGTACTACGCCGGCTCCGAAGGCAACGGCGTCACGGTCTCGACCTCGCAGCAATGGCTGGCGCATCGCGGCACGGTCGGCAAGGCGGTGGTCGGCACCATCAAGATCCTCGACGACGAGGGCGAGGAGCAGCCGGTCGGCGAGATCGGCACCGTGTACTTCGCCGACGCACCTTCGTTCAGCTATCACAACGATCCGGACAAGACCAAGAAGGCCTACAACGAGAAAGGCTGGTCGACGCTCGGCGACGTCGGCTATCTCGACGACGAGGGCTTCCTGTATCTCACCGACCGCAAGAGCTACATGATCATCTCCGGCGGCGTGAACATCTACCCGCAGGAGACCGAGGACGTGCTGCTGACCCATCCGGACGTCGCCGACGTCGCGGTGTTCGGCGTGCCCAATCCCGAGATGGGCGAAGAGGTGAAGGCCGTGGTGCAGCTCCGCGACGGCGCGGCTCCGAGCAGCGAGCGGGCGGCCGAGCTGATCGCGTTCTGCCGCGAGCGGCTGTCGCCGATCAAGTGCCCGCGTACGGTCGACTTCGAGGCCGAGCTGCCGCGCACCCCCACCGGCAAGCTGGTCAAGCGCCACCTCAAAGACCGCTACTGGCCGTCGCAGCAGAAGGCCGCCGCCGCGACCGCCTGAGCCGCTCCGACCTTTCCACACCTCCGCCGCCTGCCGGCGGAGGTGTGACCTCTGATCCACCGCGGGCCGCCAAGAACGACTCCGCTCCTTCGTCCTGCCGCGCTATGCTGGCGGCGATGCGGCCCGGTCCTGATCCCACCTCGTCATCCACCTCCCACCGGGCCGGCGCCGCCGTCTCGGTGCTGGCGCATGTCATGTTGGTCGGCGCAGTCTTACTGCTTGCCGAAGTGCACCCGTTCGCCGAGGTGCCGGAGCAGCGGATCGAAGTCGAGGTGGTGACCGCAGACGAAGCCCCGCCGCCGGTGCCGGAAAAGGAGCCCGAGTCGAAGCCCGTCGAGCAGCCGACTCCGAATTTCGAGGTGTCGCAGACACCCACGGAGCAGCCCAAGCCGCAGCAACAACAGCCCACGCCCGCCACCAAGCCGCAGCCGGCCGAGACCAAGCCCCCGGCTCCCGCCCCTCAGCCGCCGCAGCAGAGTGCCCAGGCGCCGACGCCTCCGCCGCCCCCCCAACCCGCGCCGCCTCAGCCGGCCCCACCGGCGACGGCTGCGCCCTATCCGCCGGCGATTCCACAGGAGCCGGACATCACAGTGAAATACTCGGTGGCGCTCGGGCTGCCCGCCGAAGGCGGCTTCGACGCGCCGGCCGAGACCGTCGCCAATATCAGCGCCGACGCAGTGGCGGCCTTGCGCAAGCGGCTGAAGGCCTGCGCGTCGTTGCCGGCGGGCTTGTCGCCGTCCGACAACGTCAAAATCGTAATCCGGGTCGGACTGACGCCCGACGGCCGGCTCGCCCAGGAGCCGTTCCTGATCGAGGCCAGCGCCTCGGCCAAAGGCCCAGCGCTGATGAAAGGCGCTATCTCCGCCCTCGAAGCGTGCCAGCCCTACACGATGCTGCCAGCCGACAAGTACCGGGAATGGCGCATCCTCGACATCGGCTTCACACCGCAAGATTTTCGGAGCTGAAGACAGCCCAGCCAGCCAGGCTTTCGACCTCCCGACATAAAGAAAGCTCCGGAACCGCCGGAGCTTTAAGTCAAGGGAGACTCGGCCCACCGCGTCGCCATATCCGCGGGTGGGAATTCACCTGCTACATCCGATCCGCCTCGCCGGCAGCGGCACGCCCCCACATCGCTCTCGTCGGCCCGCACGCCCGAACCGCCGATCACTGCCCAACGCGTACTACCCAGGCGGGTATGCAATAGATAGTTCGTGGAATGATCCTTGACCGAAGTCAAGAATATCTCGCGCGGCGAAAAATTATCCGAGGCTCGCTGACGGCATCTTGGAGGCGGTGCGGCAAGGCACTACCGCCCGCCCGAGAACCGATTAAGCTCCCGCGCGCTCATGCCCGCCTCGAACTCGGAGTCTGCCATCTTGCCCGCCTCGCCCTGGAGCTTTGCCACCGTCACCGATCTTTCCGCCGCCCTGAAGGCCAAGCAGGTCTCCGCCGTCGAACTCACGCAGGACGCGATCGGACGGATCGAGCGGCACGACGACAAGGTCAACGCGGTGTGCGTCCGCGACTTCGACAGGGCGCTGCAGAGCGCGCGCGCAGCCGACCTCGCGCTGTCGCGCGGCGGGCGCGAGCCGCTGCTCGGCATTCCGATGACCGTCAAGGAGAGCTTCAACGTCGCCGGCCTGCCGACCACCTGGGGTTTCGTCGAGCAGAAGAACTTCGTCGCCGCCGCCGATGCGCTGGCGGTCGAGCGGGTCAAGGCCGCGGGCGGCGTGATCCTTGGCAAAACCAACGTGCCGGTCGCACTCGGCGACTGGCAAAGCTACAACGAGATCTACGGCACCACCGGCAATCCGTATGATCTCGGCCGCACGCCGGGCGGATCGTCCGGTGGCTCCTCGGCCGCCCTGGCCGCAGGCTTCGGCGCGCTGTCGCTCGGCTCGGATATCGGCGGCTCGCTGCGGGTGCCGGCGCATTACTGCGGCGTCTACGCCCACAAGCCGACCTTCGGCCTGTGCCCGGCACGCGGCCACACGCCGCCGCCGTTCCCGCCGCTGCCGTCCAATCGCGATCTGTCGGTGATCGGCCCGATGGCGCGCTCGGCCGCCGATCTGGCGCTGCTGCTCGACGTCATCGCCGGCACCGATCCGATCTTCGACGGCATCGCCTATCAGCTCGATCTGCCGGCGGCACGGCACACCGCACTGAAGGACTTCCGCGTGCTGCTGCTGGATACGCATCCGCTGCTGCCGACCGGCGCGGCCGTGCACGGCGCACTGCAGACGTTGACGGACGGCCTGACCAAGGCCGGCGCGAGCGTCACCCGCTCCTCGCCGCTGCTGCCGGATCTCGCCGAGACCTCGCGGGTCTATATGCGGATGCTGCTGTCGTTCCTCGCCGCCGGCTTCCCCGCCGATCTCTATGCCGGCGCGCAGGCGATGGCAGCGGGGCTCAGCGCCAGCGACGACAGCCTCGCTGCGGAGCGGCTGCGCGGCATCGTGCTCAGCCACCGCGACTGGGTGGCCGCCGACAGCCGCCGCACCGGTTTGCGCGCGCAGTGGCGCGAGCTGTTCAAATCGTTCGACGCGGTGATCTGCCCGGTGATGCCGACGCCTGCCTATCCGCACGACCACCACGAGCCGCAGGAAGAGCGCCGCATCCTGATCGACGGCAAGCCGCATCCTTACGTCGACCAGTTGGTGTGGCCCGGCATCGCCACCCTGCCCGGCCTGCCGTCGACCGCGCTGCCGATCGCGATGTCGGACGACGGCCTGCCGATCGGCGTGCAGATCGTCGGCCCGTGGCTGGAAGACCGCACGCCGCTCAAGCTCGCCGAGTTGATCGAGCGCGAATTCGGCGGCTTCAAACCGCCGAAGACACTCGTCGATTAGTTAGCGGCGAACATCACCACAATCCGCCGTCATTGCGAGCGAAGCGAAGCAATCCAGAGCCCCGGGCACAGCGCTGGATTGCTTTGTCGCTTCGCTCCTCGCAATGACGGGAAGAGATTTCAGAACCTCGCACACTACGCCGTCAGCAGCAGCGCGATCTCGTCCATCCCTGCGTTCCGCTCACCCAATAGACAGTCGGCAATCGCGAACTCGAGCTTGCCGTCCTGGTGCGCGAACGGATCGGGCTGATACAGCCGATGTTCGACGACGAGGCGCGACAGCAGCACGCGCCGGGCATCACCGCGCAGCGCTTCGATCTTCGCGCCCTCCCAGGCGAGCGCGACCGCGCTCGCAACGTGATACAGCGCGCTGGTGGCGCGGCGAGCGTCGGCCTCGTTCTCAGAGTTCCGCGCAACGTCGCGACCAAAACTGATCGAGCGGTCGATCAACCCGCGCAGCCGGTCGCGCCAAACCTGCGGCACGCGCGCCGCGTCGTCGAGCCGCGCATGCAGATCGGCCCCCAGCGCCGATTCCGCGCCGTGCCTGCCGATCGCGCGCTTCAGCGCATCGATCGCCACGATGTTGCCGGTGCCTTCCCAGATCGAGCCGAGATGCGCGTCGCGGAGCAGCCGCGCGGTGGCGAACTCCTCGACATAGCCGATGCCGCCGCGCATCTCGAGCGCATCACCGCAGACTTTGCGCGCATCACGGGTGGCGCGGAATTTCAGCGTCGGGGTGAGGATGCGCAGCAGTGCGGCGGCGTCCTGGCTGCCGCCTTCGGCGCGGTCGAGCGCATCGGCGGTGAGGAAGCTGATCGACATCCCCTGCTCGGTCGGCACCAGGATCTTCATCAGCTGCCGGCGCGCCAGCGGAAGGTCGACGATGCGGCTGCCGAACACCACGCGGTTGTTCGCCACCGTGATCGCATCGTGCCAGGCGCGCCGCATCAGTGCGGTGGACTTCACGCCGTTTGACAGCCGCGATGAGTTCACCATCTCGGCCATCTGCACGAAGCCGCGGTCGAGCTTGCCGACGGCGTAAGCGATCGCGCCTTCGAGCTTGATCTCGCCCGACGCCATTGAGCGGGTGCCGAGCTTGTCCTTCAGCCGCACGATCCGATAGTGATTGGGCGTTCCGTCGTCGAGGAACCGCGGCATCAGAAACAGGCCGACGCCGCGCGTGCCGGGACCGGCGCCTTCGGGCCGCGCCAGCAGCATCACCACCTTGGCATCGGCGTTGGAGCAGAACCACTTCTCGCCATACAGCCGGAAGTGATCGCCATCCGGCACCGCGACCGAAGTCAGCGTGCCGACGTCTGAGCCGCCTTCCTTCTCGGTCATGAACTGACCGCCTTGCGTCAGCTTGCTCATGTCGGTCTGGGTCAGGCCGTCGAGATACTTGGCCTTCAACGCCTCGTCGCCGAACTTCGACAGCAGCTTGGCGCAGCCGTCGGTGACGTTGATCGGGCAGCCCATGCCGAATTCGGTCTCGTTGAACAGCAGCGTGAAGGCATGTTTGGCGGTGACTGGATAGACGTCGGGCCAGCCCATGATGCCTTTGCGGTGCGACAGCGCGTGAATGCCGAAGGTGCCGAACGCGGCAGCCTCCAATTCGCGATACGCCGGATGATACTCGACGTATTGCGCGTCGCGGCCGAAGCGGTCGCGCTGATGCAGGATCGGCGTATGGCGATCGGCCAGGCGCGCGCACTCGTCAAGCCGGCCGCCGGCCAGAGCGCCGAGGCGGTCGAGATGCGGCTCGATGTGATCGACCAGGGCGTTCGGCAAATGAATGCGCAGAAGATCGGCGAGCGATGGATCGGCGCGATAGAAATTCAGTCCGGTCGTATCGGGAGCGATCAGGTTCGCGGCGTTGCCGGGCTTCGCCGCGAGCACGGCATCTCGTTTGTTTCCTGCCAACATCTGCAACTCTTGTTTTGGTTTTCAGAGCCTTGTCCGATGCTATAAGCCCAATCGACAGGCGCCACAAAGCAAGCCTGCATCGACACTCCTTCACGGACGCGCGATGGCTTCCGCCTGACGGAATTGCGCGGACGCATCGAGGCCGATGGAACTAACACCCCTCATCATCCTGATCGCTGGGGCGCTGTGTGGCGGGTTCGTCTCGGGCCTCTCGGGCTTCGGCCTGGCGCTGGTCTCGCTCGGGTTCTGGCTCTACGTCTTCCCGCCGACCGTCGCCGTGCCGCTGGTGCTGCTGTGCTCGATGGCTTCGCAAGCCTCGACCATGCGGATGGTGTGGCAGCACATCGATTTCAAACTGGTGACGCCGTTCCTGATCGGCGGGCTCGCCGGCGTGATCCCGGGCAGCGTGCTGGTGGCGTATGCCGACCCGTGGGGCTTCAAGCTGTTCGTCGGCCTGTTTCTGCTTATCTTCCCGCCTACGCTGTATTTCACCCCGCCGATGGCACTGACCTTCGGCGGCCGCTGGATGGATGGCGTGATCGGCTGGATCGGCGGCGTGATGGGAGGCTTCGCCGGGTTGTCCGGCCCACCGCCGATTCTATGGGCGAACGTCCGCGGTTGGGACAAACATCAGCGCCGCGGCGTGTTTCAGGCGTTCAACTCCACCGTCCTGATCGCTGCGCTAGCGCTGCAGACCGCGCACGGCCTCGTCACGCGTGACGTTCTTTACGCGGCGGTGTTGGCGCTGCCGCCCATCCTGCTGGGCGCCTGGCTCGGCGCGCGGACCTATCACGCGCTGAGCGACCGCTCGTTTCGCAATGTGGTGCTGGCGCTGCTGTTTCTGTCCGGGCTCACCCTGGTGTGGAGCAGCTTCGCCGGACTGCGCTGAACGACCGGGCCGGCCCACATTCGGTTTGCCCGCTGGCACAGCTTCCGATCAAGTACAGCCGATCATGTGTCGATTCGTCCCGCCAAAGGCGACGCAGGCAGCACAGAGGAGATCGGTAATGCGGGAATTGCTGCCGGTGGCCGAAAAGGTCGCGCTCAGGTTGATCGCGCAGAAGCAGACCATTGCAGTGGCTGAATCCTCGGCCGGCGGATTGATCGCCTCTGCGCTGCTCGCCGTGCCCGGCGCATCGGCGTACTTTGTCGGCTCTGCGGTGGTGTACACCCGCGAGGCACGACGTGTGCTGATGGACATCCCGGATCCCGACATGAAGGGGCTGCGGTCGTCGTCGGAGCCTTATGCCGAATTGCTGGCGAAGCAGATTCGCTCCCGGCTCGGCGCCGACTGGGCACTGTCGGAAACCGGCGCCGCCGGCCCCTCGGGCAACCGCTACGGCGACGCCGCCGGCCACACCTGCATCGCGGTCGCCGGGCCGCGGCAGGCGGTGATGACGCTGGAGACGGAAAGCGCCGACCGCGTCGAGAACATGCACGTGTTCGCCGCGACCGCGCTGACGTTTTTGCTGAGAATGATGACGCCGATCGGGTGACGCAAGCTCGAAGCCGACCGATTTAAATCCGTGATGGTCCACGTCATTGACTCGCACGGGACGGCCTCTCTCCCAGGGCTCGCCGATAAGGGCTGCGCTTCGCCCGGCATTCGCTCGAAGCTGCGGCCCCCCGCACGAGCCAAAGGTAGACTCCGGTTTCAGGAACGATGATCGCAATGACATCAAGAGCCGCCCAAACGATCTTCAAGTGAAGTCGGCCATAATCGCCAAAGTGCAGCGGCCTCGATAGTTCCGGTAACCGAAGATACCATGGCATCGACAGCAGCCGATCGAGCCGTCCGTCTCTCGCGTTGACGATTATCGGCTGAAACAATTTTGCCGTGAGTGGCGACGCGGGCCATGGCGCAACATCGAGGCCGTCGAGTTCGCCCCCCTGGAATGGGTCGACTGGCTCAACAACCGAAGGCTCCTTGAGCCCATCGGCAACATACCGCCCGCGGAAGCCGAACAACGCTACTACGCCATGCTGGAACAACCGGCCATGGCGGCATGACCTAAACCAAATGGCCTCCGGCAAACCCGGGGCGGTTCAGTCCTTTCGTCAAAGATACTCCCGGTACAGTTGTGACCGAACGAATAATGGAGACAAAGAGCTCAGACGTCTCTCCGTCGATGCTCTTGGGATAGCGGAGTATCCTGCTTCAACTTGCTGATCGAGAGTTTTCGGTTTTTGGCGACGGCAGACGCCGGCGGACGGTTGGTCACTGCGATGCCCCGCCGAACAGTTGCCGGCGTCGTCTCGTAATCGAACGACGCGCCGGCGCGTTTCCCGCCAGAACGTTGACGTCGTTATCCTCAGTAAAGCCTCGTACGGTAAGCTTCTTCCATCGCCTTCTCGGCATCTGCAACCTCGATGGCAGCGGTCTGTTCGGCAATGATCCGGCCAAGCGTCGGAAAGCTGTTTCGCTCGACCTGTGTGGCCGGATTCCACAGCTTCGAGCGCATCAGAGCCTTGCCGCAGTGGAAATAGGTTTCCTCGACATGGATCTTGAGCCCAATGATGGGGACGACGTTCTGCACCGCCAGCGGCGTCAGCAGTTCCGCATCCTGCGATATCTCGGCGCGGCCGTTGACCCGCAGGGTCTCGTTGATACCGGGCACAAGGAAAATTAGGCCGATTCCGGGCGAGGCGATGATGTTGCCGAATGTATCGACACGGTTATTGCCGCGCCGGTCGGGGATCAACAACGTCTTGTCGTCGAGCACGGCGACGAAGCCGGGCGCATCGCCCCGTGGGCTTGCGTCGGCATGGCCGTTACCATCGTTGGTCGCAAGAACGAGGAACGGCGACAGCGCGATGAAGTCCCGGCAAAACTTGTCGAGATGGTTGAGAACCTTTTTCTCCGCGAGCGGGCTCAACTGCCCGAAATGCGCGCGAAGATCGTCCTGCGACTTGATCGACGGCTTCCCGCCTGCACCCTGGCTGTCCATTTACGAACTTCCCTCTGAGCTCTCGTAGATGTTGCCGCCGAGCGTCAGCGTAGGTTGCTGCTGGTTGGATGAAGTGACCAGTAGCGGCGGCTCGGGCTGGAGATGGTGTTGAGCGTTCCACCGCGGGTCTGGCCGGCTGCGCGCGAGATGCCGAAGGGGATGGCGGCGGTAGCGGTCAGCATGGCCTGGGTGAATTCGCGTCTGTTCATCGAGCTCTCCGTGGTCGCATATCGACATGAGATTGACTTCGCCAAGCCCGCATCCGGGTTCCGCGAATGATGTGGGCGCCGGTATTGTTGCCGGATGCCCTGTCCCGCGCTACCTGATCGGGGACAACAATCATCGCGATCGGGCCATGCCTGGCCCGGACGATGCATAAGAGCGCTGCGAAAACGCCACGGATCGGGAGTTCACGACCCATGAAAGTCGCAACGCGGCGAAAAGACACTGCTGAATTGCGCGCCTACCACAGGCAGGAAGGCCCCGTAGCAGCCGCAAATTGTGCGGGACACCTTCAGACCATTGCGCGACCGGTCGCCGCGATGACGGCCACCTATCCGAACGAGAGCACCAGCACGCGTCACTTGCATCGGCGCGACCAGTTCATCCTGCAGATCACGGGTGTAACCGCCATGATGACCGAACGCGGTCATTTCGTGGTGCCGCCCGGTCATGGCTTGTGGATTCCTGCCGGCGTCGTGCATCAATCGCGTGCCTGGGGTGAGGTCGAGGCGCAGACGATCTACGTCACGCCGAATCGCGAGCGGAAGGCCTCCGATACGTGCCGGCTGATCCGCGCCTCGTCGCTGGTCGAAGCGCTGATGGACGAGGCCGTACGCATACCTGAGATCTACGACCAGAATGGACGCGACGGCACGCTCATCGAATTTCTCCTCACCGAGATCGTGCGGATGCCGGAGGTGACGCTGCACGTGCAGGTGCCGCCGGACCCGCGCCTTGCCGAGATCTGCAAGTCGGTGCTGGTCGATCCGTCGTCGAACCTCACCCTTGACCACTGGGCCGACAAATGCGGCCTCAGCCGCCGGACGCTAACCCGGCTATTCCGCCGAGAGACTGGCCAGAGCTTTTCAGGCTGGCGGCAGCGCGTGCGACTTTTGGAAGCCTTGGCACGTCTCGGAGCAGGCGAAACTGTGACTGGCGTCGCGCTCGACGTCGGCTACGATAGTCCAAGTGCCTTCGCCGCGATGTTCAAGCGCGAGCTTGGCGCAGCACCGCGGCACTATCTTCGTTGGACGGATCAGGAGGTGGCGCTGCGCTAACGTCCTCAGATCGCTCGAAAACGCTCTAAGCTGGATTGCTTCGCTTCGCTCGCAATGACGAAGAAACTCAAGTCATCGCGCGGATCAACGCCATCCCGCCGAACAGGCCGGCGATCGCCAGCACCACCGAGCCGAGCACGTACACCACCGCGAGCCCGACCGCGCCGCGCTCGTACAGCAGCGCCGCATCGAGCGAAAAAGCCGAGAAGGTGGTGTAGCCGCCGAGGATGCCGGTCATCAGGAACAGCCGGAAGTGCTGCGATGACCCGCCTTTGAAAGCGAGATAGCCGGCGATCAGCCCCATCACGATCGAGCCGGTCACGTTGATGAAGAAGGTGTGATACGGAAACGCGGTGCCGAGCAGGCGGCCGCTCAGCGTGTTGATGAAGTGGCGAAACATCGCCCCGAGCCCGCCGCCCACGAACACCAGAAGATAGGCCATCCGACTATTGCTCCATCTGCGAACGTCGCTCCGCCGCCGTTCTTGCAGCAGGACAAGTGCGACCGCAAGCCGCATGGTCGGGCTCGATGCCAAAAGAAAGGGCGGCCGCGCCGCGACCGCCTTTTCGCTTCCGTGCGTGCTTGCCGCCGTGATCAGGCCTTGGAGTACAGCTCCTCGACATACTCCCAGTTGATCAGGCTATCGACGAACGCCTTCAGGTAGTCCGGACGGCGGTTGCGATAATCAATGTAGTAGGAGTGCTCCCAGACGTCGACGCCGAGGATCGGCGTGGCGCCGTGCACCAGCGGGTTCTCGCCGTTCGGAGTCTTGGAGATTTCGAGCTTGCCGTTCTTGACCGAGAGCCAGGCCCAACCCGAGCCGAACTGGCCGGCGCCGGCCGCGGCGAAATCGGCCTTGAACTTCTCGAAGCCGCCGAGGTCTTCGTTGATCTTCTTTTCGAGCGCGCCCGGCAGCTTGCTGCCGCCGCCGTTCGGCTTCATCCACTTCCAGAAGTGGATGTGGTTGAAGTGCTGGGCGGCGTTATTGAACAACGGGGCGTTCTTGTTGAACGAGCCCTTGACCACCTCCTCGAGCGACTTGCCCTCGAATTCGGTGCCCTTCAGCAGGTTGTTGCCGTTGGTGACATACGCCTGATGATGCTTGTCGTGGTGATATTCCAGGGTCTCCTTCGACATGTACGGCTGCAACGCGTCGTAGGCATACGGCAATTCGGGTAGCGTGAAGGTCATGATGCATTTCCACGATGGTGGGAGACGTCGTCTTTAACGGGAACCCTTATAAAAGGTTCCCCGGCGGGACCCAATATCTATTCTAACTTGCAACAGCATGTCGCAGCGGTTCGACCGAAGCGAATACCGCTGTAACATGAACGCCTTACCGCTAGCGCAGGATCGTACCGTTGAGGCCCGGCCGCCCCCTGCTCGCGCCGATCAGGCGGTGGCAGGCACAGCCAATTCGTCCCGGCGTCGTGGCGGCCGAACGTTCATCAGCATCTGGGCACAACCGGCGATCAGGCCGATCAGCACCGCAGCCTGCCAGGCGCGATCATAGCTGCCGAGATGGTCGTAGATCACGCCGCCGCCCCAGGCCCCGAGGAACGAGCCGACCTGATGGCTGAGAAAGGCGATGCCGGTCAGCGTCGCCATGTAGCGCAGGCCGAACAACTGCGCGACCAGACCGTTCACCAGCGGAATCACCCCGAGCCACAACGATCCCATGATCGCGGCGAACACGATCGTCGAGGTCGCTGACGCCGGGAAATAGAAATACGCCGCGACCGTCAACGACCGCACGATGTAGATGCCGCCGAGCAAATACTGCTTCGGAAACTTGCCGCCGAGCCAGCCGAACGCATACGAGCCGAACACGTTGAACAGCCCGATCACCGCCAGCGCCGATGCGCCGAGGGACGGATCAAGGCCGCAGATCGCCAGATAGTTCGGCAGATGCGTGGTGATGAACACGAGCTGCAGACCGCAGACGAAGAACGCGATCGCCATCACCAGGAAGCCGGAATGGCCGAGCGCGGTCTGTACCACCTCGCCGGCCGACTGCTGCACGTCGTCCGACTTGTCGATGTCGAGCTTGTCGGCACGGCCGGCGAACAGCGCCGACGGCAGCATCGCCGCGGCAAGGCCGAGAAATCCGATCAGCGCCATCTGCCAGCCGGCGGTCGAGATCAGCGTCTGCGCCAGCGGCGAGGCCAGCACCAGGCCGAGCGACCCGGCCGCCGAGACCGCGCCCATCGCGACGCTGCGCTTGGCCGGCGACACCGTGCGCGAGGTCACCGTCATGGTCATGCTGGAGGCGGTGCACGAAAGCGCAATGCCGACACAGACACCACAACCCAACGTGAACATCAGCGCCGAGTCCGCAACCATCATCAGAACGAGACCGGCCGCATAGACGATCACACCGCCCGCCATCACCCAGCGGGTGCCGTAGCGGTCGGCGATCAGTCCCACCATCGGCTGCGTGACGCCCCAGATGATGTTCTGCAGCGCTGTGGCAAAGGAGAAGTCGGCGCTGGTGATACCGACATCGCGGATCACCGAGGGCTGAAACAGCCCGAAACTTTGCCGCATGCCCATGGCGAGGCTGAGCAGCACCGACGCGCCGATCAGGATCGACCAGCGCTGAAACGCGCTGAGCTGAGCTGCCTTCATAGGCGGTTTCCTCTCCCGGAGAATATTTGTCTTTCTTCATGCCCTGGTTTGGGAGATTTGACCATCCATCCCGACGGTATTCTGGTTCTGCGCCGAATGCAGGGGTGCCGCCGCGTGGCCAGTCGCCCCGGGAGCCCTGCACGAAACGCCGTCGCGCCCGCGTGTCCTGCAATGCCCCGCCGCTTGTGCCGGACAACGCCTTGCGCTTATTGTATGTTAATCATCATACAAAAGACCGCCGTCAATCGCGAGGCGGCGTCCGGGGAGCGACCATATGACCATCGAGGCACCCGCCGACACGCCGCTGCCCGCACCGCCGCCGAACCGGCTGCTGACCGCCCCGATCCTGCCGACGCTGGTGCGGCTGGCGATCCCCAACACCATCGCGATGGTCGGCACAGCATTGGTGGCGGTGGCCGAGACGTCGTATATTGGCCGGCTCGGCACCGAGCCGTTGGCGGCGATCGCCCTGGTGTTTCCGTTCGCGATGTTGACGCAGATGATGTCGGCCGGCGCCATGGGCGGGGGCGTATCATCGGCGATCAGCCGCGCCCTCGGCGCCGGTGATACACACCGGGCGGGCGTTCTGGCGCTCCACGCGATTCTGATCGGGATCGGCGGCGGGCTGCTGTTCACGCTGGTGATGCTGCTGTTCGGCCGGTCCCTGTTTGCGCTGCTGGGCGGGCGCGGTGACGTACTGGAGCAGGCCTGCAGCTACTCGGTCGTCCTGTTCTCGGGTGCCGTGTCGATCTGGCTGGTGAACACCCTCGCCTCGATCTTGCGCGGCACTGGCGACATGATCCTGCCGGCCGGCGCCCTCCTCGGTGTCGCGGCCTTGCAGGTGGTGATCGGCGGCGCGCTCGGACTCGGCCTATTCGGAATGCCGCGGCTCGGCATGCCGGGCGTCGCCTCCGGCCAAGCGGTCGCCTTCACCATCGGCGCGCTGTTCCTGCTGATCTATCTCGCCAGCGGCCGCAGCCGGCTGCGGCTGCAACTGCCGTCGTTTCGTCTGCAGCGTCCGATCTTCATCGACATCCTCAAGGTCGGTGCACTCGCCTGTCTTGCTCCGCTGCAGTCGGTGCTGACGATTCTGATCTTCACCAAGGTGCTGGCGAGCTACGGCACCACCACGCTCGCCGGCTATGGCATCGGCTCGCGATTGGAATTCCTGCTGATCCCGATCGCGTTCGCGGTCGGCGTCGCCTCGATCCCGATGGTCGGGATGGCGATCGGCGCCGGTGATATCGCCCGGGCGCGGCGGGTGGCGTGGACGGCCGGCGTAGTATCCGCGGTGATCGTCGGACTGGTCGGCGCCGTGCTGGCGATCTGGCCGGCGCTCTGGGTGTCGTTGTTCACCGCCGATCCGGCCGTCACCGCCGCCGCGCATACGTACTTCCGCCTCGCCGGCCCGGGCTTCGGCTTCTTCGGCCTCGGCGTCACGCTGTATTTCGCCAGCCAGGGCGCCGCCAAGGTTGGCGGGCCGGTGCTCGCCGCGACCGGACGGCTTGTGCTGGTGGCCCTCGGCGGATGGGCGCTGGTCGCCTTCGGGGCGCCGGCGTCGGCAATGTTCGCGATGGTGGCGGTGGCGATGGTGGTGTACGGCCTCGGCAGCGCCGCGGCGATCTATCTGACACGCTGGGTCAAATGAATCGGAATTATCCCCAGCGTGCGGCAAGGGTCATACGATTGCACGAATCGGCCGCTCTGCTATCCAACCGCCCGCCGCACTGCTTCTGAATGCTGTTCGCGGCTCCCGCGAGTATCGTTTGGAGGTATGGAATGGCCGTTCGGTCTGGTTTTGTCGTTGCTGCCCTGGTTGCCCTCGTGCTGTCGCCCACAGGGGCGATCGCCCAATCGGCCGGTCCGCAGGGCACCTGGTTGACCCAGGCCGGCGACGCCAAGGTCCGGATCAAGAGCTGCGGCAACGCGCTGTGCGGTAGCATCGTCTGGCTGAAGACGCCGATCGACCCGAATACCGGCAAGCCGCAGGTCGACGACAAGAACGCCGATCCGCAGCTCGCCTCGCGGCCGATCATCGGCCTGCAGATCTTCGGCGACATGCGCCCGGTGTCGCAGGGCAAATGGTCCGGCCACATCTACAATGCCGACGACGGCAAGACCTATGAGAGCAGCATCTCGCACACCGGCCCGACCAGCCTGCGGGTCGAGGGCTGCGTCGGCACCCTGTGCGGCGGCGAAACCTGGACGCTGACGCGCTAAGCGACCGCCCTATCGGGCATCGCCTTCAAAGCCAGGGCGGCGGACGCATAGCCCCCGCCCGCCCCGTCGATGAAGTGGACGTGATCGCTGCGCGTCACCGACGGCGTAAAACACGTCACCATCGCCGACTGCTGCCGCGACACGCCGTAGCGCGCCACGCCTGCGGCCGCCGCGGTGGCCAGCTTCTGCTCCAGCGCGTCGGCGAGCTCCGGCGCGCAGTCGACCACCATGCGCAGTCCGTCGTCGTATTTACGGAAGTCTGAATTCTCGACCAGCTCGGTCAAGTAAGCGCGCGGCACGAAACCGCGCACGGTGATGCCGAGCCGCATGATCAGATAGCTGAACAGCGTCTGAACCAGCAGCGCCGCGCGGCGCAGCGTCAGCGATCCGCCGCGCTCGGCGCGCGCTTCGAGGTCGAAGCCCTGCGGCGGCCAGCGTAGCCGCGGGCCCTCACTCGGCACCGGCCTGCCCGCCTCCGGGCTGCGCTCGATCAGCGACACGATGTCTTCGATCAAAATGCGGAATGCCGCTGGATCGGCCTGCGCCGTCGGCATGATCAGCACCGACAGGATCACGCCGCGCCGGGCCGGCATTTCCTCGAACCGGCACGACAGGCCGGAGAGGTCCGGCGCGGTGCCAGGCGGCGCCGGCGGAATCGAGAACTCGCCGCGCTTCATCGCCGCTTCGGCCCAGCCGAGACCGCCGCCGGCGAACATCGCGTAGCTGACGTGCGGCGAAGGCGCGAACCGGGCGACGCGAACCTCGAGTCCCTTGGCGCGGATCGCAGCGACCGGCACCAGCGCGATCCGCATCGTCAGGCCGAGCTCGTCGCGAACCCAGGCCGCCGTCGCCGCCAGCGCATCGCGGGCGGCCGCCAGATCGGCCGGCGCCACCGCGAAGCCGGCGCCGTCGCCGCCGAACACGAACGGAAATTCGCGCCCTTGAAGCGCGTTGGTCACCGCCGCGATCACGGCCGCGCCGGCCATGTTGACCGACTTGTAGCGCTGCTCGGCGATCGCGCGGGTGGAATCGACGATGTCGGCGACGCCGATGGTCCAATCGTCCGGCAGCGGCGCGTAGAGAGCAGGATCCATCAGGCTGCGGAAGCCGCGAAACACTGCGACACTCTGATAGAATCCGCCGCTATCGCCCGCGCTCATGCCGCCCGGCCCTGCTCGATTGGTGACGATGAGTTACGTCCGCAAACCCGATCGGTTGCGAACGGCCGAGGTCAGTCGCTGCCCGAGCACAGGCCGAGCGCAGCCGTGATCGTCCCGCGCGCACAGCGCGTCAGCGCGATGTCCGAATAGAGACCATAGGCGAACACAGCCAAAGCCAACAGAAAGATGATGCCGAGCGATTTCACGTCAGATGTCCGGTTCACCACCAGCGGTGCAAGCGCAGCGCCCGCTGGCGGCCGAGGTCGTGTCCGTTAGATCAGATCGGGAGCGGGAGGATCAAGCCGGGAGACGATGGAGGAAGGTGCTCATCCGATCGCGACACCGAAATGTTGTTCCAGTTCAGACATCCGAATGATCATCGGACGCCGTCGTCGAGCGGATGGGTGACCACACCGACACATCCCACGATCTCAGCGGCGCGCAGCGCCGACTTCAACGCAAACTGCAGTAATGAGGCGGCGTGCCCCCGACCTTGATAAGCCTTGTCCACCGCAAGCTGGCCCAGCAGCAAAACCGGGACCGGATCCGGCTGGTTGCTTTGCTGCGGCTTCGGCAGATAGGCCCGTTCGATCTGACAGGCGCTCAGCGTCACATAGCCGATGATCCGGTGTGATTTCGGGTCGGTCATGACGTTCACCCGCGACGCCCCGCTGACGTGGTTCGCCCACGCGTGCCGACGAAACCAAGCGTTCAACGACTCTCGTCCGCAATCGAACCCGTCGCGATCGTCCGCTTCCGACAGCGGGCGCGGCGCGTTCGCAAACGCAGTCACCTAGCGATCCCAGGTCGGCTTCAGCCTCGCCAACTTCTGCAAAGCCTTCGAGCGGATTTGGCCGATCTTTTGGCCGATCGCCGGTGTTGGCTGCTGCGCGGACCCATGATGGGCTATCGCCGCAGGGGCCGATCTCCTGTGCGCGGTCGAAAACAGTCACGAGACACGAAAAAGCCCGCCAGAGGCGGGCTTAATCACTGATCTGACGATCGAGATTTGGTTGCGGGGATAGGATTTGAACCTATGACCTTCAGGTTATGAGCCTGACGAGCTACCGGGCTGCTCCACCCCGCGTTAAACCTTTGCGCGGCTTTTCAGAAAACCGATGACCATCAACGCCCAAAGGCGCTGATCGATCCTCCCGGAAGCTTCCTGAGAAGGTGCCCGGGGCGAATGCCCGGGGCGCGAGGGGTGTCTACCAATGCCAGGGGGATTTGGAAAGCCCCAACGGAGGATTTGGGCGAAGATTTTCAAGATTATATGACGGACGGAACCCGGTGTGGTTGCCGGAATCCTCTTCCCCTGCGAGACTTCGCGAAAATCAGCCCATTCTCCAACCAAACGGGCATCGCAGGGAGCGAAAGATGGACCAGCCAATCGGCGGTTTCGGGGGCAATGCGCTCCACGACAGCTTTCATCGCATGTTCGAGATCTCGCGCGCCGAACCGCCGCCGACGCTGGAGCAGCGTCAGGACTGGCTCGCCAGGCTGCGCGCGCTGATCAAGGACAACGAAAAACGATTCGAGCAGGCGATCTCCGCCGATTTCGGTCACCGCAGCTCGACCGAAACGCTGATCGCCGAGACGCTCAGCCTGCTCGGCGACATCAAGCATACCTCGCGGCATCTCAAGCGCTGGATGGCGCCGCGCAAGGTGTCGACCCAGCTCCAGTTCCTGCCGGGCAAGAACCGGCTGCTGCCGCAACCGCTCGGCGTGGTCGGGGTGATTGCGCCGTGGAATTATCCGCTGCAGCTCACCGTCGCGCCTGCGATCGGCGCGATCGCCGCCGGCAACCGGGTGATGATCAAGCCGAGCGAATTGTCGCCGCACTTTGCCGCACTGCTGCAGGAGACGGTCGCGGCCAAGTTCGATGCCAGCGAGATGATGGTGACCGGGATCGAGGCCGGCGTCGCCGAGGCCTTCGCGCGACTGCCGTTCGACCACCTGATGTTCACCGGCTCGACCCGCGTCGGCCGCATCGTCGCCGCTGAAGCTGGAAAGAACCTCACCCCGGTCACACTCGAACTCGGCGGCAAATCGCCGACCATCGTCGACCGGTCGGCCGATCTCGACGAGGTGGCACCGCGGATCGCCTACGCCAAGCTGATGAACGCCGGCCAGACCTGCATCGCGCCCGACTACGTGCTCGCCCCGCAGGACAGAGTCGAAGCCCTCGCCGGCAAGATCTGGGGCGCGATGCAACAGATGTGGGGCACCGACCCGGCCAATCCGGACTACACCTCGATCATCGCCGAGCATCACTACGCGCGGCTGAAGAGCCTGGTCGACGATGCTGTCGCACGCGGCGCGCGGCTGCTGCAGCCCGCCTCGGCCGACGATGCCGCGTGGGCGGGCAAGCGCAAATTCCCGCCGACCCTCGTGCTCGGCGCAACGCCCGAGATGAAGATCATGCAGGAGGAGATCTTCGGTCCGCTGCTGCCGATCCTCGGTTACAGCGAGCCGACCGAGCCGATCAATTTCATCAACGGCCGCGACCGGCCGCTGGCGCTGTATTGGTTCGGCACCGACGACGCCGCGCGCGACCAAGTGCTGGAGCGGACCGTCTCGGGCGGCGTCACCATCAATGATTGCCTGGTGCATTTCGCCCAGGCCAACCAGCCGATGGGCGGCGTCGGTGCCTCGGGCACCGGCGCGTATCACGGCGAATGGGGCTTCAACACCTTCACCAAGATGAAGCCGATCTTCTATCGCTCGCCCTACAACCGGTTCGCCGATCTGTATCCGCCCTACGGCGCCAAGATCGCGCGGCTGTCGAAGGTGCTGCGCCTGATGTCGTAACAAGAGAAGACCCGCACGGCCGAAGATGCCGGCGGCAATCAACAAGACAACATCGCGGAGGGAAACGCTCGTGAGCGAAACAGTGGATTTCGTCGTGGTCGGCGGCGGCTCCGGCGGCTGCGCCGTCGCCGGTCGCTTGTCGGAAGACACCAACACGTCGGTGGCTCTGCTCGAAGCCGGCGGCACGGCCGACAACTGGGTGGTGAAGACGCCCTACGCGCTGTCGCTGATGGTGCCGAGCAAGCTGAACAACTGGCATTTCGAGACGGTGCCGCAGCCCGGCCTCAACGGCCGCGTCGGCTATCAGCCGCGCGGCAAAGGGCTTGGCGGCTCGTCGGCGATCAACGCCATGGTCTATATCCGCGGCCACAAATGGGACTACGACCATTGGGCCGAACTCGGCAACGCCGGCTGGTCCTACGCCGACGTGCTGCCGTACTTCAAGCGCTCGGAAAACAACTCCGACTTCAACGGCGCCTATCACGGCCAGAGCGGACCGTTGCACGTCAACCGGCTGCGGACCGACAATCCGGCACACGAGATCTTCCTGCAGGCGGCGCGCGAGGCGCAATTCCGCATCCGCGACGATTTCAACGGCGAGGAGCAGGAAGGCCTCGGCTTGTATCAACTCACCCAGCACAATGGCGAACGCTGGAGCGCCGCGCGGGCCTATGTCCATCCGCATATCGGCACGCGCCGCAATCTGCGGGTCGAGACCGACGCGCAGGCGACCCGGATTCTGATCGAAGGCGGTCGCGCCGTCGGCGTCGCGTATCGGCAGAACGATCAGCTCCGCGAGATCCGCGCGCGCCGCGAAGTCATCCTCGCGTCCGGCGCCTTCCAATCGCCGCAGCTGCTGATGCTGTCGGGCATCGGCGATGCCGCCGCGCTGAAGGCGCACGGCATCGACGTGGTGCACCATCTGCCGGGCGTCGGCCAGAACCTGCAGGATCACCCGGACTTCATCTTCGCCTATCAGTCGGACAGCCCGTATTTCACCGGCACCAGCTTCACCGGGATCGCCCGGCTGCTGTCGACGATCGGTCAATATCGCCGTGAGGGCCGCGGACCGCTGACCACCAACTTCGCCGAATGCGGTGGCTTCCTGAAGACACGTCCCGACGTCGACGTGCCGGATATCCAGCTGCATTTCGGCATGGCGATGGTCGACGATCACGGCCGCAAGCGGCACTGGGGCACGGGATTTTCCTGCCATTTCTGTCTGCTGCGGCCGAAGAGCCGCGGCAGCGTCGGGCTCGCCAGCGCCGATCCCTTGGCGCCGCCGCGGATCGATCCGAACTTCTTCGGCGATCCGGACGACCTCGAAACCATGGTGGCGGGCTACAAGACGACACAGCGGCTGATGGAGACGCCGGCGCTGCGCGCCCTGCAGCAGAAGGATCTGTTCACCGCCAATGTCCGCACCGACGACGACATCCGCGCCATCCTGCGCGCCCGCGTCGACACGGTTTATCATCCGGTCGGCACCTGCAAGATGGGCAGCGACGCGACGGCGGTAGTCGATCCGCGCCTGAACGTGCATGGCATCGGGGCCTTGCGCATCGTCGACGCCTCGGTGATGCCGACTTTGATCGGCGGCAACACCAACGCCCCCACCATCATGATCGGCGAGAAAGCCGCCGACATGATTCGCGAGGAGATGCGGGCGAACTGACCTCGTCCGCGTCACGTGAAACCGACGCTTCCGGACGCACCGCAAGGTGCGCCGGAGCGACCGTCTTTGGATTCAGCCCCTCTGCCCGATGAGGTGGACGTCGCGCATCAGACTCCGTGCGCGCAGTCGCTCGATCAGCTTCGTGTGCGATGTCACCACTGGTAGCTGACGAGCGCACGGCCGGCGTAGCTCTCGGCGTGCTTCCAGAACTCACCGTCGAATGCCGCCGAGACGGTCCAGCCGCGACCGAGTCCCAGACTTGCTCCCAGCGAAACCTGGACGGAATCGCCGGGCAGCGCCGCGCCATAGACGTTGAACTGCGCGGCCGGGATTTGCCGCAACGTGGCCGCCGCCTGCCAGTCCGTGTTCCAGCCGTGAGCCCAGGCGGCCCGCGCTCTCAGCGCCAGCGGCCGTCCATCGATGAAGACCTCGTCGTCGAAGCGAGCCCCGAGTTCGCTGCGCGTCACCGTCGACTGGCGCCCGGCGTAGTCGAGCGCGAACACACTCGTTCCGGTCTCGCCAAAGGTCGGCAGGAACATTGTGGTGGTCTGCAGCGCCGCATAAGGCGTGACACCGATGCCGCTGACCTGCAGGCGCTGACCGCCCTCGACCCGCGCCGTCAGAGCCTGCGGATGCATCCGGGCGCGCAGCGCCTCCCCGCCGGCAACCGTCACTGTCCGATCGACAGTGGCGTCCTGCCACACATAGCCGAGCGCCGCCGCCAAATATGACGGGCCGAGCTGATAGCGCCCGTAGAGCGCGGCGTTGAAGTTGTCTGAGCTGCCGGAGCCGAGGCCTTGCGCGAGGCTGAAGCTCGAACCGGAACCACCCAGCGCGAAACCGACGCGGGCCTGCGGCGACACCTGATAGCTTGCACCCGCGGCAGCACCGGCAACTCGGCTGGTGGTGTCGTGCGAGCCGGTGGATGCGTCGCCACCGACGCGCAGCGTGCCGCCGTATCCCGCGCCCCAGACGCTCCAGCGCGACGCCGAGGCGGCCGCGGGAGGCAGCGCCGCGCACGCGTCGCGCGGTCCTGCTTGGGACCCAGGCGCCGCGCACTCCCGCCCAGCGGAGCCGTCCGCCGGGTCGAGCGCGTTGCTGAACACGCTGCGCATGAACAGATCGGCCGAGCCGAACAACGACTGCTGCAGCGCGGCTCCGGCTTCGCCGGAAGCCTGGCTCAGCCCGTCCGGCCTCAAAGTGCCCAGCGTGGTCGGGATTCCACCGGCGACGTTGAACGAATTGACCAGCGCACCAGCGACCTGCTGTTGATTGCGGCTCAACCCATTGCCGTAGTCCGGCGCAGTAGGAGGAACGAACGCCAGCATCAGATCGAGGTAGGCATTGTTGGCATCGTAGGCCAGCGCCGATCTGAAGTTGGCAGGCAGATTGGTGTCGACAAGCGCACCGAATGTGCCGGCGACACCGCCGCCCGCATTGACGATGGTGTAGCGCTTGGAGATGTAACTCCCGGTCGCGTAGCTCGCCTGCACGGTGCCGGCGAGTGTGGCACGCCCCGTGACGTTGGTGCGATCCGACGCCGTCGGCGACACCTCGACCGCATAGCTCGAGCCGGCCGCGAGGGTCAGATCGCCATTGACCGTCAGAGTTCCGATCGAATTGCCGGGTGCCAGCGTCCCGCCGGATGCAATCGTGGTCGAACCGACGCTGCCGGAGCCGCCGAGCCGGCCGCCGCTCGCCGCCGTCACCGCCGAAGCGATCGACCCGTTCACCGACAATGTGCCGGCATTGATCGTCGTCGGCCCGGTGTAATCATTGGTGCCGGAGAGAATGAGGTTTCCGGTCCCCTGCTTGGTCAGCCCGCCGGTCCCTGACATCGTTCCGGAGAAATTCGTCGAGCTGTTGTCCGCCCCCGTCGTGAGCAGCGCCGCACCGAGCGCGACCGATCCAGCTCCCGCCAACGAACCAATCGTCTGATCGAAGCCGCCGAGATCGAGAGTGGTCCCTGAAGCGACCGTCGCCGCGGTGGTCGCCGACAGCATGTTGCTGTTCGCCAGCTGCAGCGTTCCGGCGTTGATGATAGTGCCGCCCGAAAAGGAATTGCGCCCATTTAGGATCAGCTTGCCATCGCCGTTCTTTTCGATGATGCCTGCAGTGTCCCCGTCGGAGACAGCGCCCGTAATGGTCTGGGTGGTGCCAGTCCGGATATCGAAAATGGAGGTGCCGCTGACCACAAAATTGTTGGCGATGGTGTAGTCGGCATTGCCGAACGCCAACGTCGCGCCCTGCGTCATCTTCACATCGCCGACGCCAAAAGCGCTGTTGTTGCCGACCGTGACAGTGCCGCCGCTGATCGTTGTTCCGCCAGTATAGGTGTTCGCCCTCGACAGCGTCAGGTTGCCGGATCCAATTTGGGCTACCGCGCCGGTGCCGGAGATCACACCAGAAAAAGTTACATCATCGGAGCGATTGAACGCCAAAGTGCCGGCGTTACTGACGTTATTGGCTATACTTCCGGTAGTGCCACCGTTGCCGACCTGCAGCGTGCCAGCCGAAATGGTGGTGCCACCCGTGTAGGTGCTATTGCCCGTGAGGACCGTCGTCCCTGGACCGAGCTGGCTCACACTTCCCGTACCCGAGACTGCGCCACCGAACGTGTAGGTATCTGAGCGATTGAACCACAGCTCGCTCCTGTTGGTCACCTTGCCAGTGATCGATCCGGTCGTGCCGCCATCGCCGATCTGCAGCATACCGGCCCCAATAGTGGTTCCGCCGGTATAAGTGTTGGCACCAGTCAGGGTCGTTACGCCAGCGCCGTACTTGAAGACTGTCCCCGTGCCAGAGATGGCGCCGCCAAAAGCGTAGTCGTCCGAACGTTTGAACCGCAGAGAGCCGTTATTGATAACATCGCCGGTGATCGATCCGGTGGAGCCATTGGCGCCGATATCCAACGCGCCGGCCGAGATAGTGATCCCCCCCGTGTAAGTGTTGTTGCCGGTGAGGGAAATCACACCACCGCCTGTCTTTTCGATGCTCCCTGAGATGGGCCCGTCGGAGAGGACGCCTGTAATCTGGGTGGTGCCAGACTCCACCTTGAGAATAGAGGTGCCACTGATGATGAAATTATTGGCGAGGGTAGAGTTGAACGGGAGCGCCAAGGTCGCGCCCTGCATCATCCTTACATCGCCGGTGCCCAAGGCGCGGCTGGTGGTGGCTGTGACAGTGCCACTGCTGATCGTCGTTCCGCCGGTATAGGTGTTATTACCCGACAGCGTCAGGTTGCCGGATCCAAGTTGAGCGACCGCGCCGGCGCCGGAGATCAAACCTGAGAAGGTGAGAGCATTGGAGCGATTGAACGCCAAAATACCGGCGTTATTGACGTTTCCGCTGCCGATCGTTCCGGTGGTGCCACCGTTGCCGACCTGCAGCGTGCCAGCCGAAATGGTGGTGCCGCCACTGTAGTTGTTGTTGCCCGTGAGGACCGTCGTCCCTGGACCGAGCTGGTTCACACGTCCACTACCTGAGATCACGCCATCGAGCGTGTAGGTATCTGAGCGATTAAACGACAGCGCGCTGCTGTTAGCCACCCTGCCAGTGATCGATCCGGTCGTGCCGCCGTCGCCGATCTGTAGTGTGCCGGCCGAGATGGTGGTGCCACCCGCGTAGGTGTTGAGGCCGGTGAGCGTCAGCACGCCAGGGCCCGCCTTTGTGACGGAGCCCGCTCCTGTGATCATCTGGTCGAGGGTCGAGTTGGTCGACTGTGCGAACGTGAGGGTGGTGCTGCTGGTCGCGAGACCGATCGCACCGGTAAGGCCCGCCCCCGCGTTCATGAACGTCAGCGTATTGTTGCCGCCCGTAAATGTAATCGAGTTCGCTCGCGTTCCGTCGCCGGAGAGGCCGCCCTGAATCGACCCGGAGTTGATAATGGTCAGGCCGGAGCCGACGATCCCAGTGCCGCCCGCGCCAGCGGCCCCCGCCGCCCCGGCGGTGCCCGTTCCGGCGCCTGCTGCGCCTGCGGCGCCACCATTGCCACCTTTGATGGTGCCGCTGTTGGTGACCGTCGCCCCCGGTGAGGTCAATAGAAGGCCGGTCCCGCCGTCTCCGCCCGCGCCGCCATTGCCGTTTGCCGCAGCCGCAGATCCCCCGGCACCGCCATTGCCGCCGGCGCCGCCTTGAATCGTAAAATTGCCATTGGTGAAGGAACTGCTGTCCGAAAAGACGAAACCGACGCCCCCCGCGCCGCCGCCGCCGCCACCACCCCCGGTGGAGCCTGAATCTGTGCCTGCACCGCCGTTGCCGCCTTTGCCACCATTTTGGCCGGTGGAGTTTGCCGCATTGCTGAAGGGAGCAGTGGCCACGTTGCCATTGTTGCCGCCGGCGCCTCCTCCACCTCCGCTGGGGGAGGCCGCCATCGTGCCATTGCTGCCGTCTTGCCCCGGCGTGGTGCCGCCCGCAGCACCTCCGACACTGTCTGTATTGCCGCTGGAGCCACCGCTCCCGCCGCCGGCCGCACCGCCGCCGCCGCCGCCCGACCCCGCGGTCGTGCTCGGTCCCGAGCTACCACCGCTCGCTCCGACATAGCCAGAGCCGCCGATCCCACCGGCGGCGGAGGAGTCGCCGCCTTGTCCGCCGGCACCGCCGTCAGCCATCGCCGGGACTGTCAGGGTCGTCATGACTGTGATCGCGCGCAACAGCGCCGCACTCAGCGCCGCAATGCTCCGTGCACCGACCCGACTGCCGCCTGCCAGCAATACCTGGATGTCAGTCGACCGTGTTCGCTTGTACGCCACTAGATTCCAACTCCACCGACCTCGTAAAACTACTAGGTCACGGTAGAGCGAGGCGAAAGCAATCGACGGTAAAAAGTTTCAGTCGTTGCAAGCAAGATACAATTGCGATTGCGCCGAACGACGATTGGCGCCTGCAATGTACTTCACGGTACCGAACCGACTGCCGGTGCCACGTGGGCATCGCATCAAATGATACCATCGCACATCGTTGTAAGACGCGCGGCCCACGCTCGATAAACGCGATCATCAAGATCGTTCGTGATGCTGAAGCCTTGAATACCGCCACGGCGCACCTGAGTCAGCCCGGCGAGGCGCGCCCGATTGTCGCGGCGAGGAGTCGCGATGCAGCGAGCGATCCAACGGCTTGGTATCGACGGAGTGCGGGCGAATCACGATGCCGTTCTTGCGTCGTCATTCCGGCGCGCGGCGCAATCCCGGAATGACGAACGAGACAGTGTGAAAGAGCACGCTGTGAAAGAATCGCCTACCCCAGCAAAAACCCGCCATCCACCGTCACCACGCTGCCGGTCATGTAGCGCGATGCGTTCGAGGCGAGCAGGAGGATGGCGCCGTCGAGATCGGACTCGTGGCCGACGCGGCGCTGCGGGATGCTCTTGACCAGCTTCTCGCCGGCCGGCGTCGACCACAGGTCGCGATTGATGTCGGTGTCGATGTAGCCCGGCGCCAGCGCGTTGACGCGAATGCGCGAGCTGGCGAGTTCGAGCGCCATCGCCTTGGTGGCCTGAATGATGCCGGCCTTTGAGATCGCGTAGGGCGAGACGAATTTCAGCACGCTCTGGCCGAGCACCGAGGCGATGTTGACGATGTTGCCGCCCTGCTGCCGCGCGATCATCCGGCGCGCGACTTCGGTGGCGAGGAAGTAAGCGCCCTTCAGATTGGCGCCGATCACCTTGTCCCAATCCGCCTCGCTGGTGTCGATCGCGAGCTTCTCGGTGGCGACGCCGGCATTGTTGATCAGCACGGTGATCGGACCGAGCGCAGCTTCGGCCTGATCGAGCGCGGCGGCCATCGAGCCGAGATCGGTGACATCCATCCGCACCGCCACGGCGCGGCCGCCGCTGTCCTTGATCTCCTGCTCCAGGCTCTGCAGCTTGTCGATCTGTCGCGCGGCCAGCACGATCGCGGCGCCGCGGGCGGCGAGCACGCGGGCGAATTGCCGCCCCAGACCCTGCGATGCGCCCGTGACCAGAATGACTTCGTTGCTGACGTCGAACAGTGGATCCATGCCGCGTTTCCCGTTGATGCGTTATGCGTTGCCCTCCCCTTACCATGCCGGAGCCGCTTGGCTAGAGTACCGCCCTCACCGACATCGTCATCCATGCTGGAGTGAAACGTGGATCTGGGAATCAAGGGCCGCCGCGCGCTGGTGTGCGCATCGAGCAAGGGACTGGGCCGCGGCTGCGCTGCGGCGCTCGCCGCCGAAGGCGTGCATGTGACGATGACTGCACGCGGCGCCGAAGCGCTGGCGCAGGCTGCGGCGGAGCTGCGCAAGGCCTATCCCGATGTCGAGATCATCGAGGTCGCCGGCGACATCACCACGCCGGAAGGCCGCGCCGCCGCGCTGGCGGCCTGCCCGGAGCCGGATATCCTGATCAACAATGCCGGCGGCCCGCCGCCCGGCGACTTCCGCAACTGGACCCGCGACGACTGGATCAAGGCGCTCGACGCCAACATGCTGACGCCGATCGAACTGATCAAGGCGACGGTCGACAAGATGATCGAGCGCAAGTTCGGCCGCATCGTCAACATCACCTCGGCCGCCGTGAAAGCTCCGATCGACGTGCTCGGCCTGTCGAACGGCGCGCGCTCCGGTCTGACCGGCTTCGTCGCCGGCCTGTCGCGCAAGACCGTCCGTCACAACGTGACGATCAATGCGCTGCTGCCCGGCCCGTTCGACACCGATCGGCTGCGCGGCGTCGCGGCCGGTCAGGCCAAGGCGTCCGGCAAGCCGGCCGAGCAGATCCTGGAAGCGCGGAAGAACGAAAACCCGGCGGGACGCTTCGGCACGCCTGATGAATTCGGCGCCGCCTGTGCGTTCCTGTGCAGCGTCCACGCCGGCTACATCACCGGCCAGAACCTGCTGCTCGACGGCGGCGCGTTCCCGGGCACGATGTAACGGCCGCCCGACGACGAAAGACCGGCGGTGCGATGCCGCCGGTCTTCGGCTTACTTCGGCGCCGTCATCACGATGCGCACCAGATCGGTGGCATTGCGGGCGCCGAGCTTCTTCATGATGTTGGCGCGGTGATACTCGATGGTGCGCGGGCTGATCCCGAGCTGGCGGCCGGCTTCCTTGTTGGTGTTACCGGCCGAGAACAGCTCGAGCACTTCGCGCTCGCGCAGCGTCAACGGCTCCTTGCCGGGGAAGTTATAGGACGGCGCCTTGCTGCCCTGCCCGGCATCGCGCCGCCGCGAGAAGGCCTCGATCGCCTCTTCCACCCGTGACACGATCTCCTTGCCGCGGAACGGCTTCTCGATGAAGTCGAGCGCGCCGTTCTTGATGGCGTTGACGGCCATCGCGATGTCGCCTTTGCCCGAGATCATGAAGATCGGCGCCGGGTAATCCTCGGCGTGCAGCTCCGCCAGAATGTCGAGACCCGACCGGCCGGGAATGTGAACGTCGAGCAGGATGCAGGCCGGGCTGCGGCTGCGCGCGACAGCAAGCAACGATTCACCATCGGCGAAGCAAATCACCTGATAGCCCGCCGCCGACAGCACGATCGACAGTGTCTCGCGCACCGCCGGATCGTCGTCGACGACGAAGACTTCTCCTCCCGCTGCTTGTTCGTTCATTGCACGACCTCCCGGTAAAACCTTGAATGGAACGCATCGTTCAACAACAGCCCGTACTTCTACGGGGAACCAAGTTAACGCGAAGACAGCACCAAACCGTTATGGTGATTCCAGAAACATGCGAGGTCGCCGGTGTTATCTGCTTCCCCCTACTAAGTACGCGCTGTCCGGAGCTTCGTCCGCAAAACTCTCGTCTAGTACGAACCAACCGACCGGGGGTTTCCCGATAGCCTCGATTAGAACCTAGGTTCCCGAATATCACTATGGACCGGATTCGAGCAAGCAAGCGCTATCAAAACCGCAAAGGCCGCGGGGATAAACCCCGTCCGGCGCCGTTGCTGCACCGCCTCTCTCAAGATTCCATCGGCGTGCGGCGGGGCCACGCCCCGGCCTCCGATCACTGACCGGGAGCCATTTTACCAATGCTGCCGCCGACCCGCCCGAACCTCAAGCGATCCCTGGTGGCCCTTCGCGTCACCACCATCGTCCTGATCGCCACCATCGTCGGCACCAACCTGATCTTCCTCGGCAACCTGCGCGAAAGCACGCTGCAGACCGCCGAAACCAACCTCGAACGCTACACGCTGACGCTCGCCGAAGAGGCAGATCGGTCGTTGAAATCGATGGATCTGCTGCTCTCCAGCGTCCGAGATTATGTCAGCCGCGCCGGCGTGACCGACAGTGAATCCTACCGACGGCTGATGTCGCAGCAATCCGTGTACTCGCTGCTCAGCGAGAAGATCACCGGAATGCCACAGGTCGACGCCGTGACCATGATCGATGAGACCGGCAAGCTGATCAATTTCTCGCGCTATTGGCCAATCCCCGACGTCAACATCTCCGACCGCGACTACTTCAGGGCACTCAGCAGCGACTCCACACTCTCGACCTTCGTCAGCGCCCCGACCAGAAACCGCGGTTCCGGAACCTGGAACATTTACCTCGCGCAGCGTCTGAACGATACGCGCGGCGGCTTTATTGGCCTGCTGCTGGGCGCGATTTCGGTGCAGTATTTCGAGAACTTCTTCGCCGCCACATCGCCGGGGGCCGGCACCGAAATCGCCTTGCTGCGCTCCGACGGAACGCTGCTGGTCAACTATCCTCACTCCGACAAGCTCGGCACGGTCGTGACCGACGCTGGACGCCTCGCCCTGGCGGCAGGCAGCCGGCAGCGCGAGTCGGGGAACTCGAACAAGCAGATTCGCGTCACGCGGATGCTGCCGAACTACCCGATCGTGGTCCGTGTCACCCAGCCCGAAGACAGCGCGCTGCAAAACTGGCAGGACATGGCGGTACTGATGATCGCGATGTCGGTGATCAGCGCACTGGTGATCATCACCGGCAGCGTTGCGATCGCGCGCTGGTGGGGCAAGCAGCATCTCTATGCCGAGGCGGCCGAGGCGGCGAGCGCGGCCAAATCTAGCTTCGTGGCGATGATGAGCCACGAGATCCGCACGCCGATGAACGCCGTGATCGGGCTCGCGACCAACCTGCTCGAGACGCGTCTCGACGCCGAGCAGCGCCAGGCGGTGACCAGCATTCACGATGCCGGCGATAACCTACTGCAGATCCTCGACGACATCCTCGACTTCTCCAAGCTCGAAGCCGGCCGGCTCAGCCTGGAGCCGATCCCGTTCGCACCGCGCAGCATCGTCGACAACACGCTCAGCGTGATCAGCCCCCGCGCCATCGCCAAGGGCTTGGTCATCCGCCAGGAGGCGCGAGGCGACATTCCCGAGGCACTGACCGGCGACGCCGGGCGGATTCGGCAGGTGCTGCTCAACTTGATCTCCAACGCGGTGAAGTTCACCACGGCGGGCGAGATCGTCATCACGACGGAGTGCATCTCTCGCGATACGACCAACGCCCGGATGCGATGGATCGTCACCGACACCGGCATCGGCATCGCCGCCGACAAGATCGACTCGCTGTTCAAAGATTTCGTCCAAGCCGACAGTTCGATCAGCCGCCGCTTCGGCGGATCGGGCCTCGGCCTGGCAATCAGCAAGCGGCTGATCGAGCAGATGGGCGGCAAGATCGGTGTCAGCTCGGCGCCGGGCCGCGGCTCCGAATTCCACTTCTCGCTGACGCTGCCGATCGCCGACCATGCGGCGCCGCCGGAGCAGGACGATCAGGACGTCTATGCGCAATTCCGCGCCCGGATCGAGGCGGCCGGCCGGCCGCTGCGGATCTTGGTGGTCGACGATAATCCGACCAACCGCGCCATCGCCACACAGATGCTCGGAGAATTCAGGGTCCAGACCAACACCGCTTGCGACGGCACCGAGGCGGTGACCGCCGCGACCCGGTTCGGCTACGACATCGTGCTGATGGACGTGCGGATGCCGGAAATGGACGGGCTCGATGCCACCCGTGCGATCCGCTCACACGGTGGAGCGCTCGCCAATGTCCCGATTATCGCCTTCACCGCCAATGCTTTCGCCGAGGACGCCGCTGCCTGCCGCGCCGCCGGTATGAACGATCACGTCGCCAAGCCGGTCCGCAAGAAGGCGCTGATCGAAGCCATCCTGCGCGCGCTGCCGCCGTTGCCGGCCGCGGAGTCTCCCCGCATTGGGCCCGCCCCGGCGCCCCTCGTTCCGCCGCCAGCCGATAACTCCGACCAGACTGCAGTGCCGTCGGACGTCGCTGGCGCGGGGCAGCTCTATGTTGGCCGCAAAGCGTTCGGCCATCTGGTCGAGGAGATTGGCGAGGATGCGACGCTGGCGGTGCTGTCGGTGTTCGCACGCGACACCGAAGCCAGGATCGCGCTGTTCGACACACTCGACATCGCCAGTGAGCGCCGCCGGATCGAACGGGAGGCGCATTCGCTCAAGAGCGCGGCGGCCACCTTCGGGCTCGACACTCTGTCCGGGCTGGCGCGCGAACTGGAGCACGCCGCGCCGCATCTGACCCAAGCCGAATACGTGGCGATGACCAGGCAGATCAAAGCGGCGTTCAGCGCCGCGCGCCGCGTGCTGGCAGACGACAATCAACTGGTGGAGCTCGCAGGCTGACGCTGGATCGGGCGCGCGAAGCTCGAGCGCTCAGGCCTCGCGCTGCAGCGGCACGACGGCCGCCCGCGTGGCCGGCGGACGCGCCATCCAGCCGTGGTACCATTCGACGAAGGCATCCTGGCGCAGCGCTCGCGAGAACTCGAAGCCCTGGCCGATATCGCAGCCGAGCGCATCGAGGGCGTGCCAGGTCGCAGCATCCTCGATGCCTTCGGCCACGACCTTCATGTTGTACTGATGCGCGATCGCGACCGAGGACGACACGATCTTCCACATGTCGGCGTCGGTCAGGCAGTCCTTGACGAACGAGCGATCGATCTTCAATTCGCTGAACGGCATCCGCGCCAGCGCCGACAGCGACGAATAGCCGGTGCCGAAATCGTCCATCGAGATGCCGATGCCCTTGAGGCGAAGCCGCAGCAACACGTCCATGGCGCGGCCGACATCGGCCATTGCGGTGGTCTCGGTGACCTCGATCATCAGCGACCGTGCCGGTACGCCGATCTCCGCGAGCAGGCGCTCGACCTCCTCCGGCAGCGAGGTGTCGGACAGCAGCGAGGCCGACAGATTGACCGCCACGACGAATTTCGGCTCGGTCGGAAGGAACGCGGCAGCGAACGTCATCGAGTCGCGCAGCATTCGCAGCGTCATCGTCTTGATCAGCCCGCCCTGCTCGGCGAGCGGAATGAAGACATCCGGGCCGACCGGACCGAACGTTGCGCTGTCCCAGCGCGCCAGCGCTTCGCAGCCCGTCACCTTGCCGGTGGAAAGATCGATCTTCGGCTGAAACGCGGCATAGACTTCACCACGGTCGAGACCGCGGCGCAGATCGTCGGCGGTGATCTCGGACAGGCGCGAATCCACTCCGCGCCGCGACGCCGCGGCTTCCTGGAACGGCGCCAGCGCACCGCGGAGCAGAGCCAGATCGATCGGCTTCGGCAGCGAAATGGTGTCGAGCATCCCGACGGCGTGGGCCATCCGCACCGTGGCATTGAGGATGCGCTCTTCACATCCGCTGATCACGATGATCCGACGCGGCTTGGCCTCGGTCTCCGCGATCAGCCGCAACAGTTCGATGCCGTCGTGATCGCCGAGCGACAGATCGATCGTGATGTAATCGAACCGGCCGGTCGCGAGGCGCGCGGCCGCTTCATGATAGGACGAGGCAAAATGCGGGCGGTAACCGAGCTTGGTGCAGACACCGCTGACGATCGCCCCCTGAACCGGATCATCGTCGACGACGAGAACATCGATCGCCGGATTGTGGTTGGTTGGATCTACCATCGCCGTGCTCTCTGTCAGAGCTCCTTGAACGCGTCGCTTGTCGTTGCGCGTTTTCCTCACGCGAACCGGCTGACGCAGTCGGGAACGAACCGACCTTCGCCAACCAGAGCGCGAAATGATCCTACCACTCGACCGTTGAAAGAAGCGTTTGCAGAACCAAGACCCTCGTCACCTTCGGAAAATCGGTTAGCGGTTCCCTGCCGAATTTGACGCAATTTATATTCCAGGCTCAGGCCATGCGGTCGTCGCGGCTGGAAGGTTTAACGCTCTTGTTGCGGGTGCTGAGAAAGCGAACGTCGATCTCCGAGCCGTTGACCCGGATCAGTTCGCAGCGGCGATAGGCGAGACCGGTGGACGACAGCAGAAGGAAGAACTCCTTCAGGTTGAGGCCTTCGATCGATCCTTCGAGCTCGAGTTCGGCATCGACGCTCGACACCGCCTTGAGAACGCAGTTGCGCCGCCAAGTGCCGTCGATGCCCATGATCCAGACGTTGTAGCCACGCCCGAAGGACACCCGTTCCGGCCCGCCGCTCTCGGACGCCACTTCGTCCTCCTTTATCGCCCCGTCAGGGCACTCGTCTTCAAGCCGCCAAGCGCGAGCCCCGGAGCCGTCGAGGTGGCAGAACTGTTCGGCAGGTACACGCCGCGCCGTTTCGGACAGATCCGGTAGGAGTCGGTGAGACCGACCACGGTCTCGGCGGCGCCGAGAAACAGGTAGCCGTCCGGCTCGTTGACCTTCATCAGCCGGTTGAAGATATCAGATTTTGTCGCCTGATCGAAATAGATCAGCACGTTGCGGCAGAAGATCACGTCGAATTTGCCGAGAGCCGTGAAGTCCTGCAACAGATTGAACAGACGGTACTGCACCATCGAGCGCACGTCGGCATTGAGCTGCCACATCGTACCGACCTGCTTGAAGTACTTCACCAGCAGCTGGATCGGCAGGCCGCGCTGCACCTCGAACTGAGTGTAGAGGCCGGCCTTGGACTTCTCCAGCACTTCCGGCGACAGGTCGGTGGCGACGATCTCGATCCGCCAGCCGGCGAGTTCGGATGCCTTCTCCTTCAGCAGCATCGCCAGCGAATACGGCTCCTGGCCGGTCGACGATGCCGCACACCAGATCCGCAGCGACTTGCGACCCGCGCGCGCCTTGATCAGCTCGGGGATCACGCTGTCCTTGAAGTGATCGAACGGCGTCTTGTCGCGGAAGAAGAACGTCTCGTTCGTGGTCATCGCTTCGACCACGTCGTTGATCAGCGAGTCCGATCCGGCCTTCATCTTCTGCACCAGATCGGTGATGCCCGGCACACCCGCCTTGCGGGCGAGCGGCAGCAACCGGCTCTCGAGCAGGTACTTCTTGTCAGCCGACAACACCAGGCCGGAACGGTCCTTGAGCAGCTTTTGCAGGTACTCGTAATCGAGCGGTGTCATGCGTTCCTTCCCGGGAGAATTCGAGGGCGGTGAGCTGGGTTCGGTGCGCTAGGTCAAGCAGCCATACGTTGAGTTGCGATTTCGAGCACTTTGTCGACATCGAGGACGACCATGAGCTGTCCGTCGAGGCGGTGGACGCCGTTGGCGAAGGAGGCCATGCGGGGGTCGAGGTTGACCGGGTTGGTCTCGCGGCCCTCGTCCGGCAGGGTCAGCACTTCGCCGATGGAGTCGATCAGCAGGCCGTAGGATTCGCCGCGCAGGTCGACGCCCATCGCCATCGGCGGCTTGCCGTCCTGGTTCTTGGGCAGGCCGAGACGGGCCCGCATGTCGATCGCGGTGACGATCCGGCCGCGCAGGTTCAGAACGCCGGCGACGTCGTCCGGCGCCAGCGGCACCCGGGTCAGCCGTTCCGGCATGAACACGTCCTGCACCCGGCTGATCGGCAGCCCGAACAGCTGCCCGCCGATCATCGCGGTGGCGAACTGGGTGGTGTTGCCGCTGATCGCGTCGATGGTGCGGCTCATCGCGGGGGTGTCCTTCCTGGTCTCGCTCATGCCGCCTGCTCCAGCACTTCGGGCGTCGCATGCATCGTGGTCTGCTCCTTCAGCGCCGCGATCAGGCCGGGCCGATCGAACTTGGCGATGTAGTCGGTCAGACCGGCCTGGCGGCCGCGCTCGATCGCCGCCGGCGACACCAGCGAACTCAGCGCGATCACCGGCAGGTTCGACATCTTGGTGTCGGAGCGGATCGCCTCGGCGAACTCGAAGCCGTTCATCTCCGGCATCTCGATGTCGGTCAGGATCACGTCGAACTGCGCACCCGAGCGCAGCACCGACAGGCCCTCGACCGCCGAGGTCGCGACCCGCACCTTGTAGCCCGCCGCCTTCAGCACCGGACCCAGCATGTTGCGGAAGAACGCCGAGTCATCGACCAGCAGCACCGAGCGGGTGGTCAGCGACTGCTTCATCTCCTTGCGCGCCAGCCAGTCGGAGAACGCCATCGGCAGGAAGTGCGCGACGTCGATCACCTCGGTGGCCTGGCCCTTGATCACCGCCGAGCCGAGAATGCCCTCGCGGCTGGAGCCGACCTGGATGTGCAGATGCTCCTCGACGATGTCGACGATCTCGTCGACCACAAGGCCCATCGACCGGTCCTCGTCGGCGAACACCAGGATCGGCTGCACGCCGCTGGTGGCGACCTCGACGCCTTCCATCAGCACCAAGGGCATCAGCTGGTCGCGGTACTGCACCATGTAGCGGCCGTTCGACATCTCGATCTTGTCGGAGGCGATCTCTTCCAGGCGCGTCACCAGCGACAGCGGCACCGCCTTCGGCTGGCTCGAGCCGGCGCGGAACACCAGCAGCGAGGTGAGCTGCTCGGCCGAGGCGTTGCGGCTCGCCGCCGCCTGGTCGGAGATATCGTGCTGCGCCGACACCGCGGTGCCGAGCGCCTGCGCGATCCCGTTCGGATCGACGATCATGATCACCGCGCCGTCGCCCAGGATGGTGTTGCCCGAGAACATTCCGATGTGACGCAGCTTGGTCGACATCGGCTTGACGACGATTTCTTCGGTGTGGAACACGCCGTCGACCACGATGCCGAAGGTCTGGCTGCCGACCTGGGTCACCACGATGAAGCCGTTCTCCGGCTCACTGTTGGCGCCCTCGTCGATGCCGAGCAGCTTCTTCAGATGGATCAGCGGCAGCAGCTTATCGCGCAGTCTGAGGACCGGGGTATCCTTGATCCGCTCGATGCGGTGCTCGGAGTTGGCGCGTGCCCGCACCAGTTCGACCACCGCGAGCTGCGGGATCGCGAACCGGTCGCCGCCGGCTTCGACGATCAGCGCCGAGACGATCGCCAGGGTCAGCGGGATCTTGATGGTGATGGCCGAGCCTTCGCCCGCGACCGACTTTACTTCAATCGTGCCGCCGATCTGATCGATATTGGTCCGCACCACGTCCATGCCGACGCCGCGGCCCGACACCGAGGTGACGGCGGCGGCGGTCGAGAAGCCCGGCGCGAAGATGAACTTGTGGATCTGCGCCTCGGTCATCTTCTCGAGTTCGGCCTCGGTGACGAGCCCGTTGGCCAAGGCCTTCGCCTTGATCCGTTCGGTGTCGAGCCCGCGGCCGTTGTCGGCGATGCAGATCACGATGTGGCCGCCCTCGTGATAGGCGGACAGGCGGATGGTGCCCTGCTCGGGCTTGCCGGCGCGCGCCCGGTCCTCGGGCTTCTCCAGCCCGTGGTCGGCGGAGTTGCGCACCATATGGGTGAGCGGGTCCTTGATCAGGTCGAGCACCTGGCGGTCGAGCTCGGTGTCGGCACCGTGCATCTCCAGCTCGATCTGCTTGCCGAGTTCGGCGGCCAGATCGCGGACGATGCGCGGCAGCTTCTGCCAGGCGTTGCCGATCGGCTGCATCCGGGTCTTCATCACCCCGTCCTGCAGCTCGGCGGTGACGGTGGAGAGCCGCTGCAGCGGCACCTTGAACTCGTTGTCCTCGTGGCGGCGGCTGATCTCGAGCAGCTGGTTGCGGGTCAGCACCAGCTCCGACACCATCGTCATCAGGTGTTCGAGGGTATCGACATTGACGCGGATCGACTGGTTGGCGACGCCGCCAGCGGCCCCACCTTCCGCTGCGCCCTCGCCTTCGCCGCCGGACTTCTTCGCCGCCGGCTTGGCGGCGGGTTTGGCGGGCTTGGCCGGCTTCGGTTCAGGCGGCGCGGCTTCGGCCACAGCAGCCGGAGCTTCGCTCACGGCCGGCTGCAACGGCGGCGAGGCCATCTCGATCTCGGTCTCGCGGAAGGCGCGCTCCAATTCGTCCAGCGACACTTCACCCGGCCGCAGCGGACGCTCCAGCGTCTGCGCCACCAGGGTGCCTTCGGTCGAATTGGCGTCGGCCGCCTCGGCCACAACAGCTTCGGCAGGAGCTTCGACTTCGGCGACCTCCACCGGCGCAGCGCCGCCGAGCTCGGCCGCGATCTCCTCCGGCGAGCGCATCGACAGCCGCTCCAGCTCCCCGATCAGGTCGCCGTCCTCGCCCTCGGGCTCGGCCTGGGTCGCCTCCAGCTGGGTCAGAATGTCCTTGATCCGGTCGATCGTGGTCAGGATCAGCGTCACCGCCTCTCCCGTCACCGGCATCCCGTCCCGGAATTTGCCCATCAGGGTCTCGGCCGCATGCGCAAGCGCTTCAAGCCGCGGCAACCCTAGAAACCCGCACGTTCCCTTGATGGTGTGAACAAGACGAAAAATATTGTCCAATATCTTCGCGTTGTTCGGCTCCTGCTCAAACCGGACCAACTGGTTGTCAACCGTGTCCAGGCTCTCGAAGGTCTCCGTCAAAAACTCACGAAGAAGATCGTCCATACGCGTTACGCCTTTCGCCTACACACCGGTAACCGCAGGACCCGCGGCCCTCCACTCGACGAGCGGAATTTATGTCCATTGCCAGCCATATCCGGCGGTGGCCTACGCTCTCGTTAATTTTGCGGCACGTAGGAGTACGAGCCAGTCGCACCAGACTGCGCCGGCAGGCGGACCGCGCTTAGGCGGCCCGCACCGTGCTGAGGAAGCGACTGACCTCGGTCTTCAGCCGGTTGCTGTCGTGCGACAGCGCCTGGGCCGCCGCCAGCACCTGAGACGACGCCGATCCGGTCTCGGCAGCGCCCTGGCGGACGCTGGCGATGTTCGAACTCACCTGGATGGTGCCGTGTGCGGCCTGCTGAACGTTGCGGGCGATTTCTTGCGTCGCAGCACCCTGCTCCTCGACCGCCGACGCCACCGTGGACGCGATCTCCGCCATCCGGTCGATGGTGATACCGATCTGACGGATCGCGGCGACGGACTCCTCGGTGCCCGCCTGGATGCCGGAGATCTGCTGGCTGATATCGCCGGTCGCCTTGGCGGTCTGCTCCGCGAGGATCTTCACCTCCTGCGCGACCACCGCAAAGCCGCGACCGGCTTCGCCGGCCCGCGCCGCTTCGATGGTGGCGTTGAGCGCGAGCAGGTTGGTCTGGCCGGCGATGTTGTTGATCAGTTCGACCACCGCGCCGATCCGCCCAGCAGCCTGCGACAGCTCGCTCACGCGATCGTTAGTGTGTCGCGCCTGGTTGACGGACTCGACCGCGATCCGCGCCGACTCCTGCACTTGGCGGCTGATTTCGCTGACTGACGACGACATCTGCTCGGTAGCCGAAGCCACCGACTGCACATTCGAGGCCGCCTGCTCGGACGCCGCAGCGACCGTGACGGTCAGCTCCCGCGAGCGCTCCGCAGTCGACGTCAACGAACTGGCCGAGGCTTCGAGCTCGGTCGACGCCGACGAAACAGTTTCGATGATCTCCCCGACTGCCGCTTCGAACTCATTGGCGAGCTGGAGCATATCCAGCTTGCGCTGCAGGGCAGTGCGCTGGGCTGCGTCCTTTTCTTCCTCGCGGCTGAAGAACAACTGGTTCTGCATCGCCTGAATGTTGCGCAGCGCAACGCCGGCCTCGTCATCGCGTTCGATCACGACACGGCTGTCAAACTTGCCCTGGGCGATGTTGCTCATCACCGTGTTGAGACGCTGCAGCGGAACGGTGATCGCCCGGGTCGTGAACACGCCGTTCAGGACGCCGAGAAACAGTCCGATCACCAGCAACGTGATCGAGATCGCCAGCATCGTGACGTATTCCCGCTGGCCACTGGAATACTCATCGCGCGCGCCCTGAACCTGCAGGGCGACCAGCTTATCCAATTCGGTCTTCGCCGCCATGAACAGGTCTTCCGCACGGCCGGTCATCAACTCGCCGAGCCGGTCGAATTCCCGGGCCGCCACCATTGCGATGCCAGGGCCGACCACCTCGTCGAAGTAAGCCTGCCGAGCGGCAGAAAACGCAGCGGCCACCGCCATTTCGCCTGCGGTGAGCCGCGTCGCCGTGTAGTCGGCAAACAGCTTATCGGAGCGCTCGCGGTTCGCGGCAATGCGGCCCGCAACGTCGCGGATCTGCTTGCCGACCTTGGCGCGAACCACCGCGCCGCGCAGCGCCATCGCATCGTCGAGCAGCCGCTCGTTGATCGCCGTCAGCTGTCCGAGCGGCACGGCGCGATCCTCATAAACCGACTGCAGTCGCTGATCCATGTTGTGGACCGCGTAGATCCCGGCAGCGCCGATGATCATCATGATCACCGCCTGCACTGCCACCATGGTGGTCAGGCGCGAGCGCAGCGTCCGGGTGAACATCCCGAGCCGGCCGAACCACGACCGCCGCCGGATAATGCCGTCATCGATCTTGTAGCCGTGCGCCTTGTTGTTTCGCAGCAAGGCATAGACGTGCGCGGCTTCGGCACGCTGATCGGCCGGCAGCTTGGTCCGCACCGACATGTAGCCGGTGACTTGGCCGTTCTCCCACAGCGGCGTGGCGCTTGCGAGCACCCAATAGAAACTGCCATTCTTGCGCCGGTTCTTGACCGCGCCGACCCATGGCCGTCCCGCCTTGAGCGTATCCCACAGATTCTGGAACGCCTCCGGCGGCATGTCGGGGTGGCGCACGATGTTGTGCGGCTGCCCCATCAATTCCTGCTCGCTGAAGCCGGACGCTTTGACGAACTGCTCGTTGAAATACGTCAGCCTGCCTTTCACGTCCGTCTTCGAAACGATCAGTGTGCCGTCGTCGAGCACGTATTCGTCGTCGGTGACAGGCAAGTTCTTCCGCATTTCAGACTCCAAACAGCTCAGAACCGACGGGCTTGGGCAGACGAAATTATTGTTGTTGAGGCGCGGCGATCGCAGGACCGAGCGCTGCTCGCGCCGACCGCACGGTCGTGCCGCTCGCGCGGGTCGTACAACCGGCGCGTGAAGCATTCTGAAAATGGGATAGCGGCTTTGCGGGCCTCGGATTCAGTCCAATTTCAGACTTCGCGCCAGACTCCGGATCAAACCGTGATCGACCTCGTGCAATCACCGGGATCGAACACGAAGGCGGCAACCAACATTTGGATGACAATCGACATTTCACACCTTCGGCTCGATCTGCTCGGCTGCACCGACTTTGCATAAGCGGTGATCAAAGCAGGATGCTTGCGCGACTGACCGGAAATATCGCCGGACAGTTACTTGGTATGAGCACGAGGATAGGAACCCAATTCTATCCTATTCGTAAAACTGTCTGAAAATACGATCGATTTGCTGTTTACGGCGGATCGGTGCGGTTGCCGAGCGTCACGATGAGTTAAGCGCAGTCACAAATCGAGCAGCAGTTAAGACAAACGTCGTAGTCAGCCCTGGCAGCTGTCCGGGAGATGCCTATGCGGGCGACACATCACCCGAGAATCAAAGCGAAGCGAACGGGCTGTGGAAGCGCTCAACCGTTGCGTTCAAAGCGGGGGCCGCACACCTCGCCCCACGAATGCACGATCGGCAGGCCGGCCACCGTGCTGCGCAGATTGGCGAGCGAGATGCGGAGTGCGGCGAGATCGATCGGCTTCGGGAAGCTCTGCAGCAGCTCCATGCCGAGCGATCGCGCCAGATCGCGCGAGGCACGGCGATGCGGCGAGCTCATGCCGCTGATCACGATCATCGGGCCTTCGTACTTGGCCGCCGCCATCGCCCGCATCACGTCGGCGCCGTCGCCGTCCTCCAGCTTGAGGTCCAGCGTGATGCAGTCGAAATGCTTGACGCGAATCAGGCCGATGCCTTCGGCGCAGGACGCGGCGTGGGTCACCGCGTAGCCGGCCTTCTCCGCCGCACCCGCAATCAGCATGCGCTGCGTGGCATCGTCATCGATCACCAGCAGATCGAGCAGGCCGAGCAGCTTGTCGGCGTGGATACCATTCTGCTCCGCCTCGGTTCGCTGTTCACGACGCATCACTCAGCTCCCTAACCCGTCACGCGATCGACGAGCGATAGCGAGGGTGCTGCAACCGTCGGTTAATGCGAAGAGGCAATGCGCCAAGATGGCGCATTGCGGTGTGCGGGTGGTTGATGGTGCCTTGACCGGACCGGCGCAATTGTTCGGATCGCGCCGGCCCTTGGCGTCAACAGATCAGGCCGACCAGCGCCAGTCGCGGACCTCCGGCAGATCGTCGCCGTGCTCGCCGATATACAGCTTGTGCCGCTGCATCGTCGCCCAGTAGCGCGAGGTGGCGGCGTCGCGCTGATCGGCGAGCCGCGGAATCCGCAGGATGGCGTCGAGCGCCAGGCGATAACGGTCGAGATCGTTCAGCACCACCATGTCGAACGGCGTGGTGGTGGTGCCCTCTTCCTTGTAGCCGCGGACGTGGATGTTGACGTGGTTGCGGCGGCGATAGGTCAACCGGTGGATCAGCCACGGATAGCCGTGGAAGGCGAAGATCACCGGCTTGTCGGTGGTGAACAGCTCGTCGAAGCGGCGGTCGTCCAGGCCGTGCGGATGCTCGGAGCTCGGCTGCAGCACCATCAGATCGACCACGTTGACGACGCGGATCTTGATGTCCGGTACGTACTGGCGCAGCAGCGTCACCGCCGCCAGCGTCTCGACCGTCGGCACGTCGCCGGCGCAGGCCATCACCACGTCGGGCTCGCCCTCGTCGCTGGCCCAATGCCAGATCCCGGCGCCGGTGGTGCAGTGACGGACGGCGGCGTCGATATCGAGCCACTGCCATTCCGGCTGCTTGCCGGCGACGATCAGGTTGACGTAGTTGCGACTGCGAAGGCAGTGGTCGGCCACCGACAGCAGACAGTTGGCATCCGGCGGCAGATAGATCCGCACCACGTTCGACTTCTTGTTGGCGACGTGGTCGATGAAGCCGGGATCCTGGTGCGAGAACCCGTTGTGATCCTGGCGCCAGACGTGCGAGGTCAGCAGATAGTTCAGCGACGCGATCGGCTTCCGCCACGGGATCGTGGCGCACGCCTTCAGCCATTTGGCGTGCTGATTGAACATCGAGTCGATGATGTGGATAAACGCCTCGTAGCACGAGAAGAAGCCGTGGCGGCCGGTCAGCAGATAGCCTTCGAGCCAGCCCTGGCATAGATGCTCGCTGAGCACCTCCATCACCCGGCCGTCCGGACTGAGATCGACGTCGACATCCTCGATCGCCGCCATCCACTCCTTCGGCGAGATTTGCAGCACCGCATCGAGCCGGTTCGAGGCGGTTTCGTCCGGGCCGAACAAGCGGAAGTTTTCGCTCTCGAGGCTGTTCTTCATCACGTCGCGCAGGAACGTGCCGAGCACCCGCGTCGCCTCGGCCTTCAGCGCGCCGGGCCCGGTCAGCGTCACCGCGTAGTCGTGGAAATCGGGCAGCGACAGCGGCTCCAACAGTTCGCCGCCATTGGCGTGCGGATTGGCGCTCATCCGGCGACGGCCGGTCGGCGCCAGCGCCTGCAGCTCGTCGCGCAGCTTGCCGGTGGCGTCGAACAGCTCATCGGGCCGGTAGCTGCGCATCCAGTCTTCGAGCAGCGTCAGATGCTCAGGATTTTTGAAGTCCGCGATCGGTACCTGATGGGCGCGCCAGGTGCCCTCCACCGGCTTGCCATCGACCTGCTTGGGGCCGGTCCAGCCCTTCGGGGTCCGCATCACGATCATCGGCCAGCGCGGCCGCTCGGTGGCGCCGTGGTTGCGCGCCTTGTCCTGAATGGAGCGGATCTCGCCGAGCACACGCTCCAGTGTCGCAGCCAGCGTCTGGTGCACCACCGCCGGATCGTCACCTTCGACGAAGTGCGGCTCATAGCCATAGCCGCGCATCAGGTCGGTGAGTTCCTGCGGCGTGATCCGCGCCAGCACGGTCGGGTTGGCGATCTTGAAGCCGTTCAGATGCAGGATCGGCAGCACCGAGCCGTCGCGCGCCGGATTGAGGAACTTGTTGGAGTGCCAACTCGTCGCCAGAGCGCCGGTCTCGGCCTCGCCGTCGCCGACCACGCAAGCGACGATCAGATTCGGATTGTCGAACGCCGCGCCATAGGCATGCGCCAGCGAGTAGCCGAGTTCGCCGCCCTCGTGGATCGAGCCGGGCGTTTCCGGCGAAACGTGGCTCGGCACGCCGTGCGGCCAGGAGAATTGTCGGAACAGCCGCTGCATGCCGTTGCGGCTGCGCTCGATCGCCGGATAGCGCTCGGTGTAGGTGCCTTCCAGATACGCGTTGGCAACCAGGCCGGGCCCACCATGGCCGGGACCGGTAATGTAGATCATGTCGAGATCATGCTCGGTGATCAGCCGGTTGAGATGCACGTAGAGGAGATTGAGGCCGGGGGTCGTACCCCAGTGGCCAAGCAGGCGCGGCTTGATGTGGTCGAGCTGCAGCTTCTGATCGAGTAGCGGATTGTCCTGCAGATAGATCTGTCCGACAGACAGGTAGTTCGCGGCGCGCCAATAGGCGTCCATCTTCTGCAACAGATCGTTGGACAACACGTCGGGCATCATCATCTCCAGATTATCAGTCGAGGCGCGCCAGAGCGGCGCAGATGCAGGGCCGGTGCCCTGCAGGCGGGTTCACTTCCACGTCACACGGTGCGGCGCGCCCCCGCGCACGGCGATGATGGCTGCAAACAATGTCAGCTTTGCGTGACATAGTCATGCGCGAACGCAACGCAATGTGAGCAATCATGCAGCAATCGAGTGCCGACTGCGCACGCCAGCACGCGGCGAGATCAATGACAGTGCCGCGACGCACCGCCTTGCTGAGGTTTGATGCGGATCAATCGCAAAGGCCCAATCTCGTTGATTCTGATCAATGTGTTTGCAGCGCGAGCAACCAAGATGCCGCGCGTCAGCGTAGCGGTACTCTTGAGGCCACGAATGTCCGAGTCCCAGCTTCGTCAAAACATCCTTGACGAGTTCGAATTCGATCCGAGCTTCAACAGCGGCCACATCAAGGTTGCTGTCGAAGCCGACAGAGTGATCCTCAGTGGTCACGTTATGAGCTATGCGGACAAGGTCGCGGCGATCGCTGCGACCCGCCGCGTCAAAGGCGTGCACGCGATCACCGACCACCTCGAAGTCCGCTCGCCGTTCAATCGAACCGCCGACGATCAGATCGCACAGCGAGCCTGCGACCTCCTTGAATGGAACGTGCTGGTTCCGTCGAGCTCGGTCGACGTCCAGGTCGAGAACGGCTGGCTGACGCTGAGCGGCACGGTGGATTGGCACTTCGAACGCGCCGCCGCCGAAGACGATGTCCGCAAGCTCGCCGGCGTGATGGGCGTCACCAACAACATCGTCATCAACAATCCACTCGCCGATCATTCCTGCATCCGCGACAAGATCGAGTCGGCGCTGCGCCGCCACGCCGAGATCGGATCGAAGACCATCCGTGTCACTGTGAAGAACGGCAACATCGTGATCCTGGAAGGCCGGGTCGACACCTGGGACGAACGTCGCGCGGCGCAAAATGCCGCATGGTCGACTCCAGGCGTAGCAGCGGTCGATGACCGTCTGATGATCAACTGATCCAGGATTCCCGCACGTCGGAGATTCTGCCCGTCTGACGCGGGATCACGCGTCCTGCGCGCCAGCTCGCGGCCCGCTGCGCGGCGGCGCCAGCTGCGGCTCGCGCACGATCGTCACCGTGCAACTCGCCTCGCCCGCCACCTTGGCCGAGACGCTGCCGAGCAGCGAGCGCAACACCGAACTGCGCCGCGCACCGATCAGGATGTGATCGACACGGCTGGCCTGGGCGAACTCCAGAATCGCCGACGCCGGATCGACCGCCTCGAGCACGTGCACGGTAAGGCGGTCGTCTTCGAGCTTCAGCGGTTCGGCCCAGTGCCGAAGCTGCACCAGGCGATCGACGTGCTTGTTGTGGCCGTGCTCGTCGAGCGTGCGATCGATCGTCATGCGGCCGAGCTTGAGCACGTTGAGACAGGCGAGCCGCGCCGACGGCAGCGTGGCGAGGATGCGCGAGGCTGTGGTGCGGAGCGCATCGTTGAGTGCTCCGGAGCCTTCGGCAACATCGATGGCCACCGCCACGATCGGGGCCGATGCGAGGTGAGCCGCCATCGACTCGACGGCGCGCGGCCGGGTCAGTTCCTTGTTGAAACGGCGGCGCAGCACGGTGCGCAGCGGATCATGTTTGAGCTTCTCCGAGCGGGTGGTCAGCTTCACTTCGCTGGGATGGGTCAGGTCGAACACCAATTGCGCCGCGGTCGGATAGCGCCACGCCGGCTCGATCTCCAGACAGCGTAGCACGATCTCCTGCAGCCACAACGGATAGTCGGGCCGCAGCTTGCGCGGCGGATGCGGATCGCGCCACAGCCGGCGACGCATGCCGTACATCGTCTCGGTCTCGCCGAACGGCCGTACTCCCGTGGTGAAGAAATACAACAACACGCCGAGCGCAAACAGATCGCTGCGCGGCTCGTCGCGCACGCCAAGTAGCCGCTCCGGTGCCATATAGGGAGCGGTGCCGAACGGCAGCCGGAATTCCTCCTGCATCAGGTCCGGCAGTTGGTCGCTGCAGGCCAGGCCCATATCGAGCAGCACCGCCTCGCCGCTCGGGCGAAACATGATGTTGCTCGGCTTGATGTCGTGATGAATGACGTGCTGGCGATGCAAGTCCGCGATCGCGGTGGCGATCTTGGCGGCGATCGCCACGGCTTCATCATAGCCGAGCGGCAGTTCAGGGAGGCGCGCCAGCAGCGGCTCGCCCGCAATGCGCTCCATCACGATATAGGGCTGGGTCGAGAAGTCCTGCATCGCCACGAATTTCGGGACGTGCGGCCCCGACAGTCGCGGCATCAGCATCTGTTCCATCTCGAAACTGACGATCGCGGCCGGATCTTCACCCTCGCCGATCCGCGGGATCTTCATCACCATCGGCGTTGGATCGTCGTCACGGCGCACCTTGAACAACGTCGCCATGCCGCCGCGATGGATCGCCTCCTCGATGATGAAACCGTCGATCGTCGAGCCTTGCTCGAACGTGACCTCGTCCATCGCCTAGCGCCCCACCAGCAAGCGATCGGCGAGCCACAGCGGCAGGCCGTTGTCGCGAATGCGCCGCGCCGCTTCGCTGGCGTCATACGCCACCCGGCAATAGGTCAGCTCGTGCTTGACAGTGTCGTAGAGCGCGTAGGCCGCGGCCGGATTGCCGTCGCGCGGCTGCCCGACCGACCCGAGCACCGCATGCCACTGCCGCCCCGGCAACAGGTGCACCGGCACGTCCGTCGTCGGCACAAAGGTGGTCATCTTGCCGGTGACGGAGAGCGAATACAGCGCCGGCTTGTGGACGTGACCGCAGAAGGTGACGTGCGCCGATACCGACTGCATGCTGCGGGAGGCGATCGCGGTGTCGGTGACGTAGATCCAGGACTCCGGCCGCGTCGCTTCCGAATGCACGAACAGCAGGCTGTGCTCTTCTTGGCGCATCGGCAGGTCGGCCAGGAACTTGCGCTGCGCCGAATCGAGTTGGCCGCGCGTCCATTCGATCGCGGCCTCCGCTTCGGCGTTCATCTGTACTTTTGGATTACCGATCGCGGCATCGTGATTGCCGAGCACCGCGACAGCGCCGTCGGCGACCAGGTCGCGGACGGTACTGACGGTCCAGTCCGGGTCGGCGCCGTAGCCGACGTAATCTCCCAGTAGAACGACGCGCTCGATGCCGCGCTCGCGCGCGTTGGCGAGGCATGCGGTGAACGCCGGCCGATTGGCGTGAATGTCGGCGAAAAGCCCCAGCAGCACCGCGCCCCCTCCTGCTTCCTTTACCGCCCCCGCAGGGGCGTCTTCCCATCGTCGTTATGGCGCCGGCGCGTGTCCGCCTCGGGCGAAAATTCGCACGGCCCGGCCGGAGTTTACGGCCTGTCTTTGATCGATCGCAACCGCGTTGCACTCCTTGATCCAGCGCAATGGGAGGTGCGTGCTTGTATGAGTATATCGCGCGGCAAGTTGCGTTGGAGGCGCTCATGACCGCACCCGGCAAGCCGACAAAAACCGCGCCCGTGACAGAAGCCGTCGCCGACGTCGTCCGAGAGTGGGAAGAGATTGCAGGAAGTCCGAGCGAACTCGAAGCTTTCGGCCGAGCCATGGCCAACATGGTCAAGGACCTTGGACTGTCGCCGGCCGAAGTCCGCGCGCTCGCGACCAAGGGGACCAGCGCCAAGGAGTTACCTTGCCTGCTCGAAGCGCTGCGCATCAGCATCCGTGCGCTCGCCGAGAAGGAGCCGATGCTGCTCAACGATCTGCGGCGCACCTGCGCCGTGTGTGACCACAAGCTGGAGTGTGACGCCGATATCGCAGCCGGTACGTTGATCCCTAGCTATCAGCGCTACTGCTTGAACGTCGATACGCTGGACGCTCTCAGCCACGACACCAATTTCGTAGCGGAGTCGTGATTCCTTCCGATCTGCGCGGCGTTTCTCGCCGCGACTTATCAGCGGCGAAACGCAGACGGCGTCTCGCCTAGTACCAAAGCACCATTCGTTTGATCTGCGTCAACAATCGTTGACATCGCACATGTCATCGTTTCTTGACAATCATGGGAGAAAGTCAGTGCGCATCCTTCTCATTCACCCGAATTATCATTCCGGTGGCGCGGAGATCGCCGGCCACTGGCCGCCGGCATGGGCCCCCTATCTGGCAGGCGCGCTGAAGGCGAACGGATTCGCCGACATCAAATTCGTCGATGCGATGACCGAGGAGATCTCCAACGAAGGTCTCGCCAAGATCATCTCCGACTATCAGCCCGACCTGGTCGGCGCCACATCGATCACCCCCTCGATTTACGCGGCCGAAGAAGCACTGAAGGTCGCGAAGCAGGTCAACCCGAAGATCGTCACCATGCTGGGCGGCGTGCATGCGACCTTCATGTATCAGCAGGTGCTGAGCGAAGCGCCGTGGGTCGACGTGATCGTCCGCGGCGAAGGCGAAGAGATCGTCGTCGAGCTGGCGCGCGCCGTTGCCTCGGGCAACTGGCCGGCGAACCGCTCCGAGATCAAGGGCCTCGCCTACACCGAAGGCTCCAACGGCGAGAGCCAGATCGTCGCCACCGCGGCGGCTCCGACGGTCAAGGACCTCGACGCCATCAAGCCGGACTGGGGCGTACTGAACTGGAATCTGTATCGCTACATTCCGATGAACACCCGCGTGGCGATCCCGAACATGGCGCGCGGCTGTCCGTTCACCTGTTCGTTCTGCTCGCAGTGGAAATTCTGGCGCGACTACCGCGTCCGCGATCCCAAGAAGGTGGTCGACGAGATCCAGGAGCTGGTCGAGAAGTATGACGTCGGCTTCTTCATCCTCGCCGACGAAGAGCCCACCATCAACCGCAAGAAGTTCATCCAGTTCTGCGAAGAGCTGATCGCGCGCGGCCTGAACAAGAAGGTGCAGTGGGGCATCAACACCCGCGTCACCGACATCCTGCGCGACGAGCAGCTGCTGAAATTCTACAACGAAGCCGGCCTGATGCACGTCTCGCTCGGCACCGAAGCGGCGGCTCAGCTCAAGCTCGACCTGTTCAACAAGGAGACCAAGATCTCCGACAACAAGAAGGCGATCCGCCTGCTCCGCGAAGCCGGCATCGTCGTCGAAGCCCAGTTCATCGTCGGTCTCGACTCCGAGACCCCGGAGACGCTGGAAGAAACCTACCGCATGGCGATGGACTGGAAGCCGGACCTCGCCAACTGGTCGATGTACACCCCGTGGCCGTTCACGCCGCTGTTCAAGGAACTGTCCGACAAGGTCGAGGTGTTCGACTTCGCCAAGTACAACTTCGTCACGCCGATCGTGAAGCCGGCGGCGATGGAACGCGGCGAACTGCTCGACCGGGTGATGAACAACTATCGCCGCTTCTACATGTACAAGGCGTTCTTCTCGTATCCCTGGTCGGGAACGGGACGTCGGCGTCGCTACCTGCTGGGCTGCCTGAAGGCGTTCCTCAAGGCCGGCTTCGAGCGCAAGTTCTACGACCTCGGCCGCGTCGGCTATTGGGGTCCGCAGTCGAAGAAGAAGGTCGACTTCCAGTTCGACACCACCCGCAAGATCTCGCACGCGCAGATGGCGGACTGGGAAGCCAACGCCGACCGCTCCCGCAAGGCGGCCGCCTCTCAGATGGCGATCGTCTCGGCCTGCGGCGGTGGTACCGACCAGATGGAAGAGAGCGAAGCCGATGCCAAGGCGGCGCTCGCCAAGACCGTAACCAGCCGCGTGGCGGACAGCACCCATGACGCAGGTTCGGTCACCCGTCACTGACGTGGAAACGCATTCGGCGATGTCCGAGATCGGACCCAATGCCGTCATCCAACTGATCCACGCGCTCGACGCGGCCGGCCTCCAGCCGGCCGCGAAAGAGATCTTCTCCGAGGCGGCGGCGAGCGACTGGCTCGCCGCTCCGCCTTCGGTGATGGTCGACGAACGCCCGGTCGCAGCGATCCATCAGGCGGTGCGCCGCGTGCTACCGCAGCAGCAGGCCGCAGCGGTTCTCGCCGACGCGGGGCTGCGCACCGGCGATTACATCCTGGCCAACCGGATTCCGAAGCTCGCGCAGGCGGTGCTGAAGATCATGCCGGCCTCGATCGCCGCCAAGATGCTGACCAAGGCGATCACTGCGCACGCCTGGACGTTTGCGGGTTCGGGCAAGTTCTCCGCGCGCGCCGGCAAGACCGTGACGTTCGAGATCGCGGCCAATCCGCTGTGCGCTGGCGAACACGCCGATCACTATGTCTGCGTCTGGCACGCCTCCGTATTTCAACGGCTATTCCAGTCGCTGGTGTCGCCCTATACACGAGTGACCGAGACGGCGTGCGGAGCACATGGCGACAATTGCTGTCGCTTCGTGGCGGATTGGACCTCGATCCCCGACGCCGCCAATATTTACGCCAGCAGGCGATCAGAGCCGATCGCAGGCCAGTCAGAAACCCTTTCCGCGCGTTGATCCGCGGGCGATCAGAGAGATCACGACGATGTCGTCTGCCCTCGACAAATACGCCAAGAGCTCGGTGCCGCGCTACACCAGCTATCCCACCGCACCGCATTTCGCGAAGGACTTCCCGGAGTCGATCTATCGCGGCTGGCTCGCCCAGCTCGACACCGACGAGCCGGTCTCGCTGTATCTTCATGTGCCGTTCTGCAAGCAGATGTGCTGGTACTGCGGCTGCAACATGAAGCTGGCGGCGAAGTACGATCCGGTCGCCGACTACGTCGAGCACCTGATCGACGAAATCGATCTGGTCGCGGACGCTCTCCCCGGCACCATGCCGGTGCGTCATCTGCATTTCGGCGGCGGCACCCCGACGGTGATCGATCCGCAGGATCTCGGCGCGCTGATGACGCTGCTGCGCGAGCGCTTCGAGTTCCTGCCCGATGCCGAGATCGCGATCGAGAGCGACCCGCGCACGCTGACCGAAGACATGGCCGCCAAGATCGGCGAGCTCGGCTTCACCCGCGCCAGCTTCGGTGTGCAGGAATTCGACCCGAAGGTGCAGGAAGCGATCAACCGCGTCCAACCGCCCGAAATGGTCGCGCGCGCGATGCAGCTGTTCAAATCGGCCGGCGTCGAGCGCATCAATTTCGACCTGATCTACGGCCTGCCCTATCAGACCGCCGAAGACCTGCGCCGCACCGTCGAACAGTGCGTCGAGATGAAGCCCGACCGGGTCGCGCTGTTCGGCTACGCTCACGTGCCGTGGGTCGCCAAGAACCAGCGGATGATCCCGGACGAGTCGCTGCCGAAGCCGGAGCTGCGCGCCACGCAGGCCGAGACCGCTGCCGAAGCCTTGGTGAAGGGCGGCTATGTCCGCATCGGCATCGACCATTTCGCGCTGCCGGGTGACTCGCTCGCGATCGCGGCCAAGACCGGCGAACTGCACCGGAATTTCCAGGGCTACACCTCCGACGCGGCGCAGACCCTGATCGGCCTGGGCGCCACATCGATCGGCCGCACCCCGAGCGGCTATGTGCAGAACATCAGCGAAACCGGTGCCTGGTCGCGCGCGGTCGAAGCCGGCAAGATCCCGGTCGCGCGTGGTCACGCTCTGACCCAGCAGGACAATCTGCGCGCCCACGTGATCGAACGCATCATGTGCGACGGCAAGGTCGACCTCGCCGCAGCCGGCAAGGCCTTCGGCTGTGGCGAAGACTGGTACGCGCCGGAGCAGGACTCGCTCGCCGAACTGCAGCGCGACGGCGCCGTGGTGTGCAACGGCAGCAAGCTGACGCTGACGCCGGAAGGCGTCCGGCTGTCGCGTGTCGTGGCGTCGGTGTTCGACACCTACCTGCGCAACTCGTCGGTCCGGCACTCGATCGCGGTCTGACCGACCCTACAATATTACCAAACACGAAAACGCGCGCTTCGGCGCGCGTTTGTCGTTTTGATGCAGCTCAATTGCAATTTCGCGGTTGGGTGGATTATTACCGCCGACGGTAATCTAGCAGTCCTCAGTATCCTTACGGAGCTGCATCTTTAACGGAAAATACCACATCTAGCAGCCTAATCGCCGCGTGGTTCTTCCCGTGCGGGTCGGCAACGTCGCAGCCCTCCACGATCGAACCAATCGAGGTACGTGCAATGGCCCACAAACTCAAAGTCACCGACGACATGGTTGCCAAGGCCGCCGCCGCATTCCGCGCCGCCAACGGCAACGAATTGTTCTGCCTCCGTGCCGCGTTGGAAGCCGCACTCGCCAACGAAACATTCTCGGTCGGCGACGAAGTCACGACCCAGGGCGGCGCCACCGGCATCATCCTGTCGATCAACGGTGACGAAGCGCAGATCTCGTGGTCGTGCCGGGGCAAGACCAGCACCAAGCTATCGGAGCTCGAACACATTGAGCACGCCGAGTCGGTCCTGGCGGACAACCGCGCCGCCTGATCCCTACTGACTGCCTCGCGCCGGCCGCTGCCGGCGCCATGCTCGCCGGCCGGCGTCTCTAACGCCGGCGGCTGGATCGTTGATCCACGTCAACCTCCCGACAGGCTGGTTTGATCCAATGCGGATCAAATGCACAAAACAATCGGGAGGACATCATGCAAATCCAGCAGATCCATCACGTCGCCTATCGCTGTAAGGATGCCAAGGAAACCGTCGCGTTCTACGGACGAGTGATGGGCATGGAGCTGATCGGCGCGATCGCTGAAGACAAAGTGCCGTCGACCAAGGCGCCCGATCCCTACATGCACATCTTCCTCGATGCCGGCGCCGGCAACATCCTGGCGTTCTTCGAGCTGCCGAACTCGCCGCCGATGGGCCGCGATCCGAACACCCCGGACTGGGTACAGCACATCGCCTTCCAGGTCGATGACGTCGACACGTTGATGGCGGCGAAGCAACGCGCTGAAGCCGAGGGCCTCGACGTAGTCGGTCCGACCGATCACACCATCTTCAAGTCGATCTACTTCCGCGATCCCAGCGGCCATCGGCTCGAGGTCGCCGCCTGGACCGCGACGCCGGAGCAGCTTGCCCAGATGAAGAGCGTCGCTCATGCGATGGTCGACGAATGGGCGGTGACCAAGCAGCCGCCGCGACACACCGCGTGGCTGCACCAGAAGGAATTCGCCGACGCCGAATAGCACCAGCACGACTCGGGAGTTGCACCGATGGGCAAGCTGGTACTGGCGGCCAAGGTCAGTCACGTCCCCTCACTGATGCTGTCGGAGACCTCCGACAGTCCGCTACGTCAGGCACGGGCGGGCGCCGTCGCGGCGCTACGCGAACTTGGACGTCGCGCAAAAGAGCGCGAGGTCACCACCTTTGTGGTGTTCGACACCCACTGGCTGTCGAACTTCGGCTATCACATCAACGCCAATGCGCAGCACCGCGGCTCGTTCACCAGCCACGAAGCGCCGCACATGATCCAGGATCTGCGCTACGACCTGCCGGGCGATCCGGCTCTGGCGCAGGCGATCGCCGCCGAGGCACAGAGTCACGGATTGAAGGCCCTGGCGCATCAGGTGCCGACGCTCGGGCTCGAATACGGCACCATCGTGCCGATGCACTATCTCAATCCCGACGGCTGGGCGAAGGTGGTCTCGATCGCTTCGCCACTGTTCACCTCGATCGAGGAGAGCCGCGCGCTCGGCGAAGCCACCCGCCGCGCGATCGATGCCACCGACGAACGCGTCGCGATCCTTGCTTCGGGATCGCTGTCGCACCGGCTATGGCCGAACAAGGATCTCGGCCCCGATGCCTGGACCACCATCGCAAGTGAGTTCAACCGTCAGGTCGACCTGCGGGTGCTGCAGCTTTGGCAAGAGCGGCGTTACCGCGAATTCACCGCGATGCTTCCGGACTACGCGGTCAAGTGCAACGGCGAAGGCGGCATGGCCGATACCGTGATACTGTTCGCAGCGCTCGGGTGGGACGATTACACCGGCGAGGCCGAGCCATTATGCGATTATTTCCCCTCCAGCGGCTCCGGCCAAGTCAATGTCGAATTTCATGTGAGTTAATTTGCACGTGTATTCAGCGCTCAGCACCGCCCCGGCGCCTTGACAAACCGCCTCGTCCCCGGCGGAATCCGGAATAATGCGCCGCTACTCAAGCCGCGGGACGGGCATGACCGGAGTAAGCCATCTCGGAATGCTTCAGCTCGCGATCCTGATCGGGATCGCGGCGCCGGCATCCCACGCCCAGGCGCAGTGGTGGCCGAACAAAGAGCCAGTCGATTACGAAGACTGTATCGCCAAGGGGGAAACCAAGGCGACCACCCCGGATGTCAAAGCTGCGCTGCAAACCCAGTGCGACGCCAAGTTCGCCGGAAGGCGGAAGGCCGGCGGCGGCTACACCTATTTCGATTTCATGCAGAACCGCAGCTTCGATATCGCCGGCCCCAATCCGACGGCCGCCGAGCTGCGGAAGATCGACGAGGAGTACACTGCGTTTCTCGACGAGCGCCGCCGGCAGATGATTCTGGCGGCGTTCACCGCGAAACAACAGCAGATCGCCGCCCTGCAACAACAGGCGACCGCCACCGAGCCTCCGCCGCCACTGCCGAAGCCCCGCGTCGTCACCGTCAAGCCGCGCACCGAGGCCGACAAGCCCCGTGTCGCGGCCGATAAGTCCCGTCCACGCGCTGAGAAGAAGCGCGCCGAGCGCAAACGCTCGCCGGAGTCGCGCTACGCCTGCGGCAGCAATGATCCGGTGTCCTGCGGCCTGACGCAATTGTCGGCCGGCTTCAGCGCGGTGAAGACCTCGCTGTTCGGGACATCGACGACGACCTCCGCCCAGCGTCGCTGAACGCAGACGACGCCGACTCACGCCGCCGGTCAGCGGCCGGAGCGTTGGATCACGTCCATCAGCTCCGCGATCTTCTGGCGCTGATCGGCTTTGTCACCGCTGGCGATCGCGTGCTCGACGCAATGCGCGACGTGATCTTTCAGCACCTCTTCCTCCACCCGCCGCAGCGCGGCGCGGACCGCTGAGATCTGGGTGACGATGTCGATGCAGTAGCGCCCCTCCTCCACCATCTTGGAGATGCCGCGCACCTGCCCCTCGATCCGGCCCAGCCGTTTTTGACACGACGCCTTGATGTCTTTGTGCATGCCGGATATATACCCCTACACGGTATGGGTTACAAGCGCCAGGGTGACGCAATGCGCGACGCGGAACATGCGGGGCACGACGCCTCCGTCGAGAACACGGGTTGCTGCGGTTCGGCGGGCGCAAACGCGCCGGCGACCTCGTCTTGCTGCGGCGGCGCCGGGAGCGTTGCGGCGCGCAACGCGGCAACGGCGATCGATCCGGTGTGCGGCATGACCGTCGACACCGCGACGGCGCAGCACCGTTTCGATCACGACGGCCAGACCTACTATTTCTGCTGCGGCGGTTGCCGCGATACTTTTTCAGCCGATCCGGCCGGCGTTCTGGCCAAGGCCGCCAACCCGTTCACGCTGCCGCCGAAGGCAACTCCGAAGCTGCATCAGCTCACCGAGCTGCCGGCAAAGTCCTCGTGCTGCGGCGGTCATGGCAGCGACGGACATCAGCACGGCGAAGCCCCAGTCGCCACCAAGGCGATTGATCCGGTCTGCGGCATGACGGTTGACGTCGCGACCAGCAAGCACAGCTTCGAACACGACGGCACCACCTATCACTTCTGCTGCGGCGGTTGCCGGACGAAGTTCGCGGCCGACCCGCAGCGCTACCTTGCCAAGGCAGCCAGTTCGTCCTGTTGCGGCGGTGCGCACGATCACGCTGATCACCATCACGGCGCAGCCGCCGACGACGGCCAAGTGATCGATCCGGTGTGCGGCATGAAGGTCGATCCCTCCACCAGCAAGCATCGCTTCGCCTACAAGGGCACGACCTATCATTTCTGCCGCGAAGCCTGCCAAGCCAAGTTCGCCGCCGATCCGGTGTCGTATCTGGACAAGAGCAAGGCGAAGCCGGCCGCGGACGTCCCGGAGGGCACCATCTACACCTGCCCGATGGATCCGCAGATCCGCCAGGTCGGCCCCGGCACCTGCCCGATCTGCGGCATGGCGCTTGAACCTGAATTGGTGTCGCTCGATGACACGCCGAACCCCGAGCTCGTCGACATGACGCGCCGGTTCTGGATCGGCCTCGTGCTGGCGTTGCCGGCTATTGTGCTCGAGATGGGCGGTCATCTCGTCGGCGGCCACGGCCTGATCGATCCGGCGCTGTCGAACTGGATCCAGTTCGTCTCCGCGACCCCCGTGGTGCTGTGGGCCGGTTGGCCGTTCTTCGTGCGCGGCTGGCAGTCGGTGATGACGCGCAACCTCAACATGTTCACGCTGGTCGCGATGGGCACCGGCGTCGCATACATCTACAGCCTGGTGGCGACGGTGGCGCCGCAGCTCTTCCCACCCGCCTTCCGCGGCCATGGCGGTACCGTGCCGGTGTATTTCGAAGCCGCGGCGGTGATCACCGTGCTGGTGCTGCTCGGGCAAGTCCTCGAACTGCGCGCCCGCGAGGCCACTTCCGGTGCCATCAAGGCGCTGCTCGGGCTGGCGCCGAAGACCGCCCGCAAGATCGACACGGACGGCAGCGAGCACGAGGTCGAGATCGACAGCCTGATCGTCGGCGACAGACTGCGCGTGCGTCCCGGTGAGAAGGTGCCGGTCGACGGCACCATCCTCGATGGTCGCGGCACGTTGGATGAGTCGCTGGTGACCGGCGAGTCGATGCCGGTGAGTCGCGAGACCGGCGGCAAGGTTGTGGCCGGCACGCTGAACCAGTCCGGCGGCTTTGTGATGCGGGCCGATCAGGTCGGCCGCGACACCATGTTGTCGCGCATCGTGCAGATGGTGGCGCAGGCGCAGCGCTCGCGTGCCCCGATCCAGCGCGTCGCCGATCTGGTCGCGGGCTGGTTCGTGCCGGCAGTGCTGCTCGCCGCGATCGCCGCCTTTGCGGCTTGGGCCGCGTTCGGGCCCGAACCGCGGCTGACCTTCGCGCTGGTCGCTGCCGTTAGCGTGCTGATCATCGCCTGTCCCTGCGCACTCGGCCTCGCCACGCCGATGTCGATCATGGTCGGCGTCGGCCGCGGCGCACAGGCCGGCGTGCTGATCCGCAATGCCGAAGCGCTGGAGCGGATGGAGAAGGTCGACACCTTGGTGATCGACAAGACCGGCACGCTCACCGAAGGCCGGCCGAGCGTGGTTGCGATCGTGGCCGCGGATGGAACGGATGAAACCGAGCTGTTGCGGCTTGCCGCCAGCATCGAGCGCGCCAGTGAGCATCCGCTCGCCGACGCCATCGTCCGCGCCGCCAAGCAGCGCAGCCTCGATCTCGCCGACGTCACCGATTTCGACGCGCCGACCGGCAAAGGCGCGACCGGCAAGATCGCGGGCCGAACAGTGGTGATCGGCAACCCGGCGTATCTCGCCTCGCTCGGTATCGACACGGCTTCGCTCGCAGCGAAGACCGAGCAGTTGCGCGGTGACGGTGACACCGTGGTGCATGTCGCGATCGACGGTCGCCTCGCCGGGCTGTTCGCCATCGCCGACGCGGTGAAGCCCTCGACGCCTGAAGCTCTGAAGGCGCTCGCCGCCGATGGCATCAAGGTGATCATGCTGACCGGCGACAACCGCGTCACTGCGAACGCGGTGGCTCGCAAGCTGGGTATCGCCGACGTGGAAGCCGAGGTACTGCCGGATCAGAAGAGCGCGGTGGTCGAGAAGCTGCGGCAGCAGGGCCGCGTCGTCGCGATGGCCGGCGACGGCGTCAACGACGCCCCGGCGCTGGCAGCAGCCGATGTCGGCATCGCGATGGGAACCGGGACGGACGTAGCGATGGAGAGCGCCGGCGTCACGCTGCTTAGGGGCGATCTCGGCGGCATCGTTCGCGCCCGCAAATTGTCGCAGGCGACGATGCGCAACATCCGGCAGAACCTGTTTTTTGCGTTCGTGTACAATTCAGCCGGCATCCCGATTGCCGCCGGCATTCTGTACCCGAGCTTCGGCCTGTTATTGTCGCCGATCATTGCCGCCGCCGCGATGTCGCTGTCATCGGTAAGCGTGATCGGCAACGCGCTCCGCCTGCGCCGCACCGCGTTGTAACAGTAGCGCGGTTGCGACTGATAGCCGCCTGCGTCCAGTTGATCTAACGCAAGGATTGGCGGTCGATTGGACGTATTTTGCGGTCGCGAAGGTTTGCCGCAAATCGTTGCGTATTTGCGGATAGCGACATCGAGGTCGGCCATGTCACGAATCATTGAATTGCTGAACGACGAGCACCGCAATATCGCGCGCCTGCTCGACGTGCTCGAACAGGAGCTCAGCGTCTTCGATCGCCGCGAGCGACCCGACTACGAAATCTTCCAGGCGATCATTCAGTACTTCAAGGAGTACCCGGAAGCCTGTCACCACCCGAAGGAAGACGTCGTCTATCGCATCCTGAAGGAGCGCAATCCCGCGGTCGCCGGAACGGTCGGTGACATCGAGAAAGAGCACGAGCTGGAAGTCGATCGCCTCGCGAACTTCGCCAAGGTGGTGGACGATGTGCTCGCCGATCAGGAACTTCCGCGTCAGACCTTCCACGCCGCTGCGCGCGACTTCATCGAGCACCAGCGCCGCCACATGCTGAAGGAAGAACAGCTGCTGTTCCCGGCCGCGCTCGAAACGCTGACCCCGGAAGACTGGGCGAAGATCGACGCGCGGATCGACGATCGCAAGGATCCGATGTTCGACGGCGAGACCGCGAGCAAGTTCCAGAACCTGTATGCGACGATCCTGCGCTGGGAGCAGGAAACCGCAGCCGACCGCAGCAAGACGTCGGCGGTGCGCGCCTGACCGGCGCCTCGGTCCACATCTGCCGCGGACGTTTCTACGTGGGCGGCCTCTGAGCCGCCCCAGACGTCAGTCGTCTTCGCCGGCGTAATCGGCCCAGCAGTCCGAGGTCTCGTACACCCGCACGCCGCAAAGCTGCGGCAGCTCCGGCTTGGTGCGGCGCCAGATCCAGATCGCGATATTCTCCGCGGTCGGATTCTCCAGACCCTCGACCTCGTTGAGACAGTAATGGTCGAGCCGCTTCAGCAGCGGCCCGAACGCGGCCTCGATCTCGAAAAAGTCCAGCACGAAGCCGGTGACCGGATTGATCGGCCCGCTGAGCTGCAGTTCGACCCGGTAGGAATGCCCATGCATCCGCTTGCAGCGGTGGGTTTCCGGCACGTTGGGCAAATAGTGGGCGGCTTCGAAGCGGAAGGCTTGGGTGATCTTCATCGGTTTCGGGGGGTTAGGCGGCGCAGGCCGGCCGGAACGTCGGCGGACCCTATAAGAGCGGCTGCCGTATTTGAAGCGGGCTATGCCCCCAAAAGTGCCTTCGGGCAAGCCCGCCGGCCGCAGAGCCGCCCCGCCGCGGGCAGCCATCACGCCGCCGATCCTCGCCGGCGGCCAGCGGAGGCGCCCGCGCGGGGCGCCTCCGTGGCAGTTACTTCTTAGCCTTTTTGGCCTTCTTGGCTTTCTTAGCCGTCTTGGCCTTCTTCACGGTCTTCTTGGCTGCCTTCTTCGTCGCTTTCTTGGCGGCCTTCTTGGTCGCCTTCTTCGTGACCTTCTTGGCGGCCTTCTTCACCGTCTTGGCCTTCTTGGCCTTAGCGACGGTCTTCGCCTTCTTGGCTTTCTTCGCCATCTCGTCCTCTCGAGCTGATGGATACTAACGCCACACGAGACGGGACCGGGCTCGCCGATCTTGCAACCGCCTCCGTTTTGATCGGAACAGATTCGCTGCCGCTTCTATCGGCTGGTGAAGATATTTCGCGTTGTTATCCACAATTGTTCGCTTATTTCGCGCAATCCGCATCGTTAATGGCAAGTGAATAGCCTTTGTCACGCAATGCTGCGCCGCCGTTCACTGATTCAAAACCAACCCGTATTTTTGCGAAGCATGATCAGATTCCGTTAAACGCTCGCGGCGCACCCTCTGCTCAACTTTGGGAGTAGTCATGGGCGGGCGACAGATAACAATCGGAGGTTGGGCGGCCTCCATCGAGCGGAGGCGCGCATGTTGAGCATGCCGACGCTCTGGATCGTCTTCCTGATCAATTTCGTTTCGCTGGGCCTGGTGTGGGTCCACGTCACCCGCAACTATCCAAACTTCACGCCAGCCCGCTACATGACGGCGGCTTGCTTCGTGCTCGCGACCGGCTCCGTCGTCGGCATGCTTCGCATAGTGATCAATGTCGAACTCTCGCTGATCGGCGGCGGAACGTTAGTGGTCTTCGCCTGCTGTTTGTCAGCCATGGGCATGTACGAGTTCTACGGCCGCCGCGTGCCGTGGATGACCTCGTTCATCGTCACCGGCACGGCCGCACTCGGGCTCACCTTCTTCATCTTCGTCGTCGACTCGATGGCGATGCGGATCTTGGTGTATTCGCTGGCGCAGTTGGTCCCGATCGCCCTGACGCTGCCGCTGGTGACGTCCAAGGTCGGGCGTCGCAACCCCGGCGCGCGGATGGCCGCCGTGATCGCCTGTCTGATCATGGCTGTCTATCTGGTGCGCTCCGTCGCTGCGATCATGGGCGTCGGCGGCGAACTCTCGCTGGTTCACTTCAATGACTTCCAGTCGGCGTTGGTGCTGGCGCTGGTGTTCCTGTCGATGACCTGGAATTTCGCCTTCCTGCTGATGGCGATCGACCGGCTGCGCTCGGAAGTTGAAAATCTCGCGCTGCTCGACGACCTCACCGGCATCTCCAACCGCCGGCATCTGCTGCAGCGGATGTCGGAGCAGTGCACGCTCTCGATGAGCACCGGCGAGCCGTTCGCCGTGCTGGCGATCGACCTCGACGGCTTCAAGGCGATCAACGACGGTCACGGCCATGCAGCAGGCGACGAGTGCCTGCGTCGGTTCTCGCGGGCCGCGCAGTCGCGGCTGCGCCCCGGCGATCTGCTGGCCCGGGCCGGCGGCGACGAATTCTGCGTGGTAATGCCGGGCACGACGCTGCGCGAAGGCGCGATGATTGCCCGCTATATCCTGGACGAGAGCCGCGCCGTGTCGGAGCGCGGCGAGGCTGGGATCAAGATCGCAGCCTCGATCGGCATCGCGCAGTGGACCCCGCAGATCGGCCAGCACCCCGAGCGGCTAATCGCGGCGGCCGATGTCGCGCTGTACAACGCCAAGAAGCTCGGCAAGGACCGCTACGCGGTGTACGAGCCCGCCCCCGAGCCGCCGCTCGAGACCCATCTCCCCACACCTGAGACGCTGCGCAAGATCGCCTGACGTTGCGCCGCCTAGGCGGTTCGCGTCGCTAAGCTAGCAGCGTCGCGTGGATGGTGCTCAGCCCGATCGCGATCGTGAGGATACCGACCGCGCCCTGCAGCAGACGGTTAGCGGTCGTCAGCGAGCGTGCCGAGATCACCAACGGCACCGCGATCACCGCCGATAGCGCTCCCATTCCGACCATCGAACCAAGCCCGAACAGCGCAACGTAAAGTAGCCCTTGCATCGGGCTCGGCGCCTGCGACACCGCTAGCACCAACAGGGCCGCCGAACCGGCCATACCGTGCATCAGGCCGACCAACAGCGTCCGCCAGCGAAAGCCGTGCTCATGCTGATGCGCGCTGGGCGCGTGATGGCTCAACCGGTCGGCGTGGCTGTGCAAATGGAGGTGGCGAACGCCGTCGCCGTGCTGATGGACATGAACATGGACGCGGTCGCGCCAAAGCCGCCACAGCAGATGGCCGCCGAGCGCCACCAGCATGAAGCCGACCGCGCCTTCGAGCGGCTGGGCGATCTGCTCCGGGATCGATTGGCCGATCACCAGCGCGATGCCGGCGAACAGGAACAGCGTCAGCGTGTGTCCGAGGCCCCAGGTCAATCCGTGCTTGACGATATCGGCGACGCCGCTGCGGCGCGCCGCGATTGTCGATACCGCGGCGATGTGATCGACCTCGAGCGCATGCTGCATCCCGAGCAGAAACCCCAACCCCAGTATCGCGAACATCGGCCCCTGGTCGTCGCGCCGCCGGTAAATTGCGGTGGCGGCAGAATGGTGTAAGTTTCTTAATCACAACACGGCCGCAGAGCCGGAACAAGGGAGAAACGAATGATCGCCAGATCGATCGCGGCGGCGATGATGACGGCTGCGCTGCTGTCATCGTCCATCGCCCGCGCGCAAGTCTCCGACGACGTCGTCAAGCTCGGCGTCCTCACCGACATGAACGGCCCCGCCTCGACGCCCACCGGCCAGGGCTCCGTCACCGCCGCGCAGATGGCGGTAGACGATTTCGGCGGCGCCGTGCTCGGCAAGCCGATCCAGGTGATCGTCGGCGATCATCAGCTCAAGCCCGATATTGGCGCCACGCTGGCGCGGCGCTGGTACGACGTCGAGCAGGTCGACCTCATCCTCGACGTGCCGGTCTCCGCCGTCGGCCTCGCGGTGCAGAACATCGCCAATGAAAAGAAGCGGCTGTTCATCACCCAGTCGACCGGCGCGGCGGATTTCCACGGAAAGTTCTGCAGCCCTTACGCAATGCAATGGGTATTCGACACGCATGCCCTGGCAGTCGGCACCGCGCAGGAGGTGGTGAAGCGCGGCGGCGATACCTGGTTCTTCATCACCGACGACTACGCCTTCGGCCAGTCGCTGGAGAAGGACGCCGCCGCGATGGTCACCAAGACCGGCGGCAAGGTGCTCGGCTCGGTGCGACCGCCGTTCGCGACCTCGGACGTGTCGTCGTTCGTGCTACAGGCGCAGGCCTCGAAGGCCAAGATCATCGGTATTGCGGCCGGTCCGCCCAACAACGTCAACGAGATCAAGACCGGCGGCGAATTCGGCATCTTCAAGGGTGGCCAGCAGATGGCGGCGCTGCTGGCGCTGATCACCGACGTGCATTCGCTCGGCCTCCCCACCGCGCAGGGCCTGCTGCTGACGACGTCGTTCTATTGGGACATGGACGACAAGACCCGGGAATGGTCGAAGCGCTATTTCGCCAAGATCAACCGGATGCCGACGATGTGGCAGGCCGGCGTGTATTCGGCGACCATGCATTACCTGCAGGCGATCAAGGACGCCGGTACCGACGATCCCCTGAAGGTCGCGGCCAAGATGCGGGAGAAACCGGTCAACGACTTCTTTGCCCGCGGCGGCAAACTGCGCGAGGATGGACTGATGGTCCACGACCTGATGTTGGTGCAGGTGAAGACCCCGGAGGAGTCGAAATATCCGTGGGACTACTATAAGATTTTGGCCCACATCCCCGGCGATGCAGCCTTCGGCCCGCCCGATCCGGCATGTTCGCTGGTGAAGAAGTAGCACCCTGTCGCGCCGCACTCGCGTCCGATATCGTCATGCCCGGCCTTGTGCCGGGCATCCACGTCTTCAAGCGCCCGCAAAGGCGTGGATGGCCGGGACAAGCCCGGCCATGACGGATGAGAACCGGGATCGATGCCACTATCAAAAGACGAGGCCCCCAATGGACTATCGTTCGCTCGGCCGCAGCGGCCTGAAAGTCTCGCCGCTATGCCTCGGCACCATGATGTTCGGCGGTGCGACCGACGAGCCGACCTCGGCACGGATTATCGATAAGGCGCGCGACGCCGGGATCAATTTCATCGACACCGCCGACGTCTATTCAATGGGCGCATCCGAACAGGTGGTCGGCCGCGCGATCGCGGCGCATCGCGAGCACTGGATCCTCGCCACCAAGGTCGCCAATCCGATGGGAGACGGACCGAACCGTGCCGGGTTGTCGCGCCGCCGCGTGCTTCAGGCAGCCGACGACAGCCTGAAGCGCCTCGGCACCGACTGGATCGACATCTATTATCTGCACCGCGAAGACCATGCGACGCCGCTCGACGAAACGGTACGGGCGATCGGCGACCTGATCCGCGCCGGCAAGATCCGCTACTTTGGCGTGTCGAACTATCGCGCCTGGCGCGTCGCCGAAATCTGCAACATCTGCGACCGCCTCGGCATCGACCGCCCGGTGGTCAGCCAACCGTATTACAACGCCATGAACCGGATGCCGGAGGTCGAGCACATCCCGGCCTGCGGCTTCTACGGCCTCGGTATCGTCCCCTACTCGCCGCTGGCGCGCGGCGTCCTGACCGGCAAATACGCGCCCGACGCGCAGCCGGACAAGGACAGCCGCGCCGGCCGGGCCGACAAGCGGATGCTGCAGACCGAATGGCGGCCGGAATCGCTGAAGCTGGCGCAGCAGATCCGCGCCCACGCCGAAGCCAAGGGCGCCACCGCCGTCCAGTTTGCGGTCGGCTGGGTGCTGAACAACGCGCTGGTGACCTCGGTGATCGCCGGCCCACGCACCGAGCAGCAATGGGACGATTACGTCCGGGCGCTCGACTACCGCTTCACCGCTGACGACGAGGCGCTGGTCGACGCCCTGGTGGCGAGCGGCCATCCCTCCACGCCCGGCTACAACGACCCGGCCTACCCGATCGAGGGTCGCACGGTGCGCCATGCCGGCTGACCGCCGGCGCCCGCCCGGGCCAAAGTTGCGGCCGATCAAGCCGATCCGCTGCGCCGCACCGTAGTGTCGTCGCATCACGCGGCCGCGCGATCGTTATTGCCTGTGTGCCGTATCAGAAACCGGGAGACCGCCCCATGACCAGCCCCCATTTCCACGCCGTGATCTGGATCGACCATCGCGAAGCGCGGGTGTTTCACTTCAACCCGGCCGAGACCGACAAGCTCGTGGTGCACGCCGACAACCCGAACCGGCACGTCCACCATCACCGCGCAGTCGGCTCCGGCCACGAGCCGGTCGACGAGCATTTCCTCCACGCCGCGATGGAAGCGATCGCCGACGCCGGCATCGTGTTGATCGTCGGGCCGGCGCAGACCAAGCACGCGCTGGAAAAATACATCGCCGACCACAACCCGGCCCTGAAAGCCAAGATCGCCGCGGTCGAGACCGTCGATCACCCCAGCGACGGCCAGATCGTCGCCCACGCCCGCAAGTACTTCAAAGCCGAAGACCGGACGACGCCGCAGGCGCGGTGAGCCTGATCAGAGTCAGCCGGTTGATCCCGGCTGACTGACCTGCAACGGTTGGGACACCTACTCCCATCGACGAAGGAGATCGACACCGCATCACCACCATCTTAGATGGTGAGACTGGTCATCGTCAGCATCATCTCGTTCGATGCGGTCACGACTCGTGTGCATGCCGAATAGGCCTGCTGCGCTTGAACCATCGTGGTCATCTGATCCGCGATGTCCACATTCGAAGCCTCCAGGGCGCTCCCGACCACCGTACCGGCGTTGACGTAGAGGGCCGGACCGGATTGAGGCGTCGGCGAGAATGTTCCGCCACTGCCTTGCTTCATAAAACCCTCGCCGGCGAAGCTGGCTATCGAAAGCGACGCAACGTCGACTGTCTGCCCCTTGGAATAGGTGCCTTGCAGCTTGCCGGATGAGCTGACCGACAGGCTCTGTAGAACGCCGAGATTTGGCACTTCCGTACTGGTATCGAACTGAAGCGGCGCCAGGCTGCCCACGGCGCCGGTGACGGGATCAATTTGCGACCCCATCAGGTAGTAACCCGCGCCGTTGACGAGATAGCCGTTCTTGAGATCGAAATCGCCGCGTCGCGTATAGGTGGTCTCGCTCGTACTGAACGTCGGCTGGCCGCTCCCACTCACCCCCGATGGCGCCTCGACCGTGAAATATCCCTCCCCGCCAATCGCCATATGGGTACTCACCGGATCATTGCTGATCGATCCCTGCTGATTGTTGGTCAGGACCGAACGCCATAAGACGGTATCCGAGACCTGCGGCGGATAGATGAGGTCGGAAAAAGCCGTATTGGTCGCCTTGAATGCAGTTGTCTGCGCATTGGCGACATTGCCCGAGATGTTCTCAAAAGCGGCGGACTGAGCCTGCAGGCCCGTGGTCGCCGTCCACAATGCACCAAGTGATCCCATAAGGAGCTCCCTGATCAGCGTCTGCGCGTCGATTTCCGCGCAACCCAAAGAGCTCTGCAAGGCGCGCACCAGAACGTCACCTCAAACAAATCAATAACATCGACAAGCGACCCCATTCTTCTACGGGGAAATTTCGTACGACCGGTCGGAAAGTCTTTCCGTAAAAGTAGCTGCGCGTATGACCTAAGTAATCACAACACCGGGCTTATCGCAGGCGCGCAACCCAGATCGCTGACCGCAAGATATCTCTAATTAGCGAGCCGGCGAGCTGCGATCCGCATCCACTAACGATCCACCATTTGCGACAGAGCTCAGATCGCAGACACATCGACGGCAGTGTCAGTCGCAACACTCCCGGTGAGCCTATCGGTGCGAGGGAGATCAACTCTCCTGGCCAGAACGAAGTGTCCGGCAACCTAAATTCCGCACAAAGCAATTCGGCGGATCGTTCACGCGTATTGGCTGCATCGCACCACCGATGGGCGCTCAGCCAGATGCGCTGATCAGTCCACGTGATCGGGATTGCGCCCTCCTCCCGCGCGCGTCTAGTATCGCCACCGTGACGATCGAACAGATCGCGCCAAGAAAATGGGATGGAAACAGATGAGACTCTTCGGACTTGCGGCCGTTGTCGCGGCGACGTCGTTATTCGCACCCGGCGTTGCACTTGCGCAGAAATCCTACGGCCCGGGAGCCAGTGACACCGAGATCAAAGTCGGCAATTTCGTGCCTTATAGCGGCCCGGCGTCGGCTTACGGCATCGTCGGCCAGGTCCAGAGCGCCTACGTCAAGATGCTGAACGAGAAAGGCGGCATCAACGGCCGCAAGATCAATTTCATTTCGTATGACGACGCCTACTCGCCGCCGAAGGCGGTGGAGCAGACCCGCAAGCTGGTCGAAGGCGACGAGGTGCTGTTCCTGTACCACACGCTTGGCACGCCATCGAACACGGCCGTGATGAAATATCTGAACCAGAAGAAGGTGCCGCAGCTGATGCTGTCGAGCGGCGGCACGCGGTTCGGCGATGATCCGAAGACCTATCCCTGGACCATGCCGTTCAATCCGCCCTATCAGGCGGAGGGCCGGATCTACGCGAAGTGGATCATGGCGACCTATCCCAACGCCAAGATCGCCGTGCTGGTGGCGAACGACGATTACGGCAAGGACATCTACAAGGGCGTCAAGGACGGGTTCGGTGCCAAGACCTCGATGATCATCTCCGAGGCGACCTACGACATCACCGATCCGACCATCGATTCGCAGATGGCCAAGCTCAAGGCTTCGGGCGCCGATCTGTTCCTCAATCTCTCCACGCCAAAATTCGCCGCGCTGGCGATCCGCAAGATGGGCGAACTCGGCTGGAAGCCGGTTCATATTCTCAACAACGTCTCGTCGTCGGTCGGTGCAGTGATCAAACCGGCCGGGATGGAATATGCCCAAGACGCGATCACCGCGAACTACGTCAAGGACCCGACCGATCCGACCTGGAAGAACGATCCGGGCGTGAAGGAGTGGGACGCCTTCCTCGAGAAATACATGCCGGGCGCCGATCGCTCCAACGGTCTGCTGCTGTATTCCTACGGCGCGGGGCAGACGCTGGAATACATCCTGAGGCAGGCTGGCGATAATCTGACCCGCGAGAACATCATGAAGGTGGCGACCAGCCTGAAGGGCTACGCACCGGCCTCGCTGCTGCCAGGCATCACCATGAACACCTCGCCCACCGATCATTTTCCGATCGAGCAGATGCAGCTGATGCGGTTCAAGGGCGATCGCTGGGAGATGTTCGGCGACGTGCTCGAGGCACGGGTCACCAACTAATCAGCACTGCAGCGATTGACGGATGCGCGGGTTCTGAAGCGGGCCCGCGCATCAGCTTTTGGGACGATGCTCGCGCCGAGCACCCGCCCGATCAGTCCCCTACCCCGCGATCTTGCCATCCACCACCCGGACGATGCGGTCGCAGCGTTCGGCAAGGTCGTCGTTGTGGGTGACGAGCAGAAACGTGGTGCCGCGTTCCCGGTTGATCTGGCGCATCAGTTCGAACACGTCATTGGCGGATTTGGTATCGAGGTTGCCGGTCGGCTCGTCGGCGAGCACGAGATCCGGGTCCATCGCCAACGCTCTGGCGACTGCAACGCGCTGCTGCTGGCCGCCGGACATGTTGGTGGCGCTGTTGTTGCGCCAGCGGCTGAGGCCGACGCGGTCGAGCAGTTCGTCGGCGCGCTTTTCCATCGCGGCGTCGGGGCGGCCGCGATCGACCAGCATCGGCATCATCACATTCTCCCGCGCGGTGAACGCCGAGATCAGATAGTGATACTGGAACACGAAGCCGATGGCGTGGCCGCGCAGGTGTGTCAGCGCCGAGTCGCTGAGCTGCCCGGTGTCCTCGCCATTGATCAGGAGGCGCCCGCCGGTCGGGCGGTCGAGCAGGCCGATGATGTTGAGCAGCGTCGACTTACCAGAGCCTGACGGCCCCATCAGCGCCAGGAAGTCACCGCGCTGCATCGTCAGGTCGATGCCGTGCAGCACCTCGGTTTCGACCGGCGTGCCGACATTGTAGGATTTGCGGATCCCGTCGAGCTTGAGGACGTCAGCCACGGATCGCCACCACCGGATCGAGCCTGGCGGCGCGCAGCGCCGGCGCGATCGCCGCGGCGACGCCGGTCGCAGTGGCGAGTACCGCCGCCCAGACGAACAGATCGGGATCGAGGATCAGCGGAAACAACTCGCTGCCGTCGACCTGACGCGCGGAGCGATGCCAGGTGAACAGCGCCAGCGCGCCGAACGCCGAGCCCAGCACCGAGCCAACGAAGGCGAGCAGCCCGCCCTGGATCAGGAACACTCGCAGGATCTGCCCGCGCCGCGTGCCCATCGCGCGCAGGATGCCGATGTCCTTGGAGCGTTGGATCACCGATACGATCAGCACCGCGGCGATGCCGAACGCCACCGACAGCCCGACGAACAGCCGGATCAGCGTGTTGGAGTTCTGCTGCGCCTGCACCGCGGTGAAGAACTGCGCATTGGTCTTGATCCAGCTGTCGGCCTTGACCTGCAGCATCGCCTGAATCTCCTGGGCGATGGTTTCCGCCGCATAGATGTCCTCCACCGTCAGATCGATCGAGGTGACGCCGCCGATCAGCCCCAGCATGCTCTGGGCATTGCGCAGGGTGACGAAGGTGTTGCGCTGGTTGGCGGCCTTGTTGCCGAAATCGAAGATCCCCTTGATGGTGAGGATGCGATTGCCCGCGAGCGGCGTCGACACGATGATCTTGTCGCCGAGCGAGGCGCCGAGGTCGCGCGCCAGCTCGATGCCGATCAGGATGCCCTCGGTGGTGACCTGTGCCTCGCCGGCGACGATGAAATCCGGCACCTTGACGATCTTGAAGTAGATCTCCGGTTCGATGCCGTACAACGTCACGGCGCGGCTGGTGTCGCCGCGCAGCGCCAGCGCCGAACCGGACGCGGTGGCAGCGGCATAGACGACGTCGGGCCGCGCCTGCATCTCGGCGCGAATCTTCGGCCATTGATCGATCGAGATCATCCGCTGGGTCGGGCGCTGCACTACCGCGGCTTCGACCGTGCCCGGCTGGTTGCGCAGCGGCCGCGCCACCTGATCCGGCGGCAGCAGTTGGATCTGCGGCACCGATGTCAGCACCCGCTTGATGAAATTGGCCTGCAGCCCCGCCAGCATCGCCGACATGAACACGATGACGCCGACGCCGATCGCGATGCCGCCGACGATCACCAGCGTCTGCACCGCGCCGTCGAGCAGGAACCGCACCGCGGCGATCCACTCGAACGGCAGCCAGCGCTTCACCGCAGCACCGCCCGGATGCGCTGATCCGGCTTGACGCCGGTGGCGAGCGGAATCACCCGGTCTCCCGGAACGAGCCCGTCGATCACTTCGTAGAAGCCGACGCCGCGCAGGCCGAGTTTGACCGGCTGGCGAACAGCGCGGCCGCCGCTCGCCTTCAGCACGTAGGGCGCCGCGGCAGCGTCGTTCACCGCGCGCGCCGGCACGATCACCACGTCGTCGCGCCGCGCGGTGGCGATGTCGACCGACACCGTCATGTCCTGGCGCAGATAGTCGGGCGGATCATCGACCTTGAGCTTGATCTCGACCGAGGCGCGGTTGATGTCGACCGACGGGTTGATGTAGCTCAGCGTCGCGTCGAAACGCTTGTCGGGATAGGCGTCGGCGGAGGCCATCGCGTGCTGGCCGAGTGCGAGCTGGCCGAGATTCTTTTCGTCGATCTGCACCACGATCTGGATGTCGCCAGCCGGCGCCAGCACCAGCAGCGCCTTGCCGGGCTGGACCACGGTGCCGCGCTCGACATTGCGGGTGATCAGCACGCCGTCGCGCGGCGCCACGATGGTGGCATAGCCGAGCCGCGCCTGCGCGGTGTTCAGATTGGCGAGCGCCTGGCTGAGCTGGGTTTCGGCCATGACGAAGTCGCTGCCGCCAGGGCTGGTGGTGAACACCTGCAGCTCGGCGGTGCGCACCTGGGTGCGGGCGACATCGAGATTCTTGGTGGCGTCGTCGAGCGTCGCCTTGGTGCCGTAGCCGGAGGCCGCCAGCTTGGAGGCGCGCTCGTAAGCGGCCTGGGCATTGAGCAGATTGGCCTGGGCCTGCTTCAGCGCCTCGTCGGCGGCCGGCTTGGTCAGTTCGCGCAGCTGGCGCACCCGCGCCTGGGCCTGCGCCACGGCACCCTCGGCCTGCACCACCGAGGCCTGCAGTTCCGACGCCTCGATCGCGACGAGCTGCTGGCCCTGATGCACCTGCTCGCCCTCCTTCACCAGCACGTCCTTGACGGTGCCGGTAATCTGGCTGGCGATTTCGACGCGGTAAGGTGTTTCGATATGGCCGCTGGCAACCACGGTCTGGACCAGGTTGCCGCGCTGGACCAACGCCGCCACCACCTCGGGCCCGAGCAGCAACCGGGCAAGCCCGAGACCCGCTGCGATCAGGACCAGGGCGATGCCAAGCACCGGCCATTTATGACGCCACAACCCACCCGCCCAGCGCACCGCCAGATTGGGCCGCGGCGTGTCGATTTGCTCGACTTTCTCCAACATGATGGTCCGCGGTCGATCGCCTTGGCGAGACCTATCCCCGGACCGTTGGGCAGCCATTGCGAAAGATCAATTGCGACCACACGTCCGCGTGCTCAATTTCGGCTGCCGCTGCGGGCTCGTCCGCGGCCGATTCTCTATGGCCGAAGGATACGATGACGACGTTGATCTTGCTGGTGCTGAGCGTCGTCGTGCTGTTCACGGCGGCGGGCTGGGTCTCGTGCCGTCTGGCGCGCCGGCTGGAGGCGCGCTATCCGCCGCGCGGCGTGTTCATCAATGCCAACGGCGTGCGGATGCACGCACTCGATTTATCGCCGGCACGTCCCGCAGCCTCCGGCCAGCCAACCGTCTTGCTGCTGCACGGCGCAAACCTGTGCTGCGAAGACATGCGGATGTCGCTGGGCGAGCGACTGGCGCAGCGGCTGCGGGTGATCGTTCCGGACCGCCCCGGCCAGGGCTACAGCGTCACCGGCACCGGCCCGGTCGCCTCGCCGGCCTATCAGGTGACGCTGATCCGCGAAGTGCTGCGCGATCGCGACGCCGGCCCGTTGATCGTGGTCGGGCATTCGTTCGGCGGCCTGATCGCGCTGCGCTATGCGCTCGACAATCCCGACACCGTCGCCGGGCTCGTTCTGATCAATCCGACCACCCATCCCCGACCGCAGGGCCTGCCGCTGTTCCAGCGTGCCGCCGAAGTACTGATGAAGCCGCTGGTCACCTACACGCTGCTGCCGCCGCTGTCGCTGGCGATGATGAAGCGGATCTCGGCGCGGATCTTCCGGCCGGAAACGCCGCCGGCGGACTATGCCGAGCGCAGCCGGCTGGCGCTGGCGCTGACCGCCAAGCGGTTCGCCGCCAGTCTCGAAGAATATGCCGGGCTGCGGGATCAGCTGATCGATCACGTGCCGCGTTATGGCGCCATCCAAGTGCCGACCGTGATCGTCGCCGGCACCGCCGATCCGGTGGTGCCGCCGCAGGTCCACGCCGAAGCGCTGGCGCAGGCGGTGCCGCAGGCAAGGCTGCTCCGACTGAACGGCGCCGGCCACATGGCGCATCATGCCCACGCCGACACCATCGCAGCCGAGATCGAGCGGCTGGCGGATGCGGTCGCGGAGCGCGCCGCGCCGTCCCGTGCCGAAGCCGCCGAGCGCAGCTGACGCCAACAACGTCCGCGGCGCGATGAAACCTCAGCGCGTCGGGAACGTTCCTTTTCCGGAACCAACGGAGTGTGTCATGACCACGTTCAAGCTGGCCTGTGCCGTGATGATCCTGTCCACAGCCACCGCCGTTCCGGCGCTGGCTGGGCATCGGCATCATCGCGCACAGCATCATCACCATCATTCGCACTACCACCAGTCGAGCTCGCCCTATCTGCATAACTACGGGCCGCCGATCTGGCCGGGCCACGCCTACGCCACCTATGACGGTCCGGTGTCGGCGCTGTGCAGCCAGGGAGCCGCCGCCTACCGGGGGCAGGACGGCCGTCGCCATCCCTGCTACTAGGCCCCGCACCGGGCCACCGTTTAGTTGCAACGCTCGGCGAACGGCGGCACACTCCGGCCGCGGTCGCCCGGCCGCCACGCGTTCCACGGAATCAAGCCATGACCGACACTGCCGCCGAAGACGTCCGCAAAATCGCCACCGCCCTGTTGAAGACGGCCATCGAGATCGTCTCCGAAGAGGACGGCGGCGCGCACAACCAGTGCAAATTGTGCGGCGCATCGGTGCCCTGGCTGCAGACCGGCGACGAAATCAAGCACGCGGACGATTGTCCGGTGGTGATCGCAAAGCAGATCCTGTCCTCTCGGCCGAAGCTGCATGCGGTCTGAGTCCGGCAACAGCGGCGCCAACTCCGCCATGGCCAAGACAGCCGCCTCCGAAATCGCGGTTTGTCTGGCGCCGGCGGAATTCATCGACAGCGATCATCCCGAAGTGATCGCGCGCGCCGCTGAGGCGACGCGCGGCGCCGAAACGCTCGCCGACAAACTCCGCGCGCTGTACCTCGCAGTGCGCGACGGCGTCCGCTATGATCCTTATGTCGACTTTTCCAGCCCCGAGATCTTCCGCGCATCGAGCGTGCTGCGCGCCGAGCGCGGCTACTGCGTCGGCAAGGCTTCGGCGTTCGCCGCGCTGGCGCGCGCGTCCGGCATTCCGGCGCGGGTGTGCTTTGCCGACGTCCGGAATCATCTCGCCACCGAGAACCTGACCCGAACGATGGGCACCGATCTGTTCGCCTGGCACGGCTACGCCGAGTGCTTCACTGGCGAGCGATGGGTCAAGGCGTCGCCCACCTTCAATCGCACGCTGTGCGACAAGCTCGGCGTCGCGCCGCTCGACTTCGATGGCTCCTCGGACGCGGTGATGCAGGCGTTCGACAACAACGACGCGCGGTTCATGGAATATGTCCGCGAGCATGGCGCGTATTTCGATGTGCCGGTGAAATTCGTGCAGGCCGAGATGAAGCGCCAGTACCCCCACCTTGCGCAACAGGGCAGCCTGCGCGGCTCGATGGAAGAGGAAGCGGCGCAGGATGCGGCGGCGCGCGCCACGGGTTCAGCTCAGCGCTGAATTTCGGCGCGGTTCTCGGCGACGACGACCTGTTCGGGCGCCGTCGTCTTGCGCAGCAGTAGAACGACGCAGATCCAATACGCCGCGTAGAAGCCGAGCTCGAGCAGGGTCGGCTGCGACCGATAGCCGGTGAGGCCCGCCACCAGGGCGCCGATCGGCCCGTGGTCGGACAGCATCGCCGAACTGTCCCACAGCCGCGTGGTCGACGGCAGCATGCCGAGCTTGCTCAAGGTATCCACCCCGCTCATCAACAGCGAGGCAGCGAGCAGCAACATCATCACTTCGGTGACGCGAAAGAACAGCCGCCAAGTTACGATCCAGCTGCCGAACTGCAGCAGTGCGTAGGTCGCGAGCGCAAGGCCGACGCCGGCGATGCCGCCCAGGATCGGCTCGGCCGGGGATGCGCTTTCGCTTGCCGACAGCGCGCCGAGCAGGAACAGGATCGTTTCGGCGCCCTCGCGCGCGATCGCCAGGGCCGCCAGCGTAAAGACGCCCCACCAACTCGCGGTGATGGTTTCCTGTCGCAGTGCCGCTTCGAGTTCGTCGCGCAAAGTGCGGCCCTGGCCGCGCATCCAGGCTACCATGTGGACGATCAGGCCGGCGGCGAGAAGGGTGGCGATCGCTTCATAGATTTCTCGGCTGGTCACCGGAATCGTGCTGCTGGACAGTGCGATGGTGGTGCCGAAACCGCAGGCGATCAGCAGTCCGGCGGCCGCGCCCGCCCACAGATAGCGCCGACCAATCCCGCTGGCGTCGTTATTCCGCAGCCAGGCATTAAGGATGCCGACGATCAGCAGCGCCTCGACGCCCTCGCGCCAGACCACAATGACCACGTTGCCGAACTGCGACCCGATCATCTGCGCCAACTTCGCCTCGCCCAACCGCCGGAGGTCGCCGCATCATGTACGGCCGACTCGCCTGCAGCCAGGGGTTGCGAGGATACACCAATTTCGCGAAAAATCCCGGGCGAGGAATGCAATTTGGGATCACAGCCGCGCGAAAGCAGCCCGATCCGGCATAGGAGGGGCCAAGACGCCTCGGTTCGGTCTTACCACCTGCTACAGCGACAACCGCCGTCGCTCGCGATGCACCGGTGCGGCCCCACTCTGCGTGGCGGATGATGCTTGACGGTCGAACAACGGGAAAAACCGCCGGTCATCCTTGAGCATGTGGCCGAGGATGACCGAATTGACCAGGAACGCGCGTAGTTCGCCAAGCGACTGATGCCCGGAGACCACCGCCTCGCTCACCTGCCGGGCACGGATCAGCAGATGGTCGTGCTCCATCCGGTGCAGCCCACATTCATCGTAGCCGGACGCTTCGAGCACGGCCTGTTCGTACTGAAAGTGCTCGGCGACGCGGGTCAGTAGCAGCTCGACCACCTCCGACAGCCTGGCGGGCTCCAGCATCTCGATCTCGGGACCGAGAATGACGTTGGCGAGGTCGAACAGCTCGCGGTGCTGAGCGTCGATCGTCGGCTCGCCGCAAGCGTAGGTCTCGTGCCACAGGATGTCCGGACGCCGCTCGCCGGGATCGCGGGCGGCGGCGTCGGGGCCGGGCCGCGTCCTGTCGCGTCGCGCCTGTTTGGCGGCGTACATCCAATGATCGGCACGCTCGACGAAATCATCCGCCGTCTCGCCCGGCCTGAACTCCGCTGCACCGATCGAGATCAGGAGCCGGCCAAGGCTCTCATGGGTCGACCGGCGATGCAGCTCGCGCGCCGCGATCGCGGCCCGGATCGCCTCGCCGAGCAGCAGCGCCTCCCGCAACGGCGTGCGGGGCAGGATGATGGCGAACTCGTCCCCCCCATAGCGGCAAACTACGTCGTCACGGCGACAATTGTGCTTGATGGTCGAAGCCGCGAGCCGCAGCACGTCGTCGCCGACAACATGGCCGTGGCGATCGTTGAATTGCTTGAAGTTGTCGAGATCGACGATCAGCAGCGAGAGAGGGCCACTGTCGTCGCTGGCGACATGCTGGGACAATTGGTTCTCGAAGTACTTGCGGTTGCCGACCTCGGTGAGCGGGTCGGTCATGCTCTCGAGCCGGACCTGATCCAACTGATCCTGCAACTTGCGAACCTGATCGGCGGCGGATCTCAGCCGGTCCACCAGCACCGCGTTGGCGGTCTGAATGTCCATCGTCCAGGTCAGCAGTTCGTCGACGATCGCCTGCAGCCCGTCTTCCATCCGTCCGAGCGCCAGGCGCGGCGCCGCGCTCGACAGCCGGGTCTCGTAGCCATGGGTCGCATCCGACGCCTCTTCGATCACGTCGATCAGCGCGTTCGATTGGCTGTGCACCAGCGCGCCGATCGCATGGATGCGGGTGACCGCTTTGGTCGGATACAGAAACTGCTCGTACAGGCCCGAAATGTCACCTGCGCTAGGCCGGCCGGTCGCGGCCAAAAGTGCGTTGACGGCCTCGGTGAGCGCTTTGTGCCGGCCGGAGAAGAACGTGTACCACAGCTCGAAGCTGTTCGGATCGAGGGCGAGATCGAGCTCCTGGATCTGCCTGAGAGCCTGCGCCGAAATGCGATTCTTCCAGTCGCGATCTGGATCTGCGGATATCGTCATAAGCGGGTACTACAGTTTCTTCTGTCAGCGCACGGAGGCCGCACAGGCGGCCGCTTTCCCGGTGCTGAAGTTTAAACCCTTACGGGGCGGCGGGGCGTTGGCTTTTCGTCTCGCTTTCGAAACAACCGGTCCCAAATCGATTGGCGACCAATCGCATCGACAACAGTATAAAAATACCCACAAAGCAACATCTGCGGCGGGCGTCGCAGGAGAGGAGTGGATCAGTTAAGCACGATTCGGCTCAGAGAGATGACACCCACGTACCACTGAGCAATTTAGACCAGGCTGATATGCAAACGCGGCAAGAATGACTTTGCACTCCGCGGGCATCGGACCACGAAGGTCCGAGATGGCGGCGCGACGCCGCGCCGCGACCGGCGTCAAGCGGTGGTTCGTAAAAACTCGCCGAGCGTCCGGCCGCCCTCGATCACCGGATCGCGGCCGAGGTGGAGCGTCGATCTGCTGATATCAGCGCGCAGTTCCGACGGGCTGTAGCCGTATCGCAGGCGAAAGGCGCGGCTGAATTCCTGCGAGCTGGTGAACCCGAACGAACCGGCGATCTGTTGGATCTGCCGGGTCTCGGTGAGATCGCACAGCGCGCGATGCGCGGCGGCGAGGCGCGTGTTGCGCACGTAGCGCGCCGCGCCGCCGTGCGGTTCGAACAGCCGATACAGCGCGCTCCGTGACACGCCGATGCTCTTGGCGAGACAGGCCGGCGTCAATCTTGGATCGGACAGCCGAGCCTGCACCAGCTTGCGGGCGCGTTCTCCGAGACTGAGAATGACACCGTCCCGCGCATCTTCCAGGCTGTGCGGCGTCGGCGTCAGGCACGCGGCGATCATCGCCTCGGTGGCGCGGACGATCGCCGGCACCTCGTCATGCGTCAGATTCGGCAACTGGCGCTCGAGCGCCAGCATGTAGTCGGACAGGAGCTGCCCACGCGTGGTGTCGATGATGGTGTTGTTGAGCCGGTCGAGCCTACCGGCCTGCCGGGCGAATGCGTCGCGCGGGATGAACAGCATCAAGACCTCGATCGGGTTCATCTCGCCATGGAATGCTTCGCCGAGCGAATACAAGCTGAGCTGCCCCGGCGCGCCGCGGATCTCCTGCCCGGACGACCAGCCGCCGTCGCTGACGACCCAATTCGATCCGGCCTTGATCAGGAACAGGTACCAGTGATCCGCAAATACCGTCTTCACGCGCCGCAACGTGCGCGTGAACCGCGTTCCCGAGTTCCGCTCCTGGCACATCGCAAAGTTGCCGAGATCCCAGCACGCAAGATCGATCGCAGAGGTCCCCACCCCATCCGCTGCCGGCGCCAGATCGGCAACGGGACGCAGATACTCCCGCCAGGCATCGAACCGGTCGCGTGCAGAAAGCTGCTCCGTCGAGAACCGAACCGGCTGCAGAAGGGCTGATGACGGCGGTGGCGGATTCAATTCGGAAGGCTTCCCTTTTGGCAAGGCGCAGCCACAGCAACGTGGTGGGCCCGGCAGGACTCGAACCTGCAACCAGACCGTTATGAGCGGTCGGCTCTAACCATTGAGCTACAGGCCCCGCCGGCGGCCGCAAGGCGGCGGACGGTGCGGTCTCCCCATACAATGGCGGGCGTGCGGCGGCAATCGGCAGCTCGCCGGCGGCTGGCGGGCAAGCGCCCCCCCCGGTGGGTCGATGGAGATGCCCCCACCGACGGGAGTTTGGGAACGGTCGACCGGTCGTCGGTGGAGATCTCAGGCTGCCACGCCAGCCTTCGGAGACGGAACCGGCGTGCCTGTCTCTGCAGGACCGACACTCGGAGCCTGCGTCCGAAGACGCCGCCCAAGCAAGTCGTCTCGGTCCGCACCAGTCGCCGCCGCTTCGATCAGATCCAGCGCTGGACAGACACCGCTCGCGATCTGTGGCGGTAGCTGATGAGCAGCTTGGAGTCTCTTCGCGCGTCATGGCGACTACGAAAACGATCGCGCATCGATCGGACTCAGCGTCCACTCGGTTCGCGGCTGGTCGCCTCGGCGTTTGTTACTCCGCGCACACGATCGACCGACGCGCCTCCCTGACTACGACCAGACTGTTAGGTCGAAAGATCGATAGCGAAATCGCGAAGAAGGTCCGTCAACGTACAAATTGATTAGCTTTTGAACAAACATTTTAACCGAGGATGCAGCGATCGCCGCCTGCGCCTCTCGCTGGTCGCTTAAAAGTTGAATCGGAAAAACAATGCTCGCCAATGTCCCATTACGGACGAAAATCACTGCTCTGGTGGCGGTCCTGCTGATCGCGCTCTCCGGCCTGGGTCTGCTCGGCCTGCTGCAGATGCGGACGTTGAATACGAGCACCGTCGATATCGGCACCAATTGGATGCCGTCGGTCCGCGTTCTCGGCGAGATGCGCACCAACGTGGCGCTGTATCGCAACACGCTGCGCGCGCATTTGCTCGAAGCCACTACCGAGCGCAAGCTCGCAACCGAGAAGCAGGTCGCCGCATTTGATGAGGCGGTGAAGCAATCGCTGCGCACCTACGCGCCGATGGTCGCAACGCCGGAAGAGCGCAAGCTGTACGACAGCCTCGTCGCGTCGTGGACGAACTACACCAGTCTCGCTCCCACAGGCCTCGAGATGTCTCGCAAGGCCGCCGGTGAGCTTCCAGTCGCCGCCAACGACTACATGGCGAAGACGATGGGCCCGATCAGCGCGCAGATCGACGAGGTGTTGAAGAAGGACATCGACCTCAACGACAAGGGTGCGGCAGGCGCCACGGCGAGTGCGGAAGCGACTTATCTGTGGGCGATCTTCCTGATGATCGGCATCCTGGTCGTGGCGATCGTGATCGGCATCACCGCGAGCATCCTGGTGATCCGCGATCTGTCGCGAGGCATCGCCTCGATCGTCAAGCCGATGCAGGATTTCACTCGCGGCGATCTCTCCGCCGAGGTGCCGCATCGCGGCAAGAACACCGAGATCGGCGCCATGGCCGATGCGCTGCAGGTGTTCAAACAGGCGTTGCTCGACAAGCGCACGGCCGACGCGGCCGCCGCCAGGGATTCCGAAGACAAAATCGCGCGAGGCCATCGCATCGACGCCGCGACCCGACAATTCGAAGCCTCCGTCGGGGAGATCGTAGAAACCGTGTCGTCCGCATCTACCGAGCTGGAAGCTTCGGCGCGCACGCTCACCACGACAGCCCAACACGCTCAGGTGCAGGCGACTACCGTGGCGGCGGCGTCCGAACAGGCCTCGACCAATGTTCAGTCGGTGGCCTCGGCGACCGAGGAGATGACCTCTTCGATCAACGAGATCAGCCGGCAGGTGCAGGAATCCGCTCGCATCGCCGTCGAGGCGGTCGATCAGGCGCGCAAGACCAACGCCACCGTCGGCGAGCTGTCGCAGGCAGCCGCCCGGATCGGCGACGTGGTCGAACTGATCAACACGATCGCCGGCCAGACCAACCTGCTCGCACTCAACGCGACGATCGAAGCGGCACGTGCCGGCGAAGCCGGCCGCGGCTTCGCCGTGGTGGCAGCCGAAGTCAAAGCGTTGGCCGAACAGACATCGAAGGCGACCGGCGAGATCAGCCAGCACATCGGCGGCATCCAGGCCGCCACCGGCGAGTCGGTGTCGGCGATCCGCGAGATCGGCCACACCATCGAGCGGATGTCGGAAATCGCCTCGACCATCGCGTCGGCGGTCGAAGAACAAGGCGCCGCGACCCAGGAGATCGCCCGCAACGTTCAGCAGGCGGCGCGCGGCACCAACGAAGTCTCCGCCAACATCGTCGACGTGCAGCGCGGCGCCAGCGAGACCGGTTCGGCGTCGGCGCAGGTCCTGTCGGCAGCGCAATCGCTGTCGCAGGATTCCAGCCGGCTGAAGGTCGAAGTCGCCAACTTCCTGCAGAGCGTGCGCTCGGCCTGAGCCAGACTTCCCGCTTCTCGCCTTGTGAACACGAGCCGCGCGGTGTCAGCCGCGCGGCTCTTTCGTTCTGGTGAGCACTAGAACGACCTCGCTACGCCATCGCCACCTGCGGTCCGCGGCGCCGGGCGCGTAGCAATAGCATCAAGATGATCGCGACGTTGACGGCGTTCCACGCCATGCCGTTGACGAAGGCGGCCGCATAGGAGCCGGTGGCGTCGAAAATCACGCCGGAGATCCAGCCGCCGAACGACATGCCGAGCACCGACGCCATGATGACGATGCCGACTCGGGTAGCGGCCTCGCGCGCCGGCATCGCCTCGCGCACGATGATCGCATAGGCCGGCACGATGCCGCCCTGAAACAAGCCGAACATCGCCGAGATCACGTAGAGCGAACCCAGGCTGTCGAAGAACAGATAGAACATCAGCGCAGCGCCCTGCGCCACCGAGCCGAGCAGCAGCGTGGGGATGCCGCCGATCCGGTCGGCCAGGAAGCCCGAGCCGATCCGGCTGATGATGCCGAACGCCAGCATCAGCGACAGCATCTCGGCGCCGCGCGCCGCGCCATAGCCGAGGTCACCGCAATAGGCGACGATGTGGACCTGCGGCATCGCCATCGCCACGCAGCAGGCGATGCTGGCGACGCTCAGCAGCACCGTGAGCGTGTTGGTGGGAAGCTGCAGGTCGATCTTCGGCGGCGGGGCTGCAGCGTGGCTGGCAGCGGCATGGCCGCGCATCCTGGCGCGCAGGATCAGCACCATCAGGGTCATCGCGACGACGCAGAACGCGCCGATCGCCAGATGGGTGGCGCGCCAGCCGATGCTGGCACTGCCCCAGTTGACCAGCGGCGGCCAGATCGTGCCGGCGAGATAATTGCCGCTGGCGGCAATCGTCACTGCAAGCCCGCGGTAGCGCTCGAACCAGTGCGAAGCCTCGGCCATTAGCGGGCCGAAGGTCGCCGAGGCACCGGCGCCGATCAGGAGATGGAAGGCGGCGAACTGCCAGAGCGCAGCCGACAGCCCGGCGCCGACATAGCCGAGCCCGAGCAGGCCGATGCCGCTGCCGATCGCCACCACGATGCCGAACCGGTCGGTGAGCTTGCCGGTGGCGACGCCGCCGAGGCCGAAGCCGAGCATCGCCATGGTGAAGGCCAGCGACGCAGCACCCCGGCTGGCGGCGAACTCCGCCTGCACCAGCGGCAGCACGACCACCACCGACCACATTCCGACGCTGCCGATCGAACCGATCACCAGCGCCAATCCCAGCCGGACCCACGCCTGATGCGAGTCGAGCGTGAACGCCGGCGTTTTGCCGGTCTTTTCCACGGGCGTTTCCATATGTGCAGAGTTTCTGGCGCAACGCTGCGGGTCAAGGGCGCCGGCCACCGCCCTGCCATGCGGTCGCACCCGGGGCGGCGTTAACACTTTGCTAACCATGAACCGGGCAAATTTTGCCCAGTGAAGAAGTGTCGTCGGCCGCGAGAAACGGGGAATGCCCGTGGACGCCAGTGCGCTGCCTCACGTTGGACCCAGCGCCCCTCCGGTCGCGGCGAAGACGTCTGGCCGGCGCAAGCGACGCGCACAGGGGACGGCGGCTGAAATGACGGACACCACGGTCGGCCAGAGCACTGGGTCCGGCATTCCCAGCCTCAACGAAATGATCGCCATACTGCGGCGCGGCGACCTCGCGCTCGCGATCGGCGTGCTGACCATCCTGGTCGTGCTGATCCTGCCGCTGCCGGCGATCATTCTCGACCTGTTCCTGGCGATCTCGATCACGCTGTCGATCCTGATCCTGATGACGTCGCTGTTCATCCAGGCGCCGCTGGAATTCTCGTCGTTCCCAACCGTGCTCCTGATCTCGACGATGTTGCGGCTGTCGCTGAACATGGCGTCGACCCGGCTGATCCTGTCGCACGGCCATGAAGGCACCGCGGCCGCCGGTCACGTCATCGAGGCGTTCGGCGGCTTCGTGATGGGCGGCAATTTCGTGATCGGGATCATCGTGTTCACGATCCTGATCATCGTCAACTTCGTGGTCATCACCAAGGGTTCGGGCCGCATCGCCGAAGTCGCGGCGCGTTTCCAATTGGACTCGATGCCCGGCAAGCAGATGGCGATCGACGCCGACCTGTCGGCCGGCCTGATCGACGAAGCCACCGCCAAAGCGCGGCGCAAGGAGCTCGAAGACGAAAGCGGCTTCTTCGGCGCCATGGACGGTGCGTCGAAGTTCGTCCGCGGCGACGCCATCGCCGGCCTCTTGATCGTGTTCATCAACGTGATCGGCGGCATCATCATCGGCGTCGCGCAGCAGGGCCTGTCTTTCTCGGAAGCCGGCCACACCTACACGCTGCTCACCGTCGGCGACGGCCTGGTCACTCAGATCCCGGCGCTGATCGTGTCGACCGCGGCGGGCCTGCTGGTCTCGAAGGCCGGCATCTCCGGCTCGGCCGACAAGGCGATGATGGGTCAGCTCTCCGGCTACCCGCAGGCGCTCGGCATGGCGGCCGCGGTGATGCTGGTGCTGGCGGTGCTGCCGGGCATTCCGACCCTCCCGTTCCTGGCGCTCGGCAGCGGCTCGGCCTACCTGGCCTTGAAGGCGCGCAACCGCAAACGGGAGGTCACTGCCGAGGCGGCGCAGGCCGCAGCCGCGCCGGAAGCAGCCGCAGCCGCTGCGGCGGCCGCTTCCGCGGCGGAGGAGCCGATCGCCGCAGCGCTGAAGATCGACGATCTGAAGATCGAGCTCGGCTACGCGCTCTTGCCGCTGGTCAACGGCCCCGACGGCCAGGACCGCCTGACCGAGCAGATCAAGGCGCTGCGCCGCTCGCTGGCGATCGAGATGGGCTTCGTGATGCCGGCTGTGCGCATCCTCGACAACGTCCAGCTCGAGGCCAACACCTACGTCATCAAGATCAAGGAAGTCGACGCCGGCACCGGCCGGATCTGGCCGAACCAGTTCATGGTCATGGACCCGGCCGGCGAACAGGTGACGGTGCCCGGCATTCACACCACCGAGCCGACCTTCGGCCTGCCCGCGACCTGGGTCGACGCCAACTTCAAGGAAGAGGCGTCGCTGAAGGGCTACACCGTGGTCGACGCCGCCACCGTGCTGTCGACGCATCTGACCGAGCTGCTCAAGGCCAACATGTCCGACCTGTTGTCCTATGGCGAAACCCAGAAGCTGCTCAAAGACCTGCCGAAGGAACAGGGTGAGCTGGTCAAGGATATCGTCCCGGGTCAGATCACCGTCTCGGGCATCCAGCGCGTGCTCCAGCTGCTGCTCGCCGAGCGCGTCTCGATCCGCGACCTGTCGACCATCCTCGAAGGCATCGCCGAAGCGCTGGCGTTCTCGCGCAATCCGTCGACGATCGTCGAGCACGTCCGCGCCCGGCTGGCGCGCCAGATCTGCGCGCAGAACACCTCCTACAACGGCTACCTGCCGCTGATCGCGCTGTCGGCGAAGTGGGAGCAGGCGTTCGCCGAATCGATCATCGGCCAGGGCGAAGACCGCACCCTGGCGATGGCGCCGTCGAAGCTGTCGGAATTCATGACCGCGGTGCGCGACAAGTTCGAGCAGGCCGCGCGCGAAGGCGAGGCCCCGGTGCTGGTGACCTCCGCCTCGATCCGGCCGTTCGTCCGCTCGCTGGTCGAGCGCTTCCGCGCCCAGACCACCGTGATGTCGCAGGCCGAGATCCATCCGCGGGCGCGGCTGAAAACGGTCGGCAGCGTCTGAGCCGGGAGTTCCCGCAGCGCCTGCTTCGTTTCGGCTGCGCGACTTTTGCGCAACAGACAAGCCCTACCACCCAGAATGGCGTTGGGCGGCGATAAGCGCCGGGATTCGGCCGATCACCTCGCCCCGCCCTCGATCTGATTAATTTTCAATAAGTTAAGCCGGGCTTCCGCATTGCATTCTCGCGCGTTGTCACACGTGTTCACACGCTTGTGATCGCCTCTGCGGAACGTACGGTCGATTTCCTACGTTTTCCTGGCGAGTTCTTTGAACCTGCTTCGGGATTGCAAACACGAATTTCCGAGGGTGGAGAAGAAACCAGGAGGCTCCCCGATGAACCATTCGATCTACAGTGCCGATCGCACCACCCACTTGAAGATTGTGGCCGTGGCTCTGGTCGCCGGGATCGCGGTGGCGGGCCTCGGGATCACGGCGCGGCTCGGAGCTGACGACGGCTACACCCAGACTGCAAAAGTGATCAAAGCCGGCAAGCCGACGGCGATCAGCAAGGCGGAAACGATGGTGATCCGCTAACCGTTCCAGCCATCACGCATGCCGGATAGCCCCCCTGGCCAACGCGTGAGCTGAGGAGGTCCCACTCACCCCAGGTGGAGACCCAAAGGAAAACGCCCGCTCCCCACGGGCGTTTTTCTTTTGTGCGTTGATGATGAGTTCGCGCCGCTCGTCGAACTGTCCGCTTCAATCAATCGGTCAAGCGCTCTGCAGCGCCGTTACTACCGTGGCGTGGTTGGGATCGGCTCCTGCGGCACGCTTTCGACCAGCTTACCGGTGAATACGATCGGACCGGTGGCAACGCCGGTCGGCGAGCCGCCTTCCGGCTCGACCGTCACCGCATAGGTCGCCTTGCTGACGAGGTCGGGATCGTAGGACGACAGCACCGGATTGACAGTGAAATCGCGGTTGCCGATCACGCCGAGCGAGCGCGGCTTCTGCAGCTTGTCGGAGACGATCCAGAGTTCATAGCTCTTGCCCGGCTCGGGCGTCGCGGCGACGCGGCGCACCGTGAAGGTCTTGCTGCCGGCATCGACGGTGAGAATGAAGGCCGGGGCGTTGCCATCCTTCTGCAGCACGGCGACGTATTGCGCCGGCACCGCGGGCGGCGGCGTTTCGACCTTGACGATCTTGGTGCGGATCGGCGGACGCACCCCATCCGGCAACAGATCCGGCTGATATACTTGGGCGCCCACGACCAGCAGCAGCGAGGCTGCGATCGCGCTCGACAGCATGGCGACGCCGCGCCAGATGTAAGCGCGCTTGGCGAAGTGAACGACGCGCTTGGATTCAGGGCTGAGTTCGGACGACGCGCTAGAAGGCGCGGGACCGGTGTCGTTGGCGGGACGCGGCAAGATCGGATCTCCCGGCGCGCCGAGCACCCCCGCATTGGCGACGTCACCGATCGGCGGCGCAGCCTGCGGCGGCACCGCGCGCTGTGACTCGGCGGCGATCACCGCCTTGATCCGATCCCATACCTCGGCGCGTGGCTCGACCAGCCCGACCATCTGATTAAGCGCGCCGAGCTTCAGCTCCCACGCTTTGACCAGCGCGGCGAACTCCGCATCGCTGCGCGTCAGCGCCTCGGCTTCCGCCCGTTCGGCGGCGTCGAGTGTGCCGAGCGCGTATTCCGCGGCGAGCGCGCTATGGTCTTCGCTGTGGGCCATCAGGTCAGTCCCAAACACCCCCGAACATCGAGCAGGCTGCGGCGCAGCCAGGTCTTGATCGTATTGGCCGGAGCGCCGAACTTGGCGCCGAGCTGCTCCCGGCTCCAGCCGTTGTAGTAAGCCAGCAGAACCAGCTTCTGGCGGTCAGGCTCCAAACGGCCGATGCACTCCAGCAGCCGCTTCAATTCCTCGGTCATCTCGCGGCGCGCCAGCGGATCCGGCGTCTCCGCCGCGACGTCGTTGGCGGACGGCTCTTCCTCGATCGAGACTTCGCCCCGCTTGCGCGCGACGTCGATCGCCCGGTTGCGCGCGATCGACGCCATCCAGGTGATCGGCGAGGCCACCGTGGAATCGAACTGCGCAGCGTTGTTCCAGATCTTGACGTAGGCGTCCTGAATGACTTCTTCGGCGAGATCCTGTCGCCGCAAGATACGAAGGACGACGCCGAACAGTTTCGCCCGCGTCGCATCGTAGAGTCGCTGGAACGCGTCCTGGTCGCGCTCGGCGACCGCGGCGATCAGCGAAACCAACTCAGCCGGCGACAGCATTCCGAGACCTCACCATGGCCGTTGCGGCCACGCCCCCCCTGTTCCGGCCGAGCGGCCCGAACCAGACCAGCATATCGTGCAACGCAGCGTTCCACCACGCCCTGCATAGGCTGTGGATACCGCAAACGAAAGCCCGGACCGAGGGCCCGGGCTGTTTCGACGCAAAGTTGCAAAAGGTCAGGCGACGGCGCCAGCCCCACCGAGCCGTGCACGCATCAACCCGATGCTGTCGAGGTCGGCCTGTTCGCGGGCACTTTCCTCGGCGCGTTCGCGCGCCTGGTCGCGCTCGTCGAGCAATTCGACTTTCTTCATCTCGTCGAACGCTTCGGACAGCTGGCCACGCGCTTCTTCGAGCTGCACCCGCAGCTCGTCGGCAGAGCGGGTCAGGTTCTCGCGGCGCTGAATCGCCGCTTTGGCATAGGTCGGATAGGCGAAGTGGCTGGGGTCAGTGATCCCCGCGCGTTCCTGCTCGGTGACGATTTCGCGCTCCAGATCGGACGACATCCGCTCGAAATCCGCGATCATCGCTTCGATCTGGGCAACCCGTCTGCGCCGCTCGTCGACCTGAAATTTCTTCAGACGGATCAGCGTTTCGCGTGACTTCATCGACTCGTACTCCCCAGAAGTCCCAGTTCAACGCGGGACATCGCCGGATGGTCACGACGGGGCCACCCGGCAAATCGATTGACGTGCCAAGCATGATGGCCGGACAAAGTTAGCGTTCCGTTTCCGAATTACTCAGGATCTGCTCCAATTGGACATATCCCGACTGCAAGCTGGTCGCCTCGTCCTTGCCTTGGCGGAGGAAATCCTCAAGCGGCTCGTGCAGCCGCACCGCTTCGTCGACTTCGGCGCTGGAGCCGGGACGATAGGCGCCGAGCCGGATCAGCTCTTCCATGTCGGCGTAGGTCGCCATGATCTGCCGCGCCCGCTTGATCATCGGCAGATAAACGGGATCGGCTGATTTCGGCATCGTTCGCGACACCGACTTCAGCACATTGATGGCCGGATAGCGGCCGCGCTCGGCGATCGAGCGCTGCATCACAATATGGCCATCGAGAATGCCGCGCACCGCGTCGGCGACCGGCTCGTTGTGATCGTCACCGTCGACCAGCACGGTGAAGATGCCGGTGATGGTGCCCTCGCCCAGCCCCGGACCGGCACGTTCGAGCAGTTTCGGCAGTTCGGTGAACACCGTCGGCGTGTAGCCCTTGGCGGTCGGCGGCTCGCCGGCCGACAGTCCGATCTCACGCTGCGCCATCGCAAAGCGTGTCACCGAGTCCATCAGGCACAGCACGTCCTTGTCGTTGTCGCGGAAGTATTCGGCGATCGCCAGCGTCAGATACGCCGCCTGCCGCCGCATCAGCGCCGGCTCATCCGACGTCGCGACCACCACAACCGAGCGCGCGAGACCTTCTTCGCCGAGGTCGTCCTGCAGGAACTCCTGCACCTCACGGCCGCGTTCGCCGATCAGCCCGATCACCGATACCGCGGCATCGACGTTGCGGGCGAGCATCGACAGCAGCACCGACTTACCAACGCCGGAACCGGCGAAGATACCCATGCGCTGCCCGCGACAGCAGGTGAGAAACGTATTCAGTGCACGTACGCCGAGATCGAGCGGCATGCCGACGCGCTTGCGCGAATGCGCCGGCGGCGGCTGATTGCGGAACTGCATCGGCGACGGGCCTTGTACCAGAGGCCCCTTACCGTCGATCGGTTCGCCCAAAGCGTTAACGACGCGGCCGAGCCAGTGGGGAGACGGTCGCACCTGGGCAGCAGAGTTGGCGATGATCGCACGGCAGCCGCGGCGCACGCCTTCGAGCCCGGCAAACGGCATGACGATGGCGTTGTTGCCGGTGAAGCCGATTACTTCGCAAGGGATCTCACGGTTGGCGCCGGTCTCGACAACGATGCGTGCGCCAACGCTCATCGCGTGAATCGGCCCGGCGATTTCGACCATCAGTCCGCGGACGCCGACGACACGGCCATAGGTATTGACGCTATCGATATCGCCGATCTGTTCCGCCAGGGCCTTCATTGCGAAACCCTTAAGTTCGTCGACGCTGGGCCTGTCGCCTTAACTTCGTGTTTACCCGCATCGTTAATCATTGCGTCACTGTCTTTGGTAGCTGAGCACGCTCGCCCCTCAGAATGAAGGGTGAGTCGCAAGAGTCGGTTAGCACCTACTCTTAAAGTGGAACTTGAAGGGGCCGGTCGGCAAAAAGCTGCTTTCCCGCAACACCTTAGTGCGATTCGAGAAAAATTGCACGCTAGGACCTTGCGGAGCCGAATCAGTTTTTGTTAACCATTCCTCGTCAGGATCCGAATCAGTTCTTCAAAGGCGTTTCCAGTGCCGCAAGTGTGCGGACGCCTGACGCCCGTAGCGGCGCTTAGAGGGGACTGGCATGCGCGTATTGCTGATTGAAGATGACAGCGCCACTGCGCAGTCGATCGAATTGATGCTCAAATCCGAGAGTTTCAATGTCTACACGACGGATCTCGGAGAAGAAGGCGTCGACCTCGGCAAGCTGTACGACTACGACATCATCCTGCTTGATCTGAACCTGCCGGACATGTCCGGCTATGACGTTCTCAAGCAGCTGCGCGTCTCCAAGATCAAAACCCCGATCCTGATCCTGTCCGGCCTCGCCGGCATCGAGGACAAGGTGAAGGGCCTGGGCGTCGGTGCCGACGACTACATGACCAAGCCGTTCCACAAGGACGAGCTGGTCGCGCGCATCCACGCGATCGTCCGCCGCTCCAAGGGCCACGCTCAGTCGGTGATCCAGACCGGCGATCTCGTCGTCAATCTCGACACCAAGACCGTCGAAGTCGGCGGCCAGCGCGTGCATCTGACCGGCAAGGAATATCAGATGCTGGAACTGCTCTCCCTGCGGAAGGGCACCACGCTGACGAAGGAAATGTTCCTCAACCACCTCTACGGTGGCATGGACGAGCCGGAACTGAAGATCATCGACGTCTTCATCTGCAAGCTGCGCAAGAAGCTCGCCAACGCCTCCGACGGCCGCAACTTCATCGAGACGGTGTGGGGCCGCGGTTACGTGCTCCGCGAGCCGTCCGAGGACGACGTCCGCATCCCGGCCTGACCCAGTTTACCCAGGAGCGCCACCCGGCGCTCTCCTTCCGAGTGGTCCTTGACCCCGCCGCAAATGGCGGGGTTTTTGTTTTCATAGGGAAAGAAAGACCTTATCCTAATGACCTTGCCCCCAAGTTTTATCCAGGTCTGAGTTCGTTCGGGTGGTTAGATGGGCCCATGTGGGCGGTGGCGGGAGCTGGCGTGGAGCTTTCGATATAGCGCAGCGCCAGATCCCGACGCGGATTGCAGGTGGCGGCGAACTCGGATGGCGTCCGCCACCCGAGCTGTGAGTGCGGTCGTGCATCATTGTAGTCGGCCCGCCAGCACCGGAGCGCTACGCGGGCCTGGGCCAGCGAGGTGAACAGCGTTTCGTTCAGCAGTTCATCCCGCAGGCGGCCGTTGAAGCTCTCGATGAAGGCGTTTTGCATGGGTTTTCCCGGCGCAATGTAGTGCCAGGCGATACGGCTCTGATCGGCCCATGTCAGGATGGCATTGCTGGTGAACTCGCTGCCATTGTCGCTCACCACCATCTTGGGCTTGCCGCGCTCGGCAACCAGCCGGTCCAGTTCTCGTGCGACCCGGGCGCCCGAGAGCGAGGTGTCGACCACCAGCGCCAGGCACTCGCGGGTGCAGTCGTCGACCACAGTCAGAATGCGGAAGCGTCGACCATCGGTCATCTGATCCGACACGAAGTCGAGCGACCAGCGATCATTCGGGAGCACCGGCACTATCATGGGAGCTCGTGTGCCGAGGGCCCGTTTGCGGCCACCCCGGCGGCGCACTGTGAGCTTCTCCTCACGGTACAGCCGGAACAGCTTCTTGTGATTGACCAGGTAGCCCTCACGCTTGAGCAGGACGTGGAGGCGCCGATAGCCAAAGCGCCGGCGCTCATGGGCGATCGCCCTCATACGTTGGCGCAGCCCGGCATCATCGCTCCGGCTCGTCTGATATCTGACTGTCATGCGGCAGCAGCCGATGGCTTTACACGCCCGCCGTTCGCTCATCTCGAATGCAGTTTGCAGATGCGCGACAGCTTTCCGCTTGGCCGCGGGCGTCACCACTTCTTTCCCAGAAGATCCTTCAGGGCTGCATTGTCCAGCATGGCGTCGGCCAGCAACCGCTTCAGCCGGGTGTTCTCGTCCTCCAGCGACTTCAATCGCTTGGCCTCCGAGACGTCCATCCCGCCAAACTTCGCCTTCCACTTATAGATGCTGGCGTCGCTGACGCCGTGCTTGCGGCACAGATCGGCGACCGAAACGCCAGCCTCGTGCTCCTTCAAAATCCCGATGATCTGCTCTTCCGAAAAGCGGCTGCGCTTCATGCTCTGGTCCTCGTTAGGGCCAGAACGAACTTCAAACTGGATTAAGCCCGAGGGGCAAGGTCACTAAAACTCTCCGCTCAGCGCGGATTGACGTAAACGCCGGATGCTCATCACGTCAAAACGCTCACCTCTAAACTCTATGTGCCGAACGTTCCCTGACGTTCTCCTGAGATAATCTCGAACATCCATCCATCGAATTTGCCCGTCAGACTTCCGAATAATCAGCAACACAGGCGACGACTGTTCTCGCCAGTATTGAACGTGCCTAGCCTTTCGAATCTTGAAAATCTCAACTCCATCCTTTTTTCTGAATGAAAGATGAGAATCACCCGATTTAAGTTGAACATACACCTTTTGACCTGTCGCTAGACCATCGTCTGTCTTAAATTCAATCTCTAAATCAATACCATGATCAGACACACTTATTTCTCTACTGATCTGCCCAGCTAGCGCAACTTGCGAAATTACTTCGCCCACGAGCAAACGCTCCTTGCTCTCGCTATCGAGCCCCCTCGCCGACTGCTCCTGAAGCTCATGAACTCGTTGTTGGCTCTCCCCACTTGCAAAGCACTTCTCCATATCGTCCCAAAGAAGAATCCGTTTCTCGCAATCTTGACAAATGATAGATGGCGCCACCTCTTTCATTCCGCTCGAATTCCACCCCTGAAGCTTTCTCATCGCAACCTCGGAATCGCGAACTGGAGAGTGGCAACGAGGACAGACGTAGTGGCGAATTCGCGATATATCTTCTGCTTTTTGCAGCAGATGCTCATGTACATACTTACAAAATATAATAGTCTCGTTGAGCGAAACGGAGCTCTCAAAATACAATTGCAACTCTCCACGACCCTCATTAAGACGAACAAGCTTAATTCCAAGCCGCTTGCCAGTCAGCGTCCTAAAATCAGCAGCATAATGCCAGAGCTGATCCAATTTATATGGCGCGGTATGATGCAATCGTACGACAAGAGTGGAGTATACATCATCAAGAAATCCGTCAAATCGATAGCTAACCCAGATCGAAGGATGACTAGTTAGCTCCGGCTTACGCCTTCTAAAATAACTGGGAAACACCAAGACAGGCCCGTCTTCGGTATGTTGACGGAAGCACAAACTGCGCTCAATCAGAGTCTGATGCACAGACAGAAGTATATAGCGCTCATCATCCTCACTAACCCTCCCGATTGAAGCCAAATAGTCGAGCCGCCCTGCAAGAATATCCTCCTCCAACACACAACCAAGCTCCTGCTTATCATTGCGCATCGCCTGAATGACCGCCTGAGCATAAGCATTGATCCTCTCAGGCTGGAGCAATATCCAATCTCCAAACTTCAATTCCCACACTATGCCCGGCCCGGCCAACAGACCAACCACTGCATGCAGCTCTTCCTGCGAAAACTTCCCTATCTCACCAAAGAATCTAAGCTCAAGTAAATCCCTGAGCTCATTGAGCCGAATTAGAATCCGCCCCTCATCCTTGATGTTCACAATTCCATCTTTGAGTTTCTTGAATAGAAGTGGCGACGAACGCCAGGGAATGCTTTCCCACCTAATTCCACGAACGATCGCATCACGGAGATGATCACAGCCCGTTCCCAGTCTCGCACTTGTTTCTATCAGATCACTAAATCCGCGCTCCTCTGCGAACACCCCCAGTTGGTGTCGACTAACGCGCAAACCACCGGCATCGATGCGCCCAGCTACTAGCAATTTTGAAAGACTCTTTCCGCCCGCCTTTGCTATGTCACGATCCCACTGCCCCAAGACATCGAAGAGATTCTCTTTCTGGCCATCAAATACAAGCACGGCAAGCGCCGCATCCTCCATGTACATTTGATGAATCAAACGTTGGTCGGCCTGCCCACCAAAGTCCCACAACCATACTTCTCTCTCGATTTGATAATCTACATCGTTGTGCTCGAGCTTCCATTGCGTTGACCAAGCTCCAATTGTTGACGCTTCGCTCGGCCTCCACTCCCCTGTTGCGAGCCTATGGGCGAGCGCCGTCTTACCTGAACTCGTATCTCCAACCAAAAGCACTTTCGCATTTGTGTATTTGACTTGCTCATCTATCGCGGCACTCCAGACCGACACTTTCTGCGAACTTGAAAGATCCCAACTCTGGAATCTTCCGTCAGAATCAATTGAATTGATGCTTTGATTTTGCGAACCCCAGCTCAGTCCACTTACTACACCCCAGAGTCCTGAAAAGGTTTCGACACATCGCCCTCCGCCGATATCCCAGAGACGCACAGTCCTGTCGTCGGACCCAGACAGCAGCTGCCCTTCAGCATTTAACGCGATGCAAGAAACGTATTGCGTATGCCCTTCGAGAACCCTTAGACAGTCACCCGTCTCAATATTCCATAGACGGATCGTTCTATCTCCCGAGCAAGATACCGCGGTCCTTTGATCAACGCTCCATGCGACACCAAGTACCGACTTAGTGTGACCTTCAAATACACGAACGTTTCTTCCAGCGTGCACATCCCAAAGTCGCACCGTTCCATCCGAACAGCCCAACAATGCCATATTTTGATTTGAGCTCCACTCGAGACTAATAATTTGAATTCCGTGCACTTCAAAAGAACCGACGCATTCACAATTCACCAAATCCCATACTCGAATTCCCCCATCAGTAGCCCCAGATAGTAGTTTTTTTTGATCTTGACTCCAGGAGACACACAAGACGGGGGCTCCATGCCCACTAAGTACCGAGAGATTTTCGCCCGTATGAGGATTCCACAAACGCAACGTATGATCATACGATGCCGAAATTGCTAACTCTTCATTTGGAGACCAACAGACAAACACAACATCACCACTATGGCCCGCTAGCGACTTAAGGCAGCGCCGTGTCTCTAGGTCCCATAGATGAATTATCCGCTGCGTACCTGCGACCAACGCGAACTTTCCATCCTTACTAAAAGAGCAGTGCCTAACTTCATTGTACTTGTAGTTTAGGTGAGCTGAATTCTTCAAAACGAATCTTGCGTCATCATGCCTTAGAGAGGTAGTCCTCTCCGCACACACTTCCAATAGTTTCGCTTTGGCTAGATCAGGTCCATCCGACAATACGTCGATGCATTCAATCCGCGAAAGGGCCGGCGGGACGCTCGTGGAGCTGAGAAGAATCGGTACAAATCTGCGACGCCTATTTAGCGGGTCTCGAAATCGCAGCGTTCTTTCTTCTAGATCAGGCCAATTGGCGCCAAAGGCATCCGCGGTCATACAGAAGACCATGACACGCGAGTGTTCTAACGAAAATTCGATTTCACCCCTGTTTGGCTCTTCGGTCTGGCGAATCCAATCCTCAAACCACACAGTCAGTCCCGCCTTGCGGAGCCACTCCGCAAACGGACGAATTAGTGCGCGATCGCTTGGGGCACTACAAATCACAACGTCATACTTGAACTCGACATCAATACTTCGCTGAGCTCTCTCGAAAGCAATTTCATCGTCGCTAATGAATTTCAACTGCATCGCACTCACCAGTTGGCTTATGGTGCTTCCTAGGATTAAATTTAGGGGGATCACAACTTGTGGGAAAGTACATCCATCTGACCGGCAAGGAATATCAGATGCTGGAGCTGCTCTCGCTGCGCAAGGGCACCACGCTGACCAAGGAAATGTTCCTGAACCACCTCTATGGTGGCATGGACGAGCCGGAACTGAAAATCATCGACGTCTTCATTTGCAAGCTGCGCAAGAAGCTCGCCAACGCGTCCGACGGCCGCAACTTCATCGAGACGGTGTGGGGCCGTGGTTACGTGCTCCGCGAGCCGTCCGAGGACGACGTCCGCATCCCGGCCTGACCCAGTTTACCCAGGAGCGCCACCCGGCGCTCTCCTTCCGAGTGGTCCTTGACCCCGCCGCAAATGGCGGGGTTTTTGTTTTTTGGGATGCTGCTCTGGCCGCCCCCCCCCTCACCCAAGTCATTCCGGTACGCGCCGATCGGCGCGAGCCTGGAATGTGACGCGTGACGCGGTTACTTGGCTGCTGCCTTGCACGACAACCTCCGGATCCCGGGGGCGCGAGCTATGCTCACGCCTCGGAATGACGAAGGGTGTTTGGCAATGATGCGGTTGAAGAGCCCGAGCGTTTCCGCGCCTCAGCTGGCCCGCAGGCTGCTGAGGGCGGTGGTCGCGGGGAACGCCGGGACGATCGACGGCGCCGACTTCAGGTTCGGCAGATACACGCCGCGGCGCGAACTATGCGGTTTGAACGCATCGGTCAGGCCAACCACGGTCTCGGCGGCGCCGAGGGTCAGATAGCCGTCCGGCTCGAGCCGCTTGGCGATCCGCTCCAGAATGCCGACCTTGGTGGTCTGATCGAAATAAATCAGCACGTTGCGGCAGAACACGATGTCGAACGTGCCGAGCGACGAGAAGTCGTGCAGCAGGTTGAGCTGACGGTGCTGCACCATGGCGCGGATCTCGGGGCTGAGCTCCCACACCTCGCCGGCCTGCTTGAAGTACTTCACCAGGAGTTGGATCGGCAGACCGCGCTGCACTTCGAACTGGCTGAACAGGCCCGATTTGGACTTCTCCAGCACCTGCGGCGACAGATCGGTGGCGATGATCTCGAACCGCCAGCCGGCCACAGCCGGGCCCAGCTCCTTGAGCGTCATCGCGATCGAATACGGCTCCTGGCCGGTCGACGACGCCGCGCACCAGATCCGCAGCGATCGCCGCGCCGCGCGCGCCTGCAGCAGCGCCGGCAGCATCTCCTCGCGCAGGTGATCGAACGGCACCTTGTCGCGGAAGAAGAACGTCTCGTTGGTGGTCATCGCCTCGACGACGTCGGAGATCAGCGATTCCGCGCCCATCCCCTTCATCTTCTGCACCAGGTCGCCGATGCCGCCGAGGCTGAGCCGACGCGCCAGGGGCAGCAATCGGCTCTCCACCAAATATTGTTTGTCGGCCGACAGATCGAGGCCGGAGCGATCCTTCAGGAGCTTGCGGAGGAAGTCGTAATCCAACGGGTTCACGAGCGGTCTCCTGCGAACAGGCGCACCACTTTGGGCCCGATCTGATTGAGCGGCAGCACCGCGGCGCAGACGCCCGCATTGGCGACCGCACCTGGCATGCCCCAGACCACGCTGGAGGCTTCGTCCTGGGCGATCACGCTGCCGCCAGCGGCGACGATGTCCTTGCCGCCACGCATGCCGTCCGATCCCATGCCGGTCAGCACCACGGCGAGAATGCCGCCCTGCCAGACTTCGATCGCCGACATAAACAGCGGATCGACCGCAGGCTTGCAGAAGTTCACCGGCGGGCCGTCGTCGAGCGCGATCACCGGATTGCCGCCCTGCTTGGCGACGCGCATGTGCTTGCCGCCGGGGGCAAGATAGATGTTACCGGGCTTGATGGCTTCGCCTTCGATGCCTTCATGCGCCGGGCGCCGGCTGGCGCGCGCAAGGTGCTCGGCCAGGATGGTCGTGAAGGTCGGCGGCATGTGCTGGGTAATCAGCACGGGAAAACGATCGATCACCGGACCGATATCGGCCACCATCGACATCAGCGCCTGCGGCCCACCGGTCGACGAGCCGATCAGTAGAACGCGCGGCGCGGTCGGACCGAACGAGCGCTTCACCAGCGCAGCTTGGCTGGCAACGGTCGGAGTAGCCACTGCGGGATGCGGCAGCGGCGCCGGATGCGGTTCACGCGCGATCGCCGGCGCAGCAACTCCGGGTACGGCGCGGCGACGAACCCGGCCGCCGAGCGAACGAATCTTCTGCAGCAGATCGTGCTTGAAGATGTCGGCGGCCTGCGGCTCGCGAGTGGTTTCCGGCTTCGGAATGTAATCGGCGGCGCCGAGCGAGAGCGCCTTGAAGCTGATCTCCGCGTTGCGGCGGGTCAGCGTCGACGCCATGATCACGACCAGGTCGCGCTTCTTGGCGAGCAACTGCGGCAACGCCGAAATGCCGTCGAGTTCCGGCATTTCGATGTCAAGCACCGCAACGTCCGGCTTCACCCGTTCAAGCTGATTGACGGCGTCGAGCCCGGTGCGCAGCGAGGCCGCCACCACCATGTCCGGCTCAGCCTCGACCCATCTGGAGATTAAGCCGCGGATGACGACCGAGTCGTCGACGATCATCACGCGCAACGGCTCGTATTGCGCCGAATTCGTAGCGGGACTACCTGCCAAAGCTACGCTCATAGAACACCGACGCAACGCATACTTCCACTCCCCACCGCGACCCACACCGCGGCGCCAAAACCGGCCGTCCGACCCCCGTCAGATCAGGCCGACTTCCTGAAACTTCGCCGTGACGATGTCTTTGTCGAACGGCTTCATGATGTACTCGTTGGCGCCGGCATGCAGCGCGCGCGCGATGTGCGCGACGTCGTTCTCGGTGGTGCAGAACACCACCTTCGGCGCGTCGCCGCCGGGCATCCGGCGCAGATTGCGCAGGAACTCGTAGCCATCCATCACCGGCATGTTCCAATCGAGCAGAACGGCGTCGGGCAGCCCGTGCTTACAGGCTTCGAGCGCCTTCTCGCCGTCTTCAGCTTCGACGATCTCGAAGTCGAGACCTTCGAGGATGCGCCGCGCGACCTTCCGGATGACGCTCGAGTCGTCGACCACCAGACATGTCTTCATTTTCTGCCTCTATCAGTTCACGCCCGGATGGGCAGTTCCTGCGATTGCGCCGCAATCAGTCCAGACGTTATGCAGCCATACGTTGAGTTGCGATTTCGAGCACTTTGTCGACGTCGAGGACGACCATGAGCTGTCCGTCGAGGCGGTGGACGCCGTTGGCGAAGGAGGCCATGCGGGGGTCGAGGTTGACCGGGTTGGTCTCGCGGCCCTCGTCCGGCAGGGTCAGCACTTCGCCGATGGAGTCGATCAGCAGGCCGTAGGATTCGCCGCGCAGGTCGACGCCCATCGCCATCGGCGGCTTGCCGTCCTGGTTCTTCGGCAGCCCGAGACGGGCCCGCATGTCGATCGCGGTGACGATCCGGCCGCGCAGGTTCAGAACGCCGGCGACGTCATCCGGCGCCAGCGGCACCCGGGTCAGCCGTTCCGGCATGAACACGTCCTGCACCCGGCTGATCGGCAGCCCGAATAGCTGCCCGCCGATCATCGCGGTGGCGAACTGGGTGGTGTTGCCGCTGATCGCGTCGATGGTGCGGCTCATCGCGGGGGTGTCCTTCCTGGTCTCGCTCATGCCGCCTGCTCCAGCACTTCGGGCGTCGCATGCATCGTGGTCTGCTCCTTCAGCGCAGCGATCAGGCCGGGCCGATCGAACTTGGCGATGTAGTCGGTCAGACCGGCCTGGCGGCCGCGCTCGATCGCCGCCGGCGACACCAGCGAACTCAGCGCGATCACCGGCAGGTTCGACATCTTGGTGTCGGAGCGGATCGCTTCGGCGAACTCGAAGCCGTTCATCTCCGGCATCTCGATATCGGTCAGGATCACGTCGAACTGCGCACCCGAGCGCAGCACCGACAGGCCCTCGACCGCCGAGGTCGCGACCCGCACCTTGTAGCCCGCCGCCTTCAGCACCGGACCCAGCATGTTGCGGAAGAACGCACTGTCATCGACCAGTAGCACCGAGCGGGTGGTCAGCGACTGCTTCATCTCCTTGCGCGCCAGCCAGTCGGAGAACGCCATCGGGAGGAAGTGCGCGACGTCGATCACCTCGGTGGCCTGGCCCTTGATCACCGCAGAGCCGAGAATGCCCTCGCGGCTGGAGCCGACCTGGATGTGCAGATGCTCCTCGACGATGTCGACGATCTCGTCGACCACAAGGCCCATCGACCGGTCCTCGTCGGCGAACACCAGGATCGGCTGCACGCCGCTGGTGGCGACCTCGACGCCTTCCATCAGCACCAAGGGCATCAGCTGGTCGCGGTACTGCACCATGTAGCGGCCGTTCGACATCTCGATCTTGTCGGAGGCGATCTCTTCCAGGCGCGTCACCAGCGACAGCGGCACCGCCTTCGGCTGGCTCGAACCGGCGCGGAACACCAGCAGCGAGGTGAGCTGTTCGGCCGAGGCGTTGCGGCTCGCCGCCGCCTGGTCGGAGATATCGTGCTGCGCCGACACCGCGGTGCCGAGCGCCTGCGCGATCCCGTTCGGATCGACGATCATGATCACCGCGCCGTCGCCCAGGATGGTGTTGCCCGAGAACATTCCGATGTGACGCAGCTTGGTCGACATCGGCTTGACGACGATTTCTTCGGTGTGGAACACGCCGTCGACCACGATGCCGAAGGTCTGGCTGCCGACCTGGGTCACCACGATGAAGCCGTTCTCCGGCTCGCTGTTGGCGCCCTCGTCGATGCCGAGCAGCTTCTTCAGATGGATCAGTGGCAGCAGCTTGTCGCGCAGTCTGAGGACCGGCGTATCCTTGATCCGCTCGATGCGGTGCTCGGAGTTGGCCCGTGCCCGCACCAGCTCGACCACCGCGAGCTGCGGGATCGCGAAGCGGTCACCGCCGGCTTCGACGATCAGCGCCGAGACGATCGCCAGGGTCAGCGGGATCTTGATGGTGATGGCCGAGCCTTCGCCGGCAACCGACTTCACCTCGATGGTGCCACCGATCTGGTCGATATTGGTGCGCACCACGTCCATGCCGACGCCGCGGCCCGACACCGAGGTGACGGCGGCGGCGGTCGAGAAGCCCGGCGCGAAGATGAACTTGTGGATCTGCGCCTCGGTCATCTTCTCGAGTTCGGCCTCGGTGACCAGCCCGTTGGCCAAGGCCTTGGCCTTGATCCGTTCGGTGTCGAGCCCGCGGCCGTTGTCGGCGATGCAGATCACGATGTGGCCGCCCTCGTGATAGGCGGACAGGCGGATGGTGCCCTGCTCGGGCTTGCCGGCGCGCGCCCGGTCCTCGGGCTTCTCCAGCCCGTGGTCGGCGGAGTTGCGCACCATATGGGTGAGCGGGTCCTTGATCAGGTCGAGCACCTGGCGGTCGAGCTCGGTGTCGGCACCGTGCATCTCCAGCTCGATCTGCTTGCCGAGTTCGGCGGCCAGATCGCGGACGATGCGCGGCAGCTTCTGCCAGGCGTTGCCGATCGGCTGCATCCGGGTCTTCATCACCCCGTCCTGCAGCTCGGCGGTGACGGTGGAGAGCCGCTGCAGCGGCACCTTGAACTCGTTGTCCTCGTGGCGGCGGCTGATCTCGAGCAGCTGGTTGCGGGTCAGCACCAGCTCCGACACCATCGTCATCAGGTGTTCGAGGGTATCGACATTGACGCGGATCGACTGGTTGGCGACGCCGCCAGCGGCCCCACCTTCCGCTGCGCCCTCGCCTTCGCCGCCGGACTTCTTCGCCGCCGGCTTGGCGGCCGGTTTGGCGGGCTTGGCCAGCTTCGGTTCAGGCGGCGCGGCTTCGGCCACAGCAGCCGGAGCTTCGCTCACGGCCGGCTGCAGCGGCGGCGAGGCCATCTCGATCTCGGTCTCGCGGAAGGCGCGCTCCAGCTCATCCAGCGACACTTCACCCGGCCGCAGCGGACGCTCCAGCGTCTGCGCCACCAGGGTGCCTTCGGTCGAATTGGCGTCGGCCGCCTCGGCCACAACAGCTTCGGCAGGAGCTTCGACTTCGGCAACCTCCACCGGCGCAGCGCCGCCGAGTTCGGCCGCGATCTCCTCCGGCGAGCGCATCGACAGCCGCTCCAGCTCCCCGATCAGGTCGCCGTCCTCGCCCTCGGGCTCGGCCTGGGTCGCCTCCAGCTGGGTCAGAATGTCCTTGATCCGGTCGATCGTGGTCAGGATCAGCGTCACCGCCTCCCCCGTCACCGGCATCCCGTCCCGGAATTTGCCCATCAGGGTCTCGGCCGCGTGCGCAAGCGCTTCAAGCCGCGGCAACCCTAGAAACCCGCACGTTCCCTTGATGGTGTGAACAAGACGAAAAATATTGTCCAATATCTTCGCGTTGTTCGGCTCCTGCTCAAACCGGACCAACTGGTTGTCAACCGTGTCCAGGCTCTCGAAGGTCTCCGTCAAAAACTCACGAAGAAGATCGTCCATACGCGTGGCCTTCACTGCACGCGGGCACGCGACCGTCGCCAATGCCCGACTAACGCGGCCACTGTGTGCGGAAAGCGTTTAATATTGGTTGCGGGCCGCGGGACGATGCGGCGGAAGTTCAAATAGTTAGGGCCTTCGTATGATCCCGAGGCTCATCGTCAATACAATGTTCACTATATCACTGCGCCTCTCAGGACGCAGTTACCACCATGGTGTCGCCTTCCGGGGCGAGTGAAACGGTCAATCCGCAGGCCTGCGCGAGCAGTCGCGTGTAGTACGGCTGCACGCCGTGCGACTCGATCGGACCGCTCTGAGTCCCGTTGAGCAGATCGACGATGTTGTGCGGCGTGCGGGCGTTGATACCGGCCGCAACGATGCGGAAGGACAAATTGTCGCCTTCTCCGATCGGGTCGATCGTCAGCGTACCACCGCGCGGAATCGTCTGCTGTGCAATCACCAGCATGTTGAGCAGCAGCTTGACCCGGTTCTTGGCGAGCAGCAGCCGCGGCAGATTCCAGGTCAGCTTGGTCTTGTCGTCTTCGAGGTGACCGCGCGCCATGTTCTGCGCGTCACCGAGATCGATCTGGGCACCAGCCGAGCCCGCCGCGCCGAACGCCAGGCGGCAGAACTGCAGGCGTGCCGATGCGGTTTTGGCACTCTTTCGAATTAATTCGAGCGCGAAATCGCGGTCTTCCTGCTTGGAGCTGTCGTCGAGCACTTCCAGGCCATTGACGATCGCACCGACCGGGCTGATGAGATCGTGGCACACCCGCGAACACAGCAGCGCCGCCAACTCCAGCGCATCGGGAGCGGGAGCCTGCACAGCGGGAGATTGGGTGTCGGACATCAGTCTGTTCCTCGGAAAACCGCTCGCAAGACGAATCAGCCTTGGTTAATGGCTTGATACACTGCGGCTGCAGGCAGTGCCAACACAACGGTCCGGCACCAACCGGACCACCGACCGAGGATGACACAGCTTGATGACTGCCGCGTTCGAACAGCCCGCCGTCGTTTCGGCCGAGCACGCCGCCGCTTTGCTCGAACCGCTCACCAAGCTGGTGCTGCGCGCCGGGGCGGCGATCATGGCGATCCCGCGCGACGCCAAGGTCACCCAGAAGCCGGACGGCTCGCCGGTGACGCCCGCCGATCTCGCCGCTGACCAGGTGATCGCCGAGGGACTGGCGCAGATCGCTCCGCACGTCCCGGTGCTGTCCGAAGAATGTTGCGGCAACGGACGACCGACATCGGGCAGCTTCTTCGTGGTCGATCCGCTCGACGGCACCAAGGAGTACATCGCCGGCCGCGACGAATTCACCGTCAACCTGGCGCTGGTGTGCGACGGGGTGCCGGTGCTCGGCATCATCGGCGCGCCGGCTCTAGGGCTGGCGTGGCGCGGCGTGGTCGGCCATGGCGCTGAGCAACTGACTGTCGCCGCGGACGGGCTCAGCTTTGCAGCCACCGCCATCCGCACGCGGCCACTGCCGCAGCCGGGCGAGCCGTGGACCGCAACGGTCAGCCGGTCGCATCTCGATCCCGCCACCGTCGCCTTCATCGACGCCCGCCCGGGCGCCGTACATGCGACGCTGGGGTCGTCGCTGAAATTCTGCCGGATCGCCGAAGGCAAGGCCGACATCTACCCGCGGCTGGCGCCGATCTGCGAGTGGGATATCGCGGCAGGCGCTGCGCTGGTCGTCGCCGCGGGCGGCAAGGTGACCGACGCGGCCGGCGCGCCGTTGCGGTTCGACGCACCGCGGCCGAACTTCATCGTGCCGGAATTCATCGCCTGGGGCGACCCTGACGGTCGCTAGCGCCGGAGCTATTCGGCGAGCGTTGCCAACAGTCCCGGCCAGCGCTCGCGGGCATCGTGGAGATAGCGCTCCGGGTTGGCCGCGAAGGCATCGCGGTTTTCCTCGCGGTCGAACAGATACAGTCGCTGGCCACTGATCAGCCAGATCAGCGCGTTGCCGGCAAGCGGCACGCCTCGCGCCACCGCGACCGGGTCGTAACCGCCGAACTGTGGGCCGTAGATATCCGGCCGCGCGAGAAAGAACTTGCGATTGTCGTCGTTGCAGAACCGCCAGACCGCGCCTTTCGCAGAGGCCTCGAACTCGGATTGGCCTTGCCGCGCCTGATGATCGGTGAAATACGCCACCGGATCGAAGCCATCGATCGCAAGACCGGTGGTGCGATCGACCACGAGGCGCTCGGTCGTGCCGGCGAGCACAATCGTGGACGCAGAACTGCAGACGGCAACGAGGCCGAGCAGTCCGATCAAGGCGATTCGAAGGCGCATCCGGTTCCGTTCCTGCCGCTGTGCCGTCATAGTTGCTGCCGATAACGTTCCGAGTCGGGGACAAACGTCGCTACAGGATGCCCGTCAGCATCCGGTTAAAGCGGCGCAAGGGATTTGAAGACCCAGGGGTGAATTGCATGAGCTTCGTGACGCGTCGCGCCGCGCTGGCCTTTGTTGCGCTGGCGGCCCTGAATGTGCCGGCTGTGGCGCAGCAACAGCCATTGCCACCGAAGTCCCCCGCCGGCCCGAACACCTACGGGCCGGACGAACTGGTCGGCGCCGGCCACCGCTTCTTCGGCAACGTCTCGCGCGGCCTCGCCTCGGTGATCGAGCGCGCGGTCAGCCAGTGGGGCCTGCCCAACGGCTATGTGCTCGGCGAAGAAGGCTCGGGCGCGTTCGTGGCCGGCCTGCGCTACGGCGAAGGCACGCTCTACACCAAGAACGCCGGTGACCTGAAAGTGTACTGGCAGGGCCCGTCGGTCGGCTTCGACTGGGGCGGCAACGGCGCCCGCACCATGACGCTGGTGTACAATCTGCCCTCCACCAACGCGATCTATCAGCGGTTCGGCGGCATCGACGGCTCGGCCTATGTGGTCGGCGGCTTCGGCATGACCGCGCTGACTGCCAACGGCATCGTGCTGGTGCCGATCCAGTCGGGTATCGGCCTGCGGCTCGGTGCCAATATCGGCTACCTGAAGTTCACCCCCTCGGCGACCTGGAATCCGTTCTGATCCAGGCCGCCTGCGCGGCTTACAGCCAGAGCGCGTAACCGGCTACCGATTCACGTTAACGCCGCAATGCACTGGCGCGAAGGCGCCGGCTTATGGCATTGTGCCGCAAATGGATTTGCGGCTGGACGGCGACGTTCGCCCGCGCCATCAACGGTTCATCGTCCGAATTCGCGCCGACGCGCTCCGCGCCAAGCTCCGCGGAACGCGCGCGCCTTGCCAAAGCGCGTGTGGGAGACATCGATGGTCGAACAGATCATGTATCTGGCGATCGGCTTTCTGGTCGCGATGCTGCTCGCGCTGATGCTGGCACCGCTGGTGCATAATCGCGCGGTGCGGCTGACGACGAAGCGATTGGAAGCGGCGACGCCGCTATCGATGGCGGAGATTCAGGCCGACAAGGACCAGCTCCGGGCTGAATTTGCGATGTCGGCGCGGCGGCTGGAGATGAGCGTCGACCAGCTCAAGAACAAGACCACCAGCCAGTTCGCCGAGATCGGCAAGAAGACCGACGCGATCAATCGCCTCAAGCTCGAACTCGCCGAGAAGAACGCCGCGATCGAGACACTGGAGGCGCGCGAGAAGGCGGTGCAGGAGCAGCTTCGCACCACCGAGCAGGACTTCGCCGCCAAGACCGAGGAGCTGCGCAGCGCCGAGAGCGCGCTGGCCGAGAAGCAGGCCGAACTCGCCCGCATCAATGCCGAGCTCAACGAGCGCTCCACCCTGGCCGACACCCGGCAGGTCGAACTGGTGGCGCTGCACGCCAAGATCGAACAGCTGCAGGCGCGGGTCGGCGAAGCCGAAAAGGAGTTTGCCGCCACCCGCAGCCGGCTCGAAGCGCAGCGCGGCGAATCCGCTTCCACCACGCGCGAGCTGGATGAGGCCCGCGGCCGCGTCGAGGCGCTGAGCCTGCGCGTCGGCGAGCTCGACCGGCAATTGCTGTTGCAGGTCAAGGAAGCCGAGCTCCTCGGCGGCCGCGTCCACGAACTGGAAGAGCGCCTCGCCGCCCAGAGCAAGCTGCTGGCCGAGCGCGAATTCGAGAACAATCAGCTCCGCGCTGCCAACGAAGCCGCGCTGCGCACCGTCGGCGAGCTGCGCAACGAGCTCGACGCCACCAGCAGCAAGTCGCCGGACCTCGCTCGCATCCGCAAGGACAAGGCCGCGCTCGAAGACCAGCTCACCCAGGCCCACGACGAACGCGCCAAGGCGCAGCGCGAGCTGGTGGCGCTGAAGCAGCAGGCGGAAAGCTCGTGGGAAACCGAGCGGATGGAGAACGCGCTGCTGCGCGAGCGGATCAACGACATCGCCGCCGAGGTCGCCAAGCTGGCAATCACGCTGGAAGGTCCGGATTCGCCGATCCAGGCGATGCTGACCACGCCGGCGCCGGCCAAGGCCGCGAAGGGCACCAAAGCCGCCAACGGTACCAAGAGCGCCGGCGTCACGCCGGTGGTGGCCGGCGGCACGCTGGCCGACCGCATCCGCGCGCTGCAATCCCACGCCTCGCGCGCGCGCCAGACCGGCTGAACCGCGCCGCGCCCTACGACGATCTGGGCAAATCTGCCAAAGCCGGGTGTTGCCGCTTGACACCCCCGCCCCGCACTTCGTAAATCGCGCCTCTACGGTGGTTCGACCGGCCGCTTCGCGGCCCCTGTCCCCAACCGGTCCCGGGCGCATAGCTCAGCGGGAGAGCGTTCCCTTCACACGGGAGAGGTCCAAGGTTCGATCCCTTGTGCGCCCACCATTCCTATAAGCGAACCGACGTCCAGTTTCTTAATCGTAACCGTCGAACGAGCGCTTTAACCAGTGCATCGATCGAGAACTTACGTTCGATTCTGTGCTTCTACACAATCGGTGCACGTCGAGAACTTCCCCTCCGCAGACGAATGTTATTCACTACCTCTGATTGAGATTCCCCTACGCCTGCAAGCTTCGATCATTTTCGACGAAACTGCATCTACGGCGCAGACTATTAGGAACTGAGCATGAGGAAGAACTTCGGGATTCTGTTTTCAGAGCAATTCAGAATCGATGCTAATTGGCTTGAAGCAAAGGGCGTCTTCAATCCCACGCTGGATGTCGATAGCCCACTCTTTATCGACCCCTTTTTGCTTCCTGGAAGTAGGCATCCCGAATTTTCTTCCAGCGCCTTTGAAGCCTACGAGGCTCATTTTTCAAAGATATGTAGCCTGCTGAGAATGTCGACCAAGAAGGACGACAAAGCCTGGAAAGCGGCCCTTAAGCTATTTCAATTCAAAGAGGTTGCGGGCCTAAACGGCACCTGCCTCGGTTACAGCAAACACTCAACGAACGGACGCGCCTTCGGCACCATTAAATCTCGAAAATCTGTCGAGTGGGCAAAGAACGTTATCGAACTTGGCGTGAAGGATCCCGAGCTTTTCTCCGCCCTGGCGCTTTTTGAAGAGGGCATCGGCCCCGACTTAATCAGCGATATGACTACCAAGATAATCCTTGAGCAGATAGTGGCATTCAACTCACGGATCACCTCCGAAATAAGAGATGAGCTTGGCATCTCGCTGCCACTAAAGGAATTGAAGATTGGGACTACAGCCGTCTGGATGCCGGAAAACGAATTCTCGCGACACAACCTGCCGGTAATTCTATTACCATCTGATGTCCTTAAACACCTCCCTATTGCAGACAACCCCATACAGATCGCCGCTGCCGCACAGAGCAATGCGGAGCTAAGAGATCGCGTCAACACACACATTTCGGAAATCTTCAAGATACGCACAAGAGCCGAGAAGAATTTCATAACAGAAAGGGCAATGCTAAGCGGGCAGGCATTCCAGGCATTGCTCGACGCACTGAAACTAGCTGAGAAGACTCCTTACGATCTGAGATCTGATCCTGAAGGCTTGATTCAATGGAGTCATTTGGCGGAAACCTACTCTAGCCTCTACAAACTGGATATTAATGACAACAAGAGCCTCACAAGAATGGAGCGCCTCGAGAACGTAACAAGCGCAATCATCCACCAGTTTCAAGAATTAGTCGAAAACAATAGAATGTCGGAGGTCTTTCACGTCAATGGCAAGCCAAGACATGAAAGATTTGCTCAACTGTTATTTCTTGCAATTGCAATCTCGTACTGCAACGCTAACAATCTCGACATATCTCCGGAATCTGACATGGGTGCCGGACCAGTTGACTTCAAATTCTCTGAAGGCAGCGACAAGATCGTCGTCGAGATAAAGCTTTCAACAAACAACAAGACCGTGCACGGGTATGAAAAACAACTCGACGCCTATATGAAGGCAGAAAAGACTAATCACGGTCATTTTGTACTTATAGATGTTGGCGAAATCGGTCGAAAGTGGGAGAGACTAACCGAGATCGCAAGAAAGAATCCCAATTTTTCCAAGCTAAGAAAACTGCATTTGATCGACGGCACATTAAGAGAATCGGCAAGCAAGCTAATGTGAGTTTCGTCGCCCTCGGCACATCCGTTACTCACCTGCTTACAGTACCTGCATCGCGATTTTTTCGCACCGCACCAATTGATCCGGCACAATGCGGCCGCACTGCACGCTCGTTTAGCGACGATCGCAGATGGCATCTGTCCATCGTCGGGAAGGGAGCGGTCCATGCCTCACACCATCGATCAGAAGATCAACGCGTTGCTCGAGCAGGAGACGTCGCTGCGGCAGTGGCTGGAGCAGATCCGGGCGCTGACCAAGGACGCCCGCGGCGCCACCGTGATCGCTGGACTGACGCAGAAGGAGACCGAGGAGTTTCTGCTGCTGAGCCCGCTGGTCCGCGCCTTTGACAGCGGCATGACCGCCGACCATGCGGCGGCGGTGCGCGCGCGCCATGCCGAGCTGAAGGCCAAGCTCGAAGGCGCGCTGCAGGACAATGCGATCGAAAGCCTGAGCGGCTGGGGCGAAGCGACGGCGGCAGCTCGCTGAGCCAAAGGACATCGCCGGCGCGGATCGTGCGGGACGGCGCGGGCACGCGCCGTCTCGTCGTGCTGCGCCTATTGTGGCGCTCGTCAACAGCCGCCCGACGGCACGATGGGTTTCGCTGCGCTCACCCCATCCTACGGGGGCCGTTAGCTGCCCCCTGCTCGCTCAAGCCGAGGCTGGCTTAGTCTCGGCGGTGACGGGGGCACAGAACTTGTTGGCCAGCCACGACGACAGCGTCGCCGGCACCAGGCCGACCAGGCCGTACAGCACGAATTGCAGGACGCCGGCATCGGCGCCGCGGTTGCCGTACATGAAGGCGGTGGCGAGGAAGCCGATCACGCCGACGATCACCACCCGGCCGCCGGGGCCGACGCGGCGGATGTGGCAGATGATCTCGTCGATCGCCGCCATCATCAGCGCCGGCAGCAGGCCGAACAGATAGCTGTATTGCAGCGACTTGAACAACACGACGAAGAACTTCTGCACCTCGGTCAGGTTGGTGTGCGCCCAATAGCCCGACTGATAGGTCGTCGCGAACAACAGCAGCAAGCCGCCGATCAACGGACCGATCGCGGCAAAGATCACATAGCGCTTCATGCCTGCTCCACCCGCGGCCATGCCCGGCCGCGGCCGACAGGCTACGCTGCCGGCCACCGGTTCGACAACTGTCCGAAACGGGAAGGCCCTGGGTGGCAGGGCCGTCCGCGATGCTACATCTGCACCGCGATCACGTTCGGGCCGCCGCTGGCGAGGCCGGCGGCGAGCGCGGCGTTGAACTCGTCGGCGGTCGACACGTTCCGCGCCGGAACGCCCATGCCCTTGGCGAGCGCCACCCAATCGAGGTCCGGCCGGTCCAGCGTCAGCATGTCCTCGGCGCGCTGGCCGGGCTTACCGGCGCCGACGCCGTCGAACTCGCCGCGCAGGATCTGATACTTGCGGTTGGCGAACACCACGGTGGTGACGTCGAGGTTCTCGCGCGCCTGGGTCCACAGCGCCTGCACGGTGTACATCGCGCTACCGTCGCCGACCATGCACAGCACCTTGCGGTCCGGGCAGGCCACCGCGGCGCCGACCGCGACCGGCGGGGAAAAGCCGATCGAGCCGCCGAGGTTCTGCAGCCAGTCATGCGGCGCGGCGGCCGCCGTCGGCGGGAAGAAGCCGCGGCCGGTGGTGATCGATTCATCGATCACGATGCCATTCTCCGGGATCGCCATCGCGATCGTCTGGGCAATATTGTCGAGCGTCAGCGCGCCGGTCGGCTTGCCGATCTCGACCAGCTTCTGCGGCGCGGCGTCGCTCGCCTTGGCGCCGAGCGCACCGGCCAGCGCTTCCAGCGCCGCGACCGAATTCTCGCCGACCTCGGTGACGCGATGCGCCTCGCAGCCTTCCGGCTTCAGCAGGCTCGGCTTGTCCGGATAGGCGAAGAACGCCACCGGATCCATCGCCTCGACCAGCACGATGTGGCGGAACTGCTTGAGGATCGGCAGCGCGGCATCGACCACATACGGAATCCGCTCGATCCAGTAGCGCCCCTGCCCGCGTGCCATCCGGGCGTTGTAGGTCTGGCCCATCACCTTGCAGCCGGTCTTGCCGGCGATCCGCTGCGCCAGCGCCAGGCCATGCTCGGTGAGCGCAGCGCCGGACAGCAGCAAAAGCGTCGGCTCGCCCGAGCGCAGCACGCGCGCGGCGGCTTCCACCGCCTGCGGCGAATAGGTCGGGCGCTGGCTCTCTTCCGGCACGTCGGCGACGCCGTCGGCTTCGTTCCAGGCGGTGTCGGCCGGCAGGATCAGCGTGGCGATCTGCGCCGGCGAGCTCTTGGCGGCGGCGATGGCGGCGGCGCCGTCGCGCGCCACCGACTTCGCGTCCGGCGAGGTGCGGACCCAGGCCGACATCGGCCGCGCCAGGCCCTCGATGTCGGAGGTCAGCGGCGCGTTGTAATCGATGTGATAGGTAGCGTGCTGGCCGACGATGTTGACGATACCGGAAGCCGCCTTCTTGGCGTTATGCAGGTTGGCAAGGCCGTTGGCGAGGCCGGGGCCGAGATGCAGCAGCGTCGAGGCCGGCGTGCCCTTCATCCGATAGTAACCATCGGCGGCGCCGGTGACGACGCCCTCAAACAGGCCGAGCACGCAGCGCATCCCCTCGACCCGGTCGAGCGCGGCGACGAAGTGCATTTCCGACGTGCCAGGGTTGGTGAAGCAGACATCGACGCCGCCCTTGACCAGCGTCCGCACCAGACTCTCGGCACCATTCATAGTTTCGCTCCCGATTTGCAATTTGTGCGCCCGATCAATCATTGTTCCATCGCTTCGTCAAAGGGGGACGGCGCGCGGCAGGACTGCGGCGAACGCGTGCGCCGACGTACGGCCGCCGGCTTGCGCAATCGCTGCGATTATGGCCAGTTCGGAGCGAAACGAAGATTGCGAGGTTTCGGAATGGTTCGTCGACTTGCCGCCAGCGCGCTCGCGCTGATCTCGATCGCCACCGCCCTGCCGACCGCCGCTTCGGCGCAAGAGCTCGACCTGCGCTCGGTGATGGGATTCGGACCGTACTATCGCTCCGGCCCGAGCGCCAATCCGATCCCACGCGAGACCGTGATGTTCGACGGCAACTATGCCCCGGGCACGATCGTCATCAGCACCCGCGAGCGCCGGCTGTATCTGGTCCAGAGCGACGGCACCGCGCTACGCTACGGCATCGGCGTCGGCCGCGACGGCTTCCGTTGGTCGGGCACCCACCGCATCACCGCCAAGAAGGAATGGCCGGGCTGGACGCCGCCGGCCCAGATGCTGCGCCGCCGCCCCGACCTGCCGCGCTACATGGCAGGCGGCGAGGACAATCCGCTCGGCGCCCGGGCGATGTACCTCGGCTCGACGCTGTACCGGATTCACGGCTCCAACGAGCCGGAAACGATCGGCCAGGCGGTGTCGTCCGGCTGCTTCCGTATGACCAATGACGACGTCAAGGACCTGTACGACCGGGTTCGGGTCGGCACCGTGGTGGTGGTGAAAAACTAAGCCAGCAGGGCGATCGGCCGCGTGCACAGGCGGCTGCGGCCGAATTGCCGGTTGTGCGCCGGACCGGAATGCGGCAGCCTTTCGTGATGCACTGCGGCACCCGGCATCTTAGACCTGCGCTCGCGGCGGTTACCGCCGCGATCACGCTCCTCGCGACGGCCCCGGCCGGCGCCGCCGAGGCGACCGACTTCTCCGCCACCCAGCGCAGCGAGAAGACCGACTTCACCGACAGTCAGATCGTCGACGGTTTCTTCCGCACCGCGTTCGGCGCCGAATTCCACATGGCGGGACGGGTCGACCGGATTCGCAAATACGAGGCCCCGGTGCGGGTCTATGCCGAAGGCGACGGCCAGGCGCATCGCCGCGCCGAGCTCGCCCGGATCGTGTCGGACATCGCCGGCCGGGTCGAGCATCTTGATATAGCGATGACCGACAATCCGGACGAGGCCAACGTCACCGTCCACCTCGTCCGCGACCGCAACCTCGGCAAGACCATCGCGACGTTCTACGGCGAGGAACGCGCCCGCGAGATCCGCGAAAGCCTCGATCCGCAGTGCCTGTCCGGCTTCCGCAAGAACGACCGGTACGAGATCGAGCGCTCCGACGTCATCCTCACCATCGACAACGGCGACTTCGTGTTCCGCGACTGCGCCTACGAGGAGCTGCTGCAATCGCTCGGCCCGATCAACGACACCGACAAGGTGCCGTGGACGATGTTCAACGACGACGTCCAGAAGGGCTATTTCGACGTCTACGATCAGTACCTGTTGAACATCCTGTACCACCCGGCGATCCGCCCCGGCATGACCGTGCCCGAGGTCAAAGCCGTGCTGCCCCAGGTCCTCGCCGACGTGCGCAGCTACGTCGCCAAGGTGAACAAGCTGACGCGTTAAGGCGTCATCGGGCGCTTCGCCAACACGTGCAAAAAGATCGGGGCGACCCGGGTGTCCGCGACGATCGGTTCGGCTGCAGCGACCTCCTCCGAGGCCATCGGCTCGCCGAACGCCTCGATCCTGAGCCCTGCCCCGACGATCATCGCAACCCAGGTCGACAGCGTGCGGTGAAACCGCGGAACCGCAAACGGCGTCAGGGTGGCGTTCTGCTCCGGCGAGAGGCCGGAAAACAACCACCGCTCAACCCGACCGTCGCTCTCGTCGAAGTAATCGGCCAGTTCGATGGCCACCGGAACGCCGTGCTCATCGCGGATGTTGCGGCGTGTCGGCGGCACGAAGCAGGGATGCAGGATAGAAAACTGCAAAAAGCCGCCCGGCCTCAGGATTCGCGCAACCTCCCGGAGCACAGCCGCCTGGTCGACCATGTCCATCATCGACATGAAGGCCGTCACGAAATCGAAGCTGCCGTCTGCGAACGGCAATGTGAGGCCGTCTCCCAGCACGTAGTCGATGCCGAGAGGATCACGTCGTTCGGCGTCCCGGGCGTGACGCAGAAAAGTCGGGGCGATGTCGAGGCCGGTCATCGAGGCGCCGAGCCGCGCGACGGCGCGCGTGTTGGTGCCTTCACCGCAGCCGAGGTCCAGCCCTTTCAGACCAGCGACCGGCGGCAACATCGCGAGGAAAGCCGGCGTATTCAGCGCATCGCGATACCGGTCATGGCCGGCGCGCGCGAGCATCGTCCACGTCTCGGCGTTGCTCTCCCAATGTGCGGAGACCTCCTTGGCGTCCATTTTGTCCCTCCGATTTCAAGCGAGGGCGGAGCCATAGGGGTCACAGATGTCAAAGCAAGGGCGCCAGCATGGCACCCTTGCAACGCGTGACGTCTTACGCGGTCTTGGTGAACAGCTCGCGGCCGATCAGCATGCGGCGGATCTCGCTGGTGCCGGCGCCGATCTCGTAGAGCTTGGCGTCGCGCAGCAGGCGGCCGGTCGGATAGTCGTTGATGTAGCCGTTGCCGCCGAGCAGCTGGATCGCATCGAGCGCGCATTGCGTGGCGCGTTCGGCGGCGTACAGGATCGCGCCGGCGGCGTCTTCGCGGGTGGTCTCGCCACGGTCGCAGGCCTTGGCCACCGCATAGACGTAAGCGCGCGAGGCGTTCATCGTCACGTACATGTCGGCGACCTTGCCCTGCACCAATTGGAAGGTGCCGATCGGCTCGCCGAACTGCTTGCGCTCGTGCACGTAGGGCAACACCACGTCCATGCAGGCCTGCATGATGCCGACCGGGCCGGCGGCCAGCACCGCGCGCTCGTAGTCGAGCCCGCTCATCAGCACGTTGACACCGCGGCCGACCTCGCCGAGCACGTTCTCCTCCGGCACTTCGCAATCCTCGAACACCAGTTCGCCGGTGTCGGAGCCACGCATCCCGAGCTTGTCGAGCTTCTGCGCGGTCGAGAAACCCTTGAAGCCCTTCTCGATCAGGAACGCGGTGATGCCGCGCGGCCCGGCGTTCGGATCGGTCTTGGCGTACACCACCAGCGTCTCGGCGATCGGGCCATTGGTGATCCACATCTTGTTGCCGTTGAGGATGAAGCGGTCGCCCTTCTTGTCGGCGCGGGTCTTCATCGACACCACGTCGGAGCCGGCGCCCGGCTCGCTCATCGCCAGCGCGCCGACATGCTCGCCGGAAATCAGCTTCGGCAGATATTTGCGCTTCTGCGCTTCGTTGCCGTTGCGGCGCAGCTGATTGATGCAGAGGTTGGAGTGCGCGCCATAGGACAGACCGACCGACGCGGAGGCGCGGGAGATCTCCTCCATCGCGATGCAGTGCTCGAGATAACCGAGCCCGGCGCCGCCGTAGTCTTCCTCGACGGTGATGCCGTGCAGGCCGAGCGCGCCGAGCTTCGGCCACAGGTCGCGCGGGAACGTGTTGGTCTTGTCGATGGCCTCGGCGCGCGGTGCGATCTCGTTAGCGGCGAAGTCGCGAACGGTCTCCCGGATCGCGTCGGCGGTCTCGCCGAGATCGAAGTTGAACAGGCTCTGCGCGTTGGGAATCATGCTGGGTGCTCGCTCCGCTCGGCGACGCCTGGCAGCGTCGCCGTGTGTTGTTTGCGCGCACCATGTCACGGCGCCGGGAGCCTGAGAAGGCTCCAATGGTCGGGCGCTGCAGCACGGTCTCCAGCTTGTCGACGCAAGTCGCGCGCGGAGCGCTTTTCTACCGTCAAATCAATTTGTTCGAACGGCCGGTCGGGCTCCCCGAAAGCGCCCCGCCGCTGCCGCCTCTTGACGATCTGATCAGACGGCCGAACCCGCCGGACCGAACCATGGCGGGACAAAAAAATCCGACCGCGACCGCCGCCGCCCACCCGCGGCGAGCGTCCATGACATGGCCAGGGAGGACGACGATGCACGGCACCATCGAGACCGGAAAAGCGGCGCGGCTGCGGGCGGCGCGCGAGGAAGCCTATGCGACCCCGCTGAAGGACTTCCATCCCGGTGCCCCGCGGCACTTCCGCGACGACACGCTGTGGCCGTGGTTCGAACGGCTGCGCAAGGAAGAGCCGGTGCATTACTGCACCAACGCGCCGATCGAGCCGTATTGGAGCGTCACCAAGTACAACGACATCATGCATGTCGACACCAACCACCAGATCTTCTCGTCGGACTCCACGCTCGGCGGCATCTCGATCCGCGACGCGCCGGTCGGTTACGACTGGCCGAGCTTCATCGCGATGGACGAGCCGCGGCACTCGGCGCAGCGCAAGACGGTGTCGCCGATGTTCACCCCGCAGCATCTGGACGAATTGGCGGTGCTGATCCGCGGCCGGACCCAGAAGGTGCTGGACGGCCTGCCGCGGGGCGAGACCTTCAACTTCGTCGACCGCGTCTCGATCGAGCTGACGACGCAGATGCTGGCGACGCTGTTCGATTTTCCGTTCGACGAACGCCGCAAGCTGACGCGCTGGTCCGACGTCGCCACCGCGCTGCCGAAGAGCGGCGTGGTCGAATCCGAGCAGCAGCGCCGCGACGAGCTGAACGAATGCGCCGCGTATTTCGCCCGGATGTGGAACGAGCGGGTGAACTCGGAGCCGCGCAACGACCTGCTGTCGATGATGGCACATCACGACGCCACCCGGACGATGGACCGCGACAACCTGATCGGCAACATCCTGCTGCTCATCGTCGGCGGCAACGACACCACCCGCAACACCATGACCGGCTCGGTGCTGGCGCTGAACGAGAACCCGCACGAATTCGAAAAGCTGCGGGCCAATCCGAAGCTGATCGACACCATGGTGCCCGAGGTGATCCGCTGGCAGACGCCGCTGGCCCACATGCGCCGCACCGCCCTCCAAGACACCGAGCTCGGCGGCAAGACCATCCGCAAGGGCGACCGCGTGGTGATGTGGTACGTTTCCGGCAACCGCGACGACGAGGTGATCGAGCGGCCGGAGGAATTCATCATCGACCGCGCCCGGGCCAGGATCCACCTGTCGTTCGGTTTCGGTATCCATCGGTGCGTCGGGATGCGCTTGGCCGAATTGCAACTGAGGATCGTATGGGAGGAGATGCTCAAGCGTTTCGAGCGTATTGAAGTTGTCGGGGAGCCGAAGCGGGTGTATTCGAGCTTCGTCAAGGGCTACGAGTCCTTGCCGGTCCGGGTCTCATGACCTTCCCCCCAAAACCAACAAGAAGACGCAGCCGATGAAACACCATGCCGCGGAGCAGGACGAATACCACGACATCCGCGACGCCGTCGCCAAACTGTGTGCGCAGTTTCCCGGCGAGTACTGGCGCAAACTCGACCGCGAAATGGCCTATCCCAAGGCGTTCGTCGACGCCCTGACGGAGGCCGGTTACCTTTCCGTTCTGATCCCCGAGGAATACGGTGGCGCCGGCCTGAAGCTGTCGGCCGCGGCGGCGATCCTGGAAGAGATTCAGCGCGCCGGCTGCAACGGCGGTGGCTGCCACGCCCAGATGTACACCATGGGCACCCTGCTGCGGCACGGCAGCGACGAGCAGAAGGCCAAGTGGCTGCCGAAGATCGCCAGCGGTGAACTCCGCCTGCAGGCGTTCGGCGTCACCGAGCCGACCTCGGGTACCGACACCACCTCGCTGAAGACCTTCGCCAAAAAGGACGCCAACGGCGACTACGTCGTCAACGGCCAGAAGATCTGGACCAGCCGGGCGGAATATTCCGACCTGATGATCCTGCTCGCGCGCACCACGCCGAAGGATCAGGTGACCAAGAAGACCGAGGGCCTCTCGGTGTTCCTGGTCGACATGCGCGAAGCGCGCGGCCATGGCCTTGAGATCCGCCCGATCCGCACGATGATGAACCACGCCACCACCGAAGTGTTCTTCACCGACATGAAGGTGCCGAAGGAGAACTTGATCGGCGAAGAGGGCAAGGGCTTCCGCTACATCCTCTCCGGCATGAATGCCGAGCGCATCCTGATCGCCTCGGAGTGCGTCGGCGACGCCAAATGGTTCATCGCCAAGGCCAGCGCCTACGCCAAGGACCGCGCGGTGTTCGGCCGGCCGATCGGCCAGAACCAGGGCATCCAGTTCCCGATCGCCAAGGCCTACGCCAACATGCGCGCCGCCGAGCTGATGGTGAAGGAAGCCACCCGCAAGTACGAAGCCGGCATGGATTGCGGCGCCGAGGCCAACATGGCCAAGATGCTCGCCGCCGACGCCTCGTTCGAGGCGGCCAATGCCTGCATCCAGACCCATGGCGGCTTCGGCTTCGCCGAGGAATACGACGTCGAGCGCAAATTCCGCGAAACCCGGCTGTATCAGGTCGCACCGATCTCGACCAACCTGATCCTGTCGCATCTCGCCGAGCACGTGCTCGGGATGCCGCGGTCTTACTAAACCTCTTCCATCGCGTGCAATGCACCCGGTAACATCAACTCGTCATTCCGGGGCGCCGCGTAGCGGCGAACCCGAAATCTCGAGCTGTTGATCCGGCATCGGCACGACATATCGAGATTCCGGGTTCGCGAGCTTCGCTCGCGCCCCGGAATGACGACAATGGTGCCGCGCTCCGGCATGACCATCGCAAGGATTGAGCAATGCTTCCGCTGGAAGGACTGACCGTCATCGCCGTCGAACAGGCGGTCGCCGCGCCGTATTGCAGCTCGCGGCTCGCCGATGCCGGCGCCCACGTCATCAAGATCGAACGGCCCGAAGGCGATTTCGCCCGCGGCTACGACGCCGCCGCCAAGGGCCAGAGCAGCTACTTCGTCTGGCTCAACCGCGGCAAGGAATCCGCGGTAGTCGACCTCGCCACCAAGGAAGGCCGCGCGGAGCTGGAGAAGCTGATCGCCTCGGCCGACGTGCTGCTGCAGAACCTGAAGCCGGGCTCGATGGACAAGCTCGGCTTTGCCCGCGAGCGGCTGCGCAAGGACTATCCGAAGCTGATCATCTGCACGATCTCCGGTTACGGCGACGAGGGCCCCTACGCCCATCGCAAGGCCTATGACCTGTTGATCCAGGCGGAAAGCGGCCTCGCCTCGATCACCGGCGGCCCGGAAAGCGCCTCCCGCGTCGGCATGTCGATCGTCGACGTCGCCACCGGCGCCACCGCCCATGCGGCGATCCTCGAAGCGCTGATCGGCCGCGGCCGCACCGGCCAGGGCGCCGACATCCGCATCTCGATGTTCGACGTGATGGCCGACTGGCTGACCGTGCCGCTACTCAACGCCGAGGCCGGCAATCCGCCGAAGCGTCTCGGCCTCGCTCACCCGTCGATCGCGCCCTATGGCGTGTTCACGTCGAAGGACGGCAAGGACATCCTGATCTCGATCCAGAGCGAGCGCGAGTGGAAGAAGCTGTGCTCGGACGTGCTGCGCCAGCCAGACCTGCCGAACGATCCGCGGCTGTGCAACGGCGTCGAGCGGGTGAAGAACCGCGACTACACCGACAAGATCGTGGCCGACATCTTCGCCTCGCTGACCCGCGACGACCTGCTCGAACATCTGGCCGCCGCCGACATCGCGTTCGCCGAAGTCAACGCGATGGAAGACCTGTCGCACCATCCGCATCTTCGCCGGATCGAAGTCGACACACCGAACGGTAAAGTCAGCTATCCGGCGCCGGCGGCGATCTTCGTCGGCGACGAGCGCCGCTACGGCGCGGTGCCGGGCATCGGCGACAAGCGCAAGTAAGCGAGGACCAACATGACCGACGTGCTCGACATCGATCATCTGCGGCAATGGATCGGCCGCAGCGAACAGGCCACTGACTTCGTCACCCCGCAACTCGTGAAGGGCCTGCGCGCGACGCTGTTCCTCGACATCGGCAAACCGCAAGCCGGCGACGCTGCCCCCTTCACCGTGCATTGGTGCCTCGGCCAGCCGGTTTACCCGATGGACCAGCTCGGCCCGGACGGCCACCCGACCCGCGGCGGCTTCCTGCCGCCGGTGCCGCTGCCGCGGCGGATGTGGGCGGGCGGCGAACTGCAGTTCGTCGACGCGCTCAAGGTCGGCGACGAAGTGACCCGAACCTCCACGATCGGCGACGTGACGATCAAGCAGGGCTCGACCGGCACGCTGTGCTTCGTCACCGTCAATCACGAGATCACCACGCCCCGCGGCGTGGCGATCCGCGACCGCCAGGACATCGTGTATCGCGATGTCCCGCCGCCCTCGTCCGCCCCCGCAGCGCCGGCCAAGCTCGCGGCTGCGCCGCCGGCCGCCAAGCATCGCGAAAGCCACCTCGCCGATCCGGTGCTGCTGTTCCGTTATTCGGCGCTGACCTTCAACGGCCACCGCATTCACTACGACCGCGACTATGTCACCAAGGTCGAGGGCTATCCGGGCCTGATCGTGCACGGCCCGATGCAGGCCGCACTGCTGGTCGAATTCGCCGCCAAGCTCAAAGGCAGCGTGCCGAAGACCTTCAGCTATCGCGGCGTCCAGCCGCTGTTCGACGGCGCCGACTTCAGCGTCAACGCCAACGAGACCGCAGCCGGCCTCGAACTGTGGACCGCGAACGTCGACGGCGTGCCGACGATGAAGGCCACGGCGAGCTGGTAAAGCGCCACGTGTTAACCTCTCCCCGCACGCGGGGAGAGGTCGACCGGCGTAGCCGGTCGGGTGAGGGGGCACCTCCTCTCAGCCGAGCCTCAGTGCTCTTGGCCGCCCCTCACCCCAACCCTCTCCCCGCAAGCGCGGGGCGAGGGAGTGCGCTGCGGCCGTTGAACGGCTTCGGGCCACACGCACACTCGTGTTGACTCCCCTCGCCGCCTGCGGATTTGATCGGTGCAAACAATAACACCGGCGTCCGCCGCCCGAGGAAATCGCCTTTGCCCGCGAAGAAGTCCAAGCAGCCGAACGCTGCTGTCACGACCGTTAAATCCGCCACGCTCGACCTGCTGCGCGCCTTCAAGATCGACAAGGTGTTCGGCAATCCCGGCTCGACCGAGCTTCCGTTCCTCAGCGACTGGCCGGACGATATCGACTACGTGCTGGCGCTGCAGGAAGCTTCGGCGGTGGCGATGGCGGATGGCTACGCGCAGGCGACGCGCAACGCCGGCTTCGTCAATCTGCATTCGGCCGCCGGCGTCGGCAATGCGCTCGGCAACATCTACAGCGCGTTCAAGAACCAGACGCCGCTGGTAATCACCGCCGGGCAGCAAGCCCGCAGCCTGCTGCCGCTGCAGGCATTCCTGGGCGCCGAGCGCGCCTCCGAGTTTCCACGGCCTTATGTGAAGTACAGCGTCGAGCCGGCGCGCGCCGAGGACGTGCCCGCCGCGATCGCCCGTGCCTACTACGTCGCGATGCAGCCGCCGTGCGGGCCGACCTTCGTGTCGGTACCGATCGACGATTGGGTGCGGCCGGCGGCGCCGGTGCCGCCGCGCACGATCACCCGCGAGATCGGCCCGGACCGCACAGCGATGCAGGCGGTCGCCGACGCGCTGGCCAAAGCCAAGAAGCCGGCGCTGGTGGTCGGGCCCGCGGTCGATCGCGCCGCCGCGGTCGGTCCGATGGTGCAGCTCGCTGAGCGGGCCAAGGCGCCGGTGTGGGTCTCGCCCTTTTCGGCGCGCTGCAGTTTCCCTGAACGGCATCCGCTGTTCGCCGGCTTCCTGCCCGCCTCGCCGGGACAACTCTCCGAAACGCTCGGCGCCTACGACGTGATCGTGGTGATCGGCTCGCCGGTGTTCACCTTTCATGTCGAAGGCCACGCCGCGATCTTCGACGGAAGCTCGCAGCTGTTCCAGATCACCGACGATGCCGAAGCCGCATCCGTGACGCCGCTCGGCACCAGCATCATCGCGACGATGACCCCTGCCCTGACGCTGCTGCTGGAGTTGCTGCCGGAAACCAAGCGTGCCGCACCGCCGGCCCGCGCGGTGCCACCAGCACCCCGGCCAGCCGAGCCGATGCCGGTGGAGTATCTGCTGCACACCCTCCGCGCCGCGATGCCGGAGAGCGCCATGTTGGTCGAGGAAGCGCCGTCGCATCGCCCGGCGATGCAGAAATACATGCCGATGCCGGGCCAGGACAGTTTCGCCACGATGGCGAGCGGCGGCTTGGGCTGGTCGCTGCCGGCCTCGGTCGGTTTCGCGCTGGCGCATCCGAACCGCCGCACCGTCTGCCTGATCGGCGACGGCTCGGCGATGTACTCGATCCAGGCGCTGTGGACGGCCGCGCAGCGCAAGCTGCCGCTGACCGTGGTGGTGCTGAATAACGGCGGCTACGGCGCGATGCGCTCGTTCAGCCAGGTGATGCAGGTGCGGAACGTGCCCGGTCTGGAGCTGCCCGGGATCGACTTCACCACTCTGGCGCAATCGCTCGGCTGCGATGCGGTGCGGGTGACGCGCAGCGAGGAGCTGGCGCCGGCGCTGACGCGCGCCCTTGCAGGGGACGGCGTCAGCCTGGTCGAGGCGATGCTCGATACGTCGGTGCCGATGCTCTACGCGCGCAACGGCTGACGCTGCGTCATCAGTTGTCCAGCGCCTCGTAAACCAGCTTCTTCAGCTCGCGCTGGATCGGCTGGCGATGCGACGGGGTCTGCTCCATCAGCACGAAGAACATGTCGAGCTTCGGATCGACCACGAAGTAGCAGCCCGAGGCGCCGTCCCACTTCAGTTCGCCGAGCGAGCCGGGCGGCGGCGGCTTGGCGTTGCCGGCGTCGGTGCGGACGCCGAGGCCGTAGCCGTAGCCAAAGCCGTCACCCGGGAAATAGAAGTAGTCGCGCTCGACGCCGGAGTTCGGAGCGATGTGGTCGGTGGTCATGTCCTTGAACACGGCTTCGCTGAGATAGCGCTTGCCGTCGAGCTCGCCCTTGTTGTGGAGCATGCGGACGAAGCGGATCACGTCAGACGGCGTCGAAGTCAGGCCGCCGCCGCCGGATTCCCACTTCTTGACGATGTCCGGCCGGCTCGGTCGCCCGACCCGGAAATCGGCGTCGTTCGGCATCGGCTGCGCCATCCGCGCCTTCTGTTCATCGGTGACCAGATAATAGCGGGTGTCCTTCATCCCGAGCGGATCGAACAGCCGCTCCTTCTGGTATTCGTAGAACGACTTGCCGGAGGCGACCTCGATCACCCGGCCGAGCACCTCGTAGGAATTGCCGTAGTCCCACAGCGTGCCGGGCTGCTCCTGCAGCGGCAACTTGGCGATCCGCTCAGCGAACTCGGCATTGCTCGGATCGCCATCATAGATCTTGGCCGCCGCGATGGTCTTGCGCACCAAGCTGTCGCCATAGAAACCGTAGGTGATGCCCGAGGTGTGCAGCAACAGATCGCTGACCAGGATCGGCCGCTTCGGCGCGACGAAATCGAGATACTTCTCGCCGTCCTCGCGCTTCTTCTCGACACCGACCTTGGTGTCGGCGAACGCCGGGATGTATTTCGAGACCGGATCGTCGAGCTTGATCTTGCCGTCGTCGACCAGCGTCATCACCGCGAACGCCGTGAACGGCTTGGTCAGCGACGCCAACCGGAAGATGGTGTCGTCGGTCATCGGCTCTTTGGTGGCGACGTCGCGAACGCCGAAGTACTTGTGATAGACCGGCTTGCCGTGGCGCTCGATATACACAATCGCACCGGGGATTTTGCCCTCGGCGATGATCTTGTTGAAGAACTCGTCGATCCGTTCGAGCTTCTTGTCGGAGAACTGCACGCTCGGCGGCAGGTCGAAGGTGGTCTCGGCGATCGCCGGGCTCGCGGCCATTGCGGCCAGCGCTCCTGCCATCAACCATCGCGTAGCGCGACGCAGCATTCTCGTATCCTCCTGAGTTCTTTTTCGTAGATGTGATGGTAGCGGCGCTTGGAACGGTTTCAAGGGGCCGCATCCGCAAGCGCGGCCCGGTGCAACTCGGCACTCGCGGGCGAGAAGCAACAGAACACCGCTCGGGTGACCGAAGTGGCGGAGCGCAGCGCATCGAGGGTGGTTCGAACCGCAATCGGCGCCGCGCGTTCAGGCGGGAAACCGTAAACACCGGTCGAGATCGCCGAGAACGCGATCGAGGTCAGCGCATGCTCGTTCGCGAGCTGCAGGGCGCGGGCATAGCAGGAGGCGAGCGCGGCGTCTTCGCCATGGCCGCCGCCGTGCCAAATCGGGCCGACGGCGTGGATCACATGGCGCGCGGGCAAACGGTAGCCGCGGGTAATCTTAGCATCGCCGGTTTCGCAGCCGCCCAGCGTTTCACACTCGGCGAGCAGCTCAGGACCGGCTGCACGATGGATCGCGCCATCGACGCCGCCGCCGCCAAGCAAAGACGAATTGGCGGCGTTGACGATCGCGTCGACGGCCAGCGTGGTGATGTCGGCGACGACGACCTCGCAAGTCGCCGCGCCGATCTGGCGGGAGAAGGGGCTCAGGCGGCGGCCTTGATGCCCTTGTCGGTGAACAGCTTCTGCAGTTCGCCGGCCTGGAACATTTCGCGCACGATGTCGCAGCCGCCGACGAATTCGCCCTTCACGTACAGCTGCGGAATGGTCGGCCAGTTCGAATAGACCTTGATACCGTCGCGCAGCTCGGCGTTCTCGAGCACGTTGTGGCCCTTATACGGAACGCCGATGTGATCGAGGATCTGCACCACCTGACCGGAGAAGCCACACTGCGGAAACTGCGGCGTGCCCTTCATGAACAGCACGACGTCGTTGGCCTTCACTTCGTTGTCGATGAATTGCTCGATGCTCATGGCGAATCCTTTTGCGGCGCGGCCAGCTGACCACCAGCGGCCGGGTCGAACGGTCATATATGTATCCTGAAACCTCCGGATAGCCCAAGTCAAAACCGATTGAGCCCGGCTGTCGCGTTGACTTCGCTGCCCTTTTTCGGCGCCCCCGTACCGAGTCCGAGGACCGGCCCCACGGTGGGTAAAATCCTCGCCGGTACGCCGCCGACCTTACATCCGGGTCGCCAGCCCCTATTTGATCCTCTGGAACTCATTCCCAACAGCAGCGTTTTTCCACCAAACCGGAGATGCTCGTGACGATTTTGTCCTCCGCCGCAAGCGCTGCAGTCGAATCTTCCACATCGTCCGTCTCCGCCCGCGATTTGGCCGCCCAGCTCGCCACCGCCTATCGGGCGGTGCGCGACGAGACCGAGCGCCGCGCGGCGCCGCTGTCGCCGGAAGATCAGGTGGTGCAGTCGATGCCGGACGCCAGCCCGGCGAAGTGGCACCGCGCCCACACCACCTGGTTCTTCGAGCAGTTCCTGCTCGGCCCGCATTGTCCGGGCTATCAGGTGTTCGACCCGGACTACGCTTTCCTGTTCAATTCCTATTACGTCTCGGCCGGGCCACGGCACACTCGCGCCGCGCGCGGCCTGCTCACCCGCCCCGGCGTCGCCGAGATTGCGGCCTATCGCCGCCACGTCGATGAAGCGATGCTGAACTGGTTCGCCGCCGCCGATGCTGCGAAGCTCGGGGAGGTCGCGCCGCTGATCGAGGTCGGGCTCAATCACGAGCAGCAGCACCAGGAATTGCTGCTCACCGATATCCTCCATGCCTTTGCGCAAAATCCGATCCCGCCGGCTTACGATCCGGCGTGGCGGCTGCCGACAACGGACCATCACGGTGAGGACTGGGTGACGCTGCCGGAGGGCATCCACCCGATCGGTCATGCCGGCGACAGCTTTCATTTCGACAACGAAAAACCGGTGCACCGCGCGCTGGTGGGACCGGTCAGGCTGGCCCGGCACCTCGTCACCAATGCCGAGTGGCTGCAGTTCATGGCCGAGGGCGGCTATCGCACCGCCACGCTGTGGCTGATGGACGGCTTCGCCTGCGCCGAACGTGAAGGCTGGGAGGCGCCCGGCCACTGGCGGCAGGTGGACGGCGAATGGAAGATCATGACGCTCGGCGGCCTGCAGAGCATCGATCCCGACGCCCCCGTCTGCCACGTCAGCTACTACGAAGCCGACGCCTTCGCCCGCTGGGCCGACAAGCATCTGCCGACCGAAATGGAATGGGAGGTCGCGGCGCGCGCCGGTCAGCTTCCCGATGCCTTTGGCGCCGTCTGGCAATGGACCCGCAGCGCCTATGCGCCCTACCCCGGCTACAAGGCGATCGACGGCGCGCTCGGCGAATACAACGGCAAGTTCATGGTCAATCAGCTGGTGCTGCGCGGCTCGTCCTGCGCAACGCCTGAAGGCCACAGCCGCGTCACCTATCGCAATTTCTTCTATCCGCATCACCGCTGGCAGTTCACCGGACTGCGGCTCGCCGATTACGGCGCCTGATTTGAACATCTAAACGCGCCACGCGCGCGGCCCGGAGGATCGCCTATGAACGTGCACGTCGCTGTGCAGACGCAAGCGCATCGGCTCGATTCCAACACGGCTGCGTTTGCGCGCGATGTATTGGATGGGCTGACGAAGCCGCAGAAGGAGCTGTCGCCGAAGTACTTCTACGACGACACCGGCTCGGAACTGTTCGTCGAGATCACCCGCCTGCCGGAATACTATCCGACCCGCACCGAGCTCGGCATTTTGCGGGACCGCGCCGCCGAGATCGCGGCACTCATTCCACCAGACGCGGCGATCGTCGAATTCGGCGCAGGCGCCACCACCAAGATCCGCCTGTTGCTCGCGGCCCACCAGGTCGCGGCCTATGTGCCGGTGGATATTTCGGGCGACTTCATCATCATGCAGGCCGAAGCGCTTCAGCGGGATTTCCCGCAGCTCGCGGTGCATCCCCTCGCCGCCGATTTCACCAAGCCGTTCGCGCTGCCGCCTGCGGTACGCGACCTGCCCAAGGTCGGGTTCTTCCCGGGATCGACGATCGGCAACTTCGAACCGCAGGAGGCGCGTCGATTTCTGGAGAGCGCCCGCGATATTCTCGGCCGCGGCGCCCGGATGATCATCGGCGTCGACCTGGAGAAGGACGAAAATGTCCTGGTGCCGGCCTATGACGATGCCGCCGGCGTGACCGCCAAATTCAACCTCAACCTGCTGATCCGGATCAACCGCGAGCTCGGCGCGGATTTCGATCTGTCCGCGTTTGCGCACCGAGCAATCTACAACCGCGATCAGCACCGGATTGAAATGCACTTGGTCAGCTTGCGCGACCAGAGCGTGCATCTGTTCGGCGAACGCATCGGCTTCCGCGCCGGCGAGAGCATTCACACCGAGAACAGCTACAAATACAGCCTGGAGCGGTTTCGCGCGCTGGCGCAGCAGGCCGGCTGGACTCCGGCGCGGTGCTGGACCGATGCGGACGCAATGTTCTCAGTACATGCGATCGAGACCAACGGTTCTCGGGTGTAACTCGCGGCAAGGCCGCGCACGACCCGAGAATGGATTTGAAGGCCGACAGGTTGCGGTCGATCTGACCGCCCCCATATTGAGTTAGTAACTCGTCTTTGACGCACGGGATGCGGGCGCGCAGTTGCGCCCGTTGGTGGACGGCGGCCACACTGGCCGATCTGTATTGACCGTGAGGGCCTACCCAGTCGTCAGGCTCATGCATCGTCGGCGACATCACTGGTGGTCGGGCGGCCGAACGAGATCGGCACACCCCGGTATCGACTGCAATCGCCATTCTCGTTCACATCCAGTCACGGTGGCGCACGCACGCGCACCTTGTCCCCTTTCATCACGTGCGATCGCAGGACCTCTTCGCCATGCCCTCGAACATGCCCCATGACGCAGAGGCCCCGGCCTCAGACGCGCGGCTTTGGACTCGCATTCTGGCCGAATACGGCACGCCAAGCCGGTCGCGCAGCATCGCCGAGCTGACGATCACCGCCTTGCCGCTGGTGGCGCTGTGGAGTGCGGCCTGGTTCGTGTACTCGATGGGACACGCCTGGGCGTCGTTGCTGATCGCTATTCCGGCGGCCGGGTTTCTGCTCCGCCTGTTCATGATCCAGCACGACTGCGGCCACGGCGCCTTCTTCAGCAAGCGACAAGCGAACGATTGGGTTGGCCGGGTGATCGGCGTGATCACGTTGACGCCCTACGATTGCTGGCGTCGCCAGCATGCCACGCATCACGCCACCACCGGCAATCTCGATCGTCGCGGCGTCGGCGATCTCGATACGCTGACCGTGCGGGAATATAGCGAACTGAGTTGGTGGGGCCGTTTGAAATATCGTCTCTACCGCAACCCGCTGGTGATGTTCGGCCTCGGACCGGCCTACGTGTTTCTGCTGCAACAGCGACTTCCGGTCGGACTGATGCGCGATGGCTGGCGGCCTTGGGTAAGTGCGATGGCCACCAATGCGGCAATCGCCGGCATCGTGGTGACGCTCACCTGGTTCATCGGCATCAAGGCATTCCTGCTGGTGCATCTGCCGATCATGCTGCTAGCCGCGACCGCCGGGGTGTGGCTGTTCTACGTTCAGCATCAGTTCGAGACCACGACGTGGGAGCACAACGAGCGCTGGAGCCTGCATCAAGCCGCGCTATATGGCAGCTCGTATTACGATCTGCCGGCACCGCTGAGCTGGTTCACGGCCAATATCGGGATGCACCACGTGCACCATCTGGCGAGCCGCATTCCGTATTATCGCCTGCCGCGCGTGCTGCACGATCACCCCGAACTTCGCGCCATCGGCCGCGTCACGTTGTGGCAGAGCTTCCGTTGCATCCCGCTGGCCTTGTGGGACGAGGCCCAGCGACGTCTGGTGTCGTTCCGCGACGTCCGCGCCCAAAAGCGGCAGCAAGCAACCGTGGGTCTCGCAACGCGGCAGCTGTAGAAGGTCTACGAGTAAACAGCAGCGCGTCGCGCGCCGCGACGCAGGTGCGTCGGGCTCAGGCGTGCTCGGTCGCCGCAAGACGCGTGGAGCGCCGGTCGCGCGCCTCGCTCGCGCATTTGGCGGCGTGGACCTCACGATTGATCACCTGCAGGTTCGGCAGGCCCCAATAGCCGAGCAGCTCAGGCCATGTGCGATCGCGGTGCTGCTGCCAGACTTGGAACAGCGGCACGAGGTGATCGACTTCCGCAGTCCGCAGCAGCCGCCGGTTGGTCTCGCGGCAGCGACGGCCTTGCAGGCGCCGCAGCAGCTTGGTCTGGCCGCTCGGCGCATTCCAAAATTGCCAGGCGGTCACGCAGGCACTGTGCCAGGTCGCATTCTTGTTGATGCCGGCGTCCCATAGATCGGTGTGCCAGCCGAACCGATACACCGGCTGGCCGCAGACGCAGCAGAAACCGGGACCGCGCTGGTGCGCTCTTTCCCGATACGGCGCGGGTGGAGTTCGGAACGTGGTCGGCAGTCCCGTCTCCGGGCCGTCACCGACCTGCCATCGCCAGCCCGCTGGAGCACCGCTGCGCGCTGCCAGCACGCGCGCCAGCCGCTCGGCGCGCAGCGGATGCGCGCGCCAGTACGAGTCGACCGCGACCCGGAGGGTCGAAGGCACATAGGCGCGGGCTTTGGCATGAATCAGCACGGCCTGCGGGAACGCATCCGGCAGGCGCTTGGTCAGCTGCGCGAGCGCCAGCGCGTTAGCCTTCGCCCTTTCTTCCCGCCAGTTCGACATGCTTCCCCACCCGCCGAGACCGTGCCGCGCGGCTGTAAAGCCTTCGTTAACGTCAATGCCGTGCAGCGGACTGTGGCGCTACTGTCGCTCCGCCTTTGCGAATTGTGACAGATTTGTTATGCGATCCCGCATGAGAAGCGGGTTCATTCGATGGCTTTCGACCGAAACGGCGCAGGCCCGACGTCGCCTGCCGTTGGTCATGGTGATCTCGCTTTATCTCATCTCAGGCCTGCTGCATCAGGTCGCTTGCCTCCATCCGACGGAGGTCGCGGCATCGGCCGTGTTCAGCACGCACTCTGTGGATGACACTACCGACGCCTCGGCCGTCTCGGTCTGCGATCGCTGCTCGTCGTGCTCATCTGCCGTGATTCCGGCGTCCGTGGTCGGACGGCCATCGCCCGACAGCAAAAAGGCCTGCTTTGCCGGGTCCTCTCTGGCGATCGCGCTGCGGGCAAGTCCCGATACTCCTCCGCCCAAACAGGCCGTCTGAACGACGATGAGTTCGGGCGCCGCGACACCGCTTCGCCCGCCATATGCCGATGAAATTTCGCCACCCGTGCCGGGCGCATGAGCGCTCGCCGGCCTGATTCGAAGCACCGCTCCGTTCTGTGCGGAGAGGCGATACTTCGCGCAGGGGCACGAAACGCGTGGCAAGTGCTGAAAGGACGACGGGATGACGCCCGAAACGAACGACGCCGACGACGAGCCGATCGGCACCGCCACCGACATCAATCATGCCGATCGTCTGTTGCATCGCTTGGTCTGGGACGTATCAGCCATCAGTTTCTCGATCCTGCGGATGGCCGAACTGCTCGGGCGCCGAGTCGGCCTGACGGGATCGCAATGGCTGCTGATCAAGGCGGTCGACTTTCTGGCCGACCGGGACGGCGTTCCAGTCGGCGAAGTCGCGGCGCTGCTCAATATGAAAGGATCGTTCGTCTCTGCGCAGATCCGGCCGCTGGAGCAGCGCGGCCTCCTCAACCGCACTCAATCGGCAGAGGACCGGCGGGTTATTCTGCTGTCGCTGACCGGGAGCGCGAAACAGACGCTGACGCGGGTCGAGGACGAGATATGCAGTATCGAAGAGATCGCGCGCGGCACGCTGGTCGATCGGCACGTCGGAGAACTGTCCGACAGCGTCAACGCCATGCGCCGTCGCATGGATCGCGCAACCGCGCGCGTTGCGCGGCTCGAATAGCAGCGGCTCGAATAGCGATCGTACCAGGCGCCGGCGGCCGAAGCCGCTGGGCTTCGGACGAAGGCCGTCCGCCGTCAGGCTTCCGGCACGCCGGTCTGCAGCGCCAGCGCGTGGAGCACGCCGCCCATTTGCCCCTGCAGCGATTGATAGACGATCTGGTGTTGCTGGACCCGCGACTTGCCCCGGAACGTCTCCGAAATCACGGTCGCGGCGTAATGATCGCCGTCTCCGGCGAGGTCGCGAATCGTCACTTCCGCGTCGGGAATCGCGGCCTTGATCATGGCCTCGATGTCGCGGGCATCCATCGGCATTCGGTCATCCTCCAGATCGTCGCGGCCGCCTGCGCGGGGGCGCGGTGGCAATCTTGCACCGCCATCCTATATGGCAGTGCGTCCCTTTCAAAGCCACCACGCCGGCACATCGCGGCGAGGTGATGGTGACGCTGGTCCGAATCGCACCCGAGAGATCCGCCCATGAAGCTCCCAGGCCCCGATCACCCGATCTCGATCACGGCCAATCCGAACGGCGTCCGGATCAGCGCGGACGGCAAGGTGATCGCCGAGACCCGCCGGGCGCTGACGCTGCAGGAGGCGAGCTACCCGCCGGTGCAGTACATTCCCCGGGAAGACGCCGACATGCGGCTGCTGGAAAAAACCGCACGTGTCACTCATTGCCCGTACAAGGGCGATGCCAGCTATTTCAGTATCGTCGCCGGGGGCGAACCGCAGGCCAACGCGGTCTGGAGCTACGAGAATCCATTTCCGGCTATGGCGGAGATCGCCGGTTATCTGGCATTCTATCCGCAAAAAGTTCAAATCGAAGAATTCAAACCCTAGCAATTCGCCGAAGAGGCGATTCAGCTATTGCGCAGTATCGTAATTCACCGGCGGCATCGCACGGGGCTATCGTCGTGACTGTAACCTATCCCACCACCGGCGGCATGACCGCGAACGCAGCTTCGCATGTGCGCGACCTGTCGCTTGACCGAACCCGCACCTTCCTCACCATCCTGGTGCTGATCCACCATTCGGTGATCCCCTACACCTATTTCGGCCACACCGACCCGAGCTCGTTCATCGGCTTCGATTGCGTAGTGCTCGCCACCGACAGCTTCTTCATGGCGATGTTCTTCATGCTGTCGGGGCTGTTCTTGTGGCCGAGCCTCGACCACCGGCCGAAATTCGGTTCGTTGGCGCGCGACCGACTGATCCGGCTCGGCATCCCGTTCGTGATCGCGGCGTTCACCGTGATCCCGATCGCCTACTACGCGCTGGCGCTGCGCGCCGACCCGACCGAGAGCTTCGCCAAATTCTACGAGAACATGATCACGGTCGGCCCGTGGCCGAGCGGACCGTTGTGGTTTCTGTGGGTGCTGTTCATCTTCAGCGTGATCGGCGGCGCGCTGTACCGGATTTCGCGGCATTCGCTCGATCCGATCAATCATCTGGCCAAGCTCGGCTACAAGTCGCCCGCGCTGTTCATCGGCACGGTGTTCCTGGTCACCGCAATTCTCTATGTGCCGTCGCGGCTGTACTACACCTCGACCTATTGGTTCGAATGGGGCCCGTTCGCGGTGCAGGCCAGCCGGGTGCTGCTGTACACCGCGTATTTCTTCATCGGCGCCGGCATCGGCGCCTGCCATCCCGAGCAGAGCGTGCTCGGCGCTGGCGGCAAGCTGGCGCAGCAATGGTGGATCTGGCTGCTGGTGGCACTGGTGCCGTATCTCGGCATGTGGGGCCTGATCGGCATCAAGCGCGGCATCCTCGACAATCCCGACGATCTGCCGATGTGGTACGAGGCGAGCTACAGCGTCGCCCTCACCGCTTTCAGCGCCGCGATCATCTTCGCCATCCTGGCGGTTTTCCTGCGCTTCCGCCGCGGCGGCTGGAGCCTGCTCGATCCGCTGCAGCACGACGCCTACGGCATCTTCCTGGTGCACTACGCCTACATGCTGTGGCTGCAGTACTGGCTGTACGACTACGACCTGCCGGCGATCGTCAAAGCCGCCATCGTGTTCACCCTCGGCCTGCTGCTGAGCTGGGCCACGACCTATCTGCTGCGGAAGATTCCGGGCGCATATCGGGTGCTATAGACCCTTCCCCCGTCATTCCGGGGCGCGAGCGTCAGCTCGCGAGCCCGGAATCCATAACCCCTGCGGTCGTTACTGGCTCACGGCATCACCCACCGTGCTCATCCGCGAGTACAGGGGTTATGGATTCCGGGCCTGCGCTGCTACGCAGGCATCCCGGAATGACGATGGAGGGGTGATCGGACGCGGCTGAGATTCCGGGCTCGCTCGCTTGCGCGAGCGCCCCCGGAATAACACGGCGACCGCGGTTAGTTCTTCCCGCCCATGTAGTCCGGCAGCCAGTGCTCGTGGGCGTGGCGCAGGGCCTTGAGGTCGACGGTGCGTTCGCCTTCGATCTTCAGCGCGTGGCCGCCGGTGACGCCGATCTGGGTGCAGGGCACGCCGATCGTCTTCAGCTTGGTCTTCACCGCGAGCAGATCGGCTTCCTTCACCGTGACGACGTAGCGGGCCTGATCTTCACCGAACCACCAGGCGTGCGACACGGTCTCGCCGGGAGGCGCGTCGAGCGAGGCGCCGATGTTGCCGGCGATCGCCATCTCGGCGATCGCAACCAGCAGGCCGCCATCTGACACATCGTGCACGGCGGTCGCGGTGCCGGCGTGGATCATGCCGCGGACGACGTCGCCGTGGCGCTTCTCGACCGCAAGATCGACCGGCGGCGGTGCGCCTTCTTCACGGCCGCAGATCTCGCGCAAGTACACCGATTGGCCGAGCCAGCCCTTGGTCTCACCGATCAGCAGGATCGCCTCGCCTTCGGCCTTGAAGGCCAAGGTCGCCGACTTGGTGAAGTCATCGAGCACGCCGACGCCGCCGATCGACGGAGTCGGTAGGATGCCGCGGCCCGAGGTCTCGTTGTAGAGCGAGACGTTGCCGGAGACGATCGGCGAGTCGAGCGCGATGCAGGCTTCGGAGATGCCCTTCAGGCATCCGACCAGCTGGCCCATGATCTCGGGCCGCTCGGGATTGCCGAAGTTGAGGTTGTCGGTGATCGCCAGCGGCTTGCCGCCGACCGCGGTGATGTTGCGATAGGCTTCCGCCACCGCCTGCTTGCCGCCCTCGAACGGATCGGCCTCGCAGTAGCGCGGCGTGACGTCGACGGTGAGCGCCAAGCCCTTCGGGCCGTCCTCGATACGCACCACCGCGGCGTCGCCGCCGGGACGCTGCACGGTGTTGCCGCCGATGACGTGGTCGTACTGCTCCCACACCCAGCGCTTGCTGCATAGGTCCGGCGTCGCCAGCAGCTTCTCCAGCGCCTCGGCCGCGCCCATCGGCGCGTTGATGTCACGGGCGTGGATCACCGGCAGCTTCGGGCTCTCGACCCAGGGGCGATCGTATAGCGGCGCCTCATCGCCGAGCTCCTTGATCGGCAGGTCGGCCTTCACCTGCCCGCCATGCTTGACCACGAAGCGCTTGGTCGGCGTGGTGTAGCCGACGATCGCGAAGTCGAGCCCCCACTTCTTGAAGATCTCTTCGGCTTCCTTTTCCTTCTCCGGCTTCAGCACCATGAGCATGCGCTCCTGGCTTTCGGAGAGCATCATCTCGTAGGCGGTCATGCCGGTCTCGCGGGTCGGCACCGCGTCGAGATCGAGCTCGACGCCGAGGTCGCCCTTGGCGCCCATCTCGACCGCCGAGCAGGTCAGGCCGGCCGCACCCATGTCCTGGATCGCGATCACGCAGTCCTTGGCCATGATCTCGAGGCAGGCCTCGAGCAGCAGCTTCTCGGCGAACGGGTCGCCGACCTGCACGGTCGGGCGCTTCTCATCCGAGCCCTCGTCGAACTCGGCCGACGCCATGGTGGCGCCGCCCATGCCGTCGCGGCCGGTCTTGGAGCCGAGATAGACGATCGGCATGCCGACGCCGCTCGCCGCGGCGAGGAAGATCTTGTCGGCGTCCGCAAGGCCGACCGCCATCGCGTTGACCAGGATGTTGCCGTCATAGCGGGTGTGGAACCGAGTCTGGCCGCCGACGGTCGGCACGCCGAACGAGTTGCCATAGCCACCAACGCCGGCGACCACGCCGGACACCAGGTGACGGGTCTTGGGATGGCTTGGGTCGCCGAAGCTCAGCGCGTTGAGGCAGGCGATCGGGCGCGCCCCCATGGTGAAGACGTCGCGCAGGATGCCGCCGACGCCGGTGGTCGCACCCTGATACGGCTCGATGTAGCTCGGGTGGTTGTGGCTCTCCATCTTGAAGACCACCGCCTGATTGTCGCCGATGTCGATCACGCCGGCGTTCTCGCCCGGCCCCTGCAGCACCCACGGCGCCTTGGTGGGCAGCCCCTTGAGATGGATGCGCGACGACTTGTACGAGCAGTGCTCGTTCCACATCGCCGAGAAGATGCCGAGCTCGGTGAAAGTCGGCTCGCGCCCAATCAGATCGAGAATGCGCTGATATTCATCCGGTTTGAGGCCATGGCTGGCGATCAGTTCCGGGGTGATCTTCGGCTCGGGAGCGGACATAGGGCAGCATTCCTCGGCACGCCGGAGGGGCCGGCGCGGACCGCTGTTATGTAGAAAGAACGGCCCAAGGGGGAAAGGCTTTTCTGCGCGCCTGGGGATGGCGAACCGCCCTCGGCCGTGATTGAAGGCACGCCTTTTCAATAAGTTGCAGCTTCCGCCCCGGCCGCGGCCGGCCCCTTCTCGCCGCTCTGCATGGGGAGAAGGGTGGGATGAGGGGCCGGGCAGTGAATCGAAACAGGGAAATTGTGCGGGGTCGTCGGGCGGCGCGGCGCTGTGCCGGCCTGACAGGCCGGCCGCGGATTGACGCTGTGCCCGCCCCTCACCGGATTGCTGCGCAATCCGACCTCTCCCGCACAGGGCGGGGAGAGGTTGGGTCAGTGCCTTGCGGTTGGCTGAAGGGTTACGCCGCCACCGCCGGCAGGCCGGCCAACGCGGTGGCGAGGTCGGCTTCGTCGTAGTCCTGATCGACCAGCTTGCCTTCGAAGTAGTTGATGTAGGCCTGCATGTCGAAGTGGCCGTGGCCGGAGAGGTTGAACAGGATCGTTTCCGATTTGCCCTCCTCCTTGCAGCGCAGCGCCTCGTCGATCGCGCAACGCACCGCGTGGGTCGATTCCGGCGCCGGCACGATGCCTTCGGTGCGGGCGAACTGCACGCCGGCTTCGAAGCAGCCGACCTGCTTGTAGGCGCGGGCTTCGATCAGGCCGAGTTCGTAGGCGTGCGACACCATCCCGCTCATGCCGTGGTAGCGCAGACCGCCGGCGTGGAAGCCCGGCGGCATGAAGGTCGAGCCGAGCGTATGCATCTTCACCAGCGGGGTGAGATGCGCGGTGTCGCCGAAGTCGTAGGCGTAGGTGCCGCGGGTCAGGGTCGGGCACGCCGCCGGTTCGACCGCGATGATGCGCCGCTTGCGGCCGCCGCGGAGCTGCAGGCCGAGGAACGGGAAGGCCAGGCCGGCAAAGTTCGAACCGCCGCCGGCGCAGCCGATCACGACGTCCGGATCATCGCCCGCCAGTTCGAACTGCTTGATCGCTTCTTCGCCGATGATGGTCTGGTGCAGCATCACGTGGTTGAGCACCGAACCCAGCGCGTACTTGATGTCCGGGTTCTTGGCGGCGACTTCCACCGCTTCGGAGATCGCGATGCCGAGCGAGCCGGGGCTGTTCGGATTTTTCTCCAGAATGGCGCGGCCGGAATCGGTCTCGTTCGACGGCGACGCGATGCAGCGGGCGCCGTAGGTCTCCATCAGCGCGCGGCGATACGGCTTCTGGTCGTACGACACGCGGACCTGGAAGACGAGGACGTCGAGCCCGAACAGCGAGCCGGCGAACGCCAGCGACGAGCCCCACTGCCCGGCACCGGTCTCGGTCGACAGCTTCTTGATGCCGGCCTGCTTGTTGTACCAGGCCTGCGGCACGGCAGTGTTCGGCTTGTGCGAACCGGCAGGCGAAACGCCTTCGTACTTGAAGTAGATCTTGGCCGGCGTGCCGAGCGCCTGCTCGAGGCGGCGCGCACGGATCAGCGGCGCCGGGCGCCACATCCGGAACACGTCACGGACCGGCTCGGGAATCTCGATGTAGCGCTCGGTCGCAACTTCCTGGAGGATCAGCTCCATCGGAAACAGCGGCTCCAGATCGCTCGGGCCGACCGGCTGATGCGTGCCCGGATGCAGGACCGGCGGCATCGGCGTCGGGAAGTCGGCGTTGAGATTGTACCAGGACTTCGGGATGTTCTCCTCGTCCAGCACATACTTGATCTGGTCGCTCATTCTATTCTCCCTCACGCGGCCGGTTTTGCGGCCCGGGAGGGTATACAGCGGCGACCTGCCTGCCAATTGCGCAGTGTCAATTAGATTTGTGGATTTGCATTGCAGCGCGGCATCAGTTTTATGGACCAAACGATAGACCAAAGGATAACGCCCCTTGACCACCACCGCCGAACCGACACGTCCCAGTCGCCCGGACCTTTTCACCGCAACCGAAGGTGAGTTCGCCGGCTGGCGGACGTGGACGCGGGACACTTTCGAATCGCACAACGGACCGTTCTGGCACCGCCTCGACGACGACGGCCGCGTCCGCTGCGCCTTCCGGGTCGAGAAGAAGCACCTCAACGGCATGAAGGCGGTGCACGGCGGCTGCTTCATGACCTTCGCCGACTACTGCCTGTTCGCGATCGCCGTCCGCGAATTGCAGGGACCGGGCGTGACGGTGGCGTTCGGCGCGGAATTTCTCGATGCGGCATTCGAGGGCGAACTGATCGAAGCGACCGGCGAAGTCACCCGGGCCGGCAAGTCGCTGATCTTCGTGCGCGGCATCCTCAAGAGCGGCGAGCGGCCGCTGTTCACGTTCTCGGGCACCATCAAGCGCGTGAAGCGCAAGGTGCCGCCGACCGAGGTCGCCGACAGCCACTGACCCGGCGGCTTTGCCGTCTCCGCAGGGCTGCATCGCGCGATCGACAACCGAAAGCTAACCAAGATCGGGTAAGGTCGCCGCCGTGACCTCGCTCCCCACAATCCTGGTGTTCGATTCGGGCCTCGGCGGCCTGACGGTGCTGCGTGAAGTGGTCCGGGCCCGCCCCGACGCGCACTATGTCTATGTCGGCGACGACGCATTCTTCCCCTATGGGCAGCGCAGCGAAGAGGCGGTGATCGGCCGTGTCGTGCCGCTGATGGGCGAACTGATCGCGGCGCACGCGCCGGACCTCGTCGTGATCGCTTGCAACACCGCCTCGACCATGACGCTGGCGCCGCTGCGGGCCCGCTACCGGGTGCCGTTCGTCGGCACAGTGCCGGCGATCAAGCCGGCCTGCGCGGGCTCCCGCACCAAGCGTGTCTCGGTGCTCGGCACCTCAGCGACGGTGCGGCTCGAATACACCCGCGCGCTGATCCGCGACTTCGCCCAAGGCTGCGAGGTGTCGCTGGTCGGATCGATCCGGCTCGCTACGCTGGCCGAAACCGCGCTCGGCGGCGGCGAAGTGACCGACGCCGCGATCCGCGCCGAGATCGCGCCGTGTTTCGTCGAAGCCGACGCCAAACGCGGCCGCACCGATGCGGTGGTGCTGGCCTGCACACATTATCCCTTGCTGCTCGACAGGCTGATCCGGCTGGCGCCGTGGCCGGTCGACTGGATCGATCCGGCCCCCGCGATCGCCCGCCGCGTCGTCACCCTGCTCGGCCCGGCCACCGGCCACGCCCCCACGCCCGGCGCCGAAATGATCTTCACCTCCGGCCGGCATCCCCGGGCGAGCGCGGCGCTGGCGCCTTATTTCGGCGGCCGGATTCCGGCCTGAGCGCTTTTCCGCCTGCCGGGACGCTGCTAGCCTTGCGCCCCGGAGGAGCCCCAATGACAATCAAAACCTTGCGTCACATCCTGGTCGCATGCGCCGTGGTAGCTGCTGCCGGCGCCGCCGTCGCGCAGCAGAGCGGCATCAAACGCACGCCGCTGCAGAAGATCGAATTCCCCGACGGCTATGTCACGGTCAGCGGTCTCGCCGAGCTGCCGCCGGGCGGCAATATCGGGCGGCACACCCATCCCGGCATCGAGACCGGCTATCTGCTCGAGGGCGAAGCGGTGATGAGCATCGACGGCGAACCCGACAAGCACCTCAAGGCCGGCGATTCCTACGTGATCCAGGCCGGTGTGGTGCACGATGCCAAAGTGCACGGCGACAAGGGCGCCAAGGTGATGGCGGTGTGGGTGGTCGACAAGACCAAGCCGCTGGCGACACCCGCCAAGTAATGCGGGGCAGAACACGCCGGATCTCGGCCCCCCGCAGGTTGATTGCGGATCTGATGCACGCCTCGCAGGCCGTGCCGCTGATCAGCTATCGGCGCACGTTGCATCTCGCCCCGCTGGCGCGGGCCCGGGCCGCCGCTGCATCGCCGCCAGGCTTCGCCGCGATCTTCGCCAAGGCGTTCAGCCTGGTGGCGCGCGACGAGCCGCTGTTGCGCACGCTGTATGTCGACTTCCCGTGGCCGCATTTCTTCGAGCTGCCGAAGAGCGTCGGGATGATCGCGGTCGCACGCCGCATCGACGGCGAAGACTGCGTGCTGATGCAGAAGGTGACCGCCGCCGACACGCTGCCGCTCACCGAGGTCGACGCGATCATTCGCGGTGCCAGCACCGCGCCGATCGAGACCGTGCCGATGTTCCGCAAGCTGCTGCGGATCAGCCGGATGCCGTGGCCGCTGCGGCGGATCGCCTGGTGGGTCGGGATGTCGCTCGACCGGCCGCGGGCCAACTTCTTCGGCAGCTTCGGAGTCTCCTCGGTATCGGCGTTCGGCCCCGGCGATCTTTGTCCGGTCAGCCCCGGCCCCTACATCCTCAGTTACGGCCGACTCACCGACGATGGCCGGCTGGAGGTGATCGTCCGGTTCGACCACCGGGTGATCGACGCCGCCCCGATCGCGCGGCTGACAACCCGGCTGGAACAGGTGCTGAACACGCTCATTGCGGCCGAGATCGAGGGTCTGGATCGCCCCGCCCGGGCGCTGCGGGCCGCAGCCGGGCCTTGAACCGGCGCGAATTGACATCCCAGGGCTTTCCCCCTAGAAAGCCCCCGCTCGCGGGCCGGTTTCGGCCCGCGTTGCGTTTCGCGACCCGTGGTCCTCCCCTTATGCTTTAAGGACGGACCTGTCGGCAGGGGATTTTTCCCCATGCACAGGAGGGCGCGTTTCCTCACAACTCCAACCCTAGAGGACGCGATGACAAAGCGCGCTGAAGCTAAGTATAAAATCGACCGCCGGATGGGCCAGAACATCTGGGGTCGTCCGAAGAGCCCGGTCAACCGCCGTGAATACGGCCCCGGCCAGCACGGCCAGCGCCGCAAGGGCAAGCTGTCCGACTTCGGCGTCCAGCTGCGCGCCAAGCAGAAGCTGAAGGGCTACTACGCCAACATTTCCGAGCGTCAGTTCCACGCCATCTACGTCGAGGCGACCCGTCTGAAGGGCGACTCGGGCGAGAACCTGATCGGCCTGCTCGAGCGCCGTCTCGACGCCGTGGTGTACCGCGCCAAGTTCGTGTCGACGATGTTCGCGGCCCGCCAGTTCATCAATCACGGCCACATCAAGGTCAACGGCAAGCGCGTCAACATCCCGAGCTACAAGGTGCGGGTCGGTGACGTGATCGAGGTCAAGGAAGCCTCCAAGCAGCTCGCCTTCGTGCTCGAAGCCAGCCAGCTCGCCGAGCGCGACGTGCCGGACTACATCGAGGTCGACCACAACAAGATGATCGCGAAGTTCGCCCGCATCCCGGCTCTCTCCGACGTGCCGTTCGCGGTGCAGATGGAGCCGCATCTGATCGTCGAATTCTATTCGCGCTAATTTCTTCGCACTGATTGCTGCTCAGTCCGATGCATTAAGGCCCCGGTTCGCCGGGGCCTTTTTGTTTGGCGGTGACTAATTTTCGTCATTCCGGGGCGCTCACGAAGTGAGCGAACCCGGAATCTCGAGGATGTTGCGAAGGAGAGTTCAGCGGGTACGTGGCGAAGACCGCACCCGTTCACCGCGAGATTCCGGGTTCGCGCTTCGCGCGCCCCGGAATGACGTTCTCGGCATGGTACCAATCACATCCCGCTGACCTGATCGTGTCCGGGCAAAACTCTTCCGCTTCGCACCCGGCATGTTAGCCTCGGGTATGGCCTACATCCCTTCCCTACCCGATCCGAACGCGCCGCCGGTGCGGATCAATCTGCTCTCCGACACCCAGACCCGGCCGACGCCGGCGATGCGCGAGGCGATGGCACGCGCAGAAGTCGGCGACGAGCAGACCGGCGACGATCCGACCACCAACCTGTTGCAGGAGCGCGTCGCGGCGCTGCTCGGCAAACAGGCCGCAGTGTTCCTCCCTTCAGGGACGATGTGCAACGTCACGACTACGCTCGCGACCTGCCGGCCCGGGGACGAGATCATCGCCCATCGCACCGCGCACATCCTGTCACGCGAAGGCGGTGCGCACGCCGCGCTCGGCGGCTTCCAGATCACCGGCCTGGACGGCGACGACGGCCAGTTCTCACTTGAGACGTTCCGCGCCGCGCTGCATCCGAAGACGCGCTACGAACCGCCACAAGTGATGGTCAGCGCCGAACAGACCGCCAATATCGGCGGCGGCACAATCTGGCCGCAGGCCACGCTCGACGCGGTCGCCGCGGCCGGCAAGGACGCCGGGCTGTGGACGCATATCGACGGCGCACGGCTGATGAACGCGGTGGTCGCCACGGGTATCAGTGCCAAGGCGATGACCGCGGGTTGGGACTCGGCGTGGATCGATTTCAGCAAGGGCCTCGGTGCACCGGTCGGCGCCGTGCTGGCCGGCCCGCGTGCCTTCATCGACGAGGTGTGGCGCTGGAAGCAGCGGCTCGGAGGCGCGATGCGGCAGTCCGGCGTGATTGCCGCGGCGTGTCTGTACGCGCTCGATCATCACGTCGATCGCCTTGCCGACGATCATGCCAACGCGCGCCGTCTTGCCTCCGGGCTGGCGCAGATCGACGGCATCGAGGTGCAGACGCCGCAGACCAATCTGGTGTTCTTCAAACCGGACCGCACCGGCGTCTCCGGCGCCGACATGGTCGCACAGCTCCGCCGGCGCGGCGTGGTGTTGGCGATGATGGAGGGACGGATCCGCGCCTGTACGCATCTCGACGTCAGCGCGGACATGATCGAGCAAACGCTCGACCACGTCCGCGAGATCGTGCGGGCAGCCTGACCTTTACAGGCAGATCCGGACGCCGGCAGCGTTGACAACGCAGCGGCCGCCGTAAGACCCGCGTCCCCGTCCACGGTCCCAGCCGCGACCGCGACCCCGGCCGCTATAGCCCCGACCGCTATAGCCCCGACCGCGTCCACGCCCGCGCTGGGCGTGCGCTTCACTGCTGGTCACGCCTGAGACCACCGCCGCGGCGCCGACAAAGCTGAAGCAATAGATGCTGGTGATGGCGATCGCCGCGAGGCTGCGCGCCACCCAGCTTGGCCGGCGATGGGAATGATCTGACATGAAGTTCTCCGTTGGCTGCCGATAACAAGAATCGCACCGCCCGGACGACGGTGCGATCGCATAACAGACGCCGCGGTGTTGTGCGCCTGTACAGACGGAACGTCGAATGGGCGATCCGTTCCTCGGCACCGCTGCGACATACTGAAGCAGACGCCGACAGGCAGAGGCCGGAGAATAGGCAATTAGGATCGAAGCGAAGACTACGCCTTGCCGCCGAACGTCTCGCGGAGCTTGGCCTGGATCTTCGCCATACCGCCGATCCAGCGATCGTAGTTCTCGGTCTTCTTGCGCATGTAATCGATCACTTGCGGGTGCGGCAGGATCAGGAAGGTTTCCTGTTCGATGCCCTGCAGCGCATCCTTCGCCACCTGCTCGGCGGTGAGATCGCCGTCGGCCGACTGAGGCCCCTTCGGGATCGAGCGCAGCATGTTGGTATCGACGCCCTGCGGGCACAGGATCGAAACACGGATGTTGTGCGCCTTGTGAGCGATGGCGAGGCTTTCGGCGAAGCCGACCGCGCCGTGCTTGGTGGCCGAATAGGCCGGGCTGCCGACCTGCGACAGCAGACCCGCCGCCGAGATGGTGTTGAGGAAGTAACCGCCGCCACGCGCCCGGTAGCGCGGCACCAGATGCCGCGCGGCGTAGACATGCGCCATCACGTGGATCATCCAGCTCTTCATGAACGGCTCGTCGGAGGCGCCGCCGGCGTTCTCCGCCATCGGATCGAAGCCGCCGCCGATCCCGGCGTTGGAGCAGAACAGATCGATCGGCCCGAACTGGCGCTCGGTCTCCTCGATCACGTGCTTGATGTCGGCCTCGCTGGCCACGTCGCACTTGAAAGCCGCGCCGCCGATCGACGCGGCGACCGCTTCGGCGCGGGCCTGATCGAGGTCAGCGACCACGACCTTGGCGGCGCCGGCCTTGTGAAAGGCTTCGCACAGCGCCTGCCCGATTCCGTTGCCGCCGCCGGTGACGACGACGACTTTGCCCGCGATCTGCATGGTTGTTTCCCCCGCTTGTTGTTGGCGGGGGCGTTCATATCGGAAAGATCCGGCGCCCGCTACGCCAGCACCAGGTCCATCACCGCGACGTAGTGGCAGCCGGCCGCGACCAGCACGAAGGCGTGCCAGATCGCGTTCTGGAACCGCAGCCGCCGCCAAGCGTGGAAGATCACGCCGAGCGTGTACAGCAGGCCGCCGATCGCCAGGAACCACATCGCCGTGGTCGGCAGCGTCTCGACCACCTGATCGTAGGCGATGATGCCGCTCCAGCCGAGCGCGAGGTAAAGCCCGACCGACAGCTTGTCGAATTTGCCGGGCTTGAACAGCTTGAGCACGATGCCCACCACCGCGACGCCCCAGACGCCGGCGAGCAGCGCCAGACCGAACACCTGATCCTTGATCTGGCTGATGATCGGTGTGTACGTTGCGGCGATCAGAATGTAGATCGCCGAATGGTCGAACCGCCGCAGCAGCCATTTGCGCGGCGACACCGGCCAGAGATTGTACGCGGCCGACAGGCCGAGCATCGCCAGCAGCCCTGCAACATACACCGATACCGAGACGATCGTCGGCGTGGATGCGAACACGCCGGTCAGCGTGACCAGCGCAGTGGCGGCGATCAACCCGGCGACGAGGCCCAGCACATGCACGACGCCATCGGCGATCAGCTCGGCGCGATCGTAGTTCCAGTGAACCGCGCCTTTGGCGTCGATCCTGGCATGCGACACGATTTGCTTGAGGCGGAAGATCGTCATTCTGCAGCGAACACCCTGTTCTCGAACACCTTATCCGAATTGATCTGGCGCATTCATGACGACCGGCGGCGGTGCGATACACACGCGGCGGCACGCTCGGCCACCGCCACCGTCCGATCGAGCGCGAATTTTCCGCCGGAAAGGCGGCAAAGCCAAGACCGGCCGTACAGGTCGGATTGTCGCACGAATCGGCGGTTTCCGGCTAGTTTCGCCGGCAACTCTGACGATTGAACCTTGGCGCGCATGGCCTTCAATTTTTCCAATCTGCTCGAAGATGCGTGGCTGTCGGCGCGGGCGCTCAAGGACTACAGCGAGAACCTGTTCAACCCCACCATCCGGCTCGGCGTCACCGGTCTGTCGCGCGCCGGAAAGACGGTGTTCATCACCGCCCTCGTCCACGGGTTGTGTCGGGGCGGCCGGTTTCCGATCTTTGAATCGATGTCGACCGGGCGGATCGCGACGGCGCGGCTGGCGCCGCAGCCCGACGATGCGGTGCCGCGCTTCGCCTATGAGAACTTCCTCGCCACGCTGATCGAACAGCGGCAATGGCCGAGTTCGACGGTCGACATCAGCGAGTTGCGGCTGGTGATCGACTATCAGCGCAAGAACGGCTCTGAGACCACGCTGACGCTCGACATCGTCGACTACCCGGGCGAATGGCTGCTCGACCTGCCGTTGCTCGGCAAGAGCTACGAGCGCTGGGCGGCCGAGAGTCTCGCGCTGTCGCGGCAGGACCCGCGGGCCAGGGTGGCGCGGGAGTGGCACGCCCATCTCGCCACGCTCGATCCCAAGGGCCGTGAGAACGAGCAGGAAACCCTCAAAGCGGCGCGACTGTTCACCGCTTACTTGCGTGCCTGCCGCGATGAGCAGTTCGCGATGAGCCTGCTGCCGCCGGGCCGCTTCCTGATGCCCGGCAATCTTGCCGGCTCGCCGGCACTGACCTTCGCGCCGCTGGACGTGCCGGACGGCGGCATCGCGCCGGATGGCTCGCTGTGGGCGATGATGCGGCGGCGGTTCGAAGCCTACAAGGACGCCGTGGTGCGGCCGTTCTTCCGCGATCACTTCGCCCGTCTCGACCGCCAGATCGTGCTGGCAGACGCGCTGTCGGCGTTCAACGCCGGTCCCGAGGCGCTGCAGGATCTCGAAGCTGCGCTGGCCGGGATCCTGGAGTGTTTCCGGGTCGGTCGCTCGACGCTGCTCAGTTCGGTGTTCCGGCCGCGGATCGACCGCATCCTGTTCGCCGCCACCAAGGCCGACCATCTGCACCATTCCAGCCACGACCGGCTCGAGGCGATCCTGCGCAAGCTGGTCGAGCAGGCGATGAAGCGCGCGGAATTCGCCGGCGCCAAGGTCGACGTGGTGGCGATGGCCGCCGTCCGCGCCACCCGGGAGGCCCAGGTGCAACGCGGCCGCGACCGGCTGCCCTCGATCGTCGGCACGCCGATCGCCGGCGAAATGGCCGAAGGCGAGGTGTTTGACGGCGAAACCGAAGTCGCCACCTTCCCGGGCGACCTGCCGACCAATCTGCAGGGCCTGTTCCGCGGCGAGGACACCTTCCGCGGGCTCGCCGCCGGCTCGCACCAGGAGGCCGACTTCCGCTTCCTGCGCTTCCGCCCGCCGCGGCTCGACAGCCATGACCCCGACGGTCCGGCGCTGCCTCACATCCGCCTCGACCGGGCGCTTCAGTTCCTGATCGGAGACCGACTGCAATGACCGAGCGGGTTCCTCCTCGCCGGCCGGCGACCTTCAAGCTCAGCGACCCGAGCGTGGTGCTGATCGATTCCGACGACGGCGGCGGCAGCTATACGGCCAAGCCGTCCGCGAAAGCGGACGCCAGGCCTGCCGCGTCTGCGGCCGGTGCCGCACCGCCACCCCCGCCGCCGCGCGCCCGGGTCGAACTCGCCCGCGAAGCCGAGCCGCCGATCTCGGCGCCGAAAGCGCCGAAGAGCGTCATCAACCCGAAGAAGGGCTTCCGCTGGGGCACCGTGTTCTGGAGCGCCGCGACCGGTCTGGTGTCGCTGGCGTTCTGGCTGTGGATCAGCAAGCTGGTCGAGGATCTGTTCGCGCAGAGCCAGACGCTCGGCACCATCGGCATGGTGCTGGCGCTGCTCGCCGGCGGCTCGCTGGCGATCATCATCGGCCGCGAGGCGTTCGGGCTGATCCGGCTGGCACGGATCGAACAGCTCCACGCCCGCGCCGCGCGGGTGCTGGAAACCGACAACAGCGCCGAAGCCCGCGCCATCATCCGCGAACTGCTGAAGTTCGAACACCCCAACCCGCAGCTCGCACATGGCCGCGCCACGCTGCAGAAGCACATCGACGACATCATCGACGGCGCCGACCTGATCCGCCTCGCCGAGCGTGAACTGATGGCGCAGCTGGATCTGGAAGCGAAGGTGCTGATCTCGAAGGCCGCGCAGCGGGTGTCGCTGGTGACCGCGATCAGCCCGAAGGCGCTGATCGACGTGCTGTTCGTGGCGATCGCCGCAACCCGGTTGATCGGCCAGCTCGCGCGGCTGTATGGCGGCCGCCCCGGCGCGCTCGGCATGTTCAAGCTGATGCGCCAAACGGTGTCGCACCTTGCCATCACCGGCGGCATCGCGTTGAGCGACAGCGTGATGCAATCGGTGCTCGGCCATGGCCTCGCCTCGCGGCTGTCGGCCAAGCTCGGCGAGGGCGTGGTCAACGGCATGCTCACCGCGCGGCTCGGCCTCGCCGCGATGGACCTCACCCGACCACTGCCGTTCGATGCCCTGCCCCGTCCGCAGCTCGGCGACCTCGTCAAGGACCTGATGAAGAAGCGGGAGAAGGACGAGTAAGGGCCCGTTGACCCTGCGTCCAAGCTGTCCCGACGAAGTTTCTTGTGCTGACCAGCGCCTGCTGACACAACGACCGTCATTCCGGGGCGCGAACGACGTGACCGAGCCCGGAATCCAAAACACTGACAGGGATGATGGATTCCGGGCCTGCGCTGCTCACCCAGCGCATCCCGGAATGATGCGATCGAGGTATGCGGTCATTGATGGCGACGCGAGCGAAGCCGAACAAAAAACAGAACGCTTCTGCCCGCGGGAAAAAGCCCGCTTGGCTCGGCGGCATCGGGCTGCGGCAGGTCCGGATGTTCTGCGGGCTGGTGCTGTTCACCTACCTGCTCAGCCACTTCCTGAACCATGCGCTCGGCAACATCTCGCCCGAGGCGCTGCATGCCGGCGTGCTGTGGCACCTGGAGATCTGGCAGTTCCTGCCGGTCGCGATCCTGTTCTACGGCTCGGTGACGGTGCATGCCGGGCTCGGACTGTGGGCACTGTATCAGCGCCGCCAGTTCCGCTGGAAGACGCTGGAGCCGCTGCAGCTCGTGCTCGGGCTGTCGGTGCCGCTGATGATCTACAGCCATGTCATCGTGATGCGGCTCGGCAACGTGCTGTACGACCAGGACCGGCTGTATCCGCAGGTGCTGTACAATTACTTCGTCGCTTCGCCGTCCTATCGGGCCTGGCTGATGGTGGCGGTGATGCTGATCGCCTGGACCCACGGCTGCATCGGTCTCTACGTCTGGCTGCGGATCAAGCCGGCGTTCCGCCGCGCGATGCCGTGGCTGCTCGCCGCCGCGGTGCTGATCCCGACGCTGGCACTGCTCGGCTTCTATCAGGGCGGCCGCACGGTGGCGCGCGAGGCAGCTTCCCCGCAGTGGCAGGCCAATAATCTCGCGCCGGCCAATCTCGGCACGCCGGAGCAGCAGCAGACGCTCGAAGCGATCGGCAACGGCTTCCTGATTTTCTATCTCGGCCTGATCGCCCTGGCGCTGATCGCCCGCGCGGTACGCGCGATCATCGAACGGCGCGGCGGCATGGTCCGGCTGACCTATGACGGCGAGCGCAGCATAAGGGTGCCGAAGGGCCTCACCGTGCTGGAGGCGACCCAGCGCCACAACATCCCGCATGCCTCCGCCTGCGGCGGCCGGGCTCGCTGTTCGACCTGCCGGATCCGCGTCTTGGGCGATCCCGCCATGTTGCCGCCGCCGTCGCCGCGCGAAGCCTTCGTACTCGCCTCGATCGGCACCGGCGACGATCCGTCGATCCGCCTCGCCTGCCAGCTCAAGCCGACGCAGGATCTGACCTTCCTGCCGGTATTTCCCCCGCGCAACGTCGCCGCCGCGCGCAAGGCGGCGCGCGCGGCGCGGATCGGCGAGGAGCGCTATCTGGTCAGCATGTTCGTCGACATGCGCGGTTCGACCAAGCTCGCCGAAAGCCGGTTGCCGTTCGACACCGTGTTCATCGTCAACCGCTTTCTCGGCGCGGTGTCGCGCAGCGTGATCGCCTGCGGCGGCCAGCCCAATCAGTTCGTCGGCGACGGCATGCTGGCGCTGTTCGGGCTTGCCGAAACACCGCGCGAGGCCTGCCGCAACGCCGTTCGCGCTGCCGCGGCCATCGGCGCGGCGATCGATGAACTCAACAATTTTCTCGGCCACGACCTGCCCGAGCCGATCCGCTTCGGCATCGGCATCCACAGCGGCGAAGTGGTGGTCGGCGAGATCGGCTATCGCGACCACATGGTGTTCACCGCGCTCGGCGACTCCGTCAACGTCGCATCGCGGCTGCAGGACATGACCAAGTCGCTCGGCTGCGAGACGCTGCTGTCGGACGAACTCCGCGCCACCGCGGGCCTGTCCGAACAGGCGCTGCCGACGCTCGAGCTGGAAATCCGCGGCCGCACCGAACCGATGCTGGTCTGCGTCGTCGAACGCGCCGGCGATCTCGTCGCCGTGCTGAACGAAGACCTGGTACTGGCCTGAACGGCGCACGCACGACCGACTATCTCAGTCGAGCTTGACCCACTGATCGACCGGCATCACTTCCGGCGTCTGCGCATAGGCGCGGGTCCACATATCGACCACCCATTGCGTGCCGGCGGCACGCTCGGTCAGCACCGCGGTGTTGTGCGGCGTCTGCAGCACCAGGACGTTGCCGCGATACTTGGGATCGCCGACGCTGTGATACTTGAACAAGCCCCATTCCTGCATCACCAGCAGCAGGCTGGTGGTGTTGCGGGTGGTGTCCCAGCAATCGAAATTATGCTTGTCGTCGAAGTAACGAAAATCCGCGCGCGCGATCCGCTTGTCGGTACCGAGCACCGGGCCGAGCCGCCGGTCGAGCCACACCACCGCCTTCTGCACCGCCGCGCGTTCCGCAGCAGCCGACGCCTTGCCGGACGCCATGATCCGCGACAGCGCCGCGCGATCACCGGTCGAAAAGGCCAGCTCATAGCGGCGGCGGCAGACGAAGCCGTAGCATACCGTCATGCCCTTGGCGCTCGGCGGGAAGATCGACACAGAACTATACAGATACGAGACCTGCGAGCTGAGTTCGGCCGCACCAGCCGGCACACCGAACCAGGTGGCGGCGAGCGCCACGGCCGCGAGCGCACCGAACCATCGTGCGTTGGACTTGCCGCGCGTCACCCTCATCCCCGCTCCCAGCCTTCCCTGTGGTGGAGGCGAAGCTAGCGTCAGGCCCCGGCCGTGCCAATATGGCAGCCTGGATGGCATTGCATTTGCTGGCTGCACTGATGCGTGCCGTCCACAGCTATCTGGCCTCGGGAGCCGACCGCCATGCCGTCAGACCCGCCGCTTGCCGAATTCACCGCGGCTTACGCGCCGGATGATGCTGCGCTGGCTGCGGAGTTGCTGACGACCGCCACGCTGCCGCCCGACCGTGAAGCCCAGATCGACGCCATCGCGACCGACCTGATCAGCGCGATCCGCGGTTCCGAACACGGCCTGGGCGGCGTCGAAGCCATGCTGCGCGAGTTCGCGCTGTCGACCAAAGAAGGCCTGGCCCTGATGGTGCTGGCCGAGGCGCTGCTGCGGGTTCCGGATGCTGCGACTGCGGACGCCTTCATCGAGGACAAGCTCGGCCAGGGCGACTTCGCGCATCACCGTATCAAGTCCGATGCCGTGCTGGTGAACGCCTCGGCCTGGGCCCTCGGACTATCGGCACGTCTCGTCCTTGCCGGCGAGACACCGCAAGGCACGCTCGCGGCCTTAACCCGGCGGATCGGCACGCCCGCGGTGCGCGCCGCGACACGTCAGGCGATGCGGCTGATCGGCAGTCACTTCGTGCTCGGCGAAACGATCGAGGCGGCGCTCGCCCGCGCACAGCCGTATGTGCGTGAGGGCTCTCGCTATTCTTACGACATGCTCGGCGAAGGCGCCCGCACGGCGGCGGATGCCGAACGCTATTATCAATCCTACGCCGATGCGATCATCGCGATCGGCCGCCGCGCCGGCAACGCGGCGCTGCCGGCGAGGCCTGGCATCTCGGTGAAGCTGTCGGCGCTGCATCCACGGTTCGAGGCGATCAGCCGCGACCGCGTGATGCGGGAACTGACGCCGCGGCTGCTCAAACTGGCGCAGCTCGCCAAGAGCCACGACCTCGCCTTCACAGTCGATGCCGAAGAAGCCGACCGGCTCGAGCTGTCGCTCGAGGTGTTCGCCGCCTGCTTTGCCGATCCATCGCTCAAAGGCTGGGACGGTTACGGTCTCGCGGTGCAGGCGTATCAGAAGCGTGCCGCCACGGTGATCGACCACGTCGCCAAGCTCGCGCGCGCGCTCGACCGCCGCATGATGCTGCGGCTGGTGAAGGGCGCCTATTGGGACACCGAAATCAAGCGGGCTCAGGAGCGCGGGCTTGCCGACTATCCGGTGTTCACCAGGAAGGCGATGACCGATCTCAACTATCTGCACTGCGCGCGCAAGCTGCTGGCGCTGCGCCCGCGTCTGTTCCCCCAATTCGCCAGTCACAATGCGCTCACGGTCGCCACCATCCTGGCCGAGGCTGGTGATTGCGACGGCTACGAATTCCAGCGGCTGCACGGCATGGGCGAGGCACTGTATGCCCGGCTGCTCGCCGACCATCCGCAGGCGGTGTGCCGGATCTACGCGCCGGTCGGCGGGCATCGCGACCTGCTGGCCTATCTGGTACGGCGCCTCTTGGAGAACGGCGCCAATTCATCCTTCGTGGCCCAAGCCGGCGACGACAGCGTGCCGATCGCCGAACTACTGACGCGACCTGCCACACTGATCGGCCATCCCGAGAACGCGCGCAACTCGGCGATCCCGTTGCCGCGCGATCTGTACCAGCCGCAGCGGATCAATTCGCGTGGCATCGAATTCGGCGACCGCAGCGCGCTCGCCGCACTGCTCGGCGACATCGAAAGCGCACGCCGGCCGCTGCCGACGGTCGCGTCCACCACGCCGGAACAAGCCGCGGCCACGGTCACTGCCGCACGCAAAGGCTTCGAGCGATGGAGCCGAACCTCCGGCGATCATCGCGCCGCGATCCTGCAGCGCACCGGCGATCTGCTGGAGCAACACCGTGGCGAGCTGATCGCGCTCCTGCAGGACGAAGGCGGCAAGACGCTCGACGATTGCGTGGCGGAAGTGCGCGAAGCAGTCGACTACTGCCGCTACTACGCCAGCGAGGGCCGCCGGCTGTTCGGCGAGCCGCAGGCCCTCCCTGGACCGACCGGCGAGCGCAACACGCTGACCTTGCGCGGCCGCGGCATTTTCGTCGCGATCAGCCCGTGGAACTTCCCGCTCGCGATCTTCATCGGCCAGATCACGGCGGCGCTGATGGCCGGCAACGCGGTGGTCGCAAAGCCGGCCGAGCAGACGCCGGTGATTGCCGAGGTCGCGGTGCGCCTGTTGCACGAAGCCGGCGTACCGCCGGCTGCGCTGCATCTGGTGCAAGGCGACGGCCGCATCGGCGCGGCACTGGTCGAACAGCGCGACATCGCCGGCGTCGTATTCACCGGATCGACTGAGGTCGCGCGCGCGATCAACCGGACGCTCGCCGCGAAGGACGGTCCGATCGTGCCGCTGATCGCCGAGACCGGCGGCATCAACGCGATGATCGTCGACGCCACCGCGCTGCCCGAGCAGGTCGCCGACGACGTCATTGCCTCTGCATTCCGCTCCGCTGGTCAGCGCTGTTCGGCGCTGCGACTCTTGTGCGTGCAGGACGACGTTGCCGACCGAGTGATCGCGATGATCGCCGGCGCGGCGCGCGAGCTAACAATAGGCGATCCGCGCGATCCGGCGACGCATGTCGGACCGGTGATCGACGCCGAGGCGAAGACCAGGCTCGATACGCATATCGCCGCGATGAAGCGCGAGGCGCAGCTTCACTTCGCCGGCACCGCGCCCGCGAGCGGCAACTTTGTGGCGCCGCACATCTTTGAACTCAACCGTGCCTCAGAGCTCACCGAGGAAGTGTTCGGCCCGATCCTGCACGTGGTGCGCTACAAGGCGGCGCAGTTCGACGATCTCCTCAATGACATCGCCACGACCGGCTACGCACTCACGCTCGGCGTGCAGTCGCGGATCGACGACACGATCGCGCGAGTGATCGCGCGGCTTCCCACCGGCAATGTCTATGTGAATCGCAACATCATCGGCGCCGTGGTCGGCGTCCAGCCGTTCGGTGGCTCCGGCCTGTCGGGCACCGGCCCCAAAGCCGGCGGCCCGCATTATCTGCCGCGGTTCGCACTGGAACAGACGGTGTCGATCAACACTGCGGCCGCCGGCGGCAATGCCGCTCTGCTGACAGGCAGCGAATAACGACCGACACTTTCAAAGCCTGCGCGTCGCCGGAAGACGTCCATGCAGGTTCCAATATTGCATCGTGCTGATAACCCGGTTCATATGCGGCAGAAACCGGATCGACGCGTGCCTGCGCGAATTTCCGGACAACGAAAAAACAAGACGCAAGGGAGCGCACGCGCATGGACGAGAACGGCATCTTCAGCGGCCTCAAGGTGCTCGATTGCGCGAGTTTCATTGCTGCACCGGCGGCCGCCACCGTGCTGTCGGATTTCGGTGCCGACGTCATCAAGATCGAGCCGCCGGGTGCGGGTGATCCCTATCGCAACCTGCCGAACCTGCCGGGCTATCCGATCAGCGACCACAACTACGCGTGGATGCTGGAGGCCCGCAACAAGCGCAGCCTCGCGCTCGATCTCGCCAAGCCCGAGGGCAAGGAGGTGCTGCGCAAGCTGGTTGCCGAAGCCGACGTGTTCATCACCAACTTCCCGCCGCCGGTGCGGGCGCGGCTCGGCGTCGCTTACGCCGACCTCGCGCCGCTGAACGAGCGGCTGATCTATGCGAGCTTCACCGGCTATGGCGAGCGCGGCGAGGAAGCCAACAAGCCCGGCTTCGACAGCAACGCCTGGTGGGCACGCTCAGGCATGATGGACTTGGTGCGCGCCGACGAGGACTCGACGCCGGCGCGATCGGTCGCCGGCATGGGCGACCATCCCTGCGCGATGTCGCTGTTCGGCGCGATCGTCACCGCGCTGTACAAGCGCGAGCGCACCGGCAAAGGCAGCGAGGTGAAGTCGAACCTGATGGCCAACGGGCTGTGGTCGACCAGCGTGCTGGCCCAGGCCAAGCTGGTCGGCGCCGAGTTCCAGCCGCGGCGGCCGCGCGAGCGCGCGCTCAACGCGGTGGCCAATCACTATCGCTGCCGCGACGGCCGCTGGCTGATCCTGTCGCTGCTCAACGAAGAGAAGCAGTGGCCGACGCTGACGAAGTGTCTCGGCCGCGAGGATCTCACCGACGATCCGCGCTTCGCCACCAAGGCGGACCGCCATGCACGCTCGATCGAACTGATCGGCATCTTCGACGAGATCTTCGCCACCCGCGATCTCGCCGAGTGGCGCAAGGCGCTCGACGGCACCGGGCTGGTGTTCGGCGTCGTCGGCATTCTCGACGACATCACCACCGACAAGCAGCTGATCGAAAACGAAGTGCTGGTGCCGTTCGAGAACGACACCACGCTGACGATCAACAGCCCGATCTGGATCGAAGGCAGCACCAAGACCCGGCCGCGCAAGCCGCCGGGCGTCGGCGAGCACAGCGACGAAGTGCTGCGCAGCGCGGGCTATGACGACGCCGCCATCAAGGCGCTACGTGCATCGGGTGCCGTCGGTTAAGAGGCGACGCGCCCCTCCGCGAGCTGCAACGTCAAGTACGCGAGGTCGGCCTCGACTTCGCCGAATGCGTGCACTGCCCCCACGAGGTTTGCTCCTGTCGCAAGGGGCCTGAGGCCAGGTGCGAGGCCATCTCGGGTGCGAAAACAAATTGCTCGGATTTGCGAGAAAACAGCGCATCGCACCTCTTGTCAGCGCCCTGCATGAAATTTTGCTACTAATTGGCGGCGAGTGCGATTTCGCAATTGCGAAAAGGGGTCGATATCCGCGACATCGTCTCATCGGACGCAGGAGATGACCTGCGGGTGAGGAGAAGACGATGAGTGCATTCCAAACCGAAACGGTGTTGTCGGTCCGGCATTGGACCGACTCGCTTTTCAGTTTCACCGCAACGCGCGACCCTGGATTCCGGTTCCAGAGCGGCCAGTTCGCGATGATCGGCCTGGAAGTCGACGGCCGGCCGTTGATGCGCGCCTACAGCATGGCGAGCGCCAATCACGAGGAAGAGCTGGAGTTTTTCAGCATCAAGGTGCCGAACGGTCCGCTGACCTCGCGGCTGCAGCAGATCAAGGAAGGCGATCAGATCCTGGTCGGGCGCAAGGCGACCGGAACGCTGATCGCGGGCAATCTGATCCCCGGCAAGCGGCTGCTGCTGCTGTCGACCGGCACCGGGCTGGCCCCGTTCGCGAGCCTGATCAAGGACCCGGAAATCTACGACAACTACGAATCCATCGTGCTGGTCCACGGCTGCCGTCAGATTCCCGAACTGGCCTATGGCGAGCAACTGGTCGAGCGCCTGCGCGACCACGAGTTCCTCGGTGATCTGATCCGCGACAAGCTGCATTACTACCCGACCGTGACCCGCGAGCCGTTCCGCAACCGCGGCCGCGTCACCGATCTGATCGCGTCGGGCCAGTTGTTCAGCGATCTCGGCCAGTCCGGTCTCGATCGCGAGTCTGACCGGGTGATGCTGTGTGGCAACCCGGCGATGCTCGCCGAACTGCCGGCGATGCTGAGCGAACGCGGCTTCCGCGAAGGCAACCACAGCGAGCCAGGCCATTTCGTGGTCGAGAAGGCATTCGTCGAGCGCTGACGCGCCGTTCGAAATCGCGCGCCGGCGACAACTAATTGCTATCGTCCGGCGGGTGCCTGAACAACTCTGCAAGGCTCCGCGGCAAAGCCAAATCAAAACGGCGCCGGCTGTCTCACAGCCGGCGCCGTTAAAGTTTCAAGAATGAGGCTGCGCGATCAGCGGGCGACGATCAGACCGCGGCTGGTCACCACGACCCAGCGGCCGTCCTGGCGGCGGATCGCATCGACGCGGCCGACACCCGGGATCGGGTCACCGGCATAGACTTCGTACGTGCCGGAGCGGCCTTCGACCACCGCGCCGCCGTCATACACATCGCGCAGCACCCAGCCTTCGACCGTCGGCAAGCGGCCCGGCTTCGCAGCTTCGGCCTTCGGCGTGATCGAGCCGGTGACGTCCTTGGCGGGGACCGCCGCGACATTCGCCGGAGCCGGAGCAGCCGGCGGCTGAACCTGCGCGGTGCGCAGCTTCTCGACCGTCTCGCTCAGCTTGGCGATTTTGGCGACCGGCTCGGCCTGTGCCTTCTCAAGCTTCTCGATCCGGTCCGCGGTCTTGCCGAGCTGCGCTGTGCTCTGCTTGGCGGCGTGGTCGAGATCGGCCTTGAGCGCCGACAGTTCGGTCTGGAGCTGAGCGACCTGCGCGTCGAGCGTCTTCACCTGCGCCGAAGCCGCGGTGGTCTCGGCGTCACTCCGATGCGACAGGCTGGCGGTGGCAAGTGCACCACCGACCGCACCGGCGATCGCCGCCAGGATCACCGCCGCAGCAACCGCCGCGAGCTTGCGCACGCCGAAACGATGAACCGCGGACTGGCTTGCCTCGTCGGGCGCCTCGACCTCGATCTCGTCGTCCCAGTGCCGATACAGATTTTCGCGAGGCGACGGCGCCATGATGGTCACGGTGCCGGGCCGCGGACGGCTGACACGATCCGATTTCTCGATCTCGGATTTGCCGGCAGGCTTCGCGTCATCCGGCTTGGCGGCGCCCGCATTGGCCGGGGTGTTGGCCGGCGTCCCCTGAGGCGCGGAGGCCGAGCTTGCTTCGGGGGTGCCGGCGTTCGCCTGCGCTCCGTCCGTCGCGGCGGCCGCGCCGGTCTGCTGTTCACCGATGGGCTCGTTGCGATGCTCGTCCACGTCTCAAATCCTCCAGATCAGCTTGATACTATTCGGTAACTTTTATTACTTGCGAAATCGTTACTTCCGCCGACGGTTACGGAAATTTCACGAATCGTGAGGAACGCGCGCAGCATGACGCACCGCGCGGCTTTGCACCGCACGGTGTCCCGCGCTAGGACAGATCGATCATCAAAGGCGCAACAAAGCGCCGACCAGGGAGACGACCATGAAGCTGTACGATTCGATCGGACCCAATCCACGCCTGGTGCGGATGTTTATCGCCGAAAAGGGCCTGACGATTCCGACCCAAACGCTCGACATCCGCGCCGGCGAGAATCGAAAGCCCGAGCATCTCGCTCGCAATCCCCACGGCCAGACTCCTACTCTCGAACTCGACAATGGCAGCTTCTTGGCGGAGATCACCGCGATCTGCGAATATCTCGAGGAGAAGCATCCGCAGCCGCCGCTGATCGGCACCACGCCGGAAGAGCGCGCCGAATGCCGGATGTGGACGCGGCGCATCGATCTCTACATCTGCGAACCGCTGACCAACGGCTTCCGCTTCGCCGAGGGCCTGAAGATGTTTCAGGATCGCGTGGTCTGCGTGCCGGAAGCCGCGCCCGGCCTGAAGAAGATAGCTGCCGATCGCATCCGGTGGATGAACGAGCAGATGAAGGGCAAGGAATATGTCTGCGGCGCGCGGCTGACGCTCGCCGATCTGCTGCTGTACGGCTGGCTCGATTTCGGCGCCCAGGTCGGCCAGCCGCTCGATCCCGCCAACACCACCATCGCCGAGTGGTTCAAGCGCATCGCGGCGCGGCCGTCAGCGAAGGCGTGAGGCGCTTTCGTTTCGAAGGCCAGGCGTCGGTGCTTTCTCCCTCTCCCCGCTTGCGGGGAGAGGTGGGATGCCGCCGTGTTACTACACCACCACCGGTGCGTCGGGGATTTCGTTCGGGCTTGGGCCGCTGCGCGGGAAATGTTCGGCCAAATGCGCGGTGATGCGGTCGATGCCGCGGAGCACGCCCTGCTCGAACCGGCCCTCGCGAAACTCGGCCTCCATTTCGCGGCAGATCGCCTCCCAGGTGTCGGCGCCGACGCGGCCGTCGATGCCGCGATCGGCGATAATCTCGACGTTGCGGTCGGCCAGCAGCAGATAGATCAGCACGCCGTTGTTGTGCTCGGTGTCCCAGATCCGAAGCTGCGAGAAGATGTCGAGTGCGCGCTCGCGCACCGGCTGATCGCGAAACAGCGGCGCACCGTCGAGCGCGCCCTCGACGACGAAGCGGATCTGGCCGACGTGGCGGGTTTCGCTCGCCTTTATGGCACGCTCGATCGCATCGAACGCATCCGGCGAAAACGCGCGGTGCACCGCGCCGCGACTGGTGAACAGGTGCTTGCCGATCCGCCGGATGCCCATGCTGCGCCTCTCCTCACCAGCTGCCCGAGGCGCCGCCGCCGCCGAAGCTGCCGCCACCACCGCTGAAGCCGCTGTCGCTCGAACCGCTCGACCACGACGAGCCGCTGCTGCCACCGGTCCAGGTACCGCCGGAGCCGCCGCGCCGCCCCGACGAGATCGTCGGCCCGCCGAACAGATCGATCACCAGAGCCAGCAGGAACGCGGCGAAGCCGGCGACCAGCGCGATGTACCAGACCAGACCGAACAGCATCGCCACCGCGCCGACGATAATGCCGGTCAGCCCCGAGGCTGCAACGCGGCCGAGCGCCGCTTTCAAGAAGCCATTGAGCACCAGCGTGCCGAACAACAGCGGGATCGCCCAGCCGGTCAACTCATCCATCGATTCGGGGGCAGCCCATTCGTGCTGCGGCTGCGGCGTCGGTAATGGCTCGCCGTCGATCACGCCGATCATCCGGTCGATGCCGGCCTCGATGCCGCCGTCGAAATCGCCGGTCTTGAATTTCGGCGTGATGATCTCGTCGATGATGCGCTTGGCGGTGACGTCGGGCAGCGCGCCTTCGAGGCCGTAGCCGACCTCGATGCGCAGCTTGCGGTCGTTCTTGGCGACCAGCAGGATCGCGCCGTCATCGATTTTCTTGCGGCCGATCTTCCAGGCTTCGGCGACCCGGATCGAGAACTGCTCGATCGCCTCGGGCTGCGTCGTCGGCACGATCAGCACGGCGATCTGACTGCCCTTGCGGGCCTCGAATGCCTTCAGCTTCTGATCGAGCCGCGCCACCGCATCGGCGGACAGCGTGCCGGTCTGATCGACGACGCGGCCGGTCAGCACCGGCACCGCGACGTCGGCGCGGGCGAACGGCGCCAGCGCCAGAGCGACGACGCAGAGCAGCAGCGCCAACCATCCGGCGCGGATCGTCGCCGCGGTCATGCGCTCACTTGGCCGGGGCTGGAGCCGGCGCAGGGGTGAAATCGACCTTCGGCGCGGTCGAGATCGCCTTCTCGTTCTCCACCGTGAAGTTCGGCTTTTCCTTGTAGCCGAACATCATCGCGGTGAAGTTGGTCGGAACCGAGCGCACCGTGACGTTATAGGCCGCGACAGCCTTGATGTAGCGATTGCGCGCCACGGTGATGCGGTTCTCGGTGCCTTCGAGCTGCGCCATCAGGTTCTTGAACAGCTCATCAGACTTGAGCTGCGGATAGTTCTCGGTGACGACCAGCAGCCGCGACAGGGCGCTCGACAGTTCGCCCTGCGCCTGCTGGAACTTCTGGAGCGCGGCCGGATCGTTCAGCACCTCGGGCGTCGCCTGGATGCTGCCGACCTTGGCGCGGGCGTTGGTGACGCCGAGCAGCACGTCCTTTTCCTGCTGGGCGAAGCCCTTCACCGAGTTGACGAGGTTGGGCACCAGATCGGCGCGCCGCTGATACTGGTTCACCACCTCCGACCAGGTGGACTTCACCTCCTGGTCTTCGCTCTGGATGGTGTTGTAGCCGCAATTGCTCAGGCTGAGCGCGGCGAGCGCCGCCAGCACCGTCAGAAACTTCCGCATCGATCTCTCCCGCGCGCGAACCGGCGCAGCATAGCATGCGCCGGTGTGTCTTTGTCGGTATTGCGGGCGTTGAGGTTCTAAGCCGCCTGGGCCGACTTGGCGTCCTGGATCGCGCGCCAGACCTTTTCCGGGGTCAGCGGCGTGTTCAGCGTGGTGACGCCGAGCGGGGCCAGCGCGTCGAGCACACCGTGCACCACGCAGGGCGGGCCGCCGATCGCGCCGGATTCGCCGCAGCCCTTGGCGCCGAGCGGATTGGTCTTGCAAGGCGCCGACGGATCGAGCGTGACGTTGATCGGCGGCAGGTTGTCGGCGCGCGGGATGCAGTAGTCGAGATAGCTCGCGGTCAGGAGCTGGCCGTCGTCATTGTAGGCGGCGTTCTCATACAGCGCCTGGCCGACGCCCTGGGCGACGCCGCCGTGGATCTGGCCGGCGACCAGCATCGGGTTCACCGCATTGCCGACGTCATCCACCGTGGTATAGCGCACCACCCGGCTGACGCCGGTCTCGGGGTCGACCTCGACCTCGCAGATATGCGCGCCGTTCGGCCACGACGGTCCGTCGACCTCGCCGGTGGAGTCGACGCTGAGGCGCGTGCCCTTCTCCTTGGCGGCGATCTCGAACAGGCTGATCTTGCGGTCGGTGCCTGCGATGGTCAGCATGCCACCGGAGTATTCGATGTCCTCGATCGACGCTTCGAGAATGTTGGCGGCCTTCTCGCGGGCCTTGGCGATCATCTCGGCCGACGAGACCGCGACCGCCGTGCCGCCGACGAACAGCGAGCGCGAGCCGACGCTGCCGAAGCCGATCGCCAAATCCGTGTTGCCCTGCACGACATCAATCTTGTCGAGCGGAATCTCGAGCGCCGCAGCGATCATCTGGGTGTAGGTGGTCTCCAGCCCCTGCCCCATCGCCTGGGTGCCGGAATGCAGCACGACGCGGCCTTCGGCGGTGGCGTGCAGCTTGACGTTCTCGGTGTGGGCGCGGCCGCCGGTCCATTCGATGTAGCTGGTGACGCCGCGGCCGTAGAGCAGCCCCTTCTTCTGCGCCGCCTTCTTGCGCGCCTTGAAGCCGTCCCAATCGGACAGCTCGGCAGCCCGGTCCATCATGTGCGCGAATGCACCGCTGTCGTACACCTGCCCGACCGCGTTGGTGTAGGGCAGCTGCGACGGCTTGATGTAGTTGATCTTGCGGATCGCGCGCGGGTCCATGTTCAGCTTGCGCGCCGCAGCGTCCATCAGCCGCTCGACGATGTACACCGCCTCAGGCCGCCCGGCGCCGCGATAGGCGCCGACCGGCGCGGTGTGAGTCATCACCGCCTTGATGTCGAAATGCACCACCGGCAGGTGATACACGCCGGTCTGCACGAACGGCCCGAGCACCAGCGGAATGATCACGCCGGCCCCCGCCAAGTAAGCGCCGGTGCCGCCGATCGAGGTGACGCGATAGGCCAGCACCTTGCCCTTGGAGTCGAGCGCGAACGAGCCGGTCGAGGTCAGGTCGCGGCCGTGGGTGCCGCCGATGAACTCATCGGTGCGCTCGCCACGCCAGCGGATCTTGCGGTTCAGCTTCACCGCCGCGTAGGCGACGAGCGCGTCTTCGGGATAAACGCCGGTCTTCTGGCCAAAGCCGCCACCGATATCACCGACCAGCACCTGGATGCTCTCCTTCGGCCGCTTCAGAATGGCCTCGGCGAGCGCATCGCGGGTCTGGCCCGGCGTCTGCGACTGGGTGTGCAGGATCAGCCGGCCGGTCTTCTTCTCGATCTCGGCGATGGTCGAGCGCGGCTCCATTGCCGAGGGGATCAGGCGCTGGCTGACGAGATCGAGCGACACGGTGTGGGCGGCGCTGGCGAACGCGGCATCGACCTTGGCGGCATCGCCATAGCTCATCGCCGCCACGATATTGTCGGGCGTCTCGGCCCACACAGCCGGCGCGCCGGACTGGATCGCCGCGGTCGGATCGGTCACCGCCGGCAGCTCGTGGTATTCGACCGCGATCGCCTCGATCGCCGCCTGCGCGGCGAGCTGCGAGGTCGCGACCACGGCGGCGACCGGCTCGCCGACGAAGCGGACTTTCTCGTGCGCCAGCAGCCGTCGCAGCGGCAGCGCCATCGGCGAGCCATCGGGCCGCTTAAAGATCGGCAGGGTCGGGATGGTGCCGACATCGTCGGCGATCAGATCGGCGCCGGTCAGCACCGCTTCCACGCCCGGCATCCCCTTCGCCGCCTCGGTATCGATCGAGACGATGTCGGCATGCGCATGCGGCGAACGCATCACCACCAGCCACAACGCGCCATCGGCGGCCTTGTCGTCGAGGTAGCCGCCGTGCCCGGTGAGCAGCCGCTGATCCTCGAGACGCTTGACGGGCTGACCCGCGCCGAACCGCATGGAGCCGGGGAGAATGTTCATGCCGTTTCCTTTTGTTGCTTGCTTGGCCGCAGTTTTAGCGGAGAACCGAGCGGTACGCCAAGAGGGGCGCCTCTTCTCCCCTCCCCCTTGCGGGGAGGGGGCGGGGGTGGGGGTACCACGAGCGAGGCGGTGCGACCGTCAACGTGACAACGGCAAAGTTGAACGACCCAAGGACAAGCTGTGCCTGGGGACCCCCACCCCCTACCCCTCCCCACAAGGGGGAGGGGAGCGCGCTGCGCCGCGTGGCGTACTTACGCGATCTCCGCCAGCACCTTCTCGACCGCTTTCCGCTCCTCGGCCGTCAGCGCGGCTTGCGGCGGGATGGGGTCGCCGACGTCGTAGCCTTGCAGCGACAGGCCGGCCTTGATGCAGGCGGCGAGGTTGAATTTGGCGAAGGCTTCGTTGACCCGCCACAGCTTGCGCTGCAGCATCAAGGCTTCGTCCCAGCGCTGCGCCTTGCACAGCTCGTACAGCGCAACGCTTTGGCGCGGCGCGATGCAGGCGGGGCCGGCCATCCAGCCGACGCCGCCGATCAGCATCACCGCCGCGGGGATGTGCGCCGAGGCCGAGAACACCTGCAGCGCGTCGCCGCAGCGGTTGATGATCGACAACAGCCGCCCGGTATTGGTCGAGGCATCCTTGATGTAGCGAATCCGCGGATGCTCGGCGAGCCGCGCGATCACGTCGAGCGTCAGATCCGAGCGCTGGAATTGCGGGTTGGTGTAGATCACCACCGGGATCTCGACCGCATCCGCAATGGCGCGGAAATAGCTTTCGATCTGCGCATCCTTCAGCGGAAAATACGCTTCGAGAATCGCCAGAATGCCGTCGGCGCCCAGCTTCTCGTACAGCCTCGCCTGCGCCACCGCGTCCGCCACCGAGGTCGAGGCGACGCCTGCCACCACCGGCACCCGGCGCTGCGCGGCTTCGATGGTCGCCCGCACCACGGACTCGCGCTGCGCGGTGCCGAGATAGGCAAATTCCCCGGTCGAGCCGAGCGGCGTCAGCCCGTGCACGCCGGCCTGGATCAGATCGTCGCACAGCCGTCCCATCACATCGGCGCGAACGCGGCCCTCCGCATCGACCGGAGACACCAGATAAGGGAATACGCCGTGAAAATCCGTCATCATCCAATCCGTCACTTGTCCACATCCGGCCGCCGGAACCGGCGCCCCCGCCTATCCAGCGCAATCCGCCCGGCGCCGCAAGGCGGAAACGTGCTAAGCCTGCCCACCCCGCCCTGAACGAGACCTGCCGATGACCTCTGCCCCGCCCCGTGCCGCCAACCAGCAACCGCCGGTCGCGCCGCGCCGTCCGCATAGCTTCACCACCCACGGCATCACGCTGACCGACGACTATGCCTGGCTGAAGGATCCGAACTGGCAGGAGGTGCTGCGCGATCCGTCGCTGCTCGATCCCGATATCCGCGCCTATCTCGAGGCAGAGAACGGCTACACCGACAGCGTGCTCGGCCACACCACGAGTTTGCAGAAGAAGCTGGTCGCCGAGATGCGCGGCCGGATCAAGGAGGACGATTCCAGCGTCCCGTCGCCGGATGGCCCTTACGCTTACTTGCGCAAATATCGCGAGGGCGGCCAGCACCCGCTGTACGGCCGCGTCGCGCGCGACGGCAGCGGCGAGATCGACATCATCCTCGACGGTGACGAGCTTGCCAAGGGCCACGACTACTTCCAGTTCGGCGACCGCCGGCACTCGCTCGACCACAAGCTGGAAGGCTGGAGCGCCGATACCAAGGGCTCCGAATACTACACCATCCGCGTCCGCGACTGGACGACCAAGCAGGACCTGCCCGACACGGTCGAGGAGACCGACGGCGGCCTGGTGTGGACCGCGGATTCGACCGCGTTCTTCTACGTCAAGCTCGACGACAACCACCGCCCGATGCAGGTGTGGCTGCACAAGCTCGGCACCCAGCAGGCCGACGATCTTCTGATCTACGAGGAGCCGGACTCCGGCTGGTTCACCCACATCCACGAAAGCACCAGCGGCCGGTTCTGCGTGATCGCCGGCGGCGACCACGAGACCTCCGAGCAGCGGCTAATCGACGTCTCCGACCCGACCGCGCCGCCGCGCCTCGTCGCCAAGCGTGAACTCGGCGTGCAATATTCGCTCGGCGATCGCGGCGACGAACTGTTCATCCTCACCAATGCCGACGGTGCGATCGACTTCAAGATCGTCACCGCGCCGCTGGCTGAGCCGACCCGCAACAACTGGCGCGATTTGATCCCGCACCGCGCCGGGATCTATGTGATCGATTTCGATCTCACGACCGGCCATCTGATCCGGCTGGAGCGCGCCAATGCGCTGCCCTCGATCACCATCCGCGACCTGAAGACCGGCGATGAGCACGCGATCGCGTTTGCCGAGACCGCGTATTCGCTCGGCACCATCGGCGGCTACGAGTTCGACACCACGAACCTGCGGTTCTCGTATTCGTCGATGACGACGCCGTCGGAAGTCTATGACTACGACATGGCGACGCGGCAGCGGACCTTGCGCAAGCGCCAGGAGATTCCCTCCGGCCACAATCCGGCCGATTACGTCACCACCCGGATCATGGCCAAGGCCGGCGACGGCGCCGAGGTGCCGGTGTCGATCCTGCATCGGGCCGGCCTCAAGCTCGACGGCAAGGCGCCGCTGCTGCTGTATGGCTACGGCTCCTACGGCCATGCAATGGGCGCCGGCTTTTCGGCCAACGCACTGTCGCTGGTCGACCGCGGCTTCGTCTATGCGATCGCCCACATCCGCGGAGGCGCCGACAAGGGTTGGGGCTGGTATCTGGACGGCAAGCGCGAGAAGAAGACCAACTCGTTCGACGACTTCGCCGCCAGTGCCCGCGCATTGATTGCGACGAACTACACCTCGCCCAAGCGCATCGTCGCCCACGGCGGCAGTGCCGGCGGCATGCTGATGGGCGCCGTCGCAAATCGCGCCGGAGAGCTGTTCGCCGGCATCGTCGCCGAGGTGCCGTTCGTCGACGTGCTCAACACCATGCTCGACGACACCCTGCCGCTGACCCCTCCCGAGTGGCCGGAGTGGGGCAATCCGATTGCGAGCGAAGCCGACTTCAAGACCATCCTGTCGTACTCGCCCTACGACAACGTCGCCGCCAAAGAGTATCCAGCGATCCTGGCGATGGGTGGCCTCACCGATCCGCGCGTCACCTATTGGGAGCCCGCCAAATGGGTCGCGCGGCTGCGCGCTACCATGACCGGCGGCGGCCCGGTGCTGCTGCGCATCAACATGGGCGCCGGCCACGGCGGCGCCTCCGGCCGCTTCAGCCGCCTCGACGAGATCGCCATCGTCTATGCGTTCGCGCTGTGGGCGGTCGGCTTGGCTGACGCCGAAGCGTGAGCGTGGCATAAAGTCTTGGACACCGCCCTTTCCCCGTCATTGCGAGCGAAGCGAAGCAATCCAGAAGCGCCGAGCACTGAGCCTGATTGCTTCGTCGCTCCGCTCCTCGCAATGAAGGAACCTAACTAACAATCCAGGAAACATCCCGAGCACATCATGGCCGCACCCAAACCGCCCGGATTTGAAACCCTCAGCCTGCACGCCGGGCAACATCCCGATCCGCTGACCGGCTCGCGCGCGGTGCCGATCTATCAGACCACGTCCTACGTGTTTCAGGACACCGACCACGCCGCCGCGCTGTTCAACATGGAGCGGCCCGGCCACCTCTACACGCGGATTTCCAATCCGACGATCGCGGTGCTGGAAGAGCGGATCGCCGCGCTGGAGAACGGCGTCGGCGCGGTGGCGACCGCCAGCGGCATGGCGGCGCTGCATCTGGCGATCGCCACGCTGCTGAATGCCGGCGATCACATCGTCGCGTCGTCGTCGCTGTACGGCGGCACGATCAACCTCTTGGCGCACACGCTGCCGCGGTTTGGCATCACCACCACCTTCGTGGCGCCGCGCGACCACGCCGGTCTGGCCGCGGCGATCCAGCCGAACACCAGGCTGGTGATCGGCGAGACCATCGGCAATCCGGGTCTCGAAGTGCTCGACATCCCGAAGGTCGCGGCCATCGCCCATGAGGCGAAAATCCCGCTCTTGATCGACAACACCTTCGCGACGCCGTACCTCAGCAAGCCGATCGAGCTCGGCGCCGACATCGTGATGCATTCGGTCACCAAATGGCTCGGCGGCCACGGCATCGCCATCGGCGGCGTGCTGGTCGATGGCGGCCGGTTCGACTGGCGCGGCTCCGGCAAGTTTCCGACGCTGACCGAGCCCTACGCCGGCTATCACGACGTCGTCTTCGACGAGCAGTTCGGCCCGCCCGCTTTCGTCATTCGCGCGCGGATGGAAGGCCTGCGCGACTTTGGTGCGTGTCTGTCGCCGACCAACGCCTTCCAGCTTTTGCAGGGCATCGAGACGCTGCCGGTTCGGATGGATCGGCATGTCGCCAACACCAAGGCGGTGCTCGACTTCCTTCAGGCCAACAAGGCGGTCGATTGGGTGCTGCATCCGACGCTGGACAACCACACCGACTACGAACTCGCCAAGACGCTGCTGCCGAACGGCGCCGGCTCGATCATCTCGTTCGGCATCAAGGGCGGCCGCGCCGCCGGGCGCAAGTTCATCGAAGCGCTGCGGCTGACCAGCCATCTCGCCAATGTCGGCGACGCCAAGACGCTGGTGATCCATCCGGCATCGACCACGCATCAGCAGATGAGCGCCGAGCAGCTCGCGGCCGCCGGCATCGGTGAAGAGCTGATCCGGCTGTCGGTCGGCATCGAAACCGCCGACGACATTATCGCTGACCTGGCGCAGGCGCTGCGCGTTTCGCAGAAGGGCTAAGCCATGCAGATCAAGGTCAACGGGACAGACACCTTCGTCGCCACCGGCGGCAAGCCGTTCGACGCGTCGCTGCCCGCCGCGGTGTTCATTCACGGCGCTGGCTTCGATCACTCGGTGTGGGCGCTGCAGACGCGCTGGTTCGCGCATCACGGCTTTGCCGTGCTGGCGCCCGACCTGCCTGGCCACGGCCGCTCCGGTGGCGAGGCGCTGAAGACGATTGCCGAGATGGCGGACTGGATCGCCGCGCTGCTCGACGCCACAGGCGCGCAGCCGGCCAAGCTGATCGGTCACTCGATGGGCTCGCTGATTGCGCTCGAAGCCGCCGCGCGGCATCCGGCCAAGGTCGCGTCGCTGGCGCTGATCGGCACCACCTCGACGATGGCGGTCGGCCCCGATCTCTTGAAGGCCGCCGAAGCCAACGATCCCGCCGCGATCGCCATGATGACGATCTGGGGCCTCGGCCCCGACGCCGAGATCGGCGGCAACCTCGCCCCAGGCCTGTGGATGCACGGCGGCTCGGTGCGGGTGCTCGAAGCCAACAAGCCCGGCGTGATCTTCAACGATCTGTCGGCGTGCAACGACTACAAGGACGCGCTCGCAGCGGCTGCGAAGGTGACGGTGCCGACGCTGTTCATCCTCGGCGAACGCGACATGATGACCCCGACCAAGAACGGCAAGACCCTCGCCGCCGCGATCGCAGGATCACGCACCGTGATCCTCAAAGGCGCGGGCCATACGATGATGGTCGAGCGTCCCGACGAGGTGCTGAAGGCGCTGCAGCAATGATCGCGACGGCCGGTGCGGCGAGACGAGACCTCGCCGCACCGGCCCCGCGTCAGGACGCGACGCCGAGAAAGTCGCGGGCCATGCCCGGGTTGGCGGTGAGATCGGCCGGGGTGCCCTCGAAGACGACGTGACCGTTGTTGAGGCCGTAGACCCGGTTGGCGAAGCTGAGCGCGGCAGCGACATTCTGTTCGACCACGATCATGGTCCGTCCTTCGGCGGCAAGATCGCGGGCGACCGCGACCAGGTCGCGCACGATCAACGGCGCGAGACCTTCAAACGGTTCGTCGAGCAGGATGATGCGCGCATCGCGGATCAACGCGCGGGCGATCGCCAGCATCTGCTGCTCGCCCCCGGACAGCGAGCGCCCCGCCGATTTACGCCGTTCCTTGAGCCGCGGAAACACCTCGTAGATTCGATCGAACGTCCAGGCATTCGGGGCAGTGAGCGCGGCGATGCGCAAGTTCTCCTCGACCGTGAGCCCGCCGAAGATGGCGCGTTCTTCGGGGACGAGCTGAACGCCCATGGCGGCGATCGCCGACGGCGGCAAGCCGCCGATCGGCTTGCCGTCCAGGCGGATGGAGCCGTTCCGTGGCGACAGCACGCCCATGATCGAACGCAGCGTGGTCGTCTTGCCGGCGCCGTTGCGGCCCAGCAAGGCCACCACCTCGCCCTGCTCGACCCGGATCGAGAGGTCGAACAGCACATGGGAGTCACCGTACAGCGTGTTGATGCGGTCGACTTCAAGCAGACTCATGCGCGTGCAGCCCTCCGAGATAAGCCTCCTGGACGGCCGGGTTGCGGCGGACCTCGTCGGCAGTGCCGTCCGCGAGCAGCCGACCCTCGTAAAGCACGGTGATGCGCTCGGCGAGGCCGAAAATGGCGTCGAGATCGTGCTCGACGATCACCACGGTTCGGGCTCGGGCAATATCGCGGATGAAGGCACAGGTCGCAGCCCTCTCCGCCGGGCTCATACCGGCCAGCGGCTCGTCGAGCAGCAGCACGTTCGGACTCGTCGCCAGCGCCATCCCGATTTCGAGGCGGCGCTTCTCGCCATAAGCCAGCACATGCGCCGGTGTATCGGCACGCTCGACGAGGTTGAGCTGATCCAGGATGACGGCGATCTGTGCTTCGACGTCCGGCAGGCTATCCGCCGGCCGCAGCAGATCGAAGCGCAAGGGGCCGCGGCCGCGCGCTAAGGCTGCGATCCGCAGGTTGTTGCGCACCGACAGATTGGGGAACAACTGATTGAGCTGATTGCTCTTGGCGACCCCGCGCTGGGCGGCTCGGCTGACGCCAACTCCGGTCAATCTCTCGCCGAACAGCAGCACCTCTCCCGACGACGGGCTGATCTCGTCGAGCAGCATTTTGAACAGCGTGCTTTTGCCGGCACCGTTCGGGCCGATCACGGCATGGATCGATCCGCGACGCACCTTGAAAGAAACGCCATCGACTGCGCGCAGGCCGCCATAGTATCGCGCCAGCGATCGCGCCTCGAGCGCGACCTCTCCGTCGCCGGTCGCGGGCTCGGCGAGCGATAGAGCGACATCCCTGCGCCTGAGCTCCTCGCCCGCCACGGCATCGATGTTGTGCGCCTCGATCGCCTCCGTTCGCGCTTCGGCCGCGCGTAGCGCTGCTTGATTGGTGCGTTCGTTCCACCAATGCACGATCTCTCCGCAGACGCCGCGGCGCAGCCCGATCACCAGCACGATGAACGCGATGCCGAGCACCAACTTCCAAAGCATGGCGAAGCCGGGGATCAGTTGCAGGTTGTCGCGCAGCCACAGCCACACTGCTGCGCCGACCAACGGTCCAATCAGGGTGCCGGCACCGCCGACGATGGTCTGCACCACCAATTGTCCAGATGTCTCGAGCGAGAACGCGTCAGGCGGCATATAGCTCTGGAACGAGCCGAGCAAGCCGCCGGCAAGGCCGGCGTACAGTGCAGCGATGACGAACGCGGTCAGCTTGTAGGCGGGCACGTCGTGGCCGAGCATCGCGACGCGTCCGGTGTTCTCCTTGATGGCCAGCAGAATCGCGCCCACCGGCGAGCGCACGATGCGCCGTGCCAGTACGTAGCCGAGAAAGAAGATCACCGCGAAGAGTACGTACATCGGCAATCCGGCGCTGATCCTGAACGCATCGGCTCCGAAGCCGAGTGTCGGCGCCGGCACGCCGGGGATCCCGTTCTCGCCGCCGGTGTAATCCGACAACGGCGAATTCTCGATGAAATAGGCCATCTGGCCGAACGCCAGCGTGATCATCGTGAAGTAAATGCCGATCCGCCGGACGGCGAACCAGCCGACCACGAGACCGAAAACCCCGGCTGAGGCCGTCCCCACAAGTAACGCGAGCCAAACGCTGCCCACTGCGCCGGACACCAGCAGATAGGCCGTCACGAAACCGCCGACGCCGTAGAACGCCGCCTGGCCGAATGACAACAGCCCTGTCAGGCCGAACAAGATATCAAAGCCGAGGCCGATCAGCCCCCAATTCAGCACCCGCGTCAGCAGGTCGGTCGAGAACCCGAGCGGATTCAGCGCCACCGGAGCTAGCACCAGCGTCAGCAGGACAAGGGCTTCCGGAACGTATCTGCTCGCCCACTTCATGCCCGGCCTTCCGTACCGAACAGCCCCTGCGGACGCATCACGAGCAACAGCGCCATAAGTGCGTAGAGCATGACTTCCGAATACGATGAGTTGAACGCACTCGTGAGACTGATGATCTCGCCCGCGATCAGGCCGCCGACGATGGCGCCTGGGAACGAGCCGAGACCACCGAGCACGATCACGACGAAGGATTGGGCCATGAAGTTCGCACCCATGTCCGGCGAAACCGCTACCACGGGGGCATACAGCATTCCGGCGAGGCCGACGGCGACGATGCCGATCGCGAACACCAGAAGGAAGGCACGGCGGACATTGATGCCTAGAATTCCGACCATACCCGGATTTTCGATTCCGGCGCGCACCACCAGGCCCATTGAGGTACGGTACAACACCAGATAGAGGGCGAGCAGCAACCCGGCGATGATTGCGATCAGTTGCAACCGATAGGTTGGATAGATCAGGAAGCCGAGCTGCGTGGCGCCCTGCCCCCAGGACGGCACGGGCACCCGCTGGGCGTTGCCTCCGAATCCGGCTCGGATGCACTCGACGAGCACGATGCCGATGCCGTAAGTCACGAGGATCTGGTCTTCGTGCGGTCGGTCGTAAAAGTAACGGATAATGACGCGCTCGAGCACGAAGCCGAGCACCAGCATGAAGCCGCAGCCGACGACGACCGCCAGCACGAAGGACGAGGTGTACTGCAGCATCACGAAGGCGGCGTAGGCGCCCACGGCGAACAGCGCGCCGTGGGCAAAATTCAGCACGCCGAGCGTGCCGAGAATGATCGTCAACCCGCTGCTGACAAGTGCCAGCAGTGAGCCGAGTGCCAAGCCGTTAAAGGCCTGCGAAATCAGAACGGGCAAGCTCGGCATGACGATCCTCAGGTGTAGGGGCCGAGCTTGCAACCGAACAGGTCCGGCGGATTCATCACGGCCTCGCCGTCGACAAGGTCGATGATGTCGTAGAAGTCTTCCTTGTGCTTCATCTCCGACGGTTTCTTGCCGCGCAGAATCGGGATCGGGCGCACCATCTGATGGTCCTCGGCGCGGAAATAGACTTTGCCGATCGTCGTGACGTAGGGCTCCGCTTTGGAATTCTCCATCACCTTGATGACGTCCACCGGATTGAAGGTGTTGGCACGCTCGACCGACATCGCCCACAGATAGGTCTGCATGTAGCCGATATGTGCCCCCCAGCGCGGATGGTAATTGTTCTGCGCGACGAAGCTGTCGACGAACGCCTTGGCGAGCGGGAACTTGTCCTGCAGACCGAACCAGAAATCACAGCTTCCGTAGACCCCCTGCATCAACTCGGCGCCGAGCTCCTTGTCCTGGAACGACGACAGATTTGGCACGACGAGCTTCATCCGCTTCAGCACACCGAACTGCTCGGCCTGCTTAGTCGAGGCGACGGAGTCGGCACCGAAGGCGATGTTGACGAACACATCAGCGCCGCTGTTGGCGATATTGAGCAACGCCGAGGAGTAATCGGTAGTGCCGAGCGGCACCACTTCCTTGGCAACCTGCTTCCAGCCCTGCTCGGTCGCGAACTTGGAAAAGCTGTCATACACGCTGTGGCCGTAGGTGTAGTCGGGCACCAGGAAGGCCATCTTGATGTTCTTGCCGAGCGCCTTCGCCACCACCGGAGCGAGGCCCTTGGCCGCCATATAGGCGTTCTGCTGAGAGCGGAATCCGTAGCGCTGGCAATTCTTTCCGGTGATGTCGTTGGAGCCGGCGATGCCGACCATGTACAGCACTTTCTCGCGCGACCCGAGCTCTTCGAGCGCGATCGCGCTGGAGCTAGACACCGAGCCCGACACCATGATGGCCTTGTCGCGCTGGATGAACTGCGTGGCGCTCTGCACATCGAGGTTCGGCTTGCCCTCGGTGTCCGAGACCTTGTAGCGAATTTGCCGGCCCAGCACGCCCTTGCCCTTGAGTCCCCATTTCTGCGCGATGTCGCTACCGGCGTTGATCTGCGCGATCGCCAGCTCGTAGCCGAGCTTGAGATCGCCGCCATCGCCCGAGAAAACCCCGGTGAGCGGAATGGTCAGGCCCACAAACACCGAATCGGCCGAAACGCCCGCCGGAAAGGTTCCGATCGCGGCCGGCGATTGCGCAAATGCACCTCCGGGAAGCGCAAGCCCGGCTGCGGCGCCGACTCCTCCAAGCAAAAGCTGCCGACGGTCAAACTGCATATCACCACCTCTACGAGTTGAATCACCGCCACCATCGGCAGTGAACTGCGGCTTGGGGAAACGCCTCCGGCGAAGTTAAAGGACTACGGGCGCCGCGTTCGGCGCGCGCCCGACCTTGTCTTCGACATTGTCCACGACTGCGGGGAGTGGCAGATCGTCGACGAACGTCGCCGGCGTCAGCCGGCGACGGCTGATGCTGACGGCGAAAACATCGAACCGGTTGTAGTAACCGACCACGTCGTGAAATTGCTTGGGCTCGACGCATCGGTTGAGATCGATATCGGCATACAGAATGCCCTCGTCCTCGCACAGCGCTTCGCCGATCTGCTCGCCTGTCGGGTCCAAGAAGAATGTCGCCGCGCGCGGCGTGCCGTCGAGCACGGCTGCGGCCGACGGATCGCGCGCCACCAGCATGTCGCGCGCGGCCTTGTCGAGCACGCCGGACGTGACAAGACCAAAGACCTTCGCTTCGAAGCAATGCGCGCTGGCGCGAATCCGGGTCGCCGCCGCAATGTGATAGTTTCCGCCTTCGGCCGGACGCCGGGTCGGCCAGACCGGCGGCCAGCTCGAGATATGGAACTGCTCGCCCTGCGCTATCAATGCATAGCGCGCCAGCGGATTGGTGTTTTCGCCGCAGATCAATTGACCGATCTTGCCGAGCCGCGTGTCGACGACGCGGAGACCCGCGCCGTCACCGGCGCTCCAGATCAGCTTCTCGTAGAAGGTCGGAACCAGCTTACGGTGATGGTTGAGGATCTCGCCGTCCTCGCCGATCAATAGATTGGAGTTCCAGATCCCACCCACGCTGGCCGGCGATTTTTCGCTGATACCGATCGACACCACAACGCCGAGCCGCCGAGCCTCGTCCCGGATCGCTTTCACCTCGGGACCATCGATCAGCACCGACTGATCCGCCATTCGCACGAACAGATCGTGGTTGTCGATCGGTGCCCACAACGCCGCCCAAACCGGAAACGCCGGGATGTAAGTCTCCGGAAATGCAACCAGCTCCGCACCCGCAGCGACTGCCTCACGGATGAGCGAGATCGCCTTTTTTGTAGTCGCAGTCTTGTCGAGGAATACGGGCGCGGCGTGTATCGCAGCTGCTTTGAAGTGAGGAAGCATGTTGTCGTCCTTGGTTTCGAGCAGGCTAGGTCGCCTCCGCGGGCGATGGGTAGAGGCAATCCTGCAACCCGGCTTGCAGTCGGCGACACTTCGCCTCCCCGGCTCCGATTGGCACAGCTTTTGCCGATACGAAGCCATGACAGAGTTCAATTCACTCGACTGGGACGACCTGAAGGTGTTCCTGCATGCGGCCCGAGGCGGCAGCCTGGGCAGCGCGGCGCGACGACTGAAGGTCGACCAATCCACTATCAGTCGGAAGATCGCCCATCTCGAAAGCACTCTCGGGATCGCACTGTTCGAGCGGCTTCCCTCCGGACTACGCGTGACCGAGCTCGGCGACCGACTGCTCTGCCATGCCGAACGGATCGAGAGCGCCGTGATCGCGATGCGCGAGGACGTGCAATGCAGCGGCAGCCGAACGGCGGGCCGCGTCCGGCTGGCGACAATGGAAGGGATCGCGTCGTTGTATCTGGCCGCTCAGTTCTCGCGGCTGCACCGCCAACATCCAAATCTGATCGTGGAGTTGCTGACGTCGCCGCAAGCCGTCTCGGTCAACCGCCGCGAAGCCGACCTCTTCCTCAGCTTCTTTCAACCCCGCGGCCAGGGCATGGTCTCGGAACGCATCGGTTGCTTCGAACTCGGACTGTACGCATCAGAGGACTACATCGCGCAAAACGGCTTGCCCTGCTCTTCCGCTGATCTCAAGCGACACCGTTTCATCACCTATATCGACGACCTCATCCAGCTCGATTCGGTGCGCTGGCTCGACGACGTCATCAAAACCCCCGTGGTGAGTTTTCATTCCAACAGCATGATCGCGCAGATGAACGCCGCCGCTGGCGGGCTCGGGCTGGTGCTATTGCCGAGCTTCGCCACCAAGGGCCGCTGCGATCTGATACCAATTCTCCACGATCGGATGTCGACGTCGCGCGAATTGTGGATCAACGTGCATACCGACCTGCAATTCGTGCCGCGCATCCGCGCGGTGTCGAGCTTCCTGAAGGCGACCTTCAAGGCCGATCAGATGATGCAGGTCGATACTTCGGGGAAAAAGATGTTGAACGCGCTGCTCGACACCGAGCCGGCGGTCTCCGCGGTCCGCGGCCATTGACCGGGATGCGCCCGCGGGACCATGACGAGCATCGACTTGACGTGGCGCGACCGATGCTCACCGGTCGCGACCGTCTTCCTTCCCGAACACCCGGCTCGCCAGCACATCCCCCGCTTCGATCGTCATTAAATCCTCAGCGCTCAGCGAGCGGTCGAGGTCGGCGATCAGGCGGTTGGCCTGGCGGAGACGGATACGGTCGAGCGCGTTGCGGATCGAACGGGCGTTGGCGAACAACGGCTGGGTCTTGCGGATGCCAATGTAGCGTTCGAACGCGGCCTTCGCTTCGGGGGCGAAGTGGTAGTTCTGCTCGCTCAGCATCCCTTCGGCGATCGTCAAGAGCTCGCCGTCGGTGTAGTCCGGGAAGTCGATATGGTGGGCGATCCGCGAGCGGAAGCCGGGATTGCTCTGGAAGAACTTCTCCATCCGGTCGGCATAGCCGGCCAGGATCACCACCAGATCGTCGCGCTGGTTCTCCATCACCTGGAGCAGGATCTCGATCGCTTCCTGGCCGTAGTCGCGCTCGTTCTCCGGGCGATAGAGATAATACGCCTCGTCGATGAACAGCACGCCGCCCATCGCCTTCTTCAGCACTTCCTTGGTCTTCGGCGCAGTGTGGCCGATATACTGCCCGACCAGTTCGTCGCGGGTGACCGAGACGACGTGGCCGCGGCGGACGAAGCCGAGCTTGTGCAGGATGGAGGCGATGCGTAGCGCCACCGTGGTCTTGCCGGTGCCGGGATTGCCGGTGAACGACATGTGCAAGGTGGGATTGCCAGTGGCCAGCCCCATCCGCTTGCGCAGCCGTTCGACCAGCAGCAGCGCCGCGATCTCTCGAATGCGAGTCTTCACCGGCTTCAGCCCGATCAGCTCACGATCGAGCTGATCGAGCACCTCGCCGATGCCGACTTCATTGAACTCGGCTCGGAGATCGACGCGCGCGGGCGGCGCGTCGTCTCCATTGGGCGTCGTTGCTGTCGCGTCCACGATCAGCCTCCGTAGCGGCGGCCTTCAGGCTTGTCGGCCGAATAGGCGCGTGTGGTGTACCGCATGTTGCGGCCGTCGGACTCCTGGCGGTCGAGCCGGAAGCCGGGCTCGTCCTTTGGGCGGTTGACGATGAACGACAGCCGCACCGACTCCCAGCCGTGCGAGGAGTCGAAGGCCGACAGCCGGATGTAGCGGTCGCCGTAGATCTTGCGGCATTCGTTCAGTTCCATCATCACGCCGGCGGCGTCCTGCAGATCGAACATCGGCAGGCCCCACATGTCCCAATAGGTGTTGCGGGGATGCGGATCGTCGGTGAATTCGAGGTTCACCGCCCAGCCCTTGGACAGCGCGTATTGCACCTGAGCGGCGATCTGCTCGTCGGTGAGATCGGGCAGGAACGAGAAACAGCCTTGGGTCAGTCGCATTGGTGTCGCTCCTTTAGACCGAGACCGACGGGGTCGGCGCGTAATCGGGGGTGTCGGTGGATTCGTAGTTGAAGGTCACGTTCTTCCAAGTGTCGAGTGCGGCCTTCAGCGGGGTGCAGGTCTGCGCCGCCTTGGCGAGGATTTCCGGGCCTTCGTGCAGGTAGTCGCGGCCCTCGTTGCGGGCGAGGATCATGGCTTCCAGCGCGACGCGGTTGGCGGTGGCGCCGGCAGCGATGCCCATCGGGTGGCCGATGGTGCCGCCGCCGAACTGCAGCACAACGTCTTCGCCGAGCAGGTGCAGCAGCTGGTGCATCTGGCCGGCATGAATGCCGCCCGAGGCCACCGGCATCAGCTTGTTGAGGCTGGCCCAATGCTGGTCGAAGAACAGGCCGTTCTCCAGCGTCATCGGGTTGAAGTCCTCGCGGCAGATGTCGTAGTAGCCCTTGGTGGTCGCCGGATCGCCTTCGAGCTTGCCGACCACGGTGCCGGCATGAATGTGGTCGACGCCTGCGAGCCGCATCCACTTGGCGATGACGCGGAACGACACACCGTGATTGCGCTGCCGCGTGTAGGTCGAGTGACCGGCGCGGTGCAGATGCAGGATCATGTCGTTCTTGCGAGCCCACTTGGCCATCGACTGGATCGCCGTGTAGCCGATCACGAGGTCGATCATCACGATGATCGAACCGAGCTCCTTGGCGTATTCGGCGCGCTCGTACATGTCCTCCATCGTCGCCGCGGTGACGTTGAGGTAGGTACCCTTGATCTCGCCGGTCTGGGCCTGGGCCTTGTTGACCGCCTCCATGCAGTATTGGAAGCGCTCGCGCCAATGCATGAACGGCTGCGAGTTGATGTTCTCGTCGTCCTTGGTGAAGTCGAGGCCGCCCTTCAGCGCCTCGTACACCACGCGGCCGTAGTTGCGACCCGACAGGCCGAGCTTCGGCTTGACGGTGGCGCCGAGCAGCGGGCGACCGAACTTGTCCATGCGCTCGCGCTCGACCACGATGCCGGTCGCCGGGCCCTGGAACGTCTTCACGTACGCGATCGGCAGCCGCATGTCCTCGAGCCGCAGCGCCTTCAGCGGCTTGAAGCCGAAAACGTTGCCGATGATCGACGCGGTGAGATTGGAGATCGAGCCCGGCTCGAACAGATCGAGGTCGTAGGCGATGTAAGCGAAGTACTGACCGGGCGAATTCGGCACCGGATCGACGCGGTAGCACTTGGCGCGATACTTCTCCGCCGCAGTCAGACGGTCGGTCCACACCACTGTCCAGGTCGCGGTGGACGATTCACCGGCGACGGCCGCGGAAGCTTCGATCGGATCGACGCCGTCCTGCGGAGTGACGCGGAACAGCGCGATGACGTCGGTGTCCTTCGGCTCGTAGTCGGGCTCCCAATAGCCCATCTTCTTGTATTCCATCACGCCGGACTTGTAGCGTTCCTTGCCGCGGATGGTGACTGCTTCGTTCATGTCGTCCTCCTTGAAAGCCCTGGCCGGCCGAGGCGGCTGGATGGTCGACGCCGTTCGGGAACTCGGTCGCGAAGTTCGCGCTATGCCGATCAGCGTCGCGGGATGCGTGCGGGAGGACTTTGACCACAACGCCGAAAATAAGAGAAATTTTATTATCTTCGATATCGCAAAAGTATTTCTTATATATCGCGGCAGGCGCGATCAGGTCAGCTCGTACGGGGCGTCGAGCACCGGCTCGGCGTTGTCGAGCGCGGCATGCAGCGCCGCAAACGCGTCGTGGATATCCCTGTGAGGCGCGCAGGCGGCCTCCATCCGGCGACACGCTGCTGCTAACTGCTTGAAGCCGAGCTGACCGGCGAGCGACACGGTCTTGTGAGCTGCGGCGCCGAGCGCGGTCCGCGCCTCGTGATCGAGCTTCATCGCGTCGATGTGGTGCGGCCACTGCGTCCTGATGCGCGTGATGGTGTCGCGGAGCTGCTCGGCAAAGCCCGCGATATCGTGCTCGCTGGCAAACATCCGCAGATCTTCGAGCGCAGCCTGATCGCGCACCGGATGCTCCGGCTCGGAGCCAAGCTCGACAGGCGCCAATGGCTCGGACGGCACGTGCGCGATATCGCCGTCGATCCATCGGGCCACGCAGGCCAGCAGTTCGGCGCGATTGATCGGCTTGCCGAGATGGCCGTCGACGCCCGCCGCCTTATAGCGCTCCACCTGTTCGGGAAGCACGTTGGCCGTGAGCGCGATGATCGGCACGTCCCGGTAAGCATGACCGAGCGCACGAATCCGGCGGGTGGCTTCGAGCCCGTCCATTTCGCCCATCTGAACGTCCATGAAGATCAGGTCGTAGGTGCGGCTCGCGACCATCGCAATCGCGGTGGCGCCGCTGTCGGCGAGATCGACGTCGTGGCCGGCCCTGGTCAGCATCGTCTTGCACAGATCGCGGTTCATCTCGACATCGTCGACCACCAGGATCTTGACCGAACGACTGCAATGGACCTGCGCATCGAGCCGCTCGATATCGATCCGCTCGGCGACCGGCAGCTCGACTTCGAAATAGAACGTGCTGCCGACACCCGGCTGGCTGTCGATCTTGAGTTCGCCGTGCATCGCCTGGACGATCCGCTGCGAGATCGCCAGCCCGAGCCCGGTGCCGCCGAATTTGCGCGAGATCGTCTCGTCGGCCTGGCTGAAGCGCTTGAACAGCCCCTTCTGCGCCTCCGGCGAGATGCCGATGCCGGTGTCGGCAACGGAAATGCGCAGCCGGACCAGATGATCAACCCGCCCGATACACGACACGATCAGCTCGACCGAGCCGGCCGTGGTGAACTTGACGGCGTTGTTCATCAGGTTGAGCAGCACCTGACGCAGCCGCCCTGCGTCGCCGATCAGCACCGGCGGTGTCGCCTGGGCGGTCGCGATCAGCTTCAGCCCCTTCTCATCCGCCTTCGGCTCGATGATCGAGGCGCAATTGGCGATCAGCTCGTTGATGTAGAGCGGCTTGCTTTCCAGGGTGAGCCCGCAGGCTTCGATCTTCGAGAAATCGAGGATGTCATCGATGATCACCCGCAGCGAGTCGCTGGCCTCGAAGATCCGCATCACCTGACGGCGCGTATCCGGCGCCAGCGTCTCGTCCTCCAGCACGAGATCGGCGTAGCCGATGATGCCGTTCAGCGGCGTGCGGATTTCGTGACTCATATTGGCGAGGAAATCCGCCTTGGCGGCGCTCGCCTGCTCGGCGCTGGCACGCGCGGCCTTGAGCTCGTCCTCGTATTTGAGCTGCTCGGTCAGGTCGACGGCGATCCCCAGCACGCCGAGGTTGACGCCGGTCTTGGTGCGCAGCCGGCTGAGCGTGAGCCGGGTCGGGATGCGGTTGCCCATGGCATCGATGTAGGTCCACATCGCGGTGTCGGGATCGTTGCGGGCCAGGCGAGCCTGCAGCACACCGAGATTGGAGCTGACCGAGATGCCCTCTTTCCGCATCGCCTCGGCGCGCGCGGCGAGTTCGTCGGAATCGTGGAACAGCATCGCGCTCGCCCGGCCGATCAGGTCCTCGGCCTTGTAGCCCAGCATGCGCTCGGCGGCCGGATTGAACAGCGTAATGGTGCCGGTGACGTCGGTGGCGATCACCGCATAGGCGGCGCGTTCCAGGATGGCTGTCTGCAGCGTCAGGGTCTTTTCGAGCTGGCAGGTGCGTTCGGCGACCTGCCGCTCCAGCGCGGCGTTGAGGTCGTGAACTTCGCGCTCCGCCTGCACCAGATCGGTGATGTCGCGCATCGATGCCGCCATCCCGATCAGCCGGCCGTCATCGGCGCGGATCGGCGAGATGCTGACCGCGACATCGACCAGCGTGCCGTTCGCCCGCTTGCGTTTGGTCCAAAGATAGGCGAACGCGGTGCCGTCGCTGATGCCGGACAGCATTTGCTGCTCTTCGTCGCGCAGATCGTCCGGGACCATCAGCTCGGTGGCATTCTGGCCGATCGCCTGCTCGGCGGTGTAGCCGAACAGCCGCTCGGCGGTCTTGTTCCAGCTCAGCACCGTGCCGTCGATCGACTGGCCGACGATCGCGTAGCTCGATCCCTCGACGATCGCCGCCAGATGCGCCTGCCGGAGCTTGTGCGCGTTGCGCCGCTCGTAGCGCGACAGTTGCAGCTCGATCAGGCCGGCGATCGACAGGCCGACCGCAAGCGAGATCACAAAGATCCACCAGGGCACGTCCAGCCCGTGCCCGACGCCGGGAGGCTCCCAGGCGCGAGTGTGCTGCGAGGCGATCCGCCCCGCCATCACGCTGAGCGAGACGATCACCGCGACCCCGAAAAGTCGGATCAAGGCACGCCCGCCCCGTCGCACCGGCCGTCGCGGCGCGGGCACCGGTGCGCCTTCGAACTTCCTCTTGGCGTCTTTGAAGTCGTTCATCGGTGCGCCATCCGCCTAGACCGCGGCGTCCGGCCTGGACTCGCCCGTGCAGTATTGCTGGATCGTGTCGAACAGCGCCTGCACGTCGAACGACTTCTTGAAGATCGCGATAGCGCCGGAATAGCCCAGAATATCGCGCTTCAGCAGTTTGGCGGTGACTTCATCGATCTCCCACCCGCTGAGGACGATGACGGGGATCTGCGCGGTCGAGCGCGAGCTGCGCAGCCGCATGATCAGGAAATCGGCATCGCCTTCCGGCATGTGATAGTCGGTGACCACCACGCTCGGATACTGACCGGCCGCGATCCGTAACGCACGGGCGGCGTTCGGTGCATACAGCACCTCGATCCCGAGCTTCTTCAGGCGGCTCGCCAGGAATTGGCCGACCTGCTCGTCGTCGTCGACCACCAGCACGCGGGGCCGGATCGGAAGCACATCGGGCCCGGCGATCAGCGGCCCGGTGTGCTCGGCGATCGCTTCGGCCATCTGCGGAAAGATCTCGGTGAGCGCGCGGCTGATGTGATGCCAGAACTGCTCACATTTGCAGGCGTAGAACATCCCCATCGCCTCGCAGCGCTCCAGCGTCTCCTCGCAGGTGACGCCGGTGACCACGATGACGTCGACCGGCAAGCCACCCGGTTCGAGCAGGTGAAACGAGGCGGTGAGCCCGTCGAGCTTCGGCATGTTGATGTCGACGATGATCAGGTCCGGCGACTTGCGCCGCGCCTTGAGCAGCATCTGCAGCCCGTTGGTGGCGGTGTCGACCTCGAAGCCGATCTTGCGGCATCGCGCCGACAACGCGGCCAAAACCGCCGGATCATCGTCAGCAATCAGGATCACAGGGGCGCTCATACGGCTCTCCAGTCGCGCTGATCAATCCGGCCGAAGGCCGCTGTTCTGGTCCAAGAGGTCGAGCAATTCGTCGAGACGAGACACCACATCGGTCCGCGATTCTGGCTGTTGCACCGCCTGTTTCAGCGCCCGCTCGACCTCGGCCGCAGCCGTGCTGATCGCCGCAAAACCATAGATCCCGGCGACGCCGACCAGCTTGTGAGCCACATGGCGCAGTCCGTCCGGCGCCGCTCCATCTTCGAACGGCTCGCGCAGCTCACGCAGCAGCGCGGCGTCTTCCCTGAAGCGGTCACGGATCTCGACCTCGGGAAGCGATTCGGCATCGTCGGCGGCCGCCGCAGCAAGGTCGAGATAGCCGCGCACGCTGCTGATCAGTTCGCGCAGATTGAACGGCTTGGCGATGATGCCGGAGGCGCCGAGCGACTTGAAATCGGAGATGTCGTCGAACCGGCCGCACGCCGTGGTGAAAACCACCGGGATACTCATGGTGACGGGCTGGTTGCGTAGTTCTTCGAGGAATTGCACGCCGTCGACGTCCGGCATCGAAACGTCGCTGAGGATCAGGTCCGGCAGCCATTCGGCCGCAGCGCGCACGCCCTCTTCGGCGGAAAGGCACCCCCTGGTTTCAAGATCCGGATCTCGGGATAGCACCGCGGCGACGACCTTCAGCATCGCGGGATCGTCATCAATATGCAGAATACGACTTTTCACACGACCTCCCTTTCGACGATCGCATGTCGCTTTTGCCGTGGCGGCAGCCAGCCACTCCGTATCACGCAACGAAACCGCGAGAATATTGATAACTCGCGAACTAATATACAGTTTAAATGAACGTGATTCTCGCGCACCGCAAAGACAAACAGGCCAATACTCGTTATCTCACGTAGTTACGTAGTAATCATGGCATTCATTGCGACGCATCAAAATGACGCTGTTTACGAGTATTGCTCGCCGCAAAATCACAGAACTCACCATTGCGGCGAACTAATCGGTTAGCCTCTCACCTTTCCTGAGCGCCCGCGACCACGCACTAACAAAGTCAGGTGTAGCCCCCCTGCGTCGTGCTCGGACTCGTGCTAGCGCCCCACCTCTCCAGCGCAGCGCCCCCATAAGACGTTGCTGGCTCCGACGAACCCGGCCATGACCAGGTCAATCGCCCCCGATCAAAGACAGGCGCAGGCCGATCGCACTCTTGCCCCCTTAAGGCCCGGAGCAAGGGGGCCCCCTGCTCCAGGTTGACCCTCTCTGGCGAATAGCCGAGAGTTCGCAATCGTCCCCGCACGCCGTGTTTGTTTGATGAGCCGACAGTTCAAAACCGTCTCGATTCGCCAGCTTCGCGCGCTGGCGGCACTGGCCGAGACCGGCAGCATCACGGCGGCGGCCGGCAAGCTGAACCTGACCCAGCCGGCGGTGACGCTGCAGCTCCGCAATCTGCAGGCGCTGGCCGATCTGCCCCTGATCCAGCGCAGCAATGACGGGATGCGGCTGACCGACGCCGGGCGCGAGGTGCTGGCGCTCAGCGAGCGGATCGAGGCGGCGATCGCGGCCTGCGAGACCTCGCTGGAGATGATCGCCGGCAAGACGGCGGGGCGGATTTCGATCGGTGCGGTGTCGACCGCAAAGTACTTCGTGCCGTTCGCGATCTCCGGCTTCCTCAAGCGCCATCCGAAGATCGACGTGCACCTGTCGATCGGCAACCGCCAGGAGATCGGCGCGGAGCTGCGCAACTACGAGCTCGACATCGCCATCATGGGGCGTCCGCCGGTCGACCTCGAAGTCGACGTCCACCTGATCGGCGACCACCCCCACGTCATCATCGCCCCGACCGCGCACCGCCTGGCGCGCAAGGACAACATCGCGCCGCGCGAGCTGGCAAACGAGACCTTCGTCACCCGCGAGCCCGGCTCCGGCACCCGCAGCCTGATGGAGCAGTTCTTCGGCGGCGCCGGGATCAGCCCGCCGATCGGCATGGAGATGAGCAGCAACGAGACCATCAAGCAGGCGGTGATCGCCGGGCTCGGCGTCGCTTTCATTTCGGCCCACACCGTCGCCACCGAGCTCGACGAGCGGCGGCTGGTGATCCTCGATGTCGAGGGGCTGCCGGTGGTGAGGCAGTGGTTCGTGGTCAGCCGCAAGGACAAGGTGCTGCTGCCGCCCGCGCGAGCGATGCTTGAGTTCATCAAGGCCGAGGGCTCGCACTTCCTGCCGCGCACCCATGGCCGGATGCGCCTGACCCGGCCGTCGCCGCGCGGCAAGCGGGGCTGAACGGAGGGGGCCGGCGGTCCTGATCCGCTGAGCCCGGCCTTCCGCCGTCGCAGATTTCTGAGGCTCGGCTATGCCGAAACGCCCCCTCACCCGGATTGCTGCGCAATCCGACCTCTCCCCGCGCGCGGGGAGAGGTTAGGCCGAGCCCGAGACCGAGACTTTCAACTGCACGCGCCCGTGTGGGCTCTGCCGCACCCCGAAGCACAGCAGGCTCCCTCTCCCCGCCCTTCGCGGGGAGACGGTCGGGGTAAGGGGCAGACACAGGCACCAAGCCCTTCAAAGACAAAGGCGCGCGCCGGAGGGCGCGCGCCAGTCTTGCTCGGGTAGATCAGGAACGGGCTCAGGCGGCCTTGGCGAGGCCGACCCGTGCCCAGATTTCAGAGAGCGCCTGCACCAGATGCTCGATGTCGGCATCGGTGTGCTGCGGCGACGGCGTGATCCGCAGCCGCTCGGTGCCGCGCGGCACAGTCGGATAGTTGATCGGCTGCACGTAGATGCCGTAGCGGTTGATCAGCTCGTCGCTGATCTGCTTGCACAGCACCGCATCGCCGACCATCACCGGCACGATGTGGCTCGGGTTCGGCATGTGGGCGACGCCAACCTGGTCGAGCCGCATCCGCAGCCGCGCGACACGATCCTGATGGCGTTCGCGCTCGGCCGAGGAGGAGCGGATGTGGCGGACGCTCGCCAAGGCGCCGGCGGCGACCGCCGGCGGCAGCGAAGTCGAGAAGATGAAGCCCGAGGCGAAGCTGCGGACGAAATCGCACAGCGCCGCCGAGCCGGTGATGTAGCCACCGACGATGCCGAACGCCTTCGCCAGCGTGCCTTCGATCACGGTGAGGCGGTGGCTGAGGCCTTCGCGGTCGGCGATGCCGCCGCCGTTCGGACCGTACAGGCCGACGCCGTGGACCTCGTCCAGATAGGTCATGGCGTTGGCGGCGTCGGCGACGTCGCAGATCTCGGCGATCGGCGCGATGTCACCGTCCATCGAGTACACCGACTCGAACGCCACCAGCTTCGGCGCATGGGGGTCGAGATCGGCAAGCTTGCGCTCGAGGTCGCGCGGATCGTTGTGCGCGAAGATCCGGGTCTCGCTGCGGCTGTGACGGATGCCTTCGATCATCGAGGCATGGTTCAGCTCGTCCGACAGGATCACGCAGCCGGGCATCCGCGACGCCAGCGTCGACAGCGTCGCCCAGTTGGAGACGTAGCCAGAGGCGAACAGCAGTCCGGCTTCCTTGCCGTGCAACGCCGCGAGTTCCTGCTCCAGCAGCACGTGATAGTGGTTGGTGCCGGCGATGTTGCGGGTGCCGCCAGCGCCGGCGCCGCAGGAGTCCAGCGCCTCGTGCATCGCGCTCAGCACCGCCGGGTGCTGGCCCATGCCGAGATAGTCGTTAGAGCACCACACCGTGACTTCATTGGTGCCCTCGGGCCGGTGGTGGGTCGCACGCGGGAACGCACCCGCATGACGCTCCAGGTCGGCGAACACGCGATAGCGACCTTCGCGATGGAGGCCTTCGATCTGCCGCTTGAAATAGGCTTCGTAGTTCATGACGTCCTCCCGTTGAGCGTCGCGGCGGGTTCTGCGACCCGTGCCGTTGCCAAGCCACTCCGCGGATGTTGCTCCAGGAAGGTCTGGCGGAACTGATCTTCCAGCCGCTGCCGGGCGCACAGCTGGCGCGCCTTCGGCTGCGCCTCTTCGGCGCGGGCGGTGGGAACGACAACGAGCTGCGGCGCGGCGGGACGAGCCTCAGCGGCCGTCGGAGCTTCTGAGAGCTGCGCAGGCGATCCCTGCGCGGATGCAGCAGCGATGGGAGCGGAGGGTTTCTGTTCCATGACGATGTTCTCCGGCGAGAAACCTGGACGAATGCCCCAGCTCCACAGCGTGATGGCAGGCAGGGGCAGCAGCATGAACCAATGCTCGACGACACCGAGCGCGAACAGCGTCGAGACCAGCGTCAGTCCGACTACTTCAAACGGCGTATCCGCGACTTCGACAATGCGCTGGATCATAACCACCAGCACCGCGGTCGCCATCGTCACCGAAATCGGGAAGAAAGCGCTGACCGGCTTGCGGGCGAAGTAGGTCTTCAGAAACTGGACGGCATCCGGCATCAGCTCGTCATTGGTGACGGGCACGCCGAGGAACAGATTGATCTTGGCGCTCTGGCGCAGCACCCACAGCGCCACATAGGTCCACAGCCCGACCTGGTTTTCGGCGCCGAGCGTCACCACCAGCACCACGCCGCCGCAGGCGAGCAGGCAGATCTCATGATAGATGATCGCCTGCAGCGCGTAGCTGAAGCGGGCGAAGCCCTTGGCGCCGGGCGGGCACGGCTCGGCCCGCGGGCCGGTGAGCCAGCCCGACAGGAACGCGATCTCCTGCGCACCCCACAGGAAGATGATGCAGCTGAACGCCATATAGGCGGCGCCGACGCTGACGTCGTGCGCGGTGACCGACAGGCCGCACAGGGCGATGGTGAGCATTCCCCCGGCGCACACCGCCCGCAGCAATTCAGAGCGGCCGACGCTGCCGACCAGGAGCAGCACCGCTCCGGTGGAGAACCACCAGACGAAGGCTGCGAAGATCGGTGGGCCGAGGTAGCTGACCATCACACCATCCCCCTCACCACGCCGGACGCAGGCCGATGACGCGCGGCAGTTCGTTGCGCTTGGCCGGCAGCAGGAACAGCCGGCCGAAAGCCAGCGCCGCCGAGGCGGCGTAGAACGGCCGCTTCAACTTGCCGAGCAGGCCCTGGCTGTGGCTGCGGTCGATCTTCTCCGCGGCGATGCGCAGCCGCTCGAGGTTCTGCAGGAAGCGCGGATCGTCGAGGTTGATCGTCACCGGGAAGACCTGCTTGGAGATCTCGGTGGTGATGCGGAACACCTGCATGCCGTAGTCGGTGGCATCGACGCCGAGCGCCTCATAGAACGCCGGGCGCATGTGGTCGCGGACGTACATCGTGGAGAACACCGCGAGCAGGAAGAACCGGATCCACAGCTTGTTGACGCCGGACAGCAGCGACGGATCGGCGCGCATCAGCAGAGCGAACGCCTCGCCGTGCCGGAACTCGTCGTTGCACCAACGCTCGAACCACTTGAAGATCGGGTGGAAGCGGCGTTCCGGGTGGCGCTCCATCTGGCGATAGATCGTGATGTAGCGGGCGTAGCCGATCTTCTCCGACAGATAGGTCGCGTAGAAGATGAACTTCGGCCGGAAGTAGGTGTACTTCTTGACCTTGGTCAGGAACGACAGGTCGACGCCGATGCCGTGATCCTTGAGGATCTCGTTGATGAAGCCGGCATGGCGGGCTTCGTCGCGGCTCAGCAAGCCGAACAGTTCGCGGATCTCCGGGTTCTTGATCCGCTTCTTGATCTCGGCATAGAGCACGCAGCCGGAGAACTCGGCCGTCAGCGACGACACCAGGAAGTCCTTGAACTCGGCGCGCAGCTCCGGCGGCAGCTTGTCGAGGTCGCTGTTCAGAAACTCGTCGGTCTTCTTGAAGTGCGACTTGTTATAGTCGGCACGCAGCTCGTTCATCATCGCGGTCCATTCGGCCCGCACCAGGCTGACGTCCAGCTTGTCCATCGCCGCGTAATCGGTGGTGTAGAACCGCGGCGTCAGGATGGTGTCTTGCTTGGCGATGTTGAGGCTGTCGACGCTACCCTTGATGTCTGGTCGCGTTCGGAGTGCGCCTTGGGCGCCACCCTCCATTGGAATCATTGAACCCTCCCGGTCGAAAAGCTGACTTCGTACAGTTCGGTCAGTTCACGGTAGCCTTCGAACCGCGCACGAATCTTGTCGAGAAGACCGGCACGGACCACGGTTGCGGTGCGACGAACGACCAAACGTTCGCCGAAGTCGACGTGGGTCGGCGCATCATGAACCAGGACCTCGTCGCCGGGTCCGATTTCGATGTCGCCGTCGAGGACGACGTGCGCATGCAGGGTTTCCGAGGTCTGTTCGATCTCGACCGTGCAGGGGACGTCGAAGCTCGTGCGTTTCCCTAGTCCGAACATGCTTATTTCGAAGCGCCCTTCTCGTTGAGGATCTCGTTATTGGAGGTGGTTTGATCGGTGCCGTTGCCGGCGGGCATCAACTGCGAAAAGGCGCGGAGATTGTCGGCGCCGAACGCGTTGAGGTCGATCACCTTGCTGGTGACCGGATCGGTCAGCGTGTACTGACCGTTGACGTAGCGGGCGAGCTTGAACGACGGCTCCGAGCCGACGCCGGCTTTCTGGCGATCACGCGCCATGCCGTGCAACACCACGCGGACGAAGCCGGATTGACCCGGCTGCAAAGACTTCACCAGGCTGCGATCGGCGGTCCGATACACGAGCACGGCGCCGTCGGGACTGTCTTCGAAGTTCAGGTCGAGGCTTTCGACCATCGCCGGAGGGGTCATTCGGGAATGACCAACCCCGGTCAGTTGGGCGGTTGCCGCCACAGCGATCGTGAACAACACGACCGCCGCAGCCGCGATCAAAGCGCCCTTCGGAACATTGAGATTGTGCGCGGCCTCGCTCATCTCGATCTCCGGTTATTAGGCTACTGCCGGTGCGGTGGGACTTGGCAGCGGACCGTCTTCTGGGCCGCTACTGGTGGATTGCATGATCGCCACCGCGGAGCTGTCGGTTTGCGCCTTCACTGCCTCGGTGAGTTTGGCAGCGACGGTGGCGACGTCCGGGACCGAGTTGAGCATCGGCTCCGGATGATTGATGTACCAGGGCCGCACATGCGGCCACAGCAGAACGTAGGATGCGCGCTTGTCGTCGATGATCCGCAGGGGGATATCGCCGCTGCCGTCACGATTTTGGCGGAGGTCGGCGTTGGCGATCCGGGTCAACGGGATGTTGATCGTGATCGGCAGCGCCACGCCCATCTGAAGCAGCACGCGCTTTGAGGTGATGGTGTAGCAGGTCGCCCGGCGGAACAGCCAGACGAGCAGTGCAAGCAGACCGAGACCGGCTGCCGCCGGGATCAGAAGCATCGACGCGGACGTCAACGCTTCCGCCGGCGACTGGCCGTTCGACCAGTTCGACCAGGCCTTCCACGCGATCAGCAGGACGAAATAAATCGCCACGGCCCGCATGTGGAAGGACCTGATGGCCAACCCTTTGTAGGTCGGCTTCCCCTGCCAGATGACGCGCTCTCCCTCCGGCAAGGGCGATGGAAGCTCACGAAACTGGCTGGGGCTGTCGATCATACGAGCGACTCCGAACGCAGCGGCGTGGCGTAGAGAGTGCCGGCGCCGTAATACGCGCAGATCTTGTCTTCTTCGAGCTTGGAGACCTGATCGCCCTTCGAGGTGGTCGGGACGCCGGCGAACTGATCGCCGCGGATGGCGTCGACGGACACCTTGCCGAACGGATCGTTGATCAGCGCGAACGGCACCGGGAGCAGCACGCGCTTGCGGCTCTTGGCAACCTCGACCTCGAGGTAGCGGGCGAGCACTTCGGCGCGGTCGACCCACACTTCGGTCACCGTACCACCGACCACGCCGTCGCAGCCGACGACCGGCATACCAACCGGGTTCGGGTCACGCGGATCGAGGAACATGCCCTTGGCGGCACGCAGCGGAACGATGATCGGCAGGTTGTCGAGGCCGAGTTCCGGCACATCGGCGCGCTGCGCGTAGGAGCCCGGGCCGACGCCATCGGCGAACGGATTGCCGGTCGGGACGAACGGCGCACCCGGCCACGGAGCGGCCGGAGTGAGCGCCACGTTCGGGCGGTCGTTGCTGGTCGACGGCACGGTCTTGGTCGCACCGCCACGCAGCAGGTAGGTCTTCGGATCCGGCGGCGCAGGCACGCCGATCTTCGCCAGGCGAGTGCCGCTGCCGGCATCAGCCACCAGCGGATAGCCCTCGCGCTTGTCTTCCCGGCGGAGATAGAACAGCAAGCCAGCGAAGAAGATCCAAAATACGTACAGGGTAACCTGTGCTAAGTCCAAATACGCTCCGGGTTGCATGGGACAGACCCCTTCCTCTTAGTTAACCTGGAAATTCGGCAAGGCCGAATTTGGCTGACGACTGCGCGTAGTTCGTTCGTGTCGTGCGCACGAGCGGACCGACCGCAACAAGCGTTGCAAACAGCAACGCGATCTCGATGTAGTAAACGAAGCAGTAACCAATTGCCGGCCCCGACAGCACGGCACCAAGCGTGCCGTCACTGGCGAGCGAAGCGACGGCGTCGCGAATGCCGCCGCCGAGCAGGATTCCGCCGCCGGCGGCGGTTGCCTGCACTGCGCCCCACGTGCCGAGCGCCATTCCCGAGTCGCTGCCTGACGCGACGGCCATTGCCGCGGTCAGCGTGCCGGCCGCAAACAGGCCGCCGCCGAGACCGATCAGCGCAGTGCCGACACGGAACAGCAGCACCGACTGCGCCGGCGCCGAAATCACCACCGCTGCGAAGGCGAACATGCCGATCATCGCACCGAGCCCTGCGAGCCGATACGGATCGCCGCCGCGGCCGAGCGTCCGCGCCGCCAGCGCAAAGCCGGCGAGCGTGCCGATTGCGAAGAATGCCGTGAGCGCCGTGGTCTGACCGACGGTGAGCTGCAGCACCTGCGCGCCGAACGGCTCCAGCAAAATGTCCTGCATCGAAAAGCCGGCTGTGCCGAGCGCCACCGCTACCAGCATCCGGGTCGAGCCGCCGGCAGCGCGGAACTGCGCCCAGGACTCGCCGAACTGCGGACGCTGCCGCGAGGCGGCGGTCAGTGCCGGGTTACGGGCTTCCTGCTTCCACAACGCAACGATGTTCAGCAGCAGCTGCACCACCGCAACGCCCTGAATCACCTGAATGAGCTTGAGCTCGCTGAAGTCGCGCAGCAGTTCGCTGAAGATCACGGCGCTGCCGGTCATGCCGATCAGCAGCATCACATACAGAAACGCCACGACCCGCGGCCGCGAGTCTTCCGGCGCGATGTCGGTGGCGAGCGCAAGACCGGCGGTCTGTGTGGTGTGCAGGCCGGCGCCGACCAAGAGGAACGCCAGCGCTGCGCCGAACTGACCGTACACCGCCGGATAAGCGCCCTCGCCCGACAGCACCAGCAGCGCGAACGGCATGATGGCGAAGCCGCCGAATTGCAGCAGCGTGCCCATCCAGATGTACGGCACCCGGCGCCAGCCGAGCACCGAGCGGTGATGGTCGGACTTGAAGCCGATCAGCACGCGGAACGGCGCGAACACCAGCGGCAGCGACACCATCAGCGAAACGAGCAGTGTGGTAACGCCGAGCTCGACGATCATCACCCGATTGAGGGTGCCGTTGAGCAGAACGATCGAAGCACCAACCGAGACCTGGAACAGCGACAGACGCAGCAGACGACCGAGCGGAAGCTCCTTCGTCGCCGCGTCAGCGAACGGCAGGAAACGCGTCCCGAGACGCATCCAGCCTTTCGCCAAAGTCGCCGCCACTTGGCTCATCGTCGAACCATCTCCAGGGCCTGCGAGGTATAGAAGCCGGACGACACCCGATGGGTGCGGCCGGGCTGCCATTGCGCCAGCAGCGGATCTTCCGCCACCAGGCCACGAAGCGTCTTTTCGCTGATCGGCTCGATCGCCGGCGCACGGTCTGCGCGCGGGAAGAAACCGCCGACGAAATGCATCAGCGTCAGCAGCGGAGTCTTCGGCGCGAACGTCACCGCCATCGATTGCCGGGTGCGCGACGCCAGCGTCGCCAACATGCGGCAGATGTCGTGCGGCAGGTAGTGGATCAGCGAGTCCATCGCGACCACGAAGTCGAACTCGCCGAGTTCGGGGTCGAGCATGTCGCCGGAGCGGAAGTCGATCGCGGCCGGATCGATGTCGTCCGGCAGACGCTCGCGCGCCACCGCCACCAATGTCGGCGACAGATCGATCGCAACGATCTTGGCACCGCGCCGCGCCGCCTCGATCGACAGCGCGCCGGTGCCGCAACCGGCGTCGAGCAGCCGGGTGCCGGTCATGTCGGCGGGAAGCCACGACAGCAGCGTGTTGCGCATTTCGTCGCGGCCGGCGCGCACGGTGGCGCGAATGCCGCTGACGGGAGCATCCGACGTCAGCTTGGCCCAGGTGTCGGCCGCGGTGCGATCGAAATAGGTTTCAAGCTCGCCGCGTCGCTCGATGTAGCTGCCCAACGCCATCAATCAAATCCCAAGAGATCAAAGATGTCGCGATCCTTCAGCGGCTTGCCCTGGACCGGGGGTTCCTTCGCCTCCCACAATTCCGTCGCGAGCCGAAGATACTCATTTTGCACAGCTTCAATTTCTGGGGTGTGATCCATCTCAAAAAGCGTCATCTTTTTCAGACGGCTCTTTCGGATGACATCCAGATCCGGCAGATGCGCGACGCGCTTGATGCCGGTGCGCTCGCCGAACTTGTCGATCTGGTCGGTTTCGCGGCTGCGATTGGCAATCACTCCCGCCAGACGGACGGCATAATTCTTCGACTTCGCTTGGATCGCCGCGGCGATGCGGTTGGCGGCGAAGATCGAATCGAAATCGTTGGCGGCAACGATCATCGCCCGCTCGGAATGCTGCAGCGGCGAGGCGAAGCCGCCGCACACCACGTCACCGAGCACGTCGAAGATCACCACGTCGGTATCTTCGAGCAGGTGGTGCTCCTTCAAAAGCTTGACGGTCTGGCCGACGACGTAGCCGCCGCAGCCGGTGCCGGCCGGCGGACCGCCTGCCTCGACGCACATCACGCCGTTGTAGCCCTCGAACACGAAGTCTTCGGGGCGTACCTCCTCGGAGTGGAAGTTCACCGACTCCAAGACGTCGATCACCGTCGGCATCAGCTTCTTGGTGAGCGTGAAGGTGGAGTCGTGCTTCGGATCGCAGCCGATCTGCAGCACGCGCTTGCCCAGCTTGGAGAACGCCACCGACAGGTTCGACGAGGTCGTGCTCTTGCCGATGCCGCCCTTGCCGTAGATCGAGAACACCTTGGCGGTGCCGATGTTGAGGTTGGGGTCGAGCTGGACCTGGACACTGCCCTCGCCGTCGCCCTCGGCGCATTTCGACGCGTTGACGTCGGCGCAGCCCGAGGTCTTGAGCTTATTGGGATCAGTCAGGATGTTCATGCGGCCACTCCCACGCCTTCCAGGCGATCCTCGAGCTCTTCGCCTGCCTTGCGCAGGGTCTCGAGCATTTCCGGGTCCGGAGACCAGTAGTTGCGTTCGTGCGCTTCAATCAGGCGGTTGGCGACCTTCGCCGAAGCCACCGGATTGAGCGCGGCGAGGCGTGCCCGCATTTCAGGGTCGAGCACGAAGGTCTCGGTGAGCTGCTTGTACACCCACGGCGCGACTTCACCCGTGGTTGCCGACCAGCCCATAGTATTTGTCACGTGCTCTTCGATCTGGCGCACGCCTTCGTAGCCATGCTTGAGCATGCCCTCGTACCACTTCGGATTCAGCATCCGAGTGCGAGTCTCGAGTGCGACCTGCTCCGACAGCGTCCGGACGGTGCCGGCGCCGCGGGTCTGATCGCCGATATACACCGGCGCAGCCTGGCCGCCCTTCGCCTTGCGCACCGCGCGGCTGATGCCGCCGAGCGTGTCGAAGTAGTGATCGACGGTGGTGACGCCGAGCTCGACCGAGTCGAGATTCTGATAGGCGAGATCGACGTCGGCGAGCGCGCTCTTGAGCAGTTCGGCGTGCTGCACCGGCTGGCCCTTGAGACCGTAAGCGAAGCTCTTGCGCTTGGTATAGGTCTCGGCGAGCTCGTCCTCGTCTTCCCAGCGGCTGTTCTCGACCAAATGGTTGACGTTGGAGCCGTAGGCACCGTCGGCATTGCCGAACACCCGCAGCGACGCCGTCTCCATGTCGCATTTGTGCTCGGCCTGGTAGGCCAGCGAATGCTTGCGGATGAAGTTCTGGTCGGCCGGCTCCTCGGCACTCGCCGCCATGAAGGCGGCTTCGGCGAGCAGCTTGATCTGCAGCGGCAGCAGGTCGCGGAAGATGCCCGACATCGTGATGATCACGTCGATCCGCGGCCGGCCCAGCTCTTCGAGCGGGATCAGGTCGGCGCCGGCGAGACGGCCGTAGCCGTCGAACCGCGGCCGGGCTCCCATCAGCGCCAGCGCTTGGCCGATCGGCGCGCCTTCGTTCTTGAGGTTGTCGGTGCCCCACAGCACGATCGCGACCGTCTCGGGCAGCGGATTGCCCTCGGCGATGTGCTTGTCGATCAGCCGCTGCGCCTGCTTGGCGCCGTCCTGGAGCGCGTAGGCCGACGGAATCCGGAACGGATCAAAGCCGTGCAGGTTGCGGCCGGTCGGCAGCACCGCGGGCGTACGCAGCAGGTCACCGCCCGGCGCCGGACGGATGAACTTGCCGTCGAGCGCGCGCAGGATCGCGGCGAGTTCGTGATCTTCGGCGAGCAGTTTGTCGATCCCGGCCAGCTCCTTGAGCATGTCGAGATTGGCCTGAGCCTCGGGACCATTGCCGGACAGATGTTCGGGATGGCCGCCGCGCACCAGCGCTTCGAGCAAGGACTTGTCGGGGCGCTTGCCGTGCATCGCATCGGCAACGGCTTCCAGCGTCTCGACCCGCTCCTCTTCGGACGGCACATTGCCGACCACATGGAGGCCGTGCGGGATCAGCGCGTATTCCATCTCGAGCACGGCGTCGGCGAGCTTGGCGATGGTCGCCCCCGCCTCTTCGGCGGTCCAGGCCGGCTCGGCCGGGGCAAGGTCGAGGCCGGCGGCCTGCGCCTGCACCAGCGTCGCGAGATTCGCGCGCTCGGTCTCTTCCTCCGGCGTCAGGCCGCGCCAGCGCTCCAGCGAAGACTTCAGCTCGAGCAGCCCGCGATACAGGCCGGCATGCGCGACCGGCGGAGTCAGGTAGCTGACCAGCGTCGCCGCCGACCGCCGCTTGGCGATCGCGCCTTCGGACGGGTTGTTGGAGGCGTACAGATACATGTTCGGCAGATCGCCGATCATGCGGTCGGGCCAGCAGGTGCCGGACAGGCCGGTCTGCTTGCCGGGCATGAATTCCAGCGCGCCGTGGGTGCCGAAATGCAGCACCGCGTGGGCGCCGAAATCCTGCTTGATCCAGCGATAGAACGCCGAGAAGGCATGCGTCGGCGCAAACCCCTTCTCGAACAGCAGCCGCATCGGGTCGCCTTCGTAACCGAACGCCGGCTGCACGCCGACGAACACGTTGCCGAAGCGCTCGCCGAGAATGAAGATCGACGAGCCGTCGCTCTGCTGCTTGCCGGGCGCCGGACCCCACTGCGCTTCGATCTCCCGCAGATAGCGTTCGTTCTTGACGTGATCGCCGGCCATCACGCGGGCATGGACGTTGGCATTGGCGCCGAACCGTGCCGCATTGCCGTTGATGATCGCCTCACGCAGCGCGTCGACGCTTTCGGGGACCTCGACGGTGTAGCCTTCGGCCTTCATCGCCTTCAGCGTGTTGAACAGCGACTCGAACACGCCGAGGAACGCCGCGGTGCCGGTGTTGCCGGCGTTCGGCGGGAAGTTGAACAGCACCGCAGCGACCTTGCGGTCCTTGCGTTCGCTCCGGCGCAGCGCCACCAGCTTGGCGGTGCGCGACGCCAGCATTTCGGCGCGCTCGCTGCAGACATGCATGTCGCCGCCGCTTTCGTTGCGCTCGAACTTGCAGAACTTCTCGCAGCCCGGGCAGGCGACGTCGCCGCCGTCGGAGCGGCCGCCATAGACCATCGGGTTGGAACAGCCGTCGAGCTCGGGGATCGCCACCATGATGGTGCTTTCCACCGGCATCAGGCCGCGATCGGACGTCGCCCACTGCTCCAGCGTCTGGAACTCGACCGGATGCGCCGACAGATACGGCACGTCGAGCGCGGCGAGGATGTCTTCGGCCGCCTTGGAGTCGTTGTAGGCGGGACCGCCGACCAGCGAGAAGCCGGTGAGCGACACCACCGCATCGACCGTGGGACGGCCGTTCTTGATGAAGAACTGCTCGATCGCCGGGCGCTGATCGAGGCCCGAAGCGAACACCGGAATCACGCGCAGGCCCTTGGCCTCGAACGTCTCCAGCATGCCGTCATAATGCCCGGCATTGCCGGCGAGCAGATAGGAGCGCAGCAGCAGCACGCCGACCGTGCCCTTGGCCTCGCTCGGGCCCGTCGGCAGCTTGTCGACCGACTCGGCAATCCGGCCCTTCATCTTCGGGTGGTACACCCCGATATCTGGATATTCGAGCGGCGGCTCGACCTTGGCGACGCCGCGCAGACCCTTGCGCGGACCGCTCGCGTAGCGGTCGATCAGCAACCGCACCATATTGGCGATGTTCTGCTCGCAACCGGCCAGCCAGTACTGCAGCGTCAGGAAGTAGGCGCGCATGTCCTGCGCGGTGCCGGGCACGAAGCGGAGCAGCTTCGGCAGCTGCCGCAGCATCTTCATCTCGCCCTTGCCGGCCGAGCCCTCGTGCTTCTTGCCGCGCAGCTTCTTCAACCAATTGATCATGCCGAGCGCTTCGGCGCTCATGTCGAACTTGCCGATGTGGGTGAGCTTCACCACCTCGGAGGCCGACATGCAGCACACCATCGCGTCGCATTCGGTGCGCCGCGCCTGCAGCGCCGGCATTACCGCACGGACGTGATCGTCCATGAACAGCATGGTGGCGATGATGATGTCGCCGGTGGCGATGTCGGCGAGGCAGCGCTGCAGCGCGTGTCCGTCGCTCCCCCACTCGTCGGCGGAGTGCACCGTCAGCTCGATTCCGGGATAATCCTTCCGCAACACGTTGCGAGCACGTGCGGCGGCACCGGACAAATGGCTGTCCAGCGTGACGATGACGACCCGAACCGGGGTCTTGTCAGCGGGCGAAGTGCGCTTTGGCATCGTACAAGGTCTCGACAGTAATGGTTGCGACACCGTTTTCGTTGGCGAAGCGCTCGGTATTTCGGCGAGCCTTGCCGCGGACGAAGAACGGTATCTTCAGCAGTTCCTTTTCGGCTTCCGGCGCCCACACGGCCCCTGTGGGGGCGGTTGCGACCGGAGCCGGGTTAGATGCTGCACCGTCGAGAACCGGCGCGCTTTGCGGCAGCGCAACGGCGACCTCCGCCGCTGCGGGCGCGGAAGCCGGTGCGTGGCCGGTGCCGAGATGTGACGGTAGCGCGCCGTCCTTGAATTCGAAATCGTCCTTGAACATCGCCAGAAGATGCTCTTCGAGGCCCATCATCAGCGGATGGACCCAGGTGTCGAAGATCACATTGGCGCCTTCGAATCCCATCTGCGGCGCATAGCGCGCGGGGAAATCCTGGACGTGCACCGGCGCCGAGATCACCGCGCAGGGCACGCCGAGGCGCTTGGCGATGTGGCGCTCCATCTGGGTCCCGAGCACCAGCTCCGGATGCAGTTCGGCGACCTTGGCTTCGACTTCGAGATAGTCGTCGGTGATCAGCGCCTCGACGCCGTATTTCGCCGCCGCCTCGCGGACGTCGCGGCCGAATTCACGGCTGTAGGTGCCGAGCCCGACCACCTTGAAGCCAAGCTCCTCCGACGCGATTCGCGCCGAGGCGATCGCATGGGTGGCATCGCCGAAGATAAAGACGCGCTTGTTGGTCAGGTAGGTCGAGTCGACCGAATGCGAGTACCACGGCAGCCGGGTCGAGGCCGCAGCCAGCACCGGCTCCGGATCGACGCCGGCAAGGCCCGCGACTTCGCGCACGAATTCGCGCGTCGCCGACACGCCGATCGGAATCGTCTTGGTGAACGGTTGATGGAAGATCCGCTGCAGCCAGGACGCCGCCTGCGAGGCGACTTCCGGATACAGCACGACGTTGAAGTCGGCCTCGCCGAGACGGGTCAGATCCGCTGGCGTCGCGCCCATCGGCGCCACCACGTTCACGTCAATGCCGAGCTGGCCGAGCAGCCTGGTGATTTCGGTGATGTCGTCGCGATGGCGGAAGCCGAGCGCGGTCGGCCCGAGCAGATTGCACTTGGCGCGCTGGCCCGGCGCGCGCTCAGCACGCTTGGTGCCGGGCGGCGGCGCCTTCGGGCCGGCGATCGCGCGCACCAGCTGATAGAACGTCTCGGACGCGCCCCAGTTTTCCTTGCGCTGATACGCCGGCAGATCGATCGGGATCACCGGGATCGAGAACCCGAGCGACTTGGCGAGCCCGCCCGGATCGTCCTGAATCAGCGAGCCGGTGCAGGACGCGCCGACGATCATCGCCTGCGGCTTGAAGCGCGCATAGGCATTGCGGGCCGCGCTCATGAACAGCTCGGCGGTGTCCTTGCCGAGATCGCGCGCGGCGAACGTCGTGTAGGTCACCGGCGGCCGCTTGTTGCGGCGCTCGATCATCGTGAACAACAGATCGGCGTAGGTGTCGCCCTGCGGAGCGTGCAGCACGTAGTGCAATTTCTCCATACCCGTGGCAACGCGCATCGCGCCGACATGGGGAGGGCCTTCATAGGTCCATACGGTGAGCTGCATGGTCAGGCCACCAACTTGGCGCGCCGCACCAGCGGCCGCGCGAACAATTCAGCGAGATCGGCCGCCTGCTCGTAACCCTGGATCGGGGTGAACACGAGTTCGATCGACCATTTGGTGGTGATGCCTTCCGCTTCGAGCGGATTGGCGAGGCCGAGGCCGCACACCACGATATCGGGACGCGCGATGCGGCAGCGGTCGAGCTGATCGTCGACGTCCTGACCTTCGGTCAGCGCGACTTCGATCGGCAACAACTTCAGCTCTTCGGCGAGATGTTCGCGGTGCAGATACGGCGTGGCGACTTCGACGAGCTGCATGTCGAGTTCACGCGACAGGAAGCGCGCCAGCGGGATCTCGAGCTGCGAGTCGGGGAAGAAGAAGATTCGCCGGCCGCCGAGCTCGCTCTTGAACGCAGAGAGCGCGCGCTCGGCGCGGGCGCGATTGGGCGCGGTGACTTGCTCGAACTTCGCCGGGTCGACACCGAACGCATCGGCAGCCGCACGCAGCCAGCCGGTGGTGCCTTCCACGCCGAGCGGGAACGGCGCCGCGAGACGCTTGGCGCCGCGCTCTTCCAGTGCCCGCACGGTGTCGGGCAGGAACGGCTGCGCCATCAGAATCTTGGTGTTCGGTCCGACGCTGGGCAGCGCGGTCGATTTGCGCGGCGGGAAGAACGCGACGTTGCCGACGCCGAGCGCCTCGAACATCCGCGCGAACTGATCTTCCACCACGTCGGCGAGCGAACCGACCACCAGCAGCGACGGCTTGGTATCGGTCTGGGCCGGCAGTTCCGGCACCAGCGACGCCAAACAGGCATCTTCACCCTGGGTGAAGGTGGTCTCGATGCCGCTGCCCGAGTAGTTGAGGATACGAACGCCGGGTGAGAACCGCTGCGACAGGCGGAGCGCGGCGCGCGACAGATCGAGCTTGATCACTTCCGACGGGCACGAGCCGACCAGAAACAGCAGCTTGATGTCCGGACGACGCGCCAGAAGCTGCGTCACCACACGGTCGAGCTCGTCATTGGCGTCGGTGAGACCGGCGAGATCCTTCTCTTCCATGATCGCCGTGCCGAACCGCGGCTCGGCAAAGATCATCACGCCGGCGGCCGACTGGACCAGATGCGCGCAGGTGCGCGAACCGACCACCAGGAAGAACGCATCTTGAATCTTGCGATGCAGCCAGACGATGCCGGTCAGCCCGCAGAACACTTCGCGTTGCCCGCTCTCGGTGCGGATTTCGCGAGACACCAGTTGATCCGCGGTCGCGGTCGAACAACCTGTGACATGAACGGTCATGCGCGGCTCCCGGACACCGAGGGCTCGCGCAGGCCAGCCAGACGCTCGTCGCGGCGCGCGGCGCGCAGCTTGAGCACGAACTGGGTGGCGTTGACGACGTAAGTCGCATAGGCCGCAAGCGCGACGTACATCTGATCACGCGCATCGCCGAGGCCGAGGAACAGCATCACCAGATAGACGGTGTGCAGCGCCAGCACCAGGAAACTGAACACGTCCTCCCAGAAGAACGCGGGCGCGAACAAGTAACAGCCGAAGACTTCGCGCTCCCAAATCGCGCCGGTGATCATGATGGTGTAGAGCACCAAAGTCTTGATCACGACCGAGACGGTCGCAGCGGCGTAGCCGTCGCCGGTTCCGAGATAGCGGAGCACCAGGCCGAGGCTGATCAGGAAGACCACGAACTGGACCGGCGCCAGGATGCCCTGCACCAGCGTCCATTTTGTTGCGTCCCGGCGAACCCGCTCTTCGGGCGTGTAGAGCATCTTAACCGTCTGCTTTTGCTGAGAAACCGCACCAGCGGTGCCATTGTGCGGCAAAGCACCCTCCGCGCTCTTCATGTAAAGAACGTTTGACACGTGCGTGTCGCGGTGGTGCGATACCGGAACGTTAGATTGGGAGGCCGGGACTGTCGCACCGAGACCCTCTTTTTCTTGATCTGATGCTGACGGATGATGCACCGCGCCACTCCCTAAAGTGCGGCTGATCAACAAAGGCTAGTCTCCACTCATGCCACTGTCAATCAAACCATACGTAAATTAAACTTGACGGTCTGTCGGCCGTCAGCCTTAAGTCGAAGGTCAGGGAGTACCGCTCATGACGGACTGGGACGACCCTCCGATCGCGGCCATTGCCGACGCCGAACCGGCCACCCTCCCGGTGACACCCCTACCCCCTCCGATCCCGGAGCCGCTCTGGCGAGCACGCCCCCGGCCCCAGACCTCTGCCATTGCCCTATCGCTTCGAACGCTCACCCATTCCCGAATTAAGCTGCACACGATCTCGTTTTCGAACATGTCCGCCCCGGTCGATCCTGGTACGCCTTTCGGTGTGCAGCACTTCACCCTGTTGGTTCTCGGTCACGACGAGACTGCTGCCTTCGACTACGTGGAGAGTCTTATCGCGCGGGGGACTGCCACCGAATTGATCTTCCTCAACCTGCTCGCGCCGGCCGCGCAGCGCCTCGGCGAGATGTGGGAGCACGACAGCGCGAACTTCCTCAACGTCACGCTCGGGGTTAGTCGGCTGCAACGAATTCTTCGCCATCTCGGCGAAAGCGTTGCCGATGATCACCGTGCCAGTGGTGGTGGCACTGTGCTGTTGACCACGCTGGATGGCGAGCAACACAGCTTCGGGCTGACGATGGTCGCAGAGTTCTTCAGGCGCGACGGCTGGGACATCTGGACCGGCCCTTTCAACACGCGTCGCGAGATGATGTCCCTGGTGCAGGACCGTATGTTCGACGTCGTCGGCTTTTCGGTCGGCGGCGATCGCCACCTCGATCAACTCAAGCGCTACGTCCAGGACATCCGCCGCGACTCGCGCAATCGCGATGTGGCAATCCTGCTCGGCGGCCCGCTGCTGCTGCTCCGGCCGGAACTGATCCGCTCGATCGGAGCGGACGGTTATGCGGTCGATGGGGCAACCGCGCCGCGGCTCGCCCGCGCGCTGGTCCACGCCGCGCGGAACAAGAGCTGACGCGGGTTCGCATTCGCGATTCGATTTCTGCTATAAGGCCTCCTGCATTGGAGGCCTGGTATGGTGGTGGAAGCAGCGAAACGCGGCGCGGACAGTGTCGTCACCGCGTTGTATGTGCGGACCCGACAGCTGCATCTCGAAGCCGAGAAATCGGGCATCCTCTCCGAGATTTTGCACGGCACCGCAGGGCGCGACGGCTACACGCTGCTGCTGCGCAATCTACATCCGGCCTATCGGGCGATCGAAGCCGGCATCGAGCGACACCGCGACAATCCGATCCTGGCGCCGCTCGCCGCGCATCCGCTGGCACGCACGCCGGCGATCGAATCCGACCTCGCCGCGCTTGCCGGTGCGGATTGGCACGAGCGGCTGCCGGTGCTGCCGGCTGCCGAAGCCTATGCAGAGCGGATCGCGGAGGTGAGCGAAGGCGACGGCAGCCGCCTGATCGCGCACGCCTACACCCGCTATCTCGGCGACCTCAACGGCGGACAGATCGTGCGTCGGCTGCTGGAGAAGACCATGCAGCTCAGTGCCGGCGAACTCGCCCACTACGACTTTTCGGCAATCGGTGATCCGGCGACGTTGAAGACCGACTATCGCGAGGCGCTGGAGCGGGCCGGTGCTGCGGCTCCCGATGCGGCGGCGGTGATCGAGGAAGGCGCGGTGGCGTTCACCTGCAACATCGCACTGTCGGTCGCGGTGCAGCAGCATCTCGACGCCTAACCAGTCTCTGCGCTTGCCGCGCCTGCGGCTGAGAGACGCAGCGCTACTTCTTGTTCTGCGAGCCATTGCTCGAGCTGTCGCTGCCGGCCGTGCGCGCCGCGTGCTGCACCAGATGGCCGAGCACTTCGGCGGTGCGCAGCATCGACTGGCGGACGCCTTCGAGCAGCTCGGCGATGCGTCCGGTCTCGACGCCGTAAGTAATTTCCAATGCGGCAAGCTGCGCGTTCTCGACCAGCGCGGACAGCAGCTTCTCGTGCAACAGGTCGGACTTGGAGTCGAGCCGCACGCCGGGACGTGCGCTGGCGAGAATACCTTCCTGGAAACGCGTGCGTGCGGCATCTGCGGTGCGACGATCGGTAGCGTCGCTGAAGATCAGCACGAAGCCGAGCGACTGGTCCTCCGTCCGCGTCACCGGATCGGCGCGCACTGCCAGCGGCAACGGGCGGTTGCCGGCGCCGCGCAGCAGAACTTCGCCGCGCCACCCGCGTCCGTGATCGATCAGTTCGGCGACGTTGCGCAGGAAATCGTTCGATTCGACGAAGAACCCGGCGAGATCGTCGAGATGGACGGCGGATGGCGAACCCGCCGGCAACATGTCGCGGAATGAGTCGTTCATCAGCAGGATGCGGCCTTCGGCGTCGGTGATCAGCACCGGCTGCATCGAAGCGTGCACCTGGGACGAAAACTGTTCGTACTGTTCGCGGGCGATCAGTGTCCGCACCGCGCGGAATTGCAGCACGATGTCGGCGACGGTCTGACCGATGGTGCGAGCCGCGGCGAGATCGGCGGCCGTCCACGGATCGGACGTGCCTTCGACAACCTGATGCCATTTGGCGAAGGAGCGCCGCGGCGACAGATCCGCCGGTGTATCGCCCATCGTGAACGGCTTCTTCGGATCGCCGCCCCAGGTAACGGTGTGGATGCGCTCGGGGCGGAACCACATCAGAAACTCGCCGCGATGATCCGAAATCGGCGCCGCGACCACGCCGCTCGCCATCCGCGTCAGATGCGCGAGCTCCGGCACGTCGAGACCGAGCGACGCGGTCGAGGTCACCGCCGCGCGCGGCTGGCGATCGAGCCACCCGGCGATCTCGCGCACATCCTGCGTGGAAGGCACGTCGCCGATGGTCCTGATCTGGTCTTCGTACACCAGCGCGCAACCGGCGGCGTGCAGCGGCTGCAGGATCGATTGGCTGGTGTCGAAAATCGCTGCGCGCCAATCGCCTTCACGGGTGATCGCTTCGATCATGCGCTGTTCGAGCCGCTGCACGAACAGCTCCGACTGGCTCTGCGCGAAGCTCTCAAGCGCGGTGATCCGCGTCGCGATCGCTTCGGCGAGCAGCTCGCAGATCGCCCGCAGCTCGAAATGGATGAAGCGCGGCAGATAATGGTGACAGGCAACCAGGCCCCACAGCTTGCCGCCGACCACCAGCGACACCACCAGGGTGGCGCGCACGCCCATGTTCTTCAGGTACTGCAGATGGATCGGCGACATCGAGCGCAGGAAGCAGCCCGACATGTCGAGATCGCGCCCGGTCAGCGGCGACAGCCGCGGCTCCAGCGGCACCGGCTGATAGCTGACGTCGACCAGCACGCGGACGCGCTGCCGCTCGTACAGCCGCCGCGCCATCTGCGGAATGTCCGACGACGGATAGCGGTTGCCGAAATAGGATTCGAGCCCGGGCACGTGGCGCTCGGAGAACACTTCGCCGTGGCCCTGCTCGTCGAAGCGATACACCATCACCCGGTCGTAGCCGGTGCACTGCTGAAACAGCAGCGCGGTGTCATCGCACAGCGCGCGCAGCGAGCCCGCCGTGCGGATCCGCTCCAGCGCCGGCGCCAGCGTGCCGGACAGATCGATCGGCGGGCCGGCACGTTCGAGCTCGATGATCAGCCCGCCTTCCGGAGGCCGATGCATCAGACCGTCGTACTCCGTGGAGGGATTGCCGATCCGGCAGCGCACCGCGACCGGCATGCCTTCGGCGGTGGGATCGAGATGCGGCAGGATCTTGATCAACAGATCGCCGTCGATCTCGGCGAGCGGAACGCCGAGCACGCTTCCGAGATTCAGAAATTCCGCGGCGTTGGCGCTGGCCTGGATGATGCGATGATCCGGCTCGCTGACGACCAGAAGCGCGCCATGCGGCTGGATCGAGCCGGCGAGGTGGATCTCTTCACGTTCGCAATTCGAAAGATCGGCGGTCCCGAATGCGGGGCTGCCAGAGGCATGACCTGCCACTCAATCCTCTGCGTCGTCTGAGGCGCCCTCTGCACCGTCGGCAGCAGAAGCAACGACACCTTTGTCGTCGAAGCCGTAGCGGTTGAGTTTTGCATAAAGGCTCTGCCGGCTCAATCCGAGCAGTTCGGCAGTTGCCGTGCGATTGCCCTTGGATCGCAACAGCGCTTCCTTCACGTAGTGCTGCTCGACAATGCTCACGGCGTTCTTCACCAGCTTGCGCAGCGAGGATCGCCCGAGCTGCTTGCTGATCGGGCCGAGCGCCTGACGCAAGGCATCGTGGTCGTCCGCAGCGTCGAGGCGTCGCGCGACATTGCGCATCAGAACGCCGATGTATTGGTCGTCCTCGCCGTCGACGGCCGAGACCTCGACTTCAGTCTCGGTGCCGAGCTCGCCGCGGATCGTCGTCTGGAACAGCCGCACCGTCTTGTAGCGCCGCAGCAGCGTCAGCAAGCTGGACAGATCGGCGCCCGGACGGCCCATCCAGCCGCCCAGCGATCGTCCGACCGCCGCAGGCTTGGAGCCGATCTGCACCAGATCGAGAAACGCCTGGTTGGCGTGACGAACGACGCCTTCAGAATCCAGTGCGACGAACCCGTCCGGAATGCGATCGATCAGCCCGCGCAGCACGGCATCATCGTCGACGTCGTCGATCGCGGGAGTCGTGGTCACCGGGGTGAAATGCAGCAGGAAAACCTGGCGACGCTCGGACGACATCAGCGAACCGCGCAGCATCCAGGCGCGGTCGTAACGGCCGAGATGAACGAGGACGCTGAGTGCGGTGCCGCGCTGGCGCACCTGGGCCAGCATGTCGCGCACCGCATCGCGATCGGCAGCCGCCACTTCGGCGAGGAAATCGCGCCCCGCAAGGTCGTCATTGCCGCGCTCGACGCGGCTGATCGCATTCACCGCCGCCCGGTTGGCTTCGACGATGCGCATGTCGCCGGCGGAGACGATCATCACCGCATCGGCGGCGGCGTCGAACACCAGGCGGTAGCGAGTCTCCAATTCACGCAACCGCCAATAGTCGCGCTCCATCGCCTGCTGCGCAGCGATCAGCCGGGAATGCAGCTCGGTGACCGCCTGCATGTTCTTGCCGACCGCGATCATGCCGGTGCGATCGCCCAGCAGCATCGTGGTGAATTCGATCGGGATTTCGACGCCGCTCGGGAAAGGCTGATTGATCTGGCGGAAAGCCGAGATGCCGCTGCGGCGAGCGTCTTCGACCATGCGGCGAACCTTGTCGCCGCCTTCGGCGCCCGCGATGTCGCTCCAGCGACGCCCCAGCCAACCGTCCACGCTCTCGGCCGCCATCGTCGGAGACAGGGTGGCTTCGCGAATCACACCCTCCATATCGAGCAGAAGGGTGATGTCGGCATGAACGGACTTTGACGCCATGAGCTCCGCTCGCACACGACGGGGCGTCAATACGACGCATTGTCCAGAACACCGCCGTGCTCCCAAGGACTTATTCAGGTTACGCACCCTTGACAAGGGTCGGTTGCAGCCTGGGAACGGAAAATTAGCCGAATTGTCTAACCGGTAATATAATTTCGACAGATCAACGTCATCTAGCACAATCGCATCGAACGATCGGTGTCCAACCGTGTTAGAACGACTTTACAGAACCGATCAGAACGGGTTTGGATGCGACTGTTTGTCGTGGCCTACGAGGCCCGGGGTCGCTTGACGCCAAGACGGGTTCTTAAGGAGAGAGACGTGGTCAAAAAACTTCTCACAATTCTCAGCATCGCCGCTACCGCCGGATCTCTGTCGATCGGCACTGCCTCGGCCCAGGACGCCAAGGCGGGTGAGGCGGTGTTCAAACAGTGCATGACCTGCCACCGCGCCGACAAGAACATGGTCGGTCCGGCTCTGGGCGGCGTCGTCGGTCGTAAGGCCGGTACCGCGGCTGGCTTCACCTATTCGCCGCTGAACCACAATTCGGGTGAAGCGGGTCTGGTCTGGACCGCCGACAACATCATCAACTACCTGAACGATCCGAACGCGTTCCTGAAGAAGTTCCTGACCGATAAGGGTAAGGCTGATCAGGCGGTCGGCGTCACCAAGATGACCTTCAAGCTCGCCAACGAGCAGCAGCGTAAGGACGTGGTCGCCTATCTGGCCACCCTCAAGTAAGTCGCTCCGATTTACTGACGCTTGAAAATCACAAGGGCTTCGGTTCGCCAGAACCGAAGCCCTTCGTGTTTGGGAAGCTCTCTGCCCGCGCCGGGAACGCTCGTGGCCGCGCCCTGCCCGGTCTTCAGCGCCAGCGGCGCAGCACGTCGACCAGATGCGCACCGCCTGCAGCCAGCAGGCACAGCGTCGGCACCATCCAGCCCGCGCCGGCGAGCACGGCGCGCAGCGCCAGCAGCATCAGCGCGCCGGAGATCATGCCCGGCAGGAAATCGGCCGGCGCAATGCCGCGCTTGCGCCACAGCCAGTAGCCGATCACCCCGATCGCCTCGACGAGCAGGAAGATCAGCACCGCGTCGACCACGGTGCCGCTGGCGAACAGTTCGGACATCATCTGCATGGCAGTTCTCGATGCGACCGCAGCATCGCCGCGCGTTCAGAACGGCGTGTTCAGCGCGACCACGGTCCAGTTGAGGTAGGCGGCGAACGTCACCCAGACCAGATACGGCAGCAGGTAGTAGCTCGCGGTGCGGGCGCTGCGCCAGAACACCACGACGCCGGCCAGCACCGACAGCCACAGCAGCGGCACTTCGAGCAGCGCCCAGTCCGGCCGCCGCACCGTGAAGAACAGCATGCTCCACAGCACGTTGAAGAAGCCGTTGGCGGCGAACAGGCCGATCACCCAGTCGCGCTGCGCGCGGGTGCGGGCGCCGCGCCAGGCGTACACCGCCGACATCGCGGCGAGCGCGAAGATCACCGTCCAGGCCGGACCGAACGCCCAGTCCGGCGGCTGCCACCACGGTTTCACCAGGCTTTGGTACCAAGTCCCGGTGTCGGTCAGCGAGCCGCCGAGCAGACCAACGAAGATTGCGACGGCGGCCGCAACAAAGATCGGATTCACAAGCCACCGCCTGCAGGTATCAGACCGAAGCCAGCCCCGTCATGTGGGCCAGGTTCTTGAAGAAGATCCGGACGTGGGCGATCGGTTTCGCCCGGACCAGCTTTTTGTTCATGTAGGCGTCCCACGTCAACTTCTGCACGTCGCGATCGCGGCAGATGCTGACGAATTGTTCGCGGCGCTTGTCGTTGGCGTACCAATACCACTGCATCAGGCCGAGGATCCGGAACACCGAACCGTTGCCGCGCATGAAGCGCTTGCGCGCCAGCTTCAGCGCCTTGGCGTCGGCGGTCTGCAGGAATTCCTCGACCGCTTCGGCGGCGAGCCGGCCGCCGAGCAGCGCGTAGTAGATGCCCTCGCCCGAGGCCGGCGCGACCACGCCCGCGGCATCGCCGGCGAGCAGCACGCTGTGGCCGTCGTCCCAGCGCGGCAGCGGATGCAGCGGGATCGGCGCGCCTTCCTTGCGGATGGTCTCGACCTCGTCGAGTCCGGTCTGCTTGCGCAGCTCCGCGACCGAATCGCGCAGCGAGAAGCCCTTGTGCATCGAGCCGGTGCCGACGCTGACCGTATTGCCGTGCGGGAACACCCAGCCGTAGAAATCCGGCGAGACGTGGCCCTGGTAGTACACGTCGCAGCGGCGGCTTTCATAGGCGGCCTTCTGCTCCGCCGTCGGCGCCTTGATGATCTCGTGATAGGCGAACACGAACGGCACGCGGTCGGCATCCTTCAGGAACTGCCGCGCCACGCCGGACACCGCACCATCGGCGCCGATGATCGCACGGCAGCGCACCGTCTGGTCGATCATCGACCCGTCGGGGCCGCGCCCTTCATAGTGCACGGTGTTGACGCCGGACTCGTCGCGGCTGAACCGCTTGAACAGGCCGGTGCGCCGTTCGGCGCCGACGGTCGCGGCGCGCTGGCGCAGCCACTCGTCGAAATGCTCGCGGTCGACCATGCCGACGAAGCCGCCGTCGATCGGCATGTCGACTTCGACATTGCTCGGCGACACCATCCGCGCGGCGTTGATCTTGGCGACCAGCATGCTGTCGGGAATCGCGAAATCGCGGATCGCGCGCGGCGGGATCGCGCCGCCGCATGGCTTGATGCGGCCGGCACGGTCGAGCAGCACCACCCGCTTGCCGGCGCGCGCCAGATCGCACGCCGCAGTAGCGCCGGCAGGGCCGCCGCCGACGACAACGACATCATAAATTGCGGAGCTATCACTCATTTCAACCTCCGGCGACTGCTGCATTGGTCAAATCAACGTCACGACGATTTTGCGCGCGATGCACCCACACAGCCATCGCGGCCGACACCACAAACAAACCAGCTTCCGCGGCGAACACCGCCGCGTAGGACAAAGCGGGCGCCCCCAGCACCAGGCGCGCCAGATCGCTCGCCAGCGTGCCGATGAAGCCGCCGATGCCGAACGCGATCGCCTGCGCGGCGCCCCACAGTCCCATCCGCACGCCTTCGCGATGCTCGCCGCCGGCGCCGACCAATTCCATCATCGAGCCGATCGCCGCGACCGCGTAGGCGCCGTTAGTGACGCCGAGCATGAACACGGTGCTACGCAGCGGCCAGCTCGGGCCGACGATCGCGGCCGACGACAGCCCGAGCAGCGCGATCGCCGATGCGATACAGCCGCCGATCGTCCAGATCTGCAGATTGCCGCGCGTTTTCGGGAACAGCGCGCCGATGATCGGCACCATCGCCATGCCGATCAGCGTGCCGCCGTGCTGCACGCTCGACAGCTTGGTGGTCTCGCCCGGCGTGAAGCCGAACACCGCACCGGCAAACGGCTCCAGGATCAGATCCTGCGCGCTATAGGCGAGCATCGACACGAACACGAAGATCGCGAACCGCCGCGCCTGCGGCTCGTGCCAGACCTCGAGGAAGGCCTTGCGGAACGAGCCCTTCGGCGCAGCCGCGGGCGCCGCGACCGCGGCGCGGCCTTCGACGCCCCACACACCCGCGAAGGTCAGCACCATCGCGATCAGCGACACGCCGCCTGACACCGCGATCAGGCGCTGCGGCGAGAACGGGTCGAGCAACTGGCCGGCGATCGCGGTGGTGACGATGAAGCCTGCGATCATCATCACCCAGACGATCGTGGCCGCCGCCGCGCGGCGTTTCTCGTCAGTGCGCTTGGCCAGCAGCACCAGCAGCGAAGTGCCGGCCGCGCCGACGCCGCCGCCGATCAGACAGAACGCGACGATCGCGAGCGCCGTCCCGAACAGCGGTTGCACCGTCATCCAGGCGGTGGCGACCGCAGCCAGGAAGCCGCCGAGCGCCAGCACCGCCATGCCGCCGATGATCCACGGCGTGCGGCGCGAGCCGCGATCCGAACCGTGGCCCCAGGCGGGACGGAAGACCTGCAGCGCGTAGTGAATCGCGACCAGCGCGCCGGGCAGCATCGCCGGCAGCGCCAGCTCCACCACCATCACCCGGTTCAGCGTCGAGGTGGTCAGCACCACGATCGCACCGAGGCCGGTCTGCACCAGCCCCATCCGAATAATGCCGAGCCACGACAGCGGTCGCATCATGATCAAGCTGCTCCGAACGATGAAACGGCGACGGCGCTGGCCATCATGCCGGAAACATACAGCGCGACGCCGAGGCCCGAGAACCAGGTGGCGCGCTCGACCGGCGAGCGCAGAAACCGCACCATCAAGGCGAGCTGGACGGCGAGCACGAAGCCGACGATGCCGGCCTGGATCGGCCGATCCCACGACAGCAGCAGCGCCACCACGATCACCTGCGGGATCGCCATCACGGCACAGAGCACCCGCGCGGCGTTGTCGACGCCGAGCTTGACCGGCAGCGAGCCGACGCCGGTCTTGATGTCGCCTTCGATCGACTTGAAGTCGTTGAGCGTCATGATGCCGTGAGCGCCGGCGCTGTAGAGCAGCGCGAGCGTGACGATCCACCACGGCGGCAGGCCGCCGAGCATCACCGCGGCGCCGGTGAACCACGCGAAGCCCTCATAGGTGATCGCGCAGGCACCGTTGCCGAGCCAGCCGTTCTGCTTCAGGCGGAACGGCGGCATCGAATACATCCAGGCCAGCACCAGGCCGAGCACAGCGGCGCCGAACACCCAGGCGCCGAGCTGGCTGGCGACCAGCAGCGAGGCCGCGGTCCACAGGAACGACAGATACAGGCCCCAGCGACCCGGAATGCGGCCCGACGGAATCGGACGGTTCGGTTCGTTGATGGCGTCGACGTCGCGATCGAACCAGTCGTTGACGACCTGGCTAGTGGCGACCAGCAGCGGGCCGCACAGCACGATGCCGGCAATCACTTCCACCCAGCGCGACGAGATCGGCACGCCGGACGACACCACGCCGCAGCCGAACGCCCACATCGGCGGAAACCAGGTGATCGGGTGCAGCACCTCGAGCACCGCCGAGGGCGCTGGACGCACGGCCACACTGTTACTCATCGGCTCCGTCTCCTTCCGGCGCATGTTCCGCCAGACCGTACCGGCGCAATTTCACGTAGAGGCTCTGGCGGCTCAGTCCGAGCATATCCGCAGCCGAAGCGCGATTGTCGCCGGTCAATTCCAGCGCCGCCTCGATCGACAATTTTTCGATCACGTCGGTGGTCTCGCGGACGAGGTCGCGCAACGGAACCCGGCCGATCAGTTCGGTGAGCTGCGCCACCGAGCGCGGCAGTTCGCGCTTCGACGTCGCCGCCGTGGTCAGCCGCTTCTCGACATTGCGGATCGCAAAGCCGAAGCAAGGCTTGTCGTCACTATCCTTGAGGGCGACCGCCGAAACTTCGACTTCGGCGACCGCGCCGTACTCGCCGCGAAGTACGGTGGCGAACAGTTTGATCGTCCCGCTCTGGCGCAGATTGGCGAGCGCCACCGACAGGTCGACGCCGGTGCGGCCGAGCCAGCGATCGAGCAGCTCGCCGCGCGCCTGCTCGGCGCTGCCGAGCTGCGCCATCTCCAGGAACGCCAGATTGGCGCGGACCACCCGGCCGTCATATTGCGTAATCACCAGCGCATCGGCGGCGGATTCGAAATAGTTGAGCAGCAGCGACGCGGTCTTGGCGCTGCCGGCCTCGGGCGGCGCGCCGTGCGACGCCAGCCGCACCAGATACAGCGATGCGTTTTCCTGGCGGAACAGCGACGCCGACAACTCACATTCGCGGCGGCCATCGGCCAGCTTGATTCGGGCGCGTCCGTCGCGGCCGGTGGAGCGCACATCGGCGAACAGGTTCAACACAGTCTGCTGATCGGCGCCGTCGACGAATCCAATCACCGGCGCATTCAACGCCTCGGGCGCGCTGGTATCGAACATGGCCAGCGTCGCCGGATTGGCGTCGACGATCAGTTCACTCGCCGCATCCACGATCATCACCGCTTCAGAAGACACCTGGAACAACAGCCGATATCGCGTCTCGGCGTGCCGCAGCCGGATGTAGTCGCGCTCCATCGATTGCTGCGCGTTGATTAGCCGCTGCTGCATCATGGCGAGTTGACGCAGATCACGCCCTACCACCAACAGGCGATCGTCTCGCCCAAAGTTGATCGCGGAATACAGCACGGGAATGTCTTCGCCGTTCGGCGAAGGATGGTTGACCTGCCGCCAGGTCGGGGCGTCGCGCACGGTGGCGTCGAGCAGCAATTCGCGGATCTTCGGCTGGGTATCAGAGGTGACGATGTCAACGAGCCGCGCGCCGAGCCAACGGCTCTGGCCGTCCAGCTCGTGGGCCAGTTCCTCTCTAGTAAACGCTACGTCCCGGATCACACCCTGCGGATCGACCACCAGCGCGACATCGGTCGCAGCGGCGATCAGCTTCGCGGCAGATTGTGCACCGAGATCCCCCAGCGACTCCTTCGGAGATTTGAACACTTGCACCAGGGCAAATATCCTCCAGCAAGAACTCGTCCCTCCACTCCGGCGTCTGCGTCCTTACAAGTTCAGCCCTATTGTTTGAAGTCTTCTCAGGCTTTGTTTGTTGGCCTCTCAGGCGGAGTTGGAGGCGCTTCGTTTACAGCAGGTCGCTTCCCTCGTCATCAGCTAGCGGTACAAAAGAACCGCCCGCCTCTGCCTTTCTCGGGAGCCGAAAGCAGCAACGCGCGCCTGATTGGATTTATACCATCAGGCGCGCGCATCATTCGTTCAGATAGACGTGCGGTTGTATTACCGCGGCGGCGCCAGGCCGTGCTTCACGCCCCAATCGAACCAGTTGTCAACAACCGGACCGGTCAGGATGATGCCGATGGCACCGGTCAGCGGGCAGAGCACCGCGAACCACCAAGCCCAACGATGGATCGATTCGGCCGTCGCGTTGAAGCCCATCGTCCAGCGCCAGAACAGAGCAGCGCGTTCAAGTGCAGTACCACGGTCCAGCATCTGCTCGATTTCGCGCTCGCCACCGTAGCGGCTCACAGCGAGGATGGTCGCACCATGCATGGCGAACAGCAGGGCCGAGCCATACAGGAAGGCGATCGAGAGACAGTGGAAGGGGTTGTAGTACAGGTTACCGTACTTGATCGAGAAGTTGTTGGTCCAGTCCAGGTGCGGGAAGACGCCGAACGGCGGTGCTTCACTCCAGGAGCCCATCAGCAGCGGCTGAATGAAGCCGAGCGCCAGGTACAGCAGGATCGCGGAAGCGAACGCCCACGACACGTGGGTGCCCATCCCGAGCGCCCGCGAGCGCCGATAGGTGCGAACCCACCACAGGGCGATCGAGACGGTCAGGAAGAACCCGGCCATCAGCCACCAGCCACCTTCCTTCAGCGGCGGAATGGTCAGACCGTATTCCGGCTTCGGCGGTTCGAGTGCCAGCCAGCAGAACTGGCGCAGGAACTCGATCGGGCTCCAGTCCACCGACGCCAACATGTTGAGGCCGATGATCTCGATCGCGACGAACCCGCAGAGCAAGGAGCACACACCGGTGAACCCGAGATAGACAGGGCCAACCTGCGCGTCACCGATTTTGCCGAGCCAGTAGTTGAAGGTCGTCTGCGTTTCGCGAGGAGAGCTGCCGGGACGTAGCGGCACCCCCGCATAGGCAGGTCCTTCAACCTGGACCTGCGTAAAGATGTTCTGGTATTGGGCCATGACAAGACTCTCTTGTGACCGGTTGAATTACGGATTCCAGATCGGCAGGTTGCGCCACCAATTCCACCAATCGGGCCACGAACCACCTTCCGCCAGCACCGGACCGCTGATGATCATGCAGACCGCGCTGAAGAACACAGCCGACAACGCCAGGAACAAACCGAGGCGGTGAATGCCGATGGTACCAATCGAGTAGCCGACGAGATCACGAAACACGGTGTTCTCATGTTCCGGAGACTTCACAGGTTCGCCACGGTCGGGATTGAGCGCCGACAACACCAGGCCGCCATGCAGCGCGAGCGCCAGACAGGTGGTGAAGAAGAACGTGATCGCGATCATGTGCGCGGGATTGTAGTGGAACTGGCCGTAGGAGTAGCCGGTGTTCGACACCCAATCGAGATGCGTAAAGATGCCGTAGGGGAAGCCGTAGCTCCAGGAGCCCATCAGGACCGGACGGATCACCACCAGCGTAACGTAAGCGAAGATCGCGAAGCTGAAGGCGAACGGAACGTGGAAGCCAATGCCGAGCTTGCGGCAGATTTCGACCTCACGCAGCGCCCAGGTGACGAACGCGCCAGTCGCGCAGATGCTCACCCACTGCCAAATGCCGCCCTCGGCGAGCGGCGCAAATCCCAGACCGTACTTCGCGTCCGGCGGGTTGACGCTGATCTGCCAGAGATTCCAGGTGGGGCCGAGCGCGGTATTCCACGCGATCAGCGCGATGCCGATCAGCGCGAAGAACACGGTCATCACCCCGAAGATCCCAACGTAGAACGGGCCAACCCAAAAATCGAACAGGTCGCCCCCGATTAGCGTTCCGCCACGAACGCGGTATTTCTTCTCAAAGCTGAGCATTGCCATCGATCGTTCCTCCGCGTGCGAGCCAGGGAAAATCCATCGTCGTCGTCCAGTCCATGTCGCTTCCCGGAAGGGTGTGGGCCCGGCAGATCGGTCCGTTTCCCAGCCCTTCCGGCAAGCAGTGAGTCACGCCATTAGACCGGCATGCTCGGCGGAGTGAACGGCAGCGAGATCGACGCCGCCTTCGCCGCACGCGGACCATCGAGCCAGTTGAACCGGCTGGTGCTCAGCAGGATGAAGTGGATGATGATGGCCAGGCCGAACAGGAACACGAACAGCAGGACCAGCGCGCGACGCGGATCAAACAGAAGCCAAATTCGCCACATAGTAGTCGTCTCCCCTTAGCACAGGAACGAGGTCAGTTGATGAACGCTGTCCATCGCGTAGCCGGTCGCTTTGGGCAGCCACGGACGCCACATCCAGGCGAGGATGTGAGCGACAACCGCAACGACGATGAAGAGGAAGAAGCTGGTCACGAAGATCGAGTGGAATTCCTTGGCTTCCGCTTCGGAAAGTCCCGAGATGGAACCGTCACTCATTTGGTCACCTCCTAGTGATGGCCTTTCGGCCGACACGCTGCCCGAGCGAGGGCAGCAACGATTGCCGTATCGTTTCCGAAACGACAGCGATTTACCGTTTCGTCTCCAAAACGGCAGCCTTCCGTCCGGCGGAGGCCGGACGAAATTCCCGAATTACATTCCCATGAACGACGACGTCACCAGCACGCTCGCGGCGTTGTGAGCCTCGCTAAATACCGATTCCTGGGAGCCGGATTTCTTGCGCCACGGCATGGCACGAGCCACGATCGCGCGGGTCAGAAACAGCGCGTAGCACGCACCGAACATCAACCGACATTCGAACGCAGCACTATCCGGAAGAACCCTCGAGCGACGGCCGGTGTGGACATAGTCGGACATCGATCATCTCCTCACTCTTGGATTGCTCATAATTGGTCGCGACATTGTGAAGCGCATTGTTCTAGCTCAAATCATCGTTACACCGATTGCCCGTCGAGCAGCGCCGCACGCGCTTTACTGACGAACTCGGTAGTGACTTTTTCCTGTCCGGCACGACGCGCGCTGTTTTCAGCGGCATCGCGCAGACGTTTTGCCGCAGAGATCCGCACCAGCACCGGGTGCTGCTCGAGCACTTCGTCGAGCAGCGCCTTGGCTTCATCGCTCCACAGCAATTCTTCATGCCGGCGAGCCGGCGTCGGATCGACGCGATCGAGGTCGCTGCCGAGCGGCAGGATGTTGAAAAGCGCGTCGAATAGCGCGTTGCAGACTTCCTGCACCAGATAAGTGGCGCCGGAATACCCCATGAACGGCGTGCCGGTGTGACGGCGGATCACAGCACCCGGGAATGACGCCGGAATGTACACGGCGCGACCACCGGTCTCGGCCAAGTACATTCTTTCGTTGTAGCTGCCGAACATGATCAGCGGCGGAGTCTGGCGAATCGCCGCACGCACCGCTCCGTTATCGGTCTTCTTGCCGACGCAGCGCGAGACCGCGAAGGTGCACGGCAGCCCCATCTCGTCTTCGAGGAAATGCCGCACGCCGCGGGCGTAGGTATCCGTGGCGACGACCGCGAAGCTGGCGGTGCCGAAGAAGTCCTGGGTCACCGACCGCCACAGATCCCACAGCGGCTTGATGGTGGTGTTCTTCTCGCGCTCGATGAACGGCTCGGGATCGAGGCCGGTGAGCTCACCGAGCTTGCGCAGGAAGCGCGTCGTCGAATGCAGGCCGATTGGCGCCTGCAGGTACGGGCGCTCCAATGATTCGCACAGCAGCCGACCGAACTCGCGATACATGCAGACGTTGACGTCGGCATTCACCAGCTTGGGAATATCAGCGAGGTGAGTCCCGAGCGGGAACACCATGTTGACTTCGGCGCCGATGCCTTCGATCAGCCGGCGGATTTCGGCGAGATCGGACGGCATGTTGAAGGTGCCGTAGATCGGTCCGATGATGTTGACCCGCGGCTTCTCGCCGTCCTTGCGCTTGCGCTCGGGAATCTTCTTCGGGCCGTATTCTTTCCACAGCCACGAGATCGCGCGGTCGGCGCTCTGCCACTGATCTTCGTCGATCGTGCGCGGCAGGAAGCGCTTGATGCCGGTGCCTTCGGGCGTGACGCCGCCGCCGATCATCTCGGCGATCGAGCCGGTGACGACGACTGCCGGCAGATAGGGATCAAGGGCCTTGTGGGCGCGGTGCATCGCGCCTTCGGTGCCGAGCTTGCCGAGTTCTTCTTCGCCGAGGCCGGTGACGACGATCGGCAGTTCGTGCGGCGGCAGCGCATCGGTGTAGTGCAGCACCGAGGTCACCGGCAGGTTTTCGCAACCGACCGGACCGTCGATAATCACCTGCAGGCCCTTCACCGCGGTGAAGGCGTACACGGCGCCCCAATAGCCGCCGGCGCGATCGTGATCGAGGACGAGCATCAGATCATCTCCTCCGCCTTGCGCTTCTTGGCTGCGGCTTCGATCTGCTTCTTGTACTTCTCGCGATAGGCAGGAACGTCCTTCGGAGTGTCTTCCCAAACGCCGGCGGCATAGCCCTGCCCGACGTCGCCGAAGAACTCCTTCATCTCGTCGAATCGCGCCTTGTTGCCGAGCGCGGCATTGATCACTTGCGCCAGCGAGCCGGCGCCGGCGGGACCGAACAGCGGCCGCGCCGAGATCAGGTTGGTGAAGTACAAGGCCGGGATCGACATCGTCTTCGCCTTCTGCACCACCGGGGTGGTCCCGATGGCGAGATCCGGCATGAATTCGTCGACCGCAGCGAAGTCCTGCTCGAGCGAGGCGCGGTACTGCACCCGCACGCCCTTGGCCTCGAGCCATTCGCGATCCGGATCCGACCACTGCGTGCGCGGCACCGCGGTGCCGACATACGGCACATTCGCGCCGCTCTCGATCAGCAGCCGCGCGACCAAGAGCTCCGAGCCTTCGTAGCCGGAGACAGTGATACGGGCATTGATCGGCTTGGCGGCGAGCGCGGCCTTGATGGCCGGCAGGAAGCGATTCTTGGCGGCGTCGATCTTAGAGCGTTCGACGTTGCAGGCTGTGCCGATCGCTTCCAGCCACGCCTCGGTGCCGTCGTGACCGACCGGCGCCGAGCCGACGACCTTGCGGCCGGCGAGATCGAACTGGCGAATGCACGATTTGTAGAACGGGTGAATCGCCGCAACGACCTGGCAGTCGAGCGCCGCATAGAGCTCGCGCCACTCGCGGGTCGGCACCACCGGACCCACGGCGAGGCCGAGCGGATCGAGCATCAGGTTGATACCAACCGGATCGGCCGGGAACATTTCACCCAGCAGCGTCACGGTCGGGCGCTCGCTGCGGCCGCCGCGCGGCGCCTGCACCGGGCCCTGCTCCGCTTCCTTGCGGGCGTATTCGAGCATCGCACCGGCCAGCACGTCCTTAGCCTCGGCGTGAGTCGGCACGCCGAAGCCCGGCACGTCGATGCCGATGATGCGGACGCCGTTGATCTCCTTCGGCAGCAGATCGAGCGGTACGCCCGACGCCGTCGGCACGCAGAGGTTAGTAATGATGATGGTGTCGTACTGCGACGGATCGGCCAGCTTGTAGACCGCCTCGCGGATGTCTTCGAACAGCTTGCCGGTGACCAGCGTTTCCGAACTGAACGGCACGTAGCCGACGGTGCGGCGGGCGCCGTAGAAGTGCGACACGAAGGTCAGTCCGTACACGCAGCAGGCCGAGCCGGACAGCACGGTCGCGGTGCGGCGCATGCGCAAACCGACGCGCAGCGAACCAAACGCCGGGCACATGCTCTGCGGCTGATCGTGCGGCCCCTTCGGATAGTCGGCGGCGTAGCGTTCGAGCACGTCGCTCTTGCCGGCGGCTTCCGCCGCCGCCTTCATCTGCGCGGCACCGGCATGGCAGCCGAGGCCGTCGTTCTTCGTCGCAGCCTGATTGATCGACGACGTATCGACGTCCGAAAACTCGGCCGCATCATCGACGATCGATCCGGCGACGGGGCCGGAATAGCGAGACATGACGCTCATGACGAACTCCCGATCACCCGATCTCAGACCTCGTCGTAGATCACTTCGAGCGACGGCTTGTTCAGCACCGCAGCGCCGCACATATCTGCCATCGTCGCCGGCTCGAGCACGACATCACGCCCGGTGACGTCGCTGGAGAACAGGCCGAGCAACCCGTCCTGAGTCAGCGGCTTCGGCCGGACCGGCGGTGCCGTGGCGACGTTCTCGGCGAGCGTGGCGAACAGCGGACCCCACTGCCCGTCCGGTAGACCGACGATTTCGTAGTTGGCGCTCTTGCGGCGGATGCCTTCGTCGGCGGGAATCGCCGACAGCACCGGAATGCCGGCCGCCTTGGCGAACGCCTGAGCTTCGCCGGTGCCGTCATCCTTGTTGATCACCATGCCGGCGACGCCGACATTGCCGCCGAGCTTGCGGAAGTATTCGACCGCCGAGCAGACGTTGTTGGCAACGTACAGCGACTGCAGGTCGTTGGAGCCGACGATGATCACCTTCTGACACATGTCGCGGGCGATCGGCAGGCCGAATCCGCCGCACACCACGTCGCCCAGGAAGTCGAGCAGCACGTAGTCGAAGCCCCACTCGTGGAAGCCGAGCTTCTCCAGCGTCTCGAAGCCGTGGATGATGCCGCGACCGCCGCAGCCGCGGCCGACTTCCGGACCGCCGAGCTCCATCGCGAACACGCCGTCGCGCTTGAAGCAGACATCGCTGATGGTGACTTCCTCGCCGGCGAGCTTCTTCTTCGACGAGGTCTCGATGATGGTGGGAGTGGCCTTGCCGCCGAACAGCAGCGAAGTGGTGTCGCTCTTCGGATCACAGCCGATCAGCAGCACTTTCTTGCCCTGCTGCGCCATCATGTAAGACAGGTTGGCGAGCGTGAAGCTCTTGCCGATGCCGCCTTTGCCGTAGATCGCAATGATCTGGGTTTCTTTGGTGACGGGAGTCGTCACCGGGGCATCGGGTTCAACCGACGCCTCGGCCCGGAGTTGTGCGTCTTGCAGGCTGATCTGCGGAACGACGTTCATCAGCTCGGTCTCCAATTCAGAACCATTTTGAGGCAGGCAGGGTCTTCGAAAGCGATCCGATAGGCGTCAGGTGCCGACGCCGCCTCCTGGTGGTGCGTGATCAGTCCATCGAGCGAGAGCTTGCCGCTTTCGATCAGCGCCTTGGTGGCGCCGATGTCCGGCGGCTGCCATTCCGCCGCAACCCGAATGCGTGCTTCACGCATGAAAGCGGGCGGGAACGAGAACGACAGCGGCTCGCTGTAAAACCCAGCGAGCACGATCTCGCCGGTGGCCGCGATGCGCGAGATCAAAGTGTCGAGTAATTTTGGATCGCCGCTGACATCGTAGATGCTGCGATAGTCGCGACGTTCGTCGGATGCGGGATCGACCACCGCATAACCTTCGGCACCGCCGGAGCGGATCGGGTTCTTCTCCCACACCACCGGCGGCGGATTGCCGAGCGCGATCGAAATCCGCGCCAACAGACGACCGAGCACGCCGTGACCGACGATGCAGTCGGGCGGTGTCGCGCCGCGCGCGGCGATCGCATGATAAGCAGTCGCAGCCAGCGCGATCAGAATGCCGCGCTCGCCGAGCTTCGAATCGAGCGGCACCACGCGCTTGGCGGGCACCACCAGCCGCGACGCCGAGGCGCCGAACAAGCCGCGCACTTCGCCAAAGCACTTCGCGCCGGGCACGAACACCATCTGGCCCGGCTTCAGGTCGGTGGCCGATCCAGCCTCAACGACCTCGCCAACCGACTCGTAGCCGGGGACCAGCGGGTAACCCATTCCGGGGAATTGCGGCATCCGGCCCGACCACAACAGCCGCTCCGTACCGGTGCTGACGCCACTCCAAGCCACATCGACAACGATGTCGTCGTCAGTCGGCGCCGTAAGGCTCAAGCGACTGAGTTCGACCTGTTGTGGCTGCTTGAGTACGACCGCGATGGTGTCCATCGCTTACTCCAAATTCCGAACGGCAGAGCTCTGCCGCCGACTGTCATGCTAAACTGACGGATCACAGTGTCAAGCCAGATTAACACAACTACCGTTTGGATGCGGTAATTACGGAAGCAACCAGCGGCATCGGAACCGGGTGCAAAGTGACCTGGGAGAAGCCCGCATTCTCCAACATCGCCTGCAGTCGAGGGAAGCTCCGGGCTTTCCCGGAGCCCATGGCGTAAAGGTAAAAGGCGAAATAGGCGTCGGAGATCGCAGCCGTCCCGGGAAGCCCGGCGATCGGCTCGGCGATCAGCAATTTCCCGTTGTCGGGCAAAGCCTTGTGGACGGCGCGCAGCAGCGCTTCGACGACCTCGTCGTCGTGGTCGTGGATCACCCGGACCAGCGAAACGATGTCGGCGCCTTCGGGGAGCGGGTCGGTGGTGAAACTGCCCCCGACCGCGGTCGCCCTGCCCTTCAGGCCGTTCGCCTCGAACCGGGCGGCCGCCTTCTCGGCTACCGCCGGCAGGTCGAACAGCATGCAGCGCAGCTGCGGCGCCTGCGCGGCGACCGCCGACAGGAACGAGCCGTCGCCGCCGCCGACGTCGAGCAGGCAGCGGTGATCGCGGAACGAATAGACGTGCAGCACCTCGCGGGCGATCATCGGCTGGGACGCCGCCATCAGCGCGGTATAGGACGCGATCGCATCGGCCGGCAGTTCGCCCGGCCGCTCGCCCCGGACATACGCCCAATACGCGGCGAGTTCCCCCCCACCGCGCGGCGCGCGCAGCAGCGCCACCGGATCGGCAAGATCCCGATATAGCATGGCGTGATGCGCCACGAGCGCCAGCACCCCCGGATTGCCGCGCAGTTCGGCGCCGAGCTGGCCGAGGCCGTAGCGTTGGCCGCTGCGCATCTGGAGCAGCCGAAGCGCAACCGCCCCATCGAGCAACACGCGCAACGAGTCCACAGGCAGCCCCAGCCGCACCGCAAGGTCTTCGGCGGTGGCCGGGCGCTCAGCGACAATGTCGAACAGCCGGAGCTGCACGCAGGCCAGCAGGATCTGTGAATAGACGAAGCCGGCGACGAGGTCGAACATCGCCACGGCACGCCGGCGCGCGACCGGACGCATCAACGGAAACACCGCTGCAAAGCGCTGAAAGCGCGGATTCGACAGGATCGAATCGCGCCAGCCGAGCAGCCGGTCACGCAGGCTCAATGAGACCATCTGGGTGTGCTACCACCGGCCAGCCGCGAAGGCCAAGCCGGCGGCCGCGTCAGGCCGCAGTCGCGGCCAGTTTCGCCGGCACCAGGCGTGTCGCTTCCGACATGATCAGCGACCGCAGCTCGTTGCCATTGGTGCATTCCGGCATCGCCTCGACGGCGCCGCGCACCAGCGACTTCAGGTGGTAGATCGCGCCATCGATACCCATCTCGCGCACCGCACTGGGGCGATCGTGGGCGACGTCCTGCCCAACCGGTTTGCCGATCTCTTCGACATCGGCGGCAGCGTCACGCAAATCGTCGGCAACCTGATAGGCTTCGCCGATCTTCTCACCGACCATCCGCCACGGCTCCGGATCGGAGCCGGCCGAAGCCGCGCCCATAGCGGTGGCGGCCACGAACAGCGCGCCGGTCTTGGAGCGGTGATAATGGGCGAGATTGATTTCGGTCTCACATTCCCAGGCCTGACCGGCGACGATGCCGAACGGCACGCCGACGGCGCCGCCGATGATCTGGGTCAGCTTCAGCAGGCGGTCCGCCGGGCCTTCGGCCCGCGCGATGGTCTGAAACGCCAGCACGATCATCGCGTCACCGGCAAGCACCGCGAGCGGTTCCCCGAACGCCTTGTGCACCGACGGGCGGCCGCGACGCAGGTCGGCACCATCGAAGCACGGAAGATCGTCATGGATCAGCGAGGCACAGTGCATCAGCTCAAGTGCGGCACCGGCCGCTTCGGTAATTCCCGGATTGTCTTCGCCGCAAGCAAGCGCCACGCTGTGGCAGAGCCGCGGACGAACGCGCGCCCCGCGCGGGAACACCGCGCTGCGCATTGCTGCCGCCAGCCGCGGCGGACATCCGGCCATGTCGGCCTGATTGAGCGCTTCTGTCAGAGCACGCTCGATCCGATTGGTCACGTCCATGGCCACACTCCCGCGCTTCAGGCACAAGTGTCAGTTTAACTTGTCATGCCAAACTGTAAGTTATTGTGGACACCTGTCAATGATATGGCTCAAAGACAGCTGAGCCGGAGTGAGAAAACGGATGCGAGACCAGACCGCGAGGAATCGCGTCATAGTGATCGGCGCCGGCGTCGCGGGACTGACGTCTGCGCTGACGCTGGCCGCACGCGGCTTCGACGTCACCGTGCTTGAACGCGCCGCCGCCCCCGGCGGCAAAATGCGCGAAGTGGCCATCGGTCCGGCGCGGATCGACAGCGGCCCGACCGTGTTCACGATGCGCTGGGTGTTCGAGGAGCTGTTCGCCGGCATCGGCCTGAACTTCTCCGACCATGTGCGCCTACGACCTTTGTCGGTCCTGGCCCGCCACGCCTGGGACGACACCCAGCATCTCGACCTGTTCGCCGATGAGGCCCGCTCGGCCGATGCGATCGGCGCGTTCGCCGGTGCTGCGGAAGCGAAGCGTTATCGGCAGTTTTGCGCCGACAGCCGGCGCATCTACGAGATTCTGGAAAAGCCATTCCTGCGCGCCACCGCGCCGAGCCTGCCGAAGCTGGCGACCGCCGGCGGCCTCAGCGGCCTGCTCGAGCTGCGCAAGATCCGCCCGTTCACTACGATGTGGAAAGCGCTCGGCGATTACTTCCACGATCCGCGGATGCGGCAGTTGTTCGGCCGCTATGCGACCTATTGCGGTTCCTCCCCCTTCGATGCGCCCGCGACGCTGATGCTGGTCGCCCATGTCGAACACGAAGGCGTCTGGATCATCGAAGGCGGCATGCATGCCCTGGCGCAGGCGCTCGCCGATTGCGCCACCAGCTTCGGCGCCACGATTCGCTACGAGCAGAGCGTGCGCGAGGTGATGGTTTCCGGCGGACGCGCTGCCGGCGTGGTCCTGGAAAGCGGCGAGCGGATCGAAGCGCATTCGGTGATCGTCAACGCCGATGTCGGTGCGCTGCCGGCCGGACTGTTCGGCGAAGCGGTGCGCTCTGCGGCCGCACCGTTGGCGCCGCGGTTGCGATCGCTGTCGGCCATGACCTGGAGCATGGTGGCGAAAACTGAGGGCTTCCCACTGAGCCGCCATTCGGTGTTCTTCTCGCGGGATTATCCACGGGAGTTCACCGAGATCTTCGGCCGCGGCGAGGTGCCGAGCGAGCCGACCGTGTATGTCTGCGCGCAGGACCGCATCGACGACGAGGCACGCTTGGCGGCAGGCGGCGAAGAGGAATTGCTGGTGCTGATCAACGCGCCGCCGGTCGGCGATCGCAAGAGCTTCGATCAAGCCGAGGTCGCGCGAGCCGCCGAACGCGCGTTCGGCGTGCTGCAGCGTTGCGGCCTGCGGATCGATGCCGATCCGGGCAAGACCCAGGTGACCACGCCGGCAGATTTCAACCGGCTGTTCCCGGCCACCGGCGGCGCGCTGTATGGTCGCGCCTCGCACGGCTGGAGTGCCTCGTTCGAACGTCCCGGAGCGGGTACAAAGATCGCCGGCCTTTATCTGGCCGGCGGCAGCACCCACCCGGGCCCCGGCGTGCCGATGGCCGCCCTGTCGGGTCGCGCTGCGGCGGCGACCCTGTTCGCCGATCTCGGCTTCACACCCGCCAGCCCGAAGCCTGCGCTTCGCCCGGCTGCTTCCAAGACGACGTGAGATTATGATTGCCTGGCCTAACGAAACCGACGAACGCCGCGCCGGATTCAATGTCGACATTCCGCACAACGGCTACGCCTGGTGGTACATCGACGCGATCAGCGACGATGGCCGCGAAGGGCTCACCATCATCGCCTTTATCGGCAGCGTGTTCTCGCCGTACTACGCGTTCGCGCGGCGCCGTGCGCCGGCCGATCCGCTCGATCACTGCGCCATCAACGCCGCGCTGTATCACGAGGCCGGCAAGCGCTGGACGATGACCGAGCGCGGCCGCGGCCGCGTCGCGCGCAACGTCAACTCCTTCCTGATCGGGCCGAGCGATCTCGGCTGGGACGGCAAGACGCTGACCATCAACATCCGCGAAACCGGCGCGCCGGTGCCGGGCCGGATCGAAGGCCGCGTCCGGGTGACGCCGGTCGCGATCACCAAGGATTTCTTCGTCCTCAATCCACAGGGCAATCATCGCTGGTGGCCGATCGCGCCGCGCGCGCGGGTCGAAGTCGATCTGCGCCGGCCAAATCTGTCGTGGCGAGGCGAAGGCTATCTCGACACCAACGCTGGCGACGAGCCGATCGAGACGGGATTCCGGCATTGGGAATGGGCGCGCGGCGCGATGCGCGACAAGACCGTGATCCTGTACGAGGCCGAGCGCCGCGACGGCAGTCGGGTCGACCTCGCCGTCACGTTCGACGCCGAAGGCAACAAGCAGGAATTCACCCCGCCGCAACTGTTGCCGCTGCCGCGCTCAGGCTGGAAGGTCGACCGCAGCGCCCGCAGCGAAGCCAGTGTCAAGCTGGTCCGCACCCTCGAAGACACTCCGTTCTACGCCCGCTCGATGGTGGAAACGACGTTGCTCGGCGAGAAGGTGACGCTGGTACACGAAAGCCTCTCCCTCGACCGATTCCGCATGCCGGTGGTGCAAGCGATGCTGCCGTTCCGGATGCCGCGGCGGAGGTAGTTGCCACAACTAACGCCATGACGGGGCTAGGTGCGTTCGTGCTCGGTGGTTGTTCTTTCCCTCTCCGCCTCGCGCTTACGATCCAGCCTCCGCCCCTGCCACTCGAGCACGGCCCAGCCGGCGGCGAACAGTCCGAGCATCAGGATTTCGAAGTAATTGAAGGCGCTGTCACTGTTCATTGCGCGGGGTCCTTGTCGCGCTCGGCGCGGGCGCGGTCGAGGCGTTTGCCTTGGCGCTCCAGCACCAGCCAGCCGACTGCCACGCAGAGCACGACCAGGATCAGTTCGATCAGTCCGTAATACTCCTCCACGGCAGGCCTCCATCGATGGCTGATACCCAAGAGGTAGCAGAATAACTGACTCTCGAGATTCTCCCATCGCGTTCTTCAATCGGCGCAACGCGGAACCGCAGCCGACCTCGTCTCCGGCCGCATGGTGAGTTGACTGCGATCGAATGCCGCTCGTGCGTCATCGCGACACATCGAAGGGGGCGGCAATCTCGCCAATGGTGGTGTCCCGAGCTAGCTCGGCCCGGCATGCCGTCCGACGACCCACGATCGTCGTACAGCAGCGGCCAACACTCTTCAGACGGCCGGAATGGGAGATCCAACATGTCCATGCTCAAGCGAACCCTGGTCTTGCTCGGCGATACGCCGTCGTCGCTGGCGGCGCGCGCTTATGCGTTCCGCCTGGTGCAGCAGACCGGCACTGACCTTACGGGGCTCGCCGGCGTCGATCTCGGCGAGATCGAAGCGCCGATGCTCGGCGGCATCGGCATGTCGGCCTACCAGACCCAGCTGCAGACCGAGTTGAAACGCCAAGCCGATGCCACGCGCGAGCGCCTGCAGGCAGCGTTCTCGGACGAATGCCGCAGCCGGTCGATCGCATGCGCAGCGCTGTCGTTCGAGGGCGACGCGGCCGACGGCTTTCGCCTCGCGACAGAAACCCGCGATCTCGCCATCGCCGGCCACGACACCGGATTCGGCGGCAGCCAGGAGCCGCTGTCGGCGGTGATCGCCAAGCTGGTGGTGCGAACGCCGCGGCCTCTGATCGTCTGTCCTGACGAACTACCGGCGGGCGACGCGGTGCTGATCGCCTATGACGGTAGTCTTCCGGCGATGCGCGCGCTGCAGGTGTTCGCGCTGCTGGGCCTCGGCGACGGCAAACAGATCTGCGTGCTGGCGATCGACCGCGACGAGGCTGCGGCCGTTCGCAAGGCCAACGCCGCTGCGGAGTTTCTGAAGATTCACGGACACGCGGCGCAAGCCGTACCGAGCTCGTCGGGCGACGACCCTGCGGACCTGATCCGCTCTGCCGTTGCCGAGCGCAACATCGGCACGGTGGTGATGGGCGCGTACGGAAATCGCGGATTCCGCGAAGCGCTGTTCGGCTCGACCACGGATGCGCTGGTCGACACCCCGCCCTGCGCGCTGTTTCTGTATCACTGACGCGACAGATCGCACCGCCGCTTGAACGCGACGGCGCCGGTCGTCGGCGTCAGCTCCAGCTCACCAGCGGCGGCATCGAGCTCATGATGGTCTCGGTATTGCCGCCGGTCTGCAAACCGAACATCGTGCCGCGATCGTAGAGCAGGTTGAACTCGACATAGAGCCCGCGGCAGGCGAGCTGCTGCGCCCGCTCCGCGTCGGTCCACGGTTCGATCATGCGCTTGCGCACGATCTTGGGATAGACGTCGAGCAGCGCCGAACCGACGGCGCGGGTGAAGGCAAAGTCGCGATCGAAATCGCCACTGTTGAGATAGTCGAAGAAGATTCCGCCGACGCCGCGTGCGACGCCGCGATGCGGCAGGAAGAAGTAGGTGTCGGCCCAGGGCTTGAACTTGTCATAATAGGCCGGATCGTGAGCGTCGCAGGCGTGCTTCATCGCGGTGTGGAAGATCACCGCGTCTTCGGCGTCCTGGCTGCGCTGCTCCGGCAGCATCGGCGTCAGGTCGGCACCGCCGCCGAACCACCCCTGCGAGGTCGACAAAAATCGCGTATTCATATGCACGGTCGGCACCCGCGGGCTACGCGGATGCATGATCAGGCTGATGCTGGTGGAGACGTAGTCCAGGCTGCCGTCGCCCGGCACGTTCTTGGCCATCTCCGGGGTCAGCTTGCCGTTCGCCGACGAGGTGTGGATGCCGATCTTTTCGAACAGCCGCCCGTTCGACAAGAAGCCGCCGACACCGCCGCCGGCACCGGTCTTCCGCTGCCACGGCTTGTAGGTGAAGGTAGCCGGCTCACCGGGAAACAGCTCCGCCGGCGCTTCGCGCTCCAGCGTTTCGATCTCGGCGCAGATCCTGTCGCGCAGCCCCTCGAACCAGGCCCGCGCCTGAGTCCGGCGAGCCTCGACGGGATTTTCAGAGGAAGCAGCGGGCGTGCGGTCGAGGTCAGTGTCGATGGTCATGGCCGTGATCCGTTGCGCAAGGTCTGCATCGGTATCACGCCATCGTGGCGGCTTCGAGAGTTTTTGCAAATCAGTTGCGTTTGATCTGCGCGCCGCCCTGGGGCTCGCAGCCCATCCTTCGAGACGGCCGCTACGCGGCCCCTCAGGATGAGGCTAAGGCGAGCGGATGCACGAAACTGGGCCTCGTGGAGTGTCGCTACGCACAGTGCTCCTCATGGTGAGGAGGCGCCCAGCGCCGTCCTCGAACCATGGGCAACGAGCGTCGGCGCGCGCCACGCGTACGCCGACGCAGCAGACAGCAACTACACCCGGCTGCGTTGCAGCATCTGGTCGCGGCGTTCGAGGCGGGTGAACAGGTCGACCAGCCAGGCGACCTTCTGCTCAATCGGCTTGACCTTCTGGCGCGCCGGCAGTTCGCGCACCGGATGCGCGATCACCGCGTCGACCAGAAACTTGGTCTCTTCCATGTCGCCGAACTTGGCCGGCAGATACTTCGCCGGCGCCCATTCGGTTTCCTGGAACGCCAGCAGCCGCGCCAGCACGGCGAGCTTGCGGCCGGTTGAGACCACTGCTCGGCTCGACACCGAGTCGAGGCCGGAGCGCTCGACCTCGCGGCCGATCTCGGCGTACAGCGCGCGCGCCGCGAAGATGCCGGGACGGCAGGCCCGCGGCAGGTTGGCGATGCCGAGCGTCGCGCGATCGTAGAGCGCATCCGCGGTGTCGATCAGCCGCTTGACGATGCTGGCGATCTCCGGCGTGAACTTCGGATTGGCGAGCCAGGTCTCCGGATCGAGGCCAGCTTCGCGCATCCACGACAGCGGCATATAGATGCGCCCGTTACGGGCATCCTCGCCGATGTCGCGAGCGATATTGGTGAGCTGCATCGCGCAGCCGAGATCGCAGGCACGCGCCACGATGTCGGGTTTGCGCTGGCCCATCACCAGCGTCATCATCACGCCGACGGTGCCGGCGACGCGAGCGCAATACGAATACAGATCCGACAGCGTCTCGAAGCGGCGGCCCTGCGCATCCCATTCCAGGCCCTCGATCAGCGCCTCGGGAATTGCCGGCGGAATCGAAAACCGCGCCACCACATCGGCGAAGGCGCGGTCGGACGGATAGGCGCGCGGCACGCCGCGGCAGGCGCGATCGAGCCGGTCCTTCAGCACTTCGACCGCGGCGGCGCGGTCGAGACCGAGATCCACGGCGTCGTCGGCGACGCGGCAGAACGCGTACAGCGCGATCGCCGGATCACTGATCCGCCGCGGTAGCACCTTGGAGGCCGCGTGAAAGGTGTGCGAGCCTTCCTTGATCATCTCACGGCAGGCCAGCATGTCGGATTGGGCCAACATATCGGATTGCAAACTCATGATGTCACCAGACTGTCGGCCTCGGGGACCAGCGCATCGAGTACCCGCGCCGAGGACAGCACCCCGGGCAGGCCAGCGCCGGGATGCGTTCCGGCGCCGACGAGATAAAGGCGTTTGACGTCTTCGCTCTGATTGTGCGGCCTGAACCAGGCGCTCTGCCACAACACCGGCTCCAGACCGAACGCCGCGCCGCGGAACGACGACAGCCGGTCCTGGAAATCGATCGGCGTGGTGATCTTGGAGGTCGCGATCTGGTTTTCCAGATCGGGCAGAACGGTCGCACCGAGCATCTTGGCGATCGAGGCGCGATAAGTCTCGGCCTTGGTGTGCCAATCAGTATCACCGAGCAGATTCGGCACCGGCGACAAGACGTAGAAAGTGTCGCAGCCCTGCGGCGCGAGCGACGGGTCGGTCGCAGTCGGGCGATGCAGATACAGGCTGAAATCCTCGGCGACCACCTTCCGGCTGAAGATGTCGCTGATCAGTTCCTTGTAGCGCGGCCCGAGCAGAATGGTGTGGTGCTTGACGTCTTCGTAACGGCGCTTCGTGCCGAAGTACCAGACGAACAGGCTCATCGAATAGCGCGACTTCTCGATCTTGGCGTCGGTCCAACGCCTGCGCGTCTCCGGCGGCAGCAGATAGCGATAAGTCGAGGCCGAATCGGCGTTGGACACCACGATATCGGCCTTAATCAACTCGCCATCGGCGAGCTTGACGCCGCATGCGGTGCCGTTTTCCACGACGATCTGGCGGACATCCTGATTGTAGCGGATCGTATTGCCCTGGCCCTCGATCAGGTTGACCAGACCGGTGACGAGCGCGCCGGTGCCACCCATCGCCGAATGCACGCCCCACTGCTTTTCCAGATAGGTGATCAGGCAGTACACCGAGCTGGACATGAACGGGTTGCCGCCGATCAGCAGCGGATGGAAGCTGAACACCTGGCGCAGCTTCGGATCCTTGAAGTGCTTGGCGACGAGGCCATAAACGCTGCGATAGCTCTCCAGCTTGATCATCGCCGGCGCGATTTTCAGCATGTCGGTGAAGTGACTGAATGGCTGATCGCCGAGCTGCTCGAAACCGACTTTGAAAATCTCGTGCGAGGCCGCCATGAAGCGGTCATAGGCCGGCACGTCGTCCGGGCAGAACTTGGCGATCTGGTCGAGCACCGCGTCGCGGTCGTCGGAGTAATCGAAGTGCGTGCCGTCGTCGAAGCGGATGCGATAGAACGGCGACATCGGCTTCAAGGTGATGTCGTCCGACATCCGCTTGCCGCACAGCTTCCACAGCTCTTCGAACAGATACGGCGCGGTGACGATGGTCGGACCGGCGTCGAATGAGAAGCCGTCCTGCTTGTGGACGTAAGCGCGGCCGCCGGCCTTATCGAGCTTTTCAAGAACGGTTACCCGATACCCCTTGGCGCCAAGACGCACCGCCGCGGCCAAGCCGCCGAAGCCGGAGCCGATCACCACCGCATGCGGGGCACGATCGCGAGAAGGACGGGGAGCAGGATTGGGGCCAGGATCGAGCATGGGTACCACTGTAACAAAAAATTGACAGAGGGCTAGCGGCAATCTGTAAGCAGATCCTGACAAGCCGTCTTTGATCTATTCGATATTCTCCAGTTTTTCCGCGTAGCGTTCGATCAGGGCGGCAATCAGCGCCGGACGCTCTTCATGGGCCAGATGGCCGAGCGCCGGAATCCGCTCGATCACGGCTTTCGGCAGGATTTCCCGCACCTTAACCGCGACCGATGGCGGGATCGCGCGGTCCCCCTCGGCCGCCACCAGCACCAGCAGCGGCTTCAGATTGGGTAACGCTTTCAACAGCGGTTCGAGATCCCAGTTCGCCATCATCCGCAGCGCTGCAGCCACATGATTTGGGCTGGAGACCAGCTTCCCGTAGAGCTTGATGCCGGCCGGATCGATGATGGAGCCGGTGTTGCCGATCAGGCGCTCGACCGCGCCGCGATGCCCGGCCTGCCAGGCAAACAGGCTCGGCACGAAGGGGTTCATCACCAGCATCTTGGCGAGCGGCGAGAAGAAGCTCGCCGCCGGGCCGCCATAGGGCAAAAACGCGCCATTGAGGCTGAACAGGATCTTCGGATCGATCGCACCGTCGAGGCACATCCGCGTCAGGATCGCGGCGCCGGCGGAGTGCCCGACCACCAATTGCGGCGCGACCTGGAGCACACGCAGTAGCGCGGCGAGATCGGATGCCATGCCGGGCAGCGACATCCGATGGCCGCGCGGCGTTTGAGTGAAGCCGTGCCCGGGCAGATCCGGCGCGACGACGTGATAATGCCGCGACAAGAGCGGCGCCAAACCGCGCCAGGAGTGCGAGGCCGCACCGGTGCCGTGGATCAGCAGGATCGCCGGCGCGGCCGGCGATCCCATGCGTTGCACATGCCAGCGGAAGCCGCCGGCTTCGATGAAGCGGCTGGCCTCGCGATGAGGCCAATCCAGGCCATCGCGACTCCAGACCAGGTCGGACATCGCGGCAGCCTCAGGTCCCGGCCTTGGTCACCCGGCCGAGAAACTCGTCATAGGCCCGCATGAATTCGCCCGGCACCTCGAAATGCGGCATCGCGCCGGTCTGAAACACCGTGACGGTCCAGTTCGGCCGGCCCTCCACCGTGGTCTTCAAGGTGTAGTCGACGAAGTCGCCGCGCACGCCATGGCTGAACCACACCGGCATCGGCAGGTCCTGATAAATCCGCAGGATGTCCTGGCTGAACAGATAGCCGGACACGAAGTAATACGGTGCGTGCTGGGCGCCCGGCTGATGCGTCGTCAGATAGTCGTAGTCGAGCATGCCCTGATCGATGCTGGGCGAGCCGAACGCCTTCTTCAAGAACCAGCCGATCACCGGCTTCATCGTCAGCAGCTTGAAGATGCTTTCGCTCCACACCGGATTTTCGAAGAACGAATGCAGCCACGGAATCGCCCGCGAACCGGCGGTCCAGCGCTGGTTCTTCTTGTCGAATCCGGTCGGCGCCACCAGCGCCAGGCTGCGAAACGCCTGCGGCGTTTCGCTCGCGGCGCGTGCGAGGAATTCGCTGCCGAGCGACAGCGCCAGCGCGTCGATCCGCTTGTCGGCGTGCACCTTCTGAATCTCGGCGACTACGGAATGCACCGCATCCGTCATCATCCGAATGGTGTATTGACGCTTTGCGCGCGACGAATGACCAAAACCCGGCAATTCGATCGCATAAACCGGTCGGCTCCGTGCGTAGTGCTCGAAGATCGGCCGGACCTCGTAGGCCGATCCTGCGGCATTGACGCTGTGGATCAGCAGTAGAGGAGGCTCGGACGTCGGCTCCGCCGGCGCTGCGGACCAGTAGGTCAGCCGACCGCCGAAACTGTCGATATCGTGACGTTCGCCCGGGACCGGCGGCGGAAGCGCCGGATTTCCGCTGAGCGTCTCGGACGAAGCGGGGGTGGGTGCGGTTGCATTCATCTCGAAATTCCTATTCGCGGCATCTCCGCCGCAGGTCGGCGTGGTCAAGACGGTGCGCGCAGTGTATCAGACCGTCAAGAAGACTTGTCGTACAACAGTGGGTAGCTCTCTTGACACAGAATCTGGTGACCAAACCGTTCATGGAAGTGCTTTCCGGCAACCGGCAGGCCTCTCCTCCGATGTGGATGATGCGGCAGGCCGGACGTTACCTGCCGGAATACCGCGCAACGCGGGCGCAAGCCGGTAGTTTCCTCGATCTGTGCTTTAATGCGGAGCTCGCCGCCGAGGTGACGCTGCAGCCGATCCGGCGATTCGGCTTCGACGCGGCGATCATCTTCTCCGACATCCTGGTGGTGCCTTACGCGCTCGGCCGCTCGGTGCGGTTCGAAGTCGGCGAAGGCCCGCGGCTCGACCCGCTGAATTCGCCTGATCTGGTCGGCACGCTGAACAACGCGATCGATCTCTCCAAGCTTGAGCCGGTATTCGAAGCGCTGCGCATCGTTCGCCGCGAACTGAAGCCGGAGACCACGCTGATCGGCTTCTGCGGCTCACCGTTCACGGTCGCGACCTACATGGTGGCCGGCCAGGGCACCTCGGATCAACATCCGGCACGACTGATGGCGTATCAGCACCCTGGCGCGTTCGCCAAGATCATCGACGTGCTGGTCGAGAGCTCGATTCAGTATCTGCTCAAGCAGCTCGATGCCGGCGCCGACGTGCTGCAGATCTTCGACACCTGGGCCGGCATCCTGCCGCCGCGCGAATTCGAGAAGTGGTGCATCGAGCCGACCCGCCGGATCGTCGAGGGCATCCGCAAGGTCAAGCCGGGCACCAAGATCATCGGCTTCCCGCGCGGCGCCGGCGCGCTGCTGCCGGCGTTCGTCGAACGCACCGGCGTCGACGCCGTCAGCATCGACTGGACCGCCGAACCGGCGTTCGTGCGCGAGAAGGTGCAGACCAAGGTCGCAATTCAGGGCAACCTCGATCCGCTGCTGCTGATCGCAGGCGGCTCGGCGCTCGACCAAGGGGTCGACGACGTCCTGAACAACTTCTCGTCGGGCCGTCACATCTTCAATCTCGGCCACGGCATCACGCCGGACGCGCCGATCGCTCACGTCGAGCAGATGATCAAGCGCGTCCGCGACTACAAGGCCTGAGGCGCCCTCGCTTCTCGCCGTCCGACCTGATCGAAGAGCCGGTGCAGCCGCACCGGCTCTTTTGCTTTGCGGATTGCGACGAGCAATCACCACAACTCTCGAAGCCAATCTAACAACCAGGTTGTACAGACGCTTAGTTCCCGTTTTTGAACTCATTGCGCCTGATAATCGGCATTGGTCAGCCCCCCAGGTTTTTAGCTCGCAGGCGCTGGGAACGCCTTGAAACGCTTGGGTTCCAGGTTCCAGAACAAGCTTATTCGCAGCCACAAGATTTCGATAACCAAGGTTGGAATCATTGGCGTGTAATGAGCAATCCAGAAGATCTCCGCGAGGGCGAGTGCGTTACTGATCGACAGGTATTTCCCCGGGGGCCGAACCGCCGTGTCCGTCCAGCGATTTCTGAAGCAGCGCGCCGTCAACGTCACCGTTGGTGGCAAGTACTCGCTGGCGAACTGGTACGACCAGAACGGCAAGCTGCGACAATTTGCCTGCCGCACCAGCCGGGTGTCGCCGTTCCGGATGATCGTCGACGTTCCGGTGATCGGGCGCGTCGGCGACCACATCTCGTCCTACTTCAGCGAATTCGGCAAGCTGGACGGGCATATCAGCGACACCTTGCCCGGCGGCTTCCTGCTCGAACTGGCGGTGACCCGCGCGATGCGCGAGCGGCTGTCGAATCAGCTGAGCTGGCTCGAAAAGAAGATGCTCGATCCGGCGATCAAGGACGCGCGCGTGGTGCCGGTGTGCCCGCACTCCAGCCTGACGCTCGCCGACGGCTCCTCGCACACCTGCTTCGTGATCGACATGTCGATCTCCGGCGCCGCGGTGTCCGCAGATCTGCAGCCCGAGATCGGAACGCCGCTCGCGGTCGGCAGCTGTGTCGGCCGCGTGGTGCGGCACCGGCCGGATGGATTTGCGGTGAAGTTCACCGAACTGCAAAACCGCAGCGAGTTGGAATGGCGCATAGCCCGCCCGCCGCAGCGGAATTCGACGGTCGGCGCTCGGGTCGAACGGCTCGCAACGATCGAGGCACCGCCACCACTAGCGCCGATCCAGCCCCTTGCCGCCGAAGACGACGACGCGTTCGTGCTCGACGCCTGACGCGCAACACTATCAGCAGCACAAGGGAAGACAGGACGCCGCTCAGTCCTGCCGGGTCGCGGCCGTCACCGCCTGCGCCAGTACGGTGGCGTCGGCATGCGGCATCGGCAGATAGCGCGCGTCCATTTCCTTGGCGAAGGCTTCCGCCTGCGGCCCCGGACGCGGCGACATGTCGATCACCACAGAGCTGATTCCGGCGACGCGGAACTGCCGCGCCGACGACTTGGCGTCTTCCTCGGCCTGCGGCCGGCCCGGTGCACCGTCGCGCGCGATGTTGGCACGGCCGTCGGTAAGCACGATCACCGTCGGCGTCTGGCCTTTGCGCTTGATCGAATCCGCCAGCATGAACGCACAGTCGAGCCCAGCCGACAGCGGCGTGCCGCCGCCGCCCGGCAGGCCGGCGAGGCTGCGCTTGGCGCGCGCGAGCGACCGCGTCGGCGGCAGAAGGATCTCGGCGATGGTGCCGCGGAACGAGATCATCGCCACCTGATCGCGGCGGACATAGCAATCCGCAAGTAACAACTCGACCGCGCCCTTGGCTTCGGCGAGCCGGTGCAAAGCCGCAGACCCCGACGCATCGACCACGAAGATGGTGATGGTCTCGGTGCGCTGCTTGAAGCGCGCAATCCGGAAATCGTCCTTCTCGACCAGGATGCGCGGCGCGCTGCCGTTGCGTCCCTCGGCCTGGCGCCGCCGCAGCGGCTGCCACGGCGCTGCGGCCCGCAGCGTCTCGATCACGTTGAGCTTGGAGCCGTCGCGCAGTTCGCCGCGGATGCTGCCGGCGGGGCGGCCACGCTTCTTCGACTTCTGCAGTTCGCCGGCCTTGCCGGCCGAGCGGGCACGCGCCCGTCCGGCCGAGGCGCGCATCGCCTCCAGCACGCCGGGCGGCATCGCAGCCTTGACGGCGGCGAGGATCACCTCGTCCAGCGCCTTGTCGATATCAGGCGTCTGCTGTTCCTGATCGTTGTTGTCCTGATTGTCGTCTTCCGGCGGAGGCGGCTCGGGCGGCGGCGGCTCGTCGGCCTGATCCGGCTGCTCCTGCTGCGGGAAGATCGTCGCACGCGGCGCCAGCACCAGGCGCGCGGCGAGCGTGATGTCGTCCTGTTCGATCTTGGTGCGATCGAACAGAGCAGCGCTCGCCTTGGCGGCGCGGATCGCCAGCAGCGGCGCTCGCAGCGAGATGATGCCGAGCGCTGCGGCCGCCGTGCACACGGCCTCGATCTGCTCACTCTCGACCTTGATATCGGCGAGCCGCGCGCGAGCGGCGCGGATGTCGTCGAGCGAGATCGGGAAGTCGTCGGTCTCGCGCCAGGCGAACTGATCGAGATCGAGATGGAAGCCTAGCCGGTCGCGCAGACCTGCCGGCGAGAACTCGTCCTCGAGGCCTTCGTCGAGCGCGACCACACCGAACCGCGCCGGCATCCGCAGCGACAGGCCGTCGCGCTCCACCGCGGTTTCGTGCGCGTCCATAGCTGCGGTCAGATAAACGTTGGTCGAGGACTGCAGCCGCTCGGCCATCGCCACCACCAGCACGCCGCCGTCGGCTTCCGACAGCAGGCCCCGCTCGGCGACCGGCCGGCCGGCGAGCAGCGTCGCAGACAGATCCAGTCCACCGAGCAGGCGGCCGTCGGCGATATGCAGCGGCAGATGCTTATAGGGTTGTTCAGGCGGCAGCGCGGCCCGCATCATTGCGAGCCAGCGATCGCGCACCGGGCCGGCGCGCGAGCGCAACAACACACCGCCGGTACCGACCGGATCGACCGCGAACAACTGCGCCGCGGTCACCGCATCGGACCATGCGAGCGCGATGCTCATCCGAAGATTTCGGCGAGCGCGCGGTCGACACGCACGCTAGAGCCGGCATCGTCGAGCGGATTGCGGCGCAACCGGTGCCGCAAGGCAGAGGGCGCGATCCGCTTCAGGTGTTCATCGGTCACGGTCTTGTCGTGTTCGAGCGCGGCGAGCGCACGCGCGGCGCGCATCAAGGTCAGTTCGCCGCGCAGGCCGTCGGTGCCGAGCGTCATACACAGCTTGGCGGCACGCTCCAGCGCCGCGTCGCTCACAGTGACTTCGGGCAGCCGTTCCTTGGCCTGCGAAATCTTGCGGCGCAGCTTGGCCTCTTCCTTCGACCAATCGGCCACGAAGGCAGCAGGATCGTTCTCGAACGAATCACGGCGGCGCACCACTTCGATGCGCTCCGGCAACGTGTCCGGCGTCTTCACTTCCACCGACATGCCGAAGCGGTCGAGCAACTGCGGACGCAGTTCGCCCTCTTCGGGGTTGCCGGTACCGACCAGCACGAACCGCGCCGGGTGACGAATGCTGAGGCCTTCACGCTCGACCACGTTCTCGCCGGAGGCGGCGACGTCGAGCAGCAGGTCGACCAGATGGTCTTCCAGCAGGTTGGCTTCGTCGATGTAAAGGAAGCCGCGATGTGCCCGCGCCAGCAGGCCGGGCTCAAACGCCTTCTCGCCCTTGGCGAGCGCACGCTCCAGGTCGAGCGCGCCGACGACGCGGTCTTCGGTCGCGCCGAGCGGCAGATCGACCACCGGCACCGGCACCTGCGCGGTCTTGACCTTGCCGTGCTTGACCTTTTCCTTGCACTCTTCGCAGTAACGATCGGGCTGATCGGGATCGCAATTGTAGCGGCAGCCGACTACGGTCTTCATCTTCGGCAGCAGCGCTGCGAGAGCGCGCACGGCGGTCGACTTGCCGGCACCGCGATCGCCGAACGCCAGCACGCCGCCGACCTTCTGATCGACAGCTGCGATCAGCAGAGCCAGCTTCATCTCTTCCTGGCCGACGATCGCGGAGAACGGAAACACTGTGGCCATTGCGATTACTCCGGCCGGGTCTTTTCGATCACCGCGGCGGCGCCCTTGTCGAGCAATTCGAGGCCGACCGTACGGCCGAGTTCGCGCGGCCGATTGGCCGGGCCGGTGCGGGCCGCCTCGATGAACATCCCGCCCTCCAGATCGAGAACCGAGGCGCGCAACGTCATCTCGTCGCCGGTGATGACCGAGTGCGCCGCGATCGGAGAGTTGCAATGGCCGTTGAGCACCCACAGCACTTCGCGCTCGGCGTCGCAGCATAGCCGCGACTGGTGATTATCGATCAGCGCCAGATACTGACGGGTCTTCCACTCGTGCACGGGGCATTCCACCGCGACGATGCCCTGGCCCGCTGCGGGCAGCATTTCTTCCGGCGTGAAGTCATGAGCGATGCGATCGACGAAGCCGACGCGCTCGATGCCGGCACGCGCCATGATCAGCGCATCGGCGGGACCGACCTCGCTGCCGTCCGGCATCCGCTGCTTTTCGCGATTGTCGAGCTTACGCATCCGGCTGTCGGCCGCGCCGCGGAAATGGATCACCTCGACTTCCGGAAACAGCCGCTTGGCATAGGCCGCACGACGCACCGCGTTGGTGCCGATGGTGTAGCCCTTGCCGCGGGATTTCTTCAGCTCTTCGAGGGTCAGCCCCTTGCGCAGCACCAGCGAGTCGCAGGCAGGATCGCGCGCCAGCGTGGCAGCGACGATCAGGCCAGGCGTTTCTTCGTTGGCCGGCATGTCCTTGAGCGAGTGCATCGCGCAATGCAGTTCGCCGCGCAGCATCGCGGCGCGGATCTCGGCGACAAACGCGCCGCCCTTGCCGCCGTGCGGAAGCAGCTTGCTGATCTGATCGCTATCGCCGACAGTCTCGAACTTGATGATCTGGGGATCGAGCTCACTCGCAGCTGCGCTCAGCTGCTTGGCGATGTCTTCAGTCTGGGCAAGCGCCATCACGCTCTTGCGCGTACCAATACGGACTGGAAATTTCACCACACGCTCCATTCGACAACCGCGACGGGCCCGCGGCGAAGTTCGGCCGAACCTTATGACCAGCCCGAGCCAGATTGCAAACGGATGACACCGATGTCGCGTAGAAGCCCGGCGGGGGGCCAGGGGTCGTTGATCTCGGACAATTCCGGCGCCTGCGACAGCCTTTCGCGGAACCTTTCAGCTTCTGTCTATCGCCATGCAATGGTACTCAAGTCAACTAGGCGCAATATTGAGCAAGGTCAAAAGCGGGATGACGGCTGAAGTTCTGATTGGAGATGGCGACGTTCGACTTTCGCCGCATCCATTGCGCGCGATCGTTCTCGGCGAAGTTCACGCACGTCCGTTCACGGCACTGAGCCTGCCGGCGCGCGTTCTGCACTTCGCATTCGACACATCGGGACAACGCGCGGCCGCCGACCGCGCTGCAATGATCAGCTTCTGTGAGTCCCGTGGCTTGCAGCCGCCACCGCCCGGCGAGAAGCACCACCGCGCCAACTTCGGCACCACCATGCTACGCTGGGAGCAGCACTCCGAGTTCACCACTTACACCTGGGAAATCCCGGCCGACCCGGCCGGCGTGCCGTTCCATCCGGAAGCGTCCTCGCTGGCCTCGCCGATGCGGCTGCTGCCACAGCCCGGCCCCCTGCTCGTCGCGGTCGATCTGCACGCGATGCCGGAAGACCCGCCGCGGACATCGCCAGAGCGCCTGTTCGATCGGGCCAGCCTCGCGGTCGCGGAGAACTCGGACGGCGCCGCGCTGTTCGCCACGGATTTCCAGCCCGGACCGTCCGGCTTCGTGCGGGTGCTGGTGATCGATCGCGGCATGTCGGCGGAACGCGCCGGCGCGCTGGTGCAGCGCGTGCTCGAAGTCGAAACCTATCGGACATTGGCGCTGCTTGGCCTGCCCGAGGCGCAGCGGCTGGCGCCGTCGATCGCTGCCAGCGAACGGCGCCTCGCCGAGGTGACCGCGGAGATGCGCCGCGCCGGCGATCTCGCCAACAACAACAAGCTGCTGCAGGAACTCACCGAACTCGCCGCCGAAGTCGAGGCCGGTGCCGCCGCGAGCCTGTATCGGTTCGGCGCCAGCCGCGCCTATGACGAGATCATGAACGGCCGGCTCGCGACGCTCGGCGAACGCAAAGTCGGCGGATTGCCGACCTGGTCGTCGTTCCTGGCCCGCCGAATGAAACCGGCGATGCGCACCTGCGCCACCACCGAGGCACGGCAGTCCGACCTTTCGCTGAAGCTCGCTCGCGCCGCCAATCTGCTGCGCACCCGGGTCGACGTGGAAGTCGAACAGCAGAATCAGGAACTGCTGAAGTCGATGAACGCCCGGACGCGGCTGCAGCTTCGGCTGCAGACCACCGTCGAAGGCCTGTCGACGGCGGCGATCACCTATTACGTGGTCGGCCTGTTCGGCTACATGGTGAAGGGGGCCGCCGAGGCCGGCCGGTTGAGGATCGATCCGAATCTCCTGACCGCTGGGTTTGTTCCGATTGCCGCACTGGTGATCTGGTGGACGATCCGCCGAATCCGCAAGAAACACATCCCGGACGTCGATTGATGGCCATGCGCCGCGGGCTGAAGCCGCTTCGGATCATCGTCGCCCTTGTCGCTATGATCGCGATCGCGGTGGCCCTCTGGCAGCTGCAGGCCGGCAAAGACGGCTTGATCATTACCCACACCGAGGTCGGAGCCACGCCCGTCACGGTGTTCCGGCAGCCGTCCGTCACCAGCGCTCCGGTGGTGGTGATCGCGCACGGCTTCGCCGGCTCGCAGCAATTGATGCAGCCGTTCGCGCAGACGCTGGCGCGCAACGGCTACATCGCGGTGACCTTCGATTTCACCGGCCACGGCCGCAATCCGCTGACGATGCAGGGCGACGTCGACGAGCCGACCAAGATCACCGGCGTACTGGTCGACGAACTCGGCCGGGTCACCGACTACGCCCGCAAATTGCCGGAGAGCGACGGCCGCGCCGCGGTGCTGGGCCATTCAATGGCCTCGGACATCGTGGTGGCCTACGCGGTGGAACATCCCGAGATCATCGCCACCGTCGCGGTCTCGGTGTTCACGCGGAAATCGACCGCGACGCTGCCGCACAATCTGCTGGTGATCGTCGGCGGGCTCGAGCCGCAGATGCTGAAGGACGAGGGCCTGCGCATCGTCAATCAGGTCGCCGGCGGCAATGCCGTCGAGGGACGCACCTATGGCAGCTTCGCAGACGGCACCGCGCGCCGTTTCGTGCTCTCATCCGGCGTCGAGCACATCGGCGTGCTGTACAGCCAGGACTCGATGCGCGAGTCGCTGCATTGGATAAACGATGCGTTCGGCCGCACCAGCTCCGGCTGGATCGACCAGCGGCCGCGCTGGCTGGCGCTCTTGTTCGGCGGCCTGATCGCGCTGGCCTGGCCGCTGTCGAAGCTGCTGCCGCGCGCGGCCGCCGCACCGATGGGCGCCAGCCTGACGTGGAAGCAGCTTCTGGTGACAGCGATCGTGCCGGCGGTGCTGACGCCGCTGCTGCTATGGAAGGCGCCGACTGACTTCCTGATCATCCTGCTTGGCGACTATCTGACGCTGCACTTCCTGCTGTACGGCCTGCTTACGGCCACGATCCTGGTGCTGATCCGGCTGCGCAGCCGCCGTTCAGCGCCGCATCCCGCACGGCCGCACGCGCAGGAACTGGCCGCGCTCGGCGCCCTGCCCGATCCCGCCCACCCGCGCGTCGCGATCGGGGCGCTGGCGATCGGCGCCGTGGCGGCGATCGCCTACAACATTTTCGGCTTCGGCATCGCGCTCGACAGCTATCTGTTCTCGTTCATGCCCATCGAATCCCGCATCCACCTAATCGCAGCGGTCGCCTGCGGCACGATCCCGTATTTCGTCACCGCGGAATGGATGGCACACGGCCAGAGCTCCAAGCGCGGCGCCTACGCGCTGGCGAAGTTCTGCTTTCTGGCTTCGCTGGCGGCGGCGGTCGCGCTTAATCTACAGAAGCTGTTCTTCCTGATCATCATCGTGCCGGCGATCCTGCTGCTATTCCTGGCCTTCGGCCTGATCAGCAACTGGACCTACAAGGCGACCAATCACCCGCTGCCCGGTGCGCTCGCCAACGCGGTGCTGTTCGCCTGGGCAATTGCGGTGACGTTCCCAATGGTGATCCGCTGATGCAGCACGAGCTGTGGCCGGCGGAAGGACAGCGGCGCTGGAGGGTGATCACCGACACCGTGATGGGCGGCGTGTCGCAGGGCACCGTGCAGCTTGTCGAGGTTGAGGGCCGGACGGCTGCGCGAATGCGCGGCGCGGTATCGACCGAGAACAATAGCGGCTTCATCCAGATCGCGATGGACCTGGCGCCGGACGGCGGCGCCTTCGATGCCGGCGGCTTCGAAGGTATCGCCGCGGAACTGTTCGGCAACGACCAGGCTTACGGCCTGCATCTTCGCACCACAGATCTGACACGGCCGCAGCAGTCCTATCGGCAGCCGTTCCAGGCGACACCGCGCTGGCAGGTGTTCGAGTTCCCGTTCGCCGCGCTCACGCGGCACCGCACCGATGTGCCGTTCGCCCCCCGCCGACTGCGGCGGGTCGGGCTGGTGGCGATCGGCCGCGAGTTTGACGCAGATCTATCGGTCGCCCAGCTTTGGCTCTATTGATCGAGAGAGCAACTTAAGGCGAATGGCGAGGCCATTGGCCGGTTCCTACAAGACGCGCCCATGCACGATCGCAACACCCCGTCTGCGCTGTGGACGCCGCCGCTGAACGCGCCGGCGGAGCGAGAACTGTGCACCGACTGCGGCGTGTCGCGGATGAGCGATCCGAAGCAGTGCGGCCAAGCCTGCCAATTCATCAAGCCGGACTATCCGGCGATGGAACGACGGGTGCATGGCCGCAACCGCGATGCCGCGACCGGGGACGAAGCGTTCTTCGGCCCGTATCGCCGCATGGTGCAGGCGGCGATGAAACAGCCGCGTGAAGGGGCGCAGTGGACCGGCATCACCACCACGATCGCGCAGCGGCTGCTGGAGACCGGTGCGGTCGACGCGGTGATCGCGATGGCGCCGGACCCGTCCGACAAATGGAAACCGATGCCGGTGCTGGTGACCAAGCCGGAAGGCATGGCGCAGTGCCGCGGGATGCGAATGGGCTACGCACCGTCGCTGGCGCTGATCGAACCGGCAATCGCGGCCGGCTACAAGCGGCTCGCGGTGATCGGCGTGCCCTGCCAGATCTACGCGCTGCGCCGGCTGCAGGATCAGCTCGGCCTCGAAAAGCTCTATGTGATCGGCACGCCCTGCTCGGACAACACCACCACCGAAGCGTTTCACGGCTTCCTGGATCTGCTGTCCGACAAGCCCGAAACCATCACCTATCTGGAATTCCGCGCCGACTATCACGTCGAGCTGCGGTTCGACGACGGCAACGTCAAGGCGATCCCGTTCCTGCTGCTGCCGATCTCGAAACTGCCACCGGACTTCTTCCCGATCACCTGCCGCACCTGCGTCGACTACACCAATACGCTCGCCGACATCACCGTCGGCTATATGGGTGGACGCGGCGAGCAGTGGCTGCTGGTGCGCAACGAGCGCGGCGAGGAGCTGCTGAAGCTGCTCGGCAACGACGTTCGCCTAAGCGAGCCGACAAGCGCGGGCAATCGCGTCGCGCCGGTGAAGGGCTTCTTGAAGAACACCGAACTCGCTGCCGGCGGACTGCCTGTGCGCGGCATGCCGAACTGGCTGCGGCCGTTCATGGGATGGCTAATGCCGAAAGTCGGCCCGCGCGGAATCGAATTCGCGCGTGCGCGTGTCGAGATGAAGGCGGTCGAGACCGTGCTGCATCTGCGCCGGCACTACAAACACAAAATGAAGAACATGATACCGGCCCATGTCTGGGCCCTGGTAAAGCCCTATGGGCTCGCGCCGCAAGACGGCGAACGCCGCGACTAATAACTTTCCGTGCCACGGTTCCTACCCGGAACCGAGTTTCCGGATCCAGGTTATCGCGCGCGAGGTGTGCGGCGTCGCCGCTCGCCGATCGATCAACCGAGCATGGAGGCTGACGTGGACACCGATATTATCGACCATCTGAAGACGCTGTACACCAGCGAGATCGACGCCCGCAACGGCTACGAGGAAGCGCTGGAAGACGCGGAAGGCAAAGGCCTGACCTCGCTGTTCCGGGATATGATCGCGCTACATCACGGCAACGCCGAAGAACTCGCTGGCATGCTGATCAACGCCGGCGAAACCGCTGACGATTCCGGCTCGTTTATGAGCGTGGTTCACCGCACCATCATGAGCGTGCGCTCTCTGTTCGACGGCCTCGACGGCAGCGTGCTGCCGGGCCTGATTGATGGCGAGAAGCGCAATCTGTCAAAATACGACGACGCGCTGAAGGCGATTGCCGGCATTCCGTCGATATCGTCGACGCTGTCGGCGCAGCGCGCCAAGATCAGCGAAAAGATCGCGCTGATGGAGCAGCAGAAGGCGGCCTACGAGGCGGCGACCTAAGGCGCTTCATCGATCGAAGCGGCTATGGCGCTTCCGAGACGCGGTGCCTCATCAGCCTGACTGCAGGTTCTGCAGTCGCATCAATCAAAATTCCATGATGGCCGGGCTTGTCCCGGCCATTCTCGTTTCCGGCGGCAAAATGATGGCTGGCCGCACACAAAATTGATTTCTCGAGCGATCTTTCCGCGGCGCCTCGCGACAGCAAAAGGCCCCGGTTCTTGAGAACCGGGGCCTTCGACGTTTAGACTGATGTGAATTACTTGGTCAGAGTGCCGGTCGAACCGGGCGAGTTACCCACGCCAGTATCCGAACCCGTCGGTGAGGTGCGGGTGTCGGTGCCAGGGTTGTTCGGCTGATAGCGCTTCGGCTCATTCTGAATGTTCTTCGGCTGCGACATGCCAGTCGTCGTACCGCTATTGCTCGCGGCCGGGGTGGAGGCTTCGGCAGCAACCTTCTCACCCGGATTGTAAGCGAAGCCGGCGGTCAGCAGGCTCATGGCGATCAGGGCGAACACGGTGAGGCCGGCCAGTTCCGGCAAGGCGCCATCTGCCGCGGCACCGCGGGCCGGCGCGTTGCCTTCCAGCGTGTTCGCCGCGACTTCACGGTTGGAGCGCGAGCGAATGAAGTTGAGGAAAACGAATCCGACGATAACGATGCCAGCCGCCAATGTGAAAAACATCAGCCAGCTGATGGGTTGGTCTCCGTTCATGAGGAGTGCCTCCGGTGTTCGAGTGATTGAGTTGTCGTTCCTGTCGACAACCAACCGGAGATAGTTCGATTAGTTCCAGGACCATGTGCTCGGAGACGCAGGTGCCTGAGCTGGTAATTTGCGCCAGTAATCCCGGCTCAGGCTGGATCGTGCGGCAACTGCGGATGCAGCGGAACTTGATGCGTCAAGGTTTCCCCGACGGGATCGTCCGAGCGGTCGCGTCCGAACAGCCGCTGCACCGCGACGAAGAACACCGGAACAAACAGCAACGCCAGGATCACCACCGCGATCATGCCGCCCATCACGCCGGTGCCGAGCGCCTGCTGGCTCTTTCCGCCTGCGCCGCTGGCAATCACCATCGGCAGCACGCCCGAACAGAACGCCAGACCGGTCATCAGAATCGGGCGGAACCGGAGGTGACACGCCTCCATCGTCGCCTCGCGCAGGGACTTGCCCTCCTTGCGGAGATCCTTGGCGAACTCGACGATCAGGATCGCGTCTTTGGCGGCCAGACCGATGATCGTGATCAGACCGACGGTGAAGTACACGTCGTTCGGCAGCGACCGCATCGTCGCGGCGATCACCGCGCCGGCGATGCCAAGCGGCACCGTCAGCAGCACCGACAGCGGGATCGTCCAACTTTCGTACAGCGCCGCCAGCACCAGGAACACCACCAGCGCCGACAACGCCAGGATGATCGGTGCCTGGGAGCCCGACAACTTTTCCTGCAGCGACTGGCCGGTCCAATCGTAGCCGAAGCCACGCGGCAGCTGATCGGCGAGCCGTTCCATCTCGGCGATCGCATCGCCCGAGGTGAAGCCCGGCCGCGCTTCGCCGCTGATGCGGATCGCCGGATAGTAGTTGAAGCCGACGATCTGGGTCGGGCCCTTCGCCCATTCCACCGTGGCGAAGGATGAGAACGGCACCAGCTGGCCGCGGCTGTTCTTCACCGTGTAGCCGAGGATGTCGTCGGCGTTCATGCGCCCTTCTGCGTCGGCCTGCACGATCACGCGCTGCATGCGGCCGCGGTTGGGGAAGTCGTTGATGTAGGCGGAGCCGAGATTGGTCGAGATCGTGGTGTTGATGTCCTCGAAGGTGACGCCGAATGCGCCGGCCTTCTCGCGGTCGATCATCAGATTGAGCACAGGCGCCGGCGGCAGGCCCTCGACATAGACCTTCTGCAGCACCGGGCTCGCATTGGCGGCGGCGACGAGCTGTTCGCTCGCCTGAACCAGCGCAGCGTGCCCCTTCTGGCCGCGGTCCTGCAGCCGGAAACTGAAGCCCGATGAGTTGCCGAGGTTGTCGACCGGCGGCGGCTGCAGCGCCGAGATCCGCGCGTCGCGGATGCTGCCGAGCTTGCGGTTGGCGTCGTCGACGATCGCAGCGGCGGACGAGTTCGCGTCACGCTCGCCCCAATCCTTCAGCGTCACGAACGCCTGCGCGGCGTTCATGCCCTGGCCGAGGAAGCTGAAGCCGGTGAGGAAGGTGACGTTCTGCACGCCATCGCGCTTCAGCAGATAGTCCTCGACCTGCTTCACCACATCGTAGGTTCGGTTGTAGGACGAATCCGACGGCGTCTGTACGTCGACGGTGACGAAGCCCTGGTCATCGATCGGCAGGAAGCCACCCGGCATCCGCGCCATCGCGAAGCCGAGCACGCCGACCAGCACGGCGTAGATCAGCATCAACCGGCCGGTGCGGCCGAGATTCCAGCGCACGATGCCGGAATAGCGCTCGCGGACGGTGTCCAGCGTGCGGTTGAACCAGCCGAACACGCCGCGCTCGGCGTGGGCATGGCCTTTGGTCACCGGCTTCAGCAGCGTGGCGCACAGCGCCGGCGTCAGCGACAGCGCCATCAGCGCCGAGAACGCGATCGCCGACACCATCGTCACCGAGAACTGCCGATAGATGATGCCGACCGAGCCGGGGAAGAATGCCATCGGCAGGAACACCGCTATCAGCACCAGGGTGATGCCGATGATCGCCGAGGTGATCTGCGACATCGCCTTGCGGGTCGCTTCCTTCGGCGGCAGCCCCTCCTCGGCCATGATGCGTTCGACGTTCTCGACCACGACGATGGCGTCGTCGACCAGAATGCCGATCGCTAGCACCATGCCGAACATCGACAGCATGTTGATCGAATAGCCGAACATCAGCAGCGACGCGCAGGTGCCGAGCAGCGCCACCGGCACCACGATGGTCGGGATGATGGTGTAGCGGATGTTCTGCAGGAACAGGAACATCACCACGAACACCAGCACCACCGCTTCGACCAGGGTGTGCAGCACCTTGGTGATCGAGGCCTCGACCACCGGGGTGATGTTGTAGGGGATCTCGTATTTGATGTTGGCCGGGAAGAAGCGCGACAGCTCCTTCATCTTGGCCTCGACTGCGCTCGCGGTGGCGAGCGCGTTGCCGGTCGGCGACATCAGCACCGACAGACCTGCGGTCGGCTTGCCGTTGAGGCGGGTGTTGAACTGGTAGGAAAAGCCGCCGATCTCGATCCGCGCCACGTCGCGTAGCCGCACCGTCGAGCCGTCTGAGTTCGCGCGCAGCACCACGGCGCCGAATTCGTCGGCGGACGAGAGCTGGCCCTTCACCAGCACCAGCGCGGAGATCTTCTGGCCCTTCGGTGTCGGCTCGGCGCCGATGCTGCCGGAAGCTACCTGGGCGTTCTGGGCCTCGATCGCCTTGGTGACGTCGTCGGCGGTGAGATTGTAGCCGATCAGCTTGGCCGGATCGATCCAGATCCGGAGCGCGCGCTCGGTCGAATACAGCGTCGCACGGCCGACGCCCGGGATACGCCGGATTTCGCCGAGCACGTTGCGGATCATGAAGTCGCCGAGGCCGACTTCGTCGAGCGAGCCGTCGGTCGACGTCAGCGTGATGATCTGCAGCACCGCGCTCGAGGCTTCCTCGACCAGGATGCCCTGCTGCAGCACGGCGCGCGGCAGACGTGCCTCGATGCGCTTGATGCGGTTCTGGACGTTCACCGACGCCATTTCGGTGTCGGTGCCCGGCTCGAAGTTGGCGATGATTTCGACCTGGCCGAGCGAGTCGGAGGTCGACTCGAAATTCAGAATGCCGTTGGCGCCGTTGAGCTCTTCTTCGATCAGCCGGGTGACGCTGTTGTAGAGGTTCTCCGGCGAGGCGCCGGGATATTGCGTCGACACCGAGATCGAAGGCGGCGCGATGATCGGATATTGCGCGACCGGGAGGAACGGAATCGAGATCGCGCCGATCAAGCAGATGAACAGCGCGATCACCCAGGCGAAGATCGGCCTGTCGATAAAAAACGCGGGCATCGGGCGGCGCCTATCGCACCGCGTTCGCCGAACCCGTGGTGGTCGGAACGGCGGCCGCCGACCGGCGATCGGCAACGTTCACCGGCACCACGGTGTCGCCTGCAGCGAATTTCTGGAAGCCTTCGACCACCACTCGCTCGCCCGGCTTCAGGCCGTCGAGCACCAGATAATGGCCATCCTGCTGTGCGCCGACCCGTACCGCCTGCACGGCGATGCGATTATCGTCCTTGACGACGAACACTTCGCTGCCGCCGCCGTTGTTGCGCTGAACCGCCTGCTCCGGCACTGCGAGGGCGTCGGCGTCGATGCCCTGCTCGATCCGCACCCGCACATACATGCCCGGCAGCAGCTCGCGCTTCGGATTGTCGAACTCAGCGCGCAGCGTCACTTGGCCGGTGTAGGCATCGACCTTGGCATCCGAGAACAGCAGCTTGCCGTGCTCCGGATAGTGTGTGCCGTCGTCGAGCACGAGGTGAGCGCGCACCGCATCGGCCGCGATCTGGTCGAGCTCGCCGGAATCAAACGCGCGGCGAAGCCGCGCCATCTCGGACACCGGCTGGGTGAAGTCGGCATAGACGTGGTCGAGCTGCTGAATCGTCGCAAGGCTGGTGGCATCGTTCTGCACCACGAGAGCGCCTTCGCTGACCAGCGCCGCACCGATCCGGCCGCTGATCGGCGCGCGGATGGTGGCGTATTCCAGATTGAGCTTGGCGCGCGCGACTTCCGCTTCGCGGACCGCGACTTCGGCCGCAGCCTGACGCAGATTGGTGATCGCGACTTCATTGGCGGCACGCGACGCCGCCTGCTCGTTCGCCAGCATCGAGACGCGCTTGGCGTGCATGTCGGCCTGATCGCGGGCGGCCGTGGCCTTGGCCAGCGCGGCTTCAGCAGCCTGCAGCTCAACCTCGAACGGGCGCGGATCGATCTGATACAAGGGGTCGCCAGCGTTCACCTCGCTGCCCTGCTGGAACGTCCGGCGCAGAATGATGCCTGAGACGCGCGGCCGCACGTCCGCAACCCGGATCGGCGCGATCCGGCCCGGCAGTTCGCGCACGATCGAGCGCGGCTGCGGCTTCACGGTCACAATGCTGACTTCGGGTTTCTCTGCCGCCGAAGCGTTGGCGGCGGACGGTTCCTTGCACCCGGCAAGCGCCGGTGCCAAGACGGCGAGCGCAACGGCCGTCCAACCCAGCTTGGTCCATCCCCGCATCAAAATAACCTCTTCAATCCGACTCGTGTCATCCGAGGCATCGACGCCTCGTCATGCGCAGCCGACCGTCGGCTACCGATCGCAACAACGCGATCGTGGACACGCTTGATGAATGGAAATTAATCGCGGAATTGTGCGGCACAACATCGTGCGGCGGCGGCGCAATGTCACACGGTACGGAACCGCATGAAGTCGTTGTGCTTTCACCGCCTCACGGCTGTGTGAATCGGAGGACTACGAAGTGATAAGAGACACCGCGTTCCCAGCAACTGAGTTAATCCAAAGTTAAAGACGAGCGCCTGCAAGACCGCGTGTCCGCCCCCGCAGGCGCTCGAAGACACGCCGCTACCTGCTGTAGACGAACGCCGGATCGTCGAGATCGATCGCAGGGAACTGATCCTTCTCGGTCCAATAGTCCTGGCTGTGCTGCCACTCCGGCTTGTCGCCGCGCTTCGGCAACAGGTGCATGCCGCGCATCAGATAACCGGGGTTGAAGTTCTCCGGATCGATCCACGGCAGCAGCGCCATGTCGCGGTCTTCCGGGCGCAACGCCGGCACCACGCTGCGATGGCCGGTCTGCTTCATGTGGCTGAGCAGACGACAGACGAAGTCGGCGACCAGATCGGCCCGTAGCGTCCAGCTGGCGCGGAAATAACCGAACACCCACGCCATGTTCGGTACGCCAGTGAACATCATGCCGCGATAGGTCACGGTCTCGGCGAAATTGAGCGGCTTGCCGTCGATCGAGAATGCGATGTCGCCGAGCACGTTGAGATTGAAGCCGGTCGCGGTGACAACGATGTCGGCCTCAAGCGTCTCGCCGGACTTCAGCCGGACACCTTGCTCGGTGAAGCAGTCAATCTCATCGGTGACCACCGAGGCTTTGCCCGATGCGATCGCCCTGAACAGATCGCCATCGGGAACGAAGGCGATACGCTGCCGCCACGGCCGATAGCTCGGCGTGAAGTGCGGATCGAGATCGGCATCCGGGCCGAGATGAGCGCGAACGCCCGCGAGCAGCTCCTGCTTCACCACCTCGGGCTCACTCATCGAGCGGCGGGTGAAGGTCGCCTGATCGAATAGGATCTTGCGGCGGACGATCTCGTGAATCCAATCTTCGGAGATTCCGAGCTCGCGCAGCGTGTCGGCGATCTCGATCTTGTTGCGACCGGGAATGAAATAGGTCGGCGAGCGCTGCAGGACGGTCACGTGCTCAGCCTTGGGGGCGATCGACGGCACCAGCGTCGCAGCCGTCGCGCCCGACCCGATCACGATCACCCGCTTGCCGGCAACGTCGAGATCGTCCGGCCAGGTCTGCGGGTGGACGATCCGCCCCTTGAACTCGGCCATGCCCGGCCATTCGGGGGTATAGCCTTCACTGTGGCGGTAGTAGCCCTGGCACATCCAAAGGAAGTTGGCGGTGAAGAGCACGGTCTCGCCGCCCTCGCCGCGCAACGCCTCGATCGTCCAGCACGCATCCTCGTTCGACCAGTTCGCCGAAACGATGCGGTGGCGGTAGCGGATGTGGCGGGCGAGATCGTGCTCGGCGATCACCTCGCCGAGATAATCGCGGATTTCAGCAGCCGTCGCGATCGGCTTGCCGGTCCAGGGCTTGAAGCGATAGCCGAAGGTGTACAGATCGCTGTCGGAGCGAATGCCGGGATAGCGGTGGGTTCGCCAGGTGCCGCCGAAGCCGTCCTGGGCTTCGAGCACGACGAAGCGGGTGCCGGGACACTGCGTCGTCAGGTGGTAGGCGGCACCAATGCCGGAAATGCCAGCGCCGACGATCAGCACGTCGACATGTTCGCAATCGGGATTGGGAGCGGGGTCGCTGAACGGCGTGGACGCCGCGGCGCTGCTGGGCGCAGCGGAGGCAGAGTGGGTCATGTTTCCTCGACTTTTTTTGTGTCGTTGGAAACAGATTGACCGCTGGGCGCGCGTTTGCCCAGCATTTTCTTGCGACCCAAAAGCACGGCGCCGCGGACATTACTGCCCGCGGCGTCATGGGACCTGTAGGGCCGGCTGGCTCAGATGTTGAGCAGCAGCGGATAGCCGGAGAACGACTTGTACTCGCCGTCCTGCTTCAGGATCAGCGGCGCACCGGAGAAGCCCCGGTATTCGCCTTCCTGCTTCAGGATCAGCGGAGTGCCGGAGAAGCTCTGATACTCGCCCTTCTGCTCGAGGATCAGCGGAGTACCGGAGTAACCCTTGTACTCGCCTTCCTGCTTCAGGATCAGCGGTTCACCGGAATAGCCCTTGTATTCGCCTTCCTGCTTCAGGATCAGCGGATGTCCAGAGTGTCCTTTGTATTCTTCGCTCATGGTCGATTCCTTTACTTAGAGTAGCACTGGCAGGCCCAGCCAGGAGGAGAAGGGTGTGGAGTTGTTGATCAACAGCGGTTCGCCCGAGTACGACTTGTACGGACCGCTGGTGTCCAGCAACAGAGGAGTCCCTGAGAAGGACTTGTATGGGCCGCTGCTGTCGAGCAACAACGGTGTTCCGGAGAACGACTGATACGGGCCATCGCTGCTGATAACCAGCGGCGTACCAGAGAAGGTCTTGTCGCTGTCGACCAGCAGCAAGTCACCGGAATAGGATTTGTACGGGCCGGAGGTCTCGAGCAGCACCGGCGCGTGGATCAAATTCGAGAACGGCGCGGCATCGCTCTGTTCGGCGGCACGCGACGAGGACGACGACTTCAGGCTGATCGGGTTCGGCCCGTAGCCGTCGAGAATCTTGGTGAGTTTCGCGCCGTAGCCGAACTCGGCCTGCGCTGCGACGACGACGCCACCCTTCTTGAGATAATCGGCAAGAGTCGCGGCTTCCGCGCGCGACACGCCGGCCTTGAGAAGCGCGGCAGCGGTTTCTTCGGCGGAAGAACGGCTGGCCGTGACCACCGCGTATTTGAAGGAACTGCTCTTCAAATCGCTCTCGAGTGCCGACAGGCGGCTGCTCGAGTCATACAAGCGGGTAATGATGTGGGTCATAGCTACTCCGTCTCACTCTCAGGACCCGCGCAACTGGCCCTGCATCAGAATCGGTTCCCGCCGCCGTGTCAGAGGGAACATCGTCACCAGCGTGGCAATGAGCAACACTAGTTCGAGGTAATAGACAAAGTGATAACCTGCCGCGGCCCCGCCCCAACCGTGCGGCGCATAAGCGGTTACCACGTCGCGAAGAATACCACCGAGCGCGATAGCGATACCGGCGGCCGAAGCCTGCACAGCGCCCCAGGCGCCGAGCGCGAGACCGACCTGATCCTTCGGCGCCGCGTTCATCGTCGCGGTCAGCGTGCCGTGGCCGAACAGACCGGCACCGAAGCCGATCATCAGCGTACCGAAACCGAACACCAACGCGGAGGCCGTACTCGACGACAAGTCGGCGGAGAAGATCACCGCGAGGAATGCCGGAATACCGACCAGCGCACCGAAGCTCGCCATCCGGAACGGATCAGCGCCGCGGCTGAGTACGCGCGAGGCGTAGCCGAAGCCGAACAGACCGCCTACCGCGAGTGCCGCGGTGAGCTTCGTGGTGTCGCCGACGCTCAGATGCAGGATCTGGCCGCCATAAGGTTCGAGCAGCACGTCTTCCATGCTGAACGCCATGGTGCCGAAGCCGACGGCGATCAGCCGGCGCATCGCGTTCGGACCTTGAATGAAGGCGTCCCACGATTCGCGGAAACCACTGCTCGGTGCCTCGGGATGTGCGGTCACCTGATTGGGATTGTCGCGGCGGCGCGCTTCCATCTTCCAGGACGCGATGCCGTTGAGCACGATGGTGACGACGGCAGAGCCCTGGATCACCTGAATGAGGCGTCCCGGTGAAAATTCGGCGAGCAGCACGCCGAAGATGATGGCGCTCGCGATCATGCCGAACATCAGCATGGTGTACATCAGGCCGACCACCTTCGGCCGCGACTCCGGCGGCGACAGATCGGTCGCGAGCGCGAGGCCGACGGTCTGGGTGGTGTGCACACCGGCGCCAATCAGCAGGAATGCCGCGGCGGCCGCAACTTGTCCAACCCAGACGGGGGCCTGCGCCGAGTCACCGCCGCCGGACAGCACCAGCAGCGCGAACGGCAGAATGGCGAGACCGCCGAACTGCACCATCGTGCCCTTGTACAGGAACGGTACGCGGCGCCAGCCCAGCGCAGATTTATGAACGTCGGATTTGAAGCCGATCAGCGCCCGGAACGGCGCAAAGATCAAAGGCAACGAAACCATTACGCCGACGATCGAGGCCGGCACGTTGAGTTCGACGATCATCACCCGGTTCAGGGTGCCGACCAGCAGCACCAGCGACATGCCGACCGCGACCTGAAAAAGCGACAGGCGCAGCAACCGGGACAACGGCAGATCCGGCGTGGCCGCATCCGCGAAAGGCAGAAAGCGCGGCCCAAGCGAGGACCAGACTTTCATCATCTTTTGGCTGACTGTGTTCATCGTGCAGCAATTCCAGCTTGCGTGAGCCCGGCGGTCAGATCCGCCGGTGTCCGATCGAACAGCACCACTTTGCGACCAAAGATGAACTGCGGCAGATCAAATGTCCGCACCCCGCTCGGGCTACAAAGCAAGCGACCGGGACCCTTGGATCCCGGTCCAGCCACGACAGCTTCGAAAGAAGCTGAATTAGCCGATGGAGACCGAGCTCTCGATCGCCGCGGCCTTGCCGTTCCAGTACTTCGAGAACCAGGTGGTGTTGCTGAGAACAGCGAAGTGCACCAGGATCGCGATCACGGTCACGCTGCCGAGCAGGAGCGGAAGACCAACGGTCGGCTTCACAACAGTCCAAATACGACCTTGATTCATCTTACGTACTCCTTAGTGCAGCCAGGGCGAGTAAACATACGCCAGGAAGTGGGCGACGATGGCGATCGCGCCGAAGATGCGCGTGCCGTCGATCACATGCTTGTGGAGCTCTTCCGATTCCGCGATCGTCAGACCGGTCGGCCAGACCTTGTTGGGATCGTCTGCCATAGTAAATCCTCCTGAGAGACTTACGATCAGTGTCGTGCTGAACCTGCACGTAGGTTGATTGCTGCTACGCCGAACATTTGTTCGCTTGGTCTCAGCATTCCCTGTTCGCTCCTGCACCCATCCGCCGGACAACGACGAGTCGCCTCGCGTTGGAGCGGACCGATGTGGATGCTTCCAGCCCTCGGCTGACGAGGACTCACGTCCTGATCACATCCGAGTGATTGTAAGACTATCCTGACACACATCTTTGTCAATTTAACATGACACTGACGACTGTCCGTGTCATACCGGACATCCTCAAACCGGTCCGACGAGTCCCGGACACGGAAAATTGAGTAGATAGTGATGCACTCTGGCCTTGACAATTCTGCCGAGCTCAGGGCTTCGGACTTCGACCCGATCACCCTCGCCGGTGGGACGCGTACAGAGGTCCTGCCCGGTGCGATTCAGCCCCACGCCGCTCTGTTGGCGCTGGCTCCGGCGGATTTGACCATCATCCACGCCGCCGGTGCGACCGCATCGCTGCTCGGCGCGGCGGCGGAGTTGTTGCCGGGCACCGCAGCCTCCACGGCCTTTTCGTCCGACCAGATTGCGAGGCTGCAGGCGCTTGCCACTACCGATCGCTGGATCGAGCGGCCGCAACACGCCTTCACACTGAATGCGCCGGACGCCACCCCGATCGACGTCATCGTCCATCATGCCTCGGGGCTCTTGGTGGTAGAGCTCGATCCGCGCCGCGAACCAGCGCCGGAAAATTCGCTGGCGCTGGTGCAGTCGATGATCCGGCGGGCACGGCCGGCGCCAAACCTCCAAGGCTTCTGCGACGCGATGGCCGCCGAGCTGCGCAGCATGACCGGCTTCGACCGGGTGATGGTGTACCGCTTTGCGCCGGACGGCAGCGCCGACGTGATCGCCGAAGCGCGCGGTCCCGAAACCAGTCCGTTCCTCGGCTTGCGCGATCCGCAACCGGACATCTCAAATCAGCCGGGGTCCGTCAGCCGGATCCGGGTGCAGCCCGACGTTCATGCTCCCGCTGCACCGCTGTGGCCGGCGCACAGTCCGCGCAACGGCCTCGCGCTTGATCTGTCGTTCAGCGCGACCCGCAGCGCCTCCCCCGAACACCGGCTGTATCTGGCCCAACTCGGCGTCGCCGCGTCGCTTTCGCTGTCGCTAGTGGTCGAAGGCGAGTTGTGGGGCCTGATCGTCTGCCATCACGCCACCCCACGGTTTCTGCCTTACCGGATGCGCGAAGCCTGCGCGCTGTTCGCCGAGATGGCATCGCTGCAGCTCGAGACGCGGCTTGCCGCCGATCAGCTCGCCGCCCGGCTGCGCAGCACGCGCATCCACGAAGAGCTGGTCACGCGGATGAGCCAGGAGTCGGATCTCGCCGAAGGGCTGATCCGGTTCTATCCGAATCTGCTCGACTTCATCCCGGCCGCCGGCGTCGGTCTGTGGATCGACGGCCAGTTCACCGGAATCGGTGCGACACCGGGGCCTGCACAAGTGGCCGCGATGATGGGATGGTTGCACGGCGTCCCGCACGACGGCGTGTACCACACCGATTGCCTGGCGCTGGCGTATCCGCCCGCCAAGGCGTTCGCCGGCTGCGCCAGCGGCCTCCTGGCGCTGTCGCTTTCCAACACGCCGCACAACTACGTGCTGTGGTTCCGCCCTGAAGTTGTCCGCGTCGTCACCTGGGCAGGCATGCCCAACAAGCCGGTCGGCGTCGATGCAGGCGCGCCCCGAACGCCGAAAGGCTGCGCGTCGAGCTGGCAAGAATCGGTGCGGCTGCATGGCGAGCCGTGGCTCGACACGGATGTCGATGCAGCGCACCGGTTGCGCGAGTCGCTGCTCGACGTCGTGCTGCGGCGGATCGACGGCATCGCCCGCGAGCGACGGTCGGCGCAGTTGCTGCAGGAACAGTTGATGCGTCAGGTCGAGCTCGGCCTGAGCCGCTCCAAAGACGTCGCCAAGACGCTGCAGGAAGAGAAGCGGCGGCGGGTGCTGGTCGAGGCCGACCTATCGAAGGTGCTGCGTCGGACAGTCGAAGATCAGGAAGCCGAACGCCTACGGATCGCCCGCGAACTGCACGACACGCTCGGCCAGTCGCTGACCCTGTTGCAGCTCGGCTTCGACAAGCTCGGCCAAGCCGCCGGCGACAATCCCGAATTGCAGCAGCGCATCGCTGAGATGAAGAGCCTGACCGCCGACGTCGGCCGCCAGGCCAACCGCCTCGCCTGGGAAATCCGCCCGACCGCACTCGACGACCTGGGCATCCAGACCGCGATCCAGAACCTGCTCGACTCCTGGAGCGAGAAGTCGAGCATCGAGTTCGACCTGCACATGACGCTCGGCTCGCGCCGGCTGCCGTCCCCGGTCGAGACCACGCTGTACCGCGTGCTGCAGGAAGCGCTCACCAACGTGGTGCGCCATGCCTCGGCCCGCCATGTCAGCGTCATTCTGCAGCTCGGCGACGACCAGGTGACGATGATCGTCGAGGATGACGGCTGCGGCTTCGTCACCGCCGGCCGTAAGCAGCCGTCCGGGCGGCTGGGCTTGCTCGGCATCCGTGAGCGGCTGTCGCTGGTCGGCGGCTCGCTCGAAATCGAATCCGCGCCCGGCAAGGGCACTGCGCTGTACGCGCGCATTCCGCTGTGACCAGATGAAAGCAACCGCGATGGACCAGCAATCCCCTTCCCGACTGCGGGTGTTTATCGCCGACGATCACCCGGTGGTGCTCAGCGGAATGAAGGCGCTGGTCGCAGGCGATCCCGGGCTCGAAGTGGTGGGCGAGGCCAGCGACGGTCCGAACGCCTTGCGCCGCGCCACGGAATTGAAGCCGGACGTCGCCGTGCTCGATCTGTCGATGCCCGGCCTCAACGGCATCGAGGTGGCACGCAAGTTCCTCGCCGCCTGTCCGGACTGCCGCGTGCTGGTGCTGACCGTGCACGAAGACGGCGCTTACTTGCGGCAATTGCTCGATCTCGGCGTCGCCGGCTACGTGCTGAAACGCTCCGCCACCGAAGAACTGATCCGCGGCATCCACGCGGTCGGCAGCGGCGGCATCTATCTCGATCCGGCGATCGCCGGCCGCGCCATCGGACGCACCACGCCGCATCTGCACAATGGCGACGAGCACAATGCGGTGTCGGAACTGTCGACGCGCGAGATCGAGGTGCTGCGGCTCGCCGCGATCGGCCATAGCAATAAGACCATCGCCGCCAAGCTGCAGATCGGCGCCAAGAGCGTCGAAACCTACAAGGCGCGCGGCATGGCAAAGCTCGGCTTCCACAATCGTGTCGAGGTGGTGCGGTTCGCGCTCAGCATGGGCTGGCTGTCGGACCCATAGCGTCCGTACCATTTCGCCCCGTTGATCCGGTCCGATCGACCCGCTAGCCTGCACCTTCATTGGGCAAGCAACTTCCCGCGGGCGCTGGTGCTTTACGCGCCGCGTCAAGAACGGGAGGGATCAGGGGAGACCGAATGACCGTCGAAACGCGGACACAGAAACCGCTGGCCACCACCGCTAACGCCAGGGCCCTCGACGGGCTCCGCGTGCTCGATTTCTCCACCACCATCGCTGGCCCGCACTGCACCCGGATGCTGTCCGACATGGGCGCCGAGGTGATCAAGATCGAAGCCGCCGACGGCGACACCATGCGCAACCGGCCGCCGGTGCGCGAGGCCTGCAGCACCGCGTTCGGACAGCTCAACGTCGGCAAGAAGAGCATCGTGCTCGACCTGAAATCGCCCGACGGCCTCGAGGCAGTGCAGCGGCTGGTCGCCGGCGCCGATATCCTGGTCGAGAACTTCCGCCCCGGCGTGATGCAGCGGCTGCAGATGGACTACGCGTCGCTGCGCGGCTTCAATCCCGAACTGATCTACTGCTCGATCTCCGGCTACGGCCAGACCGGGCCGTCGGCGGAACTGCCCGCCTATGCGCCTGCGATCCATGCCGCGTCCGGTTTCGACCTCGCGCACCTCGCCTATCAGCCCGGCCGCGACCGCCCGGACTACTGCGGCATCTATCTCGCCGACGTCGTCAGCGGGATCTACGCCTATGGGGCGATTACCTCGGCGTTGTATCAGCGGGTGCGCACCGGCGAGGGCCAGCACATCGACGTGTCGATGCTGGAAGCGATGCTGACGCTGACGTTGAACGAGATGCAGTGGTCGCAGTTTCCGGTGACGCTGCCGGGGCGGCCGCAGTTCGGCCCTGTCGAAACCTCCGACGGGTACGTGATGATCGCCGTCGCCAGCGAGAAATCGTTCCGCAGCTTCATGCTGGCGGCCGAGCGCCCGGACCTGATCACCGATCCACGGTTCGAGAAGTACGCCGACCGCCGCCTCGCCTGGGGCGAACTGATGGACACCATCGAGACGAGCTGGTCGCGCAAGCTGACGTCGAAGCAGTGCCTTGCCGCGCTCGACAAATTCGGCGTGCCCTGCTCGGCCTATCGCACCGTGGCCGAGGCAATGGCCGATCCGCAGACCGCGCACCGCCAAGCGCTCGCAGAAGTGCACGACGATGCCGGCAGCTTCAAGGTGCTCAATCTGCCGTTCCGGATGTCGGCGGCCAATCCGTCGCCGAACCCGCGCGTGGCGCGGCTCGGCGAGCACACCAAGACGGTGCTGCAACAGGCCGGCTATTCGGACGAGGACATCGCCCGGTTCGGCGCACGCTGAGCACTACGCGGCGCGGCGCAGCCGTACACGCCACACCGCGGGTCCCTGCTCCAGATAGGTCCACTGGCAATCATCGCCATGGACCGATGCGAAGAACTGGCGCAGCGGCCGCGGATCGTGATCGACCACGATCTGCATCGCCTGCCCCGGGGCCAAATGATCGAACAGCCGCGGGATGATCTCGTGGCGCTGATATGGCGGGATCTCGCGGACGTCGAGCACGCGTTCGGCGGTGGCGGCGGCTTCGGTCATGGCCCTGTCCTGGTTGGAGGTGGTGAAGGCTCGGCGGATCAGCGCGGCTTGCCGCGGACGAGCAGCGTCGGGCCGTAGCTCAGCGCGAAGCCGAGGAAGGCGACCGCCCAGCTGAGCGCAGCCAGATGCAGCAGCGGGTCGCTCCAGGCCGGCAGCAGCGCCGCCGCGATCCGCGCGGTGACGGCAAACAGCGCCGCCAGATAGATCCCCTGCGTCGGCAGCGAGGCGGTGAGTTGCTGGCCGGTGTGGCCGAGCGAGGCGCGGGTCATCACCGCCAGCGTCATCACGCCGGCGCCGCCGACCATCCAGGCGTGAATGCCGGCGCTGACCGGCATCAGCCCGAACGCCGCCGCCGACGTGAGCAGGAAGCCGAGCGGGATGAACAGATAGCCGACGTGCAGCACCAGCAGCAGCTTCTCCTTGACGGTGCGATCGCCGGCCCAGCGCGCCAGCCGGACGAGATGCAGCACGCCGGCAATCAGCAGCGCAAAGCCGCTGATCGGGCTCAACGGCATCGAAACCCACAGCACCAGCGTCAGGCCGCTGAACGCAACGATCACCATGTCGAGCTTGTTGAACGGTTGCGGCAGCCGGCCGGGATTTGCGCGCACCAGCCAGTTGCGGGTGAAGCTTGGGGTGATGCGGCCGCCGATCAGCGAGATCAGCATGATCACCACCGCGATGCCAATGCGGATGCTGTAATCGGCGGAGTCGCCGAAATGCGCCTCAAGATGGAACGCGACGTTGCCGATCAGCAGCAGCGTCAGCAGGGCGACGACGTTGAGGTTGCGCCAGTTACGCCCCGAGATGATCTCGCGCAGCGCCGCAAGCGCCACCAGCAGCAGGAAACAGGCATCGATCAGCAACGCAGCGAGCCAGCCGGTGTCGGCCGAGAACGTCACGGCCAGCCGTCCAGCGAGCCACACCACCGCGAGCGTCGCCAGCGGCGCGCCCTGCAGCGGCAGGCGTCCGGTCCAGTTCGGGATCGCAGTGAGCAGGAAGCCGGTGATCACCGCCGGCAAATAGCCGTACAGCATCTCGTGGACGTGCCAGTCGCGCGGCACAAAGGCGGTCTGCAGCGTCAGCTCGCCGTGATACACCGGCAGCCACAGCAGCACTGCGACCGCGGCGAAGATCGCGCCGAGCAGGAAGAACGGACGGAACCCGGCCGACAGGACGGTCCAGCGGCTCTGCAACGGATAGCGCGGCACCGGCTTGCGCTTGGCGGGGCCGGCTGGGGAAGATTCGATCGTCGTGCTGCTCATCGCGCTCCACCGGAACTGGCACCGGCGGTTGTGACCGGCTCATTCTGTCTAGGAGCGCGGCGTCCAGGGCTGGTTGTGCCAGCGCAAACTCGCGAACGATTTGCAGGGAACCACGTCTTCCATCACTGCGAGGAGGCGCTGCCGAAAAGCAATCCGGCTCAGGGCACGGAGCCGGATTGCTTCGTTTCGCTCGCAATGGCGCCAGGAACTGCTTGTCAGGGCAGCGGTGAGACGCCGATCACCAGCGGATGCAGCAGCAGCAGCGAGAGCCACGCGGCTAAGCCGATGCACAGCCGCAGCGAACTGATCCGCCAAGTCTGCGGCCTGAAGCGGCCGCTGATCAGGGCCGCGAACGGCCAGAACGAGGTCCGCGCCGCAAGCTCGGCCCAGCGCTCGGCGCCGAGCTGGCGGCGCTTGCGGCGATCGATGATCAGCATGCCGATTACCGCGATCATCGCGAAGAAACCGAACAACAGTACATGCGCGAGGTCACCGTTCGGCACGACATGTGCGCCTGCCCACAGCCCGATCGCCCACAGCAGCGGATGCCGGACGATGCCGACCACGCCGGGGTGATGCGGATTGAAGGGTGTCCGCGGATTGCCGCCGAACGATAGCGGATTGGCGGCGCCGATGCCGAACGCCGCAAACTGACAGGCGAGCGGCAGCGCCAGGTTAGGCACCCACATCTGCCAGGTCTCGAACGGCCACAGCTCAACGAACGGCGCTCGCTCGGTGGCGACGATCAGCCAAGTCAGAACGAGCAACGACTCGCTGCTGTAGGCGATCAGAAAGCCGCGCTCGCCGAGCGCGCCGACCAGTCTCGCCCGCACCGCCGGCCGTGCCGGAATCGCGTGGCTGAGCAGGAACACGGCGAAGGCGGCGACGAATTCAGTCCAGCCGGACAAGGTCGACCTCACACGTTGGCGACGCAGTCCGTCATTGCGAGGAGCAAAGCAACGAAGCAATCCAGCGTCCCACACGGAGGTCTGGATTGCTTCGCTCCGCTCGCAATGACGGAGTGAAGCGAGGACAGGTTATTCGCCACACATCGCCCGCCCGACCAGTTCCAACGTTGTCGTGCGTCAACCTGCGGCGAACATTGCGCTGAGGGCTGCCTGGGCTTCGTGTTGAATCTTGCTGAGATGGTCAGCGCTGACGAAGCTCTCGGCGTAGATTTTGTAAACATCCTCGGTGCCGGACGGCCGCGCAGCGAACCAGCCGTTGGCGGTGGTGACCTTGACGCCGCCGATTGATTGGCCGTTGCCGGGCGCTTTGGTCAGCGTTGCGGTGACCGGCTCGCCGGCGAGCTGCTTGACGCCGAGCTTCTCCGCGGTCAGCGTCTTGAACAGTGCTTTCTGGGCCGGCGATGCCGCCGCATCGATCCGCGCGTAGAACGGCGCGCCGAGCTCGGCGGTGAGCCGCTGATACAATTCGCCCGGGTCGGCCTTGCTCACGGCGGTGATCTCCGCCGCGAGCAGACCGAGGATGATGCCGTCCTTGTCGGTGGTCCAGACGCTGCCGTCGCGGCGCAGGAACGACGCGCCGGCGCTCTCTTCACCGGCGAAGCCGAAGCTGCCGCCGATCAGCCCGTCTACGAACCATTTGAAACCGACCGGGGTCTCGACCACCTTGCGGCCGATCTTGCTGGCGACGCGATCGATCATCGCGCTCGACACTGCGGTCTTGCCGATCGCGGCGTCGCGCCCCCAATGCGGCCGGTGCGCAAACAGATAGGCGATCGCCACCGATAGATAATGGTTCGGATTCATCAGCCCGCTGGAACGGGTGACGATGCCATGACGGTCGGCGTCAGTGTCGTTGGCGAACGCAACGTCGAAGTCGTTGCGCATCCCGATCAGCCGCGCCATCGCGTAAGGCGACGAGCAGTCCATCCGCACCTTGCCGTCCCAATCCGCGGTCATAAAGCGGAACGTGGGATCGACAGCGTCGCTGACGACCTTGGCGTCGAGCTTGTAGCGCTCGATGATCGGCTGCCAGTAATGCACCGCGGCGCCGCCGAGCGGATCGATGCCGAGCTTCACTCCGCTCGACCGGATTGCCTCCATGTCGACCACATGGGCGAGGTCTTCCACATACGGCGTGATGTAGTCGCGGCGATGCACGCAACTCGCCTTGCGGGCGCGATCGTAGGAGATCCGCTTGACGCCCTTCAGCCCGTTTTCGAGCATGGCATTCGCAGCCTTTTCCACCGCCGAGGTGATGTCGGTGTCGGCCGGGCCGCCGTTTGGCGGATTGTACTTGAAGCCGCCGTCCTCGGGCGGATTGTGCGACGGCGTCACCACCACGCCGTCCGCAAGACCGTCGGTGCGGCCGCGATTGTGGGTGAGGATCGCGTGCGAGATCACCGGCGTCGGGGTGTAGCCGCCGCGTTCGTCGATCACCACGTCGATCTCGTTGGCGGCGAACACTTCGAGCGCGCTGACCAGGGCCGGCTCGGCCAGCGCATGGGTGTCGATGCCGATATACAGCGGGCCGGTGATGCCGGCAGCGCGGCGATGATCGCACACCGCCTGGCTGACTGCCACGATGTGACTTTCGTTGAAGGCGTTGTTCAGCGACGAGCCGCGATGCCCCGAGGTACCGAACGCCACACGCTCGGTCGCGACCGCCGGGTCCGGCTTGCCGACGAAATATGCCGTCACCAGCCGCGGGACGTTGACCAGACTGTTCGGATCGACGGTCTTGCCCGCCAGCGGGCTCACCTTCGCAGCCATCTTGCACTCCATGCCTTCGAACCAGGTCCGATCCCTCGCCCGGCGCGGGGCGGCCGTCAAGACGGCATCCGGATGAGCAGCCCGAACCGAAACGCCAGCGCGGAACCGTTCGCGAGTGACACGGTTATCGCCCCAGTTGGATGACTGGAGGATGAGACATGACGTTCGGAAAAGGCGCGTTGATGTGGCTGATCGGGATCCCGCTGCCGATCATTATTCTGCTGGCGTTGTTCTGGCGCTAAGTCCGGCGCACCAGCTTCAGCAATCGGAAAAGGTCTCGGCCGTGTCGGCGGTGCGAGACCTTTTTCACGATCGGCCGATCGATTTCGGCCTCGGGAAATGATGAGCAATGGATCAGTTCCGTGCCTCTCGGCAAAGCGAACTACGCGGCGGAGTCGCGCCGTGGGCGGCCGGCCTGACACGGCCGATCCGCCAACCGCTCGACCGCAATCTGGCCGTCGACGTGCTGATCGTCGGCGGCGGCATCACCGGCTCGATGATGGCCGAGCACCTGGCAAGGCAGGACCGCAAGGTCTGCATCATCGACCGTGAACGCCCCGGCTTCGGCAGCACGGCAGCATCGACCGCGATGCTGGAGTGGGAAATCGACCGGTCCTTGACTGAATTGTCGGCGTTCTACGGCTTCGAGCGTGCCGCCGACGTATATCAACTCAGCCACAGCGCAGTGGCGGGACTGTACCGGTTGGCCCACTCGCTGCGGCTTCCGAGCGCGCTACGACCGCGCGACACGGTCTATCTCGCCGCCGGAGATCACGGCGCGAAAGAGCTGCTCGAAGAGCACGAACTTCGCAAACGCGCCGGCCTGCCCGGCGCCTTTTTGGGTTATCGCGAGCTCCGATCCGAATACGGCTTCGATCGCGAGGCAGCGATCGTCTCGCCGGGGTCGGCCGAGGTCGATCCACTTCTGCTGTCGCACGGACTGCTGAGCGCCGCCGCAGAGCGCGGCGCCTCGCTGTTTGACGCCGAGGCCACAGCTTATGACAGCTTCGGCCGCGGCGTGCATGTGGCAACCGACAATGGCTGCTGCATCGAAGCCGCACACGTCGTGCTGGCGACCGGCTACATCCTGCCCGAGATCGTGACCTCGGACTTGCATAAGACCGCATCGAGTTGGGTGGTGGCGACGCTGCCGCAGCCGCCGGAGCAACTGTGGCGGGATCGCGCGCTGATCTGGGAAGCGTCGTCCGACTATCTGTACGCGCGGACCACGGCGGAAGACCGCATCATCATCGGTGGTGAGGACGACGATCAGGTGACCGACCCGGACGCGCGCGACGCCTTGATGCCGGAGAAGGCGAAAATCCTGCTCGACAAGCTGCATCGGCTGTGGCCGCAGGCGGCGCCGATCCCGGAATACGTCTGGTCCGGTGCATTTTCGACCACGGTGGACGGCCTGCCTCTGATCGGCCCAGTGCCCGGCCAGCCGCGGATCTACGCCGCCTACGGCTACGGCGGCAACGGAATCACGTTCAGCTATCTCGCGAGCCGATTGATCGGCCGGCTGATCGACGGCGAGCGGCTACCGGCACTCGACCACTTCGCGCTCGACCGCTCGCCGGTCTGAGGCAACGCCCCTACGGCCCCATTGCCCGCGGATCGTTGTACATCCGCTTGATGTCCTTCTGGACGTCGAGCGGCTGCAGCTTGCTGCTGCCCTCGTCCGACAGGAACTTGTCGAGCGTCGACTGAATCCGCGCCTTGACGCTGTCGGGGCCGCGATCGCTCATTTCGGTGTGCTGAGCGCCGGTGTCGATGATCTCGATTCCCGCCTCCTTGGCGGTCTTCGGATCGGGCAGCACGCCTGGATCGGTCTTGAACTGCGGATCCTTGGAGCGGAAAGACAGGATCTTGGCGAAGCCGGAGGTGACAAACGGCACCCGCAGATTGTCCAGCGTCACCACGCGCCGCACCATTTCGGGGTGCTGCTGGGCGAAGAACATCGAGATGTCGCCGCCGTTGGAGTGGCCGACCAGGGTGAGATGATCGTAGTCCGCATTCGGCTCGAGCTTCTTCAGCTCGTTCAGCGCGAAGAAGATGTTCTTCTCACCGCGCTCGTACACCGCGAGGCGCCCCACATAGAGAGAGCCGGCCACCGTCATCAGCGGCTTGTCGTCGGGAAGATCGTGCTGGATGCTTGCGACCAGATAGCCGCGGGCTGCGAGTACGTTGGCCAGGAACGAGTACTCGGTGTTCTTGACGGTGTTGCCATGGCTGACAACCGCGACCGGCAGCGTGACCATTCCGGCCTCGGCCTTCATCTCGGCGTCTCGCCGCACTGCGAGATCGATCGCGACCGGACGCCCCCGCGACTCGTCGAAGAAGGTCAGCGTCTCGTGTCTGATTGCCCAATGGCTGAATGAAAAGTACGCCGCGGCGGCGACCACGCTCAGCAGGCAGAAAATGATCAGTGGCCGTTTCATGATATCCTAGTCCGTCCTCCCTTATTCTTTAGCTGGGACGGGAGGATAGCTCGAAAAGACCTGTTTCTAGAATGATACGATTAAATTTTGGAAAGCGCCGGGGCAAGCGCCAAAACGAGCGAAGCCGTACTCAGACCAACATTTCCCGCAGCAGTCCGGTAATCTGCGCCTGAGTGTACGGCTTTGGTACAAAGCGCCCGCCGTCCGGCAGGTCGTCCGCTGCAACCTGCACCCGTCCAGAGGTGGTGATGATCTTGATCGGCGGCCACCGTCCCCGCACTGCACGCGCCAGCTTCAGGCCATCCATCGAGCCTGGAATCTGGATGTCGGTAAACACCAGGCAGATGTCGTCCCGTTTTTCCAGGACCTCGATTGCGTCGTCGGCCGAGCCAGCCTCCAGCACGTGAAAGCCAGCTGCCTCAATCATGTCGACGGCGTTCATGCGCAGGAGCGGTTCGTCTTCGACCACCAATACAACCGGTCCCCTGCTCACCTCAGTCATCCTCTCGTCGACACGACCGATCATCAAGGGCTCAACCCCACGATCGTTCCGGTCATACGGAGTTTCCCTCGGTAAAATTGTTCCTAATTCGAGCGATGTCGTTAACGACGCAGGGTTCCAACGGCTTTTACAGCAGTTTACCATCCGCCCCAAAAAACGGATGCGGGCCGTCGAACGATCCGATCGGGACCTGATGCGTGACAAGCTCGCCGCGCTCGGCGAACCAGGCGTGCAGATGAAACGCTGGCGGTTCGACGCAGAAAGAAGGCGCGAGCTGTTCTCCGAGATCCAGCGCCACGGCATGGTTGGGAGCCGGACAGATCGTCGCCAAGGTGCCGGCAAAGCCGGTCACAGTCGCGCGGTGCACGTGGCCCGCCGCGACCAGCCGCACCCACGGATAGCGCTCGACAAGGAGCGCGAACTCGGCGGCATTGCGCAGGTTCTGGCGGTCCATGTGCCAGATGCCGGTGGCGAATGGCGGATGATGCAGGAACAGCAATGCAGGCCGGTGATCCGACGACGACAGCACCGCCTCGAGCCACTGCAACGTCCCGGCGTCGAGCTCGCCATGCGGCTGGCCGTGAACATTGGAGTCGAGCAACACGATATCTATCCCATCGACCGGGTAGAGCTGATTGAGCGGTCCTTCGGCCGGGAAGGTCGGCTGCGCGAAAGCAGTGCGCATCAGCTCGCGGGAATCGTGATTGCCCGGTACGGCAACGAGCGGAATCTGCAGCGGCGCCAGCAGCCGTTCCAGATGCGCGTACTCTTCAGCGCTCGGGCTATCGACGAGATCGCCGGAGATCACCACTACGTGGGGCCGCGGCGCCAGCGCGTTCAGCGCCGCGACGCAACGGGTCAGCGCGGCCGCGGTGTCGACCTTGCCATAGGCGAGTTCGCCCGGCGCCTTGATATGCAGGTCGGAAATCTGAGCGATCAGAATCGGCTTCGGCGGCATGGTCGATCTCTCGTTCTGGTTCATCCCAGGTGCTCGGGCAGCAGCCGGATGGCTTCGGGATCGGCCACGAGACCGACGCGGTCGCCGCCCCGGATCGGCAACGCACTCGGGGCATCGATCGCCAGCGGCCTCGCGGTCGCGCCGGACACAACGACGCGCTGACGGTCGCCAACGAAACTGACGCTCTCGACAACGCCCTGCAGCGTCGCGGCCTCGGTCGCAGCGATCCGGATCGTCTCCGGGCGGATCATCGCGACCGCGCGACTGCGGCTGATGCTGTCGGCGATGCGCAAATGCCCGCCCGGCAATCGCAGCGCACCATCGGCAATCTCGGCCTCGATGATATTGGCGGCGCCGACGAACTCGGCAACGAACCGAGTCGCCGGGCGAAAATAGATCTCGCGCGGCGTGCCCACCTGCGCGATCGCGCCCTTGCTCATCACCACGATCCGGTCCCCGAGCGCCATCGCCTCGGCCTGGTCGTGGGTGACATAGATCGTGGTGATGCCGAGCGAGCGCAGCAGCCGATCGAGCTCGCCGCGGAGCCGTTCACGGAGCGCCGCATCGAGCGCGGTCAGCGGCTCGTCGAGCAGCAGCACGGCGGGACGGATCGCCACGGCGCGGGCCAGCGCGACACGCTGGCGCTGACCGCCGGAGAGCTGATCGATCCGCCGATGCTCAAGCCCGGCGATGTTGGTCAGCGCCACCAGTTCGGCGATCCGCGCGGCGCGCTCCGCCTTGGCGACGCCGCGGATCTTGAGCCCGTAGCCGATGTTGTCGGCCACCGTCATGTTGGGAAACAGCGCGTAGGACTGAAACACCATGCCGACATTGCGTTTCTCGATCGGCACCGAGGTCACGTCCACGCCGTCGAACAGCACGCGCCCGCCGGCATCCGGGCTCTCCAGCCCGGCGATGATCCGCAGCATCGTGGTCTTGCCGCAGCCGGACGGACCGAGCAGCACCAGCGTTTCGCCGCGCGCGATGCTGAGGCTCGCCGGCTCCAGCGCACGCGTCCCATCCGAAAAGGTCTTGCCGCAGGCCGCGACCTCGACCGCGACGCCGTGTCCGTCATCCGCCGTCATCGTTTCGGCTCCCGCTCCGCGAGCAATTGCATCGCCACCAGCAAAGGGACGATCATGATGAAGAAGATCAGCGTGTAGGCCGAGGCGACTTCGAGCCGCATCGACGCGTAGCTGTCCGCGAGCCCGACCGGCAGCGTCTTGGTCAGCGGCGTGTGCAGCATCCAGGTAAGATTGAACTCACCAAGCGACAGCGTCACCACCATCAGGGCACCGGCCAGAATTCCCGGCCTCGCATTCGGCACGATGATATTGACGAACCGCCGCGCCGGCGATGCGCCGAGCGAGGCCGCGCCTTCGTCGAGGGTACGGATGTCGATGGTGGCGAACACCGCCATTACCGAGCGCACCATGAACGGCATGGTGAACACCACATGGCCGACCAAAATGAACAGCCAGGACCGCCGGAAGTCGCCGAAGCCGCCATAGGTCAGCAGCAGCGCCAGCGCAATTGCCAAGCCCGGGATCGCCAGCGGCAGGGTGATCACCTCTTCGATCAGCCGCGACCAGGCTCCGCCGCGGATATGCAGCGCGTACGCAGCTGGCACGCCGACGACCAGCGTCACGGCCAGCGTCGCCAGTGCGATCACGAACGACAACACGATGCTGTCGGCATACAGTGTCCACACCTGGACCACCCATTGCAGGGTGACGCCGGAGGAGATGCCGCGGAAGTAGTTCGCCGTGACGCCGGCAGCGATCGACAGCAGCGCCGGCACCACCAGGAATGCGGCGACCAGCAGCGTGAACAGCAGTTGTCCGATGAAGATCAGGCGGTCGCGCATCGCCCTAGCCCGTCGCCGCCACAGTGCCGCCGGTCAATGACCGCGCCAACGCCAGCATCGCCCAGGAGATCAAGCCGAGGCCGACCGACAGTGACGCCGCGGTGGCAAAGTTCGCCGCCAGCGTGAACTCGGTGTAGATCAGCATCGGCAGCACATCGATGTTGGTGGCGAGCGTGAAGGCGGTGCCGAATGCGCCCATCGCAGTCGCAAATGCGATCGCGCCGGAAGCGACGAATGCCGGCACCAGCGCTGGCAGCACCACGTCGCGCTGCACAGCCCAAGGGCTGGCGCCGAGCGAACGAGCGGCCTCTTCGAGCCCTGGATCGAGCTTCTGCACCGCCGCCATAATCGTGAGGATCACCCGCGGGATCGAGAAATATAGATAGCCGAGAAACAGCCCCCAAATCGAATAGGCGAACACCACCTTGGTGCCGGTGGCAAACCGCGTCAGATCGCCGATCACGCCCTGCCGTCCGGCGAGCAGGATGATCAGAAAGCCTATCACCACGCCCGGAAACGCCAACGGGAAGGTCAGCATCGCGATCAGCACGGCACGGCCGGGAAACCGGTGCCGCTGCAGGAACAGTCCGGCGATGGTGGCGACGATCAGCGTCGCGATCGTGGTGGCGGCCGCAAGCAGCACGGTGTTGATCAGCGTGGCGCGGTAGCGCGGCTCGAGCAGGATGGCGAGATAGCCGGCGGGCCCTTCCGGCCCTTCGGCCCCGATCACCACCAGTCGCGCCATCGGCAGCAAGAAGAACGCCACGGTCAGCACGACCAGGGGCGCCAGACAGATCAATAGGAATTTGTGATGCTTCATGATTCAGACGACGTCCCGGCCGTCGCCAGCCGGGACAGCCGATCGACTCAACGGACTTCGGCGAGGTAACGGTCGGTGAACGCCTTCTGGGCCGCTTCCATCTTGGCCCAGTCGACGTTCTTGGCGCGCGCGTAGTCGCTGTCCGGCAGGAACTTGGCCTTGACCTCAGGCGGCAGGGCGATCGGCCGCGCCGGGCGCAAATACGCATTGGTCCAGATCGCCTGGCCCTTGTCGGACAGCAGATAGTCCATCACCTTCTTGGCCTTGTCGGCATTCGGCGCGCCCTTCGTCAGACTGACCACATAGGGGAACACGACCGAGCCCTCGCACGGGATCACGAAGGCGAAGTTGCCCTTCTCGGTGTACTTGGCCCGATAGGCGTTGAAATCGTAGTCGAACAGGATCGGGATCTCGCCCGACACCACGCGGGCGTAGGAGGTTTGCTTCGGCACGATCGCATCGTTGTCGTGCAGCTTCTTGAAGAACAAAACCGCCGGCGAGAAGTCCTGATCGCTGCCGCCAAGCGCGAGATTGACCGCCACCGCGCCGACATAACCGACCGCCGCCGAGGGCGGATCGAGATAGCCGACCATACCCTTGTAGTCCGGCTTCTCCAGATCCCTCCAGCATGCCGGAACCGGCTTGCCGCCGAGCGCATCGACGTTAACGAACAGGCCGAGCGTGCCGGAATGGATCGCGGTCCACTCGCCGTCCGGATCCTTCAGGCCGGCCGGGACCTCGTCCCACTTCGCCGGCTTGTACGGCTGGGTGACGCCCTGTGCCTTCGCCTTCATGCCGAAATTGACGCCGAAGTAGCCGATGTCGGCGACCGGATTGCTCTTCTCCGCGATCAGCTGCGACAGCGCCTGGCCGGAGTTCTTGTTGTCGAACGGGATGTCGTAGCCGAGGTCGGCCTTGACCTGCTTCAGCATGGTCGCCCAATCGGCCCACTGCGGCGGGCAATTGTAGCAGATCACATCCGCAGCCTTCGCCGGCTGCAGCGACGCAAATGCGGACAGCGCACAAAGCGCGGTCATCAACCGGACCAGTCTCATCGGCTTCCTCGTTTTCGACTGAGCGCAGCCTCGGGCGGCAAGGCCGCCGCTGCGCGCCCTCCCCTATCGATCGCCGATGACAGGTTTGCGACAGCGCCGGTAACCGGTGCCGAGAGCCACCGTCAGGAACTTTCACTGTTGAAAACGATTGAGAGGCGAACAACTGCGCGAGGGCCCATCGCATCCGGGCCAGTCCGATCGCCGAACCTGTGCTGCGACCATCGATCACCGACCCGCCAGCCGCAGAGCTTCGCGCACCAACCTTCACATGCCCTGCCCGCACGCTTCCACCGGCGAGCGGGCCCGACAGCGAAAGGAGCTGCTGATGCCGACGTCCGCCAAGAGCAATGCTTGCAGACCGTGGGACGACGAACAGGTCGAGCGGTTGAAGGAGCTGATTGCCAGCGGCGCATCGGCGGTGCGCGCGGCAGCCGCTCTGAAGCGCGCGCGCTCATCGGTGCAGGTAAAGGCACGCAAGCTCGGCATGCCGTTCATGGCCAGCCGCGATGCCAAGCGCATCCGCAACGCCAAGATTGCCGAAGCCGAAAGCCGCCTCGCGCGCTGACTTTCTGCGGTACGATCATCCTGGATAATCAGCGCCCGATCGCCCGGTCGCGGCAGGCTGTCGCACCCGACGATCGTTCCACGTCAGGACACACCATAACTAATTACCTTTGACCAAAGTGCTAATCGGATGAATAACTAACGCGCCAATTTTTTGCGGCGCCGCTGTGGAAAACAGCCCATAATGCGCCGGCTAACGCCGCCATCGAATCAAATTTGAAAGGCGCCCGCCAAGCGGGTGAAAGGGTCACACAATGCAATACTGGATCATTGCATTCACGGCCGCGCTGGTCGTGGTCATCGGTTACGCCGCCGGTCCGGTCGGCGCGCTGGTCTCGCTGCTCGCTTTCGCGGGCTCACTGTATCTGATGTGGGCGCGCAAGCTGGGCTTCGCTGGCGCGTGGACGCGGTTCGCTCTGGATCGGTTCTCCGCTCCGTTCTGGAAGGGCGAGAACTGGGAACGCTTCAACGCCATGTTCCACGACGGTGAGAGCGTGGTGAAGGCCGGCACGGTGGCTACCGCGCTGATCGCGCTATCGCTGATCCTGCCGCCAAGCCAGGTCGCGCTGATCGCTGCCGTGGTCGCCGCGTGGTACGCGTTCGAAGTCTATCGCAGCCACCGTCCGGTGGTTCGCCCGACCACCGCAATCGAAGCCAAGCCGGCCAACGACAGCGTGCTGTACACCCAGGTCCGCAACGAGAGCGCCAAGATTAACTGATCGCCTCTGGCGGATCGTTCGAGCCACTGACGACGCAGGCGGCGGGGATTTCCCCGCCGCTTTTGTTTTGGCCGCTAGCCGTCGGCGACCATGGGACTGGTCCCGCCGCAGCCACTTTCGAAGGCCGACTTCCGCAGGCTGCGCCAGTGCGGCGCCGTTCGGCTGATGCTCGCCAGCGACCCAGCGCTCGGAGCATGCACATTATTTATGCAAAATCTGCGCTTTGTATGCAATTGGGCGGAGCCGAGGCAGGTGGCCTAATCACCATTCAGGATAATATCGAAACATTTCAGATGGTTAGGTCAATTTAGGTGTCTGGCACGAAGCTTGCGAACGAGTTCCATCAGCTACTCATCCTCGCTGCTTTTGGAGCCGCATATGAAGCGTCGTGATTTCCTCAAGTCCGCTACAGCCCTCGCCGCCGGCGCGATGGTGCCAGCACCGGCGATTTGGTCGGCCGCCAAGGCCGACGCCCGGTCCGAAACCCTGCTGGTTGTCTCCGAGAGCGGCCCGAACAACCTCGACATCCACGGCGTCGGCACCAACGTGCCCGGCTACGAGGTGTCGTGGAATTGCTACGACCGGCTGATCACCCACGAAATGAAGGAAGGCCCCGGCGGCGTTCCCTACTACGACAAGGACAAGTTCAAGGGCGAGCTCGCCGACGACATGGTCATCGGCGACATGTCTGCGACCTTCAAGCTGAAGAAGAACGCCACCTTCCAGGACGGCACCCCGGTCACCGCCAAGGACGTGAAGTGGTCGCTCGACCGCTCCGTTAGCGTCGGCGGCTTTCCGACCTTCCAGATGAGCGCAGGCTCGCTGACCAAGCCCGAGCAGTTCGTGGTGGTCGACGATCACACCGTGCGGGTCGACTTCCTGAAGAAGGACAAGCTCACGATCCCGGATCTCGCGGTGATCGTGCCCTGCGTCGTCAACTCCGAACTGGTGAAGAAGAACGCCAGCGAGAAGGATCCGTGGGGTCTCGAATACACCAAGCAGAACACCGCCGGCTCCGGCGCATATCGCGTGGTGAAGTGGACCGCCGGCACCGAAGTGATCATGGAGCGTAACGACAAGTGGGTCGGCGGCCCGCTGCCCAAAATCAAGCGCGTGATCTGGCGCATGGTGCCGCAGGCCGGCAACCGCCGGGCACTGCTGGAGCGCGGCGACGCCGACATCTCCTATGAGCTGCCGAACCAGGACTTCGCCGAGATGAAGCGCGACGGCAAGGTCAATGTGGTGTCGCTGCCGATCTCCAACGGCATCCAGTATCTCGGCATGAACGTCACCCAGCCGCCGTTCAACAATCCGAAGGTGCGTGAGGCGGTCGCCCACGCGGTGCCATATCAGAAGATCATCGACGCGGTGATGTTCGGCCTCGCCAACCCGATGTTCGGCGCAGCCGCCGACAAGGCGACCGAAGTGAAGTGGCCGCAGCCGACCAAGTACAATACCGACATGGCGAAGGCCAAGGCGCTGATGGCAGAAGCCGGCTACGCGAACGGCTTCGACACCACTCTGTCGTTCGACCTCGGCTTCGCCGGCGTCAACGAGCCGATGTGCATCCTGATCCAGGAAAGCCTGGCGCAGATCGGCATCCGCTGCACCATCAACAAGATCCCCGGCGCCAACTGGCGCACCGAGCTGAACAAGAAGGTGATGCCGCTCTACGTCAACATCTTCTCGGGCTGGCTCGATTATCCGGAGTACTTCTTCTACTGGTGCTACCACTCCGGCAAGTCGATCTTCAACACCATGGGCTACGACTCGCCCGAGATGGACAAGCTGATCGACAGCTCCCGCATCGCCGCCGCAACCGGCGACACCGCCACCTACGACAGCGACGTCAAGGGCTTCGTCGACCTCGCCTTCAAGGACATCCCACGCGTCCCGCTGTACCAGCCCTACCTCAACGTCGCGATGCAGAAGAACGTCTCCGGCTTCGCCTACTGGTTCCACCGCCGTCTCGACTACCGGACGATGGTGAAGGGCTGAGCGTGAGCACTCTTCTCCCTCTCCCGCTTGCGGGAGAGGGCCGGGGTGAGGGCGACGCGGGCGCAGTGCTCGCGGCCCCCCACCCCCGCCCCCTCCCCGCAAGGGGAGGGGAGAAGATCGTGGCGCGCGGCGACGCAATCTTCTTTTGCCTAACTCTCTAAGGGGATGACCCAATGCTCACCCTGATCGGCAAACGCCTGATGTTCGCGATCCCGAGCCTGATCGGCGTGGTGATCGTCACCTTCCTGCTGACCCGCGCATTGCCGGGTGATCCGGCGGCGTATTTCGCCGGTCCCGCGGCCAGCAAGGAGGCGATCGAGCAGATCCGGCACAAGCTCGGCCTCGACAAATCGCTGCCCGAACAGTTCGTCCGCTACACCACCGACCTCGCCCGCGGCGATCTCGGCGAGTCGCTGACCACCGGGCAGCCCGTGGTCACCGAACTGAAGAACCGCCTGCCCGCCTCCGCCGAGCTTACCCTGCTCGGCCTCGCGCTCGCGGTCGTGATCGCGATCCCGCTCGGCATCATGGCGGCGACGCGGCCGGGCTCGTGGATCGATCACCTCTGCCGCATCACCACTACCGCCGGCGTGTCGCTACCGGTGTTCTTCACCGGCCTACTGCTGGTCTATGTATTCTACTTCAAGCTCGGCTGGTCGCCGGCGCCACTGGGCCGGCTCGACGTGTTCTACAGCGCGCCACCCACCGTCACCGGCTTCTATCTGATCGACAGCCTGATCGCCCGCGACTTCGAAACTCTCCGATCGGCGCTGAGTCAACTGCTGCTGCCCGCAGCGACGCTGGCGAGTTTCTCGCTGGCGCCGATCGCACGCATGACCCGCGCCTCGATGCTGGCGGTGCTGGCCTCGGACTTCGTCCGCACCGCGCGGGCCAGCGGCCTGTCGCCGCGCAAGGTAACGATGACCTACGCATTCCGCAACGCCATGCTGCCGGTGATCACCACGCTGTCGATGGTGTTCTCGTTCCTACTCGGCGCCAACGTGCTGGTCGAGAAGGTGTTCGCCTGGCCCGGCATCGGCTCCTACGCGGTCGAAGCGCTGATCGCGTCCGATTTTGCGCCGGTGCAGGGCTTCGTGCTCACCATGGCGGTGATGTACGTGCTGCTCAATCTGGCGATCGACATTCTCTACGGCGTGATCGACCCACGCGTGCGGCTGGAAGGCTAGGAGCATGACCATGACCAGCGTCTCCCCTCCGATCGGCGAAACCTCCGCCAGCCCCAAGCCCGCGCGCCGCTCCGCACTACGGGACGCGATCGAACACACCCGCTACGTGCTCGGTGACAACCACGTCACCGCCTTCGCCTTCGGCCTTCTGGTGGTGATCGTGTTCGCGGCTCTATTCGGGCCGTATATCGTCCCCTACGATCCGCTCGCCAGCGACACCGCCCAAGCGCTCAAAGCCCCGTCGGCAGCGCATTGGTTCGGCACCGATCAGCTCGGCCGTGACATCTTCAGCCGCGTCGTGGTCGCGACCAGGCTCGACCTGTTCATTGCCGTCGCCTCGGTGGTGCTGGTGTTCCTGATGGGCGGCCTCGCCGGCATCGCGGCCGGTTACTTCGGTGGTTGGACCGACCGTATCGTCGGCCGGATCGCCGACACCATCATGGCGTTCCCGCTGTTCGTGCTAGCGATGGGCATCGTGGCGGCTCTCGGCAACACGGTGCAAAACATCATCATCGCCACCGCAATCGTGAACTTCCCGCTGTATGCGCGCGTTGCCCGCGCCGAGGCCAATGTCCGCCGCGAAGCCGGCTTCGTGATGGGGGCGCGGCTGTGCGGCAACAGCGAGATGCGCATCCTGCTGGTGCACATCCTGCCGAACATCATGCCGATCATGATCGTGCAGATGTCGCTGACGATGGGCTACGCGATCCTCAACGCCGCCGGCCTGTCGTTCATCGGCCTCGGCGTCCGTCCGCCGACCGCCGAATGGGGCATCATGGTCGCGGAAGGTGCGTCGTTCATGGTCTCCGGCGAATGGTGGATCGCGCTGTTCCCCGGCCTCGCGCTGATGATCGCCGTGTTCTGCTTCAACCTGCTCGGCGACGGCCTGCGCGACATTTTTGATCCGCAGCGGAGGACGTGAGCCATGAACCTGTCAGCCGCTCACCTCGCCTCACAAGCCTCCGTCATGGCCGGGCTTGACCCGGCCATCCATCCCGCTTCGCAAAAGCGTCTTTCAAAGACGATGGACCACCGGGGCAAGCCCGGCGGTGACAGCCACCAGGTGGAGATGCCGTCATGACCACCCAGCCCCTGCTCGAAGTTCGTGATCTCACGGTCGAATTCGTCACCCGCCGCGGCATCGTCAAGGCGGTGCAGCATGTCGATATCAGCGTCGGCAAAGGCGAGACACTGGCTATCGTCGGCGAATCCGGCTCCGGCAAATCGGTGACATCCTACGCGGTGATGCGGATCCTCGACCGCGCCGGACGGATCGCCGAAGGTTCGGTGATGTTCGGCGGCATGGATCTCAAAGCAGCCAGCGAGCGCGAGATGCGCGATCTGCGCGGCCGCGAGATCTCGATGATCTTCCAGAACCCGCGCGCCGCTCTCAACCCGATCCGCAAGGTCGGCGACCAGATCGAAGACGTGCTGCGCCAGCATGTGCAATCGACGTCGACCGATCGCGGCGAGAAGGCGATCGCGGCGCTGGGGGCGGTGAAGATCGCGCGGCCGCGCGAGCGCTATCACGCCTATCCGTTCCAACTCTCCGGCGGCATGTGCCAGCGCGTTGTGATCGCGCTGGCTCTCGCCTGCAACCCGCAGCTCCTGATCGCCGACGAGCCGACCACCGGCCTCGACGTCACCACCCAGAAGGCGGTGATGGACCTGATCGTCGAGCTGACCAAGAGCCGCGGCCTGTCCACGATCCTGATCACCCACGACCTCGGTCTCGCCGCCGCCTATTGCGACCGCGTGGTGGTGATGGAGAAGGGCCGCGTGGTCGAGACCGCCTCCGCGGCCGATATCTTCGCCAATCCGCAGCACCCCTACACCAAGAAACTGATGCGCGCGACGCCGCGGCTCGGCGTTGGTCTGCGCGAGCTGCTGACGGAGGGGGAAGGCGGCGCGGCTCAGCGTGAAAGCGTCATCGCCGGGCTCGACCCGGCGATCCATCCCACTTCGGGAGAAGCTTCGTCGAAGACGATGGACCCCCGGGTCAAGCCCGGGGGTGACGATGAGGCGAGTGGCTCGCGCAAAGATGCAAACGCTTCGAAGACAGCGGCCTCCCTCCTCTCCGTCGAAAAGCTGGTGAAGGAGTATCCGCGCCAGGGCGCCACCGCGACGCTGAGCCGATTGTTCTCGCTCGGGCCGGCGCCGGAGCCGGAGGTGTTTCGCGCGGTCGACGGCATCAGCTTCCAGATCAGGCATGGTGAAAGCGTCGGGCTGGTCGGCGAGTCCGGCTGCGGCAAGTCGACCACCTCGATGATGCTGATGCGGCTGCTCGATCAGACCTCTGGCCGCATCGTGTTCGACGGCGAGGAGATCGGCACTATCCTGCCGCACCGCTTCGCGCGGCTGCCGCTGCGCAAGTCGATCCAGATGGTGTTTCAGGACCCGACCGACAGCCTCAATCCGCGCTTCACCGCGGCGCGAGCGATCGCCGACCCGATCCTGCAGCTTGGCGAGATCAAGGGCCGCGACGCGGTGCGCGCGCGCTGCGAGGAGCTGGCCGAGCAGGTCGGCCTGCCGCTCGATCTGCTCGACCGGTTTCCGCATCAGCTCTCCGGCGGCCAAAAGGCACGCGTCGGCATCGCTCGTGCGATCGCGCTGCGGCCGAAGCTGGTGATCCTCGACGAACCTACCGCGGCACTCGACGTCTCGGTGCAGGCGGTGGTGCTGAACCTGCTGCAGGACCTCAAGCAATCGATGGGGATGAGCTACCTGTTCGTGTCGCACGACCTCAACGTGGTGCGGCTGCTGTGCGACCGCGTCATCGTGATGCGCGCTGGAAAGATCGTCGAGCAGGGTCCCTCCGAGCAGGTGCTCGGCAGCCCGAAGCACGACTACACCCGCGAACTTCTCACCGCTATCCCGCATCCGCCGCTGCCGGTGACGTGATGATCGCTGTGCCCCCCTCCACTCGTCATTCCGGGGCACGCGAAGCGGCGAGCCGGAATGATGAACTTAAATACCAAGCTTGCTGAAGGACCATGGCTTTGAGTGATCCCACCACCCTCGACTCCTACATAGACGCCCTCGCTGCCGCGCTTGGATTGCCGATCGATCCGGCCTGGAAGCCGGCGGTGCGTGCCAATCTCGAAGTGTCGCTGAAGCTAGCGCGGATGGTCGATGAATTTCCGCTTCCCGATGAGACCGAGCCTGCGAGCGTGTTCCGTGCCTGAGATCGATTCCGCCATCTCCACCGACTGGATGACCGCCTCCGAGACCGCCGCAGCTGTGGCGAACCGGACCATCACCGCTCTCGCTGCTACCGAGGCCGCGCTCGCGCGCATCGCCAAGGCGGATGTGACGCTCAATGCCTTCACCGATGTCGTTGCCGAGCGTGCCCGCGCACGCGCACGCGAGATCGATGCGGCAATCGCGCGCGGCGAAAGCATCGGCCCGCTCGCCGGCGTGCCGTTCGCGGTGAAGAACCTGTTCGACGTCACCGGCCTCGCCACCCGGGCCGGCTCCAAAATCAACCGCGACCGCAGCCCGGCCACCGACGATGCGCCGCTGATCAAGCGGCTGGAGGCGGCCGGCGCGGTGCTGATCGGCGCGCTCAACATGGGCGAATACGCCTACGACTTCACCGGCGAGAACATTCACGACGGCCCGTCGCGCAATCCGCACGATCCCACCCGGATGACCGGCGGCTCCTCCGGCGGATCGGGCGCTGCGGTTGCCGGCGGTGAGGTGCCGCTCGCGCTAGGCTCGGATACCAACGGCTCGATCCGGGTGCCCTCCTCGCTGTGCGGCATCTTTGGGCTCAAGCCGACCTACGGGCGACTGCCGCGCACCGGTTCGTTTCCGTTCGTAGCGAGCTTCGACCACCTCGGCCCGCTGGCGCGCAGCGCCGCTGATCTGGCGCTAGCTTACGACGCAATGCAGGGGCCGGATGATGGCGACGCCGCCTGCACCGCGCGGGCACCGGAGCCCGTCTCCGGCCTGCTCGCGGAAGGCATCGACGGCCTGCGGATCGCGAAGGCCGGCGGTTACTTTGAGACTAATCTGTTCCCGGAAGCACGCGAAGCTGTCGATCGCGTGGTCAAGGCGCTCGGCATCACCCGCTCGGTCGAACTGCCGGAAGCCGCCCGAGCTCGCGCCGCGGCTTACGTGATCAGCACGACCGAAGGCGCCTCGCTACATCTCGACCGGCTGCGACGACAACCAAACGATTTCGACCCCGCCGTGCGTGACCGGCTGCTGGCCGGCGCGATGGTGCCGGCATCGCTGGTCGACCGCGCACAGAAGTTCCGCCGCTGGTACCGCGCCCGCGTGCTCGAATTGTTCGAGCAGGTCGACGTCATCATCGCCCCGGCAACGCCTTGCGTCGCGCCCAAGCTCGGACAGGTCACTTTCACGCTCGACGGCGTCGAGCTTCCGGTACGCGCCAACGTGGGGATCCACACTCAGCCGATCTCGTTCATCGGGCTGCCAGTGGTGGCCGCCCCGATCCCGCTCGAACCGCTGCCGGTCGGGGTGCAGATCATTGCCGCCCCGTGGCGCGAAGACATCGCGCTGCGCGTCGCCGCCGCGCTGGAACGCGCCGGTGTCGCCCGCGCACCGCGACCGAAGGATTTCTGACCATGGATATCGATCTGCCAGAAATTGTCGCCGAAGTCAGCGAAGCCTTCGCCCGCTACGAGGCCGCGCTTGTCGGCAACGACGTCGCCACGCTCAACGAGCTGTTCCACAACGATCCGCGGACGCTGCGCTACGGCGGCGGCGAAAATCTCTACGGCTACGATGAGATCAAAGCGTTTCGCGGCGCCCGCTCGCCGATCGGGCTGATGCGCACCACCGCGCGCACGATCATCACAGCCTATGGTCGCGACACCGCAGTGGCGTCGACCTTGTTCTACCGCGACAACGCGCCGGGCAAGGTCGGACGGCAGATGCAGACATGGGTGCGGTTTGCCGAAGGCTGGCGCATCGTCGCGGCTCATGTCAGCATGATCGACGAACCGCGGGCGTCGCCATGAGCTTCGATGATGCGCAGACTTCACGCCGAACCAGGTTGCCTCTCGCGCCGCCGGGATTAATCACTCCGGACGCGCGGATCGTGCGGGCCGCCCCTTCTCCGATCAAGATCACCCGCGCCGAGGAGCTGCGGCGCCAGCTTGCCGACGAGATCGTTCGCGGCACGCTACGCCCCGGCGCAGCACTCGACGAAACCGATATCGCACAGCGTTTCAAGGTCTCGCGCACGCCGGTGCGCGAGGCGCTACGACAGCTCGTCGCCAGCGGCCTCGTCGAGTCGCGGCCGCATCACGGGGCGGTGGTGGCGCAGCCGTCGTTCGAACGGCTGACCGGCATGTTCGAAGCGATGTCCGAACTCGAAGCACTGTGTGCGAGCTTCGCGGCCGAGCGGATGACGCCGCTGGAGCGCCGGACGCTGGAGACGATCCATGAGGAGCTACGGATGCTCAGCTCGCAGGGCAATCCGGAACGCTTCCACGAAGTCAACGAACACTTCCACAACGCGATCTATGCGGGGGCACACAATGACTACATCGCCGAGATCACGCTAGCGACGCGGGTGCGGGTGCAGCCGTTCCGCCGTGCCCAGTTCCGCAATCTCGGACGGCTGGCAAAGTCGCACGCAGAGCACGACCGCGTGGTGATCGCGATCCTGCGCGGCGACCGCGACGGTGCTGCCAAGGCCATGCGCCATCACATCGATCTGGTGCGCGACGAATACGAAATTTACGCGGTGTCGGTATGAGCAAATTCGAAACCATCAGTGAAATCGTCGCCGCGCATCGCGCCGGCACCACCACCCCTGCGCAGACGATCGCGCGCAGCTACCAGCGCATCCGCGCCTATGCGGATCCGGCGCTGTTCATCACCCTGCGGGACGAGGCCGATGCGATCGCCGAAGCGGTCGCGCTGGCGGCTCGCGATCCGTCGCTGCCCCTGTACGGCGTTCCAGTCGCGGTGAAGGACAATATCGATGTCGCCGGCCTACCGACCACCGCCGCATGCCCCGCGTTTGCGTATCAGCCGGCGCGTGATGCCACTGCGGTCGCCAAGCTGCGCGCCGCCGGCGCGATCGTGATCGGCAAGACCAATCTCGATCAGTTCGCCACCGGGCTGGTCGGCGTCCGCTCGCCCTATGGCGTGCCGCGCAATGCGATGCGCAGCGATCTGGTGCCGGGCGGGTCGAGCTCCGGCTCGGCGGTCGCGGTCGGTGCCGGTCTGGTGCCGCTGTCGCTCGGCACCGATACGGCGGGCTCCGGCCGGGTGCCGGCGATGCTCAACAACATCGTCGGGCTGAAGCCGAGCCTCGGGATGATTTCGACTACGGGTGTCGTGCCGGCGTGCCGCACGCTCGACTGCGTTTCGATCTTCGCGCTGACCACCGATGACGCGATGACCGCACTGCGGGTGATGACTGGACCGGATGCCGAAGATCCGTTCTCGCGCGAACGGCCGGTGGCGGCAGTCACCGCGATCCCGAAGCGCGTGCGGCTCGGCGTGCCGCCGCAAGATCAATTGCAGTTCTTCGGCGATGATCTCGCGGCGCGTGGTTATCAGGAAGCGCTCGAGCGCTGGCGAAAGCTCGGTGCGGAGCTGGTCGAGATCGATGTCGAACCGCTCTACGAGACGGCGCGGCTGCTCTACGAAGGGCCATGGGTGGCTGAGCGCTTTCTGACCATTCGGGAGCTGCTCGAAACCCAGCCGGACGCGGTGCACCCGGTGACGCGGCAGATCACGCTCGCCGGCGCCAAGTTATCTGCGGCAGACACCTTCGCGGCGCTGTACCGGCTTCAGGCGTTGCGCAAGATCGCCGAACACAGCTTCGCCGGCATCGACGCGCTGGTGCTGCCGACCGCGCCGACCGCATACACGGTCGAACAGGTGCTGGCCGATCCGATCACGCTGAATAGCCGGCTCGGCACCTACACCAACTTCGTCAACCTGCTGGACCTGTGCGGCCTCGCGCTGCCGGCGTCGATCCGCAGCGACGGCATTCCGTTCGGCATCACCCTGCTGGCGCCTGCCGGCCGCGATGCCGAACTTGCCGGCCTCGGCCGCGTGTTCCACGCCGACACCGCGCTGCCGATGGGCGCCAGCGGCCAGCCCCAGCCGCCGCTCGCCGAAGTCACTGGCGGTGATGCGCCGGGTGGGATCGCGATCGCGGTGGTCGGAGCGCATCTGTCCGGCATGCCGCTGAACCGCGAATTGACGGCACTCGGCGGCCGACTGCTGTCGGCCACCGCCACAGCGCCGGACTACAAACTCTATGCGCTGAAAGGCACCGTGCCGCCGAAGCCCGGCCTGCTGCGCGTGGCGCCAGGTGGTGGCGCGGCGATCGCCGTGGAGGTGTGGGCACTGTCGCCGGCCGCATTCGGCTCGTTCGTCGCGGCGATCCCATCGCCGCTGTCGATCGGCACGCTGACGCTCGCCGATGGCAGCTCAGTGAAGGGCTTCCTTACCGAGCCAGCGGCGATCGAGGGCGCCCGCGATATCTCACATTTCGGCGGCTGGCGCGCCTACATGGCGGAGCTGGCGGCGACCGGCTGAAGTGTTGCCGCGATCAGCGGAAGAACACTTCCTGATTGCGGCGCTCGAGCTCGGTCGAATAGGTCCGCAGCACGTGCGCCTCGCTCACGGTGCCGATCGCGCGGCGATCCTCGGCATTGTCGATCACCACCAGGACGTCGGCCTCAGTGCGATCGAATGCCGCCAGAATGTCGCGTACCGTCACCTGGGGCTGCAGGAATTGATCGCGCTGCTGCGCCAGCGTCTCCAGGACCGCCTCTGCAGGATCAGGGACGCCGTGGAGTTCGGCGGAGTTGACGATGCCGCCGTAACTGCCATCGACGTGGCGCAGCACGATGTGCTTGACGCGGCCGGGCGGGAACAGCTTCTGCGCCTCGACGATCGGCAGGTCGTCCGGCGCGGTCGGGAAGTCCGTCCGCATCAGCGTGGCGGCGCTAATCTGCTTGACCCAGCCGATATCCTGCGGACCTCGGATGGTTTCGCCGCGCAGATGGAAACGCCAGGTGGCGAAGCTGTAGCCGAACAGCTCGCGCACGATCAGCGCGCTCATCGACGCCGCCACCACCGCGCCGATCGTCACCCAGAAGTCGCCGGTCAGTTCGAGCGCGAGACAGATCATGCTGAACGGCGCGCCGATCACGCCGGTGCCGAGCGCCACCATGCCGGCCACCGCGGCAGTGCCGGGCTGCAGCGCAATGTCCGGGAAATACGGAGTGAGCACCGTGCTGTAGAGTTGGCCGATCAGCGAGCCGAGCATCAGGGAAGCGAAGAACAGGCCGCCGCGGAAGCCGGCGCCGAGCGAAATTGCCGATGCCAGCGTCTTCAAGATCAGCGTCGTCAGCAGCATCAGCCAAGTCGGGTTGGTGATTAGCAAGAGCTGCATCGCGCCGTGTCCCGAGCCGAGCACGGTCGGACTGAGCAGCGCCAGACCGCTGAGCAGCAGCGCGCCGATCACCAACCGCAGGGCGCCGCGCCAGACGCTAATGCTCTGAAACACTCGCTCCGAGAATGCCACCGCCAGCATCACCAAGATGCTGAAGAACGCGCACAGCACGCCGAGCAGCATGGTCTGGCCGATCATCTCGACCGATGCTGGCGTCGGCACGCCGGGGATCTGCAGAAACGACGGGTGCACCAGATTCCGCATCACCAGCCACGACGACACCGCGCTGGCGATCACCGGCACCAGGCTCGCCGAGGTGTAGGCGCCGAGCACGACCTCGAACGCAAAGAACGCCCCCGCAAGCGGCGCGGTGAACGCGGCGCTAATCGCACCTGCAGCGCCGCAGGCCACCAGCAGCCGCATGTCGGCACGCCGGGCGGCGAGCCGCTGGCCGATCTGCGAGCTGAACGCCGCACAGATCTGGGTGTAGCCTGCCTCCAGGCCGACCGACGCGCCACAGCCATTCGACAGCAGCGTCTGCAGCGAGATCAGCAGGCTGCCGCGCATCGACACCCGTCCGCCATACAGCGCGTTGGCTTCGATAGCGTCGGCGAGCCGGCCCTTGAAGCGGCCTGCATAGAACACGCCAATGATCGTCAGGATGACCGCGCCGCCGAGCGGCACCAGCAGCGTCCGTTGCCAGGAGATCACGCCGTTAGCGCTGAGCCTTGTGTCGAACGGAATGTTGAACAACACCGCGTGAGCGAATTCGCTCAGGCGCCAGATGATCGCCACTAACAGCCCGGACAGCAGCCCGATCACCACCGCGACCATCACCAAGCCGATTTCCCGGTTGCGCACGAAATTGCGCACCACGGCAGGCAGTCGCCACGGAGCGGAAGCCGCCGGCGCAGCGGAGGTAGGGCCCGAAACAGCGGGCGTGTCCGGGCGCGAGACGACGCTCATCGGGCGGCCTCGCCGGCAAGGATGGTCATCGACATCGGGCGAGGCACATGGCTGCGAGCGATCCTCGGGAAGATACAAACCCGTGCCGGCTCGACGCCGCACGAACTCGGCTGATTGGCGCCAGCTTCTAGCGGCTGATCAGACGGATCGCCAGTGCAGAGCAGGCAACCAATTAAGGCAGCAGCGTCGGGCTCGATTTTCGCCGTTTTGGCTGTATGGTCCGATGGTTGTCAGGGAGGAACAGGATGACTGGCAGAGCGGTGATCGGCGTGATCGGCAACGCCCATCTCGTCGATAATCGGTTTGCCGTCCAGCATGTGGGCGAGCGCAACCTGCGCGCGGTGGCCGAGGTTGCCGGCGCGCTGCCGCTGATGTTCGGCGGCTCGTCAGAGTTCGCCCAGATCGAGGACCTGCTGGAGGTGGTCGACGGCATCCTGCTCACCGGCGGCCGGGCCAACGTGCATCCGACCTACTTCAAGACCGAGCCCAATCCGCGCCACGAGCCCTACGACCAGCCGCGCGACGAGCTGGCGCTGGCGCTCGTGCGTACCTGCGTCGAGCGCGGTGTGCCGCTGTTCGGGATCTGCCGCGGCTTTCAGGAGATGAACGTCGCCTATGGCGGCTCGCTGCATCCGGAGATTCGCGAGCTGCCGGGGCGGATGAACCACCGCATGCCGCGGCTGGAGAATGGCGAGATCCATCCCGATCCGACCGTTGTGTTCGCCGATCGCCACAACGTGCAGCTTACGTCCGATGGCGTGTTCTCACGCCTGCTCGGCCGCGATCTGATCCGGGTGAATTCGTTGCATGGCCAGGGCATTCTTGAGCCCGGCCCGCGCATTGTGATCGAAGGCGTCGCCGAGGACGGCACCATCGAAGCGATTCGCATCGCCGATGCGCCCGGCTTCGCGCTCGGCGTGCAGTGGCACGCCGAATACGATCCGCAGGTCAATCCGATCAACCGCGCGCTGTTTTTGGCCTTCGGGGAAGCTGTCACCGCGTATCGTACGGCGCGGCAGCGGCCGGCCGTGCTGCGGCGGTCGGGCTGAGGCACAGCATCATTGCTACATGCCATGCGTCCTCGCCCCGAGAATGTCGTTGTATTGAGAGCGGTCGCGGGCAGTTCTGAGCTCATCAACACAGAACTGCCCAGCCGTAAGTCAGCCGCTTAGTTCGACTTACCGAACCGACGCTTCACATCGCGCACCGCGCCGTTGGCGGCGCTGGTGGTCAGCATCGCGTAGGCCTGCAGCGCAGCCGAGACGTTGCGCTTGCGGTCCTTGGGCGTCCACGCCGCTTCGCCGCGCGCCCGCTCTTCCTCGCCGCGCTTGGCGAGTTCGGCTTCGGAGACGTCGAGGCTGATGGTACGGTTCGGGATGTCGATCGAGATCCGGTCGCCGTCGCGTACCAGGCCGATCAGGCCGCCTTCCGCCGCTTCCGGCGAGACGTGGCCGATCGACAGGCCAGAGGTGCCGCCCGAGAACCGGCCGTCGGTGATCAGCGCGCAGGCTTTGCCGAGGCCCTTCGATTTCAGATAGCTGGTCGGATACAGCATCTCCTGCATGCCCGGACCACCGCGCGGACCTTCGTAGCGGATCACGACCACATCGCCGGCGACGATCTTGTTGGTCAGGATCGCCGACACCGCGTCGTCCTGGCTCTCGAACACCTTCACCGGACCCGAGAAGGTCAGGATCGAGGCGTCGACGCCGGCGGTCTTCACAATGCAGCCGTCCAGCGCGATGTTGCCGTACAGGACGGCGAGGCCGCCGTCCTTGCTGAACGCATGCGCGGCGTCGCGGATCACGCCCTTCTCACGGTCGAGATCGAGCTCGTCGTAGCGGCGGTCCTGGCTGAACGCGGTCTGCGACGGCACACCGCCCGGCGCCGCTCGGAAAAAGGTGCGGACGCTCTCGCTGTTGCTCTGGCGGATGTCCCAGCGCGCGAGCGCTGCGCCGAGCGTTTCGGAATGCACCGTGGTGCAGGACGTATCGAGCAGGCCGGCGCGGTCGAGTTCGCCCAGGATGGCCATGATGCCGCCGGCGCGATGCACGTCTTCCATGTGCACGTCGGACACCGAAGGCGCGATCTTGCTGAGGCACGGCACCCGGCGCGACAGCCGATCGATATCCTTCATCGAGAAGTCGAGTTCGGCCTCGCGCGCCGCGGCCAGCAGATGCAGCACGGTGTTGGTCGAGCCGCCCATCGCGATGTCGAGCGTCATCGCGTTCTCGAACGCCTTGAAGTTCGCGATGTTGCGCGGCAGCACCGAGGCGTCGTCGCCTTCGTAGTAACGGCGCGCTAGATCGACGATGGTGTGGCCAGCCTCGACGAACAGCCGCTTGCGATCAGAATGGGTGGCGAGCACCGAGCCGTTGCCCGGCAACGACAGGCCGAGCGCTTCTGTGAGGCAGTTCATCGAATTGGCGGTGAACATGCCCGAGCACGAGCCGCAGGTCGGACATGCCGAACGTTCCATCGTCTGCACGTCTTCGTCGCTCATGGCGCTGTCGGCGGCGGCGACCATCGCGTCGATCAGGTCGACCGCGTGTGTCTTACCCTTCAGCACCACCTTGCCAGCTTCCATCGGGCCGCCGGAGACGAACACGGCCGGAATATTAAGCCGCATCGCCGCCATCAGCATGCCGGGCGTGATCTTGTCGCAGTTGGAGATGCACACCATCGCGTCAGCGCAGTGCGCGTTGACCATGTACTCGACGCTGTCGGCGATCAGCTCACGCGACGGCAGCGAATACAGCATGCCGTCGTGGCCCATCGCGATGCCGTCATCGACCGCGATGGTGTTGAACTCCTTGGCAACGCCGCCGGCCGCTTCGATCTCACGCGCAACAAGCTGGCCGAGGTCCTTGAGATGGACGTGGCCGGGCACGAACTGGGTGAACGAATTGACCACCGCGATGATCGGCTTGCCGAAGTCGGAATCCTTCATACCGGTGGCGCGCCACAGGCCGCGCGCGCCGGCCATGTTGCGGCCGTGGGTCGTCGTTCTCGAGCGATAAGCAGGCATTGAACTGTTCCGTGAAAATGTCCGTCGCCGGAAGGGCGCGCCGGCGGCCGAAAACAGGCTTCAGTGAGAGGCGCGCCGAAGCAAAGCGACCATCGATAAGCCTTACTGCAGAACCAACGGCCTCTCAATGGTCGCCGGGCGCGCAGGTCGGCGTGAGCGAGGCGCAAGACATGGCAATCAGGGGCTGTACTTGCGCGACTGCCCCTGCGCACGATCAATTGAACTGCTTCCGCTCCGGCTTGAGCTCGGAGGCTTGCCCGGCCTTTATGTAATGTTATAACGTTTCATACGCAATCCTCCAATACCTGCAATCGAAGGCCCTTCCGCCATGGATCACCCCCTCCTCCCGGTCACCGTGCTGTCCGGCTTTCTCGGCGCCGGCAAAACCACCCTGCTCAACCGGATGCTGTCCAACCGCGAAGGCCGGCGGCTGGCAGTGATCGTCAACGACATGAGCGAGGTGAACATTGACGCCGAGCTGGTGCGCCAGGATGGCGGGTTGACGCGGTCGGAGGAAACATTGGTCGAGATGACCAACGGCTGCATCTGCTGCACCCTACGCGAGGATCTGCTGGTCGAGGTCCGCAAGCTGGCCGAGAGCGGCCGGTTCGATGCACTCGTGATCGAATCCACCGGGATCGCCGAGCCGCTGCCGGTCGCGGCCACCTTCGAATTCCGCGACGAGAACGGCGACAGCCTCTCTGACGTCGCCCGGCTCGACACCATGGTGACGGTGGTCGATACCGCCAGCCTATTGGCGAACTACGCCAGCCAGGAATTCCTGCGCGACCGCGGCGAAGTCGCCGGCGCCGACGACGAGCGCACGCTGGTCGACCTGCTGGTCGAGCAGATCGAATTCGCCGACGTCATCGTGCTCAACAAGGTGTCGGCGACCTCGCCGAGCCGGCGCGAAACAGCGCGATCGATCGTGCGGGCGCTGAACTCGGATGCCAAGATCATTGAGGCCGATTTCGGCGACGTGCCGCTGTCGTCGGTGCTGCACACCGGGCTGTTCGATTTCGAGCGCGCGCATCAGCATCCGCTGTGGTTCAAGGAGCTGAACGGCTTTGCCGACCACGTGCCCGAGACCGAGGAATACGGCATCCGCTCATTCGTGTACCGGGCGCGGCGGCCGTTTCATCCGCTCCGCTTCCAGTCGTTCTGCAACCGCAGCTGGCCGGGCGTGATCCGCGCCAAGGGTTTCTTCTGGCTGGCAACGCGGCCGCAGCATGTCGGTGAAATCGCGCAGGCCGGCGCGATGGTCCGCACCTCCAAGCGAGGGCTGTGGTGGTCGGCGGTGCCGAAGACGCGCTGGCCGGACAATGTCGACTGGCACGAGGCGATGAAGCCGTATTTCGATCCGGTGTGGGGCGACCGTCGCCAGGAAATCGTATTCATCGGCACCGGCGAGATGGACGAAGCGGCACTGCGCCGCCAGCTCGACATGTGCCTGGTCGGTGAAGATGCACAGTTCACGCCGGATGCGTGGCAGCAACTGCCCGATCCGTTCCCGAGCTGGGCGCCGGCACAGAACTGAGCCCAATTATTGACCCGCCCCAATGATCCGGTTGTGTGCTCTTGCACAATCGGATCAAGTGCCGCGGCGTGTTCGCGGCAGAGCTTCGGCGTTGGGGGATACCGTGCATCAAAACATCGCTGCATCTGCGGCCGCTGTGGCGATCGCGCTGCTGACGTGCTGCCTTCCGGCCCGAGCCAACGACACCACCGCAGCGCTGACGACCGGCGGGCTCGAATTCCGCACCAACGCCGATATCGAAATGCTGTCGGAAGACTTGTCGATCTCGCGGGAGCGGATCGACGTGCGCTACCGCTTTCTCAATCGCTCCAGCGCCGATCAGCACGTCACCGTGGCGTTTCCGATGCCGGAGATCGACTTTTCCGACGCCAGCAACATCGACGTGCCGAACAACGACTCCGACAATTTCCTGAACTTCCGTACTAAGGTTGACGGCCGCGAGGTCACAGCTCAGCTCGAACAAAAGGCGCTGGTCGACAAAACCGACGTGACTGCCCGGCTGAAAGCCCTGGGCGTGCCGCTGCAACCGCGCGCGAAGGCGACCCAGACCGCGCTGGAAGCGCTGCCGGCGCAGACGCAGCAGCAACTGCTCAAGGACGAGATCATCCGGCCCGACGATTACGACGCCGGCAAGGGGATGGAGCATCATCTGGCGCCGAGCTGGCGGCTGCGGGCAACCTACTATTGGGAGCAGACCTTCGCGGCCGGGCGCGAGCTGGTGGTCGAGCACAGCTACACACCAAGTGTCGGCGGCAGCGTCCAGACCGGTATCACCGGCCAGTATACGACCGCAGAGCAGCGCAAAAACTACGTCCACAAGTTCTGCACCGAGCCCTCGTTCGTCACGGCCGTCGCAGCGATGACGCGCAAGAACGGCAACCAGCCGCCGCCGGAGCAGCGCGTCTCCTACGTCCTAACCACCGGCGCCAATTGGGCCAAGCCGATCGGCGATTTCCATCTGACGATCGACAAGGGCAAGCCCAACTCACTGGTCAGCTTCTGCGAGACCGGCGTGGTCAAGACCGGCCCCACCCGGTTCGAAGTGCGCAAGACCAACTTCAAGCCGGGTCGCGATCTCAACATCCTGATCATCGATCCGCCGCAGTAGCGATCGCGAACGTCCACGCTGATAGGCCGGAACTTCGGTCCCGCGTCGCGCTTGACCTGCGGTCTGCAAGGCGTCGAGCAATCCTGCTTGTGCGACTCTGCGGCCGGGGACCGTCGATGGCGCCAGCGCAGCATTCCCCCGCCTCCACCTCGTCGGGCCGAAACGACGATCCGCAAGACAGTCACGCGGCAATCACCGAGCGCGAGGTCGAGGACGTCGAGTCGCGATCGAGCCCGCGCACGCCGGTGATCTACGAGATCGTCCGACGCCTCGGCGAAGAGGAAATGGCGCGACCGGTGGTGTCGCTGTGGTGGTCGGGGTTCGCCGCCGGCCTGTCGATCAGCTTCTCGCTGTTGGCGCAGGCAGTGCTGCAGCAGCATCTGGAGCCGACCGGCTGGCGGCCGCTGGTGACCAGCTTCGGTTACTCGATCGGCTTTCTGATGGTAGTGCTAGCGCATCAGCGGCTGTTCACCGAAAACACCATCACGGTGGTGTTGCCGGTGATGGCGAATTGGTCGCTCGGCACACTCGGCCGGCTTCCTGATCGCCGCGATGGTGTGGCTACTGCCGAGCGCGGAAGGCAGTCAGGTCTGGATCATCGTGGTGATGACCTGGCTGATCTCGGCCGGCGGCTTCATGCACATCGCCGCCGGAAGCATGGAGGCGTTCATGCTGATGCTGGACGGCTCGGTCAGTATCGCCCAGGTGTTCGGCGGATTCGTCGCGCCGGTGCTGATCGGCAACGTCATCGGCGGCACCGCGCTGTTCGCGTTGCTGACCTATGCGCAGGTGATGAAAGAGATGGAGTGAGCGGCGAGTCCGGTCACCCCATTAGGTTGCGGTAGATGCCGGGGAGCGCGGCGGGCAGCCGGCCGATATGTCCGACGATGGCATAACCGGCGCGGCCGAACAGCGTCGGAAAATACGACTGCGCATCGACATCGATGGTGACGCCGAACACCGCGATGCCGCTGCGGCGGGCTTCCTGCACCGCCCTGCGGCTGTCCTCGAGCGCGAACCGGCCCTCGTAATGGTCGACGTCGTTGGGCTTGCCATCGGTCAGCACCAACAGCAGCTTCTTGCGCTGCGGCTGTTTGGCCAGCTCCGCGCTGGCATGGCGCAGCGCCGCGCCGATCCGCGTGTAGTAGCCGGGCTTCAGCGCCACGATCCTCCGTTCGACCAGCGGACTCATGCGCTCGCCGAAGCCCTTCACGGTCTCCACCCGCACCCAAGCCCGGCGCCGCGACGTGAAGGTCAGGATGCTGTGCTGATCGCCGCATGCTTCGATGCCGTGGGCCAGCACCGTCAGCGCTTCTTTCTCGACATCCAGCACGCGGCGGTTGTCGATCCAGGCATCGGTCGACAGCGAGACGTCGACCAGCAGCGTCACTGCCAGGTCGCGCGCCTGTGGCCGGGCTGCCAGGTGGAAGCGGTCGAAGCCGCCATCGCCGGCGGCGATCTCGCAGCGCGAGCGCACCAGCGCGTCCAGGTCGAGATCATGACCGTCAGCTTGCGCCCGCAGCACCTCGTGCCGCGGCCGCAACGCTTCGAACTGGCGTCGCACTCGTCTGACCAGGGCCCGGGTCGCCTCGCTGCACTGCCACGCCTCGCCCTGCTCAGGCGCCTCCTGTGCCAGCACGCGGCAATGATCCGGAAGGTAGGCGCCGCGCTTATAGTCCCATTCCGGATACAGCGTGCCGGCGGTGAGCCGACTGTGCTCGATCGCCTGCGGCGGCAGATCGAGATCGAACCGGAATTTGCTCGCGGGCTTCTTGGTCGATTTGCCGATCGTGATCTCGTCGAGATCGTCGGCTGCCTTGTCGGCATGTTCGTCATCATCCTCGGTCGGCCGATCGACATTGACCATCTCGGCCATTGCTAGGATCTTCTCGAACCGGTTGAGCGCGAGCGGATCGCGTTTTGGCCCGTCGTCCGCCTTCCGCTTCGCCGCCTTACGCCGCGGCTCCGAACATGGCTTTGACGCCGCCTCGTCGATTTCGTCGGCCTCGCAGACCGCAGCCTCGACATCGCGAGTCCAGACTTCACCCCACAACGGGCACGGCAGAAACGGCTGATAGCCCGGTGGCGAGCGGACCAGGATCTCCCCATCGGTCACGATCATCCGCCACAGCTCGGGATCCGGTGTGACTTCCGCGCCGAGCAGGGCCTGGATCGCGGTTTCGAGATCGCTCTCCATTCGCGGCAGTGCACGCCTCGGCCGCGCGGCCGCGGTTGCGGCCGCAAGCTGGTGATAGGCCCCACGAAGCCCGGGATAGGCCGCGAGCACCTGCTGGGTTGTGGCGTGCGCACGGCGCAGCAGTAGAACGTCGCGCCGCAGCGGATCGGCCTCCTGCACGCTGCCGGTTGGCGCCACCGCAAACCAAGCTGCCAGCCAGCGATACAGTGCGCGATTGAGTGCGACATCGGCGAACAGCGCGATCCGGTCGGGCAGAAACAACGTGGCGTCGTCGCGGCCGGGCTGCATCAGCCGCTCCTCGCCGAGCCCGATGCGTTGCCGCCAGCCGAGACGGTGCCCCGAGGTGCGGGCGCTGCTGCCGGCAAGCTGCACCGCGGTCTCGCCGCCGAACCCGCGATACATCACGCCGAGCGCGGCGCGGCAGTCGATCAGCGCCGCCGCGTGTTCTGGATGCTCCAGATAGCTCGCCGCACGCCCCACCAGCCGATGCCAGGCACGGCCGACGGTTTCTTCGAGTTCGAGGAAGTCGAGCATGGCGTTTGCTCCAGCGAAATCCCAGGGAGTCATTCCGGGGCGCGAGCGCAGCTCGCGAACCCGGAATCCGGAGATTGTTATCGAGAGAGATTCCGGGTTCGCCGCTGCGCGGCCCCCCGGAATGATCGCGTCGAGATCAGGTCACCCCATCACCGCGCTGGCGACTTCGATCAGGGCCGCCTTCACATCGGCATCGTCGGTCAGCGGCTCGATCAGGCTGGCGAGGACGGCGTCGCGTACCGAGAGGCCTTCGCTGATCAGGCTGGCGCAGTAAACCAGCAGCCGGGTCGACACGCCTTCTTCGAGGTCGTGGCCCTTGAGCTTGCGCAGCCGGCCGGCGAGCGCGACCAGCGGCGCGACGCGTTCACTCGGCAGGCCGCTCTCGGCGGCCACCACGGCGATTTCCTGTTCGGGCGCCAGGAAGCCGAACTCGATGGCGGCGAAGCGCTGACGGGTCGACGGCTTCAGTGCCTTGAGCAGACTCTGGTAGCCAGGGTTGTAGGACACCACGAGCATGAAGTGCGGCGGTGCCTGCAGTTCCTCGCCGGTGCGCTCCAGCGGCAGCACGCGGCGATCGTCGGCCAGCGGATGCAGCACCACCGCGACGTCCTTGCGCGCTTCCACCACTTCGTCGAGATAGCAGATGCCGCCTTCCCGCACCGCGCGAGTCAGCGGACCATCGACCCACACCGTCTCGCCACCCTTGAGCAGGTAGCGACCGGTGAGATCCGCCGCAGTCAGATCGTCATGGCAGGACACGGTGAACAGCGGCAGGCCGAGTCTCGCCGCCATATGCGCGACGAAGCGCGTCTTGCCGCAGCCGGTCGGCCCCTTCAGCAGCAGCGGCACCCGCCGCTTCCAGGCGTGTTCGAACAGTGCACATTCGTTGCCGGCGGGCGTGTAGGTCGGCGGAGCGGGCAACGTTGCATCGATGGCATGCAGAGCGGGCTTCATGGCGATCTCCGTGAACGAAAGAGGCGGCCACGGATCCCCGTGGCCGCCAGGGGTCTATTCGGCCGGTTGCAGGGCGCCAGTCAGCGTGGCCTGCTTGGTGCGTCCGGCGACGAGGATCGCCCAGACGAACATCAGCGCGGAGATCAGCACGGCGACGCCGGAGCCGAGCCGCACCCAATAGAACAGTGCGATCTGATCCTGCACCTCCATGTAACCCTGGCCGAGCACGCGCTGCAGATGCACCTGGATGATACCGGCGAAGGTCAGCGCAAAGGTCATCACGCTCATCGCCGTGCACATCAGCCAGAAGCTGGCGATCGACAGCGCCTGATTGTACGGCGCGCGGCCGCAGAGCTGTGGGATCGCATAGGTCATCATCGCCAGGTTCAGCATCACATAGGCGCCGAAGAAAGCGAGATGGCCGTGCGCCGCGGTGACCTGGGTGCCGTGGGTGTAGTAGTTCACCGAGGACAGGGTATGCAGGAAGCCCCACACGCCGGCGCCGAAGAACGCCATCACCGAGCATCCGACCGACCACAACAGCGCAGCGCGGTTCTCGTGCTTGCGGCCGGCCTTCCAGGTCATCTGCACGGTGAACACCACCATGGTGAAGAACGGCGCGACTTCGAGCGTCGAGAACAGCGAGCCGATCCACTGCCAATAGCCCGGCGCGCCGATCCAATAATAGTGGTGACCGGTCCCGAGAATGCCGGAGAACAGCGCAAGGCCGATGATGACGTAGAGCCACTTCTCCACCACTTCGCGATCGATGCCGTTGAGCTTGATCATCAGAAACGCCAGCACCGACGCCATGATCAATTCCCACACGCCCTCGACCCACAGGTGCACGACGTACCACCAGTACATCTTGTCGAGCGCGAGGTTGGCCGGGTTGTAGAACGCGAACAGAAAGAAGATCGCCACGCCCCACAGCCCGAACAGCAGGATGTTGGTGATGGTGGTCTTGCGCCCTTTCAGCACCGTCATAGTGATGTTGAACAGGAAGATCAGGCAGACCACGACGATGCCGATCTTGATCACGAACGGCTGTTCGAGAAATTCGCGGCCCTCGTGATAGTGGAACAGATAGCCGACCACCGCGGCGCCGGCGGCGCCGAAGAACAGCCAGAACTGCAGCTTCGCCAGCAGCGGGCTGAACAGCTCGTTCTCGGCCTCTTCTGGCACCAGATAATAGGCACAACCCATGAAGCCCATCAGCAGCCAGACGATCAGCGCGTTGGTATGAATCATCCGGACGATGTTGAAGGGCAGCAGCTCCGACAACGTGTTGGGCAGCACGTAGATGGTGCCGGCGAGCACCCCGAACGACACCTGGGCGAGGAACAATGTCAACGCGCCGTAGAAATACAGCAACGCAACCTTTTGGGTTTGATATTTCATCACGAGGTCTTTCTGATGCGGATGCGTGAAGGTCGGATCAGCCGGCGTCGTTCGGCGGCCAGTGCTGGGTCTTGATCTTGCTGGTCCATTCCAGGAAATCGGCCAGATCGCCCACTTCCTGATCGGTCAGGTGGAACTGCGGCATCTGCCGCCGGCCCGGGACGCCGGACGGCTGTGACGCCATCCAGGATTTCAGCATCTCGCGGGCCTGAGCCGGATCCTTGTCACCGCCCCAGCGCACCCAGACGTTGCTGAGTTCAGGAGCAAAATACGCACCCTCGCCGAGCAGGGTGTGGCAGTTGATGCAGGAGTTCTTTTCCCAAACGTGCTTGCCGCGGGCCACTGCGGGGGTCAGGGTCTCGGCGTCGGTCGATTTTGTCGCGATATAGTAGTGGCTGTGGGCGGTGAGCCCGATGAAGATCGCGAAGAAGAAGGCCGAGCCGCCGAAGAAGACATTGCGCGCGGCAGACTTGGTGAGGCGTTCAGCCATCACTTGATTCCTTTTGATGTGGGGGAGACGAAGGTGCGGCGCTGCAGCTTCGTCAGAAAAACTAATCGACCGGATCGCCGCAACTTTGTGCTGGCTCAACGTTCGGAACGATTAGCGGATGGCCTGTAGTAATGGTGAAGCGAGTGCACCGCACCCGACCAGCGCGATCCAGCCCAGCAGCAGCGCCCGCCACGGCCCGGGCGTGCCGCGGAACCCGAAGTAATCGAGCACGACCAGACGGGCTTTCAGCACCGCGACCACCATCAGCACGGTGCCGCCGGCAAAAGCCGCCACGGCACCGCGACTGAGGAGTACGCCGAGGATGGTCAGCAGCAGCAGGGCAATGGCGCTGCGGTCTCGGCGATGAAGGATGTGGATCATCGCCTCACCGCATCAGATAGACGATCGGGAACATCACCAGCCACACCAGATCGACCATGTGCCAGAAGCAGGTTCCGCTTTCGACTGCGGCGGCATGGGCGTGCCAGGCAACGCCGAGCAGGATCGCGAGCCCGAGCGCGACATGCAGCAGGTGGAATCCGGTGAGGAGGAAGTACAGCGTGAAGAAGGTGTTGCCGTCGATGTCGGCGCCGCGGCCGATCTCGCCGGCATATTCGAACAGCTTGATGGCGATGAACGCGGCGCCGAGCAAACAGGCACCCAGCGTCCAGCGCCACGTCGCGTCGCGCGCACCGTTACGAGCGGCGGCGCTGGCCTTGGCTGCGAACCAGCCGCTCGACACCAAACAGAGCGTATTGGCGGCGGCGAGCGCTGGATCGAGCTGCCCCTGCCCGGCCGCAAACGCTTCAGGTTGCAGCGCCCGCGCGATCTGGAACCCGATCAGCAGCGCGCCGAACGCGGCGAGCTCGCTGAAGATCAGCACCCACATCATCAGGTGACCGGGCAGCGAGTCGATCGCGCTGGAGCCGGACTCGATCCGGCTGTCGGTGCTGTCGGAGAGCGCGGGCACCCCCGCTGCGATCGCGTCGGTCATGGCGCGACTATAGAGGCGCCCCTCGCCGGAACGTTGTGCCGCGACAAACTCGCGGGCAATTCACCAGAGCTTGCGCCCCGACAAACAGCGCCTCCTGCCGGCCACTAGGATCGCGCCCATCAAAGCATGAGGGGCCCATGACCGAAGCCAAGCTGGGACTGATCGTCGTCTCGGTGATCATCATCGCCTTCGCGTTCGCCATGCGCCGGTTTGGCGCCTTGCAAACCACGGGCGTGGTCGCCACCGCGATCATCACGGTGGCGATTGCCGCCAGCCTGTTCCTGACCCAATAGGCAGGATTATCCTGCCGGATACAGCGCGGCGTATTCCCGCGCGTAAGGTGCGTAGGAGTCCTTCAGCGTCGCCGAATTCAGCAGCATGGTTGCGACCAGCCGGCCGGTGGCGTCATAGGCTTCGCTCCGCACCCACATGCTCTCGGTGCGCTTGCTGCCGGACAGCGCCACCACCTTGCGCTCGATCCGATACGGCTCGCCGACGAACAGCGGGCCGTGGATCAACCGGATCTCCTGGTCGGCGAACAGGCCCACCACCGGTCCGCGCACCGGCAGTCCGTCCTGCTTGCTGAGATACTGGAACAACACGCTCAGCATCTCCAGCGGGATGATCGCCTTGCCCCAGGGCGAAGCGCCGCCCGGCCGATAGTACGGCGACGGCTCGGTGATGACCTTGAGCTTCTGGTCGAGCGAGAACGGATACAGCTCGCCCATGACCTGCTCATGGTCCATCTGCGCCGCCTGGGTTTTGGTCGTCATCCCGACCGAAACCTCGCGCAGGATCACCGGATCAGCGAGCGGCTTCAGCTCGGTGAGGCGGACATCGAGCGCCGAAGCTGGCGCGTCGCGGCCAACCGAGACCGTGCCGCGCAGCACTTCGGTGCCGTCGCGCTTGGCCATGCGGATCGTAGTCTGACGGCCACCGGCCGCCGGCTTATCGACGATCGCCTGGACGTCCTCACCCTCGAACGCGGCGTTGCGATAATGCGCCGAGATACAACCGGTCTCGAACCACTCCTTGCCCCACAACCGTTCGCACAGCGGCGCGAATTGGCTGAAATGCGTCGGCCCCTCAATGGTACCGCCCTTGAAGCCGAGCTTTTGCGCGGTAGCGTCGTCGTGGATCGAGGCGTGCGAGTCGTACACCTGCGCGTGCAGCATCTGCCGCGGCTGCCGCCACGGCCCGACCAACGCGTCGCCGGAGTCATCGATCGGCGTTTCGAAAGCGGCTTGCGTCATCGTTTCGCTCCCAATGCGTTCGGAGATTCGTCGGCTGCTACCAGGTATCGATGCAGGGCCGCTTGCGCTCGGTGCGCTCCGGCGGCGTCGGCACCGAGCGCAGCCCGGCCATGACCCAGCGCCGTGTCTCGGCCGGATCGATCACGTTGTCGATCTCGAACACTGACGCGATCGAGACCGCCTTGCCGTTGGCATACAGCTCCGCGACCTTGTTCTTGTAGTAAGCCTCGCGCTCGGCCGGATCGGCGATAGCCTCCATCTCCTTGCGGAAGCCGAGGCGCACATAGCCCTCCAGACCCATGCCGCCGAATTCGCCGGTCGGCCAGGCCGCGGTGAAGAACGAGGCGTGAAAACCGCCGCCGATCATCGATTGCGCGCCGAGGCCGTACCCCTTGCGCAGCACGATGCCGAACAGCGGCACCGTAAGGCTGGCGCCGGTGACGAACATCCGAGCAACGTGGCGGACGATCGCGGTCTTCTCCGCTTCCGGGCCGACCATGAAGCCGGGCGTATCACACAGCGACACGATCGGAATGTCGAACGCATCGCAGAGCTGCAGGAAGCGCGCCGCCTTGTCGCCGGCGTCGGCGTCGATCGCGCCGCCGAGATGCTTCGGATTGTTGGCGATCAGACCGAACGGCTTGCCCTCGATCCGGATGAAGGCGGTGATCATGCCGACGCCGAAATCGCGGCGCAGTTCGAGCACCGAGTCTTCGTCCGCGATCAGATCGATGACGCTGCGGATGTCGTACACCCGCAGCCGGTTCTCAGGAATCGCCTGCCGCAGCAGCCGCTGGTCCGGCGCCTTCCACTCGGCGACCGCGCCCTGGAAGTAGGACAGATATTTCTGCGCGACCCGAGTCGCCTCTTCTTCGTCCTGCACCAGAATATCGACTACGCCGTTCGGCGACTGGAACGACACCGGTCCGACCTCGGCCGGGTGATACACGCCGAGGCCGCCGCCCTCGATCATCGCCGGACCGCCCATGCCGATCGAGGCGTTCTGAGTGGCGATGATGACGTCGCAGCAGCCGAGCATCGCGGCGTTGCCGGCGAAGCAATAGCCGGAGACGATGCCGACCACCGGCACTAGGCCGGACAGCTTGGCGAACTGCACGAAGGACGGACCGTCGAGGCCGGTCATGCCGAGCCGATCGGTGTCGCCTGGCCGGCCGCCGCCGCCTTCGGCGTAGAACACCAGCGGCATCCGCCACTGCTCGACCAGTGTTAGCATCCGGTCGATCTTCTTGTGGTTCATGTGGCCCTGGGTGCCGGCCAGCACGGTGTAGTCGTAGGCGATCACCATGCAACGTGCGGCGTGTTCGCCAAATTGCTTGGCGTTGATCGTGGCGACACCGGTGACGAGGCCGTCGGCCGGGGTGTTCTTGATCAAGTCGTCGAGCGGACGGCGGCGGCGCTGCGCAGCGATCGCGAGGCTGCCGTATTCCATGAACGAGCCTTCGTCGACGAGCTGGGCGACGTTCTCGCGCGCAGTGCGCTGATTGGTCTTGCGCCGCCGCCCGACCGAGTCGGGGCGGTTCTCGTCGAGCGTATTGGCCTGCCGCGCCAGCATCTCGGCGAGGTCCGGCCGGATCGCATCGAGATCTATATCCTCTTCGGCGACCACGTGGTCGCCTTCGACGTCCTGCGGCTCGAAATACAGGATCGGCTCGCCCTGCATCAGCGTCACGCCGTCGGCGGCAACGATGCGGCGGATGCGACCACCCTGCTCGGCCGCGACCAGATGCTCCATCTTCATCGACTCGATCACCGCGAGCTGCTGCCCCGGCCGCACCACGTCGCCTTCCGCGACAGTGATCGCCACCACGGTGCCCTGCAGCGGCGCAGCGATCGCGACCGCGCCCTCGGGGACCGGCTCCTTGCTTGCCGCGGCGGCAGCGCTGCTCCGGTTGTCGGCACCTTCCGTCGCGATCAGCGGCCGATCGAACTGCTGCGCGGCCTCGACGAGTTCGGCGACGTGGCGATCGATGAAACTGGTGCTGACCCGATTAGCCTTGAAATCGGCGTGCGTGAGGATCGCCTGCAGCAACGGCACGTTGGTAGCAACGCCGCCGATGCGGAATTCGCGAAGCGTCCGGGCGGCCTTTGCGACCGCCTCGGCCCAGTCGCCACGGCCATGCACGATCACCTTGGCGAGCAGCGAGTCATAGGCCGCACTGGTGGTGTAGCCGGCGTAGCCAAACGTATCTACGCGAACGCCGGGACCAGACGGTGGCTCGAAGATCGCCAGCGTGCCGCCGGTCGGCTTGGTCGCTCCTTTGGCGTCCATCGTCTCCATGTTGACGCGAAGCTGGATCGCAAAGCCCCGGGGACGCGGCACCAAGGCCTGATCGAGCCCAAGCGCCGTCAGCATCGCGCCGCCGGCGACCGCAAGCTGCGAGCGCACCAGATCGACGGATAACACCTCTTCAGTGACGGTGTGTTCGACCTGCAGCCGCGGATTAGCTTCGATGAAGGCGAAGGCACCGTCGCCCTCGCCGGCTTCGCTGTCGACCAGGAATTCGAAGGTACCGAGGCTGTCGTAGTTTGCCGCCGCCGCGAGGGTCTTGGCCGCGTCAACAATGCGGCTGCGCAGTCCCTCCGACAGTGACGGGCTCGGCGCGATTTCGATCAGCTTCTGATTGCGGCGCTGGATCGTGCATTCGCGCTCCCAGAGCTGACTGACATTGCCGTGCCGGTCGCCGATGATCTGCACCTCGATATGCCGGGCGTTGCGGATCAGCCGCTCGGCATAGACGCCCTCATAGCCGAACGCCGCCTTGGCTTCGGACTGGCAGCGCGCATAGGCGTCGGCGAGATCTTCGGCGCGCTCGACCACGCGCATGCCGCGGCCGCCGCCCCCGGCCATCGCCTTGATCATCACCGCCGGCTTGTCGCCAAGCGAGGCGAAGAACGCCTGCACCTCTTCCAGGGTCGACGGCCCGATGGTGCCGGCAATGATCGGCACGCCGCAGCGCTTCGCCAGCTCCTTGGCGGCAACCTTGTCACCGAACAGCCGCAATGCCTCCGGCGACGGCCCGACGAAGGTGATGCCCTCCTCGGCGCAGCGCCGCGCCAGATCGGCGTTCTCGCTGAGGAAACCGTAGCCGGGATGCAGCGCATCGCAACCCGCCGCCTTCGCCGCCGCGATCACCGCTTCGATATCGAGATAAGCCCGCGCGCCGCGGCCGGGGATCTGCTCGGCATGATCGGCGATGCGGACGTGCAGCGATGCCGCATCATCGGCGGGATGGATCGCCACAGTGGTCAGGCCCGACTCGGCGGCGGCGCGCGCGATACGGATCGCGATCTCGCCGCGGTTGGCGATCAGCAGTTTTCGGAACGGCATTGGGGATTTCCTCGGCAGGTAGCTTTGAGCCGGCAACGCCTTTGCGTCGCCGGCCGTCTCGTTTCACAGCGGCGCGTTGGCGTTAAGCTCTTGCTTCTTCACCTTGCCGGTCGCGGTCATCGGCAGCGCGTCGATAATACGGATCTCCGGAACCTTGTAGACCGCCATCCGCTCGGCGCACCAGGCCTGCAGCTCGGCCGGGGTGATGGTGCCTTCGGCTTCCGGCTTGAGCTGGATAAAGGCGACCGGTACCTGGCCCTTGCCGGGATCGTCGCGCCCCACAACGCCCGAACCGAGCACCTTCGGGTGCTGGCCGAGCAGCGCCTCGATCTCTGGCGGAAACACGCTCATGCCCTTGACCTTGAGCATCTCCTTGCGGCGGCCGAGGAAGTGCAGGAAGCCCTGCGGATCAATCGTGCCGATGTCGCCGGTGCGCAGCCAGCCATCGACCAGCGATTGTGCGGTCGCCTCCGGCTTATTCCAGTAGCTCTTGAGCAGCGACGGCGTGCGGACGCGGATTTCGCCTTCGCCGCCGAGCGGCACGAGCTCGCCGGTCTCGAAGTCGGTGATCTTGAACTCCGCACCCGGCACTGGCAGGCCGACGAAGATCGGCTGGGAGACAAGGTCGAAATCGTCGCCCTGGAAACCGGCTGTGAAGGTGTTCGAGGTGTGTGTCTCGGTCATGCCCCACGCGGCTTCCGTGAGGATCGTGCCGGTGAGATCCTTCCAGCGCTTGCGGTAGGTCGGGTTGAGCTTCTTGACGAACGATACCACCCGCACCTGGCTGAGCGAGGACAGATCGAACTCCTTGAAGCGCGGGTGATCCATCAATTCGACCGCGCCGTCGACCGGCATCGCGGTGACGTTGACCTTGTAGCGCTGGATCGCGCTCAGCACGCCGAGCGCATCCCACCGCGCCAGCAGCACAAGCGTTGCGCCGGTGAACATCGGGAAGATCAGACCGAAATTCTCGCCCGCGATCCAGAACTCCGGGAAAAACGACAGGAACACGCTGTTCTGATCGGCCACCACCGAGATGCCGTGATTGGCGGCCGCCGTGTAGACCATGTCGCGCTGAGTGTGGACGCAGCCCTTCGGCATGCCGGTGGTGCCGCCGGTATAGTTCAGCGCCGCGACATCGTCGAGCGCGGCCGGCGGCAACGGCTCCGGCTTCGGCAATGCCGCGAGCGCGGGCAGCAGGTCGGTCGCGCCCGGCACCGCTATCCGCGGGCCGCTCACCGAATCCGGCACCGGGATCGTCGGATTGGTCGGGATCACGTCAGCGAAGCTGGTGACGATCACTTCGCGCAGCGAGGTTTCGCCGCGAACCTGGTCGACCACGCCAGCGAGCTGGTCGAGCGCGACGATGACTTCGGCGTCGGTGTCGTTGAGCTCGTAGGACAGCTCGAACGCCCGCGACAGCGGACTAACCGGCACATGGATCGCGCCGAGCTTGAGGATGCCGAAGAACACGATGTGGAACTGCGGACAGTTCGGCAGGAACACCGCGACTCGGTCCCCCTTCTTCACGCCCTTCTGCATCAGCAGCGCGGCGAAGCGATCGCTCTGCTCGTCCAGATCCGCATAAGTGGTGACGTGACCGTAGAAGATCACCGCCGGCCGCAGCGGCGCCGATTTCGCCCAAGCGCGCAGATACTCGCTGAGGGCGACCTCACCGTGCAGATATTGCGGCTCGCGCGGCGTACCCTTCGGCCACGCCTTGGCCCACAGTTCGTGCAGCTTTGCGAGATAATCAGCTTCCTTGGCGTCCACGGTCATGTCTCGTCCTTGTTGTTCTTGTTTGATCAGTTGCGCTTCATCGTCGGATCGAGTGCCGCCCGCAAGGACTCGCCGAGTGTGTTGTAAGCGAGCGCGGTGAACAGGATGGCGAGCCCGGGCGGATACATCTGCTCCGGCGCGATCTCCATGTTCTGATAGGCGCGCGCCAGCATCGCGCCCCAGCTCGGATCGGGCGGCTGAATGCCGAGGCCAAGGAAGCTGAGGCTGGCCTCGGCGAGCAGCGCGGCGGCGAGCAGCAGCGTCACCTGCACGATCACCGGCTGGATTGCGTTCGGCAGCACGTGGCGCCACAGGATGCGGGCGGTCGAACCGCCGAAGCAGCGTGCGGCATCGACATACAGCTCCTGCCGCACCACCAGCGTGCGGGCACGCACCAGCCGAGCGAGTTGCGGCGCGAACACGATGCCGACCGAGATCATGCCGTTGGTAAGACCGATGCCGAGCGCGCCGGTGACGGCGATCGCGAGGACAATCGCGGGGAACGACAGAAAGCTGTCGATGACGCGGCTAATCATGGTGTCGACCCAGCCGCCCAGATAGCCGGCCAGGATGCCGACCGGCACCCCGATCAGCACCGCGATCGCCACGGCCAGGAAACTCGCATATAGCGACGCCATGCCGCCGTATATCAATCGGCTCAGCGTATCGCGGCCGAGATCGTCCGCGCCAAGCCAATGCTGTGCCGACATCGGCGCCAGCGCCGCATCGATGTCCTGAGCGACCGGGTCATACGGCGCGATCCACGGCGCCAGCAGCGAGATCACCAGCAAGATCAACAGAAACGTCAGACTGATCGCGCCGCGCAGATCGGATACGAACCAGCGCAGGAAGCGGCGCATCCGGCGGCGGCGATGCTGATGCGGAGGGGCGGTGAGCGAGACCGACGTCATGACGCGATCCTCGGGTCGAGCACGCTGTAGAGAATGTCGGTCAGCAGGTTCAGCGTCACCACGATCAGCACCATCGTGAACACCACCCCCTGCACCACCGGGAAGTCGCGATGCATCGCGGCATTGACGATCAGCCCGCCCATGCCCGGGATCGCGAACACCGCCTCAACAACGACGGTCGCGGCCAGCATGCGGTTCGCCAGCAGGCTGATGACGGTGAGCAGATTGACGGCGACGTTCTTTAAGCCGTGCCGCCACAAGATCGACGACGGCGGCAGGCCCTTGGCGTGCAGCGTGCGGACCTGCTGCGACGACAGGATCTCCACCAGCGAGGAGCGCAGTTGCCGCGCCACCTCGGCGATGCCACCGGAAGCAAGTGCGAGCGCCGGCAGGATGGCATGACTGAGCGCCGCGGCCGGGTCCTTCATCAGCGACGCGGCGCCGGTCGCAGGAAGCCAATTGAGCTGCAGCGAGAAGAACGCCACCAGCAGCATGCCGAGCCAGAAATTCGGCACGGCGACGCCCAGCGAGGCGATCGCCATCACGATGCCGTCGATCCATGAACCCGGCTTTGCCGCCGCCGCGATGCCGAGCGGCACGCCGATCACCAACGCGGTGAACAGCGCCAGCGCCACGATCAGCAGCGTGTGCGGCAGGCAGCGCTCGATCGAAGTGAGCACGGCTTCGCTCGACACCAGCGAGGTCGACAGATCGCCCTGCACGGCCTTCCACAGCCAGGCGCCGTATTGCACCAAGAACGGCTGGTTCAGGCCGTAGAGCTCGCGGATCTCGGCGATGCGCTGCTCGGAAGCGTTGTCGCCCGCCAGCGTCACCGCGACGTCGCCGGGCACCAGCTTGAGCAGCCCGAACACGATGAAGGTGGACAGCACCACCACCGGCACCGCGTGCAACAGACGGCGACCGATGATGCGTAGACGCATGGCGTTCAACATGACCAAACCCATTTGGCAGAACGGCGCCGCGAGCAGTCGCGGCGCCGTTTGATCAGCCGAGCGAGATGTTCTCGAACTTCGGCTTGCCGAGCAGGTTCGGCTGGAAGTCCTTGACCTTCGCCGACAGCGCGTCGAGCTCGTACTGGAACGCCAGCGGTGCCGACAGCGCCTGCTCCACGGTGAATCGCTGGATCTTGGCGAACACTGCAGCGCGCTCGTTGAGATCCTGGCTGGCGCGGCTTTCCTGAATCAGCTTCGACAGCTCAGGATCGGCGGTGCGGCCGGCGTTGTAGTAGGCGCCTTTGTCGAAGCCGAGCCCGTAGGTCATGCTCGGATCGGGACGACCGGTCCAGGCCGACACCAGCATGTCGAACTTCTTCTCCTGGGCAAAGAACTGCGCGCTGATTTCAGCGATGGTGCCGCGGGTGAACTTCAGCTTGATGCCGACCTTGCCGAGCTGATCCTGAATGACCTCGCCGCGCCGCACCGAGTCCTGATCGGTGTAGCCGCCGATCGTCATTTCAAGCCCGTCCTTGTAGCCGGCCTCGGCAAGCAGCTTCTTCGCCTTCTCCGGATCATACGGATAGGTGCCGGCGACGTCCTTGGCATAGGCCCAGTGGGAGCTCGGCAGCGTCATTCGGGCCGGCTCGCCAAGGCCACTGAGCGCCGCCTTGACGAAGGTGTCGCGATCGAGCGCGAAGTTGATTGCCTGGCGTACCTTGACGTTGTCGAGCGGAGCGCGCGCGTAGTTGAAATACACCTGGATGCAATACAGCGTCGGCGACGACACCAGCTTGAGATCCTTGGCGCGCTCGATCACCGGCTTCAGCCGCGCCGGCAGTTGGAACGCCATGTCGTTCTGACCGGCGACTACCGAGCGCAGCGCGGTCGCATTCTCCGGGATGATGTTGAACTCGATGCCGTCCAGGAATGGCCGGCCCTTGCGCCAGTAGTTTTCGTTGCGGGCGACGACGACGATCTCGTTATCGTTCCAGCGCACGAACTTCCACGGGCCGGCGCCAACCGGCTTCCGATCGGTGTCGTTGCCGAGCGCCTTGATATTGGTCGGCGACACCATCATGCCTGCGCGATCCGACAAGATCGCCGGCAGCGCCGTGTCGGGATTCTTCAGCTTCAGCGTCACCTGCAGTGGGCCGGTGACTTCGACGCCGTCAACGCTGGACAGGTCCGGCTTGACGTTGGAGCGCTGGTCGGAGCGGTTGCGATCGAGGTTGAACTTCACCGCCTCGGCGTCGAGCGGCGTACCGTCGTGGAATTTGATGCCTTCGGAGATATCCAGCACCATGGTGTTCGGATCGGGATACGACCACTTCGCGAGGCCTGGCTTCGGCTTCAGGGTGTCGTAGTCCCACTCCACCAGGGTGTCGTAGATCGTCCACAGGATGCTGTGGTCTGAGCCCGCACCGCCGGTCGCAGGATCGAGCGACGACGGATTGGCGGGCGCCGCGACTTTCAGAATGCCACCGTTCTTGGCGGCGAGCGCCTGCCGCGGCAGTCCGAGCACGCCGGTCGCAGCAGCGCCACCAAGCAGCGCGAGAACCTCGCGACGGCGCAGCGTGCGTTCACCGAAATCGATCACGCGCATGTTGATCCTCCCATGATTGTTGTGTTTTGTACTTGTCGTTGATCGGGTGGCGGACCGTCGGCGGTCGCAAAATGGCAGGCGACGCGATGCCCCGGCCTGACTTCACGCCACGCTGGCACCTCATCCGCGCAGCGCGGCCGCACCGATGGACAACGGGTGCGAAACCGGCAGCCGGACGGCGGCGCCACCGGACTCGGGATCTCACCTTCAAGAATGATGCGGCGATCGACCCGCAGATGCGACGGCAACGGAATCGGCTCAGCCGACAGCAGCGCGCGCGTATAGGGATGCAGCGGATGCTCGATCACGTCTTCTGCGGGGCCGAGCTCCATCAGCTTGCCCAGATAGGTAACGGCGATCCGGTCGGAGATGTGCGACACCACCGAGATGTCGTGGGTGATGAACACGTAAGTGAGGCCGAACTCGCGCTGCAGGTCGGCAAACAGGTTGAGCACGTCGCCGCGGATCGACACGTCGAGCGCCGCCACCACCTCGTCACAGACGATCACTTTGGGGCGCAGCGTCAGCACCCGCGCGATGTTGACGCGCTGCTTCTGTCCGCCCGAGAGCTGATGCGGATAGCGATCGGCAGCTTCTGGAGACAGACCAACGCGCTCGAGCGCAGCGATACCGCGGCGACGGCGTGAGGCCGCATCACCCTCGCCGACGATCTCCAGCGGCTCCATCACGCTGTCGATGATGGTCATCCGCGGGTTGAGCGCCGCGTTGGGATCCTGAAACACGATCTGGTAGTCGCGGCGATGCTTGCGGAACGCCTTGGCGCCGAGCGCAGCGGGATCGACGCCCTGATGCAGGATCTGCCCCTCGGTCGGCTTCAGCAGCGACACCAAGGCGCGCCCCAGCGTGGTCTTGCCCGATCCGGATTCGCCGATGATGCCGAAGGTCTCGGCGGTGCGAACCTCGAAGTCCATGCCGTCGACCGCCTTGACGGTGTCGTGGCCGTCACGGGTCGGAAACAGGATGCGCAGATCGCGCACCACGATGACATCTGTGGGAGGGGTCGTCGCTGGCTGGGTCAATTCACGGCTCCCCGCAAGGCCAGTTCGGTCGCGCGCCAGCAGCGGGCCGCATGGCCGACGTCGACTGCGACCATCACCTGCTCACGTTCGCAACCAGCCGCCGCATGGGTGCAGCGGGCGCGAAACCGGCAACCGGCCGGCATCGCGTTCGGCGACGGCACCCGGCCGGGGATCGACGACAGCACGCCGCGGCGGGCGCTGAGTCCGGGCAGCGAACGCAGCAGGCCCGAGGTGTAAGGATGGCGCGGCCGCGTCAGCACGTCGTCGACCGGCGCGTCTTCGACGACTTCGCCGGCATACATCGTGATCATCCGCGTGCAGGTCTCGGCGACGACGCCAAGATCATGGGTGATGAAGATCAGCGCGGTGCCGGTGCGCTCGCTCAGCGACCGCAACAGGTCGGTGATCTGCGCCTGCACAGTGACGTCGAGTGCCGTGGTCGGCTCGTCGGCGATCAGAAGCTTCGGCTTGCAGATCAACGCCATCGCGATCATCACGCGCTGCCGCATGCCGCCGGAGAGCTGATGCGGATATTCGTCACAGCGCCGCTCCGGCGCCGGAATGCCGACCTCGCGCAGCGCCTCGATCGCGCGGTCGCGGCCTTCGGCACGGCTGACCGGGAAATGCACCCGATAGGCTTCGCTGATCTGATCGCCGACCGTGAACACTGGATCGAGCGCGCTCATCGGCTCCTGGAAAATCATCGCGATGTCGCGTCCGCGCACCGCCCGCATCCGACGCGGCGACAGCTTCAACAGATCGACGCCGTCGAACATGATCTCGCCGCGCACCTCGGCGTTGTGCGCCGGCAGTAGTCGCAGCAGCGACAGCCCGGTGACTGTCTTGCCGCAGCCGCTCTCGCCGACCAGGCCGACGCGTTCGCCGGGCGCGATCGAGAAGCCGACGTTGCGCGTGATCGGCAATGAACCGCTGGCGGTCGCAAACGACAGTGACAGATCTCGCACCGCAAGAAGCGGCGCTGCGGCGCCAACCGGCACGGCTCCTCGGTCGCGCACGATGACTTGATCAACCGACACCACCGCGTCAGCTCACGACGCAGGCGTGGCGGACAGCGATAGCCGAAGCGAACAGCTTGTTTTCAGGAAGTCTGTGCGACGCGGCGAATGTGCAAAGCGCCTTGAGCCCGACATTTCGGGTGCGGGTTCGCATCTGCGCGAACGTCATCGCGACTACCTCCCTTGATCCGCGGCATGCGCACGCGGTCCGTCGCTCGTTCCAGCTTGGCTGCCGGTATCTGTCCGGCGACGGCGAAGGACATCAAAGGACACCGGTTGTCGATTGTCAACAATCGACTGTCAGGCTACGAAGAAGAGCGACACGCGAGCCGCCGTCTGGAGAGCCGAGGAGACAACATGGCAGCGACAACCTATCGCAGGGCCGCGGGAGACGATGAGGCCGCACCGGTGGGCCGGTTCTCTCTGCGCACACTGCCCGACCAGATCGCCGAAGAGCTCGGCGCCGACATCGTCTCCGGGCGTCGCAAGGCGGGCGAGCGTCTGGTCGAACTAGACCTCGCGCGTGACTTCGGCGTCAGCCGCGGCCCGATCCGCGAGGCGATCCGCATTCTCGAACGACGCCGTCTGGTCGAACTCAATCCGCGGCGCGGCGCCTACGTCAAACCGCTGTCGCTGAAGTCGGTAGCCGATCTTTTCAACGTCCGAACCGCGCTGTCGATGCTGGCAGTGCGGACGATGGCTACTTCGCCGATCGAGAGCTTCGTCGAGACGCTGGCGCGGCGCTGCGACGAGTTGAACGCGGGCGTCGAGATCGACGATCCGCTCAGCTTCGCCCGCACTACGACGCGGGCGGTCCGCACCATCGCCCGCGGCTCCGGCAACGAGCTGCTGGTCGAGCTGCTAGCCGACCTCGCCAATCAAACGGTGTGGACGACAATCTGGAAATCACCACTCGATTACCAGACCCGCAAGATCCGCCGGCAGAGCGCCGACCTGATGGCCTCGACCCTGCGGGCGATCCGGCAACGCCGGCCGAATGCGGCCGAGACGCACTATCGCGAACTGCTCGAAGGCGATCGCGACCGGGCGCTTGCGACGCTGTCGCGGATGCGCGGCGAAGCGATCGACTTCAACGGCATCGCGGCTGCAGAGAGCGCCGGTGTCGTAGGACGTCCGCCCCGCCCCTCCGGACGCGCTGCCGTGCAACCCTGACAGAGGTCTTTGTACGTCAGAAGACACTTCTTTCGCCCCAGAGCGTCGTCACCGTTAGCTACATAACGCCTTGAATTTACTCATTAATAGCTATTATTACCAATTGACGCGCAGGCTGGTTCGCGACACATTTTGAGCGGTTCCATCGCGGAACGGGCTCCCGCATCTATTTCGGTTTGCGGTGCCCTGCTGCCAGACGGCCGAGGCCGCATGCCTCCCATAAACGCCAGCTCAAATACCTCTCTGACGCCGCCCCGGCAGCGTCGGTCTGCCTATGCATAAGGAATCTTTCATGGCCCATACCCCTGCGGAGCTCGAAGCGCTGCTGATGCAGCGATCGATGTCCGATCCCGAGCTTCTGGCCGCGACCGAAGCTGCCACGGATTATCGCATCCTGCCCGACGCCACCGTGATCAAGATCGGCGGCCAGAGCATGATCGATCGCGGCCGTGCTGCGGTCTATCCGCTGGTCGAGGAGATCGTCTCGGCGCGCAAGGACCACAAGCTGCTGATCGGTACCGGCGCCGGCACCCGCGCGCGACACCTGTATTCGATCGCCGCCGGCCTCAATCTGCCGGCCGGCGTGTTGTCGCAGCTCGGGGCTTCCGTTGCCAGCCAGAATGCCGAGATGCTCGGGCAACTGCTTGCCAAGCACGGCATCTCGTCGGTCGGCGACGCCGGGCTGTCCGCGGTGCCGCTGTATCTCAAGGAAGTCAACGCAGTGGTGTTCTCGGGCATGCCGCCTTATGGGTTGTGGATGCGCCCGTCCGCCGATGGCGTCATCCCGCCGTATCGCACCGACGCCGGCTGCTACCTGGTGGCCGAGCAGTTCGGCTGCAAGGCGATGATCTATGTGAAGGACGAGAACGGCCTCTACACGGGCAACCCCAAGACCGACAAGAACGCCACCTTCATTCCGAAGATCTCGGTCGACGAAATGAAGGCCAAGGGACTGCACGACTCGATCCTCGAATTCCCAGTGCTCGATCTGCTGAAGGCCGCTCGCCACGTCCGCGAGGTCCAGGTCGTCAACGGCCTGGTGCCAGGCAATCTGACGCGCGCCCTGGCCGGCGAGCATGTCGGCACCATCATCACCGCGAACTGAGGATCGACCATGGCTGATACCAACCACATCAAGCACGTCGCCTCGCCGCTCGCGCGCCAGACGCTGCTCGACAACAATCTCACCCGCCCGGTCGCCGGCAAGCGCCCGATCCGCATCCTGCCGTGGCTGCAGGTCGTCAAGATCGGGGGCCGCTCGATCATGGATCGCGGGGCGGAGGCGATCCTGCCGATCGTCGAGGAACTGCGCGGGCTGCTACCCGAGCATCGTCTGCTGATCCTGACCGGCGCCGGCGTCCGCGCGCGGCATCTCTACAGCGTCGCGCTCGATCTCGGCTTGCCGGTCGGCTCGCTCGCACCGCTCGCCGCCAGCGAAGCCGGGCAGAACGGCCATATCCTGGCCACGCTGCTGGCCCCGGACGGCGTGTCCTACGTCGAGAAGCCGACGGTGGCGAACCAGCTCGCGATTCACCTCAGCGCGGCGCGTGCTGTGGTCGCGAGCGCCTTCCCGCCCTATCACAACCACGAATTCCCCGGCGCGCGGCTGCCCGCGCATCGCTGCGACGTCGGCGCCTTCCTGCTGGCCGACGCGCTCGGCGCGGCCGGACTGACCATCGTCGAAGATGTCGACGGCGTGTACAGCGCCGATCCGAACGCGCCCGGCGGCGACAAGGCCAAGCTGTTCGCCGAGACCAGCTATGCCGATCTCGCCAAGCACGACGGCACGCTTCCGCTCGACCGCGCGCTGTTCGAGGTGATGGCCAACGCCCGCCACATCGAGCGGGTGCAGGTCGTCAACGGACTGAAGCCCGGCAAGCTCACTGCGGCGCTGCGCGGCCAGCATGTCGGTACCATGATCAAGACCGGCGCACAGCCGGCCTGATCGTCGCGAACACGGAGGCGCGCGGCTTTTGATGCAGCACGCTTCCATCTCGCGTCGCTTTTGCCTATCCTGATGACGGTGCCGCGCCGTAAGCGCTCGCCGTCATCAGGAACGAGGGTTCCAACCATCTGCAACTCGATCGCATTACTTGCGGATCGAAGGTTGGAGCCTGCATCATGTCGATCGCACGCGCCCGGCAGGCCGCGATCATTCCGATCCTCCTCACCCTGTCATCCACGATAGCCATGGCGGCGGAGCCGAGTGGCTGCGCTGCATTCAAATGGCCGATCGATCGCGAGCGCGCGAGCCTCACCGCGTCCGATCGAATGCTACTCACGTCAGGCCAGACGTTGGACACACTGCCGACGCGGTCGATCGTTGTGTCCCTGAAGCCGTCCGCTGAAGCCGCTCTGCCGAAGTCACCCGAGCGCGGCATAGCCCCCGAGCGCTTCGCCGGCTTCATCCGTATCAAGCAGGTAGGCAACGCCGGCATCTACACGGTCGCGCTGGCGGCCGCCGGATGGATCGACGCCGTCCAGGGCGACCAAATGCTGAAGCCCAGCGGCTTCAGCGGCGCGACCGATTGCGACGCTGTGCGCAAACTCGTGCGCTACGAGTTCACCGCAGGCGAGTTGCTGCTGCAAATCAGCGGCGTCAGCACAGAAACGATCGCCCTAGCGATCCTGCCGGTGGAGTGAGCGATGCCGACGGTCCAGAACCGACGCCGCCTTGACACCGATCCGGTGCAGCCCGAGCAAACCAAGCGCCTGACGACGCTCGATCCCGGCAACGAACTCGAAGGCTTCGTCGACGAATTCACGCATTGCTTCACCGGCGAATGCCGGGTCAACGTGCTGCAGATCCTGTTTCGCATCAATCAGGTGCTGACGCAGAACGCCGACTTGGCCACGCTGGTATCGATCATCCTCGACGGCATGCGTCAACAGATGCGGATGCAGCGCGGCGCGATGATGCTGTACGACCGTCACTCCGACGCGATCTTCATTCACGACAGCTTCGGGCTGACGGAGGAGGAGCGCGGGCGTGGCATCTATGCGCCCGGCGAAGGCATCACCGGCAAGGTGGTCGAGACCGGCAAGCCGATCATCATCCCGCGGGTCATCGACAACCCGGACTTTCTCGATCGCACCCGCGCCCACAACAAGGGCCGCAAGCAGGACAAGCTGGCGTTCTTCTGCGTGCCGATCGTACTCGCCCAGAAGGTGGTCGGCACGATCTGCGCCGAGCGCGTGTATATGAATCAGCGCCTGCTGAAGCAGGACGCCGAACTGCTGGCGATGGTCGCATCGCTGATCGCGCCAGCGGTCGAACTGTATCTGATCGAGAACATCGACAAGGTGCGGCTGGAGACCGAAAATCGGCGACTGAAGAGCGAGCTGAAGCAGCGCTTCCGCCCGGCTAACATCATCGGCAACTCCAAGCCGATGCAGGACGTCTACGCCATGATCCACAAGGTGGCCGCGACCAAGGCCACCGTGCTGCTACTCGGCGAAAGCGGCGTCGGCAAGGAGCTGGTGGCGAGCGCCCTGCACTACAACAGCCCGGCCGCCGACGGCCCGTTCATCAAGGCGAACTGCGCGGCGCTGCCGGAAGCGCTCGCGGAAAGCGAATTGTTCGGCCATGAGCGCGGCGCGTTCACCAGCGCGATCGCCACTCACAAAGGTTACTTCGAACAGGCATCCGGCGGCACGATCTTTCTCGACGAGGTCGGCGAATTAAGTCTACCGACGCAGGCTAAGCTGCTGCGCGTGCTGCAGGAACGGACGTTCGAGCGCGTCGGCGGCGCCAAGCCGGTCAAGGTCGATGTCCGCATCATCGCCGCCACCAACCGCAACCTCGCCGAGATGGTCGCTGAGGGTACCTTCCGCGAAGATCTGTTCTATCGCCTCAACGTCTTCCCGATCACCATCCCGCCGCTGCGCGACCGCGGCTCCGACGTGATCACCCTCGCCGACCATTTCGTCACCACCTATTCGGCCGAAATCGGCAAACCGATCAAACGGATCTCGACGCCAGCGATCAACATGCTGATGAGCTATCACTGGCCGGGTAACGTGCGCGAGCTGGAGAACGTGATCGAGCGATCGGTGATCCTGGCGGAGGAAGGCGTGATCCACGGCTACGATCTGCCGCCGTCGCTGCAGACACCGACCGAAACAGGGACCGGCTTCAGTGGCACGCTCGAAGACCGCGTCACGGCAGTCGAATACGAGATGATCGTCGAGGCACTGAAAGCCTCGAATGGTAATGTCGGCCAGGCCGCCACCACGCTCGGCCTGACGCGGCGAATGCTCGGCCTGCGGATGGACCGCCACAGACTGACCTACAAGACATTCCGCACCGCAGGGCTGCGTCCGCGGAACTGACGTCGTCTCGCCATTTGCTTCGGACTTTTTTTGACGGCGGCTCTCACGAGCCGCCGCTTTGCGTTGGCGGAGAGCTCGCACGCAATCAACCGCCGGGTAAATCTTGACACTGGAATCTACGCCTGTCGTAACTTTCGCCGCGCTCCGCACCGAGAGGCAGAAAGTTACGGCCCGCGTCACGCCTCTGTCGGAATTTACGCTTGCAGAACATTCACGTTGCGAATTCGCGACGGGCCCGTGATCGATCCCTCTTGCCAACTTATCGGATCGTCATCGCCATGCGCTGAAGCGCCAAATTCCAGGGCATTCGTAGCGCTTCGTCATCACACTCCCGCGTCACGTCACTGTCGATGCATGCTAATGCTTAGCATCTCTTTCACTCATCTCGACGTCAGTTTTTCCCTTCGCGTACTTCCGATTCAACCTTGTCCAATGCGCACACGTTGGCACGTCCGTTGCTCTTAAGGATGGCGAGGCGATGGATCACTCATCGTCCCGGTCAATTCATCGCAGGAGCTTCGGACCATGACTCGCAAGGTGGCGATCTACGGCAAGGGTGGCATCGGCAAGTCGACGACCACGCAGAATACGGCGGCGGCGCTCGCTTTCTATCACGACAAGAACGTCTTCATTCACGGCTGCGATCCCAAGGCGGACTCGACCCGCCTGATCCTCGGCGGCAAGCCGCAGGACACCGTGATGGACACGCTGCGCACGCTCGGCGCAGAGAAGGTGACGCTGGAGAACGTCGTGAAGAGCGGCTTCAAGGACATCCGCTGCGTCGAGTCCGGCGGGCCCGAGCCGGGCGTCGGCTGCGCCGGCCGCGGCGTCATCACCGCGATCGACCTGATGGAAGCCAACAAGGCCTACACCGACGATCTCGACTTCATCTTCTTCGATGTGCTCGGCGACGTGGTGTGCGGCGGCTTCGCGATGCCCATCCGCGACGGCAAGGCACAGGAAGTCTACATCGTCGCCTCCGGCGAGATGATGGCGATCTATGCCGCCAACAACATCTGCAAGGGCCTCGTCAAATACGCCAAGCAGAGCGGCGTGCGACTCGGCGGCATCATCTGCAACAGCCGCAAGGTCGACGGCGAGCGCGAATTCCTCGAAGAATTCACCGCGGCGATCGGCACCAAGATGATCCACTTCGTGCCGCGCGACAACATCGTGCAGAAGGCCGAATTCAACAAGAAGACCGTCACCGAATTCGATCCCGCCGCCGAACAGGCCCATGAATACAAGCAGCTCGGCGCCGCCATCATCGACAACAAGGACTTCGTGATTCCGAAGCCGCTGACGATGGATCAGCTCGAAGCGATGGTCGTGAAGTACGGTCTGATGGACTGACCTGCGCTCCCCGCGCCTGACGGCGTACTTCCCGCACGAGGACAATACAATGCCATATCACGAGTTCGACTGTTCGAAATGTCTGCCCGAACGCCAGAAGCACGCCGTCACCAAGGGCGCCGGCGATAATCTCGCCACCGCGCTGCCGCTCGGCTATCTCAATACCATCCCCGGATCGATCTCCGAGCGCGGCTGTGCCTATTGCGGCGCAAAGCATGTGATCGGCACGCCGATGAAGGACGTGATTCACATGAGTCACGGCCCCGTCGGCTGCACCTACGACACCTGGCAGACCAAGCGCTACATCTCCGACAACAACAACTTCCAGCTCAAATACACCTTCGCCACAGACGTCCGCGAAAAGCACATCGTGTTCGGCGCCGAAGGTCTTCTCAAGCAGAACATCGTCGAAGCATTCAAGGCCTGCCCCGATATCAAGCGCATGACAATCTACCAGACCTGCGCCACCGCGCTGATCGGCGACGACATCAACGCGGTCGCCGCCGAAGTGATGGAGGAAATGCCGGACGTCGACATCTTCACCTGCAACTCGCCAGGCTTCGGCGGCCCCAGCCAGTCCGGCGGCCACCACAAGATCAACATCGCCTGGATCAACGACAAGGTCGGCACCGTCGAGCCCGAGATCACCTCGGATTACGTCATCAACTATGTGGGCGAATACAACATCCAGGGCGACCAGGAGGTGATGCTCGACTATTTCACCCGGATGGGCATCCAGGTGCTGTCGACCTTCACCGGCAATGGCACCTATGACGGCCTGCGGGCGATGCACCGCGCGCATCTCAACGTGCTCGAATGCGCCCGTTCGGCCGAATACATCTGCAACGAGCTGCGCGTCCGCTACGGCATTCCGCGGCTCGACATCGACGGCTTCGGCTTCGAGCCGTTGTCGCAGTCGCTGCGCAAGATCGGCATGTTCTTCGGCATCGAAGACCGCGCCGAAGCGATCATCGCCGAAGAGACCGCGCGCTGGAAGCCGGAGATCGACTGGTACAAGGAACGGCTGAAGGGCAAAAAGGTCTGCCTGTGGCCGGGCGGCTCCAAGCTGTGGCACTGGGCGCACGCCATCGAAGAGGAGATGGGCGTCAAGGTCGTCTCGGTCTACACCAAGTTCGGCCACCAAGGGGACATGGAGAAAGGCATCGCGCGCTGCGGCGAGGATGCGCTGGCGATCGACGATCCCAACGAACTCGAAGGCCTCGAGGCGCTGGAGAAGCTGCAGCCGGACATCATCTTCACCGGCAAGCGTCCCGGCGAAGTCGCCAAGAAGGTCCGCGTCCCCTACCTCAATGCCCACGCCTATCACAACGGCCCCTATAAGGGCTTCGAAGGCTGGGTACGGTTCGCCCGCGACATTTACAACGGCATCTACTCGCCGATGCACCAGCTCTCCGGGCTGGACATCAGCAAGGACGAGATCCCGGCCGATCGCGGCTTCGTCACGCAGCGCATGCTGTCGGACGTCACCTTGCCGGAGGAGATCGCCAAGTCGGAGACGCTGCGACGCTACACCGGCAAGGACGACATCATCTCTGACCTGCGCAAGAAGAACGCGCCCTACTTCACCCCGATCGTCAAAGCCGAAGCGGCCGAGTGAGACGAGAGCCCCATGACCAAGATCACCTACAAAGTCGCCTCGGAACATCCGTTCCCCGCCGACGCCGCCGCGGCGGCCGCCTCGCTCGCGGCCTATGAGGCACTCGACGACGTCACCAAAGCCCGTGTCGACCAGATGGTCGACTGGATCATGAAGAACTGCCTTTGGCAGTTCCACTCGCGGGCGTGGGACCGCAAGCGGCAGAACGAGGGCATCCTCGGCATCGCCGCCAAGCTGCTCGCCGGCGAGCCGTTCACGCCGGAGACACCGGAAGACCGCTGCTACTGGGTCGATTCGGTGACGCTGCAGCGTGCCTATCTGGCGACCTGTCCGTGGCTCGCCACGATGTCCAAGGGCGACATCACGGCGCTGATGAAAGAGCTGCACGCCCGCGTCGACTATCTCACCGTCACCGGCTCGCTCAACGAAGAGCTCACCGACCTGCACTACTGATTGGACCCCGCCATGAACTGTCAATTCAAGCCGAAGGACCGGATCGGCACCATCAATCCGATCTTCACCTGCCAGCCGGCCGGCGCCCAATACGCCTCGATCGGCATCAAGGACTGCATCGGCATCGTCCACGGCGGCCAGGGCTGCGTGATGTTCGTCCGCCTGCTGATCTCGCAGCACCTCAAAGAGAGCTTCGAGATCGCCTCCTCGTCGGTGCACGAGGACGGCGCAGTGTTCGGCGCACTCGACCGCGTCGAGGAAGCGGTCGACGTGCTGCTGATGCGCTACCCGCACGTCAAGGTGGTGCCGATCATCACCACCTGCTCGACCGAAGTAATCGGCGACGACGTCGACGGCGTCGTCACCAAGCTGCAGGAAGAGCTGCTCGACGTGAAATATCCGGACCGCGAGGTCCATCTGATCCCGATCCACTGCCCGAGCTTCGTCGGCAGTATGGTGACGGGCTACGACGTCGCCGTGCGCGACTTCGTCAAGCATTTCTCCAAGAAGGACAAACCGAGCCTGAAGATCAATCTGATCACCGGCTGGGTCAATCCGGGCGACGTCAAGGAGCTCAAGCATCTGCTCGCCGAGATGCAGGTCGAAGCCAACGTGCTGTTCGAGATCGAGAGCTTCGATAGCCCGCTGATGCCGGACAAGAGCGCGGTGTCGCACGGCTCGACCACGATTGCGGACCTGACCGCGACCGCCGATGCGCAAGGCACCATCGCGCTCAACCGCTACGAGGGCGGCCTCGCCGCCACCTGGCTGCAGACCCGCTGGGACGTGCCGGCAGTGATCGGCCCAACCCCGATCGGGATCCGCAACACCGACACCTTCCTGCGCAACGTCAAGGACATGACAGGCAAGCCGATCCCGGAATCGCTGGTCAAGGAACGCGGCATCGCGCTAGACGCCATCACCGACCTCGCCCACATGTTCCTGGCCGACAAGAAGGTGGCGATCTACGGCAATCCGGATCTGGTGCTCGGCCTCGCCGAGTACTGCCTCGACCTGGAAATGAAGCCGGTGCTGCTGCTGCTCGGCGACGAGAACGCCGGCTACGCCAACGACCCTCGGATCGCGGCGCTGAAGGCCAATGTCGACTACCCGATGGAGATCATCACCAACGCCGACCTGTTCGAGCTCGAAGAGCGCATCAAGAACGGCCTCGAGCTCGATCTGATCCTCGGCCACTCCAAGGGACGGTTCGTCGCGATCGACTACAACATCCCGATGCTGCGGGTCGGCTTCCCGACCTACGACCGCGCCGGCCTGTATCGCTATCCCGTCGTCGGCTACGCCGGCGCGACCTGGCTCGCCGAACAGATGGCCAACACGCTGTTCAACGACATGGAGGTCAAGAAGAACCGCGAATGGATCCTGAACGTGTGGTGACCACGCTCAAGATCTAGTCCGGCGGCGGTTTGCCATGTCCGTCGCCGGACTCCTCTCCTGACTAACCGCGAGACAACCGATGAAGATCGCAGCTTACGTCGACGCCGAGGGCGAGGTCGCCAAGGTTTCGGACAAGGGCGTGATTCTGCTGTTCGAGCAGCAGGGCGAAGTCTGGAAGGTGCGCAAGACCATCCGCTTCGCGGTACGGCCGGATGATGGTCTCGCAGAGATCCACGCTTCGCTCGCCGCGATGCTCCCTGAGCTGGAAGACTGCCGTCTGTTTCTCTCCAGGAGCGTGCGCGGCGTGGTCAATTCGCTGCTGCAGGAGATGGGCATTCAGACCTGGCAGTCGCACGGTCCACTGTTCACCCAGCTTGAGACAATCGCCCGCAAGGAGAACGAGCGCGCGCAGCAGACCGCCAAGGCGGCCCGCGCCGAGCGGCGCTCGCGCCGACGGCGCCATCATAAGGACGGCGCGGCCAGCGATCTCGACGACATCAAGCCGGTGCTGGTCGGCGATGATGACAGCGGTCACTTCCGGCTCGATCTGGTGCGGCTGCTGCAGGACGATCCCGGGCTCAATTCCTGGGACATCCTGATCCCGTTCCTCACCGGCACGCCGTTCCGGCAGCTCGATCTCGTCTGCGATCACATCCCGCGCTGGTTCTCCCGCGCGATGCGCGCGCTCGACATGGATGCCGAGATCTTGGAGCTGCCAGGCCTCGGCGTCGCCGCCACCATCACTCCGAAACCACAGGCAGAGGCGACATGACCACGACGCTCACCACGCCGCTTCCGACCGTGCCACGCGCGAAGCCGGCCCGCCGTCCGACCACGCTTCTGTTTGCCTATGGGGCAACGCTGAACCCCGAGCACATCATGGTGCGGCTGTGCCAGCCGAAGATCCGCGCGATCGCCCGGCTGCCGGCCTACCGGCTCGGCTTCCACGGCCATTCGGAAGTCTGGGACAGCGGCCTCGAGACCCTGGTGGATGAGCCCGGTGCGGAGGTGTGGGGCGTGCTCTACGAGCTGTCGGCCACCGAGCTCGACCGCTTCGATGCCTGGCAGGGCGTCAAGCTCGACGGAGGCGGATCGTATTTCCACTACCCGGTCCAAGTGATCGACGAGAACGGCCAGCTGCTCGACGCGCTGTTTCACCGCAAGACCGAGATGGGTCCGCAGCAGCCGGCAAGCCGCGACTATCTCGATTTCATTCTCGCCGGCGCACGCGCCCGCGGCCTGCCAGCGCGCGCGATCGCAGTACTCGAAGCCTGCACCGCGGTGCAGGCGCGCTACCCGGTTCCGAAGATGAATACCGACATCAAGGCGCTGGCCTCGAAGCTGTCCTGCGCCTGCTGACAATCCGATCCAGCGGTCCCGGCAAAGCCGGCGCGCCGCGCAATTAGGAGACTTGGAATGACCGAACCCGCCTCCGACCTGTTGTCGCGACCGATGCGGCGGCGGAGCCGCGAAATCTCCGACCGCGCCGAGATCGACGCGATCCTGGCGAGCAACAAGGTGCTGCATCTGGCGCTGGCACGCGACAACGTGCCGTTCCTGGTGCCGGTGTTCTACGGCTTCGATGGCAAGGCGCTGTATGTCCATTCGGCCAGCGCCGGCACCAAAATCGAGATCCTCAAGACCAACAACCGCGTCTGCTTCGAGGTGACGACCGAGAACGGCGTTGTGACGGCCGAGGCGGCCTGTGATTTCGAAGCCAAGCACCGCACCGTGATCGGCTTCGGCCGCGCCAGCTTCGTCGACGACGTCGCCGAGAAGACCCGGGCACTAGACCTGATCGTCAGCCGCTTCACCGACCGCAAGTTCGATTACCCGGCAGAAAAGCTCGGCATCACCAAAGTGATCCGGATCGACATCGACAGCATCAAGGGCAAGGCCTACGGCTTCGGCGAACCGCGCCCCGAGCAGCCCGGCGAGACGGATTAATCGGGTCAGCTCCCAACGCTGTCATTCCGGGGCGCGGCCCGAAGGGCCACGAACCCGGAATCTCGAGGTGCTCTGAACGTCGAGATTCCGGGTTCGCGAGCTGCGCTCGCGCCCCGGAATGACTCGTGGAAGCGTGGGACACTTTATAGCTGCGAGGATGCCGCTCGGCCTTCAAAACCACCCGTGATACGCGCGCACCTTGTAGTTACCGCCGATCACCAGAAACTCGCCTTCATAGCCGAGCACCTGGCGCTGCAGCAGGCCGGGAAAGAACAGCAGCTTCACCGTCGGCACCTCAGTCTCCAGCACCCAATCGCCGAACTCATCCGCACGCTCCTTGGAATCGCTGAACGACACCAGATTGTTCAGCCGCACGGTGCACAGTCGCTGTCGCGCATCGCCCTCGACCAGCTGCTGCTCGACATCGTTGGTGCCGCGCCACAGCCGGACAAAACGCGGTCCCGGCGTCTTGAAGCGGCGGATGCTCCATTGGCAATATTCATAAAGCAGGTCGAACTGCTGGAAGATGCAGTTGTTGTGGAAGCGGGCATCGGTCTTCTCCTGCAGATAGGTCGCCCACGCCGCCGACGGAAACAGACCGAGCCGCTGCTTGTGGAAGGTCGGCACCAGACCGAACCTGCTCTCGACCCAACCCTTCAGCACCGCCGCTTTGGGGCAGTCGGACTCGACGCCCCAACCGCGCAGCAAATCGAGATAGCTGGTCGGATGACGAGCCTGGGTGGGTTCGTGCGCTCCGGGCGCGAGACCGAACTCGAGCTCCATGTAATGCTCGAACACCTCGGCAGCCGTCGCCGGATATTCGCAGGCCGCCAATAGCCGGAACAGTCCGGGATGGGTCTCGCGCGTGCCATGGATGGTGATCCGCCGCAGGCAGCGATTGAACGCCGTCGAGCCGATCAGCCCGACCGGCACGCCGACCATATTGGTGCAGTACCAGTGTTCGGGATCCTCGCTCACCGGAGGAGAAGGGCTGAGTTCGTCCATACGTGGCTGCGAGATCGGAGTGCCGACGCGGCATTTGATCGAGACATCAGCCGCTCATCAAGCCCGCCTGTCGGAGGGGGCATTGCGCCTCTGATCACGAATGACTCGCAATTTCTCCTTGGATGGCACCGCCTCGAGCGAGCGTTCCGTGCGCAACAGAGAGTCGCAGACGGAGTGCCTGTTTCGGGCCGGTTCGCGCATGTGCGCGCTGCAGCACAAACTTCTCTTGATCCGATTGCACAAACCGCGACGTTTTCTCATTCGCGCGATCCCATGCCAAATCGATCTTATTTTTCGGCACACGTTGACTTCACAACAACGTTTGGCAGAGTTGACTCGTCCGATGTTCTTCGTGAGCTCGGATCGCGGGATTTGACGGAGCAGCTTGCGCCGCGGGTTTAATCGCTAAAGCGCCACGACACGGCTCGTGGGCTCCTTTGTTGACGGAGATCGGCTCATGAACGCCAACATCTCGATCATTGCTGACTTATCTGCACCGCAATTCGGTAATTCGCTTGCGCTCGTTGCGGCCGCCTCGACCTCGCACGGCGCGATCTCGTCGGAACGCGCACCCTCCCGCTCCGGCCTCTGTTGTAGCTGTCGAATGAATCTCGGCTGACGCCGACACCGTTTCGACACCACCCGACATCATTAGAGATCAGAAGGCACTGGCTTTGCCAGTGGGAGAGTCATGTCCGACGCTTACGTTATCGAAGTTCAAGCCCGCACCGCCGGCATCGTTGTCAGGGACGGACGCAAGTTCTGCTTCTTCGCCGCGCATCACGACTTCAACAGTCTGGAGCGCCGCTCGTTCGGTTCGCTCGTCGCCGCACAGAAGGCCGCGACCCGCTGCTGGAAAGAAGGCCGTCCGCGGCTGCAATAGCCTCTAGCGGCACCGTTTCTCGCAAACCAACCGGCTCGCCTCAGCCGCCTTCGCGTCGTGATCGCCGCGGAGGCGCGGCAGGCACCATGAGCAGCCCTACGACACGAATCTTCTGCGGCAGCGCAGGATCGGGAAATCCCGATCTCGCCTCGTCGTGGATTTCGAAATGGCCGCCGGATCAGGCGGCCGATAGTTTCCCCGCAAACCACGACCACCGAGATGGTCACGTATCGAGGTTGAATTCCCATGGCACGTAAACTCGTTTTCGCTGCGGCCGCCTTCGCCGCGCTCACCGCAGCGGCTCCGGCCTTCAGCACCGAAGTGGTCCGGATCGGCACCACCGCCGGTCCCTACGCCGAGATTCTGCGCTACGCCGGCGATCTCGCCGCCAAGCAGGGCATCGAGGTGAAGATCACCGAATTCACCGACTACACCGTGCCCAATGCGGCGCTGGCGCAGGACGATCTCGACATCAACAACTTCCAGCACCAGCCCTATCTCGACAACCAGGTGGCGCAGCGCGGCTATGACATCGTCTCGATCGCCAAGAGCATCATCGTGCCGATTGGGATCTATTCGAACAAGGTCAAGACGCTGACCGACATCAAGGACGGCGCCAGCGCCGCGATCCCGAACGATCCGTCCAACGGCGCCCGTGCGCTGCAACTTTTCGAGAAGGCAGGGTTGATCAAGCTGAAGCCGGGGATCGGCATCAAGGCGACGATCGCCGACATCGCCGAGAATCCCAAGCATCTCAAGATCGTCGAGCTTGACGCCGCGCAGCTGCCGCGCTCGCTGAACGATCTCGATTTTTCGGCGGTCAATCTCAACTACGCGCTGAGCGCCGGGCTCGATCCGAAGAGTGCGCTGCTGCTCGAAGGCGCCGACACGAACTGGAACCTGGTGTTCGCAGTGCGCGCCAAGAACAAGGACAACGCCACGCTGAAGAAGTTCGTCGAGATCTATCGCTCGCCGGAGGTGAAGGCCTTCACCGAGAAGCGCTTCAACGGTACCATTCTCACCACCTGGTGAGACCGGCCGCCGCGACGACAATCAACACCATTTCAGTCATCGACAGCGCGACCGGCCGCCCAGCGGCCGGTCGTCGGCATTCAGGAACACTGCACATGACCACGACTTCCGACGAGCGGCCGTATTGGGACGCCAAGCTCGAAACCCAATCGCGCGCCGACTGGGACGCGCTGAAACTGTCGCTGCTGCAGAAGCACATCGCCCACGCCTATGCGGGTTCGCCCGCCTATCGCGCCGCGTTCGACGCCACCAAGGTCTCGCCGGCTCAGATCAAATCGCTCGACGACATCCGCCGCTTTCCGTTCATCGACAAGCGCACCCTGCGCGACCGCCAGCTGGCGGTGCCGCCGTTCGGCGATCTCGTCGCCGTGCCGGAGCAAGACATCGTCTACATCTCCGCCTCGTCCGGCTCGACCGGCGTGCCGACCGCCTCGCCGTTCACCCAATCCGATTTCGACGGCTGGATCGACTATGAGGCGCGGCAGTTTTGGTCGTCCGGGATGCGGCCGAGCGATCGCTACGTGCATTCGCTGAATTTCTCGCTGTTCATCGGCGGCCCGTGCGTGCTCGGCGCGCAGAAACTTGGCGCGCTGACGATTCACGCCGGCACAATTCCATCCGATCGGCTGCTGCAGATCCTCCGCCAGTTCCAGGCCACGGTGATCTGGACCACGCCGTCGTACGCCTGGTACCTCGGTGAGACCGCCATCAAGGAAGGCTACGACTTGCGCAAGGATCTCGCCGTGCGCCGGATCTTCGTCGCCGGCGAGCCCGGCGGCTCGATCCCTGAGACCCGCAACCGCATCGAGCAGCTGTGGGGTGCGTCGGTTTACGACTATTACGGCCTGTCCGATATCTTCGGCTCCTGCGCCGGGATGTGCGAGCAGAAAGAGGGGCTGCACTGGGCCGAGGATCACATCCTGGTTGAGGTGATCGATCCCGACAGCGGCGAGCCGGTGAAGCCGGGGGACCGCGGCGAAATGGTGCTGACGACGCTGCAGAAGACGGCGCGGCCGATGATCCGGTTCCGCACCGGCGACATCGTCAGCTTCAATCCGGAGCCGTGCCGCTGCGGTCGCACCGCGATCCGGCTCAACGGCGTGCATGGCAGGCGCGACGACATGCTGATCATCAAGGGTGTCAACCTGTTCCCGAGCGATGTCGAAGCGGTGGCGCGGCAGGATCATGAGCTGACCGGCGAGTACCGGCTGGTGGTCGACCGGATCAATCATCTCGACCGACTGACCGTCGAGGTCGAGCACATCCACGGCTACAACGGCGCGCCGGAGACGCTGGCGGATCGCTTCGAGCGCAAGCTCAAAGCCGTGACCGGCGTGTCGGCGGCGGTGTCGGTGCTCAAGCCCGACACCCTGCCCCGCGCCACGCACAAGGCCAAGCGGGTCGAGGATCGGCGCAGCGGGGTTTGGAGCTGAAGAAGAGGATTGAGGACAAGGCGGCGGAGCGTCAGCGTTCCGCCGCGGCTCTTCACATCGTCATTGCGAGGAGCGAAGCGACGAGGCAATCCAGCTTCGTGCACGGGTCTTCTGGATTGCTTCGCTGCGCTCGCAATGACGGGGAGAGGCCTGTCGCGATCCGCGCGGGATGGGGCCGGTGTAGTTCGTCAGGCCCGCGCTTCGTCGCGGGCATCCACGTCTTGCGGCTCTTCCTGGCGCGAAAACCTAGACAGCCGGGAACAAGCGCGGCCACGGCCGATGGCTTGACGAAAAGAAAAGCCCGCGCGATGCGCGGGCTTTGTCGTGTCGGACAATCGAATGAAGAGCGCTACGCCCTTACCACGCCGGGATATAAGTCCCTTTGAAGCGGGTTTCGACGAACTGCTTGACCGGGTCGGAGTGATAGGCGTCGATCAGTTGCTTGACCCAGGACTTGTCCTTGTCTTCTTCGCGCACCGCGATGATGTTGACCCAGGGGCCTTCGACGTTCTCGCGGGCGAGCGCGTCCTTGGAAGGGTCGAGGCCGGCCTGCACCGCGTAGTTGTTGTTGATCGACACCAGGTCGACATCCTGCAGCGAGCGCGGCAGCTGGGCGGCGTCGAGCTCGACGAATTTCAGCTTCTTCGGGTTGTCGATGATATCGGCGACCGTCGCGGTGGCGCCGACACCGTCCTTCAGCCTGATCAGGCCGTGCAGCGCCAGAATTTGCAGGCCGCGTGCGCCGTTCGACGGGTCGTTGGCGATCGCCACGGTGGCACCCTGCTTCAGATCGGCAAGCGCCTTGACCTTGACAGAATACACGCCCTGCGGCGAGGCGATGGTGTTGGCGACCTTGACGATCTTCCAGCCGGTCTTGGCGACCTGCGCCTTCAGATACGGCTCATGCTGAAACGAATTGGCCTCGAGCTCCTTCTGCGCCAGCGCCTGGTTCGGCACCACGTAGTCGGTGAACTCGACCGGCTTGACGTCGAGGCCGCGCTCGGCCGCGACCTTCTTGACCACGTCGAGGATCTCGGCGTGCGGGCCGGCGGTTACGCCGACACGGATGGTCTCGGCATGGGCGGCGCCGGCGAAGGCCAGCGCGATCAGGGAAACGGCAAGACGGCGCATTGGAAACTCCTGGTCTGAACAGCGAAAATCAGTGACGGCGGATACGGCGCTTATCGAGCTTGCGCGCCAGCGTGTCGCCGAGCGTCTGCACGCCCTGCACCAGCGCGATCAACACCAGCACCACCGTGAGCATTACCTCCGGCATGAAGCGCTGGTAGCCGTAGCGGATGCCGAGGTCGCCGAGGCCGCCACCACCGACGGCACCGACCATCGCCGAATAGCCGAGCAGGCTGACGATCGTGAGTGTCAGCGCCAGCGTTACCGCCGGCATCGCTTCCGGCAGCAGCACCTTACGGACGATCTGCAGCGGGCTGGCGCCGAACGCACGCGCGGCTTCGATCAGGCCATGATCGACTTCGCGGATTGCCGCCTCGATGACGCGGGCGATGAACGGGATCGCCGCGATCGTCAGCGGCACGGTGGCCGCCGCGGTGCCGATCGAAGTGCCGGCGATCAGCCGGGTCAACGGAACAATCGCCACCACCAGGATGATGAACGGCGTCGAGCGCGTCGCATTGACGACGACGCCGATGAGACGATTGGCCATCGGCGCCGCGAACAACTCGCCGGCCTGAGATGTGGCCAGAAAGATGCCGAGCGGCAGACCGATCAACGTGCCGAACAGCCCCGCCAGCCCGACCATATAGAGGGTGTCGAGTGTCGACGACGCGATCATGCGAATGAGTTCAGGCGACATAGCCGAGCTGCTCCACCAGATTGTTGCCAGCCGACAATTGCGCGATCACCTGGCGCAGCACCTCGGACGCGGCGTCGAGCGAAACGATCAGCGTGCCGAACGGGTGGCCGGCGATCATCTCCACCTGCCCCGAGAGAATGTTGAGATTGACACCGAGATCACGCGACACCCGCGACAGCAGCGGCTGGTTGGCGTCGCTGCCCTTGAAGGTGATCCGCAGCACCGCCTGCCCGCCCGGCGGCTGCTGCGGCTGCAGCTTTTCCAGGAGCCAGTCCGGCGCGCCGCTGCCGGTCACCGACGAGACGAACCGCCGCGTCACCTCATGGCGCGGGGTGGCGAACACATCGAAGGTTGCGCCGTGCTCGACGATGCGGCCTCCTTCGATCACCGCGACGCGGTCGGCCAGCGCCTTCACCACCGCCATCTCGTGGGTGATGAACAGGATGGTGAGATGCAGGTCGCGATTGATCTGCTTCAGCAGTTCGAGAATCTGATCGGTGGTTTCCGGGTCGAGCGCCGAAGTCGCTTCGTCCGACAACAGCACCGAAGGTTCGGTGGCAAGCGCCCGCGCAATGCCGACGCGCTGCTTCTGGCCGCCGGACAGCTCCGCCGGATAGCGGTCGCGCTTGTCGGCAAGTCCGACCATGTCGAGCAGCGGCAGCACGCGCTTTTCGATCTCGGCCTTGGGCGTGCCGGCGATCTCGAGCGGCAGCGCGACGTTACCGAAGGCGGTCCGCGACGACAGTAGATTGAAGTGCTGAAACACCATGCCGATCGAGCGCCGCGCGGTGCGCAAATCGCGCTCGGACAGCGCGGTGATTTCGACGCCGTTGACGACGACGCGGCCGCTCGACGGTTTGTCGAGGCCGTTGATCAGCCGGATCAGCGTCGACTTGCCGGCACCGCTGCGGCCGATCACACCAAGGATCGAGCCTTTCGGCACGGTTAGGCTGATGTCGTCGAGGGCGACGACTTCGGCGCTGTTCTTCCGCGCCGGATACACCTTGCGGACACGGTCGATCAGGATACCGGTCGTCGGCTGCGACGATACAAAGGCGGGGCGCTCTCCCGCGGGCGGTTGCCAGGGAGCATTCATAATGGGCTCGTTCATCGATTCCAGGTGGCCGCCCGCGTGGCGGCGTTCCCTATCGACTACCGGCCAGCATCCCGCATCGCAATGCCCGGAGAATAAAAACAACGCGCCCGTCGCAACGACGGCATATCACGATTAAGATTTGACCCCGAATGGTCAGGCGAGAGAAAATTCTTTCACAGACATGCCGCTTCAGATACCGCCACCGTCCTCGAAAGCGTCGTGGCGCGCCTTGGCTTGGGTGATGACGCTGTTCGGCGGCACGTCGCGCGTCAGCCAGACGCCGCCGCCAATCGACGAGCCCTGCCCGATCGTCACCCGCCCAAGCACCGTGGCGCCGGCATAGATTACGACCTCGTCCTCGATGATCGGGTGACGGTCGCCGCCCTTGACGATGCGGCCGTGCTCGTCTGTCTCGAACCGCTTGGCGCCGAGCGTCACCGCCTGATACAGTCGCACCCGCTTGCCGATCCGCGCGGTCTCGCCGATCACAACGCCGGTGCCGTGATCGATGAAGAAGCTCTCGCCGATGGTCGCGCCGGGATGAATGTCGATGCCGGTCTGCGCATGGGCGATCTCGGCGACGATCCGCGCCAGCATCGGCACCCCGAGCACGTACAGCCGGTGGGCGATGCGATGCCGGATCATCGCGGCGACGCCCGGATAGCAGAACACGACTTCGTCCAGGCTCTTCGCTGCCGGATCACCGTCGAAGGCGGCGCGGATGTCGCTGTCGAGCAGCGCGCGGATCCGCGGCAGGTCGTGGGCGAAATCCGCCGCGATGGTCAGCGCCTGCTGTTCGATCTCGCCGGGTTTCGCGGCGCCGTCGAGATCAGCAAGGCGCAACTCGCGGCCGACCTCGCGGCGCAGCCGGCGCAGCGCCTGCTCGATGGTGTCGGCGACGTAGATGTCGAGACTGTCTTCCGACAGTCCCGCCGGTCCGAAGTGGCGCGGATACAGCGCCGCCACCAGCGCATCGACGATTCCCGCAACCGCTTCGCGCGACGGCAGCTCCGGCAGTGACCGGCCGCGATAGCGCCGGCGCTGAGAAATCGCGCGGAGCCCTGCAAGTTCGGCGACGATCTCGCCGAGGTCCCATGCTGGCTCAGTGACGACACGGGGCTCGGCGGATTGCGACATGCGCGGTCAGCTCCGGTGATGAGTTGGCTTCAAGGCGTCGAACGACAAGTTCTCCCCGTCATTGCGAGCGAAGTGAAGCAATCCAGAAGCACAGTGCACGGAGCTGGATTGCTTCGTCGCTACGCTCCTCGCAATGACGGTGTCAGTGCTAACGAGGAGCGTCATCTTCATCGGACGCCCCGCCCGCTCTGCAAACGCTGCAGCGCGTCGACCAGCGCGTCGATGTCATCATGCGTGTTGTAGAGGGCGAGCGACGGCCGCACCGTGCTCTCCAGCCCGAACCGGCGCAGGATCGGCTGGGCGCAATGATGGCCGGCGCGCACCGCGATGCCTTCGCGATCGAGCGCCTTGCCGACATCCTCGCTGCGGCAGCCGTCGAGCACGAAGGACAGGATGCCGGCTTTCTCCCGCGCGGTACCGATCAGCTTCAGGCCCGGCACCGTCAGCAGGTGCTCGGTGCCATAGGCGAGCAGCTCGTGCTCGTGCGCCGCAATGTTGGCCATGCCGATGCGGCTCAAATAATCGATCGCGGCCCCAAGACCGACTGCATCGGCGATATTTCCGGTGCCGGCTTCAAACCGATCCGGCGGCCCCTGGAAGATCGTCTTCTCGAAGGTGACGTCGGCAATCATGTTACCGCCGCCCTGCCAAGGCGGCATCGCTTCCAACACGTCGGCTTTGCCATACAGCACGCCGATCCCGGTCGGCGCGAACATCTTGTGACCGGAGAACGCATAGAAATCGACATCCAACTCCTGGACGTCGACCGGCATGTGGCAGACGCCTTGGGCTCCGTCGACCAGCACCTTGGCGCCGTGGCGATGGGCCAGCGCCGTCATCTCGGCGACCGGCGTGACCGTGCCGAGCGCGTTGGAGACTTGCGTGAAGGCGACGATCTTGGTCTTCGGCCCGAGCAGCTTCTCGTATTCATCGAGCAGGATCTGGCCGTGATCGTCGACCGGCGCAACGCGCAAGCGCGCGCCTTTCTCGGCGGCGAGTTGCTGCCACGGCACGATATTGGCGTGATGCTCGAGATGCGACACCACGATCTCGTCGCCCTCGCCGATATTGCGCCGACCCCAGGCCTGCGCCACGAGGTTGATGGCCTCGGTGGCGCCGCGGACGAAGACGATGTCCTTCACCGACGATGCATTGATGAAGTCGCGCACCTTGTCGCGAGCGGCCTCATAGGCATCGGTCGAACGCGCCGCCAACGTGTGGGCTGCGCGATGGATGTTTGAGTTCTCGTGCGTGTAGAACTGCACCAGCCGATCGATCACGCATTGCGGCTTCTGCGTCGTGGCGCCGTTGTCGAGCCATACCAGCGGACGACCGTTGATGGTCTCGCGCAGGATCGGGAAATCACGCTTGAAGACGTTGGCGTCGAACGGACGTGCGCCGGATAGATCGAGCACGTGCACGTCGGGGCGATGCTGCGGCGCCAGTCCCGTGAGGTCGAAGGTCTCGACACGGGGCGGCGCGGCTGATGCCGGCGTCACATGGGCCAGGGCCGGATTGTCGGCGAGAAAGTACAGCGGCGCTGCCGTCGCCGCGGCGTCGGCACCGAACGGCCCCGCGCTCGGCAATGCGGTGCGCGGCACGAAGCTACGGGATTCGTCGAGCCGGCCGGGTAGCGCGGCCAGATCGGTGTCGCGCGCGAACACAGGCTGCACCGCCGGCGCGGACGGAGGCGGCGGAGCCACAGGCGGAGCCGCGAGCGGCACCTTCAGCTCCTGCGGCAGCGAGCTTACCGCCGTGGTCGGCTCCGGTCCCAGGTTGGGATCGAGCGCAAAGATCGGTCCCGACGGCCGAGCCGCACCTACGGTGGGAATCGGTGAGGCCGCGCCGGGATTGTGGTTCGGCTTATAGGACGGAGAGAGCGCCGGGGTGCCGGGGATGGCATTATGCAGCGGCTCGGCCACAAACAGCGGCGCCGACCCAAGCGCGGCGCCGGGCTCTGGAACCGCCCCGGTCGGCAGCGCCGAGAAGAACGCATTCGCCAACCGCGCGATCGAGGCGACATCCGGTGCGCCTACCGCTGCGGCCGACGCCTGCTCCAGCGACGCCGGATGCGGCAGCGCTCCGCCTTGCGGCAAAGCCGCCGAGCCGGGATGCGGCAGGGTCGGCTCAGGCGTACTCATGATACGTACCGACCTCGACGTCATCGAGCACACCGAGCGCGTCCTCGGTCAGCACCGCCAGCGAGCAGTACAGCGAGATCAGATACGAGGCGATCGCCTTGCGGTTGATGCCCATGAACCGCACCGACAGACTCGGCGCCACTTCGCCCGGCACGCCGGGCTGGAACAGGCCGACCACGCCCTGCTTCTTCTCGCCGGTGCGCAGCAGCAGGATCTTGGTGCGGCCGGCTTCGTCGAACGGCACCTTGTCGGACGGCACCAGCGGCAGGCCGCGCCAGGTGAGGAACGGCGAGCCGAACATGTTGATGGTCGGCGGCGGCACGCCGCGGCGGGTGCACTCGCGGCCAAATGCGGCGATCGCGCGCGGATGCGCCAGGAAGAACGCCGGCTCCTTCCACACCTTGGTGATCAGCTCATCGAGATCGTCCGGGGTAGGCGGGCCCTTCCGGGTCGAAATCCGCTGCGACGGCGCGGTGTTGGCGAGCAGGCCATACTCGGCGTTGTTGATCAGTTCGCCTTCCTGCCGCTCCTTGACCTTCTCGATCAACAGGCGGAGCTGCTCCTGGATCTGGTCGAACGGGTGGCTGTAGAGGTCGGACACGCGGGTCTGGACATCCAGCACGGTCGTCACCGCGTTGAGGAAGTACTCACGCGGATGCTCCTCGTAGTCGACGAAAGTTTCCGGCAGGTCCGGATCGCGATCGCGCCGCGGGCTGCATTCGACATCGAAGGAGGCTGAAGCGGTCGCGCCGCGGGTTTCCTTGACGCGATTGAGACGGAAGATACCAGCCTCGACCGGGGTCCAATGCAACAGCGGCACCAGCCAGCGCGGGGAGATTCCGCCCCATTGCGCACGGGTCTTGGTGGCGTTGGCGAGTTGGCGCGCGGCGCCTTCAGCGAGCGTCCTGCGAACTTCGGTATCTTCAGTCATGAATCACTACCCTCGGCGCCGCGGCACCTAAGTGCCGGCGCGTCGCTCAAATGGACCACCTTCGCGGAATAGGAGAAGATTTGAGTTGTGTCCATGTCAGCGATCTGTCGCCGGACACGCAACTAATAGAATAGATTTCTACTAACAGATGCACTCAACTCATTACTGTCGATTCAGCGCCCGCGATTAGCAACGCATTTCCCCGAAGGCAGTCGCCGAAGAATGAGTTCCTTCACCCCACGAGAATAATTCTTTAGATGGATGTGGAAGTGTGCCCCGCCAGCCACTGCAATACCGACGGCAGACGACGTACAGGTGTCACGGCACCAGGGCGAGGCCCAATGCAGCGCCGGATGCGTTGCCAAGCCACGGCCGCTGCCGGAACGGCACGCTTGCGTTCAGATACCCCACCTGGGTATGATTACAGAAATCGAGATCGTCGCGGCTTCATGAGCCGCCGGTCTTGAAATTGACGCGTGACAAGTCTTACCTCTGGCGTCGTGCTATTGGATGGGCCGACGGCCCATGGCGAGCTGAAAGCGGGATGCGACTGTTCCGGACGATCTTGGCACTGATGATGGCGTTGTCGCTGGCAGCTTTGCCGATCGGCTCGGCGTCGGCCGTCATACTGCCTGCGGCCCCGATCGAAGCGGCGCAGCATGTACAGCACGATCATCACGCCGGCGCCCACGCCCACCAGGCCGCGGCCGTCGAATCCTGCCACGGCATCACGGCCGATGCGACGCCAGCGACGCCGTCTCTCCCCAAACATCCAGCCAAGTGTCCGCTGGGGTTCTGCTGCGTCGGCGCCTCGGTCGGCTTCTCGCCGGTCGCTACGGTGCCGGTGAAGTTCATCGCCCAGCGCGCCAGCACGGTGTTTCCGCCGGCCGACCTGTTCGTGCCGGACCACGCCGGCAGCCCGCCGTTCCGGCCTCCTCGCGTCTGATCTCTCGCTGACCGCCGCGCGAGCGTTTCGCCCGCGCCAATAAATGCTGCGTGCCGTTCGCCCGCAGCACGAGATCAGACACGTTTGGAGATCATGATGACTGCGAAATTCAGCACCGCAGCGGCCTGCGCCGCCGCGCTCACCCTGTTTGCGACCGCCGCAATGGCCGGCGCGGGTGACTACACCTTCGAGCCCAAGACCCCCGAGATGAAGAAGGGCGACGACGTCACCGTCGCCATCCGCCTCACCCACAAGACCACCGGCAAGCCGGTGGAAGGCGCGGTGATCTTCAAGACCCGCGTCGACATGGCGCCGGACAACATGGCCGACATGGTGTCGCCGGTGACGGCGCTGCCGTCGCCGGAGCCCGGCGTGTACGCCTTCAAGACCGACCTGCCGATGGCCGGCCGCTACCAGGTCACGCTGTTGGCGAAGGTCCAGGGCGAGCCCGAGACCGTCACCGGCAAGGTGATCGTCAAGGCGTTCAAGTAGGCCAGCGCGGCGCCGCAGCCGCGGCGCCGCCGTTCTTCATTTCTCCCGAATTCGGATGCGCCCTCGCGGCGCGCGACGGTGCACGTCATGACCAAGCTGCGCTCACCCTCACTGCTGTTTCTGATCGGACTCTGTCTCGCGTCGCCTGCCGCGGCAAACGAGCGGTCGCCGCTGTACTACCGCGATCCATCCGGCGCGCCGCGCTGGTCGGCGGTGCCGAAGGCCGATGCGCAAGGCCGCGCTTATCTGCCGGTGTATGAGGCCGACGAGCCCTCTGCGCAGACGGCGCCGAAGCCCCCACCAGATCCCAATCGCAAGATCCTGTACTACCGCAACCCGATGGGGCTGCCCGACATCTCCAAGGTTCCGAAGAAGGACTCGATGGGGATGGACTACGTCCCGGTCTATGAGGGCGAGGACAGCGCCGATGGCACGGTGAAGCTCTCTCCGGGCAAGATCCAGCGCAGCGGCGTCAAATCCGAGTCCGCCGAACGCCGCGCCCTGCATGTGATGGTGAAGGCGCCGGGCGTGATCCAGCTCGACGAGCGCCGCGTCTCGGTGATCGCGATGCGCAGCGAGAGCTTCGTCGAGAAGATCGCCGACGTCACCACCGGCAGCTTCGTCAAGGCCGGGCAGCCGCTGATGCAGATCTACAGCTCGGCGATCGCCTCGGCCGCCGCCGAGTATCTGTCGACGATCACCTCGAAGAATAGAAGCACGATCGAAGCCTTCGGCCGCGGCTCGCGGCAGCGACTGGTCAATCTCGACGTACCCGACGAGACCATCGCCGAATTGGAGCGGACGCGGACCGCGCCGGTGACGGTGCAATGGCGCGCGCCGCGCGACGGCATTGTGCTGGAGCGCAACGCGATCGACGGCATGCGCGCCAATGTCGGTGACGTGCTGTTCCGGATCGCCGACATCTCGACGGTGTGGGCCCTCGTCGACGTCGCCGAACGCGATCTCGGCACACTCTCGGTGGGTCAGAAGGTGACGATCCGAGCCCGCGCCTTCCCTGATCGCGCGCGCTCTGGAACGATCGCGGTGATCTATCCGCAGGTCAATCGCGATACGCGCACTACGCGGCTACGCGTCGAACTCGCCAATCCGGATCTGAAGCTGTTGCCGGACATGTATGTCGATGCCGAGATCGACATCGCCGGCGATGCACCGGTGCTGACGATTCCAACCTCCGCCGTGCTCGACAACGGCAGCCGGCGCATCGTGCTGGTGGACAAGGGCGACGGCCGGTTCGAGCCGCGGACGGTGACACTCGGACGCCGCGGCGACGGCGTCGTCGAGGTCAAACACGGCATCGACGAAGGCGAGGCGGTGGTCACCTCCGCCAACTTCCTGATCGACGCCGAGAGCAATCTGAAGGCCGCGCTAAAGGGCTTTGCCGACGGAGCGAACGCCCCCAGCAACGAGCCGCAAGCTTCGTCGCACAATCACGCACACGACCACGCCGGAGCCCAGCCATGATTGCCCGGATCATCGCCTGGTCGGCGCGCAATCTGCTGCTGGTGCTGTTCGGCACGGGTTTCGCCGTAGCCGCGGGTCTCTACGCCCTGCTGCATCTGCCGCTCGACGCCATTCCGGATCTCTCCGACACCCAGGTCGTCGTCTACACCGAATATCCCGGGCAGGCGCCGCAGGTGATCGAGGATCAGGTCACCTATCCGCTGACCACCGCGATGCTGACGGTGCCGAAGTCGAAGGTGGTGCGCGGCTTCTCGTTCTTCGGCGTGTCGTTCGTCTACGTCATCTTCGAGGACGGCACCGACATCTATTGGGCGCGCTCGCGGGTGCTGGAATTCCTCAACGGGGCCGCCTCGCGCCTGCCGGCGGGCGTCGCCCCAAGCATCGGCCCGGACGCCACCGGCGTCGGCTGGGTCTATCAATACGCGGTGATGTCGAAGCAGCTGAACCTCGCCGACACCCGCACCATCCAGGACTGGAATCTGCGGTTTGCGCTCGCCAAGGCCGAAGGTGTCGCCGAAGTTGCCAGCATCGGTGGCTTCGTCAAGCAGTACAACGTGGTGCTCGATCCGCAGCGGATGCGCGACCGCGGCATCACCGTGGCGCGGATGCGCGAGGCGATCCGCGCGTCGAATGCCGATGTCGGTGGCCGAACCGTCGAACTGTCAGAGTTCGAATACGTCATCCGCGGCAAGGGCTACATCAAGGATATCAACGACCTCGGCAACATCGTGCTGAAGGCGAGCGGCGGCACGCCGGTCCTACTGAAGGACGTCGCGCGGGTCGAGCTCGGTCCGGACGAGCGACGTGGCATCGCTGAACTCAACGGCGAAGGCGAAGTCGCCAGCGGCATCGTGCTGCAGCGCTTCGGCGTCAATGCGCTGGACGTGATCGAGCACGTCAAGAAGCGCTTCCAGGAAATCGCCAGCAGCCTGCCGAAATCGGTCGAGATCGTACCGGTGTATGATCGCTCGACATTGATCTACAGCGCGATCGACACGCTGAAGCACACGCTGCTCGAAGAGAGCTTGGTAGTGGCCGCGGTTTGCATCATCTTCCTCCTCCACGTTCGCAGCGCATTGGTGGCGATCCTGATGCTGCCGGTCGGCGTGCTGATGGCGTTCGCCGCAATGAAGCTGCTGGGCCTCGGCTCCAACATCATGAGCCTCGGCGGCATCGCGATTGCGATCGGCGCCATGGTCGACGCCGCGATCGTGATGATCGAGAACGCCCACAAGCACCTCGAGCGGGCCGAGCCAGGCAAGTCTCGCGTCGCCATCCTGATCGAGGCCGCATCCGAAGTCGGGCCGGCGCTGTTCTTCAGCCTCCTGATCATCACTGTGTCGTTCCTGCCGATCTTCACGCTGGAATCGCAGGAGGGCCGGTTGTTCGGGCCGCTCGCCTTCACCAAGACATTCGCGATGGCGGCGGCGGCATTACTGTCGGTGACGCTGGTGCCGGCGCTGATGGTGATCTTCGTCCGCGGCAAGATCGTGCCGGAGCACCGCAACATCATCAACCGCGCGCTGATCTGGATCTATCGCCCGGTGATCCGCGCCGTGCTGCGCGCCAAGACCCTGGTGATCGTGCTGGCGCTGGTGGTGCTCGGCATCTCGATCTGGCCGGCGCGCCAGCTCGGCACCGAGTTCATGCCCTCGCTCGACGAAGGCACGTTGCTCTACATGCCGACCACCCTGCCCGGCCTGTCGATCACCAAGGCAGCCGAGCTGCTGCAGATGCAGGATCGCATCATCCGCGGCTTTCCCGAGGTCGCGTCGGTGTACGGCAAGGCCGGCCGCGCTTCGACCGCAACCGATCCGGCGCCGACCGAAATGTTCGAGACGGTGATCAACCTCAAGCCGAAAGCAGAATGGCGGCCGGGCCTGACCACCGACGGGCTGATCGCCGAGATGGACAAGGCGCTGCAATTCCCCGGCGTCTCGAACGCCTGGACGATGCCGATTAAAGCCCGGATCGACATGCTGTCGACCGGCATCCGCACACCGGTGGGCGTCAAGGTGATCGGCACCGATCTGGTCCAGATCGACCGCCTCGCCAAACAGGTCGAGCAGGTGATTAAGACCGTCCCCGGCACCTCCTCGGCCTATGCCGAACGCACCATCGGCGGCTACTACCTGGAAATCGTACCGGAACGCACCGCACTTGCACGCTACGGCCTCGCGATCCAGGACGTGCAGGACACCATTGCCACTGCGCTTGGCGGCCAAACCGTGACCACGACCGTGGAAGGCCGTCAGCGCTTCACCGTCAACATGCGCTATCCGCGCGAGCTGCGCGACGATCCGCAAGGAATCGCCCGCGACGTGCTGGTGCCGCTGCCGGCCGGCGGTGCCGTGCCGCTCGGCGAAGTGGCGACGGTGCAGCCGGCGCGCGGCCCGACCTCGATCCGCACCGAGAACGGTCAGCTTGCGACCTACATCTATGTCGACATCCGCGACCGCGACCTCGGCGGCTACGTCGCCGACGCCAAGCAGGCCGTGCAGGCCGGCGTCAGCTTCCCGCCCGGTACCTATGTGACCTGGAGCGGACAGTACGAGTATCTCGAACGCGCCACCGCGCGGCTGAAGATCGTGGTGCCGCTGACGCTCGCGATCATCTTCCTGCTGCTGTACCTCAACTTCCGATCGCTGACCGAGACGCTGATCGTGATGCTGTCGCTGCCGTTCGCGTTGGTTGGCGGGCTGTGGCTGATGTGGGCGCTCGGCTTCAATCTGTCGGTCGCGGTCGCAGTCGGCTTCATCGCGCTGGCCGGTGTCGCAGCAGAAACCGGCGTGGTGATGCTGATCTATCTCGACCACGCGCTGGCCGCCGCCAAAGCGCGATGTATCGCTGAAGGCCGGCCGCTGTCGCCGCACGATCTGCAGAACGCAATCATGGAAGGCGCAGTCGAGCGCGTCCGGCCGAAGATGATGACCGTGGTGGCGATCATGGCGGGCCTGCTGCCGATCCTGTGGAGCAGCGGCACCGGGTCCGAGATCATGCAGCGGATCGCGGTGCCGATGATCGGCGGCATGGTGTCGTCGACACTGCTGACGCTGATCGTGATCCCAGCGATCTACGGCCTGATCGAAGGCTTTAGGCTGAACCGGGCGGCCCGCCGCCGCAATGCCGGTGCAGTGCTGGCACCGGGAGCGTAGTCGCTCCCGGCCGGTGATGGTCTCGGCTTACGACGCTGAAGCCGGCCGCGGCTCCGGGCCGCGGCGGCGCAAGCTGCGCCACGCCCGTTCGGCGAGCGGCAGCAGGCCGCGCGGCGTGACGAGGATCACCACGATCACGACCACGCCGTAGATGAAGTAGTGCAGCCCCGGCACCGCACCGCCGAGCTGGCCGCGCAGCACCTCGCCGAGCGGCACCAGCAGCAGCGCGCCGAGCGCCGGACCGAACGCGCGGCCGAGGCCGCCGACGGTGGCGAACAGCACAATCTCGATGGTGATGGTCGGGGTCGCCAGCAGATACGGATCGGCGAAGGTCAAATAGCGCACATAACAGGTGCCAACGATCGAGGTCAGCACCGCCGAGATCGTCATCGCGGTGATCTTGTGGCGCAGCACGTTGACGCCGATCGCCTGCGCTGCCTTCTCATTGTCGCGGATGGTGCGCAGATAATAGCCGAGCGGCGCATTCAGGATCGCGACGTTGACCAGCACCACGGCAGCCGCCAGCCCGAGCATCACCCAGAACGCACCGCGTCCGCCGCCAAATTGGAACGCCCAGAAGTCACCAGTGTCACGCGGCAGTAGCAGGCCGGAGGCACCGCCGAGGAACTCCCAGCCTTCGACGATGATTGCGCCCATCTCGGCGAACGCCAGCGTGATCAGCACGAACGACAAATGGCCGAGCTGAAACCGGAAGTCGATCCAGGCGATCATCGCGCCGAGCGCGCCTGCGATCGCCGCGGAGATCACAAGCCCGGCCCACATGTTGATGCCGAACTTGACCAGCAGCGCGGTCGACAGCATCGCGCCGATGCCGATGAACAGGCTGTGCGCCAGCGACACCTGGCCGGCCATGCCGCCGACGATGTTCCACGCCGACGCCAGCGCCACATAGACCAGCGCCAGGGTCAGAAGGTGGAGATGGTAGCTGTTCAGCGCCAGCGGAAGGCAGGCCGCGAGAACCAGAATGCCCCACAGCCATGGCGACGCCAGGGTCTGATAGAAGCCCTTGCTGATCATGACGTCCTCCAGGTCAGGCCCTGCGGCCGGAACAGCATGATCAGCACGAAGATCGCGTAAGGCACCAGCCGGCCGAGCGTATCCGACACATAGATCTGGCCGAACGCCTCGGAGATGCCGATCACCAGGCCGCTCAGCATGATGCTGACGAAATTGGTCATGCCGCCGAGCACCACGACCAGCAGCGTGATCACGGTGTACTGCAGGCCCTGGGTCGGGGTGATCGGCGTGCCAGGCAGCAGCAGCGCCGCGGCGACCGCCAGGATCGCGACACCGATCGCAAAGGTGACGACCTGAACACGGCCGACGTCGACCCCCATCAACGCTGCGGCGCGCGCGTTCTGATGCACCGCGCGGATCGAGCGGCCGAAATCGGTCGAGCGCAGCATCACGTACAGCCCGATCGCCATCGCGAACGCGACCGCAAACGCGATCAGATGCGGCAACCGCAGCACGACGTCGCCGAGAATGATCAACTTCGATTCCACGATCGACGGCGTGCGCGCCGGCTGGCCGCCGAACACCATCAGGATGCCGTTCTGCAGCACCAAGCTGAGACCCAGCGTGAGCTGCACGATCATCAGAAACTGATGTCCGGCCATCGGCCGTAACAGATAGCGATAGACCAGCCCGCCGATCAGCGCCATCACCGGGATGGTGATCAGCGCCGAGACGTAAGGATCGAGTGCGAACGCCGAGAACAGCGCCAGCGCCATGAACATCGCCAGGGAGATGAAATCGCCATGGGCGAAGTTGACGATTCCGGATACGCCGTACACCAGGCCCATGCCCAGCGCGAGCAGCCCGTAGGTGCTTCCGATCAGAACGCCTTGCGCCAAGGCCTGCCAGAATTCGCTCACTTGCCGTCTCCGTTCACAGGCCCAGATAGGCCTGCCGCGTGCGCGGATCGTCCCTGACCAAATCTGCCGCGCCCTCGACCGCGACTTGGCCGCGTTCGAGCACGTAGCAGCGTTGCGCATGGCGCAGCGTCAGATTGAGGTTCTGCTCGACCAGCAGCATGGTGAGGCCGCTCTGGTGCAACTGGTCGATGATCTCGAAGATATATTGAACGAACAGCGGCGAGAGGCCGAGCGAGGGCTCGTCCAGCATCAGGATGCGAGCTTCCGCCATCAGGCCGCGGCCGATCGCCAGCATCTGCTGCTCGCCGCCGGACAGCGTGCCGGCAGCTTGAGTCAGCCGCTCCTTCAGCCGCGGGAACAGATCCAGCACCTTTTCCATCTGCGCCGGGCGATGCGTTCGGGCGCGGTCGCAGAACCCGCCGAGCAGCAGGTTCTCGCGCACGCTCATCTCGGGGAACACCAGCCGCCCCTCGGGCACCTGGATGATGCCGAGTTCGACGCGCTCGCGCGCCGTGGTTCGGGTGACGTCCTGCCCCTCGAACAGGATGCGGCCGGACATCGGCGTCACGATCCCCGACAGGCAGTTGATCAGCGTGGTCTTGCCGGCATTGTTGGCGCCGAGCAGGCCGACGATTTCGCCGGACGCGAGCCTGAGCGACACGTCGCGCAGGATCGGCGAGCCGCCATAGCCTGCGACCAGACCTTCGACCTCAAGCATCGAGATGCTCTCCGAAGTAAGCGTCGATCACCTTGCGGTCCTTGATGATCTCGTCGGGCGTGCCCTCGGCGATCTTCTCGCCGAAATTGATCACCACCATCCGGGTCGCCATCCGCATGATCACCGGCATGACATGCTCGACCATCACGATGGTGACGCCGGAGCGGTTGAGCTCGCGGATGATCGCCATCGGCGCTTCGGTCTCGGCCATGGTGAGGCCGGCCATCACCTCGTCGAGCAGGATGCACTGCGGATCGGTCGCGACGCATTTGGCGACTTCGAGGAGCTTCTTGTCCTGCAGCGACAGCGTCGCCGGCGTCTCATCGAGCTTGGCGCCGAGGCCGACGCGCGTGAGCACCTCGGCTGCATAATCGATCGCCTGCCGCAACGGCCTCCGGGTCAGCGCCGCCGTGGTGACGACCTCGAGCGTCGTCATGTCGGCGAAGGTCTGGACGATCTGGAAGCTGCGCACCAGGCCGCGGCGCGTCAGCCGGTCGGGCGAAATGCCGGTGATGCGCTGGCCGTCGAACCGGACGTCGCCGCTCGACGGCGCAATGAAGCCGGAGACGACGCCGAACAGCGTCGTCTTGCCGGCGCCGTTGGGGCCGATGATGCCGAGGATCTCGCCCTTCTCGACGCCGAACGAGACGTCGTTCAGCGCGAGCAGGCCGCCGAAGCGTTTGCTGATGTTGTCGACTTCGAGAAGGGCCACGACGAGATCAGCTCTTCGGACGCGGAGCTGCCTGTGCGAACTCCTTCGGGAACACGACCTCCTGGCTCTGATCCGGCATCCACTGGATCATCATCGCCGAGCCGTCGGTCAGCAACCGGTCTTCGGCGAACTGCAGGCCCTTCGGCTTGGCGATGTAGAGATGCGGATCGCCGAACGGAATCTTGAAGCTCTTGAAGGCCTCGAGCAGCGCGTCCGGCTCCAGCGACTTGGCGTTCTCCAGCGCCTGCTGCAGCACGCGCGCACCCTGGGCATACTGAACCGCGCCCTGGCCGATGCGCTCGAGCTTGGCGACGTCGTGCAGCTCGGTGATGATCTTCTGCATCGAGTCCATCTTGGCGCCGGCGCTGAAGCCCGTCATGCCAAACAGGTTGCGTGTCAGCACCGCCTTGCCGATCTCGGGGCCGAGATCCTTCCACAGCGACAGGTCCGAATAACCGCCGGTGCCGCCGACAAACAGGCTGCCCTGGTAGTTCAGGTTGTAGCGCGCCTGATGCATCAGAATGCCGTCGCGCGGCGTCACCAGTCCGGTGACGACGTCCGGCTTCAGCGAGCGGATGCGGATCATCGCCGAGGTCTGGTCCTGCGCCTTGGTGTCGAGCGGCGCTTCGCCGATCACCTCGATGCCGCTGGCCTTCAGCTTCTCGACCAGGAACTTGTTGACCTGCTGGCCGGCCTCGTAGTTCGAGTAGCACATCACCGCGGTCTTGATTGGGAACTTGTCGTTGTCGCGCAGCGACACGATGAAGTCGTGCATCGACTGCGCGTAGCCGCGGTCGTACGGGTAGCCGAGTGAGAACATGTAGTTCGACTTGGCACCGCCGGCCCAGATCGACAGCGTCGGCACCTTCAATTCGTCGAGCACCGGCGTCAGCGCCAGCATCTGGGCGCTGAGGATGGTACCAGTCAGCAGCGGCACCTTTTCTTCGGTGATCAGGCGGCGCGCTTCGGTCGCGGTCCGCGCCGGCTGGCTGGCGTCGTCGGCCTGCAGCAACTGAATCTTAGCGCCATCCTTGCTCTTGATGCCGCCGCTCTTGTTGATCTGATCGATGATGTAGTCGAACGCCGGCTTGCCTTCCTGCGCGTAGGCCGACAGACCGCCGCTCATCGAATTGATCACGCCGATCTTGATCGGGGCCGGCTCGGCGTTGGCGTTGCGAACCCAAGGCGCTGCGACCGTTCCGAGCACCAGACCAGTCGCACCGATTCCGAATGAACGTCGGGAAATGGACACGGGCGTTCCTCTTTGTTGTTCGTTGTTGTTGCAGCGTCGGCGGACTTATACGTGATGCTCGCCGAAAGTCACTCTCTAAACACCGGCCTAACTACCAGCCTACGTTGTGAAGGCGTCGTTCTCGCGCAGTCGCGCGGAGGCTGTTGCGGCGATGCGACCAGCCTGGAAGCCAGCCGCACCGTTTTCCTGCACGCGGAATAATCCGGACGATGTCACGAGACCGCGGCGAGACCGTTGTTGATCACAACGACATCCCGTTCGGCCACTTTGGCGCGGAACGAAACTCGCCCTTCTGCATCGTTCCACACTTCGGTGACGATGGTTTCGCCGGGATACACCGGCGATGAGAACCGCACCTGCATCTTGGTCAGCCGTGTCGGATCGCCATCGCAGCACAGCTCGACCAAGGCGCGACACACCACACCGAAGCTGCACAGCCCGTGTAGAATCGGCTTGTCGAATCCGGCCTTGCGCGCGACTTCGGGATCGGCGTGCAACGGATTGTAGTCGCCGGACAGCCGATACAGCAGCGCGGCGCGCGGCGAGGTTGCGATCCGCAGCGACAGATCAGGCGCACGCTCGGGCAGCGCGTGCGGCACAGGCAACGGCCCCGAAGGTCCTCCGAACCCGCCGTCGCCGCGCAGCATCGTGGTCGAAGTCAGGCGGCACAGCAGCTCGCCGGTCGCCATATCGACGACATCGCGCTCTGACAACAACACGGCGCCCTTGCCAGCGCCCTTGTCGAACAGACCGGTGACGCGCGAACGCCCGACCACCGTTGCCTTCGGCGGCAGCGGCTTGAATATCTCGAAGCCCTGCTCGCCGTGCAAAACCTTGCGCCAGTCGACGCCGGTGTCTTCATTGCCGAGCCAGAATCCCGGATAGCCGAGCACCACTGACATCGACGGCAGCACTTGCAAATCCTGCTCGTAGACGTAACGCAGCTGCTTCGAGTCAAGCGGGGCATCGCCATAACCGACGCCGAGCGCGTACAACATGGTGTCGCGTTCCGTATAGCTCTGTTCGATGTCGGGAATGGGCCAGTTGCGCAAGCGCGCGGGGTCGATCGGCATCCTTCCGCTTCCTCTTGTTTTTTGTGCAGCTTGCCACCGCGGTGGCTGTCGCACAATATGCGAAATCGATTTTCGCAAACATCTTTGACTCGCGGCCGGGCCGCACGGAAACCACGATCATGGCGGCGAAGACAACCACGCGCGGGCCCGCAGCCGCCAAGCGACGCGGTGGCGCGAAAGTCGAGAAGCGACCTCCTGCTGCGAGTTCGGAAGATCGCGCGCAACGCCGCGCCGAGCGGCAATCGTTGCAGCGCGCATCGCGTCGCCCCCGCGCCGACGCCGCCGAACGCGATGATGCCGGCGGCCGGTTGTTCGTCTCGGCGCTGGCGCGCGGCCTCGACGTGCTCGGCGCGTTTCGCGCCGGCGACCGCGCGCTCGGCAATCAGGAACTCGCCGAGCGCACCGGCCTGCCGAAGCCGACGATCTCGCGGATGACTCACACGCTGATCCAGCTCGGCTACCTTACCTACGAGCCGCGCTCGGCGACCTATCAGCTCGGCGCCCGCGCGCTGGCGCTGAGCTACGCAGCGCTCGCCAATCTCGACGTCCGCAAAGCCGCGCTGCCGATCATGACCAAGCTGGCCGAAGACAGCCAGCTGCATGTCGGGCTCGGCACCCGCGAACGGCTGATGATGCTAAACATCGAAAGCTGCGAGAGCGACGCGCTGATCGGCCTGCGGCTGCCACCGGGCTCCCGCGTGCCGCTCGCCACAACGTCGCTCGGCAAAGCCTATCTGGCGACGATCGGCGAGGATGAGCGCCGGGCGCTGCTGGCGGAATTGCGCGACCACCACGGCGCCGACTGGCCGAAGATCGAGAAATCGATCACCAAGTCGATGCGTGAGATGGCCCGGCAGGGCTTCTGCATCTCGACCGGCGAGTGGCGCAAGGACATCAACGCAGTCGGCGCCGCAATCGTGCCGCCGAATGGCGGCCCGGTATATGCCTTGAGCTTCGGCGGCCCGGCCTATCTGGTGTCGCAGCAGCAACTGATCGAACACCACGGCCCGGCGCTGGCACATGCAGCAAGAGCAATCAGCGCCGCGCTGGGCGGGTAACGGCGCGCTCCGTCGTCCTTACGCACGGTGGAGGCACGCCCCCCGTCATTGCGAGCGAAGCGAAGCAATCCATCGTCCGGCGCACGAAGCTGGATTGCTTCGTCGCTGCGCTCCTCGCAGTGACGGCGCGGGTGACGCTGTGCCTGAGACAGAGCCTCAATTCACTCGCCGATCCTTGTCGCTCCAATACGGGGCGCGGAGCGCCGCCTTGTTGATCTTGTTGACGCTCGACAGCGGCAGCGGGTCGTCGCGGAATTCGATGCTGCGCGGCGATTTGTAGTCGGCGATCACCGAACGGCAGAACGTGATCAGATCCTCCGCCGTCAGTGAAGAGCCCGCGCGGCGCACCACTACCGCATGCACCGCCTCGCCCCATTTGGCATGAGGGATACCGATCACAGCGCATTGCAGCACGTCGGGATGCGCCGCGATCGCGTGCTCGACCTCGATCGAATACACGTTCTCGCCGCCGGTGATGATCATGTCCTTGATGCGGTCGGAGATGTAGAGATAGCCATCGGCGTCGAACCGGCCTGAATCGCCGGTGTGCATCCAGCCGCCGCGCAGCGCCTGCGCGGTCAGCTCCGGCTGTCTCCAATAGCCCATCATCACCATGGGGCCACGGACCACCACCTCGCCGACCTCGCCGGGTTTCAGCTCGCGGTCCTCGGCATCGACGATCCTGACTTCTGCCGACACGATGGGCCGGCCGGCCGAGCGCAGCCGATGCCGTGGGGCGGACGGCAGATGATCGGCCGGCGACAGAATGGTCGCGACCGGCGATAGCTCGGTCATGCCGTAGGATTGGCCGAACCTGATCGACGGGAATCGCCGCAGGCACTCCTGCAACACCGCTTCGGGCATCGGCGAAGCACCATAGGTGATCAGCTTCAGGCTCGACAGATCGTAGCTGTCGAGATCCGGCAGTTGCAGGATCATGCCGAGCATCGTCGGCACGAAGGTCGCCACCGTCACCTTGTGCTGGCTGATCGCAGCCAGCACGTCGTTCGGCGAGAACCGCGGGATCACCACGTGTCGCCCGCCCATGATCGAGGTGGTGTAGACCCGTGCACCGGCGCCGAGATGGAACAGCGGGCCAGCGTGCAGCGCCACTGTGGTCTCATCGAAGCCGAAAGACAGCGACGTCGCTACCGCGTTGACCCACAGACTGCGGTGGCTGAGCATCACGCCCTTGGCGCGCCCAGTGGTGCCACCGGTGTAGAACAGGCAAGCGAGATCGTCGTTGCCACGGCCGGCGTCGGCGCAAGCCTTCTCGTCCGCGAGCGCAGCCTCGTAATCGTAGAGCTTAGGCAACCCAGCAGCGCCCGGCGAGGCAGCGACCACGGCGGTGATGCAGCGGCAGGCATCGGCGAGTTGCAGCGCACTGTCGAGAAAGCTGCGATCGCTCACCAGCACCGTCGGCTCGGCATCAGTCACCTGCTCGATCATCTCGGCGAGCGAGAACCGGGAATTGATCGGCACCACGACGCCACCAGCCCACAGCACGGCGAAATAGCACTCGATGTACGCATTGCCGTTGGCCGCCAGGATCGCAACCCGCTCGCCGGCTTCAATGCCGAAGCGTCGGAACACGCTTGCGAGCCGCGCCACCCGGTCCAGCACCTCGCCATGGCTGAAGCTGCGCTCGGGGGTCACGAGCGCGATGTCGTCGGCGCGGAACGCGGCCGCCTTGCGCAAGCCCGCCGTCAACTGCATGTCGCGCTCCCCCCTGTTCGTGTTGTTGCTTGAACGCGTTTTAGCATTGCGAAAATCGTTTTCGCAAATTGTTACGAACTGCGCTATCCTCGCCGGAAACAAAACAAGGGTGGAAACACATGCCTGCACGCAGCGCAGCCGACGGCGATGCCGTCGTGTTCGAACGCCACACCAACGTCATGGTGGTTCGCCTCAACAGCCCGTCGATGCGCAATGCGCTGCAACCAGCGGTCAAGCAGCATTTCGAACTCCGCATCCCGGAATTACTCACCGATCCAGCCGTGCGCTGCCTGGTGATCACCGGTAGCGAGGACTCGTTCTGTGCCGGCGGTGATATCAACAACATGGGCGATCGCGCCGCGCCGCAGGTGCGGCGGCGGATGCAGGTGACGCACGGCTGGGCCAAGATGTTGCTCACAGCCGAGAAGCCGGTGATCGCCGCAGTCAACGGATCGGCCGCCGGCGCCGGCTTCTCGCTGGCGCTACTCTGCGACATCGTGCTGATGTCGGATCAAGCTTACTTCCGCGCAGCATTTCCCGGGCTCGGTGCAGCACCGGATCTCGGCTTGGCGCTGACGCTGCCACGGGCGGTCGGCGCGATGCGCGCCAAAGACATCCTGCTCACCAACCGCCGCGTCGAAGCGGAGGAGGCGCTCGCACTCGGCATCGCCAAGCGCGTCGTCCCTGCTGACACGCTGATGGACGAGGCACTGAAGCTCGCCGCTGATCTTGCCGCCGGTCCCGCCACCTCGCTCGGCCTCACCAAGATGCTGGTCAACGGCGCGTTCGAGCCGATCGAACAGTTCTTCGCCCTCGAGGCATTCGCCCAGGGCGTCGCTTTCGGCAGCACCGAATTCGCCGAAGGCGTCGCGGCGTTTCAAGAGAAGCGCAAGGCCGACTTCAGGCGCTGAGAAAGCCTCGCAGAAGATACAGGCGAGCTCGGTAGCAGATCTGTGCAGATCGGTAAGCTGGTCATCGAGACCACACAATCGTACCGACTCCGCCGAGCCGCTGGGCAGTTGACCGAACTACCGCCAGGGATTGCACATTGTTTGTGCCGTGCGGACCTTCAAAGATGGCGTCCGTTCGGGCAACAATTGGCACAGAGTTGGTGGCTAGGGTTCCGGCCTGTTTCAGGCGCTGGTCCGAGAGCTGCCCCCCGAAGGGAGAAATCCTTCGGACGCACGGCGGGACAAAAGCCCGGGAGACCTCGTAAGCCGAGGAATTGGCAAACGATGGTCCACGTCAATTCCTCATCGCGACCAGATTCTGAGGAATGATCCGATGCGGAAGACTCGTTTCCTATCTTCTCTGATCCTTGCTGGCTCGATCGTCGCGCTGAGCGTCGCCGGAGCCTCCGCCGCCCCCAAGAAGGACTTCAAGGTCGCCTGGTCGATCTATGTCGGCTGGATGCCCTGGGGCTATGCCGCCGACACCGGCATCGTGAAGAAGTGGGCGGACAAATACGGCATCACCATCGAGGTGAAGCAGTTCAACGACTACGTCGAGTCGATCAATCAATACACCGCGGGCTCGTATGACGCGGTGACCATCACCAACATGGACGCGCTGTCGATTCCCGCCGCCGGCGGCGTCGACACCACCGCTGTGATCGTCGGCGACTTCTCCAACGGCAACGACGCGGTGATCCTCAAGGACAAGAAGGATTTCTCCGCGATCAAGGGCCAGAAGGTCAATCTGGTCGAGTTCTCGGTGTCGCACTATCTGCTGGCGCGCGCGCTCGAATCCAACAAGCTGAGCGAGAAGGACGTCAAGGTGGTCAACACCTCCGACGCCGACCTCGCCGCCGCCTACAAGACGGCCGACGTCACCGCGGTGGTGACCTGGAATCCGATCGTCTCCGAAATCCTCGCCTCGCCCGACGCCCACAAGGTGTTCGACTCCTCCCAGATCCCCGGCGAAATCATGGACCTGATGGTCGCCAACACCGCGGTGGTGAAGGACAATCCGAACTTCGCCAAGGCGCTGGTCGGGATCTGGTACGAGACCATGGCGAAGATGACGGCGGAAGGCGCCGAGGCCAAGGCCGCCAAGGAAGCGATGGCGAAGGCATCCGGCACTGATCTGGCCGGCTTCGAAAGCCAGCTCGCCTCGACCAAGCTGTTCAGCAAGGCCGCCGACGCCGAAGCCTTCACCAAGAGCGCTGCGATCGGCAGCACCATGGACCGCGTCCGCAAGTTCCTGTTCGACAAGGATCTGCTCGGCAAGGGGGCGAAGTCGGCCGACGCCGTCGGCATCGAGCTCGCGGACAAGAGCGTGCTGGGCGACAAGGCCAACGTGAAGCTGCGTTTCGACCCCAGCTTCATGAACGCCGCCGCGGCCGGCAAGCTGTAAGCGATCACGTCACAAGCAAGCCGGAGCACGACGATGCGATGGGTGAACATCAGGCCTGGACGGCAACTCGCCATCTACATGGCGGCGCTGCCGTTCGTGCTGGTGATCATTGCGTATCTGCTGGGCTCCGGCGCACGGCTGGCGGAGAATCCCAACGACAAGCTGCTGCCGGCGCTGTCCAGCATGGGCCAGGCGGTCAAGCAGATGGCCTTCCAGGTCGATGCCCGCACCGGCAGCTATCTGCTGTGGTCGGATACCCTGGCGAGCCTCGAACGGCTGGGCGCGGCGCTGGCGATTTCCACATCGCTGGCGCTCGTCTTCGGCATCGTGATCGGCCTGCTGCCGGCCGCGAATGCCCTGCTCGGTTCGTTCGTGTCGGTCACCTCGATGGTGCCGCCGCTGGCGCTGCTGCCGATCCTGTTCATCGTGATGGGGCTCGGCGAGAACTCCAAGATCGCGCTGATCGTGATCGGCACACTGCCCTGCATCATCCGCGACCTGTCGATGAAGGTGCTCGAACTGCCGCGCGAACAACTGATCAAGGCGCAGACGCTCGGTGCCTCGACCTGGCAGATCGCGCTCCGCGTGGTGCTGCCGCAGATCCTGCCGCGGCTGATCGACTCGCTGCGCCTGCAACTCGGACCGGCCTGGCTGTTCCTGATCGCCGCCGAAGCGATCGCCTCAGACTCCGGGCTCGGCTATCGCATCTTCCTGGTGCGGCGCTATTTGGCGATGGACGTGATTATCCCCTACGTGGTGTGGATCACGCTGCTCGCCTTCTTGATGGACCTGGCGTTGCGACTGATCCAGCGCAAAGCCTTCCCCTGGTTCGCCGCGGTGAGGGCGGAATGAGCGCGATCCGTTTCGACAACGTCTGGAAAGAGTACGGCGACCACATCGTGTTGGAGCGGATCACGCTCGACGTCGCGCCGCGCGCCTTCGTGGCGCTGGTCGGGCCCTCCGGCTGCGGCAAGACCACCTTCCTGCGCATGCTGCTCGGCGAGGAGACGCCGACCCGCGGCCAGATCCTGATCGATGGCCAGCCGATGCCCAGCGAACCCGACGCCGATCGCGGCGTGGTGTTCCAACGCTATTCGGTGTTTCCGCATCTCACCGTGCTCGACAACGTGCTGCTCGGCCGCGAGCTGCAGCAATCGCGGCTGCTCGGCCGGCTGTTCGGCCGGGCGCGGCGCGAGGCGACCGAGCAGGCGCTGGCGCTGCTCGACGAGGTCGGGCTGAAGGGCCACGAGCACAAATATCCCGCATCGCTATCCGGCGGCATGCAGCAGCGGCTGGCGCTGGCGCAGGCGATCATGCGCGGCCCAAAGATCCTGCTGCTCGACGAGCCGTTCGGCGCGCTCGACCCCGGCATCCGCGCCGACATCCACGTGCTGATGAAACGGCTGTGGAACGAGACCGAGCTCACCGTGGTGATGGTCACGCACGATCTGTCCGAGGCCTTCAGCCTGGCGACGCGGGTGATCGCGTTCGAACGCAATCGCAACCGTCCCGAGGAACGCGAGCGCTACGGCGCGACGATTTCCCGCGATCTCGAAATCTTCCCGCGGCGCGTCGCGCAGCCGCGCACCGACCATCCAATCCGCTCCGGCCGGGACGACCCGGCCGCACAGGGAGCATGAGCCGGGACGACCCGGCATTTGTTCACCGTGAGGGCAGCATGATCCTGACCGAGCAAGAGAAGGCCGAAGTCGAGGCCAACCGCCGGCGCTACGAACAGCATAAGGCGCTGGGCCAGCAGCAGGCGCCGAAGGCCCTGCCGCCGCCGACGCCGCGCGACGGCGCGCCGATCGCCGCGGACGCGATCATCCATCGCGAGACTGTGCCGGGTGGCTGGTACTACGTGACCAAGCTCGGCCGTGGCGAGGCCGTGCGCATCATCAACACCAGTGGCACGTCCTGCGTCAGCATCCAGGCCTGGAATGCGCTCGACCCGAGCGAGCGGCTGAACCACGCCGACACCATCAAGGTGCAGTGGGCGGCGTCCTTGCGCAAAGGCCGTGTAATCCTGTCCGACATGGGGCGTGCGCTACTGTCGATCATCGAGGATACCAGCGGCGCGCACGACACCATGGTGGGCGGCTCCAACGCCGCAACCAATGCGGCCCGCTATGGCGCCGGCAATTTCCGCAACACCCGCGACAACTTCGTGCTCGCCGCCGGCAAGCTCGGGCTCGATCGCCGCGACGTGCACCCCTCGATCGCCTTCTTCGCCCCGGTCGCGGTCGATTCGCAGGGCCGGTTCGAATGGCACGGCGAGCGTCGCCACCAGGGCGACTTCGTCGATCTGCGCGCCGAGCTCGACCTGCTGATCGCAGTGTCGAACTGTCCGCACCCGCTCGATCCATCGCCAAGTTACGCCCCGGGCGACATCGATCTCATTCGCTACCAGGCGTCCCAGCTCGCTGCCGACGATCTGTGCCGCACCGTGTCGCTCGAAGCCAAGCGCGCGTTCGAGAACAACGCGTTCTATCTCGCCGGCGCCGCAGGGAGGGCCTGAGCATGACCGCGATTCCCGCTTCCGCCCGCATCGTGCTCGACACCGTGATCCCGGCCCGCGTGCCGTGGTCGGCGATCATCCGTAAGGGCCAGACGCTGCGCATCGTCGACAGCCACGGCCAGCAGGCGGTCGACACCCTGTTCTACGCCGCCAGTGACTTCGGCGAACGCTACAGCGGCCAGGACACGCTGCGCGCCCAGGGCTCGGCCTACGTCACCACCGGCACGCGGATCATGTCCACCGAGGGCCGCACCATGCTGCGCATGGTGGCCGATAGCTGCGGGTTGCACGACACCTCTGCTGGCGCCTGCTCCTGCGAGAGCAACACCGTGCGGTTCGGGCATCAGACCAAGTATCTGCATGCCTGCCGCGAGAACTTCGTGCTGGAGGCCGCCAAGCACGGCTTGTCGAAGCGCGACATCGTGCCGAACCTGAACTTCTTCATGAACGTGCCGCTCGATCCTGACGGCAATTTCACCGTCGTCGACGGCGTCTCCAAGCCCGGCGACTACGTCGAGATGATCGCGGAGATGGACGTGCTGTGCCTGATCTCGAACTGTCCGCAGGTCAACAATCCCTGCAACGGCTTCTTCCCGACGCCGATCCAGGTGGTGATCTACGAGGCAGGCGAGGACTGATCATGTTCAGCAAAGTTCTGATTGCCAACCGCGGCGAAATCGCTGGGCGGATCGGTCGCACCTTGCGCCGGATGGGGATCGCATCCGTGGCGATCTATTCGGACGCCGACCGGTTCACCCGCCCGGTGCGCGAGGCCGACGAAGCGGTGCGTGTCGGCGGCGACGCCGCCAGCGACAGCTATCTCAACGTCGACGCCGTGATCGACGCCTGCCTCGCCACCGGCGCGCAGGCGGTGCATCCCGGCTACGGCTTCCTGTCGGAGAACCGCGGCTTTGCCGAGCGGCTGAAGCAGCACGGCATCGCCTTCATCGGTCCGCGTCCCGAACATCTCGAGGCGTTCGGCCTGAAGCACCGCGCCCGCGAACTGGCGCAAGCCAGCAACGTTCCGCTGTTGCCCGGCACCGGGCTGATCGACAGCATCGAGGAAGCGCTCGAGGCCGCAGGCCGCATCGGCTTTCCGCTGATGCTGAAGAGCACGGCGGGCGGCGGCGGCATCGGCATGCAGCTCTGCCATGACGAAGCGACGCTACGCGAGCGCTTCGCCACCGTGCAGCGCACCGCCCGCGCCAGCTTCGGCGACGCGCGGGTGTATCTCGAGCGCTTCGTCGCCGATGCCCGGCATATCGAAGTGCAGATCTTCGGCGACGGCCAGGGCAACGTGATCGCGCTCGGCGAACGCGACTGCTCGCTGCAGAGGCGCAATCAGAAGGTCGTCGAGGAAACCCCGGCACCCGGCATCTCGGACGAGATGAGGGCGCGGCTGCATCAGGCCGCGGTCGCGCTCGGCCAGAGCGTCGCCTACGAATCCGCCGGCACCGTCGAATTCATCTACGACGTCGCCCGCGACGAATTCTATTTCCTCGAGGTCAACACCCGCCTTCAGGTCGAGCATCCGGTCACCGAAGCGGTGTTCGGGGTCGATCTGGTCGAATGGATGGTGCGCCAGGCTGCCGGCGACAGCCCGCTTGCGACCTACACGCCGCGTCCGCCGCAAGGCGCGGCGATCGAAGTGCGACTGTATGCCGAAAATCCCGGTGCCGGCTTCCGGCCCTCGGCCGGCCGGCTGACCCAGGTGGCGTTTCCGGATGACGCCCGCATCGACGGCTGGATCGAAACCGGCGACGAGGTAACGCCGTTCTACGATCCGATGCTGGCCAAGCTGATCGTGCACGCCGCCGACCGCGACGCCGCGATCGACAAGATGATCGGCGCGCTCACCACGACCACCGTGGCCGGGATCGAGACCAATCTCGATTATCTGCGCGCGATTGCTTCGTCCGATCTGTTCCGCAGCGGCAAGGTCGCCACCAAGGTGCTGGCCGATTTCAGCTTCGCGGCGCGCACCATCGACGTGGTGGCGCCCGGCGCGCAATCCGGCCTGCAGGAGCTGCCGGGCCGGCTGCATCTGTGGCACGTCGGCGTGCCGCCGAGCGGACCGATGGACGAGCGCTCGTTCCGCCTAGCCAACCGGATCGTCGGCAATCCGGAAACCACAGCGGCGTTCGAACTCACCGTCAGCGGCCCGACGCTTCGCTTCAACGCCGACGCCGTGGTAGCACTGTGCGGAGCCGGCATGGGCGCCAAGCTCGATGGTGTGGCGGTCGGCAATGACGCGCCGATTGCGGTGCGCGCCGGCCAGATGCTGGCGGTCGGCAAGATCGAGGGCGCGGGCCAACGTTGTTACCTCGCCATCCGCGGCGGTTTCGACGCGCCCGAAGTGTTCGGTTCGCGCGCCGTGTTCACGCTCGGCGCGTTCGGCGGCCACGCCACTGGCGCTCTGAAGGCCGGCGATGTGCTGCATTTCGGTTCGATCGCGCCGGCCGCGGAGCCGCGTGCGCTGAGTGACGCGGAGCGGCCGGCTCTGACACGTGCGTGGCAGATCGGCGTAATCTACGGCCCCCACGGTGCGCCCGATTTCTTTTGTGACGAAGACATCGCGACGTTGTTCGCCTCCGACTACGAAGTGCATTTCAACAGCGCGCGCACCGGTGTGCGGCTGATCGGACCAAAGCCGCAATGGGCCCGCACCGACGGCGGCGAAGCCGGGCTGCACCCTTCGAATATCCACGACAACGCCTATGCGGTCGGCGCGATCGACTTCACCGGCGACATGCCGATCATCCTGGGCCCCGACGGCCCCAGTCTCGGCGGCTTCGTCTGCCCGGCCGTGGTGGCGCGCGACGAATTGTGGAAGGTCGGCCAGCTCAAGCCCGGCGATAAGCTCCGCTTCGTGCCGGTGACGCGCGCCGATGATCCGGTCGCGGGGCCGACCGTGATCACCGCGCCCGCCGAGCTTGGCTCCGCGATCGTCGGCCGCCATGATGATGGCGAGATCCCGGTGGTGTATCGCCGCGCTGGCGACGACAATCTTCTAGTCGAATACGGCCCGATGGAGCTCGACATCGCGCTGCGCCTGCGGGTGCACGTGCTCGCCGAGGCGGTCGAGAAGGCGAAACTACCCGGCCTGATCGATCTCACCCCGGGAATCCGCTCGCTGCAGATCCACTACGACAGCACGGTGATGTCGCGCCGCAAGCTGCTCGACGCTCTGGTCAGAATCGAGCGCGAACTGCCCTCGGTCGAGGCGATGGCGGTGCCGAGCCGCATCATTCATCTGCCGCTGTCTTGGAACGATCCGCAGGCGGTGCTGGCGATGCGCAAGTATCAGGAGCTGGTGCGGCCGGATGCGCCGTGGTGCCCGTCCAACATCGAGTTCATCCGCCGCATCAACGGCCTCGACAACGAGGACGATGTCAAGCGCATCGTGTTCGACGCCAACTACCTCGTGCTCGGCCTCGGCGATGTCTATCTCGGTGCGCCGGTCGCCACCCCGGTCGATCCGCGGCATCGCCTGGTCACCACCAAGTACAATCCGGCCCGCACCTGGACGCCCGAAAACGCCGTCGGCATCGGCGGCGCCTATATGTGCATCTACGGCATGGAAGGCCCCGGCGGTTATCAGCTGTTCGGCCGCACCATCCAGGTCTGGAACACCTGGCGCACCACCGAAGTGTTCAAGCCCGGCCATCCGTGGCTGCTGCGGTTCTTCGACCAGATCCGGTTCTTCCCGGTGACGCCGGAAGAGCTGCTCGACGCCCGAGCCGCGTTCCCGCACGGCGGCTATCCGCTCAAGATCGAAGAGACGACGTTCTCCTACGCCGACTACAAGGCCTTCCTGGCGCGCGAAGCCGACGGCATCGCGACGTTCAAGACCCGTCAGCAGACCGCGTTCGAGGCCGAGCGCCAGCGTTGGCGCGACGCCAAGCTCGACGAGGTGGTGGAGGACGACACCGCGGCCGCGCTCGGCTCCGGCGGCGACGTGCCGGACGGCTGCGTCGGCCAATTCACCGAGGCGCCGGGTAACGTCTGGAAGCTCACCATCGAACCGGGCGAGCATGTCGAGATCGGCCAGACGCTGGCGGTGATCGAGTCGATGAAGATGGAGATCGCGATTCCGGCGACCGCACGCGGCATCGTCAGAGCCCTCAACGCCAAGCCGGGCCAGACGCTGCGCGCCGGCGACCTGATCTGCGCGCTGGAGGAAGTGTGATGTCGGCTGCTGAACTCACCACCTTCCCGACGATCGCGACGCTGCACACCGCCTATGCGGCCGGCGCCTCTCCGGCAGAGATCATCGCCACGACGTATCGCCGGCTCGAAGCCGTGGCCGATCCCGGCATCTTCATCACGCTGCGGCCGGAGCACGACGTCCTTGCCGACGCCGCCGCACTCGGCCCGTTCGATCCCGATACGAAGCCACTGTGGGGCATCCCATTCGCCGTGAAGGACAATATTGACGTGGCCGGGCTGCCGACCACGGCAGCCTGCCCCGGCTTCGCGTCCACGCCGAGCGAAACTGCGTTTGCGGTTCAGCGCCTGCTCGATGCCGGCGCGATTCTGATCGGCAAGACCAACCTCGATCAGTTCGCCACCGGCCTGGTCGGCGTCCGCACGCCCTATCCGGTGCCGCGCAATGCGATGGATCCGCGCTACGTGCCCGGCGGGTCGAGCAGCGGCTCGGCCGTGGCGGTGGCGCATGGCCTCGTGACGTTCGCGCTCGGCACCGACACCGCAGGCTCCGGCCGCGTGCCTGCCGCGCTCAACAACATCGTTGGACTGAAGCCATCGCTCGGCAGCGTATCGTCGCGCGGCATGGTGCCAGCGTGCCGGACCCTCGATACAATCTCGGTGTTCGCCGGCACGGTCGCCGATGCGCATGCGGTCTATGGCGTGATCGCAGCTTTCGACCGCGAAGATCCATGGTCGCGCCCGCACGCCGGCGCACCGGCCCGTCCGAACGCGTTGTCGCCCGGCTTACGAATCGGGCTGCCGAATCCAGCCAGCCGCAAATTCGCCGACGACCTCGAGTCCGAACACGCATTCGATCTTGCCGTCGCCGATCTTGCGACGGTGGTGCCCGGCCCCGTGCGCGCGGTGGACCTGACGCCGTTGTTCGACGTCGCCAGTCTTCTCTACAGCGGACCGTGGGTCGCTGAGCGCTATCAGGCAATCCGACATGTGATCGAGACAACGCCGGAGCTCTTACATCCGGTGACGCGCAAGATCATCGGCTCGGCTTCGGCGTTCAGCGCTGCCGATGCGTTTGGCGGCCTGTACCGGCTGGCCGAACTGCGCCGCGCCGCTGATGCGATCTGGAGCGGCATCGACGTACTGATGGTGCCGACCTATCCGCGCCCGCGCATGGTCGCGGAGCTGGAGGCTGATCCGATCGGTCCGAACAGCGAGCTCGGCACCTACACCAATTTCGTGAACCTGCTCGACCTGTGCGCGCTGGCTGTGCCGAGTCGCTTCCGCGCCGATGGTTTTCCGTCGGGCGTGACGCTGATCGCACCGGCAGGCCGCGACGACCTCCTCGCCGCGCTGGGCGAGCGCCTTCACGCCGCAAGCGGCGTACACTTAGGCGCCAGCAGCACCAAGGTGCCGGCTCCCATCGAAGTATCGCCCTCTGCCGTTGCGAATGAGATCGAGCTGGTGGTGGTCGGCGCGCATCTGTCCGGCATGCCGCTGAACCACGAGCTGACCAGCCGCGGCGCGCGTTTCCTGCGCGCAGTCTCCACCGCGCCCGACTACAAGTTGTTCGCCCTGCAGGGCGGCCCACCATTCAGGCCCGGCCTGCTGCGCGTCGCTCCGGGCGAAGGCACCCCAATCGCAACGGAGGTTTGGGCGATCTCCGCCGAAGGCTTCGGCAGCTTCGTCGCCGGCATCCCCTCGCCGCTCGGCATCGGCACTACACACCTCGCCGACGGCACCACGCCAAAGGGGTTTATCGTCGAAGCCGAGGGCCTGAAAGGCGCTAGGGATATTTCGTCATTCGGCGGATGGAGAGCCTACATCAAAAGCCTTGCCGGGTAAGGCGAGGCGCGAGACGGCCTCCTGATCTAGTGTCCGATGTCGCGGACCGCGGCCGCGGAAAGCGACGGAACGACGAATTGCTCGTGCCCGACCACTGGCCACGTCCTCGAACATGGTTGCGTCCGTCCCGAAGCTGCGATGACCACTTCGACCACATCGACTGAGATGCCAACGAGTGCGGAGCACCTCCGCAACAAGGCACCGCTTCCTACGCACCGATCGAAACGATAGGAATACGCAGATAGGCCTGCCCGTCACGGTGAGCGAACAGCTCAGCCATAGACAATCTAAGCCGGTGCGACGACACTAAACTGAACTACGCGCAAGGCATTTCCCCCATTCGCTCCAGCCTTCGCCAACCGGGCTGGCGGGAACGTATCGGCAAACGCATAAACCGGCTCTCATGGAGCCACTCAGATGGCGGGATCGTCCGCATCGGCAAGCAGCGCCCTGGTCGCACGTTGGGCTCGGGTATATTCCACCGCCAACTGATCCACGACCTCCGCCACGCTCTGGACCACCTTGACGCCCGAGACAGTATGGCCAGCGCTCCACAGATCAACCCAGCGTTTCGGACCGCGCATCCCGTCCGCGTAGCTGCTGAACATTTCACGGGCGCGTTCGGGTGACACCGGGGCCGCCAATTCCTGCGGATCGAGACCGCAGGCAATGATCGACGGGCGAAGGAAGTTGGCGTCGATACCACTGATGCCACGCGTCAGCACCACATCGTCGATGCTGCTGTCGACCAGCATCGCTTTGTAACCGTCGGATGCATCGCACTCCTGCGTGCCGATGAAGCGCGTCCCCATCAGGCCGAGATCGCAGCCGAGTGTCCGTGCGGCCCACAACGCCTGACCGTCGGAGACGCCCCCGGCCAGCAACAGTGGACCGTCATAGAAATCGCGAATCGCGCGAACGAATGCGAAGCCATTGGCCCAGCCGGTCTGCCCGCCGGCGCCCGCCGTCAAGAGAGCGAGACCATCGACGCCTTGCTGCAGAGCCTTTCTCGCATGGCGGATCGAGGCGACGTCGGCGATGACAAAGCATCCGATATCCTGCAGCGGCTTTACATATTTCTCAGGCGCGCCAGTGCTGACGAGGACGATTTCGACCTTGTGCTTGATCAAAATTTTGAGGTCGGCCTGCAGCTTGTCCGGATCAGATCGCGCCAGAATGTTTGCGCAGTAAGGCGCGTCGTAGGCACCAGCGGCCGAGACGGCCTGCTTGATCTCGTCGATCCATCGATCGAGCTGGTCGGGCGTTCGGGCGTTGACCGTTGGAAACGAGCCGATGACGCCGTTACTGCAGCTCGCTGCAACCAAAGCCGGCCCTGATATGCGCAGCATCGGCGCGACCAGGACTGGCAGTCGTAGACGCGCGCGAATCTGTTTGAATTTCTCGGACATTTGCACTTTCGACTTTCTTGCTTGGTCTTGGCGCGTCGGCGGACCGCAACATCCCGTGGCGCTGCAGCGCCGATCTCCGCGTGGAATTGATCGCAGTCGCGATCAGACAGTGTCAAGCCGTCTCGGAGACAGGAGCGCCATCGGACGCATGCAGCGCCAGTCTGTGCTTCAGAACCTTGCCATTGGTCGCCAGCGGCAGCTTGTCCACGAAGCGGAATTCCTGGGGGCGCTTGTAGCCGGCAAGCCGGCCCGCAAGAAACGCGTCAAGCTCCGTGTCGTTGACGGATGAGGCCGGCGCTCGCTCGACGAAGGCGATGATGCGCTCATTGTTCTGCTCGCGCCTGCCAACCACGGCGGAGTGGACGACCTGGGGGTGAGCGTTAATGGCGCGCTCGACTTCCGCGGGATACACGTTGAAGCCGGAGCGCACGATCATGTCCTTGCTGCGCCCGACGATGTAGACTTGGCCGTCGGCAACCCGAGCAAGATCGCCTGTTGTCAGCCATCCGTCCGCATCCAGCGTGCGTGCGGTGAGTTCGGGATCACGAAAATAGCCCTTCATAACGGTCGGCCCGCGGATCAACAATTCGCCGACGTCGGGCGTATCGCTATCGGCCGCATCGCCCGAGCGAACGGCAACGAGCTTCCACTCGAGGCCCGGCAGAAACCAGCCGACCGACTCCGGCACAACCGGCGCAGTCACCGACGTCAGGCAGATCGACGACGAAGCCTCGGTCATGCCGTAACCATTGTGAAGCGGAAGCCCGAACACCGCACGCGTGCGCTCCGCCAACGCAGCTTCCAACAGCGAGCCACCGGCCCAGATAAAGCGCAGCGAAGGAAGATAGAGTCGAACGTTGTGCGTTTCGATGTGATGCAGCAGCTTGTAGAATACCGTCGGAACTGCCGGAAACACCGTGATCCGCTCGCGCTTCAGCACGTTCAGCACGGTCTCCGGATCGAACCGCTGCTCGATCACCACCGTGGCGCCGACCAGCAGCGCCGACAGGCTGACGGAGAACAGTCCCATCACATGGGTCATCGGTGTCGTCAGGAACAGGCGATCCTCAGTGCGCAACTGCCGCAGCGATGCCGAGGTCGAAGCTAAAGTCAGCACGCTGCGATGGGACAGCATGACGCCCTTCGGCGTACCGGTTGAACCCGACGTATACATTAGCAAGGCGATCTGTTCGGCGGGATCGTCCAGCACCGGCTCGGCCGTGCCGCCAAGGTCTTCCTCGTCGATCAGAACCGTACCGAGGCTGGGATGACCGACACGGCGCGCAGCGCTGGCCTCACCGTGCCGCAGAGCATCCGGGGACCGATCGGCGAAATAGATCGTCGCGCGGGGGCGGCAATGCGCCCGGATCGCATCGATCTCCGGCTTAGATAGCCGGGCATTCAGCATCACGACCCATAGATCCAGCGCGCTCGCCGCGAACATCGCCTCGAGCAGCGCTGCCGAGTTCTCCCCGACCAGGATGATCCGTTCGCCCGCACGGTACCCGAGTTCGTAGAACCAAGCCGCGGTTGCGTCGATTTGATCGGCGAGTTCGCCGTAACTGACACGGGCATCACCCTGCGACAGCGCGATACGCTTCGGGAATTCCGCGCGCCATAGCGTCCGCACATCTGCCAGCCGCCGCAACCGTGACACTGCTTCGAGATCAGTCATCGTACCATCCCCCATCGCCGCACCGTGGCGTTCTCAAGCGTGCGAAAAATCAGGCTCTCGATCAGCAATCCAATCAAGACCACCGTCAGCAGGCCTGCAAACACGTTCGCCGTTTCCATCAAATTCCGGTTCACGAAGATGAACCAGCCGATGCCGCCCGAGCCCGACGACACGCCGAATACCATTTCGGAGGCGATCAGCGTGCGCCAGGCAAACGCCCAACCGAGTTTGAGGCCGGAGATGATCGAGGGCAGCGCGGCGGGAAGTAGGATATGCCGCACATAGCGTAGTCCTCTTAGACCGGCATTCTGGCCTGCCATCCGCAATGTTGGGGAAATCCCCTCGAATCCGGTGTGCACATTCAGTGCCATTGGCCACATCACGGCATGGACGATGACGAACACGAGGCTGCCCCACCCCATGCCGAACCACAGCAATGCGATCGGCAGCAGCGAGATTGCGGGCAACGGATTGAACATCGCGGTCAGCACCGACAAGGCATCGCGCCCGAACCTGTTCGATACTGCGAGCGACGTCAACAGGCAGGCCAGAACCACGCCGATGACATAGCCCGTCAACAGCACCCGCAGCGAGTTGCCGATCCGCACAGTCAGTTCGCCGCCGACCAGCCCGTCCCACATCGCTAGCAGCGTCTGGCTCAGAGTCGGCACCAGCAATGGATTGTCGACGAACCGCCCATAGCCCTCCCAAACCGTCGCAAGCAACAACAGGAAAGCGGCTTGGTGCACCCAACTACGTCCGAACTGCCTTTGCCAAACCGACAACTGGCGCTCGGCCGCGATCGGCCGGTCCGCTGCTTCGCCCTGCACCGCGCGGAACTGCAGTTTTGCTGAACCGCTCATGCCGCCGCCTCGTCGCGCTTCATTGCCCCTAACAACCGGCGATCGATGTGAGCCAGCAACCGACGATGCTCGTCCGGTGCCAGCGCGCTCAGCGGCGCACCACCCGCCGAGACGTCGTCGAGCACCCTGCCCGGCTGCGATGACAACAGCAGCAGCCGCGTGCCGATGATCAGGGCTTCCTCGACCGAGTGCGTGACGAAGACGAGCGTGATGTCGGTGTCCTGCCAGAGTTCGAGCAACTCGCTCTGCATCTGCCGCCGCGTCAGCGCGTCGAGCGATGCGAACGGCTCGTCCATCAGCAGGATCTCTGGCTGCATCGCCATGGCCCGCGCGATGGCGACACGCTGCTTCATGCCGCCCGACAAGGTGTGCGGATAGGCATCGGCGAAACGAGTGAGGCCAACCTTATCGACGAAGCGAAGCGCCCTGCGGCGCGCTTCGGCGGCATCGGTACGCCCGCTCATCTCGAGCGGGAAAGCGATGTTCTCGGTCACCGACTTCCACGGTAGCAGCTGATCGAACTCCTGGAACACCATCATCCGGTCCGGGCCCGGGCCGTGGACCCGGCGGCCGTGAAGTTTGATCTCGCCGCGCGTCGGGGGCAGGAAGCCGCCGATCGCCTTGAGCAATGATGATTTTCCGCACCCCGAAGTCCCGAGCAGAACGAGGCGATCGCCGCGATCGACCCGGAAACTCACCTCTGAGACCGCGGTAACCAGCGCATCCTGCGTCTTGTAGACCAGCGACACGCTTTCGACAGACAAGACTGTGCTGCCCTCGGATGGAGGCACACACATCGACTGAGGTTTCATGATTTGAGATCCTGATAGCAGCCGCCGAAAGCTGCGGAAGAGAGTCTCGTCCGTGGCCCAGAAGCCGCGCTCAGCTACCGGCAAGATTATGAATCTCAGGGAAGTAGAACTCCTTCCAAGTCGCCGGACGCGTCTTGATCGTGCCGATGTCGTTCATGAACTTGGCGAGAGCCAAGGTGTTGCGCGGAACGATATCGTAGTAGCGGCGCAATTCGGTCAGTTGCCGCGTCGTGTCTTCCAGCGAGGTCTTGTCGCCGGATTCGCGAAGATAGCTTTCAGCCGTGCGGCGGGAGTCGGCGGCGATGCTCTCCAGCGTCTCCTGGTAGGCGGCGAAGAAGATCGCGAACAGCTTCGGATTCTGCTCCCGGAATTTCTGCGTCGATGCGAGCACGACCTGGGTCGTGGGACCGTTCGGCGTCTCACCGCTGTCGAGGATCGCACGCGTTCCCGGCACTTTCAGTTCCTGGGCCAGAAATGGCGCGATCGAGAAATGTGCGTTTACCTCGCCACCGGAGAGGAAGGCAGCCAAGGCATCGGGATGGGACAGACTGACCGTGAGATGGTCGAGCTTATTGAAATTCGTTGGGCCGAACGCTTCCGCTGCCGCCTGCTGCAGGAAGATCGCCTGCGGCGACACCCGGACGGTGGGAACAGCGATACGATCCGCGTCGGTGAAGTCCTTCACGGAAAGCACCTTCGGATTGCGCGTGACGAGAACCATCGGCACCGCGCCGGCAGGACCGATGGCGCGGACAGCCCCGCGTGTTTTGTCCCAGAGATTGAAAACACCGGGGAGACCGGCGCTGATCACGTCGACCGATCCGGAGACCAGCGCTTCGTAGGTCGCAGAGCCCTGCGTGTTGATCCAAGACACCTTCAACGGGATTCCTGCCGCCGCGGCATGCTTCTCGATGATTTTCTGGTCCTTCATGATGGTCAACGGCAGATGCCCAAAGCCATACTGGTTCGCGAGGCGGATTTCGGAGGCTTCAGCCGACGCCGTTCGCGAAAACGCGCCTGACAGACCTATCGATGCCCCAACCAATGCGCTCTGCAGAAACGACCGGCGGCTCGATTTGAAACGGCTGACGGCATCGCGATTGTCTGCAACGTCAAACATCGAAGTCACGCTCCTTCTAAAACGGCTTCATGCGACATTGCACAGCCTTGCGGTGTGACGCGGCGCGGAGCCCACTGCTACCGGCGTTATAGATTTCGCACTGGAGAATTGTCGATGAAAGGAAACTTCAAATTGGACGTACGCATCAGAAGCAAAATCGTCGATGCAACGGCACCACGACAGTAAAATTCCGAGCAGGCGTCTCAAACGGTCACGCACCTTGCCGTCGCAAATCCAACAAGGAAGCAAGAGCCGTCGTCGTCGAGCAGTGGTTCGCCGCATAGGAACTACCCGTTCCGCGCCAGACGCACGTCGCTTGGTGAGCGAGCGTCGTGACTTTGGATCGCTTGGGCGAGCGGATCCTGTTGACCGCAGTCTCGTCCCGAACTCTGATCTATTTCTCGTCCACAACCAGATGGCACGCGACCGAGTGACCCGCGTCACCGCACGACCGCACCGGCCGGGGAGTTTCCGTTCGGCAACGCTCCAGCGCCACCGGGCAGCGTGTATGAAACCGGCAGCCGGACGGCGGCGCATAGGGGCTCGGCAAATCCCCCTTCAGCGGCGCGCCGCGTCGGCCGGGGCTGTTGCAGTCGATCCGCGGGATCGAGGCGAACAGCGCCTGCGTGTAGGGGTGCGCCGGCGCTGACCACAACCGTTCACGAGACGCGATCTCGACGATACGGCCGAGATACATCACCGCGACCGTGTCGCTGATATACTCGACGACTGAGAGATCGTGGCTGATGAACAGATACGCGACGCCGAGTTGCTTCTGCAAATCGACCAGCAAGTTCAGGATCTGCGCCTGCACCGAGACGTCGAGCGCCGAAACCGGCTCGTCGAGCACCAGCAGTTTGGGATCGAGCGCCAACGCGCGCGCGATGCCGATGCGCTGGCGCTGGCCGCCGGAGAATTGATGCGGATGGCGGCCGGCTGCGTCGGCCGGCAAGCCGACCTTGGTCAGGAGATCGGCAACGCGGTCGCGCCGCTCGGCGCGGCTTCCGATCCGATGGATGTTGAGCGGCTCGGCGATCAGCGCCCCGACGGTCCAGCGTGGATCAAGCGATGCCAGCGGATCCTGAAACACCATCTGAATATCGCTGCGATGCGCGCGCAACTCGTTCCGGGACAGCCGGCTGAGATCGACGCCGCCGAGCCGCACGCTGCCGCGCTCGGGCTCGATCAGGCGCGCGATCGCGCGCCCCAGGGTGGACTTGCCGCAGCCGGACTCACCGACCAGGCCCAGCGTCTCGCCGGGCCGGATCGTGAGTGACACACCGTCGACGGCCTGTACCACCCCGCGCGAAGTCCCGAACCGGACCACGAGGTCGTCGACCGTGAGCAGCGGCTCAAGATGCGCCGGCACCAAAGGAAGCGAGCTCTGAAACACGCGACTCCTCGATTCTCAGACAAGCGACAGATCCGCCCTCCCTTACCGGAATCAGCGGCGGCGGCGCGACGTGACAAGCCTCGATCGCGAGCAGACAGCGCGGCGCGAAACGACAGCCCAGCGGCATCTCGCGCAGCGACGGCACCATCCCGCCAATCTCGGTGAGCCGCGCGCGAAAGCCGCTGCCCGCGCCCAGCCGCGGGTGGGCGGCGATCAGGCCGCTTGTGTAGGGATGACGCGGCGTGCGTAGCAGGTCCCTGGTCGCGCGCTCCTCAACCTTGCGGCCGGCATACATCACCAACACTCGGTCGGCGTGTTCAGCCACGACGCCGAGGTCGTGAGTAATGAGCAGCACCGCAGTGCCGGTCTCGCGCTTCAGCTCGTCGATCAGCTCCAGGATCTGCGCCTGGATCGTCACGTCAAGCGCGGTGGTGGGCTCGTCGGCCACCAGAACCGACGGGGAACAGGCCAGCGCGATCGCAATCACCACGCGCTGCCGCATGCCGCCGGACAGCCGATGCGGATAGTCGTCGAACCGGCGACGCGGATCGGGAATCCGCACCCGATCGAGCAGCGCCACAGCGCGCTCACGCGCGGCCGAATAGGAAATGTTCTCGTGCTCGCGGATCGCTTCGACGATCTGTTCTCCAATGCTGAGCACCGGGTTGAGCGCCGTCATCGGTTCCTGGAAGATCATCGCGATGCGATTGCCGCGCAGCCTGCGCATCTGCTCCCCGCGCAGTCCCAGAATGTCGCGGCCATCGAGCCTGATGGCGTGGCCTTCGACACGCCCAGGCGGCGCGATCAGCCCGAGCAGCGCCAGCGCCGTCAGCGACTTGCCGCAGCCGGACTCGCCGACCAGCGCCAGCGTTTCACCTTGCGCCAGTTCGAAATCGAGGCCGCTCACCGCCGTCAGGTCGCCGCCCCGATCGGCGAATTTGACGGTCAGCCCCTCGACCGATAGCGCCGGCAGACCGACCATCACCGACGCTCCCGCTTGGGATCGATGGCATCGTTCAATCCGTCGCCCAGCAGGTTGAGCGCCAACACGGCGACGACGATAGCGAGGCCAGGGATCGTCGCGATGTACCAATCCGAGCGCAACACTTCGCGCCCTGCGCCGACCATACCGCCCCAGCTCACCACATTAGGATCGCCGAGGCCGAGAAACGCCAGGCTCGACTCGGTGAGGATCGCGGTGGCGACCATGACCGAGCCGGAGACGATGATCGGCGCGAGCGTGTTCGGCAACAGATGCAGGAAGATGATGCGCAGGTCGGAGGCGCCCAGCGCGATCTCCGCCTGCACCAGGTCGCCGTGGCGCAGCTTGAGGATCTCGGCGCGGACGAGTCGCGCGAGACTCGGCCAGGCCGTCACGCCGATGGCGGCAACGATGGTGGGAATAGTGGGCTGCAGGATCGCCACGATCGTCAACGCGAACAGAAACTGCGGAATGGTCTGGAAGAACTCGGTCAGCCGCATCAACGCGGCATCGACCTTGCCGCCGTAATAGCCGGCAATCGCACCGACACCGACGCCGATCACCAGCGACACCGCCGTGGCCACCGCGCCGATCAACAGCGAAATTCGCGCACCATGCGCGATGCCGGACGCCAGATCGCGCCCGAGCATGTCGGTGCCGAGTAAAAACGCGGGATCGGCCCCGGGCCGCAGGAAAGGCTGTCCGACGAAATCAAGCGGATCGCCAGGGAAGATCTGATCAGCGAGGAGCGCCAGCGCGATGATCGCGCCGAGCAGCACCATCCCGATCAGCGCCGACGGCTGCCGGATCGCACGCGAGAACAGGCTGCTCCGGCCGGGACGAAAACGGGAATTACCGACGGCGAAATCAATGAGGGTCATGATCAGATCAGTTCGATGCGCGGATCGAGCACGGTGTACAAGAGATCGATCAGGATATTGGCGATCACCACCACCACCGAACTACACAGCAGAATGCCGAGCAGCAGATTGAGATCGCGCTGGAACAGCGCCTCGAACGCCAGCCGACCGAGCCCCGGCCAGGAGAACACGGTCTCGACCAGGATGGCGCCGCCGAGCACCGAGCCCACCTGCACCCCCAACATCGTGACCACCGGCAGCAACGCATTGCGCAGCACGTGCCGCCGCGCGATGCGGCCCGGCCGGACGCCCTTGGCGACCGCGGTGCGGACGAAGTCCTGTCCCTGCACGTCGATCATCGCCGCGCGCATCAATCGCGCATACACGGCGAGAAAGAACAGTCCGAGCGTTGCCGCCGGCAGGATCAGATGCAGCAGGACGTCTTGCAGATAGGCGACGCCGGTGTAGCCTTTCTCGATGCTGACCATGCCGCCGACCGGCAGCCAGTCGAGCCAGACCGAGAACACCACGATCAGCATGATCCCGGTCCAGAACACTGGCGTCGCATAGAACAGCAGCGCAACGGCGGAGATCGCAGTATCGGCGACGCGCCCGGCGTTGCGTGCCGCGGCGACGCCGAGCGCCGATCCGACCACCAGTGCGAAGCCGATCGCCGTTCCCATCAGCAGCAGCGTCGCCGGCAGCCGCTGCATGATCAGCTCCGCGACCGGCATCCCCTGGCGGAACGAATAGCCGAGATTGAACGTCAGCAGGTTGCCGAGATAGACCCCGAACTGCACCGGTAGCGACTGGTCAAGTCCGAACTGCTTGCGCAGCGCGGCGAGATACTCCGGTGTGGCCGAACCCGCTTCCCCGGCCAGCACCTGCGCCGCGTCGCCCGGGGCGAGGTGCAGCAGGAAGAAGTTGATCACGGCGATGCCGAGCACCACCAGCGCCAGTTGCACGCCCCTGCGTGCCAGGAAGCTCAGCACGGTCATCGTCACGTGTGAGGCCCGTCAGTTCTGCGCAGGCGGCGTTTCGAACCAGGCGTTCTTCAGCGAACCGTAGGATTGATCCGCCTGCAGCACCACGTCTTTGAGACCAGACGCATGGATGGTGAAGAATCGCAGCTCCAGCAGCGGCAACGTCGGGAGGTCACGTAGCACGATCTGCTGGAAGCGTTTGAAATCGTCGACGCGCTTGGCCGGATCGCCCTCGATCGCCGCGGCCTGGATCAGGCCGTCGACCTCGGCGTTGCGATAGCCGGAGCCGTTGGTCCAGGGTGTCTTGGTGCCGAGCCAGCCCGACCAGTAGGCTCGAACCACGCCGATCTGCGGATCCGGAAAGGCACCGTTCCAGGAGCTGGAAATGTCGAAATCGCGATCGGCATAGACCCGCTTGATGAATGCAGCAGAATCCTGGCTACGGATGTTGATGTCGATGCCGACCCGCTTCAGCGCCTGCTTGAGATACTCTCCGGTGCGCTTGTAGTCGTCGCCGTAGGGCAGGAAGTCGTGGTTGAGTGTGAAGCGCACGCCGTCAGCGCCGCGCTTGAAGCCGGCCTCGTCGAGCAGCGCTTCGGCCTTCTTCGGATCGAACGGATAGGTTGGCACTCTGGCATCGTGGAACGTGGTGAGCGTCGACGGCACCGGGCTGATCGCCGGCTTGCCGAAGCCGTACCAAACCACTTTGGCGATTGCGTCCTTGTCGAGCGCATGGGCGATCGCCTGTCGGACCCGTAGGTCCTTGAGATATGAGTTCTCGACATTGAGGTCGAGATAGAGCAACGGCGACAGCCAGTCATAGCCACGGGTATCGACCTTGAGGCCCGGCAGTTTCGACAGCCGCTCGACGTCGCGGAACGGCACCGGATTGAAGGCGGCGTACTGGACCTCACCCTTCTCGATCGCGGCGGCGCGTGCCGCGGCATCCGGGATGATCTTGAACACGACCTTGTCGAGATAGGGTCTGTTCGGCTCCCAATAGGTCGGATTGCGTTCCAGGACGATGTACTCGCCCTTCTTCCATTCCTTGAACACAAACGCGCCGGTGCCGACGGGCTTGTTGTTGTATGGATTATTGAGAATGTCCGTGCCTTCGTAGAGATGCTTCGGCAGGATCGGCGCGCCGACGCCGTTGATCACGCTCAGGATCGGCAGCGACGGCTTCGCAAGATGCAGGATCACGGTGTGATCGTCGGGCGTATCCACGCTGGAGACGTTCTCGAAGATCGCCTTGTTGCGCGGATGAATGGTCTTCCAGACGTTCTCCAGGCTCCACTTGACATCGGCGGACGAGAACGACCGGCCGTCGTGCCATCTCACGCCGCTGCGCAGCTTGAAGCTTATGGTCAGTCCGTCCGGCGCCACCGTCCAGCTCGTCGCCAGCGACGGCTGCGGCTTCAGATCGAGGTCGTAATACACCAGGCCATCGAAGATGTTGGCCGCGATCACTTGGGTGGGCTGCGCCGTGTTGGCGGCCGGCGTCAACGTCACCGGCTCCGGCTGGACGATCGCAGTCAGCGTGCCGCCCGATCTCGGCGTCTCGGCGGCCAGCGACGGCGCGACGGCAAGAACCACGGTGGCAAGTGCCGCTATCCAGACGCGCGGCTTGGTTACGATCGGAGTCATGTCGCAAGTCCTTTGCTGGCGGAGATCGTCGAGTAGCTCGGCAGAGGCACACCGCCGCCGAGCAGCGGAGATCAATTCTGCTTCGGGACCTCGAACCAGAAGTCGCGGAAGCTGCCGTAGACTTGATCGCCGCGGATTTTCAGCGTCTTCAGATTTGCCGCCTGCACCGTGAAGAATTTGAGTTCGACCAGCGGCAAGGTCGGCAGATCGGTCAGCACGATCTTCTGGAAGTCCTTGAATAATGCGACGCGCTTGACCGGATCTGGCTCGCCCTGCACTTTCGAGATGATCTGATCGACCTCGTTGCTCCTGTAGCCCGAACCGTTGGTCCACGGGATGTTCTTGCCGACGGACGCAGACCAGTAGGCACGGGTGACGCCGATCTGCGGATCCGAGAACGCCGCGAACCAGGTGATCGACAGATCGAAATCGCGATCGCCGTAGACCCGTTTGGTATAGGCCGCCGTATCCTGTGTCCGAATGGTGACGTCGACACCGACGCGCTTCAGCGCCTGCTTGATGTATTCGGCCGTTCGCTTGTAGTCGTCGCCATAGGGGATGTAGTCGATGAACAGCGTGAAGCGGTTGCCGTCGGCGCCGCGCTTGAAGCCTGCCTCATCGAGCAGGGCATCGGACGACTTCACGTCGAACGTGTCGGTCGCCGCGCTGGCATCGTGGAACGCCGCCAGCGTCGAAGGAATCGGGCTGCCCGCGGGCTTAGCGAAGCCGTACCAGACCACGTTGGCGACCGCCTTGCGGTCGATCGCCCGCGCCAGCGCGTGGCGCACCCGGATGTCCTTGAGCGGACCGCGCTCGACGTTGAAATCGAGGAACAGCCATGGCGACAACCATTCATAGCCCGCGGTTTCGATCTTCAGGCCAGGCAGCTTGCCGAGCCGTTCGGCATCCTTCAGCGGCACCGGGCTCAGCGTGGCGTACTGGATCTCGCCCTTCTCGAGTCCGGCGGACCGCGCAGCCGCATCCGGCACCACCTTGTAGATGACCTTGTCGAGATACGGCTTGCCCTTATCCCAATAGTTTGGATTCTTCTCGAGCAGGATGTACTCGCCCTTCTTCCATTCCTTGAACACGAAGGGGCCGGTGCCGACGGGCTTGTTGTTATAGGGATTGTTGAGAATGTCGGTACCTTCATAAAGGTGCTTAGGAAGCACCTGCGCCCCGTTACTGTTGATCGAACTGAGGATCGCCACCGACGGTTCGCTGAGTCGCAAGATCACCGTGGCATCGTCGGGCGTCTCGACGGCACGGACCTTGGCGAAAGTCGCCTGGTTGCGTGGATGGATCGTTTTCCAGACATTCTCCAGCGTCCACTTGACGTCGGCGGAGGTGAAGGGCTTGCCGTCGTGCCAGAGGACACCTTTGCGCAGATGCAGCGTGAACGACAGCCCGTCGGCCGACGTTTCCCAGCTCTCCGCGAGCGCCGGGATCGGCTTGAGGCTGGTGTCGTAGTCGACCAGACCGTCGAAGATATTGCCGCTGACCGTACCGGTCGGGGCCGCGGTGTTGAGCGCAGCCGTGAGGATCACCGGCTCGGGCTGGATGATGGCAGTCAGGGTTCCACCGGGCTGCGGCACCTCGGCGGCACGAACGGGCGCGGCAAGTAATACAGCCGCGACCATCGCCAGCGCGACGGTGCACTTGCGCAACCGAATGTTAGCGAGCTTTCGAGTCCATTCGGTCGCGCCTTGGGAGAATCGCTGATCCGGCATCCGTTCCTCGTTGAAATGATATTGACGTGTAGTTCGACGAACTACCACTGTTGCGCGAAATTACCTTTCAACTATATCGAGGCGTAGAGCCGCCGTGGTCAATTTCAAATAGTTCGACGCGCAAAGCACGATCTAACCGCTGTAGTTAACAACGCGACGCATTCATTCTTTGCATCAGGCGCCGTGCCGGCGAATATTGAGTTTGTCGGCAAAGCAGAACGGCCGCCCCACAAAGGGCGGCCGTGAACAAGCTAAGCGCCGCGGGAGCAAAGCGCGGAGATACCGATACGATCAGGTCTCGTTGGTGATCCGCAGCACGGAGACGTCCTTGCCGTCACGGATTTCGTAGAGCTCGAAGTCGCGGCTCTTGAGCATTCCGTTGGGCTTGAAATCCACCGACGAACTGGCACCGTCGTATTTGATCGCTGTTCCCGCCGCGATCGACTTGGCGCCCTCGAGGAACGTGGTCGCCCGCTCGCCGGGCCCCGTCGTGATCTTGAAGATGTGCTCGCGCAGTTTGGCGGGCTCGGTCGACTTCGCGCTTTCGATCGCCAGCAACAGCACGTTGATCTGATCGTAGGCCGCACAACCATAGGGCAATTGCACCTGACCGTTCGGCTCCTTTCCGACGAAACGCAAATAGGTGTCGTAGGTGTCCTTGCCGATCGGCGGCACCGGAAAGCCGTGCAGGATGCCGTTGGCGGCCGCTCCGACCGCTTCCTTGAACTGAGGACCGACCGCAAAGGAAATCGCGAAGACCTGCCCCTTGTAACCGGCGCGGATCAGTTCGCGGTAGACCGCGGTGAAATCGTTGACGTAGCCGGCGACGAAAACCGCCGGCGGATTGCCGCGGATCAGCCGCTCGGCTTCGGCGCGATAGGACGGCTGGTTCGGATTGTAAAGGAACGGCTCGCCCACGACCTTGCCGCCCTCCTTGACCAACGAGTCCCGGAATGTGTCGATGATCGAACTGGCAAAATCGTTGTTGGGGCCGGCGAAGGCGATTTCGGTGAAACCGCGCTTCGCCGCCAGCTTGGCGAGCGCGACACCCCAGGCGCTGTTGAGCGGCTGGAAGTTGAAGGCGAGCCCCTTCTTGTCACCGTTCGGCACCGAGTCGGACGACGAAGTGAACAGTTGCAGCACGTTTGCTTCCTGCGCCAGCGGCTGAATGCCGATCGTCGACGACGACTCCCAGGTACCGAGGATAGCAATGACGCGGTCGACGTCGATCAGCTTCCGCGCTGCGCGAACGGCCGCCTCCGGATTGGTCTCGGAATTCTCGACAGTCAGCTTGACCTCGCGCCCGAGTACGCCGCCGGCCTTGTTGACCGCCTCGACGACCCGCCGGTGCGCATCGGCGATTTCAGGACCGTATGGGCCGCCACCGCCGCTCAGCGGCGGCAGACTCCCGATCCGTATCGGTTCGGATTGGGCCCGCGCATGACGAAGCAACGCGGGCGTCGCCAACGCGACGGTCGAGCCGGCGAGAAACAGACGACGAGAGAGGCGGGTCATAGACCTATTCCTTCATGTTGGTCGAGCTGAAATCGGGAGGCTGGCGCGGCCGCCTCCGCCGGGGCCGCGTGATGCGGCAGCTCCGGCAGCAGGCCGTCGGGACGAAACCGAACGGTGAGGATCAACGCCACGCCGATCACGATGAAGCGCAGCGCCGAGACCTGCTCGGCGTCGAGCCACGGCAGAAACGGAGCGATGAACCGGCTGCCTTCGTAGATCGCGATCACCACCGCGGCGCCGAGCACGACGCCCCGGTTGTTGCCAGCGCCGCCGACGATCAGCGACATCCACACCAGGATGGCGACGGGGGTGGTGAAATTGTCCGGCGTGATGGTCTGCACATAGTGCGCGTAGAGCGACCCGGCCGCCGCCATGATCGCGCTGCCGAGGACGAAGGCTTGCAGACGATACCCAAAGACGTTCTTGCCCAGCGTCGCCGGAACCAGATCGTCCTCGCGGATGGCGCGCAGGACGCGGCCGTAAGGCGCGCGCGCCAGGCGCTCAAGCAACACGAACACGATCGCTAGCAACAGCAGGACCAGCCCGAGATAAGACAGCGTGGAGGCATCGCGGCCGAGCCCCTCGGGCAGCGGCCGGGTGGAGATCGAGAAGCCGCGCGGTCCGCGCGTCAGCCAGTCCTCGTTGGTGAGCACGAGGCGCACCGTCTCGGCGAAGCCGAGCGTCACGATGGCAAGGAAATCGCCGGACAGCCGCAACGACAGCAACGCGACGACCGCCCCGGCTAGTGCGCCGATCGCAACGGCGACGGCAAGACCGGCCGTAAACGGCAAGCCGAACGTCTCTGTGCCGATCCCACTCGCATAGGCGCCGAGTCCGTAGAAACCGACGACGCCGAAATTGATCAGACCGGTGAAGCCGTATTGCAGATTCAAGGCGAGCGTCAGCACCGCATAGATGCCCGTGACGGTCAGGATCGAGACGAGGTAAGCGTCCATGGCTATTTCCGATTGACGACGACGCCGAGCAGACCCTGCGGCCGCAGCAGCAACACCGCGGCGATTGCCACGAAGCCCACCGCCGCCTTGTACGGCGGTGACAGCACCAACACCGTCAACTCCTCGGCGAAGCCAATGACCAAGGCACCGAGGGTGGCGCCGGCCGGAGAGCCGAGTCCGCCGACGATGGCGGCGGCGATCACCGGCACCGTCACGGTCCAGGTCAATGCGGGATCAATCGCGAGGTCGACGCCGACCAGGGTGCCGCTCAATCCGAACAGGGCTCCGGCGACCAGCGTGCCGAAGCCGAGCACACGCTCGACCGGCAAACCGCGGACCCGAGCCAGCGCCGGATTGTCCGAGACTGCTCGTAGCGCACGACCGATCGGCGAGAACGCAAGCACTGCTCCCACCGCCGCGATCGCCACTGCGGCTGTCACCACGACCGCAAGAGCTTCGCGCGTGATGCGCACACTGCCGATCGACAGCGGGCCCGTGAGTGGCAGGTCGAAGCCTTTGATCTGCGAGCCGAAGCCGAACCGGATGATGTTCTCCAGTACGAACGACAACGCCACAGAGACCAGCAACAAGGTCGCGCCGCTGCGTCCGCGCAACGGGCGGAACACCAGCGCGTCGCAGGCGACCATCGCGGCCGCGGTGACAAGGACCGCAACCATGCCGGCGACGACTAGCGGAAGACCCATCACGACGTTCGCGGTCCAGGCTGCAAACGCGCCGATGGTGACGAACGCGCCGGCGGCGAAGTTGGCGTAGCCGAACAGCGTGAAGATCAGTGTGAAGGCAACGGCCGCCGGCGCGAGGATCGCTGCACTTGCCAGCGCGTTGACGATGATCTGCATCACGCCGCCTCGCCGAAGAACAGGGCGCCGAAATCCGGCTCGCGGCCGAGATCGGCGGCCGGCCCGCTGCGTACCACCCGGCCATCGACCAGCACCAGCGCCCGATCGGCGCGCAGCAGCGCCGCACGGGCGTTCTGTTCGACTATCAGCACGCCGTAACCGCGCGCGGCGAGCCCGCGCAGCAGGTCGAGCATCTCGCCGACCAGACGCGGCGCCAGACCTGCGGTGGGCTCGTCGACCAGCAACAGCCGGGGCCGCGCCATTAGCGCCATCGCCAGAGCGACGATCTGGCGCTGTCCGCCCGACAGCCGCCCTGCCCGCTTGCTCAGCAGGTCGCCAACCGGCGGCAGCAATTGCAGCACCTCGCCGCGACGATCGCTCCGATCGGACACCCCCCACGCACTAGCATCGAGATTGTCGGACACGGTGAGCGTTCGAAAGACGTTGCGCTCCTGCGGCAGAAGCGCCATCCCGGCGCGCGCCCGTGTCTGCGGATCACGGGACGTCAGATCGATCCCGTCGAAGCGAACGCGGCCGCCGCTGACCACCGCGAGGCCGGCGATCGCCCTGAGCAGCGTCGATTTGCCGGCGCCGTTCGGACCGATCAACGCGACAACTTCGCCAACTGCGACGTCGAGGTCGACGCCGTGGACAATGTCGCCGAAGCCGTAACCGGCCCGCACCGCCTTGAGTGACAACAATGTCATGCCGCCTGTCCAAGATACGATGCGACGACGTCCAGGTTCGACGAGACCTCGGCGAACGATCCCTCGGCCAGCACCCGTCCGCCAGCGAGCACGATCACGCGCGAAGCGAGCTGGCGGATCACGCCTATATTGTGCTCGATCACCACGAAGGTCGTTCCTTGCTGGTTCAGCGCCAGCACCAGTTTGGCGATGTCCTCGACGACGGGCGGCGCAACTCCGGCGGCGACCTCGTCGAGCAAGATGGTGCGCGCGCCGGCCATCAGACAGCGCGCCAGTTCGAGCAGCTTCTTCTGGCCACCCGACAGCGACGCTGCGGGCTTTGCTTCATGGGCGGACAGTGACACCAGCGCCAGGAGATCACGTGCCCGTGCGACCACGCTGCGCTCGACACTGCGCGTCCTCCATGGGAGGAACAGCGCCCCGTTGAGCGTCTCGCCCGCCACGTTCTCCAGCACGGTCAGACGATCGAGCTCCCGCGAGAGGCTGAAAGGTTCGCACCAACCCGAGCTGCGCCAGCCGATGCGGCGGAGCGCCACTGACGTCGATGCCATCGACCGCCAGACGTCCAGCGTCGGGCTTCAACACGCCCGACAGCAGGTCGAACAGCGTGGTCTTTCCCGCGCCATTCGGACCGATCAGCCCCACGATCTCGCCGGGCTCGACCCGCAGCGACACGCCGTCAACGGCGACCAGACCGCCGAACCTCTTGGTCAGGCCTGTGGCAGCAATGCGGGACCCAAGTCCGTTCATGCCTCGACCGCTTCGACCCGCTCCAAAGCCTCGGGCTCCTCTTCGACCTGAAGCGCATCGTTGAAGCGGTTGAAGAACCCGCACAGCGTAATCCGCAGCGTCAACTCCACGATCTCGGCTTCGCTGAAATTAGCGCGCAGCTCGTCGTACAGCGCGTCACGAATCCGGTTCGGCTCGAGCCAGGCGGCCTTGGCCCAGCGCACCACCAGTTTATCCTTGGCGTCGAGTTCGGGATGGTTCTCGTAGTCGAGGATAGTCTCGACGCCGGCCGGCGACAGTCCTTCGACGACCAGGAACGGCTTGTGATGGGCGACGCAGTAATGGCACTCGTTGAGCTTGGAGACCACCACAATGGCGATCTCCAAGTGACGCTTGGACAAGGTCTTCGCTTCGCGCAACTCCATCAGCAACGACATCAAATGGCGCAGGGCCGCCGGAACATGGGCGAACACCGCGACCTGATTGCGGAACGGACCGTACCCGGTCGCAAACCGCTCGTAGATGTCGGCGAGATCGGCAGGCAGTTCGGAGGACGGGATCGAGCGGACGCGGGCCATTGGGCGTTTGCCTTCTTTTACGTGGGTTAAGCGGCGTGGGGGTGGGGGGTGCGAAGCAGGCTGCCGAGATAATCGGCGACTGCTAGCGCACCTGAGCGACCAGCCCTGGCTTCGGCAGCAGGGTTGTAGTTGGTGTTAGTATTGATGTCGTAAGTCAGGACGCGGCCGTCGTCTCCGGCCATGAACTCGATGCCGGCAATTTCGATTCCGTTGTCCGATAGGAAGCGTTCATAGCTCGCCTTCAGGCCATGATCGATGTCGCTAACGATCTCGAATTTCGGGCGCGAATTACTGCCTGCAGGACAAAACGCATCGCCGACCTGGCACGCCTCCGCAGGGCACAGCTCGAAGCCGTCGCTGGTATCGACCCGCACCGCATAGAGAAAGCGGCCACCGACGAACTCGGCCCGAGTGATGAACCGCTCTTCTGCGACGATGTACTCCTGCAACAGATGGATGCCGTCGACCGGTTCCTCGTAGTCCGCGCTGTCGAGATGATCGGCCAGCGCAGCGCCTGTATGAAATAGTCGGACGCCAAGCCCCTTGCCACCGCGGTTCGGCTTCAGGATCACCGGCGCGTCGCCGAATGCCTCGTCCGCAGCACGCACGATCTCGTGCTTATTGGCGACAACAATGGTACGCGGAACGCGGATGCCTGCGCTCTCCAGCCGTGAATACTGCCGCGCCTTGCTGATCTCCAGGTCGAGCGCTGTGCTGCCGTTGACGACGCGCCGCCCGTGGCGCTCTAGCCATAGCAGCAGAGCCAGCGTCAACTCGGGAGCATAACGATGATCTCGTGTGTGCGCCGAGGCGCTCATTCGGCTATAGAACACGCCTTCGGGCGGGATCGCCGACAGATCCAACGCCCCGTCCTCGATCAGCCATTGCTGCCACGTCAACCCGCGCGCCTCGAATGCGTCGGCGAAGGCACCGATCCAAGCCGGGTTCTCGTGGACGACGTATAGCTTGGACATCGGGACTCCGGACACGTCTGCGGACGAAAGTAAAGCAAGCCGCGGCTCGTTCTGGAGGATCGCGATCGCTGCTCGCGATTGCGTCGCGACGGCGGCAAGCTAATCGACGTCTGATCGAAGTCAACGAAGCAGGATTTCGTTGTGCCGCCGTTTTCGAGCTGGATTTTCTATCGACCCCGACAGCAAAAGTAACAATCGCGCTGTCAACGTCATCCCACGAAACATGGTCAGCTTGCTCAATCTATGATTGTTCTCGCGAACGCTGGATTATCGCAGTTTAGTCGTCCGCCAAAGTAGAGCGACGACGGTCGAGGTCCTGCACGATGCGCCGCGCAAGTTGCTCCGGGTCGGTGTCGACGATCGCGGCAGCGCCGAGCAGGTCGCGAGTGTCATGCTCAAGGAAGTGCTGCACCTTCTCCGAACCGAGCGTTGCGCCATACACGCAGTGATAGGAGTCGATGCCAAGCAGCCGGAACGCCAGCGCGGCGCCGATGCCCTTTTCGTTGGACCACTCTGGACTGACGAAGGCGAACGGCATGGTCTTCAGCGGCAGCCCTGCGGCGTCGGCCAGCGCGCGGAAGATGCCGACGGCGCGTGCGTTGTCGAGACATTCGCCCATGTGAAGCACGGGAGGCAGCGCGGCCGCGGAGAGCGCCGCGCGTGATGCTGCGCCGCTCCACTCCAGCGCTTCGGGGCGGCAGAACCCCAGCTTGAGCAACGGAAACGACGCGCAGCCGTTCGTGAGCACGAGGACATCGTTTGCGAGCAGATGCCGGGCGACGATGACTGTGGCCTCCTCGTACACCACCTTCGGATTGTTGCAGCCGACTAGATTGACCACGCCGCGGATACGGCCTTCGCGCAAATGCGCCAGCAATCCTGCCGCGCCGCCGAACGATTCGATTACGTTCTCGGCCGAAAAACCGACTTCCGCATCGAAGCCCTGCTTGGGCAGATGCACTTTTTCTGCACTCCGCCGACGGAAGGTCGCGATCGCGACATCGAGGATGCGGTGTGCCATCGTCTCGACCTCGGCGAAGTTGCTGTGCGCATGATCGAAGCCGATATGCAGCGCACCGGGCAATCGCGCGGAGTCGCTGGTGGTGATCACCGTGGTGTGGAAGCAGGCGGCGACCTGCATGATCGACGGGTAGATGTCCTGCACATCGGCGACCCAGGCATCGATGGCGCCAGTGCCGAGCACCAGTTCGGCGCCCATCGCGTTGCTGAGCGGCGCCACGCCGCCCTCGCGATACAGCACCGAAAGGCCGGTGCAGCAGATGCCGTAGAAGCGGAGGCCGCCGGCGCCGGCATCTCTGGCCTTGGCTTCAATTGCGGGATCGTCCGCGAGCCGCACCAAAACTGAAGCCAGCACCGGCGAGTGGCCGTGGATCGCGATGTTGACGGTACCGGTTTCGATCGCGGCGAAATCGGTCTTGATCCGGCTGCGGCGCGGCGGGCCATAGAGGCAATCCTGTGCGATCGCGCCACCGGTGACGCTGTTCCAGGAGAACGCCAAGCCGCAGCGCAGAAACTGCTGCATCACGTTGCGCCAATCGCCGTCGGTGCCGACGCCAGTGCGACTGAGCGCCTCGAACACTTCGTGATAGGAGCCGATCGGCATGATATCGAGCGCATCCCAGGTCGCGAGGCGCTCGGCAGGCGCCAGCGACGCCATCGTGCGATGAATGCCCGGCTCGGTGCGCGCCATGTCGGCGAGCAGAATGTCGGCGATCTGCTCGGCCAGCGCATTCAGGCTGGAGCCCGGATCGAGCCCGAACGACTTGGCGACCGCACGGATCTTCGCTTCCCCTTTCAGCGATTGCGGCAGCTCGCCGCGCGCGGCTGCCTTCAAGGCCAGGATCACTTCACGGCTGCGCGTGCCGTGGCCGGCGACACCGCCGGCGAGCGAACGCAGCAGATTGCGCGCCACCATCAGATCCTGATCAGCACCGCAGACGCCCTGCGACGACTTCGGCGTGATGCGGCAGGGCCCCATGTTGCAGATGCGGCAGCAGGTCCCTTCCAATCCGAAATCGCACCCAGGCTGCTGCCGATCGAAGCGGTCGAAGCAGGTGTCGACGCCGCAGCTCTCCAGGTGCTCCAGCATCTCCCGCACGCCAGGATCCGGCGTGCGTGCGAGCACGTCGGCCTTGTCGGGAAATCCGCGCTTGTACTGCTTGACCGATTTGGCAGCGGACTTGCCAGTAGATGGCTCGATGGGCTTTGCCATGGTTCAGGAGTGCTCGTGGTCGTGGGCGGATGCTCCACCATGGCTGTGCGTATAGGGCCGGCCGTCAGCGCCGATATGGGTGTGTGGTCGCGGGGCGAACCGCGGCGCGCCGTGTGGTTGGTGATCGAGCGCAACTAGCTGCGCGACGACCCGGTCGATCTCATCCTGATAGGCCGCGCCGAACTGCGGCAATCCGCCGTCGAGATCGGCCCGAGCAATGGCGGCGTCGAACGGCAGCCTGCCGAGCAACGGCCAGTCGCCCAACTGCTGCTCGATCTGCCGCGCGTCCACCTCATCGTGACTGCCGCTCAGCAACGGCAGGCAATGCGGAATGCCGAGATCCTCCGCCAGGCTGCGGATCGTCAGCGCCGTCTGCACGCTGCGACGTCCGGGTTCAAGCACCGCGATCAACACGTCAACGCTCCCCAGCGTGCCGCGACTGAGATGTTCGAGGCCTGGTTCACCATCGATGATGATCACTTCGCCGGCCTCGGCGACGATACGTTGCAGCACCCGTTTCAAAACAGCGGTCTCGTCGCAATAGCAGCCCTGCCCGCCATGCCCTGTCCAGCCCAGCACCACCAGGCGATGCCGTCCGCCCCAGGACACGGTCGGGATCGGCACATCGTCGATCACCGGATTGAGCAGGAACAGGCCAGCCGGCAATGCACCTTGCTGGCTGGCCGTAGCGCGTAGCAAATCGCGGCGCGCCGCCAAGGGCGCAGGCGCAAGGTCGGTGCGGTCGAGCGGCAAGCCGCTCGCCAGATTAGCGTCGGGATCGGCGTCGATTGCCAGCACCTTCAGATCACGCTGAGTGAATGCGCGCGCCAGCGCCGCCGCGACGGTCGTCTTGCCGACGCCGCCTTTTCCGGCGATCGCGATCTTCAGCGACGGATGGTCGGACATGGTCATCGCCCCTAGCTGCTACGCGCTGCGAGCCGATACAGCGCGCGAGCGCCGGCATCGAGCAGAAAGCCGAGTAGCCCGATCAGCAGCACCATCGCCATCAGTTCGGATTAGGCGAGCCGGTCGCGCGTATCCAGGATGAAGTAACCGAGCCCCGCCGAAACGCCGAGCATTTCGCATGGCACCAGTACAATCCAGACGATGCCGATGGCGAGACGCAGGCCGATCAGCACATGACCGAGCACGCCGGGGACGATGACGTGCCGCAAAGTCTCCCACCGCGTCGCCGATAGGCTAGCGGCAAGCCGCAGCCAGCTCGGCTCCAGCCGTCGGACCCCATCGGCGGTCGAGAGCAGGATCGGCCACACCACGGAGAATGCCAGTAGGAAATAGATCGGCCTGTCGCCGACGCCGAACACCATCACAGCGATCGGCATCCACGACAGCGGAGAGATCATCCGCAGGAACTGGAAGGCCGGCGACGTCGCCGCGTTCAATAGACGCGAGCTACCCACAGCGAGCCCGACCGGCACTCCGATCAGCAGCGCAATGCCGAGGCCGATCAGAATGCGGCGCAGGCTGACCAGCAGATGAATCGGCAGATCGGATTGCGTGACGAGTTGCGCAAGGCTGGCGAATGCGCTGGTCGGCGAAAAATGCCGCAGGAAGCTGCCGGGCGTCGCGATCAGGTCGGTTCCGACCCACCACAGCACAATCAACACGATCAGCCCGGCGGCGCCGAGCAGACTGCTGGTCGCCAGACCACGCCAACGCGCGGGCCGCCCAGTCGCGCTTCGCACTGCGGCGACGGCGCCAGAGTGACCGACTCGCTCTACGCCAGCGCTAGCTTCCGCGCTTGTCCAGCTCGCCGTCACGCCACCACGACTTCCGTTCGCGTGAACGAATCCGGCAGTCCGAACGCGGCGAGCCCGCCCGCCGCCGTCACCGCCGCCTTGACGAAGCGATCGTCGACCAACTCCTTCGCGGCGGCCGCCGGGTCGAGCGCGGCGAGGAAGCTGCGGTCGCCCTCGATCAACGTGTCCTTCAGACGGCGCACCAGTTCTTCCGTGTAGCTGGGAAACGGATAGGGCTGGAAATCGATGCGGCGCTCGCGCCAGTCGGCATTACGGATCGCACCCGACTTCACATACGCGTCGACGTCCGCATCCGGCGCAGCCAGTACCTTCTCCAGCACGGCGGTGGCGTGCGGCGTGTACTTGTTGACGCCGTCCTTCGACAGCAGTGCCGCGGTCTCTGCCCGATTGCCGCGGATCCAGAGCTGGGCCTTGACCTGCGCGTTGACCACCTTCTGCGTCCATTCCGGCCGCTGCTGCAGATCGCGCTCGTGCATGAACACCACGCAGCAGGCGTGATCCTTCCAGACGTCGCCGGTGAAGCGCAGGATCTTGCCGACGCCGAGCGTCTCCGCGGTGGCGTTGAAAGGCTCAGCGACGATGAAGCCGGCGATCTGACCGGATGCGAGCGCCGGCACCATGTCGGACGGCGCCATCACGACCAGATTGACTTCGCTCGCCGCAGGCTCGCCGGTCCGCTTGGTCACCGGCGTCAAGCCGTTTTCGCGCAGCAGCGCCTGCAACACGACGTTGTGGATCGAGTACCAGAACGGAATCGCGATCGTCTTGCCGCCGAGATCCTTCACGCTGCCGATCTGCGGCGCCACCGTCAGGCCCGAACCGCCGGTATGATTCCACGCGACGACCTTGGCTGGCGCCTTGCTGCCAAACCGCGCCCATACGGTGATCGGCGACAGCAGATGAACGACATTGACCTGGCCGGAGATGAACGCTTCCAGCAACTGTGCCCAGCTCCGCAACAGCACCGGCTTCTCCACCTTGAGGCCTTCGGCTTCGAAGAAGCCCTTGCCATGCGCCACCAGCAGCGGCGTAGCGTCGGTGATGGGCAGATAGCCGATCCGCACCGGTGCGTCGGCCTCCTGGGCGCGCGCCTCGTAGCTCCGCAACAGCGGCAGCGCGCCGGAAGCAGTGAGCAGCGCCGACAGCTTCATCAGGTCGCGGCGGGAGAATTGGTCTTCGAAGGCCATCGTTCGGTCCCCTCAGTGTCGTTTTGCGGTGTCACGCAGGGTGCGCAAGATCTCGATTCGGATCTGGCCCAGTTCGGCGACGTAATCTTCGCGCGGCTTCGGCAGGTCGATCCGCCAGGCGCCGATCTCCGACGCCGGCGCGCCGCCAAGCAGCAGCACGCGATCGGACAGCAGCAGCGCTTCGTCGATGTCGTGGGTGATCAGGACGGCAGCGGTGCGATAGGTGCGCACCACCGCCAGGAGCAGATGCTGCATCTCGCCCCGCGTCACCTCGTCGAGCGCGCCGAACGGCTCGTCGAGCAGCAGGATCTCCGGCCTCCGCGCCAAGCAGCGCGCCAGCGCCGTGCGCTGTGCCATTCCGCCGGATAGTTGCGCCGGATAGTGCCGCCGCGCATGTACCAGGCCGACATCCTGAATCGCGGTATCGACGCGACGACGCAATTCATCACCAGAAAGCTCCGGCTGGTGCTTGAAATCGAGCCCAAACGCGACGTTGCGCTCGAGTGTCAGCCACGGCAGCAAACTGGGGTCCTGGAAGGCGATCGCGACGCGCGGATGGGCACCTTCGACGGCGATGCCATTGACCAGCACGGCGCCATCGGTCGGCCGCTGCAATCCGGCCATGACTCGCAACAGGCTGGACTTGCCCACCCCGCTGGCTCCGAGGATGCTGACCACCTCACCCGCCTGCAGCGCGAAATCGAAGCCCTCCAGCACCGCGGGTCCATTGCCGGCGTAGTTCAGCGCAATGGCGTTGGCCTCCAGGACCGGCGATACGCTCATGCGGGTTCACCGATCGCAGACGGCTGTTCGTGTGCGCGCAGCGCAGTATTCAATTGTACGAGGCTCGGCGTGATTACCGGAATGAAAGCGGCCTCGCGCCAGCGCCGTTGAAATTCGCGTCCGGGCTGCGACAGATAGGCCTTGCCGCCGGCCGCGGACAGTTCGAGCTGCACCGCCTCGAGCGCGATCTCCGCAAGCCGGATCCGCAGACGGAACAACGCCGCCGGTCTTGCTTCGAAGCGCCCGTCCAGCAAGCCCTCGAACAGCTGCGCCTTGTTTCTTGCCAGATCCTTTGCAAGGAGCTTGAGCGGCTCGGCGAGGATGTCGCGGCCCGCCTCCAGACCGCGCGACGCCTCGGTGATCGATCGCCGCGCCAACCCAATCGACATGCCACATTGCAGGCCGAGAAACGCCGGCCTCACCGTCGGCAGCCAGGCCCACGCGTCGGGGTGAATGATCCGATCGGGAGAGATCACCACATCGTCGAGGATGATCGCCGCCGTGCTGGTTCCGCGCAGCGCCATCAACTCCAGATCGGGTGATCGCCGCAGTCCGCGGTCGTCGGACGACAGGCTCGCGACGAAAGCAACGCCGCGTTCGTCCTCAATCGCCGCTGCAACGTCGAAACCACCCGGCTGCAGATTGGTGACCCAGGGCAGCTTTCCGTCGATGCGCTTGTCGCGACCCTGGTTGCGGGATTTGATCTGCAGGGGTTCAAATCCCGACAGAAACTTCATTGCGTTGGAGAGCCCGGTCGCGCCGGCCCGGCGGCCCGCGAGCAGATCGGGAAGCTTGTGTTCGCGCAGAGCGGCGTTAGGGCTCTGCAGCAGATACTCGATGAATGTGCGCTGCCCCCAGAACACGAAACCCGCTGCCAGCGACAGCTCGGAGACGGCGGCGATCGCCGAGACGGCGTCTGTCACGTCGCCGCCGACACCGCCCGACGCGGCGGCGACGCCGAGACGGAACAGGCCCGCTTCGCCCAGCCGCGGCAGGACCTCTGCGGCCCGCACCGCACTGGTGTCGAGCGCATCGGCATGGGACGTCAGCCAGTCCATCAACCCAGTCGGAACGCCGGACATCTCGTGGCTCGCGACGCTGCTATTCGGCCGCCTGGGCGGACTTGTGCCAAGCGAAAGGCTCCAGCTGCGGATTGAGTGCGGGCTGGCCGAGATTGTTGGCGAAGTTACACAAGGTCGCGAGGCTGACGCCGAGAACGACCTCCAGCGCCGCGGCATCGGTGAAGCCAGCCGCTCGAAAAGCGGCAAGTTCGTCGCCCTCGACCGCGCCGCGCGACCGGATCACGGCACGCGTGAAATCCGCAACCGCGTTGAGCCCTGCATCGGGGCCGTGAGCACCTTCGCGGAGTGGCGCGACGACGTCCTCCAAGAGGCCCGCCTGCTTGTAGGCGAGCGCCGTGTGACCGGCGACGCAGAAGCCGCAACCATGAACGGTCGCCGCCGTAATCTGCACGGCCTCACGCTCGGCGAGCGTCAGGCTCGCGCGCGCATTGATCGCTCCCAATGTCTGATACGCGTCCAGTGCCACCGGCGCGTTCGCGAGCAATCGCACAAGGTTCGGCAGGAAGCCGTTGCTCTTTTCGGCCGCTACCAGCCGCGGCTTGGCATCGTCCGGCGCGTCCTCAATGGTTCGTAGCGGAAGTCTCGTCATGACCTACCCGATGTCAGCAGTTTCCACGGCAGCGACCGTTCATACGACCCAGCCGCATTCTGCTCGCATATTTGCGATGTCGGCGATGCGGTGACTAGTCGCGATACGAAAGAAAGATAGTCCTACGCCGCGCTTCGGTGTTCTTGGAAAACTGTTCCGATGAAATCGCTTCTAACAGCACGAACATTCGGAGAGTGATCCGACAGAATACATCCAGACAGGACGACACGTCCGAAATATCCCTGAGGCCTACGCTGCCGGGCGTCGATCGGATCGGTTCCTTGACGCCGACCGTTGCCGTCACGCCATAACGGTCCTCTCCGGCATTCCGCATGCAGCGGCGGCCAGGCCGATTATTGCGGCGTAATTCTCGATCGGCATCGGACGGCCGATCAGATAACCCTGCAACTGATCGATCCGCTCCGACAGAAGGAACGAACGTTGCGCTTCGGTTTCCACACCTTCAGCGATCATCGTCATGTCGAGCCCATGCCCGAGTGCGATGACGCCGCGGATCAGAGTCGCGGCCCGCGGTCCCGAGCCGAGTTCGGCTACGAACTGCGCGTCGAGCTTGATCTTGTCGAACGGAAACGACTGCAGATAGGACAGCGAGGAATAGCCGGTGCCGAAATCGTCCAGAGCGATCTGAACACCTAGCGCCTTGATCTGCCGCAGCGCGCTGATTGCGCCCATGCGATCGTTCATCAGAACGCTCTCGGTGATCTCCAGCTCCAACCGGAAGGGTGGCAACCCGGACTCGAACAGCACGCCGTGAATGAGTTGGAACAGATCCTTCTGCCGGAACTGCAGCGGGGACAGATTGACGGCGACAGTGAGTGGCTTCCGCCAAGTCGCAGCTTCGCGACACGCCTCTCGCAACACCCACTCCCCTAGGTCGCCGATCAGTCCGGTCTCCTCGGCCAGCGCGATGAACCGGCCGGGCGACAGCAACCCGTGGCGGGGATGCAGCCACCGCACCAGTGCCTCGAAGCCGGCAATGCGGCCGTCCGCGGCAATCTGTGGCTGATAGTGAAGAACGAGTTCGTCGCGCTCGACGGCGTGCCGCAATTCACGCACCAAAGCGTGGCGCTCGTGGATCTTGTGGTCCATGTCCGGCTCGAACAGGCGGGCACTGCCTCGCCCTTCGCCCTTGACGCGGTATAGCACCGCGTCGGCGTTTGCGATCAGCGTAACGGCGTCGGCGCCGTTGTCGGGGTACAGCGCGATCCCGATGCTGAGGCCTATGTCGACCTCGTGGCCCTGCAACGACAGCGTCTCGGAGGAGATGGCCAAGAGCCGCTCGGCCAGTTGCAGCGCTGTATCCGGCTGGCTGCCCTCCGCGATGATCACAAATTCATCGCCGCCGATCCGGGCCAGGAAGTAACCGGCCGCCGGCCCTCTCAGGCGCTCTGCGACCGCGCTGAGGAAGGCGTCACCGACGACGTGTCCGAATATATCATTCACTTCCTTGAAGTGGTCGAGATCCACCAGCAGCAGCGCGAACGGCTTGTCGCCCTGTCGCAACAAATCGTCGAGCCTCTCGGTAAAGGCAGCCCGATTGAAAAGGCCGGTGAGCATATCGTGATGTGCCAGATGGGCGATCCGACGCTCCGCCAGCCGACGATCGGTGATATCGATCATCGACATCAGCACCGCGTCGACGCCGTCGTAAACCAACTCGCGGGCATAGATCGACACGTCGATCAAACTGCCGTCGCTCTTGCGATGATGCTCCAGCCTCTCGGCCTCAGTGCCGAAGGACGGCACCTCAGCGTCGCCATCGGCCTGCACTGCCCGCAGATCGGTCAGCCGCAGCTCCAAGAAACTTTCGCGCGGGTGACCGTAGTGATCGATCGCCGCCTGATTGACAGCCAGGCAGCGCAAAGTTGCACGGTCACAGACCCACATCGGCACTGGATTATTGTCGAACAGCAGCTGGAAGGATGCTTCGCGCTGCTTCAGTTCGGTGATGTCCTGGTGAGTCGCCACCCATCCGCCGCCGCTCAGCGGACGTCGCGACACCGCGATGATGCGACCATCAGCAAGCCGATGAATTTTGTCGACGACGCGCTCGACGCCCTCGGTGCGCTCGCGCAGATAGGATTCTGGCGTCTCTCCGGCGAACCGAATGCCGCCCGCAACCAGCCGCTCGATCATGTCGCGGCGAAGCGTGCCGGGCCGAACGGTCTCGGGATCGAGGCCGTACATCGATGCGTATTTGTCGTTGCAGACGATGATGCGCTGATCGCCGTCAAACATGCACAGGCCCTGCGCCATGTTGTTGATCGCCTGGACCAGCTGTCCGATCTGCTCGGCCTGCCTGGAGTTGCTCTCGCGCAGACGACGCAATTCTGGAGATTCCGAGTCACTCGTCAGCAGTTCGGTAACTTTGTTCACAGCCTTTGGCGTGGGGACCGCAAAGATCTCTCGCCACGCCGACGGCACGAGCAATGCAACTACCGTCGTCCTGATCGGCGCAAACACACTCGAAATCCGAACGGCAACAGAATGAAATTCCATCATGACTACTATCTACGTTGTACGGATTCTACGGAGTGTAATCGCGTTGTGCATGTCCTCGTAAAGCTACCAGAGAACGCTCAATAGATGATTGAGATCGCATCGGCTTGGCGTCTCCGGAACGAACGAGGGCCCGACTGCTGATCGGGCCCTCGTCGCTACACAAGTCGATGCTTCGGCTTCAGAACTCGGCGCCACCCGGAGCCGTTGCGAAGCCAGGCTTGTCCTTCGGGATCTCCGCGACCAGGGCCTCGGTCGTCACGATCAGCGAGGCGATCGAGGCGGCGTCTTGCAAAGCAGTTCTCACCACCTTTGCAGGATCAACGATTCCGGCCTCGATCAGATCGACATATTGTTCGGTCTGGGCATCGAAGCCGAACGTCTGCGACCGGTTTTCAAGGATCTTGCCAACGATGATCGAGCCCTCGACGCCGGCATTCTCTGCGATCTGACGAACCGGAGCTTCCAGCGCCTTCAGCACGATCTGAATTCCCGCCTGGACGTCGGCATTGGGCTGGCGCAGCTTCGCGACCGCAGCCTTGGCACGCAGCAGCGCGACGCCGCCACCCGGCACGATGCCTTCGGCGATCGCCGCACGCGTGGCGTTGAGCGCGTCGTCGACGCGGTCCTTGCGCTCCTTGACTTCGACCTCGGTCGCACCGCCGACCCTGATCACAGCGACGCCGCCGGCGAGCTTAGCCAGCCGCTCCTGCAGCTTCTCGCGATCGTAATCGGACGTGGTCTCGTCGACCTGTGCCTTGATCTGCGCAATGCGGGCGTCGATATCCTTCTTCTTGCCGGAGCCGGAGACGATCGTGGTGTTCTCCTTGTCGATCCGGACCCGCTTTGCCCGACCGAGCTGCGCGAGCGTGACCTTCTCAAGCTTGATGCCTAGATCCTCCGAGATGGTCTGCCCACCCGTGAGGATCGCGATGTCCTCGAGTTGCGCCTTGCGGCGATCACCGAAGCCGGGCGCCTTGACGGCTGCGATCTTCAAGCCGCCGCGCAGCTTGTTGACCACAAGAGTCGCCAGCGCCTCGCCCTCGACGTCTTCGGCGACGATCAGCAACGGCTTGCCGGTCTGCACCACCGATTCGAGGATCGGAAGCAGCGGCTGCAGCGAGGTCAGCTTCTTCTCGTGGATCAAGATGTAGGGTTCTTCAAATTCGACCAGCAGCTTGTCGGCATTGGTGACGAAATAGGGAGACAGGTAGCCACGGTCGAATTGCAGGCCCTCGACGACATCGAGTTCGGTCTCGAGGCTTTTGGCTTCCTCGACGGTAATGACTCCGTCGTTGCCCACCTTGCGGACTGCGGTGGCGATGATTCTTCCGACCGACGCATCTCCATTGGCCGAAATAGTGCCAACCTGCGCCACCTCTTCCGACGATTGCACCTGCTTGGCGCGCTTTTCGATGTCTTTGACCGCCTCCGCGACAGCAAGATCGATGCCGCGCTTGAGGTCTAGCGGATTGAGGCTCGCCGCGACCGCCTTGGCGCCCTCCCGAACGATCGCCTGGGCAAGCACCGTCGCGGTCGTGGTGCCGTCGCCGGCGAGGTCGTTAGTCTTCGAGGCAACCTCACGTAGCAACTGCGCGCCGAGATTCTCGTACTTGTCCTCGAGCTCGATCTCCTTGGCAACTGTGACGCCGTCCTTGGTGATGCGCGGTGCACCGAACGACTTTTCAATTACGACGTTGCGCCCCTTCGGACCGAGCGTGACCTTGACCGCGTTGGCGAGAGTATCGACCCCGCGCAGAAGTCGTTCGCGGGCATCGGTGGAGAATTTGACGTCCTTGGCTGGCATAGTAGTCCCGTGATTGTGATGCGAAATGAGGGTGAAGGCGTCAGCGGGGACGGACTCAGCCGATCACGCCGAGGATGTCGGACTCCTTGGCGATCAGTAGGTCCTCGCCGTTGATTTTCACCTCGGTGCCCGACCACTTGCCGAACAACACGCGATCGCCGGTCTTGACGTCGAGCGGCACGAGCTTGCCGCTTTCGTCGCGAGCGCCGCTTCCGACGGCGACGATCTCGCCCTCCTGCGGCTTTTCTTTCGCAGTGTCCGGGATGATGATGCCGCCCTTGGTCTTGGCTGCTTCTTCGATACGGCGGATGACGACGCGGTCGTGTAACGGACGAAAGCTCATACAGAAGGGCCTCTTCTCGATTAACGATGGATTGCCTGCCGGTCCGACCATGCGTCGCTCACCGTCGCTGCGCTGCGGACCGGGACCCATGACGCTAGGGAGGCGAGGCTGCCGTGTCCATTTCAAATCCGGCGAGCGTCGTAGACGATCGACATCCAAATAACTGATTACTTGAACTAATCATTACCTAGCTGGATAACGAGCGTGCGACGATCCGAAGCTCGTCGCTGCGGCAATTTACGTTCGCCGAGACGCCGGTTCGACACACGGAGTGAAGCTCCTGAGAACGGCGGTGACCTCGCCTCGTCGTAGGCTCGCCTGGTTGCAGCACGAAATTCGGCTCGGACACGGCCGCTGCCGAAGAATGGAACTGCCGCCGACAGGCCTTGTAGCGAGCCAATCATCATTTTGTTCACCGGGCGATTGATCGGAAAGGCTGGTTCCGACAGCATCTCGGCACACCGGTTCGGATGACCCGCCACCGAACGACAACATTCGCCAAGTCAGCAATCCCGAGCACCTCATATGAGCAACAACGGCCAAAGAGTCCCTCATCACTCGGTCTCAGACGTATTTCCCAATCGCTGGTCGCCCCGTTCCTTTACTGGAGAACCGATCGCGGACGACGAGCTCAGCCGCCTGTTCGAGGCGGCGCGCTGGGCGCCGTCGTCCTACAACTCGCAGCCCTGGCGTTTCCTCTACGCAAAGCGCGACAGTTCGGACTTCGATCGCTTCCTCGGGCTTCTTTACGAACGAAACCAAAGCTGGGCCAAGAATGCGTCCGCACTCGTGATCCTGGTTTCGAAGACGACGGTACGCCCGCCGGGCTCCGATGTGGAGGTTCCCAGCCGCACCCATGCGTTCGATGCCGGCGCAGCGTGGGCCTACCTTGCGCTTGAGGCGTCACTGGCCGGATGGTCGGCGCACGGCATCGGCGGCTTCGATATCGAACGGGCCGCATCGGAGCTGAAGGTGCCGGACGATCATGAGGTGCAGATCGCCATCGCGATCGGCCGACGCGGCGAGCGCGACGCCCTTCCCGAGGCGTTTCGTCCGCTCGAGCAGCCGAACGCACGGCTGCCGGTTTCCGAAACCACCAGAGCCGGCAGCTTCCTGGGGTAGGCTGCGGGCGCGGCACTGCCAGGTTCCGACTTCGAGAGCGAGCCTCGCTCAGCGCCCCCGGAACTCCGTAGCAAATCGAGGAAGTGCGCTTCAAGGCGACGAATTCGCTGGCTGTCAGCAGGCCGGGGTCGCGCGGGCGCTCGAACGGGACACGGACGTCTTCGATGATCCGGCCTGGGCGCGCGCAAGACGGCTGCCGCGCTTGCGGTGGCGGTCACGGCATTGCTGGCGTCCGGCCCGGTGTGGGCGCAGGACGTCACTATCGGCGAGGGCGTCGCGGTGGGGTGGGGGGCAGTTCTTCATCGCTTCGAACGCGCCGTGCGCTGGCTGCTGCCGTGGTACGGCGCCGGAAAGGCGCGCCATCGTCCGGAGACGCACGGGCGCGACAGCAGGCCGACACGGGGGTGAGGATCGGGCCGGTCCCGGAACGGTCACCGTCGTCGAAGCGGCCCAGTCGGCTTGACGTCCGCTGCGGAATGAGATGCGCGGCGACCGTTACGCCTACTGCGCGTCTCAGATCCCCGCAGGAGGGAGGATCGGCGGCCGGCCGGACGCGATCGCCCGCTCCAGTAGATCGAGCCGGTCCTGCCCCCAGAACGGCTCGCCCCGGTAGAAATAGAACGGCGCGCCGAACAAACGGCGGTCGACCGCCTCCGTGCTCAGTCGGGCTTCGCACGCGATCAGCTCTGGATCAGCCGCGCGCGCCAGCAGGCGACCGCCATCGAGGCCGCTGCGGTCGGCCAGTTCGATCAACGTGTTCGGATCCTCGATGTTCAGCTCATCCGCCCACACCGCCTTCAGCCCGGCATGCACGAAGGCGGAGACGTCGGAGCCCTCCTCGATTGCGGCGAGCAGCAGGCGATGTCCGAGAGACGGGTCGGCCGGATAGAATTTCGGCCAGGTCACCAGCGGAATGCCGCGGATCGCTTTCCAGCGCTCCATCTCCACCAGCCGATAAGCCTGCCGCTGCAGCGGCCGCTGTCGCACCGGCTTGCCGCCGCCGGCGGCAAAGATCGCCATCAGATCGATCGGCTTGTAGACGACCTGCAGGTCGTGGCGGCGGACGATGTCTTGGAACACCAGGCTGCCGACATAGGACCAGAGTGAAATGAAGCTGAAGAAGTATTCGACCTGCGGTCGTTCGCGCGTCATGCAGTTGAACCTTGTTGATGGACGTCAGAGGCCGAGATAAGCGGCGCGGATCGACGGATCCGTGGCGATGCTGGCGGCAGGGCCTGACGCGGCCGTGCGGCCCTGGTCGATGACATAGGCATCATCTGCAAATTCGAGGGCGGTCGCCACGTCCTGCTCGACGACCAGAAGGCTGGTGCCCTCGGCGTTCACGCGTCGCAGCGCCGCGATCAGTTCGTCGACGACCAACGGCGACAGCCCCAGCGACAATTCGTCAATCAACAGCAGCTTCGGAGCCGCCATCAGGCCACGCCCGATCGCGCACATCTGCTGCTCGCCGCCGGACAACGTCGAGGCGTCCTGTCTGCGTCGCTCGCGCAGCCTTGGAAACAACGTAAAGATCCGCTCGAGATCGGCGAAGACGGCGGCCTTGTCGTTGCGCAGATAAGCCCCCAGCATCAAATTGTCGAACACCGACAAGCCGGCGAACAGTCGCCGGCCTTCCGGAACGTGGACGATGCCGCGGCGAACAAAGTCAGTTGGACGCGCCGCCTCCAGGCGCTCGCCGGCAACCGTGATGCTGCCGTGCCGAGTCGGTAGCAGCCCCGAGATGGCGCGCAGCAGTGTGGTTTTGCCCGCGCCATTGGAACCGACGAGCGCCACCACGCGGCCTTGCTCGACCGTCAGATCGACCTGCCAGACCACCTGGACGTCGCCGTAACCGACCGCAAGGTCGCTGACCTGCAGCAATGGCGCGGTCATATTCCAGCACCCCGCTGTGCTTCGGCCCAGCGCCGGCCGAGATAAGCCTCGATGACGCCGTCGTCGGTCATCACCTGCGCCGTCGCGCCGTCGGCGATCAGCCTACCCTGGTGCAGCACCAACAGGCGGCGGCACGAGCGTGACACCACCTTCATCAGATGCTCGATCAACAGCACGGTGATGCCGCGGTCGGCGATTTCGGCGATCAACCGCAAGGCGTCGTCGATCTCGGCCGCGTTCAGTCCGGCGTTGACCTCGTCGAGCAACAGCAGCTTCGGCCCGGCGGCGAGGCTCTTGGCGAGTTCGAGCCGCTTCCGCCCCGCAAGGGTCAACGAACCCGCCGGCTTGTCGGCTTCGCGCGCCAGACCGCAGAATGCGAGATGCGTGTCCGCAATGCGGCGCGCCTCGGCGGGCGTGTCGACGCCGCCCGCGAACAGCGCCGCCGCCGCAACGTTCTCGCGCGCGGTGAGACGCGGAAACGGCTGGACGATCTGAAAGGTGCGCGCGATCCCGGCCCGCGCTACCTGATCCGGCCGCATCCCGTCGATCCGCCGATCGCGGAAGTGAATGGTGCCCGACGACGGCGCGAGCACACCGGTGACGACATTGACGAACGTCGTCTTGCCGGCGCCATTCGGACCGATCAGGCCAATGATCTCGCCCTCCTGCAGGGCGACCGTGACGTTGTCCAGCGCCAGCAAGCCGCCGAACTTCTTCGACACACCGGCGAACCGCAGCAGCGCCGTCATCGGGGCCTCCTCCGGATAACCGCGGTGAGCCAATGCCAAGCGCCCCGTCCCTGCAGGTCCCGCAGGCCGCCCGGCAGGAACAGCACCAGCGCGACAACCAGAAGCCCGAGAATGCCGGCGTGAAACTCCAGGCTGTTGCGCCAGATCAGTTCTTCTAGCCCGAGGAAGGCGATCGCGCCGATCACCGGACCACCGAGTGTTCCGACGCCGCCGAGCATCGCCATGATGATCGGCTTCACCGACAGCGAGACGTCATAAACGTCGGTAGGATCGATATAGTTGACCCAGGATGCGTAGATCGCCCCGACCGTTCCGACAAACAGGCTGGAGATCGTGAACGCCGCGATCTTCGCTGCGCTCGTGTCGACGCCGATGACTTGTGCGGCGTCCTCGTTCTGCTCGATGCAACGGAGAGCGACGCCGAGCCGCGCGCGCGCGATCCACAGCGAGGTCAGCCATGCTGCGATTGCGACGGCAAGCATCGCGGTCAGCACCAGCCGCGCCTGCACCTCCGGGCCGCCCGCGAGCAACGGCACATTCAACCCCATGCCGCCACCGGTCAGCGACGTCCAAGTGGTCGTGATTTCCCGCAGCACGTCGGCAATCACCAGGCTGCCGATCGCGAAATAGTGGCCACGCAGATGAAGGATAGCCAATCCCAATGCGGCGGCGAACGTCGCAGTCGCCAGACCAGCCCCGATCCATGCAACATACAGCGGGACTCCGTGCGAAAGAGATACGCCGCCCACATAGGCGCCCAATCCGAAGAATGCTGCCGTGGCAAACGACGGATAACCGCAGAAACCGCCGACGATATTCCAGGCGACGGCGAGCGTTGCGTACATCGCGGCGGTCGAGGCCAGCCGCAGCAAATAATTGTCGCCGAACCCAAGCAACGCCGCGAGGGCGAGTAAGATAACGCCGGCCCCGAATACCCGCCACAGCATCAGGCGAAGCCCTTCCGACCCAGCAGCCCCGTCGGCTTCACGACCAGCAGGATCAGCAGCAGCACGAAGGAAATCGTCAGCGCATTCTCAGGCCCGAGCGCCAGCGCGCCGAAACTCTCGATTACGCCGAGGACGAATCCACCCAGCACCACCCCGGGAATGCTGCCGAGGCCGCCCAGCACGCAGATCACGAAGGCTTTGCCCAAATAGCCGCTCGAGGACACCGGTGAGATCGGGAAGATCGCGGCCAGCAGCGCCCCCGAAGCACCGGCCATGAAGGTGCCCAGACCGAAGGCGATCGCGTAGGTCCACGACACGTTGATGCCCATCAGCGCTGCCGCATCACGGTCCATTCTCACCGCGACGATCGCGCGCCCGAGCTGGGTGAAGCGCAGCAGCAGCCAAAGCGCGCCGACCAGCGCCAGCCCCTCCGCCGTTGCATAGATGCGGTCGATCGGAACGATGATATTGCCGAATTCAGCCACGCCGAGCGGCGGCTGCAGGTTGATCTTGCGATAGTCGGCCTTGAACGTCGCCAGCATGGCGTTGTCGAGAAACAGATTGAGGCCGAAGGTCAGCACCAGCGTGATCAGCACCGGCCTGCCCATCACCGGGTTCACGACGAAACGCTGGAGGGCGAAACCGATCAGGAAGGTCGCCGCGCCGGCGAACGGCGCCAGCACGAACGGGCTGACGCCGAATTGCTGATGAGCGAAGAACGCCAGGTAGCCGCCGAGCACGATCAACGAACCGTGGAGGATGTTGATGATATTGAGAACACCCCAGACCAGGGAAAATCCGGCCGCAATGCAGGCGTACAGGCCACCGAGGGCGAGCCCGTTCACTAGCACCTGAATCCAAAGCATCACTAAACCTTCGTGACCACCAGCAGCGACGACATCCGGCCGTCGATCTCGTCCGATCAGTCCGCGGCGTTCGCGCGGAAGGGAGCGGTGGCGAGTTCGGCCGGCAGAACGACCTGAACCTTCCCTTGCTGAATCTGATAAACCGGCGGGATGTAGGAATTGGCGATGCCGGTCGGACCGAACGAGACGGGTGCAAAGAAGGTCTTGAAATTCCCCTTGGCGAGCTGTTCGCGCACCGCGGTGCGATCCTTCGAGCCAGCCCGTTCGATCGCGGTCTGCAAGATGACGCCGACCGCGGCGCCCGAGGCCTGGGTGAAGTCCGGCTCGGCGCCATATTTCGCCTTGAACTGCTCGACGAACGCCTTGGTCGAACCAAACACGTCCTCGCTGGTGTAGTTCAGTACCGGGTGAAACCAGCTCGCGGTGGTGACGTTCTCGGCGAGGGGACCGACGGCGTCGATCCACTCCTTGTAGGCAGGACCGTTGATCAGGGTGTAAACTTGGCCGCCGACCTTCAGCTCTGCTGCCTGCTTGCGTACCAGGATGAGATCGTTGATGTAGCCGGTCACCACCACCCAATCGGGCTTCGCCGCCCGCAGCTGGGTCAGCGCGGAGGAGTGATCGAGCGTCCCGATAGGGTACTTCTCGTAAAACACCACTTCAAAGCCACGCTTCTTGGCGCTCTTCTCGAATTCATTACCGAGCGACAACGGATACAGATCGTTGCGGGCCAGGATCGCAACCCGCTTGATGGTCGGCAGCTTCACCTTGATCAATTCGGCGATCGGCTCGCTGAGCGTGCTGTTGTCGGTGTAGAGACCGAACAGATTCTTGTAGCCCTGGTCGAAGACTTCGGCGGACGACGCGCTGGAGGCCAGCAGCGGGACGCCGTACTTCTCCGCGACGGCACTCACCGCCTTGGCCGCGCCGGAGCCGAACGGCGAGAAAAGAAAATCGACTTTGTCGTCGCTGATCAGCTTTTCGGCGAGCTGGACCGCCTTCGGCGTGGTCGACTGATAATCGTAATAGACGAGCTCGACCTTCTGCTTCTTGTCGCCGATTTTTACGCCGCCGGTGGCGTTGACCTTGTCCTGCCAGAGCTCATAACCCTGCTTCAGTTTCGCACCTTCCGGCGCCAGCGCACCAGTGAGCGGCAGCGGCGCCCCGATTCGAAGCGCCTCGTCCGCACGCGCGGGCGACAGCACGAGCGACGAAACGGCGAGCATCGCGGAAGCGATCGACAGCAGTGTTTTCATGACGGCCCTTACACTTGATGAGGGCCTCGTGTCGTCGACACGCTAATCAAAGTCAATCCTAGCTGTATCAAAAGATAGCTTTATCTCCGCAGCATCCGGTTTGCGCAATGCATTACTCCAATCATCATGTCCAGGAGAACGTCATGCCGCGACGGTTCGGCAACACGCCGACGTCGACATCAACGACCGCCATTGTCGGTCGAGAAGGCGATTGCACGATCCACGTCACCCAGAAGTTGGCCGCACCTTCCTCGGTGAACCCTGACGTCCCCCACGCACTTCGCGCGCTCCCGGCCACGCTAATCGATGCTGGGGTGCAACCGCACATCGACTGAGCAAGATCGCTTCGTCGACAACGAGCACTCACTTCGCATCCGCGACGGGCTGTCGCAGCCTGGTGACCTTGTCCTCGAACAGTTTTTCCCGCGCGCGCTCGTACGCAAGGCCCTCAATATCCAGATGCCGCCAGCAAAGAGAACAGTGCGCGTGATTTCTGCAATGCAGAGAGAACGTCATGCTGATCATCCGATCGCATGAAGTGATTGCTGCTTATTTTGCGAGTCCGACTTCCACCGGCTTGAGATTCCAGCCGCCTGCGGCTTCGATACGATGAATTCCATGAGCTCTGTTTGAAAAGTGTTTGGGCTTCTCATCTCATTTCGGGCGCACGTCCAGTGGCCTGTCGTCGGCTTCGCAGTTGTGCTGGCGCTCGCTGGAGGCGCAGTCGTGGCGCAAGACTGGCGCAGCGTCGCGCTGTGGGGCGTCGGCATCGCACTCGGATACGCGCTGTATCGCTCGACGTTCGGATTCAGTGCCGGGTTTCGTGCGCTATTGCGCGACGGCCGAACCGCACATGTTCGTGCGCAATGCCTGATGCTCGCCGCGGCTGCCGTGACCTTTCTGCCCGCGCTGGACGCCGGAGCGGTGTTCGGCCAGCCGGTGCGCGGATTCGTCTCTCCCGCCGGGATTGCATTGGCCGCAGGCGCCTTTGCGTTCGGGATCGGAATGCAGCTTGGCGGGGGCTGCGCATCCGGCACGCTGTACACGGTCGGAGGCGGCTCAACTCGGATGCTGGTCACATTGCTGTTCATCGTCGTTGGCGCAACACTCGCCGCGCAGCACGCAGAATTATGGACAGATCTGCCGACGTTGCCCGGCGTATCGCTGCTGGCCATGCTGGGCCTGCTGCCTGTCCTCGCCCTTTACGCGGCGGTGTTCTTACTGTTGTGGCGCATCGCGCTTCTGCACGAGCGACGCCGACATGGGGAAGCGGCTTCGATCTGGCGAACGCAACCGCAGCAGCTATCGCCGTTCGCCTGGGCAGCGCTCGCGCTCGCAATGCTGAACTTCGCGACGCTGCTAGTCGCCGGACGTCCCTGGGGAATTACCCAAGCCTTCGCGCTGTGGGGTTCGAAGATCGCGGACGCCACCGGGCGCGCCGATCCGGTGTTCTGGACATTCTGGGAGAATCCAACCCGTGCCGAAGCGCTGCATCGTCCGCTCTCGGCCGACATCACGTCGATCATGGACGTCGGCGTCATCGTCGGCGCGCTGCTGGCTGCGGGACTTGCAGGCCGTTTTTCTCCGCAATGGCGGATCGCGCCGCTGCATCTGATCGCCTCGGTGGTCGGAGGCCTGCTGCTCGGCGCCGGTGCCATCGTCGCGACCGGCTGCAACATCAGCGCGATGTTTTCCGGCATCGCGTCGGGAAGTCTGCACGGCTGGCTGTGGATCGCGGCCGCACTGCCCGGCAATTGGCTCGGCGTCCATCTGCGCCCGCTGTTCGGGCTCGACGACACGCCGGTTCAGCGCCGCATTCTCCGACAATCAGTTTGACTCACCACGGGGGACTTCATGTCAGTCACACGTTCATCGGTTGTTTCATTAGTTCTTGCCGCCGCCGCGCTGGCGGTGGCAGCGACTCCCTCACTCGCAGAGGTGCACAAAAAGAAAAAGACGGGTCTCCCGCCGCCACTGATCGTGCAGGCCTGCTCGGGCTGCCACGGCCAGTTCGGCAAGGGCCAGGGCGGAACGCCCGAACTCGCCGGCTACAAACGCGACTCCTTCGTTCTGGTCTGGGACGAGTTTCGCAACAACCAGCGGCCAGCCGCGACCATCATGCCGCGCATCGCACGCGGCTACTCCGAAGCCGAGGTCGCCACTTTGGCCGACTATTTCTCATCCTTGCCGCGCTGAAGAGGACATCATGACCAGCATCTCCCGCCGCTCCTTCGGCAAACTGGCCGCTGCCGGCCTCGCCACCTTCGCGGCTCCCTCGTTACTCCACGCCAAGGATGGCGCCCGCCTGGTGATCATCGGCGGCGGCTTTGGCGGCGCCTCGGCGGCTCGCTTCGCCCGCATCAATTTTCCGCACATCGACGTCACCGTCATCGAGCCACAGAAATCTTTCGTCACCTGCCCCTACGGCAACCTGCTCCTCAGCGGCACGCGCACGCTGTCCGACATCACGCATCAGTACGTCGCCCTGAAGAAGCGCGGCATCAACTTCATCCACGATTGGGCCGACGCGATCGAACCGGACAAGAAAGTCGTCAAGCTGCGCAGCGGCAAGACAATCGCCTACGACAAGCTGATCGTGTCGCCCGGCATCGGCATCAAATGGGGCGCGCTACCCGGCTACGATCAAGACGCGGCGCAGATTTTCCCGCACGCCTGGGTGCCGGAGCGCGGCGAGCAGGTGCTGCTGCTGCGCAAGCAGCTCGAAGCCCTGCCCGATGGCGGCGTCGTCGGATTCGCGATTCCCGCCAATCCGTTCCGCTGCCCGCCAGGCCCCTACGAGCGTATCAGCCTGGTCGCCAACTACCTGAAGAAGCACAAGCCCCGCGCCAAGATCATCGCGCTGGACGCCAAGGACGCGTTCTCCAAGCAGGGGCTGTTCCAGGATGCCTGGAACGAACTCTATCCCGGCCTGATCGAATGGGTGCCTGGTAGCAAGGACGGCAAGGTGGTTTCGGTCGATACCAAGGAGAAAGTGTTCCGGACCGAGTTCGGCACGCGCCACAAGGTCGACGTCGGCAACGTCATCCCGCCGCAGTCCGCGGCGAAGATCGCCGTCGACGCCGGCCTCGTCAATGAGACCGGTTTCGTCCCGGTCAATCCGTACACCTTCGAGGCGGTCAAGGCGAAGGACATCCACGTCATCGGCGACGCCAATATCGGCGGACCGCTGCCGAAGTCAGGCTTCATCGCCAACTCGACCTCGAAGCAGGCGGTGGCGTCCGCCGTCGCCCTGCTGGAAGGGCGTGAACCGCCGAAGGATCCGGTCTACTTCAACACCTGCTACAGTCATGTCGGCGACGACTACGGCATCTCGGTCGTCGGCGTGTTCCGGCCGAGCGAAAAGGGCTTCGTCGAAACGCCGAACTCCGGCGGGGTGTCGCCGCGCGGACCGCTCGCCGAGAAGAAGCTGCAGCGCAAGCTCGAAGCGCAGTACGCCGACTCCTGGTATGCGAGCATCACCAAGGATGCGTTCAGCTGATGCAGCACCTCGACGATCTTCCGTTGGCCGTCGACCGCCGCCAGATGCTGATCGCCGCATCTGTCGGCCTGGTCGCCTCCATCGTGCCGTTCGCGCGGGCGTCCACCTCGGACGAGGTCGACGCGGCGATCCGCGATCTGATCGGCAACGCGACGCCGCGCGACGGCGGCATCGCGCTGCAGGTGCCGGAGACCGCGGAGAACGGCGCCGTTGTCCCGGTCACCGTGGTGGTCGACAGCCCGATGACCGCGGAGCGTTACGTCCGCGCCATCCATCTGGTGGCGACGAAGAATCCGACGCCCGGCATCGCCAGCTTCAGGCTCTCGCCGGCGTCCGGGAGGGCGCAGGTGTCGATGCGTATCCGGCTCGCCGAGAAACAGATGCTGCTGGTGTTTGCCGAGCACAGCGACGGCACCGTGAACCGCGCCGCCGCTGAGATCAAAGTGAGCGTCGGAGGCTGCCTGACATGACGGTGCCGCTGACCGGTCGTCCACGTCTCAAGCTACCCTCCGTCGCCACGGTCGGCGAAGTCGTCGAGATCCGAACGCTGCTGGAGCATCCGATGGAGACCGGCCTGCGCAAGACGCCGAACGGTCAGCCGATCGCACGCGATTTCCTGGCGAGCTTCATCGCCGAAGCCAACGGCGCGCCGGTACTGAACGTCGACTTCCGCAACGCGACATCAGCCAACCCTTATCTCATATTCCACGCCCGAATCTCCGGCCCGACCGATTTCAGATTTGTTTGGACCCACGAGGACGGCCGCAGCGTCGATGACGTCGCGCATGTGGACGTAAAATAGAAGGCTCCGGACGCGCTGCGCCAGGCGCCGGTCAGGCTTGACCTGCACCGGCCGTCAGTCTGGCCGGCGCGATGCCAGATATCGGGCGCGCTTGGCGCGTTCCTCGGCGAGCTCCGTCTCGTCCCAATAGCCGATCAGGACGCCGGATTCGATATTGCGATCGTAGGCACGCTGCGCATCGTCTTTCGCCGCGATCGCCTCGTCCGAGCGGGTGATGCGGCTGCGTGGCCGCCGTGCCCAGGCGAAGAACGCATCGGACAGGCGTTGCCGCACCTCGGCATGATCTTCGCTGTCACCAAGATCTTCGAACTCGTGCGGATCATTGTCGAGGTCGAACAGCATCGGGCGGAATCCCTCGACGAACACCGCCTTCCAGCGACCATCGGCCACCATCGTCAGCCGACAATCAGGCACCGGCGTTCCGAGCGAGATGCGAGCGCGATCCAGTGCGTAGTCGTATTCCGAGAAGACGTAGGATCGCCAGTTTTCGACGCGCTCGCCGCGCAGCAGCGGCAGCAGTGACCGTCCCTCGAGAATGTGCGGCTTGGGCCGGCCGCCGAAATAATCGAGGAAGGTCGGCGCCAGATCGATCTGCTCGACCAGCGCCTCCGAAACCGTGCCGCGCGTAGCGTCGGCTGCAGGCGACGGATCGACCACGATCAACGGTACCTTCACCGAGACGTCGTGAAACATCTGCTTCTCGCCGAGCCAGTGGTCGCCGAGATAGTCGCCGTGATCGGAGGTGAACACGATCAGGGTGTCGTCGGTCAGTCCGCGTTCGTCGAGATAGGCGAACAGCAGCCCGAGTTGGTCGTCGATCTGTTCGATCAACCCCATATAGGCCGGGATTACCCGTTCACGTACGCCCGGCCGCGAGAACGCCTGAGACACGCGCTCGTGCTGAAACTCGGCGAAGATCGGATGCGGGTGCTGCCGCTCACGATCGGACCGCACCACCGGCAGGACGTCGTCTGCACCGTAGCGATCGTGATACGGCGCCGGCACGATATAGGGCCAGTGCGGCTTGATGTATGACAGGTGCAAACACCATGGCCGCCCATCGGCTTCCGCCTCGCCGATGAACTCGATCGCCCGGCGGGTGATATAGGGCGTTTCCGAATGTTCATCGGGGACGCGCGCCGGCTTGTCGGCATGCGAGAGCAGCCAGCCGCTGAGCAGTTCGCCGTCGCCGCCCTCGGCGGAATTCGCCCACGCCTCCCAGGGGTTGTCGGCGTCGAAGCCCTGGCTGCGCAGATAGGCGTCGTAGTCCGGCGTCGGATCGTACGGACCGTCCGGATGCAGACCGTCGTCGCGCTCGTACGGCTCGAAGCCGCATTGCGAGACGTGAACGCCGATCAGCGAATCCGGCACGATGCCGAGCCGCGCCATGCCCTCGCGATCCGGCACCATGTGCGTCTTGCCGACCAGGACGTTACGGACGCCGATCTCTTTGAGATGATCACCCAGGGTCGGTTCACCGACCCGCAGCGGGATGCCGTTCCAGGTCGAACCATGGGACCGCACGTAACGGCCGGTATAGGTGCTCATCCGGGACGGGCCGCAGATCGTCGACTGCACATAGGCATTGACGAAGCGGACGCCGCGTTGCGCCAGTGCATCGATGTTCGGGGTCTTCAATCGCGGATGGCCGGATACGCCGAGGTAGTCGTATCGCAGCTGGTCGCACATGATGAACAGCACGTTGCGCTTGGTGGTCATCAAAACAGTCCTGGCGTTGGGAGAATCGAGGTGAAAGGGGATCAGATCGCCACGGGGAGAAGCGCAGTGACCCGTGGTGTGTCGTGCACGCCGACGTCGTCGGCCGTCAGTAGTCGCAGAATCGACTTCCGCAAATCGAGGAACGCTGGGGCGGTGCGGTCGCGCGGCCTCGGCAGGTCGACGGCGACGATCTCCCTGATGGTGCCGGGGCGCGGCGTCATCACCACGACGCGATCGGCCAGATAGATCGCCTCCTCGACGTCGTGAGTGACCAACACGGTGGTGACGTTGCGGGTTGCGCCGATGCGGTGGAGTTCGTCTTCCATCTGATGCCGCGTCAGCGCGTCGAGCGCCGCGAAAGGCTCGTCCAGCATCAGGATGCGCGGGCTCGCCACCAGGCCCCGCGCGATCGCGACCCGCTGCGCCATGCCGCCGGAGAGCTGGTGAGGGAGCGCCTTCTCGAAGCCACGCAGTCCGACCAGTGCGATATGCTCGGCGAGGGAGGTAGCGAGCTCGGCCTTCGACAAGCGATCGTTGATCACGCCGAGCGCGATGTTCTGCTCGACGGTGAGCCACGGAAACAGCCGATGCTCCTGGAACACAATGCCGCGGTCGCTGCCGATTCCGGGCAGCGGGAGGCCATCGATCAGGATGTCGCCCTGATAGTCGCGGTCGAGGCCGACAAGCAGCCGCAGCAGAGTCGATTTCCCGCAGCCGCTGCCGCCGACAATGGCGACGAACTCGCCTTCGGCGATCGAAAGGTCGAAGCCGTTCACCGCGTGCAGAAGCGCGCCGTTGAGCTGGAAGTACTTGTGCACGTTTCTGAACGACACCAGTGGTGCAGCGCTCATGCTGATCTCCAACGGGTTGCGCGAGCTTCGATCCTGCTGCCGATCGCGTTGAGCAGCGCGGCGACCACGCCGATCATCACCATCGCAGCAAGCACCACGTCGGTCCGGAACATCTGCTGGGCGCCGATCATCAGGCTGCCGATGCCTCCCCCAGAGGGCATGAAGTACTCGGCGCCCATCGTGCCGATCCAGCATTGCAGCAGCGCCAGCCGCAGTCCGGCAAACACAGAAGGAGCGATGCCGGGCAGCACCAGGCAGCGCAGCCGGTCGATTCCGCCGAGCCGCAGCGTCCACGACGCTTCGATCAGATGCGGGGACAGCGTCGCGACGCCGCGATAGGCCGCCAGTTGCATCGGAAAGAAGCTGGCGATCGCCACGAAAGTGATCTTCGACGCTTCGCCCAGCCCGACCCAGGCGGTCAGCAACGGAATCCACGCGAAAATCGCGACCAGCCGCAGCGCCGCGAGCGTGCCATTGAACAAACGGTCGAGTGGGCGGTTCAGACCCATCGCCAGACCGACTACAAAGCCACTGCTGGCGCCGAGCGCGAGGCCGATGAACGCGCGTTGCAGGCTGAGGCCCATCGCGCTTTCGAACGATCCATCGGCGAGACCGTGGCCGAGCACCGACAGCACCGCCGCCGGCGATGGCAACATTGTCGGACTGATAGCACCCGAAGCGCTCGCGGCGGCCCATGCAGCCAGCAGTCCCGCCGGGAAGAGCCATGACAGCAGACGATATCCGCCGCGCGCGGTGCGGTGTTCCGCCAGGGCCGGACGCGGCCAGCGCACTGCGGCGCGATCGACGACATTGAGCCCGCGGTCCATCACCAGACCGACGATGCCGATCACCAGGATGCAGACGAACACCACGTCGAGTTGGAACAGCTGCCGGCCCCACACCATCAGGAAGCCGATGCCTTCCGAGGACGCCAGCAGCTCAACGGCGACCAGTGAGGTCCAGCCCTGCGCCAGTCCGAGCCTCAGCCCGGTGAGAAACGCCGGCAGCGCTGCCGGCAGGATCACGCTGCCCAGACGTCGAAAGAAACCGAGGCGTAGAATGCGTGTGGCCTCGAGCAGCTTCGGATCGACATCGCGGACGCCGACATGGGTGTAGATCACCACCGGGGTGACCACCGCCTTGATGATGACGACGACCTTCAGCGCCTCGCCGAGGCCGAGCACCATCATCAGGAAGGGAATCCAGGCAAGCGTCGGCACCTGCACCAACGCGATGAAGGTCGGATAGACCGCCGCCTCGACACGCCGACTGAGCCCCATCGCGCCGCCAAGAAAGCCGCCGGCCAAAGCCGCGAGCGTGAAGCCGAACAGCAGACGCTGCAAACTGATCACGAGGTTCGACAGCAGATTGTCCGCAAGCAATTCACTCGCTGTCTGCCACACCAAAGCCGGAGTCGGCAGCACCTGCGACGACATCCAGTGCCGCTCCGCTGCGACGCTCCACAGCGCCAACAAGGCGACCGGCACCACCAACCCCAGCAGCGCCGAGGACCGCAGCCAGGCCGGCACACCGAACCGTGGCAGCGTGCGGAATCCTGCAACGGCCGCTCCGCGCGGTGGGTAGTCTCCGCTGGCTACGACGTCGCTACTCATTGCCCCAGCGGCTGCCCGGATTTGTCGTAACGCGGCCAGTAGCTCTTCAGCCCAAGGTCTTCGACCGCCTTGTCGACGAACCTCGGCTCAAACCACGGGCCGACGTCGAAGGTCTTTCGGACCAGGCTCAGTTCCTTCGCCTGCGCGACGCCAACGCGAAGCCCGTCGATGACGAACTCGTCGATCAACGGCGAGAACCGAAACTTCAGATCCTCTCCGCCGTATTCGGTGCGGCCGAGCGAGGCCGGAATGCCGGAGCGCTGCGACGCAAAGATGATGAAATCCTCGAGGTGGTCCGACTGCGACAGATCGCGCTGTGCCTTGACCACCACAGTGACGAGCCGTTGGACGAGATCGGGATGTGCCGCGATGAATTCCTCCCGGGCAAGGAATCCGCTCTGAACCGTGAACTCGCGGCCTAGATCGCGAGCGCTCAGCGCGATCCGCGCCAGCCCCTTCTCCTGCAGCGTCACCGCCTGCAAGCCGGCCCAGTTGCCGTCGAGCTGCTTGGCGGCTAGCGCAGCAGACGCCGCGCTCCAATCCAGGTTGACGACCTGCAGATCACGCTCGCTCAGCCCCGCTTTGGCCGGCGCCCGATCGAGCACGAGCTGATAGGCGGTCCCCTTAAACACGGTGACACGCTTACCCTTCAGGTCCTCGACCTTCTTGACGTCGGAGTCGAGTGGTACCGCGAGGTAAGCATTGTTGCCGCGCACCGGCACCAGGAAGCGCGTCGCCAGACCGTTGGCGCGGCCGATAATCGCGGCGAGGTCGCCAAGATAGACGACATCGAGCTGCTTATTCGCCAGTGCTTCGTTGACCGCGGGACCGGCACCCTTGAAGAACGTCCATTCGACTTTGATGCCGTCTTTGGCGAACTCCTGCTCAAGTAACTGCTTGCCGGCGATGTAGGTGACGATCCCCATGCCGCCGGACGGCGTCGGCCCGGCGCTCTGATCAGGCGTGCCGATGCGGATCGTCACCGGCTCCGCCGCAAACGCCGAAGACAACAGAGCGCCGACAAACAGCACAACCGCGGACAGCCGCAACGCGCAAAACATGACCGCTTCCCCTCAGAGTAATCGCCGTTGAACGTGGCGCGGCAACGAGTTCACGCCATTAAATCGCGGGAACGTCTCCGGTAAAGCAACAAAACCGCGCAGGCCTCAGTAAAGTGAGATTGCGCTGCTAACAGCCGCGGAAATGGAATATCTTTCGCATCCAGACCGGCCTCGCGGACTAATCATTATGCAGCTTCTCCCGTTTGGTGACCCATTCGGCGGCCGCGGCATCCCACCGCTAGATTTCCGGCTGCATCCACCGCATCTCGGTTGCAATCTGCCGAGAGAGGCGCGCCATCTTTGAGTTGGCAGTCCGCTTATGCCCCCCTTTTTCCAGATGTCGCCCGGTCGAATTGATCGTGTGGCAATCAAAGCCGCCGGCATGGGACGATGACGCTGACGTTCGCAGCACAAACAAATTTCCGCCCGGAGCCGCATTGGACACTGAGCGCCTACTTTGGCACTCTCCGGTCTGGACGTGATCAAGATCACCCACAAAATCGCGTTCTCCGCTCCAACCCGAAACAGGGCTTCGGAAAAGACTGAAGGCACCAAGAAATTAATGTCACGACCGGTTGAACAACCGACGTGCTCACTAGGGGCCTGCTACGCGGATTCGCGGGGTCGGCCACTAACTACACTGCCACGGCGCTCATGATCGACCGCATTGCTGGTCGTCCTCGGAGAGTGTCCGCTGTTCGCATACATGCTACTGAGACGGTCAACGACCTGGGCGACACGTGTCGTCACGTTGACGGAGGAGCGCGAGGTCCCCATACGGACGTGGACGGCCCCGTACCGGATGACCGCCGAGACAGGACACGCCGCTCTGCCAGTCGTTGCCGCTGCCTGAGGGTAGCCGGCCCTTGCGTACGCTGCGCGACGCCGACGACTACGTACAGTCGCTGCCACCGGACGAGCAGCAGCACGACGCAATCCAGAAGGCACCACACGTCCTGCTGCAAGCCACCGACAACTGCAGTCGGATGATGCTCCCGCGAAGTGATGTGTGGAGAAAGGTCCGCAAACACCATCCGAATCCGCCAGGCCGTCCGTTCAGACAGTCCGTGGACCAGTGCAAGCTCGAGCGCGATGGGTGACGCCCGAAAGGGCTATTCGCGACGTTGTCCGGGGATTTAGAAGGCGCGTGCTGGAGCGGCTCTACGACAGCTAAGCGCTTGAAAAACTATGGTAGCGGGAGAGGGACTTGAACCCCCGACCCCAGGATTATGATTCCCGTGCTCTAACCAGCTGAGCTACCCCGCCACGGTGGTTCGCCGTCGGCCTTGCGAACAAAGGCGATGCGAACGCGCGGCATATAAGGAGGCGCGGGTTGCCCTGTCAAGCAATGCCGGACAGGGCGGGAAAACTCGGCATTATGGGCTATTTGGGACGGACGGTCGGATCGCCTCCTGGGCTGCCCGGCGGCGGAATCACCGGGGTTTTGCCGACGTCTGGAGTCGGCGCCCGAATTTCCGGGTCCACGCCTGCAGGCGGGCACAGCACACCGTCAGACTTGGCGAGCTTGTCACCGAGCGGCTGCTGGGTTTGCCCGGTGGTGGCGTCAGGAGCCGTGGCGCCGGGAGGATTGACGGTCGCATGCGGCGAGCATTCGGTCGCCGACGGTGCCGTAGTGGTTGGCGGCTTGGGCGGCGCCTGGGCCGCAGCGGGCGCGGCTGCCAGGGCCAAACAACCGAACGCGATGGTCAGTTTCGACATCATGCCCGGACAACGTGGCGAGGCTCGCCACGTTCCGGCGGCACGAGGTCACAGTTTGCGATAGCGGATCAGGGAGAAGTGGCCCATCGGCGGCATCGGCCGACGCTCGGCAAGTTCCACCCCGCCATGACGCGCCGCCCAGTTCACCAGCCTCTGCCACGGAAACTCCGGCCGCCAACCGAGCCGGCGCGCGATCGGCGAGAACGCCAGTTCGAACAGCTTGCGCGGGCCGCTCTCGGCGCCGATGTGGTTGACCAGGATCAGCTCGCCGCCCGGCTTCAGCACGCGGATGAAATCGTCCAGCGTGGCTTCCGGGTCCGGCACCGCGGTGATGACGTATTGCGCCACGACGGCGTCGAAGTAATTGGCCGGAAACGCCAGGTTCTTGGCGTCCATCACGGCGAGCACGTCGACATTGCTAAGGTTCAACGTGCGGACGCGCTCATGCGCCTTGCGCAGCATCGGCTCGGAAATATCGACACCGCACAGCCGCGTGGTCTTCGAATAATCCGACAGCGACAACCCGGTGCCGACGCCGACGTCGAGCACCCGTCCGCCGATCGCATCGGCCACCGCGATGGTCGATTGCCGGCCGCTGTCGAACACTTTGCCGAAAACCAGATCGTAAATCGGCGCCCAGCGCGCGTAGGCTTTCGCCACGCCCGCGCGATCGATGTCGTTCGCCATACTCTGCCCCGAAAATCCTTTAGCCGCGCGCGGCGGCCAGCGCCGGCGCCTCGATTTGCTCGCGCCCACCTTCGAACCGGCGCGGCGCAGCGCTCTTGATGAAGCCGCCGCCGAGCACGCGCGCCTGGCCCTCGGCCGCGTCATAGAACACGCAGGCCTGCCCCGGCGACACGCCCTCCTCGCCGACCACGAGTTCGACCTCGTAGCCTCCGTTCGCCGCGCGCAGCCAGGCCGGCTGCGGGGCCCGCGTCGAGCGCACCCGGACGAAGAGCTCCAGGCCGTCGCCGATCACGTCGTCGAGTGACCCGTCGCCGATCCAGTTGATGTCGCGCAGCACGATGCGGTCCATCAGCAGCGCTTCGCGCGGGCCGACCACGACCTGTCGCTGCGCCGCATCGAGCCGCAGCACGTACAACGGCGAGCGCGACGCGATGCCGAGTCCGCGGCGCTGGCCGACGGTGAAATGCACGATACCGGGATGCTGGCCGAGCACGCGGCCGTCGACATCGACGATGTCGCCCGGCTCCATCGCGTTCGGCTTCAGCCGCTCCACCACATCGGTGTAGCGGCCGGTCGGCACGAAGCAGATGTCCTGGCTGTCGTGCTTGTCGGCAACCGACAGGCCGAACTGCCGCGCCAGCTCGCGGGTCTGCGGCTTGGTCATATCGCCGAGCGGGAAGCGCAGGAATTGAAGCTGTTCGCGGGTGGTCGCGAACAGGAAGTAGCTTTGGTCGCGGTCGCGATCGGCGGCGCAGACCAGTGCCCGCGATCCGTCATCGAGGCGACGCGACGACACGTAGTGACCGGTCGCCAGCGCCGAGGCGCCGAGCTCGCGCGCGGTGGCGAGCAGGTCGCGGAATTTGACCGAGCGGTTGCATTCGATGCACGGCACCGGCGTCTCGCCGGAGGCGTAGCTGTCGGCAAAGCTGTCGATCACCGACTCGCGAAACCGGCTTTCATAGTCGAGCACGTAATGCGGAATGCCGATCCGCTCGGCGACCGCGCGGGCGTCGTGAATGTCCTGCCCAGCGCAGCAGGCGCCCTTGCGATGGATCGCCTCGCCATGATCGTAGAGCTGCAGCGTGATGCCGACGACGTCGTAGCCCTGCGCCTTGAGCAGCGCGGCAGTCGCCGAGGAATCCACGCCGCCGGACATCGCGACCACGACGCGGGTGTCCTGCGGCCGGCCTTCGAGATCCAGACTGTTGAGCATTGGTTCAGTCATAAGCTGCGACCGGCGTCCGCCGCGCGGTCATCCTTCCGCAATGTCCGGAAGCGGCAGGGCCAATTCCGCAAACTTGGGTGATGCATGCTTTTAATATAGGCCGCCTCCCGGAGGCGCAATCGCAGCGGCCCGGTTTTGCGGGCCGCGGCCGCGGCAAATTCTGCCGCAGCGGCAGAAATAGCGTGGCAAACGCCGGTTCCGCCCTGCCCTCGCCCATGCCAAGCATCTGGATTCGCTTATTGTTTTGTTTGGCCCGGTCCTTGCTCAAGGTGCTTTGGACTGAAGAGTGAGAGATTGCCCGTGGTCAACGCATCGCCAGACGTCGCAGCCAGCACGCCCGCCCCCGCGCCTCGCACCCAGGCGCGCAACGAGCGGTCGTCGCATACGGACAATTTCGCCGCACTCGTGGACAGCAATACCGCCGCCTACGACAAGGCCAGCTCGGCGCCGAGGCCGGACACGCGCGCCTCGAGCAGCGCCTCGGACGACCGAAACACCAGCCGCAGCTCCCGCACCGACCGCAGCGGTGCGACGGATCGCAGCCGCTCCCGCGACAGCAGCGACGACTCCCGCCGCGCCGACAACGCCGCGTCGTCCGACCCGACCAAGCCGGACACCAAGACCACTGACACCACCAGCGGCGACAAGACCAGTACGGCGAAGAGCGACAAGGCCGACGGCACCAAGTCTGCCAAGGACGATAAGTCTGCCGGCGTCACCAAGGATACCGATGCCAAGAGCGCCGACCAGGCGGACAGCAAGGACGCCGGCGCGACCCCGCCGGTGACAATCACGCCGAATGCGACCGCGCTGATCGCAGCCCAGGTCACGACCGCCGCGACCGGCCCGAACGCCGAGGGCGACGCTGCCGGAACCGCGAACGGCACGCCACTGGCGATCGCCGCCGCCGCGGCGCTGAAGGCCAAGGCCGATGCCGGCACGGCGACGACGCAGACCGCCCCCACCGATCAGACCGGCACCGCTGAGGCCGCCCAGACCGGGGTTGCGGCCGATCCGAAACTCGCCGCGCTGGCGGCCCAGGCCAATGGCGCCAAGGCCGATGCCAAGACCGGCACCAAGACCGACGGGACAGCCAAGTCAGAAGCCAAGGGCGAGGCCACGACCACAACGACGGCCGCGCAAGCCGCGGCTGCGCAGGCGGCGACCGCCAACGCCACCACCGGAACGCCGGTGCCGCCGCAGCCCGGCCAGACCACGCCCGACGGTCAGCCGGCCGGAGACGCGAAGCTCGCCCACGCGCTCGCTGGCGCCGTCGACGATGCCTCGCCGAAGGGCAGCTCCTCGCACCTGAAGCCGGACGCGGCGCTGCCGCAGGCCCAGGCGCAGGCCGATGCCAACACCATGCTGCCGCAGACCCCGATCGCCGTGCCTCAGCATCTGCAGCCGGCCGCGACCAACGGCGTCAACGCGGCTGCCGCCTCGCAGCTCACCGCCACCAACGCCGCCAACGCGCCGGTGCCGGTCGAAGGGCTCGCGGTCGAGATCGCCACCCGCGCCAAAGGCGGCGCGACCCGCTTCGATATCCGTCTCGATCCGGCCGAGCTCGGCCGTATCGACGTGCGGATCGACGTCGATCGCCACGGCCAGGTGACGTCGCATCTGACGGTGGAGAAGCCCGAGACGCTGCAGATGCTGCGTCAGGATCAGACCCAGTTGCAGCGCGCGCTCGACGACGCCGGTTTGAAGACCGGCGACGGCGGCCTGCAGTTCAGCCTGCGTGACCAGTCCTCGTCCGGTCAGCAGGGCCAGCAGCAGGAGAGCGGCCGCAGGTCGCAGCGGCTGGTGGTTTCGCAGGACGAACTGCCGCCCACGCCGGTCGCGAGCCGCGGCTACGGCCGCATGCTCGGTGCGAGCGGCGGCGTCGATATTCGAATCTGAGGAGCAACGCGCATGTCCGTCGATTCCACAACCGCGACTACGCCGTACTCGGCCCCAAATCCGAACTACTCCGCCGACAGCGCCAAGTCCAAGACCAGCTCGACCCCGGGCATCGCGGACAATTTCCAGACCTTCCTGACGCTGCTGACGACGCAGCTCAAGAACCAGAACCCGACCGACCCGCTGGACACCAACCAGTTCACCCAGCAGTTGGTGCAGTTCGCCGGCATCGAGCAGCAGCTCAAGACAAACGACTCGCTGAGCTCGCTGGTGCAGCTGCAGACCACCGCACAGGCGACACAAGCGATGAGCCTCGTCGGCGCCAACGCCATCGTCGACGGCAGCAAGGTGCAGATGACCAAAGGCAATGCGATCTGGTCGTTGTCGACCGACAAGCCGGTCAGCGCCCAGGTTTCGATTCAGAGCGACACCGGCCAGACGGTGTATTCCGGCAAGTTCACCATCAATGCCGGCAAGGATCAGGCGTTCAAATGGGACGGCCGCGGCAACGACGGCACCCAATGGCCGGACGGCAACTACAAGCTGTCGATCGTCGCCACCGACGCGTCGGGGAAGACCGCCACGGTCTCCACCCAGATCCAGGGCACGATCGACTCCGTCGATCTCACCCAGACGCCGCCAAAACTGTCGATCGGCGGCCAGAATTTCTCGCTCGACCAGATCAACAAGCTGGTCCGGGCCAACAGCACCGCCACCTCGATGTGACGGTGCCGTGCGCCCGGATTTGCCGCGCGCTTACTGCTCGATCAGCTTGTCGGCGAAGTAAGCGATCGTCTTGCGATACACCAGCGCGCGATTCCACTCGCGCATCGCCTCGAAATTCGTCGAGCCTTCCTCGTAGGAGCCGCCGGCCTTCCAGCCGGCGCTCTTCAGCAGATTGGCGGTCGAGGCCAGCACGTCCGGCACGCTGTGGCGCAGATCGACGTGGCCGTTGCCGTCGTAGTCGACGCCGTACTTGATGTAGGACGACGGCAGGAACTGGGTCTGGCCGATCTCGCCAGCATAGGCGCCGACCATGTCGCGCAGCGTCAGGTCGCCGCGCTGCAGGATCTGCAGAGCCGCCAGCAGCTCGCCCTGGAACAGCTCGGTCCGGCGGCAGTCATGCGCCAGCGTCGCCAGCACGCGGAACACCGGCAGCTTGCCCATGTCGCCCTTGCCGTAATCGGTCTCCAGGCCCCAGATCGCCACCACGATCTGCGGCGGCACGCCGAACTGGCGCTCGATCCGCGACAGCAGCGAAGCGTGACGCATCAGCATCGCGCGGCCGGCCTTGATGCGGCCGGCGCCGACCCGCGTCGAAACATATTGCTCAAAGCTCTTGTTGAAGGTGCCGCGCTGGCGGCGGTCGAACGCCAGCACGCCTGGGTCCTCGGTGACGCCGCCGAGCGCCTGCGAGATCACGCCCTGTGAAATTCCGGCCTGGGCTGCGTCAGCGGAAAAGCTGGCGATGAAGCTGTTGAAGTCGCCGCCGCAGCGGGCGGCCTCAGCCGGCGCAGTGGACAGCAGCGCGCCGCCTAGGGCGCAGGTGACGAGAGCAAGGCGCAGCTTCAACATCTGAATCGTGTCTCCAAGGAAGGGAAATGGCGAACGGAAAGGACGGCGAACCGAACCTGAATGCGTATTGATGCGTATTGCTATGACAACCGCGCGAATCTACCATTTCATACTTGCGGTTGCGAGGCGGGACCAACAGCGCCATATCTGACAAGTCTGATCGGCCCCGAATCCTGGGACGCTGGCGCCAAGCTTGCGCACCATCGTTATCGAAGGGAAGAACATCATGCCGCGCCGGAGTGCCTTGCTGGGCCAACCGCTGTTTCGCCTCCTGGCGATCAATCTGGCGATCGGTGTGATGATCGCGGCCCTGCTGCTCGGCGGGCTGCTGTATCTCAACCCCGGCCATTTGCGCGACCTGATCTTTGCCGACGACTCGCCGGGCACCGCGCTCGGCCTGTTGCTGTTCGGCTTCGTCGTCACCTTCGGATCGGCCGCGATGGGTTCGGCCATCATGGCGATGGGCAGCGATCTGCGCGGCGGTGGCAAGGGCGGCAGGAAGCTGGCGCTGCCGATCGAGATGATCCCCGGTGCCAAGGCCATCCCGGTGCGCGCCGAGCATGGCGCCCGCGCGGTGCGCCGGCACGGCAGCCTCTGAGCTGGCAGCTTGCGGCGTCATCCGGCGCTGTAACGCTCCACCTCTGCCGGCCCGCGCCATCGCGGCTCCTCTCGCATCAAAACCGCGCCGATGAGCCACCGGCGCGGTCGTTGTTCGCTTATCGGAACTGTCGCCGATCACCATGGCGAAACGGCGGCTGAGCGCTGCCGTTTCGCTCAGCGGATCACGCCGCGCGGCGCTGGTGCTTACCCTCGCGCATCTCCTCGATGATCTTGGCCGAGAACGCCTCGAGGTCGCCCGGGTTGCGCGAGGTGATGACGCCATTGTCGGTAACGACCGCAGAGTCCTCCCATTTCGCCCCGGCATTGATGACGTCCTGCTTGATCGAGTTGTAGGACGTCATCTTGCGTCCCTTGGTGATGCCGGTATCGATCAGCAGCCACGGCGCATGGCATACCGCCGCCACGGTCTTGCCGGCGTCGAAGAACGACTTGATCAGTTTCAGCGCATCCTGATTGACGCGCAGCAGGTCCGGATTGATCTGCCCGCCGGGCAGCACGATCGCGTCGTAGTCGTCGGCCTTCACCGCCGAGAGCTGCTTGTCGACCTTGACCAGATGCCCCCAATCCTTGCCGCTCCAGCCTCGGATCTCACCCTGCTCCGGCGAGACGATGTCGACCTGGGCGCCGGCCGCCTTCAGCCTGTCACGCGGGATTTCCAGTTCCGATTGCTCGAAGCCGTGGGTGGCGAGAATAGCGACGCGCTTGCCATCGAGTTGGCCTGCCATATGTGCTCTCCATGTCGTTGATCAGCACCCCGCTGAGTAATCGCAGGCACGGGTGATCGTTCCGCCGGGAACAACACAGACGAAGGTCGCCGTCAGGGCGCGGTGAAGAGCAGCGACGCGGTATTGAGAGGGGCAGGCAGAACATAGCAACCGGTATCCTGCGGGTTACGGCTGCTCCTACAGATCGAAGCGAGGAGCCGCGAGATGCCAAGATACTAACTCGCCAGAGTCCACGAGCGTTATCCGGCCCGATAACACCGCGGATCGCCGCGCCTCTTCCGAAAAGCTCGACGTGGTGACGATGAAGCCGTGGAAGGCATTTTGCTCCTCGATCACCCCCTTGAACTGCTGGACGACGGGCCGCCCGACCCGATTGTCTAGTGAGTTCCGTTTGCACTGCGTGACGATGAGGCCCTTCGGGTGGAGTGCAAATCCATCGACCCCTAGGTCGTTGGACCTCTGCGTGACCCATGACTTGCATCCTGCGCTCTCGAAGAAACTCATGACGTGGCGCTCGAACTGAAACGGGTCCATCTTCAGCAGTGCGGCGTGGATGCCGGCACCTTCCTGGGGTGTCGCGAACCGGACCGGGTCTACCGGGCGTTCGCGCATTGCGGCTTTCATTCTCCAGCTAGTCTCGCGCAGACGCTCATCCTTGATGATGATGTCGATGACCTCTGCGATTGCCGGCCGCGCCGCGGGATCCCTGATGATCGCCTCAATGATCGATGTGATACCGGCGGCGCCGAGGAAGACCAGAAGAAGGATCGGAACACCGATCGCGCCGCCGAATGCGGCCAGTCCAGCGGCCTGGCCTCCAACGAGAGGCACTGCGGCCAGGGTCGCCGGGATGGCAACTTTCACGGCGGTGGGAAGATTGGAATGCCTGTAATCCTGGACCGCCTCAGTGACGCGCGCCGCGACGAACTCCACAACGGAACGAGAGTCGACGAGACCAGATAGACGCCTGATCTTGTCCGAAACACTCAGCTCGCTCGCGACGACATCTCGCGATTGCCCCAGCCACCTGATCGCCTGCAGACGATCATCGGCGCTTCCCAGTCGCTTGACGGAATTTGCGAAGACATCGACAGCCCACTGCCTCACGGCATCTTTGACGAAATAGAACATCGAACCACATTGGAAATGAATTGGAATCTTGGCAGATACTAATTAGTTCAGGAATGAAATGACGCCTGAGATCATAACGGCGGCCGCAGAGTTCCGCCAGAGGTCTCGATACGGGTCGCGACAAACAACCGACGTGTTGCCAACGATGCGAAAGCAGATTGGCGGCGGCCGTCGGCCTGAATCCCGGATTTCGTTTTGCTACGTCCGGGCTACGGACGACTACAGACTACGTGGTCTTCACCGCCGCCGGCCAGAACATCGTCAGCCATACGCTCGGCTGGTCGGTCGCGGTGGCTTCGACGCGGTGGCGGCAGTGGGCGGGGATGTCGATCCAGGTGCCGGGGGTGAGGTCGACGGTGCGGTTGCCGTCTTCGAAGCGCAGCACGGCGGCGCCGGACAGCAGCACGACGAACTCGTCCTCGCTCTGATCGTACCAGAACCCGTCCGGGCTCGACTGGCCGAACGAGACGATGCGCTCGATGCGGATGCCGCCGCGGGCCAGCAGGGTTTCGAGCACTTCGTCGGGGCCGGCGGGCGGCAGCGGGTGCAGCAGATTTCCGTGCGGTGCGTCCATGGCTTTCATCCTCGGCGCGGAATTTGGCGCCGATCGGCGCCGGCCGCTATCCGTCTTGCGATGGAGCTTGTGTTTCGCCGCGCGGCGTTTCATACCGCGTTTGCCCGCGCCGGCCGAGATGCCCGCGCGCCCCGCCCGCCGGCCTCCCCGCTCCCGACCAACGGACGATGCGGCCGAGTTCCGCCTTTTGTCCGGCGTCAAAGCAGACGCAGGTGAAACGGCGTCGGATACCGGCAGGGCGCGGCGGATCGCTTGGCCGGCGGTCCTCTCACTCAGCCACTGAGCCTGGAGCTTTCCGTGCGCCCTGCCGTCATTGCCGCGACCGGCCTCTACACTCCGCCCGACAGCGTTTCCAATGCCGAGTTGGTGGAGGCGTTCAACACCTATGTGGCGAACTTCAACGCGGCGAATAAAGCGCGGATCGAAGCCGGCGAGATCGAGCCGCTGCAGCCGTCGTCCTCCGAATTCATCGAGAAGGCTTCGGGCATCAAGTCGCGCTACGTGGTGGCCAAGCCGGGCATCGTCGATCCTGACGTGATGCGCCCGATCATCCCGGAGCGCTCCAACGACGAATTGTCGATCCTCGCCGAGATGGCGGTGACCGCGGCCGAACAGGCGATCGAACGCTGGGGCAAGCCGCGCGAGCGGATCGGCGCGGTGCTGTGCGCCTGCTCCAACATGCAGCGCGCGTACCCGGCGATGGCGATCGAGGTGCAGAACGCGCTGGGGCTCGGCGGCTTCGCATTCGACATGAACGTCGCCTGCTCGTCGGCGACCTTCGGGCTGAAGACCGCGGCGGATTTCGTCGGCGGCGGCTCGGTCGATGCGGTGCTGATGGTCAATCCGGAGATCTGCTCCGGCCATCTCAACTTCCGCGACCGCGACAGTCACTTCATCTTCGGCGACGTCGCCACCGCGGCGATCGTCGAGCGCGCCGATGATGCGCAGGGCGGCTGGTCGATCCTCGGCACCAAGCTGAAGACGCAGTTCTCCAACAACATCCGCAACAATGCCGGCTTCCTCAACCGCGCCTGGCCGGAAGGCCGCGACAACGTCGACAAGCTGTTCGTGCAGCAGGGCCGCAAGGTGTTCAAGGAAGTGGTGCCGCTGGTGTCGGAGATGATCATCGAGCACGCCCGCGAGATCGGTATCGATCCGCACGGCCTGAAGCGGATGTGGCTGCACCAGGCCAACATCAACATGAACGAGATCATCGGCCGCAAGGTGCTGGGCCGCGATCCGACGCGAGACGAAAACGTCATCATTCTCGACGACTACGCCAACACCTCGTCGGCCGGCTCGATCATCGCCTTCCACAAGCACCAGGACGACATGGCGCAAGGCGACCTTGGCCTGATCTGCTCGTTCGGCGCCGGCTACTCGGCCGGCACGGTGTTCGTGCAGAAGCGGTAACAGCCTCGCGTCGCCGTCTCCCCGTCATTGCGAGGCGCGAAGCGACGAAGCAATCCAGAAGCCAGGTGCACGACGTCGCTGGATTGCTTCGCTTCGCTCGCAATGACGATGAAAGTCCGCCCGTCTCCTCGGCTTGCGGCCTCCGCCGCTGCGCCTATCTCCCCGGCATCGCCATTGCATCGAGGAGACCGCCATGCCGCATCCCGCCATCGCCAAGGATCAGGTCGCCGTCGTCACCGGCGGCGCATCGGGGATCGGCTTTGCGGCCGCCAAGCGGTTTCTGCAGGCCGGCATGAAGGTGGCGATCGCGGATCTGAACGCCGATCATCTCGCCCGCGCCGCGGAGCTGCTGGCACATGTCGCGGGCGGCGGCGCCGACGACGTGCTGGCGAAGGAAACTGACGTCGCCAAACCCGACCAGCTCGAGGCGCTGCGCGCCGCCGTCACCGCGCGGTTCGGCGACGTCGACGTGGTGATGAACAATGCCGGCATCGAGCCGCCGAGCACCGCGCTCGGCCCGCGCGAGGCCTATGAGCGCATCCTCAGCGTCAATCTTTGGGGAGTGATCCACGGCTCGCAGATCTTCGCGCCGGACATGATCGCGCGCGGCCGGCCGGGGCTGATCATCAACACCGGCTCCAAGCAAGGCATCACCACGCCGCCGGGCAATCCGGCCTACAATGTCTCCAAGGCCGGCGTGAAGGCCTATACCGAAGCGCTGGCGCACGAGCTGCGCACCACCGAGAGCTGCGCGGTGACGGCGCATCTTTTGATCCCCGGCTTCGTCTTCACCGCGCTGACCGCGCGCGGGCGCAGCGAGAAACCGGCCGGCGCCTGGACCGCCGAGCAGACCGTCGACTACATGCTGGCGCGGCTTGAGGACGGCGACTTCTACATCCTATGCCCGGACAATGACGTGCCCCGAAGCCTCGACGAACGCCGCATCGCCTGGGCCGCCGGCGACATCATCGACAACCGCCCCGCGCTGTCGCGCTGGCACCCGGCCTGGGCCGACCGCTTCAGGGCGTTCGTCGAAGGGAAGTAACAAGCCACGGCGCCAGCGTCTTCTTGAGAGCCTGACCGGAAATGCGGGCAGCTAATTGAAAGGCTTTGATAAGCCGTTCAATTGACGATTAGTTTCGTCATGGCCGGGCTTGTCCTGGCCACCCACGCCTTTCTTGCTGTTTTCGCTGCAAGACGTGGATGCCCGGCACAAGGCCGGGCATGACGGGTTGAAACGAAAGTGCTCGATTTCATTGCCCGCATTTCCAGTCGGGCTCTGAGGCGCACGCCAGCTCAAGCCGGCGCCGTCGCCACCGCGTCGAGCGCCGCCCCGGCGCCAGAGTCGAACAGCACGAACCGGTTGCGGCCGGCGCGCTTGGCGGCGTAGAGCGCCGCATCGGCCTCCGCAAAGGCGGCGTCGATCGAGCTGCCCGAGACCACCCGGCAGGCGCCGATAGAGACCGTCAGCGCGATGTCCTGCCCATCGTCGGAGCGGATCGGCGCGGCGTTCATCGCGTCGACCATGCGCGCGCACAGCTCCCGCAGGCCGTCCGCGTCGCGATCCTCGACCAGCACGACGAACTCGTCGCCGCCCCAGCGGGCGCAGGTGTCCCGCTCGGTGAGGAGCGGCGCGAGCCGCCGCGCGGTCTCGCACAGCAGGCGATCGCCGGCCAGATGGCCGAACACATCGTTGACGTCCTTGAAGTCATCGAGATCGATCAGCAGCAGCCCGGCCGACCGCGGCGCCAAGGGCGACTGCGCCAGCCACTGCTCGAACACCTGGGTGAACCCCCGACGGTTCGGAATCTCGGTCAGCAGATCGATATTGGCGAGACGCCGCAGCTTCTCGGTCCGCTCGTCGACCAGATCCTCGAGAATGCGGGTGTGGTCGCGCACGGCGTGCGCCATGCCGGACAAGGTGCGCGACAGCCGGCCGATCTCGTCGCTGCCTTGGTCGACGACGATATGGTCGAAGTCGCCGTCTGCGACCCGCCGCGCGGCCGCCTCGACGGTGGCGAGCCGATCGAGCACGACCCGGCGGAACAGGATGGTGACGAGCGCGACCGCCGCCGTCATCATCACGATCAGCAGCAACGCGATCGGGGTGAACAAGCGGCGATCGATGATGGCGTCGATGTCCATCAGCGTCACGTTGAACCAGCCCAGCTGGTCGAGATAGCCGACTCCGACCAGGACCTCACGCCCCCCGATGTTCATGAAGCGCGATTCGACCGCCGCGGGGCCGGCGGAAACGCGCTTCATCATGGCGGCGAGTTCGGCGGCGTCGGCGGGACTATCGACCTGCTGGAAGATCGTCTTCTTGGTCTTGGTGTCCTTGGTGAGACTGTGGAAATCGACCATCCCCGGATCGCGATGCGCCTGGATGGCGCCGGCGTGATCGACGAACATGCTGGTGACGCCGGTCTGCGGCAGCGCCACCACCTCGCGGATGAATTCGGTGAGGTCGACGCCGGTGCCGATCACGCCGAGAATCCGGCCCTGGTCGGCGATGACGCAGTTGATCCAGACTTTGGTGACGGCGAGATTGTCGTCGCGATCGACATTGAGCTGGCAGGGCTGTCCGGCCGCGATCGTCTTGAAGTACCAGCCGTCGCGCGGATTGTCGCGCTTGACCTGATAGCGGAGCTGGTTGCCGTCGTAGTCGTTCTTGGCGTCGTTGAAGTAGTAGTTTCCGGACTGGTGGACGACGAAGAAATAGCTCTTGTCGTGAAACGACAGCCGGTAATGCTCGAGCTCGGCCAGCCCGCGCTTCGTCTTGTCGGGGTCGGCCTCGTCGCGGGCCCAGGCGCGCACCGCCGGCGACCGGGCGACCGTCTCGGCCAGCGAGACCTCGCGGATCAGCGCCTCGAGGCCGCGGTAGCGGTCGAACAGCACCTGCTTCTCGGCGAACAACGTGCCGAGCGCAACCACGGTCTGACGGGTCAGGAATTCAAACGCCACATAGGCCGGCACGGCGACCAGCCCGAACACGCAGACGGTCACGACCAGAAACCGCGTCTTGAGGCTGGTGGCAATCTGATTCCAGAGACCGCGCATCAGGCTTCGTGTCATCTCCGCCGAAACAAGCCATCGTTCCGAGCGACCGCCCAACGCGGCTGCGCCGAATAAACCACATACAATTCAGATCTGAATGCTTCACTAATGGTTCACCCTCTGGTGCCGATCGTCTCGATCATCGATCGCCGCCGGATCCACCAGACATGTCCCCAAGACATGCGCCCTCGCCGCTGTTGATTGGACAGCGCGGGGGCGGATGGGTTTTGTCCGAGCGGGATGCCTGCCCCTTCGCCACCCAAGACACGAGGGTGTGCGGAACGCCAGACGCGCGATGCGTCCGCAGCCTCGTGCGCAGTTCAACAAGCGTATGAGTTAGTCACCAACAAAGCACCGACACGTTCGGCGTTCCGCACGCGGTGAGGCTTCCGGCTTGCTTCATGCGCTCCCCGGCTGCGTTTGATACGCTTGGGTTCGTCACCGTCGGGACTGAGCAGTGCGGACGCGAACGTCCGGACCTTGTCTCCTGCGGCCGGTCGGCGTGCAGGCACTCCGTTTCTTAACGCCAGCGACGGGCGTCGGGACCACACGACTTGGGCCGGCGCGCAAAGGCGGAGCAAGTGGGGCGCATCTCCGCCCCGGCCCGCACAGCACAGCTGCGCGTTGGTTCAGCGGCGCCATAGCCCCCCAAGGCCAAGCCCCTGCGGACTTGCGCCCCCGCGGCCCCGAACCGCCGTCCCTGTCGCGCCCGACGCTGCCGCGTCGACTGCCCCCCGGCCCGCGCCTCAAGACGATCGCGATCCGCGCCTCGGTATTGAAGCGGGATCGATCTATCGGACTTTAATCCTACTTCAAAATTTCGTAAGCTGCCGGCCCGCGAGCATGGCTTGTGAACGGAAACAACTCTCTAGGGTACTGCTCGTATGGACACTAGGCGCTCTCTTTCAAGCATCCTCGCTCGGTCCAGCAAGGGGGCAGCACAGCCGATCAAAAGAGACTGCTTTGCTCGGCTCACCGCGACATAAACTTGATTGCGTCCGATCGGACTGTTGAGTTCAAAAGAACCAACATCCGGAATGATCACAACATCGAACTCTAGCCCCTTCGTCTCCCGGACCTCGGTGAAGTGGACATTAACCCGCTTCGTTAGGTCGTCTCTCCGAGACATCAAGGCCGGACGATGGTATGCACCTAAATCATCATCCAGCAGATCAAACCACCGCTGCGCCTCATCTGCGGTGGGCATAATGATTGCAATCGTCGCATGATGGGGCAGATCCCGAATACGAGCCACGATGAAGTCCGCCATCCGACGCGGCTCCTCGTACTGATAGACGGCCGCCGGCTGAAATGAAGCCCTCTCGAATTTGACTCGGCCGTCCCCAAGAAGTGCAAATCGAAATCCTGCGCTAAGCCCGGCCAATTCTGCTCGTTGACGAAAATTTTGATCCAAGAATATCGTCCTATTTCGCGCCGAGCGCGGGATCCACGGAAATAGATCATCGATCTTCTGCGCTCCAGATGACTGCAACTGCTGAAAGCGATCACCCGACAAGGTGATCTGATTGTATTTGCTATCGGCTGACATGCCCATCAGCACGATTTCGCTGTCTGTGAAATCTTGCACCTCGTCGATGAATACAGCATTATATCTTCGCATTTGATGCAGGTGATTCAATGCGCGACCTTGATCAGTGTAATCAAATCCCTCTGAAATCATTCCAGCAAATACTGCCAGCACCACAAGGTCGCACTCCGGTAAACTTGGACGATCCCCAGCTTCCGCAAGCAGACTCTTGATCTCATGCACGTTGCTATCGAGAATCTCACCGCTTACGGGCTGCGGCAACAACGCAAACGATTCATGGACAACTGAACGAAACGCCTCCTGGCGCACAGCCCCTCGAAGCAACTCAGAGGAATTCAAATCGGCGAGAAACGACCGCGAGAGTGCTGATATCAATTTCTTTTCAGATTGCGCCTGAACCCTATCGAGCTCTCGATTAAGGGCTGCTTCTTCATTTCGACGCCGTTGGTTATCTGACTTCTCGATGACTCGGAATGTCGCCCTTACGCGATCTTCCTCATCCTGGGTCTCCGCTTCCGAAATAGCCGCTACTGTGCGAGCCGCCAAGCCACCGAGATAAAAGGACCTGACCTCCTGCGAAGTGTTAGCTTTCAACAAATCTACCGAAATTTTCGTGATCACTCCAACTATACGTGGTGAGATTACTGATGCCTGAGAGAGCTTACTCCGTAGCCGGATCGCCGCCTCGCGAGCCATAACCACATCCAACGCTCGCAGCCACTCCATTCGGCAACGGATTGGCGAATTGGGGCCTTTCCTCCTCCTAAATTGATTAGATATGCCGAATTTGCTATAAAGATCCCCCCTGAACTCTTCAAAATCCTTGATCGGAAGATGCACCAGCTCTAACGCAGACGCAGTTTCCTTGAGGTATCCCCTCAAGCTGTGACTAAGCACAAACCCAACCATTCCGGCTGAAGAGAAATCTTTATCGGCGGCATTTTGCAATCCATAGCTCTCACGCTCGACGCCGGTCCCAAAGTTAGCAAAAAACTTCAAGCGCCCCAAGGCAACAGACGTTTTACCAGCCCCAGCTACGCCCTCGACAAAAGTGAGACCTCGCGGATTGCTAAGGGCACGCTCTTGGTCGACAGTGGTCCGAGTGATAAACTGATGACCGAGCGACTGATCATCCGTATCACCCAAGTAAACTCCTACCCAATCGATCAACCAAGTCGGATCGGATCCCTCAAAGGGCTTTTTCTGAGGAACAGGCGTCGTCTCTTTCTCTTTAGGAGAACTGAGAAAGTGACGAACGGTACCGCGGAGATCGTCGACAGCCAGAGGCCTTTTCGAACCAAGCTTTCGAATCGCCATCGAGCGGAAGTTAGGCTCTTCGTTCGAAGAACGAAGATTTACAGGCCCATCCAGCGTGCGGATATCGCGAACACTGAAACATCGTTCGCCAGCCGGAATTTCGACGTCCCGCCGGTCTCCAGGCTGCGCAGAAACAAGCTCGCTAGCGAGCCTCGAATTGCGTGGCAGTACGAAACAACCGTTGTCGATAAACCCCACGTTAGCTTGCGTTATTCGATATGTGAAATTGCCTTTCGGACGATCACTGCCATCAAGTTCGGTCCCGATGACAGTGCGTCCGTAAACCCGGTGGGCAAGTTCTTCAAAAGCCTTCTGCCGAGCACGCCGTTGATCAATAAGTGCGAGGTCATTGACGTCGAGGTGACCTAGAGATTGCGGCCGCTTAGAGAGTTCCGAAATTTGCTCTGAAACGCCCCGAGCCATAGCATCAAGGACATCCAATTCTTCTTTCGCTGCGGCTATTATGTCAGGCAATGGCTTTGTTGATCCAACTGGCATACGACTTATCCGTGTTTGCGGCCGACTCACGTAATGGTTGTCATTGTAGCAATTCCATCAGAACGTCGTCCTACCTTCCTAACGAACATTCCGACATAACAAGGTAACCCGTAGGGCGGATGAGCCGAAGGCGTATTCCGCCCCTCTCGAACCGTGGGTTACGGCTTCGCCCAACTCACCGTACGGCGCTTATTCCGCGGCCACGCGGGACAATTCGCCTGCATCCCTCAGTTTGGCGGAGCGGCTTCGACCTCGACCCGATCCAGCTCTATGTCGAGCAAAAATGGCCGGGATTGAACCCCAGCCATTGCAGCGACACTACTTAAGGCATCATGGGCGGATCAGCAGACGGCTTAGTCTGGCTGACGGTTGCGAGACGCCACGGACATGTAAAGCGTCGCTTTACAGACGACAGATCCATCCTATATCGTGCTTTCCATGAGAATTCGGAACGTCCTGCACAAGGGGCTCCGGCGGCTCATCGAGGATGATGACGCCGGCGGGATTCAAGCGGCCCTCGCGGACAAGCTTCGCCGCATGATTTCGTTTCTGCAGGACATGGAGCGGGAGGACGAACTCCGAACAATCCCGAGCTGGAAGGCGCACAGGCTGACCGGGGATCGCAAGGGGACATGGAGTCTGTTCGTCACCAAGAACTGGCGGCTGACTTTCCAGATCGACAAGGATGGGATCGAGATCATCGATCTCGACTACGAGGACTACCATTAGGACGCTTTGATGAGACCGACGATGCGGACAAAGACCGACCTGCGCATGAAAAGCCCGGCACACCCCGGCAGCTTCGTGAAGCACGAGATCATCGAACCGCTCCGGCTGTCCGTCACCGAAGCCGCGAAGGTCTTGGGCGTCACCCGGCCGGCGCTGTCCGCGGTTCTGAACGAGCGCGCCTCGCTGTCGTCCGAGATGGCGCTCCGCATCGAAAAGGCGTTCGGCGTGTCGATGGACACTCTGATGCGCATGCAGAACAGCTTCGATATCGCTGAGGCGCGCAAGCGCGCCGGCGAGATCAAGATTGCGCGCTACGCGGGCGCGGCGGAATAGCAGACCCGTAGGCGCAGACGCGAGGGCGACATGGGCCACGTGTGCTGATGGTGGGTTACGGCTGCGCCTACCCCAACCTACGGCGCTTACGCATCTGCTTTCGCGGCTCAAAAAGCCTTCGGCAGCCCCGCTTGGCGCAGGATGGCGTTCGCGGTGTGACGGCTCGGAATGCCGACCGGAACGGCGAAGTTTCGATTCGTGAGCGGGCTGTGCCAGATCTCATGGCTTCCCTTGCCCTGGCGAACCAGCGTGCAGCCGGCTGCCCGCAGCAGGTCTCTCAATTCGCGGTCAAACTGCGGCGCCATCAGGCCGCCGGGAGCGCTTCACGCAAGGCGGTGATCTGCAAAAACACCGACGCCGGATCGACGCCGGGATGATTGTCCGGCAACAGGTCCAGCGTCATGGCTTCGATCTTGGCCAGCAACGCGTCGAGCGTCGGCGCATCGGCCGCTGCCGGGATGTCGTCGCAATGTCCGCTCCAGACGCCTGCGTCGGCGTCCCAAACGGCGGACACGGTGAAGATGACCGGTTTCGACATCGTCGCCTCGTGTCGATGGTGATGCCCGGCCTCGCGCCGGGCATCCACGTTCTCAAACGTCGCAACTCCAAGACGTGGATGGCCGGGACGAGCCCGGCCATGACGGCCATTTGTCTTAGTTATCGAGGAACGACCGCAGCTTCCGTGACCGGCTCGGATGCTTCAGCTTCCGCAGCGCTTTCGCTTCGATCTGGCGGATGCGCTCGCGGGTCACCGAGAACTGCTGGCCAACTTCTTCCAGCGTGTGGTCGGTGTTCATGCCGATGCCGAAGCGCATGCGCAGCACGCGTTCTTCGCGCGGGGTCAGCGAGGCCAGCACGCGCGTGGTGGTCTCGCGCAGGTTCGACTGGATCGCGGCGTCGATCGGCAGCACCGCGTTCTTGTCCTCGATGAAGTCGCCGAGATGGCTGTCCTCTTCGTCACCCACCGGGGTTTCGAGCGACAGCGGCTCCTTGGCGATCTTGAGAACCTTGCGGACCTTCTCCAGCGGCATGCCGAGCTTCTCGGCGAGCTCTTCCGGGGTCGGCTCGCGGCCGATCTCGTTGAGCATCTGCCGAGAGGTGCGGACGATCTTGTTGATCGTCTCGATCATGTGCACCGGGATGCGGATGGTGCGGGCCTGGTCGGCGATCGAGCGGGTGATCGCCTGCCGGATCCACCAGGTGGCGTAGGTCGAGAACTTGTAGCCGCGGCGATACTCGAACTTGTCGACCGCCTTCATCAGGCCGATGTTGCCTTCCTGAATGAGATCGAGGAACTGCAGGCCGCGGTTGGTGTACTTCTTGGCGATCGAGATCACGAGGCGGAGGTTGGCCTCCACCATTTCCTTCTTGGCCTGACGGGCTTCGCGCTCGCCCTTCTGCACCGAGTGGACGATCTTGCGGAATTCGCCGATCTCGAGGCCGGTCAGCGCCGCCATCGACTGCACTTCCTGGCGCAGGTCCTTGATCCGGTCCTTCTCGTGGTGGACGAAGTTCTTCCAGCCCTTAGCCGAGAGCTTCGACACCCGGTTGAGCCAGCGCGGATCGAGCTCGGAGCCCTGATAGTTACGCAGGAAGTCGTCACGGGCGACGCCGTGGCTGTCGGCGAGCCGCATCAAGCGGCTCTCGAACGACACCAGCTTCTTGTTGATGTCGTAGAGCTGCTCGACCAGGCTGTCGATACGGGCCTGGTTGAGGCGAAGCGACTTCACCTCGACGATGATTTCGTCCTTCAGCTTCTTGTACTTGCGCTCCTGCGACGGCGACAGCTGCTCGTTCTGCAGCTGGTTGGCGATGTCCTGCTCCTGCAGCTTGCGCAGCTTCTTGTAGTTATCGGCGATCTTGTCGAAGGTCTCGACCACCTTCGGCTTCAGCTCGGCCTCGATCGCGGCGAGCGACATCTGGTTCTCGAACTCGTCGTCGTCGCCATCGCCCTCGGGCGCGCCTTCGCCCTCGGCTTCGGCCGGCGCAGCGCCGCGCTGCTGCGCGGGACGGAACGGGGTGGCAGACGGCGGAGCCGCCGGCGGCGCGACATGCGCGGGCGCACCGCCCTCGCCTTCGGCCGCGGCTTCCTCACCGGGCTCGCCGATGTTGTTCTTGCCCTCGGGGCCGGCGTAGGTGGCTTCGAGATCGATGATGTCGCGAAGGAAGATCTTTCCTTCGTTGAGTTCGTCGCGCCAGATGATGATCGCCTGGAAGGTCAGCGGGCTTTCGCACAGCCCGGCGATCATCGCCTCGCGGCCGGCTTCGATCCGCTTGGCGATCGCGATTTCGCCCTCGCGCGACAGCAGCTCGACGGTGCCCATCTCGCGCAAGTACATGCGGACGGGGTCGTCGGTGCGCTCGCCGGGCTCGGACTTCTTGGTCTCGGTGACGGCCTTGGCGGTGACCTCGACGAGATCGTTGTCGAGCTCCTCGTCGGCCTCTTCCTTGGCCTCTTCCTCTTCGGCCTCGGTGTCTTCCGCCTCGGACACATTGATGCCCATGTCGGACAGCATCGACATGATGTCTTCGATCTGCTCCGGCGACGTGGTGTCGGAGGGCAGCACTTCATTGAGCTGATCGAAGGTGACGAAGCCGCGCTTCTTCGCCTGCTTGATCATCTTCTTGACGGCCGCATCCGACAAGTCGAGGAGCGGCGAGGGAGCGTCGACGGAGTCCTTCTCCGGCGCGTCTACCTTGTCGTCCTTGTCCTTGTCCTGCACCTGAACCGTCTTCGCCTTGCTGGCCATCCACTGCTCCTGAACGCGCTCACGGACGAGGCGTCACCGCGCCGCCATGAAAACTTGCCTTATCGGGAGAGACGCACAAAGGGCGGCGCCCGCCTGCGCCACCCCGCACGATCCCGCTCGCTGGTTACCCAAATTGGTCGCCCGAAGGCCTTCTACCGGAATGCCGTTAAGCCCTTACTAACCCTGTTTTTGCAGCTAAATCCGGGAATTGGCGAGTCTTTTCGACTCGACGCCCGCCCGGGGCCTTCCGCTGACCGCCTCACACGCTGCGCTGGAACCGGCCGGAGGATTCGCCGAATCCCTCGATCAGCGCCTCGGTCCCCTCGACCTGCGCCAGGCGCGCCTTGACGTCGTTCAACCACCGCATATTCGCCTCGCTGCCGTCGTCACCCAAAGCCAGCTCGGCATCCTTCAATTCCCTAAGTAAGGAGTGGGATTGTCGATGCAAGGCAACGAGTTGCTGCCACGTCGAAAGGACGTCCTCGCGCGCCGCCTTCGGCCCGCTCCCCCACACCGCCGAGGTCGTGATCGCCCGCTCAACCCGTTGCAATTGCTCGGATAAGCCTGCCTTAACCAAATCTGCGCGGAGCTTTTCGGCCTGGCCGACCGGATCGTCGCCGCGGTGGTGATGCTGGGCGAAGGCGGCGATGATCGCCGCCCGCAGCCGGTGCGCCTCCGGATGGGCGAATTCCAGCGCGGCGATTTCCTCCAGATGGTCGTCGAGCAGCCAGGGGTGATTGAGCAGCGAGATCAGAATCAGAGCCTCGCGGCGCGACATCGCCGAGCGCTGGCCGCGCATGATCGGGCTCGAAATCAGGTCCGGGCTGGCAATCTGGTAGGGGCCGCGGCCGAGCATCGGCGCCGGTTGTCCCGGACGCCCGCGCGGGGCAAATCGGCCGCCGCCCTGTGGAAAACCGTCCCGCGGGGCGAATCGCCTCCCCGAATCGCCGCCGCCGCCGCCGCGAAAGCCGCCGCCATAGCCGCCCGGCGGGGCGAACGCCGCCCGCAGCCGTTCGGCCAGATCCTGGCGGTAATAGCGCCGCACCACCTCGTCCTGGATACCGTTCGACAGCTCGTTGATCCGCGCCTCCAGCGCCGCCCGGCGCTCGGGCGTGGCGAACAGGCCGCCTTCGACCTCGCGCGCCCACAGCATGTCGGCGAGCGGACGCGCCGCGCCGATCACCTCCTCGACCGCCAGCCGGCCACCAGCGCGAGCGAGATCGTCGGGGTCCTGCCCTTCTGGGAGCAGCGCAAAACGCAGACTCTTCCCAGGCTTCAGATGCGGCAGCGCCAGATCGGCGGCGCGATACGCCGCCTTCTGGCCGGCGCGGTCGCCGTCGAAGCACAGGATCGGCTCGTCGGCCATTTTCCAGAGGTGCTGCAGCTGCGCTTCGGTCAGCGCGGTACCGAGCGGCGCGACGGTTGCGGGGAAACCAGCGGTGACCAGCGCGATGACGTCGACATAGCCCTCGACCACGATCACCGCGCCGCCGTCATGCGCGGCTTTGCGTGCGGGCGCGTGGTTGTAGAGATTGTCGCCCTTGTGAAACAGCGGCGTCTCGGGCGAGTTCAGATACTTCGCCGCAACGTCCTTCTCCAGCGCGCGTCCGCCAAACGCAATCACCCGGCCGCGCAGATCGGTGATCGGAAACATCACGCGATCGCGGAATTTGTCGAACGGCACCGGAATATCAGGGCCCGCCGACAACAGCCCCGCTTCGATCATGTCGGACACCGGCACGCCGTGCTTGCCGAGATGCTCCTTCAGCGCGTAGCGCTCGTTCGATGCGTAGCCGAGCCGGAACTTGACCTGCGTGCCCGGCAAGATCGCGCGATCGGCGAGATACCCGCGAGCACGGGCGCCGGCCCGCGAGGCAAGATTCTCGGCGAAGTAGTTCGCCGCCAGCTCCATCACGTCGTACAGCGACTTGCGGCGCTGTTCCTGCCGCGCCGAATCCGGCGACTGCACCGGCAGCGCCACGCCGGCCATCGCCGCCAGCCGCTCCACGGCTTCGGGGAAGTCGACGCCCTCGGTCAGCATCACGAAATCGAAGATCGAGCCGTTCTTGCCCGAGGAGAAGTCGAACCACGCCTGCTTCTCGTCATTGACGAAGAACGACGGCGTCTTCTCCTGCTGGAACGGCGACAGCCCCTTCCACTCCCGCCCGGCCTTCTTCAGCTTGACGCGGCGGCCGACCACCTCCGACACCGACAGCCGGGCTTTCAGATCGTCGAGGAACTGCGGCGAGAAGCGCATAGGGCTCGGGGGCTAAGCGGCGCTCAGCAACGGCGCCAACCGACCATGGATATAGGCTCGCGCAGGGTGATGACGAGGGGGCGCCGAATTGTCCCGGCTATCCACAGCCACAGACGGCGATGAATCCCCGCCGACTAACGCTGAGACACCGGAAAGGAAGGGATTTCAGCGAAGATCTCTAGCAAATTTCCGTCGGGGTCCCGAAAAAACAACGTCCTGTGCCCGAAGCTCTGGTCCGTCGCGGGCGACAGCAAAGCGACGCTCTTCTGGGCAAGTTCAGCAGCGCATCGATCGACATCGGCCAGAGGCACGCGAAACGCCAGCTGAACCGATGCAGTGCCGAACGGAATTGGAGAATCTGCAGCTGTCAATTTTGGCTTGGCGAGCGCGAGGACGTTGCGGCCGACCCGATACTCCGCCCAGTTGGGGGACAGTTCCCGGATCAATGAAAATCCAAGCAAATCGCTATAAAATGCCCGCATCGCAGGCATGTCGCGAACGATGATAGCCGTGTAGTCGATCGCACAAATGCGAGACAGGCTGGATGTATGATTCCGCTGCGGCTCTGCAATCCTGAATTTCCCGCTGTCGTCGAACGAACCGTGTTCTGGAGCGATCGCACAGGCAGCGATGTCGTCTTCATCGAAAGCCATTTCGGTGATCGCGTAGGGCGGCCCGTCGTAGCAACTCGTGTCATGATCGAGATCGAGACGTATCGCAGTGATCGTACGTGTGCCGATATCCGTGCAGCGCCAGCGTCCGGCTGCCGTCACAAACTCCAGTCCGATTCGAAAGTCTGAGTGGTCCATAGTGATCTGCCCCGATGCAAAGCGGGTATTATTGACGTCGCCGCGCCTGCCTCCAAGTTGTCGACCTTTAGGACAGCCACTTTAGCGCGAACAAACTAAGTTGCACACGCGTGTCATCACCTCGCAATATTTCGCATTGCGGCATGGTCGATACCCTTGTAAACCCGCGACAATTCGCAAGCGGAGCCGGTTTGATCCAGCTCATTGCTGCACCGCGCAAGCGGGATTGAACTGCCGCACCCTGCGCAATGCGGGGGAGTCGGGGGAGAACGATCAGCCAAGGCTTAAAGGGCTCACCCGCGTCGCTTCCGAAGTTCTGGAGCGTCGCGTTCGAACGATAAGGAGCCAGACCATGGCTAATTGTGCCCATTGCAATGCGCAGATGACGTCGCTTGGCGTGGAAGCCATCGACGGGGTGTACGAGATCCATTCCTGGAAATGCGACGACTGCGGCCACGTGCTCGATATCGCCACCGCTTCGGTCGAAGCCTACGACTTTCCGAGCTTCTGCCTCACCGAGCCAGGCGATCCCGATTGGCTGACCCTGCTGCCGCTCGCCGCCAATGCGCGGATCGAGCTGCACCTCACCGGCTAGAAGCCTTCAGGCCCTTTCAGCCGGAAAACGCTTCCGGCTGAAACCGCCCCGTTTCGATACGCGGCAGCCGCGCCACGTCCCAATTGAAATAGTACACGAACGCGTCGAGCTCGGTGCCGCCCTCCAGCGTCACGCAGGCGATCTCGCGCCGGTACTCCGCGCGCTGGTCGCGGGGCCCGCACCCTTCGTAGTCGTCGAGCTGCGCCAGCACCTCGTCCGGCCGATGCAGCCGGAACACTTCGCCGTGAACGCGATCGGCTGGATCATCCGACGGCACCAGGCCCGGATAGTGCCGCACCAGATACAGTCGGCCCGGGATCGAAGCCGCCCCAACAAACTCCGCATTCGACGACAGCAGCCGGGCCATAGGATGGTCGTAGCCGCGCATCAGCGTGCCATAAACGAACAGACGATCGGACATCATTCACCGCAACTTCAGCAAGTCCGGCCGAAGCTATCCAAACGTCGGCGGGCTGTCATGCCCGGTTCGTGCCGGCGAAGTTCAATCGTCTCGACGCCGCGCCGGCGAATCCGCTACCGATTCGGCGGGGCTCGGACGGCACAGATCGATAGGCAGGTTCGGTGATGGACGGCGTGCGCGATAATTTCCTCAGCCTCGATGCCGGAGAACCTCCGGTGATCGAGCGCAATCAGAACGGACAGTCGCCGTTCCTGCTGGTGTGCGACCATTACGGCCGCCAGATTCCGGCGCAGCTCGGCGACCTCGGCCTGCCCGAAGCCGAACTGACGCGGCACATCGCCTGGGACGTCGGCATCGCCGGTGTCGCCGAGCGGGTGTCTGATGCGCTCGGCGCGCATCTGATCGCGCAGCGCTATTCGCGGCTGGTGATCGACTGCAACCGGCCGCCGAGCGCCGAGAGTTCGATCCCGCTGGTCAGCGAAGCGACCACGATCCCCGGCAATGACGGGCTGTCTCGCGAGCACGCCGCGGAGCGGCGGCGGCTGATCTTCGATCCGTATCACCAACAGATCGAGGCCGCGATCGAGGACCGACAATTGTCCGGCCAGCCGACCGTGCTGCTGGCGCTGCATTCGTTCACGTCGGTGTATCACGGCATGGCGCGGCCCTGGCACATCGGCACGCTGTATCAGGACTGCACCGTGCTGCCGCCACTGCTGCTCGCCGAGCTGCGCCGCGAGCCGGATCTGGTGATCGGCGACAATCAGCCCTATGCGGTCTCGGACGGCACCGACTACACCATTCCGGTGCACGGCACCGCACGCGGTCTAATCACCTCGGGCATCGAAATCCGCCAGGATCAGATCACCGACGAGGCCGGCCAGGTCGAATGGGCCAGCCGGCTCACCCGCGTGCTGAGCACGATCGCCGATACACTCCGGCAACAGCAAGCGCTGCGATAGCACGCTATCGCAAATCTCTGCGTCAATGCGAGCAGAAGGCAAAGCAATCCAGATGCGCCGAGTACCCGGTAGCTGGATTGCTTCGTCGGCTTCGCCTCCGCGCAATGACGGCAAGGCCGCGCCTTACTTCGCCCGGCTGAGCGCCAGCCAGATGCCGCCGCCGATCATGAAGCCGCCGGAGATCCGCGACAGCAGCCGCGTGCGCTGGGCCGAGAACATCGTGCGGGCGCGGCCGGCGAGCAGCGCGTAGATCGCATCTGTCATCGCCGCGATCACCATGAAGGTGACGCCGAGCAGCGCCACCTGCGGCACCGTCTCGCGCTGCATGTCGACGAACTGCGGGATGAACGCGCCGAAGAATACCAGCACCTTCGGATTCGCCAGCAGCACGAAGAAGCCCTGCAGGAAGAAGCCGCCGCGCGGCGGAGGCGGCGGCTGATCGGTCGACAGACCTTCGACCGGCCTGCGGATCAGACCGATGCCGAGCCAGACAAGATACGCCGCGCCGAGAAACCGTACCCAGTCGAACCAATATCCCATCGTCGCCATCAACGTGGTCAGCCCTGCAGCGACCAGCGCGATCACCAGACCGAGCCCGAGCTGCGCGCCGGCGATATTGAGCAACGCGGCACGTGTGCCGTGACGCAGGCCGTTGGCGATCACCAGCGTCACCACCGGCCCTGGCAGCAGAGCGAGCACGATGCAGGCGGTGACGAAGGTCAGGTACATTTCGAGAGACATGGCATTCCCATTCACGCAACGATTCCACCGAGACGTTACCAGCCCTGCGCGACTGCGACGACTGGCGAAAAGGCCGCGTCGATGGTCGGTGTTGACACGCAACCTTTTGGTTGCCTATTATCGCCGCCATGGATGAGGTCTTCAAAGCGCTGGCAGATGGTTCGCGGCGCGCCCTTTTGGACCGGCTCCACGCCCGCAACGGGCAGACGCTGAGCGATCTCTGCGACGGCCTCGCGATGACGCGGCAAGCCGTGACCAAGCACCTTGCGATTCTCGAAGCGGCCAATCTGGTCGCCACGGTCAAACACGGCCGCGAGAAGCTCCACTACCTGAACCCGATGCCGATCCATGAGATCGGCGAACGCTGGATCAGGAAATTCGAGCGCGGCCGGCTCGCCGCCCTCAGCGATCTGAAACGCAAACTGGAGACGCGCGATGAGTAAGCCGGAATTCGCCTACGTCACCTATATCCGCACCACGCCAGACCGGTTGTGGCACGCCTTGACCGACGCCGATTTCACCCGGCGCTACTGGATGGACTGCACGCTGCGCTCGGACTGGACCGTCGGCTCCGAAATGACGATGGAGCGCGGCGGCGAGATCAAGAACCGCTGCACTATCGTGGAGTCTGATCCGCCGCATCGGCTCGCGTACGATTGGGTCTCGGTGTGGGATCCGGGGATGCGCCAGGAAAAACCGTCACGCGTGACCTACGAGATCGAACCGCAAGGCGACCTCGTCAAGCTCACGGTCACGCACCAAAACTTCACCCAAGGCAGCGCGACGCTGCCGAGCATCAGTTTCGGTTGGCCGATGGTGCTGGCGAGCCTGAAGAGCATTTTGGAAACCGGCCAGCCGCTACCATTCGCTCCGCAGTCGCACGCGGCGGCGGAATCCGCTCATGTGTAAGCCGTAACCGGGTCACATTGCCTGCGGCAAAGCTTGTCCGGAAACAGCTTAGTTTCCTCACGGAGCCGTCGTGGCCGGGCCTGTCCCGGCCATCAACCGTCTCTAGCTAGGCTTCAGCCTGTCGCGGCGCGCTTGGGCATCGCCACGACGTTGTTGCTCGCCTCGGTATCGGCGGTGTCGGGAAGTTCAGCCGCGACCGGCGCAACGATCTTGCGATACAGGTGCCAGGTGGCATGACCGAGCACCGGCAACGTCACCACCAGCCCGAGGAAATAAGGCAGCGCTGAGATCGCCAGCAAGACCACGATGGTGGCGGCCCATCCGATCATGGGCAGCGGGCTCTTCACCACCGCGCGGACGCTGGTCACCATCGCGGTGACGAAATCGACGTCCCGATCGAGCAGCAGCGGGAACGATACCGCCGTCAACGAGAACAGCACCAGGGCCAGACAGGCGCCAACGCAATTGCCGACAGCCAGGAACACCAGCCCCTCGTTGGTGGTGAGCACCGCCGAGATGAACTCCTGCAGGCTGCCGAACGACGCGCCGACGCCAAGGAATAGCGCGATCAGCAGACGGACCTGGTACATCCAGATGACGAAGAGGAACAGCGTCACGAACGCCATCCAGCCAAGCTCGCTGCGGCTTCGCATCAGGCCGACGATCTGCAGCAAAGACGGCCGCTTGCCGGCCTCACGCTGCCGGCTGACCTCGTACAGGCCGAGCGCGACGAACGGCCCGATCAGCGCAAAGCCCGCCCCGAGCGGATAGGCCAGATACACCATGTGGAAGGCAGTGAGACAGGCGAGGATCAACAATCCGCCCGCCGCATAGAACGCACCGAACGCCAGCCCGTACAGAGGCGCGGCTTGGAAATCGCGCAGGCCCTGACCCAACGCTTCCGCGATGTCTCCGATCGCAATCGGCCGCACCACGGGATCAACCTTACCGGAGATCGACATAGTCGCTCCTCCCTGGTTCGTGGGGCATTGTTCATTATTAGTTACGCGTATTAAGGCGCGAAGCGCAACGACCGTCAATCAACTTGGTAGCAGCCGATCGCTAAGAGCCATGCATATCGATTAGTTCCCGCCGCATCGCACAACTAATTCGCGCCGCAACACGCGCAAAACCAGCCACTCAGCGGGTCGTTTGGACGCGTTTCCGCAGCCGCACCTACACATCGCCGTTGTTCGGCAGGCTGGCAGGCCCCGCTTCACACCGTCGTGAACGGCTGTGCAAGCGGTGCGCCGAGATCGCTTGTTGGCCTATCTCGACGTCTTCGTCGCGCTCGGCCTGATCGCCGCGGCCATGATCCCGCTGGCGCTCTCCCTCCGCAGCGACAAGCCGGCGATGGGGCATTGAGTTTGATCAGTCATTCCGGGTTCGCGAGCGACCGCGATCCCGGAATCTTGCAGTTTTCGCGAAGAAAGGCGCAACGGGGTGCGCGGCGGCCGTCACGCAGGATCACGTCGAGATTCCGGGTTCGCCACTCCGCGGCGCCCCGGAATGAAGGACGAAAGGATCGCGCGAACGTCAGCGCGCGATTAACCCGTCAACGCTGCCTTCACCATGCCGCTGGCCTTACCGAAGTCCATCTGGCCGGCGTACTTCGCCTTCAGGGCACCGATCACCTTGCCCATGTCCTTGATGCGCGCAGCGCCGGTTTCGCTGATGGTGGCGGCGATCGCGGCCTTCACCTCGTCGTCGGACATCTGCTGCGGCAGGTAGGCCTGGATCACGGCGATCTCGGCGCGTTCCTGATCGGCGAGCTCGGCGCGGCCGCCCTTGTCATAAAGCTCGACCGATTCCTGGCGCTGCTTGATCATCTTCTGCAGCAGGCTGAGCAGATCGCCATCGCTCAAAGGCGGCTTGCCCTGCCCGCGGGCTTCGATGTCGGCGTTCTTGATGGTCGAATTCACCATCCGCAGCGTCGACAGCTTGCGCTCGTCCTTGGCCTTCATCGCCTCTTTCACGGCGTTGTTGATGTCGTCGCGCAGCATGTCGGGCTCCTTCGTATTCGATGCGTCATTGCGAGGAGCGAAGCGACGAAGCAATCCAGAGGCCGCGAAAAGAGCCTGGATTGCTTCGCCTTCGGCTCACGATGACGAAAATGGCAAATCTGCCGCTGATGTAGGCGCTTCGGTAGCCTCAGACAACTCAGTTCCGCAGCCAGTCCGCCAGCGCGGCAGCGGTCGCGGCGGGCTGCTCGATCTGCGGCAGGTGGCCACAATCGGGAATGATCACCAGCTTCGCCCCGGTGATGCCGTCGGCCATTTCCCGCGAAAGGCTGTTCGGAATGGTGGTGTCGGTGTCGCCGGAAATCACCAGGGTCGGGCAACCGATCGTCCCCACGGTGTGGCGCGAGTCTGTGCGGGCAATGATCGCCCGCTGCTGGCGGACAAAGCCGGCAGCGCCGACGTCATCGCCCATCTCATGAACGACGGTCCGCAGCGCGGCGTCATCGCGGCGCGACGGATGCACGAAGCCGGGGTACAGCTCGTCCAGCACCGCATGCAGCCGGCCGGCCTCCGCTTCTCCGATTTGCCGGGTGCGGCGTTCGGTGGCCTCCGGGCTATCGGGCCGGGCCTGGGTGTTGATCAGCGCCAGCTTGGCGACCCGGTCGGGCGCCTGACGCATGATCTCGAACGCGATGTAGCCCCCCATCGAATGCCCGGCGAGCGCGAACCGTGACGGGGCTTCGGCAAGAATCCGCCGGGCGATCGCCGCCATGCTGTCGTCGCAGATATGGTTGGCGACGGTCACCGGCGAGCCGCACGCCCATAGCGCCGGGAAGATCGGGGCGTAGATCCGCGGCGAGCCCGCCAAACCGGGCACCAGCACCACCGGCAATGATGTGTCCATTCAAGCTCTCCCCACGCACGATTCTGCCCCTGCGCCCGCCAGGGAGCCTAGGACAGCCAAATTCCCTGTCAAATCTCGTCCAAAAGCGAACAGTTGGAGGGGTTCGGCGCTTTGACGTCGGCAACGCCCGCGACTATGTAGTGCGCTCATGACCAATTCAGCATCCCATCCCGCTTGGCCGGACCACAAGCCGACCGCGCTGCTCGTGCTTGCCGATGGCACCGTGTTCGAAGGCTTCGGCCTCGGCGCAGAGGGCCACGCCGTTGGCGAGGTCTGCTTCAACACTGCCATGACCGGCTACGAGGAGATCCTCACCGATCCGTCCTACGCCGGGCAGCTCATCACCTTCACCTTCCCGCATATCGGCAACGTCGGCACCAACGACGAGGATATCGAGACGGTGAACATGGCGGCGACGCCGGGCGCACGGGGCGTGATCCTGCGCAGCGCCATCACCGCCCCGTCGAACTATCGCTCGTCGCGCCATCTCGACGCCTGGCTGAAGGCTCGCGGCATCATCGGCCTGTCGGGCATCGACACCCGTGCTCTGACTGCGCTGATCCGCAGCAAGGGCATGCCCAATGCGGTGATCGCGCATTCGCCCACCGGCGAGTTCGACCTGCACGCGCTGAAGGAAGAGGCCCGCGAGTGGCCCGGCCTGGAAGGCATGGACCTGGTGCCGATGGTCACCTCGGCCCAGCGCTTCACCTGGGACGAGACGCCTTGGGCGTGGGGCGAGAGCTTCGGACGGCAGGACAAGCCCGAGTTCAACGTCGTCGCGATTGACTACGGCATCAAGCGCAACATCCTGCGGCTGCTGGCCGGCGAAGGCTGCAAGGTCACCGTCGTGCCCGCCACCACTTCGGCCGAAGACATCCTGGCGATGAAGCCGGACGGTGTGTTCCTGTCGAACGGCCCGGGCGATCCGGCCGCGACCGGCAAATACGCGGTGCCGGTGATTCGGAAGGTGATCGAGACTGGCGTGCCGACCTTCGGCATCTGCCTCGGACACCAGATGCTCGGCCTCGCGCTCGGCGGCAAGACCGTGAAGATGCATCAGGGTCACCACGGCGCCAATCATCCGGTCAAGGATCTCACCACCGGCAAGGTCGAGATCACCTCAATGAACCACGGCTTCGCGGTCGACAAATCGACGCTGCCGGCCAATGTGCAGCAGACCCACATCTCGCTGTTCGATGACAGCAACTGCGGCATCGCGCTGGCCGACAAGCCGGTGTTCTCGGTGCAGTACCACCCCGAGGCATCGCCCGGTCCGCAGGACTCGCACTATCTGTTCCGCCGCTTCACCGATCTGATGCGCGCGAAGAAAGCCGCCGCGTAGTCGCGGCGGCCTTACTCATATCATCTTCTCAACTTGTCATTCCGGGGCGCGAGCGTAGCTCGCAAACCCGGAATCTGATTTGGGCACAGTCACGTCTGGATTCCGGGTTCGCGCCTATCGGCGCGCCCCGGAATGACGTGTATTAGGCGAGTGACGAACACGGGAACGCCCGGCGCGGCGTCACGTTATCTCAGCGAGCCGATGATCCTTCCCTGCACGCGCCGGAGACGCCATGTCGCTTGCCCGCGACCAGATCAAACCGCTTGAGTTGGTGTTCGACGACGACGGGCTGATCCCGAACACACCGCTGCCGCTGCTGCTGTACAAGCGCGCTATCGATGTTTCGGGCCGTGAGCCGGAGCAGGCGATCGAGGAGCTGTTCGAGCAAAATGGCTGGGGAGACCGCTGGCGCAACGGCATTTTCGATTACCACCATTATCATGCCACCGTGCATGAGGCGCTCGGCGTCGCACGCGGCCGGGCAATGGTGCTGTTCGGCGGCGAACAAGGCGAAGCGATCGAATTGACACCCGGCGACATCGCCGTGCTGCCCGCAGGCACCGGCCACAAATGCCTGTTCGCCAGCCACGATTTCTCGGTGGTCGGCGCCTATCCGCAGGGGCCGAAGATGCAGGTGACGCGGCCCACGCCCGCCAATTATCGGCGCGCGTTACAGACCATTCCGCAGGTAGCCCTGCCAAAGACTGATCCGGTGTACGGGGCCGATGGACCACTGCGGAAGCTATGGCTGAAGTAGCTTCGCAGTGCTCTCATCCCAGGTGCGCGTCTTCACCTCTCCCCTCGCGCGGGGAGAGGTCGGATTGCGCAGCAATCCGGGTGAGGGAGCGTCTCCAGGGAGTCGACAGTCTAAGGGCTCGGTCGAAGCCGCAGCGCAGTGCCTGCTTCGCCCCTTACCCCACCCCTCTCCCCGCTAAGGGCGGGGAGAGGGAGGTCGCTGTGCTTGGGGGAGTCTCTCTCATAAACTCTTCAATGAGAGCCTCTTGTACAGCCCGCGTCGCCTACGCCTCGTTGGCGCCTTCCTGGCGGGTGGCTTCGAACAGGAACCAAGTGCGCTTCTCGGTTTCGTCGATGAAGTTCTCGAGCAAGCCGGCGCTGGCGGCGTCTTTGCACTCGTCGACGATCTCGTGCGCCTTGCGCATCGCGGCGGCAACCTTCTTGTTGTCGTTCATCAGCTCGCGCAGCATCTCGCGCGGCGGGACGTAGTCGTCGTTATTGTCCTGGATGCTCTGGAGCTTGGAGATATGGCCGATCGAGCGCAGCGTGGTGCCGCCGACCTTACGGACGCGCTCGGCGAGATCGTCGGTGGTGGCCAGGATCTGCGCCGACTGCTCGTCGAGCAGCAGATGATAGTCGCGGAAATGACGACCACTGATGTGCCAATGGAAATTCTTGGTCTTCAGATACAGCGCGAAGGAATCGGCGAGCAGACCGTTCAGCGCGGTCGAGATCTTCTCCACCGACTGCGGCGGCAGGTCGGTCGGGGTGTCGAGTTCGGGGGCGACGGAGCCGGATTTTGCTTTGGTCACGATGAGAATCCTGCGGTGATGCGGTTGACGGCTAGGGGTGGATGCAACGGTCAGGCGGGGCGGCCGCGGCCCGGTCGATCCAAGCCGGTCCCGAAAAGCTCGTCTTGGATGTTTCGGCTGTGCATTGGTGTTTCCCGCGAAACACGTTAGACCCCTCATCAACGCGCTGCGTCCGGTGGCGTTCCATTCATGGAACAGCCATGCAAAGACAGCAGTACTGCACCGATCGGCCCTGATTTGGCCGCGTTCGGCCTGGTTCGGCGGGTGTTTCGGGGTCAAGGGATGGACGACTGGATCGATTATTACGACTCCACCCACACGATCTATGTCAGCAAGCGCCATCGCGACGTGCATTTTGCCGAGATCGCCCGGGACATAATCAGCTACATCCCCTCCCCCGGCGCGGTGGTGCTGGACTATTCCTGCGGCGAGGCGCTGTCGGCGACCACCGTCGCAGAGGCCTGCGGCAAGCTGATCCTGGCCGAACCCGCCCCCGGCGTACGCGGCCGGCTGATCGCCCGCTACGCACTCAACACCAAGATCAGGGTGCGGTCGCTCGATGATCTGCGCACCATGGCTGACGGTTCGGTCGATCTGGTGGTGATGAATTCAGTGGCGCAATACATGAAGCCGGCCGAGCTCGACCAGGCGTTGGCGGTGATCCGGAGGCTGCTGTCGCCGCCCGGCAGCTTGGTGGTCGGCGATATTCTGCGCCCCGAGGTCGGGATGACGCGCGACGTGCTGTCGTTGCTGTTGATGGCCCGCCGTCACGACTTCATGAAGGATGCGCTGTGGGGCCTAGCCCGGACTGCGCTGTCCGACTACCGCGAGCTGCGCACGAAGATCGGCCTGCAGCGCTACAGCGAGGCCGAGATGCTGGCCAAGCTGAACGCCGCCGGCTTCACCGCTCGCCGCGCCGAGCGCAACATCGGCCACAACCCGTGGCGGATGACTTTCGTGGCGCGGAAGGCTGAGTAGTTTTTCGGTCCTGCCAGCACGTCATTCCGGGGCGCTCGCACCGCGAGGGAACCCGGAATCCCGAAGTTATTATGCGCGTCAAATTCCGGGTTCGCGAGCTGATCGCTCGCGCCCCGGAATGACAGGCAGAGAGGTCGAGCGAAATCGCCCCTACACCACCACGCTGAGCCGTTTCGCAGCGCGGGTGATGCCAGTGTAGAGCCAGCGGGCGCGGCTGTCCTGAAACGCGAAGCTCTCGTCGAACAGCACGACGTCATCCCATTGCGAGCCCTGGCTCTTGTGCACCGTGAGCACATAGCCGTAGTCGAACTCGTCATAGGGCTTGCGCTGATCCCACGAGATGTCCTCGATGCCGCCGGCGAAGCACTCGTTGCGGACCGAGACCTTGGTCAGCCGGCCGCCGAAATCCTCATCGGGCGTCACCCGCATGGTGATGATCTTGGTCTTGATCGGCGAGCGCGACTTCACCCGCCACAGCCCGCCATTGAATAGCGCCTTCTTGCGGTTGTTGCGCAGGCAAACCAGCTTGTCGCCACCGACCGGAAACGGGTCCTCGATGTTCAGTCGCTGGCGGAAGCGCGCATTGTAGGCGCGGCGGGTGTTGTTGCGGCCGACCAGCACCTGATCGGCGTCCATCACACGCTGCGGATCAAGCTGATCGCGCGTCACCACTTCGGTCTCGCCATAGCGACCGCGTTCGAGCGCCCTGCCCTCGCGCACGTCCATCGACAGCCGCACGATCGGATCGTCCTGCGCCTGGCGATGCACTTCGGTGAGCATCACGTCGGGCTCGGCATTGGTGAAGAAGCCGCCGCCCTGGATTGGCGGCAGCTGCGCCGGATCGCCGAGCACCAAGAGCGGACAGTCGAACGACATCAGATCGCGGCCGAGTTCTTCGTCGACCATCGAGCACTCGTCGATCACGATCAGCTTGGCTTTCGAAGCCGGCGCGTCGTCCCACAGCTCAAAACTCGGCTGCTCGACGCCGCTCTCCTTGGTGCGATAGATCAGCGAATGGATGGTCGAAGCGTCGTCGCAGCCCTTGTTGCGCATCACCAAAGCGGCCTTGCCGGTGAAGGCGGCGAACTTCACCTCGCCCGACACGCCCTCGGCGATCTCGCGCGCCAGCGTGGTCTTGCCGGTGCCGGCGTAGCCGAACAGCCGGAACACCAGCGGCGTGCCGTTGCGGCCGGGCTTGGCCTTGAGCCAGGCGCCGACGGCTTTCAGCGCCTCGTCCTGAACAGGGGTGAAGGTGGTCATGGGATCTCGCGGGCGGACCACGCGGGCGGACCCGCGGCGATTCGGTTCCGGCAAGCTAAAGCAAATCCGGCTCCGATTGAATCGGAACCGGGCTCGGTGCCGACGGCACGAAAGGCGTCACCGGAACAGTGTCAGTGCGAACGGTCGGCGGTCTCGTCGATTTCGTCGGTCCACACTTTGAAGCTGACCAGGGTGTTGGGGCCGAAGGTCTGGGTGATCGGCACGTCGGCGGCGTCGCGGCCCTGCGCGATCAGCACGCGGCCGAGCCGCGGCACATTGTTCCGCGGATCGAACGTGTACCAGTGGCCGCCGATGAACGCTTCGAACCAGCCGGCGAAATCGCCCGCGGCCCACGGCTTCGGCGTGCCGACGTCGCCCAGATAGCCGGTGCAGTAGCGCGCCGGAATGTTCATGCAGCGACACAGCGCGATCGCCAGATGAGCATAGTCGCGGCACACGCCGCGGCCCTCGTCGAACGCTTCATGCGCGGTGCGAGTGGCGCGGGCGTGCTGGTAATCGAACTTGATATGGTTGTGCACGAAATCGCAGATCGCCTGCACCCGCGGCCAGCCCGGCGTCGTGGTCTCGAACATCTTCCATGCGGTGTCGGACAGCAGGTCGGTCTCGCAATAGCGGCTGCCGAGCAGATAGACGATGCTGTCGGCCGGCAGATCTTCGATGGCATGTTGAGTCGCCGTCGGCACCACCGGATCCGGGATTCCGCTGTCGCGCACGATCCCGTCGGCGGCAAGCCGCATCCGGCCCGCAGGTGCCACTAGGCGGCTGCACCAATTGCCGAACATGTCGCGATACGGCGTGATCTGCACTGGCGGCTCGACAGTGAGAAAATCCGGAACGATGATGTCGGAGGCCCGACTGAAATGCGTGCCGAGCACCACGATCATCGGCGTCGGTTGCGGGAAATCGTAGATCATCTCATAGCCGACGCGGAGCTTCATGGGTTGGCGGTCTCCACTATCGCGCCGTGGGCTTGATCGGAACTGATCGCCGGCTGCTTTCCCTAAATGGCACTCGAGGGCCTAAAAACAAGCTGTTGCGGACCAAACGAGCCACTTACGACGAATTCGATGGCTATCGCGCAGGAAAAGGCGCAGCATCATCATCGGTCATCGCTGCGTAAAACGACACGGCCGATGATAGGACGCAGCGGCCCGAAGGAGGCGTCCATGACCACCCGAACGCGCCGCGAAACGATCGTCTTCGCTCATCCATTTCGACTCCGCGGCATCGATCGCGAGTTGCCGGCGGGCGCTTACGACGTCATCACCGACGAAGAACTGATCGAGGGCCTGTCGTTCCCGGTGTTCCGCCGTGTCGCGACGATGATCACGGTGCCCTGCGCGCCGCCGCGCCAATCCGCGGTAGAAATGCTCACGATCGAACCGGACGCGCTGCGAGACGCGCGACAAGCCGACAGCAGCACCAGCCGGGCCTGAACCGCGCGGGCCGCCCGCAACACGAGGATGATCCACCATGAGTTTTACCAGCGGCAGCTTTCGCGGTTACGATGAGGACCGCTCCGTGGTGCTGTTTTCGATGATCAACGATCTGACCGAAGTGCCCTGCGCGATCAGTTCCGACGCGATGGACTTTCTCGACGGGGCGAAGCGGACCCCACCAGCCCAACGAGAGCAACAGTTCATGCGGCTGCGCGCCAGCATCGAGAGCTGCGCCGAACGCAAATTCGCCAACGCGGAGATGGAAGGCCGGCCTCCGGGGATCATCCTGCGGCGACTGGATTTTCGTAGCTGACGATTTGACTCTGACGGCCAGATCGCCATCTTCCGCAGGCGGAGGATGAACGAGATGCGGCGTGTGGCGACTTGGATTCTGTATGGGGTGGGCGCACTCGCCTGCGCCTATCTGGCGCTGTACGCCTATGCGATGCTGACCGCGCCGAAGCTCACCCCGGGCGATCCAATCCGCATCTTCCGCAATCCCGACGCTCCGAAATATTCGTGAGGCTAATTCAACCTCTTCCCGCAAAAGCGGGCGAGGGAGCCGGCCGCGGATGGAGGTGCCTTGCGTCGCCGGGCGACGCGCCTTTCGATCTTGATATTTGATGAAAGAACTAATTTCCGGTCACTTCGGGGAGCTCACGAAGTGAGCGAACCCGGAATCTCGATGTGCGGTGCGCGTGAGTGATAACAAGCTCGGGATTCCGGGGTCGCGAGCTCGCGCTCGCGCTCGGAATGACAGCGGATGAAGCTACTCTTTGCTGCCAAATAGCCCCTCTCCGCCCCACCTCCTTTCAGGAGGAGGGGCGGAGGAGAGACCTTCCAGAGGGGGCCGGAGGGCTCTCTTCAGGGTCGCGGAAAGACGAAGATGGCGATCAACCCATCTGCACGAAGGCGCGCGGCTCACCGCCGCCGGCGGGCGGGATCGGGAGGCCGCCGTCGGCATATTCATTGAGTTTGTTGCGCAGCGTTCGGATCGAAATGCCGAGGATGTTGGCAGCGTGGGTGCGGTTGCCGAGGCAGTGCTTCAACGTCTCCAGGATCAGATCGCGTTCGACATCCGCCACGGTGCGGCCGACCAGCGCGCGGGTGACCTGCTCGGCCGCGAAGGTGGCATGCGCCACCGCCGGCGGCGTCTTGGTCTGATCGAGCCGGTCACCGTCCGGCGTGATGATCGCTTCGGGGCCGATCTCGTCGCCCTGCGCCATCAGCACCGCGCGGTGGATGGTGTTTTCGAGTTCGCGGACGTTGCCCGGCCAGCGATTGGTGGTGAGCACGCGGCGCGCTTCGGCTGACAGCGGCCGCAGCGGCACGCCATTGGCATCGGCATATTTCTTGGCGAAGTGCTGCGCCAGTTCGAGAATGTCGGCCGGCCGCTCGCGCAGCGGCGGGATCTTCAGATTAACGACATTGAGTCGGAACAGCAGGTCTTCGCGGAACGTGCCTTCGCGCACCGCTTCGGCCAGATTGCGGTTCGAGGTGGCAAGGATGCGGATGTCGACCGGCACCGGGCTCTTGCCGCCGACGCGGTCGATCACCCGCTCCTGGATGGCACGCAGCAGCTTGGACTGCAGCCGCACGTCCATCTCTGAAATTTCGTCGAGCAGCAGCGTACCGCCGCTGGCTTCCTCGAACTTGCCGATACGGCGCGCCACTGCGCCGGTGAAGGCGCCCTTCTCGTGGCCGAACAGTTCGGATTCCAAGAGGTGCTCGGGGATCGCCGCGCAGTTGATGCTGATGAACGGCTTCTTGGCGCGATTGGAACGGCTGTGGACGTAGCGCGCCAGCACTTCCTTGCCGGTGCCGGACTCGCCGGTGATCATCACGGAAGCTTCGGAGCCGGCGATCTGCTGCGCCAGCTTCACGACCTTGGCCATCGCCTCGTCGCGATACACCAGCTCGCGGCTATCGTTGGCCACCGCCGCCAGCACCGCGGCAATCAGCTCCGGATCCGGCGGCAGCGGGATGTACTCCTTGGCACCGGCGTGGATCGCGGCGACCGCAGCGCGGGCATCGGAGGCGATGCCGCAGGCGACGATCGGCACGTGGATGTGCTCGGCTTCGAGCCGCATCACCAGATCGCGGATATCGAGCGCGACATCGGCCAGCAGCAGGTCGGCGCCCTTGCCGCCGCGCAGTACCCGCATCGCCTGTTCGTTGTCGGCCGCGTGGGTGACCGACGCGCCGTTATCGATCGCGATCTTGGTCGCGGTGGTGAGCTGGCCCTTCAAGGTGCCGACGATGAGAAGCCGCATGAATTGCTCCTAGATCTCCTGCCGCGCGAGTCCCGCGCGCTTCGCGTTTAGGTGTCCGCCTTGATGATTTCCGTCATGGTGACGCCGAGCTTGTCCTCGACCAGCACGACTTCGCCGCGTGCCACCAGGCGGTTGTTCACATAAATATCGATCGCCTCGCCGACGCGGCGATCGAGCTCCAGCACTGCGCCGGGTCCGAGCTTGAGCAGCTCGCCGACGTCCATTTTCGATCGGCCGAGCACGGCCGACACCTGCACCGGCACGTCGAACACCGCTTCGAGATCGGCGGCGACGCGCGAAATCTGTTCGTCTTCCTGATAGCCGACGTCGGCCAGCGGGGGGGCATCGGCACCATTGAGGTCGGGAAGCGGCACCTGGCCGTCATTATCGCCCATGTCTCATCTTCCTTTTCTCATCGGCCGCTGTTGCGCGATGCCATGTAGCGGCCCACCAATTCGTCGATCTTGGCTTCGACCGTGGCGCGCTCCAGCACCACGCCCCCGTCGGCCCATTCGATCTTGCAGTCGCCGCCGGCGATTTCCGGATCGGCCAGCAGCACCAGACGTCCGGCGAAGCCACTCTGCTTGGCGAGCAATTCGATACGCTCGCGCGCGGCCTCATAAAGAGAGTCGTTGATCCGCACCACCAGATGCGGCGTCGCCACCAGATGGCGGAAACAATCACCGACCAGCGCGGTGATCTCGGCCAGCGGCTCGGCGGCGATCAGTTCGCCGCAGAGTTTGCGTGCCGCGGCAATCGCGACTTCGACCGCTTCGGTCTCCATCCGGGTTTCAACGCCGCCGATGCCGCTGGCGATCACGTGCATCGCCTGCGCGACCTGCTCCAGCGCCATCGCGCTGCGCCGCTGCGCCTCGACCAGGGCTTCGTTCTGGCCGGCGGCAAATCCGTTCTGATAGCCGCGCTGCTCGGCGGCGGCGACGGCCTGCGCCAGCTCGGCTGCAGCGATCGCCTTCTCGCGGGTTTTCTCAGGTGCCCCGAAATCGTCGTTGAACAGGAATTTCTGTGCGGGAGCGGCCATCAGTACACCAGTTCGTCGTCGGCGCGGTTCTTGGTCAGCACGATCTCGCCCTTGGCGGCGAGATCCTTGGCAAGGTTGACGAGCAGCGCCTGCGCCTCGTCGACGTCGCGCAGCCGCACCGGACCGAGCGCGGCCATATCGTCCATCAGCATCTTGCCGGCGCGCGACGACATATTGCCGAGGAAGAAGCCGCGGACCTCTTCGTTGGCGCTCTTGAGCGCGATCGCCAGCTTGTCCTTGTCGATGTTGCGCATCAGGGTCTGGGCCGAGCCGGCATCGAGCTTGACCAGATCGTCGAAGGTGAACATCAGCGCCTTGATGCGCTCGGCGGACTCGCGGTTGTCCTCTTCCAGCGAGGTGATGAAGCGGGTCTCGGTCTGACGGTCGAAATTGTTGAAGATTTCCGCCATCACCTCATGGGCGTCGCGGCGGCGGGTCTGCGACAGGTTCGACATGAATTCGGAGCGCAACGTCTTTTCGACGCTCTCGATCACTTCCTTCTGCACCGCTTCCATCCGCAGCATGCGGTTGATGACGTCGAGCGCCATGTCTTCCGGCAGAATTGCCAGCACCTTGGCGGCGTGCTCGGGCTTGAGCTTCGACAGCACCACGGCGGTGGTCTGCGGGTACTCGTTCTTAAGATAGTTGGCGAGCACCTCTTCGGAGACGTTGGACAGCTTCTCCCACATGTTGCGGCCAGCGGGGCCGCGTATTTCTTCCATGATGCCGGTGACGCGGTCGGCCGGCAGATATTTCTGCAGCAGCCGCTCTGTGGCGTCGTAGTTGCCCATCAGCGCACCGGATGCCGACATCCGCGACACGAATTCGAGCAGCAGATCCTCGACCGTTTCCGGCTCGATGGTGCCGAGCGTCGACATCGTCATCGACAGTTCGCGCACTTCCTCGTCGTCGAGCAGGCTCCAGATCTTGCCACCGTACTGTTCGCCGAGCGCGAGCATCAGGATGGCGGCGCGCTTCGGCCCGCTGAGCGGCTTGCTGGGCGCACGGCCGCTCTGACGTTGCGCCAACGTCGCGACGACGGAGGCGATGTCATCCTGACTGGTTGCTGGGACGGGCGCGTCGGCCATGGCGGATTAGGTTGCGGGTTCGGCCAGCCATTGACGAATAATGGCGGCGGTTTCGTTGGGATTGCGTTCTGCGAGTTCGCCGACCCGATGCACGGACTGGGCGTGAACCTGGCCTTGCACCTGGGCGATATCGATCATGCTGGGCACGCTGGCCGGCACCGGCTGACCATCGGCACCGATCTGCGGCACGGTGCCGTCGGCCAGCGCCGGCAGGCCGCCGGCTGCTTCCGGCGCCGGCTCGGCGGCGAGGATGCGCTTCACCAGCGGGCGGATCACCATGAACAGGACCACCAATCCGAGCAGGAACATCACCCCAAGCTGGATCATGTTCATGATGTCGTCCTTGGTGAATTGGAACATCCCCATCAGCCCGGCCGGCTCCGGCAGCTTCTCGACCTGCGGCGCCTCGGCGAACTTCAGGTTGACCACTTCGATCTGGTCGCCGCGCTTCTGGTCGAAGCCGATGGCCGAGCGCACCAGCGCGGCGATGCGGTCGAGCTGCTCCTTAGGCCGTTCTGCATAGACCAGCTCGCCCTTGTCGTTCCTGGTGTAGGCGCCGTCGACCAGCACCGCGACCGACAGCCGGTTGACGCGGCCGGCCTCGGTGACCTCGGTCTTGGTGACGCGGGAGATCTCGTAATTGTTGGTCTCTTCCGACTTCTTGCTGACGTCGCGCGCGCCGGCACCCTGGCCCTGGTTCGCGCCGGGCAGCTCGTTGTTGACGGTGACCTGGCCGTCCGCCGCCGAAGTCGCGGCGGATTCTTCGCGGGTCTGGCTCGACCGCAGCACCCGGCCTTCGGGGTCGAATTTGTCGGAGGTCTGGGTGATCTTGTTGTAGTCGAAGTCGGCGGAGACCTGGACGCGGGCGCGGCCGGAGCCGACCACCGAGGAGACGATGCCCTCGATCTGATTGCGCATCCGCTTTTCGAACGCGGCACGGCGCTCGTCGCTGGTGGCGCCTTCGACCTGCTCGCCGCTGGCGGAGCCGTCCGCCAGCAGCTGGCCGGCCTCGTCGACGATCGAGACCCGCTGCGGCTTCAGGCCGTTAACGGCGGAGGCGACGAGATGACGGATGGCGCGCACCTGCTGCGGCTCAAGCGCCCCGCGCACGCGCAGCACGATCGAGGCCGACGGCTCCGGCGCCTCGCGGGAGAACAACGGACGCTCCGGCAGCACCAGATGCACGCGCGCCGCCTGCACCCGGTCGATCGCCCGGATGGTGCGTGACAGCTCGCCTTCGAGCGCGCGCAGATGATTGATGTTCTGAACGAAGCTGGTGGTGCCGAGCGCATCCGACTTGTCGAAGATCTCGTAGCCGACGCCGCCGCCCTTCGGGAGGCCGCCTTCGGCGAGCTTCATCCGCAGCCGCGTCACTTTGTCCTTCGGCACCATCAGAATGGCGCCGTCGTTGCGCATCTCGAACGGAATGCCCTGGCGCTCCAGCTCCTTGATGATGCTGGAGGAGTCCTCGACGCTGAGATCCGTATAGAGGGTCGTCATCTGCGGCTGCGACACCCGCATGATGACAAAGGCGAAGAATCCCACCAGCGCAACCGTGACGGCAATCATCGCCATCAGCCGGGCGGCTCCCAAGCCTTTGAGAAAACCCAACAGATTCTGCAAGAAACGCCCCTCGGATGCGCAGCACGACCGACCGGCGGGCTCAGCCTCCCCGCACGGCTAGGCAAATCTTGCCTATGGGATGGTTTCGATATGGTTAACGAGTCTTAACGGACTGCAAAAACCCTTGAAAATGCTGAAAGCCGGCTTCCCGAAACGGGGCCGGCTTTCGTCAAAACGTCAAAACCTGGAAAGGATTTGTTTACTGGCGATATTGCTGGATTCGGGTGGTGCGCAGGCCGGCTAGGCCGTGATGGTCGATCGAGAACTGCCAGGACAGGAATTCGTCCACGGTCAGCGTGTATCGGCTGCACGCCTCCTCGAGGGAGAGCAGACCGCCGCGGACGGCAGCGACGACTTCGGCCTTCCGGCGAATGACCCAGCGCTTGGTGCCGGGTGCAGGCAGGTCCGCGATCGTCAATGGGCTTCCATCGGGCCCGATCACGTATTTTACCCTCGGGCGGTGGGGCTCTGTCATGGCGTACTCACAACTCGCAAAGCACTCAACTCACACAATTAACCTAAGCGCGCCGGCTTAAAATTTGCCTAAGCGAGCCGCAGGATTGTTCAGGTTGGTGTTAGTAAAGCGGTAACGAATGGCAGCCGTCCCGAACGCCTCAAAATGCCCGGCCTGCTGTGATTACGTGGTGGGCCGCCAAACCGAAGGTTCGGCTTTCGAAGCAGCGATCGATCGTCTAGTGCTGACAACATGAGTGACGACAGCGCGCCGGCAACGAAGCCAACCACCAACTCACCCGTGATTGCGTGCGACAGCTTGCATGCGGTCGCACTCGACGACGCCACGCTCGCAGCCGTCGATCAGTGGGCAACCAGCCGGCTGCTGTCGCGGACCGAAGCGCTCGGGCGTCTGGTGCAACTGGGGCTCAGCATCGCGCCGGGGGCACGGCCGCCGCTGACGATCGCGCCGGACCGTGCCGTCGAACTCGCCGCGTCACAGATTCACGCGCTGATCGATCCCGAAGCGCCGCTCGAAGAACGCGACCGGCGAATCGCGCGGCTGGTCGAAGGCCCGCCGGAATTCGTCGAAGCCCGGGTCGACCTGCCGCGCCGCCGCGCCACAGATCTGCTGCCGGACGGCAACGCCATGCTGCCGCCACCCGCGCCGGGGACGCCGCAGCGCCGCGCTACGGATCGATCAGCACTCCCGGATTGAGCATCGCCTGCGGGTCGAGCTCGCGCTTGGCGGCGCGCAACGCGGCGGCGAACAAGTCCGGCCGCTGGCGATCGTACCATTTGCGATGATCGCGCCCCACCGCGTGGTGATGGGTGATGGTACCACCCGCCGCGATCAGCGCGTCACTCGCCGCATCCTTGATCGCCTGCCATTGCTCGAGCAGCTCTCCGTGCCGGCCGAGCGCATGAAACGAGAAGTACGGCGCCGGCCCATCCGGATACACGTGGGTGAAGCGGCAGGTGACTTCGCCCTTGATCCCGGTCGCATCGAGGATCGCCTGTTCGGTCGCGGTCTTGACGCTGTCGTGGAAGCTCTCGAACCGCTCCCAGGTAATCGACGTCTCGAAAGTGTCGTTGATCAGCCCGGCGGGGGTGAGGAATTCGCGTGCATAAGGCATCCGGATGAAGGCGTTGCGCCACAGCCCGGCGGCGCCTTCGAGATGTCCTGACGAGGCCTCTGCCTCTTCCCTGATACCGCCGTGATCGGCGCAGCACTCGAGCGCCCGCGCCATCCACGGCTCGACCGGATGGTCGCCGCTCTCGAACGCCAGCACCATGATGGACACGCTGCCGTCGGCGGCGCCGGTGTTGTACGCCTCCTGCGGATCGAGGATGCGGCAGTTCGAGGGATAGAGGCCAGCCTGCGCCACCGCCCGAACCGCGCGCGCCGCGGCGAAGAAGGACGGGAAGCGCACCGAGGCGCCGGCGCGAAACCTGGGGCGCGATTGCAGCCGCATCCACGCTGCCGAGATCACGCCGAGGATGCCTTCCGAGCCGATAAACATCCGGTCCGGACTCGGCCCTGCGCCGGAGCCGGGCAGCCGCCGCGTCTCGAGCACGCCGCGCGGCGTCACCACGCGGACGCTTTCGACGAAATCATCGATATGCGTATAGAGGCTGGCGTAGTGACCGCCGGAGCGGGTCGCGATCCAGCCGCCGAGCGTCGAATATTCGAAGCTCTGCGGAAAGTGCCGCAGCGTGACATTGTGCGGCTTGAGCTGCCCCTCGAGCGCAGGGCCGTAAGCACCACCCTGGATCAGCGCCGCGCGCGAGGTGGCGTCGACCTCCAGCACCTTGCCGAGATGGCGCAAGTCGAGCGTTACCGCCGCCTTGTAGGGGCTGCCGTCGACCCGGCATTCGACGCCGCCACACACCGACGAGCCGCCGCCGAACGGCGTCAGCGCTGCACCGGCACCGCCGGCCCAGTCCATCACCGCGGCGATCTCGGCCTCGTCACGCGGATAGGCAACGACGTCGGGCGCCGCGTCGTAGTCGCCGAGCATGCCACGGACGTAGTCCGGATAGGACTTGCCGTAGGCGTGGGCAGCACGTTGATAGACGTCAACCGCGCAGATTTCCGACAGTGATTTCGGCGGCACGATCCGCGGTTCGCGCAGCTTGATGTCGTCGAGGTGCGCGACCTCGACGGTATCGAAGCTGTCGCGACCGAACTTCGCTTTGTAGCGGCCAAGCACGAAAGTCTGCTCGGCCTCGGTCATCCCCTCGCCTTCCCGACCCCAGCCGTAATGCTTCAGCCGCGCGCCCATCGTCGACCTCCCCGTTGTTCGTCGGCGAGGTACCGATGCCGCGCCGATCGGCGGGTAGTGTGACGGGCAATGTCAAGGCCGGCAAGCCGTCTGGGCTCAGCTCCCGGCGTCGCGCACAGGTACCACCAGGATGTCGCGCTGCAGGCGGCGTAATACCTCCTCGGTCACGCTGCTGAGCAATAGCCGCACTGCACCACGCCGCGCGTGCGTACCGATGACCACCAGATCCGGCCGCAATTCGGTGGCGGCCTCAATGATATCGGTGGCGGGTCCGGCGCCTTCCTTGACCACGGTCGAGTAGTCGACGTCGTCGAGCCGCAGCGGCTCCAGGAAGCGCACCAGATCCCGCACCGCGTCGGTGCGGGTGTCGACGAGATAATCGTCGAGGCTGGTCTTATCGACACCCGCGTAGTTCAGCATGCCGGCGGCAGCGGCGTCATAAACGTGCATCACGATCAGCTTGGTTCGCTGCAGCAATCCGAGCCGCCGCGCGGTCTCCAAGGCCTGCGCCGAACAATCGGTCAGGTCGACCGGCGCGAGACTCTTGGCATAGGGCAGCGCCGGGTCGAGATTGGCCATCAGCACCGGCACCGTGCTGTTGCGGATCACCCGTTCGGCCGTGGTGCCGGCGAAGATGTCGCGTAGGAAGGCACGGCGGTGGCTGCCGACGACGCACAGATCCGCCCCCTGTTGGTGGGCGGCGCGGACGATGGCATCGAACGGCGTGCCGAGAAGCACCAGCGGCGTGCATTGTAGGCCTGCGAGATAAGTGTGTTCGCGGATCGCGTCAGCGAGCGCGGACTCGGCGAGTTCGACCTCTACGGCGACGATGTGCTCGGGCTGGTCGTCGTCGACCACATGGGCGATCACCAGCCGGGCGCCGCTCTGCCGGGCGAGAGCCGCGGCGCGGCGCACCGCACGATCGGAGCGCGCCGAGAAATCCGTGGCAGCGAGCACCACTTTCAGGCCGAACATCATATCGGGACGGGGCAGTTCGTTCATGATGAACCTCGTCGTTACTAAGGGCCGCGTGACCACACGCGATGGAAGCGGCGCGACGGCGTGGTGCCGTGCGCGCCGCAATGAAGCCGGTTATGGCTCGAGACTGCGCAGCGCGCCGATCCGGCGCATCACCCATTTCTCGAGTTCGAGCACGATCATCAGCACCACGCCGGCGCCGATCACCACGGCGCCGTCGACCAGCGAGATCGGCGTGGTGGCGAACAGGCTGTGCATGAACGGCGCGTAGGTGAAGGCGAGCTGTGCGGCGATCACCACGACAAGCGCGGCCAGCACCGGCATGGTGCCGAGCGCGCCGCGCAGCGAGATCGAGCTGGTGTGCAGATAGCGGACGTTGAACAGGTAGAAGATCTCGAACACCACAAGCACGTTCACCACCATGGTTCGGGCAGTGTCGAGCGACAGTCCCTTGCCGAGCGCGAAGAAGAAGATTGCCAGCGCGCCGACCGTGAACAGGAACGAAACGAAAAAGATCCGCCACACCAAGAAGCGCGACAGTAGCGGCGCGTGCGCCGGCCGTGGCGGCCGCTTCATCACGCCAGGCTCCGGCGGCTCGAACGCCAGCACGAGGCCGAGCGTGACGGTGAGGATCAGGTTGATCCAGAGGATCTGCACCGGCGTCATCGGCATGGTGAAGCCGAAGAGGATCGCGACGATGACGGTGAGCACCTCGCCGCCGTTGGTCGGGATCGTCCAGGCGATGACTTTGCGGATGTTGTCATAAACCGTGCGGCCTTCTTGCACCGCGGCGACGATCGAGACGAAATTGTCGTCGAGCAGCACCACCTGCGAGGCTTCCTTGGCTGTCTCGGTGCCCTTGTGGCCCATCGAGATGCCGACATCGGCCTGCTTCAGCGCCGGCGCGTCGTTGACGCCGTCGCCGGTCATCGCCACCACTGCGCCGGTGGACTGCAGCGCCTGCACGATGCGCAGCTTATGCTCCGGGTTGGTGCGAGCGAACACATCGGTGCGGCGCGCGAGCTCGACGAAGCCGGAATCCGGCGTGCGGTCGAGATCGCCCCCTGTGACGACGTCGGGATGGTCGGTCAGATTGAGCTGCCGCGCGATCGCCTCCGCGGTCGCGGCGTGATCACCGGTGATCATCTTCACCACGATGCCGGCCGAGCGGCATTCGGCGATCGCCTGGATCACCTCATCGCGCGGCGGATCGATGAAGCCGACCAGCCCCATGAACGCCAGCCCCTCGTCGAGATCGGCAAATCCGAGTTGGTCGGACGGCCGCGCCGGCGAACGGAGCGCGAAGCCGAGCACACGCTCGCCTTCGGCCGCCGCACGCGCGATCTGCGCGGTCCAGAATTCTTGATCTATCGGATGCAATGCGCCTCCGGGCCCGACTTGAGTTGCGCACATCGCCAGAAGCCGCTCGGGCGCGCCCTTGACGAAGATCACCTGCGCGCCGGAATCGGTGGCGTGGCGGGTCGCCATGAAGCGATGCTGCGCGTCGAACGGGATCTCGTCGGAGCGCTTCCACGCGGCCCGCTCGGTGTCGGGATCGAGACCGGCCTTGATCCCGAGTGCGACTAGCGCGCCCTCCATCGGATCGCCGTCGACCACGTAGTGACCGTCGACCGGGCGCAGCTGCGCGTCGTTGCACAGCAGTCCCGAGCGAACGAGCTGCATCGCCGACGGCACCGCTTCAGGATTATCCTTACCGTCGACGGTGAGGTCACCCTTCGGCACGTAGCCGGAGCCGCTGACCAGAATGGTGTGATCGGCGGTGACGATGCGGCGCGCGGTCATCTCGTTACGCGTCAACGTGCCGGTCTTGTCGGAGCAGATTACCGAGGTGGCGCCGAGCGTCTCCACCGCCGGCAGGCGGCGGATGATGGCGTTGCGCTTGGCCATCCGCTGCACGCCGATCGCCAGCGTGATGGTGATCACCGCCGGCAAGCCTTCCGGCACCACGCCGACCGCGAGCGCCACCACAGCGATCAGCGCATCGGCCCAGGCATAGTCGCGCACCAGCGTGGCGAAGGCGAAGATTGCGGCCGCCGCCGAAATCGCCACCCAGGTGAAGCGCTCACCAAACTTGTTGATCTGTGCGAGCAGCGGCGTCGCCAGTTGCTCGACACCCTGGATCATCGTGCTGATGCGGCCGATCTCGGTGCGTGCGCCGGTCGCCACCACGACGCCGAAGCCCTGCCCGGCCGACACCAGCGTGCCGGAGAACCCCATGCACAGCCGGTCGCCGAGCGGCGCGTCCACCGCCGCGGGCTGATCGTGCTTTTCGGACGCCACCGACTCGCCGGTCAGCATCGCCTCGTCGATCAGCAGGCCGCGGGCGCGCGTCAGCCGCAAATCTGCCGGCACGCGATCGCCGGCCTCGATCATCACCACGTCGCCCGGCACCAGTTCTTCAGCCGGCACCACGACGCGGTGGCCGTCACGCCAGGCATGCGCGCGCGGCGAGATCATCTTCTTGATCGCGGCCAGCGCCTTTTCGGCTTTGTCTTCCTGAATGTAGCCGACGATGGCGTTGATCGTCACTACCGCGACGATCACTGCGGCATCGATCTGGTGGCCGAGGAATGCGGCTGCGACCGCGGCCGCGAGCAGGAAGTAGATCAGCGTGTTGTTGAACTGCGACAGAAACCGCAGAATCGCCGAGCGACGCGGCGGCTCTGGCAGCGCGTTGGGTCCGTAGCTCTGCAGCCGGCGTTTGGCCTCTTCGGTGCTGAGGCCGCCTCGGGTGGTGGCAAGGCCGGTGAGGACGCGATCGGCATCGATCGCGTGCCACATCTCGTCGGAGGCCTGATCGTTCGGGCCTTTGATGTCGGCTTGCAGCAGTTCGGTCATGGTGGGGCTCTCGACGTCTTCGGCTCGACAGAAACGCTGCGGCCCGGAGTCGGAACGCCTCTCTTGAAGAGACGCGTCCATGGCCTCGGCTCCGTCCGGTCCCAAGACGGGATCGGCCGCGCAGCGCGATGTGGGGAATTTGGAAATGCAGGACGGCGTCGCCGCAGCGATCGGGCGAGGAAAGGCTCAGTGCCTCGCGCCGTCAGACGACGGCTCGCTCGATCGGGAATAAAGCAGCAGACGGAGTCGCAGCGTGGGGCTACGCGGCTATCGGCGGCCGTAGTTGCGGCGGCTCGCTGCGATCGAGCATCGGCTCGGCCAGCGGCAGGTGCACGCGGGTCGACTGATCGCAGCCAAGGCTTCTGAACGAGACCGGAGTCAGAGCATTGGCGCTGTCGGTGGTCATGATCTCCGGATCGTCGCTGAGGTTCAGCGGCGGCACCGGCGGCGGCGTCTTGACGAAGACGAGCTCTGGCCGCGGCGCCTCGTGAGCCGACGCGGCCGAGACATTGCCGAGAACGAGCACAACGAAAGCGCAGACGCAGATCGCCGCCTTGAGCCACAGGCGCAATGCAGCGGACACCGTCCGGCCGTCGTTATGTCGTTCAAACCGCATCGTCAGGAAGCGTACCCCATCTGGGTCAGGAGCGACAAAGGTTAGCTGCCGGCACTTGGCCGTCACATTGACCTCTATCAAGGGGTTAGCCGTTTGGATGCGGCGGGTGGTCACAGCCGGCAGAAGGTCGCGGAGGCATTGACTGGGTACTAAGGCACCGCGCGACAGCCTGTCGACTGCGTACGCAAGAGCTTGACCGTAGCGGCCTGGGCGCGCAGTACGGCGGCTTCCGCAAAGGCAGATTCATGACCGACTCCCCCCAAGTTTCGCGGCCGACGCCGACGCTGGCGCAATTGCTCGACGCCGTACGTTTCCTGACCATTCTGCCGGTGCCGAGCGCCGACCGTGCGCCGGAGCCGGACTGGCTGATGCGGGCGATGACGTTTTTTCCGGTGGTCGGAGTCGGCATCGGCGTGGTGTCGGCTGCGGCGATGATCGTCGGCACCTCGCTGTTCGGGCCGACGCTCGGCGCGCTCCTTGCGGTGACCGCCTCGATCGCGCTGACGGGCGCGTTCCACGAAGACGGGCTCGCCGACACCTTCGATGCGTTCGGCGGCGGCTGGACGGTCGAGCGCCGGCTCGAGATCATGAAGGACAGCCGGATCGGCACCTATGGCGCGCTCGCACTCGGCATCGGCGTCGCGCTGCGGGTTGCGGCGCTGTCGCTATTGCCGCTGTGGGCGGCGCTGGCCGCGCTGGTCGCCTGCCACGCGGCGTCGCGCGGCGCCTCGTGTCTGGTCGCACACCGGATGAATTACGCCGGCAACACCGCGGCGATGAAGGCGAGCTACGCCGACACTACGCTGCGCAAGGATGAACTTGTGCTGGGCGGAATCGCGGTCGCGCTTGGCGCGCTGCCGCTGCTCCTGGTGTCGCCGATCGCGGTGGTGATCGCACTTGCTGCAGGCGGCATCCTCGCCGCCGCAATGGCCGGCTGGGCCAAGCGGCTGATCGGCGGCTACACCGGCGACGTGCTCGGCGCCAGCGAGCAACTGTTCGAGATCGGCTTTCTGCTCGGCGTCGCGGCGGTGGTCGCCGGATAGGTCGGTCGTTCAAATCCCTGCATCATTGCGAGCAGCAAAGCGACGAAGCAATCCAGAAAGCTCGTTGCCCCCGACTCCTGGATTGCTTCGCTTCGCTCGCAATGACGGGACAGCACTCAGTGGCTGATCATCCACGGACGCGCTGTGGGGAAGCCCTTGGCGCCGCTCTTGGTGCGGGTCTGCAGCCGGGCCGGCTTCTTGATACCCGAACAGCAACTGCAGCCGGGCGCGTGCTTGGCTTTGTATTCGCCGACCGTCATCGGCGCGTTCCGGCTCTTCTCGTTGGTGGCGTGCGCGTTGCGCTGCGACGCCGGCATGCAGGAGAAATTCGGGGCGGTGAGGATCACCCGCGGCGACGAGGTCTCGCAGGTCGGGCAGAGCTGCGGATCGTCGCATTCCGCCATCGGCCGCAGATCGGTGAACGGCCCGCAGGCGTCGCACATGTATTCATAAACAGGCATCGTCGTTTCCCTTGCGCTGACGATTTGTTCGGACCTGTGCGATGGGAGCGGGGCGGAAAAGACGCCCCGTCCCGCTCCCCGTCGCGCAGGGAAGTCTTAGAGTCCGGCTCTCCAAGCTAGCTCCGTCGTTGTGAGGAGCGAAGCGACGAAGCAATCCAGATCAGTCCATGGTGCTGGATTGCTTCGCTTCGCTCGCAATGACGGCGGGAGTTTTTCACCCGAACTCCGCAGTCCTTACTTATCCGGCGAGATCGGCATCTGGACGTCGCCCTTGATCGCCTTCACCGGGCCGGCCGAGGTCGGCATCATGTCGAAGTCGAAGATCTCGGTGGGTAACCACAGCGTGGCGCAGGCGTTCGGCACGTCGACGACACCCGAGATATGGCCCTGTACCGGCGCGGTGCCGAGGATCGAATAGGCCTGGGCACCGGAGTAACCGAACTTCTTCAGATACTCGATCGCGTTCAAGCACGCCTGGCGATACGCCACAGTGACGTCGAGGTAGTGCTGCTGGCCCTGCTCGTCGACCGAGATGCCCTCGAAGATCAGATAGTCCTTGTAGTTCGGCGTCACAGGCGACGGCTTGAAGATCGGGTTCTTGATGCCGTACTTCGACACGCCGTCCTTGATGATGTCGACCTTGATGTGCAGCCAGCCGGCCATTTCGATCGCGCCGCAGAAGGTGATCTCGCCGTCACCTTGGCTGAAGTGGAGGTCGCCCATCGACAGACCGCCGCCCGGCACATAGACCGGGAAGTAGATCTTCGAACCGCGCGACAGATCCTTGATGTCGCAGTTGCCGCCGTGCTCGCGCGGAGGCACGGTGCGGGCGCCTTCGGCCGCTGCCTTGGCCTTGTCGTCGCCCTTCAGCTTGCCCATGTGGGCGGTCGGCGCGAACGGCGGATTGGCGAGGCCGGGCACGCGGGTCGGATTGGTCGCGATCAGCGCGGTCTCACGTTCGTTCCACGCCGACAGCAGCTTCGGATCGGGCAAGCAGCCGATCAGACCGGGATGGATCAGACCGGCGAAATTCACGCCCGGGATGTGGCGCGAGGACGTGTACATGCCCTTGAAGTCCCAGATCGACTTCTGCGCCAGCGGGAAGTGGTCGGTGAGGAAGCCGCCGCCATTCTGCTTGGAAAAGAAGCCGTTGAAGCCCCACATGCTCTCGGCCTTCGGGCCGATGTCGAGCAGGTCGACGACCAGGAGGTCGCCAGGCTCGGCGCCCTTGACGCCGATTGGGCCGGACAGGAAGTGCACGATCGACAGGTCGATGTCGCGAACGTCGTCGGCCGAGTCGTTGTTCTTGATGAAACCGCCGGTCCAATCATAGGTCTCGACGATGAAGTCGTCGCCCGGATTGACCCACGCAGCCATCGGAATGTCCGGATGCCAACGGTTGTGGACCATCTCGTTGTCGTAAGCAGACTGCGTGAGATCGACCTTAATCAATGTCTCTGGCATCGGAAGCTCCCTTGTTACCAGTGGACGAGTGAAAACTAGACGGACAGATATTTCGCGACCTGCGCCTCATCGACGCTGGCGCGCGGCTCATCGCGAACGATTTCGCCGTTTTCGATCACCAGCACCCGATCAGCGACGTCGAGCGCAAAGCTCAGCACCTGTTCGGAAACGATGATCGAAAGACCGCGGCTGTCGCGGATACGCTTCAAGGTGCGCGCCATCTCGCGAATGATCGACGGCTGGATACCTTCGGTCGGCTCGTCGAGCAGCAGCACCTTCGGCTTGGTGGCGAGCGCGCGAGCGATCGCGAGTTGCTGCTGCTGGCCGCCGGACAGATTGCCGCCGCGCCGCCCTTTCATTTCGAGCAGCACCGGGAACAGCTCGTAAATGTCCGCCGGCACCTCGCTCTCGCCAGAGGCCGCAAGTCCAGTTTCGATGTTCTCCCTCACCGTCATGGTGGAGAAGATCATCCGGCCCTGCGGCACGTAAGCGAGCCCCTTGGCGACGCGCTCGTAGCTCTTGAGACCGCCGAGCTCGATGCCGTTCATCGCGATCGAGCCTTTGCGCTGCGGGATGATGCCCATCAGCGACTTCATCAGCGTGGTCTTGCCCATGCCGTTGCGGCCCATGATCGCGACGATCTCATTCGGCGCGACATCGATATTGAGCCCGTGCAACACCTCGCTCTGTCCATAGGCGACGTGCAGATCGTTGATAGCGAGCATGTCCGCCTCCTTAGTGGCCGAGATAGACTTCGATGACCTTCGGGTCGTTCTTGACCGTGTCCATCGAGCCTTCGGACAGGATCTGGCCCTGGTGCAGCACGGTGACCTTGTGGGCGATGTCTTCGACGAACTTCATGTCGTGCTCGATCACCAGCACCGAGCGGTCTTTGATGATGGTGTGGAGCAGTTCGGCGGTCTTGACGCGCTCGGACACGCTCATGCCGGCGACCGGCTCGTCGAGCATCAACAGGTCGGGGTCCTGGATCAGCAGCATGCCGATCTCGAGCCACTGCTTTTGGCCGTGGCTGAGCAGATCGGCGCTCATGCCGAGCTTGTCCTTCAGGAAGATTGCTTCGGCGACCTCCTCGACGCGCTCGCGCACAGCCGCGGTGCGCTGAAACGCCAGCGCACCGAACACCGAGCGTCCCTGCGGATAGGAGATCTCCAGATTTTCGAACACCGTGAGGTCCTCGTAGATTGACGGCGTCTGGAATTTGCGGCCGACGCCGGCCTGGACGATCTCGTTCTCCTTCATCTTGGTGAGATCCTTGCCGCGGAAGTGGATCGCGCCGGAGGTCGCTTTGGTCTTGCCACAGATCAGATCCAGCACGGTGGTCTTGCCGGCGCCATTGGGGCCGATGATCACGCGGATCTCGTTCTCCTCGACGTAGAAGGACAGATCGTTGACCGCCTTGAAGCCGTCGAACGAAACCGTGAGCCCTTCCACGGCGAGCAGGAATTCGGGCGGTTGATGGCCGATCAGCATGGTGTCCTCCTCATTCCGCCGGGGCGCCGTCGGCCACCGGGCCGAACGACTTGCCACCTGTAGGATCCGAACCGGGCTTTCGCTTGGAGATCAGCTTGTCGAACAGCGGCTGGACGTAATCGCGCCAGATGCCGGCGAGACCGTTCGGGAAGATCAGCACCACCGCGATGAACAAGGCGCCGAGACCGAACAGCCAGAGCTGCGGAAAGGATTCCGATAGCGAGGTCTTGGCGAAGTTGACCAGCAGCGTTCCGTAGATCGCGCCGAAGATCGACAGCCGGCCGCCAACCGCGGTGTAGATCACCATTTCGATCGACGGCACGATGCCGACGAAGGACGGCGACATGAAACCGACGTTGAGTGTGAACATCGCGCCGCCGACCGCCGCGAACATCGCCGCGAGGCAGAAAGCGAAGATCTTGAAGTTGGCGACGCTGTAGCCGGAGAACCTCACCCGGTCCTCCTTCTCGCGCATCGCCACCAGAATGCGGCCGAGCTTCGAGTGCCGCACGAACAGTGCCAGCAAGATCGCGCCGAACAGGAACGCGACTTCGACGAAGTACAGCACCACCTTGGCGTGGTCGGGACGGATGTCCCAGCCCTTCAAGGTGCGAAGGTCGGTGATGCCGTTGATGCCGCCGGTGTAGCCCTGCTGGCCGATGATCAGGATGGTCATGATCGCGGCGATCGCCTGGGTGATGATGGCGAAATACACGCCGCCCACCCGGCGTTTGAACATCGCAGCGCCGATCAGGAAAGCGAACACCGCCGGCACCACCAGGATCGCGATCACGGTGATCGTCAGGCTGTGGAACGGCTGCCAGAACCACGGGATCTGGGTGATCTGGTTCCAGTCCATGAAGTCCGGAATGCCGGGCGTCGACTGGATCTTGGTGTTCTCGACGCTGGAGGCTTCCAGCTTGAGATACATCGCCATGCAGTAGCCACCGAGGCCGAAGAACACGCCCTGGCCAAGACTGAGAATCCCGCCGAAGCCCCAGCACAGCACAAGGCCGATCGCCACGAAGGCGTAGGTCAGATATTTGGCAACGAGATTGAGGCGGAACACGTCGAGCGACAGCGGCAGGATCACCACCAGGAGCACGGCGAGGACGGCGAGACCGAGCAGATCGGTACGACTGAGAAAGCGCGGGCTTTCCATGACGGAGGCTCCTGTTACTTACGGACCTTGAGGGCGAACAGACCTTGCGGCCGCACCATCAGGATCGCGACGATGGCGAGCAGCGTCAGCACCTTGGCCATCGAGCCGGACATGAAGAACTCCATGGTCGACTGCGCCTGGGAGATGCTGAAGGCCGAAGCGATGGTGCCGAACAGGCTGGCGGCGCCGCCGAACACCACAACCAGGAAGGTGTCGACGATGTAGAGCTGACCGGAGGTCGGACCGGTCGAACCGATCATGGTGAACGCCGAGCCTGCGATGCCCGCGATGCCGCAGCCGAGGCCGAAGGTGTAGCGGTCGATCTTTTCAGTGTTGATGCCGACGGCGCCGGCCATCACCCGATTCTGCACCACGGCGCGGACCTGACGGCCCCAGCGCGACCAGAACAGGACGTAGGACACGGCCGCGGTGATCAGCACGGTGAGCGCCATCACGAACATGCCGTTGATCGGAATCTCGATGGTGTCGGTGACCTGCTTGGAGCCGAGCATCCACTGCGGCAACTCGACGCCGACCTCGCGCGCACCGAAGATCGACCGGTAGGCCTGCTGCAGGATCAGCGACAACCCCCAGGTCGCCAGCAGGGTGTCGAGCGGACGCTTATAGAGGTGGCGGATCAGCCCCCACTCCACCAGCATGCCGAGCGCCCCGGAGGCGATGAATGCCAGGATCATCGCGATGAAGAAGTAGCCGGCGAACAGCGACGGCAGATAGGATTGGAAGAAGTTCGACGTCATCCAGGTGACGTAGGCGCCCAGGATCATGAACTCGCCGTGGGCCATGTTGATGACGCCCATCTGGCCGAAGATGATCGCCAGGCCAAGGGCCATCAGCACGTAGACGGAAAACAGAATGAGCCCCGCGAAGCCCTGCATCGCGAAGATCGCCCCGAGATCACCAATCGAATATTCGCCGAACATGAGGCTGCCCCTGGATGGAATGATCTGAACTCGGTGGAGGTCGGCGGCGCGCTTCCACACTCGCAGCGTCATGCGCGGGCATGACCCGCGCATCCATCTTCCGAAGAGGATGGATCGCCGGGTCGAGCCCGGCGATGACGTCCGGAGTGAGAGCGCCTGCCGACGCTTACTGGTAGCCCTTCGGGAACGGATCGGGCTCGACCAGATCGGCGGTTTCGTAGATCAGCTCGTACTGACCATCCGCCTTGGCGCGTCCGACGCGAGTCTTGGACCACAGATGGTGGTTCTCGTGGATCCGGACGTAGCCTTCCGGCGCGCCCTTGAACTCAACGCCGGGCGAGGCCGCTGCGACCTTGTCGATGTCGAACGAGCCAGCCTTCTCGACTGTCAATTTCCACAGCCACGGGCCGAGATAGGCAGCCTGGGTGACGTCTCCGATCACCGTCTTCGGGCCCCACATCTTGTGGAACTCCTCGACGAACTTCTTGTTGTTCGGATTGTCGAGCGACTGGAAGTACTTCATGCAGGCGTAAGCGCCCGCGATGTTCTCACCGCCGATGCCGTCGATTTCGTCCTCGGTCACCGAGATCGTCAGCAGGGTCTGCTTCGACAGGTCGATGCCGGCAGCCTTGAGCTGCTTGTAGAACGCCACGTTCGAACCACCGACGATGATCGCGTAGATCACGTCCGGCTTGGTCAGCTTGATCTTGTTGATCACCGAGTTGAACTGGGTGTGGCCGAGCGGGAAGTATTCTTCGCCGACCACCTTGCAGCCCTGCAGATGGTTCTCGATGTGCTTGCGAGCGATCTTGTTCGAGGTGCGCGGCCAGATGTAGTCGGAGCCGAGCAGGTAGAAGCTCTTGGCGCCCTTGGTCTTGTTGACCCAATCGAGGCCGGCGATGATCTGCTGGGTGGCTTCCTGACCGGTGTAGATGACGTTCTTGGACTGCTCGAGGCCTTCATAGAAGGTCGGGTAGTACAGCATGCCGTTGTACTGCTCGAACACCGGCAGCACCGCCTTGCGCGAGGCCGAGGTCCAGCAGCCCATCACCGCGGCGCATTTGTCGTTGACCAGGAGCTTCTTGGCCTTCTCGGCAAAGGTCGGCCAGTCGGAGGCGCCGTCTTCCTGGATGTACTTGATCTTGCGGCCGAGCACACCGCCCGCGGCGTTGATCTGTTCGATCGCCAACTTCTCGGCCTGCACCGAACCGGTCTCGGAGATCGCCATGGTGCCGGTGACCGAGTGCAGGATGCCGACCGTGACCTCAGTATCCGTCACCGCGAGTCCGGTCGTATTGACCGCAGAAGTTGCAGGCGCCTGCGCGAACGACGTGCGCGGCAGCATCGTGAGGGCGGGAATTGCCGCCATCCCCATCAGCAGTTTACGCCGGAGCGGCGAATTCAGGCCCGTCTTGTTTTCGTCTGACATTAACTACCCCTTCGTGGTTCGTGGGACGCGAGTGCAGTCAGGGAAACGATCGACGAATTCGGCGGCTGGACCGATACGCAAGATCACGTATGTTGCATCGCAAGATCGCGACGTAGGTTTTTCAGGCGTCGGGATCTCCGGTCCCGGTGCCGTAACAACGAGCGCGAGGCCGACAAATTGCGCGTGCCGTGACGGCAAAACCGGCAACGTCGCCGGTGGATCGGCGCTAGTGTCGAGTAGAGATGAGGAGAAGCGCGTGGCGGGGCGGCAGCGCATAGATCGCGTTCGGCGCCAGTACAATCAGTGGGTCGCCAACCAGACCCTCGAAGACTACGCGCTTCGCTTCACCGCTAAGAGCTCGCGCCGGTGGTCGGCAGCTCGCGTCGCCAACACCGCCCTCGGCGCGATCTCGTTCCTGGCACTGGAGGCGATCGGCGGCACCATCACGCTGAACTACGGCGTCACCAACGCCACCGCGGCGATCCTGGTCGTCAGCGTGATCATCTTCTGCTGCGGCCTGCCGATTGCCTACCACGCGGCCAAATGTGGCGTCGACATCGACCTGCTGACGCGCGGCGCCGGCTTTGGCTATATCGGCTCGACTGTCACTTCGCTGATCTACGCCTCGTTCACCTTCCTGTTTTTCGCGATCGAGGCGGTCATCCTCGCCAATGCGCTGGAACTGTGCTTCGGCCTGCCACTCCCGATCGGCTATTTCTTCAGCGCGGTGGTGATCATCCCTGTGGTGACCTACGGCATTACGCTGATCAGCCGGTTCCAGCTTTGGACCCAGCCGTTCTGGGTTCTGCTGCACATCCTCCCGTTCGCCGCGATCGCAGTGAAGAGCCCGGAGTCGTTCGTCGCCTGGACGCGCTTTGCCGGCGAGCAAGGCAGTCAGGACGGCAAGCTCGATCTGTTGCTGTTCGGCACTGCAGCCTCAGTGGTGTTCGCGCTGGTCGCGCAGATCGGCGAGCAGGTCGATTTTCTGCGCTTTCTGCCGCGCGATCGCCGGGCCTCGCGCGGCGCCTGGTGGATCGCAATGATCAGCGCAGGCCCCGGCTGGATCGTGCCCGGTTCGCTGAAGCTCCTGGCCGGCTCATTTCTGGCATATTTCGCGCTCAGCCGCGGCGCGCCGCCGGATCAGGCGGCCGAGCCGGCCCACATGTATCTCGAGGCGTTCCGCACCGTGCTGGAGCAGCCCGGCCTGGTGCTGGCGCTGACCGGCGCATTCGTGATCCTGTCGCAGATCAAGATCAACGTCACCAACGCCTATGCGGGTTCGATAGCCTGGTCGAACTTCTTCTCGCGGTTGACCCACAGCCATCCCGGCCGCGTCGTCTGGCTGGTCTTCAACGTGCTGGTGGCGCTGCTGCTGATGGAGATCGGCGTCTATAAGGCGCTGGAGCATACGCTCGCACTCTACTCCAACGTCGCAATCGCCTGGGTCGGCGCCCTGGTTTCCGATCTCGTCGTCAACCGGCCGCTCGGGCTGCGGCCGAAGCACATGGAGTTCAAGCGAGCGCATCTCTACGACATCAACCCGGTCGGCGTCGGCTCGATGACGATCGCAACCGTGGTATCGATCAGCGCATTCTATGGCGTGTTCGGGCCGACAGCGAAGGCGCTGGCGCCGTTCGTGGCGCTCGTGGTCGCCTTCGTCACCGCGCCGATGATTGCCTTCGTCACCGGCGGGCGATTCTATATCGCGCGCAAGCCGAAGCGGGCCTGGCAGACCGCCGAGTCAATCAAGTGCTGCATCTGCGAGCACTCGTTCGAGCCCGAAGACATGGCCTATTGCCCGGCCTATGCGGGGCCGATCTGCTCGCTGTGCTGCTCGCTCGATGCGCGCTGCAACGACCTGTGCAAGCCACATGCGCGGATCGACGCACAGTTCACCGATGCGCTCGGCAAGATGCTGCCGCAGCGGGCCTACGCGCTACTGAACTCCCAGGTCGGGCACTATCTGACCGTGTTCGCGGTCTCGGTCGGACTGATCGGACTGTCGCTATTCTTGATCTATCTGCAGGTCGCGACCGCGAACGAGGCGCAGCAGATCGAGCTCGCCGAGATTCTCTGGAAGCTGTTCTTCGCGCTCACCATCATCGTCGGTGTGGTGAGCTGGCTGTTCGTGCTGGCGCGGCTCAGCCGGCAGGCAGCAGAGGCCGAGACGCGGCGACAAACCCAGCTGCTGATGCAGGAGATCGACGCCCACCGCCAGACCGACGCCGAGCTGCAGCGCGCCAAAGAAGCGGCCGAGTCCGCCAACCTCGCCAAGAGCCGCTACGTCGTCGGCCTCAGCCACGAGCTGCGCTCGCCGCTCAATGCGATCAGCGGCTACGCGCAGCTGCTCGAACAGGACAACACTCTGCCGCCGCGGCCGCGTGACCAGATCCGGCTGATGCGGCGCAGCGCCGACCATCTCTCCGGCCTGATCGACGGCCTGCTCGACATTTCCAAGATCGAAGCCGGCCGGCTGTATCTGTCGCGCGACGAGGTGCGGTTCGGCGAATTTCTCGACCAGCTTGTCGGCATGTTCCGACTGCAGGCCGCCGCCAAGGACATCGAATTCGTGTTCAAGCGGCCGCAATATCTGCCGCCGATGGTCTATGCCGACGAGAAGCGGCTGCGGCAAGTGCTGATCAACCTGTTGTCGAACGCCATCAAGTTCACCCAGGAAGGCAGCGTCCACTTCATCGTGCACTATCGTAACCCAGTGGCCGAACTCGAAGTGCGCGATACGGGCCCCGGCATCCATACCGACGACCTCGAGCGCATCTTTGCGCCGTTCGAGCGCGGCGCGCTCGGCGCGGCACAGCCGCACAGCGGTACCGGCCTCGGCCTCACCATCAGCAAGCTGCTTGCGGGCGTGATGGGCGGTGACCTCACCGTCACCTCGACGCCCGATAAGGGCTCAACCTTCCGCGTCAAGCTGCTGCTGTCGGAGGTCACCAACCCGACCCGCACCCGCTCGATCCGCGCTCCGGTGCTCGGCTATCACGGCCCGCGCAAGACCATCCTGGTGACTGACGACGATCCGGCGCAGCGCGGCCTGCTGCAGGATACGCTGGCGCCGCTCGGCTTCATCGTGCTGGTCGCAACCGACGGCTATTCCTGCATCGATCTCGCCGAGCATTGCCAACCTGATCTGTTCCTGCTCGACATCTCGATGCCGGGGATGGACGGCTGGACCGTGGCGGAGACGCTCCGCACCCAAGGCCACCATCACGCGCGCATCCTGATGCTGTCGGCGAGCGCGCTGGAGGCGCACGGCACGCTGCTGTCGCAGCCGTTCCACGATGCCTATCTGATGAAGCCGGTCGACATTCCGCGCCTGCTCGAACTGATCGGCCAGCTGCTCAAGATCGATTGGATCTACAAGGGCGAGGCTACCGCCGCTGCAGCGAACGCCACCGAGATTCAAAACCCGCCGATGCAGCACGTCGAGGAATTGATCGAGCTCGGCAAGATCGGCTACATCCGCGGCATCGAATCCAAACTTGATCAGATCCACACCGATTATCCGGAGACCTGGGCGTTCGTGTCGCAGATGCGAACGATGGTGGAGCAGTTCGACCTCGATACCTACATGAAGACGCTGAACACGCTGTATCGCCATGAACAATGACCTGAAGAAGCGCGATATCGCTCTGGTCGTCGACGACTCTCCGGAGACGTTGAGGATGCTGACCGACGCCCTCGACGGCGCCGGCATGACCGTGATGGTCGCGCTCGACGGCGCCGCAGCGATGCGGATCGTCGAACAGATCACGCCCGACATCATCCTGCTCGATGCGGTGATGCCGGGCATGGACGGCTTCGAAACCTGCCGGCGGCTGAAGCGCAGCCCGGGACTATCCGACGTGCCGGTGATCTTCATGACCGGCCTGTCGGAGTCCGAGCACATCGTGCGCGGGCTGGAGGCCGGCGGCGTCGACTACGTCACCAAGCCGATTGCGATCGTGGAGATGCTGGCGCGGATTCGCGTGCATCTGAACAATGCCCGCGTCAGCCAGAGCGCGCGTGCTGCGCTGGATGTGTCGGGACGTTTCCTGCTCGCGGTCGATCGGCTCGGCAAGGTGCTGTGGGCGACACCGCAGGCGCAGAAGCTGCTCGCCGCCGACGGCGCGCCGGAGGACGGCCTGCGGCTCGACTTGCCGAAGCCGTGGCTCGAATGGCTGGAGCAGGTGCACACCGGCCTCGCCCAGCCGAAGGTGCCGATGAAGTCCTCGATGCTGCGCAACGACGAGTTGCGGCTGCAATACATGGGCAAGCTCGGTCCCAATGAATTCCTGCTGCGGCTGGGACGCGACACCTCGGCCGAAGCGCCGGCGCAGTTCTCCGCCGAGTTTGGCCTCACCAGCCGCGAAAGCGAAGTGCTGGCGTGGCTCAGCAAGGGCAAGACCAACCGCGACATCGCGCAGATCCTGGGGCTCAGCCCGCGCACCGTCGACAAGCACCTCGAGCAGATCTATGCCAAGCTCGGCGTCGAAAACCGCACAGCCGCCGCGGCGATCGCCACCAATGCAAGCCGTCGCGACTAACTGCTTGTCTCCGTGCACCCGAGCCGGCCCGCGCGTGCTTCGATCTCAGCATTAAGCTCGCCGCCGGCAAGCACGACGATCGCCGTCATCCACATCCAGATCATCAGGCCGATCGCCGCGCCGAGCGAGCCGTAGGTGGCGTTGTAGTCGGCGAAATTGGCGAGGTAATAGGACAACGCGGCGGAGCCGGCGAGCCAGCTCAGCGTCGCGACGATGCTACCGGGCGCCACCCAACGCCACGGTGGCGACGGCCGGTTCGGCGCTGTGCGATATAGCAGCGACAGACCGCCGAACGTCATCAACGCCAATACAGGCCAGCGCCCGTAGTCGATCGCGACCGCCACCAGGTTACCGAGCCCAATCCGCGCCAATACGATCGGCGCAGCGATCACCAGACCGATCGCCGCCAGCACCGCGCCAAGGGCGCCAAGCGTGAGCAGCAGCGAAAATCCATTGAGCTTGAAGAAGCCGCGCTGCTCCTCGACATCGTACACCGCGTTGAGCGCGGCGATAATCGCCTTGACCCCGCCGTTGGCACTCCACAGCGCCAGCGATAGGCTGATCAGAAACGCAAACCCCAGCTTGGTCTGGCCGTTCGCCAACACGCGACCGACCTGCTCCTCGATCACCGAGTATGTACCAGCTGGTACGATGGAGGAGAGCTGCGCCAAATGGTCACCGATCGTGGCCGCGTCAGCAAACAGGGCATAGGACGACACCAGAGCTGTGATGGCGGGAAACAGCGCGAGCAGCCAATAGAACACAACGCCTGCAGCGACCAGAAACAAACGGTCGTCGCCGATCCGCCCATAAGTGCCGACGGCGATCGGCTTCCACTCGGCCCACAGCACCTGCCACGGCGAATCCGCAAACCGATGCAGCCCGGCCGGAGAGGTGCGTTCGGGCGCGCGCCATACGCGGCGCGCAGCGCTCGGCTCCGCAGCGTTCATCTCGATGCTTGCCAGGTCTTTGGAAGAATCAGTGCGTGTCGGTTTCGTGCCAGCGCTCCAGATCCGGCTTGTCGGGCGGGTTCTGATCTTCGACCTGAGAGCTTTGCCCCGGCTTCTTCCAAGGCTCACGAGTGCCGCTCTTCATCGCATCGCCGGGGCGATCGTCAGGCGCCTTGTCGTTGTCCATCGCGATCACTCCAGGCGGACATTGTCATCAGCGACTTCCACGACCCGCTTGGCTTTCTCGCCGACCTCACGAACCGCAGCCATCGCGGCCTCCGGCGTCAGCCCTTGACGACGGGCTTCATCGGCCGCCGCACCGGCAACGTCACGCGCCATGCTGCTCGCCCGCTCCGCGTAGCCGCGTGCTTGCGTCATCATCTCGTCGCTGGTGTCGCCGAATAGTTCGCGCTCGGTCTCGGTCGCCGGCAACGACGCCGCAATGCCAGCACCGATCGCGACACCGATCGCGCCGAGCAGCAGCGGTTGCTCGTTGAACAGATCCGAGAGCTTGGTCTTGGCGCTGTCGTACAGATCCGCACCGGCTTCCGGAATCGCCCGGCCGAACTCGGACGCACGCTCGAAAGCTTCGGTGCCTCGATCGCGCGCCATTCGGGCCGTCTCGCCGGCTGCGTTGGCGGCGCTGTCCCGCACCTCGGACAATTTCTCGCCGACGTCGGCAAAACGCTCGCCAACCCTGTGAAGGGCATCGGACGCAACGTCCGGCACGCGGTCGAGGCCGGTGCCGCGAGCAATACGCTCCGCGCTCGCTTTCGCGCGGTCGCCGGTGAACAGCCAGAGCAGTCCCATGCCGATCAGCGCGGTGGAAACCGGATTGCGCCGCATCGCGTCGCCGAGATCGCTGACGAACGGCACACCATTTTTCTTGGTCATCGGATCATCTCCCCGGCCGCTTCCTTGTCCCGCTGCAATTGCTCGATTGTCATTTCCGGCTTCAGCGTCTCCGGCGACAGGCGGTTGGCGCCGAAGGCGATCAGTGCCGCGGCTAGACCTGTGGTGCATGCACCCACGATCAAATACGCGACCGACTGTGAAAACCCATGCTCGACCAGGGCCGCCACCGCGGCCATCAGGAGAAGAATGAGGCCGGGGATCAGGATCACCGCACCGGCCCCTATCATCGCCGCGGCGCGGCCGATCTGGCCGAACTTCTCCGAAATCTCGGCGCGGGCCAGATCGAATTCGTTGCTGACCAGCTTGGCGAACTGGGTAAATGCGTCGCCCACCAAATCCGGGATCGAACGATTATTAGGCGTTGTCATCGTCAGAACCTCGGTTGGGCTCGGCATCGACGACGCGGCTGTCGCGTCCCGTTGAGCTCTTCAAGAACCGCACGGCACCGAAGCCGGCCAGGACGGCGAGGCCGAGGAACACGGTGGGCTGGCGACGCGCAAAATCCTGGACGCCGTGGACGAGGTCAGACAGATCACCGCGCTGCACGGTGTCGGAGATGTCCTCGACCTTGGACGCGGCCTTGCGCATGTAAACCCCGGCGATCGGCAGATCATTGTCGAACTCGCGCGAAGCGCGACGGATGGCGTCGGCGATGTTGGCGACGTAGTCGGCGCCCGCCTGCTTCTCTTCATAGGCGCGGCGCTTCAGCGATTCGCCGGCCTCGGCCGCGAATTCCTTGGCCGTTTCGGCGAACTCTTCCGCCTTGGCGCGCGCTGCATCTGCCGAGTCGCTTGCGAGGCCGACGATCCGCTCCTTCAGGTCACGCTCGTGCTCACCGCTTTGTCCAAACTCACCCGAAAGCTCCTGCGCATCCTTCTTGGGGGATTTAGGGGGCTGCTGCTGGCGACCGCCATTGCTGCCGCCGGTCGCGCCGGGATTCTTGACGATCTGCTCAGCCATGTCCGATGTCTCCGATCAATGTTTGTTCTGCGAGGGCGACGACGCCTCGAATGATGTGACAGCAGCCTCGGCGACCTTGCGGACGCGCTGGCCGAGATCGCGAACGTTCTCGGCGAGATCTTCACCAGTCAATCCCTGTTTCTCCGCTTCCTGAGCTGCCCCTTGATAGGCGGCCTGCCCCTTTTCGGCGCCACGCGTCACCATGTCCTTAGCCCCCGCAGCAACCTGACGGCCCACACGGGTGCCACTGGCGCGAACGCGCGGGAAGGCGCTTGCAATCAGTCCACCAATTAGCAGACCTGCGCCCGCCACCAGCAGCGGATGATCGGTCAAGGTCTGCCTAGCGGTCTTGGTGGCGCGGTTGCCGAAATCGGTCGCCTGATCGCGCAGCCGGGACGCCGCATCCATCCCGGCATCGCGGGTGTCGTGAAGCGTCTCGCGCATCTTGGTCGCCGCATCCCCGGCGCGATCGCGGACCTGTTCGGCCGCGTCGCGGACCGTGTCTACGACCATGCCGGCGAGTCCTGCGCCGCGCGCCGCGAGCTGGTCGGCCTCGCCAGCAAACGCTTCACCAGCCGCACTGGCACGGCGACGCAACTCGTCACTACTTTCGGACACGCTGCGGCCGAGGTCCTGTCCCTTGTGCTTAAGATCAGCCGCGGTGGCCGTCGCCGCCTGACGGAATTGGTCTGCGCGGCTCGCCACGACTTCCCCCGCGGCATCAATCGCGCCGGAGGCGTATTCCCGAGCTGCGATCGCGCTATCGGCGGCATCGGCAGAGAAATCGCGGGCACGGCGCTCGAGATCTCCGGCGAGGTCACGCGCCGCATCGGAGGCACGCTGCGTAAGTTCTGTGCCGGACCGGGTGCCGGCGAGATACAGGCCCGCCCCGATCATCAGCACCGGCGTCGGAATCGCCCGCACGATCTTCCACAGCGGATACGCCAACGTGGCGCCCACCGCGACCGCTTGCACGGGGTTGTTGCGGATCGAGTCGCGCACGCCGTCGGCGAGGTCTTCACCGCGCGATTTGATGTAGTTGTTGACCTCCGCCTTGATCGCGGCTGGCGAGTATTTCTCGCGCACGTCGTTGGCAGTGTCGGTCACCGTGGCACGCAACTGGCCAACGGTCTCGGTCAGGCCGGCACGGGCACGCTCGGTGTCGCGGCGAATCTCTTCCAGGCTGCGCGTATCGTTGGCCATCAAATGCCTCCATGCATGTCCGGGTGCCCAACTCGACAGGGTCGGCTCTGTTCCTCACTTGTCAATGCATTCATTCAAATGGGGATTCGGGAACAAGAGGAGAAGCGGAGGTTGGCCGCAGGCCACTAAAATTCGACTGACCTCCGACGTTTCGGTGGATTCTCGGCCGCCCTGAGCGGTAGCGCGGTCGGGTTGCCGACGATCAGATCGCGATGGTGCTTTCCGCCGCATGAAGATGTTCGCTACAAAGCAAGGCGCGAACGGCCGGCTGAACCGGCCGGCACAACAATCCAGGCCGACCGCACCATGCGACCTCGGCTGTACCAGGGGGGACATGATGGCGCTTCACGACTTCACGCTAGCCGACGTCTATCGCCGCAACGCGGCGCTGTTTCCCGATCGCACGGCTTTCATGGTCGATGGCGTCCACCTCACCCACCGCGACTATCTGGCACGGGCCGAGCGGCTGGCCAGCGGCCTGCTCCGCGACGGCGTGCACACCGGCGACCGGGTGGCGATTCTGTCGCAGAATTGCATCGAGATGATCGAGCTGATCGGCGCGGTGGCGTTGATCGGCGCGATCCTGCTGCCCGTAAACTATCGGCTCAACGCCGACGAGATCGCCTTCGTGCTCGGCGACGGCGCGCCCAGCGTGGTGGTGGCCGGCACCGATTATCGCGACATCGTTGCCGGGGTGCTGCCTTCGCTCGGCGGCGTCAAGAAAGCCTACGCGATCGGCGACGGTAGCGGACCGTTTGCGCCGTTCAAGGATCTCGCCTCGGACACGCCGTTCAGCGCCCCGGAGTTCGGCGCTGCCGACGGCTTCGTCATCATCCACACCGCCGCGGTCGGCGGCCGGCCGCGCGGCGCGCTGATCTCGCAGGGCAATCTCTTGATCGCGCAAAGCTCGCTGGTCGACGCATGGCGACTGACCGAAGCCGACGTCAATCTCGGCATGCTGCCGCTGTTTCACGTCACCGGGCTCGGCCTGATGCTGACCCTGCAGCAGGCCGGCGGCGCGAGCGTGATCGCCGCAAAGTTCGACCCGCCGCAGGCGGCGCGCGACATCGAAGCTCACAGGGTGACGGTGATGGCCGAGTTCGCGCCGATGCTCGGCAACATTCTCGATCAGGCCGAGCCGGCGCAGCTGGCCAGCCTGCGCGCCGTGACCGGGCTCGACACGCCGGAGACGATCGAGCGGTTCGAGGCCACCTGCCCCAATGCGACGTTCTGGGCAACGTTCGGCCAATCAGAAACCTCGGGGCTCTCAACTTTTGCGCCCTATCGTGACCGGCCGAAATCCGCCGGGCGCCCCCTGTTCTGGCGCACCGTCGCGGTGGTCGATGCGGAAGATCGCCCGCTGCCGCCGGGCGAAGTCGGCGAGATCGTGCTGCGCGGCCCGACCGTATTCAAAGGCTACTGGAACAATGCGGCCGCCACCCAGCATGCGTTCCGCAACGGCTGGCACCATACCGGGGACATGGGCCGATTCGATGCCGACGGTTATTTGTTCTACGCCGGCCGCGCGCCCGAAAAGGAGCTGATCAAGACCGGCGGCGAGAACGTCTATCCAGCCGAGGTCGAAGGCGCACTGAAGCAGCATCCAGCGATCGCCGACGCGGTGGTGATCGGCGTGCCAGATCCGCAATGGAGCGAAGCGATCAAGGCGGTGTGCGTATGCAAACCAGGCGAAAGCATCGCCGCAGACGCCCTCGCCGAATTCGTCGCATCGCTGATCGCCCGCTACAAGAAGCCAAAGCACGTGGTGTTCGTCGAGGCGCTGCCGAAGGATGCGAAGGGTGCTATCGATCGGGCTGCAGTGAAGACAGCGCACGGGCAGGCCTGACGCCGGCCTGCGCGCTCACTCACTGCAGCGAAAATCGCACCGGCACGGTGAAGCTGAGCGACGATTGGGTGATCTCGCTCGGGAACGGCGGCAGCGGCTGGGCGCGGCGGATCATCGCCATGGTCTCGGCGTCGAGCGCGGCATGGCCGGAAGTGCGGGCCAGCCGGCTGCCGAGCACTTGGCCGCCGCGGCCGACGGTGAACGACAGCATCGCCGTGCCCTGCTCGCGCGCCGCCCGCGACTCCGACGGATATTGCTTGTAGCGGGCAAGATGCGCGGCCAGCCGGTCGCGATACGAAGGCAACGCAGCGGTTGCAGCAGCCTGCCCCGCGCTCGGCGCGGCGGCGAGCGCAGCCTGGCGCTCGGCCTTCGGCGCCGCCGTGGTACGCGGCGCCGGCGGGTGCGCATGCGGCTTGGCCTTGGCCTCGTCCCGCTTGATATCATCGCGCTTCGCCCGCTCGCGCCTGATCTCCTCCCGCTTCGGCTTGGCGTCGTCACGCCGCAAAGGTTCGACCGCAGCGGGCGGTTGCGGCAGTACGACTTCCGATTCCGGCACCACTGGCGCGAGGGGCTCTGGCGGCTGTGCCGCGAGTTGCTGCGGAGGTTCAAGAGCCGGTGACGGCGGCGGCTGTTTCGCCTCATCCTGTGGCTTGGGCGCTTCCTGCATCTCAGGTCCCGGCGCGAGATCCTGCGGCTGCAGTGCGGGCGCCGCGGAGGCCGGCGCCATGTCGACCAGGATCGCCGGCATCACCACGCCTGGTGACGGAGCCTGTTGATACCAGGCGACCGCAGCGGCGATCAGCCCGAAATGCGCCATGACGATCGCGGCCGCCGACAGCAGCCATTGGCTGCGGCCGCGCCCGGGCGCCTCGTGCAGCACGTAGTCGTTCATGGCTGATCCCGGCCGTCGAGTCCAACCAGCGCGACCTTGAGATAGCCGGCGTCGCGCAGCAGGTTCATCACCGCCATCAACTCGCCATAAGCAACCGCCTTGTCGGCGCGCACGAAGATCCGTTCGTCCTTGTTGCCATTCGTCGCACTCTGCAGCGCAGCCCCCAGCGTATCACGCCCCACGATGGTCTCGCCGACCGCGAGCGTCAGATCCGGCTGCACCGACAGATACACCGGCTTGTCCGGACGAGGCTGGGGCTGTGCAGTGGAGGCCGGCAGATCGACGCCGATATCGACGGTGGCGAGCGGCGCCGCCACCATGAAGATGATCAGCAACACCAGCATCACGTCGATAAACGGCGTGACGTTGATCTCATGCGCGACCTCGAGATCGCCCTCCGCCGCAGGCCGTCGTCCGCCGAGCCGCACGCCCATCGCGTCACCCCGCCCGCATCTGCCGCGCCGAGCGGCCGCGGTCGCGGCTGACGAGCAGCAGCACCTGCGCCGAGGCGTCGCCGAGCAGCGCCCGATAGGTCGCAATGGCACGGACCAGATAGTTGTAGATCACCACCGCCGGCACCGCGGCGACCAGGCCGAGCGCGGTGGCGAGCAGCGCCTCGGCGATGCCGGGTGCCACCACCGCCAGATTGGTAGTGTGCGCTTCGGAAATGCCGATGAAGGCATTCATGATGCCCCACACTGTGCCGAACAGGCCGACGAACGGCGCCACCGCGCCGACGGTGGCGAGAATGCCGGTGCCGCTGGCGATCTTGCGCGCCATCGCCGCTTCGACCCGCTCCAGCCGCAGCGCGACGCGCTCCTTGAAGTCGGCATCGAAAGTCCAGCCCGACAGGCTGCCTTCGCGCGCCGCCGTCTGGATCAGCTGCGACACCGCGTCATGCGCACCCTCGCTGCTGCGGCCGAGCTCGGCCAGCGTGGTATCGGTTTCGAGCTTGCTGAGACCATCGCGGGCGCGCGCGGTTTCGCGCCGTAGCTCGATGGTCTTCGACAGCCACACCGTCCAGGTCGCGAGCGATGCCAGCGCGAGGCCTGCCATCACCACCTTCACGACAATGTCGGCGTTCTTGAACATGCCCCAGGCCGACAGGTCGCGCGGCAGGCTGGCGATATCGGCGGCGGCATAAGCGGCGGTGCCGTGTAACAGCGCGACCACGGAGCCGAGCGCGCCGGCGCGGACGAGATTGCGGATCATCGGCGGGACGCAAAATGGCGGCATCATCCACTTTCGACAGGCAAAGACGTTCGGCGCGGGGCCGCGAGCTATCGCACGGATCGCTGGCCACCCGAAATCAATTCTGGCCCCCGGGTCCGATGCCGGAGGCCATCGCATAAACCCATCGGACGCGGTTTGTTCTGGCTCAAAGCGGCTATTTTCCGGAACCGGCGCAGGATGGCGGGCTGGCATTTTCAGCGCGCTCCGTCGTACGGAATTCCTCAGCAAGAGCCGCAGAGATGCCGTTTGCAGTCGCGCGCGCGACCTGCCAAACTCCGCGAAACACAACCGGCGCCACAAGCCGAGACAATAAGAAACGGGAGGATGGATGAGCTCCTACGAGACGATCCTGGTCGAGCGACCGGATCCGGCGGTCGCACGAATCGTGATGAACCGTCCCGACGCGCGCAACGCGCAAAATCTGCAGATGACCTACGACCTCAACGCCGCGTTCGACGACGCGGTGCAGGACGACACCGTCAAGGTGATTATCCTGGCCGGTGCCGGTCCGCACTTCTCCGCCGGCCACGATCTGCGCGCGACCACCAAGAATGAAGCCGGTATCGACTTTCCGCCGATCGGCGCCTGGGGCGGGTTTCGCGAGCCGGGCGCGCACGGACGGATGGCACGCGAGCAGGAGATCTATCTGCAGATCACCCGGCGCTGGCGCAATCTCGCCAAGCCGACCATCGCCGAAGTGCACGGCAAGTGCATTGCCGGCGGCTTGATGCTGGCCTGGGCCTGCGACCTGATCGTCGCCGCCGACTCGGCCGAGTTCTGCGATCCGGTGGTGACAATGGGCGTGTGCGGCGTCGAGTGGTTCGTGCATCCCTGGGAGCTCGGCCCGCGCAAGGCCAAGGAGTTGTTGTTCACCGCCGACAGCTGGAGCGCGCAAGAAGCCCATCAGCTCGGCATGGTCAATCACGTGGTGCCTGCCACCGAACTATCCGCTTTCACCATGGCGCTGGCCCAGCGGATCGCCGCCAAGCCGAGCTTTGCGCTGAAGATGACCAAGGAAGCGGTCAACCGCTCGGTGGATATCCAGGGGCAGCCGGCCGCGATCGATCAGGCGTTCGCGCTGCATCAGCTTTGTCACGCTCATAATCTGCAGGAGTTTGGAATGATCGTCGATCCGTCGGGACTGCATCCGTCGGTGCGCAAGCAAGTAAAGGTGTAAGCGATGGATCTCACGCCCAGTGACGAACAGCGGCTGCTGCGCGAAAGCGCCGACCGCTTCATCGCCGAGACCTACACGACGAAGCTGCGCGAGCAGAACGCCAAGGAGCCGTTCGGCTTCAGCGAAGCAATCTGGAAGCAGTTCGCCGATCTCGGCTGGCTGGCGCTGCCGCTGCCCGAGGCGCATGGCGGCATCGGCGGCGGCGCGATCGAAGTCGGCATCCTGATGGAAGCGTTCGGCCGCGGCCTCGTCAGCGAGCCGTATCTGTCGACCGTGGTGCTCGGCGCCGGCCTCGTCGCCGAACATGGCCGCGACGAGCAGAAGGCGGCGCTGCTGCCGCAGATCGCGGAAGGAACGTTGCGGCTCGCTTTCGCGCATGCCGAACGCGCCGCGCGCGCAGATCTATCGCGCGTCGACACCACCGCGCGCAAAGACGGCGATCACTATGTGATCGACGGCGCTAAAGTTGCGGTGCTGGACGGCGCCTCGGCCGATCAGCTGATCGTCTCGGCGCGGCTGGCGAACAACGGCAGCGGCTCGCTGCGGCTGTTCCTGGTGCCGCGCGACGCGGCGAGGCTATCGCTCGCCGACTATCCGCGGCTCGGTGGCGGACGGGCATGCAATCTGACGCTGCAAGGCGTGCGCGTCCCGGCCGACGCGATGCTCGGCACTGACGGCGATGCGTATCCGGCGATCGAGGCCGTGGTCGATCGCGCGCTCGCGGCGATGTCGGCCGAAGCGGTCGGCATGATGCAGACGCTGACCGACAAGACGCTCGACTACACCAAAGTTCGAAAACAGTTCGGCCGGCCGCTCGCCGCCAACCAGGTGGTGCGGCATCGGCTGACCGACATGTCGGTGCAGGTCGACGAAGCCCGCTCGATGGCGCTGCGTGCGGCTCTGAAGGCGGATGCCGAGGCCACCGAGCGTGGCCGTGCCGCCTCCGGCGCCAAGGCCAAGATCGGCAAGGGCGCACGCTTCGTCGCCGAGCAGTCGGTGCAGCTTCACGGCGGCATGGGCGTCACCGAGGAACTCGACGTCGGCGCATATTTCAAACGCCTGCTGGCGTTCGAGACGCTGTTCGGCGGCAGCACCCATCACTATCGCCGCCATGCTGCGCTCAGCGGCCGGCCTGTTTAAGCAAAGCGAGGCATCGACATGGACATGACCTTCGGCGAAGCCGAGCTCGCCTTCCAGCAAGAGGTCCGCGATTTCATCGCGGCGAATCTGACGCCCGACATGAAGCGGGCCGAGTCGCTCAACGCCTCGGTGTTCTCCGAGCCGGAGACCGGCGTGCCTTGGCAACGCGCCCTCAACGCCAAGGGCTGGGGCGCGCCGGGCTGGCCGGTCGAATATGGCGGCACCGGCTGGACGCCGGCACAGCGCTGGATTTTCGAGACCGAATGCGCCCATGCGGGCGTGCCCTCCCCGACGCCGATGGGCGTCAAGATGGTCGGCCCCGTGATCATCGGCTTCGGCTCGCCGGAGCAGAAGAACTACTTCCTGCCGCGGATTCTGTCCTGCGAGGATTATTGGTGCCAGGGCTATTCGGAGCCGGGCTCGGGCTCGGACCTGTCGTCGCTGAAGACCCGCGCGGTCCGCGACGGCGATGAGTATGTCATCAACGGCACCAAGATCTGGACCACCCACGCGCACAACGCCAACATGATGTTCGCGCTGGTGCGCACCAGCGACGAGCCGCGGCAGCAGGATGGCATCAGCTTCGTGCTGATCGACATGAAGAGCCCCGGCATCACCATCCGCCCGATTCTCACGATCGGTGGCGATCACGAGGTCAACCAGGTGTTCTTCGACGACGTCCGGATTCCGGCGTCGAACTTGGTCGGCCAGGAAGGCAAGGGCTGGACCTACGGCAAGTATCTCCTGGAATTCGAGCGCGGCTCCGGCATCGCCTCGGCGAAGCTCCGCAAGGCGCTGCACCGGGCGGCGGCGTTCGCCGAGTCGGACGCGACCGGCCGGGCGATCGAGGATCCGGACATCGCGATCCGGATGTCGGAGGCCGAGGTCGATATCGATGCGCTGGAAATGACCGAGCTGCGGGTGCTCTCGGCGCTGCAGAACGGCCAGAACCCCGGCGCGGTGTCGTCGATCCTGAAGCTGCGCACCAGCGAGATCTACCAGGCGGTGAGCCGACTCGGCGTCGACGTCATCGGCACAGACGGCCTCTATGTCGAACCGACCCGCCCGCTGCACCGGCTCAACGCGCCGCCGGCGATTCCGGAGAACGAACTCGCCGTGATGCCGACGCACCTCAACGGCCGCGCCTACACCATCTTCGGCGGCACCTCCGAGATCCAGCGCGACATCATCAGCAAGCTGGTGCTGGGGCTATAGGCACTAAGTCCAACTCACCACGTCATGCCCGGCCTTGTGCCGGGCATCCACGTCTTGCAGCGGACGCATGAAAGAACGTGGATGGCCGGGACGAGCCCGGCCATGACGAATTGAGAGTTGAAACGCTGCCTTCGAAAGAAAAATGCCCGGCGCGAGGCCGGGCATTTGGGTTTGGGACAATGCGCCGAGATTATTTCTCGGTCTTGTAGGACTGGTTCTTGGCGATCGTCGTCCAACGGCCGTCCTTGATCTGGCCGATCACCGCCGCCGAGACGCCGAGGTGGTTGTCCTTTGAGAAGCTGATCGGGGCGCCGCCGAAAATGTCATCGAAGGTCTCGCCGGATTCCAGCGCGGTCATCAGCGACTCGGTGGTGAGCGTCTTGCCAGCCTTTTTGGCGAAATGCGCGAACACCATCACGCCGTTGTAGCCGGCGGTCGACTGCTGGTTGGCATCGATGCCGAACATCTTCTTGTAGTCCTCGATGAACTTCTTGACCTCGCCGGTGGCGGTGTCGGCGTAGAAGATCTCGGTCTGGCCGACGCCATAGATGCCTTCGGTGGTTTCCTTGCCGAGCTGCGGAAAATCCGGCACGTAGCTCGGCGATGACACCACGAAGGTCGGCTTCCAGCCGAGCTTCTGCGCCGCCGTGGTGATGCCGACCGACTCGCGCACCACCGAGCCGAGCGCCACCATGTCACAGCCATCTGCCTTCATCCGCGCGACCTGCGAATTGAAGTCGGTGGCGCCGCGCTTGAACGACACCATCGTGGCGCTCGGGATGTTCATCGCCTTGAGCTGGTCGGTGTAGGCGTCGGTGAAGTTCTTGCCCATCTCGTCGTCCTGATAGACGATGCAGGGCTTCTTGGGCTGGGTCTTCTCGATGACGTATTTGATGCCCAGCCGCATCGTGTCGTAGTAAGGGCTGAACATGTTGAACTTCAGCCGATCTTCCGGCTTGGCCGGATCCATCTTGAAGGTGAATTCGGCGGCGGTGATCGGAAACAGGTGAAGCAGGCCCGCTGACTGCACCAGCGGCATCGGCGCCAGCGTGGTGGCGGAACCCATTGCCGATACGATCGCGAACACCTTGTCGAGTTCGATCAGCTTCTGGGTGATCAGCACCGCCTTCTTCGGATCATAGCCGTCGTCCTCGTTGACCAGCCGGATCTTGCGGCCGTTGATGCCACCGGCATCGTTGATCTGCGCGATCGCCAGCTTCATGCCGTTGGTGGCCGGCACGCCCCAGGCCTTCAGCGGCCCGCTGAGATCCATGTGGGTGCCAATCACGATCTCGCTGTCGGTGACACCCTGGGTCTTGAACTGCGCGAGGGCGGGCTGGGCGCCGAGGCCGATCAGCGCCGCGGCGGCGAGCATCGGCAGAGTGCTGGACTTCATGGTTTCGCTCCCTCTCTGTGTTGTTTGCTTTGGAGTTTCTTAGTGCGCGCCGGCGACGGACCGGCGTTTGGTGTCGGCGTCGCCGTCGTCGCCTTTCAGCAGATGCCGCCGCAGCGTTCCCGACGGCGCGAGCGCGGCATCGCCCGGGCGCAGCGCGCGCTCGATCAGCGTGAAATGCTCGATGCGGATCGCGGTGTGGCGGCGGTTGACGTCGGCGATGGCCTCGCCGACCAGCGCGCGGATCTCGTCCGCCTGGCATAGGCTCTGGAAGTGCGTGAACGGAATGCCGCGGTCCTGTGCGTAGCGGACCGCGTGGTCGCTATCGAGCAGCACCCGCGCCACGGCGCGGCCGGCGGCGTCGAGATACACGAAGGCATCGGCGATGTAGGGCGATGCGCTGAGCGCCTGCTCGGCAGCGAACGGCAGCACGCGCTCGCCGCCCCGCTGCAGCACGTCCTCGAGCCGGCCGACGATCGCGTAGCGCTCGGCCCCGTCGCGGCGGGCAATATCGCCGCTGCACCACCAGCCATCGCGATGCGTGGCGGGCGCGGTGTCGCCCGCATAGCCGAGAAACAGTGCGTCGCCGCGCAGCCAGAGCTCGTCATAGTCGCCGAGCTTCCACTCCATCACGTGATGATCGGCGATCCGCACCGCGCCGCCAGCTTCGGCATGCCCATAGACATCCGTCAACGGCCGGCCGAGCGCAGCGAACCAATCGGCCACATCGGGCCGCAGCGCCGCGCCGCTCGACAGGCACAACCGTGCGCGGCAAAGGCCGAGGCGTCGCCGGATCGGCGCCAATACCAAGGGATCGGTGACGAGGCGTAGTGGCGAGCCGCCACGGCCACGGGCGAACGCGATGCGGCAAGCCCAGCGCTGAAACTTCGTGGTTTCGCCGATCGCCAGCATGATGCCGGCGTGCAGCCTGGCGAATAGCTGCGGCGAAGCCTGCACGATGGTCGGCTGCAGTTCGGCGAGGTCGGCCAGCGCCGTGTCCGGACTTTCCGGAAAATTGATCACCGTGCCGGCGAGCAGCGAGGCGTAGATGCCGACGACCCGCTCCAGCACGTGGTGCAGCGGCGTCAGCGACAGCCGCTCATCGCTGGCACGCAATCCCAGCGCCTGCTTCGCCCGCTCGGCCTGCACGATCACCGCATCATGGCCGAGGATCGCCCCGCGAACCGGGCCAGTGCTACCGGAGGTGTAAATGATCACGGCCTCGCGGCCTGCCGTTCCCGAGGCGCCGTCCCGTCCCGCGGCTTCGAGTGCCGACAGCGGGATCACGCCGGGATCACCGGCGCCCTCGTCCCACTGTTGATGCATTGCGACGATGCGCCGGAGCGACGGGCAGCGCTCGCGGACGCCGAGCGCCTTGTGCAGTTGGTCGTCGCCGGCGACGAACAACACGCTCACCTTGCAGTCGCCGAGCACGCGCGCGAGGTCATCTGCATCGCCATGCGGATCGAACCCGGCGGAGACACCGCCGGCGGCGCCGATCGCCAGATCCGCCAGCACCCACTCGTAACAATTGTCGCCCATCACCGCGCCGACCGAACCGGGGCCGACGCCTTGGGCGCGCAGGCCGGCGGCGATCGCCTCGATGCGATCCGCGAATTGCCGGCCGCTGACCGGCTGCCACAACCCGTATCGCTTCCAGCGCAACACCACGGCATCGCCGTGCTGGCGCAGCGCCGCGATGACGCGGCCCGCCAGCGTGGTCGTGTCAGTGCCGCTTGCCATGTCCGCCCTGTCCGTGGCCGAGATAAAATTCCCGGATCTGATCCGATTGCATCAAGTTGGCGCAGGTGTCGTGCTTCACCACCCGGCCGACCTCGAGCACATAGCCATAGTGTGCGGTCTCCAGCGCCATCCGCGCGTTCTGCTCGACCAGCAGGATCGAGACGCCCTCCTCGGCATTGAGTCGCCGGATGATCGCGAAGATCTCCTTCACTAAGAGCGGCGACAGGCCGAGCGACGGCTCGTCGAGCAGCAGCACCTTAGGCCGCGCCATCAGCGCGCGGCTGATCGCCAGCATCTGTTGCTGGCCACCGGAGAGCTGACCGGCCAGTTGATCCTGGCGCTCGCGCAGAACCGGGAAGTAATTGAATGCCTTCTCGATGTCGGCGGCGACCTCGTGCTGATCGGTGCGGATGTAGGCGCCCATCTTGAGATTGTCGCGGACGCTGAGGAACGGGAAGATCTCGCGCCCCTCCGGCACGTGGCTGATGCCGAGCCGCACCACCTTGTCCGGCTCCATCGACTGGATGTTGCGGCCTTCGAATTCGACCGTGCCTTTCAGCGGATCGAGAACGCCGGAGATCGTCTTCAGGATGCTGGTCTTGCCGGCACCGTTGGCACCGAGCACGGTGACGATCTGGCCACGCATCAAATCGAGGGTGATGCCCCGGATCGCGGTGATCGGGCCGTAGCAGCTTTCAATATTGGCAAGCCGTAAGATCGGCTGGGCGCTCATCGATCAGGCTCCCAGATAGGCGGCGACGACATCGGGATGGTTCTGCACCTCATCGGACGTGCCGAGCGCCATCATCCGCCCGTAGTTCAGCGCCAGCACGCGATCCGACACGCGGCTGACCAATGACATGTCGTGCTCGACCATGAGTACGGTGATACCGAGTCGGTTATTGATCTCGAGGATCCACTCCGCCATCGCGTTGGTCTCCTCGACGTTGAGGCCGGACGACGGCTCGTCGAGCAGCAGCAGCTTCGGGCCGACGCACAGCGCGCGGGCGACCTCGATCACCTTGCGGACGCCGTATGGCAGGCTGCCGATCGGCGTGTCGCGGTAGCGCTGCAGGCGCAGCACGTCCATCACCTCCTCGGCCGCGCGGCGATGCGCGATTTCCTCGTCGCGGACCTTCTTCAGCCGCAGGACGTCCTGCCAGGTCGAGGTGGTGGAATGGCGGTGGCGGCCGACCAGCAAATTGTCGAGCGTGGAAGCACTCTCGAACAGCTCGATGTTCTGGAAGGTGCGGGCGATGCCGCGGCCGGCGATCTGCTGCGCCGACAACCGCGTGACGTCCTCGTCGCGAAAGATGATGTGCCCCGCATAGGGCGTGTAGAGGCGGCTGATCAAATTGAACAGCGTGGTCTTGCCGGCACCGTTGGGGCCGATGATGGTAAAGACCTCGCCCTCGGCGATATCGAAGGAGACGTCGTCGACGGCGGTGAGACCGCCGAATTTAACCGTGAGCTTGTCGACCTTGAAGAACGTGCTCACCGGTTGCGCTCCGACTTCAGGAACATCCGCTGGGCGCGCGCGCTCGTCGGCCGATACAGCGGGAACTGTCGGAAATACGACTTCACTCGGGCCCAGCGACCGTCGAGGCCCATCGGCTCGAAGATGATGAACAGGATGATGATCAGGCCGAAGATCAGCGACTTCAGCCCCGGCGCGCCGGCGACGCGGACCACGCCGGCCTGGATCGCATCGGTGAGCTGATCCGACAGCCCCACGCCCTGCATCGCCCCGAGCGTCAGTTGCGGCACCTTGTCCTTCACCACGATCAGGATCGGATCGACGATGATCATGAAAATCGCGCCGAACACCGCGCCGCGCAGGCTGAGCACGCCACCGATGATGATGATCATGACGAATTCGATCGACATCGACAGGCTGAACATTTCCGGGCTGATGAACGACAGCTTGTGCGCGTAAAGCACGCCGGCAAGGCCAGTAAACGCTGCGGAGATCGCGAACGCGCGCGTCTTGTAGCGCGCGGTGTCGATGCCCATGCTGCGCGCCGCGGTTTCGCTGTCGCGGATCGCCAGGAAGGCGCGCCCGGTCGGCGACCGCAGGATGTTGATCGCGGCGAGGATCACCACCACGGTGACGCCGAGGCAGAGATAATAGAAGCCCTGCGCGCCGAGCTTGAGCCCGAAGAGCGAGGGCGCACCGAGCATCAAGCCTTCGTTGCCGTTGGTGACGCTCTCCCAGCGGGTGACGATCTCTTCGACGATGAACGCGAACGCCAGTGTGGCGATCGCCAGATAGATCCCGTGAAGCCGTAGTGCCGGAAGTCCGACCAGATAGCCGATCAGCCCAGTGAAACCGCCGGCCAGCACCAGATAGACCGGCAGAGGCAGGCCGTATTTCTCGGCCACCGCGGCGGAGTAGGCGCCGATCGCCATGAACGCGGCATGGCCGATCGACACCTGCCCGGCCTGGCCCGACAGCACGTTCATGGCGATGCCGACGATGGCGTAGATCAGCACGAACACGAGCTGGCTGAGATAATAGGATTCCAGCACATAAGGCGCGGCGATCAGCGCCGCGACCAGGACGGCGTACCAGAACGCGGCGTTCTTCGACGGGAACAGCTGCTCGCTCTGCGCGTAGCTGGTTCGGACGTGCGCGCTCATCCTCAGACCTTCTTCAGCGCGTTGCTGCCGAACAGGCCCTGCGGCCGCCACAGCAGCACCGCGAGCAGCACGATGTAGGCCGCGACGTCCTTGAACCCTTCCGGCAGATAGAAGCCCGACAGCGATTCCACGATGCCGATGGTGATGCCGCCGGCGAGCGCGCCGGGGATGCTGCCGAAGCCGCCGAGCACGGCGGCCGGGAACGCCTTGATGCCGAGGAAACCCAGATTGGCGTGGATGAAGGTGATCGGCGCCAGCAGCACGCCGGCGCAGCAGGCGACGATCGCACTCAGGCTCCAGATCAGCGAGAACATCCGCTTCACCGGAATGCCCATGTAGTAGGCCGCCAGCATGTTCTGGGACGTCGCCTGCATGGCGATGCCGATCTTGGTGAAGCGGAAGAAAGCGTACAGCACGGCGCACAGCAGCGCGGTGGCAACAATGATCGACAGGCTGTCCTGCGACAGCACCAAGCCGCCAAGCTGGATCACGCCGCCGGTGAACGGCGTCTCGATCCGCAAATCGTCGGTGCCCCAGATGATGCCAACCAACGAGCGGATGACGAGACCGAGCCCGATCGTCGCCATCACGATCGAGAACTGCGGGTACCCGAGGATCGGCCGCACCACCAGCCGCTCCATCGCGGCGCCGAGCACCGCCATGCTGACCACACAAAGCAGGAAGCCGAACCAGTAGTTCAGCCCGAGTGTGGCGATGAAGGTGAACGACAGAAACGCGCCGAGCATCATGATTTCGCCCTGCGCAAAATTGACGACTTCGGTCGCCTTGTAGATCAGCACGAAGCCGAGGGCGATCAAGCCGTAGACGCAGCCGAGGGCAATCCCGCCGATCACCTGCTGGACGAAATCGAGCATTTCTTCCCCGTGTGGTTCTTTGCAAACCACATTTATTGCGGCCGACATTGATTGCCGGTCAGCGTGACTGAGCGTTCCGTCACGCGTTGATCGCGCTCGGCTTACTCAATCAGTTAATTAAAGTTAGATCGACACGCGCCTGTCAAGGCGCGTGTCGATTACTTTTATGCTGCATCGCAAAGGCGCGATGACGTTCGGGAATCAACCGATCAGATGTTTCGCTGATCTTTGACCCGCACCGCCTTGCCCTGCGAACGGGGAACTTCGCCAGGTGCTTTCACCGACACCTTGCAGGTGACGCCGATCAGCGACTTGATGTGATGGGTCACTTCGGCGGCTTTCTTGGCGCGGGCCTCGTCGTCGGACGGCGCGCCGGGCGCGACTTCGACTTCGACCGTCATGGCGTCGAGCGCCTTCTCGCGGGTCAGTACGATCTGGTAGTGCGGCGCGATGCCGGGGAAGCCGATCAGCACCGACTCCACCTGCGACGGATAGACGTTGACGCCGCGGATGATCAGCATGTCGTCGTCGCGGCCGGTGACACGCATGATCCGCAGATGGGTGCGGCCGCAGGCGCAGGGCTCGGTGTTCAGGCTGGTGATGTCGCGGGTGCGATACCGGATCATCGGCAGCGCTTCCTTGGTGAGCGTGGTGATCACCAGTTCGCCGACCGAGCCCATCGGCAGCACCTGCAGCGTTTCCGGATCGATGGTCTCGAACAGGAAGTGATCTTCCCAGCCGTGCAGGCCGTTCTGCGCGACATGGCATTCGCAGGCCACGCCCGGTCCCATGATTTCCGACAGGCCGTAGACGTCGACCGCCTTGATGCCGAGCCGCGCCTCGAGATCGCGGCGCATCGCGTCGCTCCACGGCTCGGCGCCGAACAGGCCAACCCGCAGCGGCGCGCCGCGCAGGTTGATGCCCATCTGCTCGGCGACTTCGGCGATGTTCAGCGCGTAAGATGGCGTGCAGCACAGCACATTGGCGCCGAAATCGACGATGAGCTGCACCTGCCGCTCCGTGCCGCCACCGGAAGCCGGCACCACGGTGCAGCCGAGCCGCTCGGCGCCGTAATGCGCGCCGAGGCCACCGGTGAACAGGCCGTAGCCATAGGCGTTGTGGACGATGTCGTCCGGCGACGCGCCTGCACCGACCATCGACCGCGCCATCAGGTTCGCCCAGTTGTCGAGATCGGTCTTGGTGTAGCCGACCACGGTCGGCTTCCCGGTCGTACCCGACGAGGCATGGATGCGCGGCATCTGATTGCGCGGCACCGCGAACATGCCGAAAGGATAGTTGTCGCGCAGGTCGGTCTTCTTGGTGAAGGGAAACTTCGCGAGGTCGGCCAGCGAGGTCAGATCCGCAGGCTTGACGCCGGCTTCGTCGAAGCTCTTGCGATAGTGCGGAACGTCCCGATACGCCCGCTCGACAATCTTTCGCAGCCGTTCGAACTGCAGCGCCGCGAGCTGCGGCCGTGGCATGGTCTCGATGGCGCGGTCGTGCATATAGACGGTCTGTTCGCGCAATGCGGGCTGGGCGCTCATCGAAGCAATCCTTTGTCAGAAAATCAGGAGGCCGCCGCGACGGCAGGCGTCTTGGCCAGCGCGTAGCCGGCGGCCAGCGCATCCATGTTGAGGTCAAGGAAGCCGCGCGGCGACGACGCACGCACCACCTGCTCGACCGACTTGTGCTTGCAGATGCCGGACAACTCGATCAGCACGCCGAGCGCTACGATGTTGGTGACGCGTTCGCTGCCGAGTTCGATCGCGGTGCGGCTAAGCGGCAACGGATAGCGCTTGAACCGTCCGCCTTCCGGCAGTTCCGGGCACAGCCGGACGTCGGAGATCACCAGCGCGCCGGCCTTAAGCTTCGGCCAGGATGGCTTGATGGCGATTTTGTCGAGCAGCACCAGATGGTCGAACTCAATCGGCAGCGGATAGTCGACCTCACCATGAGCGACGACGAGGTCGGCGTTACAGAAACCGCCGCGCGAGGTCGGCTCGTAGGTCTGCGACTGCGCGACGTGACGGCCTTCCAGCGCCAGCGCGTCGGCCAGCAGCTTGGCGCTGAGCAACAGGCCCTGGCCGCCGGTACCGCCGAAGCGCAGTTCGATGCGGGATGTCGACATGGCTGATCTCCCCGTCACTTGCCGGCGCGTGCGGCGGCAGCGGCGCGCAGGGCCGCGCCGTATTCCGGCCGGTTGTTCTGAGCCAGAATGCCGGTCGGCAGATCGGTCGAACGGAACGGCTCGTCGACGCTGTCACGATAAGCGCTCGGGCGCATCTCGCTCTTCTGCCGCATCACCATCTCGGCCGAGGAGCCCATGTCGTTCTTGCGGCCGTAAACCTCGGTGCAGTCCGACACCACTTCAACGAAGGCAAAGCCCGGATGCTGCAGCCCGGCCTTGATCAGCTCTTTCAGCTTCGGCACGTGCCGGGTGACTTCGCGCCCGACGAAGCCGGCGCCGGCGGCGGTTGCGAGCGCACATGCGTCGAAGTTTGGCTCGGAATTGCCATACGGCGTGGTGGTGGTGAGCCGGGTCTCCGAGGTCGTCGGCGACACTTGGCCGCCGGTCATGCCGTAGATCTCGTTGTTGAGCATCAGGCAGGTGAGCTTGAGATTGCGGCGGCAGGCGTGGATCAGATGATTGCCGCCAATCGCCAGGCAGTCGCCGTCGCCGGTGATCACCACGACGTGCAGGTCGGGCCGGGCGAGAGCAAGCCCTGTCGCATAGGCCAACGGGCGCCCGTGCGTGGTGTGGAAGGTGTTGGCGTCGATATAGGCCGACAGCCGTCCGGCGCAGCCGATGCCCGACACCACGGCGAGCTTGTCGCGGTCGATGTTCAGCTCATGGATCGCCCACAGCAGCGCGCGCAGCGCCATGCCGTGGCCGCAGCCCGGGCAGAGAAAGTGCGGCATCATCTCCTTGCGGAGATAATCGCGGACGTCGAAATGCGGCGCGTCGCGGAACATCTCAGACCTCCGAAGCGAGCTTGGTAGCGGCGGCTGCGATCTGCGCCGGCGTGATCGGTTCACCGCTGATCAGATGCAGGCCTTCAACGCGGCGGTCGCGGAGCTGGCGCTCGATCTCCAGCCGCAGCTGGCCGATGTTGAGTTCGGGCACCAGGATCGCCTTGGCGTTCTTGGTCGCCTCGCGCAGCGCAACTTCCGGGAACGGCCACAGCGTGACCGGACGGAACAGCCCGACCTTCTTGCCTTCGGCGCGGCAGGCATCGACGGCACGGCGGGCCGCGCGAGCGCTGATGCCGATCGCAACGATCACCACCTCGGCGTCTTCGCAGCGAACGGCCTCAAAGCTATCGATCAAGTCGCGATGACGATCGAGCTTGGCATAGAGCCGGCCGAGATTGCGGATCACCGTCTCCGGATCCTGGCTCGGGAATCCGGTCTCGCTATGGGTCAGGCCGGTGGTGTGGGTGCGATAGCCGTCACCTGGACGCGGCATCGGCGGCACCAGATCGGCATCTGCCGCATAGGGCTTGTAAGCTTCGCGCGGGCCACTCGCCCATTTGCGCGTCGCGTGCACCGAAGTGCGGCCGCCGAGCGCCACAGTCTCCGACGACTGCGCGATCACCTGGTCGTACAGCAGGATCACCGGCGTGCGGCACAGCTCGGCAAGATCGAAGGCGCGAATGGTCTCGTCGTAGATCTCGCGCGCCGACGCCGGCGCCAGCACGATCATCGGATAATCGCCGTGGCTGCCGTAGCGGGTCTGGAAGATGTCGGCCTGCGACGGCCGCGTCGGCATGCCGGTCGACGGGCCGCCGCGCATCACGTTGACGATCACGCAGGGAATCTCGGCACCGGCGGCGTAGCCGATGTTCTCCTGCTTCAGCGAGAAGCCGGGGCCGGAGGTCGCGGTCAGCGATTTGACGCCGCCCATCGAGGCGCCGACCACCGCCGCCATCGCGGCGATCTCGTCTTCCATCTGGATGAATACGCCGCCGGCGGCCGGCAGCATGGTTGACAGCCGCTCCGCGATTTCCGACGACGGGGTGATCGGATAGCCGGCGAAGAACTTGCAGCCGGCGTCGATCGCGCCCTGGGCGCAGGCGGCATTGCCGGACAGCAGCTTGGCGGCGGCAGCTTTTGGGACGTGACGATCCGGCGCGTTCATTGCGCGGCCTCCATCGCGGGCGCTTCAGTGTCGAGATGAACGCGGATCGCAAAGTCCGGGCACAGCCATTCGCACAACCGACAGCCGGTGCATTTCTCCGGCGCCACCAGTTCGACCACGCGATCGGCGTTGAGCTTCAGGCAGCGCTCTGGGCAGAGCTTGACGCAGATCTCGCAGCTCTTGCACCAAGCGTCGGTGATCTCGAGGCGCGGCCGATAGGGCGTATGCGCCGGCACGGACGCAGGCGCCGCATCCGCGGTCGCCGGCTCGCTCTTGGCATCCGCAATCCAATTACGGCCGAGTTCGAATGCGGCGGAGTTCACCGCGATGGTCTTCTTCGGCACGAACGCTGTGACGGTCTTTTCCCATTCCGGCAGCGCGAATTCGAGCACCGTCGACAGCGCGCCGAGCAGCACCACGTTGGCGGCGCGCTCATTGCCGAGCTCTTCGGCCATCTTGGTGGCGTCGATCGCGTACGCCTCCGACACGTAGGCCGCGACCTGCTCGGCAGTCTCGGTCGAATAGCGCATCGGCGCGCCGAGACGACGGCTAAGGCAGGCGAACGGCGGCACGATCCGCTTTGTGTCGCAGATGAACACGCCGGTGTCGCGCTTCAGATGCGGCAGCCAGCGCAGCCCCTCGGCCCATTCCAGCGCGATCAGCACGTCGGCTTCGCCCTTGGCGATGGTCGGCGACCACACACGCGGCCCGAACCGGACGTGGCTGAACACAGTGCCGCCACGCTTGGCCATGCCGTGCACTTCGCTCTGCTTGACCTCGTAGCCGTGTGCCTGCGCCAGTGACGCCAGAACCTTCGACACCATGATGACGCCCTGGCCACCGACGCCGACGATCAGCACGTTGGTGGGCTCCGCCAATGCTGCGTTGAACGCCACCGGCTCGCTGTCCGCATTCACTGCGATGTTGCTCTGCTCGTTCATTGCGTCACCGCCGGGGTCGCGATCTTGATGCAGTCGATGGTGCAGACCTGGGCGCACAGCGTGCAGCCGATGCACAGCGCCGGGTCGATCTTCACCCGATGCCGCCCCTCGAACCATTCGTCGCTCCAGGTCAGCGCCGGGCAGCCGAGATTCATGCAGGACTGACAGGCGGTGCACTGGCTGGTGATGACTTCCAGCGGCGGGCCCTTGATCTTGATTGGATCGAGCACGCACGGCCGGTTCGAGATCAGCACCGCGACGCCGCGATAATTGATCGCCTCGCGCAGCGCCTGATGGGTGGCTGCGAGGTCGTAGGAGTCGACCTTCTTCACCCATTTGACGCCGCACGCCTTGATCAGCGCTTCATAGTCGACCTGCGGCGCGGGTTCGCCGCGTAGTGTCTTGCCCGTGCCGGGATGCTCCTGGCCGCCGGTCATCGCCGTAATGTGGTTGTCGAGCAGCACCACCGCGATGTTGGCCTGATTGTAGACTGCATCGATCAGTGCCGGCAGGCCGGCATGCAGGAAGGTGGAGTCGCCGATGGTGGCGACCACCGGCTTGGCCTCGCCGGCCTTCGCCATGCCGATGGCGTTGCCGATCGAGGAGCCCATCGCCACGCAGGTGTCGATACCGCGCAAGGGGTCGAGCACCGCCAACGTGTAGCAGCCGATGTCGCCGGCAACGCGGGCGCCGGAGGCGCGCACTGCCAGGAAGCTCGACGTATGCGGGCAGCCGGCGCAAAGTACCGGCGGACGCACCACCGGTTCCGGCACCCAGGCGTTGTACGACGGCGGCGCCGGCAGCAGGCCGGCCTGCACGAACCCGGCGCGAACCACCTCGGGCGAGAACTCGCCGGCGCGCGGGAACAGCCGCTTGCCCTCGACCTTGATGCCGAGCGAGGCGACCTCTTTCTCGATGATCGGCTCGAGCTCCTCGACCACGAACACCTGATCGACCGAGGCGCAGAATTCACGCAGCAGCGTGTCGGGCAGCGGCCAGGACGCACCGAGCTTCAGCACGGTGGCATTCGGCAGAACTTCGCGAAGATAAGGATAGCAGGTGCCGGCGGTGACGACGCCGAACTTGGTATCGCCCTTCTCGACCCGGGTAATGTCGGCGGCGGCGAGATAGTCCTTCAGCTTGGCCTCGCGCTCGAGCACGAACAGATGCCTACCGCGGGCGTGCGCCGGAATCATCACGTTCTTCGACGGCCGCTCCAGGAAGACGCGCGCCGGCACTTCGACGCGCTCGCCCACCGACACCGTGCTGCGGGTGTGCGACAGACGCGTGGTGCTGCGTACGATCACCGGGGTGTCGAACTGCTCAGAAATCTCGAACGCCAGCTTGGTGAAGTCGTAGGCTTCCTGCGCGTCGCTCGGCTCCAGCACCGGGATACTGGCGAGCTGGCCGTAGATCCGACTGTCCTGCTCGTTCTGCGACGAGTGAATGCCCGGGTCGTCGCAAACAATCAGCACCAAACCGCCGTTCACGCCGATGTAGGTCGCGGTCATGAACGCGTCGGCAGCGACATTGAGGCCGACATGCTTCATCGCACACAGTGCGCGGCTCCCCGCGAACGACGCGCCCATCGCGACGTCGAGCGCGACCTTCTCGTTGGTCGACCACTGCGCGTGCAAATCCTCGACCGGATAGGTCGCAAGATTCTCAAGAACTTCAGTGCTAGGCGTACCAGGATAAGCAGCGGCGACACGAACGCCCGCTTCCCAGGCGGCACGCGCAATCGCTTCGTTACCGGTAAGCGGGCGAAGCTCCTTGGCTTCGCTCTTCAAGGCGGTGGCGGCTTGCCAAGGTGTATGCATCACGAGCTCCCCCCAAGCGCACGCCGCTGCGGCGATTAGAACTGCTGTAAAGGGGCTCTCTTTCCCAAATTTACCTTCGGTCGTATTTGCGCTAAGTCAACGGGCCTGCCAGTTATCTGACGGCGTGATCACTAAGCGCTGGCGTTTGCAGGAGTGCTTTTGTGCTGAGTCAATTCTGTGCAGTGCAGCGACGATTACTGCTACGCAAGAGCGGGTCGCGACGGCGATCGCGTGGATAGTTGGACTTTAGACGAACAGTGAGGACGGCATGACGACGACGGCTCCGGACAACGTCCAGAACACCCCGGCTCCGAGCAAACCGGCGCCGGAGCGCGGGCCGGACAAACACGTCGAAGCGCGGATGGCCCGGATCGAAGCCGCGGTGCAGCGCATTCAGCTCGTCATCGTCATGGGCGTCGGCGTCGGCGCGATCCTGTGGTGCCTAGACCTCGCCACGCAATTGATGCCGTTCCCGCCGTCGGCCGCTTGGTATTATGGCGGCCAGGCGATCGCGGCCCTGATCGGCATGGGCATTGCATATGCGGTGGCCAAGCTGATCGGCTACCCGTTGGAGGTGCTGAGGCGGGCCTGACCGGCAGTTGCGGTGCGTGTGGGGCGACTGCGCGACGCGGCGTCATCGGCGCGTAAATCTGCTAGGATACCGCGGGCGGTCATCTTCTTCGTCCGCGTGGGACAATATGCGTCGAGTTCTCAAGAAGCGTACGGCCAAGCCGGGCACCGGCCCGGCCCACGATATCGTTCTGTCGCAAAATGCCGGCAGCGCCGAGGCATTCCGGGCGATTGCGACCGAATTGCTACGCCTGACCGCCGCGCAGCAACCGAAGGTGCGACGCCGCGATCCGACCGGCGTGCACCAGATGCGGATCGCGCTGCGGCGCATGCGCGCAGCGATCTCGGTGTTCGGCGAGCTGATCGAAGGGCGCGACACCCAGCGGTTGAAGCGTGAGCTGAAGTGGCTCGCTGGACGGCTCGCCCCGGCGCGTGACCTTCATCTCCTGGAAGTCAAAATCAAGAGCGCGCAACTTGGAACCGGCTCACCGGCGTTCCTGAAGCGGCTCGGCTCCGACCGCGGCGCAGCCTTCGCCAGCGCCAGCGCCACCGTCGAGCTGCAGCGCTTCCGCAAGCTGATGAGCGACCTGCAACGCTGGATCGACGCCGGAGAGTGGACCAGGGGCGCAAACGGCGCGGAACGCCCGTCGGCCGCCGAGTTCGGCCAACAGGTGTTGGCCCGCCGCGCCCGCAAGCTCAACAAGCGCCTGGAGAAGCTGGAGCAGCTCGACGACGAGGAGCGGCATCAGGTCCGGATCGCCGCCAAGAAGCTGAACTACGCAATCGGCTTCTTCGAAAGCCTGTTCGACGGCAGGACGGGCAAGCGGCTGGAACGGTTCAGGAAGCACCTGAAGAAGCTGCTCGACGCGCTCGGCGCCCTCAACGACGTCGCTGTGCACCGCAAACTCGCCGGCAAATTCAGCCGCCGGGCCACGGCGAAGCTCGATCCCGACGCCGCCCGGCAGCTCGCAGACCTTGATGATGTCGAGATCCGACAACAGATGAAGGCGGCCGCCAAGGCCGCCGCCAAGCTTGCAGAGGATCCGCTTTTCGGCGATTGACGGCGATCGAGCCGCGCTGAAGGACACGATGCAGCCAGATCCCCACCCTCTCGTCGAGGCGGCGACCAGCACCTCGCGCTTCGCAGTGACGCGGCGCTGGCTGGCGCGGGTCTCCGAATGGTCGGCCAAGGCGACGTTCAGGATCAAGCGTGGCACCCCGGCGGTGACGATCGCCGAACTCGGCAAGAGCTGGGAACTGACCGACGCCCAACGCGACTCCCTGCTGCAGCTCGGCGAGACCAAGCCGGGCGCGGCGTTCATCGACGAGAAGGTCGGCAACATCAACCGCGCCGCGTTCCACCGCTCGGCCTTCGTGCTGAACGCGGCGACGCATCTGATCTTCGTAGACCTCGCCGCGCAGCTGTTGCTGTCGGTGTGGGAATTAAAGGCGGTGCTGGTCGCGCTCAACCTGTTGCTGGCGCTGATCGCGCATTTCCAGATGCGGGAGAATTATCGCGCTCTGATCGCCGGACCACGGCAGTTGCCGAAGAAACGCCGGCTGCTCGGGCTGCTGCGCAATCCGCGCTACAACAAGGCGGTGAAGAAGAGTTCGCGCCCCTACGCGCGCAGCGCCTGGAAAGAGCAGACGCTGTACCGCACCGCGTATTTCGCCAACGCGGTGATCATCTTCCTCGGCTCGCAGTTCATCCTGCCGGCGGAGCGGCTGATCTTCCCGTTCGGATTCCTGATCGGCAAGATCACCGGACTGATCACCACCATCGTGGTGTTCTTCGACGGCTGGCGCGGCATCCGCGCCGGCGACGATGCCCGCCTCGCGCGCGAGCGCGAGGTCTCGGTGTATCGCAACCTCAAAATCTGAGCGCGGAGCCGCGCTCTCGATGAGCGTAAATCAGTGACGGCACATCAATGATGCGCCGCTTCGGTCTTGCCCCAGGTCAGGAACAGGCCGATGTCGCCGGGGATGCCGTCGGGGAAATCGACCACGCGGGCCTGCAGAACGAAGCCGTGCGGGCGTAGCTCCGACTTCCACCGCAGGTAAATGTCGGCGGCCATGCCGCGCAGCGTCGACGGCCATTCGGGATCGGGCGCATTCACGGCGCGGCCGTGATCGGTGCACAGCTCTGCCGGAAACCGCAGCAGCAGGCTTTCCTGCTCGCCCTTCTTGGCGGCGGATCGGGCGTTGCGCAGCAGCTTCTGCCAAGTCTCGTCGGTCAGATGCGACGCCAGCATGTCGCTGGCGAGACGGTGGTGCTTTTCGTCGGCCAGCTCCTTGGCATGCTTTCGCTTCTCGTCTTCCTCGTGCTCGTGCTCGAGCCCCAGCTCGCGGAACGCTGAGGCGGAGAGATCGTCGGCCGCAGGATCATGCGGCGGCGGAGCCGGCGGCGCGACGGGACGGCTCAGTGCCGCGAGCTTGTCGGACGGCGTCGGCCAGGCGTTCGGATCGTCGTGCACAGGATCAGCTCCGGTGTGGTTGAGCCCAGTCATGGTCTTGAGCAGGTCGGCGCGGCTGACGATGCCGACGATGTGGCCAGCGCGCACCACCGGCACCCGCTTGATCCGCTTCTCGACCAACAGGTCGGCGATGTCGGCGAGCGCCGTGGTCTCTTCGACCGTCACCACCGGACCGACCATGACATCCTTGGCGGTGCGGGTATCGGACTTCAGGAAGCGGACGTAGTCGGGATGCACCGCCTCGCCTTCCGACAGCATCTGCAGCCACCAATCGTGACGCGCCTCGCGATCGCTATCGGCGCGCGGCATCAGGTCGCCTTCGCTGACGATGCCGAGCGGCACACCGGCGCCGTCGACCACCGGCACGGCGCTGATGCCGTGCTTGAGCAGCGTCTCGGCGATGGCGTGGACGGGCGTGTCGGGCTGCACCGTCACGATGGCGGTGGTCATCACGTCTGCTGCCTTCATGGGAATCTCTTCGAACGTTGCGGGCTATCGAATGATATGCGGCGTCTATGGCGGTCTGATGCGCGATCTACGCGCAACGGCCTTGCGGCCGCACAGCGGGCTTTTGCGAATCTCCGTCAAGCAACCGCCATATTCCGCAGTGCGCTACGCTTCGGGAAGCAGGCTGTTCGGCATTGATCGCGGTCGATCGACGCAGACTCCGCAGGCCGCGCCGGGCATTGGACATTCGACCATAGGGAAAGCCGGTCCGCACTCGGCAAATGACGAGGTGTTAATCGTCAACCCTAACAAATTGCGACGCTTTCTGCCGCGATGACGTCACGCCCTCTGCCGTGCTACACCTCGACCAACGGCGCCTCAACGGTTTTGACATACCTCAACGCACCGTTGCATATGCGTGTTCATTTGATTTTCGACAATGCAGCTTGCGGCAGGCGAAACCTATACACCTCGCGCCGGCCTGCCCTGAATGGAAAGACGTAACATGGAGTATCTCTCCGCGCTCGGTCCACTGCTGATACTCATGTTGTTCGGTGGTGGCCTCGTGATCGCAGCGTATCTCACCTTCGACGATATGCGTTCCCGTGGCGGTTCGTTCGATGCCACTTCTTTCATCACCTCGATCCGCTCGACGGTCGATCGCGTCCGCGCACTGCCGCCGACGACGCTGATCATGATCGGGGCGGTCGTGGTTGCGGCCCTGTTCGTCTATCTGGTGTCGGCGAGCGGCTACTATGCCCGCCCGGCCGCCGTGGAAACCAGCGCCGCCCCGGCGGCGGTCGAGACCGCCGCGACGCCGGCCCCCGAAGCCGCGGCGCCCGCTCCGGCGGCGAAGGCTGCTCCGGCACCCGCGCCTGCCACCAAGGCTCCGGCCGCCGACAAGCAGGCCGCTGCTGCGGCCCCGGCAGCGATCGCCGCGGTGCGTAACGTCACATCGACCAGTTGTGCCTCGGACGGCTGCCCGGTGACCTGCGCTGCCAACGAGACCCTGACCTCGGCCTATTGCGTCAACGGCGGCGCCGCCAAGCTCGCCGATCAGCTCACGGTCAAGGACGGCTCGGTGACGGCGAAGTGCAGCCCGAGCGCCAGCGCCATCAAGGTCGCCTGCGCCCGCAAGTGATCGAGAGGCGCGCCCGATCCGCATCGGGACAGCACCCCGCCAATCGAGCCCGGCTTCGTGCCGGGCTTTTTGTTGCGCGGAGCTAGAGCACTTCATCGATTGATTGAAGCGGATTTGGCCCTTGCCAAGGGTCGTAACGTTCTCATCTTGAGAACCCGACTGCAAATGCGGGCAGTGAAATCAAGCACTCTTCGTTTCAACCCGTCATGCCCGGCCTTGTGCCGGGCATCCACGTCTTTCAGCGAAAACAGCAAGCAAGGCGTGGATGGCCGGGACGAGCCCGGCCATGACGAAACTAATCGTCAATTGAACGGCTCATGAAAGCCTTTGAATTTGCCGCCCGCATTTCCTCGCGCCCCTTCTGAAGAACGCGTAGGCCGGCATGGCGCACGCCGCAATCTCTGGCTGATGTCGATCCGTCGTCAAGCGGATACCTGACGATCCTCCGCGAGCTGTGCAAGCTCCGCACAGCAAAGCGCCGCCCTGCTGGATGCAGGACGGCGCGATGATGTTTCGACGAATGATGCGGGCTTAGCGCTCGCTTAATCGCCCTGCTTGTCGATGTTCCAGAACACCGGGGTCGCCGGGCCGTGAACGATGCCGGAGAGCTCCTTGCGCCACACGCTCGGCGCGGTGTACTGGCCGAGCGGAATGTAGATCACCTGCTCATAGACTTCCTTCTGGATCTCTTCGGCGATCTTCTTTTGCTCGTCCGGCGAGTTGGCGCGGACGAACTTGTCGCGCAGCTCCTCGACCTTGGCGTCCTCCGCCCAGCCGAACCAGCCGCCCTTCTTGCCCTGACCGCCGACCGAAACGTTGGCGACCGGATTGAGAATGTCGGGGCCGGCCCAGTTGGTGAAGAACATATTCCAGCCGCCTTCGCTCGGCGGCTTCTGGCTGGCGCGGCGCGACACCACGGTCTGCCAGTCGGTGGCCTGGACGTCGACCTTGAAGCCGGCGTCACGCAGCAACTGAGCAGCGACGATCGGCTGCGCCTTCAGCGTCACCACGTCGCCGGGCGCCATCAGCGCGATCGGCGTGCCATCGTAGCCGGATTCGGCGAGCAGCTTCTTGGCCTCGGCCATGCCGTTGCCCTTGACCAGCGTCTCGGAGCCGACGTCGGTCTCGAGCGGCGTGCCGCAGCCGAACACGGCGCCACAGATCTTGTAGTACTTCGGATTGCCGACCAGCGCGTCGAGCACCGGCTTCTGGCTCATCGCCAGGAAGGCGGCGCGGCGAACCTTGGGATTATCGAACGGCGGATGCAGGAAGTTCATCCGGCCGAGAGTCTGGAAGCCGAGCGGGCTCAGCGTGTCAATCGTCAGCTCCTTGTCCTGCGCCAGCACCGGCAGCAAGTCGAACGACGGGTTCTCGATGAAGTCGATGTCACCCGACTGCAGGGCGTTCACCGCCGTCTGCGCGTCCGGCATCGTGATCCACTCGACGCGGTCGACCTTCACGACCTTGCCGCCCGAGGTCCAGTCCGGCGCCTCTTTGCGCGGAATGTAGTCGGGGTTCTTCACGTACACCGCCTTGACGCCGGGCTGGAATTCGGAGGCCACGAACTTGAACGGGCCGGAGCCGATCTGCTCTGGGATCGGCTTGTCGGCCGGCGTCTCGGCGATCCGCTTCGGCATCATGAACGGCACCAGCGACGACGGCTTGCCGATCGATTCCAGCACCAGCGCGTAGGGCTCCTTCAGCTTCAGCGTGATGGTCTTGGGGTCGGTGGCTTCGAGGCTGGCGGTGAACTGCATCAGCTTCTGGCCCATGCCGTCCTTCTGGCCCCAGCGTTTCAGCGAGGCGACGCAGTCCTCCGCGGTGACCGGGGTGCCGTCGTGCCACTTCAGTCCGTCGCGCAACGTGAACGTGTAGGTCAGCTTGTCGTCTGAAACTTTGTAGTCCGCCATCTGCGGCTGGACCTTGAACTTGGAGTCCATCGCCAGCAGCGTGTCGTACACCATATAGCCGTGGTCGCGGGTAATGTAGGCGGTGGTCAGGCCGGGATCGATGATACGCAGGTCGGAATGCATGACGGCGCGGATCGTCTTGGCATCGACGGCCGCCGGCAGCGTCAACGATGCCGCGAGCGCGAACGCCGGCACAGCGATTTTCGACGCGACGACCGAGCGCATCCAACGCGGTGGATGGAACATTCGATTTCTCCTGACTTGAAACTGATCAGTCACAGATGATTGCTTGTGCAGGGCAGTAAGAGTCCGGGCGCGGTGCCACGCGATCAGCGCATTGCCACACCCTGATAATCGAGACTTGCACCAAGTGTGCCAAGCGTCAATCATCCGGCTCGCCGCTGCCGGTGCTCGGCCGTGTAGTGGGGAGCGAAATCTTTCGCTTTACAAAGCCGCCGGTAATCAGTCTCGTAAAGCCACCCAACAGAGAGTGCGCAATGAACCCAGCAAATCTCCCATTCGATTCCGATACGATGCTGCAAGGCCTGCGCGCCTGGGTTGAATGTGAGAGCCCGACCTGGGACACCGCCGCGGTGGAGCGCATGCTCGATCTTGCAGCGCGGGAGATGGCGATCATGGGCGCGACAATCGAGCGCATCGCCGGCCGCCAGGGTTTCGCCGGTTGTGTCCGCGCGCGCTTTCCGCATCCCAAGCAAGGCGAGCCCGGCATCCTGATCGCCGGTCATCTCGACACCGTGCATCCGGTCGGCACGCTGTCGAAACTGCCGTTCCGCCGCGAGGGCAACAAGGCGTTCGGCCCCGGCATCTTCGACATGAAGGGCGGTAACTACCTGACGCTGGAAGCGATCAAGCAGCTCGCGCGCGCGTCGTTCACGACGCCGCTGCCGATCACGGTGCTGTTCACGCCCGACGAAGAAGTCGGGACGCCGTCGACCCGCGACATCATCGAAGCCGAAGCGGCGCGCAACAAATACGTGCTGGTGCCGGAGCCCGGCCGCCCAGACAACGGCGTCGTCACCGGACGCTACGCGATCGCGCGATTCAACCTGGAGGCGATCGGCAAACCGAGCCATGCCGGCGCGACGTTGTCGTCGGGCCGTTCCGCAATACGGGAAATGGCCAAGCAGATCCTGGCGATCGATGCGATGACCACGGAAGACTGCACCTTCAGCGTCGGCATCGTCCACGGCGGCCAATGGGTGAATTGCGTCGCCACCACCTGCACCGGCGAAGCGCTCAGCATGGCCAAGCGTCAGGCAGACCTCGACCGCGGCGTCGACCGCATGCTGGCGTTGAGCGGCAGCAGCAGTGACGTCACCTTCAAGGTGACGCGCGGCGTCACCCGCCCGGTGTGGGAGCCGGATGCCGGCACCATGGCGCTTTACGAAAAGGCCCGCACGGTCGCGTCCCAGCTCGGCGTCAGCCTGCCGCACGGTAGCGCCGGCGGCGGCTCCGACGGCAACTTCACCGGCGCGATGGGCATTCCGACGCTTGATGGCCTCGGTGTGCGCGGCGCAGACGCGCACACGCTGAACGAGCACATCGAGGTCGACAGCCTCGCCGAGCGCGGTCGGCTGATGGTGGGCCTGCTCGCAACGCTGGAGTGAGCGCCCACCTGTGCAAATCAGACCGCACCGGCTTGCAGCCCTGGCACGGGACTTGCTGAACTCCGAGGGTGATTTCGACGGCATCAAGCGCAGGTGATGATGACGAACCGCATCTTCGGGATAAGTTTCGCTAATCGTCGATCCAAATCCATGATGGAGCGCCGATGCTCGGCTATCTGATCCGTCGTTTGCTGGCGGCCATCCCGGTGATGGGTGTGGTCGCACTGTTCGTGTTCCTGCTGCTGCGCCTGACACCGGGCGATCCCGCCGCGATCATTGCCGGCGACAGCGCCACCCCTGAACAATTGATGCGCATCCGCACGTCGCTAGGGCTCAACGAGCCGCTCTACGTGCAGTTCTTCACCTGGATCGGACGGCTGCTGCACGGCGACCTCGGCGTCTCGCTGATCTCGCAGGTGCCGGTGCTGCAGATGATCGGCCAGCGTATCGAGCCGACCATCACGGTGGCGCTGTCGACCATCGTGCTGTCGGTCATCGTCGCGGTTCCGCTCGGCGTCGTCGCCGCGTGGAAACACGGCACCTGGGTCGACCGCTTTGTGATGGGCCTGTCGGTGATCGGCTTCTCCGTGCCGGTGTTCGTGATCGGCTACGTGCTGATCCAGATCTTCGCGATCGAGCTGCGCTGGCTGCCGGTGCAGGGCTTCCGCCCGATGGCGCGCGGCTTCGGCCCGTTCGCCGAGCGGCTGGTGCTGCCGACGCTGACGCTGTCCTTCATCTACATCGCGCTGATCGCACGAATGACGCGGGCGGCGATGCTCGACGTGCTGGGCGAGGACTATGTCCGCACGGCGCGCGCCAAGGGCATCAACGAAAGCCGCGTGCTGCTGCGCCACGCGCTGCGCAATGCGGCGGTCCCGGTAATCACCGTGATCGGCACAGGCTTTGCGCTGTTGATCTCCGGCGTCGTCGTCACCGAGAGCGTCTTCAACCTGCCCGGCATCGGCCGCCTCACCGTCGACGCGGTGCTGGCGCGCGACTACCCGGTGATCCAGGGCATGATCCTGCTGACCAGCGGCATCTACGTCGCCGTCAATCTGTTGATCGATTTGGCCTACACGCTGCTCGATCCCCGTATCCGGTACTGAGGGCGCGCGCACCATGGCCATCGATACCATGTCCGAACCGACCCTTCCGGTGCCGCGCCCGATGCGTCCGCGGCTCGGTTTCCTGCTGTCGACGCCGATCATCGCCGTCGCCACCATCTGCCTGACGCTGGTCGTGCTGATGGCGATCTTCGCGCCGTGGCTGGCGCCGCACGATCCGGTGAAGCTGGCGCCGGCGCTGCGGCTGAAGCCGCCGAGTGCCGAATTCCTGCTCGGCACCGACGCCTATGGCCGCGATCTGCTGTCGCGCATCATCTATGGCGGCCGGGTGTCGCTGCTGATCGGTATTGGCTCGGCGATCGTCGCGATCGCGATCGGCCTCGTCATCGGTCTGGTCGCCGGCTTCTTCCGCTGGGTCGACGCGGTGATGATGCGGGTGATGGACGGCTTGATGGCGATTCCCAGCGTCCTGCTGGCGATCGCGGTGGTGTCGCTGTCCGGCGCCAGCCTGACCACGGTGCTGATCGCGATCACCATTCCGGAAATCCCGCGGGTCGCCCGGCTGGTCCGCTCGGTGGTGCTGACCGCGCGCGAGGAGCCCTATGTCGAAGCCGCGATCTCAGTCGGCTCCAGCCTGCCGAAGATCATGGTGCGGCACCTGATGCCCAACACGGTCGCGCCGCTGATCGTCCAGGGCACCTACATCGCCGCCTCGGCAATCCTCACCGAAGCGATCCTGTCGTTCCTCGGTGCTGGCATCAGCCCGGAGACGCCGACCTGGGGCAACATCATGGCCGAAGGCCGCGCCTACTTTCAGATCAAGCCGATGCTGATCTTCTGGCCGGGCCTCTTGCTGTCGATCGCGATCCTGTCGGTCAACCTGATCGGTGATGCCGCCCGCGACGCGCTCGACCCGCGGATGAAACAGCGCGAGGGCAGCCGATGAAGAGGCAGCTCATCATGTCTGCTCTCTCAGCCCCACAACGCGCACCGACCTCACCTCTCCCCGCGCGCGGGGAGAGGGAGCGCGCCGTACCCGACTGCGGAGCCCGACATGACCGATAACGTCCTCGAAATCGACAACCTCGTCGTCCGCCTCGGCCGCAGCGGGCACGGCGACAAGGTGATCGACGGCATCTCACTCAACGTGCGGGCCGGCGAGACGATGTGCCTGGTCGGCGAGAGCGGCTCTGGCAAATCGGTGACGTCACTCACGACCATGGGGCTGCTGCCGAAGGGCGTGCTGCAAGCGTCCGGCGGCGAGATCCGGCTGGCCGGCGAGAACGTGCTGGCGGCCAGCGAGCGGCGGCTGCGCCAGCTCCGTGCCTCGCGGATGGCGATGATCTTTCAGGAGCCGATGACGGCGCTGAATCCTGTGGTGCCGGTCGGCAAGCAGATCGACGAGGTGCTGCGCTTCCACACCGACCTGCCCGCGCGCGAACGCCGCCGCCGCATCCTCGACATGATGCAGCAGGTACGGCTGCCGGATGTCGAACGGATCTTCGCGTCTTATCCGCACCGGCTATCGGGCGGTCAGCGTCAGCGCATCATGATCGCGATGGCGCTGGTGCTCGAACCGAAACTGTTGATCGCCGACGAGCCGACCACGGCGCTCGACGTCACCACGCAAAAGCAGATCCTGACGCTGATCCGCGAACTGCAGCAGGCGCACGGCACCGCGGTGCTGTTCATCACCCACGACATGGGCGTGGTCGCCGAGATCGCCGACCGCGTCGCGGTGATGCGGCAGGGCCGGCTGGTCGAGACCGGTCCGCTGGAGGCGGTGCTACGCCGCCCGCAGATGGAGTACACCCGCAATCTGTTGTCGGCGGTCCCGAGCCTGGTGCCGCGGGCGCCGCGCCCCGCGAACCGCACGCCGGTCGTTCTGGAAGCCAATGAGCTCGGCAAGGTGTATCGCGAACGCTCGCTGCTCGGCCGTCACCGCGAAGTGGTGGCGGCGCAGGACGTGACGCTGACACTGCACAAGGGCCGCACCCTGGGCATCGTCGGCGAAAGCGGCTCGGGCAAATCCACCGTGGCGCGCTGCATCGTCCGGCTGATCGATCCGACCTCGGGGGGCATCCGGCTCGCCGGCCGCGAGATCTCCGAGCTGTCGCGCCGATTGCTGCGGCCGCATCGGCAGAAGATCCAGATCATCTTTCAGGACCCGTATCGCTCGCTCAATCCGCGCGTCAGCGTCGGTGAGAGCATCGCCGAGGGACCGATCAATTACGGCATGCCGCGCGCCCAGGCGATGGCCAAGGCACGGCAGTTGCTCGAACTGGTGCATCTGCCGGCGGATGCGATCTCGCGGTTCCCGCATCAGTTCTCCGGCGGTCAGCGCCAGCGCATTGCGATCGCCCGCGCGCTGGCGCTCGATCCCGACGTGCTGGTCGCGGACGAAGCGGTGTCGGCGCTCGACGTTTCGGTGCAGGCGCAGGTGCTGAATCTGCTCGACGAGATCCAGACCCGGCTCGGCATCGCGCTGCTATTCATCACCCACGATCTGCGCGTCGCGGCGCAGATCTGCGACGACGTCGCGGTGATGGAAAAAGGCCGCGTCGTCGAACAGGGACCCGCCGCCGAAGTGCTGACCCACCCCAAGCAAGCCTACACCCGCCAACTGCTCGAAGCCGCCCCGGGCCGGCATTGGGACTTCGCCAATTTCCGTCCGGTCAGCGAAGCGCCGGCGGCGATGGTAAGCTAAGTATCCGCTTCCCCGCGTCATTCCGGGGCGCCGCGCAGCGGCGAGCCCGGAATCCATAACCACCGCCAGGGGATATGGATTCCGGGCCTGCGCCCCAAGGGGCGCATCCCGGAATGACGAACGTTAAGTCAGCAAGAGAACAACAACCATGACCCGTATCGCCGTCGGCGGCTTCCTGCACGAGACAAACACCTTTGCGCCCACCAAGGCGACCTGGGAGGCGTTCGTGCACGGCGGCGGCTGGCCGGCGATGACGATCGGCGCGAACGTGCTGAAGGTGATGCGCGGCATCAATGTCGGCCTTGCCGGCTTCGTCGAAGACGCCGAAGCCAAGGGCTGGGAGCTGATCCCGACCATCGCCTGCGGCGCCAGCCCGTCGGCGCACGTCACCGAATACGCGTTCGAGCGCGTCGTCAAAATCATGATCGACGGCATCAAGGCCGCCGGCCCCCTCGATGCGGTCTATCTCGACCTGCACGGCGCGATGGTCACCGAACATCTCGACGACGGCGAAGGCGAGATCCTGGCGCGGGTGCGCGAGGTGATCGGCCCCGATCTGCCGCTGGTGGTCAGCATCGATCTGCACGCCAACGTGACGCCGCGCATGGTCGAGCATGCGGACGCGCTGATCGCCTACCGCACCTATCCGCATGTCGACATGGCCGACACCGGCCGCGCCGCCGCCAAGCATCTGGAGCTGATCCTGACCAGCGGCCAGAAATTCGCCAAGGCGTTCCGGCAACTGCCGTTCCTGATTCCGATCTCGTGGCAGTGCACGTTCGATCAGCCGACCAAGGGCGTCTACGACAAGCTCGCGGCGCTGGAGAGCGAGGCTGTGCCGACGCTGTCGTTTGCGCCGGGCTTTCCGGCCGCCGACTTCCCGGACTGCGCCCCGTCGGTGTTCGCCTATGGCCGCACCCAGGCTGATGCCGATGCGGCGGCTGATTCCGTCGCATCGCTGGTGGCTAGTCTCGAGGACGACTTCGACGGCAAGATCTATTCGCCCGACGAAGGCGTGAAGCATGCGATCGAGCTGGCGCGCACTGCCGCCAAGCCGGTGATTATCGCCGACACCCAGGACAATCCCGGCGCCGGCGGCGATTCCGACACCACCGGCATGCTGCGCGCGCTGGTGCGCAACAACGCGCAGCGCGCCGCGATCGGCGTGATCTACGATCCCGATGCGGCCAAGGCCGCTCATGCGGCCGGCGTCGGCGCGGTCCTCTCGCTGGCGCTCGGCGGCAAGTCGGGGATTCCCGGCGACGCGCCGTTCGAAGAGATCTTCGTCGTCGAGCAGCTGTCCGATGGCCGCTTCGTCGCACCCGGTCCGTATTTCGGCGGACGCGAGATGGAGATGGGTCCGTCCGCCTGCCTGCGGATCGGCGGTGTGCGCGTGGTGGTCGCATCGCACAAGGCGCAGCTCGCCGACCAGGCGATGTATCGCTACGTCGGCATTGAACCGACCGCACAGGCGATCCTGGTTGTGAAAAGCTCGGTGCATTTCCGTGCCGATTTTCAGCCGATCGCCGAGCGGCTGTTGATCTGTGCCGCACCCGGCGCGATGCCGGCCGACACCGCCGCCTTGCCGTGGACGCGGCTGAAGCCGGGCATTCGTGTCAGGCCAAATGGACAGCCATTCGTCACGCCGAACTAACAACTCGCTCCTGACGTCAAGCAACTCTGACGCATCGTCCTCGTGATCGCACCAGTCGGTCACTGGACTATCATGCGTGTGTACGAGTCGATCGTGCGTGCGCTTCTGTGTATGCGAATACCATTCTTTCTTTTGGTCGACTCGGAGCGCGCGCGAATTGGAACCTTCCCGGTTCCACGCGATTGGCTCGACGGTTCGCTCAATTGAAGAGAGGTCGCAGATGCCGTTGATCAGCGGGCAAGCAATCGAAACAATTCGCATCAAGCAAAATCTTGCGCGCACGAGTCTCGCCAATCCGGTAGCGGGTGCGCGCACCGATATCACCAGCGTGGTCGGCCGGCTGGCGATCTACGCCGACGGATCCGCGCAGCCGGACGGCAACACGACTCCGCTGCTGCTGATCCACAGCGTCAACGCTGCAGGCTCGGCCTACGAAGTCAAGCCGCTCTACGATTACTACGCGAAGACGCGCCCGGTTTATGCGATCGACCTGCCGGGATTCGGCCAGTCCGATCGCGACGACCGAGAATACACCGCGCGGATGATGACCGACGCGGTCCACGCCGCGGTCGAACAGATCCGCCGCATTCACGGCGAACAGCCGGTCGACGCGCTGGCGCTGTCTCTGGCCAGCGAATTCCTCGCTCGCGCCGCGACCGAGGCGCCGCAGGCATTCCGTTCGCTCGGCTTCATCAGCCCGACCGGATTCGAAGGCAAGGCCCGTGATGCGGGCACGCCCGGCACGCGCGGCCGTTCGTGGATCATCGACACGCTGCGGGTCAAATTGTGGGATCGCGGTTTCTTCAAGCTGCTCACGGCCCGGCCGGTGATCCGCAAGTTCCTGGAGAAGGCCTGGGGCTCGAAGACCATCGACGAACCGATGGTGGACTACGATTACGCCACCACGCATCAGCCCGGCGCACGCTATGCCCCGTACTACTTCGTGGCCGGCTTCATGTTCAGCACCGACATCCTGACCGTCTACGAGCAGCTTCGTCTGCCGGTGTGGATGGCGCACGGGGTGCGCGGCGACTTCGTCGACTACCGGCACAAGAACCGCGTGGCAGGCCGTCCGAACTGGACCCTCGTGCAGTTCGACGCCGGCGCGTTCCCGCACTTCGAGGTGCTGGATCAGGTGGTATCTTCGTACAATCAGTTCCTGGGCAAGCTGCAGCCGAGCGACGTCGGCAAGCCGACTCTCGCGCACTCGGTTTGAGCCCACACTGCGTGACGCAACTCCGCGAGCCACGATCAACAATAGCGTGAGTTGCGTTCGCCTCGCAGTTGAAGAAACTAGACCCAACGCGATCGACTGAGCGCGTGAATCGCGGCGCGGCTCCTCATCGGGCTGCGCCGCAGCTGCTCACACTGCGGAGGTTGGTGACGGTCATGAACTACGCTCAGCTTTGGACCGGTTCGGCAGGAATCGACACCACCAAGCCGACCCACCCGTTCACCCACCATGAAATCCTCGGGCTGGTGCAGCCGTTCACGCAACGCGGCTACCAAGTGGACCTTGCCGCCAGCGATCGCATCGCCCGCCGGCTGATCTTCAAACCGGTGACGCACGAGAAATCCGATCGTAGCGGGATCGATGCGACCGAGGTGCTGCAGCTCGACAATCCGCGCCCGGGTCTGCACCTCATCACCCGAACACTGACGTTGCCGCAGCGGCTGTCGGCGACGCTCGAAAGCCAGGGAGACGATCCGGCGGTGTTGTTGCAGCGGATCGAAACGGTGCTGCCGCAGCAACAGTTCCGCACCATCGAAGGCACCGCGGTGGCGCTGAGCTATCGCCTGGTGCAGCCGAACGCGCGGCGCGCTGCGACCGACACAGTGCGCCGGGAGCTGATTCGGGGCGAGGCCGAGATCGCCGGCTTCATGGTGGTGCTGCGTGCAGCCCAGGTTCGCAGCTATCCGGCCGAGATCGACATCACGCCGAAGGCCCCCGGCGTGGCGCTGCCGGAGGATCTGCTCGCCGTCATCGGCTGGTCGTGGTCCACGCTGCGCAAGAACAAATCCGGTTTCACCGGCAAGCTGATGGTGCGCGGCCAGGAACCCGAGCGGAGCGGCCGCGTCGAGGCCGCCTTTGAGAAGACCGTGGCGCATCTGGAGCGCACCCTGACGCGGCCCCCGGCGGCGTATTACGAAAAGCTGCGCGGCGCGCGCTGGACCGTCACCTTCCGCCGCGCGGTGCCGGCGTTGTTCTTCGGCGGCCTGATCGCCGGAGCGGCCAGCCTGACGATGATCGACGTGCCGCAGGACTCGATCTTCAACCTGCTGCTGATGGGCGCACCGCCGCTGCTGATGTTCGGCGCGTTCGGCATGCGCGAAACCCCTTCGCTGGAGATTCCCCCGATTCCCCGGCGCTGGAAGGAGACCTGGCTGCCGGAGTCCGAACCGGAACCGACGACGACCAACCTGGACGCCCAGACGACCTGACGAGCGAGGACACGATCGATGCACGGCAACCCGATGAACATCCCTCCGGTCTCGATCGCAGCCGCCAAGGCCGCGCTGATCGAGCAATACGCCGATCCGACGCTGCGGCGGCGGGCGTCGATGCTGTGGGGGACGCGCGGGGTCGGCAAGTCCTCGATCGTCCGCCAGGTCGCCGCACATTATCGGGTGCCGCTGATCGATCTGCGGCTGACCACGATCGAGCCCGTGGATATCCGCGGCGCGATCTATGCCGACGAGAATCTCGCCAAGACGGTCTGGTTTCCGCCGGAGTTCCTGCCGTCCCGCGATCAGCCCGAAGGCGTGCTGTTTCTCGACGAGCTCACAGCCGCCGACCAGCGGCTGCAGATCTCGGCCTACTCGCTGATCCTCGATCGCCGCGTCGGCAACTATCATCTGCCGGACGGCTGGCAGGTGGTCGCCGCCGGCAATGCCAGCTTCCATGGCGCGATCAGCCACGACATGGGCACCGCGCTCGCCGACCGCATGTTCCACTTCAACGTCCAGACCGCGATCGATGCGTTTCTCAACCACGCCATCACGCAGGAATTCGCTCCGGAAGTGATGGCTTATTTGAAGATCCGTCCCGACAAGCTCGACGACACCCAGGCGCAGCTCGCCGGCGATCATCTGATCGGCGCCAGCCCGCGCGGCTGGGAGGACATTTCCAACGTGCTGAAATCCGGCCTGTCCGATCACGCCAAGCGGCTGTTCGTGCAGGGCCGGATCGGCGCCGCCAATGCCGCGGAATTCTTCGGCGTGCTGCGCGAAATTCAGGCCGGCACCGATGTGCTGAAGCTACTCGCCGCACGTCCGGGCCCGGAGACCGCGGCACTGCTGCCGAAGTCGCTCGATGCCCTCTACGGCATGCTGTATGGGCTGCTCGCCGCCAGCACCGACAAGCAGACGATGGCGCGCGCCCTGGAGATCATCGAGCAACTGCCCGACATCCGCAGCGCTGCGCCGTTGCCGATCCGGGAAGCGCAGACGCTGGCGATGGAATTGCTGATGCAGCGCGGCCTGGAGAACGGCCTCGAATCCGCGATCCTCGACAGCCCAGCCTACGCCAGCTACGCCGGGCGCCGGCAATTGGAAGCCTCCGATGCCTGAAGCCAGCGCGCTGTATTGTCACCGCGGCACGCGTGCGATCCAGCGCATGGTTGAGTTCGCGCCCTCGACCGGAGGGTTGGCGCTGTGGGTGCAGCATCGCGACCTTGCCGCCGATGCACCGGCAGACGTCCCTGCCGCCGGCACCGACGGCACCACGGTGTACTACAGCGCCGCATTCGAACGGTTGCCGCTGCCCGAACAGGTCGGCGTCGTCGCGCACGAAGTGCTGCACATCGCGCTGCGCCACTCCCAGCGTTTCGTCGAGCTGCAACGTACGCAGGGCGGTGTCGATCTCGAACTGTTCAACATCTGCGCCGACGCCATCGTCAACTCAACGCTGGCGCATCTGAGCTGGCTGCAACTGCCGGCGAACGCCGTGATGCTGGAGCAGATCGTCTTCCAGGCGCTCGGCCGCGAGCAGCAGCCCGAGGCGGCACTGTTGGAATGGGACGTCGAGAAGCTGTACCGCGCGATCGACGACCGCGACCGTGACGGCACCAGCGGCAAACAACAATCCGGCCGGCAGTCCCAGCAAGGCTCCGAAGCCGATGCGTCCGGCTCCGGCGGAAAGGATCAGGCGCAGTCGCAATCCGGCGCCGGCGAGACCGAGACCGAGACCGCGCGACCGAGCGATGGCGCCAAGTCCGCCAAGGTGCGGGCTCTCGGCGCCGGTGGCTCACGCGACCTGGTACCTAACCCGGACTCACAGTCGGCACCCGAGCACGAGGCCGAACGGGCACGCGAATGGAGCGAGCGAATCTTGCGCGGCCATGCCGGCGACGGCGCATTCTCGATGCTGCGCGCGCTGATCGCCGATCTGCCGCGGACCCGCACGCCGTGGGCCCAGGTGCTGCGGGTGCAGCTCGCGCGCGGCCTCGCCCGCAAGCCGGCGCTGACGTGGTCGCGCCCGACCCGCTCTTACATCGCCAACCAGGGCCGCGCCGGCAATCATCGGATGCCGTTCGAGCCGGGCTTCAGCCCCACCAAGAACGAGCCGCGGCTGGTGCTGATCATCGACGTCTCCGGCTCGATCGACGACGCGCTGGTGCAGCGCTTTGCCAACGAGATCGAAACCATCATCCGGCGCCAGGAAGCCGGCCTGGTGCTGATCATCGGCGACGAGCGGGTGCGGCAGGTCGAGGTCTTCGAGCCCGGCCGCCGCTTCGTGCTCAGCGAGATCGAATTCTCCGGCGGCGGCGGCACCGACTTCACGCCGCTGCTCGCCGAGGCCGACCGGCACAAGCCCGATATCACCGTGGTCTTGACCGACCTCGAAGGCCCGGCGCATTTCAAGCCGCGTTGGCCGGTGATCTGGGCGGTGCCACAAGAACACGCTCACGCGGTGCAGCCGTTCGGGCGCCTGCTCGCGCTCGATTGACGAGGTCCGAAGCACGACCAAGAGAGGCTCAGGAGCACGCCATGCTTCAGGTGACCGGAATTCCGGATGCGTGCGACAATCTCGCGCCGATCCCAATGGAATGCGACGCGCCGTTCCTCAGCATCAAGGGCGAGCTGCCGCGGGAATTGAACGGCACGCTGTATCGCAACGGCGCCAACCCGCAATTCGTCTCGCCGAACGCGCACTGGTTCTTTGGCGACGGCATGCTGCACGCGTTTCATCTGGAGAACGGCCGCGCGTCGTATCGTAACCGCTGGGTGCGCACGCCGAAATGGCTCGCCGAGCACGAGGCGGGCCGCCCGCTCTACGGCGAGTTCAACCTCAAGCTGCCCGATGCACCGCGCTCGGTGCCGGACGACGGCAACGTCGCCAACACCAACATCGTGTTCCACGCCGGCCGGCTCCTGGCGCTGGAAGAGGCGCATCTGCCGATGCAGATCGAACGCGACACGCTCGAGACCCGCGGTTACTGCGACTACGGCGGCGCGTTGAAGGGGCCATTCACCGCTCACCCGAAGATCGACCCGGTGACCGGCGAGATGCTGTTCTTCGGCTACAACGCCAGCGGCCCGCTGACGCGTACGATGTCGTTCGGGGCGATCGACGCCTCGGGCAACGTCACCCGGCTGGAGCATTTCAAGGCCCCGTTTGCGGCGATGGTGCACGACTTCATCGTCACCGAGCATCATGTGCTGTTCCCGATCCTGCCGCTCACCGGCAGTATCTGGCGCGCGATGCGCGGCCGGCCGCCCTACGCCTGGGATCCGCGCAAGGGCTCGTATGTCGGCGTGATGAACCGCTCCGGCTCGACCCGCGACATCCGCTGGTTCCGCGGCGAGGCTTGCTTCGTGTTCCACGTCATGAACGCGTGGGAGGACGGCACCCGGATCGTCGCCGACGTGATGCAGTCGGAGGAAGCGCCGCTGTTCACCCATCCCGACGGTCGCCGCACCGATCCGGAGAAGGGCCGTGCGCGACTGTGCCGCTGGAGCTTCGACCTCGCCGGCAACACCAACGCCTTCAAGCGCAGCTATCTGGACGAGATCAGCGGCGAATTTCCACGGATCGACGAGCGCCGTGCCGGCCTGCGCAGCGGCCACGGCTGGTACGCGTGCGCCAGCCCGGAAACACCGATGCTCGGCATGCTCACTGGACTCGTGCATGTCGACGGCAACGGCCATCGCCGCACTCGCTATCTGCTGCCGACCGGCGACACCATCGGCGAGCCGGTGTTCGTGCCGCGCGCGACCGACGCAAACGAAGCCGAAGGTTGGCTGCTCGCGGTGGTGTGGCGCGGCTGCGAGAATCGCAGCGACCTTGCGGTGTTCAATGCGACAGACATTGCGGCAGGCCCGATCGCCCTGGTGCATCTCGGCCACCGCATTCCCGACGGCTTCCACGGCAATTGGGTGCCGGCAGGATAAGGGATCGTCACCCGCCACGCAGCACAACGCATCGCGCAGCTCATCGGCCGCGATCTTTGTCCTTGAGCAGGCGGCGATAGTACGTACTTCGGTCGATCCCGAGCCGGCGCGCGGCGCGCGATACGTTTCCGCCGCTGGCGTCCAATGCGGCCTGCAGCACTGACCGGGTCTGTTCCGCCAGCGACGTCCCCGGGAGCGTCTCGGAAACCTGACTCTCCACCGCGCCGGCCGCCGCGGTGATTTCGGCGGGCAGTGCCGAGACCTCGACCGGGTGTCCCGGCTCGCCAAGTACCAACAGGGCGCGTAGCGTTCCGACCAGTTGCCGGTAGTTGCCCGGCCAGTTGTAGGCGGCGAGCACACGCTCGACCTCAGCCGAGAGCTGCACGCCGGCGTCTTCGCCGCCGAGCTGGCGCCACAGCGTCCGAACCAGCGCGAGCCGGTCCGGATGATGGCGCACCGGCGGCCGCTCGACGACATATTGCGCAATGCGGAAGTACAGATCCTGGCGGAACGCCCCGGCGGCCAGCAGGGTGCCGAGCGGCTGGTGCGTCGCGCAGATCAACGCGAAGTCGACCGGCACCGGACGGCCACCGCCGAGCGGCGAAATCTGCTTGTCCTGCAGCACGCGCAGCAGCCGGCTCTGCAACGACAGCGGCATGTCGCCGATCTCGTCGAGAAACAGCACGCCGCAATCGGCCTGACGCAGCAGCCCGGGCGCGCCCTGCCGCCGCGCGCCGGTGAAGGCACCGGCCTCGTAGCCGAACAGCTCCGACTCGATCAGCCCCTCGGGGAGCGCCGCGCAATTCACCGGCACGAACGGCTTGTTGCGCCGCGCACTCTCGGCGTGAACGCGGCGCGCGAAAACATCCTTGCCGGATCCGGTCTCGCCGAGCAGCAGCACCGGAATCCCCGCCTCGACCAGCCGCACGGTGCGCGACAGCTGCGCCATCATTTCTGCATCGAGGATCGGCTCGACCTCCCCGACCGGAGCCGCCGGCACAGCAGCGGGCATCGATGCTGCAGGCGCGCGTGGGCTGCGGCGCAGCGGGTCGACCAACCGGCCCCACAGCCGCGTGCCACGAGGGCCGCGCAGCATCTGGATCTGATCCGAGGGGCGCACACCCGGCAGCAGCGTTTCGAGCCTCGCCAGATCGAGCGCCGGCCAATCGAGATTCATCAGATCGAGGCCGTGTCGATTGGCGCCGACCAGCACGCCATCGGCAAACGCCAGCACGCCTTCGCGCGGCGTGCCGAGCAGCGCACGGTCGGTGTGCAGCCGCAGCATGGTGCAGTGCTCGAATCCTTCGGTGAAGAACCGGTGCTCGATCTGCTCGGCGGCGAGTCGCATCAGGCCGAGCGCGTGGACATGGCGGATCGCCGCGGGGCCTGTCATATCGAGCGCACCGGCGACCACGCCGCGCGGATCGATCAGCGGCGCGGCGGCGCAAGCCAGGATGCGGTGGCGCTCGAAGAAGTGCTCGGCGCCGTGCACTGCAATCGGCTGACGCTCGACCAGCGCCGTGCCGATCGCATTGGTGCCGGTGTCGGCTTCGCTCCACGACACGCCGGGCCGCAGCGCCACTTGCGCCGCACGCCCCGCAAATTCGCCGGAGCCGATCATATCGAGGACGACGCCAGCCGCATCGGTGAGAATGACGACGCTGCCGGTCAGACGTGCATCGCCTTGCAGAGCATTGAGTTCCGGCCGCGCGAGACGGCCGAGCCGGTCGTGGCGTTCCTGAAATTCGCGCAGTTCGCGGGCGGTAGGCGGCTCGACCAGCGGCGAGCGGCTGGCGTCCAGCCCCTGGCCGGCGCAGCGCTGCCACGACCGTAGGATCGGAGCGGCGAGCATTCCATCGACAGACCGCCCTTCCCCGAAGAAGCGACGGCGCGCAGTGACGACGGCATCACGGTTTGATGCGACAGACATAGGCGGATCCTCGGAGTGTTGGATTCTGCAACAGGTGTTGCGTCCAACTGCTGCGAGTATCACACGCAGCCTGAGGTGCTGTCCAGAGATCGCCACCTGCGGCCGGCGCGTCCCAATCTAGAATCCTCCCAGCTTTATCAACGAACTGATCAGTTCGCGGAGCAGTGGCCGCAGGCCTCCGGCGCGGGTGGCACAGGTTGTGCGTAGTTCCGCTCGCTTCAACATATGGGAGGAAGCCATGAACCTCATCACAACGATGCATCCTGACGCCAGCACGGTCTTCAAGGCCCGCTATGGCAACTTCATCGGCGGCCGCTGGGTTGCGCCGGTCGATGGCAGATACTTCGACAACACCACGCCGATCACCGGCGCAAAACTGACGGAAATTCCGCGTTCGCAGAAGGAAGACGTCGAACTCGCGCTTGATGCAGCGCACACCGCGAGCGTCACCTGGAGCAAGACGACGACGACAGAACGGTCACTCATTCTCAATCGCATCGCCGATCGGATGGAAGCCAATCTCGATCTGCTGGCGATCGCCGAGACGCTCGACAACGGCAAGCCGATCCGCGAGACGCGGGCCGCCGACCTGCCGCTGGCGATCGATCACTTCCGCTATTTCGCAGGTGCACTGCGCGCGCAGGAAGGTTCGATCTCGGAGATCGATCACGACACCATCGCGTATCACTTCCACGAGCCGCTCGGCGTCGTCGGCCAGATCATTCCGTGGAACTTCCCGTTGCTGATGGCCGCCTGGAAGCTGGCGCCGGCACTCGCCGCCGGCAACTGCGTGGTGCTGAAGCCGGCCGAGCAGACCCCGGCCTCGATCCTGGTATGGGCCGAACTGGTCGGCGATCTGTTGCCTCCCGGCGTCGTCAACGTCGTCAACGGCTTCGGCGTCGAGGCCGGCAAGCCGCTGGCGTCCAGCCCGCGCATCGCCAAGATCGCCTTCACCGGCGAGACCTCGACCGGGCGGCTGATCATGCAATACGCCAGCGAGAATCTGGTGCCGGTGTCACTGGAACTCGGCGGCAAATCGCCGAACATCTTCTTCGGCGACGTCACGGCCGAAGACGACCCGTTCTTCGACAAGGCGATCGAAGGCTTCGTGATGTTCGCGCTCAATCAAGGCGAAGTGTGCACCTGCCCGAGCCGCGCGCTGGTGCAGGAATCGATCTACGATCGCTTCATGGAGCGGGCGCTCGCCCGCGTCGCCGCGATCCGGCAGGGCGATCCGCGCGATCCGGCAACGATGATCGGTGCGCAGGCGTCGCAAGAGCAGCTCGACAAGATCCTGTCCTACATCGACATCGGTCGGCACGAAGGCGCCGAACTGCTGGCCGGCGGCGGGCGGGCGCAGCTGCCCGGCGATCTCGCCGGTGGCTACTACGTGCATCCGACCGTGTTCCGCGGCCACAACCAAATGCGGATCTTCCAGGAAGAAATCTTCGGCCCCGTGGTGTCGGTCACCACCTTCAAGGACGAAGCCGAAGCGATCGCCATCGCCAACGACACCCAGTACGGACTCGGCGCAGGCGTCTGGACGCGGGACGGCACCCGTGCCTATCGGTTCGGACGCGCCATCGCTGCGGGCCGGGTGTGGACCAATTGCTACCACGCCTATCCGGCGCACGCCGCCTTCGGCGGCTACAAGCAATCCGGCATCGGGCGCGAGACCCACAAGATGATGCTCGATCACTATCAGCACACCAAGAACCTGCTGGTGAGCTACGGCACCGGCCCACTCGGCTTCTTCTAGGAAGCGAACTCACTTCATCGGCGGGTGCAAAGCACTCGCTCGCAGCAATACCGGACGGCGTTTCCTGCGCCGTCCGGACAGCAGGGTATTGCCCTGGAAACGCGGAGCGTAGCTGGACCGTCGCATTCGTCCGGCCGGCGCGCTCATCGACCACCGATCAACAACGAAAACGCATGGAAGGAAACACCAATGACCGCAACGACCTTCTTCATTCCCTCTCTCAATCTGTTCGGCGCCGGCTGCGTATCGAGCGCAGCGGACCACGCCAAGGCACGGGGCTTCAAGCGCGCGCTGATCGTCACTGACAGCGGGCTGCACAAGCTCGGCGTCGCCGACCAGATCGCCTCGATGCTGATCGAACGCAACGTGACCAGCGTCGTCTTCCCGGGCGCGAAGCCAAACCCGACGATCAAGAACGTCGAAGACGGGCTTGCACTGCTGAAGCAGGAGAACTGCGACTGCGTGATCTCGCTCGGCGGCGGTTCAGCGCACGATTGCGCGAAGGGCATCGCGCTGACCGCCACCAATGGCGGCAGCATCAAGGACTATGAAGGCGTCGATCGGTCGGCGCACGCTCAGCTTCCGCTGATCGCCATCAACACCACGGCCGGCACGGCGAGTGAGATGACGCGGTTCTGCATCATCACCGACGAGGAACGCCAGGTGAAGATGGCGATCGTCGACCGCCACACCACGCCGCTGCTGTCGGTCAACGATCCGGTACTGATGCTCGGCAAGCCGCCGGCCCTGACCGCCGCGACCGGCATGGACGCGCTGACGCACGCGATCGAAGCCTATGTGTCGATTGCCGCAACGCCGATCACCGACGCCTGCGCGCTGAAGGCGATGTCGATCATCTCCAACAGTCTGCGCACCGTGGTCGCCGAGGGCCAGAACCTCGTCGCCCGCGAGGCGATGTCGTATGCGGGCTTCCTCGCCGGCATGGCGTTCAACAACGCCTCGCTCGGCTATGTACATGCGATGGCGCACCAGCTCGGCGGCTTCTACGACCTGCCGCACGGCGTCTGCAACGCGGTGCTGCTGCCGCACGTGCAGGCCTACAACGCGCAAGTCGCGGCGGGACGGCTGAAGGACGTCGCCCACGCGCTCGGCGTCGACACCACCGGCATGACCGATGCCCAAGGCGCCGATGCCGCCATTCATGCCATCCAGCGGCTATCGGCCGATGTCGGCATTCCGCCCGGTCTCGGCGGTCTCGGCATGAAGGAAACCGACGTGCCGATCCTCGCCGCCAACGCGCTGAAGGATGCGTGCGGCTTCACCAATCCGAAGCAGGCGACGCAGACCGAGATCGAAACCATCTTCCGGGCGGCCGCCTGACGGTCGTCGCGTCCATGATCGGATAACGGCCGATCCGATCAACCTTGGAGCGGGATGACTGAATTCTGAATTGGCAAGTCATCCCGCTCGAACTGATCCGGACGGAGACGCCCGATCCGTCCGCGCCCTCACCGCCCCCACCGATCCTGCCAGACCTTCTCGCCAATCAGGCACGACACCCGAGCGGGACGGTGCTCGTCGGCGATCGGGACAATGCGGGCGGGCGGAGTGTGGCCGGCGACCTCCATCACCAGCTTGGTGTGGATCGCCTCTTTGAACTTGGCGCGATCCTTGATGGACACGACGAAAGCGCCGGGACCGCCGATGACGCAGTCCTCGTAGTAATAATCCAAATTCTCGATATCCATCATCGAGTAGGACGGCTCTTTCACCATGATCGGCAGGCCGTTGATGACGACGCCCTTGGCGACCGCGGCATCGCGCGCGATCGTCACCGGCTCGCCGTTATTGTTCGGGCCGTCGCCGGAGATATCGATCACCCGTCGCAGCCCGTGATACGGGTTTTGCTCGAACAGCGGCAGCGCGAAGTTGATGGCGCCGGAGATTGAAGTCCGCGAAGCACGGCGCAGCGGCGCCTTCAGGATCTCGGCCGCGACCGCATCGGCGGATTCCGGCCCGTCGATGATGTGCCACGGAAGAATAATCTTCTGATCGCTGGACGCGGCCCATTCGAAATACGTCACCGCGATCCGGCCGGTCGGGCCGGTTTTCAGGGTCTTGAGGAATTCGCTGGAGATCAGCGCCTGGGCATAGCCTTCGCGCTGCACCGCGAGTTCGTCGACGTCCATCGAGTAGGAGACGTCAACCGCCAGTACCAGCTCGACGTCGACCTGCTTGGCATCGTCACCCGCTGCGGATTGCGGCGCCTGGTTGGGCGCGGCGACAGCGGCTATGCCGGCCGCTGCGACGGCGAGCACGATTCCGATCGAGACCCACCAGCGCATCGCAGCCCTCCGGTCGACCAACCGCGATGGTGACATGCAAACCAGATGACGAAAAGCGGCCAAGCCGGTTCCATCCCGATCACTTTCCAGTCACTAACGATCATCGATCGTGAGCGTGCGATGCAAAGCAAGCCTCCCGCACAGCGATGTGCTTAGCTCAACCGCCCCGGTTTTCCCGGGACCGTTGAGGCTGTAGGATTGGGCGACACGAGGATGCAACCAACACGCGACGCGGGTCGGCACCGGATGAGCAACATCGACCTGAAGCCGAAGACCAAGGCCAAAATCAAGGTCGAGCGGCCGAAGCTGCACAAGGTGATCCTGGTCAACGACGACTACACGCCGCGCGAGTTCGTGGTGTCGGTGCTGAAGGGCGAGTTCCGGATGACCGAGGATCAAGCCACCAAGGTGATGCTCACCGCGCATCAGCGCGGCGTCTGCGTGGTCGGGGTGTTCACCAAGGACGTCGCCGAGACCAAAGCCACCCGCGCCACCGACGCCGGCCGCGCCAAGGGCTATCCGCTGTTGTTCACGACGGAGCCGGAGGAGTAGCGCGGACGGTGTAGTATCAAAACCGTTGCGCTTGCTATCCGAAAAGCGTCATCGCCGGGCTCGACCCGGCGATCCATCTTCTGCAGGACAACTCTTTGATACGCGCGCTGGCGCGCGCGATGGATCCGCGGGTCAAGCCCGCGGATGACGTTCGGCAATTTGATGGTTCAGTGTCTCACAGCCCTTCAACAGCCAGCGGCATCTCGTCGGTGAGGCCATGCACCCGTTCGGCGTGCGAGAAGCCGGCCATCGGGAATTCGCCGAGGTCGCTCCAGCCTTCCGAGCACAGCCCGACGAAATCGCTGGAGGCGACCACGGTGCGGCCGAGACGGGCGGCGAGCCGCTCCAGCCGCGCGGCGAGATTCACCGCCGGGCCGATGCAGGTGAAGTCGAGCCGGTTGCCGCCGCCGATATTGCCGTACAGCACCTGCCCGACATGCAGCGCAACGCCGAAGCGGAAGCTCTCGATGGCGTAGCTGCCTTCGACGAAACTCAGCGCCGCGATGCTGGCGCGGCATTCGTTGGCGGCGGCCAGCATCCGGCCGCAAACCTCGGCGGCGTCAGCGCCGTCGTCGGCGATCGGAAACACGGCGAGCAGCCCGTCGCCCATGAACTTCAGCACTTCGCCGCCGTGGCTGGCAATCGCCGCGACCTGGCAGTCGAAATACGCGTTCAGCACTTTGACCATGATCTCCGGCGGCAGGCCGTCGGACAGCGCCGAGAAGCCGCGAAGATCGGACAGCCATATCGCGGCACGCAGATGATCGGCGTGGCCGCGACGGATCTGTCCGGCGAGAATCCGGGCGCCGGCGCGGTTGCCCACATAGGTGTCGAGCAGATTGGTGGCGATGTCGCGCAGGCTGATCACCTCGACCAGCCGCGACAGCGGCGGCATCATCGCCCGTAGCGCGCTGAGCTGGGAGTCGGTGAAGCCGCCCGGCTGCTTGGTGGCGAAGCTCGCGGCGTGATAGGTGCCGTCGAGAAATCGCAGCGGCAGCGCGGTGTAATCGGTGACGGCCTCGGCGCGCAGATCGTCCAGGAACGGGAAGTTCTTGCTCTCCGGGTCGTCGAGCCGAAAACGGACCTCGACGCCGTAATCGTACAGGATCTTCAGCGGGCTGCGCTTATATTCCTCGGACATCTCGACGTCCTGGGTGGTCGAGCCAACCTCGACCTCGCCGTCAGCGCGCCAGATGAAACGATGGCCATAGATGTCGGGGTGCAGGGTCTCGACGAAGACGCCGACCCGGTGCAGCGGTATCCCGGCCGCGACGAGCTGCTCGCAGGTCAGCTTCATCTTCATGGCCGGGTCTGGCTCGGACCGTGCGCCATCGCTCAGCCAGTCGAGAATGCCGCGGATCTGCTCGGAATGCATGGCAGCATCTTAGCTGCGTCGCGGGGCGATTTGTAGCAGGAGCGGACTCATGGCAGTCATCCAGCGGTCCTGCGCGGATGCTGGAGCGAGACGGCGGCTCGGATCAGCCGCCGACCTGTCCCCGGTGCCGCAGCAGGTGGTCGGCCAGCACGCAAGCGACCATCGCCTCGCCGACCGGCACGGCGCGGATGCCGACGCAGGGGTCGTGGCGGCCCTTGGTGAGAATCTCGGTGTCGTGGCCGGTGCGATCGACGGTCTTACGCGGGGTCAGGATCGACGAGGTCGGCTTGACGGCGAACCGCGCCACCACCGGCTGGCCGGTGGAAATGCCGCCCAGGATGCCGCCGGCATGGTTGGACAGGAAAGCCGGACCATGATTGCCGGTCCGCATTTCGTCGGCGTTCTGTTCGCCGGTCAGTTCGGCACTGGCGAAGCCATCGCCGATCTCGACGCCCTTGACCGCATTGATGCTCATCAGCGCCGCGGCGAGGTCGCCATCGAGCTTGGCATAGATCGGCGCGCCGAGCCCGGCCGGCACGCCCTCGGCCACGATCTCCACCACCGCGCCGATCGACGAGCCGGATTTGCGGATGCCGTCGAGATAGTCGGCGTAGAACGCCGCCTTATCCTTGTCCGGGCAGAAGAACGGGTTGTTGCCGATCTCGTCCCAATCCCATTTGTCACGGTCGATCTTGTGCGGACCGATCTGCACCAGAGCGCCACGCACGGTCATGCCGGCAATCACCTTACGGGCGATCGCGCCGGCGGCGACCCGGGTAGCGGTCTCGCGCGCCGACGAGCGGCCACCGCCGCGATAGTCGCGGATGCCGTACTTCGCCTCGTAGGTGAAGTCGGCATGGCCGGGGCGATACTTGTTCTGGATGTCCGAATAGTCCTTGGAGCGCTGGTCGGTATTCTCGATCAACAGCGCGATCGGGGTGCCGGTCGTCACCTGCACGCCGGTCTCGGGATGCACCATCACGCCGGACAGGATCTTCACCTGATCGGCTTCCTGGCGCTGGGTGGTGAAGCGCGACTGGCCGGGCCGGCGGCGGTCGAGATCGCCCTGGATATCGGCCTCGGTCAGCGGGATCAGCGGCGGGCAGCCGTCAACCACGCAGCCGATCGCCACCCCATGGCTTTCGCCAAAGGTGGTGACGCGAAATAGATGGCCGAAGGTATTGAACGACATGGCGCGGACCGACCCTTTTGGATTGCGCCGGTGTGGTAACGCGCCGGCCGGACACGGTCAAACCGGCCTCAGCCCCCTCTCCCCTTGTGGGAGAAGGGAAGAACGCCGCGGAAGCTCAGCTCACGATGTCGAAGCCGCCGTCGCGGAAGACGTAGACGGCGCCCTGCTGGATCGGGCCTTCCAACGCTTCGCGCGGGGTTTTCAGGCCGAGCGCGACGAACAGGGTGCGTCCGGTGCCGACATGTCCGACCGCGACGGTGTCGCGCTTCAGCGCGGCGACCCAGTCGGTGACGAACGGCAGCCGCTGGGCGTAGCTCTCGCCGCGCAGCGGCGCGACGCTCCAGCGGTCGGCATGGCGCGCAGCATAGAGTTCCGGGTCGGACTGTTCCATGTCCTTGAGGGTGAAGCCTTCCCACGCCCCATAGGTGATCTCGCGCAGCCGCTCGTCGACCGCGTAGCCCTGGGGCGGCAGACCGAGCGCGCCGCGCACCAGCTCCATCGTCACGCGGGCGCGGCCGAGCGGGCTGGCGCTATAGTCCAGCTCCGCCGGCGGCTCACCGCTCCGTGCGAGCAGCCCGCCGAGCACGCCGCCGGCCGAGACCGCCTGGCCCCGCCCCTTGTCGTTCAGCGGAATGTCCCGCGTGCCCTGATATCGCCCGGTCGCGTTCCAGTCCGTCTCGCCGTGGCGGATGAAGTAGATGGTGGGCATGGCCTTACTTACGTCATTGCCGGGCTCGACCCGGCAATCCATCAAGGATGGTGATTTAGAGGATGGATGCGCGGGTCTAGCCCGCGCATGACGATCCTGAGCGTGTCCTCAGTCCTTGCCGCCGAGTGAGATGTCCGGCGCGTCGGGGTTCTTCATGCCGACGACGTGGTAGCCGGAATCGACATGGTGGACTTCGCCGGTAACGCCGCGGGACAGGTCAGACAAGAAGTACAGCGCACTATCGCCGACTTCCTCGATCGTCACGGTGCGGCGCAGCGGCGCGTTGTATTCGTTCCACTTCAGGATGTAGCGGAAGTCGCCGATGCCGGACGCGGCCAGCGTCTTGATCGGGCCGGCCGAGATGGCGTTGACCCGGATGTTCTTCTCGCCGAGGTCGGCGGCGAGGTAGCGCACGCTGGCCTCCAGCGCGGCCTTGGCGACGCCCATCACGTTGTAATGCGGCATCCACTTCTCGGCGCCGTAATAGGTCAACGTGATGATCGAGCCGCCGTCGGTCATCAGCTTCTCGGCGCGCTGCGCGATCGCGGTCAGCGAGTAGCACGAGATCAGCATCGACTTGGAGAAATTCTCCGGCGAGGTGTCGACATAACGGCCGTCGAGCTCGTCCTTGTCGGCGAACGCGATGGCGTGAACCACGAAGTCGATCTTGCCCCACTTCTCCTTCACCGCGTCGAACACCGCGTCGATCGTGGCGCCGTCGGTGACGTCGCAGTGCCCGAGCACCAGGCCGCCGAGTTCGGCGGCGAGCGGCTCGACCCGCTTCTTCAGCGCGTCACCCTGATAGGTCAGCGCGATCTCGGCGCCCTGGGCGCGGCAGGCTTTCGCGATGCCCCAAGCAATCGAACGGTTGTTGGCGACGCCAAGAATGACACCGCGTTTGCCTTGCATCAGGCCGGAAGCTGTCGACATGGACTATCCTATCGTCTTGCAATCGGCCTTCGACCTACACCAGCGGCCCGGCCGGGTACAGCCCCATGTCCCCGTGCAAATTCAACCATTTGGGCAAGGCTGGGCGGCCTACCCAGCATCGATCGCGCCGGACGAAAACTGTCTTCGTCAATTAGTTGGAAAACCGTGCGCTATTCGAAATCGCGCAGCGTTTTCAATGCGTGCTATGCGACCGATCCCATTTTCGACATCGATTATCGCCAATCGGAACACCGACGCGCCGCAGAATCGCACCGGCCGCTCAGCATCTTGTGAGTCGCGTCCGATCCGCCGATCGACGCAAGCGGCCTCGGGCGGGGTTGCGCGCTGATCCCCCGCACCGAGGCCGCTACTTGCGTCAAATTCCGCTGCCCGTGGGCTTAGCCGAGCTCGGTCCGCGGATTGTAGGGATGGTCGTCCCGCCACTTCTGCATCAGCTTCTCCAGCGCGGCGTCGTGGCCGTCCGGGAGAATGATGCGGGTGGTGACGAACAGATCGCCGACCGCGCTGCCTTTCGGCAGCCCCTTGCCCTTGAGCCGGAAGATCCGGCCGCTGGAGGTGTTCTTCGGGATCGACAATTCGATCGCGCCGGTCAGCGTCGGGACCCGGACCTTGGCGCCGAGCACCGCCTCGTACAATGTCAGCGGCAGCTCGAGCTTCAGATCATTGCCGTCGATCTTGAAGTAGGGATGCGGGGCGATGTTGACGGTGATCAGCAGGTCGCCGGCGCGGTGACCGGGCGCGCTCTCGCCCTGCCCTTTCAGCCGGATCTGCTGGCCCGCGCTGACGCCGGCCGGAATCTTGACGTTGAGCTCCTTGCCGGTCGGCAGCCGCACCCGCTTTTCGGTGCCGCGTGTCGCTTCTTCGAGCGTCACCGTCATCGACACCGATTGATCGAGGTCGGGCGCGAAGCCGGTATCGAAGTCGAAGCCCTGGGTGCGACCACGCGCACCGGCGCCGCGCGCGCCGGCTGCGCCGCCGAACATCGAATTCAGGATGTCCTCGAAACCAGCCGCGCCGCCGAATCCGCCACCGGGGGCACCGCCGCCGCTGCGGAAGGAATATTGCTCGAACCCACCGGCGCCGCCCGCGCGGCCGCCACCACCAGGGAAACCCTGGAAGCGCGGCTTGCCTTCGGCATCGATCTCGCCGCGGTCGTATTGCTTGCGCTTGGTCTCGTCGCCGAGGATTTCGTTGGCGGAGTTGATCTCAGAGAAGCGCGCGGCGGCTTTAGGATCGTTCTTGTTGCTGTCGGGGTGATGCTTCTTCGCCAGCTTGCGATAGGCGCTTTTGATCGCCGCAGCGCTGGCGTCCCGCTGCACCCCCAGGACCTCATAGGGGTCGCGCATCCGTCTCGTCTCCTTCAGGAATTCCAACTGTGGGCGAACGCCCGTCGCCAGTCATCTGGGGGTTTCATGTCTTTTTTGCAACCGGAATCGGCCCGCCAGCGGACGCAATTCGGCAGGAATCAGCTCTTACGCCACGGCCGCAGCGAGCGGATTTCCCAATGTCCCTGCGTGGTCCGGCACGCCGCGCCCTGCATCCAGCTCTCGGTCCGCTCCTTCACATAGGAGGCGAGAAAGTCGCGGCAGGTGCGGCCTTCGTTGCTGTAGGCGGCCGCCAGAGGCGTCACCGAGCCCCGCGCTCCGGTGGTCGGATTCTCCCACGGCTGGCTGGAATCCTTGTCGCCTTTGGTCAGCACGTCGGAGGCGGCGATCCGCGCCAGCGCCATATCGGCGTCGGTCGGGCCATCCTCGCGGGCCGGCAGCACGGCGCCGATCGAGCCGGTGAAGTCGCTGCTGTCCATCTGGGCAAAGGCCCCGTCGCGTCCGTTCATGCCGCAGCCGCCGAGCGAGGCACCGATTAGAATCGCTATCATCGCCGGCGAGCCGTGCGAGATGGCCGATAGGCCAATGCGTTGCCGTGTCCTATATAGGTCGAGCCTATATAGGACCCGCAGCGCGTTCCGGACCGCGGTGAAGCACAAGTCGGATTCCCTCGCATGAGCGACCCTACGATCAGACCACAGAGTGAGTTAACGCCCGGTGATTTCACTGCGGCAGAGAATCCGTTTGCGCTGTTCGCTGAATGGCTTGCGGAAGCCAACAAGTCCGAACCCAACGATCCGAACGCGATGGCGCTGGCAACGGTCGATCCGGACGGCCTGCCCGACGTGCGCATGGTTCTAATGAAGGGCTATGACGAGCACGGTTTCGTGTTCTACAGCCACATTGCTAGTCAGAAGGGCCGCGAGCTGGCCGCCAATCCGAAGGCCGCGCTGCTGTTTCACTGGAAATCGCTGCGCCGGCAGATTCGGATTCGCGGCACCGTGACCCCGGTGACCGACACCGAGGCCGACGCCTATTTCGCGACCCGGCCGAAGCAGGCGCAGATCGGCGCCTGGGCGAGCAAGCAGTCGCAGCCGCTGGAAAGCCGGTTCGCGTTCGAGCAGGCGATCGCCAAGGTGACGGCGCGCCATCTGATCGGCGACGTCCCGCGGCCGCCTGGCTGGAGCGGCTGGCGGATCACGCCGAGCCGGATCGAGTTTTGGCACGACCGTCCGTTCCGCCTGCACGACCGCATCGAATTTCGCCGGGACACCCCGGATCACCCCTGGACCAAGACAAGGCTGTATCCATGAGCCCCGACTCCCAAAAGCCGCGCCCGCCCGAGAGCAACGCGCCGCGCCGGACCATGATCCTGACCGGCGCCAGCCGCGGCATCGGCCACGCCACGGTGATCCGCTTCTCTAGCGCCGGCTGGCGAGTGATCACTTGCTCGCGCCATCCGTTTCCGGAGCAGTGCCCCTGGGGTGCCGGGCCGGAAGACCATATTCAGGTCGACCTCGGCGACCGTGCCGACACGTTGCGGGCGATCGATGAGATCCGCGAGCGGCTCGACGGCGGTGTGCTGCATGCACTGGTCAATAACGCCGCGATCTCGCCGAAAGCGGCGGGCGGCGCCCGTCTCGGCACCATCGACACCGAAATCGACACCTGGGAGCACGTGTTCCGGGTGAATTTCTTCGCGCCGATCCTGATGGCGCGCGGGCTGATCGAGGAACTGAAGGCGGTCAAGGGGTCGGTGGTGAACGTCACCTCGATCGCCGGTTCGCGGGTGCACCCGTTCGCCGGCGCCGCCTACGCCACCTCGAAGGCAGCGCTCGCGGCGCTGACCCGGGAGATGGCGGCGGATTTCGGCCATGTCGGCGTCCGGGTCAACTCGATCGCGCCGGGCGAGATCGATACGTCGATCCTGTCGCCGGGCACCGAAAAGATCGTCGAGGAGCAGATCCCGATGCGCCGCCTCGGCACCCCGGACGAGGTTGCCAAGATCATCTACGTGCTGTGCACCGAGACGTCGTCTTATGTGAACGGCGCCGAAATCCACATCAACGGCGGCCAGCACGTTTGATTCTGCGCCCGGCGCCCCAAGCCGGGCCTGCAGCAGCTACCAACCTGAAGTGCCCCGAAAAGACCAACGCCCCATTTCCGATCGCATCGGAAACGGGGCGTTGCAGACGATCGCATCGGTCTTGTTGCGTGCGGCGTGGCGGCTCGAGGCGGCTACGCCGGTCGTCATCAAATCAGTCTGCGCGGAACACACGCGTCGGTCGCCGGCGAACCGGCGACTGGAGGGCGATGCCGGCACTCGAACAATCATCCTCCGACTCGTCATCGAGCAGAGCCGCTCCGCAGTGTCTGCACCGGCGTCCCTCGTCTCCCCGGATACCGAGCGGCTTGGCACGGTAGCTGGCGAGGTCGACGACGTTTCGGAGATCCGGGTTTAAGACTTTTTCAAGCATGCTGTCCTCGTGGCGTAGGCCGACGTTATCGCAGCAAACTGATCTGCCAAGTCTTCAGCCGAATGCTCAAATTTTACCGGGCGGCGGCCGTCAGGAGAGATGCTTTCCAAAGAACTGCATCGATCGACTCCACGCGAGTTCCGCCGCCTCGCGGTCATGCACCGCCGCACGCTGCTCGTTGACGAAGGCGTGGTCGGCCTCATAGCGGAAGAACTCGGCCTGCTTGCCGGCGGCCTTCAATCCGGCCTCGAACGCATCCACCACCTGCGGGGTGCACCAATCGTCGCGATTGGCGAAGTGGCCCTGCATCGGTACCTGCACCTCGGACGGCTTGGCGGCCTGCTCCGGCGGAATGCCATAGAACACCACCGCAGCGCTCAGTTCCGGAATCTTGCACGCGCCGATCACCGTCACCGCCCCGCCGAGGCAGAAGCCGGTCAGACCAACCTTGGCGCCGTTGCGCGACAGATAGTTCACTGCGCCGCGCACCGTCTGGGTGGTGGCGTCCATGAAGTCGAGCGAGCTCATCTCTTTATTGGCGGCATCCGTGTCGTGATACGGCACCACCGTGCCGTTGTAGAGATCGGGCGCCAGCGCATCGAAGCCGGCCAGCGCGAGGCGGTCGGTCAATCCCTTGATCTGCTCGGACAGCCCCCACCATTCCTGGATCACCACCACGCCCGGCGCCCTGCCGCTGGCGGCGTTGGCGAGATAGCCGCTCGCTTCCTTGCCGTCCGGACGTTTGAAAGTGATCAGCGTGCCCATGGATCCTCCTCGCGGGTTACATGCAATTGCTTTTTATTATTTTGTCCGGAGCAGCCGCCGGATGCAATCGCTGCTAAGCGGCAAACGCCGGAATGCAGACAACAAAAAAGCCCCCGAAGGGGCTTTCCTGTCTCGTTGTGTTGGTTCGTCCGCCGCTTAGTGGACGTTCGACCAGACCTTGCGCTTCACGAAGTACAGCAGGCTGGAAAGGATGACCAAGAAGATCATCACCTGCAGACCGAGGCGCTTGCGGGCCTCCATGTGGGGCTCGGAAGCCCACACCAGGAACGTCGAGATGTCCTTGGCGTACTGCTCGAGGGTCTCCGGGGTGCCGTCGTCGTAGCTGACCATGCCGGCCTGGATCGGCGGCGGCATCTTGATCGAGTGGCCCGGGTACCACTTGTTGTAGAACGAGCCGTCCGGGAGACTGAAGCCTTCCGGCGGGGTGTCTTCGTAGCCCTGCAGCAGCGCGGCGATGTAGTTCGGGCCCTGCTCCTGGAACTGGGTGAAGAAGTCGAAGATGAACTGCGGGAAGCCACGCGGATAGGTGCGCGCCTTGGCCAGCAGCGACATGTCCGGCGGAGCCGCACCACCGTTGGCCGCACGAGCAGCCTGCTCGTTCGGGAACGGCGAGTGGAAGGTGTCGGCGAGCCGGCCGGGACGCTCGAACATCTCACCCTGGTCGTTCGGACCGTCCTTGATCTGCGCAGCGGCCGCGATCTCCTTGGCCTGCTCCACGGTGAAGCCCGGGCCACCCGGCTCGGCGAGGTTGCGATACTGCAACAGCTTCAGCGAGTGGCAGTTGGAGCAGACTTCCTTGTAGATCTTGAAGCCACGCTGCAGCTGGGCGCGATCGTAGGTGCCGAACGGACCCGCGAAGCTCCACTGCAGCGACGGCGGGTTCTCGCCACCTTCGTTGGCCTTGGCCGGCTGCACGCCGCCGACCATCAGGCCGCCTGCGAACAGCACCGCCACCAGGCCGGCAACGGCCTTGGCGACCTTGCCCTTGTTGAGCACGTCTTCGGCGATCGAGTTCGGCAGCGGCAGAGTCTTTTCCATACGACCCAGCACCGGGAGCACGATCAGGAAGTAGGCGAAGTAGAAGAAGGTGAACACCTGACCGAGCGTGGTGTAGATGCCTTCCGCAGGCTTCGAGCCGAGCCAGCCCAGCACCAGGCAGGTCACCACGAAGGCCCAGAAGAAGCGCTTGGCCATCGGCCGATAGCGGGACGAGCGCACCTTGCAGCTGTCGAGCCAGGGCAGGAACAGCAGCACGATGATCGCACCGAACATCGCGATGACGCCCATCAGCTTGTTCGGGATCGAACGCAGGATCGCGTAGAACGGCAGGTAGTACCATTCCGGCACGATGTGCGGCGGGGTCACGCCCGGGTTGGCCGGAACGTAATTCTCCGCGTCGCCGAGGTAGTTCGGCATGTAGAAGATGAACCAGGAGTAGAACACCAGGAAGCACGACATGCCGAACACGTCCTTGAGGGTCGCGTAAGGCGTGAACGGAACGGTGTCCTTCTCGGTCTTCGGCTCGACGCCGGCCGGGTTGTTCTGGCCGGTGACGTGCAGCGCCCAGACGTGCAGCACGACCACGCCGGCGATCACGAACGGCAGCAGGTAGTGCAGCGAGAAGAAGCGGTTCAGGGTCGGGTTGCCGACCGAATAGCCGCCCCACAGCAGCGTCACGATGCTGTCGCCGACGATCGGGAACGCCGAGAACAGGTTGGTGATCACGGTGGCGCCCCAGAAGCTCATCTGGCCCCACGGCAGCACGTAACCCATGAAGCCGGTCGCCATCATCAACAGGTAGATGATGACGCCGAGGATCCACAACACTTCGCGCGGCGCCTTGTACGAGCCGTAGTACAGACCGCGGAGCATGTGGACGTAGACGGCGATGAAGAACATCGACGCGCCGGCGGCGTGCATGTTGCGCAGCAGCCAGCCGTAGTTGACGTCACGAACGATGCGCTCGACCGAGTCGAAGGCGAGATCGACATGCGGGGTGTAGTGCATCGCCAGCACGATGCCGGTGACGATCTGCACCGCCAGCATCATCGACAGGATGGCACCGAACGTCCACCAGTAGTTCAGGTTACGCGGCGTCGGGTAGGCGATGAAGGAGGAATGAACGAGGCCCGCGATCGGCAGGCGCTGCTCCAGCCACTTCATCAAGGGGCTTTGTGGCTGATAGGTCGAGGGTCCGCTCATGATGCGATCCTAGTAAGCATTGGTACGGCGCACGGGAACGTCAGCCGATCTGGACTTTGGTGTCGGAGACGAATTGGTAGGGAGGAATCGGCAGGTTGAGCGGCGCCGGCCCCTGGCGGATACGACCGGAGCTGTCGTACTGCGAACCATGGCACGGGCAGAAGAACCCGTCGTATTTGCCCTCGTGCGCGATCGGAATGCAGCCCAGATGGGTGCAGATGCCGACCACGACCAGCCAGTTCTCGTGGCCTTCCTTGGTCCGCGCCTGATCGGTCTGCGGATCCTTGAGGTCGGACAGCGGCGTGTTGCGCGCTTCTTCGACCTGCTTCTTGGTGCGGTTCATGATGTAGATCGGCTGACCGCGCCAAAACACCTTGATGTCCTGACCTTCAGCGATCGGGGTCAGATCGACTTCGATCGGCGCGCCGGCGGCGATCGTCGACGCGTCCGGGTTCATCTGCGAGATGAACGGCCACACCGCAGCCGCCGCACCGACGGCGGCAACCGCGCCGGTTGCGATATAGAGAAAATCACGGCGTGTCGGTTCCGCCGAAGCCTCTGTCGTCACGATCCAAAGCCCTTTCATCTCTGCGACCGGCACAGCGCTCTCGGCAAAGCTTGCGAGACGATTGCCCGGGGAGGTCGCGAGATCGGCGGCCTTCAACATGCCCCGGGCCGCTTGTCATGGCCGGTCGGGTAGAACAGACAGTCCAGAATCGTTCTATTGGCACCCTTGCCGGTAGAGCGCAAGCCCGCGAACGGCTAATTGGCGCGCCTCGATCGATTCCAAGATGTGCCATGACACACGGCACGTTATCGTTCAGTTGATAGGGAGCATTACGGGATGCGCATCGCCCTGTTTCAACCCGACATCCCGCAAAACACCGGCACTATTCTTCGGTTTTGCGCCTGTTTGAACGTTGAAGCGCACATCATCGAGCCGGCCGGCTTTCCCACCTCTGATCGGCATTTCCGTCGCTCCGGGATGGACTACCTGGATCAGGTGAGCATCGTCCGGCACGATTCTTGGCTAAAATTCGAGCAATGGCGGAAAACCGCGGGTTGGCGGCTGATTTTACTTACGACCAAAGGTGAAAGGCCTTATTTCGAACAGCGTTACCAACCGACTGACGTGCTGATGCTCGGCCGGGAAAGTGCCGGGGTCCCGGACGACGTCGCGGCTGCCGCAGATGCCAGGGTAGTAATTCCTATGCAGCCCGGCCTGCGCTCGCTCAACATCGCGATGGCCGCGGCCGTGGTGACCGGCGAGGCGTTGCGGCAAACCCAGTTCGCACAGTGAGGACCGACGCGTGAGCTACGCGGTTAAGGAGATATTTCTGACGTTGCAGGGCGAAGGCGCCCATGCCGGCCGCGCAGCCGTGTTCTGCCGCTTCGCCGGTTGCAATCTGTGGACCGGCCGCGAACAGGACCGCGATCAGGCGACCTGCAAATTCTGCGATACGGACTTCATCGGCACCGACGGCACGCTCGGCGGCCGCTACGCCAGCGCCGAGCATCTCGCCGACACCATCGCCGAGCAGTGGGGCGGAGATGCGCGCGACCGCTACGTGGTGATCACCGGCGGCGAGCCGCTACTGCAGCTCGACGGCGAACTGATCACCGCACTGCACGCGCGCGGCTTCGCGATTGGCGTGGAGACCAACGGCACGATCGAGCCGCCGGTCGGCATCGACTGGCTGTGCGTCAGTCCTAAGGCAGGTGCCGAGTTGCGCATCCGCCGCGGCGATGAGTTGAAGCTGGTGTATCCGCAGCCAGATGCGATGCCGGAAGAGTTTGCGGCGCTCGAGTTCGAGCGGTTTTCGCTGCAACCGATGGACGGCCCGGACCGCGACGACAACACCACCCGCGCGATCGCTTACTGCCTGAAGCACCCGCAATGGCGGCTCAGCCTGCAGACTCACAAGATCACCGGCATCAGGTAGCTCGCGCCGGCGTGATCCGGCTGTCATGACGAATCGCTAGGCTCATCGCGAGGTCAACAACCGAGCAGGAGCCGACCATGGACTTGAAACCGGGCGATATCGTCATGCTGAAATCCGGCGGCCAGGCGATGACGGTGGCGGAAGCCAGCGACGACAGCGCCACCTGTCTGTGGATGGGTGAAGACGGCGATCTGTTCCGCGAGACCCTGCCGCTGGCCGTGCTCGATTCCATCGCCGTCGAAGTCGACGATGATGAGGACGAAGACGACGATCTCGACGAAGACGAGCAGACCAAGGTCGCCTGAACGAACAGGCTGTCTTCGCCACAACTGACGCGGCCGCGGATCAGCACGCGGTCGCGTATTTTCCGGACGAGCCTGACGCGTGGCGTTGCTTCGCTCCGGCACCTTCTTCCTTGCTAATCGCCGCTGCGGCTACAGCAGATGATCGCGTGCGAAGCGTGCCGCGGTCTGATCAGCGATGGTGCGGAGCGCGGCCGGATCGAGCGGGAAATCGGCCGCCAGCCAAGCATCTTCAGCCAGCGTCAGCACGTGGCCGAGCGCCGGCCCGGCAGCAAAGCCGCGCGCGAGGAAATCTGCGGCCTTGAGTGGGAAGGTCGGCGCCTGCCAGCGCTGCGGCAGCGCGATCAGTTGGCGCCACGGCGCTGGATCGGCGCCGCGACCGGCGCGCGCCCAGGCCAGCATCATGCGGTCGTGAAACCGCGCTTCGCCGAGCCGATATAGCCGCCGCCGCGCGGTCGCTTCGTCCATGCCGGCAAGCCGCCACCAGCGGTGGCCCATCGAGTCGAGCCGCTTGGCTTCGACGTTCGACAGCCGCAGCCGCTGGGCCAGCCGCTTGGCATCCTCGGTGACAGCCACGGCCAGCGCGCCGAGCCGTCGCACCGGATCGGCCTCGAGCCCGAGCGCACGTTCTGCGCCGATCATCGCCGCAAAGGCACCGAGATAAGCGACACCGCCAAGCACCGCGAGCAGCAGCCCACCATCGGCCATCGCCACCACCGAGGCTTCGGCGCCGTCCGCGATCATCAGCTTCAACATCTCCATCCGCTGCCGCTCCGCCGACAACGCGGCAAGACCGCCGCGGCCGCGGATGCAGGCCAAATACGCGTCGCGATCCGGCTCGCCGGCACCATAGGCGGCGTGGATGCGGAAGAACCGCAGGATGCGCAAGTAATCCTCGGCGATGCGCTGGTCGGGATCGCCGATGAACCGCACGCGGCGCGCCGCGATGTCGACGAGGCCGCCGACGTAGTCGTGCACCGCCCCGTCGGCCGACATCGACAGAGCGTTGATGGTGAAGTCACGGCGCTGCGCGTCGCGCTCCCAATCCCGGCCGAACGCCACCTTGGCCTTGCGGCCGAAGGTCTCGACGTCTTCGCGCAGCGTGGTGATTTCGAAACCGTGGCCTTCGACCACCAGCGTCACGGTGCCGTGCTCGATCCCGGTGGGCACCGCCTTGATACCGCCGGCCTTGGCGCGGCGGATCACTTCGTCGGGCAGTGCGGTGGTGGCGATGTCGACATCGCCGATCGGCTCGCCGAGCAACGCGTTGCGCACGGCGCCACCGACCACCCGCGCCTCTTCTCCGTCGCCGTTCAGCAGCGCGAGTACCCGCGCCGCCGGTCCCGTGTGTAGCCACGGCGCATCGCTGCGCACTGGCATGTCGGTCATTTCTCTACCCCAGGCACCAGCCTGCCGTTCTCCAGATGCGCCGGAACATAGGTCGATCCCGGCGGTGCGCCCGAATAGTGCACCAGCAACAGCAAGCTCACGATCACAAGCACCAGCGCTGTCGCCACCAGCCACCCGACCACGCGCAACGGCCAAGAGGCACGATGCAACATCGCCGACCGTGTGGCGATCAGGAAGGCCGCGTACAGCACGAAAGGTATGAGGAAAATTCCGATCTCAGTAAGGACGACACGGATCATGGCAGGCAGACCCGTTCGTACAGCGCGCGCAGAATGCCCGCCGTCGCCCCCCAGATGTAGCGCTCGGCGAACGGCATCGCGTAGTAGGACCGCTGCGCGCCGCGAAATTCCTTGCTGTGCAATTGATGATTTCCGGGGTCCATCAGGAACGCGAGCGGTACTTCGAAGGCGTCGTCGACTTCCGATTTGTTGATGGCAAGTTCAAAGCCCGGCCGCACCCGCGCCACCGTCGGCAAAATCCGGAAACCGAAACTGGTGCCATAGACATCGAGATAGCCGATCGGCTCGACATAGGAGCGATCGAGCCCGATCTCTTCCTCGGCCTCGCGCAAGGCGGCATCGAGCGGCGAATTGTCGGTGGCGTCGATCTTGCCGCCGGGAAACGCGATCTGGCCGGCGTGATCGTTGAGATGCGCGGCCCGCATCGTCAGCAGCACGGTCGGCTCGGCGTGCTCGACCACCGGAATCAGCACCGCAGCGGGACGGATCGGCCGTTCCTGCGCGATGGTGCGCAGCATCTGATCGTTGCCCTGATCACCGGTGGCGGGAATCACCCCGGCGTCGGTGAGCGCCGCCGGCACGTCGAACCGCAGCCGCCGCTGGGCCCGATCGAAGAAGTCCGCCGAACTGATGCTACCGCTGGCAGACTGCGTTCCCGTCATCGGTCCGGTCAATGCGCTTCCCTCATCAGCTCGGCATCGGCCATGGCGAAGAACGCGCCGCCGGACGCAATGCCGAACATCGAGCGACCATCGACCACTCGCTCCTCACCGATGTCAACCAGATCGTAATACACCGCCCGCGTCACCTTGGCCCACAGATCGGCACGCACGTGAAGGTACGGTGTCACTCCGCCGTCTTCGGCAACTTCGAACCGCAGCCGGTGGTCGGCATCACACGTCACCCAGTCGTCGACATTGGTGCGGAAGCGCAGCAGCGCCCCGCGCTCGTCCGCATCCTTGACCATTTCGACCGCGAGAAACGGCGCATCGTCGACCTTGATGCCGACCTTCTCGACCGGGGTCACCAGGAAGTGCTTGTCGCCCTCGCGCTTCAGAATGGTCGAGAACAGCCGCACCAAAGCGGGGCGGCCGATCGGCGTGCCGAGATAGAACCAGGTTCCGTCCGAAGCGATGCGCATGTCGAGATCGCCGCAGAACGGCGGGTTCCAAAGATGCACGGGCGGCAAGCCCTTGCCCTTGGCGGCGCTCGCCGCGGCCTCCCGCGCGGCCTCGGTGAGGCCGTCGAGATTGTGCGGTGAACTCTGCCCTTGCTTCGCCATTGTTTACCCTGACCCTCGATTTCCAACCCGGCACGCGAGCTGCCCTGTTTCGCCACGCGCGGCTTGTTTTAACTCTCCACAACGTGATCCGCGCCAATCCCGCGATGCTCATAATGTGGGGAAAGATTTGGTGAATGAAACCAGGGCCTTCGCTGTCTCGCGGCGAACAGCCTAACATGCTCCCGGTGAAAACAACCGGCCCGGCGGCGGCCGGTGTGGACAGGAGAGACGATATGGCCGGCGCAGACAGTGTCGAGAAACTCGAAGACGTCATCGTCCGCTCGGCCGAGCAGGTCGCCAGCGAAGTGCGCGCCGCCAAGGAAGCGATCTCGACCGTGATCTTCGGCCAGGATCGCGTGGTCGAAAATACGCTGGTGACGATTCTGTCCGGCGGCCACGCTTTGCTGATCGGCGTCCCCGGCCTCGCCAAGACCAAGCTGGTGGAAACCCTGGGTGTCACGCTCGGTCTCGATGCCAAGCGTGTGCAGTTCACGCCCGACCTGATGCCGTCAGACATTCTCGGCGCCGAAGTGCTCGACGAGACCGCCGCCGGTAAGCGCTCGTTCCGCTTCATTGCCGGCCCGGTATTCGCGCAGCTGTTGATGGCCGACGAAATCAACCGCGCCAGCCCGCGCACCCAATCGGCGCTGCTGCAGGCGATGCAGGAGCAGCACATCACCGTTGCGGGCGCCCGGCACGATCTGCCGAAGCCGTTTCATGTGCTCGCCACGCAGAACCCGCTGGAGCAGGAAGGCACCTACCCGCTGCCGGAAGCCCAGCTCGACCGCTTTTTGATGGAGATCGACGTCGACTATCCGGATCGCGACGCCGAACGCCGTATCCTGTTCGACACCACCGGCGCCGAGCAGGCGGCACCGAGAGCAACGATGAGCGGCGAAACGCTGCTGGCGGCGCAGCGGCTGGTGCGGCGGCTGCCGGTCGGCGACTCGGTGGTTGAAGCGATCCTGTCGCTGGTGCGCTCGGCTCGTCCCGGCCCCGACGCCGGCGACCTCGGCAAGCTGATCGTCTGGGGCCCCGGCCCGCGCGCCAGCCAATCGCTGATGATGGCGGTGCGCGCCCGCGCGCTGCTCGACGGCCGGCTGGCTCCGTCGATCGACGACGTGCTCGACCTCGCCGAACCGATCCTGAAGCATCGTATGGCGCTGACCTTCTCGGCCCGCGCCGAAGGCCGCACCATTCCGGACGTGATCCAGAAGCTCAAGAGCCGGATCGGTTGATGGCGCAGGCCGAGGAGCATCGCACCCAGGAGACGCTCGCGGTTCGCCGCGCGGATGGCGAAAGCCGTTCGCTCGCAGCGTCGTTGCCACGCCTGATGCTCGAGGCCCGCCGGATTGCCAACAACGTCACACACGGTCTGCACGGTCGCCGCCGCGCCGGCGCCGGCGAGAATTTCTGGCAGTATCGCCGCTTCGTCTCCGGCGAGCCGGCGCAGAACGTCGATTGGCGCCGCTCGGCGCGCGACGATCATCTCTATGTCCGCGAGCTGGAGTGGGAAGCCGCGCACACCGTCTGGCTATGGCCGGACCGGTCGCTGTCGATGGCCTTCGCCTCCAAGAGCGCGCGCGACAGCAAACTCGAGCGCGGCCTGATCGTGGCGTTCGCACTGGCGGACCTGCTGGTCGCCGGCGGCGAACGGGTCGGCATTCCCAGCCTGATGAACCCGACCTCGAGTAACAACGTCATCGACAAGATGGCGCAGGCGATCCTGCATGACACCGCCACGCGCAGCAGCCTGCCGCCGTCATTCGTGCCGTCGTCCCGGGCCGAGATCGTGGTGCTGTCCGACTTCTGGTCGCCGGTCGGTGAGATCCGGCAAATGCTCGCCGGCCTGTCGGCTTCCGGCGCCCACGGCACGCTGGTGCAGATCGTCGATCCCGCCGAAGAGAGCTTTCCCTATGCGGGGCGGGTCGAATTCGTCGAGCCCGAAGGTGGCGGCGCGATCACAGCCGGCCGCGCGGAGAAATGGGCCAGCGACTACATCGCTCTGGTCGCCGCGCATCGTGACGCGATCCGTGCCGAGACCTCCAAGCTCGATTGGCTGTTCTCGACCCACACCACCTCGCGCTCGGCCGCCGAGCTGCTGCTGTTCCTGCACGGCGGCATGACCACCGCCAAAGACGCCGGCGGCAAAGCAGGACGTGGCGCATGATCGGCGCCCTCCCCCTTTCGTTCGCACAGCCGCTGCTGCTGATCGGCCTGCTGGCGCTGCCGGCGCTGTGGTGGCTGCTGCGGGTGATGCCTCCGCGGCCGCGTCGGGTCGATTTTCCGCCGACCCGGCTGCTGTTCGAGATCGCCCCGAAGGAAGAGACGCCGTCGCGTACGCCGTGGTGGCTGACCGCGCTGCGAATGCTCGCGGCCGCGCTGGTGATCATCGCGCTTGCCGGTCCAATCTGGAATCCGCAGACCGCTGCCGGCGGCAGTCAGGCGCCGCTGCTCATCCTGCTCGATGACGGCTGGAGCGCGGCGTCGAGCTGGGAGGCGCGGATCAAGGCGGCCGACGAGCTGATCGCCGAAGCCGACAGCGCCCGCCGCGCAGTGGCGCTGGCGCCGCTGTCAGAAACCGCGCGCGATCCTGCCCTGATGCCGGCCGGTACCGCGCGGGTGTCACTGCGCCAGCTGGCGCCAAAGCCGTATGCGGTCGAGCGCGTCGATGCGCTGCCCGGAATCGAGCGGTTCCTGAAGACCGCCGGCGATACCGAGCTGGTCTGGTTGACCGACGGCGTCGACACCGGCCGCGGCAGCGATTTCGTCACCGGGCTGAACAGACTGGTGCAGAACCGCAGCGTCACCATCGTCGAGGGCGGCGCCCCGCCCGCCCACGCGCTCGCCGCCGCCGAAAACGCCGCGGCGAAGATGACCGTGAAGGTGTTGCGCGCCCAGAGCGGCGGCGTCGATGCCGGTGTGGTCCGCGCGCTCGACGCCAAGAGCGCGCCGATCGGCGAAGCCCGCTTCAGCCTTGCGCCCGGCGCCACCGAGACCGAGGCGGCTTTCGAGCTGCCGGTCGAGCTGCGCAACGACATCGCCCGGCTTGAAATCGCCGGCGAGCGCTCCGCGGGCGCCGTGCAGCTGCTCGACAAGCGCTGGCGCCGCCGCGGGGTCGGCATCGTGTCCGGCGCAAGCAGTGATACGGCGCAGCCGCTGCTCGCAGCAACGTTCTATCTCACCCGCGCGCTGTCGCCGTTCGCCGACCTGCGCCAGGGCGAACGCACCGCGCCGCAGCAGGTGATCGCACAATTCCTCGATCAGAAGCTGCCGATGATCGTGCTCGCCGATGTCGGCGCGTTGTCACCGGAAATCCGGCAGCGGCTCGATGCCTGGATCGAACAGGGCGGCGTGCTGATACGCTTCGCCGGGCCTCGCCTTGCCCGCCAGGACGATGACGATCTGGTCCCGGTGAAGCTGCGCAAAGGCGGCCGCAGCCTCGGCGGCAGCCTGACCTGGGAGAAGCCGCAGCAGCTCGCCGCGTTCTCCGGCGATGGACCGTTCGCCGGACTTGCAGTGCCGAGCGACGTCACCGTCAACCGCCAGGTGCTGGCCGAGCCGGACGCGACGCTGCCCGGCAAGAGCTGGGCGTCGCTCGCCGACGGCACTCCGCTGGTCACCGGCGAGCATCGCGGCAAGGGACTGGTGACACTGTTCCACGTCAGCGCCGACATGCGTTGGTCCAACCTGCCGATGTCCGGCACCTTCGTCGAGATGCTGCGCCGGCTGGTCGACATGTCCGGCTACACATCGACGCCCGGCGCCGGCGTTGCCGCCGATCCGAACGCCGCCGAGACGGTGTCACCGCTGCGAAACCTCGACGGCTTCGGCGCGTTCGGTCCGCCGCCGGCCTCCGCCAAGCCGATTCCTGCCGATTATCGCGAGCGCGGCAGCGCCGAACATCCGCCCGGATTCTACGGTCCCGCCGATGGCCCGATCGCCGTCAATGCACTCGCCGCTGCCGACCGCATCGCGCCGCTGGATACGTCGGCGATCAATGCCCGCCGCGCCGCCTATAGCAACGCCGAGCCGCGCGATCTGCGCGGCATGCTGCTGGCCTCGTCGCTCGGCCTGTTCCTGCTCGATGCGCTGATCGTCGCCGTGCTCGGCGGCGGGCTGGCCGCGCTGCTGATGCGCCGCCGCCGCGCCGCCGCCGCCGCACTGGCGCTGATCATCGCACTGCCGCTGGCATCGATGCCGCTCCCGCTGCGCGCGCAGGGCGCCAAAGACGACTTCGCCATCAAAGCCACGGCACAGACTCACCTCGCCTACGTCATCACCGGCAACGCCGACGTCGATGCGATCGTCAAAGCCGGGATGAGCGGGCTGACGCTGTTCCTGGCGCAGCGTACCGCGCTCGAAGCCGGCGAGCCGGTCGGCGTCGATCCGGCGCGCGACGAGCTGTCGTTCTTCCCGCTGATCTACTGGCCGATCATCGCCGGCGGGCCCAAGCCGCCGCAGGACGCGCTCAACAAGATCGACGCCTACATGAAGCAGGGCGGCACCGTGATCTTCGACACCCGCGATGCGATCGAAGCGCCGCCGGATCCGAACGGCGCATCGCAGACGCCCGGCATGATCACGCTGCGCAATGTGCTGTCGTCGCTCGACGTGCCGGAGCTGGAGCCGGTGCCGCGCGAGCACGTCCTGACCAAGACGTTCTACCTCTTGCGCGACTTCCCCGGGCGCTTCACCACCGGCCAGACCTGGGTCGAGGCGCTGCCGCGCGAGACCGACGAGGACGACACCACGCGCCCGGCGCGCGGCGGCGACGGCGTGTCGCCGATCATCATCACCTCCAACGATCTCGCCGGCGCCTGGGCGCTGCGTCCCGATGGTCAGCCGATGCTTCCGCTGACGCCCGGCGAGCCGCGCCAGCGCGAATTCGCTTTCCGTGCCGGCGTCAACATCGTGATGTACACCCTGACCGGCAACTACAAAGCGGACCAGGTCCACGCACCGGCGCTGATCGAGCGGCTGGGGCAGTGATGCAACATCGACAACAATCGAGCGAGGCATCCTTCACCTATCCCATGGGGAGAGGTCGGCGCGCAGCGCCGGGTGAGGGGTTTCGCCCTCTCAATAGGTCGTACCCCCTCTCCCCAACCCTCTCCCCATGGGAGAGGGAGCAGGCAGCATCCGGAGCTAGCACCTGATGCACTACGGCATCGCCTTTGCGCCTCTCGTCCCGACCGCCGTGCTGTGGGTCGCGATCGCTGCTGTTGCGGTGATCGCGCTGCTGCTGCTGCTCGGGCGGTCGCGCGGCGCCTGGGTGCGGATCGCAGCGCTGGCGCTGATCGTGCTGGCACTCGCCAATCCGTCGTTCACCCGCGAGGAGCGCGAGCCGCTGTCCTCGGTCGCCGCCGTGGTGGTCGACAAGAGCCCGAGCCAGAATTTCGGCAAGCGCACCGAAGAAGCCGAACAGGCCAAGGAGGCGCTGGTCGACCGGCTGAAGCAGATCAAGGGACTCGAGGTCCGGGTCGTCGAAGCCGGCCAGGCCGACGGCGAGACCGATGGTACCAAGCTGTTCGGCGCGGTGACGTCGGCGCTGTCCGACGTGCCGACTGACCGCGTCGCCGGCGCGTTCCTGATCACCGATGGCCGTGTCCATGACATCCCGGCGAACGCGCAGGCGCTCGGCTTCCAGGCGCCGGTGCAGGCGCTGATTACCGGCCGCAAGGACGAGCGCGACCGCCGCATCGCAATCCTGGCGGCGCCGCGATTCGGCATCGTCGGCCAGACCCAGACCATCACCTACCGGCTCGACGACCAGGGCATCACTGGCGACCGCGCCCGCGTCGTGGTGCGGCGCGACGGCGAAGTGCTGAACCAGCGCACCGTGCTGAGCGGCCAGACCGTCAATGTCGATGTCGAGATCAAGCACGCCGGCCAGAACATCGTCGAGATCGAAGCCTCGCCGGTGGAGAACGAGCTGACGCTGGTCAACAACCGCGCGGTGGTGTCGATCGACGGGGTGCGCGACAAGCTGCGGGTGCTGCTGGTGTCCGGCGAGCCGCATTCCGGCGAGCGCACCTGGCGCAACCTGCTGAAATCCGACGCCAGCGTCGATCTGGTACACTTCACCATTCTGCGGCCGCCGGAGAAACAGGACGGCACGCCGATCAACGAATTGTCGCTGATCGCCTTCCCGACCCGCGAGCTGTTCCAGCAGAAAATCAACGAGTTTCAGCTCATCATCTTCGACCGCTACGCCCGCCAGGGCGTGCTACCGATGGCGTATTTCGACAACATCTCGCGCTACGTGAAGAATGGCGGCGCGGTGCTGGTATCGGCGGGGCCGGACTACGCGTCGACCACCTCGATCTGGCGCACGCCGCTCGACACGCTGCTGCCGGCCGAGCCGGTCGGCGTCACCGAGAAGCCGTATCACGCGCGGCTGTCGGACGCCGGCAAGCGCCATCCGGTGACGCGCGGGCTCGAAGGCTCGGCCTCCGAGCCGCCGCATTGGAGCCGGTTCTTCCGCACGGTCGACACCCGCAACGCCACCGCAGCGCCGCTGATGACCGGCGCCGACAACATGCCGCTGCTGCTGCTGTCGCATTTCGGCGAGGGCCGCGTCGCGCTGCTGCTGAGCGACCACATCTGGCTGTGGGCGCGCGGCTACGAGGGCGGCGGCCCGCATCTCGATTTGCTGCGGCGGATGTCGCACTGGCTGATGAAGCAGCCGGATCTCGATGAAGAAGCGCTGCGGCTGAAATCCGAGGGCAAAAACCTCGAAGTGCTACGGCAGACCATGGGCGAGAGCGTGCCGCCCGTCACTGTCACATCGCCGTCGGGCAAGACCCGTGAACTGACGCTGACGGCCGGCGATCCCGGCACCTGGCGCGCGACGCTTCCGGCCGACGAGCTCGGATTGTGGTCGGCGACCGACGGCACGCTGAAGGCGCTGATCAATGTCGGGCCGGTCAATCCGAAGGAATTCGCCGAAGTCACCTCGACCACCGAGACGCTGCGGCCACTCACTCAGGCGACTGGCGGCGATGCCCGGCGGATCGCCGAGAGCGGCAGCGTCGAGCTGCCGCGGATCGTGCCGGTGACCTCGGCGACGATGTTCCGCGGCGACGGCTGGCTCGGCGTGCGGATGCGCGACGCCAGCGTCGTCACCGGCGTCGGCGTGCTGCCGGTGTTCACCGGGCTGATCGGCTTGCTGCTGCTGCTCGGCGCCTTCGCGGCGACTTGGCTGCGCGAAGGCCGCTGATCACTCTTGAAAGGTGGAAGTCGAGCTGCGCCTACCAGCGCAGCTCGCGGGTCAGCGCCAGCGGCGGGTGGCCGAACAATTCGTTCACCGCAGCAGTGTCGAGCCGGTCGATCCCCTCGAACGCATCGGCATGAATGCCGCGGGTGACGAACAGCAGATCGATGCCGTAGCCCTGCGCGCCGGCAAGATCGGTCCGCACCGAGTCGCCGATCGCCAGCACCCGCTGCACCGGCGTGTCGACGCCACGGATCTCGCGCGCCAACGCCATCGCCCGGTCGTAGATCGGCCGATGCGGCTTGCCGTAGAAGATCACGTCGCCGCCGAGCTCGCGATACAGTTCGGCGATCGCGCCGGCGCAGTAGATCAGCCGGTCGCCGCGTTCGACCACGATGTCCGGATTGGCGCAGACCAGCGTCAGCTTGCGCTCCAGCGCCTGCCCCATCATCTCGCGATAGTCTTCGGCCGACTCGGTTTCGTCGTCGAACGGCCCGGTGCAGATGATGTAATCGGCCTTTTCGAGCGGCGTCAGCACCGCGTCGAGGCCGCGATAGATCGAATTGTCGCGGTCCGGGCCGAGCCAGTAGATCGACTGTCCGGGATGCTGGGCCACATAGATGCGGGTGAGATCGCCCGACGACACGATCGCGTCGTAGCAATCGTCCGGCACGTCGAGCTTGCGGAGCTGGCGCTGCACCGAATCCGCAGGCCGGGGCGCATTGGTGATCAGCACGACGGTGCGGCCTTGATCGCGCGCGGTCTTCAGCGCCGCGCAGGCGTCAGGGAACGATTCCAGGCCGTTATGCACCACGCCCCAGATGTCGCTGAGCACGACGTCGACCGAGCCGACGAGCTCGTGCAGATGCTCGACGAAACGCAACGTGGTCATCGGCTGAATCGATCAGAACGGGCCGGCGGCGCGGCGAACCAGTGCGGCATTGCCGGTGACGCGTGCCGGCTCGATGCGAGCGAGCGGGCTCTGCGGTAGCTTGCCTGGATCAAGATTGATGTCCTGCTGGGCCGGGGCGTTGGAAGCCGGCGCGGCCGCGTTGGTGGCGGTCTCTGGCCGCAGCGGACGGGGCGCTGCGAACAAGAACCCCTGCCCAAACCGAACATCGTAGTCAAGCAGGTCGACCACCGCGCGTTCGCCCTCGATCCGCTCGGCGATCAGATCGATGCCGAAGCGGCCGAGCAGATCGGACAGATCCACCGGATGGATGTCGGCCGACGCGGTGTCGTGCGCGGCAAGCAGCAGCGACGCCGGCACCTTGATGAAGCGGACGCCGCGATCGGCCAGTTCGCGGGGCTCGAATCGCAGATCGGTGACGTGGTCGATCGAGAACCGGAAGCCGCGCTGCGCCAGCGCCGCAAGATGCTCGGCTTCGATCGGGCCAAGGCCGCGCAACGCGCTCTGCTTGAATTCGAGGATCAGGGACGGCGCCAGCGCGCGATTGGCCTCGAGGAAGTCGAGACACTGGGCGAAGGCGGCCTTGTCGGACAGCGTCGCGCCCGCGATGTTGACGAACAGCCCGACGTCCTTGTTGCGCACCAACAGCCGACGGACCACCTGAACGGCGCGCAGCAGGATGGCGTTGTCGATCCGCCCCATCAGTCCGGCGGTCTCGGCGATCGGCAGGTAGGTTTCGGCAGGGATCGCCTGATCGGCGTTGTCCCGCAGACGCGTCACCACTTCGTAGGCGCGCACCTTGCGCTGCGGCAGCGAGACCATCGGCTGCAGATAAAGATCGAAGCGGCCGCCATCGACGGCGCTCGCTACCGCTGCCGCCAGATTGGGACCGGCGGGCGCAGTGACAGCGGCAGGCGCCGCAGCCAAAGCCGGAACTGAAGCGGCCTCGGGTGTCGCAACCGTAGAAGCGGCGACCGTCGAAGCGGCCGACGCCGGCGCAACTCCGACGATCGGCGTTTCGGGCTGAGGCACCGATGGCGGCACGGCTGCGGGAGCGGGAATCGCCGGCGCTGCCGCGGGCGGGATCGCTGCCGGTGCCAGCGTGGCAGGTTCCGGCGCCGCGATCGCCTCCGGGCGGACCACGCTGTGGGCGGCGGAGGTCAGAAGGTCTTCGTGGGCAGCCACGGAAGCAGCAAGCTGCTGCACCAGAGTACCGAGCTCGGTGATTTCGTCGGAGACGTGCTGGACCCGGTCCTGCTGCGACGACCGGGCGGAAACCAGCTTGGCCTCGACCACCGCCAGCCGCCGGCCGAATTCGCCGACCTGGCGGGCGAGATCGGCAGTACCGCGCGACAGGTCGGCGATCTGATCGCCAGCCTCGGCGCGGTCGCGCATCCGCATCGAAACCGCCTGGTACAGCACGAACAATGTCAGTGCGGTCAGGCCGACCAGCGACGCCTGGGCGAAGTTAAATCCGGCGACCGCATACACCACCATGCCGAGCGAGGTGGCGATCAGCACCATGCAGACGGCAATGAAAATGGTCGAGATGCGGATCATTTAAGCCGGTGGTTGCCTGCCGATCCGCCATCTTTGTCGATTCGGCGGACGAGTCCACTGGATTCGTCCGCCGTCCCAAGGGGATATCGGGCAGAATCAGGCGACCGCGCGGATCACCTTGCCGACCTTGTCGACGATCTCACCGATGTGGTCCTCGCTGAGGATCAGCGGCGGGGTCAGCGCCAGGGTGTCTCCGGCGATCCGCAGCATCAGCTCGTGGTCGTGGAATCCGGCATTCATCGCCTCGAAGCCACGCTTGCCGACCGCATCGGCGATCGAGGCGAGGTCGATACCGGCGGTCAGGCCGACGGTGCGGATGTCGACCACGTTCGGGGCCGACTTCAGCGACATCACTGCCTCGGCGAATTTCGGCTCCAGCGCCTTGGCGCGCTCGAACAGCTTCTCGTCGCGGTAGATGTCGAGGGTGGCGATGCCGGCCGCGCAGGCCAGCGGATGCGCCGAATAGGTGTAGCCGTGCGCCAGCTCGACCGCGTGCTCGGGGCCGGTCATGAACGCATCGTGGATCTCCGCCGAGGTGATCACGCCGCCCATCGGCACCGCACCATTGGTGACGCCCTTGGCGAAGGTGATCATGTCCGGGGTGACGCCGTAACGTTCGGACGCGAAGGCATAGCCGAGACGGCCGTAGCCGGTGATGACCTCGTCGAAGATCAGCAGGATGCCGTGCTTCTTGGTGATCTCGCGCAGCTTCTTGAGATAGCCCTTCGGCGCCGGCAGCACGCCGGTGGAGCCGGCCATCGGCTCGACGATCACCGCCGCGATGGTGTTGGCGCCGTGCAGATTGACGAGGCCTTCAAGCGCTTCGGCGAAGTGCGCGCCGTATTCCGGCTCGCCGATGGTGAAAGCCTGCTTGTCGCGATCATAAGTCGCAGGCAGATGATCGACGCCGTTGAGCAGCGGACCGAACATCTTGCGGTTGTTGCCGATGCCGCCGACCGCGGTGCCGCCGAAGCCGACGCCGTGATAGCCGCGCTCGCGGCCGATCAGGCGGGTGCGTGAGCCCTGGCCCTTGATCTGCTGATAGGCGACCGCGATCTTCAGCGCGGTGTCGCCGGCTTCCGAGCCCGAATTGCAGAAGAACACGTGATCGAGGCCTTCCGGCGCCAGATCGGCGATCCGGCTGGCGAGTTCGAACGCCTTCGGCTGGCCGAACTGGAACGGCGGCGAGAAGTCGAGTTCATCGGCCTGCGCCTTGATCGCCTCGGCGATTTCCTTGCGGCCATGGCCCGCATTGGTGCACCACATGCCCGAGGCGGCGTCGATGATCTTGCGACCATCGGCGGTGATGTAGTGCATGCCTTCGGCACCCACGACCATCTTCGGCGCGCGCTTGAAGGCCCGGTTCGCGGTGAACGGCATCCAGAACGCGTTGAGATCGTTCGGCGCGTTGACGGCGGACGTGGGCTTGATCTTGTCTAACATGGCGCTCCTCATGCACTGCGCGGCCGGGGGTGAAAGGCGCGGCACGGTATCAGCTTCACGCCCCTACGGGAACGCCGCGAGCCAGCAAATTTCCGTGGGGCATCCATCTGTTAATGGACCCCGGCGGCGAGGGATTTGCGCTGGATCACACAACCCAACCTTGCTGCGGCGGACACCGGCTGGTACCAACCCGGCCCTGAGTTGAAAGGCGATCATGGCTGAGAAACCGAAAAAACCGCAGAAACTGCGCGCCCGGCTGCCGCGGGGCCTCGCCGATCGTGGCCCTGCCGAAATCGCGGCGACGCGCGCGATGGTGGAGAAGATCCGCGAGGTGTACGAACGCTACGGCTTCGAGCCGGTGGAGACCCCGGCGTTCGAATACACCGACGCGCTCGGCAAGTTCCTGCCCGATCAGGACCGTCCCAACGAGGGCGTGTTCTCGCTGCAGGACGACGACGAGCAGTGGATCAGCCTGCGCTACGATCTCACCGCACCGCTGGCGCGCTACGTCGCCGAAAACTTCGATCAGCTCCCGAAGCCGTATCGCAGCTACCGGTTCGGCTGGGTATTCCGCAACGAGAAGCCCGGCCCCGGCCGCTTCCGGCAGTTCATGCAGTTCGACGCCGACACCGTCGGCGCGCCGACCGCCGCGGCCGACGCTGAGATGTGCATGATGGCCGCCGACACCATGGAGGCGCTCGGCATCCCGCGCGGCAGCTACGTGGTGAAGGTGAACAACCGCAAGGTGCTGGATGGCATCCGCGAAGCGCAAGGCATCGACAGCGACGCGCAGTGGCTCACGGTGATGCGCGCGATCGACAAGGCCGACAAGTTTCCGATTCGGGACATCATCCAGTTACTTGGCCCCGGTCGTTGGGATGGCGGCGAGGAAGGCAAAGGCGACTTCACCAAAGGCGCCGGCCTGAACGACACGCAGATCCAGGCCATCATCAGCTTCATCGGCGACAAGGATGCCGGTGCCAGCATGCAGGGCGCGGATAATCAGGCGACGGTCGCGAACATGCGAGCGCGCGTCGAAGGATCGAAGACCGGCGGCGACGGCGTCGCCGAACTCGCAACGATTGCCGAACTGGCGGAAGCCGGCGGCTATGGCGATTGCATCCGCATCGATCCATCCGTCGTCCGCGGCCTCGAGTACTACACCGGCCCGGTGTACGAGGTCGAACTCTTGCTCGATACCAAGGACGACAAGGGCCGCCCGGTGCGGTTCGGCTCGGTCGGCGGCGGCGGGCGCTATGACGGCCTGGTGTCGCGCTTCCGCGGCGAGCCGGTGCCGGCGACCGGGTTCTCGATCGGCGTGTCGCGGCTGCAGGCGGCGCTGACGCTGATCGGCCAGCTCGGCAACAAGCCGCAGGCCGGCCCCGTTGTCGTCACCGTGTTCGGCGGCGAGATCGCGGGCTACCAGAAGATGGTCGCCACCTTGCGCAAAGCCGGCATCCGGGCGGAATTGTACTTGGGCAATCCCAAGCACTCGCTCGGCCAGCAGATGAAATACGCCGACAAGCGCAACTCGCCCTGCGCCATCATCCAGGGCTCGGACGAGAAGCAGCAGGGCATCGTGCAGATCAAGGACCTGATCCTGGGCGCCGAACTGGCGTCGCTGGAGAAGGACCGCGACGAGTATTTGAAGAAGCAGGCCGAAGCGCAGTTCTCCTGCAAGGAAGATGAAATGGTCGCCAAGGTGCAGGAGCTGCTGCAGCGCCGCCGGGTGGCGTGGGGATAGTCGTCATTCCGGGGCGCCGTCAGGCGCGAACCCGGAAATCCCGCAGTTCAGGGCACCATGAGAGTCCGGGTTCGCTCACGGCGTGAGCGCCCCGGAATGACAACAACAAAGACCAAGCAAAAAGGGGAGAAACCACCGATGCCCGAGATCACCGTCAACATGGCCGCGGGCCGCACCGACGAGCAGAAGGCCGGGATGATGCGCGACATCACCCAGGCGCTGGTGACGCATCTCGGCGTCGCCGCCGAAGACGTGGTGATTCAGATCAACGAAGCCCCGCTCACCAACAAGATGAAGGGCGGCATGACCTTCGTCGAGCGCAAGGCAGCGCAGGGCAAGTAGATCATCCTGTCCCATCCGTCGTCATTCCGGGGCGCGCGCAGCGCGAGCACGGAATCCATAACCACTGTGCTGATTGATGTGACGCCGGGTTGCCACCCCCCTGCTGATCGATGACACTGAGTGTATGGATTCCGGGCTCGCGCTGCTTCGCTGCGCGCCCCGGAATGACGAACGTTGAGGCATCGCCAAAAAGCACGAAGAGGCCCCATGGACGCACGCGACTTCATCACCGTCGGCATGAGCGCCGAGCGGCTGACCACGGTGACGCAGGACATCACCGTGCAGCACTTCGTGCCGTCTATGCCGGCGGTGTTCGCCACCCCGATGATGATCCTGGTGATGGAAATGACCTCGGGCGACGCGATCGCGCCGAAGCTGCCCTCAGGCTGGGTGACGGTCGGCAGCGAAGTCGACATCCGCCATTTGGCGCCGGCCTTCGTCGGCCAGACGGTGCGAACCACGGCGGTGGTGAGCGCGGTGGAGCGCCGCGTGATCCGGTTCGACGTCGCCTCGTTCCTCGGCGACCGCAAGGTCGGCGACGGCCGCCACGCCCGCGGCCTGGTTGACGTTGCGCTGTTCACCAAGCGCTTCGCCGAAGGCTGAGCCTTCGCCCTGCTGCAAAAAACAAACGCGCCCCTCGATGAGGAGCGCGTTCTAAAGCTGTGCGGAAGACAAAAGGTCGGCCGGCTTACGCCGCGACGTGATCCGGGAACACCGCCTCGATCTTGGTCTTCAGCGTCGCCGCATTGAACGGCTTGACGATGTAGTTGTTGACGCCTGCCTTCTTGGCCGCAATCACGTTCTCGGTCTTCGACTCCGCGGTGATCATGATGAACGGGGTCTGCGACAGGTTCGGATCGGCGCGCACTTCCTTCAGCAGGTCGTAGCCGGTCATCGGCTCCATGTTCCAGTCGGAAATCACCAGGCCGTACTTCTTGGTGCGCATCTTGGCGAGCGCTGCCGAGCCGTCGCTGGCGTCATCGATATTCTCAAAACCAAGCTGCTTGAGAAGATTACGAATGATCCGGATCATGGTGCTATAGTCGTCCACCACCAGAACCGACATCGACAAATCAACCGCCATCTTCAACTCCCCAAGGCGCCGCAGGGTGGCTCGACCACCGCCCGACCGGCCGGCTAACGCAGGTTCTCTTGAAAGTCCTGGCGTACAACCGCCGGTCTTTCGCAAAGCAAGAACTAGCATCGGGGGTTAAACAGCGCGTTAATCGGGGCTCTGCGGCCAAATCGCCCAGCGCGGCCAAACTAATTGAAAAATCGCTGGATTTGGAACTGGCGCCGGCCTCGTAGTCGTACGGGGCTGGCGCCCGGATCGCCAAACCATGGCGGCGCAGGCCGCGCCCTGCTAGGGGACGGGCCATGAATTATCGCCACGCTTTCCACGCCGGAAATTTCGCCGACGTCATCAAACACCTCGTGCTGGTCCGCATCCTGACGTACCTGCACGACAAACCGGCCGCCTTCAGGGTGGTCGATACCCACGCCGGTGCCGGCCTGTACGACCTGACCAGCGAGGAGGCCCGCCGGGGCGGCGAATGGGCGACCGGGATCGCCCGGGTGCTGCAGGCGCGGTTTTCCGACGAGGCCTACGCGCTGATCGCGCCCTATCTCGATATCGTCCGGGCGTTCAACCCGCAGCGCGACATGACCGCCTACCCAGGCTCGCCGCTGATCGCCCGCGCCCTGCTCCGCCCCCAGGACAGCCTGGTGGCCTGCGAGCTCGAGCCGGTGGCGCGCAAGCAGCTGATCGCGGCGCTGCGCCACGATCCGCAGGGCCGGGTGGTGGATCTCGACGGCTGGACCGGACTCACCGCTTACGTGCCGCCGAAGGAGCGGCGCGGGCTGGTGCTGATCGACCCGCCGTTCGAGCGCAAGGACGAGTTCGAGCAGATGGCCGCCAAGTTCGCCGCCGCCCACGCCAAGTGGCCGACCGGCGTGTATCTGCTGTGGTACCCGGTCAAGAACCGCCGCGCCACCGAGGCGCTGGCCGCTGCGGTGGCCGAGACTGCCGCCGCGGGCGGCGAAGGCAAATGCCTGCGGCTGGAGTTCAGCGTCGCCCCACAACAGTCGGACGGGCCGCTGACATCGACCGGGCTGCTGATCGTCAATCCGCCCTGGACGCTGGCCGATGAACTGAGAACCGTTCTCCCCGAGCTGGAGCGTCCGCTCGGCCTCGGTGGGGTCGGTCGTTACCGCCTCGAATTCCCGAAGTCCTGATTACTCATTCGCTGACCCCAACAGCTTGCGAAAAGTCACAACTCGACCGTAGGCAATCCGCTAAATTCCGTATTATGCTAGTTTCATTGGACTGGCTTTACGTTCCGCTTCCGCGAATGGGGGCGGCGGAGTGACAAGGCCTCAAAGCGTATTTTGATTGGACCCGCAGTCAGTAGCAGGTCCCGCTCTTGGCCAAGCTATCCGGCAGCGAAATGCCAGGTCGCACCGATGCGCCGGCGCGCGTCGGAAAGCATGCTGGGAGGAGTTTCCGGAATGGCAATGACGGGAACGGTGAAGTTCTTCAACGGCGAGCGCGGCTACGGCTTCATCAAGCCTGATGACGGTGGCCGCGATGTGTTCGTACACATTACCGCAGTCGAACGGGCCGGCTTGAAAGACTTGACCGAGGGACAGCGTATTTCATTCGAAGTGGAGCCTGACAAGAAGGGCAAAGGCCCCAAGGCGGTCAACTTGGTGATCTCGCCGTAATCGGCTCGGAAAGCTGCAGCGTCGCGGCGGCGCTGCACGGGTTGGGACGGGGCGCGACGACGTTGGCGCGTGCCATTAGGTAGCGCGCAGTGAGTTCGGGCATGGGCGACGCGGGCATCACGCGGGCGCTCCTTCCGAAGCTATGGCGGTTCGCTTGCAGGCCGCTTGCACCGTTTTGCAAAGCGTGGCCTCGCAACAGCCTCCTTGCGCAAACCACATCACGCGACGCTTGAGCGGCAGAGCCTGCCGGCCCGCGTACTGCCTAGTGATAAATCGGCGCTGCGACCACGGGCGGTCACCGACAAAGAAAATCCCGGCCGGAAAACCGGCCGGGAGTGATGATCCAAGTTTCTTGGTCTCGAAGGCTGCTTCGCGAACCTTGTTCGCAAAGATCTTGATCGCGACGATCAGGCGCGACTTAGAAGTGATAGTTGATGCCGGCGCGGACCAACCCGGCGTTGTAGCCATTCGGCATGCCGGTGATGAAGAAGTTGCTGGTCGACAGGCTCATATACAGATACTCGACCTTGGCGCTCAGCTTCGGAGCGAAGGCGAACTCGGCGCCAGCGCCGACCGTCCAGCCCGCAGAGCTGTGGCTTTCCGAGGCGAACACGTTCTGGCCCTTGAGTTGGCCGAACGCCAGACCGCCGGTGGCGTAGATCAGCACGTCGTTCATCGCGTAGCCGATGCGGCCGCGGCCGGTGCCGAACCATGGGTTCGAGAACTTGTACTGCGCGAAGGTGTCGTCGGCGGTCGAGAACTGAATGTCGCCCTCGAGACCGAACACGATGTTGCCGGACTGCCAATTGTAGCCGCCCTGCACGCCGCCGGAGAAGCCCGACGGCTTGGTGATGTTGTTGGTGACGTTGCCCCAGGAGTAGCCGAGGTTGCCGCCGAGATAGGGGCCGGCCCAACTGAAGGCGTTGAGCGGCTGATTGACCGTATAGGGCGCGTTCGACCGGTAGTAACCCATGTCGGCCGCCTGAGCCGTCGACACGCTTGCGGCGATCACGGCCGCCGCTGCCAGTGTAACTTTACGCATCTTACTCTCCTCGACGACCCGCCCGCGCCAGCGGCGGCACGGCCTGCGTCCAGTCATCGGCCTCCCGCGGCCGATGGGAAAATGTCCCGAATGGTTACGGCTTTCCTCTCTTTTCCCGTCGAATTTATCGAGAGTTTTAAGTTAAACGGTTCTTAACCCGCGGACCGATCCGGCGCGCATTGTTAACAAAATCTTACTTCCCGGCCTTCGCGGCAACACCATGGCAAGACAGCGGAATTTCGCGCGGGCTCGGTTCCGCCGCAGCCCTGCGCTGGCAACCGCGGAAGCGAGCGCATAGGTTGGGGCCGCCATGATTCATGATCCCGCCGAGCCGCCTGCGGCCGCGGCCGAACCACCGCTCGACACGGCCTCCCCTGACGGCGCTGCGCCCGTCGCGGACACGCGCCCGGCTGCGGGCAACCAGGACATCGACGCGGCGACCGCCTCGCTTGCGGTCGAGGAGGACGACGAGGCGCGGCTGCCGGAGGTGGAGGACGAGCCGGAAGCTGAGCCGGCGCAGGCCGGTGCCGGGCCGATGGCGGTGGGCCGGTCGGCGATCGCGCGCGCGGTGCGGCTCGCCCCGACCTCACCTGGCGTCTACCGGATGCTGAACGCCGAGCGCGACGTGCTCTACGTCGGCAAGGCCAAGAACGTGAAGAAGCGGCTGGCGTCCTACGCCCGCCCCACAGGCCAGGTGCTGCGGATCGCCCGGATGATCGCGCTCACCGTCGAGGTCGAGGTGATCTCCACCACGACCGAGACTGAGGCGCTGCTGCTCGAAGCCAACCTGATCAAGCAGCTCCGGCCGCGCTTCAACGTCCAGCTCCGTGACGACAAGTCGTTTCCCTACATCCTGATCACCGGCGACCATTGGGCGCCGCAGATCCTCAAGCATCGCGGCGCGCAGAGCCGCCCCGGACGGTATTTCGGTCCGTTCGCCTCGGCCGGTGCGGTGAACCGCACCATCACGGCGCTGCAGCGCGCGTTCCTGGTGCGGTCCTGCACCGACTCGTTCTTCGAGAGCCGAACCCGCCCCTGCCTGCTCTATCAAATCCGGCGGTGCGCCGGCCCGTGCACCGGTGAGGTCGACTTCCCCGGCTACAGCGAGCTGGTGCGCGAGGCGACCGACTTCCTGTCCGGTCGCAGCCGGGCGGTGAAGGAGCTGCTGGCGGCCGAGATGGAGAAAGCGTCGGGCGAGCTCGAATTCGAGACCGCGGCGCTGTACCGCGACCGTCTCGCCGCGCTGTCGGCGATCCAGTCCCAGCAGGGCATCAATCCACGCACCGTCGAAGAGGCCGACGTGTTCGCCATCCATCAGGACGGCGGCTACTCGTGCGTCGAAGTGTTCTTCTTCCGCACCGGCCAGAACTGGGGCAACCGCGCCTACTTCCCGCGCGCCGAGAAGTCGTTCACACCGGCCGAAGTGCTCGGCGCCTTCGTGGCGCAGTTCTATGACGACAAGCCGCCGCCGAAGCTGATCCTGTTGTCGCATGAGATCGAGGAGGCCGAGCTGCTCGCCGACGCGCTGTGCGTCAAGGCCGGCCACAAGGTCGAGATCACGTTGCCCAAGCGCGGCGAGAAGAAGGAACTGGTCGCCCACGCCCAGACCAACGCGCGCGAAGCGCTCGGCCGCAAGCTCGCCGACACCGCCACCCAGGCCCGGCTGCTGGAAAACCTCGCCACCACGCTCGGCCTGCCGAAGACGCCGCAGCGGATCGAGGTGTACGACAACAGCCACATCCAGGGCACCAACGCGGTCGGCGCGATGATCGTCGCCGGCCCGGATGGCTTCATCAAGAACCAGTACCGCAAATTCAACATTCGCTCCGAAGGCCTCACGCCGGGCGACGACTACGCGATGATGCGCGAGGTGCTGCAGCGGCGGTTCAAGCGGCTGGTGACCTCACAGGCCGAAGGCGACGGCGAAGCCGCCGCGAAGGCCAAGCCGAAGGATGACGATGTTCCGCAGTGGCCCGACCTCGTGATCATCGACGGCGGCCGCGGCCAGCTCAACGCCGCGCGCGAAGCATTGTCCGGCATCGGCTTGACCGACCAGGTCACCCTGCTCGGCGTCGCCAAGGGCCCGGACCGCGACGCCGGGCGCGAAACACTGTTCCTGCCGGACCGCGACGCGATCAAGCTCGAGCCGCGCGACCCTGTGCTGTATTTCATCCAGCGGCTGCGCGACGAGGCGCATCGTTTCGTGATCGGGTCGCATCGTACGCTGCGCAAGAAGGACATCCGCGAGGCCGGCCTGCAGGAGATCCCCGGCATCGGCCCGACGCGCAAGCGAGCGCTGCTGCTGCATTTCGGCACGTTGAAAGAAATCGAGCGGGCGTCGATCGCCGATCTCGGCAAAGTTCCAGGCATCAGCGCCGAGAGCGCCAAGCGAATCTTCGAGTTTTTCCATGCCTGTCCGGACTGACACACCGGCAGCCCCCGACCAAAGTCGGCGGCGCCGAAGGCGGCCGCGCCCAATGCGGATTTCACCTTTTCCTGATACGGAACGAGAGCACCCGGGTCGGAGGTTGACCTTCCGTCGCGGGCAGTATTGGTAAGTCACGATGAACAACGTCTCGACGAGAGCGCCGGTGCGGGGAACGAAGACGTCACTGACGCTTCCGAACATCCTCACCTATGCCCGCATCGCGGCGATCCCGGTGGTGGTCGGCTGCATCTTCGCTCAGTCCATCCTGGGTGGACCGCTGGCGCTGCGCTGGGTGGCCCTGGCGGTGTTCATCGCCGCTGCGATCACCGATTTCCTCGACGGCCATTTCGCCCGGATCTGGGATCAGCAGTCGGCATTCGGCCGGATGCTCGATCCGATCGCCGACAAGCTGCTGGTAGCATCCTGCCTACTGATGCTGGCGGCCGACAGCATCATCCATGGCTGGACGCTGTGGGCCGCGATCGTGATCCTGTGCCGCGAGATCCTGGTGTCGGGCCTGCGCGAATATCTCGCCGCGCTGCGCGTCAGCGTGCCGGTGACGCGGCTGGCGAAATGGAAGACCACCGCGCAGCTGGTCGCGATCGGCTTCCTGCTCGCGGGCGAAGCCGGCGACGAGGTCCTGCCCTTCACCACCGAGATCGGCGTATCGCTGCTGTGGCTGTCGGCGCTGCTGACGATGTACACCGGCTACGACTATTTCCGCGCCGGCATTCACCACCTGATCGAAGAGGATCAGGCATGAAGGTGAAGTATTTCGCCTGGGTGCGCGAGCGGATCGGCGTCGACGAAGAGACGGTCGAACCGCCGCCGGCGGTGACAACCGTCGCCGACCTGATTGGCTGGCTGGCGGCGCGCGGCGAAGGCTACGCGCTGGCGTTCGAAAAGCCGGGCGTGATCCGCGCCGCGATCGATCGCGCCCATGTCCGCGCCGAGACGCCGATTCATGGCGCACGCGAGGTCGCATTCTTCCCGCCGATGACCGGCGGTTGAGCCGGCGCACGCACGGGATGATCCGATGACCGTTCCGGTGACCATCCGCATTCAGGAAGCCGATTTCGACGTCGCCGCCGAGACCGCCGCGATGACGCGCGGCCGTACCGATATCGGCGCGGTGGTGTCGTTCATGGGACTGTGCCGCGGCGTCGAAGGTGACGACACCGTCGCGGCGCTGACGCTCGAGCACTATCCCGGCATGGCCGAGGAGGAAATCCAGCGCCATGCCGATGAGGCGATCAAGCGCTGGCCGATCACCGCGCTGACGATCATCCACCGCGTCGGCCGTCTGGTGCCGGGCGACAACATCGTGCTGGTGCTGGCGGCCTCGGCGCATCGCCAGGCGGCGTTCGCGGCGGCGGAATTCCTGATGGACTATCTCAAGGCCAACGCGCCGTTCTGGAAGCGCGAGGAGCGCTCAGACGGCTCGCGCTGGGTCGAGGCGCACAGCCGCGACGACGCCGCGCTGGCGCGATGGAGCAAGGATTGATGGCGAAGAAAACAAAAGCGAAAGCCGCCAAGGCAGCTAGGCCGAAAGCTGCGAAGACGGCTGTCGCGAAGGCGAAACCCGCCAAGCGCGGCGTCGCCGCCAGGTCTGTGGCCGCCAAGCCGCCGAAGGTAGCGCCGGGCGAACTGGTCACGCTGCTCGATTTCGTCCGCTATGCGGTCAGCCGCTTCGCCGAAGCCGGGGTGGTGTTCGCCCACGGCACCACCGATCCGATCGCCGAAGCCGTGTTCCTGGTCGGCGAGGCGCTGCATCTGCATCCCGATCAGTTCGAGATGTTCGCCTCTGCCCGCGTCACCACCCGCGAAGCCGCCGCGATCCTCGGCCTGATCGAGCGCCGGATCGGCTCCCGGCTGCCGGCGGCGTACCTCGTCAACAAGATCTACATGCGCGGCGTGCCGTTCTACGTCGACGAGCGGGTGATCGTGCCGCGCTCCTATATCGGTGAGCTGCTGGACTCGCATTTCGACGGCGGCGACACCTCGCTGATCGATGCGCCCGAGGCGGTCGAGCGCGTGCTCGACCTCTGCACCGGTTCGGGCTGCCTTGCGATCCTCGCGGCCTACGCCTTCGCGAACGCGACGGTCGATGCCGTCGATCTGTCGAAGGATGCGCTCGCGGTCGCGACCCGCAATGTCGCCGAGCATCGGCTCGACGATCGCGTCAGCCTGTATCACGGCGACCTGTTCGGTCCGCTCGGCGACGAGCGCTACGATCTGATCATCACCAACCCGCCTTATGTCGATGCCGAAGGAATGGCGAGCCTGCCGGCCGAGTGCCGCGCGGAGCCGGCGATGGCGTTCGACGGCGGTGACGATGGCCTCACCATCATCCGCCGCATCCTCGCCGAGGCGAAAGATCACCTCAACCCGGACGGCGGCCTGCTGTGCGAAGTCGGCCGCTGCCGGCCGCAGATCGAAGACGAATTCCCGCAGCTCCCGCTGCTGTGGCTCGACAGCGAAGACTCCGAAGCCGAAGTGTTCTGGATCGCCGCGGCGGATTTGTAGTCGGCAGGTTCGACCCGCCCTATCCATCGTCATTCCGGGGCACGCGCTACGCGCGTGAGCCCGGAATCCATACCCCCAGGACTCGCAGTAGGGCCGAGCGTGGCGACGCTTGGTTTCACCAACAAACTCAGGGATTATGGATTCCGGGTTCGCGCTACGCGCGCCCCGGAATGACATGGAAAGGTTTTGCTCAATAAAAGCGGCTAACTACGCGCCTGTCCCGAACCGCAGGAACGTGAACTCAGTGTCGTCATAGGCACGGCGGTCGAGTTCGGTGTAGCCGACGGGGGCCGCAAAGCCGGCGTCCTTGGCTTCCTCGACGATCACCAGCGCGCCCGGCAGCAGCCAGCCGCCGTCACGCAGCGAAGCGAGCGAGGCCTCGGCAAGCTGTTTGCGATACGGCGGATCGAGAAACGCGACACCGAACGGCTCGACCGGATGCGCCGGCCCGAGATTGGCGGCATCGCGGCGATATACTTTGCTGACGCCGCCGAGCCCCAGCGTCTCGACATTGGCGCGCAGCAGCGCGCGAGCCTCGGCGCCATTGTCGACGAACAGCACGAACTTGGCGCCGCGCGACGACGCCTCGATGCCGAGCGCACCGGTGCCGGCAAACAGGTCGAGCACCCGGGCATCGAGAATCGGATTCTCGTAAGCGTGCATCAGGATGTTGAACACCGACTCGCGCAACCGGTCCGCCGTCGGCCGAATATCCCGCGACGACGGCGCCACCAGATTGCGCCCCCTGAGCCGCCCGCCGATCACGCGCATCGCAACTGTCTCCATCCGCTCCGATGTAAAAGGAAGCGATCGCCGCGATGGAAGCGCGCTCCCTCGCCCCGCTCTTGCGGGGAGAGGGGTGGGGTGAGGGGCGACGCCGGCACGGAGTCTCGGCCGTGCGGAGGCGCCCCCTCACCCGCCGCGCAAACACGCGTCGACCTCTCCCCGCACGCGGGGAGAGGTTCAGCCGTGCGCGCTGCAAGGCCAATCGCCATTACGGCCGCTGAGCTCACTCGTCGCGCGGCGCGAGGTCGCGTTTGCCGTGGTAGCGGCGGGCGGGGCCGCGCGACAGCGGGCGATCGCCGCCTTCGCTGGCGGTGCGTTCGACCTTGACCTTGCGGCCCTTGCGATCCTCGACCGCGCCGCGCTTGGTGATCGTCTTCTTCGGCGCGGGTGCAGCATCGGCCACGGCCCACTCCTCGGCGGACACGGCCTTGCCGGCGCGCGGCTTCGGCTTGGTCTCACTCGGCGATGGGCCGGCGAAGTCGCAACCGGCGAGCGCAATCACCTTCTCGCCGAGCTGGTCGCGCAGCACACGGGTCTTGACCTCGTCGACCTCGCCTTCACCGAGTTCGAGCAGTTGGAACGGGCCGTAGGAGACGCGGATCAGCCGGTTCACCTCGAGGCCGAGATGCGCCAGCACGTTGCGGACTTCGCGGTTCTTGCCCTCGCGAATCGCGAACACCAGCCAGACATTGGCGCCCTGGTCACGCTCCAGCTTGGCCTCGATCGGGCCGTACTGCACGCCGTCGACCTCGATGCCGTTCTGCAGTTCATCGAGCTGCGCCTGGGTGATTTCGCCATGCGCGCGGACGCGGTAGCGCCGCAGCCAGCCGGTCTCCGGCAGCTCGAGTGCGCGAGCGAGACCGCCGTCATTGGTGAGCAGCAGCAGGCCTTCAGTGTTGAAGTCGAGCCGGCCGATCGAGATCAGCCGCGGCAGCCCTTCGGGCAGATGGTCGAACACTGTCGGGCGACCTTCCGGATCGCTGTGCGTCGTCATCAGGCCGCGCGGCTTGTGATACAGGAACAGCCGCGTGCGCTCGCGCTCCGGCAACGGCTTGCCGTCGATGGTGATGACGTCGCTCGCTTTGACGTCGAGCGCCGGGCTGTCGATCACCTTGCCGTTGACGGTGACACGCCCTTCCGTGATCCACGCCTCGGCGTCGCGGCGCGAGCACAGCCCCGCGCGCGCCACCACCTTGGCGATGCGCTCGCCGGCCTTGTCGGATTTCGCCGGCGCCGCCGGCTTCCGCTTGGAAGCTGCCGGATCCTGCTTGCGGAACGCACCGCGGCCACCGAATGCCGGACGCTTGGCGAAGATCCGGCCGCCGTCCTCGTTGTCGCGGCGCGGGCGGTCGAAGCTGCGCTCATCGTCGCGGCTCGTGCGCGGACGATCGAAGCCGCGGCCCTCGTTCTTCGGATGCTCATGCCAGTCGCCATGCCTGGCAGCACGGTCGCGCTGCGGACGGTCCTCACGCGGACGGTCACTGCGCGGGCGGTCACTGCGCGGCCGATCCTCGCGCGGACGATCGAAGCTGCGCTCGCGGAACGGACGCTGCTCGCCGCGATCACCGTCGCGCGGCCGCGAGAATTTCGGCCGGTCACCGCTGCGTTCGGGGCGCTCGGAACGCTCGCCGCGATCGAACCGCGGCTTGTCGCCGCGGGGCTTGTCGAACCGGGGTTTGTCGCCTCGATCACGGTCGAAGCGCGGCTTGTCGTCGCGCGATTTGGAGAACCGCGGCTTGTCGAAGCCGCCCTTGTCGAACTTGCGATCGCCATCGCCTGCGGCACGCGCCGGCCGGTCCTCGCGGGCACGCCACGGCTTGTCGTCGCCGCGGTCGCGGCCCGGCTCGCCGTCGCGCTTGAAGGGGCGCTTCGGCCGATCCGCAAAATCGCGCTTGGGGCGATCACTGAAGTCGCGCTTCGGCCGGTCGCCGAAATCCCGCTTGGGACGGTCACCGAACTCCTTGCGCGGACCGCGCTCCGCACGATCGCCGAATTCCTTGCGAGGGCCGCGCTCGGGACGGTCGCCGCCGCTGCGCGCGGGCCGGTCGTCGCGGTTGAAACGCGGACGCGGCGCATCGCCGTCATCGCGGCGCGGCCGATCGGCGAAATCGCGGCGCGGTGCGGCGCCGTCACGCTTGGCGTAGGGCCGCTTGCCCTCGCCGCCGAACGAGCGCTTGGCGTCGCCGCCGAACGACTTCTTGGCGTAGGTCTTCTCGCCGCGGCCCTCACCGGCGCCTTCGCCGGCGCGCTTGGCGAATTTCTTCTCCGGCCCCCTGGCCGCGCCGGAGCGGCCCTTGCCGCCGAACGCCCCCTTGCCGCCCGCCGGGCCTTTGCCGCCGGCCGGACCTCTGCCGCCGAAACCGCCCTTACCGCCGGCGGGCCTGTCGCGGCGGCCCCGCGCAGAGTCGTTGTCTTTACGGGTGTCGCGGGGCATGACTGGTCTTTCTGTCGGAAACGGAATGGGGCACAGGCAGTCGGGAAAGGCTCGCAGGCCGCGCGCTCCGATCGAAACGCGCATGGTCACGCACAACAGCCATCCACTTTTGCTGAAGCCGGTCTCCTAGCAGAGTTTTCGGGGCGAGACGAGCCAAGAACGACGATGACGGCTTCCACTTTCATGGAATTGGCGCTGGCTGAGGCTGCCGCGGCGGCCGAAGCCGGCGAGGTGCCGATCGGCTGCGTGATCGTCCGCGACGGCGTGGTGATCGCCAAGGCCGGCAACCGCACCCTGACCGACCGCGATCCCACCGCCCACGCCGAGTTGCTGGCGATCCGGGAAGCCGCGGCGAAGCTCGGCAGCGAGCGGCTGGTCGATTGCGACCTCTACGTCACGCTGGAGCCGTGCACGATGTGCGCCGGTGCGATTTCGTTCGCCCGGATCCGGCGGCTGTATTTCGGCGCGTTCGATCCCAAGGGCGGCGCAGTGGAATCCGGCGTGCGGTTCTACGGCCAGCCGACCTGCCATCACGCGCCCGAAGTGTATTCCGCCGTCGGCGAGCGCGAGGCCGCAACCATGCTGCGGGAATTCTTCAAGGCGCGACGCTGAAGAACTTCACCAGCGCCTCGGCGATCTGGTCCGGCGCTTCCTCGGGCAGGAAATGCCCGGACTCGATCGGCGCGCCCTGCACGTCGGACGCCCACTTTCTCCAGACATCGAGCGGCGTCGCGGCCGACTGTGCGATGCCGGAGGCGCCCCACAGCGCCAGCATCGGCACCGGGATCTTGTTGCCGGCTTCGACATCGACCTTGTCGTGCTCGAAATCCGCATAGGCGCCGGCGCGGTAGTCCTCGCACATCACGTGGCGGCGCATCGGGTCGGCGAATGCAAGACGATAATGCTCGACGGCACGCGGATCGAACGCCGACAGGTCGCCTGCCCGCGTCCAGCTCGCCAGCTTGGCTTTGACGTAGAAATCAGGATCGCCGCCGAGCAGATTTTCCGGCAGCGGCGCCGGCTGCGCCAGGAAGCTCCAGTGATAGATCTTGAGCGCATAGGCGCGGTTCATCCGCTGCCAGTATTCGTAGGTTGGCAGGATATCGAGCACCGCGAGCTTCGACAGCCGGCCCGGCGAATCCAGCGCCAGCCGATAGCTGACGCGCGCACCGCGATCGTGGCCGGCGAGCGCAAAGTGCACGTGGCCGAGCTGCTCCATCGCCTCGATCAGTTGCTGGGCCATCGCCCGCTTGGTGTAGGGCGTGTGCTGCTCGTCGCTCTCCGGCATATCCGACCAGCCGTAGCCGGGCAGATCGGCGACGATCACCTTGAAGCGCTCGGCCAGCTTCGGCGCAACGCGGTGCCACATCACATGGGTCTGCGGAAAGCCGTGCAGCAACAATAGCGGCGGCCCGTCACCGCCGACGCGCGCGAAGATCCGGCCCGAAGAGGTGTTGATCCATTCCGAGCCGAAGCCCGGAAACAAGTCGGCGAGATCGGGCATGAGTGAAGCCTCGCGAGTGACTAACGATCATTTGAAGCACTCGTCATGCCCGGCCTTGTGCCGGGCATCCACGACTTACGACAGATGCCGCAAGTGAAGACGTGGATGGCCGGGACGAGCCCGGCCATGACGGATGCTGAGCGAACTTAGAACTTCAACGCAGCTACTTCCCTCGCCGTTCCCGCGCCACCGCCTGCCAGCCGATGTCGCGGCGGCAGAAGCCTTCGGGCCAGTTGATCACCCCGATCGCCTCGTAGGCGCGGCGCTGCGCTTCGGCGACGGTCTTGGCCGACGCCGTCACCGCCAGCACGCGGCCGCCATTGGCGAGGATCCAGTCGCCGGAGGCAATCGTGCCGGCGTGGAAGATCTGCACGCCGGCAATCGCGTCGGCGCGCTCCAGCCCGGCGATGCGCGTGCCCTTCTCGTAAGTCCCCGGATAGCCCTTGGCCGCCATCACCACGGTCAGCGCAGGCTCGTCGTGCCAGCGCAGGCTGAAATGATCGAGCTGGCCGTCCGCGCAAGCGAGCAGCGCCGGCACGATGTCGGACATCATCCGCATCATCAGCACCTGGCACTCCGGATCGCCGAAGCGGACGTTGTATTCGATCAGTTGCGGACCTTCGTCGGTGATCATCAGCCCGGCGAACAGCACGCCCTTGAACGGCGCGCCCATCGCCTTCATCGCCTTCAGCGTCGGATAGATGATCCGCTGCATCGCCTGCTGGCAGATCGCATCGGTCATCACCGGCGCCGGCGAATACGCACCCATGCCGCCGGTGTTTGGCCCCTTGTCGCCGTCATACGCGCGCTTGTGGTCCTGCGCGCTGGCGAGCGGCAGTGCATGCTCGCCGTCGCACAACACGAAGAACGACGCCTCTTCGCCGACCAGAAAATCCTCGACCACCACTTCGACGCCGGCACTGCCGAGGCCGCCGCCGAACATCATGTCGACCGCGGCTTCGGCCTCGGCCACCGTCATCGCCACCACCACGCCCTTGCCGGCGGCCAGGCCGTCGGCCTTGATCACGATCGGCGCGCCCTGGGCACGGATGTAGGTCTTGGCCTGGTTGGGATCTCCGAACCGCTCGTAAGCCGCGGTCGGGATGTCGTGCGCCTTGCACAGATCCTTGGTGAAGCCCTTCGAGCTTTCGAGCTGCGACGCCTTCCGGCTCGGCCCGAACGCCTTGATGCCGGCCGCGGCCAGATCGTCGACAATGCCGGCGGCGAGCGGCGCCTCCGGCCCGACCACGACAAGGTCGACCGCATTGGCCTTGCAGAACTCGACCACGGCCTGGTGGTTGCCGATGTCGAGCGCCACGCAGGTCGCCTCGCGGGCGATCCCGGCATTGCCCGGCGCGCACCACAGCTTGGTGACCAGCGGCGAGGCCGCGATCTTCCAGGCCAGTGCGTGTTCGCGCCCGCCGGAGCCGAGGAGAAGGATGTTCATGAAAGCCTGACCGTGCGCCCTGTGGATGGTCCGCGAGGTGTAACACGCGGCACGCGCCCGGCAACGCGCGCCGGCGCGGATGTGGATATGTCCGGACGCTCGGAGCCGAAGTCGCCGTCCGCCCGGCTGCGGCACGATCCGGCCGCACCGGCGCGGCAGACTGGACGTCCCCGCGGGTTGGCGTCCGCGGCGAAAGCCCCTACCTTCCGCCGCATCCCGAAACCCCGATCGAATCGCATGGCCCGACTGCAAACGCCCCAAGCCCTCGCCAATGTCGGCGAATTCACCGTCTCCGAGCTGTCGCAGGCGCTGAAGCGGACGGTCGAGGACACCTATGGGCATGTCCGGGTGCGCGGCGAGATTACCGGATTCCGCGGGCCGCATTCGTCCGGTCACTGCTATTTTGCGCTCAAGGACGAGGGCGCCAAGATCGAGGCGGTGATCTGGAAGGGCGTCGCCGGCCGGATGCGGTTCAAGCCGCAGGAAGGCCTGGAAGTCATCGCCACTGGCAAGCTGACCACCTACCCCGGCTCGTCGAAATATCAGATCGTGATCGAGGCGCTCGAACCGGCCGGCGTCGGCGCGCTGATGGCGCTGATGGAAGAGCGCAAGAAGAAGCTCGCCGCTGAGGGCCTGTTCGACGAGGCGCGCAAACAGCTGTTGCCGTGGCTGCCGGAGGTGATCGGCGTCGTCACATCTCCCACCGGGGCGGTGATCCGCGACATCCTGCACCGGCTGGAAGACCGCTTCCCGCGCCGCGTGCTGGTGTGGCCGGTGCGGGTGCAGGGCGAAGGCTCGGCCGAGCAGATTGCCGCCGCGATCCACGGTTTCAACGCGCTGCCCGAAGACGGCCCGATCCCGCGTCCCGACCTGCTGATCGTCGCGCGCGGCGGCGGCTCCCTCGAAGATCTGTGGTCGTTCAACGAAGAGATTGTGGTCCGCGCTGCCGCCGACAGCATGATCCCGCTGATCTCGGCGGTCGGCCATGAGACCGACGTCACCCTGATCGATTTCGCATCCGACAAGCGGGCGCCGACCCCGACGGCGGCGGCCGAAATGGCGGTGCCGGTGCGGGCCGAACTGTTCGTCGAAGTCGGCGGGCTGGCGCGGCGGATACTGTCGAGCTGGCAGCGCGGCCAGGATTTCCGCCGCAACGAGCTGCGCGCCGCCGCCCGCGCCCTGCCGGGTGCGTCCGACCTGCTCGCGATTCCACGACAGCGGCTCGACGGCGCGTCCGCCGCCCTGCCCCGTGCCCTGCGCGCCAGTACGAACGCCCATCACCGCCGTTTCGCTGCGGCAGCGGCGGGCATGACGCTCAAGGTGCTGCGGGCGCAGGTGGCGCACAGCGCCCACCGGCTCGACAGCGCGGGCACGCAATTGCAACGCTGCGCCCGCGCCACGCTACGGCATCGCCGGGAGCGGTTCGAGGGGCTGGCGGTGCGGCTGCAGGCCTCGAAACTGGCCAATCAGCAGGCGCAGCGGATGCGGATCGCCCGCGAGCAGGAGCGGCTGCAGCGTCTCGCCGAGCGGGCGCGGCGGGCGCTGATCACCCTGCTGGAACGCCGGCAGGCGCGAGTCGACGCCACCGGCAAGCTCCTCACCGCATTATCATACCGAGGAGTGCTGGCGCGCGGGTTCGCGCTGGTGCGGGACGCCGATGGCCGCTCGGTGCACGCCGCCGCGTCTGTCGCCGCAGGCGCCCGGCTCAGCGTCGAATTTGCCGACGGCCGGGTTGCTGTTACCGCCGACGGCGGCAGCGGATCGCCGGCCGAGGCTGCCAAACCGGCGCCAGCACCGGCAAAGCCGGCCAAGCGGCCGACAAGTCCCGCCGACCAGGGGTCACTATTCTAGATCCGGACGACCATTGGACCGCGGGGAAAACGACTCCGCCATGACAGGACGGCGGTTTGCAATGCGGCGCTTCCGTTCTATCTGTCAGGGTGTATCGACCCGCAGCGTTGCGTCGTTCCGCAACCTGCGGTTTTCCAGGAGATCGGCCGTGCTGAATAAATTTGGCTTCTCGGGTTCTGGCGAAGCCCAGGTGCAATATCTCGATGGCGACTTCCGCGTGATCTCGCCCGGCACCTATGTGCGCTGCGCCGTCACCGGGGTGCAGATCCCGCTCGACGAGCTGAAATATTGGAGCGTCGATCTCAAGGAACCGTACGCGACGCCCGAAGCCGTGCTGAAGCGGCACTATCCCGACGCGTTTCAGCCCAAGAGCTGAGACCGCGTCTCAGCGCCGCCCGGCAAGCTTCGCGGCGCGCGCGCCGTTGAGCCGGTCGAGCAGGAACAGCCGCAGCTTGGCCTCGTCGCCGAACGCCAGCGTCACGGCAAACGGTACGATCTCCACCCCAAGCGCCTGCTGCGCGCCGCCGATCCGCGCCAGATCTTTTTCGGTCGTGACCAAGGTCAGTCCATCGCGCTTGGCCGCAGCGGCGAGCTCGGCCAGTTCCTCCGCCGTGAACGGGTGGTGATCGGCGAACGCGCGTTGCTCGACCACTTCGACGCCGCTGTCCCGAAGTGTCGCGACGAACCGCGCCGGATCGCCAATGCCGGCGAACGCCAGCACCCGCCGCCCGCGAAGTGCCTCGACAGACGCCGGCTCCGGCACCAGTCGGGCTCGCAGCACCACGCCGCCCTTCGTCGTAATTTGCTGCGCGAGGCCGTCCGCAGCGGTGCCGTCGCCGACCACGACCAGCGCATCGGTGCGCGCGACCTGCAACGGCAGCGGCGCGCGCAGCGGCCCGGCCGGAAACACGCTGCCATTGCCGATGCTGCGGTGACTGTCGACCACGATCAGCGACGCGTCCTTGGTCAAGGCGGGATTCTGGAATCCGTCATCCATCAGGATCACGGTGGCGCCAAGCGCACAGGCCAGTGCCGCGCCGTCGGTGCGGTCGCGCGCCACCACCACCGGTACGCGGCGTGCCATCATCAGTGGCTCGTCGCCGATGTCGGCGGCGCTGTGTCGCGAGGGATCGACCTGGACCGGTCCCTGCAGCCGTCCGCCATAGCCGCGGCTCAGTACGACAGGGGTTTCGCCGAATTCGCGTAGCAACGCTACCAGCGCGAGCGTCGTCGGCGTCTTGCCGGCACCGCCCATGTGATAGTTGCCGACGCACAGCACCGGCACGCCGATCGTCGTCCCGGCCTTCTGCATCCGCGCCGCGGCGATGTTGCCGTAGATCGCGGCGATCGGCAGCAGCAGGCGCGACACCAGGGAAGGAGGCCGGTGCCAGAAGCCCGGCTCACGCATTCGCGGCGCCCTGTTCGATCTGCAATTGCAGCAGATAGGGCTCGAGCGCCGCGATGGTGCGGTCGAGCGCGCCGCCGAGGCGGTCGACCACGTTGGTGGCCGCGGTGATCGAGATCTGCCGCGCGTCGTGGTTCGACAGCAGCGACGAGACCCGCAGCACCAGCGCGTCGACGTCGGACACGGCGAATGCACCGCCTTCATCGTCGAGCGCGCGATAGACTTCGGTGAAATTGGAGACGTGCGGGCCATGCACGATCGCGGCGCCAAGCTTCACCGCCTCGATCGGATTCTGGCCACCGTGCTCGACCAGCGAGCCACCCATGAACACGATCGGCGCCAGCCGATAGAACAGCCCGAGTTCGCCCATGGTGTCGGCGACGTAGATCGCGGTCGCGGCCATCGGCTGCTGCTCGCGCGAGCGCAGCGCCACCGGCAGGCCGGCGGCTTCGACAAGACCGGCGACCTGCTCGCCACGATGCGGATGCCGCGGCACGATCACCGTCAGCAGCGTCGGGAAGCTCGCGGACAGCCGGCGATGCGCTTCCACCAGCAATTCTTCCTCACCCGGATGAGTCGAGGCGGCGACGATCACCGGGCGGCCGCGAGTGACCGCGAGCAGCCGCTCCAGCCGGCCCGGATCGGCCGGCGGCGGCGCGACATCCATCTTCAGATTGCCGGTGGTGATCACGCTCGGGCTGCCGAGCGCGCTGAAACGTTCGGCATCGACGCGAGACTGCGCCAGACAAATATCGAACCGGCCGAGCAGCGCGCCGATGGTTGCGGACGCACGCTGCCAGCGCGGGAACGAGCGCTGCGACATCCGGCCGTTGATCAGCACCATCGGCACCCGCCGCGCCGAGGCGGCCAGGATCAGGTTCGGCCACAGATCGGATTCAATGAACAACGCCAGGCTCGGACGCCAGTGATCGAGGAAGCGATCAACGAAGCGCGGCGCGTCGTAGGGAATGAACTGGTGGATGATGTCCGGCGGAAACCGGCTGGCCACCACCTGGGCCGAAGTCAGCGTGCCGGAGGTGAGCAGGATGCGCAGGTTGAGCGCGCGCAACCGTGCGATCAGTCCGGCCGCAGCCAGCACTTCGCCGACGCTGGCACCGTGGATCCACACCACCGGTCCACGCGGTCGCGCATCGTTGCTGAGACCGCGACGCTCGCCGACCCGGGCTGGATCTTCCTTGCCCTGCTTCAGCCGCCGACCGATCCACAGCGACGCCAGCGGCGCCGCGGCAGCGGTCAACTTGCGATAGACGCGGAGCGTCATCGGCACCGGATCCACCATCAACGGCCCCGTCTGTCACCGCGAAGGTGACGCGCATCATCGCTCGGCAGCATCGTCAGTCCCGCGCGATCAGTGCTGCGCGGACCGGGCTTCTTTTTCTGGATCGAGCAAGCGATGCAGATGAACGATGAAGTACCGCATGTGCGCATTATCGACCGTCTGATGCGCCCGGGCCTTCCACGCCGCGTAGGCCGTTGCGTAGTTCGGGTACACCCCGACGATGTCGACCTTTTCGAGATCGCGAAAGGTCACGTTCTCGAGGTCCTCCAATTCTCCCCCGATTACGAGGTGGAGCAATTGCTGCGCATTGTCCGACATCAAACTTCCTCATTGCGGCGAACAGGCATGCGCGCGCTCAGCCTCGCGGAGAAACGCGGAAATGCTCGACGATGTGAGCATGACGTTCGCGCCCCGCAGCCACCAGCACGCCATGTGTGACCTCGGGACGGTTGTAGACGATGTCCTCGCCCGCGAGAGTTGTCATTGTACCATCCGCTTCGTGCACGATCAAATCGGCCGCGGCAAGGTCCCAATCGCGGCTCTGCCCTCCGGCGAATGCAACGTCGACCTGACGATCAGCGACGCGGCACAACCGTAGGGCCAGAGAGCCGATCCGCGGCAGGATGTGGGCGGTCGACGGCAGCGCCAGCCGTTCGATCAGCGGCTTCGGCCCGGCGACCTTTGCGCCTTCCAGCGTCGTGCCGACGCTGGCGTGCAGCGACGCGCCGTTGAGCGACGCACCCGCACCACGCGTGGCAAAGAAGAACTCACCAGATACCGGCGCAAACACCGCGGCCAGCATCGGCTTGGCATTCGCGATCAGCGCGACCGAAACGCACCAATCCTCCCGGCCGGCCAGATAGGCGCGGGTGCCGTCGATCGGATCGACGATCCACACCCAATCCTTGTCGAGCCTGACGAGATCGTCGGCGCTTTCCTCAGACAGCCAGCCATAGTGCGGTGTGGCGTCCTGCAGGCGGCGCCGAATCAATTCGTCGACGGCAATGTCGGCTTCCGAAACCGGCGACGATGCACCCTTGGTCCAGGTCCGCAGTTCGGTTCGGAACATCGACAGCGCCAGTGCGCCAGCCTCACGCACGGTGTCGGCAAGCAGCGCTGCATCGCTATCGGATGTCTCGATGTGTCGCGTATCTGGATTAGCGTCCGGCAATCGTCAGCCCCTCGATCCGCAGCGTCGGCGCATTGACGCCGTAGCGGAAGGTCAGGTCGCTGGCCGGCGTCAGCGTCTTGTACATGTCGATCAGGTGTCCGGCGATGGTGACTTCGCTGACCGCGTAGGTGCGCTGGCCGTTTTCGATCCAGAACCCGGCGGCGCCGCGGCTGTAGTCGCCGGTGACGCCGTTGACGCCGGAGCCGATCAGATCGGTGACGTAGAAGCCCTGCTTGATGTCGGCTATCAGCTCGGCCGGGCTGAGCGGTCCGGCTTCGAGATGCAGATTGTACGGCCCCGGCGACGGCGACGACGACACGCCGCGATGCGCGTGGCCGGTGGTGGTGAGGCCGAGTTCGCGCGCGGTGGCGCAATCCAGCAGCCACGACGTCAGCACGCCATCGTCGACGATCGAGAGTGGCTTGACCGCAACGCCCTCGGCGTCGAACGCCTGCGAACGCAAGCCGCGCTTGCGCAGCGGATCATCGACGATGCGGATGCCATCCTTGAACAGCTTCTGGCCGAGACGATCCTTCAGGAACGAAGTCTTGCGCGCGATCGACGCGCCATTCGCTGCACCGACCAGATGCCCGACCAGCGAGCCCGCAACGCGCGGATCGAACACCACCGGCACCTTGCAGGTCTCGACCTTGCGCGGCCCGACGCGGGCCGCGGTGCGCTCGCCGGCGACCCGCCCGACTTCCTCGGGCGACATCAGGTCGGAGGCGTGCGGCGCCGTCGTATATTCATAGTCCCGCTCCATGCCGGTGCCCTCGCCCGCAATCGCGGTCATCGAGATGCTATGGCTGGAGCGCAGAAACGAGCCTTGGAAACCGGTCGACGTCACCAGCACCATGCCGCCTATCCCCGACGACGCCGAGGCGCCGCCTGACTTGTTGATTCCAGGAACTGCGAGCGCTGCGGCCTCCGCGGCGCGGGCGCGCCGCTCCAACTCGGCGGTCGAGGGCGTGTTCGGATCGAGCAGATCGAGCTCAGGAAAATCGTGCGCCAGCAGTTCAGGATCGGCGAGGCCGACATACTTGTCGTCCGGCGCGACGCGGGCCATCGCCACCGCGCGCTCGGCAAGCTTGGTGACCGCGTCGCCGCTGATGTCGTTGGTCGAGACCACCGCCTGGCGTCGGCCGACGATCACCCGGAGGCCAACGTCGTCGCCCTCCGAGCGCTCGGACTCCTGCATCCGCCCATCGCGCACTTCGACACCGTGAGACACCCCACGCACCGCCACAGCGTCGGCCTGATCGGCACCAGCGCGCCGCGCCGCCTCAACCAGCCGCTGTGCAAGATCGCTCAGCGCCGACTGATCGAACAAAGCGGAATCCACAGAGGGCGAAGACAAAGAGCGTGCGCTTGGTGAAGAGTTCACAAATACAATTCCTAAGGCTGGAAGTAACGAAGCGGAGGCAGCGAATGCGCGCGGTGGACATCACAGATGTGCCTGTTCGGCGCGGACTTCAAGCACTTTGCACCAGGCTGGAACAATCATTTGCGAGCCCCAGCGCAAGATTGCGTCAATCATGCTGGCCAAGGTTCTGTCAATCATGAGCGGCGAAGCAGCCGGGGTCAGTTTCGATTAACCAGCCTTATTAAGCGAATTCGGACCGGGCTCTGGCAAGCTCTCACCCATCGACCGGGAACATAATTCCGGCGGGGAGATCAAAGCCGTGAGGCGTCAAACAGCAACAGGCGGGGCTAACCTCGCCGGGTCGAGCCGCGACTTGCGGCTCGACCCTCTCTCACTGCCGATCCGCTTCGACGCGCACGATGTGCGGGCCGACGGTGGCATCCGGCAAATCGAACTACACCGCGAGCGGGTGGTGCTACGCCGCGCCGTCGCCGGCATGAGAATGGCGGTGAACGTCAGCGTCAGCGACTTCCGCGGCATCGGCTGCCGAGGTCTCGACGACGGCCGCATGCTGATGCTGGTGCACCGCGATCCGTCGCTGTCGATCCCGCTCGGGATCAGCGACGATCCCGAGGAGATCGAACGCATGTGGGCGCTCTGGAGTGAGATCTTCGGACTGCCGCAGCTTCCCGAAGACAAGCAGCGCGAACCCGCGCAGCGCCGCCGCCGTCACCACGTGATCAGCAAGCGTCGTCCGCGCTTCCTGATGCGCCGACGGGTCGGCCGCCTGCTCGACTCACCGAAGTGCTTCGCCGGCGAGCGCGAGATCATCGCGCGCAACTAATCATGCTCCGATGAGAGTGCCGGGCCTGCCCGGGCTCACGCCATGCTGCGCGAGACGGCGTCGGCCACCAGGCCGCCGAACAGCAGCAGGCCGGCGTCGCGGTTCGACTTGAACAGCTTCAGGCACAGCGGGCTGTCGTGGATGTCGACCCGCACGATCTGCTGCACCAGATGCGCCGCGAAGGCGGCGAGGCCGATCCAGGCGAACCAGCCGGCATCGGCGAGCTTCAGCGCCACGCCGATCAGGCTCACCGCCAGACCGAACAGCAGCACCAGCGCCAGCTTGGTGTTCTCGCCGAACAGCAGCGCTGTCGACTTGATACCAACCATCAGATCGTCTTCGGCATCCTGATGCGCATAGACGGTGTCGTAGCCGATCACCCAGGCGATCGAACCGGCGTACAGCGCGAACGCGACCAGATCGAGCCGCTCGAAGGTGCCGGCAAACCCCATCAGCGCGCCCCATGAGAACGCGAGACCGAGCACGAATTGCGGCCAGTAGGTGATCCGCTTCATGAACGGATAGGCCGCGACGATAATCAGCGACGAGATGCCGGTAGCAATCGCGAAACTGTTGAACTGCAGCAGCACCACGAGGCCGATCAGGCACAGCAGCACCATGAACACGGCGGCCTGCTTGGCGGTGACCTGCCCGGCCGGAATCGGCCGCGACCGGGTGCGCTCGACCTTGTCGTCGAGATCACGATCGGTGATGTCGTTCCAGGTGCAGCCTGCGCCGCGCATCACGAACGAGCCGATGAAGAACAGCGCGCAGAACAGAGGCAGGCGGCTGAGGTCGTGGGCCATGCCGGCGGCGAGCGCCGCCGACCACAGGCACGGCATCAGCAGGAGCCAGGAACCGATCGGACGATCGAACCGTGCCAGCCTCAAATAAGGCCGTGTCCACAGCGGCGCATGGTTGTCGACCCAGTTGCCCGTGGAGTCGGCGACCCGCCCGGCCGCGCCGCTGGCCGGAATTCCACTCATCGCGCCAGCACGTTGCCGTTGAGGGTATCGAAGGTGGTGCCGCCGAACTTCTTGGCGGAGGTGTTGACCTCAGGCGTGGCGCTGGAGGAGCCGAGCACGTCGGCGAAGCTCGGACCGGCCGGCCCGCGCTGCTGCTGCTGCTCGGCGATGTTGCAGACCTGCTTCTGCATCTGCTCGGTGCGCTTATGCCCGGTCTTGAGCTGTTCGGCGATGTCGTCCGGAATGCCGCAGCGCTTGGCGTTGCTGACCACGTATTTGATCATCGCCGTCTCGGAACTGGAGAACGCGCCGATCAGCTTGCAGGCCTCGGAGGCCGGAGCCTTGCGTTTGCCGGCGGCTTGAATCGCCTGGCCGCGCTTCTCGGCCTCTTTCCGCAGCTTGAGGAAGTCGTTCATGCAGGCTTCGCCGCCGGCCTGCTGCCCCATCGGCGCGGCACCGGGCGGTGGACCGAACGCCCCGCCGCCGCCGGCGATCGGGGCTGCGCCCGCGGCCGGGAACGATCCGCCCGAGCTGTTCACCGGCGGAAACACCGAGCTGTTGCTTGATGCAGCCGGCGATGACGACGACTGGTTCGGCAGCGGCGCAGGAAATGCCGAAGATGATGAAGACTGGTTCGGCAACGGCGCCGGGAACGCGCCCTGGGCCAGCGCCGGGACGGCTTGAACTGCAAAAGCGGCGGCTAACGCCGGTACAATCAAACGTCGGATGATCAAGGCTGCTCCTCCGGCAAGGTTCGATGGTCCCCGTTGGCCCGATGACGCGTCGAAAAACGACGTGGGGGCCTTTTACGATTCCGGATCGCCCTTAACAACCCGGCGATTGGGGCGGCAGCGCGGCGCTTCGCCCCACAGGCGGCTGATATTCTTGAAAAATTGGGTTAGAAGCGGCGCGTGAGACCCAGCCGATGAGCCGATACGACTTCCGCAGCCCCCGCCTTTTCGTCGATGCCGCCCTCGCGCCCGGTGCGCAGGTGCCACTCGAGCGCGACCAGAGCAATTATCTCGGCAATGTGCTGCGGCTCGGTGCCGGCGCCGCCGTGCTGGCCTTCAATGGTCGTGACGGCGAGTGGCGCGCCACCATCGCGGGCCGCAAGCGGCCCGAGGCGCTGGAGGTGGCGGAGCAGACGCGGCCGCAGGACCGCCTCCCCGACGTCGCCTATGTGTTCGCCCCGCTGAAGCACGCCAGGCTCGACTATATGGCTCAAAAGGCTGTGGAAATGGGCGCCGGCCGGCTGCAGCCGGTGCTCACCCAGCACACCCAGGTGCACCGGCTGAACACCGACCGGATGCGCGCCAATGTGATCGAGGCCGCCGAGCAATGCGGCATCCTCAGCCTCGCCGAGGTAGGCGAGCCGATCGGGCTGGACCGGTTCCTAGCCGGTCGGGCAAACGGAGAGCGGCTGCTGGTGTTCTGCGACGAGGACGCGGAGATCGCCGACCCGGTCGCGGCGCTGCAAGCCACCCGGGATGCGGCGGCCAGGGGCGTCGACCTGCTGGTCGGGCCCGAGGGCGGGTTTTCCACCGAAGAGCGCGCTTTGCTGCTGAAACAGCCCGCCATCCTGCGGCTAGCACTGGGCCCGCGGATTATGCGGGCCGACACTGCAGCGGTCGCCGCCCTGACTCTGGTTCAGGCGGTGTTGGGCGACTGGAAGGGTAATTAGGTAACATTCGACCATTGGCGCCGCCCCGCCCCTTCGAACCGCGGCGGATGACGGTCGAATCTGTCATCCACCCGTGTTAAGGGCTGCGCCGACTAGCGTTTTCTGTTTCACCCTCCCTGCCCGGGACCGCAGGACTGACCGATCATGACAAAGACCGCCGCCGCTCGCGCGACCGGATCCGCCGCGTGGGCGGAGGCGCTGCTGCAATCCTTCGCGGAGGCCGGCTACGCCCAGGCCACGCCGCCGATCCTGCAGCCCGCCGAACCATTCCTCGACCTGTCGGGCGAGGACATCCGCAAGAGCCTCTACCTGACCACCGATGCCAGCGGCGAGGAGCTGTGCCTGCGCCCCGACCTGACGATCCCGGTGGCGCGCGACTACCTCGCCTCCAAGGCCGCCGGACAGCCGGTCGGGTTCTACTATCTCGGCCCGGTGTTCCGCCAGCGCGGCGGCAAGCCAAGTGAATTCCTGCAGGCCGGGATCGAATCGTTCGGCCGCCAGGACCGCGCCGCGGCCGATGCCGAGATGCTGGCGCTGGCGCTCGGCGCCACCACCGCGCTCAAAGCCGGCGAGGTCGAGGTCCGCACCGGCGACGTCGCGCTGTTCGCCGCATTGATCGACGCGCTCGACCTGATGCCGGTGTGGCGGCGGCGGCTGATGAAGGATTTTCATCGCAAGGCCAGCCTGGCGCATGACCTGGAGCGGCTGACACTCGCCCCCTCGACCAGCAACGAATACGAAGGCGTGCTTGCCGCGCTCGCCGGCTCCGACCGCAAGGCGGCGCTGGCGCTCGTCACCGACCTGATGTCGATCGCCGGTGCCACCACGCTCGGCGGCCGTTCGGTGGCGGAGATCGCCGACCGCTTCCTCGAGCAATCGACGCTGAAAAGCGGCGCGCTGCCGCGCGACGCGCTCGACAAGATCAAGCGCTTCCTGGCGATCGCCGGCGCACCAACCGACGCCCTAAAGGCGCTGCGTGCGCTCGCCGCCGATGCCAAGCTGTCGATCGACGCAGCGATCGATCAGTTCGAAGCACGGATCGGCTTCCTGGCCGGCCGCGGCATCGATCTGTCCAAGGTGCGGTTCTCCACCGCGTTCGGCCGCGGCGTCGATTACTACACCGGCTTCGAATTCGAGGTGCACCGCGCCGGCAACGGCGACGAGCCGCTGGTCGCCGGCGGCCGCTACGACGGGCTGATGAGCCAGCTCGGCGCCGCCTCGCCGATCCCTGCGGTCGGCTTCTCGATCTGGATCGAGGCGATGAAACAGACAAGCGCCGGAGGTGCCGCATGAGCGCGCCGTTCGTTCTCGCGGTCCCGTCCAAGGGCCGCCTGCAGGAAAACGCCGAAGCGTTCTTCGCCCGCGCCGGGCTGACGCTGAGCAAGCCGGGCGGCGCGCGCGATTATCGCGGCACGATCGCCGGCCTCGACAATGTCGAGGTGGCGTATCTCTCGGCCAGCGAGATCGCCGCCAACCTCGCCCGCGGCTCGGTGCATTTCGGCGTCACCGGCGAGGATCTGGTGCGCGAGAGCATCACCGATGCCGACAAGCGCGTGCTGCTGATCGACGGCCTCGGCTTCGGCTACGCCAACGTCGTGGTCGCGGTGCCGCAGGCGTGGATCGACGTCCGCACCATGGCCGACCTCGACGACGTCACCACCGGCTTCCGCGCCCAGCACAACCGGCGGATGCGGGTCGCGACCAAGTACATCAACCTGACCCGCGGCTTCTTCGCCCAGCATAACGTCGTCGACTATCGGATCGTCGAGAGCGCCGGCGCGACCGAGGGCGCGCCCGCGGTCGGCACCGCCGAGATGATCGTCGACATCACCACCACCGGCGCGACGCTGGCCGCCAACGGCCTCAAGGTGCTCGACGACGGCGTAATGCTGCGCAGCCAGGCCAATCTCGTCGCCTCGCGCGAAGCCGACTGGTCGGACACCGCGCGCGAAACCGCGCGCGTGATCCTCGATCACATCGCCTCGCGCGCTCGCGCCGGCAAGTACAAGGAAGTCCGCACCCGGTTCAAAGGCTGCAACGACGCGCTGCTCGCCGAAGCCCACAGCCGGTTCGGCGTGGTGTCGCCGTTCGGCGGGCCGACCTCGTCGGGCATGCTGACGCTGCACTGTCCGCCGGCGCAGATCTACGCGCTCGGCAGCTTCCTGCGGCAGCATGGCGCAGACACCGTGTCGGTAGCCGCGCTCGACTACGTGTTCGACAAGGAAAACCCGCTGTTCAGCAAGCTTGCGGCGTTCCTGCCGCAATAATGCCGAGGCAACCCGGCGCCGGTGGCGCCGGCGGGTGGAACCACCATATAGTCACGAGACAAACAAGGCCGTGTGCAAGCCGGAAGTCGATCGATGATGCTTGGGAGTGACGTCTCGGGTCTGTCCACCGAAGCGGGTACCGCCGCGGCACTGGGCCTGTCCATCGTGGTGCCGGCCTACAACGAAGCCGGCGGCCTGCAGGCGCTGCACGGCCGGCTGATCACGCTGGCCGCAACGCTGCGCCAGCGCTACGGCCTCGGCTGCGAGGTGGTCTATGTCGACGACGGCAGCTCAGACACGACGCTGAGCATCGCCCGTAATCTGCCGGCGACGATGCTCGACGTTCAGGTGGTGTCGCTGTCGCGCAATTTCGGCAAGGAAGCCGCGCTGATGGCGGGACTCGACCACGCCAGCCGCGGCGCCGTGCTGTTCATGGACGGCGACGGCCAGCATGCACCGGAACTGGTCGAGACGCTGGTGGGGCACTGGATCGAGGACGGCTTCGACGTCGTCTATACGGCCAAGGCGCATCGCGACAACGAGCCGGCGCTGCGGCGCGCTGCGGTGCGCAGCTTCTACACGCTGATCAATTGGGGCGCGCGGCAGAAGATCCCGGAAGATGCCGGCGACTTCCGCCTGCTGTCACCGCGCGCCGCCCAGGCGCTGCGGCAGCTTCCCGAACGCAACCGGTTCTTCAAGGGCCTGGCGAGCTGGATCGGCTTCCGCCAAAAGCGGGTCGACTACGAACCGGAGCCGCGCTCGCACGGCTTCAGCACGTTCTCGACCGCGCGGCTGATCGGGCTGTCGATCGAGGGGCTGACCTCGTTCTCGGTGGCCCCGCTGCGGATCGCCAGCCTGCTCGGCGTCGTACTGGCGATCAGCGCATTTCTGTTCGGCCTATCCATCCTGTGGGAGACCTGGATCGACGGCAAATCGGTGCCGGGCTATCCGTCGATTATCGTCGGGATGATGACGATCGGCGGCGTGCAGCTGCTGATGATCGGCATCGTCGGCGAGTACATCGGCAAGATCCTGTCCGAGATGAAGGCGCGGCCGATCTACTTCGTGGCCGAGCACAGCGTGAAGCGCGCCGACACAGATGCCGGCGATCCGGCCAAGCGGTCCGCCGCCGAATGAGCAAACCGGACCAGCGCCGGATCTGGCTGGTTGCCGATGACTACGGCATCAGCCCCGGGGTCAACCGCGCGATCCGCGATCTGATCGAACGCGGCCGGATCAACGCCACCTCGGTGATGATGGTCGGCCCGGCGATCGGGCGTGACGACGCGGCGGAACTGCTCAACGCCGCCGCCGCCAATCCGCATGCGGCGATCGGGCTGCACGCCACGCTGACGGCGCCGTTCGCACCGCTGACCATGCACTATCACCCGCTGCATGGCGGCCAGTTTCTGCCGCTCGGGCGCAAGCTGCGCGGCACCCTGCTGCGCCGCCACGACCGCGCGGTGATCGCCACCGAACTCAGCGCGCAGATCGAAGCCTTCACCGACCGGTTCGGCCGTCCGCCGGACTACATCGACGGCCATCAGCACGTGCAGCTGTTTCCGCAGGTCCGCGACGCCTTCCTCGGCGCGGTGAAAACGCTGGCGCCGGACGCCTGGGTGCGGCAGTGCGGCCGCAGCGTGCCGCTGACGCGGCGGCTCGGCAACCCCAAGCCGCTGTTGCTCGACGCACTCAGCGCGCCGTTCCGCAGCCGCGCGGCGCAGGCCGGCATCGCGTTCAATTCCGGCTTCGCCGGCGCTTATGACTTCCTGCGCGAAACCGATTTCGACACCCTGATGGGCTCGTTCCTCCACGGTCTGCCCGATGGCGGCCTGGTGATGTGCCATCCCGGCGAGGTCGACGACACGCTGATCAGCCTCGATCCGTTCACCGATCAGCGCGAGCGCGAATACGCGTATCTCGGCAGTGATCGCTTCCCGGAACTACTTGCAAAGCACAATGTCAGCCTCGCGGCGGTGCCGCCCCAGGCGCCGGGTCAGACCGTTTTGTCGCATACAGAAATTTAATCCGGGCCCGGACTTACGGCCGCCTCAAGGTTCCTTAGATTTGTCGACACCCGCGCCTGCGATCGCAGCAGCGAGCGCCGCGGCGCGGGTTCGAGCGATGCTCAGGGAGATCATGATGACACCGCAGGAACGCCAGCTTGTCGACGATCTGTTCGAACGGCTCGCCCGCCTGGAAGCCACCCCGCGCGACCCGGAAGCCGCCGCCGCCATTACACAGGGGCTGCGGATCGCGCCGAATGCAATCTACGGGCTGGTGCAGACCGTACTGGTCCAGGATGAAGCGCTGAAGCGGGCGCACGAGCGCATCCAGGAACTGGAAGCCGACCATGCGCCGCAATCGCAGGAGCGTGGCGGTTTTCTCGATTCGATGCGCGACGCGTTCTTCGGCCAGGGCCAGACGCCGCAACGGGGTTCGGTGCCGAACGTCCCGCCCCCCTCCACCGGTAGCCGTCCGGCCTGGAACACCGGGCAGGTGCTCGGCCAGCAATCCGCCACGCCGCCTTACGGCCAGCCGCCGCAGGCGCCCTATGGGCAGCCACAGGGCCAGTATGGCGGCCCGTTCGGCGGCCAGGGCGGCTCAGCTTTCGGTGGCGGCGGAGGTGGAGGTTCGTTCCTCGGCACCGCGGCGGCGGCCGCCGCCGGTGTGGTCGGTGGCTCGCTGCTACTCTCCAGCATCCGCGGCATGATGGGTGGCGGCTCGCATCAGAGTCTCGCCGACCAGAGCGGATTGGGCGGCGGCACCCAGAGCCCGTGGGGCGGCGACTCTTCAGGCGGCAACCTTGCGCAGCAGGCCGGGCTCGGTGACATCGGCTCGCAGCGCGGCGGCGTCGACGATAGTTCGCGCTACGGCATGATGGATCAGAACAGCAACGACTACGACCGTGTCGCCGACGCGGGCAACGACCGCGACGACATGGATCTCGACTCGGATGACTTCGACGACGGCGGCGACAGCGACTTCGCTTAACGCTCTCCAGCATCCGCCAACGCGCAACGGCCGCCCCCAAAAAGGGCGGCCGTTGTCGTAAGACGGCTCAGCCTTCGCTTCGAGCGATCAGATCACCACCACCTTGGTGCCGACGCCGACGCGGCTGTACAGGTCGATGACGTCCTCGTTGCGCATGCGGATGCAGCCGGACGAGACGTTGGTCCCGATCGTCCAAGGCTCGTTGGAGCCATGGATGCGGTACAGCGAGGAGCCGAGATACATCGCCCGCGCGCCGAGTGGATTGGCCGGCCCGCCTTCCATGTGACGCGGCAGATCGGGACGGCGCGCCAGCATTTCCTTCGGCGGCGTCCACGCCGGCCATTCGCGCTTGGCGGTGATCGTCTTCACGCCCGACCAGGTGAAGCCGGGACGGCCGACGCCGACGCCGTAGCGCAGCGCCTTGCCGTCGCCCTGCACGAGGTAGAGGAACTTGTTCGGGGTATCGATCACGATCGTGCCGGCCTTTTCGCCGCCATGGTAATCAACAAGTTGCTTTTCGTAGCGCGGATCGAACTCGGGATGGGCCGGCTCGATCGCCGCTTCCTGCTCCTGCATCAGCTGCGGAGCGGTCGGCGCGATGTACTCACGACGTTGTTCATAGGCCGGCTCACGCTGATAATACCGCGAGGACGGCGGCGGAGCGCCATCGCTGAACAGGAATTCGATGAAACCGCCGCCCATATTCGGGCGGTCGGCATAGGCGGTGCGTACCCGCGCCGGAGGGGCGGGCTGCGGCTCGGCATAGACCACCGTCGGCTGCGGGCCCGATGAAAATTCGTAAGCGACGGCGGGATGATAGCCAGCGGTGAGACAGGACACGCTGGTCAGCAATGCGAGGGTAGTTTTGTTGAACATCGACGTACTCTGCACCGTTTCGTCGTGGACTCGCCGAAATTTGCGGCGGTGAACGCAACGGATCAGAAACCAAAACCGGATCGGTTTGGTAAACGCAAACGGCAAACGGATTCACCATGACGCTCTACAGCGCCTGTTCTTGAGATCAGCGTTTATTTTCGATGAACGCCGATACACCATGGTTAACAGCGCGTATGTTCGTCCGATTACTTAGCGAAAATGCAGGTTCCGATCCGCAACGCACCGTTAAACAGATGTCGCTACGACAGGCCGGTGCCTTGAACTGGGATCAACCGACCGATGTCCTTCCAACGCAAGCGTTTCCGCATTGAAGAACTTACGCTCGGCGCAGCGCCGATGCTCGCACCGATCGAATTCGAAGCGGGTCCGACTAATCGCGACCTGATGGCGGAGCTACGCGCGATCCGAGCCCAGATCGTCAACGGCGTCCATCCTGCGCCCGCATCCGGCGAGTCGGGTACCAACAAGGAAATCGACGCTTCGCTCGCGGCCGAAGCCGCAGAGACCAAAGCACTGCTGGCGAGCTACAAGGCTCAGGTCGAGCAGTGCGAGAAGCTGAAGATCGAACTCGATCTGATCCACAACGCGATCGATCAGACCAAGCGCGAAATCGCCGTGCTGCACTCCAAGAGCTTCAGCGGCGAGGAGATGGCCAAGGTCAACGGCGAACTCGGCGCGGTCGTCGGCGGCACCGAGGAAGCCACGCAGCAGATCCTCGAAGCGGCGGAAGCGATCGATCAGGCCGCCACCGCGCTCGGCAAGGTCAACTCGGCTGATCAGCAGCAGGCCCTGAGCGAAGAAATCCAGGAGCGGGTGATCTCGATCTTCGAGGCCTGCAACTTCCAGGATCTCACCGGCCAGCGCATCAGCAAGGTGATGAACACGATGAAGTTCATCGAGCATCACATCGTGCAGATGATGGAGATCTGGGGTGGCGTCGACGAGATCAAGGCGCACGCGCCGCCGGTGGTCGACACCCGCGACGACGACGCCAAGCTGCTGAACGGTCCGCGAGCGCTCGGCGACGACGGCCACGCTTCGCAGGACGACATCGACGCGATGTTCAACTGATCGCAAGCCGTTGCCTCAGCGCCGCTCGGCGGCGCGTGGCGGCTGCAGCACCAGAAAGCACCCCAGCGCCGCGAGGGCGCAGACCATCCCGACCTCGATCACGGTGGCGTCGGAAAACCGCTCCACCGCCGCCGCCACGATGAACGGCGCCGAGGCCTGCACGAACAGCGCAGGCCGTGCGATCCGGCCGATCACCCGGCCGTAGCCCTGCGCACCGAACATCAACAGCGGCAGGCTGCCGCGCGCGATCGTCATCACGCCATTGGCGGCGCCGAACGCCACGCAGAACACGCCCGCGACCAGCACCGACGGTCCGGCAAACGCCAGCATGGCGAACGAACAGGCCATCAGCCCCACCGCCCCGCGCGCGATCCACAGCGGATGCGTCCGACCGGCGAGCAGGAAGTCCGCGAGCCGGGCTGCGACCTGAGAAGGACCGAACAGCGCGCCGAGCGTCACGACGGTGCCGGCGTCGAGGCCGCCGCGCTGAAACATCGCCAGCAGGTTCGACGTCACCCCGGACAGCATCAGGGCGTAGATCGCAAACGCGGTCGCGATCAGCACGAACGGACGCCCCTCCGGGCGCAGCGGCTCCGCCGGCATCAGATGCGGATTCGGACTCGGCGCGGCGACCGATGGCGCCGCCTTGCGCGGCAGCACCAAGCCGTGCAGCGGCGCGACCACGCAGGCCAGCACCGCCGCGAAGGCGAAGTAAGTGCCGCGCCAACCGACATTGTCGAGCAGCAGATGGGTCGCCGGCCAGCCGACGGTCGAGGCGAAGCCGCCCGCAAAAGTGACGAAAGTGATCTGCCGCCGGGCCGTGGTGCCGAACAGCCGCGCCAGCGTGGCGAATGCCGGATCGTACAGGGTCGAGGCCATCGCAACGCCGAGCAGAGCCCAGCCAACGAAATACACCGGCCACAGATCGATGCCGGCAATCAGCACCATGCCGAGCGCGCCGACCAACGCTCCCGGCGCCATCACCACGTTGCCGCCGTGGCGGTCGATCAGACCGCCGACGATCGGCGACAGGATGCCGGAGATCACAAGGGCCAGCGAAAACCCAGACATGCCGAACGCCAACGACCAGCCGTGCGCCGCAGCCAGATGCGGCATGGTCAAGACCGGCGGATAGATCAGCATGCCCCAGCACAGAATCTGGGTGACCGCCAGAACGCCGACTGCGCGTTCCGGTCCGGACACCAGTCTGCGCAGTCCACTCATGAGGTCATGGAGTCAGGTCGGCCTGGAATGGGAGTGGCAGCGGTCAGGCGCGCGGGGCGCAGCGGACATAGACCATGTTGCCGTATCGGGTGGCGGCGTCCTTGTCGACGAAGCGGGTGATCATCACGCGACCGTCGAACGACACGATCTCGCGGTCCTGCTCGCCGATCGGACCGGCCGGCCCGATATAGTTCTTGCCGCTTTGCGAACCCTTCAGCCGCAGCTCCTGCGGGGTCGCCTGGTCGGCTAGATGCATGATCACGCCGCCGGTCGGACCGGCACCGATGACGTAAGGATTCTTGCACTGCGCGACCGCTGCCTTTTCGGTGCGGGCGCGGTCGGACGGATTGAGATACGACGCCAGGCCCCAGCGGCCGACGATCTCTTCCGAGCGGATGGTGGCCGGCAGTTCCGGCGGCGCAGCTGGCTCCTGCACAGCAGCCGGCTGCGAACCGCCAAGGCCGAAGCCACCGATGCTGCCGCACGCGCCGAGTCCCAGCGCCATCAGCGACGCCATGCCCAGATTGAGCGACGCGCGTGCGTTGCGTGAATTGACCATGATTTCTCCCCGAGCAAACGCCCCGTTCGCCCCTAAACCACACAACCGCAAAATGCCACAGCAGGCAATGCGGTCGCGCCGATGAACGGTGTCCCGTCCGGCGGACGGAGCATCTTACACCGGCATCACCAAGCCCTTAAGCCCGTCAGCTTGACAGAAACAGCAGCAGGCCATATTCCCGAGCGCACAATTAGCACTCTTGCAGTACGACTGCCAACACGCGGACGCGAACACGAGCCGCGATCACGAACCGGCACTCGAACGCCAAAGCCCCTCCAGCAACACACAGGATAGCCCATGGCTAAAATCAATTTTCGTCCTCTCCATGACCGTGTCGTGGTGAAGCGTATCGACGCCGAAACCAAGACCAAGGGCGGCATCATCATCCCGGACTCCGCCAAGGAGAAGCCGCAGGAAGGTCAGGTGATCGCCGTCGGCCCGGGCGGCCGCGACGAGACCGGCAAGCTGACCCCGATCGACGTCAAGGTCGGCGATCGCGTGCTGTTCGGCAAGTGGTCGGGCACCGAGATCAAGCTGGACGGCGAAGAACTCCTGATCATGAAGGAGTCGGACATCATGGGCGTGGTCGGCTGAGCCGCATCGCGACAGTATCGAGATATCAGGAGCGAATGAATGGCTGCTAAAGACGTCAAGTTTGCCGGCGATGCCCGCGACCGCATGCTGCGCGGCGTGGACGTGCTCGCCAACGCCGTGAAGGTCACGCTCGGTCCGAAGGGCCGGAACGTGCTGATCGAGAAGAGCTTCGGTGCCCCGCGCATCACCAAGGACGGCGTCACCGTCGCCAAGGAAGTGGAGCTCGAGGACAAGTTCGAGAACATGGGCGCGCAGATGGTGCGCGAGGTGGCCTCGAAGACCAACGACCTCGCCGGCGACGGCACCACCACCGCCACCGTGCTCGCCCAGGCGATCGTCCGTGAGGGCGCCAAGGCCGTCGCGGCCGGCATGAACCCGATGGACCTGAAGCGCGGCATCGAGATCGCGGTCGCGGCCGTGGTCAAGGACATCCAGAAGCGCGCCAAGCCGGTCGCCTCCTCGGCCGAAATCGCCCAGGTCGGCACCATCTCGGCCAACGGCGACGCGCCGATCGGCAAGATGATCGCCCAGGCGATGCAGAAGGTCGGCAACGAGGGCGTCATCACGGTCGAAGAGAACAAGTCGCTCGACACCGAAGTCGACATCGTCGAAGGCATGAAGTTCGACCGCGGCTATCTGTCGCCGTACTTCGTGACCAACGCCGAGAAGATGACCGTCGAACTCGACGACGCCTACATCCTGCTGCACGAGAAGAAGCTCTCGGGCCTGCAGTCGATGCTGCCGGTGCTCGAAGCGGTGGTGCAGTCGGGCAAGCCGCTGCTGATCATCGCCGAGGACGTCGAAGGCGAAGCGCTCGCGACCCTCGTGGTCAACCGCCTGCGCGGCGGCCTCAAGGTTTCGGCCGTGAAGGCGCCGGGCTTCGGCGATCGCCGCAAGGCGATGCTGGAAGACATCGCGATCCTGACCGGCGGCCAGCTGATCTCGGAAGACCTCGGCATCAAGCTCGAGACCGTGACGCTGAAGATGCTCGGCCGCGCCAAGAAGGTGGTGATCGACAAGGAGAACACCACCATCGTCAACGGCGCCGGCAAGAAGCCGGAGATCGAGGCCCGCGTTTCGCAGATCAAGGCGCAGATCGAGGAAACCTCCTCGGACTATGACCGTGAGAAGCTGCAGGAGCGTCTGGCCAAGCTCGCGGGCGGCGTCGCGGTGATCCGCGTCGGCGGCGCGACCGAAGTCGAGGTCAAGGAGAAGAAGGACCGTGTCGAGGACGCGCTGAACGCGACCCGCGCTGCGGTTCAGGAAGGCATCGTGCCGGGCGGCGGCGTCGCCCTGCTGCGCGCCAAGAAGGCCGTCGGCCGCATCAGCAACGACAATCCGGACGTCCAGGCCGGCATCAACATCGTGCTGAAGGCGCTCGAAGCTCCGATCCGCCAGATCGCCGAGAACGCCGGTGTCGAAGGCTCGATCGTGGTCGGCAAGATCCTCGAGAACAAGACCGAGACGTTCGGCTTCGACGCCCAGACCGAGGAATATGTCGACATGCTCGCCAAGGGTATCGTCGATCCGGCCAAGGTCGTGCGCACCGCGCTGCAGGACGCCTCGTCGGTCGCCTCGCTGCTGGTCACCACCGAAGCGATGGTCGCCGAACTGCCGAAGGCCGACGCTCCGGCGATGCCGGCCGGCGGTGGCATGGGCGGTATGGGCGGCATGGGCTTCTAAGCCCACCCCTCTCGCACTGAAGATCGATCATGCAAGGCCGCCTCCGGGCGGCCTTGCTTTTTGGCGCCGCACCTCGCGCGCCTTGGTTCGGATGCAATTCGAATCGACTAGAGCATTTCCGGTTCTGGCGCGTTGTGTCCCAGCGAACCGTTGTCCACTCGGCTCCCAAAAAGCTCTAGGTTCGATGCAGCCTGATTCTCGCGAGGTTCATGTGATGCGCGCATTCCTGTTCAGCCTGCTGGCCCTGCTGCCGGCGACCGATGTCGCCCTGGCCCAGAGCAAGTCCGCGACCAAATCGGCAGCGCCGCCGGCCAACGAGACGCGCTATTTCACCGCCATCGATGGCTTCATGGACGGCGCCGACGTCATCCTGAAGGAGAAGCGCCAGGGCAAGACGGTCACCTCCGCCGAGCTCGACGTCTGCTATTCGCCGTCGAAGACCTCGGACCGCCGCGACCGCTTCGTCGTCACCCTGACTCCGAACGGCCAGGCCCTGACCGGGACGACCCAGACGCTCGCCGGCAAGGCGCCGGTGTCGGTGAGCCTGCAGCAGAGGCCGAATGGCGAGACATACGACTTCAAAGGCGTGATCGGGATCGGAACCGCCACGCACGAGATCACCTCGACCGACAATGCCGATCTCAGCGAGAAGGAATTCCAGGAGAACCAGTCCGTCGACGACAGCATCGCGCAGGCACCGAAGGACTTTACCGCGGTGTCGCCGGAAGCCGTCGGGGTTCGCGTCGCGCTCGAAGGCGCTTCGGACTTCCTGAAGACGCTGAAGACCGAGAACGTCGAAGTGTCGCTGTCGAGCCTCAGCATCGGCTGCGACGCGCTGCGCGCCGGCAAGCTGGTGGTCAACCTCACCGTCGATCCGGAACGCGCCGCTGCGGTGATCGCCAAGGCCAAGGCGTTCCCCGGCGTTGCCGCAGCCGGCTGGACCAACGGCATCGTCGACATGGACCGCACCGTCCTGTTCCCGGCGGCGGGCTGGCGCGATGGCGGCAAGATCAATCGCGAGAAGATCGCCAATACCATCACCGCCACCCTGTCGCAGACGCTGGAAGCCAAGCTCGCCTCGGCGGTGTGGGACGACGCAAGCGGCAAGCTGAAGATGACCTTCAAGCGGCCGAGCGAGACGTTCCCGGCGCTGCAGCTCACCGAGGTGATCACAGTCGAGGCGCTGGTCAGCGCCGACAAGCCGGGCGGCACCGACAAGCTGATGCTGTGGCTCGGCAACGCCAGCGACACCACCGTCGATGAGAACGCGCCGCCGCGGCTCGGCCTCAACGACGACGCTCCCGGCGAAGAGGAAGGTGAGCCCCGCACCGATGGCGGCGCGGTCGCGGCTCTCGCCAAGGAGCTCAAAGGCCAGCGTTGGGATTCCGAAAGCTCGACTTGGCAATAGCGCGCAGCAAGCGCCCAGGATCGGCCGTCGCCAGGTCATGGAACCGCGATTTGACATGCCGCTGCAATGCGGCAATGAAGCGCTTCCCTTGGATGGCAGGATGATCGGCTGAATGACGCGCTTTGATGCAGTGGTAATTGGCGCCGGGCTCGGCGGCCTGACTGCGGGCGCGATCCTGGCCCGCGAAGGCCGCAAGGTACTGGTGATCGAGCGCGGCAACTCGGTCGGCGGCGCAGCCTCGAGCTACAAGGCCGGCGAACTGTTCGTCGAAGGCTCGCTGCACATTACCGGCAACCCGCAGCACGGCCGCGATCCGAAACACCGCGCCTTGAGCCGCGCCGGCGTGCTCGACGCCGTGCAGTGGATTCCAGCCGGGGCGCTGTATCAGATGCGCGGCGGTCCGGTTGGCGAACCCTTCACGCTCCCAGACGAATTCGCCGCTGCCCGCGACGCGCTGAACCAGCGCTTCCCCCACGCGAGCGCCGGGATCGCACAATGGCTCGGCGAACTCGAACGCCTTGCCGGAACGCTCGGCGATGGCGGCCTGGACGCCGTGCTGGCACTGGCGCCGGAGTATCCCGATTGGCACGCGCCGCTCGGCGACAAGTTGCAGGCGCTGTTCGGCGACGACGAAGCGGTGAAGTGCGCGGTCGCCGGCAACCTGTCCTACGTTCACGATGATATCGCCGCGCTGTGGTGGGTGCCGTTCGCGATGGTGCAGGGCAGCTTCCTGCTCAGCGGCGCGCGCTTCATTCAGGGCGGCTCGCAGCGGCTGTCGAGCGCACTGGCCCGCGCGGTGCGCAAGGCCGGCGGCGAGGTACTGCTCCGCCGCGTCGTCTCCGGCGTGGTGATGGGCGATCATGGCGGCCCGCATCAGGTCACCCACATCGCCCGCGACGGCGGCGATCCGCAGACCGCCGAGGCCTCGACGGTGATCGGCAATGCCGCGCCTTCGACGCTGGCAAGCCTGCTTCCTGCCGACCAGGCCAAGCTGCTCACCGACAGCTACGCCGATCGGACACCCTCGCTCTCGCTGTTCGCGCTGACGCTCGGCCTGTCCAGGCCGCCTCGCGAATTCGGTGTCAGCAGCTACGCCACGCAGTTGCTGCCGGACTGGATGACGACACTGGCATCCTACGCCGAAGCCAAGACGCTGATGGCGGACGAGCCGGGTGCGCGGATGCCGCCGCTGGCGATCGCCGACTACACCGCGATCGATTCCGGCGTGCCGTCGCCGCCTTACGTGCTGTCGGTGGTTGGCCCCGACCGGGTGTCGAACTGGGACGGCCTCGATCAGGATACTTATCGGGCCAAGCGCGCCCGCTGGCAGCAGGCGCTCCTCTCTCATCTCGACCGCAGCTATCCGGGCCTCGCCGGCGCGGTGACGGCGGCGGCGTTCAACACCGCCTACTCGGTACAGCAATATCTCGGCGCGCCGCAGGGCGCGGTCTACGGCTTTGCGCCGCTGCTGCCGAACTCGGATGCGCCCTATCGCACCCCGCGCACAGCCCTGCCCGGCCTATACCTGTCGTCGGCTTATGCGGGCATCGGCGGCTACAGCGGCGTGGTGCAGGCGGCGGAAGGATGCGCCGAGCTGATCCTGCAGGATCGGAAATAGCCTTAGTTCGTGTTGAGGTGGAACCGCAGCGGCTGCGGACCACCGGTGAAGTTCACGAAATCGCCTTGCCGGCTCCAGCTGGTCGCCGCGGCAAGCGCTGCGACCAGCGCATCATCCGCCTGAGCGCGGTCCGCCGGACAATTGCGATCCTCGATCGCGCCCGGCATGAAGATCACGGTGCTGCCGGCGACCGAGAACTGCCCAACGCCGCCCTTGCACCACAGCTCCAGCCGCACGCTCCCCTGGTCGCCGATTTCCAAATTCGGAATCCGCTTCGAACCCGGCTTCGGCGGCGCATCCAAGGTCAGTTCCAGACCGAACGGAAACTCCTGGTCGGATTGCGCAAGCGACGGCGTCGAGAGGCTGGCTGCCAGCACCACGGCAATGGCGACGAAACGGAAGATCGACTGACAGTGCATGGTGCCTCGGCCGTTGTTCAGGAAGGTCCGCTGTTTATCGCGAACCGCACCGGCTTGGCCAGACCGCGGCACCAGAGAAGCCTGCAACGAAAAGCCCCGCGACCGAGACCGCGGGGCTTTGGCGCAATTCAGCGCTGGCTTGCGTTACTTCAAGACCATCGCGGTGAACGGATAGACATAGGCCTGCAGCATCACCAGCACGCCGACCAGACACGCGAGCGCAATCGAGTGCAGGAACACGTAGCGCAGGATCGTGCCTTCGCGGCCGTACCAGTTGGTCGCGGTCGACGCGACGACGATCGACTGAGCATCGATCATCTTGCCCATCACACCGCCGGATGAGTTGGCGGCGCCCATCAGGATCGGAGACAGGCCGAGCTGCTCGGAGGTGATCTTCTGCAGATTGCCGAACAGCACATTGGAGGCGGTGTCCGATCCGGTCAGCGCCACGCCAAGCCAGCCGAGCAACGTGCCGAAGAACGGATACAACACGCCGGTCGCCGCGAAGGCTAAGCCCAACGTCGCGTCGACGCCGGACAGACGGGTCAACGTGCCGATCGCCAGCATCGCCGAGATGGTGATCAGCGAGATCGCGCAGACCTTGATGGTGCGGCCATACTCGGCCGCCATCCTGCCGGGCGATACGCCCATCAGGAGGCCGGAGATCAGCGCCGCGATCAACATGCCGGTGCCGGTGAACGACAGATAGGTGAACGAGAACACCGCGCCCTCTGGCGTCGGCTTCGCGGCCACCGGCGGCACCTTCATGATCATCTTGTCGAGTTCAGGGACGGGATAGTTCCAGACGAAGATCGAATTCGCCCAGCTCTTGAACAGGCCGGTGCCCCAGATCAGCATCACGATGCAGACGATGATCCACGGCAGCAGCGCGCCCCACAGCTGCGTCTGCGTCAGCGGAGCCCGGCTCAGCTCTTTCGGCGGGGCCATGGTTTCGGTGGAGGGATCGTGGCTGCGCAGCTTCGGCGACAGCCACAGCTCTTTCGGCTGCCACACTTTCAGGAACAGGATCAGGCAGCCCATCGAGATCAGCGAGGCGCCGATGTCGACGATCCAGGGATTGATGTAGTTCGAGATCAGGAATTGCGGGACCGCGAACGACACGCCGGTGACCAGGATCGCCGGCCAGATCTGCATCATGCCGCGGAAGCCCGCGAACGCCCAGATCAGCCAGAACGGCACCAGCAGCGAGAAGAACGGCAGTTGCCGGCCGACCATCGCGCCGAGGATGTAGGGATCGAGGCCAGTGACCGAGGCGAGGCCCTGAATCGGCGTGCCGAGCGCCCCGTAGGCGACCGGCGCGGTGTTGGCGATCAGCGACAGGCCCGAGGCGGCGAGCGGCGAGAAGCCGAGGCCGATCAGCACGGCACCGGTGATCGCGACCGGCGTGCCGAACCCGGATGCACCTTCGAAGAATGCGCCGAACGCAAACGCGATCAGGAGTAGCTGCAGTCGGCGGTCGGTGGTGACACCACCGATCGCCCGCTGCAGCAGCTCGAACCGGCCGGTCGCCACGGTGACCCGATAGAGAAAGATGACGTTGAGAACGATCCAGCCAATCGGGAAGAAGCCGGTGACGACACCGAGTAGCGAGGCGCGCACCGACATGTTGGCCGGCATCGTAAATACGAAGATCGCCACCGCGTTGGCGAGCACCAGAGCGATGATCGCGGCAAGGTGAGCCTTCACCTTGCCGCTCGCGATCAGCACCAGCAGCGTAACCACGGGAACGGCCGCCGCCAGGGTCGACAAAGCGGCGCTGCCAAGTGGATTATAGATTTGATTCCACACGCATTTCTCTCCCTAAATGTTATGTTTTTTGGCCGCGTCGGTGCGAGCCGGTCCGACACGGAGATCAATCGGGAGGCAGCGGCCTCCTCAAGTACGGCCGAATGAGCGGGCCTGCTCACAAACGCGCGAAGCACCTGACCGCCGATCTTGCCGCCGGCACGATCATGCTAGGGTGCGACAACTGGGTGCGACAAGCCGCCGTAGGTTAAGTTACCTACAACTTTCGTCTAACCACCAAACTCCCCGAGAGCCGCACCGGAGATCTCATCCGTGAGCAACATCAAAGGAACGCTGGCGACCGCCTGGCGGATCGCCGCGCCGTATTTCAGTGCCGAAGACAAATGGATGGGCCGCGGGCTGCTCGCAGCCGTCGTCGTCATCGAGCTCGCCGTCGTCGGGCTCTCGGTGCTGTTCAACCGCTGGAACAACGTGTTCTACAACGCGCTGCAGGAGCGGAACTACGACGTCTTCACCTATCAGATCATCTACTTCTGTGTGCTGGCGGCGATCTGGATCGCTCTCAAGGTCTATCAGCTCTATCTCAATCAGTGGCTGCAGATCCGCTGGCGCAAGTGGATGACCGAGCGCTATCTCGGCGGCTGGCTGCACGACGCCAACCACTACCAGATGCAGCTCACCGGCGACGCCGCCGACAACCCCGATCAGCGCATCGCCGAGGACACGCAGTTGTTTGTCGAGCGCACGCTGGCGCTGGGCATCGGCCTGCTCAACGCCGTGGTGACGCTGGCCTCGTTCGTGGTGATCCTGTGGGGGCTATCGAACGAAGCGCCGCTGCATCTGTTCGGCCAGGACGTCCCGATCCCCGGCTATCTCGTCTGGGGCGCGCTGATCTATGCCGCGCTGGGCACCGCCCTCACCCATTGGATCGGCTCGCCGCTGGTCGATCTCAACTTCCGCCAGCAGCGTTATGAAGCCGACTTCCGCTTCAACCTGGTGCGCGCCCGCGAGAACGCCGAACAGATCGCGCTGCTCCGCGGCGAGCCGGCCGAGCGCGACAAGCTGTCGTCCCGCTTCAGCTACGTGGCCGAGAACTTCATGCGGATCATGAGCCGGACCAAACGGCTGACCGCCTTCACCGCCAGCTACTCGCAGGCTTCGATCATCTTCCCCTACATCCTGGTGGCGCCGGCCTTCTTCGCCCAGAAGGTGCAGCTCGGCGGCATGATGCAGACCGCTTCCGCCTTCGGCAGCGTCCAGGACTCGCTGTCGTTCTTCATCACCGCCTACCGGACGCTGGCGGAATGGCAGTCGGTGCTGCAGCGGCTCGACGGCTTCGAGCGCGCGATCGAAGGCGCGGCCACCCGGCGCGACAATCCAGGCGTGATGCGCGTGCCGGCTGCGGCCGGCGGAATCGAACTGAAGGACCTCAACCTGACGCTACCGGCCGGAGCGCCGCTGATCAGCGCCGACGGCTTCAAGATCGGCGACAATGAGCGGACCCTGATCGTCGGCCCGTCTGGTGCCGGCAAGTCGACGCTGTTCCGCGCAATTGCGGGGATCTGGCCGTTCGGCTCGGGCTCGATCGCAATCCCTGCGGATGCAACGCTGATGATGCTGCCGCAGCGCCCCTACTTCCCGGTCGGCGAGCTGCGCGCCGCGATCGTCTATCCGGCCGAATCCGGTGCGTTCAGCGACGTGCAGGTCGCCGAGGTGCTGCGCGAGGTGGGACTGCCGGCACTGGCAGAGCGGCTCGATCAGCATGGCCATTGGAACAGGACGCTGTCGCTGGGCGAGCAGCAGCGGCTCGGCATCGCGCGGGCGCTGCTACACGCCCCGCAATACCTGTTCCTCGACGAAGCCACCGCGTCGCTGGACGAGCCGTCGGAAGCGGCGCTCTACAAGCTGCTGGACCGCAAGCTGCCGGGCACCACGATCGTCTCGATCGGCCACCGCTCCACGCTCGAAGCCTTCCATCAGCGCGACGCGTTGCTGTCGCGCACCGGCGACGGCTTCACCCTGCACGACCGAGCCAAGGCGGCGGCTCCCGAAGTCGGGCTTGCGGGCAGCTGATCGATCCAACGGTCGGGACAAGCAGAGGCATCGAAACGTCAGTGGCAATCGCGAGTGGCTATCCGCGGTCGGTGATCCGCCGCAGCTCTTTCGCCGTGCTCGCTTGATTGCGCCCAACCTGATCCCACCGCACGGCTCGCTTGAGCACCGGGGCGACAGCCAGTTCCAGGCGGGTCTCGCCAGAGATCGAACAGAATGAGCAGAAAAACGAAAAGGGCGGCAGATTGCTCTGCCGCCCTTAGTCCCGGAAGGGATTTATCTTACTTCAGAGCGCCCAGCGTCACGTCAGCCGACAGCTTGGCGATGAAGGTCGAACCGCACCACTTCGAACCAACGCCGGTCTGATTGATCGACGAAAAGCTTCCATTGGCAGTCGCGGTGAAGTCGCTGGTGAACGCGTTGCAGCTCGCCTGGGACAGATCGGTGTCCGAGTAGCGCAGGTCGAGGGTGAACACCTTGTAGGTGAAGCCCACGCCGACGTTCCAGGTATTGTAATCGGCCAGCTTGATGTTGCCATAGAAGGCGTCAGTCGTACCGAACCACTGACGGCCGTATTCACCCGACACGTACATGCCGACGCCGCTCGCACCGAACAGGGTGGTCGGGGCGGTATACTTACCGGTCACCGACGCGTAGTTGCCCCAGGCACCGGTGTTCAGGAAGTTCGGCGAATACCATTCGTTGCCGCCGATCGCGAAGCTGTCGTTGATGGTCCACAGAACCTTGGCGTAACCCTCGTAGAAGCTCACGTCCTTCTTCATGACGTTGCCGTTGACGAGCGAGATCGCGTTGGTGTCGCCCGCGCACAGGGTGCCGAGACCAGACGCCGCGGTATCAACGCACGAACCACCCGGATACAGGTAGCCCCAGACACCGAAGTCGAACGCGAAGGCGCCGAAGGTCGGGCGGATACCACCGTAGATGTCGACTTCAGCCGCGGCGCGGTTGGCGAACGAGATGCTCTCGAACGAGGTACCGACGTAGAGCTGCAGGTCCTTGGTGAGGTTGTAGCGCGGCTCGAAATACGCGGTGACCGAGGGCTTGTGGTTCGACTGGGTGACGCCGCGGAAGACGTAGTCGCTCATGACGGCCGCGCCGAACGCGATATCCCACGGATCGAACGCCACGATCGGCGGAGCCTTGGTGTACACCTTGGCAGGCAGATCAGCCGCCGAGGCCGAGCCCACGCCGACTGCGAGCAAAGCCGCGACCGACAAGATTGTCTTCTTCATTTTGATCCCCATCGTTTCCAAGCCAGCCGGACCCGAAGTTCAAGGACGCGACATCGACCTGCACAAAACCAATTGTGACATCACTGTGCGGTGCCTCACGAAAACCGTGAAGCAAAAAACACATGCAGATGCCGACTTTTTGTGCAATCCCGCACACTCAACCATTCGTTGTTTGGAAGTGTTGCAAGAAAATCACTGCTTTGCGAACGGCTCGTAGGCCAAATTCATGAGATATGGTGGTTAGAGCAACACTTTTGGCTAAGTAACAAGTAGCGGCCGCAGGACCGAATCGCTGCGATGCGCCCGACCAAGCCTCGGCGAAAAGCGCTGCTTGTAGAGCCCTGCTCGGGGAACGTGACGACGAAGGCCGCGGTCCAGGACCGCGGCCTCGGCAAATCAGGATCGGACTACCGTCCTAATTACATCGGGTCAGCCGCCGGCTTGGCCGGCTCGGCGTGGTCAAACTCCTCGTCGGGAACTTCCTCCTCTCCGGCCGCCTCGGTGGCGTCCGGCCGGGGATCACCCGAGGTCTCGATCGAATCGGTCTCTGCAGACGACTCCACCGGCTCGTTATCCGCGGGCGATGTGGTCTCGTCGGACGGAAACGGCTCGGCCGGCGCAACATCCTCGGTCTCCGGAGTCGCTTCGGCCACCGGCTCGGACACTGCCTCGTGCTGGGTCTCTTCCGGCTCGACGACAGCCGGTGCCGGCTTCTTGGCGCGCGGCTTGCGAGGTTTCTTCGGAGCTGCAGGCGGCAGAGCAACCGGCTCGGCCGCCGCGCTGGGCGCAGCTTCGGCCGGCTTAGGCGCTTTGCGGGACGCAGGCTTTGGCTTGGGCGCTGCCGGCTTGACGGCGGGAGCCTTCGCGGCGGTTTTGGCGACGGGCGCCTTGGCGGCCTTCCTCTTGGCCGCAGAGGCCTTCGTAGCCGGGGTCTTCGTAGCCGGGGCCTTCGGCGCGGCGGCCTTTGCCTTGGCCGGCTTACCCGCAGCCGACTTGGCAACGCTCTTCGTCGCCGGCTTCGCTACTGACTTAGCTGGGGACTTCGCGGCGGACTTGGCAGCCGGCTTAGCTGCCTTCTTGCCGGGTTTAGCTGCGGCCTTCTTCACCGCCTTCTTGGCAGCCTTACCGGCGGCGGCCTTGGATTTGGATGCGGACTTGGCCTTCGGGACCCGCTTGGCTTTCGATTTGGCCTTCGGCTTCGACTTGTCCTTCTTGGCCGATGCCTTGCCGGCGGATTTGCTCTTCTTGTTCTTGCCTGCCTTGGCGGCCAGCAACAGCTTGGACTTCTTCTTGGCCTTGGACTTCTCGGCCTTCTTGTCGGCCTTGTCCCTCTTCTTCGACTTCTTGTCTTTCGCCATGGTCGTCCTCCAGTTGTGCGGATTGCTGCTCGGCCAGCAATCACGCGCCCCGCGACCGGCGTTCCAGGCTCCGATCAGTGCGGAGCAGGACGGGGCCCGCCTGTCGCCCAATCGAGAAGTTCAATCGTGTGCACAACAGGGACTTCCGTTCCGCTGGCGATCTGCACCATGCAGCCGATATTGCCCGCGGCGATCATATCCGGCTTGACGGAAGCGATATTGGCGACCTTCCGATCGCGCAATCTGGTCGCGATGTCAGGCTGGAGAATGTTGTACGTGCCCGCCGAACCACAACACAAATGACTCTCCGGGATATCTTTCACCACGAATCCAGTCTTGGAAAGCAGTTCTTTGGGGATCTGCGTGATTTTCTGGCCGTGCTGCAACGAACATGCGGAGTGATAAGCGACCACGACGTCGTCATGAGGACGTGGCAATGACAGTTCAAGGCCGCTGACATATTCGCTGATGTCTTTGGCGAGCGCCGAAACCTTTGCGGCCGCGGCCGCATACTCCGGATCTTCTCGCAGCATGTAGCCGTAATCCTTGATCACCGTACCGCAGCCGGAGGTCGTCACCAGGATTGCGTCGAGCCCGCCGCGCTCGATCTCGGCCAGCCACGCCTTGATGTTGGTGCGGGCGTATTCGAGCGTGCGGGTGTCGCGGCCGAGATGATGAATCAGGGCGCCGCAGCAGGCTTCGTCCGCGGCGAGCACCACCTCGATGCCATGGCGGGTGAGCAGATTGATCGCCGCACGATTGATGCGGGGCGCCAGCACCTGCTGGGCGCAGCCGTGCAACAGCGCCACCCGGCCGCGCTTCGGGCCCACCGCAGGAAACGTCGTCCCGGAGTCGGGGCCCGGCTCCGGCAAATGCTTCGGCGCCAGCGCCAGCATCGCCTTGATCCGGCTGAGCAGCGTCGGATGTGTCAGGTTGTGCGAGCCCGGCAACAGCGCCGCAACCGGCCGCACGATCCGCGCCGCCCACATCCCGAGCCTGAACATGCCCGGATGCGGCATCATCCACGACAGCGCCTCGCGGACAACGCGATCCCAGAACGGCCGCTGGTACTGTTTCTCGATCCGGACGCGGGCCTGATCGACCAGGTGCATGTAGTTCACGCCCGACGGACAGGTGGTCATGCAGGCAAGGCACGACAGGCAGCGGTCGATGTGTTTGACGACATCCGCGGTCGGCGGCTTGTCGCTCTCCAGCATCTCCTTGATCAGGTAGATGCGCCCGCGCGGACTGTCGAGCTCGTCGCCGAGCAGCACATAGGTCGGGCAGGTCGCGGTGCAGAAACCGCAATGCACACAGGCGCGCAGGATCTTGTCGGCCTCGGCGATGTCGGGATCGGCGAGCTGAGTCAGGCTGAACTCGGTCTTCATGTCGCGGATCCTCGCGACATCCGGCCGCGATTGAGAATGTTGGTGGGATCGAAGCTGCGCTTGACGCGGCTACCGAGCGCCGCGAGGCCGGCCGGCTGCGGATGGAAGACGTCGATGCCGGCCCGCACCGCATCGCTGCCACGGATCAAGGAGGCATGACCGCCGATCTTCTCGACCCGCTGGCGCAACGCTTTGGCATGGCCGTCGGTTGCCGGCGGCAATGCCGCCCAGATCAGGCCGCCGCCCCAGTCATAAATCACCTCACCGCCACTCTCGCGGCTGAGCTGCTCGCCGAAGGCACCACCGGCCGCCGGCGGGCAGACGATGCGCCACACCGACCACAGCGCCCGCGGACCGGACGCTGCGAACGGCTCGACGTCGCGCACCGCGCGCCATAGCGCGGCGGAGGCATCGTCCTCGATCAGTTCGGCATCGCCAAAACTCTTCAGCGCCGCGCGCAGCGACTGGGCGCGGTGGCTGGCCGACGAGGTGATGCCTTCGAGCCGCAGCAACGTCAGTGACTGATCAGGCTGGGCGATCTCTGCCAGCGCACCGACTGTAGTGCGCAGCGCCGAGCCGGGCAGATGCGCGGCGCCGGTGACGTCGTAAGGCGAGCCCAGCGCTGCGGTCATGGCCTTGTTGGCAACGACGTCGCCGAGCCCGCGCAGCACCAGCGTCCGCTCGCTCTCGGGCCGGGGCGTCACTTTCAGGGTCACCTCGGTCATTACCGCCAGCGTCCCCCAGGAGCCGGCAAGCAGCTTGCAGAGGTCGTAACCGGTGACGTTCTTCACCACCTTGCCGCCGGCCTTGAAGCTCTCGCCGAAGCCCGACACGGCATTGGCACCAAGCAAATGATCGCGCGCGCCACCGGCCTTGATCCGCCGTGGCCCGGCGAGACCGGCCGAGATCATGCCGGCAACGGTGCCCGCTCCCGGCGAGGTGCCGAGCAGCGCGGCGGTGTCCATCGGCTCGAAAGCGAATTGCTGGTTCTTGGAATCGATCAGCGACAGCACATCGGCCATCGGTGCACCGGCCTGCACGGTGATGATCAGTTCGTTGGGCTCGTAGGCAGTGACGGCGTTGAGTGCCGACAACTCCAGCACCGCATTGGTCGACATCAGTTGGCCGATGGAGCGTTTGCTGCCATGGCCGACGATCTCGATCGGCTGCTCATTGGCGATCGCGGCGCGCACGGCGTCCTCGACCTCCTGCGCGTCGCGTACTTTCAGCGTGTCCACGGGCAAACGTCGTCCTTCAAATTAGGTCAGAGAGCCAATCCTCGGCGGTCATTGCGAGGAGCGAAGCGACGAAGCAATCAAGTTCTGTGCTCGGCGCCGGATTGCTTCGCTTCGCTCGCAATGACGTGGAAAGTTCGGCCATGTTTCAGAACCAGCTATCCGTCAAAACCGCGGAATATCCGGGAACGGCAATTGGCCTTTGTGGACATGCATGCGTCCGAGCTCGGCGCAGCGGTGGAGCGTCGGGAACACTTTGCCGGGGTTGAGCAGACCTTCGGAGTCGAACGCGCATTTCAGCCGCTGCTGCTGGTTGAGATCGATGTCGGAGAACATTTCCGGCATCAGATCGCGCTTCTCGATCCCGACCCCATGCTCGCCGGTCAGCACGCCGCCGACCTCGACACACAGCTTGAGGATGTCTGCCCCGAAAGCTTCGGCCGCGTCCTGCTCGCCTGGCTTGTTGGCATCATACAGGATCAGCGGATGCAGATTGCCGTCGCCGGCATGGAATACGTTGGCGACGCGCAGGCCGTATTTCTCGGACATCTCGTTCATCCGCCGCAGCACCAGCGGAAGCTGTTTGCGCGGAATCGTGCCGTCCATGCACAGATAGTCCGGCGAGATTCGTCCCACCGCCGGGAACGCCGCCTTGCGGCCGCTCCAGAACAATAGCCGCTGCTGCTCGCTGGTGGAGATCTGGCAGGTGGTCGAGCCGCAGCCGAGCGCTATCGCCTCGACACGGCTGATCAGTTCATCGACCTCGACTTGCGGACCGTCGAGCTCGATAATCAGCAGCGCCTCGACGTCGAGTGGGTAGCCGGCATGAACGAAGGCTTCGGCGGCGTGAATCGCCGGCTTGTCCATCATCTCCATGCCTCCCGGAATGATGCCTGCGCTGATGACGTCGGCCACACACTGTCCGGCCGCCTCGACGCTCTGGAAGCCGATCATCAGTGCCCGCGCCGTTTCCGGCTTGCGCAGGATCCGCACGGTGACTTCGGTGATGACGCCGAGCAGCCCTTCGGAACCGGTGATGACGCCCATCAGATCGTAGCCTGCGCATTCGGCTGCCTTGCCGCCGATCTTGAGGATCTCGCCGGTCATCAGCACGATTTCGCAGCCGAGGACGTTGTTGGTGGTCATGCCGTATTTCAGGCAGTGCACGCCGCCGGAGTTCTCGGCGATGTTGCCGCCGATCGAACAGGCGATCTGTGACGACGGATCGGGCGCGTAGTAGAAGCCGGCATGATCGACCGCCTGGCTGATCGCCAGATTGGTGACTCCGGGCTCGACCACCACCGCGCGATTATCGAAGTCGATCTCGCGGATCCGTTTGAACTTGCCGAGGCCAAGCAGCACGCCATCGGCGAGCGGCAACGCGCCGCCGGACAGCGAGGTGCCGGAGCCACGCGGCACCACCTTGATGCCGTTCTGGTGGCAATAGCGCAGCACCTCGGAAACCTGTTTGGTCGTGCTCGGCAACACCACCACCATCGGCGGCTGACGATACGCCATCAGGCCGTCGGACTCGTAGGGTTTCATTTCGGCGGCACTGGAGATCACGCCCTCGCCCGGCACGATCTTGCGCAACGCCGCGATGATCTCGTCGCGACGGGCCAGCACCGACTGATCCGGCTCCGGCATCAGAATAGTCATGCGAGATACTCCTGCGCAGGCTGCTGTGCGCGAGGCGGTTGTCGCGCCGCGAGCGGAAACGGTCGGATCAGGATACGCTGATTGTCATAGCCAGCGCACTCGCGCAGAGCAAACTGGAACTGATCAGGCCCCGACCAGACTACGCGGCGGCACCACCGCCTGAACCACGAGGCCTCGGGCGCGGGCATCCATCACCCCGACCGCACGAAGCGCCAGCAGCGTGACGGTTTGCACCGCATCACGGAGTTTCGCCGGGTCGTCGAGATTGTCCGGCGCCAGGGGGCCCACCAGCGATTCGTGCACCGCGCCAAGCAGCGCGGTCGAAGCGAGCGCGGTGTCTTGCGCAGGCAGATGGCCGGCGCGCACCGCGGCAGTGATCCGCAGTTCGATCTCGCCGGCGATCTCACGGCGACTGGCGAGCCGTGAGGCGGACACATCGACATCGACGGGTTCCGCCAAGATGCCCCACGCCAGCTTGCGATGAGACAATACGTGCACCGCGACCGTGGTGACCGCCGCCGCCAGTGCTGAAGACGGCCCAGGCGCTGCGTCGGCTGCACGGCGGATCGCTGCGAGCTCGTCGCGCGAGACGTCGGCGATGAGTTCCGAAATCAGATCGGCTTTGGAGGGAAAGTAACGGTACACGGTGCCTGCGGCGACCTTGGCACGCGCTGCCACCGGCGCGATCTGCACCGCGGCCATTCCGCCTTCGGCGGCGGTCTCACGCGCTGCAGCGAGGATAGCGCTGCGGCGCGCTGCTAAGCGCTTAACCACCTGGTGGGTTCGCCGGTAAACCATGGCGTGTTCGTCCTGGAACGAGCGCGGCCGCAGTGTGCGACAAAATCGACCGGCGCGCTCATCAAGTTGCTGGAGTAGCGAGGGAAACGGACGGAACACCCTCACCAAATCAGTGAAAAAAGTGAACACTTATTCAGAAGCGAAGGCAAGCCCTTACGGTAATGAAATGAATAGCATTCCTGCAAACTAGCCCGGCAGCCCCAGAGCTCGGGCCGCCGCCGCTACTAACATACCGGTTATGACTGCCAGAAAGTCATTGCGACGCAGCACACTCACCGCGATCGCGGCCGCCAGCGCGAGCATGACGATCGGCCCGCCATTGACCGCCACCGGCAGCGCCGCCGCGACGATAATCGAGCCGGGCAGCGCATCGAGCATCCGCCTCACCCGCGGCGTGACCTCGACATAGCGCATCATGAAGTAGCCGCCGAGCCGGGACGCGACGGTGACGGCAGTCATGATGGCGAAGGCAATCATCACGTCGCTGCGGAGCATATCGGTCATGACGAATGCCCCGCGTGGGACGTCGCCACTGGCGGTTCATCCATCAGTCCGGCGGTGATCGCACCTGACAGCGCGCCGGCAATGATGAACCAATAGCCCGGGATCAGCCAATGCACCGTCAGGGCGACGATCCCCGACACGAGCCAAGTAATCGCCCGGCGCGGCCCCTTCCAGGCTGGTACCAAGAGCGCCGCGAAGAACGCCGGCATCGCGATGTCGACGCCGAACTTCTTCGGATCAGCGAGCTGTTCGGCGAGCAGAAAGCCCGGAATCGCCGAGACCAGCCACACCAGATACAGAACCAACGCGCCGCCGAGGTAGAACCAGGCATTGGCGCCGCCATGCTCACGATAGCGCATCGCTGCGAGCCAGCCGCCATCGGTAACCAGCAGCAGCGGGGGATAAGCCTGCCACGCCGGCAACGTGCCGAACCACGGCCGCATCGACGCCGTCATCAGGAAGAAGCGGATGTTGACGGTGGTGGTGAGCAGCGCCAGCGCCGCGATCGTCGACGGCGTCAGCCGATCTGGCCAAGCCTGGACCGCGACGAACTGCGACAGCCCTCCATAGACGGTGGCCATCATCACTTCGACCTCGGCCAGCGTGAAGTTCTTCTGCGCACACAGTGCGCCGAACGCCATGCCGAACGCCAGCGTGCCGGGCAGCATCGGGCCGATCGCGACGATGCCGGGCCAGATCGCGTCGCGCGACCAGTACGCCGGCGCTTTGGTGATGTGAGTGGTCATTGCAGGATCCGTGACGACGCCTTCTGCCTGGGGTCTTCGCGCGATCAGGTCAAGCGCGGCGGCAGCGGGCGACACGCAACAAAAAACGCGGCGTTGCCGCCGCGTTTTTCGAAGTCAGCTTGGCCGGTCGGCTTACGCCTGGGGCTGCGGCTCCAGGCCCGGATCGGGCCGCGGCCGCGGCTTGCCGGCCGGCGGCACCGCCGAGGTGCGGGGGCCCGACGGCTCCAGCACCGATTCGCGGTTCGGCTTCTTGCCGTTGATCAGGTCTGTGATCTCGTCACCGGTCAGGGTCTCGTATTCGAGCAGGCCCTTGGCGAGTGCCTCGAGGTCGGCGCGACGCTCGGTGAGGATGCGCTTGGCCTCGTTGTAGCCCTCTTCGACCAGCCGCTTGATCTCGGCGTCGATCTTCTGGATCGTCGCCTCGGACGCGTTCTGGGTGCGCGACACCGACATGCCGAGGAACACTTCGTCCTGGTTCTCACCGTAAGCGACGGTGCCGAGCTCTTCCGACAGGCCCCAGCGGGTCACCATCATCCGCGCCAGCTTGGTCGCCTGTTCGATGTCCGATGCGGCACCTGAAGTCACCTTCTCGCGGCCGAACACCATCTCTTCGGCGACGCGGCCGCCCATCATGATGGCGAGACGCGAGGTCATCTGCTCGAGCGACATCGACAGCTTGTCGCGCTCGGGGAGCTGCATCACCATGCCGAGCGCACGACCGCGCGGAATGATGGTCGCCTTGTGGATCGGGTCGGTGGCCGGGACGTTGAGGCCGACGATGGCGTGGCCGCCTTCGTGATACGCGGTGAGGAGCTTCTCCTCTTCCGTCATCACCAGCGACTTGCGCTCGGCGCCCATCATCACCTTGTCCTTGGCGTCTTCGAACTCGGACTGAGTGACCATGCGCTTGTTGCGCCGGGCCGCCATCAGCGCCGCTTCGTTGACGAGGTTCATCAGGTCGGCGCCCGAGAAGCCCGGAGTGCCGCGCGCGATGTTCTTCAGGTTGATATCGGGCGCCAGCGGCACCTTGCGAACGTGCACCTTGAGGATCTGCTCGCGGCCGACGACGTCCGGATTCGGCACCACGACCTGACGGTCGAAGCGGCCGGGACGCAGCAGCGCGGGATCGAGCACGTCGGGCCGGTTGGTGGCCGCGATCAGGATCACGCCCTCATTGGCCTCGAAGCCGTCCATCTCGACCAGCAACTGGTTGAGGGTCTGCTCGCGTTCGTCATTGCCGCCGCCGAGACCGGCGCCGCGATGACGACCGACCGCATCGATTTCGTCGATGAAGATGATGCACGGCGCGTTCTTCTTGGCCTGCTCGAACATGTCGCGGACGCGGCTGGCGCCGACGCCGACGAACATTTCGACGAAGTCCGAACCCGAGATGGTGAAGAACGGCACGTTGGCTTCGCCCGCGACCGCGCGCGCGATCAGGGTCTTACCGGTGCCGGGAGGGCCGACCAGCAGCACGCCGCGCGGAATGCGGCCGCCGAGACGCTGGAATTTGCCCGGGTCGCGCAGAAATTCGACGATCTCCTGCAGGTCCTGCTTGGCTTCGTCGACGCCGGCGACGTCTTCAAACGTCACGCGGCCGTGCGCTTCGGTCAGCATCTTGGCGCGCGACTTGCCGAAGCCCATCGCCTTGCCGGCGCCACCCTGCATCTGCCGCGACAGGAAGATCCACACGCCGATCAGCGCGATGAACGGCAGCCACGACACGAGCAGCGACACGAACCACGGCACGTTGTCGCCCGGCGGCTTGGCGGTGATCGACACCTTGCCGTTGTACAGGCGGGTCACGAGCGACGGATCGTTCGGCGCGTAGGTCTGGAAGGTCGAGCCGTTGGTGAAGGTGCCGCGGATTTCCTGGCCCTGGATCACCACGTCCCGAACATGGTTCTGGTCGATCTCGCTGAGGAGCTGCGAGAACGGAATTTCCTGCGACGCGGTGCGCTGGCCCGGATTCTGGAAGAGCGTGAACAGCGCCAACAGCAGCAGCACGATGATGACCCAGAGGGCGAAATTGCGCAGATTGGCGTTCATCGGTCTTCCTTATGGGTCGCGCGGATCGCGACCAGGTGGGCCCTGCGGCGCCGAAACGAATGGCACTGCGGGAGCTTCCCGAGAGCCGGTTCGCCTAATCTAGGTGTGAGCCGAGCCCCTGCCAAGAGAAGCACACAGGACTATTTGGCGCATTCTAACCGGTTTCTCGCTCAAATCGTGGCGATCAAAGGCCCTCTCCAGGGAGGTGGTTAAACGTACGTGGAGAGACCATCAGCGGACCCGACCACGCCGCGGCGGGGCTGGGGCAATCACCAGGCGGTCACCGGTGAGAGAAATCACGGCACCCGCCAGGGTCTGCTTGAGGCGAATCTTCGCTGCCGCTTGCGGGCTCCTCGCCGCCGCCTGGCTTAGCGCTTCCGCGAGCGCTTCGACCTTGCCGAGTTCCGGCGGCCCTTCGTGGCCGTGACGGGACAGGGTTCGCAGCAACAAACGAATCTGAATTTCTGCAGCCAGCCCTAGGAACGCGCGTGCATCGACGCCCGGGCGCTCCGAGCCGGCATCGAGCGAGGCCAAGAACTGCTCAGCGCCGTCGGTCATCAGTTCCAGCGCTGCATCGGCACGTGCCGCACGGACCGCCAACCGAACCAGCGAACGGGCATCGCAGCCTTCGGCCGCAAGCTGCGGCATCAGCTCGCGCAGCCGTGGGCGGGTGAAGCGCGGATCGGCGTTGCTCGGGTCGGTCGCGAAATCGATTCGAGCTTTGGCCAGCGTGGCGATCAGCCGGGCCTTGGGAACATCGAGCAGCGGCCGTGCCAGCACCACCCCGTCCCGCTCAATTTCCCGCGCCATCGCGGCAAGGCCGGCGATTCCACTGCCACGCGACAGGCGCATCAGGACGGTCTCCGCCTGATCGTCGCGGGTGTGCGCGGTCATCACATGCGAGGCACCGAGCGTTTTGGCGGCCTTCGCCAGCAACCGATAACGTGCCCCGCGAGCCGCCGCCTGGATCCCCGTGCTGGGCTTGTCGCCACTCCAGCGCAGCGTCCGATGCGGAAGGTCGAGCGAGGCCGCCAATCGCTTCACCGCGCGCGCCTCGGCGGCTGCCTCAGGACGGAGGCCGTGATCGACGGTGACGACCGCCAACGCCGGGCCTCGCTTCAACGACCTCCACCAGCGGGCGGCGAGCCACATCAGCGCCAGCGAGTCGGGCCCGCCGGAGACCGCCAGCACGATCGCCGGCGCCGCCTTCCAGTCGGCGAACAGCCGCCGCGCCTCGGTTGCAGATACTGCCTCGTGATCGGTTCCGGACATCGGCCGTCTGCCTGCCGGTTGTCAGGCCCCGCTATCCGCCGAGGCCTGCTGGGTTCAGCACTTGAGTTTCTTCTGCTCGCGGTCGACCGCCTTCTTCACGCTCGACGACGCCTGCGGATATTTGCGGCCGATCTCGCCGAGCGCGGCGCACGCCGCTTCCTTTTCCTTCAGTGCCGACAGCGACTGGCCGAGCCGCAGCAGCGCATCCGGCGCCTTGCCGGACTTCTCATGCTTGCTGGTCACAGCCAGAAATGCCTCGGCGGCGTCGCGATACATTTGGCGCTGGAAAAAGCTCTCGCCGAGCCAATACTGCGCATCCGCAGTCAGCGGATTGTCGGGGTACTTCTGCGCGAAGTTGCGCATGGTTTCTTCGGCCAGTGCGTAGTCGCGGCGCTGCATGTAGCCAATGCCGAGATCGAATTCGTCACGCGGCGTCTGCGACGGCGGCTGCGTCGTCAAGGCGCCACCGGCTGCGGCGGCGGGCGGTTGCTTAGCGGCGGACGGAGCGCCGCCTTGCGGATAGCCGCCCTGGACGTAACCGCCATTGCCGTTCGACAGATCCATCGGAGCGCCGGCGGCGCGGCCGGCCGGCATGCCACCGCTCTGCTCCATCGGCAGCTGGCCGCCGCCAAGCGCGCGCGGCACACCGGGCGCGTTGGGATCGCGCGACGGATCGAACGCGTCGCCACGGCGGCCGCCGCCCTGCGGCACGGCCGGTTGCGGCTGAACCATCGGGGCCTGCGGCTGACCGTAACCCGGCTGCTGCTGGCCGTAAGCCGGTTGCTGCGCGGGCTGGCTATAAGGCTGCTGCGGAGCGGCCGGCGGCGTCGCCGCCTGATTAGGGGCGGGCTGCTGAGCACCCGGCGCACCGGCGCCGCTCTGCAACTGCCGAACCTGCTCTTCGAGCCGACGGTTGCGGTACTGCAGCTCTTCATTCTGGCCGGTCAGCGTCCGCAGCCGGTCCTCGAGCTGCTGGATACGGATCTCGGGATCGACCTCGCCGCCATATTGCTGGGCCAGCGCGGGAGCGGCGAAAGCGAGCGTCGCCATCAAAGCGAGGCTGCGCGCGGAGACGGCAAAACCAGATGACATGACAGTCCGACGAGTTCGAGGGCGGCCAAACAAGTGGCGCTGGATTGATCGCCGTACTACGCCAAAAATGTGACTGAGGCGACGGCCAAAGCCGCCACCGAAAACAAAAACGGCGCCCCGCGGCGCCGTTTTGCGACTTCGATTGAGGCCGGCGATCAGGCGCCGGCGTTCAGCACCGTGACGGCGCGGCGGTTCTGCGACCAGCACGAGATGTCGTTGCAGACCGCGACCGGGCGTTCCTTGCCGTAGGAGATGGTCCGCATCCGCTGCGCGTCGATACCACGCGACACCAGATAGTTGCGGACCGACTGCGCACGACGCGCGCCGAGCGCGATGTTGTACTCGCGGGTGCCGCGCTCGTCGGCGTGGCCTTCGATGGTGAAGGTGTAGCGGCTGTAAGTCTGCAGCCACTGCACCTGCTTGTCGAGGGTCGCGGCCGCCTGCGGCGACAGATCCGACTGATCGCTCTCGAAGAACACGCGGTCACCGACGTTGACGACGAAATCCTGCTGGCTGCCCGGGGTGGCCGCACCAGCCATCGCGCCATCGGCACCACCGAGCCCATTCTTGTTCGCGCAAGCCCCCATCGACAGGGCCACCGCGAGCACCGCGGCCACCTTCAATCCCTGGAGGATTCGCTTGTGATTGGTCATTCCGGAGCCTCCACGCTCGCGATATTCCGACTGTGTTTTCGGTCTACAGGGCGATGGTTAAGCGAACGTTCCGTCAACCTTGACGAGGTGTTGCCGAACTCGATCAATTGCCCCCGGTCGGCCAAAAGCAAACGTGATGGTTAATGAGGAGCAAATGTGGCGCCAGAGTGAAGCCGTGGCGTTCCATTCCCGGATAAGCGTTGGAAGCGTGGAGAGCTGTGAGCGCCGGAGAAAGGCCAAAGCTTCCAATAATTGGCGACCGCCGGTCGATGCCGGCGATCGATCTGAAAGCCAGCTCGATCTAATCGTCGCAAGAACCGAGTGCGGTCAAAGACACGTGCGACCGATGGGAGCGATCGGCACGAGATTTGGAGCCTCGGCCAAAGTCAGATTTGGAACACCTGTCGCCGGTTCGAACAAGCTGCGCCGCTCGGATTCACTGGAGCGCAAGAACGGATAACGGGCGAACAGCTTGTCGTGCATCGCGGGGAAGTCGATCTCCATGAGCCCGATGGGCTTTTTCAATCCTGGATACGGCCGCGATTCACAGATCGAACGCATCATCACCCGGCGATAAAATGCCTGATGCTCGGTCCTCACCGAGGCAAGGCCGATGTCCGCGTTAAAGTACTCACACGAGACATAGGCCAGACGCAGAGTCAGATATGGCAGTTCGGGCAGCCGGTTGGCGCTTGTCGGATCGGCCACGAACCTCGTGGGGTCCACGATAACTTTGCCCTCAGCAAGCCAGGGTTGAAGAAAATCCGGAAAAACGTCCATCGATGGGCAGTCATGATGATCCGGAGATGCAACTGTGATCCTCAGTGAGCTGCTGAGCTCCCCCTCATAGAACACGCCGAAGATCCATGAATTCGGAAGATCATCGTACCGGTCAGTAACGATGCCGCTGCTGTTGGCGTCGATCGCCCCTTCTTTGAGATAGGCGCGATATCGCAACCGGTAGATCGCCTCGCGTTCTGCCGGAGTTTCAGCGAGTCGATAGTCCACCTTCTCAAGCAACGCGACCCTGCGGGCGGCGATCCGGCTTTGCTGTTCAGCTGGTCGTACGACTCCCATCGCTCTCACCCCACCCACATGTCCCGACACAACACAGGCTACCGACCGTACGAAAATGTTAACGAATCCTTAACGGACCGGCAAAGCATTAGAACTATTAGGGTTAATTCTTATAATTCCACTTTAGTGAATATCCAGCGACAATGGAGAAGTTCGAGGAAATTTTACCTGAGATCGGGCCCCGAAAAGGGGACTTAGGCGATCGATCGAGTCGGCAAAGAAAGCACTTTGCCGTCTTTTTGGCGCACCCCCTGCGACGCGTTCAGCAATTGCCGAATGCGCTGGGCGGGGACCGGACGGCTGAACAGATAGCCCTGCGCCTCGGTGACGGTGCCGTCGGCGCTGATCAATTCGAGCTGCTCGTTGGTTTCGATGCCTTCCACGACCACCGACATGCCAAGATCGCTGCTGAGACGAGCGACGCCGCGCAACAGAGTCAGCGGCCGGTCGCTGTCGATCCCCTCGAGGAACGAGCGGTCGATCTTCACCTTCTGCAAAGGGAAGCTGTGCAGATAGCTGAGTGACGAATAGCCAGTGCCGAAATCGTCGAGCGAGATTCGAACGCCTTCGGCGTGAAGCTGCTGCAAAGCGTCGTGCGTCCACTGCGTATTCCGCAGCAACGAAGACTCGGTGATTTCGATCTCCAGCCGGCTGGCAGGCAGGCCGGAAACTTCAAGCGCGTAACGCACTTCTGTCAGCACGTCACGCTGATGGAACTGCTGCGGAGAGAAGTTGATCGCGACACTTACCGGCTCCGGCCACAGCATGCATTCCATGCAGGCCTTACGCAGGATCCAGCGACCGAGGTCGACGATCAGCCCCATGTCCTCGGCGACCGGAATAATATCGACCGGTGATACCGTCCCGCGCACCGGGTGATTCCAGCGGAGCAGCGCTTCGCAGGTGGTGATCTTGCCGGATTTGAGATTCACCAGTGGCTGGTAGTACAGCTCAAATTCTTCGTTGGCGAGCGCCTTGCGCAGATCGAGCTCGAGGATGCGGCGGGCCTCGACGGTTTGCGCCATTTCCTCGCGGAAGAAGCAATAATTGCCGCGGCCGTCGGCCTTGGCGCGATACAGCGCCATATCGGCATTCTTGAGAAGGATGTCGGCCTTGGTGCCCGGCGACGTCATCGCAATGCCGATCGAGGCACCGATCTCAACAACGTGATGATCGATCAGATAGCGGTCGCTCAACCGATCGACGATTCGGCGAGCCAGCGCCGCAGCATCTTCGTTCGAGGCGATGTTCTGCTGGAATACGACGAATTCATCGCCACCGAATCGCGCCACATAATCGTCCGGCCGCAGCATGTCACGCAGCCGTTCGGCAACGGAGCACAGCAGCCGATCGCCGCATGGATGGCCGAGCGTGTCGTTGATCTGCTTGAACTGGTCGAGGTCGATGAACAACAGCGCCGAAAGCCGGGTCTTGCCCCTGCCGTGCTCGGCCTCAAGAATGCGCTCAATTTCGTCCCGGAAGCTGACCCGGTTCGGCAGCGCCGTGAGCTCGTCGTAACGCGCAAGATGAACGATCCGCGCTTCGGCGTTGCGACGCTCGGTGATATCTTCGATCAGCACCACGGCGCCGCCGTCCGCCATCGGCTGGAAGGTCCAGCACAAGGACCGGGGAATCGTCTCATCGCCGACCGTAACGATCTCGCCCGCGAGCGCGCTCTCTATCTCCGACAGGATCAGGCGGCCACTCGCTGCTGAAATCGCGCCGATCGCTACGCACGCGGATACGATTTCGGTCGCGGTGGGCGAGCCTTTGACCAGTTCGTCCCGGAGCCGCATCATCTCGGCAAAGCGATGGTTCATCACAGCGAGGCGGCCGTCGGCGCGGAACATGCACAACCCGTGCGGCATGTTATTCAGCGCGGTGTCGAACTGGTTGGCCAGTGCAGCCTCGCGCTCCCGGCCGATCCAGGCGTTGAGATAGATTCGCTGCAGGCTCGATGTCAGATGACGGATCGAGATAAAGAACACCGCACTGAGCAACGCCAGCGTGAGATAATAGACCCCGCCGACCCTCACCATCGCGAAGATCAGTGGACCACAGCTCAGCAGCACCTGCAGATGGAAGATCTGGGGGCGGCCAAAGGTCCGTCCAACACCCGCCGAAGTATATGCCACCACAGTCGCGACGCACAGCATATGCGCGGCCGAGTCGTCGGTACCGAGCAAGACCACCAGCGACCAGGCTCCGAGCGAGATACCGTGAGCGATCGCTCCCAAGCGATAGCGACGCTCCCAGACGTCGGCCTCCTCCACCGTCAGCGGAGCGTTGCGCTGCTGATAGCGACGCATCTGCACGGCCCGCGCGAAGCCGATGAGGACGAACAACGGAACGCACAGCCAGTTCAGGATGCTTCCAGTGACCAGCCCTATGACCGCGCCGGCTATCGCAGGCCCGAACGCTCCGACAATCATCGGCGCCGGATTCATGAACAACGAGTCGACCAAGCCCGCGCGAATCGCAGGCGACGTTTGCTCGGAGTTCCGTTTCTGGCTGGCAAGCTGCATCAAGCGCAAGCGTGTCCTTTCGGACCCGTTGTAACCCCTGCTGATGAAGTCTTTCTGAGTGAACATGCTTAGCGGATCATTGCGATGTCCACCGAAACGGCACCGACGACACGTGCGGAACTCACCGTAAATCTCTGCTCGGAACTTACGGTGAGTTCAACGCTCAGTGGTCAGGACAGCAGCGGCGACCAGGCCGGGTCTGACGCGTAACCGGGGGTCGGAACCCGCAGTTCGTTGCGGCCCGAAACGTCGACCGTGAACAGCGATGGGCCGGCGTTTCCGCCCGGATCGCGGAAGAACATCAACACCCGGCCGTTGGGCGCGAAGGTCGGGCCCTCATTGTGGAACCCGGACGTCAGGATGCGTTCGCCAGAACCGTCCGGCTTCATGATGCCGATCGCGAACTGGCCGCCGCCCTGCTTGGTGAAGGCGATGTAGTCGCCGCGCGGCGACCACACCGGGGTCGAATAGCTGCCGTCGCCGAATGAAATCCGCTGTGCCTGACCGCCACTCGCCGGCATGATGTAGATCTGCGGCTTACCGCCGCGATCGCTTTCGAAGCAGATCCGGCTGCCGTCGGGGGCGTAGGAGGGCGAAGTGTCGATCGCCGGCGTGTCGGTCAGCCGCGTCGTCGCCTTGGAGCGCAAATCCATCACGAACAGGTTGGAGTTGCCGCCCTGCTGCAAGCTCATGATGATGCGCTGGCCATCCGGCGAGAACCGCGGCGCGAACGACATGCCGGGGAAATTGCCGACGATCTCGCGCTGGCCGGTCTCGACGTTGAACAGATACACCCGCGGCTCACCCTGGCCGAACTCCATGTAGGTGATTTCCTGGTTGGTCGGCGAAAACCGCGGCGTCAGCACCAGATCGCTGCCGCGCGTGAGATAGCGCACGTTGGCGCCATCCTGATCCATCAGCGCCAGCCGCTTGACGCGCCGGTCAGCCGGGCCGCTCTCGTCGATGAACACCACGCGGCTGTCGAAGTAACCCTTCTCGCCGGTCAGACGCTCATAGATCTGGTCCGAGATGATGTGGGCGATGCGCCGCCAATATTCCGGCGAGGTGAAATACTGCTGGCCGGCAAGCTGCTGGCCGGTGGCAACGTCCCACAGCCGGAATTCGGCCTTGAGGCGGCCGTCGCCCTGCCGGGTCATCCGCCCGGTCACCAGCGCCTGCGCGTTGATGCTCGCCCAGCTCTTGAACTGCGGCGGCACGTCGATGTTGGTGATCTTTTCCAGATACGCGGCCTGATCGATCGGCGCGAACAGTCCCGAGCGCTTCAAATTGTTGGTGATCACCTGCGACACGCCGGTGCCCACTTCAGCGTCCGACGGCGTGCCGGCGACGAAGTTCGGAATCGCGATCGGCAGCGGGGCGACGTTGCCTTCGGTGATCTGCACCCGGGCTTGACCGAAGGCATCGCGGGCGGGGCCGAGCGCGAGCGCGCCAGCGGCCGTCGCGGCGGAGATCATCAATTGGCGGCGATTGAGGTCAAACGACATGGCGGGCAATCCATCGGGTCGGTCAGGTGATCCGCGCCGGGCGGCGCGAGCAATGGTGAGCGGAGGTTCGCATTACGGACGTCGATCGGTGAACACGGGCGCGAAGAACTTCCATTCGTCGAAGAACTGTGCCGGCAGATTATACGGCTGGCATTCGATGATCGCCCGCAGCGCACTCTCCTGATACACGCGCAGATACGGCGTCGCCGGATGGCCTTCCGGCTGCGGCAGAGTTTCGAGAGTCCCGTCGCGCTTCAGGCGGATCACGAAGGAAGCCTCGGCACGCTGCGCTTCGATGCCGCCATACGGCTTCTTCCAGCAGCGCTCGACCTGCGACTGGAACATCGCGCCCCAGGTCGCCGAATTGTCCGCGGACTTGCCCTTCGACAACCCGAGCGCCGCGTTCGAGTTCAACACGTCACCGGCCACGGCATTGCGGGTCGGGTCGCGCTTGTCGAGCAGCGCCGCGATCTTCGACTGGTCGAACACCCGCTCAGGCTTCGGCTTGGTCTGCTCCGGCGGCTTGGCGGCGGTTTCGGTCGGCTTCGGCGGCGGCTTTTTCTTCTCTTCCTTCTTCAGCGCCTCAGCGATCGGATCGACCTTCGGCTCCGGCTTCTTCTCCGCTTCCTTGGCCTCTTCCTTCGCCGGCTCCGGCTTCTTCTCCGCCTTCTTGGGCTCTTCCTTCTTCGGCTCTTCCTTCACCACCGGCTTGGGCGGATCAGGCTTCTTCTCCACCGGCTTCTCTTCCGGCTTCGGCTTGGGCTGGGGCGGCGGCGAGGTGTCGGTGACCACCGGCGCCTTCTCGCTGATCTTGCCGACCGTGTCGTCGACCGGCTTGGCCTCGGCGACCTTCTCGACCAGCGGCTTGGGGTTATCCTTCTTGCCGGTGCGCATACCGGCCATCACCTTGGCGAGCTGATCTTCGGAGATGGTGTCGACCGCGACCGAATCCTGCGGCTCAAGTTCGAACGCCTTCGAGGTGAAAGACAGCATGGCCCAGCCGAGCACGAGAGCGTGCAACGCCACCGACGCAGCCCATGTCTTGTCGATCTTCACCTTCAGAATTCCTGCTCCACCTTCGCGGCCGACGCCGGCGGTGCCGGCTCAACTCCCCTGTTCGGGAACGATGACGATGTTGGCCTTGAAGCCCGCGGTCCGGATGTTGCCAAGCAGCTTCATCATGTCCGTATAGCAGACGTCCTTGTCGCCCCGGAGATACACCACGTTGTCGGTCTCCGACCGGGTCTCGCGGATCGCCTTCATCTTGGCTTCAAGCTCGGATGCCGCGATCGGGCTATCACCGAGATACAGCTCGACCTGCGAGTTACAGGTGCCGCCGGTGCGCTTGACCGACAGGGTCAGCGGCGGCGAGTTCGACTGGATCTGATTGCCGCCACGGGCGACCGGCAGATCGATATCGATCGAGGTGGTGAGTAGCGGCGCCGCGACCATGAAGATGATCAGCAGCACCAGCATCACGTCGACCATCGGGGTGACGTTGATCTCCGCCATCACCGGGCGTCGCCCGCCGCGACGCCGGCCGCCTCCGCCGCCAGTGGCTACGTTCATTCCCATGATCGAATGCCCGCTGTGCTCACCTGGCCTCCGTTCACGTGCGCTCGTCGATCTGCCGCGACAGGATCGCCGAGAACTCGTCGGCGAAGCCTTCCAGCCGCTGCGTCTGCCGGTTCACTTCCGACGTGAACTTATTGTAGAAAATTGTCGCCGGAATTGCGGCGATCAGGCCGATCGCGGTGGCGAACAGCGCCTCGGCGATACCGGGCGCGACCACAGCCAGCGAAGTGTTCTTCGACGCGGCAATCGACTGGAAGCTCGACATGATGCCCCAGACCGTGCCGAACAGACCGACGAACGGGCCGGCCGAGCCGACGGTCGCCAGCACCAGCAGGCGGCGCTCCAGCCGTTCGACCTCGCGGGCGATCGAGACGTTCATCACCTTCTCGATCCGCATCTGCAGGCCGGCGAACGAGCGCGAATGGCTTTCGAACGAGCGCTTCCACTCGCGCATCGCGGCGACGAAACACGCGGCCATCGAATGCGTCGGCTTCGCCGACAGTGCGCGGTACAGCTCGTCGATCGACTCGCCGGACCAGAACGCCTGTTCGAAGCGATCCATTGCGCGCTTGGTGCGGGAGAATAGCAGCAGTTTGTCGATCGCGATGGCCCAGACCCAGACCGAGCAGCCGAGCAGCCCGAGCATGATCGACTTCACGACCCAGTGGGCGTGCCAGAACAACGACAGCAGCGACACGTCCGTGGAGACCGCCGGAGCAAGCTGTGTCACGTCGGCCGGGTTCATCGTCGCAATCCTCTCACACGTTTCGGCATCGGCCGATTCCGCCAAAGGCTCCGGCTCCCCGCGGCCACGCGCCGCGATCTGGCCCAAGCGCCACCGTGGGAGCCTTCAGTTGTCGCAGGGGATGGCCTGTCCGAAGCCGGCCCCTCAATCCCCTGTCAACGTGTCAAAACAAGGGCTGATGCCGCATTTTGACGTTCCTCACCAAACCCTCATCAGGGTTAATAAGGGGTTACTATAACAGGGAAAATACCAGTGATCGGGAGCCGGACGGCTGCCGGCGGGCCGTAGTGGGACGGCCGGATGCGCTCAGTGCAGACCGGCGGAGGGCTGCACGGGGATCAGATGCCGAAGCTTGTCAGGGTTCCGGACCACATAGATCGCGACGATCCGACCATCCGTCATTTCGAGCGCTGTGGTCTGGATCAGCCCGTCCGGCTCGCGCGAGACGAAGCCCGGCAGGCCGTCAATCAGCTGAACCGCAAGCAGCGAACTCGCCCCCGGCGGCGCCTTACGCGCGATGCCGACAAGCAGGCGTGTCACCCGATCGCTGCCATGCACCGGGTTGATCGCTGCCGGCCGTTTGCCACCGCCATCGCTGACAAAGACGACCTCGTTCGCGAGCAGCGACGTCAGCGCGGCGAGATCGCCGCTCCGCGAAGCCTGGAAGAACGCCGCGGCGATCGCCTGCCCCTGCTCTGCCGAGACCGGAAAGCGCGGCCGCTCAGCACGGACATGCGCCCGGGCTCGCGCCGCAAGCTGGCGGCAGGCGGCCGCATCACGTCCGAGCGTCGTTCCGATCTCATCGAAGCCGACACCGAACACGTCGTGGAGCAAGAATGCGGCCCGCTCCAGTGGCGACAGCCGCTCGAGCGCCAGCATCAAAGTGAGGGTGATGTCATCGCCATCAGGCTCAAGCTCCGGGGCAATGATCGGCTCCGGCAGCCACGGCCCCACATAGGTCTCGCGCTGCTGCCGAGCGGACTTCAGCACGTCGAGGCACAGGCGCGTGACGGTGCGCGTGAGAAAGCCCGCCGGATCGCGAACGTCGCGACGATCGCTGCGGTGCCAGCGCAAGTAAGCGTCCTGCACGACGTCTTCGGCTTCGCTGATCGAGCCCAGCATCCGATAGGCGACGCGCAACAGCCGCGGCCGCAGCGGCGCGAAGCTCGCTGCGGCATCGTCGGACATAGCTGGATCAGGAGGCCTTGGCATGCGCGACGGCTGGGGTCGGATGCAGCAGCCGGAAGCCGATCGCGATCCTGTTCCAGGTGTTGATCGCCCCGATCAGCAACGTCAGATTGACCTGTTCGGCGTCGCTGAAATGCGACTTCACGGCCGCGTAGTCCTGGTCCGGCGCCTGGGTTTGCGCGACCAGTGTCAGCGCTTCGGTCCAGCCGAGCGCGGCGCGCTCACGATCGGTGTAGAGCGGCGATTCCCGCCAGGCATTAAGCAGATACAGCCGCTGCTCGCTCTCGCCACGGGCGCGGGCGTCCTTGCTGTGCATGTCGAGACAGAATGCGCAGCCGTTGATCTGCGAGGCGCGCATCTTGACCAGTTCGATCAAGCTCGGCTCGAGGCCGCTGCCCTGGATGTATTTTTCCAGCGCGACCATCGCCTTGTAGGCGTCTGGCGCGGCAGCGGCGGGGTTGAGGCGCGGTATCATGGTCGTCTCCCTTGGTTGACGAGCATAGGACGAGACAGCGCCGCGCGATGTGACATTGCCGCGAGCAAAAGCGCGACAAAAAAGAAGCCGCCCGCCTGGGGGCTCAGGCGGGCGGCGGGTTGGCGCTGGAGGGTCAGATCAGGGCGCTGATCAGCCCTGCGCCGAATTGTCGGGCGACGGATTCGGCTTGGTCCGGTGCTGCGCCATGAACGCGTCGAACTCTTCCTTGTCCTTGGCGTGGCGCAGGCGGTCGAGGAATTCCTTGAACTGGACCTGCTCTTCTTCGAGCCGGCGCAGCGTCTCCATCCGATATTCATCGAACGCGCGGTTGCCGCTCGTCGGCGGGCCGAAGCCGAAGCCGCCGCGATCCATGCGGTTGCGCATCCGCTCCATCTTCCACTGCATCCGCTCCATCTTGCCCGCGAAGCGATCGCGATCCCAGCAACCCATGTTTCTGCTCCAGAGTGTGTAGAAGAGAAGTGCAAGGCCAATCGGCCACCAGACGATGAAGCCGGCCACCGTCAGAAGGATCCAGCCCGGACTCCAGGACGACCGTAGCGCGGGCTGGTAGCGCGCCCCGGCGGGACCCCATCGTTCGTAGTCAGCGGCGTTGGCCATTTGCTTCTCCATCGGCTCGATGCCGTTGTGAATGTAAATAACATTTACATACTTGGGCGGTTCTATTGGTTTGTCAAGAAAGACCGGTCCGAGGTTTGGGGGATTTTTCGCCGCAGGGCTCACCTTGCGGTGAGCGGGGCGATCAAGCAGCCGGGCCCCAGGGGCCGGATCGCTTTGGTTCTGCAGGCTTTTCGGCCGCCGACGCAGAGTCGGTCGAGAACCCGAGACCCCGCAGGTAGATCAACACGCTGGCCTCCAGCAGCTCCTCGGGCGCCATCGGCAGTTTGCGCCGCGCGGCATCGCCGCGGCCGAACAGCGAGGCTATGCCGTGCGACATCGACCAGATGTGCAACGCCATCATAAGCGCCGGCGGCCGGGTCACGCCGGGCGGTGTCAACGCCGCCAGACGCTCGGCAGCGGCGCGGATCACGTTGAAGGCGCGTTCCGAAGCGGTCAGAAGCATCGGATTAACGTCGATTGGAACACCGGATTCGAACATCGCCGAATAGTACGCCGGCTCGCTCCGGGCGAACGCCAGATAGGCCCGCCCGACCCGCATGAACGCGGTGACGGTGTCGGGACGGCCGTCGTCCCAGGCTTTCGTCAGCACCTGTTCGAACAGTTCGAAGCCGCGCTGGGCGATGTTGGACAGCAGCTCGTCGCGATCGCGGAAATGGCGATACGGCGCAGCCGGGCTGACGCCGGCCATCCGCGCGGCGTCGGCGAAGGTGAAGCCGCCGGGGCCCTTCTCCGCGATCAGCCCAAGCGCTGCCTGCAGCAGCGCTTCCTTGAGATTGCCGTGATGGTAGCCGCGCTCGGCGCGGCCCTGTTCCTTGCGCCAGCTCATGTGAAGGGGTCTTACATGAGGGCGATGTAAAGGTCACGAACCCAATTGCCGGCAGGCAGCGTCAGGGCGCCCACTGGCGGAACACCCCAGACCATGGCGGAGGATCAAGCGCCCCGACGCAGGCTGCGGAGTGCTGGTCAGCGCCGTCCGGCCGCCTGCATGGCCTCGAAGCCGGCCAGTTCGCTCTGCATCTCGGCCGGAAAGTCGGCCATCTCCTGCACCTGGCGGATTTCGATGATCTCGTTCGGCCCGGCGGGGCAGCGCGTCGCCCAGGCGATCGCCTCCTCGCGCGAGGCCACCTCGATCATCCAATAGCCGCCGAGCACTTCCTTGACTTCGGCGAACGGTCCATCGGTAACCACCGGCTTGCCGGTGTCGAAGCTGACGCGCGCGCCCATCGACGGCGGATGCAAGCCGTCGCAAGTAATCAGGACACCGGATTGCTGCAGCGCCTCGTTGTATTTCATCATCGCCGCGACGGCATCGGCTTCCGGTATCACCCCGGGCTTCGCCGCCTCGTATCCCTTCGGGATCATCAGCATCATGAAACGCATCATCACTCTCCCTGCTGGATTGTCAGCTTGAAGACGATCGGTAACCGCGCCCGCCGACATCGGCTGCGAAAGATTTGCAGTGCAGCGCACGTCAGCGCACCAATCCGCCGACAAATTGCCGCCGCATTGAGTGACCAGCTTACCAATGTCGCTATTCGCAGAGTGGGGACTCTAAGTGCGAATGGTCGTCGCGGGGTGTTCAGCGTATCTCATCAACGATCACGTCCGGCGCATATTTGCCGGGCTGTGCCTGCGCGATGCAGGTCGTCTCCGATCGTGATGCCCGCGGGCCGCAGCAACGGCTCTGCAGACTGGGGAGAAAACCGCATGAACGACACTACCAAACTCGCCGCATCGCGCGCGCTCGCGCATCTACTTGCCGCCGCCGCGCTGCTGACCATCGCCGGCGTCGTATTCTACGTGCGTTGACCTATCGAAGATCGTTAGTGCCAACGAACGAAGCGCCGCCGCAAAGAACGCAGGCGGCGCTTCCGTAAGCGACGGTCAGCTGTTGGTCGTGATGCTCGGATCCGACTTCAGTTGGTCGTAGGTTTCCTTCTCGCCGCGGACTTCGTTTTCAGCCTGCAACCAGAATTCCTCGCTGCGTCCCTCGGGCTGCCCCTGAGCATGCCACAGCTCTTGGGCACGATGGCGAATGCGTTCTTCGAGTTCGTCTTGCATTGAAACCTCCCAATTTCTGAAATGCGGCGGCGTCGTCCCGCCGGGATGTGAAGTTGTATTTCAGTTCGATGTAAACCGGATGTCGTCGACTTGTTCCCAACAGGGCTGCCGTGACAGTGCGGCGCTGGACAGCAACGGCGGGACGCTGGCATGTGTATCGTCAAGCCGCCGCTGCCTTGGCGCGCGCCGATCCGCTGAACAATCCCATCCGCTCGATGACACTGAAATGACTGGAACAGCCATGACCGCATCCTCGCCCCATGTCGCGCTGGTAACCGGAGCCGCTCGCGGCATCGGACTCGCAGCGGCCAAGCGCTTTCTCGCCGACGGCTGGTCGGTGGCGCTGCTCGACCGCGACGATGACGGACTGCGCGCCGCAATGCAGGCGTTGGCCCTGCCCGAACGCACCATTGCGCTGCATTGTGACGTCGCCGATCGCGGGTCGGTCGCCCGCGACATCGCTGCGGTCACTGAGCGGTTCGGACGGCTCGATGCGCTCGTCAACAACGCCGGCATTGCGGTGTTCAAGCCGCTGATGGAGACGACGCCGGACGAATGGCAGCGGGTGATGGACGTCAACCTGACCGGTCCGTTCCTGATGACCCAGGCCGCGGTGCCGCTGATGCGCGACTCCGGCGGGGGCGCGATCGTCAACATCACATCGATCTCGTCGCTCCGTGCCTCGACCCTGCGCGTCGCCTACGGGTCGAGCAAAGCCGGGCTGGCGCACTTCACCAAGCAGTGCGCGGTCGAACTCGCCGCGCTCGGCATCCGCGTCAACGGCGTTGCGCCCGGTCCGGTCGACACCGCAATGGCCAAGCAGGTCCACACTGCGGACATCCGGTCCGACTATCGCGACGCGATTCCGATGGCACGCTACGGCCTCGAGGAGGAGCTGGCGGAGGCCATCTTCTTCCTGTGCAGCGATCGCGCCAGCTACATCACCGGACAAATTCTAGCGGTGGACGGCGGCTTCGACGCCGCCGGCATCGGCCTGCCGTCGCTGCGCGGTGAACGCAAAAATAGTTAGCCGCCTGGTCAGTCCGACGACTACGCGCTCGCACGCCCGGCCGCGTCGGCCTCCCGCATCAGCCGGTCGAGATGCATCCGGATGTGCGAGACCTCGGCCGGAGTGCGGGCAAGGGCGATCGCCCGGTCGAACGCGGTGCGCGCTTCGTCGCAGCGTCCTTGCTGCAGCAGTAGCGCGCCTTTGGCACCGAAGTAATGAAAGTAACTGCCGAGCCGGGCTTCGAATGGCGCGATCATCGCCAGCGCCGCTTCCGGTCCGCGCAGCTTGGCCACCGCCACCGCGCGGTTGAGCGTGATCACCGGTGACGGCTGCAGGATTTCGAGCGAGCCGTACAGCAGATCGATCTGCGCCCAATCCGTGTCCTCATAGCGCGGCGCGCGTGCGTGCAGCGCGCCGATCGCCGCCTGGATCTGATACGCGCCGGTGCAGCGGTGACGCATCGCCTTGTCGATCAGCGCTAGCCCCTCGGCAATCATCGTGCCGTTCCACAAGCTACGGTCCTGATCCTCCAGCAGCACGATCGTGCCGCCGGAATCGAACCGCGCTGGCGCCCGGGCGTGCTGTAGCAGCATCAGCGCCGTCAGCCCCATGATCTCCGGCTCGGACGGAAACAGCCGCAGCAACAGGCGCGCCAGCCGGATCGCCTCCTCGCACAGCGGCGCGCGGACCCCGGCGGTCTCGCCCGCGGCCGAATAGCCCTCGTTGAAGAGGAGATAGATCATCGCCGCCACCGCGCCGAGACGCTCGGCGCGCTCGACTGCGCCGGGGGTCTCGAACGGTACGCCGGCCCGCGCAACCTTGGCCTTGGCGCGGGTGATGCGCTGCTCCATCGCCGCATCGGTCACCAGGAACGCCCGCGCGATCTGCGGCACGGTCAGTCCCGAGACGATGCGCAGCGCCAGTGCGATCTGCTGGGTCGGCGGCAGCTCGGGGTGACAGCAGATGAAGAGCAGCCGCAGGATGTCGTCGCGATAATGCGAGCCGTCGAGCCGCTCGGCGAGCGCGTCCTCGGCATCGTCGAGATCGGAAATCACCGCGTCATCAGGAAGCGGCTGTTGCTTCGTGCCGCGCCGCAGATCGTCGATCGCAACATTGCGGCCGACCATAATCAGCCATGCTGTAGGGTCACGCGGCGGCCCATTCTGCGGCCAGGCATTCAGCGCCCGCAGGCAGGCGTTCTGGAACGCCTCCTCGGCGGTGTCGAGATCGCGGAAGTAGCGCAGCAGCGCGCCGATCGCCTGGGGCCGCGCCGCGGTGATCGCGGTTTCGATCCAGGCGAGGTCGGTCATGGCTGCGCCGTCCCCGGCATGAACAGCCCGATCGGGCGGATCTCGTAAGCCCCGCCGGGATTGGCGCGGCCGAGATCGCGCGCCACCTCGAGCGCACAGTCGAGACCATCACACTCGACGACATAGAAGCCGAGCAGTTGCTCCTTGGTTTCAGCAAACGGACCGTCGATCACGACGGGCGGCTCGGAATCCTTGCGCAGGGTCGTCGCCGCGGTGGTCGGCAGCAGCCGCGCCACCGGCCCAAGACGGCCCGCCTCGGCGAGCTTGCCGTGCACCACCTTCAGCTTCTCCATCACGGCGGCGTCTTCTTCGCGGCTCCAGGAGCCGACAAAGCCCTCATCGTGATAGCAAAGGATGGCGTAGAGCATGGCGTGCGTCTCCCTCGGCTGTAAGACGATCATCGTCGTCCTTGGCCGACAGCATGCCGAACAATGTTTGCCTGTCCAAGCCAGGAACGAGGTCGTCAACGAAGCGGATGACCGAGGGCCTGGAACCCACGGGTACACTCTGAGGCACGCTACGCAGCCAGCAGTCGCCCTTTCAATTCGGACAATGCGCGTGTGAACACGGCGGCATCGTCGCGCGCGCGCGCCAGCACCAGGGCGCCCTGGATCGACAGCACGGCATCCTCGGCACGGCGCCGGGCCGCGGCGGCCGACACTCCGCAGCGGCGTAGCGCCGCCGCCAGCGCGTCCTGCCAGCGAGCGAAATAGTCGTTCACCGGCGCGGCGAATTCATCGCGCGCACGGCCGAGCGCGATCACCCCGACCAAGCAGACGCGACGACCCGAGCGGAAATATTCGTCCACGCCCGAGAGCATCGCCGCGATGGCGGCAGGAGGATCGGACGGATCGCGCAGCGGCGCGAAGATGTGGGCCTCGAACCAGCCGTCGATCTCGGCCAGCACCTCTTCGGCCATCTGCTTCTTACCGCCGGGGAAGAAGTGATACAGGCTCCCCTTGCCGAGCCCAGTCGCCTCGGTGATCAGCGCCAGCGACGCCCCTTCGTAGCCGTGGGTCCGAAATACTTCGCCAAGCAGCGGCAGCAGGGAGGCTCGGTCCTTCATCTCTCTCCCGGCACGGTCAGAACGGCTCTGCGGCGAGCCCCGGCACATCGTCGGGACGCGGACCGGGTGCCGACCAGTGGAAGCGGCGGTCGCCCTCGCTGATCGCGACGTCGTTGATGGAGGCCTCCCGCCGCCGCATCAGTCCGTCGTCGTCGAATTCCCACTGCTCGTTGCCATAGGAGCGATACCAAAGCCCGGCTTCATCGTGCCACTCGTACTGAAACCGCACCGCGATGAACCGACCGTCGAACGCCCAGAGGTCCTTGATCAGCCGATAATCGTGTTCCCTCGCCCATTTACGGGTCAGGAATTCGACAATGGCGTCGCGGCCTTGCAGAAACTCGGCGCGATTCCGCCAGCGGCTGTCGGGCGTGTAGGCCAGGGACACCCGCGCCGGGTCACGCGAGTTCCAGGCATCTTCGGCCATCCGCACCTTCTGGGTTGCGGTCTCGCGGGTGAACGGCGGCAACGGGGGACGAGACATGACGGCTTCTCCACTGCGAACTCAACGCAGCGAGACTGTACTGATCGGTACAGCGAGTCAAGCGCGCTCGGTCGGCCCCCGCTCCGGAGCGGAGGGCTCAGCGATCGACGCCTTCTCGGCTTCCGCCGGCACCTCGTCGCCGTGATCGACCGGCACCGTCGCAGGCACCGTCACCAGCGTCGGCAGCGTCCGGTACCAGGTCGCGAGCCAAGCCACGCCGGTCATCAGGCCGATGCCGCCGACGCTGACCAGGATCTGCATCGCGATGCTGCCCGACACCTGCACCAGGATCCAATGCGCCGTGAAGGCGAGGATCACACCGAAGCAGAACACCGGCAGCGAGCGCTGGCCGCACAGGATGATCGGGCGCAGATGCTCGGAGCGTAGCGCCGGCAGATCCGGCGGCAGTAGCTTCACGACGATCGCAAGCAGTGCGAGGAAGTGGATCAGACGCACCGGCGCCAGGCTTGTCTTGTCGATCGGATACAGGATCTTGCCGATCGACTCCGGCACCAGGCCGTAGAGCGCTTCGAAATTCCACGACAACGCGATCACCAGCGCGACCAGCACGATCGTCCAGCTCAGGATCTGATTGGGCAGCGACTTCACCCAGGGCCGAATTTGCGGGCCATTGCCGAAGCCGCACCAGATGCCGAACACAAACAGAAACTGCCAGGCGAACGGGTTGAAATACCAATGTCCGTCGGGGAAAGACGGCAGATTCCAGCCGAAGTGGCGAGAGACGAGGTACAGCAGGCCGGAGCACACCAGCGTCAGAGTCGGCCTTCGCAGCAGGCCCCACAGGATCAGCGGCGCGGCAACCACAAGAACGATGTACAGCGGCAGCACGTCGAGATTGACCGGCTTGTACTTCAGCAGCAGCGCCTGCTGGATCATCACGTCAGGATTTTCGAGGAATTGCGCGACGTTGAACTCGTCCTTGTACATCGGATTGTCGAACCGACGCGCCGCACGGGAGATCTGCGCGGTGAAGAACAGGAACAGGAAGATGTGCGCGACATAGAGCTGCGCCGCGCGGGTCCACAGTCGCTTGGTCGCCGCGACCATCTCGCCGGCACGCACCGCCGGTCCGTAAGCGAACCCGATCGAATAGCCGGAGATGTAAACGAAGAATTCAGCGGCGTCGCAGAAGCCGTAGTTGCGCAGCGTGAACCAGTTGAGGAAATTGTACGGGATGTGATCAACAAAGATCATCCACTGGCCGACGCCGCGCAGGAAATCGAGCCGCAAATCGCGCTCGCCCTGCCCCATCAGCGGCACCTCGCGAGACTGAACTCCTCCCGTCACGTGCGACCTCCCTGTGCGCCCGAATCAGCCGTTACGCCGCCAATCTAACCTACGGCGGTCGCACAGGCTGTCCGGGAGACACCGGGGCGACCCGAGGCAGCTCGGAAGGCTAGTGCAACTTCACCGTGGGGGTGGGTCGTGTGGAGCCAGACAGCACGCTGAGCAGGGTGCGGCCGCGGCCGTACAGCGCCGCTTCGTGCATCTTGTAGAGCGAGCGATACATGAAGCGAGCGAAATAGCCTTCGATCAGAAAGCTCTTACCGACCAGCGATCCCATCAGATTGCCGACTGCGGAATACTTGCCGAGCGACACCAGCGAGCCGAGATCGCGATAGCGGAATTCGCCGAGCGGCTCGCCCTTCAGCCGCTTCTCGATCTGCTCCAGCATGAATTCGGCTTCCTGGTGAGCGGCCTGCGCCCGCGGCGGCACGCCGTTCTCGTAGCCGGGAATTGCGCAGGCAGCGCAGTCGCCCATCCCGAACACATTATCGTCGCGGGTGGTCTGCAGCGTCGGCCGCACCACCAGCTGGTTGATGCGGTTGGTGTCCAGGCCGTCGATCCCTTCGAGAAAATCCGGAGCGCGCACGCCGGCCGCCCACACCACCAGCTCCGACGGGATCACTTCGCCGTCGGCTAGACGGACCGCATGGTCGAGCACTTCCGCCACGCGGGCGCCGGTGCGCACCTCGACGCCGAGATCGAGCAGCAGCTTGAGCGTCGCATCCGAAATACGCGGCGGCAGCGCCGGCAGAATGCGCGGCGCGGCTTCGATCAGCACGATCTTGAGGTCATGCTCAGGATCGATCTTGTCGAGACCGTAGGCGATGATCTCGCGCGCGGTGTGATGCAGCTCGGCGGCGAGTTCGGTGCCGGTGGCGCCGGCGCCGATGATCGCAACATGCAGCTGCCCCGGCTCGATCGGGGCGTGCTGATGCTGAGCGCGCAGACAGGCATTGACCATGCGCTTGTTGAAGCGCGACGCCTGCTCTGGCGTCTCCAACGGCACCGCGTGATCGCGCGCCCCCGGGGTGCCGAAATCATTGGTAACGCTTCCGATCGCGATCACCAGCGTGTCGTAAGCAAGCTCGCTTTCCGGATTGATTTCGCGGCCTTCGTCGTCGATCACCGGGGCCAGCTTGATCACCTTGCGGGCGCGGTCGAGACCATTCATCTCGCCGAGGCGATAATGGAAGCCGTGCCAATGCGCCTGGGCCAGATAGTTCAGCTCGTGCTGGGAGCGGCGCAGCGAGCCGGCGGCAATCGCATGCAATAGCGGCTTCCAGATGTGAGTGCGGCTGCGGTCGACCAGGGTGACGCGGACGGCGTCCGACTTACCGTACTTGTTGCCGAGCGCCGTGGCGAGTTCCAGGCCACCGGCGCCGCCGCCGACGATAACAATCCTATGGGGCTTATCACTCATCAAGATGTCCGAGGGGTTCGAGCTTCCGGCTCGCCCCCTGTAACATCAAATTCCGGAGCACCCTAGCTCGGGAAACAGGCAACGGCCGCCCGGCGGGGTCAGGCCACGTCCGCCTTCATGGCCACCCGGAGCGGTATCGGAATAGGCCTAGCGCGGCCGCCGGAGACGAACGCGACCTTGACCTTGGCCTCCATCAGCACGAGATCGCCCCGCTTGATCTGCTGCTGCATGGTGATCGAAGCGCCGCGGACTTCGACCGGCCGGGTGATCACCTCGAGCAGGTCGTCCATCTTTGCCGACTTGAGGAAGTCGAGCTGCATCGACCGCACCACGAAGGCAAAGCCCGGGGTTTCGCTTTCGGCTTCCGCGAACAACTCGCTCTGCGCCGCCCCAAGCAGCCGCAGATAATTGGTCCGCCCCCGTTCCATGAAGCGCAGGTAGTTGGCGTGATAGACGATGCCGGAGAAGTCGGTGTCCTCGTAATAGACCCGGACGTGCATGTGGTGAGCGCCATCGATGATGGCGCCGTCGAGGGAAAGATGATGCAAGCGAGCGTCAGCCATCGTTGAGCTACTCTTGGTCCCCTGTATCGCCAAACAACCCGAACTGCGCCGGGTCGCGCGAGGGGGCGGCGAGGCCGAGGTGGCGGAAGGCGTGGTCGGTCAGCAGGCGCCCGCGCGGGGTGCGCTGCAGATAACCGCACTGGATCAGATACGGTTCGATGATGTCCTCGATGGCGTCGCGCGGCTCGGACAGAGCCGCTGCCATCGTCTCGACACCGACCGGGCCGCCGCCATAGTTGAGCGCGATCGTGGTGAGGTAACGCCGATCCATCGCATCGAGGCCCGCACTATCGACTTCCAGCGCGCCAAGCGCATGGTCGGCGATGGTGCGGTCGATCGCTTCGGCATCGGCTGCGGAAGCAAAGTCGCGGACCCGGCGCAGCAGGCGGCCGGCGATGCGCGGCGTGCCGCGGGCGCGGCGGGCGATCTCGTTGGCGCCGTCAGCCGTGATCGGAGTCCCGAGCACGCGCGCACCACGGGTGACGATGCTCTCCAGCTCCTCGATCGTGTAGAAATTCAACCGGATCGGAATGCCGAAGCGGTCGCGCAGCGGATTGGTCAGGAGGCCGGCGCGCGTGGTGGCGCCAACAAGGGTGAACTTCGACAGATCGATCTTCACCGAGCGGGCTGCCGGGCCTTCGCCGATGATCAAGTCGAGCTGGAAGTCCTCCATCGCCGGATACAGCACCTCCTCGACCGACGGGCTGAGACGGTGAATCTCGTCGATGAACAACACATCGCGTTCTTCGAGATTGGTCAGCAAGGCTGCGAGATCGCCGGCCTTCGCAATCACTGGTCCCGATGTGGCGCGAAATCCGACGCCGAGCTCGCGCGCCACGATCTGCGCCAGGGTGGTCTTGCCGAGGCCCGGGGGACCTACGAACAGCACGTGATCGAGCGCCTCTTTGCGCTTGCGCGCGGCGTCGATGAACACCTGCAAGTTGGCGCGCGCCTGCTGCTGGCCGACGAACTCGGACAGATTCTGCGGCCGCAGCGCCGCATCGCCGAGGTCATCACCGCGGCGCTCGGGTGTGACGAGACGGGAGGGGTCAGTCATTGGGGAAGTGTACCACGCGGCAGTGCCTGTTCTCCCCTCCCCCTTGCGGGAAGGGGGCGGGGGTGGGGGGCCACAAGGATGGCGTCCCGTTGTGGACCCCCACCCCTGCCCTCCCCGCAAGGGGGAGGGGGCGCGCCGCGCAAGCGGAGAGAGTAGCGGCCAACACGGTCAGGGCACTCACAACATCCGCTCCCGGCTGTATTTGTTCGGCAGCAGATCGCTGATCCCGACGGCTTCGACACCATCCGGCCCAGGCACCAGCACACGGGCGTTGCGGTCGTAGTCCCAGATCAGTTCGCGGCACGCGCCGCACGGCGACACGACGCGGACTTCGCGGTCGGAATCGTGGGGCTTGGGATGGCGAACCGCCACGATGGTGTCGATCCCGGCCTCTCCAAGCTCGGTGATCACCTGACCGAGAGCGACAGCTTCGGCGCACACCGCCATCCGGCCGAGATACGCGTCGAGATTGACCGCCACATAACGCTTGCCGGTGCGGGTCAGCAGCGCGGCGCCGACCTCCTGCCAATCATTGCGATAGCGCTTGGTGATTGCCTCGATCGCGGCGTCGATCAGCGCGCGGTCGGCCTCGGTGATACTCACTTCGACAGCTCCTTCAGGCCGAGCTTGATCAGCTGCGCCGTCTCGGCGTCCTCACCGGCAGTGCGGGAGGCTGTGGCGACCGCGGCCGCCGCCTGCGGCTGGCCATAGCCGAGATTAACCAGCGCCGAAATCGCATCCGCCACTGCGCGCGGCGCCCGATTGTCGTCGATCGCGCCGGAGAGCTTCACCACTGCGGGGTCGACCGCACTGAGCGCCGGAACCTTGTCCTTCAACTCGGTGACGATGCGCTCGGCGACCTTCGGCCCGACGCCGGGCGTGCGCGCCACCGCGGCCTTGTCGCGTAGCGCAATCGCGTTAGCGAGGTCGTGCGGCGGCAATGTCGACAGCACTGCCAGCGCCACCTTGGCGCCGACGCTCTGCACCGTCTGCAGCAGCCGGAACCACTCGCGCTCAGTGTCGGTGCGGAAACCGAACAGCTTGATCTGATCCTCGCGCACATAGGTTTCGATCGACAGCGTCGCCGCTTCACCCGGCGACGGCAGCGCCTGCAGGGTGCGGCTGGCGCAGTGTACCTGATAGCCGACGCCCTGCACGTCGAGGATCACGTAGTCCTCGCCGTAGCTGTCGATGATGCCCTTGAGCTTGCCGATCATGCGTGGGCTCCAGCGAGCAGTGCCCCAACCAAGCGAGACGCCTCTTCCCCCCTCCCCCTCGCGGGGAGGAGTCGGGGGTGGGGGTCCCCGAGCACTGTGCTCGCGTCGCCCTCACCCCAGCCCTCTCCCGCAAACGGGAGAGGGCGCGCGCTGCATGCGCGGAGAAGCATCGCTCCAAACATCATCATGCCCCCACCGCCTTCAGCCGCTGCGCGGCGCCGCGGTGGTGGGCGTGGGTGATGGCGATGGCGAGGGCGTCGGCGGCGTCGGCGGTTTTCGGATCGGCCTTGGGCAGCAGGATCTTCAGCATCATCTGGATCTGGGTCTTGTCGGCATGGCCGGCGCCGACCACGGTTTTCTTGACGAGATTAGGCGCGTATTCCGCGACCAAAAGGCCATGCATCGCCGGCACCAGCATCGCCACGCCGCGCGCCTGGCCGAGCTTCAGCGTCGCGGCGCCGTCCTTGTTTACGAAGGTCTGCTCGACCGCGGCCTCAGCCGGCGCGTGGGCGGCCAGCACTTTCGCCAGCCCATCATGAATCGCCAGCAGCCGCTCGGCCAGCGGCAGCGTATCCCGCGGCTCGACCGAGCCGCACGCGATATAGACCAGCCGATTGCCGTCGCTGTCGACCACCCCCCAGCCGGTGCGGCGAAGGCCGGGGTCGATGCCGAGGATGCGGATCGGGCGACGAATCGAGACTGCGGTCATGACGCTTGTGATAGCGCCGAAAAGCTTAAGAACAAAATAGCAACAGCGCGCTGAGCGGAGCCTTCCCCAGCGTCGCGTCGAGAGCCGCGCGAAAACGCGACGCCCCTCGTGCGAACACGAGGTGAGCAGATTGTGTTTTACAACTTAAAGTTGTGATGGTTGCATAGCGCTATCGGAAGTAGCCGATAGGAGATCGTTATGAGCCGAGTTATCACTCACGGTCAGGTTAAACGTGTTTCGGAAACTGACGCCTACGCAGTGCCGGTGGAGAGCCTGACGTTTCCCACCCTCCAGCCCATCGGCCCTTTGCCGCCGGCTGGAACAACGGGCGTGCTCATCACCCAACGCGTGCCGAACACCCCCTACACGCCGGCTCCGCCGCCGCCGCCACCGGTGCCCGCGAACCAGACCATCATCTATGAGGACGGAAACAACAACAACACCATCTACATGCGAGTGGTGTCGGTGGTCGGCCCCGCGAAGTACAACATCGAGGTGCTATAAAGCGGCAAGCCCGGGACGCGCGGCCACTCCGGCCGCGCAGTCCTGATCAGCCCGCCATCTTCGCCATCAGGGCGTCAGAGACTTCGAAGTTGGCGTAGACGTTCTGGACGTCGTCGTGGTCGTTGAGGGCGTCCATCAGCTTGAACAGCTTCTCGCCGGTCTCGTCGTCGACCGCGACCGTGTTCTGCGGCTTCCAGATCACCGCGGCCTTGCGGGCCTCGCCGAATTTGGCCTCGAGAGCCTTGGCAACGTCGCGGAAGGTTTCCTGGGACGCGTAGATCTCGTGGCCGGCCTCCGACGACACCACATCGTCCGCGCCGGCTTCAATCGCGGCATCCAGCATGTCGTCGGCGGAAGCCTTGTCGGCGTCGTACTCGATGATCCCAGTGCGGTCGAACATGAACGACACCGAGCCGGTTTCACCGAGGTTACCGCCGGACTTGGTGAAGAACGAGCGGATGTCCGATGCAGCGCGGTTGCGGTTGTCGGTCAGCGCTTCGACGATCACTGCGACGCCGCCGGGGCCGTAACCCTCGTAGCGGATCTCGTCGTAGTTCTCTGAGTCGCCGCCGATCGCCTTCTTGATCGCGCGCTCGATGTTATCCTTCGGCATGTTTTCCGCGCGCGCCGCGAGCACCGCCGCCCGCAACCGGGGGTTCATTGCCGGGTCCGGGGTGCCGAGCTTGGCAGCGACGGTGATTTCGCGGGCGAGCTTGCTGAACAGCTTGGACCGCTGTGCGTCCTGGCGGCCCTTGCGGTGCATAATGTTCTTGAATTGCGAATGTCCGGCCATGCGCTCTCTCTCGCGGGTCGATCCGTTGGAATTTCGGGCTGCGGCGCGGGGTTATAAGCGGCGCATCCGCCAAAATCAAAGACTTGCCGTCGCCCCGAAGCACGAAATCCGTAGTTCCACGGAAAGAAAATTTAACCGTAACTTCACGGGGCGCCGCGAGAGTAGCAGCCTATCTTCTAGTTTTGCGGGAGGAACTATGGCGTTCGGCCTATTTCGCAAGCGGTCGCCGGAAACGGCGGCCCTGAACGTCGTGGCGGCCTCGCCCCCGGCTGCAGCCGAACCGACGGTCGCGGAAGCCGATTCCGCCCGTGAAATCCTCGAATTGCTGGAGCTGGAGCTCGGCTCGCTGATTCGGCAGCTCGAACGTGCTGCCCATTCCGTGACCACCGGGGTGCAGTCGACCACCTCGACGCTTCACACCATCCGCGAGCGCACCGACGCCCTCACCGGCCGGACCAGTGCCGCCCAGACGACCGCGAGTTCGTTCTCCCAGGCGGCCGACAAATTCACCCATTCGGCCCATGGCATCGGCGCACAGGTCCGTCAGGCATCGCAACTCGCCGACGACGCCAGCGCCGCGGCCGACGAGGCCACAGCCAATGTCGAGCGGCTGCGCGATTCGTCGGCTGCGATCGGCAATGTGGTCAATCTGATCTCCCAGATCGCCCGGCAGACCACCCTGCTGGCGCTGAACTCCACGATCGAGGCGGCCCGCGCCGGCGCCGCCGGCCGCGGCTTCGCCGTGGTGGCGACCGAGGTCAAGGCGCTGGCGGTGCAGACCCAGGAGGCGACCGAGGAGATCAAGCGCAAGATCGACGCCCTGCAGCGCGACGCGTCCAGCTCGGCCGACGCCGTCCATCGTATCACCAGCGCGATCTCGGCGATCCGGCCGGTATTCGAGACAGTCAACGGCGCGGTGGCCGAACAGAACGCCACCACCGGCGAAATCGCCGGCAACGCCACCTCGGCGTCGACCTTCATCGCCTCGGTCGGCGACAGCGCCGCCGAGATCGACAGCGCCACCCGCGAGGCAGAACAACACGGCGACGAGGTCGCCCGCGCCGGCCAGAACGTAACCAACTTCGCCGAGAAGCTGCGGGCCAGGACCGCGGTTCTACTCAAGCTCGGCGACCGCGAAGACGCACGACGCCGCGAGAAGCTGCCGTGCCACCTGCAGATCGAACTCGACACTTCGCGCGGCAGGATCACCGCGCCGGTGTACGAAATCTCGATGGACGGCGTGTTGATCAGCGGCCCATCCGCCGCCGCCCTGACGACCGGCCAGCAACTCTCCGCCGAGCTGCAGGACATCGGCGCCTGCAGCATCCGCATCGCCGAGCACGGCAAGGCCGGGGCGCTGGCGCTATTCGTCGCCCCCGACGCGGCGCTGCAGAACCGGATCGAGGATCGGCTATGGGCGATCCGCGACGAGAACACCGAGTTCGTCACCCGCGCGATCGAGGCCGGGCATGAACTTTCGAAGATCTTCGAACGCGGCATTGCGTCAGGCGCGCTGACGCTGGAGCAGATGTTCGACGAAAACTACATCGAGATCGCCGGAACCGATCCGAAGCAATACCGCACGCAGTATCTCGACTGGGCCGACCGCGCGCTGCCACCGTTCCAAGAAAGCTTTCTGGCCAAGGACCGGCGGATGGCGTTCTGCGTGATGATCGACCGCAACGGTTATCTGCCGGTGCACAACAAGCTGTACTCGCAGCCGCAGCGGCCGGGCGACGTCGCGTTCAACACCGCCAACTCACGCAACCGCCGGATCTTCAACGATCCGGCCGGGCTCGCGGCAGGGCGCAATACCCGCTCGTTCCTGATCCAGAGCTACGCCCGCGACATGGGCGGCGGCCAGACCGTGATGATGCGCGAGATCGATGTGCCGGTGCGGGTGCGCGGTCGCCACTGGGGCGGCTTCCGCACCGCCTACAAACTATGAAGAGAAGCGGCTGCTAACCGGCCAGCCGGTAGCGGCCGCTGATCACCGGATCGCCCTCGGTGGCAACGACGCCGCGCATCACCAGATCTTCCAGGTGCGCCAGCACCGAATAGCCGGCGGCGCTGACTAGGCGCGGGTCGATGCCGATGTAGATCGCCCGCACCATGCTGGGAATGTCGGTCTCGCCCTTGCCGAGCCGGTGCAGGATCGAGGCTTCGCGCGCCAGCCGGTGCCGCTTCAGGAATCGCGAGTAGCGCGGACCTTCTAGAATCTCGGCGCCGTGACCGGACAGATAAAGTTGCTCGTCGCGTCCGATCAGCCGGTCAAGCGACGCCATGTAGTCCGGCATCGAGCCGTCCGGCGGCGCCACGATAGTGGTCGACCAGCCCATGATGTGATCGCCGACGAACAGCGCATCCCCTTCGCGCCAGGCGAACGCCATGTGGTTGGCGGTGTGGCCGGGCGTCGCCACCGATTCAATGGTCCAGCCATCGCCTTCGATCATATCGCTGTCGCGGATCTCGACATCCGGCTTGAAGTTGCGGTCGGCGCCGGACTCGGTCGACACCGTCTCGCTCTCGAAATACGGCCGCGACGCGCGGTGCGGTCCTTCGGCATAGACGGTGGCGCCGGTCGCCTGCTTGATCAGCGGCGTGCCGGGCGAATGATCCTTGTGGGTGTGGGTGACCAGGATGTGCGTGACGGTTTCGCCTTTGACGGCGTTCAGCAGCGCATTGGCATGGGCCTCGTCCGCAGGACCCGGATCGATGATCGCGACCTTGCCGCGGCCGACGATGTAGCTGACGGTGCCGGTGAACGTGAACGGCGACGGGTTGTTGCACAACACGCGGCGCAAGCCGGGACGGATTTCCTCGACGATGCCCGGCTGCAGCCCGAACTCGCGATTGAACGGAACATCGTCCGAAGGTTCGCTCTCGTCGCTCATGCGTTTCCCGTTTGTTGTTATTTGCTGATGGGTCGCCGGACCCATCCTCCTTCCCGGTCGTCATCCCCCGCGCAGGCGGGGGATCCAGTACTCACCGCCGTCGCTGATCTCAGACGCCCTGGGATACTGGGTCGCCCGCCTACGCGGGCGATGACGCAGAGCGCGGAACGAAGGGCGCGGACTTACGCCACGCCTTACGAAAACGCCTGCAGCCCAGTGATCGCGCGGCCCAAGATAAGCGCGTGCACGTCGTGGGTGCCCTCGTAGGTGTTCACCGTCTCGAGGTTCTGGGCATGGCGCATCACGTGATACTCGATCTGGATGCCGTTGCCGCCGTGCATGTCGCGGGCCATCCGGGCGATGTCGAGCGCCTTGCCGCAATTGTTGCGCTTGACGATCGAGATCATCTCCGGGGCCATCTTGCCCTCGTCCATCAGCCGGCCGACGCGCAAGCTGGCCTGCAGACCGAGGGTAATCTCGGTCTCCATGTCGGCGAGCTTCTTCTGCACGAGCTGGGTCGCAGCGAGCGGACGATTGAACTGCTTGCGGTCGAGCGTGTACTGCCGGGCGCGGTGGAAGCAGTCTTCCGCGGCGCCCATCGCGCCCCAGGAGATGCCGTAGCGCGCGCGGTTGAGGCAGCCGAACGGCCCCTTGAGGCCCGACACGTTCGGCAGTAGCGCATCTTCCGGAACGACCACGCCGTCCATCACGATCTCGCCGGTGATCGAGGCACGCAGGCTGAGCTTGCCGCCGACCTTCGGAGCCGACAGGCCCTTCATGCCCTTCTCGAGGATGAAGCCGCGGATCTGGTTGTCGTGCGCGGCCGACTTCGCCCACACCACGAACACGTCGGCGATCGGCGCGTTCGAGATCCACATCTTGCTGCCGGTGAGGCGATAGCCGTCAGCGACCTTCTCGGCCTTGGTCTTCATGCCGCCGGGATCGGAGCCGGCGTCAGGCTCGGTGAGGCCGAAGCAACCGACCCACTCGCCGGAGGCGAGCTTGGGCAGATACTTCTTGCGCTGGTTCTCGTCGCCGTAAGCATAGATCGGATACATCACCAGCGACGACTGCACGCTGTTCATCGAGCGATAGCCGCTATCGACCCGCTCGATCTCGCGTGCCACCAGGCCGTAGGCGACGTAGCTGGCATTGGCGCAGCCGTATTCCTCCGGCAGCGTGACGCCGATCAGGCCGAGCGCCCCCATCTCGTTGAAGATCTCGCGGTCGGTCTTCTCTTCGAGATACGCTTGGTTGATGCGGGGCAGCAGCTTGTCCTGGGCGTAAGCGCGCGCGGTGTCGCGGATCATCCGCTCGTCTTCGGTGAGCTGATCTTCCAGCAGCAGCGGATCATCCCACTTGAAGCTCGCCTGAGCCGGCTTGTCCTTGGTTTGCGCGCGCACGCTCATCGATTGTCCTTTCAGACCTTGCCGCTTCGGGCGACGTTGATGGGGAGGGTAAAACCTCGGTCAGGTGCCTTCAAGGTGCTCGTTGCCGACGATTTCGATGCCGAAACCCGACAGGCCCTTGTAGTCGATCTGCGACGTGGTGAGATGCCGGATCGACGTCACCCCGAGGTCGCGCAGGATCTGCGCACCGACGCCGATCTCGCGCCATTGCCGGTGCCGGTCGGCTTCGGCGGTCTTCTGCTCGTCGATCGGCGACACCGGCACGCCGGCGGCGCCATCGCGCAGATAGATCAGCACGCCGGAACCGTTCTTCTTGAACTGCGCCAGTACAGATTCCATCCGCCGGGGACCGGTGAAGATCTCCTTGACGATGTTCGGCTTGTGGAACCGGGTCAGCACGTTCTTGCCGTCGCCGACGCCGTTGAAGACGAAGGCGATGTGGGCAATCTCGTCGAACGGCGAGCGATATGCATAGCCCCGCATCACGCCGATCGGGCTTTCGACCGGGAACGTGGCGACGCGCTCGATCAGCTTCTCGCGGGCCTGGCGATGCGCGATCAGGTCGGCGATCGTAACCAGCTTGAGATTGTGCTTCTTGGCAAATGCGACGACCTGCGCACCCTTGGTCACGGTGCCGTCGTCGTTCATCAGCTCGCTGATCACACCGACCGGCGGCAAACCGGCGAGCTTGCACAGGTCGACCGCAGCCTCGGTATGTCCCGAGCGCAGCAGCACGCCGCCCTCACGCGCGATCAGCGGGAAGATGTGGCCGGGGCGCGCGAAGTCGGCGGCGCCGGCATTGGGATTGGCGAGCGCGCGGCAGCACGATGCGCGCTCGTCCGCCGAGATGCCGGTGCCGTTGTCCGGCTTGTAGTCGATCGAAACCGTGAAGGCGGTGGTGTGGTTGCTGTCGTTGTGCGCGACCATCGGGTCGAGTCGCAGCCGCCGCGCGTCTTCCATGGTGATCGGGGCGCAGACGATGCCCGAGGTGTGGCGGATGATGAACGCCATCTTCTCCGCCGTGCACAGCGAGGCGGCGACCACCAGATCGCCTTCCCCTTCACGATCATCGTCATCGGTGACGACGACGATTTCGCCGGCGGCGAAGGCTTGCAGAACTTCTTGAATCGGGTGCGCCATGATCGGATCTCTGAAACAGGACCCGACCATATGACGCAGCGCGGGCGGCGACGCAAGGCGGGCCAGCCGGGCGGCCGCCTTGCGCGAAATTCTCTACCGCAGAGCGGAATTGAAACGACGCGTGCGGTTGGCGGTTACTCCGCAGGCGAAGTCGCCGCGGCCTTCTTCTTGACGAACTGATCGTAAGCCTCGACCGCCTGGGCGGCGTACATCACGCTCGGGCCGGCGCCCATGTAGATCGCCATGCCCATGGTCTCCATCACCTCGTCGCGGGTCGCGCCGTGCTTCACCGCGGCTTCGGCATGGAAGCCGATGCAGCCGTCGCACCGCGTCGCCACCGAGATCGCCAGAGCGATCAGCTCCTTGGTTTTGGTATCGAGCGCATTCGCCTTGAGCGCGGCCTGGGCGATCGCCGAGAAACCCTTCATGACGTCCGGCGCGCCGGTGCGGACTTCGCGCAGCGCCACCGACAACTCGCCCGTCAGATCGATCCAGTTCTTGTGCATGGTTTCACCTATTCAACAAAGGCAACTCCCGGGAGCGGGCTGCGCCGCCCCGAGAGCCACACTTGGGTAGTGGACGTCAAGACTTGGTCGGGCAGGTCTTGATGCCGAGCAGCGTGTAAGCCGGACAAAAGCCGATCGCCGCGGTCAGCAGCGGGACGACGCCGATCCAGGCCCAGATCGGACCGCCGGTCAGCGCCCAATAGATCAGGCCGGCGCCGACAATGGCGCGCAGCAGACGATCGATCATTCCCATGTTCACAGTCATCTTCGTTTCCCCTCGCTCGGTTGAGTGACACGCTGGTTGTATGGCGTGCGGGGATCACGGTCTGTGACCAAGTCACCGGCGGCAGAGAAGACGTCCAGAAGCTGCGAGAAGAGGTTCAGCGGGCAGCCTGCGCAGCAGCCCGCAGCGGGGCAGCATTGCGCAATTCAACACGACCTCGTCCGAGGCTGACCCAGCCGCGGCGTTCGAAGGTCTTGAGATGGCGGCTGACGACTTCCCGCGCCGAGCCGATCTCGGCGGCGAGCTGGGCGTGCGTGATCGACAATTCGCGGCCGTCCGCCGCCAGCGCCAGCAAGCGCGAGGCCAGCCGCGTCTCGATCGAGGCGAACGCGACGTTTTGGATCACCGCCATCAGATCCGCCATACGTGCAGCCTGGGCGTTGAACACGAAGCTGCGGAACTGCGCCGAGCGGCCGATCAAATCGTGGAACGTCGCGGCCGGCAGGCCCACCGCCTCAACCGGGCTCTCGGTCACCGCGAAAGCGCTGTAGCTGTCGGAGGCGAGCAGCGCCAACGTGGTGAGAATGCAGATGCTGCCGGGGCCGAGCCGATACAGCACGATCTCGTTGCCGGCCGGATCGAGCTGGAACACACGTACCGTGCCGCGGCACACCAGAATGAACATGCCGCAGGGCTGATCCGGAGCGAACACAGAGGCGCCGGCCGGCAGGCTCATCGCCATCGCGGCCCCTGCCAGTGCGCTCCGTTCCGTCTCCGGCAGCTCCCCGAGCGCCGGGAAGCCGCGCAACCAATCCACAGCAGGCAACATCGCCACCAAGCCAGTTCGCGTTCGACCTGCGAAGGATAGAGGCGAGCGCCACAGCGTCCAGTTGATCTTGATCAACCGAACGCGGCGGCGAACCGCCGCGCACGCAGGGACGACTGGCGTATCTGCGGTTCGAAGGACGCGCAGAACGCGTTACGGATTCTCGGTCGCGGTCGTCGGGCCAGAGATCACGTCACCGTCGCGATGGCGCCAGTAGCGGGCGCGCAGGCGCGGCGCAATCAACCACGCGATCGGCGCTGCAAGCACGAAGCTCGCCACCACCATCGCCGGAACCCATGCCATGGCGTTCTGCGACAGTGCGGGGATCGTCAAGATAATGACCATGCCGATGCCGAACAGCACCGCGTTGGTCATCATGTAAACGAGAGAAGCGATGCGAAAGCGGTTGGACATCTTGAACCTCCTGTTCGGAGGTCAATGTCAATGATGCGAGAGTGTTCCGAGAGGAACATGGACCGGCGGGTCATTGCAGCGATGATGGCCTACGAGCCGGAGATGTTGGCGATTGTCGAGCCACGCTTAATTCCTGTCGGAGGAGGTCACGTCTCGTGTCCTCAACCTTCAACGGTGCGATGTTACTTTCCGCTGTTCGATTTGCGAGGTGGCGCAGCTGCAATCTTCAGTTAAGGTGGTTGAATTCGTCAGGGACTTCAACGCGATGTCTTGCTTACGGAATTCGCTACTGATCGGTGTCGTCGTGCTGCTCGCTGCTCCGGCGCAGGCGCAGCTCTCGCCCAATCCCCGCGCGGTCAATGATTGCACATTGCTGACAGATCCGACGGCGCTGCGCCGATGCATCGAGAAGCAACAGGGCGTCACGACCTATTCCGAAACGCCGCCACCGCGAAGCGATGTCTCACCACTGCTCAAGCGCGAAAGCGACTATTATCGGCGCAGCAAGGCCAAGAAGCCGAAGCGGAAACGCAACCGCCTGCCGTGATCGGCCGTGCCGGTTCGTCGGCACGTCGGTTTCAATATGCCGTCTGCAGGATGCAGCCGCGGCCACCGGCGGCAACGGAAGCGCACAGCTCAGCTTCGGCGGTCGGCTTCTTCGCACTCGCGCGGCCGCGCTCTGCGCGGTTGGCAGCGCGCGGAGCGGCAGGTGCCGGGACCGCCGGAAGCACGCGTGTCGTCGCGGCAACGGCCGGTGAGACGATCGGCGGCCGGGCCGGCACGCCGGCGCTGATCGCCGACGCATCCGCACGATTGGCAGCCCAATCCTCCGCACTGGAGCCGGTGATGCGCAGCACGTAGTCGCGGGTTTCGGCCGGCAATTCCGAGGTTCCACGCAGCCAAGACGACACCCGGCCGGCGCCGGCATTATAGGCGGCGGCGGCGAGGCCGAGATTGCCGAACTGGCGGCGTAGGTCGGCGAGATAGCGCGCGGCGGCCGGGATCGCCTTGAACGGGTCGAATGGATCGTCGAGCCCGCGCGCGGCGGCCGTGCCGGGCATGAACTGCGCGATGCCCATGGCACCAGCGCGGCTCACTGCCAGCGTGAACATGGTGCTTTCCTGGTTGAGCAGCCGGGTCAGGAACGCCGGCGGCAAGCCATTGTCCTGCGCGGCCTGTGCAATCACTTGCGCCCATGGTGCCGTTGGCGCGGCGGGTGCATCAAAGGACGATTCTCCGGCGCGCGCGGTCACCACCAAGCCGCCGGCATCGGCGATGCGCTGCTGCGCCATCACACCGCCGCAGCTCGCGCCGGCCGTCACGGCAGCAAGTGCCGCAGTTGCCAGCCAGGCGAGAAGCGCGCGCGCCGCCATGGTCAGCTCCGCGGCGCCCATTCCGGTGAATGATCGATCTTCTCGGCCTCGATCCGCTCCTCCTTGGTGAGATACGGCTTCATGAACGCCGGCTGCGGCTTGTCGCGGTCGAGATAGTCGCGGATCAGCTTGGCCTCCATCGCCGGATCGGCGAACCGCCACAGCTTGTCGCGCGCGCCCTCCATGATGGTGGAATACACCGCGAGGTCGATCGCCTGCCGCACCGCAAGCTGGGTCGGCTCGGTGCGGGTGATGCCGGCTTCGATCTGCAGCAGCTTGTCGAGCGCGACGTATTTGTACGTGTTGCCCTGCAACGACACCGAGTACACCGTCTTGGTGGTGGTGACGCTGGTCAGCACCTCGCCGGTCTGCACCGAGGCGACCCGCAGGGCGACGGTGACCATGTCGCGGCGGAACTTGGTGTCGGCGCCGATGCCGAGATAGTTGGCACCGATGCCGCCGGTCATATAGTTGGCGTCGAAGGCGACGATGCCGCCCTCGATCAGGAGACCGGCGAAGCGCATCGGCGGCAGCGGCTTGGCGCGGTCGCGGTCGAATTCCTGACGGGTGGCGCGGACCAGCTGACGCTCCTGCAGCAGATCGTTGAGGCCGTTGCGCTCGACGACGCGGAACCAGGCTCCACCACCGGCGCGCTTCAACGCATCGATCGCCAGTCCGGCGCCGCCCTGGGTCACAGCGCGCGAGAAGACTGCGACGTTGTCGTTTGGCTCGTTCTTGCCGGTGAGATCGGGGAATTGATAGATCGCGATGTCGATCTTCTGCTTCGGCGGCGGCAAGGTCTCGAGATTGACAGCGGTCGGCGACGGCGGCGTCACCACCGGCGGCTCCTCGAAGAAGCTGTCGCGATGACCGGGGCGCGAGCAGCCCGCGAGCAAAGCCGCCACCGCGGCCAGGCCAATGATCGATCTGAAATAACGTGTCACGCCAAATATCCTCACACAACCCGCGGCCAACGCCGGCAGGTGAAACTCGGGTCAATGCGTCACGGTCGGCAGACTGATCTGGGTGACGGTCGAACCGTCGTTGATCGTGATGTTGGTCTGACCGTCGACCTTGGCGAAGCTGATCGTCGTGCCCTGGAACGTGAAGGTGCCGCTCTGCTGCGCGTTGGTGCCGAAGATCGCCTGGGTGACCTGGTTGGCGAGCGAGGCGTAGAGCTGGCTCTGCAGCTGCTGGGCAAAGATCTGCGACTGCGTCAGCTGCTGCGGCCCGCTGGTGGGAGCGGCGCGGTTGAAGTGATTGCCCGCGGTCGCCTGCTGCATCTGCCACGATCCGTTCAGCGGGCTGCCGCCGAATGCCGGATTGGTCGGGGTGTAAACCAGGCTGCCTGCATCCGCCCCGGCGGCACTGGCGCACAAGGCGAAGGCAGCGAGAATGCCAGCGTATTTCATCGATGACCTCCCATTTGTACGATGACGGCCCCGCCATTGTTGCCGACCTGGCTGAGGCCGTAGCTAAGATTGCTGCCGATCTGGGTGCTGCTGTAGGCGTTGCGGTTGCCGGTGACGTCGAGCCTGGCGCTGTTGTTGTCGCCGATCTGACTGTTGTGCAGCACGTTCTGATTGCCGTTGACGGTGAAGCTGGACTCATTGCCGGAGCCGAGCTGCGACTGCAGCGTCACGTTCAACGAGCCGCGCACGTCGGACGTCACGGAGTTCGCATTGCCGGTCTGGTTGACGATCGCTGTATTGTGGCTGCCGCTCGGCAGCGCGCCGTCGGCGACCGCCCCCTGCTGCGCCGGGTTCACAAGATAGCCGGAAAAATCAGTGTAGAGATCGGCCGACTGCGCCGACGCCACACCGGCAAACGCCACACCGCCGATCATCGCGGCGGCTACCCGAGGCACGGCTACTCGCATCGCTCGTGTTGATGCGGTCATTTGACTGTCTCCGGATCGAGATCACATTGAATAGTGATGTTGCCGAACGACACATCCAGCTTGGCTGCGTATCGGTTGGCGGTGCTGTAATCGAGCACGACGTTGCCGACGGTCACGCGCTGCTCGGCGACGGCGCTGAAGGCGCCAGCTTGCTTGATGCGCGAGGTCCCGGCTGCGCCGGTCTTGTCGACGGTCAGCGTGTAGCTGCCTCCACCGTCGCGCGCCGCAGCGATCACGCCGCGCAACGTGACGTGGCCGCCGCTGACCGCAGCCTCGACCTCACATTGGACAACCGGTGGGACTTGATCCACAGCCATGTGACTCTCCGCGACGCAACCACTGGGAGATCAGCGACGGATGTTCACGCCGCAGATCCCGAAGGGAAGCGAGGCGCGCACGCCTCGCTTCATATAAGAGAAAGCCAACGGCTTACTTCTGCGTGATATTCGCGTTATTGCCGGAGCCCGCTTGATTGACGCTGGAGTAATTTCCGCTACCGGTCTGCGCCACTTGAATCACGTTGGCCGAGCCACTCTGAGTGTAATAACTGACGTGCCACGTCCCCGTCTGCTCGACCTTGGCGGAATTTCCGTCCGCACCGGACTGAGTGCCGCTGCTGTAAAGACCGTAACCGTCCTGCTTGACATCAGCCACGTTCACCGATCCAGAGGTTCCAGCACCGGTCTGAGTGTTGTAAACGTAATTCCAAGCGCCACCGGAGGCGTTCGCCTGCGAATACTTGAGACTATTGTACGATCCAGCCTGAGTGCTATTGAGGTAATTGAATTTGCCGGTCTGCGAACCAGAGATTGCCCCGTTGTTCCCACTCTGGCTGTTGTAGAGATAGTTTACATCCCCAACCTGTGATCCATTCGCAGTGTTGTAGCTACCGCTCTGATTCGACACATAGGAATTGGAATTACCAACTTGCTTGATCGGATCATCCGAGCCGTAGATTCCACCGTTGAGACCAGCAGTATTTCCTGTGCCAGCCTGAATCGAACTGAAAGTATTCCCACCGCCAATCTGCCAAGCGTTCGCTCCGTGCAAGTTACCCGTCTGGCTGATCGACAAACTATTTGAATCACCACCACCCTGCACGGCGACCGCATAATTAAGGCCTGCGCTCACCTGAGAGATCGTCGCTACGTTGGAGTTGCCATTGAGCGGGAGGGAGGCACCAGTCGCAGCATCGGTCTCGGCGACACCGACTCCCTGCCGAACGTACGCCATGCCAGACTCGCCACCTTGCGAGACCGAGGCGTTATTGTTGGTATTACCCTGTTTGATGCTGAAAGCGTTGTTCTTGCCATCCTGGAAGACTGAAACCTTGCTGCCGTTCGAGGTCGAGTCTTGGGTGATTTTGTTGTACACACCCGGATCGTTCGTCCAGCCCGTGGCTGACGATCCGTTTGTTGTCCCCTTCTGCTGCAACTCGACGTCGCTGCTGGTACCCGCCTGGAGAATCACGGCTGAGTTACCCTCGCCGGACTGATAACCTTTCACGTCTCGACCGACACTGTTGCCGTTTCCGGTCTGAGTGACCGTCAGACTATTGCCGCCGGCGAGGCCGCCATTGTTCTGATCGAAACCAGACCACCCGTTGTAAGCGCCAACCGAGTTACTCGACCCCTCTTGATCGACCACCGCCTTTTGCGTGGCATCAGCTTGATTCAGCACCACCACGTTACTGTCCGCCATCGCGGCGGTTGCGGACAACACCAGCACGCTGGCCGTTACAAAAAACAGATTACGCTTCATCGACAAATACTCCCCTGTTGAAAGATCAATGCCGTATGTCCAGCGGGCTTCGCCGCTTGGAGCCCCGAATTGTTAGGGGGAAGCCAAAGGTTAAACAATGATTAAGTTGTGTCATTATGGGGCAAAACATGCTTTTAGCGATGTACACTTGGTGAGTGAACTATACACTTCTAAGTAATCGACTTCCTTTCCCGAAATAGAACAGTCTAGATAAGCGAGCTAACAGCGATTAGCTGTCACTAACGAAGTAATAATTGTTGAGACCACAAAGGGACGGCAAGATTGGACTCGCGCCTTCTGGAGTTTCGGACTAGAAAATAACTACGCGCCCAACCATGGGTGGTATCAAAATGATGCGTTTGATCTATGGGGCAGCGCTGGTCTCGAGCTTGGTCGGCGCGGCTCATGCACAGTCTTCACAGCCCGCTCCGACGTCGAAGCCGGGGGCCGTCAACGTTGATGGTACTAAATCACCATCGATCTCCGGGCCGGCAGCCGCCGATTCGCCGAAATGTCCGGAGGCTTGCGTCCGCGCCAACAACGAGAAGGCCTCGGCGATCTGCGCCCGCAAGATCGAGGCGCAGGCTCCGGGCGACTTCGAGTGGATCAGCAGGCCGTTCTCCGGCATTTTCCAGCAGGCCGATCCATCCAAGCCGGACAACGCCATCGTCAATTATCGCGGCGACTCGATCCGCTTCTTGTCGCCGCAGAAGGAGTGGGTGCGGGTCTCGTATGAATGCGCCTTCGACGCCGAGCGGGGCACCGTGGTCGGCGTCCGCGTCCGCCCCGGCCGGCTCGACCAGCCAATGGCGCTGCAGGCCCCACCGGGGTCGAACGGGCAGCCGCAGCAGACCGGCCCGGTGAAGGCCGGGCCGTTGGCCGAGGCGATCCTGAAGGCCGCCAAGCAGCGTGGCGCACAACCTCAAAAGCCGCCGCCGCCCAAGGTCGGCGAACCGAGCCCGATCGACTTCACCCAGATCGATTCCCGCCGCGGCAGTTGGTGAAGGCCGCATCGGCGCAGCGGCTCGCACGGCCTCGCACAGCGGCGGCCGCGTCGTGATGCTGTGAAACGAAGAAGGGATCGGGAAAAGCGAGGGGAAATCGCTGGAAATCTTGGTCGGAGTGGCAGGATTCGAACCTGCGACCCCTGCGTCCCGAACGCAGTGCTCTACCGGGCTGAGCCACACTCCGACAAGAGGCCCGGCTTATAGCGTCCACCTTTCGGCTTCGCAAGCGTTCCAATCGATATTGAGCAGGATTTTTATCCAACCGCCGCCCTCCGGTCAGGGGCGGCGGTTGAACGCACAAAACTCAGGCCCGAGTGGGTGTGAAGCCGTAAAGACGGTAGGCGTTGTCGGTGAAGACGCGGTCGCGCGCGGCCGCATCCGGCACCCAGTCGGCAAGCAGGTCGAGCAGCTCGCCGACGTTCATCATGTGCGTCCAGGTCGCGACGTGCGGCCAGTCGCTGCCCCAGACGCAACGATCGGGCGCCGTCTCGTGCAGCAGGCGGGCAAACGGAATGGTGTCGAGATAGGGAAATCCCGCGACCGTGTTCCGATAAGCGCCCGACAGCTTCACCCAGGCGCCGTCGCGGACCAGCGACACCAGCGTCTGGAAGCCGGGATCGTCGATCCCCCGCGACACCGGGAAATGCCCCCAGTGATCGACGATGAACGGCACCGGCAGATCGCCGAGCTGCGGCGCGAGCGGCACGAGATCCTTGGCGTCGATCAGGAACTGCAGATGCCAGCCAAGCTCCTTGGCCATCGCTGCGTATTCGCCGACGCGCTCAAACCCGATGCCCCCGCCATACAGGATGTTCAGGCGGAGGCCGACGACGCCGGCATCCTTCAGCGCCGCCAGTTCCTTGTCTGGTAGCCCGAGCGGGATCACCGCAATGCCCTTCAACCGATCGCGGTGTGCCTGCAGCGTCTCCAGCATCAGCCGATTGTCGGTGCCGTGCACGCTGACCTGCACGACCACACCATAGGTCATGCCGGTGGCATCGAGCATCGCCAGATACGACTCCGGCGTTGCCGCCGGCGGCGTGTAGCTGCGGGCGTCGACGAACGGATAGGTCGGCGGCAGCCCGATGACATGGGCGTGGGTATCGACCGCGCCGGGCGGGACGACGTAGCGGGTCGGACGGCGCGGTGCCGGATCCGGCCCCGGACACGCCGGAGCCGGATCCTTGGACGTATCAGCCTTACTCATCGGCGCTCAGCACCCTTCCGCGGGTCTCCGGCAGCGCGTAGGCGGCGGCGAAGAACAACACGTAAGCGAACACCGCGAACAGGCAGATCGCGTTGGCGAGCGTGGTAACCTGCGACAGATAGCCCACCAGGAACGGAAACAGCGCGCCGACGCCACGGCCAAAATTGTAGCAGAAGCCCTGCCCCGAGCCGCGCAGGCTGGTCGGAAACAGCTCGGTCAGGAACGCGCCCATGCCCGAAAAGTAACCCGAGGCAAAGAAGCCGAGCGGGAAGCCGAGCACCCAGAGCATTTCGTTGGAGAGCGGCAGCTGCGTGTAGGCGAGCACCACTACCATCGCGCCCAGCGAGAACGTCAGGAACAGGCTGCGGCGGCCGAACCGGTCGGCGAACCACGCACCGACCAGATAGCCGACGAACGAGCCGACGATCAGCGTCGCCAGATAGCCGGTCGAGCCGACGATCGACAGCTTGCGCTCGGTGGTCAGGAAGCGCGGCACCCAGAAGGTGATCGCGTAGTAACCGCCCTGGCAACCGGTGGCGACCAGCGAGGCCAGGATGGTGGTCTTGAGGATCCGGCCCTGGAAGATCGCCAGGATCGAGCGGCTGCCACCCGCCGCACTGACTTTGGCGCGGGCTTCGACGGCAACCTGCGGCTCCTTCACATAGGCGCGCAGATACAGCACCAACAGCGCCGGCAGCGCGCCGATCGCGAACATCCAGCGCCACGCCTCCTCGGGCGGCAGCAGCGAGAACAACGCGGCCTGCGCCAGCACCGCCATGCCCCAGCCGACCGCCCAGCCCGACTGCACCGAGCCGACCGCGCGGCCACGATATTGCGGGCGAATCGTCTCACCGATCAGCACGGCGCCCGCGGCCCATTCGCCGCCGAAGCCGAAGCCGAGCAGCGCGCGCAGGATCAGCAGCTGTTCGAAGTTCTGCGCGAACGCGCAGAGCAGCGAGAACAGCGAGAACCAGATGATCGTGAGCTGCAGCGTGCGGACGCGCCCGATCCGGTCCGCCAGATAGCCCGCAGCCCAGCCGCCGACCGCCGACGCCAGCAGCGTCACGGTGCCGGCGAGACCGGCCGAGCCGGCATCGACCTTCCACAGCGCGATGATCGTGCCGATCACCAGCGGGTAGATCATGAAGTCCATGCCGTCGAGCGCCCAGCCTGTGGCACAGGCCCAGAACGTGCGCTTCTCAGTGACGGTCATGTCTTTGTAGAAGCCGGTCAGGCTGGTGTCCGTGATCGGCGCGACCGTGCTCGAAGATGTCGTCATACGTGCCCTCCCTCGCTCGCCTTCACCGGGCGACCGCTCGTCGGCGACAAATTTCGCAATCGTGAGAACACGTCTGCCGAAAAATTGTCGGGTGACCGCGGAGCTGGCGGATTTCTGTCGAAAAATTACTCGCCGCCGCGCTGCCGCCGGCGATACCGCGCCGGGCTTTCGCCGGTCACCTGACGGAACGCAACGCCGAAATGCGACTGCGACGAGAAGCCGACGCCGAGCGCGATCTCGACGATCGGCAGGTCCGACGTCTCCAGCAGACGCCGGGCGGCGGCGACGCGCTGCTCCACCACGAAGCGATGCGGCGTCATTCCGGTGGAGCGCTTAAAGCTGCGAATGAAGCAGGAAGGGCTCATGCCCGCGACCTCCGCCATCGCCGCCAAGGTGATCGGCGCGCCGAGATCGGAACGAACGAATTCGGCGATGCGATCGCGCACCGGCGCCTCGAGCGGCGCGGACAGTTCGGCGGGCGCACTGCGCGGCGCCGAATAGCGATCCGTCAGATGCAGCGCCAGCGTATAGGCCAATTGCTCGGCGAGCAGCGCGTTCGGCCGGTCGCCGCTATCACTGGCCTCGACCAGGCGTTTGGCCGACGCTTCCAGCAGCGGATCGTCGACATCCCAGGTGGTGTCGCGCAAGCTGATCGGACCGCTGGAGCCGAGCGAGGTTCCCACCTCCTTGAGCAGCGGCTCGCCGAGATACAGCAGCAGCAGCTTGCCCCACTGGGTGTCCGGCACGGCATCGACCACCACGCGCCGCCCCGGCTGACCGATGCGAAACCGTCCCGAGCGCACCGGCGCGTCGCGGCGCACCTTGCCGTTTTCCATCAGAACGTGCCGGCGCACGTCGTACAGCGTGATCGCGACGGTCGGCACCGGCAGCTCGCCGAACTCGTAAATATGCGGCCCCGTCACCTCGCTCACGGCCGCGGCGAATCCCGTGGTCGACCACAGATCGATCAAGGCCGATTGCCTTCGGCCGGTGACGCGTTCGGCATGAAGGAGGGGATTGAGCTGCATCGGAAGGGGCGCCTGGTTGAACGAACTATCCTCACTCCATATTAGAGAGGCTTGCAAGCCCCGGGGCCGCCGCGCCGCCTAACCTGCGATTTTAACGGGGTTTTTCGCACGCGGAACGGCCGGATTCGCGGGTTGCGCGAGCCCGTTGAGCAAGACCGCGCCACGCAGCTCTCGCGCGCATGCAGCGCAGCGCGTCGACTTTGCTACTTCGCATCCGCACGAATTGCGATATGAAACCGGAAATGATGCTCGACCTGATCACCAAGAGGCTGACCGCAGCGGATGCGGACAAAGCCGCGCGCGCGCTGCGCGGCGGTGGGCTGGTCGCGTTCCCGACCGAGACGGTGTACGGGCTCGGCGCCGATGCATCGAATGCCGAAGCGGTGGCGCGGCTATACGCTGCCAAGGGCCGGCCGTCGTTCAACCCGCTGATCGCGCATGTCGCCGATCTCGATGCTGCGCGCACCATCGCAAGGTTCGATGCAGCCGCGCTCCGCCTCGCCGAGGCATTCTGGCCAGGGCCGCTGACGCTGGTGCTGCCGAAGCAGGCGGACTGTTCCGTCTGCGACCTCGCCACCGCCGGGCTGGACAGCGTCGCGATCCGCATCCCGTCGCATTCGGTGGCGCAGGCACTATTGCGCGCGTTTGATGGGCCCGTGGTGGCGCCGTCCGCCAACAGGTCCGGTCACGTGTCGCCGACCACCGCGGCACATGTCGCTTCCGATCTCGACGGCCGGATCGATGTGATCGTCGACGGCGGACCGGTGATGGTCGGCGTCGAGTCGACGATCGTCAGTTGCCTCGGCGCACCAGTTCTGCTGCGGCCCGGCGGCCTGCCGCGCGAAGCGATCGAGCGCGTACTCGGTCAAGCGCTGGGCACACCGACGACTAACAACACCGACGATCACGCGCCTGTCGCACCAGGGATGCTGGCGTCGCACTACGCGCCGCGTGCGCTGGTCCGGCTGAATGCGACCGAGGTGAAACCGGGCGAAGCGCTGCTGGCGTTCGGCCCTGAGTTGCCGCCGGGCGCCGAGACAGCCGCCGCGGTCCACAACCTCTCGCCGCGCGGTGACCTCACCGAAGCCGCAGCACATCTGTTCGGCGCGCTTCGCGCGCTCGACGATCGCGGCGCACGCGGCATCGCCGTGATGCCGATCCCGTTTCACGGACTCGGCGAAGCGATCAACGATCGTCTGCGCCGCGCAGCGGCACCGCGCCCATGACAAACCAACAAGCAGATCGCGACGTCGTCGCAAGCGAAACGAAGCAATCCAAAGGCGTCTAAGACGCGCTTCGGATCGATCGCTTCGCGCCTCGCGACGACAGGGAAGAGGAAACACCATGAACATCGTCAGCCAGCTTTCGCCCGTTACGCTCTCGCCCGAACTGATCGCGCGCTTCACCGCGATCGTCGGCGACAAGCACGCGCTGACCGATCCTCTCGAGCTCGAAGCCTACATCACCGAGGAGCGTAATCTGTATCGCGGCCACTCGCCGCTGGTGCTGCGTCCCGGCTCCACCGAGGAGGTGGTGGCGATCTGCAAGCTGGCGAACGAGGCGCGTGTCGCGCTGGTGCCGCAAGGCGGCAACACTGGTCTCGTCGGCGGGCAGACGCCGCACAATGGCGAGGTGGTGATTTCGCTGAAGCGGATGGACAAGATCCGCGAAATCGACACTTCGTCGAACACCATCACGGTCGAGGCCGGCGCCATCCTGCAGCGGGTGCAGGAGAAGGCCGCGGAGGTCGACCGGCTGTTTCCGCTGTCGCTCGGCGCGCAGGGAAGCTGCACCATCGGCGGCAACCTCTCGACCAATGCCGGCGGCACCGCGGCGCTCGCCTATGGCTTGGCGCGTGACATGGCGCTCGGCGTCGAGGTCGTGCTCGCCGACGGCCGGGTGATGAACCTGCTGTCCAAACTGAAGAAGGACAACACCGGTTACGACCTGCGGGATCTGTTCATCGGCGCCGAAGGCACGCTCGGGATCATCACCGCAGCGACGCTGAAGCTGTTTCCAAAGCCGCGCGCGGTCGAGACCGCGTTCGTCGGGCTGCAGTCGCCGGACGACGCACTGAAGCTGCTCGGCATCGCGCAAGGAGAGGCCGCCGGCAATCTGACGAGCTTCGAACTGATCGCCGAGACGCCGCTCGATTTCTCGGTGCGGCACGCCAACAATCGCGACCCGCTCGAGGCGCGCTATCCGTGGTACGTGCTGATCGAATTGTCGTCGCCGCGCGACGACGCCCGCGCCGCACTGGAGTCGATTCTCGAGCGCGGCTTCGAGGACGGCATCGTGGTGGACGCGGCGATCGCGAATTCGGTGCAGCAGCAGCAGGCGTTCTGGAAACTGCGCGAGGAGATCTCGCCGGCGCAGAAGCCGGAAGGTGGCTCGATCAAGCACGACATCTCGGTGCCGGTCGCGGCGGTGCCGCAGTTCATCGAACAAGCCAACGCCGCGGTGGTCGCCCTCATCCCGGGCGCGCGCCCTGTGCCGTTCGGCCATCTCGGCGACGGCAACATCCACTACAACGTCAGCCAGCCGGTCGGCGCCGACAAGGCCGAGTTCCTGGCCCGCTGGCACGACGTCAGCCAGGTGGTGTTCGAGGTGGTGCTGCGGCTCGGCGGCTCGATCTCGGCCGAACACGGCATCGGCGTGATGAAGCGCGACGAGCTTGCCGAGGTGAAGGACAAGACCGCGATCGAGCTGATGCGGTCGATCAAGGCTCTGCTCGACCCGCACGGCATCATGAATCCCGGCAAAGTGGTGTAGGTCTCTCCACCGTCATTGCGAGGAGCGAAGCGACGAAGCAATCCCGCGCTCAGTGTTCGGCGCTGCTGGATTGCTTCGCTTCGCTCGCAAGGACGTTGCTAACCGCTGTCAGAACAACGAGCCCTGCCCGCTGTCATCCGCCGAGATCTTGGGCCGCACCGCGCGCTTCGGTGGCGACGGCTTCGCAACGGCTGGCGGCGGAGCCTCGACCTCCTCCGCTGCGATCGGCAGGATCAGTTGCGGATTGTCGTTGGCGGTGCGGTTGACCGCGGTCGACACGGGGTGCCAGACGAACTCGCCCTCTCCCGGCGGTCGCAGCAGCGCCATCACCGCCTCGGTGTCGGTTTCGTCCGTCTCGAGCCAGCGCGCGAAATGATGCGGCGCGATCGTCACCGGGACGCGGTCGTGCAGATCGGCCAGGCCGCCGCGCGCCGCGGTGGTGACGATCGCCACCGTGTCGAGCTCCTCGCCGTTCGGGCCGGTCCAGGTCTCCCACAGCGCCGCAAAGCCGATCGGCCCGCCGCCGGCCGGATGGATAAAGTACGGCTGCTTGCGCGAGCCGCCGGCCTTCCACTCGTAGTAGCCATCTGCCGGGACCAGACAGCGCCGACGCCTGAACGCGTTACGAAAGGCCGGCTTGTCCTGGATGGTCTCGGCGCGGGCGTTGATCAGCAATGAAAACGTCCGCGGATCTTTCACCCAGGACGGGATCAGCCCCCAGCGCATCAGCCGGAACCGCCGGGCGCCCTCGTCGACGATCACCACGGGAACCGGCTGGGTCGGGGCGATGTTGTAGCGTGACGGAAAATTAGGCTGATCGGCGTAGCCAAAGAGCTGTCGGATAGCGGCGGGAGCCGAGGTGATCACGAAGCGTCCGCACATGCTGTCAGGACCCGGTGGCGTGTTCAGTGCTTGTTAACTTCGGTAAACAAAAATGCCGCCGATGGCGTCGAGTGAATCCACAGCTGCGCAAAGTGCGCCCTCCCGTTACGACGAGGCGCGCGCCGCTCAGCTTGCCTCCGCAAATATCAATCCGAAGACCGGGCTCGCCACCGACTATCTGAATCATTTCAATGAAGCCGTGATGCTGCTCGAAATGATTCCGGACATGCCGGAGTGCTCGGAAGACTTCCTGTCCTGGCATCCCCTCTCCTACGCGGAGCACTTCAAAGCCTCGAACTTCAAGGCCCGCGATCTCGCGATCGAAGCCTATGACACGGCCGATCCCGGAATTAGATCGGATTTCGACGACATCACCAACAATATGACGGCGATCCTCACCGCGGTCGGCGAGGCGATGCGCCAAGCCTCGCAGGACGCCACCCGGGCCAAGCTCGCCGAGAGCGCGGTCGGCTGGATCAAGCCGTTGATCGGCCGCGCCGGCGGCATCATCAACGGCCAAGGCTGCGAAGCCGACGTCGACTACATCATGGCGCATTGAACGCCGTGACCGAGGCCGCACCGGCGCAGCCGCGCCACCCGCAATTGGCCGTCAGCGCCGCGATCTTCCGGGAGGGCCGCCTTCTGCTGGTTCGCCGGGCGCGGATGCCGGGCAAGGGCCTGTACTCGCTGCCCGGTGGCCGGGTCGAATTCGGCGAGACGCTGGAGCAGGCGGCGGTGCGGGAAGTTGCCGAGGAAACCGCGCTGTCGATCCAGATCGTCGGTCTTGCCGGCCGGCGCGAGGTGCTGCCTTCCGCCGCCAGTGCAGCCGGGCATTACGTCATCATGGTGTTCGCCGCGCGCTGGGCCGGCGGTGAGCCGCAGCTCAATGGCGAACTCGACGACGCCCGCTGGATCAGCCCTGATGAACTGGCCAACTTTTCGACCACCGAGGGGCTGGCCGAACTGGTCGAGGGCGCCCGCGAGCTGATCGGAACCTGATGGCGCTTTCCGGAACCGGCAACTCCTTGCTGCGGCCGATGAAACGGCCTATCAGGCCGGCCATGCTGAAGCGTTCCCTTGCCGTGCTGATGATCCTCGCCTGCTGCGGGCTCGTCCCGGCGCGCGCCGAGGACGGCGCGGCGCCGTTCGACGCCGAATTGCAGCGCCTCGCCGAGATTCTCGGGACGCTGCATTATCTCAGAGGGATCTGCGGCGGCAGCGACGGCGCCAAATGGCGCTCCGAGATGCAGGCGCTGATCGACGCCGAGACCCCCTCGGGCGAGCGCCGGACCCGGCTGATCGCGGCGTTCAATCGGGGTTACAACGGGTTCCAGCAGACCTACCGGACCTGCACGCCGGCCGCGACCGTGGCGATTCGGCGGTACCTGGAGGAAGGTTCGAAGCTGTCGCGCGACCTGACCGCTCGATACGCGAACTGACCACTCGACGGCCGCGGGTTTATCCCAGGCCGTTAACCTTTCCTAAAGAACTGCCTAGGCGTTCGGCAGCCGCGTGCTAACACTACCCCATCGCGCTTCGCGGTGGAGCGCGCCGAGACTGCTGAAGTTCATGAGCCTGACGACCTTCCCCATCGATCGCGAAGTGCAATCCGACCGAGAGCAGAAGCAAACTGCGCTCACCTATCTCAGCGAGGCATGGGCCGAAGCCCTGCACGACGGGGTCGACGGCGATTGCCTGGCGCAAGCCAGCCTGTTCACTGCTTTTGCCGAGCTCGTCGCCACCTATGGCGAGGACGCGGTCGCCAAGTTCGTGGAAGGCCTGCCCGGCCGCGTGCTCAACGGCGAGTTCTCGGTCGGCTTGGCGAAGCAATAAAGCGAATCAGTCGGCGACAATCAGGTGCGGGCGAACGCCTGCAGTCCCTTGAATGTCAGCCGCTTCGGATCGCGAACGCCGGCGAGATAGAACCGACGGATGAATTCGGCCACCACGGCGCGGTCATAGCCCGTCAATGCGACGATCGCTTCGACCGCGGTCTTTTGAGCTTCCATCTGGAATCCCCTTTCGGCGTATCGGTCAATCGACGATCCCGGCGATCGTGCGACGCGAAATGCTGCGCCTGTTGCGTTGCTTTCCTGTTAACCACCGGTCCTGCCGCGACCTCGCGCTGGCCGAATCGTTCTGGCCTCGATCATCGCGGATGATGATCGCGCAGTGGATACGCAAAATACCCCACCGGAGTTCCACGGAGGCACGGACAAAACGACGCGGGGCGCTAACCGGGATGATCGCTGCTCGAGCAACAGCAGCCGGAGATCAAAGGGGGACGGTCGCATGTCGCACCGCCAACCGCCGCATCAATCCGCACCTATCACCGGCTCGTCCTGGTCCACGGCAGGTATCTGGAGGCTGTTACTACGCAGCAGATTTGGAACCTGCGTCCCGCTTACCAGCACTTCGTGCCGGGCGTCGTTCGACCATCAATCGCGCCAAGGCGGGCCACCGCGCGTGACGCGGCAGCCGCAGGAAACGACACGGATGGGCGAAGCGCTGTTCTACGGCTTCAGCGTCTCGAGAAAACGTACCGGCTCGCCGCGCGCCGGCGTCGTCAGCTCGCCTTGCCACATCACCTTGGCGCCGCGCACGAAGGTGCCGACCGGCCAGCCGGTCACGCGCACGCCGTCATAGGGTGTCCAGCCGGCGCGCGAGGCGACCCAGTCATTGGTGATGGTCTCGCTACGCTTGAGATCGACCACCGTGAAGTCGGCGTCGAAACCGGCGGCGATGCGGCCCTTGCAGGCGATGCCAAACAGCCGCGCCGGGCCGGCGCTGGTGAGATCAACGAAGCGTGCCAGCGACAGCCGGCCGGCATTGACGTGATCCAGCATGGTCGGCACCAGCGTCTGCACGCCAGTCATGCCCGATGGCGAGGCCGGATAGGTCTTGGCCTTTTCTTCCAGCGTATGCGGCGCGTGGTCGGAGCCGAGCACGTCGACCACGCCCTGCGCCAGCCCGTGCCAGATGCCGTCGCGGTGCCAGGCATCGCGCACCGGCGGATTCATTTGCGCCTTGGTGCCGAGCCGCTCGTAGCAATCCGGCGCAACCAGCGTCAGATGGTGCGGCGTCACTTCGACCGACGCCACGTCCTTGTGCTCGCGTAGAAACTCCATCTCCTGCCGGGTCGAGACGTGCAGCACGTGGATACGCTTGCCGGTCTCGCGCGCGATCGCCACCAGCCGCTGCGTCGCCTGCAAGGCGGCGATGTCGTCGCGCCACACCGGATGCGAGCGCGGATCGCCCTCGATCCGCTCGCCCTTACGGTCGTTGAGCCGATACTCGTCCTCGGCGTGGAACGCGGCGCGACGCTGGATCACCGACAGGATGCGCTTGAGGCTCGGATCGTCCTCGACCAGCAGGCTGCCGGTCGACGAGCCGATGAACACCTTGACGCCACAGCAGCCACGAGCGCGCTCGAGCTTAGGCAGTTCCTCGACATTGTCGCGGGTGCCGCCGATGAAGAACGCGAAGTCGCAATGCATGCGATGCTCGGCGCGCTTCACCTTGTCGGTAAACGTCTCTTCGGTGATCGTCAGCGGATTGGTGTTCGGCATTTCGAACACCGCGGTGACGCCGCCCATCACGGCGCTACGAGAGCCGGTTTCGAGATCTTCCTTGTGAGTCAGGCCGGGCTCACGGAAATGCACCTGGGTGTCGATCACGCCCGGCAGCACATGCAGGCCGCGGCAATCGATCGTCTCGCCGGCCTTTTCTGCGCCGAGCGAGCCTAGCGCGGCGATGCGGCCGTCCTTGATGCCGATGTCACCGACGCCCTCGCCGTCCTGGTTGACGATGGTGCCGCCCTTCAGAATGGTGTCGAATGTGCCGGTCATGACGTCCTCGGGTGCCCGTTTTGGAGCGAAGCGGCGCGAGTCTTGCAAAGCCTTGTTGACCAGCGCCCGGCCGCCTAACTTGGGATGTCTTAGTCGGCCGGACCGTTTACGCAAGGATGTTTCCGGCCGGCGTCATGAGAGAGATCAATGAAGGCAGCCTTCCTCGCCGACCGTGGCGTTCTCAAGATCAGCGGCCCCGACGCGCGGCACCTGCTGAACGGCCTGGTCACCACCGATCTGAACAGGCTCGAACCCGGCGCCGGCCGGTTCGGCGCCCTGCTGACGCCGCAGGGCAAGATCGTCACTGATTTCCTGATCACCGAGCTGCCGGCCGAGGACGATGGCGGCTTCCTGCTGGATTGTCCGAAACCGCTCAGCGAAGCACTGGCCACCAAGCTGAAGTTCTACAAGCTGCGCGCCAAGGTGCTGATCGAGAACGTGTCCGACCGGCTCGGCGTGCTGACGCTATGGGGCGGCGAACCGTCGCAGCCGCCGGAGATGGGATTCCGCGATCCGCGCGGTGATCAGCTCGGCTGGCGCATCCTGGTGCCGGAGATCCTGGCCACCGCAACCGCCGAAGCACTCGGCGCCACGATGGTAGCGGCGGACGAGTACGAGGCGCATCGCATCGCTTGTGGCGTCCCGGCCGGCGGCCTCGACTTCGGCTATGCGGACGCGTTTCCGCACGAAGCCAATATGGACCGTCTGTCCGGCGTCGATTTCAACAAGGGCTGCTACATCGGCCAGGAAGTGGTGTCGCGGATGCACCACCGCGGCACCGCGCGCACCCGGATCGTGCGCGTCACCTTCGACGGCCCCGCGCCGCAGCCGGGCAGCGAGATCAACGCAGGCGACAAGAGCGTCGGCACAATGGGATCGTCGGCGACGGGCCGCGGCCTGGCGCTGCTGCGCATCGACCGTGTTGCCGAGGCGCGCGAGGCGTCGCTGCCGCTGAGTGCGGGCGGCGTCACCTTGGCGATCGCTGATCCAGACGAGCTGACGCCGGCGCAGCGGAAGACCGCCATATGACCCGCGGACCGCGCGTCGGTGCTGACGGACTTATGCGCTGTCCGTGGCCGGGCGACGATCCGCTCTATGTCGCGTATCACGACACCGAATGGGGCGTGCCGGAATACGACGACCGCGCACTGTACGAGAAGCTGATCCTCGACGGTTTTCAGGCTGGGCTGTCGTGGATCACGATCCTGCGCAAGCGCGATAACTTCCGCCGCGCCTTCGACGATTTCGATCCGGCCAAGATCGCCCGCTACGACGCCGACAAGGTCGCGGCACTGATGAACGACGTCGGCATCGTCCGCAACCGCGCCAAGATCGAGGGCACGATCGGCAGCGCCAAGGCGTGGCTAAAGATTCAGGAAGAAGGTCCGGGTTTCTCGAAGCTGCTGTGGGACTTCGTCGGCGGCACGCCGAAAATCAACACCTTCAAGACCACCGCGAGCGTGCCGGCCTCGACGCCGCTGTCGGTGAATATCTCCAAGGACCTATCGGCACGCGGCTTCAAGTTCGTCGGGCCGACGATCGTGTACGCTTTCATGCAGGCGGTCGGGATGGTCAACGACCATCTGGTCGACTGTCACTGCCACGCCACCTGCGGGCAGATGAAAAAACCGGCGCGGCGTTCTGCGGCGCCGGCGAAGAGGGCTCCGTTACGTCAGCGCTGAGTTCTCTCAGCGCTGCCCCGCGACCCGCTTCATCACCAATTCGGAGAGGCTGACGACGAGTTCCTTCAGCGTCTCGTTTTCCTTCTCCAGATCCCGCAGCGCCACCGCTGGTGCGGCCCGTTCGTCCGCATCACTGCACTGCAGCCGCTCCCCATCGCGGCGATCCAATCTCCCCATCGTGTATCCCCCTTGGTGCAATACGCCCACCAGCACAAGGACCCCGATCGTACTCTCAAGATCGTGCAGAACTGGGCCGAGACGGTGGCTTAGTTCGGGCAAGGCTGCCTATATGGCGGTTACATCGCCGCGGCCGCCGCGGCGCGTCTATCTACTCAAGCTGTCCCATTTCGAATCGTCATGCCGTCTTCGCCGAAGAAATCGTCGCAAGCCTCCAGCCGCGTCTGGCAGCGGATGCTGTCTGGCCGCAGGCTCGATCTGCTCGATCCCTCGCCGCTCGACGTCGAATTCGCCGACATCGCCCATGGTCTCGCCCGGGTGGCGCGGTGGAACGGCCAGACCAGCGGCTCCCACATCTTTTCGGTGGCGCAGCACACCCTGCTGGTCGAGGCGGTGATGCGCGAGAAGAACCCGCGGATCGACGCCAAGCTGCGGCTCGCCGCGCTGCTGCACGACGCCCCAGAATACGTGATCGGCGACATGATCTCGCCGTTCAAAGCGGTGATCGGCGAGTCCTACAAGCGGGTCGAAAAGCGCCTGCTCGGCGCGATCCACATCCGCTTCGGCCTGCCGGCGGTGCTGGATGAGGCGATCGAACGCCAGATCAAGGCCGCCGACCGCGGCTCCGCCTACCTCGAAGCGACTCACCTCGCCGGCTTCACCAAGGCCGAGGCCAAGCGGCTGTTCGGCAACGATCCGGGCCTGCCGGAGGCGATGGTCGAGGACTATCTGACGCCCTGGCCGGCCGGAAAGGCCGAAAAGCGGCTGCTGGCCCGGTTCGAGAGCCTGCAGGCTTGAGTCCCGTCATCGCGCTTTCACCGCCCGCGGCGCAGGATTAAGATCGCGCCAACCTCGGAAAGGCCCATGATTCACGTCTGCTCGCTCGCAGCCTTGCATCCGACCGTTGCGACGACCGAGGCCAGCCATGTGCTCTCGGTGATGGCCAATGTCGGCCAAGTGCAACGCCCGGCCACAGTGCTCGAAGCCAACCACCTGCGGATCGAGATGGACGACATCACCGAGGTGATGGACGGCTTCAACGCGCCGAATCTCGATCACATCAGCCAGGTGCTGGATTTCGTTCGGAGCTGGGATCGCTCGGCGCCGCTGGTCGTGCATTGCTACGCCGGCATCAGCCGCTCCACCGCCAGCGCATTTGCGGCCGCCTGCGCGCTCAATCCGCATCGCGACGAGGTGACGATCGCCCGTCAGATCCGCCGGGCCTCGCCCTGCGCATCACCGAATCGTTTGATCGTGGCGCTGGCCGATCGGGCGCTGGGGCGGCAGGGGCGGATGCTGCGCGCCCTCGAGGCGATCGGCCCCGGCGATCTCAGCATCGAGGGCGTGCCGTTTCGCGTCGATCTCGAATGAGCCTGCCCTCCGAGATCAGCGACAAGGCCACGGTTCCGATCGAGATCGGACTGACCGCGGCGATCGTCGCGATCGAGGCCAACCAGCCGATGATCCTGACAGCGTCGGGCGACGGCGGAGGCAGCCTCGCCGGCCTGCCCTACGGCCCGTTCGACGCCATCACCCACCGCACCCTGGAGATCGGCTTGCGGGCCTGGGTGGAAGAGCAGACCGGGCTGCGGCTCGGCTATGTCGAGCAGCTCTACACCTTCGGAGACCGTGGCCGTCACGCCCGGCTCGGCGACACCGAGGTTCACGTCGCTTCGATCGGCTATCTGGCGCTGACCCGCGCCGCCGACAACGCCGCGCGTGCGGCTGGCGCCACCTTCGAACCCTGGTATCGCTTCTTCCCGTGGGAAGACTGGCGCGAACAGCAGCCGGCGATTATCGCGCGCGATATCATCCCCGAACTCACCGCCTGGGCCGCACAGGCCGAGGAGCCGGGGATGGCGCGGGCGCTGGCACGCAAGGATCGGGTGCGGCTGTTCTTCGGCGTGGATGGGGCACCGTGGGACGAGGAGCGCGTGCTCGACCGCTACGAACTGCTTTACGAGGCCGGGCTGATCGAAGAGGCGCGCCGCGACGGCCGCCCGGCGGCGCTGTCGCGCAGCAAGGTGCCGACACTCGGCGTCGCGATGCGGTTCGACCACCGCCGCATCCTCGCCACCGCGATCGCGCGGCTGCGCGCCAAGCTGAAATACCGCCCGGTGGTCTTCGAACTTCTCCCGCCCGAGTTCACACTCACCGAATTGCAGCACACCGTCGAAGCGATCTCCGGCCGGCATCTGCACAAGCAGAATTTCCGCCGCCTGGTGGAAGCCGGCGCGCTGGTCGAACCGACTGGCGAGATGTCGACACGAACCGGCGGGCGCCCCGCTGCGTTGTTCCGCTTCCGCCGCGAGGTGCTGCAGGAACGGCCCGCCCCCGGCCTGCGCGTGCGCGGCCGGCGGTAATTCTGTCAAAGCGAAACGCCCCGCCATCTGGGCCGCTCGCCTGGAGGTTGGATGTTCGAGCTACTGGCTTTTGCGATCGCCATCGTCGCCTTGGTGATCGCCCGCAAGACGCAGACCCAGATCCTTCAGCTGCGCGCCCGGCTCGACGCGCTGACCGCAGGACAGCCCCTCCCCGCGACGCCCCAAGCCGCCACGGCTGCCCCCATCGCGATCAACGAGGCTCCGCTGGCTCCTGAGGCCGAGGCCGCGCCGGAGATTGCCGCGACGATTGCCATCGAACCATCATCGCCTGACACAACGGCCACTCCCGCGGCGGAGGCGGTCGCAGAAGCTGCGAAGCCCGGATTCGAGGAGCGGATCGGCACCCGCTGGGTGGTGTGGATCGGCGGCCTGACGCTGGCGCTCGGCGGCTTCTTCATGGTGCGCTACTCGATCGAGCAGGGCCTGCTCGGTCCCGGCGTGCGGGTGCTGCTCGGCGCTCTGTTCGCGCTGGCACTGCTGATCGCCGGCGAAATCACGCGCCGCAAGGAAAGCGTCGCACAGCTCGCCGCGCTGCCGATCGCCAACATCCCGGCGATCCTCACAGCGGCCGGCACTGCGGTGGCATTCGCGACCGTGTATGCGTCCTACGCGCTGTACGATTTCCTCGCGCCCGCAACCGCCTTCATCCTACTCGGCCTTGTCGCGCTCGGCACGCTCGCCGCAGCACTCCTCCACGGACCGGCACTCGCCGGGCTCGGCGTCGTCGCCGGTTTTGCGACGCCGGTGTTGGTATCGTCGGGCGAGCCCGATTACTGGGCGCTCTACATCTACCTGGCGGTCATCACCGCCGCCTCGTTCGCGCTCGCCCGTATCCGGCTGTGGCGCTGGTTGGCTGTGACGACGGTCATTCTCGCCCTGTTGTGGACGCTGCCCGGCCTCGAAGGCGCCGCGACGCTGATCGCACCGCACGCCTTCCACGTCATCGCCGGCTTCACGCTGGCGGCGCTGCTGGTGGTATGCGGTCTGCTGTTCGGACCGTCGATCGAGCCGGGCCGGATCGAACCGGTCTCGTCGGCAGCGCTCGCGACCTATCTGCTCGGTGCCGCGCTGATCGTGGTGGCCAGCACGCACAGCGATGCGGCGCTGATCGTGTTCGCGGGGCTGGTCGCCGCAACGCTCGGCATCGCCTGGCGCGCCGCGGCCGCCACTGCTGCGGTCGGCGCTGCGGCAGGCTTGGTCGGTCTGGTGTTCCTGTCGTGGGTGGTGCGCGGCAGTCCCGAGCTCCTCGTCCTTCCGGGCGGAGCGCTACCGGGCATTGGCGCCGATCCGCTGTCGGGTCCGGTGACGACGCATCTGATCGCCGCCGCGGTGTTCGGCCTCGGCTTCGCCGGCTTCGGCATCCTGGCGCAGGGACGATCTCCGAACGCGGCCGTGCCAGTGATCTGGGCGGCAGCCGGCGTGTTCACGCCGCTGGCGCTGCTGATCGCGCTGTATGCGCGTATCGTGCATCTCGATCGCTCAATTCCGTTCGCGATTGTCTCGGTCGTGCTCGCCGCTGTGTTTGGCTTCGCCACCGAGCATCTCAGCAAGCGCGACAATCGGCCGGGACTGCCGATCTCGATCGCGTTGTTTGCGACCGGGACGCTTGGCGCGCTGGCGCTGGCGCTGACCTTCGCGCTGGAGAAGGGTTGGCTCACGATCGCGTTGGCGCTGATGGCGGCAGGCACCGCGTGGATCTCGCTGCAGCGGCCGATCCCGTTCCTGCGCTGGCTCGCCGCGATCCTCGCCGGCATCGTCGTGGCCCGGATCGGCTACGAGCCGCGCATCGTCGGCGACACGGTCGGCACCACGCCGGTGTTCAACTGGCTGCTGTGGGGCTACGGCGTGCCGGCGGCCTCGTTCTGGCTAGCCAGCATCTGGATGCGCCGACGCGGCGATGATGCGCCATTACGCATGATAGAATCCGCCGCAATCCTGTTCACCGTGCTGCTTGCCTTCATGGAAATCCGCCACGCGGTGAATGGCGGCGACGTCTATCGCGATAGCGCCGGCCTGACAGAAGTCGCCCTGCAGGTCTGCGTCACGCTCGCGATGGCAATCGGCCTGGAACGGTTGCGGCTGCGCAGCCACAGCCCGGTCCACAACATCGCTGCGATCCTGCTCGCGATCTTCGCTGCGCTGGGCAGCGTGTTTGGCCTGCTGCTGTGGGAGAACCCGACGTTCTGGACCACCGATGTCGGCGGGCTCATCATCAACCGCCTCGTACTCGCCTACGCGCTGCCGGCCGTGCTGGCGCTGCTGCTGTCCTATGCGGTCGCAGGCGTGCGGCGTCCGGCCTACGCCAACGGCTTCGCCGCGCTGGCGCTGATCATGGGGCTCGCTTACGTGACGCTGCAGGTGCAGCGCGTGTATCACGGCCCGATCCTGGCCTACGGGCCGACCACCGATGCCGAACAATACACCTACTCGGTGGCGTGGCTGATCTGCGGCGTGCTGCTGCTCGGTGCCGGCCTGCTGTTCAACTCACAGCGCGCGCGGCTGGCATCGGCGGTGGTGATCGGGCTCACCGTGCTGAAGGTGTTCGTGATCGACATGTCGACGCTGACCGGTGTGTACCGGGCGCTGTCGTTCATGGGCCTCGGCGTGGTGCTGGTGGCGATCGGATGGCTGTATCAGCGCATCCTGTTCCGTCCGCGCGGCACGCCCGTGACGGGCGATGCACCCGAGGATCCCGTTCGTTAGACCAGCGTGGCTCTGGCCAGGCCGTAGACCATACGGCCGGTCATCACGCGGTGCATCGTCGCGATCACCGTCCCGACCGCGCCGCTGCGCGCCGGACCATCGGTCTCTTCGTCGATGCGCCAGCGTGGATCGAAGGCGGCGATGTCGGCGGCGCGCCGCATGCTGGACCGGAACGGCGATGCGTCCGAGCGCCCGCACGACGTCTTGCGCACCGACACGTGATGTCGTCCGAGTCGCGCCATCATGGGGCTGCAGTAATCGAAGATGATCTCAGTTGGCGCGCGAGATGCGCCGCGGCATCGGGCGATGGTCCCGAACAAAGCCGCCACCCGTTCGGGCGTCATGTACATCGACACGCCTTCGCAGGTGACGATGAGCGGACGATCCGCCGCCCCGTCCAGCACCCTGGACCAGTCGGTGCCGTTCAAGTCCGCGGCGATCGAACGCGATGAGTCCGTATCCGGAATGAGTCGGCGACGAAGCGCCGTCACCTCCGGCAGATCCAGGTCGATCCATTCGGCGCGCACCATGTCGGTGATCCGCGCCAGCCGGGCCAGGCGCGTGTCGAGCCCGCTCCCCAGACTCACGCCATAGCCGCCAGGATGAGCCATGAAGAAAGCCGCCGCCCGGCGATCAATCCAGTCGGATCGCGCAATCGCGCTCTCCATCGACGCCCTATCGCTCTGGAACCGGGTCAGATCAGCATCGAGCTGTTTCGCGATGCGGCGCGCCTCCGGATCGTCGTACCGACTCCGCGGCAACCGATGCGGCAGCAGCGCGCGTGCGGCCTGCGGAATGAGCAGCGTCTCCGCCACGCCGTGCAGAGTGTCGGCCGACATCTTTTCAGGCATGTGGAGAGCCGCCGGGTGCAGGATCTCGCGACGCCGCCACCAGATCGAGCGCCTGCGTGATTGCAGCTTCCATGTCGCCGGCGATGATCATCGGAACCGGAAACGTCTTGGCCATGCCTTCAGCCCGGGCCTGCCACGCGGCCCGCCTGGCTTCGTCCTGTTCGACGTAGACGAACCCGCGGCACACCTGCACCAACGCCATCAGATTGTTCTTGAACCACACAGCGCGGGACTTGCGATCCTCGTGGCTTTCCGACGCCTCGTCTCCGTCCGCGCGCGTGACCAGGACGAACGGCCGTTCTCGCCCGATCAACCATTCCAGCGCCGCATGATAGCGCTCAATCCGATCCGGCGTGCCGATCGACGGCGGGTTGAAGACGACGACCGGGTCTAGTCCGAGGTCCATCAGATCCTTGACGTCGAGAGGGCTGTTCATCGGGCACCTATTTGACGATCGCGTGGGCGTCGTTCTGCTGCGAAAACTTGATCTTGAACGTCGCCCCCACCGTCAGCGGGGTTCCGACCGCGACCAGCGAACCGAGCCCGAAGTCCGTCGCCGAGACACGATAGCGCTGGTCGGCGAGATTGAGCCCCCACAGATGCGCGGCGTAGCGCTCGTTCTCCACCCCGATCCTCGCATTCAGCAAGCCATAGGCCGGCTGGCGCAGCGTGTTGGCGACGTCGAAGTAGAATCCGGACCGGAACTGATACGCGACCTCCGCCGCCCCCTGCAGATCGTCGTAGCCGACGTTCCAGGCATAGCCGATGCCGACCGTGCCCGAGAATTTCGAGACGTATTGCTGCTGGTTGCCTCCGACGTCGATCGTCGTCGAGGCTCCGGTTGCGAGCGCGTTCTTGAAGTCGACATAGGTGGCGTCGACATATCCCAGCCCGGCGCGCACCGACCAATGATCGTCGATCTTCAGACGGGCCTCCAGTTCGGCGCCGTAGGACCGGCTCTTCGGAGCGTTCTGGATCGGCGTCGATTGGGTGGCGACGTTGAACGTCTGAACCTGCTGATTGCGCCAATCCATGAAGAAGACGCTGCCGTTGAGTGACAGCCGATCGGCGAGGAAACGACCTTTCCAACCCGCCTCGTAGCTCCACAGCGTCTCGGCGTCGAACGCCTTCTCGTCACCGCGAGCGACGAAGCCGGCATTGAACCCGCCCGACTTGTAGCCACGGCTGATGCTGGCATAGACGTTGAGCTTGTCGCTCACGTCGAACTGAGTGCCGAAGCGCGGCGTCACATACGGCGCGGACAGGCTGGCGAGATAGGCCGGCGCAAAGCCGGCGACGACCGGGGCAAAGATCGTGTTGAACGACGCGTTGTCGGACCGGAAGTCGTAAGAGAACTCCTTGTGATCGTAGCCGAGGCGCGCTCCCCCGAATATCTTCCAGCGCTCGGTCAGCGCGAAGGTGCCGTCCGCGAAGGCGGCGAGTGCGGTCGTGTCGGTCACGCCCTTCGACTGCAGCGTCACGCCGCTCCCACTCAAGAAGCCGCCCGAATCGAAACTGTTGGTCAGGCCGTACTGACGGGATCCGTGGCTGCGCTCCGCGTAGAGTCCGCCGACCCATTTGAAGCGCTCGTTGTGATCGGATTCGTAGCGGAATTCCTGGGAGATCTGATCGTAGCTTCCGTTGAAGGGATTGTCGGCCCGATACTGGAAGCCGGCGACACCCGCACTTCTGAAGAAGGCGTTGGTCGCGGCGAAATAGCCTTGGGGAAACGAATTGCCCTTGAAGTCGGTTTCGTTGGTACGGAAGCCGGTGAGCGATACCAGACGATCACCGTTGTCGAGGCGGGCCGTGAACTGAGCGCGTGCGGTCGTCGTCGAGAGGGTGCCGTTGAACGGATTGACGATGTCGACACTGCGCCGCCCGGCCTGGAAATCCGCTTCGCTCATGAACGCGCCATCGACGGTGCGTTGACGCTCGTGCTCGACGCTTCCCAGAAAGTCCACCGTGTCGCTGACCGGCCCCATAACGCTGAAGCGCCCGGAGATATCCTGCAGCGAGTTGACCTTCCCGCCTGTCGCATCATCCGGCGTATAGCCGTCATTGCGGGAGCCGGACAGCGCGCCACGAACCGCCCAACCGCTGTTACCAATCGGCGTGTTGAAGAAGCCGAAGCTGCGCGCCGTGTTGAACCGGCCGTAGTCGACGCCGAATTCGCCGTACGTCCGCGACGGATCCGGAAGATTGGATATGACGTTGACTGAACCGGCGAGATTGTTGCGTCCGTAGAGCGTGCCCTGCGGGCCGCGCAGAATCTCCACTCGATCGATGTCCAGCAGATTGCCGCCGTAGGTCTGCGACGCACCGGCCGCGACGCCGTCGACATAGAGCCCTACGGCGGGATCGGTATCGATCAACGCCGAGCCCACGCCGCGTATCGCCGTGAAATTCGTGTAGAGGCTGCCGGAGACCGTTCCCATCTGCGCGTTCGGCGTCGCCGACAGCGCCTGATCGCGGCGCAGAGTCCGGCTTTCCTCGAGGCGCTGGCCGCTCCAGACGTCGATACTGATCGGAACGTCGGCCGCCTGCTCCGGACGTTTCTGCGCCGTCACCGTGATTTCGTCGAGCATCACGGCCTGCTGGGCAATCGCCGGATACGACACCGAACACATCAGCAGAACGATGAGATTGCGTCTGGTCATTAGCCCCTCGCACTTCGCCGGGGCAGTCATCGCAGAGTTGTTCACGAAGCGAGACATCGTTCGCTTATGAATTCAGACAAAGGGCTTATGAGAAGCGTCTGACGGCGCTGGGCGGCCGGCCGAAGCGACGCTTGAATGCCGTCGTGAAGTTCGCCGGCTGGCCATATCCGCAGCGATAGGCGGCCTCCGAGACGGTCACGCCGTGGTCTTCGACGAGTTCTCGCCCGAACTGCAGGCGCCGTTCGTGAATGTAACGCCCGAGACCGACGCCGAAGGCGGCGGAAAAATCCTGCTTCAGTTTGCTGGGGCTGACGGCGAACGCAGCCGCCAGCGCAGTGATCGTCGTCGCCACGGCCGGATCGCGATCGATCTGCTCCCTGACGGCGACCACCCGCTCCAGCGCAGGAGCCTTGAGATCGACCGCGGGACGTTCACCGCCACCCTGGAATTCCGCCGCCAGTGCGGCCAACAGATCGAGTGCACGACTCTCGAGGTAGAGCGCGGTCGCGAACCCGGAGCCGGTTGAATGCTGGATCGATCTGGCGACTTGCTTCAGCCGTGCATCGAGCGGGCGGCGCCGGGTCACAGTTGCCCGTTCGACGGCCGCGCCCATCGCATCGAACGCCGGGTCGCCGCCGAACCGCGTCTGCGCGAACTCGAACCATTGCGGCGTGACGACCAGCTCGACCGTGCGCACCGGATGCGCCGACAGGATGACCTTCCGCGTCGAGACGCGATCGTTGGTCGACGAGATCCAGAACTCACCGGGACGAAAGCCGGTGTCGATGCCGGCGGTCTTGCCTTGCGCATAGCCGTCGAGCACCACGCTGAGGCAGACCGACGGAAAGGTCTCGGCTTCGACGACGGCCGGCCTGGTCAGGCGAAGATCAGTCGAGAGCAGGTTGAGGCCGGGTTGAACCTGCAGATTGCGGATGCACGCAGGAGTATCGACAGCGCGCGGCGAGCGGAGAGCCGCTTCGAACCGGATCAGATCAACTTGCTCGTACGCTTGAACGTCCATATGGAGCCACGTGGACCGATGCTGTCCGGCTGTCTTCGCATCCCTCCGATAGTCTTAGGGCCACATAAATAATCGCGCAAACTCAACAATTTAGATCATATCAAAGTAGACGGACGCCGAGACCAGGCGATGTCGCGATGGTGACGCCTGCTAACATGTTCAGTCCCGGCCGCGATTATCAGCAATACGTCAATGCCCCGAACACGCAGATGATCCCGCATGGCCCCGACTCGATCTCGGTATGCGCTACCGCACCACGATCAACGCACGGCCGGTGACCTTCCGGCAGCGGTGCAGAATGTGCTCAACGAGGACTTGGTCGGGCGTCGCGAGCTACGGCACCATCGCCCAAGGCAGACCGCTGACGTTCCGATTCGCGATGACGACCAATTTCTGAATCGAACGCCACAAGGGGTGACCACCCCGACACGTGGGGCGGCACCTTCCGGTCGACGCGACAGAGGGCCGAAGCTACGACTGTCGTGTCGCCTCGATTGCCAACGAGAACGCGGCTCGTGCGACCGGCGCATGCGCGTCATCTCTAGCCGAGTTTCACCACTTAAATCCGGGTCAGGCAGACGGCGCCTCCCCGAGAAGCGCGACAGGTCGACTTAGTCCGTGGAGCGGCGCAGCTCGGGCGCGGCCTCGGCCCTCGGCGGATCGAGCCGGGCCGACTCCACGCGCGGCGTCGGCACGCTGGCGGTGACTTCGGCGCGTTGCTGGTTGCCGGGCGCGTGCAGCGAGCGCGGACGGCTCTGCGTGTGAGAATGCGAGATGGCGCGTGCGAGCTGGATCCGGCCTTGATGGCGGAAATCGCAATACGCGAAGCCCATGCCCGAGACCGCACCGCGGAAGCTGCGCTCGCTGGTCTTGGTCAGGTTGAAGCAGGGCTCGAACGGAATGCCTTTGATCGACGCGCAGATCGCTTCGCCGCGCACCTGCAGCGTGTTGCCGGGCAGGCGCATAAAACGGTTGGGACCGGCGCCGGAGAACTGCACCTGGCCGGCAGCTCCGCCATCGTCGAACACGCGGCCTGCGCCGCGGGTTCCATCGAAACAGGTGAACGCGAACACTTTGTTCGCGACGAATTTACGTGCCTCGTCCGCATTCATCGAACCGGCCATCGCCGGAAGGACAGCAGCGCCGGATATCACGGCTCCGACTACGAAACGCGCAAACATGCCTGTACTCCTACTGGGAGCGGGTGAAACTCGCTTAACCCGATCCTTACCATACAAACTGCGGCAAGAATGGCGCAGCTTGGTTGGTAAAGTCTGAACGAAGTAACCGATCCCCTACGAAATTTTCACCACGATGCGGCCGCGGACCTGACCAGCCAGCACCTTGGCGCCGGCGTCGATGACCTGGTCGAGGCCGATTTCTTGCGTGATTTCCGCAAGTTTTGCCGGATCGAGATCGGTTGCGAGTCGCTCCCAGGCGCGCTTGCGCTCCGACAACGGGCACATCACCGAGTCGATGCCGTAAAGACACACTCCGCGCAAAATGAACGGGGCGACCGAGCTCGGCAGGTCCATGCCGGCCGCCAGACCGCAGGCGGCGATAGCGCCGCGGTACTTGGTCATCGACAGCAGATTGGCCAGCGTGGTCGAGCCGACGCTGTCGATGCCGCCGGCCCAGCGCTCCTTCGCCAGCGGTTTGGCCGGACCGGACAACTCGTTGCGATCGATGATCTCGGCGGCACCGAGCTGTCGCAAGTAAGCCTCTTCGGACGCCCGGCCGGTCGATGCGATGACGTGATAGCCGAGCTTCGACAACAGTGCGATTGCCACCGAACCGACGCCGCCAGCCGCGCCGGTGACGACCACCGGGCCGTCCTTCGGGGTCAGCCCGTGCTTCTCCAGCGCCAGCACGCTGAGCATCGCGGTGTAGCCGGCAGTGCCGATCGCCATCGCGTCACGCGCAGTCAGCGACTGCGGCAAGCGCACCAACCAGTCGCCTTTGACGCGGGCCTTCTCGGCATAGGCGCCGAGATGGGTCTCACCCATGCCCCAGCCGTTGCACACCACTTTGTCGCCGGCCTTCCAATCGGGATGCGACGACTCCAGCACGGTGCCGGCGAAATCGATGCCGGCGATCATCGGAAAGCGGCGGACCACCGGCGCCTTGCCGGTGACCGCGAGACCGTCTTTGTAGTTGAGGGTCGACCACTCCACCGCGACCGTCACGTCACCGTCCATCAGCTCGGCCTCGTCGAACTGGGTCAGCGCCGCGACGGTGCCCTTCTCGGCCTTGTCGATCCGGATCGCCTTGAACGTCGCCATTGTCGCTCCCCCTTGAATTGTGCTTGCCGATGCCGACGTGAGTTAGAGAAAGCGCAGGCCCGCTGTAAAGATCGCGCTGCGCTGCAGCGATGCAATTGCGTGACTCTGGTGTGACGATTTAACCCTTTCGGCCTCTGGCGGAACCTGGAGCCACGTGTTATATTAGTTATGCTCTGAATGAGGATAAGCCTATCCTCATAGGTTCCTGGAAGCGGGGCGCGGGGACGCGAAGGCTTTAGGGAAGCGGTTCATCGCAGCGGTTGGAAGTTGCCGGCCCATCGTGGCCGGATTTCTCAAACCCAGCATATGCTCAAACTGAGTATATATTGGAGCGCGGTACAAGGAGGCGTCGATGCCGCTTGCTGAACTCTACGGTCCGGAGAATTTCGGCCTGCCGCCGCATGCGCGCCAAGGGTCGCTGCCGCGCGCACCTTTGAGCGCGAACGAACGCGCCCGCGCGCTGCCGATGCCGTCGTTGGAATGGACGCCCGAAGTCGAAGCGGCGACCGCACACCTCTATGAGAAGGTGCAGAACGTCGTGCCGCCGGTCGAGTGGCCGTTCATGGCGCCCTACGTCAAGGCGATCAACGAGCTGAAGCGCGAGCGCGACGCCGTGATCCTGGCGCACAACTACCAGACGCCGGAGATCTTCCATTGCGTCGCCGACATCGTCGGCGACTCGCTGCAGCTCGCGATCGAAGCCACCAAGGTGAAGGCTTCGACCATCGTGCAGTGCGGCGTGCACTTCATGGCCGAGACGTCCAAGATCCTGAATCCGGAAAAGCGCGTGCTGATCCCGGATTCCCGCGCCGGCTGCTCGCTCGCTTCCTCCATCACCGGCGCCGACGTTCGGCTGCTGCGCGAGAAATTCCCCGGCGTGCCGGTGGTCGCTTATGTCAACACGTCCGCGGACGTGAAGGCCGAAGTCGACATCTGCTGCACCTCGTCGAACGCCGTGCAGGTGGTCGAAAGCCTCGGCGTCGACCGCGTCATCATGGTGCCGGATCAGTATCTGGCGAAGTACGTGGCCTCCCAGACCAAGGTGAAGATCATCGCCTGGAAGGGCGCCTGCGAAGTGCACGAGCGCTTCACCGGCGACGAGCTGCGCGTCTATCGCGAGGCCGATCCGAACGTAAAGATCATTGCGCATCCGGAATGTCCGCCGGACGTGCTGGCCGAAGCCGACTTCACCGGTTCGACCGCGCACATGATCAACTGGGTCAAGACCCAGCATCCGAAGCGCGTGGTGATGATCACCGAGTGCTCGATGGCCGACAACGTCCAGGCCGAGTTGCGCGACGTCGAAATGGTGCGGCCGTGCAATCTGTGCCCGCACATGAAGCGGATCACGCTGGCGAAGATCCTCGACAGCCTGGTGTATCTGCGTGAGGAAGTGACGGTCGATCCCGCCATCATCGCGCCGGCCCGGCGCTCGGTGGAGCGGATGATCAACCTGAACAACTGAGCTTCAGGGCTCGCGACGAATGGCGGCGTCCGTGCCGCCATCGCTGTGCATCGAAGGCGTTCGCGGACAATCGCGTGAGAGTTGGATCGCCGCATGAGCACCACGCCTGAGTTCGCACATCTTGGCGTCCATGGTGACGTCGTCATCGTCGGCGGTGGTCTCGCCGGCCTGTTCTGCGCGCTGAAGCTGGCGCCGCGGCCGGTGACGGTGATCAGCGCCGCACCGCTCGGCGAAGGCGCCTCCACTGCCTGGGCGCAGGGTGGCATCGCCGCGGCTGTCGGCGAAGGCGACAGCGCCGAATCGCACGCGGCTGACACCATCGCGGTCGGCGCCGGACTGGTCGACGAGGCGGTGGCGCATCGCCTCGCCGGCGAAGCGGCCGCACGGATCCACGATCTCCTCAGCTACGGCGTGCCGTTCGACCGCGACCTCGAAGGCCGGCTGGCGGTGGCGCGCGAAGCGGCGCATTCGGCGCGGCGCATCGTCCACGTCCGCGGCGACATGGCGGGCCAGGCGATCATCAGCGCACTCACCGAAGCGGTGCGCAACACGCCGTCGATCAAGGTGATCGAAGGCTGGTTTGCCGACGGGCTGCTGATGCACGACGATGCGGTCGCCGGACTGCGGCTGCGCAAGGTCGGCAACGCCGCCGGCTCGCCGATGCACATCGCGGCACGCGCGGTGGTGCTCGCCACCGGCGGCATCGGTCATCTTTATGCCGTCACCACCAATCCGATCGAGGCCCGCGGCGTCGGGCTGGCGATCGCGGCCCGGGCCGGCGCGCGAATTGCCGACCCCGAATTCGTGCAGTTTCATCCGACCGCCATCATGGTCGGCCGCGATCCGGCGCCGCTCGCCACCGAGGCACTGCGCGGTGAAGGCGCGATCCTGATCAACGGCCAGGGCGAACGCTTCATGCTGGCCGCGCATCCGCTCGCCGAGCTGGCGCCGCGCGACATCGTTGCCCGCGGCGTGTTTGCCGAAGTCGCCTCCGGCCGCGGCGCCTATCTCGACGCCACCAAGGCGCTTGGCGCGCATTTCGCCGAGCATTTCCCGACCGTGTACGAGAGCTGCATATCGGCTGGCATCGATCCGGCGACACAGCCGATCCCGATTGCGCCGGCGGCGCACTACCACATGGGCGGCATCGCGGTGGACATGCGCGGACGCAGTTCGCTGCACGGGCTGTGGGCGGCGGGCGAAGTGTCCTGCACTGGCGCGCACGGCGCCAACCGGCTCGCCTCCAACTCGCTACTGGAAGCCGTGGTGTACGCGGCGCGGATCGCCGAGGACATCGCCGGCACCGACCTCGCCGCGACCAAGTCGCGACTCGATGTGCACGAGACACACAGCACGCCGATCGATCCAGCGCAGGAGCTGCTGCTGCGCCAGACCATGGCCGGCAAGGTCGGCGTGGTCCGCGACCGCGACGGACTGACCGAAGCGGTGCGAACGTTCGCGGCACTCGAAGCCGAGACCTCGTCGACCACGCTCGCCAATATGGCGACGACCGCGCTGCTGGTCGCCACCGCAGCGCTGGCACGCACCGAGAGCCGTGGCGCGCACTACCGCGCCGACTATCCGACAGAAAACCCGGCGCAGGCGAAACGCACCACCACCTCGCTGGCTCAGGCCCGCGAGCGCGCCGCCGCGCTCGGCGGCGGTGCCCCGCGCTCCCCTCGCCTCTCTGCGCAATCCGCGCTCGCCTGATTCAGGACCATCTTTCATGTTGCCGTCTGCCCTGCTGCATCCCGATGCATTCCTGTCGCCATTGGCGATCACCGACGCTGTGCGGCGCGCGCTCGACGAGGATCTCGGCCGTGCCGGCGACGTCACCTCGGTCGCAACGATTCCGGAAGCAACACAAGCGCACGCGATCCTGGTGGCGCGCCAGGCCGGCGTGATCGCCGGGTTGCCGCTGGCGATCGAGACGTTTCGCCAACTCTCGGCCGAAGTCGCCATCACCGCGCATGCGCGCGACGGCGACACTGTGGCGGCGGGCATTCAGGTGCTGACGATCTCGGGCCCGGCCCGCGCCGTTCTCGCCGGCGAGCGTACCGCGCTGAACTTCGTCGGCCGGCTGTCGGGCATCGCGACGCTGACCGCGGACTACGTCCGCCACACCGCAGGCACCAAGATGCGGATCTGCTGCACCCGCAAGACCACGCCGGGGCTGCGCGCGCTGGAGAAATACGCGGTGCGCTGCGGCGGCGGCTTCAACCACCGCTTCGGCCTCGACGACGCCATCCTGATCAAGGACAACCACATCGCGGTGGCCGGCGGCATCCGACCGGTGCTGGAAGCGGCGCGCGCCAAGATCGGCCATCTGGTCAAGATCGAGATCGAGGTCGACACGCTCGATCAGCTCCGCGAGGTGCTCGATACCAATCTCGCCGACGTCGTGCTGCTCGATAACATGGATCTCGACACGCTGAAGAAAGCGGTGGCGATGAGCGCCGGCCGCGTCGTGCTCGAAGCTTCCGGCGGCGTCACCCGCGAGTCGATCAGCAGCATCGCCGCAACCGGCGTCGACTACGCCTCCTCCGGCGCGCTGACACACTCGGCGCCGAACTTCGACGTCGCGCTGGATATCGACGCGTAGTCTGGCACCTACGGCCCCGAAACGTCGATGGTTAGTTCTCAGCTGCAACCGATGGGTCCCTGTCGATTTTGGCAGCAATGCCGGATCGCGACGATGAAGCGAAGCTGACCCGCTTCACCAAGCGTCATTGCCGGGCTCGACCCGGCAATCCATCCTCTTGAAGAACGATGGATGCGCGGGCAGGCCCGCGAATGACGCTACAAGTAAGTAATAGACTCCGCCACGTCATTCCGGGGCGCGCGAAGCGCGAGCCCGGAATCCATAACCACCGTCATCGCGTTAAGGCACAGGGCGATAACCGCTTCGCCCAAAGAGCAAGTGCAGGGGTTATGGATTCCGGGCCTGCGCTGCTCCGCAGCGCATCCCGGAATGACGAAATCTGAAGGTGTCGTTCCGGGTCGCGCGAGAGCGAGCGAACCCGGAATCTGAAATTGGCAAAGCGCCCCTTCTCCAAACCGCGAGATTCCGGGTTCGCGCTGCGCGCGCCCCGGAATGACTGCTGGGGCTGTCAAGGAAACAACAGGCAACACAGGCGGGGCCTGTGCGCGCTGCCCGCTTAGTTGCCCCTGGCCTGAATCTCCGCCGAGCTCTTGGCGGCTTCGGTGAGTTGGGCGGCGATCGAGGCGGTTTCGGCGGCGGTGCCCCAGCTCGGGGCGTCGCTGCCGTCGCCCCAGGCGCGCGGACGATAGAAGGTGTGTACGCCGAATTTGTACATCTTCTTCATCTCGTGGACCCAGGACGGCCGCACCCAATAGGCGTGGTAGTGGGTCGACTTGCCGACTTCGGGCAGCCACAGCTTGCCGTCGAGCATCGCGCGCGCAATCTTGCGGGCGCGGTCCCACATCTCCGGCTCACGCACCACGTCGGCGATGTTGTCGCAGGCGAAGGTGAACTGGCAGGCGTAGCGGCGGTTCTTGTTCTGATAGACCACGCCGCAGACGTTGGTCGGATAGAAGCCGGAGAACGCCCGGTTGAGCACCACCTGCGCCACCGCGATCTGGCCGCGCACCTTTTCGCCGCGTGATTCGAAATACACCGCTTCCGCCAGACACTTCTCGTGCTTGGCGCGCAGCTTGGAGTCATTGGCGAGGCCGAGCCGCTCGGCCGGCGTCTTGACGTGATGATCGACGTTGACCTGGCCCTTGCCGGCGATGGTTTCGCCCGAAGCGGACGGATCCAGCGCAGCAGTCTGCGGCAGCGGCGACTTCATGTCGGGATCGGCCGCGTTCGGCGACACGATGATCGGCTCTTCGCCCGGCTGCCACTGCTCCAGGGATTCATCCATGCCGCCGAGCGAGCCGGTGCCGAAGAACAGGCTGGCAGTCTTGAACGAGAACGGATCGCGCGGCCGCGGCGCGACAGCGGCCGCCTCGTGGTCCTTATCGAGCGACAGCGAGCCATCGTATTGCGGCAGCGGCTCGGACTTCAGCGCTTCGGCGAGTTCGGGATCGAGCGCCGGCGAGGATTCGGCCGCGCGGAGCGCGCCGTTCTGATCGGAACTCGGGAATTGTTCGGCAGTCTTACCGCCGGCGACGTTGGGCGCCTGCGAGCCGGCGTCCTCCGGCGTAGGCGCAACTTCGAGGGTCGGCGACTGGTCGGGCCTAGCGAGCGCGAGGCGGTCGCCCTTCAGGGTGCGGTCGACCTTCGGGTAGTCGGAAGCCTGGTAACGGGACGGCGCCTGCAGCAGCGGATTGCGAGTGGCGGCGAGACCGCCGCTGCGGCCTTCGATGCTGACCAGACGCGAGGAGCCGAGCTGCGGTGTCCAGGTTCCGAGCGGCCGGCCGAACGAGAACGTCGCGACCTGCACCGAGCCGAGCGAGGACGCGAACATCCGCTTCTGCCAACGCTCGGTAACGCCCGTCTGCCGAACCAGCAGCGACGCAATATCCTGGTGTCCGATTTCGTTGGGCAGCGCCGCGAAGACACAAACCCCGAGGCCGAAGGACGCAATCCGCGCGCCCTTCGACCGGTTACGCATGACTGACATCTATACGCTCACGCAACGCTTACTCGCGATCAAGTCCGAGGGTTTCGGACAAGTTGATCGTTTCTGTTGTTATCCGATTAAAGTTGCCCGTGCGTTAATGGCCGATGCATGCGAGCAACACGCAACGCCAAGCTGTTAGTTCATGGAACCGGCTGCGAATGTGGTGAATCAGCGCTTCATAACGCTGGTTAAGAATGCGTTGTGCGACGTCGTTAACAAGACGTTGCACATCAGCCGCGCCGCTGGTTACCAACGCACAAATACAAATGGCCGGGACGAAGCCCGGCCATTCGAAATCTGATCAATTGCGAGGCGCGATTACGCCTGGCTGGCGATGCCCTTGCCGAGCGCGGCCTGCGCCGCGGCGAGCCGCGCGATCGGCACGCGATACGGCGAGCACGACACGTAGTCGAGGCCGACCTCGTGGCAGAACGCCACCGACGCCGGGTCGCCGCCGTGTTCGCCGCAGATGCCGACCTTGAGCTTGGCGCGAGTCTTGCGGCCGCGCTCGACGCCGATCCGGACCAGCTCGCCGACGCCGTCGCGGTCCACCGACACGAACGGGTCGACCGTGAAGATGCCCTTTTCGATATAGGTGCCGAGGAAGCTGGCGGCGTCGTCGCGGCTGATGCCGAACGTCGTCTGGGTCAGGTCGTTGGTGCCGAACGAGAAGAACTCGGCGCTTTCGGCGATGTCACCGGCCATCAGGCAGGCGCGCGGCAGCTCGATCATGGTGCCGACCTGGTACTTCAGATTGCTGCCGGTATCGCGGTTCACCGCCTGCGCGGTGGCATCGATCCGGGCCTTCACCAGCTCGAACTCGGCGCGGGTCGCGATCAGCGGCACCATCACTTCGAGACCGACCTGCTCGCCGGTGCGCTTCTCGGCCTCGACCGCGGCCTCGAAGATCGCGCGGGCCTGCATCTCGGCGATCTCCGGATAGGCGATCGCAAGACGGCAGCCGCGGAAGCCGAGCATCGGATTGAACTCGGCGAGCTCGCGGGCGCGATCGGCGAGCCGGCGCGGATCGGCGTTCATCGCCCGCGCCACTTCCTCGATCTCCGCCTGGGTGTGCGGCAGGAACTCGTGCAGCGGCGGATCGAGCAGGCGTACCGTCACCGGCAGGCCCTTCATGATCTCGAACAGCTCGACGAAGTCGGCGCGCTGCATCGGCAGCAGCTTGGCGAGCGCGGAGCGCCGAGACTGCTCGTCTTCGGCGAGGATCATCTCGCGCACGGTGCGGATGCGGGTCTCTTCGAAGAACATGTGCTCGGTGCGGCACAGGCCGATGCCTTCGGCACCGAACTTGATCGCGGTGCGGGCGTCCGCCGGGGTGTCGGCATTGACGCGGACCTTGAGCTTGCGGACTTCGTCGGCCCAACCCATCAGCGTGTTGAAGTCACCCGACAGTTCCGGCTCGATCATCGGCATCTTGCCGGCCAGCACCTGGCCGGTACCGCCGTCGATGGTGATGATGTCGCCCGCCTTGAAGGTGCGGTTGCCGATCATCATGGTGCCGCGGCCGTAATCGACGCGGATCGCGCCGCAGCCGGAGACGCAGGGCTTGCCCATGCCGCGCGCCACCACGGCGGCGTGCGAGGTCATGCCGCCGCGGGTGGTGAGGATGCCTTCCGAGGCGTGCATGCCGTGGATGTCTTCCGGGCTGGTCTCGATGCGCACCAGCACGACCTTGCGGCCGTCGGCGTGCAGCTTGGCGGCCTCATCCGACGAGAACACGATCTCGCCGGAGGCGGCGCCGGGCGAGGCCGGCAGGCCGGTGGCGATCACGTCGCGCTTGGCATTCGGGTCGATGGTCGGATGCAGCAGCTGGTCGAGCGAGCCGGGCTCGATCCGGGTCACGGCGTCCTTGCGATTGATCAGGCCTTCGTTGGCGAGCTCGACCGCGATCCGCAGCGCCGCCTTGGCGGTGCGCTTGCCGCCGCGGGTCTGCAGCATCCAGAGCTTGCCCTGCTCGATCGTGAACTCCATGTCCTGCATGTCGCGGTAGTGCTTCTCAAGCAGGGTATAGATCCGGGTCAGCTCCTTGAACGCCTCCGGCATCGCCATTTCCATCGACGGCTTGTCGGAGCCGGATTCGAGGCGGGCGTGCTCGGTGATGTCCTGCGGGGTGCGGATGCCGGCGACGACGTCCTCACCCTGCGCATTGATCAGGAATTCGCCGTACAGACGGCTTTCGCCGGTCGACGGGTTGCGGGTGAAGGCGACGCCGGTCGCCGAGGTCTCACCCATGTTGCCGAACACCATCGCCTGGACGTTGACGGCGGTGCCCCAGGATTCCGGAATGTCGTGCAGGCGGCGGTAGGTCACCGCGCGGGCATTCATCCACGACGAGAACACCGCGCCGATCGCGCCCCACAGCTGGGCGTGCGGATCCTGCGGGAAGTCCTCGCCGGTCTCGCGCGCCACGGCTTCCTTGTACTGGCCGACCAGATCGACCCAGTCGTCGGCATCGAGATCGGTGTCGAGCGTGAAGCCCTTGGCGTCCTTATAGGCGTCGAGGATTTCCTCGAAGTGATGGTGCTCGAAGCCGAGCACCACGTCCGAGTACATCGTGATGAAACGGCGATAGCTGTCATAGGCGAAGCGGCGGTCGCCCGACTTCTCGGCCAGCGCTTCGACCGTCTGGTCGTTGAGGCCGAGGTTGAGCACGGTGTCCATCATGCCCGGCATCGAGGCGCGGGCGCCGGAGCGCACCGACACCAACAGCGGGTTCTTGGCGTCGCCGAACTTCTTGTTGGTGAGCTTGCCGACGTGATCGAGCGCGCGCTCGACCTGCGACTGCAGCTCCTTCGGATAGGTTTTGCCGTTGGCGTAGAAGTAGGTGCAGACCGAGGTCGGAATGGTGAAGCCCGGAGGCACCGGCAGGCCGAGATTGGCCATCTCGGCGAGGTTGGCGCCCTTGCCGCCGAGCAGGTCGCGCATGTTGGCGCGGCCTTCAGCCTTGCCGTCGCCGAAGGTGTAAACCCACTTGCCGGCCTTCGGCGCGGCCACCACGTTGGCGGCGGGCTTCTTGGCGGGCTTGGCAGCGGACTTGGCCACCGCCTTCGCGGCCGGTTTGGTCGCGGGCTTCGTGGCCGCCTTGGTTGCAGGCTTGGCCGCAGCCTTGGTCACCGTCTTGGTGGTGGGCTTGGTCACCGCTTTCGACTTCGCAGCGGGCTTGGCGGCCGGCTTGCTAACAGCCTTCTTGGCCGGCTTCGGCGGGCTCTTCGCCACTGCCTTGCGCGCACTCGACGCGGCAGCGCCCTTTCCACGCGCAGTCTTGGAAGACTTGGATTTCGGGGCGGTCTTCTTCTTCGAAGCGGCTTTGGCCATGGCTCTCAACGGTCCGCGAAAGAGGAACAGAAAACGGGCGCTTTAGACCACGTTTTGGCGGTCTCAAGCAAGCTGGCGGAACCCGAGCCGACTAAAGATGCAAGAAACGCAACGCACCCAGACCGATCAGTCCGATGCAGATCAGATAGATCGCAACGATGAAGTTCAGCAGACGCGGCATCACCAGAATCAGGATACCGGCGAGCAGCGCGACGATGGCTGGAATGTGGGCAGTGGTGATTGTCATGGCAGGATGTCTCCGGCGAAGGAAAGCGATCAAGATCGAATCGCAGGCGGATTGGTAGCGGACGCAGGCAAGGAGCGATACCGGCGGCTGATGACGCCGCTGCGCGGCTTGGGTTCCCTGAAGGGCGAAAATCCCAAGGACTGCGACATCCCTGCACGGAACATCCCAAGCCGGCGGGCATTGCCTCCACAGACCGAGCAGAACAGCCGCGATTGAGGCCTCTGCTTTTCGATCGTTCAGGTGGACGCGCAAGTCGCTTGAACGTGGGTCCGGACGCCACCGACGCGGCCGGATCGGAGAGCCCCGTCCCGTTCCCCCGCCGGGCGGGGCTCTTCTCCGTCGGTCCTCCCTCGCCCTCCGATTGCTTCTCCCGCATCGCACCGCCTGCTAGAGTTCCGGAACCGGCTCGGTTCTCGCGCCGGCGTCGCGGTCTTCTTCCGTGCCGTCCTCCCGCGCAGATGCGGCCCTCGCCGATGCCGATGATCGCAACACCGTCCGTTCACAGCCTCGCACTGTTGTTGCTGCTGAGTTTCTTTCTCGGTTTCGCGTTCGAAGATTTCTTCGAACAGCGCAAATCGGCGCGGCCGGGCGGCGTCCGCACTTTTCCACTGCTATCTCTCGGCGGCGGCGTTTTGTACTGGCTCGACCCCACCCATCTGGTCGCCTTCACCGGCGGATTGCTGGTGCTCGGCGTCTGGCTGTCGATCTTCTACACCGTGCATTTGCGCGAGCGCGACGACCAGGGCGAGCGCAATGCCGGCCTCGTCGTGCTGCTGCTCAACGTTCACGCATATCTGCTCGGGGCGATCGCGCTGGCGCTGCCGCATTGGGTTGCGGTGGGCGTGACGGTGACCGCAGTGATGCTGCTGACGGGCCGCGACTGGCTGCACCGGCTGGTGCGCAAGGTCGATACGCGCGAGATCACCACCGCGGCGCAGTTTTTGATCCTCAGCGGTGTGGTGTTGCCGCTGCTGCCGGCCGAGCCGGTGACCCCGCTGACCAGCATCACGCCGCGGCAGGTGTGGCTGGCGCTGACGCTGGTGTCGGCGCTGTCCTATGCGAGCTATCTGGCGCAGCGTTATTGGCAGCGCGCAGCCCAAGGGCTGTGGATGGCCGGACTCGGCGGGCTGTATTCCTCGACCGCCACCACCGTCGTTCTGGCGCGGCAAGCCGCCGTCAGCGAGTCGTTCCGTCGCCAGGCGACGGCTGGAATCACCCTCGCGACCGGCATCATGTACCTGCGCATCCTGGTGGTGATCGCGGTGTTCAACCTGACGCTGGCGCGCGCATTGGCGGTGCCGATGCTGGGGCTCGCGGCAGTCGCTCTGGCGATCGCAGCGCTGCAATACCTCATCATCAAAGCGCCCAGCGGCGAGGCCACCCAGCCATCGGAACGTGGCAACCCGCTCGAACTCGGCGCCGCAGCGGTGTTTGCAGCCCTGTTCGTCGCGATCTCGCTGGCCTCGACCTGGGTCAAAACCGAATTCGGTACGCAGGGCATCTACTGGCTGGCGGCGATCGTCGGCTTTTCCGACATCGACCCGTTCGTGCTCAATTTGGCGCAGGGCGGCACCGCGGGCATCGGCGAACATGCAGTCGCGATCGCGGTGCTGATCGCTGCCTCGTCTAACAACGTGTTGAAGGCCGCCTATGCGGTGGCATTCGGCGGCCGCCGGACCTGGCCGAGCGCGGTGGTGCTGGTGGGGCTGGCGATCGCCGGCGTCGCGCTGGCGGCGTGGCTCGCGAAGATCGCGGCGTGAGCGGCGGCGAACGCTAGCCGCGCTTCAGCATCGACAGCAGCGACGTGGTCGCCTTGTAGCTTTGCACCGCGTTGTCGCGGAACGCCGGGGTCCAGTTGGTCGCGGTGCGCTCCTCGGCGCTCATGCCCGAATAGGCGTTGAGCAGCCCGAGGCTGAAATCCGCCGGATTGCCGGAGGTCTGGCTCTGCTTCAGCGCGGTGAGGATGCTGGCACGGTTACGGCCGTCGAGCTCGCGCTTGGCGGCGAACACCTCTTCCTGCGAGAACAGGTCGTCCTTGTTGAGCGAGATCGCCGACAGGGAGCGATTGTCGAGCACCGACAGATCCGCCTGTTGGCCGGTCTTGCGCGCCGGATCGTACACCAGCAGCTTGCCGGCAGCGGTCGCCTGCGCAGCCTGATCGTCGAGCGTGGCGCGGGCCTGCTTGGCGACGCTGCCGAAATCCTTCGTCGCCGTGGTGCTGCTGCCGGACGGATAGCGCGCCAGATACGCCGCCACCGGATCGTTGCTGATGCCGGCCGGGATCTTCGACGGATCGCTCTGCGTCGCCGCCAGCCCCTTGGTGATCGCGGCGCGCTCGGCCTGCCAGGTCGGGGTCGCCTTCTCTTCGCTCGAAGCGCCGTCGAGATAGCTGGCAGCCGCCTTGTACACGGTGCTGTAGTCGCCGATCAGGTTGGCGGTCTGTGTCGCCGGCGACAGCGCATCGTTGAACTGCGCGATCCGGGTGGTCGCCGCCAGCGTCTGCTCGGCGTCGGTGAACCGGCCGCCGGCATTGGAGGCGATCGCGAACAGCGCCCGGCGGTCGAGCCCGGACAGGTCGATCTTCGGCTTGCCGCTGTCGTCATAAGGTGCGGTGACGTTGGCCGCCTTGTACAGCTTGTCGATCGCGGCGCGACTGTCGCTGATCACCGCGGAGTAATCCTTCGACGAGCCGGCGAGCTGCGCGCGCGCCGCCGCCGACAGCGTCAGCTGGGTCGCCGCATTGCTGCTGGCGCCCGGCAGCACGTCGTCGCTGTTGCCGTTCAGGATGGTGGCCAGCGAGGTCTGCGCACCCGCGGTCCGCGCATAGGCGGCCCCGTACTGCGCGTAATTGTTCAGGCCGTTGGTGATGCTGGTCATGGCGTAGCGCCCCGCTGCCGAGGAGGACGGTTAAGGAACCGTTACCGCCAGCCAACCTGTCAGGACATGGTTAACGACCGGTTAATCGTTTCGCGATGTTGCTGATCGGTGCAGCTTTTGAGGGGGAGGCGGGGCTTCCCTCCACCGTCATTCCAGAACGCCGCGCGGCCTCTCCCCCACACCGGCGTCATGCGCGGGCTCGACCCGCGCATCCATCGCGCGCGCAGCGCGCCCGCAAAGACTCTTCGCAAAGAAGATGGATTGCCGGGTCGAGCCCGGCAATGACCACGGGAGGACGCATTTCGCCGTCATTCCGGGGCACGAGCGAAGCTCGTGAGCCCGGAATCCATACTCCCCGAACTCGCCGTTAGGCACAGCCGCCGACACGCTCTGCTCAACCACCCGCGCCGTGGTTATGGATTCCGGGCTCGCCGCCCCGCGGCGCCCCGGAATGACGTAATGGTGACGCTGCCCCGCAGAGGGCGTCATGCGCGGGCTCGACCCGCGCATCCATCGCGCGCGCAGCGCGCCCGCAAAGACTCTTCGCAAAGAAGATGGATTGCCGGGTCGAGCCCGGCAATGACGTGGCGTGGCAGCGGCTGGCGCGGCGGACCAACAGCCGCCGTTAGTCCTGGATCTTCGAGAAGTCCGCCACCGCGCGCGTCGCGGCGCGGATTTCGTTCAGCAGCTTCAGGCGGTTTTCGCGAACGGCCTTGTCGTCGGCATTGACCGTGACCTTGTCGAAGAACGCATCGACAGCAGGCCGCAAGCCCGCCATCGCGGTCATCGCCGCGGCGAAGTCTTCCTTGGCGACGGCGGCAACGGCATCCGCCTTAGCGCGGTCGATCGCAGCGGCCAGCGCCTTCTCCTCGTCCTGCGCGTAGAGCGACGCGTCCGGCGCGCCGTCGAACGCGCGGCCGTCCTTCTTCTCCTCGATGCGCAGGATATTGGCGGCGCGCTTGGTGCCGGCCAGCAGATTCTTGCCGTCGTCGGTCGCGAGGAACGCAGCGAGCGCCTCGACGCGGCGGACAATCATCAGGATGTCGTCCTGGCCTTCGAGCGCGAACACCGCATCGACGAGGTCGTGCCGCGCGCCCTGATCGCGGAGCTGGACTTTGAGGCGATCGGCGAAGAAAGGAAGAAGCGAGGCGAGGATATACTTTCCGGCTCCCTTCCAAACCCTAGAATCGTAGTTCCGAGAATCGAAGTAATTCGCCAGTCCTTCTTTGTCGAGATCCTCATAGCCGAACGCCAACCCACCGGCAAACCCTTCCATGGCCTCAAGGCGGACCTTCAATTCGGCCAAGGCCGCATATCCCGCCTCCTCTTCATCATCATTGATGACAGCAAGCTCCGCAGCTCCAATTAGCTCTGCCTTAGCGTCTATGAACCCATCATAGTTGAGATACGCGGAGTATGGCAGCTTATGCCAATCACCACCGGTGACTCCATTGCCATCTGCCCGCTCGCCGACCAACTCCAAGTAACCACCGTGATTGAAATCACGACGAGCATGGAATCCCCAGATGAGGTATGCGAGCGCCGAGAGAGGAACCAGATCGGCAATTTTTACGCGCAGTTGATTCGTGAGAATCAACCTAATCACCCCCAACGCCGCGCGCCTGAGCGCATACGGATCCTTACTCCCCGTCGGCTTCTCGTCGATCGCCCAGAACCCGACCAGCGTGTCGAGCTTATCAGCGAGCGCCACCGCGATGCTGACCGGATCGGTCGGGACGCGATCGGCCGGCCCCTGCGGCTTGTAGTGCTCCTCGCACGCCGCAGCGACGGACGCGTCCTCGCCGTGGGCGAGCGCGTAGTACTTGCCCATCAGCCCTTGCAGCTCGGGGAATTCGCCGACGACTTCAGTGAGCAGGTCCGCCTTGCAGAGCTTCGCGGCACGTTTGGTCTTTTCGACATCGGCGCCGACCAGCGGCGCGATCTCCGCTGCCAAGCGCTCGATCCGGGCGATGCGCTCGGCCTGGGTGCCGAGCTTTTCGTGGAACACGATCTGGTCGAACTTCGGCAGCCGCTCTTCCAGCTTGGTCTTCAGATCGGTCTCGTAGAAGAACTTCGCGTCCGAGAGACGCGCGCGGATCACGCGCTCGTTGCCGGCCGTGATCGCGGCGCCGCCGTCGCTGGCTTCGATGTTCGCCGTCAGGATGAACTTGTTGGCGAGCTTGCCGGTCGCGGGATCGGCGACCACGAAGCACTTCTGGTTGGCGCGGATGGTGGCGCGGATTACTTCGTCCGGAATCGACAGGAAGTCCTTGTCGAACGAGCCCATCAGCGCGACCGGCCATTCGACCAGGCCGGAGACTTCGTCGAGCAGGCCCTGATCCTCGACCAGTTCGTAGTTCTGCGCCTGCGCCAGCGTCTTCGCATCAGCCAGGATGATGTCCTTGCGGCGGGCGGAATCGAGTACGACCTTGGCGGCGAACAGCTTGGCCTCGTAGTCCTCGAATCGCCGCACGCTGAATTCATCCGGCGCCATGAAGCGATGGCCGCGCGTGGTCTGCCCGGCCTCGATGCCGTCGACGTTGAAATGCACCACATCGGGCTCTTCGGTTTCCATGCCGAAGGTCGCGATGATCGAATGCAGCGGCCGCACCCATTGCAGCGCGCCGGGCCTCGCCGAACGCGCGCCCCAGCGCATCGACTTCGGCCACGGGAAGGTGCGGACGATGACAGGCAGGAATTCGGCGATCACGTCGATCGCAGGTTTGCCCGGCTTCTCGATCAGCGCGACATAGAAGTCGCCCTTCTTCGGATCGCGCTGGATCTTGGCTTCGTCCAGAGAGGCGAGCCCAGTGGCCTTGAGAAAGCCCTGCACGGCAGCATCCGGCGCGCCGACCTTCGGCCCCTTGCGCTCGTCCTTCAGATCCGGCTGCCGCGCCGGAATGCCGTGCACCGTCAACGTCAGCCGCCGCGGCGTCGCAAACGCCTTGGCGCCCTCATAAACGAGACCTTCGGCGACGAGCTTGTCGGTGACCAGCCGCTTCAGATCATCAGCAGCCTTCCCCTGCATCCGCGCCGGGATTTCTTCGGAGAACAGTTCGAGGAGGAGATCGGGCATTTAGTTTGAAATCCTGGTGCGAGAACGGCGCGGCTTGCGGGGAGCGCGCGGTTTTGGCTCCCCTCCCCCTTGCGGGGAGGGGTCGGGGGTGGGGGTCAACGCGGACTGAATCTCGGCGAGAACACCATCGAGATTGCCGAACACATCGTTGTTCCAGAAGCGAAGCACGCGATAGCCTTGAGCCTCGATGTAGCGGCTCCGCACTTCATCGGCGGCACGCTGCTCATCGTGCTGACCGCCATCAAGTTCGATCACCAGCCTAGCTCCGCGGCTGGCGAAGTCGACGATGAAAGGCCCGATCACCACTTGCCGACGAAAATGCGAGTTTGCCAGCACGAGGTCGTGCCGCAAGCGCTGCCACAGCAAACGCTCGGCGTCCGTCGGATTCTGGCGCATCATCTGCGCGAAATACCGCTGGCGATCGTCGATCATCGCTGGCGATCCAAACATTGACGTCTGCATCCGTGGACCCCCACCCCCGACCCCTCCCCGCAAGGGGGAGGGGAGCAGAGGCGTCCTCATTATCGTGTACCCCGCTCGCTTCAGCGAGGACCCTGCCCCTCCAGGGGTGGGTAAGAGAGAACTACGCTTCCGCCCGTCCCGCTTCCGTATGTACCCACGCTTCGCCGCAGGCTTTCGCCAGTTCGCGGACGCGGAGGATGTAGCTTTGGCGTTCGGTGACGGAGATCACGCCGCGGGCGTCGAGCAGATTGAAGACGTGGCTGGCCTTGATGCACTGGTCGTAGGCCGGCAGCGCCATGGCGTGGGCTTCGCGCTTGGCACCATCGGCGGACATCACCCAGCCGGCGTCGAGATATTTCTTGCAGGCGGCCTCGGCCATCTTGAACTGCTCGAACAGCATCTCGGTGTCGGCGACCTCGAAATTGTGCTTCGAGTATTCCTTCTCGGCCTGCAGGAACACGTCGCCGTAGGTGACCTTGTCGTCGCCGTCGCGGCCGTTGAAGTTGAGGTCGTAGACGCGGTCGATGCCCTGGACGTACATCGCCAGCCGCTCGAGCCCATAAGTCAGCTCACCGGCGACCGGCGCGCATTCGACGCCGGCGACCTGCTGAAAGTAGGTGAACTGGCTGACTTCCATGCCGTCGCACCAGCACTCCCAGCCGAGCCCCCAGGCACCCAGCGTCGGGCTCTCCCAGTCATCCTCGACGAAGCGCACATCGTGCAGCGCGGTGTCGACGCCGATCGCGGCCAGCGACTTCAGGTACAGGTCCTGGATGTCCGGCGGCGACGGCTTCAGGATCACTTGGAACTGATAATAGTGCTGCAGCCGGTTCGGGTTCTCGCCGTAGCGGCCATCCTTCGGCCGGCGCGACGGCTGCACGTAGGCTGCATTCCATCGCTTCGGGCCGAGCGCCCGCAGCGTGGTGGCCGGATGGAAGGTGCCAGCGCCGACTTCCATGTCGTAGGGCTGCAGGATGACGCAGCCGTAATCGGCCCAGAAGCGCTGCAGCGTCAGGATCAGGCCCTGGAACGAACGTTCCGGGCGCATGTGCGGAGGCGTCGGGTCCATGATCGGCTTTGGATTCACGAGGGTTTTTGGAAAAGCGGCCGGACCGTATCGGCCGCGTCCCGGCAAATCAAGGCGACGGACGGGCCAAATCGCGGGTTAACGGGTTCTTAACCACCCCGCCGCGGCGGTCTCTAAAAGCTGAATTTCGTTAGCAACTGACGGGTAACCATCGAGCTCCAGGGACGGGGCGCTCGGCTGCGGAGCCGGTGCCGAAACGACGGGGAGCCGAAATGACAGCCTTTCATGCGGTGAGTGCTGCGCTGGTCGTGCTGGTGGTCGCGCCGCTGCTGAGCGACTCGCTCGGCCGCTCCTAAAAGTTTGCAACCTCCAAGGTTGCGCGCCGGCCCGATGGGTGATGCCCCGCCCTTCGGGCCGGCGCACCGATTCCAAAATCACCGATCGAAAAGGTCAGTCTGGCGGAAAGCTCAGCCCGGCCGATAGGCGCCGGTCACCGGATCAGGCCGCAGCGTCGGCAGCTTGGCGCGGTCCGCGTCGGCGAACATCGTCGCGCGGGCGACCTCAAGCTCCTGATTCACGCGTCCGGCGGTGCGGAAGGCCCACCGCACCATGGCGATGCCCACCAGGCTTCCAGCCAATACGAGCAGCGGCGGCATCGTCCAACCTCTCCTTGAGTCGCGTCACGCCCCTGTTGCATCTTCGCTCAGTGGGCGATCACTCGCAACTCACGCTGACGGGACCAAATGGCGCGGAGGCCGCGCCGCCGTGCATCTTTCAAAAGCCGTATTTGGCCCAGATCGCCCGCGTTTCCAGCGCCGTAATCATTGATTCGGGGAGTGCAGCGACGCCGTCGAGCGAAGCTCCCGCACCGCTCGATTTGCGCGACAGGTTGGCGAGCAGACCGGTCGGCGGCGAGATCAGCGGGGTGCGGACCTTGTCGCCGAACTTGCCGCGCAGCACCGCGCGCAAATCACCGATCGAATCAGCAAGCCCGAGCGACACCGAGGTGGCGCCGGCCCAGTACTCGCCGGTGAACAGTTTCGACTCCTCGCCCTTCAGGCGGGTGCCGCGGCTCTCCTTCACCAGCGCGATGAACAGCGCGTGGATCTCCTGCTGCAGCACCTTCAACCGCGCGACTTCCTGCGGGTCTTCGGGCAGGAACGGATCAAGCTGCGCCTTGCGCTCGCCGGCGGTGTAGAGCCGGCGTTCGACGCCGATTTTCCTGATCAGTTCCTGAAAGCCGAAGCCGCCGCCGACGACACCGATCGAACCGAGAATCGACGACGGGTCGCAATAGATCTCATCGGCCGCGCAGGCGATCATGTAGCCGCCGGATGCCGCGACATCCTCGACGAATGCGTACACTGGCAGCTTCTTCTCGGCGGCGAGCGCTCGGATGCGCAGATAGATCAGCCGCGACTGCACCGGCGAGCCGCCCGGCGAATTGATCGCCAGCGCCACCGCCTTGGCGTTGCGGGTGGAGAAGGCGCGGTCGAGCAGCTTGGCGACTCCGGCAAGCGTCAGGCCCGGCCGCAGCGGGGTTACCGCACCGATCGTGCCCGACAGCCGCACCACCGGCACCACCGGAATGTCGCGTCGGAAACGCGCCGGAATCCAGTTGCCGAGACCGGCGAGCCAGCCCTGCTCGCTGCGACCGCTGATCGCAGCATCGCTCATCGCTTCACCCTATTGTCGACCATCTCGAATGCCACCACTTGGTAGGTATGGAACGTGTTTTGCAACGCAGGATTCATATAGGGACGAGGCTGCAACGACGCAGCGGAGGGACCGATGAAAATTTACCTGCTGATGTTGTTGATCGCTGCGATTTTGGCGGCCGTGCACGTCACCAGCGCGCCGGCAAAGCACAACGAGCCGCAACCGCAGTAGTCAGCGCTGCGTAGTTTTTGCCCAGCCGCTGATCAGGATTGCGCCAGCGGCAAAATCTGCTCCCCGGCGAGCACGGCCCGCACCATCGGGCTCTGGTGCCCTGACGGATCGTTGAGCAACAAACTTGGAAGAAGCATCAGCGGCGCCCGCCCGCCTTTCGTCGCACGAACCAGAATACGGATCGCCGGCTTGTCGGCATGACCGTGCACCGGCTGAATCATCACGCTGCCGAAGCCGCGTCCGAGCACACCCAGAACATCGGCAAGCCCATCTGCCCGCCAGATCAGCGTCAGCGTCCCGCCTGACTTGAGCAGCCGCCGCGCCGCGTGGACCCAGGCCTCCAACGTGGCCGGGGTGGCCAGATGCGAAGACTGCCGCGCCGGATCGGGCGAACCGCGATGCCGGGCGGCATCATGGAACGGCGGATTCATCAGCACCGCGTCAGCCGTATCGGGTCCGAGCCCGGCGGCCGCGAACGCCTCGGCCGGACCGGTGACGTCGAGGCAGACGGTTTCGGCGACAAGACCGTTGAGGCGCGCGTTGTCGCAGGCCAGCGCCGCCAGGCTTGGATCGATCTCGACCAGCAACGGGGCAATCCCCTCGACCCGACGCGCGACCGCCAGCCCTGCGGCGCCGACCCCGCTACCGAATTCAACCACCCGATCGCCTGCCTTCGCCCGGGTCGAAGCCGCCAGCAGGATCGCGTCATGGCCGGCGCGGTGGCCGGTGACGGGTTGCCGCAGCCGCAGCCGGCCGTCGAGAAAGCCGTCTTCGGTGACGGTTTGCGCTGCCGGATCAACCGGTTCAGTCATCGGACCTGAGTTCGTTCGCCAGCCCGGCGTCGGTCAGCAACCGTCGCGCGCCGGCCAGATCGTCCTCGTGCACCAGAACGCGGCGCGGGATCACCCCGAGCGAGCCTTCGAGAATGCTCATGTTCTGGTCCAGCACCAAATGGTCGATGTCGGCGCCGTCGAGCAGTGCCCCCACCGCCGAAAGCAGTACCGCGTCGTTCGTCCGCAGCAGTTCTCGCAACCTTGCCTCTCCTGTCGTCCCTGCATTATAGCTCGCGCCGACCGTTGCGGGGGATCGATCGCCTCGTTGAAGGGTCGTTCCCGTGCTATAGAGGGAACCGCATGAGGCGCGGAATGGTCGAGCCGGCCGGCGCCTCGATGACTGGACCAAGGCGCGGATGGCGCGAGCAGCTTCGCCGCATCCGTCCCCGGAATTTGGAGAGCCAGCGTGGCCGTTATCGTACCCTTCGAGGGCCCCTCGACCGCCTCGATCGACCAACTGGTCGAACTCGTTGCGGCGGACATGGAGCGCGTCAACGCCACCATCCTGTCGCGGACCGGCTCCGACGTCACCATGATTCCGGAAGTCGCCAACCACCTGATCTCTTCCGGCGGCAAGCGGCTGCGGCCGATGCTGACTTTGGCGATGGCGAATCTCACCGGTTACACCGGCGACGGCCACATCAAGCTCGCTGCCGCAGTCGAATTCATGCACACTGCCACCTTGCTGCACGACGATGTCGTCGACGAGAGCGAGATGCGCCGCGGCAAGAAGTCGGCGCGAATGCTCTGGGGTAACGAGGCCAGCGTGCTGGTCGGCGACTTCCTGCTCGGCCAGGCGTTCCGGATGATGGTCGAGGTCGGCAGCTTGCGCGCGCTCGACATCCTGTCGTCGGCGTCCGCCACCATCGCCGAAGGCGAGGTGATGCAGCTTGCCGCCGCCAAGAACACCGCAACCACCGAAGACGAATATCTCGCGGTGATCCGCGGCAAGACCGCCGAACTGTTCGCCGCCGCCTGCGAAGTCGGTCCGGCGATCGCCAACCGGCCAAAGCCGGAGCAGTCGGCCTGCCGCTCGTTCGGCATGAACATCGGCATCGCCTTCCAGCTGATCGACGACGTGCTCGACTACGGCGGCAAGGCCGCCAAGCTCGGCAAGAACGTCGGCGACGACTTCCGTGAGGGCAAGATCACCCTACCGGTGGTGCTGGCGTTCCGCCGCGGCAATGACGCCGAGCGCGAGTTCTGGATCAAGTCGCTGGAGCGCGGCGAGATTTCGGATGCCGACCTCGATCAGGCGATCAAGCTGATGACCAAGCATCGCGCGCTCGACGACACCATCCAGCGCGCCCATCACTACGGCGCGATGGCGGTCGACGCGCTGGCGCTGTTCCCCTCCTCGCCGATGAAGACGGCGCTGGAGCAGGTGGTGGCTTTCTGCCTGGCGCGTTCGCACTGAGCGGACGCAGCTCTTCCTCAAACAAGCACCGTCATTCCGGGGCGCTCGCAAAGCGAGCGAACCGGGAATCCCGAGATGTTCTGAACTGCGAGATCCCGGGTTCGCGCTGCGCGCGCCCCGGGATGACCGCCGCTGAAGCGGCCGTCAGCTCAGGCTGCCGGCGTGGACCCACCAGCCGGGATGCGCGGCGCGGAGTGAGTCGGCAGCAGCGCGGGCTGAAGCATCATCGGCATACAGCGCAAAGCAGGTCGCGCCCGATCCGGACATCCGGGCGAGCTGGACACCGGCGGTCGCGCGGAGCGCCTCCAGCACGGTGCCGACCACCGGCTCGACCTTGAGGGCCGGCGGTTCGAGATCGTTAGTGCCGGCCTCGAGCGCCACGACCCAATCGGCGAGCGCCGCGCCGGCTTCCGGCCAGGCCGGTGCAGCCAGGACGTCAGTGGCGCCGACTGCAAGCGAACCGGGCTTCAGACCGAGCGCGGTGAACACGTCCTTGGTGGCCACCGGTACCCGCGGATTGACCATCACGGCCGGGATCCGCGGCAGCGGCAGCGGCGACAGCTTCTCGCCAACGCCGGTCATCACACACGGCTTCGACGGCAGGCACACCGGAACATCGGCGCCGGTCAGCCGGGCGGCTTCGACCAGTCGAGGATCATCGACGGCGAGATCATTGGCGCGGGCAAGCAGCCGCAGCGCCGCCGCGGCGTCAGCCGAGCCGCCGCCGATGCCGGCCGCCACCGGCAGATGCTTGTCGAGGGTGAAGGCGCCGGTCGTCAGGTCCGGCACCCGCTCACCGAGCAGCCGCGCAGCCTTCAGCACCAGATTGTCGGCGCTGTCGCCGCAATCCTGCGCGCCGGGGCCGATCGTGGTCAGGCTCAGCGCTGCGCCGGGCTGCAGGGTCAAGTGATCGGCGCAATCGGCAAACGCCACCACGCTTTCCAGCTCGTGGTAGCCGTCGGGGCGACGGCCGACCACACGCAGCGTCAGGTTCACCTTGGCGCGCGCCTCGTCACGCAGTGTCATCGCAGAGCCGTCAGTCACGGAAAAAGTCTCCAGGAGCGCCGGTTCTGGTCGAATCCGAACCGAAGCTCCACCCCCCTTTTAGGCGCGTTCGCGTTTCCGCCGCAAAGGCCGGCCGCGCCGCCTCAGCCGCCGCCCTTGCCGTCTTCTTTCTTCTTGTCCGCGGACGCCGCCGACGCCTTGTCATCTTCGGGCAGACCGTTGGAGATCTTGGCCTCGATCTTCGGCAGCTCCTCCGGATCGGGCTTGAGGTCGCGGGCGTGCGCCCACTGGAAGCGGGCTTCGAGCGTACGGCCGACGCGCCAATAGGCATCGCCGAGGTGATCGTTGATGGTCGGGTCCTCGGGCTTCAATTCGATCGCCCGCTCCAGCGTCTTCACGGCATTCTCGTAGTCGCCGATGCGGTAGTACGCCCAGCCGAGCGAATCGACGATGTAGCCGTCGTCAGGGCGCTGATCGACCGCGCGCTTGATCATGGTCATCGCCTCGTCGAGGTTGATGCCCTGATCGATCCAGGAATAGCCGAGATAGTTCAGCACGTGCGGCTGGTCGGGCTGCATCTGCAGCGCCTTCTTCAGGTCGACCTCGGCCTTGGCCCACTGCTTGGAGCGCTCCTCGCAGATGCCGCGGAAGTAGTAATACACCCAGGCGTTCTTCTCGGCACCGGTGAGCGCGTCGATGCCCTTGGAGTAGGTCTCGCCGCAATCGGCGAACTTCTTGCGGCCGCGCTCGATATTGCCGAGCGCCATGATGGCTTCGAGATCCTTGCCGTCCTCGGCGATCACGCCCTTGAGGATCTTGATCGCTTCCTCGCTGCGGTCGGAGGCGTCGAGGTCGGTGGCGAGCTGGATCTGGGCGTTGCGCTTCAGCGGCGAGGACGCCGGCACGCGCTCATACACCTTGATCGCCATCTGCGGCTTCTTCACCGACTCGTAGAGATCGCCGAGCGCCAGCAGCGCGAGTGCATGATTGGGTTCGAGGTAGAGCGCGAGCTGCAGGTACACCAGCGCCAGATCTTCGCCGCCGCGGCGGGTCAGCGACGCGCCGATGCCGTACAGCGCCTCGGCGGCGCCGGCCTGCGGGCTGTCGACCAGCGCCGGCAGCTTCTTGCCGGCCTTGACCTCGCGGATGCCGTCCTCGATCAGGGGGTGACGCGGCAGCTTCTTGTCGAACGCCTGATAGACCGCGAGCGCCTCGGCCTCGCTCTTGTTGCGCGACAGCCAGCGCGCATAGGACTCGACCACGCGCAGCGCGGAATCGTCGAGCTTGTAGGCGCGCTCCAGCCGTTCGCCGGCGTCCTTCTGGCGGTTGGCCAGCTCCAGCATCATGCCGGAATGCAGATCCTTGAAGATCGGATACCACTCCGGACCGGCCAGCTTGTCGATGTTGCCGACCGCGCTCTTGACGTCGCCGGCGCCGTACAGCGACCAGCTCGAGATCAGGGTCGCGATCAGATCGGTGATCGGGCCGCGCACCGACTGGTTCACGTTGCGAACCGCGGCAGCGTATTTCTTGGTCTTCAGATCGCGAATACCGATCACCAGCCGGGCGACGCGATTGGACTTGTCGATCTTCAGCACGCGATCCGCGAGCTTGACCGCCTCGTCGATGTCGCCTTCGGCGAGCGACGAGATGAAGGCGCGGTCGAGCAGCTCGTTGTTGCTCGGATCGGTGCGCAGCGCGGAGCGGTAGAACGCAGCGGCAGAGGCGGCGTCACGCTCGATGCTGGCGTGGCGGGCGGCCAGGTAGCTGCCGGCGGTCGTCATCGAGCGCAGATCCTGGCTGGTCGGAAACTGCGCCGCGTTGTCGGCCGGATGATCGGGGGTTTGCGCCAGCGCCTGTCCGGCGATCGGCATCGCCACCAGCGTGAGAGCGACGGCCATCGATCGACGGATTCGAAGGGAAAGCATCAAGGTTGCCTAGCTCCAGGAAAAGGCTCGTTGGCCCGGCCGCCGAGCCGGCAGCATCGCGTCGACAATGCCGCGTTTGGCGCTCAACCGCAAGGATAGGCCCGACGGCGCACAACGCCGCGGTCCCCCTACGGCGCCAGCGGGCGGTCGAAGACGATTGAGACGGTGGCAACATGGCAGCATCGTGGCCGCGCGGCGAGGCATCGCCTCGCCGCCGCTCACGGACGCGTGGTCAAAGCCGCGCGGTCAGAACGCTGATCACATGCCCTGATAATTCGGGCCGCCGCCGCCTTCCGGCGGAACCCAGGTGATGTTGCCGTTCGGGTCCTTGATGTCGCAGGTTTTGCAGTGGACGCAGTTTTGCGCATTGATCACGAAGCGCGGACCGGTCGGCTCTTCCACCCACTCATACACCGCGGCCGGGCAGTAGCGGCCCGACGGGCCGGCATAGACGTCGTGCTCCGACGTCTTCTGCAGCTGCATATCGGCGACCTTGAGGTGCACCGGCTGGTCTTCCTCGTGATTGGTATTCGACAGGAACACCGAGGACAGGCGGTCGAAGGTCAGCTTGCCGTCCGGCTTCGGATTTTTGTGCGGCTCGTGCGACTTCGCCGGATCGAGCGTCGAGCGGTCGGGCTTGCCATGCGACAGCGTGCCGAACACCGAGAAGCCGAACGTCGAACACCACATTTCGAAGCCGGCCAGCACGACGCCGACGGCAGTGCCGAACTTCGACCACAGCGGCTTGACGTTGCGAACGCGGAACAGGTCCTTGCCAACGCCGGAGTCGCGCCAGGCGTTTTCGTAGTCCACCGGCTCGTCGTTGGAGCGGCCCGCCGCGAGCGCCGCCGCGACGTGTTCGGCGGCCAGCATGCCGGAGCCGATCGCGTTGTGGACGCCCTTGATGCGCGGCACGTTGACGAAGCCGGCCGCGCAGCCGATCAGCGCGCCACCCGGGAAAGTCAGACGCGGCACCGACTGATAGCCGCCTTCGGTGATGGCGCGGGCGCCGTAGGAGATACGCTTGCCGCCCTCGAAGATCGGCGCTACCGACGGATGAGTCTTGAACTTCTGGAACTGCTCGAACGGCGACAGATACGGATCGTCGTAGTTGAGATGCACCACGAAGCCGACCGCCACCAGATTGTCGCCGTAGTGATACAGGAACGAGCCACCGCCGACATTGTTGCTGAGCGGCCAGCCGAACGAGTGGGCGATCCGGCCCTTGCGATGCTTGGACGGCTCGACCTGCCAGATTTCCTTGAGACCAATGCCGAACTTCGGTGGATTGGAATCCTTGTCGAGCTTGTAGTTGGCGATCAGCTGCTTCGACAGGCTGCCGCGTGCACCTTCGGCGAACAGCGTGTACTTGCCGAGCAGTTCCATGCCGCGGGTGTAGGAATCCTTCGGCTGGCCGTCGCGGCCGATACCCATGTCGCCGGTGGCGACGCCGCGCACCTCGCCATTGTCGCCGTACAGCACTTCGGTCGCGGCGAAGCCGGGATAGATCTCGACGCCGAGTTCCTCGGCCTTCGGCCCGAGCCAGCGGCACAGATCACCGAGCGAGCCGATGAAATTCTTATGGTTGTCGAGCATCGGCGGCACCATGATGTTTGGCACCTTGAGCGCTTTCGACGCCGTCATGACGTAGAAGTGGTCGTCTTCGACGTGGGTCTTTAGCGGGCAGCTCTCGTCCTCGCGCCAGCTCGGCATCAGTCGGTCGAGCGCCGAAACATCGATCACCGCGCCTGACAGGATATGGGCCCCGACTTCGGAGCCCTTCTCCACCACCACCACCGACAACTCGGGGTTGATCTGCTTCAATCGAATGGCTGCGGACAGTCCCGACGGGCCTGCACCCACGATCACGACGTCGAATTCCATCGATTCGCGGGGCGGCAGCGTTTCATCACTCATCGTTTTTTCTCGCAGGACTCTCGGAGACGTTTCCTGGGGTGTTCTTTCGCATTTTTAGAAGAAGAACAACCACCCAAATGTACCGGCTGGCTCATCTTTCCAGCCTCGAGATCATAGATGCGAAAATAAGTTTCGCACTGCGGAACGTGATGCAACGAGATCGGCTGTTCTGTTTCGTCCATTCACGATAAACCACGCCGCATGACACCCGATCCCGCGCCGAGCCTGCGTCAATTGCTCGCGTTCTATCTGGACGCAGGGGTGGATTGCGCTTTGGCCGAGGATCCGATCAACCGGATGCTCGACGATGCGCCAGAACCCGCGGCGCCCGAGCCGCGCCCGATCGTCAAGCCCGCCTTGCACGCCAAGCCGCCCCCACCACTGGCGTTCGGTGCACCGCCTGCGAGCCCGGACGCCGCCATCATCTCGGCGCGCGAAGCCGCCGCGACCGCGCCGACCCTGGAAGCGCTGCGCGAGCTGATGCAGCGGTTCGACGGCTGCGCGTTGCGCGCGACCGCGACCCAGCTGGTGTTCGCCGACGGCAATCCGCAGGCCAAGGTGATGTTCGTCGGCGAGGCGCCGGGCCGCGACGAGGACATCGAAGGGCTGCCGTTCGTCGGCCGCTCCGGCAAGCTGCTCGACCTGATGTTGGCAGCGATCGGACTGAACCGCGGCAACGTCTATATCGCCAACGTGATCCCGTGGCGTCCCCCGGGCAACCGCACGCCGACCCCGCAGGAGACCCAGATCTGCCTGCCGTTCATCCGGCGCCAGATCGAACTGGTGAACCCGGACCTGCTGGTGACGCTCGGCAACCCGTCGACCCAGGCGCTGCTCGGCACCCGCGACGGCATCATGCGCACCCGCGGCCGCTGGTTCGACTACGACACCGGCACCCGCACCATCCGCGCTCTGCCGACGCTGCATCCGGCCTACCTGCTGCGCCAGCCGACCTACAAGCGGCTCGCCTGGCAAGACCTGCGCGCGATCGCGACCGCACTCTCTGCGGCCTCCGCACTCTCTGGGCCCTCCGCCTGAGCCGACCCTGCCGACGCCTTTTCCCGCTTTCGCGCTTCTGCACCGCGCGACGTCGGATGTGAGATAAAGCATCACTCGACGTCGCGAGATGTAAAACGCCACATTGCATCTAGAGCGCGACTACGTAGAAGCCATCTATTCTGCTCCACGTCCGGTTGACCTTCGGCGAGCGATCCCCCACCAAGGCACGGGGGTAAAATTGTAGCAACAATCTCGCGACGAGCATGATGCCCCTCGACTGAATCCCAGCCGAGGGGGAGCTTCTGCCGATTAGACCTGACGCTTAGTTGCTTCTCGATCGAGATTTCAGCGCTCGCCGCTGACATCCGCTTGTGGCGGATAGACGGGCCAAGCCGTGGCGGCGGCGCGGATGCAAGCGAAATAGGTGCGGCAACGGCTGCATCTATCAGACCGCCCTCCAACCGAAGCGGCGTCCCTGCCGTATCAGGATTTACGATGTCCCGTTGTCGAGCTCTCGGCAGCGCCAGCTTTGTCGTGCTCAGCGCATGGCTGGCAGCCTGCCCCACGTCAAGCCACGCCCAAACTGCTCTGCCGTCAGTTACGGTCGATGCGCCGCGCACGGTCCGCAGCAAGCCGGCTGTTACACCTCGCCGGAGCGTTGCCCGCACCGCAGCTCGCGCGCGGACCGCGCCCGCGGCACCGCAGCCTTCTGCCGAGCGGGCGGTAAACCGCTCGGCGACATCGGATCGGCCGGCGCCCTTCGCCGGAGGTCAGGTGGCCCGTGGCAGCCGGCTCGGCATGCTCGGCAACACTGACACCTTCCGGTCACCATTCTCCACGGCGAGCTACACCAACGAGGCGGTCCGCAATCAGCAGGCGGCGACCGTCGCCGACGCGATGCTGCTGGATCCTTCGGTTCGGGTCACGAGCCCGGTGGGCGGCATGGTGGACTCGTTTTACATTCGCGGCTTTCCGATCGCCGAAGGAACGGCCGGCGAGGTCGCGTTCGACGGTGTCTACGGCATCGCGCCGAATTTCCGAATCTTCAACGACTATGTCGACCGGATCGAGGTGTTCAAAGGTCCCGCCGCGATGCTGTCCGGCGTCTCGCCGAACGGCGGCGTCGGCGGCGTGATCAACGTGGTGCCGAAACGGGCAGAAGCCGATCTCAGCCGGATCGGCGTCGGCTATGCGTCCAAGGGCTTCGCCTACACCAACCTCGATGTCGCACGGCGGTTCGGCGACCAGCGTGAATTCGGCCTGCGCTTCACCGGCAAGCTCGGCGGCGGCGACACCGCGATCGATCATCAGAACGACCGTCTGCAGGTCGGGTCGCTGGCCTTCGACTATCAAGGCGAGCGCTACCGAACCTGGATCTACGCGCTGACCCAGAACGAGCACATCACCGCGCCAGTGCGTCCGTTCTTCACAACCAGCGGCATCACGGTGCCGCCCGCGCCGGTCGGCAGCAACAACCTGACGCAGACCTGGGAATGGTCGCGGATTCGGGAATCCTCGGCGCTGTGGAAGAACGAGTTCGACCTCACCGACTCGGTGACGGTGTTCGGCAACATCGGCGGCTCCAAGACCAATGCCGAACGGTTCTTCGGCCTGCCGACCATCCTCAACAGCCGCGGCGACACTTCGACGACGTCGCAGTACTACAATCTCGACGTCAATCGCTTCACCTTCGATGGCGGGGTGCGGGCGAAATTCGACACCGGCTTCGTCCATCACGCAGTCACCGTGCAGGGATCGCACTATCAGGACGAGCAGTATCGCACGTTCCCGCCGGGACAGTCGTATCTGTCGAACCTGTATACGCCGCTGGTGCAGCCCGAACAGACCTATACGGTTCCGGCGTTCAAGCCGCGGCTGTCCGACACCCGCCTCAACGGTTTCGCGATCGCCGACACGATGTCGGTACTCGACGAGCGCGTGATGCTTACGCTCGGCGTCCGCCGCCAGCAGGTGATCTCGCACAACTACTCCACCTCGACCGGCGCGCTGACGACCTCCTACGACCAGTCCGCCACCACGCCGATGGCCGGTCTGGTGATCCGCCCGATCGAGCACCTGTCGGTCTATGCCAACTACATCGAAGGGCTCAGCCGCGGCGACGTCGCACCGATCAGTGCGTCCAACTCGGGCGAAGTTCTGGCGCCGTATCGGACCAAGCAATATGAAACCGGCGTCAAGCTCGATCTAGGCCGCATCGGCACGACCTTCGCGCTATTCCAGATCAACAAGCCCAATGGCGAGCTGAACGCCGGGGTGTATTCGGCAGGCGGTGAGCAGCGCGTGCGCGGCGCCGAATTCTCCGTGTTCGGCGAGATCGCGCCGCACCTGCGCGCGGTCGGCGGCGTGACGCTGTTCGACGCCGAAGTGACCAGGACCGCCACTGCTGCCAATCTCGGCAAGACGCCGATCAGCGTGCCGACCACGCAGGTCAATCTTACCGGCGAATGGGATCTGCCAGGGCTGCGAGCGATGACTTTGGTCGGGACCGTGATCTACACGGGCCGGCAATATGTCAATAATAGCAACACGCAAGTCTTGCCGGATTGGACCCGCGTCGATCTCGGCGTGCGCTACGTCACCATGATCGAAGGCCGCAAGACGACGCTGCGCGGAACAGTGCAGAACGTCGCCGGCACCAATTACTGGGCCGGCGTGGCGTCGTTCGGCACCATCGCACTCGGCGCGCCGCGAACTTACCTGGTGTCGCTGGACGTCGAACTATAACAGCGGCGCGGCGCCGGAGCTGCCCCGTGCTCGGGACGGCTACGGCGCCTTCGGCCGCACGATCGCCCAGCCGATCCGCAGCAATGGCTGACGGCCGGAGATCATCCGGTCGAAGCCGCGCGGCAGCTCCGGCACAATTCCCGGGAAGCGCTGGGCGATGTCGTCCGGCGGCTTGCCCGCAGTATCTGCAGCCCGCCACACCACCACGCCGCCATTCCGATCGAAGTCGCCCTGCGTAACCCACGGCGTCCGCGCCGGCGTCGCGTCGAGGAGCAGATGCGGGCGCGACGGCGCCAGCGCGATCAGGCTGGCAAGTTGCGGATCGCCGGCCACTGCCGGCAGCGGCTTGCCGGTACGGCGCTCGAAACTGTCGGCGAAGAACTGCGCCATCTGCTTGGCCGGCAGCGAAGTCGGCACCTCGGTGCGCGTCAGCCAGGGCTGCACCACCACGGTGAAGATCACCACGACGGCCGGGGCGGCGATCAGCGCCGCCCAGGCCGAGCGCAACAGCCGCTGGCGGTGCAGATACAGCACGTCGCCGATCAGCATCATCACCGCGAGACCGGCGAGCAGCAGCACGACGCCGGGGCCGCCGACGACATGGCCGAGGCCGAACACCGCGGCCGCGATGCTGGCGAAGATCGGCGGCACCAGCGCGAACACATAGACGAACTGCCGCGCCAGCGGATCGACCGGCGGCCGGGCAATCATCGGCGCATCGTGATGCTTCGGGGCAAACCGGCCGATGTTGAGCACCGCGAGCAGCGCGATGCCGGCGAGCGAGATCACCAGACCGCGGAACAGATTCAGTCCAAGCAGCGCGCGATCGCCGAGCTCTGCCGTCGTCGGCAGCGCCGGCAGCGCAAACTGATCGGCTCGCAGCAGCCAGACGCCGTAAGGCAGCGCCAGCACGGCGATCACCAGCAGCGCGAACACCGTATCGAGCGACACCAGCGCACGGCGGCAGCGCGCGTTGGCGAGCGCGAAGGCGAGCGGCAGCACCAGCAGCGCCGGCGCCGCCACGGTGGTGAGGAGCAGCAGGCCGATCTCGATAGACAACGCGAACCAGGCAGCGCGGCGGTGCTGACCGATCACCTGCCAGCCGTGCCACAGCACCAGCGCCCACAGCGGCCGCGCCAGGATCAGCGGGCCGAACTCGACGCCTGAACCCGCAAAGGCCGTGACGGTCGAGGTCAGCAGCACCGCGACCACCGCGTATTGCGGCCCGACCACGGCGCGGGCGAGCTGGAACAACGCGTAGAAGGTGACGATGAAGCAGAGCTGCGCCAGCACATAGACGCCGATCATGTGATTGCCGGCGGCCCGATACGCGACATCGGCGAGCCAGAATGCCAGCGGCGGACCAAGATCGGTCCCGACCTGGTACTCGCGGCCATAGGCCAGCACCACCGCGACGTCGCCGGGCGGGGTGGCGTAGAACAGCGTCGGCACCAGGATCCACAGCAGCGCCTGAGCGCACACCACCAGCCAGAACACCAGCAGCGGCCGTGCGCGGATCAGTTCGACGATCAGGGAGGCGAAGCGCATGTGGGGCCAGCGAAATTCGGTCTGACCGTGATAGAGCCCGGCGGCCGCACGCGCAACCGGCGCGGCCGCACTCACGCGGTGGCTTCGACCGTGACGTCGGCCTCGAACAGGTCGCGGATCTGCGGCGGCGGAGCGCCTTCGATCTTCTGCCAGGCTGCGGCGACCGGTGCGAAGAAGCGGCGGTGATGCACCGTCGGGCCGAGCCGCGCGAGCGCGTCCAGATGCTCGGGCACGCCGTAGCCCTTGTGCTGCTCGAAGCCATAGCCGGGGCACTGCTCGGCGAGTTTGCACATCAGCCGATCGCGCGACACCTTGGCAATGATCGAGGCGGCAGCAATCGAGGCGATCAGCCCGTCGCCGCCGATCACCGCTTCACTGTCGCATTTGGTCGCCAGCCGGTCGCGGCCATCGACGAACACATGGCGAGGCAGGTCCGGGAGCGCGTGGACAGCGCGGGTCAGCGCCCATAGCGAGGCACGCAGAATGTTGTCGCGATTGATCCGCTCCGGGGAGGCATAGACCACCGAAACCTGGGCGGTGGCGCAGATCTCCTCGAACAGGGCTTCGCGCTTTTCGGCCGACAGCCGTTTCGAATCGTCGAGCCCCTTGGGAACGCGCTTGGGGTCCAGCACTACGGCGGCCGCCACCACCGGACCGGCGAGCGGGCCGCGGCCGGCCTCGTCGCAGCCGGCGATTGGCCAGATGCCGCGCTTGATCAGCGCCCGCTCGCGCCGGAAGCTCGGCGGCGCCATTGCGATCACGCCCTTCAGCCCCTTGGCGGATGCGGGCTTGGCGACCGCGGCCTTTGCACTGGTCTTGGACACGGCGGCCTTGGAAGTCGAGGCTTTCGCGCTCGCCGCCTTCCCGTCAGCCGCCTTGACGGTCTTGGGCTTGATGGTCTTGGGCTTGACGGTCTTGGCCTTGCCGCCCGATCGGCTCGCCGGCTTCGCCGGAACCTTGATCGGCTGTTTGGTATCCCGAATCATGCGGCGATGCTGCGGGTGAGGCCCGGGCTGCGCAACCGTAAATTCCGGATCATGCCCGCAATTCAGCGCAACCAGCGGGAACTGATCTCCTGCCCCTTAGAACAAGCTGAGCTGCTGCCCGGCTTTCTCCGGCTTCTCGAAATGGTCGAGCGTCAACTTGGAGCGGCGCTTGTTCAGCCCGAGCCTCGTGCAGGCGGTCTCGAACCTACGGCCGATCATCCAGGCGATCGGGCCGGTGCCCTTCATCCGGGTGCCCCACTGAGAATCGTAGTCCCGGCCGCCGCGCATGTCGCGGATCAGCGTGAAGACGTGGCGATAGCGGTCCGGATAGTTCGCCATCAACCATTCGCGGAACAGGTCCCGCACTTCCAGCGGCAGCCGCAGCAGCACGTAGCTCGCTTCCTTGACGCCGGCGTGGGCGGCGGCATCGAGGATGCGCTCGATCTCCATGTCGTTGAGCGCCGGGATCACCGGTGCCACCATCACGGTGGTGGGAATGCCGGCGTCGGCAAGCAGCTTCAGCGCTTCGAGCCGCTTGGCCGGCGTCGAAGCGCGCGGCTCCATGCTGCGCGCCAGCTTAGGATCGAGCGACGTGACCGACAGGGCCACCTTGGCGAGCTGCCGCTTGGCCATGCGCGCCAGGATGTCGATGTCGCGCACCACCAGTGCGGACTTGGTGACGATGCCGACCGGGTGACCGGTCTTCTCCAGCACCTCGAGGATGCCGCGCATGATCTTCCGTTCGCGTTCGATCGGCTGATACGGATCGGTATTGGTGCCGATCGCGATCATCCGCGGCTCGTATTCAGGTGCCGCAAGCTCCTTTTCAAGCAGCGCGGGCGCGTCCGGCTTGGCGAACAGCCGGGATTCGAAATCCAACCCCGGCGACAGACCGAGATAGGCGTGGGTCGGCCGGGCGAAGCAGTACACGCAGCCGTGCTCGCAGCCACGATACGGATTGATCGAGCGATCAAAGCCGATATCCGGCGACTCGTTGCGGGTGATGACCTTGCGAGCGGTATCCAGCGCCACCGTCGTCTTGAACGGCGGCAGATCCTCCAGACTTTCCCATCCGTCGTCGAAGGCGGTGCGCGCCTCGGCCTCGTAGCGGCCGCTGGCGTTCGACTGCGCGCCACGACCGCGGCGCCGCTGCTCATCAACCGCCACCTCGATGGCGGGGAAAGGGGAAGACGCGCCCACCGGCTCGGAGGGCGCCGTGACCGGCGGGCGCTTGAGGGCATTGGATGCTCTGCTCATGCGTCCAAGATAGCGAGTCGAAAGAACAAATCAAGAACAAACGTTCGACTCGCACCGTTCGGCGACAACGCCACGCATGACGTTGCCCCGATGATAGGCATTGCGCAATTCGCGGCTGATTTCGCGCCAATGAGGTGCTAAGCGTGGCGCCATCTGTCTTCGTAGGGTCACCCGCCGGACATGTTGAGCGTGATCATTTCCACCGAAGGCGTCGAGCGGACCGCCGTCGCGACGCTGGCGTCGCTGGTCCCGGGCGCTGCGGCCGGGGTCGTCAGCGACGTCACCCTGGTCGATAGCGGCGGCAGCGATACCATCGCCCGTGTCGCCGATGTGGCGGGCTGCAACTACCTCGCCTTCGACGGTAACCGCGCCGAAGCGCTCACGGCCGGAGCCAAGCAGGCGCGCCAGCCCTGGCTGATGTTTCTCCACGCCGGCGCGGTGCTCGATCCGGGCTGGATCGAAGAGACCACCCAGTTCATCGAAGGCGTTGCCGCCAGCGGCCATCCGCGCGCCGGCATCTTCCGCTACGCGCGATCGCCCTATGCACCGAGCGGCTGGCGCGAAGGCCTGATGGCGCTGATCCGCAGCTTCTCCAGCTCCGGCGCGGACCAGGGACTGGTGATCGCCCGCGACCATTACGTTCGACTTGGCGGGCACGCCGGGCACGGCGGGGAAGCGACGTTGCCGCGCGACCTCGGCCGGTCGTCCCGCACCCTGCTACGCAGCCGCGTCATCCTCGCCGCCTGACCTCCGTTTCGACGCCGCTCCCTTTCCGACGCACCGCCCCGCCCAATAGTTGCTTCTAGCAATTAATTTGTTGACGAAAGCAATCAATCGAGCTGAGATGGTTCCGCTCGCCCCAGCGATCTCCGCCCGAAGATCGCGACAAGGCTCCGACCGGAGACGAAACGAATGGAGACAGGCATCGTGCAGCAGCCGAACCAAGGCGACGAGGTCGCGCGGGTGCGAGCCTTCAACCGGTTTTACACCGCACGGCTGGGCGTGCTCGAGCAGCGGCTGATGGACAGCCCGTTCTCGCTGACCGAAGCGCGGATTCTGTACGAGCTGGCCCATCGCGACGCACCGACCGCCAAAGAGATCGGCGCCGAACTGAAGCTCGACCCCGGCTATCTGAGCCGGATCATCCAGGGTTTTGCCGATGACGGCCTGGTGAAGCGGTCCCCCTCGCCGGCCGACCGGCGGCAGCATCTGCTGACGCTGACCGCCAAGGGCCGCGCCGCCTATGCCAAGCTCGAACGCAGTTCGCAGAACGAAGTGACCGCGATGCTGGCGGGCCTGCCGCCGGCCGAGCGGGCGAGGCTCACCGCGGCGATGTCCACCATTCAGGGCTTGCTCGGTGCAGGCAGCGCGCCGCCGCCGATCCTGCGCAGTCCCCGCCCCGGTGATATCGGCTGGGTGGTGCAGAGCCATGGCGCGTTCTACGCGGCCGAATACGGCTTCGATGCTTCATTCGAAGCCTTGGTGGCAGAGATCGCCGGACAGTTCCTGGCCTCACACGATCCCGGCCGCGAGCGCTGCTGGATCGCAGAGTACGACGGCGTCCAGGCGGGATCGCTGTTTCTGGTGCGAGACAGTGACGATGTCGCCAAGCTGCGGCTCCTACTGGTAACGCCACAGGCGCGCGGCCATCAGCTCGGCCGCAGACTGATCGACGAGGCGATCGGGTTCGCGCGCCTCTGCGGCTATCGCAAGGTCACGCTGTGGACGCAGAGCATCCTGACCGCGGCGCGCAGGATCTATCAGGATGCGGGCTTTCAACGCGTCGCGGCCGAGCCGCATCGCAGCTTCGGCCAGGACCTGATCGGCGAAACCTGGGAGTTGAGCCTGTAATGCCGCCGCAGCGCGCCGAGTCGCCGCGCGTCACCGCCGAGCTGATCGCCTTCCACACCAGGCGTGGACGGGCGCTGCAGCGCGCTGCGATCGCAGCCGCCGCGCGAGCCTTGCTCCGGTGGCGGCGCGCCGCGCTGAACCAGCGGCGGTGACGACGGGTTACGCCGCCCGATCCGCCACCAGGGTTTCGGCAAATTGCGGGTAGCACTCGGCGAGCTCGTCGGTGACACGGCCGCGCAACAACGCCAGCGTCTCCGCATCCGGCTCCGGCGTGAACGGCACCTGTTCCGGAACGTCGTAGTCGAAACCGGTGGCGGCGCGGATCTCCTTCGCCGAGCTGCCCCGGTGCACACTGCGCAAACAGAACCGCTTGCGCTGCTTGTCAAAGCCGAACAGCGCCAGCCCGGTGAGCAGCGCGTGCGGACCGCCGCTGCGATAGATCCGCTCGCTCGCGCCCGGCGCGCTGACGAAGTCGACCTTGTCGACCAGGACCCGCGGAGAATGCTCCTCGCGAAATAGGATCACCCGCGGCACCAGGTAGTACATGAAGGCGGAGCCGAACGAGCCCGGCCATCGCACGGGGCTTGCCGGATAATCGCCGGTGCCGACCAGATTGATGTTGGCCTGCCCGTCGATCTGACCTCCGCCGAGGAAGAACGCGTCGATCCGCCCTTGCGCGGTGGCATCGAACAGCTCGAACGCGCCGTTGGTGAAGAAGTTGTGCTCGCGTGAGCCGAGCACAATCACCCGCACCGGATCTCTACCGCTGCTCTCGCTCCGGGCGCGCAGCAGCATCGCGCCGGCGGCCGGGATCGGCGACGAGGCGCCGACTGCGACGGTGCGGACGCCGTCGAGCAGATCGGCAATGGTGGCGATCAGGATTTCGCGTGACGTCGCAGCCGCCGTGCTCATGCCACCGCCTCGAACTTCTGGGCAAAACCCTGCATGTAGGCGGCGAAACCCTCCGCCGATCGGGCCATCTTGGCGTAGCGCGCGACCTCGGCCGTGTCGGTGTTGTATTCGCCGGCGAGGCTGAGCGGCCAGGCGCCGTTCTTGGCTTCAGCGATCGCACTGACATAAAGCGCCGGGAGCACGCCGGCGGTGGCGTTCTCGTCCGCAAGCAGCGAACTCTCGACGATACGCTCGACCGTCACCAGCGTGGTCTTGGCCGCGTAGGCCATCGCGGCGAGTTCGGTCTGGCGGCCGATCCGGACGTTACCAAAGCGGTCGGCCTCCGGCGCGTGGAATAGCGCGACGTCGGGGCGGATCGCCGGCACCACCACGATCGGATCGTCGGGCGCGAACGGATTGTCGATCACCTTCCAATCGTCGCGCGTGTCGAGGATGTCGCTGCCGATGATGCCGCGGATCGGCATGAACGGCACGCCCTTCTGGCCGGCGACGAGGCCGGCGAGGATCGCCGGGCAGGTCGCATCCTTCATCACAAACGCGCTGCTACGGATGCCTTCGGCGAAACGCGGCGCACCGCCGGCTTCGCCGAGCGAGATCGCGCTGGTTTCGACCGTGCCGACCAGACCTTCACCGATCAGCATATCAGCCTGCAGGCCGCTGATCGGGATGCAGACGAGATGCAGATTGCGCGGCCGGTTGGCGATGATCGCAACGGTTGCCGCCATCGCGACGCCGCTGGTGTCGGACGGCACCGCCACCATCATGCCGTCGCGGATCTGCGCGGCGAGCGCTTCGATCGAAACGATCTGACCCAAAACATCCTCCCATCGTCGCGGCGCATTGTTGCGCCTTGTGATTGGAGGCGATGGTTCCGTGGCGGGCCGCGGCTGTCAAGGCACGCGGACGGCCGATGCAGATGCGTGCGGCTCAGCTCTTGCTGCGGCGCAGATGCTCGTCGAGCCGCGGCATGATCTCGACGAAATTGCACGGCCGCGTCCGATAATCGAGCTGCGCGGCCAAAATGCCGTCCCAGCCGTCGCGGCAGGCGCCGGGCGAGCCCGGCAGGCAGAAGATGTAGGTCGCGCCAGCGACGCCCGCGGTGGCGCGCGACTGGATCGTCGAGGTGCCGATCTTGCCCCAGCTTAACATGTGAAAGGCGATCGAAAATCCATCCATCCGCTTTTCGAACAGCGGCTCGATCGCCTCCGGCGTCACGTCGCGACCGGTGAAGCCGGTGCCTCCGGTGGTGATAATCGCATCGACACCGTCATCGGCGATCCAGCGCCGGATGACGGTGCGGATCTTCTCGACATCGTCGGTGACGATCTCACGCGCCGCCAGCCTGTGCCCCGCGCCGCTCAGCCGTTCGACGAGCGTCGCACCGGACTTGTCGTCATCAAGCGAGCGCGTATCGGAGACCGTGAGCACGGCGATGTTGAGCGGGATGAATTGCTTCGGTTGATCTTTGCTCGCCATAAGCGCCTCGTCGAACCTGTACCAGCGTCATGGCCGGGCTTGTCCCTATCATCCACGTCTTCGGCATACCGCGAAACGTGGATGCCCGGCACAAAGCCGGGCATGACGAATGAATATCTGCCGCCGAAAGCCGAGACCTTACAGCTTCTCCGCCGCAAAGGTGTTGCAGGCCTGGACGGTGCCCTGCTGATAGCCGGTCATGAACCAGCGCTTGCGCTGTTCGGCGGAGCCGTGGGTGAAGGAGTCCGGCACGACGTCGCGGCCGGCGCGGCGTTGCAGGGTGTCGTCGCCGATCGCGGCCGCGGTGGTGAGTGCGGCGTCGATGTCGCCGTCCTCGAGGAAGTTCGGACGCTTCTTCTTTTCGCGATTGACCCAGACGCCGGACAGGCAGTCGGCCTGCAGCTCGACGCGCACCTGCAGCGCATTGGCTTCGGCGCGCGAGCCGGCCGCCTCCTGAGCGCGCGTCACCTTCGGCAGAATGCCGAGCAGGTTCTGGACGTGATGGCCGGCCTCGTGCGCGATGATGTAAGCGGCAGTGAACTGACAGGCCGACCCAGAACAGCCGCGGAAGCGGGTCTCGACCTGCTTGAAGAACGAGGTGTCGATGTAGATCTGCCGGTCGGGCGGACAATAGAACGGCCCCATCGCCGCCTGCGCCATGCCGCAGCGGCCGCCATTGGTGCGGCCGCGGAACAGCACGATCTTCGGCCCGACATAGGTCTGACCGTTAGCCTTGAAGATTTCGGTCCAACGATCGTCGATCTCGCCCAGCACGCCAGAAATCATGCTGCCGACCTCGTCGGTCGGCGCGCCCTGCTTGCTGGGCCGGCTGTCGGCCTGATGATGCTGCGTCGTCTCCGAGATCATCTCGGCGCCGCTGATCAGCAGCCGCGGATCGATACCGAGCGCCCAGCCGACGATACCCAGCACCACGATGGTGCCGATACCGAGACCGCCGCCGCCCATCGGAAATCCGCCACCACCACCACCGCCGCCCTCCTGGTCCCGGCGGTCGTCGATATTGTCGCTGCGACGGAAATCATCGAAACGCATCAGCCTGTCCTCGGTTTGGCCGCACCGGCGATTCGGGGCCGGTCCCCGTGTGTAGCCGATCGGAAGAAATCGGCGACAATTAGCATTAACCTGCCCGGCAAATATTGCCTAGTGCGCAGCCCGAACGCCGGCGTGGACGACGCATCGCCGGATCTGCGCAGCACAAAGCCGTGCGTAAACACCTATGGTGTAACCATTCGCGCTGGTTCCTGCCGCCGATATGCCGGCACAGAGAACTGTTCCTCGGTTCGTTCGTTCCGTGGTCACCAAACTGCAATCCAATTAAGTCGATTTTTACTTTGACGGGTCATTGTAGTGGCTAGTCGGTTTGTTGGTCCCGCGTCGCCGACGGCGTCACATGAGTCAGGTTAGTTGAGTCATGGTTGTGTCGCGTCGCGGGGCGTCTGCAAGGGCGCCCCGCACTCAATTTGAAGATATGCCCGAGAGCCGAATCATCGTCGGTGATTGCATCGCCGAGATGGAGAAGCTCCCGCCGAAGTCGGTGGATCTGGTGTTCGCCGATCCGCCGTACAATCTACAGCTCAAAGGTGCGCTGAAGCGTCCCGATGAATCGGAAGTCGACGCCGTCGACGACGATTGGGACAAGTTCGCGTCCTTCGCCGCTTACGACAACTTCACCCGTGCATGGCTGCTCGCCGCGCGACGGATCATGAAGCCGTCGGCGACGCTGTGGGTGATCGGCTCGTACCACAACATTTTCCGCGTCGGCACGATCATGCAGGACCTCGGGTTCTGGGTGCTCAACGACATCGTTTGGCGCAAGTCCAATCCGATGCCGAACTTCCGCGGCCGCCGTTTCACCAATGCGCACGAAACCATGATCTGGGCCGCGCGCGATGAGAACGCCAAGGGCTACACCTTCAACTACGATGCGTTGAAGGCCGCCAACGAGGACGTTCAGGCGCGCTCGGACTGGCTGATTCCGCTGTGCACCGGCGACGAACGGTTGAAGGGCAAGGACGGCAAGAAGGTGCACCCGACGCAGAAGCCCGAACAGCTTCTGGCGCGCGTGCTGTTGAGCTCGTCGAAGCCGGGCGATCTGGTGGTCGATCCGTTCAACGGCACCGGCACCACAGGTGCTGTCGCCAAGCGTTTGCGCCGCAACTACATCGGCATCGAGCGCGACAAGACTTATGCTGAAGCTGCACGTGCGCGGATCGATTCGATCGAACCGCTGCCGGACGACACGCTGAAGCCGTTCCTTACCGCGCGCGATGCGCCACGGGTGGCGTTCTCCGAGCTGATCGAGCGCGGCATGATTTCGCCGGGCGCACGATTAGTCGATTCGAAGAAGCGGCACGGCGCACTGGTGCGCGCCGACGGCGCGATCATGCTCGGCGACAAGGTCGGCTCGATTCACCGAATCGGCGCGGTGGCCCAGGGGTCGGAGGCCTGCAACGGCTGGACGTTCTGGCACGTCGAAACCAGCAAGGGTCTGCGGCTGATCGACGAACTTCGCGCCGAGATTCGCAGCACGATGATCGCCTGACGCAAATAGGTTTCTCCGGTTCTGATCCAATCAGAACCGGAGCTCTTTTTGCCGTGGTTGCGATATGCGAACCGCGCCTGCTTTCCCTAAGACACCTCCCTAGCTTCCGTCGATGAACCGTCCGATTCGGTACTTCGGCAGCAGCGCGTCGGCTTCGGACGAGTGCTTACGACCCTTGGTCTTGGTGTCGTAAGCCTCGGTCGCTTCCTTGCCGCACCACGGCTCGATGATGCTCGGCCGCGACGGATGATCCGGCAGATACGCCGTGATGTCGTAGACGTTGCCGCGAATCGCCATCCAGCAATCCTGCGGCACCGCATGCTTCGCCAATTCAGCGGCGCCGATCTCGCGCTCGGCGGCGGTCGCCGTGGTGTCGGCGCCCGGCACCAGGAGATTGGCGATCCAGAAACCGGCGACGGCGATCCAGAACGCGGCGGTCGAGACGTAGAACAGCTTGCGCATCATCTGAACTCGAAATTCTCGTAGTGGACATGCTGAGCGGTGACGCCGCGTGCAGCGAGCGCCGATTTCAATGCGGCGACCAGACCGGGCGGTCCGCACAAATAACACTCGGCGCCCGACAACTCGCCGGCGGGCGGCAACAACGGGCCGAGATCGGGAACACCGTCACCGGTCTCAACGGCATGGAGCGTAAACTTCGGATCGGCCGCCGCAGTCGCGCGCAGCTCCGGCAGGAAGGCCGCGTCGGCTTCGCAGCGATACAAATACAGCAGCCGCGTCGGATGCAGCAGCGGGCCGGCGTTCAGCAAAGCAACGAAAGGCGTGACGCCGATCCCGCCTGCCACCCAGAACTGCGGCGCCCTTCCGTGCGGATCGACGAAGCCGCCGAAACCGCCAATCACGCGGGCTGCAACGCCGGGCTCGATCGCCTGCATCCGGGTGGTGCAGTCCCCGAGCGCCTTGACGGCAAGATGCAGCTCGTCCTGGCCCGCGATCGTGCTGACCGTGAAGGGATGAAATTCGCCGCAGCCGCGATAGCGGTCGCCGTTGCCGAATTCCACGAGGACAAACTGACCGGGCGTCACCATCGCCGGATCACCGAGCGGACGCAGCACGACCTCGATCGATCGCGCCGCGAGTGGCAGCGCCGACGTCACCACATAGGGCCGCGCCGCAAGCCCAAGATCGCCACGGATCAGCCGCCAACCGAGAATCGCCGCCGCGACCGCCAGGATCGGCAGCACAGGCTCATCGATGCCGAGCAGGATCAGATGCACCAGCCCGGTCAGCACGCCGAGGCCGAGCAGCGCATGCAGCCAGCGCCACGTGCTGTAGCGGATGCGGCGGATGAAGGTGGTGACGAGGCCGCCCATCAGGAGCAGCAGCCCGAGCCAGCCGGACCACACCGGCCAGCTTTCGGTGAACGGCGACAGCGTCTGCCAGGCGACCCGCGGCGACGACAAGTTGTTGGCGGCGAGCAGCAGCGGATGCAGCAACAGGAACAGATAGGCCGCCAGTCCTGTGGCGTGGTGCCAGCGATACATTCGCTCCAGGCCACCCAGCCAAGCCGCAAGCCGTGGCTCGCGCAGCATCAGCAGCAGACTGACCAGCAACAAGCCGCAGCCGAGCCAGCCGGTGATGATGCCCGCGGCGCGAACCGGCGCCAGACCTTCGGGAAATGCCCACACCGCGAAGCCTGCCGGCACCGCGCAGCTCAGCAGCGGGATCGACCACCTGCGCAGCGCTGCAGCAGCGGCCGCCACCGGCTCAATCCCGCCCGGATTTCAGATGATCGCAGAAGTCGCGTCCACCGTGCGGCAGGTCGAGCCCGCGCTCGCGCGCCCGCTGCACCATCAGCGCGTGATGCTCGGCCCGATAGGCTTCGCAGGCGTTGTAATCAGTGAAGCCGCGCACCCGTCCCTGATGCTCGATCCGCTCCGGCGGCGACATCAGCATCCAGCCACGCGTATTGCCTTCGTCGGCGCGCCACGGCGCCGCGGCCGCGGGAGTCGCGCTCAGCACCAATCCGGACAGATTGATCATCACGGCAGCACACGCCGCCAAGCGGATGCAGAGCATAACCGTCATCCCGCTGCGATGCGACGCCGCAGCTTAGCGCGACCGCGACGGTTGTGAAGATGACTCAGATCAAGCAACAGGCGAAATTGAAAGCGGGCCCCGCCGGCTCTCCGTCATTACGAGCGAAGCAATCCAGAGGGCTCCATGCTCGGAACTGGATTGCTTCGCTTCGCTCGCAATGACGAGGAAAGGTCAGTGTCCGAAGCTATTACTTCTTGTCGGTCTTCTTCGCGGCCTCGCGGGCGTCCTTGATCGCCTGCTTGAACAGCGCGACGTCGAGCACGCCGGGCACGCGGAAGCGGCCGACGATGAACGACGGCGTCCCCTGGAAGCCGAATGCCTTCGCCTGAGTGTCGTTACGCTTGAGGATCGCTTCGATCGTGGCGCGGTTGGCGTCGAGATCCTTGGTGGCGCGGTCGACATCGATCCCGCCGGCCTTGAGCGTCTCGTTCAGCGTCGTCTCGGTCAGCTTCGAGGTCGAACCGATCAGCGCCTCGTGCGCCTGCAGAAACTTGCCCTGGTATTTCGAAGCCAGCACCATCTTCGCCGCATCGACCGATACTCCGCCGAAGATCGGCCAGTCCTTCAGCACCAGGCGAATGTTGCCGTCCTCCTTCACCACCTGCGTCAGGTCCGGCGCCACCTTTTTGCAGTACGGGCAGCGATAGTCGGACCACTCGACGATGGTGATGTCGCCCTTGGGATTGCCCGCAACCGGAATCTCCGCGTCGTACAACACCGCATCGGTCGACAGCACATCCTCGGCATCCGGCGCGGTCGGCGCCGCCCAGGCCTTGGCGGCCACCAGCGTCGGAGCCAGTGCAAGCGCCGCCGTCACGGCCGACCGTCGGGTGATCATCATCGGTTCCAATCTCCAGGACTTGGGTTGGCCCTGTTGTGCCTCGGATCGAACGGCAGTGCCATCACTTTGCCGTGGCCGGCGGCGGAATCGGCGGTTTGTCGCGCAACACGATATAGATCGCCGGAATGACCAGTACCGTGAGCAGCGTCGACGACGCGAGGCCGAACAGCAGCGAGATCGCCAGGCCCTGGAAGATCGGGTCGAGCAGGATCGTTGCCGCACCGATCATCGCGGCCAGAGCCGTGAGCAGGATCGGCTTGAACCGCACTGCACCGGCTTCCAGCACGACTTCGCGCAACGTCTTCCCCACGCCGCCGGAATGGCGGATGAAATCGACCAGCAGGATCGAGTTGCGCACGATGATGCCGGCGAGCGCGATGAAGCCGATCATCGAGGTGGCGGTGAACGGCGCCCCGAGCAACCAATGGCCGATCAGGATGCCGATCAGCGTCAGCGGGATCGGCGTCAGGATCACCAGCGGCAGCTTGAAGCTTTTGAACTGCGCCACCACCAGCACATAGATGCCGAGGATTGCGGCGCCGAACGCGGCGCCCATGTCGCGGAACGTCACCCAGGTGATCTCCCACTCGCCGTCCCACAGCACGGTCGGTTTCGACTCGTCGGACGGCTGGCCGTGCAGGCTGATCGCCGGCTTCGGCAGTTTGCCCCAGTCGTGGGATTCGATCAGCTTGTCGACGTCGAGCATGCCGTACAAAGGCGCTTCGAATTTCCCCGCGAGCTCGGCCATCACCATGTCGGCGAACCGGCCATCGCGGCGGAAGATCATCGGCGAGCCGACTTCCTTGGTGGCCTTCACCAGTTGGCCGAGTTCGACCACCGTCTTGGCGCCGGGCAGAGAATTGGCCGGCACCGGCGTCGAGGCCAGCGCCTCGTTCCATTCGAGATCGCGCTTCGGCAGCCCGACCGTGATGGCGATCGGATTGCGGCCCTCGCCGCGATGCGAGTAGCCGATCGAGGTGCCGCCGAACAGCGCCTGGACGGTGTCATAGACGTCCTTCTGTTCGACGCCGAAGAACTCTAGCCGGTCCTGGTCGATCGACAGCCTGAGCCGCGGCCGCGGCTCACCGATCGAATTGTCGACGTCGACGATGAACGGCACCTGCTTGAAGATTTTCTCGACCTCGGCGGTAACCGCACGGCGCGTCGCGGCGTCGGGGCCGTAGATTTCCGCCAGCAGCGTCGACAGCACCGGCGGACCAGGCGGCACCTCGACCACCTTGAGGCTGGTGCCTTCCGGCAGCTTCAGCGCCTGCAATCGCTTGCGCAGGTCGAGCGCGATGTCATGGCTGGCGCGGCTGCGCTCGCCGCGCTCCTTCAAGTTCACCTGCAGCTCGCCGAGTTCGGGCCGCTCGCGCAAGTAATAGTGTCGCACCAGGCCGTTGAAGTTGAACGGCGCAGGCGTGCCGGCGAAGGTCTGCACCGAGGTGATTTCGGGCAGCCCGCGGGCGATGTCGGCCGCCGCGAACAGCGTGCGCTCGGTGTCTTCGAGCGTGGCGCCCTCGGGCAGATCGAGCACCACGGCGATCTCGCTCTTGTTGTCGAACGGCAGCAGCTTCACCGTCACCGACTTGGTGTAGAACAGCGCCATCGATAGCAGCGTGGCGATGCCGACGCCGAGCAGGAAGATCCAGGACGCGCGCTTGCTAGCGACGATCGGCGAGGCGAAGCGGCGATACAGCCGGCCGAGCCGGCCTTCGTCGTGGTGGCCATGCCCGGCCCCGGCGACACCCTGCTTCGGCGCCAGTTTCAGCATCAGCCACGGCGCAACCATCATGGCGACAAAGAACGAGAACAGCATCGCGGCAGAGGCGTTGGCCGGGATCGGCGCCATATACGGCCCCATCAGCCCGGACACGAACAGCATCGGCAGCAGCGCTGCGACCACAGTCAGGGTCGCGATCACGGTCGGATTGCCGACCTCGGCGACCGCCTCGATGGTGGCCTGCAGCCGGGGCCGTCCGTCCTTCATCCCCCAGTGCCGGGCGATGTTTTCAACGACCACGATAGCGTCGTCGACCAGGATGCCGATCGAGAAAATCAGCGCGAACAGGCTGACGCGGTTGATGGTGTAGCCCATCAAATTCGCCGCGAAGAGCGTCAGCAGGATCGTGGTCGGGATCACCACCGCGGTGACGATCGCCTCGCGCCAGCCGATCGCGATCGCGATCAGCACCACGATCGAGATCGTCGCAAGGCCGAGATGGAACAACAGTTCGTTGGCCTTCTCGTTGGCGGTTTCGCCGTAGTCGCGGGTGATGGTGACGGCGACATCCTTCGGGATCAGAGAGCCCTGCAGCGTCGCCAGCCGCGCCTTGATGTCGTGCGACACGACCACCGCATTGGCGCCAGCGCGCTTGGCGAGCGCAAGTGTCACCGCCGGCACACGGTCCCATTTGCCGGCGGAGTCGCGGGCATCGTTCCACACCCGATGCTCGGCCATGTTCGGCCCGATGATCACCTGCGCGACGTCCTTGACGTAGACCGGACGATTGTCGCGGGTCGCGACCAGCAGCAGGCCGATGTCGGGAATGCCCATCAGGGTCTGCCCGGCCGAGACGCTGCGCATCGTGCCGGCGTCGCGGACGCTGCCTGCCAGGAACGAACGGTTGGCGTCCTTCACCTTGGCGACGAGCTGTTGCAACGTGACGCCGTACAGCGACAGCTTTTCCGGATCGGGCTCGACCCGGATCTGCTGCGCGCCGCCGCCGGAGATGTAGGTCAGGCCGATGCTGTCGACCTTCATCAGCTCGGAACGCAGCTTGTCGGCGAGCTCATAGAGATCCTTGTCGGTCCAACGCGCGGCAGCTTCCGGCTTCGGCGACAACGTCAGCACGGTGACGGCAACGTCATTGATACCGCGGCCGACGATCAGCGGCTCGGGGATGCCGACCGGGATGCTACCGATGTTGGCGCGAATCTTCTCGTGAACCCGCAGGATCGCATCCTCGGCCTTGGTCCCGACCAGAAAGCGCGCCGTCACCATCACGCGGTCGTCTTCGGTCTGGCTATAAACGTGCTCGACGCCGTCGATGCCCTTGACGATCGCTTCCAGCGGCTTGGTCACCAGCTCCACCGCGTCCGGCGCGCGCAGGCCGTCGGCGTTGATGCGGATGTCGACCATCGGCACGCTGATCTGCGGCTCCTCCTCACGCGGGATCGCGGCGAGCGCAATCAGCCCGGCAATCAGCGAGGCCAGCAGGAACAGCGGAGTCAGCGGCGATTGAATGGTCGCCTTGGTCAGGCGTCCCGAAATTCCAAGATTCACGGCTGCACCAACTTGTCACCATTGCGCAGACCCGAGAGAATCTCGAGTCCGTCGGGCATGACTTCGGTCGGATGTTCGCGGCCGCGCTGCACCGGCACTGCCATGGTCTTGCCGGGCTCGCCGATATGGACGTAGTCGATGCCGAATTCGGTGGAGACGAACTTCGCCGGAATCACGAAGGCCTCGCGCTCACCGCCGGAGATCCACACCCGCAGCCGGTCGCCGACGAAGTATTGCGGCAGTCCTTCGACAGTGGCGTCGGCGACGACTCGGCCGTCCTCGATCTGCGGATACACCAGATCGATGGTGCCGAACTTGGCTGCGTTGTCGCCGAACTCGCTGCCGTCGACGCGGATCTTGTCACCCTTCTTGAGAGAGCGCGCGTGCCGCTCCGGCACCCGGAGCCGCAGCTTGTAGTGCTGCTGTGCGACGGTGACGATCGGATCACCCTGCAGCACCACCGAACCGACGGTGATCATCTTCTTCAGCACGCGTCCGTCGTCCGGCGACAGCACCTGGCCTTCCTTGAACTGCTGCTGCACCACCGACCGTTCCGCAGTCTTGGCGCGCAGGTTGTTCTCGGCGACGTTGAGCGCGGTACGGGCTTCGTCCAGCTTGGTGCGTGGCAGCGTGCCGCGCTCGACCAACCCCGAGATGCGATCGTAGTCGATCTGCGCCTGGGTCGCCTGTGCCTGCAGCGCCTGGATCTGGGCGTCGAGCGAGTTCATCTGCAGCGTCAGCTTGTCGTCGCCGATGGCTGCAATCTCCTGGCCGCGGGTGACGCTGTCGCCTTCACGCACCTTCAGCGCCACCACCGTGCCGCCGATCCGCGCGCGCGCCGGCACCACGCTGATGCTCTCGACGGTGGCGAACACCGCTTTCTCGTCGGAGATCCTGGTCTCCGCCACCGTCAGCGTCGCCGCGGCATGCGCCGCCACTGCTCCGAGCAGCCATGCGGCGACCGCGCCGCTCATCGTCCATCGCATTCGCATGTCACGCCCCTGCAGGTTTGCGGCTGGTCTTTCCGGTCGCCTGCCCCGGACAGAACACCCGGTACAGCGTCGTCAACACTTCGCGCGCCGGTTCGCTGGCGATCGAATAGAAGATCGACTGCGCATCGCGCCGCGCCGATACCAACCCGTCGCGGCGCAGCAGCGCGAGATGCTGCGACACCGTCGAGTCGCGCAGATCCAGCGCGTCGGCGAGTTCTCCGACCGAGCGCTCGCCGTCCACCAACTGACAGATGATCAGCAGCCGATGCCGGTTCGACAGCGCTTTCAGAAGCTCGCTGGCTTGGTCGGCGGCAACCACCATCGGATCGTCTGTTATTTTCATATTTGCGTATATACGATTATTCGAATATATAGTCAACCCGAACCCGGGCGGCCGGGCCATCACACAGGAGGAGGACTGCGATGAATCTCGATCAAACCGTGCTCGCCTTCGCCGGCGCCGTCGTGCTGGTGAGCCTCACGCTCGGCTGGCTGGTCAGCCCGTATTGGCTGTTGCTGACGGCATTCGCCGGGGTCAATATGATCCAGGCATCGTTCACCGGCTTCTGCCCGGCGGCGATCGTGTTCAAGAAGCTCGGCCGTCCGGCCGGCAATGCGTTTTCGTAAGGGCGACAGGACACCAACAACAGACGTCATTGCCGGGCTCGACCCGGCAATCCATCTTCTGGCGACAAAATTTTCAATGAAGAGCGATGGATGCGCGGGTCAAGCCCGCGCATGACGCTGTTGCGTTTGGCACCGCAGCGGCTGGAAGCGATGCGGCACCTCGAAGCGACGCGGCGCGCTCAGGCCGCCCGGCCGCAATTGCAATTGCAGCCGCCTTCTTCTTCCTCGTCGTCGTCATCGTGAGGGGCTGCGGGCGCCAGCGACCCGGCCAGATAGTTCTTGATCGCGGTGACCGGATCGGTCTCGGATGTGGTGATGGCGATCACGCCGCGCGCTGCCATGCGGGCGAGGAAGCCGGGCCCGGCGCTGCCGGCGATCACCACGCTGACCTTGTCGAGCGGATGCGCCCCGTCTTCCTTGAATTCGTGGATCGACATCTCCTTGGGGAGGTCGAGTCGATCGACCTCCTGGGGCGGACGGCACGGCGCCGCATCGAACACCAGGAAGCGACGGGTCTTGCCGGCGTGGCCGGTCACGGTGCGGAAATTCTGGCTGGCGACTGCGATCAGCATGATTGGGCTTTCGGAAACTGTGAGTGAAGAAAGAGCCGCGCCCGCGGCTTCAACACGGCCGGGCGCGCAGCAACGACCGATGGATCGCCATTGCCGGGCATGACCCGGCAATCCGTCATCTTCGCGCAAGCGTTCGGGGCGCGCTGACGCGCGCGATCGATGCGCGGGCCTTCGCCACGCCGAAGCGGCTACGGCCGCGCAGGCGGGTCGAGGCCGCGCATGACAAATTCGATTGTGGCTGCGCCGCGCTCAGGTCTCGCCGATAATGATCTGCGTGTCAGTGGCGAACTTGTAGGGCACCAGCGGCAGGTTGCGCGGCGCCGGCCCGAGCCGGATACGGCCGGCGGAGTCGTACTGCGAGCCGTGGCACTGGCAGAACCAGCCGTCGTAGTTGCCCTGATGCTCGGTCGGCACGCAGCCGAGGTGGGTGCAGATCGCCGACACCACCAGCCACTGCTCCTTGCCGGGCTTGACGCGGGCCGAGTCCGGCTCCGGATCACGGAAGCTTTGCCAATCGGCGGACTGCGCTGACTGGATTTCCTTCGGCGTGCGGTGGCTGATGAAGATCGGTTGGCCGCGCCAGAACACCTTCACGACCTGCCCTTCCGAGATCGGCGCCAGGTCGACTTCGAGCGGGAAGCCGGCCGCAACCGTGCCGGCGTCGGGATTGAGCTGGGATACGAACGGCCACGCCATCGCGGCGGTGCCGACCGCAGCCAGGGCCCCGGTCGCCAAGTACAACACGTCACGGCGGCTCGGTTGTTCAGACGTAATAGCGGTCATCGTCGTCTCCTGAAGGTTGTCCGCTGGCCGGATTGCCGTGCCGGCCCGCGGTCGAATGCGTGGTCCAATGATGCGGATCGCGCCGCACCTACGTTTTGCGAAGCTCGCCGGCGGCGCGAGCGAGGATCGCAACAAGCTCTGCTTCGTTGTCCGGGTCTTTGACTATCTGGCGGATCGCGACTTCCCGAAGGTTGTCGAGCGCTGCCCGCAGCAGCGGCGGCAAATCGTTGCCCTCGGTGCCGCTGTCGACGTTCTGTTGCCGCATCATCTCGCCGAACGCGGCGAGGCGGTCGAACACCGCATCGGCCAACGCGCGATTGGCGGCCAGGTGGCCTCGGCCCTCGTCGGTCGCGACGTAGAGCTTCTTGGTGCCTTCCGGCTGGGCGATGACGTGGCCGGTCTCTTCAAGGAAGGTGAGCGTCGGATACACCACGCCCGGACTCGGGGCGTAGAAGCCGGCGGTCTTCTCCTCGATCATCTTGATAATGTCGTAGCCGTGGCGCGGTTGCTCGGCGATCAGCGCCAGCGCGATCAGCTTGAGGTCGCCTTGCGCCAGCATCCGGCCGGCGCGCATCATCTCGCCGCCGCCCATCCCGCGGCCGCCCATGCCCCGGCGGCCCCACCGGCACCCGGGCATCCCAAACCCGCATCGTCGCGGGCTGTTGTCGACGCCGTCCATGACGACCTCCTGAAAGATATATCTTACCTAGGGACGCCTCGGGGCGAAGTAAAGATATATCTTTTGAGAGCGCAGCGACATTTCGGCCAGGTGCGACAGAATGGTGCCTTGTTACTTATCCTGTTCCACGGCCTGTGGTTTTCCGATACAGATCGTTTGATCCAGATCAAACTTAGAACGGGACCAAAATATATCGTCCGAACATATTCAAATGTTTCCCCGACATTTGAGCCCCGCCATCGCGCACCCTGCGCTCGGCTCGGGAGCGAGGCTGACGGCCCCGGCAGAACAACAGGAGAAGATCATGATCAAGGTTGCCATGTTGCTTTGGATTATCGGCGGCGCGACGCTCGCGGGCATGATGATTATTGCAGTATTGGCGGTTCCGAGCCTGTCCGAGCAGGCGATGCATTGGATTCCGATCGCGGTCGGCTGCGGCTTCGTGATCGCGATGCCGGTCTCGTTCCTGGTCGCGCGCAAGATCGCGCGCCCGTCAATGCGCTGAACGATCCCCATCGAGACGCTCACGAGAGCGTCTCGATCCTGCGTGACTGATCCCGCATGATTTCGCCCGGAGACGGCCGCCCCCTCTCCGGGGCGAAGCTCCAGCGAAAGCCCTTCTTATGACCGAAACCAACATCGAGGGGCCGCTCTATGCGCCCCGCAAGAAAGTCTATCCGCAGGCGGTGCACGGCCGCTTCCGCAGGATCAAATGGGCGCTGCTGGCGATCACGCTGTCGATCTACTACTTCACGCCGTTCCTACGTTGGAACCGCGGCCCCGGCCTGCCCGATCAGGCGGTGCTGATCGATCTGCCGGCGCGGCGGTTCTATTTCTTCTTCATCGAGCTGTGGCCGCAGGAAGTGTATTACTTCACCGGCCTGTTGATCATCGCCGCGCTGGTGCTGTTCCTGATGAACGCACTCGCCGGCCGCGTGTGGTGCGGCTATCTGTGCCCGCAGACCGTGTGGACTGACCTGTTCTACGCAGTCGAACGGCTGATCGAGGGCGACCGCCGCGATCGCATCACCAAGGACAAGCACGGGCTGACCGTACGCCGCGTCGGCGAGCTCGCCCTCAAGCACTTCATTTGGCTGATGATCGCGTGGTGGACCGGCGGCGCCTGGGTGCTGTACTTCGCCGACGCCCCGACGCTGGTGAAGGAGCTGGTCACCTTCCAGGCGCCGATGGTCGCCTATGTCTGGATCGGCATCCTCACCTTCACCACCTACACTCTCGCCGGCTTCATGCGCGAGCAGGTGTGCATCTATATGTGCCCGTGGCCGCGCATCCAGGCGGCGCTGACCGACGAATGGGCGCTCAACGTCACCTATAAGTACGACCGCGGCGAACCGCGGATGTCGGTGAAGAAGGCCGAAGTGGTGCGCGCCCATGGCGAGACCGCCGGCGACTGCATCGACTGCCACCAATGCGTCAACGTCTGCCCGACTGGCGTCGACATCCGCCAGGGTCTGCAGCTCGGCTGCGTGCAGTGCGGCCTGTGCATCGACGCCTGCAATACGGTGATGCAGCAGGTCGGCCGTCCGCCGGACCTGATCGCCTACGATACCGACATCAACATCCAGCGCCGGCTCGCCGGCAAACCTTCGGTGTATCGTCCGATCCGCGCCCGCACGTTGCTGTATTCCGGGCTGATCGTGCTGGTCGGCGCGGTGATGGTGTATGCGCTGGCAACGCGCGGCTCGCTCGACATCAATGTGCTGCACGAGCGCAACCCGCTGTTCGTGACGTTGTCCAACGGCGGCGTGCGCAACGACTACACCGTGCGGCTGCTCAACAAACGCCCGACGGGCCGCGTGATGCAGGTGTCGGTCAGCGGCGTGCCGGGTGCCCGGCTGCAGGCGGTCGGCGTCGATCCGGACGCCAAGGACCGGCTCGATGTCGAAGTCGGCCAGGATCAGACCCGCGAACTGCGGCTGTCGGTGATGGTGCCGAGCGAGCAGGTGCCGAGCAAGTCGATGAACATCACCTTCGAGGTCAAGGATCCGCAGACCGGCGAGATGGCGACTGCGGTCGACCACTTCGTGCCGCCGACCTCGAACTAAGCAACGGTGGCGGGGCGACGATCGGTTACGTCGCCCCGCGCACCAGGTGAGACAGTCCCTGATACAATAGCGCCACTGACACCACGAACAGCAGCGCGTAGGCGATCCGGTAGAACAGCCCGGTCGGCGTCCGCTTCACCAGCCAGATCCCCGCCATGTTGGCCGCCGCGGCAAGCGGCAACAGCGCCAGCGACGTTCCGAGATTGGCCGGGGTGAATTGCCCCAGCAGAAAATACGGACCGATCTTCAGCGCATTGATGATGGCAAAGAAAATCGTCGTGGTGCCGACCAGCACCAGCTTGGGCAGGAGCTGCGGCAGCATATAGACCTGATACGGCGGGCCGCCGCCTTGCGTCATGAACGACGTGAAGCCCGACACCGCGCCCCAGAACACGCCGGCGGCATCCGACAGCTTCACCGCGGAAGCATGCGGCCGCAGCCAGACGTTGAGCACGAACACCAGCCCGACGCCGCCCACGATCAACCGCACCGCATCGTCGGACACGATCGAGGCCGTCCACCACGCGATCGCCATTCCGACTAGCGCCCCCGGCAGCATCACCTTCAGACTGCGTGCATCCCAATGATGCCGGTACACGTATAGCGAGATCAGATCCTGCGTGATCAGCACCGGCAGCAGCAGCCCGGCGGCTTCGAGCGGCGGCAGATACAGCGCCAGCAGCGGCGTCGCGGCGATGCCGACGCCGGAAAAGCCGCCTTTGGCGAGGCCGAGCAGGAACACCGCGGGGATGGCGACGGCGTAGAACCAGGGATCGAGGATGATCGACAACGAACGGACTCGAATGGATGGAGGGTCGCCGCGCGACCGGCGGCGCTTCCGCTGTACAGAGGAATATCGGCCGCGGCAAACCCGCCCCGGCGCCTATCGCCTCGCGAACGCTCGCGCCCCGGACTGACGGATCAGTCCCGCTCCTTCAGCCCATGCTGCTGCAGGCGCCACAGTAGCAGATCGAGCCGGTCCTGGCCGAAGAACGGTTCGCCCTTGAACACGAAGGTCGGCACGCCCCAGTGGCCCGATGCGGCGTGATCGCGCTCGTTGCTGCGGATGGTCTCGTCGTATCGGTCGGCATCGGCCGCGATCTCCGCCTCGAGTTGCGCCAGATCGAGCCCGGCCCGCTCGGCGGCTTTGGCCAGATGATCGCCTTCGTGCCAATTGTCGACCGCGCCGCCATACAGCACGGAACTGACTTCGCGGATGAACGCCAGACCATGGCCAGCGAGCTGGGCAGCAGCGCCGAGCCGCGTCAGGCGGGTGATGTAGGGTTGCTCGGCAGCGACTTCGAGCGTCTGCATGTTCTGCACGATCGGATCGGGCCGCGGGAAGCGGAACGGAATCCCCTCCTTCTGCGCCACGCGAAAACTGTCGAGCACGACGTAGCGCGCGAACCTCGGATCGGTGCGCTTGAAGAACGTCGGGTCGCGCACCGCGAGCGGATACACCGGCCGCGCGTTGATGACGAAATCGTATTGCTCGACCAGCTTCACCGCCTTGGGCAATGACAGATAGCTGTAAGGGCTACGAAACGACCAGAACAGATCGACGCTGAGACTCATCGGCCAACCTTCGTCCAGACCGTCGCCACGGGCGTCCCGCAATGTACAATTTGCAGAGCCAATTTCCGCCGCGCGGGCTTGGACGGCCTCGCCGCGCCACCGATTAGTCTCATGAAGATCTCCCTGATTGGTGCGCCGCTTCGGCGGCGTCTGTCATTGATGAACTAATCGTAAGGCGGAGACCTGCGATTGCAATCCGTTTCTGCATCGGCTGAGATACCGCCGTCGCGACAAACGACGAGACCGGAGGAGACCGAGGATGAGCGAGACCACCACGATCGCGAACGACGCAACTGCGCCGAAGGACGCCTCCGCCTCGGTGATCGCGCGCCACAAGGCCGTGCTGGACGAGCTGCCGTTCTCCGATACGACCGATTTCGACGACGCCGCGCGTGGCTTTCTCGGCAGCATCGACCACGCCGCGATCAGTTCGGCGCAGGGCCGGACGGTGTGGAGTCTCGAACCTTATCAGTTTCTCCAGGAAGAGATCGCACCGGCAACCGTCGATCCAAGCCTATGGCGGCAATCGCGGCTGAACATGCAGCACGGACTGTTCGAGGTCGTGCCGGGCGTGTACCAAGTCCGCGGCTTCGATATCGCCAACATGACGCTGATCGAGAGCGACAATGGCGTGATCGTGGTCGACACCCTGACCTCGATCGAAGGCGCCCGCGCGGCAATGCAGCTCTATGCCCGCCACCGCGGCGACAGGCCGGTGGTGGCGGTGATTTTCACTCACACCCACGCCGATCATTGGGGCGGTGCGCGCGGCGTGCTCGACGACGCCACGCTCGCGAGTGGTCGGGTGCCGATCATCGCACCCGACCTGTTCATGGAGCACGCCGTCTCCGAGAACATCATCGCGGGGCCGGCGATGCTGCGGCGCGCGCAGTATCAGTTCGGGCCGCTGCTCGCCAAGGGACCGCGCGGCCATGTCGATTGCGGACTCGGCAAGACGATGGCCGCGGGCACTGCCGCGCTGCTGCGGCCGACCGACCTGATCAAGGCGACCGGCGACACCCGCCGCATCGACGGCGTCGACTTCGAATTCCAGATGGCGCCGAACTCCGAAGCGCCGGCGGAGATGCACTTCTACGTTCCGCGCTACAAGCTGCTCAACCTCGCCGAGAACTGCACGCACAACTTCCATAATCTGCTGCCGTTCCGCGGCGCCGACGTGCGCGATGCGCTGGCGTGGTCCGGCTATCTCGGCGAAGCCTTGCGGCTCTGGGGCGGCAAGGCCGAGGTGATGTGCGGCCAGCACCATTGGCCGGTGTGGGGCACCGAACGGATCAACCTGATGATCCGGCAGCAGCGTGACCTCTACAAATTCGCCCACGACCAGACGCTGCGGCTGATGAACCACGGCCTTACCGCCGCCGAGATCGCCGAAACCATCCGCCTGCCGAAGAGCCTCGATGGTGCCTGGCACGCCCGCGGCTATTACGGCCATATCCGCCACAACGTGAAGGCGATCTATCAGAAGTATCTCGGCTGGTACGACGCCAACCCGGCCAATCTCGATCCGCTGCCGCCGGTGGACGCCGGCAAGAAGTATGTCGACTACATGGGCGGCCCCGACGCGCTGCTAGCGAAGGCGCGCGCCGATTTCGCCAACGGTGAATTCCGCTTCGTGGCGCAGGCACTCAGCCATTTGGTGTTCGCCGACCCCGACAACCAGGACGGCCGGCTGCTGCTGGCCGATACGTTCGAACAGTTGGGCTACCAATCCGAGAGCGCGACCTGGCGCAACGCCTATCTGTTCGGCGCCCAGGAACTGCGCCACGGCATGCCGAAGATGCCGACCCGGCCCGGGATGCCGCGCGAGACGCTGTCGGCGCTGAAGACCTCGCAGATCTGGGACGTTCTCGGCGTCCGCCTCAACGGACCGAAGGCCGAGGGCAAGACCATCGTGCTGAACTGGCAGTTCACCGACACCAGCGAATACTGGGTGCTGACGCTGGAGAACTGCGCGCTGACCTATCTGCCCGGCACGCAATCCGCCAAGGCCGACGCCGGCTTCGTGCTGCCGAGAAGCTTGCTCGACGAGGTGATCGCCAAGCAGACCTCCTTTCCCGAGGCGGTGATGGCCGGCAAGATCAAAGTCAGCGGCGATCCGATGAAGCTCGCCGAGCTGATGGCGCTGATGGACGAATTCCCGCGGATGTTCGAGATCGTCGAACCTAAAAGAGCAGCCGTGACCTGAGACCACGGCCGCTCCGATGGGACCTTGCCGGGATGGCTACGCCGCGGATCGCGCCGCGGCCTGCTCGACCGCGAAGTCGAGCCGCAGCGGGCTGCGGAAGGTCGACGATGGCATCCAGTTCAACTGCTGCTCGGTGCGCGTGTAGTCCGGCACCACCTTGTGGAACTCGTCGAATGCGATCCTGATCGCCATCCGGGCGATCGCCGAGCCGAGGCAGGCATGGACGCCGCCGCCGAAGCCGAGGTGGCCTTTCGGCTTGCGCGTCAGATCGTACACGTCGGGATTCGGAAACTGCCGTTCGTCGCGATTGGCCGAGCCATAGGCGAGGCACACGAAGTCCCCCGCCTTCATGGTGACGCCGTGCAGCGTCAGGTCGCTCTGCAGGCAGCGTTTGAAGCGCTGCGCCGAGGTGTTGTAGCGCAGCGACTCCTCGACCGCGTCCGGCAGCAGCGCCGGGTCGGCCACCACCGCGCGGCGCGCATCGGCGAAGTCGGCCAGGTTCAGCGCCAGCATGCTCATGAAGCCACCGAGCGACTCGATGCCAGCCATGATCAACGTGGTGGTGGTGAGCAGCACCTCGCGCTCGTCGAGCCGGTCACCATCGATCTCCGCCATGCTGAAATGCGAGATCAGATCGTTCTTCGGCTCGGCGCGGCGCTGCGCGATCACGCCCGACGCGTAGTCCTGCATCCATGCGTAGGCGGCGAGATGCTCAGGCCCCTTGGCGCGGGTCACCGGATCGCTCTGCACCATCAGCACCGCCTTGTCCCGCACGGTCTGCTCATCGCCCATCGGCAGGCCAAGCGCTGCAAACAGCACCCGCACGGTGAACTTGGACGAAAAGTCGCTGATGAAATCGAATTGGTCGCGGCCGCGCAGCGCCTCGGCGGCATCGCGGGCGATCTCCCGCATCGGTTCGGCCAGCGCTTCGAGATTGCGCTTCATGAAGGCGTGCTGCACCAGCCCGCGCAGCCGGTCGTGGCGCGGTGGATCGGTGGTGCCGAGCGTGGCGCCGGCCCGGTTCGGCAGCTCGGTCATCAGGTTGCCCTTGGCCGACGAGAACACCTGCCAGTTGCTGCCGGCACCGGCCACGTCGAGATAGCGCGACAAAATCCACATCTGGGCCGGCTCGCTCCAGAACACCGGATACTCGTCGCGCAGCGTCTTGTAGAGCGGGAACGGGTCGGCATCGACAACGGGCGAATAGGGATCGAAGCTGAACATGAGCTGATTTCCTCTCTTGTTGCGGCCGCCCGGTTCGTTTTGATCTGTTAGTTGCGGCGATCATCCGAGTGTAGTTGACGGTGTATTTCCCCGTGAGACGCCGCGGTGACAAAAACTTGCACTTTTCCGACGTTCGGTCTTAGCTGCGGAATGGCTCGCGCACGCCGCAAAGCAGCAATTCCGATCTTCGCGCTGTACGGCGAAACGCCGGCGGCGCCGGTCGACATGCTGCATGTCGAAGCGATCCAGTCGCGCAGCCGGTTGTATCAGTGGGAGATCGATGTCCACGCCCACCGCAGCCTGCATCAAATCCTCTGGATCGGCTCCGGAACGGCGACGATCGCGCTCGACGAGCAGCGCGTGCAGCGCGATGGGCCGGTCGCGGTGATCGTGCCGCCCGGTGTCGTTCACGGCTTCAGGTTCTCGCCGCACACCGAAGGTCAGGTCTTCACCTTCAATCCGCACGCAATGATCGAAGGCGATGTGCCGGCGACCGGCCAGGCGCTCCGCGATCTGTTCGCTGCGGCCCGCATCCTGGAATTCGCGCCGGACGGCGCCGCAACGATGCGGATCGACAGATTGTTCGCCGAGCTCGCCGATGAATTCGCGACGCCGGATGCCGGCAACTCGCCCGTGCCGTTGTGGCTCGGCCGTGCCATCGTGTGGAGGCTGGCGCAGCAAAGCGAGCGGCAAGCGCGCTATGCCGCGCGCGGCGGCGATCAGTTCACCCGCTTCTTGTTGCTGGTGGAGACACATCATTGCGAGCATTGGCCGATCGCGCGCTACGCCGACGAACTCGGCATGACGCCTGAACGCCTCAACCGTCTGGCGAAAGCCGAGACCGGCCAGAGCGCGCTCGACGTGGTCCATGCCCGCCTCACCCGCGAGGCCTGCCGCCGGCTGACGTATATAGCTGCGCCGATCTCCAAGCTCGCGTTCGAACTCGGCTTCGAAGACCCTGCTTATTTCTGCCGCTTCTTCAAACGCCGCACCGGCCAGAGTCCTCGGGATTATCGGCGCGTGGTGAGCGAGGAGGCGTAGTCCACCAAAGACTGTCATGGCTGGGCTTGCCCCGGCCATCCACGGCCACAAGCACTGCCTTGCCCAATTTCGTGGATACCCGGGTCAAGCCCGGGCTTGACGATCTTTGCGTAGTAGTGCCGCTGACGAGACAGACCTACGCCGCCTGAGCCAACTTCGGCCGGTTCTCGATCAGCATGATGCCCGATGCGGTATTGGAGATCGGGAGGTGATAGTTGCGGTGCAGTTCGTGGACGTCGCCGGTGAGAGCGCCGCGCATGGCGACCCAGTTCATCACTTCGACGCCCTGGCTGCCGGCAAGCTCGACCAGTTCGTGCGGGTCGATGCCGAGTAAGCTCTCGATATCGCCGGTCATCGCGTCCATGCAGCGACGATCGAACGCGGTGTTGATGAAGCCGGCGCGCTGGCCTTCGAGCTGATGTGACAGGCCGCCGGTGCCGATCACCACCACTTTCAGATCTTCCGGATAGCTCTCGATCGCGCGGCCGATCGCCTGGCCGAGCTTGAAGCAGCGGCGCAGCGACGGCAGTGGATGCTGCACGGTGTTGACCACCACCGGCACGGTCGGAATGTCGTGAGCGCGGCCACGCAGAAACAGCTCCATCGGCAGGCTGTAGGCGTGATCGACCAGCATCTCCTGGCAGGTGACGGGGTCGAACTCAGATTCCACCAGCGTCTCGATGATGTGCCAGGACAGCTTGGTGTCGCCCTTGAACGGCGCCATCACCGGAATGCCCCAGCCTTCGTCGTCGTTGCGATATTCCGGCGCGGCGCCGACCGCGAAGGTCGGCATCTTGTCGAGGAAGAAGTTGAGTCCGTGGTCGTTGTAGATCACCACCGCGGCATCGGGCTTGGCTGCCTCCAGCCAGCGGCAAGGCGCATCGAAACCGTCGAAGAACGGAGCCCAATACGGATCCTTCTGCAGGCCCTTGGCAATCGCCCCGCCGATCGCGGGCACGTGCGAAGCGGCCAGGCCGCCGATAATCGTCGCCATGTCAGCAATCCCCTCTCAATTGTCCCGCGCCGCCAGCAGCTTCGCCTTGAACTGCTCGACCGTCATGCCGGTCTGCAGCGCGCCGATGTCCTGCATGTTGAGGCCGAGAATGCCGGCGAATTTGGCGAGGTAGTAGGCGTTGCCGCCCTCGTCGAGCAGCTTGAGCAGATCGCGCTTGAGGATCGCTTCGGTCTGCGCCGCTGTCAGGCCATAGCGCGCGCAATACGCAGCTTCGTCTTTGACGAACGCGGCGCGCGCGCCGGCGTCGTTGAACGAGAAGCACATCTTGTTGAGAGCGTAGCCCTTCTGCGCCGACTCGGGGCCGAAGATCGGCGTCCCGAAAATCTCGCGCTTGGCGCGCCCGGCGCCAGCCGCCAATGCCTCACTCATGGCATCCCCTGATGACGTTTCCTGCATGTGGCCCTACGGCCAAATTTCGCGAACGATAGGCGGCGGCAGGAGAGGCTATTTGACGTGCGTCAAATGTCAGGAGAATCCGGACAGCAGAGACCGCCCCGTAACAGAGCGATCAGGAGCGGGACTGCCCCCGCAGCCATCGTCGCAGTCGTTGCAGCATCGACAGCGGCGGCTGCGGTTCGAGCGCTTCGGATGGTTGTTCGAGCGCCAACGACGGAGCTTCGGCAAGGTCGGTGACGATCTCGTCCCCGGTCGGCAACGGACTGGTCGGGCAGCGCGGTGGCGGCGGCGCGGCGGGGGCTGCCGACAGCAAGTGGCCGGCCGATTCCAGCACCAATGGGCCCACCTCGGTCAGAAACGCCTGCTCGTAGCTGCGCGACAGCCGCTGCAGCGCCTCGTCGAGCGGCAACCAATCGACCGCGCGGATGTCCTTCATCAGCGGCAGGGTCTGCCGTGGCTCGGCTTCCATCCGCCAGAAATGCACCACCTTGGAACGGCCGCCGGAATCATAGGCGAGCGTGCCGATGAATTCGTGGACCGCAACGACGTGGCCGGTCTCTTCCAGCACCTCGCGCTCGGCCGCCTGGCGTGGCGTCTCGCCATGATCGAGCTTGCCCTTGGGCAGCACCCAATCGTTGCGCTTGCGCATCCGGACGACCGCGAACAGCGGATCTTTGCCGCGCCGCAACACGATTCCGCCTGCTGCCAGCACCGGAGTTCGCAACTTACCGCCCTTCGTCGTCGGAAAATCGACCTCCACCATATAGGATCGAGCGTCCCTCAAGCGAGGCACGACGTTGCGCGCCGCTTCGAAAAATCAAACGCGCCGTCCAGCATGCGCTTACGGCGCGGGCGGCGGCGCCACCACCGGATAGCTGCGGTCCGGCGTCAGCACGCAGCGATACACGCGCTTGCTGCGGGTCTGCCACGCCTCGACGATCCGGCCACAATTGGCGCAATGCAGATTGCCCGGCTCACCGTCGAGCGTTTCGGATTCGGCGCAGCGGTACAGCGCGCCGCATTCACATTCCACGTCGGAGAGTCTCATCGCTTCTTTCCTGACATCGACGTGCGGCAGTTCCCGCCGTCGCAAATTGCCATCCTAGGTGGCAATGCTGACGCCGCTGTGTCAGCGCGCCGCGAAGGCACACATTTTCCGTGAGGTGACACACCGAAGCACCGACTGGTGGTTCTTGGCCGAGCCGGGATAGAATTGCCGCGGCGCTGCAAACAGCCGCCGGACGATCGCGGAAGCAACCGCGGCGTCCCAACGATCAATGAGGAAACACCCATGACGTTCTGGCCCGAGGCCGGCATCGGTGGCGCGCTGCGCCGCGAGACTCACTACGACGGCCGGTCGATGCTGTGCTTCTCCGAGCGCCCTGCCCATCTCGCAGCCATGTTCGACGATCTGGTCGCGCGGTTCGGCGACCGTCCGGCGATCGTCGACGACCGCGCGCTCAGCTATCGCGAGCTCGATCTGCTGGTTCGCAAGATTGCGGTGTCGCTGACCGCACTCGGCATTGGCAAAGGCGACCGCGTCGCAATGTTCCTCGGCAATTGCTGGGAGTTCCTGGCGGTGACGCTCGCCTGCAACCGGCTCGGCGTCCTGGTAGTCCCGATTGGCATCCGGCAGCGCCGTGCCGAACTCGAATTCCTGTTGAACAACAGCGGCGCCAAGGTGGTGGTGTTCGAGGCGGGGCTAACTGACGAGATCCCGGCAGCCGCCGAAGTGCCACAGCTCGCGCATCGCTTCGTCGCGCACGGAACCGCCGAGGGCGCGCGGCCGTTCGAGGATCTGCTCGCCGCCGAGCCGGCGAACGCGCCGCTCGCAGAGATGCACGAAGACGATACCGCGGTGATCCTCTACACCTCGGGCACCACCGGCAAACCGAAGGGCGCCGAGCTGACTCATCTCAGCATCCTGCATTCATCCTACGCGTTCGCGCGCGCCCACGAGCTGACTGAACGCGACCGCGGCCTGGTCGCGGTGCCGCTGTCGCATGTGACAGGCCTCGTCGGCGTATCCTATGCAACGATCGCGGCCGGCGGCTGCGTTGTGCTGATGCGGCAGGCGTTCAAAACCGCCGACTTCCTCGCCCTCGCGGCGCGCGAGCGGATCACCTATTCGATCCTGGTGCCGGCGATCTACACACTCGCGGTGATGCATCCGGAGTTCGACAAGCACGATCTGTCGGCCTGGCGGATCGGCTGCTTCGGCGGCGCGCCGATGCCGGTGCCGACCATCGAGATGCTGGCGAAGCGACTGCCGAACCTGCAGCTCCGCAACGCCTACGGCGCGACCGAGACCACCTCGCCGACCACGATCATGCCGCAGGCGTATTGGCGTGATCACATGAACAGCGTCGGCCAGGTGATTCCTTACGCGCATGTCCGCGTGCTCGATGCCGACGACAACGAGGTCGCACCCGGCGAGCCCGGCGAACTCCTGATCGCCGGCCCGATGGTGGTGCCGCGCTATTGGCAGCGGCCGGACGCCAACGCCAAGGAGTTTGTGAACGGCTACTGGCGCAGCGGCGACATCGGCTCGATCGACCAGGACGGCTTCGTCCGGGTATTCGACCGCAAGAAGGACATGATCAACCGCGGCGGCTTCAAGATCTTCTCGGCCGAAGTCGAGAACGTGATCTGCGGGATCGACGGCGTGCTGGAAACCGCCATCATCGGCACGCCCGACCCAGTGCTCGGCGAGCGCGTCAACGCCATTGTGGTGACCAGCGAAGGCGCCAGTCTCAACGAGCGCGACGTCGCCGCCTACTGCGCGGCACGGATGTCGGACTACAAAGTGCCGGAGAGCATCATCATCCGCTCCGAGCCCCTGCCCCGCAATGCCAACGGCAAGATTCAGAAAACGGTGCTGCGCGAGACGATAGCGGACCGGGCGGCGAGTTACGCTCGGTCTTAGTTCGCGAAGCGAACGAGCAGGGCCTCGCATCAATATGAGCCATCATGCGCGGGCTTGACCCGCGCATCCATCTGTTTCGCAAGAAGATGGATGGCCGGGTCGAGCCCGGCCATGACGCAGGTTGTTGTGGTTAGTTTGCCCGCGTGATCCGCACCTGCACGTCGCGCGGCTTCCCCATGTACGGCGCCGAGGTCACCAGCACCTCCGCGCCGGCCTCGGCATAAGCAGCGGCGTTGCCGGCGTTGACGCCGCCGGCGACCGCAACGACCGGGCGCGACGGCCGCACGGCAAGTTGCTGGACCAAGGTCGCGACATCGGCGGGCGCGAATTTTTCGAGCTGCAGCACGTCGAAGCCGGCCTCCGCCGCGGCGAGCGCTGCGTCGATCGACGCCACTTCGGTGATCAGCTTCTTTTCGGGGAGTGTGGCGCGCAGCCGCGTCACCGTCGCCGCCAACGGCTCATTCAGAAAGCCGCGGTGCTCGCCGAACACCAGCACCGTCTCGGACAAGCCGAGCCGATGCATGGTGGCGCCGCCGGCTTTCACGGCGGCGACCGCAAACCGTTTGGTACCCGGCGTGTTCTTGCGGGTGCAGGCGACCGCGATGGCCGGCGACACCGCGCGCGCCGCATCGACGATGTCGCGCGCCGCGGTGGCGACGCCGGACCAGATCTCGATCAGCGTCTGCGCCACCTTCCAGCTGCGCAGCAGGCCCGAGGCGCTGCCGCGCGCGGTCAGGATCGGAGCGCCGGCCGCGAGCCGGCTGCCGGACGAGGCGACCAGTTCAACCTCGCAGCCGCACAGCCGGATGATTGCAGCAGCATCTTCGGCGAGCGCCAGCACCATCGGGTCGCGGGCAGCGAACTGCATCACGCCAGGCGCGGCGCCGATGCCCAGCGCCTCGGTGGTCAAGTCGCCGCACGGCACGTCGTCGTCGAGCAGGCGCTCCAGTTCGGCAGTGGTCGCGGCAGGCATACGGCAGGTCCCCGATATCGTCGTTCGGCGCATTTGACGCGCGGCGTTTCCGGCGCAACATCTCCGCTTCGGACCGTTATGTCCATGACTATACAACGCTGTCAGGTTTGCGACCAAAGCTCGCAGCCAGTCCGGCGGAGCGAAACGATCGACAAATCAACCGCATAGCAAGCGACCGCGGCAGCCATGCAATCGGCACGGCGCTTGCTGAACTAACGACGAGCACACCGACTGGAGGGTGCAGAGATGACGCACAGCAGCGCAGAGGCTCCGCGGATCGCCGCGATCATCTACCGGGCCGACGATGACGTCGACGCGCTGCTGGCAGAGTTCGCATTCGCCCGGCTTGCGGCCGGAGACCGGCTCGGCGGCATCGTGCAGCGGAACCTCAAGGACGCCGCCGGCAGGAAGATCGACATGCAGCTCATCGACCTGATGACCGGCGAGGCGATCGGGATTTCGCAGACGCTCGGCAGCGGCGCAGGATCATGCAAGCTCGACGCCGGCGGCCTCGCCGAGTCCGCGCAAGCCGTGACACGCGCGGTCGCGAGCGACACCGCGCTGGTGGTGATCAACAAATTCTCCAAGCAGGAAGCGACCGGCAAGGGCCTGCGCAACGAATTCGCCGAGGCGATCGTCACCGGACGGCCGCTCCTCACAGCGGTGCCGGAGAAATGCGCCGACGCCTGGCGCGAGTTCATCGGCGACGAGGGCGCGGTGCTGCCGTGCAGCCGCGCGGCGATCGAGAGCTGGTGGGCCGGCATCGCGCCGCGATTGGCGGCACCATCGGCCTGCGGCGCGAACGTCGATGAGCGCGAGCACAAGACGATCTGTTGAGGGAGCTGTCACGATGGCCAAAGTCGTTTTCTACGAGAAGCCCGGCTGCGTCGGCAACGCGCGGCAGAAGGCGCTGCTCACCGCATCCGGCCACGAGCTCGAGGTCCGCAACCTGCTGGCCGAGCCATGGACCCGCGAGACGCTGCGGCCGTTCTTCGGCGACAAGCCGCTGATCGAGTGGTTCAATCAATCGTCGCCGAAAGTGAAAGCCGGCGCGATCGATTTCGCCGCGCTCGGTGTGGAGGCAGCGCTCGCTCTGATGATCGAGGATCCGCTGCTGATCCGCCGCCCGTTGATGCAGTCGGGCGACCGCCGCGAAGTCGGATTCGATCAGGCCACCGTTCACGCCTGGCTCGGGCTGCAGACCGGCGGGCCGCGCGTGTTCGACGGCTGCGCGATGGACGATTGACCGCCGATTACTTCGGTTTCCATCCAACCAGATCGATCAGCGCCGATAGTCCGGCGTGGCCGGCGCCCTCGACGATCTCGCTGTCGTGCTCACGGATGCTGAGATTGTCGAAATCGCCGAACGCCCGCTCCAGCAGTTCGCGGGTGTAGAGGTTTTCCGCGCGGCTCGGACCGCCGGTCTTGTAGGCGAGCTGCTTCGGCCGATAGCCCTCGATCAGCAGCAGACCGCCGGGCTTCAGCGCGTCGCGGATCTGCTGAAAGATCTGCGGGCGCTGCTCCGGTTCGACGAACTGGAAGAAGATGCCGGCGATCACGTCGAATCCGCCCGGCCACTGCCAGCTCAAGAGGTCGATGGTTCGGGTTTCGATCGTGACGCCGCGCTCGGCTGCCAGCTTGTGCGCCTTGGCCTGCGCAGTCGGCGAGAAATCCACCGACAGCACCGACAGTCCGCATTCGGCCAGGAATACGCCGTTGCGGCCCTCACCATCGGCGATCGCCAGCGCCCGCCCCTGCTTCGGCAACAGATCATGGCACGACGCCAGAAATGCGTTCGGCGCAGTGCCGAACAGATAACCGTTCGCGGAAAAACGGCTCTCCCACATGTCGAAATGTTCGGATGCCATGATGCCGGTTCTCCTTCCAACACGCTGCGTTGGTGCGCCAGCTTGGCGGCTGCACGAGCACCGCGCAATGCCCGCCTCCTTGATGCACCATTGGCTGCGCCGCCGCGGTGACATCGTCACAGACCGTCGGCCATTGTTCGAATGTACCTACGCTACGACATGACGCTGACGACGACATCAGCGACGAGGCTCACAACACGAAAGACCGATGGCCATGAGCGTAAAGACGATTTCGCCGATCGAAGCCCACCGCCTCGTGACCGGAGGCCGTGCGGTGCTGGTCGACGTGCGCGAGCGTCACGAGATTGCGCGCGAACATATCGACGGCGCGATCGAGCTGCCGCTGACCGGTTTCAAGCATGGCGATCTCGGCGCGGCGCACGGGCGCAAGGCGATCTTCTTCTGCCACTCGGGCGGACGGACGCGGATGTATGCGGGCCAGATCGACGCCAAGGCGCGCGGCGTATGCGAGCCTTACGTGCTCGGCGGCGGCATTCTGGCGTGGCGCAGGGCCGGCTTTCCGACCGTGCAGGGCCCGAAGCCGCCGAGCCTGTTTCAGCGGTTGTTCGGCCGCAAGCCGGCTGATTGAAGCGACGCCTCTGTCAGGCGTCGACGCTCTGGCGCTGACGGCGTGGCGTGGGCGCAGCTTTCGCGCGCGATGCTGCAGCAGGTTTGTCTTTGTCGCGATCCTTGCGGCAGAAGGTGGCGTGCAGCGCCAGGATCAGGCTGCGGACCTCTTCGCTGGCGAGCGAATAGAACACCTGCTGTCCCTCGCGCCGCGCCTGCACCAGCTTTTCGCTGCGCAGCCGCGCGAGCTGCTGCGAGACCGTCGGTTGCCGTTCGTCGAGCAACTCGGTGAGTTCCGACACCGACTTCTCGCCTTCGGCGAGCTGACACAGCATGATCAGCCGCGACACGTTCGACAGCGTCTTCAGAAACTCGGCCGCCACCACGGCATTTTCGCGTAGCTCGCGGGTATCGACACGCTTCAGCGTCGGAGAGGTCTTTCGGACTCCGCTGGCCGCAGCCATCGAGGGATCTCCGCTCAATTCAAATGGGCGATGAAGACGCGCGCATGAATCCATGCATAGCCATGTTGCAACAGATTGTCAGCCCGCCAAGGTTGCGCCGATGGGCTCCCCCGGTGGGGCGTCGCCCGCCCAGCAGGGCATTGAAGCGGTCGCCGGCCCGGGCTATTGCAGCCGTGGAAACGCTCGAAAAAACAACGATGCAACAACCACAAAGCCGCTTCTTTCAATCCCACGGCCTGCGCCTGCACTATTGGGACTGGGGCAACGCCGCCGCGCCGCCACTGCTGCTGATCCATGGCGGTAAGGACCATGGCCGAAGCTGGGATGTTTTCGCCCGCGCACTGCAGCCGCACTTTCATGTGATCGCGCCGGATCTGCGGGGCCATGGCGATTCGGACTGGGCGCGCGGCGGCAGCTACGCGCTGCCGGAATACGTCTACGACCTGACGCGCCTGCCGCCGCTCGCTGATGCTCAGCCTGCCACCGTGATCGGCCATTCGATGGGCGGCATGATCGCGATGCTGTATGCAGGGACATTCCCGGAAAAGGTGAAACGGCTCGTGGTGCTCGACGGCGTGACGGTCCGCCCCGACGCCAAGATGGCCCCGGTCCACGAGCGGATGATCAAATGGCTCGGGCAGCTCGATCGGCTGGAAGGCCGCGAGCCGCGCCACTACGCGACGATCGTCGATGCCGCAGCGCAGATGCGCGCCCACAACAAACGGCTGACGCCGGACCTTGCGCTGCACCTCGCCACCCATGGGGCCCGCCGCAACGACGACGGCAGCTATTCGTGGAAGTTCGATCCGTATCAGCGCGTCACCGCCCCGCACCGGCTGGCGCCGCAGGAATACGCCGAGCTGTGGGGGCGGATCACCTGCCCGACGCTGCTGTTGTTTGCAGGCGAGAGCTTCATCGATCCGGCCCAAGCGGCCGAAACTTCGCGCTACTTCAAAAACGTTCGCGCCGAGATCGTCGCCGACGCCGGCCACTGGCTGCAGCACGACCGGCCCGACGAGGTGTTGCGGCTCATTGCGGAGTTTGTCGAGCTTTCACCCGCATCCTGAGCACGAACGCCCTCTCCCGTCATTGCGAGGAGCGCAAGCGACGAACCAATCCAGCTCTGTGTACAATGTCTGGATTGCTTCGCTGCGCCCGCAATGGCGGAGAAGGTGATAGCGCTGCTACGGCGCCAGATACTGCAGCAGCCGCGGATCGTTGCGAACTTCATCGGCGGTGCCGGCGAACGCGAGGCGGCCGGGGTCGGGCACCACCTGAGCGCCCGTCCCCTATTGCGCATGCTGCGGCTGCGAACAGCACAGCCGCCCGCAGCGACACGCCGCAAGATACGGCGATCGCAACGGCTATCCTGCACCGCAGAACTGGCCTAGATCAGCGGGCGATACGCCGTACCAAGCGGCCGCCCATTCGAGTGAGGAAACATGGAATACCGATCGCCCTGGATGACCGAAGAGCTGGACACGTTCCGCGACCAGTTTCGCAAATTCCTCGCCAAGGATCTCGCGCCCCACGGTGACAAGTGGCGGAAGCAGAAGATGGTCGATCGCTCGGCCTGGCTGAAGCTCGGCGAAATGGGCGCGCTGCTGCCCAGCGTTCCGGAACAGTACGGCGGGCTCGGCGCCAGCTTCGCCTATGATGCCGCGGTCTATGAGGACATGGAGAAGATCGTCCCGGACGCGCTGTCCGGCGTCACCGTGTCGAGCGGCATCGTGGCGCACTACATCCTCAACTACGGGTCGGAAGAACAGAAGCGGCGTTGGCTACCCGGCATGGCGCGCGGCGAGCTGATCGGCGCGATCGCGATGACCGAGCCCGGCACTGGATCTGACCTGCAGAGCGTGCGCACCACCGCCAAGCTCGACGGCGACGACTACGTCATCAACGGCCAGAAGACCTTCATCACCAACGGCCAGAACTGCGACCTGATCATTGTCGTCGCCCGGACCGGCGGCGCCGGCGCCAAGGGGCTGTCGCTGATCGTGCTGGAGACCAAGGACAACCCCGGTTTCAAGCGCGGCCGCAACCTCGACAAGATCGGCCTACACGCCTCCGACACCTCCGAGCTGTTCTTCGAGAACGCCCGGACGCCGAAGGAGAACCTGCTCGGCGGAGAGGAAGGCAAAGGCTTCGTGCAGCTGATGCAGCAGCTGCCGCAAGAGCGGCTGATCATCGCGATCGGCGCGGTGGCGGCGATGGAGCGCGCGGTCGCGCTGACTTCGGAATACACGCGGGAGCGCAAGGCGTTCGGCCAACCGATCATCGAATTCCAGAACACCGCTTTCACACTCGCCGAACGCAAGACCGAAGCCTTCATCGCGCGTGTGTTCGTCGATTACTGCCTGGTCCAGCTGGTCGCCGGCAATCTCGACGCCGTCACCGCCTCGATGGCGAAATGGTGGACGACGCAAAAGCAGGTCGAGACCGTGGACGAGTGCCTGCAGCTGCACGGCGGCTACGGCTACATGCAGGAATACCCGATCGGCCGGATGTTCATCGACTCGCGCATTCAGAAGATCTACGGCGGCACCAACGAGGTGATGAAGCTGCTGATCGCCCGCTCGCTGTAACACGGCGCGCCGGCGCCACCGTTGCTGGTTCAAGCCAGCGGCGCGGAGGCGCCGGCGGCCGCGTTCAGTCGCCGCTTTCCGACACTTCGCGCTTGAGGCGGCGCGGATCCTGCGGCTGGCTGTCCCAAGGCACCGGCCGCTCCAGCCAGCGCTGGATGAAATTCCACGACCGCCGATAGCCGTTGTGCGGCAGCGTGCAATCGGAGCAATCCTTACGCGTCAGTCCGTTGCGGTCGACGAACGTTTTGTAGGGTCCCGGACACTGATAGGCGCTCAACGGACAATAACAGAACAGGCAGTTGAACTCCCGCTCGACGCCGCGATGACACGGCAGGAACGGGCAGGCTTCGTTGGTGAAGCCCTTGAAGGCCTCGTTGGTGGTGGTGTCTTTCGGCTCCATGACCGTTCCCTCATGCCGCAGCAGGGGACCGCCGGCTCAATCGCAGCGGCGCTGGGCTGGTTCTTGATTTGACGGGTGATGGGCGCAAGGCGGCAGGGAGCATCGACTCCCAACGACCGCTGGCGCGCGGCCTGCCTGCTAAGAGAAATCAGTCATCACTGCTCCGCTCTCGACCCGCCGTCGATCGGTTAGATGCTTCCCGTCTTCGGCCGGTCTCCTGGCTCACGGATATCGCCTGGACCGCCTTCCCGACGCCGAGGACGTCAGTGGCTACATGATCCGGACAGATCCGCCTACAGTTGCGGGGGCAGCTACGGATTAGGTGAAAAACACAGCACCGTATTCCCAGTTTCACCTCGCACGCGAGGCACCGAAGACGTCAAAACCAGAGCACGCGGCAACAGGCCGCGCAAGCAAAAAGGCTTGGGTCCAAACGGCCGGCCTAACCGACCACGCGATTGACCCAGACGATCCGCCAGCCGGAGGATCCCAGCCGATCGATCAACGTCAGCGACAGCGGATCGATCACGAAGCTCAGCGCCGCTTCGGGCGAAGTCCCGAGTGCAATCGCCAGTACGGCGCGAATGGTGCCGGAGTGTACCACCAGCACGACATCGCCACCGGGCAGCCGCGCCAGACCGCGCCGCACCCGTTCGATTTGATCGACAAAGCTCTCGCCACCCGGTGGCGCCAGACGGGCGGCGTCCTGCCAAAAGGCATCGTAGGCTGGGCCGAGTTCGCGCGACAAATCGTCGTGGCGACGTCCGGTCCAGGTCCCGAAATCCTGCTCGCGGAAATCCGGATCGAGATGCGGCTCGAGCCCGAGCGCCGCGGCTGTGTCGCGGGTGCGCTGGCTCGGACTGGCGAAGATCGCAGCATCGCCCGGCAGCTTTTCACGTAGCGCACCGAGCGCCGCGCTGTCGCCGAGGTCGACTGGCGCGTCAGGCGCGTGAATCACGCCCTTCGGTCCATCGACCGGCGCATGCCGGACCAGCCACAGACGGCTGAACTCGCTCATCGGTCATCCTCGCGAACGATCCGGCCGACAGAGCACGCCGGACGCGCACCGCGCAAGCGAAGACGAACACGGCGACCCGGCCCGGAAATTGCAACCTCTGCCGTCCTTCGGAGTTGAAGCTCCCAAGTTCCACTACCTATCAGATGATCTGATCCGAAAGGGCGACATGAAGGATGTCCATCGAGTCCTGATCGACAAGCTGCGGGAGCACTCCCGACTGTCGGCCGATGATCTCATCGCGATTCGCGATCTCAGCTTCACCCTGCGGGAGCTCGAGAGCGGCGAGGATCTGATCCGACAGGGCGAATCGCCGAAAGGCGCCGCGCTGGTCGTTGACGGCATGCTAGGGCGATATCATCTGCAGCGAGACGGCCGCCGCCAATTCTTGTCGTTTCACATGGTCGGTGACTTGCCGGATTCGCAGGGGATCTTCCTCGAGCGGATGGATCATTCGCTCTGCGCGATTGGGCATGCGGTGGCGGCGATCATTCCGCACCGGGAGATCCTGCGGATGTTCGAAGCCCGGCCCGGGCTCGGCTTTGCGATCTGGCGCGAGACCCTTGTGGATGCGGCGATTTTCCGCGAGGCAATCACCAACAATTCGGCCCGGACGATGAAGGCGCGGATGGCGCATCTGTTCTGCGAGCTGTTCTACCGCGCCGAGGTGTCCAAGCTGACCGACGGTAATTCAATGCAGCTCCCGATCAGCCTCGCCCAACTGGGCGATACGCTCGGCATGGCGATCGCCACCGTCAACCGCACGATCTCATTGCTGCGGGCGTCGAAGACGATGGACTTCCGCTATGGGGTGCTGACGATCCGCAACTGGCAGAGCCTCGCCAAGATCGGCGAATTCGATCCCGGCTACCTGCATCTCAAGCGCGCGCCGGCGCGCTGAAGCCTTGGGCCTGTGCCAGGACTACGCCACCGCCGCGTCGTCCGGTTCAGGATAGACTCCACGCAAGACGATGTCGAAATGGTCCTTGATCGCCTCGTTGCAGCGGCAGGCCCGCTGCCGCAGCTTGTCGGCATCATCGACGATCAGCGCGCCGCGCCGCGTGGTCAGGATGCCCTCGTGGCGGAAGGCCTGCAGCACGCGACTGGTGTAGCTGCGGCCGACGCCCATCATCGCCGCGAGCTGTTCATGGGTGAGCGGGACCATCGTGTCGCCGGTCCGGTCCATCGCCGCGGCGATCCACTTCGCGGTGCGCTGCTCGATCGAGTGAATCGCGTTGCACGCGGTCGCCTGAAACATCTGCGCCATCAGGCAATCGGCATAGCGCGCAAACAGGTTCTTGAAGCTCGGCGAGCGATCCTTGGCAGCCTGGATGCTGAGGATCGGCACGCGGACGAACGGCCCTTCGAACTTGACGTTGATCAGGCAATACGCCGGCAGGAAACCTGAGCTGACGATCCCGCCGACCGCGCCCTCGCGCCCGACCAGCACCGTCTCGACGCCGCGGCCGTCGCCGTCGGTCACCTCGTAGGAGACAAGGCTCGGCCCGCACGGAAAGTACGCGCTGCCGACGTGATCGCCCGGGCGATACAGCAGATCGCCGGCGGCCCGGCTCTCGCACCTGAGATGCGGACGAACCAGCTCGAAGTCGGTTGCGCTCAGCGCTCGCAACAAATTGTTGTTGGGCCGGTGGGAAGTGTCGGTCACGCCTGTTCCTCTGTCCACTAGTGAACGGAACAAACAATGCATCGGGGTTAGATTGGTTCCCAGCGTCCAAGCGAGACACGTCGCGAGTGTCTCCAGCCTTAGCCCGGTGGACGGCTGTCGTCAGCTCGCTCCTCCCCACCCCACAAGGCATCCATTGGCTGTTGGCGCTTCCATCCTGTTGACGATCACCTGTGAGCACTGCGCGCCTCCGATCGAGCGCAGAGCGGAGCGCGCTCGATACCCGCTGGGGGCGTCCGATGCCGCGTAAGGTCGATCTCACCTCCTGCGATCGCGAGCCGATCCACATCCCCGGCAGCATTCAGCCGTGCGGCTGCCTGCTGGCCTGCGACGCGCAGGCGGTGCGGATCACGCGCATTTCGGAAAATGCCGGCGCGTTCTTTGGACGCGAAACTCCGCGGGTCGGCGAGCTACTCGCCGATTACTTCGGCGAGACCGAAGCCCACGCGCTGCGCAACGCACTGGCGCAGTCCTCCGATCCAAAGCGGCCGGCGCTGATCTTCGGTTGGCGCGACGGCCTGACCGGCCGCACCTTCGACATCTCGCTGCATCGCCATGACGGTACATCGATCGTCGAATTCGAACCTGCGGCGGCCGATCAGGCCGACAATCCGCTGCGGCTGACGCGGCAGATCATCGCGCGCACCAAAGAGCTGAAGTCACTCGAGGAGATGGCCGCACGGGTACCGCGCTATCTCCAGGCGATGCTCGGCTATCACCGCGTGATGATGTACCGCTTCGCGGACGACGGCTCCGGCAAAGTGATCGGCGAGGCGAAGCGCAGCGACCTCGAGAGCTTTCTCGGTCAGCACTTCCCAGCCTCCGACATCCCACAACAGGCGCGGCTGCTGTACTTGAAGAACGCGATCCGCGTGATCTCGGATTCGCGCGGCATCAGCAGCCGGATCGTGCCCGAGCGCGACGCCTCCGGCGCCGCGCTCGATCTGTCGTTCGCGCACCTGCGCAGCGTCTCGCCGGTCCATCTCGAATATCTGCGGAACATGGGCGTCAGCGCCTCGATGTCGCTGTCGATCATCATTGACGGCACGCTATGGGGATTGATCGCCTGTCATCATTACGAGCCGCGTGCCGTGCCGATGGCGCAGCGCGTCGCCGCCGAAATGTTCGCCGACTTCTTCTCGCTGCACTTCACCGCCGCCCACCACCAACGCCGCTTCCAGTCCTCGCTGCGCACCCGGCGGACACTCGACAGCCTGACCAGCGAGATGTCGTTCGACGCCTCGGTCGACGACTTTCTGCGCGGCAACCTGAAACGCATCGCCGACCTGATCCCGAGCGACGGCGTCGGGCTGTGGATGAACGGGGTCTGGACCGCGCACGGATCGACGCCGCCCGCTGACGCGCTGCCGTCGATCCTGCATCTTCTCACCGGCCGGGCCGGCAACGAGATCGTCGCCACCCACGCCCTCACCGACCGGATCGCGGCGGCGACCGACTATGCCGGCGCCGCAGCCGGCATGCTTGCGATCCCGCTGTCGCAGGTCGCCGGCGACTACTTGCTGTTCTTCCGCAAGGAGCAAGTCCAGACGCTGAATTGGGCGGGCGATCCGAACAAGACCTACGACACCGGCCCGCTCGGCGACCGGCTGACGCCGCGCAAGAGCTTCTCGATCTGGAAAGAGCAAGTCGATGGCCAATCGGTACCATGGAGCCCAGACGATCGCGACACCGCGGCAACCATTCAGGTTGGCTTGCGCGAAGTCCTGCTGAGGCAGAGCGAAATACTCTCGGCTGAGCGCAAGAAGGCGGAGGTACGACAGCGCGTCCTCAACGAAGAACTCAATCATCGCGTCAAGAACATCCTGGCGCTGATCAAATCGCTGGTGAATCAGCCCGCCGGCGACGGCAAATCGCTGGAGGAGTTCGCTTCGGCGCTGCGTGGTCGGATCATGGCGCTGTCGTTTGCGCACGATCAGGTGGTGCGGTCCGACGGCGGCGGCGCGCTGCTCGATCTGATCCAAGCCGAACTGTCGCCCTACCCGGCGAGCCAGATCGCTCTCGAGGGCCCGGATGTCGGCGTCGATGCCCGCGCCTATTCGGTGCTGGCGCTGGTGCTACACGAGCTGGCCACCAATGCGGCGAAATACGGCGCGTTGTCGCGCTCGTCGGGACGCCTCAAGGTCGCCTGGACGGTGCGCGACGACGGCCGCTGCGACATCGAGTGGACCGAGAGCTGCGGCCCGCCGGTCCGGCCACCGACTCGGCAGGGCTTCGGCACGGTGCTGCTCAGCCGCAGCATTCCGTTCGATCTCGGCGGATGGAGCGAAGTCGACTACCTGCCGGGCGGCGTCGTCGCCCGACTCGGTATTCCGGGCCAATTCGTCACCGAGACGCTGCAGCGGCTGTCCAGCGTGCAGGCAAGCGGCCAGAGCACCGACAGCAGCGCGCTGAACATCGCCGACGCATCGATCCTGCTCGTCGAAGATCAACTGGTGATCGCACTGGACGCCGAGGATATGCTCGGCGCAATCGGAGCGAAGTTGGTAACCTCGGTCGCCTCCGCCGAAGAAGCGCTGCAGACAATCGCGCAGCGGCCACCGACGCTGGCAATTCTCGACGTCAATCTCGGTAGCGGCAGTTCGCTTCCGGTGGCCGATGAACTCGAACGCCTCGGCATCCCTTTCATCTTCGCCACCGGCTACGGCGACACGGCAATGATCCCCGAGCGCATGCGCGGCCTGCCGATCGTCCGTAAGCCGTATTCGATCGACTCGCTGCGCGGTGCCCTGTCCGCAATGCTCGACGATAGCGAATGAGCGACGCGCAGGCTCAGCCGATACCGACGCCGAGCAGCCGGTCGGCCAGTTCGCGGTCGGCCCTGAACTCCGCGGCCTGCCCCCGCCAAACGATCCGGCCGCGCTCGACCACCAGCACATCGTCGGCGAAATCGAGAGCGCGCTCGATCTGCTGTTCGACCAGCACCACGGTCATCTCACCCGACTCTGCGAGCTTGATGATCGTCGCCATCAGTTGATCACAGATCACAGGCGCCAAGCCTTCGAGCGGCTCGTCGAGCAGCAGCACACTCGGCTTGCCCAGCAGCGTGCGGGCCAGCGACAGCATCTGCTGCTCACCGCCGGAGAGCTGCATGCCGCCATGGTTGCGACGCTCCGCCAGCCGCGGGAACATCGCATACACGGACTCCAGTTCGGACCGCGGCCGGCCCTTGAGTCCAGTGAACAGGTTTTCCTCGACAGTGAGCGAGCGAAAGACATCGCGCGTCTGCGGCACGTAGCCGAGACCTGCGGCGGCCCGCGCGTAGGTCTTGAGCCCAGTCACCTCGCGCTCGCCGATCCGAACCGTCCCACCCTTGTGGGTGGTCAGCCCCATCAGGGTCGCCAGCAGCGTGGTCTTGCCGACGCCGTTACGGCCGAGCACCGTCAGCCGCCCGCCGGCCGGCACGGCAAAGCCGATGTCGCTCAGAATGCTCACCGAGCCGTAGCCGGCGGACAGGCGCTCGACCTCAAGACGCGCGGCGGGCATCGGCATAGTTTCCCAAATAGGCCGCACGGACGGCGTCGTTTTCCTTCACCTCAGCGGGCGTGCCTTCGAAGATCAGCGCGCCGTTCGCCAGCACCAGCACGCGCTTGGCGAATTTGAACACCAGATCCATGTCGTGCTCGATCATCAGGATCGCGATCTCCGGCGACATCCGCCCGATCGCTTCGAGGATCCGCGGCGACTCGTCGTGCGGCACGCCGGCTGCAGGCTCGTCCAACACCAGCACCCGCGGCTTCATGGCGAGACCGATCGCAAGATCGAGCAGCCGCTGCTGGCCGTAAGCCAGTTTGGTCACCGGCGTGGCCGCCAGATGACCGATGCCGAGCAGGCTGAGCACGCCCTGCCACTCGTCGCGAACATCTGACTTGTCGATCACCGAAGAGAACATCCGCTTGGTCAGGCCGCGGCGCTGCATCACTGCGAGCGCGACGTTCTCGGCCACCGTGAGGCTGGTGAACAGGCGCGTCACCTGAAAGGTGCGCACCAGACCTCCGCGGACGCGCTGGGGGATCGATGCGGTGGTGACGTCCTCGCCGGCGAGAAGGATGCGGCCATCCGACGGCGCCAGATCTCCGGAGAGCTGATTGACCAGCGTGGTCTTGCCGGCGCCGTTCGGCCCGATCAGCGCAACGCGGTCGCCGCTCGACAGCGTGAACGAGACGTCGTCGGTGACGCGCAAGCCGCCGAACGATTTCGACAGACGCTGGACTTCGAGCAAGGTCGTCATCGCGCCGCCCTCGCCTGCCTGAAATCGCCGATCCGCCGGGTCACTTCGTTGACCAGCCCCTTGGGGAAGAACAGCACCACCACGATCAGCAACACACCGACCAGGATCATCCAGTGGAACGGGCTCGCGGTCGAGACGTAGTGGTGAAACAGCTCGAACAGGATCGCACCGATCAACGCGCCCCACAGATTGCCGGCACCGCCGAGGATCAGCATGATCAGCGCTTCGGCCGAGCGCTCGAAGCTGACGCTGTCGAGCCCGACCACGCCGGTGTTGATCGCGGTCAGCGCTCCGCCGAGCCCGGCGACCGCACCGGCCACGCAGTACATCACCACCAGCCGAGGATACACCGAGACGCCGATCATCCGGGTCCGCAGCGTGTCGTCCTTGATGGCACGGCACAGCAGCGCGAACGGCGAGCGGGCGAAGCGAAGCAGCGTCACCATCGTGACCAGCAGCACGATCACCGAGAACACGTAACCGGTGCGGCCGAACATATCGAAGTTGAAGATGCCGAACACCGGGCTCGGCGAGATGCCGGCAAGGCCGTCGCTGCCGCCGGTGATCGACGACAGCTTGTTGGCGAGCGCGGCCACCAGCTGGCCGAACGCGATCGACAGCACGAGCTGGGGCAGGCCGCGGAAACGCGTCACCAAGAGGCCAGAGACGAGCCCAGTGGCGGTACCAGCCAGCGCGCCAATCAACAGCATCAGGATCGGATCGGTAACGCCGGCGAGACAGAAATTCCCGGCCGCATAGGCGCCGACGCCGAACAGCGCGGCATGGCCGAGCGTGGCGACGCCGCAATAGCCGGTGACGAGGTCGAGCGAGATCACCAGGAACGCCAGCCCGATCACGCGGATCAGAAAGGCGAGATCGTCGGGATAGACAAAGTACCCGATCGCCCCGAGCACGGCGATCACCGCGGCAGCGATCAGGTCGTTGCGGAGACCGGCCCAGGCCGAGGGCGCAGCGGTGACGGACAAGGTCGCCATCTTTAGTGCGCCTTTCCGAACAGGCCGTGCGGGAATACGTAAACGATGACGATCACCGCGACATAGAAGAAGAACTCGCCGAACTCCGGCGCCAGATATTTGCCGGTGGTGTCGGCAAGGCCGAGCAACAGCGACGCCGCCATCGCACCGGTGACCGAGCCGGCGCCGCCGACCGAGACCACGACCAGGAACGTCACCATGTAGCGTAGCGCGTAGAACGGCTCGACCGGCAGCAGCTCGGCGCCGACGACGCCGCCAAACGCCGCGAGCCCCACCGCCAGCGCGAAGGTGACCGAATAGACAATTTGGGTGCGAATGCCGAGCGCCTCGGCCATGTCGCCATTGTCGACCGCCGCGCGCAGCCGCACGCCGAACTCGGTCTTCTCGATCAGTAGCCACAGCGCCACCGCGGTGACCACGCCGCAGCCGATCACGAACAGCCGGTGCGCCGGGATCATGCGGAAGCCGAGATCGAACGGCCCCTTCAGCATCTCCGGCAGCGGGATCGGCTTCGAAGTCGGGCCGAAGATGTAGTTGGCGATGCCGACGATGAAGAAGGTGATGCCGATCGTCAGCAGGATCTGGGTCAGTTCGTCGGAGCGGCGATAGATCCGCCGATACAGCAGGAACTCGAACGGGACCGAGATGATGACCGCGCCGATCACCGCGATCAGGATCGCGATCGGATAGGAAACGCCGAGCGAAACCAGCGCGAACGAGGCGAGATAACCGCCGATCATCGTGAATGCGCCGTGTGCGAGATTGACCACGCGCATCAGGCCCATCATGATCGACAGGCCGATCGAGATCGTGAACAGCACCATGCCGTAGGCCAGCGCGTCCGGCAGGATTCCGAGAATCGTCCGCATTACACAGCCGCTGGCGCGAACGCCGCCGATTCCGTTCGATTCAATCCAGCCTTCACAATCTCACTCCCGACTCGACTGGGCGCGCTAACCGTTGAGCGTCATGCGCTTTCTTCACACGGACCGCGATCCGCTTTGTTCGAAAACGCTATAGTCGACCAGAGCCCTCCGCGCCAAGTCACGAACGAAGGCGCGAAGGGCTCAAAGTTTCAGCTTACTGCTTAACCAGTCCCCAGTCCGGCTGATCCTTGAAGGTCTCGATCTCCTTGTTGATCAGCTTACCGTCCTGTTTCTCCACCTCGCGCAGATACACGCTCTGGGTGATGTGGCGGGTGGTCGGATCGATCGACACCGGTCCACGCGGACTGGTCCACTTCATGTCCTTGACGGCGGCAATCGCCTTATCGGGATCCTGCTTGCCGCCGGTCGCCTCGATCATCTTGTAGATCAGGCGGGCACCGTCGTAAGCCGCGACCGAAGTCATGGTGACATCGCCCAGCTTGGCGCCGCCCTTCTGCAGCAGAGCGAGGAACGCCTTGTTCTCGGGCGAGTCGTGCGACACCGCATAGTGGTAGGTCGACAGAATGCCGATGCCGGAATCGCCGATGTTCGGCAGATCGGGCTCGGTGACGACGTCGCCGGTGGACATCAGCTTGACGCCGGCCGCCTTCAGGCCGTTATCGATATAGGCTTTGACGAAGCCGAGCGTCGGCGGACCGGCCGGCAGGAAGGTGAAGATCATGTCGGCGCCGGAATCCTTGATCCGCTGCATGATCGGACCGAAGTCGGTGGTGGCCAGCGGCATCCGGACCGCCTCGACGACGCTGCCGCCTTCGGCCTCGAAGGTCTTCTTGAACGCGGTTTCGGCGTCGATACCCGGACCATAATCGCTGACAGCGATCGCAACCTTCTTGGCGCCCTTCTGCTTGGCGACCTTCGCGGCCGGCACGGTGTTCTGGAACATCGTGAACGAGGTGCGGACGATGTAGGGGCTCTTCTCGGTGATCGAGGAGGTCGCCGCGTTCAGCACCACCATCGGTACCTTGGCTTCCTGAAGCAGCGGCGCAACCGCCATCGCGTTCGGCGTGAAGTACAGGCCGGCGATGTACTGCACCTTCTCCTTGACGATCAGCTCCTGCGCCAATGCCTTGGATTGCGCCGGATTGGGCGAGACCTCATCACGATAGACGAACTCGACGGTGTGGCCGCCGACCTTGTTGCCGTGCTCGGCGACCCAGGCGTCGATGCCCATCTTGAAGTTCTGGCCGAACAGCGCGTACGGCCCCGACATGGTGCCGATCACGCCGACCTTGATGGTATCAGCGTGGGCGCCTGCCGCGACGAACGACAAGGCCGCGGCCGCGCAGACCGATCGAAGTCCCTTCATGTTGTGCTTCCTCTCCTCTGGCTGACGAAATTGGTGCCGCTGACCGCTAGAACATCTCGAAATATTCGCGCTGCTCCCACTCGGTGACTTCCGCCTGGAAGCGCTCGATCTCGGCATTCTTGATAAAGGTATAATAGTCGACGAACTCGTCGCCCAGCGCGGTACGGAAGAACGGATCGTCGCGCAGCGCGAAGATCGCCTCGCGCAGCGATTTCGGCAACAAATCCGCCTTGGTCTCATAAGGCGTATCCGCCGAGGGCCCCGGATCGAGCGCGCGGTCGACACCGTCGAGGCCGGACAGGATCTGCGACGCCATGTACAGATACGGATTGGCGGCCGGCTCGCCGACGCGGTTCTCGATCCGCGTCGCCTTGTCGCCCGCCCCGCCCAACACGCGCAGCATCACACCACGATTATCCCGCCCCCAAATCGCCCGATCCGGCGCCAGCGAATAGGAGCGATAACGCTTGTAGCCGTTGATGGTCGGCGTGGTGAACACCGTCGCGGCCCGCGCGTGCGTCATCAGGCCGGCCAGATAATTCCTGCCGAAATCCGATAGTATGTCGCTGTCCGACATGAAAGCGTTGCTGCCGCCGTCGCGTGCCACGACCGACTGGTGCAGATGCCAGCCCGACGACACCACGTTGGGAATCCGCGGCCGGCACATGAAGGTGGCGTGATAACCGTGCCGACGGCAGATCTGCTTCACGGCAGCGCGGAACAGCACCATCAGATCGGCCGGCAGCAGGCCGACCGTCGGCTGGAAGGTGAATTCGCACTGGCTCGGGCCGAACTCAACCTCGATCGAACGCAGTGGGAGGCCCAGCGCGACGACATCGCGGCGGATCAGTTCGAGCACCGGCTCCATCTGATCGTAGCGCTGCTCGGTCAGATACTGATAGCCGTGCGACAGCAGGCTGACCTCCGGCGGCTCGCCGGGCTGGCCGGCGTGCTCCGGCCGCATCTTGCTGTCCACGACCTTGAAGACGTGAAATTCGACCTCAAGCCCCGCCTTGTAGTCGTAGCCGCGGTCGGCGAGCTTCTGCAGCGCCGCACGATAGATGTTACGGGTGGCGAACTGCACCGGACGGCCGTCGGCGAAGTACAGATCGCACAATACCCAACCGGTGGTCGGCGCCCAGGGCAGTACGCGAAACGTGGTCGGATCGGGCAGCATGACGACGTCGGCGCCGCCCTGCATCTCCGACATGCCGAAGCCGCCGCCGGCCTGAAACACCGGAAACACCGTCTTGTGCGATGTGTCCTTGGCCAGCATCGTGGTGGTGATGGTGGCGCCGTTGTCGAGGCAGTTCAGCGCTTCGGACGCCACCAGCGTCTTGCCGCGCAGGATGCCGTGCTGATCGGGGAACGAGAACCGGATGGTTTCGAGCCCCTGCTCTTCGGCGATGCGGCGGACGCGCGCCGCCGCGTCGATCTGCTCCTCGGACCACAGCCCGTACTTGGCCGCCAGGCTGTCGCCCATTGCGTATCGCTGGTGCACGTTCATTCTGCGGCCGTCAGATGCGGGACCTTGGCGGCGATCTCGGACGGCACCGGTGCCGCCCAGGGCGCACCGCGGCGACGCTTGACGTCGACCTCCATCCAATAGGTCTCCCAGCCGCGGCTCGGGCCGATGCCGTCCATCGTGGCCGGTCCCTGGATCGCGCGCGCCGCGGCCTCGTCGAGCGCCAGCAACGGCTTGCCACCGGAGGCGGCCTTCTCGATTTCCTGACGCAGCAGCCGGCGATACTGGATGATCGCCTTGTCGGACTGGCCGAGATGCTCGCGGGTGCGATCCTGAATCGCGCCCATCGACTCCACCGCCCACTGATCGTGGACGTTGATGTCCAGCCCCATGCCGGTGTAGGTCGCGGTCGCCTGCTCGTGCGGATCGAAGCCGTAATCGTTGGTCTTGTTGCGGCGAGACTTGTAGTCCGGCAACTCGTAGAGCTCTAGGCGCTGGTCGCGCATCTTCACCTTGTCGACCGGCGCGGCATAGCTGGTGAAGATCGCGTACCAATAGCAGTGGGTGTCGTCGACTGGGACGTGCCACTGCGTGATCGTCATCTCGGTGCTCATCGGGATGACGAAGCCGTGGGGGAACAGCTGATTGGTGACGCGAACATGGGTGCGTTCGTCGTCGATCTCGCGTAGCGCGATCAGCCGCAAGCCGTATTCGGTGTGCTCGACATTGATGATCGGCCGATCGTATTCGCGCAGCACCTTGGTCATCGGCAGATCGCTGCCGGCCGAGGCACCGCGGAATTGCTTGCCGTAGGCCTGCGAGGTGTCCTCATCCTCGAAGAAGCGGTGCAGGAACGAGGCGTGCGCCGGATCGATGCCAACCTCGAGCGCCTGCAGCCAGTTGCATTCCATCAGGCCCTTGAACGCGAACACATGGGTGTCGGGGGCGATGAAGCAATCGATCTCCGGAAACGCCGGCGGTTCGCCAGCGCCGAGATAGGCCCACAGGATGCCGCCCTTGGCGACCACCGGAAACGCGCGCTGCTTGATGTTCTTGCACAGCGGCGAGCCGGCAGGCTCGGCGGGGGTGTCGATGCAGTTGCCGTCGACGTCGAACAGCCAACCGTGGAAGGCGCAGCGCAGGCCGCCGTTCTCCAGCCGCCCGAACGCGAGATCGGCGCCGCGGTGCGGACAGTCGCGATCGATCAGGCCGTAGCGGCCGGTCTCGTCCTTGAACAGCACGAGGTCTTCGCCGAGCAATCGCACCGGCTTGATCGGCCGCTCGCCTTCGAGCTCGTCGACGAGCGCGGCCGGCTGCCAATAGGCGCGCATCAGCTTGCCGCACGGCGTCCCCGGCCCGACCCGGGTGATCAGATCGTTCTGTTCCTGGCTCATCATGGCGTTGGCCTCCTTCGCGCAGCCTCGGCGGGCCGCTTGTTGTGAGCGCAGGAGCGATCGCGGGTCAGCGAGCGCAGCAACTGGCCGGTGCCATAGCCGCTCGAATTGATCCTGACCATCATTCGCCCTGCGCAGCAAAAAGTTCGATAGACGAACATTCGTTCGTTTAGAATGAAACTGCCTCTAAAGAGCATTTCACGCAAGAGCAAATTCTCCGCGATTGCTGCCTAGCAGGATGGCAGACGCCTAAGCCGCGAGCGAACTTGTGTTCGTTGAACGAACAATCGTATAGCTCAGCGCTCAAACGTCGCGGCGCCTGCCACTCAACGCTCCGCCTCATTCCCACACCGAAGTACCTGCATGCCCAAACTGAAACGAACCGCCGACGACGGCCCGAGCGAGAGCGCCGAGTTCATCGAAAGCCTGTCGCGCGGCCTGCGGGTGATCGAAGCCTTCGGCGCCGAGAAGCGGCCGATGACGCTGAGCGATGTCGCCAAGGCGTGCGGCCTGCCACGCGCGACGGCGCGGCGTATCCTGTTGACGCTGCAAAGCGCCGGCTATGTCAGCAGCGACGACCGGCTGTTCGCCCTGACGCCGCGCGTCCTGGGTCTCGCATCGGCGTATCTGGCGTCCAATCAGATCAGCGCGGTCCTGCAACCGCTGATGGATCGGGTGTCGGCGAGCGCCAAGGAAGTCTGCTCGCTGGCGATCCTCGACGGCGACGACGCCGTGTTCGTGGCGCGCGCCAGCCCGGCGCGGGTGTTCTCGGCCGGGATCGATCTCGGCTATCGGCTGCCGCTGTTCTGTACGTCAGTCGGCCGGGTGCTGCTCAGCCGGCTCGACAACAACGAACTGACGGCGACGATCAACGCCATGACACTGACCAAGCAGACCGAAGACACCATCACCGACAAGCAGACGGTGATCGCCACCATCATTGCCGACCGCACCAAGGGTTACTCGCTGGTCGATCGTGAAGCCGAGCCCGGCTTCCGTTCGGTCGCGGTGCCGATCCGCCGCTATGACGGCACCATCGTCGCCGCCGCCAATATCGGTGCTCATGTCGATCGCATCACCACCGGCGAGATGATCGACCGCTTCCTGCCGCTGCTGCAGACGATGGCTGAAGAGGCCAGGCCGCTGATGATGTGAGTTCGCGGATCGTAGCGAACTGATCATCCCGTCGGCCGCGTCCTGCGTTCGGAAATCGCCCGCCGCAACACGCGCGAAATCGCCTCGACCGAATAAGGCTTCTGCACCAGTTCGAAGCCCTGATGCGCATTCTCGGCAAGCACGCTGCTGTAGCCGCTGGTCAGCACCACCGGCAGGCCGGGATAGCGCTCGCGGATGATGGTGGCGAGTTCGACGCCGTTCTTGCCGGGCATGATCACATCCGAGAACACCAGATCGAACGCGAACTCGTCCTCGGCCAGCGCCGCCAGTGCCTCGTCGGCGGATTTGACCCATTTGATGGTGTAGCCGAGATCCTGCAGCAGTTCGGTCGAGAACTTCCCGACCTCGACATTGTCCTCCACCACCAGGATGCGATGGCCAAGTCCGCCGGCCGGATCGACGCGCGACAGCTGTGCCGCCGCGGTCTGCTCCGGCGCCTGGGCCTGCGGCAGATAGATAGTGAACGTCGCGCCCTCCCCCAGCGTACTCTGCACGCTGATCTCGCCGCCGGACTGTTTGGCGAAACCAAATGCCTGACTGAGACCGAGCCCGGTGCCGCGGCCGACCTCCTTGGTGGTAAAGAACGGCTCGAAGATGACATCGAGATGGGTCGGCGCGATGCCGCTGCCGCTATCGGTCACCGAGATCGCCACGAACTCGCCGGGCCGCGCCGGCTGCGACCGGACCGGCGGAATTTCATCGACGCGGCGGAGCGCGATCGACAACCGCCCCTCGCCGTTCATCGCGTCGCGGCCGTTGACAGCGAGATTGACCAGAGCGGTTTCGAACTGGCCGACGTCGGCTATCGCGTAGTTCGGTCCCGACCCGGTGTCGACATCGATCTCGACCCGGCTGCCGACCAGCGGGCGGATCAGATTAGCGATGCTCTGGATCTGGGTCGCGACATCGAACACCACGGGCGACAATGGTTGCCGCCGCGCGAAAGCGAGCAGTTGCCCGGTGAGCTTCGAGGCACGATCCGCCGTATCCGAAATCGCATCGACGTAGCGACGTCGGCGCTCCTCCGGCAGATCGCGACGGCGCAGGAAGTCCACCGCGGAACGGATGATGGTGAGCAGATTGTTGAAGTCGTGTGCGACGCCGCCGGTGAGTTGCCCGACCGCCTCCATCTTCTGCGCCTGCCGCAGCGCCTCTTCGTTGCGGCGGCGCTCAGTGGAATCGATGCCCTCGGCCAGCACCGCCATCACCCCGCCCTGCGTATCCGCCACCGGCCGCAATGAGAAATCGATATGCCGCGTCCCGGCGGGAAGCTGCAGCTCCAGATCGAGCTTGGCGATCTCGCCCACCCGCGCCGTGCGGAACGCGCGCTCGATCGCGCTTGCCGCCTCGGGCGCCGCCTCGAACCACGGCGTCTTCCAGAACAGCGCGCCGAGCACCTGCGCCGGCTCGGCCGCGATGCCTGCGAGCGCGGTGCCATTGACGTAGAGCAGCCGGCCCTTGAGATCGAGCAGGCCCTGATACTGGTTGGTGGTCTCCAGGATCGCGCGGAGCTGGGACTCGCTGGAATGCAGTTGCGCGGTACGCTGCGCGATCAACCTCTCCAGCGTCTCGTTGACATTGCGCAGATCGATCTCCGCCTGCTTGGCGGTGGTGATGTCGTGCGCGACGCCGATGAAGCCGATGTGGCGTCCGGCCGGATCCCAACGCGGCTGCGACTCCGACCTGATCCATCGCCACTGCCCGTCGGCGCGGCGATAGCGCCCTTCGAGCACAAACGGCTGCAGCGAGGCTTCCCCGGCGACGCTGTTACGTACCACCTCGGCGACATCGTCGGGATGGATGATGCTGCGCCAGTCGAACACCAGCGCGTCCTCATAGGGCAGCCCGATGAAGTCGCAATAGGCGCGATTGGCGAAGCTGCGGGTGCGGTCGAGCCGGGTCACCCAGATCGGCACAGGCGCGCTGTCGGCGATCGCTTTGAAGCGCTGCTCGCTCTCGCGCAGCATCTCGCGGGCGATGGCGCGATCGGTAATGTCGATATGCGCGCCGACCATCCGCACCGCGCGTCCCGATTCATCGCGGTCGATCCGTCCTTCCGCCGCGATCCAGCGGACCTCGCCGTCATTCGGACGGATGATGCGATACTCCGCCGAGTAGCGGTCGGACGTTCCCTTAATCAGATCGAGGAACTGCCGCTCGGCGCGTTCACGATCATCGGGATGCAGCCGGCGGACCCAGTCTTCATGCGTCTCGTTGACGGCTTCAGGCGGCAGGCCGTGGATCGCCAGATACTCCGGCGAACGGTGATTGCGGAACCCGGCGGTCAGATCCACCACCACACCGCCGACTTTGGCGATGCGCTGAACTTCAGCGAGTTCCCTTTCGCGATCGATGAGCGCCTGTTCGGGCGCCGACAGCTTGTTGGTCACCTGCCGCCTCTTGGGCCTTGGGCATCCAGCGTAGCGCAATGTTCGGCAGAGAGTCGACCTTGGAACGCGCCGATCGCGATGGAACCGAAGCCGCCAACTACCCGCTCAGGCCGCGGGAAGCGCCAAGGTAAATACCGCGCCGCCGCCGTTGCGGTTCGCTGCCGCCAAGGTGCCGCCGTGTTCGCGCGCGATGCCATAACTGATCCACAAGCCGAGCCCGGTACCTTCACCGACCGGCTTGGTGGTGAAGAACGGCTCGAAGATCTTGTCGATCAGTCCATCGGGCAGACCCCAGCCGTTATCCGACACGGTGATCACGATCTGGTCGCCGCCGCGCCGCGCCGCGATCTCGATCCGCGGCGCAGATTGGCCGCGCACCGCATCGAGCGCGTTGTCGACCAGATTGACGATGATCTGGTGGAACTGGCCCTCGTTGCCGAGGATCGCCAGTTCGGGCGCGATCTCGAAAGCGAAGTCGACGTGATGCGGTTTGGCGCGCGCTGCCCAGCGCACTGCGGTGCGCACCACGCGATCGACATCGACGCGCAGGCTCTCGCCGCTCTTCGGGAAGCTGAGCCGCCGCAAATTCTTGACGACGTCGGCAACCCGCATCGCGCCTTCCAGCGTGCCTTCGATCAGCGAGCCGTAATCCGCGAGCAGCGCGTCGATCTTCAAGTCGCGGCGCAGCCGTTCGATCTCGGCCGGTTCGGCGCCGCGATGGATCGCGCCGAGATACGCCGACATCCGGTCGCGGTAGCGATCGAGCGTATGGATGTTGCCGTAGATGAAGCTGATCGGATTGTTGAGTTCGTGCGCAACGCCCGCGACCAAGCGTCCGAGGCTCGCCATCTTCTCCTGCTCGACGAGCTGGCGCTGCGCGTGTTGCAGCTCGCTATGCGCGGCATGCAGCGCCTCATAGGCGCGCCGCAGCTCGCCGATCGGGCGTCCGGTGAGCACCGCGCCGAGCCGGTGCCCGGCCGGATCGCAGCGGGTGGCGCCATTGATCGCATAGAGATCGGACAGCCCACGCTCGGTGACGAAGCGGATCTCCAGATTGCTGATTTCGCTCGGACACTGCGCCTGCAACAGCGCGTCGATCCGGGCACGATCGGCGGGATCGACGAGATCGGTGAGCGACCGATGCAGCAGCGTGCCGGCGCTGTCGCCGAGCAGCCGCACCGCCGCCGGATTGACCTGCAGGATACTGCCGTGGCGGTCGCAGACGATCAGAATGTCGGACACCGACTCGATCACGCTGGAGATGAACGCCTGCGCTTCCTCGAGCGCCGCGTTCTTATCTTCCAGGTCGGTCTCGTAGCGCAGCAGGTCGGCGTAAACCTCGTCCATCTTGCGGATCACTTCGATCCACGCAGCCTCCTGATCGCCGGCAAACGGCGACGGCAGTTGCGAGCCGACCCGGTCGATCAGACTCTCGCGACCACCGCGATCAGACCTCATCGGCGAGGCCCTTGCGCAAATCGTAACGGCCGAGCTTGTTGCGCAGCCCGACGCGCGACAGCCCGAGCTCACCGGCGACGCGGCTGATATTGCCGCCATGACGATCGAGCGCCTCGGAGATCATGTGCCGCTCCAGCGCTTCGATGTTGGTCTTCAGCGTCGCACAGCCGTTGCGCACCGGCTTGAGCTGGATCGGCTCGCCGCCCTGCCGCACCCGCGGCGACAGATCGCCTTCCTGCAGCCGGTCCTCGGTTGCCAGCACCACCATGCGCTGGATCTCGTTCTGCAGTTCGCGCACGTTGCCGGGCCAGTCGTAGTGGCGCATCCGGTTGAGCGCTCCTGGCGCGAAGCCTGCAACATTGCGACCGTACGACTTGGCAACGTCGGCCAGCACCTTGGCGGCGATCAATGGAACATCCATCGGCCGCTCGCGTAGCGCCGGCATATGCAGCGGAAACGCCGCGAGCCGGTAGTACAGATCGCGCCGGAATCGGCCGGCTCGCACCTCGGCTTCCAGATCGCGGTTGGTCGCCGCGACGACGCGGACGTCGACCTTGCGGACCCGCTGCGCTCCGAGCGGACGGATCTCACTCTCCTGCAGCACGCGCAGCAGCTTCACCTGAAATGCCGGCGAGGTCTCGCCGATCTCGTCGAGGAAGATCGTGCCGCCATCGGCCACTTCAAAAAGACCGATGCGGTCCTGATAGGCGCCGGTGAACGCGCCCTTCTTGCAGCCGAACAGTTCGCTTTCGAGCAACTCATCCGGCAGCGCGCCGCAGTTCTCGACCACGAACGCCTTGCCGGATCGAGCCGAGCCGTAATGGATCGCCCGCGCCAGCAGCTCCTTGCCGGTGCCGCTCTCGCCGGTGATCAGCACCGAGATATCGAACTCGGCAGCGCGCTTGCCGAGTTCGATGACTTCGCTCAGCGGACTGTCCGGCGCGTGCACGATGCGGTCGAATTCGTACAGCTTGCGGGCGGCTCCGCGCTTTTCGGTAACGACGCGCTGCGCCCGCTCCGGCGTCAGCTTGATGTCGATGCCGGCGGTCTCGGTTTCCTTCTGCAGCATGAACAGCTGCACCGCGCCGCGGACGATATCGAGCAGCCGGTCCGGATGCCACGGCTTGGCGATGTACTGATAGATCCCGGCTTCGTTGATGCCGGCGATGATGTCCTCGCTGTCGGAATAACCGGATATGATCATCCGCACCGGGTCAGGCCAGGTCTTGCGCACATCCTTGAGGAAGTCGACGCCGGTTTCGTACTGCATCCGCTGGTCGCACAGGATGGCGTGAACGATCTCGCTCTCCAGCACCCGCCGCGCCTCACCGGCGTCGCGCGCGCAGATCACTTCGAACTCGTCGCACAGCACCCGCTTCAGCGATTCGAGCGACCGGATCTCGTCGTCGACCACCAGCACTGTCGCCTGTCCACTCATCCCCGTCGTCCCGTCACGCAACGATTTGAACCAAACACCATCAACAAATCCGCGGCAACTGCTCGCCGGCCAGCCAATCGACGATCCGGCCGCCGCCGAACGCCGTGGTCATCTGCACAAAGTGATGATCGTCGTCGATGACCTCGCCGATGATCGCAGCATCGCGCCCGAGCGGATGCGCCCGCATCGCGGCGAGCAGCGCATCGGCCGCCTCGGGCGCAGCGACCGCCACCAGCTTGCCCTCGTTGGCGACATACAGTGGATCGAGCCCGAGCAGCTCGCACGCCGCCGCCACTTCGGGCCGCACCGGCACCGCATCCTCATCGAGCCGGAAGCCGACCGCGGATTGCTGCGCCAGCTCGTTCAAGGTCGCGGCAAGCCCGCCGCGGGTCGGATCGCGCATCACCCGCAGGCCCTGCGGCACAGCCGCCACCATGGCGGCGACCAGCTCGTGCAGCGCGGCGCTGTCCGATTGGATCGACGTTTCGAACGCGAGATTCTGCCGCTGCGACATCACCGCGACGCCGTGGTCGCCGATGAAGCCCGACAGCAGCACCTTGTCGCCGGGCCGTGCCTGCTCGGCGGACAGCACGAGGTCGCGCGGCGCGATGCCGACGCCCGTCGTGGTGATGAACACGCCATCGGCCTTGCGGCGCTCCACCACCTTGGTGTCGCCGGTGACGATCGGCACGCCGGCCGCGCGCGACGCCGCCGCCATGCTGTCGGCGATCCGCTTGAGATCGGCGAACGCAAAGCCCTCCTCGATGATGAAGCCGGCTGACAGATACAGCGGCCTAGCGCCAGCCATCGCGACATCGTTGATGGTGCCGTGCACGGCGAGCGAGCCGATATCGCCGCCGGGGAAGAACAGCGGCGACACCACGTAACCGTCGGTGGTCATCACCATCCGACCCGCCGCCACTTCGAACGCCGCCTGGTCGTTGCCGGCGCGCAGCATCGGGTTGTCGAAGGCGGCGTGGAAGATCTCGCTGATCAGATGCGCCATCGCGCGGCCGCCAGCGCCGTGCGAGAGGTCGACGCGACCGTGCGCGAGATCGAGCTTGCGCCGCCTGATCCGGTCGCTCATGCCACCGCCCTCCGTGCGTGGTCGCGGAAGCGACCGTAGGTCCAATGCGCCGCGCAGGCGCCTTCCGAAGACACCATGCACGATCCCATCGGGGTCTCCGGCGTGCATAGCGTGCCGAACAATTTGCAATCGGTCGGACGCTTGATGCCGCGTAGGATCGCACCGCAGTCGCACGCCGGATTGTCGGCGGCGGAGATCTCCGCCATCGCGAAGCGGCGCTCGGCGTCGAAGGCCGCATAAGCCTCGCGCAACCGCAGGCCGCTCGCCGGCACGCGGCCGAAGCCGCGCCATTCGAAACTGTCCCGCAGCTCGAAGATCGCCGCGACTTCAGCCTGCGCGATGCGGTTGCCCCCCGGCGTCACCGCGCGGATGTACTGGTTCTCGACGACGTGGCGGCCGTCATTGACCTGCTGCACCAGCATCAGGATCGACTGCATCACATCGAGCGGTTCGAAGCCGGCGACCACCACCGGCTTGGCAAAATCGCGCGCGAACTCGGCGAATGCATCGGCGCCGATCACTGCGCTGACATGCGCGGGACCGATGAAGCCGTCGAGGCGCGGCCCCGGCTGACCATCGAGATCGGGATGCTCGAGGATGCCGCGGATCGCCGGCGGCGTCAGCACGTGGTTGCAGAACACACTGAAATTGGTCAGCCGCTTGGCGGCCGCAAGCTTGATCGCCAATGCGGTCGGCGGCGTCGTGGTTTCGAAACCGATGGCGAAGAACACCACCTCACGGTTCGGCTCCGCCTCGGCGATCGCGATCGCATCCAGCGTCGAATACACCATGCGGATGTCGGCGCCGGCCGCCTTGGCGCGCAGCAGCGAGGTGCCATGCGAACCGGGCACCCGCATCAGGTCGCCATAGGTGCACAGCGTCACCTCCGGACGCTGCGCGAGCTGGATCGCCATGTCGATCCGTCCGACCGGCAGCACGCAGACCGGACAGCCGGGGCCGTGGACCATCCTGACGTTCGGCGGCAATAGATCTTCCAGGCCATAGCGCGAGATCGCGTGGGTGTGGCCGCCGCAGAACTCCATGAAGTGATAGCTGCGCGATGGATCGGCCGCCTGTGCGATCGCCGCCGCGATCTGCCGCGCCACGTTGCCGTCGCGATATTCGTCCACGTATTTCATCGCGCGACCTCGGCCGATTGGCTCATCTCCGCGAGCAGCGCCAGTGTCTGCTTGGCCTCGTCCGGGTCGATCCGGGTCAGCGCGAAGCCGACATGCACCACGACGTAGTCCCCGACCGCCACGCCTTCGACCAGCGCCACCGACACCACCTTGCTCACGCCGTCGAGCGACACCCGCGCCATCTGCTCGGGCAGCAGCTCGACCACTTCGGCCGGAATGGCGAGACACATCAGTGCGGCTCCTTGCTGACAGTGAGATGTTGTCCGGCGATCCAGGCCTGACCAAGGCTGAGGCCGCCATCGTTCGGCGGCACCTGCCGCGCCAGCAACGGCGTCAGCCCTCGCGCGCGCAGTCGCGCCGCCAGATCTTCGCTCAGTACGCGGTTGAGGAAACAGCCACCGCCGAGTGCAATGGTCGTAAGTCCGCTCTGCTCCGCGGCATGCACGGCCCACGCAGCCAGCGCGGCCGCGAGCGTGCCATGGAACAGTTCGGCGCCGTCTCGCGCATCGATCCGCGACGTCGCCAAATGGGCGAGCAGCGACGAGAGATCGAGCGTGCCGGCGCCGATCTCCCAGCCGCCGCCCAGCACGCGCGGGATTTGCACCAGCGCTTCGAGCTGCATGGCCGCCTGGCCTTCATAGCTTTGTACGGCGCAAACGCCGAGCAGGCCCGCGACCGCATCGAACAGCCGGCCGGCGCTGGTGGTGGTGGCGCAGCCGTGATTGGCGAGCATCGCGGCGAGCGCTGCCGCGCGGGGCTGATCGGCGAAGCGCGATGCGATCTCATCGTCGCGCCCGAGCGCGTGAAGCGCCGCCGCCGCCATTCGCCACGGCTCGCGTGCCGCCGCATCGCCGCCGGGTAGCGCCAATGGCTTCAGGTGGCCCAGCCGGCTGAACCGCATGCCATCGACGCGCAGCAGTTCGCCGCCCCAATTGCCGCCGTCGCTACCGAGGCCGTGACCGTCGAGTACGAGGCCGAGCAGCGGCGTGTCGATGCCGTGCTCGGCCGCGATCGAGGCGACATGGGCATGATGATGCTGCACGGCGATCAGCGGCAGGCCCAGATGCTCGGCGGCGAGGCTCTCGGCAAAACGGGTCGAGGCGAAGTCGGCGTGCAGATCGTGCGCGATTGCGGCCGGCTTCACGCCGACGAGACGCGTCAGGTGGTCCACCGTCTCTTCAAAGAATCGCACGGTTTCGGCAGTGGCGAGATCGCCGACATGCTGCGACACGAACGCCTCGCCGCCGCGGGTCAGCGTGATGGTGTTTTTCAAGTAGGCGCCGACCGCCAGCACCGGCGGCGTCTCGCCCGGCAATGTGATCGGCCGCGGCGTGAAGCCGCGTGCGCGGCGGATGAATGACGGTGCACCGTCGATCACCCGCGCGACGCTGTCGTCGGCGCGCACCACGATGTCTCGATCATGGCTGACGATCAGATCAGCGACAGATGCCAGCCGCCGCTGCGCATCCTCGGTCACGATCGGATCGCCGCCGAGATTGGCGCTGGTGGCGACCAGTGCCAGATCAACCGGCGCGCGCTGCCACTCGCGTCCCGCGGGCGCGCCCATGGCGGCATGGAAGATCAGATGATGCAGCGGCGTATAGGGCAGCATCACGCCGACCGCATCGAGCGCGGGCGCAACCGACGGCGCCAGCGCACCGCGATCGCGCATCAGCACGATCGGCCGCTCGACCGACGACACCAACGCGCGCTCGGCCTCGGTCGCGATGACGATGCGATCCAGCGAAGCTTCGGACGCAACCATCACGGCGAACGGCTTGGCGTCGCGGCCTTTGCGCCGGCGCAGCTCGACGACGGCGGCTTCGCTGGTTGCGTCACACAGCAGATGATAGCCGCCGAGACTCTTCAGCGCGACAATCCCACCGTCGCGCAAGCAAGCGACGATCTCCTCGATCGGATGGCTGAGCTGCGGGCCGCAGCGCGGGCAGGCGATCGGCTCGGCGTGAAAGCGGCGGTTGTGCGGATCCAGATAGTCGCGACGACAATCCTCGCACATCGTAAAGCCGGCCATCGAGGTGTTGGCGCGGTCGTACGGCAAGGCGCGCGTCAGCGTGTAGCGCGGGCCGCAATGGGTGCAGTTGACGAACGGATAGAGATGAAATCGGCTCGCCGGATCGAACAGATCGTCGAGGCAGGCCTCGCAGGTCGCCGCATCCGCCCCAATTCGCGTGGTCACCGCCCCGCCGCGGCTTTCGGCGATGCCGAAGTCCCGGTCGCCGCGCGCCCGAACCGTTTCGGTCTCGATGGTGTCGACCCGCGCCAGTGGCGGCGCCTCGCGGCGGAGCGCGACCAGGAACTCCGGCAGCGCCGCCCCTTCGACTTCGATCAGGACGCCGTCAGCATCGTTGGCGACGAAGCCGCCGAGCTGGTAGCGATGCGCCAGATGGTACACGAACGGCCGGAAGCCGACGCCCTGCACCGCGCCGCGGACGCGCACCCGGGCGCGTTCGGCGGCGGCGGTGAGCGGCGCGGCCGGCTGCATCGCGCTACTCGGCAGCGTTGGCGGCGGCCCGCACCGCGGCCGCACGCTTGCCGATCCAGGCGTAGAACGCCGCCAAGCCTTCGCCGGTCTTGGCCGACACCGTCAGCACTTCGATGGTCGGGTTGACGCGCCGCGCATATTCGATCGTCGCGGCAAGATCGAAATCAAGATGCGGCAGCAGGTCGATCTTGTTCAGCAGCAGCAGCTTCGCGGCCGCGAACATGTGCGGATATTTCAGCGGCTTGTCTTCGCCTTCGGTAATCGACAGCACCACCACCTTGTGCGCCTCACCGAGATCGAAACCGGCGGGACAGACCAGGTTGCCGACGTTCTCGATGAACAGCAGTCCGCCCTCCTGGCGCGGCAACTGATCGAGCGCGTGGCCGACCATGTGGGCGTCGAGATGGCAGCCCTTGCCGGTGTTGATCTGGATCGCCGGCGCGCCGGTGGCGCGGATTCGCTCGGCATCGTTGGCGGTCTGCTGATCGCCTTCGACCACCGCGATCGGATACTGATCCTTCAGGTCGGAGATCGTCTTCACCAATAACGACGTCTTGCCCGAACCCGGACTGGAGACGAAGTTGAGCGCGAAGGTGCCGCTCGCCGCCAGCCGTGCGCGGTTTTCCGCCGCGTAAGCGTCGTTCTTGGACAGGATATCGCGCTCGATCTGCACGATCCGCGGCTGCGACAGGCCGGGGATGTGCACGCCGGCAAGGCCGGCACCAAAATCGATGCTGCCGCCCGCCGGCGCATGCACATGGCCATGGTCGTGCCCGTGATCGTGGTGATGATCATGGCCGTGGTCGTGATCATGCGTGTGCGGATGCGCGTGATCATGATCGTGGTGATGGTGGTGATGATGAGCGTGACCGTCGCCGTGAGAGTGGCCATGGCTGTGCGGATGGTCGTGACCATGACCCGGATCCGCACTGGCATCGCCGCATCCGCAAACCGTACACATCAATCGACCTCCAATTCCCTGATCCGCAATTCTTCGCCGGCGGTGATCTGCAAGTGATGGCCGCCGCAATCCGGGCACGGCGCATCGCGCTGCGCGATCGTCACCGTCTTGGCGCAGTCCATGCACCAGGCGGCGCCGGGCATTTCGAGGATTTCGAGCCGCGCATCGGCCGCGATGCCGCCATGCGCGACCGCCGAGAAACAGAACCGCATCGCCTCCGGGTCGACATGGCCCAGCGCGCCGATCTCCAACCACACCGCGCGAACCCGCGAAAACTGCTGCTCGCGCGCCTCGCGCTCGATGATTTCGATCATGCTCTCACACAGCGCCATCTCATGCATCGGCAGCCTCGCGAAAACGAACGTCGAAGCCGACGCAGGGATCGAACGCCGCGACCAGCCGCTCGACCAGGCGGCGATCGGCTTCGCTGGCCTGCAGATTCGTCCCGACCAGCGCGCGGGCGAGCGGACCTTCGGGATGAAAGTTCCACTCGGTTGGAGCCAGGATCTCGAACTGCCGGATCGCTCCCTCAGCATCGAGCGCGATCAGGTGATACAGCCGGCCGCGGGCACATTCGACGGCGGCGAGGCCGATGCCATCGCCAAGTGGTGCGCTCTGCACGACTGCAGCGGTGTCCACGTTCCCGCGCCGCACCGCGCGTAGTAGCTCAGGCGTCGCGGCGATCTCGATCAGCCGCGCCAGCAACCGGCCGAAGAGGCCTGATCCGAACGCGGCGACAACCGGGTGATGCGCATTGCGTGCGAGGGCACCCGTCTCCGGCACGCGGCCTGCCAGATCGGGACGCACCGCGAAGGACGGCCCCAGCCCAGTTAGTCGCTCGCCGATCACGAAATCATCCGCCGCGGTGAGCGGATCGACCGAAGCTGCACCGAATTCGGCCTCAGCCACGAGCTGGCGGTGAAGCTCGGCCATTAGCGTATCCGAGCCGAGCCAGCGCCGGCAGGCGGCGGCATCCGCAAACGAGCCCGGCGCCAGACCGAGTGCTTCGAGCCCCTGCGCGATGTGGCTGATCGCTTCGTCGTCGAGCGGAGCCGCCGGATTGCTCGGCCGCGCGGCAATCATCAGATCGCGCAGCTGATGAGTGAGGGCGGGAGATCCACCGCCGCCGAGCAACAGCATGGTGCCGCGCAATAGCTCGATCATGCGCTCCGCCAGTACCGCGCTGGCCTGTGCCGCGACGACCGCTGGCGATAGCGAGGTGCCGCGTGCCGCCGCCAGCGCTTGAGCCGCCGCAACGCCCTGCGCCGATGCGCACAGCGCGAACAGCCGCGGCACCAGCGCGACGATCATCTCGCCGGACTTGCCTTGCGCCAGCCGGCGGATGCCGATCGGTCGGCGCGCCGTGATGTCGAGCCGAATGACGCGATCGCCGCGGCGGACGATTCCGACCTCGATGCGATCCTCGCCCGGCGCCGCGGTCATGGCTGCCGCTCCATCCAGGCGCCGCGCAGCAGGCCGCGGCGATCAAGCGTAGTCGTTATCTTGCTCGGAGCCTGAGACGGCGACGTCTCGTCTGCAACCTGCTCGGCTTCGAGCACCGCGGCGAGCGCCGCCTCGGCAGCCGCTTCCACCGCCGACTGATCGGCGAAGTCGAACATCGGCGAGAACAGCGAGCAGCTTTCGATTCCGCCGATGCCGTCGAGCTGACCGACGGTGAACTCCAGCGCGCCGACCGGCAGCACGCGCGTCACTACCTCGCCCTGGCTGCGTCCGGCGGCAGTGGCAGAATCGAGCGGCAGCCGGACCAGATTCATGAACCACGGCGTGACGATCACCCCGAACGCATGGTCGTCCAACGCGCGGAAGCCGACCGCAGCGACATCGAGCGCGGGATTGAACACCGGCAGATCGCGCATCGCCGGCACCGCCGCGCGGTAGATCGCCGCCACCGCCTCGCCCGCGGCGAGCGCTTCGACATCGCGGTGCGCTGCGACCTCAGCGGTCATCGTCCAGCCTCAGGAATTTGACCGGCGGAGCATCGCAGGTCGGGCAGCACCAATCCTCCGGCAGGGCCGCGAACGGCGTCCCCGGCGCGGCACGGCCGAGCGGATCGCCTTCGGCCGGGTCATACACGGTCCAGCACACGCCGCATTCCATCCGGGTACGTGGATCGGTCTCGCTGTCGTGAGACGTGGCGAACTCGGTCATCGGAAGTACGCCTCGATGATTTCGCCGAGCCGTTCGGCTGAGTCCTGAAAGTCCTCATCGGCGGCACGCACGGCAGCCGGCACGTCGCCGATCTCGATGGTATCGAGGATCGGCGCATCCATCGCGTTGAGGAACTGCACCGACCAGACATAGCGTGCGCCAGTCGCCAGCACGCGGCAGCTTCCATAGCCGCGCGACCACAGCTGGATCGCGCCATTGCCGAGCGTCGCGGCGAGGTGATCCATGTCGGCTTCGTTCATCGGCAGCAGCGTGAAGTTGATCACGTGCGACGGCTGGCCGATCTGATGCGCCGCCATCCGCTCGCGGATTTCAGCCAGCACCGGCTGCACGTTCATCGCGCCGGCGGGCGGCGCGGTGATCTCGATGTCGGGCGCGGGAAAATCCTGCGCGGCACGGCTGACGATCGCAGGAATCGAGCCAATTTCCAGATAATCGCGCGCCGGTCCGTCGGCGTCGCCCTCGATCCGCACCCGCCACAGCCCGGCAAGCACCGATTCCTGCACCTGCGCGACGCGGCGATCGGGCAGCGCGACGATGCCGGAGACTTCCCCTTCACCGAGGATGTCGTCGAGCAGGCTGCGCTCGGTCTCCGACAGATGATCGATCGACAAGAGCGTGGTCGGCGCGTCGACACGCTGCGCGGCGAGCGCTTCGGCGAGCTGCGTCAAGGTGCCGGCGAGCAGCGGGCATTGCCGCGTCAATTCCTCGCCGCCGCGGGTCGCCAATGCGGAGATCGCGCCGGCGCCGGTGACGCCGAAGCGCCCGGCATCGCCCGCGCCGATCGGCAGCAGCGTCATTTCGATGTCGTCACTGTCCGGCTTGGTCCAGTAGCCCACTCTCATGACTGCAGCTCCGCATCGCCACGCTGATCGACCTCGGCCAGCATCGCGCCGATCTGCGCCAGATAGCTGGACCAATCCTGGATCTTGGCGATCACGCCGAGCGTGCGCTCCGGCTGCACCACCGCCAGGCTCGGACACACCGCGACGCCGAAGCGCACCATCAGGTCGCGCTCGGCCTCGGCGGCGACTTCGGCCGCGACCAGCCGGCCCGGAAACGCATTGATCAGTTCGGGCAGCACCACCGCGAGGTCGGCCGCCTCCGGAAAGCGCACCGCATCGCCGCGAAAGAACAGCACGACGATCTTGCCGGAGTGGGCGATGAAGTCGTCGACGGTGGCTTCGTCCACCAATGTCGGTGCATTTGGCCGCGCAGCCGCGCGCGCGAGCGAACCGCTCATGTTTCCTCCACTCCCGTTCCGGCGCTTGTTGTTTTCGCCGTCGCTAATTGAGCAAGCGACGTGCCAGCCGGAGATTGCCCTGAATTGGCAGCAAACTAACCATTTTGCGATCGGTTGTGACCAATCGCCCGCTGCCAAGGCGGGCCTATGGAAACATAGTAGCCGGCAGGTGGGAAGTAGACTTGTAGATGACGTGCGTTGATGCGCGAACGGATCGCAACTACTGCGGGTCGCGGCGCAGATGCTCGGGCAGCTCGGGCTCGCGATCAATCAGATCGGCGAACAAATGTTCGAACGGCTTGCCCTCCAGCGCAGCGGCGACGCCGTCCAGCGCATCGTCGATCAGCCGCGCCTCCTCGGCATCGAGCCGGCGGATGGCGCTGTCGATGAACACCAGAAGCTGATCGCCGGGGACGACCTCGCCGATCAGCATGGTCGAGACGCTGCGATGCTCGCCGCGGCGCACACACAGCGCCGAGCCCTCCTCGGTCGAAATCACCGTCATCGGCAGGCCGACGCACATCGCCGCAAACTCGCCGGACGCTTACAGCGGGAGCGCGAGCGCGACACCGGCCGCCGCGATCGCACCGCCGGCGAGGCGGATCGACGGCGCCGGTGCAAACCGCGGCAACGCGGCGCCGAGCGCGAGGCCAATGCCGTGCAGCAGCGCAGTGGCGGCGACGAAGCCAACCCCATAAGCAAGCGGCTGCGCCAGCGCAGGCATCTCGGCGCCGTGGGCGAAACCATGAAACAGGCCGAACAGCGCCACCGCCGCGGCGGCTGCGAGCGTCGGCACCCGTACCGACAGCGCCACCAGCACGCCGAGCGCGATCACCGACAGCGCAATCATCGGCTCGACCGCCGGCAGCGATACGCCGGACGCGCCGAGCACGGCGCCGCACGCGAGCAGCGCCACGAAGCTCGCCGGCACAATCCAGCGCGCCGCGCCGCCGAGCGACCACGCCCACAGACCGACCGCCACCATCGCCAGCAGGTGGTCGAGGCCACTGAACGGATGCACGAAGCCGGCAGCGAAACCGTCCGCCGCCATCAAGTGAACGCCGGTGTGGGCCTCGGCGAGGCCGGACAGGCCGAGCAACGCAATCAGGGCAGTGCCGGCGCGGAGCAGATGAGTCATGCGGTTTCCTCGCTCAGATCGTGGGAGATGCGGCGGCTTCGCGCCGTTCGTAATGATCGTGGTCGATATCATTGGCCAGCAGGGCGGCACCTTCGGGTAGCGGTGTCGCGCGCGGCGTCACGGCCACGCCCCACTCCGCCAGGATCGCGCAGGCCAACGCCAGCGACTCGGCGATGCGGCTCCGCACCGGCTCGGTCAGCGCTCCGCCCCAATCTTCCAGATCGAGCGGCTGGCAGCCGATCAGCGCCAGCTCGCGTGGCGCGGCGCCGAGCAGATCGGCGGCGCTCAGCACCTCCTGGAAACCGGTCTGATGCAGGCTCATCTTCTTGGCGCCGGTGAATTTCGGCACTTCGTCGCCGCGCACCAGCTTCAGCGTGCCGGGCTCGAGGCCATAATCGATCGCGTCGAACACCAGCAGGTGGTCGTGGTCCTGCAGGAAGTTGACGAGGTAGAGCCCCTGGGTGCCGCCATCCAGCACGGTGACATTGGCCGGCACATCATAGGCCCGGTGAAACGCTTCGACCGCGCGCACGCCGAAGCCTTCGTCGGCCCACAGGATGTTGCCGATGCCGAGGATCAGGACGCGGGGCGCATCTGTCATTGAGTCCTCACGTTTCAATGCGTCATTGCGAGGAGCGAAGCGACGAAGCAATCCAGCTCCGTGCACCGCACCTCTGGATTGCTTCGCTGCGCTCGCAATGACGGGGAGAAACCCACTTCAACCAACCTCAATCCGGCAGATCGTCGCGGAACAGGCGCTCGCCGGAGATGATCGACGAGATCATGCTCTGGCGGCTGAGGATGTCCTCGCGCACCGCGGCGTAGATATGCACGATCACGAACACCACGATCGCCCACATCCCGAGATGATGCACGGTGTGCAGATCCTGGCTGTTCGGGAAGATCCAGAACATGAAGCCGAACATCTTGTACTGCCAGCTGTCGATACCCTGCCCTTCGGCGTACAGCGCCATGCCGCTGCACATCATGAAGATCATGAACAGCATGAAGGTGAACATCGCCACATGCGCCAGCGGATTGTGGCCGATGTACTTCTTCGGATCCTTGACCAGGAAGGCGTACCATTTGAACTCGTAAATCATGCCCCACCACCAGGTCCGGTTGGTGATCGGCATGTAGAACAGCTGCTTGGAGTATTTGTTGCCGACGATCGCCCAATAGGCACGCAGAATGAAGAACACGATCAGCGTCTGTCCCGACGCGAAGTGGATGAAGCGGATGTAGCCCATCTGGAAGCTGGCGCTGGCCTCGCCCGGCACTGAGGGCGGCGGCGAACCGATCAGATAGCCGGTGACGCATAGCGCCACGATCAACAGCGCGTTGACCCAGTGCCAGAGCCGCACCGGCGCCTGATAGACATAGACCGTCTGCAACGACCGGGCGCGCTCTCCGGCCGAGTCGATGGCGCCCTGGACCCGTGCGATTTCCGTGGTCATCGTCGCCTCCCCTGCGTCAGCTGACCTTGACCTGTGCCATTTCCTGACCGTCCTCGCTCATCACGTGGGTCGAGCAGGCGAGGCACGGATCGAACGAATGCAGCGTGCGGATGATCTCCAGCGGCTGGTTGGGGTCGGCCATCGGGGTGTCGAGCAGCGCCGCTTCGAATGCACCGATGTTGCCTTGCGGATCGCGCGGGCTGCCGTTCCAGGTGGTCGGCACCACGCACTGATAATTGTCGATTCGGGTGTCCTTGATCTTGACCCAGTGCGCCAGTGCGCCCCGCGGAGCCTCGGTGAAGCCGACGCCCTTGACGTCTTTCGGCCAGCTCGACGGGTGCCATTTGTCGGTGTTGGCGGTGGATAGATCGCCGGCCTTGATGCTGGCCATCAGCTTGTCCTGCGCCGCACGCAGCTTGCGCGCCGCCCACTGGCATTCGAGCCCGCGCGCCGCTGTGCGGCCGAGCGTCGAGAACAGTGCGGTGACCGGCACGTCGAGCGTCTTCAGCAGCTTTTCAGTCGGCTCCTTGAACTCCGGCTTGCCCTGGGCGTAGCCGATGATGTAGCGCGCCAGCGGCCCGACCTCGACCGCGTGGCCCTTCCAGCGCGGTGCCTTCAGGAACGAGTACTTGGCAGACTCGTCCAGCGCCTCGATGTTGGTGCGGGTGCCCTTGGCGTTGGGGCCGAGCACGAAGTTCGGCTCGGTGACGCCGTCATACGGATGCAGGCCCTTGCCTTCGTCGGCGTATTTGTACCAGGAGTGGGTGACGAATTCCTGGATCTGGTCCGGCGCACTCAGATCGACCGGCAGCACCTCGTTGAGATTGCCGTTGATGATCACGCCGCGCGGCAGCATCAGGCTCTTGTCGGAATAGTCGTTGGCGTATTCGGGCAGATCGCCGTAGGACATCACCGACTTCGACGACAGCCCGCCGCCATACAGCCAGTCCTTATAGAACCCGGCAATCGCCACCAGATCCGGCACATAGACCTGCTCGACGAAAGCGACGGTCTGGTCGATGATCGACGACACCAGATTGAGCCGCTCGATGTTGATCGCGCCGACCGCGCCGGTGCCGTCGACATTGATCGAGCACGGCACACCGCCGACCAGCCAGTTCGGATGCGGGTTCTTGCCGCCGTAGATGGTGTGGATCTTGACGATCTCCTTCTGGAAATCGAGCGCCTCGAGATAGTGCGCCACCGCCATCAGATTGGCTTCGGGCGGCAGCTTGTAGGCGGGATGGCCCCAATAGCCGTTCTTGAACGGGCCGAGCTGGCCGCTCTCGACGAACTTGGTCAGGCGGATCTGCAGATCCTTGAAGTAGCCCGGCGACGACATCGGCCACGGCGAGATCGACTGCGCCAGCGCCGAAGTGGCCTTCGGATCAGCCTTCAGGGCCGACACCACGTCGACCCAGTCGAGCGCGTGCAGATGATAGAAGTGAACCAGATGATCATGCACATACAGCGCGAGCTGCATGATGTTGCGGATGGTGTTGGCGTTCTCCGGCACGTTGATCTTCAGCGCGTTCTCGACGGCGCGTACCGACGTGAGCGCGTGAGTGCCGGTGCAAACGCCGCAGATCCGCTGGGTGAACGCCCAAGCGTCGCGCGGATCGCGGCCCTTGAGGATCACCTCGATGCCGCGCCACATCGTGCCGGTCGACACCGCGTTGCGGATGACGTTGTTGCTGTCGACATTGACCTCGACGCGCAGGTGCCCCTCGATCCGGGTCACCGGATCGACGACGACGCGGCGGCCGGCATTGTCGAGCTTGAAGCCGTTGGGAGTCGTGACGTTGGTCATGATGCTGCGTCCTGGGCCTTAAGCCGACTTGCCGTTGGAGGTACCGTTGCCGTTCGGGACTTCCTTGCGGCGCGACAGATTGCGCACGGTGGTCACCGCGGCGTGCGCGGCGATCGCCGTGCCGACGACGCCGGCGACCGTGGCGCCGATCTTGTCGGCGTTGGCCTCGATACCGAACTGATTGATGGTGGTGAGCCGGTCGTAGAACGAGCCCTTGTCCCAGAACGCGTCTTCCGAGCAGCCAATGCAGCCATGGCCCGACTGGATCGGGAACGACACGCCGCCGTTCCAGCGCACCGTCGAACAGGCGTTGTAGGTGGTCGGGCCCTTGCAGCCCATCTTGTAGAGGCAGTAGCCCTTGCGCGCGCCGTCGTCGTCCCATTCCTCGACGAACTGACCGGCGTCGAAATGCGGCCGGCGATAGCATTTGTCGTGGATGCGCTGCGAGTAGAACATCTTCGGCCGGCCCTGGCGGTCGAGCTCGGGCAGCCGTCCAAAGGTTATGATGTAGGAAACGACGCCGGTCATGACTTCGGCGATCGGCGGGCAGCCCGGCACCTTGATCACCGGCTTGTTGCGGATCACCTTGTCGATCGGGGTGGCATTGGTCGGGTTGGGCTTGGCGGCCTGTACGCAGCCCCAGGAGGCGCAGCTACCCCAGGCGATCACCGCCATCGAGTCTTCGGCCATTTCCTTCAGCTTCTCGACGAACGGGCGGCCGCCGTCGATGCAGAACATGCCGTCTTCGTTCAACGGCGGATTGCCCTCCACCGCCAGCACGTACTGGCCTTTGTACTTCTTGCGAGTCTCTTCGAGGATCGCGTCGGCCTGATGGCCTGCCGCCGCCATGATGGTGTCGTCGTAATCGAGCGAGATCATCGACAGCACCGCATCCTTCACCAGAGGATGCGCCGAGCGGATAAAGCTCTCCGAGCAGCAGGTGCATTCCAGCCCGTGCATCCAGATCACCGGCACGCGCGGCTTGGTCTCCAGCGCATGCGCGATCTGGGTGGCGCCGATCGGCCCGAGGCCGAGACTGGTGGCCGTGAGACTGCAGAATTTCACGAAGCTGCGCCGCGTAATCCCCTGCCGCCTGATCACCTCGTAAAAGGTTTCCGTCACTGCACCCATGATGGCTCCCGGTGTCCCGCCCTCTCGAAGTCTCTGTGCGGACTTCGCAACTTCACGAGAGATCGCAAGAACCGTGCCAGCGACGCGTAGAAATGACGCACTGCATCAAGTGCTTGATAGCAACGGTAAAGCTCCGCGATCTCGGGTGAGCCCCCTGGGCTTCGGGAAACGACGAGGTGATAAGCCGGTTGCGGCGCTGACAACCGAGTGACCGCAGGTGCGATCAGCCAAGCAGTTAGTGCGCGGTGCACACCATGCAGGGATCGAACGAACGCACGACGTGCTGGATCGTCACTGCGCGTGCGCCGGCATCACCGACCGGCGTGCCGACCAGCGCTTGTTCGAGCGGCCCCGGAACGCCGCCGCGATCACGCGGCGAGAAATTCCAGCTGGTCGGCGCGATGATCTGATAGCGGCGGATGCTGTCTCCGCGCAGCTCGATCCAGTGACCGAGGCTGCCGCGGGCAGCTTCGACGAGGCCAATGCCGGTGCCGTCCCGTCCCCGCTCGCCCCGCTCCAGAAACGGCTCGGCAAGATCGAGTTGCCGCGCCCACTGATGCATCGCAAGCGCCAGCCGGGCGGTCTCGCGCAGCCGCGCGATGACGCGGGTTGTGACGCACGAACCGAAACGGGCGACACAATCGCGGATCAGCGGATCGCCGTCGATCGCCTGCCGGGCCATAGCGCCGACTTCGGCCGGACCGCCGCCAAGCCGCGGCGCCTTGCACCAGCTGTAGCCGGCGGGCTTGTCCGCATCGGGGTCGGTGTCGGCTTCCAGCGGCGACAGCGAGGTGTCGCGCATCCAGGCGTGGGCCACATCCTCGGTGATCGCGGCAGGATCGAACGACGTCCGCGCCGCACTGGCTGAATCGAGCACGCCGGCCGCAAACAGCGGCGCATCCTCGCCGTGATAGGCGCCGAAGCTCATCAGCGGCAGCGCGATCCGGCCGAGCCGATGCAGCGCAAGATCGTCGGCCACCGCAAGGAAACTGGCGAAATCGCCGCCGCGGCCGTCGCGCCAAGCTTCCAGTGCCGCCACGCTGTCGATCGCCAGCAGGTTGTCGAGACTGTCGCCGAACATTGTGCGTTCGAGAAAATCACGGAAATCGCCGATGATCGACAGCAGTTGCACCCGCTCGCCGAGATCGATCGCGCAGGTCGTGCCGCCCGGCTGAAACGCCAAGCTGTGCGGCCATTTGCCGGCGAGCAGGCCCATGATCTGCAACAGCCTTGCCCGCGCCGGCAGCATCGCCTGCGCCGCGCTGCCTTGCACCGCCTTGAAGCGAGCCGCGATCTCAGGATGCCACGGCCGCCCCGCATAAGCATCGCGGGCGAAGTCCGGCATGAAGAACAGATTGAAGTGCGTCAGGTGATCGGCCGCGTTCTCAGCCGCGTGCGCCAAATTGGCGGCAAGCACGCCGTTGCGCGCCGGCCGCACGCCGCCGGCTGCCCGCAGCGCCGCCACCGCGGCCATCGACTGCGACACCGAGCAGATGCCGCAGATCCGCGGCACCAGGGTCAGCGCATCCATCGCCGATCGCCCGCGCAGGATTTGTTCGAAGCCGCGATACAAAGGCGCAGTGACTTCGGCCGACCGGACGACGCCGTCGTCGAGATCGAGCCGCACTTCCAGGTCGCCCTCGACGCGGTTGAACGGGCCGACCGTAATTCGCCGCGTCATGGCCGCCGGCCGGGATCGCTGCGCGGCGGCACCACGATGTGATCCGCCGCCGCGTTGGCCCGAACCCGCTTCGGTGTCGCCGATTTCGACAGCGCCGCCAGCGCGACGAACCACGCCTTCGGCATATCCAGCGGCAGGCCGACCGGAATGCCGGCGAGCTTGGCGGTTTCCATGAAGCCCTGGGAGGACTCGAAGCCCGGCGAGGTGCAGGCGATGCAGGCATAGCCGCCGCTGGTGCAGGAGCCGCTGCCGTTCCAGCCGCGCTGATTGCAGTCGCCGACCGCCTGGGTCGCCTTGCAGCCGAGATGCTCCATCAGGCAGCCCTGCTGCGACAGCTCCTCGGCGCTGGCCTTGAACTCGTAGTACTCGTTGCGGGCGCAGCCGTGATGCGCCAGATGATCGGCGAAGAAACGCGGCCGGCCGAACGCATCGAGCGCAGCGGTGTCGACACCGCCAAGCGCCAGCGCGGCCAGTGTTTCGGAAATCCAGCCGGGATGCGGCGCGCAGCCGGCGATGTTGATGACCGGCAGCCCGGCGCGGGAGCGGAACGCCGTGCCGAGGACGCCGCCTGGCTCTGCCGCCGCATATTGCAGGCCGCTGGCGTCGGTCGGATTGCCCCCCGCCATCGGCACGCCGCCGAACGCCGCGCAGCTTCCCGCCGCGACCACATAATCGGCGCGCGGCGCCAGCGCCGTCACCCAATGCAGCATCGAACGCCCGGTGCCACCGAGCATATTGAACCGGCCACTGCCATTTGGCCCGCGCAGCACGGCGCCTTCCAGCACCAACGCGCCGAGCTTCTGCTCGCCGGACGCAATGCGTTCGAAGATCGCCACCGCCTCTTCGGCGGTCGCCTCGCTCACGGAAGGATGCCACAGCAGATCGATGCCGAACCGCTTCAGCTCGGCAAACCAGCCGGAATGCCCGCCTTCCAGTGCCGCCATGGTGCAGCCGCCGCAGCTGGCTCCTTGCAGCCAAAGGATGTCGAAGGAGTCCATCGCCGCCGGCCTCCCAACCAGCTCTGTGGGCAGCGACTATGGGGGAGTTCGAGCGACGGCCGCAAGGCGGATGTCCGACACCCATGCATCGAGATAGGCCGTCGCGCCTGACTTAAGCTGTTGAAATAATTGGCTGGGGCGGGAGGGATCGAACCTCCGCATGGGGGAATCAAAATCCCCTGCCTTACCGCTTGGCTACGCCCCAACAGCCGGTTCCGGGCCGCGCAGGGCGGCCGGATGGCGGATTCGCTTCGGCTCCGCCGGTCTATCGACACCCAAGCGGCATTTCAACCGCCGAAAGCGTCGTGCGCGGCGTGTGGCCGGTCCGGCTGCAGAGCCGGCGCGACGCGACGGACGGTTGAGGGGAATGGGTTTTCGTGGAAAAAGGCCGGCATCCTTCCGTCAGCCGGGACATCAACATGACCTATCGCGCTCCGATCGACGACATCCTTCTTTCCCTGAACCACGGTGCGGGATTGCAGGCCGCCGTCGCCGCCGGCCATTTTGGCGACTACGACAGCGAGATCACCGCGCAAGTTCTGGACGAGGCGGGCAAGTTCGCCAGCGACATCCTGGCGCCGCTGAACCGGGTCGGCGACAAGCACGGCATCAAGCTCGAGCATGGCAAGGTCACCACCGCGCCGGGCTGGCCGGATGCCTATCAGCGCTGGATCGCCGCCGGCTGGAATGCGGTGTCGGGACCGGAGGATTTCGGCGGCCAGGGGCTGCCGATGGCGGTCAACGCCGCCTGCACCGAGATCTGGGCGTCGTCCAACATGGCGTTCGGGCTGTGCCCGCTGCTCACCCTGTCGGCGATCGACGCGCTGCACACCCACGGCAGCGACGCGCTGAAGCAGGTCTATCTCGGCAAGCTGATCTCCGGTGAGTGGACCGGCACGATGCAGCTCACCGAGCCGCAGGCCGGCTCCGACGTCGGCGCGCTGCGCACCCGCGCCGAGCGTGCCGCCGACGGCAGCTACAAGATCTTCGGCAGCAAGATCTTCATCACCTACGGCGACCACGACATGACCGACAACATCGTGCATTTCGTGCTCGCGCGGCTGCCGGATGCGCCGGCCGGCACCAAGGGCATCTCGCTATTCCTGGTGCCGAAATTCCTCGTCAACGCCGACGGCACGCTCGGGGCCCGCAACGACATCTATCCGAGCGGCGTCGAGCACAAGCTCGGCATCCACGCCTCGCCGACCTGCACCATGACGATGGGCGACCACGGCGGCGCAATCGGCTATCTGATCGGCGAAGAAAACCGCGGCATGCAGTGCATGTTCACGATGATGAACCAGGCCCGCCTTGCGGTCGGCCTCGAAGGCGTCGGCATTGCAGACCGCGCCTATCAGCAGGCGCTGGCCTATGCGCAGGAGCGCAAACAAGGCCGCGCGATCGGCAGCGCCGGCCCGGGGTCGGATCCGATCATCAAGCACCCCGACGTCAAGCGCACGCTGCTGACGATGCGGGCGCTGATCGGCGCCGCACGCACCATCTGTTACTCGACCGCGGTGGCACTCGACATCGCGGCGCGCAGCACCGACCCGAAGGTCAAAGCCTCCGCCGCGGCGCGCGGCGCGTTGCTGACGCCGATCGCCAAGGCGTTCTCCACCGACATCGGCATCGAAGTCGCCTCGCTCGGCGTCCAGATCCATGGCGGCATGGGCTTCATCGAAGAGACCGGCGCCGCGCAGCACTACCGCGACGCGCGGATTGCGCCGATCTATGAAGGCACCAACGGCATCCAGGCGATCGACCTCGTCACCCGCAAGCTTGGCGCTAACGGCGGCGCCTCGGTGTTCGCGCTGCTCGACGAGCTGACGCTGATCGTCAAGGATGTGGAAGCATCGAACGATCCGGGCTTCGGCCTCACCGGCCTGCGGCTGCGCGAGGGGCTGGAAGCGCTCGACCGCACCAGCCGTTATCTCCTGGACAAGCTCGGCAGCGACACCAACGACGCGCTGGCCGGCGCCACGCCCTACCTGCGTCTGTTCGGCGCCACGCTCGGCGGCTGCGCGCTGGCGGCCGAAGCGCTCGCGGCGCGCGATCTCGAAGGCATCAACGATCCGTCGCGCTACGTCGCGCTGGCACGGTTCTTCGCCGAGACCGTCGCGGTGCAGGCCCCTGCGCTGGAGCGCAGCGTGGTCGACAGCGCGGCGTCTGTGGCCGGTGCCGAGGCGGTGCTGACTGCCTAAGTTGATCCTTCGGCTTACGAAGAACTCCGGGGTGGCTGCGTCGCAGCCACCCTTTATTTTGTGTGCATCGCTTAAGGCCTGCGCTTCGACAGAAATTCGTCGCGGGCGGCGGGGGCGTCAGCTGACGTCACGGACGAACGTGATACGGTGCGTACCGAGGAGCGCTCCGCTCGATGCGGGGACGCCGAGTCTTAGGGGGAAATGCCATGACGGAGCATCTGATCGTCACGGATGAAGACGGCACGCGCGTGATCACCATGCGCCGGCCGGAAAAGAAGAACGCGCTGACGCAGGACATGTATCGCGAGATGAGCCACGCGATCGACACCGCGCAGAACAATCCCGACATCCGCTGCCTGATCATCACCGGCGGCTCCGGCGTGTTCACCGCCGGCAACGATCTCGACGATTTCCTCAAAGCCGGCACCGATACCAGCGGCGCCGCGCGCGTCACCAACGCCACCAAATTTCTGTATTCGCTGGCTCACAATGTGAAGCCGATCATTGCTGCTGTCGACGGCATCGCGATCGGCATCGGCACCACGATGCTGTTTCACTGCGACTACGTGCTGGCCTCGACCACGGCGACGTTCTCGACGCCGTTCATCCAGCTCGGACTGGTGCCGGAGGGCGCCTCCAGCCTGCTGATGCCGCGCACCATGGGCTATCAGCGCGCGTTCGCCACGCTGGTGATGGGCCACACGATGACGGCCGAGAACGCCCGCGTCGCCGGTTTCGTCAACGTCGTCGTGGCGCCGGGCCAGACCGAAATGGAAGCCAAGAAAGCCGCGCGGGAAATCTGCGCGCTGCCGGCCGAAGCGGTGGCGATCTCACGTAAGCTGCTGCGGCTGGCGCCCGACGAGATCACCCGGCGGATCGATCAGGAAACTCATCTGTTCGGCGAGCGAATGAAATCGCCCGAAGCCGTCAACGCCTTCATGCGGTTCTTCCAGCGGAAGAAGGCATGAGCCTGTGCGGCACCCGCCGGGTGCCGCAGCCGAGCTGATTACTTCTTCCCCGGTGCGAAATTCTGATCGCTGAACGGGTTCGACGACGGCGTCCGCAAATGGACAAAGCCGAGCTTCACCGACTGGTGGCAGGAATTGCAGCCGGCGGTGAGCTCGTCATAGGCGCGGGCGAATTCGCGAACGTCCTTGGCGGCGATCGCCGCCGACACCGCCTGGATCGGCTTGGCCATGGTGGTGACGTCGTTGACCGGTAGGCTCTGATACAGCTGAGCGGCGTCTTCGAGCCGAGTCTTGAGCTGCTTGGTCTCGTAAGTGGCGAGCCCCCAATTGCCGGCCTTGCCAGCATACCAGAGTTTGATGTGCCCGACCTGCGCGCCTTGCATCAGGTCAGCGAGGCGCGGCTGGGGGCGCTCGCCTTCCCGCGGCTGCTGTGCGCCGGCCAGCGAGATCGTGCCGACGAGCGCCAGCGCACCGATGATTCCTGCGGCGGGCTTGGCGAGCGTGAACATCTTCATGCGTCATCCCCGGTCTTGTACGAGCGCACCCGACTCGACGGCAGGTGCGCGATTGAACGTCATCAGTAAAGTGGTGCCTGTGTCCAGTTCAATCGGCACCTCGGCAAGGTTGGTATTCGGCGGCGTATCGCCGGCACCCTGCGGCAAACCGACGCCACTTGCATTCGCTCGCGCGGCAGGCGATGCGAAGCCAGAAAAAAGCTCTGCTCGGATCGCCGATGATCAAGCTCCGCTCCCGCCTAGCCCTGCTCGCCACCGCCGCCGCGCTCACTGTCGCATTCGTGCCCGCACCGCGCGCGGCCGAATTGCTGCCGCCGCCGGTCGATCTGCGGATTCTCGCGATCAACGACTTCCACGGCAATTTGCAGCCACCGCCCGGCGGCATCACGATCGACGATCCGGCCGATCGGACCAAGAAGATTCACGTCCCCGCCGGCGGCGCCGAACATATGGCGACGCTGGTCAAAGCGCTGCGCAAGGATCATCCCAATGCAATCTTCGTCGCCGCCGGCGATCTGATTGGCGCCAGCCCGTTTCTGTCGGCGATGTTTCACGACGAGCCGACCATCGAGTCGCTGTCGCTGATGGGGCTGGCGCTGTCCTCGGTCGGCAATCACGAATTCGACGAGGGCAAGACCGAGCTGCTCCGGATGCAGAACGGCGGCTGCCATCCGGTCGACGGCTGCCAGGGGCCGCATCCGTTCAAGGGCGCGGCGTTCAACTATCTGGCCGCCTCCACGGTCGAGACCGCGACCGGCAAGACGGTGTTTCCGCCCTATGCGATCCGCAAGTTCGGCGGTGTGCCGGTGGCGTTCATCGGGCTGACGCTGAAGAACACGCCGAATATGGTGTCACCGCCAGGTGTCGCCGGACTTTCATTCAAGGACGAGGCCGAGACCGTCAACGCCCTGATCCCGGAGCTGAAGGCCAAGGGCGTCGAGGCGATCGTGGTGCTAATCCATGAAGGTGGTTTTCCGACCGGCGACTACAACGAATGCCCGGGCATCTCCGGCCCGATCGTCGAGATCGTCAACAAGCTCGATCGCGCCGTCGACGTGGTGATCAGCGGCCACACCCACCGCGCCTACACCTGCCGGATCGACGGCCGCCTCGTCACCAGCGGCGACAAATACGGCACCATCGTCACCGCGATCGACCTCAAGCTCGATCCGACCACCGGCGACGTGATCAGCGCTGCGGCCAATAACACGATCGTCCGAACCGAAACGCTGGCCAAGGATCCGGCGCAGACCGAACTGATCGCCGCCTACGACAAACTGGCCGGCCCGATCGCGGCGCGGCCGGCAGGCTCGGTGACTTCGGCACTGTCGCGGATGCCGAACGTGGCCGGCGAGAGCGTACTCGGCGACGTCGTCGCCGATGCTCAGCTCGCCGCCACCCTCGACAAGGACAAAGGCGGCGCTGAGATCGCGCTGACCAATCCGGGCGGCGTCCGCTCCGATGTCCTGGGCGGCGAAGGCGGAGCAGTGACATTCGGCCAGGTGTTCGCCGCGCAGCCGTTCCGCAATCAGCTGGTGACGATGACGCTGACCGGCGCTCAGCTCAAGGCGGCGCTCGAACAGCAATGGGCTGAGCCGGCGCGGCCGCGAATTCTGCAGGTGTCGAAGGGTTTTCACTTCGCCTGGGATGCGGCGGGCGCCCCCGGCGGACGAATTCCGCCCGACAGGATGTCGCTGAACGGAGCGCCGATCGACCCGAACCGCACCTATCGGGTGACGCTCAACGCCTATCTGGCAGCCGGCGGCGACGGCTTCACCGTGTTCAAGGACGGTGCTGCACCGCAAACCGGCGTGTACGACGTCGACGCGTTGTTCTCTTATTTCAAGACTCACAGCCCGGTGGCGCCGCCGCCGACCGACCGGGTGACGCGATTGAATTAAGCTTGCGGCCGGCTAAGCCTTAAGCGGCCCTTTCGCTCGTCGCTGCGAATAACTACATTCATTCGAATATATCGCAGACACAGATCGGCGCCCGGGCACTTCTGAATGACCACGCTTTTTCTGACCCATTCCGCGTGCCTCGACCATCACACGCCGGAAGGACATCCTGAGCGCGCTGCGCGGCTCGTCGCCATCAACAAGACGCTCGGTGAAGAACGCTTTGCACCGCTGGCGCGCGCGGAGTCGCCGATCGGCTCGCTCGAGCACATCGCGCTGTGCCACACCGATCACCACATCGTCGAGCTGCGCCACATGTCGCCGTCCACCGGCATCGTCTATGTCGACGGTGACACCTCGATGTCGCCCGGCACGTTCGAAGCCGCGCTACGCGGTGTCGGCGGCTCGGTCGCCGCGGTGGACGCGGTGATGAAGGGCGAGGCCGCCAACGCCTTCGTGGCCACCCGTCCACCGGGGCACCATGCCGAAATCACCAAGCCGATGGGGTTCTGCTTCTTCGGCAATGCGGCGATCGCCGCGCGCTACGCCCAGCGGCAATACGGCATCGAGCGCGCCGCAGTGGTGGATTTCGACGTCCACCACGGCAACGGCACCCAGGACATCTTCTGGGGCGATCGCACCGTGATGTATTGCTCAACTCACCAGATGCCGCTGTTCCCAGGTACCGGCTCCCAGGGCGAGCGCGGCGAATATGACAATATCGTCAACGCCCCCCTCGCCTCCGAAGACGGTGGCACCGAGTTCCGGTTCGCGTTCGAGCAGCTGATCCTGCCCCAGCTCAAGCGGTTTTCGCCGGAATTGATCGTGATTTCGGCCGGTTTCGACGCCCATTACCGCGATCCGCTGGCCAGCCTGAACCTGCGCGCCGAAGATTTCGGCTGGGTCACCGAACGCCTGATGGAGGTCGCGGCCCAGACCGCCGGCGGGCGGATTGTCTCGGTCCTCGAGGGGGGATATGACCTCCAGGGCCTGAGTGAATCGGTTGCGGCTCACGTCGGCGCCCTGATGGGCGCTTGAACCAGCCGCCCCGTCAGGCGACCAAGAACAACAACCAAAACAATGCTGCCGCGCCCCCCGCGCGGTGCAGCTGGGAATGCGAAATGGCCGAAGCCGCAACCACCGATGTGAAAAAGCTCAGCTTCGAGCGCGCCCTCGAGGAACTCGAGACCATCGTCAAGCGGCTCGAAGACGGCAAGGTGCCGCTCGAGGAGTCGGTCACGATTTATGAACGCGGTGAAGCTTTGAAGCGCCGCTGTGAGGATCTGCTGCGGCAGGCCGAAGCCCGCGTGGACAAGATTACCACCGACGCGCAGGGCGCTCCGACCGGCACCGAGCCGCTGGACGTGCAGTAACTCAACCATACGTAAAGGTAATTGTTTGCGCCACCATCCAGGCACCCACCGTGTTTGCGGCGCAACACTGGAGTTCCGAAATTACCCCCATCAACCCTGTTGGCCGAAAGTTTACGCAGCCTGACCAAGCCTTGGGCGGCCGATGGTTGGCTTTAAAGACGGGTTTGTGTAAAGGTATGAGCTTATGCGCCGCGCTTGACACTCGCCGGGATGGCACTGTCAAGTTCGGTGGACGTGTGCAGCCGCAATAAGTGATCGAGGTCACTTCGACGATCGGGAGCGCACACTACGCTTCGATCGTTGATTTCTCCTGACGTAGGAGTGCGGGAGCCGGGTGAGGCTCGCGCAGACTGGACACTCGGACCATTCGTCGAGGGACTCACCACCCTATAGTTATAAGACTGGAATATCGCCGTGACCGAATTTAGTAAAACACCGCTTCTCGACACCATTCGCACACCGGAAGATCTGCGCAAGCTGCGGATCGATCAGGTTCGGCAGGTCGCCGACGAATTGCGATTGGAGACGATCGACGCGGTATCGGTCACCGGCGGGCATTTTGGCGCCGGGCTCGGCGTGGTCGAACTGACCACCGCACTGCACTATGTGTTCGACACCCCGCGCGACCGGCTGATCTGGGACGTTGGCCACCAGGCCTACCCGCACAAGATTCTGACCGGCCGGCGCGACCGCATCCGCACCCTGCGCACCGGCGGCGGCCTGTCCGGCTTCACCAAGCGCACCGAGAGCGACCACGACCCGTTCGGCGCCGGCCACTCCTCGACCTCGATCTCGGCCGGCCTCGGCATGGCGGTCGCCAGCGAACTCGCCGGCAAGAAGAACAACGTCATCGCGGTGATTGGCGACGGTTCGATCTCGGCCGGCATGGCCTACGAGGCGATGAACAATGCCGGTGCGATGAACTCCCGGCTGATCGTCATCCTCAATGACAACAACATGTCGATCGCCCCGCCTGTCGGCGCGATGTCCGCCTATCTGTCGCGGCTGTACTCGGGCAAGACCTATCGGTCGCTGCGCGAGGCCGGCAAGCAGATCGGGAAGCACCTGCCGAAGCTGATCGCCGACCGCGCCGCCCGCGCCGAGGAATATTCCCGCGGCTTCATGATGGGCGGCGGCACCCTGTTCGAGGAACTCGGTTTCTACTACGTCGGCCCGGTCGACGGCCACAACCTCGACCACCTGCTGCCGATCCTGCAGAACGTCCGTGATGCCGACACCGGCCCGTTCCTGATCCACGTCGTCACCCAGAAGGGCAAGGGCTACGGCCCGGCCGAAGCGGCGGCCGACAAGTATCACGCGGTGGTCAAGTTCGATATCGCCACCGGCGCCCAGGCCAAGGCCAAGTCGAACGCCCCCTCCTATCAGAACGTGTTCGGCCAGAGCCTGGTCAAGGAAGCCCAGAAGGACGACAAGATCGTCGGCATCACCGCGGCGATGCCGTCGGGCACCGGCATCGACATCTTCGAGAAGGCCTTCCCGAAGCGCACGTTCGACGTCGGCATTGCCGAACAGCACGCCGTGACCTTCGCGGCCGGCCTCGCCACCGAAGGCTACAAGCCGTTCTGCGCGATCTACTCGACCTTCCTGCAGCGCGCCTACGACCAGATCGTGCACGACGTCGCGATCCAGAAGCTGCCGGTGCGCTTTGCGATCGACCGCGCGGGCCTCGTCGGAGCCGACGGCGCCACCCACGCCGGTTCGTTCGACAACGCCTATCTCGGCTGCCTCCCCAACATGGTGATCATGGCTGCGGCCGACGAAGCCGAGCTGGTGCACATGGTCGCCACCCAGGTGGCGATCGACGACCGGCCGAGCGCGGTGCGCTATCCGCGCGGCGAAGGCCGCGGCGTCGAGATGCCGGAAGTCGGCATTCCGCTGGAAATCGGCAAGGGCCGCGTGATCCGCCAGGGCAACAAGGTCGCGCTGCTGTCGTTCGGCACCCGGCTCGCCGAGGCGGAGAAGGCCGCGGACGAACTCGCCACCCTCGGCCTCTCCACCACCGTCGCCGATGCGCGTTTCATGAAGCCGCTCGATGTCGAGCTGGTGCTGAAGCTCGCCCGCGACCACGAAGTGCTGCTCACCATCGAAGAAGGTTCGATCGGCGGTTTCGGCAGCCACGTGATGCAGACGCTGGCCGAGCACGGCATGCTCGACGGCGAAGTGAAGATGCGGGCGCTGGTGCTGCCCGACGTATTCATGGATCACGACAATCCGGTGGCGATGTACGCCCGCGCCGGCCTCGACGCCAAGGCAATCGTCAAGAAGGTGTTCGACGTGCTCGGCAAGGATGCCGCGACCGAGACCTCGAAGCTGGCCTGAGGCGCTGACACGCGCGCCCCTGGCAGAGATTTCCCGGGCTGCGCCGGCGTGCTCTGACCCTCCCCCTCCAGGGGAGGGTGAATTTGCACCCACCCGACCATGAAGATCTACCTCGCCGGTCCCGACGTATTCCTGCCCGATGCGCTGTTGATCGGCCGGCGCAAAGCCGCGCTGTGCGCAGACCACGGCTTCACCGGCCTGTTTCCGCTCGACAACGCGGTGGCGCTCGCCGCGCACGACGCGTCGCTGCAGATCTTCCGCGGCAACGAAGCGATGATGAATGATGCCGACGCCATCATCGCCAATCTGACGCCGTTTCGCGGCCCCAGCGCCGACGCCGGCACGGTGTACGAACTCGGCTACATGGCCGGACGCGGCAAGCTGGTGCTCGGCTATTCGAACGATCCGGCGAACTACGTCGCGCGCGTCAAGCAGTTCGAAACCGTCGAGAGCCGCAACGGTCTGCTGATCGGCGCCGACCGACTGGCGGTCGAGGACTTCGGCCTCGCCGACAACCTGATGCTGATCCACTGCCTCGATCTGTACGGGGCTCCGTTAGTGACGCCACGCCGGCGGCCGGCCGACCTGTGGCACGATCTCGACAGCTTCACCGCCTGTCTTCAGATCGCGGCAGAGCGGCTGCGGCCGCAACAGGCGCGCTGACCATGGCCAAGTCATCGGACTCCACGCCCCGCAAGCGCGCCGATGTCGTGCTGGTCGAACGCGGCCTGTTCGACAGCCGCGCGCGGGCGCAGGCGGCGATCGAGGCCAGCCTCGTAGTCGCGGACGGCAAACCAGTGATGAAAGTCTCTGAGCCGATCGCGCTTGATGCCGTGCTCGAAGCGCAGCCGGCGCATCCCTGGGTGTCGCGGGGCGGCGTCAAGCTCGCCGGCGCGCTGGAGCGCTATCCGATCGAGATCGAGGATCACGTCTGCCTCGACGTCGGCTCCTCCACCGGCGGCTTCACCGAGGTGCTGCTGGCACACGGTGCCGCGCTGGTGTTCGCGGTTGATGTCGGCCGCGATCAACTCCACGCTTCGCTGCGCGGCCATCCCAAGATCGTCTCGATGGAAGAGACCGACATCCGCAAACTCGAAGGCACGCGGCTGCCGCAGCGGCCGGACGTCGTGGTGATCGATGCCAGCTTCATCTCACTGAAACAGGTGCTGCCCGCTGCGCTGTCGCTCGCCGCATCGCCGATGAGTCTGCTGGCACTGATCAAGCCGCAGTTCGAGGCGCCCTCGAAGCGCGGCATCGTCCGCGACGCCAAGGTGCACCGCGCGGTGTGCGACGAGGCCGTCGCCTTCGCCGCCTCGCTTGGTTGCCGCGACATCGAGGTATTTGCCTCGTCGATCGCCGGCGGCGACGGCAATGTCGAGTTCTTCCTCGGTGCGAAGCGCGGCTGAAGGCGTCCTGGGCGCGACGACTTGGCCGGAACCAAAGTCTTACTCCGGCCGCAACTTCGGCTATGGTGCGCGCCATGACCGCACCTGGTTCCAACATCGCCGCCGGCGCGCTTGCGCCGGCGAAATCGTCTGCGTGGCGGACAGAGCTGATCGAAACGCTGTGGCTCGCGTGGCCGATGGCGCTGACGCAGCTCGGCCAGATCGCGATGATGACCACCGATCTGGCGCTGATCGGCCGGCTCGGCGATGCCGCCGTGGCCGCGGCGGCGCTGGCGCATTTCGTGCTGTTTTCGACCTTCACGATGGGTCTGGGTCTGGTCTCCGCGGTGACGCCGCTGGCCGCACAGGCGTTCGGCGCCCGCGCGCCGCGTCAGGTGCGTGCTTCACTGCGCGTCGGCCTGTGGGCGGGCGTGATCGCCGGTGTGCCGCTGACGCTCGGCCAGCTCTATGGCGAAGAGCTGCTGGTCGCGCTCGGCCAAAATCCTGCGACCTCGCGGCTTGCCGGTGATTATCTCGACGGGCTGGCATGGTCGCTGGTGCCGGGCTGGCTATTCATCGCGCTGCGCGGCTTGATGGGCGCGGTGAACCGGCCCGAGCCGGCGCTGTGGATCATGCTGACCGCGATCCCGATCAACCTCGGCCTCGCTTACGTACTGATCCACGGCTCGTTCGGCCTGCCGCGGCTGGAGATCTTCGGCGCCGGCCTCGCCACCAGCATCGTGTCGTGGGCGATGTGTATCGCCGCCGCCGTGGTGTGCGTGACGATGCGCCCGTTCCGGAAATACCAAGTGTTCGGCGAACTGTTCCGGTTCGACGGCGAGCTTATGCGCCGGCTGCTGCAGCTCGGCCTGCCGATCTCCGGCGCTTCCGTGCTGGAATACGGTGTATTCGGCGCCGCCGCGCTGCTGATGGGCAAGTTCGGCACCACCGCACTCGCCGCGCATCAGATCGCGCTGCAGGTGGCCGCGATCATGTTCATGGTGCCGATGGGGATCTCGGTCGCCGCCACGGTGCGGGTCGGCCATGCGGTCGGCCGCGGCGATCCGCCGTCCGCGCGACGCGCCGGCTTTGCGGCGATCGGCCTCGGCTTCGTGTTCATGGCCGCGATGACCCTGCTGGTTGCGCTGACGCGGCATCAGATCCCGCAGCTGTTCCTCGGCGATTCCGACACCTCGATCGAAACCGCGACGCTGACCGCGGCACTGCTGATCGTCGGCGCGAGCTTCTTCATTGCCGACGGCCTGCAGGTCGTCGCCAACGGCGCGCTGCGCGGCCGCAACGACACCAAGGTGCCGCTGCTGTTCGCGGTGCTCGGGTTCTGGGTGATCGGTTTTCCGTTCTGCTGGGTGCTCGGCTTCCACACCGACCTCGGACCGTTCGGTGTCTGGATCGGGCTCGCGGTCGGCCTCGTCGTCTATGCGGCGCTGCTGGTGTGGCGATTCCACCGGCTGACGCGCGACGCGATGGCCGCGGCCGTCGCCGCCTGATCACTTCCGGCTTTACGGCCTGCCGGCCGGGGACTATCGCATCGCCATGATCCAAACCCTGACGATCGATCAGCTCGGCCACCGCGGCGACGGCGTCAGCCTGTCGCAAGGCGGCGCGACCTACGTGCCGTTCGCCCTGCCCGGCGAAACTGTCGAGGCCGAACCGGTGCAGGGTCATCCCGACCGCCGCAAACTACTGCGCGTCGAGATCCCCAGCCCCGACCGGGTGGCGCCGTTCTGTCCGCATTTCGGCGTGTGCGGCGGCTGCGCCATCCAGCATTTGCGCGACGAGCCGTATCGGACGTGGAAACGCAACCTAGTAATCGAGACGCTGGCCCAAGCCGGGATCGACGTTCCGGTCGACCCGCTGATCGACGCCCACGGCGCCGGCCGCCGCCGCATCACGCTGCATGCCCGCCGCGGCACGCACGACATTCTCAAGGTCGGCTTCAGCGCCACCGCGAGCCACGACATCATCGGCATCGATCACTGCCCGATCCTCGATCCGGGGCTGAACGGCGCGCTGGAGGCGGCCTGGGCGCTGGCCGAAGCGCTGACGCCGGTCGGCAAGCCGCTCGACATTCAAGTCACCGCCACCGAGAACGGCCTCGATATCGACGTGCGCGGCTCCGGGCCGCTGCCGCCGAAGATGATCACTTCACTCTCGCAACTCGCCGAGAAGCACAAGCTCGCCCGGCTGACGCGCCACGGTGAATTAGTTCTGCTGCGCCGGCCGCCGGTGGTGGCGATCGGCAAGGCCAAAGTGACGCTGCCGCCGGGTGTGTTCCTGCAGGCGACGGCGCTTGGCGAACAGACGCTGGCGGAGCTGGCGATGGCGAATCTCGGCCGCGCCAAGCAGGTCGCGGATTTGTTCTGCGGCGTCGGCCCTTTCGCGCTACGTCTCGCCGAAAAGGCGCGAGTATTCGCCTGTGACAGCGATGCGCCGGCGGTCACGGCGCTACAGAAGGCCGCGCCGGCAACGTCGGGGCTGAAGCCGGTGAAGGCCGAAGCACGCGATCTATTCCGTCGCCCGCTGGCACCGCCCGAACTCCGCGACTTCGACGCCGTGCTGTTCGATCCCCCGCGCCAGGGCGCGCAGGCGCAGGCCGCGCAGCTCGCAGCGAGCCGGGTGCCTCTGGTGATCGCCGTCTCCTGTAACGCCACCACCTTCGCCCGCGATGCGAAACTGTTGATCGATGGCGGCTACAAGCTCGAACGCGTGATCCCGGTCGATCAGTTCAAGTACACGCCTCATGTCGAATTGGTGGCGGTGTTACGAAAGCAGTAGTTCAAAGCGTCATTCCGGGGCGCTCGCGAACGCGAGCGAACCCGGAATCTGGAGCTGTCGAGCAACCGGCATTTCAACATGTCGGGATTTCGGGTTCACGCGCTCTGCGCGTGCCCCAGAATGACGGAGTAACAACTATCCGATCGCGATGCCGCCGCCGATCGTGCGGTTGAGCACTTGGGTGGTGCGTTCGATGCGTTCGGCGGCGCTGTTGAGTGCAGCGGCGACGGCGCGGTTGGTCGAGACCGTGCGATCGAGCGCAGCGGCGCGGTCGTTGCGCAGGGCATCGACCTCCTGCTGCAGCGAGGCAATGCGGCCGTGGGCGTCGAGGAGTTCGTCGGCCATCATCAGCGCCGCCATCACAGTCAGCCGCGCGTCGCCGATCTCGCCGAACCGGCCGCGCAGGCTCTGGATCCGTGTCTCGAGATTTTCAGCGAGCCCGAGCAGCTGCGGCTCCTGGCCTGGCTCGCAGGCCATCCGGTATTGCCGGCCGTTGATGGTGACGCTGACGTGGTTGGCGGATCCAGCGGAGTCGCTCGAGCTCATGACTCCTCCTCGGCCGGCTGTGGATCGCCTGCTTCCGTGTCGAGCACGTGACGGATGGTGTCGATCGCGGAGTCGAGCCGCTGCGCGATCTCGCGATTGACCCGCTCGAGCTTGCGGCTGCGTACCAACGCACCGTCGAGTTCATCGGCGAGGCGCGAACGATCGGCGCCGAGCGCCTGGATTCGCGATGCCAGCTCGTCCTCGTCGCGGTCGGCCTCGGCACGCCGTTCCACCGCGCTTTCCAGCGCTTCGAGCGCCGCCGCAAGGCGGCGAGCCGCCGCAACGATCTCGGCCGGTGCCTGATCGGTAGCGATGGAACCGTGGGCAGGACGATCCGTCATGCTCGTTGCGCGACCCCTCGCAAGCTCCCACACCCGAGGTCTCTGGGGACCCCCACAAAAGCCACGATTGAACAAGCCTTTAGAGCATGAAATTTACGTGGCGCAGAAGCCCAGCGCAACGCTGCCGCTGAACTATGCACTGCAAAGCGCCCCTCGGAACGCCGGTTTCCGGCCCTAATATTGGCCTTAACGGTATCGGGTGCTATGCCGAACTGGCTTCTCCGGCTGCTCACCCCCATCTGTTCTGTTCATCGCCCTGCCATCAAGGCAGGGCACGTTCCGATTCCACCGGAACACGGCATCCCTCATTTTTCAGCGAGATCCATCATGGCGCAGGTCGATCATTCCCGTATGGCAAACGCAATCCGGGCGCTGGCGATGGATGCGGTGGAAAAAGCCAAATCCGGCCATCCCGGGCTGCCGATGGGCGCCGCCGACGTCGCGACCGTGCTGTGGACGCAGTTCTTGAAATTCGATGCGGTCGACCCGCACTGGCCGGATCGCGACCGCTTCATCCTCTCGGCCGGCCATGGCTCGATGCTGCTCTATGCGCTGCTGTATCTGACCGGCAATGAGGAGCTGACGCTCGACCAGATCAAGAATTTCCGTCAGCTCGACTCCAAGACGCCGGGGCATCCTGAGAACTGCATCACCTCCTCGGTCGAGACCACCACCGGTCCGCTCGGCCAGGGCGTCGCCTCCTCGGTCGGCACCGCGCTGGCAGAACGACTGTTGCAAGCGGAGTTCGGCGACATCGTCGATCACTACACCTACGTGCTGTGCTCGGACGGCGACCTGATGGAAGGCGTCAGCCACGAAGCGATCGCACTAGCCGGGCATCTCAGGCTGTCGAAGCTGATCTTCCTGTACGACGACAACGGCATCTCGATCGACGGGCCGCTGTCGCTGACCGACAATGTCGACCAGGTCGCGCGCTTCCAGGCGCATGGCTGGAATTCGTTCCGGATCGACGGCCACGACCACAAGGCGATCGCCGACGCGATCCGCAAAGCCCAGGCCTCCGACCGGCCGACCATGATCGCCTGCAAGACCACGATCGGGTTCGGCGCGCCGCATAAGGCCGGCACCTCGAAGGCCCATGGCGAGCCGCTCGGAGCCGAGGAGCTCGCGGGCGCCAAGAAGGCGCTCGGCTGGGATTACGGCCCGTTCGAGATTCCCGACGACGTGCTCAGCGCCTGGCGCAATGTCGGCAAGCAGGGGGCATCGGCGCGCGCCGACTGGCTGGCGCGGTTCGACGCCCTGCCAGCGGACAAGCGCGACGATTTCAAGCGCCGGGTGATCGACCGCAAGCGGCCGGCGGCGATTGCGGACGCGATCCGTACGCTCAAGGACAAGCTGGTTGCCGAGCCGCAGACCATCGCGACCCGCAAGGCCAGCGAGCTGGCGCTGGAAGCGCTGACGCCCGTGGTACCCGAGCTGCTGCTCGGCTCCGCCGACCTGACGCCCTCCAACAACACCCGCGTCAAGCAGGCCAAGGACGTGACGCCGGACGATTTCTCCGGCCGCTACATCCACTACGGCATCCGCGAGATGGGCATGGCGGCGGCGATGAACGGCTTGGCGATGCACGGCGGGTTTGCGCCCGCGGGCGGCACCTTCCTGTGCTTCACCGACTACGCCCGCCCGTCGATGCGGGTGGCGGCGCTGTCGCATGTGCCGGTCGTGTACATCATGACCCACGACTCGATCGGGCTCGGCGAAGACGGCCCGACGCATCAGCCGGTCGAACATCTCGCGGCGCTGCGGGCGATGCCGAACATGCGGGTATTCCGCCCGGCCGACGCGGTGGAAACCGCCGAGTGCTGGCAGCTCGCACTGGAAAACACCAATGGGCCAACCTTGCTGGCGCTGTCGCGGCAGAACCTCGCCCAGGTCCGCACCGCGACGTCCGAGGCCAACCTCTGCGCCACCGGCGGCTATGAGCTGATCCCGGCACCCGGCAAGGCGCAGGTTTCGATCTTCGCCACCGGTTCCGAGGTCGAGATCGCAGTCGCGGCCCAGAAGCTGCTCGAGGTGCAGGGCGTCGCCGCCCGCGTCGTGTCGGTGCCGTCGCTCGATCTGCTGCTGGCTCAGGACGATGCCACCCGCGCGGCGATCATCGGCGATGCACCGGTCAAGGTCGCGGTCGAAGCCGCGGTGCGGTTCGGCTGGGACGCGGTGATCGGTCCGGACGGCGGCTTCGTCGGCATGACCGGCTTCGGCGCCAGCGCACCGGCCAAGGACCTCTACAAGCACTTCGGAATCACCGCCGAAGCTGTGGCGGACGCCGCTAAGCGTCGGCTTGCCGCCTAATATCTCGGCGCCCACACTCGGGCGATTAAGGATCGCGCAGTTTTTCAGGCGCGGCGGTTCACCGCATCAGGTGGGCCGCGCCTGCGGTAAGTCTTTGATCTGAATCATGAACGAGCGGATTGCAACTGCTCGGCATTTTGGGCATGAAACCGCGCAAGAGTACGGGGCGGGCCCCGCCATAGAACTGAAAATCATCTGCAGCGAGGAGAAATTGGATGGCAGTCCGGGTCGCGATCAATGGGTTTGGCCGTATCGGCCGCAACGTTCTGCGGGCGATCTACGAGTCCGGTCGTAAGGATATCGAAGTCGTTGCGATCAACGATCTCGGCCCCGTTGAGACCAACGCCCATCTGCTCCGCTTCGACTCCGTCCACGGCCGCTTCCCGTTCGAGGTCAAGGTCGACGGCGACACCATCGATGCCGGCCGCGGCAAGATCAAGGTGACGGCGATCAAGGATCCTTCGGCGCTGCCGTACAAGGAAGTCGGCGTCGACATCGCGCTGGAATGCACCGGTATCTTCACCGCGCGCGACAAGGCCGCCACGCTGCTGACCGCCGGCGCCAAGCGCGTGCTGGTTTCGGCTCCGTCGGACGGCGCTGACGCGACCATCGTGTATGGCGTCAACCACGAGACCCTGTCCAAGGACCACATGGTGGTTTCGAACGGCTCGTGCACCACGAACTGCCTGGCTCCGGTCGCCAAGGTGCTCAACGACACCGTCGGCATCGAAACCGGCTTCATGACCACGATCCACGCCTACACCGGCGACCAGCCGACGCTGGACACCATGCACAAGGATCTCTACCGCGGCCGCGCCGCGGCGATGTCGATGATCCCGACTTCGACCGGCGCCGCCAAGGCGATCGGCCTGGTGCTGCCGGAGCTGAAGGGCAAGCTGGACGGCGTCGCGATCCGCGTGCCGACCCCGAACGTCTCGGTGGTCGACCTCAAGATCATCGCCAAGAAGGCCACCACCAAGGAAGAGATCAACGAAGCGATCAAGCGCGCCGCCGAGCAGGAGCTGAAGGGCATCCTCGGCTACACCAACGCGCCGAACGTCTCGATCGACTTCAACCACGATCCGCACTCGTCCACCTTCCACATGGACCAGACCAAGGTGCAGAACGGCACGCTGGTTCGCGTGATGTCGTGGTACGACAACGAGTGGGGCTTCTCCAACCGCATGGCCGACACTGCCGTCGCGATTGGCAAGCTGATCTAATCGACTAAGTCTCGATCTCGTCGACCAAGTCGCTCAGCGACGAAGTCGAAAACGACACGGCGCCTCATGGACCAAGTTCGGGTTATTACCCGCTTCTCCCATGGGGCGCCGCATTCGACGCGCCGAAGCTGTTCTTCGTGCGCCCCTCATCCTCCCTCATCCTGAGGAGCCGAGCGCAGCGAGGCGTCTCGAAGGATGACACCCAAGGCACCGGGTTCATCATGACAAAGACATTCCGCACCCTCGACGACGTCGATTTGAAGGGCAAGCGCGTGCTGCTGCGCGTCGATCTCAACGTGCCGATGGACGCCGGCAAGGTGACCGACACCACCCGGCTCGAACGCGTGATGCCGACCATCACCGAGCTGTCGGGCAAGGGCGCCAAGGTGATCCTGCTGGCGCATTTCGGCCGGCCGAAGGGCCGCGACGACAAGAACTCGCTCAAGCCGGTCGCTGCTGCGCTGGCCGACGTCATCAAGAAGCCGGTCGGCTTCGCTGACGACTGCATCGGCGAGCCCGCCGCCAAGGCGATCGCCGCGATGGCCGACGGCGACATCCTGTGCCTGGAAAACACCCGCTTCCATCCCGAGGAAGAGAAGAACGATCCGGCGTTCGTCGCCAAGCTCGCCGAGCTCGGCGACATCTGGGTCAACGACGCGTTCTCGGCCGCGCACCGCGCCCACGCCACCACCGAAGGCCTCGGCCACAAGCTGCCGGCTTACGCGGGCCGCACCATGCAGGCCGAATTGGTCGCGCTGAACAAGGCGCTGGAAGCGCCGGTGAAGCCGGTGATCGCGATCGTCGGCGGCGCCAAGGTGTCGACCAAGATCGACCTGCTCGAAAACCTGGTCACCAAGGTGCAGGCGCTGGTGATCGGCGGCGGCATGGCCAACACCTTCCTGCACGCCCAGGGCGTCAAGGTCGGCAAGTCGCTGTGCGAGAAGGACCTGGCCCCGACCGCGCTGCGCATCCTCGACAAGGCCGAGGCCGCCAACTGCGCCATCATCCTGCCGGTCGACGCCACCGTCGCCTATCACTTCGAGGCCAATGCGCCGTCGTTCGCCTACGGGCTCGACGCCATCCCGGACGATGCCATGATCCTCGACGTCGGCCCGCGTTCGATCGAGCGCATTCACGCCGCGATCGACGATGCCGCGACCCTGGTGTGGAACGGCCCGGTCGGCGCCTTCGAGCTGACGCCGTTCGACAAGGGCACGGTCGAAGCCGCCAAACATGCCGCCAAGCGCACCAAGGCCGGCAAGCTGGTGTCGGTCGCCGGCGGCGGCGACACCGTCGCGGCGCTCAACCATGCCGGCGTCGCCGACGACTTCACCTACATCTCGACCGCCGGCGGCGCCTTCCTGGAATGGATGGAAGGCAAGCCGCTGCCGGGCGTCGAAGTGCTCCAGGTCAAGTGATCCCTACTGCCGGCGCCCCCGCGGCGCCGGCTTGCGACCGCCTCCACCGGAGCCTATCTTGCGTTACATGTAACGCTCCGGTCGGAGGAGGCCTGCGATGGACAAGCCGGTCGACAAGCCAGCCAAGGGCAAGCGCCCTGCCGCTTCCGGTGGAGCCTCGAAGCCCCGCAGCGCCAGCGCCGAACGGGTCCGCCGTCACCGCGAAAAGATGAAGGCCATGGGCCTGAAGCCAGTCACGATCTGGGTTCCGGAGGACTACAACTCTCCGGAATACAAGGCCGAGATCCGGCGAGAGTGCGAACTCATCAACGCCGATCCCGAAAGCGAAATCGTGCTGGAAGGCATGTGGGAACTGGCCGATTTCGGTGATTGGAAAGCATGAAGCGCGGCGATCTGGTCACCGTCGCGTTTTCAGGAGACTACGGAAAGCCCCGGCCGGCTTTAGTCATTCAGTCTGATGGTTTTGACGACCTTGCGTCGGTAACCGTCCTGCCGCTGACTTCGCATCTGCTGGACACTCGGCGAACGCGTATCCTGGTCTTGCCGACGAAGGAAAATGGACTGCGAAGCCCTTCCAGCATCATGATTGAAAAGATCGGTTCGCTGGCACGACGGAAAGTCGGCCCGGTGATCGGTTCCCTCTCCACCGACGACATGGCCGCGGTCAATCGCGCCCTCGCCATCTTCCTCGGCATTGTCTAAGACCCTGTCCGAACGGCTTCCCAAACCAACAAGAACAGCCAAAGGAGAGACGCGATGAACCTCGCTGACTTGAACCAGATCGCTCGCGCCATGGTCGCGCCCGGCAAAGGCATTCTCGCCGCCGACGAGTCCTCGGGGACGATCAAGAAGCGGTTCGACGTCATCGGGGTGGAGTCGACCGAGACCAACCGCCGCGACTATCGCGAGATGCTGTTCCGCTCCAAGGAAGCGATGAGCGACTACGTCTCCGGCGTGATCCTGTACGACGAGACGATCTGGCAGAACGCCGCCGACGGCACCCCGCTGGTGAAGCTGATCGAGCAGGCCGGCAGCATTCCGGGCATCAAGGTCGACGAGGGCACTCAGCCGCTGCCGAACTGCCCGGGCGAAACCATCACGGTCGGCCTCGACAAGCTCGCCGAGCGGCTCGCCAAATACTACAAGCAGGGTGCCCGGTTCGCGAAGTGGCGCGCGGTGATCGACATCGACACTGCCCGTGGCGTTCCGAGCCACACCGCGATCATGACCAACGCCCACGCGCTGGCGCGCTACGCGGCGCTGTGCCAGCAGGCCCAGATCGTGCCGATCGTCGAGCCGGAGGTGCTGATGGACGGCGCCCACGACATCGACACCTGCTACAGCATCACCGAATGGGTGCTGAAGGAAACCTTCCAGCAACTGTACTTCCAGCGCGTCGCCCTTGAAGGCATGATCCTGAAGCCGAACATGGCTGTCCCCGGCAAGAAATCGGCTAAGAAGGCGTCGGTGCAGGAAGTCGCCGAGAAGACCGTGAAGCTGCTGAAGGCCTGCGTGCCGTCGGCGGTGCCGGGCATCGCCTTCCTGTCCGGCGGCCAGTCGGACGAAGAAGCGACGGCCCACCTCGATGCCATGAACAAGATCGGTGGCCTGCCCTGGGGCCTCACCTTCTCGTACGGCCGTGCCCTGCAGGCCGCGCCGCAGAAGGCGTGGTCGGGCAAGGCCGAGAACGTCGCGGCCGGCCAGGCCGCGTTCACCCACCGGGCCCGGATGAACTCGCTCGCCGCCAAGGGCGAGTGGAGCGCCGAGCTCGAAACCAAGAAGGCCGCCTGAGCCGTATGAACGCCAAGCCTGCTCCATCGCGTCCGGCGCCGCGCCTGTATCTGGCGACGCCGGTGACTGCCGATCCCGCCGCCCTGGCCGCGGCTCTGCCGAAGCTGCTCGCCGCTGCCGATATCGCGGCGGTACTGCTACGGCTGGAGTCGTCCGATCCGCGGACCCTGACGTCGCGGATCAAGGCGGTGGCACCAGTGGTGCAGGCAGGCGGCGCGGCGCTCCTGGTCGACGGCCACGCCGACCTGGTGGCCCGCGGCGGCGCCGACGGCGCGCATCTGTCAGGCATCAAGGCGATGCAGGAATGGCTGCCGCAGTTGCAGCCGTCCCGGATCGCCGGCGTCGGCGGGCTGGAAACCCGCCATGATTCGATGATCGCCGGCGAAGCCGGCGCCGATTACGTGCTGTTCGGCGAACCCGGCGCCGATGGAACCCGGCCGTCGCCGGAGGCGATCGCCGAGCGGCTGGACTGGTGGGCCGAGCTGTTCGAGCCGCCATGCGTCGGCTATGCGACCAGCCGCGAGGAAGTCCATCAATTCGCCACAGCAGGTGCCGATTTCGTGCTGGTGGGCGACTTCATCTGGGGCGCCGACGATCCCACGGCCGCGCTGGCGGACGCCGGCGAAGCGCTACGTCAAGGCTTCGCTGCCGCCCCCCGGCAATGACACATTGGATTCGACGATGAAGGCGCTGCGCGCGTTCGCGATTGTTGCGGCTTCACTGCTGCTTGCCACCGGCGCGGCGGCGCAAGTTTCGCTGTCGCCGCCGTCTGGCCCCAACCCATTCCCGAAGCCGCTGGAGCCGGAAAAGCCGAAGCCCAGGCCGCCGGCTCCGGCTAAGGCACCCGCCACCGAGGCGAAGGACAAGGCCAAGAAGCCGGGAGACAAACCCGACGCTAAGGCCGCCCCCGAGGGCGGCGCGGCCACGGCCGAAGATCCCAACGTCGACCTGGTGTACGGCGCCTATCAGCGCGGCTTCTACAAGACCGCGTTCGAACTGGCGCAGAAGCGCGCCGCCGACAACGACGCCAAGGCCATGACCATGCTGGGCGAGCTCTATGCCAATGCCCTCGGCGTGAAGCGCGACTACAAGAAGGCGGCGGAGTGGTACTCGCGAGCGGCCGATCTCGGCGACCGCGAGGCGATGTTTGCCCTCGCCATGGCCCGGATGGGCGGCCGCGGCGGCCCGCCGAACCGCGAGGAAGCCGCCAAATGGCTGGCGCAGGCTGCCAAGCTTGGCGAGCCGAAGGCAGCCTATAATCTGGCGCTGCTCTATCTCGACGGCCAGACCTTCCCGCAGGACGTCAAGCGCGCTGCCGAACTGCTGCGGATGGCCGCCGATGCCGGCAACCCGGAAGCCCAATACGCGCTGGCGACCTTCTACAAGGAAGGTACAGGGGTAACCAAGAGCATCGAGCAGTCGGTGCGGTTGCTGCAGGCCGCCGCGCTCGCCGGCAACGTCCCGGCCCAGGTCGAATACGCCATCGCGCTGTACAACGGCACCGGCACCCCGAAGAACGAGCCGGCCGCCGTTGCGCTGCTGCGCAAGGCGGCGCGGGCCAACAACCCGATCGCCCAGAACCGCCTCGCCCATGTGCTGGTCTCCGGCCAGGGCGCGCCGCGCGACATCAACGAGGCGATGAAATGGCACCTGGTCGCCAAGACCGCCGGCAAGGGCGATCTGCAGCTCGACCAGACGCTGGCCCAGATGTCGGCCGAGGATCGCGCCAAGGCCGAAGAGGCGGCGCGGACCTGGATCGGCGGCGGCAAATGATCCGGGGTTGACGCCGCCCGCCGCAAAGGGCACCCCTTGCGGCCGCAAACCCCACACATCCCCTTCCCGACCAGACCATTCGCAGGTCGTCACGAGACCAGACCATGATCCATTCCGCCCTCATCAACGTCATGGTCAAGGCGGCGCGCCGCGCCGGCCGCAGCCTCAAGCGCGACTTCGGCGAGATCGAGAATCTCCAGGTGTCGCTGAAGGGCCCGGCAAACTTCGTGTCGCGCGCCGACAAGCGCGCCGAGGAGATGCTGTACGAGGACCTGTCGAAAGCCCGGCCGGGCTACGGCTTCCTCGGCGAGGAAGGCGGCGTGCGCGAAGGCGCCGACAAGAGCCACCGCTGGATCGTCGATCCGCTCGACGGCACCACCAACTTCCTGCACGGCATCCCGCATTTCGCGATCTCGATCGGGCTCGAGCGCGAGGGCACGATGATCGCTGGCGTGATCTACAATCCTGCCAATGAGGAGCTGTACATCGCCGAGCGCGGCAAGGGCGCCTTCCTCAACGACACCCGCCTGCGCGTCGCCAATCGCCGTGAACTCCACGACTGCGTCATCGGCTGCGGCCTGCCGCATATCGGCCGCGGTGACTTCGCGCAGAACCAGCGCGAGATGGCCGCCCTGCAGCCGAAGGTCGCCGGCCTGCGCCGGTTCGGTACCGCCTCGCTCGACCTCGGCGCGGTCGCGGCCGGCCGCTTCGACGGCTTCTGGGAACGCAACCTGTCGCCGTGGGACATCGCAGCCGGCATCGTGATGATCCGCGAAGCCGGCGGCACCGTCGGCGACATCAACGGCGGCGACGTTCTCAAGACCGGCGACATCGTCTGCGGCAACGAAACCATCCACGCCGAACTCGCGCGGATCCTGAAGCCGCTGAGCTGAGAGGCTCGTGATCAGCCCTCCTTCTGCATCACCATCTCTTCAGCAACCTTTCGGCTAGAGCCTCGGCCGCTTCCTCGTCGAGCGGCGTGCCGAAAAGCGCGCGCACGAACAGCGGGGCGAGCAGAAAGTCGATGACGTCATCGACGGCGAGCGCGCGTTCGCCGCGGGCATTCGCGCGCGCCAGCATCTGCTCAATCTGCTCGATCCGCCGTGCCAACGCTTCCGGCGGCGCCACGGTCCCGGCATGTGTCGGCGTGGCGGTGGCGACGAAGGCGCGAAAGAAAGACGAACCTTCGGGCCGGCTTAAGGTCAAAGCGATCGATCGCGCCCACTGGCGGAGATCGCCCTCGATCGATCCCGTGTCGGGAATGGGATAGTCGCGCATCAACTGCTCGACCGCGACCTCGCGGATCAGCGAGCCGATGTCTCCCCAGCGCCGATAGAGGCTCGTCGCCGCGACTCCGGCTCGCTCGGCCACGTCGGTCATGCTTACCGCCCCATGTCCCTTTTCCGCGACGAGCTCCGCAACTGCTTGAAACGTAGCAGTTTTTGTCCGCGCCGCGCGACCGCCAGGTCGGGATTTAGGAGAATTACGCTGCATCGCGACAGTCCTTAACGCAAAAAATTTTGCAATAACGCTCCTCGGCGCCTATCATGGTGGCTCGTTACAGGAGCATTCCCCATGGATCGTCGTTTCTTTCTCGCCGCGACTTCACTTGCAACTCTGTTCACCAACGCTGGCCAAGCGCCAGCGGCGGCAGGCTCGCCTCCGGTCGATCGGCTGCTGTTTCCCAGCGATAATCAGTTCTGGTACGAGACGCTGCGAGCGATCGGAGCCGGAGAATACGGCGGCTCATCATTTGGCGAAGTTCTGGCGACGGCCAACAGCATCCAAGCTGGCGACGTGGATAGCTGGTACGCAGCATGGAACGCGACCGCAGACCGTGTTGCAGAGGAAGCGTCCAGACAGTTGGCGCGGGGCCATCGGGTCAGCGCGCGAGATGGTCTGTTGCGCGCGGCGACCTACTACCAGTGCTCCGATTTCTTCCTGCACGGAAGCCCGCACGACGCCAGGGTTTTGCGGGCTTATAAGCGGTCGGTGGAATGCTACGGCCAAGCCGCCAGGATGCACGAACCGGCCATCGAACCCGTCGAAATCCCATACGGGACCGGCACGCTGCCCGGCTATTTCCACTCAGCCGGCCGCCCTGGCCGGCGTCCAACTCTGATCCTGCATACCGGCTTCGACGGTTCAGCTGAAGAGATGCATGTGTTCGGCGCACGCGCGGCAGTCGAACGCGGCTATAATGTCCTGGCTTTTGACGGCCCCGGCCAATATGGCCCGCTGCATCGCGACGGCCTCGTCTTCAGGCCGGACTGGGAAAATGCGGTCGGTCCGGTGGTCGATTTCGCGCTGACGCGGCCCGACGTCGATCCGAAACGCTTGGCGCTGATGGGAATCAGCCTGGGCGGGCTATTGGCCCCGCGGGCGGCCGCCTACGAGAAGCGCCTTGCGGCTCTGATTGCCAATGACGGCGTCTACGATTTTTCCGCCACCTTCAAAGCGAACGTTCCGCCTGAAAAACTCGAAGGCTTCCTGTCGGGTTTGAAAGCGGATCAAGCGCCGGCGATCGATCAGATGCTGGCGCAGCAAATGAAGACGTCGACGACTTTCCGCTGGGCCTACGAGCACGGGATGTGGTCGACCGGCGCCGCGTCACCACGCGCTTTCCTAGCTAAGATGCTCGACTACAATCTTCGCAATGGGGTGGCGGAGGCGATCACTTGCCCGACGCTGGTTTGCGACGCCGAGGCAGATCTGTTCTTCACACAACAGCCCCAGCAACTGTACGATCACCTGACCTGTCGTAAGACCCTGATCCGTTTCACGACGGCGGAAGGCGCCGGCGCGCATTGCCAAGTCGGAGCCAACCGATTGGCTTTCGCCCGAATCTTCGATTGGCTCGACGAGACGCTCGGCTAGCGGCAATTGGCCCGGCTGAGCGCCCCGGGATTAACGTCGCCGGCGACATCCGGCGTACCCACCATGGTCGATGACCTTGGCGGCGGCGAGGTGCAGAATATTGAAGCCGCTGACGTAACGGGCTGAGAGCACGCTCCCTCTTCGAACCAAGCAAGCCGTCATCGCCGGGCTGGACCCGGCGATCCATCTTCTTCAAATGAAGCTGTTGCGCACGCGCTCACGCGCGGGATGGATGCGCGGGCCTTCGCCACGCCGAAGGGGCTTCGGCCCCGCAGGCGGGTCGAGCCTGCGCATGACGGGACCGAGTGGTGATCCGCATTGCCACTCGATGCCACACAATCGGCCGCCATCGCCCGCGCAGACGAGCGATCCAGTATCCAGAGCTTTGCTTCAATGATCAGCGCACGGCCGCACTGGGCCCTCCGCTTGCGCGGAGGGTGACGGTTGTTTGTGTAGAGAGGCGCCGAGCTTCAAATAATCGCCGCGCTTACGCGGCGGGCACGATCCGCCGCACGTCGCCGCTGTCAGTCACGAACGCGGCGCCCGGCTTCGAGAACAGGAAGCCGTTGGACTTCTTCAGAGGGTAGAGCTGATCGAGCTTCTGCCCGCCTTCGGCGACGGCGATCTTGCCGTCGATCACCTCGCGATACAGCTTGGCGACCGCCACCATGTCACACTGCTGCGGCGACAGCCGCATCGAGGAGACGCCGGCGTCCTTGAGCTTGTCGATGTCGCCAAGCAGGCTGGCGCAGGTGTAGGACAGCGTCTGCACGCCGTTCATCGCCAGGAACGGCTCGTCATCGAGCGTGGTCACGGCAAGACCGTCGGGGTCCTGCTCGCAGACGAACTTGCAGTTGTCCTTCGTCAGCTTGTTGAGCCGGGCGTGATAGCAGCGCGCCGAGATCGCCAGCGGCACGCGGCCGAACGAGAACACCTCGAACGACACGTCGGGCAGCGACTTGGCGATGCTGCGGATCGCCGACAGCGGCAGCTCCGGCGGCAGGCAGATGCGGTCGGCGCCGCGCGAGGCGAAATACGCCGCAGTCGACTCGTTGTAGATGTTCACGAACGGACCGATCGCGTGCGCCCTGCCGCCGAGCATGCCGAGGCAGGAGAGGTCATTGACCTCCATCATGAAGCCGTCGTCGGCGGCGAGCTCGCCCATCGCCTTGCGCTCGCGCGGCAGCGACATCAGCACCAGCGAGCCCATCAGCACCTTCTTGCCGGCGCCGGCGAGGCGTTCGACCACCGCCGGGATGTGCTCCTCGAGGAACGGCTGGCGCTTCGAGCACACCACCTCGCCGACCACGACGGTGTCGACCGGCGCTTCGTCGGCGATGCGGAAATAGAAGTCGCGCCACTCTTCCGGCTTCCAGTTGAACAGCACCGGTCCAAGCGTGAGTTGCATGGGAGTAGCCTCGCTGTGGGTGGTTCGCGAAAAATCACTCGGCGCCGACGGGCGTCGGCGCCACGCTGTCAGCGCCAGGTCTTCTTGTAGGCGCCGGTGGTGGTGGATTGGCCTTCGGTCAGGCCGCGCAGTGCGTCGACCGGCAGCGGCCGTCCGTCATCGAGCGCGGCGAGCACGTCCTTGAACGTCTTCACCACCCGCTCGATATAGGCCCGGCCGCGCTGGCGGCCTTCGATCTTCAGCGCCGCGACGCCGGCGGCGCGCAGGTCCGGCAGCATCGTGGTGGCATCGAGGCTGGCCGGGTCTTCGAACAGATAGCCGCAGCCTTCGTCGGTCTGGTAGCGGCCCTTGCACAGCGTCGGATACGCCGCAGCCTCGCCCTTGGCGAACTTGTTGATGGTGAACTCACCGAGCCGCGACACCAGCGAGCCGTTCTGCTCGCGATACTGGATCGAGGCGGCCGGCGAACACACGCCGTCCATGTTCGGCGACTTGCCGGTGGCGTAGGACGACAGCGAGCAGCGGCCCTCCTCCATCACGCACAGGCCGCCGAAGATGAAGACCTCGGTCTCGACCTTCACCTCTTTGGTGATCGCGGCGATTTCCTGCACGCTGAGCACGCGCGGCAGCACCACGCGCTGCGCGTTGAAGCTGTCGACATAGAACCGGATCGAATCCGGATTCGCGGCAGCCGCCTGCACCGAGACGTGCAACCGCTGCTCCGGATGGGTCTTGGCGCAGTAATCCATCACGCCGACGTCGGCGAGGATCAGCGCGTCGGCCTCGGCTTCGACCGCGTCGTCGACCGCGCGCTGCCACAGCTCGACATTGCCGGCGCGGGCGAAGGTGTTGATCGCCACCAGCACCTTGGTGCCGTAGCGATGCGCGTGCGCGATCGACTCACGCATCTCCTCGCGGCTGAAGTTCAGCCCCGGGAAGTTGCGCGCGTTGGTTTCGTCGTTGAAACCACAATAGATCGCATCGGCGCCTGCGGCGACGGCATCGTGCAGCGCTGCCGGCGTACCAGCGGGACAGATCAGTTCCATGCTCTAACCTCCGCCTCCGACACCCAGCTCTTCGCGATAACCGGGCTGCGCGCCGACCAGGCTGCGCAAGATCCGTTCGATCGGCGCCGCCAGCGGGCCGAACCACGCCACCGACTCTTTCAGGAAGTCGACGCGGGAATCGTCGATCGCATTGCGCAGCGCGACCACCGCTTCCATGTCGCCGTCGATTTCGATGTCGCGCGAGAAGAACAGCGCGTCGCCGTCATAGGAGCCGTCGGTCATACCGATCAGCGCCGACAGCGGCCCCGCGATCCGCGCGTGGATGTTGGTAGGCAGCGTACGCACCACCGTAACCCGCGGATTCATCCGGCGCGGCTCGAGCACGAACGCGATCGGCAGATCGGTCGGCGCGAGGCCGTATCGCTTGCCGGTGTGCGGACCGAGGCGATCGAAGATCCGGGGATGGCGCGCGCGAATTTCGCGCAAGCAGATTCCGAGCAACACCTGCAGTGGCAACAGCGGCAACACCCGCGTCGCGAGGGCAAGCGGCGCGGGCATCCTGGAGACGGACGAATTGGATACCGACATGGGCCACCTTATCGTGAACAGTTCGCGTAGCCCGGCCCCGACGGTACTTCTTTGCGCCTGATCAAAGACAGGGTCGATGGCAAGTGCTGACCAGTGTTGTCCGCAGGGAGACACCATGCTGAGCCGCGTCAAACCGCCCTTCCCTGATCTGCGTGCATTTAGTGGCTATCTCGAATCACGCGGACAGTTGCACCGCATCCGCAAGCCGGTGTCGGTGGTCCATGACCTCACAGAAATCCATCGTCGTGTGCTGCATGCCGGTGGCCCGGCACTCCTGATCGAAAACCCGATCAAGGCCGACGGCACGCCGTCCGAGATGCCGATCCTGGTCAATCTGTTCGGCACCGTCGAACGGGTGGCCTGGGGCCTCGGCATCCTGCCGGAAAACCTGTCGCGGCTCGGCGAGGCGCTCGCCGAAATGCGCGAGCCGGCACCGCCGCAGAGCCTGACCGACGCTTTGAGCAAGCTGCCGATGGCCAAGGCCGCGCTGGCGATGCGACCGAAGCTGGCGAAATCGGCGCCGGTGCAGGAAGTGGTGCTGACCGGCGACGCGGTCGATCTCGGCCGGCTGCCGGTGCAGATCCCCTGGCCAGGCGAACCGGCACCGCTGATCACCTGGGGCCTCGTCTTCACCAAGCCGCCGCCCGGCGCACACGGCACCGACAATGTCGGCGTCTACCGGATGCAGGTGCTGGGCAAGGATCGCCTCATCATGCGCTGGCTGGCGCATCGCGGCGGCGCCAAGCACCACCACCAGTGGAAGGCCGACAAGCGCGAGATGCCGGTCGCGATTGTGATCGGCGCCGATCCGTCGATGATTCTCTCCGCGGTGCTGCCGCTACCGGAGACGGTGTCGGAAATCAAATTCGCCGGCCTGCTCGGCGGCGAGCGTCCGAGCCTGACGCCGTGCCAGACCATTCCGATCAGCGTGCCGGCCGATGCCGAGATCGTGCTGGAAGGCTTCGTGTCACCGACCGAGACCGCGCCGGAGGGGCCATATGGCGACCACACCGGCTATTACAACGCGGTCGAGGAATTCCCGGTGATGCGGATCACCGCGATCACCATGCGGCGCCACCCGATCTATCTGTCGACCTATACGGGACGGCCGCCGGATGAGCCATCGCGACTTGGCGAGGCGTTCAACGACGTGTTTCTTCCGGTCGCGCGGCGGCAATTCCCCGAGATCGTCGATCTGTGGCTGCCGCCGGAAGCGTGCTCGTACCGTATCGCCGTCGCCTCGATCAAGAAACGCTATCCCGGCCAGGCGCGCCGGCTGATGATGGGGCTGTGGTCGATGCTGCCGCAGTTCAGCTATACCAAGCTCCTGATCATCGTCGACGACGACGTCGATGTCCGCGACTGGGCCGACGTGATGTGGGCGGTGTCGACACGCTGCGACACCTCGCGCGACATGGTGTCGATCAGCGACACCCCGATCGATTATCTCGACTTCGCCTCGCCGAAATCCGGACTCGGCGGTAAGCTCGGCATCGACGCCACCAACAAGATCGGCACCGAGACCGAGCGCGAGTGGGGCAAGGTGCTGGAGATGGACAAGGACGTGATCGCACGGGTCGATGCGATGTGGACCAGCCTCGGACTGTCGCCGGAACATCAACCGGCGGCCGGGCAACGCCGGCTGATCCGATGAGCACGCAGCACCGCATCGTGGTCGGCATCAGCGGCGCCTCGGGCGCCGCGGTGGGGCTGCGGGTGGTCGAACTGCTGGCCTCGGTCGATTGCGAAGTGCATCTGGTAGTGTCGAAGGCCGCACGGCGGACCATCGCCTACGAGGCCGGGCCGAACGCGCTCGATCACGCCGCCGACCTGGTGCATCGCTTCCATAAGATCGAAGATGTCGGCGCCTGCATCGCCTCCGGCTCGTTCCGCACCTCCGGCATGATCGTGGCGCCGTGCTCGATCCGCACGCTGTCGGCGATCGCCCATGGCGATCTCGACAATCTGCTGGTGCGCGCCGCCGACGTGCAGCTCAAGGAGCGACGCCGGCTGGTGCTGATGCTGCGCGAAACACCGCTGCATCTCGGCCATATCCGCAGCATGGCGCAGGCAACCGAGATCGGCGCCATCGTGGCGCCGCTGTCGCCGGCGTTCTATCAGCGGCCGCGCTCGATCTCGGAAATGATCGACCACATGGCCCTGCGCGCGATCGGCTTGCTCGGCCTAAACGATCTGGAATTGTCGGCCCCCGAATGGTCCGACGATACCCCGCCGACCTGCCCGAAGCCCTGAGCCGCTCCTTCGATGCACTGCCTACTCCTTCTCCCCGCGCGCTGGGAGAAGAGTGGGATGAGGGGGCGTTTCCAAGCGGCCGAGCGCGGCGGCGATCACGACAACTACGCACGAACAGTTCGAGACGCTCGAACTCGTGGAGACGCCCCTCACCCGGCCCGGCTTCGCTACGCTCATCCGGGCCGACCTCACCCCGCGCGCGGGGAGAGGTGAAGAACTGACCCTTTAGTTACACAGCGGAATGCGCTCGGGCACAGCCTCTTTCGGCACGTCCTTGCGCAGATCGACGTCGCGCGTCAGCGGGAAGAAGTCGCCGGCGCGTTCGGTCTTCAGATACGTCGTGATCAGCGTTTTGGCCGGCAGCGTGCCGATGCGGCACGCTTCGGCGCCGACCCCGATGGTCAGCGAGCCACGCTCGCCCTTCGCCTTATGGGCCGCCATCTGGTCGCGGACCGCGAGCAGACGCGGCACGTCCTCGGGCGCGATCCGGAACGCGTAGATCATGGTGTCGTTCGTCACTTCGTCTTTCAGCGACAACAGTTCGCCGGGATCGTCCAGATCGGCCAGCACGAACGCCTGCTCGCGTTTCTCTGCGCCCACCGCGACAGTGACGCGCAGGGTCACGCGGCGCGGCCGCAGCCCTTGCGGCAACCGCACGGCAATGCGCAGCACCGCCGGATCAGTTGCTGCCAGATCGGTACGCACCAGCTTGACCATCGAGGTGATCGGAACGGAGCTGCAGGCAGTCAGGGCACCGAGCGCCATGGCGGCGGCAGCAAATCTGAACGAGGCGGGGAAGCACATGACGCTCATCCTATCTTGACGATGATAAATTATCGTTTTACGATAATTTCATCTCGAAATAGATGATGGAGCCTTGCAATGCAAGCACGACTATCCGGCACCTCGATCGGACTGACCGGTCCGGCGGCCACCAAGCTGGTGCGGCTGTCGCGCGCGATGGAATGGATGAGCACGATCGGGATCGTGCTGATCGTGGGACTGATCGGCGCCGTCTTCCTGGTCCCGAGCTGGACCCGCAATCTGCTGCTGACCAAGCTCGGCGAGATCGGCACTCGGCTGCCGCTCGACGCCGGTAATCAGGCGCTGGCGGCTGTCATCATCACCGTGCCGGTGGCCGTGATGCTGTGGGGGCTGGTCAATGTGCGCGCGCTGTTCGCAGAGTTCGCGCGCGGCCAGGTCTTCACCACCACAGCAGCCACCTACCTGCAGCGCTTCGGCATCGCCGTGCTGGCGCAGGGCCTGCTTGGTCCCGTCACCGCGACCGCCCTGGCGCTCGCACTGTCGCTGAGCAATCCCCCCGGTCAACGTCTGCTGGTGCTGACGTTCTCCAGCAACGACTATGTCTCGGTGATCGTCGGCGGCGTGCTGGTGGCGGTCGCGGCGGTGATGCGCGAAGCGGCGCGGCTCGCCGACGAGAACGCGAGCTTCGTGTAGGCGATGGCGATCGTAGTCAACCTCGACGTGATGCTGGCGCGGCGCAAGATGCGCTCGAAGGAGCTCGCCGAGCAGATCGGCATCACCGAGCAGAACGTCTCGTTGCTGAAATCCGGCAAGGTGAAGGGCATCCGGTTCGAGACGCTGTCACGGATCTGCACGGTGCTCGAGTGTCAGCCCGGCGACATTCTCGAATACGTCGAGGACAAGTAGCAGCGAACAAGAAAAGGCCGGCAGCTGCAGGGCGCAGGTGCCGGCCTTCGAATTTTCAAGTTGGCGCCGCGATCGGCGCGAGCGGTTCGACGTCCGATCAGGCCGTCGCGGGCCGCGAGGCGTGTTCGTGCGGCCGCCAGTCTTCCGCCGCTTCGTCCCAATAATGGGCTTCATCGAAGCGCTTCCAGTGCGCGTTCTGCGCCACGACCTCACGGCCACCGATGATCAAGGCCACCAGACCGATCAGGCCGACCAGCCCGTAGATCGCTGCGATCAATGCAACAATGGTCAAGGCTCTTTCCTCACTGTTTGCGATGAGCACCCTGGAAGCTCGACGGCGGGTGCGCCCGTCTTGAACTCGAAGCTCAGTCCGAACTTAGTTCGCCCACGCGAACCAGCCGAAACGCCGCTCGGGTGCCTGCTTGGCGGTCACCACCGGAGCCGGGGGCTGCGGTTGCGCACGCTGAGTTGCCTTACGCCACAGATCGTCGACGACGAGATACGCAATCAACGCAGGGCCGACGGCGCACGTCAGGAACAACACGAGCGATCCGACAGAATCCAGAAACACGTCACACCTCCTGCTTTCGTCGAAGGCAAAACTAGGGAAAGTACCGCTGCCCGCATTGCGCCGGATCAATTTTGCCGGCCCGGTTCACGAACCAAGAAGCGATTAGTTCCATGTAGTTAGCTGTTTATTAAGCGGGATTTTCGGGCCCAGAACCGCTTGAAAACACTACTGCTCACTGTGTTGTGAATTGGCCGTGAAGGAGGCACCACAACGAGCGCGCGCATCGTCGTGCTTTGCAGCACGCGCAGAGCGACAACACGTCGCGCCCCGGTGCACGAACAGTCAGGCCGGCTTCAGGCGGTAATGACTGACACCCCACTCGTCGCCATCGGCGTAGCCGAACAGGCCGGAGGTTGCGAGGAAGAACCAGCGCCAGCGCCGCATCCACAATGCGGTGTCGTCGCCGTACACCGGGCGAAGGATGGCTTCGATCTCGCCCCGGTGCTTGTCGAAATTGACCAGCCAGTCTTCGGCCGTGCGCCGGTAGTGACGGCCGCTCCAGCGCCATTGCTCGTCGATCTTGAACAGATCGGCGTATTGCAGGATCAGCCGGTGGCTCGGCATCACCCCGCCGGTGAAGAAATGCTGGGCGATCCAATCGGCGCGATCGGTGCGATCGAACAAGTAAGCGCCGCGGCGATGACTGAAGATGTGCATGAAGAACAACCCGCCCGGCTTGAGCCAGCCGCGGATCCAGGTCATCAGCTTGCGCCAGTTCATCATGTGTTCGAACATCTCGACCGAGACCACCCGGTCGAATTTGTCGTGCGGTTCGAACGCGTTCATGTCGCAGGTGACGACGCGCAAGTTCATCAGTCGCCGCGCAGCGGCCTGAGCCTCGATGTACTGCCGCTGCGACGCCGAGTTCGACACCGACAGGATCCGCGCATAGGGAAATCGCTCGGCCATCGCCAGCGACAGCGAACCCCAGCCGCAGCCGAGTTCGAGGATCGCCTGGCCGTCGCGCAGATCGGCATGCTCCATCGTCAGCCGCAGCGCCTCCGCTTCGGCCTGCGCCAACGTGGTCTCGGCCTCGCGATAGAAGCAGGACGAGTATTTGCGGTGCGGCCCGAGCACCTTGCCGAAAAACTCAGCCGGGACCTCGTAGTGCTGAGCGTTCGCCGCGTCAGTATGCTCGGCGACTTCGCGCGCCGCCATCGCCTGCGCGAACGCCGCGTCGCTGGCGGCGTTGCCGAGCGCCATCTTGGCGGCGGTGCGGGCGCACAGCATCCGGATGCCGGCGCGGATCACCGCGTCCGGCAGCGGCACCCGCTCGGCAATGTCGATCAGCGAGGCGAGCCCGCTCATGGCGTGGCGGAGCGCCGGGGTGGCAGCGGAAAGAACATCGAGGTCCTGGCCTGATAGTCACGGTAGCGGTCGCCGCGCGATTTGAGCATCTGCTCCTCGAGCGGCGGAATGCCGGTGACGTACACCAGGATCCAGTACATGAACAGCGGTGCCAGGAGCGCCGCGTAGCCCCACAGATAGGACAGCGGCTCGGCGAACGGGATCGCGATCACCGGATAGGCCAGCCAGCCGAACCACTGGAAGAAGTAGTTCGGGTGCCGCGACCACCGCCACAGCCCGGCATCGCAGACCTTGCCCTTATTGGCCGAATTTTCGCGGAACGCCTTGAGCTGCGCATCCGACAGCCCCTCGCCGGCGATCGCGACGATCAGGATCAGCACACCGAGATAGTCCTGCAGCCGCAGGCTGCCGGCCGGCGCATGCGCCGCGACGAAGATCGCGAATACCAGCGGGATGGTGCCGTAGGCCTGGTTCTGCAGAAAGAAGAACATCCGCTTCGGCGCGTCGGCGCCCCACTGCGCCGCATAGGCGGCGTAGCGCGGATCGTCGGTGATGTGCCGGGTGCGGGCGGCGATGTGCGAGCCGAGCCGCAGCGACCATGTCGCCACCAGCACCGCCACCAGCCATTGCCTCACGTCCGGCGCGGTGCCGTCGATCGGCCACAGCGACGACACCGCACCGGTCAGTCCGAGCGAGAACGTCCAGATGGTATCGACCCAGCCGGAATTGCCGGTCCGCTGCTGCACCACCCAGGCGCCCGCCATCAGCACCGCCAACGCCACTGCGATTCCCGCCAGCGCTCCGAGATACAAACCCGTCATCATCCACCCGTCGTTCGACCGCCATGCTGAGATGCCAGATACGTTCTGGGCCGCAGCGGAGTTTCGATTCGAGTTCCGCACCGCGCTGAGGCAGATAACCGCCGCAACCGCTTCCTTCCGCGCCGTGCTGTGCCATATTGGGTGAAACAGCCGCTTCCGGCAAACCGGAGACAGAACAGACGATGGCTTCAGGCCCTTCCCCGCGCCAGGCGATGGAGATCGAACTCGACAAGCTGTCGTCGCCGCGAATCTTCCTGGTGCGGATGCTGGTGTTCCTGGTGCTGTGCGCGCTGATCGTGGTGGTGCTGTACAAGCAGATCCTGGCTGCCTTCATGGCCAATCCGGGCCTCAACGGCCTGATCTGCGCGGTGCTGGTGATCGGCATCGTGCTGGCCTTCCGCCAGGTGATCCGGCTGTATCCCGAAGTCGCCTGGGTCAACAATTTCCGCATCAGCGATCCAGGCCTCGCCCTCGACCGGCGGCCGAGCCTGCTGGCGCCGATGGCCGCGATGCTCGGCGGCGAGCGCTCGGGCCGAATCGCGATCTCGCCGCAGACGATGCGGCATCTGCTCGACTCGATCGCCACGAGGCTCGACGAAGCGCGCGACATCTCGCGCTACATGACCGGCCTGTTGGTCTTCCTCGGCCTGCTCGGCACCTTCTGGGGCCTGATCGAGACCGTCAGCTCGATCGGCGGAGTGATCGGCAGCCTGAAAGTCACCGGCGACGCCGGCTCGCTGTTCGACACGCTGAAGGAAGGCCTCGCCGCCCCGCTCGGCGGCATGGGGATTTCGTTCTCGTCGTCGCTGTTCGGCCTCGCCGGCTCGCTGGTCCTCGGCTTCCTCGATCTGCAATCCAGCCAGGCGCAGAACCGGTTCTATACCGACCTCGAAGACTGGCTGGCTTCGACGGTGCGCGGCTCGGTGGACGATGGCGCGTTCGCCGGCAGCGCGGATCTGCAGGCCGCGCTGGAGCGGCTGCGGCTGACGCTGGAAGATGGCGGCGCCAACCGCGCCACCACCGCTGCGATGGCCAACCTCGCCAATGCGATCCAGAGCCTGGTCGGGCACATGCGCAACGAGCAGCAGATGATCCGCGAATGGGCGGACGCCCAGGGCGAGCAGAACCGCGAGATCAAGGAGCTATTGTCCGCCCTGGTGAACCGGCCCGAGAAGAGCCTGCGCGAGCCGGAGAAGAGCTGATGGCGCTGGCCCGCGGCCGCCGGCAGGAGTCCGGCTTCAACTACTGGCCGGGCTTCGTCGATGCGCTGTCGACGCTGATCCTCGGCATCGTGTTCCTGCTCACGGTATTTCTGGTGGTGCAGTTCTTCCTGTCGCAGGAGGTCACCGGCAAGGACAAGGCACTGGCCGAGCTGAACGCCAAGATCGCCCAGCTCAACGACATCCTGTCGCTGGCAAAACTCGGCAAGCTCAATCTGGAGGAGCAGCTCGCGCAGATGCGCGCCGGGCTGTCGGCCGCCGAGAGCGAGCGTGACCGGGTCAAGGGCCTGTATGATGGCCTCGCCGGCGCCGGCAACGACGCCGCCGGTCGCGCCACCGAACTCAACAAAGCGCTGGATTCGGAAAAGCAGATCTCGGCGCGCGCACTGGCGCAGGTCGAGGTGCTGAACCAGCAGATCGCCGCGCTGCGCCGCCAGCTCGCCGCGCTCGAAGAGGCGCTCGACGCATCCGAAAAGCGCGGCAAGGAGTCCCAGAACAAGATCGCCGATCTCGGCCAGCGGCTGAACGTCGCGCTGGCGCAGCGGGTACAGGAGCTGTCGCGCTACCGCTCGGAGTTCTTCGGCCGTCTGCGCGCCATCCTCGGCGACCGGCCCGACATCCGCATCGTCGGCGATCGCTTCGTGTTCCAGTCCGAAGTGTTCTTCGACACCGGCCAGGCACTACTGCTGCCGGAAGGCCGCGCCGAGCTCGACAAGGTCGCCGACGCGCTGAAGGAGCTCGACAAGAAGATCCCGGCCGAGCTGCCTTGGGTGGTCCGGGTCGACGGCCATACCGACAAGCGGCCGATCACAGGCAGCTTCAAGTCGAACTGGGAGCTGTCGAGCGCCCGCGCCATCTCAGTCGTGCAATATCTGATGTCGCGCGGCGTGCCGGCGCAGCGTCTGGTCGCCGCCGGCTTCGCCGAATTCCAGCCGCTCGACACCGCCGATACCGACGATGCCTACAAGCGCAACCGCCGGATCGAACTGAAGCTGACGGAGCGGTGAAGCGTCTTTTTCACCCTCGAGTTCGTCATTCCGGGGCGCGCGTAGCGCGACCCCGGAATCTCGACCAGCGCCCTTGTCAGATTCCGGGTTCGCGCGCAGCTTCGCTGCGCCCGCCCCGGAATGACTTAGCGCTTGATTGATCAGCATGCCCACCTTCACCCTCCGCCCCTACACCGAAGCCGACGAAGACCCCGCTATCGCGCTGTGGCTGCGGACCTGGCAGCTCGCCTACCCGGCGATCGACTTCACCAAGCGGGTCGACTGGTGGCGCGAGCGCTGGCGCACCGAGCTGGTGCCGCAGGCCGCCATCATCGTCGCCGAGCAGGACCGCACCCTCATCGGCTTCGTCACCATCGACGCGGCCGGTTATCTTGATCAGCTCGTGGTCGAACCCGAGCATTGGGGCTGGGGTGTCGCCGAAGCGCTGGTGGACGAAGCCAAGCGGCGCTCGCCGACCGAGGTCACCCTCAAGGTCAACGCCGACAACTACCGCGCCATCAAATTCTATCGCCGCAACGGCTTCGCAGTGACCAGCGAGGAGCTCAATAGCTCCGGCCGGCCGGTGCTGAACATGCTGTGGCGGCCGGCTTAGCGTGTCGTCAGTTCAACCAGCACAATAGTCATCCTCCGCGAATGCGGAGGATCCAGTATTCCGAAGCGTTGCTTTGGAAGTGAAAGGCTCGGGCTACTGGATCGCCCGCCTGCGCGGGCGATGACGGCGTTGATGAGGCGAACCTACGCCGCCTCGAACTGCAGCTTCGCGAGACGCGCGTAGAGGCCGCCGCGGGCGACGAGCTGGGCATGGGTGCCCTGTTCGACGATGCGGCCGTGCTCCATCACCACGATGCGGTCGCACGACAGCACGGTGGCGAGCCGATGGGCGATCACCAACGTGGTGCGGTCGCGCATCAGCTGCTGCAGCGCGGTTTGCACCAGCACTTCGCTTTCAGCGTCGAGCGACGAAGTCGCCTCGTCCAGCAGCAGCAGCGGCGCGTCGCGCAGGATCGCGCGGGCGATGGCGATCCGCTGGCGCTGGCCGCCGGACAACGTCACGCCGCGTTCGCCGAGCTTGGTGTCGAAACCTTCCGGCAGACGCGAGATGAATTCGGTGGCGTGAGCCTGCTGGGCGGCGCGCTCGACGTCGAGCTCGCTGGCGTCGTCGCGGCCGAAGCTGATGTTGTCGCGCGCGGTTGCGGCGAACACCACCGAGTCCTGCGGCACCAGAGCGATCCGCTCGCGGACCGCCTGCGGATCGGCGGCGTTGATGGCGACACCGTCCAGCGCAATAATGCCGGAGGTCGGATCGTAGAACCGCAGCAACAGATGAAACAGCGTGCTCTTGCCGGCGCCGGAGGGGCCGACGATCGCGACCTTCTCACCGGCCTTGATGCTCAGCGACAGGCCGTCGAGCGCCAGGAAGTCCGGCCGGGTCGGATAGGAGAAGCTGACATTGTCGAACAGCACGTCGCCGCGCACCGGCATCGGCAGCGCCTTCGGCTTCGCCGGCGCGGCGATCTCGGGCTTCACCCGCAGGATTTCGAACAGCCGCTCGGCCGCGCCCGAGGCCGCCGAGACTTCGCCCCACACTTCGCTGAGCTGGCCGAGGCTGGAGGCGGCAAACACCGCATACAGAATGAACTGGCCGAGCCGGCCCGGCGACATGGCGCCGATGGCGACGTCGTGCGAGCCGACCCACAGGATCGCCACCACGCTGGCGAACACGATGAAGATGATGATCGCGGTGAGCAGCGCCCGCGCCCCGGTCGAACTGCGCGCCGCCTCGTAGGACTCTTCGACCGCGCCGCCGAACCGCGCATTGGCGACGCGTTCGTTGGTGTAGGCCTGCACGGTACGGATCGCGCCGACCAGTTCGGCCGCATAGGCCGAAGCGTCCGCCAGCGTGTCCTGCGCATTGCGCGACAGCCTCCGCACCCAGCGCCCGAACGCCACCAGCGGAATCACGATCAGCGGAATCGCCGCCAGCACGAAGCCGGACAGCCGCGGGCTCGAGATCACCATCATCGAGATCGCGCCGACGAACAGCAGCATGTTGCGCAGCGCGATCGACACCGAGGCGCCGACGGCGGATTTGATTTGGGTGGTATCGGCGGTCAGCCGCGAAATCAGCTCGCCGCTGCGGGCGGAATCGAAGAACGCCGGCGACAGCGCCGTGAGATGCCGGAACACGTCGCGCCGGACGTCGGCGACGATCCGCTCGCCGATCGTCATCACCAGGTAATACCGGGCCGCGCTGGCGGCCGCGAGTACCACCACGACGCCGAGCATGACGCTGAAATAGCCGTTGATCAGCTCGACACCTTCGGCGCTGAAGCCGAAATCGATCAGCCGACGCACCGCGACAGGAACCACCAGGGTCGTGGCGGCCGCGACGATCAGGGCGATCAGCGCCAGCGTGGCGCGGCCGCGGTAGCGGGCCACATACGGCATCAGCGAGAGCAGCGGCTTCAGCCGGCTGCGCTTGACGACGGCCGCGACCTCCTCGACCTGGCTCGGATCGGCATCGGCCCGCAAGGTGCCGGTGCGCGGCCCGACGTTCTCGGTCGCCGCGATCGCGTCCAGCGACAAACTGATCGCCGACGCGTCGGAGTTGGAGCTCTGCGGTTTATTCGGTGCCGTCATTCGGAACTGCCAAATCGATGAAAACGCTTTAGCTGGCACCACATAGGCCGCAATGCCCGCGGCTGGCAAATCCGGGACAACCCGGTCACCGGATCGTGTGCAGTGCCTTGTGCATGCGGCGCGCCTGGGATATAGAGCCCGGCAAATTCGCCCGAAATCATCGCGATGCAGGCGCCGGCGAGCGCAAGGGATCACCCATGAAGACCGAAATTCACCCGGACTATCATACCATTACCGTCGTCATGACCGACGGGACCGAGTACCAGACGCGGTCGACCTGGGGCAAAGAGGGCGACAAGCTGAACCTCGACATCGACCCGAAGTCGCATCCGGCGTGGACCGGCGGCACCCAGCAGGTGCTGGACCGCGGCGGCCGCGTGTCGCGCTTCCAGAAGAAGTTCTCGGGCTTCCTCAAGAAGGATTGAGCCGGCGCCGGCTTTTCGCCGGCTGCTCGCCGCTTCTTTCGAGACCCAATACGACAAACGCCCCGCTCGCGCGGGGCGTTTTGCGTTGGCAGATCAAATCGCTGCGGGCCTTGGGCGCTGGGGTAACCAGCCGGTCCCCCAAAAATGCCAATGGCCGGGGCGAGCCCGGCCACAGCCACTTTTATTGTGGTCCACCTTAATTGTGGTCCACGACGGAGACGTCAGTTCTCGAACGCGGCCTTCAGCATATTGAGCTGCGGCACCAGCGGGTTGCCGAGCGCCGGCGGCTCCGGCGGGGTGTGCATGGTGGAGTCGAGCCGGCGGATCCGGCTTTGCAGGCTCATCGACCGCGCGATCAGCGACTGCAGCTGCTCCGGCAGCCGTTCCAGCACGTCGGGCGCGCCCGGATCAGCGGCCGACAGCTTGACCTTGGTCTTTTCGCGGTTGGCCTGGATCAGCGTCATCTCGCCTTCCTTCACCGCCCGGTGCAGCAGCAGCCAGGAGGCGAGCTGCATCAGCCGGGTGGTCAGGCGCATGCTTTCGGTGGCGTAGCTCAGGCTCACCGCGCGGTCGAGCTGCTTGGCCTCCGCGCGGCCGTCGCCGTCGAGATAGGCGGCGGTCTCTTCGACCAGATCCATGCCCTCCCGAAACAGAGCAGTGAACGCTGCCGAACTGGTCAGCCGTTCGCTGAGCACCACCAGAGCGGATTCGCCCTGCGCGACATCAGACATGGTCAACGCCTCACACTACCGGATACTTGTGCCGGCTCGCGAAGGTGCGCACCGGCTTATGATGAACAAATCATTACGCCGCCTATGCGTGGAGTCCAGCGGACCCGCGCGCAAAGGTTAACGCAGCTTCAGAGACAGCATTGTGGCGGTCAATGACCAAAGCGTGACGCCGGCACTGCGGACGATACCGAGGCCAAAAAAGAGCCGCCGTTTCCGGCGGCTTTTAAGTTGATAACAGGGAGGCGTCAAAACAGAGTGGACAGGAGCCACTCGGTCCAAAGATGGACATCCACAGTAATAGGCGGGAAAGCTTAATCGCGCGTAAATGAGCGGATTTGTTTACGGTCGATTTGCCATACCGCGGCCGCCAGCAAATGTCCCAGCATGAGACAGCGGCGCGCCCTGCTATCAACTTTTCGTTCAAGATTTGAAGATGCGATCCGCTGCTTCGCGGGTCGCGCGCTTCATCGTCAGCGCGGTTTCGAGGCGGGCGATTTCGGCCTGCAGTAAAGCGATACGCCCGCTGAGTTCTTCAACCGACAGCAGCGACAAATCCTGTCCGATGTCGTGGCTGGTCTTGGTCCTCGGCTTGTCGTCTTCTTCGATCGCCATATCGTGCCTCGCCCGTTCGTGATCCGCTGCGGTTGCCAGCCGCCCTCCGGCTGTCTAATCACAACCTACTTCGCCAGATGACACCCACCCGCCTCGCCAGCCAAGGAAAAATCATGGAACCGATCCCTTCGCAAATGACCGTGGTTGGGATCAGCAAGCCCGGCGGTCCCGAGGTCCTGCTGCCCGAGACGCGGGACGTGCCGAAGCCCGGCCCCGGGGAAATCCTGGTCAAAGTTGCGGCCGCCGGCGTCAATCGTCCCGATGTGGCACAGCGCTCCGGCAGCTATCCGCCGCCGCCCGGCGCAAGCGATCTGCCGGGCCTGGAAATCGCCGGCGAAGTAGTGGCGCTCGGCGACGGCGCCTCCCGGCACAAGCTCGGCGACAAGGTGATGTCGCTGGTGGCTGGTGGCGGCTACGCGGAATATTGCATCGCCCAGGACGCGCAGGCGATGAAGGTACCGGCCGCCTATTCGATGATCGAAGCCGGCGCCACGCCCGAGACGCTGATGACGGTGTGGCACAACGTGTTCGAGCGCGGCGGCCTGCAGCCCGGCGAAACGTTGCTGGTGCACGGCGGCTCGTCCGGTATCGGTACGATGGCGATCCAGCTTGCGGTCGCGCTCGGATCGAAAGTGATCACCACCGTCGGCTCGCAGGACAAAGCCGACGCCTGCCTCAAGCTCGGCGCCAGCCGCGCCATCAACTACAAGACCGAGGATTTCGTCGCGGCGGTGAAGGAAGCCACTGGCGGCAAGGGCGTCGAGGTGATCCTCGACATGGTCGGCGGCGATTACATCGAGCGCAACTACGACGCCGCGGCGATGGACGGCCGCATCGTGCAGATCGCGTTCCTTGGCGGTGCCAAGGCCAACGTCAACTTCGTCAAGCTGATGACCAAGCGGCTGCACCACACCGGCTCGACGCTGCGGCCGCGCTCCAACGCCGATAAGGCCGCGATGGTCGCGGCGATCGAAGCCAAGGTGCTACCTCTGCTCGAGCAGGGCCGGATCAAGCCGCTGATCGACGGCACCTTCGCGCTGCGGGACGCCGCCGATGCTCACCGGCGGATGGAAACCAGCCAACATATTGGCAAAATTGTGTTGACTGTGTGAGTGGGGCTACCCCGGGGGCCGGCGAGAGAGTCTATGTTTTCGCACGCTTTCATGGCATCTATCCGGGGCTCGTGGCGCGCGGGGCCGCGCCATTCGGACTGGTGTGAACGCGGAGAACCGACTTGCGTCTAATCAGATGCCTCGCGCTGCTGGCGCTGGGCGTGATGTTGGTTGCGGCTGCTCCGCAGGCTCACGCCCTCGATGCCGTCAGTGTCCGCAGCGACGCGCCGGCGATCGACCTCACCGGCGTGCTGGAGCATCTGCACAGCGACAACGACCGGGTTCAGATTTCCACCGCGCCCGGCAATGATGGCATCGTCCGCCGCGTCGAGGTGCGCGCCCGCGAAGGCGGTCAGAACTGGGTGGTGTTCGCGCTCGCCAACAACTCCGACGACCAGCTCGATCGTTTGATCGTGGCGCCGCATTATCGGATGGTCGGCTCCGGACTGTTGTGGCCCGACCTCGGCATGTCGCGCATTGCCACCATCACGCCGTCGACCGGCGACCGCCCCGAGCGGCAGGACAGCGCGACCGCCGACATCTTCCGCGTCACGCTCGATCCCGGCTCGGTGATCACCTTCGTGGCCGAGCTGCGCACCGACAAGCTGCCGCAGCTCTATCTGTGGGAGCCGGAAGCCTACAAGGACAAGGTCAACTCGTTCACGCTGTACCAGGGCATCGTGATCGGCATCTCCGGCCTGTTGGCGCTGGTGCTGACCATCCTGTTCGTGGTCAAGGGCAGCATCATGTTCCCGGCCGCTGCGGCGCTGGCCTGGGCGGTGCTGGTCTATATCGGCATCGATTTCGGCTTCTGGGGCAAGGTGCTGGACATGTCGTCCGGCGCCGAACGGGTTTGGCGCGCTTCGGGCGAAGCGATCCTTGCGGCAACGCTGCTCGTGTTCCTGTTCGCCTATCTCAATCTCAGTCGCTGGCACGTCCGCTATTCGCACATCACGTTGGGATGGCTCGCCTTCCTTGGCTCGCTGGTGGCGCTGGCGCTGTTCGATCCGGCGGTCGCGTCCGGGATCGCCCGGATTTCCCTGGTGGCGATCGCGTTCGCCGGCTTCGCGCTGATCGTCTATCTGTCGACCCACGGCTTCGACCGCGCGGTGCTGCTGATCCCGACCTGGTTCCTGCTGGTGGTGTGGGTGGTGGCCTCCGGCATGGCGGTGGCAGGCACCGTCACCAACGACATCGTCGGCCCGGCGCTGCTCGGCGGCCTGGTGCTGATCGTGATGCTGATCGGCTTCACCGTGATGCAGCACGCGTTCTCGGGTGGCGGCGCCACCGGCGGAGTGATCTCCGACGTCGAGCGCCGCGCCCTGGCGCTGATCGGCTCCGGCGATCTGATCTGGGATTGGGACGTCTCGGCCGACAAGGTGTTCACCAGCCCCGAGACCGAAGCGCTGCTCGGCCTGAAGCGCGGCGCGCTGGAAGGCTCCGCTGCGAGCTGGCTCGAAGTCTTGCACCCGCTCGACCAGGACCGCTTCCGCGCCGCGCTCGACAGCGTGCTCGACCAGCGCCGCGGCCGGCTGACCCAGGATTTCCGGCTGCGCACCCCGGACGGCCACTTCATGTGGTTCTCTCTGAAGGCGCGCCCGGTGGTCGGCACCGACGGCGAAGTCACCCGCGTGGTCGGCACCCTGACCGACGTCACCGAAATCAAGAACGCCGAAGAGCGGATGCTGCACGACAGCGTGCACGACAACCTCACCGGCCTGCCCAACCGCAAGCTGTTCATCGACCGGCTCGGCGCGGTGTCGAACTTCGCCAAGACCATGCCGACGCTGCGGCCGACCCTGATGGTAATCGACCTCGACCGCTTCAAGCAGGTCAACGATTCCGTCGGCATCGCGGTCGGCGATTCCATCCTGCTGACGCTGGCGCGCCGGCTCAGCCGCATCCTGAAGCCGCAGGACACGCTGGCGCGGATCGCCGGTGATCAGTTCGGGCTGATCCTGCTGTCGGAGCAGGACCCGGCCAAGATCACCGCCTTCGCCGAGACCATCCGCAAGACCATCAAGGCGCCGATCGCGTTCAACGACCGCGAGATCTTCCTCACCGCCTCGATCGGCCTCGCCCTGTCCGACCCGCAGACCCAGCTGTCCGACGAGATCATCAAGGACGCCGAGCTGGCGATGTATCATTCGAAGCGGATCGGCGGCGACCGCATCGACGTTTACAAGCCGGCCATGCGGGCGCGGAAGTCGGACCGGCTGACGCTGGAATCCGAATTGCGCCGGGCGATCGAGCGCAAGGAAATCACCATCCTGTACCAGCCGATCGTGCGGCTCGAGGATCGGTCGATCGCAGGCTTCGAAGCACTCGCGCGCTGGGATCATCCCAAGCTCGGACGGATGTCGCCGAGCGAGTTCATCTCGATCGCCGAAGAGATCGGACTGATCGTCGAACTCGGCACCTTCGTGCTCGACCAGACCGCCAAGCAGCTCTCGATCTGGCAGCGTGCGATGCGCGCCCGCGAGCCGATCTTCGCATCGGTCAACGTGTCGTCCCGGCAGCTGCTGCGCCACGATCTGCTGCACGACATCCGCACCGTGACGTCGCGCTCGTCGGTGGCGCGCGGCACGCTGAAGCTCGAGCTCACCGAATCGCTGGTGATGGAGAATCCGGAGCACGCGGCGCAGATGCTGCAGCGGATCCGCGAACTCGGCGTCGGCCTGGCGCTCGACGATTTCGGCACCGGCCACTCGTCGCTGAGCTACCTGCAGCGCTTCCCGTTCGATACCATCAAGATCGACCAGTCGTTCGTCCGCACGACCAGCCGCGGCACCCGCCCGGTGATCCTGAAGTCGATCATCGCGCTGGCGCACGACCTCGGCATGGACGTGGTGGCGGAAGGCGCCGAGACGGATTCGGATGCGGTGGAGCTGTATCAGCTCGGCTGCGAATACGCCCAGGGCTTCGCCTTCGGCGAACCGATGGACGTCGATGCGGCGATGAAGCTGCTGACCGAAGAACAGCGCCTGGAAGCGGCGAGCTGACAGCGGAATCGTCAAGCACAGCGTCATTGCCGGGCTTGACCCGGCAATCCATCATCCTTCGCAAAGAGTCTTCAATGAGCGCGCTGACGCGCACGATGGATGCGCGGGTCAAGCCCGCGCATGACGGCCATTATGCAGGATGCGGGGTCCTTCCGCAGGCGATGACGTTTGTGCGTGGGGCTGCCTAGGCGCACTACCCCGACGTGCCGACTTGCGAGGGCCTACGCGTGCCCGGCCTCTGCTGACAGCATCCCAGGCTCGATGCCGAGCTTGTGCAGCGCGCGGTCGTATTTTTCTTCGATGTCATCGCCGAAGATCAGATCGGCATCGGCGTCGCAGTGCAGCCAGCCGTTTTCCTGGATTTCGTTTTCGAGCTGGCCGGGCGCCCAGCCGGCATAGCCGAGCGCCAGGATGGCGTGCTTCGGGCCGGTGCCGCCGGCGATCGCCTTGAGGATGTCCACGGTGGCGGTCAGACAAATGCCGTCATCGATCGGCAGTGTCGCGTCCTTGATGAAGAAGTCGCTCGAATGCAGCACGAATCCGCGGCCGGTTTCGACCGGTCCGCCCCTCAGCACCTTCATGGACTCGGCGTGATCGGGAAGCTTGATCTGCTCCGGCTTCTCGACGATGTCGAGCTGCACCAGCAGTTCGGGGAAATCGATGCTGCCCGCCGGGCGATTGACGATGATCCCCATGGCGCCTTCCGATGAATGCGCGCAAATGTAGATCACCGAGCGCGCAAAACGCTCATCTTCCATCACTGGCATCGCGATCAGGAGCTGGCCATCGAGATAGCTCGGCCCATCACCGCGCGCCTTCGCTGCGGCGGGCTTCTTGGCTGCGCCGGACTTCGGCCTTTTGGATGCAGTCTCCATCAGGGGATCCTCGCGTTGCACCATCATCCTGATATCGGGTGCCGATCCTGTCAATCAATCTCGGGCCGCCGAATAGTCGCGGTTTCACCGCCATTTCAGTGGCCCCGGCCTCGCGCAAACCGTAGATACGCCAGATGACCGCATTCGTTCCGTCTCGTGCCGTTCTGTTCGCCGCCGCCGTGCTCGCGGCCTCCGCCTGCGGCGCCCGCGCCGACGACGTGTCGCCATGGGTCACCGAGCAACATTCCGCCGTCCGGCTGCTGGCCGGCTCGCGCAGCGGCGGCGTGCTGCTGGGTGGCATTGCCTTCCAGCTGCAGCCCGGCTGGAAGACTTATTGGCGCACGCCAGGAGATTCCGGCGTGCCGCCGCGGTTCGACTTCTCCAAGTCCGAGAACGTCGAGGCGGTGACGGTCCTGTGGCCGGCACCGCAGGCGTTTTCGGACGGCGCTGGCGGCACGTCGCTCGGCTACAAGGAGCAGGTGGTGCTGCCGCTGCGCATCGTGACCAAACATGCCGACAAGCCGGTGACACTGCGTGTCACTGTTGACTACGCGGTGTGCGAGAAGCTGTGCATTCCGGTGGTGGCGAGCCCTGAACTGGAGTTTGCCAGCGTCGCCTCGACCCAGGACGGAGCGCTCGCCGCAGCACTCGACACCGTGCCCGTGCCCGCGAGTGTCGGCGACAGCAACCCGGTGACGATCCGCGACGTCGTCCGCAAGGGCGACAAGGACGTCGAAGTGGATGTTGTCGCGCCAACCGGCGCCAAGGTCAGCCTGTTCGTTGAAGGCCCGACGCCCGAATGGGCGCTACCGGTGCCGAAGGAAATCAAGGGCGCGCAGCCCGGCCTGCGCCGCTTCAGCTTCGCACTCGACGGCCTCCCCTCCGGGGCCCAGGCCACCGGCGCGGCGCTGAAGTTCACGCTGGTCGGTCCCGACAAGGCTTACGAGTTCAACGTCACGCTCGAGTAGCGCGGACGCGCGGATCAGCGCCCGCTCCGACGCTTGCGGCCGAGACGTCCTAGCCGGTCGGCGAGGAATTCCGACAGCACCTCGACCCGAGCCGGCCGCGGTCCGCCAGGCGGCGTCACCAGATGTACAGCGCCCTCGCGCTGGTGCCAGCCATCCAGGATCACTTCGACCTCACCGGCCGCGATCGCATCGCCGACGATGAACTCCGGCAGGTCGGCGATGCCGAGCCCGGCGATCACCGAGGGCAGCAGCGCCTCGCCGTTGTTGACCCGCAGCGGCCCGCCCGGCCGCACCGCGACCTGATCGCCGGCGTCGTTGCTGTAGTGCCAGGTGTTCGGCGTCGACAGATAGGCGTAGCCGAGGCAGCGGTGCTGGGCGAGATGCATCGGATGCGTCGGCCGGCCGTATGCTTCCAGATACGTCTTGGACGCCACCGTGTAGCGCGGCATCGCGCACAGCCGCCGTGCCACCAGAGATGAATCCGGCAGCGTGGCGATGCGAACGCCGGCGTCGAAGCCGTCGCCGATCAGATCGACCATCGCGTCCGACAGATGCAGGTCGATCGACACGTCCGGATAGGCGGCGAAGAACTCCGGCAGCAGCGGCGCGATCACCTTGACGCCGAACGTCATCGGCACCGCCAGCCGCACCAGGCCGCGCGGCGCCGCGGATTGCGCCAGCGCCTCGGCCTCGGCGGCCTCGCCGTCGGCGAGCAGCTGCGCGGCGCGTTCGGCGAGCCGGTGCCCGGCATCGGTCAGCGCCAGCCGCCGCGAGGTGCGGTTGAACAGCCGCGCGCCGAGCCGGGTCTCCAGCCGGGTCACCGCCTTCGACACCGTCGCCTTGGACAGCCCGAACTCGGCCGCCACCGCCGCAAACGAGCGCAGCTCCACCACCTTGGCGAAGATCGCCAGCGCTTCGAAGTCTGGAAGACTGCTCATGGTACCGCAATAGCTCGATTTCAGAAACAATGAGTTTCGATCATTTCTATTTATGAAACGATTGGCGCCCCTTATTCAAGAGCCAACGCAAGTCACTGGCGCCAACCCGGCGCCCGACATGAGGAGGCTTCAATGATTGAACTCCGTCCCTTCGACCGGCTCGGCGGCGCCGACCATGGCTGGCTCAAGGCCAAGCATCACTTCTCGTTCGCCAGCTACTACGACCCCAACAATATGGGCCACGGCGCCCTAAGGGTCTGGAACGACGATGAGATCGCCCCGGATACCGGCTTCCCGCCGCATCCGCATCGCGACATGGAGATCATCACCTATGTGCGCGACGGCGCAATCACCCACCAGGACTCACTGGGCAACAAGGGCCGCACCCAAGCCGGCGACGTCCAGGTGATGAGTGCGGGTTCGGGCGTCCGGCACTCCGAATACAACCTCGAGCCGGAGACCACCCGGATCTTCCAGATCTGGATCGAGCCGACGCAAGGCGGCGGCCAGCCGACCTGGGGCTCCAAGCCGTTCCCGAAGGCTGACCGCTCCGGCAAGCTCGTCACCATCGCGTCCGGCTTTGCATCCGACATCGACGCACTGCCGATCCGCGCCGACGCACGGGTGCTGGCGACGACGCTGAAGGCCGGCGAGACCGCCACCTACGACGCTGAGAAGGCGCGGCACCTGTATTTCGTCCCGGCCGTCGGCAGCGTCGAAGTCAACGGCGTCCGCGTCAACGCCCGCGACGGCGCTGCGATCCACGGCGAAACAAAGCTGACCATCACGGCGCTCGCAGACGCCGAGCTGGTGCTGGTCGACGCGGCGTAAGGCGCCCCAACACACAACACGTCATGCGCGGGCTCGACCCGCGCATCCATCCTCTTCGCAAGAATCGTGGCGAGGAAAGATGGATGGCCGGGCCTTCGCCGCGCCGAAGGGGGCTTCGGCCCCGCAGGCGGGTCAAGCCCGGCCATGACGGCCTACTAACATTTTCAACTCCCCACCCCATCACCAACCAAACGGAGACTCCCATGGCGAAGGTTCTGGTTCTTTACTACTCGGCTTACGGTCACATCGAAGCGATGGCCAACGCGGTCGCCGAAGGCGCGCGTGAGGCCGGCGCGCAGGTCGACATCAAGCGCGTGCCCGAACTGGTGCCGCCGGACGTGGCCAAGGCGTCGCACTACAAGCTCGATCAGGCCGCGCCGGTCGCGACCATCGAAGACCTCGCCAATTACGACGCGATCGTCATCGGCACCGGCACCCGGTTCGGTCGCATGGCGTCGCAGATGTCCAACTTCCTGGATCAGGCCGGCGGCCTGTGGGCGCGCGGCGCGCTGAACGGCAAGGTCGGCGGCGCCTTCACCTCGACCGCCACCCAGCATGGCGGCCAGGAAACCACGCTGTTTTCGATCATCACCAACCTGCTGCATTTCGGCATGGTGGTGGTCGGCCTCAATTACGGCTTCGGCGACCAGATGCGGCTCGACCAGGTCACCGGCGGTGCGCCCTATGGCGCCACCACGATCACCGGCGGCGACGGCTCGCGCCAGCCGAGCGAAACCGAACTCGCCGGCGCGCGCTATCAAGGCAAGACCATCGCCGAGACCGCCATCAAGCTGCACGGCTGATCGGGAACGGCGGGGCGCCTAGACCGCGCCCCGCCGCCCTCCGGTCAATTTTAATGCAGATGCATCTATCGCATGCCTGCTGCGCTGCGGCTGGGCTACTGCGTCCGCTGCTTCGGCCCCATCTCCATGTTGCTAGTGGGGAGACGACGACATGCTCGAGATGGTTTTCATGCTTCAATTGGCGCGCAGCCCGCTGCAGGCGATGGCTAAGCGTATAGTTTGCAAGAGCCTCAGCATCGCGACCTATGGCAAGCGGCAGTGCCGGAGCTGTACCGGCGCCACCCCGCCCGACGCGGACTAATCGTTCAGGCCGCCGCCACACGCTAAGCCTCGCACGGCAACACTCTGCGAAATGCCGCTCTCCCTATCAGCGCCTCCCAACAAGAGACGATCTAACCGGGAGTGGGACGGGCGGACCGCAAACCTCGTCACGGCCCGTCCTCCCTCACATCAGCTTGTCGAGCGTCAGCGGCAGATCGCGAATGCGCTTGCCGGTGGCGTTGAACACCGCGTTGGTAGCCGCCGCGCCGACGCCGGTGATGCCGATCTCGCCGATGCCGCGGGCGCCCATCGGGGCACGCGGTGCCCAGAAGAACGCTGGCTCCCCAGGCCGATTCTAGCAGCGAGCCGGCTCGCCCTCAGCCGGACAAGCTTCCCTCACCCGCCAACGACCGAACGGTTTGCCTCATGCGCCGAATCGCGAGGCCAGGCGAACTCTCCGCGGCAGCTTCCGCCAAACGCAGAGACGGCAGCGTAGCGGTCGATCGGGATGTCGGGGATCGGAATTCGACGATGCTGGGGAATGGTGGGCGCGACAGGGATCGAACCTGTGACCCCCTCGATGTCAACGAGGTGCTCTCCCGCTGAGCTACGCGCCCTCAGATCGTCTTCACGGGTGGCGTCCCTATATCGGCTCCGAGCCGGTCAGGCAAGGACACCAAAGCAGGATTTCGACGCCAATTTCAGGCGGCCAACATCTTATTCACTTCGCTGACCAATTCCCGCAGGTGCACCGGCTTGGCCAGAACCTTGGCGTTCTTCGGCGCGTCCGAATCGGAATTCAGCGCCACCGCGGCGAATCCGGTGATGAACATGATCTTGATGTCGGGATCGAGTTCGGAGGCGCGGCGCGCCAGCTCGATTCCGTCCATCTCCGGCATCACGATGTCGGTCAGCAGCATTTCGAACGGCTCTTCGCGAAGCCGCTGGTATGCCGACATGCCGTTGTCGAACGAGGAGACCTGGAAGCCGGCGTTTTCCAACGCCTTGACCAGGAAGCGGCGCATGTCGTTGTCGTCTTCGGCGAGGAGAATCTTGTGCATGGTGGCTGGAACTTCAAATCCGGGCGAGGAAAACCGATCGATCCAGTTAGACCGAAGTCTGGTAAATTTCGGGTGAAATTCCCGTAGCCCGTCGCTTGGGGAAGTGAGGATAATCCTGCGCCCGATCGGCCTTTGAATCAACAATCCGCAGGCAGGCACTTTTGTTCGGCTCCGGCGTTTCCGACACCGCTCTCTGGAATGATTTTGCTTGGCAGCGTCGGCCCGATTGCCGACAATACCGCTCACCAAATCACCAGACGCGCTGTCGCACAGGCAGGAGACCGGCGGATTTGACGGGTGGCGGACGAAAATGACCGAGTTCGACGGTGAGTTCTCCCCCGCCTTCGAGATCGCCGAACCGGCGGTCTGGCGCGCCCCGATCATTTTCAATTCGCCGCATTCCGGCTCGGTCTATCCGAACGCCTTCCTGAACGCCTCGCGGATCGATCTCGAAGCGCTGCAGCGCTCCGAAGATTCGTTCATGGACGAGCTGATCGGCCACCTGATTCACGACGGCTTTTCGGTGGTCCGGGTGCATTTCCCGCGCTCCTATATCGACGTCAATCGCGAGCCTTACGAACTCGATCCCAGGATGTTCAACGGCCGGCTGCCGAGTTTTGCCAACACCCGCTCGATGCGGGTCGCCGGCGGGCTGGGCACGATCCCGCGTGTGGTCGGCGACGGCCAGGAGATCTACCACGAGCGCATCCACATCGATGACGCGCTCGGCCGGATCGAGACGCTGTACAAGCCGTATCACCGCGCGCTGCGCCGGCTGATCAACCAGGCGCACCAGCAGTTCGGCTCGGTGATCCTGGTCGACTGCCATTCGATGCCGTCGGTCGGCATCTCGCGCGACGAGCCGAAACGGCCGGACGTGGTGATCGGCGATCGCTACGGCACCAGTTGCTCGCCGCTGATCGCCACCGTGATCGAAGAGACGATGGCGGCGCGCGGCTATTCGACCGGTCGCAACAAGCCTTATGCGGGCGGCTTCATCACCGAGCATTACGGCAGCCCGGCCACCGGGCTGCACACCGTGCAGGTCGAGCTCAACCGGGCGATCTACATGGACGAGCGGCTGCGGCTGCGCAGCGACCGCTTTGCCACCGTGGCGGAGGATTTCAGCCGCCTCGCCGAGAGGCTGGCCGAGATACCGCTGGACGATCTCCGCCCCTTTCAGGCGGCGGCAGAGTAAACAGGCGGGCGGCCGGGCCGCTGTCTTCTCGCTCATCCCATGCCATCAATCTTTAACCACAAAGACGGGAACCGATTCAGCCCGCATTAACGCGGAACCTGCAATCTTCGGTTGTGAACTCCAAACCGCAGGCTATCCTGGGAGAACAACGTGAAGCGTCTTGTTCTGAAATTCTTGTCGGAAGAATCCGGCGCCACCGCTATTGAATACGGGCTGATCGCCGCCGGCATCTCGCTGGCGATCATCACCGCCGTCACCGGGCTCGGTGACAAACTGAATTCCACTTTCACCTCGGTGAAGGACGGCCTCACCGGCGGCTAGCAGACGATCGCTCGCGTCAGGGCTGCACCTCTTAAAAAAACCGGGCTCCACGGCCTTCTGGACGGCGTTCTCACTCTCCGACTGGTGGCAAGGCCAAGAGCGAATTAGGCTGCGGCCGAGAAGAGCCGACGAACAATCCGCAATCACGGTGGCTGCTGGCGAAGCGCAAGCGGCCACCCGCAAGCAGACGGAGCCGCCGGCCATGCCGAGCGGCGATCCAAAGAAAAGACAATCCGAAAAGAAAAAAGGGCCGCTTGCGATGGCAAGCGGCCCAAGTCTAGGGAGGAAACGCCCAAGGAGGGCAGCGATAGCGCGAGGCGCTACCGCACCGCAACAATATGCGATCGCGCCGCACAAAACGCAAGTGTTTTCAGGCGATTTTCCATGCAAAAAACGCATGTCAGAGCACCGTCCGCGCCGCGGAACGGCTAAAATTATTTGAGGTAGATCAATGAGATGGACGCGGTCGCGACCAAAGCCCGCACCGCGTCTTCGGACGATTCCGAGCGCTCTTGTCGCACTTGGTTCCGGCAGCGCCGCAAGCCGCTTCAAAGCTGTGAGTGCGGCTTATTGCCGACGATTCAGACTATGGACCGGGAGTCTCCCGCCATAATAAAGGAGCAAGGGTTCGGCCGCTCCCGTCTAGGATGATGGTGCGGTTCCATGTCCCGCCCGCAATGCTCGCAAAGGATCGCTCCGTGACGGTCATCGATTTCGCCGCCTTTATCGGCCGCCTTGCGACCTCGTCGGGCGACACCATCCTGCCGTTCTTCCGCACATCGCTCACGATCGACAACAAGCAGCCCGGCCGTGATTTCGACCCAGTGACCGAGGCCGATCGCGCCGCCGAGGCGGTGATGCGCCGGCTGATCAAGGCGAGCTTTCCCCAGCACGGCATCATCGGCGAAGAGTTCGGCAACGAGCGCGAGGACGCCGATTACGTCTGGGTGCTGGATCCGATCGACGGCACCAAATCCTTCATCGCCGGCTTTCCAGTGTGGGGCACACTGATCGCGCTGCTGCACAAGGGCGCGCCGGTGTTCGGCATGATGCATCAGCCCTTCATTGGCGAACGCTTCTCCGGCGACAATGGTTCGGCGACGTACAAAGGCCCGTCCGGCGAGCGCAAGCTCGGCGTGCGCCGCTGCGCCGCCATCAAGGACGCTACGCTGTTCACCACCTCGCCGCTGCTGATGAATGACGGTGATCGCGGCATCTTCGAGAAGGTGCAGGCCGAGGCGCGGCTGACCCGCTACGGCGGCGACTGCTATTCCTATTGTATGCTGGCCGCCGGTCAGCTCGATCTGGTGATCGAGACCGAGCTGAAGCCCTACGACGTCGCGGCGCTGATCCCGATCATCACCGGCGCCGGCGGCATCATCACCACCTGGGACGGCAAGCCAGCGCAGAATGGCGGCCGCATCGTCGCCGCCGGCGACAAACGCGTGCACGAAGCCGCGATGAAGATCCTCAACGCCTGAACCACGCCTTAGCCGTCATCGCCGCAGCCCTTCGATCAGGGCCCGCAGCACAGCAAGGCAACTCTCGCGATCGCCGCCGTGCGCGATCTCCAGCGCGGCACGATCGAACGCCGCGCCGAGCAGCTTCGCTGCCGCCTCGACCGGAATCGGCGCGATCGCTTTCTGCTCGATCGCCGCCCTCAAGCCCTCCCGCAGCGTCCTGACGCCGTGCCGCGCATCGATCGCGTCGGCTTCAGCGCGGCCGAGCACAGCAGGTGCCTCGATCAGCAGCAGACGCGTGCGGCCCGGCACCGCCATCGCGGCGAGATACGCCTCGCCCCCAGAAAGAAGCGTCTCGATCGCCGCGCCGTCCGCGGCACCGGCCTCGACCTCAGCCGCTACTGCTGCGGATTCGGCTTCAACGACAGCCCGGAACAGCGCCTGCTTGTCGGCGAAGTGGTGATACAGCGCACCGCGAGTGACGCCAGCAGCTTCCACCAGATCCGGCGTGCTGGTCTCCGCATAGCCGCGGGCCACAAACGCCTCTCGCGCTGCTGCGATCAGCGCTGCCTGGGTGGCGCCGGACCGTTCGGGATTGCTGCGTCGCTTCGTCGCCTTCATACATACAGCCTGCATGTTTTATACATACACACTGTATCTTTTTGTTGGCGAGGAGGAAAGCGATGCGATCGACCAGCTACTATCCGGTGATCATGACGTCGGACGTCGCCACGACGGCAGCGTTCTATTGCCGGCATTTCGGCTTCCGTCCGCTGTTCGAAGCAGACTGGTACGTCCACCTGCAGTCGACTGAAGATCCTGCCGTCAATCTGGCGATCCTCGACGGCCAGCATTCGACGATTCCCGCCGCCGGCCGCGGCCAGGTGTCGGGCCTGATTCTGAACTTCGAAGTCGACGATCCGGACAGTGAATATGACCGGCTGCAGCAGGCCGGTCTGCCGATCCTGCTGACGCTGCGCGACGAGGATTTCGGCCAGCGTCACTTCATCACCGCCGATCCGAACGGCGTGCTGATCGACATCATCAAGCCGATTCCGCGGAGCGCGAACTACGCGGCGCAGTATGCAGGTGGCGCTGCTGCCGCACAGCCATGAGCAGACCACGGGTTGTGTGAAGCTCGGCGAGTGTGCAAGCTGCGGCGGTGTTCGATCCGTTTCTCCTGATCATCGCTGCGGTCTTCGCGTTCGCCGGATTCATCAAAGGCGTCATCGGCCTTGGCTTGCCGACGGTGTCGATCGGATTGCTCGCCATCGCGATGCCGCCGGCTCAGGCGGTTGCCATCGTAATCGTGCCGGCGATCGTCACCAACATCTGGCAGACCTTCGTCGGCAGCTATCTGCGCGACATCCTACGCCGGCTGTGGCCGCTGCTGCTGGGCACCGTGATCGGCATTCGTCTCGGCGCCGGGCTGATGACCGGCCCCTATGCCCGCTACGGTTCGCTGGTGCTCGGCGTGCTGCTGGTGGCCTACGGCATTCTCGGCCTCAGCAAACGCAGCTTCCACCTCGCGCCGAGCCGCGAGAAATGGATCGGCGGTCCGGTCGGGCTGGTCACCGGCGTGATCTCGGCGGCGACCGGCGTGCAGGTGATTCCCTCGATGCCCTATCTACAGGCGATCGGGATGGAGAAGGACGAGCTGGTGCAGGCGCTCGGCGTGTTCTTCACCACGGCGACGCTGGCGCTGGCCGTCAACCTCACCGACGCCGGCCTGCTGTCGACCGCAACCGCGCTGCCCGGGCTGATCGCGCTGGTGGCCGCGTTCGCCGGCATGTTCGGCGGCCAGGCGGTGCGCACTCGGATGCATCCCGAGACGTTCCGGCGCTGGTTCCTGATCGCCCTGATCGGGCTCGGCCTGTATCTCGCCGCCACCACTCTGGTGAAGCTGTTCGGCTAAGCAGAGCGCCGCCGGTTCAAGTGCGAGCCAGCGCCACCCGGATGCCGAGCGCGACGAACAGCGCGCCAAGGCCGCGATTGATCCATTGCAGCACCGTGCCGGAGCGGCGCAGCCGATCGGCCGCACGCGCCGCGAAGGCGGCGAGCGCCAGGCAATACAGCGTGCCGTTGACCACGAAGATCAGCCCGAGCACCAGAAACGCCAGCGCCTTGTTGGGCGCATCGGCCGCGACGAACTGCGGCAGAAAGGCGAGAAAGAACAGCGCCACCTTGGGGTTCAGCACATTGGTGAGCATGCCCTGGCGAAACACCGCGGGCATCGACAGCGTCGGGGCAGCGCCTGCGTTGGCGGTGAAATCGCTCGGCTTCGACAGCAGCATCCGTGCCCCCAGCCAGATCAGATAGGCGGCGCCGACCCACTTGAGCACGCTGAACGCCAGCGTCGACGCCATCAGCAGGGCAGACAGTCCGACAGCGGCGGCAGCGACATGCACCAGGCAGCCGGCGCCGACGCCGAGCGCCGCAGCCGCCCCTCCGCGCCAGCCGAACTGTAGGCCGCGGCCGACGATGAAGGCCGTGTCAGGCCCGGGCGTGACATTGAGCAGCAGCCCGGAGGCGACGAACAGCCAGAAGTCGTGAATGCCGAGCATCTCAAATCCCATTCCCACGCGCATTTGCCCGCCATCCTCCGGCGATCGCGTCCGCCGTCAAGGGCCACCGGCGCACCTGAAAACTCGGTACGGGCACGGGCGACCGGACGGCAAAAAGCCGCTTTGTTAAGCTGATGGAAACCATCACGGCGCCTCCTGCCCCCCGGGGGCCTCGCAACAGGTGGGATGCAATCGACGATGACGGGACACAACCGGCTGGCAGCCGCCGCGCTCGCGGCATGGTTCGGCGGCGTGGCGCTTTCGGCCACGGCGGCGCAGGCGCAATCCGGCAATCCTCTGAACTTCCTCGACAGCATTTTCGGCAATCCGTCGCCGAGCCGCCCGGCTGCACCCGGCGCTGGCGCGCCCTCAGGCGGTAGCTCCGCCGTGCAGCCATGGAGCGGCGAGGACGGGGCTTCGGGCCATCCGCTGATGACCGCGGCGGCAATCCGCGAGGCCGCGGCGAACTTCGACAATTGCGTCGCCGCGATGTGGCCGGACGCGGCGCGCCGCGGCATCTCCCGCGAGTCGTTCGAGCGCTACACCGCCGGCCTGTCGCCCGACCTGCGGCTGATGGACCTGATGGATTCGCAGCCGGAGTTCACCAAATCGATCTGGGATTATCTCGACATCCTGGTCAACGACACCCGCCTCGCCAAGGGCCGCGAAATTCTGGCGCAGTACAAGCCGCAGTTCGATGCGGTCGAGCGCGCCTACGGCGTCGACCGCTACATCATCGCATCGATCTGGGGAATCGAATCGAACTATTCGACCCAGATGGGCGATCGCTATGTGGTGAACTCGACCGCGACGCTGGCCTGCGTCGGCCGCCGCCAGGCGTACTTCAAGGACGAATTCCTCACCGCGCTGGAGATCCTGCATCGCGGCGACCTGCGTCCCGAGCAGCTGCGCGGCTCATGGGCCGGCGCATTCGGGCCGACGCAATTCATGCCGACCGCGTTCAAGCGCTTCGCGGTCGACGCCGACGGCGACGGCCGCCGCGACGTCGTCGACAATCCCTACGACCTGATCGCGTCGACCGCCAACAACCTGAAGAAGGACGGCTGGCAGACCGGCCAGAGTTGGGGCTACGAGGTCGTGGTGCCCCGCGGCTTCAACTACATGCTGGCCGACCGCCGCCAGACACAGACGCTGGCCCAATGGGAGCAGATGGGCCTGCGCCGCGCGGGCGGCCAGCCGTTCCCGCGCTCGAACGAAAAGGCCTACCTGCTCGCCCCCGCCGGCGCCGCAGGTCCAGGCTTCCTGATGCTCACCAATTTCCGGGTAATCATGAAGTACAACCCGGCCGAGGCCTACGCGCTGGCGATCGGCCATTTCGCTGACCGGCTGCGCGGCGGCGCCCCATTCGTCCAGGAGTGGCCGCGCCAGGAGCGCGCCCTGTCCCGCACCGAGAAGCTGGAATTGCAACAACTCCTCGCCCAGCGCGGCTTCTACCGCGGCACCCCCGACGGCCAGTTCGGCTCCGAAACCCGCAGCGCGCTGCGGAATTTCCAGGCCTCGATCGGCGCCCCGGCGGATGGATTTGCGACCGGGGAAATGTTGGAGAGGTTGAGAGGTCGCTGAGTTCAGCGCCTCCCGCGAACACCACGTCTGACGAGTGATTACTGCTGCGCGCTCGGTGTCGGCGCCGCGCCTGTTGTCGTCGTCGCTCCTCCCGCCTACGTAACCCACGATGCCTGGATCTCGGTGGTGCCGTGGGGGCTGACGCTGTCGGCGCTGACGGTGCTGGTCCTGCTGGTCACCGGCTGGATATAGCGATAATCCGCTGCCGTCTTCCTGACAGGTGCGAACACCGGCGGTGCCGCGATGTTCCTGACGACCGCGGAGTAGGCAGGCATGTTCACGGCATTGTTTGAGGCAGGCGTGCAGGCCGCAGACCGGCGCCCCGCTTGACACCCGGCAGCGCGCCGACCATCCTCCGCCGCATGATCCGCCGTGTCGCCGCTTCGAAATCGAAAGCCCGTGCTCCTTCAGGGGCCGGTGGCTTGCGCGCGCGATAGATCAATCTCGCCTTCACGCATGCACCCAACCCCGCCGGTTCGACGGGGTTTTTTTGTTGCAGCTCCGCCTCCGGCCCGACCTCTCAGGAGACCGAAGATGGAGACATCCCTGGACGCGACAGCCGAACAGCCGCGCGGGCTGTGGCTGCCGCTGATCACGCCGTTTCGCGACGGTGCGCTCGACGCCGCATCGCTGCGCCGACTGATCGCGCACTACGCGCGAGCTCCGCTCGACGGGCTGATCTTAGGGGCCACCACCGGCGAAGGGCTGACGCTCGACGAGGCCGAGCTCGAACGCCTGGTGATGCTGAGCGCCGACGCATTGGCGGCGAGCGGCCGCAGGCTGCCGGTGTATCTCGGGCTGTCCGGCAGCGACACGCGCAAGCTGGTGAAGACGCTGGCGCGGACCGCACACTGGCCGATCGACGGCGTGCTGATCGCCTGCCCGTACTACACCCGCCCGTCGCAGCGGGGATTGGTGCTGCATTTCGAAGCCGCGGCCGACGCCACCGCAAGGCCGATCCTGATCTACAACATCCCGTATCGCACCGGCGTCAATCTACACAACGAGGCGATGCTGCGGCTCGCCGAGCGCGCCAACATCGTCGGCGTCAAGGATTGCTGCGCCGATCCTGCGCAGACAGCGGAGCTGCTGAGGTTGCGGCCGCCGGGCTTTGCGGTGCTCACCGGCGAGGACGCGCTCGCTTTCGATGCGCTGAGCCGCGGCTGCGACGGCGCGATCCTGGCATCCGCACATCTGGAGACCGAGGCGTTCGCCGCGATGATGCATCGGCTACAGGCCGGCGACCGCCTCGGTGGGGCGACCGAATGGCAACGACTCGCCGACCTGCCGAAGCTGCTGTTCGCCGAGCCATCCCCGGCGCCGGTGAAATATGCGCTGTGGCGGCGCGGGTTGATCGACAGCCCAGAAGTGCGGCTGCCGATGACACCGGTGTCACCCGCGCTCGCCGCCGCCATTGATGCGCGGATACTGCCCGGCCGATCCGCGGCTTGAGCAGTCCGATGCAGCTCGGCCGAAGCCCTTGACGGGCGCGGCCGGGACCGCCTTATGGAGCCGGCGAAAGCTGCCCGGTTGCGGCCCGAATCCGCTAGTATAGGGATCAGCTTCCGTTTTTCCGGTGGCGATTGCGCAAGATCCGCATGTCCGACAAGCCGAGATCCTTCTTTGGCGTCTTTACCGAGCGCGGCCCGTTGGGCGCGCTCGCGGTCGCCGGCGTGCTGCTGTTCGGCATCGTCGGGCCGGCCTCGGCGCAGTTCTTCGATTTCGGCGGCCCGCCGCCCGCCCGTCAGCAGCGTGGCGGCGGAGGTGGCGGCGGATTCGGCTGGTTCGGCAACGACGTGTTCCAGCCGTTCCATCAGAACCAGCCGCAGCGCCGCGCCGCACCGCGCGAGGACTATTCCAAGGCTCCGGCACCAGAGAAACGCGAGACGATCCCGGACCGCAACGTGCTGGTGCTCGGCGACTCGATGGCCGACTGGCTCGGCTACGGCCTGGAGCAGGCTTACGCCGAGCAGCCCGAAATGGGCGTGGTGCGCAAGTTCAAGACCATCTCGGGCCTGCTCCGCTACGCGCCGAAGGGCGAGCCGTCCGACTGGGTCGCCGCCGCCAAGGAGGTGATCGCGCAGGAAAACCCCGACGCGATCGTGGTGATGCTCGGCCTGTCGGACCGAATTGCGATCCGCGAGCAGGCGACGCCCGAGAAGGACAAGAAGAAGGACGACAAGGCCGCCGCCAAGCCCGGCGAAGAGGCCAAACCGGACGCCAAGACCGACAATAAAACTGATGCGAAGCCCGACGGCAAAACCGACGCCAAGCCGGACGACAAGGCTGCCGACAACGCCGCCGCGGATGACGACGAGGATGACGACGACTCGCTGCGGATCATGACCGAGAAGGGCAAGCGCGCCGCAGGCGGCGTCGCCCAGTTCCGCGAGGATCGCTGGTCGGAGCTCTACGCCAAGAAGATCGAGGACCTGATCAACGTCCTCAAGGCCAAGAACGTCCCGATCCTGTGGGTGGGCCTGCCGGCGGTGCGCGGCACCAAGGCGACCTCGGACATGCAGTTCCTCAACGCGCTGTATCGCGACGGCGCTGCCAAGGCCGGCATCACCTATGTGGACGTGTGGGACGGCTTCGTCGACGAAGGCGGCCGCTACGTGTTGCAGGGCCCGGACTTCGAAGGGCAGATTCGCCGGCTGCGCTCGTATGACGGCGTGTATTTCACCAAGGCCGGCGCCCGCAAGCTGGCGCATTACGCCGAGCGCGAGATCGCCCGGCTTCTAGCGGCGCGCAGCGGCCCGATCGCACTGCCGACAGAACCAGCCGCGCCCGATACGGCCGCCAAGCCGCCGGCAGGCCCCGCGCCGCGCCCCGCCGCCGGTCCGATCCTGCCGCTGGTCGCTTCTTCGGTGTCGACCGACCGCCTGCTCGGCGGGCCAGGCACCCAGCCCGCGCCGGTCGATGCGCTGGTCGCCCGCACTCTGGTGAAAGGCGAGCCGCTGTCGGCGCCCGCCGGCCGCGCCGACGACGACGTCTGGCCGCGCCGTGAAGTCTCGATCGAAAAGGCCCAGGAGCCGCCGCCGCCGAAGGAGCAGCCGAAGCCGGAGACCCCGGTGGCGAGCGCGAAGCCCAGCGGCGGCGCGCCGAGCGCTTCGGCGGGATCGCAGCCGCAGCAGCAACAACAGCAGCGCCGTGTCGCCCGCTCCGCACCGCCGCCCCCGCCGCCGACCGCGTCCGGTTTCTTCGGCTTCGGCGGCCCGCCGCAGCAACAAGGCCGCCGCGCCCCGCCACCGAGCGCTTCAGGCTTCTTCTCGATCTTCCGCTGACGTGGGCGTCCAGGCCCGCGGGACCATCCCGCGTACCTCATCGCAATGACCGCAACGCGGTTGACGCGCCGTTACAAAATCAGCCCGCCGTCGACCACCAGCGTCTGGCCGAGCACATAGGCCGACAGCGGCGACGCCAGAAACAGCGCGGCGCCGGCCATGTCTTCGGGCGTGCCGAGGCGCTTCATCGGAATGCCTTCGATTGCGCCGGCGAGCCGCTTCGGGTTGTCGGTGGTGACCTTGGTCATCTTGGTATCGACCAGGCCCGGCGCGATGCCGTTGACGCGAATGCCGTCCTCGGCCCAGGCCTGCGCCAACGTCCGGGTCAGCCCGTAAGCGCCGGTCTTCGATGCGTTGTAGGCCGGGTTGCCCTTGGTGGCGTGGAACGCCGCGGTCGACGACACGATGATCAGCTTGCCGGACGCCGCTTTGAGCTGCGGGTGGAATTTCGCCGCACAGGCCATCAGGCTCATCAGGTTGACTTCCATCACGTGGCGGAAGCCGTCCATCTCGAACTCACCGCGGCGATAGATCACCGCGCCCTGCGCCAGCACCAGGATATCGAGCCGTTCGATCGGCGGCGCGAACGCGTCGACCGCCTGCGCCTTGCCGACGTCGAGCTGCACGTAAGTCAGTCCGTCGAAATGGCTGCCGTCTTCAGCCGAGTAGTCCGACGGCGCCGCGCGCGTGCCGGTGACGCAGACCTTGGCGCCGCGTGTCCGAAACGCCTGCGCGATGCCGTTGCCGATGCCGCTCGAACCGCCGACCACCAGCACCTGCTGGCCACTGAAATCGAGATCGTTCACGCGCGTCCTCCTGTTTGTTGTTGTTCGTCGTCTGCGCGACGTTTGACCTGTGTGTCGATCGATGCCAGCCTTGTCAATCGGAAGGCACGCGCGCCGCGCGCCCGCACATTCCGCAACAAGAAACAACCGGAGGAAACCGATGTCGTACAAGCCGCTCAGCCGTTCCGTCAAAGGCCTGCGCGTTCTCGTCACAGGCGCCGCGAGCGGCATGGGCCGCGCCACCGCGCACGTATTCGCCGACGAAGGCGCACGCGTCGCCGTCACTGATGTCACCCTCGCTGGCGCGCAGCCGGTCGCCGACGCCATCAAGGCGCGCGGCGGCGATGCGATCGCGTTTGCGCTCGATGTCGGCGACGCGCAGGCGATCCGAAGCGGCGTCGAGCAGATCGCGCAGTCACTCGGTGGGCTCGACATCGTCATCAACAATGCCGGCATCTCGGCGGCGCTGCCGATCGATGATGCGGGCTACGATGCGGTGTGGGAGCGCTCGCTGAATATTCTGCTCACCGCGCATCCGCGCGTGATCCGCGCCGCGCTGCCGCATTTGCGCAAGTCGCAGAGCCCGCGCATCGTCAACATCGCCTCGACCGAGGCGCTCGGCGCCACCGCAACTCACAGCCCGTATTCGGCGGCGAAAGCCGGCGTCACCGGCCTGACGCGCTCGCTCGCAGTCGAGCTCGGCCCCGAAGGCATCACCGTGAACTGTATCTGCCCCGGCCCGATCACCACCGGCATGACCGACCGCATCAGCGCCGAGCACAAACAGAAATACGCCCGCCGCCGCACCGCTTTGCACCGCTACGGCGACCCGGAAGAAGTCGCCCACATGACGCTGAGCCTGTGCCTGCCCGCCGCATCGTTCATCACCGGCGCAGTGATCCCGGTCGATGGCGGGTTGATGGCAAGGAATGCGTGAGGTGATATGCGAGGCCGCGTTCCTCGCCCCGCACCGTCGTTCCGGGGCGCGTAGCGCAGCTACGCGAATCCGGAACCCCGAAGCGTTCTGCCCGCCAGAGATTCCGGGTTCACGCAGCTTCGCTGCGCGCCCCGGAATGACCCGCGGTTAATTTGTAAACCCGTGGATAGTTTGTACCACGTAGCGCCGCCTCACCTCAGCCGTCATCCCCGCTTAGGCGGGGATCCAGTATTCACGAGCGGTCACATCAGGGCACGCCATCACAGCAACGCTCTGCAACCAGGTCGCCCGATCACGTCGGGCGATGCCGCAGCCGCGCGGCGCAAGCGCACGGCCTCATCCCATTCTCCGATCCACACTGTCAAACAGCCACGGCCAATCGCTCTCGCGGCTCGGTGAGCCCGAGTTCTGCGCCCGTCGCTATGCCAGCGAGGGGCGGGGGCGCGCCGTGCGGCGCTAAGGGTGGATCTTGTCGCGAGGGCTTGCGATCCCTCGCGCAACGCCTCACGGCGCGCCCACCGCGGCGATCTTTGGGCCGAAGGACCGTTCTTCCGGGACACAGCGAGCTTGCGGGCTTTCCCCGGCCTCCACTGTACCCGTCCAGCCTCTGAAGCGGCGGCCGCTCGTAGTAGCGGCGGACGGTGACCCTCGGCCTCCCGGGCCACGTGGCTGCGAACCACGCAACGCAGGACGCCGCCCCTCTCCCCGCCTCAAGACGCCTCCGGAGGCGCCCCTCGATGGGAGAGGTAATCGGAATATAATCCTGCATCAGCGCTTGTCAATCTGGAAAGTGAGGCAGCTATCAGAAATGAAGATTGGAAATAAGATCAAGCGAACTGATAATCCGCCAAGCCGTTCTTAGGGACGGCGCTAATGTTAGGGTCAGACCGATACCGTACAAGAGAGACACGCCGCCCCGAGTAAGACTGTGCGCCACATCGAGAGCTCGGTAGTACTCGTTCAAGATACCTAGTTTAACCGCCTCCGAGTCAACGCTGCCGAGTTCACCTGCGACAAAGTCCCGAGTCGAACTGTGCTTCAAAATACGGTCTGAAACGGCGTGATACGCAAGAAGATCAGAGGTGGTAGCAACGCCTCGGACAGCCAACGTGAACGCCTCAGCCGAATCGAAGCGCTTGATGTGCGGGTGACACACCAACTGATAAATGAAGGAAGCGACACCGATGAACATTAGTCCAAAATAAAGCTGATAAAGATTAGCTAGATTGAGCGCCACCACACAAGCCTTGTCAGCACAGGAAGGAAGCACGTCCGCAACCAACTTAAGAGCATCAACCAATTTGTCGTTGAACAAGATCATATAGCCAACGAACGGCATGACGACTGCCAAACGGGCGGGCAGCGAATTTCCAATAACTCGCAATGACGACCACTTTGGGAACAATTACTTAACCTCTCAATGAATCGATAACGTCCTGAATGTCTTGCGGCTGCAACGCCCATCGATAAGCTGGATGTATCTCCCAATCATATCCAAACTCAACAATCTCGCTGGCCAAGAATCTACTCTCGTCGAAGTATTTTCGATCGATCTTTCCTGCGAGATCCTCTTTCCTTGCCGTTATGAAGTCAATTTTATAAAGAAACTGAATAAGACTTCTCGGCGTAACATAACGACCATTGGTAAATCTCAAAGATACGTGCCCCATTATCTCCTGCAATTTCACACTGAGCTGATCCGTTGTAAATTGATAACTTTCCGCAGTCCTTCGCTGCTTCTTCGTCGGCCTCATATGCAACAACAGCTTCTCGATTTCAGGCAACTCGCTACGAAATTCGTTGATTACGTCCTGCAATCGATCTTGCGAATAGGCTTGAAAACTACTCTCCAAATCTTCCGAGCTAATTATCTGGTGGTTCTTGGCATGAGCCTTTTTCGCCGCCCCCTGGAATAGCTTCACCAGATCTCTTGGCCGCGCCCGAGTTAGCGACGTGAGGATCACGTGGATCGGGCGCTTGCTCCAATGTCCTAGCCCGCGAAACGTTGGATCAATAACCTTAGAAAGGACAGTCTGGGAGATTTGGGATTGTTGAATTTTGGCCAGATCCTCGTTTGAAGGAGTTCCTCCGAAGAATGTCTCGATACGTTTTGCTGCCAGTCGCAGAATTTCATCGTTATTCCACCGAAGCCATATTACGTTGCGCTCAATTTTGTCGGTGGACTCATCGGACGTACGAACGAGGAAATAGACGTCGCTCCTTAAACCTATACGGAATCGAATCCTTCTATCGATGCCCGCAATGTCTCTCATTGCGTTCAGGAGCGCAGAAATGTTGCTTATGTCCTTCTGCTGAGCAGCCCAACCGCGATCAATATCATCGATATACAGATTTATCGCGGCGGCCCGATATCCCCGCCGCTCCCCCTCTTCCAGAGTCTTCCCTAAAAGCTTGACAAGAGATTGAGTCGAGCCGGCCGCGATCTTCGTACGATTTTCTTCAGGAGATTGACCAAACACCTGCTCTACAGTAGCGGTCGTGAGAAAGATTAATATCTCTCTTTTCCATGCCTCAATTCGACCGGAAAATTCCGTCGCTGCTGATACGCGATCTTTTATTGGACTCAGATCGCTTGATTGTATCCAGATTGAAGGATGCTTCTTCTCGCAATCATCTAGATAAGCACGACGCAGCAACGCACTCTTACCAACGCCTTTATGCCCAACCAGGATGCGTATCGGAAGATTTGCTACAAGAGAATCGTACGCCCGATTGAAATAAAAATAAGCGAGAAACCTCGCGGGCTCCTCGTTCTCTGCATCGTCAGCACCGAATAGTACTTCGATCGTTTGATCATCAAAGTTGGGCATGCAATCGCCTCAGAATTCGAATCACTAACAGTACATTTTTATGAAATGATGCCGGTTGCAAGCGGCGAAGACAACTTAGAGTTGGACCGAGTTTGCATTTGCGATGTAGCCGCACAGAGGCTACCCGCCCCACATTGAGCGCGTGGGGTACGAAGCTTGACTACGGCAAGACTGACTGAAAGACGACTATTGATTGAGACGCTTTACCAAACTCTGCTTGGCCGAAGTTACACCCAAAGCTGGGGGCGCCCTCTACCCCCGCAGCGGCGTCGAGTTCGACGAAGCATGATAATGGGATTCGCTGCGCTCAACCCATCGTACAAGACTGCGTTATTGCCTCGCTTGACCTGGCAATCCATCCTTCGAGACGCCCCGGCTACGCTCTTCGAGCTTCGCCGCGGCTCCTCAGGATGAGGCCGTGCTCTTGGTATTGGTTGCGCGTTACGCGCGCGATGGATGCGCGGGTCGAGCCCGCGCATGACGCCTGTGTGAGTGACCGTCTGTAGGATGGGTTGAGCAACGCGAAACCCAACGCTGCGCGGCGAGGCGGTGATGGGTTTCGCTGCGCTCAACCCATCCTACAGCGCTGCTGATAGCAAAGAGATTCCGGGTTCGCGACCTTACGGTCGCGCCCGGAATGACTCGGGGTGGGCTGAGGTCACAACTCGACGTCAACGCCAGACGTCACCCATCACCCGCCACGCTCTCCCGCTCCTTCATGGATGGGGGGACCGGTTCGCGGCACGTGAGGTCGAATGGCCGGAGTCGCCAGCGCATCGAGCACGGTCTGCATCACACCGTCGAAGTATCGATCGATGTCGGAATCCCAAAAATGCAGCACACGGAAGCCTTGACGGCGTAGGACAACACCGCGCTGCCGATCAGCGGTGAAATACGCCGGCATGGCGTGCTGATCGCCATCGGCTTCGATGATCAGCCTGGCGGACAAGCAGACGAAGTCGACCACATAGCAACCGATCGGCGCCTTCCGCCGGAAGTGATAGCCGCGCGGCTTAAGCCCGCGCAGCCCAACCCACAGCCGCCTTTCCTGGGGTGTGAGACGCTTGCGAAGTCCACGTGCGGTGGCACTGGCCACGGCTGATCCTCTCGCTCGGCTGCAAGAGCTTCGATCCGCGTGGCTGCTTCGTCAACCAGGACGGGTAGTAAATGGGTAAGATTCGCGCGTTCCGTGCGCCAGCCGCTGCCGGCTCGGCGGCGGCCTGCTCACCTTCCATGGAGCGTAGCGTGAAGGCAGGAGCTGCGGCTGGGCGGCAGCTCGTTGCAACCCCACCGTCATTGCCGGGCTTGACCCGGCAATCGATCGATCTTCGCTTAAGTAATGTCGATCGCGCTAATGCGCGCGATGGATGCGCGGGTCGAGCCCGCGCATGACGCTTGGGGTGTGGCCCCCGTCGCCCCTTACCGCGGCAGCGTGGTCGAGCCCATCAAAAACCGGTCGATCGCCTGGGCGCAGAGGCGGCCTTCGCGGATCGCCCAGACCACCAGCGACTGGCCGCGGCGCATGTCGCCGGCGGCGAACACCTTGTCGACCGACGTGGTGAAGTGCGACAGGTCGGCGGCGACGTTGCCGCGAGGGTCGAGCGCGACGCCGAGCTGGGTGAGGAGGCCTTCCTTGACCGGCGAGACGAAGCCCATCGCCAGCAGCACGAGGTCGGCTTCGAGCACGAATTCGGTGCCGGGGATCGGTTGGAACTTGGCGTCGACGCGGACGCAGTTCAGCTTCTTGACGACACCACCCTCGCCTTCGAACGACTGCGTCATCACGGCGAATTCGCGCGCGGCGCCTTCGGCCTGGCTCGACGAGGTGCGCATCTTCATCGGCCAGTTCGGCCAGGTCAGCGCCTTGTTCTCACGCTCCGGCGGCGCCGGCATGATTTCGATCTGGGTCACCGACTTGGCGCCCTGACGGATCGAGGTGCCGATGCAGTCCGAACCGGTGTCGCCGCCGCCGATCACCACCACATTCTTGCCGGCGGCGAGAATGTCGGTGCCGTTCACGGCTTCGCCGGAGACCCGGCGGTTCTGCTGGGTGAGGAAGTCCATCGCGAAATGGATGCCGCCGAGCTCACGGCCCGGGATCGGCAGATCGCGCGGCGCTTCGGCACCGCCGGTCAGCGCGACGGCGTCGTACTGCTTGAGCAGCTCGGCCGGATCGACTGCGCCAGGAGCGCTGCCGCCGACCGGCGCGCCGTAGTGGAAGGTGACGCCTTCGGCTTCCATCTGAGCGACGCGGCGGTCGATCAGAGTCTTCTCCATCTTGAAGTCCGGGATGCCGTAGCGGAGCAGGCCGCCGGCCTTGGCGAACTTCTCATAGACGTGGACGTCGTGGCCGGCGCGCGCCAATTGCTGGGCGCAGGCGAGGCCCGCCGGGCCGGCGCCGACGACCGCGACGCTCTGGCCAGTCTTGACCGCCGCAATCTCCGGCGTGACCCAGCCGTTGTCGAACGCGGTGTCGACGATCGCGCATTCGATCGTCTTGATGGTGACCGGGTTGTCGTCGATGTTCAGCGTGCACGACGCTTCGCACGGCGCCGGGCAGATCCGGCCGGTGAATTCCGGAAAGTTGTTGGTCGAGTGCAGGGTGCGCGCGGCCTCCTGCCAATAGCCGTTGTAAACCAGGTCGTTCCAGTCGGGGATTTGGTTGTTGACCGGGCAGCCCGTCGCGCCCGGCTGCGCCGAACCGGTGCCGTGGCAATACGGGATGCCGCAGTTCATGCAGCGGGCGGCCTGGTCGCGCAGGTCTTTCTCGCTGAGCGGAACCACGAACTCGTTGTAGTTCTTCACCCGATCGGTGACCGGCGCATAAACGCGATCGTGCCGCTCGATTTCCAGAAACCCCGTGACCTTGCCCATCGAACTCTGACGCCTCTAATTTCTTATCTCGTCGTCATCCTGAAGTGCGAGCCCGCTCGGCGAGCCTCGAAGGATGGCTTGTTCTGCTGTTGCTGTCCCCGCGGCGCTCACCCTGCGAGGCCGGCTGGTAACACCGGCATCTCAGGGGGCGGACCGTTTTGTGACGAGGGCTTACGCCCCGATCGCGATCTTCGGCTCCTCGGCGGCGCGAGCTTTCATCTCGCGCAGCGCGCGGCGATACTCGACCGGCATCACCTTGCGGAATTTCGGCAGGTAGCTCTTCCAGTTCGCCAGGATGTCCTGGGCGCGCTTGGAGCCGGTGTACTTGGCGTGGCGCGAGATCAGCACGTGCAGCCGCTCGACGTCGGCGCCGAGAAGATCGGCGAACACATCGACCTTGCCGTGCGCTTCGAGATCGCCGGACTGGTGGAACGTGCCGGCGTTGATCATCTCTTCCGACAGCACCGGCTCGAGCTCGACCATTGCCATGTTGCAGGTCTTGGCGAAGCTGCCGTCCTCGTCCAGCACATAGGCGACGCCGCCCGACATGCCGGCCGCGAAGTTACGGCCGGTCTTGCCGAGCACCACGACGATGCCGCCGGTCATGTATTCGCAGCAATGATCGCCGGCGCCTTCGACCACCGCGACCGCGCCCGAGTTACGCACCGCGAAGCGTTCGCCGGCGACGCCGCGGAAGTAGCACTCGCCCTCGATGGCGCCGTACATCACGGTGTTGCCGACGATGATCGAATGCTCCGGCACGATGCCCGAATTGGCCGGCGGCCGGACGATGATCTTGCCGCCCGACAGGCCCTTGCCGACGTAGTCGTTGCCTTCGCCTTCGAGATCGAAGGTGATGCCGCGCGCCAGCCAAGCGCCGAACGCCTGACCCGCGGTGCCCTTGAGGTGCACCTGGATGGTGTCGGCCGGCAGGCCGGCGTGGCCGTAATGCTTGGCGACGGTGCCGGACAGCATCGCGCCGGCCGAGCGGTCGGTGTTGTTGATCTCGATCTCGAACTTCACCGGCGCGCCGCGGTCGATCGCCGCCTGCGACTTGGCGATCAGCTTGCGGTCGAGCACGCTGTCGAGATGATGATCCTGGCCTTCCGAATGGAAGATCGTCTGGCCCTTGTCCGCCTTCTGTTTGAAGAACAGCTTGGAGAAGTCGAGGCCCTTGGCCTTCCAGTGTGCGACCAGAGCGGCGTGATCGAGCATCTGCGACTGGCCGACCATCTCGTTGAAGCTGCGGTAGCCGAGGCTCGCCATCAGCTCGCGGACTTCTTCGGCGACGAAGAAGAAGTAGTTGATGACGTGCTCGGGCTGGCCGGTGAAGCGCTTGCGCAGCACCGGGTCCTGCGTCGCGACGCCGACCGGGCAGGTGTTGAGATGGCACTTGCGCATCATGATGCAGCCGGCCGCGATCAGCGGCGCGGTGGCAAAGCCGAACTCGTCGGCGCCGAGCAGCGCGCCGATCACGACGTCACGGCCGGTGCGGAAGCCGCCGTCGACCTGGACGACGATACGCGACCGCAGCCGCTCGCGCACCAGGGTCTGATGGGTTTCGGCGAGGCCGATTTCCCACGGCGAACCGGCGTGCTTGATCGAGGTCAGCGGCGAAGCGCCGGTGCCGCCTTCGAAGCCCGAGATGGTGACGTGGTCGGCGCGCGCCTTGGCGACGCCCGCCGCGACGGTGCCGACGCCGATTTCCGACACCAGCTTCACCGAGATTGCGCTCGAGGGATTGACGTTCTTCAGATCGTAGATCAGCTGCGCCAGATCTTCGATCGAATAGATGTCGTGGTGCGGCGGCGGCGAGATCAGGCCGACGCCGGGGGTCGAGTGGCGCACCGCCGCGATCGTGGCGTCGACCTTGTGGCCGGGCAACTGACCGCCTTCGCCGGGCTTGGCACCCTGCGCCATCTTAATTTGGATCATGTCGGAATTGGCGAGGTATTCCGTCGTGACGCCGAACCGCCCCGAGGCGACCTGCTTGATCGCCGAGCGCATCGAGTCGCCGTTCGCCATCGGCTTGAAGCGATCCGGCTCCTCGCCGCCCTCACCGGTGTTCGACTTGCCGCCGATCCGGTTCATGGCGATCGCCAGCGTGGTATGCGCCTCGCGCGAGATCGATCCGAAGCTCATCGCACCGGTCGCGAACCGCTTGACGATCTCGGCCGCCGGCTCGACTTCGGCGAGCGGCACCGGCTTGCGGCCTTCGGCCTCGGCGCCCTTGATCTTGAACAGGCCACGCAGCGTCAGCAGCCGCTCCTGCTGCTCGTTGAGCAGCTTGGCGAACGCGCGATAGCGCTCCTGCGAATTGCCACGCACCGCATGCTGCAAGGTCGCGACCGAGTCCGCGGTCCAGGCGTGATCTTCGCCGCGGGTGCGGTAGGCGTATTCGCCGCCGACGTCGAGCGCGGTCTTGTACACCAGCGCGGTGCCGAACGCGTCGCGATGCCGGCGCACGGTCTCTTCGGCGATCTCGGCGAGGCCGACGCCTTCGATCTGCGAGTGGGTGCCGGCGAAGTACTTGGCGATGAAGTCGTGACGCAGTCCGACGGCGTCGAAGATCTGCGCGCCACAATACGACTGATAGGTCGAGATGCCCATCTTCGACATGACCTTGAGCAGGCCCTTGCCGATCGACTTGATGTAGCGCTTGACGATTTCCTTGTCTTCGAGCTTGGTCGGCAGCCGGTCCTTCAGCGCGATGATGGTCTCGAACGCCAGATACGGGTTGATGGCTTCGGCGCCGAAACCGGCCAGGCAGGCGAAGTGATGGACTTCGCGCGGCTCGCCGGACTCAATCACTAGACCGACCGAGGTCCGCAGGCCGACGCGGATCAGGTGATGATGCACCGAGGCGCAGGCCAAGAGCGCCGGGATCGGAATCCGGTCGGAACCGGCGGCGCGGTCGCTCAGGATGATGATGTTGACGCCGTCACGCACCGCGGATTCAGCGCGACCGTTGAGCTCGTCGAGCACCTGCTCCATGCCCGACGCGCCCAGCCCGGCGTGGAAGGTGGTGTCGAGCGTGCGCGACTTGAAATGCGAGTCGCCGACTTCAGAGATCGAACGGATCTTCTCGAGGTCGCCGTCGGTCAGGATCGGCTGACGCACTTCCAGGCGCTTGGTGCCGGCGAGCCCTTCGGTATCGAACAGGTTCGGACGCGGACCGATGATCGACACCAGGCTCATCACCAGCTCCTCGCGGATCGGATCGATCGGCGGGTTGGTGACCTGGGCAAAGTTCTGCTTGAAGTAGGTGTAGAGCAGCTTCGGCTTGTCCGACAGCGCCGACAGCGGGGTGTCGTTGCCCATCGAGCCGTTGGCTTCCTCGCCGGTCGACGCCATCGGCGTCAGCAGGATCGAGATGTCTTCCTGGGTGTAGCCGAACGCCTGCTGCCGATCGAGCAGCGGCAGGTTGGAGCGCTGGCCCTTGACCGGCGCTTCCTTCAGCTCTTCCAGCACGATCTGGGTGCGATGCAGCCAGTCGGCATAGGGCTGGCTGGCGGCGAGCTGCGCCTTGATTTCTTCGTCCGGAATCAGGCGGCCCTGCTCAAGGTCGACCAGCAGCATCTTGCCGGGCTGCAGCCGCCACTTGGTGACGATCTGATCTTCCGGAATCTTCAACACGCCCATTTCGGACGCCATCACGATGCGGTCGTCCTTGGTAACGAGATAGCGCGCCGGACGCAGACCGTTACGGTCGAGCGTGGCGCCGATCTGGCGACCATCGGTGAAGGCGAGCGCAGCCGGGCCGTCCCACGGCTCCATCAGAGCGGCGTGATACTCGTAGAAAGCGCGGCGCTTCTCGTCCATCAGCGGGTTGCCGGCCCACGCTTCCGGAATCATCATCATTACCGCGTGCGTCAGCGAGTAGCCGCCGCGCACCAGGAATTCGAGCGCGTTGTCGAAGCAGGCGGTGTCGCTCTGGCCTTCATAGGAGATCGGCCACAGCCGGCTGATGTCTTCGCCGTACAGCTCCGAATGCACCGACGCCTGACGCGCTGCCATCCAGTTGACGTTGCCGCGCAGGGTGTTGATTTCGCCGTTGTGCGCGACCATGCGGTACGGATGCGCCAGCGACCAGGTCGGGAAGGTGTTGGTCGAGAACCGCTGATGCACCAGCGCCAGCGCGCTGGCGAAGTCGTCCTCGTGCAGGTCGGGATAGTACTTGCCGAGCTGGTCGGCCAGGAACATGCCCTTGTAGATCACGGTGCGGCACGACAGCGACACCGGATAGTAACCAGCAAGCGCGCGCTCGCGACGCTGATAGATCGCGTTCGAGATCGACTTGCGCAGGATGTAGAGCTTGCGCTCGAAATCGTCTTCCGAAGTGATCGCGGTGCCACGGCCGATGAACACCTGCATATTGGCAGGCTCGGTCGGCTTCACGGTCTCGCCGAGCGAGGAGTTGTCGGTCGGCACGTCGCGCCAGCCGAGGAAGGTCAGGCCTTCGGCCTTGATGCGATCCTCGATGATGCTCTTGATCACCTTCCGCCACGAAGTCTCGCGCGGCATGAACAGCGCGCCGACCGCGTATTCGCCCGGCGCCGGCAGTGAGAAGCCGAGTTCGGTGGCCTTGCGGCTGAAGAAGGCGTGCGGGATCTGCACCAGAATGCCGGCGCCGTCGCCGGCGCGCGGATCGGCACCGACGGCGCCGCGGTGCTCGAGGTTGCACAGGATACGCAGCGCGTCACAGACGATCTGATGCGACTTGACGCCCTTGATGTTGGCGATGAAGCCGACGCCGCAGGCGTCCTTTTCCCGCGACAGGTCGTACAGACCTTCGGCCGGCGGACGCCAGGTGTGTTCACGCGCGGTGGTTTTGACAGCCGAGTCCGCCGTCAGCGCATTGGCAACCATAATTTCGCGCTCGCACTCAGACCCGCTCATCTTCGTCCTCTTCATCCCGGGAGGGGATACACTATCCAGCATCGGCGCACTTCGAACGCTCGCGGCACCCTCCGGGCCACCGCTCGCGCTCCGCGAGCCACGATTTGCGTATTCAGACCCCGGTGTCCATATCGCCCAACGGACAATCAGGTGCCGCGCGCGACGTCAATCGCCTCGCGTGACGCTGCAAACCCCGTGCCGGGCTACCACCGTAAATGAGACAGCGATGCTGTCCTAGCACGACTTTGCCAAATTTTTGTCTAGCACACAAGCGCGCCCACGTCCCCCATTCGATGGTCGTCCCGCCCGGTCCTGGATTGCTTTCGCTACTGCAGTGCGGCCGCGGCTGCCGCGGATTCACGCCAAATGCGCCGCGTTTGGGCCAACCCCAGGCCAAATTCCCCCGCGAGCCTCCCGCTCCGCACCAGAACGGGGCGAGCGCTGCAGGGAGCATGAGCTATGAAATTCAAGGGATGGGTAATGTCGGCGGGTCTTGCGGCGACCGCCGCGACCACAGCGATGGCCGATCCGCTGCCGGCCGGCGGAGCCGCGCGGCCGCCCGTCACCAGAGTATCGGACCTTCAGGGCTCGTATGCGGCGATGCCGCCTTCGCCGCGGCGGGATCTGCGCCGCCCGGCGCCGCTCGCCGAGGTCCTGGAGGTGCTGTCGCCGGACGAGGTCACCCGCGCGGCCCGGGCCGAGGGCTTTTCGCCGCTCGGCTATCCGCGCCAACGCGGGGCGGTCTACACCATGGCGGCGATCAATCCGGACGGCGACGACGGCCGCCTGGTGATCGACGGCCGCACCGGCCGGCTGGTCCGGTTCATGCCTGCCTGGCAGATGGGCGACCGCATGGAAGAAGTCACGGTCGCGAGCTACGGCCGGATCCAGGGCCTGCCCCGGTTTGCCGAGCCCAATCCGCCACGGCCGCCGAAGCCGGTGGGGCGGGTCGCCAATCGCAATGCCGCCACTCCCCTGCCGCGGCCGGCGCCGCAGCATCCGGCAGGGGATAAGGCGGCCAACTCCGCGGGTGAGGCCGCAGCCAAGGATGGCTCCAAGCCGGCGCTCGATCAGGCCAAGCAGGATACCGGCAACAACACCAAACAGGACACCGCGGCGGTACAGAGCCCGACCGCGATGCCGTCGGCCGCGGGACCTTCGCCGGTGCGGGCCAAGCCCTCCTCCGCCACCATCCGCCCGACCGAAGCGATGCCGCCGGTGCAGGGACTGGAGTAACCAACGGCTCCGCTTTGCGGGCGAACTGCGCTGTCGCCAGTCCGCAATGATCTTCCCAATAGCAAAGCGCCCCGGTTGCCCGGGGCGCCTGCTTGGCTAGGGGTCTATGCGGCGAAAGAAAGTTCGCGAGCGGGCGGCGCGTTACGCGGCCGCCTTCTCGGTGTTGTCGGTGACCACTTGCGGGCCCGCCTGAGCATTGATGCTGATCGGAATGCTGCGCGGCTTTTTCGCCTCGGGAATTTCGCGCACGAGGTCGACGTGCAGCAGACCGTTTTCGAGGCTGGCGTTTTTCACCGTGACATAGTCGGCGAGCTGGAAGGCCCGCTCGAAGGCGCGCGCTGCGATGCCGCGATACAGCACTTCAGCCTTGGCGGCCTCTTCAGCGGTCTTCTCGCCCTTGATGGTCAGCGTGTTCTCCTTGCTGACGATCGACAGCTCGGACGGAGAGAACCCGGCGACCGCAACGGTGATGCGATACGCATTCTCGCCGGTCCGCTCGATATTGTAGGGCGGATAGCCGGGCGCGGCCGCATCCGCAGCGGTCTGGTCGAGCAGATTGAACAGCCGGTCAAAGCCGATGGTCGAACGATAGAACGGGGTGAGATCGAAGCTACGCATGGTCAAAGTCCTCCTAGAAGCGACTATGTGATGACCCGCCCGCCATCGGGCCGGGCCTTGTCCGTGCAGCCGGTGAAGTCAGTTCCTGACCCCTTGGTGTGGCCTGCACCAAGATGATATGGGAGGGGTGTTTCGGGGTTCAAGAGGGGGCCCGAAGCTGTTCGCGCCCGCCGCTTTCATCCAGATTTTCCAGGCATTTTCTCCCCTCCGGACTCGGTCCATGACGCTCGTCTCGACTCCTGCCAATCCGGTGCCCGAAGACGCCGTCTCCGGCTTCATCAAGACGCCCGATGGCGTCCAGCTGCGGTTTGCGCGATGGGAGCCGCCGGGGCACCGCAAAGGCACCGTATGCGTCTTCACCGGGCGCACCGAACAGATCGAGAAGTACTTCGAGACGGTGCGCGATCTGCGCGATCGCGGCTTTGCAGTCGCGGCGCTCGACTGGCGCGGCCAGGGCCATTCCGAGCGCCGGCTGCGCGACTATCGCAAGGGCTATGTGCGCAACTTCGCCGACTTCGAGGTCGACGTCGAAACCTTCGTGCGTGAAGTCGTGCTGCCGGACTGCCCGCCGCCGCATTTCGCGCTGGCGCATTCGATGGGCGGGGCGGTGATGCTGCGGATCGCCCGCTCCGGCAAGCGCTGGTTCGACCGCATGGTGCTGTCGGCCCCGATGATCGACCTTGCCGGCAACACCACCGCGCTGCCGATCAGGCTATTGCTGCGGGCGATGCGGCTGGCCGGCCAAGGCGGCCGTTACGTTCCCGGCGGCAACGACGTGCTCGCCAACACCGAGCCGTTCGTCGGAAACAAGCTGACCTCGGATCCGGTGCGCTACGCCCGCAACGCCGCGATCGTCGCCGAAGATCCGACCCTGGGCCTCGCCTCGCCGACCGTCGCATGGGCCGACACCGCTTTCCGCGCCATGCACGCCTTCAAGGCGACCAACTATCCGTCGCAGATCCGGCAGCCGATCCTGATGATCGCGGCTGGTATGGACGGCGTGGTGTCGACGCCGGCGATCGAAGAGTTCGCTTATCATTTGCGGGCCGGCTCGCATCTGGTGATCCCCGGCGCCAAGCACGAAATCCTCCAGGAGCAGGATCGCTACCGCCAGCAATTCTGGGCGGCGTTCGATGCTTTCGTACCGGGGACGCCGCTTTTCTGATGTGACATTCTGTCTCCGGCGAGGCTTCGCGCCGCGTTTCGGAACTTCACACATCCGCCTTGGTTGCAGGCTGCAAGACCGTCCGGTTTCGCCTTTCCGTCCCTCTCGAAAGATCTCCAGACCATGAAAATCCGCAAAGCCGTCTTCCCGGTCGCCGGCCTCGGCACCCGCGTTCTCCCCGCCACCAAGGCGATGCCGAAGGAGATGCTGACCATCGTCGATCGACCGCTGATCCAGTACGTCGTCGATGAAGCGCGGGAAGCCGGCATCGAGCACTTCGTGTTCGTCACGGGACGCAACAAGGGCATGATCGAGGATCACTTCGACCGCCAGTTCGAGCTCGATGTCACGCTGGAGAAGCGCAACAAGAAGAGCGAGATGGAAATCCTGGCGCGCGACCAGCCGGAGGCCGGCGCGATGAGCTTCACCCGCCAGCAGGCGCCGCACGGCCTCGGCCACGCGGTGTGGTGCGCCCGCGACATCGTCGGCAACGAGCCGTTCGCGGTGGTGCTGCCGGACGAACTGGTGCTCAATACTCCGGGCTGCCTGAAGCAGATGATCCAGGCCGCCGAGAAGCTCGGTGACAAAGCCAACGTCATCGCGGTGGAGGAAGTGCCGGCCGACAAGACCCATCAATACGGCATCTGCGGCGTCGGCAAGCGCGATGGCAAGATGTTCGAGATCGACGGCATGGTGGAGAAGCCGGCGCCCGGCACGGCGCCCTCGAACCTGTCGATTTCCGGGCGCTACATCCTGCAGCCGGAAATCTTCCAGATCCTGGCGACGCAGGAGCGCGGCGCCGGCGGCGAGATCCAGCTCACCGACGCGATGATCGGGCTGTCGAAGACGCAGAAATTCTACGGCGTGGAGTTCGAAGGCGAGCGTCACGACTGCGGTTCGAAGGCCGGCTTCCTGCGCGCCAACATCGCGTTCGCGATGCAGCGCGACGACCTGCGCGCCGGCCTGATCGAAGACATGAAGCGTTATCTGGAGAAGTGATCACGCTCAGCCGGAACGCAGCGGCAGAGGTTACGCCACCAGCGTGACCTCGCCGCGCACGGCGACGACGCAGCGGTTGCGGCCGAGTTCCTTGGCCGCATACAGCGCGCGGTCGGCGGCTTCGACCAGATCGTACCATTGATGCGCGGCGATCGGCGTGGTGCTGGCGACGCCGATCGACACGGTGACGCCGCCCTCGATATCCGACCATTCCTCGACTTTGCGCCGGATGGTCTCGGCGATGGCTTCGGCGGCCGGCGCGGTGAGGCCCGGCAGCAGCACGGCGAACTCCTCGCCGCCGAACCGGGCGACGCAATCGCCGGCGCGGTGCACAGTGTCGGCAATGCACACCGCGATGCCGACCAGCATCTGGTCGCCCGCCTGATGGCCAAAACTGTCGTTGTAAGCCTTGAAGTGATCGGCATCGATCATCAGGAGCGCGATCGGCGTGTTCTGCCGGATGGCGCGGCGCCATTCGGTGTCGATCGCCGCGTCGAACTTGCGACGATTGGTGAGCCCGGTCAGCGGATCAGTGGTGGCGAGCTCCTCGAGCCGGCGCTCGGCTGCGGCACGGCGCTCGATCTCGCGGATGAAGAACACCGTGACGGCAGCGACGAAAGCGGCCAACGCCAGCAGCACGATGCCGATCCAGGTCGCCTCCTTGCGCCACATCGCGTAGATGTCGTTCCACGACTTCGCGACCAGCACCACCAGCGGCTTGGTGCTGTCGCTCCAGACAAACATCCGCTCGACGCCGTCCAGCGTCCCAGTGCCGGCGAACCAGCCGTTTCGGCGACCGAACATCTTCTGCACGCCCGAGGTGACCAGCATGTTCTTGCCGATCAGCTCCGGCTCGAACGGGGTGCGGACGATCAGGGTGCCGTCGTGCGCGATCACCGCGATCATGTCCTGCGGACGCAACCGCAGCCGCTTGAACAGGTCCTGGAAATAATCGAACTTGATCGAGCCGGCGACGACGCCGAGAAACCGGCCGTCGGAGCCAGTGACACGGCGACTGAGGATTACCGAGTAGTGGCCGTCGACCTGCTGCGGTTTGCTGATATACAGCCCGACATACGGCTCGTCGCGCTGCACCGTGAAGAACGGCTCGCTCGCGCGGTTTTCTTTCTGCGGGTTGGTCAGAGCGGAATCGCCGGTGAGATTGCCGTGCTCGTCATAAACCCGGATCGCTCCGAAATGCGGACCGGTGACCGGGTGATCGAACAGGATCAGCCGCGCCAGCTTGGCGTCGACCTGACTGAGTTCGGGCAGCACCAGATTGGACGCCACCGCACGCAGCGAGGCGTCGTAGAGTTCGACATTGCGGTTGATGTCGGCGTCCATCGAGGCGGCGAGATTTTCGAGCGTCTGCCGCGCCAGCTCTTCGGCGCCGCGCCGCATGTCGAGCAGCACGCTGCCGCACACCGCGGAAAACCCAAGCACGGTGACCAGCGAGAACGCCACCATCACCCGCGCCGACATCCGGCGCCGGCGGTGGAGCTCCTTGCTGATCTTGTTGAAGAGACCGTGCGTGTCCATCGTTCCAGGTTCCACGCAATGTCTTGCAGAGCGCTTAAGTTGCGTTATTGACGTAATGCGGGGTTAACACGCTGTTTCACCCCAGAACGCTGGACTCGGCCAGAGAATGCACTTGGCGTTCCCTAGACGACCATCCACCCGCTCCTTTTGACCAACGACGGCGCCCGATGAAGTCCTACGAACCACTACGAGAGTATCTGGCGCAGCAGACCGTCCCGGAGCTGGTGCTCAGCATTGCCGCCATCGAGGAGATGCTCGGCTTCGACCTGCCGCGCGCGGCGCAGCGGGCGGCGTGGTGGGATTCGACCTATGCGCCGGACGAGCAGATGCCGCAGCGCGAAGCCTGCCTCGCCGCCGGCTATATCGCGACCCGCCTGCCGGACGGCTCCGGTGTCCGCTTCCGGCGGATGAAAGCCGACCGGCCGCGTCGGCGCGGCTGAGCGGTTCCGCGACGCTGCAGCGTCCCCCGCGACCGGCATTGACAGATTGCCGCACCCCGGGTCCTGATGCGTGAGACTCGTCGCGGCCCCTGCGGGCACGACAAGCGAACGTCATGAGGAAACGCCGATGCGCAGAGTTGTCGCCGCCCTGTTCGCCGTCCTGCTGACCGCCGTGCCGGCGGCTGCGCAGACGTCGCTTAAGATCATGGTGGGCGGCATCGACAAGCAGATCTATCTGCCGGCCAAGCTCGCCGCCCAGCTCGGTTTCTTCAAGGAGGAAGGGCTCGATGTCGAGCTGTTCAACTCCACCTCAGGCTCGCAGGCCGCCACCGCGCTGTTGGCGCGCGAAGTCCAGGGCGTCGTCGGATTCTACGATCACACCATCGACCTGCAGGCCAAGGGCAAGTTCATCACCGACGTGGTGCAGTTCTCGGTCGCGCCCGGCGAGGTGGTGCTGGTGAAGGCCGCCGATGCGGACAGACTGAAAGATCCCGCGAACTGGAAGGGCTTGGCGCTCGGCGTGACCGGCCTCGGCTCGGCCACCGACTTTCTCACCCGCGCGCTCGCCGCCAAGGCCGGCCTGAAGATGCAAGACTACACGCTGGTGCCGGTCGGCGCCGGCGACACCTTCCTGGCGGCGATGCAGCAGGGCAAGATCAGCTCGGGCATGACCACCGAGCCGACCGTGCAGCGCGCGCTGAGTTCAGGGACCGCCAAGATCGGCATCGACCTGCGCTCGCCGGAGGAGACCCGCAAGGCGCTCGGCGGCGACTATCCGGCCGCTTGCCTGTACATGGACCGCGGCTGGATGGAGGCAAACAAGCCCACCGTGCAGAAGCTGGTGAACGCCTTCGTCAAGACGCTGAAATGGATCCAGGCACATTCGGCCGAAGAGATCGCCGACAAGATGCCGAAGGATTACCACGCGGGCGATCGCGCCCTCTACGTCCAGGGCCTCAAGGACGGCAAGGTGCAGTACTCGCCCGACGGCCTGATGCCGGCCGGCGCTCCGGAATCCGTCGCCAAGATCCTTGCCAGCTTCTCGCCCAACCTCCAGGGCAAGATGATCGATCTGGCCAAGACCTACACGACGGAGTTCGTGGTGAAGGCGAATGCGGGCCAGTGAGTCTGCCAGGCAGCAGATCATGCGCCGCGTGATGGCCCGCGGCATGTTCGACTATGAGCGCTGTTGGAACATGAGGGGTCCGCCCCGAGACGTGCCCCGCTCCCCTCCCCCTTGCGGGGAGGGGTCGGGGGTGGGGGGCCCCTGGCACTGCAGTGCCCGCGTCGCCCTCACCCCACCCCTCTCCCGCAAGCGGGAGAGGGAGCGCGCTGTGCTCGCGGCTGGCTTTTCACCCTCAAGGGCGATCGTTCGATGACTTCCACTTCCGCGATTGAACTCCATCACGTCGCCCGCCGCTTCGTCACGCCGTCTGGCGAGGTGCTGTCAGCGCTGGAGGATTTCGACCTGTCGATCGCGCCCGGTGAGTTCTGCGCCATCGTCGGCCCGACCGGGTGCGGCAAGTCGACAACGCTCGGGCTGATCGCGGGACTGGCGAAGCCGCAGGCGGGCAGGGTCACCTTGTTCGACGCGCCGGTCGACGGCGTCGATCGCCGCGTCGGCTTCGTGTTTCAGCAGGACGCGGTGTTTCCGTGGCGAGACGTGCTGCACAATGTAATGGCCGGGCCGCTGTTTCGCGGCGCAGCCAAGGCGGACGCCGAAGCGCAGGCGCGCGACTGGATCATCCGGGTCGGGCTGAAGGGTTTCGAGAACCATCATCCGCATCAGCTGTCCGGCGGCATGCGCAAGCGCGTGGCGCTGGCGCAGACCTTCATCAACAATCCGCAGGTGCTGCTGATGGACGAGCCGTTTTCGGCGCTCGACGTCCAGACCCGCGAGCTGATGCAGGAAGAACTGCTGCAGCTTTGGGCGCAGGCGCGCTCCGCGGTGCTGTTCGTCACCCACGACCTCGACGAAGCGATCCTGCTGGCCGACCGCGTCGCGGTGCTGACCACGCGTCCGGCGCGGGTGAAGTCGGTCCACGCCATCGACCTGCCACGCCCGCGCGACGTCGCCACCCTCCGCTACGACGAACGCTTCATCGCCATCGCACGCCGCATCAGCGACGACCTGCGCGAAGAAGTCCTGCGCGCGAGGGCGGGACATTGAAGATGCCACGCGACCACCATTGCGAGGAGCGCAGCGACGAAGCGATCCAGAGGCCGCGGATGAGGCCTGGATTGCTTCGCTTCGCTCGCAATGACGTGGAGGCGAGCCGATGACCGATGCGTCGATGAATAAACCCGCAGATATTCGCGCGGAGCCGATGGCGGTGCGGGTGCGGCGGCGGGCGCGGCTGGTGCTCGTGCTGCGGCTCGCGGTGCTGATCGCATTGATCGCCGGCTGGGAGTTCGGCGTGCGGTTCGGCGTGATCGATCCGTTCTTCTTCGGCCAACCCAGCGGCATCGTGCTGAAGCTGATCGACTGGATTCAGAACGACACCTCGATCGGCCCGCTGTGGCGGCAGGTGTGGGTAACGATCTACGAGGCCGGCGCCGGCTTCCTGATCGGCGCCGTGCTCGGCGTGCTGTGCGGCATCGCGCTCGGCCGCAATCACCTGCTGTCGGACGTGTTCTCGATCTACATCAAGGTCGCCAACTCGATCCCGCGCGTGGTGCTCGGCTCGATCTTCATCGTCGCGCTCGGTCTCGGCGCGGCATCGAAGATCGCGCTCGCGGTGGTGATGGTGTTCTTCGTGGTGTTCGCCAACGCGTTCCAGGGGGTGCGCGAGGCCGACAAAAACCTGATCGCCAATGCGCGGATTCTCGGCGCCAGCCCGTGGCAGGTGACGACCTCGGTGGTGATCCCCTCGGCGCTGTCGTGGATTCTGGCGAGCCTGCATGTCAGCTTCGGCTTCGCGCTGGTCGGCGCCATCGTCGGCGAATTCCTCGGCGCCCGCGAGGGCATGGGCCTGCTGATCGCCACCGCGCAGGGCTCGTTCGACAGCAACGGCGTGTTCGCCGCGATGATCGTGATCGCCGTGGTGGCGCTGGTCGCCGAAGGGCTGCTGACCGCGCTGGAGAAGCGGCTGCTGACGTGGCGGCCGGAGGCCTCGGCTCTCAACGATTAGCCGGCGACGACACCGGCTCGCCAGCGGCATCGAACGACGGCCGGGCCAGCACCCGGCGCGCGATCGGTTTGAGCAACTGCGGCGCCAGGTAGATCGGAAACTGCGACAGCGCGAAATACAGCCAGGTCGCGCCCGGCAGTACGCCGTCGGTCGCCGCCAGCATCAGTCCCATATTCCGCTGCGACACCATCAGGCCGAGCGCCAACGCGCGGCCGGCACCGATCTTGCGGAAGATCAGCATGGTCGCGACCAGGAGCACCAAGAACACCGCAAAGGCGAACAACGTGAGCGCGATCATGAGCAACGGCCGCGCGATGAAGTTCGACACCACATTGCCCATCACGGCCGCGACGAAGACGTACAGGATCAGAATGTTGACGCCGTCGATTGGCTCCTTGCGGCGACGGATCGCATCCGCGCCCACCAGCTTGCGGATGATCGCCGCGACCAGCAGCGAACCGCCGAGGATCGCCGACAGCTTCAGCCCGAGTGCCAGCGGCGACAGCGTCAGCGCGGAGCCGACGAACAGGTAAGCGAACAGCGGCGCGGTGAAGGGGATCAGCGCCGTGCTGGTCACCAGCGTGATCAGCACCAGGGTCGCGTCCAGCCCCATCAGTGCCGCAAGTGCCGGCGAGGCCATCATCGGCGATGCGACCGCCTGCAGCATCAGCGCCAGAAACAGATCCGGCGAGCGTACATCCAGCCCGACCGCGAGACAGCCGAGGCCGGCAAGCGCCGGCACCGCCAAGGTAGTCCATGCGGTCGCCGCCAGCACGGTCCCGGGCTGCCGGAGATTGGCGCGCACCTGGGCGACGTCAACCCGCATGAACGAGATGCACAGCAGCGCAAAGATCGCTTCGGTGACGAATGGTCTTAGGATGTCGCCGAGCGGCGGCACCAGCAGTCCGAGGATCACCAAAGCGGCGATCGCCCTCGTCCCCTGCCGACCGAGCCACGCGAGCCCCTTCACGGGGAGCGCAGCCCCGCGCAGCAAACCGATCGTCATCCCACCCCGAGCCCATCCCCGTCGTTCGGGGCGGACACTCGCCGATCGGCCCGACGCGGCAAAATCACTTCTGATTGCCGTCTGTTTCGACGGCGTCGAACGGCGCGCGCCTCAGTTCTGCAGGCGAACGGTGAGCATCACCACGGTCGCGTCGTAGCTGCCGCCGACGACGTTGGAATCCAGCTTGTCGTATCGAAGCTGGCCCTTCACCCAAACCGAGCGGTTGAGCTTGTAGATCAGATTGCCTTCGACCGAATTGAGCCGGTCGGAACGGCCGGAGCCCTGATAGTCGTAGGTCGCGTAGGTGAACTTGCCGATCGCCGTCAGCCAACGGCGGAAGTCGTGGTCGACCTCGGCCGTATAGGTGCGGGTGAACACGCCCGACACGCCGGCCAGCGGCGATTCCGAGATCTGGGTGTCGGCGTTGAACTTAACCGTGGTCAGCGGCGTCACCGTCCACACCAGCGAGGCCGCGGTGAGCAGGCCGCCGAGCTTCTCCAGCCGCGGATCCACATAGGTGCGCGCCGCATAGCCGATCGAGACTTCGCCGGTCAGCAGCCGCGTCAGTTCGAAGCTAGTTCCGCCCTTGGCGTAGCCGCCGTCGGAGCCGCGCAGATACTGATAGCGATCGACCGGCACGTCGTGGACGCGGGTGTCACCTTCGATCTCGACGAACGGCTTCAGTCCCGGTTTCAGCTCGTAGCTGACCCGGCCGACGCCGCCGTATTGATTGTAGTTGCGGTCCTTGTTCGGATAGCTGGTGCCGTCGGTCAGCTGCGAGTCCTGATACACGGTGCGATCGAAATTGCCGACCGCGGTGACCTGCAGGCGATTGAAGCTCTGATCGATGCCGCCGGAAAAACCGGTGGTGGTGAACAGCGGATATTTGGTCAGGCCGGCCTGAATGTTCGGGCTGCCCGGGTTGTCGGTACCGACGATCAGCCGGCCCTGGCCGATCAGATGCGTATCGCGGCTGGCATCGAGCCGGCCGTCGATATGGCCGTTGAATTCCGGCCGGTCGAGGCTGATCGGCGCCGGCGACACCGTGCCGGCCGGCGGATAGAAATCGTGGCCGTAGCCGGTGAACGCGCCGCGCAGATCGGCGACCAACGCATGCCGCTCCCAGTCCGAGGTGATCATCAGCTCCGGCGCCACCTTGTAGAAGCCGGAGCTGCGGGCGGTGTTGGTGCGCGCGGGGTTGGAATCGTAACCACCGCCGACTTCGAGCGCGCCCTTGATCAGAAAGCTGCCGGCATAATCGCCGACTGGACCGAACGGATCGTCGTCGAGCTTGAGCTGCCGGCGGGTCGGTTGCCCTGGCACGCGGCCGGCGAGCGAAGCCGGCAATGGCGGCTTTGCGGCGGCCTGGGACGGCGGCAGCGGCCGCGCCGGCGGCGGCGCCGGGGTGACCATCGGCGATCCGGGCCCGATCGCCTTCGGCCGCGGCGCGCCCGGATAGTATTTCGGCCGCTGGCGCTTGCGGTTCAGCGCGTCGTAGGCGACGCCGGCATTGTCCGCATTGGCGCTGCTAGGTGGAGACTGTAACGCTGCCGTCGAGGTCGGCCGCAGGGGCGGGTTGGCCTCGTCACTGTCCGGCTGCTTGAAAACGTTGCGGACCCGGGACGACGAGGCAGACGAGGTGCCGGGAGTCGGCCGCAGCGGCAGGTCCTGGGTGGCGACGAAGCCGCCGCGCTGCGGATTGAGCAGATCGCGGGTCAGGCTTTGCGCACTCGCGCCCGTTGTGCCGCCCAGAGCGAGCGCCAGACATGCGGATCCGGCGCACAAGCTGGCGCGAGAGCGGCGGCCCGGTGCTGGAGCCCACGTCACGACTGCAAAAACTCCAACAAAATCAAAAACCTGAATCCCGACAACGGGCGGTCGCGCCGCTCCTCATCGTTAATGGAGTTAAAACAACTATGGTTAAGGAGCGGTTGAGAACGACGACGGGCCGCGACGGGCTGCGTCGCATCCGGGCCTGCGCCATGCTAGGAGAAGGCCCGGCCGCTTCGCGGCCCATGCCGGAGCCCCTGCATGGCACTGTCCAAAAACCATACCAAGATACCCGCAATGAGCGAGCAAGCCGCCGCCGCGATCCCCTCGGCCCTGCGTACCCTGGAGGCTGAAGCCAGCGGCGTGACCGCGCTCGCCACCGCGCTGCAATCCGATCTCGGCGTGCGCTTCGCCGCCACCATCGACCTGATTCAGAACGCCAAGGGCCGCCTGATCATCACCGGCCTCGGAAAGTCCGGCCACATCGGCCGCAAGATCGCCGCGACCTTCGCCTCGACCGGCACGCCGGCATTCTTCGTGCATGCCTCCGAGGCGAGCCACGGCGATCTCGGCATGATCACCGCCGACGACATCATCCTGGCGATGTCGTGGTCCGGCGAGCAGCCGGAGATGAAGAACCTGATCAACTACGCCAAGCGCTTCAAGATCGCGCTGGTGGCGATGACCTCGGACCCGACCTCGACGCTGGCGACCGCCGCCGACGTGTCGCTGACGCTGCCGAAGGCGCGCGAAGCCTGCCCGCACAATCTGGCGCCGACCACCTCGTCGCTGATGATGCTGGCGCTCGGCGATGCGCTCGCGATCGCGCTGCTCGAAAGCCGCGGCTTCACTCCGGGCGATTTCAGCGTGCTGCACCCCGGCGGCAAGCTCGGCGCGATGCTGAAATACGCCCGTGACCTGATGCACACCGGCGAAGCGATTCCGCTGAAGCCACTCGGCACCCGGATGTCGGATGCGCTGGTCGAAATGTCCGCCAAGGGTTTCGGCTGCGTCGGAATCATCGACAGCAACGGTCAGATCGCAGGCATCGTCACCGACGGCGACCTCCGCCGGAATATGCGGTCCGACCTGATGACTGCCACCGTCGACGAGGTGATGACGCGGAATCCGAAGACCATCAGCCCGAACCTGCTCGCCGGCCAGGCGCTGGAACTGCTGAACTCCTCGAAGATCACCGCGCTGCTGGTCGCAGAAGGCAAGAAGCCGCTCGGCATCGTGCATCTGCACGACCTGCTGCGGGCCGGGGTGGCGTAAGCGCCACTTCGCCCTAAACCTGGGCACCTCTCCGAAAACTCGACCGAACAAAAGGACGGTCGCAGGCTCTTCCCCGCGCCATGCCTGGGTTCGATACCCAGCGCAATGGCATGACCGGCGGATGTCCGGCGACATAGTCGATCCGTTATCGTGGCTGGATTTGGCTGCTGGAAGCCAAGTCCATGCCCGGCGTGGGTGGCGGGCCGGAGCACGGCGCGATGCCGCTGGTTGCGCCACAAGCCTGGCGAGGCCGCGCCTAATGACTGGGGTCGGTCGAAAGTCCGCAGGATTTATCAACCCGCTGCATGTCACTCCGCGACAGCAACTGTCGCGTGCGAGGACCGATGATCATGACACGAACGAACTACCAGGACCGACTTGACCGAGTGACGTCGTACATTCACGACAATCTCGATGGCGAGCTCGACTTCGACAGGATCGCTGAAGTCGCGTCGCTGTCGCCATATCACTGGCATCGAATCTATCACGCCTGCCGAGGTGAAACCGCGGTCGCCACCACACGCCGTCTGCGGCTGCAGCGCGCCTCCGTCAGTCTGGCGCAGACCGATGACCCGATCGCGCAGATCGCGACCAAAGCAGGATATGCCAGCCCGGCGGCGTTCACGCGCGCCTTTGCGGACGCCTATGGGTTGCCGCCGGCGACCTATCGCGAGCGGGGTAGCCATGCCGATTTCCGGCCGGGGCAACTCGCCACTCAGCAAGGTGGCTGGTCGATCGAAATCCAACGATTCGATGCCATTCCCGCGTTCGCCATCCGCCACGACGGTCCGTATATAGAGATCGGCAAGGCCTTCGGAATGCTGTTCGGTCAACTCGCCGCTCGCGGCGCCCTGCCGGAGCGGATCGAAATGATCGCGGTGTATCTCGACGATCCGACGGCCGTGCCGCTGGAGCGGTTGCGCTCGTTCGCAGCGCTTGCAGCGCCGGGCGGCAAAGACCTCGATCCGCCGGTCGAGCGCATCGAGATCGCCGGGGGCGACTATGCGGTGCTTCGGCACAAGGGCCCCTATGCCGATATGTCGGCCGCTTATAACTGGCTGTTCGGCACCTGGCTTCCGCAATCCGACCGCGAAGCTGACGACCGCCCGGTCGTCGAGAAGTATCTCAACAGCCCGCAGGACACCAAGCCCTCGGACCTCCTCACAGACCTCTGCCTGCCGCTGCGCTCGATCGCTCCATCTCCAGATTGAAAGCGGATTGGCGCTTTCTCCCGAGGGGCCCAGTGTCGTCATCCACACATCTCGGTGTGAAAACCACGAAACTAGGCTCATTACCTCAAGGACGAAGGCCGAGTTACAGCGCCGCCACCGTCAGCTTCACGCCATCCGCCGCAACGATACGAATGCGGCTGCCGGCGGGGGTGTCGGGGCCGGACACACGCCAGACCGTATCGTCGATCCGCACCGTTCCGACGCCGCCCTCGATCGGCTTCTCCAGGGTGAACTCCCGCCCCACCAGAGCATCGGTGCGGCGATTGAGGTACGGGTTGGTCGCATGAACCTCGACGTCGCCGCCGCGGGCCATCCGCCGCCACAGCGGCACGGCGGCGGCCGCGAACAGGCCGAACAGCAGGATTTGCAACTGCCATCCCGGCTCCAGCAGCAGCGCCAGCACGCCGACCAGCAGCGCCGCGAGGCCGAGCCAGAACAGAAACACGCCAGGCGCCAGCAGCTCCAGCGCCATCAGCACCAGACCGAGGATCAGCCAGTTCCAGGCGCCGAGCGCGGTGAGTATCGCGGTCATGGCAGCGTCCTCCGTCTCACCGCGCCGGCGGCACCGGCGTCGTCGGCGGCACCGAGCCGCGGCGGGCGGCCTGCGCGGAGGCGGCGCCTTCGCCGAAGGTCGCCTTGGCGATCTCGCCGATGCCGGCGAGCGAACCGAGCATACTCATCGCTTCGACCGGCAGCATGATCACCTTCTGGTTCGGCGATTCGGCGAGTTGGCCGAACGCCTTGATGTATTTGTCGGCGATGAAGTAGTTGAGCGCCGCGACATCGCCCTTGCCGATCGCTTCCGACACCATCTGGGTCGCGCGTGCCTCGGCTTCGGCGGAGCGCTCGCGCGCCTCGGCGTCGCGGAACGCGGCTTCGCGACGGCCCTCCGCCTGCAGGATCTGAGCCTGCTTGGCGCCCTCGGCGCGCAGGATCTCCGACTGACGCTGGCCTTCGGCCTGCAGGATGTCGGCGCGCTTGACGCGCTCGGCCTTCATCTGCCGGCCCATCGCCTCCACCAGATCGTTCGGCGGCACAATGTCCTTGATCTCGATGCGGTTGACCTTGATGCCCCACGGCGACACCGCAGCGTCGACGACGCGCAGCAGCCGCTCGTTGATCTCGTCGCGATGCGACAGCACCTGGTCGAGATCCATCGACCCCATCACCGAACGGATGTTGGTCATGGTCAGCACGATGATCGCCTGCTGCAGATTATCGACCTCGTAGCTCGCCTTGGCGGCGTCGAACACTTGGTAGAACGCGACGCCGTCGACTGTGACGGTGGCGTTGTCCTTGGTGATGACTTCCTGCTGCGGGATCTCGATCACCTGCTCCATCACGTTCATCTTGCGACCGACGCGATCGAAATACGGAATGATCAGGTTGAGGCCCGGCGACAGCGTCCGGGTGAACTTGCCGAACCGCTCGATGGTCCAGTTGTACCCCTGCGGCACCGTCTTGACGCCGGCGAACAGCGTCAGGATCACCAGCAGGACGAGAACGATGGACACCACATCGAACCCGCTGAGATCATAAAACATGCAAACTCTCCTCGCCGGACATCGACTTCCGCGCGGTCATGGTGATGTTTGCGCCGACCCAGCGCAACCCTGGTGAGTCGCGGTCGCCGCAATGCAGGTTCGAAGATGAGGGATTTGGTCGCGGAAGGCTGTAGCTGATTACAGCCAGCCTTTGAACTACAGCCAGCCTTGCAGCTCGCGCAACACGAGCTGGCGGATCACCTGAACGCCGGCGTCGGAATCGTTGAGGCAGGGGATCGCGGTGAATTCCTCACCGCCGTGTTCCATGAAGATCTCGGCGTTTTCCTGCGCGATCTCTTCCAGCGTCTCCAGGCAGTCGGCCGAGAAACCCGGCATCACCACCGCAAGCTTGCGCACGCCCTTGCGGGCCAGCGCCTCGATGGTTTTGTCAGTGTAAGGCTGCAGCCACTGATCGAAGCCGAACCGCGACTGGAAGGTCAGCAACAGCTTGTCGTCGGCAACGCCCATCCGCTCGCGCAACGCCTCGACGGTCGCCACGCACTGCGCCTGATACGGATCGCCCTTGTCGATATAGGCCTGCGGCATGCCGTGGAACGAGGCCACGATCAGTTCCGGCTCGAACGTCAGCGAGGCGAGGTGCGATTTGATCGAGGTCGCCAGCGCGTCGATATAGGCCGAGTCGCGATAATACGGCGGCGTGACCCGCAGCGTCGGCTGGGCGCGCAGTTCGCGCAGCACCCGGAACGCCTGATCGCATACCGTCGCCGAGGTCGCGGCGGAATATTGCGGATACAGCGGCACAACCAGCAGCCGGCTGCAGCCCTTGGCAACAAGCGCTTCGATCCGGTCGCGCAGCGACGGGTTGCCGTAACGCATCGCCCAATCGACGATCAGATGGCCGCGATCGCCGAGCGACGCCGACAGCTTCTCGGCCTGCGCGCGGGTGATGGTCTTGAGCGGCGACTCGTTCTTCTCGTGGTTCCAGATCTTCTGGTAGTCCTTGGCCTTGCGGGCCGGACGGGTGTTCAGAATGATGCCGTTCAGCGCCAGCTTCCAGAACAGTCCCTGGTTCTCGATCACCCGCGGATCCGACAGGAACTCGCGCAGATAGATGCGCACGCCCTTGGTGTCGCAGCTGTCGGGGGTGCCGAGGTTCACCAACAGCACACCGACTCGCTCCGGCGCGGGCGCCGGGGCGATCGCAGGTCCATGGATCGGAACAATGACGCTCATGTTGCTGCTTGGCTTCGCGCTTTGGCCTATCGTTGTCAAGACGACGCGGTGACAGTCAGGACGTCGTGCACCGCGGCATCGCTTTGGCGGTTCCGTGGTGTCCTGATCATCTACGCACGAACCGCCGCGGGGTTTTGCCAAAACCCGCGCAAAGCGCAGATTTGCAGGCTGCTGGTTAAAGACACGTCACACGTTCGGCTGCGACAAATCCTAGGAGAAGCCCACAGCCCAGCAGCAGCACCAGACCGGCTGCGGCGAACTCGAGGCCCCGCATCACCAGCACGCCGCCGCCGTCGCGCTGCGCGGCCAGCTTGCGGGCCAGCCCCTTTGCCGACACCGCCGCCACCGCGATGGTCGCGACCGTGATCGCGGTTCCCAGCGCCATGACGAAAGTGGCGACGATCCCGGCCCAGAACAAGCCCTGGGCGAGCGCAAACACCATCAGCAGGATGGCACCGGAGCACGGGCGGATGCCGACCGTCAGCACCGCACCGAGGCCGCGCCGCCAGCCGCCCGGGCCGGCCAGCTCGCTCGGTTCCGGTCCGTGCGAATGACCGCAATGGTCGCAAGCTTCGCCGGGGCCGTGATGATGGTGGTGATCGTGATGGGCGTGGCTATGCGCGTGACCGTGGTCGTGCCCATGGTCATGATGGTGGTGCTGATGATCGCCGAGCGCAGTGCTGGCGTGGGCATGGCTGTGCCCGCCGTGGCCATGATCGTGATCGTGGTGGTGATGGTCGTGATCCGCCAGCGCCGCCGGCACGCCGGCCATAGCCAGTTGCGGCTTGCGCATCGAGGCCTGCAGGGCGCGCAGGAAGCCGCCGCCTTTGACCCAGACCAGCCGCGCGCCGAACAGCGCGATCAGCGCGTAGCTGCCGATCTCGATCGCGCGCTCGGCGCTGCACATCGTGCTCGCCGTCGCATTCAGCAGCCAGGCGCAAATGCCGACGATCAGCACCGCGACCACCGCCTGCAGCATCGCCGACACGAACGACAGCGCGATGCCGCGCCGCGCGGTCTCTTCATTGGCGACCAGATAGGACGAGATCACCGCCTTGCCGTGGCCCGGCCCGGCGGCGTGGAACACCCCGTAGGCGAACGAGATCGCCAGCAGGGTCCAGACCGCGCTGCCGTCGGCCTTGGCGGCGCGGATCGTCGCCGACATCTGCTTGTAGAACGCCGATTGCTGCGCCAGCAGCCAGCCGACAATGCCACCGACCTGCGGCTCCGTAGCCCCTTTCGGCGCCCCGAACGGATTGTGCGCGAGCGCCGCATGCAGAGTGGCGTCGGCGAACAGACCGGCGGCCATCAGACTCACACACAGGATCACTAAGGTTCGCGACGACCAGCCATCCCCGTCATTGCGAGCGAAGCGAAGCAACCCAGAGGCCCCACGCGGGGCAGTGGATTGCTTCGTCGCCACGCTCCTCGCAATGACGGAACCTGTTGCGTCCGAGCCGGCCCCACCCAGTCGTTCCAACTGCGTCATGGGCAGGTCACCGCGATCTTGTTGGCGAACATTGCGCCATAGTTGGAATTGTCGCCGTTCAGGAAGTTGTCTTCGCTCATCCGCTGCGCGGTGGCGCTGCCGTCGGTCGGGCGCTGGAAGTTCATCGTGCAGCCGGATGGGGCGCCGACCAGGCTGACGGGGTTCTTCTCGGCGAACGAGAAATCGATGAAGTAGCTCGGATCGAACACCTCGACAGACAGCTCGTTGCTCTTCACCGGCGTCTTCAGCGGCAGGAAGAAGTGCAGCGTCAGCACGTTGTCCTTGTAGGACAGATAATAATCGACCGGCTCAGCGAATTTCTGCTTCTTGCCGCCGACCTTGGCGAAGGTGAAGTAGGCGAATTCCTTCAGCGACTCGACATTGGTCTGCGCCAGCGGAGCCAGCTCCTCACGGCTATAGACGCCCTTCTCCTTGGTCTCGATGCCCTGCAGCGCATAGGTCGAGAACATGTCGTCGAACGCCCAGGCATGGCGAACGCCGGTGAACGAGCCGTCCGGCGCATAGACCAGCTCGCTGGTCGAGGTCACCCACACATGCGGATGGGCCTCGGCGGTTCCGAAGCCCACCAGGGCCAGCACGGCCGCGATCAGCGCGGAGCGGACGGCGGCGCGGCGCAACAGGCCGATCATGCGGCTACGCGGCCTCCGGCGTGTCGAGCAGGCCGCGGCGGCGCAGCAGCGCGTCGGGCTCCGGCTTGCGGCCGCGGAACGCCACATAGGCTTCCTCCGGATCGCGCGAGCCGCCGGACGAATAGATGTCATCGCGCAGCCGCTTGGCCACGTCCGGCGCGAAGATGTCGCCGGCCTCTTCGAACGCGCCGAACGCGTCGGCGTCCATTACCTCGCTCCACATGTAGCTGTAGTAGCCCGAGGCGTAGTGATCGCCCGAGAAGATGTGGCCGAACTGGGTCGGCCGGTGCCGCAGCGCGATCTCTTCGGGCATGCCGATCTTTTCGAGCTCCTTGCGCTCGAAGGCGCGGACCTCGCCGATGCTGGCGGCGGGCTGGGTGTGGAATTCGAGATCGAGCAGCGCCGAGGAGACGAACTCGACGGTGGCGAAGCCCTGGCCGAACTTGCGGGCGGCGATGAACCGCTGCAACAGGTCGTCGGGCAGCGGCTCGCCGGTCTGATAGTGACGGGCGAACTGCCGCAGCACCTGCGGCTGCTCCTGCCAGTGCTCGTAAAGCTGCGAGGGCAGCTCGACAAAGTCGGTGAACACGCTGGTGCCGGACAGCGACGGGTAGGTCACGTCCGACAGCATGCCGTGCAGGCCGTGGCCGAATTCGTGGAACAGCGTGCGGGCGTCGTCGGGCGACAGCAGCGACGGTTCGCCGCCGGCGCCCTTGGCGAAGTTGCAGACGTTGATGATCAGCGGCGCCACCGCGCTGTCGAGCTTCTGCTGATCGCGCAGCGAGGTCATCCAGGCGCCGGAACGCTTCGACGGCCGGGCATAGTAGTCGCCGTAGAACAGCCCGCGATGCGCGCCGTCGGCGTCCTTCACTTCCCACACCCGGACGTCCGGGTGCCACACCGGCACGTCCTTGCGTTCCTCGAAGGTGATGCCGAACAGCCGCGTGGCGGTGTCGAACGCCGCGGCGATCATGCCGTCGAGCGTCAGATACGGCTTGATCGCGGCATCGTCGAAATTGGCGCGGCGCTGGCGCAGCTTCTCGGCGTAGTAGCGCCAGTCCCACGGCGCCAGCTTGAAGTTGCTGCCCTCTTCCGTGACCAGCTCCTGCAGCGCGTCGCGGTCGGCGAGCGCGCGAGCGCGCGCCGGCTTCCACACCCGCTCCAAAAGGCCGCGCACCGCCTCCGGCGTCTTGGCCATCGAGTCTTCCAGACGGTAGGCCGCAAAGGTCGGATAGCCGAGCAGCTTGGCGCTTTCTTCGCGCAGGCTCAGGATCTCGCCGATGATCGCGTTGTTGTCGTTATCGTTACCGTTGTCGCCGCGGGCGATGAAGGCGCGGTACACCTTCTCGCGCAGATCGCGCCGGCTCGACATCTTCAGGAACGGCTCGACCGACGACCGCGACAGCGTCACCACGGCCTTGCCGGGCAGCCCGCGCTCTTCCGCCGCAGCGCGCGCCGCCGCCACGAAGCTGTCGGGCAGCCCCTCGGTATCGCCCTCGCCGAGCTCCATCATCCATTCCTGCTCGTCGCCGAGCAGATGATGGCTGAAGCTGGTGCCGAGCTGCGCCAGGCGTTCGTTGATCGCCGCCATGCGTGCCTTGGACGCCTCGTCGAGGCCGGCGCCGGCACGGTGGAAGCGGGTGTAGCTGCGTTCCAGCAGCCGACTCTGCTCCGGCGTCAGGTTCAGCCGCGCCGCCTTGTCGCGCAGCGCCGCGATCCGGCCGAACAGCACCGCGTTCATCATGATCGGATTCCAGTGCCGCGCCATCCGCAGCGACACCTCTTCGTCGATCTTCAGCAGCTCCGGGCTCGAATGCGCCGACACCAGATCGTAGAACACCGCGGCGACCCGGTTCAGCAGCTTGCCTGAGCGCTCGAGCGCCGTGACGGTGTTGTCGAAGTCCGGCTCGGTCGGATCGTTGACGATCGCGGCGATCTCGCCCGCGTGGTCGGCGAACGCCTGCTCGAAGGCCGGCATGAAGTGCTCGGGCCTGATCTCGGCGAACGGCGGTGTCTCGAACGGGGTGGTCCAGGCGGCCAGCAGCGGATTGCCGGCATCAGCGGGTGCGGCAATCGGTCCGGAGCTTTCTGACATCAATCCATCCTGAATGCGGGGGCCTCGTAATCGCACGACATATACCATCGCGTACGGCTTTTTTGCGCCCGGATTGCCTTGGCGCTGCTGGTAAATTACGCAAGGAGGACAAGGCGCCCCACTGCTGACACTTTACGGGATCATCGGCTTGCGCTTGCCGACGCGGGCGATTTCGTTAGATTGCGCCCGCCAGAAGGACCTTCGAACCATGAGCAAGCCTGCCACCGCCGCCGGATCGCGCCAGATCGCCTGGCCGAGCGTCATCACCGTCATCAGCGCCGCCATCCTGATTGGCGCCGAGGTGTTCGGAGCCGCATTCGCGGGCGGGTGGGCACTGGCGATCCTGTTCGGTCTCGGCGAAAGCGCCGCCCACATCCTGCAGGTGGTGCTGTTCGTGATCGGCGTGGTGATCATGATCGGCTTCGTCCGCAACGCCCAGCGCATCGAACCGTTCTTCAAGCGCGCCTGATTTGGCTCCGCGCGGGGCCGCCGCGCCGACGTACCGCCGTCATAATTGTCCCCGTCGTTATTGAAGAACTTGAACAGACGTTCAGCTTCGCCGCTGCCGGTGTGATTGATCGGCAACGCTCTCCGACGAGCCGGGATAATTCTCCGGTTAAGACAAAAAAAATCTTGCGGCCCGGCATCGAAACACCTATTTCCAGCCTTGCCCAATTTCGCACGTGCCCGTGGTCGTGTGTCAGTCGGTAGGTATCCGGACAAGAGGCCGGACAGCCGCCAAGGGATGAAGAGCCGAGGGTCTCCAAGCGTTCGCGCAGCGAGGCCAGCATCTCTCTCAAGAGATGCCGTTGAAGGTGGCTTCCTCTCTTGCAACCGTGACTGACAGCCGGAGGCGAACCGGCGCACCTCGTTCTCAACGAGGGACGCGACTTAAAGCAACGACGGAGCGGGCTTTTTTGGTCTCTGCCGGCTTTCCATCAGCCGGCGCGAATACCGAAGAGGCTTGTCCTTCATTGCCAGTGAGCGGGCGGGATCCTTCCCAACCAATCCAAGGCAGCACTGCTCGTCCGAGCTGATCGCTCGTCGCGCCTCCATCGCGCGACGGCGCTGAAGCCGTCGGATCAGCGCCATCGTTGGTAAGCGCCCGTCGCTGGGCGCGTGGGAGAGTGCCATGACCGAACGTATCCGTGAATTCCTGCGCGACCGCCGCGCCAAGGGTCTGGACGTCGAGCCGTGCCTGGTCGTCGACCTCGAAGTGGTCCGCGACAACTTCATGCATTTCGCCAAGGCGCTGCCGGACAGCCGCGTGTTCTATGCGATCAAGGCCAACCCGGCGCCGGAAGTGCTGTCGCTGCTGGCCTCGCTCGGCTCGTGCTTCGACTGCGCCTCGGTGCAGGAAATCCAGATGGCGCTGGCCGCGGGAGCGACCCCGGACCGCATCTCGTTTGGTAACACCATCAAGAAGGAGCGCGACATCGCGCGCGCCTACGAGCTCGGCATCCGCCTGTTCTCGGTCGACTGCACTCCCGAGGTGGAGAAGGTCGCGCGTGCGGCTCCCGGCTCCAAGGTGTTCTGCCGCATCCTGTACGATTGCGCCGGCGCCGAGTGGCCGCTGTCGCGCAAGTTCGGCTGCGATCCGGAGATGGCGGTGGACGTGCTCGACAACGCCAAGCGTCTCGGCCTGGAAGCCTATGGCATCTCGTTCCATGTCGGCTCGCAGCAGCGCAAGGTGAAGGCGTGGGACCGTGCGCTGGCGATGGCCGCGCAGGTGTTCCGCGACTGCGCCGAGCGCGGCATCTCGCTGTCGATGGTCAACATGGGTGGCGGCTTCCCGACCAAGTATCTGAAGGAAGTCCCGCCGGTGGTGCAGTACGGCCGCTCGATCTTCCGGGCGCTGCGCAAGCACTTCGGCAACCAGATCCCGGAGACCATCATCGAGCCGGGCCGCGGCATGGTCGGAAACGCCGGCGTGATCGAGACCGAAGTCGTTCTGATCTCGAAGAAGAGCGACGAGGACGACGTGCGCTGGGTCTATCTCGACATCGGCAAGTTCGGCGGTCTCGCCGAGACGATGGACGAGTCGATCCGCTACGCGATCAAGTCGCGTCATGACGGCGCCGAGATGACGCCCTGCGTGCTCGCCGGCCCGACCTGCGATTCGGCCGACGTGCTGTACGAGAAGATGCCGTATCCGCTGCCGGTGACGCTCGAGATTGGCGACAAGCTGCTGATCGAAGGCACCGGCGCCTATACGTCGACCTACTCGTCCGTGGCGTTCAACGGCTTCCCGCCGCTGGCGACCTACCACATCTGAGGGTCTCCCTCCGGATCCTCCGCCGCGCGCGGAGACGTCAATAAAGTCGAGGCCGGCTTGCCGGCCTCTCCCTGTCACATGTGAAGTTGCTGACAACACGCCTTTCGGTGTTCGCACCGGGCGACGTGGGGATCGACGTGCCATGACGAACACCCTCGCCACCCTGACTGCCTTGAACGTCGCAGCCGTTCCGTTCGCGATCCGTGCGGAAAAGAGCTCCGACATTGCCGCGCGTGAGCGCCTGCTGGATGCGTGCTTCGGCGAAGGCCGGCATGCGCGCACCTGCCAGCGTTTGCGTGATGGACGCGCGCCCGCGGAAGGCCTCGCTTTCTCCGCGGTCCGTCAAGGCCGTCTGGTCGGCACGGTGCGGCTCTGGCACGTTGACGCAGGGGGCCGGGCCGCACTCGTGCTCGGCCCCCTCGCCGTCGATTCGTCCTGCCGCGAGTTCGGCGTCGGCGGCGCCCTGATGCGCGTCGCGCTGGCGGAAGCGTCCGCCCGCGGCCACGGCGCAGTGATTCTGCTCGGCGATGCGCCGTACTACGCGCGGTTCGGCTTCTCGGCCGACAAGACGGGCGCGCTGGCGCTGCCCGGCCCGTTCGAACGCGACCGCCTGCTCGGGCTCGAACTTCGTGAGGGTGCGCTCGACGGAGCGACCGGCCTGATCGTCGCCACCGGCGCCGCCGCCAAGCCGGCGCGCGCCGAACGGGCGCGTCTTCGTCGCGCCGCGTAAGGAGGGTCCGATGCGTTTTTCCCGTCCGACCCACCGCGTCTTCGCGCCGCGCGATCCGGCCAAGCGGCCGCGCGTGACCGTGTTCGTGCTGGCGGTGTTCGCCCTCAAGGTCGCGGTCGACGCCTGGCGCCGGCGGCGCATCCGCAGCCCGGAAACCACCGCCGTCTGATCCCGGCCGCCGCATGTTCCCGTGTAAGGCTTGATTTGCCGGGACAGACGCGGCATTGGCTGCTCACCCAAGTTCCATCAGCTTCAAGGTCGTTCTCATGTCGCGTCGCCTGATTTCCACCGGATCGCCGTTCGAAAAGACTGCCGGCTACAGCCGCGCCGTGGTCGACGGTGATTTCGTCTTCGTTTCCGGGACCACCGGCTACGACTACACGACCATGAGCCTGCCCGAGGATGTGACCTCGCAGACCCGCAACTGCTTCAAGACCATCGGCGCGGCGCTGAAGGAAGCGGGTTTTGCAATGGAAGACATCGTGCGCGCGACCTACTACATCACCGACCCGAAGGATGCGGACGCGGTGTTCGCGGTGTGTGGCGAGCATCTTGGCGAGATCCGCCCGGCAGCGACGATCGTTGCGGTTGCCGGCCTGTACAAGCCGGAAATGAAGATCGAAATCGAAGTCACCGCTAAGCGCCGGAGCTGACGCGGGGCGGCCAAAATGCCGCACCACTCACTTCGCGCAACCGACCCTTCTCGGCTTCCCCGTTGACTTTCGGACGGGGAGCCCTACGTTCCGACGATCATGATGATCTTGCCCCGCAACCGCTTGACGCTGCGCGCCGGTCGCCTTCACGCAGGAAGGTGACCCGGGCGCGCGCGTGCGCCGTCCGGGCTTAAACGATCTCGTCGACGACTTCTCCCCTTTTTCAGACTGCTACTTATCCCGTGAATGCCGATGCGCATGGCGCGCTCGGCGTGACAAGGACCCGTGAAAGACATGATCCAGTCCATTCGTACCCAACGCCCGCCGATTACCATTCGTAGCCGCGATGCCGAACGGCTCGGCCAACTCGCCGAAGCCGCTGCGCAGCGCTATCCGGCCACGGCCGATTTCCTCGCCGGCGAGGTCGCTCGCGCCAATGTCGCGCCCGACCACGATCCCCTGCCCGGGATCGTGTGCATGGAGTCCGCCCTCACCTTCCGGGACGATACCACCGGCAAGGAAAAGCACGTGACGCTGGTCTATCCGACCGAAGCCGACGTCGAGGCTGGTCGTATTTCGGTATTGACCCCGATCGGAGCGGCCCTTATCGGCCTGTCCGTCGGACAATCGATCAGTTTCGAGACCCCGTCGGGCGAGCGGCGCTCCCTGACGGTGCTCAGCGTGTCCGAGCCGAACTGAGTATCCGTCGCAGGTGACATCTGAAATTCACCTCGCCGTCACATTCCCGAACTGTCCTGCCCGCACATAGCGGCCTCATCACTGCCACCCTGTCCGGAGTTCAAACCTGATGTCGTCTACCTCGAAGATCCACGCCAAGATCACCGGCCCCATCGTGATGATCGGCTTCGGCTCGATCGGTAAGGGCGCGCTGCCCCTGATCGAGCGTCACTTCGAGTACGACAAGAAGCGGTTCGTGATCATCGATCCGCACGAGGACGGCGAACTCGCCAAGAAGCACGGCGTCCGCTTCATCAAGCAGGCGGTGACCAAGGACAACTACCGCGAGCTGCTGGTCCCGCTGCTGACAGAAGGCGGCGGCCAGGGCTTCTGCGTCAACCTGTCGGTCGACACCGGCTCGGTCGACCTCATGACGATGTGCCGCGAGATCGGTGCTCTGTACATCGACACCGTCGTCGAGCCATGGCTCGGCTTCTACTTCGACAAGAACGCCGGCCCGGAGAAGCGCTCCAACTACGCGCTGCGCGAGACCTTGCTGGCCGCCAAGGCCAAGAACCCGGGCGGCACCACCGCGGTGTCGACCTGTGGTGCCAATCCCGGCATGGTGTCGTGGTTCGTCAAGCAGGCGCTGCTCGACATCGCCCGCGATACCGGCCTCGAATTCAACGAACCGAAGAGCCGCGAAGGCTGGGGCCAGCTCGCGCAGAAGCTCGGCGTCAAGGGCATCCACATTGCCGAGCGCGATACTCAGCGCGCCAAGACCCCGAAGCCGATGAACGTGTTCGTCAACACCTGGTCGGTGGAAGGCTTCGTGTCCGAAGGCCTGCAGCCGGCCGAACTCGGCTGGGGCACGCACGAGAAGTGGATCCCCGACAACGGCCGCAAGCATACCGAAGGCTGCCAGGCCGCGATCTACCTGCTGCAGCCCGGCGCCAACACCCGCGTCCGCACCTGGTGTCCGACTCCGGGCCCGCAGTACGGCTTCTTGGTAACTCACAACGAGTCGATCTCGATCGCCGATTACTTCACGGTGCGCGACGGCCAGAACGTGGTGTACCGGCCGACCTGCCACTACGCCTATCACCCGGCCAACGACGCGGTGCTGTCGCTGCACGAAATGTTCGGCGCCGAAGGCAAGATGCAGCCGAAGTGGCACATCCTCGACGAGAACGAGATCGTCGACGGCATCGACGAACTCGGCGTACTGGTCTACGGCCACGCCAAGAACGCCTACTGGTACGGCTCGCAGCTCTCGATCGAAGAAACCCGCGAGATCTGCCCGTATCAGAACGCCACCGGCATGCAGGTGTCGTCGGCGGTGCTGGCCGGCATGGTATGGGCGCTGGAGAATCCGGAAGCCGGCATCGTTGAAGCCGACGAGATGGACTTCCGCCGCTGCCTCGAAGTGCAGAAGCCGTATCTCGGCCCGGTGAAGGGCTACTACACCGATTGGACCCCGCTCACCGACCGCCCCGGCCTGTTCCCGGAGGACATCGACAGCTCCGATCCGTGGCAGTTCAAGAACGTCCTGGTGCGCTGAGACAAGAAAGTCGCCTCAACTGCAATTTCAGCTTCAAATAAGTACACGCGCCCCTCCCCGCGTCGCAGCGCGCTCCCTCTCCCGCTTGCGGGAGAGGGGTGGGGTGAGGGCGACGCGGGCACTGACTCAGCGACTCGTTGATAGGAGCGCCCTCACCCGGATCGCTACGCGATCCGACCTCTCCCGCAAGCGGGAGAGGTGCGCTGTGCTTGGGGCTCCTTCGCCGACGACCACTGATCACCAAAAAACCGAGCCCGCAAATGCGAGCCCGGTGAGGTGATCGTCGACCGTTTCTTGGTGGCGGCGGTTAGCCGCCCTTCGGCCGGATCGGTTCGCCGTGCTTTTCGGCCGGCGCCGGCGGCAATGCCGGCTGGGCGCCGGACTGGATCGCGTCCTGGTCCGGACGGGCCGGTTGCGGCGGAATGTCGTGCGGGCGGGCGCTGTTGTCCGGCGCCGGCTCGGGCGCGCTCGGCTTGCTCTCGGCGCCCGGCGTAGACTGCGGCGGCTGCGGCGTCGCCTGGGCGAATTGCAGCTGGCCGGTACTGCTATCAACCTGGGTCAGCGATAGGCCGGATAGCGTTACGCCCGCCGCGATCAGCACACCGGCCAGCAGCAGATCCCGCTTGAGGCCGCGCTCTTTGTCGTTGTTGTTTGCTGCCATGACCCTCATCCCTTGCTTGCCGAACCAACGAGCGCACACGGGCATCGTTCCGGGTTCCGGTGTCGCACCGGGTTCCGAAAGGGTCGCAATTGGCGACAAGGTGAATCAATCTTTAGTGCTGGTTTCCCAGGTGGCGTGATCGACACCGGCTTCCTTGCCGAGCTCAGCGACCACCGCGTCGAGTTCGTTCGGCTCAACCGCGGTCGACACCAGGGTGGCGACGATCTCCACCTTGTCGTCGGCATGTTCGACGGACTCGACCTCGACCTCGGCGACCGGATAGTCGGCCTGCTCCAGCCGCTTCTCGATATGCTCGCGCAACCGGTCGGCGGCACCGCCGTCGGCGGTGAGGCGAACCGAATAGGTCGCCTCCGAGGTGCGCTCGTCGAACGGGATGCGGTTGATGGCGTTGACGAGCGGCCGCAGCAGCGTATTGCCGGCAATCACGAACACCGTCAGCGCCACTGCCTGCGCCACCAGGTCGCCGCCGGCGCAGCAGCCAACTGCCGCCGAGCTCCACAGCGTCGCCGCGGTGTTGAGACCGCGGACGTTCATGCCCTCTTTCATGATCACGCCGGCGCCAAGGAAGCCGATGCCGGAGACCACATAGGCGATCACCCGGACCGCGCCGTCGGCACCGGCCAGATGCATCGCCAGGTCGACGAAGGCGGCGGCGCCGACTGCCACCAGCACGTTGGTGCGCAACCCCGCGGTGCGGGTCCGATACTGCCGCTCGGCGCCGATCAGCATGCCGAGCACGAAGGCGACGGCGAGGCTGACCAGCGTGTCGAAGAAGTCCGCCGTCTGGAAGGTGGTGAGAAACCGCATCGGCAGCCGCCTGCTTTCGTAAGACGGATCCGTCTTACAGCGGAAGGATGCCGCCCGCACCATCCTCGTCGGAGAACGCCAGCAGCGTGCCCTTGGCATTCCAGGCCAGAGCAGCGATCGGCGGGGTGTCGTTGCGGCGCGCGAGGATCTCGGCGCCGTCGTTCATCCGCACCAGCAGCACGGTGCCGTCGCTGTAACCGGCCGCAAGAATGTCGTTCTTCGGATGGCACGCGACCCCGCTGACGCGGGCCTGCAGCGGCGCCAGCATCGCCGGTTGCTTGCCCATCGGACCGTCCTTGCTGGCGAACGGCCAGATGATCACGGTGTCGGCGCCAGACGTGGCGAGGCCCTTGCCGCCGATCGTCCAGGACATCGACCGCACCCGGCCGGGATAGCCGGTCATCCGCATGTGCTTGGCATCCGCCAGCCGCCACCCATGCAGTGCCGGCTCGTGCATCGCGGTGACCAGGAAACGGTTATCGGGGCTGAAGATCACGCCGAGATGCGAGCCGGCCCATTCGAGGAATTCGGCGTTGCCGGCCATGTTCGGAAACCACAACGTCACGCCGTTGTAATGCGCGATCGCGAGCCGCAGCCCCTTCGGCGCGAAGGCGAGGCCGCCGACGGTCGAGGGCACCTCGAAGAACTTGTCTTCGCCCTTCGGCGCGCGAACATACGCGATCTTGCCAGCCGACCACGCCACCGCGCCATCCGGATGCAGCGCGACATTGTCGATCCAGCGACGCTTGGCATCAGTGGCGAAGGTCTCGGTCTTGCCCGAGCCATCCAGCAGCGTCACCTTGCCGTCGTCGCCGCCGGTAACGATGCGCTTGCCGTCACACGCCGCGCTGAGAATGCCGCCGCCGTGCAGCGGAACAGTCGAGGTCGTGCCGTCGGCGGCGACCAGCGTCGCGTTTTCCTCGGTACCGATGAACACCGCGGTGTCGCCGAGGAAGTGCACCGCACTGGCGCCGCCTTCGATCGTGATCGGCTTGACCCGGTCGGTGACCGACGCGATCGACCCGGCCTCGCCGGGCGCCTCGAAGGCGCTCATGACGCGATGCACTTGGCGAAGCCATCGCGGATCGCCTGCTCGGGCAGATCGCGACCGATGAACACCACGCGGCTCTCGCGCGGCTCGCCCTCTTTCCACGCGCGCTGGTGATCGCCTTCCAGCATCATATGCACGCCCTGGAACACGTAGCGGTCGTCGTCGCCGGTGAAGGCGAGGATGCCCTTGGAGCGCAGGATCTTGCCGCCTTCGGTCTGCACCAATTGCTGCAGCCACGGCATGAACTTGGCGGGATCGAGCGGCTTGTCGCTCTTCAGCGACAGCGATTGCATGTCCTCGTCGTGATAGTGCTTCAGTCCGTGATCGTGATGATGATCGTGGCCATGGTGATGATGGCCGTGGTCGTGATCATGGTGATGATCGTGATCGTCGGCCTCGAGAAAGGCCGGTTCGATTTCGAGGATGCGATCGAGATCGAACGCGCCCCGCTCCAGCACGTCGGCGAGCGCGACCTGGCAGCGCTCAGTGCGATGCAGCTTGGCGTAGGGGTTGATCGCGCGAATGCGCGCCTCGACTTCGGCGAGTTCGGCCGGGCTCACCAGGTCGGTCTTGTTCAAAACAATGACGTCGGCGAAGGCGATCTGGTTCTTGGCTTCGGGCGCATCCTTCAGCCGCTCGCTCAGCCATTTGGCGTCGGCGACGGTCACCACCGCATCGAGCCGCGCGGCGTTCTGCACGTCTTCATCGACGAAGAAGGTCTGCGCCACCGGGGCCGGATCGGCGAGGCCGGTGGTCTCGACGATGATCGCGTCGAACTTGCCTTTGCGCTTCATCAGGCCGGCGAGAATGCGCACCAGGTCGCCGCGCACCGTGCAGCAGACGCAACCGTTGTTCATCTCGAACACTTCTTCGTCGGCGCCGATGATGAGGTCGTTGTCGATGCCGATCTCGCCGAATTCGTTGACGATCACCGCGTATTTCTTGCCGTGGTTTTCCGACAGGATGCGGTTGAGCAGCGTGGTCTTGCCGGCGCCGAGATAGCCGGTGAGCACTGTGACGGGAATCTTCGAAGCGGCCGTAGAGGTCATCAGGCAGTTACTCCAGCGCGGAGCCCCGGCCCGAAACACACGGCGTGCGCGTCTCCAAGGCTGAGGCCGAAAATCATGGCGGGACCGCCGGATTCCGGGCGACCGCCGCGGCGGTTCAGGCTCGGGTCAGCGGGACCGGCGCTGCGTCATCCGCTCAGCGCGCCGGTCAGCGTTCTTATATTGTGCCGGACCATATCAATGTAAGTGGGGGCGTCGCCGTTTTCGGGCGTCAGGCTGTCGGAATACAGCGTGCCGCCGATCTTGGCGCCGGTCTCGGCGCTGATCCGCTGCATCAGGCGCGGGTCGGTGACGTTCTCCAGGAACACCGCCGGCACCTTGTCCTTACGGATCTGGGTGATGATCTTGGCAACGTCGCGGGCGCTGGCTTCGGATTCGGTCGAGACGCCCTGCGGCGCGATGAAGACGATCCGGTAGGCAGCGGCGAAATAGCCGAAGGCGTCGTGGGTCGAGATCACCTTGCGCTTGGTCTCGGGGATCTTGGCAGCCAGGTCGCGGACTTCGCGGTCGAGCGCGTCGAGCTTGGCCAGATACGCAGTGGCTTTGGTGCGGTACGCGGCCTCGCCGGCCGGATCAGCGGCGATCAGCGCGTCGCGGATATTGCCCACATAAGTTTTGGCGTTGGCAACCGACTGCCAGGCATGTGGATCGGCGTGGCCATCGCCATGATCGTGGGCGTGACCACCGCCGGCGTGGGCGTCGTCCCCGTCCGCATCGCGCGGCGTGATGCCCTTGGTGGCGGTGACGACCGTGGCTTTGCTGCCGGAGGACTGCACCAACCGCGGCAGCCAGCCTTCGAGGCCGAGACCGTTGACGACCAGCAGCTTGGCGTCGGCGACTTTCTTGGCGTCGGTCGGGGACGGCGTATAGACGTGAACGTCGCCGCCGGGGCCGACCAGCGTGGCAATGTCGACGCGGTCGCCACCGACATTGCGGACGAAATCACCGAGAATCGAGAAGCTCGCGACCACCCGGACGCGCTCCTGCGCGTGCGCCGGCAGTAAAGCGAACAGGCTCGCGGCGAGAATCAGGACGACACGGAACATCGGCGTTACGCCTCCAGATGCGGTGCGGGAAACAGCTTACGAATCACGCCGCCGAAGCGGCCGAACAGCACCGAGCCGAGATACAGCACGGCGGCGACCAGGATGATGGCAGGGCCCGAAGGCAGGCCGGCCTGATACGACAGCACCAGCCCGACATAGCCGGACAGCATGGCGCTGGAGACCGCCACCATCATCATGCCGGTGATGTCGCGCGCCCAGAATTTGGCGATGCCCGCGGGCAGAATCATCAGGCCCACCGCAAGCAGCGTGCCGAGCGCGTGGAAGCCGTTGACCAGATTGATCACCACCAGCGCCAGGAAGGCGAGATGCGCGGGCGCGCCGGCGCGGCTGACCGTGCGCAAGAATAAAGGGTCGACGCATTCGATCACCAGCGGCCGCCAGATCACCGCGAGCGCCACCAGCGTCAGCGTCGCGTTGAAGGCGATCACCAGCAGGGTGCGGTCGTCCATCGCCAGGATATTGCCGAACAGCACGTGCAACAGATCGATGTTGGTGCCCTTCATCGACACGATGGTGACGCCGAGCGCGAGCGATACCAGGTAGAACGCCGCCAGCGAGGCGTCCTCTTTCAATTCGGTGACACGCGACACCACGCCGGCGAGAATCGCCACGGCGAAGCCTGCGATCAGGCCGCCGAACGTCATCGCGAACAGGTTGAGGCCCGACAGCAGAAAGCCGATCGCCGCGCCCGGCAGAATCGCGTGCGCCATCGCGTCGCCGACGAGACTCATCCGCCGCAGCATCAGAAACACACCGATCGGCGCGCCGCCGAGCGACAGCGCCACGATACCTGCGAGCGCCCGGCGCATGAATTCGAACTCGGTGAACGGCGCGATTAACGCCTGATACAGCATCATGATGTCAGGCCGCCTGCGAAGCTGCGGTGCAGGCCGGTGCGCCATCGTCGAACGCCTCGCACATCCGCCGCGCTTCGATCTGGTTGTCGGCGGTCAGCACCTCGGCAGTCGGGCCCCACGCCACCGCCGTGCGCGCTATCAGCAGCGTTTCCGGGAAACTGGCATGCACCAGCTCCATGTCGTGCAACGCCGCGATCACCGTCCGCCCCTCCTGGTGCCAGTGCTGCACCAGATGCACCAGATCCGCCGTCGTCCGGGCGTCCACGGCGTTGAACGGCTCGTCGAGCACGATCACACGGGCATCCTGCAGCAACACGCGAGCAAACAGCATGCGTTGCATCTGGCCGCCCGAGAGGGTCCCGATATTGCGATTTTCGAAGCCGGACAGGCCGACTGCCGCCAGAGCCTGGGATATTCGCTGACGCGCAGACCGGTCGATGCGGCCGAACGCTCCGGTTGAACGCCACAATCCGGTGCCGACGAAATCGAACACCGAAATTGGAAAGGTGCGATCGATCTCGGCGCTCTGGGGAAGATAGGCAATATCGTGGACATCCAGGCCGTCGCGATCGATCGATCCCGACAGCGGCTTCAGGATACCAACGATACCGCGAAACAGCGTCGACTTGCCGGCGCCATTCGGCCCGACCACCGCCAACAGCGCACCGGCATCAATTTGCCCCGACAGGTGATGCACCGCCGGGTGGCGATCGTAGCCGAGGGTGACATCGTTAAAGGTCAACTGCGCCCGCATGGTCACCTCATTGCCACCAACACCAGCGCCCAAAGCCCAGCACTGACTGCCAAAGCAGCCGCGATTCGGCTCCTAAGCCCCATCCGCAGGATCGACCAAGGTGCCGGCTGCGGAGGGTGCGGCGATTCAGCACCGTGGACATGCAGATGCACATGGCCCGACGACGTGGCCAAATGGGATTGAGATGGAGGCGATTGTGGCACGCGCAGCAGTCCAGTTCATCGAAGTCTGTTACATTATAACATTATCGGATGGTCGCCCCGCAAGTGTCCCGAACTGCACAAACCGCCGAGATTCAATATGTTAAATGGTCCGTTGCTTACGCCGAATGATTGAGCAACCCTGACGCTGCTGACTCACGATCAGGCAGGCGCCTCGCGGTTCTGAATTAAGGCGAAATTTGGAACTCTTTAAGGTTCCATTAGGTATAAAAAATTGTGCGCCGTCATGAGGTTAGTTCCAAAGGGAGTGTGGCCTCCCGGTGACAGCATTTTACGCAAAATCCCGCTAAGCCATTCAGCAGATGGCGCCGAATAGCGGTGCGTCTGACAAAGTCTGGAGACAACGACATGAAGAAGATTCTGCTCGGCACCGTGGCCCTGGTCGCCCTCGGCGCGGCCCCGGCCCTCGCCGCGGACCTCGCCGCCCGCCCGTACACCAAGGCTCCCGCCTACGCCCCGGCCCCGGTTTACAACTGGACCGGCTTCTACATCGGTGGTCACATCGGTGGCGCCTTCTCGGGCGACAACAGCATCGGCACCGGCGTTACCGCCAGCGACAACGGCAAGTTCCTCGGCGGTGTGCAGGCCGGTTACGACTGGCAGTTCGCTCCGAACTGGGTGCTCGGTGTTGAAGGCCAGTACTCCTGGCTGAGCGGCACCAACCAGTCGGTCGCCTTCCCGGGCACCCTCAACGGCGCTGCCGGCGCTTACACCTATGCCGACAACCAGCGTGGTCTGGCGTCGGTTACCGGCCGCCTCGGCTACACCTGGGGTCCGGCACTGCTCTACGTCAAGGGCGGTTGGGCTTACGCCGACTACTCGAGCAGCTTGACCTTCGCCCCCAACGCCGGTGGGTTCGCTGCCGTGTCGATCGACAGCAAGAAGGACGGTTACACCGTCGGTGGCGGTCTCGAGTACCTGTTCGCTCCGAACTGGTCGGGCAAGATCGAGTACCAGTACTACGACTTCGGCAACGTGACCCTGGCTCCGGGCTTCTCGGCCAAGAACGACGAGCACGTTGTCAAGGCCGGCCTGAACTACCGCTTCAACTGGGGCGGTCCGGTCGTCGCCAAGTACTAAGACCTGATCACTTCCCCTCCGGGAAGTTGGAAGGGCCGGCCTCGCGCCGGCCCTTTTTCATTTTCGAAACCATGTCGGGACCGGGCGCACCGATCACTCAAATAGCGATCGTTCCTCGTAAAACGACGTGAAGAATATTAACCCCCTAAACTGATACTCCCGGCCGGCGTCGCCGAGACGACGCGTCACTGCAAAGTCCAGGTTGGGGGGAAGTATGTCTGGGAAATTCGCGAAATTCCGACGTCCGCGGCTGAAATTTCCGCAACTCGGAATTCGTGGCAGCCTGTTCGCTGCGTTCACGGTGATCGCCGGCATGGCGATCCTGATCAGCGCGTGGGCCGGAATCAGCCTGCATCAGCTTGGGCGCACGATCGCCGAACTGAGCGGCCGCGACATTCCCAAACTCGCTGCCAGCCTCCAGCTCGCCACCGAAAGCGAAAGTCTCGCCAGCCAGGCACCGATCCTTCTCGACTCGCTCTCCGCCGAACAACTCCGTGAGCGCTCAGCCCGGATGAAGGCAGCCCAGCAGGTCGCGATCCAGAAACTCGCCGACATCACCACCTATGGCGGCGACAAGGCAGTCGTTTCGGCGCTGAGCGAAACCCTGAAGAACATCGACGACACCATCCGCAGCCTCGGCGCAGCCGCCAAGGAGCGGCTCGATCTGACCACGCAGCACGCCAAGCTGTATGAAGAGTTGCGCCGCTCGCACGACGCCTTCATTGCTGTCGCCAACCCGGCGATGCTTGATGCGCAGACTCAGATGAACGCCGTGCTCGGTTCGGCCAATCTGTCGCAGGACGACGCCACAGCGACCGGACGCCAGATCGAACAGCTCGGCAACGTCATCGCCCAGAGCAATCTGATCGCCTCGAACCTGATGGCGGCTCTTTCGGCCTCCAGCGCCGATGACCTGGAGCCGGTTGAAGCCAGCTTCAAGGAAGCCCGTCAGGTGGTGAACACCAATCTCGACGGCCTCCTGCAGAACCAGACCACCGCCAACATCAAGACCGCAGCGCAGAAGCTGATGGCGCTCGGCGACGGCAAGACCGGCGCATTCAAGCTGCGCCAACTCGAACTCGATGCCCGCGACTATCGCGATCTGCTGCTCGACGAGACCCGCAAGCTCAACGTCGGCCTCGGCATCAGCGTCAAGCAGCTCGTCGACAACGTCCGCAACGAGACGACGGTCGGCACCTCGGACGCGCAGGCGCAAATCACGCTGGCCACGCGGATGATGATCGGGCTCGGCGCGGCGACCCTGATTGGCTCGGCGCTGTTCGTCTGGCTGTATGTCGGCCGCAGCATCCTGCGCCGGATTGGCGGCCTGCAGAAGTCGATGCAGAGCCTGTCGGCCGGCGACCTCAGCACCGCCATCGAGCGCGGCAGCCGCCGCGACGAAATCGCCGTGATGGCCGAGTCGCTGGAAGTGTTCCGCGACAACATGATCCGGGCCCGGACGTTGAGCGAGGAGCAGGACAAGGATCGGGCCGCCAAGGCTGAGCGGACCCAGCGGATCGAGGCTCGGATCGCCGAATTCGAGGCGACCGTGCGCAGTGCAATGGAGAAGCTGCAATCCTCCGCCGACCAGATGCAGGAAACCGCGCACACAATGGCGACCACGTCCGAACAGTCGAGCGCGCTGGTCACCACCGTCGCGTCGGCTGCGGAAGAAACCTCGGTCAACGTTCAGACCGTGGCAACCGGCACCGAGCAGCTCGCCTCGTCGATCGCCGAGATCAGCCGTCAGGTCACCACCTCGGCGGAGATCGCGACCCGCGCCGTGCGCGAAGCGGGCGAGACCGACACCACCATGCAGGGCCTCGCCGATAACGCCGAGCGGATCAGCGCGGTGATCGACCTGATCCAGAGCATCGCATCCCAGACCAACCTGCTGGCGCTCAATGCCACGATCGAGGCGGCGCGTGCCGGTGACGCCGGCCGCGGCTTCGCGGTGGTGGCCGCCGAGGTCAAGGATCTCGCCAGCCAGACCGCCAAGGCGACCGAGGAGATCCGGGCGCAGATCGCCGCGATGCAGGGGGTGACCAGTTCGGCCGTTGGCGCGATCCGCAATATCGGCCAGACCATTACTTCGATCAACGAGGTGACCACCGCCATCACCGCCGCCGTCGAAGAACAGGGCGCGGCGACCCGCGAGATCGCCCGCAACATCCAGCATGCAGCCGGCGGCACCAGCGAAGTCTCCAGTAACATCGTCGGCGTCAGTGCCGCCGCCTCGCAGGCCGGCTCCGCTGCCGCCGAGGTACTGAACGCCTCCGGCTCGCTGCGCCAGGAAGCGGCGCTGCTGCGCGAGGAGATCGACGCGTTCCTGACCAATATCCGCGCCGCCTGATCGGCAAACGATATGAAGGAAGGGCCGGTGGCGCGCGCCACCGGCCCTTTTTGCGTCCAGATGCTGGAATTTGAGACCTGTGAGGACTGCAGCCGCCCCTGACGGTTTTTCGGCTGGCGCCGCCGCTCCGCGCCCGGTAAGCCGGATCAGGGAGCACGCGCCGAATGCATAAGAAGACCGACGCGACCGAGACGTCGCACGACGAACTGCGCTACCTGCAGGACAGTCACCCCGGCCCCGACCAGGCGGTCGAGATCGTGCCGGGCGTACTGTGGTTGCGGCTGCAGCTGCCGTTCCGGCTCAACCACGTGAACATCTATCTGCTCGCCGATGGCAAGGGCTGGTCGATGGTCGACACCGGCTTCGGCAACGATGCGACCATCGCGGCCTGGGAGACGCTGTTCGACGGCGCGCTGGCGGGCTTTCGCATCAGCCGGGTGATTGTCACTCATGCCCATCCGGACCATGTCGGCATGGCGGGCTGGATCGTGCAGCGGTTCGGCTGTCCGCTCTACATGTCGCAGATCGAGTATCTGCAAGGCGTGTATCACCAGAACCGTCGCACCGAAGAACGGCTGGTCAACAACCGCGCGTTCTTCCGCCGCCATGGCATAGACGAAGCCGTGATCGACCAACTCGTCGGCCGCGGCCAGGACTATCTGAAAAAGACCGTGCCGCTGCCGGCAGCGTATCGTCGGCTCGCCAAGGGCAAGGACATCACTGTCGGCGAGCGAACGTTCCGGATCATCACCGGCGCCGGCCACTCGCCCGATCAGGTGATGCTGTATTGCGAGGCCGACAAGCTATTCCTTTCCGCCGACCAGGTGCTGAGCAAGATCTCGCCGAATGTCAGCGTGTGGGCTCACGAGCCCGACGAAGACGCCCTCGGCTCGTATCTTTCGTCGCTCGCAGAGCTCGACACATTCCTGCCGGACGACGTCCTGGTGCTGCCCGGTCACGGCCTGCCGTTCCACGGCGTCAAGACCCGCATCAAGCAGCTGGCCGATCATCACGAGGAGCGCTGCGGGATGATCGCGGACGCTTGCCGTACCAAACCGATGAGTTCGGCCGAACTGGTACCGGTGGTATTTCACAAACACGTGCTCGATGCGCATCAAACCGGCTTCGCCGTCGGGGAGCTGATCGCCCACGTGAACTACATGCTGACGCAGAACCGTTTGCAGCTGGCGCCCACTACGGGCGGTGTGATGCGGTTCACCAACGTTTAACGTTTGCAGCGTTGTCCGCGTATTCCCTGACAAGGCCGCATTCGAGCCAAGGCATTGATCTTCATCAAGCCTTGCCCTGCAGAACCGGTGATATGGATCGCTTTGAGGCGCAGCTCGATCGTCGAATTGCGCCTCGACTTCGGTGATGGAAGAGTTCTAATAGTTTCGCCGGCTCTACGGCGTTCCGTCGTTCGATCCGCCTCCCCAACAGGTCATCGCGATGCAGTACAATCAATTTTTTCAAGACGCTCTCACCCGCCTCCACGACGAACGTCGTTACCGGGTGTTCGCTGATCTCGAGCGGATGGCCGGTAGGTTTCCGCATGCCACGTGGCACTCGAACTCCGGACCTCGCGATGTTGTGATCTGGTGCTCGAACGACTATCTCGGCATGGGCCAGCACCCGAAGGTGGTCGGCGCAATGGTCGAGACCGCAACGCGGATCGGCACCGGTGCCGGTGGTACCCGCAATATCGCCGGTACGCATCACCCGCTGGTGCAGCTCGAGCAGGAAATCGCCTCGCTGCACGGCAAGGAAGCGGCGCTGCTGTTCACCTCGGGCTATGTCTCCAACCAGACCGGCCTGTCGACGCTCGGCAAGTTGATCCCGAACTGCCTGATCCTGTCGGACGCGCTCAATCACAATTCGATGATTGAAGGCATCCGCCAGTCGGGCTGCGAGCGCGTGGTGTGGCGCCACAACGATACCGCGCACCTCGAAGAGCTGCTGATCGCCGCCGGTCCCGACCGACCGAAGCTGATCGCATTCGAGAGTCTGTACTCAATGGACGGTGACACCGCGCCGCTGGCGAAGATCTGCGATCTCGCCGAGAAGTACAACGCGATGACCTACTGCGACGAAGTGCATGCGGTCGGCATGTACGGTGCCCACGGTGCCGGCGTTGCCGAGCGTGACGGCGTGATGGATCGCATCGACATCATCGAAGCGACCCTGGCCAAGGCGTTCGGCTGTCTCGGCGGCTACATCACAGGCAAGAACGAAGTGATCGACGCCGTACGCTCCTACGCGCCGGGCTTCATCTTCACCACGTCGCTGCCGCCGCCGATCTGCGCCGCCGCGACTGCCGCGATCAAGCATCTGCGCAGCTCGACCTGGGAGCGTGAACGCCATCAGGACCGCGCTGCCCGCGTCAAGGCGGTGCTGAACAACGCCGGCATTCCGGTGATGCCGACTGACACCCACATCGTGCCGGTGTTCGTCGGCGACGCCGAGAAGTGCAAGAAGGCGTCCGATCTGCTGCTCGAACAGCACAACATCTACATTCAGCCGATCAATTACCCGACCGTCGCCCGCGGCCTCGAACGGCTCCGCATCACGCCGTCGCCGTATCACGACGACAAGCTGATCGATGCACTCGCCGAAGCCCTGGTGCAGGTCTGGAACGAGCTCGGCCTGCCGCTCGGCGCCAAGGCGATCGCTGCGGAGTGATCCGCATCGCTCGCACGACGCGGTAACGATTTTCGGCGGGGGCGCCCGCGGCTGGGAAAATCCCTGTCGCAGGCGCCCCTTCTGTTTTGGTAGACTTGCGATTGCGTCCCGCAGGCCAGCATCCGGCGGCCTGCGCGGGAAGTGATTGATCAATCGCCTGCCGCCTGACGCGAGGGAGCACGACCGCGATGCTGCACGACTGGGGCGTGATCGCAGCCGCTCTCGCCTACATCGGGTTTCTGTTCGTCGTCGCGAGCTGGGGCGATCGGCTCTCGCAAGGCCAGCGCGAGCGCGCCGGCGGATTGATCTACCCGCTGTCACTGGCGATTTACTGCACGTCCTGGACGTTCTTCGGGTCGGTCGGTTTTGCCAGCCGCTCCAGTTTCGACTTCCTTGCGATCTATGTCGGCCCAGTCCTGGTCGTTCTGGTCGCCACCCCGCTGCTGCGCCGCGTCATCCGGCTGGCCAAATCGCAAAACATCACCTCGATCGCCGACTTCATCGCCGCCCGCTACGGCAAGAGTCAGAAGGTCGCCGCCACCGTGGCGATCATCGCCATCATCGGCTCGGTGCCCTACATCGCACTGCAGCTGAAGGCTGTGTCGTCGTCGCTGCAGACCATCCTCGGCGACGACCACAACATCGCCGACATCCCGATTGTCGGCGATATCGCGCTGATCGTCGCAATGGCGATGGCGCTGTTCACCGTCCTGTTCGGCACCCGTCAGGCCAGCGCGACCGAGCATCAGCACGGGCTGATGCTCGCGGTCGCCACCGAGTCGATCGTGAAGCTGGTGGCATTCCTGGCCGCCGGCATCTTCGTCACCTTCTGGATGTTCAGCCCGTCGGCGCTGATCGAACGGGCGATGCAGATGCCCGAAGCGGTCCGCGCGCTGGATTCCACCTCGCCGGCCAACTTCCTGACCATGACTGCGCTGTCGTTCTGCGCCTTCATGATGCTGCCGCGGCAATTCCACGTCAGCGTGGTGGAGAACTCCAACGAGGCTGAGGTCGGCCGCGCCCGCTGGTTGTTTCCGCTGTACCTCGTGGCGATCAACCTGTTCGTGATCCCGATCGCGCTCGCCGGCCTTGTCAAATTCCCATTCGGCAAGGTCGACAGCGACATGTACGTGCTGGCGCTGCCGATCGATGCCGACGCGCCGATGCTGAGCGTTGCGGTGTTCATCGGGGGCCTGTCGGCCGCCACCGCGATGGTGATCGTCGAATGCGTCGCGCTGGCCGTGATGGTGTCGAACGATCTGGTGATGCCGCTGGTGCTGAAGCGGCACGGCGCACCGCGTCCCGATGAACAGCGCAATTTCGGCAGATTCCTGCTGACGGTCCGGCGGGTGGCGATCTTCGCGATCCTGATCCTCGCCTATCTGTACTACAGGGCGCTCGGCAACACGCAGCTCGCGGCGATCGGCCTGTTATCGTTTGCGGCCATCGCGCAGTTCGCGCCGTCATTCTTCGGCGGGCTGATTTGGCGCCGCGCCACCGCGCGCGGCGCGATCGGCGGTCTATTGGTCGGGTTTGCGGTGTGGGCCTACACGCTGTTCATCCCGAGCTTCATGGAGAACAGCACCACTGGGCTACTGCTGTTGCAGCACGGCCCGTGGGGCATCGAGGCGCTGCGGCCGCAGGCGCTGTTCGGCTCCGATCTGCCGCCGCTGCTCCACGGCGTGCTGTGGAGCCTGTCGCTCAATCTCGTCGCCTACGTCCTGCTGTCGCTGTTGCGGCAGCCGTCCTCGATCGAGCGGCTGCAGGCTGAAGTGTTCGTGCCAGACGCCCTGACGCCAATGACGCCGGCGTTCCGGCGCTGGCGCACCACCGTGACGGTGCAGGACATCGTCGGCGCGGTGTCGCAATATCTCGGCCCAGAGCGGGCGCGGGACTCGTTCCGCAGCTTCGCCGCCGGCCGCCGCATCACGCTCGACCCCGCCGCGCCGGCGGATTTCGAGCTGTTGAAACACGCCGAGCATCTGATCGCCTCCTCGATCGGCGCGGCCTCGTCCCGCCTGGTCCTGTCGCTGCTGCTCCGCAAGCGCACGGTGTCGGCCGAAGCTGCGCTGAAGCTGCTCGATGACTCCCACGCCGCGCTGCATTTCAACCGCGAGATCCTGCAGACCGCGCTGAATCACGTCCGCCAGGGCATCGCGGTGTTCAATCCCGAGCTGCAACTGATCTGCTCGAACCGGCAGTTCGGCGAGATCCTGGGGCTGCCGCCGCACATCATCCAGATCGGCATCCCGCTGATCGAGATCCTGGAATTCCTCGCCAGCAACAGCATCGCGCCGATCGACGCCGAAGCGCATACCCAGATGCGGATGGCGGCCTATACTACAGAGGGCGAGCCGTTCATCGAGCGCTTCCCGGACCGCCATCTGGTGGTCGAGGTCCGCGCCAACCGGATGCCCGACGGTGGCTTGGTGATCACCTTCTCCGACGTCACCCCGAGCTTCGAAGCCGCCGAAGCGCTGGAGCGTGCCAATGCCACACTGGAACGCCGGGTGCGCGAACGCACCGAGGAGCTGACCCGGCTGAATTCGCAGCTCGCGCTCGCCAAGAGCACAGCCGAAGAAGCCAACATCTCCAAGACCCGCTTCCTCGCCGCCGCCAGCCACGACATCCTGCAGCCGCTCAACGCGGCACGGCTCTACGCCACCAGCCTGGTCGAGCGCCAGAACGGCGGCGAAGACTCGCGGCTGGTCGAGAATATCGACGAGTCGCTGCAGGCGATTGAAGAGATCATTGGCGCGCTGCTCGACATCTCGCGGCTCGACGCCGGCGCGATGACGCCCTCGCTCTCGAATTTCGTGATCGGCGATCTGATGCGGTCGCTGGAGATCGAGTTCTCGCCCACCGCACGCGCCAAGGGCCTGGAGCTGACCTTCGTGCCGTGCTCACTGCCGGTGCAGTCGGACCGGCTGATGCTGCGCCGGCTGATGCAGAACCTGATCTCCAACGCGATCAAATACACCCCGCAGGGCCGCGTTCTGGTCGGCTGCCGCCGTCAGGGCCAATCGCTCCGCATCGGCATCTACGACACCGGCGTCGGCGTGCCGATCCTCAAGCGGGGCGAGATCTTCAAGGAGTTTCACCGGCTCGAACAGGGCGCGCGGATTGCCCGCGGGCTGGGGCTCGGGCTGTCGATCGTGGAGCGGCTGGCGCGGGTGCTCAATCACGGCATCGCGCTGGATTCCAACCGCGGCGGCGGCTCGTGCTTCTCGGTGACGGTGCCGGTCGCCGAAGCCGTCAACCACACCGCGGCGGTAACCAGCGCGACGCCGCTGTCGCGCGCCTCGATGAGCGGCATCCTGGTAGTCTGCATCGAGAACGACCCGGCGATCCTCGACGGCATGAAGACGCTGCTGACCACCTGGGACGCCAAGGTGATCGCGGTGGCCGATCCGGAGGCCGCGATCCGCGCGATCGAGAGCAGCGAGCAGCGCGTCACCGGCCTTCTGGTCGACTATCACCTCGATCGTGGCAACGGCATCGCAGCGATTCGTGAAATCCGCCAGCGCTTCGGCCAGAGCATCCCGGCGATCCTGATCACGGCCGACCGCAGTCCGGGCGTTCGCGCCTCGGCGCGGCAGGAGGAGATCGCGGTGCTGAACAAACCAGTGAAAGCCGCCTCGCTGCGGGCCCTGCTGAGCCAGTGGCACGCCCAGCAGTCGGTCGTGGCGGCGGAGTAAGCGCGCGAATGCGGAATTTGGTGCAGGGCTAAGTTCGGCGCGTCATTGCGAGGAGACGAAGTCGACGAAGCAATCCAGAGGCCCACGCAGGGCCTTTGGATTGCTTCGCTTTGCTCGCAATGCCAGTCGCGACGCCGTCGGTGCTTAAAGAAGAAAGCCCCCTTACGACGCGATCGGCTCTTCCTGGCGCCACTGGCTGCCGGAAATCTTGGCCGCGGCGATCACCGCCTGGGTGCGGCTTTCGACGCCGAGCTTCTGCAGGATCGCCGAGACGTGAGCCTTGATGGTCGCTTCCGACACCCCGAGCTCGTAGGCGATCTGCTTGTTGAGCAGGCCTTCGGACAGCATCATCAGCACCCGCACCTGCTGCGGGGTGAGCGTCACCAGCCGATCGCGCAGCTTGGAGGTCTCGGGATCGGCCGCAGCCGACAGATCGACATCCGGCGGAACCCAGACGTCGCCGTCCAGCACCCGCAGAATCGCTTCGCCGAGCTTTTCGACACCGAACCGCTTCGGCACGAAGCCGGAGGCGCCGAAATCGAGCGAGCGGCGGATGGTTTCGACGTCGTCGCTGGCCGACACGACGACCACCGGGATCGCCGGATACTGTGCCCGGAGATAGATCAGTCCGGAAAAACCGCTGATCCCAGGCATCTTGAGGTCGAGCAGCACCAGGTCGACGTCGCCCTCGCGCTCGAGCATTGCAGTCAGGTCTTCGAAGGAACCGACCTCACCGATCTTCGCGGAGGAGACCACGCTGGCAACCGCCAGGCGGAGCGCATCGCGAAACAACGGGTGGTCGTCGGCAATGATCAAGTGCGTGCTGGCGGGGGTGCTCATGGTGTCCCTTACTCGCAAGCTGGAACCAAACCGTCTTCGCTCTCGGACCGCCAAAGCGAACCGATGGCAAGTTGGGTGGCAAGTGTCGCCCTCTGATGGACGGCTGGCAAGGCGGACGTGAATGCCTTGTCCGTACCATCATGCCCTCGCGGCAACCCAAAAACATTGAGCAAGCGCAACTATCAGCGGATTTGGCGTCGAAAGTCGTAATGCCGCAGGACGGTACCGATGTTACCGTACACTGACGGACCGTTGCCGCGCGCCCGGCGCCGTGGCTCGGACCTCAAATAAAACAACAACATAGCCCTCGACACAACCCAAGGGAGGCAGACGCTGATGGCTACACTTGCCGCGACGAGCAGGCGATCGGGTGGAATGACCCGCGACGAGCGCTTCGTCATTCTTGCATCTTCGCTCGGTACCGTTTTCGAATGGTACGACTTCTATCTGTACGGTTCGCTCGCCGCGATTATCGGCGCCCAGTTCTTCAGCGCTTATCCGCCGGCCACCCGGGACATTTTCGCGCTGCTCGCCTTCGCCGCCGGTTTCCTGGTGCGCCCGTTCGGCGCCATCGTGTTCGGCCGGGTCGGCGACATCGTCGGCCGTAAATACACCTTCCTGGTCACCATCCTGATCATGGGCCTGTCGACCTTTATCGTCGGCCTGCTGCCCAATGCGGCCACCATCGGCATTGCCGCCCCGATCATCCTGATCACGCTGCGCCTGCTGCAGGGCCTCGCGCTCGGCGGCGAATACGGTGGCGCCGCGACCTACGTGGCCGAGCATGCTCCGCCCGGCAAGCGCGGCTACTACACCGCATTCATTCAGACCACCGCGACCCTCGGCCTGTTCCTGTCGCTGCTGGTGATCCTCGCCACCCGCACCATCGTGGGCGAAGTGGCGTTCGCCGATTGGGGCTGGCGCGTGCCGTTCCTGGTGTCGGTCGCCTTGCTCGGCGTCTCGGTCTGGATCCGGCTGCGGCTCAACGAGTCGCCGGTGTTCAAGAAGATGAAGGAGGAAGGCAAGAGCTCGAAGGCGCCGCTGACCGAAGCGTTCGCCAACTGGGGCAACGCGAAGATCGTGCTGATCGCGCTGCTCGGTGCGGTGATGGGCCAGGGCGTTGTCTGGTACACCGGCCAGTTCTACGCGCTGTTCTTCCTGCAATCGATCCTGAAGGTCGACGGCTACACCTCGAACCTGCTGATCGCGTGGTCGCTGCTGCTCGGCACCGGCTTCTTCATCATCTTCGGCTGGCTGTCGGACAAGATCGGCCGCAAGCCGATCATCCTCACCGGCTGTCTGATCGCGGCACTGTCGTTCTTCCCGATATTCCGGATGATCACGACATACGCCAACCCGGCACTGGAAAAGGCGATCGAGACCGTGAAGGTGCAAGTCGTCGCCGATCCGGCGGGCTGCGGCGACCTGTTCAACCCGGTCGGCACCCGCGTCTTCACCAAGCCGTGCGACACCGCGCGCGACTTCCTGTCGAAGTCCTCGGTGAAGTACTCCACCGTCAACGGCCCCGCCGGCTCCGGCGTCAAGGTGATGGTGAACGAGAAAGAAGTGCCTTACACCGACGCCAAGACCTCCAACCCGCAGGTGCTGGCGGCGGTGCAGGAAGCTGGTTACCCGAAGGCCGGCAACCCGCAGATCATCAAGATGGCGCACCCGTTCGACGTGTTCAATTCGAGCACCGCGGCGGTGATCGGACTGTTGTTCGTCCTGGTGCTGTTCGTCACGATGGTCTACGGCCCGATCGCGGCGCTGCTGGTCGAACTGTTCCCGACTCGGATCCGCTACACCTCGATGTCGCTGCCGTATCACATCGGTAACGGCTGGTTCGGTGGCCTGCTGCCGGCGACCGCGTTCGCGATCGTCGCCTCGACCGGCGATATCTATGCCGGCCTGTGGTACCCGATCGTGTTCGCGTCGATCACTGTGGTGATCGGCCTGATCTTCCTGCCGGAAACCAAGAACGTCGACATCAGCAAGACCTGATGATCATCGGCCCGGCGTCTCAGCCGGACCGTCCAAATAGCAACGGCCGCGGAGCAATCCGCGGCCGCTTTGTTTTAGAAGACTGATATCCCTCGCAGCTTCATAGCGAGAAGCGAAGCGATGAACCAATCCAACTCGGTGCACCGTGCTGGATCGGTTCGCGTCGCTCGCAAAGACGAAATGATCGAGAAGAGAGACTACCCGGTCGTGCCGATGAACTGCAGTACGACCTCTCGGCGATGCGGCCGCGCGCGGTGTTCGATCAGATAGACGCCCTGCCAGGTGCCGAGAGCGAGCCGGCCCTGCAGCACCGGAATCTGCAGCGAGACCGACGTCAGCATCGTCTTGACGTGCGCCGGCATGTCGTCCGGCCCTTCGGTGTCGTGACGCCAACCGGCATTCTCCGGCGCGAGCCGGTTCAGCACCGTCGTTAGATCTGTCAGCACGGTCGGATCGGCATTTTCCTGGATCGTCAGCGACGCTGAGGTGTGGCGCACGAACACGGTGACGCCGCCGTCTTTCGCCTGCGCCTCGGCGACGAACGCCGCGATCTCGCGCGTGATGTCGGTGAAGCCGGTCCCACCCGTCTGCACCGTCAGAGCCGACGAAGCGACGCTGGTGACAGTCGCGCGCGCCAGCGGCGCGCGGCTGAGAGTACGTGATGAACTCATCGAAGATCTCGCATCGCGGCCGATCAGATCTTGTCGCCGCTGAAGTCCTTTTGCAGCCGATTGGCGGTCTCGACCAGGCGGCGCCAGGCGCGTTCGAGGAAGCCCATCACACGATTGACGTCCTGATCGCTCGGCAGCGGGATTTCCAGTTTGCGCTGGCCGTCCTTCTCGGTGATCTGCGGCTGGGGCAGCTTGTCGCTCTTCGGCAAAGCCTCATCGGTCTTGCCGCTGGGCTGGCCGGCACTGGCGAGCTGCGCCTTCAGGCTGTCATTGGCGGCACGGAGCGCATCGGCCTCTTTCTTCAACCGATCGATTTCTGCCTGTAGCCGTCCGGTCTCGGCATCGAACGCGGCGCGTTCGTCGGCGATCTCGTAGCAGGCCCATCCGCTGCCTTTATCCGTGCAAGTCGAGACCTTACCGGTGCGGGTATCGAGCCGCACCACCCCGTCGGCCGACGGCTTAAATGCGTAGCGGCCGTTCTCGCTGTCCGGCAGCGGCGTCTCGGCCAGCGCGCCGCCTCCACCGCCGACAACAAGAAGCAACGTCAGCACGGCAAGGCGCGGGCGGCGCCGGCCAGCCGAAGGCACGGCCATGGTTGCAAGGCTCATCGGGATGCTCCGCCTTTCCGATCAAGACCCCGCCTATATGGGGCCTCAGTTCGTCGGCCGGTACCGGGCGCGACCGGATTTCAACGCATCCTCGAGCAGTTCGATCCGGTCCTGGCCCCAGAACACCTCCCCGTCGAGCACGTAAGCGGGAGAACCGAACACGTCTGCGGCAATCGCATCCAGCCGGTTCTGCTCATAAGCGGCGCGAATTTGGTCCGAACCGGCATGCGCGACCAGCTTTTCGCCAGGCAGACCGGCCGCATCGGCCAGCTCGATCAGCACGGCCGGCTGAGCGAGATCGAGCTCGCGCTCCCACACCGCGGCAAAAGCACGCTGCAGATAAGGTTCGGGATCGTGTCCCGCGGCGAGCGCCGCGATCACGACGCCGTCGGCGAGCCGCGCATCGAACGGCCAGTGCTTCGGCCACAACTTGAAGTCGAGCCCGCGCTTGTCGCGCCAGCGCTGCAGCTCGACCAGCCGATAGCGCTGCCGCGCCGGATGGCGCTTCGCCAGCGGCATACCGCCGGTCTCGGAAAACAGCCCGGTCAACAATACCGGCTTGTAGGCGAGTCGCAGATCGTAAGTCTCGACCAGCCGGCGCAACGGCTGGTGGCCGATATAGGCCCACGGCGATTGAAACGAGAAGTAGTAGTCGATCCGGCGCGACATACGGTCTCCGATAGAGATGGCTTTCCGCGGGACCGCCGCGAACGGATCGCCGGAAGCGATCGCATCGGATCAGAGCCATTCAGGCCATGCAAGCCGGATCATGGCGCACCGCCGCAAATGCACTGCGGACAAGTTAGCGCACGGACTCGCAAATCCTCAATAAAATCAGCCAAAACAACGCTGTAAGCGGCTGCGACCGAATCTTGACTTGCCAACAGGTGGTCAGTATGGTCCGCGCGGCTTTTAAGGGTTTCTGGGGCGTTATTTCATCGTTAGCGGTAGCTAGTTCGGGTCTCCACGACATGGCGGACGACACGCACAACAGCAGCCGAGGAGCGCATGAACCACGCGACGGATCGCCTGAGGAGGCTGCGCTTTCCGCACGGCTCGGAAGCCTGGAACAACGGTTGGCCCATTCTCGGGTGAACCGGACACTCCAGACGGATCAATCCGAAACAGGAAGTGAAAACGGACATGCCAAAGCTTCGGCGATGGCGCTCGGTTTTCGGCTTTCTTCGGAGTTGATTGCGGGCGTTCTCGGCGGAGCGGCTCTCGGCTGGGGTATCGATCGTTTGTTTTCGACCTCGCCCTGGGGTCTCATCGCGTTTGCGCTGATCGGCTTCATCGCCGGTGTGGTCAATGTGATGCGGGCAGCGGGCGTCATGGCGAAACAGTCCGAGCGACTCTGAGCGGGATCCAAGGCGCACCGATCGTTCGAATCCCGCGCAAGCTCGCGACACCGACAGACTGAGAGACGAATGGCCGCCGATCCGATCCATCAGTTCCAGATCACCAAGCTCTTCACCCTCGGTCACGTTGGCGGACAAGAAATCGCGTTCACCAACTCGTCGGCCTACATGTTCGGCACGGTGGCGCTGATCGCCATCCTGATGCTGGTTCCGGGCCGCCAATTGGTGCCGGGCAGGCTCCAGTCGATCGCAGAGCTGTCCTACGAATTCGTCGCCAACATGATACGGTCGACGGCCGGCAAGGAAGGCCTGAAGTTCTTCCCTCTGGTGTTCTCGCTGTTCATGTTCATCGCGGTGTCGAACCTGATCGGCATCGTGCCCTACACCTTCACGGTGTCGAGCCACCTGATCGTCACCGTCGCGCTGGCGCTGCTGGTGTTCTTCACGGTGCTGATCTACGGGTTTTCCAAGAACGGCCTGAAGTTCTTCAAGCTGTTCGTGCCCTCCGGCGTGCCGATCTACATCCTGCCGCTGGTCGTCTTCATCGAAGTGATCTCGTTCTTCCTCAAGCCGGTTTCGCACTCGGTGCGTCTGTTCGCCAACATGCTGGCGGGCCACATCGCGCTGAAGGTGTTCGCGAGCTTCGTGGCGATGCTCGGCGCACTGGGCGTCGTCGGCTGGTTCGGCGCCGTGCTGCCGCTCGGCCTGACCATCGCGCTGACCGCGCTGGAGCTGCTGGTCGCGTTCCTGCAGGCTTATGTGTTCGCCATTTTGACTTGCATCTATCTCAACGATGCAATTCATCCGGGCCACTAAAGACCCACTCGCAAACGACTACACCCAACCCCAACAGGAGTTCGTTACATGGATCCGATTGCCGCGAAGTACATTGGCGCTGGTATTGCCTGCATTGGCATGGGCGGCGCCGGCGCTGGCGTGGGCATCATCTTCGGCAACTACCTCGCCGCTGCGGTGCGCAACCCCTCGGCCGCCCAGGGCCAGTTCGGCAACCTGATTTTCGGCTTCGCGGTGACCGAAGCGCTCGGCATCTTCTCGCTGCTGATCGCGCTGCTGCTGCTGTTCGCCCTCTAAGATCCAAAATCCGGTCCTGACCTTCCGGGGTCGCGACCGGCCGAACAGGAGAAGCCCGTGGCTCAAGGTCATGGCGACGCCAAGGGCACCACTGCCCACACGGAAGCGGGCGGAGGCCACAAGGCGCCGTTCCCGCCCTTCCAGCAGGAAACCTTTGCCTCGCAACTGGTGTCGCTGGCGATCGCATTCGTTGCGCTCTACCTGATCGTTTCCAAGATCGCACTGCCGCGAGTCGGCGGTGTGATCGAAGAGCGGCAGAAGACCATCGACGGCGATCTGGCGGCGGCTCAGAAGCTGAAGGGCGAAGCGGACGACGCGCTGAAAGCCTATGAGGCCGAACTCGCCGACGCCCGTGCCCGGGCTCAGGCGATCGGCGCGGAAACCCGTGAAAAGCTCAATGCGCAGGCGGAAGCCGAGCGCAAGACGCTGGAACAGCGGCTCGCGGCGAAGCTCGCCGACGCCGAGAAAACCATCGCAACGACTCGGACTGCCGCGATGGGTAACGTGCGCAACATCGCTTCGGACGCCGCCTCGGCGATTGTCCAGCAGCTCGCCGGCGTCACGCCGGACAGCAAGGCGGTGGACAGCGCGGTTGACGCTTCGTTGAAGGGCTGAGGCTGATGGCAATCTTCGGAGAAGCAGAAACCTGGGTCGCTATTGCGTTCGTCATTCTGCTCGGCGTGTTCGCCTATCTGGGCGTTCACCGCACCGTGCTGCAGGCGCTGGACAAGCGTCGCGACCGGATCAAGGCGGAGCTCGACGAAGCGCGCAAGCTGAAGGACGAGGCCGCCAAGTTGCTCGCCGACTACCGGGCGCGCCGCGCCTCGGCCGAACGCGAAGCGCAGGCGATCGTCGACAGCGCCAAGGCCGATGCCGAACGGATCGCGGCGGAAGCCAAGGCCAAGCTGGAAGACTTCGTCGCTCGCCGCACCAAGACCGCGGAGAGCAAGATCGCCCTGGCCGAAGCCCAGGCGCTCGCCGACGTTCGCGCGGCGGCTGCGGAAGCTGCGGTGGCGGCGGCCTCGCGGATCTTGTCGGAATCGGTCAAGGGCAACTTGGCCGACGAGCTGCTCAGCAAGGGCATCCAGGAAGTCCGCGGCAAGCTCAACTGAGCTGACGCCTGTTACAAATCAAAGGCCGGCGCGAAACAATCGCGCCGGCCTTTTTGTTTTGTTTACCGCGTGAGGTGCTGCCGCCCCGGGTACTGGCGGGACCGGCGTTGCACCGATCCCATCAACGTCAGGCTATTTCCGCTTGCGCGCCTTCGGCTCCGGTTTCAACGCCTGCGGATCGAAGCCGACATAGAACACATAGGCATCGTTGTCCGAGACCGACGGTGCCGGATAGGCGACATCTTCGGCCACCAGGCTGAACGGCACGCTGCCATCCGGCTGCATCGAGACGCTGGTGCGATAGGCCTTGGTGAAGACCGTCTTCGGCGACACGCCCTCCTGCACCACCGCGACGCGCAGCGGCACGTCGACCGAGGTCGGCGCGCCGGCCGGGCCGGCGATGATCCGGCCCTGGACGCCGATCTTGGCGGTGATGACGCCGGTGTTCAGATTGCATTCGCGGGCGGTGCGGCTGATCACCGCCTGATAGCGCAGATCAGAGCCGCTGGCCTCTTTGCCCGGCAGGCCGACCGCGTAGGTCGAGGCGCCGGAGCGTACCGTCACCGACGGACAGGTCAGCTGGCTCTCGACCGGCGGACCGTTAGACACGGTCGGCGCCTGATCCTTCTCGGAGCTGCCAAACAAGCTCTTGAAACGATCGGTGATCGATTGCGACCACGCCGGCGTCGCCGCAAGCACACTGCCGCAGATCGCCACCGCGACAGTGGCGCGCGCCGCGCGTCCGATCCGGTGCCGCGACGACACCCGTTCAATCTCCTGAGCCATTCACCCTACCCGGCTGTCCAATTCGTTTCGACCGGCGGGGTTATAGCAAAGCAATGCCGGCGAACCAAAGGCGGCAGGTGCTCCCGGACCGGCCGAATCAACCGCGGAAATCGTCGTGCAGCAACCCGAACAGTAGGTGATCCTGCCAGACCCCGTTGATGCAGAGATACCGCCGGGCCAACCCCTCGCGGGTGAAGCCGCACTTCTCCAGCACCCGGATCGATGGCGCATTGGTCGGGATGCAGGCCGCTTCGACGCGGTGCAGATTGAGTTCGCCGAACAGCGTCGGCAGCAGCACGCGGAGCGCCGCCGTCATATAGCCCTGATGGGCGAACGGCTGGCCGATCCAATAGCCGATGGTGCCGGCCTGGACGATGCCGCGGCGGACATTGGCGAGGGTCACCCCGCCGACCAGCTGGTTGTCGTGCTCGCGAAACACCAGGAACGGGTAGGACCGGTCGGAGGCGACATCTTCAGAATAGCGGCGCAGCCGGCGGCGAAAGCCGGAGCGGGTCAGGTCGTCGGACGGCCAGATCGGCTCCCACGGCGTCAGATAGGCCCGGCTGTATTCACGCAGCTCGGCCCATTGCGGAAAGTCCGCCATCTGCGGCGCGCGCAGCAACAGCCCATTGCCGCGCGGCGCCAGCGCAGCGGGCCCGACGGATGGCATACGAAACAGCGCCATGGACGGCACTCCCGACCCGCAGAGTCGGCGGGCCTCGAACGCCGCGACCCGCGGCGTCAGCTCAATGATAGGACGTCTTGGCCTTGGATTGTGTCAAGCCTTCAGCAAAGCTGACAGCTCTGTCGAGACCGCGGCCGCTGCCGAGCGCCACCACGGCCGGCCGGCTGCGCGCCAGCAGCGTGCGCCCTGCTTCCCGCGCGGTATCGATAGTGACGGCATCGATTCGCCCGACCAGCTCGTCGACCGGCAACGGCCGGCCGTAGGCCAGGATGTGCCGCGCGAGCTGCTCGGCACGCGACGAACAGCTTTCCAACGCCATCAGCAGGCCTGCCTTCATCTGAGCCTTGGCCCGGGAGATCTCGGCGTCGGTCAGGGTGTCGACCGCATCGTTGATGACATCGACGATCACTTCCATCATCTCCGGCGCATCGGCCGGATCGGTGCCGGTATAGAGACCGAAGAACCCAGTGTCGCTGTAGGGCGCATGGAAGGTGTAGATCGAGTAGCACAGCCCGCGCTTCTCCCGCACCTCCTGAAACAGCCGCGACGACATTCCGCCGCCGAGGATGTTGGTGAACACCTGCAGGCTGAACAGCGACGGAGCGGACTGCGGCAGCCCCTCCAGCGCCAGCGTCAGATGCGCCTGTTCGAGGTCGCGATGCACCACGCGCGCACCGCCGGCGCCGAACATCGCCGGCTGCGGCTTGGGCGCCGGGCTGGCATCGAAACTGGCGAAGCGATGCGACACCTCCTCGACGATGCGGGCGTGATCGACCGCGCCCGCCGCCGCCACCACCATGTCGGGCCCACGATAATGCGTCGACAGATACGACTGCAGCTTTTCGCGGCTGAAGCTCTTCAGCGTCTTGGCGGTGCCGAGCAGCGAGCGGCCGATCGGCTGCTCCGGATAGCAAAGCTCGTTGAGATATTCGAACACGACGTCGTCGGGGGTGTCCTGCGCGGCACCGATCTCCTGAACGATCACGCTCTTCTCGCGCTCGAGCTCTTCGGCCTCGAACGACGGATTGGCCAGGATGTCGCTCAGCACGTCGAGCGCCAGCGGCACATCGGCCTTCATCACCCGCGCGTAATACGCCGTGGTCTCGGTCGACGTGCCGGCGTTGAGATCGCCGCCCACCGCCTCGATCTCCTCGGCGATCTCGCGCGAGGTGCGGCGCGTGGTGCCCTTGAACGCCATGTGTTCGAGAAGATGCGAAATACCGTGCTCGTCCGGCTTCTCGTCGCGACCGCCAACGCCGGTCCAGACGCCGAGCGCCGCGGTTTCGAGATGCGGCATGGTGTCGGTGACGACGGTGAGGCCGGAGGGCAGCTTGCTGACTTCCACGCTCATCCGGCGGCTCCTTGCTTGGCGGCGCGGCTCACCGCCAGCACATGACGTTCGATCGCCACCTGATCACGCGGCATGATCTTGATCGATTCGGTTTTGCTCATCAGCCCGTCGAGCCAGGCAGGCAGCCCGGGCCGGATGCCGCAGGCGGCTTCGACGGCGTCCGGGAACTTGGCCGCATGGGCCGTCGACAGCACGATGTTCGGCACGCTCGAATCGGTGGTGTCGCGATCGGCGACCGCCAGCGCGACCGCGGTGTGCGGATCGATCAGGTCGCCCGCCTCGCGCCAGGCGGCACGGATCGCCGATTCGGTTTCCGCCTCGTCGGCGCGGCCGGCGTCGAACTCCTCGCGCACCGCGGCGAGCACCGCATCCGGCAGCACGAAGCGGCCGGACTGAGCCAGCGAGCCCATCAGCGACCGGATCAGCGAGGCATCGCGTCCGGAGGCCTCGAACAGCAGTCGCTCGAAATTCGACGACACCTGGATGTCCATCGACGGCGAGGTGGTGGCGTGAACCTCGCGCACTTCGTAGATGCCGGTCTTCAGCGTACGCGCCAGGATGTCGTTGACGTTGGCAGCGATCTTCAGCCGGCGCACCGGCAGGCCCATCTTCTTGGCGACGTAACCGGCGAAGATGTCGCCGAAATTGCCGGTCGGCACGGTGAAATCGACCACGCGATTCGGCGCGCCGAGCGCGACCGCGCTGGTGAAGTAATACACCACCTGCGCCACGATCCGCGCCCAGTTGATTGAGTTGACGCCGGACAGCGCCACCTGGTCGCGGAACTTATGATGATTGAACAGCCCCTTCACGATCGCCTGGCAGTCGTCGAAGTGGCCCTCGATCGCCAGCGGATGCACGTTCGGAGCGCCCGACGTGGTCATCATCATCCGCTGCACGTCGGAGATCCGGCCGTGCGGAAACAGCACGACGAGGTCGACATTGTTCAGGTTGGCGAAGGCTTCGACCGCGGCGCCGCCGGTGTCGCCGGAAGTCGCCACCACGATCGTGGTGCGCTGCTTGCGCTTCTCCAGCACGTGATCCATCAGCCGCGACAGCAGCTGCATCGCGACGTCCTTGAACGCCAGCGTCGGGCCATGGAACAGCTCGAGCACGAACTGGCTCGAGCCGGTCTGGCGCAGCGGCACCACCGCCGGGTGCCGGAAAGTGGCATAGGCATCGCTCGCCATGCGGCCGAGCTCGGCATCGGAAATCTCGCCGGCCACGAACGGCCGGATCACCTCGACGGCGACCTCCCAATACGGCCGGCCGAACAGGCTGGTGATGGTGTCGGGAGTGAGCTGCGGCCAGACTTCGGGAATATACAGTCCGCCGTCACGGGCAAGCCCGGTCAGCATCACGTCGCAAAAGCCGAGGCGCGGGGCATCGCCCCGGGTCGAAACATAGGTCGTCAAGGGTGCCTCCAAAGGCCCGGCCGAACGCCCAAGCCTTTGATATTGATCGAGTTCAGTCTCACGCGCGGGTGAAATCGGGCTCACCATAAAGGAGTTTGACGCGCAGGGGAAATCGCTCCCTGTGGCGGATGCGCCACGTCGATGTTTCAGGCGATCCGGCGCGACGCCTTCGTCGGCGGCGCTGCCGCCTGCCATGCCTGACCACGCAACCAGAACACGAAGGTGGTCAGCACTGCGGCGGCCAGCCCGAACCAGGTGATGGCATATTGCAGGTGGTTGTCGCGCAGATGCACGCCGAGCGGCCCCGGCTTCGGCACACCGCCGGCCGGCATCGGTGCTTCCAGGTCGACGTAGAATGGCGCGATTTCGGCCGGCTTATACCAACCGAGCGCGGCGGCCATCGCCGGCACGTCGCGGGTGAACCACAGTCGCTTGTCGAGATTTGGGGCCGGCGCGAACAGGCCGGGCTGTTCGGGAAACCGCAAGTAGCCGGTCACCGTCGCGGCCTCCCCGCTCAGTAGCGGCTGCACCGCGCGATCCTCGGCGCCGCGCTCCTGCATGGTGTTGGGCACGAAGCCAGCGTTGATTACCACGATGCGACCATCGGGCAACTGCGCCGGAAGAAACGCCCAGGTACCCGGGCCGACGACGTCGTCGCGCACCGCCGAACCGGACGAATACACCATCACATCCGGCTGCTTCAGATAGGTCGCGGTGAAGCGGACGCGGCGAAATTCGTCGTGAACCGGGTCGAGCGCCGACCAGTCGCGCGCGGCGGGCAGCGCCACCGGCTCGGCCGCCAACCGTTCACTGAGCGCCGCGATCAGCCGATGCTTGTCGTCGCGCCGCTGCAACTGCCAGATCCCCAGCGCCAGCAGGACCGCCACCATCGTCAGCACGATCAGGCTCATCCCGGCGATGCTGCGCCGGCGCGCGGCCGCTGAATTCATTGCGGCTCGCGGCCGACGAGGCGGCCCTCCTGCGCCTTATGGTGGAACTGCAGCGCGATCAACAGTGCCTTGATCGAGCGTAGCGGTAGCAACGTGGTGACCAGCACCAGCGGCAGCCAGAGCGCCGCATGCAGCCAGAACGGCGGCTGATACTTCACCTCGACGATCAGCGCGCATAGCACCACGATGGCGCCGCCGATCAGGATCGTGAACACCGCCGCACCGTCGCCGACATCGATGAAGCTGAAATCGAGACCGCAAACCTCGCAGCGCGGCGCCAACGTCAGGAAGCCGGTATACAGCCGTCCTTCGCCACAGCGCGGGCAGCGACACGCAATGCCGCGTAGTGCGCTTTGGAAGACGGTGGGAGCCTGGTCAATCCGCTCCGTCATTGCGAGCCGAAGGCGAAGCAATCCACGGCCCGGTGCATGGGGCTCCTGGATTGCTTCGTCGCTTCGCTCCTCACAATGGCGGATTGGTACTGGCTCATGATCGTTGCCCTAAAGGTGCGGAGAGCGGCCGCTTGAGCCGCCCTCTGCGTATCGGCCCGTCTTAGCCGCCGTGCGCCATGGTCGAGGCGCCATGGCCCCAGACGTAGATGCAGACGAACAGGAACAGCCAGACCACGTCGACGAAATGCCAGTACCAGGCGGCGAATTCGAAGCCGAGGTGCTGCTTCGGCGTAAAGTGGCCGGCATAGGCGCGGATCAGGCAAACCAGCAGGAAGATGGTGCCGACCAGCACGTGAAAGCCGTGGAAGCCGGTCGCCATGAAGAAGGTGGCGCCGTAGATGTTGCCCGCAAACGAGAAGGTGGCGTGGCTGTATTCGTAGACCTGCACGCAGGAGAACGTCGCGCCGAGCAGGACGGTACAGATCAGCCCCTGCTTCAGGCCCTTGCGGTCATTCTGCAGCAGCGCGTGGTGTGCCCAGGTCACCGTAGTGCCCGAGGTCAGCAGGATCAGGGTGTTGAGCAACGGCAGGTGCCACGGGTCGAACGTTTCGATTCCTTTCGGCGGCCACACCCCGCCGAACAACGCCTCGCGGGTGGCGTGGACCGGATCGGCCGGAAACAGCGCCGCATTGAAATAGGCCCAGAACCAGGCGACGAAGAACATCACCTCGGAGGCGATGAACAGGATCATGCCGTAGCGGTGACTGAGCTGCACCACGCGGGTGTGATCGTGTTGATACTGCGCCTCGCGGATCACGTCGCTCCACCAGCTCGCCATGGTGTAGAGCACGCCGATGATGCCGACACCGAACACGATTGGCGCGCCTTGGTACATGTGGTGCATCCAGGACACCGCGCCAAGCGCCATAACGAACGCCGAGACCGAACCGACGAACGGCCAGGGGCTCGGATCGACCAGATGATAGTCGTGGTGCTTGACGTGCGCCGTGGCCATTGTCGCTCTCCGTTTCGATCCCTCCGGGATGGCGATGCGTGTCCCGGTCGTTCTTGTTGCGGCGGTTCCTGTCAGAGATTGCCCTTGCGCGGTGCCGGTTCGCTCGAAGCCACCGGCTTCGGCGCTGGATCGCGCACCGGGTAGTAGGTGTAGGACAAGGTGATCGTCTTGACGGTGTCGTTCTCCGAATCGGCAGCGAACGTCGGATCGATGTAGAACACCACCGGCATGTCGCGGCTCTCACCGGCGGCCAGGGGCTGCTCGGTGAAGCAGAAGCAATTGATTTTGGTGAAGTAGGAGCCGACCGTCAGCGGCGTGACATTATAGGCCGCCTGTCCGACGGTGTCGGAGCGCGACAGGTTGGTGATGCGGTAATACACCGTCACCACCTTGCCGATCGGCACCTCGATCTCGCGCTGCTCCGGCTCGAACTTCCACGGCAGGCCGTTGACGTTGGAATCGAAGCTTACCGTGACGGTGCGATCGAGCGGCGCCGAACTCGGCACAGCGCGGGCAACCTGCGTGGTGCCGTTAAACCCGGTGGTGCGGCAGAACCAGTTATAGAACGGCACGGCCGCGAACGACGCCCCGACCATCAGGGCGACAACCAGACCGCACACCGCTGCCACCGCCGTATCGCGTCCGAGTCCTCGGCGTGGTGCCGGCTGCTGCGGAGCTTGCGGAAGCGGCGGCGACATCGGCGGCACCTCCCTCACATCGGCCGGTGCAGTACCGCCGGCCCCTTGACCAGGGTTACGGCGAAGAACAGCACCACCAGCACGCCGAGCGCGACTGCGATGGCGATCGAGCGTTCGCGCTGGCGCTTTTTCTGCGCATCGGTGAGGACGATACCGGGCGGCGTCTTATGAGCTGGCTCCATCGCGCCCTCCATTAGCCGATCAGCCTCAGCACGGTCGCGGCGATCACCTCGACCAACAGGATCGCAAACAGCGCGAACAGATACAGGATCGAGAACTTGAACAGATTACGGGTCGCGCGCAGCGCGGCGCTGCCGGAACGATGGCGATACACCCGCACCGCCAGCACCAGCATCCAGCCGCCGAGCGCCAGCGACGCCACGCCATAGATCGCGTCGAAATAGCCGAGCGGCCACGGCGCGGCCGCGACCGCGACCAGCGCAACGGTGTATAGCAGAATCTGCAGCCGGGTGTGATCGGGGCCCGCGACGACCGGCAGCATCGGCACCCCGGCGCGGGCGTAGTCGTCGTTCCGAAACAGAGCCAGCGCCCAGAAGTGCGGCGGGGTCCAGAAGAAGATGATCAGGAACAGCAGGATCGGCTCGACCGCCAGCGATCCAGTGACCGATGCCCACGCCACCACCGGCGGCAACGCACCGGCGGCGCCGCCGATCACGATGTTCTGCGCGGTCCAGCGCTTCAGCCACATCGTGTAGATCACGACGTAGAAGAAAATGGTGAAGGCGAGCAGTGCGGCGGCGATCCAGTTCACCAGGATGCCGAGCGTGACCACCGAGAAGAACGCCAGCGTCATGCCGAAGGTCAGCGCCTCCGGCCGCGTCACCCGCCCGCGCGGGATCGGCCGGTTGGCGGTGCGCGTCATCTTGGCGTCGATGTCGTCCTCGTACCACATGTTTAGCGCGCCGGCGGCGCCGCCGCCGACCGCGATGCAGATGATCGCGGTGATCGCCAGCACCGGATGGAAGCTGCCGGGGGCCATCAACAGGCCGACCAGAGCAGTGAACACCACCAGCGACATCACCCGCGGCTTGAGCAGCGCGATGTAGTCGGCGACGCCGGCTTCGGATATCCGGGGCGCAAGCGGGATCGGATTGACGTCGATGACCGACACGGGCTCACCTCTTCTTTCGAGCTGCATCCCCCGCCGCAACGACGGCGGCGGATGCAGGTTCCAACACCGGCCTCAGCGCACCTGCGGCAGCACCTCGAACTGATGGAAAGGCGGCGGCGACGACAGCGTCCACTCCAGCGTGGTGGCGCCGGCGCCCCACGGATTGTCCGCCGCGCGCTCCTTGCGGATGAAGGCGAGCGTCATTCCGTAAAGGAAGACCAGCACGGCGAAGCCGGAGATATAGGAGCCGATCGAAGACACCAGATTCCAGCCGGCGAACGCATCCGGGTAATCGACGTAGCGCCGCGGCATCCCCGATAGACCGAGGAAGTGCTGCGGGAAGAACACCATGTTGACGCCGATAAAGGTGAGCCAGAAGTGCAGCTTGCCGATGGTCTCGTTGTACATGTAGCCGGTCATCTTCGGGAACCAGTAGTACCAGCCCGCGAAAATCGCGAAGACGGCGCCGAGCGACAGCACGTAATGGAAGTGCGCGACGACGTAGTAGGTGTCCTGCAGCACCCGGTCGACGCCAGCATTGGCCAGCACCACGCCGGTGACACCGCCGACGGTGAACAGGAAGATGAACCCCACCGCCCACAGCATTGGCGTCTTGAATTCGATCGAGCCGCCCCACATCGTGGCGATCCAGGAGAACACCTTCACGCCGGTCGGCACCGCGATCACCATGGTGGCGGCGACGAAATAAGCCTGCGTCGTGCTCGACATGCCGACGGTGTACATGTGGTGCGCCCACACCACGAAGCCGATCACGCCGATCGCCACCATCGCGTAGGCCATACCGAGATAGCCGAACACCGGCTTCTTGGAGAAGGTCGACACGATCTGGCTGATCATGCCGAAGCCCGGCAGGATCAGGATGTACACTTCGGGATGACCGAAGAACCAGAACAGGTGCTGGAACAGCAGCGGATCGCCGCCGCCTTCGGCCGAGAAGAAGGTGGTGCCGAAGTTGCGGTCGGTGAGCAGCATGGTGATGGCACCAGCAAGCACCGGCAGCGACAGAAGCAGCAGGAACGCGGTGATCAGCACCGACCACACGAACAGCGGCATCTTGTGCAGGGTCATGCCCGGCGCCCGCATATTGAAGATGGTGGTGATGAAGTTGATCGCGCCGAGGATCGACGATGCACCGGCCAAATGTAGCGCCAAGATCGCGAAGTCCACCGCGGGTCCGGGATGCCCGATGGTCGATAGCGGCGCATACATCGTCCAGCCGGCGCCGACGCCGTTCGACGACGGCTCGCCCTCCACGAAGGTGGAGATGATCAGCAGCGCGAACGCGGCCGGCAGCAGCCAGAACGAGATGTTGTTCATCCGCGGGAACGCCATGTCCGGCGCGCCGATCATTAGCGGCACGAACCAGTTGCCGAACCCGCCGATCATCGCCGGCATCACCATGAAGAAGATCATGATCAGGCCATGCGAGGTGACGAAGACGTTGTAGGTGTGGGTGTTGTGAAAGATCTGAATGCCGGGGAACATCAACTCGACCCGGATCGCGATCGACATCGCCGCACCGATGACGCCCGCCATCACGGCGAACACCAGATACATGGTGCCGATGTCCTTGTGGTTGGTCGAGTACAGATAGCGTCGCCATCCGGTCGGATGCGCATGCGCGTGATCGTCGTGCGCGTGTTCGGAATGGGCGACCCTTGCAGCTTCCATTGCCATCTTCAGATCCTGACTTGAAAACCTCAGACCTTGCGGTCTCCGTTCGACGTCTTGCGATCCCGCCGCTTTAGCGCGTGGCGGAAGCGGCCGAGGCGTAGGAATCGTCACGCATGCGCGAGGCGACCTGCTGCTTTTTCTTCCAGGCTTCGTACTCCTGTTCGTTCACCACACGGACGACGATCGGCATGAAGGCATGGTCCCGGCCACACAGTTCCGAGCACTGGCCGTAGTAACGGCCTTCCTTGATGGCCTTGAACCAGGCTTCGTTGAGGCGGCCGGGGATGGCGTCGATCTTCACGCCGAACGATGGAATCGCCCAGGAGTGGATCACATCGGCCGCGGTGGTCTGGATCCGCACCACCTTGTCGACCGGCACCACCATCTCGTTGTCGACACCGAGCAGCCGCGGCGGGACCGGATTCATCTTGGCCCGCTCTTCGTCAGTCAGCATGATCGAGGTGAATTCGATCTTGTCGTCGGGATAGGTGTAGGTCCAGTTCCACTGATTGCCGGTGGCCTTCACGGTGAGGTCCGGCTTCGGAATGTCGAGTTCGAGAAACAGCAGCCGGAACGATGGCACCGCGACCGCCACCAGGATCAGCACCGGCACGATCGTCCAGGCGACTTCGATCAGCGTGTTGTGGGTCGTCTTCGAGGGGACCGGGTTGGCCTTGGCGTTGAACTTCACCACCACGATGACCAGCAGCGCCAACACGAACAGCGTGATCAGGGTGATCAGCCACAGCAAGAAGCTGTGAAACCAGACGATGTTCTGCATCACCGGAGAGGCGGGTTGCTGAAGGGTGACCTCCCAGGGAGCGGGCTGCCCCATCTCGGCGAATGCGGTCCCGCCGACCGCTGCCGCACAGCAGGCGATCGCAAGTCCCAGCGACCACCGCCCCAAACGCTCCTTCGACACCTTCATGCCGCTGCGCTCCCTATGACTAGCACAGCGAGCCCGCCGTTTCGGCGTGACCGGCCGTGCAGTTTTATTGCGCTCGGCACAAAAGCGTAGCCTAAGTGCGAACGCTTCTTATTCTACTTTTCAAACACAATTCGCCGCCCCTCGCAATGCACGAGTGAGGAGTTGCGCGTGCAAACAACCCTGGACTGCTCATCGGTCGCGGATTCCGTCCGGCGTGACTGACACGCCGGCCAGGTCTTGTGAGGCCGGCTTGACAGATGTGCCCCTCGCTGTAGGCAAAGCACCCGGATGTCACGGAAGCCTGATTCGCTGGCGCGCGCGCTGCCTTCATGGCGCCGTCATTGCCGGTCAGTCGGAACCCGCCGCCGACCATCCCGTTCAACCGTCACCACCTCGGAAACACCTCTGATGGGCTTCGCCAGACTTTCGCCAATCCTTGCCTCGAGCCGCCGCGCTGCGTCCGGGGCCATGCTGGCGGTCGGGTTGATCGCGCTGGCCGCGGTGGCCGGCAGCGGCACGGCCCAGGCCCAGGGCGCGGTGAAGTCCGTGCATGGTGACTGGCAGATCCGCTGCGATACCCCGCCCGGCGCCAAGGCCGAGCAGTGCGCGCTGATTCAGAGCGTGGTGGCGGAGGATCGCTCCAACGCCGGCCTCACCGTCATCATCCTCAAGACAGCCGATCAGAAGAGCAAGCTGATGCGCGTGGTGGCGCCGCTCGGCGTGCTGCTGCCGTCGGGTCTCGGCCTCAAGCTCGACAACGCCGATATCGGCCGCGCCGGCTTCGTGCGCTGCCTGCCGAACGGCTGCGTCGCTGAAGTGGTGATGGACGACAAGCTGCTCGGCCAGCTGCGCAACGCCAAGACCGCGACCTTCATCATTTTCGAAACGCCGGAAGAAGGCATCGGCTTCCCGCTCAGCCTCAACGGCCTCGGCGAAGGCTACGACAAGCTCCCGTAGGCCGCCCTGCGCAAGAACGACGGCGTAACGCAAGCCCTCCTCGTGTTGGGCAAGAAGCCCGTGAACAGAATGATGCTGTCATCCCCCGCGCATGCGGGGGACCCAGTATCGCAGAGCTTCCGTGGCAAGCGCGCGGCGAACCAACAAGCGCCCTGGAATACTGGGTCGCCCGCATCCGCGGGCGATGACGTCAGTGTTGTCAACGGCCGCCTTGGCGAGGCGGCCAGGCCGCTCAGACCAGGGTCAACGTGACGTCGATGTTGCCACGGGTGGCGTTGGAATACGGACAGACAATGTGGGCGCGATCGACCAGCGTCTGCGCCTGTGCCGGATCCATGCCCGGCAGGCTGATCTTCAGCTCCACTTCGATGCCGAAGCCGGTCGGGATCGGGCCGATGCCCACCGAGCCGGTGACGCTGACATCCTTCGGGATCGGCAGCTTGTCGCGGCCGGCGACGAACTTCATCGCACCGAGGAAGCAGGCCGAGTAGCCGACCGCAAACAGCTGCTCCGGATTGGTGCCGGCACCACCAGCGCCGCCGAGTTCCTTCGGCGTGGTGAGGGCAACATCGAGATGGCCATCGCTGCTGACGCCGCGTCCGTCGCGGCCTCCGGTGGCGGTGGCAGTGGCGCGGTAGAGAACTTTCTCGACTGACATGGTGTGGTCCTTTCAGGTGGGAGAGAGGCGGCGGATTAATATCGCGCGACGCTATATCGCGAGCGATATATTAAAGAAGGAAAAGCGGCTGAACGTGCTCAACGTCATCCCCGATCAGGCGCTACGAAACAGATTGGTGCGAAGGCCGGTGAGCCGGTCGCGAAGATCGGCGATCTCGGCGCCGGAATAGCCCATTGCTTCGGCAAGGCAGTCGGGCACGTGCTTGACCCGCGCCCGCAGCGCCCGGCCCTCCTCGGTCAACGACACGATCACCTGACGCTCGTCCTCGGCCGATCGCCGTCGCCGGATCAGCCCCCGTGCTTCCAGCCGCTTCAGCAGCGGCGTCAGCGTCGTGGTTTCGAGGAACAGCTGATCGCAGATCTCCGAGACGTTGACCTGATCCCTCTCCCACAACACCAGCATGACGAGATATTGCGGGTAGGTCAGATCGAGCTCGCGCAGCAGCGACCGATATACTTTGTTGACCCCGAGCAGCGTCGAATATAGCGCGAAGCAGAGCTGGGTCTCCAGCTTCAGCTTGTCCGCCGGACGCGGCGCGCGTGACGATGTCGAGGACGATTTCATGAAAAGCGATTTATATCGTGCGCGATATAATGTCAAGCGAGACACCCTGCACCGACTTCGCGCTGAGTATCGGATATCTCGGCTAGTAGATTTCCAGACAGACCGCATCATTCACCTCGAACTCCGCGATCAGGCCGGAATGGGTTCGAAGCAACAGCGCGATTGCGACGCGCGGCCGATTTCCTGAGCGTACCCAAATCACTTTCGGCGGCGGCCCGAGCAGCATCGCCATATCGGAAAAATCGGCATCCTGGGACACGATCGTCAACTGATTGGCCCGAGCGAAGCTCCATATCGTCCGGTCATCCGCCTGCGTCAGGCCGACATCGCGTACGTGGCACGATCCTGGGAAAAGATCAGAGACGTCTTGGCAGAGTTTAAAGCTGAGGTTCTGGTCGAACAGCAGCTTCATTACGAAGCCGTGATGAGCCGCCGTTCACGATCCGCCGCATATGCGAGCGCCGCACGGATGTCCTGGTCGGTCAGCTCCGGAAAATCTGAGATGATCTCTTCCGGACTCTGCCCGTCTGCCAGCCAGCCGAGCACATCCGCGACTGCGATCCGCATGTGGCGAATGCAGGGGCGACCGCCGCGCTTCCCCGGCTCGATGGTGATGATCTCCCGGTAATCCATTTGAAGACCATAGCATGCTTTTCAGCGGGGCGAAGGCGCCGCGCCTAAATCCGCCAACCCCTCGCAGAACCAGCTCAGACCACCTATCTTGTCACCCAAACAACTTCGGGAACAGGACCTCATGACCAACCCAGCCCAGACCTCGCTCATCGACCGCGCCAATCTCGATCGGGACGAGGTGAGGCGCGAGATCGCGCGGGGGCTGCAGGGGGCGGACGATGGCGAGCTGTTTCTCGAATACAGCCAGACCGAAGCGCTGGCATTCGACAACGGCCGGCTGAAGCAGGCGACCTACGACACCGCGCAGGGCTTCGGTTTACGCGCCGTTAAGGACGATGCGGTCGGCTATGCGCATTCCTCCGACGTGTCGCTGCCGGCGCTGATCCGCGCCGCGGATGCGGTCGCTGCGGTGCGCGGCGACTACAGCGGCAGCCTGTCGGTGGCGCCGCCGCACACCAATGTACAGCTGTATGGTGACGACAACCCGCTCGACGCGCCGGGCTTTGAAGCCAAGGTCAAGCTGCTCGGCGAGATCGACGCCTATATCCGCGACAAGGATCCGCGGGTGCGGCAGGTGTCGGTCTCGGTCGGCGCCACCTGGCAGGTGGTTGAAATCCTGCGCCCCGACGGCGAGAGCTATCGCGACATCCGCCCGCTCGTGCGCGTCAACGTCTCGGTGGTCGCCGGCCAGGGTGACCGCCAGGAGAGCGGCTCCAAGGGTTATGGCGGCCGCGAGCCTTATGCGCGGTTCATCGAGACCAAGGCGTGGCGCGACGCCGCCGATGGCGCGCTGCGCGAGGCGCTGGTCAATCTCGAATCCGTGCCCGCGCCCGCCGGCGAGATGGACGTGGTGCTCGGCCCCGGCTGGCCCGGCGTGATGCTGCACGAGGCAGTCGGCCACGGCCTCGAGGGCGATTTCAACCGCAAGAAGACCTCCGCCTTCGCTGGCCTGCTCGGCCAGCAGGTCGCCGCCAAGGGCGTCACCGTGGTGGACGACGGCACCATCTCGGCGCGGCGCGGCTCGCTGTCGATCGACGACGAGGGCACCCCGACCAGCCGCACCGTGCTGATCGAGGACGGCATCCTCACCGGCTACATGCAGGACCGCCAGAACGCCCGGCTGATGGGTATGAAGCCGACCGGCAACGGCCGCCGGCAGTCCTACGCCCACGTGCCGATGCCGCGGATGACCAACACCTATATGCTGGCCGGCCAGCGCGACCCGGCCGAAATCCTCGCCTCGGTGAAAAACGGCATCTACGCGGTGAACTTCGGCGGGGGGCAGGTCGACATCACGTCAGGCAAATACGTGTTTCAGTGCACCGAGGCCTACCGGATCGAGAACGGCAAAATCGGCGCGCCGCTGAAGGGGGCGATGCTGATCGGCAATGGTCCGACCGATTTGCACCGCATTTCCATGATCGGAAATGACATGCAGCTCGACGACGGCATCGGCACCTGCGGCAAGAACGGCCAGGGGGTCCCGGTGGGCGTCGGCCAGCCGACACTGCGCATGGACAAGATTACGGTCGGAGGCACCGGCGGATGACGACGAAGACGGAGACGGCCGCGAGCACCGCGCGGCGCTGGGGCTCGCAGCTGACGCAGCTCGCCGCCGTGGTGGCGATCGTGCTGGTCGGCAAGGGCGCGGTCGCCGAGCCGTTCTACGTGCCGTCCGGCTCGATGGAGCCGACGCTGCTGATCGGCGACGCGCTGCTCGCCTCGAAATATCCATACGGCTATTCGGCTGCGTCGCTGCCGATCCATGTCTCGGTGCCGGAAAGCGGCCGCGTGTTCGGCTCTACGCCGCACCGCGGCGACGTGGTGGTGTTTCGCTGGTCCGGCGATCGCTCGCAGGTCTGGGTCAAGCGCGTGGTCGGCCTGCCCGGCGACCGGGTGCAGCTCGACAACGGCCGGGTGTTCATCAACGGCGTCGCCGCCAAGGTAACGCCGGACGGCGTCGGCCGCGCCGAGGATGACAACGGCTCTTATGAGACCGCCGCGCGCTACATTGAGACGCTGCCCGGCGGCGTCGCCCACCCGATCTTCAAGCTCTATGACAACGGCCGGCTCGACAACACGGCGGAAGTCACGGTGCCGCCCGGCCACCTGTTCGTGATGGGCGACAATCGCGACAATTCCGCCGACAGCCGCGTGCCGGTGAGCGAAGGCGGCGTCGGCCTGCTGCCGATCGACGACCTGGTCGGCCGCGTCGATGCCATCGTCGGATCGTGGAATCCCGGCGTCCGTCGCCAGCCGGTGACGGATTGGTTCTCAGGCTTCCGCGTCGCGCGGTTCTTCACCGCGGTGCATTGAGCCATAGGGCTTTGAGTCAGAGCGCTTCGCGCGTCAGCGCACCACGCCGGAGATGAACCCGGCCTTGCGGCGCGGCGGCTTGATCTGGCTCTTCAGGAAACAGCGGGCGTTGCGGCCGACATAGCCGGGGCGCGCGTAGGTCCAGGCCCGGCATTTATGTTCGTCGACGCAGGCGGCCTTGCAGACATCGTCGCCCTCGCCGGCCTTCATTTCGAAATTGCGGTAGTCGCCGCCGAAGCGGTCGATCGAAACCTCGTTGGAATCGTTGCGCGGCTCCAGCACACCGGCACCACGAACACCCGACACGCAGCATGAATTCGGGGTACGCGGTGGGACCGTGCTCTTGAGCCAGCACATCGCGCCATCTTCAGGCGAGCGTGGATAGCTGAAAGTCCAAGACCGGCAGCGCTTGTCGCGCTCGCACATCAGCGCGCATTCGGCCGGGTCGCCACTGGTCACAGGCGTCCGCAGGTAATCGCCGCCGATACGATCGATATTGGCTTGGGCGCGGGACGCATGCGGCGACAGCGCCGCCGCAGCCACGGCGAGCACGAGCAAACACGCCCTGAGCAGGCCGCTTCGCATTCACACTTGCTTTCGCGTTAGGCCCGGAAACTTGGCCGATGGAACTCAGGCCAATCCGGAGCGCAGCCCCACGACCCATCTGACGGCCGGCAACCTGTATGGCGGATGAACGGCGCGGGCCAGCGCGGTCTTGGTCCGCCAGCGTTCAGAACGCGAATTCGTTGTAGGCCGGCTCCACCGAGCCGCGCCACGCACCGTTGTATTTCTCGAGCATCTCCTCGGCCGGGGTATGGCCGTTGTCGAGAATGCGGTCGAGCGGCGCCAGATGCCGCGATTCGTCGAGGCCGGTGGCGTCGATGCGGCCGCGGCGGCGCAGCCCGGCGTGGGCCAGCACCAGGCAATCCTTGGCGATTTCGAACAGGAAGCGGTTGCCGATCTTCGCCTTGAACCCCAGCCGCGGCACCTCGTCCCGCAGCGCCTGGCGCTCCTCGGCGCTCCAGCCTTTGACCAGCTCCCAGGCGGCGTCGAGGCTGGTGTCGTCGTACAGCAGTCCGACCCAGAACGCCGGCAGCGCCGTCAGGCGGCCCCACGGCTGACCGTCGGCGCCACGCATTTCCAGGTACCGCTTCAGCCTCACTTCGGGGAAGATCGTCGACAAATGATTGGCCCAGTCCGACAGCGTGGGCCGCTCGCCCGGCAGCTTGTCATTCTTGCCGTCGAAGAAATCGCGGAACGACGAGCCGGCCACGTCGATATAGCTGTCGCCGCGCTTGACGAAGTACATCGGCACGTCGAGCGCGTAGTCGACCCAACGCTCGAAGCCCATGCCGTCCTCGAACGCCCACGGCAGCATGCCCGAGCGATCGTTGTCGGTGTCGCGCCAGATCTCCGAGCGGAACGACAGGAAGCCGTTCGGCTTGCCCTCGGTGAACGGTGAGTTGGCAAACAGCGCGGTCGCGACTGGCTGCAGCGCCACCGAGACGCGCAGCTTTTTGACCATGTCGGCTTCCGACGAGAAGTCGAGATTGGTCTGCACCGTGCAGGTCCGGTACATCATGTCGAGGCCGTAGCGACCGACCTTCGGCATGTAGTTGGTCATGATCTTGTAGCGGCCCTTCGGCATCACCGGGATCTCGCTGCGCGACCACGACGGCGTCATGCCGAGGCCGAGAAAGCCGATCCCGAGCGGCGTCGCCACTTCGCGCACCTGCGCCAGATGCGCCATCAGCTCGGCATGGGTCTGATGCACGGTCTCGACCGGCGCACCCGACAATTCGAACTGGCCACCCGGCTCCAGCGAGATCGCCCCGCCGCCGGTGACGTCGTGCAGCCCGATGATGTGCGGGCCTTCCATGATCGGCTCCCAGCCGAGCAAGATCTTCATCCCCTCGAGCAGAGCGCCGATGCCGCGGGCGCCCTCGTAGGGCACCGGGTGATGGCCGTCGAGCGTGAACGGGGTCTTTTCGTGCTCGGTGCCGATGCGGAATTCGGCCGGCGATTTCACGCCCGCTTCGAGCCACGCGACCAGTTCGTCACGCGAATTCAGCGGGGTCATATCGAGTTGGTCACGCGCCATGGGAAGTCCGGAAGAAGCGCGCGGGATCGGGCGACGCGAGGTGGTGGAAGCCGCGGCTGGAAGCAACCGCGAACACGAAGCGAGAGCTGTTTATCATCGCGAGACTGCGGTGTCTCGCGCGTCGAGCGCAGCGGCGGAGCCGTCGCAGGAGCAGCCGAGCCGGTCGAGCAGGCCGCACAACCGGACGGCGTCGGCATCGGACAATTTCGAGCCGACATGTTTTTCGATCGTCGCCGAATAGGCGGCCCACATTTTCTTTTGCAATTCGCGTCCAGCCTCGGTGATTTCGACGAACTGGCCGCGCTTGTCGCTGCGGCATTCGCGGCGCACCACCAGCCCCTCGTCGACAAGCCGGTCGACCAGGCGCGAGGTGGAGTATTGCGGGATCAGCATCTGCTTTTCGAGCTCGACCGGGCGCATCTCGCCGCCCGGCGCGCGCGACAATTCGAGCAGCGCGTCGTACCATGCCAGCGGCGGAAAGCCCGCCTTCTTCAGATCCTGCTCGACAGCGTCCAACACCCGGCTCCGGACCCGCATCAGGCGGACCCAGGCCGCAGTGGCCTCGGTCGACGGTTTGCGTTTCATCGGCTCGTCCATCCATAGCGACTGTAGCGCAGTGTATGCAGGTGCATCAATCTTGACTTGCCCATGCAGCGGCATTTAATCGCCCGCGCGCCTGAATCCAATCCCGCCGAGGAGGCACTCCATGAAGCTGTATTATTCACCCGGTGCATGTTCGCTGTCGCCGCATATCGCGCTCAGCGAGGCCGGCCTGCCGTTCGACCTGGTCAAGGTCGACATCCGGGCGAAGAAGCTGGAGAACGGCGACGACTACGCCGCGATCAATCCGAAGGGGTCGGTGCCTGCGCTCGGCCTCGACGACGGCTCGGTGCTGACCGAGGGACCGGCGATCGTGCAGTTCATCGCCGACAAGGAAGGCTCCGGCAAGCTGGCGCCGGCCAACGGATCGCCGGAGCGCTACCGGCTGCAGGAATGGCTGAACTATATCTCGACTGACCTGCACAAGAGCTTCGGCCCGCTGTTCGCCCCGACGCTCGGCGACGATGCCAAGAATTTCTTCAAGGACCGCATCGCTCGCCACCTCGGCTATGTCGACAAGCAGCTCGCCGGCAAAGACTATCTGATGGGCTCGTCGTTCACGGTGGCCGACGGCTATCTGTTCGTGATCCTGAGCTGGTGCGACCGGATGAAGATCGACCTCGCCCCCTACCCCAACCTCGCTGCCTTCAAGGCCCGCGTCGCCGCTCGGCCGAAGGTGCAGGAAGCGATGCAAAGCGAAGGGCTGCTGCAGAAGGCGTAAGTGGTTTCGTCGTCATTGCGAGCCGAAGGCGAAGCAATCCAGGCGAGTGCACGGAGCTGGATTGCTTCGTCGCCTCGCTCCTCGCAATGACGAGGTGAAACTACGGCGAAAACAGAGAGGGCCGGATCGCGATGATCCGGCCCTTGTTGTTTCTGCTGGAAGTAAGAGGAAGCCTCGCCGCAGCGGCAGCGCGCACCTCTCCCGCCTGCAGGAGAGGCCGACGCGCGAAGCGCGGCGGGTGAAGGCACTCCTGTCCGCGCTTGCTAAGTCAATGCCTGGGGCGCCCTCACCCCAGCCCTCTCCCGCAAGCGGGAGAGGGAGCCGGCTGTGCTCGGGGCCAGAGACCTCGTCTTCTCAACGAGTCAGTAACTGACTACGCAGCCGCCTGCTTCTTCGGAGCGAAGCGGTGGTAGAAGGTGTCGCCGGTCTTGGCCATGTCTTCGAGCAGCTTCGGCGGGGTGAAGCGCGAGCCGTATTTGCCCTCGAGCTTGTGGCACAGCGCCACGAACTCCTTGGTGCCCATGAAGTCGATGTAGCTCAACGTGCCGCCGGTGAACGGCGCGAAGCCGAAGCCGAGGATCGAGCCGACGTCGGCCTCGCGCGGGTCGACGATGACGTTGTCCTCGACCGTGCGGGCCGCTTCCACCGCCTGCACAGCCAGGAAGCGCTGCTTCAGCTCTTCGACGTCGATCGTATCGGGATCGAGGTGCTTCGGCTGCAGTGCGGCGATGCCGTCCCACAGGCTCTTCTGCCCCTTGCCCTTCTCCGGATAGACGTAGAAGCCCTTGGCGTTCTTGCGGCCGAACCGGCCCTGCTTTTCGACCAGCTCGACCATCAGCTTCTTCTGCTGCTGATCGACCGCCTGTTCGCCGAGATCGGCTTCGGTCGCCTTCATGATCTTCAGGATCAGGTCGAGCGCCACTTCGTCGGCCAGCGACAGCGGGCCGACCGGCATGCCGGCCATCTTGGCGGCGGTCTCGATCATCGGCGCCGGGACGCCTTCCATCAGCATCTCGAGGCCCTCGGCGGTGAAGCGCAGCACGCAACGGTTGGCGAAGAAGCCGCGGCTGTCGTTCACCACGATCGGGGTCTTGCCGATCTGGCGGGTGTAGTCGAGCGCAGTGGCGAGCGCGACGTCGCCGGTGTTCTTGCCGACGATGACCTCGACCAGCATCATCTTCTCGACCGGCGAGAAGAAGTGGATGCCGATGAACTTCGACTGGTCCTTGAACTCTTCGGCCAGCGAGTTGATCGGCAGCGTCGAAGTGTTGGAGGCGAAGATCGCGCCTTCCTTGAGCAGCGGCTGCGCCTTGGCGTAGGTCTCGGCCTTCACCTTCCGATCCTCGAACACGGCTTCGATGACGAGGTCGCAATCCGAGATCGCATTGAAGTCCGGCGTCGCAGTGATGCGCGACATCAGCGCGTCGCGGTCGGCCTCCTTGGCGCGGCCTTTCTTGATGAGGCCGTCGATGACCGACTGGCAATGTGCCTTGCCCTTGTCGGCGCTCTCCTGGTCGCGATCGATCAGCACCACCTCGATGCCGGCCTTGGCCGAGACGTAGCCGACGCTGGCGCCCATGAAGCCGGCGCCGATGATGGCGAGCTTCTTGACCTTGGTGGGCGGCACACCCTGTGGACGGCGCGCGCCCTTGTTCAGCTCCTGCATCGACAGGAACAGGCTGCGGATCATCGCCGCCGCTTCCTTGGTCTGCAGCACGTGCGCGAAGTAGCGCGACTCGATCCGCAGCGCGACGTCGATCGGCACCAACAGGCCCTCATAGACGCAGCTCATGATCGCGCGCGCGGCCGGATAGTTATCGTAGGTCTCGCGGCGATAGATGGCGTTGCCGGCCGGGAACATCATCATGCCCTGTTTGGAGAACACCGGGCCGCCGGGCAGCTTGAAGCCCTTCTCGTCCCACGGCACCACCGCCTTGCCGCCGTTCTTGATCCAGTCCTTGGCAGTCTTGATCAGATCGGCCGCGGGCACCACCGCGTCGACCAGCTTCAGCGCCTTGGCCTTGTCGAGCTTGATCTGATCGCCCTTGAGCAGGATCGTCATCGCGCTCTGCGGATCGACGATGCGCGGAATCCGCTGGGTGCCGCCGCCGCCCGGGAACAGGCCGACCTTGATCTCGGGCAGGCCGAGCCGGGTCTTCGGATTGTCGGCTGCGACGCGATAGTGGCAGGCCAGCGTGACTTCGAAGCCGCCGCCGAGCGCGAGGCCATTGATCGCCGCGACCCACGGCTTACCGCAGGTCTCGATGCCGCGCAGGATCTGCGACAGCTTGCGGCTCTCGTCGAACAGCATCTTCTGGGCGGCTTCTTCGCCCTTGTCCTTGCGGATCTGGGCGAACTGCTGATTCATGCTCTCCAGCATCGACAGATCGGCGCCGGCGCAAAACGCGTCCTTGGCCGAGGTGATCACCACGCCCTTGACCGCTGCGTCCTTGGTGGTGGCTTCCGCGATCGCACCGAGTTCCTCGATCGTTGCAGCGTCCAGCACGTTCATCGACTTGCCGGGCAGGTCCCAGGTCACCAGTGCGATGCCGTCGGCGTCGGTCTCGACTTTGAAGTTCTTGAAGGCCATCTGATTAGCTCCTTCGCTGCCAGCAGCCATTGCGGCGTGGCGGTAGTTGTTCGTCTCCCCTCCCCCGCAAGGGGGGAGGGAGCAGGCCGTCGCGCGTAGCGCGGCCCGCGGCGCTATCGAATACTCACACCCGCTCGATGATGGTGGCAGTACCCATGCCGCCGCCGATGCACAGCGTCACCAGCGCGGTCGCCTTGCCGGTGCGCTCCAGCTCGTCGAGCACGGTGCCGAGGATCATCGCGCCGGTGGCGCCGAGCGGATGGCCGAGCGCGATCGCGCCGCCATTGACGTTGATCTTGTCGTTATCGATCTCGAACGCCTGCATGTAGCGCAGCACCACCGAGGCGAACGCCTCGTTGAGCTCGAACAGATCGATGTCGCTCTTCTTCATGCCCGAGCGCTCGAACAGCTTGTTGGTGACGTCGACCGGACCGGTCAGCATCATCGCCGGCTCCGAGCCGATATTGGCGAAGGCGCGGATTTTCGCACGCGGCTTCAAACCATGTTTCTCGCCGGCTTCCTTGCTACCGAGCAGCACGGCTCCGGCGCCGTCGACGATGCCCGACGAGTTGCCGGCATGGTGCACGTAGTTGACCTTCTCGACTTCCGGGTGCGACTGGATCGCCACCGCGTCGAACCCGCCCATCGCGGCGATCGGCGCGAACGACGGCTGCAATTGCGCCAGCGACTGCATCGTCGTCGACGGGCGCATGTGCTCGTCCTTGGCCAGGATGGTCAGGCCGTTGATGTCCTTCACCGGCACCACCGACTTGTCGAACCGGCCCTCGTCCCATGCCTTCGCGGCGAGCTGCTGGCTCCGGACCGCATAGGCGTCGACGTCGTCGCGCGAGAAGCCGTATTTGGTGGCGATCAGATCGGCCGAAATGCCCTGCGGCATGAAGTAGGACGGGATCGCCATCGACGGATCCATCGGCCAGGCACCGCCCGAAGCGCCGATGCCGATGCGGCTCATCGATTCGGCGCCGCCGCCGATCACCAGCTCGTGCTGGCCGCTCATGATCTGCGCCGCGGCGAAGTTCACCGCATCGAGACCCGAGGCGCAGAACCGGCTGATCTGAATGCCCGGCACCGCTTCACCGAGGCCAGCCTTCATCGCCGCGAACCGCGCGATGTCCGAGCCGGCTTCGCCGACCGGATCGACCACGCCCATCACGACGTCGTCGACCACGTCCTGCTTCAGGTTGTTACGCTCCTTCAGCGCCTTCAGCGGCACGGTGGCGAGCGCCAGCGCGGTCACCTCGTGCAGCGAACCGTCGGCCTTGCCGCGGCCGCGCGGGGTGCGAACGTGATCGTAGATATAGGCTTCGGGCATCCGTTTTCTCCCGTTTCGGTCCGGGCTCAAAGGAGCCGGACGAATTGCAGAACGTCAGAAAGACTCAGCGTCATGGCGAGGGGCGCAGCGACCAAAGCAACCCGGCTCTGCGGTGCGTCCCTGGATTGCTTCGCTTCGCTCGCAATGACGACGTTGGTTTGACGAAAGCGTCAGAACGCTTCCGCCGGCAGTTCCATCACGGTGCTGCAGCCGGCTTCGATCCGGGTCAGCCGCAGCGCGGTCTCGGGCAGCATCCGCTCGGCGAAGAACCGGCCGGTGACCAGCTTCCGGGTCAGGAAGGGCTTTGCGCCCTCGGCCGCGATCTTGTCCTGCGCCACCTTGGCCATCTTGGCCCACATGTAGCCCATCGCAACGAGGCCGAAGAGGTGCATGTAGTCGGTGGCGGCGGCACCGGCGTTGTCCGGCTGCGCCATCGCATTCATCATCAGCCAGGTGGTGGCCTTCTGCAGATGGCCGAGCGAGGTCGACAGCGGCGCCACGAACGGCTTCATCGCCTCGTCGCCGCCGTGCTCCTTGGCGAAGGCGCCGACCTCGGCGAAGAACGCCATCACGGCACGACCGCCGTCACGCGGCAGCTTGCGGCCGACCAGGTCGAGCGCCTGAATGCCGTTGGCGCCTTCGTAGATCATCGCGATGCGGGCATCGCGGACGAACTGCTCGACGCCGTTGGCGGCGATGTAGCCGTGGCCGCCATAGACCTGCTGGGCCGCCACCGCATTGGCGAAGCCGCCGTCGGTCAGCACGCCCTTCAGCACCGGCGTCATCAGGCCGAGATGGTCGTCGGCGGTCTGACGCTCCTTGGCGTCGCTGGAGCGATGCGCGACATCGCTCTTCAGCGCGGTCCACAACACCAGCGCCCGCGCCGCCTCGTTGAACGCGCGCATCGTCAGCAGTGCGCGGCGGATGTCGGGATGCACGATGATCGGATCGGCGGGCTTGTCGGTCGCCTTCGGCCCCGACAGCGCCCGGCCCTGCAGCCGCTCGCGGGCGTATTCGACGGCGTTCTGATACGCGACTTCCGACTGCGCCAGGCCCTGCACCGCGACGCCGAGGCGAGCCTCGTTCATCATCACGAACATGCCCTGCATGCCCTTGTTCTCTTCGCCGACCAGCCAGCCGGTGGCGCCGTCGTAGTTCATGGTGCAGGTGGCGTTGCCGTGGATGCCCATCTTGTGCTCGATCGAGCCGCACATCACGCCGTTGCGGGCGCCGACGGTGCCGTCGGGGTTGACCAGGAATTTCGGCACGACGAACAGCGAAATACCCTTGATGCCGGCCGGCGCGCCTTCGATCCGCGCCAGCACCAGATGGATGATGTTGTCGGCCATATCGTGCTCACCGGCCGAGATGAAGATCTTGGTACCGGTGATCTTGTAGCTGCCGTCCGCCTGCTTCACCGCCTTGGTGCGCAACAGCCCCAGATCGGTACCGCACTGCGGCTCGGTGAGGTTCATGGTGCCGGTCCATTCGCCGGACACCATCTTGGGCAGATAAGTCTGCTTCTGCTCCGGCGAACCGTGCACCGTCAGCGCCGCCGCGGCGCCCATGGTCAGGCCCGGGTACATCGCAAACGCCATGTTGGCGGAGTTCAGGAATTCCTGCACCGTCTGGGTCAGCGTGATCGGCAGGCCCTGGCCGCCATATTCGGCCGGCGACGACAGGCCCATCCAGCCGCCTTCGGCGATCTGCTTGTAGGCGTCCTTGAAGCCTTTCGGCGTGGCGACGCTGCCGTCGTCATGGCGCGTGCAGCCCTCGTGATCACCGACCGCGTTGAGCGGGTGCAGCACTTCCTCGCTCAGCCGCGCCGCCTCGTTGATGATCGCGTCGCGCACGTCGGCCGCAGCATCGGCGAACCCGGGCAGGTTGTTGTAGCGGTCGAACTGAAAAACGTCGTTGAGCAGGAAGCCGACTTCTTCAACCGGGGCCTTGTAGATCGTCATGCGGTTCTCTCGATCGGGATCAGGTGTGAAGTGTGCGCCGCCTGAAACAACTTCAGGCGACGGCGAGATGAATTCGACCAGTCGCCGGCGCGCTTATTGCTGCGCCAGCTGTTCTCCCATCAAGCGATGCAGCAGGTTGATCGCTTTCAAGGGTCTTACCATGACCTTGAAGTGGGTAATACGTCCGTCGTCGGCGAAGGTGATGATGTCGACGCCGTTGATCTTGATGCCTTCGATCACGTTCTCGAACTCGAGCACCGCGCTGTTATCGCTGCGCCATTCGCCCACATAGGTGAAGCCCGGGCCGCCCAGCACCTTTTCGGCCCCCTTGAGGTACTTGAACACGATGTCCCGCCCGACCTGCGGGGTGTGAACCACCGGGCTTTCGAACACCGCGTCCGGATGCAGCAGATCCCACAACGCATCTGAGTCGTGGGACTTCATGAAGGCATACCAGGTGTCGAGCCCGTTCAAGGCCATCAGCAGTTCTCCGGATGAGCGAGATAAGATTGCGGCGAAGACGCAAGGCGGGGCGGATGTTCGACCATCATCGGTCGCGACATCAAGCGCGATGACGCCGCGGCGCGCTTGGGCGCCGGCACGTCTCCAAATCTCTGCAAAGCACCGGGATGGCGGCTCGGGACAGGTCGACCATCGGCCGCTGGACCAACATGGCGTGCACGAGCGCTCCTCCGATGTGATGATTTCCAGCGGCCGCAACGCAGCAGCCTGCCAGATCATCTCCATACACCTCTGAATGGCATCTAACGGCGCGGCTTGGCCGTGTCAATACACGCGTGTATGGTGCCGGCATGGATTCGGATACCAAAGATCGGCTGACGCGCGCGGACTGGCTTGCCCACGGGCTGCGGACGCTCGCCCGACATGGCGCCAACGCCCTCAAAGTCGGCGATTTGGCCGCCGGCCTCGACGTGTCGCGCGGCAGTTTCTATTGGCACTTCAAGGACGCCACCGACTTCCGCACCCAGCTGCTGCAGCTCTGGAAGGAGCGGGTTACCGAGCAGGTGTTCCGCGAGATCGATGCGGCGATCGTCGGCCCCGCACGGCTGACACATCTGATGAAGCTCGCCTTCAACGAGGACCGCAGCCTCGACCGCGCCATCCGCGAGCTCGCCGCGACCGATCCGGCCGCCGCCGAGATGGTTGCCGCGGTCGACGCGAGGCGGGTCGAATACCTGTCCAAGCTGATGATCGAATCCGGCGTCGAGAGTCGCCATGCCCGCCCCCGGGCCGAGTTCCTGTACTGGGCCTATATCGGCCAGACCGCGGTGATGAATCCGGCGCTCAACGCCGTGACGGAATCCGACATCGACGACCTCAGCGCGCTGTTCACCCGCGCCGGCGGTTAGCGACGCCGGCGGTAACGGACGGCCTCCCGAGCCGCTCCTGCCCCGCTGAAAGCGCGGCAAAATAGCTGCAAAACCAAGCTTTCTGCCTCGACCGTTAAGTTTCACCGCCGTCCGCGCTGATCCTTAACTCGGTATTTACCCTAACGGGAAAAAGTCGATCCAGAGGCAGACTCCCGCGTCGTGTCGATGTTCGCTTGAGCAAGACGCGGAGGTGTGCGGGGCGCGGCTGGGGCCGGCTTGGGTGCGGACAAGAGCATGAATCGCGTGTCGTGGAGTGTCGAGGAGATCGAGCCGTCAGTGCGCGAGAAGGCCGAGGCCGCCGCAAAGCGCGCCGGGCTGTCGCTCACCGACTGGATCAATGCTCAGCTCGGCGAGGCTGCCCCGCAGCAGCCGGCCACCGAACAACCGCGCATGACCGGCCGCCCGGCAATGCCCGAGCGCAGCGCTACCGAAGTCGCTGAAATCCATCAGCGGCTCGACGCCATCGCCCGCCAGATCGACCATATTTCCCGCACGCCGGCGCGCAGTGAGCCGCCGGTCGCGCGGCAGCTGAACGACGCGATTTCCCGGCTCGACGCCCGCCTAGCGCGGATTACCGAGCCGAAGCCTGCGGCAGCTCGGCCGGCCGAGGCCGCAGCCGTGCCGGCCCAATCGCCCACCGAGCGCGTCGAACGCGCCGCCGAGCAAGTCTACCCCTCCCCCACACTCGACCCGAACGCGCTCGACAAGGCGATTGCCGAAATCGCCGCGCGGCAGAGCGAACTCGATGCCAGCATCGGCCGGATGCCGCGGCAGCCGGCGTCGTTTGCGCCGCCGATCGCACCCGCGATGGCCCCCCCGAATCCGCTGGCCGGGCCGGATTTCACCAGCCTGGAGAAGCAGCTCCACAAGATCACCAGCCAGATCGACGCGCTGCAGCGCTCCGACAAGGTCGAACAATCGATCGCCGCGTTCCGCGCTGACCTCGCCGAGATCCGCCAGACCATCACCGAAGCGATGCCGCGCAAGGCGATCGAAACGCTGGAAGGCGAGATCCGCTCGCTGGCGCAGCGGCTCGATGAAAGCCGGGCCAACGGCAGCGACAGTGAAGTGATTGCCGGCATCGAACGCGCGCTCGGCGAGATCTACACCGCGTTGCGCTCGCTGACGCCGGCCGAACAGCTCGCGGGCTTCGACGAAGCGATCCGCAATCTCGGCGGCAAGATCGACATGATCGTCCGCAACAGCGACGATCCGGGCACGGTCCAGCAGCTCGAGAACGCCATCGGCGCGCTGCGCGGCATCGTCTCCAACGTCGCTTCCAATGAGGCGCTGGGGCAACTCAGCGCCAACGTCCACGCGCTCGGCGAGAAGATCGAACAGCTGGCGCAGGCCGACAACCACAGCATCTCGTTCGCCGCCCTGGAGCAGCGCATCTCGGCGCTGACCGCGGCGCTGGAAAGCCGCGAGCGCCCTGCCCCGAGCGAATCCACCGAGCAGCTCGAAAGCGCCGTGCGGGCGCTGTCGGAACGGATCGATCATCTGCCGATCGGCAACGACAATCAGTCGGCGTTCGCGCATCTCGAACAGCGTGTCGCGCATCTGCTGGAGCGGATGGAAGCCGCGACCGAGCAGCGCGGCGGCAGCGCCAATCTCGGCCGGGTCGAGGAAGGCCTGCACGACATTTTGCGGATGCTGGAGCGGCAGCAGTCGCAATTTGCGGTGCTGACGGAGCTCGATCGCCGGCCGGCGCCGGCGCTCGAGCCGAGCTTCGTCGACACCATCAAGCGCGAACTCTCCGACATGCGCTTCAGCCAGTCGGAAACCGATCGCCACACTCAGGATTCGCTCGAGGCGGTGCACAACACCCTCGGCCATGTCGTCGACCGGCTGGCGATGATCGAAGGCGATCTGCGCACCGCGCGCGCAACCCCTCCGCTGGCCCCGCCGCCCGCCCCGACTCCGGCCCCCGAACCGGCGAAGCCCGCTTTCCTTGCTGCCGCGCCGATCGCACCGGCCCCGGTTACTCCCGCAGCCGCGCCTGTTCCGCCGCAGCCTCAGCCCGAGATGGCCAATCCGGCCGTCGAGGCGTTCGCTGCCGCGCCGCGCGAGTTCGCCGCCGCCAAACCAGCCGCCGAGCCGCCGGCCCCGGCGCCCGAGCCGCGTGGGCCGCGAGCTTTCCACGACATCCACGAGTCCGCCGCGGGCCCGCACCAGCCGCAGAAGATCGAGCCGGTCGTTGCTGTGCCGCCGCCCGCTCGCCGGGAAGCCACACTGCCGCCGGACCATCCGCTCGAGCCCGGCACCAAGCCGCCGGCCCGGGTCGCTTCGCCGTCGGAACGGATCGCCGCTTCTGAAAGCGCGCTGGGCGAGATCGCGCCGGCGCAGCCGGAGCCGGCAAACGCCACCAGCTTTATCGCTGCCGCGCGCCGCGCCGCGCAGGCGGCGGCGTCCGCTAGCGCCGGCAAGGCCAAGCCCGGCAAGCCGAAGACCGATGGCGACAAGCCCGATCCGGACGGCGGCACACCGGGCTCGCCGCTCGGCTCCAAGATCAAGTCGCTGCTGGTCGGCGCCAGCGTCGTCGTGATCGTGCTGTCCAGCTTCCAGATGGCAATGAAACTGTTCGACAGCGGCGAAGCGCCGCCGGTCGCCAGCGTCACTGCGCCGAAGTCCAGCCCGGCGCCGGAAAAACAGCGCCTGCCTGCGGACGAGCGGCAATCCGATCCGACCGAGCCCGCCGCGCCGCCGTCTGTCGCGCCGGTCGCTCCGCCGCCGTCGATGATTTCGCCAACTCCGGTCGAGCGTCAGTCGCTGTACACGCCGCCGGCGGCGCAGCAGACCGAGCCTGCCGCGTCCAGCGACATCACCGGCACGATCCCGTCGCAGCCGAGCGCGGCGCCGGAGAAGTTCGGCACCGTCGCGATTCCGTCCGCCGAGCGGCTGCCCGACACCATCGGCGGTGCGACGCTGCGTACCCTGGCGCTCAAGGGCGACGCCGCCGCCGCTTACGAAGTAGCGACCCGTTACGCCGAAGGCAAGGGCGTGCCGGTGAACTACGACGAAGCCGCCAAATGGTATCAGCGCGCAGCGGATGCCGGCGTGACGCCGGCAATCTTCCGCATCGGCACGCTTTACGAGAAGGGCCTCGGCGTGAAGCGCGACCTCGACGTCGCGCGGAAGCTGTATTCGACCGCGGCCGATCGCGGGAACGCCAAGGCGATGCACAATCTGGCCGTGCTGTACGCCGACGGCGGCAGCAAGGGCGCGAACTACAAGACTGCTGCGGCCTGGTTCCGCAAGGCCGCCGAGCGCGGCGTTGCCGACAGCCAGTTCAACCTCGGCATCCTGTATGCCCGCGGCATCGGCGTCGATCAAAACCTCGCGGAGTCGTACAAGTGGTTCTCTCTCGCCGCCGCTCAGGGCGACGAGGATGCGGGCCGCAAGCGCGAAGATGTCGCCAAGCGCCTCGACCCGCAGTCGCTGGCGGCCGCCAAGCTCGCGATCCAGACCTTCACGGCCGAGCCGCAGCCCGACGCCGCCGTCAAAGTCGCGGCGCCCGCCGGCGGCTGGGACGGGCAGCCGGCCGCTGCGGCCAAGCGCGCCGCCCGCTAACGCCTGCGTCCATCAGATGGACGAGATCGGCGCTGCCGGGCCTAAAAAGCCCGACTGCGACCGATTCTGTAATCCCGGCGTGAACTAATTTCGGTTATGCAGGGACAGCGGTTCAGATGAACCGCGATCTGGTGCGAAGTCCGCCATGCCGGTCCGGCCAAGCGGTCCTGATCTGTTGCCGGATCATTGAATCAAGAACATCTCCGGGGCGAAGCGCCAGCCGTTGAGCCGGGGGATGCTGTCGTCACAGCGAGAACTCCGAAGCGAACCGCGCGTGCAGCTCTATCTCCCGATCGCTGATCTTCCGGTCAACGTCCTGCTCGTGCTGGCGATGGGCGCTGCGGTCGGGTTCGTGTCCGGAATGTTCGGCGTCGGCGGCGGATTCCTGATGACGCCGCTGCTGATCTTCATCGGCATCTCGCCCGCGGTCGCGGTCGCCTCGGTGACCAGCCACATGGCGGCGTCCTCGTTCTCCGGTGCGCTGTCGTACTGGCGCCGCCGGGCAATCGATCCTCTCCTCGCCTTCGTCCTATTATGCGGCGGCATCGCCGGCACCGGGCTCGGCGTCTGGTTCTTCGTGCTGATGCGCGCGGTCGGCCAGCTCGACTTGGTGATCGCGGTGTCCTACGTCGTGCTGCTGACCTCGGTCGGCGGTCTGATGGTTTACGAAGGCATCCGCGCGATCCGTCGCTCCAACCGCGGTGAGGTGCCGCTGGCGGGCCGCTCCGGCAACCGCAACTGGCTGTACGCGCTGCCGTTCAAGGTCCGGTTCAAGCGCTCCAAGATCTATCTGTCGGTGCTGCCGGTGGTGGCGATCGGCGTGCTGATCGGCTTCATCGGCGCCGTGATGGGCGTCGGCGGCGGCTTCATCCTGGTTCCGATGCTGATCTATTTGCTGCGGGTGCCGACCAGTACCGTGGTGGGTACCTCGATGGTGCTGACCCTGGTGACGATGCTGATCGCCACCGTGCTGCATGCCGCCACCAGCCACCTGGTCGACGCGGTGCTGGCGCTGATCCTGATGATCGGCGGTGTCACCGGTGCGCAGTTCGGCGCCCGCGCGGGCCAGCGCATCCGTGGCGAACAGCTCCGCCTGCTGCTCGGCCTGCTGGTGCTGGCGGTCGGCGTCCGCTTCGCGATCGAGCTCGGCATCCGCCCCGCCGAGCTGTTCACGCTGCGCGAACTGAGCCCGTCATGATGGCGCGGCGGCTCACATCGCTCCGCGCGATTGCCACCGCCGGGCTGCTGGCGCTGATGCTGCCGTTCGCCTCGCCGGCGGAAGCGGAGCGGCTGATCGTGTCGGTCTCCAACGCCCGCGTCACCGTCACGCCGAACTATTCGGGCGGCGAGCTGGTGCTGTTCGGCGCGATCGAGAAGGACCATCCGGCATTCGTCGAGGCCGGCAAATACGATCTGGTGATCAGCGTGTTCGGCCCGCGCGCCAACATGGTGACACGGCGCAAGGAGCGCAAATTCGGCATCTGGATCAACAGCGACTCCCGCGAATTCCTGATGGTGCCGAGTTATCTGGCGATCTTCGCCAACCGGCCGATCGACGCGATCGCGCCGACCGAGGTGCGGCGCCGGCAGCAGCTCGGCATGAACCACGTGCTGCTGACCCAACGGATCGGCACCGACTACGCGGACGTCGTTGCCGACGACCAGTTTCGCCAGGCTTTCATTCGGCTGCGCGAGGATCGCGGGCTGTACCGCGAAGACAGCACCGCGGTGAAATTCCTCACCCCGACGCTGTTCCGCACCGGAATTCCGCTGCCGGCCGAGGTGCCGATCGGCAGCTACGACATCTCGATCAAGTTGTTCGCCAGCGGCGAGCTGCTGACCGAGACCGACACCTCGTTCGAGATCGCCAAGATCGGCTTCGAACAGTTCGTCGCCACCGCAGCCCGCCAGCACGGCATCATCTACGGCCTGATCACCGCCCTGATGGCACTCGCCACCGGCTGGATGGCATCCATCGTGTTCCGGCGCGACTGACCCATCCTCATCGTCATTCCGGGGCGCGCGTGTCAACGCGCGAACCCGGAATCTGGAGCTTCCGGGCACCCAGCAGCGCCCGCCTGTCGACCTCTCGGCCTGATCACTTCGAGATTCCGGGTTCGCAGGCTTCGCCTGCGCCCCGGAATGACGGCGTGTGGGGCGAGTTAAAGCAGATAGCCCACTGCCATCGCCACCACGCTGATACCCATGGCCGCGGTCGAGAGCCAGCCGAGCCAGTGCAGCGGGCCGCGCACCACGAAGCTGTGCATGGCGTCGCGGCGGCGGGCGATCAGCATCAGCAGCACCATCACCGGCACGGCAAGGACGCCGTTGATCACCGCGCTCCAATACAGCGCCGAGATCGGATTGATCGGCGCGAAATTGAGCGCGATGCCGAGCACAGCCGACAGCGCCAGCACGCTGTAGAACGCCACCGCCTGCTTCGGCTTGCGCGCCAGCCCGACCGGCCAGCGCCGCCCTTCGCCGACCGCATAGGCGGCCGAGCCTGCCAGCACCGGAATCGCCAGCAGACCGGTGCCGACGATGCCGAGCGCGAAGATCCATTCGGCGAACGGACCGGCGATCGGCCGCAGCGCTTCGGCGGCCTGTGCCGAGGTCTCGATGTCGGTCTTGCCGCTGGCGTGCAGCGTGGCGGCGGCGGTGATGATGATCGCCAGCGCGATCAGATTGGAAAATGCCATGCCGATGATGGTGTCGGCCCGAATGCGCTGGAATTCCTGCGGCGCGTCCTGCGGTGTCTTGATCAGCGGTTTCTTGTGCGGATCGATCCGCTCTTCCTCCGCCTCCTGCGAGGCCTGCCAGAAGAACAGATAGGGCGAGATCGTGGTGCCGAGGATCGCCACGATGGTGGTGAGATAAGTGCTGCTCCAGGCGAGGTGCGGGATCAGCACGCCGGCGGCGGCCTGCCCCCAATCGACCTTGGCGGCCGCGAGTGCGCCGACATAGGCGAACAGACACAGCGTCAGCCATTTCAGAACCGAGACGTAGCGCTTGTAGTCGAAGAAGATCTGCGCCAGCACCGAGATCGTGCCGAACGCCACCACGTAGAACAACGCCGGACCGCCGATCAACAGCTTGGTGGCGTCGGCCATCGCGGCGAGATCGGCGGCGATATTGATGGTGTTGGCGGTGAACAGCAGCATCACGATCACCGCGAGCAGGCCGCCGGAATAGTGTCGGCAGACGTTGCCGGCGATGCCGTGGCCGGTGACGCGGCCGACCCGGCCGGAAATCTCCTGGATCGCCACCATGAGCGGAAAGGTCAGCAGCATGGTCCAGCCGATGCCGTAACCGAGCTGCGCACCGGCCTGACTGTAGGTGCCGATCCCGGACGGATCGTCGTCGGAAGCGCCTGTGATCAGGCCGGGCCCGAGGGTTTTGAAGAAGCCGCGGAGCCGGAAGGTTTCAAGACGCTGGACCTTGGGCGTCCCATCCGGGGCAGGATCGATCAAGTCTGGCCGGTCGAACTCTCGTCTGGCGTCGGAGGTCACGCGCGGGGTCCCGGGCTAGGTCAGGTGAACGCCAACGTACCCGCAGCCGCTTCGTTCCGGTAGCGGAACGCCACGCCGCGGCAGCTCAGCTCGCCGGAGCGGCGATGCGCGCCGGCCGAGTCACCAGATAGATGCCGATCGCCACCGGGATCACACCGAGCAGGTCGCGCCCGTCGATCGATTCGCCGAGCACAAGCCAGGCGAACAACATGGCTAGCGGCGGCATCACGAAGTGCCAGGCGCTGGCCGCCGTCGCGCCGTACAGTGTCAAAAGCCGAAACCACAGCCAATACGCGACGATCGAGCCGCCGAGCACCAGGAAGGCGAATGCGCCGGCAAGCCGCCAGCTCGGCACAATATCGCTGACGCTCGACAGCGACATCGCCAGCGGCGTGAGCGCGAGCCCGGCGGCGAGATTCTGGATGCCGTTGCCGACCCACAGGCTGCCGCGCGGCGCCAGGCGCTTGAACAGGATGGTGCCGGCCACGATCGACGCCAGCGAGGCCAGCGTGAAGCCGAGCCCGGTCCAGGCCTCGGCGCCGATCGCGACGCGGTGCCAGACGATGAAGGCGACGCCGGCGACGCCTAGCACTAGGCCGGCGATCTTTCTCCAGGTCAGCGCCTCGTGCAGCAGCAGCGCCGCCGCGACCGCGGTGAACACCGGATTGGCGCTGACGATCAGTCCGCCGATGCCGGCCGAGACGGTCTGTAGGCCGACATAGCCGAGGCCGAGATACAGCGCATTGTTGGCGAGGCCGAGCAGCGCGCAGATCGCGACATCGCGCGGCCGCAGCGTCCACGGCTCGCGGCGCAGGGCCGAGATGCCGAGGATCAGGATGCCGGCGAGACTGAACCGCGCCGCCAACAGGATCAGCGGCGGGCAATCGGAGACACCGACTTTGCCGGCCACGAAAGCGAAGCTCCACAGCGCGCAGAACAGCACAATCTGCAAGGCGCGGGGGTTGAACAGCGGCGAGGCGAGCGGAACGGCGGGCGTGAGCGACATCGAAAGCGTCTCCTGATGCCTAGGGCTTAGGGGCCTGCGTTGTCATTGGGAAATTAAATGATAAAATCATCTCCAGTGGATTTTCGAATGAGGCAGCGATGCTCGATCTCGAACTGCTGCGCAGTTTCGTCTCGGTGGTGGAGGCCGGCGGCTTCACCCGCGCCGGCCAGCGCGTGCACCGAACGCAATCGACGGTGAGTCAGCAGATCAAGCGGCTCGAAGACGATCTCGGCCAGCAACTGCTCGACCGCAGCGGCAAGGACGTGCTGCCGACCGAGGCGGGCGAGCGGCTGCTGTCCTACGCAAGGCGCCTGCTCGCACTCGCCGAAGAGGCGCGCGACGTGGTGGGGCGGCCGAGCACCGAGGGCGCGGTGCGACTTGGGATTCCGGAAGACTTCGCGCTGTACCGACTGCCGCGGCTGCTCGGCAATTTCTCGCGCGCCCGTCCCGGCCTGCGGCTCGACGTCCGCGCCGATCAGAGCCTGAATTTGAAACGCGACCTTGAACGCGGCGATCTCGATCTGGTGCTGCTCAAGCGCGAAGCCGGCGGTGCCGGCGCGGTCGCGGCGTGGCCGGAGCGCGTGTACTGGGTGAACAGCAAGAGCCACCCGTGCAATCCCAAGGCCGGCTCGGTGCCGCTGATCTTCTTTCCCGGCGGTTGCCTATATCGACGCCGCGCGATCCACGCGATCGAAGCCGCGGGCCGGCGCTGGCACATGGCCTATACCAGCTCGAGCCTCGCCGGAATTCAGGCCGCGGTCGCGGCCGGGCTCGGCCTGTCGATCCTGTCGGAGATTTCAATTCAGGCCGATCATCGGAAACTCACGGCGCGCGACGGCTTCCCGCCGATCGACCGCACCGAGCTCGCCCTGATCGCAGCCCCGCAAGCCAGCCCGGCAACCCTGCGGCTTGCCGACAGACTCGCCGAGTTCTGCGAGAAGGTCCACACCAAGGCGGCGTGAGACGTTGCGGCTTGAGGCCCGTCAATCATCTCGACCTCTCAGCGGGTCATTCCGGGGCGCGCGTAGCGCGAACCCGGAATCTCGCCCAACATCGCAGCCGTCGAGATTCCGGGCTCGCTCGCTTTGCGAGCGCCCCGGAATGACTCGTGGGTAGTGCTTAGCTAACTGTCAGCAACAGCGCGAGGCGGCGATGGCGTGGAGGCGGTTGTCGCCGAGCACGTGGGCCGTGAAAGCCGCGCCGCCGAACAGTCTCGCGAACGCTGCGTCGCGAATGTTCAGCCCGCCCGTATAGGCGCCGAACGCCGGCATCACCACGCGCGTGCCGTCGCCGGCAAAGCAGCGCCGCTCGATGCTGCGGCCGCGGCGGCTGACCCTCGCCTTCGGATGCAGGTGGCCGGCGATCTCACCGCAGGCGCCGGTCGGCTCGTGGCGGAACGCGACGGTGCCGACCGCCACCTCCGCGGCAACGCTGCCGCCAAGATCGCAGGGCAGATCGGGATCGTGATTACCGGCGATCCAGATCCAGTCGCGCCGCGCCTGCAGCGCGGTGAGGATGTCACGATTGGCGGGCGACAGCCGGCCATGGGCGTCGCGGTCGTGAAAGCTGTCGCCGAGCGCGATCACGGTTGCAGGATTGAACCGGGCGATCACCGCGCCGAGCCGTCCGAGCGTCGCCACCGTGTCGTAAGGCGGCAGCAGCACGCCGCGCATCGCGAAGCTCGACCCTTTTTCCAGATGCAGATCGGAGACGACCAGTAGCCGCTCGTCTTCCCAGTACAGCGCGCCCGACAGATCAGCGACGAACGCGGCACCGGCGATGGTGACGCTCTGCTCCCCTCCCCCTTGCGGGGAGGGGTCGGGGGTGGGGGTCCAAGCGGTTTGGCTTCTCAATTGAATGACGTGCCTGTGGCACCCCCCACCCCGACCCTCCCCGCAAGGGGGAGGGAGAAGACATCAGCTCATTGCCTCGCGCACCAGTTCATCGGCGGCTTCGGCGAGCAGGACATCGGAGGCCTCGCCGTACACGGCTTCCCGGCCGATTTCCAGCATCACCGGCACCGCGAGCGGCGAAACCCGGTCGAGTTCCTTGTGGACGATGCGCCCGTTGATTCGCATCAGCATATCACTCAGTCGCCGCAGATCGAGCAGCCCGGTGGCGGCGTCGGCGCGGGCGGCGCGCAGCAACACATGGTCGGGCTGATGCTTGTTGAGCACGTCGTAGACGAGGTCTGTCGAGAACAGCACCTGGCGGCGCGACTTCTCTTCGCCGGCGAAGCGCCGCGCGATCAGGCCGGAAATGATCGCGCAGTTGCGGAAGGTGCGCTTCATCAGCGCCGATTCCGCGAGCCAGGCTTCGAGGTCGTCGCCCAGCATGTCCGGATCGAACAGCGCATCGAGATCGAGTCGGCCCTGCCGGATCATCTGCGACATGTCGCTGAGCCCCCACACCGCGAGCGCGTATTCGTTGGCGACGAAGCCGAGCGGCCGGGCGCGGGCGCGTTCCAGCCGCCGCGTCAGCAGCATGCCCAGCGTCTGATGCGCCAGCCGGCCCTCGAACGGATAGCAGACCAGATAGTACTTGGCGGCGCGCGGAAACGTCTCGACAACCAGCTCGCTGCGGCCGGGCACTTTCGACGCCTTGGTCTGCAGCGCCAGCCAGTCGCGCACCTGATCGGGCAGACCTTTCCACGTCTTCTTGTCGGCGAGCAGGCCACGGACGCGTTCGGCCAAGTAAGTCGACAGCGGAAACTTGCCGCCCATATAGGACGGCACCCGCGCATCCTTGTCGTGGGCGCGCGAGACGTAGACCTGATCCTCCATCATCGCCTCGTAGCGCACCACCTCGCCGCCGAACACGAAGGTGTCGCCGGCTGTCAGGCCTTCGATGAAGCCCTCTTCGATCTGGCCGAGCATCCGCCCGCCGCGCGCGATCGCGCCGGTGCTGCCGCCACCCTTGGCGCGCGACGAGCGCACCAGCTTCACCTTCAGCATCGCCTCTTCGACGATGGTGCCGACATTCAGGCGATAGGCCTGCCGCACCTTCGGATTGGCGACGCGCCATTTGTCCTGCTTGTCCTGCTTGATGCGGGCGAAGCGCTCGTAGCTCTTCAGCGCGTAGCCGCCGCTGGCGACGAAATCGAGCGTGTCGTCGAAATCGCCGCGCGACAGATCCGCATAGGGCGCAGCGCTGCGAATTTCCACATACAGATCATCGGCGACAAACGGTTCGCCGCAGGCGCAGCCGAGAATGTGCTGCGCCAGCACGTCGAGCGCGCCCTTGCGCTGCGGCGGCGTGTCCTGCGCATTCTCGGCGACAGCATCGATTGCGGCGACGCATTCCAGCACTTCGAAGCGATTGGACGGCACCAGCACGGCGCGCGAGGCTTCGTCGATGCGGTGGTTAGCACGGCCGATGCGCTGCATCAGCCGCGACGAGCCTTTCGGCGCGCCGACATTGACCACGAGATCGACGTCGCCCCAGTCGACGCCGAGATCGAGCGACGACGTACAAACAACTCCGCGCAAGCGGCCCGCTGCCATCGCGTCCTCGACCTTGCGGCGCTGACCGACATCGAGCGAGCCGTGATGCAGCGCGATCGCAAGGTTGTCGTCGTTGATCCGCCACAGCTCCTGGAACAGCATCTCGGCCTGGCTGCGGGTGTTGACGAACACCAGCGTCGTGGTGTTGCGCCGGATTAGATCGTAGATCTCCGGCAGCGCGTGGCGCGCAGAGTGCCCGGCCCACGGCAGCCGTTCCTTGGTGTCGAGCATCTCGACGATCGGCGGCGCGGCGCCGGTGGCGACGACGATGTCGGCTTGATCAACGGCCCTCTCGTCTCCCTCTCCCCTTGCGGGAGAGGGGACAAAGGGCTGCGGCACCAGAAAGCGGGCGAGTTCGTCGGGATCGGCGACCGTCGCCGACAGACCGATGGCGCGGAGCTGCGGCGCGATCCGCCACAGCCGGGCGAGCCCGAGCGATAGCAGATCGCCGCGCTTGGACGTGACCAGCGCATGCAGCTCGTCGAGCACGATCCGCCGCAGGGTGCCGAACAGATAGGGCGCATCGTCGGAGGCGAGCAGCAGCGCGAGCTGCTCCGGCGTGGTTAGCAGGATGTCGGGCGGATATTTGCGCTGCCGCGTCCGCCGTGACACCGGCGTGTCGCCGGTGCGGGTTTCGACGCGGATCGGCAGCTTCATCTCCGCGATCGGCGTTTCGAGATTACGCGCGATGTCGACCGCCAGCGCCTTGAGTGGAGAGATGTAGAGTGTATGCAGCCCGCCGCTCCGCGAGACCATTCCGTCTCCCCGCGCGCTGAGAGAAGGTGGCGCGGCAAGCGCAGCTTGCTGCGCCGGATGAGGGGGCGTCGCGGTCGTGAGCGCCACTTCCGCAAGTGGAGATTCATCAGCCCCCTCACCCGACTTGCCGGCTACGCCAGCAAGTCGACCTCTCCCCGCGAGCGGGGAGAGGTTAGGCGCCGCCCCGCTCAGCTCCACCAGCGATGGGAGGAAACCAGCCAGGGTCTTGCCGGCGCCGGTCGGCGCGATCAGCAGGGCGGAGCGTTGCGCCCGTGCCTTTTCCAAAAGCGCGAGCTGATGATCGCGCGGCACCCAGCCGCGTTCGGCGAACCAGCGGCGGAACCGGTCGGGCAGCAGATCAAGAGAGGAATCGGCGAGGCTCACCCTGCCAAGCTAGGCATTCACCGTGCGGCGGTCGAGGTTCGGCGCGAGAAATGCTCGACGACGGCGGAGCCGCCCAAAACGTGAATGGCCGGGACGAGCCCGGCCATAACGCAGCGACGTGTCGGGATGGCGCCGCGATACCCCTCACTCGAAGGGCAAACGCGGATCCGCGCGCCTACTCCGTGAACGGCTTCTCCGAGATGTCCCAATCGGTGCCGTTGAAGGTGGCGATGTAGAGGGTCTTCATCGGGGTGTAGTCGTCCGGCGTGTAGCTGTAGTCGATGCCGTCGAGGAAGTAGGGCGAGTGGAAGCCTTTCAGCGAGGTCGCCTGCTTGATCACGTTTTCGCGGGTCAGGTTATCGCCGCAGCGGCGCAGGATCTCGGCCATCGTCACGGCCTGGCCGTAGCCCGCGTACGCGATGGTGTTGTCCTTATCGACGTTGGGCAGATACTTGGCGCGCAGCTCCTCGAATGCCTTTACGTCGGGATCGTTCTCGAACCGCGGCACGCCGACTTCCTTGGAGTAGCGGATCGCCACGATGCCCTTGGCGTTGTCGAGCCCGGCGGCGTTCAGGATCGAGCGGCCGGTCGAGCCAGCCGACAGCAAATGCAGCGGCTTCCAGCCGATCTCGGCGATCTTGCGGATCGATTGCGAGGTCGCCTTGCCGGTGGTGATGTTGAAGAACACGTCGGCGCCGGACTTCGACAGGTTGATGATCTGCGAGTCGATCGTCGGCTCGGTCAGGTCGTAGCTGGCTTCCGCCACCACCTTGGCCTTGCCGCCGGCCTCTTCCAGCACCTTCTTGAACGGCGCCAGGAAGTCACGGCCGAAATCGTCGTTCTGGTAGAGGATCGCGACCTTGGCGTCGGGCTTCACCGCGACAACGTGCTTGGCAAGGATGCGTGCTTCGGTCGGGTACAGCGGCAGCCCCGCCATGGTCCATTTGAAGTTCTTCGGGTCGTTCCATTTCGACGCCCCGGTGTTCAGCAAAAGCTGCGGAACCTTCTTGGAATTCAGATACTTATGGACCGCGGTCTGAGGCGCGGTGCCGAGCGAGCCGTACAGCGCCAGCACTTCCTCTTGTTCGACCAGCCGGCGGGTCGCTTCCACCGCCTTCGGCGCGCTGTAGGAGTCGTCCAGGGTGATGAACTTGATCTTGCGGCCGTTGATGCCGCCCTTCTCGTTCAGCATCTGGAAATAGGCTTCGCCGACGCGGCCGAGCACGCCGTAGAGCGAGCCGGGGCCGGAATGCGGGACGGTCTGGCCGATCTTGATTTCGGTGTCGCTGGCGCCCGGATCGTATTTCTTGTCCGCCGCAATTGCCGCCCCCGCGGTCAACATCATCGCCGCGATCGCCGCCACGGACGTGCGGACGGAGCTGGTGCGCAGATTCATCGAGTTTCTCTCCCCTTGGATGTGCCGGCTCGAAAAGACCGGTTCTCGTTCGGCCGCGGCGCTGTGCGCTTCTGCGGCAAAACCATCCTGGGCAGAGCCGCGAAGCTGCGCAACCCATCAACCGGGTGAATTTTCGCCAGATACCCGCAGCAAGCGATGTTTCTGCCGCGCGGCGGGTAATCCGAGGGCGACTCGTCGCCGCACCCCGGAACTTTGAAAATCGGGATTTACCGCTTCAATCAATTGTTTACCCGCGATTTCCGGCGGGTGTGGCCGCCCGGGTACAGACGACTCGGCGCCGCCCCCGTAATGTTCGCGCAGGTTTAAGAGGGGATTCCCGTCCATGAAACGCATTTTCGCCGGCGTCGTGCTGGCTGGCACCGCCGCCGTCAGCGCCCAAGCGGCCGATCTCGCCGTCAAGGCTCCGTACCTGAAGGCCCCGGTTGCCGCCGTCTATGACTGGACGGGCTTCTACATCGGCGCCAACGTCGGCGTCGGCCTCGGCCGTAACCTTCAGACGCACGCCTATCCGGGCGGCGCCTCGCTGAACACCACCTACCTGCAGCCGCAGGGCGTGATCGGTGGCGGCCAGATCGGCTACAACTGGCAGCTCGGCTCCTTCCTCGGCCCGATGCTGCTAGGCCTTGAAGCCGACATCCAGGGCAGCGGCGCCAGCGACGGCTATACCTCGCTCAACGGCCTCGCCACCAACTACAACCAGAAGCTCGACTGGTTCGGCACCGTGCGCGGCCGCGTCGGCCTCGTACGCGGCCCGGCGGTCGCCTACTTCACCGGCGGTTATGCGGTCGGCAGCGTCAAGACCACCGTCACCGAAGGTGGTCTGGTGGCGTTCGACAACAGCAAGACCCGCTCCGGCTGGGTGATCGGCTCGGGTGTGGAAGCTGCGCTGGGCGGCAACTGGACCGGCAAGATCGAATATCTGTATCTCGACCTCGGCAACCAGACCGACTTCTTCGGCAATCAGAGCCTGCGCACCGAAGTGCGCGAGAGCATCTTCCGCGCCGGTCTGAACTACCGCATCGGCGGCAACGGCACCTACATCACCCCGCCGCCGGCGAACTGGGCTGGCCTGTACATCGGCGGCAATTTCGGCGGTGCGACCGGACGTGATCGCTCGAGCCTGACCCTCGGCGGCGGCCAGACCGACACCTTCAACCTGGCGCCGGATGGCTTCATCGGCGGCGGCCAGATCGGCTACAACTGGCAGGCCTCGAACTGGGTGTTCGGTGTCGAAGCCGACTTCCAGGGTTCGACCCAGAAGGATCAGCGCGCCTCGGTGCTCGGCCCGCGGGCCTACTATGACGCCAAGCTGCCCTGGTTCGGCACTGCGCGTGGCCGCATCGGCTACTCGCTCGGCTCGACCCTGTTCTACGGCACGGCCGGCTACGCCTACGGCAACATCAAGTCCGACATCGTCAGCTCGATCGGCAACTACAGCTTCAAGACCACCAAGGGTGGTTGGGCTGCCGGCGCCGGCATCGAGACTCCGTTCCAGCTGTTCGGCCTGCTCGGCCCGAACTGGACCTCGAAGACCGAATATCTCTACGTTGACCTCGGCTCGACCACCGACGTGTTCGGCGGCACCGGCATCAACACCACCAAGGTCACCGAACACATCCTGCGCACCGGCATCAACTATCACTTCAATCAGCCGGTGGTCGCGAAGTACTAATCTTCGCCTCACAGCAACGGACACAGAGCCCCGGCCTAGCGGCCGGGGTTTTTGTTTGCTGCATCCTCGTCATTACGCGCGAAGCGACGCAATCCAGGGCTCCGTGAACCTAGCTGGCTAGGATCGTCGCTGCGCTCCTCGCGTGGTCGGGTCTAGCCGTTGGGCCTGAAGGCGACGACGACGAGGCCCGGCAACGGGGTGTGCTTCTCGTTGCGGGCCGACGCGTATTGCAGCAGCGCAACCATAAACCCGGCACGTTCCAATTCCGCGCGCAGATAGCTTTCCGCCTGAGCGAACCGCAGCCCGGCCGTCAGCACCACGCCATCGCCCGCATGCGTCTCGGCGGTGACCGCGAGCAGGCCGCCCGGCTGCAGCACCTGCGCGGCTTCGCGCAGCAGCGGCGCGACGTCCTGGATGTAGATCAGCACGTCGGCGGCAAGGATCAGCTCCGCGCTCGCCGGTGGCTCGTTGGCAAGCCCCTGCACCAAGTCTGTCACCGCAAGCCGGCCATACACGCCGGTCGCACGCGCGCGCTCGATCATCTGCGGCGATAGATCGAAGCCGATGATCTCGGAGACGATCGGCGCAAACGCGCGGCCGACCAAGCCGGTGCCACAGCCGAGATCGATTGCGCGCCGGAACGCCATCGCTCGACCGGTGGTCTCGCAGACCTCGCGCACCGCCTCGAACAGCAACGCCGGGCCGCGGTAGCCGAGATCCTCGACCAGCGACTTGTCGAACCGCGGCGCATACTGATCGAACAACGCTCCGATATAGGCCGGCGACATCGCATCGAGATCGGCAGCGCCGAGCCGCATCAGGCGCAAACCGGCACCGTGCCGATCGCGCGGGTCCGCCGCGCGCGCCCGCCGAAACGCATCGACTGCGCCCTCGCGGTTGCCCAGTCTGTCCTGGCGAATTTCCCCGAGTGCGAACCACGCCGAGGTAAAGTCCGGCGCCAGCTCGACCGCCTGAGCCAGCAGGTCGGCGGCCGCCTCCGCCTCGCCGCGCGCCAGGAGTTCGCGCGCAAAGTCGTAGCGTCGGTCGGCAAGAACATTTCCGGACGACAGGAACAGGTACGTCGGCATCGACGGAACCCGGCGGGTTAAGACTCGTTTGAAAGGCAGGCCCGCCTATATAGCGAAGATGCGACCGCACGACATCCTGATGCCGACCGCCGCCGGCCTGTGCTGCAGGCTCGGCGGCTTCCACATCGATCCGGTGCGGCCGGTCGACCGCGCGGTGATTACTCACGGCCATTCCGACCACGCCCGCGCCGGGCACGGCACCGTGCTGGCGACCCAGCCTACGCTCGACATGATGCGGCTGCGCTACGGCGACAACTTCGCAGGCTCGACCCAGGCGGTCGCCTATGGCGAGACCGTCCGGCTCGGCGACACGACGGTCACGTTCCATCCTGCCGGCCATGTGCTCGGCTCTGCCCAGATCGCGGTCGAAGCCGGCGGCATCCGCATTGTCGCCTCCGGCGACTACAAGGACGCGCCCGACCCGACCTGCACGCCGTTCGAAATCGTGTCGTGCGATGTGTTCATCACCGAGGCGACCTTCGGGCTGCCGGTGTTTCGCCATCCCGATGCGGCGGGCGAAGTCAGAAAGCTGCTCGACTCCGTCGCGCTGTTTCCGGAGCGCGCGCATCTGGTCGGCGCCTACTCGCTCGGCAAGGCGCAGCGCGTGATCGCGCTGATCCGGCAGGCCGGCTACGACGCGCCGATCTATCTGCACGGCGCGATGGAGAAGATCACGCATTACTATCAGGCGTCCGGCATCGCGCTGGGCGAACTACGCCCCGTGAAGGGCGTCAAGAAGGCCGAGCTGGCCGGCACCATTACGCTGGCGCCGCCGTCGGCGACCTCCGATCTCTGGACACGCCGCTTTCCCGATCCGCTCACCGCGTTCGCCTCGGGATGGATGCGGGTGCGCGCCCGTGCCCGCCAGCGCGGCGTTGAACTGCCGTTGGTGATCTCCGACCACGCCGATTGGGACGGCCTCACCGCCACCATCGCGGCCACCGGCGCCGGCGAAGTCTGGGTCACCCACGGGCAGGAGGACGCGCTGGTGCATTGGTGCCAGACCAAGGGCCTCGCTGCGCGGCCGCTCGACCTGGTCGGCTATGGCGACGAAGATGAAGACGTCGGCATGCCGACGGGCGAGAGCGAGGCCGCAGAGGCATGAACCGCTTCGCCGAACTGCTCAACCGCCTCGGCTATGAGCCCGGCCGCAACAACAAGCTGCGGCTGATCACTAACTACTTCCGCGAGGTCGACGATCCCGATCGCGGCTGGGCGCTGGCAGCGCTGACCGGCGCGCTGTCGTTCCGCCACGCCAAGCCCGGCCTGATCCGCGCCCTGATCGCCGAACGCACCGACCCGGTGCTGTTCGGCCTGTCCTACGATTACGTCGGCGATTTGTCGGAGACGGTGGCGTTGATGTGGCCCTCTCCCCGCAACACGGCCGTCTCCTCTTCCCCAGGCTGGGCCTCCTCCCCTCCCCCCTGCGGGGAGGGGTCGGGGGTGGGGGGCCACGATGAGACGCCATCCTTCGGGCGCCCTCACCCCAACCCTCTCCCGCAGGCGGGAGAGGGAGCTCGCCCCGCAAGCGGCGAGGATGTCGCCTCACAGAATCAACTGATCAGCACCGGCCACAACAACCCGCCTCCCCCGACGCTCACCGAAATCGTCACCACGCTGCAGAGCCTCGGCAAGGCCGAGCTGCCGGCGCAGCTGGCACGGTGGCTGGATGAGCTCGACGAGACCGGGCGCTGGGCGCTGCTGAAGCTGGTGACCGGCGCATTGCGGATCGGCGTATCGGCGCGGCTTGCGAAGACCGCCGCTGCGGCGCTCGGCGACAAGGACCCGCACGACGTGGAGCTAGTGTGGCCAGGTCTCCAGCCGCCATATCGCGAGCTGTTCGCTTGGCTCGAAGGTCGCGGCCCGCAGCCGATCAACCGCGATCCGGCGCCGTTCCGCCCGGTGATGCTGGCGCACGCGATCGACGACACCGACTTCGCGGCGATGAATCCGGCCGACTACATCGCCGAATGGAAATGGGACGGCATCCGGGTCCAGGCAGTCAGCGGCCAGAACGAGCACGGCGACACGGTGGTCCGCCTGTATTCGCGCAGCGGCGAAGACATCACCATGAGCTTTCCCGATCTGTTACCGTCGCTGCGTCTACCCGGCGCGATCGATGGCGAACTGCTGGTGCTGCGCGACAAACGCGTGCAATCGTTCAACGTGCTGCAGCAGCGGCTGAACCGTAAATCAGTCACGTCGAAACTGACGAAGGACTATCCGATCCACCTGCGCGCCTATGACCTGCTCGGCGACGGCGACGATGACCTGCGGAGGCTGCCGTTCGCCGATCGCCGCGCGCGGCTGGAGACCTTTATCGCCAGACTTGACGATCCCAAGGTCGACCTGTCACCCATCATCACGTTTGACGACTGGGAAGGTTTGCGCGCCGCCCGGCGCGATCCGGCCAGTGCCGGCGCCGGGCTCGATGCCGACGCGGTCGAAGGCGTGATGCTGAAGCGGCGCGACGCGCTGTATCTGCCCGGCCGCCCCAAGGGCCAGTGGTGGAAGTGGAAGCACGACCCGCACATCATCGATGCCGTGCTGATGTACGCGCAGCGCGGCCACGGCAAACGCTCGTCGTATTATTCCGACTACACCTTCGGGGTCTGGACCGACGGCGACGGCGGCGATCAGCTCGTGCCGGTCGGCAAGGCGTATTTCGGCTTCACCGACGAAGAGCTGCTGCAGATCGACCGCTTCGTCCGCCGCAACACCACCGAGAAATTCGGCCCGGTCCGGCATGTCGTGCACGAGCCAGACAAGGGCCTGGTGCTGGAAGTGGCGTTCGAAGGATTGCAGCGGTCGCCGCGCCATAAATCCGGCGTAGCGATGCGGTTTCCCCGCATCAACCGGCTGCGCTGGGACAAGCCGCCGAAGGACGCCGACCGGCTGGACACGCTGGAGCGGATGCTGAAGGCGGAGACCGCAAATCCGCCGGCGACCGCCGCCCGCGGCCATTGACGGCAAAGCGCCGGTTCCCCATCTGCCCAGCACCGAATATGATGCGCCAGCCACGCGCGAGGACCATGACAATGCGAGACGACATCCGGGATCAGCCGGCCAATGACGACAGGATGACCCGCTTCCTCGGCGGCTCGCCGATGGCGGTGGCGTTTCGTCTGATCCTGATGTCGATCCTGGTCGGCGTCGTGCTGGCGGCGATCGGCCTCGATCCGTGGAACATCATCACCAGCATCCGGCTGCTGTTCGAACGGATCTGGGACCTCGGCTTCGACGCAATCAACGGGCTATGGCGCTACTTCCTGCTCGGCGCCGTGATCGTGATCCCGATTTGGCTGTTGACGCGGTTGGCCAGCACGCCGCGCGGACGCTGACGGCAGCCTGCGCACGCCGTGGAATCCGCCAATTCGTCCGTAACCACCCGGCAGGTGTTCGCCATCGCCGGCCCGGCGATGGTCGCCAATCTGACGACGCCACTGCTCGGCGTCGTCGCCACCACGGCGATCGGACGGCTTGGCGAGGCGACGCTGCTCGGCGGCGTGTCGATGGCCTCGGTGCTGTTCGACTGCCTGTTCTGGCTGTTCGGCTTCCTGCGGATGAGCACGCTGGCGTTCACCGCGCAGGCGCTCGGCGCCGGACAGAGCCGTGAAGTCCCGGCGCACCTGCTGCGCGGACTGATCGTCGCGGCTGGCATCGGCCTGTTGCTGATCGCGCTGCAAGGTCCGCTCGCCACGGTGCTGATCGGAGCGATGGGCGGCAGCGAGGCGGTGAGCGCCGCCGCCAAGACCTACTTCTCGATCCGGATCTGGTCGTCGCCGCTGGTGCTGGCGAACTTCGCGGTGCTCGGCTGGCTGGTCGGCCAGGCGCGCGCCACACTTGCACTGGCCGTGCAGATCGCCATCAACCTGATCAACATCGCCGCCACCGTGCTGCTGGTGCTGTGGTTCGACTTCGGCGTCGCCGGCGCCGCGATCGCCGCGGTCATCGCCGAAGGCTCGGGGCTGGTGATCGGGCTCGCGATCGCAGCTTGGCGCGGCCATGGGCTGTTCAAGGTGTCGCGCGCGATGCTGTTCGATCCGCACCGGTTGCGGCGGATGTTCGCGGTGAATCGCGACATCATGATCCGGACCGCGGCGCTGATCGCAGTGTTCCTATTCTTCACCGCGCAGGGCGCGCGCGGCGGCGACGTGGTGCTGGCCACCAACGCGGTGCTCAACAATTTCCTGATGATCAGCGCGTTCTTCCTCGACGGCCTCGCCAACGCCGCCGAGCAACTCTGCGGCCGCACTCTCGGGGCTCGCGACCGTGCCGGCTTCGTCAAGGCCACGCGGCTGGTGATCCTGTGGGGCTTCGGCTTCGCGCTCATCGTCAGCGCGATCTACGCATTTGCCGGGCCGGCGTTGATCGACTTCATCACCTCGAACGAAGAGCTTCGCCGCACCGCGCGCGATTATCTGTGGCTGGTGACGCTGGCGCCGATGCTCGGCGTGTTCGCGTTCGCCTATGACGGCGTGTTCATCGGCGCCACCTGGGCACGCGAGATGCGCAACCTGATGCTGCTGTCGCTGGTGCTGTTCCTGGCGTCGTGGTTCGCGCTCCGCCCGCTCGGCAACACCGGACTATGGATCGCGCTGTTGTCGCACTACGTCTGGCGCGGCGGCCTGCAGGCGCTACGCTATCCGGCGATGGTGCGGGCCTCGTTCGCGGCAAACTGAGTTTTCATCAAATCTCGTTCGCCGAATTAACCCGACATTGATGCCCGTATCACGTGCGAAGAATCGACACTTCGCACATTCGCCTTCCGCAAATACCATCTTTCCAACACAACAGAACGATGCAGGGAGAGACGGATATGTGTGAGACGTGCTGCAGCAATGTATCGCGACGAACTCTGATGGCCGGGGGCCTCGGCCTGCTCGCCGCGGCCTCGCTGCCGCTGGCCGCGCAGGCGCAGGCCCAGGCGAACGTGCCGGGCGACACGCCGGACGCCGCGCTCGACAAGCTGATGCAGGGCAATGAGCGCTACATCGCCGGCCAGATGCGCGAGCGCGATTTCTCCGCGGGCCGCGCCGCGCGGGCCGAAAGCCAGGCGCCGTTCGCCGCGATCCTCGGCTGCGCCGACTCCCGCGTCGCGCCGGAGCTCGCCTTCGACCAAGGTCCAGGCAGTCTGTTCGTGGTGCGGGTCGCCGGCACCTTCGTCACGCCCGATGGTCTCGCCAGTCTCGAATACGGCGCCGCGGTGCTCGGCACCAAGGTGATCATGGTGCTCGGTCACAGCAATTGCGGCGCCGTCAACGCGACCGTCGCGGCGCTGCAGAAGGGCAACGACCTGCCCGGCCACATCGGCGATCTGGTGCGTGCGATGAAGCCCGGCATCGAGCCGGTCCTGCAGAAGAAGGAGGAGGATCTGCGGCATCAGGCGGTGATCGCCAATGTCCGTGCCAACGTCCGGCAATTGCAGGAGTCGAAACCGATCCTCGCCGAGATGGTGAACGGCAAGAAACTGCGGGTGGTCGGCGGCGTTTACGATCTCGCCAGCGGCAAGGTCGAGTTGGTCTAGTCGCACAGATCTGCGCGCCGGGGCGAACAGCCTCGTCCCTGCGCGCAACGGTCGCGGCATCCGGCGATGGTACGGGTTACGTTCCGGGCACAGACGGCCTAGATCAGGGCGACGGCATCTGGAGCCAGTTCGACGGAACCCGAAATGCAGGTACGATTTGTCGGCTGTGGCGACGCGATCGGCTCCGGTGGCCGGCTCAATACGTGCTTTCACGTCTCGGGGCAGAGCGTCAATTTCCTGATCGACTGCGGTGCGACGTCGCTGCCGGCGCTGAGGCGTTACGGCATCCTGCGCGAAGACCTCGACCTGATCCTGATCACGCATTTCCACGCCGATCATTTCGGCGGGCTGCCGTTCATGATGCTCGATGCGCAGTTCATGAAGCGCAAGCGGCCGCTGGTGATCGCCGGCCCGCTCGGCATCGACATCCGCCTGACGCGGCTGATGGAAGCGATGTTCGAGTACTCCTCGGCCACCAAGCCGAACTTCGACCTGCAGGTGCTGGCGCTGGAGCCCGCGGTGACGCGGCAGTTCGGCGCGGTGACGGTGACGCCCTTTCCGGTGGTGCACGGCGATTCCGGCGGGCCGTTCTTCGCCTATCGGATCGAGGCGGAAGGCCGTATCCTCGCTTACAGCGGCGATACGCAATGGACCGATCAACTCGTCGCCGCCGCGCACGACGCCGATCTGTTCATCTGCGAGGCCTACACCTACGAACGTACGGTGAAGAACCACATCAGCCTGAAGGCGCTGGAAACGCATCTGCCGGAGATCAATCCGAAGCGCGTGATCCTCACCCATATGGGCGACGAGGTGCTGCACAAGCTCGACACCGTCCCGCACATGGCGGCGAGCGACGGACTGATCGTACCGCTGTAGCTAACTACAAGGCATCATTCCGGGGCGCGCGCAGCGCGAACCCGGAATCTCATGTGCCCAAGTAACTACTGGATTCCGGGTTCGCTCGCTTTGCGAGCGCCCCGGAATGACGTCGGTGGAGAGAATAACGGGCCGCTCAGACCGGCCACTCTTCCGCAGTGATCATCGGCGCGTCGGCGCCGACGATTTCGGCGAGCGAATCGCGGCCGGTGCGGAGCAGCGTCGAGGCGAGGTCGGCCTTGATACTCTCGACCAAGCCGAGTCCCTTATAGACCAGCGCCGAATACAACTGGACCAACGTGGCGCCGGCGCGGATCTTGGTCAGCGCCGCACCGCCGGAATCGATGCCGCCGACGCCGATCAGCGGGAACGCGCCCTCGGCGCGCACAAACGTCTCCGCCACCATCCGGGTCGACAGCCGGAACAGGGGGCGGCCCGACAGCCCGCCCTGCTCGTTCATCTTCGTCCGCTCGCGCAGCGTCGGCGAGCGCGACAGCGTGGTGTTGGCGACGATCATGCCGTCGACCCGGCGCGACCGAGCGATATGCACGACATCGTCGAGTTCGCCGAGCGACAGGTCGGGCGCGATCTTGAGCAGCACCGGCGTATCGCCGGCCGCCGCCCGCACCCGCTCGCGCGCATCGATCACCCGCGCCAGCAGATCGTCGAGCGCCGCCGCCTGCTGCAGATTGCGCAGGCCCGGTGTGTTCGGCGACGAGACGTTGACGGTGAAGTAGCTCGCCAGCGGCGCGAAGGTCTCGATCAGCTTGACGTAGTCCGCCACCCGATCGTCGCTGTCCTTGTTGGCCCCGACATTGACGCCGACGATACCGCCATATTGCGCGCGCGCCGCCAGCCGGCGCAGCACCGCCTCGGCGCCCTCGTTGTTGAAGCCCATGCGGTTGATCACCGCTTCGTCGCGTTCGAGCCGGAACAGCCGCGGCCGAGGATTGCCGGCCTGCGGCTTCGGCGTCACCGTGCCGACCTCGACGAAACCGAAGCCGAGCCGGAGCAGCGCATCGGGCGCTTCAGCGTTCTTGTCGAAGCCGGCGGCGATCCCGACCGGATTGGAAAAATTGAGTCCGAACGCGCGCACCGCGAGCTTGGAATCGTCGGGGCGCGGCTTGACCGGCGGCCACAGCTTCAGGCCCTGGATCGCCAGCCGGTGCGCATCCTCCGGATCGAGCCAGCGCAGCAGCGGCAGCGAGACGGCATCGAACGCGCGAATCACGACGCGAGCTCCGGCACGACGTGGCTGCCGTCGGGGCGCGCGACGAGATCCTGCACGCCGGTCACCGCCGAAAGTGCAAGCTCGCCGTAGAGATGCGGAAACAGTTCGCCGCCGCGCGACGGCTCCCAGCGCAGCCGGTCGCCAAGCGCCTCGGCGTCGACCGCAATCAGCTTGAGGCCAGTCTGGCCGGCATAGTGCTTGGCCAGCGTCCCGGCGAGCTGCGGCGCGGTGGAGAAATGGATGAAGCCGTCGCGGGCGTCGTCGGCGCTGCCGCCATAGCGGCCGGCCTGTTCGGCGCCGCGCCAGGCCGCCGCGTCACAGATCTTGTAAATCGTGCGCAAGGGCGCGAATTCCCGTCGTTGCGGCTGGTTGTTGGGTCGGGCGGCAATCGGGCCCGCAACTCCCCGGGCAACCGAAACATCCGCCTAAACAATAAGTTGCGCACGTCGGAAGGGCAAAGCCGAATCCGGCATAGCGGACCCGCACACCCTCGGTCGCCCGGACGATCCCGGACCTGTTCGGGCAAACGTATCGGCCGTCCTGAGGCTTCGCAAGAGCTTGCGGTTTTGTCGCCGGACGGGATTGCATAACGCCTTCAATTAAGGCAATAATTCCTAGTCGTAAGTCCGTTTCTCGCGCCGGGTCCGACGGCGCGTCCGGGGTGCCTTCCGATGCAAATGCTGACGCATGATCAGATCTGGACTGCGCTCGACCGGCTGGCCGAACGGGCCGGCCTCTCCCCGTCAGGACTCGCCAAGAAATCCGGCCTCGACCCCACCACCTTCAACAAGTCGAAGCGGATCACCAATGACGGCCGCGAGCGCTGGCCTTCGACCGAATCAGTCGCCAAGGCGCTGCAGGCCACCAACACCGCGATCGATACGTTCGTGCAACTGATTCACGATCGGCCGCGGGTAGTGCAGTCGGTCCCGCTGCTCGGCCTCGCTCAGGCCGGCTCCGGCGGGTATTTCGACGATGGCGGATTTCCGGTCGGCAAGGGCTGGGACGAAGTCGGGCTCCCGTCGATCACCGACGAGCACGCCTACGCGCTGGAGATCTCCGGCGATTCGATGAAGCCCGCATATCGCAGCGGCGACATCGTGGTGGTATCGCCGAGCGCCACCGTGCATCGCGGCGACCGCGTGGTGGTCAAAACCACCAAAGGTGAAGTGATGGTCAAGGAGTTGAAGCGGCGCACCGCCAAGGTGGTCGAGCTTGCTTCTCTCAATCCCAGCCATCCCGACCGGACTCTGGCACCGTCAGAGATCGAATGGATCGGCCGAATCGTCTGGGCCAGTCAGTAATCGTAAAGCGTCGTTCATTCGTCCCACTTCCCTTTGCTCCGGCGTCGGGCAATGCTAGTTCCCGCGCATCAACCCCGGAGACGTCGATGGACCGTCGCAATATCCTGAAGGCCTTTGCTGGCCTCGCTCTATGTCCGCTTTGCGCCACCGCCGGCGCTGCCGCCGAAGGCGCCCACCATTGGGGCTACGAGGGTGAAGGCGGCCCGGCCAAGTGGGGCGAGATCGATCCCGCCAACCAGATCTGCTCGATCGGGGTGCAGCAATCGCCGGTCGATATCCGCTCCACCGTCAGCGCCAATCTGTTTCCGCTGCAGGTGCAGTGGGCCGACACGGCCGATACCATCATCAACAACGGCCATACCATCCAGCTCAACGTGGCCGAAGGCTCGACGCTCAAGCTCGGCGGCGCGACCTTCAAGCTGGTGCAATTCCATTTCCATCGCCCCAGCGAGCATCAGATCGACGGCAAGTCGTTCCCGATGGAAGTGCACTTCGTCCACCGCATGGATTCCGGCACGCTCGGCGTGGTCGGCGTGCTGATGCAGGAAGGCGCCGCCAACGCGGCGTTCGCCAAGATCGTCGCGACCATGCCGCAGAGCGAAGGCCCAGCCGTGAAGGCCGATGCTGGGATCAATCCGAACGCGCTGCTGCCCGCCAAGCTCGGCTACTACCGCTATGAAGGTTCGCTGACGACGCCGCCATGCTCGGAGGTCGTCGACTGGATGGTGCTGACCGATCCGATCACCGTCGCGGCCGAAGACGTTGCGGCGTTCGCCAAGCTGTATCCGATGAACGCGCGCCCGGTGCAGAAGGACAACCGCCGCTTCGTGCTGCAGTCCAACTAACCGGCGCCACACGCTGTCAGCAACGAAGGCCTGACGCGAACACCGCGTCAGGCCTTTTCGTTTTCAGAAAGAGACAATCGGACTGAACGCTCAGCCGCCGGTGTTGGGCGTCGCATCGGCGACCGGCACCAGCGGCACGTCCGCAACCAGCGACGAGGTCATCGACGGCACCTGGGCGCCGTTGGTCGCCTTGATCACCGCCTGCCGCGCCTTGGCAAAAGCGGCTTCCGCGCTTGCCGGCGACGACAGCGAACCGATCAGCTCACCAACCACCATACTGTTAGGACCGTTATTGTCGTCCGCCACCTGCCCCGGCGTCGCCGACGACAGCACCAGCGCATTGGCCGGCGTCTCGATCGGCGCCAGCCCGTGCGAATAAGCACGGAATCGGCGCTCATAGGGATTACGGCGCGAGGCGTCGAGCACCGCCAGATTGGTGTGAGCGCCGGCGGCCTTGATCTCCGCCAGCACCTGCTCGACGCTGACGCCGCTGCGGCGCACGTCGGCCTCGGTCCAGATCTTGGCGTCGACCGGAATCATGTAGTTGTCGCGCCCCGACTGGATGCCGTAGCCGCCGAAGAACAGCATCACGGTCGCGTCCTTGCCGGCGCGGGCCTTGATCCGCTCGACCGCGCGAAGGATCTCGTCGCGGCTGGCGTCCTCGATCATGTCGACGTCATAGCCTTCATGGCGCAGCGAGGCGCTGAGCAAGCGGGCGTCGTTGATCGGCTGCAGCAGCGGCGATGCGGCATCAGGATAGTGGGCATTACCGATGACCAGCGCCAGCCGAGACGAAGTGGTCTTCGTCTCAATGGCCGCCGCCGTGGCGACCCGAGCCGTATCGACCGGGCGCTTGTACAGCGCCGCATGCGCGCCGATCGCCAGCGACACCACGCCCACCAAGGCAGTTGCCGCGGTGAGGGTCCGCCGAGAAAAGCGATGCAGCCGGATCTTCATCGTCAATCGTCCTTATCGGCGCGCGCAGGCATTTCGTCGCGTCACTGCCGTTCAGGTTCAGGGATGAGCGGGTCTTTTGCGTATGAATTGCGCTCAATTTGCGGCGTTGCACAATAACAATCCCTTAAACACTCCAGGACGTTCAGGCAAGCCAGCAGGAACCCGGACCGTCGAACCGGACAGCCGCGAGGATGTTCCGTTCCGCTGATCTTGCGCGACCGACCTCACGACGAGATCTGATCCGTCCAGACAGGGAGGAAAGCCTCGCGATCATCCGCGAAATCTTGGCTGATCTTGCTGCGACAAAAATCATCTTGGGCAGGCGCAGCAATCTGTCCTACGCCTCCCGCCATCCGACGAGAACCAGTCCGGCGACGGCCGCGGGTTTGTATTCCCGGTCCGTCCATGCGATTCCTCGTCGGCTCGAACGTGTCAGAGCGCGCGGAAGACGATCATGGATGTGCTGAAGATGGCCGGCGCGGCGTACCGCGCGCTGACCGCCCGGAAACAAGCGCCGACGCTGTATGACCTGTGCGATCCGGTATTCCTCGGCCACAAGCACGGCGATCCGCACATCTCCAAATTCTACAAGACCTCGCTCGCCAACCCGGCGCTGCGGCCGCTGCTGCGCAAAGCCGGTCTGCCGGAGCTGCACGACCCGGTGCGTTTCCGCGCCGTTCGCGACGCGCTGATCAGCGCCCGCGACGACGCCGAGCCGGATTGGGCTGCGATCGGCGCACCGATCGCCGAGCTGATCGACACCATCAGGCTGGAGCACCCGCGTCCGCCGAGCTGGGTGGCGCCGGCGCAGACGCCGCGGCTTGCCGATATCGACAGCGCGATCCGCGCCTGCGGCGATCATTTGCTGCAATCCTGGAGCCGCAACGGCTTCCTGCCGGCCTATGCGTCGTTCAACCTGATCGGCGATGCGGATCTCGATGGCCGTGCGTTTCTCGCGGCACTGACCGGGCTGAATTCGCGCAGCTACAAGAACTCGACGCTGCTGTTCAATCTGGCGCGGGTGTTCATCGCACGGTCGCCGGCAGAAGGCGTGATCAATCCGCGCTGGCGAGGGATCGCCGAGCCGATGTGGTCGCCGGTGCAGATCCGGCATCGGTCGGCCTATTACGATGCGTTCTACATCGAGGCGCTGCTCGGTTTCATCGATTCCGGCCTCGGTACGCCCGACGACACCCGCGCGGCGCGGCGGATGATCGCCGACATGACCGAATTCTGCCTGAAGACCAGCCGCGAGCGAGTCCGCACGGCCGAGGGCGAACCGTTCGACGTGATCACCGCACTGGCCCCACCGCCGCATTCGCGGTTTTCGCGGTTCTTCGCCAAGGTCAAACAGAACCTCGGCTTCGGCGTGTACGTGCCGGATTGCGACACCACCGCCTGTTCAATCTCGGCCGCCACCCAGGCGAACTCGTCCGATCCGATTATCGATCAGCCGCTGATCGATCTTTATCGTGCCTATCAGGTCCGCGCAGGCGGCAACGCCCCGATGGTGACGGTACCGCTCAACGATACCATCGACTACGACGGCGGAATCGTCACCTGGATCGACAGCCTGGCTGGCGAACGCCCGTTCGGCAACGACCTCGATCCGACGCTCAATCTCGACGTGCTCGAAGTCTGCTTCCGCAATTGTGCGCGGTGGCGGATCGTCGAGACGCCCGCGCGGCTGGACACGGTGCGCCGTATCGTGGATTTCCAGCGCCGGCTGGTAGCGAGCGGCGCGTTCGCCGATTCGAAATCGCACGTGTACTACCTGCCCGAACTGTACTGCGCCTATTTCGGCCGCTGCTACGTGGCGTTCCGGGCGCTCGATGAAACCGCCAAGCGCGCGATCGATCCGGATGGCGTGTTCGAGGCGATCCGGCTGCGCGTGCTGGCTTACGTGCAGGACGAACTGATCGCCAAGGAGATGAACGTGTTCGACGCCGCGCTGGCGTTGATCGCGCTCGGCCATCTCGGCGGCGACAGCCAGCACTTCGCGCCGGCACTGCATTGCATCCTTAGCCATCTCGGCGAAGGCGGCGGCCGCGCGCCGTTCAAAGCCTATGAGTGGAACAAGATGAAGACGCCGACCCGCATTCTGGTCGGCGGACCGGAAGTGACCTCGGCATTCGTGCTGATGGGGCTGGGGCTGGCGCGCAAGGCGCTGCTGCAGCCTGTGCAGCAAGCCTGATCTTCGCGCGAAGTTGAAGCAAGGTGCTGCCGAGGCTCTGGCCCGGCCGCCCAAGATTCAGCACAATCGGCGAACCTGTTTGCGGCACGGGTGCCTGCCGGGAAGGTCGACGCATGCTCAAGCTGAACACATGGCTGCTGCCGCTTTTGCTCCTGCTGCTGCCGATGACGGCCCAAGCCGCCGACATCAGCGGCGTGCCGAAGATCCGCGACGGCGACCATGCGCTGATCGGGAAGACCCGCATCCGGCTCGCCGGCATCGACGCTCCGGGGGTGGATCAGCTTTGTCTTAACCCCAAGGGCGATCGCTGGACCTGCGGCGTCGCCGCCCGTGACGCGCTGGCTCAGCATACCGCCGGCAAGAGCTGGACCTGCCACGTCCTGCGCGTCGACAAGGCCGGCCGCTCGATCGCCAAATGCGAGGTCGACGGCGAAGACCTTGGACAATGGATGGTGAAGAACGGTTGGGCTCTGGCCTACGTGCAGTACTCCCACGCCTACGAGGGCGAAGAGAAAGCTGCACGCGAGGCCAAGCTCGGGCTGTGGCAGGGCTCGTTCATCGCGCCGTGGGACTGGCGGGTGCGCAGTGCAAAGACTCAAATTCTTGGCGCCACCAAACCGCCGAAGGATGCCCGGCGGATTCTACTCGCGTCGGCCTCCGGCCCGGTCGCGCCGTCGCCGGATTGCACCATCAAGGGCAACGTCAACAAATCCGGCGAGTGCATCTACCACAAGCCGACCAGCCGCTGGTACGCGCAGATCCGCATGAAGATCAGCAAGGGCACCCGCTGGTTCTGCTCGGTCGAGGAAGCCGAGGCCGCCGGCTGCCGCGAGACGCGGCGCTAGCCGTCGCAACAGGCGGGGCTGCAGGGGCGGACCGTGAACCACACAGCACATGATCCTTCGCGGCCGCAGCGGCCGCGCAAACGCCGGCTGCGGCGGGCGTGGCAGCTTTCGGTGGTGCTGATCGGCTGCTACGCGATCCTCGCCTATCTGGCGCTGCCGCTGTTCTGGACCCATTACGAACACCAGAGCAAACTCGCCGACATGCCGATGGTGACCCGCACCGCGCAGGGCATTCCCGGCGATCCGATCAATGTTGGGCTGATCGGCGATCAGCACGAGATCGTCTGCGCGATCCTGGCGGCGAACTGGCATCCGGCCGATCCGATCACGCTGCGCTCCTCAATCGCGATCGCCGGCAGCGTGCTGCTCGATCGTCCCTATCCGGACGCGCCGGTGTCTAGCCTGTACTACCTCGACCGCCGCGAGGATCTCGCATTCGAAAAACCCGACGGGCGCAGCGCCGACCGGCGCAATCATGTACGGCTGTGGAAAGTGCTCGACAGCGGCCAGGAAGGCCGCCCGGTCTGGCTCGGCAGCGCCACCTTCGACCGCGGCGTCGGCGTCAGCCACTACACCGGCGCAGTGACGCATCACATCGCACCCGACATCGATGCCGAGCGCGACCAGTTCGCCGCCGACCTCGAAGCGGCCGCAATGGTCGACGCGAAATATCAGATCACCGGCGTCGGCCCGACCATCGCCGGCCGCAACGGCGAAGGCGATTTGTATTACACCGACGGCGAGGTGTGGATCCTGCGGCTGACGGAAGGCTGCAAGAAGCGCAGCAGCCCGGCCGAGATTCTGCCGAGTCCGCTCGCCACCGAGATCAAGGATCAGATCTTCCGCACCGTCACCAATGCAATCGAGCCCGGCGCGAGCGCGCCTTGAAATCAATGCTGCGAGCCGGCATGGTCGCGCATCTCTCACAACAGGGACAAGCATCATGGCCGTCAGCGCCGGACGGGAATTCTTGGCGATTCCCGGCCCCACCACCACGCCCGACGAGGTGCTGCAGGCGATGCATCGCCCGGCGCTCGACATCTACTCGAACGAGATGGTGGCGCTGAGCGAGGGGCTTCACACGGACCTTAGCCGGCTGTTCGCCACCAAGGGCAAGTCCTACATCTACATCGCCAACGGTCACGGCGCCTGGGAGGCGGTGATCAGCAACGTGCTGTCGCGCGGCGACAAGGTGCTGGTGCTGGAAAGCGGACGGTTTGCGGTCGGCTGGGGCAACGCGGCCCGTGCGATGGGCTGCGACGTCGAGGTGCTGCATGGCGACTGGCGCCGCGCGGTTCGCGTCGATGAGGTCGAAGCGCGGCTGCGCCGCGATACCGACCACAGCATCAAGGCGATCGTGGTGGTGCAGGTCGACACGGCTTCCAGCGCACGCAACGATCTCGAAGCGATCGGCCGCGCCATCAAGGCCGCCGGCCACCCGGCGTTGTTCATGGTCGATGCGGTGGCGTCGCTCGGTTGCATGCCGTTCGAGATGGATGGCTGGGGCATCGACGTCGCGATGTCGGCGTCGCAGAAGGGGCTGATGTCACCACCCGGCCTGTCGTTTGTCGCGGTCGGTGACCGCGCCCGCGCCGCGCACCAGCGCGCCGGCCTGCGCACGCCGTATTGGGACTGGACCGAGCGGGACGGGCCCGAGCACTACCAAAAGTACGCCGGCACGGCCCCAGTGCATCTGTTGTTCGCGCTGCGCAAGGCGCTCGACATCCTGTTCGCCGAAGGACTCGACAACACCTTCCGGCGTCATCATCTGCTCGCCGGTGCGGTGCGCCGCGCCGTCGGCGTCTGGTCCGAAGGCAACGTGCTCGGCTTCAACATCGAGCACCCGGACGAACGCGCCGACACGGTCACCACCGTGCGCGCCGCCGAGGGGCACGACATCGCGGCGCTGCATCGCTACTGCAAGGACAAATGCGGCGTGGTGCTCGGCGTCGGCATCGGCGAATTGCAGAACAAGGCGTTTCGCATCGCCCATATGGGCCACGTCAACGCCCCGATGGTGCTCGGTACGCTCGGCGTGATCGAGATGGCGCTGTCCGCGCTCGGCATCCCGCACAGCCGCGGCGGCGTCGATGCCGCAGTGGCGTACCTCGCCGAGAACGTGCCGGCTTAAGCTGCCACCGCCACGGCGCGGCGCATCCAGCGCAGCAGCCCTATGCAGCCGGCAATCGCGAGCCCGAGCAGCGCCAGCGCGCCGAGCAGCGCAAGGCGGCCCGAGCCGTTTTGCGCCAGCGTGACGTACACCGAGCCGAGCACGGCGACGCCAGCCGCGCTGGCGATCTGCGTGGTGGTGCCGTAGAGGCCCGAGCCCGAGCCCGCGCTGGTCGCCTGCACGCTCGACAGCACCACGCCCGACAGCGGGGCCATCACCAGGCCCTGGCCATAGCCTGCGACCAGCAGCGCCAGCGCAAGTACGAACGGCGTCGGCGACGCGATCACCGTCGCCGTGGCAGCGATCAGGCCAAGGCCGGCGATCTGCAGCAGGCAGCCCTCGATCAGCACCAGCGTGCCGCGGCGCCGGGCGCGCGCGCCGGAATGCCGCGACGCGATCACGAAGGCCAGCGCCAGCGGCAGGAACACCAAGCCAGCCTGCAGCGGCGGCACGTTCAACTCGAGCTGCATGTACAGCGTCATCACCAGATAGAACGACTGGTTGGCGAAGAAGAAGCAGAACACCGCGCCGAGGCCACGGACGAACGCGCGATCGCCGAGCAGCGTCAGGTCGACCACCGGCATGCCGCCGCGCGCGGCGACACGGCGCTCGTAGCGCAGGAACAGCGCCAGCATCGCGCCGCCGCCGGCCATCACGGCCCAGACCCATCCGGCCCAGCCGACATCGCGGCCGAACAGCAACGGACCGATCACGCAGACGAGGCCGGCGAACAGGATCATGGCGCCGCCGAGATCGAGCCGCGTGCCCGGCCGCCGCGGCGTCTGCGGCATCACCCGGGCTGCGGCCGCGATGATGATCACCCCGACCGGACCATTGACGTAGAAGATCGAGCGCCAGCCGAAGCCACCGAGATCGAGCGTCACCAACAGGCCACCCAGCGCGAAGCCAGTGGCGCCGGCGAGCCCGAGCACGGTGCCGTAGATCGCAAACGCCTTGGCGCGCGCGGCGTCCGGAAACAGCACGTGCAGCGTCGCCAGCACCTGCGGCACCATGAACGCCGCTGTGGTGCCCTGCGCGAGCCGCGCCAGGATCAGTTCGGGACCGGAGCGCGCCAGCCCGCACCACAGCGAGGTCAGCGTGAAGCCGGCGACGCAGAGCAGGAACACCGTCTTGGTGCCGAAGATATCGCCGAGCCGGCCGCCGGTGACGATCAGCGTCGCGTAGCCGATCAGGTAGATCGCGATCACCGCCTCGAGCTGCGACGATGATGCGCCGAGTTCGGTCGAGATCGTCGGCAGCGCGACGTTGACGATGAAGGCATCGACCCCGAACATGAACTGCGCGGCGACCACGATCGCCAGCCCCCGCCAGCGGCGGGCACTATCGATCGTTGCGGCAACGGTCTGATGCATGGCGACGGATCCCGGCAAGGCTTGAGCTGTCCCACGGTCGCAGCCCGCCATCATCGGGTCGATTACCAGCCAGGTAAACAGGCGCCGTTCAGCAAATGCCTCTCCCTCCTCATTACGAGCGCAGCGAAGCAATCCAGGAGTCCTGAGTGCGGAGTTTATTGATTGCTTCGTCGCTACGCTCCTCGCAATGCAGCAAAAACAAAAAGGCCCCGGCGAACCGGGGCCTTCGAAGCATCCATCACTGGGCGTGAACTAACCCCACGGACCTCGGCCACGCGGCTGGCCGCCCCAAGGACTGCGGCCGGTGCCGCGCGGGGTGGTGCCGCTCGAGGCAGCCGTGCCGGCGCCGCGGGAGAACGTCGAGGCCGGACGATACGAGCTGCCGCCGATCTCGGCCGCGAGCCGCTGCAGCGCGGCGACCCGATTGTCGGTGGACGGGTGCGTGGCGAACAGATTGTCCATGCCCTGCCCCGACAGCGGATTGATGATGAACATATGCGCAGTCGCCGGCGAGCGTTCGGCATCGACGTTCGGCACCTGATGCGCCGCCGCTTCGATCCGGCCGAGCGCCGAGGCGAGCCACATCGGCTGGCCGCAGATCCGCGCGCCCATCTCGTCGGCGGCGTATTCGCGGGTCCGGCTGATCGCCATCTGCACCAGCATGGCGCCGAGCGGCGCGAGGATCATCAACGCCAGCGAGCCGATCAGGCCCGGGCCGTTGTTGTTCTCGCGGTTGCCGCCGAAGAACATGCCGAACTGCGCCACCATCGAGATCGCACCGGCGATCGTCGCCGTGATGGTCATCAGCAGCGTGTCGTGGTTCTTGATGTGCGCCAGTTCGTGCGCCACCACGCCGGCAAGTTCCTCACGGCTGAGCTGGTTCATCAGCCCGGTGGTGACGGCGACGGCGGCGTTCTCCGGATTGCGGCCGGTGGCGAACGCGTTCGGCTGCGGGTTGTCCATGATGAACACCCGCGGCATCGGCAGCGAGGCGCGGCCGGCCAGTTCCGCCACCATCCGGTACAGATCCGGCGCCGAGCGCTCGTCGACCTCCTGGGCGCCGTACATCGACAGCACCATCCGGTCGGAATTCCAATAGGTGAAGATGTTCATCGCCGCGGCGACGACGAGCGCGATCAGCGCGCCGTTGGCGCCGCCGATCAGATAGCCGACCCCCATGAACAGCGCGGTCAGGCCGGCCAGCAAGAGAGCGGTCTTGAAGTAACTCATGGTCCTCCTCCTGCGTCTCCGCTCCTGCAAGGAGCCTGGATAACGCATCCGTGAGATGGGGAATTCCGCCAGCCGGGGCAAGATCGCTTCGTGCGGCAGGCCGTCGCGGCTCGCCGCAGCCGCAATCCTCAACGAAAGTTCCTGTGTGACCGATCCGACCGCACCACCCGACGCGATGCGCGTCTATCCCGCCGGCGTCAGCGTCGTCCGCCGCAGTCAGCGCGGCCGCGCCTGCCTGCCCGCCAGCATCACACTGGCCGAGCTGGAAACCTGGCTGCTGCATGATGCCGCCGCCGAGCCGGAAATGCTGCTGACGTTCGAATCGCTGATGTGGCGGATGACCGCGGTCGGGCTGCCGGTGCATCGCGCCACGCTGCACATCCGCACGCTGCATCCGCAGCTGCTCGGCTTCGCCTGGAACTGGCGCGCCTCCGACGGGCTGTGCGACGAAGTCCAGGTCAACCAATCGACCGCCGACACCGACGCATTCCGGCTCAATCCGCTGCACAACCTGTTCCAGGGCGGTAAGGCGATCCGGCGCAATCCGCAGGACGCCGCCGCGCAGGCGGAATTCCCGATCATGCGCGACCTCGCGGCCGGCGGTTACACCGAGTACCTGGCGCTGCCGATGGGCGGCGACCGCTTCCGCCACGCCGTTACGCTGGCAACCATGCAGCCCGGCGGCTTCACCGACGAGCACCTCGCGCTGTTTCAGCGGCTGCTGACGCTGTTCGGCCTGCATGTCGGCCGCCACGTCGCCACCCGGATCGCCATCAACGCGCTCGGCGCCTATCTCGGCCCGGTGGCCGGCGCCAAGGTGCTGAGCGGCGACATCAAGCGCGGCGCCGGCGAGCCGATCCGCGCCATCATCTGGATGTCGGACCTGCGCGGCTTCACCGACCTGTCTGACCGGCTGTGCGGCAACGACATGATCGCACTGCTGAACGCTTACTTCGAGGTGTTCGCCGACGCGGTGCTGCGCAACGGCGGCGACGTCCTGAAGTTCATCGGTGACGGGCTGCTGGCGGTGTTTCCGCTCGGCGATGATTCGCGCGTCGCCGGTAACGCGGCGCTGACGGCCGCGATCGAGGCGCAGGCGGGGCTGGGGCGACTCAACCTGGTCGATCCGGCCGGCGTGAATTGCGAAGGCTGGCGTCCGCTCCGCGCCGGCATCGCGCTGCACGAAGGCGAAGTGTTCTTCGGCAACATCGGCGCCGCCGAACGCCTCGACTTCACCGTGATCGGACCGGCGGTGAACGAAGCCAGCCGGGTCGAGGCGCTGCAAAAAAGTACCGGGCGCAGTATCCTGGTGACGGCGGCGGCCGCGACCCATATCGACGCACCGCTGGAGCCGCTCGGGGACTACCCGCTGCGCGGCGTCACCGTGCCGATGACGATCTTCAGCCCGCCCGAACAGCCGCTCCGGCAGCCGCTGGCCGCTGCGTCATAATCCTCGCCGCTTCGGATTGGCCTTGCCAAGCCGAGCGGACGCCTCCTATTTTCAACTGCAACGCGCCACAGAACGGAGGCACACCTCCGCATGGCCGATACAACCGCCTAGGGAGGCCCCATGTCGATCCAGGTTGCGGATTCGTCACTCGTCGCACGGCTGTCGCCGCCAAAGCCGAGCGCGCTCGCCCACGTTCCCGGTGACGAAGGCTGGCCGATCATCGGCCGCACCCTGGCGGTGCTCGCCGATCCGAAGGGCGAGGTCGAGAAGATGGCGCGGACCTATGGTCCGGTCTATCGCAGCCGAGTGCTCGGCGAGACCTCGATCACCCTGCTCGGGCCTGAAGCCAACGAGCTGGTGCTGTTCGATAACACCAAGCTGTTTTCCTCGACCCATGGCTGGGGCCCGATCCTCGGGCGGCTGTTTCCGCGCGGCCTGATGATGCTCGATTTCGACGAGCACCGGCTGCACCGGCGCACACTGTCGGTGGCGTTCAAGGCCGGGCCGATGCAGTCCTATCTGGCCGAGCTCAACGCCGGCATCGCCCGCCGCGTCGCCGAGTGGCGCGCCCGCCCCGGCGAGATGCTGTGCTACCCGGCGATGAAGCAGCTCACGCTCGATCTCGCCGCGACCTCGTTCCTCGGCACCGCGATCGGCGCCGAGACCGAAGAGGTCAACCGCGCCTTCATCGACATGGTCGCCGCTTCCGTGGCGCCGATCCGCAAGCCATGGCCGGGCACCGCGATGGCCCGCGGCGTCAAGGGCCGGCAGCGCATCGTCGCTTACTTCGCCGAACAGATTCCGATCCGCCGTGCCAAGGGCGGCGACGACCTGTTCTCGCAGCTCTGCCGCGCCACCCACGACGACGGCGCGCTGCTGTCGAACCAGGCGATCATCGACCACATGAGCTTCCTGATGATGGCGGCGCACGACACCCTGACGTCGTCGCTGACCTCGTTCGTCGCTGCGCTGGCGGCGCATCCGGAATGGCAGCAGAAGCTGCGCGAAGAGATCGCCGGTCTCGGTCTGAAGCCGGGCGAACCGATCAGCTTCGAACAGCTCGACGCGCTGCCGCTCACCGAGATGGCCTTCAAGGAAGCGATGCGGCTGCGGCCGCCGGTGCCGTCGCTGCCGCGGCGGGCAACCCGTGCCTTCAGCTTCAAGGGCTACTCGATCCCAGCCGGCACCATGGTGGCGGTCAATCCGCTGTTCACTCACCACATGCCGGAGATCTGGCCGAACCCGGATCAGTTCGATCCGCTGCGCTTCACCGACGAAGCCTCGCGCGGCCGTCACCGCTTCGCCTGGATTCCGTATGGTGGCGGCGCCCACATGTGCCTCGGGCTCAACTTCGCCTACATGCAGGCGAAGTGCTTCGCGGTGCACCTGCTGCAACACCTCGACCTGTCACTACCGCCGAACTATCAGGCTTCGTGGCAGATGTGGCCGATCCCGAAGCCGAAAGACGGGCTTCGGGTCCAGGTCACGCCGACGAAGTCGTTCGACGTAGCGCATTAGTCCGTCATTGCCAGCGATTCGAAGCAATCCAGAGCTCAATGCACCGAGCCTCTGGATTGTTTCGTCGCGGAGCCCGAGCTCGGACGGCGCGGAGCACCGATCCGAGTGCTCCTCGCAATGACGGAAAACCGGTGCTCACCCCTCGCCGTGATCGAACGCCTTGCGCAGCGCGACGTAGCCTTGCTGCTGGGCAGTCCAGTTGCGGCCGCCGGTGATGCCGCCGTCGACGACGAGATCATGACCGTTGATGAAGGTCGACTCGTCACTGGCGAGAAACACCGCGGCCTGGGCGATATCGTCCGGAATGCCGGCACGCGGAATCGGCTGCGCGGTCTTGTAGATCTCGCGCATCGTGGCTGCGGTCTTTTCGGCCGCATCGGTGGTGAGCCCCAGCGCCTTGCCGAAGATGCCGGTCGCGATCGCACCCGGCGAGATCGAATTGACGCGGATGCCGGATTCGCCGAGCTCCATGGCGACGCATTTGGTCAAATGATTCACCGCCGCCTTGGCGGCACCATACACCAGCGACGACGAAAACCCGGCGAGTCGGCCGGCGATGCTGCCGTTGTTGATAATCGATCCGGCGCCCTGCTTCTTCATCGCCGGCGCGGCGTGCTTCATGCCCAGCATCACGCTGCGCACTAGCGTTGCCATCGCGGCGTCGAAGCGATCGACCTCGATGCCTTCGATGCCGCCGGTCTGCGCCGGACCGCCGGCATTGTTGAACAGGCAGTCGAGCCTGCCGAAGGTGTCGAGCGCGGTGCCGATCAAGGCCTTCACCTGAGCCTCGTCGGTGACATCGGTCTGCTTGAACACGCAGGACGAACCGAGCTGCGCCGCCAGCGCCTCGCCCTCGGCCATGCGGCGGCCGGCGACGACGATCCGGGCGCCTTCGGCAACGAATACCTCCGCAGTGCGCCAACCGATGCCGCTGGTCGCACCGGTGATCACCGCAACCTTACCGTCGAGCCGTCCCATCGCTGTCTCTCCCTGATCGGGCAACCGTTGCTGCCGCGTCTTTCGTTGTAGGTGTTGATACTCTGTTAATGACGAATACTCGACTGCAATTCAAATCCACTGCGGATGCGGGGATTGCGCCGGCATCCAGGGGGGCACTTAACCATTATTACAGCGGCCTTCGCCATCCTTCGCGCGCATGACGAGCGCCGCACCATACTCTCCCTCAACCGTGACGACCGACGTCGCCGAGAGCGATGAGGCGCCTTCCACGGACGCGGCCGGCATCGCGGCTGCAGAAACCGGGGACCTGCGGCTGTTCAAGGAAATCGTGCGCGCGCTGCCTTCGGCCGTCACGGTCCAGGACGAGCAAGGCCGCTTCATCTTCATCAACGACGCGGCCGCCGCACAATATCGGCTTGCGCCTTCATCGACCGACGCCGCCGGCAACCTTCCGCTCGACCGCCGCCGCAGCGACGGCGCCGCGATGCTCGCGCAGGGCCAGTCCGGCACGCGCGAGGAGCGCATCACCTTCGGCGGCGCGACCCGCGCGCTGCTGACCGCGCACAAGCCGATGGATATCGCGGGGCGCAAACTGCTGCTGTCGAGCTCCCTCGACGTCACCGAGCAGAAGGTGATCGAGGACGAGCTGTTCCGCCGTGCCTATTACGACGAGCTCACCGGCCTGCCCAACCGCGCCGTGATCGAGCGCCACGTCACCGAGCTGCTCGAGGACCACCGGCCGCACCATTTTGCGCTGGCGTTTCTCGACGTCGACAACTTCAAGCACATCAACGATTACTACGGCCATTCGGTGGGCGACGCCCTGCTGGTCGGCATCGCCAAGCGGCTGTCGCTGGAGCTGCGCGACACCGACGTGCTGTCGCGGATCAGCGGCGACGAATTCCTGCTGCTGCTCGATCCCATCACCAGCGAAGCGGAAGTCGCCGAGCACATCAACTTCCTGCTGCAGCGACTGAAGGCCCCGTTCTACATCGACGGCACTGAAGTGTTCGCGTCGGCCTCGATCGGCATTAGCCTGTATCCCGAGCACGGCCACAGCTACGAGGCGCTGCGGCAGAACGCCGACATCGCGATGTACCGGGTCAAGAGCGACGGCAAAGGCGCCTCGGCGATCTTCAACATCGCGATGGAGCGCGAGGCGTTGGAGCGGATGGCGGTGGAGCAGTCGCTGCGCCAGGCCATTCTCGACAGGCGTTTCTGCTGCGCATTCCAGCCCAAGGTCGACATCCGCACCAACGAAATCAAAGGCGTCGAAGCTCTGGTGCGGCTGCGCGACGATAACGGCGTGATTCAGGCGCCGGGCACCTTCGTCGATCTCGCGGTCGAACTCGGCCTGATCGACGAGTTGACCCATCTGGTGCTCGCCGAGATCATGAAATCGATCGACCTGATCAACGCCACCTTCGGCGAGGACGCCAGCATCAGCGTCAATGTCGCCGCCAAGCAGGCCGGCTCGCCGGACTTCATGCGCTCGTTCTGCGAAGCGCTGGCCGCAACCGAATGTCCGAAGCGGTTCATGGTGGAGATCACCGAGGACGCATTCGTCGCCAAGGCACATTTTCAGAAGCAGATCCTGCCGATGCTGCGGGAGATCGGCGTCGGCATTTCGATCGACGATTTTGGCATCGGCTACTCGTCGCTGTCGGCGCTCGCCGATATCACCGCCGACGAGATCAAGATCGACCGTTCATTCATCACGGACATTCACAAGCGACCGCGCAGCCAGGGCATTTTGCGCGCGATCGAGTCGCTCAGCGACGCACTCGGCATGACGGTGATCGCCGAAGGGCTCGAGACCTTCGAAGAGCTCGCTTACCTGCAGGCGATGACACGTATCCGCTACGCGCAGGGCTACTACTACTCCAAGCCGATCTTCCTCGAAGAATTGCGGCCGACCATTCCGGTGTTCAGCGGTGGCCGCCCCGGCGGGCCCGGCCGTCACCTCGAACAAGCGCGTCAGCCGCTGACCCGGGCCACCTACGCGCGGCGCTGACCGCGCGATCAGCACGGCGCTAAGCGGTCATAGAACCGCATTCCGCACAGCGAACAAACACCTGATTTTGCTGACTTGTCGGCCGTTACCTCCGGTGATGTCCGGGGTGTTGTGCTTGATCTATCGCAATGTGATTGGGGGTGCGTTCGGCGATTGTACCATCACCGTCAGACATCTTGGAGGGCGAAATGCCTGCCCATAGCCGCCCCTATCCGCTCGTCGACCGGCTGCTCGAAACCTTCGCCGACTGGCTGAAGCATCGCCGTGAAGTCGTCGAGATGTGCCAATTCGACTCCGCGGAATTCGGCCGTATCGCACACGACCTCGGCGTCACCGCATCGGATCTCGACGAGCTGGTCCGCCAGGGTCCGCACAAGGTCGAAGAGCTGCCGCAGCTCCTCAAGGTCCTCGGGATCGACGAGGACGCGATCGCCCGCGCCCAACCGCTGGTGATGCGCGATCTCGAGCGCGTCTGCGCGCTGTGCCGGCACAAGGCGGAATGCGATCATGACATCGCCGACGGTTCGCTGGCCGAACACTACCAGGCGTACTGCGCCAACAAGGTGACGCTCGACGCCCTGGACAAGGACTTCCACGTCGCGCCCGGCACGGTCCGTCACTAATCGTGTCGATGTCGCAGGGTTGGTTCCGGCTCCCGGCCACTGGATGTCTGATCGTCGCGATGCTGCTGACGGTTCGGCTGCACCGCGCCGACGCTGCCGCCCCGCAGGACGGCATCTCGACCGGTCATAAGCTCGCCGCGCAGTGGTGTGCGGAGTGCCACGCCATCGAGCCGGACGCTGCCCGCGACGGCAAAGGTCCGGGGTTCTCCCGGATCGCCAATTTGCCCTCGACCACGGCGCTGTCGCTGAAGGTGTTCCTGCGCTCCAACCACACCAACATGCCGAACTTCATCATTGCGCCCGGCGATGCCGCCGAGATCGTGCAATACATCCTCAGCCTGAAGCGCAATTGATGCGGTCGCAGCGACGCCGCGTGCCGGCGCCACCGACCTCGGCGGACCGCTCCGCCGCCCTTCCCGCCTGAGAGCCGCGTATGGATTTCGACCACAGCGACAAGGTGCAACGGCTGCGCGCGCAGCTGTACGACTTCATGCGTTTCCACGTCGAGCCGGCCAATGTCGCCTGGCATCGCGAGGTGGCCGCGGGGCACTATCCGCTGGCTCTGATCGAGCGGCTGAAGTCGCGGGCGTTTTCCGAAGATCTGTGGAATCTGTTTCTGCCGGGCCTGCGGGATGAGGATCCCGGCCAGCGTCTCAGCAACGTCGAATATGCGCCGCTCGCCGAGATCATGGGCCGGGTGCATTGGGCGTCGGAAGTATTCAACTGCAACGCGCCCGACACCGGCAATATGGAGTTGCTGCATCTGGCAGCGACGCCGGAGCAGCGCGCCGAGTGGCTCGATCCGCTGCTGATCGGCGAGATCCGGTCCTGCTTCGCGATGAGCGAGCCGGATGCCGCCTCGTCGGACGCGCGCAATATCCGCACCACCATCACCCGTGACGGCGACGACTACGTCATCAACGGCCGCAAATGGTTCATCACCGGGGCGGCGCATCCGAACTGCAAACTCGCGATCGTGATGGGCGTCACCGGCGAACACCTGCCGGCAACTTCGACCGAGCGGCACTCGATGCTGCTGGTGCCGATGAACACGCCGGGGCTTTCGATCGTCCGCAACATCCCGGTGATGCACTATCACTCGCCGGAAGGGCATTGCGAACTGGTGTTCCGCAACGTCCGGGTACCGGCGTCCAATCTGCTCGGCGAGGAAGGTAAAGGCTTTCGCCTGGCGCAGGATCGGCTCGGTCCCGGCCGGGTACATCATTGCATGCGGACCATCGGCCAATGCGAGGTCGCGCTCGAACTGATGGCGGAGCGCGCGCTCGAACGCGAGGCGTTCGGCAAGCACCTTGCCGACTTCGCGAATATTCAAGACTGGATCGCCGAATCGCGGCTGGAGATCGATCAGGCGCGGCTGCTGGTGATGCAGGCGGCGCACCGCATGGATCGCGCCGGCAATGCGGCAGCGCGGGTCGATGTCTCGGCGATCAAGCTGGTGGCGGCGCGGCTGCAAACGAGGATCGTCGATCGCGCCATGCAGGTGTTCGGGGCGATGGGCCTGACGCCGGATACGCCATTGTCTTACTTATGGACCTGGGGCCGGGCGATGCGGTTTCTCGACGGGCCTGATGAGGTGCATCTGCGCGTGGTGGCCCGCGCCGAACTGGCGAAGGCGAAAGCGCAGGCGGGCCAGAATGCCCACCACTTCGTTCCACCGTCGCAATTGCTGTCGGAGTGATCAGCGCCGGGCCGGCTGCGCCATCACGGTGACGATCCAGCGCGGGGTCTCGCCGGTCTTGTCTTCCTTGACGGCACGAACGATGCCGGTGACCGAGGAGCCGCCGACCTTCAGCGTGGCGGCGCGGCCGCTGAACTGGGCGATCCGCGATCGGCGCGCTTCTTTCAAATCCGTGGTTTCGAGCGTCTGCAGCATGGGTATTCTCCCCTCAGGGTCGACTATTCGCAGTCGTCGTTACGCAGTGATTAAGTTGATCGCTGGTAAGAATACCGGTCAGCACCCGACAAAAGGCGAATACGCCGCAGGGGAGCTTCGCTGCGCGCCGCTCAGGATGCCGCACCCGGCCACCTATTCGTCAGGCCGGAACGTCCGCGAACCACTTTCATCCAATGATCACTGTCAGCAATTCGCCTGACTGGCAGCGTTTTCTCATTTGCCCTATTCAAAAAGAGCTGGGAATCGGCACGCGTCGATGTTCCGCAGGCTGTGGTCGTGAGCGCACGAGGATGACGACCTCCGCAACAGCGAGCGCGTGCCTGGCTTGTCATTCCACCTCACCCGCGACGACCGCGCGTGAGCGAACCTGAAAGGGCACCCGCGAGCGCCGGGTGACGAAAGGTAAATCAATGCAATATTGGATCGGTGCTTTTGCAGTCGCCCTGGTGGTCGTGATCGGCTACGCGGGCGGCCCTCTCGCCGCGGTCATCACGATCGTCGCCTTCCTGGTCGCGCTGTTCCTGCTGTGGGCGCGCGAACTCGGCTTCAAAGGCGCTTGGGAGAAGTTCGGCCTGCAGACCCTGGAACTGCCGCTGAAGGTCGACAACTGGGATCGCTTCAAGCTGATCTTCGCCGACGAGAACAAGCTGGTGAAGGCCTGCGCCACGGCGGTCGCACTGATCGCGCTGGCGATGATCCTGCCGCGCAATCTGGCGGCGCTGGTGTATCTCGCCGCCGCTGCGTGGGGCGTGTTCGAGGTCTATCGTGCCAACAGCGCCGCTGCGCCGCGCGCCGGCACGCCGATCAACTAACCGGGCAACGTCCGGCGCGGCAAACAGCTGCAGCTCGTATTTCAGAAGGGCCGGCGGAGCGATCCGCCGGCCTTTTGCTTTGTGTGGAAGACGGCCGTGTTGATCCTTCGCAGCGATTGACCCGCTGCCAACGTGAGCAATATTGAACAGGCGCCGTCTTGAACAATTCCAGCGCCGCTCCCCGATTCAAGTTTCGCTTACCGTGATTGCTAACCAGCCCATCATCTGTGGCTGGTAGTTCTCGCAGGATGCAATGCGTCCCACCCGACGACCCCGTTTTCGAACCTCCTCCTGACAGCGGCGCGAAATCGTCCGTCGCCGGGATGCTGCGTCTTCGGCCGATCCTCTGGCTGATCCTGAGCGGCGCACTGCTGATTGCCGGCATCGCGGTCACCACCACGCTGACAGTCAGCAACTTCAAAGAGAAGGCGCTCCGCAACGGCGAGCGCGAGCTGTCCAACACCGCATTGCTGCTGGCGCTCCATTACGACCGCGAAATCGACGATTTCCTGGCGATGCAGAACGACATCGTCACCACCGCCCGCCAGATGCAACAACCATCCGCAGAAGCGTTCGGCGGCACGATGGCGACGCTGGCGATGCATCAGACGCTGCGCTCGCGGGCCAGAGGCGCAAACGAGATCACCGCGCTGAAGATTTTCGATGCGGGCGGCACCCTGATCAACACCTCCGACGTGTGGCCGGTGCCGGTGCTGTCGATCGCCGATCAGCGCTACTTTTTAGACCACAAATCCGGGATCGCGCAGCGGGTCACCGTCGCGCTGGAACAGAACGCACTGGCCGGCGGCTGGAGCATCGTGCTGGCGCAGCGGCTGACCGCAGCCGACGGCGAATTCCTCGGCGTCGTCACCCGCGCGATCACACCCGCGCATTTCGACCGCTTCCTGTCGCAAGTCTCGCTGGTCGGCGAATCTGCCGTTTCGATGCACCACAGCGACGGCACCTTGCTGACACGCCATCCCTACGCCGAGGGCATGATCGGCCGCAATTTCCGCGACGGCCCGCTCCAGCAGCAGGCGATGTTCGACGACGACACCACCGCGCGGCTGACGAGCCCGATCGACGGGCAGGACCGGTTGGTGGCGTCGCACGCGCTCACTGAACTGCCGATCGTGATGGTGGTCACCACCACCACCGAGGATGCGCTGGCGAGCTGGCGTACCCAGACCAAACTGATGGTCTCGGTCGCGGCGGTCTCGGCCTTGGTGGTGACGGTGATCCTGCTGCTGATCATTCATCAGATCGGCAAGCACCACCGCGCCACCCAGCGTAAGCTGCAGCTCGACAAGCAACGGCTCGACACCGCGATCAACAACATGTCGCAGGGGCTGCTACTGTTCGATGCCCAGGCCCGGCTGGTGATCTGTAATCAGCGCTACATGGAGATGTACGGCCTGTCGCCCGACGTGGTGAAGCCCGGCTGCAGTCTTCGCGACGTGCTCGAACATCGCAAATTGACCGGTTCGCTCGGCGGCAACGTCGATAAGATCACCACCGATCTGATCGATCGGCTGTCGTCGCAACGCGTGTCGGAGATTCACAGCATTCACGACCGCTCGATCGAGTTCTCGAGCGTGCCGGTGCCGGGCGGCGGCTGGGTCATTACCCATGAAGACGCCACCGAGCGCAAACGTTACGACGAGCGGATCTCCTATCTGGCGCATTTCGACAGCCTCACCGACCTGCCGAACCGCACCATGTTCCGACAGCGGCTCGAAAACGAACTGCAACGCGCCAGCCGCGGTGCGCCGTTCGCGCTGCTGTATATCGATATCGACGAGTTCAAGAGCATCAACGATACGCTCGGCCATCCGGTCGGCGACGAACTCTTGAAGCAGGTCGCGGTCCGTCTGCGCGATTGCGTGCGCGAGACCGACTTCGTCGCCCGGCTCGGCGGCGACGAATTCGCCATCATCCAGATCGGCGTCAGCGGGGCCGACGAAGCCACCGCGCTGGTCGACCGTATCTACGAGTCGATCCGTCTGCCGTATCAATGCCTCGGCCACCAGCTCTCCACCGATGCGTCGATCGGGATCGCGATCGCGCCGCGCGACGGTGCTGATCTGGACCAATTGGTGAAGAACGCCGACCTTGCGATGTACAGCGCCAAGGCCGAAGGCCGTCGCACCTTCCGGTTCTTCGAGCCGGAGATGGACGCGGTCGCCAAGACGCGGCGGCAACTCGAATTCGACCTGCGCCAGGCGATCGGAGATCGCGGGTTCGAAGTCCACTATCAGCCGCAGGTCGATCTCAGCAGCGGCGCGATCACCGGCTGCGAGGCGCTGCTGCGCTGGCGGCATCCGACCCGCGGCATGATCTCGCCGGCCGAGTTCATTCCGATCGCCGAGGACACCGGCCTGATCAACGAGATCGGCGCCTGGACGCTGGCGACCGCCTGCTCCGAGGCGGCCACATGGGACGCCGATATCACGCTCGCGGTGAACATCTCGCCGGTGCAATTCCGTCAGCCGTCGCTGGCGCTGCTGGTCGCCTCCGTGCTGGGTGCGGCGGGCCTGCCGGCGGAACGGCTCGAACTCGAAGTCACCGAGGCGGTGCTGATTCACGACGATGACGCCGCGCTGAGCACGCTGACCCAGCTTCGCGCCCTCGGCGTGAGGATCTCGCTCGACGATTTCGGCACCGGCTACTCGTCGCTGAGCTATCTGCAACGCTTCCCGTTCGACAAGATCAAGATCGACCGCAGTTTCATCGACGGCATCGACACCACCGAAGGCTCGACCGCGATCGTGCAGGCGGTCGTCAACATCGCGGCGGCGCGCCGCATGACCACCACCGCCGAGGGCGTCGAGACCGCGCGGCAGCGCGAGATCCTCAGCACACTCGGCTGCACCCAGATGCAGGGCTGGCTGTTCAGCCCGGCCGTCCCCGCGGCGGCGTTCCGCAAGTTGCTCACCTCGCACCTTTCAACCTGCGCCGCCTGATTATCATCACTGCTTCTGCGTCGTAGCAGCGGTTCGCAGCAGGCCCTACACTGCGCGGTACCGGCGCATTCCGCCGGCCCCGCCGCGTGTTGTCCCCTTTGCCAGCGAAAGCCTCCGCATGACCGACCAGTTCAGCCATCTGCAGCAGATCCGTAAGCCGGCGATCACCGCCAAGGGTGGCATCGTCGCGGCGCAGTCGCGCCGGGCGGCCGAGATCGGCGCCGACGTGCTGGCGGAGGGCGGCGACTGCATCGACGCGGTGATCGCCACCACCTTTGCGCTCGGCGTGCTCGAGCCGTGGATGAGCGGCATCGGCGGCGGCGGCGCGATGGTGCTGTACCGCGCCAAGGAAGACCGCACCGAGGTGATCGACTACGGCATGCGGGCGCCGCAGAGCCTGCGCGTCGAGGACTATCCGATGACCGGCGCCGGCGCAGCGTCCGATCTGTTTCCGTGGCCGCGGGTCAAGGACGACCGCAACATCCATGGCCCGGCCGCGGTCGCGGTGCCGGGTGTCGTTGCCGGCATGGAGGAGGCGCACCGCCGCTATGCCAGGCTGCCGTGGCGCGATCTGGTGGCGCCCAGCATCGCGCTCGCCAGCGACGGGCTCGCGGTCGACTGGTGGACCACGCTGATGATCGGCAGCGTCGCGGCCGATCTGCGCCGGTATCAGGCCAGCGCCGCCTCGTACCTGATCGACGGCCTGCCGCCGCACGCCCCCTGGGGCATCAAGTCCAACGTCAGCCTGCCCCAGGACCGGCTGCAAGCGACGCTGGCGCAGCTCGGCGAGCAAGGGCCGCGCGACTTCTACGAAGGCGATCTGGCGCGCCGCCTCGCGGCCGACATCCAGGCCGCCGGCGGCACGCTGTCGGTGGAGGACCTCGCCGGCTTCCGCGCCCATCTGCGCGACCCGCTGACGATTCCGTATCGCGGCGGCGCGGTGTTCGCGACGCCGGAGCTGACCGCCGGGCCGACGCTGGCGCACACGCTGCGCGTGCTCGGCGAGCGCCTGACGCCGGCCGGCGGCGAGCCCAATGCCGCGGCCTATCAGGCCTACGCGCAGGCGCTGCAATCGGCCTATGCGGAGCGGCTGCGCGACATGGGCGACGCCGACTGCCGCCGCGCCCTCGGCGCCGAGCATCTGGCGCCGGCCTGTACGACGCATTTCTCGGTGGTCGATCGCGACGGCAACATGGCGGCTGTGACGCAGACTCTGCTGTCGACCTTCGGCTCGAAATTCGAAACGCCGCACACCGGCATCATGATGAACAACGGCATCATGTGGTTCGATCCCGAACCCGGCCGGCCGAACTCGCTGGCGCCGGGCAAGCGCTGCCTGACCAACTACACGCCGGTGCTGGCTCAGGCGCCGGGCGGCCGCCGATTAGCACTCGGCGCCTCCGGCGGCCGGCGCATCCTGCCGGCAGTAGCACAGATCCTGTCGTTCGTGATCGACTATGGCATGGACCTCGACGCCGCGATCCACCAGCCGCGGATCGACGCCAGCGAAGGCGAGGTGGTGATCGGCGACGTGCGCCTGCCGCCCGCGACGCGCGAGGCGCTGCGCCAGAAGTTCGATTACGAAGAGGCGCGGGTGCAGACCTTCCCGATGAAATTCGCCTGCCCCAGTGTGGTGCTGCGGCACGGAACAACGAATAGCGGCGCGACAGAAATCGCCCAGCCGTGGGGCGACGCCGTGGCAGAAAGCTGAAGCGGCACGAACTTCGCCCGCGCGCGGCAGAGTTAGGCCGGCATCGCCTCGGGCACCGGCCGAGCACGCGCAGTCGTCGTGCGCTCGGCGCGCGACCTCTGCGCAGGCGGCTTCATCGGCTTCGGGCCGATCAGATCATCGTCGTCGATGCCAAGCTCCGCGCCATCGAGCGACCGATACGCCGCCACATGAGCATCGAGCTGGGCGGTGCCGAAGGTGCGGCCGTCCTCGTCGGTGATGACAACGTCCCAGCCTTCGCTCTCCCAGATCCGCGCCTTGGCGAACGCCACCAAAACACTGTCGCGCACGCAGCGCATCTTCTCGTCTTGTCGAATGGCTGTGATGGTGTAGGGCAAGTCTCGATTCCTCGTGAACGAGGATTGCCGATACCCCGCAGCTTTGACCGCAATTCGCCGCCATAATGGCGATTTCGGGCTGACGGAACCGGCTGTGGACATCTCGCTGCCGGGCCACGATGCTCGACATGATTCCCCAGCCGACTGCGATCTTGCCGGGGCACGACGCAGACGTTGAAACGACCATCGTTTTCCGGAAGGATTGGCCATGTCTCCCGTCTCGCTCCTGCTGAATATCCTTTGGATCGCGCTCGGCGGCTTCTGGATGGCTGTCGGCTGGGCGGTTGCGGCGGTCATCATGGCAATCACGATCATCGGTTTGCCGTGGGCGCGCGCGGCCTTCAGTATCGGCGTCTACACGCTGTTTCCGTTCGGGCAGACCGCTGTGCCCCGGGAAGCCGTCACCGGCCGCGAAGACATCGGCACCGGCCCGCTCGGGGTGATCGGCAACGTCATCTGGCTGGTGTTCGCCGGCTGGTGGCTCGCCATCGGGCATCTCATCACCGCCGTGCTGCTCGCCGTGACGATCATCGGAATTCCGTTCGCCTGGGCCCACCTGAAGCTCGCCGGCATCGCGCTTTGGCCGATCGGCAAGGTCATCGTTCCGATCGACGACCTCGGCCTCAGAAGGTGACGCGGGCGTCGCCGCCGTCACACCCGTGGCACACCGCCACCGCTGAATAGAGCATTGCCCTCCGAAGCTAGACCGGGGATAAGCCCAACCTCATAGAATTGAGCTCTTTATTCTTTATAGTTACTGAGGCGTCGTTCGCGTCAAAGGCACAACCGGGCCACGCTTGGGGCCGTCGGGGTGAAAAAAACTACGCCTCGTAGACGTTCATGCAGGCGGGCCAGCCGCAACCGCCAAAATAATCGCCTAAGGCTTTCAATACCTGAGAAGCTTCGCGATGCCTAAGGCTGTGACTGAATCGTCACGCAACATAAGCAGAGCATCAGCCAGGTCATATTTGACGCAGCCACAGTCGCCTAATAGGTAGGGTAAACGGAGCTAATAATACAGCTCCCATCCAGCAGGTGACATCGATGGAATTCTGCGAACCTCATCTCGAAGTTATTAAGCTATGCGCTGCGGGAAGCTGGCCGGGAGCGAAAATTCCTTCTCGCTGGTTCAATTCAATTGGATACGGTACTCGATCTCGTCTCCCAGATTCCATCATCGACCGCCCGTCGACCCGAGATACTCTACGCCGAATTTCGCAGGATCGAACTATCGATACGCTCGATATTTGCATGCTTATTTTCGCTTGGGGTGGCATGACAGTGAAGAATGGAAAAGGAGTCCTGCAAAATTTGAATTGGGTCAGCACGGCCCATAGCTTGCGCATTGGAACAATCGACCACATCAAGGCCTACGATCAGTTTTTCGACCACTGCACGGCGGGCGAGATCAGAAGCTGCGGTCCAGCCTATTACACAAAGCTCCTGTTCTTTCTTCCCGGCCCTAACGAAGATCGAGGGATCATTATGGACCAGTGGACTGCACGGTCCATAAACTTGCTGGTAGGTCGCCCCATTGTGACGCTACTGAAAAACTCCGGTCCAGCCACAAGCTATCGTGTCTCCTCGTCGAATAGCTGTAGCGTCTACCGGACTTTCTGCGGGCTCGTTGAAGCTTTAGCCACTCGTCTAATGATCACGAAGGAAGAAGCCGAGATGCGTCTGTTTTCTGAGGGGCGCGGTAAGGGACGGTGGCGCGAATACGTCAAGCAGCACGACCTCTTGACTACCCATCTCGTCAAGACCCGCTAGCAATTCGCTCAATCTGTTGAACGCGGGAGATCGAATCTGGGTCAAAGCTCCAGGTCATGGATTTGTAGGAGACGGTAGGGTGAAGGGAAGGCTGTGCCCACCTCTGCATTAGTCCCCCCCGGCCGGGGAGCGGCCTGCGCTCGAAGTCTTGAAGACTGGGCACTACAGCAACGGAGAGGCCAACCCCGACCGTACAGAATACTTTGTGCTGGTGGATTGGCTGGAAACGGTTCCGCTCGAACACGCAATCAAGGAAGTGGCGATTTACGGTGAAGCGGTTGAAGTAGAGACTTCCGCGATACGCTTCTTGAACACCACGAACCAACCTCGGTGGGCCGAGATCCTTGCCATGAACGAAACCAACCCAAATTGGACCGACGCTCTTGAACGCACTCACGCGGCGGTCCGCGCCTTTGCTCGGGGTGAGTTCAACGCTTGTGCCCGGAGACTTGTGCATAGGCTCCAGCGAATCCCGGCATCTGGCATCTATGGTGACGATCTCGGCCACAAAACGCTGTGGGACGAGTTCTGTTACGAAAAGCACAACGGGCCAACCGCCGAGCTTCAAATTGCTTGGCAGCAAGCGATCGGTCCTCATCTAGAATCCGTCATCGAATCGATACCCCGGGAGACTGCGGTATTGCTTTCCGTCCACTCCTGTTGGGAGTTGCAGGAAGACCTGGAGGTATGTGGTTCGATCTGGCCGGATGGCATTAAGGACGTGCTTGAGAAGACGCTCATCAGCCATGCGATGGCACGACGCAGCGGTCGAATAGCGAATGGATGCGAGTGATGTCGGCGTGTCTTCAGCATCCCACCTTGTCAACGTCTGCCGGCCTGCGCGTATTGGCGGTGTCGAGGCAGACGATCGGGCGGCCACACCCACGGCACGCCCCAGGCGCGCCTCTGCACCCCCGCTTCTTTGGGCGCCCCCGCCACGATTCGAACGTTTGACCGCCGCCTGAGGGGGCCTTCCCCTTGAAAGAATTTCGTTTTTCTCCCCCGTTGCCGATCCGACTGCGATCGGCTACAGGAACGGGGCACGCACCCGTAGCTCAGCTGGATAGAGCGTTGCCCTCCGAAGGCAAAGGTCACACGTTCGAATCGTGTCGGGTGCGCCAGTCTGGCTCTGCGCAGACAGGTTTGGCGACCTCCCAATCCCATCTCTGAAAAACCGAGGCTGCGCGCGCCTGCGGATGCAAAGCGGCTCGTAGGCAAAGCGGCGCGTGTGGGCCCGGCCGATGCCGGCCCCCACTACGCCGCCCTGCTCTGCGCCTGATCCCCGATCAGGCTCACGCGATTCCGCCCTGCAGCTTTGGCTTGATACAGCGCGAGGTCGGCTTCGGCGAACAGGTCGGCGATCCGCCGCTGGTGAGGGCGGCCGATCAGGGCGGCGCCGATCGAGGCGCTGACTTTGATGCGATGGCCGTTCCAGAACAGCGGACGGCTCAACATCACGATGGTTCGCCGCAGCACGTCGGCAATCCGCTCGGCGTGGGTCGGCGTCCGCAGGATGATGGCGAATTCGTCGCCGCCGAGACGGCTGATCAGGCCGGCGCTATTGAAGGCACGGCGCAGGCGCTGGGCCACTTCGCACAGGCACGCGTCGCCGGCGAGATGGCCGAGCGTATCGTTGAGCTCCTTGAAGCCATCGAGATCGATCAGCACCAGCGCGGAGGCGAAGCCATGATGCAGACGGTCGCTCACCACCTCGCGATAGCGCTCCTGGAAGCGGGCGCGATTGGCAAGTCCGGTGAGCGGATCGGTTTCGGCCTGCTGCCGGAGGAGCTCGATCGCGAGCCGGTCGGATGTGACGTCCTGTTTGCAGCCGAAGATCCGCACCGGGCGGCCGCTCTCGCGTAGCGCGTTGATCGACAGCCGCATCCAGCGCATCTCGCCGCGCCAGGTGCGGATCTCGGTCTCCAGCGTGACCGGATGTCCGCTCTGGATCACTTCGGCGCGGGCGAGCTCCATGTGGCGCCGGGATTCGTCGACATAGAGATCAACGATGCTGGCGCGCCGCAGCGGGTTGCCGATCGGATAGCCGAACAGACCATAGACGGCGGAGGTCCAGTTCAGGCGCTCGGTTGCGAGGTCGCACTCCCAGGCGCCGATCCCAGCGGCGGTCAGGGCCTGATCATAGAGACGTGCGCGAGCCTCGTCCGACAAAAGCGAGGCGACAGAGTCTTCCCTCATCGGCGATCCGGCAGCGATCCATCAGTCTATTTAAGACCTAAGGACTAGGGCTGCCGCGTTAATGATTCCTATATTCATTCGCCGCGCGTGCGCGGGCCGATCGTCTCAACCGGCCCCGATGCGCGGCTCGGCAATCTCGGAAATCCGGCTGATGTCCAGGATGGTCAGGCGGTGACGACCGCTTTTGACGAGACCTTGTTTCTGCCAAGCGCTGAGCGTGCGGCTGACGGTGAAGTAGGTCAGGCCCGCCATCGAGGCGAGGTCGATCCGGGTCACGGGGGATTCGATATGAATGCCGGCCGGCGTCCGCACGCCTGCCTGGGCAGACAGCCGCAGCAACGAAGCGGCGATCCGCTGCGCGATGCATTTGCCGGTCATCTCGGTGGCGCGCTGCAGCATCTCGCGGGTCCGGTCGCCGGCAATACAGACGACATTGTCGGCGAGCGCCGGGCTCTGCTGGGTCAACGCGATGAACGAACTCGTCCGCCACGCCAACACCGAGGTGGCCTTGATCGCGGTGGCGGTAGCTGGATATGAGCGCTGGCGAAACGCCGCCACGCAGCACAGATCGCCCGGCCGCATGATCCGCAGCGTGATCTGCTCGCCCTCGCTGTTGAGCTGGGTGACGCGGACCAGGCCGCTGAGGATCTGAAACAGATACTCCGGCACGTCGCCCTGGTGAAACAGCGCCTGCCCGGCCGGAAACTGCCGCAGGTTCGACGCATCCAAAAGGCGCGACGTCTCCGCGGGCGGCAATTGCGAGAACAGCGCGCTGCGTGTGGCAGCGGCGCGTAGGACACCCTTTTCCATCATCAACCTTGCGACCCTGCGGGGTTTATCAGCGGGCGTTTCCTACGGCTCCTTCCTATCAGCGGCGCCGCTCGCTGTGGTTTTGAAGGCCTCTAATCGGCACGTGAAGAATTGTCACAGTCGCGAGCTTTTCTAGGGGGCCGGCGCGCCCGCGGCCGGCGTTGTTTGCTCGAAAGCAAAAAGCCGCGTCGATGCGCTCGCTATGGTCGGTGCTGATCGAGAAAGCCCGATTGCCATCGAGATCAGAACCGAAGGGTCGTGATCGCGGTCGCTCACGCGGGCCTGTGTACCTGCTGTCGCGTCCCGTAAGGCGCGATCTTTCATTCGCAAGGAGGGCGAGCCATCGCCGCGCCGCACGCCGACGAGGCGGGCGATGAACGAATGGACGGGATCGAAGAATGAAAGCGGATGCGCATCCGGACACACGCAGCCTGATCGGCAAGACGCTTGCGGCGGCACCACGCCGGCCGCTGCGAACCATCACGCTCGCGGCCCTGCTGACCTCGAGCAGCCAGCTCTGCTTTGCGCAATCGGCGACACCGGGTGCCACCATCACGCTCGACACCATCGTGGTCGAGCAGCGGCGCGAAGCCGTGCGAGCGCCGGCGCGGCCGCGCTCCGTGGTGCGCCGTGCCGCCCCCGCGACGACGCCAAGCGCGGCACCGGCAGCTTCCGCCGTTCAGACCGTGGACCTGGTGCGCGAGCGCTTCAACGTGCTGGCCGGCGGCGTCGCGCTGGTGTCGCAGAACGACATGCCGAACGCGGGCAATCCGACGCTCGCCAATACGCTGTCCGGCGTTCCCGGGCTGATCATCCAGAATTTCCTTGGCGCCAACGACCAGCCGCGAATTCAGATGCGCGGCTCGGCGCAGCAGAATCCGGCCGAACGCGGCGTGCTGGTGCTGTATAACGGCCTGCCGATCAACCGCGCCGACGGCTCCTACGTCGTCGGCTTCGCCAATCCGCGGCAGGCCGAATCGATCGAAGTGTATCGCGGCTATATGGCCAACCGGCTCGGCGCCACCGTGCTGAGCGGCGCGATCAACTTCGTCTCGCCGACCGGATCGAGCCAGCCCGGCGTCCAGATGTCGGTGAGCGGCGGCAGCTTCGGCCAGATCAACAGCAGCGCGCAGATCGGCACCAAGAAGGACAATGTCGACGCGTTCCTGCAGTTCGACACCACCCGCCGCGACGGCTTCCGCGACTACAATTCATCGGACCGCACCAGCCTCAACGCCAATGTCGGCATCGCGCTGTCGGAGAACATCAAGACCCGGTTCTTCCTCGGCTACACCGATCTCGGCTTCGACGTCGCCGGTCCGATCAACAAGGACGCGCTGTTCGCCAATCCGCGGCAGACCGCGACCGGGCCGACCGTGGTCAACGGCGTCGCGATCAATCCGGGGCCGAACGCAGTGCGCGACAAGCCGCGGCGCGACGCCAGCCAGTTCATGATCGGCAACCGCACCACCGCGACATTCGACGCGCATCTGATCGATATCGCGCTCGGCTACACCTACACCGACGACACCTTCCGGTTTCCGATCTCTTCAGGGGTGCGCAGCACCAAGGGCGGCGACTTCACCGGCCTCGTGCGCTACGCCTACAACCCGGCAGACGCGCTGCTGCCGCTGTTCGAAACCACTGCGCAATACAGTGTCGGCTCGGCGGATCGCGACTACTATCTCAACCAGAGCGGCATGACCGGCGCGCAGTTCGGCAGTAACCGGCTCGACGCACAGACGCTGTCATTGTTCGCCGGCGCCAATGTGCCGGTGTGGCAGCAATGGACGGTGTCGCCGGCGATCTCTTACGCCTATGCAACCCGCGACAATGACGACCGCTACACCGCCGCGACGCGGCCGACGATCGCGTACAATCCGGCCAAGCCCACGGTGCTGCTGCCGAACGGCTCGGTGCCGACCCAGGACAACGGCTACGCGCGATCCTACTCGGGCTGGAATCCGAGCCTGGCGCTGTCATATCGGCCCGACGCGACGCAAACCTTCTTCATCGCCGGCAGCCACAGCTTCGAGCCGCCGACCCATGACGACCTGATCGCCACCATCAACGGCACGCCGAATTCCAGCCCCGGGCGACCGACGCCCCCCAACCCGAATCTGAAGGCCGCGGCGTTCGCGACGCCGAACCTGTCGGCTCAGACCGCCGTGACGGTCGAAGGCGGCTGGCGCGGCCGGGCCGATCGGTTCTCGTGGGACGTCGTCACCTACTACTCGTGGATCGACAACGAGCTGCTCAATTTGCGCGACGTCACCGGCGCCTCGATCGGAGCGATCAATGCCGACCGCACCACGCATTTCGGTATCGAGCTCGGCGCCGGCGTGAAATTCACCGACAAGCTCTCCGGCCGGCTTGCCTACACCTATCAGGACTTCCGCTTCGTCAACGATCCGCTGCGCGGCAACAACAAGCTCGGCGGCGCGGTGCCGCATCTGATCTACGCGCAGCTGCAGCTGCAGGCGACCGACGCCTGGATGGTGCAAGGCGCGGTGCGCTGGAGCCCGGCGTCGGTGCCGGTCGACAATATGAATACGCTGTATGCCGATCCCTACGCGGTAGTGGATCTGCGCAGCGAGTACCGGATCAACAAGACATTCCGGGTGTTCGGCGAGATCACCAACCTGTTCAACAAGACCTATGCGGCGACCTCGCTGGTGGTGGATCAGGCGCGGCCCGATCAGGCGGCTTTCCTGCCTGGCGACGGCCGCGGCTTCTACGCCGGCATCAAGGCGTCGTTCTGATCAACCAGCAAGGATACGATATGACCAAACGCCTTCTTCTGGCGGCCATCGCGGCCGCCACACTTGTCGCGCCGGCGATCGCCGCGGACTCGGTCAGCCTTTCGCACTTCCTGGAGCAATGGGACGGCAACAATGACGGTGTCGTCACGCTGGCCGAGATCAAGCAGGGACGCGAGCATCGTTTCTATGCCTTCGACGCCAATGCCGACGGCTATCTCGATCGCGACGAATATGCGCGCTTCGACAAGGTGCGCGATGCCGGCATCGCGCGGTTCTCTGCCGAAGAGCAGGTCAAGATCCGGCAGATCGCCGACGGCCTGACGCTGCCGCGTAACGACACTGACGGCGACGGCCGGGTGTCACGCGCCGAATTCATCGACGGCAGCGCGGCGTGGATGAAGGCGATCGACAAGGACGGCGACGGCCAGCTGACCGCCCGCGACTTCCCGGACTAACACCCTTGCGAGCGTCCCGGCATGCGAGCCTTGCCAGGGCGATCGCCGAAGTAGCTCAGGCCGGCTTGCGCGCCACGATGTAATGGGCGTGGCTGTTGCTGCCGAAGGTGCGCGAGGCCTCGATCTCGAAGCCGGCCTCTGCGATCACGGCCCGAAGCTGCTGCGCGGTCAGCGATTTGATCGGCGGCACCCAGCCGATCCGCTGCAGCACCGGGATCACGCCCCAGCGCAGCGCGGGGTTCATGTCGCCGATGCAATAGGTCTTGCTCAGCAGCAGGCCGCCGGGCTTGAGCCGGTCGCGAATGGCCGACAGCGTGGTGCGGATGTCGTCGACCAGATGCAGGATCAGAAACGCGCAAACCGCATCGTATGGCGGCTCGCCGGTGGAGAGATCGGCATCGGCGACCACGAAACTCAGATTTGGCGGCGCCGGCTTCGCGCTGGCGATCCGCACCATCTCGGGCGACAGGTCGGTCGCGATCCACTGCGCCACCCCGGGCGCGAGGCGGATCGCGGTGCCGCCGGTGCCGCAACCGATCTCGAGCACCCGATCGGACGGCGACAGCCGCCCGGCCGCGTCCGCCAGCATCGCCTCATAGGCGGCAACGTCCTTGATCGGCCGCGCGGCGTAGCGCTCGGCCATCCGGTCCCAAAATCCGCGTTGGCTGGTCATACTCGCTCGTCCCCCCGCGTCGCGATTGACGACGGGGGCAGGATAGAACCCGACGCGGCCGATGGGCACTCGCCGAACGGATGGTGGTGACGAGAGGTCGCATGGTGGTAGCGCGACGGCCAAATACCTCTGGCCGGCGCTGCTGCGTTGTCGCGCAGGACGCCCGCGCAGCGCCACGAATAGGCACAGCTTGCATTGTTCTTAGGCGACACCACCGACCAACGATAAGCTGAGCTTTGGCCAAGCGATAAGTTTGTGCAGCGGGCGACAAAAAAGGGCTGCGCATTTTCGTACGCAGCCCTTTTTGTGATCGCTTTTGTTGCGCTTGGTTACTGCAGCCCAATCGTGGTCAGGTCCTGAAACCAGTGCTGGGCCTGCACGAAGCTCTTCACCTTCGGCGACAGCGCGTGCGGATTGGTATCGTGCACCACCCACACCAGCGCAGCGTCGTCGACGATCAGCGAGTGCGCCTGCGCCAGCAGTTCGTCCTGCTTCTTCGGCTCGAACGTGGTCTTGGCCTCGTCGATCAGCGCATCGACCTTCGGATTCTTGTAGCCGCCCCAGTTGACGCCGACCGGCGCCACCTGCCCGGAGTGGAAGAACCGCACGATCGCGTAGAGCGGATCGGACGTGACGTAGGCAACGTTGTTGGCGGTGATGCCGGCGTTGGATTCGTCGGCCGCGCCCTTGCGCCATGCGGTGTACAGCACTTCGAGTTCGACCACCTTGAACTCGACGTCGATGCCGATCTCCTTGAAGCTCTGCTGCAGGAACTCGTTCATCGGCAGCGACAGCATCTGGCCGGTGCCGCCATTGGCGATGATGAAGGTGGTCTTCAGCGGCTTCTCCGGCGAATAGCCGGCTTCCTTCACCAGCTTCTTGGCTTCCGCCAGATCGTATTTGATCTTGAACGACGGATTGCCGAACCACGGGCTCGAGGGATCGACCTGTCCGACCGCCGGCTTGGCGAGGCCGTTCATCAGTCCGACCACCGCCTCGCGATCGATCGCGAGATTGAGCGCCTTGCGCAGGCGCACGTCGGTCCAGGGCGAGCCGGGCAGCACGCTGAGGTGATAGTTCCAGACGTGCGGCGTGACGTTGTCGACGATCTTCATGCCGGCAGCCTTGAGCTGCGGCACCGCGTCGGGCGCAGGCGTCTCGATCAGATCGACCTGCCCGGCCAGCAGCGCGTTGGTGCGGGTCAACGCTTCAGGCATCGGGATCAGCACCAGCTTGTCGGTCTTCGGCAGCCGCGACTTGTCCCAATACTCATCGTTCTTGGTGAGCTCGGCGAGCTCGCGCGGCACCAGCTTGGTGAGCTTGAAGGGACCGGTGCCCGACGGATTGGCGGCGAACTTATCCCAGTCCTTTCCGACCTTCTCATACTGCGCCGGGCTCGAAACCAGGAACCACAGCATCTGATAGGGAAAGAACGAGTCGACCGTCTTGGTGGTGATCTCGACGGTGGAATCGTCGATCTTGGCGTAGCTCTTCACCGACGGCAGCCGCGTCTTCACCTGCGCACTCTGGCGCTTGTCGAATTGCGGCGCCTTATCGTTGAGAACCTTGTCGAGATTCCAGATCACCGCATCGGCGTTGAAGTCGCTGCCGTCGTGAAACTTGACGCCCTTGCGCAAGGTGAAGCGCCATTTGGTCTTGTCGGCATCATCGACCTTCCATTCGGTGGCGAGCCCCGGCACCAGCTTGCCGGGCCGATCACCGACGTTCATCTCCCACGCCACGAGCGGATCATAGATCGTGTAGCCGGTGAACTGATACGCGCCGGCGCCGCGATCCGGTTGCCCCGTGGTCAGCGGAATATCGGCCATCGAGATCCCGTAACGCACCACTGTTTCCGCACGCGCCGCACCGATTGCGCTCGCCGCAGCAAACAACGCGCCCAGCACCCATGAACTCTTAAGTCGCATCGCAACTGATCTCCTGATGACGATGGGCGAACCACTTGCAACGGGCGCGCCACGCCGGACCTGCAGTTTTGCATTGGGGGTCTGCGCGTCTTCGTCAAGGCGGGCGGCGTCGGACTGCCGCTTTGGCTGGCACATGCATTGCATTGACCAGCCTGCCAATTAGTCACTGCAAAGGGACTCTCGTCGAATGCGTAATTTTCGTCGTAACAACCGTCGCGCTGCGCTGCTCGCTCTGTCGATGGCAAGCGTCTTCATGGTGCCGTCGCTGGCGTCCGCCGAATCGGTGCTGCGCATCGGCATGACGGCCGCAGACATTCCGCGCACGCTCGGTCAGCCCGATCAGGGCTTCGAAGGTAACCGCTTCACCGGGCTGACGATGTATGACGCCCTGACGATGTGGGATCTGTCGTCGGCAACCAAAGCGAGCGTGGTTATCCCCGGCCTCGCCACCGAGTGGAAGGTCGAAGACGCTGATCATACAAAGTGGATCTTCAAACTCCGCCCCGGCGTGAAGTTTCACGACGGCAGCGACTTCAACGCCGACGCCGTGGTGTGGAACGTCGATAAGGTGCTCAACAAAGAAGCACCGCAATACGATCCCAGCCAGATCGGCGTGACCGCATCGCGGATGCCGACGCTGGTCTCGGCTAAGAAGATCGATGACCTGACCGTCGAGCTGACGACCAAGGAGCCCGACAGCTTCCTCCCCATCAACCTCACCAACCTGTTCATGGCGAGCCCGACCAATTGGCAGGCGCTGTACGACAAGGCCGAGGGCGCCGACGCCAAGGCGAAGTCGACCGCCGCTTGGGCCGCGTTCGCCAAGGATGCGTCGGGCACCGGCCCGTGGAAGATGGCGAAGTTCACGCCGCGCGAGCGGCTGGAGCTCACCAAGAACGACGGTTACTGGGACAAGAACCGCGTGCCGCACGTCGATCGCATGGTTCTGCTGCCGATGCCGGAAGCCAACGCCCGGACCGCGGCGCTGCTCTCCGGCCAGGTCGATTGGATCGAAGCGCCGGCGCCGGATGCGGTGAAGGAGATCGAAGGCCGCGGCTTCAAGATCGAGAAGAACGAACAGCCGCACGTCTGGCCGTGGCAATTCTCGCGGATCGAAGGCTCGCCGTGGAACGACATCCGCGTCCGCCGCGCCGCCAATCTGTGTATCGATCGTGAAGGCATGCGCGACGGCCTGCTGTCGGGCCTGATGGTGCCGGCCACCGGCACGTTCGAGCCGGGTCACCCCTGGCGCGGCAAGCCGCAGTTCCAGATCAAGTACGATCTGCCCGCGGCGCAGAAGCTGATGAAGGAAGCCGGCTTCGGCCCGAACAAGAAGCTCACCGTCAAGGTGCAGACCTCGGCGTCCGGCTCGGGCCAGATGCTGCCGCTGCCGATGAACGAGTATCTGCAGCAGGCGCTGGCGGAGTGTTACTTCGACGTCAAGCTCGACGTGATCGAATGGAACACGCTGTTCACCAATTGGCGCCGCGGCGTCAAGGATCCGTCGGCGAACGGCTCGGATGCGATCAACGTCACTTACGCGGCTATGGACCCGTTCTTCGCGCTGGTGCGCTTCCTGCAGTCGTCGATGGCGCCGCCGGTGTCGAACAACTGGGGTTACATCAACAACCCGAAGTTCGACGAGCTGGTGAAGAAGGCGCGCACCACCTTCACCGACAAGGAGCGTGACGACGTCCTCGCCGAGCTCAACGCCGCCTCGATCGACGACGCAGCGTTCCTCTACGTCGCCCACGACGTTGGTCCGCGTGCACTGAGCCCGAAGATCAAGGGCTTCGTGCAGCCGAAGAGCTGGTTCGTCGACTTCTCCCCGGTGTCGATCGCGCCGTAAGAGACGGCTCCCCTCTCCCCTCGTGGGAGAGGGTGGATGCGCGCCGCCAGGCGCGCAGACGGGTGAGGGGAAGACGCGGTGACGCGTCTCTCCCGCCTCGCCCCCTCATCCGGCGCGGACGTCGTCCGCGCCACCTTCTCCCACGAGGGGAGAAGGGCAAGGAAGTCGTCCTGGTCTGACTGAATCGAAGGTGCACCGTGCTCGCCTATATCGCCCGCCGCATCGTCTATGTCGTTCCGATCGTCCTCAGCGTCGCGCTGGTGTGTTTCCTGCTGGTGCACATCACGCCGGGTGATCCGCTGGTCGCGGTGTTGCCGGCGGACGCGTCGCAGGAACTCGCGGCGCAGCTCCGCGCCGCTTACGGCTTCGACCGGCCGCTGCCGGTGCAGTTCGGGCTGTGGCTGTGGAAGGCGGTGCACGGCGATCTCGGCACCTCGATCGCCACAGGCCGGCCGGTGCTGGCCGAGGTGATGCGTGCGGTCTCCAACACCGTGATGCTGGCGATCGCGGCGGCAATCATCGGGTTCTCGTTCGGCCTGCTGTTCGGCCTGATCGCCGGTTACTTCCGCGATACCTGGATCGACAAGCTGGCCACCGGCATCGCCATCGCCGGCGTCTCGGTGCCGCACTACTGGCTCGGCATGGTGCTGGTGATCGTGTTCTCGGTGCAACTCAACTGGCTGCCCGCGGTCGGCGCCGGCCCCGGCGGCTCCGGGCAATGGGCATGGGACTGGGCGCATCTGCGCTATCTGATCCTGCCGGCGATCACCACATCGGTCATTCCGATGGGCATCGTCACTCGCACGGTGCGGGCGCTGACCGGCGATATCCTGTCGCAGGATTTCGTCGAGGCGCTGCGCGCCAAGGGCCTGCGTGAAACCGGAGTGTTCGGCCACGTCATCAAGAACGCCGCCCCGACCGCACTCGCGGTGATGGGCCTGCAGCTCGGCTACATGCTCGGCGGCTCGATCCTGGTCGAGACGGTGTTCTCTTGGCCGGGCTCCGGCCTGCTCCTCAACTCTGCGATCTTCCAGCGCGACCTGCCGCTGCTGCAGGGCACGATCCTGGTACTGGCGCTGTTCTTCGTGCTGCTCAATCTCTCGGTCGACATCGCCCAGGCGCTGATCGATCCGCGGATCAAGCGGGCCTGATGTCATGGGAGCTCCGACGATGAGTTTGACCGCTTCCGACGCAGCACCGCAGACCGCACCCGCCGGCAAAGCCCGCGGCTATTGGGCCAATGTCGGCCGCCGCCTGATCCGCGACAAGATCGCGCTCGCCTGCGGCATCATCCTGCTGCTGATCGTGCTCGCTGCGGTGCTGGCGCCGTGGCTGCATCTCGCCGATCCGTATCAAGGCTCGATGATCCGGCGGCTGAAGCCGATCGGCACCGCCAACTACCCGCTCGGCACCGACGAGCTCGGCCGCGACATGCTGGCCCGGCTGGTCTATGGCGGCCGGCTGTCGCTGTTCATCGGCGTGTTGCCGGTGATCTTTGCCTTCGTCATCGGCACCTCGCTCGGGCTGGTCGCCGGCTATGTCGGCGGCAAGGTCAACACCGCGATCATGCGGACCATCGACGTGTTCTACGCGTTCCCCTCGGTGCTGCTGGCGATCGCGATCTCCGGTGCGCTCGGCGCCGGCATCACCAACTCGATCGTGTCGCTCACCGTGGTGTTCGTGCCGCAGATCACCCGGGTCGCCGAGAGCGTCACCACCAGCGTCCGCAACATGGACTTCGTCGAAGCCGCACGCGCGTCCGGCGCCGGCGCGTTCACCATCATGCGGGTGCACATGCTCGGCAACGTGCTCGGGCCGATCTTCGTCTACGCCACCGGCCTGATCTCGGTGTCGATGATCCTGGCCGCCGGCCTGTCGTTCCTCGGCCTCGGTACCAAGCCGCCGGAGCCGGAATGGGGCCTGATGCTGAACACGCTGCGCACCGCGATCTATGTCAATCCCTGGGTGGCGGCGCTGCCCGGCGTGATGATCTTCGCAGTGTCGATCTGCTTCAACCTGCTGAGCGACTCGATGCGCAGCGCCATGGACATCAGGAACTAATGCGATGAGCAAAATTGTCTCCGCAATCGCAGAGGTCGAAAAGTTCGAGCCGATCGAAGACATCGGCGGCGCCGCCCAGCCGCTGTTACAGGTCAACGGTCTCACCAAGCATTTCCCGGTGCGCGGCACCGGGCTGTTCGGCGGCGCCAAGACGGTGCGGGCGGTCGACGACGTCACCTTCTCGATCGCCAAGGGCGAGACGCTGGGCATCGTCGGCGAGTCCGGCTGCGGCAAGTCCACGACCGCGCGGCTGTTGATGCACCTGATGCCGGTGACCGCCGGCGAGATCATCTTCGACGCCCGCCAGGTCGGGCGCGAGCTGAGCTTGCGCGAACTACGCCGCGGCATGCAGATGGTGTTTCAGGACAGCTACGCGTCGCTCAACCCGCGGCTGACGATCGAGGACTCGATCGCGTTCGGCCCGAAAGTCCACGGCATGAGCGATGCCAGCGCTCGTGCGCTGGCGCGCGAACTGCTGGGCAAAGTCGGCCTGCGCCCCGAGAACTTCGCGCATCGCTATCCGCACGAGGTTTCCGGCGGCCAGCGCCAACGCGTCAACATCGCGCGCGCGCTCGCCCTGTCGCCGCGACTGGTGATCCTCGACGAGTCGGTCTCCGCGCTCGACAAATCGGTCGAGGCGCAGGTGCTGAATCTGCTCGCGGACCTGAAGCGCGAATTCGGCCTGACCTACCTGTTCATCAGCCACGACCTCAACGTGGTGCGCTACATCTCCGACCGTGTGCTGGTGATGTATCTCGGCGAAGTCGTCGAACTCGGTCCGGTCGACGAAGTGTGGGATGCGCCGGCGCATCCTTATACGCGGGCTCTGCTCGCCGCGATGCCGTCGTCCGATCCGGATCGCCGCACCGAGGTTCCGCCGATCACCGGCGATCCGCCGAACCCGATCGATCCGCCGGCCGGCTGTCGTTTTCATCCGCGCTGTCCGTTCGCCGAGGCGTTATGCTCGCAGGCCAAGCCGAAGCTGTCGTCGATCGGCGACAGCGGCCATCAGGCCGCGTGTTTCATGGCGATCCCCGGCTCGGGACATAGCCGCGCCCCATAAGGAGAAATCAGCAATGATCAAACCCGCCCCCGCCACGATCAAAAAGATGGCGGCGATCGCAGGACTCCCGGTCGACGACGAAGTTGCGGCGCGGATCGCCAATTCGATCGGCCCGGCGTTCGATGGTTTCACGCCGATCGCCGGTACGCTTCCATTCGATCTCGAACCATCTACGTACGTTGTAGCGCAGAACGAGGGCGCGCGATGAGCCTCGGCAATCCTGCGCTGCTGACGCTGACCGAAGTCGCCGAGGCGATCGCGTCCAAGAAACTGTCGTCACGTGACGCTACCCAAGCCTGCCTCGATCGCATCGCGCGGGCGCAGCCGAAGCTGAACGCCTTCATGGCGATCGAGCCTGAGAGCGCGCTCGCTGCAGCGGATGCGGCCGACACTGCACTGGCCAAGGGCGAGCGCAAAGGCCCGCTGCACGGCGTGCCGCTGGCCCACAAGGACATGTACTACGAGACCGGCTTCGTCGTGACCTGCGGCTCCAAGATCCGCCGCGACTTCGTCGCCACCACCACCTCGACCGCGCTGCAGCGACTGAAGGACGCCGGCCAGGTGCGGCTCGGCACTCTGCAGATGTCCGAATTCGCCTATGGCCCGACCGGGCACAACGCGCATTACGGCGCGGTGCGCAATCCGTGGGGCCTCGACCACATCACCGGCGGCTCGTCGTCCGGCTCCGGCTCGGCAGTCGCCGCGCGGCTGACGTTTGCGGCGCTCGGCTCCGACACCGGCGGTTCGATCCGGATGCCGGCGCATTTCTGCGGCGTCACCGGACTGAAGACCACCGTCGGGCTGGTCAGCCGCGCCGGCGCGATGCCGCTGTCGCATTCGCTCGACACCGTCGGGCCGCTGGCCCGGACCGCCGAAGACTGCGCACTGCTCACCGGCCTGATGGCCGGCGCCGATCCCGCCGACCCGACCGCGTCGCATCGCCCGGTGCCGGACTATCTGGCCGCCACCAGGCAGTCGCTACAGGGCATCAGCATCGGCATTCCGAAATCGTTCTATGTCGACGATCTCGATCCAGAGGTGACGCGCGTGCTCGACGACACCAAGTCGGCGCTGGCGCGTGAAGGCGTCCGCATCGTCGAAGTCGAACTGCCGGATCAGCGCCAGCTCAGCGCCGCCGCACAGCTCGTGCTCGCGGTCGAAGCTGCCGGCTTCCACGGCCAGTGGATGCGCGAGCGTCCGCAGGATTACGGCCCGCAGGTGCTGATGCGGCTGCAGAACGCGCTGGCAATTCCGGCCGTCACCTATCTCGAAGCGATGCGCTGGCGCGGCGTGGCGCTCGCCGAGTTCGTCGCGGCCGTGGCCGGCGTCGATGCGGTGCTGGCGCCCGTGTCGCCGGTGCCGGCACCGACGATCACCGAGAGCGACGTCGGCAACAGCCTGAACGCCGAAGCTGTGATCCAGCGGCTGACCCGCTTCACCCGGCCGATCAACTATCTCGGCCTGCCGTCGCTGGCGCTGCCCTGCGGCTTCTCGAACGCCGGCCTGCCGATCGGCCTGCAACTGATCGGGCGCCCGTTCGACGAAGCGACGCTGCTGCGGATCGGCGCAGGCTGGCAGCGCGCCACCGACTTCCATCGGCAATGCCCGGAGCTGTAGATGAGCAACCTGGTCGACATCCGCGATCTCAACGTTCGCTTCACCGGCGAGCGGACCGTGTACGCCATCAACGACCTCAACCTCACGCTGGGCCAGGGCGAGGTTCTCGGCCTGCTCGGCGAGTCCGGCTCGGGCAAGAGCGTGACGCTACGCGCCCTGATGCGGCTGCTGCCAAAGAAGCGCACCGCGATCTCCGGCAGCATCCGGGTCGCCGGCCAGGATGTGCTGGCGCTCGATGACGAAGCGCTGTCGACCTTCCGCGGCCAGACCGTGTCGATGATCTTCCAGGAGCCGGCACTGGCGCTTGATCCGGTCTACACGGTCGGCCAGCAGATCGCCGAGTCGGTGATGCGGCACGAAGGCAAGAGCAAGCGCGAGGCGATGGCCCGCGCGCTCGAAATGCTCGAGGTGGTCCGGATTCCCTCGGCGAAGCGGCGGCTCGACGCCTATCCGCACGAGATGAGCGGCGGCATGCGGCAGCGCGCGATGATCGCACTGGCGCTCGCCTGCAAGCCGAAGATCCTGCTCGCCGACGAGCCGACCACCGCGCTCGACGCCACCGTGCAGATCCAGATCCTGCTGCTGCTACGCGAACTGCAGCGCGAGTTCGGCATGTCGGTGATCTTCGTCACCCACGATATTGGCGTGGCGATCGAAATCTGCGACCGCGTCGCCGTGATGTATGCCGGCCAGACCATCGAGCAGGGTTCCTTGCGCGACATCGTCCGTGATCCGCAGCATCCTTACGCGCAGGGCCTGCTCGCCTCGACCGTGCACGGCGCCAAGCGCGGCGCGCGGCTGGAGACGATTCCGGGCGCACCGCCGTCGCTCGATACCAAGCCCGTCGCCTGCTCGTTCGCGCCGCGCTGCGCCCATGCCCAGCCGCGCTGTTCCGCAGGCCTGCCGCCTGAGGTGGCTCTCGGGCCAGGGCGGATGGCGCGCTGCATCCTGGCCGAGCCGGCCGCCGTGGCCGGGTAGCTCGATATAAGCCGCTACGCTCGTCACAAATGAGATAGCGGGCGGGCGGCATCTGGTGTTGATTGCCCGCGGGGTCTGACCGGCGAACCCAGCCGCCGTCGGACTACGCCCAATGGAACCCCGCACCGCGAATGCCCAACCAACCCAAGCCGCTCACGACCGCTCACCATCAATTCGCGGCGATCGTTCAGAATTCATTCGACGCCATCGTTTCCAAAGACGTGGAAGGAAACGTGCAGAGCTGGAACCCGGCGACCGAGCAGATTTTCGGCTGGACCGCCGACGAGATGATCGGGAACTCGATCCGCGTCCTGATCCCGCCGGACCGCCAGCACGAGGAAGACGACATCCTGCAGCGGATCCGGACCGGCGAGATGGTGCCGAAATTCGAGACCGAGCGGCTGCATAAAAGCGGGCGGCGGATTCATGTCGCCGTGACGGTATCGCCGCTTCGTGATCCTGACGGCCGCATCGTCGGTGCCTCGAAGATCGCTCACGATATCACCGAGACCGTGGAGATCCGCCGCCGGCTGGTCGCCAGCGAACACCAGTTCCGGAGCCTCGCCAATTCGATCCCGCAGCTCGCCTGGATCGCCGAGAGCGACGGCACCGTGTTCTGGTACAATGATCGCTGGTTCGACTACACCGGCACTACGCTCGAACAGCTGCAAGGCTCGGGTTGGACAGCGCTGCACCACCCCGATCATCTCGAAAGGGTGCGCAGCAAGCTGCAGCACAGCTGGGACACCGGCGAGGCGTGGGAAGATACGTTCCCGCTGCGCGGCAAAGACGGCGAGTATCGCTGGTTTCTGTCGCGCGCGATGCCGCTGCGCGACGACGGCGGCGAGGTCCGGCGTTGGTTCGGTACCAATACCGACATCACGGTGCAGCGCCAGCATGAGCAGCAGATCCAAATGCTGATGGGGGAGATCAATCACCGTGCCAAGAACATGCTGGCGGTGGTGCAGGCGATGGTGATGCGCACCGCAGATCGCAGCTTCGCCGAAAGCCTCGGCGCAAGGCTGCAGGCGCTCAGCCGCAACCAGGACCTCTTGATCAAGCGCAACTGGTCCGGAACGCCGATCGGTGAATTGATCGAATCGCAGCTCGCCGCGGTGAACGACCTGATCGGCACCCGCGTGCTGATCGAGGGCGAACGCGAGTTGTTGCTGTCGCCGGTCGCCTCCGAAACGATCGGGCTGGCGATCCACGAACTGACCACCAATGCGACCAAGTATGGCGCGCTCTCGAATGCAGACGGCACCGTGCGGATCGCTTGCGAGATCCGCCATACAGTCGATGGCCGCAAGCTCGACCTGATTTGGCATGAGCAAGGCGGCCCGCCGGTCGGCGCGCCGAACCGTGCCGGCTTCGGCACCGTGATGATCGACCGAAATCCCCGCTCGGCGCTCGGCGCCGACGTCGAGATCAGCTACCCCGAATCCGGCCTGCGGTGGTGCCTGAATGCTCCGCTCGACCGTCTCGTTGCGACGCCATAACTCGCGTCAGATATGCGCCGCGAGGTCGGCGGGGTCTTCGATCAGCACGTCGGTCTGCGCCAGCATGGTCTCGACCTGCGCCACGGCTTCCCCGACCGACAGGCCGGCGGTGTCGAGCACCAATTCGCTGGCGGTCGGCGGCTGATAGTCGTTGCCGATCCCGGTGAAGTTCGGCAGGCCGCCGGAACGCGCTTTGGCGTAGTGCCCCTTCGGATCGCGCTGCTCGCAAACTTCAGCCGACGTCGCGACGTGAATCTCGCGGAAGCGATCGCCGGCGATGCGGCGTGCCGCGGCACGGTCGGCGAGCCCGGGCGATACTGCCGCGACGATGGCAATGTGGCCGTTGGCGGCCAGATGCGCCGCGATCTCGCCGAGGCGGCGGATGTTCTCCGCACGGTCCGCCGGCGAGAAGCCGAGGTCGCTGTTGAGCCCGGCGCGCAACGTGTCGCCGTCGAGCAGGATCGGCGAGCCGCCACGATCGAACAGCCGGCGCTCGAGCGCCCGCGCGATCGTGGTCTTGCCGGAGCCCGGCAGCCCGGTGAACCACAACACCGCGCCATTGTGGCGATAGCGCGCGGCGCGTTCGCCCGGCAGCAGCGCGGACTCCACCGGCACGATATCGGCGGTGGCGGCGCGCTGGCCGCTGTCGACGCTGAGCACCAGACCGCCGCCCGCAATCCGGCCGTTGATCTCGATCACCAGCCGCCCGGTGCGCGGATTGTTATCGGCCGGATCGGCCGCCACCGGCTGCGACAGCGACAGGTCGATTTCACCGACATGGTTGCGTTTGATCTCGGTTGCGGCCTCGCTGGCGAGATCGCCGGGATCGACCGCCTTCTCGATCGCCACGACGTTCGCGCGGGTCTCACGGGTGCCGAGCCGCACCAGCACCGAGACGCCGGCGGTGAGCGGCTGATCGTGCAGCCAGAAAATCCGCGCGCGCAGCCGGCGGGTGTCGCGTGGAGCATTGCCGGCATGGCCGATCACATCGCCGCGCTCGACGAACAGCTCACGGTCGAGCGTAATGCCGACCGAACGGCCGGCGCCGAACGCGCCGGCAAGCGGGGTCACCGGCCAACCTTCGACGGTCTTGATCTTGGCGATCTTGCCGGCCGGCATGATGACGATGTCGTCGCCCGCCCGCAGATGCCCGGACTCGATGCGGCCGGCGACGATACGGCGATCGTCGAACTTGTAGATCGCCTGCACGGCGAGCCGCAGCGGCAATGCGTCGAGCGGCTGCGCCGGCGTCAGTTTGTCGATCGCTTCGACCACGGTCGGGCCGTCGTACCAGGCGATGTTGTCGGTGCGCGCCGCCACGCCGTCACCCTCACGGGCCGAGATCGGAATCACGGCCGTCGGCGTAATACCGAGCGAGGTCAGATGCGCAGTGATCTCGTTGCTGATGTCACCGAACCGCGCAGCCGAAAACTCGACGCGGTCCATCTTGTTGACCACGACGGCGACCTGCTTGATGCCGAGCAGCTGCAGCAGATAGCCGTGACGCCGGGTCTGATCGCGCACGCCTTCGAGCGCGTCGATGATCAGCACCGCGCCGTCGGCCTGCGAGGCGCCGGTGATCATGTTGCGCAGGAATTCGGCGTGGCCGGGGGCGTCGATCAGCACCACGTCGCGCGAGGGCGTGCGGAAGCGGATCTGAGTGGTGTCGATGGTGATGCCCTGGTCGCGCTCGGTCTGCAGCGCATCGAGCAGGAACGACCACTCGAACGGCATGCCGCGACGGGCACTGACCGCCTTCAGCATCTCGAGCTTGCCTTCGGGCAGCGAGCCGGTTTCGTGCAACAGGCGGCCGACCAGGGTCGACTTGCCGTGGTCGACATGGCCGACGATGACAATGCGCACCAGCGGACGAACGGCGTCAGCAGCGAGCGAGGCGGGCGGAACGGCGATGGTCATGGCGTCACTCACGGGTGCTGATCACAGATAGCCGGCGACACGAAGCCGCTCGAACGCGTCCTCGGTTTCGTGGTCGAGCGCACGGCCGGCGCGTTCCGGTACCTTGGTGGTCTCGAGTTCGAGCAGGATCTCGTCGATCGAGGCGGCGTTCGAGTTCACCGGGAAGGTGATGTCCTGGTCGCCGAGCGAGCGGTAACGCTTGCCGTTTTGCGACAGATACAGCGGGATGATCGGGATACCTTCACGCTTCGTGTAGGCCCAGATGTCGGCCTCCGTCCAATGCAGGATCGGGTGGATGCGCAGATGCGCGCCGGGCGGCGGCGAGGCGTTGAACTGATCCCAAAATTCCGCTGGCTGATCACGGACATCCCATCCGCCCTCCACGCCCCGCGGCGAGAACACCCGCTCCTTAGCCCGCGTCGCTTCCTCATCGCGGCGGATGCCGGCGATCAGTCCGTCGAAGCCGTATTTGGCGAGAGCGAGCTTGAGACCTTCGGTCTTACGTGCAGCGGAGCGTGCGGCCGGCGGCAGCGTCGGATCGACGCTGTCGATCGGCGGGCATGGATCGACACGCAGATCGAGATCCCATTCCTTCGCGTAGATGTCGCGGAAGGCGTACATCTCGGGAAACTTCTTGCCGGTATCGACGTGGAGCGCCGGGAACGGGACGCGGCCGAAGAATGCCTTCCGCGCCAGCCAGATCATCACGTTGGAGTCTTTGCCGAGCGACCACAGCAGCGCCAGCTTCTTCAGCCGGGCGAATGCCTCGCGCAGGATGTAGATGCTCTGCGCCTCGAGCGCGTCGAGGTGATCCATCGCGCGGAGCTGATCCGCCAGCGGCGGCTCAGGAACCGAATCCAGGGCGGCGGTTTCTCGCGCAGCGAGCGTCATGACAAGCTCCCGAATTGGCGGTCCGGATCAGCGCCGGGCCGGTCGTGGCTACGGGTCCGAAACGCCGTCCGAAGCGGTGGGAGAACGGGCATCTCTGGATCGCGTAAAACGTAGATGGAATTTCTCTTTCAAATGCCTTCGGCAGAAAGAATAATTTTCTATCGATGGCGCTTGTAAGATACATAGATAGAAAATATTTCTAGTCAATCCTCCTTCGTGGTCGGGCGAGATGCTGAGCACAATGGCGGAGTGATCGACCGCGATGATCAGGACGTTGTGACCTCAGGACGTAGTGACCGATGACCGAGCTGGCGCCATCTCTCCCCCCCTCCACTTCCGCTTCCACGGGTGTGGAGACGCGTGCGCAGGCACTCGACGCAGCGCTTCGGACCGCATCGCCGGCCGAAGTCATTGCCGCGGCGCTGCGCGAGATCGGTCGCGACCAGCTGGCGCTGGTGTCCTCATTCGGCACCGAGTCGGCGGCGCTGTTGAAAGTAATGGCGGACGTCGATCCGGCAATTCCGGTAGTGTTTCTCGATACCGGCTGGCTGTTCGAAGAAACCCTCGCCTATCGCGATACGCTTACCAACGTGCTCGGCCTTCGTGACGTACGTTCGATCAAGCCGCTCGACGCCGATCTCGATCGCGACGATGCGGCGCGCGAGTTGTGGTTTTCCGATCCGGACAAGTGCTGCCTGATCCGCAAGGTCGAGCCGCTGAAGCGGGCACTGGCGCCGTTCGACGGCTGGATCAACGGTCGCAAGCGCTTCCAGGGCGGTGCGCGCGCCGACATTCCGGTGGTCGAAGCCGACGGCAAGCGGCTGAAGTTCAATCCGTTTGCGAATATCACGCCGACCGACATCGCGGCGATCTACGCCACCGCAAAGCTGCCGCAGCATCCGTTACTCGCGTCGGGTTTTCTCTCCGTCGGCTGCATGCCGTGTACCAGCCGCGCCGAAACCGGTGAGGATGCACGCGCCGGCCGCTGGCGTGGACGCGGCAAGACGGAATGCGGCATTCACACGATCAAGACTTCATAGGACATTGCTGTCGCAACTAAGCGAACATTGAAATGCCGTTTCGTTGACTTGGCCGGCTTTGTTCGTGACCTTCGCCCCTCCGCGCCGACGACACCGACGTCGTCAAGCACAATGGAGATCATCGATGCTTCGCCGTTTTTTCCCCATCCTCGCCGGCCTGTTGGTGGCGACCGCCGCGAACGCGGCCGACGTGTCGCTGCTGAACGTGTCGTACGATCCGACGCGCGAGCTGTACGCCGATTTCAACAAGTCGTTCGCCGCGGCTTATCAGAAGGATTCCGGCAACACCGTCACCATCAAGCAGTCGCACGGCGGCTCGGGCGCTCAGGCGCGCTCGGTGATCGACGGTCTGCAGGCCGACGTCGTCACACTGGCGCTCGCCTATGACATCGATGCGATCGCCAACAAGGGGCTGCTGGCGAAGGACTGGCAGAAACGTCTGCCGCAAAACTCCTCGCCCTACACCTCGACCATCGTGTTCCTGGTGCGCAAGGGCAACCCGAAGGGCATCAAGGACTGGGACGACCTGCTCAAATCCGGCGTCAGCGTGATCACGCCGAACCCGAAGACCTCGGGCGGGGCGCGTTGGAACTACCTCGCGGCCTGGGGCTATGCGTTGAAGAAGTCAGGGTCGGCCGAGGTCGCGCGGGACTTCGTCGGCAAGCTCTACAAACAGGTTCCGGTACTCGACACCGGCGCGCGCGGTTCCACCGTTACCTTCGTCGAACGCGGTGTCGGCGACGTCCTGCTCGCCTGGGAGAACGAAGCGTATCTCGCCGTGAAGGAATTCGGTGCCGACAAGTTCGAGATCGTGGCACCATCGGTGTCGATCCTTGCCGAGCCGCCGGTCGCGGTCGTTGATACCGTCGTCGACAAGAAGGGCACCCGCGCGACCGCCGAGGCCTATCTGAAGTACCTGTATTCCAAGGACGGCCAGGAAATCGCCGCACGGAACTTCTACCGTCCGCGCGATCCGGAAATCGCCAAGAAGCACGAAGGCGCGTTCGCCAAGGTCGATCTGTTCACGATCGACGACGTGTTCGGTGGCTGGACTAAGGCGCAGACCGAGCACTTCGCTGACGGCGGCGTGTTCGATAAGATCTACAAGAACTGAGCGACGCGAGCGTCGCAGCGCGACCGCTCATTGGGGGTGACATGCTTCACGGCAACGGCAGCGCGCTCCCTCTTCCCGCACGCGGGGAGAGGGGCGGGGTAAGGGAACCTCTCCGCGAGTGTGGCCCTCCGCGTGTGATCCTCGATACCTTCTCCCGTCATTGCCAGCGAAGCGAAGCAATCCAGAGCGCCGCATGCGGTACTGGATTGCTTCGTCGCTTCGCTCCTCGCAATGAAGGTGTTGTGCTGAACACGCCCTTCGCAATCCCCCAGGCTACTGCACAGGTGACGCCATGACCGCTGTTGCACAACGGCGGTCGTTGCCGGGGTTCGGGCTCACCATGGGGCTGACGATCACCTGGCTGTCGCTGATGATCCTGATCCCGTTGGCGGGGCTGTTCGTCAAAACCGCCGAGCTGAGCTTCGCCGAGTTCTGGTCGACGGTGACAGCGCCGCGCACCCTGCATGCCCTGAAGATTTCGTTCGGCTTGGCGTTCGCTGCAGCCTGCGTCAACCTGGTCGCGGGCCTGGTGATCGTCTGGGCGCTGGTGCGCTACCGTTTCCCGGGCCGCAGGATCTTCGACGCGATCGTCGACATCCCGTTCGCGTTGCCGACGGCGGTGGCCGGCATCGCGCTGACCACGCTGTTCGCGCAAAAGGGCTGGCTCGGCGCGCCGCTTGCCGCGCTCGGGATCAAGGTGGCGTTCACCCCGCTCGGCATTTTCCTGGCGATGATCTTCATCGGCATCCCGTTCGTGGTGCGCACGGTGCAACCGGTGCTGCTCGATCTCGACACCGAACTCGAAGAGGCGGCCGAATGCCTCGGCGCCTCGCGCTGGCAGACGATCTGGCGCGTTATTCTGCCGTCTCTAACGCCGGCGCTGCTCACCGGCTTCGCCCTCGCCTTCGCTCGCGCGGTCGGCGAATACGGCTCGGTGATCTTCATCGCCGGCAACCTTCCCAACGTTTCGGAGATAGCTCCCTTGCTGATCGTGATCCGGCTGTCGGAATTCCGCTATGCCGACGCTACCGCGATCGCGGTGGTGATGCTGATCTTCTCGTTCCTGATCATCTTCGTCCTCAATCGGATCCAGCACTGGGCGCAATCCCGGTCGCTGGCCACGGCGTGACGCCATGACGATGGTTGCCACCAGTCAAGTCAGGCGTACAGCGATCGCATCTGCTGGCGCCGCCGCGCCAGCCGCCGCCGGGCGCCGTTCCGCCCACACCGAGCCGGCTTGGGTGCGGCTGCTGATCATCGGATCCGCTCTCACTTTCCTCACCGTGTTCGTAGTGCTGCCGCTGATCCTGGTGTTTTCCGAGGCCCTGGCGAAGGGCGCAGCGTTCTATCTGTCGGCGCTGGCCGACAACGAAGCGCTTGCGGCGATCAAGCTGACGCTGATTGCGGCCGGCATTTCGGTCGGCCTCAATCTGGTATTCGGCGTTATCGCCGCCTGGGCGATTGCGAAATTCGACTTTCCGGGCAAGACGTTCCTGATCACGCTGATCGATCTACCGTTCTCGGTCTCTCCCGTGATCTCGGGCCTCGTGTTCGTGCTGCTGTTCGGCGCGCAAGGCTGGTTCGGGCCGTGGCTGATGGCGCACGGCGTCCAGATCCTTTTCGCGGTGCCGGCGATCGTGCTGGCGACGACCTTCGTCACCTTCCCGTTCGTGGCGCGCGAACTGATCCCGCTGATGCAGGAGCAAGGCCAGCAGGAAGAGGAAGCCGCGATCTCGCTCGGCGCCAGTGGCTGGACCACGTTCTGGCGGGTCACGATGCCGAACATCAAATGGGGCCTGCTGTACGGCGTGCTGCTGTGCAACGCCCGCGCGATGGGCGAATTCGGTGCGGTGTCGGTGGTGTCGGGCCATATCCGCGGCGAGACCAACACCATGCCGCTGCTGGTGGAAATTCTGTACAACGAGTACCAGATGGTGGCCGCATTCGCGATCGCCTCGCTGCTGGCGCTGCTCGCGCTGGTGACGCTGATCGCCAAGACCGTGCTGGAAGGCCGCATCGAAGAGGGGCTGCATCCCGATGACCATTGAAGTCCGCAACATCGTCAAGGAATTCGGCAGCTTCCGAGCGCTCGACAATGTCGATCTCCGGGTCGAGACCGGCGAACTGATGGCGCTGCTCGGTCCGTCCGGCTCCGGTAAGACCACGCTGCTGCGGATCATCGCCGGCCTCGAGTGGCCGGACTCGGGCGTGGTGACGATCGACGGCGAAGACGCGCTGGCCCACGGCGCGGCCGAACGTCATGTTGGCTTCGTGTTCCAGCACTACGCACTGTTCCGGCACATGAACGTGTTCGAGAACGTCGCATTCGGCCTGCGCGTCCAGCCGCGCAAGATCCGCAAGAGCGAAGCGGAGATCAAAAAGCGGGTCGGCGATCTGCTCGACCTGGTGCAGCTCGGTTGGCTCGCCGACCGCTACCCCAACCAGCTGTCCGGCGGCCAACGTCAGCGCATCGCGCTTGCCCGCGCGCTGGCGATCGAACCGCGCATCTTGCTGCTCGACGAGCCGTTCGGCGCGCTCGACGCCAAGGTGCGTAAGGAACTGCGCGCTTGGCTGCGTAATCTGCACGAGGAGATTCACGTCACCTCGATCTTCGTGACGCACGACCAGGAAGAAGCGCTCGAAGTCGCCAATCGCGTGGTGGTGATGGACAAGGGCCGGATCGAACAGATCGGCTCGCCCGGCGACGTCTATGAGCGGCCGGCATCCGCCTTCGTGCACGGCTTCATCGGGGAATCGATTGTGCTGCCGGTTGAGGTGCGTGACGGCCGGGTCCGGCTCGGCGACCGCGACCTCGATCTAGGCGCCCAGGACGCCGCGGCCGGCCCTTCCAAGCTGTTCGTTCGGCGCCACGACGTGGCCGTCGGCCCGAGCGGCAGTGGCGTGTTCGAAGGGGCCGTCAAAGCCGTGCGTGCGTTCGGCCCGATGCAGCGCGCCGACATCGTGCTCAACGACCTCGGCAGCGATACCCTGATCGAGATCGACGCCCCGCGGGATCACTCGCTCAAGGTCGGCGACCGCATCGGCCTGCAGCCCCAGCGCTACCGTATCTTCGCCGATCGCTGAGATTGCGAGTCGTCCTGTTGCACAACGCGGCTCGCTGAGCAGCGAGTCGTGGGAAGTCGGCTCGCCCGATTGATGGGCAGAGGCCGCGCGCGCACTAATTTACCAATCGCGCGACGACTCGACAGTCTCGCAACAGACCTCCTGGATTGACGCTACCCGATTACAGAGAGGGGCTCAGCGACACCATCGAGTACCTTGCAGCGTTCCGAAATCATCATTTTTCTGAGAATGACAATCAATCGGCCCGACCAATCACACAGTTAAGCGCGACGATAAGTAATATATTGCCGCGACGATCAATCACTGCGGAAGACATCACGCCGGCGCGGCGCCCCAACCCTGCGACAGAACGCCACACGCCAGAGCACCGCAGAGCGCCTCTATCCAGAACGCCGCTGCATTGCGCACAGGGCAATTTGATTAGTTCCAATCAAGAGTTAGTCGACGACTATCGACCACCCACCCACCGCAGACCTGTTAGTTCTGCTGCGTATGCTAACAGATGTGAATAATTGATCTCGATCAAATACGCGTTTTAGTACGTTGTGTGACTTTTGATGACAGATTGTGGCTAATTACTTCCCGGACAACTCCGGCAAGCGTCGCGATGCAGGCTGAACCTGCGCCAACGGACTTTTTCACTCAAATGATCTTCGCTCGACGTCGCCCACGACACGTGGACGGCGATCGATAGTGGTCTGACAAAAATCATCGTGCTTTGAGCACTTGCGGGGGACGGAATGGGGGGCTCTCGGGGGGCGGCGGTTGCGCGCGACCAAAATCGGCGCGGCCGCCGGAGCTGGATCTCGTCGCTGTTCGTATCGATTGCGCTGGCCTGGGGGACCTGGCCAGCCGGTGCCGAACCGGCGATGGTCGGACACACCGCCTTGCCGCATGACGGCCAAGTCGGCGCGGTCGATCCGTCGGTCAATGCGCTGGTCGACTACGTGCGCGGCCTGCAGAGCGCCGGCAAGACCGAACAGAACTTCACGCCCGTGCCTGCCCACGGCCTCGCGCTTGGTGACGGACATGGCGGCGGGCATGGCGGCATCTCGGGCCACGGCGCCTCCGCGCATGGTTCGCCGCACGGTGCGGCAGCAGCCGGCCCGCGTTTCGACACGCGCTTTGCCGGGCATGGTTCGACCGAGAACTTGCTGGCGCTTCCCCAGATCGACGGTGGCCCACAGCTCGAGCAGAGCCTGCGGTTTACGGCTTCGCTGCGCCTCACCACCCTCAGCGAAAAGCGCATCCTGCGATCTCACCAGACCCGCCACACGCTGGCGGCGCGGCTCGCCCGCGAGCCGGACTACGTGGCGGAGATGCCGGAGCCGGTGCGCGATGCCGCCACGGTAACCACCTGGGTGGCGCTGGAAAATTTCGACGACACCATCGAGCAGCCGAAGCAGTTCGGCTTTATCGAGATCCTCGCCGCCAAGGCGGATGATTCCCGGCCGGTCCTGATGGTCGCGACGCGCGAGCCGAGGGCTGCCGCCGCCGGGCGCGCGCCGATGGTGGCACCCGCGCCCGGCGATCCCGATGGCCGTTACTTCGTCGGCTCCAAGCCGTGCGAGACCTGCCACGCAGGCCTGTTCGACGAGTTCCAGCAGACCGTGATGGGCCGCAACATCAAGTCCGGCAAGGTCACGCCGCAGGGCAAAATGGAATGCGAAACCTGCCACGGCCCGGGCTCGGCACACGTCAATGGCGGCGGTGGCCGTGAGAAGGGGGGCATCCGCTCGTTCCGGCCGACCGATAGCCGCGGCTTCGATGTCGCCGAGGCCAACAGCGTCTGTCTGAGCTGCCACGAGAAGGGCGACCAGACCTACTGGCAGGGTTCGCAGCACGAGACCCGCGGACTGGCCTGCGTCAACTGCCACACCGTGATGCGCAAGGTGTCGCCGCGCAATCAGCTCAAGACCGTGCAGGTGATGGACACCTGCTTCCAGTGCCACAAGGATCGCAAGGCGCAGGTGCAGCGCAGCTCGCACATGCCGATCCGCGAAACGAAAATCACCTGCGTCAACTGTCACAACCCGCACGGCAGCGCGACCGAGAAGCTGCTGCGCGAGGCGACCGTCAACGACACCTGCTACACCTGCCACGCCGACAAGCGCGGACCGTTCCTGTTCGAACATCCGCCGGTGCGCGAGAACTGCCTGAACTGCCACGAACCGCACGGCTCCAACCACGAGTCGCTGCTGATCGTCGCGCGGCAGCGGCTGTGCCAGCAGTGTCACACCAACCCGCACAACCAGCCTGGTCTGCCGACCTCGGCACGCTGGGCGGTCGGGAACGCTTGCCAGAATTGTCACAACAACATCCACGGCTCCAACGCGCCGTCCGGATCGCGCTGGCACCGATAGCTCGGAGCCGGGGACAGCGACGGCTGCGGCCGCCGTCGCTCGCCACACCAACAAGCCGCGAAGGGTGATGGAACGACTCGCGCGAAGGGGGCCTTGAAATGGCGTTTAGGCAATTCCTGCTGACGTCCGCCGCAATCTCCGTGGTGACCGTAATACCGTTGAGCGCTACCGCCGAGACGGTGGCCAAGGAGGAGCCTGCGCGCTCGGTCCCCGATTTCGACGCGGCTCATGGCGGCTGGTCATATTCGGGCGAATTCGAAGCTGGCTGGCGCTCGTTCATCCAGCGCCCACAGAAATCGGCGACGCCCTGGGTGTCGCCGACCAATCCGGCCGGCGGCGGCGATCGCAACAACCGTTCGAAGTTCGAAGAGTACGGCCGGATCGCGCCAGGGTTCTATGCCGAATATCTGCGGATGACGCTGCAGACCAAGGACGGCACCTACTGGAATGAGCTCCGCGCCGACAATATCGGCAACAACAACCAGCGCTACATCTTCGACTTCTCGAAGGCCGGCGAGCATTACCTCACCCTGGGTTGGGATGAGATCCCGCATCTCTACAACACCAGCGCGCTGAGCATCTGGAACGGCGTCGGCACCACCACGCTGACGACGCCGGTCGCCGTTCCCGGCAACACCCTGTCGATCGTCGCCCCGGCGACCACCACCACGGCGGCGCAGCGCGCCGCCGTGACCAACGCGCTGGCCGGCAAGACCAATCTGATCGACGTCGGCATCGACCGCCGCAAGGGTAGCGCAGCCTATCGCTGGACACCCGATCCGAACTGGGACGTCAAAGCGAGCTACTCGCACGAGCAGCGCGAAGGCACTCAGATCGCGGGCTTTCCGATCGGCGGTCTCGCCGGCACCGGACTGCAGCAGATGCAGGCGCCGCGACCGATCGACGACACGACCCAGATCGGCAAACTCAGCGGCCAATACTTCGGTCCGACCCCTTGGGGCGGACACTACAACGTCCAGGTCGGCGGCGGCTTCTCGCTTTACGACAACAGTTTTAATTCCTTCACGGTGCAGAATCCGTTCTTCGACCCCGCCAATCCGCGGGTGTTCTCGCCGGCGGCGCGGATCAGTCTGATGCCGAGCAATCAGGCCTATAACACCGGCGTCACCACCGGCATCGACCTGCCGTTCAAGACGCGCTGGAACAGCACGTTCCAGTACACCACGATGCGGCAGAACGAAGCCTTCATGCCGTTCACCGTGAATCCCAACATCACGACCTTCCTCCTGCCGGCTTCGAGCCTCAACGGCGAGGTCAACACCGCGCTCTACAACACTACTGCCACCACCCAGTGGACGCCGGAGTTCCGCACCACCACGCGCTATCGCTACTACGACAACGACAACCAGACGCCGGAATTGCTGATGCCGAATTACGTGGTCGAAGATTCGTCCGCGACCGGCATCGCCGCCGGCATCCCGCGGCGATCGCTGTCGATGTCCTACACCAAGCAGAACGCCAGCGGCGAAATGCAATGGCGCCCTGCCAAATGGGTCACATTCGGCAGCACCTTCGGTTGGGAGCAATGGGATCGCAGCCGCCGCGACGCCAACGTCACCAACGAGTTCATCGGCAAGCTGACCGCGGACTTCAAGGTCCACGACATCGCAACGCTGCGCACCAGCGGCCAGTATTCCGAACGCCGCTACGACAATTACGACGGCCTGGCGATGGCGCGCGACACCTACTACAGCGCCACGGCTAACAACGGCACCAACCTGCTGATGCGCAAGTTCGATATGGCGAATCGCAACCAGACCAAGGCCAACGCTTTCCTCGACATTTCCGGTCCGGCCGGCAGCGTGTTCCGGGACTTCGTGATTTCACCGACCGCCGGCCTGCGCTTCGAGGACTACCCGGACGATCCGCTGTTCTTCGGCCTGAAGAAGAGCAACACCTGGAACGCCGGCATCGACATCACCTACAGCTTCACGCCAGGCTCCTCGATCCAGGCATCGTATCTGTACGAAACCTATGATCGCTTCCAGGTCGGCAGCGGTACCTTGACCAACTCCGCCACCGGCCTTCCTAACGCCACCCCGATCAACGCGTTCGGCAGCAACACGCTCGAGAAGGTGCAGACCATCCTGATCGCCAGCACGCTGGAGCTGATTCCCGGCGTGCTCGATTTCAAGCTCGGCTATGCGATCTCGTTCTCGCACGAGGATTGGGACTACGGCCCCTATAACGGTTACGCGCTGCTGGCGAATGCCGGCGGCGCCGTATACCGCCCGTTCCCGACGGTATCGACCAACTATCAGCGGCTCGATGCGTCGCTGAAGCACACGATCGATCCGTCGATCGTGGCGAAGCTGGGATGGACCGGAGAGGTCTATGTCAAGGCGCGCTACATCTGGGAGCGCAACAGCGTCGACAATTGGCAGCAGGATCTGATGTCGCCCTACCTTTATCTGGTCGACACCACGCTGGCGCGAATGATCGACATGGGAGCCACCAATCCGAACTACGATGCGCAGTACTTCCAGGTCTCGCTCAACGCCAAATGGTGAGCGGCAGCGCCGTGATGTGGCGCCGCCTTCGCGACAGGATCGGCTCGCACGCGAACGCGGCGAGCTTGCTGCCGGCGGCAAAGACGTGGCCGCCGGCCGATGCCAGCCAACGTCAACAACAATGGGAGGACGACAGACGATGAACGACAAACGCAACGACCAGCCGCCGTTGTCGCGGCGCAAGCTCCTGAAGGCCGGCGTGGGCGCCGCGGGCATAGCCGCGATGCTCGGCGCCGGCGTGGCTGCGGCGAACGCCCAGGTCACCAAGAAGGCCTCGCACAAGGACGCCGGCTATCAGGAGTCGCCCAACGGCGCCAAACGTTGCGGCACCTGTCGCCAATTCCGGCCACCGAGCTCGTGCATCACCGTCGAGAGCCCGATCAGCGAGAACGGCTGGTGCCGTCTCTACGCCGGCAAGGCATAACGCGCCGTTGATCACGTCATCTGCTGCGCACGGACGAGCGGCGCAGCGGTCGCAAGCTCCGGGTCCGATACAGTCGGAGCTGGAGCTTGCGTCATTGCTGGTGCAAGCCTGTCCAGCAAGGCCCTCGCCCAGCGCATGATCGGTGCACCGCGGCCCCGCCTTGGCAGACCGCACTCACGCGTCGGCGGTCTCCCGCACCAGAATGCGTTCGCGGAGCGTCGGCTTGTGCACCTTGCCGGTGGCGTTGCGCGGCAATGCTTCGACAAAGCTGACGCGCTGCGGACATTTGAACCGCGCCAGCCGCTCGCGGCAGTGCGCCAGCAGCTTCGCCTCGCTCAGTTCCTGGCCGGGTTTGAGGGCCACCACCGCGACGCCGGTTTCGCCCCATTGCGGATCGGGCGCTCCGATCACCGCAGCCTCGGCAATCTCCGGCAATTGGTACAGCACGTCCTCGACCTCGGCCGGGTATACGTTCTCGCCGCCCGAGATGTACATGTCCTTGGTGCGGTCGACGATGTAATAGAAGCCTTCGTCGTCGACCCGCGCCGCGTCACCGGTGTGCAGCCAGCCGTCGGTGAACGAGGTGCGATTGGCGTCCGGCCTGTTCCAATAGCCGGGGGTGATGTTCGGGCCCTTCACCCAGAGTTCGCCCATCTCGCCCGGCTTCACCGGGTCGCCGTCCGGGCCGACGATCTTGAGATCGGCGTGCAGCACCGGCTTGCCGGCCGAGCCGGCCTTGCGCTCGGCATCGTCGGCATCGAGCATCAGCACCGCCGGGCTGGTCTCGGTCATGCCGTAGCCTTGGACCAAGGCGCAGCCACGCTCCTGCCAGATCTTCAAGAGCGGCACCGGCATCGGAGCGCCGCCGACCCCGGCGATCTGCAGCCGCGACAGATCGGTCGCCGCGAACGCCGGATGCTGGCACATGAACTGATAGATCGAGGGCACCCCGAAGAAATGCGTCAGCCCCACCGACGGATCACCGATAATCGACAGCGCTGCGCCCGGATCGAACGCGCGCATCAACAGTGTGGTGCCGCCGGCGTGCAGCACCGGATTGGTGTAGCAATTAAGCCCGCCAGTGTGGAACAGCGGCAGCACGCAGAGAAACACCGTGCGTTGCGAAATGAACGCCGGAATGCCGAGATTGACCGCGTTGATGAAGGTCATTCCATGGGTGATCATGGCGCCCTTCGGCTTTCCGGTGGTGCCGGAGGTGTACATGATGGTGGAGACGTCATCGAGCGTCACAGGCTCGGAGGCTCCGAGCCGCGGCGAGGCCGCCAGCGCCGCCTCGTAGGCCGGGCCGAACGCCAGGAGATGCGGCACGCTGCAGGCAGCCTTCAACTCCGTCGCCATCGGAGCCAGCTCGTCGTCATGCGCCAGCACCCGCGGCGCGGCGTCGCCGACGATGTAGGATAGTTCGTGCACGGTGAGCCGGACATTAAGCGGCACGAAGATCGCGCCGAGCCGGAAGCAGGCGAACTGCACCTCCAGCGTCTCGACCGCATTCAGCGCCAGAACCGCGACCCGGTCGCCACGGCCAACGTCAAGCGCAGCGAGATGGGCAGCCAACCGGTCGACCCGTTCGTCCATTGCGCGGTAGCTGGTCTTGCGACTGGTGGCGAGATCGACCACCGCGATCCGCTCGGGGCGGACCTCGGCGTGATGGGCGATCCAGTCGAAGTAAGCAAAGCTCATCGGTTTTCTCCCTCGGAAGGTCGGCGGCTCTTGACGGCCGTCTCGGCGAGGGAAGTGAAAGCGCGGGCCGGCGGGAAGTCAATCGCCGCATCTTGTGCGGCGCAACTAACTGCCGCGAAATTGAGCCGCCTGTGCAGCCGGTCGGCGCAAGACCAGCACGCTGCTGCCGCGCAGCGGCTACTGATAAGCCGCAACGATGTCCGAAACCGCGCGTTCGAGCTGCTTGGCGGTGGCGCATTGCCGAACCACGTTGCAGAACGGCGCGTAGCGGAACATCTCCGAATCGCCCCAGCCCCACCCCATCCGGCCTTCGGGATTGAGCCAGACCACGCGCTTGGCGCGCTCGGAGATGGTGCGCAGGATGTCGGTGCGCGGATCGAGATTGTTGCTGCGGGCGTCGCCGAGCACGATCACCGTGGTCTTCGGCGTCACCGCGCGCAGCCAGCGTTTCTCGAAATCCGCCAGCGACGAGCCGTAATCGGACGAGCCGAACCCGACCTTCGACATGATCTCGCGCATCGCCGCTTCCGGTTCCTGCTTGTCGAGGATATCGCTGACCTCGATCAGGTGGCCGGAGAACGCGAATGAACGAACGTCGTCGACCACCTCGTGCAGGCTGTGGATCAGCAGCAGGAAGAAATCCGACACCTGCGCCACCGAGCCGGAAACGTCGCACAGCGCCACGATCTGCGGCCGGTCGCGGTGCCGCCGCTTCCAGGCGGTGAGGAACGGGATGTTGCCCCAGGCGGCGTTGCGGCGGATGGTGCGGCGGACGTCGAGATGGCCGCGGCGCTGCCGCTTGCGCGGCTTGCTGTAGCGCTCGCGTAAGCGCCGCGCGATGGCGCGGATCAGCTCTTTCATCTGCTCGACCTGCCGCCGCTCCAGCCGCATCATCGGCGCGTTGCGCAGAACCTCATGGCGGAGATTCTCCGCCTCCTCGCGGCCGTACAGCAGCAGCGCCTGCGCCACCATTTCGCGCACGCTGTCGCGCAGGCCGTCGAGCGCGGCGGCGAGGCGCTCGGCCTGCGCCGGATCATCGGCCTTGAGCCGGTCGAGATCGTCGCGCAACTGACCAATGCCGAGCGCTTCCATCATCCGGCTCTGAAACAGGCCTCGCTGCGTGAAGAACCGGATGTTGGACAGTGACGCTTCATTGGCCGCGCCGGCGAGCGCTGCAGCAACCGCGCTGCGATCCTGCGCCAGCAGCATCTGCGCCAGTTCGCCGAGCTCCGGCGGCGCTGAGCCTTCGCCGCCGCCCTGCCCCGGCGCGCCGCTACCGCCGGCCTGCGACGCATACGTCGCGCTGTCCGCCTGCTGATCGGCGTCTTCGCCAGCATCCGCACTGGTCTTCGGCTCAGGCCGGCTGAAGAACAGATCGAAGCACTGCGCCAGCGCCTGCTTCTCGTCCTGGGTCTTGGCCAGCGTCACCAGCAGGGTGTCGCGCAACAGGCCACGATCGGCGAAGCCGACCTCCGACACTGCCCGCATCGCGTCGATGCTTTCAGCCGGCGACACCCGCACGCCGGCGCCCCGCGCCGCCCGGAAGAAGCGGTGCAGCTCCTCGCGCATCAGCCGAACACACCCTCGCGCCCAGCCTTGGCGACGAAGCCGGAGACCTGCGGCAGCGCCGTCTCGATGTCGGCTTCGTATTTCAACAGCACGTTGAGAGTGTCCTTCACGGTCTGGTGGTCGAGCTCGCTCGCCTGCAGCAGCACCAGCACCCGCGCCCAGTCGATGGTCTCGCTGACCGACGGCAGCTTCTTCAGGTCGAGCGCGCGGATCTGGTTGATGAACCCGACCATCTGCTTGCGTAACGTCTCGCCGGCGCCTGGCACGCGGCTTTCGACGATGCGCTCTTCCAGCCTCTGTTCGGGAAAGCCGATGTGCAAATGCAGGCAGCGCCGCTTCAGCGCATCCGACAGGTCCCGCTCGCCGTTCGAGGTCAGCAGCACCAGCGGCTTCACCGTGGCGCTGATGGTGCCGAGCTCGGGAATCGTCACCTGGTAGTCCGACAGGATCTCCAGCAGCAGCGACTCGAACTCGGCGTCCGACTTGTCGATTTCGTCGACCAGCAGCACGCAGCCCTCTGGTTGCTCCAGCGCCTTCAGCAGCGGTCGCGGTTCGACAAATTCCTTGGAGAAAAACACGTCGCCGAAATCGTGCAACCGGTCGAGCGCGTCAGACAACGTCTGCGCGCCGCCGAGCACTTCGCCGAGCTTGTCCTTGAGGATCTGAGTGTAGAGCAGTTGCTTGGCGTATTTCCACTCGTACAGCGCCTTGGCCTCGTCGAGTCCCTCGTAGCACTGCATCCGGATCATCTGCAGGCCGCGCCAGCTCGCCAGCGCTTTCGCCAGCTCCGTCTTGCCGACGCCGGCGGGGCCTTCGACCAGGATCGGCTTCTCGATCTTCTCGGCCAGATACACCGCGGTGGCGATCTGGCGGCTGGCGATATAGCCGACCGACGCCAAACCTGCGGTGACGGCCTCGATGGATTGCATCGGCAGATTCGCAGTCATTGCTCTTGATTGCTCCAAAGAGATTGGCCGAGGGCGATCTGCCGCTGCTTGCGCGGCTCGCGCGCGACATTGGCCAGCACGTCGAATGCCGCCAGCGATCGGGTGAGTTGGTCGTCGATGCGGTCCGGAGACAGCAGCGCACGCAGCTCATCGACGAGTATGCGCGCCAGACTGCGGACGCCGATCACACGCGCGCCATTCGGCGCCTCGCCACTGTCCAGCGCCCGCACGGCGGCGGCGCTTCCCGCCTGCGCCAGCGCTAGAAGCCCAGCAAGGCGGCCGAGCGTCAGCGCGTGCTCGTCACTCCGCTCGATCTGCACAGCGACGGTGCGCAGCAGCCGGTCGAGAAAACCGACCGTGGTGGCAGTGGCGACCGTGTCCTCAAGATCACGGAACGGCAGCGCCATCGCCGGATAGGCATCCGGCATGGCGCCGATCCGCGCCGAGGCTGGCACGACGCAGTTCTCAAAGCTCAGCTCGCAATGCGAGGCCGGCTTCAGCACGTCGAGCGACGGCATCGGGGTCAGCGTCAATCCCGCGGTGCCGCGCGGCAGCAGGAACAGGCCGTAGCGCTTGCGGCCCTGCTCGACACCGGTGATCGCCAGCACCAGAAACAGATCGGCGACCGGACCGTTGGTGATCCACGCCTTACGACCGTTGATGACGTAACCGTCGCCCTGCTGCTCGGCGGTCGTCTGGAGATGTTTCGGGTGCGCGCCCGCACCAGGCTCCGAAATCGCCACCGCGGCCCAGCCGCGTCCCGAAGCGATCCGCGGTACCAGCTCGCTGCGCTGCGCCGCACTGGCGAAACCCGCGATGAAGAACCGGGCGATCAGTTGCCGGCCGGCAAACGCCGTGGCGAGGCCGAGTTCGCCGGTCGCCGCCGCAATCGCCTGTTCGGCTTGCGCGATCGCCCCATAGCTATCGAGCGCCGCATCGCCGTCGGGAAGGCCGATTTCGAACAGCCCGGCTTGCGCCATCGGTGCAAACGGATCGCCACCGGATTGATCAACGGTCCGCGTCCGCCAACGCGCGATACGTTCGGCGACCGCAGCGATCGTCGCCTGGGTCGCGACTGGCGCGTCCGGTGTTCGAAGCTCTGTCATGGTTTGGCTGTGTAGAACAACCGCGCCGCGACGGCGAGCCTTTGTTGCATTCCGGCAAACGGAAAGTCGACAAACTACTCGCCGGTCAGATGGGCGAGGTAGTGCGCCAGCGCGTAGATTTCCTCTTCGCTCAGCTGATAGGCGACGTCGGCCATCGCGGCCATCGCGCCCCCAGAGCGCTGGCCGGATTTGAATTCGTTCAGTGCCTTGATCAGATATTCTTCGCGCTGGCCAGCGAGCCGCGCCGTCGCTTTGGTGCCGGCGAAACTGTCGGTATGGCAGGACGCGCAGCGCCGGCCCACCGCGGCCTCCGCCCCCTTGCGCGACAGCTCCGGCTTTTCATCCGGCTTCGGATTCTTCATTGGCGGCAGTGACGCGAAATACGCACCGAGATTGCGGATGTCCTCGTTGCTGAGATCTTCGACCACCGACCTCATACTGGCGTTCTCCCGGGTGCCGGCCCGGAAGAACACCAGCTGCCATTGAATGTAGAGATCGGGCTGTCCGGCCAGCGACGGGGTGTACTCCATTTTCGAGATCCCGTTCTCGCCATGACAGATGGCGCAGACCCCGGCCTTGGCCTTGCCGGCCTCGATGTCAGCGGCGACAATAGGAGACGCAAGCAAACTAAAACAGAACGACAGCAACAGCGCAGCAAGCAAGCGAGTCATGCAAGGGGCCTCTGTTGGCTCAGAGCTTGTGGTTTGACGAATGGGATTACGAGCGACACGCGATCATCGCGATCACATCCCGGGGCGGCCGCCTGCGCGAGCGCTCCGGAATGACGCAGGCGGAGAACACAAGCGTTCAGTCGCTCACTTGCTGTAGCTGATCCGATAGATCGCGCCGGCCCAGTCGTCGGCCACCAGCATCGAGCCGTCCTTGGCCAGCACGATATCGGCGGGACGGCCGAGATAGCCCTGGTCGCCTTCGATCCAGCCGGTAGCGAAGTCTTCCTGCTTGGCGTTCTTGCCGTCCGGATCAGCGATCACCCGCTTGATCAGGCCACCCTGATACTTGTGCCGGTTCCACGAGCCATGTTCGGCGATAAAGATGTTGTTCTTGTATTCGGCCGGAAACTGGTCGCCGGTGTAGAACTTCATGCCGAGCGGTGCGACGTGGGCGCCGAGATTCAGCACCGGCGGAGTGAACTCCGAGCACTTGTGCCCCATCGCGAACTTCGGATCCGGCATGTCGCCCTGATGACAATACGGATAGCCGAAATGCTCACCGAGCTTGGCGATCATGTTGAGCTTGTCGCTCGGCATGTCGTCGCTGATCCAGTCGCGGGCGTTCTCGGTAAACCAGTATTTGCCGGTGCGCGGATCGACGTCGCCGCCGACCGAATTCCGCACGCCGAGCGCGACGATCTCGGCATTGCCGGTCTTGGGATCGACGCGGCGGATCTGCGACACCGAAGTGGGCGGAATGCCGATGTTGAAAGGCGGGCCAAACGGCACGTAGAACCAGCCGTCCTTATCGGCGGCCAGATACTTCCAGCCGTGGGCGACATAGGACGGCATGTCGTCGTAGACGACCTTGCCCGAGCCGAGATTGTCGAGGTTGGCCTCGGCATTATCGTAGCGGATCAGCTTGTCGATATCGACTACGTACAGCGCGCCATCGCGGAACGCGACGCCGGTCGGCATCTTCAGGCCCTTCAGGATCGTCTTGACCTGCTTCTTGCCGTCTTTGTCGGTGATCGCATAGACGCTTCCGACGCCGAACGAGCCGACGAACAGCGTGCCGTTGTCGCCCCAGGCCATCTGCCGGGCGGACAGCACGCCCGAGGCATAGACTTCGATCTTGAAGCCCGGCGGAAGCTTGATCTTCTTGATCATCGCCGCGAGTTCGGCATCGGACGAGCCGGTCGGCGGACCGGCGGGCGGCGCGAGGCCCTTCTGCGCTTCGGTCTCATCGCCAAGGAACCAATCGGGCGGCGGGTTGGTCCAGAATTCCTTGGTGCCGGATTCGTATTTCTTCAGCCCCTGCGCGCCAGCCTGCGAGATCGCAGCGGCCGCCAATGCAATGGCGCAGGCAACAGCGGATCGTGTGAAGACCGATGTCATCGCGTTCACTCCCTCGGCAGCCAATCCGGCCGCTTTGATTCTTATTAGTTGGAACGGTTCGCGTCGGATCGTCGCCGGCGGAGGACGCCGGTCGCGAGACGCTATCACATCCGTTTCGGGAGAGAAGAACGATTGCGAGTGAATCGCGATGAACATTCGCTGCGCCGCAATCGATGCAGTGCAATGAAGCGCGTAGCAAAGCCATCTCGTCAGAGAATAGACGGGACGGCGGCACGCCGCCGTCCCGCAACATCGGTCGAGATCAGAAGATCTTCATCGCATTCTGCAGCGTGATCCACACGCCCCAGGCAAGCGGAATGCCGACGAACATCCAGAATGCCGCGGCGCGTGCATCGAGGCCGCCCTTGCCGATGCCGTAGGAACCGCCGCCGGCATTGACGGCCGCGCCCTTGGCCTGCAGGGCTGCGACTTCCTCCGGCTTCATGAACCACTTGTCGGCGAGCGGCTTCACCAGCGCATTGCAGATCAGGCCGAGCACCAACATACCGGCGAGGATGTACATCGTGAAGTCATACACTTGCGCGCGCGGCACGCCGGCGGCGATCTGTGCCTCGCGGATGTAGTTGACCACCACCGGACCGATGATGCCGGCAGTCGCCCATGCGGTCAGCAGCCGGCCGTGGATCGCGCCGACAAACTGGGTTCCGAAGATGTCGGCCAGATACGCCGGCACGGTGGCGAAGCCGCCGCCATACATCGACAGGATGATGCCGAAGGCGAGTACGAACAGCGCCTTGCTGCCCATCGCGGCGAGCGTCGGCACCAACGCGTAGAGCACGATGCCGAGCAGGAAGAACACGTAATAGGTGTTCTTCCGGCCGATGTGATCGGACAGCGACGCCCAGAAGAACCGGCCGGCAATGTTGAACAGCGACAGCAGTCCGGCGAAGCCGGCGGCGATGCCGGCGATCACGGTCTTCTGCTCGGCGGAGAGCTGGTTGAACGACAGATCCGGCAGACCGATCAATTTGCCTCCGAATATCTCCTGCAGCATCGGCGAGGCCATGCCGATGACGCCGATGCCGGCCGACACGTTGAGGCACAGCACCGCCCAGATCAGCCAGAACTGCTTGGTCTTGTGCGCGTCCTTCAGGTGCACCTGGTGAGCGGTGATGTAGGCGTTGTTCTTTTCCGGCGGGGTCCAGCCGTCCGGCCGCCAGTTCGGCGGCGCCAGGCGATAGGAGAACGCCCCGATGGTCATGAACACGAAGTAGATCAGCCCCATCGCCAGGAAGGTCTGCCACACGCCGACATCGGTCGGGGTCTTGAAATAGTTCATCAGCATGTTGGCGAGCGGGGCGCCGATCATTGCGCCGCCGCCGAAGCCCATGATCGCCATGCCGGTGGCCATGCCGCGGCGATCCGGGAACCACTTCACCAGCGTCGACACCGGCGAGATGTAGCCGAGGCCGAGACCGATGCCGCCGATCACGCCGGAGCCGAGCCACAGCAGCCAGAGCTGATGCAGGTAGATGCCGAGCGCGCCGAGCACGAGTCCGCCGGCCCAGCACAGCGCGGCGACGAAGCCGGCCTTGCGCGGGCCGACCCGCTCCAGCCAGCCGCCCCACACCGCGGCCGACGCGCCGAGCAGCACGAAGAACAGCGTGTACATCCACCCCATCGAAGCGACGTGCCAGTCGCAGGTGGTGGTGAACAGCTCCTGGACGATGGTCATATCGGCGCAGACTTTCGGCGCCGACAGCCCGACCGCGCGCGACAGCGGCAGCCAGAACACGCTGAAGCCGTAAGCCATGCCGATGCAGAGGTGGATGCAAAGTGCCGCCGGCGGCACCAGCCAACGATTGAAACCGGCGGTAGCGATAATCCGTTCGCGATCAAAAATACCCGGCCGTACGCCGGACAGCCGTCCGGCCCCATCCAATATGGTCATGTCGTTTCCTTCCCCTGTTGCGGCCGTCCGTTTTCGGACTGACCGTCGTCCCATGCGCCCTTGCTAAGTTACCCCTTTCAACGCCTCCACTGCGGCCCGCACCTCGGGCGCGAGCCCATCACCCCCGGCCTCGAGATGCGCGATGATCGCCCGCCGCATCCGCGGCTCCCAGAACTTTTTCAAATGTTCGGTGATACCAGGGATCGCCTTGTCGGGCCCCTGGCTGCGGAAGAACGCGCCGATCTGATTGGCCATGTACACCAGCCGGTCAGGCGACATCGGCAGCTCCCTTGTGATCGATCTCGACGATGCGCTGCGGATGCGTGAAGATTTCGAAGCCGTCCGACCGTGCGATCGCGGCGAGTGTAATGCCCGCAGCCTCCGCCATCCGCACCGCGAGCGCGGTGGGCGCGGAGACTGCGACCAGCACGGCCGCGCCGATCGCGGCGGTCTTCTGCACCATTTCCACCGACACCCGGCTGGTCAGCAGCACGATGCCGTTCGCTGCATCGATGCGATCTCGCGCCAGCGCGCCAACGAGCTTGTCGAGCGCATTGTGGCGGCCGACATCCTCACGCACATGCAGGATGCCTTGCTCCGGCGTGAAGTAAGCGGCGGCGTGCACCGCGCGGGTCTCGACGTTGAGCTTCTGTAGCGGCGGCAGGGCCTCGATCGCGACGATGATGTGCTGCGGCGAGAAGCTGCGGCCAGCACCGACGGTCGCGACCGGACGAACCGCCTCGGCGATCGAATCCACCCCGCACAGCCCGCAGCCGGTCGGCCCGGCGATATGCCGGCGGCGCTGTTGCAGACGTTCGGCGACGTCGCCCGCGAGCCACATCCGCAGTTCGACGCCATCGTCGTGCGGCACGATCTCCAGGCTGTCGATCTCGGCGGCCTGCCCGATCACACCTTCGCTCAGGCTGAAGCCGATCGCGAAGTCTTCCAGATCGGCCGGCGTCGCCATCATCACCGCCTGGGAGGAGCCGTTGTAGCTGATCGCGACCGGCGTCTCGTCGGGAATCGCGCGCGTGCCGGACTGCATCCGGCCATGACGCCAGACCCTGGTCTTGCCTGTGTGGACGGTCGACCGCGCCATCACTCCGCCGCCTCCGCCGGCACCGCGATCCGCCGCGCAGCCGTAGCCTGCTGCTCGTAGGAGCGCTGCCACTCCGAGGGGCCGTTCGACGGCGCGACCTGCACAGCCGTCACCTTGTATTCCGGGCAGTTCGTGGCCCAATCCGAATACTCGGTCGTGACGACGTTGGCCTGCGTGTCCGGGTGATGGAACGTGGTGTAGACGACGCCCGGCGCGACGCGGTCGGTGATCAGCGCGCGCAGCGTGGTCTCGCCGGCCCGGCTGGCGAGCCGTACCCAGTCGCCGTCGCGCACGCCGCGCTGCTCGGCGTCGTGCGGATGGATCTCGAGCCGGTCCTCGTCGTGCCACACCGTATTGGCGGTGCGCCGCGTCTGCGCGCCGACATTGTACTGCGACAGGATCCGGCCGGTGGTCAGCAGCAGCGGGAAGCGCGGCCCGGTGCGCTCGTCGGTCGCGACGTACTCGGTAATGACGAACTTGCCCTTGCCGCGGACGAAATGGTCGATGTGCATCACCGGCGTGCCTTCCGGCGCCCGTTCGTTGCACGGCCACTGGATCGAGCCGAGTTCTTCCAGCCTGTCGTAGGACACGCCCGCGAAAGTCGGCGTCAGCGCCGCAATCTCGTCCATGATCTGCGACGGATGCGTGTAGTTCATCCTGTAACCGACTGCCTCGGCAAGCCGCAGCGTGACTTCCCAGTCTTCCAGACCATTCTTCGGCGACATCACCTTGCGGACACGCTGGATGCGGCGTTCGGCATTGGTGAAGGTGCCGTTCTTCTCAAGGAAGGTCGACCCCGGCAGAAAGATATGGGAGTAATTGGCGGTCTCGTTGAGGAACAGGTCATGGACGATGACGCACTCCATCGCTTCGAGACCGGCGGCGACGTGCTTGGTGTTGGGGTCGGACTGCAGAATGTCCTCGCCCTGCACGTACAGCGCCTTGAACGAGCCTTCGACCGCGGCGTCGAGCATGTTGGGAATACGTAGGCCCGGCTCGTTGTCGAGTTTGACGTTCCATAGCGCCTCGAAGCTCTCGCGCACCGAGTCGGTCGAGATGTGGCGATAGCCCGGCAGTTCGTGCGGGAACGAGCCCATGTCGCACGAGCCCTGCACGTTGTTCTGGCCGCGCAGCGGATTTACGCCGACGCCGGGGCGGCCGAGATTGCCGGTGGCCATCGCGAGGTTGGCGATCGCCATCACGGTGGTCGAGCCCTGGCTGTGCTCGGTGACGCCGAGGCCGTAATAAATCGCGCCGTTGCCGCCGGTGGCGTAGAGCCGCGCGGCCTCGCGCAGCGCTTGCGGATCGACGCCGGTGAAGGCCGCGGTGGCTTCCGGGCTGTGCCGCTCGTCGGAGACGAACGCCGCCCAGTGCTCGTATTCGCTCCAGTCGCAGCGCTCGCGGACGAAGGCTTCGTTGGCGAGTCCTTCGGTGACGATAACGTGGGCCAGCGCGGTCAACACCGCGACGTTGGTACCGGGCTTCAGCGGCAGATGCTGCGCGGCCTCGACATGCGCCGAGCGCACCAGATCGATCCGGCGTGGATCGACCACGATCAGCTTGGCGCCCTGGCGCAGCCGCTTCTTCAGGCGCGAACCGAACACCGGGTGGCCGTCGGTCGGGTTGGCGCCGATAATCATCACCACGTCGGCGTGCTCGACCGAGTCGAAATCCTGGGTGCCGGCCGAGGTGCCGAACGCGGTCGACAGACCGTAACCAGTCGGCGAGTGGCAGACGCGGGCGCAGGTATCGACATTGTTGTTGCCGAACCCGGCGCGGATCAACTTCTGCACCAGGAAGGTTTCTTCATTGGTACAGCGCGACGAGGTGATACCGCCGATCGAATCGCGACCGTATTTGGCCTGGATCCGCTTCAGTTCGGACGCCGCATAGGCAAACGCCTCGTCCCAGCTCACCTCGCGCCACGGCTCGGTGATCTTGCCGCGGATCATCGGCTTGAGAATGCGCTCCTTGTGATTGGCGTAGCCCCAGGCGAAGCGGCCCTTGACGCAGGAATGGCCGCGATTGGCCTTGCCGTCCTTGTAAGGCACCATGCGCACCAGCTCTTCGCCGCGCATCTCGGCCTTGAAGGTGCAGCCGACGCCGCAATACGCGCAGGTCGTCACCACCGAGCGCTCCGGCGTGCCGATCTCGATCACGCTCTTTTCGTTCAGCGTCGCGGTCGGGCAGGCTTGCACGCAGGCGCCGCAGGACACGCATTCCGAGCCGAGGAAGCTCTCCTGCATGCCGGGCGACACCACGGAATCGAAGCCGCGGCCGGCGATGGTCAGCGCGAAGGTGCCTTGCACCTCCTCGCAGGCGCGGACGCAGCGCGAGCAAACGATGCACTTCGACGCATCGTAGGTGAAATACGGATTGGACTCGTCGAGGCCCGGATTGGGATGCTTCTCGCCGGAGTAATCGTAGCGCACGTCGCGCAGGCCGACCGCGCCGGCCATGTCCTGCAGCTCGCAATCGCCATTGGCCGAGCAGGTCAGGCAGTCGAGCGGATGATCGGAGATGTACAGCTCCATCACGCCCTTGCGGATCTGCTTCAGCCGCTCGGTCTGGGTGTGGACCACAAGGCCGTCGGCGACCGGCGTGGTGCACGAGGCCGGGGTGCCGCTGCGGCCATCGATCTCGACAAGGCACAGCCGACATGAGCCGAACGCATCGACCATGTCGGTGGCACAGAGTTTCGGGATCGCCGTGCCGATCTCCATCGCGGCGCGCATAATCGAGGTGCCCTCGGGTACGCTGACGCTGCGACCGTCAATCGTCAGCGTCACCATGTTTTCGGAGAGCGACGGCGGCGTGCCGAAATCGGTTTCGTGGACCAGAGCCATATCGATCGTCCTTTATTCCGCGGCCTGCAGGCGGCGCGGCGCGAGGCCGAAATCTTCCGGGAAGTGCGTCAGCGCGCTGAGCACCGGGATCGGCGCGAGGCCGCCCAGCGCGCACAGCGAGCCGAACTTCATGGTGTTGCAGAGGTCTTCGAGCACGGCGATGTTGGCCGCAGGCCTGTCGCGGGCGATGATCTTGTCGACCGTCTCGGCGCCGCGGGTCGAACCGATCCGGCATGGCGTGCACTTGCCGCAAGATTCGTGGGCGCAGAACTCCATCGCGAACCGCGCCTGCTTGGCCATGTCGACGGTGTCGTCGAACACCACGACGCCGCCGTGCCCAACCATGCCGCTCCGCGCGGCGAACGCCTCGTAGTCGAACGGCGTATCGAACAGCGCGCGCGGGAAGTAAGCGCCGAGCGGGCCGCCGACCTGGACGGCGCGCACCGGGCGGCCGCTTAGCGTGCCGCCGCCGATCTCGTCGACCAACTCGCCGAGGGTGATGCCGAATGCCACCTCGAACAGCCCGCCGTGCTTGATGTTGCCGCCGAGCTGGATCGGCTTGGTGCCGCGCGACTTGCCCATGCCGCAATCCGCATAAGCCTGAGCGCCGCCGTCGAGGATGTAGGGCACCGCCGAGAAGGTGAGCACGTTGTTGATCACTGTTGGCCGGCCGAACAGACCCTTATGCGCTGGAAGCGGCGGTTTGGCCCGCACCGTGCCGCGCTTGCCCTCGAGACTCTCCAGCATCGAGGTTTCTTCGCCGCAGATATAGGCGCCGGCACCGACCCGGACTTCGATGTCGAACGAATCCGTCGAATGGCAGATGTGCTCGCCGAGATAGCCGGTGCGCCGCGCCGCCTCGATCGCGGCGTTCATCGCCTCGACGGCATGCGGATATTCCGAGCGGATGTAGATGTAGCCGCGGGTAGCGCCGACCGCGATGCCGGCGATCGTCATGCCCTCGATGATCATGAAGGGATCGCCCTCCATCAGCATCCGGTCGGCGAAGGTGCCGCTGTCGCCCTCGTCGGCGTTGCAGCAGATGTATTTCTGGCCACGCCCGGCCTGGGCCACGGTGCGCCACTTGGTGCCGGTCGGAAAGCCTGCGCCGCCGCGACCGCGCAGGCCGGACTTGACGACGTCGTCGATGATCGCGTCCGAGCTCATCTTCAGCGCGCGTTCGAGCCCGCGATAGCCGCCATGAGCGCGATAATCGTCGATCGAGCGCGGATCGACGATGCCGCAGCGCGCGAAGGTCAGCCGGGTCTGCCGCTTCAGCCACGGGATCTCCTCAGTGAGCCCCTGCCGCAGCGAATGCGGCCCGCCGGCCACGATCGCATCGAGCAGCGACGGCACATCGGCCGGCGTCACCGGCCCGTAGGCGACGCGGCCCTCCGGCGTGTCCACCTCCAGCATCGGTTCGAGCCAGTACAGCCCGCGCGAGCCGGGGCGGACCAGATCGACCGGCAGCTCGCGCGCGTGCGCCTGATCGACCAGCGCGGCCGCGACCTCGTCGGCGCCGACCGCGAGCGCGCCGGAATCGCGCGGGATGAAGATGCGCAAACTCATCGCTGCGCCTCCGCCAACAGAGCGTCGAGCTTGGCGGCATCGAGCCGGCCGACCACGCGCTCGTTGATCATCGCCGACGGTGCCGTGGCACATAGGCCGAAGCAATAGGCAGGCTCCAGCGTCACCGCACCGTCCGCGGTGGTGGCGCCGAAGGTGACGCCCAGCCGGGTCTCGGCATGCGCCGCCAGCGCATCTCCGCCGGCGGCCTGGCAGGCCTCGGCGCGGCACAGCTTCAGCACATGGCGGCCCGGCGGCTCGCGGCGAAAATCCGGATAGAAGGTGAGGACGCCGTGGACTTCGGCGCGCGACAGGTTCAGCGCCTGCGCGACCATCGGCTCGGCATCCGGCGGCACATAGCCGAACGCCTGCTGCAACGCCTGCAGCATCAGCAGCGTCGCGCCTTCCTTGTGCGTCAGCCCGGCGATGATGTCGCTCGCGCGGGCGGGTTCCCATGGTTCGTATTGCATCGGCGCTCTTCGTCGTCGTGGATCGCCGGATGAGAATGAGAATTGTTCAAAAGATCAATAAAGCTGTCCAATGCTGCGATAAGGAATCCGCAACGACAAGGGGAATTGACACCGTCATTCCGGGGCGCCGCACAGCGGAGACCCCGGAATCCCGAGGTTGTTTGCGGACGGAGATTCCGGGTTCGCGAGCTGTCGCTCGCGCCCCGGAATGACCCGTGGAGGCTGCCTGCGCTCCACAGCTTTTCCGTCAGCAGTCCGCCCTGATCAGCTCTGCAACGTCGGCGCAACCTCACGCGCCACCTGCATCAGGGCTGCGACCAGCGGCGTGTAGGGCTCGCGCGGCGGCACCACCAGACCAATGCTGTAAGCGACCATCGGCTCGACGATCGGAATGGTGCGGACTTCGTCGCCGAGCCCGAGCGTCTCGGCGAGCTTGGCCGGCATCACGCTCGCCCATCGCCCCGTCTTCACATGGGTGTAGAGCACGATGATCGAATTCGAGGTCAGCGTCGGCTGGGCCGTGGTGCCCGCGGCGCGCAGCGCGCGGTCGATGATACGGCGGTTCTGCATGTTGGGCGTCAGCAGGCACAGCGGTACCTGACCGACCTCGCGCCAGGTCACCTGATCGCGGTCGCCGAACATCCCGTCCGGAGAGGTGATCAGCCGATAGCTTTCCTGATACAGCGGCACGCTGCGGACTTTGCCGACCGGCTCGTTCTCGGTGTAGGTCAGCCCGGCGTCGACTTCGAGGTTTTCGAGCAGGCCGAGCACTTCCGAGGAGGTGCAGGACAGGATGCTGAAGCGGACATTGGGGTGCCGCGCGCGGAACGGCGTGGTGAGCTGCGCCACCATGCCGAGCACGGTCGGAATCGCGGCGATCCGCAGTTCCCCGGAAAGCTCGGCCTTCAGCGCCCCGATATCCTGGCGCATCGCGCGGCTGTCGGCAACGATCCGGCGCGCCCATTCTAGCGCCCGCTCGCCCTCCGGCGTGAAGCCGAGAAACCGCGAGCCGCGCTGCACCAGCATCACGCCCAAGATCTCTTCGAGCTGCTTGATGCCGGTCGACATCGTCGGCTGGGTCACGCCACAGGCCTCGGCGGCTCGGCCGAAATGCCGCTCCTTGGCGAGCGCGAGTAGCAGCTCGAGCTTGTCGATCAAACCGGCCTCTTGGAAATCCTGGTGAATTTCAAGAGTCTTGCCCGATCAGGACGCATTCGGCAAGGCGGCCCGGCGAGCCAAGCCTTGCGGCACCGCGGGACAACAATAACCCCGCGTCCCGGTTGCGTATCGGGAGCGCGGGGCCAGTCTGGGGAGAGACGCTGCTGGCGCGGGAAGCACGAACCATCCGCACCACGCTTCGTCATGGATAAACTAACTGATCGACACGACGGCAGCTTGAGATGGATCAAGCTCACGCGAATTGTTTGCAGGGGCTATGCGTGCGTTCTCCGATCACTTAATGAAGTGCCCTGCATCGTCTGCTTCGTCCGAAACACTTCGTCCTTTTGTGCAAGCGCAGCAAAGGCGCAATACCCGACCGACGGACAACGCAGCTCGGCAACGCCCGACGCGGGTGTTAAGCATCGTGACGTTCCCTCTTTTGGATAGCAGATGCTACACGATCATTTCCTGCATCCGGCACTGGCTCAGTCGCTCCTCCCGCATGCATTTGACGTCCGTGACGGCGCTCATGATGAGGCCCATCTAGTCCGTGTTTGGCGCAACGTCGCCGAGATTGCGGCTGTCGAGGGCGGGGATACCGAGATATTGGTCGCTGCAACGATCCTTCATGACTGCATATGGATCGACAAAGCTTCGCCGGAACGGAAGAGAGCTTCGATCCTCGCGGCGAACAAGGCCGATCAGGTTCTGGCCGCACGGGGTTGGTCCGCCGAGCGCAGACACCGCGCATGCCACGCCATTGAGGCGCACAGCTATTCGGCCGGGATCACTCCGACCAGTCTTGAAGCAAAGATACTCCAAGACGCCGACCGTCTGGATGCAATCGGATGGATCGGCGTAGCGCGTTGTTTCTACCTAGCCGGAACGCGGAAAGCCCACATCTACGACATCAAAGACCCGACCGGCGCCCGGCGCTCGCTCGATGATATTTCCTTTGCATTGGATCATTTTCAGACCAAGCTTTTGCATCTCGGGGAGAATTTCTGCACCTCAACGGGACGCAGCATCGCGGCCCAACGCTCCGCCAGACTTCAAGAGTTCTATCAAGGCATTCTGGACGAGATTGGCGAACTCGGCCACTAAGGATCTACAGCCCCGTCCGCTACCGTCATCCGCGGGCTTGACCCGCGGATCCATCGCAAGCGTAGCGCGCAGCAAAAAATCTCCCGGACGATGCCCGGCAACAACGTCGGCCGAAACCGCTCGCCGCCGACGCGGCGCTTTGCTAACAATTCTTGTACTGCAAGTGCTGGAGACACGTGCACGTGGTCGTCGAGCTGGAGTACTTGACGTCATAATAGGCGGGGCCATTCGAATTGGCCGGACTATCGGTTGAGCAGCGAGGAAACATCCACACGGTGTCGGTCAGATTGACGGTCCCGCTGATCGCAAACCCGAGATTGGGCGTATAGGCGTACGAGACTTCTCCGACGATGAACGACACCTGATCATTCTGGTTGTTCGGATTACTCGCGTTGCCGACGATCCCGTTCAGCGACGTCGGCACCGTCAGGCCGGACAGGCTGGTTCTCCCCGACCCGAAGGTCGCGCCGTTAAACGAGCGGCTCCACTGCAGGGTCAGGTTGCCATTTGCGTCGCTGGAAACCTCAGACACGGTGACCGTCAGAAGCGACTTGCCGCTGCTGTCATTGACGGAATATGGCGCGATCGTTGCAGTTGCCCCGGTGAGAATGTTCTGCATCGATGTGGTGCTGAGCGAAGTATTCTGCGTCACCATATCAGCCACGGAGTGGGCCGTCGCGCTGACCTTGACGCTGATCGCCATTCCGTTCGCGAGCTCGACTCCGCCGATGAACAGCGCCAGCAGAAACGGCACCACGATCGCGAACTCGGTGGCCGCCACGGCATCGACATCGGCCTGCAAACTCCTGACGGAAACTGATCGGCGGATCATGGGCTGGAACCTCTACGGATTGGCAGGCTCGTTCTGGAATGCTGCGGACGCCATGATCAGGCGGGACCCATTTGGCTGATTTGCCAAATTGAAGGCGATCGGCCCGAAGAACATCGGCCAGAGATACATCACCCGAACGACGACGATGTCGCCGGCGTGGCCGGGATTGAATTGCCAGCTGTTGTTGACGTTGCCGTTGCTATCATAGGTCAGCGCCGGCATGCCGATATCCGCCGACGACCAATTGTTGGCGACGTTGACGTCGACCATCAGCCCCGAGCAACTGAAAAGCACGTTGGCATTGGTGCAGACGGTCTGCTTGAAGGCGGCGGCCGACGCCGCCGGCGTCAGGCTGACATTCTGCGCCTGAACCTGCCCGGTCAGGATCTGGCGGGCCGATTTCCGAACCGTGTTTTCGAGAACCGACTGCGCAAAGAACAACAGAAAGGTCTGGATCAACGCGACAATGATCGCGAAGAACGGCGTGGCGATCAGCGCGAACTCCACGGCGGTGGCGCCTGCGCGATCCCTGCCGAAGGCCCCGATGCAACATCGCCCCCGCTTGATCGCTCTCAGTCCAAATCGGGCCATGGCGGGTTTCTCATTGCGTGAGGCTGGCAGTACTCGACGCGACCTTGAGGAACAGATCCGTCAAGGCCTGCGTGATGTTGCCGCCGGTTTGAACGTTCGAAAAGAAGCCCGGGGAGGCGCAGGCTTGCAGATTCTTGGCGATGGCGCCGGTCGAAGACGTCGGCTCGTCGTAAGCATCGATCCAGCTCATGTACCAAGTGTCCGTCACCGGAACATTGGGAGTCTTGAGCTGCAGATACTCGGTATAAAGGATTGCAATCTTGATGCCTCTGTTCTTGATCGTCGTACAGATTGCGGTGTCGAGCGGCTGCTGGCAGCGGCTGTTGGAGGCGTAGCTGCCGTTGGGGCAGGACGAGGAGATCTTGTCCTCCACGCCGTCGGTGACGAGGAAGACGACTTCCTGGGGCGTATCGCCCGACGCATTGCTGCCAAGGCCCGGGCTCGGCATGATGCCATTGAGGCTGGTGAGGGCCCCCGCGATATCCGTGCCGTTATCCGTCTTGCAGTTGGTCGTCGGCACCACGCAGTTCTGATAGGCGACTGGCATCAGCGCAATGTTGGAAACCTGGGCTCCGGCCGTCGTCGGGGTCGTGAGCGACGCCAGCGTGTTCAGCCCCAGGTCGAACGTATAGAGAGCCGCTCGGTACGTGGTATTGTTCAGGGCCGACATGCACTGCATGACTCCCCCCGAGACTCCGGACTGCGGGCAGTTCGACCAGGTGTTGAGCAGCTGATTGACAGCGCTGGTCACAAGATCGATCCGCAACGTGATGTTGTTCGCTCGCGCGATGGCGAGATTATCCTTGGTCCCGCCGTCATGTGCGATGTTCGTTTCGTGACAGGCGAAGCCGCAGTTCTGCGAGGATGACGCCTTCTGGTACTTCGGAGCAGTGGAAGCAATCAGATTGCTGATGTCGGTCGCAGTCGCACCGATGCCCATCGAGGGCGAATCATCCATCAACAGATAGAAATTCATATTTGGCGCGCTGGACGCCTGCGCCGTCGATGCGCCACTGATCGCCCATGACACATTGTTCATAAGCAGCTGGGGGAAATTGTTCAGGGATGCGGCGTTGTAGGACACTTTGACGGTGCGCTGAAGCCCCACGTCAGTGATCGTAATGGTCGGCGTCGGCACCGACGTCAACCCGGACGCCAGCCGGTTGGCGGTCGACATGAAGATCGCATAGGCGGTGTTTTGTGCCACGGCGTCAGTTTGCATCAGCATGGCCGGACGAACGGCCGCGATGGCGGCAGCGTCAGCGGCGGCGTCGAGTTGCTGCTTCTTGCGCAGCGCCTGGGTGAAGTCGAGCGTCATGCCGAGCAGAAAGATGATGGGAATCATCACGAGCGCGGTAATGACCGCGATGTTCGCTTTGCGATCTCGAACGAAGCGAGACAACAGGGCGTCAGACATGACTTCCATCCCAATCGCTTTGGTCCAGCGGGCGTCTTTTCGATGGAGTGAATGCCGAGAAGAGAAAAGCAACGAGCGCTCTCTCTGCTACGTTTTGCAGCAGTGAATGTTGGAGAGGCACCGCTAAGCAATGCTTAAGCCGACCGCGTGAACGTCCGCACTTGAAAGTCGGTCGAAGCTGGTCCGAGCGGTTTGTTTAAGAAGCAGTAAACGCCCGAATCCCGGGACGCCCTTCTGGGTTAGCGATCCTGACCTAAGACCCTGTTAGCCAAGTATTATTTGATCTGGACGGGGGCAGTCGCGCCCGCATCGGCTCGACCTGAATGCCCCATGCTGGCTGCACAGCCGTCGATTAGTTCACCAGCACCGGGCTGACGTGCTCGCGTCTGCTGCGCCATCCTCAGTCCGCAACCGGACGATGTAACTCTACGGTGGAATCAATGCAGCCTGATCGGCATGGAGTCGGCAGTCGCAAAAAAACGAAGCTTGCCAGCAATGATCCTGGACTCGTTCGGCCCGCCCTCAGCCTCGGACGAACCCTATCAGTAGTCCTGCCTAGCTCCCCGCCCCCGAGCGACGCATATAGCAGTGGAAGCCGCCATAAATCCCCGACCGGTCGCGGTCGAAGCCGATGGCGCTGCGTTCGGCGTCGCGTTGCCAGGTCTGCTGCAGCGGAGCCAGCGGCTCGGTCTCCAACGGGGATTCGGCGCCTGCGGTGCGGAAGATCACCCGCACTTGCTCCTTGCCGGCGCGGTCGATCGCGTCCCACAGCGCGCGGATTTCGTCCGGCGCCATCCAATCCTGCGAATCCAAGAGCACCACGGCATCGATCTGGCGGGCCGGCAGGCTCTCCAGGAACACCCGCAGGTTCTCGTGCACCGGGATCACCAGCCCGGCGCCGGCGCGCATCTGCTGATAGCGGCTCTCCTGCAGATATAGCGGCAGGCAGCGGTCGCCCGGGCCCGCATAGCTGCGGCTCAGCGCCTGCCAGGCGAAGTAATTGGTGTCGTTCGGATAGACATCGATCAGCCGGAGAAGGCGCTGATGCAGCACTTCGTTGAGCGGCTGGTCGCCACCGAGCAACTCGCGCTGCTGCGGCGGAATGCCGAGGCTGAACAGCAGCGCCGGAGTCCGGGTAAGCATGCGGGCGAACCGCGAGTGGAACAGCCAATCGACGCGCTGCAGCGCTGCCCGCCGCTCCGGCGAGTCCGGCGCGCCCTTCAGCAGCACGTTGAGGTCGATCTTGGCGATCTTCGCCAGCAGATGCGCAAAGCCGATGAAGCGTCCGAGCGCGCCGTGGCGATAGAAGCCGTCGGTGAAATAACGGTAGCGGGGCCGGCCGCGGAAGTCGCGCTCGTCCCAGAAGCCGCGGGCGTCGAGATCGAGCGCGGGGCGCAGCCGCCGGCGATACAGGTCTGCGTTACCGGCCGCGGTGCCTTCGCCGAAGAACTGCCAGAACGATGCATAGTCCGGCAGCGCCCGCAGGCCGGCGAGCTTCAACTTGAGCAGCGCCAGATGCGCCTCGTTAAGATCGACCGCAAATACCTGCGCCGGCTTGGCGGTGAGGTAGGACAGCGCGTTGCAGCCGCCCGACGAGATCGTCACGATGGTGGAACCGATCGGCAATTGCAGAGCCGCGAGGTCGGCCTCGGGATCTTCCCAGATCTGGGTATAGACCAGGCGACGAAACCAGATCGAAAACAAAGCGTCCCACAGCGTCGACTCGCTGCGATCCTTGCTGTTGCGGACGGCGTCCGCGATCAGTTGCTGCGTGTTCATCAAATCCTCGACTCGGCAATCGATCCAAATTAGCTGCGCAACACTGCAGTTTTGCGACAACGCGGAACTGATCGGTGGCAACGCCTTTGTCATCACCCTGTCGCTTGAAATCGCGATGGAAGGCGGATGATGCCGAACCAGGGTGGCAGGCCATGACGACGCTCACTCGCACCGATCTTCCGCGCACCGCGCTGACGCACCCCGAACTCATTGCCGATCCGGCGTGGCCGGTCGACGCGACCTCGCGCATGAATCGGATGTATCGCTATCAGCGGCACATCTACGACCTGACCCGCCGGTACTATCTTCTCGGCCGCGATCGGCTGATCGCCGAGCTGCAGCCGAACGCGGCCGAAACCGTGCTGGAAGTCGGCTGCGGCACCGGCCGCAACCTGATCCAGGCGTCGACCCGATACCGCGAGGCGAAATTCTACGGATTCGATGTGTCGACCGAGATGCTGACCTCGGCGATCAGTTCGATCGAAGGCGCCGGGCTGATGGCCCGGGTCAAGGTCGCGCATGGCGACGCCACGGCCTTCACCGCACAGGCGGTGTTCGGCCAGTCGGTCGCGTTCGACCACGTCATGATTTCCTACAGCCTATCGATGATCCCCGACTGGACCGCAGTGATCGATCGCGCTGTCGCCAACCTGAAGCCGGGCGGCAAGCTGCACATCGTCGATTTCGGCGACCAGCGCGGCCTGCCTTCAGTGGCGCGCAACCTGCTGCGGCGCTGGCTGACGCTGTTCGACGTCACCCCGCGCGACAGCCTGGAAGCCGTCCTGATGCAAGTCGCGGCCCGAACCGGCGCCGGCCTGCGGTTCGAGCGGCCGTATCGGGGCTATGCGCAGCGAGCCGTGCTGACGCTGCCGCCGCGCAAGAAGCCATGACCGGCTGGCTCGCGCTGTTTGCCGCGGGCCTGATGGAGATCGTCTGGGCGCTGGGGCTGAAGCATTCCGAGGGCTTCACCCGGTTCTGGCCCGCGGTCGTGACACTGGCCGCCATCCTGGCCAGCTTCGGCCTGATGAGCATAGCCTTGAAATCGCTGCCGTTCGGCACCGCCTATGCGGTGTGGACCGGAATCGGCGCTGCCGGCAGCATCGTGGTCGGAATGACGCTGTATGGCGAGCCGGCCAGCGGGCTCCGGGTGTTGTGCCTGTCGATGATCGTCGCCGGCATGATCGGGCTGAAGCTCAGCACTCCCGCCTAGGCAGCACAACCAAGGCGGCGATTGACAAAGCAGGCCCGCTTCCATTTGATCGCGCCCGTTCAGGTGTGCCGGGAATCGTCCGGCACAGGGAAGCCGGTGCGGGCCCAAGCTTATGGCCGCAAACCCAAATCCGGCGCTGCGCCCGCAACTGTGAGCGGTGAGCGATCCTTCAATCGGCCACTGGGCAGCACTTGCCCGGGAAGGCGAAGGATTGCGACGACCCGTGAGCCAGGAGACCGGCCTGAGTACGTCATCTTCCACCGTGCGGCGCGCGCGGCTGGAGCGGTCCGCCGCACAGGTGACAGGATGCTGCTCACCGGCCGGAGACCGCCATGACCGATCTCGTTCTGCCCGCTTCTTCCGATGGATTCCGCTTCCGCCTGGTCGCGGTGCTCGGCGGCCTGGTGCTCGCCAATATCGCCGCCTGGGCCTGGGCGCTGACCGCGTTCGCGGGCGAGCCGGTGCTGATCGGCACCGCGGTTCTGGCCTATAGCCTCGGCCTGCGCCACGCGCTCGATGCCGATCATATTGCGGCGATCGACAACGTCACCCGCAAGCTGATGCAGGAGGGCAAGCGGCCGGTCGCGGTCGGGCTGTTCTTCGCGCTCGGCCATTCCACCGTCGTGCTGGTGGCGTCGCTGGCGATCGCAGTCGCAGCCAATTCGCTGACCGAACGGTTCTCGGGCTATCGCGAGATCGGCGGGGTGATCGGCACCTCGGCGTCGGCGCTGTTTCTGTTCGCGATCGCCATCGCCAATCTGTCGGTGCTGAGCGGCGTGTATCGGGCGTTCAAGAAGGCCAAGGCCGGCGAGGTCGTGCACGACGACGACATCAACGCGCTGCTGCAGCAGCGCGGCTGGCTGGCGCGGCTATTCCGGCCGCTGTTCCGCTTCGTCTCCAAGAGCTGGCAGTTGTTTCCGATCGGGCTATTGTTCGCCCTCGGCTTCGAGACCGCCAGCGAAATCAGCCTGTTCGGACTGGCCGCCAACGCCTCCGGCAGCATTTCGCACTGGACGATCCTGGTGTTCCCGGCGCTGTTTGCCGCCGGTATGACCCTGGTCGACACCCTCGACGGCGTGCTGATGCTCGGCGCCTATGGCTGGGCGTATCGCAATCCGATCCGCAAGCTGTACTACAACATGACGATCACGACGGTGTCGGTGCTGGTGGCGCTGCTGATCGGCGGCATCGAGACGCTCGGACTGCTCGCCGGGCGCTTCCATCTCGAAGGCGCGTTCTGGGAGTGGATCGAAGAACTCAATTCCAATTTCGGCGCGCTCGGCTACGGCATCGTGGCGCTGTTCGTGGCGAGCTGGATCGTCTCCACCATCATCTATCGCCTCAACGGCTATCACCGGCTCGACCAGGCAGCCGCGGCCGTGCAGAAATGAGCGCGGTATGACCCGACATTCCGGACCGAATTCGCGCGCGGCGGCCGTGACCGCTGTGCTTGCGGTGCTCGTAACCCTGCTGGCGATCGGATCGCTCGCGGTGGGACCAGTCAAGCTGTCGCCGCTCACCGTGGTGCAGGCGCTGGTCGGACTCGGCGGCGAGGTGCAGCAGATCATCGTGCAGGAGATCCGGCTGCCGCGCACCATTTTGGCGCTCGCGATCGGCGGCATTCTGGGCCTGTCCGGCGCGGCGCTGCAGGGCCTACTGCGCAACCCGCTGGCATCGCCGTCGCTGTTCGGCGCGCCGCAATCGGCCGCGTTCGGCGCGGTGCTGATCATCGCGCTCGGGCTCGCCGACGTCCGCTCGTTCGCGCTGCCGGTCGCGGCGATCACGATGGCGTTCGTGTCGGTGTTCGTGCTGCTGGCAATCGCCGGGCGCAACGCCAGCCTGCTGCTGCTGATCCTCGCAGGGCTGGCGATTTCCGCCCTCGCCGGCGCAGCCACCGCGCTGGTGATGAACCTGTCGGCCAATCCGTTCGCCAGCCTGGAAATCGCGTTCTGGCTGCTCGGCTCGCTGGAAGACCGCAGCTTCCGCCATGTCGTGCTGGCGCTGCCGTTCATCGTCGCCGGCGGCGTGCTGCTGTTCAGCCAGCGCGCCGCATTTCGCGCCCTCAGCTTGGGCGAAGAAACCGCGCAGAGCCTCGGCATCGACGTCGGCCGGCTGCGGCTGATCGTCATCGCCGGCACTGCGCTCGGCGTCGGCGGCGCCGTGTCGGTGTCGGGCACGATCGGTTTCATCGGTCTGGTCGCGCCGCATCTGGTGCGCCCCTTGATCGGCCACGATCCTGCCCGCGTGCTGCTGCCGAGCGCGCTCGCGGGCGCGGCGCTGCTGCTCGCCGCCGACATCGCGGTGCGGCTGATCCCGGCCAGCACCGATATCAAGGTCGGGGTGCTGACCTCGATCATCGGCGTACCGTTCTTCCTGTATCTGATCGTGCGCGAACGCCGCGCGCTCGGTGGAGGCGTCGCATGACCGCCGCCTTCCTCACTGCGCGCGACCTCGCCGTCACGCTGTCGGGCCGCGAGGTGCTACGTGGTGTGTCGCTGTCACTGACCCGCGGGCATCTGGTGGCGCTGGTCGGCCCCAACGGCGCCGGCAAGACCACGCTGCTGCGTGCCCTCGCCGGCCTGGTCGAGGCGCAGGGCGAGATCATGATCGGCGGCGATTCCTTGGCGGCATTGCCGCTGCGCGAACGCGCCAAGCGGTTCGGCTATTTGCCGCAGGGCCATCTGGTGCATTGGCCGCTGCCGGTGCGGGACGTCGTCGCACTCGGCCGGTTTCCGCACGGCGCCACCGATCCGGCCTGGCTGTCGCCGCACGATGCCGAGGCGGTGACGCGCGCAATGGCGGTGACCGACGTCGCCCAGTTCGCCGACCGCATCGTCACCGAACTGTCCGGTGGCGAACGCAGCCGCGTCGCGCTCGCCCGCGTGTTGGCGGTCGAGGCGCCGGTGGTGCTCGCCGACGAGCCGACCGCCTCGCTCGATCCGCGCTATCAGCTCGACGTGATGCAGACCTTGCGTACCACCGCCGACGCCGGCACGCTGGTGATCGTTGTCACCCACGACCTCGGCCTCGCCGCGCGCTTTGCCGATACCGTGCTGGTGATGGCAAATGGCGGGCTCGCTGCCCATGGCACGCCCGCCGAAGCGCTGTCGGACGAGATCATGCAGCAGGTCTTTCGCGTCAGCGCCTATCGGGCACAATATCAGGACAGCGGCGTGATCCTGCCGTGGTCCGGAACCTGAAGGTGCCGCCGCTACAAGGGCGCGGCGAGCGCGGCTGCGAGCCGATCGAGCCCGGCCGCGTCGGCAGGCAGGCCGAACCTGAGCAGATCGTCGGCCCAATCGAACCTGCGACACCAGATCCGCTGCTGCGCCAGCGCTTCGTGCAACCGATGTGCCTCGGCGTGACGCGCCAGCCGGAACAGCGGCGTTCCGCCGACGATTTCGAGTCGGCCGACGCGCAGCACGTCGTCGAGCCGCGTCGCCTGTTCGCGCAGTTCGTCGCGGGTTTCGATCGTCCACGCTTGATCGCGCAGCGCCGCGGCGCCGATCCGCAGCGCCGGCCCGGAACAGCTCCACGGCCCGAGCGCCAATGCGATCCGCCGAGCAGTCGCCTCACCCGCGATCGCAAATCCGAGCCGGACGCCGGCAAGGCCGTAGAACTTGCCGAACGAACGCAACACGACGATCGGCAGCTCGGGCGTGAGCGATGCCGCACTGAACGACGGATCAACGTCGGCGAAGGCTTCGTCGACCACCAGCCAGCCGCCGCGCCGGCGCAGTTGCGCAGCTGCGCGGCGCAAGGTGTCTGGTGCGACGACGCGGCCGTCGGGATTGTTCGGATTCACCACGACCGCGTGGCGGGCCTGCTCCGGAATGTCATCGAGCGAAGCGATGCCAACCAGCTCGCGCCCAGCGTTACGCCAAGCCAACGCGTGCTCCGCATAAGTCGGCCCGACGATCGCAACGCCGCCAGGTGCGGCGAGATACGGCAGCCATTGGATCAGCGCCTGGGTGCCGGCAGCGGCGACGATGCCGGACTCATCGGGCACCTCGTAGGCCAGGCGCGCAGCATCGCACAGCGCGGTCTCGTCGGCCTGCGACGGCAGACGCAGCCACGCATCCGCAGCGATATCCGGAATCGGCCAGGGCCGCGGATTGATGCCAGTGGAGAGATCGAGCCAGTCGGCGGCATCGCCGCCGTGCCGTGCCATCGCCGCCGTGAGATCGCCGCCGTGCTTCATCACCGTGTCTTGCCACCATCGCGACCAAAGCGCGAGAGGTTCGGCGGTGTTTTAGCCGGATTGATGATGCTGTTAGTTGCGAGTGTCGCAGGCGCTGCGAGCGCAGCCGCGGCGCCGAAGGTGGTATCGATCAACGCCTGCACCGATCAGTTGCTGCTGACGCTCGCCGATCCCGATCAGATCCTCGGACTCAGCCCGTATGCACGCGATGCCGATCGCTCGTTCCTCGCCGCCGAGGCGGCTCGTTTTCCGCAGCTCTCGGGCGAGGCCGAAGAAGTGCTCATGCTGAAGCCCGACATCGTCGTCGGCGGCAGATACACCAAACGCGCCACACGCGAACTACTGAAGCAGATGGGTCAGCGCGTCGCCGAATTCGATTCGGTCAAAACGATCGACGAAGCCAAGGCGCAAATCCGGCAGATGGCGGACCTGCTCGGCCATCCCGAACGCGCCGGCGCCGCGATCGCTCGTATCGACGCTGCGGTGACGCGTGCCAAGCAAGCCGCGTCGCGTACGCGGCTCACCGTGCTGCCGCTGGCACGGCGCGGCTGGGTGTCAGGCCGCGACAGCCTGATCAGCGCGCTGCTCGACACCGTCGGGCTCGGCAATGCCGCAAGCGGTCTCGGCTTGCAACGCGGCGGCTTCGCCTCGCTGGAGGCGGTGGTGGCGCTGCGGCCGGACTTTCTGCTGATCTCGGAAGACAGCGATTTTGCCGAGGACGAAGGCCGCGCCTTTGTGCTGCACCCGGCGCTGCAACGCTTCTATCCGCCCTCGAAGCGGATTACGGTGCCGGAGCGGCTGACAGTGTGCGGCGGGCCGATGCTCGCCGATGCGCTCGATCGGCTGACCGAGGAGTTGATCCGCGTGGAGCGTTGACATGTTGCTGGATTCCCACGCGCTGCTGATCGTCGTGGTCGCACTCGAGCTCGACGCGCTGATCGGCGATCCCGACTGGCTGTGGAAGCGGCTGGCGCATCCGGTGGTGTTGATCGGCACGCTGATCGGCTGGCTCGATCGGACACTCAATCGCGACGACTGGGCGGAGCGCACCAAGAAGATCGCCGGCATCGTCGCGGTGATCTTCTTGATCGCGGTCGCAGGACTGGTCGGCCTGTTGCTGGAAGCGCCGCTGCGGCAATTGCCTGGCGGTTGGATCATCGCGGCCGTATTGGCCGCGACGCTGATCGCGCAGCGCAGCCTGTACGATCACGTCGCGCGCGTGCGCGACGCCTTCGCCGCCGGTGGTCTCAAGGACGCGCGTGAGAAGGTATCTCTGATCGTCGGCCGCGATCCGCAGACGCTGGACGAAGCCGGTGTCTGCCGCGCCGCGATCGAATCCAGCGCCGAGAATTTCTCCGACGGCGTGGTCGCACCGGTGTTCTGGCTGGCGCTATTCGGGCTGCCGGGTCTGTTGATCTACAAGACGATCAACACCGCGGATTCGATGATCGGGCATCTGACGCCGCTGCACCGTTCGTTCGGCTGGGCCGCGGCGCGGCTCGACGACGTCCTGAATCTAGTTCCGGCACGGCTGTCGGGCCTGCTGATCGCGCTGGCGGCGCCGATCGTCCGCGGCTCGGTCAGGCAAGCGATCACGGTGATGCGGCGCGACGCCGGCAAGCATCGCTCGCCGAATGCCGGCTGGCCGGAATCGGCGATGGCCGCGGCGATCGGCGTCGCGCTCGCGGGCCCGCGCAGCTACGGCGGCAAGATCACCGACGATCCTTATCTCAACGCCGAAGCACGTAGCGAGGCAACCCCGGCCGATATCGGCCGCGCGCTGCGGGTGATGATCGCGGCTTGCGGCCTGCAGGCGGCGATCTACGCGGCGCTGGCGTTGGTGCTCTGACGGCCGCGCGCGATTGCAATCATCCGCTCGACGTCGAGATGCGCTTCGAGGTGGTCGGCTAGCGCATCGAGTGCGGTTTCGATCTGCGCCTCATAGGCGAGCTGCGAGGCGATGCCGAGACCAGCCAGCCAGGCGCGGCGGAACTCATCGTTCGTGAACAGGCCGTGCAGATAGGTTCCCTGCACCCGGCCATCGCGCGAGATCGCGCCATCGGGCCGGCCCTCGATCGTCACCACCGGCCGCGCGCAATCGGGGCCCTCGGTGCGCCCCAGATGAATCTCGTAGCCCTCGACCGGTGCCCCGGTCGCACCATGCGTGCCACGCACCAGCGTAGTCGACTTGTCGCCCTGCATTGTGGTGACGGTGTCGAGCAGGCCGAGCCCCTCGACTGTGCCGGGCACACCATCGACGCCGTCCGGATCGGCGATGCCGCGCCCGAGCATCTGGTAGCCGCCGCACAGTCCGAGCAGATGTCCGCCGCGGCGGACATGGGCCGCGATGTCGACGTCCCAGCCCTGCGCACGCAGGAAGGCGAGATCGCCCAGCGTCGACTTGCTGCCGGGAATGATCACCACGTCGGCCTCGGCTGGAATCGGCGTGCCAGGCGGCACGAACACCAGCTTGACGCCGGGCTCCATTCCGAGCGGATCGAGATCGTCGAAATTGGCGATGCGCGCCAGCATCGGCACGGCGATGATGCGCTTGGCAGTCGATGCCTGCGCCCGGTCGAGATCGACCGCGTCCTCGGCCGGCAGCAAGGCGGCCGATGGTAGCCACGGCACCACACCGAGCGATGGCCAACCGGTCAATCCGGTGATCGCCGTCAGTCCATGATCGAACAGCCGCATGTCGCCGCGGAATTTGTTGATCAGATAGCCCTGCACCAGCGCCCGCTCAGCATCGTCGAGCACCAGATGGGTGCCGGCGAGACTGGCGATCACGCCGCCTCGCTCGATGTCGCCGGCAATCACCACCGGCACATTCGCTGCCTGGGCAAAGCCCATATTGGCAATGTCGCCAGCGCGCAGATTGATCTCCGCCGGCGAACCAGCGCCTTCGACCAGCACGATATCGGCGTCGCGTGCGAGCTGCGCGAAGCTGTCCAGCACGTGCGGCATCAGCGCCGCTTTCTTGGCGAGGAAGTGCTGCGCGCCAAGCCGGCCGAAGCGCTTGCCCTGCACGATCACCTGCGCGCCGGTGTCGGTCTCCGGCTTCAGCAGCACCGGGTTCATGTGCACGGTCGGCGGCAGCTTTGCTGCCCGCGCCTGCACCGCCTGCGCCCGGCCGATCTCGCCGCCGTCGACCGTCACCGCAGCGTTGTTCGACATATTCTGCGGCTTGAACGGCGCCACCTTCAGCCCCCGCCGCACCAGCGCCCGGCACAACCCCGCCACCAGCGTCGACTTGCCGGCATTGGAGCAGGTGCCCTGGATCATCAGCGCGGGGGTAACAGTCATCGCAGTTTTCTCACCACGTGGCCGTCATTCCGGGGTGCGCCGACAGGCGCGGACCCGGAATCCCGAGGTGCTCTAAATGTCGAGATTCCGGGTTCGCGAGCTGGCGCTCGCGCCCCGGAATGACGTACTTGGGCTTCTGCCGCCCGCTCAAAACTCAACGCCCTTCTGCGCCTTCACGCCAGAGCGGAACGGGTGCTTCACCAGGGTCATGTCGGTCACCAGATCGGCGATTTCGATCAGCGCCGGGTGGGCGTTGCGGCCGGTAATCACCACGTGCTTGTCGGCCGGCTTCTCGTCGAGCAGCACCGCGACGATCTCCTCGATTGGCAGATAGTCGTAGCGCAGCACGATGTTCAACTCGTCGAGCAGCACCATGCGATGGCGATCGTCACGGATCAGCTCCTTGGCGCGCTCCCAGCCGGCCCGCGCCGCGGCGATGTCCCGTTCGCGGTCCTGGGTCTCCCAGGTGAAGCCCTCGCCCATGATGTGCAACGTCGCGAGCTCCGGAAACTTCGCCAGCAGCTTGGCCTCGCCGGTGTTCCATTTCTCCGACTTGGTGAAGTGCACCACGCCGACCGGCATGCCGTGGCCGATGTGGCGGAACACCATGCCGAGCGCCGCCGAAGTCTTGCCCTTGCCAGTGCCAGTGTGGACGATGATCAGGCCCTTGCTGTCGGTCATTCCTGACAGCTTCTTGTCGTGCGCGGCTTTCCGCTTCTTCGCCTTCTCGGCGTGGCGGGTGTTTTCGTCGCGGTCGGACAGTGGATCGGTCATGCAGCTTCCTTCGGAGTGAGAATTTCGGCGAGCAGGTCGGCGGCGCGGTTGGAGCGCGGCGTCCACAGCCCGCGTCGGATCGCCTCGTCGAACCGCGCCACGATATCGCGCAGTGCCGCCGGATTGGCGTCCTGCAGAAACTCGCGCACCGCGTCGTCTTCCAGATAAGCGGCGAACAGCAGGTCGAAATGGCGGTTGCCGACGGCATCGGTCGAGGCCGCAAAGCCAAACAGATAATCGACCGTGGCGGCGATTTCGGAGGCGCCCTTGTAGCCGTGGCGCATCACGCCCTGGATCCACTTCGGGTTGGCCGCGCGACCGCGCACCACGCGCGAAATCTCGTGCGCCAGCGTCCGCGGCAGCGGCGCTTCGGGCCGCGACGTGTCGACATGAGCGATCCGCGGCGCCTGTCCGCGCAGACTTTCCACCGTCGCGGTGAGGCCGCCGATGAACTGGTAGTAATCGTCGGAGTCGAGAATGTCGTGCTCGCGGTTGTCCTGCGCCTGCGCCACCAGATCGACCGCCTTCAGCCGGGCCGCGAACGCATCGGTCGCCTCGGCGCCGTCCTGCCCCGCCCCATAGGCGTAGCCGCCCCAGGCGAGGTAAGCGCCCGCAAGATCATCGCGGCTATTCCAGCCGCCGTCATCGATCATCGCCTGCAACCCGGCTCCGTAACTGCCGGGCCGCGCGCCGAACACCCGCGCGCCGGCCTGCTTTTTCGCCAGCTCGGGATCGACGCCGCTCTGAACTAATTGTTCGCTGCGGAGGCGGACCTGCGCGGCGATCGGATTGGCGTCGGCGGGCTCGTCCAACGCTGCCACCGCCGCGACCGCACTGGCGATCAGATCCATCTGCACCGGGAAGGCGTCGCGGAATAGCCCTGAGACGCGGAAGGTGACGTCGACGCGCGGCCGCCGCAGCTCCGACAACGGCACAATCGCAAAACCGGTGACGCGGCCGGTGGCGTCTTCCCAGGTCGGCCGAACGCCGATCAGCGCCAGCGCCTGGGCGACGTCGTCGCCCCCGGTGCGCATATTTGCGGTGCCCCACGCCGACAGCGCGATCGAGCGCGGCCACTCGCCGGCTTCCTGCCAATAGGACTCGACCAGCCGCTCGGCGGCGAGCTGGCCGATTCGCCACGCCGACGGTGTCGGCACCGCGCGGACATCGACTGCGAAGAAATTGCGTCCCGTGGGCAGCACGTCGGGACGGCCGCGGGTCGGCGCCCCGGAGGGCCCCGGCCGAATGAACCGTCCATCGAGCCCGCGCAGCAACGCCTCGCGCTCGGCATCGCCGGACGCTTCGATCGCCGGACGCAGCGACGCGGCGATCCAGTCAAGCACGGGCTGAGTATGCGGCAGCGACTGAGGCCGCTCAGCCTCGCCCCTCGCGGGAGAGGGGGCGGCTTGATGAAGAGTCGACACCAGTTGCAGCGCCAGCATCTCGACGCGCTCGACGGTGTCGCCACTCGTCCGCCACGGCCGATCGCTCAGCGCCGCGAGAACGGCCGGGCGGGTGCCGATGTAAGGCGTCGCGAGGTCACGGGTCAGCGGATCGAATTCGGCTCGGTCGCTAGCCGTCAGTCCGAGGTCTCGTGCCAGCGCACGATGCAGCGAGGCGTCCTGCGGCTTCAGTTCGGAGCGCGGCAACCGCGCAATCGATACCAGCAGCTCGTCGCGCTGGGATGCCTGCGGCGTGCGGCCGAACACGTGCAGGCCGTCGCGGATCTGCATCTCTTTCAGATCGCACAGATGCGCGTCGATCGCCCGCAGCGCATCGAGCGTCGCAGTGTCGCGATCGATCGCAACGTCTTCGTCGAGACGCGTCGCCCGAGCCAGCGAGATGATGTCCTCGGCGATCGCGTCCGCGCGATTGGGATCGAGATCGGCCGCCATCGCATATTCGTCGACCAGCGCTTCCAGCCGCGCCATCTCGTCGTGCAGCTCGGCGCGGGTCATCGGCGGCGTCAGATGATCGACGATCACCGCGGCACTGCGCCGCTTGGCCTGGATGCCCTCGCCAGGATCGTTGACAATGAACGGATAGAGATGCGGCAGCGGCCCGAGCAGCGCCACAGGGAAACAGTCGCGCGACAGCCCGGCGCTCTTGCCCGGCAGCCATTCGAGATTGCCGTGCTTGCCGAGATGGATCACCGCATCGGCGCCGAACGCCTGCCGCAGCCATAGATAGAACGCCACATAGTGATGCGGCGGCGGCAGCTCCGGATCATGGAAGCTCGATTTCGGATCGATTGCATAGCCACGCGCCGGCTGCACGCCGACCAGGATGTTGCCGAAGCGATGCAGGCCGAGACGGAAAACCCCATCCGCGACATACGGATCGTCCTCCGGCGCCCCCCACCGCGCCGTCACTGTGTCGCGCACCGCCTGCGGCAATCCCTCGAACGCCGCCGCATAGTCCGTAACCGGCCAGCTCACGCCGCCATCCCGCGCCGCTCGGTCATTCAGTTCATTGGTCGGACCGTGCTGCAGCCGATCCATCAGCGCAGCGGTGTCGGCAGGCAGCTCGCCGGTGAGGTAACCTTCGGTCCGCAGCGTGAACAGCAGGTCGTGCAGCGATTGCGGGGTGTCGAGACCGACGCCGTTGCCGAGCCGTCCATCGCGGTTCGGATAGTTGGCGAGCACGATGGCAACGCGGCGCTGATCGCGTTGCAAATGCCGCAACCGCACCCAGGCCCGCGCCAGATCCGCCACCGCGTCGATCCGATCCTGCAGCGGCTGATACACGGTCGGCGCAAATTCAGCGTCGCCGCCGCGCTGCTTGAACGCCACCGCGCCAGCGAACACGCGGCCGTCGACTTCCGGCAGCACGACATGCATGGCGAGGTCGCGCGGATTGAGGCCACGGCCGGATTGCTCCCAGTGCTCGCGCGTCACTCCGGCCTGCGCCACCTGCAGGATCGGACAGTCTGCGGACGCGAGGACTCCGGACTCGTCCGTTGCGGTGGCGGTCGCGAACGCCGTGGCGTTGACGATGACGTCGGGCGGCGTCGCGGTCAGCACGCTGCGTAGAAACGCGATCGAGCGTGCATCCTTCAGGCTGGTAACGAAGACGCAGACGGGGTCGAGGCAGCGCGCGGTCAGCGCATCTCGCAGCGCCGCGATCGCCGCGGTATCACCGCTCGCCGCCAGCGCCCGATAGAAGATCACCAGCGCGCGGCGGCGCGGCGATGACGGCGGCTCGGCCGGCCAGAACCCAGCGGCCGGCATCGGCCGCGCCGGTGGCGGGCAATCGTCGCGCAGGATCATCCAGGCGGCGTAGCGCAGCGCCAGGCGGATGTTGTCGACGCCGCCCTCGCTGCAATAGCGCCACAGCGCGTGAGCGTCGTCGAGATCGGCAGTACCGCGCGCCGCGAGCTCCGCATTCCACTCCATCTCGCCCGGAATGCAGACGAACTGCGCGCCACGTGCCAGCGCATCGCGCCGCAAACTGTCGACGCCGTGCGGCCAATAGGCTTCGCCGCCGAGCATCCGCAGGATCACCAGCTTGGCCTTCGCCAGCGTGCGCTCGACATAGAGGTCGACCGAAGCCGGATGGCCAAGCGCTAGAAAATTGGTGAGCTGGAGCGTCGGATAGTCGTCCGGCATCCCGGCCCGCGCTGCACCGAATGCCGCCAGATCGCTATCAGCCGCCGACAACACCACGATATCGGCCGTCGACTGCTGCAGATCGCGCGCGACATCGCCGTCGTCGATGCTGACGCTGGTGTCGAGCTTCAGGTGCATGCGAGGGGCCTTGGTGGCACGAGCACCATGTTCTCTCCGTCATTGCGAGGAGCGAAGCGACGAAGCAATCCAGCTCCGAGCCCGAAAGTTCTGGATTGCTTCGCTTCGCTCGCAATGACGGAAGGCGACATGGACTATCCCGCCAGCGCGCGCCGCGCGGCGTCGGCGTCGAAACCCTTGAGGCCGATAACCACCAGATGGTCGGGGCGCTCGGCATCGGGGCGGGCGAACGCCAGATCGATCCGGGAGCCGACCGCCTGCACCACCACCGGCGCCGGCTTGCCGGCAACGCGGGCATGGCCCTTGACACGGAGTACGCCGTCGAGACCGAGCGCATCGCCGACGCGGGCCTTCATGGCGTCGAGCGTCTCTGCCGGCTGCGGGGTGATCACCAGCGAGTCGAAATCGTCGTGATCGTGTTCCTCGCCTTCGGCGTGATGGCCGGTGCGGGACGCAAGATCGTTTTCGGCTTCGGCATCGAGCCCGATCAACACCGACGGCGCCAGCGTGCCATGCGAGCGGACGATGCGGACATTCGGCCGCACCCGGCTCGCCAGCTTGGCTTCGAGCGCGGCGAGTTGCTCGGGATCCACCAAATCGCTCTTCGACAGCACCACCAAATCGGCGCAGGCGAGCTGATCCTCGAACACTTCCTCGATCGGATCGTCGTGCGTGGCGTCGCGCTGCGCCTTCACGGCATCATCGTCGAGCGGCACGCGGCCCTCGCTCAGCGCCAGCGCGTCGACCACGGTGACGACGCCGTCGGCGGTGGCGCGGGTCTTCACCGCCGGCCAGGCGAATGCCTTGAGGAGCGGCTGCGGCAACGCCAACCCGGAGGTCTCGATCACGATGGCGTCGAGCGGCGTGTCGCGGTTCAGCAGCTTCTCCATCGTCGGAATGAAATCGTCCGCCACGGTGCAGCAGATGCAGCCGTTGGTGAGTTCGACGATATCGCCCGGCGCGCACACCGACGCGCCGCAATCCTCGACCAGCGAGCCGTCAAAACCGGCATCGCCAAATTCATTGACGATCACCGCGATACGACGACCGCTCGACTGGTTCAGCAGCGCACGCAGCAGCGTAGTCTTGCCGGCGCCGAGAAAGCCGGTGAGCACCGTGACGGGAACGCGGGCGGTCATGAACTACTCTCCTGTTTGGCGTTTCAGCCACAGCGGCAGGCCGGCGGCGATGAAGGCGACATTGGGCACGGCGGCAGCGATGGTCTGATTGAGGCGGCCTTGCGCGTCGCGGAAGGCACGGCCGAGCGGCGTCTCCGGCACCAGGCCGAGGCCGACTTCGTTGGAGACGAGCACGATCGGACCGGCGGCGACGCCGAGATAACGCGCCAGCCGCCTGGCCTCGACCTCTGGATCGCGGCCGGCTTCCATCAGGTTGAACAGCCACAGTGTCAGGCAATCGACCAGCACGGCGCGGCCGCGGCCGGCGTGCTGAGTGAGCGCATCGACCAGCCCGAGCGGTTCCTCGATCGTGGTCCAGCCGTCGCCACGACGGGCGCGGTGATGCGCGATGCGATCGGACATTTCGTCGTCGCTGGCGGTCGCGGTCGCGAGATAGATCCTGGCCAGGCCACTCTCGGCGACCAGCCGTTCGCCGAACACCGATTTGCCGGAGCGCGCGCCGCCGAGCACCAGGGTGGAGATCAGCGCGCTCATGCCGGCGCCCGCCCATCATCGGGAGACCATTGCGGCGGCGGCAGGCGGACAACGGTGCCCTTGCGCAGGACTTCTGGACGCTGCCGCCACGGCACCAGACCGTAGTGACTATCCTGATAGGAAGCCACGAACGTCGCGACCGCGTCGGCACCGCTCGCGCGATCGAGATCACCGAACACAAAGGTGTAGCCACCTTCGCTCGACACAGCGACGGTGGCGGCGCGCTTGCATGCGGACAGGCATTGCACCGCGCGCACCTGCACGCTTGCGGAACCCGCCAGCGCGGCGCGGACCGCTTCCAGCATCGGCGCACCGACGGCGACGCCGTCGATCGTCTTGCAGGTGGTGCAGACGCTGACCATCACGGGCGCGCTCGGCAGCACGCGCGGCGGATCGGCGCTCACATCGGCGGGGGGCTGGGAATCCATCGGGCTCGAATCATCGCGGCAGCTATCGAGCTTTGTCGGAACGCACGGGAGAGGCCTTTGCCAACCGCGCTGCTTCCGTCCGGTGCACCCCGCCCCGACGACGCCTTCAAAGCACAATACGCGATGGCAGGTCTCCTGGCTCGCGAGTCGCCGCCATTCGCCGCCTTCCCAGGAATTCCCAGTGGCCTCGGCAATGGCTCGTCGCTTACAGTTGCGGGGGCAGCTCCGGGATCGAGACGCACCGCGCCTCCCACCGGCTTCCCTTTTCACCTTCCTGACGGAAGGACCATCGCTTGGCACGCTAGCTGCGACGCGGTTGCGGGTCAACAACGCGAAGGTGGTGTTGACCGAGCTTCCGCGTTTGAGTCAGTTGCGCGCCTTGCCGAACCAAAGGACCGTCCGATGCCGACCGACACTCTCGTCACCTGGCAGCCGCCCTCGATCACACCGGTCGACGCGTCGCTGAAAGCAGCCTTGCGAGCGCGGGTGGACGGCAAGGCCAAGCCGCTCGGCTCGCTCGGGCGGATCGAAGATCTCGCGATCGAGCTCGCTTTGATGCGGCATCCGGAGCCGCCGCGCGCCGACAACGCGGTGCTGATGGTGTTCGCCGGCGATCACGGCCTGACCGAAGAAGGCGTCTCGCAATATCCGTCGGCCGTGACGGTCGCGATGGTGATGACCTATCTGGCCGGCAAGGCCACCGCCAACGCATTCGCGGCAGCCAACCATGTCGATGTCCGGGTGATCGACGCCGGCGTCGCCGCCGACCTGCCGAAACATCCCGACCTGATCGACGCCAAGGTGCGGATGGGAACCGGCAATGCGGCGCGCGAGCCGGCGATGAGCGTCGCCGAGGCCGGTCAGGCGCTGGACCGCGGCGCCGAACTGGCGCGCGCCGAGATCGCGGCAGGGGCCGACGTGATCGCGCTGGGCGAGATGGGGATCGGCAACACGGCATCATCGTCGCTGCTGCTGCACCGGCTCGGCCCGGCGCCGCTCGACCAGAGCATCGGGATTGGCGCCGGTCAGGACGCCGACGGCATGGCCAAGAAGAAGGCGGCGATCGAAAAGGCGGCAATCCGCAGCACCGCAACCGCGCCGCTCGAGGTGCTGGCTGAATTCGGTGGGCTCGAGATCGCCATGATGGCCGGGGCCGTGCTGGGTGCTGCCTCGCAGCGCCGCCCGGTGATCATCGACGGCTTTATCGCCACCGCCGCGGCGCTGGTCGCGGTGCGACTGGCGCCGGAAGCGCGCGACTATTGCGTGTTCGCCCACCGCTCGGCCGAACGCGGCCACGATCTCGCGCTGCAGGCGATGGATGCCGCGCCGCTGCTCGATCTCCGGCTACGGCTCGGCGAAGGAACCGGGGCGATCCTCGCAGTGCCTCTGGTGCGCGCCGCCTCGCGGCTACTCACCGATGTTGCCGATCTCGCCGACGTACTGGCAGGTAAGCTGTGAGTTCGGCGCTGACCAAAGTGGCGGCGATGACCGACCCGGCCGAGATCGCCGCCGCCAACGCCAATCCGCCAGTATTCGACGAAGCGTTTAGGGACAAGTTCGCCGAACTGATCGCATGGCGCCGCGACGTCCGCCGCTTCAAGACCGATTCCGTGGCGCCGGAACTGATCGAGCAACTGCTCGATCTTGCCCAGCTCGCCCCTTCGGTCGGCAACAGCCAGCCGTGGCGCTGGATCAGCGTCGACTCGGCCGAGACGCGGGCGCGGATTCGCGCCAACTTCCTGCGCTGCAACGAGATCGCGGCGAGCGCGTATCAGGGCGAGCGCGCGGCACTGTACGCTAAGCTCAAGCTCGAAGGCATCGATGTCGCGCCGCGGCAATTCGCGCTGTTCTGCGACCGCACCACCGCACAGGGCCTCGGCGTCGGACGCCAGACCATGCCCGAGGCGCTCGATTACTCCGTGGTGGCGATGATCGAGACGTTCTGGCTCGCCGCGCGGACGCTCGGCCTCGGAGTCGGCTGGGTATCGATCCTTGATCCAGACGCAATCACCACCGAGCTCGACGTGCCGCCGACCTGGAAGTTCATCGCCTATCTGTGCGTCGGCTGGCCGGTGGAACACCACGTCGACCCGGAACTGGTACGCCATCATTGGCAGGACCGCACCACCGCAGGCCGCATTGTGCTGTCGCGCTGAGTTCCATGGTGCGCGGGCGCACTGAGCGCCCGCGCTGTTTGTTGATCGTTAAGGCAAGATCGCGGCGACGGCCGCAATTTGCAAGAAATCGTCACATTCGCGCGTCAGGACTCCGTCCGCGTTTCCGATAACGGAGGACCGGACATGCGAACTACCAATCTTTGGACGACCGCTTTGTTTGCCGGCGCGCTGGTCGCGTCGAGCCTCTCTGCCGCACCGGCACTGGCGCGCGGTCAGCAGGATCAGCGCAACGCCGGCGAGGCCGCAGCGACGGCGTCGGGATGCAGCTCCTACGAACGCGCACCCGACGGATCATGGCGCCAGATTCCCTGCCTTTCGAGCGGACCGGCCGCCGCGATTACGCGCAGCTCGTCAAGCCGAAGCTCAGAAGCCAGCAACTGATCACAGCGCCTTCGAGACGACCGGCGCGGTCTCGGTCGTCCTGGCCCTTACGCTTCAATCCCGTCGTTGCTGATAACCGGAGCAATCCGGCATCAGCAGCGAACAGGATGGCATCTGCTCGGGCTTAACGCCCGAACAGTCCGGTGATCGTCGTCTTCGCCAGGGTGTGGAAGTTGAGGTCGAAGCCGACCAGCGCCGGCATCGCCGTGGCGCCGGCGTTCGGCAGCTTTTCGACATCGACCGCGAACACTGTGATCTGGTAGCGGTGCGGCTTGTCACCCGGCGGCGGGCACGGACCGCCGTAACCGGGCACGCCGAAGTCGGTCAGGCCCTGGATCGTGCCTTCTGGCATCAAGCCCTTTGCGACATCTCCCGCGCCCTTCGGCAACGACGTCGTCGTGGCCGGAATGTTGAACACCACCCAGTGCCACCAGCCGCTGCCAGTCGGTGCGTCCGGATCGTACATCGTCACCGCGAAGCTCTTGGTGCCGGCGGGCGCGTCGCTCCAACTCAACGCCGGCGAGACGTTGGCGCCGGTGCAGCCGAAGCTGTTGAACAATTGCTCGTGCGTGATGGTGGCGCCTTCGGCGATGTCGGGACTGGTGAGCTTCATGGCCTGCACTCCTGCCGCATGCGGCGCGCACGCCGGCTGGCGCGCAGCGCACGTCATCGGGTCGCTGATGTCGTGGTCCCCGCCGGGCGGCGAGGCGACGCGGATGCTAGCAAGCAGAATCCGCGGACGGAAGCAGGGAGGCCGTCGAAAGCCGGCGACAAATCCGCCGGATCACTCGGGCTTGGTCGCGGGAGATGCGTTTGCGGCAGCAGATTTACGCGGCCGCCTCAGCAGCAACGGGAAGCCGGAAAAGAAGGTATTGGAATCGATCAGCACCGGAATCCCAAGCCATTCAGACACCGTGCGGGGACCGCCCCGCAGCTCCTCGCGACGCTCCTGCGGCAGTGCCGGGCGCGCCGGCGCGGCGGTTAGTGTGGCAGCCGAGGCTGTTGGTCTGCTGGCGGCCGGCGCAGACTGCAACTCGGTCTTCGCCGGCTGCGCGGGAGGCGGCGCAGCGGGGCTGGCGGCGCCGGCCCGGCTGCCACTATGACCATCGAGAATGGTCGTGGCGGCGAGCGCTGACCCAAACGGCGGCTCGACCCGCACGACGGCCCCGCCGCCGCTCGGACCGCGACGATCGGGTACCTCGACGAGTTCGACCCGGTTGAAGCCGCGCTGCTTGAGTTCGGCGACTGCGGCCTTGGCCTGTGCGGCACTGTCGAACGTACGGGTGATCTGCGTCATGTCTGGCATGCCTCGGAGGGTTGCTCGTCGGCGTGCAAACGACCTGAAGCGCAGGATCGTTCCTTCCGGCAGACGCGGCGTCCCCAGCGGGAGCCGTCCGACCGGCTAGGCGCAGACGTCCGGCATGCAGCAACCGCCACAGCCCCCCTTGCCGTCGCACATCGGCGCCTCCGGCCCGCCCTTGGCGGGCCTGGCGATCAGCGACAATTGCTGCTCGAGGCTGGTGCTCTCGCAGGACGGGCACACCGCGGATTCACCGGAGAACAGCAGCGTCTCGAACTGGTGACCGCATTTGTTGCAGACGAAGCCGTAAATCGGCATGACGGACCTTCCGAAGCTGACTGGGAACCACTTGCGCCTAGCAAACAACCGGCGCGGCCTGCAACGCGTCGGATCAAATCGAAGCCAAGGAGCGCGGCGATGGATCAGGGCGAGGCCTGCGTGGTGATGGTGACGGCGCCGAACAAGGAGGAAGCGGAACGCTTGGCAGTCGCAACACTCGAGGCCCGGCTCGCCGCCTGCGTCCAGATCCAGGCCATCACCAGCCATTATTGGTGGGACGGCAAGATCACCAGCGACGCCGAGCAACTGCTCCTGTTCAAGACCCTGCCGACGAAATTCGCCGCCCTGCGCGACCTGATCACCTCGCTGCACTCCTACGACACCCCGGAGATCATCCAGCTCCCGGTGACCGCCGGCGCAGAGAAGTATCTCGGCTGGATCAGGCGCGAGACCGGGGCGTAGCGCTTACCCGCAGCCACACCGGCGCTTCGCCGCCCGCGGCCAGCGCGGCGCGAATGGCGCGGGCAGGTACGCGCGATGGCCAGCACAGCAGATGACTGCGGCAGTGCGCACAATCGGTGGCGCCGAATCCCTCGATCGGCACCGGAAGAAATCCGAGCCGATCTACGAGCGCGCATTCGTTGCCGAGCGCGATGGCCCAGGCGCCTTTGACCTCGCCGGCCGTGGTCAATTGATCGACGTGCCAACGGATCGATTTGTCCTTGCGAAAATGCCGCGCGAGCCGGGCCTGCAGTCCGCCCGGCCCATAGGCCGAACCGCAATACAGATAACGCCCAGGCCGAAGCCGCGCCGACAGGGCGCCGCCGAGCCGGACCGTGAGCGGTGCCGCGATCGCGATCGCCACCACATAGGCGCCGGGGCCAACCGGACAGACGGAGAGCGAGGCACTGGTCATCGGCTCGTTGTGGGCGCGCCCACGCAGACCAGTCAACTATCGGTTCACGCAGCCTGCGACCATCCTTTGTCACGCGCCCGGCGACGTTCGGGGCCACCATAGCCGGCGTCGCAATTCTTGCGACGATCGAGCATGCCAGTACACAGGCGCGACCGAACAAAAGACTGGACAGCGACCTGATCACAGGCGCGATTTCGGGAGCTGTCTCGCGCTGATCGGCAAGCACCTCGCAAACGGATTTGGCTTATGCGACCGGCCTTTCCTCGATTGCTAATCGATTCGCTGGAATGACCACGCAATGATTAAATCGAAAACTATCTCTGGCGTCGCCCCCCCCACACCACAACTCACGTCCTGAACAGAACCCTCGAATGGCAAATGCAAGTTCGAGGGTAGCGTCGAGCGACGCCGACGAAAGTTCTAGATTCTTGTCGCGCGCACAGCGGACGAAGTTACCGCACAGAGAGCCGGTCTCGAACGGACTGTTCGAAGCTCCAGATCCTAGTGCTTCGTCGGGACCTGGCTGAGCAGGATGCGCTTCAGCTTGGCGCGCGCATGCATCTCGGTGGCGGACTGCATCACCAGTCCCTTCGGAGCGTCGCTGAGCGATTCGGCCTGCGCCCATTCGGCGGCGGCGAGCCATTCCAACTCGTCGGGCGACAGGTTGCGGAAGGGAGCTGTGTCGGCGACCTTCATGGCGGTTTCCTCGTGGTGCGATCCGGGCCGCGTCGGCGCCGGTCGCTTATCTTTATCGGACGAAGCTTACGGCGATGCCGGCCCGACAACAACTGCGACATAGCGGCTGCAGCGGACGCCAGTTGCAAATGCAAAGCTGGCGCGGCATTGACGCGACCAGTTGCACTCGTCACGGTGCGGGTGGATAGCTAGGCCTCCTTCGCGCGTCCTGTGTCTGTTTGCCCGCTCCTTTGCCTCATTCGATATGACCGATCTGCGATCCTATCGCGCACCGTGGTGGCTGCCCGGCGGCCATCTGCAAACCATCTGGCCGACGTTGTTCGCGCAGCCGCGGGCCTCACAAGCCATCAAGCTCAACCGCGAACGCTGGCGGGCGCCCGACGGCGACTTCATCGACATCGATCATCTGCCCGGCCCCGATCATGCGCCGTGGCTGGTGCTGTTTCACGGCCTCGAAGGATCGTCGGCGAGCCGCTACGCGATCGCCTTCGCCCAAGGCGCATTGGCGCGTGGCTGGCGGCTGTCGATCCCGCATTTTCGCGGCTGCTCGGGCGAACTCAATCTGGCGCCGCGCTCGTACCACTCCGGCGACTTCCAGGAGGTCGGCTGGCTGCTGGCGCGGATTCGCGACCGCGCCGACGCGCCGGTGCTCGCCGCCGGCGTCTCGCTTGGCGGCAACGCGCTGCTGCGCTGGGCGGAGGAAGCCGGGAGGGGCGCTACAGAAATCGCGCGCGCGGTCGCGGCGGTCTCAGCGCCCATCGATCTGGTGGCCGCCGGTGCTGCGATCGACAGCGGCGTCAACCGCCTGATCTACACAAGGCACTTCCTGCGCACGATGATTCCAAATGCGCTGGCGAAGTGGCAGCAACATCCGGGACTGTTCGACCGCGAACGGGTGCAACGGGCAACAACCTTGCGCGAATTCGACGACGCCTTCACGGCGCCGCTGCACGGCTTCACCGGCGTCGACGATTACTGGACCCGCGCCTCGTCCAAGCCTCATCTGCACAAGATCACGATCCCGGCGCTGGTGGTGAACGCGCGCAACGACCCGTTCGTGCCGGCCGTCTCACTGCCGACCCAGGACGAGGTCGGCGAGATGGTGACGTTGTGGCAGCCCGATGAAGGGGGCCATGTCGGCTTCGCCACCGGTCCCTGGCCCGGCCGGGTCGCCGCCATGCCGGAGGCGGTCAGCGACTGGCTCGGCGCCGTTCTCGAGCGCTAATAATCAGCGCTACGCAATTCGAATTGCGCGATGCTCTTGAAGCGTGCGCCGCGCGCGTCCTGGCGCAGCACCGCGATCCGATCGATCGCGATCCGGTCGATGCCGGTAGCCGCAAACTGTCCGCGCAGCAGCGCCAATAGTTCGTCATGGCGAGCCGGATCGAGCGCGCCGGTCAGCGTCATGTGAAACCGGAACTCGTCCATCACATAAGGGTAGCCCCAGCGGTCGAGATAGCCGACCTGCTCGGGCGTCAACCGTTCCGGCTTGCGCCGGGCGCGATCCTCCGCCGACAGCGGTGCCCGGAACTCGTCGAAGTCGCGGACGCAGTCTGCGGCGAGTTGCTGCAGCGTCTCCGAGGGCCCCTCGGGCACCAGCGCGATGAACCGGCCGATCGGACGGATCACCGGCGCGATCTGCGGAATTGCGCGCGGCGTTTCGGCGAAGGTCGCACAGGCCCACAGCAGATCGCTTTCGCTGCGGCCGCCGCTCAAACCGAACGGCGCCTTCAGGGTGGCGTGAAAGCCGTAGCCCCGCGGGTCTGCGGTGATGTCGCGCCAGTCCGCGATGCACGCAGTCGCCTCGCCGAACGGGACATCGTCGCCGGAGACGACATCGTAACCGAGCATCGCCGACCCGAACTGCGCCAGAGCGCTCCCTGCGGCGGGCAGATAGTAAATCGCGTAGCGTGGAAAATTCGACATCACCGATGATGATAACGTCAGATCAAGCGGCAACGCCAGCCGGGTGCGGCAGTTTGCGCGTGATCACGAACCGCTCCGGATCGTCGACATGCACCAGCCGGCCGCCGGCGATCACCGCGACGATCCGCGGCCGCAGCGCGACGCGATCGTCGACCAGCAGCACGTCGGCGCGCTGGCCGCTCGCGATCGTGCCGCGCTCAGACAGACCTGCGGCGCTGGCGGGGTTTTCCGAGATCAACTTCCAGGCCTGCTCCAGCGGCAGGATGCCGTCATGCACCAGCCGGAACGCGGCCAGCAGCGGCGCCGGGTAGTAGTAATCGGAGGCCAGCACCGAGCACAGTCCCTTGGCGATCATGTCGGCCGCCTTGGTCCAGCCGGTGTGGCTGCCACCGCGCACCACGTTCGGCGAGCCGAACACGATGAAGTCGCCGTGCAGCGCCGCATCGCGTGCGGTCTCCTCGGTGGTGGGGAATTCGGCGATGCCGACGCCGAGATCACGGTAGCCCTGCCGTATCGCCGGCGTGTCGTCATCGTGCGACAGCATCGGCATCGACACCTCTCGTGCGATGGCGGCGAGGCGCCGATTTGCCTGTGGCACTTCGTCGCCACGCGCCGCGATGCGTTCGACCAACCGATCGAATTCGTCGTCGGACAGACCGGTGCGCTCGACCATCCGGTTCCGCTTCTGCGGCTTGGCGAGGTTCGCCAGCGTCGAGTCCATGTGATCGTTGAAGGCGAACAGATCGACGCGGCGGTCGCCGATCCATTGCGCGATCTCGTCGACCGCATCGAGATTAAAGGTTTCGTGGCGCAGATGAATCCGCGTGTCGGCCAAGAGCAGCGGCTTGGTCAGATCGATCGCGTCCAGCATCCGGCGAGCGTTGTCGGCGCTGCGCAGGCCGGGCTCCCACGACCAGGTGACGGCATGAAAGACCGTGGTCAGGCCGTTGGCGATCGCCTGGCGGTCGCTGTCGATCAGCGCGACATCGATCGGAAAGTCGACGCCCGGCCGCGGCATCATCTGCCGCTCGAAGGCATCGCCGTGCAGATCGACGATCCCAGGCAGCACCAGCAGGCCGTGCGCATCGATGCGGATCGCCGCGTTGCTGGCGGCGGAGCCGACCGCGGCGATGGCGCCGCCGGCGATCTGCAGCGAGGCCTCGGCAATCTCGTCGCCAACCAGCGTCCGGCCACCTTCGATCGCGATCTCGCTCATCCCATCACCTGCTGTTCGGTCGCCGGCTCCCGGTCCGACGGCTGCACTTTGGCCGCACCTTCATATCGGTCGAGGAATTCGTCCACTGACAATTTCCGGAAGTCGGGTAGCGCTTTGCGCAACGCTTCGTGGTCCCAATTCCACCACGCCAGCGCCACCAAACGCTCCGCCTGTTCCTCGGAGAAACGCCGGCGGATCGGCCGCGCCGGATTGCCGGCCACGATCGTGTAAGCGGGCACGTCCCGGGTGACGATCGCGCCGGCCGCAACCACCGCGCCGGTGCCGATGTTGCGGCCCGGCAGCACGATGGCGCCGTGACCGATCCAGACGTCGTGGCCGATCTCGACATGATGGGCGCGGCGCCAGGCGAAGAACTCGGCGTCGTCGCTCTCGCCCTCGAAATAGGTGCTGGCGCGGTAGGTGAAGTGCGCCTGGGTGGCGCGCTGCATCGGGTGATTGCCGGGGTTGATCCTGGTCATCGCCGCGATCGAGCAGAACTTGCCGATGCTGGTGTAGGTGATCTGCGAGTCGTTGACGACGTAGGAGTAATCGCCCATCGCCACTTCGTTCAGGATAGTGCGGGCGCCGACTTCGCAATAGGCGCCCAGCGAGACGTCGTGCAGCTTGGCGGTCGGATCGACGGTCGGCGCGACCGTTAGCAGTTTCGCAGCCATGGGTTTCTCGTGCGCGATGATTGGGGTTGAGCCTGTCATCGGCGTCGCTCATGACGTCGTCGTGACGCATCGATGACGTAGCGAAGACCTTGATATGTCGGCGGAACTACATCGACTGTCACACGGTTGCAAAACAACGGCGTTAGCGATTCCTCCCGAACCTGTTTCGGGAGCAGCGCATGCTGGTAGTTGAGGGTCTGACCTGCCGTTTTGGCAGCAAAGCCGCCGTAGATGGCGCATCGTTTTCGGTGGAGCGCGGCAGCTTCGTCGGGGTGATCGGCCGATCCGGCGCAGGTAAGTCGACTCTACTGCGCATGCTGAACCGGCTGGCGGAGCCTTCCGAGGGCCGCATCCTGTTCGAAGGCATCGATGTGACCGCGCTGCAGGGCCGCGAGCTGCGGCAATGGCGCGCACGCTCGGCGATGATCTTCCAGCAATTCAACCTGATCGGCCGGCTCGACGTGCTGACCAACGTGCTGATGGGCCGGCTGTCCGAAGTGCCGTCGTGGCGCTCGCTGGTGCAGATGTGGCCCGAGCAGGATCGCGCCCTGGCGATCTCGGCGCTCGATCAGTTCGACATGGCGTCCTACGCGGCGCAGCGCGCCGACCAGCTCTCCGGCGGTCAGCAGCAGCGCGTCGCGATCGCCCGCGCCCTGGTGCAGCAGCCCGATATCGTGCTCGCCGACGAGCCGATCGCCTCGCTCGATCCGCGCAACACCAAGATCGTGATGGATGCGCTGCTGCGCATCAACAAGCACTTCGGCATCACCGTGCTGTGCAATCTGCACTCGCTCGATCTGGCCCGCAGCTATTGCGACCGGCTGATCGGCATGGCCTCCGGCCGCGTGGTGTTCGATGGCGCGCCGGCCGCGCTCACCGACCAGATCGCACGCGAACTCTACGACCTCGAAGCCGACGAAGTACTCGGCACCGCATCGCACGTGCCGCACGGCCTTCCCGCCCCCGCATTGGCCGGCGTCGCCGTGGCCTGATCCCGGCGGCGATCGTTCGCCGTCTCCCCTATCCGGCACCGCGTGCGGCGCGACCGCGTGCGGTTGCCGTGTTTCGACCGTTCATCGACTTGAAGAGACAGGAAACGTCATGATCAAGCTCCGTACTCTCGTCGCCGCCGCTGCCGCGCTGGCGTTCACGGCGCACGCCGCGCCGGCGCAGGACTGGAAGGCGAAATATCCCGAACTGGTGTTCGGCAAGATCCCGGACGAGAACGCCTCGGGCACCACCACCCGCTGGACCCCGCTGACCGACTACCTCACCAAGCAGCTCGGCGTGCCGGTGAAACTCCGCATCGCCAACGACTACGCCGCGGTGATCGAAGGCCAGCGCGCCGGCAACATCCACATCGGCATGTACGGCCCGGCGTCCTACGCCCGCGCCTATCTGGTCGGCGCCAAGGTCGAGCCGTTCGCCATCGAGGTCAACGGTGACGGCTCCAAGGGCTATCACTCGGTGCTGTATGTGAAGAAGGACTCGCCCTACCAGAAGATCGAAGACCTCAAGGGCAAGAACCTCTGCCTGGTCGACCCGAATTCGACCTCGGGCAACAACGTGCCGCGCTTCATGATGAACAAGATGTCGATCGATCCCGACAAGTTCTTCGCCAAGGTGATCTACGCCGGCAGCCACGAGAATGCGGTGATCGGCGTCGCTCAGGGCACTTGCGATGCGGCGTTCAATTGGTGGAACACCGAGGACGAATCCAACCTGCTGCGGATGGACCGCAAGGGCATGGTCAAGGCCGCGGACTTCCGCATCATCCTGAAGTCGGACCTGATCGTGAACTCGCCGATGGCCTATCTGTCTGACATGCCGGAAGACCTCAAGGCGGCGATCCGCAAGGCGGTGCTCGATCTCGCCACCAACGATCCGGAGACCTTCAACAAGATCTATGAAGGCAAGGCCAAGCCCTATGCGGCGACCAGCCACAAGGACTATGAGCCGGTGGTCGAACTGATCAAGTTCGTCGACAGCCTGCGCAAGTCGAAGTCCTGATCCATCCTCGCACTTCATCGAACGTGGGCGGCCGACCGGTCGCCCACGTCGTCATGTCGGACACCCGAATGCAGGCAGCCGTCACAGAACTTCCCGAACCTCAGCTCCGCGCCCTCGCCGATCACTACGATGCGGCGGTAGCGGCGAAGCGGCGGCGGCTGGCGCTGGGCGGCGTGATCCTGATTGCTGCGATCGCCGCAGCGGCCTGGATGGGTGAAGTCGATCCGAAGAAGTTCGCCGAAAATTTCTGGCGGTTCCCATCGTATTTCATCTCCATCACTCCGAAGCTGTCGCTTGCCACGCTGTGGGCGGACCTCGCCGACTGGTTCTGGGGCATCAAGCGCTGGACCGGACTGCTGCTCGACACCATCCTGATCGCCTATGTGGGCACGCTGCTCGGCGCGCTCGCCGGCTTCGCGCTGTGCTTTCTCGCCTCGGCCAATCTGGTGCGTTCGCGCACGTTGGTGTTTGTCACACGCCGCTTCCTCGAATTCTGCCGCACCGTGCCGGACATCGTGTTCGCGCTGCTGTTCGTGCTGGCGTTCGGGCTCGGACCGCTGCCGGGCGTGCTGGCAATCGCGATTCATACCGCTGGCGCGCTCGGCAAGCTGTTCGCCGAAGTCGTCGAAAACATCGACGACAAGCCGCTGGAAGGCGTGGCGTCGTCCGGCGGCGACTGGTTCGAGATGGTACGTTTTGCGGTCGTGCCGCAGGTGCTGTCGAATTTCGTCAGCTACGCACTGCTGCGGTTCGAGATCAACGTCCGCGGCGCGGCCGTGATGGGCTTCGTCGGCGCCGGCGGCATCGGCCAGGACCTGATCGAGGCGGTGCGCAAATTCTATTACAGCGACGTCAGCGCGATACTGTTGCTGATCATCGTGACCGTGATGATGATCGACTATTTCACCGAAGGCGTGCGCCGCCGCCTGATCGGTCAGGAGCGACGATGAGCACCGCCCGCCGCACCCTGAGCTTCGGCGACGAATCCGGCATCGCCGCTCGCTTTCCCGAACAATTCCGTCCCAACTGGATCAACCGCGCCAAGCTGATCGGCGGCCTGACATTGGCTGCAGCCATCTTCGTGTTCGGCCTGATCCGGCTCGAGATCCCGTTCGACAGGCTGTTTGGCGGCATTGGCCGCCTGATCGAGTTTCTCGGCCTGATGCTGCCGCCCGATCCGGGATCGTGGCAGCTCGCCCAAGTTTATCTGCACGCCATGGGCGAAACGCTGGCGATCGCCTTTCTCGGCACGCTCGGCGGCGCGCTGCTGGCATTTCCCGTGTCGTTCCTGGCGGCCCGCAATGTGCTGCGCATCCGTCCGCTGCAACTCTTGACGCGGCGCCTGCTCGACGCGGTGCGCGGTATCGACACCCTGATCTGGGCGCTGATCTGGGTCGGCGTCGTCGGCCTCGGTCCGTTCGCCGGCATTCTCGCTGTGATGTGCTCGGACTTCGGCAATTTCGGTAAGCTGTTCTCGGAGGCCTTCGAGGCCGCCGACGAAAAGCCGAGCGAAGGCGTCAAGGCGACCGGCGGCTCGCACGTCCACGGCGTCCGCTTCGGCATGTTGCCACAAGTGGTCCCGATCCTCGCCAGCCAGGTCCTGTACTTCTTCGAGTCCAACACCCGCTCCGCCACCATCATCGGCATCGTCGGCGCCGGAGGCATCGGCCTGCAGCTCGCCGAGCAGATCCGGGTGCTGGAATGGCAGAAGGTGTCATTCCTGATCCTGATGATCCTGGTCACCGTGGCGGCGATCGACTGGATCTCCAGCAAACTGCGCTTCGCGATCATCGGGCGGAAGGCGGTGGGGTAACCGCTGGGGCGCGTGCGGATCGATCGCCCGCCCGTTTCTTATGTCGCCCTTATCAGAACGCGGTCGCCGCCCTCTCGATCCTTTATGCCGATCGGCCGATCTTTACCAAGCGTTCGGCGAATCCCGAACGATACGGAGGATCGAGCATGTACAGCCAGGGTGCGATTTATAGCGGGCGGAATCGCAGGGCCATCGTTCGGGCGCAGAAGGCGTGGCGGTCGAGCTTGCTGCTCGGCGCGCTGATGGTCGTCAGCATCACCATCAATGCCGCCATCGTGCTCGCCACCGGCAATGGCGGATAGTCGTCGTGGCCTCGACGCCAGCTAATCCGGCTCGATCACGAACTCCACCCGCTCCGCGGCGAAGCGGGCGCGGGAGGTAAGCAGCGGTGTGCCGTCGGCAGCGACGTCGATGCTCTCGACCACCAGCACCGGCCGCCCGGCCGCCAGATCGAGTCGCGCGGCATCTGCGGCATCGACCACCGAAGCCGTGATCCGGGTCGACAGCCGGCGATAGTCACTGATGCCGTAATGCGCCAGCACCTTGGTCATCGAGCGTTTCGCCGCGAAAACCTTGGGCGCATCGGGAAATCGCACCGCCGACAGCCAGGTCGTGCCGCGGCTGATCGGCACGCCGTCCGCCGACCGCAGCGCCTCGATGCGGAAAAGGGGCGCGCCGATGTCGAGATCGAGCTGGCCGGCCAGCGCACCGGTCGCGGCCTCGCGCTCCGCGGCGATCAACTGCCCGCGCGGTTCGCGCCCGCCCGCATTGATGATTTCGGAAAACCGCGTCCGGGTGCGCAGCGGATAGGCGATCCGCCGGCTGCGCACGAAGGTGCCGCTGCCGCGCTCGGCGCGCACCAGCCCGCGCTCCGCCAGCGCTGCGAGCGCGCGGCGGACGGTGTGGCGGTTCACCCCGTAATTCTCGGCGATCTCGGTCTCCCCCGGCAACTTGCCGCCGGGCAGGTAGCGACCGTCGGCGATCGCCAGCTCGATGCCGTCGGCGACCTGACGCCACAATGCGACGCCTGAAGAGAGTGCCTCGGCGGTCATGACAGGAACGCTTTCGTGATCATCGCCACGGAATTCGTCGTCATCGAGTTTTCACATTGTGCCTCTATCAAGTTGTCTATTAACATAGACAACTTGAACTGGGCAATGGCGATGCACGCCGAAACCACAAACCTCCCCGAACAAACCGCGATCGCACGCCGCCGCGCCGCAATGGCGGTGCTGGCCGCGTCGGATACCGCTGCGATCGACGCCCGCGTCGAGGCCCTGGCGCCGCCGGCGTTCACACTGCTGCGCGAGCCGGAACAAGGACTGGTGATGCTGCGCGGCCGGATCGGCGGCGATGGCTCCGCCTTCAATGTCGGCGAGGCGACGGTGTCGCGCGCTGCGGTGCGGCTCGCCAGCGGTGAGGTCGGGTTCGGCTACACCTTGGGGCGAGACCGCACCAAGGCGAAGCTGATCGCGCTGTGCGACGCGCTGCTGCAATCGGCGGACTATTCGGCTGCGGTCGAGGCCGAGGTGATCGCGCCGCTGCGCACCGAAGTTGAAGCCGCACGTGCCGAAAAGGCCGCCCAGACGGCGGCCACCAAGGTCGATTTCTACACGCTGGTGCGCGGAGAGGGCTGACCATGACCACCACCGAACTTGCCGCCGGCTTTGCCGACAAGGTACTGGGGGCGCAATCGACCTTCCGCGCCGTGATGGAAGCGATGGCGCGGCCCGGCCGGATCCAACGCATCAGCGTCGAAGCCGGCACACCGGCGCCGCTCATGCACGCCAGCGCCGCACTGGCCTTGACGCTGTTCGACCACGACACCCCGATCTGGCTCGACGACGCGATCGCGGCGGACGGCACGGTCGCGCGCTGGCTGAAATTTCACACCGGTGCGCCGCTGACCGACGATCCCTCCACCGCGGCATTTGCGCTGATCGGTGACGGCTCAGCGTTGCTGCCGCTCGAGCGTTTCGCGCTCGGCACGCCCGAATATCCGGACCGTTCGACGACACTCATTATTCAAGTGCAGGCGCTCGGCTCCGGCGACGGCTTCCGGTTGCGCGGTCCCGGCATCGACGGCGAGACGCTGCTGCAGGCATCGCTACAGCCAGCCGACCTGTTCGATCGCCTGAGTATCAATGCGGCGCTGTTTCCGCGCGGCGTCGACGTGGTGCTGGTGAACGGCGATCAGGTGGTGGCGATCCCGCGCACCACACGCCTCAGCCAAGGGAGCTGACCGATGTATGTCGCAGTCAAAGGCGGCGAACGCGCCATCGACAATGCCCACCGGTTGCTCGCCGATGCCCGCCGCGGGAAACGCGACGTGCCGGAGCTGACGCTCGACCAGATCTCCGAACAGCTCGCACTCGGCGTCGATCGGGTGATAAGCGAAGGCTCGCTGTACGACCGCGAGCTCGCGGCGCTGGCGATCAAGCAGGCGCGCGGTGATCTGATCGAAGCGATCTTCCTGGTGCGGGCGTTCCGCGCCACGCTGCCGCGGTTCGGCTCCTCCGAGCCGGTCGACACCGGCGCAATGGCGGTACGGCGGCGCATTTCCTCAACCTTCAAGGACATTCCGGGCGGCCAGATCCTCGGCCCGACCTTCGACTACACCCATCGGCTGCTCGATCCGCAGCTCGCCGAAGGCAGCGATCCCGCTGAGCCGGCGACAGCGGAAGCCAGTGAGGCGCTGACACCGCGGGTGACCGACATCCTGCGCCAGGACGGGCTGATCGAAGAATCGCCGGTTGCGGACGACGACAGCGCTGTCGGCGACCTCACCCGCGAGCCGCTGAACTTTCCGGCCGGGCGCGACCTTCGGCTGCAGAACCTCGCCCGCGCCGACGAGGGCTTTCTTCTGGCGCTCGGCTATTCCACTCAGCGCGGCTACGGCCGCAATCATCCGTTCGCCGGCGAGATCCGGTTCGGCGAAGTCGAGGTGTTCTTCGAGGCCGAAGACGCCGGCTTCGCGGTGCCGCTCGGCAGCGTGGCGCTGACCGAGTGCCAGATGGTCAATCAGTTCAAAGGCTCGGCAACCGAGGCGCCGCGTTTCACCCGCGGCTACGGCCTCGCCTTCGGCCAGAGCGAGCGCAAGGCGATGTCGATGGCACTGGTCGATCGTGCGCTGCGCGCGCAAGAACTCGGCGAGGACGTCAAAGCCCCGGCGCAGGACGAGGAGTTCGTGCTGTCGCATTCCGACAACGTCCAGGCCACCGGTTTCGTCGAGCATCTGAAGCTGCCGCACTACGTCGATTTCCAGTCCGAGCTCGGCCTGCTGCGCAAGCTCCGCGCCGAATTCAACCAGGGCCAACCCGAGCTGCGCGAGGCTGCGGAATGACCGAGGCGACCTACAATTTCGCTTATCTCGACGAGCAGACCAAGCGGATGATCCGCCGCGCGATCCTGAAAGGAATCGCGATCCCCGGCTATCAGGTGCCGTTCGCCAGCCGCGAGATGCCGATGCCTTATGGCTGGGGCACCGGCGGCGTGCAGGTGACTGCGTCGATCCTCGGTCCCGACGATACGCTGAAGGTGATCGACCAGGGCAGCGACGACACCACCAACGCGATCTCGATCCGCAAGTTCTTCGCCAAGACTGCCGGCGTCGCAACGACGACGGCAACGCCGGACGCGAGCGTGATCCAGACCCGGCACCGGATTCCCGAAACGCCGCTGCACGAAGGCCAGGTACTAGTGTATCAGGTGCCGATCCCCGAACCGCTGCGCTATCTCGAACCGCGCGAGACCGAGACGCGGCGCATGCATGCACTCGCTGAATACGGCCTGATGCACGTCAAGCTGTACGAGGACATCGCCAAGTTCGGCCACATCGCCACCGCCTATGCCTATCCGGTGAAGGTCGCGGGCCGCTACGTGATGGACCCCTCCCCCACGCCGAAGTTCGACAACCCGAAGATGGACAACTGCCCGGCGCTGCAGCTGTTCGGCGCCGGCCGCGAGAAACGGATCTACGCGATCCCGCCCTACACGCAGGTGGTGTCGCTGGATTTCGAGGACCATCCGTTCACGCGCTATCGCCAGGCCGGCTGCTGTGCGCTGTGCGGCGCTGACGATTCCTATCTCGACGAGATTGTCACCGATAACGCCGGCACCCGGATGTTCGTGTGCTCGGACACAGATTATTGCGAAGGCCGCCGCGCCCAGGGTCACACCGGCAGCGAAACGGCCCCGATGGAGAGCGCCCATGCTTGATCGCGTCTCATCCGCCGCACCAGGCGCCTTCACCGCGGCCGACCAACCGCTGCTGATCGCCGACGGCCTGTCGAAACGCTACGGCCGGATCGACGCCTGTCGCGGCGTGTCGTTCGAACTCTTCCCTGGCGAAGTGCTGGCGATCGTCGGCGAGTCCGGTTCCGGCAAATCGACCCTGCTGCAGATGCTGTCGGGACAGATGACGCCGAGCGCCGGGCGCGTGTCCTATCGGATGCGCGACGGCGTCCTGCGCGATCTTGCCGAACTCGGTGAAGCCGAGCGCCGGCTGCTGCTGCGCACCGATTGGGGCTTCGTGCATCAGGATCCCGCGCAGGGCCTCCGCATGGCGGTCTCGGCCGGCGCCAATGTCGGTGAACGGTTGATGGCGATCGGTTGGAATCACTACGGCAAGATTCGGAGCGTCGCCAGCGACTGGCTGGAGCGGGTCGAGATCGACACCGGCCGCATCGACGACGCGCCGCGCACCTATTCGGGCGGCATGCGGCAGCGGCTGCAGATCGCCCGCAACCTCGTTACCGATCCGCGCCTCGTCTTCATGGACGAGCCGACCGGGGGGCTCGACGTCTCGGTACAGGCGCGGCTGCTCGATCTGGTCCGCAGCCTGGTGGCCGAACTCGGGCTGGCCGCGATCGTCGTCACCCACGATCTCACGGTGGCGCGGCTGCTGTCGCATCGGATCCTGGTGATGAAATCAGGCCGCGTCATCGAGACCGGGCTGACCGACCAGGTGCTCGACGATCCGCGCGAACCCTATACGCAACTGCTCGTCTCCTCGATCCTTCCGGCGTGATGACCATGACCCAAGCTCCCGCTCTCGTCGTCGATAACGCCCAGAAGAGTTTCGTCATGCATCTGCAGGGCGGCGTGACGCTGCCGGTGGTGCGCGGCGTCAGCTTCCAGGTGCAGCCCGGCGAATGCGTCGTGCTGTCCGGCCCCTCCGGCGCGGGCAAATCGTCGATCCTGAAAATGATCTTCGGCAATTATCGCTGCGACTCCGGCGCGATCCGTATCGCCCATGAGGGCGATACGCTCGACATCGCTACCGCGCAGCCGCGGCAGATCCTCGCCGCACGGCGCGGCAGCATCGGCTATGTCAGCCAGTTTCTGCGCGCCGTCCCCCGCGTCGCGGCGCTCGACGTCGTCGCCGAGCCGCTGATCGTGCAGGGCACCACCCGCGAGGCGGCGCGTGAACAGGCCGCTGTGCTGCTGCGCCGGCTCAACATTCCAGAGAGGCTGTGGACGCTGCCGCCGGCGACGTTCTCGGGCGGCGAGCAGCAGCGCGTCAATATCGCTCGCGGCTTCATCTCGCATACGCCGATCCTGCTGCTCGACGAGCCGACCGCATCGCTCGACGCCAAGAATCGCGCCGTGGTGGTCGAGCTGATCGGGCAGACCAAGGCGCAGGGCGCCGCGATCATCGCCATCGTGCACGACGACGAGATCCGTGAGATCATCGCGGACCGCATCGTCGACGTGACCTCGTTTGCCGCCGCCGCATGACCAATGGAATCAACGAGACCATGAACAATTCGCAGGAGATGGTGCTGGGCAATGCCCGGCTGGTGCTGGCCGACCGAGTGATCGAGCACGGCTGGGTCGCGATCGCTGACGGTGTGATCGCGGAAGTCGGCGAAGGCGACGCGCCGAACGGCGCCAAGGACATGCACGGCGATCTGGTGATGCCGGGGCTGGTCGAACTGCACACCGATCATCTCGAAGCGCACTACACGCCGCGGCCGAAGGTGCAGTGGAATCCAGTCGCAGCCGTGGTGTCCTACGACGGCCAGCTCGCCACCTGCGGCATCACCACGGTGCTCGACTCGTTGCGGGTGTGGCGCGAGGAAGGCGCCGAGGAGGTCGACGGCCAGGCGATCGTGCTGGCCGGCGCAATCTCGACGGCGCGCGACGCGCAGCTGCTGCGCGCTGATCACTTCCTGCATCTGCGCTGCGAAATCCCGATGCCGAACGTGGTCGCCGAGGCCAAGGAGCTGATCGACCGCCCCGACATCCGGCTGATGTCGCTGATGGATCATACGCCGGGCCAGCGCCAGTTCCGCGACGAGGAGAAGCTGCGCGACTACTACCGTGGCAAGGGCGCCGGCATGACCGATGCCGAGCTCGACGTGATGTTCGCACGCCGGGTGTACTGCAAGGAGAATTATGCCGACGCCAACATGCGGGCGATCGTCGAGCTGGCGCATCGCTACGAGATTCCGCTGGCAAGCCACGACGACACCACGCCGGAGAACGTCGCCGACGCGATCCGCGACCGGGTCGCGGTCGCCGAATTCCCGACCACGCTCGAAGCAGCACGTGAACTGCACCAGGCCGGCATCGACATCCTGATGGGCGCGCCCAACGTGGTGCGCGGCGGCTCGCACTCAGGCAATATCGCGGCGATCGATCTGGCGCATGAGGGACTGCTCGACATTCTGTCGTCGGACTACATTCCGTCGAGCCTGTTGATCGCCGCGCTGCAATTGCCGATGCGCGCGCCGGCGATCGATCTTGCCGCCGCGATCCGCACCGTCACCAAGGCACCGGCCGAGGCGGTCGGCCTCAACGATCGCGGCGAAATCTCCAAGGGCAACCGTGCCGACCTGATCCGTGTCCACGTCGCGCATGACGTGCCGGCGGTGCGCAGCGTCTGGCGCGAAGGACAGCGCGTGGCATGACCGATATCGCGGTGGCGGAGCAGGCAACGAAACTGATCGGCCCGGGTCGGCTGGTGCTGGTGGTCGGCCCATCCGGCGCCGGCAAGGACACGCTGATCAATGCCGCCCGCTCACTCTGTGCCGGCGACACGGCGATCGTGTTTGCGCGTCGCATCGTCACCCGCGAAGCCTCCGCGGCCGAAGACAATCTACAGGTCACGCCGGACGACTTCAGCCGCCTCGAAGCGGCCGGCGACTTCGCACTGCATTGGCGCGCCCACGGCCACGCCTACGGTCTGCCGCGCGGTCTCGACGACGATATCCGCGCCGGACGGACCGTGGTGGCCAACGTCTCTCGGATGGTGATCGACCCAGCACGCAGCGCTTACGCCAATGTCGTCGTCGTGCTGATCACGGCGCCGGCCGAGGTGCTGGCCTCCCGGATCGCGGCGCGCGCGCGCGCCAGCGACGGCAGCATCACCGACCGCGTCGGGCGCAGCGTTGCGGCGCATCCCGACGTCACCATCAGCAATGTCGGCGATCCGATCGCCCACGCCCGTGACTTGTTGGAGATCATCCGCCATGGACGCCCGCAGCCCTGACGATCGCCGCACCGCCTTCCCCGCGCTCGACACGGTCGAGTCGCTGGAGGCGATCTACGGCGTACCCAACGACGCCTCCACCGAAAAAGTGGCACACTGGATCACGCCGCCCTATCGCACCCTGATCGAGAAATCGCCGTTTGCCGCGCTCGCCACGGTGGGGCCGGAGGGGCTCGACTGTTCGCCGCGCGGCGACGTGCCGGGCTTTATTCGTGTGCATGACGACACCACGCTGCTGATCCCGGATCGCCGCGGCAACAACCGGATCGATTCCTTGCGCAACGTGGTACGCGATCCGCGCATCGCGCTGATGCTGCTGATCCCCGGCTCGATCAACGCGCTGCGCATCAACGGCCGCGGCTACGTCACCGCCGACGAGGCCTTACGGATGTCGTTCGACGTCGAAGGCAAGGCGCCACGCACCGTGATCGTGATGACGGTCGAGGAGATCTACTTTCAGTGCGGCCGCGCGCTGATCCGCTCCGGCCTGTGGGACCCAAGCAAACAAGTCGCGCAGGACACGCTGCCGACGCCCGGCGAAATCCTCGCTTCGATGACCGAAGGCCGCGTCGGCGGCGAAGATTACGACCGCGCCTGGCCGGAACGCGCCAAGGCGTCGATGTGGTAGCGGGCGCCCCTTTGCTCCGTCATTGAACCGGCGTCATCTCGCTGTCCGCTCAATTCTCTCTGAGGCCGGCCTCCTCGATCACGCGGCTCCACTTCGCGGTCTCGGCATCGATGAAGGCCGCGAAGTCCGAACCATTCAATCCGTGCGCCTCGAGCCCCTGAGCGATCAGCTTCTTCTTCACGTCGGCATCGCCGAGCGCCCGCAGCACCGCGTCCTGCAGCCGGTCGATAATGGGCGCAGGCGTGGCCGCCGGCGCCATGAAGCCGTACCAGCCGGTGGCGACGATCTGTGGGAAGCCCAGTTCGACCAGCGTCGGCGCGTCCGGATAGATCGCGCTGCGCTGGGCCGAGCCGGCACCAAGCACGCGGAAGTTCCCGGCCTGGATGTGCGGCAGTGCCGAGCTGATCGCCGTGAAGGTGGCGTCGACACGTCCCGCAAGGAGTTCGGTATAGGCCGCAGCGTCGCCGCGCAGCGGCACGTTCAGGCCCTTGACGCCGGCGATCCTGAACAGCAGCTCGGCCGCAAGATGCGGCTGCGAACCTGGCCCGGGCGAGCCGAACGTCAGCCCCTCCGGCTTCGACTTGCCGTAGGCGATCAGGTCCGGCAGCGTCTTGAAATCGGACTTGGCGTTGACGATCAGGAAGATCGGCGCGAACGCCGCCATCGCCACCGGCCGCAAGTCACGGCGTTGATAGTTCAGCTTGCCGAACAGCGCTTCCGCCGTGGCATACGGCGCCGCGGCATACAGGAAGGTGTAACCGTCGGGCTGGCTGTGCGCGACCATCTCGTTGGCAAGGCGGGTGCCGGCGCCGGGCTTATTCTCGACGATGAACTGCTGGTGCAGCTCGCGCTCGAGGAAATCGTTGATGATCCGCAGCGAGATGTCGTTGGCGCCACCGGCGCCGTAGGGCGAAATCGTCTTGACGATGCGAGACGGCCAGTCGGGGGCCGCACGCGCCGGCCAGGAGGAAGCTGTGAACGCAGCAGCGGTGCTGGCAAGTAGCGCGCGGCGGGTGATCGGCATGGCGTCCCTCCTTGTGGTTTGAAGCTGCTGGCGCGACGTCAGTCGAAGCGTGAACGCGGCCGCAACTCCCCGCGGCGCGACCTGCAGGTTTCTCTCCCTGCGGGGCGTTATCCAACAATGCGCATGCCGCTACGCGTGCAGCGGCGGGCGATCGTCGTCTCACCTCGTATTGGTCTTGGCCGGCCGCACGCGCGGCGCGGCAGGTTCCGGATCGACGCCGAGCGCGCGGATACTCTCCGCCAGCGCACGAACGCGCGGTCCGATTTCGTCTTCGAGCTGACCGGGCTGCAATCGAAACGCCGGGATGCCGCAATTGATCGCGAACGAACGATCGCGCAGCCGGAACAGCGGCGCCGCGACGGCATGAATCGCCGGGAGGTAATCGCCGAAACAGGTACAGAATTGCCGCTCGGCACATTGCCGCAGCCCGTCGCGATACAGATCGCGATGGCTCGCCCACATCGCCCCATCGGCGGCTTCGAGTTGCCGTTCGAGTCTTTCGGCCTCTGCCTCCGGCAGCGTCGAGGCGGCGGCCCGGCCCATCGCGGTGCGAACCACCGGTATCGGCATCCCGATGTCGGGCGTGTGCGGCCCGACATCGCCCGATCGCGCGGTCTCGACGTAAACCACCGATGGGCCGTCGAGCAGGCCGATCGAGACGGTGCCGCGCACGCTGTAGGCGAGATCCTGCATCAGCGGCCGCGCCAACTGGCGGAACGGCATACCGGCGAGTAGCGGATGCAGCATCCGCAAGGCGCGCCCGCCTACCGCGTATTTGGCGACGAGCGCGTCGTGGTTCAGGTAACCGAGCTCGGCGAGCGTATGGGTCAGCCGGGCAACCGTCGGCCGCGGAATCCCGGTGCGGACCGAGATCTCCATATTGCCGAGCAGCCCACCGCCCTCGAACGCCTCAAGCACCACAAGTCCCTTAGCAAGCGTCGTCGCAAACGCCCCATCGCTGGCGCTTTCGGCTAGCAGAGCTTCGGCGGATTGGCTCGGCATAAAGGTCGAGCGGACGCGGGCTGTATCAGTCATATTCCAAGTATCTGGAAGAACTCTAAACTTGTCCAATTAATTGCGTATCGGTTCACATAGCGTCCGACATGTGGACAAAACTGCTCACCAAACTAAGCAACCGATTTGGGGGTGGTGCGTTGACGGACAGGAGGAACTCGCCATGAGTGACCACAAGGAACTCGAGCCTCAGGATTTCCCGATCGAAACCGATCAGACCGCGCTGAAGACCAGCGACGGTCAGCCGATCGCCGAAGCCAAAAGCAAGAAGCTCGCCGACGACATCGCCGACCGCCTTAACGAGCAGGCGTATCGTGACGAGCAGGACTGCTGGTCCGCCTGACGCGGCGTCAGTCCTGCGCTGAGATGGTCTTGGCGAAGCGGATACGGCAGATCGCAAGCGTGACGACGCCGATGACGAGCAACGCCAGAAGTTGACGCCAGACCAGATCAAGGCCTGCGCCGCGGTACAGAACCGCTTGGGAGAACGAGACGAATTGCGTGTTCGGCGTAAACTGCATGACGAACTGCAGCCAAGGTGGCATCGTCTCGATTGGGGTGCTCGCGCCTGAGAGAAGATAGAGAATGACGATCACCGGGATCGCCAGCAGACCGAACTGCGGCATCGTACGGGCATAGGTCGCCAGCAGCAGACCGAGCGCCGTCACCGAAAACATAAACAGCACCATACCGAAGGTGAATAGTGGCACCGACCCGATGATCGGCACGCCCAGCACGCCTTTGACCATGAACTGCAGCGACAGCAGCGCGGCGATGACGATCACAGCGCCGTTGGCGATGATCTTCGACAGCATGATGTCGAGCGGCCTCACCGGCATTACCAACAGATGCTCGATGGTGCCGCGCTCACGCTCCCGGATCAGCGCGGCGCCGGTGAGGATGATCGAGAGCGTCGCGATGTTGTTGATCACCTGCATCACCGAGGTGAACCAGGCCGAGTTCAGATTCGGATTGAACTTGGCGTGCATCACCAGGTTGACCGGATTATCTGTGGAGCCGGAATCCTTGCGCAGGTAGGCAGCTGTTTCGCGCAACACAATGTTCTGGATATCGACCGCACCGTTGCCGGCGATCGCCATCGCGGTCGCATCGACATCGATCTGCAAGGTGGGTTTTTTGCCGGATAGTGCGTCGGACTCGAATTTTGGCGGGATCTCGACGACGAACACGTAGCGACCGGTGTCCATCGACGAATCGATCTCCGACGGAGCGATGGGCTCGGCGGCGCGGAACAGCGGTGGCAGCATCGCGGCTGCGATCCGGCGCGACAGCTCGGAATGATCCTCGTCCACCACAGCGACTCGCGCGGCCTCCACCTCCAGTTTGGCGCCAGTGGCGATCGTGTAGATTGCGACGGTGAACACGTAGACGATGAAGCCGAGCAGGATCGGGTCAGCCCACAGGCTGCGCAATTCCTTGCCGGTGAGGCGATAGATATGCCGTAGCATCGAGCCCATCGTCATGCCTCCTGCTTGCGCAGCGCAAGGATCGCACCAATCAGATAGACGAGACCAAAACCGAACAGGATCAGCAGGTTCGGCGCCAGCATCCAGAAGCCCATGCCTTTGGTGAAGGCGCCGATGCTAACCTCTTGAAACCAGGCGGCAGGGAACGCCTCGCCGAACAGCCGCCCGACCTGCGACAACGACGACACTGGCACCAACAGACCCGAGAAGTTGACGGCCGGAATGATCGAGATGATCGCGACGATGAAGATCGCAGCGATCTGGGTGCTCAGGAACGATGAGAACAGCACACCCAGCGCCGTAGTGGAGAACACATAGAGCAGCGCGCCGCCGACCAGTGCAATGACCGAGCCTCGCACCGGAACACCGAAGATCACGATTGCCCCGAGCAGCAACAGCAGGAAGCTGAAGAACGACAGCAGCGCGTAAGGGATCTGCTTGCCGAGCAGGAATTCCGTCGCGGTCACAGGTGTCGAACGGAAGTTCGTGATCGAGCCGACTTCCTTCTCGCGGACCACGCCGACGGCGGTGAGCATCGCCGGGATCAGCATCAGGATCAGCGTAATCACGCCGGGAATGATCGAGTACACGCTCTTGAATGCCTGGTTGTAGCGGAACCGGGTTTCGATGTTGATCGGCGCGGTCGGCGAGGCCATCGCATGCCGCCGATACTGCTCGGCCAGATAGGCCTGCGACAAGCCGGTGACGTAGGATCGAATGGTCTCGGCGCGGAACGGCATCGCACCGTCGATCCACACCGCCACTTCCGGCGACTTGTTGGTCAACAGGTCGCGTCCGAAACCGTGGGGGACTTCGATCACCAGCTTCAATTCACCGCTGGCAAGTCGGCGATCGATCTCCGCCGCGGATTTGATATCCGGTGCCTGCTGGAAGTAGCGCGACCCGGAGAAGCTCTCGAGCAGTTCTCTGCTTTCCAGCGTGTTGTCCTGGTCGTACACCGCGTAGGTCAGGTTCTCGACGTCGAACGAGATGCCGAACCCAAAGGTCAGCATCAGCACCAGCGGGCCAAGGATCGCGAAAGCCAGCCGCAGCCGGTCGCGGAGGATCTCCATTGTCTCGCGGCGGGCATAGGCCCAGAGCCGCGCCGGATCGAACCAGCGCTGCCTGGTGTCGGCCTCGCGCGGTGCTGCGAAGCTGGTCTCTTCGCCGTCGCGCTGCGCGCCGGTCGCTTCTTCGAGGTAAGCGATAAAGGTCTGTTCGAGATCGGCAGCGCCGCGGCGCTCGACCAGTTCATGCGGCGCACCGACCGCCAGCACCTTGCCGGCGTGCATCAGTGAAATCCGATCGCAGCGCTCGGCCTCGTTCATGAAGTGGGTCGAGATGAAGATGGTGACGCCATCCTCCCGCGACAGCGCAATCAGCATCCGCCAGAACGAATCCCGCGCCACCGGATCAACGCCGGAAGTCGGCTCGTCGAGAATCAGCACCTCGGGGCGATGGATCACCGCAACCGCCAGCTGCAGCCGCTGGCGCATACCGAGCGGCAGGCTGTCGGGCCGGGAATCGGCGGCGTCGGCAAGGTCGAACCGCGTCAGCATTTCGGCAACGCGATCAGGAATCTGCGCGCTCGGCAGTTCGAACAGTTGCGCGTGCAGCAACAGGTTCTGCCGGACCGTCAGTTCCGAGTAGAGTGAGAAGCTCTGCGACATGTAGCCGACGCGCTTGCGGGTCGCCATGTCGGAGGCGTCGAGCACCTCGCCGAACAGCCGCGCCTCGCCTTCGGTCGGCGTCAGCAGGCCGGTGAGCATCTTCATCGTCGTCGACTTGCCGCAGCCGTTGGAGCCGAGGAAGCCGAAGATCTCGCCGCGCTTGATCTGGAAGTTGACGTGGTCGACCGCGGTGAAATCGCCGAACCGGCAGGTCAGGTTCTCGGCTTCGATCGCGTAGCCATCGCCGCTGTTCGGTAGCGGCGGCAGTACCACATCGGCGTAGTTGGCGCGCATCTCGGCCGGCAGCAGCGCGATGAAGGCGGCGTCGAGTGTCGGTTGCTTGGTCTGCGCCCGCAGCTCGGCGGGCGTACCGGCGCCGATGACCTTGCCGTCGTTGAGAGCAGCGAGCCAATCGAACCGCTCGGCCTCTTCCATATAGGCGGTGGCGACCAGGACGCTCATCTGCGGCCGCCGTTTGCGGATGCGATCGATCAGCTCCCAGAACTGCCGTCGCGACAGCGGGTCGACGCCGGTCGTCGGCTCATCGAGGATGAGCAGATCCGGATCGTGGATCAGCGCGCAGCACAGCGACAACTTCTGCTTCATGCCGCCGGACAATTTGCCCGCCGGCCGATCGCCGAATGGCGACAGCCCGGTGGCGCGGAGCAGGTCGGCAATGCGCGCGTTGCGCTCGGCAGCGCCCTGGCCGAACAGCCGGCCGAAGAAATCCAGATTCTCGAACACCGACAGTGTCGGATACAGATTACGTCCGAGGCCCTGCGGCATATAGGCGATCCGCGCCGCACTCTGGGCTCGATGGCGGGCGTCACGCATATCGCCGTCCAGCGCCAGCACCTCGCCGCTCTGGATCCGGCGCACGCCGGCGATCAAGGCCAGCAGAGTCGATTTGCCGACCCCGTCGGGCCCGATCAGACCGACCATCTTGCCGGCAGGCAATTCCAGCGTGACGTCGTCCAGCGCATGTGTCGCACCATAGGTGTGAGTGACATGCGTGAGACGCGCGGCGAAGCCGGTCATTGCGGCAGCTTGACCTTGAGATTATCCGGCCATTGCTTGTCGCTGTCCGTGCGCAAATACGCCATCCCGCGCACGCCGGTCTTCACCTCACGCTCGTATTTGCGTAGCAGGTCCGGCGGCAGCGTCAGCTTGACGCGGAACATCAGCTTCTCGCGCTCGTCCTTGGTTTCGACCGCCTTGGGCGTGAACTGCGCCTCGCTGGCCACGAAGGTGACTTTCGCCGGCACGACATATTGCGGGATCGCATCGAGAATCAGCCGGGCGTCCGAGCCGTAAGCCAATGCGGCGGCGACGCTCGCCGGCACAAATACCGTCATGTAGACATCGGTGAGATCAACCAGCGTCAACACGCGGGAGCCGGCACCGAGCACTTCGCCGGCCTGCGCCAACTTGTACTGAATGCGGCCGCGGCGCGGCGCCTTCAGCTGCATGTCGTCCAGCACGGTCTTGATCCGCGCGACTTCGGCGCGGGCGGCATCGATCGCAGCGGTGGCGTCACTGAGGCTCGCCTTCGCGGCAATCAGCGACGCGTCGGCGACGTTCTGCGCAGCCTGACGCTGGTCACGGATTTCCGCGGTGGAGAAGCCTTTTTCGAACAGTGCTTCGGCGCGGCCGAGCTGTTGAGCGGCGAGCTTCTGCTCACTCTCCCGCTGCAGCACCATCGCTTCAGCCACCGCCTTGCTCTGCACGGCGCGGCGCTCCTGCGCTTCGGCGGCAAGGAGCTGAGCCTGAATGTCGGAGACGTCCATCTTCACCAGAAGCTGGCCCTTCTCGACTTCGTCGCCCTCCTTCACCAGAACTTCGGCGATCCGGCCCGCCAGCTTGGTGGCGATCTCGACCTGTTCGGATTCAAGCCGGCCGTTGGCCGAGGCGAAGCCCTCGGGCAACCGCTTCGGCATCAGCTTCTGGATCAGCTTGTCGAATTTGTCGTCGGCGTGAGCCGGAAGCGGACCGGCCAAAATGCCGGCTCCGAGACACAGGGCGCTGAACAGCCGGACACCACGGCGGGTCGGGTGGAAGATCGTCATCATACGGCTCCGGAATCACGGACTGAACAGTGAGCGCCCCCGCCTCAGCTATCCCTCCGCTTGTTAAAGGCCAATTCCGCGTTGAAACGGATTGTCTGCGAAGCTCGTTCGCGGTATTGAACACAATTGTTCAAATCAGATCAAGTGTGTTCAAGGATTGTGTCCAGCCCGGCGCAGCGACAGATCTATCTGGCGGCGATGCAATTATTCGCCGAGCGCGGCCTGACGCAGATCAGCGTAACCGATTTGGCCCAGGCGGCCGGTGTCGCGCGGGGCACAGTTTACAATAACCTCGGCGACCTCACTGGCCTGTTCGACCTGGTGGTTACCAATTTGGCCACCGAATTGAATCCGCGGCTGACCGTGGCGCTGGCGGATTGCCACGAGCCGGTGCAGCGGCTCGCCACCTGGATGCGGCTATTGATCCGTCAGGCGCACGAAGAGCCGCGGCTCGGCAGGTTCGTCTGCCGGTTCGGCATGAGCTCGACGACACTACGGGTGGTCTGGGACGGACGACCGCTCGACGACCTCGCCACCGGGCTGGCGGAGCGCGGCCACAGCCTCAGTCCTGAGCAAATTGCCTCGGCTGCTAATTTCATCTCCGGCGCAGTCCTGGGTGCCATCTTTACGGGTCTCGACGGCCACCGCACGTGGGCGGACGCGGCCACCGAGACCGTGGAATGGGTGCTGGTCGGCCTCGGGGTGTCGCGCGAGGAAGCACGGAACCTGGCGGCCGGCGATCTGCCGCCGCTGCCGGAGTGATCACAGCGGCGAGACGGCAGGGACCTCGCCGTTGAACTTACCGCCCCCCGGTCTTATGCCTGGGCGATGCAGACCTCCACCGAAGTTGTGCCGCCGCTGATGTCCCGGTTCCGCCCCAGTGCGGCCCCGCGCAAGCCCGCGCCGTTCCTGCCGATGAGCCGGGCCGAGATGGATAAGCTCGGCTGGGATGCGTGCGACATCGTCTTGGTGACCGGCGACGCTTACGTCGACCATCCGAGCTTCGGCATGGCGATCATCGGCCGCCTCCTTGAATCCCAGGGTTTCCGCGTCGGCATCATCTCGCAGCCAGATTGGCAGTCCGCCGAACCGTTCAAGGCGCTTGGCAAGCCGCGGGTGTTCTTCGGCGTCACCGGCGGCAACATGGACTCGATGGTCAACCGCTACACGGCGGACCGCAGGCTGCGCCATGACGACGCCTACACGCCGAACGGCGAAGGCGGCAAACGGCCGGACCGCTGCACGCTGGTCTATGCGCAGCGTTGCCGCGAAGCGTTCAAAGACGTGCCGATCATTCTCGGCGGCATCGAAGCCTCACTGCGCCGGATCGCGCATTACGATTACTGGTCCGACAAAGTTCGTCGCTCGGTGCTGGCTGACGCCAAGGCCGATCTGTTGCTGTACGGCAATGCCGAGCGCGCGGTTATCGAAGTCGCACATCGTTTGGCTGCGGGTGAGGCGCCACGCGAACTCGAGGATATCCGCGGTGTCGCGCTGTTCCGTCGCGTGCCTGAGAACACCATCGAGCTGCACGCCGACGATCTCGACGCAGCCGACGAAGGCGCGCGCCAGGTGCGTGGCGACGTCGTCATCCGGCTGCCGAGCTGTGAGCAGGTCGAGCAGGACAAGGAAGCCTATGCCCGCGCCTCGCGCGTGCTGCACCGGGAAAGCAACCCCGGTAACGCGCGGCCCTTGGTGCAGCGTCACGGCGATCGCGACCTGTGGCTCAATCCGCCGCCGATTCCGCTGACGACTGAAGAAATGGACTCGGTCTACGATCTGCCCTACGCCCGCGCCCCGCATCCGTCCTACGGCAATGCCAAGATCCCGGCGTGGGACATGATCAAGACCTCGGTGACGATCATGCGCGGCTGCTTCGGCGGCTGTACCTTCTGCTCGATCACCGAACACGAAGGCCGCATCATCCAGAGCCGGTCGGAAGCCTCGATCCTGCAAGAGATCGAGAAGATTCGCGACAAGACGCCAGGCTTCACCGGCGTGATCTCGGATATCGGCGGGCCTACCGCGAATATGTACCGGATGGCCTGCAAGGACCCGAATATCGAGTCGTCCTGCCGCAAGCCGTCCTGCGTGTTTCCGGACATTTGCCCGAACCTCAACACCTCGCACGATGACCTGATCCGGCTGTATCGCAAAGTGCGCGAGGTGAAGGGCATCAAGAGGGTGATGGTGGCGTCGGGCGTGCGCTACGATCTCGCCGTCAAAAGCCCGGCCTACATCAAGGAGCTGGTGAGCCATCACGTCGGCGGCTACTTGAAGATCGCGCCGGAGCACACCGAGCGCGGCCCGCTCGACAAGATGATGAAGCCGGGCATCGGCACCTATCATCGCTTCAAGCAAATGTTCGAGGCCGCCGCCAAACAGGCCGGCAAACAGTACTATCTGATCCCGTATTTCATCGCGGCTCATCCGGGAACCACGGACGAGGATATGATGAACCTCGCGCTGTGGCTGAAGCGCAATCGCTACCGTGCCGACCAGGTGCAGACCTTCCTGCCCTCGCCGATGGCGACCGCGACTGCGATGTATCACACCGGCGTCAACCCGCTGCGCGGGGTGCGCCACGGCGCCAGTGAACCGGTCGAGGCAATCAAGGGACTGCGGCAGCGCCGGCTACACAAGGCGTTCCTGCGCTATCACGATCCGGACAACTGGCCGGTGCTGCGCGAGGCGTTGAAGGCAATGGGCCGTGCCGACCTGATCGGCTCGCGGCCTGACCAGCTGGTCCCGGCGCATCAGCCGCCTGGCACCGGCAAAGCCGCCGGCACCCGCCGCCCGGTGCGCGGCGACGGACCGAAGCCGCAGCGTTTCACCACTAAGGGCGTGCGGTTGGTCAAGTAACCGCGCCCGCGGGCTTACGTCAGCAGCCCGCGCTTGCCTTCCTTCCAGCGCGCGAATTCGGTCTGCAGCACCGAGACGTGCTCGTCCTCTTCGGCGGCGAGCTCGCGATAGAGCTGGCGCTCGACCGAACCGTCCGGCGTCTCGCCGACCCGGGTCTTGAAGAACGAGGCGGCGCGCCGTTCAAACTCGATCGCGGCTTCGAACAGCGTGGTCGGATCGCCGATCCGGCCTTTGACGCCGGCCATGATCGCCGCGGTGCTGAGATGGAAACCCTCGGTCGCCTGCGGAATCGCCACATGGTAGCGATTGGCCAGCGTGGTCATGTGCTCCTCTTCCATCGCGGCGAAGCTGAGGAACAGCTCCTGCAATGTCGGATCGGAGGTCTCCTTTGCGGCGCGGGCATAGAACGCGCGGCCACCAAGCTCGATCTCGAAAGCGGTGCGGATCGCCCCAAGTCCCGCCTCATCGCTAACGCCGGCGCGATCGAGCGGCTGCAGCTTGCCGCCGCAGTGCGGGCACATGCCATAGGGGAACGCGAAGCCTTCGCTGACCTTGGCACAGTTGTCGCAGCGCCACTGCAGCTCCGAACCAGCGCAGCAGATGTACTCTTCGGAGCCTTCCAGTGGCTGGTGACACTTCGGGCAATGCGCCACGCCATCCTCCTCGATCGCAGGCGCCAGCTTGCCGGCGACGAAGTCGTCGGCATCCTGCACCGTGATGGGCCACTTGGTCTTGTTCAGCCGCAGCCAGGCCGCGATCGACTTGGCGGCGCGGCGACCCGCGCTCATCGCCAAGATCACAGTCGCGCCACCGGTGACGATATCGCCGCCGGCGAACACGCCCGGCATGTTGGTCGACTGGGTGTCGTCATCGGCTGCGATGTTGCCCCACTTGTTGAGCGCGAGGCCGGGCGTCGCCTGGCCGATGATCGGATTGGGCTTGGTGCCGAGCGCGTAGATCACGGTGTCGCATTCGAGCTCGATAAACTCGTCGAGCGGCACCGGCTTGCGGCGGCCGCGCTCGTCGGCCTCGCCGAGCTCCATTTTCTGCAGCCGCACCGCACGAACGTCGCCGCTTTCGGTGACAAGAATCTCCACCGGCGAGTGCAGGAAGAAGAAATCGACTCCCTCCTCCTTGGCGTGGCGGATTTCCTCGATGCGGGCCGGCGCTTCAGCCTCGGAGCGGCGATACACGCAGCGCACCGTCGCGGCGCCGACGCGGCGGGCGACGCGCAGGCAGTCCATCGCGGTGTTGCCGGCACCGATCACGATAACGCTGTTGCCGACGCTGACCGGCGTGTCGAGATACGGGAAGCGGTCGCCGCCCATGAGGTTGATACGAGTGAGGAACTCGTTGGCCGAATAGACCCGGCCGGCGAACTCACCGGGAATACCCAGGAAGGTCGGCGCACCGGCGCCCGCCGCCACGAACACCGCGTCGAAGCCGCGTCCATTCATCAACTGTTCGATGGTGAAGGTCTTGCCGACGACCTTGTTGGTCTCGAACTTGACGCCGATGTCCTTCAGCCGCTGGATTTCGCGATCGATGATGTCGCGCGGCAGCCGGAACGACGGAATGCCGTATTGCAGCACGCCGCCGAGCACGTGCAGCGCCTCGTACACCGTGGTCTCGACATTGTAGCGGGTGAGATCAGCGGCGGCGGCGAGGCCAGCCGGACCGGAGCCGACGATCGCGACCTTGCCGATGGCTTTGCTGAGATCGATCGGCTTGCTCTTCGGCGCCCGCGCATTGTCGCCGATGAAGCGCTCAAGCCGGCCGATCGCGACCGGCTCATGCTTCTTGTATTTGCGGATGATGCACTGCGCTTCGCACTGGGTCTCCTGCGGACAGACGCGGCCGCAGATCGATGGGAAGATGCTCGACTGATAGATCGTCTCCAGCGCGGCGTCGAAATCGCGGAACAGGATGTTGCGGATGAAAACCGGAATGTCGATCCCGACCGGGCAGCCGGCGACGCAGGTCGGTGTGATGCACTGGATGCAGCGCTCGGCTTCCTGCAGGGCTTCCTCGACCGAATAGCCGAGATTGACTTCCTTGAAGTTGGTGGCGCGCTCGTGGGCATCGCGCTCCGGCATCGGCGTCTGATGCGGCGGCAGCGTCGCCAGCTTCTTGTAGTTGCGCTTGCCCTCGACGATCAGCTGCTTTTCCAGATTGCAGACATGGGCGAAGTGTTCATTCGCCTTGTCTTCCTCGGTCTTGAACCGCTTCTGGCGCGCATGCAACTCGTGGAAGTCGACCTTGTGGCCGTCGAAATCCGGGCCGTCGACACAGGCGAACTTCACTTCGCCACCGACCGTGACGCGGCACGAACCGCACATGCCGGTGCCATCGACCATGATGGTGTTGAGCGACACCATGGTCTTGACGCCGTGCGGACGGGTCGTCTCGACGCAAGCGTGCATCATCGGCATCGGGCCGATCGCCACCACCTTGTCGGGCTTCTGCTGGGTGATCACCCGCTCCAGCGCTGCGGTGACGAGGCCGGGCTCGCCGTAGCTGCCGTCATCGGTGCAGATGATCAGTTCGTCGGCGAACTCGCGGAACTTGTCTTCCCAAAACACCAGATCCTTGGTGCGGAAGCCCATGATCGCGGTGGTGCGCGCGCCGGATTGCTTGAAGGCGCGAAGCTGCGGGAAGATCGGCGCGACGCCGAGGCCGCCGCCGACGAACACCACGTGATCGACCTTATCGATGTGTTGCGGCAGGCCGAGCGGCCCGACGAAATCCTCGAACGCCTCACCTTCCTTGAACTTGTCGCGCATCTCTCGCGTGGTCTTGCCGAGCGCCTGGACGACGACGGTCACCAGTCCCTTGTCGCGATCGAAATCGGCAACGGTGAGCGGAATGCGCTCGGCACCGTCGTAGAGACGCAGCATCACGAAATGGCCGGGCTCGGCCGAAGCCGCGATATCCGGCGCCTCGACGTCCCACAGAAAGGTCGCGTCCGAGAACTGCTCGCGTCGCACAATACGATACATGGTGACAGCACAGATTGGTCCGAGGCCGGCGAACGGCGTCGAAAGGTGAAGGGAAAGCGGCCCAAAATAGCCAACGAGCGCCAAATTGATTTGACTTCGGTCATGTCCGGTCCGGTGCCGCACGCTTGCCGGCGGGCCCCATCTTCGTGGTCACCATCAACGGATTGGGCTGATTTGTGCGCCATTCACCGGCGCTGACGGGCAACACACGAGACTCCGCTCGGCGTTCCGACCGCATGACCGGCCTGCAAAGGCCGCCCCGCTTTCGGCGGGGCGGCCTTAGACATAGGTCTAATAACGAGAGCGCCGCGACAGCGCGGCGCGCCTCAGGTCTCGATCTTGACGTACTCGAAATCGCCGGGACGATTGTCGATGCCAACCTTCGGCGGCGAGATCCACGGCGCGTACTGCCCGGGCTCGGACACCGGCACCATCAGCGAGGCGATGAACTCTCCGTCGTCGGCCGACGGCAGCCATTCGTGGCGCCGCTTGGCCCAGGTCGCCGGATCGATCAGCACGCCGTCCGGTGTCGCTTCGACGTCCTTGAACTCGCCGATCTGGCGATGGAATGCGACATGCGGCAGCTTGAGCTGGAAATCGTAGCCGGCGGTGGTGATCACCTTGTTCCAGCGCAACAGGCCCTTGACGCAGTCCTGCGAGTAATCGTCGCGCAGCCGCATGTTGAGCGCGGTGAGCGCCGGTTCGTCGACCCGCTTGATCTCGCCGTCGACCAGCTTCAGCACCGGATAGGTGTCGCGCTCAAGCTTGTGGTCGTCCTGGATCTGGGTCTCGTGGAAGCGCCCCTTGATGCCGGCATTGAAGGCGTTGGCGGCGTTGGTCGAAACTTCCGAACCGAACAGATCGAGTGACAGCGAGTAGTGCAGATTGAGCTTCTTCTGCACAGTCGGCAGGTCGATGACGCCGAGCGCGCGCACCTTGTCGACATCGGTCGGATCGGTGATCCCGGCGACACGCATCGCGTCGCAGGTCCGCTGCACCACCCGGCTGATGCCGGTCTCGCCGACGAACATATGGTGCGCTTCTTCGGTCAGCATGAACCGGCAGGTGCGCGACAGAGGATCGAAGCCCGACTGCGCCAGGCTATGCAGCTGCATCTTGCCGTCGCGGTCGGTGAAGTAGGTGAACATGAAGAACGACAGCCAGTCCGGCGTGGCCTCGTTGAACGCGCCCAGCATCCGCGGTGCGTCGTCCGAGCCGGAACGGCGGCGGAGCAGACCATCGGCCTCCTCACGGCCGTCGCGGCCGAAATATTTCTGCAGCAGATAAACCATCGCCCACAGATGGCGGCCTTCTTCGACGTTGACCTGGAACAGGTTGCGCATGTCGTAGAGCGACGGCGCGGTCTTGCCGAGATGGCGCTGCTGCTCCACCGAGGCCGGCTCGGTGTCGCCCTGGATCACGATCAGCCGGCGCAGCATCGCACGGTGCTCGCCCGGCACCTCCTGCCAGGCCGGCTCGCCATAATGCTGGCCGAACGGCACGACGCGGCCCTCCTCCTTCGGAGCCAGCAGAATACCCCAGCGATAGTCTGGCATCTTGACGTAGTCGAACTTTGCCCAACCGCGCGGGTCGACCGAATACGCCGTGCGCAAATACACCAGCGACTCCTGGAAACCCTCCGGCCCCATGTCGTTCCACCAGTCGATATAGCCAGGATGCCATCCCTCGAGCGCCTTCAGCACCTGGCGATCGGAACCGAGATCGACGTTGTTGGGAATCTTGGTCGAGTAGTCGACGTGCATGATGTTCATATTCATCGGCGGCTCCCGGGTTGATCGCGGTATCAATCACCGTCATTGCGAGGGGCGAAGCGACGAAGCAATCCAGGGCCTCGCGCGCGGTCCTGGATTGCTTCGCTACGCTCGCAATGACGAAGCAGATGTCTCGTTTCAGCGAGAGCGCGCCACATCAAGCTGATCGCGCGTGTCAGACTCTCGTCATATCGAATTGTGGCTTCTGGCCGCTGCCGTAGCGGCGCAGCGCGCCGACTTCGCCGACCGCATTAGGACGCTGGAAGATCCAGTTCTGCCAGGCGGTGAGCCGGGCGAAGATTTTCGATTCCATCGTCTCGGGACCGACGAAGCGCAGGTTGGCTTCCATGCCGGAGAGGCTGTCGGGCGAAAACGACGCGCGCTCTTCCAGGAAGACGCGGACCTCGTCGTCCCAATCGATATCGTCGAGCGCAAATGTGACCAGACCGAGCGTCTCAGCCGCCTCGGCGTCGAGCGCTTCGCCAGTTTTGCTCTGCACCGCCGCGTGGTCGGCCGGATCAGCTTGGAAGCGCGACTGCAGCCGGGTGAGACCGTGGCTCATCGGATAGGCGCCGAAGTTCAGCGCCGACAGCGTCAGCATCGGCGGCGGACGGTTGTCGCCGTCGCGAGAGCCAATCAGCATGTAGCTGCGGTCGGCGGCGAACACGAGCTCCGCCAGCGTGCCGGCGAAGCACGAGCCTGGCTCGACTAGCGTGACCAGAGAACGCGACGTGACGTCGACGCGCTTCAGTACGCGCTTCCAGAAGTGACGGATTTCGTTGACCAGCCAGTGGCCTTTGTGCGCTTCGAGCAGCGCGTCATAGGCCAGGACTTGCTCGGCATCACCGTGGGACTTGAACACCCAGAGTCCCAATTCCGGTTCGTTCAGCCGCAGATGCAGGATGGCGTCGTCGAGTTCGCGAGCGAGCTGCAACGGCCAGAACGCAGCGCCCTGCGCTTGCAATGCATCGATCGAAGTCGGCGGAGCCGCGTCCGGGCCCGTCAGCGTGATGGTCGCGATCCGGGCGGTACGATCGATCTCGACGCCGACCAATCCATAGCGCACGCTGGTGTCGTCGAATTGGCGCTGCAGCGGCGTCAACGGGACACCCGCGCCGCTTCCGTTGCGCGGGGAAGCCGCAGCAAGCTCACTGGCGCGCTCAGTCACCTTCGCGTCAAGCTTGGTAGTGGCGACGATATCGTCGACCAGCCGCCACTGCACCGCGCGCTTGCCCTTGATGCCTTCTTCGATGGTGCAGAACACGTCGGCGTGGTCGCGGCGCACCTTGCGCTTATCGATGACGCGGGTCAGGCCGCCGGTGCCCGGCAGCACCGCAAGTAGAGGCACTTCCGGCAACGCCACTGCAGCCGAACCGTCGTCAGCCATAATGATGTGATCGGCGGCGAGCGCGAGTTCGTAGCCGCCGCCGGCCGCGGTGCCGTTGATCACCGCGATGCTGCGCTGGCCGGAATGCTGCGAGGAATCCTCGATGCCATTGCGGGTTTCGTTGGTGAACTTGCAGAAGTTGACTTTGTGGACATGGCTGGCGCCGGCGAGCATCCGGATGTTGGCGCCGGCGCAGAACACCCGGTTCTTGCCGGAGCGAAGTAGGATGACTTTCACGGCCGGATGCTCAAACCGAAGCCGCTGCATCGCGTCGGCAAGCTCGATGTCGACTCCGAGATCGTAGGAATTCAGCTTGAGCTGGTAGCCCTCGAACAGGCCGCCGTTCTCGTCGACATCGAGGGTGAGCGTCGCGATCTCGCCATCGACCGTCAGCTTCCAATGCCGGTAGCGGGACGGCTCGGTCTGAAAATCGACCCGCACAGCTCCGTTCGCGAGCGGACGCGTGTCTGCGGCCTCGGCCATGGCGGCTCCCTGCGTTTCCTCTTGCTTCTAATATGCATTATAATTCATGTTTTACCGTGAAGTCCAGCCGCAAATGCGACTTTGATGCATTTTAATGCGATTGAGCTTAGTCCGCGATCGATGGCTGATTAGGCCGCGCGGCCGTCACTCGCTTCGGCATGGCCGTTCAGAATGCGGTCCGCGAAGCCGGCGACCAGCCGCAGCGTTGCGTCGGCGGCTTCGCGATGCGGCGAATGCCCCGCTCCCGCGAGGAGTTCGACTTCGAGCGGGCAGTAGCATTCCGAACGTGCGATCTCGATTTGCCGCATCGTTCCATATTGATCGGTCTCGCCCTGCACGATCTGCAGCGGCACCCGGATGTAAGCGAGCGAGTCGGCGATGTCCCAGGCGCGGAACGCCGGATTGAGCCAGGCGTCGTTCCAGCCATAAAAGGCATTGTCGACGTCGTCGTGCCAGCGCGCCAGCTTGGCTCGCAGCTCTGTCGTCTCGTAGGTGGTCCGGATCGCCGCGATCGACGCAACCGAAATGTCTTCGACGACGAAGTGGGGCGCGATCAGCGAGACGCCGCGGATGCGGTGATCTGCGACACCGCCCGCATACAGCGCCGCAATCGAGGCCCCATCGGAGTGCCCGACCAGCAGTCCGCGGCGAAAACCGATTCGATCGAGCACCTGCGGCAGCACCTGCAGGGCCTCGCGATGCATGTAATCGGGCAGGCGTGGCAACGAGGCCGGCGTCGAGCGGCCATAACCGGCGCGGGAATACACGAACACACCGGCGCCGGTCATGGCCGCGAGTCTGTCCGGAAACTCGCCCCACAGCGCCGCGGAGCCCAAACCTTCGTGCAGCAGCACGAGAGTCGGCGCGACGTCCGGCTGCGGGCCGATAAAGCGATACTCCAGCTGGGCAGCTTCGATCGCGAGTGTGCCGGTCGGGGACAAGCCTGCCATTGTTCTTCCTTTTGTCATCAGCTTGCGCACTGAATTCAGTCGATCAACACCACGCCGCGCAGGTTCCGCCCGGCATCGAGGTCAGCATAGCCTTGGTTGATCTCGTCGAGCCGATAGGTCCGGCTGATCAGCTCACCGAGCTTGAGGTCGCCGCGGCGATAGAGACCCAGCAGTTCGGGGATCTGCAGCCGCGGGCTGGCGAAGCCGTATACAGCACCCATGACTGCCTTCTGGGTGGCGAACAGCTCCAGCGGCGGCACGTCGATCTGCTTGACGGTGTCGGGCGTAATCGCGGTGACCACCACGTTGCCAGCCTTGGTGGTGGCACGAAACGCCGGCAGCAGCGTCTCGGCGGGATTGATGCAGACGAAAGCGTGATCGACGCCGATTCCTTCGGTCAGCGCCAGCACCGTGCTGATCAGCTCATCGCCTTGCGCCGTGGTGCCATGCGTGGCGCCGAAATCCCGCGCCCATTCAAGTTTCTGCGCGACGATGTCGGCGGCGATGATCATCGACGCGCCGCAGAGTTTTGCGCCCTGCACCACGTTCATGCCGTCGCCGCCGCAACCGACCACCAGAACCGTATCGCCCGGCTTGACGCGCGCCCGATACCGCGCGGCGCCGACGCCGGCCGGCACGCCGCACGCGATCAGGCTGGCATGATCGAGCGGAACGTCCTTATCGATCACCAGCACCGAAGCCTGATCGACCACCGTGGCCTCCGCAAACGCTCCGATCATGCAGAACGCACCGACGTCGCGGCCACCGGCATCGCGCCGGCGGAAGCTCCCATCGAGCTGTGGGCCATGCGTGATGCGCGGCCCCTCGGCGCATAGATGATGCAATCCGCGCTGGCACCAACGACAGCGGCCGCAGCCGGGAATGAAGGTGAGCACCACGTGATCGCCCGGCGCGACGCCTCGCACTCGGTCGCCGATCGCCTCGACGATACCCGCGGCTTCATGGCCCAGCACCATCGGCTGCATCGCGACCCGGCGCTCGCCGCGCATCACGTGATAGTCGGTGCGGCACAGACCAATTGCGGCGAGCCGCACCAGCACTTCGGTCGGCCGCGGCGGATCCAGCACGATCCGCTCGACGCGTAGCGCAGCCCCGACTTCCCGAAACACGGCCGCCCGAATGTCCATGCCCGCAGGTTAGCAGCGGTTCGCAAGTTTTCAACGCACCTCGAAGGGGCTGCGTGGTCATTGCTGCGCAACATCGCGCTGCAATGCAGCACAATTTCGTACCGGAATGCACAAAATAGTTGATGGCGATCAAGGAAGCACGAAACACGCCTGGAGTGTAGTTGGCGTAACCAAGATTGGAAACGCTCTCGATGGCTTCGAAGCTCACCGGTGGTGATCTGCAGATCATCACCCGGATTGCCGTGTTTCGCGGATTGAAGGCGGAGACCGTCGCGCACATGATCGCGCCGGCCACCGCGATCAGCGTGCGGGCGCGCGAGTCGATCGCCCGTCAAGACGAGCCGGCGACCGCGTTCTTCATCGTCGTCGGCGGCTGGGTGAAGCTGTTTCGCAGTAATCTGGCGGGCGATGAGGCGGTGATCGAGATCATGAGCCGCGGCGGCAGTTTTGCCGAAGCCGCGGCGCTGACCGGCCACCGTTATTTGGCAAACGCCGAGGCTGTCACGGACGCCCGTGTCGCGCGGATTCCCGCCGATCATTTGGTCCGCTGTATCCGCGCCAATCCAGACATCTCGGTGCCGATGATCGCCTCGATCTGCCAGCACATGCATCATTTGGTTCAGCGGGTCGAGCAGCTCAAGGCACAGAGCGGCGTGCAGCGGCTCGCCGAATTCCTCGCCTCGCTTGCGATCACCGAGCAAGGCTCCTGCGCGCTGGTGCTGCCCTACGATAAGGCGCTAATCGCCGGCGAATTGGGGCTGACGCCGGAATCGCTGTCGCGGGCCTTCGCCAAGCTGCGCAGCATCGGCGTCACCGTCGATGCCTCGCAAGTCGCGGTGCGCGATGTCGCAAGGTTGCGCAAGCTGGCCACCGATGGCCGCAGCGCAGTGCGTGGCAAACTGCAGGCCGTGCGTTGAAGCGTGATTGCGGATCGATCCGTACTACGCGGGCGCCAGCGAGGCGAACAGCTCGGCCGTGATGCGGCTGGCCAGAGCCGCTGCAACGACGCGCCGGTAGTTGGCCGGCATCAGCGTCGTCCGCATCGGCTGCACCTGCTTCTGCACCAGCCGATCGATCTCGCGCAGCAGCGCGTCATCGAGCGACCGTTGCGCGAAGGCTGCCGTTTCTGCGAGCAGAAACGGCCGCGAATTGGTCCCGGTCAGTGCAATGCGAAGCTGCGCGAGTCTGGAGCCCGACCGCGCCAGCGCCACAGCGACTCCGGCGAGCGGATAGTCGATCGCGCCGCGCTGCCGCACCTTGACGTAGCGCGACGCGAGCGGGTCGGCTGGCAGCCGCACCGTGACCACGACCTCGCCCGGCCGCAGCGCAAGATGCGCCCGGCCGTCTTCGACATACAGCTCGCCGAGTGGGATGCGGCGCCGGCCGGCCAGCCCGGCGATCTCCACCTCGGCACCGAGGACCAGCAGCGCAGGTGCCAGATCACCGCTGAAGGCAGCGTGGCATCGATTGCCCTTCGGCGCGACATGACAGGTCTCGCCGCGGTTCTTCAAGCAGTACGAATTCGCGCGCCGCCACCATTCGCTTTGATTGTAGTAGATGCAGCGGGTGTCGAGGCAGAGATTGCCGCCGACGGTGCCCAGTTTGCGGTGACCGGGCCCCGCTACGGCACGCGCAGCCTCGCTCAGCGCCGGATAGCGCGCGGCGACCCGGCCATCGGCGGCGAGACTCGCCAGGGTGACACCCGCGCCGATGGTCAGACCGCTGCCATCGGCGACGAGCTGCTTGATCTCGGCAATGCCGGTAGTGTCGATCAGTGTCTCCGGCTGCGTCACACCGCGCCGCATGTTGACTAGAAGATCCGTTCCACCACCGAGCAGCCGTCCGCCCGGATGCGCCAGCAGTGCGGCGATCGCTTCGTCCACCGAGCCCGGCCGAAGCAAATTCAACGCATTCAAGGCGGTCATGAGACTGCCCTCGCCGCCACCGCCCGCTTTGCCTCGCGCCGCCGCCGTGCCAGCGCCTCGACGACCCGATCGGGCGTTGCCGGCAAATCATCGAGATCGATACCGATCGCATTGGCGACGGCATTCACCATCGCCGGCGGGAAACCGGCGAGAGCGGCTTCGCTGGCCTCCTTGGCGCCGAACGGCCCGAACGGATCGACGCTCTCGACGATCGCGACCTCGATCGGCGGCGATTCGATCATCGTCGGCATCCGATATTCGAGGAAGCTGGCATGCGCGGGCAGCCCGTCGAGATAGCGCGTCTCCTCGCACATCGCCTGCCCCATCCCCATCCACACGGCGCCCTGCACCTGCCCGACCACGGCGAGCGGATTGATGGCACGGCCGCAATCGAGCGCGGCCCAGACCTTGTCGACGGTGATCAGGCCAGTCGCGTCGTCGACGCTGACCTCGACCACCTGGGCCGCATAGCTGAAGCCCATCGTCGAGCCGACCGCACCGCCGCGATGTTTGCCGCCCTGCGATTCCGGCGGGCAGGTGAAGGTGCCCTTGACGGTGATGGCGCCCTCGTCGACCAGCGCGGCTTTCACCACCTCGGCGAAGCCGAGCGCGGCCTGGGCACCGCTGCCGATGAAGAAGCTCTCGCCGGCACACTCGATCTGCTCCGGCGCGGCTTCGAGTTTCCGCGCTGCCGCCGCGATCAGGATCTGTTTCAACTTGGTCGCCGCATCGATTGCGGCGTTGCCGACCATGAAGGTGATGCGCGACGAATACGCGCCATTGTCCTTCGGGGTAACTGCAGAGTCGCCGGAAATTACCCGGACCCGGTTCAGTGCGACGCCCAGGGTTTCAGCAACAGTGATCGCCACGACCGTCGACGAGCCCTGGCCGATGTCGGCGGCGCCGGTGAGCGCGGTGATGCCGCCATCGAAATCGAGCCGCAGCGCCACCACTGCATGGGGCTCGCCGGTGAAATGGATCGGCTTGGCCGAACCGCTGACATAGTGCGAACACGCCATGCCGAGACCCTTGCCCGGCGGCAGCCGGCCAATTCGCTCATGCCAACCGCTGGCGCGCTCGACCTTGTCGAGGCATTCGGCGAGACCATAGCTGTTGACCATCAGATCGTTGAGGGTGCGCGTCGGCGCGGCCAGCAGATTGGCGCGGCGCACCGCAAAAGGATCGAGACCGAGTTCGCGCGCCATCCGATCGACCAGATTCTCGAAGGCGTGACGAACGTCGACCGAGCCGTGCCCGCGCATCGCGCCGCAGGGTGGCAGGTTGGTGTAGACGCGGTAGCCGTCGTATTTGACGGCGGGGATGTCGTACAGCCCCTGCAGCAGCGCGCCAGCATACAGGATGGTAACGATGCCGTAACCCGCATAGGCGCCGCCGCGCTGCACCACTTCGCACGAGCAGGCGGTGAGCCGGCCGTCGCGCCGCATCCCGATCGTCAAGGTGATGTCGGTCTGCGGCCGGGCGCGGTGGGTGATGAAGGTCTCTTCACGGCTCAGCCGCATCGACACTCTGCCACCGGCCTTACGGGCGAGCAGTGCGGCAATCACCTCGAAATTCAACACTTCCACGCGGGCGCCGAAGCCACCGCCGACGAACGGCTTGATCACCCGCACCCGCGACGGATCGATCTCAAGACACCGGGCCAGCATCAGGTGCAGATAATAGCCGACCTGCGATACGCTCTGGGCGGTCAGCCTCCCGGTGACTGGATCGTAATCCATCAAGCAGGCGTGCGGCTCGATCTGCGCGTGATTGACCTCGGCACAATGATGCGTGTGGATGCGGATCAGATCGGCGGCTTCGAAGCCTGCGGCGAGATCGCCGAACTCGTTGTGAACCTCGCGCTCGATATTGCCTGGCTTGTTGTCGTGCAGTAGCCAGACATCCGGGGCACGGGCGGCCTCCGACTCGTAGTAAGCCGGCAGTTCACGCAGCTCGAGTTCGATCAGGTCGAGCGCCTGCCGCGCCGTCTCGGCATCGACCGCGGCCACTGCCGCAACCGGTTCACCGCGATACCGGACGCGATCACGCGCCATCGGATACTCGTTCATCGCGATCGGCAACACGCCATACGTGATTGCGCAGTCCTGGCCGGTGACGATCGCCGCGACACCGTCGAGTGCCAACGCCTTGCTGACATCGAGCCGGACGATATCGCCATGACTGATCGGGCTACGTAGGATGCGAGCAACTAATGCTCCGGTATGATCGAGATCGGCGGTGTACCGCGCCCGCCCCGTGACCTTATCAATACCGTCGACCAGCGGCACGCCGGCGCGGTCGAGACCGCCTTGGAATGCGGGACCGCTCATGGCGCGATCTCCGCGGCGGCCTGCACCGATTCCACGATCTTAGCGTAACCGGTGCATCGGCAGAGATTACCGGATAGCGCGGTCCTGATCTCTTCGTCGGTCGGCGTGGGATTGCGGCGCAACAGGCCTTCCGCCGCCATGATCATGCCGGGGGTGCAGAAGCCGCATTGGGCACCGAGCCGCTCGTGAAAAGTCTGCTGCAGACGATGCAGCCGCCCATTCGCCGCCAGGCCCTCGATTGTCTCGACGTGGCGTCCCTCGCAGCGCACCGCGAGCACCAGGCAGGATGGCGCTGCTTCGCCGTCGATCAGCACGGTGCAAGCACCGCACTCGCCGCCGTCGCAGCCGGTCTTGACGCCGGTGAGGCCCGCGATATCGCGCAAGTAATCGACCAGCAACATGTCGTCAGTAACCGCGTCCTCGCGCCATCGACCGTTGACGTTCAGGCCGAGCAAACGCTTGCGGCGTCGCAGCATCGTTTCATCCATGGATCGCTCCCTCGCCCGCCAGACTGTCGGCGCGGGAGGACCTCATCCATGACCAAAGTCAAGCAATCGTCACGCCGCACAACCGACGGAGCGCTTAGCAAAAATCAAGGAGATCACTCCGGGCGGACGCTTAGATCACCCCAACTCAACGACGGCGGAGGGGACAATGCCGCTACGCGACTACAACGCGGCGGTCGATTTCGTCGACCGCAACGTGGCGGAAGGCCGGGGCGGCAAAATCGCCTTCATCGACCCGCAGCGCAGTTTGAGTTATGGCGAGCTGCGCGACGCCATCGCGCGCGTTGGGCCGATGCTGGCACGGCTCGGCATCGAGCAGGAAAACCGCATCGCGCTGGTCCTGAAGGACACCGTCGACTTCCCGATCCTGTTCTGGGGTGCCATCCGGGCCGGCATCGTTCCGGTGCTTCTCAACACCCGGCTGACCGCCGATCAGTATCGCTATCTGCTCGAGGATTCACGATCCAAGGTGGTTTTCGCCTCATCGGAATTCCTGCCGGTGATCGAAGAGGCGGCGGCCGACCTGCCGCATCTGCGTACGATGATCGCTGTCGGCGACGCTCCGCCACCGACATTGCAACTGGCCGATCTGCTCGCTGCCGAGCAGGAGGGCGGCGCGCCGGCAGCGACCTGCTCCGACGACATCGCCTATTGGCAGTATTCCTCCGGCACCACGGGGATGCCGAAGGGTGTGATGCACGTGCATTCGAGCCCGCGGGTGATGGCGGAGAACGCCGGACGCCGGATCGGCTACCGCGAAGATGACGTGGTGTTCTCGGCGGCCAAGCTGTTTTTCGCTTACGGGCTTGGCAACGCGATGTTCTGCACCATGGGGATCGGCGCCACCTCGGTGCTTTATCCTGAGCGACCGACCGCCGACTCGGTATTCGATACGTTACGGTTCCACCAACCGACGCTGCTGTTCGCAGTGCCGACGCTGTATGCCGCGATGCTCGCCGATCCGCGCTCTCGAACCGAGACACTTCCAGACCGGCTCCGGCTGTGCATATCCGCTGGCGAACCCCTGCCGGCGCAGGTCGGCCTCAACTGGCGCAATCGTTTCGGGCACGACATCGTCAACGGCGTCGGCTCGACCGAGATGGGTCATTTGTTCCTGACCAATCTGCCGCACGCGGTCGAATACGGCACGTCTGGCGTGCCGGTCGACGGCTATCGGCTGCGGCTGGTCGACGACCGCGGCCAGGACGTCACCGACGACGAGATCGGCGAATTGCTGGTGAGCGGCGGCTCGTCGGCCGCGGGCTATTGGAATCAGCGCGACAAGACACGAACGACCTTCGTCGGCGAATGGACCCGGACCGGCGACAAATATCACCGGCGCGCCGACGGCGTTTACACCTATTGCGGGCGGACCGACGACATCTTCAAGGTCAGCGGCATCTGGGTGTCACCATTCGAGATCGAACAGGCGCTGATGAGTCACGCCAAGGTGCTGGAGGCTGCGGTGATCCCGGCCGAGGACACCGATGGGCTGGTCAAGCCGAAGGCGTTCATCGTACTGGCGTCGCGCGGCGATATCGATCCCGGCGCTCTGTTCGACGAACTGAAGGAGCACGTCAAGTCCGCGATCGGGCCATGGAAATATCCGCGCTGGATTCAGATCATGGACGACCTGCCGAAGACATCGAGCGGCAAACTGCAGCGCTATCTTCTGCGCGAGATGACGCTCGGCGGGATTGAAGCTACGGAACGCGCGCCCTCTGAGCCCGCACTCTACGGACGCGTCGTCGCCGGCAACGGACGATGACAACAAAGTCGGCGCTTGCGGGTGCAGCGCAATATCAGCGAGACTGACGATGCGACCATCGGCCTCATTGGCGTCTCGCAAATTGATCTGGCTCGATGTAATAGTCGCAATAACGTACCGAAAAACAAAATGACGAGCTGATCGCTCGCGAAGGGAAGATCGAGGGGAGGACTACCATGATCGATCGACGTCGTCTGTTGTCGCTCGGAGCGTCGGCCGGTGCCGCGCTGGCCTGCGGCCCGTTCATTCGCCCGTCTTATGCGCAAGCCGGCGCCTTGAAAGTCGGGCTGCTGCTGCCCTACAGCGGCACCTATGCGCCCCTCGGCGAAGCCATCACCCGCGGGCTCGAGCTGTATGTGCAATCGCAGGGCGGCAAGCTCGGCGGTCGTAGCATCAGCTTCGTCAAAGTCGATGACGAATCCGCGCCGCCCAAGGCCACCGAGCTCACCACCAAGCTGATCCAGAGCGAGAAAGCGGACGTGCTGATCGGCACGGTGCATTCCGGCGTCGCAATGGCGATGGTGAAGATTGCTCGTGAGGACGGCATCCCGACCATCGTTCCGAATGCCGGCGCCGACATCATCACCCGCGCGATGTGTGCGCCTAACGTGTTCCGCACCTCGTTCGCCAACGGCCAGATCGGCCGAGCCACCGGCGATGCCATGATCAAGGCCGGTCTGAAGAAGGCCGTCACGGTGACCTGGAAATACGCCGCGGGCGAAGAGATGGTGTCCGGCTTCAAGAAGTCATTCACCGCCGGCAAGGGCGAGGTGGTCAAGGACATCACCATCGCGTTCCCGGACGTCGAATTCCAGTCGGCGCTGGCCGAGATCGCGTCGCTAAAGCCGGACTGCGTCTATGCGTTCTTCTCCGGCGGCGGCGCGCTGAAATTCATCAAGGATTACGCGGCGGCCAATCTCGGCATTCCGCTGTGGGGACCGGGCTTCCTCACCGACGGCGTCGAAGCCGCGGCCGGTCCGGCCGGTGACGGCATCAAGACCGTGCTGCACTACGTGAGCGACCTCGACAACGCCGAGAACCAGGCCTTCGTCAAATCGTTCGAGGCTGCCTACAAGATCCCGCCGGACGTGTTCGCGGTGCAGGGCTGGGATGCCGGGCAACTGCTCGACGCCGGCCTCAAGGCGGTCGGCGGCGATGTCGCTAAGCGCAAGGAGCTCAATGCTGCGATGGCAGCGGCGAGCTTCGCCAGCCCGCGCGGACCGTTCAGGCTGTCGGCCGCGCACAACCCGGTGCAGAATTTCTATTTGCGCGAGCTGAAGGGCGGCAAGAGCGTCAATCTCGGCCTCGCTTCACCGGCAGTCGCCGACGAAGCGATCGGCTGCAAGCTGAGCTGACAATTGCCCGACGGAGGGGTGCGACAGCGGCCGGCGCATCGTCGCCGCCCGCTGCCCTGCCCGAACGACATCGGTGACCAGTCCCATGAGTCTTATTCTGATCCAGGCGCTGAACGGCCTACAGACCGGGCTGGTGATCTTCCTGGCCGCCAGCGGCCTGACCCTGGTGTTCGGCATTCTCGGCGTCATCAATCTCTCGCACGGCTCGTTCTACATGCTCGGCGCCTATTTGGCGCTCTCGCTGACCGGCATGTTCGGCGACGTCTTTCTGGCGCTGATCGCCGGCATCCCGCTCGCCTTCCTGCTTGGTCTGGCGATCGAGTGGCTGTTCATCCGCCATCTCTACGACCGCGACCACCTGCAGCAGGTGCTGCTGACCTTCGCGCTGATCCTGATCTTCAATGAATTCCAGCAAGTGGTGTGGGGGTCGTATCCGCACTCGATCCCGGCGCCGAGCTATCTGGCCAACAGCGTCCGGCTCACCGAAGGTCTGAGTTACCCGGTCTATCGATTGGCGCTGATGGCGATCTGCGTCGCGCTGGCGATTGCGATGGCGCTGGTGATCCAGAAGACCCGGATCGGCCGCCTGATCCGTGCCGCCGAGTCCAATCGCGAGATGGTCGAAGCGCTCGGCTTCGACTCGCGGCTGATCTTCCGGATGGTGTTCGCCACCGGTGTCGCACTCGCCGCCACCGCCGGCATGCTCGCAGCCCCAATCGAGAGCGCCTATCCAGGCATCGGCGATCGCGTGCTGATCGTCTCGTTCGTGGTTGTGGTGATCGGCGGCATCGGTTCGGTGCGCGGCGCTTTCATTGGATCGCTGCTGATCGGCATGGCCGACGCCTTTGGCAAGGTGTTCCTGCCGCAGTTCTCCAGCATCATCATCTACGCGTTGATGGCGCTGGTGCTGGTGATACGCCCGGCCGGGCTGTTCGGGCGGGCATGACGATGCTGACCCGCCCCAACCTCGTCGTCGTCCTGTTCTTCACGCTGCTGCTCGGCTGCCTGCTGGCGCTGCCGTTCGTCGCCGGGCCGTATCCGGTCAAGCTGATGACCCGGATCGTGATCATCGCGACCTTCGTCCTCAGCCTCGACCTCTTGATCGGCGTCACCGGCCTCGTCAGCTTCGGTCACGCCGCCTTCTTCGGCTGCGGCGCCTATGCGATGTATTTCGTCTCGCCGGAAGCGGAAGCCGCCAACGTCATCGTCGCACTCGGCGCCGGGCTACTGGCCGGGGGGCTTGCCGCGCTGGTGGTAGGCGCGTTCGCGACACTGACGCGCGGCTTCTATTTCATCATGGTGACGCTGGCGGCCGGCCAGATGTTGTTCGCGCTGTTCCACGACACCGACATCGCCAAAGGCTCGGACGGCGCCTACATCAACGTCAAGCCCGAGCTGACGCTGGCCGGCCTGACGCTGCTCGATTTCTCCGACCGCCGGCAGTTCTATTACGTCTGTGTCGTCATGCTGATTGCCGCCTATGGCCTGCTGCTGGCGCTGGTTCGGTCGCCGTTCGGCCGGGTGCTGCAGGGCATCCGCGCCAACGAGGTGCGGATGAGCTCGCTCGGCTACGACACCTATCGCTACAAGCTCGCCGCCTTCACGATTGCCGGGATGGTGGCAGGGCTCGCCGGTGCGCTGTTCGCATCGATCGACGGCTTCGTCACCCCCGACCTGCTCAACTGGCATCAATCCGGCCTCGCAATCATGATGGTGGTGCTGGGCGGCGCCGGCACGCTGTTCGGCCCGATCCTCGGCGCGCTCGCCTATTCGTCGCTGGAAGAACTATTGAAGACCGCCAGCATGGTCGGCTCTTTTGTCGCCGACCATTGGCGGCTCGGCACCGGCGCGACGCTGATCGCGGCCGTGCTGATGTCCCCCGACGGGCTGGCTGGATTGCTGAACTGGCGGCGCAAACAGCCGCAGGCTACGCCAGCGCGGCCGCCGGCGGACGAGCCGCAGCGCCCGGCGAAAACCGCGAAGGCACTCGCGACCAACCATCTCAGCAAGAACTTCAACGGCATCGCCGCGGTCAGCGACGTCTCCGTGACGTTCGAGCCCAACAAGGTTCACGCCATCATCGGCCCGAACGGCGCCGGCAAGACCACCTTCACCAATCTATTGTCGGGCGCACTGCCGGCCAGCGCCGGCAGCGTGCAGATCGACGAGCTCGACGTCACCGGCTGGCCAGCCTACCGGATCGCCCGCGCCGGCCTCGGCCGCTCCTATCAGCGGACCAACATCTTCCCGCGCTTCACGGTGCGCGAGAACTGCGCGCTCGCGGCGCAACTCGACAAGGGCGCGCTGTGGCGGCTGCGCGATGCGCCGTATCGAACGCGCGAACAAGCCGCGGTCGACCGCGCCCTGCGGGTCGCCGGGCTCGCCGATCGCGGCGACACCATCGCCGGGCGGATGTCGAACGGCGAGCAGCGGCAGCTCGAAATCGCGATGCTGATCGCCTCGGGCGCCGATCTCTTGATCCTCGACGAGCCGCTGGCCGGCATGGGGCCGGAGGAAACCCAGCGGGTGGTGGCGCTGCTTCGCGACCTGGTGCGCGACCACACCGTCATCGTGATCGAGCACGACATGGATGCGGTGTTCGCTGCTGCCGATACGCTCACGGTGCTGGTGCAGGGCAAGCTGTTCGCCCGCGGCCGGCCCGACGAGATTCGGCGCAACGAAGCCGTGCTCGAAGCCTATCTCGGCCATCACGCCAAGATGAAGGAGTCGGCATGACCGCCCCGACGCAGGCGATGCTCGACGCGCGCGGCATCGACACCTTCTACGGACCCAGCCACATCCTGCGCGGCGTGAACTTCCACGTCGGCCGCGGCGAGACCGTCAGTCTGCTCGGCCGCAACGGTATGGGCAAGACGACGCTGCTGCGGACGCTGATGGGACTGCTGAAACCGAAACGCGGCGCAATCCTGCTCGACGGCCGCGACGTTACCGAAGCGAGAGCCAACATCAAGGCGCGCGCCGGCATGGGTTTTGTGCCGGAGGGCCGTGGCATCTTCCCGAACCTGTCGGTCGAAGAGAACCTGCTGTTTGCAGCGCGCCCGGGCCCCGATGGCCGGGTCGACTGGACCCAGGAGGCGATCTACCAGATGTTTCCGCGGCTGTTCGAGCGGCGGCGGATCTGGGGCAATCAGCTGTCCGGGGGCGAGCAGCAGATGCTGACGATCGGCCGGGTGCTGCTCAGCAATCCCAGTATCCTACTGATCGACGAAGCGACCGAAGGTCTTGCGCCCAAGATGCGCGACGCGATCTGGGAAACGCTCGGCATTATTGCGCGCAAGGGGATCTCGATCGTGATCGTCGACAAGAACCTCGACGACCTGGTCGAACTGGTCGACCGCCACGTCGTCCTGACCAAGGGACAGGTGGTGTTCGAAGGCACCTCCGCACAGCTGCTCGCCGACCAGGAGATGGTGAGAACCATGCTGGGCGTCTGAGCCGGCTCGTCTCAAAGATCAATCGACGCCCGGCGCCGCGCCTGCATAATCCGCATCAGGAGCCGGGATCACGCGGCACCACGAGGGAGGACAACGCGATGAGTGGCGCAAGCAGCATCACCGCGACCGAGCCGTACCGCGACGTGCAGATCCGGCCCGCTGTCGCGCCGGATGTGGCGCGCGTGGCGGCGATCGACGAGGCGGCGACCGGCGAAGCCAAGCCGCGGTATTGGCAAAGCCTGTTTGAGAATTTTTCGCAGGCCCGCACTGGCTGCCGCGCCTTCCTGATCGCCGAGCTGAAGGGCGAGGTTGTCGGTTTCATCTGCGGCGAAGTGCGGGATTTCGAGTTCGGTGCGGAAAGCTGCGGCTGGGTGTTTGCGTTGACCGTCGATCCTGCGATAAGGGTGAACAGTATCGGCACCCAACTCTTTGAAGAGATTTGCCAAATTTTCACTCAGGCGGGGGTGAGGAAGGTTCGCACGATGATCGAGCACGACAATCAGCTCGTCATGGCGTTCTTCCGCAGTCAGGGCCTGATGGTCGGCCGGTTCATCGGAATGGAAAAGAATCTCGACTGATCGAAGCGCCCGACAAGCTCGTGCAGTTTGTGGTCGAGACCAACATGAAGATTGATGCCGATGCGGCTGCAGAAATCAACGATGTGTGGATTGTACGCCGTACTCGAACTCGCGGCGAACCCGGATCGTCAGGTCTCGGCCGGTGACATCGCCGACAAATACGATATCTCGCTCAATCATCTGGCGAAGGTGCTGCGCGCCCTGGTGCGCGCGCGGCTGATCGAGTCGGTACGCGGCCCCGGCGGCGGCTACCGCTTCGCTGGCAATCCGAAGCGCGTCGCCCTGCTCGACATCATCGCGCTGTTCGAAGACACCGGCCTCGACCTGCAGGAGGCCGCTTCCGACGATCATGAAGAGAGCCGGGCGCTGCATAAGGTTCTGCGCGACATCGACGAGATCGCGATGACGACGCTGCGGTCGGTATCAATCACCTCGCTGCTCAAGGTAATGGATACCGAACGCCGCAAGGCCGAACGCGGTCCGAACGGCGCCTCGGCGCGGCATTCCTCCGCCGGACGAGCGTAGCCCTCAACCGAACTTTCAGTCGGCAACGCAGCTGCGGTGCTGCCGCTCTCAGGAATGCAGTTGCTGGTACTTGTCCTGCAACTGCTCGGGCGTCTCGCGCCAATCCGGATTGGGCACGATGCAGTCGGCCGGACAGACGAGCTGGCACTGCGGCTCGTCCTCGGCGCCGACGCACTCGGTGCAGCGGAGCGCATCGACCGCGTAGATCGTGTCGCTGGCCGAGATCGCCTGGTTCGGACACACCGGCCGACATGCGTCGCAGGCCGTGCAGTCCTCGTTGATCATCAGCGCCATGTCGCCCTCCTCCCGGGTTCAGCCCAACACACCCTCGCGCAGCTTGAAGCGCTGGATCTTGCCGGTCGCGGTCTTCGGCAATTCGGCGACGAACACCGTGCTGCGCGGATATTTGTACGGCGCCAATCGATCCTTAATGAAAGTCTTCAGTTCGGTCTCCGACAGAGTCTGACCTGGCCGGGCCACCACATAGGCCTTCGGCTTGGTCAGGCCGTGCTCGTCGGCGACGCCGACCACGGCGGCTTCGAGCACGCCGGGATGCTGCACCAGCGTCGCTTCGATCTCGAACGGGCTCACATAGATGCCGCTGACCTTCAGCATGTCGTCGGTGCGGCCCGCATAGGTGTAGGAGCCGTCGTCGTTGCGGACGTATTTGTCACCGCTCTTGGTCCAGCCGCCCTGAAAGGTGTCGCGGCTCTTGGCCCGGTTGCCCCAGTACATTGTCGCCGACGACGGGCCGTGAATGTAGAGATCGCCCGGCTCACCGTCGGCGACCGGTCCGCCGCCATCGCCGCGCAGCTCGATCTGATAGCCCGGCACCGGCCATCCGGTGGTGCCGTAGCGCACCCGGCCCGGCAAATTCGACAGAAAGATGTGCAACATCTCGGTCGAGCCGATGCCGTCGACGATATCGATACCGAAATGACGCAGGAACCGCTGCCCGATCTCCGCCGGCAACGCTTCGCCCGCCGACGAGGCAAGCCGCAACGCCACCTGGTCGCGCGGCGGCAGGTTCGGTGCGGCCAGCATGCCGGCGTAACCGGTGGGCGCGCCATAGAACACGGTCGGCTTCACCCCGCCGACGCCGCCGAGCCAGCGCTTGAACACCGCGTCCGGCGTCGGTCGCTCGCCCATCAGCAGCGTGGTGGCGCCGACCGACATCGGAAACGTCAGCGCGTTGCCGAGGCCGTAAGCGAAAAACAGTTTGGCCGCCGAAAAGCAGACGTCGTCTTCGCGCAGATGCAGCGTGTTGCGGCCGTACAGCTCCGAGGTCCAGTACGGATTGGCGTGAGTGTGCACCACGCCCTTCGGCCGCCCGGTCGAACCCGACGAATACAGCCAGAACGCCGGATCGTCCGCTTGCGTAGCGGCAGGCTTGTCAAGCGGCGCATGTGCGCCGACGAACTCAGCGAAGTCGACCTCGCCCGGCTCCAGCGGAGCCGCTGGGCGCGAAACGATCACTCGCTGCACCTCGTGATCGCTCTTGGTCAGCGCTGCCTTGAGCACCGGGTGCAGCGCCCCGCTGACCAGCACGGCCTGAGCCCGCGAATGCTCGAGCATGTAGGCGTAGTCGTCCGCCGTCAGCAGCGTATTGACCGCGACTGGCACGATGCCGGCGTAGATTGCGCCGAGAAATGCCACCGGCCAATCCGTGCCGTCGAGCATCAGCAGCAGCACGCGCTCTTCGCGTTTCACCCCGATCGCGCGTAAGGCGGCGGCGAGCTGCCGCGTCTGAGCTTCGAGTTGCGCGAAGCTCAGCGACGAGATGTCGTCGACGAAGGCCGTCTTGTCCGGCCGCACGCGATTGATCTGCAGCAGGTGCTCGGCGAAATTGAATTTCTCGGATGGCGGCGTGACCGCGACTGCATTCATGGTTTCCTCCTGATCGCCTTTATCGTTGTCCGGAAGCGATCTTGGCGTCGCTTTCCGCTCGCCGGTTGCGGATGTCGATTGAGGCACCCGCCCGGCTTCAGGCTGATCGCAATTATCAGGCGGCGCGGGCCATGTCGGCAAGCCTCTTGTGACGGAAGGCTCCCCACAGTGCTGCGCCGATCGCGCCGGCATAGATCGAATCCGGGTGGCTCTCGATCGCTACGTCGACCTTGGCCTTGACCACGGCGTCCTTCATCGCCTCGACCAGCCCGGCGTCGAGCGCCAGACCGCCGGTCATCTGCACCGTGCCGTCGAGGCTGCCGAGAGTTTTGAGCAGCTTGGCAAGCCGGTCGGCCATCGATTCATGGATGCCGCGCAAGATATTCGGCGACGAGATGCCGCGCGACACCATGTTGATGACGTCGGTCTCGGCCAACACGGCGCAGATGCCGGAGACTTTCTCCGGGTTGTCGGCACGCTGCGACAGCGAACCGATCTCGTCCTGCGCGATACCGAGATAGCGGGCAATGTTCTCCAGGAATTGCCCGGAGCCCGACGCACATTGGCTGGTCATCTTGTAGGCCAGCACCTTGCCGCGCTCGTCCATGCGGATCGCCCGGCCATGCAGCGCGCCGGTGTCCAGCACCGCGCGGCTGGCCGGATTGAGATAGATCGCGCCGCGGGCATGCGTGGTCATCGAGTAGAAGTGCCCGGTGTGGAAGGTGAGCGCCTCGCCTTCTCCCGTCGTGGCGCAATAGGCGACGTCGGCGCGCACCACGCCCGTCTCTTTCAGCAAATCGTCATAGATGTCGCCGGCGAGCTTCAACGGATCTCGCTGCCGCACCCGCTCGACCCGCTTGCCGAGGCAACGTTCCTGGTCGCCATCGACCTCGAACGCCACCACCTTGATGGCCCCGGTCCCGACATCGATCCCCGACGTAATGGTCATCGTTTCCTCCTCAAAAGTCCGGCCGTATGTTCGATCAACCAAGCCGTTGCCCATTCGCCCTTGCGGACGAAGCGGCACTATCCAACCCCGTCGTCACGCCGCGACGGCGCGGCGGGCGAATTCGGAGGCGCCGAGGGCGCCGGTGTAGATCGAGTCCGGATTGATGTTGATCGTCACCTCGCCGTAGTTCTCCTGGATCAGCTTGCGCAGCTCGCGCACCGCCGCCTCGTTCTTGGCGACGCCGCCGGTGAAGGTGAACTGATCGGTGACGCCGCCGGAGCGCGAGATGATCGAGATCGCCCGCAGAATGATGGCGCGGTGCAAGCCGGCCAGAATGTCCTCGCGCTTCTCACCGAGCGACAGCCGGTCGCGCAGTTCGGCGCCGGCGAACACCGTGCAGGTCGAATTAATCCGCGCCGGGCGATTGGACTGCATCGCCAGCGGGCCGAGTTCGTGCAGCCCCATGTTCATTTCGTCGGCGATGTAGCCGAGATAGCGGCCGCAGCCGGCGGCGCAGCGGTCGTTCATCTGGAAATTCTCGACGATCCCGTGGCCGTCGATCTGAATGCCCTTGGTGTCCTGTCCGCCGATGTCGAGCACGGTGCGCGTGCCGGGATACATCATGTGGGCGCCGAGACCGTGGCAGAGAATCTCGGAGCGAATGTGCTCCTTGGAGAACGGCAGCGTCACCCGGCCGTAGCCGGTGCCGACCAGATAGGTTTCCTCCAGCTCGATCCCGAGCGCCGATTCGATCATCGCGGCGAAATCGCCTTCGCCGTCGGCCGCGTGCGAATCCACAGCCAGCATCCGCGCGACGGCGCGGCGGAACTTCTCGCTGAGCTCACCGCCCGGCGGCCGGTTCTCGACCTCGATGATCGATTTGTCGTAGGCGTTCAGCACCATCTCGAGCGCAATGCCCATCTCGCGGGCGACCGCTTCAGCGTGGACGTGAAACCGCGAGCCGGCGATGTCGCGAAAGAAGTCGGACTTGCGCTTCGCACCGGGGGCATAGAGCGAAGCTGCCTCCTCCCGTAGCCGGGCGAAGATGACGTGCAACGCCTCCTGCAGCGGTCCGGCGACGGCCTTGAACCGCTCCGCCTCGAGCTGGCGGTGACAGGTCTCCTCCAGATCGTCGAGTTGCTCGAGAAACTGGATCAGTCGGAAGTTGCGCTCCAGCGCCGCCAGAAACTCGGCGCTGTGCTCGTGGCCGGCTTCGCCGACATGCAAGGCCCGGCGGAACAGCGTGAAGCGGGCGTCGATTCGCGCCTCTTCGGAGGCGACGCGGGCCGCGGTAGCGTAGTTCGAGCGCGAATTGGTAATGCCGCGCCCGATCACCTCCTTGTTCTCGTCCATCAGCACCGCCTTGGTGGTGGTGGAGCCGAGATCTATGCCGACGAATGTGCGCATCGTTCCGCTCCTCAGGCGGCGCCGCGGAAGCCCGCGCGCTTTTGTTCGATCATCTGGAAATAGCTCTCCAGCCGGTTCTTGACGTTGGCGGCGGAGAAATAGCGCGGGTCGACAAGGTCTGTTTCGATGAACGCCGCCGGCTTGCCGGTGCGTTTCTCGACCTCGCGCATCATCAGGAGCTGGCCGGCGGAAAACGAATTGCAGCTCTTGATCGAGTTGATCAGGAGTCCGTCCGCCTCGTATTCGTTGATGTAGTTCTCCAGCATGTCCACCCGCATCGGCAGATTGCGGTTGGTGTAGACGTTGAGGCAGTATTCGGCGAGCGACTCTAGCGGCCTGTCGGGGTCGTGGCGGAAGCCGTAATCGTAGGTGCCGCCGACCTTGGTGTAGCTCGAGGCGACCACGACGGCGCCTTCGTCGTAGAACATCTTCCAGAACTGGCGGAAATTGGTGTAGTTCGGCGGCCCTTCGACCACCAGCCGGTAGCGCTCCTGCCCCATGTCGCCGTCGGGCGTCACCGGCCCCTTGCCTTGCGCGATCCTCTGTTCGACCTCGGAGCGCAGGAATTTGTAATACTCGATCGCATCGTCGGTGCCGCGGAAGGCGCCGAAAATCGGCCCGATGTAATAGATCCCGCCGAAATAGGCATCGATCGGCGACGGTTTGTGCTTGGCCGATTGCAGCACCCAGACGTGATCGTCCTCGGCCTTGGCGGATTTGCGTAAGTATTCACGCAGCCGATCGATGTCGAACTTGACGCCCGAGATCCGCTCCAGCTTCGGGATGACGTCCTGCCGGAGCTGCTTGACCATGTAGCTGATCATGTCCTTGGTGATCCGGCCATCGGCCAGATACGGCGTCTGGAACATGATGGTCTCGCATTTGTACTGCCGGCGCAGCAGCTCGAACCATTTCATGAAGGTGAAGCAGCCGGTGTAGGACAACAGCAGCACGTCCGGGTCGGGCAACGGCTTGCCGTTCGGACCGATATTGCCCTTGGCCATCATGCCGATATCGGATTTGACATAGGTGCAGACGTCCTCGGAATGGCCGAGCTTTTCCGCCTCCATCACGTAGCCGCCGCTTTGCCGCCTCAGCCCGTTCTGGATCGCGTTGACCTCCGGCAGGTTGTTGACCATGTCGAAGCACATCAGCAGCTCGTTGAGATTGCCCGGCACGAAGGTCGCGGCGACCTTCTCGCCGCGCTCCTTGGCGCTCGCGAGGCGATCGTAGTGGGCGTTGACCATCTGCTTCTGCCGCGCCATCGACGCATCCTTGATGGCTTCCGGCGGCTTGGTCTTCGGTCCGACGATGACGGTCATGCTCCGCTCCACAATTTGATCGAATCGGCGAAGGTGCCGGCCTGCTCGCGGATCGGCTGCATCTGGCCGGAGTTCTCGGCGTATTTGAATGCGATCTGCGGAATGCCATGGCTCTTCAGCACCGCCTGCAGCATCGGCCGCTCGAGCAGGCCGGGATCGCAGAACGACGTCATGGCGAAGATCACGCCTTCGGCCCGGTTCTTCCGCACGCTGTCGACGAGATACAGCCCCTTCTTGGCCTCGTCCGGCTCGTATTTCGGCGGCGTCGATTTGGAATCGTGCAGATAGGCGCGGGCGAGGCTCTGCAGCGGATCGCCGTCGAGCGCGACGTCGGAATTCTCCCAGCGCGTCACCAGAATGAAGTCGTCGTCGACGATGTAGCAACCGGACAGCTCGATCGACTTGATCAGGTTCAGCGGTGGCTGCTCACAGAACATGCCGCAGATCACCACGCGCGAATTGTCCTTGATCGGCCGCTGCTGCAGGCGAACCGCCGCCAGATAGTCCGCGAGCATCTGGTTGTGCTCCTCGACCGGGATCACCATGCCGGCGCGGAGCAGCAGATAAAGTTCCGCGGACGGCACGTTCCAGGGCTCGTCGGCGCGCAGCTGATACAGTGCACGGACCAGCCGGCGATTGTCGTTGAACACCGCGATCGAGGCGCGGATCGCATCGGAGGTGATCGGCTTGCCGGTAAGGCTCGACAACCATTCGCAGGTTTCGCGCAGCTCGCTGACATAGAACTCGCCGCCGAGATCGTCGTCGAAATTGTGCGGCAGGTCGATGTAGCGCGCGCCCTTGGACGGGAACATCAGCTTCCACATCCCCGACAGATTGCGGATCACGTCGCAGATCGATGGGAACATCATGCCGTCGACGAAATCGAGCCGGCCGGAGACGCCGAGCTCGATGGTCGAACGCGGAATTCGGCAGATGTAGCTCTGATAGTAGGCGTCGCCGTGGATGACTTCGAGCTGGTCGCCGCCACCGAAGATCCCGAGCGGCAATCCGCCGGCGGCGTGGACCAGTTCGCGGGGAGCGTAGTAGGGCAGAAAGCCGACCACGATGCGGCCGGGCTCTGCGGCCTTCCATTCGCGGGCGGCGGTGAAGCTGAGGTCGGAGAACAGCGCCTCGCAACGGGCGATGATGTCCGCCGTGGTGTGATGCGGCCTGTCGAGCATGCCGGTCGTCCTCCCTGCCCGGCGGCTCTGCCGGGGTCGCGCTGCCGGCCATTTTTCGGTCCGGCGATTTAAATGTAATCTAGTATTGAAATGCGGGAATTAATTTGATGCGGATCAAATTTGGCGATGGAGAGCCGACACGCGACGGACGGCGCTCCGCCGCCGCGAGACTCAGATGTCGATCGCGATCTTGCCGAACTGGCTACCGGATTCGAGATGATCGAATGCGGCGCGGATATCGCCGAGCGGATAGTGCAGATCGATCGGCGGTGTCAGCTTTCCGGCATCGCACCAGGCGATCAGCTCGGAAAGCTCACTCGGGTTGCCGAGGGTCGAGCCGAAGATCTGAAGCTGGCGGATGAATACCCGGCGCAAATCGGCCGGAGGCTGATCGCCGATCGTGGCACCGCAGGTCGCGACCCGCCCGCCGCGCACCAGCGATTTCAGCGCCGCGCTCCACATCGCCCCGCCGATATTCTCGATCACCACGTCGGCGCCGCGGCCGCCGGTCAACTCCATCACCGCGGCGGGGATCTTGTCGGCCGGCGCATCGATCACCGCATCGGCGCCGAGCGCCCGGGCCCGCGCCAGCTTGTCGGCGCTGCGTGAGGTCGCCAGCACACGGGCGCCGGCGGCCGCAGCAATCTGCATCGCCGCGAGCGACACGCCGCCACCAACCCCGAACACCAGCACGGTTTCGCCCGGTTGCAGCTTCGCCTTGGTTAACAGCATCCGCCACGCCGTGAGATAGTTCACGCCGAGCGCAGCGGCCTGGGCGAAATCGAGCCGGTCAGGGATCGGCAGTGCATTTCCGGCCGGCACGCAGACATACTCAGCCATGGTGCCGTCGCGATGCTCGCCGAGCAGGCTCATCTTGGCGCACAGCACCGGCTCGCCGCGGCGGCAGAATTCGCAAGAACCGCAGACAATGCCCGGATACAGCGTCACCCGCCGCCCGATCAGCTCCGGCGTGTCCGCCTCCTCGATCACGCCGGCCCCGTCCACCCCCATGATCTGCGGCAGGCTGTGGGTGATGCCGGCGCCGCTGTCGCGCATGTAGAGGTCGACGCGGTTGACGGTCGCGGCGCGCATCCGCACCAGCACTTCACCCGGGCGGCGCTGCGGCGTCGGGCGATCGCCGACCTCGATCACCTCGTTGCCGCCGTGACCGGTCATGAATACCGCTCTCATCGCCTCCGCCCCCCTCGTCTTGTTATCGCTTCCACCCGATAGACGTTGGATGACGCCCGCGCGCCTTGACCAAAGTCATTCCAGTTCCGTCGCCACAGCTTCGCCCGCAGCGCCATCGTCGAGACGCTTCATGTTGTCGAGGATCTTGAGCAGGTAGTGCAGCGCGTGGGTGACATCATTGATCGAAAAATCGCCGAGCACTTCGCCGTAATACGCCCGGATCTTCGGCTGCGCGAGCACCTCCCAGACGTGACGCCCGGACTTGGTCATCGTCACCAGCCGTGAGCGGCGATCGCGCTCATCCGGAACGACCGCGACATGACCGTCGCGCTCCATCCGACCGATCAGACCAGTGAGGTTCTGCCGGCTCACCATCAGATAGCGCGCCAGATCGCCGATGCTCATGCCGTTCGCCACAGCGGGTCGCGACAGCGCTCCGAGCACCGCCCATTGCTGCGTCGTCAGCCCCTCGGCTTCGACCGCCCGCGTGCCGGTTTTATGCAACATATTGGCGCATTGATAGAGACGAAAGAACAGCCGGTTGGCCAATTCCATCTTCGCATCTGCAACATTATCGGCACTCGTGCGCTTATTTGCCATCATTGACCATCTTGACGCATCTTCGCAACGCTGACTAAATATAGCAATATATTGTCCTAGTTGCCAGCTTCGACCGCGGGCTTCCTGGGGAAAAACAGATCAGAATCAAAGAGGAGCGAGCGAGGATGGCGCGGCTGCAGAACAAAACGGCGGTGATCACGGGTGGTGGCGGCGGCATCGGCGGGGCGACGTGTCGCCGGTTTGCGCAGGACGGGGCCAAGGTCGCAGTGCTCGACCTCAATCTCGACGCCGCCGAGAAGATCGCCGGCGAGATCCGCGCCGCGGGTGGCGCGGCCGAAGCGATCCGCTGCGACATCGCCGACCGCAAAAGCGTCGACGCCGCGATCGCGACGACGACGGACAAACTCGGGCCGGTGGACATTCTGGTCAACAACGCCGGCTGGGACATCTTCAAGCCGTTCACCAAGAGCGAGCCGGGCGAATGGGAGCGACTGATCGCCATCAACCTCACCGGCGCGCTGCACATGCATCACGCGGTGCTGCCCGGCATGGTCGAGCGGCGCTACGGCCGCATCGTCAACATCGCCTCTGACGCAGCGCGCGTCGGCTCGTCGGGCGAAGCGGTGTACGCCGCCTGCAAAGGCGGCCTCGTCGCATTCTCCAAGACCCTGGCACGCGAACACGCCCGCCACGGCATCACCGTCAACGTCGTCTGCCCGGGGCCGACCGACACCGCGCTGCTCGCCGGCGTGACCTCCGGCGCCGCCAATCCGGAAAAACTGATCGAAGCCTTCACCAAGGCGATTCCGATCGGCCGGCTCGGCAAGCCGGACGATCTCGCCGGCGCGATCGCGTTCTTCGGCAGCGACGACGCCGGCTTCATCACCGGCCAGGTGCTGAGCGTCTCCGGCGGCCTGACGATGAACGGCTGAGCCCAATCAACAATAACGGGAGGATTCCGATGCAGTTCGAAGACCTGATCTATGAAATCCGCAACGGCGTGGCGTGGATCATCATCAACCGTCCGGACAAGATGAATGCGTTCCGCGGCACCACCTGCGACGAGTTGATCAAGGCCCTGTACAAGGCGGGCTACGACAAGGACGTCGGGGCGATCGTACTGGCCGGCGCCGGCGACCGCGCCTTCTGCACCGGCGGCGATCAGTCCACCCACGACGGCAATTACGACGGTCGCGGCACCGTCGGGCTGCCGATGGAGGAACTGCACACTGCGATCCGCGACGTGCCCAAGCCGGTGATCGCCCGCGTCCAGGGCTATGCGATCGGCGGCGGCAATGTGCTGGCGACGATCTGCGACCTGACGATCTGCTCGGAGAAGGCGATCTTCGGCCAGGTCGGCCCGAAGATGGGCTCGGTCGATCCCGGCTACGGCACCGCGTTCCTGGCCCGCGTCGTCGGAGAAAAGAAGGCCCGCGAGATCTGGTACATGTGCCGGCGTTACTCGGGCAAGGAAGCCGAGGCGATGGGCCTCGCCAATCTCTGCGTGCCGCACGAGGAGCTCGATGCCGAAGTGCAGAAGTGGGGCGAAGAGCTGTGCGAACGGTCACCGACCGCGCTCGCGATCGCCAAGCGCAGCTTCAACATGGACACAGCGCATCAAGCCGGCATCGCCGGCATGGGGATGTACGCGCTGAAACTCTATTACGACACAGAGGAATCGCGCGAAGGCGTCAAGGCGCTGCAGGAGAAACGTAAGCCCGAATTCCGCAAGTACATCAAATAACCGCTCTCCCGCCGACGAACGGCGCCGGCAACGCCGGCGCTCGAATTCTCAAGGAGGGCGAGGCATGAATCCATATTTGAATGAAGACCTCGTGGCGCTGGCCACGCAGGCCCGGCGGTTCGCCGCCGACCGGATCGCGCCGGGATTTCAGGAACGCGACCGGACGCGGGTGCTCGACCGCGGCTTGATGAAGGCGATGGGCGAGATGGGCTTCATCGCGCCCGAACTGCCGGAAGCCTGCGGCGGGCTCGGCATGGGCAGCCTCGCGGCCGGCGTGATCCACGAGGAGATCGCGCGCGCCGACCTCAGCATGTCCTACGTCAATCTGCTGGCCTCGCTGAACGGTCAGATCCTGTCGCAGCACGGCCAGCGCGAGATCGTGCAGCCGTGGCTGACGAAGCTGATCGCCGGCGACGCGCTGTTCGCGATCGCGCTGACCGAACCGCGCGGCGGCTCGGATGCGGCGAACCTGCGGCTGCGGATCGAGCGCGACGGCGACGACTACATCGTCAATGGCGAGAAGACTTCGATCTCCGCAGCCGATCAGGCGGATGCGGCGGTAGTGTTCGGCCGCACCGGCTCGATCGACGCCGGCGCACATGGCGTCACCGCGCTGCTGATTCCGATGGACCTGCCCGGCATCACCCGCAACAGGTTCGACTGCCACGGCCAGCGTGCGATCGGCCGCGGCTCGCTGTTTTTCGAGAACGTTCGCGTCCCGACCGCGCATCGGCTCGGCGACGAGAACAAGGGCTTCGTCCAGGTGATGCAGGGCTTTGACTTCTCCCGCGCGCTGATCGGCCTGCAAGTGCTCGCCGTCGCGCGCGTCGCACTCGAGGAGACCTGGGCGCATGTCGCGGAGCGGCAGGCGTTCGGCAAACCGCTGTCGGCGTTTCAGGGCGTGTCGCATCCGCTCGCTGACCTCGACACCCAGGTCGAGGCCGCGCGTCTGTTGTGCCTGCAGGCGCTTTGGCTAAAGGACCACGGCGCCCCGCACAGCGCCGAGGCCGCGATGTGCAAATGGTGGGCGCCGAAGCTCGCTTACGACGTGATCCATCAATGCCTGCTGATGCACGGCCACGGTGGCTACGACCGCGGCCCGATGGAGCAGCGGCTGCGCGACGTGCTCGGCTTCCAGATCGGCGACGGCACCGCGCAGATCATGAAGACGATCATCGCGCGCCACCGGGCCGGCCGCGCCGCAGTGCCGGCCTGAACGGAGGCGCCGCCCGACATTTCGCGTCCATAACGAACAACTATTCCGGGGGAAACATGGAGTTCGACGCCGTTCTGCTGCCGCCACGCCGCGCCGCGAGCATCGCCGCCGGCCTGTGGCACGACCGAACCATCAACGACGATCTCGATGCCTGCGCGGCGTATTGCCCCGACAAAGTCGCACTGACCGCGGTTCGGCTCGACGGCGGCGCGGTGCGCCGCTTCAGCTACCGCGAGCTCCCGACGCTGGCCGATCGCGTCGCGGTTGGCCTCAGCCGGCTCGGCGTCGGCCACGGCGATGTCGTCGCGATGCAGCTGCCGAACTGGTGGCAGTTCACCGTGCTGTATCTCGCCTGCTCGCGGATCGGCGCGGTGCTCAACCCGCTAATGCCGATCTTCCGTGAGCGCGAGCTGTCGTTCATGCTGAAGCACGGCGACGCCAAGGTACTGGTGGTGCCGAAGAGCTTCCGCGGCTTCGACCATGAAGCGATGGCGCGTAGCCTGCAGCCCGATCTGCCGGCTCTGCGTACGATCGTCGTGGTCGATGGCGGCGGTGCAGACGATTTCGACACGCTGCTGACAACGCCCGAATGGGAAAAGCAGCCGGACGCCGCGACGATCCTTCAAGGCAGCCGTCCTTCTCCTGACGACATCACACAACTGATCTACACCTCCGGCACCACCGGCGAGCCGAAAGGCGTGATGCACAGCGCCAACACGCTGATGGCCAATATCGTGCCCTACGCGCAGCGGCTCGCGCTTCGCGAGTCCGACGTGATCCTGATGGCGTCGCCGATGGCACATCAGACCGGCTTCATGTACGGGCTGATGATGCCGATCATGCTGCGCGCCAGCGCGGTGCTGCAGGACATCTGGGAGCCGACGAAAGCGGCCGAACTGATTCGCACCGAGCGCGTCACCTTCACCATGGCGTCGACGCCGTTCCTCACCGACCTGACCCGCGTGGTGAAGGAGAGCGACGAGCCGGTACCCAGCCTGAAGACCTTCCTGTGCGCCGGCGCGCCGATTCCCGGGCCGCTGGTCGAACAGGCTCAGGCCGGTCTCGGCGCCAAGATCGTGTCGGCCTGGGGCATGACCGAGAACGGCGCGGTGACGCTGATCAAGCTCGACGACGACGACAAGCTCGCCTCGACCACCGACGGCTGCCCGCTGCCCGGCGTCGAGGTGAAAGTAATCGATGGCGACGGCAAAGCGCTGCCGCCGAACCAGATCGGCCGGCTGGTGGTACGGTCGTGTTCGAACTTCGGTGGCTATCTGAAGCGGCCGCATTGGAACGGCACCGACGCCGACGGCTGGTTCGACACCGGCGACCTCGCCTACATGACGGCCGATGGCTACATCCGGATCAGCGGCCGCAGCAAGGACGTGATCATCCGCGGCGGCGAAAACATCCCGGTCGTCGAGGTCGAGGCGCTGCTCTACAAGCACCCCGCCGTCGCCCAGGTCGCGATCGTCGCCTATCCGGACGAACGGCTTGGCGAGCGCGCCTGCGCCGTGGTGGTGCCGAAGACCGGCGCAAGCATCGACTTCGCCGCAATGGTCGAGTTCCTGAAGGCGCAGAAGCTGGCGCTGCAATACATCCCCGAGCGGCTAGTCGTCCGCGATGCGATGCCGGCGACGCCGTCCGGCAAGATCCAGAAATTCCGGCTGCGCGAGATGCTGCAGCACAACGATCTGTAAAGTGCACACCGATCACGGAGCACGACCTTGTCGTCCAATCCCATTATCACCGAAACCCAGGGCCGGGTCGGCATCATCACGCTGAACCGCCCTGAAGTCCTCAACGCCCTGAACGATGCGCTGATGGATGCGCTCGGCGCCGCGCTGCTGGCGTTCGATGCCGACGACGGCATCGGCGCGATCGTGATCGCCGGCAATGCCCGCGCGTTCGCGGCAGGCGCCGACATCGCCTCGATGGCGGCGTGGAGCTATAGTGACGTCTACGGCTCGAACTTCATCACCCGCAATTGGGAGACGATCCGTCAGGTGCGAAAGCCGGTGCTGGCCGCGGTGGGCGGCCTCGCTTATGGCGGCGGCTGCGAATTGGCGCTCGCCTGCGACATCGTGATCGCCGGCCGCAGTGCCAAATTCGCGCTGCCGGAAATCAAGCTCGGCCTGTTGCCCGGCGCCGGCGGCACGCAACGCTTGCCGCGCGCGATCGGCAAGGCGAAGGCGATGGACATGTGCCTGTCGGCGCGGCCGCTCAACGCCGAAGAGGCCGATCGCTACGGCCTGGTGTCGCGCGTGGTCGATGACGACAGACTGCGCGACGAGACCGTGGCGCTGGCCACCACGATCGCGGCGTTCTCCGCCCCCGCCCTGATGGCGCTGAAGGAAAGCCTCAACCGCGCATTCGAAAGCACGCTCGCCGAAGGCATCCTGTTCGAACGCCGCGAGTTGCATGCCCGCTTCGCCAGCGCCGACGCCCGCGAGGGCATTCAAGCCTTCCTCGAAAAACGCGCACCGCAGTTCACCCACCGCTAGGCGGTGCGGCGCCGCCTCGTCATTTCAGATAGCTGGCAAGATTGAGACTGAAGATCTTGCCGATCGCCGAATACGACGCGGTCAATTGCGACTGGTAGGTCGACAGTTCGGCGGTGACCGCAGCGACGTCAACGCTGGTCAGGTCACTCGCCAGCGTCGAGGCGAAGCTCTTGTAGTCGCTCTGCCGCGCACTGGCGTTCTCGATCGCGGACGCCGCGTTTCCGAGTCTTTCCTGCACCGAGGCAGTCGCATCAAGCGCGGAACTCGCCAGATCGAGCGCCGTCGCGATCTGGCCAGAGGACAGCGACGAACTGTTGGCCACATAGCGCAGCACGCGCATCACCTGCTCGAACGCGGAGTTGTCGGCATTGACGCCGTAGGCCACCGACTGGTCGGCGCTGACGCGGACGGACGTGGTCGCATCGTCGCCGACGTAATAGCTGGTGTCGGCGGTAGTGGTGCTGCCGGCGCTCGAGGCAAAGCTGCTGAGATCGACCGGCGGCGTCGATGTCTTACTGCCGGCAAATACGTATTGGCCGTCGTATTGCGTATTCAGCAGCGACCCCACCTGCTGCAGCATCTGCTGCGCCGAGCTGATCGCCGAGGTCGCTTCGGTGGTGCTTCCAGTCGACGCCGCACTGAGCTGCGAGCGGAGCTGCGTTACGATGTCGGCGATCGAGCCGGCCGCCGAATACATCACCTGGACTTTGCCGCCGGCCAGCGTCGCCGCATCGATGTAAGACTGCGCGCGGGTGACCCCGACCTGCAGATTGACGACGTGCTGGGCGTCGGCGCCGTAGCCGGCGAAGCTCTCGGACTTCACGCCCGAGGCTTCCTGGATCTGCAGCTCCGCCATCCGCGACTGCACCCGCAGCGCGTCTGCGATCATCTGTCCGGACTGCGCGAAGGTCGCGACCCGCATCACCGTCATGCGCTGGCTCCAGCGTCAGGTCGAGCTCACGGCGCTGACCAGCGCGGTGAACATCGCATTGATCGCCTGGATCAGTTGTGAAGCGGCAGTGTATTTATTCTGCAATTCGCTGAGCCGCGCCGACTCTTCATCGAGATTGACGCCGGACTGCGACGACAGCGAATTGGCGTAGGTCGATTGCGCAGCCTCCTTGGCGCTGTAGGTCGAGGACGCCTGCGACGCTTTCCCCGCGACGCTGGAAACGATGGTCGAGGCGAAGCCGGCGAACGAGCCGGTGACGGCCGCCAGCCCCCCCACCGCTTTGAAGCTGGTCGATCCGGTCAGCACATCGTACAGCGCACTGGCAGCGCTGGCGCCATCGGACGACAGCACCGAGCTACCGATGGTGAGCAGTGCCGACGACGACAGTGTCGCCAGCGACAGCGACGTTTTGCCGGACAGGATATCGCTACGGACCGCGATGTCCGACGCCCCGGTGGCGGTTACGAGATCGTTGAGGCCGAAATAGTCGGAGAAGCTTTCACCGGCGCTGCCGACCGAACTGGTGAGCCCCGCAATCGAAACGCCTGTGTTGGACGCGGTCGTGGCGATCTTCAGGTGCCCGCTGGAATCGATCGTGGCCGACAGCCCGGACACGCCGTTAATGGCGTTCACCAGATCACCCACATTCGAATAGGACGACAAATCGAGATCGCTATAGGAGATCAGCTTGCCGCTTGAATCGGTGACCGCGAGACGCATCGAGCCCGTCGCGGACAACGCGTCCGAACTGCCGACCGTGGCGGTACCAGTCAGGCTCGCTGGCGGCGGCAGCGTGGTCTGGCTGTTGGACACAGCATTGAGCCTGGTCGCAAGCTGCTGTGCCAGTTCGTCGAGTTGCGATTGGGCGGCCGGTAGCGTCTGGTCGCGCAGCGTCACCAGTGCACCGATTTTGCCCGACGTGATCTGCGACGTGACATTGACGCCATTGAGCATGATGCCGCTGAAGCCGCTGCTGCTGTAGCTGGTCGCGGCGCTGACGCTCGCCGTCGTAGTGTAGCTCAAAGGATGCGCCGTGCTGTCGACCAGCGCCTGACCGGTTGCGGTATAGACCTGCAGATCGCCGTTCGACGCGGTGTAGTAGCTGATGTTCATCTGAGACGACAGATCCTGCAGCGCGGTGTTGCGCTTGTCTTCGAGATCCGCCGTCGACTGGCCCGCGGCCGCCGCCTGTTTGATCGCCGCATTCAGATCGGCGATCTTCTGCACATCGTCGTTCACCGAGCCGACCGCCGAAGCGATGTCCTGATCGGCATTGGACCGCAGTTTCTGGATGCCGCTGGAGGTCTCGCGCAATTGCGACGTCACGCTGTCGAGCGCATCGACCACATTGGACTGCAGCGCCGAACTGGTCGGCGTGCTCGCAAGCGACGACAACGCCGACTCCAGCGATGCCAGCGTATTGGCGAGCGAGGTTCCGGTCGAGGTACTGGTGGCGCTGGTCGAGGAGCCGTAGAGCTGCTGCAGCGAGGTCAGGTAGCTGTTGGTGGTGTCGGCCGCGCCCAGGTCCGAATTCGCCGCGATCAGCGATTTCAACAGCAGCTTGTCGACCGAGCTGGTGATGCCGGTGACGGTGACGCCGGTGCCGACCCCGCCGGTGACGCTGCTGGCCTGACCGGCCGTCTTCTTGGTGTAGCCCGTCGTGTCGGCATTCGAGATGTTCGCCGAGGTCACTGAGATCTGGACCTGCGTCGCCGCGAGGCCGCTGAACGCGATGCTGCGGGCGATGTTGAGCGACACGCGAACCTCCCTGGGCTTGGATCAGGCGCGAAGGCTGGTCCCGCACGACACCGCGCGGGCGGTGCGCGTCCCGGCGGCGCCATACGGCGCATTGCCGGCCAGTTGCTCGCGGATCGCCTGCATCACCGCCTCGATCCGACGATTGCTGGCTTCGATCGCAGCGCGCAGACGCATCAGGTTTTCATCCATCGCGCCACGGAGCTGAAGAATCCGGTCGAGCAGTCTGTCGCGCAGCTGGCGGTTCTGCACCTGGATCGCCCCATTGCCGCCAGTGCATTCAGCCACCCAGCGCTCAAACAGCTCGGCGAGCCGCGCCTTCTCGTCGACCTGCTTCAGCCGCGACGCGGGCAATCCCTTGGCGAGTTCGACATTCTCGTCGTCGATCACCAGGATCAGGTCATCGATCAGCGCGATCATCGCCAGCGCGCGCTCGTCGCTCACCGGGGAAACCGTGGGGGTGCCAATCTGTGCCATCTTCATCATTCCCGTTGTTCGAATTCAGTGACGCCGCACGGGTACGCCTGCCCCGCGCGCGTAGGCCTTGATCGCCGTGGTCCGCGTCGTCGCGCGGGCCATCTCGCTGCCGACCCGCTCCCGGCCTCGGACGAGCTCACGCTTGATCTTCTCGATCTCGTCCAGCAGCGCGACCAGTTGGCCGCGATCGCCGCCGTCCACTGCCTGCGACAGCAGCTTGAGCCGTGCTAGCCGGCTGAGCAGCAATTCGAGATGCGTCTCATCGCTGACGGCAGTGACCATGGCGGCTACCTCATTGCCGAGATCAGGGTGTCGAACATCTTGTTCACCGTCGTGATCACCTGCGAGGCTGCCGAATAAGCTTGCTGCGCCGAGATCATGCTGGCGAATTGGCTCGACGTGTCGGTGGTGCTGGATTCCAGCTCGCTGCCGTAGATCTTGCCGGCACCGTTGCTGCCGGACGTCTGCACCGACGCATCACCGGATGCCGCGGTCACCGAATAGATGCCGTAGCTGTTCACCGACAGGCCGTCGGGATCCTTGAAGGTCGCGACCGCGATCTTGTAGATCGCGATGGTCTGTCCGTTAGAATAGGTGGCATTGACCGTGCCGTCGTCGCCGACCGCGATGCTGCTCAGTTTGCCGTAAGGCAGGCCATCCGACGAAATACTGGTGACATTGATGGTCGGCGTCGCTTCACCCGATGCATATTGGGTAAGGCCATTGGTCTTACCGACCGTTCCCAAATCGAGCGAGATCGTGCTGTTCGCAGCGCCGTTGGTCCAGCCGGACACCGAGATCGTCGGCGGACTGGGATTGGTGGATGCGAGTGAGCCATCACTGTTGAACGTCAGCGACACCGAGCCGGAGGTGGTACCGGTGGTGGTGCTGGTGCTCGACGACAGCGTCGGATTGGCGAAGCTCGCCGTCCAGGCATTCGACGCGGTCTTGGTCCAAGTCACTTGGATCGAGTTGGCGGTGCCGAGCGAATCGTACACCGTCATCGAGCTCGAATAAGTCGCGCCCGTTGCGGCATCCGCCGGCAGATTGGCCGCGAAGGTGGTCTTGGTGGTCGCGCTGCCGCTGGTCGCGGCCACGTTGGTGTTGATCGGCGACAGTGTCGCCGACGATGCGTCGCCGACGATCTTGCCGTCGGCATCGGTGCGCCAGCCTTCGAGGTAATAGCCGCTGTTGACCAGGTAGCCGGCGTTGTCGATCGAGAACGCGCCATTTCGGGTATAGGACGTTGTGCCGCCGGAGGTCTGGTCGGACACGACGAAAAAGCCGGAACCCTGGATGGCAACGTCGGTCGCGTTGCTGGTCGCGGCCAGAAGTCCCTGCTGGCTGATGTTGGCGCGTCCCGCCACGGTGACGCCGCCGGATGCGTAGGACGTCGCGCTGCTCGACGCCGTCACCAGCTGGCTGAACATCGCCGAGGTAGTCTTGTAGCCGGTGGTGTCGGAGTTGGCGATATTGTCGGAGATCATCGACAGGGATTGGCTCTGCGCGTTGAGCGCAGAAATCGCTGAGGAAAGCGCGCCAGTGAGACTCATGATACTACTCCGGCCGCACTCAGGACGAAACGCCGATGATGTTGCTGGCGCTGACCGACACGCCGTTGACGAGCAGGGCCGGCGTGCTCGACGAGGTGTCGATTCCGGTCACGGTGCCGCTGACGGTCGAATATTTGTAGACGGAGTTACCGGCGGAATCGGTCGCGCTCACCGAGATGGTGTACTGGCCGCCGTCCGCGAGCTGGGTGCCGCTCGAATTCTTGCCGTCCCAGGTGAAGCTGTTGGAGCCCGCGTTGCCCGAGCCCGTGCCGCTCCACACGGTGTTGCCGGAGGAATCCTTGATGCTGATCGACACATCGGAGGCCGCCGAGGACAGCGTGTAGCCGAAGGTCGCCGAGCCGCCCGTCAGTGTCGCCGTGTCGGTCTTCGCTTCGACGGTGTGACCGATGTAGTTGACGGAGTTCAGCGTCACCAGGCTGGAGAACGAATTCGCCAGCGAAGTCATGCTGGAGTTGATCTCCTGCTGCTGGCTGAAATTCGCATAGGATGTCAGCTGATTGATGAAGTCGGTCGTGCTGGTCGCGTTCAGCGGGTCCTGGTTTTGCAATTCGCTGATCAGCAGGCTGAGAAAATCGCTCGAGCTCAGCGACGAAGACGCCGAACTGGTCGAACTCGCTGTGCTGGTCGTGGTGGCGGCCGTCGATACGGCGCTGGAAATCGTGGTCATGGCGCAGCCATCCTGTCTTCGCCGGATGCGGCGGAGGACTCGGTCGTGTGGTGATCGTCGTGGCGGTGATCGCAAGGTGGTCTGCTGATCAAACGGGCGAGGCGGCCAAATCAGGCGCGCGTTCGCCACGGCAGAACAATTTGATTGCTCGGCAGAATTTGCCTGTTGAGGACGAGACGGAACGGCGCCGGCACGATCAGAATGCGTACCACCCAGCCAATGGCGATACGCGCCGCAGACGCGTCAGCGCGATATCGAGATCGATTCAAAAACGTTGGATGAATTGGGCCCCGGCATCATCGCCTAGCCGGCTGATCCGGAAAGCAACGCGCTGGAACGCGTCGCTCCAGAATCGCTGGCGCGTCAGCAGAGTCTCGCTAGCCGTGGGGAGTCGCGGGCTCGGAGGAAGCGCGATCGTCGGCGGGTTCGGTCTTGGCAGTTGTCTTGGCCGTTTCGGCGCGCACGGCAGCCGCAACGATCCGGTCAGCGAGTCCTGCCGGGGCCCGGACCGGTGGAGCGGACAGCGCCTCACGGACGGCACGCACCTGAGCCAACAGCGCACGCGCAGCGGCGGACTCCTGCAGCAATCTCTCCGCGGCGAGACGTCGATCATCCGGCCAGCGGGACGGATCTTCCCCCAGCCGATCGATCAGGTCTTCAAGTTCCGCAACGTCCATGCTGTGCTCGCCGAGGGCTGCCACCTCCCTCATAAAGCAATTGCGCGCCGGCGGAAATCCGTTTTCGGTGGAGACGATTACGGGGATCATCGTTATCAACGTCGCGTCGTCACCGCGACGTACTCCCAGGCCTCGCGCAACTCGGCGATGCTCGCGATGATCCGCCGCAGGTTGGCCTCCGCATGCGGCCTGCCATAGGACCGCAGCGCCGCCAGCACCAGCGCATTGTACGTCTCGTACAGCCGCTCGGCGACGGCGCCACCGCGGCTGCAATCGAGATGATGGCTCAGGCCGCGGAGAATGGCGGTCGCCCGCACCAGGCAATCGTGGCCATGCTCGAATCGTCGCGCTTCCTGCGCCTCGATCGCCTGATGCAGCAGCGTCATGGCGCCGCCATGCAACATCACCACGGCCTTCAGCGGGGGAACGGTCACGGCAGTGCCGCGATAAGCCTGATTGGCGCGGTGCGCCATTGCATGCTGGGTCATCAATTACTCGAACTGGCGTTGAGCAGGGCCTTCAGATAGGTCATCGTGTTGTCGGCGCTCGCGATCGCCGCCTGGTATTTGGCATACTGCGTCTGCAGCTGCGCCTTGAACGTGGCCGCCGCGGCCGTGATGTCGTCTACCCGCTGCTGCAGCTCGCTGTCGCGGCTCTGAAGATTGGTGATCAGTGTCTGCAGCGAGCCGGTGCTGGCCGAGGCCGTCTTGGCGATCTGGTACATTTGCGTGGCAATGCCCGATGTCGACGTGACGGTGATCGACTGCGAGGTGGTGCCGGTATAGGTGAATGCCATACCGGCGTAGATGCTGCCGGACGCGCCGATGATCGTGTTGCCGCTGATCGTGAACAGCGAACTGTCGCCACCGACCGAAGCGCTGCTCAGCGTTCCGCTGGAATCAACGGTCAGATCCAGCGTGAACGACTGGGGGGACGTTCCGGTGTTGACGACGCTGAGCTGGCTGGACGACGTGGTGGTCTGCGCCGACAGCAGCTTGGTGACGCCGCTGAGATTGGTGGAGAGGATCGTCGACAGCGTGCTTGTATCGAGTTCGAGTTCGTTCTGATCGTTGAACGACAGGCCGAGGTCGCTCATCGACAGTCCACCCACCGTCGTGTTCAGCGCCGCTTCCAGCCGGGTCGTGATGTCGCGCATGGTCCCGTCGCCGAACAGCACGGCGCTGTCCGATGCCGTGCCGTCGGAGTTAGTCGCCTGCTGCGCGATCACCTCGTCCCGATACGTATTGTAATTGGTGACGAAGGTGGTCAGCGCCGATTGGATCTGGCTGGTGTCGGTTCCGATGCTGATGTTGATGGCCGAGCCGGTCGGTGTTGCCTGCAGCAGGTTGAAGGTGACGCCTGCGAGCACGTCGGTAATGTCGTTGGTATCTCGCGTCATCGAGATGCCGTCGAGCGAGAACTTCGCCGCTTGAGCGGTTTGCAGCACGTTGGCAAGAGCTCCGGAGCTGCCGGTGAACCCGAGCGAATTCAGAATGTCGGTTCCAGAACTGCTGGAATAGGTGATATCGGCCGCATCCTTGGTACCGGTCAGCACCATTTCGTAGGCGCCGGAGGAGACCTGGACGATCGAGGCCTCGACATTCGTGGTCGAGGTCTGCGCATTGACCGCATCGACGATATCCTGCAGCGACATCGCGCTGGTGACGGTGATGTTTGCGCTGGATCCACCCGCGAGCCCGAGCGAAAACACGCCCGAATAGCCGAGATCGTCGGTTTGACTGGACTGCGTCGTGCCCATCACCTTGTGGGCGGTGGCGATCTGGCTGATCGTCAGCGCATGGTCGCCGGTCGCGGCACCGTTGCTGACGCTCATCGACAGCGCCGAGGAGGCGCTGACGTCACCGGTCGACGACAGCGTTGCGGCCCGCGTGGCGAACACGTTGGTGGCCAGCGAATTGACCACCGCAGTCGCCAGCGAGGACAATCCGGACGACAGCTTGCTGAGATCGGTCTGCAACGTCTGATAAGCCGAGATCTTCGCCTCGTTGGCGGTGATCTTGGTCGAGATCGAAGTGGCCGCGGCAAGCTTGGCGTTCACCGCCGAGGCGATCAGCGAATCCCAGTCAACGCTGGTGGTTGTCGAGCTGCCCGAAGTCGTCACCGAGGCGCCCGATGACGACGTCAACGAACTCGTGCTGCTGGTCGTGGCAGTGCTCGACGTCGTGCTGCTGACCGAGGTCATGACCAAAGTCCGATCACAGGAGGAGGCCGGGCACGGCCGGTGCCGGCCCGGATCAGATGTCATCAGCCGAGCAGCTTGAGCAGGTATTGCGGCATCTGGTTCGCTGCGGCTTCGGCCGACACCGCTGCCTGGGTCTTCACCTCGGCGGACGACAGCTTCGCCTGTTCGGCCGCGATATCGACGTCCTTGATGGCGGAATTCGCCGACTGCAAATTCTGCGTCTGGGTCGAGATCGAGTCGGCGCTGAAATTGAACCGCGACTCCTGCGCGCCGATGCTGGCGCGGGCCGACGATACGGTGTTGATCGCGGTGTCGAGTGCGCTCAGCGCCGTGGTAGCGCCGGACAGGCTGCTGACGTCCAGCGTCGACACGCCCAGCGTCGAAGCCTTCAGGTTCGACAGCGTAATGGTGATCGAGTCGCTGCTCTGCGTGCCGACCAGCACGGCGACGCCGGAGGCGAACACGCTGGTGCCGTCGAGCAGGCTCTGGCTCGAATAGCGGGTGCCGCTCGCGATCGAATCGATCTGACTGGAAAGTTGCGAGAATTCCGAATTGATGTAAGCGCGGCTGGAGTCGGTGGTGGTGCCGGAGGCCGATTCCGAGGCCAGCGACTTCATCCGGGCCAGGATGTCGCTGATGTTCGACGCACCACCGTCGGCAGTCTGCAGGATCGCCACGGCTTGGGACGCGTTGGTGGCGGCCTGCTGCAGCGTGGTGACGTCGGACGAGATCCGCGTCGAGATCGCAAGGCCGGCGGCGTCGTCGGACGCCGAGGTGATGCGCGAGCCGCTCGCCAGTTTCGACAGCGAGCTGGTCTCCTGGGCGGAGTTGATGTTGAGGTAGCGGACCGCGGAGTTGGCCGCCGTGTTTGTCGAGATCGCGGGCATATCAAGGCTCCTGTGCTGAACGGCATAACCCGCCGCATCGCGGCGATGACACCTGACGACGCGGGATCGTCCCCGTCTGATTGCTCAAACGGAGGGACCCGCCGCGATCAGGCGACCGGCGCGGACGCAGCGAAAGTTATGGTCAAAAATCGGTAAACGCCGCCCGCAGCTCGGACTCATCGCCGCTGAGCCTTGCGCGAAGCTGCTGACGCCCGCGTTTGAGCAGCGACTCCACCGCGGCGATGGTGGTGTCCATTACCTCGGCGATCTCGGCGTTGCTCATGTTCTCGTGGTACGACAGAATCACGGCGATCCGCTGCTGCTCGGGCAGCCGCTGCATCGCCGCTTCGAGCAGATTGCTAAGCTCGTTGCGCTCGATCACGCGGACAGCATCCGGCTGAGTATCAGCCACCTCGGGAACGGCTTCAACGTTCTCGGTACGCGGCTTACGGCGCAGGTCGATGCAGCGATTGCTGACGACGCGATACAGCCAGGTCGAGAACTTGGCACGGCCGTGCTGCCAGCGCCCGCGATGCGTCCACACCTTCAGCATGGTGTCCTGCACCACGTCTTCGGCATCGGCCGCATTGCTGAGGATACGGAGCGCGATCGAATAGGCCCGGTCGATGTGCCGCTCGACCAGCATCCTGAAGGCCGCTTCGTCGTCGGTCGCGAGCCGGTCGAGCAGATCGGCGTCCTCGTCGAACACCATCTCGGCACTCACCGGCGGACTATCGAGCACGATCTCGACCGGCGGCATGTCCGACGCTTCGTTATCGGCCGGGGCAGTCGCGGCGACTATGACTTCGGCGGGAGCCAAAACATCGAGCGCGCCATTCATCTCGCATCCTCCAACTCGCAGCCCCGGCAAAACTCCGCCAACGCGGGCTCATCGAGTTGAACGCGCCACCGCCCTCGATCAGGCGCTGGATTTTGCAATTTTTTCAGACACTTAGGAGGAATAATTTGCCCACCGGCGGGCAAATTTTGCCGCCTTGAGCGCGGCGACGAAACGCAAACAGCCGCTCCGCGCAACGCGAAACCGGCCGCGCGCGACCACGACGTCATCGGGACAGCAGTGCTGGTGGTAGAAGAACGAAGCGCAGAAAGTCGAAGCCGGCGCTGAGCGACCTTGGGGCGATCAATTCGCCGAAGAACTGTCAGCGAAGGCGGCATCTCCGCCCGCGGAAATTTCCAACTCATCGATCCGACGATCACACATGTTCGAATCTGTCAGTTCTCGGTGAAAGCAATCAACTGATCGCACGACGACTTTCTGTATCGACGCGCCTGATTTGTACCATGCGTCCGTTGAACAAAGGCAAACAATTGAGTTTCGCCTTATGTCTTTTGTTTCTATCGATCACACACCGCGCGCTCAAAATCGTTTCGCCTGGTCGTTCGATGTTTTCGATACATTTCTGATCCGCGCCTGCACCACGCCGACCGGCGTATTCGAGCGGACTTATCAGCTGTCGCGTGTTTCGAATCTGTGTCCGAATGTGTCTGACCATTTCGTCCAGCATCGTATCCTGGCTGAGTCGCGTGTGCGCGAGGCGGCGCGTTCGCGCGGAGAGGCGACAGAGATCAACATCGACCAGATCTACGCGCGCTTCCCCTTCCGGCTGTTCGGATTGGAGCGCGAGGATCTCAACCACCTGATCGAGGCCGAGTTCAACGCCGAACTCGAACTATGCCGAATCAATCCGGACATGCTCGAGCAATATCGCGCGCGGCGCCGCGCCGGAAATCGCGTCGGCTTCATCTCCGACACCTATTGGAATACCGAGCGGCTGGGCCGGCTGCTGCGCGCCTGCAGTCCGGGGCTGACGTGGGATTTCCTCTACGCATCGTGCGATCACGGCACCGGCAAGGCAGAGGATCTGTTCGCGACCTATCTGCGCCAACAAGGTATCGACGCGAGCTCGGCATACCATGTCGGCGACAATGAGCATGCCGACATTCGCGGCGCGAAGCGCCATGGCATCCGGCCACAGCACATTCCGCAAGCCGGACCGCGGCTCACAACGCGGCTGCTGCGCGAAGATTCGCTGCAGCAACTGATGTTCAAAGGACAGCCGACGAGGCTCGACCACGGCGCGCGCACGCTACGGCGGATGGTGGCGGCGCGTAGTGCCGAAAAATCTGCGGCGCATCATCTCGGCAGCACGGTGGTCGGACCGGTGTTGGCAGCATTCGACGAATTCGTGGCGACGCGCAGGGCCGACCTTGCAGGTGATGGCCGCCGTATCGCGATCGGGTTTTTGGGCCGCGACGGCTTCCTGTCGCACCGCCTGTGGCATCAGACCCGCGGCGAGCCCGCCGCTTATCTGGAGGTCAATCGCCGGGTCAGCCTGATTGCCTCGGCCGATACGATCGGGCCGATCTGCGAATTGATCCGCAAGATCCCAAGGATCGACGCGGCGAAACTGCAGGACATGCTCAAAATCTTGCCGCCGGCCCTGGCGGATTTTTTTGCGCACTGCGACGGTGGAATCGCCACCGGCGCCGAACTGGCTGATGCCCTTCCAAACCTGATCGAGCCGCACGAGATCGCAATGCTGGCGGCCGGTCTGCGCGAACGCCTGCTCGATTACATCAGGCAGCAGATTCCCGACCTCGACGACTGCACCGACCTGCTGCTGGTCGATCTCGGCTATTCGGCCAGCGTGCAGAAGGCGCTGAGCCGCGTGTTCAAACTCGCCGGTCTCGAGCTGCGCGTCCACGGCTGCTATTTGCTCGCCCTCGGCGACGCGTGGGACGAGCTCGCCGAGGAGGACTCCGTTTCCGGGCTGATCGACGATCTGGTGCTGGCGCCGCATCTCAATCGAATGCTGATCCGTAACGCGCCGATCCTCGAGCAGATCTGCTGCTCGGCAGACGGCTCGGTACGCGACTATGAGGACGGTCATGTGCTCCGCGAGCCCGATCCGCGACCGGCCACGCAGATCGAGGTGACATCCGAGATTCAGGCGGGAGTGTTGAACTACGCGTCGGCGGCACGCGGCGTCGCCCACGAATTCGGGCTCGATCCCTATCGGGACCTCGGCGTCGCCGCGCGCGCGACCGCCACGACGCTCGGCCGCCTGTTGCTGCTGCCGGACGACGAAGAACTGGCGCTGTTCGGCTCATTTCAGCACGACGTCAATCTCGGCACCGATACGCTCGCGCCCATGATTCACAGCAACGCGATCAGCAACCAGATCGCGCTGCGGGGGCTGCCGGTGACCTGTGCGCTGTCGCCGCCGCCGATGTGGATGGCGGGTAGCTTCGCTGCGGTCTCGCCGTCGCATGCCTATCTCTATGCGTTGTTCGGCGCAGGCCAACTTCCCGGCGAGATGGTCGGCGACCGGCCTCACGGCTCGCTCCGAATCGGTCTGTTCGGTGCGGATGGCGCGGGATCGCTTCAGGAGGTGTCGGTGCTGCGTACTGGTTTCGGCGGCTTGCGCCTGCGCATTCCACTGTCTGGCGCGATGCAGATCGCCATGATCGCGGTGCCGCTGGGCCGGCTCGCGCGCGAGGGCCTGATCGACGGGGTGATGATCCAGCGCGGAAGCACGGCCGCCGAGACGATGCGCACCGAAGCGTTCATGCCGGTCGCCGCCGACCGCCTCAGCGCGGCCGGGCTGACCCGCAGCGGACGGCACTACCTCGCTGCAGACGACGAGGGCTGCCTGCTGATTCCGGTCGAGCCGGCGGACGGCATCACCATTTACACCGTCGCAGTGACCCCGCTCGGCTGTTAGCGGACCAGGCGCCGGCCGCGCCTGATCCGACGGCCTGCTGCGTTGAAGTCATAACCATGCCTTCAACGAGCGCGCCATGATGCCGACCTCCCCCTCCGCCAAGCTCACCGAACTGCTGCAAGCAAGCGGGCTGCGGCTCGGGACGTCGCAGCGGCGACGACTGGACTGGCTGGCGGATCGCGTGGGTCCCGCACGGCTGCAGCGTCCCGGCGAAGCGCCGGACCGTGACGCCGGGCTGGTGATCGTCACAGAGCCGATGAGCGGGGCCGGCGCCGAGCTGTTCTGCAACGCGCTGCCGCGGGATTGCATGGTGGTGCTGCCTTTCGGGGAAAATCCCGACTTCGATTTCCTCAAATCCAAACTCACCGAGTTCGGCACCGTCGGACCATGCGGAGCCGAGGGCCCGCATGAAATGTGGTGGGGCGGAGTCGGCGACGCCGAGACGCTGGTAGCCGATTCTGGCGAGACAGCCCGACCTCGGATCGTGTCCTGCTATCAGCACGGCTGCGACGATCTGGTCTGGCCGCTGCAGCAAGCCGCCGAGTCGTTCGGTCTCGCCGCGCACATCGGCCCACTGATGAGCGAATGCGACGACCGTCTGCTCGCTTATGAGAAGGCCGAGTTCATCCTGCAGGCCTGGGAGCTGTTTCCCGAACCGCTGCTCTATATCGAAGCCGGCGCGTTGTTGCAGGCACAGCCGCTTCTGCCGGCACAGCTCGATTGCGACGTCGCCCTGCACCGATGGAATCGCTGGGAGCTGTCGGCGCGAACCTTGTATTTCGGCCGTTCGGACGCAGCGAAGGCGCTGCTGCTCGGCTGGCTGCGGTTGGCCAAAGCCCACCCCGCCGTCTGGGACGGCTATCTGCTCGACCAGGCCTGGAGTCTGGCGCTATCGCGCAGCGCGCTCGACACGGTCTGGCTGCCGCGCAGCTATCACACGCTGCATGGCGATCCGGCGCAGCCCTCGGCGGTGATCGTTCACGATCTGCCCGGCACCTCGGCCGACCTCGGCCCGGACCCCGGCTTCGCATCGCTGGTGCGTACCGCGCGCCGCGCCGGCCGCACTGGCGGACGTGACGCGCTGGTGGTGATGACGTCACATCAAGCCTCCGGCGACGGCGTTGCGGTCATCCTGCGGGACATCGCGGCCGCGGACAGCCGGCTCGTCGCCACAACGGTCGAGACCACGACGAGCGCCTTCGCAGCCGACAATGGCGGGTTCGGCCGGCTCGAACTGATGCTGTGCGCATGGCGGGATGAAGTCGACTTCGCGCGCGAAGCGGCGGCATCGGCGCGGCTGCGCGTCGCGGAGATCGTGCCCGGCCAGCCGATCCCTCACGACTTCTTCGCCAGGCTCGATCGGCAGGACGCCGGAGCCCCTTCCCTGATTGCCCACGGTCGCTAACTCGCCATCACCACCAGGAGATCGTCATGCTGAAAAACCTGATCCTGTTCGCCGCCAACGACGAACACCGGCCCGCGCTCGCCGCGCTGCTGCGCGAGCACAATCCCGGACTGACCGTCAGTGACGATCTCGAACTCTGCGATCTGGAGCAGCTCGAGCCCGAGGAACTGCAGGAGTCGCGCCTGGTGTGTTTCGGCGGCCCGCTGACGCTGCAGAGCGATGTGGTGAAGCAGATCGGCCACGGCGCCTATCAGTTCTACTACGCGCCGCTGCAGTACCCGGGGCTGGCACCGAGCACCGCCCAGGAGACCGAAGATGACGGCCCGTGCGTTTCGGTGATCGCGCAATCGATCGGCGACGCCGCACCGTTCGATCAGATCATCGACATCGAGACCGTCACGCTGCCGGCGAACATCGAGGCCCCACAGCGCGACCTGATCGCCTTCACCCGCCTCGCCCGGATGTTCTGGCGCCTATCGCACGCCATCGCTTGCGAAAGCATGCCCGCCGAACCGCGCAGCACCCGTTTGAACTGATGGACTGATCGCAAAGCTTCTGCGCTGGGCCGGCACGACCTGCGCTGCCTGGACAGCGCGAGGCGATCACATCTCTTTGCCGCCGCCTGAACAGATATCGAGTTCGGGAAAATTCGAAATGGCGCGCCCGAAAGGATTCGAACCTCTGACCCCCAGATTCGTAGTCTGGTGCTCTATCCAGCTGAGCTACGGGCGCGTCTGCCGCGAACTCGCTGGGCGTTAGAGCCTGGAGCCGCCGGCGTTCCGCAACGGCGAAGCGCTGCGAAGGCCGCCATAGCTAGCGGCTCCGGTTCGGATTGGCAAGCGCCCCGGCTGCTCTTTTCTTACGGATTGACGACGCTGCGGCCGTCCTGGGGATTGTCAGTGGCAAAGCCAGTCCGCAACCACGCCAACGCATGCCCGCGCGGACGGCCGTCGGCTTCGAAAAATCTTGAGCTGCAGGGAGTTAGGCGCGAGCCCGTTCGCTGCGCAGGCTGTGCAGATCGACCGGGCGGTCGGGGATCGAGATCCGGAAGGTGGCGCCGATCGTGCCTTCCACCAGCTTGATCTCGCCGCCATGGGCCCGGACCAGCTCCGCCGCGATGGCGAGGCCGAGGCCCGAACCGCCAGCGCGGACCGAGCCGTGGAACGCCTCGAACAGGTGATCGCGCGCCTTTTGCGGCACGCCGGGGCCGGTGTCCGACACCTCGAGCACCGTGACCGAACCTTCACGGCGGCCAGTGATGCGGATCTGCTGCAGGTTGGCGTCGTTGCGCGGCTGGCCTTCCAGCGCCTGGGCGGCGTTGCGCACCAAGTTGAGCAGCACACGGAACAGTTGGTCCGGGTCGGCATCGATGGTCAGGCCGCGCTCGATCGCACTGACCCAGGTGATCGACGCTTCATCTGCGAGCCCTGCGGTTTCGCGAACATCGTTGACCAAAGGCTCGATCAGGATGCTGCGGCGGTCCGGCGCCGCTTCCTGGGCGCGGCCGTAGGACAGCGTCGACTGGCAGAACGCGATTGCGCGCTCCAACGAGCGCACCAGCTTCGGGGCGAACCGCTGCACCCGCGGATCCGGCACGCTGGAGAGCTGATCGGACAACAGCTGTGACGACGCCAGCAGGTTGCGCAGGTCGTGATTGATCTTCGAAACTGCGAGCCCGAGCGCGGCAAGACGACTCTTCTGATGCAGCATCGACACCAGATCGCGCTGCATATCCGACAATTCGCGCTCGGCGAGACCGATTTCGTCGCCGCGTGGGCCGGGCACCACGATCGAGGCCGGGCTTTCCGGATCGCGGCGGAAATTGACCATGTTGGCGGTCAGCCGCCGCATCGGCCGCACGAACAGGAAGTGCAGCGCCAGATAGATCAGCCCCGTCGTCAGACTGGTGATGGTCAGCGACACCAGCAAAAGATTGCTGGAGAAGCGATACATCGCGTTGCGCAGCGGCGCGGCGTCGATCACCACCTCGATGAATTCGGCGTTGCCTTCGGCCGGCCCGACCACGCGAATCGCCGGGTTGCCGCTTTCCAGCATCACCACGAAGGAGTCCAGGATCGCGCCCCACGGCGTGACGTTGCGCATGTCGACGACGTGGTCGATCTTGGTCGGCAGATTCGAGCTGGCGAGCAGCCGGCGCTGCTGGCCCATCTTGATCGCCACCGCACGCGCTTCGATCGAATCGAGAATCTGCTGCGCCAGCGAGTCGGGCACTCGCCCCGATGGCGATGCATCCAGAACCAGCGCCGCGGTGTTGGCAGCAGCCAAGCGGTCATTGAGCCGGTTCAGTCGATAGTTGGCGATCGACGGCACATAGATCAGGATTTCGGCAATCAGGATCAGCGGAATCGTCAGCAGCAGCAGCTTGCCGGACAGCCCGATTTTGGGCTCCAGGCCGCGCCGCCAAGCGTGCGTCTCCGGCTGTTTGTCCGCTGCCTGCACCGCGTCTTGCCCTCGGCCCGCTCCTCACCGCCCGAACTCGGCCGGAATCGCGACAATATCTAATGTCAAGATGCTCCTTTGCCAGAAGCAGGTCAAATTACCGTTTCCTCATTCGTGAAGACGCGCGCGCGGTTTCGACACGTCCAAAGCCGCGTCGGGCGCAATTGACGAGACCAGGGCGCTCCCGTATAAGCCGCGCCAACTGTCCGCGATGGCCCGGCTCTGCCCGGGGCGGTTCATTTTTGGGCTGCATCCGGCTCATTCGTGAGCCGACATCTCCGGGCTTACCCACCACTTATGAATAACTGACCCGGCAACGGAGAACGACCCGTGAAGCGGACTTATCAACCCAGCAAATTGGTGCGCAAGCGCCGTCACGGCTTTCGTGCCCGTCTCGCCACGACCGGTGGCCGCAAGGTGCTTGCGGCGCGCCGCGCCCGCGGACGCAAGCGTCTGAGCGCCTGATCGGGCTTGCCCGGGACCTGTTGATGGAGCGGTTACGGCAGCGGGCGGATTTCATCGCCGTTGCCGGCGGGCTGCGGATCAATGGGCCTGCCTTCGTGCTGCAGAGCCTGCGCCGCGAAGACCAGGGCCCGATCCGGGTCGGCTTCACCGTGACCAAGAAAATCGGCACCGCGACCGAACGCAATCGAATTCGCCGCAGACTGCGCGAATTGGTGAAGCGGACGGATCGCGGTTTTCTGCTGCCGCACAGCGACTATGTGCTGGTCGGACGCCGTGCGGCGCTGAGCCGCGACTTTGCCGTCATGCTCGGCGATCTGCGCACCGCACTCGAGCGGGTGGCGCGGCGCTCTCCCAAACCCGCGTGAGTGACGAGACCCGACGATGTCCGACAATCGCAACACCATCCTCGCCGTCGTTCTGTCGGGCCTCGTGCTGCTCGGCTGGCAGTACTTCTTCAACATCCCGCAGATGGAAAAGCAGCGCGCCGCCCAGCAGGCGCAGCAGCAGGCCGCCAAGCAGCAGGCTGAAACCCAAACGCCGGGCGCAGCTTCACCCGCCGCCGCACCGGCCGCGCCTGGCGCCCCGGGTTCGGCTCCCGCAAGCCCGCAGCAGCCGGCCGCGGCTCCGACCGTCAGCCGCGAAGCCGCGCTTGCTGCCGGGCCGCGCATCAAGGTCGAAACTCCGCGCCTGTCCGGCTCGATCGCGCTGAAGGGCGCCCGGATCGACGATCTGGCGCTGATGCAATATCGCGAAACGGTCGATCCGAAGTCGCCACCGATCGAGCTGTTCTCGCCGTCGGGCAGCGCCCGGCCGTATTACGCCGAATTCGGTTGGGTCGGTGCCGCCGGCGCCAGCGTCAAGCTGCCGGACCAAAACACGCTGTGGGAGCAGGAAGGCACCGGCGCCCTGACACCGGCCAATCCGGTCACGCTGAAATGGGATAACGGCGAAGGTCTCACCTTCCGCCGCCAGATCACCGTCGACGACCGCTATCTGTTCACCGTCAAGGACGACGTCACCAACACCGGCGGCGCCCCGGTAACGCTGTATCCGTTCGCGCTGATCTCGCGCCACGGCACCCCGCACGTCGAAGGCTACTACATCCTGCACGAAGGCCTGATCGGTTATCTCGGCGACCAGGGCCTGCAGGAATACAGCTACAGCAAGATCGACGAGGCCAAGTCGGTCGGCTTCAAGGCGACCAACGGCTGGCTCGGCATCACCGACAAGTACTGGGCCTCGGCGCTGCTGCCCGACACCAGCGCCCAGCTCCAGGCGCGGTTCTCGGCCAACAAGGTCGGCAACGTCACCACCTATCAGACCGATTATCTCGAAGACGCCCGCACCGTTCCGATCGGCGGCACCGTTACCGCGAACGCACGGCTGTTCGCCGGCGCCAAGGAAGCGCGGGTGGTCGGCATCAACTTCCCGTTCGCCGGCCTCGGCGGTTACGACCGCCAGCTCGGCCTGAACCATTTCGACCTGTTGATCGACTGGGGCTGGTTCTACTTCATCACCAAGCCGATGTTCCTGGCGCTGGACTTCTTCTTCCATCTGGTCGGGAATTTCGGCGTCGCCATTCTGCTGGTGACGGTGCTGGTCAAGCTCTTGTTCCTGCCGCTCGCCAACAAGTCTTACGCCTCGATGGCGAAGATGAAGGCGATCCAGCCGCAGCTTGCCGCGCTCAAGGAGCGCCACCCCGACGACAAGGTAAAGCAGCAGCAGGAAATGATGGAGATCTACCGCAAGGAGAAGATCAATCCGGTCGCCGGATGTCTTCCGATCCTGCTGCAGATCCCGGTGTTCTTCTCGCTGTACAAGGTGCTGTTCGTTACCATCGAAATGCGGCACGCGCCGTTCTTCGGCTGGATTCACGACCTCTCGGCACCGGATCCGACCAACATCTTCAACCTGTTCGGCCTGATCCCCTACGATCCGACCGCGATCCCGGTGCTCGGCCACTATCTGGTGCTCGGTGCCTGGCCGCTGGTGATGGGCTTCACGATGTGGTTCCAGATGAAGCTGAACCCGCAGCCGCCGGATCCGACCCAGCAGATGATCTTCGCCTGGATGCCGGTGATCTTCACCTTCATGCTGGCGCACTTCCCGGCCGGTCTGGTGATCTACTGGGCCTGGAACAACACTCTGTCGGTGGCGCAGCAGGCCTTCATCATGCAGCGCAACGGCGTGAAGGTGGAGCTCTGGGACAATCTGAGAACCAGCTTCGCCAAGAAGAAAAAGCCGACCTGAGACGACCTCGTCATTCCGGGCTGCGTGCCGTGAGGCGCGCAGCCCTGGAATTTCGAGCTGCACGGCGATTCCGGTTTCGCTGGTTTCACGAGGGCGCGGGAACGACGCCAGCACCGGGCCAAGGCCCGCATCAGTTTCGGAGCCTCGCCGCATGACCGACGCCATCGATCCCGACCTGATCGAACGCGGCCGCAAGATGTTTGCCGGCGACTGGCATTTCATCTGGGCGTCGCCGTCGATCGAGACTCTGCCGCCGATGGGCAGCGTCGAGATTGCCTTCGCGGGCCGCTCCAATGTCGGCAAGTCCAGCCTGATCAATGCGCTCACCGGCCGCAACGCGCTGGCCCGGACCTCGCACACCCCGGGCCGGACTCAGGAATTGATCTTCTTCGAAGGCCCGCCGAATGCCGGGCTGCGGCTGGTCGACATGCCCGGCTACGGCTACGCCGCCGCCTCCAAGGCCAAGGTCGCGTCCTGGACCTCGCTGATCCACCACTTCCTGCAGGGCCGCGCCACACTGGCCCGCGTCTATGTGCTGATCGACGGCCGCCACGGGCTGAAGGACGTCGACCTCGACATCCTGAAGACGCTCGACAAGGCCGCCGTCAGCTACCAGATCGTGCTGACCAAGGCCGATCAGGTCAAAGCCGCCGAGCTCGCCGAGCGGGTGACCGCGACCGTCGCGGCACTGGCGAAGCACCCTGCCGCATTCCCGGAAGTGCTCACCACCTCCTCACGCACCGGGGCAGGGATGCCGGAGCTGCGGGCGGCGATGATCCGCCTGCTCGACGAGCGTCGCTGATGAACTTTTTGCTCCGCCTGCCGATCGTGATCGCCGGGCTGTACGGCGGTGCCGGCGTCGCCCTCGCGGCGGCGAGCGCGCATCTGCCGGATGCCAGCCGGCTCGGCCCGGCGTCGTCAATGCTGCTGTTTCACGCCTGCGCGATTTCCGCAGCAGTGCTGTTGGTGGAGCGCGGCATCGCCCACCGGATTGCCGGACTGGCGGCGGTGTTCGGCTTCGTGCTCGGCACAGCGCTGTTCGCCGGCGCGCTGACACTGCGGCAGTTCACAGGCCACGGCCTGTTTCCGATGGCGGCGCCGACCGGTGGCTCGTTGCTGATCGGCAGCTGGCTGTTGCTCGCAGTCGCCGCACTGTGGCCACGGCGCTAGCGATAACCCGGGCCGCGGATTCCGCCCCTAGGATCGGCCGCGCCGAAATGCTAGCGATCTGTCCCGCCGCAACGGCCCCGGAATTGCTCGTTCAGATCGTCCCTTCAGCTCGAAAGACCGCTTCATGACCGACGCGCCCGTCATCAGCCCGCTCGATCAGGCCCGGATTCTGTCCGAAGCGCTGCCGCACATGCAGCGCTACGACGAAGAAACCATCGTCATCAAATACGGCGGTCACGCCATGGGCGCCGAGGACACCGCCAAGGCGTTCGCGCGCGACATCGTGCTGCTCGAGCAGACCGCGGTGAACCCTGTGGTGGTGCACGGCGGCGGCCCGCAGATCGCGCAGATGCTCAAGCGACTTGGCATCAAGTCTGAATTCGCTGCAGGCCTGCGCATCACCGACGCCGCCACCATCGAGATCGTCGAGATGGTGCTGGCCGGCTCGATCAATAAGCAACTAGTCGGCTACATCAACGAGGCCGGCGGCAAGGCCGTCGGCCTGTGCGGCAAGGACGGCAACATGGTGTCCGCCACCAAGGCGACGCGAACCATGGTCGATCCGGATTCGCGCATCGAAGAGGTGATCGATCTCGGTTTCGTCGGCGAGCCGGAGAAGGTCGACCTGACCCTGCTCAACCAGCTGATCGGCCACGAACTGATCCCGGTGCTGGCGCCGCTCGCGACCTCCGCGTCGGGCCAAACCTTCAACGTCAATGCCGACACCTTTGCCGGCGCCGTTGCCGGCGCGCTGCGGGCCAAGCGTCTGCTGTTGCTGACAGACGTGCCGGGCGTGCTCGACCAGAACAAGAAGCTGATCCCCGAACTGTCGATCAAGGATGCCCGCAAGCTGATCGCGGACGGCACCATCTCGGGCGGCATGATCCCCAAGGTAGAGACCTGCATCTACGCGCTCGAACAGGGCGTCGAAGGCGTCGTCATCCTCGACGGCAAGGTCCCGCACGCAGTGCTGCTCGAACTGTTCACCAACCAGGGCACCGGCACGCTGATCCACAAGTGATGCGGGGCGGCGGCGATAACATCCGTCATGGCCGGGCTCGTCCCGGCCATCCACGTCTTTCCGGCGGTTTCCTCAGCAAGACGTGGATGCCCGGCACAAGGCCGGGCATGACGGGGTGGAGATCACGCGCCCTCGCCACCATTGTCACCACTCTCTCCCTCACCTCCGCGGCTCACGCCGACCTCAAGCTCTGCAACCGCATGAGCTACGTGGTCGAGACGGCAATCGGGGTGGATTCCAACGGCACCACCGCGTCGCGCGGATGGCTGCGGATCGATCCGGCGCAATGCCGGGTCGTGGTGCAAGGCGCGCTCAACGCTGACCGCATCATGCTGAATGCCCGCGCGCTGCCGGTGTACGGCGTCTCGCCGCTGCCGCAGAACGGCACCGACCGGCTGTGCATCGCCGAGGACAATTTCGTCATCGCCGCCGCGCGGCAATGCCGCGGCGGCCAGACGCTCGCCGCCTTCACCGAGATCAAGCCGACCGACACCGAGGACGGCAACAAGATCGCGTATCTGGCCGAGGACTCCGGCTATGACGACGAGCAGGCCAAGCTCGCCGCGATCCAGCGGCTGTTGGTGATCGCCGGCTACGACGCTTCACCGATCGATGGCGTCGACGGACCGAAGACGCAGGCGGCGCTGTCCGCCTTTCTCAAGAGCCGCGGCCTGAAGCCCGAAATCGTCGATGCACCGGATTTCTTCGACGTGATGATCAAGGCGGTGCAGCAGCCGTCCGGCAGCGGGCTGACCTGGTGCAACGACACCAAGTACAAGATCATGGCAGCGGTCGCCGAAGACGACGGCAAGACCATCACCAGCCGCGGCTGGTACGGCGTCGCGCCCGGCCAGTGCCTGCGCCCGGACCTCGGCGCCCAGCCGAAGCGGGTGTTCAGCTTCGCCGAAGCGGTCGACAGTAGCGGCCGGCCGGTCACCATCAAGGGCCGCGCGCTCAACTGGGGCGGCGGCACCACGCTGTGCACGCGCGACAGCAAGTTCGAGATCGGCGAGCAGGGAGATTGCGCGGCCCGCGGCCTCGCCGCCACCGGCTTTGCCGCCGTCGATCTAAGTAGCGGTAAGACATTGAGGTTGTCCGCACCATGATGCAGCTCGGCAAGCGCGGCTTCGATCACGTTGAGACCTGGGTGTTCGATCTCGACAACACGCTGTACCCGCATCATCTCAATCTGTGGCAGCAGGTCGATGCGCGGATTCGCGACTTCGTCTCCGATTGGCTGAAAGTGCCGCCGGAAGAAGCCTTCCGCATCCAGAAGGACTACTACAAGCGCTACGGCACCACGATGCGCGGGATGATGACCGAGCACGGCGTCCACGCCGACGACTACCTAGCTTACGTCCACGCGATCGACCATTCGCCGCTGCTGCCGAATCCGGCGATGGGCGATGCCATCGAGCGACTGCCAGGCCGCAAGCTGATCCTGACCAACGGCTCGACCGCGCACGCCGGCAAGGTGCTGGAGCGGCTCGGCATCGGTCATCATTTTGAAGCGGTGTTCGACATCATCGCCGCTGAGCTCGAGCCGAAGCCGGCACCGCAGACCTACCGCCGCTTTCTCGACCGCCACGGCGTCGACCCGGCCCGCGCCGCGATGTTCGAAGACCTCGCCCGCAACCTCACCGTACCGCACCAGCTCGGCATGACCACGGTGCTGGTGGTGCCTGACGACAGCCAGGACGTGGTGCGCGAAGACTGGGAGCTCGAAGGCCGCGACGCCGCCCACGTCGATCACGTGACCGACGATCTGACGGGGTTTTTGGGGAAGCTGAGCCCCGCGAAGTAGGGCGGCGAGCCTCCCCAAAGAAAGACGTCATCGCGCACGCAGACGGGCGCCCCAGTATTCCAGAGCGTCTGCGATTGCCGCCCCCCACTTCAGCGCCCCTCGCCCAGCCTTGACTCTCTCTGGTCGAATCCGGACAACACTCCGCAAAACTCTCCCTGAAATCAGCCTTCCCAAGGACCCGTCGATGCCGCTCACCGCCCTGGAATCTACCATCAACGCCGCTTTCGACGCGCGCGACACCGTCACCGCGGCGACGCAGGGCGAGATCCGTCAGGCCGTTGAGGACTCACTCGATCTGCTCGACCAGGGCAAGGTGCGGGTCGCGCAGCGTGATGCCTCCGGCGCTTGGACAGTCAATCAGTGGCTGAAGAAGGCGGTGCTGCTGTCGTTCCGGCTCAACGACATGGGCGTGATCGCCGGCGGGCCGGGCGGTGCCAACTGGTGGGACAAGGTGCCGTCGAAGTTCGAGGGTTGGGGTGAGAACCGCTTCCGCGAAGCCGGCTTCCGCGCGGTGCCGGGCGCGATCGTGCGCCGCTCTGCCTTTATCGCCAAGAACGCAGTGCTGATGCCGTCGTTCGTCAATCTCGGCGCTTACGTCGATGAAAGCACCATGGTCGACACCTGGGCGACCGTTGGCTCCTGCGCCCAGATCGGTAAGCGCGTGCACATTTCCGGCGGCGCCGGCATCGGCGGGGTACTCGAGCCGCTGCAGGCCGGACCGGTGATCATCGAGGATGACTGCTTCATCGGCGCGCGCTCCGAGGTCGCCGAGGGCGTGATCGTCCGCAAGGGTGCTGTGCTGGCGATGGGGGTTTTCCTCGGTGCGTCGACCAAGATCGTCGACCGAGAGACCGGCGAAGTCTTCGTTGGCGAAGTGCCGGAATATGCCGTGCTGGTGCCCGGCACCCTGCCCGGCAAGCCGATGAAGAACGGCGCCCCCGGCCCGGCCACCGCCTGCGCGGTGATCGTCAAGCGCGTCGACGAGCGCACCCGTTCCAAGACCTCGATCAACGAATTGCTGCGAGACTGATCCCCAGAGGAGGCGCGGATGGACTGGACCACGCTGTTCTTCAGCTTTCGAGGTCGCATCAACCGCGCCAAATACTGGTTGGTCGGACTGATCTACGTCGCCGCCTGGATGGTGTTCACCGTGCTCGCCATCACTTGGCTCGGCGGCATCGATCCCGACCAGCTATTCCGCTTCGCCGGCGGCGCAATACTGATCTGGCTGATCGCGATTGCACTCGGCCTTGCCGGCACCTGGTCGGGCCTGGCCACCGGCGTCAAACGGCTGCACGACCGCGATAAGAGCGGTTGGTGGATCCTGCTGTTCTGGTTCGGCCCGAGCCTGCTTGGTGGCTCAAATCAGACCATGGAGGACAGCCCCGTCAGCCTCGTGCTGGCGCTGATCGGGCTCGGCATCGCGATCTGGGGCTTCGTCGAACTCGGCTGCCTGCGCGGTACCCCCGGTCCTAACCAATACGGCCCCGACCCGTTGGAGCCGCAAGGCACGCTGACCTGATGACCTCGACTCCGACTGCGCTTTCGATCGCCCAAAACCTGCTGCGCTGCCCGTCCGTGACTCCGGCGGACGCCGGCGCACTCGACGTGCTGGAGACGCTGCTCAAGGGGGCGGGCTTCACGGTGCATCGCGTCACCTTCTCGGAGCCGGGCACCGCCGACATCGACAATCTGTATGCGCGGATCGGCGACGGCGCGCCGCATCTTTGCTTCGCCGGGCACACCGACGTGGTGCCGCCGGGCGATGCCAGTGCCTGGACCCACGGCGCGTTCGCCGGCGACGTTGCGGACGGCCTGCTGTACGGCCGCGGTGCGGTCGACATGAAAGGTGGTATCGCCTGCGCGGTCGCAGCGACGCTGGACTACCTGGCGGCGACCGGCGGCCAACCCAAGGGCTCGATCTCGTTCCTGATCACCGGCGACGAGGAAGACGTCGCGGTCAACGGCACCGTCAAGCTGCTGCAATGGGCCGCCGAGCGCGGCGAGCAATTCGATCACTGCATCGTCGGTGAGCCGAGCAATGTCGAGACGATCGGCGACACCATCAAGATCGGCCGGCGCGGCTCGCAATCCGGCGTGCTGATCGTCGACGGTGTGCAGGGCCACGTCGCCTATCCGCACCGCGCCGCCAATCCGGTGCCGGATATCGCCCGGCTGATCACCACGCTGAACGACGAGCCGCTCGATCACGGCTCGGCGCAATTCCAGCCGTCCAACCTGGAATTCACCTCGGTCGATGTCGGCAATCCGGCCACCAACGTGATCCCGGCGCAAGCGCGCGCCAAATTCAACATCCGCTTCAACGATCACCACACTCAGGAAACGCTGAAGGCACTGGTCGAGCAGCGGCTGGCTGCGGCGTGTGGCAACCGCATCCGCGCCCACATCGAATGGCTGCCGTCGAACGCCGATGTGTTCGTCACCAAGCCCGGCGCCTTCACCGATCTGGTCGGCGCCGCGATCGCCGAGGTCACCGGACGCACGCCCGAGCTCAACACCGGCGGCGGCACATCCGACGCTCGCTTCATCGCGAAATATTGCCAGGTGGTCGAATTCGGCTTGGTCGGCCAGACCATGCACCAGATCGACGAGCGCACGCCGGTCAGCGACCTCGACAAACTCACCGCGATCTACCGCGGCGTGCTGCAGAGATATTTCGCCTGACTCTCCCCGTCATTCCGGGGCGCGAGCACAGCTCGCGAAACCGGAATCCCGAGATTCAGGGCACCACTGAATTCGCGACAACATCGGGATTCCGGGTTCGCGCGTTTCACGCGCGCCCCGGAATGACGGCCGCGCCGCTCAGTAATCCACCTGCATCAGATACAACCCTTCCGGCGGCGCGACTGGGCCGCAGGCAGAGCGGCGACGCGCGGCGAGCGCGGCGGCGAGATCGTCGGCGGTCCAGCGGCCTTCGCCGACCCACACCAGCGAGCCGACCATCGAGCGGACCTGGCTGTGCAGATAGGAGCGCGCGTTGGTGATGATATCGACCGCATCGCCGTCGCGAACCACGTCGAGCACGTCGAGCGTCTTTTCAGGCGAGGCGGCCTGACACTCGGTGTCGCGGAATGTGGTGAAGTCGTGCTTGCCGATCAGCACCTGCGCGGCACGGTGCATCGCATCGGTGTCGAGCTGCTTTGGCACCCGCCACACCTTGCCGAGGTCGAGCGCCAGATTGGAGCGGCGGTTGGCGATGCGGTAGCGATAGTGCCGCCTCACGGCCGAGAACCGCGCCTCGAACGTGTCGGGTACGATCTCGGCTGCCAGCACCGCCACCGGGTTGGGGCGCAGATGGGCATTCAGCGCGTCGCGGAGCTTGTCGGCGCGGAACGGCTTCGGAATATCGACATGCGCGACCTGACCCAGCGCATGCACGCCGGCGTCGGTGCGGCCGGCGCCGTGGACCCGCACCGCCTCGCCGCAGGTCGCCAGCGCCGCAACCTCCAGCGCGCCCTGCACCGACGGCAGTGCCGGCTGCAACTGCCAGCCACAAAACGGCGCGCCGTCATATTCGATGGTGAGTTTGTAGCGGGGCATGCGACTCATCTTTAGGGCGCGGCGTAGCCCCGAATTCTGTCGTCATCGCCCGGCTCGACCGGGCGACCCAGTATTGCAGAACGTCAGTAACAGATCACGAACGCTCTGGGATACTGGGCCACCCGCTTTCGCGGGTGGTGACGACCGAAGGTGGGGTGGCGCTCAGGCTCAGGCTGCGCCTCAGCCCTAACCCACCCGCACACCCTTCGCGATCGGCGTGCCGCGCAGAAATTCTTCGGCGGTCATCGGCTGCTTGCCGGCGCGCTGCAGCTGCGACACCCGGATCGCCCCATCACCACAGGCGATGGTGAGATGGTCGCCGATCACCTCGCCGGGCTCCCCACGCCCGTCCGCGATCGCGCAGCGTAGCACCTTGATCCGCACCGGCTGACCTTCGATCGGCAGTTCGCACCACGCCCCCGGAAACGGCGACAGGCCGTGGATGTGGCGCAGCACCGCCCGCGTCGGCTTGGCGAAGTCGATCTTGGCTTCGGCCTTGTCGATCTTGGCCGCGTAAGTGACGCCGTCTTCGCTCTGTTTGGTGAGCTGCAGCCCGCCGCGCTCCAGCGCCGCCATCGCCCGCACCATCAGATCGGCACCGAGCCTGGCAAGCTGATCGTGCACGTCCGTGACCGTCATGGCATCGGTAATGGCGATGCGCTCGGCCATCGCGACATCGCCGGTGTCCAGCCCGGCGTCCATTTTCATCACCATCACGCCGGTCTCGGCGTCGCCGGCCATGATGGCGCGATTGAGCGGCGCGGCGCCGCGCCAGCGCGGCAGCAGCGAACCGTGCAAATTGTAGCAGCCGAGCTCGGGGGCATCGAGAATCGCCTGTGGCAGGATCATGCCATAAGCGACGACGACGGCCGCATCCGCCTCGTGGGCGCGAAAATTCGCCAGTGCTTCATCGGTGCGTAGCGTCTTCGGCGTCAGCACGGGCGCCTGCAACCGGTGCGCGGCGAGCGCCACCGGCGTCTCCTGCAGCTTCATGCCCCGACCGGCAGGCTTCGGCTCGCGCGTATAAACCGCGGCGATGTCGTGGCCATGAGCCGCCAGCGCCAGCAGCGTCGGTACCGCGAACTCGGGCGTTCCCATGAAGACGAGGCGAAGCGGCATGGCGTGAAGGTCCCGGACAGGTCTGGGCGACGGAGGGCCGAGCGTCGCAACGCGCCGGCCGATCACCTTCGCGAGCGCTCAGACGTACTTGATGCCGCGCTTGGCAGCCTTCTCGAACTTGCGGATCACCATCGCGCGTTTCAGCTTCGACAGGTGATCGACGAACAGCACGCCGTTGAGATGATCGATCTCGTGCTGGATGCAGGTCGCGAACAGGCCGTCGGCGTCCTCTTCCTTCACGTTGCCGTCGAGATCGGTGTAGCGGATCCGCACCGTCTTCGGGCGCTCGACCTCGGCATAGTATTCCGGGATCGAGAGGCAGCCTTCCTCGTAAACGTTCATCTCCGAGGACGCGCCGACGATCTCAGGATTGATGAAGGCGCGCGGATCGCTCTTGCCGTCGCCCTCCTTGCGAACGATGTCCATCGTGATCAGCCGCACCGGCTCGGCGATCTGGATCGCCGCCAGTCCGATCCCGGGGGCCTCGTACATGCTCTCGAACATGTCGTCGGCGAGTTTGCGGATCTCGGTCGTCACCTCGGTGACGGGCTTGGAGATCTCGCGCAGCCGTTTGTCGGGCAGAATGATGATTTCGCGTAGGGCCATGGCGGCGATTTAAGCGGCGCCGACGTTGCGGTCAATCCGGGACCGACCGGAGCTTCTGCCACTTTCGGCGCGGCTCGCCTTAAAGGTCTGTTCAGCGTCATGTTCTATCTTCGTTCTTGATGGCTGTGCAATCTGCTACACCGGCGGCGATGGACCAGATTCTGTTCAGGCTCGGCGATCTGCCGGTCAACATCGGCATGGCCGCCGCCGTTTTCGCCGCCCTGGCGCTGGTCCTGCTGACGACCATCGTCGTGCTGATCGCCCGTGGCAGCGCCACGCGGCGGACCGCGGAAATCGATCAACGACTGGCGCTTTTGATGCGGGCTCAGCACGAGGCCAACGGCCGGGTCGATGCGATGGGCCGGGCACTCGCCGGCCGCCAGGCCGAGATGGCGCGGGCGATGAGCGAACGGCTCGACAGCGTCACCCACCGGTTCGGCCAGTCGCTGACCCAGTCGACCCGATACACCATGCAGAGCCTGCAGGCGCTGCACGAGCGGCTCGGCATCATCGACCGTGCCCACGACAACCTCACCGAGCTGACCGACCAGGTGACGACGCTCCGCGACGTGCTCGCCAACAAGCAGGCCCGCGGCGCCTTCGGCCAGGCGCGGATGGAGACGATCGTGCAGGACGGGCTGCCGAAAGGCTCGTTCGCGTTCCAGTACACGCTGTCGACCGGCAAACGGCCAGACTGCGTGGTGCTGATGCCGAATCAGCCGCCGCTGTGCATCGACGCCAAGTTCCCGCTCGAAGCGGTCACCGCGCTGCGCGAAGCGACCACCGAGGAAGCCAAGAAAGCGGCCTCGCAGCGGCTACGCACCGACGTGATGCGCCATGTCGACGATATCGCGTCGAAATACCTGATCCCCGGCGAGACCCAGGACACCGCGCTGATGTTCGTCCCGTCGGAGTCGGTCTATGCGGAAATCCACGAAGGCTTCGACGACGTCATTCAGAAAGCCTACCGGGCTCGCGTCGTGCTGGTGTCGCCGTCTCTGCTGATGCTGGCGATCCAGGTGATGCAGCAGATCCTCAAAGACGCTCGGATGCGGGACGCCGCCGACCAGATCCGCACCGAGGTGCTCAGTCTTGGCGACGATCTGGCTCGGCTGCGCGAGCGCGTCACCAAACTGCAGACCCATTTCGGCCAGGTCACGGACGACGTCCGCCAGATCCTGATCTCCGCCGACAAGATCGAGCGCCGCGCCGCTCGGATCGAGGAGCTGGACTTCACCGACCAAGCCGCCGGGACGGCATCAGCACCTGCCCCCGAAGCCCCATTGGCGCCGGATCGCGCCGATCTGTTCGCCGCAGCGAGTTTCCGGATCGATGAAATGACGCGGAGCTGACGCAGCCCGCTCGGGCCGCGACCGCCGGGCCGTCCGCCCGGTGTCGCCGAATCGGATAGGTTCATCCCATGACCAGCCCTACTGCCGGCCTGCCAGAGGCCGATCCCGCCGCTCCGCAGATCTCCACCAAGCCGAGCTGGCGCGAGGCGATGGCGGTGTACTTGCAGCCGCGGGTGCTGGTGGTGCTGTTCCTCGGGTTCTCGTCGGGGCTGCCGCTGGCGCTGTCCGGCTCGACCCTATTGGTATGGATGCGGGAGTCCGGCGTCGACCTCGGCACGATCGGGTTGTTCGCGCTGGTCGGCACGCCCTACACGCTGAAGTTCATCTGGGCGCCGCTGGTCGATGCGCTGCACGTGCCGCTGTTCACCAGAGCATTCGGACGCCGCCGCGGCTGGCTGGTGTTCGTCCAACTGCTGCTGATCGCCGCGATCCTGCTGCTGGCGCTCACCGATCCGGCGAAGTCGCCGCTGTATGTGGCAATCGGCGCGCTGCTGGTCGCCACCGCCTCGGCGACCCAGGACATCGTGGTCGACGCGTTCCGGGTCGAGAGCCTGCCGGAAGAGGAGCAGGCTGCCGGCATGGCGTCCTACGTGGCTGCCTACCGCATCGGCATGTTGATCTCCACCGCCGGCGTGCTGTTCCTGGTCAGCGCTTATGAAAGTACCGGACTGACCCGAACCACCGCATGGATGTGGGGCTATGTGACGATGGCCGCGATGGTGCTGATCGGCACCGTCACCGCGCTGCTCGCCACCGAGCCGGAACAGTCGCGCCGCGCCGAAGCGGCGACCAGCGGCGAGAGCGCATTGAAGCGGGTGATCCACGCCGCTCTGGGGGCGTTCACCGAATTTCTCACCCGCAAGGACGCGCTCACCGCTCTCTCCTTCGTGGTGCTGTTCAAGTTCACCGATGCATTTTCCGGCACCATGACGGCGCCGTTCGTGATCGATCTCGGCTATTCGCGCAATGATTATGCGGCAATCGTGAAGGGCGTCGGGCTGGCGGCGACGCTGATCGGCGGCTTCGCCGGCGGCTATCTGGCGCGGCGCTATTCGCTGGTGGCGAGCCTATGGATCGGTGCGGTGCTGCAGGCGGTGTCGAATCTGGCGTTCGCCTGGCTGTCGACCGTCGGCGTCAACCAATGGGCGCTGGCGCTGGCGATCTCGGTGGAAAATTTCACCGGCGCGATCGGCACCGTGATCTTCGTCGCCTACCTGTCGGCGCTGTGCCAGAACCCGCTGCACACTGCGACGCAATACGCGCTGCTCACCGCCCTCGCCGCCGTCGGCCGCACCTACCTGTCCGCGAGCGCCGGATACGTCGCGCAGGCCACCGGCTGGCCGGCGTTCTTCACCATCAGCGTTGCGGTCGCGGCGCCGAGCTTGGTGCTGCTGGCGTGGCTGCAACGCCGCGGCCATTTCGCCGCGCTCGGACCGGTGAAGGTTTAGGCGCCGCCCGCTCCTCGCAACGCCGACGAGAGCCCGTCGCTTACTTCACCAGACTCCATTTCGTCACCACCGCCTCGCTCATCTGGCCGGGCTCGTTGGCGCACGCTACCGAGCTGACCTTCAGCGCCACCTGCTTGCCGCGGTGTGACTTGAGCTGCGCCGCCTGGGCATCGTCGGCGGGGACAATCTGGAAGGTCTCCGGGCCATTCTCGAGGTTGCACAGCCCGGACGGTGCCGGCAACCGGCGCGGATCGCTGACGAGCTGATACACCGGGCCCTTTGTGCCCTTGGCCCGCGTCTTCAACGCATTCAGCTCGCCGCTGAGAATGTCGCCCACCCGCAGCGCGGTCGGCTTCGGCAGCGCTGCCTGCGTCGCACCCTGCGGCGAATCTTGCGCGGACACCCCGGAGGCAACGAGCGTCAGGGCGAGCGCGGCAATCGTCGAGAGCGTCAAGCGTGGCTGAGTCATCAGGTCCAATCCGGTTGGGTCAGAACAAGGTGCGCTGTCGCATCGCCGCCGACAGCGTACCTTCGTCGAGATAGTCGAGTTCGCCACCGACCGGCACGCCGTGAGCGAGCCGGGTCACCTTGACGTTGGCGTCCTGCAAGAGGTCGGTGACGTAATGTGCGGTGGTCTGGCCATCGACGGTGGCGTTGAGCGCCAGGATGATCTCGGCAACGCCGGGGTCATGTGCACGCTTCACCAACGCGTCGATCGTCAGATCTTCGGGGCCGACGCCGTCGAGCGGCGAGAGCGTCGCTCCCAGAACGTGGTACCGGCCGTTTGTGGCAGAGGCGCGTTCGAGTGCCCACAAATCCGCAACGTCAGCCACCACCACGATGATCGAGGAATCCCGTCGCGGATCGGTGCACACCGTGCACGGGTTTTGTGAATCGATGTTGCCGCAGGTGCTGCACACTTCGATCTTGTCGATCGCAACCTGCAGGGCGGAGGCGAGCGGCGCCATCAGCGCGTCGCGCTTCTTGATCAAATGCAGCGCGGCGCGGCGCGCCGAGCGCGGCCCCAATCCGGGTAGCCGCGCCAGCAACTGAATCAGACGTTCGATCTCGGGGCCTGCGGCACCGGCCATCGGGTCTCCGTGTGTTGATCAGACGCGACGACGCACCGCTCCGCCACTCTCATTGACGAGACGAGCGTCTAAGGCGCGAATCGAAAGGCCAGAAAGACTAGCCCAGGCCGAGCCCGGGCGGCAGGCCGAGGCCGCCGGTCAGGGCCTGCATCTTCTCCTGCATCGCGGCTTCCGCCTTGCGATGGGCGTCGCCATGCGCCGCCACCAGCAGGTCTTCGAGCACTTCGCGCTCGTCGGCCTTGATCAGCGACGGATCAATCGAGATGCCACGCACCTCCATCTTGGCGCTCATCCGTACCTTGACGAGGCCACCACCGGACAAGCCTTCGACCTCGATCTGGTCGAGCTCAGCCTGCATTGCCTTCATCTTCGACTGAAGCTGGGCAGCCTGTTTCATCATGCCGAGAAAGTCAGCCATGATCGGTTTCCTTTCAGATCGCTAATCGTCGTCGTCGATTCGCTCGGAGGGATCGTCCATATCAGACTCGATCTCCACCGGCTCGGGGGCGAGGCGCCGCACCGTCAGCTTGGCGCCGGGAAATCGCGCCAGCACTTCCTGGACTCGCGGATCGTTCTCCGCCGCACGCTCGCGTTCGTTCTGCTGTGCCATGCTCTGCTGGCGCAGCGTCGGCTCGCCTGGCGCGTTGGAGACGATCACGGTCCAGCGCCGTCCGGTCCATTGTTCGAGCTTGCGGCCGAGATCGTTGATCAGGCTGCGCGATGCGCTCGGCTCCAGCGCCAGTTCGAGCCGTCCGTCCTCGATTCGCACCAGCCGCACATCGGCTTCGAGCGCTAGCCGAGTCATCACGTCGCGCTTCTCGGAAGCCAGCGCGACGAGTTGCGGAAACGTCGTGATCTTCAGCGCCGGTGGTTCGGGCGCTGGCGCCGGCGCGCTGACCGGCGAACGCGCCGCACCGTCGGGGCCGCCGCGCAGCATGGTCGGCGCAGTTGCGGCGCTCATGGTCGGTGCGCTACGCGGCATCATCGCACTGGGAGCGGACAAAGCCGGGGCCGACGCCAGGGAAGCGGACGGACCGCCGCGACTGCTGCTGCCACCACCGCCTGAGATGGCCGGCGCATCGCCGCCACCGCTCTGCTCCAACATCCGCAGCACTTCATCGGGCGTCGGCAGGTCTGCCGCATAGGCGATCCGCACCAGCACCATTTCGGCGGCGGCCGCCGGGCGGGTCGCTCCCTGCACCTCGGCGATGCCCTTCAGCAGCATCTGCCACATCCGCGACAGCACCCGCATCGACAGCTTGGCGGCGAATTCGCGGCCGCGCACCCGCTCGGTCTCACCGAACGCAACGTTGTCGGCGATCGCCGGCACGATCTTCACGCGGGTGACGAAATTGACGAATTCGGCGAGATCGGACAGCACGACGACCGGATCGGCACCTGTGTCGTACTGGTCTCGGAATTCAGCGAAGGCGGCTGCAATATCGCCGCGCGCCAGTGCGTCGAACAGTTCGATCACGCGGGTGCGGTCGGCGAGGCCGAGCATCTGCCGCACCGCGTCGGCGCGCACTAGGCCGGCCGCATGCGCGATCGCCTGGTCGAACAGCGACAGCGAATCGCGCACCGAGCCTTCGGCCGCGCGCGCGATGATTCCGAGCGCCTCAGGCTCGACCTCGACGCCTTCCTTCTGCGCGATATTGCCAAGATGCGTCATCAGCACGTCGGCTTCGACCCGGCGCAGATCGAAACGCTGACAGCGCGACAGCACCGTCACCGGCACTTTCCGGATTTCGGTGGTGGCGAACACGAATTTTGCGTGCTCCGGCGGTTCCTCAAGTGTCTTCAGGAAGGCGTTGAACGCCGCCGTCGACAGCATGTGGACTTCGTCGATGATGTACACTTTGTAGCGCGCGGAGGCCGGCGCGTAGCGCACGCTATCGTTGATCTGGCGAACGTCGTCGACGCCGGTGTGCGAGGCGGCGTCCATCTCCAGCACGTCCATGTGCCGGCTTTCCATGATCGCCTTGCAGTGCACGCCATGCACCGGCATGTGGATGGTCGGCCCCTTCACCGAACCGTCCGGCAATTCGTAATTCAGCGCCCGGGCGAGGATGCGCGCGGTGGTGGTCTTGCCGACGCCGCGAACGCCGGTGAGAATCCAGGCCTGCGGAATCCGTCCGGTATCGAACGCGTTGGAGACGGTGCGCACCACCGCTTCCTGGCCGATCAGATCGTCGAAGCTGTTGGGGCGATATTTCCGCGCCAGCACCCGATAGGCACCGGCCGGCGCGCTCGCGCTGACCGGCTGCTCAGGAGCAGCGGGCGGCGTCGCGGAAAGGCCAGAGTCACTCATCGGTCGGTCCGCAATGCTGTGTCTGTGGGGCCGGATTGCGGAGGGGAACGGGGCGGTTGCGACGGGGCAGGATCATGCGGCTGGCCCGAAACACCCCTCACACCGGACCGGCATCTGCCAGTCCTGGCCCCACCTTCATTCGGCCGCGGTGCCCCGATCACGGGGCAGCACGGCCGAAAAATGAGGTAGGAGACTGACGAGCGACCCGATCCAGACCTCGTTAGGGCTGCTTCCTTCCGGACCTGACCCGGTTGGCGAGAGGCTCGTCCACCGCCAATCTCCCGGTCCCTATTTGGCGCCAAACCGACCCGAATGCAAGTCGCCGGTCACGCCGCTTGGCACGCCTTGGACCTTCGGCTAGGGGGCGCTTCCGCCGGTCCGGACGGCTTGGTATGACTGCGAGGCGGCCGTGCGCCGTCCCCGCCACAGACAAGAGCCCATGCCTCCCCGAACGGGCCGATGGAACCGCAATGTCCCCCTCCGACTGGTCGCTGAGCTCAAGGCTCGAACAAGACACCATCAGCATCGGCGACCTGCCGCTCAGCCGGGTGCTGGTGATCAAGGACGCGCATTATCCGTGGCTGCTGCTGGTGCCGCGCCGGCCCGATGTCAGCGAGATCATTGACCTCGACGAGGTGGCGCAGGCGCAGTTGATGACAGAGATCGCCAGAGTGAGCCGGGCGCTCAAAGAGGTCACCAAATGCGACAAGCTCAATGTCGCGGCGCTCGGCAATCTGGTGCCGCAGCTCCACATTCACATCATCGCGCGGCGCTCCAGCGATGTCGCCTGGCCGCGGCCGGTGTGGGGCGTGATGCCGCCGCTGGCGCACGATCCCGAAGAGGTGCAGCAGTTCATCAACCTGCTCCGCCGCAAGATCTGGTTGAGCTGAGCCGATGAGCACACCTTTCCCGCTCGGCCGGCCAGCCTTCGTCACCCACGTGCTCGACCGCGCCGCGCATCTGCGCGGCAACGACGCCAAGCTGATGGCGATGGAGGAGCGCGGCGATACCCGCGCCTACGTCGTGCACCGCGATTCGCTGCTTGTGAAGCACGAAGCCAGCGGCCCGCGGGCCGAGCTGACGATCCAGGAGGCGCTGGCGCTCGGCGCCAACCCCGGCACGATCTTCCTCGGTCTGCGAAACGGCGCAGCCGTGTTCGGCATGGGGATCGGCACCCCTGCGGCCGATAAGCTCGCCGGCCGGACCGATGCCGGTCTCGCCGAGCTGCGCGGCCTTGCGATGCAGGGCGTGCTGCCGGTCGAACAGCTCTCGGCGATCGCGATGGCGAAGTCGCTGGTGAACTGGCATCAGCGCCACGGCTATTGCGCCAATTGCGGCACCCGCACCGCGATGGGGCAAGGCGGCTGGAAGCGCGACTGCCCGTCCTGCAAGGCCGAGCACTTCCCGCGCACCGATCCGGTGGTGATCATGCTGGTGACGCGCGGCGACCAATGCCTGCTCGGCCGGCAGAAGCAGTTTCCGGCCGGGATGTATTCGTGCCTCGCCGGCTTCGTCGAAGCAGCCGAGACGATCGAGGACGCGGTGCGCCGCGAGATCGTCGAGGAGTCCGGCATTCTGTGCACCGACGTGCGTTACTACATGACGCAGCCATGGCCGTATCCGTCGTCGCTGATGATCGCCTGCACGGCGACCGCCACGAGCGACGACATCACCGTCGATCTTACTGAACTTGAAGACGCGCGGTGGTTTTCCCGCGACGAGGCGGCGCAGATGCTGAAGCGCGAGCATCCGGACGGACTGCTCGGGCCGCACCCGTTCGCCATCGCGCACCATCTTCTCGGCCGCTGGCTGGAGGGACAATCATGAGCGACACTGCCAAACGCCAGCCGCGGGTGTTGTGCATCGGGATTCCGGTGCGCGACCTCACTTTCCGGATCGAGGCGGTGCCCGGCCGCGGCAACAAGGTGCCGGCGAGCTCGTTCGGCGAGATCTGCGGCGGCAACGCGCTCAACGCTGCGATCGGCATCGCGCGGCTCGGCGGCAAGGCGCAGATGTGCGGCCCGATGGGCGACGCCAGCGAAGCCGCAGCGGGCTTCATCTTCGACAAGCTGGCTGAAGAAGGCATCGGCTCCAGCGGGCTCATTCACATGCCCGGGCTGGTGACGCCGATCTCCGCGGTGCTGGTCGATCCGACCGGTGAGCGCACCATCGTGACGTTCCGCGATCCCGGACTGTGGAAGGTCGCGCTGCCCGACGCCGACACGCTGCTCAGAGACTGCGACGCCATCCTCACCGAAAGCCGCTGCTCCAGCTTCGTCACGCCGCTGTGCGCCGAGGCGACCCGGCGTGGCATTCCTGTGGTGGTCGATGTCGATAACGCGATGTCGATGAACGAGGGCCTGCTGACGGCGGCGTCGCATCTGATCTGCTCGGCCGAAGCCCTGCACGGCACCGCCGGCATCGCCGATGATGCCGAAGCGTTGAAGAAGCTGGCAACGCTGACACATGCTTTCGTGGCAGTGACACGCGGCCCGAAGGGCACGCTGTGGCTCGACGACAAGCAGCAGTTCCGCGAGACTCCGGCGTTTCCGGTGCATTCGGTTGACACGCTTGGTGCTGGCGACATCTTCCATGGCGGCTTCACCGTCGCGTACGGCGAAGGCCAGGACATCGCCCACGCGCTGCGCTTTGCCTCCGCAGCCGCGGCGCTGAAATGCACCCGCCCCGGCGGCGCGTTCGCCTGCCCGAGCCGCGCGGAAGTCGACGAACTGCTGGCGAAATCACCGGTCGGCGCGCTGTAAATCACCCAGACTCGCATGATGAATTAAGCGCCCTGCGCCTCGATCCATCATGCTGCTCGGCGGTTTGTTGCGGTAGGTTACGCGCAGCGCGCGAACCCATCCTCCAGCCTCATCCTCCCGACGAACTTCATCGCGCCGGCTCCCAGCCGGGCGGCGCCAGTTCGAAGCCGGCGAAATCGAAGCCCGGCGCGACAGTGCAGCCGACCAGCGTCCACTCGCCGGTCGATGTTGCCGCCTGCCAGGCCTGCGGCGGCACGATCACTTGTGGCAGATGCCCGGCGACGAGATCTGGGCCGAGCGTCGCGGCGCGGTGACCGTCTTCGCCGGCGACTTCCAGCATCAGGGCCGCGCCTGCGTAATAGTGCCAGACTTCGACCGCATCGATCCGGTGCCAGTGCGAGCGCTCGCCCGCCCGCAGCAGAAAGTGGATCGCGGTCGAGTAGCTGCGTCCGCTGGCGTCGCAGCGGGGATCGCGAAACGTTTCGCGATAGTGTCCGCCCTCCGGGTGCGGCTGCAGACCGAGCCGCGCGATCACCTCCGCGGCAGTGAGAGACACCGCGCTCACCCGTTATTCTTGCGCTCGCGGATCTCGCCGAACACTTCGGCGGCGGGAGCGCCGGGCATTCCGACTGCGGCGGCGACCGACGGCACGTCGGCGCGCAGGAATACGTTGGCCTGCTTCTCCTCGCCGAGCGTCACCGGAATCGTCGGCTTACCTTCGGCGCGAAGTGCCTCGACCTGCTTGGCGCGTGCCTGCAGCGCGGCGTTGTCGGGCTCGATGCCGAGCGCGAATTTGACGTTGGAGGCGGTGTATTCGTGGCCGCAATACAGCTTGAAGTCGTCGGGCAGGGCCCGCAGCTTCAGCAGCGATTCCCACATCATCGGATAGGTGCCCTCGAACACCCGGCCGCAGCCGATCGAGAACAGCGTGTCGGCCGCGAACAGCGCACGGTCGGCGTCGAACACGTAGGAAAGGTGATCGAGGGTGTGACCGGGAGTTTCCAGCACCCGCGCGGTGAGGTCACCGACCCGAACGACGTCACCTTCCTGCAGCCTCACGTCGGCGTCCGCGATCTTGGCGTTGGCGTCGTGCGGCGCATGGACGCGGCACTGATACTTCTTCTTCAGCTCGGCTATGCCGCCGACATGGTCACCGTGGTGATGCGTGACCAGAATGTCGGTCAGCTTCCAGCCTTCCTTGTCCAATGCGGCGATCAGGGGAGCAGCTTCCGGCGCGTCGATCGAAGCGGTGGCACCGGTGGCCGGATCGTGGACCAGATAGCCGAAATTGTCGGTGAGACACGGAACGATGCGGATGTCGGCGGGCATGAGATCTCCGGAACTAAAGGCGGCAGGAGCGTGCCCGGCGCCGTTTCTGTCGCCGGCGTCACGCAAGTCGAACTCTAACATGGGGGCAGACCGGGACGAAATGAAGCGGTCACAGCCTCGTAAACCAAGCAGGGTGTGGCTTTGCCGGACCATACGACGGCGTGGTAAATGTCGGCCATGACCATCGACGTCGTGGATCTGCGAGAGTTCTACAGTAGCCGGCTCGGCATCGTGGCACGACGGCTGATCAACCGCGGCATCCAGTCGCGATGGCCGGATGCGCGCGGCGATCGCGTACTCGGCTTCGGCTATCCGACGCCGTATCTCGGCCTGTTCCGCGACAGGTGCGAACGCTGCATTGCCTTCATGCCGGCGGCCCAGGGCGTGCTGAAATGGCCAACCGCGCGGTCGACGCTGTCCTCGCTGGTCGACGAACACGCGTTGCCGCTGCCGGACGCCGCGGTCGATCGCATCCTGCTGGTGCATGCGTTGGAGATGTCCGACGATCCTGAACGGCTGCTGCGCGAGGTGTGGCGGGTGCTGGCGCCGGCCGGTCGGCTGCTCGCGATCGTCCCCAATCGCCGCGGCGTTTGGGCGCGGCTCGACAACACCCCGTTCGGTCACGGCCGGCCGTATTCGCGCTCGCAGATCGCCGACCTGCTCCGGCGAACCTGGTTCACCCCGACGGCCTGGAGCGAGGCGCTGTTCGTGCCTCCTCTGGGGCAAGGCTGGCTGCTGCGCTCGGCGCCGGCCTGGGAGCGGATCGGCGCATCGACCTCCATGCCGTTCGCCGGCGTGCACGTGGTCGAAGCCACCAAACAGGTGGTCCGGGCGCAGCCGGTCAAGCGCGAGCGGATTCGGTTGATTCCGTCGCTTGAGCCGTCGCTGGTGCCGTCACCAACTCCGATGCAGGCCGACGAGCCGGACGCGCCGCCGCTGCTGCGCTGACACGGCATCGACTGAACCAAGACGTGCCGAAACGACAAAGGCCGCACCAACCGGCGCGGCCTCGTCTGATTTGATCGACCTCTTGCGGCCGGTCGCGAAGGCTTACTCGCCGGCGCCGGCATCCTCGCCCGACGGAGCCGGGGCGACGGCCTGCGCCGCTGCCGGCTCACCGCGCGGACGACGACGGCGACGCGGCGGGAAGCGTTCACCGCCGCCGCCGTTGCCTTCGAACGCGTTGGGGCCTAGCTGCGGCTGCGGGCCGGTGATGAAGGACGGCAGACGATCGACGCCCTCCGCCGCCGGCTGCGGCTGCTCGCGCGGCACGAACTGAGGCTGCGGGCGATGCTCACGCGGCTGCGGCTGCTCACGCGGCTGATAGGGCTGCGGCTGCTCGCGCTGCTGGTACGGCTGGGGCTGCTGTACAGGGACGAGGCCCGGCTCGGCGCCGAAATTGGAGAAATCGCCCTCGCCGTCGTCGTCGTTGTCCAGCGTGTCGTTGTCGATGCGCGGCTGCGGCTGGTTCTGCCGGAACTGCTCCTGGGCCGCCGCGATCAGACGAAAGTAGTGCTCGGCGTGCTGATAGTAGTTCTCGGCCGCTACGGGATCCCCCGAGGAGCGGGCATCGCGGGCGAGCTGAACGTATTTCTCGGCGATGTGAGAGGCGGTACCGCGGATCTTGATATCGGGACCGTTCGACTCGAACACCCGAGTCATCGGGTTCTGGCCGCGCCGGTTGTTGTTGTTATTGCCGCCGTTATTCCGATTGCGCAGCCGCTTATTGTTCTGCCCGTTTCTCATGTCCTACCTTCTTACCGAACCCCATTTTGCAAAGCATGGCTGCGCTACGCGCAGGTCTGGCCACGCCCGTCCGAACAGCCCATCAGTCTCAAATCGCTAATGCTGCGTGTCGCGCTCAGCAAAGACGCGTTCTCCAAATCCGGCGGCCGTTACACCGCCGGCCGGATCAATTCATCGAGCCCGTGCTAAAGGGCTCAGCTCATCTCGCGTGAGTTCTTCAAGCGTGAGTCGTTAGGCTTTCGTGCGCTCCGCGGCTGAAAGCTGCGCGGCTGTCCCAGCCAATCGCGCTTGATCGAAGCCGCCGTGTGGAACCCATTCGGTCAGGGGCTCTCATCGAGACCAATATGCCCCACTCCGCACCGCGGGGCCAGCCGCTCTTACCGATATCTGGAGCGGAACGTAGTCGCTCTCGGTCGATATTCCAAGCGGTTTTTTGCAATTTGTTCCGATATCAGAGGACCGCGAGACGCCCTGTCACCGCCCGGAAAATCCCTGACAAATCAGGACGGAAGGGGTCAGAGACGGTTAACCCCGAAGCCTGCATCAGGGCGCTTACATCGCCTTCCTGGCCCTGTCCGATTTCAACCACCAACACGCCGCCTGGTTGCAACAGCCGGACCGATTCGGGGATGATTTTCCGGTAAGCATCGAGCCCGTCGTCGCCACCGTCGAGCGCGCGTCGCGGATCGTGGTCCCGCACCTCGCGATCAAGCGCCGCAATCTCGTTACCTGGAATATAGGGCGGGTTGGAGACGATCAGGTCGAACGGCCCGCACAGCGCCGAAGCGTAGTCGCAGGCGACGAAGCAGGCGCGATCAGCAAGCCCAAGACGCTGCGCATTGCCTCGCGCGGTGCGTAGCGCGCCGAGGCTGATGTCTGTCGCAACGCCGACGGCGTCCGGACATTCGTGTAGCAGCGCCAGCAGGATTGCACCGCTCCCGGTCCCGATATCGAGAATCCGCGGCGCTAGTGAGGATCGTTCGGCCAGAATCGCGAGTGCGGCCTCTACGATCGTCTCGGTATCAGGGCGCGGCACCAGCGTGTCGGCGGAGAGCTCGAACGGCAGCCCCCAGAACTCGCGCATCCCGAGGATGCGCGCCACCGGCTCGCCCCTGAGCCGCCGCGCCGCGAACGACTGCAGCCGCTCGTTCTCCTCGGCGGTCAAGATACGCTCGGCCTGAATCAAAAGCCCGGTGAGATCGAGCCCGGAGACTTCGCCGACCAACAGCCGGGCATCGAGCGCGGCGGACTCGATGCCCGCGTCTTGGAATTGCCGGGCGAGACGACGACGCGCGGATGCGATCGTCGGAGCGTCGCTCACGCCGCGTTGCCCTGCTCGGCGAGCTGCGCCGCCTGATGCTCGGTGGTGAGCGCGTCGATCAGTTCGCCGAGCGCTTCGCCGGCGATCACTTGCGGCAGCTTGTACAGCGTCAGATTGATGCGGTGATCGGTGACGCGGCCTTGCGGGAAGTTGTAGGTGCGGATCCGCTCGGAGCGGTCGCCGGAGCCGACCTTGGCCTTGCGCTCGGCGGAGCGCGCCGCGTCGAGACGCTGCTGTTCGGCGTCGTAGATCCGCGAGCGCAGGATGTTCATCGCCGAGGCGCGGTTCTTATGCTGCGAGCGGCTGTCCTGCATCATCACCACGATGCCGGTCGGCAGATGGGTGATGCGGATCGCCGACTCGGTCTTGTTGACGTGCTGGCCGCCGGCGCCCTGCGCCCGCATCGTCTCGATCCGCAGGTCGTCCTGCTTGATATCGACGTCGACGTCCTCGACCTCGGGCAGCACCGCGACGGTCGCGGCCGAGGTGTGGATGCGTCCCTGCGTTTCAGTATCGGGCACGCGCTGGACACGGTGTACGCCCGATTCGAACTTCAGCTTGGCGAACGCGCCGCGGCCCTTCACTTCGGCGATGATTTCCTTGTAGCCGCCGACGGTGCCTTCGCTGGCCGAAATCACTTCGACGCTCCAGCCCTGCAGCGCGGCGAACTTCTCGTACATCCGGAACAGGTCGCCGGCGAACAACGAGGCCTCGTCGCCACCAGTGCCGGCGCGGATTTCCAGCATCACATTGCGCTCGTCCATCGCGTCCTTCGGCAACAGCGCGATACGGATCTGCTGGATCAGTTCGTCGCGATGGGCGTCGAGCGCGTCGCGCTCGGCCTCCGCCATCGCCCGCATCTCGGGTTCGGTGGCCGGATCTTCCAGCAGTTCGTCGATCTCACCGAGTTCATCGCGGACCTGGCGATAGCTCTTCACCGCTTCGACCAGCGGATTGAGCTCCGACAATTCGCGGGTGATGCGGACATAGTCCTCGGCACCGACCTGGGCCATCAACTGCGCTTCGAGCGCGGCGTGATGCGCGAGGAGGACGTCGAGCTTGGCTTCGGGCAGTGTGGACATGGACGATCTCGGATAAACGCGTGAGACGACAAAGCGGCGGCGGGGCAGCCGCGTCGCTACAAGGCGAGCTGATGCGCTTCGGCGAATTCGATCAGCTTGTCGCGAATCGAGACGCTGCCGGCCGGCGCGTCGAGCAGCGGCCCGATCATCGCCTCCGCCTTGGCGAGGTCGAGACCGAGGATCATCGCCTTCACCGGGCCGTGTGCCAGTGCCGACACCGACAGCGAGCGGTAGCCGATCGCGATCAGGGCCAATGCCGCCAGCGGCTGCGAGGCCATCTCGCCGCACAGCGACAGTGAGCGCTTGGCCGCACGCGCCTTGCGGACGATGTCGCGCAGCGCCCGCAGGATCGGCGCCGACAGAGTGTCGAACCGCTCCGACACTTTCGAGTTGCCGCGATCGACCGCGAACAGGAACTGGAACAGGTCGTTGGAGCCGACCGACACGAAGTCCGCGCGCTTGAACAGCTCGTCGAGCTGATACAACAGCGCCGGCACTTCCAGCATGGTGCCGACGTCGACGCGCTCCGGCAGGGTGTGGCCATGCTGGCGCAGATAAGTCAGTTCGCGCTCGATGATGCTCTTGGCGGCATCGAACTCGGCCACCTCAGAGATCATCGGGAACATCACCCGCAGGTAACGACCCGCGGCGGCACGCAGCAGCGCGCGAATCTGGCTGCGCAGCAGGCCGGGCCGGTCAAGCCCGAGCCGGATCGCGCGCCAGCCAAGTGCCGGATTCTCCTCGACCACCGTCTCCATGTAGGGCAGCGCCTTGTCGCCGCCGATGTCGAGGGTGCGGAAGGTCACCGGCTTGCTGCCGGCGGCGTCGAGCACGGCGCGATACAGCGCAAGCTGATCGGACGAGCGCGGCAGGCTCTGGCCGACCATGAACTGCAGCTCGGTGCGGAACAGGCCGATGCCGGAAGAGCCGGTGTCTTCGATGTGCGGCAGGTCGATGGTCAGGCCCGCGTTGATCATCAGGTCGATCGGCTGACCATCCTTGGTGGCGCAGGGCAGATCGCGGAGCGCCGAATACTGCGCCTGTCGCCGGGCGCGGAAGCGCACCCGCTCCGCATAGGCGGCTTCGATTTCGGCAGACGGGCGGACATAGATCGAGCCCGAGGTGGCATCGACGATGATCGCGTCGCCCGGATCGGCGATGCCCGGCGCGTTCGGCACCTCGCCGATCGCTGCGATGCCGAGGGCGCGGGCCACGATCGAGACGTGCGAATTGGCGGTGCCTTCTTCGAGCACCAGGCCGCGCAGCCGCTTGCGGTCGTAGTCGAGCAGCGCCGCAGGCCCCATCGAGCGCGCGATCAGGATGGCATTGTCAGGCAGTTGCTCGCGCGACGGCGCATGGTCCTGCCCGACGAGCTGGCGCATCAGGCGGTGGCCGAGGTCTTCGAGATCGTGCAGCCGGTCGCGCAAGTAAGGATCGGTCGAGCGCAGCATCCGCGCTCTGGTGTCCGACTGCACGCGTTCGACAGCGGCCTCGGCGGTGAGACCGGTGGCGACCGCCTCGTGCAGCTTGTGCGACCAGCCGTGATCATTGGCGAACATCCGGTAGGCTTCGAGCACGTCGCGATGCTCGCCGCCCTCGGCGAAGTCGCCCCGCTCCAGCATCCGGTCGAGATCGGAGCGCAGCTTGGCGAGCGCCGCGTCGAGCCGCTTGATTTCCTTCGGCAGGTCTTCGGCGATGTAATTGGTGATGACGACGCGCGGCTCGTGCAGCACGACGTGACCAAGCGCGATGCCGTCGGACAGCACCGCGCCGGTCTTGTGGATCGAGTGCCGCGCAGCCGGTTCGGCACCGGGCTGTGCCAGCGCCGACAGCTCGCCCGAGGCGATCATCTCGGCCAGCACCATCGCGGTGGTCTGCAGCGCCTCGACCTCTTCCTCGACATAGGTGCGCTTGGCGCGGTTCTGCACCACCAGCACGCCGAGGGTGTTACCGGCGCGCAGGATCGGCACGCCGAGGAACGAGTGGTAGATTTCTTCGCCGGTCTCCGGGCGGAACGAGAACGCCGGATGGCTTTGCGCATCCGACAGGTTCAGCGGCGTCGCTTCCGAGGCGACCAGACCGACCAGACCTTCATGGGCGTTCAGCACGGTCTGGTGCACCGCCTCGCGGTTCAGACCTTCGGTGGCGTACAGCTCGAGGGTGTTGTCGATCCGCAGCACATAGACCGAGCACACTTCGGCGACCATGTTGGCCGCGATCAACACCACGATCTTGTCGAGGCGTTCCTGCGCGGAGACTTGCTCCGCCATGGTTTCGCGGAGCCGTCTCAGCAAGACGCGGGGGCCACCCGACGTGCTCCGCATGTGCCGCAATCTCCTCTGCGAGCATTGCCGTCCGGCGCGACGCAGCGCCAGCAGAAATGCTCCAAAAACAATCATCGTCCAGCGTCGACCCGGGCCGCGAGCGTTGGCCCGCGACGCGTGTCCGGAGTCGAACACGAACGAACGGCGAGTCCGGTTGCGGATATCCGCCACCGGGCCTTCGCAACGCAACAAAACCGGCCTTGCCAGCCGTCCTGTCAGCGCGTCGCGCCGCTCAGGCCGTATAGCGAATTGACGCTTGATTTGCCAAGCAAAACGCCTGCCAGCGAACGCAACGCTGCGCCCGCTCGCGCTCTCAAATCACCGAAAAATTGTTCTAAACTTGATCCAACCCATAGAGCGTATGCAGCGTCCGCACCGCCAACTCGGTGTAGGCGGCGTCGATCAGCACCGAGAACTTGATCTCCGAGGTGGTGATGGCGCGGATGTTGATGTTGCGGGCGGCCAGCGCGGCGAACGCCTGGGCGGCAACGCCGGCATGGCTGCGCATGCCCGAACCGATCACCGACACCTTGGCGACGTCGGTCTCGCTGTCGAAGCGGGCATAGCCAATCTTGTCCTGCGCCGACGTGATGGTCTGCTTGGCGCGGGCGAAGTCGGAGGCCGGCACTGTGAAGGTCAGATCGGTGGTCTTGCCGTCCTCGGAGACGTTCTGGACGATCATGTCGACGTTGATGTTGGCGTCGGCCAGGGGTCCGAAGATCGACGCCGCCACGCCCGGCTTGTCCTCGATCCGGCGCACCGAGATCTGCGCCTCGTCCTTGGAAAAGGCGATGCCGGTGACGACGTGGTTCTCCATGGAATTCTCCTCGCTGCTGATCAGCGTGCCCGGCGGCGTGCCGTGCGGATCGATATCTTCGGGCTTGTCGAAACTGGAGCGGACGAAGATCGGCATGTTGTGGACCATGCCGAGCTCGACCGAGCGGACCTGCAGCACCTTGGCGCCAAGCGAGGCCAATTCCAGCATCTCTTCGAACGACACCTTGTCGAGCCGGCGCGCCTTCGGCACCACCCGCGGATCGGTGGTGTAGACGCCGTCGACGTCGGTATAGATGTCGCAACGGTCCGCCTTCAGCGCCGCCGCGATCGCCACCGCCGAGGTATCGGAGCCGCCGCGGCCCAGCGTGGTGATCCGGCCGGTTTCGGCATGGATGCCCTGGAAACCGGCGATCACCGCCACTTCCTTGCGCTCGGAAAAGCGCTTGATGATTTCGCTGCCGTCGATCCCGACGATCCGCGCCGAGGCGTGAGCGTCGCTGGTCAAGATCGGGATCTGCCAGCCCTGCCAGGACCGCGCCTGAATGCCGAGCGACTGCAGGGCAATCGCAAGAAGGCCGGACGTCACCTGCTCGCCGGACGCCACCACCGCGTCGTATTCGCGGGCGTCGTGCAGCGGCGAGGCTTCAGTGCACCAAGCCACCAGCTCGTTGGTCTTGCCGGACATCGCCGACACCACCACGGCAACCTCATGGCCAGCGTCGACCTCGCGTTTGACATGGCGCGCGACGTTCTGGATGCGCTCGATATTGGCGACGGACGTGCCGCCGAATTTCATCACCAGCCGGCCCATGACGAATAGTGCAATCCTTGGAGACAACGAGTATTGATGGCGCGGAATCCGTCAGGCGGGAGCCGCGTGGCGCGTATACACAGCGTCGCGGTTTCGGGCAAGCAATGGCATTGCGGCCGCGGAACAGGCGCAAGCCGCTTCGGCCGTGTGCCGAGGCGACAGGTACGGACATTGAGGAGCATCGCGCACCCCATGGCACTGCAACCCGAGTCCCCCGGCCAGCCGGCCTCGACCGTCGATCCGGCCGAGATCGCGAAATTCTCCAAACTGTCGGCCGAGTGGTGGGACCCCACGGGGCGGATGGCGCCGCTGCACCGGATCAACCCGCTGCGGATCAGCTTTATCCGCGACGCGGCCTGCCGGAAATTCGAGCGCAACGCCAAGAGCCTGAGCTGCCTCGAAGGCTTGCGGATGCTGGACATCGGCTGCGGCGCCGGCCTGCTGTGCGAGCCGTTCACCCGACTCGGGGCCCAGGTGATCGGAATCGACCCCTCCGCCACCAACATCGCGGCCGCCAAGCTGCATGCCGATAAGTCGCATCTGGCGATCGACTACCGCAACGTCATGGTCGAGGAAATCGACCCGCGTGAGCGGTTCGACATCGTGCTGGCGATGGAGGTGATCGAGCACGTCACCGACGTCGGCGCGTTCCTGTCGCGCTGCGCCGCCCTGATGAAGCCGACCGGAATCATGGTGGTGGCAACGCTCAACCGGAACTGGAAGAGCTTTGCGCTCGCCATCGTCGGCGCCGAATATGTGATGCGCTGGCTGCCGCGCGGCACCCATCAGTGGGACAAATTCGTCACCCCCGCCGAGCTCGAGCAGCACCTCAACCGGCTGAAGCTCACCGTCACGGAACAGTCCGGCCTGGTGTTCAATCCGCTCGCCGACCGCTGGAAGCTGTCGCCCGACATGGACGTGAACTACATGATGGTCGCCGAAGCGGCCCCGTAGGTCTGGACGACCGCGCGCCGATCACTCCGGCGCGCGAAATCCCTCGCAATGCAGGCATGATCCGGGTCCGGTTGACCGCTGCGGACCGGATCGCCGAGGCTGCAGCGTCCCTCCTGCCGCCATCGCCATGTTCACCGTCGCTTCGCTCTGGATCCCCTTCACGCTCGTCGCTGCGCTCGGCCAGGTCGCGCGCAACGCGATGCAGCGCTCGCTGACCGGGCCGCTCGGCACCTGGGGCGCCACCAACATCCGGTTCCTGTTCGGCTTCCCGTTCTCGCTGCTGTTCTTCGCCGGCGTGATCGTGGCAACCGGAGATACCGTGAGCTGGCCGGGCCTCGAATTCTGGCCGTGGCTGCTGCTCGGCGCGCTGTCGCAGATCGCCGCCACCGGGATGATGCTGGCGGCGATGAACGAACGCTCGTTCGTGGTCACCACCGCATATCTGAAGACCGAGGCGATCCAGACCGCGATCTTCGGCTTCGTGTTCCTCGGCGATCACCTGAACCTGTGGAAGGTGGTGGCGATCCTGATCGCGACCGTCGGCGTCGTCGTCACGGCGCTGCGCCCGGGCGCCGCCCGCGGCCTCGTCAGCCTGCGGCCGACGCTGCTCGGGCTGGGCGCCGCAGCAGCCTTTGCGCTGTCGGCGGTCGGGTTTCGTGGCGCAATCATCGTGGTGCCGGATGTCACCTTCGTCACCGCCGCGACCTTCACGCTGGTGTTCGCGCTCGGGGTGCAGACGCTGGTGCTGACGATCTACCTGCTGGCGCGGGCGCCGCAGGTGCTGCGCGACATCCTGAGGCTGTGGCGACCGTCGATGCTGGCCGGTTTCATCGGGGCGGCAGCATCGCAGTTCTGGTTCCTGGCGTTTGCGCTCACCGCCGCCGCCAATGTCCGCACCCTGGCGCTGATCGAGGTGCTGTTCGCGCAGGCCGTAGCATACTACTCGTTCAAGCAGCCGGTGGCGCCGCGCGAGATCCTTGGCATCCTCCTGATCGTGCTCGGCGTCGCGCTGCTGGTCGCGGTGTGATTACTTCAGCGCGATGATCACGGCACCGGCGGCGATCAGCGCGATCCCGATCCACTCGGTGCCGGACGGCCGCTCACCGAGAAACAGCACGCCGAACAGCACGACAAGCACCACGCTGAGCTTGTCGATCGGTGCCACCAGGCTGGCCGGGCCGAGCTTGAGCGCCCGGAAATAGCACAGCCACGACGCCCCGGTGCACAGCCCGGACAGGACCAGGAACGTCCAAGTCTTGGCACTGATCGGCCCATCTGCGACGAGCTTGCCGGTCGCCGCCAGCAGCCCGCCGAGTGCCACCAGAACCACCACGGTGCGGATGAAAGTGGCGAGATCCGAATTGATGTCCGCCACGCCGACCTTGGCAAAGATCGCCGTCAGGGCGGCGAACACCGCTGAAAGGATGGCCCAGAGTTGCCAGGAGAGGAGCGTGTCGGGGTTCACAGCGGGGTCTCCAGCGAACGACTTGGCACCCAAACCTCTCGTTCGTCGTTCCGGGGCGCGCGAAGCGCGAACCCGGAACCCATAACCCCTGTGCCCACCTCGTGGACAAAGTAACAGCCGCCTCGCGTCACAACCGACGCTGCGGCGTATGGATTCCGGGCTCGCGCTTCGCGCGCCCCGGAATGACGAAAGAGAGCATGAGGCTCGCTACAGCCAAGAGGTCAATTCCGATCGTCCGGCAACACCGGTAGCGGCGCGACCTCGATGCCTTCCTCGATCAGCGCCTTGGCCTCGGTCGGCGAAGCCTCGCCGTAGATCGGGCGGTGTTCGATATCGCCATAGTGCATCGCGCGCGCCTGCTCGGGGAAGCGTTCGCCGACATTGTCGGCGGTCTTGACGATATGGTCGCGCAATTCCTTCAGCTTGGCGCGCAGCTCGCGCTCCTGAGCCATCAATAGCGGCGTCGGCGAATTTGCAGAAGCAGTCTCCGCCGGAAGGTTGGTCGCGGCGGGTTCGGCGGCAGCCGGCTCGGGCGCGCGGCCGCGGCCTTTCTTGCCGACGATCTGCGGCGCCATGATCGCCTTTTCGACCTTCACCGAATCGCATTGCGGGCAGCTCACCAGCTTGCGCCGAACCTGGGACTCATAAGCCGACGAGCCCTGAAACCAGCTTTCGAACACGTGGCCTTTGTCGCAGCGCAGGCTGTAGCGGATCATGATTGCCGGACCAGATGCAGATGGCCGGGGCCCGCGTTCGCATCGGCGACAGTGAAGCGCCGGCCGTGCTGCAGCGACGGAATCTTGCCGCGCGCCTTCGTCACTTCGGCCGGATCGATCCGCGCCATGACGAAGCCGGGCTCGATGCCGCCTTCGGCCAGGACCTTGCCCCACGGATCGATGATCAGCGAATGGCCGAAAGTCTCGCGCTTGTTCTCGTGCAGGCCTCCCTGCGCCGCGGCGAAGACGAAGCAGCCGTTCTCGATGGCGCGGGCGCGCAGCAGCACGTGCCAGTGCGCCTCGCCGGTCGGCTTGGTGAACGCCGCCGGCACCGCCAGGAACGACGCGCCGGATTCGGCCAGCGCGCGGTACAGCGCCGGGAAACGCACGTCGTAGCAGATCGTCAGGCCGATCCGGCCCCACGGCAGATCCGAGATCACCGCGGTCTCGCCCGGCTGGTAGTTCGCCGACTCCCGGTAGCTTTCGCCATTGCCGAGATCGATGTCGAACATGTGGATCTTATCGTAGCTCGCAAGGATCGCGCCGTCCGGGCCGATCAGGAACGAGCGGTTGACCGCGCGCTCCGGCGAGGCGCGCAGCGCCAGCGAGCCGATGTGCAGATGAATGTTCAGTTCGCGCGCCAGCTCGCGATACGCCTTCAGCGACAGATCGTCGTCCTGCTCGGCGAGCTGCGCGAACAGCGCTTCGCGGTTGAGCTGCATCATGTTGCTCACCTCAGGGGTGAGCACGTAGTCGGCGCCAGCCTTCACCGCCTCGCGGATCAGCCGGGTGCCCTGCTCGAGATTGGGCTCGGGAGTGAGGCCGCTGCGCATCTGCACAAGGGCGGCATTGAACGGCACCGCTTCGGTCATGACGCAGCCTTCTCGTCGGCGAGCAGCGCATCGAGCTTGCCCTCGCGGTCGAGTGCGTAGAGATCATCACAGCCGCCGACGTGGAAGTCGCCGATGAAGATCTGCGGATAGGTGGCGCCGGGGCCGGCGCGCTCGTCCATCTTCACCCGGTAGCCCGGATCGACCGCGACGTCGTACTCGGTGAAGACCGCCTTCTTGCGGTTGAGGAGCGACTTGGCGGCGCTGCAATAGCCGCAGCCGGGGCGGGTGAAGATCTCGATCGCTGCGGGCATTCAGGCTCCGTTTGGTTGCCGAGGATGGGCGCAAGGAGCGGATTATATGGGGGATTTCAGCGTATCGACAACCCGCGCGAAGACCAGCACGTCGACCGAGGCCGCCCTCGCCCGGAGCAGCGCCCGGGCGCAGGCATCGACGGTGGCGCCAGAGGTCAGCACGTCGTCGATCAGCACGATCCGCCGGCCCTGGATCTCGGCCTTGCGGTGCTTCGGAACCTTGAAGGCGCCCTGCACATTGGCGGCACGCTCGCTGCGCGATAGCCCGATCTGATGCGCGGTCGGGCGAACCCGCTGTAGCGCCTCGACCGCGACCGACAATTTGGCCTGCCGACCGATCACCTGCGCCAGTGCGCCGGACTGATTGTAGCGACGCGAGAAACCGCGGCGCCAATGCAGCGGCACCGGCACCAGCAGATCGGCATCGGCGAGAAGCGGCTGGCCGGCACGAGCCATCCACCGCCCCATGATCGGCGCCAGATCGGTGCGGTCATGGAACTTGAGGCCGTGCACCAGCGCCTTGGCGACCTCGTCGTAACGCACGGCGGCGCGGGCGCGGCTATAGGCCGGCGGATCGGCGATCGCCTGCATCGACAGCATACCGGGGCCGGGATCATAGACGAACGGGATGCCGAGCTTTTCGCAGTAAGGCGGGGCGATAAAGGACAGCTGCGACCAGCACTGCGCACAGACGCCCTCGCCGGCGACCGGCTCGCGGCAGGCGACGCACAGCGTCGGTAGCGCCAAATCGAGCGCCGCCTGAGTCGCGCGGGTCCAGATCCGGCGCAAACTATTGGCAGCGGCCGAAAAGCTGCTCAGCCCGCCCACGCCGGCCCGATTGATCGTCCCCACACGCATGACGCGAGGCTAGCGCTATCCCCGCAACCGTCAAGCGACAGAACCTTGTAGTGCCGGGCCGGAAAAAAGCGCACAACACCGCCAGTCCTTCTCCGGGAGATCGCCGTGTCCGAGCCCACCGACAAGCCTGCCGACGTCACCTATCTGGATATTCCGACCGCGCCGCACGTGTATTTCGACATCGCGCCGGCGCACGGGGTAATTGCCAACGGCGTCGAGGTCGAACTCGCGGCGCGCACGCTCAACCCGCTGACGGACGGAACGGTCGAGGTGAAGTTCGTCACCACCGCCCGGCTGCGCTGCAGCCAGGCCGGCGCGCAGCACTTGCGCAACGCGCTGGATGCGGTGCTGAAGATGTTCGAAGCCTCGCAGCAGGGCCCGGCCGCGGCCTCCAAGCTGAACTGATCGTGCTTTCTCGATTCTGATTTGCCATGGCTGACTCGACGCCGATCCTGTTCGATCGCCGGCTGCTCACGGCGCGGCTGCACCGCGCCGCCGCGCTCGGCTCGGTGCCTTTCCTGCTCGACCGCGTCGCCGACGAGATGGACGAGCGGCTCCATGCCGTGCTGCGCGACTTCACCGAGGTCGCCGATCTCTGGACGCCCGGCGGGCTGAAGCTGCAGCGGTTTCCCAAGCTCGCGCATCTTGCAGTGGATCCGTCCGGCAGCGAAGCCCTGCCGTTCGCGCCCGGATCGCTCGACCTCGTGGTCTCGGCGCTGGCGCTGCAATTCGCCAACGACCTGCCGGGCGTGCTGGCGCAGCTTCGCCGCGCACTCAAGCCTGACGGGCTGCTGCTCGCGGCGCTGACCGGCGGCGATACGCTGACCGAGCTGCGCCAGGCGTTCGCTTCCGCCGAAGCAGAGATCGAAGGCGGCGTGTCGCCGCGCGTCGCGCCGGCCGCCGATTTGCGCGATCTCGGCGCGCTGCTGCAGCGCGCAGGCTTCGCGCTGCCGGTCACCGACGTCGACCGCGTCGTGGTGCGCTACGACCACGCCTTCGCCTTGATGCAGGATCTGCGGCGGATGGGCGCCACCAATGTCCTGATCGAGCGCCGCCGGACGCCGCTGCGCCGCACCACCCTGACACGGATGGCGCAGATCTATGCCGACCGCTTCAGCGACCCCGACGGCCGCATCCGCGCCACCTTCGAAATCGTCTGGCTGTCCGGCTGGTCTCCGCACGAAAGCCAGCAGCAGCCGCTGAAGCCGGGCTCGGCGAAGGTGAGTCTGGAAGAGGCGATCAAGGGGAAACGCTGAGCAGCCTGCCCCCGTTGCAGGCCTTTGCTCTTGTCTATCGCGGTCATCGCCGGGCTGAACACTTGACCCGGCGATCCATCCCTCTTCGCAAGATGATGGATGCGCGGGCCTTCGCCGCGCCGAAGGGGCTTCGGCCCCGCAGGCGGGTCAAGCCCGCGCATGACGCCTTCGAATTTGGCCGGCGCCCTACATCAGCAGTTCGATCAGCGGCGGGATCAGCGGCAGGTCCGCCGGTGGCATCGGATAGTCGCGCAGCTTGTTGGCGCGGACCCAGGCGAGCTCCTGGCCTTCGCGCGGCATCGCCAGGCCTTCCCACCGCCGGCAGACATACAGCGGCATCAGCAGGTGAAAGTCCTCGTAGGCGTGGCTGGCGAAGGTCAGCGGCGCCAGACAGGCTTCCTTCACGGTGATGCCGAGCTCCTCGTCGAGCTCGCGAATCAGCGCCGCCTCCGGCCGCTCGCCGGGATCGAGCTTGCCGCCGGGAAACTCCCACAGACCGCCGAGCTGCTTGTGCTTTGGCCGCTGCGCGATCAGCACGCGATTATCGGCATCGATCAGCGCCACGGCGACGACGAGGAGGAGGTTCATGGATTGCCTACGATGTCAGCGCCACGCAGGTAGGCATCGGCCCCGGCGACTGGCGCGGTTGCTCAACATCCAATCGTCGACCACCTTCAATCTTGGAGGTCGCTCGGACTTCGATCGTGAATTGATGCGGCTTGCTGATCCGCGGGGATTTCAACGTATAGCGCAGCGTATCGCGGCCGGCGTAGCCTGGATCGGATCGGTACATGATCTGAACTCCGGGCATCGGCTGCCCCAGACACTTTGTACCCGAGCCGGCGAACAGTCGCGTCGGCCGGACCGACCCCGCAAGCATGCACACCGACCCGTGCTGCGGCGGTTCGTCGAGCAGGACCTCGAACAGCCCAACACTCCGGCAGGCTTTGTCGAAGCGGGCCCCGATGCCGATCATGGTTTCGGTATCGCTCGGCACGGTACGGCGCAAATACGCCGTCTCGGCCTGCGCGCACGCTGCGCCGACCAGCACCGCCGCCGTGACGACGATGCCTGCAGCGACCGCCCGGTTCACGACCGATAATCGCCGTTAATCGCGACGTATTCCTTGGTGAGGTCGCAGGTCAGCACGCGGTCGCGGCCTTTGCCGAGGCCGAGGGCGACCTTGATCTGGATCACCGGCTTCTTCATCTCGGCCGAGACTTCCTTCTCGTTGTAGGACGGATCGCGCGCGCCGGCCTTGGCGACGCGGATGCCGTTGAACGAGATCGACAGCTTATCGCGATCGGCCGGCTCGCCGGCCTTGCCGACCGCCATCACCACCCGGCCCCAATTGGCGTCTTCGCCGGCGATGGCGGTCTTCACCAGCGGCGAATTGGCGATCGACAGCGCGATCTTGCGAGCCGAAACCTTGGTCTTGGCGCCCTCGACGATGATCTCGACCAGCTTGCGGGCGCCTTCGCCGTCGCGCGCCACCTGCTCAGCGAGATCGGCCAGCACCGCGTTGAACGCCTTGACGAAGGCCTTCAGCCGCGGGTCCGAGGCGCGCGAAATCTTCGGCGCGCCGTTCTCGGCGGCTGCGCCGGTCGCGAACGCCAGCAGCGTGTCAGAGGTCGAGGTATCGCCGTCGATGGTCACTGCGTTGAAAGTGTCGGTGACGCCGGCCTTGAGCAGCGCCTGCAGGCAGGAGGCCGACAGCGGCGCATCGGTGAAGATGAACGACAACATCGTCGCCATGTCGGGCGCGATCATGCCGGCGCCCTTGGCCATGCCGTTGATCGTCACCTTGGCTTTGCCGAGCTTGACGGTGGCGGTCGCGACCTTCGGGAAGGTATCGGTGGTCATAATCGCCTTGGCGGCGTCCATCCAGCCGTCGGGGCCGGCGTCAAGCGCCAGCGCATCGAGAACGCCGTCGAACTTGGTGGCGTCGAGCGGTTCGCCGATCACGCCGGTCGAAGCCAGGAACACTTCGGCCGGCTTGCAGCCGATCGCCTTGGCGGCGAGCTGTGCGGTCAGCGTGGTGGCCTGCTTGCCGGACTTGCCGGTGAAGGCGTTGGCGTTACCCGAGTTGACCACCAGCGCCCGGGCGCCGCCGCCCTTCAGCTTGTCGCGGCACCATTCCACCGGCGCGGAGGCGCATTTGGAGGTGGTGAACACCCCGGCGACCGTGGTGCCCTTCTCCATTTCGACCAGCAGCACGTCGGTGCGGCCCTTGTAACGGATGCCGGCCGCGGCGGTCGCGAGGCGCACGCCGGCGATCATCGGCATGGCGGGGACATCGGTGGGGGCGAGCGGGGAGACTTTACTGGACATCGGGCGCTTTCGGCAGGTTGTACCCCCGCCGGCGCGGGAGCGGCGTTCCCCTCTCTCACAAGCTCGCGACGATGAGAAGGAGAATTCACGAAAACTGACGAAAATCCCATCGTCACAATCCGTTGCAGGCGCCTATGCTGGCTGGGCCAAGGCCGCCTCCGCAGTTACCCTTGGGTGGAATTCCGTGACAGCAGCGTTGCCGTCCGATATCCGGAAATAGCCATGGACAAAGTCGTGTCACCTCCCCGCCCCGCCGCCGACGAGCGCTTCGACAGCGCCCGGGTCGCCGCCGAAATCGCAACGCTGGCCGAAAAACACTCCGGCAACGACGCCGCGTTCCGCACCGCGCTGGCGATGCTGATGAAGGCGGAGCTGGCCAAAGCCCGCACCGAGGCCGAAGCGCAGTTGCTGCGCGACCGCCACGGCCGGCGCTGCGCCGAGCGGCTGTGCTACGTCCAGGACGCGATCATCCGGCTGCTGTTCAACGCCGCAACTGAATACCTCTACAACACCCCGACGCCCTCGAGTTCTGAGCGGATGACAGTGGTGGCGACCGGCGGCTACGGCCGCGGCCTGATGGCGCCGGAGAGCGACATCGACCTGCTGTTCATCCTGCCCTACAAGCAGACCGCCTGGGGCGAGCAGGTCGCCGAAGTCATCCTGTACTGCCTGTGGGACATCGGGCTGAAAGTCGGCCATGCCACCCGCTCGGTCGACGAGTGCATCCGCCAGGCGCGCGCCGACATGACGATCCGCACCGCGATCCTGGAGACGCGGTTTCTGGCCGGCGACGAGGCGCTGTACGCCGAGCTGGTCGAGCGTTTCGACAAGGAGGTGGTCGAGGGCACCGCGGCCGAATTCGTCGCCGCCAAGCTCGCCGAGCGCGAGGAGCGCCACCGCCGCTCCGGCCAGTCACGCTATCTGGTCGAGCCCAACGTCAAGGACGGCAAGGGCGGCCTGCGCGACCTACACACGCTGTTCTGGATCGCCAAATACGTCTACCGGGTTCGCGAAGCCAGCGAGCTGTCCGAGCGCGGCGTGTTCGATCCGGCCGAATTCCGCACGTTCCGCCGCTGCGAAGACTTCCTGTGGTCGGTCCGCTGCAACATTCACTTCGTGACCAAGCGCGCCGAAGACCGGCTGTCGTTCGATCTGCAGCGCGAGATCGGCGTGCGGCTCGGCTACACCTCGCATCCGGGAATGCAGGATGTCGAGCGCTTCATGAAGCACTACTTCCTGATCGCCAAGGAAGTCGGCAACCTCACCGCGATCCTGTGCGCCAAGCTGGAGGATCAGCAGGCCAAGGCGGCGCCGGCGCTCACGCGGATGATGGCGCGGCTGCGGCCCGCCGCCAAGCGCCGCCGGGTGCCGGAGAGCGACGATTTCGTCATCGACAATAACCGCATCAATCTGGCTGTGCCGGACGTGTTCAAGCACGATCCGGTCAATCTGATCCGGATCTTCCGGCTGGCGCAGAAGAACAATCTCGCCTTCCACCCGGACGCGATGCGCAGCGTGACGCGGTCGCTGTCGCTGATTACGCCGCAGCTTCGCGACAATCCCGAAGCCAACCGGCTGTTCGTCGAGATTCTGACTTCCGACAACGCCGAGCCGGTGCTGCGGCGGATGAACGAGACCGGCGTGCTCGGCCGCTTCATCCGCGCCTTCGGCCGCATCGTGTCGATGATGCAGTTCAACATGTATCACAGCTACACGGTGGACGAGCATTTGATCCGCTGCGTCGGCAATCTGCAGGAGATCGAACGCGGCGGGAACGATGAGTTCGCGCTGTCGTCGGAGCTGATCCGGAAGATCAGGCCCGATCACCGTGCGGTGCTGTATGCCGCGGTGCTGCTGCACGATATCGCCAAGGGCCAGCCCGAGGATCACTCCACCGCCGGCGCCAAGGTGGCGCGGCGGCTTTGCCCGCGGTTCGGGTTCAGCACCGCCGACACCGAGCTGGTGGCGTGGCTGATCGAGAAGCATCTGGTGATGTCCACGGTGGCGCAGTCGCGCGACCTGTCGGACCGCAAGACCATCGAGAATTTCGCCGCGGTGGTCGAGACCGTCGAGCAGATGAAGATGCTCACCATCCTGACCACCGCCGACATCCGCGGCGTCGGTCCGGGGGTGTGGAACGGCTGGAAGGCGCAGCTGATCCGGACCTTGTACTACGAGACCGAGCCGGTGCTGACCGGCGGCTTCTCGGAAGTGAACCGCGCCGAGCGCATCCGCGCCGCGCAAGCCGAATTCCGCGCCGCCTTCACCGAATGGCCGGAGGCCGACCTCAACGCCTATGTGGCGCGGCACTATCCGGCGTACTGGCTGAAGGTCGATCTGCAGCGCAAGATCCGCCATGCCCGCTTCCTGCGCGCCTCCGAACAGGCAGGCCATAAGCTGGCGATCAATGTCGGCTTCGACGAAGCCCGCGCCGTCACCGAACTCACCATCCTGGCGGTCGACCATCCGTGGCTGCTGTCGGTGATCGCGGGAGCTTGTGCCAGCGCCGGCGCCAACATCGTCGACGCCCAGATCTACACCACGACCGACGGCCGCGCGCTCGACACTATCTCGATCAGCCGCGAATACGACCGCGACGAGGACGAGGGGCGCCGCGCCACCCGCATCGGCGAGACCATCGAAGAGGTACTCGAAGGCAAGCTGCGGCTACCCGAGGCGGTCGCACGCCGCGCGAGCAGCGGCAGCAAGGCCAAGCTGCGCGCCTTCGTGGTCGAGCCCGAGGTCGAAATCAACAACAACTGGTCCGACCGCTATACGGTGATCGAAGTCAGCGGCCTGGATCGCCCGGGCCTGCTGTACCAGCTCACCACGGCGATCTCGAAACTCAACCTCAACATCGCCTCGGCGCATGTCGCGACCTTCGGCGAACGTGCCCGCGACGTGTTCTACGTGACCGATTTGTTAGGTGCGCAGATCACCGCCCCGACCCGCCAGGCGGCGATCAAGCGGGCGCTGGTGCACCTGCTCGCCAACGGCGACGCCGCCGAAAAGCCGGCGGCTTGACCGCATCGGGTGCCTTGATCACGCCCGCTTCGCACGTATCTGATCAGGCGTCCTATCCGGGCGCCGGTGCCCCCTTCACGGGAACCGATGGCGACCGCGGTCGGTTCTGGTTCCGCAACGCCACCACGGCGGCAATTTTCCGCCCCTTCACATGAGTTAGTCCATGCGCAAAATCGTCGTCCGCTCGCTTGCCGTCCTCGGCGTCGTCGCGGTTCCCGTCGTCTCCGCGCTCGCCCTGCAGCGCGAGCAGACCGCCCCGGCCGATCTCGACCTGATCGGCGGCGTGATCCAGCTGGTGCAGCGCGCCTACGTCCATCCGATCCCCTCGGACGAGCTGACCAAGGATGCCCTGAAGGGCCTGCTGAACCGGCTCGATCCGCATTCGGACTACATGGACGAGAAGGAATTCAAGGACATGCAGACCGACATGTCGGGCCAGTTCGGCGGCCTCGGCATGCAGATCACCGCTCAGGGCGGGATTCCGCGGATTGTGTCGCCGATCGACGGCACCCCGGCGGCGCGCGCCAAGCTCGAGCCGGGCGACCTGATCATCAAGGTCGGCACCGCCACCACTCAGGGCATGAGCCTGCGTAACGTCGTCGACATGCTGCGCGGCGCCCCCGGCACCAAGGTCACCATCACGGTTCTGCGCGGCAAGGACGAGCCGTTCGACGTTACCCTGACCCGTGAAATCATCCGCGTCGCTTCGGTGAAGTCGGAGATCAAGCCGGACGGCGTCGGCTACATCCGCATCAGCCAGTTCGGCGCCGACACCGCCGACGGCTTCACCGCTGCGCTCACCAAGCTGAAGAGCGACGCCAAGGACGGCGGCCTCAAGGGGCTGGTGATCGACCTGCGCAACGATCCGGGCGGGCTGCTCAACGCCGCCGTCTCGGTGGCGGGCGACCTGCTCGACGGCGGCACCGTGGTGTCGATCCGCGGCCGCCAGGCCGACGACCAGCGGGTGTTCTCGGCGCCGTCGAAGGGCGACAAGCTGCCGGGCGTGCCGATCGTGGTGCTGATCAACGGCGCCTCGGCGTCGGCGTCGGAGATTGTTGCCGGCGCGCTGCAGGACCGCAAGCGCGCCACCGTGATGGGCACCACCAGCTTCGGCAAGGGCTCGGTGCAAACCGTGATTCCGATCAAGGGTCACGGCGCGGTGCGGCTGACCACGGCGCTGTACTACACGCCGGCCGGCCGCTCGATCCAGGACGAGGGCATCGTGCCGGACGTGATCGAAGAGGCGCCGAAGGATCAGCAGATCAGCGGCGGCCCGCTGATCCGCGAAAGCGCGCTGCACGGCGCGATCGCCAATCCGGGCCAGCTCGGCAAGTCGGACGCCAGCGCCACCAAGGCGACGCCGAAGACCGGCGAGCCGACCGACGACAAGACCAAGTCCGCGACCTCGGCGCCGATCAAGGCGGACCTGATCGGCAAGCCCGAAGACGCCCAGCTCAACGCTGCGCTGGCGCTGGTCCTGAAGAAGGACGCGGCGCCGAAGTAACAACCAGCACACAAACGCAGCGGTCCGCCTGATACACGTGATGCCCGGCCTTTGCGCCGGGCATCGACGTTTTGATCTGACCTTGCCCTTCAAGACGTGGATGCCCGCGACAAGCGCGAGGCATGACGAATGAATGCGAGGCCTCTCTCATAACCGCAATGGTTACCGCGGCCGGGCGCGGTCGATGATCGCGGCGAAGTTCACGCCCTTGGGCAGCGCGCCGTAATGATGCGCGCCGCGCTGCGCCAGCCGCGAGGCGCAGTATGCCTCCGCGACCTCGTCAGGCGCATGCCGGATCAGCACGCTGGCCTGCAGCCCGACGGCCAAACGATCGACCAGGTCGCGGGCACGCTCCTCGAAGTCGGACGCATCACGCATGTCGTCCTTCAGCGCGGCGATGTGGCGATCGAACGCCACGTCGGCGCCCTTGGCCTGCTCGACCTCGGCGAAATACGCCTGCAGCGTTTCCGGCGCGCGCGTCATCGCCCGCAGCACGTCGAGGCACTGCACGTTGCCCGAGCCTTCCCAGATCGCATTGACCGGGCTTTCGCGGAAGTGACGCGGCATCGGCCCGTCTTCCATCACGCCGGAGCCGCCGATGCACTCCATCGCCTCGGCGGTGAGACCGGGCGTGCGCTTGCAGATCCAGTACTTGCCGATCGCCGATCCGATCCGGATCAGATGCGCCTCATGTTCCTCGGTGCGATGGTCGAGCGCCCGGGCGATCCGCATCGTCAGCGCCAGCGCCGCTTCGGTTTCGATCGCGAGATCCGCCAGCACGTTCTGCATGATCGGCTGCTCGATCAGCAGCCGGCCGAACGCGGCACGCTGGCGGCAATGATCGATCGCCTGCGACAGCGCCGCGCGCATGATCGCGGACGAGCCGATCATGCAGTCGAACCTTGTCATCGCCACCATCTCGATGATGGTGGCAACGCCGCGGCCTTCGGGCCCGATCATCCAGCCGAACGCGCCGCGCAGCTCGGTCTCGCTCGAGGCGTTCGAGGCGTTGCCCATCTTCTTCTTCAGCCGCAGCACCTGCAGCGGGTTCTTGGCGCCGTCCGGCTTCCAGCGCGGCACCAGGAAGCACGACAGTCCGCCCGGCGCCTGCGCCAGCACCAGGAAGGCATCGCACATCGGCGCCGAGACGAAGAACTTGTGGCCGACCAGTTCGTACTCGCCACCCGGCCCGCCGGCACCAATCGGAATCGCCCGGGTGGTATTGGCCCGGACATCCGAGCCGCCCTGTTTCTCGGTCATCGCCATGCCGATGGTAATGCCCTGCTTCTGCTCGGCCGGCACGTTGCGCGCGTCGTAGCTGCGCGCCAGGACCTTCGGAAGCCACACCTTGGCGACGTCCGGCTGCAGGCTGATGCACGGCACCGCCGCGAACGTCATGCTGATCGGGCAGCCGTGGCCGGCCTCGATCTGGCTGTGCAGATAGAACCGCGCGGCGCGGGCAACGTGCGCGCCCTTGCGCGGATCGGTCCACGGCGAAGAGTGCAGCCCGTTCTCGATCGAGGTCTGCATCAGCCGGTGATAGGCCGGATGGAAGCGCACCAGGTCGGTGCGGCGGCCGTAGCGATCATGGGTGTCGAATTCCGGCAGATGCCGGTTGGCGAGCGCGCCGAGTTCGAGATACTCGGCGGTGCCGATCCGGGCGCCGAAATCGGCAATGTCGTTGGCGGCCCATTCGGCGCCCTCGCGCGTCACCGCCTCGACCAGCGGCCGGTCGGCGCTGAACAGATTGTAGTCGGCGAGTTCGACCGGCTGGTTGATCACCTCATGGGTGACGGCGCCGTAGCTGTCGGCGATGGCGGCGTTGAGCATTTAGGTCCTCCCGGAGCGGCGCGTCTGGCGCTTGCGATGGTTCGGCAGGCATCATAGGCAAGCCGTATCGGGCAGGTGTTCGGATTGGGCCTGGATGGCGAAGCGCGCGGAAACCCCAGCAAAATCACGGCGAAGGCCGGTGCAGCCGCGCTCGCACGAGACCTCGCGGGCGATCCGCGACGCATTTGTTCGGCTTCTCGACGAAAAGCCGTTCTCCGAAGTCACGATCCGCGAGATCGTGCTGGTGGCCGGCGTCGGGCTCGGCACCTTCTACGAATATTTCTCCAGCAAGGACGAACTGGCACGCGCCTGCGTGCATCTGCGGACCAAGGATCTGCTGCTGGCGCTGCGCCGCCGCCGCACCGCGCTCGGCAGCTACGATCTCGCCACCGGCGTCACGGCGGCGATCACGGCGCAGGCCGAAATCTATGCCCAGGCGCCGCGGGAATGGATGCAGCATTTCATGCTGGAGCGGCACAAGAGCGAGCGCAGCCACTATCTCGAAGCCTACGACCTGTTCCTGAAGGAGTGGCAGGCGTTGCTCGAAGGCGCCTCGGATTGGCCCGCCGGCCGCTCCGCCGCCGAAGCAGCGTTGCCGGTTTTCAGCTTGATGTACGGAATGTTCGCCCACGCTTTGATCCGCGGCATGCCGCCCGCCGAATTTGCGGTGTACCGCCACCAGCTGGTGCGGGCGGCGCTCGGCTGCCTGACGGCGATGGTGCCGCCAGAAGCGAGCGCCGGCGCAATGGAACCCGGCGGCCGTCGCCGCGCTTGAGATCGAGCGGGTTCCGCCGCAGGGCAATGGGGGTTCGAGAGTGGCCGGGATCTGGACGCGTAAATCGCTGAGCAGCCTGCAAATCGAGGCTGCGGCCGGGGACAGCGGCGACGGCGAGGTCCGCCACCTGAAGCGGTCGCTGTCGGCAGTCAATCTGGTCGCCCTCGGGGTCGGCGGCATCATCGGTGCCGGCATCTTCGTGCTCACCGGCCACGCCGCCGCCGCCAATGCCGGGCCGGCGGTGTCGCTGTCGTTCCTGCTCGGCGCGATCACCTGCGCGTTCGCCGGGCTGTGCTACGCCGAGATGGCCTCGACCGTGCCGGTCTCCGGCAGCGCCTACACCTATGCGTATGCGACGATCGGCGAGCTGGTGGCCTGGATCATCGGCTGGGACCTGATCCTGGAATACGCGGTCGGCGCCATCACGGTGGCGATCGGCTGGTCCGGTTACTTCGTCAGTCTGCTCGGCAATTTCGGCATTCATCTGCCGCCGCAGTTCACCACGGCGCCGCTCGCCTACGACGCCGCAACCCACGCCTGGTCGACCACCGGGGCGTTTCTCAACCTGCCGGCAATAGCGATCGTCGTCGCGATCGCCACACTGCTGGTGATCGGGATCCAGGAATCGGCGCGGTTCAACAACGTCATCGTCGGCATCAAGCTGACGGTGATCGCGCTGTTTCTGATCTTCGCCGCTCCGATGGTGACGCCGGCCAACTGGGTGACGGCGGCCAATCCGGATGGCGCGTTCATTCCACCGGCGCAGGAGAACGGCATCTTCGGCTGGTCCGGCGTGCTGCGCGGCGCCGCGGTGGTGTTCTTCGCCTTCATCGGGTTCGACGCGGTCTCGACCGCCGCACAGGAAGCCAAGAACCCGCAGCGCGACATGCCGCTCGGCATCCTCGGCTCGCTGGCGATCTGCACCGTGCTGTATGTCTCGGTCGCATTCGTGCTGACCGGGATCGTGCCATACGACCGGCTCAACGTGCCCGATCCGATCGCGGTCGGGATCGACGCCGCCGGGATCGGCTGGCTGTCCTCGATCGTCAAGATCGGCGTCGTCACCGGGCTGACCTCGGTGATCCTGGTGCTGATGCTCGGGCAGACCCGCGTGCTGCGGGCGATGGCGCATGACGGCCTGATGCCGAGGAGCGCCGCCGCCACCCACCCGCGCTTCCGCACCCCGCATGTCGCCACCATCGGCACTGGCGTGATCGTCGCCGGCCTCGCCGGGGTGCTGCCGATCGGACTGGTCGGCGAATTGGTCAGCATCGGCACGCTGTTCGCGTTCGCGGTGGTCTGCGTCGGTGTGCTGGCGCTGCGGATCAAGCATCCCGAGCAGCACCGCCCGTTCAAGGTGCCGGCGATCTGGCTGGTGGCGCCGGCCGGGGCGATCGTATCGTTCATCCTGATGCTTGGCCTGCCGCTCGATACCTGGATACGGCTGGCGGTGTGGCTGGCGATCGGCCTTGCGATCTACTTCCTGTACGGCCGTCATCACAGCAAGCCCGCGAGGCGCTAAGCTCAGCGGATGACGGCCAGGAGGCCCCGATGAGCACGAGCCCCGAACACAAACGCACCGCGCTGGTCACCGGCGCCAATTCCGGCCTCGGCAAGGCCATCGTCACCGCGCTGGCGGCGGACGGCCTGCGTGTCGGCCTGGTGGCGCGCGACCGCGGCCGCGGCGAGGCAGCGCTCGCCGATGTTCGCGCCGCCACCGGCAATCAAGACCTGCACCTATTCGTCGCCGATCTCGCCGATCATGTCTCTGTCCGCGCCCTGGCGCAGGCGGTGCGCAACCGTTTTGATCGGCTGCATCTGCTCATCAACAACGCCGGCACCGCCTTCCCGGAGCGGCGGCTGAGCCCGCAGGGGATCGAGCGCGCCTTCGCGATCAATCACCTCGGCCCGTTCCTGCTCACCAATCTGCTGCTCGATCTGATCAAAGCCAGCGCGCCGGCACGGATCGTCAATGTCGGCACCCGCATCGACGCGGCGATCGATTTCGACGACCTCAACTGGGACAAGCGCCCTTACGGCATGATGAAGGGCTACGCCCAGTCCAAGCTCGGCAATCTGCACTTCACCTTCGAACTGGCGCGCCGGCTTGAAGGCAGCGGCGTCACCGTGAACTGCGTCTTCCCCGGCGTGTTCAAGTCCAATCTCGGCGGCACCGACGGCGCCCAGGGTCTGTTCTGGAAACTGCTGGCCAAGCTCGGCGGCTGGGCGATCCCGAAACCGGAAAGCGCGGCGCAGCGGGTGCTGTATCTGGCGAACGCACCGGAGCTGGAGGGTGTCAGTGGCCAGTACTACGCGAACCGCAAGACGATCCCGGCACCGGCTCAGGCACTCGATGCGGAAGCGAACAGGCGACTGTGGGAGATCAGCGAGAGGATGACGGGACTGACACAGTCGCAGACCGTCGGCGACCAGGCGGCAACTTGATCGCGCAGCCCAAGCCATTGACCACCCAGCAGCCACGCAGCGGCACGCCACGCGAAGTGCTGGGAGTGTTCTTCAAACTCGGGCTGACCTGTTTCGGCGGTCCGATCGCGCATCTCGGATACTTCCGCGACGAATTCGTGGTCCGGCGAGGCTGGCTGGACGAGCAGAGTTACGGTGATCTCGTCGGGCTGTGCCAATTCCTGCCCGGCCCCGCCAGCAGCCAGGTCGGGTTCGCGATCGGCCTGCTACGCGCCGGCTATCTCGGCGCGCTCGCCGCCTGGACCGGCTTCACGCTGCCGTCGGCGCTCGCGCTGGTGCTGTTCGCCTATGGCGCAGCGGCGCTCGACGGTGCGGTCGGCACCGGCCTGCTGCACGGGCTGAAGCTGACAGCGGTGGCGATCGTCGCCCAGGCGGTGTGGGGGATGTCGCGGCAGCTCTGCCCGGATCGCGAGCGCGCCACGATCGCGGTGGCGGCGGCGCTGATCGTGCTCCTCAGCGCAATGCCGATCGCTCAGCTCGGCGCGATCGCGCTCGGCGGGATGGCCGGGATGTTGTGGTGCCGAAGCGACGCGCTGCAGCACTTCGGCGACGTCGGCGCGCGCGTCTCGCGATCGGTCGGTGTCGCCGCGCTGCTCGGCTTCGTGATGCTGTTGCTCGGCCTGCCGCTCCTCGCTCAATGGAGCGGGTCGTCGATCGTCGCGGCGTTCGATGCGTTCTATCGCTCGGGCGCGCTGGTGTTCGGCGGCGGCCATGTGGTGCTGCCGCTGCTCCGCGATGCGTTCGTCGGGCCGGGATGGGTGAGCGACGACGCGTTCCTCGCCGGCTACGGCGCGGCGCAGGCCGTACCGGGACCGCTGTTCAGCTTCGCTGCCTATCTGGGAGCGATCGCTGCACCGGCGCCCGGGCTGGTCGGCGCGGCGATCGGTCTTGTCGGTATCTTCCTGCCCGGATTCCTGATCCTGCTCGGCGTCCTGCCGTTCTGGCATGGGCTGCGCCACTATCCGGCCGCGCAGGCGATGATGCGCGGCGTCAACGCCGCCGTGGTCGGCCTGCTCGGCGCCGCACTGTACAGCCCGGTGTGGACCAGCACGATCCGCAGCACGGCCGACGTCGCGGTCGCGCTGATCGGCTTCGCGTTGCTGACGATCTGGCGCGTCCCACCGCTGATTGTCGTCGCCTTCAGCGCGGCGGCGGGAATCGCCGGCGCACTGTTCGGCTAAGCGGGGGAAGCGGCGTCCGCGCCTACCGCCCTTTGCTGCGTCCCTTCTCGGCCGCCTTCGCCAGCGCCGCGGCGAATGCGCCGCCGCCGCTCGGGGCTTCCTGGCGCGGCTTGTAGCGGTCGACCAGCTTGGCGCTGGCGCCACCGCCACCGCCGCCGCTGCGGCGTTCGCCGGGCGCGGGAATCGGGTCGGACATCCGCAGCGTCAGGCCGATGCGGTTACGCGGCACGTCGACCTCGAGCACCTTGACCTTCACCACCTGGCCCGGCTTCACCACTTCGCGCGGATCGTTGATGCGTCGCTCCGACATCGCCGAGATGTGGATCAGACCGTCCTGATGCACGCCGATATCGGCGAAAGCGCCGAACGCCGCGACGTTGGTGATGGTCGCTTCCAGGATCATGCCGGGCTTCAAGTCAGTGATCTTCTCGACGCCCTCCTGGAAGGTCGCGGTCTTGAACTCGGGACGCGGGTCGCGGCCGGGCTTTTCCAGCTCTTTCAGAATGTCGCTGACGGTCGGGATACCGAACTTCTCGTCCGCGAAGGCCTGCGGCTTGAGCCCCTGCAGCATTTTGGTCTGGCCGATCAGCGCCTTGATGTCGCTCTTGGTGGCAGCCAGGATTTTCTTGACGATCGGATAGGATTCCGGATGCACGCCGGAGGCGTCGAGCGGGTTTTCGCCGTCGCGGATCCGCAAGAACCCGGCGCACTGTTCGAACGCCTTCGGCCCCAGCCGAGGCACTTCCTTCAGCTTGTCGCGGCTCGGGAACGGGCCGTTGGCGTCGCGGTGCGCCACGATGTTGGTCGCCAGCGTCTCGCCGATGCCCGACACCCGCGCGAGCAGCGGCGCCGACGCGGTGTTGAGATCGACGCCGACCGCGTTCACGCAGTCTTCCACCGTGGCGTCCAGCGCGCGCGCCAGCGCGTGCTGATTGAGGTCATGCTGATACTGGCCGACGCCGATCGACTGCGGCGGCACCTTCACGAGTTCGCCGAGCGGATCCTGCAAGCGCCGCGCGATCGACACCGCGCCGCGGATCGAGACGTCGAGATCGGGGAATTCCTTGGAGGCGAATTCCGAGGCCGAGTACACCGACGCGCCGGCTTCCGACACGATCGCCTTGGTCAGCTTCAGATCCGGCTTGGCCTTCATCAGATCAGTGACCAGCTTCTCGGTCTCGCGCGAGGCGGTGCCATTGCCGATCGCCACCAGCTCGATTCGATGCTTCACGCACAGCTGCGCCAGCGTCAGCATGCTCTCGTTCCATTGCCGCTGCGGCTCGTGCGGATAGATGGTGGCGTGGTCGACCATCTTGCCGGTGCGGTCGATCACCGCGACCTTCACGCCGGTTCGGAAGCCCGGATCGAGCCCGAGCGTCGCGCGGCCGCCGGCCGGCGCGGCGAGCAGCAGGTCGCGCAGATTCGCCGCAAACACCCGCACCGCCTCGGTCTCGGCCTGCTGCCACAGCCGCATCCGCATATCGAGCGCCAGCGCGGTCTTGATCCGGGTCCGCCACGCCCAGCGCACGCAATCCGACAGGAAGCCATCGGCCGGGCGGCCCTTGCGGGCGATGCCGAAGGTCGCGGCGATGCGGTTCTCGTATTGGGTCGGTTCTTTCGACTCCGGATCTTCGCCGTCACCGAAATCGAGCGACAGCACCTCTTCCTTCTCGCCGCGCAGCAGCGCCAGAATGCGGTGCGAAGGAAGCTTCTCGTACGGCTCGGAGAAGTCGAAGTAATCGGCGAACTTGGCACCGACGGTCTTCTTGCCGTCGCGCACGCCGGCCTTCAGCGCGCCGCGGCTCCACATTGCTTCGCGCAGCGAGCCGGTGAGGTCGGCGTGTTCGGAGAAGCGCTCGACCAGGATGGCGCGCGCGCCTTCGAGCGCCGCCTTGACGTCGGCGACCGGATGCTCGCCCTCCGCCTTCACATAGGCCGCCGCCTCGGCCTGCGGATCCCTGTCGGGGTTCTGCAGCAACAGGTCGGCGAGCGGCTCCAGGCCGGCCTCGCGCGCGATCTGCGCCTTGGTGCGCCGCTTCTCCTTGAACGGCAGATAGATGTCTTCGAGCCGCGCCTTGCTGTCGGCCTTCAGCAGCGCCGCCTCCAGCTCAGGCGTCATCTTGCCCTGCTGCTTGATGCTGTCGATGATCGCGGTGCGCCGCGCCTCCATCTCGCGAAGGTAACGCAGCCGCTCCTCGAGGGTGCGGAGCTGCGTGTCGTCGAGCATACCGGTCGCCTCTTTGCGGTAGCGGGCGATGAACGGCACGGTCGATCCGCCGTCGAGCAGGTCGATTGCGGCCTGGACCTGCTGCTCACGGACGGCGAGTTCGGATGCGATGACGGACGCGATGTTCGGCACTGGGAGTCTCTTTGGCAGATTCGAAAGGAGGGGGACTCGGCCACGGCGGCGCGGCGAATCGAAGGCAACCTACGCGATCTTGCGGCCAAGATGCAGCACACGTGACCGGCCGGTGCGCCACGTGTGCATAACCCCTCGGGCGCCGCACCGGGCCAAACCGTTTCGCCGTGTTCCCTGTTGAAAAGGCCGATTTATTTCGCCGGCACGTCGGCTTCGGCGTCGAGCACCCGGCGCAGCATCTGGGCCAGATCGGCGCGGCGATACGGCTTCGGCAGTAGCATCACCGCGGGGTCGAGCCGGCCGTGATGCAGCATCGCATTCTCGGTATAGCCGGAAGTGAACAGCACCTTCAGATTCGGCTTGTACTTGCGCAGCTCGTCGGCGAGCTGCGGCCCGTTCATGCCGCCGGACAGCATCACGTCGGTAAACAGCAGATCGAACTCGACGTCGTCATACACCATCGACATCGCTTCCGCCGCAGAAGCCGCCGAATGCGCCGTGTAGCCGAGCGCCTTCAGATGCGTCATCACGTAGCTACGCACCAGCGCATCGTCTTCCACCACCAGCACCGACTCGCGCCCGCCTTGCGCCAGCGGCGGTGCAGCGCTGTCGGGCCCGACATCGAGATTCGCCGCGGCATAAGGCAGATACAGCCGGATGGTGGTGCCGTGGCCTTCCTCGCTGTACAGCTCGATGTGGCCGCCGGACTGCTTGACGAAGCCGTACACCATGCTCAGCCCAAGCCCGGTGCCCTCGCCGACCGCCTTGGTGGTGAAGAACGGTTCGAACACCCGATCGCGGATCGACGCCGGAATGCCGCAGCCGGTATCACTCACAGCCAGCATCACGTAGCGTCCGGCGCTGACTTCGTCGTGCTGTGCCGCATAGGCCTGGTCGAGGTCGACGTTGCCGGTCTCCAGCAGCAGCTTGCCGTTACCCTTCATCGCATCGCGGGCGTTTATCGCAAGATTGATCAGCGCGCTGCCGAGCTGCGACGGATCGGCGAGCGCCGGCCGCAGATCAGGCGCAGGCTCGACATCGATCTCGATGCCGGCCCCAAGCGTCGGCCGCAGCAGCTTGACGGTGTCGAGCATCAGCGCGTTGACGTCGATGCTGCGCGGCTGCAGTGGCTGCTTGCGCGAGAACGACAGCAGGCCGTGGGTGAGATCGGAGGCCCGCGTCACCGCCTGGTCGACCATCGCGGCGACATCCTTCAACCCCGGCCGGTCGGACACGCCGTCAGCGAGAATTTCGATGCCGCCGGTGATCACGGTGAGAATGTTGTTGAGGTCGTGCGCGACGCCGCCGGTGAGCTGGCCGATCGCTTGCATCTTCTGCGCCTGGCGCAGCTGCCGCTCGGATTCCTTGAACGCTGTCAGGTTGCGATACACGATCACCGCGCCGGCGAACGAACCGTCGGGGTTCTCGATCCGCCGCGCACTTGCGGCGAGCTGTACCACCGGGTCGTCGCCATGTCGGATACCGAGTTCGACGTTGTCGAAACTCTCGCCGCGCCGCGCCCGCGCCGCCGGGCTGTCGTAGTCCGGCATCGGCGTCACGCCGTCGGCGAGGAAGCGCTTGTATTTCAGCTTCCAGCGCTCGGAGCCGATATCTTCCGCGACTCCGAACAACGTCACGCAGGTCGGATTGGCAAACACCCGCTTGCCGTCGGCGTCGAGCACAGCGACCGCATCCGCCATACTGGCGATGGTCTTGTCGAGCAGTTCGGACTTGCCGCGCAGCGCCGCATTCGCTGCGTCGATCTTGGCGACGGTTTCGTCGAACGCGTCGGCGAGGATGCGGCTCTCGCCGTGCAGCCCAACCGGCACCACCAGCCGCCCGGTCCGTGAGAACGCAATCACCGCGCGGGTCAGTTGCGCGATCGGCTTGGCCAGCGAGCGCGACAACAGCGCCGACAGCAGCACCGCACCGAGGATGGCGGCAAGGCCGACGATCAATCCCGACGTCCGCAGCGCGGTGGCGGGCGCCATGATCCGTTCCAGAGGCTCGGTTTCGATCACAGCGGTGCGTACGCCGCTCGACAGCGTCGCCATCACGATTGCGGCGGCGACGCGCTCGCCATCGGGGCGGGAGAACACCGCCGCGGTTCCAGGCTTGTCGCCGAGCGTGGCCGCCAGTTGCGGAAAGTCGTCCTGCCAGCGCCGCTCCGGCTCGGCCGGCAGGATCCGACCATCGATATAGGTCATCATGTAGCTGCCGTCGGCCTCGACGAAGTACACGTCGGTGTCGTTGTCCAGCACGTCACGGATGCGCTCGAAAATCGGCCGCAGGTCGAGCGTAACCATCAGCACCGCAAACACGGTGCCCTCCTCATCGCGGACCGGCGCAGCCACGGTGAATCGCGGCGAAGATGGAACCGTGCCGGCGTTGTTCGTGTCGGAGAAGATCCGGATCGGCGAGAAGAACACCTCATCGCCGGTGAGTTCCAAAGCGCGGCGGAACGCTTCATCGCCGCCGAGCCGCGTCAGCTCGGCGTCCGGCACCGTTCGTACGCTACCGTTCGGACCATGGCGATCGACAGCGATCAGGGTGCGGCCATCGTCGGCGACGCCGATCAGGCGATACGCCAGAATGCCGGGCTTGACCCGCATGTTCCCCGCATAGGCCGCGGCCAGATGCTTGCGCCATTGCGCGTCGCTCAGCCCGACTTCGGGATCGAAGCCGCTGCCGCGCTGCGCCCGCGCGATGCCGAGATGCGCCGGCAACAGCCGGGCCGACAACACTTCGTTGCGGATGATGCGGAGCACCGACTCGTAGGCACCGAGCCGCGCCTTGGCCTGATAGGCGAGCCGTGTCAGTCCGGACGGCACCACCGCCCGGCCGATATTGTAGTAAGCGAGCACTCCGATCGCCGCCACCGTACACGCCACCAGCGCGGTCATCGCCAGGGTCAGGCGCACCGACAGGCGCATCGATCGAATCTCCGGGAAGGAACGCAAGATGGAAGGCAAACTATAGGAAGCGCCGAAGCGGCGCTACCACAGTCCTATCCTGACGTCGGACGGATCAGGTCGGGATCTCGCCGAATCCTTTGCCAGGCTTCAGCGGCTTCAAGCGGATCAGTCGGGAATCCTCGACAGCCGCCTGACGGTGTTTCACCGCCTCGCGATACACCGGATCGCGAATCATCTCCACGAATGCCGCAACACTCGGGTACTCGGCGATGAATACGTGATCCCAGTGCTCGTCCTGCGGACCGATCAGCATCAGTTCGAACTGTCCCTGCCACACCACCTTGCCGCCGAGCCGCTCGAACACCGGGCCCGAGTCGCGGCCGTACGCCGCGTAGGCTTCGGCGCCAGTGGTTTCGCGCCCATCCGGATACGCCGCGCGCGGACGCAGCCGCACAAGATTGAGCATGTGGATCGGACCTTCGCGATCATTGGCGCGAAACTGCGCGAACACTTCCTTGGTTGGATCGATATGGCCGGTCATGCGCCCCTCCTGTTGCTTTGAATTTGTTTGGCCGTGCTAGTATCACGATTGAGCCGCCGATGTCTGCCACCGGAGCCTGTGCGTGAACGCCGCTGCCACCTTTCTTGTCGCGCTGGTCGCGGCCCTGCACGTCTTCTTTCTCGTGCTCGAGATGTTTCTCTGGACCAAGCCGCTCGGGCTCAAGGTGTTTCGCAATAGTCCCGACAAGGCCGCAGCGTCCGCGGTGCTGGCCGCCAATCAGGGTCTGTACAACGGATTCCTGGCTGCCGGGCTGATCTGGTCGCTGCTGCACCCGAACGCCGCGGTGGCGCTGCAGCTAGCGACCTTCTTCCTCGGTTGCGTCATCGTCGCCGGATTGTACGGCGCCTGGACGGTGAGCCGGCGCATTCTCTACGTCCAGGCAGCTCCCGCCGCGTTGGCGCTGATCGCAGCGTGGATCGCGTAGTCGGCAATTAGGATGCTGCATCGCACAGCGCGGCAAATTGCACGACGCGTCAGAGCGGCATTGCCAGACCTCAAGTGCTGATCCACACTCCCCGCTAACGGCGGCAGGCAAAACGCCGCCGGTCATAAGGCCATAGGGAGTAGACCAGCGATGAAGAGCCTGTATCGGGCCGCCGTGGCGGCTCTTGCGACCGTTGCGCTGTCCGCCGCACCCGCCGCGGCGCAGAAAAAATACGATCCGGGAGCGTCCGACACCGAGATCAAGATCGGCCAAACCGTGCCGTTCTCCGGCCCGGCGTCAGCCTATGCGGGCATCGGCAAGACGCAGGCCGCCTATATGCGGATGATCAATGAGCAAGGCGGCATCAACGGACGCAAGATCAACCTGATTCAATACGACGACGCCTATTCGCCGCCCAAGGCCGTCGAGCAGGTTCGCAAGCTGGTCGAGAGCGACGAGGTGTTGCTGACCTTCCAGATCATCGGCACGCCATCCAACGCCGCCGTGCAGAAATATCTCAACGCCAAGAAGGTGCCGCAACTGCTGGCCTCGACCGGCGCGACGCGGTTCACCGATCCAAAGAACTTCCCCTGGACGATGGGCTTCAACCCCAACTACCAGACCGAAGGCCGCATCTACGGCCGCTATATCCTGCAGCATCACCCCGACGCCAAGATCGGCATCTTGTTCCAGAATGACGACCTCGGCCGCGACTACGTCACCGGCCTTCGCGCCGCACTCGGCGACAAGGCCGACAAGATGATCGTCGCCGAAGCCTCCTACGAGCTCACCGACCCGACCGTCGACTCGCAGATCGTCAAGCTGAAGTCCGCCGGCGCCACGCTGCTGTACAACGCCTCGACACCGCGCTTCGCCGCGCAGGCGATCAAGAAGGTCGCAGACCTCGGCTGGAATCCGGTCCATATCCTCGACATCAACGCCAGCCCGGTGTCGGCGACGCTCAAGCCGGCCGGCCTCGACATCTCCAAAGGCATCATCAGCGTCAATTACGGCAAGGACCCTGCCGACCCACAATGGGCCAACGATGAGGGCGTGAAGAAGTACTTCGCCTTCATGGACAAGTACTATCCGGAGGGCGACAAGCTCAACACCGTCAACAGCTACGGCTACAGCACCGCAGAGCTGCTAATCACGATCCTCAAGCAGTGCGGCGACAACCTGACCCGCGAGAACGTCATGAAGCAGGCCGCCAACCTGAAGAATATCGTTGGCGACCTGTCGCTGCCGGGCATGTCGGTCAACACTTCGCCGACTGACTTCCGGGTCAACAAGCAGCTCCGGATGATGAAGTTCAACGGCGAGCGCTGGGAACTGTTCGGCCCGATCATCGAGGACGATGCGGCGATGTAATCGCCGCAATCAGTTCGGCTGTCCGCTATGTCAGTCCGGGCCGCGAATGGAACTCGCGACCCGGACTTTTGCCGCTTTTGCAACCGCAACCGTCGATACCAGGTCGCGCAAGGCACGTTTCCAAAAGCCTCAAAGCCGAGCGTTAGTCAGCCGGATACCAGGGACGCCCGGTATGTCGCCGGATATCGACCAATTCTGCACAGACAGGCTGACCGAATCGGGATCGAATGTCCGCAATAAACGGGAGTGGAAGCCGTTGAGTGGAGGCGCTGCCTGCGGCGGCGGATCAGCATGAGAGCAGACAGCACCAGCAACCGCTATTTCACCGTCGAGCAGCTCGAGGAGCTGGCGGTCGCCAAGTACATCGAGGCGGCATTGACGCCGGCCGGCGAGGAGCGCGACGAGCTGCTCGAAGAGGCCAAGCGGTTCGCCAGCCGGGCCAAGATGAAGAGTTGGCTGATGGGCGAGATCGGCGCGACGCCGCGACGCCGCAACTATCACTAAACGCGGATACCCGATTGCCGGTGCAGCAGCTTGGCACTCACCAAGGGAACGGCTCCGCCTAAATCAGAACCGCCACGGGTCGCTGATCCTCGCGATTACTCCCACGGGATCGCACTGACTTCGCGCTGAAGCCGATCCATCGCGGTCATCACCGCGGCGCCGGCGAATTCGCGGCTGGCTTGGCCGGGATCGACCGAAGCGACTTTCCAATTGGCACCGTTGGTGTCGTCGCAGGGCTGGCACGGCCGGATCCGGATCGCCTCGACCTTGTCGCAATGACGCTGGCCGCGGACGTCCTGCAGCAGCAGGGCCTCGATCTCCTCCGCGGTCCTCAACACCCTCGTCATCATTGGTTCCTTCTGTACGGTCGGCAGGCGCCGCATCGATCGCAGAGCTGTAGCGCAAGGTCTTGAGATGGCTCAAGTCTACGCGGTTCCGTCAAATCGGGAACCCGACTTTAACCTTCGCTTTACCGGGCCTTAAACCGGCTTCGCTAGCGTCGCCGGTAACGGTCGGCGTGGACGATGCGATGGCGTGGGGCAGGAAAAAAGCCGGCGAGAGGCGAGAGCCGAAATTCGGGTCCGGTGAATCGCTCGCCGACATGCGCCTGACGCCGCAGGATCGGGTGAACGTGGCCGACGACAAGCCGAAGAAGAAACCCGCGGGCAAGGCCGGCGGCGGAGCGCGCAGCAAGCGCAAGCCGCGCAAGGGCGTGATCGCGTCGGTGCGCCAGGCGGTCGGCCGCGTGGTGTATTGGAGCGCGGTCGCCGGCATCTGGGCGGTGCTGGCCGTGGTCGGCGTCATGGTCTGGGTGGGCGCGCACCTGCCGCCGATCCAGTCGCTGGAGATTCCGAAGCGGCCGCCGACCATCACCATCGTGGCCGACGACGGCTCGACCATGGCGGTGCGCGGCGAGCAGGCCGGCACCAACGTGGCGCTCAAGGAGCTGCCGCCGTACCTGCCGAAAGCATTCATCGCGATCGAAGACCGGCGGTTCTATCAGCACTTCGGCGTCGATCCGCTCGGCATCGCCCGCGCCGCGGTGGCCAACGTGCTGCACCGGGGCGTGTCGCAGGGCGGTTCAACGCTGACCCAGCAGCTCGCCAAGAACCTGTTCCTGACGCAGGACCGCACGCTGACCCGCAAGCTGCAGGAGGTCGAGCTGGCGCTGTGGCTGGAGCGCAAGCACTCTAAGGCCGAGATCCTAGAACTGTATCTGAACCGGGTCTATTTCGGCTCCGGCGCCTACGGCGTCGAGGCTGCGGCGCAGAAGTATTTCGGCAAATCGGCCAAGGACGTCACGCTGGTCGAGGCGGCGATGCTGGCCGGTCTCGTCAAATCGCCCTCGCGCCTCGCGCCGAACCGCAATCCCGAAGGCGCCGAAAAGCGCGCCCAGATCGTGTTGGCCGCGATGGCGGACGCCGGCTTCGTCACCGACAAGCAGGCCCAGGCCGCGATCGCCAACCCGGTCTACACCGTCAAGCCGACCGGCGCCGGCACCATCAACTACGTCGCCGACTGGATCACCGAGGTCCTGGATGATCTGGTCGGCCAAATCGACCAGTCGATCATCGTCGAGACCTCGATCGATCCAAGGCTGCAGTCGGTCGCCGAGGCCGCGATCATCGACGAGCTGGCCGCCAAGAGTGTCAAATACAAGGTGACGCAGGGGGCGCTGGTGGCGATGACGCCGGACGGCACGGTGCGGGCGATGATCGGCGGGCGCAATTACGCCGACAGCCAGTTCAACCGTGCCGTCACCGCCAAGCGGCAGCCGGGCTCGGCATTCAAGCCGTTCGTGTATCTGACCGCGGTCGAAGCTGGGCTGACGCCCGACACCATCCGCCAGGACGCGCCGCTCGATCTCAAAGGCTGGAAGCCGGAGAACTACACCCACGAATATTTCGGCTCGGTCACGCTGACCCAGGCGCTGGCGATGTCGCTGAACACGGTGGCGGTGCGGCTCGGGCTCGAGGTCGGGCCGAAGAACGTGGTTCGGACCGCGCACCGGCTCGGCATCGCCTCCAAGCTCGACGCCAACCCGTCGATCGCGCTCGGCACTTCGGAAGTCACGCTGACCGAGCTGGTCGGCGCCTACTCCACCTTCGCCAATGGCGGGCTATTGGTGTCGCCGCATGTGGTGAAGCGGATTCGCACCTTGCAGGGCAACAAGATGCTGTACGTCCGCAGCGACGAGCCGGCGAGCCGGGTGGTCGACCCCCGCGCGGTGGCGATGATGAACACCATGATGCAGGAGACGCTGCGCTCCGGCACCGCCCACAAGGCGGACCTGCCGGGCTGGGTCGCGGCCGGCAAAACCGGCACCAGCCAGGATTTCCGCGACGCCTGGTTCCTCGGCTACACCTCTACGCTGGTCACCGGCGTCTGGCTCGGCAACGATGACAACTCGCCGACCAAGAAGGCGACCGGCGGTGGATTGCCGGTCGAAGTGTGGACGCGGTTCATGCGCGAAGCGCTCAAGGGCGAGACTCCGCAGCCCTTGCCGGGCGACTGGAGCGGCGGCCCGATCGTCAGCAGCACGCCCTCCACGCTCGGCGGGAGCCTAAGCGGCGCCCCGACGGGCGGCGGCACCATCGCGCAAGCCGGACCGCGCGGCGAAACCCAGGTGATCAACGCTCCGCCGCCCCCAGGGTCAGGCCGGATGCCTCCGCCGACCCGCGCCAATGTGCGACCGGAGGCCGACGCCGGCCTGGATGGATGGCTGATGGATCGGCTGTTCGGGCGGTGATGCGTCGTGCAGATCTGAGCGGTTAGCAGCAGGCGTTGGCCTGCTTGGCTGCCCTCACCCACCCCTCTCTCGCAGGCGAGAGAGGGAGCCGGCCGCACGCGTGGCGCCGCCGCCGACCACACAGCGCGCCTCTTCGTCTGACGATGGCTTTGTGAGCGTCGATGTCTCTGACGGTGCGACCTCACCCAGCGGGAGCCGATCCCCCTCTCCTGCTTGCGGAAGAAGGTCGGGGGTGAGGGCGACGCGGGCACAGCGCCCGCAATCAAGGCGTTCAGTCGCTGATCCCGTAGCGGTGCAGGTCGTTGCCGTAGGAGTCGAGCCAGGTCTTGGCGCGCTCCATCTGCGGGCACACCTTGCCGACCACGCGCCAGAACCGCGCCGAGTGGTTCATCTCGACCAGATGCGCCACTTCGTGTGCAGCCAGATAATCGAGCACATAGGACGGCGCCAGGATCAGCCGCCACGAGAACGACAGCGAGCCCGCCGAGGTGCACGAGCCCCAACGGCTCGACTGGTCGCGGATCGACAGCCGCGTCACCTTCACGCCGAGCTCCGGCGCATAGCGATCGCACGCCTTCTGAAGGTCCTTGCGCGCCTCGCGCTTGAGGAAATCCAGCACCCGGCGCTCGATGTGCTCGGTCTCGCCGGCGACGCACAGGATCTTTTCGCCGGACTCGCGCACTTCGGTCCACACCGTGCCGCGGCCGGCGCGATGCACGATCTTATGGTCATGACCTCGCAGCGGCACCAGGGTGCCAGGCAGGAACGGCGCCGCCTTCGGCAGCCGGCCGAGACGCGCGGCGATCCACGCGCCGTGACGCTGGGCGAATTCCTTGGCGTCGGCGAGCGTGCCGCGCGGCGGCATCGTCAGGATCGCCTCGCGATCGCTCGGATGAATCCGCAAGGTGTAACGTCGCGCCCGGCGGTGGCGGCGAATGCGAACGGCGAAGAACTGCGAGCCGTGCCGAACGGGGATGGTCGACGGCTCCGTGGGGCGCCGATAGAGAAGTGCGCGGGCCATGTCTGCAGGTCCAGGGAAAAGAAGGTCCCCTGGAATCTGCCATAACCGCCGCCATTGGAAGCGCTCGGCGCAAAAACAAATCATTTGCCCAATATACAGGGCAAAGCCGATGTCGCACCCCTAAGTGATGGGGCCCGGAACCCGAAAATTTCGCGAATTTTGATTCAAAACCATGCCCTGAGAGGTGACTCACTCCTCACTACTTGCGGAACCCCTGAATCCAGATTCCCCCAGGCCATGTAAACAAGACATCAGGATGCTTGCGCGTTGATTTATCAGCGCAAACTCATCATCTGTCGACGCGCCATCCACAGCACCAGCTAACGACGACGCGTAGTAATCACTCCGCCGCGCGCGCCGACGTATCGCTCGTCGACGACGCATGGAAATCACAGATCCGCGGCACGATTTCCGAGCGGAAACGCGAACCGTTGAACACACCGTAGTGGCCGACACCCTTTTGCACGTAGTGCACGCGCCGATTATCCGGAATCGACGAACACAAACCATGCGTGGCCTCGGTCTGGCCGAGACCGGAGATGTCGTCGTTCTCGCCTTCCACCGTCATCAGCGCGACGCGCTTGACCTTGGACGGCTCGACCAGCTTGCCGCGATGCGTCATCTCGCCCTTCGGCAGCGCGTGCTTGACGAACACCAGATCGACGGTCTGCAGATAGAACTCCGCCGTCAGATCCATCACCGCCAGATACTCGTCGTAGAACTCGCGGTGTTTGTCGGCGAGGTCGCCGTCGCCCTGAACCAGATGGTTGAACAGATTGCGATGCGCGTCCATGTGCCGGTCGAGGTTCATGCTGATGAACCCGTTGAGCTGCAGAAATCCCGGATAGACGTCGCGCATGAAGCCCGGATGAGGGAACGGCACTTTGGTGATGACGTGGTTGCGGAACCAGTCGATGCCCTTCTCGGCCGCGAGGTTGTTCACTGCTGTCGGACTGCGGCGGGTGTCGATCGGGCCACCCATCAGCGTCATCGACAGCGGCACGAATGGATCTTCGTTCGCCTCCATCACCGACACCGCGGTCAGCACCGGCACCGACGGCTGACACACCGCCATGACGTGAACGTTGCCGCCCAGCGTCTGCAGCATCTCGATGACATAATCGACATAATCGTCGAGGTCGAACCGGCCGGCGGCCATCGGCACCATCCGGGCGTCCGCCCAGTCGGTGATGTAGACCTCATGGGTCGGCAGGAAAGCTTCGACGGTGCCGCGCAGCAGCGTGGCGTAGTGGCCGGACATCGGCGCCACGATCAGCAGCCGCGGCTGCGGATGGCGCAGCGGACGCTCCAGCTTGCGTTCGAAATATAACAGCCGGCAGAACGGCTTTTCCCAGACGTTGTGGATCTCGATCGGGACCCGCATGCCGTTGACTTCAGTGTCGTCGAGCCCCCACTCCGGCTTGCCGTAGCGGCGGGTGGTGCGTTCGAACACTTCGCAGGCCGCGGCGATCGACTTGCCGAATTCGGTGTGGCTCCACGGGTTGAGCGGGTTCTTGAACGCCAGCTTGGTCGCGTCCGACATCGCCCGCGCTGGATTCAGCGAGGCGTGCGCCATCTCGTAAAACCAGTACATCGGCGTGGTGAGCGCCGGACTGACTTCCGCAGGCATATCCGGCGGGCGACCAAATTCACCAATGACAACCGGCATCGTGTCGTGTCCCTCGTAACCCCGTGCAGCGCAACATACTGGCGGCTGGGTACAGGCGCGTCAATCACAAGATCGAAATATGCGCTTCGCGGCGTAAAAAGTAAGCACGGACAGTCCACAGGCCTGTCCGGAATCGTCCTACTCGCCGCTCTGGATCAGCGAGCCGTGGCGCCGGGCGCTGTTCAGCATCGCCAGAAAACTGATGAACGCAGCCACGAACAGCACCACGTTGATGCCGAGCGCCCACAGCATCAGATCGCCGCGGAACTGGTGATCGATCAGCAACGCGCGCATGCCTTCGAACACATAGGTCGGCGGCAGCGTCCAGGCGACGAACTGCAGCCAATGTGGCAGCACCGCCACCGGATAGTACACGCAGGCGAGCGGCATCACCCCGAACATCAGGCTCCACACGATGCTCTCGGCGCCGAGACCGTGGCGTAGCACCAGCCCGGACACGAAGATGCCGAGCGCCCACGAGGTAAAGATCAGGTTACAGAAGAACGCACCGAGCGGCAGCCCGAAGCCGAACAGATTGAAGTCGAACAGCGTCATCGCCAGCACCACCATCGGCACCACACCGATGGCGAGACGGATCAGGCTCATGATCATCAAGGCGATGAGAAACTCGAGCGGCTTCAGCGGGCTCATCATCAGGTTGCCGAGATTGCGCGCCCACATCTCCTCAAGGAAGGAGATCGAAAACCCGAGCTGACCGCGAAACAGAATGTCCCACAGGATCACCGCGCCGATCAGCGTGCCGCCGGCGCGGGCGAAGAACCCGGCATTCTGCGCCACGTAGCTTTGCAGAAAGCCCCAAGTGATCACTTGCAGCGCCGGCCAGTACACCAGCTCGAACAGCCGCGGCCACGACGACAGCAGCAGGTACCAATAGCGCAGCACCATGGCGCTGATGCGATGCCAGGCGAGGCCGTGACCGAGTTCGAGGCTGGCGACCAGACTTCTCATGATTCAGCATCCCGTGCCCGGCCGCGGGCGACGTCGAGAAACACCTCCTCCAGCGTCGACCGGTGATAGCGCGCCATGATTGCCGACGGAGTATCGTCGTCCTCGATCCGGCCGCGCTTCATGATCACGACGCGATCGCACAGCCGCTCGACCTCGAGCATGTTGTGCGAAGCCAGCAGGATGCTGGCGCCGCGGCGCTTGCGATAACTTTCCAGATGCGACCTGATCCAGTCGGCGGTGTCGGGATCGAGCGAAGCGGTCGGCTCGTCGAGCAGCAACAATTCGGGCTGGTTGATCAGCGCCTTTGCCAGCGCCACCCGGGTCTTCTGCCCGGCCGACAATTTGCCGGAGGCGCGGTCGAGAAAGTCGGTCAGATCGAAATCGGCGGCGAGTTCGGCAATCCGGCCGCGCAAGTCCGGCACCGCGTAGAGCTGGCCGAACACCGTCAGGTTTTGCCGCACCGTCAGCCGCGACGGCATGTCGACATAAGGACTTTCGAAATTGATCCGGCCGAGCACATCGGCGCGCTGCTCGGGCATCGCGCAGCCGAGTACGCGGATCCGCCCTGCGGTCGGCAGCACCAGCCCCATGATCATCGCGATCGTCGTGGTCTTGCCCGCGCCGTTGCCGCCGAGCAGTCCGGTGATGCTGCCGCGCGGAACGCGGAACGAGATGTCGTCGACCGCCCGCGTGATCTTGTAGGTCTTGACCAGATGCGAGACCTCGATCGCCGCAGACACGGAGGAAGACCCCGCCGGGTCGTCCGCCCGGCCAACGCTATCGATCGCCATCATGCCGCCTGTTTGGCGATTGCCGGCCGAGAGCGCAAGCTTGCAGCCGGGCGATCCGCCGCGGGCGGCGTCAATTGGCATCCCGTTGCGCCGACGCTACTGTCCGGCGCATGTCCGATGATCTGATTTCCGCCGACTTCCGGCATCCGCGGCGCCATGTTCGCCTCGATACCATCCTACGACTGCGCTGGCTGGCGGCGCTCGGCCAGCTCTCCGCGATCTTCGTGGTCTCGGAAGGGCTGGAATTCGACTTCGCGGTGATGCCGTGCATCGTCATCATCGCCGTGTCGGGCCTGGTCAACCTCGCGCTGCAGATCGCCTTCAATCCGATGCAGCGGATGGAGCCGATCTACGCCGCGCTGCTGCTCGCGCTCAACATCTCCGAGCTGGCGGGCCTGTTGTACTTTACCGGCGGCCTGCAGAACCCGTTCGCGTTCCTGTTCCTCGGGCCGGTGCTGATCAGCGCCACCGCGCTGCCGACCCGGATGACGATCTCGCTCGGGATCTTCGCGGCCGGCTGCGCGGCATTCCTCGGCTACAGCCATCTGCCGCTGCCCTGGGCCGGCGAGGAGCCGGTGGCGCTGCCGCGGATCTATCTGGTCGGGGTCTGGCTCTCGATCCTGCTCGCGATCGGCGTCACCAGCCTCTACACCTTCCAGGTCACCGAAGAGGCCCGCAAGCTCGCCGATGCGCTGTCGGCCGCCGAACTGGTGCTGGAGCGCGAGCAGCATCTGACCCAGCTCGATGGCCTCGCCGCCGCGGCCGCGCACGAACTCGGCACGCCGCTGTCGACCATCTTCCTGATCTCGCGCGAGCTGGAGACAACCGCCCCGCCTGAGATGGCCTCCGACCTGCGGACGCTGCGCGAACAGGCGCAGCGCTGCCGTGAGATCCTCGGCAAGATCGCCCAGCTGTCGTCGGCCGGCGCGCCGTTCGACCGGATGCCGCTGTCGACGCTGATCGAGGAAGCAGTAGCGCCGCATCGCGACTTCGGCATCGCCATCAAGATCCGGCTGGCGCAGCACGGCGAACCCGAGCCGGTGGTGATGCGCAACCCCGCGATCCTGTACGGCATCGGCAATATCCTGGAGAACGCGGTCGACTTCGCCCGCACCGCCGTCGAGGTGAACGCCTGGTGGAATGCCGAGACCGTGCAGATCGTGGTGTCGGACGACGGACCCGGCATCAAGCCGGACGTGCTGCGCCGGATCGGCGAGCCTTATCTGTCGCGCCGCCGCAGCGCCGACGACCCCAATCGTGAGCGCTCCGGGCTCGGCCTTGGCGTGTTCATCGCCCGGACCCTGTTGGAGCGAACCGGTGCCAAGGTCGAGTTCCGCAACAAGACCTTCCCGGATCACGGTGCCATCGTCCAGCTCAGCTGGCCCAGGAACCGCTTCGAGACCATCGAAAAGACCGAAGAAACAATGGCTTGACCTGCCCCGCGCGCTCCGGTCGCAGGCTTTCGCTCTTGGCAGCGCGGTGTCGCACCCCCATATCTTGTGACACTCGACGAGGAGCCACGCCGTGAACGCCATTCCCGAACTGAATGACCACACCGATCGCTCGCTGCTGATCGTGGAGGATGACAAGCCGTTCCTCGACCGGCTGGCCCGGGCGATGGAAACGCGCGGCTTTGCGGTCACGGCTTGCGACAGCGTCTCCAGCGGTCTCGCCCAGATCGGCAAGGCGGCGCCGGCGTTTGCGGTGGTCGATCTTCGCCTCGGCGACGGCAATGGCCTCGATGTCGTTTCGGCGCTGAAGCGAGAGCGCCCCGATTGCCGCGCCATCGTGCTGACCGGTTACGGCAACATCGCCACCGCGGTCACCGCCGTGAAGATGGGCGCAGTGGACTATCTGTCGAAGCCTGCGGACGCCGACGACGTCGTCGCGGCGCTGCTCTCGACCGGCACCGAGAAATCCGAACCGCCGCCGAACCCGATGTCGGCCGACCGCGTCCGCTGGGAGCACATCCAGCGCATCTACGAGATGTGCAACCGCAACGTCTCCGAGACCGCGCGCCGCCTCAACATGCACCGCCGCACCCTGCAGCGCATCCTCGCCAAGCGCGCGCCGCGGTAAGTCCAGCTCTCTGCCGATGATCAGCGCGGTCATTCCGCGGCGCTAGCGAAAGCTCGCGAACCCGGAATCCGACACGCAAAGAATCCATCGAGATTCAGGGTTCGCCGCGACGCGGCGCCCCGGAATGACGGCGGATAACTACCCGTCCGCAAATCCCTGCGGGTCGCTGAGGCGGCCGAGGCGTTGGGCGGCGGCCAGCGCGAAGCGCAGCATCATCACCTTGCGAGTGGCCGCCGGCAGCTTGTGCTCCGGCGCTTCGCAATGCAGGTGGGCGCCGTAGCCGTCGGCCACGATCAGCCCGGTTTCGGCCGGAAAGATCTCGCACGGCAGATCCTGGGTGAAGGCGAAGAACAGCCGGTCGCAATGCGCCCGGTAATCGGGCCATTTGTGATCAGCCCGCAGATCCTCGACCGACGATTTGATCTCCACGATCCAGATCTCGCCGCGCTCATTCAGCGCCACCAGATCGGCGCGCCGCCCGGACGGCAGCGGCAGTTCGCTGACGCAGGCAAAGCCCAGCGAACGCAGCAGCCGCTGCGTGCCGCGCGCGATGTTCAGCGCGGTCTCCGATTGCCGCAAATCACGCGGCAGAATCATTTGAACGGCATTCGATTCCATCGCGTCCAAGTCTAGCCGAAGTCGGAGCAGGTGCCCAACCGGTCACGTCAGTTCCGTCCTCGGCCGCAGGACCGTTGCGGCGGCACCTTCTTCGAAGGCGCTGCACGGCGGAGCATTGAGTTGCGGGCTTGGCGGGGGCGCCGGAGACCATCACGATGAAACGCATCACCTTCCAAACTGCGCTGACCTTGGCGGCGCTGGCGCTTCCACTCTCCTTCGCGACGGCCGCGCACGCGCGTCCGTCGGTCGAAGTCGCATTCGTGCTCGACACCACCGGCTCGATGAGCGGCCTGATCGAAGGCGCCAAGCGCAAGATCTGGTCGATCGCCACCACGATCCTCGACGACAATCCCGACGCCGACATCCGGATGGGGCTGGTCGCCTATCGGGACATCGGCGACGACTACGTGGTCCGCAGCGTCGATCTCACCACCGATATCCAGGACCTCTACGGCCAACTCCTGCAACTGCAGGCGCGCGGTGGCGGGGACTGGCCCGAGAGCGTCAACGAGGCACTCGATACGGCGATCAACAAGCTGCATTGGCGGCAGGGCGGCGACACCCGCCGCATCGTGTTCCTGGTCGGCGATGCTCCGCCGCATATGGACTACGCGCAGGATACCAAATACCCGGAGACCCTGGCGGTCGCCCGGCAGAAGGACATCATCGTCAACGCGGTGCAGGCGGGCGACGCACGCGACACCGCGCGGGTGTGGCATGAAATCGCTGACGGCGGCCGTGGCCGCTATATTCCGATCCCGCAGGATGGCGGGCAGATCGTGGTGATCCAGACGCCGTACGACGACGACATCATCATCCTGCAGAAACAGATCAACGGCACCGTGATCCCCTACGGCCCGGCGCCGATGCAGCGGCGGACCGAAGAGAAGACCGGACAGCTCGCCAAGGTCGCAGCCTCGGCACCGGCGTCGGCGTCCGACATGGCCAGCTACATCAACAAGCGCGCCCGCAGTTCGTCAGAAGCCGTCACCGGCGGCGGCGACCTGGTCAGCGACGTGCAGGCAGGTCGACAGAAGCTCGATCAGGTCAAGGAGGAGGATCTGCCGCCCGAGTTGCGCGCGCTGCCGGCCGAACAACGTGCCGCCAAGCTCGACGCGCAGATGACGGCCCGCAAGGCGCTCAACGACAAACTCGCGGCCCTGGTCAAGCAGCGCGATGCCTATCTGCTGGCCCAGCGCGACAAGCAGCCGAAGCAGGCCTCGTCGTTCGACCGCGAGGTCGAGGCGACCCTGAAGGCGCAGCTGAAGCGATAGCGAGCGACGCCGCCCGTTCGGGCGCAGCCGCGATATTGGAGGGTGAGCTCAGCTTTGACTCACCCTCTTCGACGCGGCATTGTCCGGCCATGAGCGAGACCCAGACCAAGGCCAAAGCCGGCGCCGCGATCATTCCCGTGACGCCGTTCCAACAGAACTGCACGCTGTTGTGGTGCGAAGCCACCCGCAAGGCTGTGGTGGTCGATCCCGGCGGCGACGTGCCCGAGATCCTGGCCGCGATCGAAAAAACCAAAGTCGACGTCGGCGCGATCTGGCTCACCCATGGCCACATCGACCATGTCGGCGGCGCCGCCGATCTGCGCGATGCCCTTAAGGTCGAGGTGATCGGCCCGCATCGCGACGACCAGTTCCTGCTCGACAACGTCGTCAACTCCGGGCGCAGCTTCGGCATCGACGGCGTCCGCGACGTCACCCCGGACCGCTGGCTCGACGACGGTGACAGCGTCAGCATCGGCGAGCTGAATTTTCAGATCCTGCACTGCCCCGGCCATTCGCCGGGCAGCGTGGTGTTCTTCAACGATGCGATGCGGTTCGCCTTCGTCGGCGACGTGCTGTTTGCCGGCTCGGTCGGCCGTACCGATCTGCCGGGCGGCAGCCACGCCACCCTGATTCAGTCGATCACCCAGAAGCTGCTGCCGCTCGGCGACGACGTCGGCTTCATCTGCGGTCACGGCCCCGGCTCCAGCTTCGGTCAGGAGCGCCTGACCAACCCGTTCCTGACCGGCGAAGCCTGATCGCCGCCTCCGGCTCTTTCGTTTTTCCGATTTGACCTGTTTTCCGATCTGACCCGGCCGGCGCGACTCGTTCGCGCTGGCCAAAACCGCTTTCCGTGCGAGCCACCAACTTTCCGTGCGAGCCACCAAAAGGTGCTCTGGTCAGCCATTTGAACCTATTGCCCGCTGCTACGTCCAATTTTCGGCAAATACCTGGGAATCTTACGAGGACATCCGGTCCCCCCGTTCTGTTACCAGGATTGGCTGGAATGTTGCGTGCGGACTGGAGACGTAATCGGAGATGACCGTCGAGCTTCTCAACGAACCACTCTCCAGGTACCCCGCGTTCGACACCGCCGATCCGGAAGAACTGCGACAGGCCTTGAGCTCCGTTTACGGCGCCAAGCTGGTGGAAGGTCCCATCGCCGCTGACTTCCATGCGCGCAGCAATTTCGTCCAGCTCGATGACATCGCGCTCGCCTTCGGTGTCGGCACGGGATCAATCGCGGTCGAATTCCCCGAGGGGGAATGTGCGCGGCTGCAGATCGCGCTCTCCGGGCAGTTCACCACCCGCAGCGGCGGCACCAGCACGGCGATCAACGCACGGCAGGCCGGCATCATCTCGCCGGGCCGCAATGCCCGCACCGAGTATGGGCAGAACTACAGCTTCACCCTGCTGCGCATAAGCACCTCGGCGCTGGAGCGGAAGCTGACCACCCTGCTCGGCTGCAAGCCGAAGGCTTCGCTCGAATTCGAGCCGGCGGCCAACAACGAAGCTCCGCAGGTGGTCAACTTGCGCCGGATGCTGTGCTTCCTGGCCAATCAGCTGAATTGCAGCCCGCTGCCGCCGGTGGTTCTGGCCGAGCTGCAGGAAGCGATCACCCTGCTGTTCCTCAGCGCCTTCCGGCACAATTACAGCCGGCAGCTCGAACGGGAGTCGCACGGGATCGCGCCGAAGCACGTCCGCCAGGTCGAGGAATATATCGAAGCCAACTGGATGCGGCCGATCACCATCGAGAAGCTGACGGCTCTGACCGGGATCAGCTCACGCGGCATCTTCAAGGCGTTCCAGCGCAGCCGTGGCTACTCGCCGATGGCCTTCGCCAAGCGGGTGCGGCTGCAGCACGCCCATAACCTGCTGTCGGACGGCGCGACGCCCACCACGGTCACGGCTGCAGCGCTGTCCTGCGGCTTTTCCAATCTCGGGCATTTCGCCCGCGACTATCGCGACATGTTCGGTGAAAAGCCCTCGGAAACACTGCAACGCGCGCGACCCTAAGCAATAAAGATCGGGCCACGTCCCTCGACGCGGCCCGACCTTGGATTGATCAGCTAAGCGAGCTCAGCGGTCCGATTACTCGATGATCTCGACCACCTTGTGGGTGCGGGGATCGACCAGCACGGTGCGATCGTTCACCACAGTGTAGCGATACTCGCTGGCACGGCCGAAGCGATCCGGCACTTCGTAATACGTCACGCCGTCGCCGGGGAGAACGACACCAACCCGGACTTCATCGCGATAGCGATACGACGGGTGGCGCTGTTCGACGACGTAGCTACGGAACTGCGGGCGATCGTCGACACCGAGAATGCCGGCTACGCCACCCACGACGCCACCGATCGTACCGCCGACGACCGCGCCGACCGGACCAGCGGCCCGCTCGCCGTCACGTGCACCACGCTCGATGCCACCGGGTACGCCTTGGGCGTGGGCGACAGCGGGCGCGGCGAGCGCAAGGACGACGATGGCGGTTCCGGCAAAACGATTGATCATGGTCAGACTCCCGTTCGGTAAAGGTAGTCTGACAAGTCGGTGTCACGCGATCTGTTCCGTACCCCGCTGCACCAATGACCGACGACGACGGCGATCTTGAGGGCAGTCCGAAGTTGCAACCGCGCCGCCTACTTCATCAATCCGGCAGCGGTCAGCGCACGCGTGATCACCGCACCGACATCGATCCCGCGCTTGCCGTGCGGCGGCGCCGCTGCCCCCTCGGCATGCCCGGTTCCGGCGGATTTGCGGCTCCTGCGTGCTACGTCCGTGGTCAGTTCGCGATGCCCATCATGGGCCGGCCGATCTTTGGCTGACGTGTCCGCGGACCGCGGCTGGTGAATCCGGCTCGTCAGCCCAAAGAACTGAGCGATGTGATAGGACGACGAAATCCCGACATCGAGCAGATACGCGCCGGCGACGCCGTAGCGCTCGTCGCCCGCGCCAGCGCCGAGCGGCGTGCCGTGTGCCATCCCGGTGACGGTGTAGGATTCGACCACGGTTTCACCGCTCGAATTGCGCCACGCGCGATGGGGATAGCCGCAGACCTCGTTCTGTGCGGTCGGCGCTTCGGCGAGGCCGTGCAGGTCGAGCCACTGCCGCACCAGCGCATCCGCATTCGCCGGGTCGACGGTGCGATCGGCGTCGCCGTGCCAGACGGCGAGCTTCGGCCACGGTCCCTGATGCGCGGTGGCGTCACGCACCAGCTCGCCGAGCTCATGACCTGAGCGCGGCGTGGCATGGCGCATTTCCTTCAGCGCCTGCCGGACATTGTGCGCGACGCCATAGGGCAGGCCGGCGATCACCGCACCACCGGCAAACACGTCCGGATAGGTCGCCAGCAGCGCTGCGGTCATCCCGCCGCCCGCCGACAGGCCGGTGGCGAAGATCCGCGCCTGATCGATCTGATGCGTGCGCGTCATATGCTCGATCATCTGGTGGATCGAGCCGACTTCCCCGCTGCCGCGACGGATGTCGTCCGGGCTGAACCAGTTGAAGCAGGTGTTGGGATTGTTGGTGCGGGTCTGTTCCGGCAGCAGCAACGCAAACCCATAGCGCTGCGCCAGCGTGCACCAGCCGGCGCCGATTTCGTAGGCGGCGGCATTCTGGGTGCAGCCGTGCAGAACGACCACCAGCGGCAGCCGCTGCATCGCCCCTTTGGGGACGAACGAGAACATCCGGAGATCGCCCGGATTGGTACCGAACGAGACGGTCTCGATCAGGCGGTTGTCGGTAGGCACCTCCCCCCAACCCAAACCATTCATGCTTTGCATTTTTCGGAGCTGCCCGAGGAAGTCGATAGGATTCTTAAGTGACACGGTCGCTCCTGGTCTGGGCCCCTGCCCGGATTTCCATATAATTGCTGCGTTGCAATATGGTAGGCCTTGGACGGTAATCGGGTCCACCGGCAGCCACCCGCAAAATGGCCCGCAGCTTGGGGGCGGCGGGCCATCATCGTGGACGAATTCGGCAAACGCGAGCTACTTGGCGCTGCCTTTCGACATGCTGCTGGGCTGCACGTCGTTTTTCTTCGTCGGGTGTTTCTTGGATGTCTTGGCTGCCATGCCCGTGGTGGCGCCCTGGCGCGTGCTGGTCTTTGCCGTGCCCGCCGACGAGCCGGGAGACATTGGATTGTTCATCTTCGTCGAGTCCTGCGGGGCCGGACCTGTGGTCTGAGCCGAAGCGCCACCGGCGGCGAACACGCCGATGGCCGCACCAAGCGCCGCAGCGAGCATTACCTGTTTCATGTCGTCCTCCTGTCGCGGTCACGGCCAACAGGCTGCCGGTTCGAATGTTCCTCGCTGCGCTTCCCTCCGCGGCGATGCCCAGCGATTCGGCGGCACGGTCATCCAGCGCGGCGTCTTGAAGCAGCCACAGACTCTGTGGCCACAGTCGTTGCGCTCGACGCGATGCTCGTGACAACTAAAGACGCGCCGGCGCGCTCGCATCGAGCCCACCCACGCAGAGCGCAGCCGACGATCCGATCGGGAACAAGATGCGCGCGACGCCGCGACGAAGGTCGATTTGACAATCATCCTAAAACCATGAGCACGAAGCGAAAAATCGAGCAGTGGCGCGGCGGAGTGCTGCTCACGACGGCACAGGCGCGGAACAGACCCGATGTATGATGTTTTCAAGTTTCTCCACGTCGTCGGCGTGGTCGTTCTGGTCGGCAACGTTACCATCACCGCCTTCTGGAAAGCGTTCTCCGACATGACCCGCGATCCGAAGATCGTCGCGCACGCGCAGCGCGGCGTCACGGTGTCGGATTTCATCTTCACGCTGACCGGCATCGCCCTGATCATCATCGGCGGCTACGGCGCCGCGCTGGTCAAGGACATGCCGCTGTTCAACTCGTTCTGGCTGGTGGCCGGGCAGATCATGTTCGTGATCTCCGGCCTGATGTGGTTCGGCATTCTGATCCCGCTGCAGATCCGGCAGGCCCGCACGGCGCGCAGCTTCGCCCAGGGCGGCGAGATCCCGGCGCAATACTGGCGCGACGCCAAGACCTGGCTGATCTGGGGCATCACTGCGACGGTGCCGCTGGTCGCGGCCGTGTTCGTGATGATTTACAAAATCTAAACGTTCACACGACCCGCGCGGTCGGCTTGCCCGGCAGCGCCCATTCGGTGACCCGCATTTCGAGGTCACGGAAGTTCTGGTGCAGCTGCTCCATCGCAAAGCCGAGCGCGAAGAACCGCTCGGCCTGATCGCCGGGGAGTGCCCGAATCAAGCCGTCCCGCCGGACCGCTGCGACTTCCGTGACGTAAGCAGCCAGCGCCTGTTCCATCAGGCCGAGCGGCGGCGGCGCGCGGCGTTCGCGCAGCGCATTGGCGCAGGCCGACAGATGCGAGGTCGCCGCAAGGCGCAGGTTGTCGACCGCGCCGCCCAGCCGGTCCTGCAGCGACGGCGGCAGCGGCGCGGTGACGGCCCGGCCCACGATCACCAGATCGTGGCGCAGCCGCAGCAGCGTGCGGACGAGAGGCGCGACGTCCGGCCCGCGTGACAGCCCGGCGTTGCGCTCGCGCTGTGCCTCGGCGCCGATTTCCGCGAGCGTCACCAGCGACGCCCCGATGCCGTCCTGCAGCCGGTGCAGCGCATCGTTGTCGAGGCCCTTTGTCAGGCCCGCCAGCAGGGCGCCGAGTGCATCGGCCATCAGTTCCAGCGAGCGCGCCGCCGCGGCGAGCGCCTGTCCCTGCGCCCGCGACGGCAGCACCACGAACGATACCGCGAGCCCCACGATTGCCCCGACCCCGACTTCGAGCACGCGGTCGATCGCCGAGGCCAGCGGCTCGACCTTGGTGATGGTCGGCACCAGCAGCACGATGATCGCCGTGACCGTGGCGACGTTGAGGTTAGGCTTGATGGCCGCAAGCAGCGCCAACGGTGCGACCGCCAGCGCCAGGGCTCCGAGCAGCCCGAGCTCGCTATGATGCGGCACGAAGATCGTGATGGCGCCGCCGTAGATCGCGCCACCGATGGTGCCGATGAGATAATCGCCCGCCGTTTTCAGCGACCGACCGACGCTGGTCTGCGTCACGATGATCGCGGTGAGCACCGCCCACAGCGGCAGATGCAAATGCAGGCTTTGCGCGAACCCCAGCGCAAGCAGCGCCGCGAGGGTGATACGCAGCGCCAGGCCCCATTGGGGCCGGCGCGGTTTCCATTGCGAAAGCAGGCGTGTCCTGGAGGATGTCATCGGCGGCAGCAATCGTTCCGGTTGCACCGTCTGGCGCGGAATCACCCGCGCCAGAGAGCACGGCCCTGCGCACCGCGCAAATCCGCACCACTGCGGATGGGGCCTGCACCAGCGCGGCTTGAACCGGGTTCGCGGCCCGCCTAACGTGCCGCGCAAAAGAGGGAGCCCAGATGGCCAACGAAACCGCCACGCTCGCCGGCTACGTCGCCGCGCTGCAATTCACCGACATTCCGCAGGACGTTCTGGCGCGCGCCAAGGTGCTGACGCTCGACTTCCTCGGCAGCGCGATCCGCGCCCGGCGCGAAGCCGAATCGACGCCGTCGATCCTGCAGATGCTGCAGGCGCTGTCGCTCGACGGAGCCGGCGAATCCACGGTGTTCGGCGATGACAAGCGTTGGACCCCGGCGGTGGCGGCGCTGCTGAACGGCGCGCTCGGTCATTCGCTCGATTTCGACGATACCCACGCCGATTCGTCGCTGCATCCCTCGGCGCCGGTGGTGCCGGCCGCATTCGCGGTCGGCGAATTGGTCGGCGCCTCGGGCCGCGACGTGCTGACCGCGATCGTCGCCGGCTACGAAGTGTGCTGCCGGCTCGGCAACGCACTCGACCCGACCTCGCACTACGCACGCGGCTTCCATCCCACCGCAACCGCCGGCACCTACGGCGCCGCCGCAGCGGCCGCCAAACTGTTCGGCCTGTCGCAGGATCAGACCGTCGCGGCGTTCGGCGTCTCGGGCAGCCAGGCCGCGGGCTCGCTGCAATTCCTGGTCAACGGTGCCTGGAACAAGCGCTACCAGGTCGGAGCCGCCGCGATGAACGGCGTGATCGCTGCGACGCTGGCGAAGAACGGATTCATCGGCTCGACCGAGTCGGTCGAAGGCATCCATGGGCTCCTGGTCGGCTACACCGACACGCCGCATCCCGATAAAGCGGTGGCCGATCTCGGCAGCGTCTACGAGACCATGAAGATCGGCGTGAAGCCGTATCCGAGCTGCCGCTACACCCACGCCGCGATCGACGCGCTGATCGCGATGCGCCGCGAGCACAATCTGACGCCGGAGCAAATCACGCGCGTCGAGGTCGGGCTGCACAAGAACGGCATCACGCTCACCGGCGACGCGCCGACCAAGCGGCATCCGCGCTCGATCGTCGGTGGTCAATTCTCGATGTTCTTCACCGGCGCATTGGCGCTGGAGCAGGGCAGCTTCGGCTGGGACGACTACACGCGGCTCGGCGACCCGGCGATTGATGCACTTGCTGACAAGTTCGATGTGGTGCGCGACGAACGGCTCGAGGGCAAAACCCATCCGTTCGGCGCCCGTGTCTCGATCACCACCGAGGACGGCGTGCATGAACGGATCTACGCCGATCCGTCCGGCGAGCCGAGCTCGTTCCCGAGCGACCAGGCGATGACGCAGAAATTCCTGCAGCTCGCCCGTCCGGTTTTGGACGGTCGCGCACAGAGTTTTGCTGATGCTGTGCTGACGCTGGAGCGGTTCGCCAAGGTGAGCGAAGCAACCGCCTTGGGTCGCTAGGGAACCTTCCGCGGTATTGACATACTTTCAATCTGGCGTAGCAGAAGAGCCGACACTCCCGGCGGAGAGCGGCCGATGCAGCGTTTCGTCTGCGAACAGAACATCGCGCACTTCCAAAAGCTGCTCGAGACTGCCGAGGACGAGAAGCTGCGGCGAACGCTGCTCGGCCTGCTGTCGTCTGCCAAGCGCGAACTGGCACTGCTGCACTCGCAGCTCTCCGGCGCCGACCTGTCGCCGCTGGCGTATCGCAACCGAGGCGGTGATCTCAATTCCGTGCTGGCGCAAATCCGCGCCGGCTTCGATGCCTCCGACCATCCCTACATGCTGATCGATGCCGGCCCCGGGCTGAAGATCATCGACATCAACGACGCCTATGCGCGCGCGACGTTCACGGCGCGCGAGGCCATCGTCGGCAAGCCGCTGTTCGAGATCTTCCCGGACAATCCGGCGATCGACACCGCCGACGGCGTGAGCAACGTCTACAACTCGCTGCGCGCCGTGGTCGAAACCGGCGAGCCGCACGCGCTCGCTGTGCAGCGCTACGATATGCGCAACACCGAGGGCGTGTTCGTCGAGCGCTACTGGCAATCGATCAACACGCCGGTGCGCGACGCCGGCGGCAAGCTGATCTGCCTGCTGCACAATGTCGAAGACGTCACCGCCGAAGTGCTGGCGAATTAGCCGGCGGCGGTACTCGGCGCAGGCAACACCTCCCCTTCCCGGCCGGTCACGAAGCCGTGGCGAAACCATCGCCCTGCTCATGCGTCTGGAAGGCGTTGTCCGGAACGTCTATGGTTGCGAGGTACCGCACTCCGTACGTGCGGCGACGATGTCGCAAGCCTGGGGATGAAGCTGATGCCGATAGCCACCACTGCAGACCGCGCTTCGGAATTTCTCGGCGGCTTGTTCAACAGCCTCACCGAACGCGGCCGCAGCCTGTTCGGGCTGACCAGCTCACAGCCGATGTCCGGGGACGAACTGATCGCGCTTAGTGAGACGCTGCTGTCGCGGCGGGGTGAAGCATCCGGCGTCGCGCTGGCCGCATCGCTGCTCGCCGGCTACGAGGCTGCCGACGAAGACGACAAGCTGGCGTTTCTCGATGCGCTCGCCGAACAGTTCGGGCCCGACCTCGCCGAACTCAACGCCGCGATCGAGGCGTTTCGCGCCGACGCCTCGGCCGAGGCGACCGGTGAATTGCTCCGCGCCGCCGAGCCGCGCCGGCAGGAGCTGATCCGCCGCCTCAATCACGCGCCGGGCGGCACCGCGGCGCTGGTGAAGATGCGCGAGGCGGTGCTCGCCCGCATCGCCGCGCATCCGCAGCTTCGTCACGTCGACGACGATTTCGTGCATCTGTTCACGTCGTGGTTCAATCGGGGATTTCTCGTGCTGCAGCGGATCGACTGGACGACGCCGGCCAACATCCTGGAAAAGATCATCCGCTACGAGCAGGTGCACACCATCCACGACTGGGACGATCTGCGCGCGCGGCTGGCCCCGCCGGACCGGCGTTGCTACGGCTTCTTCCATCCGCGGCTGGTCGACGAGCCGCTGATCTTCGTCGAGGTCGCGCTGACCAAGGACAGCCCGGCCGCGATCGCACCGCTGCTCGATCTCGAGCGCGAGCCGATCGCCGCCAGCGATGCAACGACTGCGGTGTTCTATTCGATCTCCAACACCCAGCAGGGCCTCGCCGGGATCTCGTTCGGCAATTTCCTGATCAAGCAGGTGGTGGAGGAGATCAAGCGCGAGCTGCCGAATGTGCAGACCTTCGTGACGCTGTCGCCGGTGCCGGGCTTCGCCAAGTGGCTGAAGCGCGAACGCGACAATCCGGACTCGACGCTGCTCGATGCCTCCGCGCGCACCGCGCTCGAAGCGCTCGATACGCCGAACTGGTTCGACGATGCCGACACCGCCGACCGGCTGAAGCCGATCGTGCTGCAGCTCGCCGCCGCTTACTTCCTGCAGGTCAAGGGGCCGAACGGCCGGCCGCTTGATCCAGTGGCCCGCTTCCACCTCGGCAACGGCGCGCGGCTCGACCGGCTGAACTTCCTCGGCGACCGTTCGCCGAACGGCATGCGCCAGTCGCACGGGCTGATGGTCAACTACCTGTACGCGCTCGGCGACATCGAGGCCAACCACGAGGCGCTGTTCGAACGCGGCCAGATCGCCGCCGCCTCCGCAGTGCGCAAGCTGGTGCCGACCAAGCCGGTGAGCAGCGAACCGCGCAAGGGCAACGGAAAGACTGCCAGCGCCCCGCAGGCCGCGCCGACGGCGTGATAACTATTGATGAGAAGCACGAGCCTCGTCATTGCGGCGTAGCGAAGCAAACCAGCTCAGTACACGTGTCTGGATTGCTTCGACGCTGCGCTCCTTGCAATGACGAAGACAACCAGGGAGTGATCAGATGAGCTGGATGCCCACCAACGATCCGGTGCTCGGCGATCCGACCACCTGCGATGCGCTGGAATTGATCATCGTGCCGCGGACGCGCGATCTCGGCGACGGCTTCGCGGTGCGCCGGGCGCTGCCGCACGGCAAGCGGCAGATGGTCGGCCCGTTCATCTTCTTCGATCACTTCGGGCCGGTGCAGTTCATCGCCGGCAAAGGCATGGACGTGCGGCCGCATCCGCATATCGGGCTTGCCACCGTCACTTACCTGTTCGACGGCAAGATCATGCACCGCGACAGCGAGGGCAACATTCAGGAAATCGCGCCCGGCGCGATGAACCTGATGACCGCCGGCCGCGGCATCGCGCATTCGGAGCGCACGCCGGATGTCGAACGCAGCATTGGCCAGTCGATGCTCGGCCTGCAAAGCTGGATCGCGCTGCCGCAGGCTTCCGAAGAGATCGCGCCGAGCTTCCAGCACTTCGCCGCGGCGACGCTGCCGATGGTCCAGGACACCGGCTTCACCGCCCGGGTGATCGCCGGCTCGGCCTTCGGCAAGGCCTCGCCGGTGACGATGGTGTCGCCGTGGTTCTATGTCGAGGTCAACGCCAAGGCCGGCACCGCGGTGCCGCTCGATCCGGACCACGAGGAGCGCGCGATCTATGTGGTCGACGGCGAGGTCGAGATCGCCGGCGAGCGTCACGTCGGCCCGACCCTGCTGATTTTCCGCCCCGGCGACCGCATCACTGTCCGGGCAAAGACGGACACCCGGATGATGTTCCTCGGCGGCGACGCGCTGGAGGGGCCGCGCCACATCTGGTGGAATTTCGTCTCGTCCAGCAAAGAGCGGATCGAACAGGCCAAACAGGACTGGAAAACCGGTCGTTTCGCCGCAGTCCCGAACGAGAGCGAGTTCATTCCGCTGCCGGAATGATAGACTGCGGGCCCGCAACGATCCCCGCCGCCGGCCGCGCCGGCGGCCGCCTCTGCCTGGAACACCGCCCATGACCACGATGCTCTCGAGCGACCTGCCGCTGACCAAGATCGGCCGCGGCAAGGTGCGCGACATCTATGCCGTCGACGACGACCGGCTGCTGCTCGTCACCACCGACCGGATCAGCGCCTTCGACGTGGTGATGGGCGAGACCATTCCGATGAAGGGCGCCGTGCTGACCCAGGTGAGCGCATTCTGGTTCGGCCAGCTCGGCGGCGTGGTGCCGCATCACATGATCAGCGCCGACATCGACGAGATCATCGCCGCGGTCCCGACACTGCAGGGCCATCGCGCGGCGCTGGCCGGCCGCACCATGCTGTGCCGACGCACCACCGTATTCCCGATCGAATGCGTGATCCGTGGCTACATCACCGGCTCGGCCTGGAAGGAATACGCCGCCTCCGGCACGCTGGCGGGCGAGAAGCTGGCCGCGGGGCTGACGGAGAGCGAGCGGCTGGAGCCGCCGATCTTCTCGCCGGCCACCAAGGCCGAGACCGGTCACGACGAGAACATCACCATCGCACGGATGCGCGAGATCGTCGGCGACGAGGCCGCCTACACGCTCGAAAGCATGACGCGCGCGATCTACACCCAGGGCGAAGAGGTCGCCCGCGAGCAGGGCATCATCATCGCCGATACCAAGTTCGAGTTCGGCCGCGACAAGGACGGCCGCATCATCCTGATCGACGAGGTGATGACGCCGGATAGTTCGCGGTTCTGGGCGGCCGATACGTACGCGCCGGGCCGGTCGCAGCCGTCATTCGACAAGCAGCCGCTGCGCGATTATCTCGACGCCGAACGCCGTGCCGGCCGCTGGAACGGCGAAGCGCCGCCGCCGAAGCTGCCCGCCGAGATCGTCGAGGCGACCTCGAAGCGCTATCTCGATGCCTACCGCCGGCTCACCGGCACCGATCTGGTGGTGACTTAAGGTCACTCCGTGCTGAGCCGGATCGCGGGCATGGCTCCCGCAATCCGGCTGTAGCGTCACGGCCTGATCGATCAGACGCCTTCGAACAGCACCGTCGACAGGTAGCGTTCCGAGAACGACGGCACGATCGCCACGATCGTCTTGCCGGCATTTTCCGGCCGCTTGCCGAGTTCGATCGCGGCAGCGATCGCGGCGCCCGACGAGATGCCGCCCGGAATGCCTTCGTGCCGCGCCAGCGCGCGCGAGGTTTCGATCGCGGTGGCGCTCGGGATCTTGACCACCTCGTCGATCACCGAACGGTCGAGAATGTCCGGCACGAAACCGGCGCCGATGCCCTGGATCTTGTGCGGGCCGGGCGCGCCGCCCGACAGCACCGGGCTTTCCTCCGGCTCGACCGCCACCACCTTCAGCGACGCCTTGCGCGGCTTCAGCACCTGGCCGACGCCCGAGACGGTGCCGCCGGTGCCGACGCCGGCCACGAAGATATCGACCGCGCCGTCGGTGTCGTTCCAGATCTCCTCCGCGGTGGTGCGGCGATGCACCGCCGGGTTGGCGAGGTTCTTGAACTGCTGCGGCATCACGGCGTTCGGGGTCGCCGCCACCAGCTCTTCGGCCTTCGCGACCGCACCCTTCATGCCCTTGGCGGCTTCGGTCAGCACCAGTTCGGCGCCGAGGAAGGCGAGCATCTTGCGGCGCTCGATCGACATCGATTCCGGCATCACCAGCTTCAGCCGGTAGCCCTTGGCGGCCGCCACGAAGGCCAGCGCGATACCAGTGTTACCGGAGGTCGGTTCGATCAGCACGGTGTCGGGCTTGATGATACCTTCCTGCTCCAGCGCCGCGATCATCGCCGCACCGATACGGTCCTTCACGCTGCTCGCCGGATTGAAGTACTCGAGCTTGGCATAGATCGTCGCCTTGACGCCGTGCTGCTGCGGCAGCCGGTTCAGACGTACCAGCGGCGTATCGCCGTAAGCATCGGCGATCGACTCATACACCCGGCCGCGGCCGGGACGATGGGCTGGTGCTTCTGCGACGGCTTTGATCGATGCGGTTGCTGCGCTGGACATGACGCCTCCTCACTTGGATTGGCGGATTTACGGGAACTGTCAGGGTCAATCTGCTAGCCCGCCACGGCCCCGTCAACGCGGCTGGTAAAAATGGAACAAACACCTCTATAGCGACAGTTTTCTGGAATACGTCTGCTGCCTATGCGGCCCAGCTTGGGCTGAAATCCCGCCCTGCGGGAGGGACATTTCTGCATCGCCCTTCACAAGGCCGTCACCCTGACTGTAGTATGCCTTCGCATGCTGCTTCGCAGCGTCGATCGACGGGGGTCAGGAGCGTTTCTTGAACGCGCATGTCTCACATGGCGGTTGGCCGGTGCTGGTGCTCAACGCGGACTTCCGGCCGCTCAGCTACTATCCGTTGTCGCTTTGGTCGTGGCAGGACGCGGTCAAAGCGGTGTTCCTTGATCGCGTCAATATCGTCGCCCATTACGACCGTGCGGTGCACAGCCCGAACCTCGAATTCCGGCTCCCCAGCGTCGTATCTCTGAAATCCTTCGTCAAACCGACCACGAATCCGGCCTTCACGCGGTTCAACGTGTTCCTGCGCGATCGGTTCGTTTGCCAATATTGCGGCGCGCCCGACGATCTCACCTTCGACCACATCATCCCGCGCTCCAAGGGCGGCCAGACCACCTGGGAGAACGTCGTCGCGGCCTGCTCGCCGTGCAACTTGCGCAAGGGCAATCTGACGCCCGAGCAAGCCAAGATGTTCCCACGCCAGACCGCGTTCGCCCCGACAGTGCATCAGCTCCACCGCAACGGCCGGCTGTTCCCGCCGAACTATCTGCACGAGAGCTGGCTCGATTACTTATATTGGGACACCGAGCTGGACCCGTAGTCCACCCTCGGCCGGAAGCCGTCTCGACTCGGCACGCCGGCGCAGCTTCCCTGCTCGCTTTACACCGCCACCGACAGGCTGCACTGCTACGCTCGAATTCGCGTGCGAACGGATCAGTGATGTCGGGTTTTCTTCTTCTGCTGTTGCCGCCGGCCCTCTGGATCGGCTGGCGTATGGCGTCCAGGCGGACGGTGTTGCCTTGCCCCTCGGAGATCGCCTGGCTGGTGGAGATGGAAAACCCGCTGGCGCGCGCCACGCGCTCCGAGCAGGTCGTGGCGCAATTGCAGCTGCGACCAGGCGACCATGCGATCGACATCGGTTGCGGCCCCGGGCGCGTGACGCTCCCGCTGGCGCGGGCCGTTGGACCAAACGGCCAGGTGACCGCGCTCGACGTCCAGGACGGGATGCTGGCGAAGGTTGCGGCCAAGGCTGCAGCCGAAGCGCTGACCAATATCCGCCTGCTCCGAGCCGACGTGCGGGAAGCGGCCGTCGTGGCGGGCTCGCTGGATGCGGCCGTGATGGTGATGGCACTCGGCGAATTTCCGAGCGGCACCGAGATATTTCCCTCGGTGCATCGCATGCTGCGCCCCGGCGGCCGGCTGCTGGTCGCCGAAAGCGTGTTCGATCCGCACTACGTCTCCCGCCGCCGCGTGCGGGAGCGGGTCTCGGCCGCGGGATTTCGCGAGCTGCGCTGCGTCGGCAACGCTTTCGGCTACAGCATCACGTTCGAACGGACGTAGCCGTCAGCGACGAGACGTCCGGCACGGCTCGTTTGCAGAGCCGCGAACGTCAGCGGCTGGTCGACAGGTGCACGATCCACGGTTCGTCGAACAGGTGCTCTTCCAGATTCACCCCCGGTCCGCCGCGGTCGATCACCACGAAATCCTGCGCGGCGCCGAACGGCGTCAGCACGCTGTGCCAGGTGTTGCGGGCGTAGCAGACGCCCTGATGCGGGGCGGTGATGAAGGCTTGCGGCGCGCCCGGCTTGCCGGATTCGTCCGGGCAGACGACCACTAGAAACGGCGCGGCGTTCAGCGGCACGAACGCCTGGGCGCCGAGCGGATGGCGCTCGACCAGGTTGAGCCAGAGCGGCACCGCGTAAGGCTGCGCCTCGACCAGACCGACCACCACGCGGGCGCCGTCGCCGATCACCTCGATCTCAGCGAGATCGTGGAAGCGCCTCGCCCTGCCGGCATTCATCGGACGCGAGTCGACCTGCGCCGTATCGATCACTTGGCCGAACGGCGCGAACGCCGCTGCACTCAGCGGCTGGGCGACGATTTTTCGCGCGGTGTCTGTCATCGTCCGAGCCCGCGGCGGCCGAGCGCCGGATGGCGGTTGACGTCCTTGTACAGCAGATAGCGGAAGGGGGCGGGACCGCCCGCGTAGCAGGCCTGCGGACAGAACGCGCGCAGCCACATGAAGTCGCCGGCCTCGACCTCGACCCAGTCGCGGTTCAGCCGATACACCGCCTTGCCTTCGAGCACGAACAGCCCGTGCTCCATCACATGGGTCTCCTCGAACGGGATCGAGGCGCCGGGCTGCAGCGTGACGATGTTGACGTGCATATCGTGGCGCAGGTCCTCGGGCGAGACGAAGCGCGTCGTCGCCCAGCTGCCGCCGGTGCCGGTCATGCCGGCCCGCTCGATCTCCGACTCATGGGTGACGAAGGCGTCCGGCGCATCGAGACCGGGGACGGCTTCATAGGCTTTGCGAACCCAATGGAAGCGCGCCGGCTCGCTGCCAGCGTTGCGCAGCCGCCAGCCGCAGCCCGGCGGCAGATAGGCGTAGCTGCCGGGGCGCAACGCGTGGGTGTTACCGCCGAGATCGAGGCTCGGCGTACCGCCGACCACGAACAGCACGCCTTCGCCCTGCGGGTCCGGCTCCGGATGATCGCTGCCGCCGCCGGGCGCGACCTCCACCAGATATTGCGCGAAGGTCTCGGCGAAACCGGACAGCGGCCGCGCCAAAATCCAGACGCGGGTATTGGTCCAGCCGGGCAGCAGGCTGGTGACGATGTCGCTCATCACGCCATGCGGGATCACCGCATAGGCCTCGGTGAACACCGCGCGGCCGGTGTGCAGCGCGGTCTGAGGCGGCAGGCCGCCGCAGGCCGGGTTGTAGGTTGGGGCGTTCATTGGGCCTCTCCCATGGTTTCTCGTTGGCGGGCCGCCGTCAGGCGGAGGCTTCCGCGACCGGCGCATCCAGGATCGCGGCGGTGTCGGTGGTGACCTCGCCGTTCAGCACACGCTTCGCTTGAGCCCGGTCGATATCGCCCTCCCATGCGGCGATCACCACGGTCGCCACGCAGTTGCCGACCAGATTGCCGAGCGCGCGGGCGATCCCGACGAACCAGTCGACCGAGAGCACCAGCACCAGGCCGATCAGCGGAATGTCCGGCACCGCCGACAGCGTCGCGGCCAGTACCACGATCGCCGAGCCGGGGACGCCGTGGGCGCCCTTGGAGGTGAGCAGCGCGATGCCGAGGATCACCAGCAGATGGCCGAACGACAGCGGCGTATTGGTGGCCTGGGCGATGAACACCGTCGCCAGCGTCAGGTACAGCGAGAACGCGTCGAGATTGAACGAGTAGCCGGTCGGAATCACCAGACCGACCGTGGAGTCCTTGATGCCGAGCCGCTCCAGCTTGCGCATCACCTGCGGCAGCACGCTGTCCGACGACGCGGTGCCGGCCACCACCGTGAGTTCTTCGCGCAAATAAGCCAGCAGCTTGATCAGGCTGAAGCCCGCCAGCCGCATGATGCCGCCGAGGATCACGAACACGAACAGCGCGACGCCGACATAGAACAGGCCGACAAGCAGGCCGAGCTGCTTGAGCGAGCCGATGCCGTATTTGGCGACCGTGAACGACACCGCGCCGAGCACACCGAGCGGCGCCAGCTTGACGATGATGCCGATGATCTTGAACAGCACCTCGGTGATCCGCTCGATGCTGTCGGCCAAGGGCTTGCCGCGCTCGCCGAGCAGCGACAAGCCGGCACCGAACAGGATCGCGATGATCAGCACCTGCAGCACGTCACCCTTGGCGAACGCATCGATGAAGGTGGTCGGCACCAGCCGCATGATGAAGTCGGTGAAGCCGGTGACTTCCTTGACGTGGCTGCTGTAGCCGGCGAGCGCCGAACCATCGAGCGTCGCCGTGTTGACGTTCATGCCGGCGCCGGGCTGGAACACGTAGGCCAGCGCGATGCCGAGCGCGAGCGCCAGCGTCGTCACCGCCTCGAAGTAGATCAGCGATTTCAGCCCGACGCGTCCGACCTTCTTCAGGTCTCCGGCGCCGACGATGCCGTTGACGACGACGCCGAATACCAGAGGCGCGATCGCGAACTTGATCAGTTTGATGAACAGGTCGCCGAGCGGCTTCAGCGCGACCCCGACCTCAGGCCACAGCGCACCGACGACGACACCAAGCACGAGGGCGGTGACCACCTGCCCAAACAGCGACGCGAAAAACCGCTTCATCGGAATGTTCCCGGGATCTGGAGCCTGAGAAACAATCACTGCTGAGTTTCTAGACGTCAAATATTTCATATGTCTCGATTGAGACGTTTGGCATATGATTTGAGGATGGAAATCCGCCATCTCCGTTATTTCGCCGCCGTCGCGCGGCACCTGAACTTCACGGCAGCCGCCGAGAGCCTCGGCGTCGCCCAGCCTCCGCTCAGTCAGCAAATTCGGGACCTGGAAGCCGAGATCGGCACCCCGCTGTTCGAGCGGACGACCCGGCGTGTGGCGCTGACCCGCGCCGGCGAGGATTTCCTGAAGCAGGCGCTCGCCATTCTGGAGCGCGCCGACAATGCCGTTCAGCGCGCCCGCTCGATCGGCGCAGGCACCGCCGGCATCCTCAATGTCGGGCTGACCGGATCAGTGCTGACCGGCCCGCTCGGACGGGCGATCCAGCAATTCGCGCTCAACTATCCGAACGTCGATCTCCGCATCCACGAGATGTCGCCCGACCGACAGGTTGCGGCGCTGAAATCCGGCCAGACCGATGTGAGCTTCCTGCGCTGTCCGCCGCAGGATGCCGAGATCGCCAGCGAACTGGCGTGGCGGGAATCGGTCCGGCTGGTCCTGCCGAAAGGCCATGCGCTATCGGCCAGGAAGGTGACCCTGGCGGATCTCCGGGACGAGAGCTTCGTGTTTCTGCGGCTGGAGGACTCCCTGTTTGCGAAATACTTATGGCAGTGCTGTTTCGAGGCGGGCTACGCGCCGCGCGTCACCCATCAGGCGATCGAGTCGACCTCGCTGACGAGTCTGGTCGCAGCAGGTCTCGGCGTCGCCATCATCCCGGAATTCGTCAGCAAGCTGGCCCACCCCGACGTGGTGTATCGGCCGATCGCCGGACCGCCGATTTCGGCCGACGTTCATGCACTGACGACCGCCGCCAACAACCCGCTCGCGAGTCAGTTCATCGCACTGGTGCAGACGCTGTCTGGCAAGGCGAGCTGACGATCTGATTTGTTCGGCGCAGCAGCCGAACCACGCAAAAATCCAACTCACAGTCGAGGGCCCGCCGGCATCGCCGGCAGGCCCCACGACCATGCTGGACTCGCGTTCGATCGGTCACGTTGCTTTCGCCGAAGATCAACCGAGCATCGCGTAGGGCACCAGCGGAGCGAGCGTCATCAGGAGCGCACCGCCGATCACAGCAGCTTCCATGCCGTTCAGTTTCCGAAGCATCGACATCATCAAACCTCCCGTTGGCTGTTAGCACGCTGTTTACGAAGCGGCGGCGCCGACGGATCACTGCCTTGCCATCACAGCCGCGTGAGCCGCATCCAGCCTGATGCGCTCAGGCGCCGCATGCGATTTTTCTCGGGATGCGGTGATCCAAACGATCGGCCGGCTCGTATCAGAACAAATGCAATCGATCCGACCGCGCTCTCGCTGCTCATGATTCTCCGCACACCAGATTCGGCTCTCGCGCGCGACTACCTGATTACTACTCGCGAGCATGTGAGCGCGACACATGGCGCGCTCCGCATCGCCGCGCCCCGCGTTAGGCTGCAGGGTTCAGAGCGTGCGCCTCACGGCGATCTTGCGGATCGGTGCGCGCCCGGCAACGGAGCGGTCGTCATGGATCAATTGCGCGACGGTCCACGCCCGCCCTCGGCGGAGATGGCGGACTGCATCGTCCGCATCGCGGCCGGGCAGGATCGCGCGGCGTTCGAGACACTGTTTCGCCACTTCGCGCCGCGCCTGAAATCGTACTTCGCGCGGCGCGGCGGCGATCCGGCACTGGCCGAAGAGATCACCCAGGAGACGATGGTGTCGGTCTGGCGCAGTGCCGCGCAGTTCGACCCGGCCAGAGCCTCGGCCTCGACCTGGATCTTCACCATCGCGCGCAATCTCAGCATCGACCGGCTGCGCCAGGCGAAGCGGCCTGGCTTCGATCCCCATGATCCGGCGTTCGTACCCGACGAGGAGGAGCCTCCCGACCGGCGGCTGGAGCGCACCGAAACTGAGCAGCGGGTGCGCGAGGTGATGGAGACGCTGTCGTTCAACGAGAAGAGTGTTTTGATGTTGTCGTTCTACGAAAACCAATCGCATAGCGAGATCGCCGAACAGCTCGGCCTGCCGGTCGGCACGGTGAAATCGCGGATCCGGCTCGCCTTCGGCAAACTGCGCGCCGCGCTCGACACCCCCGCCGGAGAACTGCGATGACGGTGCGGCACCATATCGGCGATGATCTGCTGCTGAGCTATGCCGCCGGTACGCTGGACGAGGCCTCGAGCCTGCTGGTCGCCACCCATCTGGCGCTGTGCCCGCATTGCCGCGCCCGCGCAGCAGCCGCCGATGCGCTCGGCGGCGAAATGCTCGACGCGCTGCCTGCAGCGGCGGTGACACCGGAGCTGTGGCAGAACGTGCTGGCGCGGACGCAAGACCAGCCGGAGACACCGCCGGCCATCCCTGCAACGGCGCTGCGGCCGCGTTCCGATATCGTGATCCCGGAGCCACTGCGCAGCTATCTGGGCACCGACCTCGCCGGCCTGCGCTGGACACGGCTGGCGCCACGGGTGCAGCAGATCACCATCGACATTCCGGGTTGCCGTCCTCGCGCGCGGATGCTGCGGTTCGAGGCCGGCACGCGTGTTCTTGAACACGGGCATTCCGGGCGCGAGCTGACGCTGGTGTTGCACGGATCACTGTGCGACGGCGCTGCGGTGATGCGGCGCGGTGACGTCGCCGAGACGGACGAGGGCACCGAGCACCAGCCGCAGGCCGGCCCCGACGGCGACTGTATCTGCCTCGCCGTTACCGACGCGCCGCTGCGGTTCAAGAGCCGGTTCGCCCGGCTGCTGCAGCCCTGGTTCGGTATCTAGGCGACAGGCGTCGTCCCGCTATCGCTGCGGACCGGCACGGGTCCGCCGGGCTCGGAGGGCGCGACCGCCGCCGGCCCGGTGCCGGCGCCGATCCGGGGCGTGTCGCCCGCATCCTCGCGCGCGATCGAATAGATGTCCCAGGTGGCGATGAACATCGCGGCGATCACCGGGCCGATGACGAAGCCGTTCAGGCCGAACACTTCCAGCCCGCCGAGGGTGGAGATCAGCACGACGTAGTCCGGCATCCGTGTGTCCTTGCCGACCAGGATCGGGCGCAGGAAATTGTCGACCATGCCGATCACCAGCATGCCCCACACGATCAACCCGACGCCATGCCAGACCGAGCCGGACGCGATCAGATACAGCGCCATCGGCAGCCAGACGATGCCGGCGCCGACCGCCGGCAGCAGCGACAGAAACGCCATCACCACCGCCCACATCAGCGCGCCACTGATGCCGAGCACATAGAAGGCGAGCCCGCCGAGCGCGCCCTGGATCAGGGCGATCAGCATGTTGCCCTTCACGGTGGCGCGGATCACCACGGTGAACTTGTCCAGCAACCGGGTCTGATGATCGACGCCGAGCGGCGTCGCGCGCCGGATCCGCGCCGCCAGAAGATCTCCGTCGCGTAGCAGGAAGAACAGCAGATACACCATCACGAACAGATTGACGGTGAAGTCGAAGGTGCTCTGCCCGATGTCGAGCGCCTGCCCGGCCAGATACTGGCTGCCGCGCAACAGCGCAGCCGACAGCCGCTGCTGGATGTCCGCGAGATTGCCGACGCCGAAACGGCTGAGCAGATCGCCGAGCCAATCCGGCCGGGCCGCCAATAGCTCCCGCATGGTTTTCAGCAGATCGAGGTTGCCGGACTCGATCTTGGTGTACATGCCGGCCGCTTCCCTGGCCAACGCTGCACCGAGCAGCGACATCGGCAGCAGCACCATCAGCACGATGATCGTCACCGACATCAGAGCCGCAAGGTTGCGCCGGAAGCCGAAGGCGCGGTTGAGGCCCCGGTTCAGCGGCGCGAACAGAATCGCGATCACCATGCCCCACAGCACCGCGCTGTACAGCGGCCACAGGATCCAACCGAATAGGCCGGTGGCGACCACCAGCAGAAGAATGAAGAACTTGTTTTCGGATGCCGGCATCCAGGTCCCCTTGCCTCACCGACGGCAACGATCCCGCCGGCCTTTGGCTCCTCGCCACCCTAAAGGGTTTTGCGCCGAATGGGACCTGCCGGATCACCGCTTCGCGCTCGGTTTGCGGTTTGCAGCCGGCCCGATCCCTGACACTGTCGGACCTTCGCAGACAGAAATCGGGAAGGGATGGGATGAGCGAAGCCGTGATCGACGACATCGTGGCGCTGCTGCCGCCGCTGCTGCAGAGCCTCGAATCGCTCGGCTTCGTCGCGCGCTATCTGCACCCGCCGGAATTCGGCGACCTTCTTAAGCTCGCCGGCACGCCCGACGAGGCCCTGCAGACCGAGTTGCCACGACTGGCGAATTGGCCTGAGACCTTCGCGCATCTGCGTGGTCCGCTGCAGACCGCCGGCGAGCAGGCGCTCACGGCCTTTGCCGGCCTGCGCGCGGTCGATGCCGGCCAGGGCGATCTCGGCGATGTATTCCGGGCGCTCCGGCATCTGCCGCAGGCGCTGGAGGCGCTGTATCCGCTCGCTGCCAATCTGCCGCCGGTGTCGAGTTTCTTCCTCGATCCGGACAACCAGCAGAACGAAGCATTGCTGGCGCGACTGACGCAGCCGAAGCATCCGGACAGCGGCGTGTTTCACCGGTTCAACGAGCCCGGCAGCCGCGGCGGCTATTCGCTCTACGTGCCGGAATATTACGCCCCCGATCGGGAGTGGCCGCTGGTGATGGCGCTGCATGGCGGCAGCGGTCACGGCCGGCTGTTTCTGTGGAGCTGGCTGCGCGACGCCCGCGCCCGCGGCGCGATCGTAGTGGCGCCGACTGCGACCGGGCGAACCTGGGCGCTGATGGGCGAGGATGTCGATTCGCCCAATCTGGCCCGCATCCTCGACGAGGTGCGGGGGCATTGGCGGATCGATCCGTCCCGGCTGCTGATGACCGGCCTCAGCGACGGCGGCACGTTTTGCTACGTCTCGGGCCTGACCAGCGACTCGCCCTTCACCCATCTGGCGCCGATCGCCGCGAGCTTTCATCCGCTGCTCGCGGGGGCGGCGGATTCGTCACGGCTGCGCGGGCTGCCGATCCAGATCGTCCACGGCCGCCACGACTGGATGTTTCCGGTGGAGGTGGCCCGGCAGGCGCACGAGGCGCTGGTCTCGGCCGGCGCCGACGTCAGCTACCGCGAGATCGCCGACCTCAGCCACAGTTACCCGCGCGAGGCCAACGTCGCTCTCTTGGATTGGCTGAAGGTGCCGGCGGCGTAGAGCTCAGGCGGTGTGCCGCGCCAACAGTTTGTGCCGGACCAGTTTCGAGGTCTGGCCGCGGTCGGCGAACAGAGCGAGCAGCAGCAGCGCCAGGCCGCCATGAAACAGCCCGGCGCCGAGCGCCGTCGGGGCGATCTGCCAGATCAGCACCGGTGCTGCGACCATCAGGGCCGGCGCCAACAGATAAACTGCACTGAGGAACGGCGAAGCCGCATAGCCGAGCCGCCACACCACCGCACCAAGCGCGGCCAGCGCCAGTACGGCCTTCACGCCCGCCATGAAGCGCAGCAACAGCACCAGTTCGGCATCGCTCTGGGCGTTTGCAGCCGAGGCCGCATCGGGAACGGCCAGCGCGGCCATAGCCGCCGCGATCAGCGCGGCCACGATCGCCAAAATCGGGCGCGGCATCGCCCAGCTCGGCGGCGGTGCCGCAGCATGTGCGGCGGATAGCACAGAGGCGTCCGACATCGGCGAGTTCCTCGGCTGGTGATCGTGCGCGCGAACGTAACGCGGCGGTTGCGGCGGCGGCAAATCACACTGCAGCGACGGCGGCCGCGCTGGCTCAGCGCACCAGCAGAGTAACCAGGACCGGCACCAGGAGCGCGGTTATCAGCGCATTCAGGCTCATCGCGATGCCGGCGAACACGCCGGCAATGGCGTCGACCTGGAATGCCCGCGCGGTGCCGATGCCGTGCGAGGCGAGGCCGACGGCGAAGCCGCGCGCCCGGTAGTCCCGAATCCCGAGCCGGTTCATCAGCGGCGAGACGACGATCGCGCCGAGGATGCCGGTGAGGATCACCGCCACCGCGGTGAGCGACGGGTCGGCATGCAGCGACTCGCTGATACCCATTGCGACGCCGGCCGTCACCGATTTCGGCGCCAGCGACAGCACCACCGTCTCAGGCAACCCGGCAAGCTGCGCCAGCCAGACCACCGAAACGATCGCGGTGACACAGCCGACCACCAGCGCCAGGGCCATCGGCAGAATCGCGGCCAGCACCAGCTTGCGGTTCTCGTACAGCGGAACCGCCAGCGCCACGGTGGCGGGGCCGAGCAGAAAATGCACGAACTGCGCGCCGCTGAAATAGGTCGTGTAGGAGGTGCCGGTCGCCCACAGGAACACGCCGATGATCCACATGGCGTGCAGAACCGGATTGACCAGCGGATTGCGCCCGGTCGCCTGCGACACCGCATCGGTCGCCGCATAGACCAGCAGCGTCACGGTCAGCCACAGCAGCGGCGTCTGCGACAGGTACACCCACAGCGAGAACGGGTTGGCGTTCATCGGGGTACCCACATTGCCAGCAGCCGAGCCACCACCACGAATGTCACCACCGTGACCACCAGCGTGATCAGCACCGAGCCGGCCAGGACCAGCATGATCGCAATACCGTGTGTGGTGATCATATCGAGCTGCTGGATCACCCCCACACCGGCGGGCACGAACAACAGCGACAAATGCGCCAGCATGCCCTTGGAGGCATCCTCGACGCCGCCATTGCCGAGCGGTCCGATCGCGAGCGGCTTGATGTAATCGCGCACCACGAGCAGCACGAACAACAACAACAACCCCAACACCGGGCTCGGCAGCGGCAACCCGAGCCCGCGAGCGATCACTTCGCCGACGAGCTGGCACAGCAGGATCAGGCCGACACTGGCGATCATCAGGTTCCCTCACGCGGAAAATCGCGCGCACCGATGCGGGCTCCGCCGGAGCCTGTCAATCGCAGGAGCGGGACGGCTGCTATGCACCCGATACCGTCGTCGTCGCCAAGAGCCTTCGTCCGACGATGAGGCTGCCGTCCCGTTCGGGGTTAATCAGCCCTTTAGGCGCTTGTTGCACTCGCTCCAGTAGCCGCCGCCCTTCTGGATCCAACGCAGGCCGCCCGTTGTGTTGGCGGCCTTATTGGCCTTCCACTGCTGCGCGCAGGTATGCAGCCGCGCCAGCGTCGGCTTTTCCTGGGCGAACTTGGCGTCGATCGCACTTGGATACACCGCAGGCCCCTGCGGCACAGACGGCACTGCGGCGCTCTTTGCTTTCGACTTGCTCTCGGGTTTGGAGTCGGCCGGCTTGGCTTCGGATTTGGCTTCCGGCTTCGCGTCAGGCTTCGCATCTGCCGGCTTGGCTTCCGCCGCCTTGCTGTCGGCGCTCGCGGCTGCCCCGCAATGCTCCTTGCGGAAGTCGTTCCAGCCCTGCCCGTTCAGTGTGCCGTCGGTCTTTGCGGCCTGATACTTGGCACTGCACTCCTGCGCGGTCAGCGCCTGCGCGGGCGTTGCGGCCGACCATGTCAGCAGCGCCGCCGCCGTCAGCAGCGCCGCACGGGTCTCGTACCTCAGAACTCTCATGTCCCATCTCCCTGGTGTGCCACCCGGCAGTATTCTATCTCGCGGCATGCAACTGACAATTGCGATCCGATTACCAGCGGCGACGGACCGCGAGTACCCGCGCCGCCGGCATGGCTGCGCGCGCGAGGCGCAATTGCCGAAGGTATAATGATTTGCAATAAGGTCGCGTGCCTCAAAATCCCGCGCTGACCGCCATGACATTGCGGTCCAAGACTCTCCAGGTGATCGAAACGATCGCCATCGGCTCTGCCGGCGGCGCATTGTTCTATTGGGCCCAGCTCCCCGGCGGACTGATCACGGGCGCGATGATCGCGGTCGGCGCCGCCGGCCTTGCCGGACGCAAGATGGGCCTGCCGCCGCCACTATCGCACATCGTGCTAATGGCGCTCGGCGTCTCGCTGGGCTCTGTGGTGTCGCCCACCATGGTGCACAATCTGGCGTCCTACCCGGTGACGATCGGGCTGCTCGCGGTGGCGACGTTCTGCGCCACCTTCGGCAGCAGCATCTATCTGCAGCGCGTCCATGGCTGGGACCGGACGTCGGCATTGCTGGCCGGCAGTCCCGGTGCGCTATCGCAGATCATCATGCTGGCTACCGAACGCAAAGCGGATGTGCCAGGCATTGCCGTCGTTCAAGTCATGCGCGTGATCATCCTGACCAGCGCAGTACCGATGCTGCTGGCGCTGATCGGCATGGCGGGTCACGGGGCGCTGCCGTCCCGCGGGCCGGAGGCGACACCGCTCGTCCTGGCGGTCCTGATCGCTGTCGCGGTCGGCGTCGCGCTGCTGCTGCGGCTGGTGAACTTCCCCGCAAGCTGGATGTTCGGCGCAATGCTCGGCTCATCGGTGCTGCACGGCGGCGGTTGGGTGGAAGGCACGCTGCCGCAATGGGCCTATCTGGCCGCACTGGTCGGAATCGGCACTCTGATCGGCGCTCGGTTCGGCGCCATCAAGCCGCGCACGATCCTCAGTTATATCGGGGCGGCGCTCGGCTCGTTCGCCGTCGCGATCGCGATCTCGGCAGTGTTCGTCGTCGCCATCATGCTGACCACGCCGGTCAAGCTGAACGACCTGGTGGTGGCGTTCTCACCCGGAGCGATGGACGCCATGATGGCGCTGGCGTTGACGCTGCACATCGATCCGGTGTTCGTCGGCGCGCACCATCTGTCGCGCTTCATCTACGTCTCGATCGTGACGCCGGGGATCGTGCATTGGTTCGGGCACAGCCCGGACGACGTCGACGACTGACCATCAGCGCCGCTTGAGACGCCCAAGGCCCCATCCGCACAGGGCGGCGAGCGCCAGCGACACCAGCACGTTGTAGCCGGCAAACGACAGGCCGAGGAATCGCCACTGCACCTCGTCGCAACGCACCACTTTGACCGTGTCGAGCTGGGCCAGCAGGCCGCCGGCCTTGCTGAGGTCCAGGATCGGTCCCGAGCAATCCGACGGACCGGCCCAGAACCGCCATTCGACGCCGGCGTGGTAGGCGGCAAGGCCGGCGTTGCCGAGCGCCATCAGGCCGAGCACGACCAGCCCCGCCGCCAGCAGTCCGACCGGCGCGCGGCGCCAGGCCGCGAAGGCGATTAGCAGCCCGAGCGGGATGTCCAGATAGTAGGCGTAACGCTGCTCCAGGCAGAGCTTGCACGGCGCTAGCTCCAGCACGAGCTGGGAGAACCACGCCAACCCAAGCGCCGCCACGGCCACGCCCGCGACGGTCAACCCCACGCCCCCGGCGATCCGCTCTGGACGGCCCGTCTCGGACAGGGTGCCTCGATGGTCGATCAGGTCGGCGCTCAATGTCGATCTCCGGGATGCGGTAGGGTCGTATCTCGCGTCCGAGGCGCTGTCGAGGCGCCGTCCGATCAAACCAGAGTGTCCGGCAGCGCCTCGGCCCGCCGGGTTGACCCCGACTCCGGGGCCGCTATAGTCCCGCGCGCTTCGCGGCTGGATTGTTTCGGCCGCGCGGGCCCCTGTGGCGGAACTGGTAGACGCGCTCGACTCAAAATCGAGTTCCGCAAGGAGTGCTGGTTCGATCCCGGCCAGGGGCACCATTTTCCGGCCAAACCTGACGGCCGCGCTTCGCAAGCCCCCTTTTGTACGCCCCTGCCACGTGTCGGCTCGCTGCACTGCGCAGCAGAACGTGCAACGCAGCATCGATCTTAGCTTTCAGGACCCGCTTCGCGAGTGACAGTTGCTCGCAATTCAGTTATTCGATCAACTAAGTAATTTAACGAAGTCGGTCGAGGTAAACGGGAGGGGTCGCAGTCTTGCGACTGGTCAGCGGCATTCAGGATCATTGCGATGTTCGAGGACTGCTCGATCACGACGAGTACAGTGGCGAATTCAGCAGATTGCTATGCGTGGCGCAGAACGAAGGCGTCAGCTTTTCTGAATGCGTGGCCGCCGCGAAACTGATCCGATCGAGCAACGGGCCCGGTTGGCGGCAGGCCTGGGAAGAGCTCGCCAGATCACACGTGCAGCGCGCCGAAGAGGCTCGTCGGACCGGCAATGAACCGGAGGCGCAAAAGAGCTGGTTGCATGCGGCGAACTACTTCATGGCCGCGGCAATCGAGAGCTGTCCCGAGGGCGCAGAGCCGGCGTTGGGGGCTTTGGCCCGAAGCTGCCTGCACAACTATTTGGCACACCTGACGCCTCAGGGCGAAGCCGTCGCAATACCCTGGCTCGAACCGCGATCGCTCGAGGGGTTCTATCTGCCGGTCGGGACTTACAGCGCTGAAACCGGCCCCGTCGTGGTCTGTATCGCCGAGACCCGGCGTACCAAGGAAGAGATTCTCTCGCTCGTTCTACGCTCCGCCCGGAAACGTGGCATGACCTTGCTGTGCGTGGACCTGCCTGATGAGCCGCCATCGTCGCGCGCCGGGCCGGAGACCGGGATCCCTGCGATCCTCGACTACCTGATCGATGGTCGCGGGATTGATGCGAAGCGGATCGCTGTGATCAGCGATGGCAGCCCGTCGTCGCTCGTGACCCGGGGGATCGCGCTCGACGGTCGAATCGCCGCCGCTGTATGCGACGGCGGCCTCTGGGATTTGTGGGTGGCCCGCCAGACCGAAGCCTGCGGCGCGGCGCTCGGCATGGTTCAGGGTTGCGCCCGGCGGCCGGCGGTGAGCTGTCCGATGCTGGTGCCGCTGCTGGCGAGCGAGGGCATCGAGCCGGGTCACGCCCGCCAACTGCTGACCGAACATCACCCCGGAAACCGCGACATCCTGCTGAAGGTGTTCGGCGAAACGAGCAGCGGCCCGTGGACACTGAACGGCTACGATCCAATTCTGGTGGCCGATTTCGTGTTCGACTGGGTCGGCCAGCAATTGAAAGCCGCGACTGGAGACGCCGACTGCATTCGCCGGCTGGAGTCTCGGCTATAGGCCGCTGGCGAGTTTGACGGTCGCCTTTTCCAGGCGGTTCTGTAGGTCGCCGAGCTGGGACGTGAGCTGTTCCAGCGCGTCGCCGCTGATGTCTTCAAAGATGAAGCTGTTAAGGTCGCGCTCGTCGGTGGCCAGAGCGGCAATCTGTTTGTAGGCCTTATCCGACAAAGACAGCTTCACCACCCGCGCGTCGTGGCTGTCGACCTGTCGCCGGACCAGGCCTTTCTTCTCCAGAAGCTTGGATTGCGTGGTAATGAACGACGGATCGACGTGGACCGCCTTCGCGACGTGGCGGATCGAAACTCCGTCGCCCTGCTCGAGGTCCATCACGGCCATCAACAGCGCGAACTGCGGCCCGCTGATGCCGAGTGACTTGGCGCGGAACTGACGGATCTCGTCGAGAAACACAGTGACACTCGCGACCGTTGTGGCGAAACGCCGGGCGAGGTCAGGGTCGATCGTCGAGCCGCGTGGCGCGCGAGCCTCTGCTTTACTCTTGGTCTGCATTGTCCGGTCATTATCCCGCACAAGCGCCGCTGCTCGTGCATAGCTCGTCGCACAACTAGGTTGGCAGTGTACACAACTTCTTCAACCGCTCACATCAATTCCGGTCGAACGCGCGCGTTCGTGCACGCTGCGCGCATCTTATAAAGGGTTTGGGAGAAGATTGCTGCCCGGACAAGTGCGGTCAAGACAGCCGCTTGCTGCATAACTTGTGAGTGCTTCAGGGCAGAGCGGCGGCGGCATCCGCTCAAAGTGCCGCTTCAACGTGACGTCAGACAGGAAGCTTCTGAAACGACCTCGACCTTCCTGCAACACCTCGGCCTCCGGTGGGCCGTGGAAATTGGTGCGCTGCCATAGTCTTGTTGCACAAATGCAACGTGCCGATCCAAATCATATTGCTGAGTAGATAAATGAATTTGCTAACGTGATGAAATCAACCATGATCCGCCGCAGACGGGGTGGGGCAAACACTAGTCGTCCCGTTGAGAGGTCTGTCGCGCCGAGGCGCTGGCGAACTTCGCGTCACAGGGCCACCTCGGGGCACCCCCGAAGGAACCGGCTCCATCCACTTTGTTGACCTTGGAGGGTTGCAATGAACATCATTAAGCAACTGGCGCTGGGAACAGCTGCGGCGGTGATCGCCGTCGGCAGCGCTCAGGCCGCTGATCTTCCGTTGAAGGCGAAAGCCGTCGAATACGTGAAGGTCTGCTCGATCTACGGCGCCGGCTTCTACTACATCCCGGGCACCGACACCTGCATCAAGCTCGGCGGCTATCTGCGCGCCGACGTCACGATGTTCGGCAGCGGCGGCTATAACGCTCCGGCCTGGAACGGCAACGCGGGTCAGAAGAACCGTCTTTCCAACGACTACATCTTCCGGTCTCGTCAGGACATCAACATTGATACCCGCACCGCGACCGAATACGGCGTGGTTCGTACCTACTTTGACGCGACGTTCAACTGGACCACCGGCTCTGACACCATCGCCAACGGTTCGCTCGGCGTGTACTACGCGTTCATCCAGTTCGCCGGCTTCACCTTCGGTAAGGCCGTGTCGCAGTTCGACACTCCCTGGACCGGCTATCCGGGCAACAACACTTCGTTCCTGATCGGCGGCTACGACGACGTCACCGGCATCAACCAGGTGTCGTACACCGCGGAGTTCGGCAACGGCGTGTCGGCGTCGATCTCGCTCGAAGATCAGTCGTCGTACCTGCAGTCGGCGCTGTACAACGTTTCGTCCGCCCCGAACTTCCTGGCCTACGGCGCCAACTCCTATGCCGGCACCTCGATCCCCGACATCGTCGGCAAGATCCGCGTCGACCAGGCTTGGGGTCTGTTCCAGGTTTCGGCCGCGGCGCATCAGGTTCGCGCCAGCTACTACAACCCAGCACTCGAGACCTCCGGCCATCCGAGCGACACCTGGGGCTACGCGGTTCAGGGCGCTCTGTCGCTCAAGAACCTGCCGACCGGCCCCGGCGACAGCATCAACATCACGGCGAGCTACTCGAACGGCGCGACCCGTTACGTGCTGGGCGGCGTGAGCCCGAACTCGTTCGCGATCTACGGCAACAACTCGGTTCCGGGCACCTACCAGAGCGTCGCGTTCGGCGTTGCGGCTGACGGCGTGTTCGCCGGCCTCAACAACCTGACCGGTACCGGCATCGAGAAGACCAGCGCCTGGGGCATCCGTGGTGCGTTCAACCACAACTGGAACCCCTACTGGTCGACCTCGCTGTTCGGTTCGTACACCAAGATCGACTACAACGGCACCGCGACTGCTCTGATCTGCAACGGTCTCGGCGCTGCGAATGTCGCCGGTTTCAACTGCAATCCGGACTTCGCGATTGCTCAGGTGGGCACCGTCACCCGTTGGACCCCGGTCAAAAACCTGACCCTGTCGGGCGAAGTGATGTACACCTACCTCGATCAGGCTTCCTCGGGTGTGCTGCCGCTGACCGCTTCGGCGACCAAGCCGGCCGCGAACTACGAGTTCAAGGACCAGGGCGTCTGGAGCGGCAACCTCCGCGTTCAGCGCAACTTCTGATCCCCGCTTCTCGAAGCGAGATCTGATGAGCCCCGGCGGGCAACCGCCGGGGTTTTTCGTTGCGCAGCGAACACCGCTCTCTGAATGATTCCGATCGTAAGCAAGCGCACAACGCGAAGCGTGGATCTGAAGACCGCATGTATCAGCGCTCACTCTTCAGCAGAGTTCGTCCTCGCTGTCCGCTCCGAGTGTTCGCCCAGCTGCTTACTTGAGACTTGTCGATCGGCCGAATTCATTTAGTAAATTACCTGTTGTAGTCAGGAAAAATACTCATATACTTATGAACAAGGTCAGCGGGTGATCGGTGACCGTCGAAGGAGAGGAAAGAGATTTCGGTTCCTTCATGAGACCTCCAGGAAACCTCCGGCAATGCCCTGCCGGAGGTTTTCGCTTTTGGATGCGTGCCATCGACATCCAAAAGGCTCACAGGAAAAATGACGGATCGTCGAACAGCTATTGGCGCGGGCCTGCCCTGCAAACTCCACATGCCACCTCGCCATCCTCGCGCGGATGTCTCCAGCGCCATTTGACGATTTCCGTTTCACGGAGTTTGATTGAGGAATCAAATAGCTGCCGGGAAGGTGCGGCGCCGGACATGGCATCTCGATGCCGCGCCGGACATCATTTGGGAGCGGGACGCATGCCTCCTTCGCCATAGGTTGCATGGCTCTTTCTGTCACAGCGACTAGACGAATCGCATCAATCCCCTGGCCGCTCCTAGCAAGAAAGAGTCGTTGATGGTCAACGCCGAGCGCATCCTTGCTCCTCACCTCCGCTCCAAGGTCATGACCGCAGCTGACGCTGCCGCGCTGATTCCGTCCGGCGCGCATGTCGGCATGAGCGGCTTCACCGGCGCCGGTTATCCGAAGCTGCTGCCGCTGGCGCTCGCCGAGCGCATCAACGCGCATCACGCCCGCGGCCAGAAGTTCAAGGTCAGCGTCTGGACTGGCGCCTCGACGGCGCCCGAGCTCGACGGCGCACTCGCCAAGGTCGACGGCATCGAGATGCGGCTGCCGTATCAATCCGATCCAACCTGCCGCAAGCGCATCAACGCCGGGCGGATGGAATACATCGACATCCATCTGTCCCACGTCGCCCAGCACGCCTGGTTCGGCTTCCTCGGCAAGCTCGACATTGCCGTGGTCGAAGTCGCCGGCATCCGCGAGGACGGCAGCCTGATCCCGTCGTCGTCGATCGGCAACAACAAGACCTGGCTCGATCTCGCCGACAAGGTGATCCTGGAGGTCAACGCCTGGCAGGACATCCGCCTCGAAGGCATGCACGACGTCTATTACGGCACGCAGCTGCCGCCGAACCGCAAACCGATTCCGATCATCGCTTCCGGCGACCGCATCGGGGAGCAGTATCTGCGCTGCGATCCCGCCAAGATCGTCGCGATCGTCGAGACCAATTTGCCCGACCGCAACTCGGCGTTCTCGCCGCCCGACGACACCTCGCAGGCGATCGCCGGCCACATCCTCGATTTCCTTGGCCACGAAGTGAAGAAGGGCCGGCTGCCGCACAACCTGTTGCCGTTGCAATCGGGCGTCGGCAACGTCGCCAATGCGGTAATGGCCGGCCTCGAAGATGGCCCGTTCGACAATCTCACCGCCTATACCGAAGTGCTGCAGGACGGCATGCTGCACCTGTTGCGCAAGGGAAAGCTGGCTCACGCCTCGGCGACCGCGTTGTCGCTGTCACCGGAAGGCTACGATGAATTCCTGCGCAATCTCGACTTCTATCGCGAGCGCATCGTGCTGCGTCAGCAGGAGATTTCCAACCATCCGGAAGTGATCCGCCGGCTCGGCGTGATCGCCATGAACGGCATGATCGAGGCCGACATCTACGGCAACGTCAACTCGACCCACGTGATGGGCACCAGCATCATGAACGGCATCGGCGGCTCCGGCGACTTCGCCCGCAACAGCTTCCTGTCGTTCTTCATGACGCCGTCGGCCGCCAAGGGCGGCAAGATCTCCTGCATCGTGCCGATGACCTCGCATGTCGACCACACCGAGCACGACGTTCAGGTGATCGTCACCGAGCAGGGGCTCGCCGATCTGCGCGGTCTGTCGCCGAAGCAGCGTGCCAAGGTGATCATCGAGAACTGCGCCCACCCGACCTTCCGGCCGGCGTTGAAGGAGTACTTCAAGCGCGCACTGGAATATTCGCCGGGCCTGCACACCCCGCACATTCTCGACGAAGCGCTGACCTTCCTGCCGAACTGGATGGCCAACAAGGCCGCCCGCGAAGCCTGGCGCGACGACGCCGTGGTGCAGGCCGACGCCTGGCGGTAAAGACCGCCCCCTCTCCGTCGTTACAAGCGACGCGAAGCATCCAGCCCCATACGAGGCTGGACTGCTTCGCGACAGGGCTGTGCTCGGACGGCGTAAAGCGCCGATCCGAGTTGCCCAGCTATGAAGACGTAAGTCTTGATTACTCCGCGGCCTGCAGCCGCGGAGTCTTTTTGCGCGGGGCGATCCTGAAGGCGTCGGGACGTTCGAACAGGAACGTGGCGCCGCTCTTCATCGCCAGTTTCCAGATGATCAGCGCGCCGACCACCCCGGCAATGTTGACGATGATCGCGATCACACCGAGATCGAGAAATGGCGCGTACTTCAGCAGCAGCGACCGGCTGATCGCCATCGGCAGGAAGAAAGCGAGATAGATCACGATCGAATGCTCGCCGCAGAACCGCAGACCGTCGAGCCAGCGCTTCTCCGCCAGCAACGTGCCGACCGTGATGATGGCGCAGGCGCCCGCGAGCCCGAGCAACAGCGAAATCACCGGCAGGTCGGCAGCCCCGACATGCACCAGTACGGCGTTGACGACCGCCCATGCCGCGAGGCCGAGCAGCGTCAGAGCCGGGCGGGCGCGGGCCGAATCGGAGAAAGCGAAGACATGCCGGGCGAACAGATAGCCGGTGTAGAAATAGAAGAACCGCGCGCTGAATTCGTCCGGTACCATCCAGCCGGTGGTGACGTGCAGCGATTCCAGCAGCGCTGCCACGCCCCAGATCAGCAGCGGCGGCAGCCGCCGCGTCAGCTTGGTGACGACGAAGAAGATCGGCAACAGATAGATGAACCATAGCGTGCCGAACGGATCGATGAACGACAGCGCATAAAGCTTGGCGACCCCGGCCCAGCCCATTTCGGCGGCGAAGCTCGGCGCCTTGAAGGCGAACTGGATCGTCACCCACAGCACGTAGAAGTAGGCGAAGTGCACGACCTTGCGGTCGAGATAGGTCCGCCAGCCGCGATCGATCACCACACTGAGGAACAGGCCGGAGATCAGGAAGAAGTCCGGCATCCGGAACGGGCGGGCGAACTCGACCACGTAGTGCATGAAACTGGTCTGGCCTGCGGCAGCCTCGACGCCGAGCACCGAGTGCATCATCACCACCATGATGATGCAGATGCCCTTGGCGTAGTCGACCCAGTCGACCCGGCCGCCGTGCATGCGCGGAGCCAGTGTGCCGTTCGCAGTCATGGTTATTCCCGTCTGATGCGGCTCGGATGCATCATCGGCGCGATCGGTTGAGTTAGTGTTGCCCTCAGCTTCGAATGTACGGCATTTCCGGAATTGGGAGCCTGGGTGGGCTGTTTTGCCGCTGCAGGTCGTTTCTGTTAACCATCCTTCCCTTGCACCATTCGAGCTGCCTTTTGACCCTCACCTTCGACACCCCGCTGCCGATCGACAACGCACTCGACGACCTCACTGGCGCGCTCGAGGCCAGCAACACCGCAGTGTTGGTAGCGCCCCCCGGCGCCGGCAAAACCACCCGCGTGCCGCTCGCGCTGCTTGATGCACCGTGGCTGAGAAACCAAAAGATCATCGTGCTCGAGCCACGGCGGATCGCCGCCCGCGCCAGCGCCGAGCGGATGGCGAAGACGCTGGGCGAGAAGGCTGGCGAGACGGTCGGTTATCGCGTCCGGTTTGGCTCCAAGGTGTCACGCGCCACCCGTATCGAGGTCGTCACCGAGGGCATTTTCACCCGGCAGATCCTCGACGACCCGGAACTCACCGGCGTCGGCGCGGTGCTGTTCGACGAATTTCACGAGCGCTCGCTCGATGCCGATCTCGGCTTGGCGCTGGCCCGCGACGCCCAGCAAGGTCTGCGCGAAGATCTGCGAATCCTGGTGATGTCGGCCACCATCGACGGCGCCCGCGTCGCCCGGCTGCTCGGCGATGCGCCGGTGGTCGAAAGCCTCGGCCGGGCGTTTCCAGTCGAGACCCGCTATCTCGGCCGCCGCAGCGACGCGCCGCTAGAGAGGCAGATGGCCGAGTCGATCGCGCAGGCGCTGCGGGCGGAAACCGGATCGGTGCTGGCGTTTCTGCCCGGCGCCGCCGAGATCCGGCGTACCGAGACGATGCTGCGCGAGCGTGTGCAGGACCCGGGGGTCGAGATCGTGCCGCTGTTCGGCGCGCTCGACGCCGCCGTGCAGGACCGCGCCATCCAGCCGGCGCCGAAGGGCCGGCGCAAAGTGGTGCTGGCGACCTCGATCGCCGAGACCTCGCTGACGATCGAAGGCGTGCGGATCGTGGTCGATTGCGGCTTGTCACGGGTCCCCCGTTACGAGCCCGACCTCGGCCTCACCCGGCTCGAGACCGTCCGCGCCTCGCGCGCCGCGGTCGATCAGCGCCGCGGCCGCGCCGGCCGTATCGAGCCCGGCGTGTGCTACCGACTGTGGGACGAGCCGCAGACCGCGTCGCTGCCGGCCTATACGCAACCTGAAATCCTATCCGCCGATCTGTCATCGCTGCTACTCGACCTCGCCCAATGGGGCGTTGCCGATCCGTCGTCGCTGGCGTTTCTCGATCCGCCGCCCCAGCCGGCGCTGAAGGAAGCCCGTGAGCTGCTCGGCGAGCTCGGCGCACTCGACCCGGACGGCCGCATCACCGACGAGGGCCGCAGCCTGCGGGCGATGGCATTGCCGCCCCGGTTGGCGCGGATGATCGTCGATGCCGCCCGCCACGACTGCGCCAAGGACGCCGCCGAAGTCGCCGCGATTCTGACCGAGCGCGGGCTGGGCGGCGATAGCGCCGACCTCGACCATCGCCGCGATCAATTCCGCCGCGACCGCTCGCAGCGCGCCAGCAGCGCCCGGCAGATGGCGCAGCGTTGGGCGGCGCAGGCCGCATCGTCATCTCCCTCCCCGCAAGACGCAGGCGAGCTCAGCTCCGGCGTCCTGCTCGCCTTCGCGTTCCCGGATCGCGTCGCCAAGAATCGCGGCAATGGTAGCTTCACGCTCGCCAACGGCCGCGGCGCCGCGGTCGAGCAGACTTCCGCGCTGGCGCGCGCACCGTATCTGGCGGTCGGCGAACTTACCGGCAGCGCCGCGCAGGGCCGCATCCTGCTGGCGGCGCCAATCACGCTGTCCGAGATCGAGCTGCATTTCGGCGATCAGATCACCGACGCGGACGAGGTGAGCTTCGACCGCTCCGCGATGGCGCTGCGGGCGCGGCGGCGCCGCGCGCTGCATGCGATCACGCTGTCAGAAGCACCGCTGGCGCTGACACCGTCCGAACAGACCGCGCGCGTGCTCGCCGAGGGCCTTGTCGTGGCCGGACTCGACCGGCTGCCGTGGTCGAAGCAGCTTCAGCAATGGCGCGGCAGGGTGATGTTTCTGCGCAAGGCCGAGGGTGACCCATGGCCTGATTTGTCGGATGCCGCCCTCGCCGACTCGCGCGAAAATTGGCTGGTGCCCACCCTGTTCGACAAGACCGGCCTGAAGGATTTTTCGGCCTCCGACCTGTCGGACGCCCTGATGAATCTGCTGCCGTGGGAGCTGCGCGCCCGGCTCGACCGGGAGGCACCGACGCATTTCGAGGCGCCCACCGGCTCGAAGCTGCCGATCGACTACGAGGCCGAGCAGGGCCCGACGATCGCGGTGCGGCTGCAGGAATTGTTCGGCCTGACCACCCATCCATCGGTCGCCGGCGGCGCCGTGCCGCTGGTGCTGGAGCTGTTGTCACCGGCGCACCGCCCGGTGCAGGTCACGCGCGACCTTCCAGGATTCTGGCGGGGCTCCTACGCCGGGGTGCGGGCCGATCTGCGCGGCCGCTATCCACGCCACCCCTGGCCTGAAGACCCCGCCTCGGCGCCGCCGACCCGCCGCGCCAAGCCGAAAGGCACCTGAGCCGACGCTCGCATTAATCCTTCGCTCACCGTTTTCGCCAAAAACAACCGGATGCATCGGGCGCCGCGGTCGCGCCTGGCACCCGCGCGTGATCCAATCGGTGCGGCGACGGACTGTGTGAGTAGGCGTTATGCGTAGCATTCTGATTTTCGCCGCAGCCCTGGTGGTGCTCGGCACCGCGATGGCTCAAATCGCCGACCGGATTACGCCGGCTCCGGCGCAGGCTCATGCCGCGCCTCACGGCACCATCGGCATGGCGGCGGCGACTTCAGAAAACTACGGTCGCAGCGTCAGCATCGACCGCGATCCGCGTGGCCACTTCCGCACCGACGGACGGATCGACGGCCAGCGTCTGTCGTTCATGGTCGACACTGGCGCTTCGGTGGTCGCCCTCAACGAAACCTCGGCGGCGCGATTCGGTCTGCGGCCGTCCCGCGGCGACTACACAACCAAAGTCTCGACCGCGAACGGCCAGGTGAAAGCCGCGCGCGCCCGCATCGCGATGCTGGATGTAGGCGGCCTGATCGTGCGCGACGTCGATGCGCTGGTACTTCCCGACGAAGCACTGTCGGAAAACCTGCTCGGCCTGTCGTATCTGTCGAAACTGAAGCGCTTCGCCTATGCCGACGGCCGCATGGTTCTCGAGCAGTAAGGCCGCTGTTTAAGCACCGTCAGCCGCGCTTGAGCATGTCCTTGGCGGCGAGCAAGCCGCCGCCTGCAATCAGAAGCGCCGCAACCGCCAGCGCGGTCGACGGCCGGGCATAACCGGCAACGATCAGAAACGCAGTCGACAGCAGCGGCGTCGCGTAGGAGGCCGCGCCGAGCACGCGGATGTCTCCGCGCTTCATACCGATGTCCCAGGCATAGAACGCCGCGCCTACCGGGCCGATACCGAGCGCGACGATCAAGGTCCATTGCAGCGCATCGTCCGGCCACACGGTCGGCTCGATCAGCACATGCACGGCTGCGGCAAGCAGCGCGGTGACGAAGCAGAAGCCTGCGACCGCATCGGTCGGCACTGCACTCAGCCGCCGCGACAGCACCGAATAACTCGCCCACACGAAAGCTGCGACGAACGCCGCGGCCAGCCCCGGCAGATAAGCCCGCTCGATCGCTGCCCCGTTGCCGGTGAACAGCAGTACCGTGCCGGCCAGACCGAGCAGTGCGCCAGCCAGATGATGCAGCTTCAACCGCTCGCCCGGCAGCAGCGAGGAGAACAGCACGATCAGCAGCGGCCACAGATAATTCAACAGACCGGCCTCGGCCGGCGGGGCCAGCCGGAGCGCCAGGAAATACAGCGCGTGATAACCGAACAATCCGCCGACGCCGACCGCCCACACCAGCGGCGGCTGGCGCAGCGCGCGAACCGCCTGCGGCCGCACGATCCAGCCGACCGCGGCAGCAAGCGCACCGATCGCGAACGACATGGCGGCAAGCTGAAACGGCGGGATGGTGCCGGTCGCGACCGTCATCACCGCAAGCAGCGACCACATCAGGATGGCCGACAGCCCGATCAGGGTCGCGACGCGCGAGGTCATGCGTGCGCCCGCCAGCCGCGCCTCGCATAAACGCGCAGCACACGCTGTGCAAGGATCGCAGACGATTCGCTGTGCCTCAAACCATGTATTGGCCGCCGTTGATGGTGAGCGTCGAACCGGTGATGTAGCCCGCATCGTCGCCGGCGAGGAACACCACGGCGCGCGCGATCTCCTCGGCTTCGCCGAGCCGGTTGCACGGAATCAGCGGCAGGATCGCCTTGTCGAGCACGTCCTTCGGCACGGCCTGCACCATTTCGGTGTTGATGTAGCCCGGGCAGATCACATTGACGGTGATGCCGCCGCGCGCATTCTCCAGCGCCAGCGCTTTGGTGAAGCCGATGTCGCCCGCCTTCGCGGCCGAATAATTCACCTGACCGAACTGCCCCTTCTGACCGTTGATCGACGAGATGTTGACGATGCGCCCGAACTTGCGCGTGCGCATGCCTTCGATCACCTGCCGAGTCATGTTGAACAGCGAGCCGAGATTGGTGTTGATCACCGCATTCCATTGCTCGAGCGTCATCTTGTGGAAGGCGCCGTCGCGCGTGATGCCGGCATTGTTGATCAGAACATCGACGGGACCGAGTTCGGCCTCGACTTTCTTGACGCCCTCGGCACAGGCATCGAACGAACTCACGTCCCATTTATATACCGGAATACCCGTCTCGCTTTTGAATTTCTCCGCTGCCGAATCGTTGCCCGCATAAGACGCTGCGACTTTGTAGCCCGCCGCTTTTAACGCCTTGCTGATTGCTGCACCGATACCGCGCGTCCCCCCAGTCACCAACGCCACCCGCGTCATTGCAAAGCTCCTCCCGCAATTCCTTTTTTGTCTAGAACGCGATTGTGTCTTTTCGAATAAAAGGATGCTCGCTCGTGAACATCAAGCAAAAACGCCCGGCAATCTGCCGGGCGTTTGAACAATCGTTCTTGCACTGCAACTGATCAGTCCGTGTATCGCGACGTCGTCGCGACACACGGCGATCAATCGCGCGCGAGGCACATCGCGATGCCCATGCCACCGCCGATGCATAGCGTGGCAAGACCTTTCTTCGAATCGCGCTTCTGCATCTCGTGCAGCAGCGTCACAAGGACGCGCGCACCCGACGCGCCGATCGGATGACCGATCGCGATCGCACCGCCATTGACGTTAACCTTCGATGTGTCCCAGCCGAGATCCTTGTTCACCGCACAGGCCTGCGCCGCGAACGCTTCGTTGGCTTCGATCAGATCGAGATCGCCGACCGACCAGCCAGCCTTCTTCAGCGCCGCACGCGACGCCGGGATCGGGCCTGAGCCCATGATCTTCGGATCGACACCGGCCTGCCCCCACGACACGATGCGGGCCAGCGGCTTCTTGCCGAGCTTCTCCGCCTGCTTGGCGGTCATCAGCACCACCGCAGCGGCGCCGTCGTTGATGCCCGACGCAGAACCCGCCGTAACGGTGCCGTCCTTCTCGAACGCCGGCTTCAGCTTGGCCATCGCTTCGAGCGTGGCGCCGTGGCGCGGGTACTCGTCGGTGTCGACCACGATGTCGCCCTTGCGGGTCTTGATCGTCACCGGGACGATCTCGTCCTTGAACTTGCCGGCCTTCTGCGCAGCTTCGGCCTTCTGCTGCGAAGCCACCGCGAATTCATCCTGCTGATCGCGGGTGATCTGCCACTGCCGCGCGACGTTCTCGGCGGTGTTGCCCATGTGGTAACCGTTGAAGGCATCCCACAGGCCGTCCTTGAGCATGGTGTCGACGAGTTCGACCGCGCCCATCTTTACGCCGCCGCGCAAATATTGCGCATGCGGCGCCATGCTCATCGACTCCTGGCCGCCGGCGATGACGATATCGGAGTCGCCGTTCATCAGTGCCTGGTAACCGAGCGCGACCGAGCGGAGACCGGAGCCGCAAAGCTGGTTGATGCCCCATGCCGGGCTCTCGACCGGAATACCGGCGGCAATCGAGGCCTGCCTCGCCGGATTCTGCCCCTGACCGGCGGTGAGGATCTGGCCCATGATCACTTCGGAGACCTGCGCCGGATCGATGCCGCCGCGCTCCAGCGCAGCTTTGATCGCGACCGCGCCGAGCTCGTGCGCCGGCGTATTGGCGAAGGCGCCGTTAAAACTTCCGACAGCGGTGCGTGCGGCGCTGACGATGACGACATCGTCCGACATGGACATCTCCTGGGCTTGAGTTTTTGACGTGCTCTTGGACGGCGGGGCCTGGGTTGGCGTGCCGGTGTCGGCGCACATCCTGTGAAGCCGGCGGCGGCGTGTCAATCCGGCACACGCATCTTGGCGCGGCGAGACCGATAAATTCACCCTGACACCACCCGGCGGCGGGCGCCGCACAAAACGGTAGCCGAGGTGCATTGAAAGTGCTTACTTTATTGCATTGCGTCTCAGCCTGCTGTCGGGAGGCGGCGGGTTCCTTATCCTCCGTGTGTGTGGGTGACATGGCGAAATCAGACCAACCGACCACGATCAAAAAATACGCGAACCGGCGACTCTACAACACCGGCACCAGTACTTACGTGACGCTCGAAGACCTCGCCACGATGGTGAAGGACGGCGAGGACTTCCTCGTTTACGACGCCAAGACCGGCGACGACATCACCCGCAGCGTGCTCGCACAGATCATCTTCGAGCAAGAGAACAAGGCCGGGCAGAACCTTCTGCCGACCACCTTCCTTCGGCAACTCATCCGCTTCTACGGCGACAGCATGCAGATGGTGGTGCCGAAGTATCTGGAGCAGTCGATCGATTCGCTGACGCGCGAGCAGGAGAAATTCCGCAAGCAGATGGCGTCGACCTTCAGCCTGACGCCGTTCGCGCCGCTGGAAGAGACCGTCCGCCGCAACATGGAGCTGTTTCAGCAGACTTTCTCGATGTTCGTGCCGCGCCCGCCGAGCCACGAATCGACCGACGAGGTACCGGCCGAAACCAGCGGCGGCGCCGACAGCATCGAAGATCTGCGCCGGCAGATGAAAGAGATGCAGGAGCGGCTGGAGCGGATGTCGCTCGAACAGCCGAAGAAGGACGAATAGCAGCGAGGTTTGCTGCTGAGGCATCTTCCGGTTCTGATCATGTCAGAACCGGATGTCTTCGACGACCGCTCAACAGAGTTTACGCCGGGCCGGCCAGCATTCGCGGTGCTCGACCGCTCTCTCGGCCTTGCTAATTGACGGCTTTGCCGGCGAGGCGCGCAGCCGCTTCGGCGGCTAGCGGCCACGGCCGCTGCTGTGACGCCAGGCCGATAAGCCGCCCCTGGATGTAGTCGCAACCCCAGTCGCGCAACAGCTGCGCGGACTCGTCGTCCTGCACCCATTCGGCCACGGTCTTGATGCCGAGCCGGCGCGCCAGATCGATCAGCGTCTGCACGAACGCGCGGTCATCGGCCGACCGTGCGATGTTCTGCACGAAGGCGCCGTCGATCTTGACGATGTCGACGCCGAGCGCGCGCAGATTGCGGAATGAAGTGTAGCCGGCGCCGAAATCGTCGATCGCGATCTTCGCACCCAGAGTCTTCAGCCGATTGACGAAGCCGCGCACCTCATCAAGGTCAGGGATCGCCACCGTCTCGGTGATCTCGACGATCAGCCGCTCGGCGATGCCGGGATGAGCCAGCATCAGCGATTCGATGCCGGCCCACCAATCGGCATCGATGGTGGTGTCGGGCGAGATGTTGAGGCTGAGCGTCACGCCGGGCGCCGCAGCGAGTTCGGCCACCACCAGTTCGAGCACGCGATGATCGACCAGCCGGATCAGCCCGAGCCGCTCCGCCACCGGGACGATGTCCGGCGCAAACAGAACCTGACCATCGTCGGTCTTCATACGCACCAGGCATTCGTGGAAAGCCGGCGCCCGCGACGATGCGTCGACCACCGGCTCGTAGGCCAGCACGATGCGGCGTTCGTTCAGCGCGGTGACGATCTCGTCGGTGACGCGGATGTTGACGCGGCGCTGCGTGTCGCGCTCGACATTCGGCCGCCACATCGCGAATGAGCCGCTGCGCCGATGCTTGGCGGCGGCCAATGCCTCTTGGGCGCGGTTGATGGCTTCATCGGCGGTGCGGGCGTGGCGCGGCGCGCTTACCGCACCGATCGACGCGGTGAGCGATACCGGGCCCGATTTGGTCGGCACGATCTCGTCACGCACCGCGGCGAGAAACCGTTCAGCCGCTATATGGGCGTCGTCGACCGTGCAGTTCTTCAGCACCAGTCCGAATTTGTTGCCGGAGAACCGACCGAGCTGATCGCCGGCGCGCAGCCGATTGCGGATACGGCCGGCAATAGTCAAGATCACTTCGTCGGCGACATCGAAGCCGAACGAGTCGTTGACGCGCGCCAGATGATCGAGGCCGACCAGCATGAACGACAGGCTGGTGCGGAAGCGCGTAGCTTCCTCGATCGCTTCGGCGAGCGCACCTATCAGATGGGTGCGGTTGAGTTCGCCGGTCAGCGGATCGTGCTGCGACAGCTTGAGGAGTTGCTCGTCGCGGGCGTGACGCTCGTTGTTGATGCGGACGATGCCCTCGACCCGCGCCGGGCGGCCGTCGGGACCGGCGAACCAGACCCCGGTCTCCTCGATCCAGCTTACCGGGGCCGCAGTCGAGGCCCGGATGCCGTATTCGATCCGATACGGCACGCAGCCCGGTCCGGCCGCGGCGGCGCCGTTCAGCAACGCGTCCGACCGGACGTGGCGCGATGGCTCCAGCAGCGCCGCGAAGCTTGCGCCGGTGGCCAGCGTTTCGGCGGGAATGTCCTGAAAAAGTTCGGCAGCCCGGCCGGTCCAGCTCAGCGTATCGGAGGCGAGATCCCAGACGAAGGCGGCTTGGCCGAGCAGCGACAGCAACAACGAATCAGGCGCGGTCACGGTCTGCGCGGTCGATGAGCGGGGCGCAGGAGCGGCGGACGACACGACTGCCTCGTTTCGGGACGCTGTCAGGTGATTCTCCTGTGCAGGATAGGTCGGCCCAATACCCCAAAGCTAGGTCGATAATATAAAGAAATTGGAAACCAATTCGGATTCCGGGACAGGAACGGATGGCCGTCCCTCGGCATACTACCAGGTGAACGCCTCCGGCACACGACTTGCGATGACACCAACAGGATGGGGTCAACCGTCCCGAAACGAGACAATTAACGCAGGTGCAACAATGGCGAAGGTCTGGATCGACGACGGAAGCGACGTCTACAGCGCCTCAGCGGAGCCGGATTGCGCCGAAGCAGAACTGATCGAACCGCTTCCGGTCCCGGTGACACCGCCGCCGATGCGAACCCGCTACACCGACAGGCTGGTCCGCCCATCCTCGAACTTCGTGGCACAATTGATGGCGATCGACGGGGGCTACCCGCAGACCCGCGACTGCAATCGAGCCGAACCGGGACAGGCCAATGCGGCGTATCGGTCGACCACCGGCCACGCCCATACGGCGCCGCCCACCGGGTTTAAAACCCAGCGGATGTCCTGATCGCCTACGCTGCGCGTCAGCGCGCCGGGGACTTTTCCTCGTTCTTTGCCGTCTCGGACGGCTTCACCGGCTCAGGCCGGTCGAGCAGCACCGCCTCGGCGATCGACGCCGCGGAAGCGGCGGACGCGGAAGCCGGCTCGACCGTCTGCGGCGCCAGCTCGGTCGCCGGCACCACCACCGGTGCCGGCTCGGCAACCGTCGCCGGCTGCTCCGGCTCGTCTTCAATGGTCTCGGCAGACGATTTGGCAACGGCCGAACGCGCCGCGCGAGCTTCGCGCTTGTGCCGGCTGCGCAGCGCGATGCCGCTGAGAAAATCGACCACCGCCAGCAGCGACAGCAGAGCCACGGTGGCATTGGCGAACTGCGGCAGCATCACGAACTCAGCCGTGATGCCGCCGAGCACCAGCAGCGACAGCAGATGATCGGTGAGGTATTTGGCGCCGGGCCGGGCCGCCTTCATCACTTCGGGCAGCAGCAGCAGCACGCCGAGCGCCACCAGCGTGTCGCCGAGCGCGATCGTCCAGGTGGCGCCGGAGGGCAGCACGACACGGGTCAGCGCCGCGTCGAACGCCAATCCCGGCATCAGGAAGACGATGATGTTGCAGATCGCAACCGGGATCAGCAGCAGCGGGAAACCGATAATCGACATCGGCGAAGCCTGTGGTTCAGAACGACCGGACGCGAGTGGGCGATCGTCCGGACGCGGACGTCAACTCCCTAACGCAACACTTGGTACGAATTCAGGCATCGGGCGGATCGCATTGCGCGATGTGCCGCCGCGCGTGCGCGGCCGACACTTGCGTCCTTCCCGCGAGTGCGACGCGGCGTCTTGTCAGAGCGTGGTCGAAACCACGCGACATGCCGCGCCGACTCAAGGATCCGAGCGAGAGCTCAGGAATCCTTCTTCTTCAGAACCTGGCGGCCCTTGTACATCCCGGTCTTGAGATCGAGATGGTGCGGGCGGCGCAGTTCGCCGGAATCCTTGTCCTCGACATAGGTCGGGCGCTTGATCGCGTCCGCGGACCGGCGCATGCCACGCCGCGAGGGCGAAGTTTTTCTTCTCGGAACGGCCATATCGGTAATCCTTAACGGAGGTTCCCTGGCGAAATCGGTCTCGGCGTCCGCGTTTGGACGGCCCGCTTGCGCGCAGGCGAAATGCGTAAGGCCGGGCTTATAACGGAAGCCGGATCGGAATGCTAGGGCGGTCGGCGCGCAAAATGCGTCCCAAGCGGTCGTCAGGACTCACGATTTTCACGCCAGCACTGCCGCAGCTCGGCCGCTCGCGCACGGGCCACGTAAGTGGCGGCAAGGCGGCGAACGCCCGGACCTGGGGCTTTCGCGCTGCGGACCCGTGGATTGGGCAGAATCGCCGCGAGCGTTGCAGCCTCCTTGGCGGACAACTGCGCGGCGGAGCGGCCGAACGCATAGTCGGCGCCGGCCATGGCGCCAAACTGACCGTCCGGCCCCCATTCGGCGATGTTTAGGTAGATTTCGAGAATCCGCTGCTTGGGCAGCACGAAGTCGATCCACAGCGCCAGCGGCGCCTCGAGCGCCTTACGGATCATGCTGCGGCCCGGCCACAGGAACAGGTTCTTTGCGACCTGCTGAGTGATGGTCGAGCCGCCGCGGCTGGCCTCGCCGTCCTGCATGTCGTCGATCACGTCGCGCACCGAATCCCAGTCAATACCGTGATGGCTGCAGAACTTGGCGTCCTCGGCCGCCACCACGCTGCGCGGCAGCGCCGGCGAAATATTCTCGATGTCGATCCAGGTGCGGCTGACCGGCGCCCCGGTGGCCCAGCGCCACAGCATCAGGGTCGAGACCGGCTGGCCGCCGCCATACAGGATGGTGAGGAGATAAGGCAGAGCCAGCAGCGCGAGCGCCACTAAGATGACAATGCGAACCACACGCTTGGTGCGAGGCGCAGATGCAACGGGATCAGACACGATCGCTCCCGGTGATGGCCTGGCCCCTTGCCGTCCGCCGAATTGACGAAGCCGGTGCCATGATGAATGGTCCGGCCGAATTTTATCTGGAGCACTTCCGAATGGCCACCGGCACTTCCACGATCGACTTTGCCAAGCGGCTCGACACTACCGCCGAGGAAACCGAAGCGCTGCTCGGCCGGCTGTTGTCCGACGAATTGATGTCCGACGAGATCGCCCGGCCGCGCCGGCTGATGGACGCGATCCGCTACTCCACGCTCGGCGGCGGCAAGCGGCTGCGGCCGTTCCTGGCGGTCGAGAGCGCCGCAGTGTTCGGCATCGATCGTGCCGCCGCGCTCTTGGTCGGCGCCGCGCTGGAGTGCATCCACTGCTACTCGCTGATCCACGACGACCTGCCCTCGATGGACAACAGCGATCTGCGCCGCGGCCGTCCGACGCTGCACAAGGCCTATGACGACGCCACTGCGATCCTCGCCGGCGACGCGCTGCTGACCTTCGCGTTCGACATCGTCACCCGCGACGAGGTGCACAACGATCCGACGGTGCGGCTGCTGCTGACACGAGTGCTGGCGCGCTGCGCCGGGCTCGGCGGCATGGTCGGCGGCCAGATGCTTGATCTTGCCGGCGAAGGCCGGTTCGGCGACCGCGAGCCGGTCGACGTCGCGCGGCTGCAACAGATGAAGACCGGCGCCCTTCTCCGCTACGGCTGCGTCGCCGGCGCGATCCTCGGCCAGGCAAGCCCCGACCAGTATCGCGCGCTCGACGATTACGGCCGTGCGCTCGGTGAGGCGTTCCAGATCGCCGACGACCTGCTCGATGTCGAAGGCGACGCTGCCGCGCTCGGCAAGCCGGCCGGAGCCGATGCCGCGCTCGGCAAGACCACCTTCGTCACCCAACTCGGCATCGACGGCGCCAAGCAGCGGCTGCGCGACCTGATCGCGCGTGCCGACCAGGCGCTGGCGCCGTTCGGCGAGCGCGGCGAGGTGCTGCGCGCCGCCGCCCGCTTCGTCGCCGAGCGGAAGAGCTGATCGGCGCATGACAGAGCACCCGGACGACGATCCGCTGCTGCTTCGCTTTCGGAAGCTGCCGCGGATCGTTCGCCTGGTGTATTCGCGGCCGCGGCTGTTCGCGTCGATCGCGATCGGCGTGGTCGCATTCGCGCTGCTGCCGGGCTGGCTTCGGCCGGTGACGCGCGCGCTGATCGGCTGGGACGTCTCGATCATCGTGTATCTGGCGCTGGCCTACACGATGATGGCACGCTGCGGCGTCGCCTACATCCGGCGCAATGCGGTGCTGCAGGACGACGGCCGTTTCCTGATTCTGATGGTCACCGCGATCGGCGCCTACGCCACCATCGCGGCGATCGTCACCGAACTCGGCACCGCCCATCGCGGTGCCGCCGAGCTAGCGCTCGCGACCTTCACCATCGCGCTGTCCTGGGCGGCGGTGCACACCACCTTCGCGCTCCACTACGCGCACGAATATTATCGCGGCGACCGCGAGGGAGGGCTGGCGTTTCCGGGCAGCGACGAGCACACCGAGCCCGACTATTGGGACTTCGTGTATTTCTCGTTCGTGATCGGGATGACCGCGCAGGTGTCGGATGTCGGCATCACCGACCGGACGATCCGCCGCACTGCGACCGCGCACGGCGTCGTATCGTTCGTGTTCAACACCGCCTTAGTGGCGCTAATGGTCAACATCGCGGCGAGCGCGATCTGACGCCGCTGTCTTAGGCGGCGCGCGCTTCTTCTTCGAAAGCAAGATTGCGCACGATCTCGAGCAGCCGGTCTCCCTCGAGCCGCTCGGTACTGAACCCGGTCTGCGGGCCGATATGGCCGAACAGGTTCTCGTCCTCGCGCGAACGGCCGAGAAACGCCATCGACCAGTTGCTGAACAGTCGCTCGGGAACGGCGCGGAAGGCCAGCACCTGAATGTCGCCGTGGCGTTCGTCGCGCGAGATCTTCTCGAACAGCGCTTCCACGGACGGACAAGGCCCTTCGAGCACCTGGGCGAACAGGCCGCGATTGAACACCAGCGCGCCGGTGACCTGCAGCGTCGGGTTGTTGCGCCGGGCTGCCGCCAGGATCGACTCGATCTCCTCGGCGATCCGCGCCGGGCCGCCGGCGATCAGGTTCTTGCTGTAGTACACGCAGCGATACAGCTCGCTCGGCATCGGCGGATGCTCCCCGGTCAGAGACTGACTTCCGTCGCCGCATCGATCACATTGCGGCTCTCGGCAAGAAAATGCTCGATCTCTCCCGGCGGGATCGGCCGGCTGATCAGATAGCCTTGGACGTCGGTGCAGCCGTCGGCCGCGACCCGCGCCAGCTGATCCTCGGTTTCGACGCCCTCGGCCACCGTCGCCATGCCGAGGCTGGCGCCGAGCGAGGCGATCGCCCGCACGATCGCGCGGTTGCCGCGATCGTCGGAGGCCTCGCGCACGAACGACTGATCGATCTTGATCTTGTCAAACGGGAAGCTGCGCAAGTAGCCGAGCGACGAATAGCCGGTTCCGAAATCATCGAGCGACACCCGGACGCCGAGGCCGCGGAGTTGCTGCAGCACCGCCAGCGCATTGCCGCGGGCATCGAGCATCACACTTTCGGTGATCTCCAATTCCAGCCGCCGCGGATCGAGCCCGCTGTCGGCGATAGCGGAGACGACAGTCGCGACCAGCGACCGGTTGGTGAACTGGATCGCCGAAATGTTGACCGCAACCGTGTAGTCGCCCGGCCAGCTTGCTGCATCGCGGCAGGCGGTGCGCAGCACCCATTCGCCGATCGGGCCGATGATCCCGGTTTCCTCGGCGATCGGAATGAAATCGAGCGGCGACACCGGGCCGCGCCTCGGGCAGCGCCACCGCAGCAGCGCCTCGAAGCCCGCCACCCGGCGGCTCTGCAGATTGACCTGCGGCTGATACACCAGCGAAAACTCGCGCAGCGCCAGCGCGCGGCGCAGATCGGTCTCCAGCGCACGCCGCGCCCGCATGCTCTCGTCCATGGCGGATTCGAACACGCGATAGCCCGCATAGCGCTCCTGCTTGGCGCGATGCAGCGCCAGGTCGGCGTTCTTCAGCACGCCGTCGACGTCGAGTTCGTCGTCGATCGGCAGCGCTATGCCGACGAAAGCGCTGACATTGATCAGCTGACCTTCGAGCAGATACGGCCGGCTCAGCAGATCGACCAGACGCTTGGCCAGGATCACCGCAGCATCAGGCTGATCGCGCCCCACCTGGATCACGCCGAACTCATCAGCCTCGATCCGGGCAAGCACGTCGCTCGGCGTCAGCGCGGAACTGATGCGCTTGGCCACCAGGCACAGCAGCGCATCGCCGATATTGCGCCCGAGCGAGTCGTTGATCGCCTTGAAGCGATCGAGGTCGATCGTCAGTACCGCAGCGTCGCGCCGGACATCGGCCGGCTGCGCCAGCAGATCGGCGAGCCGCTCGTGGAACACCAGCCGGTTTGCCAGTTGGGTGAGGCGATCGGTGCGCGCGAGTTCGGCGCCGACGATGCCCTGGCGCAGGCGCTCGCTGATATCGGCGGCGCTGATCAGCCAGCCGTCGGGGAAAGACGTGATGTCGACCCAGTAGATTCGGTCGCCCGGGAAGATCGCCGGGCGCGCGACCTTGCCGCCCTCGCGGCAGGCGTCGAAGCCGAACCGGCTCAGCAATTGTTCGTGCGGGATCGCACCGAATGCCAGATCGAACATCGGATTGGTCATCACGATCTCACCCTCGGGCGAGATTAGCGCCAACCCGATGTCGATCGCCATGAACGCCGCCAGCGTGAGCTGAGCGGTGCGGTGCGACGGGTCGTGATCAGCCGCGCCACCCGGAGCGTTTCCGCTCGCCTGTGGCTCCAGCAAATCTGCCGTTCTGATGACTGAGACTACCCCCATAACCTTGAACAAAACGCGGGGAGTATTGCCAAATACATAATTACCACCAAGCCGCCACAGTGACGGTAAATCGCTGGTTAGTTGAACGGACGGCGTTTGAGACGAAAGTCGCACGTAGCTCTACGAGGGCAGCGTCCTAATGCGTAATTAGTTACCGCTTGACCGATCCAAACTTCCGGGCGATGCAGGCTGTCGCCGGCAGGTTCACTCAAAATCAGCGTGGTGACGTGGAAGCCAAATTCCAGATTTTTCTCACGCTGCTTGCGGTGCTCGCCGGAACGGCGCTGCTGGCCCGGCGGGTCAACATCGCACCCGCGATCCTGCTGCTGATTGCCGGCATCACCCTGGCCTTCATTCCTGGGATGCCGGCAATTGAACTGCCGCCGGATCTGATCCTGCTGTTGGTGCTGCCGCCGCTGATCTACTCGGCGAGCGTGGCAATGAGCTGGCGCGAATTCTGCGCCAATCTGCGGGCGATCGGCCTGCTCGCGATCGGCTGTGTGATCTTCACCGCATGCGCGGTGGCGGCGGCCTCGCATTATCTGATCGGCCTGCCGTGGTCGGTCGGCTTCCTGCTCGGTGCAATCGTCGCGCCCCCCGACGTGGTTGCCCCGCTGGCGATCGCCCGCAAGCTCGGCCTGCCGCGGCGCATCGTGGTGGTGCTGGAAGGCGAAGGGCTGGCCAATGATGCGACCGCGCTGATCCTGTACCGATTCGCGGTGGCGGCGATCATGACCGGCGCGTTCTCGCTGACCAAAGCCTCCGGCACCTTCGTGGCCATCATGGCGGGCGAGCTCGCGTTCGGTGTCGCAGTCGGCTGGCTTAGCCTGCGCGCGCGGCATTGGGTTCGCGACCCGCAGATCGAGATCACGCTGTCGCTGCTGACGCCTTACATCGCCTATTGGATTCCGGAGCATCATGGCGGCTCCGGCGTGATCGCCACCGTCGCCTGCGGTCTTTATATCTCATGGAACGGCCCGCTGCTGATCTCGGCGGCGACGCGGCTGCAGGGCATCTTCTTCTGGGATCTGGTGATCTACCTGATCGAGGGGATGCTGTTTCTGCTCACCGGCTTCCAACTGCGCGCCCTGCTGGAGCGCTCGAAGGAATTTGCCTTCGGCGACATCCTGTCCGCCACGCTGCTGGTCGCTGCAATCGTGATCGCCGCGCGCTTCATCTGGGTTTATCCGGCGTTCTATCTGCCCCGGTTTCTCAGCCGCCGCTTGCGAGCGAGTGATCCCTACCCGTCGTGGCGCACCGTTTTCGTGATCGGCTTCACCGGCGTGCGCGGCGCGGTCTCGCTCGCCGCTGCGCTGGCGCTGCCCTATGCGCTGCCGGGCGGCGAGACATTCCCGTATCGCGACCTGATTCTGTTCGTCACTTTTGGGGTGATCCTGATCACGCTGGTCGGCCTCGGCCTGACGCTGCCCGCCGTGGTGAGGCTGCTCGGCGTCACCCGCGTCGGACACCGGGAGCAGATCGCCGAGCACGACGACGAGATCACCGCCCGCCGCGAAGCACTGGCTGCCGCGCAGGCATCGCTGAAGAAGATCACCGACAATCGCGAACTGACCGACGAAGTGCTGAAGCTGCTGCACGCCCGGCACCAGACCCGCGCCAGCCTGCTGCCCGATCCGATCGGCTCACCGGAGCACGAGGCCTCGGCGGTCGGCATCGCCCTGGTGCGCGAGCTGATCGCGGTCGAGCGTAAGTTCATCCACGCCCAGCTCCGCGCCGGCAAGATCACCGACGAGGCGCGACGCCGGATCGAGCGCGACCTCGACCTGGAGGAGGCCAGCCTCGCGAACCGCGAAAGCGGCCCCGCGCCGCTTTAGAGCGCATCCATAGGAAGTGTGAACAGCTAGGTGTCCGTCATGGCCGACCTCGTCGGCCATCCACATTCTGCCCTGCAAAGAGCGCTCAAAAAACGTGGATGCCCGGATCAAGCCCGGGCAAGACGAGTGGAGAGAACGGCGCCCGATCTGAAGGAGCAATCTCGCTGCCGGACTTTTAGGATCCGCCACACCGCAAGATCGATCCCACACGCTCCGAATGAGAGCGCGTGCCGAGGCCTCGACTTACTCCGCCGCCGGCACCATCTGGGCTGCATCTGGCTTCGGCGTCGCGCCGTAGCGCTGCTCGATGTAGTCGATCACCAGCGCCTTGAAGTCGGCCGCGATATTCTCGCCGCGCAGGGTACGGAATTTCTCGCCGTCGACGAACACCGGCGCCGCCGGGGTTTCGCCGGTGCCGGGCAGCGAAATGCCGATATTGGCATGCTTGCTTTCGCCCGGGCCGTTGACGATGCAGCCCATCACCGCAACGTTGAGATTCTCGACGCCCGGATAGCGGCTGCGCCACTCCGGCATCTCGTCGCGGATGAAGTCCTGGATCGAGCGCGCCAGCTCCTGGAAGGTCGTCGAGGTGGTCCGGCCGCAGCCGGGACACGCCGCGACCAGCGGCACGAAGGTGCGGAAGCCCATGGTCTGCAGCAGTTCCTGCCCGACCTGAACCTCGCGGGTGCGGTCACCGCCCGGCTCGGGGGTCAGCGAAATCCGAATGGTGTCACCGATGCCCTGCTGCAGCAGGATGCCGAGCGCCGCGGACGATGCGACGATGCCCTTCGAGCCCATGCCAGCCTCGGTGAGGCCGAGGTGGATCGCGTAGTCGGAGCGCGAGGCGAGATCCTGGTACACGGCAATCAGGTCCTGCACCGCCGAGACCTTGGCGGACAGGATCATCTTGTTCTTCGGCAGGCCGATCTCTTCGGCGCGCGCGGCTGACAGCAGCGCCGACTGCACCATCGCCTCGCGGGTGACGGCGCGGACATCACGCGGATTGGCCGACGCAGCGTTCTCGTCCATCAGCTTGGTGAGCAACTCCTGGTCGAGCGAGCCCCAATTGGCGCCGATGCGGACCGCCTTGTTGTTCTTGATTGCGATCTCGACGATGTCGGCGAACTGCGTGTCACGCTTGTTCTTGAAGCCGACATTGCCCGGATTGATCCGGTACTTGTCGAGCGCCTCGGCGCACGCCGGGTATTCGGCGAGCAGCTTGTGGCCGATGTAATGGAAGTCGCCGATGATCGGCGTGGTCAGACCTAGCTTGCGGATGCCGTCGCGGATGTGTGGGACGGCGGCGGCCGCCTCCTCGCGATCGACGGTGATCCGGACCATCTCCGAACCGGCCCGGGCCAGCGCGGCAATCTGCTTGATGGTGCCCTCGACATCCGCGGTGTCGGTATTGGTCATCGACTGAACGACGATCGGGGCACCGCCGCCGACGGCCACATCGCCGACCATGACCTGGGTGGTTTGGTGCCGCGGCGCGGGGCCGGCGACGTCGTCTCGCAGCGGATTTTCGAGCTTGTTCATGGCGGTCCGAATATCAGGTTTTGGTGACATTCAGCAATGGATCGTTGGGTGCAGGAACCGGAGCCGGCCGGTTCACGAGGTAAAGGCCGGCGATCACCAGCACCGCCGCGGCGCCGAATGCCGGGGTCAGCGGGTCGTGCATGATCAGATAGCCGGCCGCCACCCCGAATAAAGGGGTAATGAAAGTGAAAGCCGACAATTTGCTGGCCGAATAGGTCTTCACCAGCCCGAACCAGAGCAAAAATGTCAGTCCGACCACCCAGATGGTCTGATAGGCCATCAGTCCGATCGACAGCGTCGACGGCATTTTGGTGATGGTTTCGCCCGACAGCAGCGCCGCGCCGGTCAGAATCGGCACCGAGATCGCCACTTGGTAGGCCAGCCCCTTCTCGGCCGGAGCCCGCTGCAGCCGGGTTCCCTTGACGATCAGGGTGGTGGCGGCCCACAGCGCGCCGCCCCCGACCAGCAACAGGTCGCCGAGCAGGACGCTGGCGTCGACATCCGCCTGCGGCACCCCGATCGCCAGCGCCACGCCGGCGAAGCTCAGCGCCAGCCCGGCCCATTGCATCCGGCGTAGCCGCTCGCCGAGCAGCCGGTACGAGCCGAGCGCGACGAAGAATGGCGCGGTGTACAGGAACACGACCGCCCGCGACGCCGTGGTCAGCGTCAGGCCGTGATAGATCAGCACGAATTCGAGCCCGAACAGCACGCCGGCGAACAGCCCGGCCCGCAGCGTTCCGTCGCGCTGGAACAGCTTCACCCGCCGCGATGTCGCGATGATCAGGATCACGATCAGGGCACCGGCCGACCGGATCGCGGCTTGCAGGAACGGCGGAATATCCGGCAGCACCAGTTTCACGGCGATCTGGTTGAAGCCCCACGACAGGCAGCACAGCAGCATCAGCGCGATCGCGCCGGCGCTCAGCGGACGCCCCATGGTGCCGCTCACCGCAGCGGTCGCGGGGGCTGATTAATCAGGCGCGCGGGAATGGCCGGGGACCGGCGTGACGTCTTGACCGACATGGTGCCTCCGGCTTTTCGCCGTGTTGTGGCGGGCGCTGGCGCGCCACGCTCCTCCCATAGATCAAGGCGTAAACCGCGTCAGGCGGCTTGGCAATGGCCGCACACGCCGGTGATCTCGACCACCGACATCTTCGGCGTGAACCCGGTCTGGCGTGCGGCTTCGTTGAGGCGCTGTGTCACTTCGGAGGCAGGGACCTCGGCAACCGAGCCGCAGCATTCGCAGATCAGGAACGCGACAGTCGCCGCGTCGCCGTGGTCGTGGCCGCAGGCCAGGAACGCGTTGCGGCTCTCGATCCGGTGCACCAGCCCGTTCTGCATCAGGAAATCGAGAGCCCGGTACACCGTGATCGGCGCCGGCCGCGGCATCACCCGAGCGAGTTCCTCGATCACCTCATAGGCGCCGAGCGGCCGGTGGCTCGACAGCAGTGCGCGCAGCACCTGCCGGCGGATGGGCGTCAAGTTCTGCGACCGGCCGGCACAAACCCGCTCCGCATGTTCCAGCCCCTCGGCGGAGCAGCGGTCGTGATCGTGCCCCGGCGCGGGGAAAGTCGGCTTCAATGCGGTCATCGGGCCCATCACCACTCACGTGCCGGCCAACCGGACCGGCTCATGTCTTTAGCAACAGTCTACATCGGGGCGGCGTTCAAGTCTCGCCAGGCCACCCGGGTTTGCGAGGCATGCGCAGCTTGGATCGATCCTATGCGAATCGGCGCCTTGAGAAATAATAAGCTTGCTTATCTTATTCGAAGCTTAGGAGGCAGCGGTATGACCCGGGGCCCGGAAGACCAGAACTTCATCTTCGCGTTCGCCGAGGCGCAGCGACTGCTGCGCGCATATGCGGACAAGCAGGCCTCCCGGCACGGCATCACCCGCGCCCAATGGGCGGTGCTGGCCAAGGTCGAGCGCGCCGAAGGGCTGAAGCAGTCCGAACTCGCCGAACAGATGGAACTGCAGCCGATCACGCTGACCCGGCTGATCGACAAGCTGTGCGACCACGGCTGGCTGGAACGCCGCAGCGACGACAGCGACCGGCGCTGCAAACGGCTCTACCTGCGCGAGGCGGCCCGGCCGCTGCTCGGCAAGCTCGCCGGCCTCCGCGCCGAACTCACCGACACCGCGCTCGCCGGCCTGACGCCGGAGGATGCCCAGCGCCTGGTGCGGCAGATGCAGATCATCAAGGAAAATTTGCGGGGCGCGATCCAACACGACTGCCACCGCGAAGAAAAACGACGGGAGGAGCACTATGGCTGAACCGGCGCTAAAATTTCCGATCGAGCAGAAGGAGCCTGCGGGGGATCCGGCCGTCGCCACGAGTGGCGGACCGCGCCGCGGTATCGGCGGCACGCTGCGTCGCTATCGGCGGCCGCTGCTGCTGATCGTTCTGCCGCTGGTGGCGCTGATCGGCGGCGTTACCTTCTATCTGGAGGGCGGCCGCTACGTTACCACCGACGACGCTTATGTCGGCGCCCAGAAGGTGCTGATCACGCCGGACGTTGCCGGCAAGATCGTCGAAGTGACCGTCAAGGAAGGCCAACGCGTCCAACCCGGTGACGAGCTGTTCCAGATCGATCCGGTGCCGTTCCGCCTCGCGGTGGCGCAGGCCCAGGCCAAGCTCGCCGACGCCAAGACCAGCCACGCCAATCTGGTCGCCAACGTCAAGCTGTACGGCCAGACCATCGACCTGGTGAACGCCGGCATCGCGCTGAAGCAGCGCGACGTCGAGCGCAAGACGTCGCTGGTGCAGAGCCGCGCCGGTTCGCAGCTCGACCTCGACAACTCCACCGCCGCGCTGGTGACCGCGCAGGCGCAGCTGCAGCTCGTCAAGCAGCAGCAGTCGACCGCGCTCAATCAGTTGCTCGGCGATCCCGAACTGCCGCTGGAGAAATTCCCCGCCTATGCCCAGGCCAAGGCGGCGCTCGACGACGCCGAACGTAACCTGCGGCTGTCGACCGTGCGGGCACCGATGAGCGGCACCGCCACCCAGGTCGACAACATCCAGCTCGGCCGCTTCGTCGCCGCCGGCACGCCGGTGTTCAGCGTGATCGACACCACGCAGCCATGGGTCGACGCCAATCCTAAGGAAAGCGACTTCACCTATGTGGCGGTGGGCCAGACCGTGACGCTCGATGTCGACGCCTTCCCGGATCATCAGTTCAAGGGACGGGTGTCGTCGCTGTCGCCGGGCACCGGCGCGCAATTCGCCGTGCTGCCGCCGCAGAACGCTACCGGCAACTTCGTCAAGGTAGTGCAGCGCGTGCCGCTGCGGATCGCGCTCGACGAGACCGATCCGATGATCAAGCGGCTGAAGGCCGGCATGAGCGTCAACGTCGCGATCGACACCCACCACCGCCGTTCGCTGGCCGGCCTGCTCGGCTTCGGCCACGCCGCAGCTGCAACGCCGGAGCACAACTAACCGATGGCGGGCGCGGCACAATCTCACGCGGTCCCCGGCTTTCGCCGGAACATGGTGACGATCTGCGCCATGACCGCCACGATCATGCAGGCGCTCGACACCACGATCGCCAACGTCGCGTTGCCCTATATGCAGGGCTCGCTGTCGGCGTCTCAGGACCAGATCAACTGGGTGCTGACCTCCTACATCGTCGCCGCCGCGATCATGACGGCGCCGGTGGGCTGGATCGCCAACCGGTTCGGCCGCAAGCGCATCTTCATTGTCTGCTCGGCCGGATTCACCATCGCGTCGGTGATGTGCGGCCTTGCCCAGGATATCACCCAGATGGTGGTGTTCCGGCTGCTGCAGGGCGTGTTCGGCGCCGCGCTGGTGCCGCTGTCGCAGGCGGTGATGCTCGACAGCTACGCGCTGCACGAGCGCGCCAAGGCGATGTCGATCTGGGGCATGGGCGTGATGATGGGGCCGATCATGGGCCCCTCGCTCGGCGCCTGGCTGACCGAAACGTACTCCTGGCACTGGGTGTTCTTCGTCAACCTGCCGTTCGGCGCCATCACGGTGCTGGGTCTGGCGATGTTCATGGACGAAACCGATAAGAACCAGGAATTGAAGTTCGACTGGTTCGGCTTCGCGGCGCTCGCGGTCGGCATCGGCGCGATGCAGCTCGCGCTCGACCGCGGCGAGCAGCTCGACTGGTTCAACTCGCCCGAGATCATCATCGAGTCGATCGTCTCGGTGGTCGGGTTCTACTACTTCTTCGCCCACTCCTTCACCACCGAGCGCCCCTTCATCCAGTTCGCGATCTTCAAGGACCGCAACTTCGTCGGCGGCGTGGTGTTCATGACGGTGATGGGGCTGGTGCTGTTCTCCACCATGGCGCTGTCGTCGCCGTTCCTGCAGAACGTCGAAGGCTACCCGATCATGACCGCCGGCCTGCTGCTGGCCTCGCGCGGCTGCGGCACCTTCGTGGCGATGATGATCGTCGGGCGGATCATGCGCTACATCGAGGCCCGCACTCTGATCGCCACAGGCCTGTCGCTGACCTGCGCGTCGCTCTATGTGATGACCGGCTGGACCGATCAGACCAGTGTGTCGAGCGTGGTCGTCACCAGCATCATTCAGGGCTTCGGCTTCGGTCTCGTCTTCGTGCCGCTGTCGACGGTGGCGTTCATGACGCTGCCCGGGCAGCTCCGCACCGACGGCACCGCGATGCTGACGCTGGTGCGCAACGTCGCCAGCTCGGTCGGGATCTCGGTGGTGATCGCCAAGCTGTCGTCCGGAACCACGACGGCGCACTCGATCCTCACCGAGCACATCAACCCGTTCAACAACGCGCTGCAGATGCCCAACGTCACTGGCATGATTGATCTGTCGACCACCACCGGCAAGGCGATGATGGACGCGATCGTCACCATGCAGGCGCAGATCATCGCATTCTCACACGACTACGCGATGGTGATGTTCCTGACCGCCGCGGCGGTGCCGATGGCGATCATCATCGGCTCGACCAAGGCGGCGCTACGCAAGCAAAGCGAAGCCCCGGCGGATCATGCCGCGGTGATGGAGTAGCCTGCTCACCTCTCCCCGCAAGAGCGGGCGAGGGAGTTCATCGGAAGCGCCGCCTCAAATCGCGGCGTCATGCGCGGGTTTGCCCCGCGCATCCATCGCGCGCGGAACGCGCCTCTCGCAAGCCTTTGCGTAGAGGATGGATTGCCGGGTCAAGCCCGGCAATGACGTGATATCCTAGTTAGTTCAGCTTCTCGATCGCCATCGCGACGCCCTGACCAACGCCGACGCACATCGTGGCGAGGGCGAGCTTGCCGCCGCGCTTTTCCAGGCCGTGGACCGCGGTGAGCGCCAGGCGGGCGCCGCTCATGCCGAGCGGGTGTCCGAGAGCGATCGCGCCGCCATGCGGATTGACGAAGTCGGCGTCGTCTTTGACGCCGAGCTGGCGCAGGCAGGCGAGGCCCTGGCTGGCGAACGCTTCGTTCAGCTCGATCAGGTCGAAGTCGCTGATCTTCAGCCCGAGCCGTTCCATCAGCTTGCGGGTCGCCGGCACCGGGCCGATGCCCATGATCCGCGGCGGCACCGCCGCCGAGGCGAGGCCCAGAATCTTGGCGCGCGGCGTCAGGCCGTATTTCTTCACCGCGGCTTCCGAGGCGATCAGCAGCGCTGCGGCGCCGTCATTGACGCCCGAGGCGTTACCGGCCGTCACGGTGCCCGGATTGCGCACGATCGGCTTTAGCTTGGCGAGACCCTCCAGCGTGGTTTCGGGGCGCGGATGCTCGTCCTTATCGACCGTGATCGGGCCGGCCTTGCCGCCCGCGTAGGTCACCGGCGCGATCTCCTCGGCAAAGTAGCCGGCCGCGATCGCCGCGCCGGCGCGCTGCTGGCTGCGGATCGCGAACGCATCCTGATCTGCGCGCGAGATCTGGAATTCTTCGGCGACGTTCTCGCCGGTCTCCGGCATCGAGTCGACGCCGTATTGCTGTTTCATCAGCGGATTGATGAAGCGCCAACCGATCGTGGTGTCGAAGATGTCGGCCGAGCGCGCGAACGCTTCGGTGGCCTTGCCCTGCACGAACGGCGCCCGGGTCATCGACTCGACGCCGCCGGCGATCGCCAGATCGATCTCGCCGCCGCGGATCGCACGGCCCGCCGCGCCGACCGCATCGAGGCCGGAGGCGCACAACCGATTGAGAGTCTGGCCGGGCACCGAATCCGGCAAGCCCGCCAGCAGCGCCGCCATCCGGGCGACGTTGCGGTTGTCTTCGCCGGCCTGATTGGCGCAGCCGAAGAACACCTCGTCCACCGCGCTCCAATCCATGTCCGGATGTTTGGCCATCAGCGCCTTGATCGGCACCGCCGCGAGATCATCGGTCCGCACCTTGGCGAGCGATCCGCCGTAACGGCCGATCGGGGTGCGCACCGCGTCGCAGACAAACACGTCGGCCATCGAAACTCTCCCTGTTTTGCCGATCCGGGCTGGGACGCCGGACTTGAAGCCGGTTTGTAGGAAGCGGCGCCCAGCAGGTCAATGTGCCGCAGATCGGCGCGGGTCCGGTTGAAACCCGTGCATGGCTCGCCGCCGGAGGTAGGAACGAAGGTGCGAATTTTGCTATGCATCGGCCATGACCATCCGCCCCGACATCGCTCTGCCGCCCGACGCCGCTCCGCCTCCGGAGGCGCCCGCCAAAATGTCGCCGATGATGGAGCAGTACCACGAGATCAAGGCCGCCAATCCTGGTCTGTTGCTGTTCTACCGGATGGGCGATTTTTACGAGCTGTTCTTCGAGGATGCCGAAATCGCGTCACGCGCGCTCGGCATTACCCTGACCAAGCGCGGCAAGCATCTCGGCGCCGACATTCCGATGTGCGGTGTGCCGGTCGAGCGCTCCGACGACTACCTGCACCGGCTGATCGCGCTGGGTCACCGCGTCGCTGTGTGCGAGCAGACCGAAGACCCGGCCGCGGCACGCGCCCGCAAGAGCGTGGTGCGGCGCGACGTGGTGCGGCTGATCACGCCCGGCACGCTGACCGAAGATACCCTGCTCGACGCCCGCGCCAACAACTACCTGCTGGCGATCGCGCGCGTCCGCGGCTCGGCCGGCGCCGATCGCATCGGGCTCGCCTGGATCGACATTTCGACTGGCGAATTCTGCGTCACCGAGTGTTCGACCGCAGAACTCGCCGCGACGCTGGCGCGGATCAATCCGAACGAAGCCATCGTGCCGGACGCGCTGTACAGCGACACAGAACTCGCCCCGATCTTGCGCGAGCTCGCCGCCGTCACGCCGCTGACGCGTGACGTGTTCGATTCCGCCACCGCCGAGCGGCGGCTGTGCGATTACTTCGCTGTCGCCACCATGGACGGCCTCGCCGCGCTGTCACGGCTGGAAGCGACCGCCGCCGCGGCCTGCGTCACCTATGTCGACCGTACCCAGCTCGGCAAACGGCCGCCGCTGTCGCCGCCGTCACGCGAAGCCGCCGGCACCACGATGGCGATCGACCCGGCGACCCGCGCCAATCTCGAACTCACCCGCACGCTAGCCGGCGAACGCCGCGGCTCGCTGCTCGACGCGATCGACTGCACGGTCACAGCCGCAGGATCGCGCCTCTTGGCGCAGCGGCTCGCCGCGCCGCTGACCGATGCGGCGGCGATCGCGCGGCGGCTCGACGCGGTCGAAGCCTTCACCGGGGATGCGGGACTTCGCGAACAGATCCGCAGCTCGCTACGTGCGGCGCCCGACATGGCGCGTGCACTGGCGCGGCTGTCGCTCGGCCGCGGAGGCCCGCGGGATCTCGCGAACTTGCGCGATGGCATCCGTGCTGCCGACGAGGTGCTTGCGCAGCTTGGCCAGCTCGCAAGCCCGCCGCAGGAGCTCGCGAGCGCGATGGCGGCGCTGCAGCGGCCGTCACGCGCATTGTGCGCTGAACTCGGCCGCGCGCTCGCCGACGATCTGCCGCTTCTCAAGCGCGACGGCGGCTTTGTGCGCGAAGGCTACGAGCCGGCGCTCGACGAGACCCGCAAGCTGCGCGACGCCTCGCGCCTCGTCGTCGCGTCGATGCAGGCGCGCTACGCCGACGACACCGGCATCAAGGCGCTGAAGATCCGGCACAACAACGTGCTCGGTTACTTCGTCGAAGTCTCGGCGCAGCACGGCGACAAACTGATGGCGCCGCCACTGAACGCCACTTTCATCCATCGCCAGACGCTGGCCGGGCAGGTGCGCTTCACCACCGCCGAACTCGGCGAGATCGAGGCCAAGATCGCCAATGCGGGCGACCGTGCACTCGGGCTGGAGCTGGAGATCTTCGACCGCCTCGCCGCGATGATCGATGCGGCCGGTGAAGACCTGCGCGCCGCCGCCCATGCGTTCGCGCTGCTCGATGTCGCCACCGCGCTCGCCAAGCTCGCCAGCGACGACAACTACGTGCGGCCCGAGGTCGATGAGTCGCTGAGCTTTGCGATCGAAGGCGGCCGGCATCCGGTGGTCGAGCAGGCGCTGAAGAAGGCTGGCGAGCCGTTCATCGCCAATGCCTGCGACCTGTCGCCCGGCCCGGCGCAGACCAGCGGCCAGATCTGGCTGCTGACCGGCCCGAACATGGCCGGTAAGTCGACCTTCCTGCGCCAGAACGCGCTGATCGCCCTGCTCGCCCAGGTCGGCAGCTTCGTGCCGGCGAACCGGGCACGGATCGGCATCGTCGACCGGCTGTTCTCGCGCGTCGGCGCCGCCGACGACCTCGCCCGCGGCCGTTCGACCTTCATGGTCGAGATGGTCGAGACCGCCGCGATCCTGAACCAGGCCTCCGAACGGGCGTTGGTGATCCTCGACGAGATCGGCCGCGGCACCGCGACGTTCGACGGCCTGTCGATCGCCTGGGCCGCGATCGAGCACCTGCACGAACAGAACAGGTGTCGTTCGCTGTTCGCCACGCACTACCATGAGCTGACCGCACTGTCGGCCAAGCTGCCCCGGCTGTTCAACGCCACCGTGCGGGTCAAGGAATGGCGCGGTGAGGTGGTGTTTCTGCACGAGGTGCTGCCGGGCTCCGCCGACCGCTCCTACGGCATCCAGGTCGCCAAGCTGGCGGGGCTCCCCCCCAGCGTGGTGAGCCGCGCGAAGGCCGTGCTGGCCAAGCTCGAAGCCAACGACCGCGGTCAGCCGAAGACGCTGATCGACGACCTGCCGCTGTTCGCCATCACGGCTCGCGCACCCGCCGAAGCCGCCCCACCGAGCGAGGCCGAGCAGCTGATCGACGCGGTCAAGGCGCTGCATCCCGACGAGATGACCCCGCGCGAGGCGCTGGATGCGTTGTACGCCCTGAAGGCGAAGCTACAGAAGGCCGACTGACGTCTGTTCTGCGTCAGGCATTAAACCGCGCCCGACAACGAAAAATGGCCGGGACGAGCCCGGCCATTTCGACAATCAACTCTTTGAAAAGATTTACTTCTTGGCCGGCGCCGGGGTGGCGGGCTTGGCCGCATCGGCAGGCTTCGCCGCGTCCGTCGGCTTGGCGGCATCCGGCTTCGCAGCCGCGTCGGGCTTGGCGGCCGGCTGGTCCAGTCGCTCGATCTTGGCGGCTTGGCGCAGCTTGCTGACGTAATCCGACTGCGCCTTGCGGGTGACGTACTGCTCGATCTGCGCCTTGACCTGATCGAAGCTCGGCGGCTTGCGGTTGCGCTTTTCTTCGACCTTGATGATGTGCCAACCGAACTGGGTCTTGATCGGGTCGGAGATCTTGCCCGGCTCCAGCGCGAAGGCTGCGGCAGAGAATTCCGGCACCATCTGGTCCTTGGTGAAGAAGCCGAGATCGCCGCCGTCGGAGGCGCCCGGATCCTTGGACTTCTTCTTCGCCAGCTCGGCGAAATCGGCGCCCTTCTTCAGCTCTTCGGCGACCGCCTTGGCCTCGTCCTCGGTCTCGACCAGGATGTGGCGAGCGTGAACTTCCTGCTCGCCGGAAATCTGCTTGGCGGCCTCGTCATAAACCTTCTTCATCGCCTCGTCGGTGGTCGCGGCCTTGCCTTCGGCGGCGAGCACATCGTCCATCAGCAGACGGTTACGGGCGAAATCCAGGCGCTTCTTGAAATCCGCGTTGTCCTGGATCTTCTTGTCCTCGGCTGCCTTGGCGACGATCTTCATGTCGATCAGGAAGGCGAGCACATTTTCCTTCCGGGTCGCGGGATCGAGCTGGGCGAGGCTCGGGCCGAGCTCCTGCTCGGCAAGGTCGACGTCGCTCTGGCGGATTTCGGCGCCGTTGACCTTGGCGAGCACGGGGTTCGCATCCTGGGCGCGCGCAGCCGGCGCGGCCAGCAGCGCAAATGCGAGACAACCTGTCACAGCCGCGCTGATGAGGCCGGCGCGCAGGCCGGATGAGACTGCGTTGGACGCAGGTGTCATGGAAAATCCTTGTCTTGAAAGCCGGGGTGTCGGGGCGGCGGAACAGTCACCCAATCGCGGTGCCTTGGCAACGCGAAAACTCTGTCAAAATGATGAAATCCTTGAAAGGCGGGCGCGTTGACAACCCTCAGGCCCAGCCATATCTGTGCCGCCACAGGCTCGGGTCGGGCGGTCGTCGCGCGACCGCACCCTGGGCAGCCGGCCCTCGGATTGCTGGATTACCAATCATTTCGCGCGCGCACCTGTATCCTGATAGGTGCCTGAGCGTCACGATGAGTTGATAGTGGCTCGAGCGAACGGCATCAAGGCTGCGAAGTCACACCGCAACAACAGGAAGCTGGCATGATCGGCGCGCTCGCCCGCAAACTCTTCGGCTCCGCTAACGACCGCAGGGTCAAGGGCTACCAGACGCGGGTTGCCGCGATCAATGCGCTCGAACCGGAACTGGCCGCGCTGTCCGACGAGGCGCTGCGCGCCCGTACCGCTGAATTCCGCGCCGAGCTCGCCAACGGTAAGACCCTCGACGACCTGCTGGTACCGGCGTTCGCCACCGTCCGCGAAGCCGCCAAGCGCACGCTCGGCCAGCGCCACTTCGACGTCCAGCTGATCGGCGGCATGGTGCTGCACGAGGGCGACATCGCCGAGATGAAGACCGGCGAAGGTAAGACCCTGGTCGCGACGCTCGCCGTGTACCTCAACGCACTCGCCGGCAAGGGCGTCCACGTCGTCACCGTCAACGATTACCTGGCCAAGCGCGACTCCGGCTGGATGGGCCAGATCTACGGCTTCCTCGGCATGACCACCGGCGTGATCGTGCATGGGCTCGACGATGCCCAGCGCCAGGCGGCCTATGCCTGCGACATTACCTACGGCACCAACAACGAATACGGCTTCGACTATCTGCGCGACAATATGAAGTACCGGCTGGAGGACATGGTCCAGCGCGGGCACAATTTCGCGATCGTCGACGAAGTCGACTCGATCCTGATCGACGAAGCCCGCACCCCGCTCATCATCTCCGGTCCGCTCGACGACCGTTCTGACTTCTACAACACCATCGATACCTTCATCCCGCGACTCGACAAGTCGGACTACGACGTCGACGAGAAGCAGCGCACCGTGACGCTGACCGAAGCCGGCATGGAGAAGATCGAGACGCTGCTGCGCGATGCCGGCCAGCTGCGCGGCGAGTCGCTGTACGACGTCGAAAACGTCTCGGTGGTGCACCACGTCAATCAGGCGCTGCGCGCCCACGCGCTGTTCCAGCGCGACAAGGACTACATCGTCCGCAACGACGAGGTGGTGATCATCGACGAGTTCACCGGCCGCATGATGCAGGGCCGGCGCTATTCGGAAGGCCTGCACCAGGCGCTGGAAGCCAAGGAGCACGTCACCGTCCAGCCGGAAAACCAGACGCTGGCGTCGATCACCTTCCAGAACTACTTCCGGATGTACGACAAGCTCGCCGGCATGACCGGCACGGCGGCCACCGAGGCCGACGAGTTCTTCGACATCTACAAGCTCGAAGTGGTCGAGATCCCGACCAATCTGCCGATCGCCCGCCTCGACGAAGACGACGAGGTGTATCGGACCCAGCAGGAGAAGTACGCCGCGATCCTCGCCGAGGTCGAGCGCGCCAACAAGCGGATGCAGCCGGTGCTGGTCGGCACCGCTTCGATCGAAAAGTCCGAGGTGCTGGCCGAGTATCTGAAGAAGAACGGCTACAAGCAGATCGACTTCACCGACCCGAAGGGGATGGACAAGCTGTACGCAGCCGCCCGCGCCGGCAAACCCGCGAAGCTGTTCGCGGTGCTCAACGCGCGCTTCCATGAGCAGGAAGCCTACATCGTGGCCGAAGCCGGCGTGCCGGGCGCGATCACTATCGCCACCAACATGGCGGGCCGCGGCACCGACATTAAGCTGGGCGGCTCGCTGGAGATGCGGATTCAGCAGGAAGCCGCGCACATCACCGACGAGGCCGAGCGGGCGGCGAAGATCACCGAGATCAAGGCCGACATCGAGCGCTTCCGCGACATCGTGCTGAAGGCCGAGGACGAGATCGAGATCGAGCCCGCCAAGGGCAACAAGCCGGCCAAGACCGCGAAGCGTCCCGGCGGCCTGTACATCATCGGCTCCGAACGCCACGAGAGCCGGCGTATCGACAACCAGCTGCGTGGCCGTTCCGGCCGTCAGGGCGACCCGGGGCGCTCCAAGTTCTTCCTGTCGCTGGAAGACGACCTGATGCGGATCTTCGGCTCCGATAAGCTCGACACCATGCTGACCCGCCTCGGCCTGAAGGAAGGCGAGGCGATCATCCATCCTTGGATCAACAAGGCGCTGGAAAAAGCGCAGCAGAAGGTCGAGGCGCGCAACTTCGACATCCGCAAGAACCTGCTGAAATTCGACGACGTTCAGAACGACCAGCGCAAGGTGATCTTCGATCAGCGCATCGAGCTGATGAAGGAAGACAGCGTGGCCGAAACGGTCACCGACATGCGCCACACCTACATCGAAGACCTGGTGGCCAAGTACGTGCCCGAGCACGCTTATGCGGAGCAGTGGGACGTCGCGGGGCTGAAGGCCGAGGTCGAGCGCGTGGTCGGCCTCGACATTCCGGTCGACGAATGGGCCAAGGAAGAAGGTATCGCCGACGAGGAGCTGATCACGCGACTGGAGCGGGTGTTCGACGAACACATGGCCGCCAAGGTCGGCCAGTGGGGCTCGGACGTGATGCGCTACGCCGAGAAGAGCATCCTGCTGCAGACCCTCGACCATCTGTGGCGCGAGCATCTGGTGATGCTCGATCACCTGCGTCAGGTGATCGGCCTGCGCGGCTACGGCCAGCGCGATCCGCTGCAGGAGTACAAGTCCGAAGCCTTCAATCTCTTCCAGGAAATGAGCTCGCATCTGCGCGAGGCGGTGACGGCGCAGCTGATGCGGGTCGAGATCATTCCGCCGGATCAGCCGCAGGAACTGCCGCCGATGGAAGTCCACAAGATGGACCCCGACACCGGACAGGACGAGATGGCGCTCGCCAATGTCACGCTGGCGCCGGCACAGACCACCGACAAGGCGGACCGCGATCCGAACAAGCCCGAGACCTGGGGCAAGGTCGGCCGCAACGAAGACTGCCCGTGCGGAAGCGGCAAGAAGTACAAGCACTGCCACGGCCGCTACGCTTAAGGTGTCGCCAAGCAGATCAAGCGAATAAGCAATGCCCGGCCTCGCGCCGGGCATTTTGCTGTCTGGAGCTCTGGCCCGCAGCCGTCATTCCGGGGCGCGCAGCGAAGCTGCGCAAACCCGAAATCCGGAGATTGTTGAAATCCCTGGTGGTGCCCCGCACGGCGAGTTCCGGGTTCGCTCACTGACGTGAGCGCCCGGAATGACTGGCCGATGGACTTTGCGGAAGAGAGCGCGCCGCCTTTAGCGGAACGCCGAGAACCGGCTGTCGAACGAATTCGACGACACCACCGGCGCGCCGCCGGAGATCATGCCGGACGGCCTGGTGGGGGCTGACGAGGTGGTTTCGGCATCGACGCTCGGCTTCAACGGCGGGCGCGACGCGGCGGCCTGCTTAGTCTCGGCAGCCTTCGGCGCGGCGCCTTGCGGACGCGGCGCTGGCTCGTGGCGAGCCGCGGTGCTGACCGGGGCGGACGGAGCCGGACGGGCGGACGCGGTCGACTCGTTGCCGGGTTTGCGGCTGCCGGCGAGCAGACCACCGATGTCATCCTTCGACGCCGAGGCGACGCGCGCCTTCGCGGCGGATGCACTCGACTCCGCAGGAGCGGCGACCAGCAGATTGTCCGAGGGACGCGGCGGATTCACAGTCGGCGGAATGGTGCCGGGTGCGCGGTCGAACGAGGCAACCGCCAGCGACTTGTCCTCGGGCACTTCCGACAGCCCGGTCGATGCGTCCGGAATCTTCGAGGCGAACACGTGGTTCATGCCGCCGTCGATGCCGGTGTTCAGCCGGGCCACCGGCGTGCCCTTGGCGACCAGCTCGGCGATCTTGATGTTGTCCTGCTTGTCCTTCTCGCGCACCGCCTCGGCGATGTCGGGACGGACCTCATAGGTCGGACACTTGGCCGAAGCGTTGAACTGCAGCGGCTTGCTCGAACCGGGCGGCGGCGCCGCGTCGAACACGTATTTATGCTCGCAGAAGTCGACCTTCGGCTCCTGCCGGGTGACTTCGAAATGGTCGTAGCCTTCCTTCAGCATCTTCCAGAACGGCATGTTCGGGTTGTTGCGATGCTTGGCGAAATTCACCGGAGTCATCTTGAAGGGGTAGGCCTGCAGCTGGAACGCGCGCTGGCCGCCGAAGAACGACTCGCGCCCCAGCGCGTAGATCTCGGCGATCTGCTCGTCGGTCATCGCGTAGCAGCCGCGCGACGAGCAATCGCCGTGCACCATCAACTGCGAGCCGGTGCGGCCGAGCGATTTGTCGAACGCATTCGGATAGCCGGTGTTGAACGACAGATAATACGAGGACTGCGGGTTCATCTGGCCGGGCGAGATCGAATAGAACCCCTCGGGCGCCTGACGATCGCCTTCGCGGATCTTCGGGCCGAGATCGCCGGACCAGCGGCAGATCGGATAGGACTTGAGCAACTGGAAGACGCCGGTGCGGTCCTGCTTCCAGACCTCGAGCTCGGCTTCCTGCTTGAACAGTCGCACTAGGATCGGCGACTGCAGGTCCATGTTCTTTTCCTGCATCGCCGCGACCAGCTTGGGCGGCACCGGCTGATTGGCCTTGGCATTGGTGGCCAGCGCCATCTGATCGCTGTTGCAGCCGGCGAGCAAAGGCATCGTCGCGAGCGCAGCTGTCAGCATCAGCGCGCGTACAAGCGGGCTTTTCTTCACCACGAAGCTCCCCCGACGACCGGCAAACCCGCACCCCACATTCGAGCTACCCAGCCGTCCAGCTTCCGCGCGGCCATCTCCGGCACCGGATCTTGCAAGATCCAGCGAATTCGACCGCTCGCATTTACCAAACTCTGCACCGCGTTGGCCCAAACCGTTGGAGCCGTGTGCAGTCTGCCAAGATTATCCTTAAGCCCTTGGGGTCGCAAGCCGATCAGGCCGGCGGCGGGGCGGTCCGGAGATCATGGTCAAGGAACATTGAATCGCCGGGGCGCGGCGAAACTGCGGCCGAGCGCCGAATTTGGCACCAGCGGTACGGGTTTGGTTAAGATTTGATCAATTTGCCGCCCCGGCCTCTGGGCGGGGCCGATCAGGCCAGCTTGCGGCCGATATCGAGGAATTTCTGCCGGCGCTTAGCTCGGATCGCATCGCGGCCCTGCCCCTTCAGCTCGGCGAAGGCAGCCGCGATCGCATCGCCGGCAGTGGCGATCATCGCCTCCGGATCACGATGCGCGCCGCCCTTCGGCTCGGCCAGGATCTGGTCGATCACTCCGAACTTCAGCAGGTCCTGGGCGGTGATCTTCATCGAGTTCGCCGCCTCCTGCGCCTTGGTGCCGTCGCGCCACAGGATTGAGGATGCCGCTTCCGGCGAGATCACGCTGTAAACCGCGTGTTCGAGCATCAGAACCTTGTTGGCCGTGGCGATCGCGATGGCGCCGCCGGAGCCGCCCTCACCGATCACCAGGGCCACATTGGGAACGCCGAGCTGCAGGCAGGCGTCGGTCGAGCGGGCGATCGCCTCGGCCTGGCCGCGCTCCTCGGCGCCGATGCCGGGGTAGGCGCCCGCGGTGTCGACCAGCGACAGCACCGGCAGGTCGAAGCGGTCGGCCATTTCCATCAGCCGCACCGCCTTGCGATAGCCTTCCGGCCGCGCCATGCCGAAATTATGCCGGAGCCGGGTTTCGGTGGTCGAACCCTTTTCCTGGCCGATTACACAGACGGCTTCGCCGCGGAACCGGCCGAAGCCGCCGACCAGCGCTTCGTCGTCGCCGAACTTGCGGTCGCCCGCCAAAGGCGTGAACTCGGTGATCAGCCCTTCGATGTAATCGACGCAGTGCGGCCGCTGCGGATGACGCGCGACCTGGGTCTTCTGCCACGGCGTCAGCGCCGCATAGAGATCCTGCAGCGCCTGCTGCGCTTTCTCCTCGATCTTCTCGATTTCCTCGTGGATGTCGCTGCCGGAGGCCGCGAGCGTGCGCAATTCGTCGATCTTGGAATCGAGTTCCGCCACCGGCTTTTCGAAGTCGAGATAGCTGCGCATGGGCCCGGACATGACTTTGGCGATATGGGGGAGGAAAGCTGCGGCCGATAGGGCCGCCCGGCTTTTCAAGCCATCCGGGAGCCAAGTCAAGCGGCTCGGACAAGTGCCGCAGCGCCGGATCGTGCAACGGCCGGCGCAGCTCGCGCCGGCAGCCGGCGGTTGAACCGCAGAAGCGCTGCGGGCTGTGGTCGAAATCGATAACGCTTCGGTAAGTTGATTTTCATTCGCCGATCTGATGGCTCGGCATCGCCCCTGCCCTAGCCAGAAAGTCCAACATGACCGCCTCAGACGACGCTCCCATCTCGACCGATCGCTTCATGTTCGGGCGCGCGCAGCGCTGGCTGCACTGGTCGATGGCGCTGCTGATCTTCGCTGCGATCGGGCTCGGCATCGTCGCGGCCTACTATCCGTCAGGCCAGCAGCCGCGGCAGGGCCTGCTCGAACTGCACAAATCGATCGGCTTCACCATCCTGGCGCTGCTCGTCGTCCGCATCGTGTTGCGGCTGATCAGCGGCGAACCGCCATATCGGCGGCCGCTCGGCCATCTCACAGAAATGGCGGCCCGCGCCGGCCATCTGGCGCTCTACGGCCTATTGCTGCTCATGCCGCTCAGCGGCTATCTGTTCTCCGGCGCTGGCGGCTATTCGCTGCCGTGGTTCGGGCTGTTTCAATGGCCGCGTCTGGTGCCGCGTGATCACGCCCTCTCCGAATGGGGCCAAGTGCTGCACGATCGCGGCGCCTGGGTGCTGGGCGCGGTGCTGGCGCTGCATCTCGGCGCAGTGTGCTGGCATCAGTTCGTCAAACGCGACGAAGTGCTGTCGCGAATGACCGGCCGAGCTTCCGAAAGCTAGGGCGGTTCAGCGGCCTTCGCCGAGCGGATGGAGGTCGCGCACCAGGCTCTTCAGGCGCTCCTCGACCACATGGGTGTAGATCTGGGTGGTCGAGATGTCGCTGTGGCCGAGCAGCGTCTGCACGATCCGCAGGTCGGCGCCGTTGTGCAGCAGGTGGCTGGCAAAGGCATGGCGCAGCACGTGCGGGCTAACCAGCCGAGGCGACAGCCCGGCCCGCGCGGCTAAATCCTTCAGATCCCGCGCAAAATGCTGCCGGGTGAGATACCCGCTCTCGCCGAAGGACGGGAACAGCCATTTCGGCGTAGGGCCGTCTTTGGGGTCCTTGGCGACCGCCATCTCTTCCAGATAGCGCGCCATCGCCTGTTTGGCGCCGGCGTTGAGCGGCACCAGCCGCTCTTTGTCGCCCTTGCCGCGCACCACAATCATCCGGGCATCGCGCCGGGCCGCCGACAGCGGCAGCGACACCAGCTCCGAGACGCGCAACCCGGTGGCGTAGAGCACTTCGAGCAGGCAGTTCAGCCGTGCCGCACGCAGCCGTGCGCCACCTTCTGCGGCATCGATCTCCTGCCGGGCACAGGCGAGCAGCCGGTCGACATCCGCGATCGACAGCACTTTCGGCAGGCTGCGGCCGCGCTTTGGCCCAGCCAGGATCGCGGCCGGATCGTCAGCGCGAATCCGCTCGCTAAGCAGAAACCGGAACAAATGCCGCAGCGCCGACAATCGCCGCGCCACGCTGGAGGTGGCAAAGCCGCGGTTGTCGAGATCCGCCAGATAACTGCGCAGCGCCGCGGTGTCGGCGGAGCCGATGCTGAGCCGGCGGCGGGACAGAAAGTGCGATAGATCCGCCAGATCGCGCCGATAGGCGTCCAGCGTGTTGGCGGAGGCGCCTTGCTCGGCCGCGATCATGTCGAGAAAAAGCTCGGTCAGCCCGGCGTCCGAATAGGAAGCAGGGCGCAGCGGCGCGGCCTGAGCTTCAGGCTCCCGCAGCGGGGCGGCTCTGGATATGGTTCGCGGTCGACGCATGCGACCAGCCTAGCGGCTATTTCTTGAGAAATTTGTCCGGGCCGATCGTCACGGTCATTTCGCGGCTGTTCGGCCCGACGAAATTGGCCAGCGCGAAAATCGTCCCGTAAATGATACCGCCCACCACACCAATCACCGTCAGGAACCGAAAGAGGGTAGGCATTCGCGAATCTCGGCAGCGGCAGGGCGTTTGGCAGCGACGCGCGACTACGACCATGTTCGCCCGTCCCTTGCAAGAGACTCTGGCAAGCCCGGCGACCAAGGTAGTATAGCTTGCCCTTTCTATCCCACGGATGCCGAGAATGTCTGAAACCGTACCGACGGCTGCTGCCGGCAGGTCGCCCCAGGAAGCCGAGATCGTCGCGGCGCTGGGCGATCGCCCGGTCGTGCTCATCGGCATGATGGGCGCCGGCAAATCCACCGTCGGACGCCGACTGGCGCTGCGACTCGGGCTGCCGTTTCTCGACGCCGACACCGAGATTGAATCGGCCGCCGCGATGACCATCCCGGAGATATTCGAAACCCATGGCGAGCCGCATTTTCGCGACGGTGAGGCCCGGGTGATTTCGCGGCTGCTCGACGGCGGCACCAAGGTGCTGGCGACCGGTGGCGGCGCCTTCATGCGCGAGGAAACTCGCGACCGGATTCGCGAGAAGGCGATCTCGATGTGGCTCGAGGCGGAGGCCGACGTGATCCTGCGCCGGGTCAAGCGCCGGGCGGACCGGCCGCTGCTGAAGACGCCAGATCCGGCCGGCACCATCGCCCGGCTGATCGCCGAACGATATCCGCTATACCGCGAGGCCGATATCACCATCGCGTCCCGCGACGTGCCGCACGAGAAGATCGTCGACGAATGCGTCGCGGCGCTCCACGACTATCTGTGCGCCGCGCCGTCCCAACCTTGAGCGAGACTTCATGAACGCCCCGCAGAAACACTCCGCCCCGATCACCGTCGAAGTCGCCCTCGGCGACCGCGCCTATGAGATCGTGATCGGCCGCGACGTGATCGCCTCGCTGGGCGAGCGGATCGCCAAGCTGCGGCCCGGCGCACGCACCGCGATCGTCACCGATCGCACCGTGGCGAAGACCTGGCTGAAGCGCACCGAGGAGGTGCTGGATCAGGCTGGCATCGCGCATGCGTCGGTGATCGTCGGCGAAGGCGAAAGCTCCAAAAGCTATGCGGGGCTCGAGCAGGTGTGCGAGGCGCTGATCGCCGCCAAAATCGAGCGCAACGATCTGGTGATCGCGCTCGGCGGCGGCGTGATCGGCGATCTTGCCGGTTTCTCGGCCTCGCTGCTGCGCCGCGGCGTCGACTTCGTGCAGGTGCCGACCTCGCTGCTGGCGCAGGTCGACTCCTCGGTCGGCGGCAAGACCGGCATCAACTCGCCGCAGGGCAAGAATCTGATCGGCACGTTCCATCAGCCGGTGCTGGTCTTGGCCGACACCGCGATCCTCGACACGCTGTCGCCGCGCCAATTCCGCGCCGGCTATGCCGAAGTCGCGAAATATGGCGCGCTCGGCGACGAGGCGTTCTTCGCCTGGCTCGAAGCCAACCATGCCGAGCTGTTCAACGGCGGCGCCGCGCGCGAGCACGCGGTGGCCACCTCATGCCGAGCCAAGGCCGCGATCGTCGCCCGCGACGAACGCGAGACCGGTGACCGCGCGCTGCTCAATCTCGGTCACACCTTCGGCCATGCCCTGGAAGCGGCGACCGGATTCTCCGACCGGCTGTTCCACGGCGAGGGCGTGGCGATCGGCATGGTGCTGGCGGCGGAGTTCTCCGCCGAACGCGGCATGATGCCGGCCACCGACGCGCAGCGGCTGGCCAAGCACCTCGCCGACGTCGGCCTGCCGACGCGGCTGCAGGACATCGCAGGCTTCACCCAGGAGGGCCTTGCCGACGCCGACCGCCTGATGGCGCTGATGTCGCAGGACAAGAAGGTCAAGCGCGGCGAACTCACCTTCATCCTGATGGAAGGCATCGGCCGCGCGGTGATCGCGAGCAAGGTCGAGCCGGCGCCGGTGCGCGACTTCCTGCAGCGGAAACTGGCGCAAGCCTAAAGGCCGCCGCGGCGCCACGCGGTCACGCAGGCGAACCCAAGAGCATCATGAACTCGACTCTGAGCAACGTTCTGATCGCGGTCCTGCTGCTGATCGCCAACGCCTTCTACGTCGCGGCGGAGTTCGCGCTGGTACGCAGCCGCGGCTTCCGCATCAAGGCAATGGTCGAGAAGCAGCGGTTCGGCGCCGAACTGGTGCAGCACATCCTCGGCAACGTCGAAGCGTATCTGGCCTGCTGCCAACTCGGCATCACCATGGCGTCGCTCGGACTCGGCTGGGTCGGCGAGCCGACTGTCTCGGCGCTGCTCGCGCCGGTGCTGCAGCCGATGGGCCTGTCGGAATCGGCACAGCACTTCATCGCGTTTCTCGGCGGCTTCCTGTTCTTCTCGTCGCTGCACATCGTGATCGGCGAACAGGTGCCGAAAACGCTGGCGATCCGCCAGCCGGAGCCGGTGTCGCAGTGGATCGCCTATCCGCTGCACATCTCGTTCATCCTGCTGTATCCGCTGAATTGGCTGCTGAACCAGGCCTCGCGCGGTGTGTTGAAGCTGCTCGGCGTCGAAGAAAACTCCGAGCACGAGATCCTCACCGACGTCGAAATCGAAGGGCTGGTCGGCGAATCCGCCGAGCACGGCAAGATCGAAAGCGGCGAGGCGGAGTACATCCAAAACGTGTTCCGGTTCGGCGAACTGGTGGTGTCGGATGTGATGGTGCACCGGACCGCGATGGTCACCGTCAATGCCGACCAGCCCAGCGAACAATTGGTGAAAGAAGTTCTGGCGACTGAGTACACCCGCGTGCCGCTGTGGCGCGACAAGCCGGAGAACATCGTCGGCGTGCTGCACGCCAAGGATTTGCTGCGCGCGCTACGCGCTGCTGACGGCGACGCGTCCAAACTCGACATCGGCAAGATCGCGCTGCAGCCGTGGTTCGTTCCGGAGATGCGTCCGGTGTCGGAACAGCTCAAAGCGTTCCGCACCCGCAAGACTCACTTCGCGCTGGTGGTCGACGAGTACGGCGAAGTCGAAGGCATGGTGACGCTCGAGGACATCCTTGAGGAAATCGTCGGCGACATCTCCGACGAGCACGACGTGGTGGTCGCCGGCGTTCGGACTCAGCCCGACGGTTCGGTGGTGGTCGACGGCTCGGTGCCGATCCGCGATCTCAACCGCGCAATGGACTGGAACCTGCCCGACGAGGAAGCCACCACAGTGGCGGGCCTGGTGATTCACGAGGCGCGCTCGATTCCGGACCGCGGCCAGAACTTCACCTTCCACGGCTTCCGCTTCCGCGTTCTGCGCCGCGAGCGCAACCGCATCACCGCGCTGCGGATCTCGCCGGTGCCGCGCGACGGCGAGGCTGATCTGATCGAAAAGAAGAGCCGAAAGACGCGGGCCGGATCCGTCTAAGAAGACCCAGGCTGCACTCAGGCCTCGCCCGGCGCCTTGGCCTTGATCGCCAGCGCGTGAACGCCGCCCTTCAGTTCCGGCGCCAGCAGGTCGTTCACCATGCGATGACGATCGACCCGGCTCTTGCCCGCGAAGGCAGCCGACACGATATTCACCCGAAAATGGGTTTCGCTGCGGCCGGAATGACCGGCATGACCTTCATGTAGGTTGGACTCGTCGATGACCGCGAGGCTTTCCGGCGTGAAAGCTTCGCGCAACTTCTGCGTGATAGTGTCCTGCGTGCCCATGCGCTGATGCCCACCGTTCGGCCGTTATTCCGTCAAACCTGTCTGCGACGCAATCAACCCGGGGGCTGCTTGGAATGTCAAGACTTGAAGCCCGAAGCGTTGCGTAGTCAAAGTCCGTCCATGCCAATCGACTCATCCAAATTCTTCGACAAGATCCGCGTCAAGCCGCGAGCCGCCGAAGCGGCGCGCGAGGCCGTGCGCGAGCAGGTGCGGATGTGCGACGCCCCGGGCTGCACCAGCCGCGCCGCACACCGCGCGCCCAAGGGCCGCGGGTACGAGAAGGATTACTGGCACTTCTGTCTCAATCACGTCCGTGAATTCAACCAGGGTTATAACTTCTTCGAAGGGATGAATCCGGATGACGTCGCCCGCTATCAGAAGGACGCGCTGACAGGTCATCGCCCGACCTGGAAGATGGGGCAGAACGGCGCCAAAAGCCGCGCCCGCAGCCCCGAGGATCTCGAAGGCGCCGCCGATCCGTTCAACGTCTTCAACGAATTCACCGGCAGCCGCCGGCGGCGTCGCGGGCCCGATCCGGCCGACGAGGCGCGCGCCGAGCCACGCAAGGTGTTCAACGCCGAACGCAAGGCGCTGCAGGTGATGGGCCTCGACAGCGACGCCACGCTCGAAGTGGTCAAGGCCAAGTACAAGGCGCTGGTGAAGCAGCATCACCCCGACGCCAACGGCGGCGACCGCTCGACCGAAGACCGCCTGATCGAGATCATCAAGGCGTACAACTATCTGAAGACGGTGGTGCGGAGCTGACCGCTCTGGGCGGCACCTGCCGGTCGCTGGCGTATAACGCTTGCGTCGTTGACCTTGATTGAAGCTAGGCCGGCGTGCCCCTCCAACGCCGATACGCCCATAGCCCCAGCAGCAGCGTTCCGGCGACGCCGGCCAGCACCGGCAGCCAGTGGTGCAGCGTCGCGTGGTTACGCTCCAGCGCGGTGGCCGCGACCACGCCAGGCAGCACGTGGGCCGGGGCCCACAGCAGGATCGCAGGCACATCGACGGCGAAGAACCGCTGCGGCGTCATCTGCAGTGCGCCCGCTGTGACCGGCACGAAGGCGCGGATCGGCGGCACGAACCGGCCGAACAACACCGCCCAGGTGCCGTAGCGCACGAAGAACGCTTCGGCCTGCGCCACAACGTCCGGATAGTTCGACAGCGGCCAGGCACTTAAAATGCTGCGCTGCGCGCGATGGCCGACCCAATACGCCGCACCATCGCCGATCAGCGCGCCGGCGATCGCCGAGGCGAGAACCCCAGCCAGACTCAATTCGCCACCGGGAATCAGAGCGCTCAGCGCCAGGATGACGGTCGATCCCGGCACCAGCGATCCCACCACCGGCACGGCTTCGAGCAGCGCCGCCATAAACAGCGCCAGATAGGCGAGGCCGGAATGCGACGCGGCGAAATGGACCAGCGAGTCGAGCAGTGAACTCAAGGCCGTGCAGGCTCCTCATCGGGATTGGTCGGCAATTGCGACAGCTTACGACTTCCGCCCTGCCGAAAAGTTGCACGCCGATTCGGCATCGCCCACCGAATCCGCAACACAGCCTTCACAAAACCGCGTCATGCTCCTATCTCAATGAAAGATCGACGGAACTTTGATCGCGCGGCGGGCTTCTGCGGATCGCGGCTCTCTGCTAGGTTCAATTCCGCACTCAACCGCATCCACCAACGAAGATCGGGTTTCGGGCGCGTCCGGGACCACGGAGGATTGATGACCGCCGCTACGACCACCGCTCCGGAGATCACTGGCTTACCCGACATGAAGGTGTCGGTCCGGCAGGTCTTCGGCATCGACAGCGACCTTGAAGTTCCGGCCTATTCCGAGGTCGACCCCCATGTGCCGGATGTTGATCCGGATTACCGTTTCGATCGCGCCACCACCCTCGCGATTCTGGCAGGCTTCGCCAAGAACCGGCGCGTGATGGTGACCGGCTTCCACGGCACCGGCAAGTCGACGCACATCGAGCAGGTCGCGGCGCGACTCAACTGGCCGTGTGTGCGCGTCAACCTCGACAGCCACATCAGCCGTATCGATCTGGTCGGCAAGGACGCCATCGTGGTCCGCGAGGGCAAGCAGGTCACCGAATTCCGCGACGGCATTCTGCCCTGGGCGCTCCAACACAACGTTGCGCTGGTGTTCGACGAATACGATGCCGGCCGCCCGGACGTGATGTTCGTGATCCAGCGTGTGCTGGAAGTCTCCGGCCGGCTGACGCTGCTCGACCAGAACAAGGTCATCAAGCCGCATCCGGCATTCCGGCTGTTCGCTACCGCCAACACCATCGGCCTCGGCGACACGTCGGGCCTGTATCACGGCACGCAGCAGATCAACCAGGGCCAGATGGACCGCTGGTCGATCGTCACCACACTGAACTATCTGCCGCACGACGAGGAAGTCGAGATCATCCTCGCCAAGGCCAAGCACTATCGCAATGCCGAAGGGCGCGACATCGTCAACAAGATGGTCCGGCTCGCGGACCTGACGCGCAACGCCTTCGCCAACGGCGATCTGTCGACCGTGATGAGCCCGCGCACGGTGATCACCTGGTCGGAAAACGCCGATATCTTCGGCGACATCGGCTTCGCGTTCCGCGTCACCTTCCTCAACAAATGCGACGAGCTGGAGCGCCCGCTGGTGGCGGAGTTCTATCAGCGCTGCTTCAATGCAGAGTTGCCGGAGAGCTCGGTCAACATCGCGATGAGCTGACGATCGTTTCACCTCTCCCCGCGCGCGGGGAGAGGTCGGCAACCGAAGCGAGCCGGGTGAGGGGCCTCTTCGCGCGACGGACGCATAACCCCCTCACCGCGACCCTCTCCTCGCTGGCGGGAAGAGGGAGAAGGCGGCGATGAGCACCACGACCAACAGCAAACTCCGCACCGGATCGAAGGAAGCGCCGACCGAGCCTTTCAAGCGCGCCGTGACCTCGTGCCTGCGCGCCATCGCCAAGGCGCCGGAGCTGGAGGTTACTTTCGCAGCCGAGCGCCCCGGCCTCGCGCCCGGCAAGGCCCGGCTCCCCGAGCCGGCGCGCAAGATGAGCAAGCGCGACGCCGCGATTGTGCGCGGTCACGCCGACTCGATCGCGCTGAAGCTCGCCTGTCACGACCCGAAAGTGCATCGCAAGCTGATGCCGGGTAATCCGCAGGCCCGCGGCGTGTTCGAAGCGGTCGAGCAGGCGCGCGTCGAAGCGCTCGGCGCGCGGCGGATGGCGGGCGTCGCCAAGAACCTCACGGCGATGCTCGACGATCATTTCCATCGCGGCAAGTTCGACGAGATCACCGACCGCGCGGATGCGCCGCTGTCGGATGCGCTGGCTATGCTGGTGCGCGAGCGGCTGACGGGTCTCGCGCCGCCCACGGCGGCCAAGAAACTGGTCGACCTGTGGCGGCCGGTGCTCGAAGACAAGCTCGGTCCGCGGCTCGATCAGCTCGAACACTTCGCCGACAACCAGGCCAAGTTCGGTGACGTGATCCACGACATGCTCGACGCACTCGAGCTTGGCGATGATCGCGACACCGAGACCGACGAAGACGAGAACCAGGACGATAAGCAGGAAGGCGAGAACGATCAGTCCGGTGCCGAGGGCGAGCCGCAGGGCGAAGCCGCGCAGGAGATGAGCGCCGAGCAGGCCGAAGCGACCAGCGACGAGGTCAGCGACAGCCAGATGGAAAGCGCCCAGGCGTCGACCTCCGACGCCTTCGACGATTCCGAACTCGGCGAGGACGAAACGCCGGGCGAAGCCACCCGTCCGCACAATCGCGGCGCCAACGAGCCGCGCGGGCCGGAGTATCACGCCTTCGCGCCGAAGTTCGACGAGATCGTCGCCGCCGAAGATTTGTGCGACCACGACGAGCTGGAACGGCTGCGCAGCTATCTGGACAAGCAGTTGGCGCATCTGCAGGGGATCGTCGCCCGCCTCGCCAACCGGCTGCAGCGCCGGCTGATGGCGCAGCAGAACCGCGCCTGGGACTTCGACCTCGAAGAAGGCATTCTCGATCCGGCGCGCCTGTCGCGCGTGGTGATCGATCCGTTCCATCCGCTGTCGTTCATGAGCGAGAAGGAAGCGACCTTCCGCGACACCGTAGTGACGCTGCTGCTCGACAATTCCGGTTCGATGCGCGGCCGCCCGATCACGGTGGCGGCGACCTGCGCCGACATTCTGGCGCGGACGCTGGAGCGTTGCGGCGTCAAGGTCGAGATCCTCGGCTTCACCACGCGCGCCTGGAAGGGCGGACAATCGCGCGAGGCCTGGCTCGCCGCCGGCAAGCCGGCCAATCCAGGCCGGCTCAACGATCTGCGACACATCATCTACAAGTCGGCGGACGCGCCGTGGCGCCGAGCTCGCAAGAATCTCGGATTGATGATGCGCGAGGGTCTGCTCAAGGAGAACATCGACGGCGAGGCGCTGGACTGGGCGCATAAGCGCCTGCTCGGCCGCCCCGAGCAGCGCAAGATCCTGATGATGATCTCGGACGGCGCCCCGGTCGACGACTCGACGCTGTCGGTCAATCCCGGCAACTACCTCGAACGGCACCTGCGCCACATCATCGAGGAGATCGAGACCCGCTCGCCGGTGGAGCTGATCGCGATCGGCATCGGCCACGACGTGACGCGCTACTATCGCCGCGCCGTGACCATCGTCGACGCCGAAGAGCTCGGCGGCGCCATCACCGAGAAGCTCGCCGAGCTGTTCAGCGAAACCGCCACCCCGGCCGCGACGCCGGGCCCGCGACGCCGCCGTCTGCATTCGTGAGCGCTCTTGGGCTGAGATGAGCCGATGAACGCTCCGCGGGGCGAGGCTGGGAAGCAGAGCGACCACACGGCGACAGACGACGGTTGCGCGGCTGCTGCCGCACAGGACTTCGCCACGACGACGCGTCGCCATTTGCTTGCGAGCGGCCTGTCGCTTGGCGGCGCCGCCACCTTGGCCGGTTTCGTGCCGACCCTGGCGTTGGCGCAGACCAAGCCTGTCGAAGCCGACGAGCTGACACCGCCGGCGCCGCGTTCGATCGAGGTGCGGGCTCGCCAGATTGACCATTTCGATCTGCGCGATCGGGCCCATCGCCAGTTCGGTGCGCTACAGTTTCGCAGCGGCCTGATCCTCACATCCGGCTTCCGCGGCTTCGGCGGGCTATCCGCGCTGCGGCTCGATCCCCGCGGCGAGCGGTTCGTCGCGATCAGCGACAAGGCCACCTGGTTCACCGGCCGCATCGTCTATGACGGAACGGCGCTGAGCGGTCTTGCCGACGTCGAAGCAGCGCCGTTGCTCGGCCCCGACGGCATGCCGCTGCGCTCACGTAAGTGGTACGATAGCGAGTCGCTCGCTTTCGACGGCGGCACGGCCTATGTGGGCTTCGAGCGCGTCAACCAGATCGTCAAATTCGACTACGGGCGCGACGGCATCCGCGCGCGTGGCCAGCCGATCGCGGTGCCCCCGGCGCTGCGCAAGCTACCGAACAACAAGGGCATCGAATCGCTGGTGATGGTGCCGAAGCCGCACCCGCTGGCCGGCACGCTGATCGCGCTGTCCGAGCGCGGCCTCGATGCCGAGCGCAACACCATCGGCTTCCTGATTGGCGGCAAGTCTCCCGGGCAGTTCTCGGTCCGCCGCACTGAGAACTACGACATTGCCGACGCCGCGCTGCTGCCTGGCGGGGAGCTGTTGATCCTGGAGCGCAAGTTCTCCTGGTTCGAGGGCGTGCACATCCGCATCCGGCGGATTGCGCTGAGCACGATCGTTCCGGGCGCGACCGTGGACGGCCCGTCGATCTTCGAGGCCGACCTCGGCAACGAGATCGACAACATGGAAGGGCTGGACGTCCATATCGACGCCGGCGGCGCGATCGTGCTGACGATGGTGTCGGACGACAATTTCTCGATGCTGCAGCGAACCCTGCTGCTGCAATTCACGCTGGAAGCCGACTAACCCGCCGATCTTTACTTCGCGGTTCAGGCCGGCCGTGCCGCTGCGGCCCTGCTCGGCTTGGCCGGCTCGGCGGCGGTGGTGGTGGTGGTGGTGGTGGTGGTCGATCGCGCCGCCTCGACCTCCTGGCTGGCCGCAAGTGCCCGGCGGATCATCCGGGCCAGATCGCTGCGCCGATACGGCTTCGACAGCAGGAGGACATCGGAATCAATCCGGTCATTGTGGATCAGCGCGTTCTCCGAATAGCCGCTGGTGTAAAGCACCCTGAGCCCCGGCCGACGCTTGATCATCTCGGCCGCGAGCTGCACGCCGTTCATCGGGCCCGGCATCACGACATCCGTGAACAACAGGTCGAATGCGGTGTCGCTCTCGCCGATCGACAGGGCTGCGGCGGCGTTGCCCACCGACAGCGTGGTGTAGCCGAGGCTCTTGAGCTGAGCGTTGACGTAGCTGCGCACCATGGCGTCGTCTTCGACCACCAGGATCGTCTCGGTGCCACCGACCGCGTTCTGCTCGATGGCCGGCGCGACCTCGGCGTCGACCTGGATCTGGGCTCGCGGCAGATACAGCCGGAACGTCGTGCCCTGCCCCTCCTCGCTGTCCAGCGTGATGTGGCCGCCGGACTGCTTGATGAAGCCGTACACCATGCTGAGGCCGAGCCCGGTGCCCTTTCCGACTTCCTTGGTGGTGAAGAACGGATCGAACACCTTGCTGCGGATCGTCTCCGGAATGCCGCAACCGGAATCGGTGATCGCAATCATCACGTAATCGCCAGGCGCCAGATCGCCGAACCGCTTGCCGAGATCCGGATCCACCACGACGTTGCTGGTCTCGATCGTGAGTTTGCCACCCTTCGGCATCGCGTCGCGTGCATTCACAGCAAGATTGACCAGCGCCGATTCGAGCTGGCCGCGATCGACATAGATCGACCACGTATCGGGAGCGAGCACGGTTTCGACTTCGATCGGTTCGCCGAGCGTCGGCCGCAGCAGGCTCTGCAAGCCCGACAGCAGCGCGTTGACCTCGGTTTCGTCCGGGCGCAGCGGCTGCTTGCGCGCGAAGGCGAGCAGCAGCCGGGTCAGTTCCGCGCCGCGGTCGGCCGCCTCGCTGATCAGCTTGGCGATCGCGGCCAGATGCGGCTGGTCGGCGACGCCGTCGCTGATGATGTCGATGGTGCCGGTGATCACCGTCAGCATGTTGTTGAAGTCGTGCGCGATACCGCCGGTGAGTTGTCCGATCGACTCCATCTTCTGCGACTGCCGAAGCTGCTCCTCGAACGCGATCTTCTCGGTCAGATCGCGCATGAAGACGTTGACGACGAACCGTCCCTCGACCGGCAGTGCCGTCATTGACACTTCGAGTGCGATCGGCGAGCCATCACGCCGAACCGCTTCGATCTCGATGCGATGGCCCTGAATCACGCTCATGTCGTGTTCGATCGCTTCGATGAAGCGTCGATAGCCAGTCTTGATCTCTCTGGTTTGATCCGGCGGCAGCGCCAGTTCGCCGAAGTCTTGGCCGATCGCTTCCTCGCGGCTCCAGCCCAGCATCGACTCGGCGTGCGGGCTCCAATCGGTAATACGCCCCTGCGCGTCGAGCTGCACGAACGCATCGAGCGCCGTATCGATGATCGCGCGCGACATCTGCTCGCTGCGGCGAAGCGCGTCCTCGGCCTTCTTGGTTTTGGTAATGTCGTGATACACCATCACGGCGCCCTGGATCTCGCCGGTCTCGTTCCGCAGCGGCCGGCCGTTGGCTATCAGATAGGAACGGCGCGCCGAGCCGATCGGCTGCACCGCGAACTCGAAATTGATGATGGTCTCGCCGTGATAGGCGCGTAGCAGCGGCGACTGATCCTGCGCCATCGGATTGCCGTCGGCATCGAACCGGTCGAACGAACGCGTGGTGTTGAGCATGCCGACGCCGGAGAGCTGACCGAAGGTCTCCCGCGCGGCCGGGTTGGTAAGGATCACCATGCCGTTGGCGTCGGCGACCAGCACCGGATCGACCATATTGTCGATGGTGTTCTGCAGCACTTCGGCAATCCGCGAACGCTGCTCGACTTCGGAGGCGAGGGCGACGGCCTTGCGCTGGGATTCCGAAGCCATCCGTGTGAAAGCCTCGGCCAGCATATTGATCTCGTGGCCGCCGCCGGTCTTCACCTTGACCGGCACGCCGCTCGAAGAGAATGCGACGATCGAATTGGTGATCCGTACCAACGGGCGCGTCAACGATCGCGCGAGCGGAAACGCCATCAGCATCGCCACCAGGACCGCCACCGTGCCGCCCAGGATGGTGGAATTCCGTACCGCCGTTTGCACCGACGTCAGCGACACATAGGGCCGCATTTCCACCACCGCGAGCCTCGGCCCGTTCGGCAACTCGGCCCAGTCCCACCCGGCGCCGAAGCGGTCGCCGGCGCTGTCAGCGACCAGTGTCGGCGTATCGCCACCCTTGCGGAGAAGCAGCAGTTCGGACATGCGCGGGAAGTCGTCTTGGATGCGGCTCGGTTTGCCGATGTCGAAACCGAACTCGCGCGACCGGTCGGGATGCAGCAAGTAATCGCCATCGGCGTTGACGACGTAGATGATGTTGCTGCCGTCGGAACTCTCGCGGATCCGCTCGAGCAGGCCGCTCAAATCGGTATTGATGACGAGGAGACCGAGCCGCGTTCCATCGGCCGCGTCGATCGGCGCCATGGTCCGCACCGTCGGCACATAGGTTGTTTCGAGCCCGTTCGCGGTCTTGTTGAGCTCGACCTTCGACATCGCCACCCGGTTCGGCGGCAACGCCATGCCTTCCTTGAAGTAAGTGCGGTCGCCGCGCCGGGCCAGCTCGGACGGCGGTACGGCGCGAATGCTGTTGTTCGGGCCGAGCCGGTCGACCCGCACCAGCTCGCGCCCGTCATCCTCCGGGCCGATGATACGCAGGATCGCGCAGCTCGGCTTGGCAACCATCTCGGCGATGAAGCGGGCTTCGATCCGCTTGCGCCAATTCGCCGGCTCCTCGCCGCCGCTCTGCAGGCCGTCGCGCCGGGCCGTCAGCAGATCGCGCAATGCCGCCGAAGACTGCGCTCCGACCGCGTCGGCGTGAGTATTCTGCAGCGAGGTCTCGATCAGCAGCGCGTTGAGCTGAGCGTGGGTGTGAAGCCGCATCAGGGCCCGCGGCATCACCAGGTCGACGACATTTTGGTAGTTGAGAAATCCGAGGACCGCGGTGGTCACCAGAACCAGCGCTACCATGGCGAGGGTCAGCCGGGTCGACAGTTTCATGAAGGCCCCTGCGATGGCGACCGCACCAACGCGCATGGAAAGGCGCCGGCGGCGGCTTATGCTGCGGTATGCGCTCTAACGGGCGATCAGACCGACGAGAACAAGTTGTGCGATCGGCCGACCGCTCCGTCACCTCGGGAAAGTACGTGATTCGAACGAAGGTATACTCCTGGGAGTGATACCGGGACGTCGCACCTTCAAATGTCGATCCTGGCCACGCCGGAGTCTGCGGCTGCCTTGCCAGGCCAGCACGCACGACAAAACGGCCGGGTCGAACGACCCGGCCGCCGAAATCTCAATCAAACCGAATTGGCGGAGCGGCGATCAGCTCGCCGCGGCAACCGGCTCGCCCGCCATCTTCTTGGCGATCGCGCGCTTCAGCTCCACCGCCTTCGGCGACAGCTCGGCTTCACGAGCCTTGAGCAGATAGGCGTCGAGACCACCGCGATGGTCGACGCTCTTCAGCGCGTTGGTCGAAACACGCAGCCGCACCGCACGGCCGAGCGTATCCGACAGGAAAGTCACGTTGACCAGGTTGGGCAGGAAACGCCGCTTGGTCTTGATGTTCGAATGGCTGACCTTGTGGCCGACCTGGGCACCCTTGGCGGTCAGTTCGCAGCGCCGAGACATGGCGAAAATCCTCTGTCATCCCCCGCCGGCCCACCAGCAGGCACGGGGCTTCATCATTCGTCCGTTTTCAGGAACCGCGGACCTATAAAAGGGCTGGGGCGCAGCGTCAAGCGACCGCAGCGCAGGAACCCGAAATTGGCGAATCGGGAACTGCCGGAAGGCGCACCGCGATACGCGGATTTGTACGCGCCATCAAGCATCTGGCACCATATAAAGGACGTAATCGGTTCCGACACCAACAGATCGGCCCGATGCGAGTTGACCATCGACGGCGCTTCCGCGCCAGGCAGGACATCGTTCGTGAACATCAGCAGCCGCCACTTCGCCAATGTCTTTCCCGCGGTGACCCGGTACGCCGGCCTGGGCGGGCTGCTGGCCGGCGCCGCGGTGCTGACGGCAGCGCCTGCGGCCGCTCAGGGCAAGCTCGACGCGCGCTATGAGGCCTCTCTCGCCGGCATCGAGGTCGGCAAGGGCGCCTGGGCGATCCAGGTCGACGATGATTTCTATTCGGCGTCGGCGACCGGTACGACCTCCGGCGTGATGCAGGCGTTTTCCGGCGGCCACGGCCGCGGCGAAGCGCAGGGCCGGGTGATCAACGGCCAGTTGGTGCCCGGCAATTACGTGGCGAGCATCACCGGCGGCAAGAAGACCGAGACCATCCGCATCACGCTCGCAAACGGCAACGTCAAAGAGTCCAGCATCGAGCCGGAGCCGCCGCCGGACGACGACCGCATCCCGGTGACTGACGCGCATCGCCGCGGTGTGATCGATCCGATGACCGCGTCTTTCCTGCGCGTGCCCGGCACCGGCGACGTGCTCAGCCCGGACTCCTGCCGGGTATCGACGCCGATCTTCGATGGCCGGATGCGCTACGATCTGCGGATGGAATACAAGCGCACCGAAACCGTCAAAGCCGAAAAAGGCTATCGCGGGCCGGCGCTGGTCTGCGCGGTCTATTTCAACCCGGTGTCCGGCTACATCCCCGATCGCGCCGCGATCAAATATCTGATCAAGCAGCGCGACATGGAAGTCTGGCTGGCGCCGATCGCCGGCACCCGCGTGCTGGCGCCCTTTCGGCTGAAGATCCCGACGCCGGTCGGCAATGCGATGCTGGAAGCGACGCAGTTCATCTCGCAGGCGACACCGCCGAAATCGGCCTCCCGGGCGCAATAACGCGTGGCGCCGCGCTCCGCCGGCCGGCGGCCTTGAATCATGTTGACTCCCTGCGGAATCGCGGAACGCATCAGTCACTGGAGACTCATCCCGCCCAAGAGGATTTCGGCCTGTCTTTTCACCTGATCTTGAGCGTGCCCCGGACTTCGATACGAGATATTGGGTGGGCTGCGCCCGACTCCGACCGAGTCAGCGATTCGGCCGCGTTTCGTTCCGGACTCGTTCCAGCCCTTAATCGGCGATTGCTGCGGCGTCGCAATGTGACACAGATCTGACCGCGACCACGCAGAAATCCAGTCGAAATGCCCAATCTGTACTCTGAAGCGTTTACTGCTGACCGCGTCCCCGGCGCCGGTGTGACCGCGGTGCTGGGCCCGACCAACACCGGCAAGACGCATCTGGCGATCGAGCGGATGGTCGCACACCCATCGGGCCTGATCGGCCTTCCGCTGCGGCTGTTGGCGCGCGAGGTCTACAACAAGATCGTCGACAAGGTCGGCGCCAACGCCGTCGCGCTGGTGACCGGCGAAGAGAAGATCAAACCCTCCAAGCCGCGCTACTGGGTCTCGACCGTCGAGGCGATGCCGCGCGATCTCGACGTCTCGTTTCTGGCCGTCGACGAAATCCAGATCGCGGCCGATCTCGAGCGCGGCCACGTCTTCACCGATCGCATCCTGCGCCGGCGCGGCCGCGACGAGACGCTGCTGCTCGGCGCCGCGACGATGCGGCCGATGATCGAGCGGCTGCTGCCTGGCGCCAGCATCGTCACCCGGCCGCGGCTGTCGCAGCTCGAATATGCCGGCGACCGCAAGCTGACCCGGCAGCCGCGCCGGACCGCGATCGTGGCGTTCTCGGCCGACGAGGTCTATGCGATCGCCGAGCTGATCAAGCGCCAGCATGGCGGCGCTGCGGTGGTGCTCGGCTCGCTGAGCCCACGCACCCGCAACGCCCAGGTGGCGATGTTTCAGTCCGGCGACGTCGATTACCTGATCGCCACCGACGCGATCGGCATGGGGCTCAACCTCGATGTCGACCACGTCGCCTTCGCGTCCGACCGCAAATTCGACGGCTACCAGTTTCGCCGCCTCACCCCGGCGGAATTCGCCCAGATCGGCGGACGCGCCGGGCGTGCCACTCGGGACGGCACCTTCGGCACCACCGGGCGCTGCGCGCCATTCGAGCCCGAGCTGGTCAACGCCTTGCAAAATCACAGCTTCGAGCCGGTGAAGATGCTGCAGTGGCGCAACGCGGAGCTGGATTTCGCCTCGATCGGCGCACTGCAAGTGTCGCTCGCCGAGTCGCCGCGGCACGAAGCGCTGACCCGCGCGCCGGTCGCCGAGGATCTCCGCGTGCTCGACCATGTTGCCCGCGACGCCGAGGTGCGCGAAATCGCGCAGGGCAAAGCCGCAGTAGAGCGGCTATGGGATGTCTGTCAGGTCCCGGATTACCGTAAGATCGCACCAGCAGCCCATGCCGAGCTGGTGATCACGCTGTACCGGTTCTTGATGCAAAAGGGGCGGATACCGGATAGCTGGTTCGCTGCCCAGGTCGATCAGGCGGATCGCACCGACGGCGGCATCGACACGCTTTCCGCGAGAATTGCGCAAATCCGCACCTGGACCTTCGTCGCCAACCGGCCGGATTGGCTCGCCGACCCCGAACACTGGCAGGGCATCTCGCGCGACGTTGAAAATAAATTGTCAGATGCATTGCACGAACGGCTCACGGAACGTTTCGTCGATCGCCGGACCAGTGTATTGATGCGCCGCCTGCGGGAAAACACGATGTTGAATACGGAAATTGGCAAGACTGGTGAGGTGATCGTCGAGGGCCACGTGATTGGCCGGCTCGATGGCTTCACCTTTGCGCCCGACGCGGCCGAGGCCGGCTCGGATGCGAAGGCGTTGCAGGCGACGGCGCAAAAGGCGCTGGCCGGCGAAATCGACGCGCGCGCCGAAAAGTTGTCGAACGCACCGGACGATCAGTTCATCCTGACCTCCGACGGGACCATTCGCTGGACCGGCGATGCGGTCGCGCGACTGGTCGGCTCGGACGACGTGCTGCGGCCGCGGCTGCGGATCATCGCCGACGACCGGCTCGCCGGCGCCCCGCGCGAAGCGGTGCAGACCCGTCTCGATCTGTGGCTCAAGACCCATGTCGAGAAGATCCTCGGGCCGCTGTTCGAACTCGGCAAGGCCGAAGATGTCAGCGGCATTGCCCGCGGCATCGCCTTCCAGTTGATCGAGTCGCTCGGCGTGCTGGAGCGCGCCAAGATCGCGACCGAGATGAAGGATCTGGACCAGCCGTCGCGCGCGACATTGCGCAAATACGGCGTGCGGTTTGGCGCCTATCACATCTACTTTCCGTCGCTGCTGAAGCCGGCGGCGCGGGCACTTGCCTCGCTGCTGTGGGCCCAGAAGCAGGACAATGTCGATCTCGCCGCGCTGTCCAGCGCGCAGCATCTCGCCGGCAGCGGCCGCACCTCGTTTCCGGCCGACAAGGCGCTCGATCGCGATGCGTATCGCACGCTCGGCTACCGGCTGTGCGGCGAGCGCGCCGTCCGCGTCGATATTCTCGAACGTCTGGCCGATCTAATCCGGCCCGCGCTGGCGTGGCGCGAAGGCGCGTCCGGCGAGAAGCCGGCTGGTGCCTTCGACGGCCGGAGCTTCGTGGTCACCCAGGCGATGACCTCGCTGACCGGTTCGGCCGGCGAAGACTTTGCGTCGATCTTGAAAGCGCTCGGCTACCGGATGGAGCGGCGCCCGGCACCGCCGCCCGCGCCGAAGGCTGCCGAGACCGCTTCCCCCGCCACGGAAGAGGCTGCAGCCACCAGCGACATGTCGGCCGAAGACCAGGCGATTCTGGCCGGGGCGATTGCGTTCGAACCGTCTCCGACAGCCGAAGGCGACGTTGCCGAAGCTGCGTCGACCGTTGACGAGCAGCCTGCCGCCGACGAGCCTGCTGCTGTCGATCAGCCCGTAGCTACCGCAGCCGAACCGGCCGGAGAGGCCGCCGCCGCCGAAACCGCGGAGCAGCCTGCCGCTGACGCGAGCGAAGCCCCCGCGAGCGAAGTGACGACAACCGAAGCCCCGTCCGAAGCTGCCAGCGCAGAAGCTGCGCCGGCTGCCAAGGCGGAGCCGGAGCTGGTCGAAGTCTGGCGTCCGGGTGGCCGTTCCGACGAGCATCGGCCGCGTCACGATCGTAATCGCCATCGCAATCGTCCGCAGCACGGCGCTCCCGCCGGTGCGAACGAAAGCGAGAGCGCCGAAGCCAAGGGCGACCGCAGTGGTGGTCGCCGCGGCAAGGGCGAGTTTCGTCGCGATCGCCGCGATCAGGAAGGCGAAGGCGTGCGCCGCGAGGCCTCTGCTGAAGGGCGCCCGCCGCGCGAGCGCTTCAAGGGCCGCGACAAATTCCAGGACAAGCATCAGGGCGGGAAGGGCGGCCGCGACAATCAGGGCGGCGGCTCGCACCGGCAGGTGCATTCCAGCGCCCCGCGCGAGCGTGACCGGCCGATGGATCCGAATTCGCCGTTCGCCAAGCTCGCCGCGCTGAAGGAGCAACTCACCGCCGGCCGCAAGGACTAAGGCCGCGCCGGCACAGCCGATGGTTCGGGCTTGGAGCGTCAGCGTCTCGATAAATGGCTGTGGCATGCCCGCGTGGTGCGTGCACGCACCAGCGCTGCCGCTCTTGTCGAACGCGGCCATGTCCGCATCAACGGCATGCGCGAGACCTCACCCGGACACGGCATCAAAGTCGGCGACGTGCTGACGATTGCGCTGGATCGTGGCGTGCGGGTGCTGAAGGTGGTTGGATTTACTGAGCGCCGCGGCGACGCCGAGTCGGTTACTGGACTTTATGCCGATCTCGGAATGCCACGGGAATAGGCATCGACACTTGCGGCTGCGGAGCTCCTGCGGTACGCAAACACTCAAAATTAGAACCGTTCCGGAGCGTTGGGATGACTTACGTCGTCACTGAAAACTGCATCAAGTGCAAATACACCGACTGCGTTGAAGTCTGCCCCGTGGATTGTTTCTACGAGGGCGACAATATGCTCGTCATCCATCCGGACGAATGCATCGACTGCGGCGTGTGCGAGCCGGAATGCCCGGCGGAAGCGATCAAGCCGGACACCGAGCCGGGCCTCGAGAAATGGCTTGAGCTGAATTCGGAATACGCCAAGACTTGGCCGAACCTGACCCAGAAGAAGGACGCTCCTGCGGACGCCAAGGAGTTCGACGGTCAGGCCGGCAAGTTCGAGAAGTACTTCTCTTCGGAGCCGGGTTCGGGCGACTAAGCCGAGGTCTGCTGAAGGTCTTGAGAGGCCGGCACAGCCGGCCGACCAGCTTAACCCTGTTGACGCGATGAGCCCCGGGGCACCGCCCCGAATGGGCTGGAATCGTCATAAATCATTGATTTTTGCGGGGAATGTGCTATATTTAGCACATTCGTCAACTCCGGCATGCCGTTTTTGCGGCCGGGAAGGGTTCCCCGTCAAAAGCAACGAACAGGGGCGTGGCGGTTCCACGCGCAGGCTGTGTCACAGAAAACGCGTAAAACGAGTGTTTCTTCAAAGGGTGCCAAGAAGGCATCTGCGGCCAGCCGCGGAGCCACAAAGAGCCGTTCGAAGGCTTCTGTCAAGGACACCCGGACAGCCGCCAAAGCGACCGCCGCAAAGGCTTCTGTTTCCAAGACCCAGACCAAGGCGGGCGCCAGCAAGGCGAGCGCCACCAAACACGCTACCGCAAAGGGGTCTGCTGCAAAGGCTTCGGCCTCCAAAGCTCCGGCCTTCAAGTCCTCGAAAATCAAAAGAAGTGAAATGCCAACCAAGTCTGCGAAAACTCCCGCCCAGCCGGCGGCCTCCAAGCCCGCCGCAGCAACCAAGCCGGCGGCGAAGCCTGCCAAGGCTGCCGTCGCTCCGAAGGCGGAGGTGAACGCCGAGGTCAAGACCGAGGTGAAGGCGCCGGTTGCCAAGGCGGCGGCGAAGCCGGAAGTGAAGCAGCCTGTGGCGGCGGCAAAGCCGGCGGCCCCTGCGCCCGCGCGCGTCGAGGAGCCGAAGAAGGCCGTCACCCAGCGTCAGGGCTTCAAGGCCAACGAGTTCGTGGTCTATCCGGCCCATGGCGTCGGCCAAATTCTCGCGATCGAGGAGCAGGAAATCGCGGGCGCCAAGCTTGAGCTGTTCGTCATCAACTTCATCAAGGACAAGATGACGCTGCGCGTGCCCACCGCCAAGGTCGGCAATGTCGGCATGCGCAAGCTGTCCGATCCGGCGCTGGTGAAGAAGGCGTTGGAGACCCTGAAGGGCCGTGCCCGCGTCAAGCGGACGATGTGGTCGCGCCGCGCGCAGGAATACGAAGCCAAGATCAACTCGGGCGACATCGTCGCGATCGCCGAGGTGGTCCGCGACCTGTACCGCTCGGAATCGCAGCCGGAGCAGTCCTACAGCGAGCGGCAGCTCTATGAAGCCGCGCTCGACCGCCTGTCACGCGAGATCGCGGTTGTGCAGCACATCACCGAGACCGAAGCCGTCAAGGAAGTCGAGAGCCAGCTCGCCAAGAGCCCGCGCCGCGGCGCCAAGGCCGAGGCGGAAGCCGAGGCCGATGCGGATCTCGATGGCGATTCCGACGACGAGGCGGTGACCGACGAGGCCGCGTAAGCGACCGCAGTCGGTTCGAAGACATCAAGGCCCGGCGAATCGCCGGGCCTTTTTCGTGGGCGCGAGGCTGTTGCGCGCGGCGCGGCGCAGGGCTCGCTTGTGGCTCAGTCGATGACGATCTTCACCAGCTCGCGCGGCTTGACCTGGGCGTGGGCGTCGAGACCGTTGAGAACACGGAAGCGCTCCAGTGGCCGATCGACGCCGGACATCCGGTGCGACAGCGACTCGACGGTGTCGCCGGGCTGCACGCTGATCACCTTGATGCGCAGCGGACGCGCCGCCTGGATTTCGTCGAGCGACAGCCGCCGGAACGAATTCACCGTCTCGCGGGCGTTGCGGTCACTCTCGGCGGTGCGCTGCCGGGTCGCGAAGATGAAGCGATAGACGTCGCTGCCGAACCGCAACGCATACACCCTGAACTGCCACTGCTCGCCGCGCGCCGTCACCGACGCGGTCGGGAAGCCGTTGACGGTCAGCTCCTCGGTGGAGCTCTTGTCGACGTTCTCCATCCAGCCGGAATTCAGATAGTCGGCGAGCGACTGCTCCGCCGGCACCCGGACGACGTCGAATCGCATCGCCTGATTGCCGCCCTCGCGCAGCCCGATCACCGCCTGCGCCGTGTTGTCGAGCGTGAACGAGTCCGGCACCTGGAAAGTGAAGCCGAGCTTGGGATGCAGGAAGCGGCGGCCGCGGACGAAGCCTTCGCTCGGGTCCTCGCCATAGACGATGTTGTCGATGGCGTTGAGATAGGCCTCGCGGTCACGCTCGCCGCGTTCGCCACGCCAGCCGCCCTGCGGAGCGGTGTACTGCCGGGCGTTGTTCTGGGCGTTGCTGACACGCTCCGGAGTCGCCGGATGGGACGACAGAAAGTCGGTGCGGCTGTCGCCGGTGCCCCGATTGGCCTTGAGCGCCGCGTTGCGCTCCATCGCGGTGAGGAAGCGCGCCGCGCCGTAGGGATCGAACTGAGCACGCGCCGAGATGCCGATGCCGATGCCGTCAGCCTCGAGCTCCTGCTGCCGCGAGAAACTCGCCATCGACAGCTTGGTCTTGGCGAGCGCCAGCGCGGTCATGCTGGGATCGTTGCCCATGTCGGTGACGACGCGGGCGACCAGCGCCGCCTGCCGCGCCTGGTCCTCCCGGATGGCGGCGTGTTTGGCGAGCACATGAGCCATCTCGTGCGACAGCACCGACGACAGTTCGGACGTGTCGGTGGCGAGCGCAATCAGGCCGCGGGTGACGTAGAGCTGGCCTGTCGGCAGCGCGAAGGCGTTGACGGCGCCAGAATTGAGGATCGTCACCTTGTAGGTCAGATCCGGCCTATCCGACGCGGCGACCAGCCGGTCGACGATGCCGGAAATCAGCGCTTCGAGCTTGGGATCGTCATAGGCGCCCCCATAGGTCGCCAGGATGCGCTCGTGCTCGCGCTCCGCCGCCTGCGACTGCACCGGCGGGCGCACAGGCTTGGCGGACGGCGCGGCGACGACCGGCCCGGTCTCGAACCGACTGGGATCGCCGCAGCCGGCCAGCGTCAGGGCAGCACCCAGCAGCAGCCACGCCGCCACCTGGCGGCGGCCCTTTCGGAAGTTGCGCCGTGCTGCACCCCAATTCACGCGACTGCTCACTTTCGGGCCCTTCAGTCCCCGCCCGCTCGTTCGATCTGTCCCACGTCGCGCACCGCCATGCTCGCCCCGGCCCGCTTCTCGACCCAGCCGCGCACCCGAATTCGTTGTCCTGTCAGAGACTTGGGTGCGAGCCCGGCGGCCTCGAACAACCCGACGATGCGCCTTGAAATAGTCACCGCAAAGCCACGAGTCCAGCGACCGCCAAAGTTCAGATAGACCGTCGAACCGACCTCCCGCACCGAGGTGATTCGGCCTTCGATCACGGTAAAGCGCCCTATCCGGGTCACCATATCGCCGGAATTTGCGGCGTTTTTTATGACATCCCTCGCCATCCAGATACCGACCGCCGCAGCGCGGGCGCCGGCCTCAGCCGCCAGCAATTCCTGCCGGCACTCCGCCGGCATGGCGTCGATCCCTACCAGTGCACCACCCTCAGCCAGCAGCCGACGCTGCACCAGCTCCATGCCCGGCTCCGCGCCCACGAAGGCTAATTGCCGGCCGTAGCGGTCCGGTCCGTCGTCGGCGCCATGCAGCGAAACCCGTCGGCCAAGAGTCAGGGACGACAAGGCCGCAACCTCCGCATCATGTTGTTCGCGGGCCGGCTCGATTCCGGAGAGCCGGATTTCGCGGCCGTCGGCAAGGCGCAGCGTGCGCGGATCGATCACCGACGCCACCAGGCCCTCGCCCTGGACCGGCAGATCCAAACAGCCCGCCGCCGCAGCGCCGCCCGGCTGCGACAGCAGCACAGCACCGCCGCAGATCGCAGTCAGCCACCGGGCGCCGATTCGCCGAAATGCCATTGAGACCGCCGTGCTGATTCGGTTCGCCGCAACATCACCAGACTAGCGACCCGCACGATCCCGGCGAAGTGGAATGGCGATCGATCTCGGTCGAGACGCTGACCGTCACGCGACAGACCGATGTTTAGAATCGCGGCCGATGCGACGCGCATCGCGCCGGGCAGCAATGATCGCGATCGCGCAACTACTAATCGTTTCAGATCCGTCACGTGTAGTAACAGGTCCCTGCACGCACAAACTCATTCCATTCACCGGAAAACCGCATCGCTTGCCGCGCAGCAGGCGATGCGGCATGATCGCGCCAATCATCAGAAGCGCCGCGATCATGATCGGCGCTCGCCAGGGAGGATGTCTTGAAGCCGTTCCGCACCACTTTGCTCGCATGTCTATCGATCGCGGCGATCACCGCCGCGCAGGCGCAATCGCAGCCACCGCTGAAGCTCGGCGCGATCCTCGACATGTCGGGCCTCTACGCCGACATCACCGGAACGGGCAGCGAGACCGCGGCCAAGATGGCGGTGGAGGATTTCGGCGGCACGGTGCTGGGGCGCAAGGTCGAGATCATCGCCGCCGACCATCTCAACAAGGCAGATCTGTCCGCCAATATCGCCCGCGACATGCTCGACAATCAGGGCGTCGAAGCGATCATCGACGTCGCCGCCTCGGCGACCGCGCTGGCCGCCGCCGAGATCGCCAAGGCCCGCAACAAGATCATCATGTTCTCCGGCCCGGGGTCGATCCGGCTCAGCAACGAAGCCTGCGGCCCCTATACCGTGCACTACGTGTTCGACACCTTCGCGCAGGCCAACACCACCGGCCTTGCCGCGGTGAAGCAGGGGCTCGACACCTGGTTCTTCCTGTCGGCCGACTACGCGTTCGGCCAGGACCTCGAGCGCGACACCACCAACGTCATCAAGGCGTCGGGCGGCAAGGTGCTGGGCAGCGTCAAGCATCCGCTCAACACCTCCGACTTCTCCTCGTTCCTGCTGCAGGCGCAAAGCTCAAAGGCCAAGGTGATCGGCCTCGCCAACGCCGGCGGCGACACCATCAACGCGATCAAGCAGGGCGCCGAATTCGGCATCACCAAAGGCGGCCAGAAGATCTCGCCGCTGCTCGCCTTCATCTCAGACATCGACAGCGTCGGGCTGGAAACCGCGCAGGGCCTGATCCTGGCCGAAGCTTTCTATTGGGATCTCAACGACGAGACCCGCGCGTTCTCCAAGCGGTTCATGGAGCGCACCAAGCGGATGCCGACCTCGGCGCAGGCGGGCCTTTACTCCGAAACGATGCACTACCTGCAGGCCGTCAAGGCGGCAGGCACCACCGATGCGGCCGCGGTGACCAAGAAGATGAAGGAAATGCCGATCAACGACTTCTTCGCCAAGAACGGCAAGATCCGTGAGGATGGCCGGATGGTGCACGACATGTACCTGTTCGAGGTCAAGAAACCATCGGAGTCGAAGGGCCGCTGGGACTATTACAAGCTGCTCGCGACCGTTCCCGGCGATCAGGCATTCCAGTCGCTCGCCGACTCGCGCTGCCCGCTGGTGAAGAAGTAACTACCCGTCATTGCGGAGGAGGCGAAGCCGACGAGGCAATCCAGCTCGGTGTACCAAGCTGGATTGCTTCGCCTTCGGCTCGCAACGACAGAACGCTCATGGTTCGAGACGGCGCTGGCGCCTCCTCACCATGGGTGCCCGTGCCTGGAGCGCAACGAATAACAACAAGGACCCGCCATGACCGACATCGTCCTGCAAGATCTCGACCGCGGCCTGCTCACCATCACGATGAACCGTCCGGATCGGCGCAACGCGCTCAATCAGGACATGATCCGCGGCTTGGTGGAGGCGGCGCATCGCGCCAAGGATGATCCGGAAGTCCGCGCGGTGTTGTTGAAGGGCGCCGGCGGCACGTTCTGCGTCGGCGGCGACGTCAAGTCGATGGCGGCTGCAGGTGCTCCGCCGCCGCTGGAACAGAAGGTGGCGAACCTCCGCCGCGGCATGGAGGTGTCCCGCATCCTGCATCAGATGCCGAAGCCGGTGGTGGCGCAGATCGACGGCGCGGCCGCCGGCGCAGGCCTGTCGATGGCGCTCGCCTGTGATCTGCGGGTCGCAGGTGCTTCGGCCAAGATCACCACTGCCTTCGCCAAGGTCGGCCTCTCCGGCGATTTCGGCGGCACGTACTTCCTGACTCAGCTGATCGGCGCCGCGAAGGCGCGGGAGCTGTACCTCACCTCGCCGGTGCTGACCGCCGAGCAGGCGCAGGCACTCGGCATCGTCAGCCGCGTGGTGCCCGACGCCGAGGTCGAGTCCGCCACGCGCGAGCTGGCCCTGTCGCTGGCGCAAGGCCCGACCGTGACGCTCGGCTACATCAAGACCAACATCAATAACGCCGAAAGCCTGTCGCTCGAAGCCTGCTTCGACGCCGAAGCGCTGCATCACTCGCGCTGTGCTGAGACTGCCGACCACAAGGAAGCCGCCGCCGCCTTCGTCGAGAAGCGCGCGCCGGCGTTTCAGGGCCGCTGACGATGGCGCCGTTCCTCCGCCTGCGCCAGATCTGCCTCGTCACTGAGCCGATCGAGCCCGCCGCCTCGCGCATTGCGACGATCATGGGACTCAACATCTGCTACCGCGATCCCCACGTCGGCAAATACGGCCTGGAGAATGTCCTGCTGCCGGTCGATGCGACGCTTCTGGAAATCGTGGCACCGACCCAGCCCGGCACCGCGGCCGGCCGTTTCCTGGAGAAGACCCAAGGCCGCGGCGGCTACATGGCGATCTTCTGTTGCGACGATCCGGATGCCCGCGGCCGCCATGCCGCGAGCCTTGGCGTGCGCACCGCCAATGTGATCGACCATGCGCCGTATCACGGCGTGCAGCTCCACCCGCGCGACTGCCGGGCTGCCTTCATTGAGCTCAACCACACCGAAGGCAGCGACAACATTCGCGGCCCCTACCCACCGGCCGGCCCCGAGTGGGCCAAGGCGATCCGCACCGACACCACCCAGGCGCTGACCGCAGTCGAGATGCAAAGTCCCGACCCAGCCGATCTCGCCGCGCATTGGGGCCGGATTCTCGAACTGCCGGTGGAAACGGATGCGGATGGCGTCGCCGAACTTCGACTGCCGAACGCCACATTCCGGTTCGTACAAGGCGCCAGCGAAGCCATGACGGCGCTGACGTTCAAGGTCGCAGCTCCCGAGACAGTCCGCGCAGCCGCACAGGCGCAGGGCGTGCCGCTCACTGCCAATGGCTTCCGCCTGGCAGGCGTCGAGTTTAGGCTGACCACCTAACCACGCGTCATTCCGGGGCGCTCGCAAAGCGAGCGAACCCGGAATCTCTGACGTCCAGCGGACAGTAGCAACAATTTCGAGATTCCGGGTTCGCGCTACGCGCGCCCCGGAATGACAACGTGGGGCTGACGAGTAGTTTTGGTCCTACCGCCCCTTGAAATGCGCGACGCGGCGTTCTTCGGTGGCTTTGACGCCTTCCTTGAAGTCTTCGGTGGCGCGCAGGCGGGTTTGTTCGGCGAGTTCGTGCTTGGTGGCTTCCATCACCCGGTCGGCCAGGTTCGCGCGCATGGTGGCGCGGGTCGACAGAAGACCGAGCGGCGAGCATTCGGCGATCTCGCGTGCCAGCTTCAGAGCGCCGCTGCGCACCTCGTTGATCGGCACCAGCACGTTGGCGAGGCCCATCTGCACCGCCTCTTCGCCGGTGACGCGGCGCGAGGTGTAGAACATCAGCTCGGCGTTGTTCTTGCCGATCAGCTCCGGCAGCGTCACGGTGAGGCCGAAGCCGGGATGGAAGCCGAGCTTGGTGAAATTGGCGGAGAATCGTGCTTCGGCGCAGGTGACGCGGAAGTCTGCCGACACGGCGAGACCAAGCCCGCCGCCGATCGCCGCGCCGTGCACCGCCGCGATGATCGGCTTCTTGGCGCGGAAGATCCGTACCGCCTCGTAGTACAGATGACCGATCTCGCCGAGGCTGTCGGCCGGATCGCCCTTCGCAGCCGCCGGGTCCGCTTCCTGCCGGGCCGGATCGCCGAAGTTAGCGCCGGCGCAGAACGCCTTGCCCTGTGCCGCCAGCACGGTGGCGCGGATCTGCGGATCGGCGTCGATCTCATCCAGCGCGTTGGCGATCTGCCGGATCAGCGAAATGTCGAAGAAGTTCAGCGGCGGCCGCTGGATTTCGATGGTGGCGACGTGGCCGTTCTTGTCGACCGCGATATCGGTGTAGCTGCTCATGATTGATCCTCGATCGTTCGATGCGCGCCGGCGTCAGCGCAGGCCGAGCCCGCGGGCGATGATGCCGCGCAGCACCTCGGTGGTGCCACCCTGGATGGTGAGCTTCGGCGCCAGCTTGGTGGCGAACGCCGTCAGCTCGTCGAGCGTTGCATGATTCGACGCCTCACCGTCGACGAAGGCGGCAAGCTCACGCACCCGGTGCGGCAACTGCTGCTCCCAGATCGTGCCGATGTCCTTGACGATCGAGGCCTCGACCACCGGCTCCTTGCCGGCCTGCAGCATGCCGGCCACCGACACCGACATCCGCCGCATGGTGTGGAGCTGCGCCACCAGACGGCCGATGCCCTCGGCCCCGCGAGTGTCAGGATCGGAACCGAGTGCGCGCACCAGTTCGGTGAGCACGTAGTAGGTCTCGAGGAAGCGTTCCGGCCCCGAACGCTCGTAAGCGAGTTCGGAAGTCGCCTGCTTCCAGGCGCCGTCGACCTCGCCGAGCAGATGGTCGTCCGGCACGAACACGTCGGTGAACACCACCTCGTTGAATTCGTACTGCCCGGTGATCTGCGCGATCGGGTTCACCTTGATGCCCGGCGACTTCATGTTGACCAGGAACTGGGTGAGGCCGTGGCGGCGGTTTTCCTTGGTCGGCGGCGAGGTGCGGAATATCGCGATCATGTAGTCGGCGATGTGCGCCGAGGTGGTCCAGATCTTCGAGCCGTTGATCAGATAGCCGCCATCGGTCTTGGTCGCTTTGGTCTTTGCTGCGAACAGATCGGAGCCGGAATTCGGCTCACTCATGCCGATGGCGAAGCACAATTCGCCACGGCAGATCCGCGGTAGAATGTCCATCTTGATGTGCTCGGGCGCGTATTTCAGCAGCACCGGGCCGCTCTGGCGATCGGCGACGAAGAACCGGCGTGTCGGCGCATTGGCGATGCGCATCTCTTCGGTGACGACGTAGCGCTCCAGGAAGGTGCGCTCGTGGCCGCCGTATTTCTTCGGCCAGGTCATGCCGAGCCAGCCACGCTCGCCGACACGGCGGGAGAATTCAGGCGCGTCGGAATCTTCGCGCTGCGGCTTATTCGGATCGAAGGTGCCGGCGGCGATCTCTTCGGCGAGGAAAGCGCGGACTTCCTTGCGCAGTTCTTCGCAGACGGGCGGCAGGCGGATCGGATCGAAACGGAGGGCGGCGGTCATCGCATTATCTCGCTACGTTGATGCGGTCAGCGCGAAGCGACCAGCGGCCACAAATCATCGGCGCCGCGCGCCGCGACCTTGCGGCCGAGCTCGACCGCCCAATGGCTCTCGTTGCCAAAATCGTCGCGCCAGGCGAGCGCGCGCAGGCTGAAGCGATGCAGGATGTGCTCGCGGGTGAAGCCGATCGCGCCGTGCACCTGATGGGCGATCGCCGCGCCTTTCTCAGCCGCTTCGGCGCAGCGGATCTTGGCCGCACTGGCTTCGAGGAACACGGCGTCGTCGAAGCCTTCGGCGCTGCTGATCGCATCGGCCGCGGAAGTTGCGGCGGCCAAGGCAGCAGACGTCTCGCCGGCGAGCTTCGCCAGATTGTGCTGCACCGCCTGGAATTTGCCGATCTTCTTTTCGAACGCGACGCGCTCATTGGCGTAAGTCACGCTGCGGTCGAGCAGCGTTTCCAGCGCGCCGGCGATCTGCAGGCTGCGCGCGACGGCGCCCATCAGCATCAGCGAAGTCTGATCGAGCCCTTGGGGGGCGGGCGCCGTGGTAATCGGCGCGACCTTGTCGAAGGTGACGACATCCGACGCATCGCCCCCAAGGCCGAGGCCTCTATCAATTCGGCACGCGGACGCCGGGACCAGCGCGATCTTCGCGCCGGCGGCGCTCTGCGCCAGCACAGCGACATGCTGTGCGTCTTGCGCGAACGGCACGCTGCGCGCGCGACCCGACAGCTTGCCGTCGGCATCGAGCGTGAGGCGATCTTTCGGGTGGGCCGGCGCGATCGTCATGGCGCCTTCCGGCGCGGCGATCTTGCCCTGCGCCAGCAGCCAGCCGGCCAGCATGGTCTCGGCGAGCGGCACGGCGAGGCCGGCGCGGCCTGCTGCGTTGAGGACGCCGAAGCCCTCGGCAAGGCTCGCGCCCGAGCCACCGAATTCCTCCGGCACCCATGACAGCGGCAACCCGGATTCACTCAGCGCCTGCCACAGCGGCGCCTTCCAGGTCTCGGCTTTGTCGGCGTTGATGGTTTGCGGATCGGCGAGGTCGGCGAAGATCTTCTCCGCGGTCTCGACGACGATATTGTCGGTCTCCGTCACGGCGTTTCCCGGTTGCGCACTCAGCTCCCGGCGGATCGCCAAGCATGTGTGCTGGTCTTGTTGTTGCGCGGCATGATGCGGAAAAGCTGAAACGAACACAAGCGCAGCCGGCACGGGGCGGATTGCGCGCCGGACATGGTCCAAACGCTTCACGCCGCAGGCTTATTCCGCATCATGGGCTTTGCCGGCTTGCTCTCGATATCGCAACCGATATGGTTGCGGCGACGCGGCGAAGCCGGTTCGATGCAAAGGGAGTGAAGATGTCAGACGGACTGAACGTAATCGTCACCGGGTCGGCCTCGGGCCTCGGCGCCGCGACCGCCAAGATCCTCGCCAAGGACGGCGCGCGGCTGGTGATCAACTACGCATCGAGCAAGGACGACGCCGAAAAGACCGCCGAAGAGTGCCGCGAGCTCGGCGCCGCCGAAGTCATCGTGGTACAGGGCGACGTCGCCAAGGACGAGGATTGCAAACGCATCGTCGAAGCCGCGGCCCCCTGGGGCAAGCTCGACGCGCTGGTGAACAACGCCGGCACCACAAAGCACGTGGCGCATCATCTGCTCGATCAATTGTCGGCTGACGACTTCCAGCGGATCTACGCGATCAACACCATCGGCCCGTACCAGATGGTCCGCGCGGCGCGCGAGCTGCTCGTCGCCGGCGCCAAGGCGGCCGGCCGTGCATCGGCGGTGGTCAATGTCTCGTCGGTCGCGGGCATCAGCGGCATCGGCTCGTCGATCGCCTATGCGGCCAGCAAGGGCGCGCTCAACACCATGACGTTGTCGCTGTCGCGCGCGCTGGCGCCGAACATCCGCGTCAACGCGATCTGCCCCGGCTACATCGACACGCCGTGGTTCACCAAGGGCCGCGGCGCCGAGGAGGCCAAGCAGGTGCGCGACATGGTGGTGTCGCGCGTGCCGCTGAAAATCGCCTCGACCGCCGAAGACATCGCCGAACTGGTATGCTTCCTGGCAACGCCGAAATCGAGCAGCATGACCGGCGAACTGGTGCGGATGGACGCCGGCATGCACCTGGCCGGCTGACGTCACATCCGTAGGCAGCAGTGAGCGGCCCGGCAAACCGGGCCGCGGCAGCTCAGCGCGGATCGTAGGGATAGCGATTGCCGGGATCGGAGATCACCCGCCGCGCCACCAGCCTGTTCCAGATGAACAGCACCGCCACCGCGCCGATCGTCGCGGTGATGAAGCCGGCGCCCTGATTAGGGCCGTAGTGCCCGATCATCTGCCCGACCGCGGTGGCGAGGAATGCGCCCGCGATGCCGAGCACCGTGGTGAGCACGAATCCTTGCGGATTGTTCGGCCCCGGCGACAGCACCCGCGCGATGATGCCGGCAACAAAGCCGACCAGCAGAATCCAGAGTAACCCGCCCATCTTCCGTATCCTTTCTCACGGTCCGCTCCGGACCGCCCGCAACCCAAGCAACAACAACCCGGTCGCTGCCGATCAGATCCAGCGCGACGCTTCGTCGTCGGTCGGCAGTCGCCCGTCCGGGGTGAGCTGGTCGACCACGTCGGGCAGATAGCGACTAAGGCCGTCGAGCAATTCGTCGCGCGACATCCCGGTCTGCCGGGTCATCGCGTCGATCTGTTCAGAGCCGAGCGCGTTGGCGAGATCGCTCGGGCCGATCTGCTGGTTGGGGCCGTGACCGACCCAGGAGTTGGCGGCGTCGCCGAGGCCATTGTGCTGAAGCTGCCGCAGCAGATCGCCGAGCCCGCCCGACAGCACGCTGCCGGCCGCACCGCCGAGTACCAGGCCTCCAAGACCGCCCTTCAGGAAGTCACCCCAACCACCGCCGGTATTCGCGGGCTGAGGCGCCGGCACCGGGCGCGGCTGATTGGCCGGCGCAGCCTGCGGCTGGCCGCTGGTCATATGTTTGTAGGCCTTCCACGCCAGCAGCGCGAGAATCGCCATGGTGAACTTGGACATGCCGCCGCTTTTGTCCTGCGGGTCGGCCGGGCCGCGCGGGCCGTTCTGCATGCCGTTGAGGATATCGAGCAAGCCCATCGAGACCTCCTATGTGGTGCCGGCACGGCGCCGCTCCGGCGCAGCGCTCCCGGCCGGCATCACAACGTAGGAAGGGGTGATGGAGTTTCCAAGGCGGACCCGGCGGTCGCGCCGAATCCGAAAACCGTACCTGTCGCTCAGCTGGTGATGCGCGCGTCGGCGACTGCCTTCTTGAACAACGCGTTCATCGCTTCGGCGATACCCTGGGTCGGACTGACCTCGAAGTAGAAGCCCGGCGACGCGCAGGCTTCCATGTTCTGGGCGATCTCGCTGTTCGGCGACGGGCCGTAGGGGCCGGCGTTGAACGGCGCGATCCACTGCTTGTACCAGTCGTTGCTCGGCAGGTTGAGATAGGTGGTGTACAGCACCGCGATCTTGACGCCGCGATCCTTCAAGGTCTTGCACAGCGCCGGATTGATCGGCGACTGGCAGCGGTTGCCGGTCTTCGGCTTCAGGCAGCTTGGATTGTATTCGTCGGCGACGCCGTCCGAGACAAAGAACAGATATTTCTGCGGCGAGCCGGACACACCCGAGCCGGGCGCGCTGATCTCTTTGTTGATGGCGGGAAAGATCGTCGTGTAGCTGGTGTCCTGATCGTTGTTGTCGTTCTGACCCTTCACGGTCATCAGGTCGATCGCGCTCGCCGCAGTCTTGGCGCTCGACAGGCTCGCCGATAGCGAGAACAGGTTGCGCAGTCCGGCAGACTGGGCCGACGCGCCGAAATCGTAGATCGCCATGCGGAACTGATTGGAGTAGGTCGCGGTCGCGTTCGCGGTGTCCATCAGTTGCTGCGTGGCGCTGCGCAGCACGTCGATCCGGGTGGTGATACCGAGCGACTTGGCCAGATTGTAGTAGTTATTCTTGTTGTTGACGTCGTGACAGGCGAACGCGCAGTGGTCGTCGGACGACTTGTTGGCGGTGGCCGCGATCATCGCCGACACGTCATTGGGGGTGGCGCCCACGCCCATCGACGGCGAGTTGTCGAGCAGCAGATAGAAATCGATGTATTTCGGCATGCTGGCGGTGGCGGTGGAGGTGCCGCCCACCGTCATGGCCGACATCCCGACCACCTTCATGAACATCGTCGAGATCTGGGCCGAGAACGTCACCTGCGAGGTGACGACGTCCGACACCTTGGTCACCGTCGCCGATGAGCTGGCGAGGGTGTAGCCGGTCAGACCGTTCAGATTGCCGTTGAAGATCCGCAGTGCGTCATCCGCACCGGACGAGATCACACCGTCGCCCGACATCGCTCCGGCGGCCACATAGGCCGGCGAGGTCCGCGACACCGCACCGACCGAGGCCGCATCCGCCGCGGCCTGCAGCTTGCTTCGCAGCGCATTGGCGCGGCTGTAATCGACCGCGCAGCCGATTGCGGAGATCAGCGGAATCAACACCAGCGCAAAAATCACCGCGATATTGCCGCGCCGGTCACGAGAAAAGCGAGCTATCGACCTCGAAAACGTCATGGGTACGCCCGACTAACACAGCCGGGCGCGAACCTAGCGGGGGCCGCCTAAGCAAGATTTAAAGTCTATGACGAAACAACGGCTAAAGCCGGCGCCGGGCGACAATCGGGTGGAGCCCGATCGCGGTCAGCAAGCCCGACTTCCGGGTGGCGATCGGTCCGCCGCTCTGCTATGGGAGGCTCCTGCTCGCGGCCCTGGCCGCAGCCGGACGGTCCCGTAGCTCAGCCGGATAGAGCGGCGGTTTCCTAAACCGTAGGTCGGATGTTCGAGTCATCCCGGGATCGCCAGCTTTGCTCCCCGGCACGGCTGGCCGGCACGAGGCCGGCCAGGTCGACGGGCAAGCCCCCCTTCGCTCACACCTTCACCATCCGCTTGCCGCGGTTTTCGCCGGCCAGCAGGCCGATCAGCGCCTGCGGGGTGTTCTCCAGGCCGTCGATGACGTCCTCCTGCACCTTGAGCTTGCCGCTCGAGACCCACTCCTGCAGCTTGGCGACCGCTTCGTCGCGCTGATCCATGTAGTCCATCACGATGAAGCCCTGCATGATCAGCCGCTTCACCACGATCAGGCCGGGGATGCCGCGCGGCCCGGTGGCCGAGGGGGTGCGGTCGTATTGCGAGACCGCGCCGCAGCAGGCGATCCGGCCCTTCAGGTTCATCTGCGGCAGGCAGGCTTCGAGAATGTCGCCGCCGACATTGTCGAAATACACATCGATGCCGTTCGGCGCCGCGGCGCGCAGCGCCTTGAACAAAGCTCCGTCCTTGTAGTCGACCGCGGCATCGAAGCCGAGCTCGCTCACCAGCCAGTCGCACTTCTGCTTGCCGCCGGCGATACCGACGACGCGGCAGCCTTTGATCTTCGCAATTTGGCCGACGATCGAGCCGACCGAACCGGCCGCGGCCGACACCACCACCGTCTCACCGGCGCGCGGCTTGCCGATGTCGAGCAGCCCGAAGTAAGCGGTCAGGCCGGCGATGCCGTAGACGCTGAGCAGATGCGTCATCGGCTCGACCTTGGGCAGCTTGGCGAGATGCTTGGCGGGCAGCGCCGCATAGTCCTGCCAGCCGGTATCGGCAAACACGAGATCGCCCGGCGCCAGGCCCGGCGCTTTCGAACTCACCACCTCGGCGACGCTGCCGCCCGGCATCACGCTGTCGGTTTCGACCGCGGCCCGATAGGTCGCGCCCTGCATCCAGGCGCGGTTAGCGGCATCAAGCGAGATGTAGCGAACCTTGACCAGCGCCTCGCCGTCTTTCGGCTCGGGAATCGGCGATTCCGCCAAACGGAAATGCTCCGGGCCGAGTTTCTCCTTCGGCTTCTCGATCAGCAGGATCTGGCGGTTGACGGTCGCGGTCATGAGCTTCCTTGTTGCTTGATGGGAATGCGGACGCGACGCGATCTTAGTTGATCCGCGGCGAAAGGAAATCGGCGACGCCGAAGGTCGTGCTGTTAGACCGCCATCGCCCGCATCACGCGATCGAGCGCGCGTGTGTAGACCTGCCGGGCGATGTCCGGAAACCGGCGGCTGAGCGATTCGATCATCACGCCCGAATTGATCTCGAGCACGCGGGGGCCTTGCGCGGTCCACACCACATCGACGGCGCCGAAGCCGAGCCCGATCGCACGGGCCGCTTCGGCCGCAAGCGCAACGCAGCTGTCGCGCAGCTCGCCATCGCCGATCAGTTCGGGCTCCGCGCCGAATTCGAGATTGTGCCGCCAATCGAGCCGGAACTGCACGCCGGCCGGCACCACGGCATCGAGCGCAGCGTGATCCGCCGGCAGGTTTGCCAGCACGGCGCCGAGCCGATCCGCCGGGACCGCATCGAGCAGAAGTTGCAACGCGCTGCGCACGCCGTCGCCGCTGATCGCCGGCCGCTTCTTTTCGTAAACCACCAGCGGCTCGCGATCGAGCAGGATGACGCGAACCTCGCGGGCGATATCGAAATACGGCGCGATCGCCAGATTCTGATTGGCGGCGAAGATCGCGGTGGCGGCCTGTTCGAGCTCGAGCTCCGTCGTCGCCTTGAACACCAGATGACCGCAGGTGCCCTCGTTCGGCTTGAGCACCAGCCCGGCCGGGTGCGCGCGCAGCATCTCCAGCATCGCCGACCAGTGGCCGCTGCTTGGCACGTACTTGAAGTGTTCGTGATTCATGAACAGCCGGTGCGGCACGCAGGCAATGCCGGCCGCACCGAGGATGTCGGCGGTCGCCGCTTTGTCATTGGCGAGGCGATGCGTGACCGAGCTGTTCAGACCGAAATCGTAACCATAGATAAAATGCCGGGCGCCCCCCTTACTCAGCACGATCAGCCAGCCGTCGAGCCCGAGCGTGACGTCGACGCCGCTCGCGTCACAATAGTCTTTGACGATCCGGACGATCACGCGGTCGGCATATTGCATCGGGGGTCTCGTCAACAGGCAGTGACCGGCGCGGGGGCGGCTGCCAGCCGGCGCGCGGTGGGATCGCTTTGCAGCGGCGAAATGTCAAGCCGAACCGCATCGCCAGACACTCCGGGCGCCAGCCATCGTCACGGGATTGCGACCGCGGCGTGACCGGATGATCGCGGAAGCTCCGAGGTTATCGAGGCCGGCGCGCCGTGCTATACCGCGGCCCGGTCGCCGCACTCAGACGCACGGGGCTCCCCGCTGCGACGGTTGATCGGATGTCTGTCCTGCCGGTCCTGCGGGGATTTCATGGAAACGCTGCTGCTTCCGCTCTCGCCGCGCTACATCGTTCTCACTATCAGCGCCGTACTCACCACGCTCCTCGCCACACTCGCGGCATTTGATGTGGACACGCCGATGTTCGGCGTGGTGCTGGTGCCGCTGCTGGTGTTCGGCGCGCTGACGCTGCTTGGTATTCACGACCTCTTGCAAACCAGTCACGCGGTGCTGCGCAACTATCCGATCGCGGCGCATCTGCGCTTCCTGCTCGAAGAGATGCGCCCGGAGATGCGGCAGTACTTCTTCGAAAGCGAGAAGGACGGCAAGCCGTTCAGCCGCGACACCCGCGCGCTGATCTATCAGCGCGCCAAGATGGAACTCGATAAGCGTCCATTCGGGACCCAGAAGGATGTCTATGGCGATGGCTACGAGTGGATGCACCATTCGGTGGCGCCGCGGCCGCACGCCGATGAACCGTTCCGGATCACAATCGGCGGGCCGGATTGCGCCAAACCGTATTCAGCATCGGTGTTCAACATCTCGGCGATGAGCTACGGCGCGCTGAGCCCGAACGCGATCCGTGCGCTCAATGCCGGCGCCAAGAAAGGCGGCTTCGCGCACGACACCGGCGAAGGCGGCGTTAGCCCGTATCACCGCGAGCACGGCGGCGACCTGATCTGGGAGATCGGCTCCGGTTACTTCGGCTGCCGTACCCGCGACGGAAGGTTCGATCCCGAGGCGTTCGCCCGCGTCGCGGCGGACGACCAGATCAAGATGGTCGAGCTGAAGGTCAGCCAGGGCGCCAAGCCGGGCCATGGCGGCGTGCTCCCAATGGCCAAGATCTCAGAAGAGATCGCGCAGATCCGCGGCGTCGGCATGGACGAAGACTGTGTCTCGCCGCCGTATCACAAGGCGTTCTCGACACCGATCGAGATGATGCGGTTCATCGCCGAGATGCGCCGCCTCGCCGGCGGCAAGCCAACCGGCTTCAAGCTCTGCGTCGGCCATCCCTGGGAATTTCTGGCGATCTGCAAGGCGATGCTCGTCACCGGGATCTATCCGGATTTCATCGTGGTCGACGGCAAGGAAGGCGGCACCGGCGCCGCGCCGCTCGAGTTCATGGACCACCTCGGCATGCCGATGCGCGACGGCATCAGCTTCGTACACAACGCGCTGATCGGGATCGGCGCCCGCGACCGCATCAAGCTCGGCGCCGCCGGCAAGATCGCCACCGGCTTCGATGTCGCCCGCGCCATGGCGCTCGGCGCCGACTGGTGCAACTCGGCGCGCGGCTTCATGTTCGCGCTCGGCTGCATACAGTCGCTGAGCTGCCACACCGACCGTTGCCCGACCGGCGTGACCACACAGGAGCCGTCGCGCTACCGCGCGCTGGTGGTGCCGCACAAGCTGGAGCGGGTTTACAACTATCACCGCGCGACACTCCAGGCACTCGCCGAGCTGGTGGCCGCCGCCGGGCTCGACCATCCACGCGACATCCGCCCGTATCACTTCTCGCAGCGCACTTCGCCATCGGATGTCGTTTCTCTGGCGCAGCTCTACCCAGCGCTACGCCCGGGAGAACTGTTGGAAGGAACCGACGATCCCCGCTTCAAGCAGGCCTGGGAGATGGCCCAAGCGGAGAGCTTTGTGCCACTCGTTTAATCTCGTCATCGCAGCGCAAATGGGGACGCGTCAGAACTCCCCGTGCACCCGGCCAGAGAACACCGAGACCGGGCCGCGGTCGGCGTTGTAGGCGGGGTTGGCGATCAGCTGGTAGTCGGCGGTCGCGGTCCACGACGAATTGAGCGCCAGCGCGTAGTAACTCTCGAACACACGCTCGCGGCGATAGTTGAGAGCGCCGTCGCCGATCAGCGGGCCGAGGCCGCCGGCGGCGAGGAAATCGCGATGATCGCGCGACAAGCCGTTGAGCGCGCCGGCAATGCCGATCACGTCGTCCGGCCTGCCCCAGCGCTGGCCGCGGATCGACACACCGCCCGACAGGCTGCTGTCGATATCGGTGAACGCCATGATCTCGTTCTTGCCGTCGTTCCAGCTCCAGCGTCCGAACACGCCGATGTCGTCGGTGACCGCCTGCTCCAGATTCAACGCATAGCCGTATTTGATCCGGCCGCGGCGGGTCTGGGTGATGTCGAGGTTCAGCGACGGATCGTTGAGCGTCTCGCGATAGCTCCCCGAATAGGTGCTGTTGATGAAGCCCAGCGTGCGCAGCTTGCCGGGAAGGCCGAACAGCGAATAGCGGGTCTCGAGCTCGGCGACGTATTCACCGCGCCTGAGCAGCTTCATGTCGTAATTGTTCGAGTTGGATTCAGCATCGACCAGGAAGTAGCCGGCGCGGATCGCCCATTGTTTCTGGTTGAGTTCGGCGGTGGCGCCATAGCCGAGGCCGAGCTTGTCGGCCGCGTAGTCGAACGCGCCCGACGCCCAGATCGACCAGTTCATGAAATCGCGGCGCGGATCGTGCGCGTAAGAGTTGCCGTCGAACACGTCGATGACGCTGAAGCGGCCGACCTGCAGCGTCAGCCGCGAGATGTCGGCCTTGCCGGAGAGCTGCGAACCGCTCGACGCGAGCTGTTCCTGCTCGCCGCCGAGCCCGAAGGTCTGGCGCAGATAGAACCGTGACGGGCTGAAATGCGGGTAGGCGAAGCCGGATTTCTGCGCTTCGCCGTTCGGGAAGCCGCCGGCCCCCACCGTGTCGCTGAGCCCGTAGCCCTGCAGGAATTCAGGGTTGAAATAGAGTTCGCCGCCGTCCCACAGCCGGACGTTGGCGAACAGGCTGGTGCTCCAGGTGTTCTTGAACTGCGCGCCGGGAAACAGACTATTGGTGCCGCTATACGGCGCCCGGAACGACGGGTAGCCCTGCCCGATGAAAGTGGTCTGGCCGTGGATCTCCCAGCGGTCGGACTGCGGATCGGCGACCGCCGCGAGCGACGGGAAGGCGTCTGTGCCGCCGGTGCCGAACCAGTCGATCTTGCGGTTCACGCCGACCCGGACGGTCTGCAGATTCAGCGACGTGGCGTAGCTCGCCCCGGTCGGCAGATCGACGGTCGCATTCTGGTATTGGCTGTAGAGATATTCGATCCGCGCGCTCCAGTTCGGCGTGAAGCCGTATTCTACGCCCGCACCTGCGGCCCAGCCGATCCGAGCATTCATCACACGGCCGACATCGGGATCGGTGAGGTAGCGCTCGTGCTCGAAGGCGAGGCCACCGGTGACGTAGCCGAGCCAACGGCCGGCAATGACGCCGAGCCGGGCGCGGACCGTGCCGTAATAGTCGAGGTGCTGCAGCGTATTGGCGGTACCGTTGTCGAACTCCGACAGCACCGCATTCTGCGGCAGATAGCTCGGAAACGAGATGTCGGCCTCCACGCCGAGCAGCAGGTTCGATCCGGTAACGAAATTGTAGCCCGCCTGGGCGCCCGCGGTGATGCCGCCAGCGCCGTTGCTGTTCTGCGCGACCGACGTCGCGTCCTGCAGCGTCGCGCCGGCATGGCCGCGGACGTAACCCGCGTGGGCGCCGACATAGAACCCGCTCCAGTCGTACGCCGGGTCCGGCCGCTGCTTGCCTATGCCGCCCGCGGCGGCGCCCTGCGGCAGCAGCAAAGCTGCGGCGGTCGCCGCGCCGGCGATCAGCGCCGAGGCGGACGGACGCAGAGAGATCCGATTGTGCGGCGTGGATAGCTCACGCGAGCCGAAGTCGCGGCGGGCCGAAGTCGGGCGGGCGGGGCGTCGTCGAACAATCATCAAGCTCACCTGGAACGCAAAAGATCGCGCGGCGTTTGGTCGCGCCTCATCACCCCGAAGGCATCTGAATGTCGTTCGCAACCTGACGAAAGTCGGAAGCAGTGTCAGCTCTTGAGGGCCGGTGACACGCAAAAGCGCCATCTAGCGCACACAACTTGAAGCGTCGGGCGCAAGACAGCGCCAGTCTGGAATTCCTCAAAGTCCAGATGGCGCGGTAACTTACTGCCGCTTATGAGGCGCTCGTCTGGCGGGCGGCCTCTCGGTGTCAAAAGATCGAGTGGTATCAGAGGCAGAACCAGTCAGCCGGGCAGGGCGCAGGCGAGCCGCACCGCAACCCAAAGTAGCGTCACCGCCGATGTACGCGGGACTGTTTCTCAGGCGGAGGGTTTGATCGACAGCGCGGCGAGATCGAAGCAGTGCATGTCGGCCAGCAGTTCGCAGAACGCGCCGGCACCATGATCGAGCAGTCGCCGCCCCTTCTCGGCGGTTGCCGCGGAGGCGTCGCCGATAGCTCCGCTCGGATGCAGGTCTTCGGCCGCCCAGGCAAACGGCGCCGGCCGCTGTGCCGATAACCAACGATAGGTCTGCTCCATCGCCACGCTGGTCGGGCGGAAGTCGGCGATCCGATCGGCCCGCACCAGCTCCGGCGCGTGCGCCAGCATGATCGAGGTCTCCGTCGCGCCACCATGGATGCCGTGACGCAGCTCGTCGGCGGCGAACAGACCTTCGGGCACGCCGAAGCGCGCCCAGCCGGTGGTCACCACCAGCATTTGGTGCCGGGTGCGCAGCTCCTGCGCCACCAAGCCCATCGCGGCGCTGTTGCCGCCATGGCTCGTCACCATCACCAGCTTGCGCACCCCCGCCCGGGCGATGCTGTCGCCGATCTCGGTCCACAGCTTCAGCGCGGTCTCGGTCGATAGCGTCAGCGTGCCCGGAAACGACAGATGCTCGGTCGACAGGCCGATCGCCTGCACGGGCAGGAAAGTCGCGGGAATGTCGTCCGGCAGGCGATCTCTCACCCGCGCCAGATAGGCTTCCGCAATGGTGACGTCGGTCGACAGCGGCAGATGCGGCCCGTGCTGCTCGATCGCGGCGAGCGGCAGCACCGCGATCCAGCGCGAAGGATCAGCGCCGGCGATCTCAGGCCAGTAAATCGCGCTCCAGTCGCGGGGCGGCAGCTTGGTCATCGGCGAAATGCGGGGTGACGGGGAAGTGGTTCAAATGCCGGCATTGTTTCGCTATCAATCCTGAAACGCTCGAATCCGCGCCGCCCTGATGCCGCCATCATGGGCCAAAATGAACGACGGAGTCCAACCATGAGCCCCGCTTTCCTGCTGCGAGCGTTAACCGGGGTGCTGTTGGCGGTGGGGGTGGCGCTGGCTTCCCCCGTTCATGCCTCCGGCCACGGCCATGGCGCCGAAAAGCCCGCCGAAAAGCCGCCGGAACCGCCGCCCCCGCCCCGACCGAAGAAGCCGCCGCCGCCGAAGGTGCAGCCGGTGCGCAAAGTGCCCGAAGGCGGCTTCGACAAGGTGTCGTTCGGCACCAATTGGGTGGCCGAAGGTGAGCATGGCGGGTTCTTCCAGGCGGTCGCGGACGGCACCTACAAGACCTACGGCCTCGACGTCAGCATCGTGCCGGGCGGCCCGAACGTGAACAATCGCGCGCTGCTGATCGCCGGCAAGCTCGACTTCTTCATGACCGCGAACACGCTGCAGTCGTTCGACGCAGTGGCCAACAACGTGCCGGTGGTGGCGATTGCCGCGATGTTCCAGAAAGACCCGCAGGTGTTCGTCTCGCACCCGGAGTCGAAGATCGAGACGCTGAACGATCTGAAGCCGCTGACGCTATTCGTCTCTAAGGAGGGCATCACCAGCTACTTCCAGTGGCTGAAGTCGGAATACGGCTTCAGCGAAGCCAAGGTGAAGCCCTACACCTTCAACCCGCAGCCGTTCATTATCGATCGCCGCAGCGCGATGCAGGGCTACGTCACCTCGGAGCCGTTCACAGTCGAACAAGCCGCCAAGTTCAAGCCGAGCGTGCTGCTGCTGGCCGACTACGGGCTGAACGGCTACTCGACCCTGATCGAGACCCGGCGTGATCTGATCGACAAGAACCCTGACATGATCCAGCGCTTCGTCGATGCGTCGATCATCGGCTGGTACAATTATCTGTATGGCGATAATTCCGCCGGCAACGCGATGATCAAGCAGCTCAATCCGGAAATGACCGACGAGATGCTGGCCTATTCGGTCGAGAAGATGAAGCAATACGGCATCGTCGATTCCGGAGACGCCATCAGGAACGGCATCGGCGCGATGAGCGACGAACGCTACGCCTCGTTCTTCGACAAAATGGCGCGCGCCGGCGTGGTGACTCGCGGCCTCGATTTCCGCAAAGCCTATACGCTGCAGTTCATCAACAAGGGCGTCGGCGTCGACCTGCGTCCGAAGCAGAAATAGCCGGCCGCATGGCCTCATCGCCGCGACCGTCCGCTGCGGATGCCGGCGCCACCGGGCCGGCGATCGAACTGCGCAGCGTCACCAAAACCTACCACACCGGCACGCTGGCGCTCGGCCCGATCGATCTCAACATCGGCCGCGGCGAGTTCGTGTCACTGCTCGGCCCCTCCGGATGCGGCAAGTCGACAGCACTCCGCATGATTGCCGGGCTGGCGGCGCCGTCTTCGGGGCGGATCGAGGTCGGTACCGCGTCGCCACGCGGCCGAGGCGAACACCCGATCGGCTTCGTGTTTCAGGAGCCGACGCTGATGCCGTGGGCGAGCATCCGCCACAACGTCGCGTTGCCGCTGAAGCTGGCACATGTCGCCAGTACCGACATCGCCCGGCGTGTCGACGAGGTGCTGGCGCGGGTCGAGCTGTCCGAGTTCGCCGACGCGTTGCCGCGCGAACTGTCTGGTGGCATGAAGATGCGAGCGTCGCTGGCACGCGCGCTGGTGACGAGGCCCGACATCTTGCTGATGGATGAGCCGTTCGCCGCACTCGATGAGATCACCCGATTCCGGCTCAACGACGATCTGCTGGCGCTGTGGCGCGAGCTGCAGATGACGGTGGTGTTCGTCACCCATTCGGTGTTCGAGTCTGTGTATCTGTCGCAGCGCGTGGTGGTGATGACGCCGCGCCCCGGCCGGATCGCCGCCTCTTTCGATATCGATGCGCCGACCTCCCGGGGCGAAGAGTTCCGCCTCTCGGCCGATTATGCGGCGCAGTGCCGCGAGGTTTCGCGCGCGCTGGCGTCGGCCAGCGAAGGCGCCCTCTCCACCCGCGAGGCGCGAGCATGAGCGCCCAGCCCACCTCGCGTGACGAGACGTCTCCGTTCGGCGCTCGCGCCGGGCTCCGGGTCGCGCTGCCGATCGTGGTACTGTTTGCCGCGGTCGTCGCCTGGGATCTGATCGTCCGGCTCAATCAAATCCCGGCTTATGTGCTGCCGGGCCCGCTGCTGGTGGCTTCGACGCTGATGCAGGACTGGCCGGTGCTGTTCGGCTCGCTGCTGACCACGCTATGGACCACGTTGGAAGGCTTCGTCGCCGCCGCGGTCGGCGGCATCGCGCTGGCGCTGCTGTTCAACCAGTCGCGGCTGCTCGAATATTCGCTGTTCCCCTATGCGGTGGTGCTGCAGGTCACGCCGGTGATCGCGATCGCGCCGCTGCTGCTGATCTACCTGCCGCAGGAAACAGCCGTCATCGTCTGCGCCTGGATCGTGGCGTTCTTTCCGGTGTTGTCCAACACCACGCTGGGCCTCAACTCGGTCGACCGCAATCTCGCCGGGCTGTTCCGGCTATACGGCGCCTCGCGCTGGCAGACGCTGCTGCGGCTGAAGCTGCCGGCGGCGCTGCCCTACATCCTCGGCGGCCTGCGCATCGCCGGCGGACTGTCGCTGATCGGCGCCGTGGTCGCCGAGATCGCGGCCGGTTCGGCCGGCGCCGGCTCGGGCCTTGCCTACCGGATTGCCGAATCCGGATACCGGCTCAACATTCCGCGCATGTTCGCAGCATTGCTGTTGCTGTCGACGGCGGGCATTGTGATCTATCTGCTGCTGGCGCTGGTGTCGCATCTGCTGCTGCGGCGCTGGCACGAGAGCGCGTTGGGAAAGGATAATTGATGCCGGGGGAAACGGGCGCGTCGGAGCCGATTGATCTGTTGATCTATGGCCCGCGCAAGGAGGTCATCGATCAGGGCTTCCCGGCCGGTTATGTGCTCCACAAATGTGAGCGCGCCGACGACCTCGAGAAGCTGAGCGACGAAGCTCGCGGCCGAATCCGCGGTATTGCCGTCACCGGTTTGGTGCCGACCGGTGCAGCAATGCTGGCGCGGTTTCCGAAACTCGAAATCGTGGCGAGCTTCGGCGTCGGCTACGACCATGTCGATTCCGCCTGGGCGGCGCAGCATGGCGTCATCGTCACCAACACCCCCGACGTGCTCACCGAAGAAGTCGCCGATACCGCGCTCGGGCTGCTGATTGCGACGTTGCGCGAGTTCATCCGCGCCGACAAATACGTCCGCGCCGGACGATGGCAGACGCAGGACTATCCGCTCAGCACCGGCTCGCTGCGCGACCGCAAGGTTGGCATGGTCGGCATGGGCCGGATCGGCCAGGCAATCGCCCGCCGGCTCGACGCCTCGCTGGTGCCGGTCGTGTATCACTCGCGCAAGCCGGCGCCCGGCGTCGCCTATCAGCACTATCCGAACCTGATCGAGATGGCCAAGGAGGTCGACACCCTGGTGGTGATCATCCCGGGCGGCCCCACCACCGCCAAGCTGATCAACGCCGAGGTGCTCGATGCGCTCGGACCGCGCGGCGTGGTGATCAACGTCGCGCGCGGCTCGGTGATCGACGAAGCGGCCCTGATTGAGGCCCTGAAATCCGGCAAGATTCTCGCTGCCGGCCTCGACGTATTCGCAGCCGAACCGACCGTGCCGGAAGAGCTGCGCGCGATGGACAATGTCGTGTTGCTGCCGCATATCGGCTCGGCCTCGGTGGTGACGCGCAACGCGATGAACCAGCTCGTGGTCGACAATCTGAAAGCCTGGTTCTCCGGCCGTCCGCCGCTGACGCCGGTGGCCGAAACTCCGGTGAAAGGCCGCTGACCATGTGGCGCGCGTTCGGCACGGTGATCCTCTCGGCGCTGCTCGCGTCCGCTGCCGCGGCACAGGACGCAGCTTCGATGAAGAAGGACATGGTCGGCCAGTGGGAGCTGGCGACCACCGAACGCAGCAAGACCTGCGTCGTGACGCTGACGTCCGAGCCCGCCGCCAAGGGGCTGAAACTGACGCTGGAGCCAGACTGCGCCAAGACGCTGCCGTTCACCAAGGCGATCGTCGCCTGGGACGTGAAGGGTCTCGATATCGTCAGGCTGGAGACCGCCGACGGCGACTCGGTGATCGATTTCACCGAGGTCGAGAGCGGCATCTTCGAAGGCCATCGCGACGGCGAAGGGATCTACATCCTGCAGAACCTGGTCGCAGCCCGCTCGCTCGCCAAATCGATGGAGCAGATGATCGGCGACTGGACGATGGTGCGCGGCAATGGCCGCCAGGTCTGCGGCCTGACGCTGACTAACACCGAGGCGGGCAACGATAATTTCCAGGCGTTCCTGAAGCCGCGCTGCGATGCGCAGATCGCCGGCTTCGGCCCGACGATGTGGCGGCTCGAGCATGGTGCGATGCTGCTGGTCGCGCCGAACGGAGATACTTGGCGGTTCGAGGCCGACGACAATGCGCAGTGGCGCAAGATGCCCGATACCGCTGACCCGCTGATCATGCTGCGGCAATAACCCCGTAAAATTACCAGTCTTTCGTCCGGAATCGACAGGCGAGCTACCGGCCGTTTGACCTGCGTCATAGCTCAGTCCGCGCCCCACTCAGCATCCTGCCTGGAACGCAATCTGCGATGCGTCAAGGGAGGACTGCACCATGATTGGGTGGTTGAAGGCGATATCGGCGGCCGCAACGACCGCACTCTTGCTGATGACGGCGCCCGCGCGTAGCGAGCAGGCGCCGGTCTCCGACGAAGAGGCGCTGAGCCTCGGGGTCGACGCTTATTTGTATCTCTATCCGCTGGTGACGATGGATCTCACCCGCAAGCAATCGACCAATGTCGAGGCGGGCAAGGAGTTCGGCAAAGGGCCGATGAATAGCTTCGTCAGCGTGCCGGCTTATCCGCCGGCGGATTTCAGGACGATCGTGCGACCAAATTTCGATACGCTGTATTCGATCGCCTGGCTCGACCTGTCGCGCGAGCCGATGGTGGTGACGGCGCCCGACACGAACGGCCGCTACTACCTGCTGCCGATGCTGGACATGTGGACCGACGTGTTCGCCTCGCCCGGCTGGCGCACCACCGGCACCCAGGCGCAGAAATTCCTGGTCACGGCGCCCGGCTGGAGCGGCGCTGTGCCGACCGGGATGCAGCGGGTTGAATCGCCGACGCCGATCATTTGGATCATCGGCCGCACCAAGACCGACGGGCCAGCGGACTACGCAGCGGTGCACCAGATCCAAGCCGGCTACACCGCGACGCCGCTGTCGCAATGGGGCAAGCCGCCGGTGCCGGCCCCTGCCTTCGTGCCCGATCCCACGATCGACATGAAGATGCCGCCGAAGCAGCAGGTCGACAGCATGCCGGCCGGCCAGTTTTTCGCGTACGCGGCCGAACTCCTGAAACAGAACCCGCCGCATATCACCGACCAGCCGATGATCGCGCGGCTGCGCCGGATCGGGCTGGAGCCGGGCAAGGGCTTCGATCTCGGCAAAGCCGCGCCCAACGTGCGGAAAGCACTGGACGCAGCACCGGCCGAGGCGCTGAAGCTGATGAGCTGGAAGATGCCGACCATGGCCCGCGTGACCAATGGCTGGAGCATGAACATCGACACCATGGGCGTGTACGGAAATTACTACCTGAAGCGCGCCATCGTCGCCCAGTTCGGGCTCGGCGCCAACGTGCCGGAGGACGCGATCTATCCGGTCAACGTTGCCGACGAGACCGGCAAGCCGCTCGATGGCACCAGCAACTACGTGCTGCATTTCCAGAAGGGCGCCACACCGCCGGTCGACACGTTCTGGTCGCTGACGCTGTACGATTCCGAGGGCTTTCCGGTGCCGAACGCGCTGCAGCGCCAAGCGCTGAGCAGCTGGATGCCGCTGAAGCCCAACGCCGACGGTTCGCTCGACCTGCTGATCCAGAACGCCAGTCCCGGCACCGAGCACGAATCGAACTGGCTGCCGGCGCCAAAAGGACCGTTCACCCTGACGATGCGGATGTACGCACCCAAGCAGGAAGCCCTGACCGGCCGCTGGGCCCCGCCGCCGGTGACACGAGTACAGCAGCCAACCCCGCTCGGCCAGCAATAGTCCCCACGACGAACGGCGCGTCACCCGGCGCGCCGTTCATCGACAAGGCTGCTCTCAGATCCCCGCCATCATCACGTATTTGATCTCGACATACTCCTCGATGCCGTGATGTGAGCCTTCGCGGCCGAGGCCGGATTCCTTGACGCCGCCGAACGGGGCGACTTCGGTGGTGATCAGGCCGGTGTTGACGCCGACCATGCCGCTCTCCAGCGCCTCGGCAACGCGCCAGACGCGGCCCAAATCGCGGGCGTAGAAGTAGCTGGCGAGGCCGAACGGCGAGTTGTTGGCGAGCTTGATCACTTCGGCTTCGTCCTTGAAGCGGAACACCGGCGCCAGCGGGCCGAAGGTTTCTTCATGCGCCACCAGCGCGTCGGGCCGGACATCGGCCAGCACGGTCGGCTCGAAGAAGGTGCCGCCGAGCGCATGACGCTTGCCACCGGTGATGATCTTGGCGCCGTTGGATAGCGCATCCGCGATGTGCCGCTCGGTCTTCTCGACCGCGGCCTCGTTGATCAGCGGCCCTTGGGTGACGCCCTGCTCGGTGCCGTCGCCGACCTTCATGGCCTTGACCTTGGCGGCGAGCTTCTCGACGAACGCGTCGTAGACGCCGTCCTGCACGTAGAGCCGATTGGCGCAAACGCAGGTCTGGCCCATGTTGCGATATTTCGACACCATCGCGCCTTCGACCGCAGCGTCGACATCGGCATCGTCGAACACGATGAACGGCGCGTTACCGCCGAGCTCCAATCCGAGCTTCTTCACCCCGACCGACGCCTGTTTGTAGAGGATCTTGCCGACTTCGGTGGAGCCGGTGAAACCGACGAACCGGACGGCCGGATGTTCACACAGTACCTTTCCAATTGCCGGCGCATCGCCGGTGAGGACGTTGAACACGCCCTTCGGCACGCCCGCCTTTTCGGCCAGCGCCGCCAGCGCGAAGGCGCTCAGCGGCGTTTCCTCGGCCGGCTTCAGCACCACTGTGCAGCCTGCTGCGAGCGCCGGCGAGACTTTGCGGGTGATCATCGAACTCGGGAAGTTCCACGGCGTGATCGCGCCGCAGACGCCGATCGGCTGCTTGATGGCGATCAGCCGCGCATCGGCGCGCTGGGTCGGGATGGTTTCGCCATACACCCGCCGCGCCTCTTCGGCGAAAAACTCGACATAGGCGGCGCCGATATCGACTTCGCCAAGCGCCTCGGAGAGCGGTTTGCCCTGTTCGGAGGTCAGGATCAGAGCCAGATCCTCGCGGCTGGCGATGATCAGCTCGAACCATTTGCGCAAGATGTTGGAGCGCTGCTTGGCAGTGAGCTTCGCCCAGGCCGGAAATGCTTGCGCGGCAGCCTCCACCGCCTGAGTTGCCTCGGCGGCGCCGAGATGCGGCACCTTGGCGATCGTCTGCCCGCTCGCCGGATTAGTCACCGCGATCGTCGACGTGCCCGACCAGGCGCCGTCGATATAGCACTGCTCGCGCAGCAGCGACGGGTCCTTTAGCCGATCGCGCAGAGAGGCGGCTTGATCGGCGGCGCGTGCGGCGGCGGTGGGTGACATTGAATGCTCCGGCGTTGCTGGTGGATCGCAGGCGGGACCGCGATGGATCCCGGTTGCCGGTCAATATAGGGGTAGAACGCGGGGAGCACAGCGCAGGCCGGCCTCGTCCTTCGCATGAGGAGCGATTTCGCGACTGTGAATGGAGGCGCTCCGCAAGTCGCTCAGGCGGCGCCGGCAATCCAGGTGCTTCGGCGATTGACCATCCGATCGGCTGCGGTGCGTGCATGCGCCCGGGAAGTTGTGGCGCAGATGCGGTATTCAAGCTCGGGGAAAGGTTGTGCGGCGCGGCGTCCGAACCACGACCCGACGCGCGACTTCACAGGAAGTTGCGCGAGTGCGACCGCCAGATTGTCGACTGCCTCGAATCCGTACAGCGCACCGGTCTGGGCGTATCGCACTTCATAGATCCCCGGACTGATCGGCGCCTCGATATTGCCGCCGCGGCCGGGCTGCGGATAGCGCTTCCAGTCACTCCAGGTCGGGATCATCTCGGTGCTCCAGGCGAGGGCGTCGCAACTTTGAGTTGGACGTTGGCTGCCGCCGCGAGGTTCAACACTGCGGCGACTTTGTGAACGCCACGCCACCCCGTTCGTTCCCGGCACGAAATCGTCGTCGCTCGCAAATGCGAGACTTTGTCGCTCGACCTCGTTATCGCTTGCGGAGCGGAACCGCTCGGTGAAAAATCCGGCCGCTTTTAGAAACTGCCAGCCAAACAAGGGAGGACGAACATGCAGAGCAGCAACCAGATCGATCAAAGCTTGCGACAGATGAGCGAGCGCGGGGATATCCCCGGCGTGGTGGCGATCGCCGGCAATTCGAAGGAGGTCCTGTATCAGGGCGCGTTCGGCAAGCGCGATCTGTCGAAACCCGAGCAGATGACCACCGACAGCGTGTTCTGGATCGCGTCGATGACCAAGGCGATTACGGCTGCGGCCGCAATGCAGCTCGTCGAGCAAGGTAAGCTGTCGCTCGACGAGCCGATCGGCAAGGTGCTGCCCGATCTCGCCGAACCGCTGGTGCTCGACGGATTCGACGCCGACGGTACGCCGAAGACCCGGCCGGCCAAATCTCCGATCACGCTGCGGCAATTGCTCACCCACACCGCCGGCTTCTGCTACGACATGTGGAACGCCGACATGGTGAAGTACATGGAGCGGCACGGCATCCCCGGCATCATCGGCTGCCAGGAAGCCGCGCTGAAGACGCCGCTTGCGTCTGATCCGGGCACGCGCTGGGAGTACGGCATCAACATCGACTTCGCCGGCAAGGCGGTCGAAGCGGCCAGCGGCATGAAGCTGGACGCATATTTGCGCGATCATCTGTTCGCGCCGCTCGGCATGACCGACATGGGCTTCAAGATCAAAGATGAACAACGGAAGCGGCTGGTCGCGGTGCATGCCCGCGGCGAGGATGGCTCGCTGTCGCCGATCCCGTTCGAGGTCGCGCAGGAACCGGAATTCCACATGGGTGGCGGTGGCCTGTACGGCACCGCGGCGGACTATCTGAAGTTCACCCAGATGATCCTCAACAAGGGCCGCGGCAACGGCAACCAGGTGCTGAAGCCCGAGACCGTGGCGATGATGGGCCAGAACCACATCGGTGATCTCAACGTCACCAAGCTGAACTCGGCGATTGCCTTCGCCACCAACGACGTCGACCTCTATCCCGGCATGACCAAGAAGTGGGGCCTCAGCTTCCTGATCAACACCGAGAAGACGCCGGAAGGCCGCAGCGCCGGCAGCCTCGCCTGGGCCGGGCTCGCCAATACCTATTACTGGATCGATCCGACCCGTGACGTCTGCGGCGTGATCCTGATGCAGGTGCTGCCGTTCGCCGACGCCAAGTGCCTGGAGGCGTTCGCTGCGTTCGAGCGCGGCGTTTATGCCGCTCTCGGCGCCGGACAGCAGGCAGCCTGAGTTCTCGCGCCGTCGGCGGGGTCGCAATGCCCCGCCGGCGGCGCTATGCTTCGTGAAAGAGGCGACAAGCCCACACGATGACGACCCGGCACTCCAAGAAGCCCGGGCGATAAGGCGAGGACCAAGGACGTGACCAGCTCGACCCCCAGCTATGTCTGCGGCGTCTCCGACGCCCCGCTGCTCGGAATTACCATTGGCCAGGCGCTCGACCGCGCGGTGGCGCTGTGGCCGGATCGCGAAGCGCTGGTTTCACCCAGCCATGACACCCGGTGGACCTGGAGCGACTTCGCCGCGCGGGTGGATGCGCTGGCAGCCGGTTTTCTCGCGCTCGGCCTGGAGCGCGGCGCCCGCATCGGCATCTGGTCGATGAACCGACCGGAATGGACCCTCACACAATTCGCCGCCGCCAAAGCGGGACTGATCCTGGTCACCATTAATCCGGCCTACCGCCTGAGCGAACTGGAATTCGCGCTCGCCAAAGTCGGCTGCGCCGCGCTGGTGACGGCCACCGCGTTCAAGACCTCGCACTACATGGAGATGCTGAACACGCTGATCCCGGAACTGGCGATCTCGTCGCCGGGCGCGCTGCAATCGGCCAAGCTGCCGAAGCTGCGCACCGTGATCCAGATCGGCGGACCGAAAGCGCCGGGGACGATTGCGTTCGACGAGGTCGCGGCCATGGGCGGCGCGCGGCACCGCGATCAGATCGCCGCCTTCGCAAGCGAGCTGCAGTTCGACGATGCCGTCAACATCCAGTTCACCAGCGGCACCACCGGCTCGCCCAAGGGCGTGACGCTGACGCATCACAACATCCTCAACAACGGTTACTTCGTCGGCCGCGCGATGAAGCTGACAGAGGCGGACCGGATCTGCATTCCGGTGCCGCTGTATCACTGCTTCGGCATGGTGATGGGCAGCCTCGCCTCCGTCACCTCCGGCGCCGCGATGGTGTATCCCGGCGAAGGCTTCGACCCGCTGGTGACGCTGCAGACCGCGTCACGCGAGAAGTGCACAGCGCTGTATGGCGTGCCGACGATGTTCATCGCCGAACTCGATCATCCGGAATTCGCCAGCTTTGATCTGTCGTCACTGCGCACCGGGATCATGGCGGGCGCGCCGTGCCCGGTGGAAGTGATGCGAAGGGTCAACGATGCAATGAACATGCGCGAAGTGACCATCGCCTACGGCATGACCGAGACGAGCCCGGTCAGCTTCCAGAGCGCGGTCGACGATCCGGAAGAGCGGCGGGTCTCGACCGTCGGCCGCATCCATCCGCATGTCGAAGTGAAAGTCGTCGATCTCGACGGCAAGATCGTGCCGCGCGGCCAGCGCGGCGAGCTGTGCACCCGCGGCTACAGCGTGATGCTCGGCTATTGGGACGAGGCGGAAAAAACCGCCGACGTGCTGGACGCCGCCGGCTGGATGCACACCGGCGACCTCGCCACCATCGACGACAAGGGCTTCTGCAACATCGTCGGCCGCATCAAGGACATGGTGATCCGCGGCGGCGAGAACCTGTATCCGCGCGAGATCGAGGAATTCCTGTATCGCCATCCCAAGATCCAAGACGTCCAGATCTTCGGTGTCGCCGACGACCGCTACGGCGAAGAACTCTGCGCCTGGGTCCGCCCGCGCCCGGGAGAAACGCTGACCGCCGACGACGTCCGCGCGTTCTGCCAGGGCCAGATCGCCCATAACAAGATCCCGCGCTACATCGAATTCGTCGACGAATTCCCGATGACGGTGACCGGCAAGATCCAGAAATTCATCATGCGCGAGAAGGTCGAGTCCAAGCTCGGGCTCAAAGCGATGAAGACGGCGTGAGGCGTTGGCTTCAGGCGAGCCGTGCACCGACATTAGTAGTCGTCATTCCGGGGCGCGCGGAGCGCGAGCCCGGAATCCATACTCCCTGGAATCGCGGATAGGCACGGCCAGAGCCACCGCCGTGCGTAAGTAGCAACGGCAGGGGTTATGGATTCCGGGCTCGCGAACTGCGTTCGCGCCCCGGAATGACGAACGCTGATGTATCCGCTTGAGAGCGAACTACACCGCCAGCCCGTGCTGCTGCGCCAGTTCCTTCAACGACACCTGCGGGCGGGCGCCGATGTGCTGGATCACTTCGGCTGCCGCCAGCGCGCCGAGGCGGCCGGCGTTTTCGTAGCCGAGGTTGCGGACCAGACCGAACAGGAAGCCGGCCGCGAACAGGTCGCCGGCGCCGGTGGTGTCGACGAGCTGATCAATCGCGGCGGCAGGCACCAGGGTGACGCCATCCTTATCGACCACCGCGCAGCCCTTCTCGCTCCGGGTGACAACGCCGAGCGAGACGTCCTGAGCCAGCAGATTCAGCGCCGCGTCGAAATCCGAGGTCTGGTACAGCGAGTGCAGCTCGGCCTCGTTGGCGAAGATCAGGTCGACGGTCTTGGACCGCATCAGCTCGAGGAATTCGCCGCGATAACGATCGACGCAGAACGCATCCGACAGCGTCAGTGCCACCTTGCGACCGGCGCCATGGGCGATCTTCGAGGCCTTCAGGAACGCTTCCTTGGCCTGCGGCGGATCCCACAGATAGCCTTCGAGATAGATGATGGCCGAGGCGGCGATCTTGGCCTCGTCGATATCGGCCGGCGACAGATCCTGCGCAGCGCCGAGATAGGTGTTCATCGTGCGCTGGCCGTCCGGCGTCACCAGGATGTAGGAGCAGCCGGTCGCCGGGCCGCCCGTTGCCGGCTTGGTATCGAAGGTGACGCCCGCAGCGCGGATATCGTGGGTATAGAGCTTGCCGATCTGATCGTCCTTGACCTTGCCGAGATAGGCCGTGCGGGCACCGAACGAGGCGAGGCCGACAATGGTGTTGGCCGCTGAGCCGCCGGACATTTCGGTGGCCTGGCCCATGTCGGCATAGATCGCCGCGGCGCGGGCTTCGTCGATCAGCGCCATGCCGCCCTTGGCCATGCCGTGCTTGACCAGAAAGTCCTCTTCGGTGCGGACCAGCACGTCGAAGATCGCGTTGCCGATGGCGAGGACATCGTATTGGGCTGAGCTCATCGAATTCGATCCATAGCGGGGAGAAACAAGGAAAATCCCGCAATCGTGCGGGTCGGGCCGGTGCATCGCCGGCCGCGCGAAAGGCGCGCCGGCCTATCATGTTCGGGTCGGCAGCCGCAAGCGAGGGCGGTTCCCAAGGTCGTCATGCGCGGGCTCGACCCGCGCATCCATCGTCTTCGCAAGATGCTGTTTTGAGATAGGATGGATGGCCGGGTCGAGCCCGGCCATGACGGCGGGAGTAAGGAAGCCTACCGGCCAACAGGGCCACCCCCTTTACCAATCGGCCACTAAACCGAGCTGCGCCGGGCCGTTGCGCCGGCAATCCGGCTATAAGGCCGGAATGCTTCGCCCGCTGCTCACCGTCTCCGCAGGGACTCTGTCGTCACGCTTATTGGGATTCGTTCGCGACGCGCTAGTCGCGGCGTTGCTCGGCGCCGGCGTGGTGGCGGATGCGTTCCTGCTGGCGTTTCAGCTCGTCAATGTAACGCGGCGGCTATTGACCGAAGGCGCGCTCAACGCCGCGCTGGTGCCGGCTTGGCTGAAAGTCCGGGAGTATAACGGCACGGCCGCGGCGGCTGCGTTCGCCGGGCGGCTGCTCGGCACCATCGCGCTTGCAACTCTGCTGCTGGCGATCCTGCTCGGTGTGTTCATGCCGCTGCTGATCGCGGTGCTGGCCCCGGGCTTCGTCGGCCAGCCCGCCCTGCTGATGGCGACCCGCGACGCCCGTCTGATGCTACCCTATCTGGCGTTCGCCGGCCCGGTCGCGGTGATGATGGGGTTGTTCAACGCGCAGGGCAAAGTCGGCCTCACTGCGTTCTCGCCGCTATTGTTCAACGCATCGCTGATCATCGTCACCGCCGCGCTGCTGCTCGGTCACGATGACCCCACCACCGCGGCGCTGATCCTGTCCGGCACGGTCGGCGTCGCCGGCCTGTTGCAGCTATCGATCCTGGCGTTCAACGGCCACGGCGAACGGCTGGCGACACCGCTGCGCGCCGGCTTCGACGCTGCGATGCGGACGTTCTTCGCCAAGGCGATCCCCGGGATGATTGCCAATTCCGGGCCGCAGCTCCTGATCGTCGCCGGCGCCATCATCGCCTCGTCGCAGCCGGCGGCAGTGTCGTGGCTGTATTTCGCCAACCGGCTGATCGAGCTGCCGCTCGGCATCGTCGGCGTGGCGATGGGCGCGGTGCTGGTGCCGGAACTGGCACGCGCCGTCCGCGGCGGCGATCGGACCGCGCTGTCGGAAGCTGCCTCGCGCGGCTTGGAACTGGCGGTCGGGGTGGCGCTGCCTGCGACTTTCGGACTGATCGTACTCGCCGAACCAATCGTGCGGCTGTTGTTCGAGCACGGCGCGTTCAGCGCCGCGGACGCCGCCGCCACCGCTCAGGCGCTGGCGGTGCTGGCGGCAGGCTTGCCGGCCCAGGTGCTGGCCAAGAACTGGTCGGCCGCGTTCTTCGCCCGCGAGGACACCCGCACGCCTTTGATGGCGACCCTCATCTCGGTCGCGGTCGCACTTGTCGCCGCCGTGCTGCTCGGGCGGCTATTTGGCGCCGCCGGGGTGGCGGCTGCGATCAGCATCGGCGCCTGGAGCAACGCAGCCCTGCTGCTGGGGCGCGGCGTGCAGCGTTTCGGCGTCACGATCGATGCGCCGGCGCGGCGCCGTCTGATGCTGATCGCGCTCGCAGCCGGTGCGATGGGCGCCCTGCTGTGGCAGGCCTCCAGCTTTGTGCTGCCGATCGCTGCGGCGGGCTCCACTTTGGTCCAAGCCGCTGTGCTGGCGGTCCTGATCGGCGGCGGCCTGATCGTCTATGCGGCCGCATTGATCCTGCTCGGCGTGGTCCGGCCGAATGCGGCGCTCCATGCGCTGCGGCGGCCACGCGGCTTGCGCGACTAGCGGAGCTGTGCCACTTCACGGCGCCTTTTCCAGACCAAGCGCGGGAATCACGATCATGGCCATCACGCAGCGGGTATTCTCCGGCATCCAGCCGACCGGCAATCTGCATCTCGGCAATTACCTCGGCGCGATCGTGAACTTCGTGAAGATGCAGGAGACGCACAATTGCGTTTACTGCGTCGTCGATCTTCACGCGATCACCGTCCCGGTGACGGTCTGGGGCGGACCGGACGAACTTCGCAAGAACATCCGTGAAGTCACGGCGGCGTTCATCGCGTCCGGCATCGATCCGAAGAAGCAGATCATCTTCAACCAGAGCCAGGTGGCGGAACATTCGGAACTGGCCTGGGTGCTGAACTGCATCGCGCGGCTCGGCTGGCTGAATCGCATGACCCAGTTCAAGGAGAAGGCCGGTAAGGATCGCGAGAACGTATCAGTCGGCCTGTACGATTATCCGGTGCTGATGGCGGCCGACATTCTGGTGTATCGCGCCACCCATGTGCCGGTCGGCGAGGATCAGAAGCAGCATGTCGAACTCACCCGCGACATCGCCCAGAAGTTCAACAACGACTTCTCGGCCTCGATCGCGGCGCAGGGCTTTGGCGACGCTTACTTCCCGCTGCCCGAGCCGGTGATCACCGGCCCGGCAACCCGGGTGATGAGCCTGCGCGACGGCACCAAGAAGATGTCGAAGTCGGACCCCTCCGATTACTCGCGCATCAACCTGACCGACGATGCCGACGCGATCGCGCAGAAGATCAAGAAGGCCAAGACCGATCCGGAGCCGCTGCCGAGCGAAGAAAAGGGCCTGGAGACTCGGCCCGAAGCCGACAATTTGGTCGGCATCTACGCTGCGCTCTCCGGCAAGCCGAAGGCCGACGTGCTCACCGAGTTCGGCGGCGCGCAGTTCTCCGCGTTCAAGTCGAACCTGGTCGACCTCGCCGTCACCAAGCTGTCGCCGATCGCCGACGAAATGAAGCGGCTCTCGGCCGACCATGCGTATGTCGACTCGGTGCTCGCCGACGGCAGCGACCGGGCCCGTGCGATCGCGGCCGAAACCATGCGGGCCGTGAAGGACATCATGGGCATGGTGCGCAAGACGAGCTGAGACGCTCCCCTTCTGGAACGCCCGTCGTAGCCGGACTCGCCCCGGCCATCCGTCATCTTCGTAGGACTGTTGCTAAGGTGGATGGACGCGCGGGCCTTCGCCGCGCCGAAGGGGCTTCTGCCCCGCATGCGGGTCAAGTCCGCGCACGACGTCTGTGTCCGAGACGCCCGCTTGTCCTTCCCGCTGCAGCCATGGCAGCATCGCATCGTTGCGCGGGCGCGCGCTGGGGAACTCCGGGGGCACCAATGAGCAGCCAGCGACGGAGCTATGAATCCGGCCACAAGCCGAAATGCCTGGTGATCGTCGACGACACCGCCGAGTGGGATCGCGCGGTGTATTACGGCAGCCGCTGGGCGGTGCGGGTCGGCGGCGGCGTGGTGATGCTGCGGGTGATCGAGATCCTCGACAAGAACCAGCAATGGCTCGGCGTCGCCGACGTGATGCGTGCCGAAGCAATCGAAACCGCCGAGCTTGCGCTCGATCGCGCCTCGGGCCGCGCCAACGGCGTCGCCGGGATCACGCCGGAGCGGGTGATCCGCGAGGGCGACACCATCGCGCAGGTGCGCAAGGTGATCGAGCAGGACGTCGACATCGTGATGCTGGTGCTGGCGGCGGATGATGGCCCGGAAGGACCGGGCCCGATCGTCACCGCGATGGTGCGCCATCTCGGCACGTTCCCTGTGCCGGTGATGATGGTCGCCTCCAGCCTCACCGACGACGACATCGACGCTCTCGCCTGACCGCGCTTCACTCGGAAATGTGAGCTTTGTCAGCGACTTTCGGCTCCCTCCGGGAGAGCCCGCGGGTTGACCGTGCGTTTCCGAGCGCTATTTGCTAGGAGAAACTCACGCACCGGCCTTGAACCGGCGACGATGGAGATATTCGATGTTCATTCAGACCGAACCGACCCCCAATCCAGCCACGTTGAAGTTCATTCCCGGCCGGAGCGTGCTCGACAGCGGGACGCTGGAATTCACGGACGCGTCCCAGGCCGCACGCTCGCCGCTCGCGGCGCGGCTGTTCGACATCGATGGTGTCAGCGGCGTGTTCTACGGCACCGACTTCGTGACCGTCACGAAGGACAAGGGCGAGTGGCAGCACCTCAAGCCCGCGATCCTCGGCGCCATCATGGAGCACTACATGTCGGGCACGCCGATCCTGGCCGGCGGCAAGTCGGACGGTGAAGACGGCGACGACGACGAGTTCTATGCCGACGCCGACGCCGAGACGGTCGAGATCATCAAGGATCTGATCGAAACGCGGGTGCGTCCGGCGGTCGCCAACGACGGCGGCGATATCACCTTCCGCGGCTTCAAGGACGGCATCGTCTATCTCAACATGCGCGGCGCCTGCGCGGGCTGCCCGTCGTCGACCGCAACCTTGCAGCACGGCATCCAGAACCTGCTGAAGCACTTCGTGCCCGAAGTGGTGGAAGTTCGCCCGGTCACCTGACCCGGCGACTGCCGCAACGCTAGGCAAGCACGACAAACAGGCATGACGCTCCGCGCCATGCCGCCCATCCGAATAGTTGTCGATCGCCCCGGCCGGGACATGACGCAACCGTCGCATTGCTGATATGTTAGCCGGATGCTGATCCTCGCCATCGATACGGCGCTCGACGCCTGCGCAGCAGCGGTGCTGGACACCGAGGCAAATCGGCTGCTCGCGGGCGAATCTCAAGCGATGCAGCGCGGTCACGCCGAAGCCTTGATGCCGCTGCTCGGCCGGGTAATGGACGCGTCGGGAATCGGCTTTCTCGATATCGACCGCATCGCGGTAACCACGGGGCCTGGTAGCTTCACCGGCCTCCGGGTCGGCCTGTCGGCAGCGCGCGGCATCGCTCTCGCGGCCGCAAAACCGGTCGTCGGGCTGACGACGCTGTCGGCTTTCGCGGCGCCTCTGGTGAGCGAAACCGACGAGACCCCGATCCTGTCGGTGATCGATGCCCGTCACGACCACGTCTACTACCAGCTCGTCGCCGGCAACGGCACGATGATCGTGCGCCCGCGGGTGGCGCCGATCGCCGAAGCGCTGGAATCAGCACGTTACGGCGCTCCGCGGCTGGTCGGCAACGCCGCGCAGCTGATTGCCGATCGCTGGCCGGCCCTGACTCCGCCGCCGCTCGCGGTTGATCAGCGCCCCGCCCCGGATATCGGCTGGCTCGCCTGGCTTGGTGCAGCAGCAACACCGGAAGCCGCGCCTGCCAAGCCGTTCTACCTGCGGCCACCGGACGCCAAGCCGAAGATCGATCCCATCGCTCAATCGGCGCAGCCCGCCGCATGACGCGCTGCCGTATGTGCCATCAATGATGACTTGGCTGGCCGAATTCTGGGGCTACGCCGACACCGTGGTCGAAACGGCGACGCTGCGCGACGCGCCGAAGCTCGCCGAGCTGCATGCCGCTTCGTTTCATCGCGGCTGGGACGAGCAGGAATTCGCCGACCTTTTGAGCGAGCGCAATACGCTGGTGCACAGACTGCGGGTCGGCCGGCGAATCATCGGATTTGTTGCATCGCGGATCGGCGCGGACGAAGCCGAAATCCTATCAATTGCGGTCGCCGCCTCGTATCGGGGCCGCGGTCTGTCGCGTGAAATGCTGCTCACTCACCTCGGTCATCTTGCAGGGCGTGGCGTTGCCACGGTGTTTCTCGAGGTGGAAGAAAACAATCAGCCGGCACGGCGACTCTACAATCGTACCGGTTTTCAGGTGGTTGGCCGACGCGAGCGCTATTACCGACAGCCCAATGGGGAACAATTGAACGCATTGATAATGCGTCGCGACTTGTCCTGATCGCCCTGCAGTGGCAGAACAATGACCAAGATAACCATTCACCCGCAACCACGTTGACGCCGATGTCCGAACCCAAGGCAACTGAAATCGAAGCCCGCTGTGCCGCCACCGGCATGCGCATGACGGAGCAGCGCCGCGTGATCGCACGAGTTCTGGCGGAGTCGGAAGACCATCCCGACGTCGAAGAACTGTACACCCGCTGCGTTGCGATCGACGACAAGATCTCGATCTCGACGGTGTACCGCACCGTCAAGCTGTTCGAAGATGCCGGCATCATCGAACGTCACGACTTCCGTGAAGGCCGCGCCCGCTACGAGCAGATGCGCGACAGCCATCATGACCACCTGATCAACCTGCGCGACGGCACGGTGATCGAGTTCACCAACGAAGAGATCGAGAAGCTGCAGGCCGAGATCGCCCGCCGCCTCGGTTACAAGCTGGTCGATCATCGGCTCGAGCTGTATTGCGTGCCGCTCGAAGACGATAAGTCCTGAGCTGCAGCGCGAACTGACGCATCTGCCGATCCGCCGCGAGCTCACCGGCTCGCGGCGTATTAGTTTAAACTGCAGCCGGCCGCAGATGTGACTCCCGAACTTGTTATTTTCGATTGTGACGGTGTCCTGGTCGACAGTGAGCTGATCTCCTGTCGGGTTCACGCCGAGACGCTGACCCGCTACGGCTATCCAATCACGCCGGACCAGGTCGCGGCGCGCTTCCTTGGCCGTTCGGGCCGCGAAGCCCGGCGCGAGATCGAAGCTGAGATTGGCCGGCGCTTCGCCGACGACATCGAAGCAAACCTGCTCGACGCGCTGCTGCGCGCTTTCGCCGAAACGCTGCAGCCGATCCCATTCGTCACCGACGCTCTCGACACGCTTGGACGACCGTTCTGCGTCGCCTCGAGCGGCACGCTCGATCGCATCGGGGTGGCACTGACCCATGCCGGCCTGCATGCCCGGTTCGCCCCGCATCTGTTTTCGGCCCAGCAGGTCGCGCACGGCAAACCGGCGCCCGACCTGTTCCTGTTCGCGGCGGCCCAGATGGGCGCCGCCCCGGAGCGCTGCGTGGTGATCGAAGACAGCGTGCCCGGGGTGCTGGGTGCGAAAGCCGCCGGCATGACCGTGCTCGGTTTTCACGGCGGCAGTCATTGCACCGATGCTACTGCCGCCGCACTGGCCGCTGCCGGGGCCGGCCGCTGTTTTGACGACATGAGACAATTAACTGAAATCATTGAAGAAATTTAGGCGTCCAGCGGAGCGCACGCGGCAAAACGCCGGTCGCGGCTGGATTTCGCCGGGTTTCGCCTATAAGTGACGGTAACGCGCTGGAACACGCGCGTTTTTTGTTTGGGCTCCCGCACACGATGTCTCCGCCGCGCAAGCTGCACATCAAGTCATACGGCTGTCAGATGAATGTCTACGATGCTCAGCGCATGGTGGATGCGCTGGCGCCGGAAGGCTTTGTCGAGACCGCGAACGTGGATGACGCCGACCTGGTGATCCTGAACACCTGCCACATCCGCGAAAAAGCGTCCGAGAAGGTCTATTCCGAGCTCGGCCGGCTGCGCGTCGCGCGCGACGAAGCCGCAAACCATGGCCGGCGGATGCAGATCGCGGTCGCCGGATGCGTAGCGCAGGCGGAGGGCGAGGAAATCATCCGCCGCGCGCCAGTGGTCGACGTCGTGGTCGGGCCGCAGAGCTATCACAACCTGCCGCAATTGCTGGCAAAGGCCGAGCAGCACGGCCGAGCGCTGGAGACCGAGTTCCCGATCGAGGACAAGTTCGGCGTGTTGCCGCAGCCGGCACCGGACGCGATCCGTGCCCGCGGCATTTCGGCGTTCGTGACTGTCCAGGAAGGCTGCGACAAATTCTGCACCTTCTGCGTCGTGCCCTATACCCGCGGCGCCGAGATGTCGCGCCCGGTGGCGGCGATCGTCGAGGACGTCAAACGGCTCGCCGAGAACGGGGTTCGCGAGGTCACGCTGATCGGCCAGAACGTCAATGCCTATCACGGCGACGGGCCGGACGGGCGCGCCTGGTCGCTCGGGCGCCTGGTGCGGCGCCTTGCCGAAATTCCCGGTATCGTCCGGCTGCGCTACTCGACCAGCCATCCGAACGACGTCGACGATGATCTCTTGGCCGCGCACCGCGATCTGCCGGCGCTGATGCCGTTCGTGCATCTGCCGGTGCAGTCCGGCTCGGACCGGATCTTGGCGGCGATGAACCGCAAGCACACCGCCGACGATTATCGCCGCGTGATCGACCGGTTCCGGTCTGCCTCCGAGGCGATCGCGTTCTCGTCCGACTTCATCGTCGGTTTCCCGGGTGAAACCGATCGCGATTTTTCCGCAACTCTCGCGCTTGTCGCACAAATCGGCTACGCTGGAGCGTATTCGTTCAAATACTCCCCGCGGCCCGGCACGCCCGCGGCGGACATGGCGGAGATGGTGCCTGCAGCGGTCATGGACGAGCGGTTGGAGCAGCTCCAGCAATTGATCGACCAGCAGCAATCGGCCTTCAACAAGGCTGCGATCGGCCGGACCGTGGAGGTCCTGTTCGAGCGCGCCGGCCGCAAACCCGGTCAGATCGTCGGCCGCACCGCTTATCTGCAGCCCGCCCATGTGATGGCGCCCGACAGCATCATCGGAAAGGTGCTCCCGGTCCGCGTCGATAGCCTCGAACGCTACAGTCTGCTTGGCGAACTCGCATCCGCAACCTCCCGGCCGGCCGATGCGATGGCCGCCACAGGAGCCTGAGCCCCCTTGGTCAAAAGCGCACCGGATTCGTCTTCATTCGTTTCCCGCCGCAAACCCGATCGCGACAGCTTGAACCCGCCTGAAACCCAGGTCGTCATCGATTTCGACGACAACCGTGCCGCCTCCGCTCTGGTCGGCCCCTACGGCCAGAACCTCGCTCAGATCGAGCGCAGGCTCAGCGTGGTGGTGGACTCGCGCGGCAACCACATCACCATCGGCGGCTCTCGTGAGGGCTGCGATGCGGCACGGCGCGTGTTGGAAACGCTGTATGCCCAGGCGATCTCCGGCCACGATCTGGTGCAGGGCGACGTCGAAGGCGCGATCCGCGCCGTGATCGCCCAGGGCTCGCTGTTCGAATTCGACACCAAGCAGCCCTCCGCCACCGCGTTCGAGGCGATCAACTTGCGTAAGCGCCCGGTGCGGGCTCGCACAGCCGCGCAGGACTCCTACATCCGCGCGCTGAAGCGCCACGAGTTGGTGTTCGGCGTCGGCCCGGCCGGCACCGGCAAGACCTGGCTGGCGGTGGCGCACGCCGCGCAGCTGTTCGAGCGCAAGGAAGTCGACCGCATCATCCTGTCGCGGCCCGCGGTCGAAGCCGGCGAGCGGCTCGGCTTTTTGCCCGGTGACCTGCGCGAGAAGGTCGATCCTTACTTACGGCCGATCTACGACGCGCTGTACGATCTGATGGATGCCCGGATCGTCGAGCGCGCGCTGCAGTCCGGCGAGATCGAAATCGCCCCCCTGGCGTTCATGCGCGGCCGCACCCTGACCAACGCGGCGATCATCCTCGACGAAGCGCAGAACACCACGTCGATGCAGATGAAAATGTTTCTCACTCGTCTCGGCGAGAACAGCCGGATGATCATCACCGGCGACCCGAGCCAGGTCGACCTGCCGAACGGCCAGACGTCGGGCCTGGCCGAAGCGGCCCGGCTGCTATCCGGCGTCGAGGGCATCGCGCAGGTGCAATTCAGGGCCGAGGACGTGATCCGGCACGAATTGGTGGCGCGGATCGTCGCCGCCTACGAAGGAGCGCCGTCCCCGGCGAATGGTAAGTCGTGATGTCGCAACCACGCCCTGGGCGCCGCCCCGATTGCAACGGGGCGGACCCGGATAGTAATTTTGCTTCGATGACCCACAGTGCTCGTCCTTTCACCGAAGTCGTGATCGAAGCCGATTGCTGGCAGGCCGAAGCATCGGCCGAAGCAACCGTGCTGCGCGCGATCGAAACCGCCGCCGATGCAGTCGACGCCGACACCGGAGGCGCTGAGCTGGCGGTGATGCTCACCGACGACGATCACATCCGTCAGCTCAACGCCTCGTTCCGCGGCAAGGACAAGCCGACCAACGTGCTGTCGTTTCCTGCCGCGCAGCCCGAGGTGCAGCCGGACGGCGCGCCACGGATGCTCGGTGACATCGCGATCGCGTATCAGACCGTCCGCCGCGAGGCCGACGACGAAGGCAAACCGTTCGATCACCACCTCAGTCACCTCGCCGTGCACGGCTTCCTTCATCTGGTCGGTTACGACCACGAATCCGATGAGGAAGCCGAGGAGATGGAAGACGCCGAACGCGCAATCCTGGCGCGGCTCGGGATTCCGGATCCGTATGCGGGCCAGGATCGGGTGAGCTGACATGCCCGACGGCGACAGAGCCGAGAACGGTTCGCAGGCCTCGCTGCAGGACTCCACACGCGGCCAGTTACCCGCGGTGGTGCATCAGGGCGAAGTGCTGCATCCGCATGGCGGCAGTTGGCTGATCCGTGCGATCCGTTCGCTGTTCGGTTGGAAACCCGGCTCGGTGCGCGACGACCTGCAGGTCGTGCTCGACACCAGCCCGCCCGACGACACAGGCTTCTCGACGCTCGAGCGCACGATGCTGCGCAACATCCTCGGGCTGCACGATCGCCGGATCGCCGACGTGATGGTGCATCGCGCCGACATCGTCGCGATCAAGCAGGACATCCAGCTCGGCGAACTGCTCAGCCTGTTTCAGGACGCAGCGCATTCGCGGCTCGTGGTTTACAACGAAACGCTCGATGATCCGGTCGGCATCGTTCACATCCGCGACCTCGTGGCGTTCATGACCGCAAAGGCCAAGGTGCCGCCGGCGACGGTCGCCAAGCGCAAGAAGGCGCTGCCCGCGGGCCTCGATCTGCGCGCGATCGATCTGAAGATGCCGCTGACCGAAACCGGCATCATCCGCAAGCTGCTGTATGTGCCGCCGTCGATGCGGGCGATCGACCTGCTGGCGCAGATGCAGGCGGCGCGCATCCATCTGGCGCTGGTGGTCGACGAATACGGCGGTACTGACGGCCTGGTCTCGATCGAAGATATCGTCGAACAGATCGTCGGCGAGATCGATGATGAACACGACTCGACCGAGCCGCCGTCGATCGTGCGCCAGGCCGACGGCTCATTCATCGCCGATGCGCGAGCCAGTCTGGAAGACGTCCGCGCCATGATCGGCGATCAGTTCGTCACCGGCGAAGCGGGCGAAGACGTCGAAACCCTCGGCGGTTACCTCGTCAACCACGTCGGCCGGCTGCCGGTTCGCGGCGAAGTGATCGCCGGCCCCGGCACCTTCGAATTCGAAGTGCTCGACGCCGACCCGCGACGGGTGAAGCGGTTGCGGATCGGGCCGCGCAAGGAACGTCCCGCCCCACGCACACGCGACAGCCGGCGGCGCGAGACCGCGACCGATTCCACCGCGCCGCAGACTACTGACAGCGGCGGATCCACCTCCTCTCCACCTGCCGGCGACGGGACCGGTTCGCCGTGACGCGTCGGGGTGTGCTGAGCCGGATCGCCTCGGGCATCATCCTGGCGTGGGGCTGGAAACGCGCCGTGATCGCGCTGCTGGCCGGCGCAGTCTCCTCGCTGGCCATGGAGCCGTTCAACGCCTGGCCGGTTCTGTTCATCACCTTCCCGATCGCGGTGTGGCTGATCGACGGCTCTGCAGCCGGCAAGCGGCGCGGCGTGCCGGCTGCGGCGATGGCCGGCTGGTGGTTCGGCTTCGGTTATTTCGTCCCCGGCCTGTACTGGATCGGCTACGCGTTTCTGGTCGATGCCGACACCTTCGCCTGGCTGCTGCCGGCCGCGATCTGTGGCTTGCCGGCCTATCTGGCGTTGTTTACCGCACTCGGCTTCGCCCTGGCTCGGCTGTTGTGGCGCCCGGATAGTCTGCGCATCCTGTCGCTCGCCGTCAGCCTGACGATCAGCGAGTGGCTGCGCGGCCATCTGCTCACCGGCTTTCCCTGGAATGCGTTCGGCTATGCCCTGACCGAGCCACTGGCGCTGGCGCAGAGCATCTCAGTGATCGGCATCTGGGGACTGACCCTGCTGACGGTGGCGATCTTCGCTTCGCCCGCAGTGCTGATCGATGGCGGCACCAACGCCAGGCGGCGCTGGGCAGTGCCGGCGATGGCGCTGGGCGTGCTGGCCGCGATGGCAGTGTTTGGCGGCATTCGACTCAAATTGTCGCCGACCCAGCTCGTCGACAACGTCCGGCTGCGGATCATGCAGCCCAACCTGCCGCAGGACGCCCGCTTCAATTATTCGGCCAAAGCCGACGTGATGCAGAAATATCTGTCACTGTCGGACCGCTCGACAGGGCCGAAATCGACCGGCGTTCGCGACGTCTCGCTGCTGATCTGGCCGGAATCGGCGTTTCCGTTCTTCCTGTCGCGAGAAGCGGATGCGATGGCGCAGATCGCAGAGCTGTTGCCGAAAGGCACCGTGCTGCTGACCGGGGCGGTCCGCCCGCCTGAATTACCGCCGGGGCGCCGGATTACCCGCGCGTACAATTCGATCTATGCGATCGACCATGATGGCAGCATTTTGTCGGTCTACGACAAACTCCATCTGGTCCCATTCGGCGAATTTCTGCCGTACCAGAATCTGATGGAGAAGATCGGCTTCGTCCAACTCACCAAGGTGCAGGGCGGATTTTTATCCGGTGTGGCGCGTCATAACCTCGAACTGCCCAACGCCCCGCCGCTGCTGCCGCTGATCTGTTACGAGGCGATCTTTCCGGACGAAATTGCGATCGGCAACAACCGTCCCGGCTGGATGCTGAATCTCACAAACGACGGCTGGTTCGGCATTTCCAGCGGCCCCTATCAACACCTGCAGCAGGCACGGATGCGCGCCATCGAGCAGGGCCTGCCGCTCGTTCGCGCAGCGAACACCGGCGTTTCTGCAGTGATCGATCCGGTCGGACGGATCGTCGCAGAGCTCGGCCTCGGCGTCGAAGGGGTGCTGGATTCGGGGCTGCCCGCGCCCGTCGCGCCGACGATCTATGCGCGGGTCGGCGAACTTCCTGCAGCCGTGCTGGTTGCGTTAGTGATGATGCTTGTACTATTACGAAAGCGCCCGCCGGGCTCGTGATAATACGCAGATCGGTGACGCAACCAGAGATTAAGTTCGAGAAAATTCGCACTCTCGCAGCCCGCGAATTTTCCTCGGCGTAAATTAACGCCGAATCCCCGTTGGATTCCAAAGACATTTGACGACTCCAATATTTGAGGCGTATTCCAACCCGCATACGCTAACTGTTGGCGTATGCACGTGCCTGAGGAGTGAGTGAGATGTCGACTAAAGCGCCCAATCCTGTTGACAAATACGTCGGCAGCCGTGTGCGCATGCGACGCATCATGCTGGGCATGAGTCAGGAGAAACTCGGCGAAGCGCTGGGTCTGACTTTTCAGCAAGTGCAGAAATACGAGAAGGGGACCAACCGCGTCGGCGCCAGCCGCATTCAGCAGATCGCTGAAGTCCTGCAGGTCCCGGTGTCCTTCTTGTTTGAAGGCGGCCCGAGCGGCGGCCTCGCTAACGGCAACGGCTTCAGTGAGGCGCCGTCGCCTTCATACGTGTCCGACTTCCTCGCGACTTCCGAAGGTCTGGCGCTCACCCGCGCCTTTACCAAGATCACTGATGCCAAGCTTCGTCGCAGCATCGTCGATCTCGTCGAACGGATTGCCGCGCGCGAAGCGGACGAGACGAACTGATCGATCGACCTCCCGTCGCGCCGGCCTCCGCCATGATATAAGCGGGGCCGGTTTTTCGTTCACGGTCGAACAAGATGGCGGTCCTGTATGCAGGGCGGCCGGTGCAGAAGTGCGAGCGCAGTCGTTTGATGTTCAATATTGATCAACCAGACACGGCGCCAGACAACGAAGATCACGATGGCGACGTCGTGATGCACGGCCAGGGATCGTTCTTCGGCCGACGTAAGGGCCACAAGCTGCGTGCTCATCAGGCCGACCTGATCGAGAACCTGCTGCCGCACCTGTCGCTGCAGATCGACTCGCCGGCGCCCGAACCGCTCACCACATTGTTCGATCCCCCGGTCGAGCACATGCGCCTCGAAATCGGTTTCGGCGGTGGTGAACACCTGATCGCCGAAGCGCTTGCTCATCCAGACACGGGCTTCATCGGCGCCGAGCCTTACGTCAACGGAATGGCTAAGATTCTGGCGCGGATCGAGGCCGAGAATATCCGCAACATCCGGCTGTTTGCCGGAGACGCTTCGGAACTGCTGGCCTGGGTGCCGGCCGGCTCACTGGCACGGATCGACCTGATCCATCCCGATCCGTGGCCGAAGCGGCGACACTGGAAGCGTCGCTTCGTGCAGGACGCCACCGTCGCGGCGATGGCGCGCGCGCTGACACCGCACGGCGAATTCCGCTTCGTCTGCGACATCGACGGCTACACTGCCTGGACGCTGGCGCATCTGCTGCGCGCGCCCTGCTTCGACTGGCTCGCTCAGCGTGCCGATGATTGGCGTAAGCCGTGGCCCAACTACACGATGACGCGCTACGGCCGCAAAGCCGAACGCGAGGGCCGACGCGCCAACTACCTGCGTTTCGAGCGACTCTAAGCTAAGCGGCGATTAGTTCGTCACCTGCCCCGCGAGCCTCGCGTTTCGCACGTCGGTGGCCTCCCACACCATTCGCTTGCCACGCTCGCGGCCGAGCAATTCGATCGGATCGCGATTGTCGATGTGACCGAACTGACCTTTGTAGACACTGTAGCCGCACAGTTCCTGCAGCCGCCGCGGAAAGCGCTGCGCGATCTCCCGCGGAATTCCGAGCTGAAAGTTTTCCTGCTGCCGCATCCAACCCCAGCAATAGGCGCAGGAGAACGCGAAGCGGCGGGCCTCCGAGGTGTTGGGGCCACCGCCGTGCCACAACGCGCTGTCGAACAGCATCACGCTGCCAGCAGGCATTGTCGCGGTGACCGCGTCGTAGTCCTGGCCGTACACCGGCGAGGTCTCGTACTTATGACTTCCAGGGATGATCCGGGTCGCGCCGTTAGTCGCGGTGAAATCCGACAGCGCCCAAATTGCGTTCAGCGTGATCGGAATGTGCGGCCGCGGCAGCGGAATGAGTTGCGTATCTTCGTGAATCGGCTGCGCCTCCTGGCCGGGCCCGAGCACCAGCGAGCAGAACGACGATAACAGGCACTCCTTATCGAGTACCGCCTCGACGACCGGCAGCACGCAGCTATGCAGCGGCACTTCCCAGAACACCTCGTCGTAAGTGAGCAAGTTGTTGACCCGGAGCGTCTTGAAGCCTTCGAACGACGTCTTGGCGCAACCGAGCTGATGGTCGCGCTCAATCCGTTCGACCGCGCCGATCAGCGCCGCGACCAACGCCGGGTCCGCGGCCCGTTCGATCACGGTGTAGCCGTCGTCGCGGATGCGCTGGGCATGCGTAGTAATGTCAGCTTCGCTGAGCATGATCATCCTCCCTGGCCGGCGCTGTGAGCACGCCGTTGAGACAAGCATAGAGCGATTTTGACCTAAGTGGACACGGCTTTGTGCGGAAGGATGACGCGCAAGTCTGTCAGCCGCGCGGGCGGCTCAGGCGTCGGCCTGTCGCATCTTCCAGAAGCCGAGCACGCGCTGCGCCGTGGACAGCGCCAGGCGCTCGAAATTGTGCTGCGCTTCTTCGACGTCGGGGCAGGCCACCGAGCGGTCCGGCCCGAGCCGCAGCCCGATCAGGGCCCGCACCGTTGCCCAGCCGAAGCCGAGCGCTTTGCCGAGGATCAGCACCGGGTCGTGCCGCTCACCGGACATCATCTGGTCGAGGGTGGAGATTCGCGTACCGGTCATCGCCGACAGCGCCGCCACGGTCTCCTCGTATTGATGCGCCCGCGCGAAGCCGATCACCGTCGCTTCGTTGAGTTCACCCCTGTTGTGCAGCTCCACCACCGAGCGCTGTGCGGCATCGAAATCGCGCTGCACCGACGGCTGCCGCGACTCGCCGGCGAGCTCGCGCATCGCCCGGTTGATCGCGATCCGCGCACTCGGCCGCGCACTTTCGAACAAGCGCCGGCGCACCAGATCGGTCGAGCACGCCAAGAGATCCTTCAGCCGCGGCGGCGACAGATCGTCCCGCGTGCCAACCGCGATCGCCAGCACACCGTCCTGCGCGGCACGGCGGATCAGGCCGTTGAAACCGGTGGCGGAGAATTCAGCGCCCGCATTGCCGGCGACCTTGCGCACCACATCGCGGTCACCCCGACGCACGATCACGTCGGTGATCGGCGGCGAAATGCTCAGCCGCTCGGAGATCGCCAGAAGATGCGTCTGACCACGCAGCCTGGCGAGTTCGACGAGCGTTGGATCATCGAGCATCGTCGAGCGCCGCAACAGCGGCCCGGCGATGCCGATGTCTTCGTCATGCACGAGCTGCCGGACCAGTTCGGGCGGCGCATTGGTGATTTCCGAAAACCGCTGTGCCAGTTCGCTGCGAACTTCGACGTCGATCTCCGGCACCAGCGTCAGCAGGATGCCATCAAACAGCGCGACATGATCGGGCTGGAAGCTCTCGGCGCCCCGAATATACAGGTCGGAAATCCGGCGCACGGCGTCGGCGCGCCGGACGGGATCGCCCTGCCTGACAATGTCATCGAGTTCAGGAAGCAGAGATGTAGCGGCAGGCATCCATCGTTCTCGCGGGCAGGCCGCATTGGTACGGCTGGAACCTAGACGCGCTGCATGAACGAAGGGTTGAGCCGCGGCGTCGCATTTTCTTCGGCCACGGCCTCGGCCGGTCGCCCACCCCGGACGGCTCTTGTCGCTGGAGGAAAAAAGCGCTATATCGGCGCTACTTCGAAATTCTCATACGATCCGTATCGAGAGTGGGCCCTCCGGGACCCGCTCTTTTTTATTACCTGGATCGTCGGACGTGGACCGCCGCCCCCTCGGGAGCGCGGCCTTCATTCACCACCTTGATACCGTTTATCGGCGAGACGTTGTAACGCTTTGACCCACGACATGACCGAGCCGACCCCTGCTGTTCCGGAAACCGATGACTTGGCCGAACCGCGCCTGGTGATCGAGCCCGGCGTCGCGGCGCGGTTCTGCGCGGTCGCCGAGCCGGTGCTGATGGCAATGGGTTACCGCCTGGTCCGGATCAAGGTCTCCGGCGACGCCGGCTGCACCGTTCAGATCATGGCCGAGCGGCCCGACGGCACCATGCTGATCGACGATTGCGAGGCCGTGTCGCGGGCATTGTCGCCGGTGCTCGACGTCGCCGATCCGATCGATCGCGCCTATCGGCTGGAGATCTCCTCGCCGGGGATCGACCGTCCGCTGGTGCGCCGCTCCGATTTCGCCCGTTACGCCGGGCACCTGGTCAAGATCGAGATGGCGGTTCCGCACCAGGGCCGGAAACGGTACCGCGGCCTGCTCGACGGCGTCGAAGGCGATGCCGTGCGGGTCCAGCGCGAGGGCGCCACGAAGGACGAAGATCCGCTGGTGCTGCTGCCGATGCACGACATCGGCGATGCCCGGCTGGTGCTGACCGACGAGCTGATCGCCGAATCAATGCGGCGCGGCAAGCAGGCCGAGCGCGACCTGAAGCAGAGCCTTGGGCTCGCACCGGAACCGCCGCCGCATGCCAAGCGCAGCGATCCGAAGAAGAGCCATGCGCCCAAGCGCGGCCCGAAGGCCGCCAAGGCGCCGACCAAGCCGAAACCGCAGAACACCAAGCAACACCGTCTCGCCGCCGACAAAGCGCGGCGCGGCGAGATCGACACCTCTGAGGGAGACTGACCATGGCCGTCAGCGCCAATAGGCTGGAACTGCTGCAGATCGCCGATGCGGTGGCTCGCGAAAAAACCATCGACCGCAGCATCGTGATTGCGGCGATGGAAGATGCGATCGCCAAGGCGGCGCGCGCCCGCTACGGCTCGGAGACCGACGTCCATGCCGAGATCGACCCGAAGAAGGGCGAGCTGCGGCTGTCGCGCCATATGCTGGTGGTCGAGCAGGTCGAAAACCCCGCCAACCAGATTTCGCTGAAGGACGCGCAGCGCGCCAATCCGGGCGCGCAGATCGGCGACACCATCGCCGACACCCTGCCGCCGCTGGAATACGGCCGTATCGCCGCGCAGTCGGCCAAGCAGGTGATCGTGCAGAAGGTCCGTGAGGCCGAGCGCGACCGCCAGTACATGGAATTCAAGGACCGGATCGGCGACATCGTCAACGGCGTCGTCAAGCGCGTCGAATACGGCAGCGTGATCGTCGACCTCGGCCGCGGCGAAGCGATCATCCGCCGCGACGAGATGCTGCCGCGCGAGTCGTTCCGCAACGGCGACCGCGTCCGCGCCTATGTGTTCGACGTCCGCCGCGAGACCCGCGGCCCGCAGATCTTCCTGTCGCGCACCCATCCGCAGTTCATGGCCAAGCTGTTCGCGCAGGAAGTGCCGGAAATCTACGACGGCATCGTCGAGATCAAGGCGGTCGCCCGCGATCCGGGCTCGCGCGCCAAGATCGGCGTCGTCTCGCGGGACTCCTCGGTCGATCCGGTCGGCGCCTGCGTCGGTATGCGCGGTTCGCGCGTGCAGGCGGTGGTGAACGAGCTGCAGGGCGAGAAGATCGACATCATTCCGTGGTCGCCGGACATCGCCACCTTCGTGGTCAACGCGCTGGCGCCGGCCGAAGTCTCGAAGGTCGTGATCGACGAAGATCGCGAACGCATCGAGGTTGTGGTTCCGGATACCAATAACCAACTATCCCTGGCGATTGGTCGCCGCGGTCAGAACGTGCGGCTCGCTTCGCAGCTCACCGGCTGGGACATCGACATCCTGACCGAGAGCGAAGAATCCGAGCGCCGCCAGGCCGACTTCGAGAAGACCACCCGGGCCTTCATGGACGCGCTGAACGTCGACGAGGTCGTCGGCCAGCTGCTCGCTTCCGAAGGTTTCACCTCGGTCGAAGAACTGGCGCTGGTCGACCCGCGCGAACTCGCCTCGATCGAAGGTTTCGACGAGGAAACCGCCGCCGAACTGCAGACCCGCGCCAGCGAATATCTCGACCGGATTGAATCCGAGCTCGAGGCCCGGCGCCTGGAGCTCGGCGTCGAAGATGCTCTGAAGGACGTTCCCGGCGTCACCTCGAAGATGCTGGTCAAGTTCGGCGAGAACGACGTCAAGACGGTCGAAGATCTGGCCGGCTGCGCCACCGACGATCTGGTGGGTTGGACCGAGCGCAAGGACGGCGCCGAGCCGGTGAAGTATCCTGGCATTCTCGACGGCATGGAGATGTCGCGCGAGGACGCCGAACACCTGATCATGCAGGCCCGCGTCAAGGCCGGCTGGATCGACGAGTCGGAGCTAGCCTCCGAAGAAGAACCCGCGGACGAAGCGTCCGACGAGTCGGCGGACTGAACCGCCGATGCGTCGCGCCCCGAACCCGCGCAGCACGTGAGATGAAAGGCCTGCTGCCCCCATGCTTGCTGCCGAAACCGGCGCAGATCTCGACGACGGACCGCGGGCCAAGACGCCCGCGACCGAACGGATGTGCGCGGTCACGCGGCAGGTGCGGCCGACCGGAGAACTGATCCGGTTCGTGGTTGGTCCGGCCGGTGAGGCGGTGGCCGATCTGAAGCGCAAGCTTCCGGGCCGCGGCCTGTGGGTCACGGCGTCCCGGGAGATGGTGAGGCAGGCGGTTCGCCGCCGCGTCTTCGCCAAAGGTTTCAAACGCGACGTCAAGGCGCCGGCGGATCTCGCCGAGGCGATCGAGCGGCTGCTGGTGCGCTCGGCGCAGGATGCGCTGGCGATCGCCGCCAAGGCCGGCCAGGTGGTCTGCGGTTTCGGCAAGGTCGAAACCGCGCTGAAGAGCCGCGAAGCGGTCGCGGTGATCCACGCCACCGACGGCGCCGCCGATGGAATCCGCAAGCTGGACGGGCTTTGTCGGCAAATCGACGAAGATGCGACCGCGGGTCGCAAATTTCCTCGGATCGCCGCACTCAGCTCTGCAGAATTGGATTTGGCATTAGGGCGGTCAAATGTGATACATGCTGCCCTGCTTGCGGGCCCGGCCGGACAAACATTCCTGTCGCGCTGCCAGATCCTGGTCCGATACCGGCTGGCGGACGACGGCAATGCCGATGCGGCCACGGCAGGAACGCCGATCGACACGCCGAAAGACGCTGCTGACCAAGACGCCGCTGACGAAGTCCGTGCGAACGCGCACAACGTTGAGAGATTGGGACTACTGAATGGTTGATACGAAAACTCCTGGCGACAAGACTCTGACGATGCCGACCAAGACCTTGACGCTGAAGCCCCGCGTCGAGCAGGGCGTCGTGCGCCAGAGCTTCAGCCACGGCCGTAGCAAGCAGGTGGTGGTCGAAAAACGCGGCAAGCGGCGCCTTGGTGGCGACGAGCCGGCCGCACCGGCGGCGCCTGAAGTGGCAAAGAAGCCGGCACCGGCACCCGCCGCACCGCCCCGGCAGCAGCAATCGCGCCCCGCGCCGCAGCAGTCGCGCAGCGGTATGGTGCTGCGCACCTTGACCGAGGACGAGCGCACCGCCCGCGCCACCGCGCTGGCCGATGCCCGCGTGCGCGAGATCGAAGAGCGCAAGCAGGCCGAGATCGAAGCGCAGCGCCGCGCCGAGCAGGAAAAGATCGAGAAGGCCGAGCGCGAAGCCGCCGAGGCGCGCCGCAAGGCCGAGGAAGAGCGTCACCGCCAGGAAGACGAAGCCAAGCGGAAGGCCGAGACTGAGGCCAAGAAGCGCTTCGGCGACGCCGAGCCGGCCAAGAAGCCGGCCGAGACCTCGACCACCACCACGACGGCTGCGCCGGCCCGTCCGGCGACCACGACGACGCGCACTCCGACTCCGGCCGGCCGTCCGCCGGCCGTTGCAGCCGAAGCTGGCGACGACGATGAAGCCCCGCGGATGATCCGCCGTCCGGGCGGCCCCGCCCGTCCGGCGCCGCCGCCGAAGCAGCCGGCCGCTAAGCCGGGCGCCTCGAAGCAGCGCGGCCGTCTCACCGTCGTCACCGCGCTCAATGCCGATGACGTGCGCGAACGTTCGATCGCCTCGTTCCGTCGCCGCACCCAGCGGCTGAAGGGCCACGCCTCGAACGAGCCGAAAGAAAAGTTGGTGCGTGAAGTCGTTATTCCCGAAGTGATCGCCATCCAGGAACTCGCCAACCGCATGTCCGAACGTGCGGTCGACGTGATCCGCCTGCTGATGAAGCAGGGCGCGATGCACAAGATCACCGACGTGATCGACGCCGACACTGCGCAGCTGATCGCCGAAGAGCTCGGCCACACCGTCAAGCGCGTTGCCGCGTCGGACGTGGAAGAAGGTCTGTTCGACGTCGTCGACGATTCCACCGATACCGAGCCGCGTTCGCCGGTCGTGACCGTGATGGGCCACGTCGACCACGGTAAGACCTCGCTGCTCGACGCGCTGCGCCACGCCAACGTGGTGTCGGGCGAAGCCGGCGGAATCACCCAGCACATCGGTGCCTATCAGGTGACCTCGCCGGAAAGCGGCAAGAAGATCACCTTCATCGACACCCCCGGCCACGCCGCGTTCACCGCGATGCGCGCCCGCGGCGCCAAGGTGACCGACATCGTGGTGCTGGTGGTTGCTGCCGACGACGGCGTGATGCCGCAGACCATCGAGGCGATCAATCACGCCAAGGCGGCCGGCGTTCCGATCATCGTGGCGATCAACAAGATCGACAAGCCGGACGCCAAGCCCGACCGTGTCCGCACCGACCTGCTGCAGCACAACGTGCAGGTGGAATCGATGGGCGGCGACGTCGTCGACGTCGAGGTTTCTGCCAAGAACAAGATCAATCTCGACAAGCTGCTCGAAATGATCGCGCTGCAGGCCGAAATCCTGGAGCTCAAGACCAACACCCAGCGCCCGGCCGAGGGCACCGTGATCGAAGCCAAGCTCGATCGCGGCCGTGGTCCGGTCGCCACCGTGCTGGTTCAGCGCGGCACCCTGCGGGTTGGCGACATCATCGTGGCCGGCGCCGAAATGGGCCGCGTCCGCGCGCTGATCTCCGACCAGGGCGAGACCGTGCAGGAAGCCGGCCCGTCGGTCCCGGTCGAAGTGCTCGGCTTCAACGGTCCGCCGGAAGCGGGCGACCGCCTCGCGGTGGTCGAGAACGAAGCCCGCGCCCGCCAGATCACCGATTACCGTGCGCATCAGAAGCGCGAGAAGTCCGCGGCCTCGGTTTCGGGCATGCGCGGCTCGCTCGAGCAGATGATGACGCAGCTGAAGACGTCCGGCCGGAAGGAATTCCCGCTGATCGTCAAGGCGGACGTGCAGGGCTCGCTGGAAGCGATCCTCGGCTCGCTGGAGAAGCTCGGCACCGACGAAGTCGCCGCGCGCATCCTGCACGCCGGCGTCGGCGGCATCAGCGAGAGCGACGTGACGCTGGCCGAAGGCTTCAACGCCGTGATCCTCGGCTTCTCGGTCCGTGCCAACAAGGAGGCCGCTGCGGCCGCCAAGCGCAACGGCATCGAGATCCGCTACTACAACATCATCTACGACCTGGTGGATGACATTAAGAAGGCGATGAGCGGCCTGCTCGCGCCGACCCTGCGCGAAACCATGCTGGGCAACGCGCAGATCCTGGAGATCTTCAACATCTCCAAGGTCGGCAAGGTCGCCGGCTGCCGCGTCACCGACGGTACCGTCGAGCGCGGCGCCAATGTCCGCCTGATCCGCGACAACGTCGTGGTGCACGAAGGAAAGCTGTCGACCTTGAAGCGCTTCAAGGACGAAGTGAAGGAAGTCGTCGCCGGCCAGGAATGCGGCATGGCGTTCGAGAACTACACCGACATGCGGGCAGGCGACATCATCGAGTGCTACCGCGTCGAGACCATCCAGCGCTCGCTGTAAGTCCGATTCTTACAGTCGAGACGCTCGATTGAACTGAGGCGTCATGGCCGGGCCAACGCGCGAAGCACGTCTTCGCGACTAAGTCCCGGCCGTCCACGTCTTGCTTTGCCACATCGAAGGCGTGCATGCCCGCGGCCAAACGCGGGCATGGCGGCAGTATTTGAGAGAACATCATGTCCCGCCAACACCAGAAGAGCTCCCCGCCCGGCGGCTCGACCCGCTCGCTGCGCGTCGGTGAGCTGATCCGCCACGCCGTGGCCGAGATCCTCGCCCAGGGCGGCGTGCACGACCCGGTACTCGAAAGCCACCTCGTCACCGTGCCCGAAGTGCGGATGTCGCCCGACCTCAAGCTCGCGACCATCTACGTGATGCCGCTCGGTGGCCGCGACGAGAAGCTCGTGATCGATGCGCTCGAGCATCACAAGCGCTTCCTGCGCGGTGAAATCGCTCACCGCGTCAATTTGAAGTTCGCCCCCGAACTCCGCTTCCGCATCGACGAACGTTTCGCCGAGGCCGAGCGGATCGACAAACTGCTGCGCTCGCCGGCAGTCCAGAAAGACCTCGAACCGAATTCGGACCAGGATTAATGACCGTGACCACCCCCGACGCCCTGCTCGCCCCGCACGACGTGCAGCACGCCGGCGCCGACGAATCCGCCGCGCAGATCCGTAAGCCGCGCGACAACAACGACCCGCGCAATGCCAATCGCGGCGGCGGCAATGGTAAGCCGCGCCGCGACAAACGCGACGTCCACGGCTGGGTGGTGCTGGACAAGCCGATCGGCATGACCTCGACCCAGGCGGTCGCGGTGCTGAAGCGGCTGTTCTCGGCCAAGCGCGCCGGCCATGCCGGTACCCTCGATCCGCTGGCCTCCGGCGGCCTGCCGATCGCGATGGGCGAAGCCACCAAGACGGTGCCGTTCGTGATGGACGGCCGCAAGCGCTACCGCTTCACCGTGGCCTGGGGCGAGGAACGGGACACCGACGACACCGAGGGCCGCGCGGTCGCGACCAGCCCGGATCGGCCAACCGCCGAGGCGATCAGGGCGCTGCTGCCGCGCTTTACCGGCGTGATCGAGCAGGTTCCGCCGCAATACTCGGCCGTGAAGATCCAGGGCGAGCGCGCCTACGACCTGGCGCGCGACGGCGAGGTCGTGCCGCTGGTCCCGCGCCCGGTCGAGATTCACGAATTAACCCTTGTGGAACATGGAGATGACGGCCGCTCGGTGTTCGAGGCCGAGTGCGGCAAGGGAACCTATGTGCGGGCGCTCGCCCGCGACATGGGCCGGCTGCTCGGCTGCTACGGTCATATCTGCGCGCTGCGCCGCACCGTGGTGGGGCCGTTCGACGAGTCGGACATGATTCCGCTGGAAGAACTACAGGCTTTGTGCGATAGAGCGGCGTCCGGCGAGGGTAGCCTCGCCGACGCGCTACTGCCCGTTGAGACCGCGCTGGACGACATCCCGGCACTGGCCGTCACTCGGGCTGATGCGGCAAGGCTCCATCGGGGCCAGGCCGTTTTGTTGCGCGGACGGGATGCGCCTCATTGTAGCGGCACAGTCTATGTCACGGTGGCAGGCCGGCTTCTGGCCCTCGCCGAAGTCGGCAATGGCGAGCTCATCCCCAAGCGCGTGTTCAACCTCACCGGGCTGACTGCCAGCTCGGCCGTTCGCAAGGAAAGTATCTGACGATGTCGATTACCGCAGAACGCAAAGCGGAAGTCATCAAGACCAGCGCCACCAAGGCCGGTGATACCGGTTCGCCCGAGGTTCAGGTCGCGATCCTGTCGGAACGCATCACCAACCTGACCGCGCACTTCAAGACCCACACCAAGGACAACCACTCCCGCCGTGGGCTGTTGAAGCTGGTGTCGACGCGCCGTTCGCTTCTCGACTACATCAAGAAGAAGGACGAAGCGCGCTACAAGGCGCTGCTCGAGAAGCACAACATCCGTCGCTGAGGCGTCGGACGACCGGCCGAAGCGGACGCGCCACGACGCCTCCGCGACGGCCGAAGCAAGATGTTCGCACGGGCGAGTCTCACATCCGCCCGTGTCAGTCGGCTCAGTCGCATTCCGGCGGTTGAGCTCGTCAACGGGCCTCCAGCCCGCCGTGCGGGACCGAAGACAAGTGTCTTCCCCGCAGCCGGGAGGAATGAACGCCATTTCCCAACTGAAGACCATGGCAGGATCGCCGGACGCTGTTTGTGCAAGCGCGCAGTCAGCGTCTCGCCATCTTGCGCATGGTCTTTTGGTATTTGGCGTCCGGTCTTCCCGAAAACCGATGAAAGAAAGACCCGATGTTCAATATCCATTCCGTGGAAATCGATTGGGGTGGCCGTCCCCTCAAGCTTGAAACCGGCAAGGTCGCCCGCCAGGCCGACGGCGCCGTCGTCGCGACCTATGGCGAGACCGTCGTGCTCGCCACCGTGGTGGCCGCCAAGGCGCCGCGTGAAGGCGTCGACTTCCTCCCCCTCACCGTCGACTACCAAGAAAAGGCCTACGCGGCCGGCCGCATTCCCGGCGGCTACTTCAAGCGTGAAGGCCGTCCGACCGAGAAGGAGACGCTGGTCTCCCGTCTGATCGACCGCCCGATCCGTCCGCTGTTCGCCGACGGCTGGCGCAACGAGACCCAGGTCATCGTCACCGTTCTGTCGCACGACATGGAGAACGATCCGGACGTGCTGGCGATGGTCGCCGCCTCCGCGGCGCTGACGCTGTCCGGCGTGCCGTTCAAGGGCCCGATCGGCGCCGCCCGCGTCGGCTTCATCAACGACGAATACGTGCTCAATCCCGTGCTCGACGAGATGGCCGAAACCCAGCTCGAGCTGGTGGTTGCCGGTACCGCCGACGCGGTGCTGATGGTCGAATCCGAAGCCAAGGAGCTGTCGGAAGAGATCATGCTCGGCGCCGTGATGTTCGGTCACCGCCACTTCCAGCCGGTGATCGACGCGATCATCGACCTCGCCGAGAAGGCCGCCAAGGAGCCGCGCGAACTCACCGTCGTCGACGACAGCGAGATCGAAAAGGAAATGCTCGGCCTGGTCGAGCAGGAGCTGCGTGCCGCCTACGCCATCCCGGTCAAGCAGGACCGCTACGCCGCGGTCGGCAAGGTCAAGGAAAAGGCGATTGCGCACTTCTTCCCGGAAGGCCAGGAGCCGAAATACGACAAGCTGCGCATCGCCGGCGTGTTCAAGGAGCTCGAGGCCAAGATCGTTCGCTGGAACATCCTCGACACCGGCAAGCGCATCGACGGCCGTGACAGCAAGACCGTTCGCAACATCCTGGCTCAGGTCGGCGTGCTTCCGCGTACCCACGGTTCGGCGCTGTTCACCCGCGGCGAAACCCAGGCGATGGTCGTGACCACGCTCGGCACCGGTGAAGACGAGCAGTATGTCGACTCGCTGTCGGGAACGTACAAAGAGACGTTCCTGCTGCACTACAACTTCCCGCCCTACTCGGTCGGCGAGACCGGCCGCCTCGGCGGCACCAAGCGCCGCGAGATCGGCCACGGCAAGCTGGCGTGGCGCGCGATCCATCCGGTGCTGCCGCCGCATCACGAGTTCCCCTACACCATCCGCGTCGTCTCGGAGATCACCGAGTCGAACGGTTCGTCCTCGATGGCGTCGGTTTGCGGTGCCTCGCTGGCGCTGATGGACGCGGGCGTGCCGCTGAAGCGGCCGACCGCGGGTATCGCGATGGGTCTGATCCTGGAAGGTGACCGCTTCGCCGTGCTGTCCGACATCCTCGGCGACGAGGACCACCTCGGCGACATGGACTTCAAGGTGGCGGGCACCGAGGCGGGCATCACCTCGCTGCAGATGGACATCAAGATCGCCGGCATCACCGAAGAGATCATGAAGGTGGCGCTCGGCCAGGCCAAGGACGGCCGCATCCATATCCTGGGTGAGATGTCCAAGGCGCTCGACCGTGCCCGCGCCGAGCTCGGCGAACACGCGCCGCGGATCGAGACCTTCAAGATCCCGACCGACAAGATCCGCGAAGTGATCGGTACCGGCGGTAAGGTGATCCGCGAGATCGTCGAAAAGACTGGCGCCAAGGTCAACATCGAGGACGACGGCACCGTGAAGGTGGCTTCGTCGGATGGTGAGTCGATCAAGGCCGCGATCAAGTGGATCAAGTCGATCGCGTCCGATCCGGAAGTCGGCGAGATCTACGAAGGCACCGTCGTCAAGGTGATGGAGTTCGGCGCGTTCGTGAACTTCTTCGGCGCCAAGGATGGTCTGGTGCACATCAGCCAGCTCGCCGCCGGCCGCGTGCAGAAGACATCCGACGTCGTCAAGGAAGGCGACAAGGTCAAGGTCAAGCTGCTCGGCTTCGACGACCGCGGCAAGACCCGGCTGTCGATGAAGGTGGTCGATCAGACCACCGGTGAAGACCTCGAAGCCAAGCAGAAGGCGGAAGCCAAGGCCGAAGGCGAAGCGCCCGCGCAGGCTGCCGGCGAGTAAGCCTTCCGGCGCGACACCGTCGCAGCAAGTCAGCATCGATCAAGGGCGGCCTCACCAGGCCGCCCTTTTTCTTTGCGGCGCCTTCCGTGCGACAGCGGACGCCAACTTCTACCAGAGCGCGTGCTGTTAGTTCGCGGTACGAATCCGAGGTTGCGATAAATTCGGTAATTGAGTGCAGATTGCTCTCACGGGGCTAGGCTAAATTTAACGACGTCTTCACCAAAATGGCCGCCAGCTTCTGCTTCCAGGTCGCGCGATCGTGCAAGGCCGCATCAGGGAAAGGCTTGGAATGTTCTCCTTCACCCGCTCTGCCGGCCATGATCATGCGGCAGCGATGCTCGCGGCGCTCAATCGCTCCCAGGCGGTGATCGAGTTCGATCTCGACGGCAACGTCATCGACGCAAACGACAACTTTCTGACCGCACTCGGCTACTCGCTTCCAGAGATCAAGGGCAAGCATCACCGGATGTTCGTCGATCCGAGCGAGCACGACAGCACAGCCTATCGCGAGTTCTGGACCGCGTTGCGCGCCGGCCAGTACCAGGCCGGCGAATTCCACCGCATCGGCAAGGGCGGCCGCGAGGTCTGGATCCAGGCGTCCTACAACCCGATCCTCGACAAGAACGGCAAGCCGACCGGCGTCGTGAAGTTCGCGGCCGACATCACCGCGGCCAAGACCCAATCGCTGGAGGATGCCGGCAAGCTCGCGGCAATCGGCCGCGCCCAGGCGGTGATCGAGTTTGCGATGGACGGCACCGTCCTCACCGCCAACGATAACTTTCTCGCCGCGATGGGGTACTCGCTTGGCGAGATCAAGGGCAAGCATCACAGCATGTTTGTCGAGCCGTCGGTGCGCGAGAGCAGCGACTACCGCGAGTTTTGGGCGCGGCTCAACCGCGGCGAATACTTCCCCGGCGAGTTCAAGCGGATCGGCAAGGGCGGCAAGGAGGTCTGGATTCTGGCGTCCTACAACCCGATCCTCGACGCACGCGGCAAGCCGTTCAAAGTGGTGAAATACGCCACCGACGTCACCGCGCAGAAGCTGAAGAACGCCGACTTCTCCGGCCAGATCGATGCGATCCGCAAGTCACAGGCGGTGATCGAATTCAGCATCGACGGCACAGTGCTGGACGCCAACGACAACTTCCTGCACGCGCTGGGCTACTCGCTGGGCGAGATCAAGGGCCGGCATCACAGTATGTTCATCGACCCCGCCGAGCGCGAGAGCGCGGCCTATCGGGCATTCTGGGCGGCGCTCGGTCGCGGCGATTATCAGGCCGGCGAATACAAGCGCATCGGCAAAGGCGGCAGGGAAGTCTGGATCCAGGCCTCCTACAACCCGATCCTCGACCTCAATGGACGGCCTTTCAAGGTGGTGAAATACGCCGCCGACACCACCCGCCAGGTACTCACCCGGCTCGGCAACGAGCGCGTCCGCGCCATGATGGAATCGGTGGCGGCCGGAGCGGAGGAGCTGAACGCTTCGGTGCGCGAGATTTCCGAAGCGATGACCAAGTCGAGGCAGACAGCGATGAACGCCGTCGGCGAAGTCGATGCCGCCGACTCTCAGGCCAATCAGCTCAACGACGCGGCTCAAGCAATGAGCGGCATCGTCGAACTGATCAACCACATCACCGGGCAGATCAATCTGCTGGCCCTCAACGCCACGATCGAGTCGGCGCGCGCCGGCGAGGCCGGGCGCGGCTTTGCTGTGGTGGCGGCTGAGGTGAAGAACCTCGCCAATCAGGCCAAGCAGGCCACCGACAAGATCGGGACCGAGATCAGCAATCTCACCAGCGTCTCCGGCGACGTGGTCGGCGCGCTCGGCAAGATCAAGAGCGCGATCCAGAACGTCAGCGAGTACGTCAGCTCGACGGCTGCGGCGGTGGAGGAGCAGAGCACGGTGACCAGCGAGATGTCGTCGAGCATGCAGCGCGCCGCCGCCGAAGCGGCCGCGATCGCAGCCGGCTAAGCGAACCGGCCTCAGGCGACCGCGGACTCGATCGGTGCCGCGCCGCCGATCCCCTGTTTAACGACCTCGCCGAACGCTTCGAAGTCACCACGGCGGGGCGAGGTCTTGCGAAACACGAGGCCAACGCTGCGGCCCGGTTGCGGCCGGCGCAGCCGCAGGAACTTCACCCGCGAATCACGGCGCTCGACCTCGGCAGCGATCTGCGGAATCAGCGTGATGCCGTAACCGCCCGCGACCATCTGGATCACCGTGGTGAGGCTGGAAGCGCCGAAGCTCGCCGTGCCGGCACTGCCCATCTGGATGCCGCGATTGCGCGCTGTGGCGCAGAACGCCAGCGCCTGATCGCGCAGGCAGTGACCGTCCTCCAGCAGGATCAGCCGAGACTGGTCGATCTCCTCGACGCCGATCGGCGTCGTTTCGGCGCGCGGATCGTCGGCCGGCACCGCAAGCAGGAACGGATCATCGAACAACGGGATCGCGTCGAGATCCGAATGGCCGACGGGCAGGGCCAGCAGCGCCGCGTCGAGCACGCCGCTGACCACGTCGGCGACCAGCGGCCGGGTCTGGCTTTCGCGCAGCTCCAGCCGCAGCTCAGGGAAATGTTGCTGCAGCAGCGGCAGTACCTTCGGCAGCAGATACGGCGCCAGCGACGGAATCACCCCGAGACTGAGCCGCCCGGTCAGCGGTTTAGCCCGGTGACGGGCGAAATCCACCAGATCGCGGGTCGCCGCCAGCACCTCTTCGGCGCGGCGGGCGATCTCGCGGCCGATGTCGGTGAGGAACACCTCGCCCGGCCGACGCTCCACCACTTTGACGCCGAGCGTCCGCTCCAGCTCGGCGATCTGCATCGACAGCGCCGGCTGGGTCACCGAGCAGGCATCAGCCGCCCGGCCGAAATGGCCATGTCGGGCCAAGGCAGACAGATAGCGAAGCTGGCGCAGGGAGATCATGCGATCAATTTATCTGATCGTGATACAAAATCAATTCGACTGGACCTGATGATAGAACTGATCCAAAGTCTGCATGCCGGACCTGGAACACAACTTCCGGGAGTGAACGGCCAACACAACACATTCACCCCAGGAAGCAACGTCGCGGGCGATCCCCCACGCCCGCGACGTTCAATTCGATCCCGGCCCTGGCCGGCGTCATGAAACTTTCCAAAGACGCCAGCACATTGAGCCGGGAAGAAACTGCAACGCGAGATCGGAGAGACACCATGGACGCAAAGACGGACGACAAGGGCGCAGGCAAGTGCCCGTTCTCGGGCGGCAGCCACGGCCATCGCAACCGTGACTGGTGGCCGGATCAGCTCGACATTTCGGTGCTGCACAACAATTCGAAGAAGTCCGACCCGATGGGTGCGGCGTTCAATTACGCCGAAGAGTTCAAGAAGCTCGATCTGGAAGCGGTGAAGAAGGACCTTCACGCGCTGATGACCGATTCGCAGGAATGGTGGCCGGCCGACTTCGGTCACTACGGTGGCCTGTTCGTCCGCATGGCCTGGCACTCGGCCGGCACCTATCGCATCACCGACGGCCGTGGCGGCGCCGGCGCCGGCCAGCAGCGCTTCGCGCCGCTGAACTCGTGGCCGGACAACGCCAACCTCGACAAGGCCCGCCGTCTGCTGTGGCCGATCAAGCAGAAATACGGCAGCAAGATCTCCTGGGCCGACCTGATGGTCCTCACCGGCAACGTCGCGCTGGAATCGATGGGCTTCAAGACTTTCGGCTTCGCCGGCGGGCGCGCCGACGTCTGGGAGCCGGAAGAGCTGTATTGGGGCCCGGAAGGCACCTGGCTGGGCGACGAGCGCTATTCCGGCGAACGCCAGCTCGCCGAGCCGCTCGGCGCTGTGCAGATGGGCCTGATCTACGTCAACCCCGAAGGCCCGAACGGCAATCCCGACCCGGTCGCCGCCGCCAAGGACATCCGTGAGACGTTCGCCCGCATGGCGATGGACGACGAAGAGACCGTCGCGCTGATCGCCGGCGGCCACACCTTCGGCAAGACCCACGGCGCCGGCGATCCGTCGCTGATCGGGCCGGCTCCGGAAGGCGGGCTGCTCGAGGAGCAGGGCCTTGGCTGGACCAGCAAGTACGGCACCGGCTTTGGCGCCGACGCCATCACGGGCGGCCCGGAAGTGATCTGGACCCAGACCCCGACGCAGTGGAGCAACCACTTCTTCGAGAATCTGTTCGGCTTCGAATGGGAGCTCGACAAGAGCCCAGCCGGCGCCAAGCAGTGGAAGGCCAAGGGCGCCGAAGCAACCGTGCCGGATCCGTTCGATCCCGCCAAGAAGCGCGTGCCGACGATGCTGACGACCGACCTGTCGCTGCGCTTCGACCCGATCTACGAAAAGATCTCGCGTCGCTTCCTGGAGAATCCCGATCAGTTCGCCGACGCGTTCGCCCGCGCCTGGTTCAAGCTGACCCACCGCGACATGGGACCGCGCGAGCGCTACCTCGGCCCGGAAGTGCCGAAGGAAGAGCTGATCTGGCAGGACCCGATCCCGGCCGTGAACCACGAACTGGTCGGCGAGGCCGATATCGAAGCGCTGAAGGCGAAGATCCTCGCCTCCGGTCTGTCGGTGGCGCAGCTCGTCTCCACCGCGTGGGCGTCCGCCTCGACCTTCCGCGGCTCGGACAAGCGCGGCGGCGCCAACGGCGCGCGCATCCGCCTGGCTCCGCAGAAGGACTGGGAGGTCAACCAACCGGCCGAGCTGGCGCAGGTGCTCGGCAAGCTCGAAGCGATCCAGGGCGAATTCAACGGCGCGCAGAAGGACGGCAAGAAGGTCTCGCTCGCCGACCTGATCGTGCTCGGCGGCGCCGCGGCAATCGAGAAGGCTGCCAAGGACGCCGGCACCGCCGTCAAGGTGCCGTTCACGCCGGGCCGGATGGATGCCTCGGCGGAGCAGACCGACGTCGAGTCGTTCAAGGTGCTGGAGCCGCGGGCCGATGGCTTCCGCAACTACATCAACACCAAGCGGCATCAGTTCATGCATCCCGAAGAGGCGCTGGTCGACAAGGCCCAGCTCCTCACGCTCACCGGCCCTGAACTGACGGTGCTGGTCGGCGGCCTGCGCGTGCTCGGCGCCAACTACGCGCACTCGACCCACGGCGTGCTCACCGAACGGCCCGAGAAGCTGACCAACGACTTCTTCGTCAATCTGCTCGACATGGGCACCAAGTGGACCAAGGCGAACGGCGAGGTCGAGATCTACGAAGGCCGCGACCGCAAGAACGGCGAACTGAAGTGGACCGGCACTCGCGTCGATCTGGTCTTCGGCTCGCACTCCCAGCTCCGCGCCTTTGCCGAGGTGTATGCGTGCTCGGATGCGCAGGAGAAGTTCGTCAGCGACTTCGTCACCGCCTGGACCAAGGTGATGAACGCCGATCGGTTCGACATCGTCGCCAAGAAGCAGGCGGCCTGACCGCCACCTACGATTAGTTGATGACGACAAAAGGGCGGCCTTCGGGTCGCCCTTTTGCGTTTCCGCGAGTGGACCTGATAGCAACGCTGGATGGACGCGAACCTCGATCAGTTTGTCCATCTCGCGAAATGGTCCGCGCGCCGTTCCGGTTCCATTTTTCTGCCGTGCGTTGACGATACTTGATCGGTTTGCTTTCCTTTGCGTCCCTTCAACAACGCAAGGATGTCTTGATGCTGCTTCGTCTGCCTGTGATCACCGCTGCGATGTTGGCCGTTGTCGGCCTCGCTCATGCCGATGACGATGAGCTGGCGATTCAAGGCATTGGAATCAGCCGCGACGTCGACTGTCAGGGTAAGAATGTCGGCGTGTACGGCGCAGAGAACGAGATCGCTCTGACCGGCCAATGCCGCACCATCACCGTGCATGGCAGCAAGCACAAGGTCAGTTTCGAGCAGGGGCAGACGCTGTCGGTGTCGGGCTCGGACAACACCGTCAACGGCGGCCGCGCCAAAGACGTCGTGGTCAGCGTGGCGAAGAACACCGTGACGACGACGTTGGAAGCCGGCGACGAGCCAGGCACGCTAAAAGCCACCGGCGCCAATAACAAGATAACGCTGGTGCTGTCCGGCCCGTCGCGGCTGGACGTCGGCGGCGTCGAGCAGGTCGTCGAGTGGTCGAAGGCAGACGGCGCGCCCAATCCCGAAGTCCGCTCGTCCGGCGCGCTGAATTCTATCAAGCGGAAGAAGTAAGCACGGCGCCTGCCGGCTGCATCTCCGCTTTCGCCAGGATGACCGATGCTGCGACGCGCGTCGCCCTCACCCCAGGCACGGCAGCAGCGTTCGCCGCAACTCATCACGCTGGACTAGACGCCAGGTGCCTTCGCCCCGATCACGTCCTGATAGGAGACGACGGGCGATACCCCGGCTTATCCGCTACGCCTTGTCGGCGTCCGCCTTCAGGGCCTCGGGCTTTGGCATCAGCACGATGTTGTAGCCGGAGTCGACGTAGTGGGTTTCGCCGGTGACACCACCGGAGAGGTCCGACAGCAGATACAGCGCCGAACCGCCGAGTTCTTCCAGCGTCACGCCGCGGCCGAGCGGCGAGTGCTTTTCCATGAAGCCGAACATCGCACGCGAATCGCCGATGCCGGCGCCGGCCAGCGTCCGCACCGGACCGGCCGAGACCGCGTTGACGCGGATGCCCTTGGGGCCGAGATCGCAGGCGAGATAGCGCACGCTGGCTTCCAGCGCGGCCTTGGCGAGGCCCATCACGTTGTAGTTCGGCATCGCGCGCTCGGACGCGCCGAACGTCAGCGTGATCATCGCGCCGCCATCCGGCATCAGCGCCGCGGCGCGCTTGGCGACCTCGGTGAAGGAGAAGCAGGAGATCACCATGGTGCGCGAGAAGTTCGCGCGGCTGGTGTCGATGTACTGACCGCGCAGCTCGTTCTTGTCGGAAAAGCCGATCGCGTGAATGACGAAGTCGAGCTTGCCCCACTTGTCCTTCAGCGTGTTGAACACCGCATCGACGCTGGCGATGTCTTCGACGTCGCAGGGCAGCACCAGATCGGAATTCAGCGACTGCGCCAGCGGCTTGACGCGGCGCGCGAGCGCTTCGCCCTGGTAGGTGAAAGCGAGCTCGGCGCCGTGCGCCGCCAGCGTCTTCGCCATGCCCCAGGCGATCGAATGGTCGTTGGCGACGCCCATGATCAGCCCGCGCTTGCCCTGCATCAGTCCTTGCATTGTGGTCGCTCTCTGGTTCGGACCTCATCCTGAGGAGCGCGCGCCTGCGCGCGTCTCGAAGGATGAAGCGGGTCAACAACTCATGGTTCGGGACGGCGCCAAGAGGCGCCTTCTCACCATGAGGATCGTAGCACGTGGATGTGGCAACTCTCCGGGGCCGGAGAGAGCCTCAACGTCACGCCTCCAGCCGCTTGAACACCAGCGTCGCGTTGGTCCCGCCGAAGCCGAACGAGTTCGACAGCACGACACCGAGCTTGGCGTTGTCGACGCGCTTGCGCACGATCGGCATGTCGGCGAAGGCCGGATCGAGTTCGGTGATGTGCGCGCTCTCGCAGATGAAGCCGTTCTGCATCATCAGCAGCGAGTAAATCGCCTCCTGGACGCCGGTGGCGCCAAGCGAGTGGCCGGTCAGCGCCTTGGTGGCGGAGATCGGCGGGCACTTGTCGCCGATGCCGAACACGGCGCGGATCGCGTTCATTTCCGGCGGGTCGCCGGCCGGCGTCGAGGTCGCGTGCGGATTGATGTAGTCGATCTTGATGCCGCCGGTGGTCGACAGCGCCATCTTCATGCAGCGCTCGGCGCCTTCGCCCGACGGCGCCACCATGTCGTAGCCGTCGCTGGTGGCGCCATAGCCGATGATCTCGCCGTAAATCTTGGCACCGCGCGCCTTGGCGTGCTCGAGCTCTTCCAGCACCAGCACGCCGGCGCCGCCGGCGATCACGAAGCCGTCGCGATTGACGTCATAGGGACGCGAGGCAGTGGCCGGGGTGTCGTTGTACTTCGACGACATCGCGCCCATCGCGTCGAACAGCACCGACAGCGACCAGTCGAGTTCCTCGCAGCCGCCCGCGAACATCACGTCCTGCTTGCCCCACTGGATCAGCTCATAGGCGTTGCCGATGCAGTGGTTGGAGGTCGCGCAGGCCGACGAGATCGAGTAGTTGACGCCCTTGATCTTGAACCAGGTGGCGAGCGTCGCCGACGCGGTCGAGCTCATCGCCTTCGGCACCGCAAACGGACCGACGCGCTTCGGACCCTTGGTGCGGGTGATATCAGCGGCCTCGACGATGGTGCGTGCCGACGGGCCGCCCGAACCCATCACGATGCCAGTGCGGATATTGGAGATCTCGGACTCTTCCAGCCCGGAATCGGCGATCGCCTGTTCCATCGCGACGTGGTTCCACGCCGCGCCCTCACCGAGGAAACGCATCGCGCGACGATCGACCACATCGGCCGGATTCAGCGTCGGCGCGCCCTGGACCTGCGAGCGGAAGCCGAGCTCGGCATGCTTTTCGGCACGCGAAATACCCGACTTGGCGTCGTGCAGGCTCGCCAGAACTTCTTGGGTGTTGTTACCAATCGACGAGACGATCCCCATCCCCGTCACAACAACTCGTCTCATGTGATCGCCTCGTTCATTCCAGGGTCGTTCGCGGCTGAAGACACGGCTCGGCTAGCACTCGCTAGCCAGCAACCGGCTGCGCCGTCTGCTTGAACAGACCGACTTTCAGATCCTTTGCGCGGTAGATGATCTCGTCGTCGGCCGAAAGCCAGCCATCGGCAATGCCGAGCCAAAGCTTGGAGCGCATCACCCGCTTGATATCGACATTGTAGACGACTTTGCTGATGTTCGGCAGCACCTGCCCGGTGAACTTTAGTTCCCCGAGGCCAAGCGCACGGCCCGGACCTTCGCCGCCGACCCAGCCGAGAAAGAAGCCGACCATCTGCCACATCGCATCGAGGCCGAGACAGCCCGGCATCACCGGATCGTTCTTGAAGTGGCAGGCGAAGAACCAGAGGTCCGGATTGACGTCGAGCTCGGCGCGAACGTGGCCCTTGCCGAACTCGCCGCCGTCTTCGGTGATGGTGGTGATGCGATCGAACATCAGCATCGGCGGCAGCGGCAGCTGGGCGTTCCCAGCGCCGAACAGTTCGCCCCGGCCGCAGGCCAGCAGATCTTCGTATTCGTAGCTGGAGCGACGGTCCCGCATGCGACGATGCCTTTTTCTGAATTCGTTCGAGAGGATTTGGCGGCCCACGCGGCCGGATTTCGGTGCGTGCGCGAGGCGCGCCCGGTGAATGCGCGGGTCTGTAACATAGGCATATTGCCCCGCCTAGCGGCACCTCCGGGATCTTACTTAAGCAAAATGACCGAGCTTCGCCAGTTGCGAAGCGCTTGCACCAACAAGGAATGCTTCCTATAATCAAACGGTCGGGTTTCTGGCAGGTGCGCATTAGGGGTTGCGGAAGTGGACATCGGTGAACGAGTGGCATTTTTGCAAGAGGAACCGGTGCACGAGGCACACTCGCATGCGGAGCCTCGGCTGAACGGCTGCCCGTGGCATGATGTGAACGAGATGCTGCAGTCGGTCGGCCTGCGTCCGACCCGGCAGCGCATGGCGCTCGGTTGGCTGCTGTTCGGCAAGGGCGACCGGCATCTCACCGCTGAAATGCTGTACGAAGAGGCCAGTCAGGCCAAGGTCCCGGTGTCGCTGGCGACCGTGTACAATACCCTGAACCAGCTGACCGACGTCGGTCTGCTGCGCCAGGTCAGTGTCGACGGCACTAAGACCTATTTCGACACCAACGTGTCGGCGCACCAGCACTTCTACCTCGAAAACAACCACGAGCTGATCGACATTCCGAATGCCGAGCTCGAACTCAAGGCGACCCCGGATGTTCCCGAGGGCTACGAGATCGCCCGGGTGGACGTCGTCGTGCGTCTGCGAAAGAAGGGCTGAGCGCCGTCTTTCGAGTTATTCTTGGTGATGGTTCTGGCCCGAGCGCAGCATGCCCTCGGGCTTTTTTGCGCGCCCTTGCCGGCCTCACGCATCGGCCGCGGGGGCAATCAGTTGACCTGCTCGTCGGCGTAAACGCCCCACAGCTGCAGCTTCTCGATCCAGCCGTCGAAGCCACTCCCGACGATCCGGCACCATTTCATGTCGCAGCGCTTGACCTGGGCCACCACGCCGGCCTGCAGCCGGGCCACCACGGCGCTGCCGGAGCTGGCGTTCTCATACAGCGGCGCCAAGCCGTCTTTGTCCTTCATGGTGACGACCGCGGTGCGGCGACCGGACAGGAGCGAGTGATATACCCACCCCTCGGCGCCCTCGGAGTCCCGAACCCGGCGCCAGTTCTCGAACTCGGCCGTGACTTCGACCGGCAGGCCGGCGCGGGTGTAGACCCAGGCGACGTCGTTGTCCTTGGTCGGCCCGACCCGGACATTGACGTGATCAGACTTAAGACTGACGTATCGCGGCACCGGCAGTCCGCTCGCCGACAATGGTGACTCCTTGCCGGCGTGCGCGAAGGTCGCGGCGCAAATCATCGCACCTGCGAACGCCGTTACCGCCATCAGGTATTTCATCGTCATCGACACGCCTCTTCGTCGCGGGATTTGCGGCGCGGCCGTCTCCGGCGAAACCCAGGGGTCCTTGTCTTGGCGCGGTCTTCTGCTAGAGAAGGCCGGAAGGCATCCGGTAACCCAAGGAACGGAAGGGACCTTATGGTCGGGACCGGCCCCTGTGGTCACGCTGCTGCGGGAGTGTCGAACAGCTGAGTTAACGGGGACTAAACGATCTCGTTAAGCTCGTCAGAGAGCGTTGGAATGTCGGTTAAGAAAAAGCCTCTGGTCGTCGTCACCCGCAAGCTTCCGGACTCGATCGAAACCCGGATGCGTGAGCTGTTCGACGCCCGGCTGAATCTCGACGATGTCCCGATGACCGCCGAGCAGCTCGCCGAAGCCGCCCGCACCGCCGACGTCCTGGTACCAACGGTGACCGACGAGATCACCGCCGCGATGGTCAACCAGCCCGACTGCAAGCTGCGGCTGATCGCGCATTTCGGCAACGGCATCGACAATCTCGACGTGGCCGCAGCGCATGCGCGCGGCATCACCGTCACCAACACCCCCAAAGTTCTGACCGAAGACACCGCCGACATGACCATGGCGCTCATCCTCGCGGTGCCGCGGCGGATGATCGAGGGTGCTGCGCTGTTGACCGATGGCGGCGAATGGCCCGGCTGGTCACCGACCTGGATGCTCGGCCGCAGGCTCGGCGGCAAGCGGCTCGGCATCATCGGCATGGGCCGGATCGGCCAGGCGGTGGCGCGCCGCGCCCGCGCCTTCGGGCTGCAGATCCACTATCACAACCGCAAGCCGGTCGCGCCGCGGATCGCCGACGAACTCGGGGCGACCTACTGGGATTCGCTCGACCAGATGCTGGCGCGGATGGACATCATCTCGGTGAACTGTCCGCACACCCCGGCAACGTTCCATTTGTTGTCAGCGCGGCGTCTGAAACTGGTCCGCAAGGACGCCTTCATCGTCAACACCGCGCGCGGCGAGGTGATCGACGAAGAAACCCTGACCAAGCTGATCGAAGCCGGCGACATCGCCGGCGCCGGCCTCGACGTTTACGAGCACGAGCCCGCGGTCAATCCGAAGCTGGTCCGGCTCGCCAAGCACGGCAAGGTGGTGCTGCTGCCGCACATGGGCTCGGCCACGATCGAGGGCCGTGTCGAGATGGGCGAGAAGGTGATCATCAACATCCGCACCTTCCTGGATAATCATAAGCCGCCGGATCGCGTCCTGCCCGGGATGCTCTGATCTCCGTTTCCAAGCGGTCTGCTGCGGCCTAACGCCTCGCGCGTGGGTTCCGTCGGCGCCTTCTCCCTGCCCGTTTCCCACACTACCTTCGTTGGACAACGACGAGGGAGTGGGTTCGAGGTGAGCATCGCCGCAATCGACGACCGCCCGGCATCCCGTGCACCGCTGATCCCGCCGACGCCCCCGCGTGCGCCGGAGAATCTCTCGGCGCTCGGCCGGCTCGCGGCGATCCGCCACAATGCGATCGCGAGCTGGGGCGACCGCGCCTACCAGGACGATGTCGTCAGGGGCCGGTTCTTCGCCCATTCCAGCTACATCCTCAACACGCCGGACGCGATCCGGCACGTGCTGGTCGATAACACTGACAACTATCGCCGTACCGCCACCGGAATTCGCGTGCTGCGGCCGATGCTCGGCGAGGGACTTCTGCTGGCCGAAGGCCGCGCCTGGAAGCATCAGCGCCGGACGCTGGCGCCGGCATTCACCCCGCGGGCCGTCGCAACGCTGGTGCCGCATATGGCGTCGGCGACGGACGAGGTTGTCGAGGGGCTGCGTCGCAAGACCGGCATCCCCCTGGACTTGCGCGAAACCATGCAGCATCTGGCGCTGGAGATCGCCGGGCGGACGATGTTCTCGTTCGAGATGGGGACGCACGGCCAGGCGCTGCGCGGCTTTGTGATCGACTACGGCACCCGGCTGGCGAGCCCGCGATTTCTCGATCTGCTGCTGCCGCTCGGCTGGCCAACGCCACAGGATGTTTCGCGCGCGCTGTTTCGCCGGCGCTGGACCCGATTCATCGGCGAACTGATCGCTGCGCGGCGCGCGGCCGGCAAGGCCGAAGGCGCTCCGCCGCGCGACCTGTTCGAACTGATGCTGGCGGCCCGCGACCCGGAAACCGGCGAAGCATTCACCGACGCGCAGCTCGGCGATCAGGTCGCCACCATGATCCTGGCCGGGCACGAGACAACCGCTACGGCGCTGTTCTGGGCGCTGTACCTGCTGGCGCTGGATCCCGACGCCCAGGAGCGGTTGGCCAATGAAGTTCGCCGGGTCGGCCTCGGTGGGACCGAGATCGAGCGGCTGCCATTCACCCGTGCGGTGCTCGACGAGACGCTGCGGCTGTATCCGCCCGCGTTCCTGATCGTGCGGGAAGCAGCGGGGCCCGACCAGGTCGCCGGCTTCGCCGTCCGCAAGCACGACGTGATGCTGATCGCGCCATGGCTGCTGCACCGGCACGACAAGCTCTGGAGCGAGCCGAACGCGTTCGTACCGGAGCGCTTTCTGCCGGGCGCCCCCTCACCGGACCGATTCGCCTACCTGCCGTTCGGCGTCGGCCCGCGGGTCTGCATCGGGGCGCACTTCGCCCTGGTCGAAGCGACGCTGGCCCTGGCGAAAATCGTCGGCACGTTCCGGATCGAGCTGATCGACACCGAGCCGGTGATCCCGATCGGGATCGTCACCACCCAGCCCGATCGGTCGCCACTGTTCCGGCTGACGCCACGCTGAGCCCGCGTCACCTTGAAGCTCGCGCATTGCCAAACCGTCATGGAACTCCCCGGAACCGGGGCAGGATTGCGGGCGTTCCCTTTCCACGCCATAGAGCGACGAGCCGTCGCCCCCATCGAAAGACGAGAGACGATGCTGGATAAACTGCGCCAATTCATCACCGATGTCGTCGCCCCGAGCGCCCCGGACGAGCTGACGCTCGATGACGGCGGCTACCGCCTCGCCGCCACGGCGCTGCTGATCCATGTGATTTCGATCGACGGCGATCCGTCGGAAGTCGAAAAGCAAAAGCTGCATTCATTGCTCGAACAGCGCTTCGGTCTCGATGCCGCAACCGCCACCCGGCTGATCGCCTCGGCGACACTGGTCGAAGGCGAGGCCGTTGACCTTTATCATTTCACGAGCGTGATCATGCGTTCGGTGAATGAGCAGGGCCGGCTCCGGATCGTCGAAATGATGTGGGAGCTGGTGTACGCTGACGGCACCGTCACGGAGTTTGAAGAGAACGTGGTGTGGCGCGCAGCCGATCTGTTGGCGGTCTCGACCCGCGACCGCGTCACCCTGCGCCAGAAGGTAGCTGCCGCAGCTCCCGTTGCGCCCGGTGCCGCCCAGGGCGGTACGACGATGGGGAGTGTCGCCGAGGTCGATCCCGCCAACTAACCAGCAATGCGGTGAAACCTCGGGTAACGGGAACCCGTACCTGTGTCACACACCTCACCGCGTCAGCGTGAGTTTCAGTCCTGCGAGCCGCATGGGCCCTTGCACGCTGCTTGCTTCCCGCATAAGGCCATAGCTGTTCCCCGGAGGCCGTTCGGCCCATTTTGAAACATGAGTTTCCTGTCGTGACTGAACGTGTAACGTTGATTACAGGCGCATCGGCCGGGATCGGTGTCGAACTGGCGCGAATTTTTGCAGACAATGCTCATCGGGTGGCCCTGGTGGCGCGGCGTGGCGACCGGCTCGAATCGCTGGCGGCTGAGATCCGCGCCAAGGGCGGGCCGGAACCGATCGTAATCGCGTGCGATCTCGGTAAGCCCGACGCGGCCGAGCAGATCATCGCGGCGCTTGCCGCTGCCGGCGTCGAGGTCGAGTACCTCGTCAACAACGCCGGATACGGACTATTCGGCCGGGCGATGGAGCTCGATCGTGAAAGCCAGCTTGGTATCATCGACGTCAATAACAGGGCGCTCACCGATCTGACGCTGCGGTTTGCCGACAGCATCGCACGGCTTCGCGGCGGCATCCTCAATGTCGCGTCGATCGCCGGCTTCCTGCCCGGCCCCGGCATGGCGGTGTACTACGCGTCCAAGGCCTATGTGCTGTCGTTCAGCGAGGCGATGCATCAGGAGCTCGGGCCGAAGGGCGTGCGCGTCACCGCGCTGTGCCCCGGCCCGGTGCAGACCGAGTTCCAGAACCGCGCCGGTTTCGAGCCGGGTTTCGACAGCGCCGTGCTCAACGTCACCCCCGCCGAGGTCGCACGTCAGGCCTATCAGGGACTGATGAACAACAAGCGGATCGTGCTGCCCGGCCTCGGCGTGAAGATCGTGCCGTTCCTGCTGCGGTTCTTCCCGCGCGGCTTCATCGCCGCCGCCGTCAGCGGCTTCCAGTTGCGCCGCCGCTGACGCGGGACGCCGGGACATATTCTGGCCCGGGGCTTGCTTTAAGGATTTGTCATCTTCCGCCGGACATTCTGACCGGCGGTGCGGCAATCCTGTTCGGCGCGGCTCTGGACTGACCCTCCCATGCTTGTTCGACTGACTGATTGCGGCCGGGTGGCTTCGCCCGCGCTGCAACCTGCGAAGACCAATGATCCCAGGCCGGTGCTGATCGTGCTGCACCAGGAAACCTCGACACCCGGCCGAGTCGGCAACGCGCTGCGCGCGCTCGGCCATCCGCTGGACATTCGTCGGCCGCGGTTCGGCGATCCCCTGCCGCATTCGCTCGACGATCACGCCGGCGCGGTGATCTTCGGCGGTCCGATGAGCGCCAACGATCCGGACGATTACATCCGCCGCGAGATCGATTGGATCGCGGTGCCGATGAAGGAACGGCGGCCATTTCTCGGCATCTGCCTGGGCGCACAGATGCTGGCCAAGCAGCTCGGCGCCCGCGTCGCGCCGCATCAGCACGGCCGCGCTGAGGTCGGCTACTACGACATCCGTCCCACCGCCGCCGGCCGCGCGATGTGCGCGCACTGGCCGCGCCAAGTGTATCACTGGCACGTCGAAGGCTTCGAGCTGCCGGCCGGCGCGGATCTGTTGGCGGAAGGCGGCGACTTCCCGGTGCAGGCGATCCGCAGCGATACGGCCTACGGCTTTCAATTCCATCCTGACGTCACCTCGGCGATGATGCATCGCTGGACCACCAAGGGACACGACCGGCTTTCGCTTCCCGGCGCGCGACCACGGCGCGAGCATTTTGCCGATCGCGCCGTGCACGATCTCGCCGAACGAATCTGGCTCGAACACTTCCTCGATCACTGGCTGTCGCGCACGCCGCTCGGCGAACCGGTCGCCGCGTTGCGTGAGGCCGCGGAATAACGCCGGGCTCCCCGCCGCAAATGCGCTTCCCTCGCGACCGCGGCGATTGCTAAGCTCTTTGCCAAGCTTCGGCAGCCATGACCGGGGCAGCAAGGGAGTGAGCATGACGAGCGAGGAGTTCGCGCGGCTGCTGGAGAGCCTGACCCGCGCGGCGGAATCCGGCGACGGCGCACGGTTCGCCGGCCATTTCACCGAAGACGCGACGTATCACGACTACATCTACGGCCCGCACATCGGCCGCGCCGAGATCGCCACGATGATGCAGGATCTGTTTCATCGCGACGCCGCCGATTATCGCTGGGAGATGTTCGACCCGGTCTGCAACGGCGACCTCGGCTACGCTTGGTCGTTGTCGAGCTTCACCTCCACCGTTCCCGATTTCAGAGGCCAGCGCGTGGTGATCGACGGCATGAGCCGATTCGTCCTGCGCGGCGAGCTGATCGCGGAGTATCGCGAGTCGGTCAATGGCGGCGTGGCAATGGCGCAGCTCGGCGTCGCGCCCGAGCGGATGGCGAAGGTCTTCCGCAAATGGAGCGGCTGGCTGCAGCATCGCCCCGAAACCCAGGACTATCTGGCCCGGCCCAAAGGCACGCGCCGCACCTGAGATCTGTCGCCCACGGCGGGCGGAGACAAGCACGGACGAACTCCGTGCGCCCAACAACAATCAACAAAAGGAGAAACGCCGTTGAGCTATCAGGACATCCTCTATGAGGTCGCCGACAGAATCGCGACTATCACGCTGAACCGGCCGGACCGCATGAATGCGTGGACGCCGGTGATGGAGCGCGAGGTACGAACGGCCATGCAGCAGGCGGCCGCGGACAGCGAGGTGCGCGTCATCGTGCTGACCGGCGCCGGCCGCGGCTTCTGTGCCGGCGCCGACATGCAGGTACTGCAGACGATCGATCCGTCCGACGTGCGCCGTGCCACCGACCTGCCGCCGTTCGACATGAATCGTCGCCCCGATTGGCAGACGCGCTACGCGTTCTATCCGTCGATTCCCAAGCCGATCATCGGCATGCTCAACGGCGCCACGGCGGGCATCGGTCTGGTGCACGCGCTGTATTGCGACGTTCGCTTCGCCGTCGACTCTGCGGTGTTCACCACCGCCTTTGCGCGCCGCGGCCTGATCGCCGAGCACGGCATCTCCTGGATGCTGCCGCAGATCGTCGGCCACGCCAACGCGCTCGACCTGCTGCTGTCCGCCCGCCGGGTCGCGGCCGATGAGGCGCTGCGGATGGGGCTGGTCAACCGGCTGTATTCGGCCGATCAGCTCCGCGAGCAGACCTATGCCTACGCCCACGACCTCGCCGACAACGTCGCGCCGGCCTCGATGCGGGTGATCAAGCGCCAGCTCTACGACGTGCCGTTCCAGACCCTGGCGGAAGCGACGATCGAGGCCAATCGCGAGATGGCGATCTCGCTCGCCAGCGCCGACTTCAAGGAGGGCGTCGCCAGCTTCGTCGAAAAGCGCCCGCCGCGATTCAGCAGCGTGTGATCGTCAGGCTCAGGCCGGGCGTCTCGAACAGGGCGCTCGGCCGCCAAGGCGCGCGGCGACTGGCGGCCGGCGATGTCGCTCGGACAAGCAGATTCACGGTCCTTACCAAAAGGGAGACCGGGTCGTCGTTCTCGATTTCGGAAAAACAGATTGCTGGGATCGTGCCGCGAAGGTCGCCAACTTCCCGACTCTGTTTCGGAAAGTTGGTGGAGCCAGGCGGGATCGAACCGCCGACCTCATCATTGCGAACGATGCGCTCTCCCAGCTGAGCTATGGCCCCTTGCGCAGGCGGCACATGTCGTACCGCCAGCGAACGCCGCCATTTACAGTGCAGGTCGCGACCAAGTCAAGGACGACAGGGCGGATCGAAATCGGCCGGCCGCGGCTTTATTGCCGCCGAGTTCCCTTGTTTGGACGGGGGTGAACCGATATCTACGGCTCGAGCTTTCCGCGACCGAAACCGCGAGTTTTCCCCCGCCATGCGCGCCATTCTCGACATCGTTCTCATCATCCTCGATCTCTACATCTGGCTGCTGATCGCGTCCGCGATCCTGTCCTGGCTGATCGCCTTCAACGTGGTGAACACGCGTAACCAGTTCGTCGGCGCGGTGTCCGAGTTTCTGTACCGAATCACCGAGCCGCTGCTGGCGCCGATCCGCAATCTGCTGCCCTCGCTCGGCGGTCTCGACATCTCGCCGATCATCCTGATCCTTCTGATCATGTTCCTGCAGCGGGTGATCACCTATTACATCTACCCAGCGGTGTTCTAACCGCGCCGAAAAGGCGAGCGCCGGCATGGCGGAAGCTTGGCGGTATTCGGCTCAGGGCGTTGCGGTGGCGGTGCGGGTCACCCCGCGCGGCGGCCGCGATGACATCGACGGGCTGGAGACGCTGTCCGACGGTCGGCCGGTGGTCAAAGTGCGGGTCCGGGCGATCGCCGACGGCGGCGAGGCCAACCGGGCGGTGACCGAGCTGCTGGCGAAAGCGGTCGGGGTGCCGAAACGCAATGTCAGGCTGCTGTCCGGCGCGACATCGCGGCAAAAACAGATCGCGATCGACGGCGATCCAAAACAGCTCGGCGAGGCGTTGCGCCGCCTGGTGGCGGCCAAGCCCGCCGAATGAACAACCCGGGAGGCCCGCGAGGGCGATCCACCGTTCGCCTCTCCGTCCGGGGAGGCGTTGTCATTTCGATGCGGACGCATCGGCTGGACCAGTCAAAGAGGACGACATGACCGCCCGGATCATCGACGGAAAAACCATCTCGGCCGAGGTGCGCGCCCGCGTCGCCGCCGAGGTCACGCGGCTGAAGACCGACCACGGCATCACGCCGGGCCTGGCGGTGGTGCTGGTCGGCAACGACCCGGCTTCCGAGGTCTATGTCCGCTCCAAGCACAAGCAGACCCAGGAGGCCGGCATGGCCTCGTTCGAGCACCGGCTGCCCGCCGACGTGCCGCAGGCCGAGGTGATGGCGTTGATCGCAACGCTCAATGCCGATCCGGCCGTGCACGGCATTCTGGTGCAATTGCCGCTGCCGAAGGGGCTCGACAGCAACGCGGTGATCGACGCGATCGATCCTGCCAAGGATGTCGACGGCCTCAACCCGACCAATGCCGGCCGGCTGGCCTCCGGCCTGTTCGCGCTGACGCCGTGCACGCCGCTCGGCAGCATCATCATGGCCAAGACTGTGCACGCTTCGCTCGAGGGCATGAACGCGCTGGTGATCGGCCGCTCCAATCTGGTCGGCAAGCCGCTGGTGCAATTGCTGCTGAACGAGAACGCCACGGTGACGATCGCGCATTCGCGCACCCGCGACCTGCCGGCGCTGTGCCGCCAGGCCGATCTGGTGTTCGCGGCGGTCGGGAAGGCCGAGATGGTGAAGGGCGACTGGATCAAGCCGGGCGCCACCGTGATCGACGTCGGCATCAACCGCACGCCGGGCAAGGACGGCGGCAAGGACAAGCTGCTCGGCGACGTCGCCTTCGCCGAGGCCAAGGAGGTTGCCGGCGCCATCACCCCGGTGCCCGGCGGCGTCGGCCTGATGACGGTGGCGTGCCTGCTGGTCAACACCGTCCGTGCCGCCTGCGCAATCCACGGCCTACCTAAGCCGGCGGTGTAAGCGGGCGCGACTTGGCGGCTTACGCTGCTTCCTCCACATTCGTCATACGCAGGCTTGACCCGCGTATCCATCGCGCGCGCGAGCGCGCGAAAGAAGCGTTTCATCGAGATGATGGATTGCCGGGTCGAGCCCGGCAATGACGCGACGCGTTATGTCACGGACGGTGCGGTGACCGGAGGCGCCGTACTTCAGCCCGCCGTCGACTGCATCAGTCGGACATAGAACCGGATCATATCCGCGTAGTTCTTGATGCTGATGCGCTCGTTGGTGCCGTGGAAGCGCTTGAGGTCCTCGGGCGTGGCGCGCACCGGCGAGAACCGGAAGATGTTGTCGGCGACCTGCGCATAATGCCTTGAGTCGGTCGCGGCGATCATCAGGCCGGGAGCGACCACGACATCCGGAAACACCTCGCGGATGGTGCGATTCAGCGCCTGATAGGACACGCTGCTCGTCCCGGTCACCGGCGGCGGATCGAAATTGCCGTCGAACCCCTGGATACCGATTCGGTCGTTGGCGACCACGCTGCGGACGTGATCGGTGACGCTCGTCTGGGTGTCGCCCGGCAGCAGGCGGAAATTGACGCTGGCCTCGGCCACGCCGGGCAGCACGTTGTCCTTGTCACCGGCGTTGAACACGGTGAGCGCCGTCGTCGTCTGCACCATCGCCGCCGTGGTGCCGCTCTTGGCGAACTCCCGCAGCAACAGTGGCCGGAACAGCCACAGATTGGACAGCGCGACCCGGCTGAAACCGCTCATCTCGGGCGCCAGGGTGTCGAACATCTCGGCCACCGAGCCGCGGATCCGCATCGGCAGCCGGTTGTCTTCGAGATGCGTCAACGCGGCGGCCAGCATCCCGATCGTGGTGTCGCGCGGCGGCATCGACGAGTGGCCCGGGGTGCCGCGGGCCGTCAACACCAGCGTGGCGTAGCCCTTCTCGGAGACGCCGATCAGCGCGGCGGGCTTGTCGAGGCCCTTCATCACCCCGTCGGTGATCAGCAGCCCCTCGTCGAGCACGAAATCGAGCCGGACGTTCCGCGAGGCCAGGAGCTCGGCGATCTTGGCGGCCCCGCGCAGGCCGGAGACTTCCTCGTCATGGCCGAACGCGAAATAGATGGTGCGCTTGGGCCTGAAGCCCTGCTTGGCCATCAGCTCGGCGGCCTCCAGCATGGCGTAGAGGTTGCCCTTGTCGTCCCACGAGCCGCGGCCCCAGACGTAGCCACCTTCGATCGCACCGCTGAACGGCGGCTGCTGCCAGTCCTGCTCGGTCTTGGGGGCGATCGGCACCACGTCCTGATGCGCCAATAGCCCGATCGGCTTGGCCTGCGGGTCGCTGCCTTCCCAGGTGTAGAGCAGGCTATGACCGCCGACGATTTCTCGCTTCGCCGCGGCGTGGAACGCCGGGAAGCTGGACTGGATGTGCGCGCGCAAACCGCGCAGCGCCTCGGCGTCCTGCTCGGGATTGAGGAAATTGGAGATGGTCTGGAAGCGGATCGACTGCGACAACCGCTCAGCGGCGCCCTGCTCGTCAATCGCGATCGGCGGCACCGCGGCGACTGTGATCTGCCGCGAGCCGTGCCGGAACGTGTTGTAGGCCAGCACACCGGCCAGGACCGCGACCGCCAGCAAGGCGATCGCGACCAGGTTACGAATCCATCGAAGCAGCCGGCGCATCAGAACTCCTGTTCGCCGGCGCTTCGTCCGGCCGCTTAGCCCTTGGCCTTCTTGGCCCGGTCGAGGCCTTCGAGGATCAGCTTATGGGCTTCGTCGGCGCCGCCCCAACGCACCACCTTGACCCACTTGCCGGGCTCGAGGTCCTTGTAGTGCTCGAAGAAGTGCTGGAACTGAGCCAGCGTGATCTCCGGCAGGTCCGAGTAGGTCTTGATGCGATCGTAGCGCTGGGTGAGCTTCGACGACGGTACCGCGATGATCTTCTCGTCGTGGCCCGCTTCGTCGCTCATGTACAACACGCCGACCGGCCGCACGCTCATCACCGCGCCCGGCACGATGCCGCGGGTGTTGGCGACCAGCACGTCGCAAGGGTCGCCGTCGTCCGACAGGGTGTGGGGGATGAAGCCGTAATTCCCCGGATAATGCATCGCGGTATAGAGAAACCGATCGACCACCAAGGTACCGGCAGCCTTATCCATTTCGTACTTGATCGGCTCACCGCCGACCGGCACCTCGATGATGACGTTGACGTCATACGGAGGGTTCACGCCGACGGGGATTGCGTCGATGCGCATCAAGAGCTCCAGACTGATTTGATTTCAGGAACCACCCGAATAGCCTGCGCTCGCGGCGTCCGCCAGCGCAAAAAGCTCAATTGCTCCAGGCAAACGCAACCTTGTCGAGCGACTTCGGCCCGAACCGCTCCGACGAGCGGGCAACCATCCGGCCGCCGAGCGCGCGATAGAATTCGGTCGCCGGCTCGTTATCCGACAGCGCCCAGATCACCATGCTCTTTAGGCCGCTCTGCACCAGATCGCGCCGAGCGGCGGCGAACAGCCGGCGACCGAAGCCCAGCCCCTGGAACTCGGGACGCAGATAGAGCTCGTAGATCTCGCCTTCGAACTGCAGGCTGCGGGCGCGGTTACGACCGTAATTGGCGTAGCCGGCAATCTTGTCGCCGAAGCACAGCACGCTGATTCGGCTGCCCTTGCGGATCGCCGAGTCCCACCAGGTCGGACCGCGGCGGTTGATCAGCTTTTCCAGCTCCGCACCCGGGATGATGCCCTGATACGCGGAACGCCAGGCTTCGTCATGGGTGGCCGCGACCGCGGGCGCATCCGCTGCCCTTGCCGCTCGTACCTCGATCAGGGTCGTGCTCATGACGGTGATCAAAGCAAGTCGCGGGGCCGGCTTCAAGCTCCAACGTTAATTATCGGTTAACGTGTGGATTTTCTGCACCAGACCACGCCCGCACTGTGCCGGAATCGGACAACTGACCGGACGACTTGCGTATTTCCGCGCCGATTTGCGGCAATCGCGACACTTGGGGTGGAAGTTAGTTCGCCGCGAAACCTGGGCCGCTGCGACAATCGATCGCTTGTCGCGCTGCACGCTCGCCCGAATCACGCGCGCCATGCGCGGTCGAAAAGAACTGCGGCGAGGTCGCCTCTCCGGCGAAGAACAGCCGGCCATCGACCAGCGCCGCCAGCACGGCTCGGGCACCGGCATGGCCGGGAAGCGCATGCGAATAGGCGCCGCGCGCGAACGGGTCGTGGGCCCAGCGCGATTCCGCCAGCGGCGACAGCTTGCGGCGGATGTCGTTGCCGAGCAGATCGGCGATCTCGTCGATCGCCTGCGCGGCGAAAGCCCCCTCGCCGGCGTCCTCCAGCTCGCGCGCGTAGCGGCCGCCGAAAAAGCCTTCGATACAATCATGGCCGAACGGGCGCAGGTGATACGTCCCCATCGCGCTCCGCATCGTGGCGGCACGCAGATTGCCGTCGGCAGGAAAACCATTCGAGTCGGAGAGCTTCAGCATCACCTTGTCGTCGACGCCGAGCGGCAAATGGCGCGCGGCCTCGACCTTGCCCGGCAGCGCCGGCGCGAACCGGATCGCCTCGTCGGCAATCAGATTGGTCGGCACCGTGATGATGACCTGGCTGGCGCTGAGCGTACCGAGCGAGGTGTTGATTTTGATCCGCCGCTCGGAGTGATCGATCAGTTCGACCACACAGTTCAGCGCCACGGGGCAAGGCGCGCCGTAAGCCGCGATCAGCGTGCCGTAGCCTTCGCGAACCCGCCAGTTGATGCCGGTGTCGCGATAGGATTCGAGATCGTGCACCGAGATGCGATCGAGCTCGGCGCCGTTGACGTAGGTCGAGACCGCATCGATCATCGGATTCCAGCGGTTGCCAGGCTCGAGTAGCGTCGTTGCAACCACATCGGTCTTGTGTTTCGCCGCGCGCCAGACCCGCTCGTAGAACGCGTCGAGTGCTTTGCCGAAGGCCGCGCGGTCGCGCTTGGGAAACACATCGCCGAAGCTCGCCTCGCCCCACGGTGGATGCGTCTTGTCGATGCCAATGCCAAGCTGCTTGGCGATGCCGACGAATGAGTTCTCGTCGGCCGAATGTAGCCAGCCGCAGCCGACGTCGAATGCGATCTCCGGCGTCACCATCCGGGTCCAGGCTCGGCCGCCGATCCGGTTCCGCGCTTCCAGCACGATCACCGACAGGCCCGTCCCTTCCAGCGTCCGCGCCGCGCCGAGGCCGGACGCGCCGGCGCCGATGATCGCGATGTCGACCGAGGGCGGAAAGCTGGATGACGGCATGCGCGATCCTATCACGGGGCTGACGGCGGTTCGATGTCAGGGGGGCCTTGAGACGACGATGCCCGGCACGAAGGCCGGGCATCGGAAAGTCAGAGTATCAGACAGACGATCAGGCGACCGCCTGCTTGCTTTTCTCGGCGCGCTTGCGCTCGTTGGGGTCGAGCAGGCGCTTGCGCAGCCGGATCGACTTCGGCGTGATCTCGACCAGCTCGTCGTCTTCGATATAGGCCAGCGCCTTTTCCAGCGTCATCCGGATCGGCGGCGTCAGACGCACCGCCTCGTCCTTCGAGGTGGTGCGGATGTTGGTGAGCTGCTTGCCCTTGAGGACGTTGATCTCGAGGTCGTTGTCGCGGGTGTGCTCACCGACGATCATGCCCTTGTAGACCTTCCAGCCCGGCTCGATCATCATCGGGCCGCGGTCTTCCAGCTTGAACATCGCATAAGCCACAGCCTCGCCCTGATCGTTGGAGATCAGCACGCCGTTGCGGCGGCCCTGGATCTCGCCGCGATACGGCAGGTAGTTGTGGAACAGCCGGTTCATGATGGCCGTACCCTTGGTATCGGTCATCAGTTCGCCCTGGTAGCCGATCAGGCCGCGGGTCGGCGCGTAGAACACCAGCCGCAGACGATTGCCGCCCGAGGGCCGCATCTCGATCATCTCGGCCTTGCGTTCGCTCATCTTCTGCACGACGACGCCGGAGAATTCCTCGTCGACGTCGATCACGACTTCCTCGACCGGCTCGAGCAGCTGGCCGTTCTCGTCGCGGGTCAGCACGACGCGCGGACGCGACACGCTGAGTTCGAAACCTTCACGGCGCATGTTCTCGATCAGGATCGCGAGCTGCAATTCGCCGCGACCCGACACTTCCATCGCGTCCTTGTCGGCGGATTCGACCACGCGCAGCGCGACGTTGCCCTCGGCCTCGCGGAGCAGGCGGTCGCGGATCAGGCGGCTGGTGACCTTGTCGCCTTCGGTGCCGGCAAGCGGCGAGTTGTTGACGATGAACGACATCGACACGGTCGGCGGATCGATCGCCTGGGCCTGGATCGGGGTATCGACCGCCGGATCGCAGAAGGTGTCGGCGACGGTCCCCTTGGTCAGGCCGGCGATCGCCACGATGTCACCGGCTTCGGCGATATCGAGCGGCACGCGCTCGAGGCCGCGGAAGGCGAGGATCTTGCTGATGCGGCCCTGCTCGACCAGCTTGCCGTCGCGCGACAGCACCTTGACGGCCTGGTTCGGCTTCACCGAGCCCGACGCGATGCGGCCGGTGATGATGCGGCCGAGATAGGGATTGGCTTCGAGGATGGTGCCGAGCAGGCGGAACGGACCTTCTTCCACCACCGGCGGATGAACGTGCTTGAGCACCAGCTCGAACAGCGGCTTCATGCCTTCGCTCGGATCGCCGTCCGGCTTGTCCGACATCCAGCCGTTCTTGCCGGAGCCGTACAGGATCGGGAAGTCGAGCTGCTCGTCGGTCGCGTCGAGCGCGGCGAACAGGTCAAACACCTCGTTGACCACTTCGGTGACGCGGGCGTCGGAGCGGTCGACCTTGTTGATTGCGACGATCGGCTTGAGGCCGAGCTTCAGCGCCTTGCCGACCACGAACTTGGTCTGCGGCATCGGGCCCTCGGCAGCGTCGACCAGCACGATCACGCCATCGACCATCGACAGGATACGCTCGACTTCGCCGCCGAAGTCGGCGTGGCCGGGCGTGTCGACGATGTTGATGTGGGTGTCGCCCCAGACCACCGAAGTACACTTCGCCAGAATGGTGATGCCACGCTCGCGTTCGAGATCGTTGGAGTCCATCGCCCGTTCGACCTGGCGCTGGTTGTCGCGATAGGTGCCGGACTGCTGCAGCAGTTTGTCGACAAGAGTGGTCTTGCCGTGGTCGACGTGGGCGATAATGGCGATGTTACGGAGGGTCATGGCTCTTCTGTCGGTCCTGCGGGCGTTGCCTGATCAGCGAGATCATAGGCACACCGCGGGATGCGCCGAAGGGCGCGCCGAAGCCAGCCTATGTCTGAAACGCGCCGGGCAATCGCAATCTGAAATCGCAAAAAACAGGCCCGGCCGAATAGGACCGGGCACCAGCACGCGTTGCGACGCAATATACGCAGAAATCGCGAAATAACAATGACGGTTGCGGATGGACAGAGCTGCTTCGGCAACCGATCGCTCCGGTCGAGGCCCGCGCCTCCTAGTTCCACGTTCAGAATGCTTGACCTGATGACGTAATGTTATAACATTACGTCTACTGTCGCTGGATGGGTAATTTGATAGTGCAGCCACTGCCCCTTGGACTGACTGGATTTTTTCCGGTCGGTTCGTTGACACCGCTGCCGTATGTCCAATACCGTGACCAGCGACGGTTCCCGAAAGGGATCAATAGGGAACGCGGTGCGGGCTTTCGGTCTCTATTCCGCGGCTGCCCCCGCAACTGTAAGCGGCGAGCCATTCGCCACACGCCACTGGGCTTTCGTCCTGGGAAGGCGGTGAACGGCAACGACCCGCGAGCCAGGAGACCTGCCGTCAGTCGTGGTCACACGCGAGCACATCGGGCGGGGTGTCCTGGTGCGAGTCGAACCGTAGCCCACAAGAAGGCTGCGGCAGACCTGTTTCGCGGTGACGTGCCACGTTAGCCGCGAGCCAAGAAAATGACTCCCGCCGTTCTGCCTCTCGGGCGCAATCGTCGCCTGCTGTCCTCTGTCGCCCTCGTCCCTCTGCTCTGGCCGGTTGACGGCCTTGCGCAAACCGCCTCGGCCAATCCGCGCGGTCTCGACCCGATCGTGGTCGAGGGCCAGACCGTGCGTGCCGCCAAGCCGCGCGCGACGGCCAATGCCGGATCGTCGCGCCAGCGCCGGGCCGCTGCGCGTCCCGTCGCGACGCCCGCCCCCGCGCCTACTCAGCCGACGACGACCGCGGCGACCGCCCCTACCTTCAACCTCGGCACCCCGTCCTCGACCGGCAGCCGCCTCGGCCTGACGCCGCTGCAAACGCCGGCCAGCGTGGAAGTGATTCGCGCCGAGACCATCGCCGAGCGCGGCCAGCACAACGTCATCGACGCGGTGACGCAGAACGCCACCGGCTTCACTGCGAGCCCGCGGCCGGGAAATGGCGGCCTCGCCTTCACCACGCGCGGCTTCACCGGCAACGGCACGGTGATGTCGCTCTACGACGGCACCCGGCTGTATGTCGGCTCGGGCACCATGACGTTCCCATTCGATACCTGGACGGCCCAGAGCATCGAAGTGCTGCGCGGCCCGGCCTCGGTGATGTACGGCGAAGGCGCGATCGGCGGCGCCATCAACGTGATCTCGAAGAAGCCGCTCGACGTGGCACGCAACGAAGCCGAGATCTCGCTCGACACCAACATGAGCCGTCGTCTCGCCGTCGACTCTGGCGGGCCGATCAATCCCAATGTCAGCTACCGGCTCGCCGCGATCGGCAACATGTCGGACGGCTGGGTCGACCGTGACAAGAACTCGAACGTCGCGGTATCGGGCTCGGTACGGGTGCAGGCCGCCGACAACCTCGCCTTCACGCTGAGTGAAGACTACGCCGATCGCAGCCCGTCGCGCTATTTCGGCACGCCTTTGGTGAACGGCCGGCTCGACGAGGCGCTACGCTTCCAGAACTACAATGTCGGCGATGCCTCGATTCGCTATCGCGACAACTGGACCCAGCTCAAGACCGAGTGGGACGTTGCCGAAGGCGTATCGGTGAAGAACGTCACCTACTATCTTAGCACGCACCGGCACTGGAAGGACGTCGAGAGCTACGCCTACAATCCGCTCCGCGGCAACATCGGCCGCAGCTCCTACATCGAGATCTTTCACGACCAGGAGCAGATCGGCAACCGCTTCGACACCACTTTCAAGGGCCATGTCTTCGGCCTCGCCAACGAATTCGTAGCCGGCTTCGACGTCAACCGCATCGCTTTCACCCATACCAACAACTCGCCCTACGCTGGCACATCCTCGGTGCCCACGTACAATTTCGATCCTGGCTATTTCCTGCCGGTGAGCCCGACGCGGCCGAGCTTCCATACGCTGACGACACAATATGGCGTGTTCGCCGAGAACCGGCTCAGCCTGACCGACCAGCTCTCGCTGATCGGCGGTATCCGTTCCGATAATCCGACCGTGCAGCGCACCGACTTCCTCTCGCCTTCGAATAGTTTCGAGAAGACCTACTCGGCGCCGAGCTGGCGGGTCGGAGCGGTGTACAATCCGATCGAGAACCTCTCGCTCTACGGCCAGTATTCGACCGCGGTCGATCCGGTCACCAACCTGATCACCATGACGGGCGTGAACCGCGACTTCTCGCTGTCGACCGGCAAGCAGGTGGAGGTCGGCATCAAGCAGCAGCTCGCCGGCGGCCGCGCCGAATGGACGCTTGCGGCATATCACATCGTCAAGAACAACCTGCTGGCGCGCGATCCACAGAACCCCGCCAACACCAACCCACTGCAGATCGGCCAGCAATCGTCGCGCGGCATCGAAGCCTCGGCCGGCCTCAAGGTCACCGACACCATCCGGCTCGATGCCAACGTCGCCTGGCTGCGGGCCAAATACGACGACTTCACCCAGGTAGTCGGCGGCCGCGCGGTGAACTACGCCGGCAACGTCCCCAACAACGTGCCGCAGATCGTCAGCAACATCTGGGCGACCTGGGCGTTCGCGCCGGGCTGGTCGGCCAATGCCGGCATACAGCTCGTCGGCGACACCTGGGCCGACGACGCCAACACGCTGGTGCGACCGGCCTATAACGTCGTCAATGCCGGGCTGATGTGGAAGCCGGACACCCGGCAGACGCTGGCACTCCGAGTCTACAATTTGTTCGACACCGTCTACACGACATCGGGCAACACGACCATGTGGCAGCTCGGCATGCCGCGCACGGCGGAACTGTCCTACAACGTGAAGTTCTAAGGCGATGTCCAGCGTCGTCAGGCGCGCGAAGCGGTGGCTGTATCTCGGCCACCGCTGGCTCGGCATCGCCGGGTGTCTGCTGTTCGCGATGTGGTTCATCTCCGGCGTGGTGATGATGTACGTCGCGTTTCCGCATTACGACAAAGAAGAACGCTGGGCGGCGTTACCCGACCTCGCCTGGCAGCACGTAGCATTGTCACCCGACCAGGCGATGCAGGCGGCCGGCGTGACGCACTATCCGCGCGACCTCCGGCTGGTGATGCTCGATACCGAGCCGGTTTACCGGCTGCTCGACTGGCGGGGTCAGCGTACCACGGTGTCGGCGATCGATGGCCGCAAGATCGATCAGGTCAGCGCCGATCAGGCGCTGGGGATCGCGCGGCATCATCCGGCCGCCGCCGCGCCGCAGCTGATCGAGACGGTCGATCGCAACCAATGGAGCGTGACCTCGCGCTACGATTCGTTCAGGCCGCTGTACCTGATCGGGCTCGGCGACACCGCCGGCACTGAGCTCTATGTCGCGTCCCGCGGCGGCGAGATCGTGCTCGACACTACGCGGCAAGAGCGGATCTGGAATTGGCTCGGCGCGATCCCGCACTGGATCTACTTCACGGTGCTGCGCCAGGACGGGCCGCTGTGGCGGCAGGTGGTGCTGTGGGTCTCGGGCGTACTGATGATGGTCGCGGCGAGCGGCATCTGGATCGGACTGCTCCGCGCCGGCCTGCGGCGGCGCTATGCGTCGGGCCGGATCACGCCGTATCGCGGCTGGATGGCCTGGCACCACATCACCGGCCTGATCGGCGGCGTAGTCGTGCTGACCTGGATGTTCTCCGGCTGGCTGTCGATGAATCCGGGCGAGACCTTCGCCCGTCGCGGCGAGAGCCGCGACATGCTGCAGCGCTATGCTGGCCACGATGCTCCGACAATCGCAGCCAAACTTCCAACCACGCTCCTGCCGGGTGTCGTCGAAGCCCGCTTCACCTGGATCGGCGGCACGCCGCTGATCCTGCTGGGACACCGCGACGGCCGGCAGACTGTCGCCGATCCCGACGACGGCACCGCCAAACGGCTGCCGGAGAAAACGATCATCGCGGCGGCGACCCGGTTACTCCCGGACGCCACGATGGTGCTGCGCCAGCGGCTCGAACGGTACGACGCCTATTGGTACCGGCACCATCGCCAGCGCGTGCTGCCGGTGCTGCGGGTCGGGTTCGACGACCCGGCCTCGACGTGGTTTCACCTCGATCCCGCGACCGGTGAACTGCTCGGACGCAGCGATAACAGCGCGCGTAGCTATCGCTGGCTGTTCAACGCGCCACACAGCTTCGACTTCCCGGTGCTGCTGGCCTACCGGCCGGCATGGGACCTGGTGGTGATCGTGCTGTCCCTCGCCGGCCTAGTGATCTCGGTCAGCGGCGTGGTGATCGGTTGGCGGCGGCTCGTGCGTTGAGCTCTACACCGCCTGCGGCCTTACGCCACGCAGCGGCGGCAGCGGCGACACATCGGCGAGCAGCAGTTTGCGGTCGGTGACGGCGTTGTGGAACTGCTCCAGTGCGATGCTGAACGCGGTCAGCGCCGCGCTGTCGATCGCGCCGTTCTCGTAAGCCGTCAGAGTATCGCGCAGGATCGCGTCCGCCTCGGTCTGCATCGTGTCGAGTTCCTCGGCGGAAGAGCAGCGCCGCGCGGTGGCCAGCATGTCGAGCAGCCGTTCGCGCTGTGACGCCGTGCTGGTGCGCTCGTCCTTGCGCAGGAAGCTGGCGAACCAGGCACCGGCCGAGCCCATCAACGACAGTCCCATCAGCGAAAACCAGATCAGATCGCTGTAGCGGTCGAGGAAGCTCTTTTCTTCGCCGTCCACATAGGCGGCGGCGCCCGGCTGCACCGGGATCACCGCGTCCTTGTCGGTGTCGGGCGTTTCGATCTTGGCGGCGAGCGGCACTTCGCCAATCACGATCTGGCGGGCGGTGAACAATTGCTCGGTGAAGGTGGCGATCGTGGTGTCGGAAGCGCCCTCACGCGCCACGATGTAGTGCGAGAAGCTGACCGTCTTGACCTCGTTGTCCGGCCGCGCCGGCGCGCCGCCGAACGCCCCTGCGGGGATCGACGCCGCCTCGTAGGACGGATGATTGGCGGCCAGCGCTTCGGAAGATTCGATCGACAGAAACACCGGCTCGCGCCCGGTATGAGCTGTCGCCGCCACCGCATCGCCGATGATCTTGCTGTTGAGCGGCCCGGCGGCCAGCAGCGCATCGACCTTGCCGGTGCGGACCGCGTCGGCGACTTCGGCCACCGGCACCGAAAGGGTCTGCACTTTCGACGGATCGACGCCGTATTGCTGCAGGATCACGGTGAGCAGACCGGCGTTCGCTTCGGTGCGGCCAACGACGCCGACGCGCTTGCCGGTCAAATCGGTGATGCCGGCAATGCCCGCCGTCTTGCTGCCTTTGCGTTTGCCTTTCGGCTGTTGGCTGGCGGGCGCCCACAGCACCGCGACATTCTTATGCAGAACGGCCACCGACTGCGCCTGCTTCGGGACCGGCAGGTCGCCGCGGATCACTGCGAGGTCGACGGCACCGGACTTCAGCGCCAGTGCGCTGGCGGCCGGACCATCGGTCACCACCGGCCGCAGCCGAACGGTATTCCGCTCGCGCGCGAACACTTGGGTCAGCGCCTGAATTAGTTTGTAATCGTCACCGGCCTGCGGCCCGACCGCGATCTTCAGGGTGACCGGCCGCATCGCGAAGTAATAACCGGCGCTGGCGATCCCGATCAGCGACAGGGTAGTTGCCAGGATGATCAGCAGCATTCGTCGCCAGGGCGAACGAAGGGATGGCTGCAGCATGGCCTCCATGGTGTCGGAACCATCCGCCAACCGTGACAATCGCTGCCTGCTGCTCATCCGCGATCCGAAACCTTCCCGGTTGGAGTTCCCGGAGCGGACGAAGTTCCGGCTCCTGCTGCCTCGCTAGCTGACTGGTTTGGCTGCATTATGGTGGCGGCACGGCGGCCGCGATCGCCGGCCAGCAGCAGAGGAGAGCGGTATGAATCGATTATCGGCGTCGGAACGGCAGGCGGCTCTTCGAGAACTCCCCGGCTGGCAGGAACTCGAGGAGCGCGAGGCAATCGGCCGCAGCTATCAATTCAAGGATTTCAGCGAGGCATTCGGCTTTATGACGCGCGTCGCGCTCGCCGCCGAGAGGGCCGACCATCATCCGGAATGGCGCAACGTTTACAGGACGGTCGACGTTGTGCTGACGACGCACGACGCCGGCGGCGTCACAGAACGCGATGTGAAGCTGGCGAAGGCGATGGACGCGATCGCGGAACGCTGCGGCGCGCGATGACGCGCCGCCTTGCGAGGACGCGGACCGATCACCAGATTCGGAGGGACCGCCAAAACGGGTTCGCGGCCGCTGGAGTACTTCAATGACGACTGATCACAGCGTGGGGTTCGAACCTGCCGACCGCTTGGCGCAGGATCCTGAACAGGTGCGCCGGCGGTTCTGGCGCAAGATCAAGAGCGTTGCGGTCCGGCTGCCGTTCGTCGAAGACATTCTCGCGGCGTATTACTGCGCGTTCGACCGGCAGACGCCGCGGCACGTCCAGATCGCGCTGCTCGGCGCGATCGCTTACTTCATCTTGCCGTTCGATTTCCTGCCCGACATTCTGCCGGTGCTTGGCTTCACCGACGACGCCGCGATCCTCGCCACCGCACTGCGGATGGTCGCCAGCAACATCACGCCCGAACACCGCGAAGCCGCGCGCGCAGCGATGCAGCGCGGGCTGGAGGACGAGGCGTAACAACGCTGCCGAACGGCCTCAGGCCGGCTCGATCATCCGCGCCATCACCTGCGTCGCCAGCGCTGCCCGCTGCGCAATCGCATCCGCGCTGATCGGCGGCTCACCGAGCAGCACCTGCAGCGGCGTGATGCCGATCAGCACCGAAAAGAACACGCTGATCAGCGTCGCGACCTGCTCGCGGCGAATGATGCCGCGAGCAGCAGCCTGCTCGAAGAACCGGGTCGCGGCTTGCGTCACCGGCGCCCGACCGCTGGCTTCCAGCTCTCCTGCGACCGAACCACCGCCGCGCGCCGCCTCGGCGATCGCGAGCCGATACATCGCGGTCCGCTCGGGATGCAGGAGCTCGCTAAGGAAGATCCGGCCGAACTGCTCCAGCACGACGAGAAACTGCTGCCGGTTTTGTGGCTCGGGGAGCTCCGGCGATGGCTGCATCTTGGTGGCGCCATAGCGGATCAGGGCCGTCAGGATCTCCTGCTTGCTGGCGAAGAACTCGTACAGCGTCCGCTTCGAGGTCCTGGCCCGGCGGACGATCTCGGCGGTGGTCGCCGCCTCGAACCCCTTTTCGACGAAAACATCGAAGGCCGCCTGCAGGATCGCGGCGCGGCGCGCGTCGTGCACTGGTTCTTGTTGTTTTTCCATGACTTAGGTAATCGGCCGGGTTTGGGACAGATTCTGGTACCATTCAGTACCAGATGTGATAGGATTGGTACCAAGTGGTACCGCAAGCAGAACCGAGGTCAAAGCCGGTTTTTAGCGGACCCTGAGCCCCGGAGGCAGCATGAAGACCTTCCTGACGGTGAAGCTGGTCCTGGTTCCCTTTGCGGTGTTCTGGGCACTGCTGGCGCTCCATCAACCCTCCTGGGCGATCTGGCTCGGCCTCGGGCTGTCTCTGGCGGGTAATGCCTGGCGGGCGTATCGCAGCGAGCTGTTCGTGCTCGAAGCCGGCGGGCTGGCGCTATTCGCAGCTCTCGCAGCGCTCTCACTGATCGCGCCTGCTGTCGCCGCCGGCAACGCGCTGTGGCTGTCGTTCGCGGGGCTGGCCGGGATCAGCGCGCTCAGCCTAGCGGCAAAGCGGCCCTGGACCTCCGACTATTCGCGCGCCGCCCATCCGGACAACGCCGACACGCCGCAGTTCTTCCTGGTCAATGCTGCGATCACCGCTCTCTGGGCGGTGCTGTTCGGCGCGATTGCCGCCTGCCGCTATGTCGACGCGCCGGGCGAGGTCATCACCGCCATCGTCAGCGTCGGCGCGCTGATCTCGATCTTCGGACCGAAGCTGGCCATTCACCTGATCCTGAACCGAATGGCGGCGTCGCGGGAAAGCTATCGCTGGCCGGCGCCGTCGTTCGCGCCGTTCGAGGGGCAGGATTGCGACGTCGTGGTGATCGGCTCCGGCATTGGCGGCCTGACGGCGGCGGCGCTGCTCGCCGACGCCGGGCTGAAGGTGAAAGTGTTCGAGCAGCACGTCGTCGCCGGCGGCTATTGCCACACTTATTTGCGCAAGGCGCATCATCGCGGCCGGCCGGTGCTGTACCGGTTCGACGCCGGACCGCACGACTTCTCCGGCGTGCAGCCGGGCGGGCCGTTCGCGACGCTGCTGCAGCGGCTCGGCGTTGGGAATCGCATCACCTGGGAGCGGGTGACGCACAGCTTCCACACCCAGGCGGGCGCGATTGAGGTTCCAGCGGACTGGCGCGACTACGTCCGGCTGCTTGGTGAGCGGTTTCCGGCCAGCGCCGCCCGCCTCTCGGCCCTGTTCGACGAGATCAAAGCGATCTTCGACGACATGTTCGCGACCGCCGCCGGCCGCGGCGGCGTGCCTGGAATGCCGTCGAGCATCGATGAGCTGCTGGCATTTCCGCGCAACCACCCGCACGCCTATCGCTGGATGAATCGGCCGTTCGCGGACCTAGTCGCGACCTATGTCCAGGATCCCGCGGCGGTGGCGTTCATCAACGGCCTCGCCGGCTACATCGGTGACGGCAGCGAGCCGCCGACCTGCGCCCGGATGGTGCCGATCTTCGGCTATTACTTCCACGGCGGCTACTATCCGCGCGGCGGCTCGGGCGTCGTCTCCGACGCGCTAGTCGCGGCGATCGAGGCGCGCGGCGGCGAGGTAAACCTCAAGTCGCCCGTGGCACGCATCCTGGTTGAGAACGACACGGCCGCCGGCGTGGTGCTCGGCAACGGGGCGACGGTGCGGGCCCGCGCGGTGATCTCCAATGCCGACCTGAGGCGCACGCTGCTCGACCTCGTCCCATCCGAGGCGCTGCCGCAGCACGCCCGGCGCTGGATTACCGAGGCGGCGCCGGCAAATTCCTGCTTCAGCGTGTATCTCGGGCTCGACTGCGTGCCGGACATCCGCCCGTCGGTGCATCTGCACGCGCCGATGCGGGTCGGGCTGGCGATGATGTCGAAGCTCGACCCAACCGCCGCACCAGCAGGACACTCGATCCTGTCGCTGATTCATCTGGTGCCCCACGCGGAGGCGAAAAGCTGGTTTCCGCCGGAGCCCGAACACGACTGGAAATCCTGGCGGCGTTCGGAGGCGTATCTGCGCCGCAAACAGGAGCTCGGCGACCGCATGATCGCGGCGGCCGAAACCGTGATCCCCAACCTGTCGCAGCACATCGTGTACCGTACCGATGCGAGCCCGGTGACCTACGCGCGCTACGATTGGGCCAGCTTCGGTTCGATCTACGGCATGTCGCACGCCGGGCAGCTCAAAGGCTCGAAGTCGCCGCTGCGCAATCTTGTCATCGCGGGCGGCGGCAATATCGGCGCCGGCATCGAGGCCGTGGTGATATCGGGCGCCGAGGCTGCTGAAGCGCTGATGCCGGGACTGCTGGCGAGCGCGCAACCGGTCGCAAGCGAGCCCGCCGCGGCTACGAGGCCGGAGTTGATGCCGGCGTAACGGCGATCACTCGTAGCTCGCTGATACAAGGGTGGGTTAGGCGCTCTTGCGTCGTAACCCACCATCTTCGCGCGGTGATGTGAATCGGTGGGTTACGCGCTGCGCGCTAACCCACCCTACGATTCAGCATTCTCACGGATGCAGGATCACCTTGCCCATCGCCTGACGGCCGGCGAGCACCTTGAGGGCGTCGGCGGTCTGCGCCAGCGGGAAGGTGCGGTCGACGTGCGAGGAAATCTTGCCCTCGGCCGCCCACTTGACCAGCTTCTCGAGATTGGCGCGGTTCTTCTCCGGATTGAGCCGGGTCCACGCGCCCCAGAACACGCCGCGGATATCGCAGCCCTTCAGCAGCGCGAGGTTGAGCGGCATCTTCGGAATGTCGCCGGCCGCAAAGCCGATCACCAGGAAGCGGCCTTCCCAGGCGATCGAGCGCAACGCAGCCTCGGCGTACGTGCCTCCGACCGGATCGAAGATGATGTCGACGCCCTTGCCGCCGGTCAGCTTCTTCAGACCCTCTTTCAGATCTTCGGTCGCGTAGTTCAGCGTCAGTTCGGCGCCGTGCTGCTTGGCGAAAGCCAGCTTCTCCTCCGACGAGGCGCAGGCGATCACTTTGAGGCCCATCAGCTTGCCGAGCTCGCAGGCTGCGAGGCCGGTGCCGCCGGCAGCGCCGAGCACCGCCAGCGTCTCGCCCGGCTTCGGGCTGGCGCGGTCTTCCAGCGCATGCAGCGCGGTGCCGTAGATAATGATGATGCCGGCGGCGCGGTCGAAATCGAGATTATCGGGAATCTTCACGATCATCTGTGCCGGCAGCGCGATCTTCTCGCGCGCGCCATTGTGACCGCACGAGGCCACCACGCGATCGCCGACCTTCAGGTCGGTGACGCCTTCGCCGACGCTTTCGATCACGCCCGCGACTTCCGCACCCGGCGAGAACGGGAACGGCGGCTTGATCTGGTACTTGCCTTGGATCATCAGGATGTCGAAGAAGTTCAGCGCCGCCGCCTTGACCGCGATCACCGCTTCACCGGGGCCGGCGACCGGATCGGGCACGTCGGCGTAAACGAGATCGTCGGGACCGCAATATTGCTGGCAGAGAATAGCCTTCATGTATCCACCCGGGTGCGAGGTTTCTGATTGCCTGCCGTTCTGCCGGATTTGCACGCGAGGGACAATCGGATTCGGCCCGCGCGCTCTGCCGTGTCGTCATTGCCGGGCTTGACCCGGCAATCCATCCGTTCTCGAAAGATGATGGATGCCCGGATCAAGTCCGGGCATGACGCTGCATGTGGGACTAATTCCGCACGAATTCCGCTTCGCGGTTAATCAAGGAGGCGCGCGATGTTCGAGGCTGGACTGCTCGCGAACAGACGGATTCTGATTACCGGCGGCGGCTCCGGACTCGGCGCCGCGATGGCGGCACGCTTTGCCGAACTCGGTGCGTCGCTGGTGCTGTGCGGCCGACGCGCCGAGGTGCTGCAAGAGACCGCGGAGCAACTCCGGTCACACGGCAACCAAGTCGACACCATCGTGTGCGACGTGCGCGATCCGCAAGCGGTCGAAGCCATGCTCGACGAGATCTGGCGCACGGCGCCGCTTGACGTACTGGTCAACAACGCCGCTGCGACCTTCATCGCACAGACCGAACGCCTGTCGGCGCGTGCCGCCGACGCGATCCTGGCGCCGACGCTGCACGGCGCGATGTACTGCACGCTCGGCGCCGGCCGGCGCTGGATCGACGGCGAACATGCGGGCGTCGTGCTCAGCATCCTGTCGACCTCGACGATCACCGGCCGCGCCTTCACGGTGCCGTCAGCAATGGCCAAGTCGGCGGTGCTGGCGATGACCAAGAGCCTCGCGGTCGAATGGGGACCGAAGCAGATCCGGTTGGTGGCGATCGCGCCGGGTGCATTTCCGACCGCGGGTGCAACCGCGCAGCTCAGGCCCGACGGCCGCTCCGCCAATCCGGCGGACCGGGTGCCACTCGGCCGAGTCGGTCGCCACGACGAACTCGCCAATCTCGCCAGCTTCCTGATCTCCGATCAGGCCGGCTACATCACCGGCGAGATGGTGGTGCAGGACGGCGGCACCCATCTGCGCAGCTCCGGCGCCGAAGACCTGCTGCAATGGAACGATCAGCAATGGTCCGCGCATCGGGCCGGGCGGGCCAAATCCTGACGGTACGCCAGCTACATGCCGAGGCCGATCGGCGGTGAGCAACGCCCGCTGACGGCTTTCCAGAATCGACCGGCCCGGTTATTCCGGGCGTCGTGACCAGCGACCCCCGCGAGCCATTTTGCAGTCACAATGATGAGGGACCAGACTTGCCCATGATCATGAGGCGAATGCTGATTGCCGCGTTGGCGGGTTCATTGATGGTTGCAGCGGGCAACGCTGCAGTGGCGCGCGAAGCCAAGGGCAAACCGGCCGCGACGCCGGCGGCCGCCTCGGGCGGCGGGGAGCCGACGCTGATCGGCCAGTTCGGCAGCTGGGGCGCCTATACGGCGTCCCCCGGCGGCAAGAAGGTGTGCTTCGCGCTGGCCAAGCCCTCGTCCTCGAAGACCACCCCGCCGAACCGGCCGCGCGATCCGGCCTATGCGTTCATCTCGACCCGGCCGTCCGAAAAGGTGGTCAACGAGGTCTCGGTGATGGTCGGCTATCCGCTGAAGCCGGGCTCGGAATCGGCCATCGAGGTCGCCGGTAGCTCGTTCGCGATGTACACTCAGGGCGACGGCATCTGGATCAAGAACGCCGCCGAGGAAGAACGGCTGGTCGAGGCGATGCGCCGCGGCGCCGAAATCACCGTCAAGGGTGTCTCCGCCAAGGGAACCGCCAGCACTGACGTGTTTTCGCTGAAGGGGCTGGCCCAGGCGCTCGACAAGGTGGCGCAGGCCTGCGGCAGCTGAGAGCCCGCCCCGCGGGCCGCCGCTATTGAGGCCGGCCGCCCCGTTCGGTAAAGCATTCCGGCACAGACGACCCGCCAGCCGGCGACAACCGGGCGGCGGGTTCTTATATGCATGGCGACCGGCGGCTTGTGCCCCGCTCTGCACGCCCGGCGCGGATTGGCCGGCCACCAACCTGAACGTGATGCGATGACGCCTTCTGCAGCCTCGGCCCTGGTCGAGAAGACCCCGCTGGAAACCTATGTGCCGCCGGCCAAGCCGTCGCTGATCGGGCTGTCGCGGGCGCAATTGTGCGACCGGCTCGGCGACGTCGGGGTGGCGCCGCCCCAGCGCAAGATGCGGGCGCAGCAGCTCTGGCACTGGATGTATGTCCGTGGCGCCCGTGACTTCTCCGAAATGACCAATGTCTCCAAGGAGATGCGGGCAACGCTGGCGGAGCACTTCACGGTCGACCGGCCCGAAGTTGTGGCCGAGCAGATTTCGGCCGACGGCACCCGCAAATGGCTGCTGCGGCTGCCGAGCGGCGGCGACGGCCAGAAGGCTCACGAGGTCGAGTGCGTCTATATCCCGGAGACCGACCGCGGCACGCTGTGCGTCTCCAGCCAGGTCGGCTGCACCCTGAATTGCGCGTTCTGTCACACCGGCACCCAGCGCCTGGTGCGCAACCTCACTGCCGGCGAGATCGTCGGCCAAGTGATGGTGGCGCGCGACCGGCTGGGTGACTGGATCGACCGCGAGACCCCGAACGGCAACCGCCTGATCACCAACATCGTGATGATGGGGATGGGCGAGCCGCTGTACAATTTCGATGCGGTGCGCGACGCGCTGCTGATCGTCTCCGACAATGAAGGCATCGGCATCTCGCGGCGGCGGATCACGCTGTCGACCTCCGGCGTGGTGCCGAACATCAAGCGGACCGGCGACGAGATCGGCGTGATGCTGGCGATCTCGCTGCACGCGGTGCGCGACGAACTCCGCGACGAGCTGGTGCCGCTGAACCGCAAATATCCGCTGAAGGAATTGCTGCAGGCCTGCCGCGACTATCCGGGCGCGTCCAACGCTCGCCGCATCACCTTCGAATACGTGATGCTGAAGGGCGTCAACGACTCGCTCGACGATGCGCGCAAGCTGGTACAGTTGCTCAAGGGAATTCCGGCCAAGATCAATCTGATCCCGTTCAATCCATGGCCGGGCTCGAACTACGAGTGCTCGGACTGGGACCAGATCGAGAAGTTCTCGGAATACATTTTCAACGCCGGCTACTCGTCGCCGGTGCGCACCCCGCGCGGCCGCGACATTCTGGCGGCCTGCGGCCAGCTCAAGTCCGAAACCGAAAAGCTCTCGGTGCGCGAACGCAACGCGCTCCGCGCGATGGCGATGACGGACTGATCCAATGCTGCCCGCCAACGAGATCAAGGGCGTGCTCGCCTTCCTGCGGGAAGCCGAGCGGCTCAAGAGCGTGATCCGCAGCGGGTACACGTCCACCGGCCGCCCCGAGAGCACCGCCGAACACACCTGGCGTCTGTGCCTGATGGCGATGCTGCTCGCCGACGGGCTCGGCGATATCGACGTCGCTCGCCTTTTGAAGATCTGCATCGTCCACGACCTCGGCGAAGCCCTGCACGGCGACGTGCCGGCGGTGGCCCAGGTGGAGGGTGACGACAGAGTCGCACGGGAGCGCGCCGATATCGAAACTCTGACGCAGTCGCTCGACGATAACCGCCGCGCCGAGCTTCTGGGTTTGTGGCACGACTACGAGACCGGAGCCTCGCCGGAAGGACGGCTCGCCAAGGGGCTCGATAAGCTGGAGACCATCCTGCAACACACCCAGGGCCTCAACCCGGCCGACTTCGACTACGCGTTCAATCTCGATTACGGCGCCAGGCACACCGCAGTTCATCCGCTGGTGAGCGCGATCCGCGCCGAACTCGACAACGACACCAGGGCGCGGATGGCAGCGCAGCAAGCTTCCGGAGCACCCCACTGATGGCATTGCTCGGCCGCCTGTTCGTGATCGCGATCGGCTTTCTGCTCGCCTCGATCGCCGCCGGCCTGGTGGTGGTCGGGATGCTGCTGTTTCCCGAGCTGAGCCAGATCGCCGACGGCCCGATCGACCCCGACGCGCTGAATATCATGATGGGCTTCGGCTTCATCTTCGTGTCCGGCTTCGCCCTGCTGCCGGCGCTGGTGGTGGTGCTGATCACCGAGGCGTTCTCGATCCGCAGCGCGCTGGCCTATGCGATCGGCGGGGGCCTGGTCGGAGTGGCCTGCTATCTCGGCCTGGTGCCGTTCGATCCCGCGACGCTGCATTTCGATGGCATCATCCGCCGCCACCTCGAAATCATGACCGGGGCCGGCATCGTCGGCGGCATGGTGTATTGGCTGGTCGCTGGCCGCAACGCTGGCGCCTGGCGCGATCCGCCGCGCCGGCGTGCGCCCTTGCCGCCTTCCCAACCCGAACCGCCTCCGGTAAACCGCGCCCCATGAACCGCAACGGACTTCTCATCGCGCTGGCGCTGTTCGCCGGCATCGGGCTGACGTTCGGTCTGTTTCCGGGCCTCGACCTGTGGCTGGCCGGCCTGTTCTACGACACGGCCGCCAAGACCTTCCCGATGCGCGCGATGCCGGATCTCGAATTCGCCCGCGACTTTGCGATGTGGGTCGCCTGGGCGATCGCGGCGCCGTCGATCTTCGCGCTGGTCTATAAGATGATCCGGCCGGACCGGCCGCTGGTGATGCCCGGCCGTACGGTGGCGTTTCTGCTGATCAGCATCACGCTGTCGGCCGGCGTCCTCACCAACATGACCTTCAAGAGCCATTGGGGCCGGCCGCGGCCGGCCGCGGTGACCGAATTCAATGGCCCGTGGCAGTTCAAGGCGTGGTGGGACAATTCCGGCGCCTGCCCGAAGAACTGCTCGTTCTTCTCCGGCGAGGGCGCCACCGCCTATTGGACCTTCGCGCCCGCGGCGCTGACCCCGCCGGCGGTGCGCCCCTACGCCTATGCGGCGGCCTTCACCTTCGGCACCGTCACCAGCGGCCTGCGGATGGCATTCGGCGGACACTTCTTCACGGATGTGGCCATCGCCGGCCTCGTCACCTTCCTGGTGATCTGGCTGCTTTACGCACTGATCTACCGCTGGGCCTGGAGCCAGACCTCGGACGAGGCGATCGACGCGGCGCTGACCCGCGCGTTCTGGCCGCTGTACCGGCTGCGGCTGAAGAAATGGCGCGGCCAGGACATCGGCCCGGCGCCGGCCGCCTGAGCCGCATCCGCACCTCCGCCGCGATTAAACGCGTGCCGCTGGCCGCGAAGTTTGATATGCGCGCAGCAACCGCAACTGCTTCAACCGATTGGGACTTCCAATGACTACGATCTTGAAAAGCCTGCCCAAGGGCGAAAACGTCGGCATCGCTTTCTCAGGGGGTCTCGATACCAGCGCGGCGCTGCTGTGGATGAAGCAGAAGGGCGCCAAGGTGTTCGCCTATACGGCGAACCTCGGCCAGCCCGACGAGGCCGACTACGACGCGATCCCGCGCAAGGCGATGGAGTTCGGCGCCGAGAAAGCCCGGCTGGTCGATTGCCGCACCCAGCTGGTGCACGAAGGCATCGCGGCGATCCAGGCCGGCGCCTTCCACGTCTCGACCGGTGGCATCGCGTATTTCAACACCACCCCGCTCGGCCGCGCCGTGACCGGCACCATGCTGGTGTCGGCGATGAAGGAAGACGGCGTCAACATCTGGGGCGACGGCTCGACCTACAAGGGCAACGACATCGAGCGGTTCTACCGGTACGGCCTGCTGACCAATCCGGCCTTGCGGATCTACAAGCCCTGGCTCGACCAGCAGTTCATCGACGAGCTCGGCGGCCGCGCCGAGATGTCGGCATTCATGACTTCGCACGGCTTCGCCTACAAGATGAGCGCCGAAAAGGCGTACTCCACCGACAGCAACCTGCTCGGCGCCACCCACGAGGCCAAGGACCTCGAACATCTCGACAGCGGCATCAAGATCGTCAACCCGATCATGGGCGTGCCGTTCTGGCGGGACGACTGCGCGGTGAAAGCCGAAGCCGTCACGGTGCGGTTCGAGGAAGGCCAGCCGGTCGCGCTCAATGGCCAGACTTTCACTGATCCGGTCGCGATGTTCTACGAAGCCAATGCCATCGGCGGACGTCACGGCCTCGGCATGAGCGACCAGATCGAGAACCGCATCATCGAGGCCAAGAGCCGCGGCATCTACGAGGCGCCCGGCATGGCGCTGCTGCACATCGCCTATGAGCGGCTGGTCACCGGCATTCACAACGAAGACACCATCGAGCAGTACCGCATCAACGGCATGAAGCTCGGCCGGCTGCTGTATCAGGGCCGCTGGTTCGACTCGCAGGCTTTGATGCTGCGCGAGACTGCGCAGCGCTGGGTCGCCCGTGCCATCACCGGCGAGGTGACGCTCGAACTGCGCCGCGGCAACGACTACTCGATCCTCAACACCGTCAGCCCGAACCTGACCTACGCGCCGGAGCGGCTGAGCATGGAGAAGGTCGAGGACGCGCCGTTCACGCCGGCCGACCGCATCGGCCAGCTCACTATGCGCAACCTCGACATCACCGACACCCGCGCCAAGCTCGGCCTCTACGCCAAGACCGGCCTGCTGTCGTCCGGCGAAGGCACGCCGATCCCGCAGCTGGAAAACGACAAGGGCTGATAGCAACTCACCGTCATTCCGGGGCGCGAGCGCAGCTCGCGAACCCGGAATCTCGAGGTTGTTGAACGACCGGCAGTGCCCCAAACGTCGAGATTCCGGGTTCGCGCGAGCTTGCGCTCACGCGCCCCGGAATGACATGCGTGGTTGGTTGCTAAGATCGAGCAACAGCCACCGCCATGCGCCTTCGTCATCCAGCCGTCATTTGCCGCTCATACGGTCCGCGCGCCAATCAGGACCGTTTATGATGACCAAGCATATTGTCGCGACGGCGTTTGCGTCACTGATGTTCGTTTCAGCCGCTTCGGCCCAAACCATTTATCCAATCGACCGCGCCGAGATCCTGGCCGGCACCAGATTCGACCTCAAGGTCGAATTCGCCGGCGAAGTCACCGCCGATAAAGCCAGCATCACCATCAATGGCGCTGACGCCGCGAGCGTGTTCGGCAAGGCGCCGGAGCTGATCGCGCAAGAAGCGGGCCAGCCGCGATCGGCGCTGTTGCTGCGCGACGTGACGCTGAGCACGCCCGGCCGCTACACCGTCGAAGCCGGCGACGGCGCTGCGCGCCGCAGCGTGAGCTGGACCGTGTACGACACCGGGCCACGCTGGGCCAAGAACGTGATCCTGTTTATCGGCGACGGGCTGTCGCCGGCGCATCGGGTGGCGGCACGACTGCTGTCGAAAGGCATTCAGGAAGGCCGTGCGGGCGGCAAGCTGGCGATCGACGATATGCCGCAGATGGCGCTGGTCTCGACCGCGGGCAGCGACTCGATCATCACCGACTCGGCCAATGCGGCCAGCGCCTACGCGACCGGCCACAAGGCCGCCGTCAACGCGATGGGGGTCTATGCGGACCGCACCCCCGACCCGCTCGACGATCCCAAGGTGGAAACGCTTGCGTCGGTCGCGAAGCGACGGCTGGGGCTGTCGATCGGCATCGTCACCAACACCGAAGTGGAAGACGCGACGCCCGCCGCGGTGATCGCCCACACCCGCCGCCGCGCGACTTATGACGACATCGTCGCGCAGTTCTATGCCGCGCAGCCCGACGTGCTGATGGGCGGGGCGCCGCTTACTTCCTGCCAAAGAGCGCGAACGGCAAGCGCAAGGATGATATCGATTATCTGGCGAAGTTCCGCGACGCCGGCTACGCGGTCGTCACTAACACGACCGACCTCGACGCGGCGAGCAAGACGGGCCCGCGAAAACTGCTCGGCCTGTTCGCGCCCGGCAACATGGACGGCGTGCTCGACCGCCGTTTCCTGAAAGGTGGTGGCGTCGCCAAGAACCCCGACCAGCCTGATCTGACCCAGCAGGTCGCGGTCGCGCTCGATGTGCTGTCGAAGAACGACGCGGGCTTCTTCCTGATGGTCGAATCCGGCCTGATCGACAAATACGCCCATGCGCTCGACATGGAGCGCGCCGTCTATGACACCATCATGCTCGACAACGCGGTGCGCCAGACCCGCGACTGGGCCAAGGCCCGCGGCGACGACACGCTGATCCTGGTGGTGGCCGATCACAACCATCCCAACGCGCTGGTCGGCACCGTGCGCGACGATCTCGCCGAGGGTGACGACGTGCCGCTGCGCGAGCGGATCGGCGTGTACGAACGCGCCGGCTTTCCGAACTATCCGGCACCCGATGCGGACGGCTATCCGGACCGCGTCGATGTCAGCCGGCGCATCGCGATCTTCTCGGCCAGTCTTCCGGATCACTACGAGACGCTGCGGCCGAAGCTCGACGGGCCGAACCAGCCGACCGAGGCGGGCGACAAGCCCGGCACCTTCAAGGCCAACGACAAGTACAAGGGCGTGCCCGGGGCGGTGCTGCGCATCGGCAATCTGCCGGCGATGATGAATGCCAGCGTGCACTCCGGCGAGGACGTGATCCTGACCGCCGCCGGCCCCGGCAGCGACCGCGTTCGCGGTTCGCTGGAGAACACCGACGTGTTCCGGGTGATGGCCGACGCGCTGGGCCTCGGCGCCGAGGCCAAGTAGTAGGCGGCGCGAGGTTTAAGCTACCCGCGCCGATCCCATCGCAAACTCTGCACCGGCGGAGGCTCCGCTCTGCTGCAGGTCGAGTAGCCCGGTGATTTCGGCGTTCGGGCGGGCCTGGCTGAACAGGAAGCCTTGCGCCTCCTGGCAGCCTTCTGCACGCAGCCAGCTCAGCTCCGCCTCGCTTTCGACGCCCTCGGCCGTGATGGTGACGCCGAGGCCGTTGCCGAGACTGATGATCGAGCGCACGATCGCCTGGGATTCGCGATTGTCGCACAGCCCGCGGACGAACGACTGATCGATCTTGATCTTGTCGAACGGGAAGCTGCGCAAATAGCTCAGCGACGAATAGCCGGTACCGAAATCGTCCATCGAGATCCGCACCCCGAGGGCGCGCAGCGCATGCAGCGTCGCCAGCACCTGGCTGCTCTTTTCGAGCAGCAGCGTTTCGGTGATCTCGAGCTCCAGCCGGCGCGGCGGCAGGCCGGATTGCTTCAGCGCATCCATCACCACCGACAGCAGATTGCCGACCCGGAACTGCAACGGCGACAAGTTGACGGCGACGCGGACATCGTCCGGCCAGCGCGCAGCATCCATGCAGGCCGAGCGCAGGATCTGCGCGCCGATGGCGTTGATCAGTCCGGTGTCTTCGGCGACCGGAATGAATTCGGCCGGCGAGATCATGCCGCGCTCAGGATGCGGCCAGCGTACCAACGCTTCGCTACCTGTGATGCGGCCGTCGGCGAGGCGGACCAGTGGCTGATAGTAAGGGCGCAGCACTTCGTGCTGCAACGCTGCACGCAGATCGGTCTCGATCTTGCGCCTCGCTTGGGCACGCGCGTCCATCCCCACTTCGAAGAAGCTGAAGGTGCCGCGGGTGTCTTTCTTGGCGCGCGACAGCGCCATGTCGGCGTTCATCAGCAGTTTTTCGGAATCGTCGCCGTCGCCGGGCGCCACCGCGATGCCGATGCTGGCGCCGACCACCACCGAATGGCCTTGCAGCAGATAGGGCTCGGCGATCGCGTGCAGCAGCCGCTTAGCAAGCAGCACGATATCCTCGGGCCGCTTGATGCCGGTCTGGATCACGGCGAATTCGTCGGAGTTGAGCCGCGCCAGCGGATCTTCCTCACGCAGCGTCGAGCGCAGCCGGCGGGCGACACCGCGCAGCAGCTTGTCGCCGACCGCATGGCCGAGCGTGTCGTTGACGGCCTTGAAATTGTCGATGCCGACGAACAGCACCGCGATCTTCTCGCCGGTGCGTCGGGTCTGAATCAGCAGCTCGTCGAGCCGCTTGCGCAGCGAATTGCGGTTCGGCAGTCCGGTGAGGCCGTCATGATGCGCCATGAAGGCGAGCCGCATCTCGGCGCGCTTGCGCTCGGTGATGTCCATCAGCGCCAGCAGCACCGCGGGCTCGCCATTATAGGTGAGCTGACGGGAGTAGATCGCCAGATCGATCAGCGAGCCGTCGGCCTTAACGTGCTTCCAGGTGCGCGCGGTGCGCTCTTCATGGGTGTGGTTGCCGGCCCAGGGCAGCTCGGTCTCGAATGCCTGCAGGCGGCGGATCGTCAGCGAGGCGAATTCGGACGGCGAGTAGCCGTAGTGCTCGACCGCGGCATCGTTCACGGCGAGGATGCGTTCGTCGTTCACCGCGCAGACGATCATCGGCACCGGATTGCTTTCGAACATCAGCCGGAACGAGGCTTCGCGCTGCTTCAGCTCGGTGATGTCGACGCGCAGGCCGATGATGCCGCCGTCGGAAGTGGTCCGCTCTTCGATCTGGATGCAGCGGCCGTCGGCCAGCACCTGCTCATGGCTGGAGCCGGGATTAAACATCCGCTGCAGCCGCTCGGCGATCCATTCTTCCTCGCGGCCCTCGGCCTCCGGATAGTCGCCGCGCGCGATGCCGATGCGCATCGTATCCTGGATCCGCGCGCCGGGACTGAACTGATCGGCGCTTGCCTTGTAGATCTCGGCGTAGCGCTTGTTCCAGAGGATGTAGCGGCCCTCGGCATCGAGGAACACGATACCTTGGGGCAGGATGTCGATCGCCTCACGCAGCCGCGCGTGCGAGCGCCTGGCTTCCTCCAGCGCGGCCGCTACCGCGCGCTCACCTTCTGCAACATCCGCCGGCCGCGCCGTCCGGCGCGGTTTCGACAACGTCTTGGGGGCGGGCAGCGCGCTGCGGCGCGGCTTGGCGCTGCCGGCAGGCGGACGGATTCGGGCCGTCTTCTTTTTCTTCAGCCGGACTTGCGGCATTCACCACGCCCCACCAACACGCAAATGACGCCCTGGTTGTGCAATAAGTGTCTGAAAAAATTGTATAACGGCAGGGATGTCGCAGGCTGGAAGGGGGCGGGCCGGACCGGGATGTGCTCGCCGGGCAGGCAAGTCGCAGGTTCAAGACGGTGTCGAATAACCTCCAGCAGAGGGATTCGACGGTCTTTCCGCGGACTCCAGCCCGACATTGCCCACGCGGTGAGCGATTGCCCACCCGGCGCTGCAAATTGCGCCAGACTCCGGCAAGGTTAGCGTGGGCTTAAGAACGGACGAATTCAGCGGAAGTCATCCCCGCCCGGCCAAGCCAAAGCCCCCGCGTGCCCGTCGAGATCAGGCGCGCGTGCGGTATAGTGATGGAATGCGCCGCGCGATTCTTGCTGCTCCGGTCCGGCTCGCCAGCTTACTTGCTGCGATGATGTCGCTCGTCCCGGCTGCCGTGGCCCAGGACAAAGGCACGCTCGATCCCAAACCGCTGCCTCCGCTGGCGCATCCGGACGATCCCAACCTCGCGGCACGCGAGCTGTTCGCCCGCAAGCTGCGCCCAACCGCGCAACAGCCCCGCCCGATCGGATTCTACGCCAAGGGCTGCATGGCCGGCGGCATTTCACTACCTATCAACGGGCCGAGCTGGCAGGTGATGCGCCTGTCGCGCAATCGGGCGTGGGCGCTTCCCGCCACCGTACGGCTGATCGAGCGAGTCGCCGACAAGGCGCGCGAGCAGGCGGGCTGGAACGGTATCCTGGTCGGCGACATGTCCCAGCCGCGCGGCGGGCCGATGCTGACCGGCCACGCCAGCCACCAGGTTGGGCTCGACGCCGATATCTGGCTGACGCCGATGCCGAACCGGCAATTGTCGCGCAACGAGCGCGAAGAGATGTCGGCGGTGATGATGGTCCGCAGCGACCGGCTGGACATCGAGCCGTCGGCCTGGACGCCGACGCATTGGAAGGTGATCCGCGCCGCGGCGCTGGAGCCACAGGTGGACCGAATCTTCGTCAACGCTGCGATCAAGAAGGCGCTGTGCCGCGAGGCCAAAGGCGACCGCGGCTGGCTGCACAAGGTGCGGCCGATGTACGGCCACGATTACCACTTCCACATCCGGCTGCGCTGCCCCGCCGGTATCGAGGGCTGCGAAGCGCAGGCCGAACCGCCGCCGGGCGAAGGCTGCGATGCCTCCGACTTCGCCTACTGGTTCAGCGACGCAGTGCTGCATCCGAAGCCGCCGCTCAAGCCGCCTCCGCCGCGGCATCAGCTCACGCTGTCGGAACTGCCGGCCGAATGCCGGACGGTGCTGAACGCGCCCGACAAAAAGCCGGACTAATCACTTCGTTTGAGTTGTTCCAGGCTACACGCCGGCCAGCAACGACCAGACCTCCGACAGCTTGGTCCTGACTTTGGTGAGCCGGGTCGGCGTCGGAGCTTCGTCTTCTTCCTCCGGCAGCCGCAGGCCGACCACATTGACGCGGCCGCCGCCGAGGCTGCGCGCCACCAGCACGATCGAATCCAGTGGCAGCGTCGCGCCGACCATCGGGGCCTGATCGAGATAGATGTCGAAGTAATCGGCCAGCGTCAGCGCCTCCTGGCCGGGCGGCACGCTGATTCCGTAGGCGGCGGCGAGATCGCCGAGCGAGGTCTCGCCCGGCACGATGAAGTCGCCGAGCAGATGCGGATCCGGCGCCGTCGACGGCGGCATGTCGACGAAGAAGCGATCGAGCGCCGCGGCCTTCTCGGGCGGCGCCAGCAGATAGACGTAGTCGCCGGGGGCCACCGGCTCGGCCTCTTCGGGGGTGAGAATGCGTTGATCGCGGATCACCAGCGTCGGCTTCGACCACGACGGGATCAGGCCGCGCTTCAGATACAGGCTCTTCGGCCGGACCGCATAGCCGACCAGCTGCTGTTCGAGCTGGCCGGGCAGATCCAGTTCGATACGGCGCGGGCCGCGATCGGAGCGCGGCAGCGCGACAAGCAGCTTGCGGGCCGCCGGCGCCAGCGTCCAGCCCTGCAGCATCAGCGAGATCAGCACCACCACGAAGGCGACATCAAAATACAGATACGCCTTCGACAACCCGACCAGCATCGGGATCGACGCCAGAAAGATCGCGACCGCGCCGCGCAGGCCGACCCAGGCGATAAACAGCCGCTCCCGCCAGTTGAAGCGGAACGGCGCCAGGCAGATGAACACCGCGAGCGGTCGCGCCACCAGCATCAGGGCGAGCGCGATCACCACCGCCGGGCCGATGCTGCCCATCAGCCGCTGCGGCGATACCAGAAGGCCGAGCAGCACGAACATCACGATCTGCGCCAGCCAGGTGGCAGCATCGAGAAACGCCACCACGGAATTGTGCGCGCGGGTCGGCTGATTGCCGATGATCATGCCGGCGAGATACACCGCGAGAAATCCCGAGGCATGCGACATCTGCGCGGCACCGAATACCACCAGCGCTGCGGTGGTCACGAACGGCGCATGCAGGCCTTGCGGTAGCGCCACCCGGTTCAGCGCCATCACCACGACGCGGCCGCCGACCACGCCGATCACCGCGCCGAGCGCGGCCTCGCGGACGAACTCGATCAGCACATGCAGGATCGAGCTTTCACCGCGCGTGATCAGCTCGACCAGCATCAAGGTGAGGAACACCGCGAACGGATCGTTGGTGCCGGATTCGACCTCCAGGGTCGCACCGACGCGCGGGCGCAGCCGCAGCCCCTGGGCATGGACCAGGAGGAACACCGCCGCTGCGTCGGTCGAGGCGACGACAGCGCCCGCCAGCAGCGCTTCGACCCAGCTCAGATCGAGCGCGTATCGGGCAACCGGCGCGGTCACCAGCGCGGTGAGCAGCACGCCGACCGTGGCCAGCCCCATCGACGGCGCCAGCACCGCCTTGATGCTGGAGAATCGCGTTTTCAAACCGCCGTCGAACAGGATCAGCGCCAGCGCGACCGAGCCGACGAGGTAGGTGGTGCCGAGATCGTTGAAGTTGATGCCGCCGGGACCGGACTCGCCGGCCAGAATGCCGATGACCAGGAACACGAGCAGCAGCGGCGCGCCGAACCGCAGCGCCAGCAGGCTCGACAGGATTCCCGCCATCACCAGGACCGAACCGAGCAGAATGGCGATGCTGACCGAGTCGAGGGACTCCATTGCCTCTCTGCGATTTGGTGAAGGTGCTGTTCATCCTTAACGTCGCCGGATTGCGTCGCCAAGAGAGCATTGCCGCCGAGGCCGCTTACCGCGGCCATGTCCGGCCGGCGACCCAGACGGCCGGCGCCCGCGCTTGCTGCATCGGGCTGCGGTCACTAGATTGGGCTCAAATCACCCTTAAACAGACTGGTCCGCATGAGCTACGTCGACGCCACCGAAACCGCCCAGCGCAAGACCGGGCAGATCAAGCTGCACGGCCCCGCCGGCTTCGCCGGTATGCGCAAGGCTGGCCAAGTGGTGGCGCGCTGCCTCGACGAACTCGTCGACATCGTCAAGCCGGGGGTTCCGACCTCGCGGATCGACGATTTCGTTCGCGACTTCGCCTTCAGCAACGGCGCCTATCCGGCCACGCTGATGTACCGCGGCTACCGCTACTCGACCTGCACCTCGCTCAACCACGTGGTCTGCCACGGCATGCCGGGCGACCGGCCGCTGAAGGAAGGCGACATCGTCAATGTCGACGTGACCATGATCGTCGACGGCTGGTACGGCGATTCCAGCCGGATGTATCCGGTCGGCCCGATCGCCCGCAAAGCCGAGCGGCTGATCGACGTCACCTACGAGTCGCTGTTGCGCGGCATCGCGGCCGTCAAACCGGGCGCCACCACCGGCGACATCGGCCACGCCATCCAGAGCTTCGTCGAACCGCAGCAGATGAGCGTGGTGCGCGACTTCTGCGGCCACGGCCTCGGCCGGCTGTTCCACGACGAGCCGAACATCATTCACGTCGGCAGCCCGGGGCAGGGTGCGGTGCTGAAGCCCGGCATGTTCTTCACCATCGAGCCGATGATCAATCTCGGCAAACCCTATGTGAAGATCCTGTCCGACGGCTGGACCGCGGTGACCCGCGACCGCTCTCTGTCGGCGCAGTTCGAACACTCGATCGGCGTCACCGAAGACGGCTGCGAAATCTTCACCGCCTCTCCCAAGGGCCTCGACAAGCCGCCGTTCCAGGGCTGACGGTCAGCCTAGCGTGGGCACAGCCCTCTCTCGCCCTGACCCATCTGGATTTTCCACCTTCGTCATTCCGGGGCGCCACGCAGCGGCGAACCCGGAATCCATAACCCCTAGACTCTCGATTGAAGCACGGTCCGCGGTTGACTCACGCGGTGCTTCTCCGCGCTGCTGCGGCATATGGATTCCGGGTCCGCGAGCTATGCTCGCGCCCCGGAATGACTCGTTGAGAGGCTTTGCTCGCACAGCCTCGGCGAGGCGCCACTAACCAGCCTTCCTCGTCTTCACCGTCGCCGGGCTCCGCGCCGGCTTCTTCGTCTTCGCGGTCTCGTCCTTGGCCTTACTGGCGCCCGCACCTGAGATCGGCAGCAGCATTTCCTTCTGGCCAGGCGCGGTCTTGCGCTTCTTGGCTTTGGCAGGTTTGGCGGCGGCGGGCTTGTCCGCGCCTGAGTTTTTCGATGCAGTTGCCGGCACCGACTTTCCGCCCTCGCCGAGGCTCCTCCGCAGCGCGTCCATCAGATCGACAACGTTGTCCCCGCGCGGACGGGCCTGCGGCTTGACCGGCTGTCCGGCCATCTTTGTGTTGATCAGTTCGGTGAGCGCGGTCTCGTAGTGATCCTCGAACAGGTCCGGCCGAAAATGGCCGGACTTCTGTTCGACGATGTGCTTGGCGAGGTCGAGCATGTCCTTGGTGATCTTCACGTCCTGGATATCGTCGAAATAATCGGCGGCATCGCGCACCTCATACGGATAGCGCAACAGCATTCCGACCAGGCCGTTGTCGCGCGCCTCCAGCGCGATGACGTGCTCGCGGTTGGTCAGCACCACCCGCGCCAGCGCCACCTTGTCCATCGACCGGATGGTCTCGCGGATCACCGCATAGGCGTCGTGGCCGACCTTGCCGTCCGGCACCAGATAGTAGGGGCGCACCAGATACAGATCGTCGATCTCCGCGCGCGGCACGAACTGATCGATCTCGATCGTGCGGGTCGATTCAAGCGCAAGATTGTCGAGTTCATCTTTGGTGATCTCGATGTAGCTGTCGGTATCGACCTTATAGCCCTTCATGATCTCGTCGGTCGGCACCTCGTCGCCGGTCTCGGCGTCGACCTTGAGGTACTTGATCCGGTGGCCGGTGGCGCGGTTGATCTGATTGAAGCTGATCTTGTCGGAATCCGACGTGGCCGGGTAGAGCGCTACCGGGCAGGTCACCAGGGACAACCGTAGAAAGCCCTTCCAGTTGGCGCGGGGGGCCATGACGCATACTCCACTGCTACTCGAACCGGACTCAAAGTCGAAGGACTCGGATTCGTTCCCGGGACCGACTATCTTGGGTGCGAAGGAGCGCAGCGGAGGCGCCGCCATGGTCGATCGTCCCCGGGACTTGCCGCGCGATCTTGCGACGCGGATGGCGCAGCGCAGCAGGCCTGCCGACGGCTTTCTGCGCGAGACCTTCGTGCTGCCCAGGCCCGCCGCCCGCGCCAAGGCGAAGGAGTTTCTCGAGGCGTGGCCGAAGGCGGCCTACATGAGCAGCGTCGAGAGCTGGCGCGAACTGCCCGGCGACACCATCGAATTCACGATGCGGCGGCTACCGAGCGCCGACTGATTCTGTTAAGCGCCCGAAAGAAGGGCCGGATTCGGGTTGCAAATGCCGCCCGGCACGGCATGGTTGTGGCAGCATCAAATGCGCGGCCGTGGACATGCCGACAGACAACGCCGAGCGACTGCAGCAGCCAGGATTTGCCGAAGCGCCGCATTATCATGGCCATCGCGAGCGGCTGCGGGAGCGGTTTCGCGAGGCCGGTTCCGACGCGCTATCCGACTACGAACTGCTCGAACTGGTGCTGTTCCGGGCGCTGCCGCGCCGGGACGTCAAACCGATCGCGAAGGAGCTGATCGCCCGGTTCGGTTCGTTCGCCGAGGCGGTGCATGCGCCGGCCGAACGGCTGCGCGAAGTCAGCGGGGTCGGCGAAGCCGCCATCATCGAGATCGGACTGATCGCGGCTGCGGCTGCGCGGGTGACCAAGGGGCAGGTGAAGCAGCGAACCGTGCTGTCGTCCTGGTCGGCAGTGATCGACTATTGCCGCACCACCATGGCGTTCGCCGACAAGGAGCAGTTCCGAATCCTGTTCCTCGACAAGCGCAACCAGCTCATCGCCGACGAACTGCAGCAGGTCGGCACCGTCGACCACACGCCGGTGTATCCGCGCGAGATCGTCAAACGCGGACTGGAATTGTCGGCGACCGCGGTGATCATGGTGCACAATCACCCCTCGGGCGATCCGACGCCGTCGCAGGCCGATATTCAGATGACGAAATCGATCGTGGCGATCGCCGAGCCTCTCGGCATCGCAGTGCACGACCACATCATCGTCGGCAAGAACGGCCACGCCAGTCTCAAGGGCCTGAGGCTGATTTGAGGCTGGCCGCAGCGCTTAGTTCGCGTTCGGCTTGGTTTCGGGTTTGGCCGCGCGCACCAGCCGCACGGCGAGGCGGATACCCCGGCTGTTGCTGTCCGGATGGCCGTCGACAAAGTCAAAATTCCAGTACAGGTCGAGCATTCCGTACGGCGTGACGGACCAGTATTTGGCCAGGCCTTCCTCGGTCGGCACGATGTCGGGAAACACCGTGGTATCGACCACCGGGCTGCCGCAGTCGGTATCGACGATGCTCTCCAACTCCGCGCCCGACGGCACGCGCCAGCCATTGCCAGCGGCGCTCGCCGCGGCGATCGCCTGATCGAGGCCCAAATAACCAGCCTCGCCCTTGCAGCCGGCGTTGTCGCTCCAGCTCTTGCCCACCGAGCAGCGCTGCCAGATCAGCCCGGTACGCTGGTCGATCGCCTCCGCAGCCGCCAGACGAAAGCGCGTCTGATGGCCGCTGCGGTCGCGGTCGTAGCAATCGGCGCGGGCCGCGGAGGCGGCGAACGACAGCGCAATGCAAAGCAACGCGGCAATCGCACCGCGATGCGATCTGCCGGTCCCGGCCTGGTCGCTACGCCTGATCATGGAGCCGGCTTGCCGAACGCCCCATGCCGCCCTTCGCCCTGGGCGAAGCGGGTCGCTCCGGACAGAGTCTCGCCGGACTGGATGACCTTCAGCCCGCCGCGCATCTCGTTCATGATCGCGTCTTCTTCGGGCAGATCCCATTGCTGGAAGGCGGACAGCCGGTCGGCGCGCAGGCAGGTTTGCGGAAATTGCGAGATCTGCTTGGCGAGTTCGATCGCCCTCGGCAGCGCTTCACCGCGCGGCACCAAGCGGTTGGCGAGGCCGATGCGGTGCGCCTCGTCGGCCGCCACCGGCCGGCCGGTGAGGATCAGATCCATCGCCTGCGAATGGCCGATCAGCCGCGGCAACCGGATGGTGCCGAGATCGATCAGCGGCACGCCGAAACGGCGGCAGAACACCCCGAACGTCGCGTCTTCGGCGACCACGCGCATATCGGCCCACAGCGCCAGTTCGAGCCCGCCGGCGACCGCAAAGCCCTCGACCGCCGCGATCACCGGCTTGGACAGCCGCAGACGGCTCGGCCCCATCGGCGCCAGCGTATTGTGGCCGGCGATTTCGCGCTTCTTTTCGGCATCGCCCGCCGCCACCGCTTTCAAATCGGCCCCGGCGCAGAACGTGCCGCCCGCGCCGGTGAACACCGCAACGGAAGCGGACTCGTCGGCATCGAACGCCAGGAAGGCGTCGTACAGTTTTTTGGCGGTCGCGCCATCAACGGCGTTGCGGCGCTCGGGGCGATTAATCGTGACGATGGTCACCGGACCGTCGCGCTCGATCAGCACGGTATCCTGGCCGGGCATGGGTTTCTCCCTTGTTGTCGTTCGCGTCCCTTGGCGGGATCGTCGTGACAGTATCGCTGTCACGAGCCGCGACGGCGATCAAGACCATCGCTGCGGCAAGGCGAGATGCTGGGGATGATCGGTATTATGGCACGAACGCCACAAGCGCCGATCAAGTCCAAAACTTACCTACAAGGAGTGCAACAGCCTCAATAATGCGGGCGACAGAGTCCGCCGCCTTGAACCAGAAGTCCGGGTTATGAGTGGGCTTTTGGGATTGCTTCCGACGTTTGGCCATGCCGCCTCTCCTGGTGGATGGCGGCAGTTTGCGGTGGGATTAGCCCCGTCAACCGATGGGCGGCGGCGCTATTTGGGAGTGTTCACCTTCTTGAGTGCGGCTTCGTAGCGCTCTTTGTCTTCCTTGCACTCGTCGTCTGCGCAGTTCCAGTAAAGGCAGCGCTGAATTCCTGCCTTCAGAATGTTGCCTTCAAGGTATGGGGTGACCGCAAAGCAGTACTTTGTGATGTGTTCCTCCGATCCCTTGAAGAGATCGCGATAGCGAGCCACACCACGAATGAAATATTTACCTCTGGAGGCGGCGAGTTCTTCCGCGGTCTTTACCAATATTCCGCTTTGAGTTCCTTCCGGAAGGTACTGCCCCTTAGGTCCGATCAAGGCGGTGCCTTTAGATACAATTTGACTTGGATCGCGCGGCGCATCTTCCGGGTCAGTTGGGAGGCTGAGACTGGAAATGGACGAGTAGTTCATTTTGTAAGTTGGGGTGTTCCCATTGTTCTCGAATCGAACGCCGAACATCCAGTAGCCCGGCATCACATTCTCATCGACTATCACATCCTTGGCGGTAACGAATGGCCGCTGGACCGCGGTATAGGACTCCCCGATTTTCTCATCGGTGGAATGCAGCACCACTGCATTGTAAATTGTAGCGGCGAAAAGAAGGATGGTAGAGACGGAGAGGACGAGGGTATAAAGCTGCAAGTATCCAGTGTACTTGATCATTCTATCTGGGTGGCGGAGAAAACTCTCCCGCGCCCATTTAGCTTCTTTGTCGGCCCGCTGTTTTCTGTTGTACCGGTCCTCATCTGCGGCCTTTTTGGCTTCGTAATCTTCTTTAAGCCCCATCAAGATTCCTGCCTTGGTATCCGGCTTTATGTCGAAGGTATCGCGTTATTTTTTTATGCTCAAAATACTCTACGTAGTTTTTTCGCCTCTTCTAAATCACCTCCAAAGCTACTCCCTGAAGCTCCATCACCGCAAGATAGACGAAGAAGAACGATGCGGTTAGCGACGCGCGATGGCTTATTAGCAATACTCACCTTGGGTTCGGAGAAGCGGTACGCTTTGAGCCGTTCTGGTAACTCCTCATCGGTGAGATTCGCCCGCGCTTGGCGAGGCCGGCAACGCCTCCGCGCCATAGCCCTTCACGACCACGATAGCCTAGGCGATTTCCAGCCTGACAGTGGCGCCCTTAAGCGCCCCAACGCGTCCAGGATGAGCCGGTTAAGCTCCCCGCCTCCGAACAGCTTGACGCGGCGCATCGCTTGGGAGCGACGCTGTCGACCCTATAGTCGGGATGAATAATGCGCAGCGAGGCGTCGAGGTGGCCTAGCTACTCCTCCCGATCTCGGATTGTTGTTTCGGCCTGGCGAGCCCCGTCCAAGGTGGCGCGGAGATCCTTCAAGAGGTGAACAGCGTACTGATTGCCGTTCGGGCTCATGCCGGTGGATATGGATGATTACCGGCTCAAATGCTTGTGGCGTTTGCGCCACAATACCGGGGATGATGGGCACACCTCGCCGGCGACCGGCTCAGCGCTCCGCCACCAGATCGCGATACAGCTTCGCGTAGTGCTGCGCCGGGTTCTTCCAGGACACATCAGTGGTCATGCCGTTGATCTGCAGATTGCGCCAGGCGACGACGTCTGCAAACAGCGCGCGGGTTTTGCCGAACGCCTTGATCAGCGCGTCAGTCGTCACCGGTGCGAACTGGACGCCGGTCGCGACGCCTGTGGCAGTCGCCATCTCGTTGGCGTCGACCACCGTATCGGCCAGACCGCCCACCCGCGCCACCACTGGCACCGCGCCATAGCGCAGGGCGCAGAGCTGCGTCAGGCCGCAGGGTTCGAATCGCGACGGCACAAGCAGCGCGTCGGCGCCGGCCTGGATCTGATGCGCGAGCGCTTCGTCGTAGCCGATCACTGCGCCGACCTGGCCGGGATACTTGCGAGCCGCGGCCGCGTAGCCCTGTTCGAGTTCGGCATCGCCGGAGCCGAGCAGGGCGAGCTGGGCACCACCACCGATCAATTGCGGCAGGGCTTCGAGCAAGAGATCGAGCCCCTTCTGCCACGACAGCCGGCTGATCACGCCGTACAGCAATGCGCCCGGCTCGGGCTTCAGACCGAACCGCGCTTGCAGCACCTTCTTGTTGCGGGCGCGGGCTGCGATGCTTTCGACATCGTAGGTGGCGGAGATCAACGCATCGCTGGCCGGATTCCAGACGTCGGTATCGATGCCGTTGAGGATGCCGGACAGCCGATCGGCGCGCAGCCGCAGCAGGCCGTCGAGGCCCATGCCGGCTTCCGAACCCTGGATCTCGGCCGCGTAGGTCGGCGACACGGTGGTGATGCGGTCGGCGAGTTGCAGGCCGGCCTTGAGATAACCGATACCGCCGTAATACTCGATGCCGTCGAGACCGAAGGCGCGCTCCGGCAGGCCCAGCCTGCCGAGCAGCTCGTAGGGAAACCTCCCCTGGAACGCCAGATTGTGGATGGTGAAGACAGTCTTCGGCCCAGGCCGGCCGCTATATTTCAGATAGGCTGGCAACAGCCCGGTCTGCCAGTCATGGGCGTGCAGCACATCCGGCTTGTAGTGCGGCAGCAGGCCCTGGCCGAGCGCGGCGCCGACCTGCGCCAGCGCCGCAAAACGCAGGCCGTTGTCGGGCCAGTCCTTGCCATCCGGGCCGACATAGGGATTGCCGGGCCGGACATAGAGATGCGGAGCGTCGAGCACAAATAGATCGAGATCGCCGCAGCGCGCCGCCAGCAGCCGCGCGGTGCCGCCGAACAGCTCGTTGAAGCTGTGGACCTGCTGCGGATCCTCGATACCGCCGAGCACCGCCGGATAGCCCGGCAGCAGCGAGGTGACGGCGACGTCGTTGGCACGCAGGGCGGCCGGCAATGCGCCGGCCACATCGGCGAGGCCCCCGGTCTTGATCAGCGGAAACAGTTCCGACGCAACAGATAGAACCGCCAGTGTCGTCATGCGTCGAGCTTCTCGATCATCGCGCGGGTAATCAGACAGATGCCGTTTTCGGTACGCCTGAAGCGCTTCGCGTCAAACTCTGGATCTTCACCGACCACCAGACCGGCCGGCAGCTTGACCTCGGCATCGATCACCACATTCTTCAGCCGGCACGAGCGGCCGATGTCGGCGTAAGGCAGCACCACAGTGTTCTCGACATGGGAGAACGAGTGAACGCGAACGCCGGTGAACAGCAGCGAGTGTCGCAGCGACGCGCCTGAGATGATGCAGCCGCCGGACACCAGCGACGACACCGCTTCGCCGCGGCGGCCTTCCTTGTCGTGGACGAATTTCGCCGGCGGGGTGATCTCGCCATAGGTCCAGATCGGCCACTCGCGATCATACAGGTCGAGCTCCGGCACGATGTCAGTGAGATCGATATTGGCCGCCCAATACGCGTCAACCGTGCCGACGTCACGCCAATAGCTGACGGCCTCCGAACTCGACCGGCGGCACGACTTGTCGAAGTGATGCGCCACCGCTTTGCCGTGCTTGACGATGTAGGGGATGATGTCCTTGCCGAAATCGTGCGACGAATTCGGATCGGCTGCGTCACGGCGCAGCTCGTCGAGCAGAAACTTGGTCTCGAACACGTAGATGCCCATGCTGACCAGCGACTTGTCGGCCTTGCCGGGCATCGCCGGCGGATCGGCCGGCTTTTCCAGGAACGAGATGATGCGGTCGGTCGTATCGGTGTGCATCACGCCGAACGCGGTCGCTTCGGCGCGCGGCACTTCGAGGCAGCCGACCGTGACGTCGGCGCCTTGCTCGACGTGCTGCTGCAGCATCTTCTCGTAGTCCATCTTGTAGACGTGGTCGCCCGCCAGCAGCACGATGAACTTCGGATCGTAGCTCTCGATGATGTCGATGTTCTGAAAGACGGCGTCGGCCGTCCCCCGGTACCACATCTCTTCCGAGACGCGCTGACTGGCCGGCAGAATGTCGAAGCTCTCGTTGCGCTCCGGGCGGAAGAAGTTCCAGCCGCGCTGCAGATGCCGAATCAGGCTGTGGGCCTTGTACTGCGTCGCCACCGCGATGCGGCGGATACCCGAATTCAGCGCGTTCGACAGCGCGAAATCGATGATGCGGGATTTGCCGCCGAAATACACCGCAGGTTTGGCACGCCAGTCGGTGAGCTCCATCAGCCGGCTGCCGCGTCCCCCCGCCAGCACGTAAGCCATCGCATGACGGGCGAACGGAGCGGTGACACCTTGACTCATGCGGCCTCTCATTCCAGCGGCCGGAAACCGGCCATTCCCACTGTGCGCGACGGTGTCTTGCGCGTTCCGACGGCGATGTCGCAGCGCCGCATAGTGGCCGACGCGTGCAAGCCTTGCAATGCCACCCCGCCGTGCGCTGGCGCAACTCGATCATTCGGCTGGAGCAAGCCGCAACCCGGCCGCATGACGCGCGTGCGACACGACGCATCCTGCCGCGGCTTAATCGAACGGCGTGAACAGGCGATGACGTGGATCAAGCTGGAATGCCGCCTCAGGTCCGAATCCGCACCGGCACCGATTTGGCCGCCGGCGTTTTCGACGGGTCGTCATGGTGCCACACCGGCATCAACGAGTTCATCTCCGGATAATAGGCGCCGAGGCAGCCATCGGGCAGCCTGAACGGTGTCACCCGGAGCGGCCCGGCTTCGCGATGCACGCCGTCACCGGCGTCGCCTTCGAGCCAGACCTCCTGGCCTTCGCTCAGCCCGGCGCGTGCCATCTCGTCCGGATTGATCAGCAACACGTCGCGGCGTCCCTCGATGCCGCGCAGCCGGTCACTCATGCCGTAGATTGTGGTGTTGAACTGATCGTTGGAGCGCAGCGTCATCAACCGGTAGCGGCCGGGCGCATCGTCGAAGCCGATCGAATTCAGACGGTCCGGCGTGGTGAACTCCGCCTTGCCGCTTTCGGTCTTCCAGATCCGCTCGCGCGCCGCGTTGCCCTTGTAGAACCCGCCGGGCGTAAACATCCGGTCGTTGAAGTCGTGAAACATCTCCGGATAGCTCTCGGCGATCAGGTCACGCACCAGGCCGTAGTCGCCGACCCAGTCGTCCCATTTCAGCTTCGGGTTGTCCGGCAGCGTCGCCTTGGCGATGCCGGCGACGATCGCCAGCTCCGACTTGAGCTGCTCGCTGGCCGGCTTGCGCAGACCGATCGAGCCCTGAATGCAACTGAATGTATCTTCCATCGTCACCGCTTGAGGGCCGGTCGCTTGGATATCCTGCTCGGTGCGGCCGAGGCAGGGCAGCAGATAGGCGGCCTTGCCGTTGATCAGATGGCTGCGATTCAGCTTGGTGGCGATCTGCACCGTGAGCTGCATCCGCGTCCAGGCGGCTTCCATCGCATCACGCTCCGGGATCGCCCGAACGAAATTGCCGCCGAGGCTGATGAAGGCTCGGACCTTGCCTTCAAGGAGACCGTGGCACGCCTCCACCGTGTTCATGCCCTTGTCGCGCGGCGGGTCGAACCCGAACTGCTCGGCCATCTTGTCCAGCGGCACGAGCTCGGGCTTCTCCGAGATGCCGACGGTCCGCTGGCCCTGCACGTTGGAGTGGCCGCGCACCGGCGAAATGCCGGTGCCGTCGCGGCCAATATTTCCCCTCAGCAGCAGCAGATTGACGAACATCGCGACGTTGAGAAAACCGTGGGCGTGCTGGGTCAGGCCCATGCCATAGACACCGATCACACGCTCGGCTTTCACATAAACATCGCCGGCGGACTCGATCGCCTCCCGGCTGAGACCCGACTCGCGCTCGATCTCGTCCCAGGAGATGGCGCGAACCTTGGCTTCGAATTCGTCGAGACCATGGGTGTGCACTTCGATGAAATCGACGTCGAGCACGCGGCGCCCCTCGCGCCTCGCCTCGTCGTCGCGGGCGAACACATGCTTGCACAAGCCGATCAGCACGGCGACATCGCCGCCGGCTTTGACCTGATGATATTGGCTGCTGATCCGGGTTTTGCGCCCGGTCAGCATCTCGGCCGGGTTCTGCGGATTGACGAAGCTTTCGAGCCCCTTCTCGCGCACCGGATTGAACGTGATGATCTCGACGCCGCGCTTGGCGGCTTCCTGCAGCGGGTGCAGAAAGCGCGGGCTATTCGATCCGGTGTTCTGGCCGAAGAAGAACATCGCGTCGCACTTCGCCAGATCGTCGAACACGACTGTACCGACGCCGACGCCGAGCAGCTTCTTCAGCGCCACCGAGGTGGTCTCGTGGCACATGTTGGAGCTGTCGGGCAGGTTGTTGTTGCCGTACAGCCGCGCAAACAGCGCATAAAGATACGACGTCTCCAGGCTGGCGCGGCCGGAGGCGTAGAAGATCACCGATTTCGGGTCGAGCGAACGCAGATGCTCGCCGATCGCCTGAAACGCTTCGTCCCACGAACACGGCACGTAGTGATCGGTCGTTGCGTCATAGCGCATCGGCTCGGTCAGCCGGCCCTGCATTTCAAGGTCGTAGTCGGCCCAGCCGCGCAGCTCGGTGACGCTGTGCTCGGCGAAGAACTCCGGCGTGCAGCGCGCGCTGGTCAGCTCCCACAGCGTCGCCTTGGCGCCGTTCTCGCAGAATTCGAACGTGTGGTGGTCGGCGGGTTTGGCCCAGGAGCACGAGACGCACATGAAGCCTTTTGGCTTGTTTTGGCGCATCAGGGTTTCGATCGCGGCCGGCGAACTCCACTCCCTGCCGAAGATCTGACTGATCCCCTGCAGCGACCCCCAACCGCCCGCCGGGCCATCATAGGTGACCGTGCCGTCGGCGGTGTCAGGGATGTCGGTGTCTTGAAGTCGGGCTTCGTCTTGGGACATGCGCACTCCCTGGCAACGCGCCGCCAGCCATTGCGCACGTCAACCAGGGGTTCCGCGAACGGTTCCTGCGCGGCGCGGCAAAACCGCGCGAGCAACCAGAACCGAGGCGCCCGCTCAGATCGGCTCGATGATCACCTGCCCGTACAGCCGTTCGACCTCGGCCGGCCCGCACAGCTGCGTGCCGTGCACGGTGAGAGTCGCCGAGCCGGCCGCAAGACCGAGCCGGAACGCGTCCGCGACCGAACCGCCCTGCGCCAGGCGATGCGCGATGGCAGCCAGGAAGCTGTCACCGGCACCGACCGTCGACACCGGGGTCACCGGCAACGCCGGCGACCGCAGCGCCTGGTCCTTGGTGACCAGCAGCGCGCCGAGATGGCCGAGGGACAGCGCCACGATCTCGACCTGACCGGCCGTGATATGCGCGCGCGCAGCGTCGACCCATTCCTTCTCGCAGCCGAGCGGGCGGCCGGCGAGCTCCTGCATCTCGCGCAGGTTCGGCTTGATCAGCGTGACGCCCTGCGCCAGCGCCGCGGTCAGCGGCTTGCCGGAGGTATCGAGGAAGAACTTCGCGCCGATCTGTTTCGCCACCGCGGCGGCCTGCGCGTAGAAATCGACCGGCACGCCCGGCGGCAGGCTACCGCTGCCGATCACGATCTTCGGCGCCGGCGAGGTCGCCGCCAGAGTCTCCAGCATGCCGCGCCATTCGTGCTCGGCCAGCGGCAGGCCGGGCAGCACGAAGCGGAATTGTTCGCCGGTAGCATTTTCGCTGACCGAGAAGTCCTCGCGGGTCTCCGCGACCGCTTCGACGATGCGGTTTGGGACGTTCTCCTCGTCGAGCAGCAGCTTGAGCAGCTTGCCGGTGAAGCCGCCGGCCGGAAAGATCGCCTCGACGTTTCCCCCGAGCCGCTGGACCACACGCGCCACGTTGATACCACCACCGCCGGGGTCGCGCTTCTGCGCCGCACAGCGCAGCTTGCGGCTCGGCACCAAACGCTCGACCGACGTCGACAGGTCGATCGCAGGATTGGGCGTAAGGGTGACGATGTCGACCATCGCGAGGCGCACTCCGGTTTGATGCTTTTGATGAAATTTCGACAGGCGGGCGGGCAGTCAGTGTGGCGTGGCCATCTGCCGGTGCCGTTGATCGGCGTCAAGACCGCGTCCGCACGGGTGCGGTTCACTTCATATCCGTTCGCAGCGGATAGCAGGCGAAAGCCCGTGCGCGGATCGCCCCGTCTCACGCGGCTAAACGGCCTGCAGGCGGAGGCGACCTGAGATGACCAACACCACCAAGATCGTGTTCCTCGGCGCCTCCAGTGCGTCGTTCGGTCTCAGCATGTTTCGTGACCTGTTCGCGTCGCCGGTGTTGGCCGGCTCGACGCTGACGCTGGTCGGACGCAATCCGGAAGCGCTCGGCAGAATGACCGAGCTGGCGAAGCTGATGAACGCAAGGTCCGGTGCCGGACTGATCATCGAACAGACCACCGACCGCCGCGCCGCACTGGACGGCGCAGGCTTCGTCATCAACGCCACCGCGATCGATCGCAACCGGCTGTGGAAGCAGGACTTCGAGGTACCGAAGAAGCACGGCATCCGTCACGCCCTCGGCGAGAACGGCGGCCCGGGCGGATTGTTCTTCACGCTGCGCACGCTCCCTTTGGTGTTCGACTTCATCCGCGACATCGAGGAGCTGTGCCCGACCGCGCTGTTCCTCAACTACTCCAATCCCGAAAGCCGGATCATTCTGGCGCTCGGCCGCTACACCAAGGTGCGCCACATCGGGCTATGTCACGGCATCTTCATGGGCCGCGACGCGGTCGCCTACATCATGCAGATGCCGCGCGAAGAGATTGAAGTGTGGGGCGCCGGGCTCAATCACTTCCAGTGTCTGACCGAGATCCGTCACCGCGACACCGGCGAGGATCTGTATCCGCGGTTTCGCGCCGCCGAACAGAGCTTTGATCCCGATGCGTGGCGGTTCACGCGACGGCTGTATCGCGCGTTCGGCTATTGGCTGACCTGCAGCGATGATCATCTCGGCGAGTATCTGCCGTATGGCTGGGAAGCCGGCGAGAAGGGCTACGATTTCGACCAGGACGAACGCTGGCGCGGCGAATTTCTCACCCAGCTGAATGGCGTGCTCGGCGGCACCATGCCGATTCCGCAGTGGTGGACCGAACCGTCGGGCGAGCGCGGCGCCGCGGTGATCGCCGCGATGCTGCACAACCAGAAGCGCTTCATCGAATCCGGCATCGTCATCAATCGCGGCGTGATCCCCAACCTGCCGGCGGAGCTCGCGGTCGAAGTCCCGGTGACGGTGGATGCTGCCGGCGTGCATCCGGTGTCGCTCGGCCCGTTGCCCGACCCGATCGCCAAGCTGATGCTGATGCAGGCCAGCGTGCAGCAGCTCGCGGTCGAGGCCGCCGTCCACGCCTCGAAGGAACTGGCCCTGCAGGCGCTGCTGATCGATCCGGTGGTCAACTCGGCCATCGCGGCCGAAAAGATCCTGGACGAATTGTGGGAGATCAACCGGCCGTATATTCGGAAGTGTGTGTAACGTTACTTCGCTGCCCGTCATTGTGAGCGAAGCGAAGAAATCCAGCGGTCATTCCGGGGCATTTGCGTTAGCAAGCGAACCCGGAATCCCGACGTGGTGGAAACGGCCTGATCCGCAACAATCTCGGGATTCCGGGTTCGCGCTGCGCGCGCCCCGGAATGACGATCGGGATTTGGCGGGAGTGCCGAACGACCGCTTCAATGCGACATCAGCACCGGCACGGTCATCGACGTCAGCATCTCGCGGGTGACGCCGCCGAGCACGAATTCGCGCAGGCGGGAGTGGCCGTAGCCGCCCATCACCAAGAGGTCGGCCGAGGTATCGGCGACATGCGACAAGATCGTGCCGGAGACGCCGATATCGGGCGCCGTGATGGTCTTGATGTCGACCTTGACGTCATAGCGCGCCAAGTGATTGGCCATCTCGATGCCGCGCAGCTCATTGGGATCGCGCACCTTGTGATCGCGTACGATCACCAGTTCGACCTGTCCGGCGCGGCGCAGGAACGGCTTGGCGTCGTTGATGGCGCGGGTCGCGGCGCGGCTGCCGTCCCAGCAGCAGATCACGCGATCGAGCTTGACCGGAGTCTTCTGGATGTAAGGAACGATCAACAGCGGCCGCCCCGAATCGAACAGCACCTGCTCGATCAGAATGTCGTTGTCGCCGTTCTCGGCATCCGACTGCATGATCACCGACAGATCGAACCGGCGCGCCATCTTCGGGAAACGTCCCGAGGTGCCATAGGCGGTCTCGAGCAGATGATGCTCGGCCGAGACGCCCTCGCGTTTGCAGGCGGTTTCGAATTGGGCGACCGCTGCGCGCGCCGCTTCTTCGCTCGCCGCCAGCATCTTGCTCAGCACGTCTGACGGAAAGTCCGGCATCGTGAAGCTCGGCAGCGAATCATAGGCGAAGCAGCAGCCGGCCACATGGGCGCCGAACAGCTCGGCGACGCCGAGCGCAATGTCGGTGATCTGCTGGCGATCCTTGCTACGTTCGAGATTGACGATGAGATCCTTGATCATGTCGCGCTCCCCGGCTGCGTCTTGTTGGATTTGATTCGAAGTGGTCGAGAGGGGGGCCGTGACGGGCGCCGACGGCCAATCCTCGAACTTTAGCACCGCCTTTGTTCCAGACCGATGAAGATCGGGCAATGCTGATCTTCCGCAAGGTCGATCATCCCTTTTCGCGTGCCGTCCTGCCGGCCGGCTCCGGCTGCTGCCAGCCTTCGGCGCCGAGCAGCGGCACGAAACGCACGTCGCCGAGATGCTCGCGCTTGAAATCGGCCTCGCCGAGCCGCGTCAGCCGCACCAGTTCCTGGGCTTGCTGATCGGCTCCGACCGGCATCACCAGCCGTCCGCCGATCTTGAGCTGGGCCTTCAGCGACTCCGGCACCTGCGGCCCGCCGGCGGCGACCACGATCGCGTCGTAAGGCGCCGCTGCGGGCCAACCGCGGGTGCCATCGCTCCGATGCACGTCGACATCGCCGTAACCGAGCTCGGCGAGCTTCGCCGCCGCAGCGTCCGCCAGCGTAGCGATGCGCTCCACCGTGGTGACATGACCGGCGATCTCGCCGAGCACCGCGGCGGCATAACCGGAGCCGGCGCCGATTTCGAGCACGTTGTCGCTGCCCTGCAGTAACAGCGCCTCGACCATCAGCGCCACGATGTAGGGCTGCGACATCGTCTGCTCGGCGGCGATCGGCACCGGCGCGTCTTCGTACGCCAGATCACGCATCGGTTCCGGCAGGAAGGCTTCGCGCGGCACCTTGCGCATCGCGGCAAGCACGCGCGGATCATGCACGCCGCGCGCTGCGATCTGGCGCTCGACCATCAGTTCGCGCAGCACCGCGAACGAACGACCGCTGAGCGGCGGCAAGTCCGAAGCTGGAGACGTCATCGCCATCTCCCCGTGCTTGTTATTTTGTTGGCCGGGCCTGACCGGCCGAGCTCGCTTCAGTCTAGGAGCCGCAACGGGCCGGCCGATTGACCGGCGTCAACGCCAGACCTGCGACGCGAGCTTGCCGCAATCGGATGCGAGCGTCGCGACAGGTAGCGACGCACAGCCAGGAACGGGCGATCACGGAAGCCAGTTCCTCGGCGAAGCGGCGCGACAAGGGAGGGCCCGCGTGCCTTATGCTTCCACCGACGATCTTGCGCCGGGACTGCAAGTCCGGCTGCCACTGCACGCTCAGGAGATCTACATCGCGGCCTTCAACAACGCCTTCGCCGAGTACCAGGATCGAGGCCCGGAGGAGCAGGAGGCTACCGCACATCGCGTCGCATGGGCTGCGGTGAAGAAGCTTTACCGCAAGCAGGGCGAAAACTGGGTGGCGCGCGAACGGAGCTGATCGGCTCGGCTTTGATCGATAAGGCCACGCGCGCTATATCCATCGTATCCGATCTCCGACCCAGGAGCCCGCGATGGATGCGATGGTGCTGACGGCACCGGGCACGTCGCTGCAATGGCAATCGCGCGACACGCCGCAGCCGGGTGACGGCGAGGTGCTGGTCACGGTGAGCGCTTGCGGCGTCTGCCGCACTGACCTTCACGTCGTCGATGGCGAATTGCCGAACATCCGTTATCCGATCATTCCCGGCCATGAGATCGTCGGCCGCGTCGCGGCGGTCGGCGCTGGGGTCACCACACATCAGATCGGTGACCGCGTCGGCATTCCCTGGCTCGGCCACACTTGCGGGCTGTGCCGCTACTGCCGAAGCGGCATGGAGAATCTGTGCGATGCGCCGCTGTTCACCGGCTACACCCGCGACGGCGGATTTGCGTCTCACGCCATCGCCGACGCGCGCTACGCATTTCCGCTCGGCGAGGCCGGCGATGACGTTGCGATTGCGCCGCTACTGTGCGCCGGACTGATCGGCTGGCGCTCGCTGGTGATCGCCGGCGCGGCCGAGCGGCTCGGAATCTACGGCTTCGGTGACGCCGGCCATATCGTGGCGCAGGTCGCGCGCTGGCAAGGACGGCAGGTGTACGCCTTCACTCGCGGCGGCGATGTCGCGGCTCAGGACTTCGCCCGCAGCCTCGGCGCAGTGTGGGCCGGCGCTTCCGAGGAGCAACCGCCGCAGCCGCTCGACGCCGCGATCATCTACGCGCCGGTTGGCAGCCTGGTACCAGCCGCGCTGAAGGCGGTGCGCAAAGGCGGCCGCGTGGTCTGCGCCGGCATCCATATGAGCGACATCCCGAGCTTTCCGTACGACCTGCTGTGGGAGGAACGCCAGCTCGTTTCGGTCGCCAACCTCACCCGGCAGGACGGTGTCGATTTTCTCGAGGTGGCGCAGCAGGCCGGCATCCGGACCGAGACCCATGCCTTTCCGCTACGTGAGGCCAACACGGTTTTGAACAAACTCCGCGCGGGCGAACTGCTCGGTGCGGCGGTGCTGGTGCCATAGCGACGCCTCGCACCGTCATTGCGGGGCCGAAGGCGAAACAATCCAACAGCCGCGCCCGCCGAACTGGATTGCTTCGGCGGCTTCGCCTCCTCGCAATGACGAAGGGAACGCCTAGATAATCGATCGAGGAGATCCGACGATGTCCGACCGTCTCGTGGTGTGCACGCATTGCGGCGGGGTCAATCGGCTGCCGGAGCAGCGGCCGGCGCTGGACGGCAAATGCGGCAAGTGCGGTCATAGACTGTTCGAAGGCCATCCGGCCGACGTCAGCGGCGATCAGCTCGACAAGCAGGTGTCGCGCAGCAGCGTGCCGGTGCTGGTCGATGTCTGGGCGCCGTGGTGCGGACCGTGCCGAGCAATGGCGCCGGCCTACGAGCAGGCCGCGCATGAGCTGGAGCCGAATGTCCGCCTGATCAAGCTCAACTCCGACAACGAACAGCAGGTCGCCGGCCGGCTCGGCATCCAGGGCATCCCGACCATGATCCTGTTCGACAACGGACGCGAGCGCGCCCGGACCTCGGGCGCGATGCCGGCGGGAGAGATCGTGCGCTGGGTGAGACAGCACCTGCCGGCGTGATCACGCCGCCGGCAGCGGCAACGGCCCGCTGAGCTTGTAGCTGCGCATCGCGAACGAGGTGCGGATGTCGCGCACTGTTGGCAGCGCCAGCAGGCCCCGCAGCACGGTGGTCTCATAGCTGGCGATGTCCGGCACTACCACTTCGAGCAGGAAGTCGCTGTCTCCGGACACCAGATGGCAGGCGATCACTTCCGGCATCGTCTGCACGGCTTCGATGAAGCTCTCGGCATTGTCGCGGGAATGCCGCTCGACCCGGATGAACGCAAACGCCGTGACCGCTAGCCCGACCGCGGCGCGGTCGACCAGCGCCCGATAGCTCGCCAGCACGCCGGCCTGCTCCAAGAGCTTGACCCGCCGCGAGCATGGCGACGGCGACAACCCGACCTTCTCGGCCAGCACGATATTCGGAATCCGGGCGTCGGCCTGCAGCTCGGCGAGGATTTTCAGGTCGATCGCATCCAGGGTGATTTTAGCAGGATTGACCATATGCTGCGCAGCAAAGTGAAGAAGATTGCCAATTTGTATGTGTTTGATAGCATGATTGGCAAGTTTAGAAGCGGGCTTCGGGCCATACTCGCCAAAAAGGAGCCCCGCCATGACCGAATCGTCCCACTCGCCCGGCTTTGCCACCACCGCGATCCACCACGGCTACGACCCGCTGGCGCATCACGGTGCGCTCAACCCGCCGCTGTTCCTGACCTCGACCTACGCGTTCGCCAGCGCCGCTGAGGGCGCGGCGCGGTTCGCCGGCGAGGCCGAAGGCTTCGTGTATTCGCGGGTCGGCAATCCGACGGTGGCGGTGCTGGAGAGCCGACTGGCGGCGCTGGAAGGCGGCGAGGCCGCGCTCGCCACCGCCTCGGGCGTCGGAGCCCTGACGGCGCTGATCTGGACGCTGCTGAAGACGGGCGACGGCATCATCGCCGACCAGATGCTGTACGGCTGCACCTTCGGTCTGTTCGAGCATCATCTGCCACGGTTCGGCATCGAGGTGGTGTTCGCCGATCTCACCGATCCGGCCAATCTGCAGGCCGCGCTACGGCCGAATACCCGGCTGGTGTTCACCGAGACCCCGACCAATCCGAACATGCGGCTGGTCGACATCGCCGCCTGCGCCGAGATCTGCCGGCGCGCCGACGCTCGCCTCGTCGTCGACAACACCTACTGCACGCCTTATCTGCAGCGCCCGCTCGATCTCGGCGCAGATCTCGTCACCCATTCGGCGACGAAGTATCTCGGCGGCCATGGCGACCTGCTCGCCGGCGCGGTGGTGGGGCCGAAGGAGATCATCGATCAGCTCCGCTTCGTCGGCATTAAGGAGCTGAACGGTGCCTGCATCTCGGCGTTCGACGCCTTCCTGATCCTGCGCGGCCTGAAGACGTTGAACCTGCGGATGGATCGCCACAGCGCCACCGCCGTAAAGCTCGCGCACGATCTCGAAGCGCATCCCGCCGTCGCCGCCGTGTACTACCCCGGTCTCGACAGCCACAAGCAGCGCAACCTCGCGCAGCGGCAGATGCGCCAGCCCGGCGGCATGATCGCACTCGAGCTCAGAGGCGGATTAGCAGCCGGCCGCAGCTTCATGGACAAGGTGAAGCTGGCGACGCGAGCGGTCAGTCTCGGCGACGCCGAGACCCTGATCCAACACCCGGCCAGCATGACCCACGCGACCTACGATCCGGCCGAACGCGCGCGGCACGGATTTACCGACGGACTGATCAGGATCTCAGTAGGACTGGAGGATTATGAGGATCTGAAACAGGACTTGCTTGGGGCGCTATGAACTACGCGTTGTTCCGACAAGGCGGAACCCGAAGTTCCAACCTCGATCTACTCCGGCGCGGCCACGCCGGTTCCAAGTCGGTTCACGCAAATTATACCACGATGGCGAGCGCTCTGATCTCGTTGGAACTTTCGCTCTGAAGCCGGGTAGCCTCATGTTACGACTGTACCATGATGCGGGTTCGTCTTGGGTGGTGAAAGATGGCCGTTCGGGGAGTGTCATTGCGGCAGCCTTACCCACGAGAACCGCGGGGGTGGCATCAGGAGTGGTCGCTGCGTCGCGCGATGCGGATGGCGCGCGCTGCGTATTGGGAGTCTTACAGCGCCGCCGCAACCGATTTCTGGATGTCGGCTGAATTCACGTCGCTCTACGATGCCGACACGCCCGACGATTCCGTTCCGCTCGCGCCGGCTCGTGACCATGACCTCACCGACAGCCACGCGATTCTGCAGGCTCACTACGCCGCGTGCTGGACGGAGGGCCGGCCGTTTGCGGTGGAAACGAAACTGATCAAGCCTGATGGCCGTCTGCTCGATTGCGTCGTGCACGGCGAGCCGGAGTTCGATGCGAACGGTCAGGTCCAGCGGGTGTTCGGCATCGTCCGCGATGCAACTCCTGAAACATCTGCCCTCCGGCAGCTGGCCGTGAGCGAACAGCGTCTGGCAGATTTCGTCAGCACCGCGTCGGACTGGTGTTGGGAGTCCGGCCCCGACCATCGGTTGCTTCCCTATCCGAAATCACTCGATGGCAATGCGGCGCTGCAGACCGTCGCGTCCGGCGGAAAGGCGCGGTGGGAGCTCGCTTATGCGCCCGACGAAGAAGGCTCCATGGCCCTGCACCGGGACGATATGGAAGCCCATCGCCCGTTCCGTGACTTCATCTACACATCGATTGGCAACGACGGCTCGCGGATCATTATTTCGACCAGCGGCAAGCCGATCTTTGCCGATGACGGGACATTCCTGGGCTATCGCGGCACAGCCAGCGACATCACCCAGCTTGCGGCCGCCAGAACATTGCTCGACCAGCGCACCGGAGCGTTGGAAGAGGCTCATCGGCTCGGCCGGATCGGGACCTGGACTCATCGGCTCGACACCGGCCGGACCGTGTGGTCGCCCGAACTCTATCAGCTGCTTGGCCTGGAGCCCGATGCGTTCGAACCGACCTATGAAGGCACAGAGCCTTATTTTCTGGACGATGACGCCGCACGCCTGCTGAAGATCCAGAAGCGCGTTCTTCGCACCAGCACGACGGAAGCTACCGACATTCGGATTCTGCACACCGACGGCACGCCACGCGATCTGGCCATCATCTGCAAGGCCGAGATTTCGAACGGGAGGGTCATCGGCCTGATCGGCACCGCGCAAGACGTCACCGATCGCAAGGAGGCGGAGCGCCGGCTCGAGCAGCTCGCCTATACGGATCCGCTGACCGGCCTTGCTAATCGCGCGCTCTACAAGCGCAAGCTCGCCGATCTGTTCGAGAACCCGATGGCGGAGCACGGCCAGAACGCGCTGTACCTGATCGACCTCGATCGCTTCAAAGAGGTCAACGATTCCCTCGGCCATTCCACCGGCGACAGCCTGCTGATTCACGTGGCGGGAGTGTTGCGACAGGAGCTGGGTCCGCAAGCCTTTATCGCCCGGATCGGCGGCGACGAATTTGCGGTGCTGACGAACTCTCCAAATACGTCTGTCGAAGCGACGACCGCCCTTGCGGACCGGTTGATCGCGAAACTATCAGTCCCGGTCGAGCTTGCCGAAGGCGAGGCCTGCATCGGCGCCACCATCGGCATCGCCATCTTGCCGGAGCACGGCGCAACCGCGGAGAAGGCCTCGCGCAATGCGGATCTTGCGCTCTATATGGCCAAAGAGGCCGGGCGCGGCCGGGCGCAGCTGTTCGAGCCGATGTATGCCGAGGCGGTCGATCAGAAGCTCGACCTCGGCCGGAGGCTGCGCCATGCCGTCGACAGCGGCGGCCTCAATACGCATTACCAGCCGCAGATCGACCTCAAGACCGGTCGGGTCATCGGCTTCGAAGCGCTGCTGCGCTGGAGCCATCCCGAACGCGGGCCGATTTCACCGGCGGAGTTCATTCCGATCGCGGAAACCACCGGCCTGATCGTCGATCTCGGCCATTGGGTGCTGCGCGATGCCTGCAAGCAGATGCGCGGCTGGCTCGACGCCGGACTGCCGGCCAGGACCATCTCGGTGAACGTGTCTCCGGCGCAGATCTGGAACGGCGATTTCGAGAAAGTCGTGGCCACGGTGCTGGCCGACACCGGCCTGCCGCCGGAGCTGCTGTGCCTGGAGCTGACCGAGAATCTGTTCGTCGATCACACCAAACAGAAAGTCAGCACGACGCTCGCGGCGCTGTCGAAGCTGGGCATCCAGCTCGCGCTCGATGATTTCGGCTCCGGCTATTCGTCGCTCGGCTATCTGACACGCCTGCCGTTCAATCGCCTGAAGATCGACCGCACCTTCGTCGACGGCATCGCCACCGTGCCCGAGAAGTGCAAACTGCTCGGCGGCATCATCGCGCTGGCGCACGGCCTCGGCATGAGCGTCGTCGCCGAAGGCGCCGAACTGGCCGCCGAGGTCGATCTGCTCACCGCCTTCGACTGTGATTTCGTGCAGGGCTACGTGTTCTCACGGCCGGTCGCAGCAGATCAGGCGCCGGTGGTGGCGGCGGGTATTGAGCGGGGAGCCGGCTCGAATAACTGATCGCCGGGAAGACCTGCGTGAGGTCGGCATCCGCAGCTATTAACGCGAATGGCGCTCCCTAGGGGAATCGAACCCCTGTTTCAGCCTTGAGAGGGCCGCGTCCTAACCGCTAGACGAAGGGAGCGTGAGGGCCGAACCAATAGCCGCGAAACCGCGCCGCCGCAAGATCGGGGGGCGGCCTTTTCCGAAATCCGTCATGCCCGGGCTCGGACCCGGGCATCCATCCTTAAAGAATGGCCGTGCCTGTGGCCGTGGATGGCCGGGGCAAGCCCGGCCATGACGACGTTAGTGGGGCAAGACATCGATCTAAAGGCAAGGCGCTCGTCTTCAAGACGGACGGAACCGAACGAACGCGCCCCACCGCCTACGGTTCGGTCGCGAAGGTCAGGCGGCCGGTGGGTTTGAGGGTTTTGGCCTCGAAGGTGCGCAGCTCGGTGGCGCCGCCGATGTCGAGGGTGACGACCACATAGTCGCCGGCGGAGGCGGTCGAGACCACGCGGGCGCCCTTCGGCAGCCGCAGGGTGTGCTCGGTGGCGGCCGGCGCGCTTCCCTCGGCGCGGAAAAGCTTATAGCCGATGGCGATCAACACCGCGGCCACCGCCAGCGTCGTGGTCAGGCCCGCGATCAGCATCATCCGCCGCACCCGCGCAAACAGCGCGGCCTGCTCGGGGGTGGGGTCGGGCGTGGCGGTGTCGGTCATGCGAATCTCTGTTTGAAGGCGGCTGTTTTGGAAGGTGCGGTTGTGGGCGAAACGCCGGAAAATCCCGTGAATGTGGTGGTGGCCGGCGACGAGGGCTCGCAGCGGCTCGACCGCGTGCTGGCGGCGCGCTGCCCCGAGCTGTCGCGGTCGCGGCTGAAAGCGCTGATCCTCGACGGCCGGGTGGCGATCGCCGGCACCCTCGTCCGCGACCCCGCTTATCACGCCTCCCCGGGCGAGACGATCACAATCGACGTGCCGCCGCCGGTCCCGGCCGAGCCGGCCGGCGAGGCGATCGCGCTCGACATCGTCTACGAGGACGCCGACATCATCGTGCTGAACAAGCCGCGCGGGCTGGTGGTCCACCCGGCGGCCGGGCACGAGACCGGGACCCTGGTCAACGCCCTGATCGCGCATTGCGGGGCGTCGCTGTCCGGGATCGGCGGGGTGAGGCGGCCGGGGATCGTGCACCGGCTGGATAAAGATACCACCGGCCTGATGGTGGCGGCCAAGAACGACAAAGCGCACCAGTCGCTGAGCGCGCAATTCGCCGACCACGGCCGCACCGGGGAACTGCGCCGCGGCTACCTCGCCTTCGTCTGGGGGGTGCCGGGCCGCAAATACGGCACGATCGACGCCCCGATCGACCGCCACCCGCATGCGCGGGAGAAGATGGCGGTGCGCCAGGGCGGCCGGGAGGCGATTACCCATTGGGAGGTACTGGAGAACTTCTCCGGCAAGGACGGCAAGCCGGTCGCGGCGCTGATCGCCTGCCAGCTCGAGACCGGCCGGACCCATCAGATCCGGGTGCACCTCGCCCATCTCGGCCATCCCCTGCTCGGCGACGACGTCTACGGGCCGCACTTCAAGACCAAGGCTAACCAGCTCGCCCCGGCGGGGCGCGCCGCGTTGGCAGGGCTCGGACGGCAGGCGCTGCACGCGTATTTGCTGACGCTGGAGCACCCCTCGACCGGCGAGGTGCTGACCTGGGAATCACCCCTGCCGGCCGATTTGGCCCATCTTCAGGCCGCGCTGACGGCGACGGAATGACGCAGCAAAGTCAGAAAACGTAAATCATTTCACCGCGTTGTTGCGGCGTAACAACGACGTGACAAGACCGTAACTAAACTTGCGCGACTAACGTATTGTATATTGCAGGTGCGTTGGGATGAGCCAACGCGGAACCTTCGCAGGCCGGTCGGCTTTGACACAGCGGCCCGTCTGCCTGGCCGCCCGCTATCGGGGGCCTGAAACCAATTGGAGGGCGCTGAATGGCCCGTGCTGCTACTCTCCCGATTCTCAACGGAGAATCCGGCCTTGCTCGCTACCTTGCGGAAATCCGCAAGTTTCCGATGCTCGAGCCTCAGCAAGAGTACATGCTCGCCAAACGCTGGCGCGAACACGGTGATCGCGACGCGGCGCATCAACTCGTCACCAGCCACCTTCGCCTCGTCGCCAAAATCGCGATGGGCTACCGCGGCTATGGCCTGCCGATCTCCGAGGTCGTCTCGGAAGGCAACGTCGGCCTGATGCAGGCGGTGAAGCGGTTCGAGCCCGAGAAGGGCTTCCGCCTCGCCACCTACGCGATGTGGTGGATCAAGGCGTCGATTCAAGAGTACATCCTGCGTTCGTGGTCACTCGTGAAGATGGGTACCACCGCGAACCAGAAGAAGCTGTTCTTCAATCTGCGCAAGGCGAAGAGCAAGATCTCGGCGCTGGACGAGGGCGATCTGCATCCCGACCAGGTCAAGCTGATCGCCACCCGGCTCGGGGTGACCGAGCAGGACGTGGTCGACATGAACCGCCGCCTCGGCGGCGACGCTTCGCTCAACGCGCCGATCCGCGACGACGGCGAGCCGGGCGAATGGCAGGACTGGCTGGTCGATCAGTCGCCGAGCCAGGAAGCGGTGATGGCCGAGCACGAAGAGCTCGACCAGCGCCGGGCCGCGCTCAACGGGGCGATCCAGGTGCTGAACCCGCGCGAACGGCGGATCTTCGAGGCCCGCCGCCTCGCCGACGAGCCGATGACGCTTGAAGATCTCGCCTCCGAATTCGGCGTGTCGCGCGAGCGCGTGCGCCAGATCGAAGTGCGGGCGTTCGAGAAGGTGCAGAGCGCCGTCAAGGGCACCATCGCCCGCCAGGAACAGGCGGCTCTGGAAGCCGCGCACTGATCGCAAGCCGCGCAGAGCTGATAGCTACGAACCCCGCCCTCACCGGCGGGGTTTTTGTTTGGTTGCTCGCGCGGCGCGCCTAGCCTCGTGCGGGCATCCACATCTGAAGCCCGGAAACACAGATGGCCGGGACCAGCCCGGCCATAACGACAACTGATGAAAATGCCCCGTACGAAGAGCGGCGGAGGGCAAGCCGTGAGCGCGATGCCTCAGCTTCGCTTGGCGGTGCCGGTGACGAGCTGAGTCTGGCCGGTCGCCGCATCGGTGACGACGTTGCGGATCGAGGCGGTGTCGTTCTTACCAAGCGCAAACTTGGTGTCGCCGATCCGGAACGCGCCGTCCTTGATCAACACGCTCTGATACTTCACCGTGCCTTCGCTCTGATACTTCACCTGCGCGCGGAAACCCTGCACGTCCGAGACGGTGATCGAGAACTTCTTGGTGTTCGAATAGGTGCCGGTCCAGGTGCCGTTGTAGAGCGCCGGATCGACATTGACGTATTTGGTCTTCGACGGCGTCTGCAGCGCCGCGGACGAGTAACCCGACGCCAGCACGCTCATGATGTCAGCCATCGCGCGGCTCCCATGACGAATCTCGCGTCGGCACTCCACACCTCGGCGGTTAACACCGTGTTAAGGTTTGGCGCGTCGGTTGGCCGCGGCCGCCACCGTCAGCTAATTCCGGCCTCGGCGCCGGGCCTTGGGCGCACCGGCAGCAGCAGATAGCGCACGCCGTTGTGCTGCGCCTTCGGGAAGCGGCCGGCGCGGATGTTGACCTGGATCGACGGCAGCAGCAGCGTCGGCGCCTTCAGGGTCGCGTCGCGCTTGGTCCGCATCGCGACGAAGTCTTCCTCACTCACCCCGCCGCGCAGATGCACGTTGCCTTCGCGCTCGGCCTGAACGGTGGTTTCCCAAGCATAGGTGTCGCGGCCCGGCGCCTTGTAGTCGTGGCACATGAACAGCCGGGTCTGCGGCGGCAGCGCCAACAGCTTCTGGATCGAGCGATACAGCTGGTGGGCGTCGCCGCCCGGGAAGTCGGCCCGCGCCGTGCCGTAGTCAGGCATGAACAGCGTGTCACCGACGAACACCGCATCGGCGATCCTGTAGGCGATGTCGGCCGGCGTGTGACCGGGCGTGTGCATCACCTCGACCGTGAGGCCGCCGATCATGAACCGCTCGCCGTCCTTGAACAGGTGATCGAAATCGCTGCCGTCGGTGCGCAGATCGTCGGCGTTGAACAGCGGCCGGAAGATCTTCTGCACGTCCTTGATATGCTCGCCGATCCCGACCCGGGCGCCGGTCTTGGCCTTGATGTAGGGCGCGCCGGACAGGTGATCGGCATGGGCATGAGTCTCGAGCACCCAGTCGATCATCAGCCCGTCGGCGCGCGCAGCGTCCAGGATCGTCTCGACCGAGCGGACGTCGACCGAGCCGTCCCCGTGGTCATAGTCGAGCACCGGATCGATCACCGCCGCACGGCCGCTGGCAGGATCGGAGACGAGATAGCTGACCGTGTTGGTCGGCTCGTCGAAGAACGCACGGATGGCTGGCGAGGACGGGCTGGTCACGAGCGAGTGTCCTGATCCGAGAGAATTTACATTGCGTGCAAGTCAGATTTATTAGCATATTTTATGTGCACAAGGAGCTTTTTGTAGAATTTCATGCTGCCGAATATTCCTTTCACTGACCTCGTCACCGTCGCGTCGGGGGCCCTGGTCGGGTTCATCCTGGCGCTGATCGGCGGTGGCGGCTCGGTGCTGGCGGTGCCGCTCCTGGTCTATGTGGTCGGGGTGCGCTCGCCGCACATGGCGATCGGCACCTCGTCGATTGCGGTGGCGATCAGCGCGCTGGCCAACATGCTGTCGCACTGGGCCGCCGGCAATGTGCGCTGGGCCTGCGCGGTCGTGTTCTCCGCGGCGGGCATCGGCGGCGCATTTGCCGGCGCCACCATTGCCAAGCAGGTCGACGGCCAGAAGTTGCTGATCCTGTTCGGGCTATTAATGATCGTGATCGGCGCGCTGATGTCGCGCAAGAATCGCGGCGGCGGCGATCCGGCCGTGAGGCTGACGCGGGACACCGCTAGGGCGATGCTGCCGCGGCTGATCGGCACCGGTTTCGGCGTCGGACTACTGGCCGGCTTCCTCGGCATCGGCGGCGGCTTCCTGATCGTGCCTGGCCTGATCCTCGCCACCGGGATGCCGCTGACCTCGGCAATCGGCACCTCGCTGGTCGCCGTGGTGGCGTTCGGCGCCTCGACCGCGACCAGTTACGCGCTGTCGGGATTGATCGACTGGCGGCTCGCCGGCACCTTCATCGGCGGCGGCCTGATCGGCGGCCTGATCGGGATCGGCACCGGCAAACTGATCGGCGGCCACGACAAAGTGCTGCGCAGCGTATTCTCCGCGGTGGTCATCGCGGTCGGGCTGTACGTCTGCTATCGCGGTGCGATGTACTTCCTGACGTGACCGCCGGTTACAATCAGTAGTTGCACCCGCTCGTTCCGAGGCGCTAACCTTCCTCCTTTCAGTACCAAGGAGGATCGCATGGACTACACCGGCCTCCGCAGAATGAGCGACGCCGATCGCGGCCGCCTTATCACCACCCTCACCGGCCTGCGCACCGGCTTACGGCGGTTGCCGGCCAAAGGTCCGGGCAACTTCCTGCTCGCGACTTGGAACATCCGCGAATTCGGCGGCACCAAGTATCGCGGCCGGATTCCCGATGCGTTGTACTGCATCGCCGAATGCATCAGCCGGTTCGATCTGGTTGCCGTCCAGGAAGTCCGGCAGGATCTCGTCGCGCTCAAACAGGTCGTTCGGATTCTCGGCCGCGACTGGGACTACATCTACAACGACGTCAGCCTTGCCGACGGCGGCAACGGCGAACGGCTCGCCTTTCTGTTTAACCGCTCGCGGGTCCGCTTCACCGGGCTCGCAGGCGAACTTGTGCTGCCGAGCAAGTCGGCCAGCAAGCTGGTCGCGCAAATCGCCCGCACCCCATTCATCTGCGGCTTCCAGTCCGGCTGGGCGAAGTTCAATCTGTGCACCGTCCACATCTACTACGGCGAAGGCAAGAAGGACGACCCGAAGCGGATCGAGGAGATCGAGAAAACCGCGAAGCTGCTCGCCGACAAGGCCAAGAGTTACATCAACCTCGACGACCCGGTGGACTACTCGCCGGAGAACCTGGTTCTGCTCGGTGACTTCAACATCTTCGGCCGCGAGGATGCGACCTTCCAGGCGCTGACCAAGAACCGTTTCGTGATTCCGGAGCCGCTGTTGAGACAAAAGGGCAGCAACGTTTCCGAGGACAAGTTCTACGACCAGATCGCGTTCTTCAAGGAGACCCGCGGCATCGAGTGCTCGAACGCCGGCGTGTTCAACTTCTATCAGTACGCCTTCAATGATCCGAAGCTCTACAAAGGCGTGATGCCGGCGAGCGCGGCCTTCAACACCTGGCGCACCTTCCAGATGTCCGACCACCTGATCATGTGGACCGAATTCAACGTCGACAAGACCGACGCCTATCTGAAGACGCTGATGCGTGAGCAAGCCTCCGCCCCTAAGGGCGGCACAAAGAAAGCCGCGACGAAGAAGACAGCCAAGACGGCCGTGAAGAAGACCACCGCGAAAACCAAGGCGGCGAAGAAGAAAGCCGCCAAGCGGTCGTGACGCGCCGTGCGCGGCTCAGCCGCGCATGGCGTCCGCCACCGCGGCGCCGACGTCCGCGATGATCTTGTTTTGCTGATCGCGCACCACCGTCGCGCCGGTCAGATACACGGTGACGATCAACGGCGTGCGCTGCGGCGGCCACAGCACCGCGATATCGTTGGCGGTGCCGCGACCGCCGGTGCCGGTCTTGTCGCCGACGGTCCAGCCCGGCGGCACGCCGGCGCGCAAGCGCGTGCCACCCGTGGTGTTGGCTTTCAGCCAAGTGATCAGTTGCGCGCGCGACGCAGGCGACAACGCGTCGCCGAGTGTGAGCGCGCGCAGATCCTGCGCCATCGCCCGCGGCGAAGTGGTGTCGCGCGGATCGCCCGGCAGCGCCTCGTTGAGTTCGGTTTCGATCCGGTCGAGCCGCGTGGTCTCGTCGCCGAGCGAGCGGGCGAACGCGGTGAGACCGGCCGGGCCGCCGAAGCTCGCCAGCAGAAGGTTCGCAGCGGTGTTGTCACTCAGCGTGATCGCCGCCTTGCACAGCTCGGCGATCGTCATGCCATCCTCGACGTGCTTCTCTGTCGCCGGCGAATAGGTGACGAGGTCCGCCTTGGCGTAGCTGACCCGGCGATCGAGTTTTTCCTGCTTGCGGTCGACTCGCGCCAGCACCAGACCGGCGGCCAACACCTTGAAGGTGCTGCACATCGGAAACCGCTCATCGAGACGATGACCGATCATGCGGCCGCTGGCGGTGTCGAGCACACCGACACCAAGCCGGCCGCCGCTGCCGGCTTCGAGCCGCGCGCACATATCGGCGAGTGCGTCGGCTGCCAGCGCGGCGGAACTGCCGAACAGGCCTAAGCCGGCAAGCCCCGTCGCGGCCTTCATCAATTCACGCCGATCGATCATTCATCACCTGCTACCCGGATATTCGGACGATATGTATCAGGACGAAACGAGGCGGTGTTGCGGCCACTTTGTCATCCAACGCGCCGATCTGCGACAGTGCGCCTCAGGCCGCGGCCGGGCGTCTGCAACAGCACTGTCATGCAGCATCGGTAATTCGCAGTCGATGTCTCGTCATCGACCGCCTGATGCCGATCGAACGTCGCGCCCGATCCGGGCAGCGTCGGCGCGATCGCATCACCTCCGTTCAAATCCCGCGAAGGGCCAACTCATGCGCAACACCCTGCTGACTTCGATTACTTCCGTGCTGCTCGCCGTGGCGGTCTCCGCCGGCGTCGCCGCTGCCGCCGACGGCACGATCGACAACAGCGCGCTGTCGAAATCCGAATTTCGCGATCACGCCCGCACCTTCGGCCTGGTCTACACCCTGCCCAAGAACGTCAACGACGTTCTCGACAGCACCATCCGCGGGCCGCTGAAGGAAAAGCTGCTGAACGCCAAGCTCGACACCGAAGCGCAGATGTTCAACATCCCGCACGTCACCGTGGTGCACGTCCACAGCGCCGATCCGGCGACGCCGGAGAAGATGCTGGCGGCGATGCCGAAGCTGCCGCCGGTGCTCACCGTCAAGCTGAAGACGTTCTACACCACCGAAGCGGCCAAGGGCGCCGGCCGGCCGTGGTGGTTCGACCTCGGCCTGGTCAAGGAAGGCAAGAGCTTCGACGACATGATGGCGTTCAACACCACCGCCACTGCAGCGCTGACGCCGCTGCGCGACGGTCCGCTGCCGCGCTGCACCGGCCCGGTCTATGCGGCGATGGGCGACGCCGCCAAGGATCTGGTCCGCACCGTCGGCGTCAGCGGCGTCAACGTCGTCAAGGACGGCAAGGAGCTGCGCTCGCACAATCCGCACACCACGCTGGTCTACAGCATGGCCAAGTTCACGCCGGATCTGCAGGCGCAGATGAATCAGGCCGCCAAGGAGTTCAACCAGATCCTGCCGGACGGCGTCGACGCCACCTTCAAGACTGTGTCGATCGTCGAGCTCGGCTTTGCCGGCAACGTGCTGCGCGAGGTCTACCGGATCAGCCTCGAAGACGGCTCGGTGACGAACGTCGCCACCGGCAAGACGGCGTCGCTGAAGTAATCGCCGCGTCAGTACGCGGACAAGAAAAGGGCGGCCTCGCGGGCCGCCCTTTGCGTTTCAACTGGTCGCTGGCGCGCTTACTCGGCCGCCATCTTGACGTCCGGCGCGGCGGCGCGGACTTCGGCGTCGACCTGCGCTTCGAACTTGGCGAAGTTCTTCTGGAACATGCCGACCAGCTTGCGCGCGGTGGTGTCGAACGCGGCCTTGTCGGCCCAGGTCTTCACCGGATCGAGGATTTCGCTCGGCACGCCCGGCAGCGCGGTCGGGACCGCGAAGCCGAAGTAGGGATCGGTGCGGAATTCGACATTGCGCAGCGAGCCGTCCAGCGCGGCGGTGAGCAGCGCGCGGGTGACCTTGATCGGCATGCGGTGGCCAGTGCCGTAGATGCCGCCGGTCCAGCCGGTGTTGACCAGCCAGCAGTCGACATTGTGCTTGGCGATCAGCTCGCGCAGCATGTTGCCGTACACCGACGGATCGCGCGGCAGGAACGGCGAGCCGAAGCAGGTCGAGAATTCCGGGGTCGGCTCGGTGACGCCGCGCTCGGTGCCGGCGACCTTGGCGGTGTAGCCCGACAGGAAGTGATACATCGCCTGCGCCGGGGTCAGCTTGGCGATCGGCGGCATCACGCCGAACGCGTCGGCGGCGAGCATCACCACGTTCTTCGGCTGGCCGGCGCGGCCGGTCAGCGACGCATTCGGGATCGACTCGAGCGGATAGGCCGAGCGGGTGTTCTCGGTCTTGGAGCCGTCGTCGAAGTCCGGCTTGCGATCGAGATCGCCGAGCACGACGTTCTCGAGCACGGCGCCGAAGCGGGTCGAGGCGGCGTAGATTTCCGGCTCGTTCTCGGACGACAGCTTGATGCACTTGGCGTAGCAGCCGCCTTCGAAGTTGAAGACGCCGTCCTTGCCCCAGCCGTGCTCGTCGTCACCGATCAGCGTGCGGTTCGGATCGGCCGAGAGCGTGGTCTTGCCGGTGCCGGACAGGCCGAAGAAGATCGCGGTGTCGCCGTTCGGGCCGACGTTGGCCGAGCAGTGCATCGGCAGCACGCCCTTCTCGGGCAGGTAGTAGTTCAGCGTGGTGAACACGCTCTTCTTCATTTCGCCGGCGTACTGAGTGCCGCCGATCAGCACGATCTTACGGGCAAAGTCGATCGCGACGACGTTTTCGGAGCGGCAGCCATGGCGCTTCGGATCAGCGCGGAAGCTCGGCAAATCGATCAGCGTCAGCTCGGGAACGAAGTTCTCCAGCTCGGCGCGCTCGGGACGGCGCAGCAGCGTGCGGATGAACAGCGAGTGCCAGGCGAGCTCGGTGTAAACGCGAGTCTTGATGCGGAAGGTCGGATCGGCGCCACCGTACAGGTCCTGCGCGAACAGGGTCATGCCTTCGGCGTGCTTGAGGAAGTCCTGATACAGCGTCTCGAACTGCTCGGCAGTGATCGACTGATTACCACCCCACCACATGGTGTTTTCGGTGGTGGCGTCGCGGACCGTGAACTTGTCCTTCGGGCTGCGGCCGGTGAACACGCCGGTGTCAGCAACGAGGGCGCCGTCCGACGACAACACCGCTTCGCCGTTCTTCAGGGCGTGCTCATAGAGCTGAGGTGCACCGAAGTTCCAGTACACGCCTTTGAGATTTTTGAGGCCGAATTTGTCGGTGCCATATGCACCGTTATGCACGCCCGTCTCTTGCACGAATAGATCCTCCTCGAATCCGCGTTGTCTCGATCGCGCGATTGCCGCCAACGCGCATCACTGGCCGCGGTAACGTCAATATATACCGCCCTGATCCAGTGGGGCGACTGAATAGTGGCGAACGAGGGGTTTGCCAACCCGGCCGGCATTATTTCGTTTACCGCCGAGCGACATTGCGCTGGCTCAAGTCATTCCGTTTTGCGGGCAATGTCAGCCATGCGTTTCAGCATGTCCCGCAATGCAGCAGAGTTTTCCACGCGACTTGGAAAATCGAGCCGCAGCGTCGCACGCTCGCATTGCAGATCCAGCCCTTCCGGATCGATGCCGGTGCAGCGCCAGTCGGCTTCGCCAGAGCCGAGTAGCTGAGTGGCGTACAACTTCATTGTATCTGGATGATTGGCATTGATGTGCTCGACCGCCGAAGCCTCGACCTCGAGCAGCGCCTCTGCGCCGGTCAGATCGGTCAAGTAACGGTCGGGCGACAAGTCCAGGATCCGGCCGAACCCGGCCACCAAATGAAGTCCCGAGCTCTCGATCTTGAACAGCGAGAAGTCGGCGAAGTCGATGTAGCCCTCCGCCGCCGGATGCGCCGCGAGATACCGCCGACGCCACAGCGGCAGCTCATCAGGGCGCGCCAGAACAGCCCTGCCGGCCAACATGATCCGCGCCCCCTCGAGCGGGTCCCCGGCACTCCGCTCGTCAAGCATCAGCGACACCCGCGGGTCGGCCAGGACGTTGCGGGTATGGATCGCAAGACGGGAGATCAGCAGCAGCGGGGAGCCGTCAGGATGGCTGGCGAGATTCACCAGTGAGCAATATGGCGCACCGCTGTTTTCCATCAGCGTCGCGAGCGCGCCCTCGCGGCGACGGCGCAGCAGCGTTTTGGCGAGCTTCGGGGCACTGAAATCGGGGGTCGGTTGCATCAAAGACCTGTCGAATGGAGTTCAGTTCCTGCCAACGATTGGCACCGGGAGCCCTTTGCGGCACGAAAAACCGGCATATATCAAGGCCGGCCTGCCCCGATCGCGCGAATTCGGAACCGGCCACATTTCAGCCCAGCTTGCATTGCTCGTTGACTGTGCTTTCTGGGCCACCTCACACCGCGGATCGCCGAATCGTTTCGCTGTCTCGCCACGCCGTTTCGGAAAGAAGCCTCATGCCTACAATCGCTTTGGTCGACGACGACCGCAACATTCTGACTTCGGTCTCGATCGCGCTGGAAGCCGAAGGCTACCGGATCATGACCTACACCGACGGCGCCTCGGCGCTCGACGGCTTCCGGACCACGCCGCCCGACCTCGCCATCCTCGACATCAAGATGCCGCGGATGGACGGCATGGAGACGCTGCGTCGGCTGCGCCAGAAGTCCGATCTGCCGGTGATCTTCCTCACCTCGAAGGACGAGGAGATCGACGAGCTGTTCGGCCTGAAGATGGGCGCCGACGATTTCATCCGCAAACCGTTCTCGCAGCGGCTGCTGGTGGAGCGCGTCAAGGCGGTGCTGCGGCGTTCGGCGCCGAAGGACCCGGCTGCGGCTCCGAAGGAAAACGACGCCAAGGCGCTCGACCGCGGCCCGCTGCGGATGGACCCGGAGCGCCATACCTGCACCTGGAAGAACGAGCCGGTGACCCTCACCGTCACCGAATTCCTGATCCTGCAGGCGCTCGCGACCCGGCCCGGCGTGGTGAAGAGCCGCAATGCGCTGATGGACGCCGCCTATGACGATCAGGTCTATGTCGACGACCGCACCATCGACAGCCACATCAAACGGCTGCGCAAGAAGTTCAAGGCGGTCGACGACGAGTTCGAGATGATCGAGACGCTGTACGGCGTCGGCTATCGCTTTAAGGAAATCTGATCGGGGCGGCATGCCGCCGGCGCTGCGGCTGACGATGTCGCTGCATTGCGCTACACTCCGCGACGCGCGCCAAGCGCGTGTCGGTAACCATCGGGCTGATGGCCATTGCTAGATCGCACCTCGCCTGATTCAGACCGCCGTGACACCGAGGACGAATCCCCGGTGCGCGACGAGACTCCGGTGCACGGTCGCCGTTGGCCGCGGCCGCTCGACTGGGTGCGCCGTACCGGCCAATTCTTCTTCACGCTCAGCTTCTCCAGCCTGACGCGGCGGATTCTGTCGCTGAACCTCGCCGGCCTGATGGCGCTGTCGGCGAGCATTCTGTACCTGTCGCAATTCCGCGCCGGCCTGATCGACGCGCGGGCGCAGAGCCTGCTGGTGCAGGCCGAAATCATCGCCGGCGCGATCGCCGCATCCGCGACCGTCGAAACCAACACCATCACCATCGATCCCGACCGGCTGCTCGATCTCAAGCCCGGTGAGAGCTACGGCCCGCCGGACGAATATGCGGTGCTGGATTTCCCGATCAATCCGGAGCGCGTCGCCCCGGTGCTGCGGCGGCTGATCTCGCCGACCAAGACCCGCGCCCGGATCTACGATCGCGATGGCGTGCTGATCCTGGACAGCCGCAGCCTGTATGGCCGCGGCGACGTGATGCGGTTCGAGCTGCCGCCGCCGACCGCCGAAAAACCCAGCATCGTCGAGCGGGCGATGATTGCGATCCGCACCTGGTTCAATCGCGGCGACCTGCCGCTGTATCGCGAGCTCGGACCGGAGAACGGCAACGGCTATCAGGAAGTCGCCCAGTCGCTCAAAGGCCAGAAGAGCAGCATGGTGCGCATCAACGACCGCGGCGAAGTGATCGTCTCGGTGTCGGTGCCTGTGCAACGCTTCCGCGCGATCTACGGCTCGCTGATGCTGTCGACCCAAGGCGACGATATCGACCAGATGGTCACCGCCGAGCGGCTCGCAATCCTCAAAGTGTTCGGCGTTGCCGCGGTGGTGATGTTCGTGCTGTCGGTGCTGCTGGCCTCGACCATCGCCGGCCCGGTGCGCCGGCTCGCCGACGCCGCCGAGCGGGTCCGCCGCCGCATCCGCGCCCGGGTCGAGATCCCGGATTTCACAAGGCGCCGCGACGAGATCGGGCATCTGTCCGGCGCGCTGCGCGACATGACGGACTCGCTGTACAACCGCATCGAGGCGATCGAGCGGTTCGCCGCCGACGTCAGCCACGAGCTGAAGAACCCGCTGACCTCGCTGCGCTCGGCGGTCGAAACGCTGCCGCTCGCCAAGACCGACACCAGCCGGGCGCGGCTGCTCAGCGTGATCGAACACGACGTCAAACGGCTCGACCGGCTGATCTCGGACATTTCCGATGCCAGCCGGCTCGACGCCGAATTGCAGCGCCAGGACGCCGCGCAGGTCGATTTGCGCCGGCTGCTGACGACGCTGACGCTGGTCGCCAATGAGACCCGGCTCGGTCACAACGCGCTGGTCGAGGTGAAATTCGACGGCGCGGCTGCAGATCAGTTTTCGGTGCCCGGCCACGACTCCCGGCTCGGCCAGGTGATCTCCAACCTGCTGTCGAACGCGCAGTCGTTCTCGCGCGAAGGCGGCAAGGTCCGGATTCTGTGCCGCCGGCGCAAGACCGAGATCGAGATCATCGTCGAGGACGAGGGCCCCGGCATCCGCGACGACGCATTCGAGAAGATCTTCGAGCGCTTCTACACCGACCGGCCGCACCAGGGCTTCGGCCAGAATTCGGGCCTCGGCCTGTCGATCTCCAAGCAGATCGTCGAAGCTCATGGCGGCAAGATCTGGGCTGAGAACCGGGTCGGCCCGCGGGGCGAGGACGGCGAACCGACCATCGCCGGCGCCCGCTTCATCGTCCGGCTGCCGGCGACATGACCGAAGCTGTGCCGCGCACCGTCCATGCCTCCGCCGTGAAGGTCGGGGACCTGGCGGTGGTGATTCGCGGCCCTTCAGGTTCCGGGAAATCGCGACTGGCCTGGGCGCTGATCCTGGCCGGGCGCGCCGGGCAGATTCCGCGCGCGGAACTGATCGGCGACGACCGTGTCTTCATGGAACCGGATCAGGGACGGCTGACGGTCCGGCAGGTGCCGGAGCTGGCAGGCCTGATCGAAATCCGCGGTGTTGGCTTGCGGCAAACAGCGTCGGTCGCCGCCGCAACGGTCGGTCTGGTGGTCGACCTGGTAGCCGCGGACGCGTCGCGAATGCCGGAAACGGCGGCACTGCGGACCGAAATCGGCGGCGTCCAATTGCCGCGGGTTCCGGTCGCCGCCGGCTACGATCCGCTACCCTTGGTAGTGGCTGCTCTGACGACAACCGGCATGGCCGGGGAGGAAGCGTGATTGGAGGTTTGTTCGCAGCGATTTGGTAACTATATCAGCCACACAATCGTCACTGAACGGCCCCGCCGCAGCTCCTCACCGCCTTGCCTTCGACGGAGAATCGCGAAGACCCCCTTGCATAGGGGCTCTGGATGGTCAAAGTGACCGGTTCGCGCGGTGCACCACAAGCACCCGCGAGGAGTTTCCGATGATTGGTCTGGTACTTGTGACCCACGGGCGCCTTGCCGACGAGTTCAAGGCAGCGCTGGAACACGTGATGGGGCCACAGCAACAAATCGAAGCCGTCACGATTGGCGCCGAAGACGACGCCGATCTGTGCCGCAGTGACATCATCGAGGCGGTCAACCGCGTCGACAGCGGCGAGGGCGTGGCGATCCTGACCGACATGTTCGGGGGCACGCCGTCCAACCTGGCGATTTCCTGCATGAGCCGGCCGAAAGTCGAAGTGCTCGCGGGCATTAATTTGCCCATGCTGGTGAAGCTCGCCAAAGTCCGCGAGGAACGCTCGCTGCCGGAGGCGATTGCGCTGGCCCAGGAGGCCGGACGCAAATATGTCACCATCGCCAGTCGGGTATTGGCCGGTAAATGACCATCGACGCGCCTCAGCCCGGTTCCGGACCGGACCAAGCCTCCGGCGCTTCCGGCGATAAGATTTCCCGTGAGATTCCCGTCATCAATAAGCGCGGCCTGCATGCGCGGGCTTCGGCCAAGTTTGTGCAGATGGCCGAGCGCTTCAATGCCGAGGTCTGGGTCACCCGCAACGGCGAGACCGTCGGCGGTACCTCGATCATGGGCCTGATGATGTTGGCCGCCGGAATCGGTACCACCGTGACCGTCTCGGCGAGCGGCCCCGAAGCGCGCCAGGCGCTGGATGCGATCACCGAGCTGATGGGCTCGAAGTTCGGCGAAGAAGAATAGCCCCGCCGCAAGGCCGGTCGACCAGGCCGCCTCGCTGAGAGCGAGTCTCGGCTATTTCGCGTTCGTCCCCGAAGGCAATACCAGGAAGAACACGTCGCTGACCCGCCCTCCCGGCTGCCCGAACAGCGGCCGGCTGAGCCACACCTTGCCGCGCAGGATCTGGGGCTGGCCGGCGATGATCTGCTCGGCGGTCGCGATACAGCCCTTGTCGTCGGCCGGGCACACCAGGATGGCGCCACGCGCCGCCGCCCGCTGCTTCAGCGCGGCGAGGTCCGCGGTTTCGAAGCCCAGCGTGTCGGTGCGCAGATAGAACGCTGTGTTCTCGGCCAGGACGGTTTCGCCGGCAACCAGCGGCACCGGCTCGTCGATGTTCCGGCGCCATTCGCGGTCGACGTGGTCGGCGAGCAGCGAGGCGTATTCGAACGGTCCAGGCGGATCGCTGAGGTGGATCACCAGCGCCACCACCGGCGACAGCGCCAGCGAGCCGAGCGACACCGCGGACGCAACGATCAGGCAGCGCCGCACCGCGTCGCGTCCGACCGCGATCAGCGGCGAGGCCAGCAGCACGATCGGCAGCAGCGTGTAGGCCGGCATCGCCCATAGCGGAACGATCCGGATACCGGTCGCCAGCGCCACCGGCATCGGCGCCACGATCAGCAGCAGCTGGATCAGCAGGATGGTGCGCCGCTCCGACCCAGCGGGCCCCGCGATGTCGGCCAGCGCCGCGCGCGACGGCCGCAGCACCACCGCGGCGGTGATCAGCGCCACCGCCGCATAGGCGACGGCGCCGGGCAGATAGGTGAGCGTATCCCGCAGGTTATCGGCCAAGTCGGCCGACTCGTGCGCGGCCGCATAGGCGAGCGTCGGAAAGCCGTGGTCGGCCAGCCACCAGACATGCGGGCCCAACACCAGGCCGCCGCACAGGATCATCAGCCACGGCGCCGGTGAGGCGAAGAACCGGCCGCGCCGCGGATCGATCAGCGCCGCCAGCCCGAGCGCGACGACCAGCACGATCGACCAATATTTGCCGAGCATCGAGGCGCCGGCGAACACACCCGCAAGCGCCCCCCACAGCACGGCGCGGCTTTCCAGCGCGCGCAGGAAGCAATGGATGGTGAGTGCCCACAGCGGCAGCAGCACCGCATTGGCATTGTATTTCAGGGCGATGAAATTGAAGAACGGGATCAGCGTCAGCAGCGCCAGCCCGAACAGCGACTTCTCGGCGTCCATGTAGCGCCGCATCGTCCGCCAGGCGATGTACAGCGTCAGCGCGATATTGGCGGTCGCCAGCAGATGCACCGACAGGTCGGACGGCGGAACCAGCGTGAACCAGGCGCGCGCCACCCAGGCCGAGAACGGCGGATGCTTGTCGGTGCCGAGCGCCAGATGCCGCGACCAACCATACAGCTCGGTCTCGTCGGCATGCAGATCGCGCGGCCAGGTGGCGATGATCCGGTACGCGGTCCAGACCGCCATATAGGCGAGCAGCGTCCAGATAACGGTAAGCTCCTGCCGCTTGGGATCGAGCAGGGCGTCGAGCCAGCGCGTCAGTGGAGCGAAGGGGCGGCGGGGGGTGGAACGAGGGGACATCCGGGCCCTGGGCTGGAGGCGTGGCGCGGCGGACATCATCCGCTTCCGCCGGTCGCGTCAAGCATCGCAAAACCGGCGGTTTTTCGGGAGGTTGCGGCTTCCGTTCGCCTTGCCCGGCCTGAGTCGCGATGCTATCTGGCCGCAATGACAACCGCCCCCATCGACAACATCCGCAACTTCTCCATCGTCGCCCATATCGACCATGGCAAGTCGACGCTCGCCGACCGCCTGATCCAGATCACCGGCGGCATGTCCGACCGTGAAATGGCCGGCAAGGAGCAGGTGCTCGATTCGATGGACATTGAGCGTGAGCGCGGCATCACCATCAAGGCGCAGACCGTTCGTCTGAAATACCGCGCCCATGACGGCAAGGACTACATCTTCAACCTGATGGACACGCCCGGCCACGTCGACTTCGCCTACGAAGTGTCGCGGTCGCTGGCGGCGTGCGAAGGCTCGCTGCTGGTGGTGGACGCCAGCCAGGGCGTCGAAGCGCAGACGCTCGCCAACGTCTATCACGCGCTCGACGCCGGCCACGAGATCGTGCCCGTGCTCAACAAGGTCGATTTGCCGGCCGCCGAGCCCGAGAAGATCAAGCAGCAGATCGAGGACGTGATCGGCCTCGACGCCTCCGACGCGGTGATGATCTCGGCCAAGACCGGCCTCGGCGTGCCCGACGTGCTGGAAGCGATCGTCACTCGGCTGCCGCCGCCCAAGGGCGACCGCGACGCGACCCTGAAGGCGTTGTTGGTCGATAGCTGGTACGACGTCTATCTCGGCGTCGTGGTGCTGGTGCGGGTCGTCGATGGCGTGCTCAAGAAGGGTCAGCGCATTCGGATGATGGGCACCGGCGCCGCCTACGACGTCGAGCGCGTCGGCTATTTCACGCCCAAGATGGTCAACGTCGAAGAACTCGGCCCCGGCGAGGTCGGCTTCATCACCGCGGCGATCAAGGAAGTTGCCGACACCCGCGTCGGCGACACCATCACTGACGACAAGAAGCCGGTTACCGACATGCTGCCGGGCTTCAAGCCGGCGATCCCGGTGGTGTTCTGCGGCCTGTTCCCGGTCGACGCTGACGATTTCGAGACGCTGCGTGCCGCGATGGGCAAGCTCCGACTGAACGACGCCAGCTTCTCGTTCGAGATGGAAACCTCGGCCGCGCTCGGCTTCGGCTTCCGCTGCGGTTTCCTCGGCCTGCTGCATCTGGAGATCATCCAGGAGCGGCTCAGCCGCGAATTCGACCTCGATCTGATCGCGACCGCGCCGAGCGTGATCTACAAGATGAAGCTAACCGACGGCACCGAGATGGAGATCCACAATCCGGTCGACATGCCGGACGTGGTGAAGATCGCCGAGATCGAGGAGCCGTGGATCGAAGCCACGATCCTGACGCCCGACGAATACTTGGGCTCGGTTCTGAAGCTGTGCCAGGATCGCCGCGGCAATCAGAAAGAACTGACCTACGTCGGCGCCCGCGCGATGGTGAAGTACGACCTGCCGCTCAACGAGGTGGTTTTCGACTTCTACGACCGGCTGAAGAGCGTGTCGAAGGGCTACGCCTCGTTCGACTATCACCTCACCGACTACAAACCGGCCGATCTCGTCAAGATGCAGATCCTGGTCAATGCCGAGCCGGTCGACGCGCTGTCGATGCTGGTGCACCGGACGCGCGCCGAGGGCCGCGGCCGCGCCATGGTCGAGAAGATGAAAGAGCTGATCCCGCCGCACATGTTCCAGATCCCGATCCAGGCGGCGATCGGCGGCAAGGTGATCGCCCGCGAAACCGTCCGCGCCCTGCGCAAGGACGTCACCGCCAAATGCTACGGCGGCGACATCACCAGAAAGCGCAAACTTCTGGAGAAACAGAAGGAGGGCAAGAAGAAGATGCGGCAGTTCGGCAAGGTCGACATTCCGCAGGAAGCGTTCATTGCGGCGCTGAAGGTGGATAGCTGAGTACCAGGCCACCACTCGGCGAAGGCCTCGACTTGCTTGTCGTGGCCCGATCAAGGACAGCCGATCCCGCCCCCTGCTAATCGTCAGTTAGTCGATGCGCTGCGGGGTGATTCGCATGACAAGGCTGGCTAGACTTCTGTTTTTAGGCGCGTTTGCGCTGGTCTCCGTAACCTCCGCCATCGCCGATCCGATCGCGCCGGCCGGCAAGGCGATCGGCCAGGACGCGGGTGGGCGCACCATCTATCAGGTCGACGCCAACGGCATTTCGATCGGCTACAAGCTGATCGGCCAGGGCGCGCCGATGGTGATGATCATGGGGCTCGGCGGCACCGCCGAGAACTGGCCGCCACAGGTGGTCGAGGCACTGGCGAAAGACCATCAGCTGATTCTGATGGACAATCGCGGCATGGGGCACTCGACCGCCAACGACACCGCCTTCAGCTATCCGTTGTTCGCCGCCGACGTGACCGGGCTGCTCGATGCGCTCGGCGTCAAGCGCAGCGATGTGCTCGGCTATTCGATGGGCAGCACGATTACCCAGCAATTGCTGCTGCAGTATCCGGACCGGTTCAACAAAGCGCTGATCCATGCCACCTCGACCGACGGCAGCAACGTCGCCAAGGCGCTGCACGGCCGGGTGCCGACCGACCCGATCGTGGCCCGGCAGGTCGAGGCCACCACCCAGTGGAAGACCCCGCTGGATAAGCTGCCGTCGATCGACAATCAGGTGATGCTGGTGGTCGGCACCGCCGACAACGTGGTCGGCACCGAGAGTTCGAAGACGATTGCCTCCGCGATTCCCGGAGCGTGGCTGGTCCAGTTCAAGGACGCAACGCACCATCTGATGTACGAGACTCCCGAAGGCTTCTCAGCCGCCGCGCTGACGTTCTTCGAGACCAACGAGACCGTGACACCGAAGATCGAGCCGAACGCGTCCGTCGCTCCGCCACCCACGCAGCCATGAGGCAGCCTGAAGCTGAACGACGTCGTCATACTGATCGCACCCGTTGATCTTGGAAAGCCTAAAGACGTCACGCGGGCAGGCTGGACAGCGCGCGGTTGCTCGTCCTCTGCCTCGCCCGCTAACCGGCCAGCCTCGGTCGCCCATCCCGCTCGACCGCAATCGCGCCGCCCCCGGCAGATTGTCGCATCCATCTTTCGGTGGGGGGTGGTTTGCGTCAGATCACGCTTCCAGGCCCCAAAGCCTCCCATGATGGCGTGATCGCCCCGGTGGTTCGGTCGGCGGCCGGCTGACAGGTCGGCGCCGACAAACGGCCGGAGGCGCGAAACGACGAGATGCGCTGACCCCACGCAATGACCGCCACTGCTTCCCACACCCGCGCCCGGCCGCTCGGTGCCTCCGAGATCGAACACGCCACGCGGATCGCCGAGCCCGACTTCGACCTGCTCGACGCGCTGTACCGCACCGACGATCCCGACGATCAGGCGCGCCTGCTGGCGCGCGTGGTGCTGTCGGCTTTCGATAACTATTACGCGGTGTCGCGGCGAATCCCGGCGCTGGCTCAGGCGGCGTTCGAGGCGCGCGACTGGCCGGTGACGGTGCGGCTGTCGAAGATCCGGATCGGGCTGTACACGGCCTGCATCGACCAGCTGGTGCCGCTGCTGAAAGCGGGGCTGCCGGAGCTAACCACAGACGAACAGCTCTGGCCGACCGCCGAGGCCGAACTGCTGGCCGCAATCGAGGGCCGCTACGAGGCCGATTTCGCCTTCGCGTTCTGGCAGTCGCTGCGCCGCAAGCTGGTCAGCGACGAATGGCGGCCGGTTTCCTATGACGCCGGCTCCACCGCGCGGCGCACCACGTCGCCCGCGGCAGTGCTGAAGACGACCACGACCACGCTGCCTATCACCGCGGAGGTGATCGCCGGGATTCTCGACGAGGCCGGCTTCCGCGTGCCGTGGCGCGATCGAGACGGCGACGCGGCGCTCGCCGCGCAGGCGATCGAGACGGCGCTGGAGCCGCTCAGCCCGCGGCCCGGCGAACCGGTCAAAATCGAGATCGCCGACGCCGGCTTCTTCCGCAATCGGGGCGCCTGCCTGGTCGGGCGGATCAAGCTGCGGGACCGCGGCGACATGCCGATGCGCAACCTGCCGCTGCTGATCGCGCTGCTCAACGAGAAGGACGGGCTGGTCGTCGACGCTGTGCTGACCGACAGCGACGAGCTGCAATACGCATTCTCCTCGACGCTGGCAAACTATCACGCCACCAATCCGCGCTATCATGAACTGGCCCGGCTGCTTTACGAGCTGATGCCGAAGCGGCCGCTCGGCACGCAGTACTCGTGCATCGGCTTCCATCACCTCGGCAAGGTCGCGGTGATGAGCGAGATCCTGGCGGAACATCGCAAGACAAAGGAGAGACTCGCCACCGCGCCAGGCTTCAAGGGAACGGTCGCGATCGCCTTCACGACGCCGTCGTCGGCCTATGTGCTGAAGATCATCCGCGACCATCCGACCGACGACTACAAGTTCGATTACTTCGACGGCCTCGACGAGGTGTTGCGCAAATACAACCTGGTGCACGAGATCGACCGCGCCGGCTCGATGCTCGACAACATCATCTATTCCAACGTCAAGCTCGACCGCGCAATGTTCGCGGCGGAGCTGCTCGATGAACTGCTGGAAGCAGGGATCGGAACGGTGACGCTCGATCGCGGCGCGCTGGTATTCCGGCATCTGATCGTGCAGATCAAGCTGACGCCGCTGCCATTGTATCTCGCCAACGCGTCCGCGGCCGAATCCCGCGCCGCGGTGATCAATCTCGGCGATTGCATCAAGAACAATGCCGCGGCCGACATCTTCAACAAGGATCTCGACGGCCGCAATTACGGCGTCAGCCGCATTCGCAAAGTGTACCTGTTCGACTACGACGCGGTGGAGCCGCTGACCTCGGTCACGGTTCGCAGCGACGGCGCTGCGCCAGGCGAATTCGATGACGGCGTGGTGTTCCGGCCGCAGGAGATGCTGGAGGGGCTGCGGATCGACGACCCCGGCCTGCGCCGCGCCTTCCGTGATGCGCATCCCGAGCTGATGCAGGCGGATTATTGGGAAGGCATGCAGCGCGCACTTCGCGACGGCAAGGTGCCGAAGGTGATGAATTATCCGGCCTCGCGGCGGCTGCGACGGTAGGCGCGCGACGCAGACGTCCCGGCCCTTGCCGAACATCGGCGCGCTCTCTACCTGTTCGAGGCTGTTTTTCGGGACGAGGACGCCGCCATGCTCGACGCCGCCATCAAGGCGCTGACCCAGATTCTATCGCCGCCGATGCGCTCGATCCTGTGGCGCTCGGTCGGCTTTGCGCTGGCCTTGATCGCGGTGGCGGCGATCGGATTGCAACGGCTGTTGAGCTGGGCGGCCACGTCAAGCGAGCTCTGGGCCGAGGCGGCGCTGGGCGGCTTCCAGACTCCGCTGAATATCCTGTCCTGGGTGCTGTCGATCGCTGCCGGCCTCGGCATCGTGGTCGGCGCTGTGTTCCTGATGCCGGCGGTGACCTCACTGGTCGCCGGCATCTTCGTCGACGAGGCGGCCGAGCACGTCGAACGTGAATCCTATCCGCACGAAGCGCCGGGCGTCGCACTCCCGATCGGCCTTGCGACCTGGGAAACGGTGAAGACCGCCCTGCTGACCATCCTGGTGTACCTGGTGGCGCTGCCGTTCCTGTTCGTCGCCGGCGCCGGCGCGATCGTGTTTTTCGTCGCGACCGCGTGGCTGCTCGGCCGGGAATATTTCGAACTCGCCGCGATGCGTTTCCGCACCGCGCCGGAAGCCAAGGCGATGCGGCGCGACAACGCCACCACGGTGTTCATCGGCGGCCTGATCATCGCGGCTTTCGTGTCGATCCCGATCGTCAATCTGGCGACGCCGCTGTTCGGCATGGCCTTCATGGTCCATCTGCACAAGCGGCTGTCGGGATCACGCCCCGAAGTGCTGGCGCCGGATCAGCGCAGCATGCTGCGCTAAGCCGCGTTAAACGTGCGCCCGGTGTCAGTCGTTTCGCGGAGCGCCGCGCAGCTTGCGGCGAACTACGGACGACACCTCCTGCACGGCGCCGCCGACGATCATCAGCAGAAAATTTGCAAGGTGAGACATCTTCATCGCTAAAATCCTCCTGACGGACACTGCGCCGTGTCGGGCGCCAATGTCCTCTTGTTTGAACCTGGACTGCATCGCGACGTTCCAAGTTGCGAGGAAGTATCAGTTAGTTTACGTGAGGCGGATGGCCAAAAGAGCTCGGTGCCGCCAAACAATCGAACGACTGTCCGCGGTGCCTGACACAGACCGTCAACAGAGCAGGACGCCGAGACTATTAGTCACGCAAGCTGTCGCGGCGACTTGACGAATGGACTGTCAACCACATCACGCGATGCGAGGGAGTTGTTAGTTGCGTGGCGCCGACGACTTGCCGATCTTCCGCACCGATTACCACTCAGCGACCATGAGACGTGAAATCGATTCGCCGAAGGAACTCTGAGGCCGAATTGCATTTGTCTGTGCACGCCGTCCATCCGGCCGGTGTCATGGAGACGATCAGCTTTGGTCAATCCGGCGCGCGATCCGCTTCACACCTCGTCATCACGAACGGCGGCAACACGGCCCCATTGTCCCAAGCCGGATTGGGAGCGAGACAACCACGATTGGCCTCATCGAGACACTAGCCGCTTCGTCGAAGCCGGCGGTCTGCGTTGGCACGTGCAACTGCTGGGCCGCGGTCCTGCACTGCTAATGCTCCACGGCACCGGCGCGGCGACGCATTCGTGGCGGCAGCTCGCGCCGCTACTCGCCGAGCATTTCACCGTGATCGCCCCCGACCTTCCCGGTCACGGCTTCACCGAAACCCCGGCGCGGAAACGGATGTCGCTTGAAGGCATGGCCGCGGATATCGCCGCGCTGCTCCGTACGCTGGGGCATCGACCAATGCTGGTCGCAGGCCATTCGGCTGGCGTTGCCGTGCTGGCGCGGATGTGCCTCGACGGCGCCATCGCGCCCGCGGGACTTGTCAGCCTCAACGGAGCGCTGCTGCCCATCGGCGGACGTGCCGGACGCTGGATGCTGCCGCTGGCGCGACTGCTGGCGAGCAGCACGATGGTGCCGCGGCTGGTGGCACGGTTCGCGCGCAGGCAGGGCCTGGTGGAGCGGATGATCGCCGACACCGGATCGTCGCTCGATCCGCACGGCATCGAGTTGTATCGCCGGCTGGTATGCAGTCCGGGCCATGTTGCGGCGGCACTGACCATGATGGCGAGCTGGCGGCTGGAGCAGCTGGCCGCAGAGCTTCCTCATCTCGCCCCGCACCTGCTGCTGATCGCCGGCAGCAACGACACGACGATCGCATCGGCCGACGCCGGACGGGTGCAGGCGATCGTTCCTGGCGCCCGCGCCATCGTCATGCCCGGCCTCGGCCACCTCGCGCACGAAGAACGCCCCCAGGACGTCGCCGGACTGATCGTCGAATTCGCCCGCGAGCACGGCGCGCTACCGCCGGCGCTCGCCGCGGCGGAGTGACGCTGGCGACCGCACCGGCCTCAGCGTCGCCAAACTGACGCAGTCCTGCGCTCAGAGTCGGTCCCGACCATTTCAAGCCCCATGCCCAACGCTGCGGTGAAGCCGCGACGTTGGCGAAGGAGATGTCGATGCCGCTGTCGCCCCGGTCCGCCGTGACCGCCTCGATGTTGATCGCAGCGCTGGCGCTGCCGCAGCTCGGCTCGAGCGCCGTCGCCCAAGAGGCGCGACCCGCGGCACCACACGCCGAGCGTGCCAAGCCGAATGCAGAGCAGGCGGACGCAGTCGCGAGTAAAGCCGAGGCCTCTCCGGCCCGTGCAGAGCTCAACAGCCTGCCGCCGGACGTCACCACCAAGCACGGTCTGGCGTTGCCGGGGCGAACTCTCGCGTTCACCGCCACCGCCGGCTCGATCCGGCTGTTCAACGGCAAGGGCGAACCGCAGGCCGATGTTGCCATCACCACCTACAAGCTCGACGGCGCCGATGCACGAACCCGGCCGGTGACTTTCCTGTTCAACGGCGGCCCCGGCGCATCCTCGGCCTGGCTGCAGCTCGGCGCCGCCGGACCGTGGCGGCTGCCGATCGGCAACAGCGTGGTGGCGTCTTCGCCGCCGGTGCTGCAGGCCAATGCAGAGACCTGGCTCGATTTCACCGACCTGGTGTTCATCGATCCGGTCGGCACCGGCTACAGCCGTTTCGTCGCCAGCGGCGACGAGGTCCGCAAGCATTTCTATGCGGTCGAGGGTGACATCTCGGCGATGGCGGTGGTGATCCGGCGTTGGCTCGAGAAGAACGACCGGCTCGTTTCGCCGAAGTATCTAGCCGGTGAAAGTTACGGCGGCATCCGCGGACCGAAGGTCGTGGACAATCTGCAGACCAAGCAGGGCGTCGGCGTCAATGGTCTGATCCTGGTGTCGCCGGTGCTCGACTTCCGCGATCTGTCCGGCTCCAGCCTGCTGCAATATGCGGCGCGGCTGCCGTCGATGACCGCGGTGGCGCGGCAGCAGAAGGGCAAGGTGAACCGCGCCGACCTCGCCGACGTCGAGAGCTACGCCCGCAGTGAATTCCTCACCGATCTGGTCAAAGGCGAGGCCGACAAGGAAGCCACCACGCGGCTTGCCGACCGCGTCTCCGCGCTCACCGGGATCGACAAGACCGTGAGCCGGCGGCTCGCCGGACGCTTCGACACCCGCGAATTCCAGCGTGAATTGGACCGCGATCGCGGCCGGGTCACCGGACGGTTCGACGGCGCCAAGCTGGGGCTTGATCCGTTCCCGGATTCCAGCGCTGCGCATTTCGGCGATCCGTCGGCGGATTCACTGATCGCGCCGCTGACAAGTGCGGCCGTGCAGCTGACCCGCTCCACGCTGAACTGGAAACCGGACGGATCGTACGAACTGCTGAACGGATCTGTCGCCGAGCAATGGGATTTCGGCCGTGGCCGGCAGCCGCTGGAATCGACCACGCAGCTCCGCGAGATCCTCAGCGTCGATCCGAGCCTGCAGGTGCTGGTCACCGGCGGGTTGTTCGATCTCGCCGCGCCGTATTTCGGCACCCAGATGGTGCTCGATCAGCTGCCACCGACGCTGGCGGAAAAACGCGTGAAGTTCGTCGTCTATCCCGGCGGCCACATGTTCTACGCCGAGGACGCTGCCCGGCAATCGCTGCATGACGAAGTGAAGGCGATGATGAAGTAGTCGCGCTGCAATCCCACATCCGTCATTGCGAGCGTAGCGAAGCAATCCAGAGCCCGGTGCACCGAGTCGATTGCTTCGTCGCTTCGCTCCTCGCAATGACGCTAAAGTCCGAACTAACTCACCGTCTTCTCGGGCCAGCGGCACAGATCGTTGATCAGGCAGACCTCGCAGCGTGGCTTGCGGGCGAGGCAGGTGTAGCGGCCGTGCAGGATCAGCCAGTGGTGGGCGTGCTGCATGAACTCGGCCGGGATCACTCGCTCGAGGCCGAGCTCCACCGCGAGTGGCGTCTCGCCCGGCGCCAGCCCGGTGCGATTACCAACCCGGAACACATGGGTATCGACCGCCATGGTCGGCTGACCGAACGCCATGTTCAACACCACATTGGCGGTCTTTCGGCCGGCGCCGGGGAGCGTCTCGAGCGCCTCGCGCGTATTCGGGACCTCACCGCCAAAGTCGGTGATCAGCTTTTGCGACAGCGCAATCACGTTCTTGGCCTTGGTGCGAAAAAGGCCGATGGTCTTGATGTACTCGCGCACGCGGTCCTCACCGAGCGCCAGCATCTTCTGCGGCGTATCGGCGACCGCGAACAGCGGCCGCGTCGCTTTATTGACGCCGGCATCGGTCGCCTGCGCCGACAGCACCACTGCGACCAGCAGCGTGAACGGGTTGAGATGTTCGAGTTCGCCCTTCGGCTCTGGGTTCGCCTTGGCAAAGCGGCTGAAAGCCTCGTGGACTTCGGCCGCGCTCCAGCGCCGAGGCGACTTATCCCGGCGAGACGTCGCCGGCTTGGCTGACGCCGATTTCGGTTTGGCGGCCGCGGTGCGCTTGGCGGGTTTGGCAGGCGAGACTGCAGGCGTCTTGGCGGCCGGCTTGGCAGGGCGGCGAGTGGTTTTCGGCATGGGTAAGGTATAATATTCCGCTATGGCTATAGAACCCGATCTTGGTCCGGATTCGACAGAGCCGAAACTGTTTTCGGCTCGGCTGAAGCCGCATCGCGCCTTGAGTCACAATGGATTTCTAATCCTGATCGGGCTGGTCGGCACCGCCAGTTTCGCCGCCGGGCTGGCGTTCTGGATGATGGGCGCCTGGCCGGTGTTCGGGTTTTTCGGGCTGGACGTGCTGGCACTCGCGTTCGCCTTCAAGGTGAGCTTCGCCCGCGCCAGGGCCAGCGAGGAAATCTCGATGACCTGCAGCGAATTGCGGGTCCGCCGCACCTCGGCGCGTGGCGAAGTGGCCGAATGGGTGCTGAACCCGCTGTGGGTGCGGCTGGAAAAGATCGTCCACCACGACGCCGGCATCGAGCGGCTGTATCTGGTCTCGTCAGGCCGCCGGCTGGCGATCGCGAGTTTTCTCGGCGCGGAAGAAAAAGCGAACTTCGCCAAGGCCTTGATGGCGGCGCTCGACGCCGCGCGGCGCGGTCCGCTGTACCCGGCCTGACAACCAGGAAATCGGGTGGCGGGGCGCGCCGCGGCGGATAACATCAGCGGTATGATGAACCTTGCCATTGCCGACCACCAGCTCATCAAACCCGGCGCCCGCGATTCCGCGCTGGCGGACTACGACTGCGTGCGCCGCGCCATCGCCTTCATCTCACAGAAATGGAAGGCGCAGCCGACCATCGAGGCGATCGCCGACGCCGCCGGCCTGACAGCCGACGAGCTGCACCATCTCTTCAGGCGCTGGGCCGGGCTGACGCCGAAGGCGTTCATGCAGGCACTGACGCTTGACCACGCCAAATCGCTGCTGCGGGATTCCGCCAGCGTGCTCGACGCCGCGCTGGCCTCCGGGCTGTCCGGCCCCGGCCGACTGCATGATCTGTTCGTGACCCACGAGGCGATGTCGCCGGGCGAATGGAAGAGCGGCGGCGCCGGGCTCAGCCTGCGCTACGGCTTTCATCCATCGCCGTTCGGCACCGCGGTGATCATCGCCTCCGATCGCGGCCTTGCCGGTCTGGCCTTCGCCGACCCGGGCGAGGAGCAGGCGGCGTTCGTCGATCTGCAACAGCGTTGGCCCCGCGCGTTATGCGTCCCGGACCAGGAGGCGACCGCGCCGCTGGCGCGGCGGATCTTCGATCCGGCGCAATGGCGTGCGGAGCAGCCGCTGCGGGTGGTGCTGATCGGCACCGATTTCGAAGTGCGGGTGTGGGAGACGCTGCTGAAGATCCCGCTCGGCAAGGCGGTTTGCTACTCAGACATCGCCGCCAAGATCAGCCTGCCGAAAGCCTCGCGCGCGGTCGGCGCCGCGGTCGGCAAGAACCCGATCTCGTTCGTGGTGCCGTGCCATCGCGCGCTTGGCAAAGGCGGCGCACTCACCGGCTATCACTGGGGCCTGACCCGCAAGCAGGCGATGATCGGCTGGGAAGCCGGGCAACTCAGGGCCGAGTGAGCCGCAGGCCTAACCCGATTGACGGGGGCGGGTCGCGACCATAGGTGTGAGGAGCGCTCAGGCGCCCCCCACATCCAGGAAAGTTCTCGCCATGCAGTCCCGCCGCCCCGTGATGCTCGTGATTCTCGATGGCTGGGGGTGGCGCGAGGACCCCGCCGACAATGCCGTGCTGCAGGCCAAGACTCCGACCTTCGACGCGCTCTGGACCAACGGCCCGCATGCGTTTCTGCGCACCTCCGGCAAATCGGTCGGGCTGCCGAACGGCCAGATGGGCAACTCCGAGGTCGGCCACCTCAACATCGGCGCCGGCCGCGTGGTGATGCAGGATCTGCCGCGGATCAGCGATGCAATCGCCAACGGCGAGATCGAGCGGGCGCCGGGTCTGGTGGCGTTCATCGACAAATTGAAGGCCAGCGGCGGCACCTGCCATCTGATGGGCCTCGTTTCGCCCGGTGGCGTGCACTCGCTGCAAGATCATGCCTGCGCACTGGCCAAGATCCTGACCAAGGCCGGCGTAAAGACAGTGCTGCATGCATTCACCGACGGCCGGGATACGCCGCCGAAATCCGCGGTCGACGACATCGTGCGGCTGCGCGCCGAACTGCCGCCGAATGTGCCGATCGCCACCGTCAGCGGCCGCTATTATGCGATGGACCGCGACAACCGCTGGGAGCGCGTCTCCAAAGCCTACGGCGTGATCGCCGACGCTGACGGACCGCGGTTTGCGAACGCAGATGCGGTGATCGCCGACGGCTATGCGGCCGGGGTGAACGACGAATTCATCGTGCCCGCAGTCGTCGGCGATTATCAGGGCATGCGCGACGGCGATGGCGTGCTGTGCTTCAACTTCCGCGCCGACCGGGTGCGCGAGATTCTCGCCGCCTTGCTCGACACCGCTTTCGCGGGCTTCCCGCGCAAGCAAGTGAAGCAGATCGCGGCCGCCGCCGGCATGACGCAGTACTCGACCGCGCTCGACGCGCTGATGGGCACGATCTTCCCGCCGCAAAGTCTGGTGAACGGCCTCGGCCAAGTGGTCGCCGACGCCGGCCTGCATCAGCTCCGGATGGCGGAGACAGAGAAATATCCGCACGTCACGTACTTCCTGAATGGCGGCGAGGAAGTGCCTTATCCGGGCGAAGACCGGATCATGGTGCCGTCGCCGAAAGTGGCGACCTACGATCTGCAGCCGGAAATGTCGGCGCCAGAGCTCGGCGACAAGGCCGTCGCGGCGATCGAGTCCGGCAAGTACGACCTGATCGTCCTCAACTTCGCCAATCCGGACATGGTCGGCCACACCGGTAGCCTGCCGGCGGCGATCAAAGCGGTGGAGACCGTCGACACCCAGCTCGGCCACATCGTCGCGGCGATCCGCAAGGCCGGAGGGGCGCTGCTGGTCACGGCCGACCACGGCAATTGCGAGATGATGCGCGATCCGGAAACCGGCGGCCCGCATACCGCGCACACCACCAATCCGGTGCCGGTGCTGCTTGTCGGCGACAACGGCCCGCTGGCCGACGGCCAGCTCTCCGACCTCGCCCCGACCCTGCTGAAGCTGATGGAATTGCCGCAGCCGGCCGAGATGACGGGCAAATCGCTGATCGGCTAGAGCGGTTCATCGCTTGATTGAATCGAGAGGGATTCCGGCGGGCGGGGTTTTGTGATTCAAGATGCTGGCTGGATCGGAGGCCAGCATCGATGGTCCGACCTCTTTCCAATGATCTTCGTGAACGGGCCGTGGCGGCAGTTGAGGCCGGCGAGAGCTGTCATGCTGTAGCGGCCCGGTTTGCTGTCGCGGTGTCGTCCGTCGTGAAGTGGTGCCAGCGTTATCGCGAGACGGGATCGGTGGCGCCGGGCAAGATGGGTGGACACCGCAAGGCTATACTGGAGCCGCATCGCGCGTTCATCGTGGAGCGGATCAGGCAGATGCCACATCTGACGCTGCACGGGCTGAAGGACGAACTCGCCGCGCGAGGCGTGAAGGTGTCCCACAACGCGGTGTGGACCTTCATGAAGCGCGAGGGGCTCAGCTTCAAAAAAAACACTGTTCGCTCTTGAACAGGGCCGCGCTGATGTCGCGTGGCGGCGACAGCGCTGGCGCAGCTTTCAGGACCGCCTCGACCCTGACCGGCTGGTCTTTCTCGACGAGACCTGGATCAAGACCAACATGGCCCCACTCTGTGGCTGGGGACCGAAGGGCGAGCGGCTGCGCAGCTTTGCGCCACATGGCCATTGGCGTACGCTGACCTTCCTCGGCGCCCTGCGCTGCGACCGCCTCACCGCACCTTGCGTGTTCGACGGCCCGATCAACGGTGAGAGCTTCCGTGCCTATGTCGAACAGCAACTCGTCGCGGTGCTCAAACCCGGCGACATCGTCGTCATGGACAATCTGGGGAGCCACAAATCTCCGGCCGTTCGCCAGATGATTAGAGGAGCCGGCGCCAGGCTCTGGTACCTGCCGCCATACTCTCCCGACCTCAACCCGATCGAGCAGGTCTTCGCCAAGATCAAGCACTGGATGCGCATCGCTCAGAAGCGCGCGATCGACGCGGCTTGCGACTATATCGGCGACCTCGTCGGCAAGATTCCCGCCGCCGAATGCAGCAACTATTTCAGCAACGCTGGATACGCTTCCATCAAAACGTGAAACGCTCTAGGATTTACCGAGCGCTCAAGCGCTGTGAGGGCGGGCCGAACGGGCCCCCCTCAGGATGACGCTCAACTAATCGACGCAGGCGTCAGATGTCGCCGAGGCCGAGCACGTCGGCCATCGAATACAGGCCGGGCTTCTTGCCCTTGGCCCAGCGCGCCGCCGTCAGCGCGCCATGGGCGAAGATCATCCGATCCTCGGCCTTGTGGGTGAGTTCGATCCGCTCCGAGGCGCCGGCGAAGATCACGGTGTGATCGCCGGTGACGGTGCCGCCGCGCAGCGACGCAAAGCCGATGTCGCCGGGCTTGCGGGCGCCGGTGAAGCCGTCGCGACCGCGGGCAGAGTGAGTGGCAAGGTCGATCTTGCGGCCAGCCGCCACCGCTTCGCCGAGCAAGAGTGCCGTGCCGGACGGGGCGTCGACCTTGGCGCGGTGATGCATTTCGACAATTTCGATGTCGAAGCTGTCGTCGAGCGACTGCGCCACGCGCTTGGCGATCGCCGCCAATAAGTTGACGCCGAGGCTCATATTGCCGGACTTCACCACTACGGCACGATCGGTGACGCTCTGAATCACTGCGTTGTCCGAGGTCGACAGCCCGGTGGTGCCAATGATGTGGGCGATGCCGCGCTGCGCCGCGATCGCCACATTGGCGATGGTGGCCTGCGGCACGGTGAAATCGACGATGCCGTCGGCATTCGCCGACAGCGACCACAGATCGGCCGACAGCAGCACGCCGTTGGCCGAGAGGCCGGCGAGGGTGCCGGCGTCCTTGCCGAGCAGCTCGGAATTCGGCGACTCCAGGGCGCCGGTCAGCACCACGCCCTCGGTCTCGCTGATGGCACGGGTCAACGCCCGGCCCATGCGGCCGCCGGCTCCGGCAACGATCAGGCGCATCTCGGACATCGGCTCAGCATCCTTTGTTGAACGCCCGCGGTATAGCCGCCGGCCCCGTGTCCGACAACTTACCGAGCGGCGACCCGGTGGCGTTTGGCTCGCAGATCAGGACGGCTGCGGACCGTCGTAACCCTCGACGACCACCATTTCACCTTCGGAGAACGGCGCCCGCGCCTTGATCAGCGCCTGATACTCCGGCGAATGGTAGCAGGCTAGCGCAGTCTCGTAGTCCTTGAACTCGATCACCACGTTACGCGATCGCGCCTGTCCCTCTTTGGCCTCGTAAGTACCGCCGCGGGTCAGAAACTTGGCGCCGTATTTGGCGAACACCGCGCCGTTGTGGGCGACGTAGTCGCGCTTGTAGCCGTCGAGATCGTGCACGTCGATCCGCCCCACCCAATAGCCCTTCGGCATCTCAAAGCTCTCCCTTTGCTGTTCGTTATGATCCGCGTGCGGCAGCGATCTCGGCAACGATCGCATCCGCAGCGGCCTTGGGATCTGGCGCGTCCAGTACCGGCCGGCCGACCACCAGATAGCTGGCACCGGCCGCGATCGCCTTGGCGGGCGTCATGATCCGCTTCTGATCGCCGGCCGCAGCACCCGCGGGGCGAATGCCCGGCGTCACCAGATCCATTTCGGGGCCGACAATGCCGCGCAGATGCGCGGCTTCCTCCGGCGAACAGACCAGGCCGTCGACGCCGATCGCCTGCGCCTGCCGGGCGCGCGCTTCGACCAGGTCGCGCACGCCGAACCGATAGCCGGCGTCCGCCAGATCGCGGTCGTCATAAGAGGTCAGCACGGTGACAGCGAGGATCTTCACCTTGGAGGAGCCACGGGCCTCGACCGCGGCCTTCATGGTCTGCGGGTAGGCATGGACGGTGAGGAAGGATGCGCCGAGATGGCTCAGGCTTTCGACGCCGCGCGCGACGGTGTTGCCGATGTCGTGCAGCTTGAGATCGACGAACACCTTCTTGCCGGCGCCGACCAGAGCGCGGGCGAGCGGCAGGCCGCCCGCATAAGCGAGCTGATAGCCGATCTTGTAGAAACCGACGCTGTCGCCGAGCCGGTCGACCATCGCTTCGGCGACACGGAGATCAGGCAAATCGAGCGCGACGATCAGCCGGTCGCGGTCAGGGATATCGACTGGCGCCATGAACTCGTTACCTCATCATCTGCTGAGCGAAATCGATCAATTGCCGCACCATTGCCTGCAGCGCTGCGGCGTCGGCGGGGTGTTTGAGCCGGTCGTTGTCGTCATAGGCCTCGTGGGCGAACGACAGCGTGAGCTGATTGGGAATCACGGGCGCGCGGCAGCCGCTCAGGATCAGCCGCAGCGCGGCAAGGCATCGCGCACCGCCGAGCTTGCCTTCGGACGCTGCGGCGAGCGCGAAGACTCGGTCGCGAAACACTTGGCCCTGGGTCTCGTGCGGATCCTCGACCCGCGACACCCAGTCGATCGCGTTCTTCAGCAGCGGCGGCGGCGCCGAATTGTATTCGGGGCTGACGATCAGCACGCCATGATGCGCGCCGATCATTCGCTTCAGGCCGACGGCGTTTTTCGGAACGCCGGATTTGGCCTCGAAGTCCGCATCGTAGATCGGCAGCGCATAATCGGCGAGCGACAGCCAGGTGGTGTCGATATCGGCCCGGGCGAATTCATGCGCAGCGGTGGCCGCCAGCCGCACATTGTGCGAGCCGGTGCGCAGCGAGCCGGGAATGATCAGGATCTTGACCGCGGACATGGCCCGGTATCCCCCAGCGTGCCGCCGCGATCAAGGGCAGGCGGGAATGATCTCCGGCGAGCTTGGCAGGAAATTGGGATGTAGTCGGGAGCGGCGGCGTGTCAGCGCTTGCGGTAAACCCAGACCCGTGCGGGCGGGACGTTCATCCAGATCCGTTCGGAACCTTCGGTGGACACACCGGGCAGCGATTTCGGGATCGGCGGCGCCACCGAATAGGTGAATTGCACGAACGGCGCGCCGGGTTCGAGCAGCGTGAACGCATCGCGGATCAGTTTCATCCGCGTCAGCATCGGTTTGGTAACCAGCGGCAAGCCGGATACCACCGCGGTCGCAGGGATCTCAAGCGCATCCCACAGCGAGTCACGGAGCCGATAAGCATCGCCCTGCACGACCTTGGCGAGCGGAAAACGCTCGCGTAGCAGCGCGCAGAACCCGGGATCAAACTCGAGTAGAACCAGACGCTTCTGATCGACGCCGTGTTCAACCAGCGCGCTGGTAATCGCGCCGGTACCCGGTCCGAGTTCGATGACGGGACCATCTGATTGGATATCGACGTAGCGCGCCATGGTGCGGGCAAGCAGCTTGCCCGACGGCATTACCGCGCCCATGTGAAGCGGCTTTTCGATCCAAGAGCGCAGAAAGCGAACCTCGTCGACAAGCGGACGGGGTGGCTTCTTGAACGCGCGAACGGACGACTGCAAAGCCATTCAGCTACCAACCGGGGAAACGCGGCCCAGTGTCAAATTTTTGTTACATCAACAAGTATAGGCCACATCCAGGCCGGTCAAGTTAGACGACCGTCAGGGAGCGCTTGCGCGGGAGCCAAAGAATTCTTTGACCTTGGAGAAGAAACCCATGGCCTCGGGCTGAGTTTCACCCGACGACAACTTTTCGAACTCTGCCAGCAGCTCCTGCTGCTTCTTGGTCAGATTCTGTGGCGTTTCGACGACCACCTGAACGTACATGTCGCCGACCTGCCGCGAACGCAGCACTGGCATGCCCTTGCCGGCGATGCGGAATCGGCGGCCGGTCTGGGTACCCGACGGTACTTTGACCTTGGTCTTACCGCGATCGATGGTCGGCACTTCGAATTCGCCACCAAGCGCCGCGGTCACCATCGAGATCGGCACGCGGCAGTGCAGATCGGCGCCGTCGCGTTGGAAGATAGCGTGGTTGGCCAGCGACAAGAAAATGTAGAGGTCACCGGGTGGACCGCCGCGCAGGCCTGCTTCGCCTTCGCCAGCCAGCCGAATCCGGGTGCCGTCTTCGACGCCCTGCGGAATGTTGACCGACAGCGTCCGCTCCTTGGTGACGCGGCCGGAGCCAGTGCAGGACGGGCAGGGGTCTTCGATGGTCTGGCCGCGGCCCTGGCAGCTCGGGCAGGTGCGCTCCAGCGTGAAGAAGCCCTGGGCCTGGCGGACACGGCCGGCGCCGCCGCACGTCGAACAGGTCTTCGGCTTGGTGCCAGCCTTGGCGCCGGTTCCGGAGCAGGCTTCGCAGGTGACCGAGACCGGGATTTCGATCTGCGCGGTCTTGCCCTTGAAGGCGTCCTCCAGGGTGATTTCCATATTGTAGCGCAGGTCGGCGCCGCGCTCCCGACCGGTGCCGCGGCCGCGCTGCGCCGCCATGCCGAACAGGTCTTCGAAGATGTCGGAGAACGACGAGGCGAAGCCCGCGCCAAACCCGGCCCCGCCACCGAAGCCGCCCTGCTCGAACGCGGCGTGGCCGTAGCGGTCGTAGGCGGCGCGCTTATCGCCGTCTTTGAGGACTTCGTAGGCTTCGTTGATCTCTTTGAACTTGATCTCGCACTGCGGATCGCCCGGATTGCGGTCCGGGTGCCATTTCATCGCGAGCTTGCGGAACGCGCTTTTCAGCGTCGAATCGTCGGCGTTGCGCTCGACTTCGAGGGTTTCGTAGTAGCAACGCTTGGTAGTGGACATCCGTCAAACCTGCTGGAATTCGACCCGTTGGGCTCCGGGTGCTTGCAGCTTTCGTGCCGGTGAAGCCGTTCCGAAGGAGCGTCCGCCGCGGCCGGCGCCCTCGTCCCGGAGCGGGATCGGTACGCCTTACAAGACAACCCCCACCTGATGACCGCGGATGGCGTTCGTCAGATGGGGGCATGGTCCTCGTCGCGAAGTCTCCGTCGGAGGTGACTTACGCCGACTTCTTCTTGTCGTCGTCGACTTCAGTGAACTCGGCGTCGACCACGTCGTCCTTACCGGCCTGCTGCGCACCGCCGGCGGCTTCGGCCTGCTTGTACATCGCTTCGCCGAGCTTCATCGAAGCCTGCGCCAGCGTGTTGCTCTTGGCCTTGATCGCCTCGGCGTCGTCGCCCTTCAGCGCTTCGCGCAGATCGCTCAGCGCGTCTTCGATGCTGCGGCGCTCGCTTTCGTCGACCTTCGAACCGTGCTCGGCCAGCGCCTTCTCGGTGGAATGCACCAGCGCGTCGGCGTGGTTCTTGGCGTCGACCGCCTCGCGGCGCTTCTTGTCTTCGGCCGCGTTGGCTTCGGCGTCCTTGACCATCTTGTCGATCTCGGAGTCGGACAGACCACCAGAAGCCTGGATGCGGATCTGCTGCTCTTTGCCGGTCGCCTTGTCCTTGGCCGAGACGTTGACGATGCCGTTGGCGTCGATGTCGAAGGTCACTTCGATCTGCGGCATGCCGCGCGGTGCCGGCGGAATGCCCATCAGGTCGAACTGGCCGAGCATCTTGTTGTCGGCCGCCATTTCGCGTTCGCCCTGGAAGACCCGGATGGTGACCGCGTTCTGATTGTCTTCGGCGGTCGAGAACACCTGGCTCTTCTTGGTCGGGATCGTGGTGTTGCGATCGATGATGCGGGTGAACACGCCACCCAGCGTCTCGATGCCCAGCGACAGCGGGGTCACGTCGAGCAGCAGCACGTCCTTGACGTCGCCCTGCAGCACGCCGGCCTGGATCGCCGCGCCGATCGCCACGACTTCGTCCGGGTTGACGCCCTTGTGCGGCTCCTTGCCGAACAGCTGCTTCACCACTTCCTGGACCTTCGGCATGCGGGTCATGCCGCCGACCAGCACCACTTCACTGATCTCACCGGCGGTGAGGCCGGCATCCTTCAGGGCCTTGCGGCACGGCTCGATGGTCTTCTGTACCAGGTCGTCGACCAGCGCTTCGAACTTGGCGCGGGTCAGCTTCATGGTCAGATGCTTCGGACCGGACTGGTCCGCGGTGATGAACGGCAGGTTGATCTCGGTCTGCGTCGTCGACGACAGCTCGATCTTGGCCTTTTCGGCGGCTTCCTTCAGGCGCTGCAGCGCAAGCTTGTCCTTGCGCAGGTCGATGCCCTGCTCCTTCTGGAATTCGTCGGCGAGGTAGTTGACCAGACGCATGTCGAAGTCTTCACCGCCGAGGAAGGTGTCGCCGTTGGTCGACTTCACCTCGAACACACCGTCGCCGATCTCCAGGATCGAGACGTCGAAGGTGCCGCCGCCGAGGTCGTACACCGCGATGGTGCCGGTCTTGGCCTTATCGAGACCGTAGGCCAGCGCGGCCGCGGTCGGCTCGTTGATGATGCGCAGGACTTCGAGACCGGCGATCTTGCCGGCGTCCTTGGTGGCCTGGCGCTGGGCGTCGTTGAAGTACGCCGGAACGGTGATGACGGCCTGATCGACCTTCTGGCCGAGATGCGCTTCCGCGGTCTCCTTCATCTTCTGCAGAATGAAGGCCGAGACCTGCGAGGGCGAATAGGTTTTGCCATCGGCTTCGACCCAGGCGTCGCCGTTGGAAGCCTTGACGATCTTGTAGGGGACGAGACCCTTGTCCTTCTCGACCATCGGGTCGTCGTAGCGGCGGCCGATCAGGCGCTTGACTGCGAAGAAGGTGCGCTCGGGATTGGTGACAGCCTGACGCTTCGCCGGCTGGCCGACCAGACGCTCGCCGTCGTCGGTGATCGCGACGATCGACGGGGTCGTGCGCATACCCTCGGCGTTCTCGATGACTTTGGCAGACTTACCATCCATTACGGCGACGCACGAATTCGTGGTGCCGAGGTCGATACCAATGACCTTTCCCATGGTGTTCACATCCTTCTTTTTGCGGCGAGTTGGACGGGCCCTGACGGCGCACCGGTCCAAACCCCCTAAGAAAATTCACTTGCTCGCGATTTGGCGGCGGTGAGCCTGATATAGGAGGGGGGGTCGGGTCCGCAAGGACCGTGGCGGCGTTTCGATCACGAAAACATGGGCTTTACGAATCGTTACGAACCGCCTGCGCAGCGCGCTGCGGCGCGGCTTGCCGGGCCGGCGCACGCAGCGCATCATCGCGGTCGCCGGCCGTCCGATTTGCAGCACCAAACCCGGTCGAACCCGACCAAACAACGGCCTCAATGCAGCCCCAGGACAACTCGCCATGAGACAGATAGCGCGCTTGTTTGCGATTGCCCTGCTGTCGGCCACCGCGACCAACGCGGTCGCCGCCGACGCGGTTTACCCACGCGGCATTCGGGTCGGCATCGTGCCGATGCCGGGGCTGAACCAGTCCACCGCCTTCCTGGGCTTTGAGTCCGGCGACCAGGGCGTCAAAGTGCTGGTGTCCGAGCTGCCGGGGCCCGCGTTCGATCAGATCGACGCGGCGTTCAAGGCAGCTCCCGAAGGTTCGCTCGGCAACGTCAAGCCGGAGAAGATCGAGACCGCTGCCGGCAACGGCTATTTCACCGCCGAAGACGCTGTGGTGGGTCCCGACAAGGTCCGCCGCTACTCGCTGATCGTGCCCGGCAGCAAGCTGTTTTCCGGCTACGTCGCCGTGCAGGTGCCAGCAACCGAGGCAAAGACCTACTCGGACGAAGCAATCAAGAAGATGCTGTCGTCGGTGTCGGTGCGGCAGCAGGTGCCGGTCGACGAGCAGGTCGCACAGATGCCGTTCAAGATCCGCGAGCTCGGCGACTTCAAGACGGTGCGGACGCTGGCGCCCGGCGCCGCGCTATTGCTGACCGACGGCAACGAAGAGGCGGTCGAGACCGGCCCGTTCATGGTGCTGGGGCTGATCGGCTCGGTGCCGGAGAAGACCGACGATCGCGCCCGCTTCGCCCAGCAGGCGGCCGAGGCGATCCCGGGTGTGCGAGAGAGCAAGATCACGATGTCGGAGCCGATGCGGATCGACGGCGCGCCGGGATTCGAGACCCGGGTCACGGGTGTCAGCGGCAAGAACAATACGCCGGTGACGGTGGTGCAGTGGCTGCGCTTCGGCAGCGCCAATGTGGCGATGCGGGTGATCGGCTCATCACCGAAAGACCAATGGGAAACGGCGTTTCCGCGCTTCCGCAAAGTCCGCGACGGTCTGCAGCCACGCTGATCAAACACAAACGACGCGCGAGCGGCGCGTCGTTTTTCTCAACTTGCTGAGGCTGATCAGCGACGCGGCTCCGGCTCGCGCCGAAGCCGCAGCTCGCGTCAGTTGAGGTTGCCGGTCTCGCCGCCGCCATCGCTCGGCGCAGCCTTGGCGCCGCCCTTGGCGACACCGACCAGCGCCGGACGCAGCACGCGGTCGCCGATCGTGAAGCCGGCCTGAACCACCTGCACGACGGTGCCTGCCGGCACCGACGGATCCGGCACTTCGTACATCGCCTGCTGGAAGTTCGGATCGAACTTCTGGCCCTTCGGATCGAACTTCTTGACGCCGTTCTTTTCGAGCGCGTTGAGCAGCGAGCGCTCGGTCAGCTCGACGCCCTCGATCAACGCCTTCAGGCCCGGCTCGGCATTGGCGCGGGCGTCAGCCGGCACCGCATCGAGCGCGCGCTGCAGATTGTCGGCGATATCGAGCACGTCGCGCGCGAACGAGGTCACCCCATAGGTGCGCGCGTCGGCGACTTCCTTCTGGGTCCGCTTCCGCAGGTTCTCCATTTCGGCGAGCGTACGCAGCATCTTGTCGCGCGCGTCCGCAGCCTCGCGCACCAGTGCCTCGTTCGATCCTTCTTCCGGGTCGTCCGGCATGATGTACGGCTTGGAAACGACCGGATCGGCGGCGGCCTGCGCCGTGTCCTGGTTGTTGTCCTTCTGTCCATCAGTCTCGGTCATCACGCTACCTTCTTGAAAAATCGTCTGGATCGTTACGGGAGAGCTGGCCGGGATATCGTGGTTTGCGGCGCGAAAATCAAGTTTCGGAAATCAGCCGCCGAGCATCCGGCTGACGATCCGCGCGGTGTAATCGACCATCGGGATCACCCGCGCATAGTTCAGCCGGGTCGGCCCGATCACGCCGAGCACGCCGACGATGTGGCCGGCGCCGTCGCTGTAGGGCGCGATAATGGTCGACGAGCCCGACAGCGAGAACAGCTTGTTTTCCGAACCGATGAAGATCCGCACGCCGTCGGCGCTCTCGGCGCGGCCGAGCAGATCGATCACCCCGCGCTTGGTCTCGAGATCGTCGAACAGCAACCGCACTCGCTCCAGGTCGTCGAGCGCATGCAGGTCTTCGAGCAGATTGGCGTGGCCGCGCACGATCAACTGGCGGTCCTCGCCGTCGCCGCCGGACCAGCTGGCGATTCCCGCCGCGATCACCTTCTGGGTCAGCTGATCGAGTTCCGCCTTGTTCTGAACCATCAGCGATTCGAGCTCGAGCCGGGCTTCAGCCAGCGTCCGGCCGCGAATCCGGGCGTTGAGATAATTGGCCGCTTCGATCAGAGCCGAGGACGGCACACCCGGCGGCAGCGTCAGCACGCGGTTCTCGACCTGGCCGTCTTCGGCCACCAGGATCACCAGCGCACGCTCCGGCTCCAGCCGGACGAATTCGATGTGCTTGAGCCGGACATTGGCCTTCGCGGTCAGCACCACCGCGGCGGCGCGTGTCAGCCCCGACAGCCGCGTCAGCGCCTCGCCGAGCGCGGCTTCGACCGTATGGGCACGTCCTACTGACGAAAGCTGCGCCTGGATCGACTGCCGCTCCGGCTCGGTCAGGTCGCCGATCTGCATCAGCGCGTCGACGAAGAACCGCAGGCCGAGTTCGGTCGGCAGCCGCCCGGCCGAGGTGTGCGGGGCATAGATCAGGCCGAGCTGTTCGAGGTCGGCCATCACGTTGCGCACCGAGGCCGGCGACAGCGGGACGGAAATCAAACGAGAAATGTTGCGGGAGCCCACCGGCTCACCGGTCGCAAGGTAGCTTTCGACGATCTGACGAAAAATCTCCCGCGAACGCTCGTTGAGCTGGGCAAGGCCGGCATTGGGCGCGATCAGGCCGATCGGGTCGTGCTGAGCCAAATTCTCCTCCGTGATCCGTCTAATCTGTCGTCGCTTGGGCTCAGTTACAAGCGGGGAGCGTAGGGTTGACGGCCGCAACCCTTGCCGCTGCGGCTGCGGCCCCCTAAAAGCACCGCAACGTTGATTTTCCCCCCGCAATAGATGGAGGTCCCCCATGCGGCCGAGCCGCCGTGCGCCCGACGAATTGCGCGCCGTGTCGCTGGAACGCGGCGTGGTCAAATATGCCGAGGGCTCCTGCCTGGTGAAGTTCGGCGACACCCACGTGCTGGTGACCGCCACCCTGGAAGAACGGCTGCCGCCGTGGCTGAAGGGCCAGGGCCGCGGCTGGGTGACGGCCGAATACGGCATGCTGCCGCGCGCCACCCTTGAGCGCACCCGCCGCGAAGCCTCCGCCGGCAAGCAGAACGGCCGCACCGTCGAGATTCAGCGCCTCATCGGCCGCTCGCTGCGCACCATCGTCGATCTCGAGGCGCTCGGCGAGCGCCAGATCACGGTGGACTGCGACGTGCTGCAGGCCGACGGCGGCACCCGGACCGCCTCGATTACCGGCGCCTGGGTCGCGCTTGCGGACTGCCTGAACTGGATGAAGGCCCGCAACATGATCAAGGGCCAGGTGCTTCGCGACAACGTCGCGGCGATCTCCTGCGGGATCTACAACGGTACGCCGGTGCTCGATCTCGACTACGCCGAGGATTCCGAGGCCGAGACCGACGCCAACTTCGTGATGACCGGCGACGGCCGTCTGGTCGAAGTGCAGGGCACCGCGGAACGCACTCCGTTCTCGCAGGACGAGTTCCTCCAGCTGATGGCGCTGGCGCAGAAGGGCGTCGCCCGGCTGGTGGACCTGCAGAAAATGGCGGTTGGGTGAGTCATTCCTGCCACTTCTTTGCAACGCGAGCTGAGCTAGGCTGACATCGCCATGCATCGTCGAATCACCGGCAAGCTCGTGATCGCCACCCACAATCCCGGCAAGCTGGCCGAGATGCGCGAGCTGCTGGCTCCTTACGGCATCGAGGCGATCTCCGCCGGCGAGCTCGGCCTTGCCGAACCGGACGAGACCGGCGACAGCTTCCAAGCGAATGCCCGGATCAAGGCCGAGGCCGCCGCCAAGGCCGCGCAACTACCTGCGTTTGCTGATGATTCCGGCCTTGCGGTCGACGCACTCGACGGCGCTCCCGGGATCTATTCGGCCCGCTGGGCCGGGGATGCGAAGGATTTTGCTGGCGCGATGGCGCGGATCGAGCGACTGCTGCAGGAGCGCGGCGCGACCGCGCCGGAGCGACGCACCGCGCATTTCGTCTCGGCACTGTGCGTCGCCTGGCCGGACGGGCACATCGAAGAAGTCGAAGCCCGCGCCGACGGCACCTTGGTGTGGCCGCCGCGCGGCACCGCCGGCTTCGGTTATGACCCGGTGTTCCTGCCCGAGGGCCACAGCCGCACCTTCGGCGAGATGACCAGCATCGAGAAGCACGGCCTGCCGCCGCTCGGCCTCGGCCTGTCGCATCGCGCCAAGGCGTTCGTCAAACTGGCGGAGATCTGCCTTGCAGGCTAGCTCCGACCCAGCTTTCGGCGTCTACGTGCACTGGCCGTTCTGCCTGTCGAAGTGCCCGTATTGCGACTTCAACAGCCATGTCCGCCACGCCGCGATCGACGAGGAGCGCTTCGCCCGCGCCTTCGCGCGTGAGATCGCCACCACCGCAGAGCGAATCGGGCCGCGCCAAGTGAGCTCGATCTTTCTTGGCGGCGGCACCCCATCTCTGATGCAGCCTTCGACCGTGGCGGCGATCCTCGATGCCATCGCCCGGCATTGGCAGGTCGAACCCGGGGCCGAAGTGACGCTCGAGGCCAACCCAACCAGCGTCGAGGCCACGCGGTTTCGCGGCTATCGGGCTGCGGGCGTCAACCGCGTGTCACTCGGCGTGCAGGCGCTGGACGACGCCTCGCTGAAGGCGCTTGGGCGACTGCACTCGGCCGAAGAAGCCTTGAACGCGGTGGCGATCGCCAAGTCGGCGTTCGACCGCTACTCGTTCGACCTGATTTATGCGCGGCCCGGACAGACCGCGGCGATGTGGGAAGCCGAGCTGCGCTACGCGATCGGCGAGGCCGCAGAGCATCTGTCGCTGTATCAGCTCACCATCGAGCCCGACACGCCGTTCTATTCCTTGCACAAGGCCGGCAAGCTGCCGACGCCGGACGAGGCCGAGGCACGGGCGCTGTACGATGTCACGCAATCGGTCTGCGCCGAACTCGGACTCCCGGCCTATGAGATTTCCAACCACGCCCGCCCGGGCGCGGAATGCCGGCACAATCTGATCTATTGGCGCGGCCACGAATATGCCGGGATCGGCCCCGGCGCGCACGGCCGCCTCGACATCGGCAATGCGCGCTACGCCACCGCCACCGAGAAGCGCCCCGAGAGCTGGCTAATGCGGGTGGAAGCCACCGGTCACGGCCTGATCGCCGACGAACACCTCACCAGCGAGGAGCGCGCCGACGAATTCCTGCTGATGGGGCTGCGGCTTGCCGAAGGCATTGATCCGCAGCGCTATCAGTTGCTGTCCGGCCGCCCGCTCGATCCGTCGCGAATCGCGCTGCTGCGCGAAGAGGGCGCGATCGCGGTCGATGCCGACGGCCGCTTGCGCGTGACGCAAGAGGGCTTCCCGGTGCTCGACGCCGTGGTGGCCGATCTGGCGGCATAGCCGACTATGCGCCGATCTCGAGCGATGTGATGCCGTCCTCGCCGAGACCGAACCGATAAGTCAATCGCACGGGACTGCCCGGAAAGTCGCCCGCGACGCGGGCTGTGACGATCGCGGTCTGTGCGGCCCGTTCGATCGTCAACGGCTCCATCTGCATCTGATACTTGTCGAGTGCCGCGCGCTTCCATGCCGCGATCGCTGCGCGCCCACGATGGATCTTGCCCTCGTCACGGACCTCGGCGTCGGCGGCGAAGGCCGCTGCAACATCCTGCACCGCCCGTGCATTGGAGGCGACGAAATAGGCTTCTATTGGTGCGGGAAGGAAAACCGTCATGGGACCTCGCTCAACTCTCGAAAGCGCCGCAGGATTGCGACGTGACAGAGCTGGCAATAGGCTGCAGCCATGACAAGAACGCACGAAAAGGTCGGTGACTTACCTCGAAGTAACCCAGCCCACACGCCGCTGACCGCCGCGCAGGGAATCGCGGCCGGCTTCCGGCTGCTCGAGGGGCGCTGGAAAATCCTGATCCTGTTTCATCTGTTCGGCGGCCGCGTCCTGCGGTTCTCCGAACTGGAGCGCTCGATCCCCGACGTGTCGCAGAAGATGCTGGCTCAGCAACTGCGACAACTGGAGGCCGACGGCATCGTGGCGCGAACGGTGCATCCGGAAGTGCCGCCGAGAGTGGAATATCACCTCACCGATTGGGGGCAGTCGCTTTGCCCCGCGCTCGACGCCCTGCTGGGCTGGGTGGAGCAGAAGCCCTGAGGCGCATGTGATTGTCAGGCGCCGAAGCTCTTCGGCGGGCCCGCGACGGCCTGCGCGCCACCGCTGGCGACCTTCATCACCGCAAGGCCGCGTTCGTTGGTGCCATCGGCCCTGAACCGGAACAGCCCGTCGATGCCGGCAAAACCGGACGGATTGGTCAGCGTTTCGGCCGAGAACCGCTGCGGGCCCTGGGTGCGGGCCAGCGCTGCCACCAGCGCGACACCGTCATAAGCGAGCGTCGCGGTGCGGACCGGGTCCTGCCCATAGCGGGCGCGGTACCGGCCCGCGAATGCGCGGAAGCCGGACGGGTCAGGCGCCGCAAACAACCCGCCCTGCAGGGCCTGGGTGGCGAACACCCGCGGATTGTCCCACAGGCCGGTGCCGAGCAGCTGCACCCGCTTCAGATCCGCGCCGGCGGCACCGAGCGCGTCCGCCACCGCGGCCAGCGCATCACCATCATCGGCGAGCAACAACGCATCGGCACTCGCAAGAGAGGCCGCAATGGTCCGCGCCGGACCGGCACGGTCGGCGCCGTATTTTTCGAATGCGACGATACGGCCACCCTTCTGGCTGGTGATCTGCTTGAACGCGGCTTCGACCACCGCACCGTAGGCATTCTCGGGGAGCAGCGCCGCGTAGGATCGCTTTCCGATGCTGCCGGCATAGCCGATGATGCGGTTGACGTCGGACTCCGGCAGGAAACTCAGCAGAAACACGCCGCGGCCGGCGACGCTGGAGTCGGTCGAGAACGCGATCACCGACACGCCGCGGGCGCGGGCCGCCTGTGCCGCAGCCGGCACCGATTGAGCGAACAGCGGCCCGAGAATGATCTCGGCGCCTTCGTCCAGCGCCTGCTGGGTCGCGGTCTGCGCCCCCGTCGGATTGCCGGCGTCGTCCTTGATCAGGAGCTGAACGTCCGGATTGCGGAATTCAGCCAGCGCCATTTCGGCGGCGTTCTTCATCGACTGCGCGGCGAGCCCGGCGTTGCCCGGCGCCGAGAGCGGCAGCACCAGCCCGACCTTGACCCGGCCATTGCCGACCGCAGCCGGCTGCTGCGCCGGACCGGCAGCGGGCTGTTGCTGGCCGAACTGATCGCTCAGGCTTTGCTGGACGCCCGAGCAGGCGCTCAGCAGTGGCGCTCCGAGGAGCAGCCCCAGCGCGGTACGGCGGGTGGTTCGCAACGGTTTCGTGTGTGGATCGTGCAAGCTTGCCATGCCATCTCTTGCAGCGGTCCGGCGGGCTGCCGGATCCCGTGTCGTCCTCCGTACGGTCGGCCTTTCGGCCTTTGACGGAAGATTTCATCACAATGTCGGCCAATGAATAACCGGGCCAAAAGGTTTATGCTCATTACGAGCGCCGGACAAATCACCGTGCCGTCGTTTTCAACCTTTCCTCTGCCATCCTGCCGTCCAGGCCGATCAAGTTAGTGACGATGCGCGTCAAACCAGAAATTTCAGCACCGCCGCCCGCAGCGGCGGAACCGAACGCACGAACGTTTCTGGTCGCCGGCCAACGTCTGGTCGCCCCACGCATCGCACCGGGACTGCATCTCGTCGCCACCCCGATCGGTCATCTCGGCGACATCACGCTACGTGCGCTGGAAACGCTCGCCGGTGCCGACCTGATCGCTTGCGAAGATACACGAATTACGCACCGCTTGCTCGAACGATATGGCATCTCGGCACGGCTGAAGCCGTACCACGAGCACAATGCCGCTCAGGCGCGGCCGAAGCTTCTGGAGATGCTGGCGCAGGGTCAGTCCGTCGCGCTTGTCTCCGATGCCGGTACGCCGCTGATCTCCGATCCCGGCTATAAGTTGGTGCGCGAGGTGTACGCTGCCGGACATCAAGTGATCGGACTTCCGGGCGCGTCAGCCGTGTTGGTTGCACTGTCGCTCGCCGGGTTGCCGACCGACCGTTTCTTCTTCGACGGCTTCCTGCCTTCGAAACAGGGAGCCCGCCGCACGCGGCTCGGTGAGCTGGCGGCGATCGACGCGACGCTGGTGCTGTTCGAAGCGGGCAGCCGGATTCAGAACTCGGTACATGATCTTGCCGACCTGCTCGGTGGGACGCGCGAGGCCGCTATCTGCCGCGAACTGACCAAGCTGCATCAGGAGGTGCGACGCGCTACGCTCGGCGAGCTTGCCGCGAAGGCCGACACGATGGAGACGCGCGGGGAATTCGTCGTGGTGATCGCGCCGCCCGATCCCGCCTCACGGGTGATGAGCGACGACGACCTCGACCGCTGGCTGAGCGAAGCCCTGACCCGCCACAGCGTCAAGGACGCGGTCGCACAGGCGGTCGAACTCTCCGGCCGGCACAAGCGCGATATCTACGCGCGCGCGTTGGAGCTGTCGCGGCAGCGCGAGGCCGACGATGGCGAAGACTGATCGGTCGCAACCCTCCGTGCTGGCGCGCATCGCCGCGTTCCGCACCGGCCTGTCGGCCGAAGCCAGCGCCGCCGATTATCTCGAACGACAAGGTTACCGGATCCTGGCGCGGCGCTTCAAAACCCGCTGCGGCGAGATCGATCTGGTGGCGCAGCGCGACGCGCTGGTGGCGTTCGTCGAGGTGAAGGCACGCGGCAATGTCGACGATGCCGCCTACGCGGTGACGCCGCGGCAGCAGAGCCGCATCGTTGCGGCCGCCGAAGCCTGGCTGAGCCGACATCCAGAGCACGCGATGAGCGAGCTGCGTTTCGACGCCATCCTGATTGCTCCCAACACAGCGCCCCGGCATCTGCCCGGCGCGTTCGACGCCACGCCATGAGCGCGGCTGCTTGACCAAGCCGCCGCCACCCCGCATCGTCACCGCCGCTCTGCCAACTCCGGAACACACGACATGACATTGAAGGTCGCCGTCCAGATGGACCCCATCGCGCGGATCAACATCCGCGGCGATTCGACGTTCGCGCTGCTGCTCGAAGCGCAAGCTCGCGGCCACGCGATCTCGTACTTCACGCCCGACAAGCTGTCGCTGCGCGGCAATGACGTCGTGGCCTCGGTGCAGAGCCTGAAAGTGCGCGACCAGGAAGGCGATCACTTCACGCTGGGCGAACCGGCCCGCGTCGATATGCGTAGTTACGACGTGGTGCTGCTGCGGCAGGATCCGCCGTTCGATCTCGCCTACATCACCTCGACGCATCTGCTCGAGCGGATTCATCCGTCGACGCTGGTGGTCAACAATCCGGCCAGCGTGCGCAATGCGCCGGAGAAATTGTTCGTGATGGATTTCGCCGAGCTGATGCCACCGACGCTGATCAGCCGCGACAAGGACGAGATCAACGCGTTCCGGGCCGAGCACGGCGCCGTGGTGATGAAACCGCTGCACGGCCATGGCGGCGCCGCGGTGTTTCGGGTGCTGCCGCAGGACATCAATTTCGGCTCGCTGTACGACATGTTCGCGGTCACGTTCCGCGAGCCCTGGGTGATCCAGCGCTTCCTTCCCGAGGTGAAGCACGGCGACAAACGCATCATCCTGGTCGACGGCGAATTTGCCGGCGCGGTCAATCGCGTCCCGGCCGAAGACGATCTGCGCTCCAACATGGTCCGCGGCGGCGCCGCAGCCGCGACCGAATTGTCGCCGCGCGAACGCGAGATCTGCGCGACGCTCGGTCCAAAGCTGCGTGAACGCGGGCTGTTGTTCGTCGGTATCGACGTGATCGACGGCTATCTCACCGAGATCAACGTGACCTCACCGACCGGCATCCGGGCCGTGGCGCGGCTCGGCGGCCCCGACATCGCAGCCAAGATCTGGGACGTGATCGAGGCGAAACGGGCGTGACGAAGCCGGCGGCGATCACCATTTGGGACACCTCGCCGCGAACGCTCCCCCTTGCCAGCCGACAAAGGTGGCCGCACAAGTATCTGACGCGTCCACTATGCGGACAGCCGCAACGCTGCCGAGACATCGGGCGCGTGGTGGAAGCGCCGGTGGTAAGCTATTGATGGGTCGATCGGGCGGCGGCTGGCACAGAGAGCCCCGCGGTCCCCGATAGTCGGATCGGAGGTTGCGGCGGTATGATCGTCGGCGAAGATCAGCTTTGGGGACGGCGTGCGCTGGAATTCGTCGATTCCGTCGAACGGCTCGAGGCGCCGGCGCTGATCAGCCGGTTCGAATCGCTGATCGCGAGCTGCGGATTTACCGCCTACATCATGGCCGGCCTGCCGTCGCGCAATGCCGGACTACCGGAGCTGACGCTGGCCAATGGCTGGCCGCGCGACTGGTTCGATCTGTATGTCAGCGAAAACTTCAGTGCGGTCGATCCGGTGCCGCGCCACGGCGCTACCACGGTTCATCCTTTCGTATGGTCCGATGCTCCCTACGACCGCGACCGTGATCCGGCCGCCCACCGGGTCATGACCCGGGCGGCCGAATTTGGACTGGTCGAAGGCTACTGCATTCCGCTGCACTACGACGACGGTAGCGCCGCGATCAGCATGGCCGGCAAGGATCCGGACCTCAGCCCGGCCGCGCGCGGCGCGATGCAGCTCGTCAGCATCTACGCGCATAGTCGCCTGCGGGCGCTCAGCCGGCCAAAGCCGATCCGGCGCAACCGGCTCACGCCGCGCGAGTGCGAGATCCTGCAATGGGCAGCGCAGGGCAAGACCGCCTGGGAGATCTCGGTGATCCTCTGCATCACCGAGCGCACCGTGAAATTCCATCTGATCGAAGCCGCCCGTAAGCTCGACGCCGCCAACCGCACCGCGGCGGTTGCCAAGGCATTGACGCTCGGATTGATCCGTTTGTGACCTGTCCGATCGGACAGTAGTTAGGTTCCCGTTCGCACCTGCACTGTTCCCGCCTGCAGACCCACTGCAGGAGGGGAATTTCATCATGCAGGTTCATGTCATCCGTCGAGAGAACCGCGCGCTCTATGCCGGTCTGCTCGAAAAGTACTTCCGCATCCGTCACCAGATCTACGTCGTCGAGCGCGGCTGGAAGGAGCTCGATCGGCCGGATGGCCGCGAGATCGATCAGTTCGACACCGAAGACGCCGTGTATCTGCTCGGCGTCGACAATGACGACATCGTCGCCGGCATGCGGATGGTGCCGACCACGTCACCGACGCTCCTCAGCGACGTCTTCCCGCAGCTTGCGCTGGCCGGCCCGGTGCGGCGGCCGGATGCCTACGAGCTGTCGCGGATCTTCGTGGTACCGCGCAAGCGCGGCGAGCATGGCGGCCCGCGCGCCGAAGCGGTGATCCAGGCGGCCGCGATGGAGTACGGCCTGTCGATCGGTCTGTCGGCCTTCACCATCGTGCTGGAGACCTGGTGGCTGCCGCGGCTGGTGGACCAGGGCTGGAAGGCTAAGCCGCTCGGCCTGCCTCAGGACATCAACGGCTTCTCGACCACCGCAGTGATCGTCGACGTCGACGACGACGCCTGGGTCGGCATCTGCAATCGCCGCTCGGTACCCGGACCCAAGCTGGAATGGCGCGGGCTCGAAGCCATCCGCCGTCATTCGCTTCCGGAATTCCAGGTGATTTCATGAATGCCTCGTCCAAGCCCCGCGGCGCTCGGCCGATCACGCTGAACCCGCCGTTGAAACAGCACGCGGTCTGCATCGACGCGCTGGCCTCGACCATCAACCGCGCCATCGAGCAGGCCGAAGAGCTCGGCATCTCGTCGGCAGTCCAACTGCTGATGATGGCGCGGCTGGAGGTCGACCTGACGGAAATCGCGCTGGAGAGCCGCACCAAAAACAGTGCCTGACCCGGCACCGGCGGGCGAATGCCCGCCGGTTTGTTCACTTAATGTTCTTGCGCAGGGACTGCGCCGCGGTTAGCCTCGTTGCTCTGCGGAGAGGGCGTTATGGTCCAGCACGTATCCACCGTGGCGTTCGAAGGCATCGAGGCGCGCAGCGTCGATGTCCAGGTCCAGGTGTCGCCCGGACTCCCGGCCTTCGCGATGGTCGGGTTGGCCGACAAGGCTGTGTCGGAAGCGCGCGAACGGGTTCGATCGGCGCTGATCGCATCGGGCCTGGCGCTGCCGGCACGGCGGATCACTGTCAATCTCGCTCCCGCCGATCTGCCCAAGGAAGGCAGCCATTACGACCTGCCGATCGCGCTCGGCCTGATGGCGGCGATCGGTGCCATCCCAGCCGACGCGCTCGAAGGCTTCACGGTCCTCGGCGAGCTCGGGCTCGACGGCTCGATCGCGCCGGTGGCCGGCGTCTTGCCAGCCGCGATCGCCGCCAATGCGCGCGAGCACGGCCTGATCTGCCCGGCGGCCTGCGGCTCCGAAGCAGCCTGGGCGAGCCCCGACATCCAGATCATTGCGGCCAGCTCGCTGATCCAGATCGCCAATCACTTCAAAGGCTCGCAATTGCTTGGGCGGCCGCAGCCGCGGGTCCGGGAAGCCGAAGCCTCAATGCTCGACCTGCGCGACATCAAGGGCCAAGAGAGCGCCAAGCGCGCGCTCGAAATCGCCGCCGCCGGCGGGCATCACCTCTTGATGATCGGAGCGCCGGGTGCCGGCAAGTCGATGCTGGCGGCGCGGCTGCCCTCGATCCTGCCGCCATTGTCACCGGCCGAGCTGTTGGAAGTGTCGATGATCGCCTCGGTCGCCGGCGAAATCCGCGATGGCGCGCTGACGGCGCGCCGGCCGTTCCGCGCGCCGCACCACTCCGCCAGCATGGCGGCGCTGACCGGCGGCGGCATCAAGGCGCGGCCCGGGGAGATTTCGCTGGCGCATCAGGGCGTGCTGTTTCTCGACGAGCTGCCGGAGTTCGATCCGCGCGTACTGGATTCGCTGCGCGCACCGCTGGAAACCGGCGAAGTCGCCGTGTCGCGCGCCAATCACCGCGTCACCTATCCGGCGCGGGTGATGCTGGTGGCGGCGATGAATCCATGCCGCTGCGGCCACGCATTCGAACCGGGATTTGCCTGCAAGCGCGGCCGGGTCGATCGCTGCACGTCGGACTATCAATCCCGCATCTCCGGTCCTCTGATGGACCGCATCGATCTGCGCATCGAAGTGCCGGCGGTCAGCGCCGCCGACCTGATCCTGCCGCCGCCAGCCGAAGGCTCGGCCGAAGTCGCAGCGCGCGTCGCTGCGGCGCGCGACGTACAGTGGACACGCTACGCGTCGATCGGGCTGCCGCAGATCCGTACCAACGCGGAAGCGCCGGCGGCGGTGCTGGAGACCACGGCGCAGCCGGATTCGGCCGGGCTGAAACTGCTGCACGACGCCGCCGAGACCATGCGGCTGTCGGCGCGCGGTTATCATCGCGTGCTGCGGGTTGCCCGCACGCTGGCCGACCTCGACGGCTGCGACCGCATCGGCCGCGTCCATCTGGCCGAAGCATTGTCGTATCGCGCGCTGGCCGACGATCAGCGCCGCGCGGCTTGAGCCGCTGTTAACGCGCCCTCAACCCTATTCGCAGCGCTGAGGCCTTCCCGCCAAGGTTTCAACCTGTCTGCAGCACCCCAAACGCCATGTTCTGCGTTGCCGATAGCGGCAACTGTGGGAAGGGCGATGGCGGGCAAGCTGCGGATCAGGTCGAGGCTGCGTCTGTTGGCGCGCCGGCATCCGCGCATCACGATGGCGGGCCGCGCCGTGATGGCGTTTTCCGCCGGGTTCGGCGGTGCTTATGGGCTGCTGCTCGGCAGCAACCCGGAGACCTCCGGCTACGATCCGCACGCCTTCGCCGTTGGCGCCAGTTTCCTGTTCGCGCTGGCCTGCTTGGCGCTGGCGGTGCAAACGATGCGGCTGCGGCGAATGAGGGGCCGCCTGCGCCTGCTGACTGCGTCTCAGGAACCACCTCCGGATCTGCAGCCAAATCAAAGCAAGACGCGCGCGCTGATCGCGGCGCGCGAGAGCGCCGACGCCGCGAACCACGCCAAGTCGCGGTTGCTGGCAATGGCGTCGCACGAAATCCGCACCCCACTGAACGGCATCATCGGCATGAGCCGGCTGTTGCTCGATACGCCGCTCAGCGCCGAACAGGCGACTTACGCCAAGGCGGTGAAAACATCCGGCGAGGCGCTGCTGGCGTTGACGGACGAGCTGCTCGACTACGCGCGGATCGAGGCTGGCAAGATCGAGCTCGATTGCCGTCCCTTCGTGTTGAGCAGTCTGATCGAAGACATCATCGAATTGCTGGCGCCGCGGGCACAGACGCGCGGACTCGAGATTGCGGCCGATATCGACGAGCGGCTGCCGGTAAGCCTGATTGGCGATGCCGCACGGTTGCGTCAGGTGCTGCTCAATCTCTGCGGCAACGCCATCAAATTCACTGAAACTGGCGGCGTCGCTCTGATCGTCGAGCGAGGCGACCAGAGTGGCGAACTCCGCATCATCGTCCGTGACACCGGCATCGGCGTTGCGCCCGACGCGCAGGCACGAATCTTCCACGAGTTCGAACAGGCCGACGCCGGGATTGCCCGCAATTTCGGCGGCACCGGGCTGGGTCTCAGTATCAGCGACCGCATCGTCGCGGCGATGGGTGGCCGGATTGCGCTCGAGAGTAAACCAGGAGAAGGCTCGACCTTCACCATCACGCTTCCGCTGAGCACCGCCGAGAACGATCGCGCAACCGTGGCATTTGCACCGCCGGATCTGCATGGCAGCTCGGTGATGATCGTCTCGCCGCACGGGGTCGAAGCTTCGCTGGCCGCCCGGCGGCTAGAGCGCTGGGGCGCCGAGACTTGCCTGTGTGATGATCTCGCCGCGGCGATCGCCCGGCTGCCGGAGCGAAGCTGGCACGCAGTGCTGATCGATCATGCGTTCGGTTCGGACGCGATTGAGACCCTAGCGCGCGAGGCTCTGCCGCGTGCGCCCCATCGCCTGGTGATGCTGACGCCGGCGGCACGGCACGAGCTGCTGCCGGATCTGCCCGCCGCGTTCACAGGCTATCTGGTGAAGCCGCTGCGGGCCGCGTCGCTTGCCGCACGGCTCGGCACGGCGGTCGAGGTCGCCGCGCCAAGTATCGCAGACGGCGATCCGCCGCCCGTTCAGGATGCGTCCTCAGCCATCACGCATGAAGCGTTCGCAATCCTGGTCGCCGAAGATAACGACATCAATGCGCTGCTGATTCGCGCACTACTGCACCGGCTCGGCCATCACGCCGAGATCGTGGGTGACGGCCGCCGTGCCGTCGAAGCGTGGGGCGCGGCTGATAACACCGGTACGCCGTTCGATCTGGTGCTGATGGACGTGCAGATGCCAATCCTCGATGGGCTGGCAGCGGCCCGACAGATCAGGACGCTCGAGGCTGAGCGGGCGAGGTCGCGGGTGCCGATCCTGGCGCTGACCGCGAACACTCTGGCCGAGGATCGCGAGGCATGTTTGGAGTCCGGGATGGACGGCTTCCTGGTCAAGCCGATCGATCCGGATAGGCTCGCAACGATCCTGGCGGGCGTGGCCGCCGCGCACCAAACCGCCTGACACGGCAGGCAAATACCGAGGGCCGCTGCTAACAACAAAGTCAGCAGCGATGTCATCGTTCGGCAATCATCGCGTCACATCGCTGTTGAACGGTCATGATTGTTGGTGCGATCAGGCCGCGGCGATTCCGTTTCGGGACGGGTGCGGTCGCGAGGACGCCATGCACACCGACCATCTCGCCCGTTCGAAGAAATTCATCAAGCTGCTGCGCCCGGAGACCGCCGGAGCCGCCGCGCAAACCGCAATTACCTGGTTCAAGCCCGCGCTCAAACTGGCCGAGACCGGCAAGCCGATCGGCCCGTCGCCCGCGACGCTGGGCCGCCTCGGGCCGCTCGAAGTTCGGCTCGCGCAGACCAAGCAGGACGTCAAGCGCGCCCAGAAGCTGCGCTATCGAGTGTTCTACAAGGACGGCACCGCGATCGCCGACGCCCCGACGATGCTGGCTCGCCGTGACAAGGACGCATTCGACCCGATCTGTGATCACCTGCTGGTGGTCGATCACGCAGCCAAGCCGTCGCTGAGCGGCAAGCAGCCAGTGGTCGGTACCTATCGGCTGCTCCGTCAGGACGTCGCCAATCGCAACGGCGGCTTCTACACCGAGAGCGAGTTCGACATCGGCGGACTGATCACCCGGCATCCGGAGCTGCGCTTTCTCGAACTCGGCCGTTCCTGCGTGCTGCCGCCGTATCGTAACAAGCGCACCGTCGAGTTGCTGTGGCATGGCATCTGGACTTATGTCCGCCAGCATGGCGTCGACGTCATGCTCGGCTGCGCCAGCTTCGACGGCACCGATCCGGATCGCCTGGCACTGCCGCTGTCGTTCCTGCATCACTACGCGCCGGCGCCGGAAGCCTGGCGGGCCCGCGCGCACCCGTCGCGCTATGTCGAGATGAACCGGCTGCCCAAAGAGGCGATCGACCAGAAGGCGGCACTGCGGGAACTGCCGCCGCTGATCAAAGGCTATCTGCGGCTCGGCGCCACGATCGGCGAGGGCGCGGTGATCGACTATCAGTTCGGCACCACCGACGTGCTGATCATCCTGCCGGTCTCGGCAATCAGCGCCCGCTATATCGAACATTTCGGCGCGGATGCGTCGCGGCACGCTGCGTAGCAGGGCAGTTCCACATAACTCACCGTCATCACCCGCGAAGGCGGGTGACCCAGTATTCCAGTGCATTTGCTTTCATGCTGAGTGCTGACAACGAGCGCACGGGGATACTGGGTCGCCCGGTCAAGCCGGGCGATGACGTGTCTTAATAGTGATACGCTGACCAACAACGCCCAGGGCGTGGCTGACGCTTACAACCTTCGCAGCGCCACCGAGTCCACCACGTGGTCCGCGCCCTTTTTTAGAATCAGCGTCGCGCGCGGGCGGGTCGGCAGGATGTTATCTTCGAGGTTGGCGAGGTTGGTGCGTTCCCATATCGCGATCGCGGTCGCTGTCGCCTCTTCGTCGGACAGCACAGCGTAGCGATGGAAGTACGACCGCGGATCGTGGAACGCGGTGTCGCGCAGCGCCAGGAAGCGCCGGACGTACCAGTCGCGCAGCACCGGCTCGTCGGCGTCGAGATACACCGAGAAATCGAAGAAGTCGGACACCACCGGCACCGCCTTGCCGTCGCGCGGCAGGCGGCCGGTCTGCAACACGTTGACGCCCTCGACGATCAGAATGTCGGGCCGGTCGATCACCGTGAACTTGTTCGGCACGATGTCGTAGGTGAGGTGCGAGTAAATCGGCGCCTTGACCTTGCGGCGGCCCGACTTGATGTCAGACAGGAAGCCGAGCAACGCCGGCAGGTCGTAGCTCTCCGGAAAGCCCTTCTTCTGCATCAGCCCGGCTCGCTCCAGCACCGCGTTCGGATGCAGGAAGCCGTCGGTGGTGACGAGATCGACCGTCGGTCGCGGCGACCAGCGCGCCAGCAGCGCCTGCAGCACGCGCGCGGTGGTGGATTTGCCGACCGCCACCGAGCCGGCGACGCCGATGATGAACGGCATCTTGCGCTCGACCACGCCGAGGAAGCGGCGTTGCGCGTAGTACAGCTGCTGCATCGCCGCGACATGGATCGACAACAGCCGCGACATCGGTAGATAGATTTCTTCGACCTCGCTGAGGTCGAGCCGGTCGTGCATCGAGCGCAGCGCCGCAACCTCAGCGGCATCGAGCGTCATCGGCGTGTCTTCACGCATGCTCGCCCATTCCGCCCGCGAGAACACCCGGTACGGGTTGTAGTGATGCAGATCCGACCTTGCGTCCATCTCGCGGGCCCTTCGCCTTGGTTTTGAATGGCGGAATTTATTGTTGTTGCGGCCGCCTCGCGCGGCCGATGCCGTTAGTCGCGCTTGCGCGACGCCTTTTCCTCCAGGCCCGACATCGAGGTGCGCTGCGCCAGCGCCGCCTCGACTTCCTCGAGCTTCACGCCGCGCGACTTCAGCAGCACGAGCATGTGAAACAACACGTCGGCGGTTTCGGAGATGAGATGGCCGCGATCGTTCTCGACCGCAGCGATCACCATCTCGACCGCCTCTTCGCCGAATTTCTTGGCGCAGTGCTCGGGGCCCTTGTCGAGCAGCTTCTTGGTGTAGGAGCTCTCGCCGCCGGACGCCGCGCGGGCATCGACCGTCGCAGCGAGATCATGAAGGGTGAAACGGGCCATACGCTAACTCTGCCAGTTCTGGGTGCGAGAGTACCGCCCCTCGCCGCGTAACGCTAGGGATCGAGCCGCATCGGCAGCCCGGCCTGGACCATATGATCCTTGGCCTGACGAATGGTGTACTCACCGAAATGGAAGATCGAGGCCGCCAGCACCGCGGTGGCGTGGCCTTCCCGGATGCCGTCGACCAGGTGATCGAGATTGCCGACGCCGCCCGACGCGATCACCGGGACGCCGACGCTGTCGGCAATCGCCCGGGTCAGCGGAATGTCGAAGCCCGACTTGGTGCCGTCGCGGTCCATCGAGGTCAGCAGGATTTCGCCGGCGCCGAGCGACACCACTTCCTGGGCGAATTCGATCGCGTCGATCCCGGTGCCCTTCCGGCCACCATGGGTGAAGATCTCCCAGCGGTCCCGGCCCGGCACACGCTTGGCGTCGATCGCCACCACGATGCACTGGTCGCCGAACTTCTCGGCGGCTTCCTTGACGAATTCGCGTCGCGCCACCGCGGCCGAATTGATCGAGACCTTGTCGGCGCCGGAGCGCAGCAGGGTCTTGATGTCGTCGACGGTGCGGACGCCGCCGCCGACCGTGACCGGCATGAAGCAGGCTTCCGCCGTCCGCCGCACCACATCCAGCATGATGCCGCGGTTCTCATGGGTGGCGGTGATGTCGAGAAAGCAAAGCTCGTCCGCGCCGGCGGCGTCATAGGCGATCGCCGCCTCGACCGGATCGCCGGCGTCGCGCAGATCGACGAAGTTGACGCCTTTGACGACTCGGCCGTCTTTGACGTCGAGGCAGGGGATGACGCGGACCTTGAACATCGCGGCGTCCTTACGCGGCCTTGGCGGCGCCGATCAGCGCCAGAGCTTCGGCCGGATCGAGCCGGCCGTCGTACAGCGCCCGGCCGGCGATCGCGCCTTCGAGCTTTTTGGCGCGCGGGCTGAGCAGCGTCCTGACGTCTTCGATCGAGGCGAGGCCGCCGGAGGCGATCACCGGAATCGAAATCGCCTCGGCCAACGCGATGGTTGCGTCCCAGTTGATGCCCTTGAGCAGCCCGTCACGGGCGATGTCGGTGAAGATGATCGCGGCTACACCGGCGTCTTCGAACCGCTGCGCAATGTCGAGCGCGGTGACCTGCGAGCTCTCGGCCCAGCCCTCGACCGCGACGTTGCCGTCGCGGGCGTCGAGGCCGACGGCGACGCGGCCAGGGAAGGCCTTGGCGGCTTCCTTCACCAGCGCCGGATCTCGCACCGCGGCGGTGCCGATGATGACCCTGGCGATGCCCTTGGACAGCCAGGCTTCGATCGTCTTGAGGTCGCGGATGCCGCCGCCCAGCTGAACCGGCATCGACACCACCTTCAGCATCGCCTCGACCGCCTGGGCGTTCATCGGCTTGCCGGCGAAGGCGCCGTCGAGATCGACGACGTGCAGGTACTGGAAGCCCTGCGCCGCAAAGCTCTGCGCCTGCGCGGCGGGATCGAGGTTGAACACCGTGGCGCGCGCCATGTCGCCCTGTTCGAGCCGCACGCACTGGCCGTTCTTGAGATCGATCGCGGGGAAGAGAATCACGGCTTCCACTTCAAAAAATTCGAGATCAGCGCCAGGCCGAAGCGCTGACTCTTCTCGGGGTGAAACTGAGTACCGATCGCGGTGTCCTTGCCGACGACAGCCGTGACAGGCCCGCCGTAGTCAGCGCGCGCCAGCACGTCGCCTTCGTGTTCGGCGGCGAGGTGGAAGGAGTGCACAAAGTAAGCGTGCAGGCCTTTCGGGCCGAGCGGCAGCTTTTCGAGCACCGGGTGTTCACGGACCGGATCTAGCGTATTCCAGCCCATATGCGGGATCTTCAGATCCTCGCGATCAGGCGCGATCTTGACGACGTCGCCGGCGATCCAGTTCAGCCCGTCGGTAGTGACATGCTCCTTGCCGCGGGTCGCCATCAGCTGCATGCCGACGCAGATGCCGAAGAACGGCCGCGCCTTATCGCGGACGGTCTCGTTCAGCGCTTGGACCATGCCGTCGATCGAATCCAGTCCCTTGCGGCAGTCGGCGAAGGCGCCGACGCCGGGCAGCACCACCCGGTCGGCCCGGAACACCTGATCCGGATCGCGGGTCACCAGGATCGGTTCGGGATTCTCCATGCTCCGCGCCGCGCGCTCGAACGCTTTCGCCGCCGAGTGCAGGTTGCCGGAGCCGTAGTCGATGATCGCAACGCTCATCGCGAGCCTCCGGGGTTCGGGAACGAGCCGAAGATGTCGCCATGGATCGACGACGCCGGCAGCGGAATAGTGCGAGCCGGCGGCGGCGCACCGCGGTCGACCGGGAGGGTGAAGCTGATCGGCTGCGGCTGGCCGGCAACCCAGCGATCGAAGAACCGCCGTTCGGCGATCTCGCGGTCCTCGCCGACCGCTACGCCGACCGACTGCCAGCCGCGCCGGGCCAGGGTCCAGCGCCACAGGCTGCCGGCTTCGAGCCCGAGCAGGCTGGCGAGCAGCAGCGCAACCACGAAACGGGTGCCGCTTCCGGCATGCAGCACGGTCAGCGCCACCGCGGAGGCGGCGATCACCACCAGATAGCCGAGCGTCGCCAGCCACAGCCGGCGGTACAACAGCCAGAACGGGCCGAATACAAAGGCCCAGACGTAGAACCCGTCGCGGACGAAGCGAAACTGCTCGGGCGCAGCGCGCTGCGGCTCGTCGTCGTCCGCCCGCGGGGCATGAACAGTGAACACCGGCATGGACTTGTCTCCACCGCCCAACGGCGGTTAGCCGCCGAGCTGCCCCTTGGTCGAAGGGACTTCGCCGGCCGTCTTCGGATCGATCGCCACCGCCGCGCGCAGCGCCCGGGCCAATCCCTTGAAGCAGGATTCGGCGATGTGATGGCTGTTCTCGCCATATAGGGTCTCGACATGCAGAGTCACGCCCGCGTTCATGGCGAAGGCCTGAAACCACTCCCGCACCAGCTCGGTGTCGAATTCGCCGATCTTGTCGCGCGGAAAGTCCGCCTTGAACACCAGGAACGGCCGGCCCGAGACGTCGATCACCACCCGGGTCAGGGTCTCGTCCATCGGCATCAGCACGGTGGCATAGCGGGTGATGCCCGCCATATTGCCAAGCGCCTGCTTGACTGCCTGGCCGAGCGCGATGCCGACATCCTCCGTGGTGTGGTGGAAGTCGACATGGAGGTCGCCCACCGCCTTGACGGTGATGTCGATCCGCGAATGCTTGGCGAGCAGATCGAGCATATGGTCGAAGAAACCGATCCCGGTGGCGGCGTTGGCCACACCGGTGCCGTCGAGGTCGACCGTGACCTCGATGTCGGTCTCCTTGGTCTTGCGCTTGATCGTCGCCGTGCGCATGAAGCGGGCTCTCCGGTAAAAACGCCGGTCTTTTAACAGGCCGGTGACACCTTCGCTACTGCGCCAGCTGCGGAGCGGGGCCGATCTTCGTCCTATGGTGAGCGGATTGGCCGCTCCGGCGGTGGTCGGGAGGGCGATTGCATCGCCGCCCGGCCGTGCCTAGATCAGCGCTCGCGAAAGGAACTCCATGGCACCTCATAGCTCTTCGGCAGACGCCGGCCCCCCGGTCTGGCACGGCACCACCATTCTGACCGTGCGCAAGGGCGGCAAGGTCGTGATCGGCGGCGACGGCCAGGTCTCGATCGGCCAGACCGTGATCAAGGCCAACGCCAAGAAGGTTCGCAAGCTCGGCAAGGGCGACGTGATCGGCGGCTTTGCCGGCGCCACCGCCGACGCCTTCACGCTGTTCGAGCGGCTCGAAGCCAAGCTCGAGCAATATCCCGGCCAGCTCACCCGCGCAGCGGTCGAACTCGCCAAGGATTGGCGCACCGACCGGTATCTGCGCCGGCTGGAAGCGATGATGATCGTCGCCGACAAGGACGTGTCGCTGGTCCTGACCGGCACCGGCGACGTGCTCGAACCGGAAGCCGGCGTAATGGCGATCGGCTCCGGCGGAAATTACGCGCTCGCCGCCGCCCGCGCGCTGATCGACACCGATCAGGATGCCGAGACCATCGTGCGCAAGTCGCTCGGCATCGCCGCCGACATCTGCGTCTACACCAACGGCAATCTCACCCTCGAGACGCTGACCGCATGAGCGCGGCCGGGGCCGAACGGCCGGTGTCGTCCGCGACCGACCTGCCGGTCCGTTTCGCGCTGGCCATCGTCCTGGCTCTGCTCGCGCTTCAGGCGACAGCGCTGTTCGCGATGGGCCGGGTGCCGATCTGCAACTGCGGCACTGTCAAGCTGTGGCACGGCGTGGTGATGAGTTCGGAGAACTCTCAGCACCTGACCGACTGGTACACGTTCTCGCACATCATCCACGGCTTCCTGTTCTATGCCGGCACGTGGCTGCTGCTGCGGCGCTGGTCGTGGACCGCGCGGCTGATCGTGGCGACACTGATCGAAGGCGGCTGGGAGCTGGCCGAGAATTCGAGCTTCATCATCGAGCGCTACCGCGCCGGCACGATCTCGCTCGATTACTACGGCGACAGCATCGTCAATTCGGTCGCCGATACGCTTGCGATGATCTCTGGCTTCCTGCTCGCCCGCTGGCTGCCGATCACCGCCACCGTCGCGATCGCGGTGCTGTTCGAAGTGCTGGTCGGCTTGCACATCCGCGACAATCTGACCCTCAACGTGATCATGCTGATTCATCCGTTCGATGCCATCCGGCAATGGCAGGCGGGACCTCCGATCATCTGACCCCGCTTGTTCCCTCGTTCGACCGACCTTACGTAGGCCCCATGACCGACTTTTCCCCCCGTGAAATCGTCTCCGAACTCGACCGCTTCATCGTCGGCCAGGCCGACGCCAAGCGCGCGGTCGCCATCGCGCTGCGCAATCGCTGGCGGCGGCTGCAGCTCGAAGGTAGCTTGCGCGAAGAGGTGCTGCCGAAAAATATCCTGATGATCGGCCCGACCGGCGTCGGCAAAACCGAGATCGCGCGGCGGCTCGCCAAGCTCGCCGGCGCACCGTTCCTCAAGGTCGAGGCGACGAAGTTCACCGAGGTCGGCTATGTCGGCCGCGACGTCGAGCAGATCATCCGCGATCTGGTCGAGGTCGCGATCGCACAGGTGCGCGAGAAGAAGCGCAAGGACGTGCAGGCGCGCGCCCAGGTCGCCGCCGAGGAACGCGTGCTCGATGCACTGGTCGGGCCCGGCTCGGGTCCGGCGACGCGCGACTCGTTCCGCAAGAAGCTGCGCGCCGGCGAACTCAACGACAAGGAAATCGAGATCGAGACCCAGGCCGGGTCAGGCTCGCCGATGTTCGAAATTCCCGGCATGCCGGGCGCGCAGATCGGCGCGGTCTCGCTCGGCGACATCTTCGGTAAGATGGGCGGCCGCACCAAGAAGCGGCGGCTGACGGTGGCGGATTCGCACCAGATCCTGGTCAACGAAGAAGCCGACAAGCTGCTCGACACTGATCAGCTGGTGCAGGAAGCGATCGCTGCGGTGGAGAACAACGGCATCGTGTTCCTGGACGAGATCGACAAGATCTGCGTGCGCGACGGCCGCAGCGGCGGCGAAGTCTCGCGCGAAGGCGTGCAGCGCGATCTGTTGCCGCTGATCGAAGGCACCACGGTGTCGACCAAGCACGGGGCAGTGAAGACCGAGCACATCCTGTTCATCGCTTCGGGCGCCTTCCACATCGCCAAGCCCTCAGACCTGCTGCCCGAGCTGCAGGGCCGGCTGCCGATCCGCGTCGAGCTCAATGCGCTGAGCCGCGACGACATGCGCCGGATCCTGACCGAGCCGGAAGCCTCACTGATCAAGCAGTATGTGGCGCTGATGAAGACCGAGGGCGTGACGCTGGACTTCTCGGACGACGCGATCGACGCGCTGGCCGATGTCGCGGTCGCGGTGAACTCGACGGTCGAGAACATCGGCGCGCGCCGGCTGCAAACCGTGATGGAGCGCGTCCTCGACGAGATCTCCTTCGTCGCCCCCGACCGCCACGGCGAGACTTTCCGTGTCGATGCGGACTACGTGAAGACCAATGTCGGGGATCTCGCCAAGAATACGGATTTGAGCCGGTTTATTCTGTAACCGGCCGTTTGGGGCAGCTCTGTCGGCTCTGACGACGAAAGAACAGGGCTCATCCTCAAGTACCAACGTCATGCGCGGGCTTGACCCGCGCATCTATCCTCTTGGCGAAGAGATGGATCGCCGGGTCAAGCCCGGCGATGACTCGGGACTCAATTGAGGCCAAGATTTTTCAACTACGCACTCCCGTCATCGCCCGGCTCGTCCGGGCGACCCAGTATCGCAGAGCGTCTGCGTCCAAGTAACGACCTCTCTGGGAGACTGGATCACCCGCATGCGCGGGTGATGACGTTGGAAACGGGGGCGCGTCGGCCGATGAACACCCCGTGCTTTGCGAACTAACCGCGTGCCCGCCGCACCCGCACGTACAACGCGCCTTCGCCGCCGTGGCCAATGTGGGCTTCGTCGAAACCGACCACATAGGCGCGGAATTCGGGAAGGGCGAGCCATTGTGGCACCTGGCGGCGGAGCACGCCGCGTTCGGTGTCGCCGCTCTTGCCCTTGCCGGTGATCACCAGCACGAAGCCGAGCCCGTCGTGACTGGCGCGCTGCAGGAAATACAGTAGTGCATGATGGGCACGGGCCTGGGTCATCCCATGCAGATCGATCCGCGCGTCGATGTCCTTGCGGCCACGCGACAGATGCGCCCGCTCGCGCCGGCCCAGCGTGGCGAGCGGCGGCGGGGCGGTTGGGAGCGATGGTTTCGCGGTACGCTTGAGCGGTTGCGGCGGCGCCACCGGCGCCGGCTTGATGGCCGGCACGAGGGCCTGCGGATCGGCAATCTCGACCTTGATCAGCCGCGGCCGGCCGCGCAGCGGCTTGATCTGTCGCGCCACACCGTCCCACAGCGCCCGTTCATCCTCGGTCAAGCTGCGCTTGCGGCGCGACATCGGCGGGTCGAGCGGCGGAATGATACGTTTCATCGAGGTCAGCGCAGGTGGCGATGGTGCCGAGAGTGATGCGAGCGGTGCCGATGACCAGTCGGCCGTGACGGCTCGGTAGCCGGCCGGCTATCTGGTGTCGGAACTGTCGTGGCTCCGTCTCTACCACCGGATTTCGATGGCGTCGCCGCGGGTTTGTTGGTTTTGGCGGGCGGCCGCGGCTCGGGCACCGGCAGACTGCGGGCGCGCGCGACCGGATCGAGACCCTTCGGCACCAGCATGGCGAACGCGATCGGATGACGGATCCGTCCTGCCACCGCGCCCGCCTCAGCACCAGCGCCGAAATACAGGTCGGCCCGCGCCGGGCCGACGATCGCCGAGCCGGTGTCCTGGCCGATCATCAACCGCCGAAACGCTGTCTTCGCGGTCGGGGATTCGATCGGCAGTTCGCCCGTAATAAAGAAAGGCGTGCCGTAGACATGCAGACCCTTGTCGATGGCGATCGAGCGGCCTGGGGTGAGCGGCACGCCTTGGGCCCCGATCGCTTCATCGTCGTCCTTCAGTTCGACCTTGCGGAAGAACACATACGAGCGGTTTGCCCGCCGCAGCTCCTTGGCGCCGTCGGGGTTGGCGTCCATCCAGTCGCGGATGCGGTGCATCGACATCTCTTCGCGCGGGATGATGCCGCGCTCGATCAGGATGCGACCAACCGGCGTGTAGGGGAAGCCATTGTGGGCGTCGTAATTGATTCGAATCACCCGGCCGTCGGGCAGCTTGATCCGCGCCGATCCCTGGATCTGCGCAAACAATAGATCGGTCTGACTCTTCAGCCAGCAGATCTCGAGACCCCGGCCGTCGATTGCGCCATCTTCGATTTCTCCGCGGTCGTAATACGGCACCAGCTTGCGCCGGCCGATCTTGCGAAACACCGGCCCGCCATTCGGCAGGGCTGCTTCCTGCTTGTAGCCGCGGACAAACAGGTTGGAGGGCCGGCGATACACCGGCACCACGTAGTCGTCGGTCTTGACCGGCGAGCCTTCGATCACCGGCTCATAGTAGCCGGTGACGAAGCCGAGCGGCTCGCCGAGCCGCGAGATCTGCAGCGGCACGAAATGCTGTTCGAAGAACGCGCGCGCCTCGGCCGCCGTCGTCAGATGCGCCGAGCGCGCCGCATGGCACGGCTCCCACAACGAGCCGCCGAGCGGCTTGTCGATCAATGGCGCTCGGCCTGCCGCCAGGATTGGACGACAACTCACACGGAAAGTTTTCAGGGCCGCAAGCTGATCGTCGGAGTCCCAACCGTGAATTTCCGACCAGGCGACCGGCAAATACTGGCCGCCCGGAATCTCCAGCGGCCACAGCGGATGCGGATACTTTGCGTGATGCTCGGCGAATTTCGAGACCGATCGGGCGCCGGAATGGTGATGCCGGCTGCGCGCATCTGCCTCGCCCAGCACAGACAGTAGCGCGGCTGCGAGAACGCAGCCGGCGAGGGCGGCGCGGCGCGCGCCGCGTACGTCAGGTGCCGCTGCCGGTCCCAACCAGCTTCCAGTTCGGATCGCGCGAGCTCGTGTCGCGGGCGAAGGTCCAGACGTCGGTGATATCGACAACCTTGTCGGGCGACCCGTCGACCACCGCGCCGGTCTTGTCGCGGGTTGCCGAGATCATCTGCGACACGAATTTCAGAGTCAGCATCGCGGTGCGATCGCGCAGCTCGGCGCTGATCAGCTCGGCCTTCTCGATCGACACGAAGCGGGTCTCGACCTTGAGGTCGTTCTTTTCGCGATCCTTGATCGCCGCGTCGAAGCTCTCATAGACCTCGCTCGACAGCAGATCGCGCAGTGAGCGACGATCGCCATTGGCGAACGCCATCACAATCATCTCATAGGCGCTCTTCGCGCCGGTAATGAAGTGTTGCGCGTCGAACGACGAATCGTTTTGAGCGATGGCGTTGAGACCGTGCTCCAGCTCGGAGTCCGGCTCGGCGATGCCCTTCCAGCGATCGGAGGGCGGCACCACGTCGGCGTTCGGCGCCATCGGCGCCTGGTCGATCACGGTGCCAGGCATCGAAACCACGTTGTTGTCCTGCTTGCCGGGAATCATATCCCGCGCGGCGGCGCGATCGAACGGCGGCCGTTCGCTGCCGGTGCGCTGGCCGAGCACGTTGCGCAGACGCAGGAAGATGAACACCGCGAGCGCCAAGAAGATGATGGTGTAAATATCCACGTCGCATTCACTTTCTGATCGGGCCGGGGCTACCGGCGCGGCTTTGGTCTCCGGCCTCGCGGCGCCAACGCGGCAGAGAGCCGGTTCACACCATGTAGGCATCAACCGCGGCGCGCCAATGGCGCGTTTTGGCACAGCAGGTGGGGTTGGCAACCCCCACACAGCGATCTTTGGAGCTGTGGCCCGGCGAGCTTACGCGGTTCGGGCCCGGCCGGAAACCGGGCGAGGCCCGAAAACCTGACCGCTCGGCAGTTAAGGAGAGGTTTCGGCGGGGCATCGCGGGACATCCAGGCTGTGGGCACGGTATTCGGCACCCGCCAACCGGGCGGCAGTCGCAGCCTCTGTCTACCTTGTGGAACGCGGGGAGCGTATGATAGCCACTCGCCAAAGCACCTGCCCATTGTTGCGACGCCCTCTGCAAGTCGGCGGCCGCCACCCAAATCCGCTTCCAGGAGAACCATCGATGACCAACGGTAACGGCACGCCTCCCGAGGGTGCTCCTCCGCAACTCAATGTGCTGGCGCAGTACACCAAGGATCTGTCGTTCGAGAATCCGAACGCTCCGGCGTCGCTCGCCCCGCAGCAGCAGCAGCCGGCGATCAACATCCAGATTAATGTCGGCGCCAACAACGTCGGCGAGAACGAATACGAAGTCACGCTGTCGATCGAAGGCAAGGCCGAATCCGGCAGCAGCGTACTGTTCAGCTTCGAGCTGGCCTATGCGGGTGTGTTCCGGGTACTGAACGTGCCGCAGGAAAACCTGCATCCGCTGATCATGATCGAATGCCCCAGGCTGCTGTTCCCGTTTGCCCGTGAGATCATCGCCAGTGCGGTGCGCGACGGCGGGTTCCCGCCGCTGATGCTCGATCCGGTCGATTTCATCGGCCTGTATCGCCAGAACCTCGAGCGCGCCCAGCAGCAGGGTCAGCCGAGCTGATCCGGTCGCTGCTCACTTCATGACGTTTGCAATGCCCGGCCGATGCGCCGGGCATTGTCGTTTCAGGAAGACAAACGCTCAGGCGCCGGCGGGCAGATAGTCTGGCCAGATCGCCTTCTCGCCCATGGTGGCGATGAAGGCGCGGTGGGCTTCGAGGTCAGCGTCGGTCAGCCTGTTCGGCAGCGGCGCGGGTCGCTGGCGGCGCCGGCTCTCGCTGGCAGCTCCGGCCACCTCAACCGGCACGTCGGCCAGAATGAGCTGCGACTGCCGGGCGCCGATCAGGTCGATATAGACTTCGGCCAACAGCTCGGCGTCGAGCAACGCGCCATGCTTGGTCCGGCGCGAATTGTCGATCGCGTAACGCGAGCAAAGATCGTCGAGCCGGTTCGACACGCCCGGATGCTTGCGGCGGGCGAGCAGCAGCGTGTCGACCAGGCGATCGCGTGGCACCGGCGCGCGCGACAGCCGCGACAACTCCGCATTGATGAAGCCGATGTCGAACGATGCGTTGTGAATCACCAGCGGCGCATCACCGATGAATTCGAGAAACTCGTCCGCCACATGTGCGAACAGCGGCTTGTCGGCGAGGAATTCGCTCGACAGCCCATGCACCGCAAAGGCTTCAGCCGGCATGTCCCGTTCGGGATTGAGGTATTGATGATAGGTGCGGCCGGTCGGCATCCGGTTGAAGATCTCGACGCAGCCGATTTCGACCAGCCGATCGCCGCGCAGCGGATCGAGGCCGGTGGTTTCGGTATCGAGGACGATTTCACGCATCGCTTCTGATCAGGCTGTCTTGGTCGCTTCGCGAATCAGTCGCGCCGCCGCGGCATTTTAGCAGCGGCCTCGAGGATTTCGCGGATCTGAAGCCGCACCGGGTCGAGTCCGTTTGAAGTATCCACCACGAAATCCGCGCGCTTGCGCTTTTCGGCATCGGGCATCTGGCGGGCCAGAATCGCGTCGAGTTTTTCAGGGGTCATGTTGTCGCGCGCGAGAATCCGTTCGCGCTGCACCTCCGGCGAGGTCGTCACCACCACCACCGCGTCGACGCGCTTTTCACCGCCGGTTTCGAACAGCAGCGGGACATCGACCACTGCAACCGGCGCGCCCGATGATTCGGCATCGTCGAGAAACTGCTGGTGATGGGCGCGCAGCATCGGGTGCACGATTCCCTCGAGCCGCTTCATCGCAGCCGGATCATGCACCACCTTTGCCGACAGCAACGCGCGATCGACCTTGCCGCCGACCGTGGTGCCGGGAAACGCCGCCTCGATCGCCGGCACCGCCTCGTTTTCGTAGATCTTATGCACGGTGGCGTCGGCGTCGTAGACCGGCACGCCGGCTTCGGCGAACAGTTTGGCGGTGGTCGATTTGCCCATCCCGATCGAACCGGTCAGTCCGAGCACCAGCATTCCATCGCCTCCGTCTTTTCTTCGGCACGAGACGTTTCAGATCCGATTCCGATCGGTCCTGAGTCTCGCTTGTTGTTTGGTTCGTCGCCCGCGCCTCAGACCGCCAGCAGGTTCTGGCTACGCAGAAAACCGAGCAACGGCAACAGCGGCAGGCCCAGGATGGTGAAATGGTCACCGTGGATGCCGTCGAACAGATGCACCCCTACGCCTTCGATCTGATAGGCACCGACGCTGGTGGTGGCTTTGTCACCGACGACATCGAGATAGGCTTCGATCTCGGCCTCGGTGAGCGGCCGCATCGTCATCCGCGCGATGGCGACATCGGCAAATAGCGTGATGCCGTTGCGGACGACGGCGACCGCCGAGTGCAGTTCATGGCGGCGACCGGCGAGTTCGCGGAGCTGCTTGGCGGCGGCCGCACGATCAGCGGGTTTGTTGAAACCACGCGCACCGAGCGCCAACGTCTGATCGGCGCCAAGCACCAGTCGGCCGGGATGGTAATTACTGACGAATGCCGCCTTCTGCTGTGCCAGCAATGCGGCAATGTCCCCCGGCGCGCTGAGGCCTGAGGCCTCCGCGATGCCGCGCTCATCGATGTCGGCCGGAATCGCGTCGAACGGAATTCCGGCATTGGCGAGCACAGTCTGCCGGGCGCGGCTCTGCGAAGCCAGCACCAGCGGCTGCGGCCCGAGCCACAGCGTCATTCCGGCACCTTCTGGCGCTGCCGATCGGCAAGCAGTTTCATGATCGCCGCAGCAGTTTCCTCGATCGACCGCCGGGTGACGTCGAGCAGCGACCAGCCATATTTGGCGCTGAGCTTACGCGCCAGCAGCACCTCGTCGGTCACCGCCTGGCGATCAATATAAGAGTCGTTGCCCGTACCGGCGCCGAGACTGAGAAGCCGATTCTGCCGCACCTGGATCAAACGTTCCGGCGACGCGTGCAGGCTGACCACCAACGGCTTCTTCAGCGTCTCGAGCTGATGCGGAATCGGAATGCCGGCGACCAGCGGCACATTGGCGGTGCGGATGCCGCGATTGGCCAGATAGATCGAGGTCGGCGTCTTCGAGGTCCGCGATACGCCGACGAGCACCACATCGGCTTCTTCAAGCCCTTCGACGTGCTGGCCGTCGTCGTGCATCATCGAATAGTTCAACGCGTCGATGCGCTGGAAATATTCGGCATTGAGCGTGTGCTGCGCACCGACCCGGCCCATGGTCGACGCGCCGAGATAGGCTTCGAACAGTTGCATCACCGGACCGATGATCGACAGGCTCGGGCTGTTGATCTCCTGGCACTTCGCTTCGAGCCGATTGACCAATTCGGTCTCCAGCAGCGTGAACAGGACGATGCCGGGCGCTTCTTCGATTTCCTGCAGCACGCGATCGAGCTGCTTCTGGCTGCGCACCAAGGGATAGACATGTTCGACCGGAGTGACGTTGGCGTATTGCGCCGTCACGGCCCGGGACACCGTGATCAGAGTTTCGCCGGTCGAGTCGGAGACCAGATGAAGGTGAAAGTAGCTGCCGTCGGTCAGCATCGTGGCCCTGTGTAACCTGTGAACAACGGGCCGAGAATCGCACCAAAGCGGAGCCACGGCCGTCGGGCTCGGGATAACCCGGCTTTTTCTTCACAGGCGTCGGGTGAGAAGAGCATTTCGGGATCGCGATGAGGTTAGCGGGTGAATGTGGATTTGTCTCTCGGTAATGCGGCGACGACCCGGCGCAACCCTCTGATCCTGCAAGCGCCCGACGAACAGACCAGCAGTTGGGGACGACTGTGAAGATGTGGGCAGGTGCGGAAGAACTTTGGAATGCTGTTGGGTGAGTCCAATCCACGGTCACTTAGACTCAAACCCTAAGAATCTATAAATATTGATAAGAAAGCTGGCGCTTGCGGAAATCTCCGCATTCGAGCATTCGATCAACGCGCGATGCAGGTCCTGCGTTCCGGATCGTCTGACAGCTTCGCGGCACAGCGGAATGGAAGATCGAATGATCGACTGGGTGGATGTCTATCCGTGGGTGAAGACCCTGCACGTGGTGGCGGTGATCTCCTGGATGGCCGGCATGCTGTATATGCCGCGATTGTTCGTCTACCACTGCACCGCCGAAGTCGGATCGACCCAGTCCGAGACCTTCAAGATCATGGAACGCCGGCTGTACCGGGCGATCATGAATCCGGCCATGATGGTCGCGTGGGTCGCTGGTCTGGCGATCGCCTGGGAGCAGAGCTATTTCACCTCGGGCTGGTTTCACGCCAAGCTCGCCGCGGTCGTGCTGATGACCGTGATTCATCTGCTGCTCGGCCGCTATGTGCGTGACTTCGCCGCTGACCGGAATACCCGGTCTCATAAATTCTACCGTATTATCAATGAGATACCGACGCTTCTGATGATCGCGGCGGTACTGTTCGTGATCGTCAAGCCGTTCTGACGGCACTGATTTCGGTACGGCGTCGATCGTCTTGCGTGGACGCAACGGATTTTCTATACTGGCATTCGTCCCACCTAAAGCAGGCGAATGTGGTTGCGATCAGGTTCCTTTTGAACCGGCCGCCGCATCGGGTCTGAAACCTCCCGCACCTTCCTTGCTCAAGACACCGTCGACCTGAAGACCTGCGGACTCCGGTTATTTCCTCCCGCTTTTTCTTCCGCTGACGAATCCCCAGTCTCGTTTCCACAGGACCACCCCCATGCGGGAAATCAAACTTCAAGACCTGAAGGCCAAGACGCCGGCCGAACTCGTTTCGTTTTCGGAAGAGCTCGGGGTCGAGAACGCCAGCACGATGCGCAAGCAGGAGCTGATGTTCGCCTGCCTCAAGCAGTTGTCGGCCAAAGAGACCGACATCATCGGCGAAGGCGTCGTCGAGGTGCTGTCCGATGGTTTCGGCTTCTTGCGCTCGCCGGATGCCAACTACCTTCCCGGTCCGGACGACATTTACGTTTCGCCCTCGCAGATCCGCCGCTTCGGCCTGCGCACCGGTGACACCATCGAAGGCCACATCCGCAGCCCGAAGGAAGGCGAACGCTACTTCGCGCTGCTCAAGGTCAACTCGCTGAACTTCGAGGATCCCGAGAAGTCGAAGCACAAGGTCAATTTCGACAACCTGACGCCGCTGTTTCCGGATGAACGCTTCCGGCTCGAGATCGACGATCCCACCCGCAAGGATCTGTCGGCCCGCGTCATCGACATCGTTGCCCCAATCGGCAAGGGCCAGCGCGCTCTGATCGTCGCGCCGCCGCGCACCGGTAAGACCGTGCTGATGCAGAACATCGCACACTCGATCACGGCGAATCACCCAGAGTGCTATCTGATCGTGCTGCTGATCGACGAGCGGCCCGAAGAAGTCACCGACATGCAGCGCTCGGTGAAGGGTGAGGTGATTTCCTCGACCTTCGACGAGCCGGCGGTTCGCCACGTCCAGGTCGCGGAGATGGTGATCGAGAAGGCCAAGCGCCTGGTCGAACACGGCCGCGACGTCGTCATCCTGCTCGACTCGATCACCCGCCTCGGCCGGGCCTACAACACGGTGGTACCGTCTTCGGGTAAGGTGCTGACCGGCGGTGTGGACGCCAACGCGCTGCAGCGGCCGAAGCGATTCTTCGGCGCCGCCCGTAACATCGAAGAGGGTGGGTCGCTCACCATCATCGCCACCGCGCTGGTCGACACCGGCTCGCGCATGGACGAAGTGATCTTCGAAGAGTTCAAGGGCACCGGCAACTCGGAGTTGATCCTCGACCGCAAGGTTGCCGACAAGCGCACGTTCCCGGCGATCGACATCTCGCGGTCCGGTACCCGCAAGGAAGAGCTGATCACCGACCCGCAGCTGTTGAAGAAGATGTACGTGCTGCGCCGTATCCTCAACCCGATGGGGACGATGGACGCGATCGAGTTCCTGCTCGACAAGCTGCGCAACACCAAGAACAACTCGGAATTCTTCGACTCGATGAACACCTGAGCGAGTTGAATAGCCGGCCATCAAGGGCGCCCCCACGGGGCGCCCTTTTTGTTTGCGTTCGGAACAGCGCCTCGGCAAGACAGCGCCATGCATCCGAGCGATCAGACCATCTTCGCCCTTGCGACCGGACCGCTGCCGTCGGCGATCGCAATCGTGCGTGTTTCCGGATCGCGAGCGGGTGAAGTGCTGACGGCGCTGACCGGATCATTACCGCCGCCCCGGCGCGCGGTACGCTGTGATCTTCGGAGCCGCGATGGTGATCTGATCGATGACGGCGTGGCGTTGTGGTTTCCGGCGCCTGCGTCCGCTACCGGCGAAGACGTTGCCGAATTGCACATCCACGGTAGCCGTGCAGTGGCGGCGGCGCTGATCAAGACCCTCTCGGCATTCGAAGGCGTGCGGCCGGCGGAGCCGGGCGAGTTTACCCGGCGTGGATTCGAAAACGGCAAGCTCGACCTGACCGAAGCCGAAGGTCTTGACGATCTGATCCATGCGGACACCGACGCGCAGCGTCGGCAGGCGCTCCGCCAACTTGGCGGCGTGCTGGGCGACCGGGCGCGGCGATGGCGCGACCAGATCATCGAGGCACTGGCACTGGTCGAAGCAGGGATCGACTTTTCCGACGAAGGCGACGTTGCCGACGAGCTGATGGGGCCGGCGCGGGCGAAGATCGCCGAGCTGTCGGCAGAGATCGCCGAGGTCTTGGCCGAGCAGGGCCGGGGCGAAAAGCTTCGCGACGGGATGGTGGTGGCGATCGCCGGGCCGCCGAACGTCGGCAAGTCCACTCTGATCAATCGCCTGGCGCGCCGCGAGGTGGCGATCGTCTCGCCGCATGCTGGCACCACCCGGGATGTGATCGAAATCCAGCTCGATCTCGACGGCTATCCGGTGACGGTGATCGATACGGCGGGACTGCGAGACAGTGACGATCCGGTCGAGCAGGAGGGTATGCGACGCGCCCGCTCGCGAGCCGCTTCGGCGGACCTTGTTCTGTGGCTGAGCACGACCACGGATGCTTCGGATCCCGATGTCAGCGGACCGGAAGTCTGGCGGGTCCGGAATAAGATCGATTTGGCGACCGGCGAGGTGGCAGAATCCGGCCCGTCAGAGCCCGGTTTCCGGATTTCGGCCACGACCGGCGAGGGGTTTGCGGATTTGCTGCGCGAACTGACGCAATTTGCTGCGCAGTATTTCGGGTCCGCAGAAGCCGGATTGATCACGCGCGACCGCCATCGGCGGTTGCTCGCCGATGCTGCGGCATCGCTGACACGCAGCCTCGTGCCGGGACTGGCCGAAGAAATCGTCGCCGAAGAACTCCGCGCTTCGGCTCACAGTCTCGGCCGATTGCTCGGGCGGGTCGACGTCGAGGATGTCCTTGGTGAGATCTTCGGCCGGTTCTGCATTGGCAAATAGGCTTGCTCGGGTCTCGGCCGGTCAGCCGGTGGTAACGAAAGGTTAACCACGCTATCGGGATTTGGGCTCGGCTGTTTCACGTGAAACAGTTCGGTGAGGTTCAGCCGGTATCAAGATCGGCGAACTCGCCTTCAAAGCTCCCCGGAGCTGAGCTACAACCCCACCATGCGTACCTCTTTCGACGTCATCGTCATCGGCGGCGGCCATGCCGGCTGCGAAGCTGCGGCTGCGGCTGCCCGGATCGGCGCGGCTACTGCCCTCGTTACCCATCGTTTTGCCACCGTAGGTGCGATGTCCTGCAATCCGGCGATCGGAGGGTTGGGCAAAGGTCATCTGGTCCGCGAAGTGGATGCCTTGGATGGGCTGATGGGCCGGGTCGCCGACGCCGGCGGCATTCAGTTTCGGATGCTGAACCGCCGTAAAGGCCCCGCGGTCCGCGGCCCGCGGGCGCAGGCTGATCGCAAGCTATATGCGGCCGCGATGCAGACCGCGATCCAGGGCTTTCCGAATTTGTCGGTGATCGAAGGGGAGGCCGACGCGCTGCTATGGCAGGACGGCCGTGTGAGCGGCATTCGGCTCGGCGACGGCCGGGAGTTTGCTGCCGCGGCGGTCGTCATTACGACCGGGACCTTTCTGCGCGGCCTCATTCACCTCGGCGAGCGAAGCTGGCCCGCTGGCCGGATCGACGAGGCCCCAGCGATGGGGCTTTCATCGTCGTTCGAAGCGCTCGGATTTAAGCTCGGTCGCCTCAAAACCGGAACTCCGCCACGTCTGGACGGCCGGACAATCGACTGGAGCGCCGTCGAAATGCAGCCTGGCGATGATCCGGCGGAACCGTTTTCGGTCCTGACGCCGGCAATCACCACGCCGCAGATCGAATGCGGCATCACCCGGACGACGCCGGCCACCCATGAGGTGATCCGCGCCAATGTGCATCGCTCGCCGATGTATTCCGGGCAGATCCAATCGACTGGGCCGCGTTATTGCCCCTCGATTGAGGACAAGATCGTCAAATTCGGCGATCGCGACGGCCACCAGATCTTCCTGGAGCCGGAAGGGCTTGATGACCCGACCGTCTATCCCAACGGGATCTCAACGTCGCTTCCCGAAGAGGTGCAGCGGGCAATCCTGAAGACCATTCCGGGGCTGGAGCGAACCGAAATGCTCCGTCCGGGATACGCGATCGAATACGATCACGTCGATCCGCGGGAATTGGAGCCGACGCTGCAGACCAAGCGGCTGCGCGGGCTGTTCCTGGCCGGGCAGATCAATGGCACCACCGGTTATGAAGAGGCGGCAGCCCAGGGTCTGGTCGCTGGGCTCAACGCGGCATTGTCCGCGGGAGGTGGCGATCTGGCGGTGTTCGATCGCGCCGACGGCTACCTCGGCGTGATGATCGACGATCTGGTGACCCGCGGCATCACCGAGCCGTACCGGATGTTCACCTCTCGGGCCGAGTATCGCCTGACCCTTCGAGCCGACAACGCCGACCAGCGTCTGACCGACAAGGGCCTAGCACTCGGTTGCGTCGGGGTGGAGCGGTCGGCCTTCCATCAGGACAAAATGGTCGCACTTTCTGACGCGAAAGCGCTTGCCCAATCGCTGTCGATCACCCCGAACGAAGCAGCCAAGCACGGACTGGCACTGAACCGGGATGGCCAGCGCCGCTCCGCGTTCGATCTGTTGTCCTATCCGGAAATCGAGTGGGCTCAGGTTCGCGCGATATGGCCGGAGCTTGGAAAGGTCGATCCGGCGATCGCGGTGCATGTCGAGATCGACGCCAAATATCATGTCTATCTGGAGCGCCAGACCGCAGACGTCGAGGCGTTTCGTCGGGACGAAAGTCTCGGGCTTACCGATGTCGATTACGCGGCGGTCCCCGGTCTGTCGAACGAGGCTCGCACGCGGCTGGAGCGGCATCGCCCACACACCGTTGGGCAGGCGGGTCGGCTCGACGGCATCACGCCAGCGGCCCTCGGAATTCTCGCCGCCTATCTGCGGCGTGAACAACGGAAGCGGAAATCGACGGGGTAGGGTGGCAACCAGCGTTTCACGTGAAACACCTCCACCTCTCGGCTCCGTCGTGTTTCACGTGAAACTCTAGCCGTCGATTGCAGATCGGTGCCGTATTCGGTGGTCGGAATCGGTTTGCGAGAATATAATCTAAAAAGGCCTCCACGGCCGTCTCCCCCGCAGTGAAGTTCCATGCAGCGCGCTGCCAGACCTCTCGTTTCCGTCTCAGATCTCGACGCTGACAAAGCGGCGGCGCTGAAGCTCATCCCAATCTCGTCGGCGCTCGAAGCCCGCCTCGATGCCTATGTCGTGCTACTGCAGCAATGGCAGGCTAAGACCAATCTGGTCGCTCCCTCGACCCTGCCGCAGCTTTGGACCCGGCACATCGCGGATTCGCTGCAGCTGGTCAGTCTGATGCCGCATGCCCGGCGATGGCTCGACTTCGGATCGGGAGGCGGGTTTCCCGGTGTGGTACTGGCCTGCGCGATGGCGGACGTCGGTGGACACGTCACGTTGGTGGAGAGGATTGCCAAGAAGGCCGCGTTCCTGCGCGAGGCGCTCCGCGTCGCGGGCGCTCCGGGCACAGTCATTCTCGCGGACATCGGGGATAACGTGGATAGATTCCCACAAGCACTCGATTGCATCACCGCCCGTGCGGTCGCTCCGCTACACCAGCTCATCGGTTTTGCCGAACCGCTGATGACCCCCGGAACCACAAAGGCGCTGTTCCTGAAAGGTCAAGATGTAGATGCAGAATTGACGGAAGCTACTAAATATTGGAAATTCCAGCCCAAGCTGCATGCCAGCGTGACCGGTGGCCAAGGCTGGATCGTCGAAATCGACCACATCGAACGACGCACATAACGCCACCGCGAGCCAAAAGAACCTGCCATGACCGTAATTGACGAGATTTATCAAGGGGATAGGGCGAATTCAGAGCCCGGGCGTCCGCGCATCATCGCGCTCGCCAACCAGAAGGGCGGGGTCGGCAAGACCACCACCGCGATCAATCTCGGCACGGCCCTGGCCGCGATCGGCGAGCGCGTGCTGATTGTCGATCTCGATCCGCAGGGCAACGCCTCGACCGGGCTCGGCATCGACCGCCGCGATCGTAACACTTCAACTTACGACGTGCTGGCCGGTGAAGCGCCACTCCGTGATGCGGTGGTCGCGACCGCGGTGCCGCGGCTGCACATCGCAGCTTCGACGATGGATCTGTCGGGCCTCGAGCTCGAGCTCGGCCATCGCGGTGACCGCGCGTTCCGGCTGCGCGATGCGATCGGCGTGCTCAACAAGGACATCGATCCGCCGCTCGACTACACCTACGTGCTGATCGACTGCCCGCCCTCGCTGAATCTGCTGACTGTGAATGCGATGGCGGCCGCGGATGCGATCCTGGTGCCGCTGCAGTGTGAGTTCTTCGCGCTCGAAGGTTTGTCGCAATTGCTGCAGACGGTTGAGCAGGTCCGCGCCAACCTCAACCCGAGCCTGACGATCCACGGCATCGTGCTGACGATGTTCGACAGCCGCAACAATCTGTCGAGCCAGGTTGTCGCCGACGTGCGCCAGTTCATGGGCAAGAAGGTCTACGACACCATGATCCCGCGTAACGTGCGGATCTCCGAAGCGCCGAGCTACGGCAAGCCGGTGCTGGTTTACGATCTGAAATGCGTCGGCAGCGAAGCCTATCTGAAGCTCGCCACCGAAGTGATTCAGCGCGAGCGCGAACTCCGCACCACGCATTGAGGTGCGCGGCCGGCGGCGCCGACCACGCCTCGTCATTGCGGGCGGAGCAACGCGATCCAGAGCCGGGCAGGGCGCCGGCTTGCTTGCGATGCCGCTTCGTAATGACGACGCGAACTAACAACATTTCATTTCATCAGTGCGGAGTAGCGACGTGAATCCAAGGGAGCTGGCGATGGCCGATGAGCACCGTTCGCGACTGGGGCGTGGCTTGGCGAGTCTGATCGGCGATGTCGGCGGCGAGGCCACGCAGGTCGAGCGGCCGCGGGCACAGCGCAAGGTGCCGATCGAATTCATCAAGGCTAACCCGCGCAACCCGCGTCGCACCTTCACCGATGCCGAGCTTGGTGAATTGTCCGACTCGATCAAGCAGCACGGCGTGATCCAGCCGATCGTGGTTCGTCCGGTGAAGGGTTCCGCCGATCGCTATGAGATCATCGCCGGCGAGCGGCGCTGGCGCGCGGCGCAGCGCGCCGGTCTGCACGAAGTGCCGATCGTTCCGGTCGACGTATCGGACGCGCTCGCACTGGAAATCGCCATCGTTGAAAACGTTCAGCGCGAAGATCTCAATCCGCTCGAAGAGGCGCTGGGCTATCAGGCTCTGGCGGCCGAGTTCAATCGCAGCCAGGAAGAGATCGCCAAGATCGTCGGCAAGAGCCGTAGCCACGTCGCCAATATGATGCGGCTGATCAAGCTGCCCGACGACGTCAAGTCGTTGATCGCATCCGGCGAATTGACCGCGGGTCACGCCCGCGCGCTGATCGGTCTGCCCGATCCATCGACGATCGCCAAGCGGATCGTCGCTGAAGGGCTCAATGTCCGGCAAACCGAAGCGCTCGCGCATGAAGAAGGCGTGCCGGAGCGCAAGCCGCAGAAGCCCCGCGCCACGGCGAGCGCCAAGTCGGTAAAGGACGCCGACACGCTGGCGCTCGAAAAACGCCTCAGCGATGCGCTCGGCATGAAGGTGACGATCGACGATCACGAAGGCACCGGCGCAGTCCAAATCCGTTACGCCGATCTCGATCAGCTCGACGACATCATCCGCCGGCTCGAGGTGGGCGGTTAGTCCGCGTTGTTCGTTGACGCCTGAGGCGACGATCTCTCGTTCGTCATTCCGGGGCGCGCGGTGTAGCTGCGCGAAACCGGAATCTATACTCACAAACTTCTCGTGAGGACACGGCGAGGCTGCTCTGGGCTCCGAGCCGAGGGCGCAGTGGTTATGGATTCCGGGCTCGCGCTACGCGCGCCCCGGAATGACGAACGAAGGGGGGCGAGGTGCGCGTAGCTCGCGATACGCCAGGTCCCCCTACGGATGGTAACAACGAGACTAACTCCGGCGCCTCGCGCTGACGGCGATTGATAGCAGCGTCCGCTGCGCGATCGCTGCGCCGAGTGTGGCCTGGCGGCGGGTTTCGAGTGCGGCGCTCGCGAGTTGCTCGATGATCTGCGCGAGGCGGGTCGTCGAGAGATTGCGGAGCGCCGTCTCGGCTGCGGCCTTGCGGGAGAAATGCAGCCGCGGAAATCCGGAATCGAGCACCACGGCGGCCGGCGTACCGCCTTCGACCACGAGGCTGGTCTTGTGCAGAAACGCGGCGTGGCGCTGCGCCGCAAGGATGATCTGACCCGGATAGGTTCCGGCCACCATCGCCTTGGCGAATTCTGTCTCGACCACGACGGGCTTGCCCGAGAACGCGGCGTCGACAATTGCATCAAGCTTGAGGTCGGACGCATCCGACACGCAGGTGATCACGTCGTCCAGCGTGACCTCGCCCTTGCCATGCGCGTACAGCGCAAGCTTGCGCAGTTCGTTGCGCGAGGCCTGGCGGTCGCCGCCGAGTAGCGTCGTCAGCACCGCCCTCGCATCCTTGGCGATCTGCAGATTCGAGCCGCGCAGTTCGTCGTCGATCAGCCGGGCAATGTCGGCTTCGGCGTCCGGATAGCAGCCGATCGCGACTGCGCCGGTGGCAGCTTTCTCGCAGGCCTTGCGCAGCGCGTGGTCCGGCTTGATATCGCCGGCCTCGATCACGATGCGGCATTCCCGCGGTGGCGAGGTGATCAGAGCTTCGACGCCGGCGACGAAACTGCGCGAACCGGCGCGAACGCGGATCGCGCGCCGGCCGCCGAACATCGGAATCGCCAGGGCTTCGTCGACCAGCCGCGACGGCTCCGCGGCGAGTTCGTCGCCATCAAGCCGGACCAATGCGAACGGGTCTTTGGGATCGTCGAGCGAGGCCGCGATCAGCGCATCGGCGCGTTCGCGCACGAGGCCCGCATCAGGTCCGTACAGCAGCACGATCGGCCGGCCCGGATCGGGCCTAGCCAGAAACGAGGTGGCATCTTTGCCGCGAAGCGCAACCATTACTCAGCGCCAGAGCCGAATATGAACCAACACCGCGTGCTCGGCGGAATCGCGGATCACATCCCGGCGTAGAAGAACGAGGCGAGCCGAGTGTTGATGTTCTCGGCGATCTCCTGCACGGCGCGGTCTTCCGCATCGCGGCCGGCGCGGGTGCGGGCGAAGCGCTGCGATTGGCCGGGCACGTCGTATTCGACGCGCGAGAAAGTGTTGCCGCTCACCACGGTCTTGCCGGTGGCGATGTCCTTGAGCTGATAGCTGGCGTCGATCGCGTAGTTTTCGATCGTCGGCAGCTGCGTGCTGGGATCGACGATCAGCGACGACCGCGAGGTCGAGATCGAGATCTTCAGCGTGTACAGCGGTGGCGCGCCGGTGGCGCTGCCGTACAGCTTGAACATCAGCTTGTTGCGCAGCTCGACGCCAAGGCGGGAATTGCGCGACCCGTTCGGAATATCCAGCGGCGGGACTTCGATGGCGTTCAGCTTATCGCGCAGCGTCGGCGAACCGTCGCCGCGATCGGCGTACATCGGTTGGAAGCAGCCGGCGACCGGGGCCGCCAGCGCAACCGCCAGCGCCAACCGGACGACGAACTTCTTGAGCTCCGCGGGCTTAGCCGACGACATTCACGATCCTCTGCGGGACGACGATCACCTTGCGAACGGGCTTGTCACCCAAGGCTTGTTTTACCGCATCGAGCGCCAAAACGGCAGCCTCAATTTCGCCGGTCGGAGCGTCGCGGGGCACCGTCACCTCGCCGCGCTTCTTGCCGTTGACCTGAACCGGCAGGGTGATGCTGTCCTCGACCAGCAGATCCGGTTCGATCTGCGGCCACAGCGCCTCGGAGACCAAGCCGGTCTGGCCGAGCACCGTCCAGCATTCCTCGGCGAGGTGCGGCATCATCGGGTGGAAGAGCTGCACCAGGATCACGGTCGATTCGCGAATCGCCCAGGCGAGATCGGGCGAGGGCGTCTGCGAACGGGCGAGCGCGTCGCCGAGGGTATTCGAGAACTCTCGGATATGCGCCAGGCTGACGTTGAAGGCGAGCCGCTCGATGCCGGACAGCACCTTGTCGAGCGCACCATGCGCGGCCTTGCGCAAGGTGAGCGCATCGGCGCCGAAGCTCGCCGGCCGTTCGGCCGGGGCCGAAGCGGCGATCGGGGCCGCATCGTTCACCATCCGCCACAGCCGCTGCACGAAGCGCGACGCGCCCTTGACGCCTTCCTCGCTCCAGATCACGTCGCGATCCGGCGGCGAATCCGACAGCATGAACCAGCGCGCGGTGTCGGCTCCGTAGGTCCCGATGATGTCGTCGGGATCGACGGTGTTGCGCTTGGACTTCGACATCTTCTCGATCGGGCCGATCTCGACCGGCGAGCCGCCGTCGAGCAGCGTCGCTCGCCGGGTATCGCCCTCGACCGTGATGGAGATCTCGGCCGGTGAGGCGAAGTGGCCGTCGGCCTTGCGATAGGTCTCGTGCACCACCATGCCCTGCGTGAACAGGCCGGCGAACGGCTCGTCATGCTGGATGTCGATGTGACCCGCCGCCTTCATCGCCCGGGTAAAGAACCGGCTGTACAGCAGATGCAGAATCGCATGCTCGACGCCGCCGATGTACTGATCGACCGGCATCATCCGGTTGACGACGTCCGGCGTAGTCGGCGCCTCGGTGTTCCACGGATCGGTGAAGCGCGCGAAGTACCAGGACGAGTCCACGAAGGTGTCCATCGTGTCGGTCTCGCGAACGGCCTTGCCGCCGCACTTCGGACAGGTGACGTGCTTCCAGGTCGGGTGATGGTCGAGCGCATTGCCCGGCTTGTCGAACGACACGTCCTCCGGCAGCACCACCGGCAGATCCGCATCCGGCACCGGCACCACGTCGCAGGTCGGGCAGTGGATGATCGGGATCGGGCAACCCCAATAGCGCTGACGTGAGATGCCCCAGTCGCGCAGGCGGAAATTGACCTTGCGCTCGCCGACCGGTGCGCCGGCAAGCTGCGCGGTCTCCAGCCGCTTGGCGACTTCTTCCTTCGCCTCGGCGATCGTCTTGCCGTCGAGGAAGCGGGAGTTGATCATCCGTCCTTCACCGTCATAGGCGGTGTCGGTGATGACGAAGGTCGCCGGGTCCTGGCCTTCGGGACAGACCACGGGCGTATTGCCGAGCTGGTACTTGTTGACGAAGTCGAGGTCGCGCTGGTCGTGCGCCGGGCAGCCGAAGATGGCGCCGGTGCCGTATTCCATCAGCACGAAGTTGGCGACGTAGACCGGCAGCTTCCAGCTCGGATCGAACGGATGCACGGCGCGGATGCCGGTATCGATGCCCTGCTTCTCGGCCGTATCGATCTCGGCCTGCGCGGTGCCGCGCTTCTTGCAATCGTCGATGAACGCGGCGACCTTCGGGTCCTTCGCCGCCGCGGCTTGCGCCAGCGGATGGTCGGCTGCGATCGCCATGAACTTGGCGCCGAACAGCGTATCCGGACGGGTAGTGAAGATCTTCAGCTCGGTCTCGCCGGCCGGTGTGGTCGCGCTATCGAGCGCGAAGCGTACCATCAGGCCTTCGGAGCGGCCGATCCAGTTGCGCTGCATCAGCCGCACCTTGTCGGGCCAGCGGTCCAGCGTATCCAGTGCGTCCAGCAGCTCCTGGGCGTATTTGGTGATCTTGAACACCCACTGGTTCATCTCGCGCAGCTCGACCACCGCGCCCGAGCGCCAGCCGCGGCCGTCGATCACCTGCTCGTTGGCCAGCACGGTCATGTCGACCGGGTCCCAGTTCAGCTTGCGCTTCTCGCGCTCGACCAGCCCGACCTTCAGGAAGTCGAGGAACATCTTCTGCTGGTGCTTGTAGTAGGACGGATCGCAGGTCGCGAATTCACGCGCCCAGTCCAGCGACAGACCCATGGTCTGAAGCTGCTTCTTCATCGCCGCGATGTTGTCGTAGGTCCAAGCCTTCGGGGCGATCTTGCGCTCGATCGCCGCGTTCTCGGCCGGCAGACCGAATGCATCCCATCCCATCGGGTGCAGCACATTGTAGCCGCGCGCCCGCATGGTCCGCGCGACGACGTCGCCCATGGTGTAGTTGCGCACGTGACCCATGTGGATCCGCCCCGACGGATACGGGAACATCTCCAGCACGTAATACTTTTTGCGCAGGTCGTCGTTGCGGGTGGCGAAGATCTTCGCCTCGTCCCATTTCGCCTGCCACTTCGGCTCGGATTCGCGGGCGTTGTATCGTTCGTTGCTCATGAGATCAGGGTTCGGAAGATCAGAAGGCGGCCGGCCGGTTCGAGCGCGGATCAGGGCGGAAAACGGGGCGCGGCCGAGGTCGCCAACCGGTGCGGGGGCTCGGGTCAAATCGCGCGCGAAGCGCGCGGACTAGGCCATGAAACATGGTGTCGGGTCAATGGGATGGCGCAAGCCCGGCAGCTCGCCGGGCGGCCCTTGAGCAGCCTCAGCTCGCCATCGCCACCGGGCCGTCGCTGGCCCGGATGAAGCCGTGCTCGACCACATTGTTGCGGCCGCGATGTTTGGCCGCGTACAGCGCTGCGTCGGCAGCCTCGATCAGCTCGGCCGGGGAGGCGTGTTCGCTCGGCAGCGTACAGGCGACGCCGATGCTGACGGTAACATGCTCGAACGCACTGGTCTTATGCGGCAGAGCGAGCTGTTCGACGGTGGTGCGGACCAGCTCGCCGACCTGGAGGGCGCGGCCGATCCCGGTTTCCGGCAGCAGCAGGCAGAACTCCTCGCCGCCGTAACGGGCCGCGAACCCGCCGGTCTGGTCGGCCACCGCTGCCAGCGTCTCGCCGATCCGGCTGAGGCAGGCGTCACCCTCGGGATGGCCGTACGAATCGTTGAACAGCTTGAAATGGTCGACGTCGATCATCATCAGCGCCAGGCGATGCCCGGTCTGCTGGCCCTTCATCCATTCGAAGTCGAGCCGGCTCTGCAAGCCGCGGCGGTTGGCGAGGCCCGACAGCAGGTCCATCGAGGCCATCACGGTCAGGCGGCTGTTGCTGGCGACCAGCTCACGTTCGCGCTGGCCGAGCTGCGCCGCCATCGCGTTAAACGCGCGCGCCAGCGGCACGAATTCCGACGGCAGCCGCTTGCGCGCCACCCGGGCCGACCAGTTGCCTTCGGCGAATTTCTTGGCGACCCCGGTCAGCACCGAAATCGGCTGGACGATCAGCCGTTCGGCCGCGATCAGCGCGCCGAGCAGCACGAACAGGCAGACCAGCGCGAGCTGCAGATAGGCGGTGCGGATGTCGTGATTGATCCCGGCCGAGACCTTGTTCTCGTCCACGGTCACGACCAGCCTGGCGCTGGTGCCGGGAATCCGGCTCACGGTCATCAGCCGTCCGGCATCGTCCCGCATGGTAATGCTGCTGCGGCCTTGCGGAGTCTCCGCCATCGCCGGCAGCAGCGCCAAACGGTCGAGCTTCTTGCCGATCAGGCTGCGCTCGTCCGGCGGCGCGGCCAGAACGGTGCCTTCGCCGTCGATCAGGGCGGCGTTGACGCCGGCGCGGCCGGCCAGGCTGCTCATCATGTCGGACAGCCAGTCCAAATTCATGCCGGCGACGATCACCGCCTCTTCGCCGGTATCGATCGCCGAGACCGGGTAGGCGGCCAGGATCGTGCCCTTCTGGGTCTGACGGCCGACCAAGAAGTCACTCACGACAAAGTCGTGTGTTTCCAAAGCCTTACGGAAGTATGGGCGGTCGCTGATGTTGCTGCCGACGAACATCGAAGAGGTCGAACAGTGCACCACGCCGTCGGGGCCGGCCACCATCAGCATTCGGATCGAGGGCAGATCGACCCGCAGGCTGGCGCGCAGGATGCTGCAGCTTCGTCCCGCCTGGGCGGCGGCGGCGTGCACGTAGGCGGCTGATTTTAGCACCGCTTCGACCGACGAGATCACCTCGCGCTCGGCATCCGCGGTGCGCTGCGCCAGCGTCGACAGCTCATTGGCCATCGCGGCGAGCTGTGCGGTGCGCGTCGCTTCGAGCAGACGCACCCGGTCCAGCATCAGCGGACAGACCAGGATCAGCGCCAGCACCACGAGCCTGGCACGGATGCCGAGCAAGGCTCTGAGCTTGGCTTTCTTGCGGACGATTGCGATGCGTGACATCGTTGCCCCTCGACCCCCCGCAATCATCCTAGGAGGAAGGCTTCAAGAAGCCTTTCCCCGATTCATTACAATTTGAGCGAAGCCGGAACCGTGGACGAACTCGCCGCATTCATCGCGCCGCCAAGGCCGCCTTTCTCCCGCCGCCGAGCATCTTCCGGAGCCTTGAGCCGATGAGCGCCGCCGCCAATCTGGCCGCGGTCGAGGCCGAAATCGCGAGTGCCTGCAAGGATGCACGGCGCGAGCGCAGTGAGGTGACGCTGATCGCGGTGTCGAAGACCTTCGAGGCGGAGGCGATCCGCCCGGTGCTGTCGGCCGGCCAGCGTGTGTTCGGCGAAAATCGCGTGCAGGAAGCCAAGGGCAAATGGCCGGCGCTGGTCGACGAATACCCCGGCACCGAATTGCATCTGATCGGACCGCTGCAGTCCAACAAGGCCAAGGACGCCGTCGCGCTGTTCGACGCGATCCATTCGGTCGATCGTGACAGCCTGTGCGAAGCCCTGAGCAAGGTGCTGCCGCAGGCTGGCCGAAAGGTCGAACTGTTCGTTCAGATCAACACCGGCGAGGAGCCGCAGAAGGCGGGCATCGCGCCGCAGGATGCCGATGCCTTTCTGGTCGCTTGCCGCGAGCGCTGGGGGCTGACCATCAGCGGACTGATGTGCATCCCACCGGTCGATGAAGCGCCGGCGCCGCATTTTGCGCTATGCGCCAAGATCGCCAAGCGCAATGGCCTTTCGAAGCTGTCGATGGGCATGAGCGCCGACTTCGCCACCGCTATCCAATTCGGCGCCACCCATGTGCGGGTCGGGTCGGCGATCTTCGGGCATCGCTGAAGCCGTTATGACGCCAGGGGTCTTCCAAAACGCTGGGGTTAGCACCCGCCTGCGCGGGTGGTGACACCGAAGCTCGTCAGGCTAACCGATGACGATCTTCGTCCGTGGCCCGATTCGGGCCAGCAGACGCTGCAAGTTGCCGCGAGTCATCGCCACACAGCCGGCGGTCGGGCCGAAATTGTCGCGGGCCAGATGAAGAAAAACGGCGCTGCCGCGGCCGGCAATCCGCGGCCGGGTGTTGTGGTCGATCTCGACGATCAGGTCGTAGAGGTGATCGTCTCGCGTCAGCCGATCCCCTTCGCCGGCGGATGACCGGTGGATCGGCCGGTTATAGTGCCGGCTCTTTGGGTCTTCGCACCAGGCATCGTCAGGGCCGATAATGCGGATCGGCAGATGTGTCGGGGGCCGGGGGCCGCGGTCGGGGCGCCACCACAGCCGTAGCGGGTGAAACGTGCCGCGCGGCGTGCCGCCGTCGCCTTCCCGTTTGTTGGCGAGGATGCCGCCGCGCCCCAGCGCCACCGGGATGGTCAGCCCGCCGGCGATCAGCCAGCCGCGGCTGCGCTGGCCGGCCGCCGCGCGCACCTGCACCCGGGCAAGCGGCCTTGGCGATTTCTCTGAAGGGGCTGATTTGGTTGTCTTTTTCATACGTCTGGGAAGTTTGCCGCAGGCATCATGGCGGCAAATTTAGGCTGCTGCAGTTAAATTCCGCGGAATCGCTCCCTATCTGGTGATCTGCGATACAATCGCGCGTGATTTGTGTGCGCGCCCCGACGAGAGCCGCGCCGCCAGACGACGGAAGGACAGCGCCCATGCCGAACGCCCGCAAGATCCTGATCGTGGACGACGACAATGATCTGCGCGACGCGCTGGTCGAGCAGCTGTCGCTGCACGAGGAATTCGAGGCGTCCGCGGTCGATACCGGCGCCAAGGGCGTGCAGACCGCCAAGGCGCTGTCGCCCGACCTGGTGCTGATGGACGTCGGCCTTCCCGACACCGACGGCCGCGAAGTAGTGCGAAGCTTGCGCAAGGGCGGCTTCAAGGCGCCGATCATCATGCTGACCGGCCACGACACTGACTCGGACACCATTCTGGGTCTGGAAAGCGGCGCCAACGACTACGTGGCCAAGCCGTTCAGGTTTGCGGTGCTGCTGGCGCGGATCCGCGCCCAGCTTCGCCAGCACGAAGCCAGCGAGGACGCGGTGTTCACGGTCGGGCCGTATTCATTCCGCCCCGGCTCGAAGATGCTGACCGGCGCCAACGCCAAGAAGGTGCGGCTGACCGAGAAGGAAACCGCGATTCTCCGCTTCCTGTACCGTGCCGGTCAGGCGCCGGTGTCGCGCGAGACCTTGCTGCAGGAGGTGTGGGGCTACAATTCTGGCGTCACCACCCACACGCTCGAGACCCACATCTACCGGCTCCGCCAAAAGATCGAGCGCGATGCGGCGAATCCGGAGATTCTGGTCACCGAGGCCGGTGGCTACAAACTCGTGCCGTGATACCAATAAGGGGCCGATTCACTCGTTGCCCGGTCCCGCATGTCGATCGAAGATGATGTTGCCCTGCTCGCGCGCGTTCCGACGCTGCGGCTGCTCGGCGAGCAGGCGCTGCGGATGCTGGCGATCGGCTCCGAGCAGCGCGACTTCGCCCGCGGCGACGTGATGTTCAATGTCGGCGAGCCGGCCGATGCCGGCTATGTGGTGCAGCGCGGCGCGTTCCAAATCACCATGGAAAACGGCGGCGTCCACGAGACGGTGGCGCGGCCGGGCGATCTGATCGGCGAGCTCGCGCTGGTGATGCCGATGCGGCGACAGACCACCGCGGTGGCGCTGGAATATTCCACGGCGATCCGGATTGCCCGCAGTCTGTTTCAGCGGGTGCTCGAAAGCGATCCGGGTGCAGCGCTACGGCTGCGCGACGAATTTGCCGCCCGCGCCAATCAGGTGGCGAGCGACATCGTCATGGTGGGCAGCAAGCTGACGTCGTAGAGCGTTTTCAAGCGAAGCAGTTCGCGCGAATAAAACGCGTCGAACAACTAACTACAGCTCCATCGTCATCGTCACCGGGACATGGTCGCTCGGCCGCTCCCAGCTTCGCGCGTCGCGCAGGACCTTGAAGTCGACCACGCGGTCCTTCAGCGCTTCCGAGACCCAGATGTGGTCGAGCCGCCGGCCGCGGTCGCCGACGGTCCAATCGGCAGCCCGATAGCTCCACCATGTATAGACCTTCTGATCGAGCGGGATCCGCTCGCGCGCGACGTCGACCCAGTTGCCGGCGCGTAGCACCGCGAGCAGCTTCTCGCACTCCACCGGGGTGTGCGACACGACCTTGAGAAGTTGTTTGTGCGACCAGACGTCGTGCTCGTGCGGCGCCACGTTGAGGTCGCCGACCAGAATGTGCCGCTGATCGCCGGACGGATGCAGCGGCTCGCAGGCTTTCATTTCGTCGAGAAACGACAGCTTGTGCTTGAACTTCGGATTAACGGCTGGGTCGGGAATATCACCACCGGCCGGAACGTAGAAATTGTGCAGTACCAGCGGAGGCGCGTTCTCGTCGGTCTTCACCGAGACCGAGATGTGGCGGCTGTCGATGATGTCGCAGAAGGTGCGGACGTCGGTGGTGACGAACGGTAGTTTCGAAATCACCGCGACGCCGTGATAGCCCTTCTGTCCGTTGAGCGCGATATGCTCGTAGCCGAGTCGCTTGAACCGCTTCAGCGGAAACGCATCGTCCGGACACTTCGTCTCCTGCAGGCACAGGATGTCCGGGCGCTGGGCTTTGAGGAATTTCGCCACCAGATCGATGCGAAGCCGCACCGAGTTGATGTTCCAAGTCGTGAGCGTGAGACGCATGGGATCTCGGTCGCAGGAAGGCGGGACGGCACCGAAAGACGTACGATCCATCCTTGTTGCGCGGCATGGGGTCGGACGCAAGCCGATGGTGTGAACAACCGGCCAAGCATTCAGGCCGCGTTTCTTCGAAGGGGATGTTCTGCCGGGTCAAGCCCGGCAATGACGGGCCTGCATGACGGGGTGCGCAATCGGCGAGGCGGCGCTTCAAGCACAGCGTCATGCGCCGGCTTGACCCGCGCATCCATCGTCCGCGCAGCGGACCATCGAGAAAAGCCCGATGGAAAGTCTCTAGCCCGGCGGGGTGCCGTAATTGGTGTAGTCGATCTTGAACATCGACGGATCAGGGCGCCTGGTGGTGTCGAGATTGTACACCGCCACGGTGGTGTCGTAGCCCTGCGGGTCGGTCACGGTCCATTGCTTGAGCTGACCGTCCTTGGTGCCGAACATCAGCAGCAAGCGGCTGGTGCCGATGACCGCGTTCTTCTCTTCGATGATGATGTTTGAATACAGATCGTCGGAGGTGATGCTGACGACGTTGGTGTCGCGGAGCAGATCGAGCCGGTCGCTGAGCAGATAGCGCAGCGGCGTCTGCGACAGCGGATAGACGTCCTGGGTCGCCAGCTTGCGATCGCGCACCACCACCGATTGGCCGTCGGCGATCATCGAGATCGGGCTCGGGTCGTCATACTCGAACCGCACCCGGCCGGGCTTCATGATGTAGAAATCGCCGGTGAGCTTGCTGCCGTCCGGTCCGACTTGGACGAACTGGCCGACCAAGGTCTGCAGCGACGACAGATACGTGCTGGCCTTGGCGGCTTCCGCCTTCTGAGCGGCATCGAAAGTGGTGAAGATCGACGCCGGCACGTTGCGCCGCGGATCGGGGATCACCGGCTCGGGCGGTGTGGTCAGCTTGGCGACCGGCGGCTGGGTGGGGGCTTGCGGGGCGCGCTGCTTCGGCTCGGCCGCGCTGAGCTGGGTTGCGCGCGGCGACGGCTTCGGGGCCGGCACCGGTTCGGCCGCTGACGGCTGAATCGCGGCGCCGACGATCATGACCGCAGCGGCGGCTGCGCAAAGCTGCCGCAGCCGGGACGCGGTCGTCCAAGTCGGCATCAAGTCGTTGAATTGTTTGATCAAGCTCATGTCCTGCACGGCCGTGACGGCGTTGCCACGGTGCTGGTCTGCCGCTACAGGGGCGCTGTGGCGATTTCGCGACCCCATGTCGGCTCCCTGCATGACCCTGATCCCGCGCCTCAAAAGTTGGAATCCTCTTCGGCGACCAGAATCTCGCGTTTGCCGGCGTGGTTGGCCTGGCCGACGATGCCTTCGAGCTCCATCCGCTCCATCAGCGACGCGGCGCGGTTGTAGCCGATCTGCAGCCGACGCTGAATATAGCTGGTCGAGGCCTTGCGGTCGCGTTTGACGATCGCCACCGCCTGCTGGAACAGATCGCCGCCGCCGTCGCCACCCATGCCGGTGGCGTCGAACACCGCGCCGTCTTCTTCGCTCGGCTCCTCGGCGGTGACCGCCTCGAGATATTCGGGGGCGCCCTGCGCCTTGAGATGCTTGACGACCTTCTCGACTTCCTCGTCGGAGACGAACGGGCCGTGGACGCGGCTGATGCGGCCGCCGCCAGCCATGTACAGCATGTCGCCCTGGCCGAGCAGTTGCTCGGCGCCCATCTCGCCCAGGATGGTGCGGCTGTCGATCTTCGACGTCACCTGGAAGGAGATGCGAGTTGGGAAGTTGGCCTTGATGGTGCCGGTGATGACGTCGACCGACGGGCGCTGCGTCGCGAGGATCACATGCAGGCCGGCGGCGCGGGCCATCTGGGCAAGGCGCTGCACCGCGCCTTCGATGTCCTTGCCGGCGACCATCATCAGGTCGGCCATTTCATCGACGATGATGACGATGTAGGGCAGCGGTTCGAGGTCGAGCTTCTCTTCCTCGTAGATCGCTTTGCCGGTCTCCTTGTCGAAGCCGGTATGCACCGTTCGGGTCAGCTCTTCGCCCTTGGCTTTGGCTTCGCCGAGACGGGTGTTGTAGCCGTCGATGTTGCGGACGCCGAGCTTGGCCATGCGCTTGTAGCGCTCTTCCATCTCGCGCACCGCCCACTTCAGCGCCACCACCGCCTTCTTCGGATCGGTGACGACCGGCGTCAGCAGATGCGGGATGCCGTCATAGACGGAAAGTTCGAGCATCTTCGGATCGACCATGATCAGGCGGCACTGATCCGGCCGCAGCCGGTACACCAGGCTGAGGATCATGGTGTTGATCGCGACCGACTTACCCGAGCCGGTGGTACCTGCGATCAACAGATGCGGCATGCGGGCGAGGTCGACGATGATCGATTCACCGCCGATGTTCTTGCCGAGGCACAGCGGCAGCTTGTGCACGGTCTCGTTGGTGTCCTTCACGCTGAGCAGTTCGCGCAAATACACCTTCTCGCGATGCGCGTTGGGCAGCTCGATGCCGATCGCGTTGCGGCCGGGCACCACGGCGACGCGCGCCGACAGCGCGCTCATCGAGCGGGCGATGTCGTCGGAGAGGCCGATCACGCGCGACGATTTGATGCCGGGCGCCGGCTCCAGTTCGTACAGCGTGACCACCGGGCCAGGGCTCGCCTTGATGATCTCGCCGCGCACGCCGAAGTCCTGCAGCACGCCTTCCAGCGCGCGCGAATTGGCTTCGAGCTCAGACTTGCTGAGCGGCTGCCGGTCCGACGCCTTCGGTGCGGATAGAACGTTGACCGAGGGCAGGTCGAACCGTGCCTTCTTGGCCACCGGCTTGGGCGCTGCCTTCTTGCGCGGCGCGCGGGCAACCGGAGGGGCTTCCTCCTCGTCGTCGTCCTCGTCTTCGATCTCTTCCACCGGCTCGGGTTCGTAGTCGTCGTGGTGATCGACCTCTGGTGCGATCGGCGGCGCGGCGCGGCCGCCGAGCCGCGGCTCCTGCCGTTCGAAACCCTGCTTGCCGGCCGCGGGTGCACTGCTGACGAGGCCCTGATAGGACAGCTTCGCCAGCCGCCACAGCCGGGCCTTTGCACTCAGCATCGCGTGCACCAGCCAGCCGAGCGACACCGAGCCGCGGTCGGATTCTTCTTCCTCTTCGAGCGGCAGATCCTCATCGGACGCCACCTCGTCGGGTTCCCGCTCGCGCGATCCGAAACCGCCTGCGATCAGGAATGTCGCCAGCACCGCGGCGCCGAGGATGAAGCTGAGGATGACGCGGAAGATCAGGCCGGGGCCGAACACCAGCGACGGCGCCCGCACCAGCGCGTCGCCGACCACGCCGCCGAGCCCGGTCGGCAGCGGCCAGGCGGTGTCATGCGGAAACGACGAGGCAAAGCCGGCCGCGAAGATCGTGCACAGGAACCAGGCGCCCATCCGCAGCGCGGTGCGGTCGAAGGGGCGGTGATTGAGCATCCGCCAGCCCCACACCGCGACCGGCATCAACAGCCCGATCGCACCGAGGCCGAGGATCTGCATCGCCAGATCGGCGCCGATCGCGCCCGGGTAGCCGAGCAGGTTGTGAATGCGCCGCGAGGTGGCGTGGCTGAGGCTGGGATCCTGCACCGACCAGGTCGCGAGCGCAGCCGCCGCCACCGCCGCGATCGCGATCAGGCCGAAGCCAGCGAGCTCGCGCAGCCGCCGCGTCAGCACCTCGCGCACCGAAGGCGGCAGGTGTCCGACCAGGGGAAAGGCTCGTTCGATCGCCGGCATGCTCATGGGGCCCTGCGCATCATCCGAGAATCCGCACCAGGCGATGCAGCGCCTCTGCGGTGGTTTCGCTGTCCTGCACCATCGCGACGCGGATATAGCCGGCGCCGGGATTGCTGCCGTCGTTCTGCTGCCGGGCCAGATAGCTGCCTGGCACCACGCGGACGCCGCTGTCCCTGAACAGGCTCACCGCCGCGGCCTCGTCGCCGCCATGAGCGGAGACGTCGAGCCACAGGCAGAAGCCGCCGGCGGGCCGCTGATAACCGTAACGGGCCCCAAGGATCTGATCGGCGAGATCGAACTTCAGCGCATACAGCCGCCGGTTCTCCTCGACATGCGCTTCATCTGCATATGCGGCGACTGCGACATGCTGCAGCGGGATCGGCACCTGCGGCCCCGCGACGTTGCGCAGCTCGTGATAGGCTTTGAGGAAGTCCTTATCGCCGGCGACGAAGCCGACCCGCATGCCGGCCAAGTTGGATCGCTTCGACAGCGATTGGAACACGACGACGTTGCGGAAATCCCGACCTGCGACCTGCAGCGCGCTGCCGGGCGCGACCTGGGTGTAGATCTCCGAGTAGCACTCGTCGCTGAGGATCATGAAGCCATAGCGATCGGCGAGCTGCTTCAGCCGAACGAAGTAATCGCGCGAGGCGACCGAGCCTTGCGGGTTCGCCGGCGAAGCCAGATAGATCGCCACCGTGCGTTTCAGCGTTGCCTCGTCGAGCCGATCGAGATCCGGCAGGAAGCCGTTGGCAAGCGTGGTCGGGAGGAACACCGCCTCGCAGCCGGCGGCGCGGGCGCCCGCCGCATAGGCCGGATAGAACGGGTTGGGCATCAGGATCGCCGGCGTGCCGTCGCGCTTCGGTACGTAGCGCGTAGCCGCGATCGCGGCGAGAAACAGCCCTTCGCGGCTGCCGTTCAGCACCAGCACTTCCGTCTCGGGATCGGGCGCGCGATCGAGCGCAAAGCGCTTGGTCAGCCAGGCGGATGCAGCTTTGCGGAACGGCTCGATGCCTTTGGCGAGCGGATAGCGGCCGAACTCGGCGGTATGCCGCGCCAGCACGGCGCCGACGAAATCCGGCACCGGATGCTGCGGTTCCCCGACCGACAGATTGATCAGGCTTTGGCCCGGCTGATACGGCGCCAGCAGTTCGGTCAGCCGCGCGAACGGCGAGCGCTCGCTCTGCCCGGTAGCGTCGACGCTGCCGGCCGCACGCGCCGGTGTGGTGGAAGCGGACAAAGCCATTCAAAATACGCCAGTTTTCACCGCACCCGATCGCCTTGGTGGATCGAGCGGAAACAGATCAGCCACCATAGATACGGCGAGGTTAAGACGCGATTAACCATCGACGGTTGGGGGCGGGCTTCTCAGTCTATTCCCGAGCTGTCCTCTGGGACCCACAGATCTCAAGTCAGCACATCCGTCAGCTCTGTTCATGATGGCTGTAATTAATTGGCCGGAGCGTCACAACCTCGGGATTCCAGGTGCAACCGGACGGCACGGACCAGTTAGTGCTCCACCCTGCCGGCACTTCTTGTTCGATACCCCCCATCAGATTGATGATCGCGTCGTAGTCGCGAGAAAAGCGAGGCCAATCGAATTTCAAAGGAGGTCTCTCTGGAACCGACTCCTGGGTCTGCGTGCATATCCTCACAGTAAGATATTCTTCTGTGAGAGACACCAACTGTTCAGGCCCCCTGAGCTGATAGATGCGAGCGGAGCTGGCGAATACTACCTCCGTCCGAAACCTCAGCGTCTCTCTGGACCATTCGCTTCTGGCGAGAACGTAGTTCTCCCAAGCGTCATTCACGGAGAACCAGAGGCCTCGAGGTTTTCTCCCAAATTCCTCAAAATATCCGTCCGAATCCACCGCGCGCATTCTAAAGCACGGCTCTGCGGAGTAATGAAGAAAGGCCATTTGCGCTTTCAGATAAAGTAGATCGCATCCACCGCCGCGCTCGGCGCAACGGACGGCTTGAGCTGGTCGCGGTTCACGACGTCGACCGGATGGTCGAACAGGCCTGCGATGTAGTCCTTCAGCTCCACGTAGTCGAACACGGTGATGTGAGCCGTCGGATCGATCTCGATCAGCACATCGATATCGCTGTCCGGAAGGTTGGTACCACGCGCCACCGATCCAAATAGGGCAGCCCGCCGGACACCGCGCGCACGTAGCGGGGCCTCCGAATTTTTCAAGATCTCAAGTGCGGTGCGGCGGTCCATGGATGCAGTATAGCAGGTTTCGGGTGCGAAGCCTTGCGAGCCGCGAGCCATAAAGAAAGGGGCCCCAGCTTGCGCTGGGACCCCTCGACGGTTCGGACATTGCCGGGTAGTTGCCCGAACCGTAGGTCTGGGCGCGGCGGTCTGGAGAACGCCGCGCCCTCGGGAGAACTTACATGTTGTAAGCGCGCTCGGTGTGCTCGACGAGGTCGAGGCCTTCGCGTTCGACTTCCACCGGGGCCCGCAGACCGACGATCACGTCGACGACCTTGTAGAGGATCGCCGAGCCGATGCCGGACAGCAGCACGGTGGTGCCGACGCCCCAGCACTGCGAGATCAGCTGGGTGGTCATGTCGTAGTCGCCGACCTTGCCGGCCACGTAGTCGTACACGCCGGTGCCGCCGAGAGCCGGGTTCACCAGGATGCCGGTGCCGATCGCGCCGACGATGCCGCCGACCGCGTGGACGCCGAACACGTCGAGCGAGTCGTCATACTTCAGCGCGTTCTTCACCACGGTGCAGAAGAACAGGCAGACCACGCCGACCACCAGGCCGAGCACGATCGCGCCCATCGGGCCGGAGAAGCCGGCAGCCGGGGTGACCGCGACCAGACCGGCAACGGCGCCCGACAGCGCACCGAGCACCGACGGATGACCCTTGAAGATCCACTCGGCGAACATCCACGACAGCGCCGCCGCCGCAGTCGCGACGAAGGAGTTGGTCATGGCGAGCGCAGCGCCGCCCGAAGCTTCGAGGTTCGAACCGGCGTTGAAGCCGAACCAGCCGACCCAGAGCAGCGAGGCGCCGATCATGGTCATGGTCAGCGAGTGCGGGGCCATCAACTCCTTGCCGTAGCCGGTGCGACGGCCGACCAGCAGGGCGCCCACCAGACCGGCGATACCGGCGTTGATGTGCACCACGGTGCCGCCCGCGAAGTCGATCGCGCCCTTCTTGAACAGGAAGCCGGAGTCGGCGTTGACTTCGTCGAGCTTGGCCTGCGCGGCGGTCTTGGCGGCTTCGTCGGCAGCGGCAGCGAGCGCCTTGGCGGCGTCGTTGATCGCGTCCGGACCGGCCCAGTACCAGACCATGTGGGCCATCGGCAGGTAGATCAGGGTGATCCACAGCGGGATGAACAGCGCCACGGCAGCGAACCGGGTGCGCTCGGCGAAGGCGCCGACGATCAGCGCGGGAGTGATCGCGCAGAAGGTCATCTGGAAGCAGACGTACACCAGCTCCGAGATGTTGGCGTCGACCGAGAAGGTCGCGGCCTTGGAGTCGGTGGTCACGCCGGCGAGGAATGCCTTGGAGAAGCCGCCGATGAAGTCCGAACCGCCCGTGAAGGCGAGGCTGTAGCCGTACAGAGCCCAGATAATGCAGGCGATACACACGGTGTAGAACACCTGCGCCAGCACCGAGAGCATGTTCTTGGAGCGGACCAGACCGCCGTAGAACAGCGCCAGGCCTGGGATGGTCATCAACAGCACCAGCACCGTCGAGGTGAGCATCCAGGCGTTGTCGCCCTTGTTGACCGTTGGCTCGGCGTAGGCCGCAGTTGCGGCGAACATGCCGGCCGCAAGGACCGCCAGTCCCGCGCCGTAGGGACGTTTGAACGTCATTTGTCGTCTCCTGAGTGAAGCAATGAAGGTGAGGGGATCAGAGGGCGGCCGCGTCGGCCTCGCCGGTGCGGATGCGCACCGCGTGGTCGAGGCCGATGACGAAGATCTTGCCGTCGCCGATCTGGCCGGTCTTGGCGGCGCTGGTGATCGCCTCGATGGTCTTCTCGACCTGCTCGTTGGCGATCGCGACCTCGATCTTGATCTTGGGCAGGAAGCTCACCGCGTATTCAGCGCCGCGGTAGATTTCCGTGTGGCCTTTCTGGCGGCCGTATCCCTTCACTTCCGTCACCGTCAAACCGTGAACGCCGATGGCGGTCAGGGCGTCACGGACTTCTTCGAGTTTGAATGGCTTAATGATCGCCATAACAATTTTCATGGGTCCTATCCCCGCTAGGTCCCGACCGAACTGGCCGGGAAATGATCTCGACTGAAAATCCCCACGCGGAGCATCACTACGCGGGCACAGCCGGCCCCTTAGAATCAAATGCCGTGCCAGTCGGGCGGGGCTTTGGAATCATTTCGGAATCAGCGCCTTTTTCGCGGTGCGGCACTGGGGCACCAGCTGCGCTATTCGGTCGCGCTCAACAGCTGGGCATGCCTGATCAAAAATCAGGCATGCCAGCTTGCGGACACAATGATTGCCCAACCGAAGGGCATAGCGCTTAGTCTAAAGTCGGGCGCCGGCTTACTGCAGCGCCTCGCCATGCTGCGAAATGTCCAGGCCTTCGATCTCGTGCTCGCGGGAGACGCGCAGCGCCACGAACAGGCTGACGGCCTTCAGCAGCACATAGGTGGCCACGGCGGACCACACGAAGGTGACCAGGATACCGGCGAGCTGGGTCAGTGGCTGCATCCACGAGCCCTCGAGGGCGCCCGAGACGCCACCGATCGAGGCCGTGGCGAAAATGCCGGCCAGGAACGTGCCGGTCAGGCCGCCGATGCCGTGGACGCCGAACACGTCGAGCGAGTCGTCGTAGCGCAGGCGGTGCTTCAGCCAAGTGCAGGCCCAGTAACAGATCAGGCCGGCGACGATGCCGATTACCACGCCGTGCCAGGGTTCGACATAGCCCGATGCCGGTGTGATGGTGCCGAGGCCGGCGACGGCACCGGAAATCATGCCCAGCACCGACGGCTTGCGCCGTGCCATCCATTCGATTGCGCCCCAGGTCAGCGCGCCCGAGCAAGCCGCCAGATGCGTCGCCGTGATGGCGAACACCGCACGGGAATCCGCCGCCAGGGCGGAGCCGCCATTGAAGCCGAACCAGCCGACCCACAACAGGCCGGTGCCGATCACCGCCAGCGACAGGTCGAACGGCGACAGGTTTTCCATGCCGTAGCCATGGCGGCGGCCGATCACGATCGCCGCCACCAAGCCCCCGGTGCCGGCCGACAGGTGCACCACCAAGCCGCCGGCGAAGTCCAGTACGCCCATTGCGCCCAAAAAGCCGCCGCCCCAGATCCAATGCGCCAGCGGCACATAGACGAAGATGAACCAGCCGATCGAGAACAACAGATAGGCGGAAAACCGCATCCGGTCGGCGACCGAGCCGGCCACCAGCGCCACCGTGATGACCGCGAAAGTCATCTGGTAGAGCATGAACAGCGCTTCCGGGATGGTCTTGGCCGCCGGATTGACGCTGTCCATGGTCATGCCGACCAGGAAGATCCGGTCGAACGAGCCGATCAGGCTGCCACCGCCCGTGAAAGCCAGCGAGTAGCCGAATGCCACCCACAGGATCGAGATCAGCGCCACGGCCGCGAGGCTCTGCGCCATCGTGGCCAGCACGTTCTTCTTGCGCACCATGCCGGAGTAGAACAGCGCCAGGCCGGGGATCGTCATCATCAGCACGAAGGCGGTGGCGACCGTCATCCAGGCGGTGTCGGCCGGGCTGATCCCCGGCGCCGTCGTGGCCATCCCCTGCGCCAGCGCCGGCGTCACGCCGACTGCCGCAAGGCCGAATGTTGCAAGGATGTAGCCCGTCGCGGCCGACGCCGCGCGGCGTAGCAACAAGGTCATGATGCCCGTCCTGTTGGAACTGTGCGCGGCGCCCCCCGGCTCCGCGGGGTTGGGAAATGGCTGTCGAAAGCCCGTTACAGCGCGTCGACGTCGGTCTCGCCGGTGCGGATCCGCAAGGCGCGGTCGATCGGCGTGACGAAGATCTTGCCGTCACCGATCTGGCCGGTGCGGGCGCCGCGGGTGATCACTTCGACCGCCTTGTCGGCGAGCGCGGAATCGACCGCAATCTCGATCCGCAGCTTGGGCAGGAAATTCACGATGTACTCGGCGCCACGATAGATCTCGGTATGGCCGCGCTGGCGGCCGTAGCCCTTGACCTCGGTGACGGTCATGCCGTGAACGCCGATCTCGGTCAGCGCCTGGCGGACCTCGTCCAGCTTGAAAGGTTTGATGATGGCGACGACCAGTTTCATGCGTTAGCCCCTCATTCGCGCAAAGCCTTTTGACACCGCTGCGGCGGTGCTCCGGTCCCGTGTATATGCCGGGTTTAGCGGCAAGGCGCGCAGAAAATAAGCTGATTGACTGCTCAGCGAGAAGGCTGACGGCCCGAGCTCGTTCGATGGCTCACTCTCCAAGGGGGCGGGCCCCAGCGCCGGAGCGGCGCTCTCAGCCCTTCGGAGTGTCGCGGCGTTCGCGCACCGAGCCCTCTTGGGCGACGGAGGCCACCAGGGTGCCGTCGGTCTTGAAGATCTGGCCGCGGGTCAGGCCGCGGCCGCCCTGTGCCGACGGCGAGTCCTGCGCGTACAGCAGCCATTCGTCGGCGCGGAACGGGCGGTGAAACCACATCGCATGGTCGAGGCTGGCCGGCATCATCCGCTTGTCGAACAAAGTGCGGCCGTAGCGCGCCATCACCGCGTCGAGCAGCGAGAAATCCGACGCATAGGCCAGCGCGCACATGTGCAGCGCCGGATCGTCGGGCAGCTTGGCGGCTGTCTTGATCCAGACATGGATGCGGCCGTCGTCGATCTTCTGGCCGAAATAGCGCTTCAGCTCCACCGGACGCAGTTCGATCGGCCGGTCGCTCTCATAGTAGCGCTTAATGAAGTCGGGCATGTCCTTGAAGAACGGTTGCTTGACGATCTCCTCCGCCGACAGCGCTTCGGGCGGCGGCACGTCGGGCATCTTGTCCTGGTGGTCGAAGTTGGTCGGCTCGTCGTCGTGGAACGACATCATCAGCGAGAAGATCGCGTTGCCGTGCTGGATCGCCGTGACCCGGCGGGTGGTGTAGCTGCGGCCATCGCGCAGTCGCTCGACCTGGTAGATGATGGGCACCTGCGGGTCGCCCGGCAGGATGAAGTAGCAATGCAGCGAATGCGGCAGCCGGTTCTCGACCGTGCGGCAGCCGGCGACCATGGCCTGGCCGATCACCTGGCCGCCGAACACCCGCTGCCAGCTCGTCTTCGGGCTGGTGCCGCGGAACAGATTCACCTCGAGCGGTTCGAGATCGAGAATCGAGATCAGATCGATCAGGCTCTTGGACACCGGTCGAGCTCCTTCACGGCGGTTCAGGCGGGGCGGGACAACGCGCAACAAAGCGTCGAAACAACAAGTTGGCCCATCGCAGCAGCGACCAGGGCGGAATGCCGCGCGGCCATGCAGGTGATTTCCCACCGCCGGCGTTGTCTGTTAGAAACCGCCCCGGCAACAGCGGGTTGGTCCTTGAAACCTGTTTCGCCCAGCTCCGATCCGGGCGCAAGGATCATGGCGCGAGAGTGAGAAATATGACGGCACCGCGAAGCATTGTGATTGGGGGCGGGGCGTTCGCCGGTTTGGCGCTGGCGCTGGCGTTGCGCCAGGGGCTCGGCCCCGAGGTGCCGGTGATCGTCGCCGATCCGGCGCTCGCGCTGCGACCGAGCCGCGACCCGCGCGCCACCGCGATCGTCGCGGCGTGCCGGCGGTTGTTCGAGGCGCTCGGGGTCTGGGACGAGGTGGCGCCGACCGCGCAGCCGATCATCGACATGATCGTCACCGACAGCCATCTTGAAGACGCGACGCGGCCGGTATTCCTGACCTTCGCGGGCGAAGTGCAGCCCGGCGAGCCGTTCGCCCACATGGTCGAAAACAGATATCTGGTCGAGGCGCTGGCCAAACGCGCCGAGGCCGAAGGCGTCGAGCTGCGCGCCACCCCGGTCACCTCCTACGACGCGCGCACCGAAGCGATCGGCGTCACGCTCGGCGACGGCAGCGTGATCGATGCCAGCCTGCTGGTCGCCGCCGACGGCGCCAAGTCGAAGCTGCGCCAGCGCGCCGGCATCGCCACCTATGGCTGGGATTACGACCAGTCGGGCATCGTCGTCACGGTCGAGCACGAGCGCGACCACAATGGCTGCGCCGAAGAACACTTCCTGCCTGCCGGTCCGTTCGCGATCCTGCCGCTCACCGGCCGGCGCTCGTCGCTGGTGTGGAGCGAGAGCCGCCGCGATGCCGAGCGGATCGTCGCGCTGTCCGAGAAGGAATTCCAACGCGAACTGGAGAAGCGGTTCGGGCTGCGGCTCGGCGACGTCAAGCCGCTCGACAAGCCGAAGTCGTTTCCGCTCGGCTATTTCGTCGCGCAGTCGTTCATCGCACCGCGGCTCGCGCTGATCGGCGACGCCGCGCACGTCATTCATCCGATCGCCGGACAGGGCCTCAATATGGGCCTGCGCGACGTCGCGGCTCTGGCCGAGGTGGTGGTGGATGCGGCCCGGCTGGGGATCGATCCGGGGCAAGTCGACGTGCTGGAGCGCTATCAGCGCTGGCGGCGGTTCGACACCGTGGCGATGGGCGTCGCCACCAACGGACTCAACTTCCTGTTTTCCAACAATTCGCCGCTGCTGCGCGGAATTCGCGACATCGGCCTCGGTCTGGTCGACCGCCTGCCGCCGCTGAAGGGCGCCTTCATCCGGCAGGCCGCCGGCCTCACCGGCGAAATCCCGCGGCTGCTGAAGGGCGAAGCGCTGTAAGGCAGGGTGGAAGCGGATCGACCCGCCGTCTCCGCCGCCGCGGAAAGCAATCAGCTTTTCACCGAATCGCAGCGCGCTCGCTCTCTCGCCTAAGGGAGAGGTTGCGCTGTACTCGGGGTTGAGCTGCCGCTCACCTCACCCGAGCTTCCGCGCCTCTTCGGGCAGCATGATCGGGATGCCGTCGCGGATCGGATAGGCCAGCTTGGCACCGCGGGAGATCAGCTCTTGGCGGGCGGGGTCGAATTCGAGCGGTCCCTTGGTGACCGGGCAGACCAGGATGTCGAGCAGCTTGCGGTCGACAGTGTCGGGCCGCTCGGACGGCGAAAGGCTCATGGCTTCAGGCTCCAGAACAATGGGCTGGCATCGGGCTTGATCGGACAGCAGCGCGGCGCCGTCAACGCGCGCGCGCAAATTGCTGCGCGTTATTGCAGCGGCGGGTCTCCGCTGGTGCGCTTCTTGGCGAGGTCCATCTCGGTGACGGCGATCAGGATTTCGGCGCGCGTCTTCAGATCCGGCGCCTCGAGCAGCGCCTGCTTCTCCGGGGGCCCGTATGGCGACATCATCGCCAGCGCGTTGACCAGAGCCTCGTTCGGCGCGCTTTCGACGCCGTCCCAATCGACCTTGAGATTGTTGGCCTTGAGGAAATCGGTCAGCACTGACAGCAGGGTCTCGCGATCAACCTCGTCCTCGCCCTTGCGGGCGGTAAAATCGTCGACGAACGGGAAATAGTCGACCTTGCACTGCCGGTACGGCGTCAGAACCTGCAGCTCATCGACTACCTTGAAGCGCGACACGCCGGTCAGTTCGAGGATGTATCGGCCGTCGCCGGATTCGGCGAGCTGGGTGATGCGCCCGACGCAACCGACGTTGAACAGCGACGGCTTCTCGGCGGTCTCCGACGAATGCGCCGCATCCGGCTGGATCATGCCGATCAGCCGATGGCCGTCGCGCAGCGCATCGTCGATCATCGCCAGATAGCGCGGTTCGAAGATATTCAGCGGCATCTGACCGCGCGGCAGCAGCAGCGCCCCGGCGAGCGGAAACACCGGAATCACCTCGGGAAGGTCGGCTGGCCCGCGATAGGCGGCATTGATCGGCATCGCTGGCTCCGCGCTTTGAATTGCGACTACGAGAACAGAATCGTCGACAGCCGCTTGCGGCCCTCGACGGTGGCGTCGTCGGTCGGGCCCCAGGCCTCGAAGAACTGCACCAGCTGCTTGCGTGCGCCGTCGTCGTTCCATTTACGGTCGCGCTTGACGATGTCGAGAAGATGCGTGGTCGCATCTTCGCGCCGGTCGGCAGCATTGAGGGCGATCGCAAGATCAAAGCGCGCCTGATGGTCGAGCGGATCGGCTGCGACCTTCTGTTCCAGCTCGGCGATCGGGCCGAGCGACTGCGCCTGCTCGGCAAGATCGATCATCGCCTGCACCGCCTTGACGGCGGCGTCCTCGCGCTTGGCCTCGGGCACCAGCCCCAATGTCTTCTTGGCCTGTTCGGTGGCGCCGGTCTGCATATAGCAGCGGGCCAGCCCGGCGATCGCGGCGACATTGGTGCCGTCGGCGCGCAGCACCTCGGCATAGATCGAAGTCGCAGTCTGGACATCGCCCTCCGCCAGCACTGCTTCGGCTTCCTGGAGCAGCTCGGCGGCGGTCGGCGCACCGCCCGGCATGCCGGCGGTCAGCTTTTCAATGAAGGCGTTGACCTGGCTCTCCGGCACCGCGCCCATGAAGCCGTCGGCCGGGCGGCCATCGACGAAGGCGATCACGGCCGGGATCGACTGGATGCCCATCTGGCCGGGAATCGACGGATGCTCGTCGATGTTCATCTTGACCAGCTTGACCTTGCCGTTCGCGGCCCGAACCGCCTTTTCCAGGATCGGGGTGAGCTGCTTGCACGGACCGCACCACTGCGCCCAGAAGTCGATCAGAACCGGCTGGCGCTTGGATTCTTCGATCACATCGCGGACGAAGCTTTGGGTCGTGGTGTCCTTGATCAGATCGGCGGCTGCCTGAGGCGCCGCACCGCTGCCCTGCTCCAAAATCGTCACGTCGTCCTCGCTGTTGTCGGTCGGTCCGCCGTTTTAACACGGCCCTCGCTCTAGATGGCGCGGGAAGTTCGATTTGCAACGGGAACCGGCCCCGCGCTGGATTGTGGTCGCCCAGACCCCTCTTGACCCTAATTTCGCCGCCGCCGCAGGCGGCCCGCCGGCCGCCCTCGGTCGCATTTGAGTCAAAATCCCCCACGCGGTCATCCGCCCGCAAAAAAAGCCGGCACATGAAATGTCGAACGGCTGTTGCAATCGCCCGCGGCATTTGGCATACGACTGCCCACGGTCGTGCCGACGGCGCGCCGTTTCTCGGATGCGGGTGTAGCTCAGGGGTAGAGCACAACCTTGCCAAGGTTGGGGTCGAGGGTTCGAATCCCTTCGCCCGCTCCAGAGATCCGCCTGTTCAGGCGCCGGCTTTCCAAACCAGCTAAAGTCATCGATTGAGACGCCGGCGCTCGCCTCGGTCGTCGATTATCTTTTTTCGCAGGTCTCTAGAGCCGGGGCCTCGTGCGTCGCTTCGGCTGGGCGTAGCCAGCGGAATCTGGAATAGGTGGCCCGTCGATCGCCTGCAGGCACCAGGAACCACCCGTCCGCCATGCTCTTCTACGATCCCCTGTTCCTGACCTGCTTTCCGTTCCTCTATGTGCTGTATTTCGCGGCCCGTGAGGCGCGGACCAAGCGCTGGATCCTGCTGATCGGCAGCGGGCTGTTCTACCTCTGGGGCGAGCCGCTGTTCGTGCCTGTGGTGGTGGCCTCGGCGCTGATCGATCATCTGCTGGCGCGGCGAATCACAGGCAGCTCGATCGTCCCGACCAAGCGCGCGCTGCTGGCGCTCGGGGTGGTGCAGAACCTCGCAATCCTGATCATCTATAAATACACCAGTTTTGCGCTCGAGAGCCTGAACGTGCTGCTCGCCGCCGGCAAGTTCAGTGCGCTGCCGGTCTGGCACATCGCGTTGCCGATCGGCGTCTCGTTCGTCACCTTCGAGAAGATCACTTACCTGGTCGACAGCTATCGCGGTGTGTCGCAGCCCGCCCGGCGGTTCTCCGACTACTGCCTTTTCGTGTTCTTCTTTCCGAAGCTGCTGGCTGGCCCGATCCTCAAGTATCATGAGATCGATCGCCAGATCGCTGTGCCACGGGGCTTTGAATGGAGCGATTGCGGCGCAGGTTTGGCGCGGTTCGCCCAAGGCGCGTTCAAGAAGCTGCTGATCGCCGATCCGCTCGGTCACTACGCCGACCAGGTGTTCGGCGCCGATCCGGCGACGCTGTCGATGGGGGCCGCATGGTTAGGTACGGTCTGCTTCACGCTGCAGATCTATTTCGACTTCTCCGGCTATTCCGACATGGCGATCGGGATCGCCCGAATGCTCGGCTTCTCGCTGCGCGAGAACTTCAACATGCCGTACATCTCCCGCTCGATCACCGAGTTCTGGCGACGCTGGCACATTTCGCTCACCACCTGGATTCGCGACTATCTGTACATCCCGCTCGGCGGCAACCGCGGCAGCGCGCTCGTCACCTATCGCAATCTCTGGATCTGTTTCTTGCTGTCCGGCCTGTGGCACGGCGCGAGTTGGAATTTCGTGCTGTGGGGCGCCTATAACGGTCTGTTCCTCACGCTCGACCGGGTGTTCTTGGAGCGTTGGCTGCAACGTGGCGGCGCCGTGATCGCCACCATGGCGACCCTGCTGATCGTGATGCTTGGCTGGGTGATCTTCCGCTCGCCGGATACGGCGCACCTCGGTGGTTTCTTCGGTGCGCTCGCCGGCTTCGGTCATGCAACCGCGTGGCTGCCGCCACCGGTTTCAGTGCTCTGGACGGCTGCGCTCGGCGCAGCGCTGAGCCTGATCCCGGGCCTGCCGGCCTTTGGCTCGCTGGGCGCAGCCTGGCGCAGCAGTGGTGTGCTTCGGCTCGCCGGCTATGTCGGCCTCGGCGCGCTGGGTACGATCGCGATCGCGCGCGCGGTGGCGATCCCGTTTCAGCCCTTCATCTATTTCCGGTTTTGAGGATGGCGGCGATTACCACATCACCGCGACGATGGCTCCGCCGGCTGGCGGCCGCTGCCTTTGTGGCGATGCCGGCGTGGACGCTTTGGAATCTCGCGGTGCCGTCGCACGCCGTTCGGATCGGGCCGGCACTTGTCGGCGTCACCCAGCAGGTGCCGTTCGATCTTTCGCTGCACGGCTTCATCGACGGCGCACTGCAGAAAGCGGCCGTGCTGCGAATTGCGGACGCAATGCCGCTGCGGCGAACGTTAATTCGGCTCAACAATCAGATCGCGTATTCGTTGTTCGGCGAGATCACCGCCCCCGGCATCCTGATCGGGCGCGACGGTGAACTCGTGCAGCGCGGCTATCTCGAGGAATATTGCTCGCGCACGATCGGTCAGGCCGACACCATGGCGGATGCCGCGATTCCGCTGCTGCGCGACATTCAGGCCTACTATCGCGATCGCGGCAAACTGTTTCTCTACATCGTGACGCCGTCCAAAGTTGCCGATATGCCGGACAAGTTCACGCATCTGATCGTCTGTCCGAGCAGTCCGCAGGCGCGAGCGGAACTCGTCCCAGCCTACGTTGCGCGGCTACGGGCCGCAGGCATCGATGTGCTCGATCTGGCGACCTCGACCCATGCGATGCGGAGCGACGACACGCCACCGTTCCCGCGCGGTGGCATTCACTGGAACGAGTTGGTGATGGCGCGCGGCAGCCAGCAGATCGTAAATGCGATCAACACCCGGGCGGGACACGAGTTGCTCACGCCGTTTAGCTTTACTGTGACGGTGAGCTCGCCGGCCGAGGGGCGCGACCGCGATCTCGCCGAGCTTGCCAATCTTCTGGTGGCGCCGATCGACTATCCGACGCCGAAACTGACCTACAGTCATCCAAGCTGCGACGGCCGCGAGGCGACGCGGATCGATGCGGCGCTGGTCGGCACCAGCTTCATCGACCCGGTCAGCGAAGTCCTGACCGAGCAGGCGTGTCTGACTCGACTCGGTCAATACTTCTATCTCAAGCTCGGCCGCTCCCGCGGTGGGGTGCGACAGGACCATCTGTCCGAGGCTGAGCTGCGCGAAGTTCGAGACGTCGACGTGATGCTGCTCGAAGAGAACGAAAGCCTGATCGGACGACAACAGTACCTCTCGCTGCTTCACCAGATCGTCAGGACGCCCTGAAGCCTGCACAGGTCGAGGCCGCGCCTGCGCGGCAGTTCTGCCCGCTTGATAACTATCGGCCGAGCAGTTCCTTCATGATCTGCCTGACGAAGAACTGCGACGATGCAATCGTGAGGTGGCTGCCGTCGAATGTCACCGGGGTGCCGCTGCCTGGCACCGCAAGCAGGCAGCCCTGATCATTGCAATACACCGGCGTCGGCGAAATGAACTCGATGCCTTGCGCCGTGAAGAACGCGCGCAGCCGCTCGTTGGCCTCGGCTTCCGAGCGATCCAGCCGCGGTGGTCCGTCGCGCGTGGGTATGTCGGATGCGGTGGTGAGGCCGGCGGCTTCGGACCGGTAGGCCTGCGCCAGAATGCGCTTTGGCGGGGTTCGCCAGCTCGGAAATTTCCCGACCACGACGATCCGCTCGATGCCGATGCTGTGCAGTTCGGCGAGCGTTGCCTTGATCATCGCGTCGATCGCCGCCGGATCGCGATCGGCGCCGTCATAGTCGTGCCACTGCCGGGCGACCAGGATCACGGTGTCCGGCTTGATCGCTTTCAGCCGCTCCCGTGCATTGGCGTTGGCGGCGGTGCATCCCGGCGTCTGGACGCTGACGTAACCGAAGATCGGCGGGCAGCCGGCGGTCGTGTACTGCGACAGCACAAAGCCGCCCTCGCTCTTCTGCACGGCGCGCAGCCCAGGATAGAGATGCGCGGCGTGCGAATCGCCCCACAGCGCGATCCGCGGCACGCCCGGCAAGGCCGCGTCGTCGCATTCGCGCGCGAACGTCGAGCCTGAACTGAGGAAGCAGCTCTTCAGCCGATACGCCGGCATCGCCTCGGCCTGATGATCGCGGGCGACGATCTGCACGCCGGCGCTGAACCGCGATGGCACACCACCCGCGACGTAAATGCCGGCGCCGAGAAGTCCGACTAGCGCGACGCCGGCGAAGGCTGCGGCAGTCTTGGCGCGGGTCGGCCGATAGCGGATCTTCGGCTCGACGAACCGGTAGGTGAAGTCGGCGAGCCCGAATGCCACCAGAACTGCGATCAGCTTCATCAGCGGTGGCGGCTCCTCGCCGAGCCGCACGATCCGGATCGCTGCGAGCACAGGCCAGTGCCACAGATAAAGCGGGTAGCTGATCAACCCGACATAGACCATGGCGCGATTGCCGAGCAACCGCCGACCGACCCAGGTGCCGGGACCGGTGCCGATTAGCAGTGCGGCGCCGAGCACCGGCAGCACCGCCCACCAGCCCGGAAAGGCGCGGCTGCGGTCGATCAGGGTGGCGCCGGTCGCGATCAGCGCGAGGCCGGCGACCGCGCCGATATTGCGCAGGCGGGCGGCGTGCTGCGCGAGTGGCGCCGCGCGGGTTGCCGTGGCGATTGCCAGCAGACAGCCGGTCATCAGTTCCCAGAACCGCGTCACCGGCAGATAGAACGCGGCGGATTGATGTGTCGGTGTCAGCAGCAGGTTGGTGACGAATGATGCCAGCAGGATTGCTACTGCCGCCGCCACGGCGCCGTTCTTCCAGCGCCACGCCAGGATGATCACCGGCGGCCACAGCAGATAGAACTGCTCCTCGACTCCGAGCGACCACAGATGCAGCAGTGGGTTCAGCTCCGAGGAGGTGTCGAAGTAACCGGAATCGTGCAGCAACGCGACGTTGGCGAGGAACGCGGCGCCGAAGCCGATCGCCTTGCCGGCGTCGCGATAATCGACCGGGAACTGCAGGAACCAGCCACCGATCGCGCAGGCCGCCAGCACCAGCAGCAGCGCCGGGAAGATGCGGTTGATGCGGCGGGCGTAGAACGTCGCGAAGCTGAAGTCGCCGCGGTCGAGCGCCTGGCAGATGATCGACGTGATCAGGAAACCGGAGATCACGAAGAAAACGTCGACGCCGATAAAGCCGCCGCGGACCTCCGCCGGAAAGGCGTGGAACCCAACCACCAGCAGCACTGCGATCGCGCGCAGGCCATCGATATCGCTGCGATAGGCTGGTCTCATCGGGAATCGTGGTCCTGGCAGGCAAGAAGGTCGAACTGGGCGCTGCGGGCTCCGTCAACTCGCAGGGATGTAAGCTGCGCGTCATCGCGAAGCCCTCCCGCACTGTCAAGTTACGGTGGCGCCCGGTTGCGAGCTGGTCGCATGACGCGCAGGCAGCGACGGCTTGCGTTGCTCGGGCGCGGGCACCGGGCTAACACTCGGGTCGGTTCCAGTCAGGACGTCGCCATGCAGATTCAACGTCACCGTATCGAACTCGCCACCACCGCGCCGATCCAGTTGATCGACATCACCGACCAGGTCCGCCGCTTCGTCACCTCGAGTGGCATCAAGGACGGTCTGGTTACGGTGAGCTGCCTGCACACCACGGCGCGGATCAACGTCAACGAGCGCGAGGAAAAGCTCGAGCGCGACATGCTGACGTTTCTGAAGCGCTTCGTGCCGCGTGACGGCGACTATCTGCACAATCTCGATCCAGTCGATGGCCGCGACAACGCGCACTCGCATCTGATCGGGCTGTTCATGAATTCGTCGGAGACGATTCCGGTCGCCAAAGGCACCATGGTGCTCGGCGAATGGCAGTCGGTGTTCTTCATCGAGCTCGACGGTCCGCGCGAGCGCCGCGGCGTCGAACTGCAGATCATCGGGTAAGGGCTAGTCGCGCCGCGCGACCGCTCCTCCACCGAAAGAACGGGGTGCTACGGATGGATACGCGGGCTGCGTCCGCGTAAGACCGCAGCGGTATCACCAAACAGGTCATCAGCCATGACGCCGGACGACATCGCAGGCTTCTACGCCAAGCGCGCGGATCTCGACCTCGACAATTACATCGAGCTGGATTTCGATTTCGAATGCGCTGGCGATCCGCGCGAAGCGGCGGCGCATCTATGCAGCGAGCAGTCGACGGCGCAGTGGCGCCGGGTTGGTTTCGACGAAGATTTCCGTCCGCGCTTCGCCGCCAAGGTGTTGGAGCTGTCGGCGGAGCCACGCCCCTTGGGTTTCAGCGTTCCGGTCGAGTGCGCGGCGCGCGGGCCGGTGCATGCCTGCCGCGTCACCATCGCGCATCCGCACGGCAATTTCGGCGCGAAGATTCCGAACTTGCTGTCGGCCGTCTGCGGCGAGGGCGTGTTCTTCTCGCCCGGCATCCCGCTGATCCGGCTGCAGGACATTCGGTTTCCGGAGTCGTATCTCGCCGCGTTCGATGGCCCGCGCTTTGGCATCGCAGGCGTGCGCGAGCGGCTTCAGGCGTTCGATCGTCCGATCTTCTTCGGGGTGATCAAGCCGAATATCGGCCTGCCGCCGCAGCCGTTCGCCGAGCTCGGCTATCAGAGCTGGACCGGTGGCCTCGACATCGCCAAGGACGACGAGATGCTGGCGGATGTCGATTGGTGTCCGCTGGCCGAGCGCGCCGCGCTGCTCGGCGATGCCTGCCGTCGTGCCTCAGCGGAAACTGGCGTACCGAAGATCTATCTTGCCAATATCACCGACGAGGTCGACCGGCTGACCGAGCTGCACGACGTCGCTGTCGCCAATGGGGCCGGCGCGCTGCTGATCAATGCGATGCCGGTTGGGCTGTCCGCGGTGCGGATGCTGCGCAAGCACGCCACCGTGCCGCTGATCGCACACTTCCCCTTTATCGCCGCGTTCAGCCGGCTGGCGAATTACGGCATCCATTCGCGGGTGATGACGCGGCTGCAGCGATTGGCGGGCTTCGACGTCGTGATCATGCCGGGCTTCGGTCCGCGGATGATGACGCCGGAACACGAGGTGCTCGACTGCATCCGCGCCTGCCTGGAGCCGATGGGGCCGATCAAGCCGTGTCTGCCGGTGCCGGGCGGCAGCGACTCCGCGGCGACGCTGGAGAATGTGTATCGCAAGGTCGGCAGCGCCGATTTCGGCTTCGTGCCCGGCCGCGGCGTGTTCGGCCATCCGATGGGGCCGGCCGCGGGCGCGACTTCGATCCGGCAGGCCTGGGACGCGATTGCCGCGGGCATCCCGGTGGCCGATCACGCCGCCAGCCATCCTGAGTTGGCGGCAGCGCTGAAAGCTTTCGGCGGGCGCTGATCGGCACCCGCCGCGATTGCCGACGCCTTAGCGCGGCAGCTCGGTGAAGGTGACGATCACGGCGCTGCGCCGCCCCTGGCTCGGCACGCCGTCGCGGTGAATGCCGGCGGGATCGTAGATCACTGCATTGCCCTGGCTGCTCGTCACCACAACCTGGTTCTCGGCGATTGCCGTGGTGAAGTTGCTGTCGGCAACCAGATCGGCGCCGAACGTTGCCTTGCGCTGCAGGCCCGCTGGCAGTGCGTAGAACGTCTCGCGCGCCGCTGGCAGTGTCGACGACAGACCGCACAGATCATTGGCACGGCGGATCATCGCGTCCCAGAACCGGCGGCCGGCGCGGTTGCTGCCGGCCACATAGGTAAGCGGGCCGTTCGCGGCGCCGGTCTCGCCGAGATACACCACCATCTTCAGCACGTTGTAGCTGTCGTCGACCTTGAAGCCGTCGCACGGAGAGGCATCGACGCTGACATCGGCGAACGGGCTCGACAACGCGCCGTTTGGCGCCTCACTGACGTCAGCGGCGATCCGCCCGATGCCGACGGGGCGTTTCAGATAGCCGCTGGCCGCCTCGGTGAGGCCGGCGTCGGCGGCGACCTGGTTGAACCATTTGTAGAGGTCGGGAGCGGCGGCCGGATCGATCACCACGCGGGTGGAATCCGGATCGCCTGGAATCGCGACGCGATGCTCCAGCGTTTTGAATGCAGCTTCGAGCTGGTTGCGCAGTTCGACGATCTTGTCGGGGCCGAGCTGAACGGCGGCGAAGCCGTCGCGGGCGAGCGGCGTGAACACCGCGGTGCCGCGCTCGGTCTTTGGCGCATAGGCCGAGCCGGCGCTGAACCGGCCGAGCCGCTGCAGCATGATCAGGCGCAGATAGGTCGGCAGGCTGCGCAGCGTCGTGACGAAACGGTTACCGGCGTCGACAGGACGCGGCAGGTGCTCGACGTCGATCATCCGCTGCGCGGTGGTGAGACAGAATCCGTAGCCGAAAATCGTGATCGCCTTTAGCCGTGCGCCGAGCATCGGCATCGACATCACGCGCCCATAGGCCGGGTGGGCGTCGTAGTCGATCATCGGCAGGTGATCGAACGGATAGGATTTTGTTTCGGATTGCATGACCAGCCCCTCTGAAGGCATCACCGATAGCACGGACGCACGATTGGAATATGGCGGTGGGGCGCGAGTCGGGCGAGTTGGCAATCCGGCCAACACGCACAGCGATGCGACTCAACGCAACGGCCGCCTCGGTATCCGAAGCGGCCGTGAGATGTGGAAAGGTGCGGCGGAGATCAGATCCAGGCGAAGTTCGCCGCCGGACGCGCAGTGCGATTGAGCAATGAGCGCATCAGGCAACGCTCGATCTGCACCGAAGAGATCGTCGCGGCGTCGGCCCCGACGAGAGCGACGGCATCGCTGCGTTCGGCGAATACGCGGCCGCTGGCGACCACCGCCAGCGCCGGGTTGCGCGACGCGGCGCGCAGCTTGCGGATGGTCTCGGCCATTCGCGGCAGCCAGTGTTCGCGTCGCAGCGCCGGCGACAGCGAGATGTTGACTGCATCGAACCAACCGTTGGCGACCAGCTCCGACAGTGCGCGATCGGTGTCTGGGAATTCGCTGACGGTATTCCAGCCGGCCTGACGCAGCAGCTCGGCGTGGAGTGCCGCGCAGAACGAATGCGGCTCGCCTGGCTGCGACACCAGCAGCACGCTGCGCGGCTGCGACCGCGCCAGCGGCGCCGACAACAGATCGAAGCTGATCCGGCGCATCGCCGTCTGCAGATGACAGAGGCCGATCGTGACTTCGAATTCGCTGCAGGCGTCCTCGGCCCACAGATTGCCCAGACTGCGGGCGGTCGGTTCGAACAGTCCGGTGAACAGCGCGGTCGGCGACGCCGCCCGCGCCAGTGATTTGTCGATCAGGTCGAACGCGTCGGCGAGGTTCGGCGCGATCAGGAGCCGGGCGAGTTCCGCGGCTCGAGCTTCCGCCGGATCCTGCGCAACGCGGGTCTTGGCGGAGGTGTGTTTGACGACGAGATGCGGAATAACAGTCGAGACAATGCTTTCGGTATGCACGGCACGCACTCGATCTGGTTGCCCTCGACCAAAAAACAGAATGCTGAACGAGTGCGATGAGACCGTGGCCGCTGCCGAGGGGAGAGCAGGGATTGGATCGCCTCGCGCGGCTGTTGGCCCGTCGAAAAGCCGGCAGCGCCGTTGCCGCGGTGCGAAGGGAGCCCCGGAAACGGAGACTCGTCTTTGCTCTGGATCAAAACGAAGCATTCGCATCTGCCGCCTCGATCAGGCGGCGTCGCCGGACTGCAGCGCAGCACGACCAGCGGCATAGGGTCGCGGCGCATGAACTGGTCTGCCCGGCTGAGTGTCACGCCAGACGTGGTCGGCGGATCGGCGTCCAGATCCTGCCGATGAGCTTGGCGCGACTGCAGAAGCCGCGAGGCAGCGGCGTCGCTGATTGTTACTTCGGCATGACGGCGGCCGGTTGAGCGGTATGCCCAGTGTCGGGAATTAGTAAACGAACACCGCCCGAACAGCGTTCCGTCAAAGGAGTGAAGCCCACTTACTCCCATTGCCTTGGGTCAAGCGACGGTACTGACTTCTCTATATATTTACAGCCGCGCGAATCGGAGCAAAACTGATTCCACGGACCGTGAGTTACTGAGCAACTACCTGTTTAATCAAAGAGTTAGACGGCTAATTGGCTCATCGTGATTCGCGATTCTCTCGAACGAGTGCCTGGTTACCAGCGCTCGTTCACCGTTCCAGCGTGAGGCGTTTTCTTAGCGTGGTCCCAAGCAGGTCTACGCGGGAGTTAGCGAATCGTTAACGTTAATAAGTAAAGCGTTGTTCACGCTGTTCACCTTAGGGGGCAAGCCGCCCCTAATTGAAGAAAGCTGGAGAACTACGATGCAATTCGATCTGTCCAACCGAAACCTAGCCCAGAAGATCTCGATCCTCGTCTTGGGAATTACGCTGTTCGCCTCGGTCGCCATCGGTGGCGTCGGCGAAATGGTCTTGCATAAGGTCACCGATAGCCATGCCAAGCAGGCCGCGAGCGTCGCGTCGCTCGACCGCCTGGTCGGCCAAGGGGGAGCGACGCTGTCGCCAGTCCGCGCCGCGGACGGCAGCATCGTCGGCATGCTGGTGATGCAGCAGGATGCCGGGCCGGTGGTGATGCCGGCGTCGTACGAAGGTCAGGGTCTGGTGGTTCAGGCGTCCGAGACGGTGGTCACCTCGACTCCGGATTACGGCGTCGGCGCTGCTCGCACCATGCTGCTGCTCGCCGGTGTCGTGGTGTTCGCGGTGGTCGGTCTGGTCGGTACCCGGATTTCGCGCGGCCTGCTCGCCCCGCTTGGCGAACTGGAGAAGGACGTCGAGCGCCTCGCCTCTGGCGACACGAGCGTTCGCATTCATGCGCTGAGCCGCTCGGATGAAATCGGCCGGATCGCGCGGTCGATCGCCAAGATTCAGCAGTCGCTGATCGAACTGGCGAAGCTGAAGAGCCATCGGGTCCTCGACGGCACCAACGGCATTCTGTCCAATCTCAAGGAAATGTGGATGGATCTGAAGGGGGCGGTCAGCAATGCCCGCGAGATGCTGTTCACGGACGGACGGACGGTCAGCGAGACGCTGTCGCGGTCTTGGAGCAGCTGGCTGCACAACGGTTTGGGCGTTCCGAAGCGCGCCTGATCGGCGCCTCGTTCCGCGACCCTGAACGCGCCTCCTGGAGTCATTGAAGGCGCGACGATCAAAACCAAGCGTTGAGATCATCACATCGAGGCTCACCCGGTCGGGTGAGCCGGTACCAACAAAAGCCCGCGCATCGCCGCGGGCTTTTCTATTTGACCCCTGCCCCCGTCCAACGACGGCCCATGTGTCGGCGATGTCTCCGAACGTTCCGGCGGGGCTCGTCGAAGCCAGGCAGGTGTTCGCTCCAAGGACGTGCGTGGTCGTGACAAGCGCTGGGAGGAGCCAGGATGGAGATCCGCTCGTCGGTTCACTCCGCATCCGTCGAGAACGGAGACCGTTCGACTGGAAGCTGGCTCCCGTTTCGGAACGTTCCGACCAGCCCCGCTGAAGTGGAGGCGGCAGCCTGCACCGGCGATGCCAAGTCGCGCGAGGCGGAGCAGTGCGGATGAAGAGAGGGTGGTGCCGCAAGAGGGATTCGAACCCCCGACCCCGTCATTACGAATGACGTGCTCTACCAGCTGAGCTATTGCGGCGACCGCGGGCGCGCTGACGAAGCGGCCCGAAACGTTGGCTCCTGATATCGGGCGGCGGCCTGATTGGCAAGAACCAGGGCGCCTGAACCGGCGGCCGGAGCGTCCGCCGATGTGGTTTTGTCGAACTCGGTCCCAACAACCGAAACGCGCCGTGCAACTCAGCGCGGCGGCCGGTAACCCCGCCAGCCGCTGCTCTGCCCGGCCGTTGTCGGCGCGCGTTCGGGGAACTCTTCCGGCGCGGCGTCTTCGTCCACGCCCGGATCGTCCGGAGCCCGCACGATCGGGATTACCGGAGCAGCTTCCTTGCGGCGGTGGAACAGCGGCGACGAGGACGCCGCCGGCGGGGCGACCGCTTCGGCCGGAGCTTCGGTCGTCTTGGCGGGCTTGTCGGCCTTGGCCGTCTCTTCCAACACTGCGGTCGGTTCCTTCGGGGCCACGATCGGCGCTTCGGGAGCCGCCTCGACCGTCACCGTCACGGCCTCCGACGTCGTACTGGCGGGCAGCGTCTCGCCAGCCGAGGAGGCAATCAGTGCGTCGTGGAACTTGTCATCGACCACCACCGCCTTGCTGGACGGCAGCGCCGAGACCGGGACCTGCCACTGGAACGCGTCGAGCCGCCCGGTGACCGGCGACACCGGCCGCCAGTGATCCGACACATAGCCGTCGGCGGTCCACACCGGGTCGTGCAGCGCGCGCACTGCCCGCAGCGTCCAGGCCCTCGCCTTCGCAGTATCGCCGCGGTCGCCGTGTTCGATCTCGGCCATCAGCATCGCGACCCGCTGGGTCGGCATGTCGAGATAGGGCTGCAGCACCGTGCGGGCGCGGCTGAACGAGCCGGCGTCGATCGCCGCACGAGCGATCGCGAGGGCACTTTCGAGCTGCTGCGGACCCTTGCCGACCAGATTTTCGACCCGGCCGAGCCGCGCGGTGGCGGTGTCGCCCGGCTTCAGATTGGCGTAGGTCGAAGCCAGATCCGGATGCGGCTGCGCCTGCCAGGCGGCCTCGATCACCTTCATGGCGCGGCGGACCTGATGAGCTTCGGCGAGATATTTGGCCGCCAGCACCGCCGCCGGCACCAGGGTCGGTGCCAGCTTGTTGGCTTCGAGTGCGCTGTCGCGGGCGAGGCTTTCGTCGCTCTCTTCCAGATCGATCGCCCGCGCAGTCAGCAGCACCGCGCGCTGCCGGCGAAACGCCTTCTTGTCGATCAGCCCGGCCGACAGGTTGCGCTCGAGAATTTCCAGCGCGCCAGTCCAGTCCGAGCGGGCGCAGCGGAAGCCGAGCACCGCCTGCGACGCCCACGCACAATTCGGCTGAACCCGCAGCGCCTCTTCGGCGATTGCCAGCGCCGCGTAAGGATCGTCGGCGCGCTGCGCTTCGATATACAGCCCGCGCATGCCGAGCGACTTGGTGTCCTTGCGGGCGGCCATCGCCAGGAACGCGCGGCGCGCGCCTTCGCGGTCGCCTTCGAGCTGGGCCGACTGCGCCTGTAGCAGCAAAGCGAGCGGATCGTGCGGTGCGTGGCGACGGGCCGCGCTGGCGTGCAGGCGGGCGGTGCTACTGTCGCCATGGCCGACCGCGAGCAGGCCCTGGGTGATGGCGTTGCGCGCGCGGGCACTGCGCCGCGAGCTGCGGCCGCGCTTCATCCAGCTGGGCGCGCGCACCACGCCGAGGATGATCGCCCAGGCCAGCATCACGGCGACCACGCCGGCGCCGATCACCAGCGCGAACACCGGCAGCGTCATCGACGCCTTCCAGTCGTTCCAGGACAGCACCACTTCGCCGGGCTGGTCGGCCACCCAGGCGGCGCCCGCCGCCGCGAGCGCGATGATCACGAGAAACAGAACGATGCGCAGCATGGGCAGACCTATGGCGACGGTTTTTGCAGCGCCCCGAGCGCTGCGGTGGCAAATTGATGGGACGCCGCGAGCGCTTGGTCGCGCGCCTCGGCCTTGTCGATCCAGGATTGAACAGGAGCGCGGTCACCCGGCGCAAGCGCTTTCATCTCTTTCAGCGCGGCGGCGATGTCGCCCTGCTTGGCGGCCGCGCTCAGCCGGCCGACGATCGCGGTGCGATCGATGCCCTCGACCGCATCCGAGCGCTGAATCTTCACCAGCCGCTCGGCATTGGCCTGAAACCGGTCGATGAAATTGGCATTCGAATGGGTTTTGTCGGGCAGCAGGTTCGGCAGTTGGTCGATCAGCTCCTGGCCGAGCGCACGGGCACTCGGAACGCCGGTCGCGGCGAAGCGGTCGAGCGGCTTCAGCGACCCAGCATCGGGCGCGAGTGGCGCCGCGGCCTTCAGCAAGGCCTGGAACGGTTGGCCTTGCGTGACGGCGAGGTCGAGCAAGGTGGCGGCGACCGCGCGGCGCAGAGCGCCGTCTTCGGCGGGGGTGGATTTCGGCGCCGGTTTCTCCGCCTCGGCCTTGGCGGCGGTTTCCAGTGCGCCGAGCCGCCGATCGATCGCGGCTAACGCGGCGGTGGTCTGCTCCAGCGCGGCCGCCTTGTCGGCGCCGGCTGCCTCCGCACTCGGCTTGGCCTCGTCGGCGCTGGCGCCCGGCGCAGCCTTCAAGTCCTTCACGGTTGCCGCGAGCTGATCGGTCTGGCTCCGCAGCGCTGTCAGGTCGTCCCGCAGCGACGCCACCGACTTCTCCAGCGCATCGATCCGGCCGGTAGCGGCCGGATCGGCAGCGGCAGCCCCATCGGATGCCGCCTTTGGCCGCGCTTCGAGATTTGTGATCCGGATCGCGAGCGCTTCCAGCGCCGCGCTGTCGCTCGGCACGGCCGTTGCGCCGCCAGCCGTGGGAGCGGCTTCGAGCTTGGCGATCCGGGCGTTCAGCGCATCGAACGCTGCAGGATCTGCCTGCGGGGCCGTGACGCTGGTCGACGACAGAAATTGCGGCAGCAGGCCCATCTTGGCGGCACCGACGACGAGGCCGGTGGCTATCGCGATCGTCAGCACCGGTGGCAGAATCAGCGACGCAATGCTGTTCCGCGGCGCTGCAGAGCTTTGCGCGGTCGCCGACGCATCGGCTGCAGCTGTGGTGGTGGCGAATTCCGGTTCCGGCAGGCCGGCAGCCTGCTCGGCCTGCTCGCGCTGATCGGCGGCGATGTCGAAGGCCTGCTCCGGTCCCTGCGCCGGTTCGGCCTCGGGCGCTATCTCCGCTGCAGCTTCTGCCTCGGCACTAGTGGCCGCGGTGCTGGTCTCCTCGCCGGTCGGCTGGTGATGCTCGGCCGGTTCCGCAGCCTGTTCGTGTTCGGGCCTGTTCTCGACCATCCTTGGATTTTCCTCGTCGCTACCTGTCGGCGCCGGCGGTCCGGCGCGGCATCAATTCACTTTGGCCGGGCCGAGGGCCCGATCCAGCGCTTCGAGCAGCGCTTTTTCGTCCGGCTTGCGCGCCACCATCACCTGGTTGGCGCCAGCCTCGCGCACTACCTCGGAGACCGCCTCCGACAGGCAGCATTGCGGAATCGCCAGCGCCGAAATCTCGATGCCGGAGGTCCGCGTCGCGTCGATGAACGCCCGGGCGCTCCGCCGCGAGTAGTGCAGCACCGCCTCGATGCGATTGGCCGCAAAGGCATCGCATACGTCCGCCGGCAGGCTCGGCAACGGCACCATCCGGTAGGCGGTCTGCATCACGACGTCGAAGCCATCTTCGCGCAATTCGCCGGCGAGGTCTCGCGACAGATCGGCGCCCGCCAGATACAGCAACGCGCCAGCCCGCTTGTCTGTGCCGCGGAGGCTGTCGCGGATCTTGATCCTGAGCTTGGCGGCGTCGCCGTCCGCCACGATCACGTCGCTGAAGCCGGCGTCCTGCGCCTTGCGAGCAGTGTGCTTGCCGACCGCAAACAGCGGCAGTTTCAACAGCCGCGCCAGCACCGGCTGGTCGTCCAGCGCGCGCAGCGCATTGGCGCTGGTGACGATCACGCCGGTGTAGTGGGCGTCGGGATCGTCGGGGAACGGCACCGGCTCGAACCGCAGCATCGGCGCCAGCAGCACGTCATAGCCCTTGGCGCGCAACGCTTTCGCGGTCGCGTCGCCATCGGGTTGCGGGCGGGTGACGAGCAAAGCCACGCGTTACGTCCTCGCCTGTCGATTGATGAAAATGAATCCGAAGAAGCCCGGCCGCATGACCCTGAGCCGCGTGAAAACCGGTCGCGCTGCAATGCCCCGCTTCGCTGCTCCCACGCAATCTGCCGGGGCCGCAGGGCGCCAAGGGGATGATTGCATTCCAAGACCCCGCAATGCTACGCGAGGCAAGGAGAACGCCGGTTCGGGCGCAAACGCAAGGGCTCAATTTGACTAGTGAACAAGCCTTGCTGGTGCTGGGGATCGAGACCACCTGCGATGAAACCGCAGCCGCCGTGGTCGAGCGTCCCGCCGACGGCAGCGGGCGCCTCCTCTCCAATATCGTGCGTTCCCAGACCGATGAACACGCCCCCTTTGGTGGCGTCGTCCCGGAGATCGCCGCGCGCGCCCATGTCGATGTGCTCGACGGCATCATTGCGGCGGCGATGAACGAAGCCGGCGTGGCGTTCGCCAGTCTGTCCGGGGTTGCGGCAGCCGCCGGGCCAGGGCTGATCGGTGGCGTGATCGTCGGACTGACCACCGCCAAGGCGATTGCGCTGGTGCACGGCACACCGCTGATCGCGGTCAATCATCTCGAAGCCCATGCGCTGACGCCGCGGCTGACCGACGCGGTCGAGTTTCCCTACTGTCTGTTCCTCGCGTCCGGCGGCCACACTCAGATCGTCGCGGTGCTCGGCGTCGGCAACTACGTCCGGCTCGGCACCACGGTCGACGACGCGATCGGCGAGGCATTCGACAAGATCGCCAAGATGCTCGGCCTGCCCTACCCCGGCGGCCCTCAGGTCGAGCGCGCCGCCGAAGCCGGCGATCCCAACCGCTTCGCATTTCCTCGCCCGATGCTCGGGCGCCAGGATGCCAATTTCTCTCTGTCCGGGCTGAAGACTGCGGTCCGCAACGAGGCCGGTAAGCTGACGCCGCTCGATCCGCAGGACATCAACGATCTGTGCGCGGGCTTTCAGGCCGCGGTGCTGGAATCGGTGGCCGACCGGCTCGGCGCCGGGCTGCGGCTGTTCAAGGAACGGTTCGGGCCGCCGAAGGCGCTGGTCGCGGCCGGCGGCGCCGCCGCCAATCAGGCGATCCGCCGGATGCTGCGCGAAGTCGCCGCCAAGGTGCAGACCACGCTGATCGTGCCACCGCCGGCGCTGTGCACCGACAACGGCGCGATGATCGCCTGGGCCGGAGCCGAGCGGCTGGCGCTCGGCCTCACCGACACGATGGATACCGCGCCGCGCGCGCGTTGGCTGCTCGACGCCAACGCCACCGCACCGGCGAAATTTGCCAACACGCGTGCCGGGTTCTAAGGCCGGGCTGTGTCGGTGGCTTGGATGATGTTGCGATGGGTTCGTTGAATTCGATTGCCGTGCTCGGCGGCGGCGCCTGGGGCACCGCGCTGGCGCAGACTGCTGCGCGCGCCGGGCGAAAGGTGACGTTGTGGGAGCACGATGCCGGCAACGCCGAGCATCTGATCGCGGCGCGCGAGAGCCGTTTCCTGCCGGGCGTGCGGCTGGAGCCGTCGATCCAGGTGACGCGCGATCTTGCCGAAGCGGCGCGCGCCGATGCGCTGCTGCTGGTGGTTCCGGCACAGGTGCTGCGCCAGGTGGTCACGTCGCTGCAGCCGCTGATCGCGCCGCGCACGCCGCTGGTCGCCTGCGCCAAGGGTATCGAGCACGGCACCCATCGGTTCATGACTGAGATCATTGCCGAAGCGGCGCCGGCCGCGATCCCGGCGATCCTTTCGGGCCCGAGCTTTGCGGCCGACGTCGCGCGCGGCCTGCCGACCGCGGTGACGATCGCCGCCACTGACGCAGCCTGCGCGCAGGCGCTGGCCCAGGCGATGAATTCCGGCAGCTTCCGCCCGTATCATTCGACCGACGTGCGCGGTGTCGAACTTGGTGGCGCTACCAAGAACGTGCTGGCGATCGCGGCCGGCATCGTCGAGGGCCGGCAGCTCGGCGCCTCGGCGCTGGCGGCGATGACGACGCGTGGCTTCGTCGAACTGGTGCGGTTCGGCAAGGCCTATGGGGCGCGGATCGAGACCATGCATGGCCTGTCGGGTCTCGGCGATTTGACGATGTGCTGCTCGACGCCGCAGTCGCGTAACTTCTCGTTCGGCATGGCGCTCGGCCGCGGCGAAGGGATCGAGTCCGCCGCGCACGGCAAGCTGGCGGAAGGCTACTACACCGCACCGGTGCTGCTGGAGATGGCGCAGGCCAAAGACATCGACATGCCGATCTCGACCGCGGTGGCGGCCGTGCTCGGCGGCAAGCTCAGCGTCGATGCAGCGATCGAAGGGCTGCTGACGCGCCCTCTCAAGGCGGAGGAATAGACGTGGCGTATTGGCTGGTGAAATCCGAGCCGTCTGTGTGGTCGTGGGACCAGCAGGTCGCCAAGGGCGCCGCCGGCGAAGCCTGGACCGGCGTGCGCAATCACTCCGCCAAGCTGCACATGGTGGCGATGCGGCGCGGCGACCGCGCATTCTTCTATCACTCCAATGAAGGCAAGGAGATCGTCGGCATCGCCGAAATCATCCGCGAGGCCTATCCGGATCCGACCGATGCCAGCGGCAAGTTCGTCTGCGTCGATATCAAGGCCGATAAGCCGCTGAAGACCCCGGTGACCCTCGCCGCCGTCAAGGCCGAACCCCGGCTCGCCGAAATGGCGCTGATGAAATATTCGCGGCTGTCGGTGCAGCCGGTGACGGCCGAAGAGTGGAAACTGGTCTGCAAGATGGGCGGGCTGTAGCCTAAGTCGCACTGATTATATTGTGACGTCATCCCCCGCGGATGCGGGGGATCCAGTATTCCAGAGCGTTCGCGATCGGATCTCGGGCTCTCTCCGATACTGGATCGCCCGCCTGCGCGGGCGATGACGTGGTTGGCTTAGAGCAACGCTTTACATCTCTTCGTAGCTCGCCCATCACCGCGCGATGAGCACCTCCACCATTACCGATCCGATCGCCTTCATCCACGCCAACACCCGGCTGCGCGAGGTGCCGTTGGTGCCGGAGGTGAGGCTGCACGTCGCCGACGAGGCGCTGCCGTTGTGGAGCAAGACCGAAGAAGAGCTTGGCGAGGCCGGGCTGCCTCCGCCATTCTGGGCGTTCGCCTGGGCCGGCGGACAGGCGCTGGCGCGCTATGTGCTGGATCATCCGCAGGATGTCGCGGGCAAGGAGGTGATCGATCTCGCCTCCGGCTCCGGGCTGGTGGCGATCGCGGCGATGAAGGCCGGCGCGCGCAGCGTCACCGCGTTCGATATCGACGGCTTCGCGCGCGAGGCGATCCTGGTCAACGCTGCGGCCAACGGCGTCGCGATCGACGTCTGCGGCGACGATCTGCTTGCCGGGCCGCACCCGCTGCCCGCGCAGGCTGTGCTCGCCGGCGATATCTTCTATCAGCAGGACATCGCCGGGCTTGCGTTTACGTTTCTGCAAAACCGTGTCGCGCAAGGCGCGCGGGTGCTGATCGGTGATCCGGGGCGTTACTATCTGCCGAAGGACCAGCTCGTGCAGCTCGCGAGCTACGGTGTGCCGGTGACGCGCGAACTGGAGGATTCCGAAATCAAACACACCGGCGTGTGGACGCTGAAGTAATTCGCGTCTCTACGCGGTCAGTCGCGCGCCATCGTGCCCGATGATCCGCAGGGTCTGCACCTCGCCCGGCGTCGCGCCTGAGATCGCGACCGGAAGGAAGTGCTCGGTGCGGCCCTGTGTCGGGCTCTCGATCAGCACCGCGCGCGTGGCGCCGATCTCCGCGGCCAGCCGCCGCTGCAGCGCTGCTTCGCCTGCGGCACGCAGGCGGGCGGCGCGGTCGCGGATCACGCGGCCATCGAGCTGCGGCATCCGCGCCGCGGGTGTGCCGGGGCGCGGTGAATACGGAAAAACGTGCAGAAACGTCAGGCCGCATTCCTCGACCAGGTCGAGCGAGCGCTGAAACATCTCCTCGGTCTCGGTCGGAAATCCGGCGATCAGATCGGCGCCGAGCGCGATGTCCGGCCGCCGCCGCCGCACCTCGGCACAGAACGCGATCGCATCGGCCCGCGCATGCCGGCGCTTCATCCGTTTGAGGATCAGATCATCGCCGGCCTGCAGCGACAGGTGCAGATGCGGCATCAGCCGCGGCTCGGTGGCGAGCGCATCGATCAGGTCGCGATCGGCCTCGACCTGATCGATCGACGAGATCCGCAGCCGCTGCAGCTCCGGCACGTGCCGTAACACTTTCTTAACCAGCGTGCCGAGCTTCGGCGCGCCCGGCAGGTCGGCCCCATAGCTGGTCAGGTCGACGCCGGTCAGCACGATCTCGGCGTGGCCACGCTCGGCCAGCAGCCGCACCTGTTCGACCACCGCGCCGACCGGCACCGATCGGGAGTTACCGCGTCCATACGGGATGATGCAGAAGGTGCAGCGATGGTCGCAGCCGTTCTGCACCTGCACGAACACCCGCGGCAGCCCGCTCTGGTAACCGTCCAGCAGATGCGGCGCCATTTCGCGCACCGCCATGATGTCGGCGACCGCGATCTTCTGCTCGGTGTCGAGTCCGAAGCTTGGGCTGGCCTCGAGTGCACTCTTGGCGGCGTGCCAGGCATCGCTGCGGGTCTTGTCGTCGTTGCCGATGACGCGGTCGACCTCTGCCATTGCGGCGAACGTCGCCGGCTCGGTCTGCGCCGCGCAGCCAGTGACGATGATCCGGGCTTCGGGGCGCGCGCGCTTCAGCTTGCGGATCTGCTGCCGCGCCTGCGCCACGGCCTCGTTGGTGACTGCGCAGCTATTGACCACGATGGCGTCGGCGAGGCCGGCGCCTTCCGCTTCGCGCCGGATCAGCTCGGACTCGAACGCATTGAGGCGGCAGCCGAAGGTGACGACCTCGACGGCCATCAGGCGCCAGTCGGGTCGAGCGCGCCGGAGAATAGCGCCGGGTCGAACCGGCCTTCGAACTCGAATGCGGCACCGCCGGTCATCAGCACGTGATTGTCGCTCTCGCGCCACTCGATGGTGAGTTGGCCGCCCGGCAGCGTCATCTCGACAGTCCGGTGGGTGCGCTTCAGCCGCGCCGCCGCGACCGCGGTGGCGCAGGCGGCGGAGCCGCACGCCTTGGTCAGCCCGGCGCCGCGTTCCCAGGTCCGCATGGTGATGTGCTGACGGTCGACGATGTGGGCGAGCGTGATGTTGGCGCGCTCCGGGAAGATCGGGTGGTTCTCCAGCAGCGGTCCGAACCGGCCGAGATCATAGGCGTTCACATCGTCGACCCAGAAGATCGCGTGCGGATTGCCCATGCTGACCACCGACGGCGTATGCAGCACCGGCGCGTCGATCGGGCCAATCTGCAGTTCGATCATCCGGGTGTCGCGGAATTCCTCGGCGAGCGGGATGTCCTGCCAACCGAACTTCGGCTCACCCATGTCGACGGTGTAGAGGCCGTCGGCCGGGCCCCGCCAGCAATTGAGCAGGCCGGCGCGGGTCTCGAAGGTCAGGCCGTTCTTGTCGCTGCCTGCAAACATCTGCCGCGCGACGCAGCGCATGCCGTTACCACAGGCGCCGGATTCGGAGCCGTCATTGTTGTAGATCCGGACGAAGGCTTCGGTGCCGGGCAGCCGCGCCGGCTGCAACAGCATCAGTTGATCGTAGGGCACGTGGGCCGCCACCGCCCGCGCATCGGCCGGCGTCACCGGCGCCGGCTGATCGCGCAGGTCGACCACCACGATCTCGTTGCCGATGCCGTTCATCTTGGCAAACAGGCGGTTATCCAGCGCGCTCATGCTCTCGTCCTCGTTGCGCCTATATGGCGAAGCCGGGCTGGTTTGGCCAGTCCGTCGCCCACGGCGGCGCGCGGCCACAGGGAAGCCACACGGCCGTCGCATGGCTCGCCGGAATGGGACGAAATCGCGGATCGGATGTTATGAGAAACCGCTCGACTCGGTGACTCGCGCGAAGTCCGATGCTGCGCCACGCGGGAAGGTCGGGCGACGTTCGCGGTGGCCTTGGGAGAGATGGAATGGAACGCCCCTGCCTGTTTGGTCTTACGCGTGTCGGGCTGATGCCGGCGCTGGTGCTGACGCTCGGAATCGCCGGCGCATCGGCCCAGACCGCCCCCGATGCCAGCAAGGACGCCAAGGACAAGCCGCCGGCCGCAGCACCGGCACAAGCTCAGACGCCGGCGGCGCCTGCCACGTCCGCAACTCCGGCGGCCCCCGCGCCTGCCACGCCGCCGGCCGCGAGCGAAGCGCCGTCCGCGACGCCTGTTCCGACCACGCCGTCGGCTCCGTCAGCGACCCAGACCCCGGCGGCGCCGTCCGCTCCCGCGCCGGTGCAGACCGCCGATCCGTTCGGCGAAGAGAGCACGCTGGAGCCGAAGACGGTGGTGATCCTGAAGGGCAAGGCGAACTGGGACAACGCCTTCGACAGCCTGATGGACGCGTTCAAGTCGCTGACCGCGCTGCTCGACAAGCAAGGCATCGCGCCGAACGGCAACCCGATGATCGTCTACACCTCGACCGACGACGCCGGCTTCACCTTCCAGGCGCAAATCCCGGTGCCGCAGGAACCGAAGAACCTCGGCAAGTCGATGAGCATCGGCAAGTCGCCTGACGGCAAGGCGCTGAAATTCGTCCACCGCGGCTCCTACGACAACATGGACAACACCTACGAGGCGATCACCAACTTCCTCGACGACAAGAAGCTCGAGGCCAAGGACACCTTCATCGAGGAATACATGACCGACCCGCTGAAGACCGCCGAAGACAAGCTGGTGATCAACGTTTACGTGCCGATGAAATGAATATGCTCCGCTCGCTCTCCATCGCTGCCGCCACCTGCTGCCTGTTCGTCACGCTCCCGGCCCGCGCCCAGGATGTCCCGCCGCCGGGCATCGTTGTGCGCGGGGAAGCCCAGAAGTCGGTCGCGCCCGACACCGCCGTGATCGAAGCCGGGGTGTCGAACTTCGCCAAGTCGGCCCGCGCGGCGGCGGAAGCCACCAATCTGGCGATCGGCAAGGTGTTGCTGGAGTTGAAGAATGCCGGCATCGACGGCAAGGACATCCAGACCTCGCAATTGTCGCTGCAGCCGCAATACGCCGACCGTCCCGGCCCGAGCGAGGTCACCGGCTATGTGGCCAAGAACATCGTATCGGTGCGGGTGCGCGACATCGCGGCGGTGGCGGGCATTCTCGACCGGCTGATGGTGGCCGGCGCCAATGAGGTTCGCGGCATCAGCTTCACGGTCAGCAACGCATCGAAACTGCTCGACGAAGCGCGGACCGAAGCGGTCGCCGATGCGCGCCGCAAAGCCGAAATCTACGCCCGTGCCGCCGGCCTCACACTCGGGGCGCCGGTGTCGATCGCGGAGGATTCCGGCCCCGGCGTCATGCCGATGCGCAAGATGGCGGCGGATCTGTCGGCCGGCGCTCAGGTTGCGCCGGGCGAGCAATCCCTGAACGTGTCGGTCACGGTGAACTGGGGCGTCAAGGCGCAGTAAGCACGACGCTCACAGCTCGAACACCTGCCCGGGCTTCAGCACCGGAAACCGCTCACGCGGCACGCCCTCGGCATCGAGCGCCGCATACAGCGCCTGCTCGGGAGCATCGATCGCCTCGTCGGTGAGCTGGAAAGTGCCGTGGTGATTGGCGAGCGCCCGCTCGGCGCCGCAATCGGCCAGCGCCTTCACCGCATCGGCCGGGTTCATGTGCTGATCCTGCATGAACCAGCGCGGCTCGTAGGCGCCGATCGGCAGGATCGCCAGCTTCAGCGGGGCGTGCGCATCGCGGACGCGGCGGAAATGCCGGCCGTCGCCATAGCCGGAGTCGCACACCACGTAGATCCTGCCGGCAGGCGTTTCGAGCACGAAGCTGGCCCACAGCGCGCGATTGCGGTCGAACAGGCCGCGCGCGGTCCAGTGCCGGGTCGGCACCAGCGTCACGGCGACGCGATCGTTCAGTTCGACCCGGTCGCTCCAGTCATAAGCTTCGGCGCGGATGCTGTCGTCATGCGCCGTCATCGTCAGATCATTGCCGAGCGGCGTGATCACCCGCGGCGCATGCGCAGCGGCAAGCCGCGACAGCGTAGCGAGGTCGAGATGGTCGTAATGGCCGTGCGACACCAGCACCACGTCGATCTTCGGCAGGCGGTCGAACGCGATGCCCGGATCGTTGTGCCGCTTCGGCCCGGCGAAGCTCACCGGCGACACCCGCTCCGACCATACCGGGTCGATCAGAATGTTGAGCCCGGCGGTCTGGATCAGCCAGCTCGCATGGCCGACATAAACCAGCCTGACGCCGGCGCCGTCGACGCGGGGCGGCGGGGTGTCGGCGAACGGGCTCGGTGCCCATTCGGGCCATTGCGCCGGCTTGTGGCTGAACCGCCAGCGCATCACCTCCCAGAAGCTCTTCGGCGGCGCGCCATCGGGATCGAAGAAGCGCGTGCCGTCGAAGTGATCGGTGACCGGGCCTTGGTAATAGCTCATGCGGGAGATCCATAGGGAGGAGAGCCCGGCCGTCGCGGCAAGGCCAGCAGCGGTCGCCAGCAGGCGGCGGCGTGTGATCGCGTTCATCCGCTCATGCGCCGACCAGCGCCACGCCTTCGGCGGTCGCCGCCCGGACCAGCGCCGCGTCGAGTGTTGCCAGCCCGATCCGCTCGCGCTGCGCCAGTTCGAGATAGGCGGCGTCGTAGAAGGTCAGGCGGTGGCGCTGGGCCAAGGCGAAGATCGGGTCTGCCGCGGGCGGAAGTGGCGCTATCGAGATGCGAATGCGCTCGATCCGGGCAAGCGCTCCGTCGGCGGCTTCCGCTTTCACCCGACCTCGCCGAATCCCCATCAGGGCCGCATTGCGAAGCTCGAACCACAAGATCGCAGGAGCTCGCGGCTCGCTGACTTTAGCGAGCTCAAGGGTTCGATCGGCAGCGGGGTGGTGTTCGTCGAAACACCAGGCGACGGCAGTCGAAGCATCCAACACGAATGCCATTCAGAACCGCCGCCCCTCGTCGCGCCAGGACAGAATCTCCTCGACCGTCGCAGGTCCGTTTGCCTTGCGGAGCTGCTTGAGCTCTTCGATGGCCTGCACAACATCCGCGGAACGCTCTTGGGCCGGCACCGCGACGTCCCGCGCATGCACCCCATCACGGCTGATCGTCACCGTTTCGCCGCGCTCGACCTCATCGAGCAGTTTCGCAATGTTGGCCCGCGCATCTGCCAGACTGACGTGCTTCATGACCTTGGACCTCGTTAAGTTCACGAAATATAGCGCTTTTCCGCCCAGTCGGGAGCCCCTCCAAGGCGCCGAAGCGCCGGATTTCTTGACTTCGGGGCGAGGTCGCGTATTGATGCCGCCGAAATCTCGAAAAGTGCTCTTTTCGATCCGCCGCCCGGTCCTAAGAGGCCGGAGGTCAACGTCCGACAGCGCGATGCGCCCTCGGGCGCCATAAGTGTTTGGTTTTGTAGGCCTTTCGCCGGAAGGCCGTCGCTGGAATTGGGCCGATGTTCGACAATCTGTCGGAAAAGCTGGGTGGCATTCTCGATCGGCTGACGGGGCGCGGTGCGCTCAGCGAGGCCGATGTCGACGCGGCGATGCGCGAAATCCGCCGCGCGCTGCTGGAAGCCGACGTTGCCCTCGAAGTGGTGCGCTCGTTCACCGAGCGGGTCCGCGAGCAGGCCGTCGGCGCCACCGTCGTCAAGTCGGTCAAGCCCGGCCAGATGGTGGTCAAGATCGTCAATGACGAGCTGATCGCCACGCTGGGGTCCGAGGTCCAGTCGATCGACCTCAACGCCGTGCCGCCGGTGCCGATCATGATGGTCGGTCTGCAGGGCTCGGGTAAGACCACCACCACCGCCAAGCTGGCACGCCGCATGACCGAGCGCGACAAGCGCAAGGTGCTGATGGCCTCGCTCGACGTCTATCGTCCGGCCGCCATGGAGCAGCTCGCGGTGCTCGGCCGCGATCTGCAGATCGACACGCTGCCGATCGTCGCCGGTCAGCAGCCGCCGGATATCGCCCGGCGCGCGATGGAAGCCGGCAAGCTCGGCGGTTACGACGTCGTGCTGCTCGACACCGCCGGCCGCACCACGCTCGACGAAGACATGATGACCGAGGCGGCGGAAATCAAAGCCGCCGCGAACCCGCACGAAGTGCTGCTGGTCGCCGACAGCCTGACCGGTCAGGACGCCGTCAATCTCGCCCGCGCGTTCGATCAGCGCGTCGGCCTCACCGGCATCGTGCTGACCCGAATTGACGGCGATGGTCGTGGCGGTGCCGCGCTGTCGATGCGCGCCGTCACCGGCAAGCCGATCAAGCTGATGGGCACCGGCGAAAAGACCGATGCGCTCGAAGACTTCCATCCGAGCCGGATCGCCAGCCGCATTCTCGGCATGGGCGACATCGTCTCGCTGGTCGAAAAGGCCGCCGCGACGCTGGATGCCGAGAAGGCCGCCGCCGTCGCCGAGAAGATGCGCAAGGGCAAGTTCGATCTGACGGACTTGCGCGATCAGTTGCTGCAGATGACCAAGATGGGCGGCATCGGCGGGCTGATGGGCCTGATGCCCGGCATCTCCAAGATGAAGAACCAGATCGCCGCCTCCGGCATCGACGACAAGGTGCTCAAGCGCCAGGTCGCGATCATCGATTCGATGACGCGCGAGGAGCGCAAGAACCCCGACATCCTCAAGGCCAGCCGCAAGAAGCGCATCGCCGCCGGCGCCGGCATCAAGGTCGAGGACGTCAACAAGCTGCTGAAGATGCATCGCAACATGGCCGACATGATGAAGGCCGTGGGTCGCGGCAAGGGCGGCCCGATGGCCGGCTTCGCCAAGGCGATGGGCTTCGGCGGTGGTCTGCCCTCGCCCGACGAGATCAAGGCGATGCAGGAAAAGATGAAGAGCGGCGACATGCCCGAAGGCCTGCCGGAGCTGCCGAAGGACCTGCCTGCCTCGTTGCGTGGCGGCATGCCCAATCTGCCCGGCCTCACCGGCCTGGCCGGCAAGCCGACGCTGCCCGGCCTCGGCGGCTTCCCGGGATTCGGGAAGAAGAAATGAGGTCGCGGGATTTTGCTTTCGTCGTTATTTCGGGGCGCGAGCGTCAGCTCGCGAACCCGGAATCTCGGCTTCCAGAACACCTCGGGATTCCGGGTTCGCGCGCTTAGCGCGCGCCCCGGAATGACGAGCTGACGACTTTAGAAATACCAACACACACGAACCCCCACCTAGGAGATCCGCAATGTCCGTCGTCATCCGACTCGCGCGCGCTGGTACCAAGAAGCGCCCGTTCTACCACGTCGTCGTCGCCGACTCGCGCTTCCCGCGCGATGGCCGCTTCATCGAGCGTCTCGGCTACTTCAACCCGCTGATGGCGAAGGACAACGAAGCCCGCCTCAAGCTCGACCTCGACAAGGTCAAGGATTGGCTCGCCAAGGGCGCGCAGCCGTCGGACCGCGTCGCCCGCTTCCTCGACACCGCCGGTGTCCGCAAGCGTGAAGCCCGCAACAACCCCGAGAAGGCGGTGCCGCGCAAGGAGCGCAAGGCCGCCGACGGCAAGTAAGCGGGGCGATTGATGCCGTCCGGGCTCATTTGCGTCGCCCGGATCGGCGCGCCGCATGGCGTGCGCGGTGCGGTGCGGCTGTGGAGCTTCACCGCCGACCCGTTCGCCGTCAGCGACTACGGTCCGCTTGTGACCAAGGACGGCGCGCGCCAGTTCGAAATCGCGAGCGCGCGCGAGGCCAAGAGCCATCTGGTGGTGACGCTGAAGGGCGTCACCACGCGCGATGAGGCCGAACGGCTCAACGGCGTCGAGCTCTATGTGGCACGCGACAAGCTGCCGCCGACCGAGGCCGACGAGTACTACCACGCCGACCTGATCGGGCTCGCCGCCGTCACCACGGCTGGCGACGCGCTCGGCAAGGTGGTGGCGATCCACAATTTCGGCGCCGGCGACATCATCGAAATCGCGCCGCCGTCAGGTCCGACGCTGCTGCTGCCGTTTACCAACGCGGTGGTGCCGACCGTCGACCTCGACGCCGGCCAGGTGGTGATCGAGCTGCCGAACGAGATCGAAGGCGACACGCCGAACCATCCGGAGGCGTGAAGGCTCGTCGATCGGTCCGGCCGAACGCTGCTACACTCTACGTTGTCGTCGCCGGGCTCGGTCCGGCGATCCATCGTCTCGCAAAGATGATGGATGCCCGGATCAAGTCCGGGCATGACGCCTCACCTGTTGCAGGCTCTGCATGACCTGGCGCGCCACTGTCCTCACCTTGTTTCCGGAGATGTTTCCCGGCCCGCTCGGCGTTAGCCTGGCGGGGCGGGCGCTGGCGTCGGGGCTGTGGGCCCTGGAGGCGCGCGATATCCGGGACTCGGCCACTGACCGACACCGCAGCGTCGACGACACCCCGGCGGGCGGCGGGCCCGGCATGGTGCTGCGCGCCGACGTGCTGGCGGCCGCAATCGACGCCGTGGATGCTGCTGCGGATCGCCCGCGTTTGGTGATGAGCCCGCGTGGTCGGCCATTGACCCAGGCACGCGTGGCCGAGCTTGCGGCCGGGCCCGGGCCGCTGATCGTCTGCGGCCGGTTCGAAGGCATTGACCAGCGGGTGATCGACGCGCGCGGGCTCGAGGAAGTCTCGATCGGCGATTATGTGCTGTCGGGCGGCGAGATCGCCGCGATGGCGCTGATCGACGCCTGCGTCCGGCTGCTGCCGGGCGTGATGGGCAAGCTGGAATCCTCGACCGACGAGAGCTTTTCGGCTGGCCTGCTCGAATACCCGCAATACACCAGGCCGCAGACATTCGAGGGCCGGCCGATCCCCGAGGTGCTGCTGTCGGGCGACCACGGCAAGGTTGCGGCCTGGCGGTTGGGCGAGGCCGAGGCCCTGACCAAGGCCCGGCGGCCCGATTTGTGGGCCGCCAGACCGGCGCAAACCATTCGGGCAAAGGGCGAATCGCAAAAAACGCCAAAAAACAAGACGGACGGGTGACAAACCCCCAAGATTGCCGTATAGCACCGCCAAATCCGTGCAATGGCAGGACAATGGATCTTTGCGCAGCCCGCGCCGGGATGGTCGGGCGCGCCGCCGATGGAGAATTATCGATGAACCTGATTCAGACGCTCGAAAAAGAGCAGTTCGACAAGCTGTCGGCCGGCAAGACGATTCCGGAGTTCGGTCCCGGTGATACCGTGATCGTCAACGTGAAGGTCGTCGAAGGCGAGCGTTCGCGCGTGCAGGCCTACGAAGGCGTCTGCATCGGCCGCTCGGGCGGCGGCATCAACGAGAGCTTCACGGTGCGCAAGATCTCGTACGGTGAGGGCGTGGAGCGCGTGTTCCCGCTGCTGTCGCCGATGATCGACTCGATCAAGGTTGTGCGCCGCGGCAAGGTGCGTCGCGCCAAGCTGTATTACCTGCGCAACCTGCGCGGCAAGTCGGCCCGCATCGTCGAGAAGAAGCAGGACCGCACCGCTGCGGTTGCTGCCGCCGAGTAATCGGCGCTTCGACATTTTGGTTCTTAGAAAGCGCGGCCTTCGGGTCGCGCTTTTTTGTTGCGCCTGCGCTGCGCGCCGGCCTGCACGGCGAAACGTTGTGGCCCTGCCGCGACGTGCTATATGGATGGAATGTTTCCAAACCGCCGCCGCGCCTCGAAGATTGTGCTCGACGACCGCAGCCGCCTGCCGTGGCGGTTCTTCGGCCGGCTGACCACGGCCGCGCTGATTAGCTGATCAGCCGACGGCGTATTCGCGCCGCGCGATCAACCTCACTTCGACAATTCAAAGATCCTTCCGAAGGACCGACCACCATGTCCGCTAAGCCCACCACGCTGTACGACAAGATCTGGAACGACCATCTGGTCCACGAGGCCGAGGACGGCACCTGCCTGCTGTATATCGACCGTCATCTGGTGCACGAAGTCACCTCGCCGCAGGCGTTCGAAGGGCTGCGCACCGCCGGCCGCAAGGTCCACGCGCCGGAGAAGACGCTGGCGGTGGTCGACCACAACGTGCCGACCACGGATCGCTCCAAACCGAATCCCGACCCGGAAAGCGCCGAGCAGATCGCCGCGCTGGCCGAGAATGCCCGCGACTTCGGCATCACCTACTACAACGAGTTCGACAAGCGTCAGGGCGTGGTCCACGTCATCGGTCCGGAGCAGGGCTTCACGCTGCCCGGCACCACCATCGTCTGCGGTGACAGCCACACCTCGACCCACGGCGCGTTCGGCGCGCTGGCGCACGGCATCGGCACCTCCGAGGTCGAGCATGTGCTGGCGACCCAGACGCTGATCCAGAAGAAGGCCAAGAACATGCGGGTGACGGTCGACGGCCAGTTGCCGGACGGCGTCACCGCCAAGGATGTGATCCTGGCGATCATCGGCGAGATCGGCACCGCGGGCGGCACCGGCTACGTGCTGGAATACGCCGGCGACGCGATTCGCTCGCTGTCGATGGAAGGCCGCATGACGGTCTGCAACATGTCGATCGAAGGCGGCGCCCGCGCCGGCCTGATCGCGCCCGACGCCAAGGCTTATGAGTTCCTGAAGGGCCGGCCGCTGGCCCCGAAGGGCGCCGCCTGGGACGCAGCGCTGCGCTATTGGGAGACGCTGCGCTCCGACGACGGCGCGCATTTCGATCACGAGCTCAAGCTCGACGCCGCCGCGCTGCCGCCGATCGTCACCTGGGGCACTTCGCCTGAGGACGTGATCTCGGTCACCGGCCGCGTGCCGAACCCGGCCGACATCGCCGATGAGGCCAAGCGGCTCTCCAAGGAGCGCGCGCTGGCCTATATGGGCCTGACCCCGGGCACCAAGATCACCGATATCAAGATCGACCGGATGTTCATCGGTTCCTGCACCAACGGCCGCATCGAAGATCTGCGCGCCGCCGCCAAGGTCGCCGAGGGCAAGACCGTCAACGCCAATGTCAACGCCATCATCGTGCCGGGCTCCGGTCTGGTGAAGGAGCAGGCCGAGGCCGAGGGTCTGGACAAGATCTTCATCAAGGCCGGCTTCGAATGGCGCGAGCCGGGCTGCTCGATGTGCCTCGCGATGAACCCCGACAAGCTGGCGCCGGAAGAGCGCTGCGCCTCGACCTCGAACCGCAACTTCGAGGGCCGTCAGGGCTTCAAGGGCCGCACCCATCTGGTGTCGCCGGCAATGGCCGCCGCCGCCGCGATCGCCGGCCACTTCGTCGACATCCGCGACTGGCACTAAGGACAACGTCGTCGTTAACCGGCTTCCTCCTGGAGGCCGTCTTAAACCCATCACCGCTAAGCAATTAGCTTCTGTGGTGATGGGTCATAGAAGAGACCAGTGGCTTTTAGCTCTTATTCGCGTGAGTTCTGGTGGTGGGAACTGTAAGTAATCGCGTAGAACTTGACATCAGGCGTGCGGACAACCATCTCGCGAGAAGACGAGGCCATTCTTCTCCACGATGGAGACTTGCGTGCCCACTTTTGGATTCTCTGCATTCCTTAAATTGATCTCTTTGGGGCAGCGCCCCCAACGCACCATCGTAAGACAGCGTCTTCGGGACCGATCTGACGGATACGACTTCCACAGAAGCTTAAAGCTCCGGGCTCGTCGATATCTCATCGAAAATGAGCCTCTCGACGACGTGCTAGCAACGGTAGCCGCAATTCCCCGTCTGCCAGAGCGCAGGTCGGCTCGATCTGGACTGGAGCGCCTCGGATTGTGGAGAGCGCGCAATCCTGGTGTGGTAGTTGACGTGGGGGCTGCCCTATACGAGAGCCCCGGTAAAACCTTTAAGGTCAACTACACGCCAAACTTCGGAATTGAGATCGCCGGCCGTAGTGTAGCAGTTCATATCTGGAACACCGGCAAGCCAGATCTGGACAAACGAATGATGTTCGCCGCGTTGTCGCTCTTTAAGCCAATTTATGCCGTGGCAGACGACGGGCCAGACGATCTATCAGTTCTCTCGCTGAGAGATCCCAATGCTCAGCTATTTCGTCTGAGCGAGGTTGAGGATCATACGGAAGCAGGTCTCCGGCTTGTGCGGCGGCTTGATGATCTATTCGAGGAAGTGCGTGGGGAGCCCCCCCGACCTGCTCGACGTCCCAAGGACCAGCCCGGAACGCGGCCGTTATCCTGAGCTCCAACACGAACAGGCGTTTTGGGCGCCTGTTTTGCTTTTTCGGGATCGATCAGTACACCCGCCAGTGGCGGTGATGATGGTGGTGGCGGTGATGATGCCGCCAGTGCCGGTGCCAATGGTGCCGCCAATGTCGGACATGGCAGACCCGGCGCGGGCCGTAATAAGTCCACACCACGCGGCAGACTCGCGGCCGGTAGTAGCCGTAGTAGGCCGGATAGTAGTAGGCGGATCCATAATAGGCCGGCCCGTAATAGCCGTATACGCGCGGCCGGTAGTAACGGCGGTGAAAGCCGTAGTGGTGAGCGCCGAAATAGCGCGGCCGTCCGTAGAAGCGCGGCGCGCCATAGACCCGCGGGCCGGCGTAGAAATGCCGTCCGCCGCCGTAGAACCGGGGTCCAACCGCCGGGCCGCCGCGGAATCCGCCATGGAATGCAGGGCCGCCACGGAAACCACCGCCGCGGAATCCACCGCCATGGAATCCGCCGACGCGTGGACCGCCGCCGCTATGGCCGAAATGATGCTGCACCTGGATCGGCTGCGTTGCGGCGGCAGAGCTGATCGATTTTGTTGCCGGCGTGACCGGTGACAGCGCCAGCGCCGGACGGGGCGTGATCGCCGAGATCGTCAGCGCCGTAGCCGCCATCAGCGCCACGCCGATCCGCCGGACCAGCCGCAGCGGTCCGGGCGAAGGTCGTGAGGATTGAGCCGCAGGCATACGGATCACGCGCAGATCGGCCATCTCGCCTCTCCCTGCGCCGCAGGCGGCGCATTGTCGTTGCACCAACTGGGCGACGCTAGGGTTGGCCGACTGAACGCGTGATGAATGCGCGGACGACTTCCAGCGGCAGCGCCGCGGCGCTTACCAGGACGGCCCGAGGCCCCAGCCGTAGCTGAACGGGAAGAACGGCGATACCGGATCGGGCCGGTACCAATGCGGGCGGGCATTGTAGTCGTAGCTGCCGCGCGGCCCATACACATAGGTGCGGTGCGGCGCCGAATGCCGCCGGACGTGACGATGCTTGGCGTGCGGCTTGCGCTGCCGGGCGCTGATATCGGTTGCCTCCGCGGCCGAGACACCGGTCGCTTTGGCGGCAGTTGCCGGTGTTGCGCCCGCGGGACCGGCCGCGCCGAGCGCCGTCGCCAGAATGGCCGCTCCGATCCATGTCCGCATCGTCACCTCCATCGGCTGCTACTGGCCATCATGTCGGCGTAACCCGCCGAAATGCAACTGCCGCAACGAAAACGGGCCCGCGTTTGCGGGCCCGTTGGTAACCGATCCGTATCAGCGCCAGTGGCGGTGATGATGGTGCCGGTAATGATGATGGTGGTGGTGCCGGTGACCGTAATGCCGGCGAACATGATGGTGCCGGTGCGACCGATGATGATGGCGGTGCATGTGCCGGTGGTGCCGGTACTGCACCTCGGTCGTCTGCGGGATCGCGTCGCGCTGCACCGAGGCGGCGATGCCCGGGGTCGACAGCGGTGCCGCCTGCGCACGCTCGCCGGGCGCGGCGATCAGCAACAGACCGGCGATCGCAGCCAGACCCGACAATTTCAGAATCTTCATCCGACAACTCCTTGGTTGCGACGCGCGTCCGCCCGCTCGATGCGGCTGGCGTGCCTCGGCATGACCCCCTGGAGATCAGGCTGACGCGCACGACGTGAATGCGGTGTGAATGCATCACCCGCCGCGCAGAAATGCGCGACACGAGCGCGAAGTTCCGAAAATCAATGGATTTGCTTGGTAGTTGGCGTACCAACGAGGCGCTGCTGCGAAGCCTTTCGCAGAAGGTGATGCTCAGCCGCGACGCCAGAAGCAGTTCATCCGGGGCACGATCACGGTGCCGCTTGGGCGATATTCCTGGACGTAGCTGGCGGTGCAGTCGCGTACTGCGTTCGGGCCGGGGTTGTAGCGCGGGATGACGTCGTCGCCCTCGTCGCGGGGATAGACCGGCACCCGTCGCGGCGCCCGGCGAACACGGTCCTGCGACGAGACGTCGGTGAGGCGATCGGCCGCTGCGCGATCCGCGTTCGCTGCCGCGGTCTGCTGGGCCTGAGCCGAGGTCGTTGCCGGCAGGCCAAACGCCAGCCCAAGTCCCAGCGCTGCCGCTGTGATCGTGATCCGCCCCTTGCCGAGCTGGTCCATGCTGCCATCGCCCCTTCTAAGCCCCGCGGCAACGTCCCCGATCATGGCGCCGTCGTCAACCGCAAGCCGCTTGCCGCCCCCACCCGATCGCGTACAACGGCCGGTATGTGGATCAATGCCAAAGCCCCCTCCCTCGCCGATCTGGAACAGATGGCGCACGAGATGTTCGCCCGCCTGCCCGGCGAGTTCCGGTCGCTGTGCGAGGACGTCATCATCCGGGTCGACGATTTCGCCACCGAGGAGGTGCTCGACGAGCTCGGGGCCGAGACCGAATTCGACGTGCTCGGGCTGTTTCAGGGCATCGGCTTGCCGCAGCGCTCCAGCCAGGACGTCGCCCCGATGCCCAATATGATCTGGCTGTATCGCCGGCCGATCCTCGACTATTGGGCCGAGCACGACGACAGTCTGGGCGAGATCGTCCGCCATGTCCTGGTGCACGAGATCGGCCACCATTTCGGCCTGTCGGACGACGATATGGAAGCGATCGAGGCCAAGGCCGACGAACTGGCCGAGGATTGAGCCTGCCGCGCGCGGCTCTGCGGTTTGCCGGCTTGACCGCCGGCCAAGGGGCGTTAAGACCATTCCAAACCCCGGAGACCTGACGATGGACAAGTTCACCACGCTGGAAGGCGTCGCTGCGCCGCTGAAGATCATCAATGTCGACACCGACATGATCATTCCCAAGCAGTACCTGAAGACCATCAAGCGCACCGGTCTCGGCAAGGGCTTGTTCTCGGAGCAGCGCTACAAGGACGACGGCAGCGAGAACCCGGATTTCATCCTCAACAAGCCGGCCTATCGCGGCGCCAAGATCCTGGTCGCCGGCGACAATTTCGGCTGCGGCTCGAGCCGTGAGCATGCCCCGTGGGCGCTGCTCGATTTCGGCATCCGCTGCGTGATCTCGACCTCGTTCGGTGACATTTTCTACAACAACTGCTTCAAGAACGGCGTGCTGCCGATCCGGGTGTCGCAGGCCGATCTCGACAAGCTGTTCGACGACGCCGAGCGCGGCTCCAATGCCACGATGACGATCGACCTGCAGGCGCAGGAAATCCGCGGTCCCGACGGCGGCGCGATCAAGTTCGAGATCGACCCGTTCCGCAAGCACTGCCTGATTAACGGTCTCGACGACATCGGCCTGACGCTGGAAAAGAAGCCGTCGATCGACGCCTACGAGACCAAGCTGAAGACCGAGCGCGCCTGGGCGTAACGCCCCGGTTTCCTCGCTTGGCGGGAAGACACGCGGCGAACCGGTGGCCCCGCTTGCGGTCTGTCGGAAAGTTCGCCGATCAAGCTTCGTGATGGCCGGGTTCGCCCCGGCCATTTTCGTCTTTGTCGTCACGTCGGCTCCAAGGCGTAGATTCTCGGGCTGTCCGAGCATGACGCGGCGAGAGTAGGCGTTCGACATCGCCGGTTGAGTTTCAACCAGGCCCTGAGGCTCCCTTGAGCCGCATCGCGTCAGTTAATCTATGAAGTGCGCTATGCGACCACGCAATTGCGTCTGCGCTCACTTCAAGCTTCTTAAACCCGCAATGCCGACGCTTGCCTCGGATCGAGGCGCTGCCGCAGACTCTGATCGTCTGCAATGACGATGCCAAGCGTGGCGTGGGTGCGATCCGAGATTGTGCCACGATGGTCGTATGGACTCGCGCGCTGCATCGTCGCAATGCATGCCGTGCTACGCGGTTTGAAGTTTGCGTTCGGCAATGACGGGAGTTTCCGACCTGCCCCGTCTCGAACTAACTACGCAGACGTTGCACAATTCATCCGATCGAAAGTGATCCGATAACGGTTCTGCGTTGCGCAGAACCGCGCATTCGCGTGTTCGTTGAATGACAAGAGTGTGTCGCTCTCACTTGGTATGATTACGATCTTTAGGGGCGGATTTTCCTGCGACGTAACGTCGTCTTAAGCGGCTGGAACTAATCAGGTCGAAACCGATCCACCCGAGACTAACGTCATGAAAATTCGTCTTTCGATCACATCGATGATCGTCGCTTTCGCCGTGGTTGTTCTGGTGAGCCTCACGGCGATGCTGACCACCAACTTCATGGCGCTCAATCAATTGCGGGTCGGCGGGCCGCTGTATTCGCAGATCAAGCTCGGCAACGATCTGGTCGCCGACATTCTGCCGCCGCCGGCCTATGTGATCGAAGCCTACCTCGAAGCGACGCTGGCGCTGCGCCGGCCCACCGAGTGGCGCGCCCATGCCGCCAAGCTCGAGCAGCTTCACCGCGACTATCTCGATCGGCAGAAATACTGGTCAGGCTCAGAGCTCGATCCGGTCCTGAAGACGCGGCTGACCGTCGACTCCGACGCGGCCGTGCAGAAGTTCTGGAGAGCGGCGGAGCAGGAGCTGATCCCGGCCTTGAGTGCTGGTGACGAGGCAGCGGCGGAGGTTGCCTACACGAAGCTCGATGCAAGCTACGCGGCGCATCGCGCCATTATCGACGACATCGTCAAGCGCGCCAACGCCGAGAACGCCGAGCTTGAAACCGAAGCCGCTCGTCAGGTCGGCAGCTACTCGACAATCGTGTGGATTCTGTCAGGCTTTGCGGCGCTGCTGATCGCGCTCGGCGTCGCCGGCCTCGCGGTCGGAATGGTCCGTCCGTTAGTGCGGCTCACCGCGGCCATGCAGGCGATGGCCGCCGGCATGCTCGACGTCGTGATCCCGGGTGCAGGCCGCAGCGACGAGATCGGCGGCATGGCCAAAGCGATCACCGCGATCAAGACCAACGCCGAGCACAAGGCGAACCAGGAAGCCGCCGAGAAGAGCCGGCAGGAGCATCTTGTCGCCGAGCAGCGCAAGGCCGATATGGCGCGGCTCGCCGACGGTTTCGAAGACGCGGTCGGAGAGATCATCAAGACCGTGTCGTCCGCCGCCAACGAATTGGAAGCCGCCGCGCACTCGCTGTCCTCGACCGCGGCTCGCTCGCTCGAGCTTGCGGTCGGCGTCGCCTCGTCGTCCCAGGAGGCCTCCGCCGGCGTGCAGTCGGTGGCGTCCGCCAGCGAGGAACTGACCGCATCGGTCCACGAGATCGGCCGGCAGGTGCAGACTTCTGCGAACGTGGCGAACGAGGCGGCCGATCAGGCGCGCCAGACCAATGAACGGGTCAGCGAATTGTCGGCCGCTGCGGCCCGGATCGGGGATGTCGTCGAATTGATCAGCAACATTGCCGGGCAGACCAATCTGCTCGCGCTGAACGCGACGATCGAAGCCGCCCGGGCCGGTGAAGCAGGCCGCGGCTTCGCCGTGGTCGCGTCGGAGGTCAAGGCGCTGGCCGAGCAGACCGGCAAGGCCACCGGCGAGATCGGTCAGCAGATCACCGGCATTCAGGCGGCGACCGGCGAGTCGGTGGCTGCCATCAAGGAGATCTGCTCGATCATCGGCCAGATGTCGGAGATCTCCTCCTCGATCGCCTCCGCGGTCGAGGAGCAGGGCATGGCCACCAAGGACATCGCCGTCAACATCCAGCACGCGGCCCACGGCACCTCGCAGGTCGACGAGGACATCGCCCGCGTCCAGGCCGGCGCCCGCGAGACCGGCGCAGCCTCGGTGCAGGTACTGTCCGCCGCCAAATCGCTGTCGAGCGAGAGCAGCCGCCTGCGCGCCGAGGTCGGCAACTTCCTGGCGTCGGTGCGCGCGGCCTGATCGGGCACCGCTCTTTGCAGTCAGAAACACGTCATTCCGGGGCGCCGCGCAGCGGCGAACCCGGAATCGCGATGTTCAAATAACCAACGATCGCAAAACAATCTCGGGATTCCGGGTTCGCGAGCTGTGCGCTCGCGCCCCGGAATGACCATCCGCTGTATTAGCCGCTTGCGGCCTTAATGGCCTGCGGTCTCGATCGCGTCGGCGATCGCAATCGTCTTCTTGGCGATTTCGGCGTGCAGGCGTTCGACCATGCGGCCGTCGAGCTGGATCGCGCCGCGGCCCTGGTTCTCCGGGCGCTCGAATGCGGCGAGGATCTTGCGGGCCTGGGCGACGTCTTCGGGCGGCGGCGTGAAGGCGGCGTTGCAGGCGTCGATTTGGCCGGGATGGATCAGCGTCTTGCCGTCGAAGCCGAGGTCGCGCGCCTGCGCGCACTCTTCCGACAGGCCGTCGACATTGCCGATGTCGCTGTACGGTCCGTCCAGCGCGATCAGGCCGTGGACGCGCGCGGCGAGCACGCAATGCGTGATCATCGACAGCATGGTGGAGCGGCCGGGCAGCATTCGAATGCCGGTTTCGCGCGAGATGTCGTTGGGGCCGAACACGAAGCCTTCCAGCCGCGACTTGGCCTCGTGCTTCTGTGCGGCCAGTTCCTCGGCATGCAGCACGCCGCGCGCGGTCTCGATCATGATCCAGACCCGGATCGATGGATCGGCGCCGAGTTCGGCGAGCTTGTTGCCCACGGTGGCGATGTCTTCGATGCTCGAGACCTTCGGCACCAGAATGCCGTCCGGCCCGGCCTTTGCGGCCATCGCGATGTCGTCCTGCCACCACGCGGTGTCGAGCGCGTTGATCCGCACCAGGACTTCGCGCTTGCCGTAGCCCTTGGCCGCCACAGCCGCTGCGATCTGGTCGCGCGCCGTATCCTTGGCGTCGGGCGCCACCGCGTCTTCGAGGTCCAGGATCAGGCCGTCGACGGGCAGCAGCCGGGCCTTTTCAAGCGCCCGCGCGTTCGATCCCGGCATGAACAAGAGGCTGCGGCGCGGTCGAATCATGGTTCCCCCTTCGGCGTCACGAAAACGTCCGAGCCGATAGCATCTCGATCATCCGGTCGGAAGGCTTGTTCGCGGCCCCGTCCTGTGATTATGCGAGCGGCATCAGGCCGCGCGCGTCGCGATGGCGGTATCGTTCGCCGACGTGCCCCACCCCCGCACCCTGAAGGAGGGAACTGCGCCGATGACATCCTTTCCGAAGTCACTGATCGACGGTTACGAGGCGTTCCGGACGCAGCGGCTGCCGACCGAGCAGAGCCGCTTCCGTGAACTCTCCGAGCGCGGTCAGTCGCCGGAAGTGATGGTGATCGGCTGCTGCGACAGCCGCGTCTCGCCGGAGGTCATCTTCGACGCCGGGCCGGGCGAGATTTTCGTGGTGCGCAATGTCGCCAATCTGGTGCCGGTGTACGAGCCGGACGGCGGCGCCCACGGCGTTTCGGCGGCGCTGGAATTCGCCGTGCAGGTGCTCAGGGTGAAGCACATCGTGGTGCTCGGCCACGCGCTGTGCGGCGGCATCAAGGCGTTCACCGACAAGACCCCGCCGCTGACCGAAAGCGACTTCATCGGCCGCTGGATGCAGATGTTCACCAAGCCGGGCGAAGTGGTCGAAAAGCGCGACCACGAAACCGTGCAGGACTTCCGCACCCGGATCGAAAAGGCAGCGGTGTTCCGCAGCATCGAGAACCTGATGACGTTCCCGTGCATCAAAATCCTGGTCGAGCGTGGCAAGCTGCAGCTCCACGGCGCCTATTTCGGTGTCGCCGACGGCGATCTGTTCGTGCTCGATCAGGAGAACAAGCAGTTCGTGCCGGCCGCAAAAGTCGTGTGAGAGCAGACGCGACGTCATGGCCGGGGCTGGACCCGGCAATCCATCGTTTGGAAGCCAATCAGCTAATCGTTCACTGCGCTTCGCGCGGGATGGATGCGCGGGTCAAGCCCGCGCATGACGCTGTGCCGGGAGAGCGCCAAGGAAGCGGCTAATGTCCGCCTTTATCGTCGCTGTGGCCCCAGCGGTCGGATAGCGCCATGATCAGGGTCGAGACCACGAACACCAGATGGATGCCGACCAGCCAGGTGAGTTTGGTCTGATCGTAGCTGTCGATGTTCATGAACGCTTTGAGCACCTGGATCGCCGAGATTGCCACGATCGAGGCCAGCAGCTTCTGCTTCAGTCCGGCGAAATCGACCTTGGTCATCCATTCCGGCCAATCCGGATGATTGCCGGGGTCGATCCGCGACACGAAGTTCTCGTAGCCGGAGAACACCACGATCAGCACCAGATTGCCGGTCAGCGACACGTCGATCAGGCTGAGCACGCCGAGGATGATGTCGGATTCCTTGGCGAGCGTCGCGTGCACGATGAACTCGTACAGCAGCATCACGAATTTATAGAGCAGCACGACGAGGCTGATCACCAGACCGAAATAGAACGGCGCCATCAGCCAGCGGCTGTTGAACAGCAAGGTCTCGAAGCCGCGCTCGACGTGTTTCGCGGAGGACGGGGATGGCGTCGGATCAGGTTGGTCGGTCATGGGGCGGCCGTGGGCAATGAAGCTGCGCCAGCCTAACGTGCGGGCGCGCTCGCGTCAGTACCGTTGCGCACCCCGAACGAAAATGGCCGGGGACGAGCCCCGGCCATTGCCTGTCGATATCAAAATTCCTGACGGCTATGCCGCCTGCTTCTTGGCGGTGATCAGCTTACGGTTGATCAGCACTTCGGCGATCTGGATCGCGTTCAGCGCCGCGCCCTTGCGCAGGTTGTCGGACACGCACCACAGCACCAGACCGTTGTCGACGGTCGGGTCGGTGCGGATGCGGCTGATATAGGTCGCATCCTCGCCGGCGGCTTCATACGGCGTGACGTAGCCGCCCGGCTCGTGCTTGTCGATGACGAGGCAGCCCGGCGCCTTGCGCAAGATCTCGCGCGCTTCGTCGGCGCTGATCGGGTTCTCGAACTCGATGTTGACCGATTCCGAGTGGCTGACGAACACCGGCACCCGCACGCAGGTCGCGGTCAGTTTGATCTTGGGGTCGAGGATCTTCTTGGTCTCGACCACCATCTTCCACTCTTCCTTGGTAAAGCCGTCTTCCATGAAGACGTCGATCTGCGGGATGAGGTTGAAGGCGATCCGCTTCGGGAATTTCTTATTCACCAGCTCGCTGTTGGTGTAGACGGCCTTGGTCTGCGAGAACAGCTCGTCCATCGCGTCCTTGCCGGCGCCCGACACCGACTGATAGGTCGACACCACCACGCGCTTGATCTTGGCGTGATCATGCAGCGGCTTCAGCGCCACCACGAGCTGCGCGGTCGAGCAGTTCGGATTGGCGATGATGTTCTTCTTGGTGAAGCCGGCCGCGGCCGCTGCGTTCACTTCGGGAACGATCAGCGGCACGTCCGGGTCCATCCGCCACGCGCTGGAGTTGTCGATCACCACCGCGCCCTGCGCACCGATCTTCGGCGACCATTCCTTCGACACTTCGCCGCCGGCCGACATCAGGCAGATGTCGACGTCGCTGAAGTCGTAGTGCTCGAGCGCCTTGCATTTCAGGGTTTTGTCGCCGTAGCTCACCTCGACGCCGACCGAGCGGCGCGATGCCAGCGCCACCACCTCGTCGGCCGGGAATTTGCGTTCGTCCAGAATGGCGAGCATCTCACGCCCGACATTGCCGGTCGCACCCACTACCGCGACTTTGTAACCCATCGTTCACTCTCCGAAGGAATTTGCTCCGCTGCGGCAGGCCGCAGCAAGGAGAAGTCAGCGCTTCTATGCGAGAAACGCCTCGGACACAACGTAGTAGCCGTTCGAGCCCGCGCAATGCGAAGCAGCCCTGCCCTCCGCGCCGCAGCCTCCCGGCACCGGATTTATCCGGCGCTGCAGAGCTTCGCCGAGGAATGTCGTGACACCCTGCTGCGGACGATGGCCTATGTGGGCGCGCTGGCGCTGATCGGCCTCATCGTATTCTACACCGCCAATCCGCTGACCGACGCCGCGATCACCGCGGCGACCACCGCCGAGGCCGGACTGGGCTGGAGCGTGGCGACGCGGTCGCAACCGGCCTACGCGCTCAGTCAGCTCGATTGGCCGGGCAAGGCCGAGACGACCGAAATTCTGCGCCACCCCGATGGCGGCCGCAAAGACATCCTGCGCTTGGCTGCGCCGGGAGAGCCGGTGACGGCCGAGATCGAGATCTACCGGATCGGTCGTGAGACCTCCCGTGTCGCGGCAGAAGCGGCCCTGGCGGCCCGCATGGACCCGGCTGGAACTGCGACGATCGAGACCGCCGGGGTGATCGATACCAAGTTCGGCCCGGTGCCGCTGTTCAGCCTCCCGGGGAGCGATCGGCCGGCCGGTTCTTGTCTGGGCTTCGTCAAAGCGATCGATGCCGCGAGTTTGAGGATTTCCGGTTTCTCCTGTCGCGGCGACAGCGGGCCGCAGCGCCGGTCCGCGGCGGCCTGCCTGCTCGACCGGCTGGTGCTGCTGGGTGGTGATGCCGCGACGGCCGCTGCGTTCGCCCAGGCGGAGTTGCGGCGCGGCAGCTGCGCGCCGAATCAGTCCGCGGCTTCGGAGGCGTCCGCCGACTGGCTGACCGGTCCGCAGGACCCTCTGCTGCGCGGTCGGCTATGAGCGAAAGACGGGCCGGGGGCGGCGTAACGCCCTGGAGTTGATGCAACATTTTGGCGACGGGCGGATTGAATGATTGTCGGCTGGTGTTGCCGGATTGATCTTGTGGCCGGTGTGCGGCGGCGGCTACAAAGGACGAACCTGGAATGCGCCTGCCGATGGGGACCCCGATGTTCGTGAAATCCACTGCCGCCAGACTGTTGCCGGTCCTGCTCGCGGCAGCCGCCGTCGCCGTGATCGGCGTCAGCAATGCCGATGCCGCGCCGAAGAAGAAGCGGGTTTACGGCACCTCCGACCAGATCCGCTACGGCTCCCGCGGCCCGAACGTGGTCTATCAGGCCGGTCCCCGCACCCGAGTGTACGTCACCAAGCGGTCCTGGCTCGATGCCGGCACCGAAGTGCAGCCGGGCGAACGTCACTTCTCGGACTACGCCTTCCCGCCGGGCTATTCGTTCGCCCGCGAGAACGGCCAGCGCCCGCTCGACCGTTGGCCGCTCAACCCGGCCTCCGATCTCGGCGGCTCTCCGACCGGTTTCCCGCTGTACTGATCCGCTGCGGCACCCGTAGCGACAGCTTCAGAAACGAAAACGCCCGCCGATCCGGCGGGCGTTTTTGTTTGGGTTCAGGTCCCCGCCGGGCTGGGCCCGGCGGTTCCTCGCATTGTTGAAGATCGGTTCGCGGCGGCTGGCCCGCGAATGATCTCGTCAGGCGTGCAGGGTCTGCAGTTCGGTGACGATCGCTTCGCCCATCTGCGAGGTCGAGATCACCGTGGTGCCTTCGCTCTTGATGTCGGCGGTGCGCAGGCCCTTGGCCAGGACCGCGGCGATCGCTTCGTCAAGCTTGTCGGCCAGCGCGCCCATGTCGAGCGAATAGCGCAGCGCCATGCCGAACGAGGCCAGCATCGCCACCGGGTTGGCCATGCCCTTGCCGGCGATGTCCGGGGCCGAGCCGTGCACCGGCTCGTACATCGACTTGCGCTTGCCGGTCTTGGCGTCGACTTCGCCGAGCGAGGCCGACGGCAGCATGCCGAGCGAGCCGGTCAGCATCGCGGCGATGTCGGACAGCATGTCGCCGAACAGGTTGTCGGTGACGATGACGTCGAACTGCTTCGGCCACTTGACCAGGTTCATGCCGCCCGAGTCGGCGAGCTGGTGGTCGAGCTGGACGTCCTTGTATTCGCGGTCGTGCACGGCGGTGATCACTTCATTCCAAAGCACGCCCGTCTTCATGACGTTGCGCTTCTCCATCGAGGTGACCTTGTTGCGGCGCTTGCGGGCGAGGTCAAACGCGACCCGGCCGATCCGCTCGATCTCGTAGGTGTCGTAGACCTGAGTGTCGACCGCGCGCTTCTGGCCGTTGCCGAGATCGGTGATGGTCTTCGGCTCGCCGAAATACACGCCGCCGGTCAACTCGCGGACGATCATGATGTCGAGGCCTTCGACCACGTCGCGCTTCAAGCTCGAGGAATCCGCCAGCGCCGGGTAGCACACTGCCGGCCGCAGATTGGCGAACAGGCCGAGATCCTTGCGCAGCCGCAGCAGGCCGGCTTCGGGGCGGGCGTCGTAGGGCACGCCGTCCCACTTCGGGCCGCCGACCGCGCCGAAGATCACCGCGTCGGAGTCCTGCGCCAGCGCCATGGTGGCGTCGGTGATCGCCACCTTGTCGGCGTCATAGGCGGCGCCGCCGACCAGGCCGTGCTCGGTCTCGAAGCTGGCAATGCCGGCCTTGTTGAGCCAGTCAATCAGCCGGCTGACCTCGGCCATCACTTCGGTGCCGATGCCGTCGCCGGGGAGAAGAAGCAGTTTGTGCGTTGCCATGATCGGGTCCTTGCAAGCGTCATCGCCGGGCTTGACCCGGCGATCCATCGTTTCGAGACGGATGGATGCCCGGGTCGAGCCCGGGCATGACAGGAAGAAATGAATTCGCGGGGCCGAGTGCTAGATCGCCGGTGCGGGCTTGGCAAGACAGTGTTGCCGCCGCTGCGTGTTGCGGGTGGGGCGCATTCGCTGCCAGAATGACCGAGCCGGAGACCCTTTCTTGACCCTGCTCGACCGCACCGAGGCGGCGCCCGCTCACCCCGCGCGCCTGATCCTGATCCTGTCGCTTGCGCCGACCGTCGGGCTCGGGATTGGCCGCTTCGCCTATTCGCTGCTGCTGCCGGATATGCGCGACAGCCTCGGCTGGTCGTATTCGGCGGCCGGATTCATGAACACCATCAATGCGGCGGGCTATCTGGTCGGCGCGCTGGTGACGTCCCGGCTGGTCGCCCGGTTCGGCATGGCGGCGATCGTGCGGGTTGGCACGCTGGCCTGCGTCGCCTCGTTGGCGCTATGCGCGCTGTCGGGCAATTTCGCCGTCCTGTCGGCGGCCCGGCTGATTGCCGGGATCGGCGCGGCGCTGGCGTTCGTGGCCGGCGGGGGCGCTCGCCACCACGATCGCCCAGGCGCAGCCGGCGCGGTCGGCATTTCTGCTCAGCCTGTTCTATGCCGGCCCCGGCATCGGCATCCTGTCGTCGGGGCTGATCGCGCCGTTTCTGCTGCAGGCGGCCGGCCCCGGCTCATGGTGGATCGGCTGGCTGGTACTGGCGGCGCTGTCGGCCGCGATGACCCTACCGGTGCTGCTGGCGCCGATCGGGGTCGATGGCGGGCTCGGCGGCGGCCGCGCAGCGCCGTTCCGGATTGCCCCCGTGCTGGTTTATCTCGCCGGCTACTTCATGTTCGGTGCCGGCTACATCGCCTACATGACGTTCATGATCGCCTATGTGCGCGATGCCGGCGGCGGTGCCGCGGCGCAGAGCGCGTTCTGGTGTCTGATCGGGATCAGTGCTTTCGTTACGCCCTGGGTCTGGCGCCGGGTGATGGCGCTGCACCGCGGCGGGCTGTCGACCACCATCATCCTGGCGGTCAATGCGGTCGGCGCGGTGTTGCCGCTGTTCAGCCTGTCGCCCGTGATGCTGGCGACCTCGGCGCTGGTGTTCGGGGTGTCGTTCTTCGCGGTGGTGGCCTCGACCACCGCGTTCGTCCGCTTCAACTATCCGCAGGCCGGCTGGCCCGGCGCGATCGCCGCGATGACCATCGCATTCGGCATTGGCCAGACGCTCGGCCCGCTGGTGGTTGGTGCCATCACCGACGCGATCGGCTCGCTGTCTTCCGCGCTCGCCGTCTCCGCCGCGACGCTGGCACTCGGCGCAGCGCTGTCGGCCTTCCAGCGACCGCTGCCTAAGTAGTCCCAACTCGCACCGTCATTCCGGGGCGCTCGCATAGCGAGCGAACCCGGAATCCAGAAGTTGGTGCGACGTGTGGCCGCGCTGAACATGTCGAGATTCCGGGTTCACGCGCGTTGCGCGTGCCCCGGAATGACCTGCCCGCGTTACTTCGCTTCCTCGATCACGCCGCAGGCGATGCGGTCGCCGGCGTTGCCGGCGGGATCGGATTTGTAGTCGTCGGCCTTGGCGTGGATCACCAGCGCGGTGCCGCCGTCCTTGAACACCGAGTTCGGCTTGCCCTTGGCGAGCGTCACCGCGTCGTTGACGACGTCGATACTCAGCGCGCCGGAGGCCGGCACGTCGAGGTTCGGCATATCGCCCGCATGGGCGCCGCCCTCTGCCATCTTGCCGTGCTTCTTGTTCTCCGGATTGAAATGGCCGCCCGCCGAGGTGAATGGCGGCTCGCATTTGCCGACTGCGTGGATGTGGAAGGCGTGTTCGCCCGGCGGCAGTCCCTTCAGCGCCAGCTTGATGGTGACGCCCTTGCTACCCTCGGTCAGCGTCGCGGTGCCGATCTCGGCGCCTTCGGCGTTCTTCAGCGTCGCCTTGGCGCTGTCCGCCGCCATCGCCGCCGTGGTGACGCCGAGCAGCGCGCCGGTGCACAACAAAGCTCGCAGGATCATCAGGACCTCCCGTGACGTGTGTTCTGAAAACGTATGCGCGACGCTAACACCGCGACCGCCGCGACGCCAACACGCGATTGGCCGCGGATCTGGCGAGGAACCATTTGTGATTGTTGGGATGTGACAGACGTCCCCCGAGTCATTCCGGGGCGCTCACGCAGTGAGCGAGCCCGGAATCTCGACATGCGGGGCACGCGCCGATCACAATAACCGCGGTATTCCGGGCTCACGCGCGTTGCGCGTGCCCCGGAATGACGGGCGGATGAGGACGACTACAACCCGCTGAACGAATTATAACCCTGATCTTCCCAATAGCCGCCCTTGTAGTCGTTGGTGACTTCCATCGACACGACGTATTTCGGATTCTTGAAGCCAAGCTTGGTCGGAATCCGGATCTTCATCGGATAGCCGTAGGCCCGCGGCAGCACGTCGCCGCCGAACTTGAAGGTCATCTGGGTCTGCGGATGCAGCGCGGTCGGCATGTCGATCGGCGAGGTGTAGTCGTCGGCACAGCGGAACCAGACGTAGTTTGCCTTGGTGTCGGCGCCGATCAGGTCGAGGAAGTCGCGCAGCCGCACCCCGCTCCACTGGCCGATCGCGCTCCAGCCTTCGACGCAGACGTGGCGGGTGATCTGCGACACCTCGGGCAGCTGCGTCAGCTCCTGCAACGTCCAGCTCTTCTTGTTCTGGACCAGGCCCGAAACCTCCAGCTTCCAATCGCCACCGTCGATCGTCGGCGCTTCGTCAAGTGAGTAGTAGGCGTTGAACGGGAACGGCCGGGTGATGTCCTTCTCGCTGAAGGTCGGCGCCAGTGTGTTCGGATTGAAGATCGCCGCCTGCACCGCGTCGTTGAATTTCGACACCTTGGCGAGCAGCGTCTCGGCCGAGGCGCCGTCGACGACGTCGCAGCCGGTCAGCAGCGTCAGCGCGCCGAGGCTGGCGCCGCCGGCGAGGAAGCGCCGCCGCGATACATCGGGTATCAGCTTGGCAGCGTCGCGAACCAGCAGCTTCTTGTCGACGCCCGGGATCAGCAGTCTGTTGATGCGCAGCATATGTTTGTCCTCTTGGCGTCATTGCGAGGAGCGAAGCGGCGAAGCAATCCAGCTCGATGCACGGAGGTAGGATTGCTTCCCGGTGCTCGCCATGACGGAGAAACTGCCTTTAGGTTCAGCGTCCGATAATCATCGCCCGCAGCGCCTTCGGCACCAGGGCGGCGAGCACGATGTGGATCGCTGAAAAACCGACGATCGCGCTCATCGCGAAGAAATGCACGTAGCGCGCGGTGTCGTAGCCGCCGAGCAGGGCAGTGAGCGAATGAAACTGCACCGGCTTCCAGATCGCCAGCCCCGATGCCACGGACACCAGGCCGACCAGCAGCACACCGACATACAGCACCTTCTGCACCGCGTTGTAGCGGCTGAGGTCGTCATGTGACAGCCGTAGCCGGATCGCCTGCGCCAGATCGGAGGCGACGCCCGACATCGTGATCGGCCACAGCTTGTGGCGGAATCGTCCGGTCGCGAAACCGAGGATGACGTACAACAAGCCGTTGATCACCAGCACCCACATCGCGGCGAAGTGCCAGAGCAATCCGCCGCCGAGCCATCCGCCGAGCGTCAAGGCGCGCGAGAACTGGAAATCGAATAGCGGTGCGGCGTTGTAGATCTGCCAGCCGGACAGGATCATCGCCAGCATCGCGGCGGCGTTGATCCAGTGCATCACCCGCACCCACAACGGCTGCAGGACGGCGCCGCTCTCGGCGGGCACGGTAGTCGGGGCGGGGTCGGTCAGGGTGGTGGTGGACATCGGCCCTATTCCTGAAAGGCAGCAGTTGCTCCTGACATTACGGGCAACGCGCCGATTTCGTTACTGCCGAATATCGATCGTCTGCCGACCGTCACGCAACCGCGCGCGATCGGGATCACGAAAGCGCGAGCCGGTCACCCGGCCCGCGCCTTCATTTGCGGCGACTTGCGTCACCGTCCCGCCGCGCCGGGGGACAACGTCGCGGCGAAGCCGACTGCGAATTACGACGGCATCAGCACGGTATCGATCACGTGGATGACGCCGTTCGACTGGTTGACGTTCGGAATCGTCACGGTCGAGCTGCCGCCCTTGGCGTCGATCAGCGTCACCTGATCGCCCATCCGCTTCACCGTCAGGGTCTCGCCTTCGACGGTCTTCAGCTTCTTGCCGTCGGTGAGATCAGCGGCTTCGAGCTTGCCGGGTACCACGTGGTAGGTGAGGATCTTGGTGAGCTGGGCCTTGTTTTCCGGCTTGATCAGGGTGTCGACGGTGCCGGCCGGCAGCTTGTCGAACGCCATGTTGGTCGGCGCGAACACCGTGAACGGACCCTTGCCGTCGAGCGTCTTGACCAGGCCGGCGGCCTTCACGGCGGCGACCAGCGTGGTGTGATCCTTGGATTTCGCGGCGTTCTCGACGATCGTCTTCGACGGATACATCGGCGCGCCGCCGACCATCACGGTGTCGCCGGAGCTCTTCATCATCTTGCCGGATTCGGCGGAGGCCGGGACGCTCACAGTGGCGGCGAGCGCCAGAGCGCTGAAGGCAGCGGCGGTCAGCAGAGCAATTCGCTTCGTCATGGTTCGTCTCCCGAGAGTGATTGCAAGCCCGCGACCGTCGCGGGCGAGGTTGAGGACGGCGGCGCACGCCTGGAGGGCGGGGTGCCTCGTCGCCGCGAGCTACGCGAGGTTTTCAGGCACGGTTTCAGGATTTCTTTTTTGTCGCAGGGTGAAACCGTTCGTTTCGTCGTTCGTTCCTCGCCGTTTATGCTGAGTTCAGCCGTTGCGCTGGCCGGAGCGTTCTTGGTATCCAACGGCGCTTTCCCGCTCACCTGACGCGCTCCGGAACACCGACATGAACGCCAACCTGTTCGCCCGCCTGTTCGATAAGCTCGACGACCCCCACAAGCTCGCGATCGAAACCGCGGCCGGGGACAAGATCAGCTACGCCGAGCTGGTGGCGCGGGCGGGCCGCGTCGCCAACGTGCTGGTGGCGCGCGGCCTGCAGGTCGGCGACCGCGTTGCGGCGCAAACCGAGAAGTCGGTGGAAGCGCTGGTGCTGTATCTCGCCACGGTGCGGGCCGGCGGCGTGTATCTGCCGCTCAACACCGCCTATACGCTGCACGAGCTCGATTACTTCATCACCGATGCCGAGCCGAAGATCGTGGTGTGCGATCCGTCCAAGCGCGACGGTATCGCGCCGATTGCCGCCAAGGTCGGCGCAACGGTGGAGACGCTTGGCCCCGACGGTCGGGGCTCGCTCACCGATGCGGCAGCTGGAGCGAGCGAGGCGTTTGCCACGATCGACCGCGGCGCCGATGATCTGGCGGCGATCCTCTACACCTCAGGGACGACCGGCCGCTCCAAGGGCGCGATGCTCAGCCACGACAATTTGGCGTCGAACTCGCTGACGCTGGTCGATTACTGGCGCTTCACGCCGGATGACGTGCTGATCCACGCGCTGCCGATCTATCACACCCATGGATTGTTCGTGGCCAGCAACGTTACGCTGTTCGCGCGCGGATCGATGATCTTCCTGCCGAAGTTCGATCCCGACAAGATCCTCGACCTGATGGCGCGCGCCACCGTGCTGATGGGCGTGCCGACGTTCTATACGCGGCTCTTGCAGAGCCCGCGGCTGACCAAGGAAGCGACCGGCCACATGCGGCTGTTCATCTCCGGTTCGGCGCCGCTGCTCGCCGATACGCATCGCGAATGGTCGGCGAAGACCGGTCACGCCGTGCTCGAGCGCTACGGCATGACCGAGACCAACATGAACACCTCGAACCCGTATGACGGCGACCGCGTCCCCGGCGCGGTCGGCCCGGCGCTGCCCGGCGTTTCGGCGCGCGTGACCGATCCGGAAACCGGCAAGGAACTGCCGCGCGGCGACATCGGGATGATCGAGGTGAAGGGCCCGAACGTGTTCAAGGGCTACTGGCGGATGCCGGAGAAGACCAAGTCTGAATTCCGCGACGACGGCTTCTTCATCACCGGCGACCTCGGCAAGATCGACGAGCGCGGCTACGTCCACATCCTCGGCCGCGGCAAGGATCTGGTGATCACCGGCGGCTTCAACGTCTATCCGAAGGAAATCGAGAGCGAGATCGACGCCATGCCGGGCGTGGTCGAATCCGCGGTGATCGGCGTGCCGCACGCCGATTTCGGCGAGGGCGTCACTGCCGTGGTGGTGCGCGACAAGGGTGCCACGATCGACGAAGCGCAGGTGCTGCACGGCCTCGACGGCCAGCTCGCCAAGTTCAAGATGCCGAAGAAGGTGATCTTCGTCGACGACCTGCCGCGCAACACCATGGGCAAGGTCCAGAAGAACGTCCTGCGCGAGACGTACAAGGACATTTATAAGTAATCGCGCGCGCCGCCTTCACCATCACTCTTCACACACCGTCATTCCGGGGCGCGCGCGCAGCGCGAACCCGGAATCCAGACGTTGTTGTGCACCCGTTCTTTTCCGTCACATCGAGATTCCGGGTTCGCTCGCTATCGCGAGCGCCCCGGAATGACTTCTGACGAGGGGGAATTGCAGGCGCGGTCTTATAAATCGTTCCCGCTCAGCAGCAGCCTTCGATGCGAGGAGGGCACCTACACCACGTGATCCGGCGCCAGTGCGCACACCGTGTTGGGATCGGTCTCGATCTGCACCGTGGTGTGCGCGATGCCGAAATCGTGCTGCAGTTCGTGGGCAAGGTCGACCAGGAAGGGATCTCCCGGCGAGCCGCCGGGCATCACCAGATGGCAGGTCAGCGCCACTTCGGTGGTCGACATCCCCCAGATGTGCAGGTCGTGGACCTGCGTGACGCCGGGAAGTTTCGACAGGAACGCCCGCACCGCTGTGGGATCGATGTCGCGCGGCACGGCGGCGAGCGACAGCGCGGTGGAATCGCGCAATAGGCCCCAGGTGCCCCAAACGATCACCACCGCGACGATCAGGCTGACGGCCGGATCAATCCAGTACCAGCCGGTCAACAGGATGATCACGCCGGCCGCCACCACTGCGGCCGACACCGCAGCATCCGCCGCCATGTGCAAGTAAGCGCCGCGGATGTTGAGGTCGCTGTGACGGCCCGACGCGAACAGCCAGGCGGTCACGGCATTGATGACGATGCCGATCCCGGCCACCACCATCACGGTGATACCTGCGACCGGCTCCGGCGCGAACAGCCGCACCACCGCTTCCCATCCGATTGCGCCGACAGCGAGCAGCAGAAACACCGCGTTGAACAGCGCTGCCAGAATCGAGGAGCCGCGCAGTCCGTAGGTGTAGCGCGCCGAGGGCGGCCGCTTCGACAGCCCGGCGGCGATCCACGCCACCACCAGCCCGGCGACATCGGACAGGTTGTGGCCGGCGTCGGCGATCAGCGCCATCGAATTGCTGAAGTAACCGAATGCCGCTTCGGCGACCACGAACACCATGTTGAGCGCGATGCCGATCGCAAACGCGCGGCCGAAATCCTGCGGCGCGTGACTGTGGCCACCGGCGCCGTGCGCGGCACCGGGCCCATGATGGTGATGATGATCGTGGCTCATGCAGACTGAACGCGGTGCTGCGGGACAGGGAAATCCCGGCGATGACGGCTAAACTGTCGCATGCGGCGGCTGGTCGCGAAAGCAGTGGCGCAAGTTGCTGATCAGAATTCGTCCAGTTCGCATCGCACCGCCGCCGTCGCCTCGCGCGAGCAACTGGACGCCGGCTCCCGGGTTGTGAATCGCACTTCAGCGCTCGCGCCACCCGAGCACCAGAGGGAGGCCTCCAGGGCCTTGCATCGATGAGACTTCAAGAACTGAATTGAAATTCTGTGGATGTCATTTCATCGTTGCGCTCAATCAATGAGCTCCGTAAATAGAGGCACCTTCGCGAGCCTCTCCCCGGGGCCCTGTCCGCTCGCCGCCAACCGATTGAGCCGATGACCGCCAGGATCGAACGACCGCTTTCGCCTCACATGCAGGCCTACCGCTGGAGCCTGACGATGACGATGTCCATCGTCCATCGCGCCACCGGCATTGCCCTGTATTCTGGAACCTTGTTGCTGGCGTGGTGGCTGATCGCCTGCGCCGCCGGCCCGACCGCCTACGCCAATGTCCAGGCCTTTACCGGCTCGTGGATCGGCCGGCTGATCGTGTTCGGCTACACGTGGTCGCTGATGCACCACATGCTCAGCGGCGTCCGCCACTTCGTCTGGGACCTCGGCTACGGCTTCAAGACCGCCGACCGCGAGTGGCTGACCTGGGCGGCGCTGATCGGTGGCATCGTGCTGACCGTTCTGCTCTGGGTGATTGCCTATTCGATGGGGGTGGCCCGATGAGCAGCGACGCCCACGGCAAGCGCACGCCGACCTCGATGCGCACCCCGATCGGCAAGGTGCGCAAATTCGGCCCCGCCGGCTCCGGAACCTCGGATTTCTGGCAGCAGCGCATCACCGGCGTCGCCATGGCGCTGCTGATCCTGCCGACCATCGTGGTGATCATGATGCTGCTCGGCCGCAACCAGGCGGCCGCCGCGCAGATCCTCGGCTCTCCGCTGATCTCGCTGATCATGATCCTGTTCATCATTGCCTCCGCGATCCACATGAAGATCGGCATGCAGGTGGTGATCGAGGACTACGTCCAGAACGAAAAGCTCAAGTTGGTCACCATCATGGCCAACAACTTCTTCTCGATCGCCGTGGCGCTGGCCGCGATCTTTGCGATCTTCAAAATGGCATCCGGAGTTTAAGGTATGGCGGCGAACGTCAACGGCGCCCCGGCGGCGGGCGGCAACGCCTATCCGATCGAGGACCACACCTACGATGTCGTGGTGGTCGGCGCCGGCGGCGCGGGTTTGCGCGCGGTGGTCGGCTGCAGCGAAGCGGGCCTCCGCACCGCCTGCATCACCAAGGTGTTCCCGACCCGCTCGCACACCGTGGCGGCCCAGGGCGGCATCTCGGCCTCGCTCGGCAACATGCACAAGGACGACTGGCGCTGGCACATGTACGACACCGTGAAGGGGTCGGACTGGCTCGGCGATCAGGACTCGATCGAGTACATGGTCCGCAACGCGCCGGAAGCCGTGTACGAACTCGAGCATTGGGGTGTGCCGTTCTCGCGCACCGAAGACGGTAAGATCTATCAGCGGCCGTTCGGCGGCATGACGATGGATTTCGGCAAGGGCCAGGCGCAGCGCACCTGCGCGGCCGCCGACCGCACCGGCCACGCCATGCTGCACACGATGTACGGTCAGGCGCTGCGCCACTCGGCTGAGTTCTACATCGAGTTCTTCGCCATCGACCTGATCATGGACGATCAGGGTTGCTGCCGCGGCGTCGTGGCGCTGAAGCTCGACGACGGCACCATCCATCGTTTCAAGGCGCAGACCACCATCCTGGCGACCGGCGGCTACGGCCGTGCCTACGCCTCCTGCACGTCGGCGCACACCTGCACGGGCGACGGCGGCGCGATGGCGCTGCGCGCCGGCCTGCCGCTGCAGGACATGGAGTTCGTTCAGTTCCACCCGACCGGCATCTACGGCTCGGGCTGTCTGGTGACCGAAGGCGCCCGCGGCGAGGGTGGCTATCTGGTCAACTCCGAGGGCGAGCGCTTCATGGAGCGCTATGCGCCGTCGGCCAAGGATCTCGCCTCGCGCGACGTCGTTTCGCGCGCGATGACGATCGAAATGCGCGAAGGTCGCGGCGTCGGCAAGAAGAAGGACCACATCTTCCTGCACCTCGACCATCTGGCGCCGGAAGTGCTGCACGAGCGGCTGCCGGGCATCTCGGAATCGGCACGGATCTTCGCCGGCGTCGACGTCACCCGCGAGCCGATCCCGATCCTGCCGACCGTGCACTACAACATGGGCGGCATCCCGACGAACTTCCACGGCGAAGTCGTCACCAAGAAGGACGGCGACGACAACGCAGTGGTGCCGGGCCTAATGGCGATCGGCGAAGCCGCCTGCGTGTCGGTGCACGGCGCCAACCGCCTCGGCTCCAACTCGCTGATCGACCTCGTGGTGTTCGGCCGCGCCGCAGCGCTGCGCTGCGCTGAGAAGCTGGTGCCGAACGGCAAGCAGCCTGAACTGCCGGCCAGCTCCGCCGACATGTCGCTGTCGCGGCTCGACAAGTATCGCTACGCCAAGGGCGGCACCCCGACCGCCAAGCTGCGCGAGCGGATGCAGCACGTGATGCAGAACAACTGCGCGGTGTTCCGCACCGGCGAAGTGCTCGCCGAGGGCAAGGAACTGATCGCCAACGTCCATGGCAGCGTCGGCGACGTCGGCGTGTCGGATCGAACGCTGGTGTGGAATTCCGATCTCGTCGAGACCCTGGAATTCGACAATCTGATCGTCCAGGCGGTGGTGACGATGAACTCCGCCGCCAACCGCACCGAGAGCCGCGGCGCCCACGCCCGCGAAGACTTCCCGGATCGCGATGACGCCAACTGGATGAAGCACACGCTGGCCTGGATCGGTGACAAGGGCGACGTGACCATCGATTATCGGCCGGTGCACGACTACACGATGACCAACGACGTCCAGTACATCCCGCCGAAGCCGCGGGTGTATTGATTCAAAATCGTCATGCGCGGACTTGATCCGCGCATCCATCTTCTTCCCAACGAGATGGATCGCCGGGTCGAGCCCGGCAATGACCAGGAGAGACCAGAGGCAGATCCATGGTTGAATTCGCACTTCCGAAGAATTCGAAGATTGTCGGCGGCAAGACCTGGCCGAAGCCGGAAGGCGCGACCGAGGTTCGTGAATTCCGCGTCTATCGCTGGAATCCGGACGACGGCAAGAACCCGAGCGTCGACACCTACTACGTCGACAAGCACGACTGCGGCCCGATGGTTCTCGACGGCCTGATCTGGATCAAGAACAACATCGACCCGACCCTGACCTTCCGCCGCTCCTGCCGCGAAGGCGTGTGCGGCTCGTGCGCGATGAACATCGACGGCGAGAACACGCTCGCCTGCACCAAGGCGATGGACGACGTTCGCGACGACGCGGTGAAGATCAACCCGCTGCCGCACCAGCCGGTGGTGAAGGATCTGGTTCCAGACCTGACCAACTTCTATGCGCAGTACGCCTCGATCCAGCCCTGGCTGCAGACCGTGACACCGACCCCGCAGAAAGAATGGCGGCAGAGCCACTCCGATCGCGAAAAGCTCGACGGCCTGTACGAGTGCATCCTGTGCGCCTGCTGCTCGACCTCGTGCCCGAGCTATTGGTGGAACTCGGATCGCTTCCTCGGCCCGGCCGCGCTGCTGCAGGCGACCCGCTGGGTCGAAGACAGCCGCGATGAAGCCACCGGCGAGCGCCTCGACAATCTCGAAGATCCGTTCCGGATTTATCGCTGCCACACCATCATGAACTGCGCCAAGGCGTGCCCGAAGGGTCTCAACCCGTCGGAAGCGATCGCCAACCTCAAGCTCAAGCTGGTTGAACGCCAGATCTGACGCGCGCAGGTTATTGCTGATACCAACGGCCGGGCTTACGCCCGGCCGTTTTGTTTTGGTCACCGATCTCTCCCCATCATTGCGAACGAAGCGAAGCAATCCAGTCGCGTGAAGGAAGTTTCTGAATTGTTTCGTCGCTGCGCTCCCGCGCAATGACTGTGCAGCCTCATTGCCTGGCTCTCGCGGAACATCACCGCAAAGCGATCGTTATCGCTGCTGACGAACAAGGGAGAGCGAGATGGCGGCGACGATGAACGAGGGCAACGCACAGCACGCCTGGGATCTGATGAAGAAGATCACCTTCGCGATGTTGGCGACGCGCGACGGCGAAAAGATCCGGTCGCGCCCGATGGCCGCCTATGTGAGGCCCGAAGAGGGCGCGATCTACTTCCTCACCGATGTGCGCCGCCACAAGGACGAGGAGATCGCTCAGGACCATCACGTCAATCTCGGCTTCGCCAATGCCAGCGCGCAGAAGTACGTCTCGGTCAACGGCTATGCGGCGATCAGCAACGACCGCGCCAAGATCAAGGAGCTGTTCGGCACAGAGGCCAAGGCGTGGTGGGACAGCGCGGATGATCCAAACATCCGAGTGCTCAAGGTGATGCCGGAGGAAGCCGAGTATTGGGATTCGCCCGGCACCCTCGTGAGCTACGCCAAGATGTTGGTGGCGGCTGCGACCGGGAGCCGGCCCGACCTCGGCGAGAACGCCAAGGTGGCGATCTAATGGCGCCCGGCGAGCCGAAGGAAGTCCCGAACGATCCTGGACCTGTCACTCCTCCGCCGGAGGTGCCCCCGAGTACGCCCGGCACGCCGACCGAGCCGCCTTTGGAGCAACCTCCCGGCAATCCCAATCCCGACATTCCGCCGCCGATCGAGGAGCCCGGCGCGCCGCCGCAGCCGAACGAATTACCGGGTCAGATGCCGGCCGAAGTGCCGATGCAGAGTCCTGGACGCAGTGTGCCGAATCCTGGCGTCGCATGACTTCTCCACGCGGCTGTTGGTACTAGGCTCACAAACGAGTCACTGATCTGCCGCGATGCTTATCCTGGTCCTGAACTTGTGATGAATGACGCCGCGTCCGAAGCTCGGACGCGGCGGAATTATTTCTCTTCGGCCGAAGCCGGTTGCCACAATTGGGCCTCACGCCTTGTCGTTGATCGGAACACGGCGGCTGACCGTTCGACTGCGTCGCGCGCAGTCCGCCTGCTCCATTGAGGGTCTGTTTGATGACGAAGTTAAATGTTGCACTGCTCGCGACCACGGCGCTGACGCTGGGATCGCTGATCGGTCATCCCGCGGTGGCCGAGAGCGCGTCCGCGCCGGTGCTGCTCGCGCAGGCGGTGCAGGGCGGCCCAGCGCCGGCCCCGTCCGAGGAAAAGGCCAAGGAAGCGCCGCCGCCCGGTCCGCGCCCTGCGCCCGCGCCGCCCAAGGCCGCCCCGAGCGCTCCGCCGCCCCCGCCGGCCGCAGCTCCGCCCCATGCCGCGCCGCCGCCCCCGCCGCCTGCTCCTCCGCGGGCCGCACCGCCTCCTCCGCCGCCGGCAGCCGCTCCGGCGCCCGCGCCCAAGCGCGCTGAGCCTCCTCCGCCTCCGCCGCCGAGCCACAGCGCTCCGCCGCCTCCTCCGCATGCGGCCCCGCCACCTCCGCCGGCTCCGAAGCCCTCGGCTCCGCCGCCCGCTGCGCCTGCTGAGCGTCCGGCTGCGCCGCCGCCCGCCGCCGCTCCCGTCCGTCCGCCCGCGCCGCCCGCAGGCGAAGCACCACAGCGCCGTGGCCCGCCGCCCGGTGCGGTTCCGCCCAATGCGGCCGCGCCGGATGCTGCCAAGCCGGATGCCGCCAAGCAGCCCCCGGGCGAGCGCCGCGGTCCGCCTCCAGGAGCGCCGGGCACTCCGCCGAATGGGACTGCGCCGGGCATGACCCCGCCGCCGGGCGAAGCGCCGCGTCGCGGTCCGCCGCCCCCGCCTGCGGCCGCCAATCCGCCGCCTGCTGCGGCACCGACACCGGCCCCCTCGGCCGCGCCGCAGGCCGCCCCGACTTCGCCGGCGAATCCGTCGGGCCCCGCCGTCGCGCCCGGCGCCCGACCGTCCGGCGAACGCGGTCCGCAACCCGGCGCCCCCGCCGGCGGTCCCCCGCCGCGTCCGCAAGCCGGTCCGGGCGCTCCCGGCGCCGGTCCCGCCGTTGCCCCGCCGCCCGGCCAACCGCAGCCGGTTCCGCCGCAGCCCGGTCAGCCGCCGGCAGGTCCCGCTGTCGCTCCGCCGGCACCTCCGCCGCCGGCCGTAACCGCGCCGATCCCGCCCGCGCCTCCGCCACCGCAGGCGCTGACCCCCATCGCTCCCGGCGCGCAGGCGCCTGGGCCGCGCAACATGTCCGACTTCCGTGGCCAGCGCCGCGAGGTCAACGAGAACGGCCGCATCGTTATCACCGAGCCGGGCCGCATCATCGTGCGCGACCCGAGCGGCCAGGAGTTCATCCGCCACAACGAGGTGGATCGCTTCCGCTACGGCGCGCGCGACATCCGCACCGAGCAGATTCGCGGCGGTGGCACGCGCACGATCGTGGTGCGCCCCGATGGCACCGAGATCATCAACATCACCGGCGACGACGGCCAACTGATGCGACGGATCCGCCGCGATCGTGACGGCCGCGAAATCATTATCATCGACAACAGCTACGGTCCGCGCGACCGGGCCAACTTCTACGTCGATCTGCCGCCCCCGGTGATCCGGATTCCCCGCGACCGCTACATCGTCGACTACGAGGACGCTTCGCCGGAGCTGATCTACGAAACCCTGGAAGCGCCGCCGGTCGAACGGATCGAGCGTCGCTACACCATGGACGAGATCCGCTACAGCCCGGCGGTGCGGCAGCGGATGCCGTCGATCGATCTCAACACCATCAACTTCGACCTGGGCTCGTGGGACATTCCCCCGGATCAGGCCGCGAAGCTGCAGGCGATTGCGGACGGTCTCAACCGGGCGATCCAGCGTAACCCGCGTGAGGTGTTCCTGATCGAAGGCCACACCGACGCGGTCGGCAACGACACCGATAATCTGTCGCTGTCGGATCGTCGCGCCGAGGCGGCTGCCGCACTGCTCACCCAGCAGTTCGGGGTGCCGGCCGAGAACCTGACCTCGCAGGGCTATGGCGAGCAGTATCTGAAGATCCAGACCCAGGCTCCGGAGCGTCAGAACCGCCGCGTCACCATCCGGCGCATCACGCCGCTGCTCAACGGCGGCCAGGCAGCACTGCCGCCGCCGCCTCCGGGCGTGGCGCCGCCGCGCTGAGCGGACGCGATCTCACGTAACAAAAAAGCCGCGGATCCGTCCGCGGCTTTTCCTTTTAGACCGCGCTGATGTCCTCAGCGCATCACCACCACCTGAGTGCCGACCGGGACGCGCTCGTAGAGGTCGGTGATGTCGTCATTCAGCATCCGGATGCAGCCATAGGACACGAAGCCGCCGATCGACTGTGGCCGGTTGGTGCCGTGGATGGCGTATTCGCCACCTGCCAGCGTCATCGCAGCGACGCCCATTGGGTTGGCCGGCGATCCGCCCGGGATCACGTCCGGAATGGTCGGGACATCGCGCTTGACCTCGGCCGGCGGGGCCCAGGCCGGATTGCGAAATTTGCCGTCGATCTTGGTGACGCCGGCCCATTGCTTGCCGGCCTTGCCGACGCCGACCGGATAACGCACCGCGTGGCCCGGCTCGACCACCAGGTACAGCCGCCGCTCGCCGGTCCGCACCACGATCGTCCCCGGCGAATAGTCGCCGCGGAAGACGACCAGGTCGGGCCGCGCTTCGGCCCGCGGCGCGGTCAGCACGCTGGCGCCCGCCAAGACCACGGCCACCATGGCCAATTTCGCCGAACGAAATCCAAAAGACATTCAGTCTCTCCAGTTTCCTCGCACCGGTCAGCTTCGCTCCGGCGCTCCCCAGCGCCCGCGATGGTCGCAGCGCGAACTAACCAACCGGTGTGTGCTGGACGACCGAAATGAACGCGAGCGTACCATTGAAGAAAAATCCGGGGAACAAAGTAAATGTCCGGCAAACAACACCCGCCGGTAAAACGCCCGGGAGCTGCGTTCCTCGCTCGGATGTGATCGAATCAGCACAGCCGGAACGAGGCGGAAGCGAGCTGGAAGCCGCCATCGATCAACTACAAAGAGATCCTGGCCCGTGTACCCGCCAGACGAGAAGAGGCCCCGCCTGCGAATCACAGGTGGGGCCTCTGGAGAGAGCAGCGGCCGCTGTCGGCAGCGGCGGCGGCGGGGTCGGTCAGCTCGCCTTGTGGTGCTTGTTCTGGCGATGCTCGACCAGATCGTCGACCACCGCGGGATCGGCCAGTGTCGAGGTGTCACCGAGCGAGGACGGTTCGTCCTCCGCGATCTTGCGTAGGATTCGGCGCATGATCTTGCCGGAGCGAGTCTTGGGTAGGCCGGGCGCGAACTGGATCAGGTCGGGCGAGGCGATCGGGCCGATGTCCTTGCGGACCCAGGCGACCAATTCCTTGCGCAGCTCCTCAGTCGGCTCTTCGCCGGCCATCAGGGTCACATAGGCGTAGATGCCCTGGCCCTTGATGTCGTGCGGATAGCCGACCACCGCCGCCTCGGACACCTTCGGATGCGCCACCAGCGAGGATTCGACCTCGGCGGTGCCCATCCGGTGACCCGAGACGTTGATGACGTCGTCGACCCGGCCGGTGATCCAGTAGAAGCCGTCGGTGTCGCGCCGGCAGCCGTCACCGGTGAAGTACTTGCCCTTGTAGGCCGAGAAGTAGGTCTGCTCGAATCGGGCATGGTCGCCGTACACGGTCCGCATCTGTCCCGGCCAGGAGCGGGCGAGGCAGAGGTTGCCGGTGCATTCGCCTTCCAGAACGTTGCCTTCCGGATCGAGGATCTCGGGCACCACGCCGAAGAACGGCCGGGTCGCTGAGCCGGGCTTCAGCTTGGTGGCGCCGGGCAGCGGGGTGATCAGGATGCCGCCGGTCTCGGTCTGCCACCAGGTGTCGACGATCGGGCAGCGGTCCTCGCCGACGACGCGGTGGTACCACTCCCAGGCCTCCGGATTGATCGGCTCGCCGACCGAGCCGAGCAGGCGGAGCGACTTGCGCGAGGTCTTCTTCACCGGCTCGTCGCCGGCCTGCATCAGCGCGCGGATCGCGGTCGGTGCGGTGTAGAAGATGTTGACCTTGTGCTTGTCGATCACTTCCCAGAACCGGGAATTGGTCGGATAGTTCGGCACGCCTTCGAACATCAGCGTCGTGGCGCCGTTGGCGAGCGGCCCGTACAGGATGTAGCTGTGGCCGGTGACCCAGCCGACGTCCGCGGTGCACCAGTAGATGTCGCCGTCGTGATAATCGAAGACGTATTGGTGCGTCATCGACGCGAACACCAGATAGCCGCCGGTGGTGTGCAGCACGCCCTTCGGCTGGCCGGTCGAGCCCGAGGTGTAGAGGATGAACAGCGGGTCTTCGGCGTGCATGTGCTCGACCGGGCACTCGGTCGTCACCACCTCGGCCGCTTCGTGGTACCAGAAGTCGCGGACGTCATCCATTTCGACCGCGGCACCGGTGCGTTTGACCACCATCACCCAGTCGACGCCCTCGCACTTCTTCAGCGCCGCGTCGACATTGGCCTTCAGCGGCACCTTGCGGCCGCCGCGCAGGCCTTCGTCGGCGGTGATGACGATCTTCGAGTTGCAGTCGTTGATGCGGCCCGCGAGGCTGTCGGGCGAGAAGCCGGCGAACACCACCGAGTGGATCGCGCCGATCCGGGCGCAGGCCAACATCGCGAACGCGGCTTCCGGAATCATCGGCAGATAGATGGTGACGCGGTCGCCCTTGCCGACATTGCGGTTGCGCAGGATGTTGGCGAACTTGCAGACTTCGTCGTGCAGCTCGCGATAGGTGATGCTGCGCGACTGCGAAGGATCGTCGCCTTCCCAGATGATCGCGACCTGGTCGCCGCGTTTGTCGAGGTGGCGGTCGATGCAGTTGTAGGCGGCGTTGAGGACGCCGTCCTCGAACCACTTGATCGAAACGTTGCCGGGCGCGAACGACCAGTTGTCGATCTTGGTCGGCGCCTTGATCCAATCGACACGCTTGGCGTGCTCCGCCCAGAATCCGGTCGGATCCGTGACCGAGCGCTCGTACATCTGGCGATATTTGGCGTCGTCGACGAAGGCGCGGCTCGCCCACTCTGCGGGCACGTCGTAGATCTTCTCGGACATTCGTTCCTCCACAAAAACGCGGCCGATGCCGCACCCGCCGTCGGTGCTCGACCGCAACCCCGCTGCAACCGGCGACTCACCCGCCAACGAGTCTGGCTCCGCCGATCGTTGATCCTGCGATCCGGGCGAAGTCATGGAAACGTTACGGGGGAGCATCGCCGGTGAAGAGACGTGCGATCGTCTCAGCCTCCGGCTGTTGTTGTTAAGGCAATTATGCGTCGGTACGCCGGGCCGCGACAAGCGGTGCAGTCATCCGACTTTCGGCGCTGATCGCGCGCATGTGCAGGGGCGTGATCGGAATGCGTGCGCTGCGGCGGGATGCCTGGCATCACGGCGTGGGCCGCGACCGCCTGAGGCCGTGGGTCAGTCTGCTGTCCAGCCGCAGGCCGAGAGCCGCGGGTGCATATGCGTCGGCGGCGGCGCTGTGACCACCACAGGCGGCTTGTTGCGTGACAATGGGATGACGATCTCGCGGGCATGCAGATGCAGCCGCGGTTCGCCGAACCGCGGGCCATTGCCATAGATGTTGTCGCCGAGGATCGGCCAGCCCATCGCGGCGCAATGAACCCGGAGCTGATGGGTCCGGCCGGTGATCGGTTCGAGCGCGAGCCATGTGAGCTGCGTCGGAGGCGGCGCGCCAAGGATCGCGCCCGGCTTTCGAGACAGATTATCTGCCTCTCCCCGAGCAGGGCGAACTCCCTCTCCCGCTTGCGGGAGAGGGTTGGGGTGAGGGCGCCCCGAAGTAAGGCTGCCGCTGTGGACCCCCACCCCCGACCCCTCCCCGCAAGGGGGAGGGGAGCCGCTCGCCGTGGCGTCGCGGATCGGGGCGGATGTTGCGGAGGTGGTCGTCGCGGCGGCCGGCAAAACTCCCGACCGCCCCATCACCCGCCATTTCGTCAGCGACGGGAGCCCACTTTCCTGGTCGACCTTCTGCCACCAGCCGCGTTCGGCGTTGAGCTTGGCGATCGGCAGGTCGATGCTGCCTTGGTCTTCGGTCGGGCCGCCTTCGACGATCGCCCAATAGGTCTTGGAAATCCGCGAATGCTTGAACAGCAGCCCCAGCGTGGCGGTGGCCTTGCGGTGGCGGCCGAGCACCAGGCAGCCGGAGGTGTCGCGGTCGAGCCGATGCGCCAGCACCGGGGGGCGCGGCAAACCGTAGCGGAGCGCATCGAACGAAGCCTCCAGGTTCGGACCGCCCTTGGGGCCGCGATGCACCGGCAGCCCCGGCGGTTTATCGATCACCAGCATCAGCCCGTCGCGATACAGCACGCGGGCCTGGATCTCGTCGGGGGTCAGTTCCGGCGGCTCGAATTGATCTGGGTGGCTTTCGTTCATGGCGCGAAACGGCTAACACAGCGCCCTGATGAGCGACACTCCGGAAAATTCGAAACAGAGCTGGTGGCGACGGCTGTCCAGCGGACTGAAGCGCACCTCGAGCTCGATCGGGACCGCGCTGTCGGAATTCGTCTCCAAGCGCAAGCTCGATCGGGCGATGCTCGAGGAGATCGAGGACGTGCTGCTGCGCGCCGATCTCGGTACCGAGGTGGCGGCGCGGATCGCCAAGGCGGTCGGCGAGGGCCGCTACGACAAGATGATCTCGGCCAGCGACGTCAAAGAGATCGTGGCCGCGGAGGTCGAGAAGGTGCTGGCGCCGGTGGCGCAGCCGCTCGAGGTCGACGCCGGCAACAAGCCGTTCGTGATCCTGATGGTCGGGGTCAACGGTTCCGGCAAGACCACCACCATCGGCAAATTGTCGGCCCGGTTCGCCTCCGAGGGCCACAAGGTGATGCTGGCCGCCGGCGACACCTTCCGGGCTGCGGCGATCGATCAGCTCAAGGTCTGGGGCGATCGCACCGGCACCCCGGTGGTCGCAGGCGCGCAGGGTTCGGACGCCGCAGGCCTCGCCTTCAACGCGCTGACCGCAGCCAAAGAGCAAGGCCGTGACGTGCTGCTGATCGATACCGCCGGTCGGCTGCAGAACCGCACCGAACTGATGAGCGAGCTCGAAAAGGTGGTGCGGGTCATCAAGAAGGTCGATGCCACCGCGCCGCATGCGGTGCTGCTGGTGCTCGACGCCACCGTCGGCCAGAACGCGCTGTCGCAGGTCGAGGCGTTCACCAAGACCGCCGGCGTCACCGGCCTGGTGATGACCAAGCTCGACGGCACGGCGCGCGGCGGCATCCTGGTGGCGATCGCCGAGAAGCATAAGCTGCCGGTGCATTTCATCGGTGTCGGCGAGGGCGTCGAGGATCTGGCGCCGTTCACCGCGCGCGATTTCGCCAAGGCGATCGCCGGCACGGAGGCGGCATGACGGACGACCTGCTCAAGCCCAACCGGCCGCACCCGCTGTTCAAGCTGGCGACCGAGCTTGGGCCGCTGCTGGTGTTCTTCATCGTCAACGCCAAGTTTCATCTGTTCGCCGCGACCGGTGCCTTCATGGTGGCGGTGGTGGCGGCCGTGATCGCGTCCTACGTCGTCACCCGGCATGTGCCGGTGATGGCGCTGGTCACCGCCGTGGTGGTGCTGGTGTTCGGCACCCTGACGCTGGTGCTGCACGACGAGACCTTCATCAAGATGAAGCCGACCATCGTGTACTCGCTGTTCGGCGCGGTGCTCGGCGGCGGGCTGCTGTTCGGCCGCAGCTTCATCGCCATCATGTTCGATCAGGTGTTCAACCTGACGGCGGCGGGCTGGCGCAAGCTGACGCTGCGCTGGGCGCTGTTCTTCTTTGCGATGGCGCTGCTGAACGAAGCAGTTTGGCGGACGCAGTCGACCGACTTCTGGGTCAACTTCAAGGTGTTCGGCGTGGTGCCGCTCACCATGCTGTTCGCGCTGCTGCAGATGCCGCTGACCAAGCGCTACGCGGCTGAACCCGCCACGCTCGAACAGAGCGCAGCCGACGAAGGCGACGTGTCGGGGCGGTGAGGCTGCTTGGCCCCAGGCCGTCATTGCCGGGCTTGACCCGGCAATCCATCTTGTTGTGAAGGGATGGATGCCCGGGTCGAGCCCGGGCATGACGTAGTACGTTGACGCGTTGGCGTCGCGTGATCGCCTGACTTACTTCTGCTTGGCGATGATCTTGTCCTTGATGCCGTCGTAGGTCTTCTGCGGCACGATCTTCTTCTGCACCAGCTCGTCCTTGCCCTTGTAGGGCCGGCCCTTGATGATCGCAGCGGAGTACGCCTTGCCGACGCCGGGGAGCGCGTCGAGCTGTTCGGCGGTCGCCGAGTTGATATCGAGGAGCTCGACCTTCTCCGACTTCGCCGGAGCGGCCGCCTTGGTCTCAGCTTTCGGCGGAGGGGCCATCTTGTCGGATTTGGCGGTCGGCGGCGTGGCCGGCTGCGGAGCCTGCGCCATCGCCGGCGCGGAGGCGAGCAGGCCGAGCGCGACGGCGAGCGGGGCGAGCGTGAGACGACGGAAAGTCGAAGTACCCATCGGATGTCCCTCCAAAGGACGTTGTTAGTAACGCCCGAAGCTCATCCCGGATTCATGGCGCCGCAATGGCGGTGCGATGAACGACCGATAAACGGTCTGATTTATTTTCGAGGGGCTTTTGGCGGTGCTAACAGGTTGGTCAGCTCTGCGACGCCGCCAGCGCCTTGCTGATTTCCGGCTTCAGCACCCTCTCGATGTTGTCCGGCGTAATCGGTCCGACCAGCTTGTAGGCGATCTTGCCGTCGCGCCCGATGACGAAGGTCTCCGGCACGCCGTACACGCCCCATTCGATCGCAGCGCGGCCCGAGGCATCGACCCCGACAGCGGCGAACGGATTGCCGTACCGGCCGAGGAAACGGCGGGCATTGTCGGGCTTGTCCTTGTAGTCGATCCCGACGAGCTGGATGCGGGTGTCCTGCGCCAGCGTCATCAGCAGCGGCGCTTCGTCATGGCAAGGCACGCACCACGACGCCCAGACGTTAACGACGCTGACCTTGCCCTTGAACATCGCCGGATCGAGTCCCGCGACCTGGCTGCCGTCACGGCTCAGGCCGTCCAGCGGCGGTAGCGGCGTCTGCGGCGCCGGCCGCCCGATCAGGGCCGAGGGGATCCGCGACACGTCGCTGTCGCCCAGCCGAAACCAGAACAACACCGCCAGCCCGGCGAACAGCAGCGCCGGCAGCACCACCAGCCAGGAGCGGCGCTTCGGCGAGGCGGGATCGAAGGTGTCGCTCATGATGATCCGTGCGTTGTTAGTGATCGGTGGCGCTGCGGCCGGAGCGGCGGACGGCGCCGCGGGCTTCGAGGTCGCGCAGCCGCGCCTTCTGCTTGCGATAATCCAGCACCACCCAGCCGATCAGCAGCAGCACCACGATCGCGGTCGCGGCGTAGGATGAGACGATGAAGTCCGCGTATTTGCCGAACATCACGCCGCCTCGGCCCGGCTGGCCTGCATCATCTGCAGCGAACGCACCCGCCGGCGCAGGATCTCGTTCCGCATCGCGGCTAGATGCAGCGTCAGAAACAGCAGTGAAAACCCGATCGCGGTGACCAGTAGCGGGATCAGGAACGCCTTGTCGAGCGTCGATCCGCCCACCCGCACCACCGAGGCCGGCTGATGCAGCGTATTCCACCAGTCGACTGAGAACTTGATGATCGGCAGGTTGACGGCGCCGACCAAGGTCAGCACGGCGGCGGCGCGAGCGGCTCGGGACGGGTCCTCGACCGCGCGCCACAGCGCGATCAGTCCGAGATACATCAGAAACAGCACCAGCATCGAGGTCAGCCGGGCGTCCCATTCCCAATAGGTGCCCCACATCGGCCGCCCCCACAGCGAGCCGGTGACCAGCGCGAGAAAGGTGAAGGCCGCGCCGATCGGCGCGGCGGTCTTGGCCGCGACGTCGGCGAGCGGATGCCGCCAGACCAGCGTGCCGAGTGAGGCGACGCTCATCACCCCCCACACGAACATCGCCAGCCAGGCGTTCGGCACGTGCACGAACATGATCTTGACGGTCGCGCCTTGCTGGTAGTCGTCGGGTGCCAGCATGCCCTGGGTCAGTCCCGCCGCCAGCGCCAATGCGGTCGCGGCCGCCAGCCAGGGCAGCAGGCGCCCCGCGAGCGTCAGGAACCGGGTCGGATTGGCGAGTTCGGTCAGCTTCATGACGTCCCTGATAATGGCCGGGGCCCGCACAGGCAATGACGTGACGCAGGTCGGCGGCGACTTCCGAAGGAGTTGATCAGCGGTGATTCGCCCTAATCCAGTCCCTGCCGCAGGCTGGCGGCGGCGGCGAACGGGCCGATCACCAGGCTGAGCAGCGAGATCGCGCACAGGATCGAGAACGGGGTGCCGAACGACACCGGGCCGACGATCGCTGCCTGGGAGGCGGAAACTCCGAAGATCAGCACCGGGATCGACAGCGGCAGCACCAGCACGGCCAGCAGCAGGCCCCCGCGCCGCAGCGCCACCGCCAGTGCGGCGCCGATCATGCCGGTGAAGGTCAGCGCCGGGGTGCCGGCCAGCAGCGTCGCCATCACGGCCAGCGAGGCGCTGCCGTCGAGGTTGAGCAGCAGGCCGAGCACCGGGGTGGCGACGATCAGCGGCAGACCCGCCGCCAGCCAGTGCGCCAGCGCCTTGGCGGCGCAGGTCAGCTCCAGCGGGGTGCGGCTCATCACGATCAGGTCGAGCGAGCCGTCCTCGGCGTCGGCAGTGAACAGCCGGTCGAGCGTCAGCAGGCTGGCGAGCAGCGCGCCGAGCCACAGGATCGCGGGGCCGAGGCGTTTGAGCAGCGCAAGGTCCGGGCCGACCGCGAACGGCATCAGCACCACCACGGTGAGGAAGAACAGTACGCCGATCAGCGCGCCGCCGCCGACACGGAGCGCAATCTTGATATCGCGGCGAATGATGGCGCCGAGCGCGGTCATGTCGCGGCTCCGATCCGCTGCTCGCGCACCGGAATGCCGAGTGGCGTGTGGGTGGCGGCGACGATGATGCCGCCGCGGGTGAGGTGATCCTGCATCAGGCCGACGAACAGCTCCTGGCCTTTGACGTCGAGCGCCGAGGTCGGTTCATCGAGCAGCCAGATCGGCCGCCGCACCACCAGCAGGCGGGCAATCGACAGCCGCCGGCGCTGGCCGGCCGACAGATACGCCGCCGGCAGTTCGGCCGCATGGCCGAGCCCGACCGCCTTGATGCCGGCGCTCAGATCGGTGCGTTCGCCGCCGAGAAAGTCACGCCAGAAGCCGAGATTTTCAGCGACGCTCAGCGACGGCTTGAGCGCGTCGCGATGGCCGAGATAGTGCGCCTGTTCGGCGACCGGCGTATCCGGTTCCCCGCCGTCGAGCGCGATGGTTCCAGCCTCCGGTGTCAGCAGCCCGGCGATCAGCCGCAATAGTGACGTCTTGCCGGCGCCGTTGTGTCCGACCAGCGCCAGCGCTTCGCCGCCGCTCGCCTCGAAGGCCAGTCCGGCGAATACCTCGCGGCCACCTCGTACACACCGTAAGTCGCGCCCCGACAGCCGCATGTATCCCAACCTGTTCCGCTCCGGGATCGGAACGGTCTGCTCACAAATCGATGCGCTCGCCTGTCATTGTCGAACTGGCGGCGCAATTGGAAAGGTTCTATAAGCCGGAACTTGATGCAGCACACGATCGGCGCCTGCAAGCCGGACGGCCTGCCCCTCCGGAGCCAGCATACAAGCTCGCCCAATCGAAAACGATAATCTGGGACCCGCCTTACATGACCTCGCTCGACAGCTTCAAATGCCGGAAGATCCTCAAGGTCGGCAGCAAGTCTTACGTCTATTACAGCCTGCCCACTGCCGAGAAGAACGGCCTGAAGGGGATCTCCCGTCTGCCCTACTCGATGAAGGTGCTGCTGGAAAACCTGCTGCGCAACGAGGACGACCGCACCGTCAAAAAGGCCGACATCATGGCGGTCGCCAAGTGGATGCGGAAGAAGGCGCTGGAGCACGAAATCGCATTCCGCCCGGCGCGCGTGCTGATGCAGGACTTCACCGGCGTGCCGGCCGTGGTCGATCTGGCGGCGATGCGCAACGCGATGCAGAAGCTCGGTGGTGATGCCGAGAAGATCAATCCGCTGGTGCCGGTCGACCTCGTGATCGACCACTCGGTGATCGTCAACTTCTTCGGTAACAACCAGGCGTTCAAGAAGAACGTCGCCGAGGAGTACAAGCAGAACCAGGAGCGCTACGAGTTCCTGAAGTGGGGCCAGAAGGCATTCTCGAACTTCGCGGTGGTGCCGCCCGGCACCGGCATCTGCCACCAGGTCAATCTCGAGTACTTGGCGCAGACGGTCTGGACCAAGAAGGAGAAGATGACGATCGGCCGCAAGACCGGTACCTTCGAAGTCGCCTATCCGGACACGCTGGTCGGTACCGACTCGCACACCACCATGGTCAACGGTCTCGCCGTGCTCGGCTGGGGCGTCGGTGGCATTGAGGCGGAAGCTGCGATGCTCGGCCAGCCGCTGTCGATGCTGCTGCCCGAAGTGGTCGGCTTCAAGCTCAAGGGCGCGCTCAAGGAAGGCGTCACCGCGACTGACCTGGTGCTGACCGTCACCCAGATGCTGCGTAAGCAGGGCGTGGTCGGCAAGTTCGTCGAATTCTTCGGCCCGGGCCTCGACAACCTCTCGGTCGCCGACAAGGCGACGATCGCCAATATGGCGCCGGAATACGGTGCGACCTGCGGCTTCTTCCCGGTCGACGGTGAAACCATCGATTACTTGAAGACCTCGGGCCGTGCCTCGGCGCGGGTCGCGCTGGTCGAGAAGTACGCCAAGGCGCAGGGCCTGTTCCGCACCGCCAAGTCGCCGGACCCGGTGTTCACCGTGACGCTGACGCTGGACCTCGCCGACGTGGTGCCGTCGCTGGCCGGTCCGAAGCGTCCCGAGGGTCGCGTCGCGCTGCCGGCGGTGGCGGAAGGCTTCACCACGGCGATGGACGCCGAATACAAGAAGGCGCTCGACGGCGCCCGCTACAAGGTCGAAGGCCGCAATTTCGATATCGGCCATGGTGACGTGGTGATCGCGGCGATCACCTCCTGCACCAACACCTCGAACCCGAGCGTGCTGATCGGCGCCGGCCTGTTGGCGCGTAACGCCGCCGCCAAGGGCCTCAAAGCGGCGCCGTGGGTGAAGACCTCGCTGGCCCCGGGCTCGCAGGTCGTCGCCGAGTATCTGGCGAACTCGGGTCTGCAGAAGGACCTCGACAAGGTCGGCTTCAACCTGGTCGGCTTCGGCTGCACCACCTGCATCGGCAATTCCGGCCCGCTGCCGGAGGAGATCTCGAAGTCGATCAACGACAACGGCATCGTTGCCGCCGCCGTGCTGTCGGGCAACCGCAACTTCGAAGGCCGCGTCTCGCCAGACGTGCAGGCGAACTATCTGGCGTCGCCGCCGCTGGTGGTGGCCTACGCGCTCGCCGGCTCGGTGACCAAGAACCTCGCGGTCGATCCGATCGGCACCGGCAAGGACGGCAAGCCGGTTTACCTGAAGGACATCTGGCCGAGCACCAAGGAGATCAACGCCTTCGTCAAGAAGTACGTGACCTCCAAGATCTTCAAGGCGCGCTACGCCGACGTGTTCAAGGGCGACACCAACTGGCGCAAGATCAAGACGGTCGAGTCCGAGACCTACAAGTGGAACATGTCGTCGACCTACGTGCAGAACCCGCCGTATTTCGAAGGCATGACCAAGCAGCCGGAGCCGATCACCGACGTGGTCGACGCCCGCGTGCTGGCGCTGTTCGGCGACAAGATCACCACCGACCACATCTCGCCGGCCGGTTCGATCAAGCTGACGTCGCCGGCTGGTAAGTACCTGACCGAGCGTCAGGTCCGCCCGGCCGACTTCAATCAGTACGGCACCCGCCGCGGCAACCACGAAGTGATGATGCGCGGCACCTTCGCCAACATCCGCATCAAGAACCACATGCTGAAGGGCGCCGACGGCAACATTCCGGAAGGCGGCCTGACCAAGCACTGGCCCGACGGCGAGCAGATGTCGATCTACGACGCTGCCATGAAGTACCAGGAAGAGAAGGTGCCGCTGGTGGTGTTCGCCGGTGCCGAATACGGCAACGGTTCGTCGCGCGACTGGGCCGCGAAGGGCACCCGTCTGCTCGGCGTTCGCGCCGTGATCTGCCAGAGCTTCGAGCGTATCCACCGCTCGAACCTGGTCGGCATGGGCGTGCTGCCGCTGACCTTCGAAGAGGGCACCTCGTGGGCCTCGCTCGGCCTCAAGGGCGACGAGAAGGTCACGATCCGCGGCCTCGAGGGCGACCTCAAGCCGCGGCAGATGCTGGAAGCCGAGATCACCTCGGCTGCAGGCAAGCGCAAGCGCGTGCCGCTGCTGTGCCGCATCGATACGCTCGACGAACTCGATTACTACCGCAACGGCGGTATTCTGCACTACGTGCTGCGCAAGCTCGCGGCCTGAGCCGCGATCTTCGCCGATAGGCGCAGAATGCCTCACTGCGAAGTGAGTGGCAGGTGAACGGAAGGCGGCCTATGCAAAGGGCCGCCTTTTCGTTTTAAGGCTCCTCGATGGATGGCGGCGTGCCGCCGTCCCGAAGCACTCGGCAAAGGCGGCTCGGCAAACGACGATGAATGGTGTTGGTGGATTTTCGCGGTGGTCCGGCGCACTCGGCCTGTGCGTGACGATCGCGACGGCGGACCTTGCTGCCGCCGAGCCCCGCGCCGTGGTTGAGCTGTTCACCTCGCAAGGTTGTTCGTCCTGTCCGCCGGCGGACAAGATCATCGGCGAACTTGCACGTGATCCGTCGGTGATCGCCCTAAGCCTCCCGATCGATTACTGGGACTATCTCGGCTGGAAAGACACCTTGGCCGACTCGCGTTTTACCGCTCGCCAGAAAGCCTACTCGCAAGTGCGAGGCGATCGGGACGTGTTCACCCCACAGGTCGTCGTCAACGGGTCGGCGCACCTCGTCGGCAGCAATCGGGCCGGCATCGACAGCGCGATCAAGACCACCGACAAGACCGACGGGGTGATGACCGTACCGGTCTCGGTGGCGGTCGAGGGCAAAGAGATCAAAGTCTCGGTCGCAGCGGCGCCCCAGGGCGAGACCGCCAAGAGCGGCGAGGTCTGGATTTGCGCGGTGTCCAAAGCGATTCCGATCGAGATCGGGCGCGGCGAGAACCGCGGCCGGCACGTCACCTACCACAACGTGGTGCGCAATCTGCTGAAGGTCGGCGATTGGACCGGTGCGGCGGAGCATTGGACGGTGCCGCTGGAGAATGTCGTCGGCGACGGCGTCGATGCGGCGGCGGTCTATGTGCAGAACGGTAGCCGCGAAAAGCCCGGTGCGATGCTCGGGGCCGCCTTCACGTCGCTGAACTAAAGGCTGACATCTGCGATTGGGGGAAAGCAGCCTGTGCTGCTGCGTAACCCTTGGCTGCGTGCTTCATGACCGGAAGCGAGCCGGCCCCCTTAAAACAAAAAAGGACCAACTTGCGTCGGCCCAGGAGGGGGATCGAGGTTCTGCGTACAGGCCCGATCCCGACTGCTTCGGGGGGCTGGGGGCTGAGGAATCCGAAGCCGAAGGGACCGGGCCAACGCAGTGATAGCGTTATCGCAAGCGGGCTTGGCGCGCGCTGGGCGAAAATCGGGCGGCAATAAGAATTCGGCTAACGAAGGCGTGAGGCGCACGCGCAAAAGCGCGGTTTCGGCGCCTGCTGCTTTCGGTCCCCTTGCGGCCCGGCGCCCGCAGCGCAATCATGTCAGCGTCGTGACAGGAGGCGCCGATGGATCTGATTTCCGGGGAGGCTGATCCCAGCGAGAGCCGCGCAGCGGAGCGCCCAGGCACCGCACCGCTGCAGGGACTGGTCACCTTCAACCGCCTGGAGCTCAATCGCATCCTCAACCTCTATGGTCGGATGGTCGCGGCCGGCGAATGGCGCGATTACGCCATCGACTTCCTCAAAGACACCGCGGTGTTCTCGATCTTCCGCCGCGCCTCCGAAGTGCCAATCTACCGCATCGTCAAAGACCCGCGGCTGGCGCGCAAGCAAGGCGCCTACAGCGTCATCGGTGCTTCCGGCCAGATCCTGCGCCGCGGCCACGAACTGGAGCGTGTGCTGCTGGTGATCGACCGCAAGCTGGCGCTGGTGTGAGCCACTCTGTCATCCGGGTTGGCTCGCTGGCGTGCGTGCCCCGGCATGACGAATTCGGTTCAGGTTTCCGGCACCGTCCGACCGCCGTCACCCAGCGTCCGCTGCATCAGCACTGAGTCCAGCCAGCGCCCAAACTTGAAGCCGACGTCGGCGTGGGTGCCGATCGGTGTGAAGCCGGCTTTGCGATGCAGGGCGATCGAGGCGGCGTTGGCGGAATCGCCGATCACCGCGATCATCTGGCGGAAGCCGCTCTCCGTGCACCCGGCGATCAGATCGCGCAGCAGCGCGCTGCCGATGCCGCGGCGGTGCGCCGCCGGGTCGAGGTAGATCGAATTCTCCACCGTGAACCGGTAGGCCGGCCGCGGCCGGTACGGCCCCGCATAGGCGTAGCCGGCAATCGCTCCGTCCACTTCGGCGGCCAGATACGGAAAGCCGGCCTCGGTCAGGGTGGCAAACCGCTGCGTCATCTCGGCAAGATCGGGCGGGGTCAACTCGAAGGTCGCGGTGCCGAAGCGCACCGCCTGCTCGTAGATCGCCGTAATGGCAGGCAGGTCGGCGGAGGTCGCCGGGCGAATCAGGGCATTGGACATCGGATGTCTCGGCAGTCGCGGCGGGAGGCGGTCGCGCCGTCATACGCTCGGCGCGTGTGCGTTTCCACCGTGTCTCACGCAAGGCCGGCTGCCCAAAAACAAAAGCCCCGGCACTGGGGCCGGGGCTTCGATCCGTCAGGTCTGGGAGGAGACCGTTATTCCTTCTGTCCGAGCAGCTGGAGCAGCAGCGTGAACAGGTTGATGAAGTTCAGGTAGAGCGACAGCGCGCCGGTGATGGCGGCCCGCTCGGCGACGTCGCCGCCCATCGAGCCGTAGCCGTAGATGTAATCGTTCTTCAGGCGCTGGGTGTCCCAGGCGGTCAGGCCGGCGAATACCAGCACGCCCACCACCGACACGATGAACTGCAGCATCGACGAGGCGACGAACAGGTTCACCAGGCTGGCGATCACGACGCCGAACAGGCCCATGATCAGGAACGAACCCATCCCGGTCATGTCACGCTTGGTGGTGTAGCCATAGAGGCTCAACGCACCGAACGCGGCGGCGGTGATGAAGAACACCCGGACGATCGAGGTGTGGGTGTACACCAGGAAGATCGACGACAGCGAGATGCCCATCAGAGCCGAGAAGGCCCAGAACAGCAGCTGTGCGGTCGCCGGCTTCAGTCGGTTGATGCCGAAAGAGATGACGAACACCATCGCAAGCGGCGCGAGGATGAACACCCACTTCAGCGGGCTGACGAACATTGCCACACCGAACGAGGTCAGCATGGTGTTGCCGACCCGCGCGGCGGCCGCACCGGCGTCTGTGGTCACGGCGCCCATATAAACGCCGAGAGCCGCCAGACCGGTGATGGCCAAGCCGATCGTCATGTAGTTGTAGATGCGCAGCATGTAGGCGCGCAGCCCGGCGTCGACGGTCGCGGTTTCGACGCGTCCGGCGGCCCGGCCGAAGGGAGAAGTGTAGTTGCGGTCCAAGTCCGACATGGTCGAGATCCCGAGTTGGTCTGGCCGGTCGCGAAGGGTGGCGAAAGCCAGTGCTAATTTATCCGGACGGTGACGAAGAAAGTGCGCTGGAATTTGAGCCCAGATCCAGACCAGGACCCAAAATTAACGCCTGTTCATCGAGCCGCCCGACCCATGCTGATATGTGGGAAACTAACACGGACGGGGCAAGCTTTAATGCGCGGCTGAATGTCGCTCCGCTCTGAAGGGTAAAGAAATCTGCGTCCGACCTTGGTCGAAAGTGGCCATTTCCCAGCCCTAACAGGACCCGCCAGAGAGGTGCGCCAGCGCGCCGCGCAGCCCGTTCCGTCGGCGCTGCATACTATAAATTTCGCAAAACGGAAGCTGGTTTCTGGTGGAGCGCCAGCCACGTGCCGATCAGTCCGAGCCCGACCGTGACCACTAGAGCGGCCACCACCACGCCGGCGGCCGAGCCGGCCTGCCAGGCGAAACTCAACGTCATAAGTCGTGTGACAATCAGCCACGCGGCGGCCGAGCCGGCCAGCACCGCGAACGCCGCGGTGGCGAGGCCAATCAGCGCATATTCGAGCGCGAAGGCGCCGATCAGCCGCGCCCGAGTGGCGCCCAGCGTCTTCAGGATCACCGCGTCATAGACCCGGTGGCGATGGCCGGCTGCGAGCGCGCCGCCCAGCACCAGGATGGCGGAGATCAGCGTCACCGCACTGGCGCCGCGCACCGCCAGCACCAGGTTCGACACCACGCCGCCGACCGTCTCAAGCGCCTCGCGCACCCGGACCGAGGTCACCATCGGAAACCGGTCGGCGACCTGCTTGATCACCGCGGCATCGCTCTGCGGCGTGCTGCCGCTCTCGGTGAGCGTGGCGATGTGGGTGTGGGGCGCGCCGCGGAAGGTGTCCGGTGAAAACACCAGGACGAAATTGATCCCGAGGCTCTGCCAATCGATGCTGCGCAGATTCGAGATCGTGGCGGTGATCTCACGGCCGAGCACATTGACGGTGACCTTGTCGCCGATCGAAAGGCCGAGGCCCTGCGCCAGCTTCTTGTCGAACGATACCAGCGGCGGGCCGCTGTAGTCCTTCGGCCACCACCGTCCCTCGACCACCTTGGAACCGGCCGGGATATCGGCCGCGTAGGTCAGGCCGCGATCACTCTGCAGCACCCATTCGGCGTCGGGCGCCGGCTTGAGATCTTCGACGCGAACGCCGCGGGCGGCCACGATCCGCCCACGCAGCATCGGCACGTCTTCCAGCGTCGCATTCGGCGCGATCTGGCGCAGGAATGTGCCGAATTGATCAGTCTCGCTGGACGGGATGTCGATGAAGAAGAAGGTCGGCGCCTTCTCGGGTAGCGCGGCGCTGAACTGTCGCCTCAGGTTACCGTCGATTTGCGCGACGGTAACCAGTACCGCGAGGCCAAGGCCCAAGGACAGCACTACCGACGGGGTCAACGCGCCTGGGCGGTGAATGTTGGCGATGGCGAGCCGCAGCATGGTAATGCGCGAGCGTGGCAGCCGGCGCGCGATCGCCATCAGCCCGGCGGCGACGCCGCGCAGCAGCACGAAGATCGCCAGGGTGGCGCCGATCACCGCCAGTGCGACGCGCTTGTCGTAGGCGAGCCCGACCACCACCGCGAGCAGCACTGCAACGACCGCTGCGATCAAGGCGACGTGCCTTAGCCGGGGGCGATGGCTGTCGGCGGTCGCGGCCTCGCGAAACAGCGTCGCCACCGGCACGTCGCGCACCTGCGCCAGCGGCCACAGTCCGAACGCCAGAGCGGTGAGCAGCCCGTACACCAGCGACAGCGCCAGCTCACCGGGATGCAGCGCCGCCACCACCGGCAGCGGGAGTAACTGCCCGAACAGTCCGACCAGCGCGAACGGCATCGCGGCGCCGAGCGCCAGGCCGATCACCGCACCGATCAGCGCAAGCACGATCACTTGGGTGAGATAGATCGCGAATACGTCGCGGCCGGTGGCGCCGACCGCCTTCAGCGTCGCGATCACGTCGCGGCGGCGATCGATATGGCTCTTCACCGCATTGGCGACACCCACGCCGCCGACCACCAGCGCGGCGAGGCCGACGAGAGTCAGGAATTGAGTGAAGCGGGTGATGGTGCGTTCGAGCTGCGGCGAGGCGTTGCCGCGGGTGCGGATTTCCCAGCCGGCCTGCGGTAGCGCCGCGCGGGTGTCGTCGACCAGCCGCTGCGCGGCGCGATCGTCGGTGCCGTTGTCCGGCAGCCGGACCCGGTAAGTCCATCGCACCAGGCTGCCGGGCTGCAGCAGCTGGGTCGCGCGCAAGCCGTCGTCGCTGATCAGGAAGCGCGGGCCGAAGCCGATGTTGCCGGAGAGCTTGTCCGGCTCGGCCGCCACCGCGCTCCGGATCTGGAAGGTAGCGCTGCCGATCGTGACCTTGTCGCCGATCTTCAGATCGAGCCGCGCCAGCAAGGCTGGGTCCGCAGCGGCCCCAAAGGCATCGTCACGCCGGGCGAGCAGGTCGGCCACCGGCATCGGCGGTTCGAGTTTGAGGTCGCCGAGCAGCGGATAGGCGCCGTCGACCGCTTTCAGCTCGACCAGAGCCGAGCGGCCGTCGTCGGTGCGCGCCATCCCGCGCATCGTGGCGGCGACCGAGACATCGCCGCGGCTGCGCAAGAACGCCACTTCGTTCGGCGTCGCTTCGCGCTGGATCAGGGAGAACGCGGCGTCACCGCCGAGCAGGGTGCGGCCTTCGCGGGCGAGCCCGTCAGCAAGGCTGGCTGCGACCGAGCCGACGCCGGCGATCGCCATCACGCCGAGCGCGATGCAGGCGATGAAGACGTAGAACCCGTTCAGCCCGCCGCGCATCTCGCGCAGCGCGTAGCGGAGCGGCAGCGACCAGGAAGGGATGCGGGGTGGCGTCTCGGTCAGGACGGTCATCGATCAGGCCGACCGTGCGCGTGCGGCGGAGCCCGGCTGCGTGGTGTCGATCCGCCCCGAGCGCAGCCGCACCACCCGGTCGCAGCGCTGCGCCAATGCGGAATCGTGCGTCACCAGCACCAGCGTCATGCCGCGCTCGGCATGCTTGGCGAACAACAGGTCGACGATCTGCTTGCCGGTGGTCTCGTCGAGGTTGCCGGTCGGCTCGTCGGCCACCAGGATCGCCGGATCGGGCGCGAGCGCGCGGGCGAGCGCGACGCGCTGCTGCTCGCCGCCGGAGAGCTGGGACGGGTAATGGTGCAGCCGTTCGCCGAGGCCGACCGAGGTCAGCTCGCGGGCCGCGCGGTCCGCGGCACCAGCCTGACCGGCCAGCTCCAGCGGCACCGCGACGTTCTCGAGCGCCGTCATGGTCGGGATCAGATGGAAGGACTGAAACACGATTCCGATCTGGCGGCCGCGAAAGCGGGCCAGCGCGTCCTCGTCCAAACCATTGAATGAGGTCCCGTCCACCACCACCTGACCGCTGTCGGGCCGCTCCAGCCCGGCCATCACCATCAGCAGGGTGGATTTGCCGGAGCCGGACGGGCCGATCAGCCCGATCGTCTCGCCGGCGCCGACGCGCAGGCTGATATCCTTGAGGATGTGCACCCGCGCGGCACCGCTGCCCAGCGACAGGTTGACGTTGGAGATCGCGATGCTGTCCGGCGCGCCGCCGGCCAATGACGAGGGTTCAATGAGACTGTCCATGGCTGCCTCATATGGCTATTCAATCGTGGCGGTCGAGGGGTGGGCGCGCACGATCGCGCTGGTCCTGGGACTTGGAATAATGGCGGCGCTGCCTGGACAAAGCGCGCGGGCCGAGACGGCCGCCAAGCCGCTGAAGCTGGTGGTGCTCGGGGACTCGCTGACCGCCGGCTACGGCCTGCCGGCCGCCGATGCGTTTCCGGCCAAGCTGCAAAAGGCACTCAAGGCCGAAGGCATCGACACCGAGATGGTGAACGCTGGCGTATCCGGTGATACCGCCAGCGGCGGCCTTCAGCGGCTCGACTGGTCGGTCCCCCCTGATGCGGACGCGGTCATCGTCGAGCTCGGCGCCAACGATGCGCTGCGTGGCACCGATCCGAAGGTCCCGCGCAAGGCGCTAGACGAGATCCTGAAGCGGTTGAAGGCACGCAATCTGCCGGTGCTGCTCGCCGGCATGCTGGCGCCGCCGAATTACGGCAAGGACTACGCCGCGCAGTTCGATGCAATCTATCCGGACCTCGCCAAGCAGTACGACGTGCCGCTGTATCCGTTCTTCCTCGACGGCGTCGCGGCGGTGTCCAATCTCAATCAGGCCGACGGCATCCATCCGACCGCGGCGGGCGTCGACATCATCGTCGAGCGGATTTTGCCCAAGGTTGAGGCGCTGCTTCGCCCGCTCCTGGTGCAGAGCCGCTGAGAAAACGGCAATCCGGGCTTAAGGGTAGGATTGCCCTCAGCTTTTTCAGCTCTGCGCGGGCTCCACTGTAGCGCTGTTACACAAACGCGCTACACAATCGTATCGTTGATTCGCCGGACGTTTTGCGGACTGCCGTACCCGATGTGGGACGGTCCCCAATCGGGATAGGCAGCCGCAATCGGGCCTCAGGTTCGAGGGTGTGCCGATGCCGCGTTTGTTTACGGGACTGGAGATTCCGGCCGAGATCAGCCAGACCCTGTCGAGTTTACGTGGCGGATTACCGGGAGCGCGCTGGGTCGACCCGGACGATTATCATCTCACCTTGCGGTTCATTGGCGACATCGACGGCGTCACCGCCAATGAGATCGCCTCGACCCTGTTTCGGGTCAATCGCAAGCCGTTCGAAGTCACCCTGCAGGGCCTGTCGAGCTTCGGCGGCAAGAAGCCCCGCGCGGTGGTTGCCTCGGTGGTGCCGTCGAAGCCGCTGATCGAGCTGCAGGCCGAGCTTGAGCGGCTGATGCAGCGGGTCGGGCTCGATCCCGAGGGACGGAAATTCACCCCGCACGTCACCCTGGCGCGGCTCCGCGGCGACGTCTCCAGCCGCGATGTCGCCGACTATCTGTCGATCCGCGGCTACTTCCCGTCCAAGGTGTTCAAGGCCGAGCGGTTCGTGCTGTATTCGGCCCGCGCCTCGACCGGCGGCGGCCCCTATATCGTCGAAGCGCCTTACGAGCTGACCGCCTGACGAGGCACCTCGTTATCGCGCATAGCTCTCCGACCGATTCCCGGCTTGCATTTTGCCGCCCGATCAGGCGGTAAAAGGCCGCATGTCCTCGCCGCACTCGCTCCGCCAGCAATATCAATCCCTGATCGCCTCCGGCAGCATCGAAGCCGATCCGGCGCAGGCTCGCGCGGTGCAGGCCTTCACGCTCCTCAACGAGACGCTCGATGGCTATAAGCCACCGAAGAAGCAAGGCTTTTTCGGCCGTCTGTTCGGCGGCGGCGATGCCGGCCAGGCGCCCCCGCAAGGGCTCTACATCCATGGCGAGGTCGGCCGCGGCAAGACCATGCTGATGGATCTGTTCTTCGACGCGAGCCCGATCGCGTTGAAGCGGCGGTCACACTTCCACGAATTCATGGCCGAGACCCATGATCGCATCAACGGCTTCCGCCAGGCGATCAAGCGCGGCGATATTCCGGATGCCGACGTGATGGAGCTGACGGCGGCGTCGATCCTCGACGAAGCCTGGCTGCTGTGCTTCGACGAATTTCACGTCACCGACATCGCCGATGCGATGATCCTCGGCCGGCTGTTCACCAAACTGTTCGAGCTCGGCACCGTGGTGGTGGCGACGTCCAACGTCGCGCCCGATGACCTCTACAAGGGCGGCCTCAACCGTTCGCTGTTCATGCCGTTCATCGGTCAGGTGAAACGGCACATGCGGGTGATCCGCCTCGACGCGCGAACCGATTACCGCCTGGAGAAATTCGCCGGCATGAAGGTCTGGCTGGCGCCCGACGATGCCGAGGCGACCGCGACGATCGACCGGGCGTGGCACCGGATCACCGGTACGACGAAGGGTGAGCCTCGCGATATTTCGATCAAGGGCCGCATCCTGCACGTACCGCAGGCCGACCATCACGTCGCGCGGTTTTCGTTCGCCGATTTGTGCCAGAAGCCGCTGGGTGCCAGCGATTACCTGCGGCTCGCACATGAATATCACACGCTGATGATCGATCATGTGCCGGTGATGGACTACGCCGATCGTAACGCCGCCAAGCGGTTCATCGCGCTGATCGATACGCTGTATGACAACTCGGTGAAGCTGATGGCCTCAGCCGCCGCTGAGCCGGCACGGCTCTACCGCGCCACGGAAGGCTTCGAGGCGCTGGAATTCAATCGCACCGTCTCCCGTCTCACAGAAATGGGGTCGGAATCGTATCTGGCGCTGCCGCACGGCCGGCGCGACTCCACCGCCACCGGTGAGACCACCGGATTGGTCGAAACCTAGGTGTGTTCCGAGCCTCCCGCAGTTTGCAGGGCGGCCGGTCCAACAAATGGGCGCTCGCCGACTTGAACGCATGGGGCGAAAGCGATAACCACCCAAGCGGATTTCCCACCCCTCCCCACCCACGGGCTCAAAGGACTGCTTTCCCATGGCGCGCGATAAAATTGCTTTGATTGGCTCCGGCCAGATCGGCGGTACGCTGGCACATTTGGTCGGGTTGAAAGAGCTCGGCGACGTGGTGCTGTTCGACATTGCCGAGGGCGTGCCGCAGGGCAAGGCGCTCGACATCGCGGAGTCCTCGCCGGTCGACGGTTTCGACTCCAAGCTGACCGGTGCCAACTCCTACGAGGCGATCGAAGGCGCCCGCGTGGTGATCGTCACCGCCGGCGTGCCGCGCAAGCCGGGCATGAGCCGTGACGATCTGCTCAGCATCAACCTCAAGGTGATGGAGCAGGTCGGCGCCGGCATCAAGAAGTACGCGCCCGACGCGTTCGTGATCTGCATCACCAACCCGCTCGACGCGATGGTCTGGGCGCTGCAGAAGGCCTCGGGCCTGCCGGCCAAGAAGGTCGTCGGCATGGCCGGCGTGCTCGACTCGGCGCGGTTCCGTTACTTCCTGGCCGACGAGTTCAACGTGTCGGTCGAAGACGTCACCGCCTTCGTGCTCGGCGGCCACGGTGATACCATGGTGCCGCTGGTGAAGTACTCGACCGTCGCCGGAATTCCGCTGCCCGACCTGGTCAAGATGGGCTGGACCTCGCAGGCGCGCCTCGACGAGATCGTCGACCGCACCCGCAACGGCGGCGCCGAGATCGTCAACCTGCTGAAGACCGGCTCGGCGTTCTACGCCCCGGCGTCGTCGGCGATCGCGATGGCCGAGAGCTATCTGAAGGACAAGAAGCGGGTGGTGCCGGTCGCGGCCCACCTCAACGGCGAATACGGCGTCAAGGACATGTATGTCGGCGTTCCGGTGGTGATCGGCGACAAGGGCGTCGAGCGCATCGTCGAGATCGAGCTGGCCGGCAAGGACAAGGAAGCGTTCGACAAGTCGGTCGCTGCCGTTCAGGGTCTGGTCGAGGCCTGCAAGAAGATTGCGCCCGATCTGCTCGGTCGCTGAGGAACGTCTAACCAAACTGGCTGCGCCGGCTCCTTAAGGACCGGCGCAGCATCGCGGTTCAACCGGCTGGATGCGATCTGGCGAGGGGCAATTCCATGAATATTCACGAATACCAGGCCAAGGCGGTGCTGCGCGAGTTCGGTGTGCCGGTGGGGCACGGCTTCCCGATCTTCAAGGCGTCCGAAGCGGAAGCTGCCGCCAAGCAGCTCGGCGGCCCGGTCTGGGTGGTGAAGAGCCAGATCCACGCCGGCGGCCGCGGCAAGGGCAAGTTCAAGGAAGCCTCCGCCGGCGACAAGGGCGGCGTCCGCCTCGCCAAGTCGATCGACGAGGTCAAGGAATTCGCCAAGCAGATGCTCGGCGCCACGCTGGTGACGGTGCAGACCGGCGCCGACGGCAAGCAGGTCAACCGCCTCTACATCGAGGAAGGCTCCGACATCGACAAGGAGTTCTACCTGTCGTTGCTGGTCGATCGCGCCACCTCGCGGATTTCCTTCGTGGTCTCGACCGAAGGCGGCATGTCGATCGAAGACGTTGCCCACGAGACGCCCGAGAAGATCGTGTCGTTCACCGTCGATCCGGCGACCGGCATCATGGGCCATCACGGCCGCACCGTTGCCAAGGCGCTGAACCTCAAGGGCGAGCAGGCCAAGCAGGCCGAGGCGATTGTGGCGAAGCTTTACACCGCCTTCGTCGCCAAAGACATGGATATGCTCGAGATCAACCCGCTGGTGCTGACCAAGCAGGGCGATCTGAAGTGCCTCGACGCCAAGATCTCGTTCGACGGCAACGCGCTGTACCGCCACACCGACATCCAGGCGCTGCGTGACGAGACCGAGGAAGACGCCAAGGAAATCGAAGCGTCTAAATACGACCTCAACTACGTCACCCTCGACGGCACCATCGGTTGCATGGTCAACGGCGCCGGCCTCGCGATGGCGACGATGGACATCATCAAGCTGTACGGCATGAGCCCGGCCAACTTCCTCGACGTCGGCGGCGGCGCCAGCAAGGAGAAGGTGACCGCGGCGTTCAAGATCATCACTGCCGATCCGAACGTGAAGGGCATCCTGATCAACATCTTCGGCGGCATCATGAAGTGCGACGTGATCGCCGAAGGCGTGGTCGCAGCGGTCAAGGAAGTCGGTCTCGACGTGCCGCTGGTGGTCCGCCTCGAAGGCACCAATGTCGAAGCTGGCAAGAAGATCATCAAGCATTCCGGCCTCAACGTGCTGCCCGCCGACAATCTCGACGACGCCGCGCAGAAGATCGTCGCCGCCGTGAAGGGAGCCTGAGGCCGCTTCTCGGCCTCTCCGCTGCCTCCGACCATTCCGTTCGACCGCGAAAGCATCACCGACCATGTCCATTCTGATCGACAGCAACACCCGCGTTATCTGCCAGGGCTTCACCGGCAAGAACGGTACCTTCCATTCCGAGGCAGCGATCGCCTACGGCACCAAGATGGTCGGCGGCACCTCGCCGGGCAAAGGCGGCTCGACCCACCTCGGCCTGCCGGTGTTCGACACCGTCCGTGAGGCGCGCGACAAGACCGGGGCGGATGCGTCGGTGATCTACGTGCCGCCGCCGGGCGCCGCGGACGCGATCTGCGAGGCGATCGACGCCGAGATCCCGCTGATCGTCTGCATCACCGAGGGCATCCCGGTGCTCGACATGGTGCGGGTAAAGCGGTCGCTGAATGGCTCGAAGTCGCGCCTGATCGGGCCGAACTGCCCGGGCGTGATGACCGCCGGCGAGTGCAAGATCGGCATCATGCCGGCCAACATCTTCAAGCCGGGCTCGGTCGGCATCGTGTCGCGCTCCGGCACCCTGACCTATGAGGCGGTGTTCCAGACCTCGGCCGAGGGCCTCGGCCAGACCACCGCGGTCGGCATCGGCGGCGACCCGGTCAAGGGCACCGAATTCATCGACGTGCTGGAGATGTTCCTAGCCGACGACAAGACAGAGTCGATCATCATGATCGGTGAGATCGGCGGTTCGGCCGAAGAAGACGCCGCCCAGTTCCTGATCGACGAGGCCAAGCGCGGCCGCAAGAAACCGATGGTCGGATTCATCGCCGGCGTCACCGCCCCTCCCGGCCGCCGCATGGGCCACGCCGGTGCGATCATTTCGGGCGGCAAGGGCGATGCGGCCTCGAAGACCGCAGCCATGGAAGCGGCTGGCATCACCGTGTCGCCGTCGCCGGCGCGCCTGGGTAAAACGCTTGCCGAAAAGTTGAAGTCGTAATTCAAACCTTGTGTCGTTCCGAGCTTACATTTCCCTAGAATAGGATAAAAGGTGCACTATGTTGCTGATCCGGTAACCGGATCAGCTTATCGCGATTAAGTCGCGATCTCATAATCAGGAAGCAATCATGTCTCGCCAGGACGCGAATGCCGCTTTCGCCCTATCCTCCTTTCTACAGGGCGCCAACGCCACCTATATCGACGATCTGTACTCTCGGTACGAAAGCGATCCGTCCTCGGTTGATGCCGACTGGCAGGCATTCTTCCGGAGCCTCAAAGACGCCCCCGGCGACATCCAGAAGAATGCCGAGGGCCCGTCCTGGGAGCAGGCGAACTGGCCGCTGACCCCGCGGGACGAGCTGACCTCGGCGCTCGACGGCAACTGGAACCAGGTCGAAAAGGCCGTCGGCCAGAAGATCCAGGCCAAGGCTCAGAGCCGCGGCGTCGAGCTATCCTCCGCCGACGTGCTGCAGGCTACCCGCGACTCGGTCCGGGCCCTGATGCTGATCCGCGCCTACCGGATGCGCGGCCATTTCCACGCCAAGCTCGATCCGCTCGGCCTGTCGCCGGCGAAGGATCACGAGGAGCTGGACATCCGCTCCTACGGCTTCACCGAGGCCGATCTCGACCGCAAGATCTTCCTCGATCACGTCCTTGGCCTGGAATACGGCTCGCTCCGCGAGATCGTCGCGATCTGCGAGCGCACCTACTGCCAGACCATGGGCATCGAGTTTCTGCACATCTCCAACGGTGCGCAGAAGGCCTGGATCCAGGAGCGGATCGAAGGTCCGGATAAGGAGATCAGCTTCACCCGCGAGGGCCGTCGCGCGATCCTGATGAAGCTGATCGAATCCGAAGGCTTCGAGAAGTTCTGCGACCTGAAGTTCACCGGCACCAAGCGGTTCGGTCTCGATGGCGGCGAAGCGCTGATCCCCGCGCTGGAGCAGATCATCAAGCGCGGCGGCAACCTCGGTGTCCGTGAAATCGTGCTCGGCATGCCGCATCGCGGCCGCCTCAACGTGCTGACCCAGGTGATGGCCAAGGCCCACCGGGCGCTGTTCCACGAGTTCAAGGGCGGTTCGGCCAACCCGGACGAGGTAGAAGGCTCGGGCGACGTCAAATATCACCTCGGCGCCTCGTCGGACCGCGAGTTCGACCACAACAAGGTCCACCTGTCGCTGACCGCCAACCCGTCCCACCTCGAGATCGTAGATCCGGTGGTGCTCGGCAAGGTGCGCGCCAAGCAGGATCAGCATGGCGATCTGCCGGAAGAGCGCATCTCGGTGCTGCCGCTGCTGATGCACGGCGACGCCGCGTTTGCCGGCCAGGGCGTGGTCGCCGAGTGCTTCGCTTTGTCCGATCTGAAGGGCTACCGCACCGGCGGTTCGATCCACTTCATCGTCAACAACCAGATCGGCTTCACCACCTATCCGCGCTATTCGCGCTCCTCGCCGTATCCGTCGGATGTGGCGAAGATGATCGACGCGCCGATCTTCCACGTGAACGGCGACGATCCGGAAGCGGTGGTGTTCGCCGCCAAGATCGCGGTCGAATACCGGCAGAAGTTCCACAAGCCTGTCGTCATCGACATGTTCTGCTACCGGCGGCACGGCCACAACGAGGGCGATGAGCCGTCGTTCACCCAGCCGCTGATGTACCGCAAGATCGCCGGCCATCCGACCACGCTGGAGATCTACTCCAAGCGCCTGATCGCCGACGGCGTCATCACCGAAGGCGAGGTCGAGAAGGCGCGGGCCGACTGGCGCGCCCGGCTCGATGCCGAATTCGAAGCGGCGTCCAGCTATCGGCCGAACAAGGCCGACTGGCTCGACGGCAAGTGGGCCGGCTTCAAGTCCGCCGACCAGGAAGAGGAGCCGCGCCGCGGCATCACCGGCGTCGACCTGCCGACCCTCAAGGAAATCGGCCGCAGGATCACCAAGGTGCCGGAGGGCTTCCGCTTGCACCGCACCGTGCAGCGCTTCCTCGAAAACCGCGCCCGCGCGATCGACAGCGGCAACGGTCTCGACTGGGCGACCGGCGAAGCGCTGGCGTTCTGCACCATGCTGCTGGAAGGCCATCGCATCCGGCTGTCGGGCCAGGACTCCGAACGCGGCACCTTCTCGCAGCGCCATTCGGTGCTGATCGATCAGGAAGACGAGACCCGCTACACCCCGTTCAATCACCTCTCGCCCGACCAAGGCCACTATGAGGTGATCAACTCGCTGCTGTCCGAAGAGGCGGTGCTTGGCTTCGAATACGGCTATTCGCTGGCCGAGCCGAACGCGCTGACGCTGTGGGAAGCCCAGTTCGGCGATTTCGCCAACGGCGCCCAAGTGCTGTTCGACCAGTTCATCTCGTCGGGCGAGCGCAAGTGGCTGCGCATGTCGGGTCTGGTCTGCCTGCTGCCGCACGGCTACGAGGGCCAGGGACCGGAGCACTCCTCGGCCCGCCTCGAGCGCTATCTGCAGATGTGCGCCGAAGACAACATGCAGGTGGTGTATCCGACCACTCCGGCGAACTACTTCCATGCGCTCCGCCGTCAGCTCAAGCGCGAGATCCGCAAGCCCCTGATCCTGATGACGCCGAAGTCGCTGCTCCGCCACAAGCGGGCGATCTCGCGGCTCGAAGAACTCGGCCCCGATACCAGCTTCCACCGCGTGCTGCTCGACGACGCGCAGACGCTGCCGGACGACAAGACCAAGCTGGTGGCGGACGCCAAGATCCGTCGCGTCGTGGTGTGCTCCGGCAAGGTCTATTACGACCTCTACGACGAGCGCGAAAAGCGCGGCATCGACGACGTCTATCTGCTGCGCGTCGAGCAGCTCTATCCGGTGCCGGTGAAGACGCTGGTGCATGAGCTGTCGCGCTTCAAGGATGCGGAGCTGGTGTGGTGTCAGGAGGAGCCGCGCAACATGGGCGGCTGGCACTTCATCGAGCCGTATCTGGAGTGGGTGCAGAACCAGATCGAAGCCAAGCATCGCCGGCCGCGTTACGTCGGCCGCGCCGCCTCGGCGGCGACTGCGACCGGCCTGATGTCGAAGCACCTCGCGCAGCTCAAGGCGTTCCTCGACGAAGCGTTGCGTTGACGCATCGGGCCGCCGCCTGACGGCGGCCCTTCGGTTTTTCCTGAGTTTGGATCACGGGGCGGGCGCCGGCGCGACAGCCGCGACGCTGCAAAAGGACGAAGACGATGACTGAAATTCGCGTTCCGACGCTCGGTGAATCGGTGACCGAGGCGACCATCGGCCGCTGGTTCAAGAAGCCTGGCGAGGCGGTGGCTGTCGATGAGCCGCTCGTCGAGCTCGAAACCGACAAGGTGACCATCGAGGTGCCGGCCCCGTCGGCCGGTACGCTCGGCGAAATCGTCGCCAAGGACGGCGAGACCGTCGCGGTCGGCGCGCTGCTCGGCCAGATCACCGATGGCGCGGCGCCGGCCAAGCCGGCCGCCGCTGCTCCGGCGAAGGCCGCGGCCCCGGCTGCGCCTGCCCCGACCGCACCGGCCCCTGCGGCTGCTCCCGCCGCCAAGGCTCCGCCGTCCGATGCGCCGCTGGCGCCGTCGGTGCGCCGGCTGTCAACCGAGAGCGGCGTCGACGCCTCGACCGTGCCAGGCTCCGGTAAGGACGGCCGCGTCACCAAGGGCGATATGCTGGCGGCGATTGAGAAGGCGGCCTCGGCGCCGACCCCGGTCAATCAGCCTGCCGCCGCGGTGCAGGTCCGCGGGCCGTCTCCGGCCGACGACGCCGCACGCGAAGAGCGGGTGAAAATGACCCGGCTGCGCCAGACCATCGCGCGCCGCCTGAAGGAAGTGCAGAACACCGCCGCGATGCTGACGACCTTCAACGAGGTCGACATGACCAACGTCATGGCGCTGCGCGCGCAGTACAAGGACGTGTTCGAGAAGAAGCACGGCGCCAAGCTCGGCTTCATGGGCTTCTTCACCAAGGCCTGCGTTCAGGCCCTGAAGGATATCCCGGCGGTGAACGCCGAGATGGACGGCACCGACCTGATCTACAAGAACTACTACCACATCGGCGTCGCCGTCGGCACCGACAAGGGCCTCGTGGTCCCGGTGGTGCGCGACTGCGACGAGAAGTCGATCGCCGACATCGAAAAGAGCATCGTCGACTACGGCAAGCGTGCTCGTGACGGTCAGCTCAAGATCGAGGAGATGCAGGGCGGTACCTTCACGATCACCAACGGCGGAATCTACGGGTCGCTGATGTCGACCCCGATCCTGAATGCGCCGCAGTCCGGCATTCTCGGCATGCACAAAATCCAGGAACGCCCGGTTGTGATCGGCGGCAAGATCGAAGTGCGCCCGATGATGTATTTGGCGCTGAGCTATGATCACCGAGTGATCGACGGCAAGGAAGCCGTGACCTTCCTGGTTCGCGTCAAGGAGAGCCTGGAAGACCCGGCGCGCTTGGTGCTGGATCTCTGACACTGGAGTAAGTGCCGGCGGCGTGCTCCTGTGCGCCGCCGCTCACCTTGGGGGAAACGATGCCGCCGATGCCGACCGAGATCACGGTGCTGGGCTGGAGCGTGGTGCTGCTGATCGTGCAGATGTTCCTGGCTTCCATCCCGACCACCATGGAGCTTGGCGGCGACTATCAGGCAGGTCCCCGAGACGAGCTACGAACGCCGACGGGACGGTTTGCCGGCCGCGCCAACCGGGCCTTCCGCAATCTGCTCGAAACCTATCCGGCGTTCGTCGGTCTGGCGCTGGCTTTGGCGATCACCGGCAAGGCGGGCGGCTACGCTGCCACGGCCTCGGTGGTCTGGCTGATCGCCCGCGCATTGTATGCACCGCTGTACATCGTCGAAATCCCGTTCGCCCGCAGCATTGTCTGGTTCGTGTCGCTATTGGCGCTGATCGCGATGCTGGTCCGCCTGTTGAGCTGAGGAGCCGATGAACGATCGCGTCGTCATCATCACCGGAGGCAGCCGCGGCATCGGCCGCGCCACCGCGCTGGGTTGTGCGAAGCGCGGCTTCAAGGTCGTGGTCGGCTACGCCAGTAATGCCGCGGCGGCCGACGAGGTGGTGGCCGAGATCGCAGCCAGCAATGGCAAGGCTATCGCGGTGAAATGCGACGTCGGCAGCGAAGCCGATATTCTTGCGCTGTTCGCTGCCGCGGACGCGTTCGGTCCGCTCGGCGCCCTGGTCAATAATGCCGGCATCGTCGGCCCGACCGCGCGGGTCGACGAGATGTCGGCCGAACGCATTCAGCGGATGATGGCGGTTAACGTCACCGGCAGCATTCTGTGCGCGCGTGAGGCGGTGAAGCGGATGTCGACCCGGCACGGCGGTAAGGGCGGCGTCATCGTCAATCTGTCATCGGTCGCGGCCAAACTCGGCTCGCCAAATACCTATGTCGACTACGCGGCCTCCAAGGGTGCGGTCGACTCCTTTACGGTCGGGCTCGGCCACGAAGTCGCCGGCGAAGGCATTCGCGTCGCGGCGATCCGGCCTGGATTGATCGATACCGAGATCCACGCCTCGGGCGGCGATCCGGAACGCGCGCATCGGCTCAGCGTCAACGTGCCGATGAAGCGCGTCGGCCGCGCCGAGGAAATCGCCAACGCCGTCGTCTGGCTGCTGTCCGACGAGGCCTCCTATGTCACCAGCGCCATCATCGACGTGTCGGGGGGACGATAGTCGCGCCGGCGCCAACTCACAGGATTGAACTATGGCCACCTACGATCTCGTCGTCATCGGCACCGGCCCCGGCGGCTACGTCTGCGCGATTCGCGCGGCGCAACTCGGCCTCAAGGTGGCGGTGGTCGAGAAAAACGCCACGCTCGGCGGTACCTGCCTCAACGTCGGCTGCATGCCGTCGAAGGCGCTGCTCCACGCCTCCGAGCTGTTCGAGGAGGCCGGGCATTCGTTTGCCAAGATGGGCATCGGCGTGCCGGCCCCGAACCTCGATCTGCCGGCGATGATGAACTTCAAGCAGCAGGGTATCGACGGCAACGTCAAAGGCGTCGAATACCTGATGAAGAAGAACAAGATCGACGTGCTGGTCGGCAAGGGCAAGATCCTCGGCACCGGCAAGGTCGAGGTGACGGGCGCCGACGGCAAGGCCACCAGCGTCGACACCAAATCCATCGTGATCGCCTCCGGCTCGGCGGTGGCTCAGCTCAAGGGCATCGAGATCGATGAGAAGCGGGTGGTGTCGTCCACCGGCGCGCTGTCGCTCGACAAGGTCCCGGGCAAGCTGATCGTGGTCGGCGCCGGCGTCATCGGGCTCGAGCTCGGCTCGGTGTGGCGCCGCCTCGGCGCCGAGGTCACCGTGGTCGAATTCCTTGACCGCATCCTGCCGGGCATGGACGGTGAGGTGGTCAAGCAATTCCAGCGCATCCTCGAGAAGCAGGGCTTTGCGTTCAAGCTCGGCGCCAAGGTCACCGGTGTCGACACCTCGGGTGCCAAGCTTGCCGTGAAGGTCGAGGCGGCGGCCGGTGGCAATCCGGAAACGCTGGAAGCCGACGTGGTGCTGGTCGCGATCGGCCGCGTCCCCTACACCGAAGGCCTCGGCCTAAAGGAGGCCGGCGTTGCGCTCGACGAGCGCGGCCGGGTGGTGATCGACGACCACTTCGCCACCAGCCTCAAGGGCGTGTACGCGATCGGCGACGTGGTGCGCGGCCCGATGCTGGCCCACAAGGCCGAGGACGAAGGCGTTGCGGTTGCCGAGTTGATCGCCGGCAAGGCCGGCCACGTCAATTACGACGTCATTCCGGGCGTGGTCTACACGACGCCGGAAGTGTCGAGCGTCGGCAAGACCGAAGAGGACCTCAAGCAGGCCGGCGTCGCCTATACGGTCGGGAAATTCCCGTTCACCGCCAACGGCCGCTCCAAGGTCAACCAGACCACCGACGGCTTTGTGAAGATCTTGGCCGACGCCAAGACTGACCGTGTTCTCGGCGTCCACATCATCGGCCGTGAGGCCGGCGAGATGATCCACGAAGCGGCCGTGCTGATGGAGTTCGGCGGCTCTGCCGAAGATCTGGCCCGCACCTGCCACGCCCATCCGACCCGCTCGGAGGCCATCAAGGAAGCCGCCCTTACGGTCGGTAAGCGCGCCATCCATATGTGACAGAGGGCCGGCGTTGGCCGGCGCGACGGATGGTGGCGTGATGAAAGGTCGGTTGTGGCAGCCCCTGTGGGTGCTGCTGGCGGTTCTTTTCCTGATCGAGGCGTGGTTCTGGGACCACGTCGAGCCGCTGATTGCGCGCATCGTTGCGCTGATTCCGCTGTGCGAGCTCAAGGAGCGGCTGGCGCGCTGGGTCGACCGTCTGTCGCCCGCGATGACGCTGCCGGTATTTCTCGTGCCGGTGGCGCCGCTGTATCCGCTGAAGCTGTTCGCGCTGGCGCTGATCGCCCAAGGCCACTGGATCGCCGGCCTCGGAATCTTCGCGGCCGCCCAGGTGTTCGGTCTCGGCGTCGCCGCCTTCATCTTCGACGTCACCAAGCCGAAGCTGCTGCAGCTTCGCTGGTTCGCCGCGACCTATCGCTGGGTGATCGAGCTGCGCGCCAAGGCGCATGCCATCGTGGCGCCGATCATGGCGCAGATCCGGGCCAAGCTCGCCGAGCTGCTGAAGGGTGACGGCGACGGCTGGGGATCGAAGGTGCTGCGCCGGATCGGCGCGCTCCGCCGGCGCATCCGCACGGCGCGGTAGGTTCAGGATTCAAATCGTCTCATCGCGCGAACCGAGGCTCGGTCCGCGCGATTTTCTTCTTGGCTCACATCAGATGCACGGCGTGCGGCGCGAGCAGGCCGATCGCCATGAAACCGAGGCCGCCGACCGCCAGCAGGCCCGACAGCCAGGCCAGCACCATCATGCCGGTGATGATCGTCGCCGACGCCAGCACGATGCCGATCTGGAAGGCCGCCGAGGCGACTTCGTAGTGATGGTAGCGGGCCATCGCCAGGTCGCGCTCATGTTCGGCGTGCTTGGCTCGTTCTGCGAGCTGTTCGGAGCCTTCGCCGGTCTCCGGCTCGGAGCGATAACGCGCCGCGGTCTTCTGCCAGTCGTCGATCTGCTTCTGCAGCGCCGCCTTGGTGGCCTCGTCCGGTACGGTGCCGAGGCTGAGTCGCGCGTGTTCGGATACCGCCTGCACCGTGGTTCGACGGATGCTCTTGGCCTGGAAGAACGCCCACAGGTTGGAAGCTTCGACGTTCTTGGCGAGAGCTTCGGTCTGCGCACCTTTGCCGAGCGTTTCTGAGAACGCCAGGAACAGCGCGATCACTGAAATCAGCAGCGCGATGCCCTTGTTGGAGCCCGATGCATGCTCGGCATGCTCCGCGTGCTCCATGCTTTCGTGCGCCCCCATCGTCCGGAATCTCCTGTCACAGCAATCATTGCGCCTGCGTCGAGCAGGCCTTGTAGCACCGCGATCTTGTCAGTTGGATAAATGGCAGGGTCAAGGCCGCCGGCACCGGACTAACAGCTTAGCCCAACCCCGTCCGCCGCTCAGGCCCGCGGATGGGCGCTGTTATAGACTTCCAGCAGCCGCTCGGTATCAATGCCGGTATAGACCTGTGTGGTCGACAGCGAGGCGTGACCGAGTAATTCCTGGATGGCGCGCAGGTCGCCGCCGCGACTAAGCAAATGCGTCGCAAACGAATGCCGCAGCGCGTGGGGCGTTGCGCTGTCCGGCAGCCCGAGTCCGCCGCGCAGCCGTTCCATCGCCAGCTGAATGATTCGCGGACTGAGCGGCCCGCCGCGGGCCCCCACGAACATCGGTCCATCCGGCGGCAGGTTGTAGGGGCAGGCCGCTGCATACTCGGCGATCTGCGCGAGCACGTTCTGCAGCACCGGCACCATGCGGGTTTTGTTGCCTTTGCCGTGCACGATCAGGGTGTCGCCCTTGCCGGGCGCCGGCACGTCACGGCGCTTCAGGCCGAGCGCTTCGGAGATACGCAGGCCGGAGCCGTACAGCAGCGCCATCACGGCGGCGTCGCGAATCAGCACCCAGGTCTCGCGCTCCTCGCCGGCGCGCTCGTCGGCGTCCGCAAGCCGCTTGGCGGCCGCGATCGGCAGCGGCTTCGGCAGGCTTTTCTTGATCTTCGGCGCCCGCACCGAGGCCAGCGCGCCGACCCGCCCCTTGCCTTCGCGTTCGAGAAAGCGCCCGAACGAACGCATGCCCGCCAGCGCGCGCATCAGCGAGCGCCCCGCGATCTCGTCCGCCCGCCGCGCCGCCATGAAGGCGCGGACGTCGGTCGCCTCCAGCCGTGCGAACCGGCCGAGCGTGACTTCGCCGCCCCAATGCCCCGCCAGGAATTGCAGAAACTGCCGTACGTCGCGCGCATAGGCTTCCAGCGTCTTGCCCGACAGCCGCCGCTCGGCCCGCAGATGCGACAGCCATTTTGTCATCTCGGCGGTGAGATCTGCGGCCGCACAGCTGAGTTCGAGAGGCGGAGGCGCGGATTTGGAGGGGGCCATTGCCAGTTCATCTGTAATGGGATGATGAGCCACCGCCGTCATTGCGAGCGAAGCGAAGCAATCCAGGAGCTCAGCGCATTGGGCCCGCTGGATTGCTTCGTCGCTTTGCTCCTCGCAATGACGCGGAGAGGATGCGGCAATCATAGCCGATTTCCTTTCCCATTGATGAAACCGGGCTTTGGCGGCACACCGGGCCGATGGATGATTTGCCGACCAGCAGCCCGGCCTCCCACGCGCCTGCCAGCGTCGTCGACGTGCTGGTGCCGGTCGCGATCGATCAGGCCTATTCGTACCGGGTGCCGCGCGGCCTTTCGCTGAAGCCCGGAGACGTCGTGGCGGTGCCGCTGGGCGCTCGTGAAGTGCTCGGCGTGGTCTGGGCGGAGAATCCGAATCCCGACCCGCGGCTGCACAACCGCCTCAAGGATGTGGCCGAAAAGCTCGACGTACCGCCGCTGCGCGACGAACTCCGCCGGATGGTCGACTGGGTTTCGACCTACACGCTGTCGGCGCGCGGGATGGTGCTGCGGATGTGCTTGCGGATGGGCGAGCATCTCGGCCCGGAGCGGCAGCGCATGGGGGTGCGGCTGGTGGGCTCGCCGCCGCAGCGGATGACGCCGGCGCGCCGCCGCCTGCTCGAGATCCTGTCGGACGGGCTGCTGCACGGCAAATCCGACGTCGCCAAGGAAGCCGGCGTCAGCCCCGGCGTGATCGACGGCCTGGTCGACGAGGGCACCCTGCAGGTCGAACCGATGCCGCGGGAGAACCCGGCACCGGAGCCCGATCCGGATTTCGCGCCGGCCGACTTTTCGCCCGAGCAGGCCCGTGCGGCCGAGACGATGCGCGGCCTTGTGACCGCCGGCGGCTTTCAGGCGGCGCTGATCGACGGCGTCACCGGCTCCGGCAAGACTGAAGTGTATTTCGAGGCGGTCGCCGAGGTCATTCGGCAGGGCCGGCAGAGCCTGATCCTGATGCCGGAGATCGCGCTGACCGGGCAGTTTCTCGACCGCTTCGCACAGCGATTCGGTGTGCGGCCGCTGGAATGGCATTCTGAACTGACCCCGCGCACCCGCGCGCGCAACTGGGCTTCGATCGCCGCCGGTGAAGCCCGCGTCGTGGTCGGCGCGCGCTCGGCGCTGTTTCTGCCTTACGCCGATCTCGGGCTGATCATCGTCGATGAAGAGCACGACCAGGCCTACAAGCAGGAGGACGGCGCGCATTATCACGCCCGCGACATGGCGGTGGTGCGGGCTTCGATCGCGAAAATTCCGATCGTGCTGGCGTCGGCGACGCCATCGGTCGAGACCGAGGTCAATGCCCGTAAGGGGCGCTACACGCGGATTCCGCTGCCGTCACGATTCGGCGGTCAGCACATGCCGCAGATCGAAGCGATCGATCTGCGTCGCGAGCCACCGATGCGCGGCCGCTTCATTTCGCCGCGGCTCGCCGAGCAGATCGGTTTTGCGATCGAGCGGCGTGAACAGGCGCTGCTGTTTCTCAATCGCCGCGGCTATGCGCCGCTGACCCTGTGCCGCGCCTGCGGCCATCGCTTTGCCTGCACCATCTGCGACGCCTGGCTGGTCGATCACCGCTTCCGGCAACGCCTGGTGTGTCACCATTGCGGGTTCTCGATGCCGCGGCCGCCAGCCTGTCCGCATTGCGGCGCCGAGGGCTCGCTGGTCGCGGTCGGGCCCGGCGTCGAACGGCTGCAGGAAGAGGCGGCGAACCTGTTTCCCAATGCCCGCACCATGGTGCTGTCGAGCGATCTGATTACGTCGATCGAGACGATGCGCGCCGAGCTGAACGAGATTGCGGAGGGCCGGGTCGACATCATCATCGGTACCCAGCTCGTCGCCAAGGGCCACAATTTCCCGCGGCTCAATCTGGTCGGCGTGGTCGATGCCGACCTCGGCCTGTCCAACGGCGATCCACGCGCCGCCGAGCGCACTTTCCAGCTGCTCAATCAGGTGATCGGCCGTGCCGGCCGCGATCAGGGCCGCGGCGTCGGCTTCCTGCAGACCCATCAGCCCGAGCATCCGGTGATGAAGGCGCTGGTCGCCTGTGACCGCGAGGCGTTTTACGCCAGCGAAATCGACATCCGCGAGCGCACGCTGTATCCGCCGTTCGGCCGGCTTGCGAGCCTGATCATCTCGGCCGGCGACCGGCCGACCGCAGAAGGCTTCGGCCGCCAGCTCGCCAGTGCCGCGCCGTTCGATGAGCGCGTGCAGGTACTGGGCCCAGCCGAAGCGCCGCTCGCGGTGATCAAGGGGCGCTATCGATTCCGGCTGCTGGTGAAATCGGTGCGCGGCTTCGATCTGTCGAACTACTTACGCTCTTGGCTGGCCAAAGGACCCAAGACAAAAGGTAATCTCAAGCTCGAGGTCGACGTCGATCCGCAAAGCTTTCTGTGATCTTGCGGCTCGGCTGACGCGCAAAAGAAAAGCCTGCCGCTGCAATCGGCGGCAGGCCTTTGTCGCGTGACGTCAGAGCGGAGTGCGGCTTGTTGCCGAACCAATCCGGACGTCAGGCGTTGTAGTGCAGAGGGGAAGGAGCAACCGCTTCGCGGTTACATCACTTCCGCAACGACCCGGCCGACTCCGCGGCTGGTCAGACCGATCGCGCGCGCGGCTCCGGTCGAGAGGTCGAGAACACGGCCGCGAATGAACGGCCCGCGATCGTTGATGGTGACGACGACGCTGCGGCCTCCGTGGGTGACGCGCAGCTTAGTCCCGAAGGGCAGCGTGCGGTGCGCGGCGGTCATCGCGTTGGCGTTCATGCGCTGGCCCGATGCGGTGCGGCTGCCGGACTCATTGCCGTAGTACGAGGCCATACCGGAGAAGCTGCGGCCACCGCTGCTCTCCACCGACGCATTGGCTGAGCGCCAGTCGCTGTGGTGGCTATGGTGGTGGTGGCGGTGATGCCGGCTCTTCGCCGAGGCCTCGCCTACCGATCCGCCAAGGAAGACAGAGGCGACGATCATCGCCGCAGCCGCAGCCGGCCCGGTGGTGAGCAGCGCCGGTGTTTTCTTTCGAACCATATCCTATCCTTAAGTCGAGTATTGCCCCATATGCGGCAAGTGGAACCCCCGTCCCTATGTTCGCAGTCGAACGAGTGGTCTTGTAATGAGGCTGAATATTGACGGTCAATCCTCCATATTTCGCGCTGCAATATTTGATGATCCTTCGCAGTACGACGTGGTACTCTGATATTAACAACTATTTTACTTCTCGAATACTTCGAGTGCTTGCCGGATACTGAATTACGAAGTTTTCATGAACGCCGACGGCGAATCACACAAGTAATCGATTGTTAAGGCTGATCGCGTGCAGAGTCGGCGGTTTTACAACCGCAAATAGAGAAGTTGCGATCAGTAGGACTAGCCCCATGCGTGGCGCGAAGGGGCTGCGGGCTCGTATTTGGCGGCCGCGAGGCTCGTCTCCGGCGTAGCGCCGCGTCCACTCGCAGGTCCGGTCTTGCTCCGAAGGGGGCGCCCGCTGCCGCGATGCCACGCTCTGTCAGGCGCCTCGATGATTGATCTGCAACAAGGCGCCGCGAGCTCGTGCCATCGTGTTGCACCTGCGCGCGCGCTATGTTAGCAAAGCCGCGATTTTAAAGGCCGCCGGACCATCGTGCCGGTCAGAAATCGAAGTCCAGCTTGAATTCCAAGGGCTTAAATCGGGGGCGCCGCTTCGTGGCGACGGTTTTTTCCTTGGCCATTTGACAGCAAGAAGAGCGCGCTCGTGGCATCTGAAGATCCATCGGTTTCCGGAGTCTCCGGTCGTTACGCGACCGCTTTGTTTGAACTGGCCCGCGACGAGAAATCCATCGATGCGGTGACGGCCGATCTGGACAAGTTCAGCGCCATGCTGGCGGGCAGCCCCGATCTGGTTCGCCTGGTCCGCAGTCCGGTGTTCGCCTCCGAGGTGCAGGGCAAGGCGCTGGCCGCAGTGCTCGACAAGGCGGGCATCACCGGCATCAGCGCCAATTTTCTGAAAGTGCTCGCGGCCAACCGCCGGCTGTTCGTGGTCGCAGACGTGATCCGCGCCTATCGCGCGCTGGTCGCCAAGTTCAAGGGCGAGGCGACCGCCGACGTGACCGTGGCCGAGAAGCTCAGCGACAAGAATCTCGAAGCGCTGAAGGCGGCGCTGAAGTCGGTGACCGGCAAGGACGTCGCCCTCAATATCAATGTCGATCCGGCGATCATCGGCGGGCTTGTCGTCAAGCTCGGTAGCCGCATGGTCGACAGTTCGCTCCGCACCAAACTCAATTCGATCAAGCACGCGATGAAAGAGGCAGGCTGATGGACATCCGCGCCGCGGAAATTTCCGCGATCCTCAAGGACCAGATCAAGAATTTCGGCCAGGAAGCCGAAGTCTCCGAGGTCGGACAGGTGTTGTCCGTCGGCGACGGTATCGCCCGCGTTTATGGCCTGGATAATGTGCTCGCCGGTGAAATGGTCGAGTTCGAGAACGGCACCCGCGGCATGGCGCTGAACCTCGAAACCGACAACGTCGGCGTCGTGATCTTCGGTGCCGACCGCGAGATTAAGGAAGGCCAGACCGTCAAGCGCACCCGTTCGATCGTGGACGCGCCGGTCGGCAAGGGTCTGCTCGGCCGCGTCGTCGACGCGCTGGGTAACCCGATCGACGGCAAGGGTCCGATCCAGGCGGTCGAGCGCAAGCGCGTCGACGTCAAGGCGCCCGGCATCATTCCGCGCAAGTCGGTGCACGAGCCGATGGCGACCGGCCTGAAGTCGATCGATGCGCTGATCCCGATCGGTCGTGGCCAGCGCGAGCTGATCATCGGCGACCGTCAGACCGGCAAGACCGCGATCGCGCTCGACACCATTCTGAACCAGAAGCCGCTGAACGTCGAAGGCGCGCCGGAGAGCCAGAAGCTCTACTGCGTTTACGTCGCGGTCGGTCAGAAGCGTTCCACCGTCGCCCAGTTCGTGAAGGTTCTGGAAGAGCAGGGCGCGCTGGAATACTCGGTCGTCGTCGCCGCGACCGCGTCGGACCCGGCTCCGATGCAGTACATCGCGCCGTTCACCGGCTGCACCATCGGCGAGTACTTCCGCGACAACGGTATGCACGCCGTCATCATCTATGACGACTTGTCCAAGCAGGCCGTCGCTTATCGTCAGATGTCGCTGCTGCTGCGCCGCCCGCCGGGCCGCGAAGCGTATCCGGGCGACGTGTTCTATCTGCACTCCCGTCTGCTCGAGCGCGCCGCCAAGCTCAATGACGAGCAGGGCAACGGCTCGCTCACCGCGCTGCCGGTGATCGAAACTCAGGCCAACGACGTCTCTGCCTACATTCCGACCAACGTGATCTCGATCACCGACGGCCAGATCTTCCTGGAAACCGACCTGTTCTTCCAGGGCATCCGCCCGGCCGTGAACGTCGGTCTGTCGGTGTCGCGCGTCGGTTCGTCGGCGCAGACCAAGGCGATGAAGAAGGTCGCCGGCAAGATCAAGGGCGAGCTCGCGCAGTACCGCGAAATGGCGGCGTTCGCGCAGTTCGGCTCCGACCTCGACGCCGCGACCCAGCGCCTGCTGAACCGCGGTTCGCGCCTGACCGAGCTCCTGAAGCAGCCGCAGTTCTCGCCGCTAAAGATGGAAGAGCAGGTCTGCGTGATCTGGGCCGGCACCAACGGCTATCTCGATGCGCTGCCGCTCAACAAGGTGCGCGCGTTCGAAGACGGCCTGCTGGCGCTGCTGCGCGGCAAGGAGTCGGGCATCCTGGAAGCGATCCGCACCAGCCGCGATCTTTCCGACGACACCGCTGCGAAGCTCAAGGCGGTGGTCGAAAGCTACGCCAAGACGTTCGCTTGATGCTGTCATGGCCGGGGTTTTCCCCGGCCATCCACGTCCTCGACGTGGCTATTCGACATCGTGGATGCCCGGGGCGAGCCCGGGCATGACGAGTGTGAGGTTCGCGGTCGGATCACAGGTCAGATCGCCGGGGTGGACTGAGAATGGCTTCACTTAAAGACATGCGCGTCCGCATCGCCTCGACGAAGGCGACGCAGAAGATCACCAAGGCGATGCAGATGGTGGCCGCCTCGAAGCTGCGCCGCGCCCAGATGGCGGCGGAAGCAGCGCGGCCCTACGCCGAGAAGATGGAAGCGGTGATCTCGAATATCGCCGGTGCCGCGGCGGGCTCGCCCGGCGCGCCGGTGCTGCTGGCCGGCAACGGCAAGGATCAGGTTCATCTGCTGCTGGTGTGCACCGGCGAGCGCGGCCTGTCCGGTGCGTTCAACTCCTCGATCGTCCGCCTCGCCCGCGAGCGCGCGTACGAGCTGATGAGCCAGGGCAAGACCGTCAAGTTCTTCTGCGTCGGCCGCAAGGGTTACGAGCAGCTCCGCCGCAACTTCGAGAAGCAGATCATCGACAATGTCGAGCTGCGCTCGGTGCGTCAGATCGGTTTCGTCAACGCCGAGGACATCGCCAAGAAGGTGATCGCCCGCTTCAATGCCGGCGAATTCGACGTCTGCACGCTGTTCTATTCGCGCTTCAAGTCGGTGATCTCGCAGATCCCGACCGCCCAGCAGCTGATTCCGCTGGAGGTGACGGCGCCGGCCGCAGGCACGGTGGCGACCTCCTACGAATATGAGCCGGAAGAGGACGAGATCCTCTCGGGGCTGTTGCCGCGCAATCTCGCGGTGCAGATCTTCCGCGCGCTGCTCGAGAACAACGCTTCGTTCTACGGCGCGCAGATGAGCGCGATGGACAACGCCACCCGCAACGCTGGTGAGATGATCCGCAAGCAGACGCTGGTCTACAACCGCACCCGCCAGGCGATGATCACCAAAGAACTCATCGAGATCATCTCGGGCGCCGAGGCGATCTGACGACGTTACACAGGTTTACATCCGGTCGACCGACCGTGGTTTGGATTTCGGACTTCAGGGAGACAGTTTAAATGGCTACACCCGCCAATCAGACCGGACGCATCACGCAGGTCATCGGCGCCGTCGTCGACGTTCAGTTCGAAGGGCACCTGCCGGCCATTCTGAACGCCATCGAAACCAAGAACGGCGACAACCGCCTGGTGCTCGAAGTTGCGCAGCATCTCGGTGAATCGACCGTCCGCACCATCGCGATGGACACCACCGAAGGTCTGGTACGCGGCCAGGAAGTCACCGACACCGGTGCGCCGATCTCGGTGCCGGTCGGCGCCGGCACGCTCGGCCGCATCATGAACGTGATCGGCGAGCCGGTCGACGAGCAGGGCCCGATCAAGTCGGAAGGCCTCCGCGCCATCCACCAGGAAGCGCCGGCCTACACCGACCAGTCGACCGAGGCTGAAATTCTCGTCACCGGCATCAAGGTCGTCGACCTGCTGGCGCCTTACGCCAAGGGCGGTAAGATCGGCCTGTTCGGCGGCGCCGGCGTCGGCAAGACCGTGCTGATTCAGGAACTGATCAACAACGTCGCCCGCGCTCACGGCGGTTACTCGGTGTTCGCCGGCGTCGGCGAGCGTACCCGCGAAGGTAACGACCTCTATCACGAGTTCATCGAATCCGGCGTCAACAAGAAGGGCGGCGGCGAGGGTTCGAAGTGCGCGCTGGTGTACGGCCAGATGAACGAACCGCCGGGCGCCCGCGCTCGCGTCGGTCTGACCGGTCTGACCGTCGCCGAGCACTTCCGCGATCAGGGCCAGGACGTGCTGTTCTTCGTCGACAACATCTTCCGCTTCACCCAGGCGGGTTCGGAAGTGTCGGCGCTGCTCGGCCGTATCCCGTCGGCGGTGGGTTATCAGCCGACGCTCGCGACCGACATGGGCGCGCTGCAAGAGCGCATCACCACCACCACCAAGGGCTCGATCACCTCGGTGCAAGCGATTTACGTGCCGGCCGACGACTTGACCGACCCGGCGCCCGCAACCTCGTTCGCGCACTTGGACGCCACCACCGTGCTCAATCGTGCGATCTCGGAAAAGGGAATCTACCCGGCGGTGGATCCGCTCGACTCGACCTCGCGCATGCTGTCCGCCTCGATCGTCGGCGAAGAGCACTACAACACCGCGCGTATGGTTCAGCAGATCCTGCAGAAGTACAAGTCGCTGCAGGACATCATCGCGATCCTGGGCATGGACGAACTGTCCGAAGAGGACAAGCTCACCGTGGCTCGCGCCCGTAAGATCGAGCGCTTCCTGTCGCAGCCGTTCTTCGTCGCCGAAGTGTTCACCGGCTCGCCGGGCAAGTTCGTCGACCTCGCCGACACCATCAAGGGCTTCCGCGCGATCTGCGAAGGCAAGTACGACCATCTGCCGGAAGCGGCGTTCTACATGGTCGGCACCATCGAAGAGGCGGTCGAGAAGGGCAAGAAGCTCGCCGCCGAGGCGGCCTGAGCTGAGAGACTACGTCATGGCCGGGCTTGACCCGGCCATCCATCGCCTCAAATCAGTTTCACTGATGGACCCGCGGGTCGAGCCCGCGGGTGACCGCAGAGAGAGCAGCGAGCATGTCCACCTTCCACTTCGATCTGGTTTCGCCCGAAATGGTCGCCTTCTCCGGCGATGTCGATCAGGTCGACATTCCGGGCGCCGAGGGTGACTTCGGCGTGCTCGCCGGCCACGCGCCGGTGGTGGCGGTGATCCGCCCCGGCATCCTCACCGTGACGGCGGGCGCCAACAAGCAGAAGATCGTCGTGCTCGGCGGCATCGCCGAAGTGTCCGACAAGGGCCTCACCGTGCTGGCCGACGTCGCCACTCCGGCGCCGGACGTTGACCTGCAGGACTTTGCCGCCACCATCCAGACGATGGAGCAGCAGATTCCTGGCAAGGTCGGCGACGAACTCGACCGCGCGATCGAGCGCCTGGATCACTTCAAGAGCATCCAGCACGAACTCAACACCACCGCGATGCACTAAGTCGCAGTCAGGTGTTCTGACGTTTCGAATGGCCGGGCATCGTCCCGGCCATTTGCTTTTGATGCGACGTTCTACCAGCCGTCATTGCCGCGCTTGACCCGGCAATCCATCCTTTTCCCAAGAATGATGGATGCGCGGGTCAAGCCCGCGCATGACGTTGCGTGGTGAAAAAGGCGCCGCGGCTAAGCCTGAGCAGCGGTGAACCGCGCAAAGCTCCGCGCCACCTCGCGATAGACCTCGCGGCGAAACGGCACGACGAGATCGGCGACGCGGTCGAGTTGCTCCCAGCGCCAGGCATCGAATTCCGGCGGCATGTCGTTGCGGACGGCGAGCGGATCGATCTCCGTCTCGCTGCCGGTGAAGCGTAGCGCGAACCACTTCTGGCGCTGGCCGCGAAACACGGCGAGGCGGTGAGGTGGGCCGTCGTAGGGCGGGAAGTCGTAGCTGACCCAGTCGGTCTCGCCGAGGATCTCGGCGTTGGTCACGCCGGTCTCTTCCCAGAGTTCGCGCATCACCGCGATCCTCGGCTCTTCGCCTTCGTCGATGCCGCCTTGCGGCATCTGCCATTCGAGCCCCGGTAGGATGATCTCCGGACCGTCGTCGCGAAACCGACGCCCGATCAGGACCCTGCCGTCGGCACCGAACAGTGCAATGCCGACGTTGCGGCGATACGGCAGGGACTCGATGGGCGGGCGCGACGTCACGATGCCATCAGGGTGCGGAAGTAGCCGATGGTCTCCTTGAGCCCGTCAGCGAGCGGCACCTTCGGCTCCCAGCCGAGCGCGCGGCGGGCCAGCGAGATATCAGGCTGGCGCTGACGCGGATCGTCCGACGGCAGCGGCATCATCACCAGCTTCGATCTCGAGTCGGTCATCTCGATCACCAACTCGGCGAGCTGCCGAATGGTGAACTCGACCGGATTGCCGAGATTGACCGGGCCGATGAATTCGTCGCCGGTCGCCATCAGTCTGGCGAAGCCGTCGAGCAGGTCGGTGACGTAGCAGAACGACCGCGTCTGGCTGCCGTCGCCATAGATCGTGATGTCGTTGCCGGACAGCGCCTGGACGATGAAGTTCGACACCACGCGGCCGTCGTTGGGATGCATCCGCGGCCCGTAGGTATTGAAGATCCGCGCGACCTTGATCTTCACCTTGTGCTGGCGGTGATAGTCAAAGAACAGCGTTTCGGCGGCGCGCTTGCCCTCGTCGTAACAGGCCCGGATGCCGAGCGGATTGACGTGGCCCCAATAGCTCTCCGGCTGCGGGTGCACGTTCGGGTCGCCGTAAACCTCGCTGGTCGAGGCCTGGAAAATCTTGGCGCGGGTCCGCTTGGCCAGGCCCAGCATGTTGATCGCGCCATGCACGCTGGTCTTCAGCGTCTGCACCGGATCGTGCTGATAGTGCACCGGCGAGGCCGGGCAGGCGAGGTTGTAGATGTCGTCGACTTCGACATAGAGCGGGAAGGTGACGTCGTGGCGCATCACCTCGAACCGCGGCGTCCCGACCAGATGTTCGATGTTCCGCCGCCAGCCGGTAAAATAATTGTCGACGCACAACACTTCGTGGCCTTCGGCCAACAGCTTGTCGCAGAGGTGCGAGCCGATGAAGCCGGCGCCGCCGCTCACGAGAATTCGTCGGGACAATCGCATCGCTGGGTCCTGGACAGGGGCGGGTTCGGACGCGCCTCAGTCGCGGGAACGGGTGCCCATTTGGCTCGAAACGGACGGCCGAACGCGGTCGCGGCGGCCGTTTTCCGCCGCATTGAATGGCAAGAAACCCCATGCTAGGCAAGCGCCGAAACCGGCCTCGCTGCTGCCAGCGGCGATAGGCCTAGGCGACGACCATTCCAGTGGTGTCGCCGACCCACGCGGGCGGCGCGGCGCCTGCTGCGATCTGCGCCAGGCGAATTCAATTCATGACCACGCCCGTCGATACCTCCAGGCTCCGCATCCTCGAAATCGGCGGCGGCTATTTCAAACTGCAGTATCCAGAGCGCACCACCTGCCTGTGGACCTGGACCAAGCTGACCGATGATTTCGGCAAGCTCGACGGTTTCTCGACGCCGGACCGCGTGCTGCGCGAGCTGCGCGCCGCCGGCCGCGGCGAATACGACGTCGTGGTGGTCAACAGCCTGCGCTATTCGCCCTGGCATCCGCGCTATTGGGCGCGCGGGATCTTCTACACCCCGACCAATCCGTGGGCCGCATTGACCCGCCAATTCGGCCCCAGCGTGTTCCGCTGGGTGAAGTCGCCGGTGCCGGTGGTCGCGGTCGAGATGGACGATCACTTCGCGATCTCGAAGAGCAGCGTCTTCCTGCTCGATAAGGCCGAGGCGTACTTCAAGCGCGAGCTGCCGTGCGACAAATGGCAGGCGCTCGCCGGCACGGTGCATCCGCATCTGCCGACGCTGCGCTACCGCCGCAGCGAGAAATGGCAGCGACGGATCGACAAGCTGCAGCCGATCTCACTGCCGCAATTCCGGTTCGATGCGCGCTGGCGGGATGCGCCATTTCCGGAGAAGACCCACGACATCTTCTTCATCGGCTCGGTCGACGGCAATTCAACGGTGCGGCGCGACGGCCTGCCGGAGCTGGAGCGGCTGCGCGCGGCGGGCGTGCGGATCGACCAGCCGACCGAGCGGCTGCCCTACGACGCCTTCATGGAGCGGATGTCGCATTCCTGGCTGGCGTGGTCGCCGGAGGGGATGGGCTGGGATTGCTATCGGCACTACGAAGCGCCGATCGTGCAGTCGGTGCCGCTGATGAACAACCCGACCATCCTGCGCTACGCGCCGCTGCTGTCCGGTCAGCACGGCGTGTACTACGACGTCGAACCGGGCGGGCTGGAGCGCGCCGTCACCTCAGCGCTGGCGGATAAAGATAACCTACGCCGCATGGCGCTGGCCGCGCGCGACCACGTCTTCGCCCATCACACCGTGAAGGCGCACTGCGATCACATCCTGCAAGCGGCGATGGCGGCGAGGTGATCAGTATGCGCACAACGCAGCCGTCGCCCTGAGGCTCCGGCCCGGATTCGCTTCCCGAGTGCGCAGGTTCTCCGTCATTGCGAGGAGCGAGGCGACGAAGCAATCCAGGCGCACAGTGCGCCGAGCTGTGGCTTGCTTCGCCTTCGGCTCGCAATGACGAACGAAGATGGCCGGTCGCCTTACACCGCCGCGGCGAGCTGGGAGAATTCCTTGACGACGCGCTCGTAGACCGGGCGCTTGAACGGCACGATCAGCTCCGGGAGGTTGTGCATCGGTTCCCAGCGCCAGCTGGTGAACTCCGCCTTATGGCCGCCGCCGGGGTGGACGACGTTGATCTCGGAGTCCGCACCGGTGAAGCGGGCCGCGAACCATTTCTGGCGCTGACCCCGATAGCGTCCCTTCCAGGCTCGGCCGGCCACGGTGCGCGGGATATCGTAGATCAGCCAGTCCGGCACCTCGGCGAGCTTCTCGACCGAGTTGACGCTTGTCTCTTCATAAAGCTCGCGCTTGGCGGCTTCCCAGGTGTCTTCGCCGGGATCGACGCCGCCTTGCGGCATCTGCCAGACGTGGGTGTCGTCGACGTGTTCGATGCCACCGGCGCGGCGCCCGATGAAGACGAGACCCTCCCGGTTGATCAGCATCACGCCGACGCAGGTTCGATAGGGCAGGTCTTCGTAGCGGGCCATTCCGTCAGTGCCTTCCGCATCCCCTGAGGTGGGGTGACTCAACTTGATTTTGATTTCAGCATCGCCGTTGTCAATGGCGCCAGAAGGATCCCTCGACTCTCCAAGCTCTTGCTCCAGTTGACAATTCGTTCAATCGTCACCGGAAGCGCAGAAGCCATGCCGACAGCGCTGCCCCGCTCTTTGGCGATGCTCTCGAGCCGCGCCAGCGCCTTGTCGATGTCGGCACCGGCCGGCACCTGGTCGATCGTGAGGTCGGCCCGCGCGAACGGGATCGCCAGCGACTTCGCCAGCGTTCCGGCGACGCTGCGCGGGGCGGTGCCGTCATCGAGATAGCCGAGGCCGCGCTTGGCGGCGTCGCGGATGATCGCCTGCATCGCCGGCTCGGTGGCGACGAACCGCGCGCCCATGAAATTCGACAGGCCGACATAGCCCTGGATCCGGCTGAGATGCCAATTCAGCCGGTCGAGATTCTGCTCCGGCGCGCTGGAGGTCAGCAGCGTCTGCGGTCCGGGGTCGTTGTCGGGATAATCGAACGGCTCCATCGGGATCTGCAGAATGACCTCGTGGCGCTTGGCCCGCGCTTCGGTCGCAAGCTTGCCCGGGTCCGATCCATACGGGGTGAAGGCCAACGCCACCGCGGCCGGCAGCTTCATCACTGCATCGTTGGTGCGCGCCGCGCCGATGCCGAGCCCGCCGACCACGATTGTCACGGTCGGCATCCGCTCGGCCTTGGCGCGATCGGCGTCGGTCGTCATCGCATAGGCCGAGAACGGCTTCAGCCCGCCCGCCATCACCGGGATCATGCCGTAGCGCGACTGTTCCAGCAGCTTCGGGTTGATGCCGTCTGAGGTCGTCGGTCCTGCTGGAGGCTCGGCCTTGTCGGGGCTGTCGGTGCCGACCACGACGTCCTGGCGCGTGCCCTTGGAGCCGTCGATGATGGTGATGGTCTTCTGCCCGGCGGCCGCGTCCTTCGGTTCGGCGTCCTTCTTCTCGGCGGCAGCCGCCGCAGCATTCTCGGGTTTGCCGCCTTGATCCTTGCCGGCTTCGGGAGCGGCCTGCTTCGCCTCGTCGGGGCTTGCCTTGATCTCGACCCGCACCACCGGCTCGCCGCCGAACGGATCATTGCCGAACAGCGCGAAGCCGAGGAACGTCAGCACGAATACGCCGAGAAGGGCCGCGATCCCTTGGGTGGCGTTGAACGGCAGCCGGTAGTGGCGCAGCCGCTGCCACCGGTTCCGCTTTTGACCCAGCGGGGTGCTTAGTTCGTCCGCCGCCACTGCCAACGATCTCCCGAATCAGTCGCAGCGACGATAGCACGACACAGCCGGAGACCGCCGCCGGACGCCGTGTGAGCAGGGACCGCGCAGCAAAAAGGGCGGCCCACCGGCCGCCCTTTCAGCAAATACATCAACCTCGAGGAGGAGCGATCAGTTCGCCGCCTTGTTGCCGGCTGGCTTGTCGATCGCGGCCTTGTCGCCGGTGGTCTGCTTGTCGGCCGGGGCCGAAGCGTTGACCTTGATGCCGTGCAGCAGATCGGCCGCGGCCTTCAGCGCCTTGTCGTCCTTGGCTTCCGGCGGCACGTAGGACTGCGAGCCGGTCTTCTCGTCGCCGTCGGCGCCCTTCAGGTGGCCGCGCAGCGAGGCTTCGCCCTTGGTGTCGGTCCGCGCCTTGAGGTCGGCCGGCACGTCCTGCATCACTTCGATATCCGGCGTGATGCCCTTGGCCTGGATCGACTTGCCCGACGGCGTGTAGTAGCGCGCCGTCGTCAGCCGCAGCGCGCCGTTGCCGGAGCCGAGCGGGATGATGGTCTGCACAGAGCCCTTACCGAACGAACGGGTGCCGACCACGGTGGCCCGCTTGTGATCCTGCAGCGCACCGGCGACGATTTCCGACGCCGAGGCAGAGCCGCCGTTGATCAGCACGATCACCGGCTTGCCCTTGGTGAGGTCGCCCGCATGCGCGGAGCGGCGCTGGGTCTCTTCGGCGTTGCGGCCGCGAGTCGAGACGATCTCGCCGCGATCCAGGAACGCGTCCGACACCGTCACGGCTTCCTCGAGCAGACCGCCCGGGTTGTTGCGCAGATCGAGGATGAAGCCTTTCAGCTTGTCGGCGCCGATCTGGTTGGTCAGGTTCGCAATCTCCTTCTTGAGCCCTTCGGTGGTCTGCTCGTTGAAGGTCGTGATGCGGATATAGCCGATGTCGCTGTCTTCGACGCGCGCGCGCACCGAGCGGACGCGGATGTTGTCGCGCACCAGCGTAACTTCGATCGGGTTGTCCTGGCCCTTGCGGACGATCTTCAACCGGATCTTGGTGTTGACCGGGCCGCGCATCTTCTCGACGGCCTGGTTCAGGGTCAGGCCCTGCACCGCCTCGTCGTCGAGATTGGTGATGATGTCGTTAGCAAGAATGCCGGCCTTCGACGCAGGCGTATCGTCGATCGGCGACACCACCTTGATCAGGCCGTCTTCCATCGTGACTTCGATGCCGAGACCACCGAATTCGCCGCGGGTCTGCACCTGCATGTCACGGAAGCTCTTGGCATCCATGTAGCTGGAATGCGGATCGAGCCCGGCCAGCATGCCGCTGATGGCGGATTCGACCAGTTTGGAGTCGTCCGGCTTCTCGACGTAGTCGCTGCGCACGCGCTCGAACACGTCGCCGAACAGGTTGAGCTGGCGGTAGGTGTCAGAGGTGGCGGCGCGGGCGGTGGCGCCCATCAGCATCGTGCGAGGTTGGGTGACGAAAAGTGTCAGCGCGGCACCGGTGACGGCGCTGAGGAGGATTACCGAAGTCTTGCGCATCATCCGCGAACCTTCTCGCCTTCATTTGCGGCCCACCATGGGCCTGGATCGATGGGAGTGCCGTCTTTACGGAACTCGACGTAGAGCACGGGCTGACTGGCGTTGGCCGCGAGGATCGAGGCGACCCGCGAGGTCGAACCCATGGTCGCGACCGGCTCTCCCGTGAGCACGAATTGGCCGATATTGACTGAAATGCGCTCCATCCCGGCGATCAGGACATGATACCCGCCACCGGCATTGAGGATCAAGAGTTGTCCATAGGAGCGGAACGGCCCAGCATAGACCACCCAGCCGTCGCAAGGTGTTGTAATCTGGGCGCCTGCGCGCGTTGACAGTGAGATGCCGCGCTCGACGCCGCCGACCCCGTCGGGGCGGCCGAATTCGCGGATCTTGGTGCCGTTGACCGGCAGCGGCAGCATGCCCTTTGCGGACGCGAACGCGATCGCCGGGCTCAGCCGGCCGGGATCCTTCAGGGCCGCCAGATTGGCCTTGCCGGCGGCCGGCGCGCCCTTCTGATCGGCGGCGGCCGCAGCCTTCGCGGCGCTCTTGAGGTCCTGCTCCATCTTGGCGATCAGGCCCTGGAGGCTGTCGACCTGGCGTGACAGCGTCAGCGCCCGGCCGCGCTCGGCCTCGATGTCCTTCTCGACCGCGCTTTGTTGCCGTTGCCGCTCCTCGACCAAGGCGGCGAGCCGGGTCTGGTCGGTGGTCAGGTGGCTGCGGTCGGTGGCGAGCTGGTCGCGCTCGGCGGCAATTTTCTGTCGCACGGCGATCAGTTCGCCGAGATCGGTGGCGAGGCGCTCGGCGCGGGTCCGCAATTCCGGCACCACGGCGCCGAGCAGGATTGCGGTGCGCAGCGACTCCAAGGCATCTTCGGGACGTACCAGCAGCGCTGGCGGAGCGCGGCGCCCGGCGCGCTGCAGGGCAGCCAGCACTTCGCCGATTTCGCCGCGGCGGGCGTCCAGCGAGGTGCGGATTTCAGCCTCGCGGGCGTCGAGCGGGCGCAAGCGCGCCTCAGCGTCGCTGATCCGGGTTTCGACCGCCCGCACCTTGGCGGCGACGTCGATCAGTTCCTGGTTGAGCTTGGTGCGATCGGCGCCGATCGCGGCCAGATCAGCCTTGAGCTTGTCCTGCTGCTCGGCGGCGCTTTTCTGCTGCGCGCGCGCGGCTTCCAGCTCCTGCTCGTGCTGTTTGATCAGATCCGCCATCGACGGCGCGGTCGTCGTGGCGGCCGGCGCCGTCTGCGCCTTCGCAGAGCTGATCAGCACCCCGTTGGGACGCGCCACGTCGTTCGCCCACAAGCCCGCAGCGAGGCCTGCGGACAATAGGACCGCTGGCCGCCAGGAGCCGGCAGCCACATGGTGCCTCGCAGCCGTGTTGCGCGGTGCATGCATCAGTTCGCTACGGCGTCTGTTACGCACGATGATAAGGATGTCCCGCCAAAATCGTCGCGGCCCGATAGATCTGCTCCAGCAGCATCACGCGAACCATTTGGTGCGGCCATGTCGCCCCCCCGAACGACATGCTCAGCTTTGCCTTGCGCCGCAATTCAGGCAAAAGTCCGTCGGCTCCGCCGATCACGAAAATAGTACCGGGCACCTGCTCGTCCCGCCAGCGGCCGAGCTGAGCGGCGAAGGCCGTGCTGCCAAGGCTCTGGCCGCGCTCGTCGAGCGTAACCAGCACAGCCCCGTCCTGCACCTGAGCGATGATCGCGGCGGCTTCTTCCGCCATCCGTGCCGGCGCCTCGCGGGCGCGGCTTTCGGCAATTTCATGGACATCGAGACCGCGAAAGCCGAGCTTGCGGCCGAGGTCGTCGAACCGCGCCCGATAGCGCTCGGCGAGCTCGCGCTCCGGCCCCTGTTTCAGCTTCCCGACAGCCAGGATCAATAGTCGCATCGGCTCACGCGCCCTTTGCGCGAGAGCCGCGCTACTCATCCGTCAGACACGCGTTTTCAGCCGCGCCGACGCTACACGGAGTGCGATGACTACAGCGTCTTCGCCGGCGACGGACCTTGAGTCCACAACCGTTCGAGGTTGTAGAATTCGCGGACCTCGGGACGGAAGACGTGCAGCACCACGTCGCCGCTGTCGATCAGCACCCAATCGCAGTTCGGCAAGCCTTCGACGTGCGGCGCGGCGATGCCGGCCTGCTTCAGGGCCTTGACGACGTTCTCGGCGATCGCGCCAACGTGACGGTTAGCCCGTCCGGTGGCGACGACCACGTAGTCGAACATCGCTGATTTGCCGCGGAGGTCGATGGTCACCGTCTCCTCCGCCTTCATCTCGTCGAGGCGGGAGAGGATCAGTTTCAGCGTCGCTTCCGCATCCGGCGCAGTCTTGAACTGCGATGCATCCGGAGCGATCGCCTCAGGGGTCGGTACTGGCGCAGTCCTGGTTGACGCGGACCGCGAAGCCTTTGCCGCGACCGATTTCGGCAAAGCCGACGTGGACAATACAGAAGTGGTCAGGGACCTTTCCTTTCACTGTATCGCGGGTGCCGACTCCCGGCGCCCACAGGTCATTCTAAAGCAATTTCCAGCAAAGTGGAATCCAGAGCGCCTTGAGGGAGCCGTAAACGCCGCCACGCCGTCTCGCAAAAGTCACACATCCGATGTGGGGAGCGCCGCGCCGAGAGTCCAGCGGGCGCGACCATCATGTCTTCCAGCTTCCGTCGGGGTTCCGCAAGGCGGTCGACGACACCGGCGATTTCAGCCCGGTGAGATACACCCAGGCAGGCGGCTCGCGATCCGCCAGTGTCGCAGCTTTGTTATTAGGAATTCGCATTCGCATCAGGCGCCGAGCGGCGGGAGCCGCAAGTGCGCGGAAGCTGGTCGGCGGACGGTCGATCACCGCGATCGGGATCTCGGCCGCGATCTGCTGCCACTGCTGCCAGCGATGGAACTGAGCCAGATTGTCGGCGCCCATGATCCAGACGAAGCGAGCGCCGGGGCAATGCCGGCGCAAATAGCGGAGAGTGTCTGCAGTGTAGCGGGTGCCGATGACGGCTTCGAGACGACTGACCTGGATGCGCGGATCGTCTGCAATCGCCTGCGCCGCGGCAACCCGGGCGTCGATCTCGCGCAGGCTTGAGATATCCTTCAGCGGATTGCCCGGCGATACCAGCCACCACACCCGATCGAGCTTCAGCCGTTTGATAGCGAACTGACTGATCGCGCGATGCGCCAGATGCGGCGGATTGAACGAGCCGCCGAGCAGGCCGATCCGCATCCCCGGCGCGAAGGGCGGGATTGCGCGGCGGGCTGCGGCGAGGTCCGTCGTCACCTCAGCCTCGGCGGCACGGCCGCATCACGGCCGGGTCTGTCCGCTGCCATGGATGCGATACTTGAACGTCGTCAGTTGCTCGGCGCCGACCGGTCCACGGGCGTGGAATTTGCCGGTGGCGATTCCAATCTCGGCACCGAAGCCGAACTCACCGCCATCGGCGAACTGCGTCGATGCGTTATGCAGCACGATCGCTGAATCGACTTCGCCGAGAAATTTCGCCGCCGCCTGCGCATCTTCGGCAACGATCGCATCGGTGTGGTGCGATCCGTGATTGTGAATATGCACGATCGCTCCGTCGACGCCGTCGACCAGCTTGGCGGCGATGACTGCGTCGAGATACTCAGTATCCCAGTCCTCATCGCTTGCCGGCTTCACCCGGGGATCGACCTGCTGCACGGTCTGGTCGCCGCGCACCTCGCAACCGGAATCGATCAGCATCGTCACCAGAGGAGCGAGATGCGTTGTGGCGGCCGCGCGATCGATCAGCAGCGTTTCGGCGGCGCCGCAGACACCTGTGCGGCGCATCTTGGCATTGAGCACGATCGACTTGGCCATCTCGAGATCAGCGCTGCGATCGACATAGACGTGATTGACGCCTTCGAGATGCGCGAACACCGGCACCCGCGCTTCGCTTTCGACGCGCGCGACCAGGCTCTTGCCGCCGCGCGGTACGATGACGTCGACAGACCCATCGAGGCCGGCGAGGAGTAATCCAACAGCCGCACGGTCGCGGGTCGGCACCAAAGTAATCGCCGCGTCCGGCAGCCCCGCTTCGCGCAGACCCTGCACCAGGCAGTCGTGAATCGCGCGGCAGGAGCGGAAGCTCTCCGAGCCGCCGCGCAGGATCACCGCATTGCCCGACTTCAGGCACAGCACGCCGGCGTCAGCCGCAACGTTGGGACGGCTTTCGAAGATCACCGCCACCACCCCGAGCGGCACGCGGACGCGCTCGATGGTCATGCCGTTCGGCCGCTGCCAGCTCTCGGTCACGGTGCCGACCGGGTCGGCGATGCCGCGCACCACCGCGATGCCTTCGGCCATCGCTTCGACGCGCGCCGGCGTCAGCGTCAGGCGGTCCAAGAATGCCGACGTGGTACCGGCAGCTTTGGCATCGGCGACGTCCTCGGCATTCGCCGCCAGGATCTTGTCTGCGCCGGCGCGGATTGCACGCTCCATCGCTTCCAGCGCGCGGTTCTTCTGCTCCGGCGGCGCCAGAGCCAGGATCCGGGCGGCGGCGCGGGCCTGCCGACCCAGGTCGGTCATCAGCGTCGTGAGTTCGGCGCTGCCGTCGATGGCTTTGAGCGAGGCGGTCATAGCGTTGAGCCTGAAAAATCCGTGGTAGGTCATGTAAATAGGGGGAAAAGACCGCTACGCCAAGCCGGTTGCGGGGAAGCCGGGTGATCCCGGTCCTTTCGGCAATCGACGAGATTGCCGCGATCAGGCGGTTCATTGCTAACCGGACGTCCACGAAACCCCTGCTTGCTAACACGCGGCAGGGGCACCCAAGGACTGCGCGTCAGGTCGGCGCCGTTCCGACGACTAGATCGTCGCGATGGATCATCTCGGCGCGGCCGGTGATTCCGAGGATCATCATCACGTCCGGCGACGACCGGCCTTTGATCTTCTCGGCATCCTCGGCGTCGTAAGCGACCAGGCCGCGGCCGATCTCATGGGTGTCCGGGCCGCGCACGATCACGGCGTCGCCGCGGGAAAATTGGCCGTCGACCCGGATCACGCCTGCCGGCAGCAGGCTCTTGCCGGCGCGCAGCGCGCTGACTGCGCCGGCGTCGATCGTCAGCGTGCCCTTCGGCTCCAGCGTGCCGGCAATCCAGCGCTTTCGTGCCGTCACGGGATTGGCCGGCGTCAGGAACCAGGTGCACTTGCCGCCGTCGGCGATCGCTTTGAGCGGATGATCGATCTTGCCGGAAGCGATCAGCATATGAGTGCCAGCGGAGGTCGCGATCTTGGCCGCCTCGATCTTGGTGCGCATGCCGCCGCGCGACAGCTCCGAGCCTGCCGCCCCGGCCATGCCCTCGATCTCGGCGGTGATCGCTTCGACGACAGGAATCAGCGTGGCGTCCGGATTGTTGCCGGGTGGCGCGGTGTACAGCCCGTCGATGTCGGACAGCAGGATCAGCAGATCGGCGCTCGCCATGGTGGCGACCCGCGCCGCAAGCCGGTCGTTATCTCCGTAGCGAATCTCGGTGGTGGCGACGGTGTCGTTCTCGTTGATCACCGGCACCGCTCGCCATTCCAGCAGCTTGGCGATGGTCGAGCGGGCGTTGAGATAGCGCCGCCGCTCTTCGGTGTCCTGGAACGTCACCAGAATCTGGCCGGCGCCGATGCCATGGGCGCCGAGCACTTCCGACCAGGTCCGCGCCAGTTCGATTTGCCCGACCGCCGCGGCGGCCTGGCTTTCCTCCAGCTTGAGCGGGCCGCGCGGCAGCTTCAGCCGGCTCCGTCCGAGCGCGATCGAGCCCGACGACACCACCATCACGTCCCGGCCGCCACGATGCAGCTCGGCAATGTCGGCGGCGAGCGCCGCCAGCCACCCGGCCCGCACCTCGCCGGCGGCGGAGTCGATCAGCAGCGACGAGCCGACCTTGACGACGATGTGGCGGAAATCGTGAAGCTTAGGGCTGGCCATGGAGGTATCGATCACAACGTCGCGGCGCGCAAAGCGGGCGACTGGCAGGAAGAGGCCCGTTTTGCAGCACCAAGCCGGGTCACGCAAGCCGTGCGAACGGACCGGCAGACCTGTTGTGACCGGCCCGGCGTGATTGGTTCAGGCGTCCTGCGGAGCCCAGGGCTTGGCTTCGGCCGGATTGTCGGCGGTGCCGATCGCCTTGTCGGAGACCGGCGCTTCGCCGATCACCGCGACCAGCGCACGCAACGCCTCCGGCACGCCCTGGCCAGTCACGCCCGACAGCAGCAGCGGCGTCTTCTTGGCGGCGCGCTTCAGCCGATCCTTCTGCTTCTTGAGCTCGTCCGGTTCGACCGCATCGATCTTGTTCAGTGCAACGATCTCGATTTTGTCGACCAGCGTCTCGGCATAGGCTTCGAGTTCGCCGCGCACCGTCTTGTAGGCCTTGCCAGCGTGCTCGCAGGTGGCGTCGATCAGGTGCAGCAGCACCCGGCAGCGCTCGATATGGCCGAGGAAGCGGTCACCGAGGCCGGCGCCCTCATGGGCGCCCTCGATCAGACCGGGAATATCGGCGAGCACGAATTCGCGGCCATCGCTGTTCACCACCCCGAGCTGCGGATGCAGCGTGGTGAACGGATAGTCGGCGATCTTCGGCTTGGCGGCGCTGACTTTGGACAGGAAGGTCGATTTGCCGGCGTTCGGCAGCCCGACCAGGCCGGCGTCGGCGATCAGTTTCAGCCGCAGCCAGATCCAGCGTTCTTCGCCGGGCAGTCCGGGATTGGCGTGACGCGGCGCCCGGTTGGTCGAGGATTTGAAATGGGCGTTGCCGAAACCGCCATTGCCGCCCTTGGCCAACACGAAACGCTCGCCGACTTTGGTGAAGTCGTGGATCAGCGTTTCCTTGTCCTCGTCGAAAATCTGGGTGCCGACCGGCACCTTCATGACGATGTCTTTGCCGCCCGCGCCGTGGCGGTCGCTGCCCATGCCGTTGCCGCCCTTCTGCGCCTTGAAGTGCTGCTGGTAACGGTAATCGATCAGCGTGTTCAGGCCGTCGGCGGCCTCGATGATGATGTCACCGCCGCGGCCGCCATTGCCGCCATTGGGGCCGCCGAACTCGATGAACTTCTCGCGGCGGAACGCCACGCAGCCGTTCCCGCCGTCGCCGGAGCGGATGTAAACCTTAGCTTCATCGAGGAATTTCATGGGTCATCCGTATCGTAAGGTCGGGGGGCGCGGCAACACTTCGATCACCGTCCGCCGCTGCGGCGGTCTGAAAGTCGAAGCGACCCTGCGCCACCTTGCGCCCGCTTGCGCCTCGGGGCGATAAGCGCCGACCGCAATCATACGGGCCAATATGGGGCTGTTCGCCAAAATCACCACCGCGTCCGACCCGCGCACCGCCCGGATCGCCGGCATCCTGCTGATGCTGCTGGCGATGCTGGCGTTTTCGTTCGCCGACGCAGCCGGCAAGACCGTCGTGGCGATCTATTCGGTCGGGCAACTGCTGGTGCTGCGGGCGTTGGCCGGACTGCTGGTGCTGTCGCCGCTGATCTGGCGCCAGCGCAAGGCGTTCCTGCAGCTGGAGAGGCCGGGTCTGCAACTGGCGCGGACGCTGATCGCGGCCTGCGAAGTCGCGGTGTTCTATCTGGCGACCGCCTATCTGCCACTCGCCGACGTCATCACCTTCTATCTCGCCTCGTCGCTGTTCGTCTCGGTCGGCGCTGCGTTGTTTCTGGGTGAGACCATCGACCGGCCGCGCGGGATCGCGATCGTCGTCGGCTTTGTCGGCGTGCTGATCGCGCTGCAGCCGTCGACCCAGACCATGAGCTGGCCGGCGCTGATCGCGATTCTTGCCAGCGTGCTGTTTGCAGGCCTGCTGTTGCTGACGCGGTTCCTGCGCCAGACCCCCGACATGGTGCTGGCCTCGCAGCAGTTCGCCGGCACGCTGCTGCTCGGCCTCGTGCTGGCCCCATCGGGCTGGATCACGCCGTCGGCGACCGATCTGGTGTGGTTTGCGATCTCGGGTGCGGTGTCGGCGGTGGGTCTGCTGTGCGTCAATCGCTCGCTGCGGTTGGCGCCGGCGAGCGTCGTGGTGCCGTATCAGTACACGATGATCATTTTCGCTGCTGCGTTCGGCTGGCTGCTGTTCGGCGATGTGCCGTCGCGGGCGACGGTGGCCGGCGTCGCGATCATCATCGCGTCCGGGCTTTATCTCGGTTGGCGCGAACGCAGCACGCCGCGGCCGTCCGAGGGCGGTTGATTACTCGCCGACCCGGAGCGCCAGCCCGCTGAATCGCTCGCTCAGCACGCGCGCGCGTTCGCGGCGTTCCTCGATCAGGAGCTTGCGCTCGGTCGCCTCGAAAGCGTCGAGATCGGCTCGGAATTCATCACGTACGTCGCGGACGGCGACGGCTTGGTCGGGCGAATCGGACATCGGGATCTCCCTGGTCGAACTGACGCCTAACTACACGGGGTTGATGAAGATCGCGTATTTGCAAAGTGGGCGGCGGCGCGATCAGCCGGCGATGGTTAAGCGCCGATTGAACGCGCCTGCTCGCGGACATCAGATCCCGAAACGGCGATCGAGATCGACGAAGCGGAAGCTGAGCTGCTCGGTCCGCTCGCGGTGCTGCTCGGCCTCCGCAGCGCGGTCGGCGGTGAGTTCGACCTGCGCGATCGTCGCCGGCGCGAGCGGCTTGATTTCTTCGGCGAGGTCGCGGGCGAGGACGGCTTGGATGTAGCGATGAGCGGACATGTCTGAACTCCCTGTTTGGAAGTCTGTCCTACGCAGCCTGCGCAGCGTGCTGAACTCGGTTCCGACCGAGGCTGACGGCTCGTCCTCCGGCCGTGGTTAAGCGGTCGGTAACGGCGAGGTCGCGGCTTGATACGACTGTCTCGAAACAACATCGGCCGGGTCACAACCCGGCCGATCCGTTCACTTCAATGATAGCGTGTCGAGGCGCTGATCAGCACCGCCGCTTGGTGGTGCCCCACTTTTTCAGCGACGACCACACCCCGCGGGTCAGACGGAAGCAGTCGACCGGGGTCGACGATCCGATCGACTCGAAGCGGTGCAGCTCGACGCCGGTCCATTGGAAGCCGCACTTCTCCAGCACGTTGCGCGACGCTGGATTGATGACGCGGGCGCCGGAGATCATCTGCTTGGCGCCGTGCACCTCGAAGGTGAAGTCGATCACTGCCCGCGCGGCTTCGGTGGCGTAGCCGTTGCCCCAATGCTGCACGCCCAGCCAATAACCGAGCTCCGGAGCGTCGCGGTCGCTCCAGTCGACGCCGACGAGTCCGATCGGCTCGAGATCCTCGGCCTCGATCAGAAACACGCTGTCGCTGCTCTTGGGCAGCGCGGTCACGAAGCGCCCGGCGTCGTCGCGCGTGTAGGGAAACGGCATCCGCCGGGTCATCTCGACGACACGGCGATCGTTGGCGAGCGAAGCGATGGCCTGGACGTCCGCGAGAACCGGTTTACGCAGCGTGAGCCGCTCGGTCTCGAGGACGCAAGGTCTCGCCTCGCGCAACGAGGGCGTGGTGGTCGGGATCTCCTGCAACATGGCGGGCTCCTGAAGATGCGCCGTGAAAGTACGCAAAGAAAAAGGGGAGGCCGGTTTTCCCGCCTCCCCTGGAGCCCTTAGTTGTGCTCCGCCGGTTTGACAGGACCCGGCGGACACATATTTTTGTCCACCGTCTATTCGGCCGCCTGCATCGCAATCGGGAGTACCGATACGTAGGTGCGGCCGTTGGCTTTGGCGCGGAATTCGACGCGGCCTTCGACCTTGGCGAACAAGGTGTGATCAGTGCCCATGCCGACGTTGAGGCCGGGATGCCACTGAGTGCCGCGCTGACGCGCAATGATGTTGCCGGGAATCACGTGCTCGCCGCCAAACGCCTTCACGCCGAGGCGCTTGCCTGCGGAATCACGTCCGTTGCGCGAGGAACCGCCCGCCTTTTTATGAGCCATGGCTCGTCTCCAAAATCCGAAATACCTTTTAGATGAATCCCGTTACGGAATCATCCCGCTTTTTTGTCACGCCTGCTGCGCGCAGTGCCTTACTCGGCAGCTTCCGCAGCCGGGGCCGCCTTCGCGCGCTTGGCACGGGGGCCGACCGAAGGCTTCTTGCCGTCGGCGAGGATCTCGGTGATCCGCAGCACGGTGATTTCATCGCGATAACCGCGCTTGCGCTTGGAGTGCTTGCGACGACGCTTCTTGAACGCGATCACCTTCGGACCGCGCTTGTGGTCCAGCACTTCGGCCGCCACGGTCGCGCCGGCCACGGTGGGGGCGCCGAGAACCGGGGTGTCGCCGCCCAGCACGAGCACTTCGCCGAGCTGGATGATGCTGCCGACGTCGCCGTCGATCTTGCCTACTTCGAGTACATCTTCCGGAACGACACGGTATTGCCGGCCGCCGGTTTTGATGACTGCGAACATCTTTTTCTTCCTTCGTGTTCGAACCCGGCCTCGGGTTAACCCGGGCCGGCTTTTTGGTCAGTCGATGACGGGGTGCGACGACGAAAGCGCCGCGGCTTCGGTGCGGATGGACTTGAGCCGGGCGAAAAACGCCTCTGGCCGCACAAAAACAATCCGGCGCGAGACCTGCCCGCGCCGGTGCGTGACTTATACCCGCCGCGCCGGTTCCGTCAAGGCTGGGTGAGCCGCAATGCCGCCGCCGGCGGAAGGGGGCGCCGGACAGGGATGCAACCAACCGGTTCCCGGATCGTTGTCGACCGGATTTCAACGGGGTGCCAACGATGGCTGAGGACAGTCTGACCACCACGAACGCCGGCATCGCCGCACACGGCGCCACCCGTCTGCCTTCAGTCGAGATCGACAGCTACAATATCGAGATCAAGGACGAGGACGGCTTCCTCGGCGACCGCGCCTCCAAGGGGGCGTTTCAGCGCCTGCTCGACGATTGGCGCAAAGCGCTGCGCGAGACCGGCGACGATCCGTTCGGGCGGCGAGACACCAAGAATATCGCCAAGAGCGCGCTCGACGAGGTGCTCACCAGCGACGACGTCGCCGCCGCTGCGGTGGTGCACAGCGCGATCGAGGATTTTGCGCAGGAGCTGGCCTACGTCACCAAGCGCTTCCTGCGCACCAAGGCGTGGGCCGAGACCGAGTGCATCGTGGTCGGCGGCGGCTTCCGCCAGAGCCGGGTGGGCGAGCTGGCGATTGCCCGCACCGACATTCTGCTCAAGGCGGACGGCCACGCGGTCGATCTGGTGCCGATCCGATTTCACCCCGACGAGGCCGGGCTGATCGGTTGCCTGCATCTGGCGCCGTCGTGGATCTTCGAGGCCCACGACAGCATCCTGGCGGTCGATATCGGCGGTTCCAACATCCGATGCGGCGTGGTCGAGACCGCCTGGAAGAAGGCGCCCGACCTGTCGAAAGCCTCGGTGTGGAAGTCCGACCTGTGGCGGCACGCCGATGACGAGCCGACCCGCGAAGGTGCGGTGAAGCGGCTGACCCGGATGCTCAAGGACCTGATCTCGGAGGCCGAGGACGAAGGCTTCAAGCTGGCGCCGTTCATCGGCATCTCCTGTCCCGGCGTCATCAATGCCGATGGCAGCATCGAAAAAGGCGCCCAGAACCTGCCGGGCAATTGGGAGAGCAGCAAGTTCCACCTGCCGCGCAGCCTGCTCGAAGGCATCCCGACGATCGGCAGCCATGACACCGCAATCCTGATGCACAATGACGGCGTGGCCCAGGGCCTCAGCGAAGTGCCGTTCATGCAGGAATTCGAGCGCTGGGGCGTGCTGACGATCGGCACCGGCCTCGGCAACGCCCGCTTCACCAACCGCCGCGACAAGGACAAGGCCAAGAAGGAGCGGGAGAAGGATAAGGAAAAAGACAAAGAGAAGGACAAGGAGAAGGGTAAAAAAGACAAAGACAGCAAGGAGAAGGCCTGATCCCGTTCGGCTGCCAGCCCCGCGCGGCCGGCGATCTGGTGCTCTCCGGTCAATTCTGGCGAGAAATCCGCCATACCCCGCCTTGTCTATCCGTCGCTCCTCGCCTAGAACACGCCCCGACCACCGGGCGTGAATCGCCCGCTTTGGCACCAGGAGAGGTGGCAGAGTGGTTGAATGCACCGCACTCGAAATGCGGCATAGGTGCAAGCCTATCGGGGGTTCGAATCCCTCCCTCTCCGCCATAACGCCTGCAAACAGTGTTCTGTTCGAGCGCTTCTGAGGTCGGATGCACGTTTCGCGTCGCGGGGTCGCAAGGTGCGGCCGCGCCGAATGACGTCGGCGACGCCAACCCAACTCAATCGTTCATCGAGAAGCGCACGACGAAATGACCGCGGAATAGGCCGTCGGGCGGTGGCGGCGGCCGGGCGGTTTTCATCATCGAATCGATCGCACGGTCCAGTGCATCACTGCCGGTCGAACGGGTGATTTTGTAGCTGATCACCTCGCCGGACGCGCCGATCGCGAATGACAGCGAAGCCGTCCCTTGCTGATGGCTCTGGCGCGCGGATTCCGGATACACCTTGCGCCGATTGAATTCGGCAACGACCAGCGCTGCGTAGCTTGCCCGAGACATGGAGCTCGAGGAGGTCTGATGCCCGGCGTCGCTGCCCATGCGCGTGCTGACGCGCGATGCCGCGGAATCGCCAGTGTCGGTGGAAATCTCGGCTGTATGACGCGACGACGGGCGGGGTGGTGTCGTGACGTGCTTACGGTCTCGCTCGGTGCGGCGCTTGTCCGGCCGCGATTGAGAGGGTTGGTTCGGCTTCGCGGAGGTCTCGACCCGGATTGCGGACGCTGGCGTTTCGACCGGCTGCGGGGACGGTTCGGGGGAGGTCGGCCGATCGTCGGCGCGGCCCGGATCGTCTGCTGCGGGGACACTCTCTGGCGGTGCAGGGTCTGGTGGCGTGGTAGTCGACGGGGCTGAGACGGCTTCAGGGATATCGATGGCCGCTTCGCCGACCGCGATGATCGTCACTTCCATTGGCGTTTCGGTCGCCAGTGCCGACGGCGTCTCCTCCCAATGCAGGAATATCATCGCGTGACAGGCGGCGACCGCGCCGAGCAGCAGAAGCCGTCCGCCGGGCGATAGCGCCGGAGTCGGCCCCGTCATCTCGAATCGCGTGGTTTGTCGTCTGGGCGCGGCGCGCGGCCGCCAGGGGCGCGCTCGGTCAGGATCGCGATGCGGGACAGGCCGTGGGCGCCGAGTTGGTCGAGCACGGCCACCACAGCCCCGTGCCGGCATTCGCGATCGGCGCGGACATGGATGGCACGCGTTCGGTCGCCAGCGGTCAGCGTCAGGATGGCATCGCCGAGCCCGTCCACCGCGACGCCCTTGTCGCCGAGCTGGGCGTTGCCGTCGCGATCGAGCGTGACCACGATCGGTTCGGATCGCTCGAGCGGGTGCGCGGTCGTCGCTTTCGGCAGATCGACCGGCAGGCCGGCGGTGAGCATCGGCGCCGTCACCATGAAAACGATGAGGAGGACGAGCATCACGTCGACGAGCGGCGTGACGTTGATCTCCGCCTGCGGGCGGAGATCATTGCCCCGAGAGCGTATCGGTTCAAGAACGCCCATGACGCGGCGCTCCTATCGTGATCTCGCGGAGGCGCGTTCGAGGTCCGCGCCGATCAGGCGCTCGGCCTCTGCCTGCACGAAATCGTCGAGCGCGATTGCCGTCCGGTTGAACAATGCGCCGATGCGGTTGTAACCGATCGACGCCGGGATCGCGGCCGCGAGACCCCAGGCGGTGGCCGCAAGCGCCTCGGCGATGCCGGGTGCGACCACGGCAAGGCTGGTGTCGCGCGCTTCGGCGATGCCGGCAAAGCTGGTCATGATTCCCCACACCGTCCCAAACAGGCCGACGAAAGGCGCTACCGAGGACACGATCGCCAGATTGGGCAGCCCCGCTTCGGCCTTCAGGATCAGGTCGCGCGCGGCTCGCGTCATGGTGTCGACGACTTTCGCCCGACGATCGGCTTCGCTGGTGCCTCGCGGCAATGCATCGCGCGCCGCTGCGCCCGCGGCGGAGACGGTGGCGAGGATTGTTGCCTCATCGCCGTTGCGGCTGCGGCGGAGCGCGGCCGACAGCCGCATGAACGCCACCACCGCCTCCACGATCCAGACCCAGCTCAGGATCGATGCCGCGAGCAACAGGACCAGCACGGTTTTGACGACCGGCCCGGCCTGGGCGAACACGGCGGCGGGGGTGAGCGAGATGTCGTGCATCGAATTCTCCGTCGCAGGCCCCGTCTCGACGGGGCCTGCTTGCGTCCGCCATTCGGTCAGAAGGTGCCCTTGAAGCCGACGTAGAACGTGCGGCCGGGCTCCGGATAGCCCCAGGCAAGCTGGTAGTTTCTGTCGAAGATGTTCTTCACGCCGCCCGACACTGTGAAGTTCTCGCGCACCTTGTACTCCGTCGCGAAGTTGGCCAGCACATAGGCGCCGGTCTTCACGTAGCTGGAGACCGTCTTGTTGTTGATCACCTCGGTCTTCTGTGACCATCGTTCGTCTGCGTAGGTCACGTTCGGCGTCAGCGACAGCCCCTCGATCGGACTGTAGGTCGCGTAGACCATGCCCTTCACGGTCGGAATGCCGGTCTGCTCGATGGTCAGATCGATCGGATTGGTGAGCACGTTGTGGATGTAGGAGATGTTGCCGCCCGCGATCAGCGTGGGGGTGAAAGCATAGTCGATTGCGAAATCGACGCCGTAGCGGTGGCCGTCACCGACATTTTGGTATTGCGTGATCGCGGAGACCTTGCCGGTGATCGGGTCGGTGTAGCTTTTGCCGGTCGCGACCGACTGCATCATGTTTTCGACCGTGGCGTAGTAGCCGAGGATCGAGACTTGGCTTTTCGGGGCAAACGCGTTGGTCCAGCCGATCTGGTAATTGATGGCACGCTCCGGCGCCAGATCGGGATTGGAGGCGCCGGTGCCGAACCGTGAGCTGAACCGCTCGAACAACGTCGGGAAGCGGGTGCGGTCAGAGATGTTCGCAAACAGCTTGGCGGTTTCTGAATAGCGCCAGACCGCCGCGGTCTGCCAGTTCAGCGCCGAAGAATCGGTCAGCCTGTAGTTGATCCAATACGGCTCATAATACACCGACTTGTTGACCTGCCCCAGCACGTATTCCTCGGCCTTGCTGAGGTGGCGCCAATCGTAGCTGACGCCCTGCACCCAGTCGATGTCTGGTCCGAAATGCACGGTGTTCTCGGTCGCGACTGAATAGGTGTCTTCGGTCGAGGTCTGGGCCGGTTCATCGAAGCAATTGATGTTGGCCGTTTTGGTGGTGGCGCAGGTCTTGCTCTTCGGCGTCGTCGTGCCGTTCAGGCCGTAGCGGTCGGTGTAAAGCTCGTTCCACTCGGAGTGGTTGTCGCGCCGCACGTGAGTAGCGAATTTCAGCGTATCGAACCGGCCGAAATCCTTGCCGACCTCGATCGAATTGCCGATTGCCCAATCCTGATAGATCGAGCGCGACGCGCTGCTCGAATAGCGCAGCGTCTGCGCTGCGTCGTCCCACATGTCGATCGCGTTGTCGAACGTTTCCCAGAAGGTTCGCGTCTTGACGTAGGCATCATCGCCGATCGCGGTTTTGGTCGCCGCCGACAGGATCTGCACGTTCCAATACGGCCACGACCAGTATTTCTGCGACGCCGTCGGCTCGACATTGTAGGGCGCGCCCTTCTCGCCGTTCTGGCGGATGAAGTTGATCGAGTACTCGTCCTCCGGATTGGGCGTCCATCCGGCTTTCAGGTTGACGCTCCAATCGTTCGACGACGAGAAGTCGCGGCGTCCGCCGTTCTCGATCGAGGTCGGCGTAAAGCTCGACGGCAGCTCCCAACCGTCGATCTTCTGCCAGCTCGCGCTTGCTTGGAAGTAATAGTCGTTTTGCTTGCCGCCGACTCGCCCGTAATTACGGAATCCGTCGAACCGGCCGCCGTTGCCGAATTCGGCCTGCGAGCGCCACTCGCCTTCGATCGGCCGTACCGGCTTTTTCGTCACGAGGTTGATGGCGCCGCCGAGCCCCCCTGGACCGTCGAGCACGGAGACGTAACCCTTGGCGATCTGAATCTCGGAGATGTCGTCGGTGAGGAAGCGGGAGAAGTCGATCCGGTTGTCGGCGGGGAGATAGATGCGCACGCCGTCGATCGACAGCGGCACCTGCAGCCGGTCGAAACCGTGAACATAGATGTTGGTCTCGTTGCGCTGGCTGCCGGTGGTCCCGGCGGCTACGCCCGGTACGAGGTCGATCGCCCTGTCGAGCGTGTGCTTATCGAAGCGCTCGGTCTGCTGGTTGGAGATCGTGCTGCCGCCGAAGTTGTTGAACTCCGATGAGTTGGCGCCTGCCGCGGTCACATGAATCGTCCCCAATTCATAGACGCCTTCGTTGCCCGCTTGCGCAGCGTTGACCGAAGTCATCGTCGCTGCGCTCGCGAGCAGGACACTCAACCGGTTGACTCGTTTCATTCTTGCCCCCTGTGGACGACGCCCCTTTGCGTCGGAAAACGAAAAGCGCCGCAGGCCGTGGTCGGCTGGTGGCGACTTTGATGTCGTGTGATTGCCGCTTCGGCCGCTCGGCCGCGCTCGTCTGGCGACCGGTCCGAGCGAGCGTCGTGCGATCGAGGCGCGAGGACGTTGCGGCGAGTGCTTTGTTCAGCCGGGAAGTTTTGCCGGGCAGAGATGCCGATCCGAAGGGCCGCCGGCTGTTCGCATGCCGCGCGGGGAGTCGCTCCAGGTGCTGGCAGAGACTTTCGAACGACCATTACTAAGCCACAATCGTATAATCCATTTATATAAAATATCTGCGCCGACGGCTTTGCCGATCGCAATGAGCAAATTAGGTCACGTCGCAAGCAAATGCCTACGGCTTGAGCAGTTAGGTATTTTGGTGCTATGTTAGGCCGTTTTTCGGCTGTTTTTACCACTGATTGTTGCTATTATGCAACATTCTACGCTTGGGCTGGTCACCAGGGACGAGAGCTGGTCAGGCTAGCGTTATGGCGCGTCGGTAGTCGAAGGTCGATATTGTTTACTCAGTTTACATATATCTGACTATGCCCTTACCTGCGCCGGGACCTGATTCTGGCCAGCAGAGGGCATGTGAGACGAAACATGGACGCGACCGACGACATCCGAGCTGGCGAACTCGCTTCAGACTGGTCGGGAAGCCCCGACGTCGGCGTGGTCTTCATCGGCCGCATCCACACGCCGTGGAACAGGCTCGAGGAGTGCCCGCGCCACGGCCGCGCCGATGGTCCGGTTTGCCGCATCGAGGTGTTCGAGACTTGGCTGCCGGCTCTCGCCGGCATCGACGACGGCACATTGCTCGAGGTGTTCTACTGGCTGCATCGGTCGCGGCGCGATCTGCTGCTGCAGTGCCCGCGCAATGACGGCGACGCGCGCGGCACGTTTTCGATCCGCTCGCCGCTCAGGCCGAACCCGATCGGCACCTCGATCGCCCGTGTCGACCGCCGCGACGGCGCCAACCTGTTGGTTCGGGGGCTCGATTGCCTGGACGGCACGCCGCTGGTCGATCTGAAGCCGGACCGCGCCGAATTCATGCCGCTGGCACCGCCGAAGCCGGGCGATTTCCAGGTCGGCGAGCCGCGGCGATGATCGGACCAGCCCGGCGTCTGGTCGTCCTGCTTGGGCTGACGATGCTGACGTTCGCCGTGTGCGCGTCGGCCGTACACGCGCGCACCGTGACGGACTCCGTGGGGCGCCGCGTCGAGGTGCCGGACTACATTACCCGCGTGTTCGCCGCGGGTCCGCCCGCCGGGATCTTTCTCTATGTGGTCGCGCCGGAAAAGATGATCGGCTGGGGGCGCACGCCACGCGACATCGACAAGCCTTTCCTGCTGCCGAAGGTGCGCGATCTTCCGGAGCTCGGCCGGCTGACCGGCCGCGGCGATACCATCAGCGCCGAGCGATTGATGGCGAGCAAGCCGGATCTCATCATCGATCTTGGATCGGTCAACGAAACCTATCGCTCGATCGCCGATCGCATTCAGGCGCAGACCGGCATTCCCTACGTGCTGATCGACGGTCGCTTTGAAAACACGCCCGCCGCGATCCGGCTCCTTGCGCAGATCCTCGGAGTGAGCGCGCGCGGCGAGGAATTGGCCAAAGCCAGCGAGGCGATCTTCGCCGAGGTCGACCGCGTCGTCGGGGCGGTGCCCGCGGCGTCACGTCCGCGCATTTATCTCGCGCGCGGCAACGACGGGTTCGAGACCGGGTCGCGGGGCTCGATCAATACCGAGATCATCGAGCGGGTCGGCGCCGTCAACGTCGTCGAAGGCATCCGCGAGGCTGGCGGGCTTGCGCGCGTGTCGCCCGAGCATGTGATCGGCTGGGCGCCGGATACGATCATCACCATCGATCCAGCCGTGCGGGATCTGATCATGAGCCGCCCCGAGTGGCAGCCGATCCCGGCCGTTCAGAACAAGCGGGTGTTTCTGCTGCCGAACCAGCCGTTCGGCACGATCGACCTGCCGCCTTCGCTCAATCGCCTGATCGGTCTGCCGCTGCTACTGCACGCGCTCTATCCGGCGCCGGTGACGTCCGATCTGAAGACCGAACTGCGCGACTTCTATCGCCTGTTCTACCAAGTCGAGGTGCAGGACGGCGATCTCGACCGGCTCCTCGAAGGGCTTCGTCGCTGAGGTGCCGATCCTGCGCGTCACGCCGGTCGTCGCCGGCCTTGCCATCCTGTTGCTGGTCGTCGTGGTGAGCGCCGCCGGGATCGGGCCATATCGTATTGCGCCGGGTGACGTCGTCGCGGCGATCGCGGCGTGGATCGGTGGTGGCCACATCGACGGACAGATCGCGGCGGTGCTGTTTCAAGTGCGGCTGCCGCGCATCGCCGCGGCGATCTGCGTTGGCGGGGCGCTGTCGGCCGCCGGCGCCGCGTATCAGAGCCTGTTCCGCAATCCGCTGGTGTCTCCAGACATCCTCGGCGTCTCGCAAGGCGCGGGGTTCGGCGCGGTGGTCGGCATCCTGTTCGGGCTGCCGGTTGCGATGATCCAAGCGTTGGGCTTCGTGACCGGATCGCTGACGGTGATCCTGGTCGTGACGCTGGCGTGGTCGCTGCGCCAGCGCGGCGACATCCTGATGTTGGTGCTGTCCGGCATCGTCGTCGGCGCGCTCGCGGCGGCGGCGATTTCGCTGGTGAAGATCGTCGCCGATCCCTACGCGCAACTGCCAATGATCACCTATTGGCTGCTCGGCAGCCTGGCCAGCATCCGACCCGACGATATCGCGGTCGTCGCGCCGACGGTCGCGATCGGCATGATCCCGCTGTTTCTGCTGCGCTGGCGCATCAGCGTGCTGTCCTGCGGCGACGACGACGCGCGTGCGCTCGGCGTCGACGTCCGCCGAACCCGGCAGATCGTCATCGTCGCGGCGACGTTGATCACTGCGAGCGTCGTCGCGATCTCCGGCATCATCGGCTGGGTCGGCCTGATGGTGCCGCATCTCGCCCGGCTCCTGGTCGGGCCGCGCTTCGACCGACTACTTCCCGTGTCGATCCTGATCGGCGCGGCCTTCATGGTCGTGGTCGACACCATCGCCCGCACCGCCGCAACGATCGAGATTCCGATCGGTGTGCTGACGGCCTTGGTAGGCGGGGGTTTGTTCGTCTGGCTGATGACGCGACGGGGATCTCGTTCGATCTGGAGGCGCGAGTGACCGGGCGCCTCGTCCTCGACGACGTTGCGATCGGCTATGACGGGCAGCCGCTCGCCGAAGGAATCGACCTTGTTCTGTCGGGCAGCAGCACGACTTGCCTGATGGGGCCGAACGGCGTCGGCAAGACGACGCTATTCAAGGCGGTGCTAGGAATTGTCCCACCCCTGCGCGGCCGGATCATGATCGGCGGAGACGATATCGCGACGCTGCGCCCGGAGCAGATCGCACGCCGGATCGCTCACGTTCCGCAAGCCTACCAGGGCGATCCAAGCCATAGCGTGATCGATATCGTGGTGATGGGCCGAACCGCGCGGCTCGGCATATTCGCCGCGCCAGGCCGCGACGACTATGCGGCGGCCTGGCGCGCGCTGGAGTCGCTCGGCATTGCCGATATCGCCGACCGATCCGCCGACCGCATTTCGGGGGGGCAGCGACAATTGATGCTGATCGCGCGCGCCCTGACGCAGGACACCGAGCTGATCATCATGGACGAGCCGACCGCCAGTCTGGACCTCGGCAACCGCTTCGGCCTGCTGGATCAGATTCGGGCGCTGTCGGCGCGCGGGCTGTCGCTGCTGGTGTCGACCCACGAACCCGAGCATGCGTTTGCGATCGCCGATCACGTCGTGATCCTGGGCCGCGGCCAGCCGGTCGCGGTCGGGCCGGTCGACGGGATCCTCACCGCCGAACGGTTGCGCGAGCTTTACGGCCTCGACCTCGCGATCGAGACCACCCCGATGGGACGGCGTGTCGTCACACGCTGCGACCTGTCGGCGACGCCGGCCCGCTAACTCAGCTCCAGGAGATCCGCCCGATGGCCCCGCTTCCTCTCGCCGTCATCGTCTATGAGCCCGGGGATGTGCTTGAGGAGATCCTGGCTGCGGCGCGCGACCGCCTCGTCGGGCTTCCGGACGTTCGTATCGCCGGGCTCGTGCCGCGGCTTGGACCGCGCCATTCGAACGGTCGTGCCTCATTCTGGCTCGACGATATCGTTCGCGGCGATTCGATTGCGTTGTCCCAGGATCTGGGGCCGGGGTCGACCTCGTGCATTCTGAACGCCGATGGCCTCGCGACCGCGCGGATGCGATTGGCCGAAGCGATCGCCGTCCGGCCCGATCTGGTGTTGTTCGGCCGCTTCGCCAAGGAAGAGATCGCCGGGCGCGGCATTCGCGAAGAGATCGGGTTGGCGCTCGCGCAGGACGTCCCGGCGCTGGTCGCCGTGGAGCGGGCGATGCTGCCGGGCTGGATCGCGTTCGCCGCCGAAGGCTGGACGATGCTGCCGGCCGATGCCGACGCCGTCGTTGCCTGGTTCGTCGCGCTTGCGGCAGAGCGCCAGTCAGCGGACACCTGATCGCGAAGCCACACTAGCGGTGCGAGCACTGCCCGCAAGAGCGCCTCTACCGGCGTTCGCTTTCGCGTCCGCACCAGATCGCCTAGGTTAGCCGCTGGCAAGCGACCCGCGGCACGAGCGATGGCAGACAACAAGATCGACGCATATCTGGTGTTGCGCAGCGGTGGACGGCTTCTGGCGGGTCGGGACCGCATCCACCTGCTCGAGGCCGTCGCCGAACACGGCAGCATCAGCAAGGCCGCCAAAGCGATGGGTCTGAGTTACAAGACCGCCTGGGAAGCCGTCGACGCCATCAACAATCTGCTGCCGACGCCGGCGTTCCTGACCCGAACCAGCGGCCGCGTCGGTGGTGCCGCGGACATCACCCCGGAAGGGCGGCGGTTGATCACTGTCTTCCACCGACTTGAAGAGCATCTGACGAAGATCTCGACGCTGATCGCGGAAGAAGGGCTGGAGGAAATCGGCGACGCGCTGTTGTGGGCGAGCGGCTTCAAGGTCTCGGCGCGCAACAAGTTCATCGTCGAGGTCATCAGCATCCGGCGCTGGCCGGTTGACGTCGAGGTCGAACTCAAAGTGTCGGACGACCTCACCATCCACGCGACGATCACCAACGCCGCTGCCGAACAGCTCGATCTTGCGCCCGGCCGCAAGGCGCTTGCGCTGATCAAGGCGCCGTTCGTGCGCCTCGTCACGCCCGACGAGGCGTCGAAGCTGCGCCGCAACGTGTTTCGCGGCGTGGTCAAGCGCAGGGTCGACGCCGAGGTGCACTCGGAAGTGAATCTCGACATCGGGGGCGGCAAGACCATCGTTGCGGTGGTCCCGCGCCAGGATGCCGAAGATCTCGGAATCGCGGAGAACGCCGAGGCCGCTGTGACCTTCGAAGCCGATCACGTCATCATCGCAGTCCAATAAGGCGCGGGCCGAATGTCGTCGTCCAGCGGCCCCGTGGCAGCGGCCGAATAGCCGAGCCGCTCGGGCGGCCCCTGGATTCAGACGCGAGCCTGGTCTCGCGCTCCTGTCTTTATGGTTAACGTATCGTTAACGTTTTCCGCGTCAGGAAGGACGTCGGGCTGGATCTGTGACACCGGCTCTTTTCGGAGAGTGTGTGAATGAACCAATTCAAGCTTGGCGACGAAGTCTGCAAGGACAACGGACGGCGCGGCGTCGTCCGTGCGATCTTCGTGAACCGGGAAGCCGCGCGCATGTGCGCGGTGGAGATCAATGGGGCGCTGGATTTCATCGAGGAATCCAGACTGTCGCCCCAACAGCAGCGGGCCGACCTGGCCGCCTGACGGGTTCGCTTTCATTAGACGCACGTCGCGGACACACGGTGCCGAGTTGGCGGCGTTCAATCCTGTCCAGAATGCGCCGCCGGCCGCCGGGCGAACACGATCCGCTTCGCCCTGCTGCCGAGGCGACATGGTCGTTCGGCCTGCGCGGCAGGTGCGCCTCCGATCGAACTATTCGGACGGGACCAAGCCCGTTTGGCCCGCTTTCCGATTCGACGCCGGCAGTGTGATCGTCGGCTCCCGAGCGTCCGGGGGGGGTGATGGCTGCAGCGGCGCGTCGTGCGTCTGCTGCAGCTTCAATCGCTCCGTGGCAATTGCGACGACCTCGTCCCAGCGCGCCAGGAAAACGTCGACGCAGGTCGGATCGAAGTGCTGTCCGCGCCCGTTTTCGAGGTGCTGCCGCGCCACCGGGAGCGGCATGGCGACTTTATATGGACGCGCGGTCGCCAGCGCATCGAACACGTCGGCGACTGCGACGATTCGGGCCGCGATCGGAATCTCGGCACCCTTCAGTTTGTTCGGGTAGCCTTTGCCGTCCCACCGCTCGTGATGGCCGATCGCGATGTCGGCGGCGAGCTGAATGAGTTCGCATCGGCTGCCGGCGAGAATCGATGCGCCGATCGTGGTGTGAGTCTGCATCACGGCGATCTCGTCCGGCGTCAGCTTGCCCGGCTTGAGGAGAATATGGTCGGGCGTGGCGACCTTGCCGACATCGTGCAGCGGGGCGGCCAGATAGATGTCGCGGCACAGCCTTTCCGGCAGTCCTAATCCTTCCGCGATCATCCGGCTGTACTTTGCGACCCTGAGGGTGTGATCGCCGGTGTCGTTGTCGCGATACTCGACCGACAGCGCCAGCCGAAGAATGATCTCTTCCTCCCGCTCCTGCAGCGCGTGCGTGGCGCGCGCCACCTCGCTCGCCAGCAGCGCGGCGCGGTCGTTCAGCTTGCGAACCGCGGAGCCGAGCCGGATCATGTTGCGCAGCCGGACCTGGGTCTCCAGGCTCTTGGGCCGCTTCGGCAGGAAGTCGGTCGCGCCGGCATCGAGCGCCTGCAGCCGTACCTCGTCGCTCTCGATCGAGGTGATCATCACGATCGGAATGTCGGAGAATTTCGGCAGCGACCGAAGTCTGCGGATCAGGCTGATGCCGTCCATCTTCGGCATTTCATAGTCGGCAAAGACGATGTCGATGTCGATGTTGCGGGCCGACGACAGCGCCTCTAGCGGATCGGTGAAGGCGATGACGTGGACTTGCCCGTCTGCCTCGATCGTTCGCTTCAAGTAATCCAACGCGGACCGACTATCGTCCACAACCAGTGCTTGAATAAGCATAATGCGCAACTCGCAGTAAGTGCGTCAAAATTCAACCTAACGGCTATCCGTTAAGTCCGAACTAAGCGTCATCGGTCTCCGTATCTTTTGATCTAATCTAAAAATCGGGAATTGCCCCGTAGTTCACCGTATCGGCGGGCCCGAGCTATGCGTCCGGCACTAAGTGCTTTGCACAGATGCAGTTTAGCGAGGCGTAGTACACTATCTTAATAATTCAGCGTCACGCTTCCCTGTATCGACAAAGTAATCGCGCAGCGACGGTTAGTCGTCTCGCGGCTGGGGATAGCAATGACGTTTGATCCCACCGAAGCGGGAGCCGCGCTTCGGCTTCCTTCCGACTGTAGTATCTCTTCCATCCGAAGTATCCACGAGACGATCCAGGAAGCGCTCGGCCGCCAAGGTCCGCTGGAGATCGACTGTTCAAAAGTGAACAGGGCCGATCTCACCTCGATCCAGCTTCTGCTGTCGACCGCCAAGACCGGAGAGGCTCAGGGCCGCCCGGTGGTGCTGACAGAACTCTCCGAGGTCCTTCTCAACACCATTCAGCGCGCCGGCTTCACCGGCGACGAAATAATCGACAAGCATTTCCCGCAAAAGAAAGGTGGCTCGTAATGGCCACGATCCTCACCGTCGACGATTCCCCCAGCATCCGCCAGATGATCAAGGTGACGCTCGAGCCGGCCGGCCACAGCGTCGTCGAAGCCGGCGACGGCGCCCAGGGCCTGTCGAAGGCGCAGGCCACCAAGGTCGACCTCGTCATCACCGACCTCAACATGCCGGTGATGAACGGTCTCGAACTGATCAAGGCGCTCCGCAAGCAGCCCAACCTGGTCGGCCTGCCGATCGTGTTTCTCACCACCGAGTCCAATGACGCGGTCAAGCAGGAGGCCAAGAGCTGCGGTGCCACCGGCTGGATCACCAAGCCGTTCAAGCCGGAGCAACTGCTCTCCGTTGTGAGCAAGCTGGTGCGGTCATGACCACGATCGATCCGGCAGCCGTCTTCCGCCAAGAGGCGGCCGAGCTGTTCGAGGTGCTGGAAGCGGCGCTGCTCGATCTCGGCCAGAATCCCGACGACCGTGAACTGGTCGACTCCGCGTTTCGCGCCCTGCACACCATCAAGGGGTCGGGCGCGATGTTCGGGTTCGACAAGGTCGCCACCTTCACCCACGAATTCGAGACCGCGTTCGAGCGCGTCCGCAAGGGCGAGATCAAGCCGACTCAGGACCTGGTCTCGGTCGCGCTGGCCGCCAAGGATTTCATCCGCGCGCTGATCGAAACGCCGGACGAGGCCGATGCAATCATCGGCGAAGCAATCCTGGCCGATCTCAGCCGATTCGTTTCGCCGACCGAAGCCGTCGAAGCCCCCGTATCGTCGCCCGCGCAGGAGCCTGCACCTGCGCCGGTGTCTGAGCGTCGCCAGGTCGGCTGGCATCTTCGCTTCGAATTCGACTCCCAGATCCTGCGCAACGGGTCCAACCCGCTCGACCTGCTCGACGACCTCAGCAAGCTCGGCTCCTGCTTCGCGATGCCGCTGACCGATGGCATTCCGTTCCTCGACGAGCTGGTGCCCGAGGATTGTTATCTGAAGTGGGACGTCTCGCTGCATTCGGATTGCGACAAGGCCGCGATCGACGACGTCTTCATGTTCGTCCAGGACGAGATGCAGCTGTCGCTGGAGCCGCTGTTCGAAGGCGAAACCCCGCAGCCGGTGCCGGTGCTCGAACTGCCCGACGTTTCCATTCTGCCGCCGGAGCCACCTCAGGCTGCGGAGGAGACCAAGCCCGCGCCGCAGGCCGCGACCGCAGCGCCAGCCGCGCCGACCGTGGAGCGCCGCAGCGGCGAGCCGCGCCGCGCCGACGATCGCGGCATCGCCACCGTCCGGGTTCAGGCCGAACGGCTCGACGAGCTGATGGATCGGGTTGGCGAGCTGGTGATCGCTCAAGCGCGCCTGACCCAACTCGCAGCTTCCGGCAACGATATCTCGATCAAGCTGATCGCCGAAGAGATCGAACGCCTCGCCTCCAGCCTGCGCGACACCACGATGGGTGCCCGCATGGTCCCGATCGGCTCGCTGTTCGGCCGCTTCCGCCGCTTGGTGCACGATCTGTCGCGCGATCTCGGCAAGCCGGTGGAATTCATCACCTCGGGTGAGGACACCGAACTCGACAAGACGATGATCGAGTGCCTGGCTGATCCGCTCGTCCATCTGATCCGCAACGCGATCGACCACGGTATCGAAGCGCCGGCCGCGCGGGTCGCCGCCGGCAAGCCGGAGCAGGGCCGGATCGAACTCGCCGCCGTGCATGCCGGCGCCCAGGTCCTCGTGACCGTGAAGGACAATGGCGGCGGGCTGAACACCGCGCGCATCCGCGCCAAGGCGGAAGAGCAGGGATTGATCGCGCCGGGGGCTACCGCCTCCGACCAGGAAGTCCATCAGTTCCTCTTCCACCCCGGCTTCTCGACGGCGCAGACCGTTTCGGCGCTGTCGGGGCGCGGCGTCGGCATGGACGTGGTCAAGCGCACCATCGAGAACATGCGCGGGTCGATCGACCTGTCGACGGTGCCGGGTGACGGCACCACCGTCACGCTGCGCCTGCCGCTGACGCTCGCGATCATCGAAGGTCTGCTGATCCGCGTCGGCAGCGGCCGCTACATCATTCCGCTGTCAGCGGTGGAAGAGTGCGTCGAACTCACCGCCGAGGACGAGCGTTCGCGCAGCCGCAACTTCCTCAACGTCCGCGGCAACCTCGTGCCGTTCCTGCGCCTCCGCCAAATCTTCGACGCGGACGGCGAACCGGACCAGCACCAGAAGACGATCATCATTTCGACCGGCGAGACCCGCGTCGGTCTGGTGGCCGATCAGATCATCGGCAACCACCAGACTGTCATCAAATCACTGTCGAAGCTGCACTCCGACGTCACGATGTTCTCCGGTGCCACCATCCTGGGTGACGGAACGGCAGCGCTGATCCTCGACGTCGTGCAGCTCGTCGGTCTCGCCCAGGCGCAATCCGAAAAGCAGATGAGCGAGGCAGCCTGATGAGTAGCGATCGGGTTCAGGGCGCAACCGACGGCGATGCCGACGCGATGCAGGTGGTGATGATCGGACTCGGCGACGAGAAGTTCGCGATCGACGCCGGCCTCGTCCGCGAGATCATCGATCCGATCCCGGCCACCAAGGTCGCCGGCGCAAAGGCGTTCGTGCCGGGGGTGATCAACGTCCGCGGCAACGTCATTCCGTTCGCCGACCTACGCATCCGCTTCGGCATGCCGGTGCAAACCCACACGGCCGACAGCCGCATCGTGGTGCTTGAAGTCCGCCTCGACAACGAGGCGGTGCTGGTCGGCGTCAGTGCCGACCGCGTCTACGAAGTCACCGAGATTTCGCGCACCGACGTGCAGCAGACCCCGCGCGTCGGCATGCATTGGAAGCCGGAATACATCCGCTTCATCACCAAGTGGCGCGACGAATTCGTCGTCGTGCCGAACATGGAACGGATCCTGAATTGAGCGTCCTCGGTCAGACATCCGGCAGTGAATGCCGCCAACCAGTGTTGAAGTGAGGAAGACATGGCCGAAACCGCGCAATATCTGACGCTCGGACTCGCCGGAGAAACGTTCGGCATGGCGATCCGCAACGTTCGCGAAATCCTCGATATGCGGCCGATCTCCCGGCTGCCGCACGCGCCGGAGTTCATGCTCGGCATGATCGACGTGCGCGGCACCGGTTATCCGATCCTCGATCTTCGGCTGAAGCTCGATCTGCCGGCTGTGCCGCCGACCGAGGCGACCCGCATCATCATTCTCGACGTGCCGGTCGCCGGCCGCGTCGTCGGCGTCGGCTTCGTCGCCGACTGTGTCTACGAAGTCACCGACATCGAGGAGAGCTCGCTGGAGCAGGTCCCCGACGTCGGCGGCAAGTGGAAGTCGGACTACATCGCCGGCATCGGTCGCAAGGGCGATCGCTTCGTCATCATCTTCGATCTGGCGCGCCTCATGGCCGGCACCGACGTGTCGGCCGGTGCCGCCGAGACCCCATCGAACGACCTGGCGGCTTGAGCCGCCAGGTCGCGATCTGTTGTTGCGTGAGTTTGACCCAAACCTTCGACCCTAAGGAATCTCGAAATGAGACTAACTGTTAAAGCAAAGCTGGCCGGCGCCTTTGGTGTCGTGATCCTGCTGTCCGCCATCACCGGCGGAATCGCCTACGTCAAGCTGACGCAACTGGCTGAGACCTCGGAAGGCCTGGTGTCGCGCTCGCAGCGGATCGACAAGGCCGGCGAACTGCAGAACAACATTCTGTACCAGACCCGCGCCCAGCGCGACATCATCATCGCGTCGACCGAAGCGGAACTGCAGAAGGTCGCCGACGAGGTGAAGCAGTATCGCAAGGATGCTCTTCGTATCCGCGACGAGATCGCTGCAGTTGCCACCGAGGCCGGCAAGCGGATGATCGAGAAGTTTTCGACCGCGTACGACAAGATGAACGCGACCGAAGACCAGATCATCAAGTTCGGTACGCTCAATTCCAACAATCGCGGCGCCCAGCTCTGGACCAGTGAAGGTGCGCCGGTCGTCAAGGATTGGAGCGAGGCGGTCGACAGCTCGCTCGCGGAAGCGCGCAAGCTGCCGGTGTCGGCCGAGCGTGCGAACGCGCTGATCTCGATCCTGTCGATTCGCGCGGATGGTGAGGCGGTCCAGAAGGATCTGGCGCTGTCGTTCTATGCGTCGAACCTCGAAGACCTCTCCTCCACCATCAAGGCGCTTGGCGACGCCACCGAGCGTCTGCGGTCGAGCTCGCAGCAGAGCGTCGCGGCGCTGTCTGCCGTCGGCCTGTCGTCGTCGGCCATCACCAGCCAGTCCGAACGCTTCGCCAAGATCGCCGGCCGCGTCTCCGACATCGTCAAGGAAGGCGGCAACATTCGCGCCGCGGCGCTGGCCGGGACCGAAGGCCGGGCGACCTCGATGGTCGCGATCCAGGCTGCGACCGACTACGTCAACTACGTCAAGAAGGCGATGGCCGAGATGAGCGAGCAGGCGGCGTCCGACGCTGCCAACGCCAAGCTGCTGCTGATCAGCATCGTGATCGCGTCTCTGCTGGCGGCTGTCGCTTCCGCGCTCTGGATCGCCATCAACATCAGCCGGGGCCTGGCGCAGGCGGTGGAGCTCGCCAATGCGGTTGCGATCGGCGATCTCAGCCACAAGATCAATTCCACGAGCGATGACGAAGTCGGCGATCTGGTGAAGTCGCTGAACGCGATGACCGCCAACCTCAATGCGACCGCCGGCGTCGCCGACGAGATCGCCCGCGGCAACCTCACGATCGAGGCCAAGCGGCTGTCGGAGAAGGACACCCTGGGCATCGCGCTGGAGCAGATGGTCGAGAAGCTGCGCCAGATCGTGTCGGAAGCGCTCACTGCGGCTCAGAACGTCTCCGCGGGCAGCCAGGAACTGTCGGCCAGCGCCGAGCAGCTGTCGCAGGGCGCCACCGAGCAGGCATCGTCGGCCGAAGAAGCTTCGTCGTCGATGGAAGAGATGGCGGCGAACATCAAGCAGAATGCCGAGAACGCCAGCCAGACCGAAAAGATCGCCGCGCAGTCCGCCAAGGATGCCGAAGCCAGCGGCACCGCCGTGGGTCGTGCGGTTCAGGCGATGCAGACGATCGCCGAGAAGATCACCATCGTGCAGGAGATCGCTCGTCAGACCGACCTTCTGGCGCTCAACGCCGCGGTCGAAGCCGCCCGCGCCGGCGAACACGGCAAGGGCTTCGCGGTGGTCGCTTCGGAAGTCCGCAAGCTCGCCGAACGCAGCCAAGCGTCGGCGACCGAAATCGGCGAACTGTCCGGCGAGACCGTGAAGGTCGCGCAGGAAGCCGGCGAGATGCTCGCCAAGCTGGTGCCGGACATCAAGAAGACCTCGGAGCTGGTGCAGGAGATCTCCTCGGCCTGCCGCGAACAGGACGTCGGTTCGTCGCAGATCAACCAGGCGATCCAGCAGCTCGACAAGGTCGGCCAGCAGAATGCCAGCGCCTCCGAGCAGGTCTCTTCGACCTCGGAAGAACTCGCTTCGCAGGCCGAGCAGCTGCAGTCGACCATCGCGTTCTTCCGCATCGACCAGGACAAGTCGAAGGCGCACGGCGCGCCGATCGACAAGGCCGTCAACCAGCTCCGTGCCAAGGCCGCCCACATGGCTTCGGTCGACCGTGGCACCAAGAAGCCGCAGGCCGCCAAGCCGCAGCGCCAGCTGAAGGCCGCGGGGGGCGGCGGTGGCTTCGCCTTCGCGCTCGGTGACGGCGAAGACGATCGCGACGCTGACTTCCAGCGCTGACGGATCGGCGGGACTAAGGTCCCGCCATCCCAAACGCAACACCGGTGAACGCCCCTGATCGGGCGTTCACTTTCGAAACGCCGGCAGGCCGTCGCACGATCGACGGGGCCGGCGTCGAGTACCAGACGAACGGTCGCTGGACCGGATTGACGAGTAGCTCGATGGTCCACGCCAAACGCCAATTATCCGACAGGCAATTCCGTTCCCTTGCCGAACTGATCGAAGACCAGGTCGGCATCAAGATGCCGAACGCCAAGCGTCTGATGCTCGAGGGACGGCTGCACAAGCGCGTGCGCGCACTGAACTATTCGGGCGTCAGCGAGTATGTCGACAATTTGTTCGACAAGGCGGTGCTGGACGATGAGCTGACGCATCTGATCGATGTCGTCACCACCAACAAGACCGACTTCTTCCGCGAACCGCAGCATTTCGACTTTCTGAAGACGGTCGCGGTTCCGGAGTTGTTGAAGCTTCCGAACCGCAAGTCCAACGATCTGAAGGTCTGGAGTGCGGCCTGTTCGACCGGCATGGAGGCCTACACCACTGCGATGGTGCTCGACGATATGGTGCGGGCCGGTTCGCGGTTTCAGTTCCGGATCCTCGGCACCGATATTTCGACCGCCGTGCTGCGCGTCGCCACCGCGGCGATCTACAATCGCGAGGTCACCGCGCCGGTGCCGCCGCAATTCGTCGAGCGTTACTTCCTGACCTCGCGCGACCGCAGCCGGGAAGAGGTGCGGGTGGTGCCGGAGCTGCGGCGTCTGACCAATTTTACGCGGATGAACCTGATGGATTCGTCCTATCCGGTGGACCGCGACGTCGACGTCATCTTCTGCCGCAACGTGCTGATCTATTTCGATCGTGAAACCCAGCGCAAAGTGGTCGAGCAGTTGTGCTCGCATCTACGCCCGGGCGGTTACCTGCTTGTCGGCCATTCCGAGTCGATGATTCACAGCGCCCTGCCGAAGTTAAGGCAGGTTCAACCAACCGTCTTTAAACTGTAGGGATGATTGGAGCGCATCAGATGGCGAAGCAGAAGATTCGGGTCCTGATCGTCGACGACTCCGCCTCGGTGCGACAGGTCCTGGGCACCATTCTGGCCGAAGACCCCGAGATCGAAGTGATCGGAACCGCGTCCGATCCGTTCGTGGCGGCGAAGCGGCTGCAGAACGAACTTCCCGACGTCATCCTGCTCGATATCGAGATGCCGCGGATGGACGGCATCACGTTCCTCCGCAAGATCATGGCGCAGCATCCGATCCCGGTGGTGATCTGCTCGTCACTGACGCCCGAAGGTTCCGACCTGATGTTCGAGGCGCTCGAGGCGGGCGCCGTCGATATCGTGCCCAAGCCGCGGGTCGACACCCGCCAGGCGCTGATGGAGAGCTCCGGCCGCCTGCGCGAAGCCATCAAGTCGGCAGCCCGCGCTCGTGTCCGCCCCCGCGCTGCCCGCAAGGTGATTGAACAGAAGTTGACGGCCGATGCGATCATCCCGCCTCCGGTCGCCGGGCGGTCGCGCCCGACCACCGAGCGGATCGTGTGCATCGGGGTGTCGACCGGCGGTACCGAAGCGCTTTACGATGTGCTCGAAGTGCTACCGCCGAACTGCCCCGGTATCCTGATCGTGCAGCACATGCCGCAGGGCTTCACCGCGGCATTCGCCAAGCGGCTCAACGCCGGCTGCCAGATCAACGTCAAGGAAGCCGAGGACGGCGATCCGGTGCTGCCGGGCTGGGCCTATATCGCGCCCGGCGCCCGGCACATGCTGCTGGTCCGCAGCGGCTTGCGCTATCAGATCGCCATTAAGGACGGCCCGCCGGTGTCGCGGCACCGTCCCTCGGCCGACGTGCTGTTTCGATCGGCCGCCCAATATGCCGGCGCCAACGCGCTCGGTATCATCATGACCGGCATGGGTGATGACGGCGCCCGCGGCCTGCTCGAGATGCGCAAGCTCGGCGCCTACACCTGCGCGCAGGACGAGGAGAGCTGCGTCGTATTCGGCATGCCGAAGGAAGCGATCGCCTGCGGCGCCGTCGAGAAGGTGGTGTCGCTGAACCAGATCCCGCGCGAGATCATGGCCTGGCAACAAGCCAAGCAGCCGGCCTCAGCGGATTGACGTCGTGTCCTCATTGAAACATCCGATTGCCGACGCCGTTGCGTCGATTGAACTGGTTGCGTCCCGGATCGAGACCACCTTCGCTCAGGTTGGCGGCCAGCTCGGCGAAGGCCATGGCATCTTTCAGGGCCTCAACGAGGCACTCGCAGACCTGGCCCGCGAACTGTCCTCGGCGCAGATCGAAGGCGCCTCGGGCGCGCTACGCGACATCGCGGGGCGCCTGAAGAGCCTCGCCGACACGCTGCCGGCCGAAAGCGCGCTGCTCGACCAGCTTCGCCGCAATGTCGCCGAGGCGGGGGCGCTGCTGAAGCAGCTGCTCAAGCATGTCGAGATGATCACCACCATCGCCCGCAGCGCCAAGATCGAATCGGCCTCGCTCGAAGGCGATCGCGAAGGCTTCATCGCCTTCACCCGCGAGGCGTACGATCTCGGCAGGGCCGTGCAGTCCTCAATCGAGGCCTGCGTCAAGGATCAGCAGTTGCTGGCGGCGGCGGTGGAAACCACCTGGGGCCGGCAAAGCGAATTCGAGCGGCGCTACCGGCCGCAGCTCGGCGCCTCCGGTGGCGAGTTGATGTCGGCGTTTGCCGATCTCGGCCGCCAGCGCAACGACAGCGTCGGCGTCGCCGAGCTCGCGGGCAGCAGCGCCCGCACTATCAGCGATGTAGTCGGACGCTCGATCATCTCGTTGCAGGCTGGCGATAGTACGCGCCAGCGCCTGGAGCACGTCTGCGAAGGGCTGCGCCGCGCCGCCGATCCCGAGCCGACGTTGGTGCCGGACATGACCGAGGTTCAGCCGCTGCCCCGGCTGCTGGTCAATCTCGAAGCGGTGCAGCTCCACGACACCCAACAGGAATTCGACGCTGGGATCGGCGACATCGTCCGGGCGCTGTCGACGATTCTCACCGAAGTGGCAACGCTGGTCGAAAAGGGCCGGTCGCTGCACGGCGGCCGGGAGGGTGGTTCGGCCTCGTTCCTGTCGCGGGTCCGGCAGACCCTTGCCCAGGCCTCCAGCCTGATCGCGATGTGCGAAGACGGCGGGCGCTCGATCGACGAGGCCCTCAGCGTGGTCGAAAATACGCTTGAGAAGTTTCGCGACGCGATCGCCAACTTGTCCGACTCGGTGGTCGACATTTCGCTGATCGGTATGAATGCCGGTCTCCGCGCCGGCCATCTCGGCGCCAAAGGCCGCGCCTTCGTGGTGATCGCGCACGAAATGAAGCTGACCGCCGACCAGATGACCGGGGCCGCGGTCCGGCTCAGGCCGCTGTTGAGCGAGATCGCCAAGGTCGGCGACGACCTTCGGAAGTCGCGCGTGAGCAGCGACCAGACCAAACTGACCAGCATGGAGAATGCCATTCTCCAAACCCTGCACGACGTCGAGGCCGGCAACGACCGCCTCGGCGGACTGATTGGCCGTTTGATCGAGGAAGGCGCCAAGTTCGACGCGGTGATGAATGGCGCCCGCGAACAGATGACGTCGCTCGGCTCCAGCGCCTCGACGCTGCCGGCGGTAGCAAAGTGCCTTGAGGACGCCGTCGGTGATCTGGGCCGCGCTTCGTTCGGTGATCAGGACGAAGCCGTGCTCGATGAACTCTACGCCCGCTACACGATGGAGCGCGAACGCGACGTCCATCGCCAGTTCCTGCTGCCGTTCGGAATCACCGCCAAGCAGGCGGCACCCGCCGCGAATGATTGCGATTTCGAGTTGTTTTAGCGCTTAGCGTGTCTTCGGCCCACCGCCACAGCCCCACCTTGCTCATATAACGCTACGTCCCGCCTGCGTCGGCCGGGCCGGTTATTTCTGATCTGTGTCATCATGGGTTCAGCGCAAATCAGCTTTGATCGGCTGATCGATGCGGGCAGTACCCTGGGGCGGGGTTTAGATGACGCAGGTGGTGTACGGGGTCTGGGACGGCGTTGCCTATGATTCACGGGCGGCCGAGGCTCGGGCGGCGAACTACGCGCTGGCAAACTTCGACGAGTTCGACGAGGGCAACGCAATCCGCGCTTTCATCGCCGATCGCGGGTTCTTCGTGTTCGACCCCACGGTTTCGCTGGTCGATGCGCTATTCCACTACCTGAAGGCCGCGGCCGAACAGTCCTGCGGTGCCTGTACGCCCTGCCGGATCGGCACCGTGCTGGTCCGCGATGCGCTCGATCAGATGCGCCGCGGTCTGGACGCCGCGCTGACGCTCGACGACATCGTGATGCTCGGCGAGCAGATCCGGCAGACCTCGCTGTGCGGGCTGGGGCAGACCTGCGCGGTCGCGCTGCTGGCGGCGCTGCGGGACTTTCGCGAACGGATCGAACAGGAGCTGGCGCAGCACCGGCCAATCCCGGCTCAGCACGGCATGGCCTATGTGACAGCGCCGTGTATCGAGGCCTGCCCCTCCAAGGTCAACGTGCCGCGCTACATCGACTACATCCGGGATGGTAAGCCCGAGAACTCGCTCGGCGTGCTGCTGCAGAAATACCCGATGGCCGCGACCTGCGGCCGGGTCTGCGTGCGCTATTGCGAGCAGGCGTGCCGGCGCAAATTCGTCGACGAAGCCGTCGGCATCAAGACGCTGAAGCGCTACGTCGCCGACCAGCAGAGCGGTCCGCACGCGCTGAAATTCACCCGCGACATGATCCGCAAGCCGCTCGCCGACGGGATGCGGGTGGCGGTGGTCGGCGCCGGCCCGGCCGGCATCTCCTGCGCCTATCACCTGTTGTTGCGCGGCTATCACGTCGACGTCTTCGACAAGGCCGGCCAGGCCGGCGGCATGGCGCAGATCGGCATTCCGAGCTACCGGCTGCCCAAGGACACGCTGGCGCTGGAGACCGACATCATCGTCGACCTCGGCGGCCGGTTCCTGTTCGATCAGCGCCTCGGCCGCGACTTCTCGGTCGACGACCTGTTTGCGCGCGGCTATCGCGCGGTGTTCCTGGGCCTTGGCTGTCAGCAGGGCGCCCGGCTCGGCGTCGACGGCGAAGACGCCGCACATGGCGGCTACTTCAGCGGCATCGACTTCCTGCTCAAGGTCCATGACCACGTCGACGGCATCGCTCCGCTGGTATTGAAGGGCGAGGTGGTGGTGGTTGGTGGCGGCAACGTCGCGATGGACTGCGTGCGTTCGGCAATTCGGCTCGGCGCCGAGAAGGTCCACGTCGTCTATCGCCGCACGCTCGCCGACATGCCGGCCGACCCGGCCGAGATCGAAGCGGCGCGCGCCGAAGGCGTCGAATTCCATGTGCTCACCGCGCCGGCCAAGATCGTCACCGACCACGGCAAGGTCACCGGTGTGGTGCTGACCAGGATGCAGGCGAGCGAGCCCGATGCCGGTGGGCGGCGGTCGGTGAAGCCGGTCCCGGGCGGCGAGACATCGATGCGCTGCGACGTGCTGATCGCCGCGATCGGTCAGCAGGTCGAGGACGGTCCGCTGATCGAGAGCGACGGCATTGCGTTCGACCGCTGGCGCTGCGTCGCGACCGATCGGGTGCTGGCGACCTCGCGGCCGGGAGTTTTTGCCGGCGGCGATTGCGTCACCGGTCCGTCGACGCTTGTTTACGCGATGGCTGCAGGACTGAAGGCAGCGCGCAACATCGACGATTGGATTCAACGCGGTTCGGTGCGGTTCTTCAAGCGGTCGCGGATGCGCAAGCTGATCGCCGAAAATCATATGCTGGCCAACGAGATCGTCGCAGCCCCGGTGCGCAACGCCTATCGGGTGCACAATCCCGAAATCGATCCCGAGCTGCGCAAGCACATGTTCGGCGAAGTCGAGCAGACCATCGACGCGCGCGCCGCCTATGCGGAGACCCAGCGCTGCATGCGCTGCTATCGCGTCTATTCCGTCGTCACCAAGCATCCGATCCCGGAAGGAGCGGCTTGAAGCGATGTGCACGCCCGATCAGGCCAGCCTGTCTGCCCGCGATCCCGCCGAAGCGACGATGACGCTCTCGATCAACGGCGTCGCCTGCGCCGGCTTCGCCAACGAGACCATCCTGTCCTGTGCGCGGCGCTACGACGTCTACATCCCGACGCTGTGCGAATTGGAGGACATCGATCATACCCCCGGTGCCTGCCGGGTCTGCCTGGTCGAGATCCTGCAGGCCGGCAAGGACACCCCGCAGATCGTCACCGCCTGCAACACCCCCGTGCGCGACGGCATGGAGGTGCAGACCCGCTCCAAGAAGGCGCGGGACATGCAGCGTCTTCAGGTCGAACTGCTGATGGCCGATCATCTGCAGGATTGCGCCACCTGCATCCGGCACGGCAGCTGCGAGCTGCAGGATCTGGCGCAGTTCGTCGGGTTGCAGCAGAACCGGTTCTTCGATCGGGAACGGACCGAGTCGCGCCCGGTCGACCACAGCTCGCCGTCGATGGTGCGCGACATGCGGCGCTGCGTCCGCTGCCAGCGCTGCGTCGCGATCTGCCGCTATCACCAGAAGATCGACGCGCTGGCGATCGAGGGCAGCGGGCTGGAGCGGATGGTGGCGCTGCGCGATGCCGACGGCTATCCGAATTCGGTGTGCGTCTCCTGCGGCCAATGCGTACTGGTGTGCCCGACCGGCGCGCTCGGCGAGCGCGACGAGACCGATCGGGCACTCGACTACATCTGCGATCCGGACGTCGTCACCGTGGTGCAGTTCGCGCCCGCAGTGCGGGTGGCGTTCGGCGAAGAATTTGGTCTGCCCGCCGGCACCAATGTCGAAGGCCAGATCATTGCCGCCTGCCGCAAGCTCGGCGTCGATGTCGTGCTGGACACCAACTTTGCCGCCGACGTGGTGATCATGGAGGAGGGCGCGGAGTTGCTGGCGCGGCTGAAGCAGGGCCGGCGCCCGACCTTCACGTCGTGCTGCCCGGCCTGGATCAACTTCGCCGAGATCCACTATCCGGACGTATTGCCGCTATTGTCTTCGACCAAGTCGCCGCAGCAGGTGCTGTCGACCATCGCCAAAAGCTATCTGCCCGGACAGCTCGGAGTTCCGGCGGAGCGCATCCGGGTGATTTCGATCATGCCGTGCATCGCCAAGAAGGACGAGGCGGTGCGGCCGCAGATGGTCCATGACGGGCAGCCCGAAACCGACCTGGTGCTGACCACGCGCGAATTCGCCCGGCTGCTGCGGCGCGAGGGCATCGATCTGAAGGATCTGCCGTCGTCGCAGTTCGACCGCCCGTTCCTCAGCGCCTATTCCGGCGCCGGCGCCATCTTCGGCACCACCGGCGGCGTGATGGAAGCGGCGGTGCGGACCATCTACGCGCTGGTCAATGGCCGCGAACTGGAGCGGATCGAGCTGACGCAGCTGCGCGGCTTCGAAGGGCTGCGCGAGGCCTGTGTCGATCTCGGCGGCCCGGTCGGCGAGGTCAAGGTCGCGATGGTTCACGGCCTCGGCGACACGCGCCGCCTGGTGGAGTCGGTGCTGAGCGGCGAAGCCAACTACGATTTCATCGAGGTGATGGCCTGTCCGGGCGGCTGCGTCGACGGCGGCGGGTCGCTGCGCTCAAAGAAGGCGTATCTGCCGCTCGCGCTGAAGCGCCGCGAAACCATCTACAATGTTGACCGCGCCGCCAAAGTCCGGCAGTCGCACAACAATCCCCAGGTGCAGGCGCTGTATCGCGAACTGCTGCAGGCGCCGAATTCCGAGATCGCGCATCGGCTGCTGCACACCCACTACGCGTCGCGCAAGCGCGAGCTGCAGCACACCGTCAAGGAGATCTGGGACGATCTCACCATGAGCACGATCCTGTACTGACGGGGAGCGCAGGAGATGTCGCCGCCACAGCATCTGATCCCCACTCGGCGTGATGTGGTGCGCGGCCTTGCGGCGCTGCCGGCGCTGGGGCTGACGCGGACGTTCGCCGCCGAGCCACTGACGCTGTGGGGAATTCCGGCGACCCCGTCGGCGCTGTTCGTCCGCGCCGTGGCGTCGGAGCGGCTGCAGCAGATTGCACCCGGGATCCGCTTTCAGCTCTGGAGGAGCACCGACCAGATGCGCGCCGGGATCGCGTCGGGGCAGTTCCGGCTGTTCGCGACCTCGACCTACGCGGCCGCCAATTTCTTCAATCGCGGTGCCGGGACGCGGATGCTGAATGTCGTCACCTGGGGCGTGCTCTATGTGATGGCGCGCGATCCGGCCATCAGGTCGGTCGCTGATCTCGCCGGCCGCAGCATTCTGTTGTCGAACAAGAATGAAGCGCCCGATCTGTTGTTTCGGCTGGTGCTGCGCTGGGCCGGGCTCGATCCGGACCGCGACGTTCGCTGCGAATATGTCGGCTCGCCCGGCGAGGCGGTGCCGCTGTTTCTCGCCGGCCGCAGCGACGTCGCCGTGCTGCACGAGCCTGCCGCCTCCACCGCGCTGCTCCGCGCCGATCGGGAGGGCAAGCCGGTGTATCGGGTGTTGGATATCGCGGAGCTGTACGGCCGCCACACCGGGCGCGGGCCTCGGATTCCGCAAGTCGGGCTCGCGGTCAGCGCCGACCTGCTGGATACCCAGCCCGGGCTCGTCGCTGCGGTGCAGGTCGCCTGCGTCGAGGCGAGCACCTGGATCGCCGCGCATCCTGCAGAGGCCGCAGAGCTGGCCGCGCCGGCGCTCGGCCTGCCGGCCGAAGTGATCGCGGCATCGCTGCCGCATGTCCGCCTCGACGTCGTTCCGGCGCGGCAGGCGCGTGACGACATCGAAGTGTACTTCAAGAATTTGATGGAGCTCGATCCCGGCATTGTCGGCGGCCGGCTGCCGGACGCGGCGTTTTATGCGGGGTAGCGCGCGGGTCTCGTGGGCCTGGAGCCTGGTCGGCATCGCGCTGCTGCTGGCGCTCTGGGAGGCGGGTCATCGTGCGTATGGGCCGTTGGTCCTCCCGGGGCTCGGCGATACGGTCCTGACGCTGTGGCGGATGATCCGCGCCGGGCAGGTCGGGCCGGCGCTGCTCGAGACCGCCGGCAATGCCGGGCTCGGCTGGATCATCGGCGTGCTGATCGGATCATGTGCCGGGATGCTCGCCGGCCTGCGCGAAGAGGCGCACCGCGCATTGCAGCCGGTCGCCATCATCCTGCTCGGCGTGCCGGCGATCGCCTGGGTGGTGATGGCACTGCTGTGGTTCGGCGGCCGCTGGGCGGTGGTGGTGACGGTCGCGGCCGCCACCGGACCGATGCTGTTCGCCGCGGCGCTGGAGGGCGTGCGCAGCCTCGACGGCACGCTGGCCCGGATGGCGCAGGTGTACCAAGTGCCGCTGTCGGCGCGGCTCACCGAGGTGTACGGGCCGCAGCTGCTGAGCCATCTGTTTCCCGCGCTGGTGACCACGCTGGCGATGTCCTGGAAGGTCGCGGTGATGGCCGAGCTGCTCGCCGGCGCCGGCGGGATCGGCGATGGCCTGGCGACCGCGCGTGCTCATGTCGACACCGCCGAGACCATGGCCTGGGTGGTGGTCGTGGTGGGCGTGCTGATCGTGGTCGATGCCGGCGTGCTGCAGCCGCTGCAGCGCCGGCTGTGGTTGTGGCGCGACGACGAGCGAGGCGGTGGCCGATGAGCGGGCCGCTGCTGCAATTCCACGACGTGCAGTTCGGCTATCAGGCACCGCTGCTGCGCGGTATCGACTTCGACGTCGCGGCAGGCTCGATCACCGCGGTGATGGGGCCGTCTGGAAGCGGCAAGAGCACGCTGCTGGCGCTTGCCGCCGGGCTCTTGATGCCGGACGCCGGCGCCGTGCACCGCCGCAGCGCGCGGCTCGGCATGGTGTTTCAGGATCCGGCACTGCTGCCGTGGCGCACCGCGCTGGACAATGTGGCGTTTCCGTTGATCGCGCTCGGCCTGCGGCAGCGCGAGCGCCGCGACCGCGCACGGACGATGCTCGCTGCTGTCGGCCTCTCCGGTGACGATGCCGGCAAATATCCGCGTCAGCTCTCCGGCGGGATGCGGCAGCGCGTGGCATTGGCGCGGGCGTTGGTGATCGAGCCGGATCTGCTGTTATGCGACGAGCCGTTCAGCGCACTCGACGCGCCGGTGCGGGCCGAGCTGTGGCGGATCGTGCGGGACATTCATGACCGCAGCGGGCTGACGATGCTGATCGTTACCCATGACGGCCCGGAGGCGATGCAATGCGATCGCCTTGCCATCCTGTCGGCGGGCCGCCTCGAACAAGTCGGTGCGCCTGCCGAGATCCTGCGTCATCCGGCCAGCGATGTGGTGAGGACTTTCGTGGCGGCCGCCACCGGTAACTGACCGTCTCACTCGCGCGGCGGCGAATGCGCGCCATTGGCGAGGAAGAACAGTTCGACCAGCCGGCCCTTCTTGCCCGCCAGCGCGAAGATGCACTCCGGCGATTCAGCGTCGAGTTCGGCGATCGGCACCTTGGCGATGCGGTCGACCCGGCTCGAGCCGTGCTCCCACATGAAACCGACGCCGAGATGGTTGGCGACCGCCTCCAGCATCCCTTCGCGGGTGTTGACCACGATTGACGGAATCGGCCGCAGGCCGGCCGTGCGGAACGCGCGGTCGACGGCGCGTTGGGTCGAGGAATCGCGGGTGCGGAACACCAGCGGATAGCGCATCAGCTCGGCGATCGGGACCTGCTGTTTCTTCTTCAGCGGATGGCTCGGATGGCACAGCGCCACGACGCGCTGCTCCAGGCAGATCTCGCGGCGGAAGCGGCGATCGGCCGGCACGTCCGGCAGCACGCCGATATCGACGCGCTGATCGACCACGGCGGCGACGATCGCCGACCAACTTCCGATTTCGATCGCGACCTGCACCTTGGGGTACATCTGCTTGAAGGTGGCGATCAGCGCCATGCCGGGCATCGAGTTGCCGAGCCCGATGCGGAGTTCGCCGCCGGCCAGCTCCTCGCGCTGCGACAGGATCGACAGCGCATCGGTCTCCACCGCCTGCATCCGGCTGGTGGCACCATAAAGCTGGCGGCACAGCGAGGTCGGAATCAGATTGGCGCCGTGGCGCTCGAACAGTGTCACGCCGAACTCGCCTTCGAGTTCGCGCACCGATTGCGCCACCGCCGATTGCGTCACGCCGATCCGCCGCGCCGCGGCTGCAAAGCTGCCGGCATCGAACACGGCGTTGACGGCACGCACCCGCGCCGACGTCAGAGCCATCCCGCTCGCTGCTCCGCATCACCAGGAAACCTGGTGAGGGTCATAAGCCAAGCTGCTGACCGTTATGTGACTGTCAGACGCTGCCCTTAACCCTGTGCCGCATCGCAACGAGGCCAGGGGACAGGTGATGGCGAAGATCGAGCTCAGCGCGATCCGCAAATCGTTCGGCGACACCGAAGTCCTCAAGGGCGTCGATCTGTCGATCCACGACGGCGAGTTCGTGTCGCTGGTCGGCCCGAGCGGATGCGGCAAGTCGACATTGCTGCGGGTGATCGCCGGGCTGGAGCCGCAGAGTTCTGGCGAGGTGCGGATCGGCGGCGTCGCCGTCGATCACGTCCGGCCGAGCGCGCGCAATCTCGCGATGGTGTTTCAATCCTACGCGCTGTACCCGCATCTGTCGGTGTTCGACAATATCGCTGTGCCGCTGCGGATGAAGCGTCTGTCGGCGCTGGAGCGGGCGCCGCTGCTCGGCCGGCTGATCCCGAACCGCTACCGCGTCGAGCGCGGCATTCGCGCCGATGTCGAGCGCGTCGCGTCGCAGCTCGAAATTTCGCCGCTCCTGGCCCGCAAGCCTGGCCAGCTCTCCGGTGGGCAGCGCCAGCGTGTTGCGGTCGGCCGCGCGCTGGTACGCGAGCCGGTCGGCTTTCTGTTCGACGAGCCCTTGTCCAACCTCGACGCTAAGCTTCGCGTCCACATGCGCGCCGAGATCGCGCAGCTGCATCGCCGGCTGAAAGCGACTTTTGTCTACGTCACGCACGATCAGGCCGAGGCGATGACGATGTCCGGCCGGATCGCCGTGATGATCGGCGGCGAACTGGTTCAGGTCGGCACGCCGAGCGACGTCTACGACAATCCGCGCGACATCCGCGTCGCCGAATTCATCGGCAGCCCCAAGATCAACGTGCTGCCGGGTGCGGTTCAGACCGACGGCCGTATCGTGATGCTCGATCGTGTACTCGCAGCCCGCGCCACGGCGGGCGCCGGCCCCTGCCGTGTCGCGATTCGGCCGGAGCGGCTGAGCCTCGGCGGCGGTGATTTGTCCGGCGTCGTCGTGCACGTCGAGAACATGGGCGCCGAAGCCTTCGTGCATCTCGGCTGTGACGGGCTGACCGATCCGGTGGTGATCCGGCTCGACGATCCGCTGCGGCTGCCGGCGATCGGCAGCACCCAGCGGTTCGGCTTCGCGCCCGAGGCGATCCGGCTGTTCGATGCCGGCGGCAAGCGGCTCGCACTTCGGACCGAGGCACCCATCGAGATCATCCGAGAGGTGGCCCATGTCTGAGGTGGCGATGTCTGACGCTGCCGTCTCACTGCGCGATCTCGATGCGCTCACCACCACCGCGCGCGCGTCGGCCAAACCGCGTCGTCGCGGCCGCGGCACCGTCGCCTACGGTCTGGTCGCGCCGGCGTTCACGCTGATGCTGCTGATGCTGCTCGGTCCGCTCGCCGGCGTCATCGCGCTGTCGTTCGCCGACTATCAGCTCGGCGCGCCGTCGTTCGCCTGGATCGGCCTTGCCAATTATCAGCAGCTGTTCGCCGACCGGGTGTTCTGGATCTCGCTCACCAATACGCTGACCTATGCGGTGATCGTGGTGCCGGGGTCGGTCGCGCTCGGCCTCGGCGTGGCGATGCTGATCGAGAGCGGCACGCATCTCCGTGCCTTCTATCGCACCATCTACTTTCTGCCGGTGATGGCGACCCTGATCGCGATGGCGATCGTCTGGGAGTTCATGCTGCATCCGCAGTTCGGCCTGGTGAATGGGCTGATCAAGATGGTCGGCCTCGCGCCGCATCCCTGGCTGCAGGATCGTGGCACCGCGCTGTATGCACTGTGCGCGATCGGGATCTGGCAGGCGGTCGGCTTCAACATGGTGCTGTTCCTGGCCGGGCTGATGTCGATCCCCAAGCATCTCTATGACGCCGCCGAGATCGATGGCGCCGCGAGTGCGTGGTCGCGGTTCCGGCTGGTGACCTGGCCGATGCTCGGACCGGTGACGCTGTTCGTGGTGGTGATCACCGGCATCCGGTCGTTCCAGGTGTTCGACACTGTGCACGTCCTCACCAAGGGCGGCCCGTCGAAGTCCACCGAGGTGCTGATCCACACCATGTACATGGAGGGCTTCGAGTTCTTCCGCTCCGGCTATGCCGCCGCGGTGACCGTGGTGTTCCTCGGCCTGGTGCTGCTGCTGACCCTGGTGAAGTCGCGGCTCGCCGCCAAACAGGTGCACTACGCATGAGCGCCGCACGACCCAGCCTGATCAGCTCCAGCTTCCGCCACGCCGCTCTGATGGTTGGCGCCGTGCTGATGCTGGCGCCGTTCGTCTGGATGCTGTCGACGGCCTCCAAGCCGCCGGAAGAGATCTACTCCAGCGACCTGCATCTGATCCCGCATCACTTTGCGCTGTGGGAGAATCTGCGCATCGCGTTCGGCAAGGCCGATCTAGGCCGCTTCCTGCTCAACGGCGTGATCGTCACGGTGGCGATCTTCACCTGCCAGGTGCTGATCGCGTTGCCGGCCGCCTATGCGCTCGCCAAGCTGCGGTTTGTCGGGCGCAAGGCGCTGTTCGCGCTGGTTCTGTTCGGCATTCTGATCCCGCCGCAGGCGACCGCGATCCCGGTGTTCCTGCTGCTGCACCAGCTCGGGGCGCTCGACAGCTACGCGGCGCTGGTGCTGCCGTTCACCATCTCGGTGTTCGGCATCTTCCTGATGCGGCAGTTCTTCATGACCGTGCCGGACGATCTGCTCGACGCCGCTCGGATGGACGGGATGTCGGAGTTCGCCATCGTTTGGCGGGTGATGCTGCCGACCGCGATCCCTGCGGTCACCGCGTTCGGCATCTTCTCGGTGGTGGCGCACTGGAACGACTACTTCTGGCCGCTGATCGTGCTCAACAGCCAGCAGTACTACACCCCGCCGCTCGCGGTCGCGCATTTCCGCAATGCCGAGGCGGGCACCAGCTACGGCCCGCTGATGGCGGCCGCGATCGTGATCATCACCCCGCTCGTCGTTGCCTTCCTGCTGGCGCAGCGCCGCTTCATCGAAGGCATCACTTTGACCGGACTCAAGTAATCCAACCCAACAGGAGATCGACATGCTGAAGAGATGGATCGCCGCAGCCGCGATGACGCTGGTTGCGGGCATCGCCCACGCCCAGCAGCAGACCGAAGTGGTGCTGCAGTTCCCGTATCCGGAACTGTTCAGCGAGACCCACAAGCGGATCGCCGAAGAGTTCGCCAAGGTGCATCCGGAGATCAAGGTCACGTTCCGGGCGCCGTACGAGTCGTACGAAGAAGCCACCCAGAAGGTGCTGCGCGAGGCGGTGACCAATCAGCTGCCGGACGTCACCTTCCAGGGCCTGAACCGTATCCGCGTGCTGGTCGACAAGACCATTCCGGCGCCGCTCGATGGCTACATCGCGGCCGAGAAGGATTTCGACAAGCAGGGCTTCCATCAGGCGATGTACGACATCGGCACCGCCAGCGGCAAAGTCTATGCGCTGCCGTTCGCGATCTCGCTGCCGATCGTCTACGTCAATCTCGATCTGGTGAAACAGGCCGGCGGCGATGTGAACAACCTGCCGACCACCTGGGACGGCCTGTTGGATCTGGCCAAGAAGGTCAAGGCGCTCGGCCCCGACACCAACGGCATCACCTATGCCTGGGACATCACCGGCAACTGGCTGTGGCAGGCGCCGGTGTTCGCACGCGGCGGCACCATGCTCAACGCCGATGAAACCAAGGTGGCGTTCGACGGCCCCGAAGGCCAGTTCGCGATGCGCACCATCGCCCGCCTGGTCACCGAAGGCGGCATGCCGAATCTCGACCAGCCGTCGATGCGCGCCACCTTCGCGGCCGGCAAGACCGGAATCCACATCACCTCGACCTCGGACCTGAAGAAGACCACCGACATGATCGGCGGCAAGTTCGCGCTGAAGACCATCGCGTTCCCGGACGTCGTCAAGCCGAACGGCCGGTTGCCGGCGGGCGGCAATGTCGTGCTGATCACCGCCAAGGACAAAGCCAAGCGCGATGCCGCCTGGGAAGTGGTGAAGTTCTGGACCGGTCCGAAGGGCGCGGCGATCATGGCGGAGACCACCGGCTACATGCCGCCCAACAAGGTCGCCAACGACGTCTATCTGAAGGATTTCTACGCCAAGAACCCGAACAACTACACCGCGGTCAGCCAGCTCGCGCTGCTGACCAAGTGGTATGCGTTCCCGGGCGACAACGGCCTGAAGATCACCGACGTGATCAAGGATCATCTCAACTCGATCGTCTCCGGCGCCCGCGCCAAGGAGCCGGATGCGGTGCTGGCCGACATGACCCGCGACGTCCAGAACCTGCTGCCGAAGACCGTCGGCGCCGCCAAGTAACGCAAGAACCTCCCGGCGACGGAGCGCGTCCAGCGCTCCGTCGCGTCACGTTTTGGAGCGGGCCATGAAACTGATCCACCTCAGCGACATCCACCTCACCACGCCGGGCGGCACGATCGGCGGTCGCAATCCGCGGCTGAATTTTGAGCGGGCGCTAACCCATATCTTGCGCGACCATCACGATGCCGAACTGATGGTGATCACCGGCGATCTGTCGGATTGGGGCGACGCCGAGGACTATCGCTGGCTGAAGGCGCAGCTGGGTGCGTTTCCGATTCCGGTGCGGCTGTGCATCGGCAATCACGATCGGCGCGAGAATTTCCTGAGCGTGTTTCCGGAATTCGCCGACGACGATGGGCTGGTCCAAGGCGTGTGCGATACGCCGGCCGGTCGCTGCCTGCTGCTCGACACGGCCGAAGCCGGCACCCATGCGGGCCGTTATTGCGAGACGCGCAGGGCGTGGCTGACTCGGCAGCTCGCCGAACATCCCGGACCGTTCCTGCTGTTCATGCATCACAATCCGATGCCGACGCATCTTGGCCCGATGGATCAGATCCGGCTGCTCGACGATGGCGCATTCCGCCAGATCGTCGGCCGGCATCGCGACCGCATCCGGCACATCTTCTTCGGCCATTGCCATCTGCCGCTGGCCGGCTCGGTGGCCGGCGTGCCGGTCAGCTCGCTGCGCGGCACCAACCATGCCAGCTATCCGCTGTTCTCCGAGCGCCGGATGCTGAGCGCGTCCGATCTGCCGGAATCCTACGGCGTGGTGTTCTTCGGCGACGACTACGTCACCGTTCACATGGTCGAGTTCGGTTACACCGGCGAGGTCCGGGTCGAGGGTTCGCCCGATTACAACGCCTGGAACAGGGAGACCATGCTGCGATGAAGTTCGTCGTTCTCACCGATACGCATTTCGTCGCCCGCGGTCGCCGCATCTACGGGCTCGATCCGGCCGAACGGCTCAGTGCCGCGGTGGCGCGGATCAACCGCGAGCATCCCGACATCGCTTTCGTGATCGTCACCGGCGATCTGGCGCATTGGGGCGAGGAGCCGGCTTACGACAATCTGGCTTCGGTGCTGGCGGGATTGCGGGCGCCGACCATCCTGATGATGGGCAATCACGACAAGCGCGACGCCTTCGCCAAATTCTTCCCCGGCGTGCCGCGCGATGCGAGCGGCTTCGTCCAGACCGTGCAGGTGTTCGAGGCGGCGACGATCGTCACGCTGGACACGCTGAACGAGGCCGCGCCAAACCATGAAGGGTTGTTGTGCGAGGCGCGGCTGGCGTTCCTCGAACACGCGCTGGCGGAAGCTCCGGCCGATCGTCCGCTGCTGCTGTTCCAGCATCACCCGCCGTTCGACACCGGGCTGCGTTACATGGATACGATCCGGCTCGCCAATCCGGACGCCGAATGGGAGGTGATCGCCCGCACCCGCAAGCCTGACTATCTGTTCATGGGGCACCTGCACCGGCCCATCTCGGGCGTGTGGCGCGGCATCCCGTTTCACATCCAGCGCGGGCTGGCGCATCAGGTCGCGTTCGATCTGGTGGCGGAGGGCCATATCCCCGGCTCGCACGAGCCGCCGGACTACGCCCATGTCAGCGTCGAGGCCGACCGCATCGTGATCCACCAGTGCTCGTTCATGTATGACGGGCCGCTGTTCTCGCTGCACGACAGCGTCGCGCTGCACCGCGTCTCGTTCTGACGCGCCTCAGCGGCCTCCGAGCCGCCGCTGCTGTGTTGCACGGACGGCTGCGGAGCCGACGCACAGCAGCGTGTCGCCGGGCTGCAGTACAGCATCGTCTGCGGGTGTCTCGATCGTGCTATCGCCTCGGATCAGCCGCAGCACGATCGCACGCCGCCGCAGCGGGTGTGCAGCGTCCTGGTGCTCCGGATCGACGCAAAGCTCGGCCACGGTCAGCGGCTGTTTCAGCGCGCCGTCACTGCCGACTAGGTTCGGTGCGTGGTCGGCGTCGAGCACCGTGCTCCAGAACTGCGGCGTCTCGTTGCCGAGCGCGGCGCGCAGCCGCTCCGACAGCGTGAACGCCCAGAACGCATCCTGGTGGCGTGCGGCTTCGAGAAAGTCCGCCAGCTCCGGCGTGCGCAGCGCGGCCAGACATTGATTGGCGATGATTTCGCTCGGCACCATGGTGATGTCGGCGCCGAGCTTGGCGAACAGCATCCGGCTAGAGCGCTGGTTCTGCCGGGCGATCACGAAGATCTCGGGCTTGAGCCGCCGCGCCGCCAGCGCGATCGCCAGATTTTCGGCGTCATCGTCGGTGCCGGCGACGATACCTGACGCATGGCCGATGCCGGCCTCGTGCAGTGCCGCAACATCTGCGCCGCGGCCGTGGACCGCGTGATGACCGTCGACCCGTGAGCCGACCGGGTCGATCACCGCCGCGGTGAAACCACCGCGCTGCACGGCGGTCACGACTTCGCGGCCGAACCGGCCGTAGCCGCACACGATCCAATGGCCGGGTGCGGCCGGCATCCGCGCCGGCGCGCTCGGAAACAGATAGGCGCCGGGTGCGCTGGTCAGCCAGGCGATCAGCCGATAGACGTCCGGTGCCCGCATCGCTAGCGTCAGGTGTTCGGCGAACTCGCGAAACGGATTGATGACCCGGTGCGTGCCGAGCGAACTCATCGACGCGGCCGTCGCCGACGTGTCGGCACGGCCGATCACCGGCAGGCCCGGCCGGAGGATCGAAGCCGTGATCGCGACGGCGAGATTGACCTCATCGTCGTTGCACAGCGTCAGTACGCCTTTGCATTCTGCCTTTATCAGCCCGGCGGCCGTCAGCGTCTCCGGTGAGCGAGCGTCGGCAATCAGCGCCGGCGCTTTGCCGTTCAGCTCCTCGATTTCGATCTGCTGCACCGTGCGCTCGTCCTTGTCGATCGCGATCAGCCGGCAGCCGAGCTGACGCAGGGCGTGGACCACCGTCATGCCGGTGTCGCCGAGCCCGCACACCAGATAGAACGGCTGATCGAGCTTCTCGACCGCGCGGCGAAACCGGCGGTCGACCAGCGCCTGCTGAAACGCCTTTTCCTGGACCAGGCTGAGCAGCGAACCCAGCAGCCACGCCCAGCCGATCACCGACAGATAGATGATGACGGTGACGAAGCCGCGCTGCTGGTTGGTGAACGGATGCGGCAGCTCGCCGAAGCCGATCGTGGTCGCCGTGTAGGTGACGAAATAGAACGCGTCGAACAGCGTCATCCGCCACGGGTGACCTTGAGCATCGACCCCAGGGATCAGCATCAGCCCGAGCGTCGACACCGCGAATACCAACGCCAGCAGGATCAGCGGCGGGCGTAGCCGGGAGAGCCCGAGACGGACGATGCTACGCATCGTGCCGTTCCTCGTCGGGTGCGAGCGTAAAATAGAACGTCGCGCCTTCGCCGAGGCGGGATTGCACCCAGATCCGGCCGCCGTGATGCGCCACGATCCGGCGCGTCATCGCCAGACCGACGCCGACGCCTTCGGCCTTCTGCTCCGGTTGGTCGACGCGATGGAACATCTGGAAGACCAGTTGCTGATCGGTATCGGCGATGCCGATGCCGTTGTCCCGCACATAGTAGCGCGGCGGCGAACCGTCCTCGACGCCGATTTCGATCCAGCGCTCCGGCTTGTCGTTGTAGCGGATGGCATTGCCGATCAGATTGGTGAACACTTCGCCGATCCATTCGCGGTGGCCCTGTGCCGTGCCCAGCCGCATTGGCCGGCGTACGTCGATGCGGTCTTCGGCGATCCGGCGCGCGAACGGCGCCAGGGCGTCATCGACCACGGCGTCGAGGTCGATCGTCTCGGAGGCAGCTTCGCTGCCGCCTCGGCTGCGGTCGAGCAGCGCATCGACCAGCGCGTCCATCCGCTGCGTCAGTTTCAGGATGGTGGCGACCTGCTGGCGGCCCTCCTCGTCGAGCACCTCGCCTTGGCGACGGCGCAGCGAGGTGGTGAGATGGTGGATGCCGCGCAGATGTTCCTTGAGTTCGGCGGAGGCGACGTCGGTGTAGCGGCTGAGCTCTGAGTGGGACGCATCCAGCGCCCGGTTGATCCGCTCGATGCGTCCTTTGCGGGCCGCGGCGATCTCGGCGATGGCGGCGGCCAGCCGCGTGGCGGCGTCCTTTTCGTCGTCACGCCACGGCACTGCGCGTCCCTGCACGCTCTCCTTCCACAGTGCGAAGGAATTGCGCGGCCGCAGCCGCTGCATCCCGTCCGCCTCGCTGATCTCGACCGGCTTGCGCGGGTCGCCGGCCCATTGCACGTCCTCGATCTGCTCGGGCCGCAGCCAGGCGATCAGCATCGGCTGATCGGGCAGCGGTCGCAGCGCCAGCACACCGCTGGCCTGGCTGGCGACGGCTTGCGCGGCGGGATCGAGGTTCGGCAGCCGATCAGTGGCGAACACCGGCCGGGCGCGTTCGCGCAGCCAGGTCGTCAGCTCGTGCAGCGGCCCGGCCGCGGGCGCCTCACCGCGCGTCGTGACTTCGTCGCCGGTCTGCACGACCACGCCGCCGGCGTCGATCAGCGCGCTCAGCAGATCGAGTGCACCGGCAGCGTGGAGCGCCGCGCCGATGTCGGCCTCGCTGTCGAGCAAGCGCGTGAGCGCCTCGGCGGCCGCCTTCCTGGCGCTGCTTCGTTCGAACTGCTCGGCGTCTTCCTTCGCCGACATCAGCAGCGACAGCGTATGGGCGAGAAACTCTGCCGCCATCCGCATCTGGTGCGAGATGTGGCGAGGGGCGGCATGGTGCATCGCCGAGATCAGGCCCCACAGCCGGCCTTCCTTCACCAGCGGCATCACCAGCGTCGACTGCACGCCCATGTTCTTCAGGTACCCGGTGTACATCACCGAGACGCTGCGCAGGCTCGCAAAGCTCATGTCGACCGGACCGGTCACCAGCGGCGACTTCGCCGCCAGCAGTGGCACCGGCGTGTAGCCGACATCCGGCAGGTGTCGCACCCAGCTCAGCGCGAACAGCCGCCGTGCCGGCGCCGGAATGTCGGTGGCCGGATAATGCAGCCCGAGATACGGTTCGAGATCATCCCGCCTCGCTTCGGCGATCACCTGGCCGCTGCCGTCCTCGGCGAAGCGGTAGGCCATCACCCGGTCGTAGCCGGTGAAGGCGCGGATCCGCTCGACCGCCAGATCGAAGAATGCCTGCACGCCTTCGGTGGCCTGAAGTGCCGCGAGATCGGCACGGACTTCCGAATACAGGTTCGACGTCGTGCCGGCGGCTTCCGGTTCCGCCTTTTCGAATTCCAGGATGATCAGGCCGCCGCAGCGATGGGCGAACAGATGCCAGCCCTGGTCCGAGCCGAGGAAGGATTCGCGGGCGATGTTGACCGGGCCGCTGTCGAGCGGCATCCGGTGCAGCGAGCCGAGCAGTTCGTGCCAGCCCGCCCCGAGTACCGCGGCGATCGGGGCGCCGATCACCGCTTCCGGCGGCTTGCCGATAAACGCCGCGCAATTGGCACTGGCGTGCAGCACCCGGTCGGATTGCTCGTCGACGGTGAGCATCGCGCCGTGCGGCTGGATCGCCTCCGGATATTGCACCAGCTCGCGGTCGCAGCTCGACAGGTCGACGTTCCTGGCGGTGACGATGCCGCCGCTGTCGGCCCCACCCATCCACGTCCTCACTCAGTGTTTCCGTCACCCGCTCGAGCGTCCGCCTGACGGTACAGCTTGTGACGGTACCCTGGCGGATGCTTTGACTCGGATCAGCGAGGCGGCAGATTTCGCGCAGCCTCCAAATGCGGCGCCAGCAGCTCAACTACCACCCGGCGCTTGTCGCGCATGATCTCGGGCTCGCCCATCTGGCCGACTTCGTGCAGCCAGGTGCCGCACCATTGAAACGGCCCGTCATAGGTGGCGAGACCTTCCCGGTACGGCACAAAGCGTGACGGAGACTGCTGTAGCTTGGCGAGGTCGAGCTTGCTGTACAAGGGACCCCAGTTGCCGCCGCCGGTATCCAGGCCAAGGAACCAGTCCTGGCCGAAGTCGAGCGGCAGGTCACGCACCGCGGAGAACCGCATCATGGTGAAGCCGGCCCACAGAAACCATCGCTCGCTCGGTGGCTCGGTAGTGCGCACGTAACCATAGACGTCCTGGGTGGCGAGCGGCGCGAACGGATCGTCCGGGGCGGTCGGAAACAGGTCGTGGTCGAGCAGGCCGAACATCTCCGGCGCGCCCGGCCGGATGATGTTGTGCCAGATCCAGTTCAGCACGATGCCGTGCGAGCGGCTGCTCTTCTGCCATGGATTTTCGGGGGCGCGCAGATACGGCACGCCGTGCGCTGCAGAGATCCGTTCGATCTCGGCGGCGCGGTCGTCATCGGGCGAATTGTCGACCACGATGTACAGCGCACCCGGCACGAACAGCCGGATCAGCGGTATCTGCAGGTCGATCGCCTGCGGGTCCTGATACGCCACCGTGAACAGCGCGCGCCGGCCGGTGATCATTTTGGCTACCGCGGCGGGATCTCCCACCTTGGCGGGTTGCCGGCGATAGCGCCGGTCAATCCGATTATACCGCGCGGTCTTCAGGCCCTGCGACAGCGGGCGCAGCCGCTTCCAGTCGGCGAGGGTGTAGTCGGAGAGCTTCTTCGGCACGGCTAAGTCTCTGTTTTGTCGGGGGCGGCGCGCCCGCTGTCCTCAGCAGCTTCGCTCGCCGGGGCAAGTCCGGATACGCGGCTTGCGCCGCTCACGGGTTCGCCGCCAGCTTGAGCAGGTAGCCGCCGTAATTGCTCTTGGCGAGCGGCTGCGCCAGACGTTCGAGCTGTCGCGCATCGATCCAACCGAACCGGAAGGCGATCTCCTCGGGGCAGCAGATCTTGAAGCCCTGGCGCTTCTCGAGCACGCGTACGAACTCGCCGGCTTCTATAAGGCTATCGGGCGTTCCGGTGTCCAGCCAGGCGAACCCCCGGCCCATCTTTTCGACCCGCAGCTTGCCGCGTTCCAAGTAGGTACGATTGACGTCGGTGATCTCGAGCTCGCCGCGTGCGGAGGGCTTCAGGTTCGCCGCGATCTCGACGACGTCCTGGTCGTAGAAATAAAGCCCCGTGACCGCCCAATTCGAGCGCGGCCGTGCCGGCTTCTCCTCGATCGAGCACGCGACCTGATCGGAATCGAATTCGACGACGCCATAACGCTCCGGATCGCTGACCTGATAGGCGAACACCGTGGCGCCCTCCGGATGCTGCGCGGCATTCTGCAGCAGAGGGATCAGGTCGTGGCCGTAGAACAAATTGTCGCCGAGCACTAAGGCGGACGGCTGGCCGGCCACGAAATCGGCGCCGATGACGAAGGCCTGCGCCAGCCCTTCGGGCTTCGGCTGTTCGGCATAGCTGAACGACATGCCCCACGAGGCGCCGTCGCCGAGCAGTTGCTGGAATCGAGGCAGATCGGCGGGCGTCGAGATCACCAGGATATCGCGGATGCCGGCCATCATTAGCGTGGCCAGCGGATAATAGATCAGCGGCTTATCGTAGATCGGCATCAACTGCTTCGACACCGCGGCCGTCATCGGATGCAGTCTCGTGCCGCTGCCACCGGCCAAAATGATACCTTTGGTGATCATGTCAGTTCGCGTCCTGCGCTAGCAGCCGCTCGATACACGGCTGCAGCGATTGCCGCCAGTGCGGCAGGCGAATGCCGTGAGCGGTGGCGAGCGCCGAGCTGTCGAGCCTGGAATTCGTCGGCCGCTTGGCGGGGGTCGGATACTCCGTGGTCGGAATCGGGATCACTTTCGCGGATGGTCCGCCGGCTGCTCGTGATGCGGCGAAAATCGCTTCGGCGAACGCGGCCCATGTGGCGGTCCCGTCCGCAGTCATGTGGAAGATGCCGCGCAGATCGGAACGTGTTGGCTCCGCCAGCAGATTCCGGACGACGCCCAGCACACCATCGGCGATATCGAGCGCGCTGGTCGGGGAGCCGACCTGATCGCAGACCACCCGCACCTCATCGCGCTGCCGGGCCAGGGCCAGCATGGTGCGGACGAAATTCTTGCCGAACGGGCTATACACCCAGGAGGTCCGCAACACCGCATGATCGGGTGCGGCTTCCGCCACCGCGCGCTCGCCGGCCAGTTTGCTGGCGCCATAGACGCTGAGCGGGTTGGTCAGATCGGTTTCGCGATACGGTCGCTCGCCGGTGCCGTCGAACACGTAGTCGGTCGACAGCTGCACAATTGGGGCACTGAGTTTCGCGGCCGCGCGAGCCACGGCGCCCGCACCCTCGGCGTTGATCGCATAAGCGAGGTCGGGCTCACTCTCGGCCTGATCAACGGCCGTGTAGGCCGCAGCATTGACGACCGCGTCCGGCTTGACTGCGCTCAATGCTGTTTCGATCTCGCTCGAGCGCGTCAGGTCAATCTCCGGCCGGGCCAGCAGGATGATCTCGGCATTTGCTCCCGCGGCGCGCTCGTGGAGCGCCTGCGCGACCTGACCGTGACGACCGGTGACGACGATCCGCACCGTGCTACTCGAAGTAATTCGGCAGTGACGCGAACGGCGGCAGCTTCAGATCCTTGTCCGACAGCACCGCCTGATCGGCAGTGACAGGCCAGCGTACCGCAAGATCGGGATCGTTCCAGGCGATGCCGAGATCATGCGGCGGCGAATAGTAGTTGGTCACCTTGTAGGCCACCACCGTGTCGGGTTCGAGGGTGCAGAAGCCGTGGGCGAAACCGATCGGAATCAGCAACTGCTTGCCGTCCTCGGCGGACAATTCCTCGGCGACCCATTGGCCGTAGGTCGGCGATGAACGGCGCAAATCGACTGCAACGTCGAGGATACGGCCCTTCGCCACTCGCACCAGCTTGTCCTGCGCAAACGGCGCGCTCTGGAAGTGCAGCCCGCGAACGGTGCCGACTGCCGCCGAAATCGATTGGTTGTCCTGGACGAATTCGAGCGCAACACCGTGATCGACGAAGCGCTGCCTGTTGTAGGTTTCTACGAACGAGCCGCGGGAATCCGCGAACGCTCTGGGCGTGATAATCTTCACCGCTTCGATTGCGGTGGACGTCACTGTCAGCATGGCCTTCTTGTTGCTCCGTTCGTCGTTAGACGGCCACGCCGAGACGCTCGCCGCGGTACACGCCTGAACGGACCCGTTCCCACCACGTCCGATTGTCGAGATACCACTGCACGGTCTGGCGCAGGCCGTCGTCGAAAGTGTAGCGCGCACGCCATCCGAGCTCGCGCTCGACCTTGCTGGCATCGATCGCGTAGCGGGCGTCGTGACCGGGTCGGTCGGCGACGAAGCTGATCAGCTTTGCCCGTGATCCGATCGCCGCATCGGGTGCAAGCTCGTCGAGCAGTCGGCAGATCGCCTGCACGACTTCGAGGTTGGTGCGCTCGTTGCGACCGCCAATATTATAGCTTTCGCCGATCTCGCCGCGCTCGGCGGCTAGCAGCAGCGCATCGGCGTGATCCTCGACGTGCAGCCAGTCGCGAACGTTGGCGCCCGTGCCGTACACCGGGATCGCTTCGCCGTGCAGCGCCTTGATGATCGTCAGTGGGATCAGCTTTTCGGGGAAGTGATAGGGGCCGTAATTGTTGGAGCAGTTGGTGATGACCACCGGCAGGCCGTAGGTGTGGTGCCAGGCCCGCACCAGATGGTCCGACCCCGCCTTCGAGGCGGAGTAGGGCGATTTCGGCTGGTACGGCGTGTCTTCCCGGAACAGCCCTTCGGCACCAAGCGAACCGAACACCTCGTCGGTAGAGATGTGGTGAAGGCGGAAGCCGGACTTGCGGGCCGCTGGCAGGGAGCGCCAATGCGCCAGCGCCGCCTGCAGCAGCGAATAGGTGCCGACGATGTTGGTCTGGATGAAGTCGCCGGGGCCGTCGATTGAGCGGTCGACATGGCTCTCCGCGGCAAGATGCATCACCACGTCGGGCGAAAACTCCTCGAACAGCAGGCGCATTGTGCTCTGTTCGACGATGTCGGCTCGGACGAACCGGAAGCGCGGATCGTCGGACACCGGCGCCAGCGAGTCGAGATTGCCCGCATAGGTCAGCTTGTCGACCACCAGCACCTCGTACGGGGTGGTCCCGACCAGCCGCCGGACCACCGCAGAACCGATGAAGCCGGCTCCGCCGGTGACGAGAAAGCGCTTTGTCATCAATATCCTGGCGCGTCGTTGCGGGCGCAATCTAGCCTTGGACCAGAACCTTGTCATTGGCCAGTTGGGCAGCAGATCCAGTCTGGCCGGCTTCGGATGCCTACCGCCCCCGGGCTCTGTTCGCACCTTCACCGCGAGCTGGTCACCGACGCCCGTTCCCTACCGCGGAACTTCCGTCTGTTGCGGCACGGTATGTTCACGGAAAAGTTGCCGATTTCATGGTTCCGGCCGGGGAACTGATGCAAATCCGTCGCATTCGTGATTGACAATTTCTGCGTTGCGATAGACTAAAGTTTGCAGTGCCACGCCCCTCGCTGCGGGGCCGCCGCGAGAGCCGGAAAGCTCTCGTTTCGATGGCAGCGGTCCAGGCAGAGGAGCAGCGCCTTGAGTTTCCTGAAGAAAGCCTTCTACCAAATCCCCGTCATCGGCTGGCTGGTGAAGGATGCCGCGCATGGCAGCCCGGAGGCGCCGTACTTCTTCCTGTTCAATGCCGTCGTGGTCGGCGCCGCGCTGATCTACACCTTCGGCTATCCGCTGGTGATCACCGTCGCGGTGGCCGGTGCGTTCGCTGGGATTGCTGGGCTTGTGGTGCTGACCGCGGGCGATGCGTTCGACAAGCGCGCCAAGCAGCCCGCGACTGACGTCCGCCGCGCCAAGACGGCGACGGTTCGGCCGCTCAAGAAGGCTGCCTGATCGGCGTCTGGCCTCATCGGTGCAGCTTCCGAAATTCAAAAATCCCGGCAGGTTTGACCTGCCGGGATTTTTCATGGTCGCATGTCTCGGTTCAGACTGTCCTTGCGGGACTTACGCCGCTTCGTCGCGGAAGTGATACCAGCGATACAGCATGCGCTGGCCGATCCGGCGGAACGGCGAGAAGCTGTGGGTCGGCAGCGGCGAGGTGAAGATCGGCAGATCCTGGCCCTTGAAGCGCTGTCCGGCGATCATCTGCGCCATGCGGCGCCCGGCCTGGGCCGAATATGACACGCCGTTGCCGCCATAGCCGAGCGCGTAGACCAGCTTCTGCGCCGGATCGGGCTGAAAGATTCGCGGCATCATGTCGTGGCTGACGTCGACCCAGCCCCACCACGAATAATCGATCTCGATGCCTTGCAGCGCCGGGAATTTGCGATGCAGCCCGTCGATCAGGAGCTGCAGATGCTTCGGCGCATCGGCGTCGGCCCCGGTGATCGAAGAGCGGCTGCCGATCTGGATGCGGTTGTCCGGCAGCAGCCGGTAGTAATAACGCAGCGTGCGGGTGTCGGTCAGCACCAGCTTGGTCTTGAAGCCGGTGGCTTCGAGCTCCGCCGGAGTCAGCGGCCGGGTGACGATCGAGTTCGACAGGATCGGCATGCAGCGGCCGCGCAGCAGCGGCGTCAGGCCGGATGCCGTGTAGGCTCCGGTGGCGATGCCGACGGCACGCGCCTTCACGGTGCCGCCCGGGGTGCGCAGATAGAACGCGCCGCCGCGGTGCTCGATCTCGATCACCGGACTGCCTGGATGCACGGTGGCGCCGAGGTCGCGGGCCATCTGCTGATAGCCGAAGGCGAGCTTGGCCGGGTGCACACCGGTGCCGCGCGGCTCCAGCGTTGCGCCGACCGCCTCGGCCTCGTTGACGTAGTCGCGGCGCAGCTCGTCGGCGGAGATCACCTTGGTGGGCTCGCCGAAAACCTCGCTCAGCACTTTGGCCTCGGCGGCGATCTTCTCGAAGTTGCGCGGGCGATGCGCAATGTAGAGGTGACCGCCGCGCTGCGGCTCGCTATCGATCGGGCTCTGCCGGATCAGCTCTTCGAACGTCTCGAAGCCGTCGCTGATTTCAGCGTGTAGCTTCAGCGCGACATCGCGGCCCCAGCGCGCGATCCATTGCGAGCGCGTCAGCCGGCCGGCGGCGTTCTGGCCCTGGCCGCCGTTGCGCGTGCTGCAACCCCAGGCGACGCGATTAGCTTCGAGTACCGCGGCCTTGATGCCATGTTCGCGTGCCAAAAACACCGCGGATGCGAGGCCGGTGAAGCCGGAGCCGACGATCGCCACATCGACATCTGTGTCACGGCTGATCGGGCCGTCGTCTTCCGGCAGCGGACCGCAGGTTGCGGTCCAGTATGTCGGCGCGTAGTCGCGGTTGCGACCGGGGCCCTCGCTCACCAGCGGGTCGTAATGCGGATCGTAGGCGGCGAGCGGTGGGGTCTTCACGGGCTTGTTCATGCCGATGCCCCCGCTGCCGGCAGCACCGGGCGATCCTTGCGGAAGGCGCTCTTGCTAAAGATCTTGTCGCCGCGGAAGCCGAACAGATCGACGCCCTCGGCCTCGATCTTGCCGCCGTCCTTGGTGGTGGCGCGGAAGATCCACTCGGAGATGCCGCGATCACCGAACACGGCGTGGCGGGTGCATTCCCAGCTCACATCCGGAAACGTCGCGAAGGTCATCTCGAATGCAGCGCGGACATCGGCGGTGCCGACGATGCGGCGACCGCAAGCCTCGGGTCCGGCCGCGGCATCGAACACGATGTCGTCGGTCATCGCGGCCATCACCGCGGCGCCGTCGTGCCGGTTGAACGCGTCGAAGAGCTGATCCAGCGTCTGCAATCGCTGAGTATCGAGATCGGACATGTCGATTCCATCGTGGTGGGCGCGCGAGCGTTTCCGTGATTGATGCGGACCCGCCGGCAGCTTCGTGCAAAGCGTGTCACGAGCTGCAGCTCACGCCTTAGAACCAGATGGCGCGGTCTCGGCGGACCAGACGCGAAGCGCTGGCGTCTGGCCCAATGGCTTGGAGCGCGCTGGACCTTCGCGGCGCGCGCCGGATCGCCAAGGTGATGCGATGATCAACATCGCCACCCGCATCAATCCCGCCATCGCCCCCACCGTGTCGGAGGTGATCTCGCAACTTCAGGCCCGTCACCTGATCGGCAACGCGCTGGTGCCGTCCGTCGGCGGTGCCACGCTCGACGTCATCGATCCTGCAACCGGGCAAGTGATCGGCAAGGTGCCGGCCGCAAGCGGTGACGATGTCGCTCGCGCGGTGGAGGCGGCGTCGGCAGCATTTCCAGGATGGGCTGCGACGCCGGCGCGGCAGCGCGGCAAGCTGATTGCGGCTGCGGCGAGCGCAATCGCTGAACGGAGTGAGGTGATCGCCACCGTGCTCGCGCTCGAAACCGGCAAGGCGATCCGTACCGAATGCCGCGGCGAGGTCGCGACCGCGATCGACATCACCACGATGTATGCCGGTCTCGCGTCGGAGCTGAAGGGCGAGACGCTGCCGTTCGATCCGCAGATCCTCACCTACACAAGCCGCGAGCCGCTCGGCGTCGTCGCCGCGATCCTGCCGTGGAACGTGCCGCTGGTGCTGATGATGCTGAAGATCGCCCCGGCGCTGGTGGCGGGCAACACCGTGGTGGTGAAAGCCTCCGAAGAGGCGCCATACGCGACCATCGAAATGGCGCGGCTGATGGCGAAGCTGTTGCCGGACGGCGTGCTCAACGTGATTTGCGGTACCGGCCGTGACTGCGGCGCGGCGCTGGTCGAGCATCCGGCGGTCGCCAAGGTGACGTTCACCGGCTCCCAGGCGGTCGGCGAGTTGATCTATCAGATGGCGGCGAAGAAGATCGTTCCGGTCAGCCTTGAACTCGGCGGCAAGAGCCCGATGATCGTCTACCCCGACGCCGACATGGCGCGGGTCGTCGCCGGTGCGATCGCCGGCATGCGGTTCACCCGTCAGGGCCAGAGCTGCACCGCCGCCAGCCGGATCTACGTCCACGCCTCGCTGATCGATGCTTTCGTGGCGGCGCTGCGCGAGGCGGTGAGCAAGCTGAAGATTGGCGATCCGCTGGACGAGGCGACCGATATCGGCACGGTGATCTCGCAGCGGCAGAAGGCCAAAGTCGAATCCTACATCGATCTCGGCGCGCGCACCGCGGGCGCCAAAGTGGATCGCTGCGGCGAGCTGCCCGGTGCGGCGCATCTGAAGGACGGTCTGTTCCTGCAGCCCACCATCATCACCGGCGTGCCGGAGGATTCGCCGCTGATGCGCGAGGAGATCTTCGGACCGGTGGTCTGCGTGCAGCCATGGGACGACGAGGACGACGTCATCGCGCGCGCTAACGACAGCGACTTCGGCCTGGCCGCGACGGTGTGGACCAACGATCTGCGCAGCGCGCTGCGCACCGTGCAGCGGCTCGACGCCGGCTACGTCCAGGTCAATCAGAATCTCACCATCCAGCCGAATCTGAGCTACGGCGGCTTCCGCAAGTCGGGCCTCGGCAAGGAAGCGTCGCTGGAGGCGATGCTCGAGCACTTCACCAAGAAGAAGACCGTCGTCATCGATATGCGGTGACGACGGCGATGCACGAGCTGATCGCCGAGGCGTCTGCGAGCTTCTGGTCGACGCTGCCGTCGCCGATGGCGATCGCCGGCGTGCTGAGCGCGGTCCTGGCGGCCGCGCTGCTGCGCGGCTTCACCGGGTTCGGCTTCGCGCTCGCTGCCGTGCCACTGATGGGCATGTTCATGCCACCGGCCAAAGCCGTGCCTGTGGCCGTGCTGCTGCAACTGCTCGGCGGCCTCAATGATCTTCGCCGTAATCATCGCGACTGTCACTGGGCGTCGCTGCGCTGGCTGATCGTCGGCGCGGTGATCGGGTCGCCGATCGGAGCGCTGGCACTCAGCGTTGCGCCGGCGCCAGTGGCGCGGATCGTGATCGCGACCATCACGGCCGCGGCGGTGGTCGTGCTCGGCCGCGGCTTTGCGATCGAGAAGATTCCATCGCGGTCGGTCACGACGGCGGTCGGCATGCTGTGCGGTCTGTTCAACGGCCTCGCGGCGATGCCGAGCCCGCCGGCGATCGTGTATTACATGTCGGGGCCATTTCACGCGGTCGCGGTGCGGGCGTCGCTGCTGGTGTTCTTCCTCGCCACGTCGATCGCCGGCTTCACCAGCATCGCACTGGTCGGCCTTGCGACCGTGAATGTGTTGTGGCTGGCCGCGATGGCGTTGCCCGTGATGATGCTCGGGACCTGGATCGGCGAACAGGGGTTCCGCCGCGGCACCGAGCGGCTGCATCGCCGCGTCTCCATCGCCAGCCTCGGCGGCGTCGCGCTGCTGAGTGCCGCGAAGGGGCTCTCCGAGCTGATGTGAGGTGGCACGTCTGTCAGCGATCTACCAAACTTTTCCGCGCATTGACGGGCATCTATCCGTCTCGAGCACCCGCCTCCTCAATTATGGCTTGGTAGTTTAGCAGTCGCGTTAGTACGAGGGAGGACGAGGCGGGCGCGGTGACGCCGAGCAGAGCCAATGAAATGCTATAACCCAGCTCGGCCTCGACTTCCCGTTTCGACAGATCGCGGGCGATCCAGACGCTGATCGCCTGCAGGGCGATGCGGCGCAGGTTCATCGCCAGCGGCTCCTCGGCGACGAAAGACTGCAGATAGCCCTGCTCCGCCAACGCATGCGTCAGACGACGCCAGAATCCGTCGCGAAGCGGCGTAACCATCGCCTGATGCGGCGCGCCCTTCAAGTCGAGCAGTTCGCGATATAGCGTCTTGTAGAACACCGGCTCGGAAAACCAGAACTCGGCGCACAGGCCGACCACTTCATAGAGTTCGGACAGCGGATCGGCGACGTCGCGCTCCTGCACCGCGCGGGTGAAGTCGGCCATGTCGGCATCCAGCACCGCGAGCAGCACGGCCTGCTTCGAGCCGAACACGTTGTAGGGCGTCATATGTGCGACGTCGGCCCGGGCGGCCAGCGCCCGCATCGAAAATTCCGCCGATTCGGTTTCGGACAGCAACGCGCGCGCGCCGGCGATGATCTTCTGACGGAGCTCTTCACGTGTCTGCTCGCGTGGGGGCAATGGGTCAGTCCTGTGCCAGTTACCTGAGCTGACTGTTGTAATCGCTCGCTTGGCCTTCGCGAAATTGCCTGCGGCGATCCGGCCCGGATAGAGGCTTGACGGTGCACGTTCGCGATCTGTATAACGCGTTATATAAAAAGTGGCGGTCAACGTCACACCGCAGCCGCCAAGCGGCGCGGATTTCGGGAGGACGCATTACCATGCGTTTCAACGGCAAGGTCGCTGTCGTCACGGCAGCAGCATCGGGCATTGGCGCCGCCACGGCCGCCCGTCTCGCGCGGGAAGGCGCGTATGTCTATCTTTCGGATATTGATCAGGACGGTCTGGGCCGACAGGCCGAATCTTTGGTCGACGTCGCTGAGCGGATTTCGACGGTGGTGGCTGATGTCACCGTACCCGAGCAGGTCTCGGCGCTAATTGACGGAGCCGCGCGCGAGCGGGGTCGGCTCGATATCCTGATCAACAATGCCGGCATGGGCGCGTTCGGCCGCATCACCGAGGTGACGCCGGAAGCCTGGCACCGCGTGTTCGGGATCTGCGTAGATTCGATCTTTCACGCAAGTCGCGCCGCGATCCCGCATCTAATCAAGGCCCGCGGCACGATCGTCAACACCGCTTCCATCTCCGGTCTGTTCGGCGACTACGGCTTCGCTGCCTACAACGCAGCGAAGGGCGCGGTGATCAATCTCACCCGCAACATGGCGCTCGACTATAGCCGCGACGGCCTTCGCGTGAACGCGGTCTGCCCCGGCCTCATCGCGACGCCGCTGTCGCTGAAGCTGCGCGACAACGCAGCGGTGATGGCCGAGTACGACCGGCTGATCCCGCTCGGCCGCGCCGGTTCGCCCGAAGAAATCGCTGGCGCGATCGCTTTCCTCGCGTCCGACGATGCGTCCTACATCACCGGCGTCGCCTTCGCGGTCGATGGCGGGCTGACTGCCCGAACCGGGCAGCCGAACTTCCTCGGGCACCTGGCGCCCAAGCCCTGAACCGCCCCTCCGCGCAGACCAACGAGAAAAGGAAACACCCATGTCCGCAGCGACTTCGTCGGCCGGCGACTGGCTCGAGGGCGGCGAACTGCTCGCCCGCACACTTCGTGACGCCGGCGTCGACACCGTGTTCGCCCTGCACGGCGGCCACCTCGAATCCTTCTATCGTGGCTGCATCGCCAACGACATCCGGTTGGTCGATTTCCGCCACGAATCCTCGGCCGGCCACGCCGCCGACGGCTATGCCCGCGCCACCGGCAAGCTCGGCGTCTGCGTGATTACCGCCGGCCCCGGCTTCACCAACGGCGTCACGGCGATTCTCAACGCGCAGCTCGACAGCATCCCGACGTTGTTCATCGTCGGCTCGCCGCCGCTGCGCGAGGCCGAGACCAATGCGCTGCAGGGCGGCGTCGATCAGATCGCCGTCACGCTGCCGATGGTGAAGTATGCGCATCGCATCACCAACACCGAACGCATTCCGGACCTTACCGCGTTGGCGATCCGCAAGGCCACGACGGGTCGCCGCGGCGCGGTGCTGCTCGATGTGCCGATCGACGTGCTGCACATGCGCGCCCACAAGGACGACGTCCGTCCGGCGCACGGCCTCACTATCAATCCCCGCCCGGCGCCGCATCCGGAGGAGATCAAGGCTGCCATCGCGATCCTGAGGGCGAGCGAGCGGCCAGTGATCGTGGTTGGCGGTGAGGCGCGCTATTCGAATTGCCGCGACGACCTCGTCGCGCTAGCGGAGGCCACGCAGATTCCGGTGGTGTCGAACACCCGGGGCATGGGCGTGTTTCCGAGCAGCCATCCGCTGAACGGTCAGGTGGTCGGCAATCTGGCACTGCTGTCGGCGCGGCGGCCGGACGCCGCGCTGCTACTCGGCACCCGGTTCGGCTTCCGCCTCGCCGGCCGCAGCACCGCATTCTTTCCCGACGATGCCAAGTTGATTCAGGTGCACAGCGACGCCGCTGAGCTCGGCCGGCTGCGCCATGTCGAACTGCCGATCGTCGCCGATGTCGGCGCCGCGCTGACCACACTGCGCGCCGCCGCCGCGGCCGAAACATGGCCGCAGCGTCCGGCCTGGATCGAGGCGGTGACCAAGGCACCCGCCAAGATGCTCGACATGTTTCCGAACAAGCAAGGACCAAAAGGCATCCATCCGTTCTGGGCCGCGGAAGCCGCGGTTCGGGCGGCGGGGCCGGACGCCGCGATCGTGCTCGACGGCGGCGAGGCGGCGAGCTGGGCCGCGTTCCATCTCCGCACCAATCAGCCGGGCCACGTCCAGGGCGTCGGCTATCTCGGCTGCCTCGGCACCGGGCCGGGCCAGTCGATCGGAGCGCAGTTGGTCGATCCGGACAAACGGGTAATGCAGATCACCGGCGACGGCGCGATGGGTTTCCACATCCAGGAGTTCGATACGATGAGCCGGCATCGTCTGCCGATCTGTACCATCGTGCTCAACAACGAGATCTGGGGCATGTCGATCCACGGCCAGCAGATCATGTACGGCGCCAATTATAGCGCGATCAGCGAGCTACGCGGCACCAACTACGCCAGCGTCGCGGCGGCGTTCGGGTGCCACGCCGAGCGCGTCACCGCGTTCGACGAGATCGAGCCCGCGATCGCTCGTGCCTATGCGTCGGGCCAGCCATCCTGCGTCGAGATCATGATCGATCCGGACGTCGTGCATCCGGTCACCGTCGCGGCGCTCGGCACGATCAGTGACGAGAAGCGCGAGATCATGATCCCCTACTACGAGAACATCCCGATCCGTCCGCAGGCGTGAACGGCTCACATCAGCGCGGAGGCGATCAAATGAAGGCTGCAGTGTTCGAGAAAACCGGCGAGCGGCTCGTCGTCCGCGACGTCGCCGCGCCGGCGCTGGGCGAAAACGAACTGCTTCTCAAGGTGGCGTTCACCGGCATCTGCGGCTCTGATCTGCACGCCGCCGAGACGCCGGGCATGCTGCAGTCCGGCACTGTAATGGGGCACGAATTCACCGGCGAAATCGTGCAGTCGACCGCGCCCGACTGGCCGGTCGGCGCCCGCGTCGCGGCGAACCCGTATTGGCTATGCGACGCCTGCGCGGCCGGCGGCTCTTGTAGCGGCGGCGGCGATGCGGCCTGTGCCAACGGCAGCTTCATGGGCTTCCGTCCCGACCTGCCGGGGGCCTATGCGGACTACGTGCGGATTCGCGCCGGGCAGGCGATCCGCCTGCCCGATAAAGTCAGCCTGCGCGACGGCGCGCTGATGGAGCCGCTGGCCGTTGCGCGCCATGCGGTCGATGTCTGCGGCCCGATGCAGGGCGCCGACGTGCTGGTGATCGGTGGCGGGCCAATCGGGCTCGGCGTCGTGCTGATGGCGCGCGATGCCGGCGCCGCTCGGGTGGTGGTCAGCGAGCCGGATCCGAACCGCCGTGCCTGCGCGCTGGAGGTCGGTGCCGTCGCGGCGATCGATCCGATCGCCGAAGATCTGCCGACCGCGCTCGGTCGGCTCGGCCTCGGTGCGCCGAGCATCGTGTTCGAATGCGTCGGCGCGCCCGGCTTTTTGCAGCAGACCATCGACGTCATGGCGCTGCGCGGCCGGGCCGTGATCGTCGGCGTCTGCATGACGGAGGACCGGGTTCTGCCGCGCGCCGCGATCCGCAAGGAAGCGACGCTCAAATTCGTGCTCGGCTACACGATGGCCGACTTCCATCACGTCAATCGTTATCTCGAGGAGCATGCTGCGACCGCCGCCGCGATGATCTCGCGCGTTGTGTCGCTGAGTGAGCTTCCCGAGATCTTCGACCGGCTGCGCGCTGAGAAGTCACTAATCAAGGTGCTGGTGCGGCCGGACCAGGGATCTGGCACATAACAACAAGGGGGAAAGCCTAATGACCGCCATGGACCGCCGCTGCTTTCTGCTCGGCACCGCTACCACCATGCTGGTGGCGACATCGATGAAAGCGCAGGCCGCCGACACCACCGGCATCACGCCGACCAGCATCCGCATCGGCAGCACCTCGCCGCAGAGCGGTCCAGTGTCGGCCTATGGGGTGCAGGCGCGTTGCCAGGCCGCATATTTCAAGATGATCAACGATCGCGGCGGCATCGCCGGGCGCAAGATCGACTTCATCTATTACGACGACGCCTTCAATCCGGCCAAGACCGTGGAGCAGACCCGCAAGCTCGTCGAGAGCGACGAGGTCGCGCTGCTGTTCAGCAATCTCGGCACCGCGACCAATTCGGCGATCGTCAAATACGCCAACGCCAAGAAGATCCCGCATCTGTTTCTGTCGGTGAACGGCGACAAATGGAGCGACTACAAGGCGCATCCGTGGAGCATCGGCTTCGCGCCGAGCGCGCGCACCGAGGCGGCGATCTTCGTCAAGCATATGCTGGCGGAGAAGCCGGACGCGAAGTTCGCGGTTCTGTATCAGAACGACGATTTCGGCAAGGACTTCGTGCTCGGTGCCAAGGATGTGCTGGGCGAGCGCGAGTCGCGCCAGCTCGTGACCATCTCGCACGAGACCTCCGATCCGACGATCGATTCCCAGATCCTGCAGCTGCGTGCCGCCGCGCCGGATGCCCTGATCTCGGGCACCACCGCGAAGTTCACCGCACAGGCGATCCGTAAGGTGGCGGAGACGCGCTGGCAGGTCCGCCACTACATCACCGGCGGCTCGTCGTCCTATGCGGGCACGATCGGCCCGGCCGGTCCCGAGAACGCGGTCGGCGTGATCTCGTCGGCCTATCTCAAGGATGTCGCCGATCCGGCCTGGAAGGACGATCAGGGCATCAAGGATTTCCTCGCCTTCATGCAGAGCTACTTCCCGGAAGGCAACAAGGATGATTTCTACAATCTCTACGCCTATACGGTGGCGTCCGCGCTCGTGAAGGTGCTGACGCAGTGCGGCGACGGCTGGACGCGCGAAAACATCATGGCACAGGCGACTAATTTGAAGGACGTCGAGCTGCCGACGCTGCTGCCCGGCATCCGCGTCAACACCAGCCCGACCGACTATCGGCCGCTGACACAAGTGCAGCTGCAGAAATGGGACGGTAAGGCCTGGGTGCGGTTCGGCGACGTGCTGGGCGCGTAGCGGCGGCGCGGACCGCTAGGCCTTCAGATGCTGGGCGATGACTTCGCCGAGGCGCTGGATGCCGACTTCGATCCGGTCCGTGCGGATCGACGAGAAGCCGAGTCGGAAACACTGCCGGCTCGCGGTTTCGTCCATCGAGAACACGGCGCCTGGTTCGATCACGACGCCCTGTTCGAGCGCAGCCTGGGCCAGAGCGGTCGCGTCGATCGAAGTCGGGCAGGTCACCCAGAAATTGGTCGAGCCCGGACCGCGCGAAAAACTGCAACTCGGCAGATGCTTCGGCAGCAACTGGTCGAGCAGCTTGGCGCGTTCAAGCAGCACGCGACCGACTTGGGCGAGATGCGCCCGATAGTGGCCGAGGCCGATGAACAGCGCGGCGACGCGCTGATTGTTGAGCGGCGGATGCCGGAGCATCAGCCGACGCAGGGCGCGCAATTCGCGGATCACCGGGGCGGGAGCGACGACGTAACCGAGCCGCAGGCCTGGTGCCAGCGCCTTCGACAGGCTGCCGACATAGAGGACGTTGCTGGCGCGATCGATACTCTTCAGCGGCGGCAGCGTTGCCGACTCCGGCATCAATTCGCCTTCGTAATCGTCCTCCACCACGACCACGTCGCCGGCCGCGGCGGCTTTCAACAGCTCGATGCGGCGAGGCAGCGGCATTGTCACGGCGGTAGGGCACTGATGGCTGGCGGTGACATAAGCCAGCGCGCAGCTCTGGAACATCGCGTCCGGCACCAGCCCTTCGCTGTCGACGGAAAGCGGCACCACGTTGGGCGTCAGCATCCGGAAAATGTTGCGGGCGTCCGGATAGCCCGGCTCTTCGATGCCGACCTTGGTCTGGCCGTTAATGAACAGCGTCGCGATCAGATACAGCGCGTGCTGAGCGCCGATTGTCATCATGATCTCGTCGGCGCGGGCATGGATGCCGCGGCGTGGCAGCACCTGGAGCTGCAACTGCTCGATCAGCGCCGGATCGTCGCCGTCGATCAGGTCGCGGGCCCAGTTGTTGATTTCCGGAACGCTGAGTGCGGCGCGGGCGCTTTCGCGCCAGTCGTTGGTCGGAAACAGACTCGGATCGAACTGGCCGAAGATGAACGGGTAGGGATGCGTCTGCCAGTCGAGCGGCTTGACAATGTTGCGATGCGCCGACGGCCTCACCGCGAAGCGATCGACCCAGTGTTCGTCGCCGCGGCTGGTGACCTCGGCGAGGCCGGGCGCTTCGGTGGCGAATTTCTTCGGCAGGCCGGCGACGAAGTAACCGCTGCGCTGCCGCGAAACCAGAAAGTTCTGATCGACGAGCTGCTCGTAAGCGATCACCACGGTGTTACGTGACACCTTCAGCACGGTGGCGAGATCGCGGCTGGACGGCATCTTCATGCCGAGCGGTAGGCGGCCATCCTCGATCGCCGTCACGATGATCTGGCGAATCTGCAATTGCAGGAAAGAGCCGCCGCGGTTGAGGCCGCGAAACAACGCGCCCCAGAATAACTCGTCTTTGCCTAATGCGGCGGCATCTGAAGAGGCAATTGCACCGCCATTAGGCGTGCGTGCCACAGTGGACTCCTGGAATCTGAGCTGTGCTAGCTTTCCCAAGACGCGATACCCTGACTGACACAACGACGCGAAACGGCTGTCATTGCGAGAATGAAGCTTTTACAAACCGTCTGCAAGAAGCGAGCCATGGGAGGCGGCGGCTGACGCATGGCCCTGGCTCCATTCGTGCTCGGCATCTGGCGCTAGTGCCGCCGGGACGATCGCTTCACGCTCGCAATCGCAAGCCTGGAGACTAAGCGTGACGTCCGAAACCGTCGTTTATTCCGCCCGTAGAATTATCACCATGAATCCGTCGCGGCCGAGTGCGACGCATGTTGCGGTGCGGGACGAGCGGATCGTTGCGACCGGCAGCGCCGACGAACTGATGGTAACCGGCGCGCGGCTCGATACTCGCTTCGCCGACAAGGTGCTGATGCCCGGTTTCGTCGAAGGCCACAGCCACATCATGGAAGGCCTGATGTGGAAGCAGCCCTATGTGGGCGCGTTCGACCGCCGTTCGCCGGAAGGCAAAGTAGTCGCCGGTGTGCCGGACATCGAGGCGATCGTGGCGCGGCTGCAGCAGGCCGAGGCCGCGATGCCGGACGACGGTTCCCCGCTTTACGCTTGGGGCTTCGATCCGCTGCATATCGGCGGCACGATGCTGACCCGGCAGGATCTCGACAAAGTGTCGACCAAGCGTCCGGTGCTGGTGGTCCACGCCTCGTTCCACATCAACAACGTCAACACGCTGACGCTCGAACGCGCCGAGCTGCTACACGCCACCAACATCTCCGGCGTCGTCGCGGGAGCCGACGGACTGGCGAGCGGCGAGCTGCAGGGCATTCCGGCACGGATGCGGCTGTTCCGTGCGCTCGGCCACAATCCGCTCGCTGGTACCATCACCGAGGCGGACGTACGGCGCTATGCGGCGTCGTGCTGCGTACAGGGCGTCACCACGATTACCGACCTGCACAACGACCTCGCCGACCCGACCATCGAGGTTTATCGCAGCGCGACCAGCCAAGCTGATTTCGGCGTTCGCTTGGTGCCGGCGCTGGCCGCGGTATCGCATACGCCCGAACAGGCGATCGCTAAGCTGGAGACGCTGCGCGGCCACGCCAGCGACAAGCTGCATTACGGCATCGTCAAGCTAGTGGTCGATGGGTCGATCCAGGGCTTCACCGCGCGGCTGCGCTGGCCTGGCTATCACAATGGTGCCGCCAACGGCCTGTGGTACATCGCGCCCGAAGAACTGCCGCGGCTGGTGGAGGCTTATCACCGTGCTGGCGTGCAGCTTCACATCCACACCAACGGCGACGAGGCCACCGAAGTGGCGCTCGATGCGATCGAGGCGGCGCAGACCGTCGCGCCTCGTCCGGATCATCGCCACACCTTGCAGCATTGCCAGATGGCCAGCGCCGCCCAGTTCCGGCGGATGAAGAATCTCGGTGTCTGCGCCAATCTTTTCGCCAACCACCTGTACTACTGGGGCGACGCGCACTACGAGCTGACGATGGGGCCGGAGCGGGCGGCACGGCTCGACGCGACCGGGACCGCACAGCGGATCGGGGTGCCGTTCGCGATCCACTCCGACGCGCCGGTGACACCGCTGGCGCCGCTGTTCACCGCATGGTGTGCGGTCAATCGCGTGTCGTCGAGCGGGCGTGTACTGGGCCGGGATACCGAAGCGCTCACGACCGAGCAGGCGCTTGCTGCAATCACCATCGGCGCAGCCTATACTTTGAAGATGGATCATCTGGTCGGCAGCATCGAAACCGGCAAGTACGCCGACTTCGTCGTGCTCGATGAGGATCCGCTGGCCGTTCCGCCGGAGCGGCTCAAGGAGATCGCGGTCTGGGGCACCGTGGTCGGCGGCATGATCAAGGAGGCGCCCCGCGCATGACGGCAGCATCCGCGACCATTTCAGTCACGGTAATCGGCGGCTTTCTCGGCGCGGGCAAAACCACCTTCGTCAATCACCTGCTGCGCAGCGGCGGCCCTCGGACGGCGGTGCTGGTCAACGATTTCGGCGAGGTCAATGTCGACGCGACACTGATCCAGAGTCACGACGGCACCACGATGACGCTGACCAATGGCTGCATCTGCTGCAGCATCGGCACCAGCTTCATCGACACGATGTGCCAGGTGCTCGACGCTGCGGTGCCGTTTGAGCGGATCGTGATCGAAGCCTCCGGGGTCGGCGATCCGTGGAAGATCGCGGAAATTGCGCTGATCGAACCGTCGCTGCGGCTCGACCGGGTGATCGTGTTGGCCGATGCCAGCCGGATCGCGCAACTGATCGAGGATTCCAAGGTCGGCGACACCGTGCGCGGCCAGTTTGAGCGCTGTGACATTGTCCTGCTGAACAAGACCGATCTGGTGAATGCCGAGGCTCTGACTGCTGCGCGCACCGCGGTACGAAGTCTGCGCCTGGACGTGGGTATCGTCGCAACCGCGCAAGGCGCGATGCCGACGCTGGCAGAGCTAAAGACGGCTGCGTCGTCGAGCGGTTTCCGAGCCGACGCAGTTGATGCCGCGGCGATCGATCACGGCGCGACCTTCAAGAGCTGGGCGTATCGCCGCGCCGGCCGGTTCGATCGCGTCCGGCTCGCCTGTGCGGTCGATAAGCTGCCGCCGCAGCTATTGCGGCTGAAGGGGTCCTGTCGCCTCGCCGGCGAAGACGACGTCAAAGTGTTTCAGATGGTCGAGAGCGTCTGGAGCCTGTCGCCGGCCGATGCCGGGCCGGTCGAGCCCGGCATCGTGCTGGTCGGCGTCGGCACCGCCGATCTGCCGCCGCCGGCCGAACTCGACGCGATCCTCGACCGCGCTTTGGCGCCGGCCGGAGCGCTGTCGTGAGGCCCGCCCTGCCAGTTTCTCGCCGCGAAAGCCATGCGGCTTTCCACGTCCTGCCTCGCCCATCCTTTCTTGCAGCGGAGTTCTGACCGATGATGTTGACGAAGCGATCCTTTGTAGTCGGAGCCCTCGGCGGCATTGCGCTGATGGGTCTGCCGCTCGAAACCAAAGCGGAAGGTGCGGGGAGCGGCGGAACGCTGGTGATCGGTTCGACGCAGGTGCCGCGGCATTTCAACGGCGCCGTCCAGTCCGGTATCGCCACCGCGCTCCCGAGCACGCAGATCTTCGCCAGTCCGCTGCGCTACGACGACAACTGGAACCCGCAGCCCTATCTCGCCGAGTCCTGGGACGTCTCGAAGGACGGGCTGACGGTGACGCTGAAGCTGGTCAAGAACGCCACCTTCCACGACGGCAAGCCGGTGACTTCCGAGGACGTCGCGTTCTCGATCATGACCATCAAGGCCAATCATCCGTTCAAGACGATGCTGGCCGCGGTCGAGAGCGTCGATACGCCGGATCCGCATACGGCGGTGATCGAGCTGGCGCATCCGCACCCGGCGCTGCTGCTGGCGATGTCGCCTGCATTGATGCCGATCCTGCCGAAACACGTCTATGGCGACGGCCAGGACGTCAAATCGCATCCGGCCAACCTGAAGCCGATCGGCTCCGGTCCCTACAAGCTCACCGAGTACAAGCAGGGCGACTACTACACGCTGGAGAAGTTCGACAAATTCTTCATCCCGGGGCGGCCGAAGCTCGACAAGATCGTGGTGCGGCTGATTTCGGATCCCAACGCCCTGATGGTGTCGGCCGAGCGCGGCGATGTTCATATGGTGCCCTACTTCACCGGCGTGCGCGACATTGAGCGGCTGGAAAAGGCGCCGAACGTCGTCGTCACCGACAAGGGCTTTGCCGGCATCGGTGCCCTGAACTGGCTTGCCTTCAACACCAAGAAGAAGCCGCTCGACGACGTTCGCGTCCGTCAGGCGATCGGCTATGCGGCGAACCGCGAGTTCATCGTCAAGAAGCTGATGGGCGGCAAAGCCTTGCCTTCGACCGGACCGATCGCGCCGGGCTCGCCGCTGGAAGAGAAGAACGTCGACCAATACAAATTCGACATCGCCAAGGCCAACAAGCTGCTCGACGAGGCCGGGCTCAAGCCGGACGGGGCCGGCGTGCGCACCACGCTGACGATCGACTACATCCCCGGCAACGACGAGCAGCAGCGCAACGTCGCTGAATATCTGCGTTCGGCGCTGAAGCGGGTCGGGATCAATCTCGAAGTCCGCGCCGCCCCCGACTTCCCGACCTGGGCCCAGCGCGTCGCTAATTTCGACTTCGACATGACCATGGACACGGTGTTCAACTGGGGCGACCCGGTGATCGGCGTCGACCGGACTTATCTGAGCTCGAACATCCGCAAGGGCATCATCTGGTCGAACACCCAGCAGTACGCCAATCCGAAGGTCGACGAGATCCTCGGCCAGGCCGCCCAGGAGAGCTCGCCGGATAAGCGCAAGGCGCTGTATTCGGAGTTCCAGAAGATCGTCGTCGAAGATGCGCCGATCTTCTACATCAACGCCACTCCGTACCACACCTCGTTCGCCAAGGGGCTCGGCAACCTGCCGACCACGGTGTGGGGCGTCGCCTCGCCGCTCGACGAGCTGTACTGGGTGACTCCGCCGAAGAACTGATCCGCCAATCTCGATCGACGAAGCATCAATGGCTCTCCTCACCCATCTGTTCGGAAAACTCGCCAACGCCGTCGCGCTGCTGCTGGCGGTGCTGGTGATGAATTTCTGCCTGATCCATCTTGCGCCGGGCGACCCGGTGCAGGTGATCGCCGGCGAGATGGGTGGGGCGTCGCCCGAGGTGATCGCGGCGCTGCGGGCAAAATACGGTCTCGACCACAGCCTGCTCGAACAGATGTTCACCTATCTCGGCAAGGTGGCGCATGGCGACTTCGGCTACTCCTACTACTTCAACCAGCCGGTGCTCGGCCTGATCCTGCAGCGGCTGCCCGCGACGCTGTATCTGGCGGCGGCCTCGCTTGTGGTGGCGGTGCTGATCGGCACGGTGCTCGGCGTGATCAGCGCCCGGCGCCCGAACGGCCTGCTCAGCCACGGCGTCACCGTGCTGGCGCTCGCCGGCCACGCAGCGCCGATCTTCTGGACTGGCCTGCTGCTTCTGCTGCTGTTCGGATCGGTGTGGCCGATACTGCCGGTCAACGGCATGACCGACGTGGTCAATCCGAAAACCGGCTTCGCCTACGCGGCCGACGTCGCCAAGCATCTGGTGCTGCCGTCGATCACGCTGGGGCTGGTATTCGTCGCGCAATATTCCCGGCTCGCCCGCGTCAACATGATCGACGTGCTGTCGGCGGACTACATCCGCACCGCGCGCGCCAAGGGGCTGCCGGAGCGGGTGGTGCTTGTCAAGCACGCGCTGCGCAACACGCTAATTCCGATCGTCACCGTGGTCGGCCTGCAGTTCGGCAATCTGTTCGCCGGCGCCGTGCTGGTGGAGACGGTGTACTCCTGGCCGGGCATGGGGCGGCTGGTGTTCGACTCGATCCTGCGCCGTGACTACCCGACGCTGATGGGCGTGCTGTTCTTCTCCGCCGTGATGGTGATCGCGGCCAATATCCTCACCGACCTGGTGTACCGCCTGATCGATCCCCGTATCCGCGCAGGTGCCCGATGAGCACGATGGAGTCTTCGCTCGCGATGGCACAGAAGCCCCTTCCCAGCGTCAGCAAAGTGCCGAAGGCGGTTTCGCCGGCCCGGGCTGCGCTGCGCCAGTTCATGAAAAGTCCGTCCGGCGTCGCCGGCGCAATCCTGCTCCTGCTGCTGCTCGCCGGCACCGCGCTCGGCCCGTGGCTGTATCCGGTCGATCCGCTCGACATCGTCGGCCTGCCGTTTGCCGCGCCGGCGGCCGACGCTCCGCTCGGCACCGACTATCTTGGCCGCGACGTGCTGGCCGGGCTGATCTATGGCGGCCGTGCCACGCTGACGGTGGGCGCCGTGGCGGCGCTGATCACGATCGTGATCGGCGTCACCGTCGGAGCGCTCGCCGGCTTCTTCGGCGGCTGGGTCGATGCGCTCCTGGTCAAGATCGCCGAGTTCTTTCAGGTGCTGCCGCCGCTGCTGTTTGCAATGGTGCTGGTGACGCTGTTCGGTCCCAAGCTGTCGACCATCACGCTGGCGATCGGCGCGGTGAGCTGGACTTCGGCGGCGCGCTTGACGCGCGCCGAATTCATGCGGTTGCGGGATCTCGATTTCATCAAGGCCTCGCGCGCCGCCGGTGCCGGCAGTCTGCATCTGATCTTGCGCGTGGTGCTGCCGAACGCGTTGCCGCCGATCATCGTCTCGGCGACGCTGGCGATCGGCACCGCGATCCTGTTCGAGGGCGGCCTCAGCTTCCTCGGCCTCGGCGATCCCAACACCATGAGCTGGGGCCTGATGATCGGCCAGAACCGCAACTACGTGCTCGACGCCTGGTGGGCGGTGACGTTCCCGGGCGCCGCGATCTTCCTTGCCGTGCTCGCGGTCAGCCTGGTCGGCGACGGCGTCAACGATGCGGTCAATCCGCGGCTGCGGCGGAGGTGATAATGGCGCCGGTCCTATCAGTCGAGAATCTCAGCGTCAGCATGACCAATCGCGACGGCGATCTCGTGCCGGTGCTGGAGAATCTGTCTTTCACGGTTCAAAAGGGCCGCACCATCGCGCTGGTCGGCGAATCCGGCTGCGGCAAGAGCATGACGGCGCTGGCGATCATGCGGCTGCTGCCGGAAGGCTTCGTGGTCACCGGCGGACGCATCGTGCTCGACGGCGAGGATCTGCTCACCGCGCGGCCGAAGCGGATGCGGGCGTTGCGGGGCGATGCGATGTCGATGGTGTTCCAGGAGCCGATGACGGCGCTGAACCCGCTCTACACCGTCGGCGATCAGATCGCCGAGGTGCTGTATTATCACCGGCGGCTCAGCCGCAAGGACGCCGCCGAGCAGGCGGTGCAGTTTCTCAAGGCGGTGCAGATCCCGGCGGCCGAACAGCGCGCCAAGGCCTATCCGCATCAGATGTCCGGCGGCATGCGGCAGCGGGTGATGATTGCGATGGCGCTCGCCTGCCGGCCGAAGCTCTTGATCGCCGACGAGCCGACAACTGCGCTCGACGTCACCGTGCAGGCGCAGATCTTCGACCTGCTCGCCCAGCTCCAGGACGAGACAGAGGCCGCGATCGTGCTGATCACCCACGATCTCGGCGCGGTCGCTGAACTCGCCGACGATATCGCCGTGCTCTATGCCGGTCGCTGCATCGAGACCGGGCCGGCGCATGAGATCGCGGCGCGGCCGCGCCATCCCTATACGCGCGGCCTGCTCGGCTGCGTGCCGCATCTGACCGTCGGTGTCGCCAAGCCGGAGGAGTGGGTCGATCTCGGCGAGATTCCCGGCATGGTGCCGGCGCTCGGCAATCGCGGGCCGGATTGCGCATTCCTGGCGCGTTGCGCCAATGCCTCGGAGGCATGTCGGTCGCTACCGCAGCCGCCGCTTGGGACGATCGCCGCGGGTCATGCGGTGTCGTGCTGGCGTGCCGAGGAGATCGCCGCATGATGATCCATGAAGATCTGCGCCCGGCCGACGGCGATCCCTATCTGCTCGACGTCAACGACCTCGTGGTGCACTTCCGCACCGGCCGTAAGCGGCCGTGGGGTAAACCGTCTTTCGTTCATGCGGTCGACGGCGTCAGCTTCCGCGTCAAGCGGGGCACCACCTTCGGCATCGTCGGCGAAAGCGGCTCGGGCAAATCGACCACCGCGCAGGCGATCATGCGGCTGGTGCAGGCGACCTCAGGGCAGGTGGTGTTTCGCGGCGAAGACATCATGCCGCTCACCGGCGAGCCGCTGCGCAAGGCGCGCAAGCACCTGCAGATCGTGTTTCAGGACCCGTTCTCGGCGCTCGACCCGCGCCGCCGCGCCGGCGACCAGATCCGCGAGCCGCTCGATCTGCTCGAGATCGGCAGCCGCAGCGAACGCGACGCCAGGGTCCGCAAGCTGCTCGCCGAGGTCGGCCTGCCGCCGGAGGCGGCCGATCTGTTTCCGCATCAGTTTTCGGGCGGTCAGCGGCAGCGGCTGTGCATCGCGCGCGCACTGGCGCCGGAGCCCGAGCTGATCGTCTGCGACGAGGCGGTCTCCGCGCTCGACGTCGCGATCCAGGCCCAGATCCTGAACCTGCTCAAGAAGCTGCAGCGCGAGCGCGGCCTCACCTACATCTTCATCTCGCACGATCTCGGCGTCATCCAGCAGTTCTGCGATGAGATCGCCGTGATGTATCTCGGCAAGATCGCCGAGCAGGCGCCGGCCTCGGCCCTGTTCACCGCGCCGCGTCATCCTTACACGTGGTCGCTGGTGTCGGCCGCCGTGCCGCCCGGTCCGCTCCGCGACGAGCTGAAGGCGAAGTATCTGGTCAAGGGCGAACCGCCGTCGCCGGTCGATCCGCCGCCCGGCTGCCGCTTCGCGCAACGCTGCCCGTTTGCCGAGGCGCGCTGCCGGGCAGAGTTGCCCTTTCTCGACGCCGCCGGCCACGAACACTACGTCGCCTGCCATCGCAAGGACGAGATCGGTGTCCCCGATTTCGCGCCGCGCGTGGCGAGTGGGCCGATCGGTTAGTTGCGGCCTCTGGCATCGTCATTGCGAGCCAACGGGTCGGCGCGAAGCGCCGCCCGATGACAGGCTCCGCGAAGCGAGCCAGCCTTCGGTGCACTGAGCTGGATTGCTTCGGCGGCTGCGCCGCCTCGCAATGACGAAAGGAGCTACACCTTCGCGTCGAGCAGCGCCTTGCTCATCTCGCGGTCTGCCTTCAGCGAGGCGAGGTTGGCGGTGTAGCTGTATTTGGCGACCATCTGGCCGATGAATTCCTGCGCCAGGTCGACGTTCGGCGCCGCCACCATGCCGTCCGCACTGGCGAACGGCGCTTGCGGGTCGGACACCGGGACGGTGGCGGGCGAGGTCGTGCTCAGGCTGGTCTGCGTGCCGCCGGTCGATGTATCGGTCTGATTGACCTGCAGCGGCTTGTAAGCCCGCGGCGCACCGGCCGGCACCGTGCCGTTGGCGCCGGGAAGCGCGCCGGTCGATTGCTGATTGGCGATGTTGCTGGCCGACACCTCAAGCCGGCGGGTCGCTGCTTTCAGGCCGGAGACGGCAATCGACGAAATGCTGGACATGGACGCGCTCGTTGCGGCGGACAGGTGCGGGCAGAAGACGCCCGCACCTCCCAACGATCCGTGCACCGCTTGGGTGCAATTCGAGCGATCCGGCTAAGCCTTTCTCAATCCTGCCGAGGCGTCACGCGGGTTGCGTCAGGACGGTTGCGTCGCCGGCCGCTGTGGGCGGCGCCGCAGCTTGCGCCGGGTCCACAGCCAGACGCCGGTGATCAGCAGCCCGAGCAGCACCACCGAGGTGATGACGTTGAGCGTGCCGGACAGCCAAGTCGACCAATTGCCTTCGTGCAGCAACCGTGGCCAGTTGCGCGGCAGCGGCGTGATGCCGTCCGGCGTGAAGGTGTAGGCGCGCAGCTCGCCGTCTTCGTAGATCCGCGCCATCATCCGCCCGCCGCGATTGGCGATCATCGCCAAGTGTGACACGTCGTGCGATTGCGCGATCTGCTGCACCGCGTCGGTCAGCTTGATGGTCATGCGGGCCGGCGGCGGGCCGCTGGAGAACGTCAGGCCGAACGCCATGCACAGCGCAGTGAGGGGGCTGAGCAGCAACAGCGGCAGCGTGAACCACGCTGCGCCCTTGTGCCAGCCGGCGAGGCTGTTGCGCAGCCGCGGCAGCCCCATCAGCACGCCGATCGTCATCAGCACCGTCATGGCGATGGTCGAGGCGATCACCAGCCATTCGTAGCCGAGCAGGCGCTCATGAGTGCGCCGCGCCCATAGCAGCAGGTCGCCGGTCGGATCGCTGGCGGCAGCCGCTTCGCCGGTCGCAAGATCGATCGGTGGCGCATTGACCCCGAGCAGCCGCATCTGTTGGCCGGAGGCGTTGATCGCGACCCCGCGGGCCTGTCCCTGCGGATCGTAGCGTTCGATCAGCCCCGTGAGGCGGGCGGCATCGAGCGTCCCGGCCGGCAGGCCGCGGCCTTGCAGCATCGGCTCGACTGACAGGATCAGTCCGGTGACGATGATGGCGAGCAGCGGCAGCGCGAACACCAGACTGGTCCAGCGATGCAGTTTGAGCAGAAATGCATTATTCATGATGGAACTTCGTGGTTGCGATCAGCGGCGAGAAGCATGCGGATGCCGTCGATGATTAGGCTTAAACGTCGCCGGCGGCGTCTGGCGTCGGCTCTACTGCCTTCGTCCGTCTCATTCAGGACCGGCAGAGAGCCTCGATGTCACGGCGAGTGCTCCCACCTCCTCATGAGGCGGATGGAGCGCAGGGTGTTGTAGGCCCCTGAACCTATCGATTCGCTGACAGATTCTGCAGAGCATCAAGCCGTTGGGGCTGCTCGAATTCTCGTGCCTAGGCCGCATGGTCGCTTCTTGAGCCGAATGATGCCGGCAGCGGTGGTCCGATCTAGCGAAGTGATTCGGGGCACGCGGCCCTCGTGGTGTCCTTGTCCGGGAAATGCCGAATCACCGGCACATTGCGGACTGGGCCGGTGGCCAGCGATGCTCTGCCTTCGTCGTCAGAACCGTCTTGTCCGAATGCGCGCGAGCTGGCGAGCGTCGCGTTGCTGCCCCTCCGGCGAGTCCCTGATGGCGGATTCGAATGTCCTCCCGAACGGCCGGTGTGTCCGGCAAATCACCAACTCGCGCAGACCGATGAGCGACGGTAACATCGCAACAAGCGGTCGGTCGTGAAGGGCTGCGCGGAATCTTGAGCCGCCGTGATCCGCGCGTCATCGGCGCGCGTTGTGGCGACGATCGCACTGCGCCGACGTCATCCTTAGTAGCGGTTGCTCTGTCCTTAAGCGTGCTGAAACTTGCGCCTGTTGAAATTCCGAGGCGTTGATAACATGCTGCAGTTGCAAACCGTCTGGTGACAATTCCAACAGGTATGGAGGTAGTATGCGCTCCTCATCGATGATCTTCCTCGGTGCCATCGCGTTCGTTGCCGCGCTGTCGGTGGTGAACCAGGTCGGTGTGCCTCATCCGGCCCTGATCGAACCCGCCGTCGCCGCCACGCCGGTCGCGCCGCCGGTCAGTGCCTTCCGCACCGTGTCGTCGTCGACCTGCTCGTCGAACGGCTGCCCGACCTCGTGCGAGACGGATGAAGCGCTGATCTCCGCGATCTGCATTGGGCCAAGCAGCGCCAAGTTCAGCGACAACCTCACTCTGGAGAACGGGCAGATGACCGCGAGCTGCGGCCCGAGCTCCTCCTCGATCGTGGTGTCCTGCGCCCGCAAGTAACGCAGGCAGTTCGCGTCTGGGAGCCGGCGGCTGATCCAAGCACCCGCGGGCTCCTGTCAGTCTCAAAGGTTCTCTCCGATGCAAAACTGGTTCATCGCACTCGCGGTCGCAGTGCTTCTGCTCATCGGCTTCGCCGCCGGACCGATGTCCGTCGTCGTGGCCTTCCTGGCGTTCTGGGTCACGCTGTATCTGGTGTGGGCGCGCGACCTCGGTTTCAAGGATACCTGGTCGCGCTACGGCCTGCAGCGCGTGAAGCCGCCGTTCTGGGCGGCGGAGAACAAGGTCTGGTTCTTCCCGATCTTCGATGATCGCGCCAAGGTGGTGAAGGCTGCCGCGGTGCCGCTGCTGATCATCGCGCTCAGCCTGATGCTGCCGACCTCGGTGGTGCGGATCGGCACGCTGCTGGTGCTGGCCTGGTACTGCCTGGAGATCTACCGGTCGCAGAAGGGCATGGATCAGCTCGACCGCGCGCGCTTCAACTAATTCGACGCCGCGCCGCTTTGGCGGCGCGCTTCGAACCGACATCGGCAACGGCGGGTGTGGCCAGCTCCACGCCCGCCGTTCGCGTGTCGGCGGTTAGGCATCTTTAAAGGCTCCGCAGTTAGTACTGGACGGCGCTGCAGATTTTGCGATCATTGTCGCGCGTGAATGGCATGCACAGGGCTCCGGCCGTGCGGCCATCTGGTGCTTGGGTAACCGGAGAGCCTCGAGGAGATCGCGATGGCAGACAAGAACTCGTCCGACGTCATCCTGAACGTGATGACCAAGAACCTCGAGCAGGCGCGCGGCGCGATGACCAACTACCTCGAGTTTATCAGCAAGAGCATGTCGGTGGTGCCGATGGGGCAGAGCAGCCAGGCCACGACGCTGAAGGGCTATGTCGACCGCAACGTTCAGGCGACGTTCGATTTCTCGCAGCAGCTCTTGCACGCCAAGGACTTTCAGGACGTGGTTCGGATCCAGACCGAATTCCTGCAGACGCAATTCCGCGTTCTCACCGACCAGGCCAAGGACGTCGTCGAGATGACCAAGCCGACCGTTATCGTTCCGAACGACGGTTAGGAGACGTTGTCGCAACAACCAGCCTGTCAGCAGCGCAGCGGTCGTCGCGTGCGACGGGAACGGTTGTGCATGGATCGCATTGGTCCAGCTGAACAGTCTCAGCTCTGATTTGGATACCAAGCATGTTGAAGATCGTCGGTCCGCTCATTTGCCTCACCCTGATCGCCGGCGCCGCGCAGGCGCAGGAGCGCCGCCCTGACCCTGGCTGCGGCCGAGATGTGTCGCGGCTGTGCCGGGCGGTGATGAACGAGTCCGACGGGGCGATCCTGAACTGCCTGCAGCAGAACCGCGCCAAGCTCAGCGCCAAATGCGCCAAGGTGCTGACTGACAACGGTCAGTAACAGATCGGTTCAATACGTCATCCGTCCATGCGCGGTTGTCGCGGGCACCCGCGTTTTTAAGGTTTCGTCAGGAGCGAAGTTGGGAGTGGTCAAGACAAGCCCGACCATGACGCGGGACGACATCGACCCTCTATGTTGACCCGCCGCTGACGCCGGCGACAGGTAGCACTTCGGTGGCGGTAGTACGGTCTGGCGACTCTTCTTTCCAGCGCACCGAGCCGAACGGCCGCTCCAGCATCCGGCGGACCCGGATCGGATCCACGCCGCGATGAAATGCGATCGCGCGGCGGTGCAGCGCGCGATCGTCCTGGGTCGATCGGCTGCGCTGGCGCAAGTAATCGAGCCAGGTCGGGCAGTGATAGCGTTCGGTCCACAATTCCGGATCGGCGATGTCCCGCGCGATCGACCAGCCATAGGCGCCGTTGCGCTGACGGCTGAGCTGCACCTCCTGCATCACGTTGTGAAACGCGCGCGCTTCGTCGGCATCGATCCGGTACTCGATTTCGATCACCACCGGACCGCTGCGCGACGTCAGCGCCAGTTTCACTTCCGGGTCGGCGAGCAGCTCGGCATCCTCGGTGCGGGTGCCGACTGGTGGCATCGGCAGCAGGAAGGCGAGCACTGGAGAAGCCAGCATCGCCAGCCCCGACAGCAGCATCGACGGCGCGACGCCGGCCAGGTCGGCGACGTGGCCCCAGCCCCAGCTGCCGATCGCGATGCCGCCGGAGATCGAGGCCTGGAATGCGGCGAGCGAACGGCCCGCCACCCAGCGTGGGGCCGAGAGCTGAACGCCGATGTTGAACAGCGCGATCGCCAGCATCCACACCGCGCCCGCGATCACCAGCGCTGCGGCGGTGAGCAGCGGCGAGCGGCTGATCGCGATCACCGCCATCGCCACGCCCATGATCATCGCGCACAGCCGAACCGCGGCTTCACTGCTCAGGCGCTGCCGCGCAATCCCGACATTGAGTGCGCCGATCACCGCGCCGATGCCGAACGCGCCGAGCAGCAGCCCGTAGGTCTCGGCGCCGCTGTGCAGCAGGTCGCGCGCCACCAGCGGCATCAGGGCCAGCACCGAGCTGCCGGCGATGCCGGTCACCAGCGTGCGGGTCAGCACGATGCGGATTGCCGGCGAGTTGGTGATGTAGCGCACGCCAGAGACGATCGCGCGGTTCAGCCGCTCCGGCGGCAGCCGCGGCGGCTCGCTCTCCCGCCGCCATAGCAGCAGCACGATCAGCAGCGGTAGATACAGCACCGCATTGGCGGCGAATGCGGCCACCGCGCCCGCGGCCGCCACCACGATGCCGCCCACCGCCGGGCCGAAGCTGCGTGCGATATTGTAGCTGATGCCGTTCAGCGCCACCGCGGCCGGCAGCGTTTCGGCCGGCACCTGCTCGGACACCGAGGCCTGCCAGGACGGCCCGAACAGCGCCATGCCGGTGCCGATCACGAAACAGAAAAGCAGCAGCGTGTTCGGCGTCACCAAGCCGAAATGCGCCAGCGCAGCCAGCGTGGTGGCTCCGGCGAGGCCGATGCCGAGCGCCGCCAGCGCGACCAGGCGGCGGTCGTACATGTCGGCGATCGCGCCGGCCGGCATCGCCACCAGCATGATCGGCAGCATCAGGGCGGTCTGCACCAGCGCCACCTTGTCGGCGGACGAGGTCATCTGCGTCATCGCCCAGGCGGCGCCGACGCCGTTGATCATCAGGCCGAGATTGGACAACAGGCTCGCCAGCCAGATCCGCCGGAACAGTGCGTGCCGCAGCGGTGCCGCGATCCCGTCGCCGGAAAACAGCCCGCGCTTCGCCGTGCCCGCCATCTGGGTCTGACCCTCCGCCGTCCTCACCGCCTCGCCGATTCAACGGCGCTGGAAACAGTGATGCCTGCGAAGCGCTCGCACTGTCCAGAGCCAACGTGGCGCAGCCCTCAGGCCAGGCTGCGCCTCAGAGGTGCCGGCTCAGATCGGTGATGGTCGGCGCATCGCCATTCAGCGGGTTTTGCGGATCGCGGCTGTAGCGCAGCGTCTCGAACCGCATGGCGCGGGCGTCGATCATCACCAGCCGTCCGACCAGGCCTTCGCCGAAGCTGACGATTTCACGGATCGCCTCCAGCGCCATCATCGAGCCGAGCACGCCGGCGAGCGCTCCCATCACCCCGGCTTCCTCGCAGCTCGGCACGGTGCCGGCCGGCGGCGGTTCTGGAAACAGGCAACGATAGGTCGGGTTGGGTTCGCCCGCGGCGTTGCGCTCGTGGGCGCGGATCGTGGTCAGCGATCCGTCGAACTGGCCGAGCGCCGCAGTGATCAGCGGCTTCTTCGCCAGATAGCAGGCGTCGGACACCAAATAGCGCGTGGCGAAATTATCCGAACCGTCGAGCACTAGGTCGCAGCCGCCGATCAGGGCCAGCGCATTGGAGCCGTCGAGCCGCACCCGGTGCTGCACCACGCGTACGTTGGGATTGAGTGCGAGGATCCGGCTGGCCGCACTGTCGGCCTTGCGGGCGCCGATGTCGGGCGTAGCGTGAATCACTTGGCGCTGCAGATTCGACAGCGTGACGATGTCGTCGTCGACGATGTCGAGCGTGCCGACGCCGGCCGCGGCCAGATACATCAGCACCGGCGCGCCGAGGCCGCCGGCGCCGACCACCAGTACCCGCGCGCTCTTCAGCGCCGCCTGCCCGGGGCCGCCGACATCGCGCAGCACGATGTGGCGGGCGTAGCGTTCCAGTTCCTCGGCACTCAGCATGACGGATGGTATCCTTCACTTCCACGGCCAGACCGGCACCGTCATCTTGAAGACGCGCATCCGGCTGATCCTTTCCTGCGGTCGAAGGCGCGATTTCGGGCGAGCGAAACATTGTGCGCGGTGCCGCGCATCGAACCGGCACAGCGTTGGCGCCGACCAAGCGGTTGTGGTTATTTGCGCATGGCGCAACGTTGCTCGGGAATTGTCATGAGATCGATGCTGGCTGCAACCCTGATCGTCGCCGGTGCCGCCACTCTGGCGGCGCATGGCGCACACGCTGCGCCGAAGCAGACGGCAGCCGCGCCGCCGGCAGCGCAGACACCTGCGGAGACGGCCAAAACGCTCGCGCAGGGCGATCGCCAGGCGATCCAGTCCGATCTCGCCTGGACCGGCGATTACAACGGCCTGATCAACGGCGAGGTGTCCGACCGGATGATCGCTGCCATCAAGCAATTCCAGACCAATCAGGGGCACAAGCCGACCGGCGTGCTCAATCCGCAGGAGCGCGGGCAACTCGCCGAGGCCGCGCGCAAGCTGCAGGCCAGCGTCGGCTGGAAGCTGGTTTCTGATCCGGTCACCGGCGCGCGCGTCGGCGTACCGACCCGGCTGGTGCCGCAACAGGCCTCCGACGCCAATGGCACGCGCTGGAATTCCTCCACCGGGACGATCCAGGTCGCGCTGTCGCGGCGGAGGGAAGCGGACGTCTCGATCGCCAAGCTCGCCGATCAGGAGAAGAAGGAGCCGGGCCGCAAGATCGAATACAGCGCGATCAAGCCGGACTTCTTCGTGCTGTCCGGCAGCCAGAACCAGAAGAAGTTCTACATCCGCGGCAGCTTCAAGGATGCCGAGGTCCGCATCCTCACCGTGCTGTACGACCAGGCCACCGAAGGCACGATGCAGCCGGTCGTGGTCGCGATGTCGAGCGCCTATAATCCGTTCCCTGCCGGCGTCCAGGCCGGGCCGCCGCCGCGCAAGAAGGTCGAATACTCGACCGGCACGATCGTCGGTGCCGACGGTGCGATCCTGGCCGATCGCGAGGCGGTCGAGGGCTGTCTGTCGATCGTTGTGGCGGGTTACGGTCCTGCCGATCTGGCCGATCGCGGCAAGGAGCACGAGTTGGCGCTGCTGCGGATCTACGGCGCGTCCGAGCTGAAGCCGCTGCCGTTCGGCGGCGGCGCAGCCAAGTCCGGAGCGGTCGAGATCACCGGCGTCGCCGATCCGCAGAGCCAGGGCGGCGGCGCTGCCATCACCACCGTCAAGGCGCAGCTCACGGCTGCCGGCACCACAGGCGGTCTGGTGGTGACGCCGCCGCCAAGTCTCGGCTTTTCCGGTGCGCCCGCACGAGATGCGGAGGGGCGCTTCGCTGGGGTGACCACGCTGCGTCTGCCACTGGTCGCAGGCGCGGCTGAAAGTGCCGCGGCGCCGCAGCCGGCACTGATTTCAGCCGACACCGTGCGTGGCTATCTTGCTGGCATCGGTGTGAAGCCGGCCGAGGGCAGCACCAAGGATGCCAAAGCGAGCGTCGTCCGTGTGATCTGCGTGCGGAAGTAAGCAGTCTGGCTGCGATGCTGCGCTAAGTTACTTTTGGCACTTCGGGCACCAGAACGTCGACCGGCCGTTCTGCACGAAGCGCTGCACCGTGCCGCCGCAGGTCGGGCAGGGTTCGCCTTCGCGGTCGTAAACCTTGAACGAGTGCTGAAAGTAACCGAGCTCGCCACTGGTCTGGCGGTGGTCGCGCAGTGATGAGCCACCGGCCTTGATCGCTTCGCCGAGCACATCGCGGATCGCCTCGGTCAGCCGCACCGCGTGGTCGGTCGGCTCGTCCTTGCGATTGGCCAGGGTCGAGGCTTTGCGTTTCGGCGACAGATGCGCGCGGAACAGCGCTTCGCAGACATAGATGTTGCCGAGCCCGGCAACCACGCGCTGATCGAGCAGCGCCGCCTTGAGGCTGGTCTGCTTTCCGGCGCAGGCCTTCGCCAGCAGGCTGGCGTCGAACGCGTTGCCAAGCGGCTCGGGGCCGAGGCCCTTCAGATGGGGCTCGGTTTCGATCTCGCTGCGCGGAAACACCTTCATGAAGCCGAACCGGCGCGGATCGTTGAACACGACGCGGGCACCAGACGCCATTTCGAACACCACGTGGTCGTGGGTGCGGTCCTCGCTGCGCGGATAATGAAACTCGCCCGGCGTGGTCTCGCCGTCGGCCTCGACCACCCGGAATGAACCGGACATCCCGAGATGCATCAGCAGCACGTCGCCGCTCGACAGATCCGCCAGCAGATATTTGGCACGCCGGCCGAGGCCGGTGACGGTCTGGCCGGTGAGGCGGGCGACGAAGTCCTTCTGCAGCGGAAACCGCAGATTTTCCCGGTGCGCCACCGCGCGGTCGATCCGAAAGCCCTCCATCGCCGGCTGCAGCCCGCGGCGGACGGTCTCGACTTCGGGGAGTTCAGGCATCGGGTTTGCTCGGAAGGGCTTTAAGCCACTCGATTGGCTTGAATTTCAGGCATGGCGGCGACAACCCGGCGATTGCGGCCGCGAGCCGTCCGTCGTTGCATTCTACATTTTGCGTCAGCCAGTTAAGGCATTCAGGTGATAGCGCCTCCGCATCAAGCGCGCTATATGGTCCGCCGCGGACCGCCGTTTTCGTGTTTCGGGCGGCAATCGGCCCGAAAAACCGTCCGCGCGCAGGAGTTGAAGGCATGACTGAGCCGGGCGAGACCACGCATTTCGGCTATCGCGACGTTCCGCTGGACGAGAAGCAGACGCTGGTCAACGACGTGTTTCACAGCGTCGCCGGCCGCTACGACCTGATGAACGATCTGATGTCGGGCGGCATGCACCGGTTGTGGAAGGACGTGATGATCACGACCCTCAACCCGCCGCGCGACGACACGCCGTTCCGGCTGCTCGACGTTGCCGGCGGCACCGGCGACATCTCGTTCCGTGCCGCCAAAGCCTCGGGCGCCGGCTTTCACTCCACCGTCTGCGACATCAACACCGATATGCTCGAAGTCGGCCGCCAGCGTGCGGTCGAGCGGAATCTCGACGACAAGGTCGATTTCGTCGAGGGCAATGCCGAGAGCCTGCAGTTCGACGATCGCAGCTTCGACGCCTACACTATCGCGTTCGGCATTCGGAACGTGCCGCGGATCGATCTGGCGCTGAAGGAAGCCTATCGCGTTTTGAAACCGGGCAGCCGTTTCCTGTGCCTGGAGTTCTCGTCGGTCGATGTGCCCGGCCTGTCCAAGCTGTACGATCTGTTCTCGTTCAAGGTGATCCCGGAGATCGGCCGCGTCGTCACCGGCGATGCCGACAGCTATCAGTATCTGGTCGAATCGATCCGCAAATTCCCCAAGCCGTATGATTTCGCCGAGATGATGCGCGACGCCGGTTTTGCGCGCGCCAACTGGCAGGTGATGAGCGGCGGCATCGTCGCGCTGCATTCGGGCTGGCGTTTGTGATCGCAGCACTCACTCATGTGGCGCGGCTCGGCCGCGCCGCCTTCGTGTTCGCGCGCGAGGGTGTGTTCGGCGTGGTCGATCCGGCGTTGATTCCGCCCGCCGGTCAGGTGCCGGTGCGGCTGGCGCGGTTGATCGAGCGCCGCGGCGCCAAGTCGGGGGCGCGGCTGTCGCGGGCGCTGACCCGGCTCGGCCCGGCCTATCTCAAGCTCGGCCAATTCCTTGCCACCCGTCCCGACGTCGTCGGCGTCGCGATGGCACGCGATCTCGAAAGTCTGCAGGACCGGTTGCCGCCGTTCTCGCAGGACGAAGCCGAGCAGGTGATCGCCATTTCGCTGGAGCGGCCGGTCCGCGATCTGTTCGTCAGCCTCAGCCCGCCGGTCGCGGCCGCGTCGATTGCTCAGGTGCATCGCGGCGAGGTCGAACTCGACGGCGTCCGCAAGCAGGTCGCCGTCAAGGTGCTGCGGCCGAACGTGTCGTCGCGGTTCAGGCGCGACCTGTCCGACTTCTTCTACGTGGCCGAGAAGGCCGAGCTGTACTCCGCCGAAGCGCGGCGGCTGCGGCTGGTCGAGGTCATCAACACGATGTCGCGCTCGGTCGCGATGGAGATGGACCTGCGGCTGGAAGCGGCCGCGGCGTCCGAGATGGCCGAGAACACCAAGGACGATCCGGACTTCCGTGTCCCCACCGTCGATTGGGACCGCACCAGTCACAACGTACTGACGATGGAGTGGATCGACGGCATCCCGCTGAACGATCACGCCCGTCTCAAAGAAGCCAACGTCGACACCGTCGAGCTCGGCCGCAAGGTGATCCAGAGCTTCCTGCGCCACGCGCTGCGCGACGGTTTCTTCCACGCCGACATGCATCCGGGCAATCTGTTCCTGGATCGCGACGGCAAGCTGGTCGCGGTCGATTTCGGCATCATGGGCCGGCTGCTGCCGAAGGAGCGGCGCTTCCTCGCCGAGATTTTGCTCGGCTTCATCACCCGCAACTATCGCCGCGTCGCCGAGGTGCATTTCGAGGCCGGCTACGTGCCGCCGCATCATTCGGTCGAGAACTTCGCCCAGGCGATCCGTGCCATCGGCGAGCCGATCCACAATCGCCTCGCCGAAGAAATCTCGATGGCCAAGCTGCTGACGCTGCTGCTCGAGGTCACCGGCCTGTTCGACATGCGGACCCGGCCGGAGCTGATCCTGCTGCAGAAGACCATGGTGGTGGTCGAGGGCGTGGCGCGGTCGTTCGATCCCAAGCTCGACATCTGGAAGGTGGCCGACCCGGTGGTGCGCGAGTGGATCCAGCGCAATCTGGGTCCGATCGGCAAGGTCGAGGGCGCGCTGGCCGGCGCCGGCGAGCTTGGTCACACCCTGAGCAGCCTGCCGACCATCGTGTCGCGGGCCGTCACCGTGCTTAATCAGCTTGAGGTGATGACCAAGGACGGTCTGGTGCTGGCGCCGGAGACCATCGCCGCGATCGGCCGGACCGAGCGCGGCCGGACCCGTGGTCGGACCGTGGCGCTGTGGGTGATCGCCGCCACCTTCATTGGCGTCCTGATCGCACTATCACGGATGATTTGATTGCATTGCGTTCATGACTTGAACGCAATGCCTGCGTCCGCTAGCTTTTCGTTATGGCCAATCTGACGATCCGCAAGCTCGACGACGTCCTCAAATCCGAACTGCGCCAGCGCGCGGCCGCCAACGGCCGCTCGATGGAGGATGAGGTCCGGGTGATCCTACGCGACGCCTGCCACAAGCGGCTCGGCTTCGCGGAGCCCGCCTCGGCTGACTTGTCCGTGCCAGCACCTCCCGCGGCCGATCAGCCAGCGGACGGGCCGCGTGCCCAGCCACAGGCCGGCGGCGCGCGGGTGACGCTGATCGTCGGCGGAGGCATTGCGGCCTACAAGGCGATGGACCTGATCCGCCGGCTCAAGGAGCGCGGCGCCGACGTCCGTGTGGTGCTGACCAAGGCGGCCCAGCAATTCGTCACGCCGCTGACCGCGAGCGCGCTGTCGCATCAGCGCTGCTACACCGACCTGTTCGATCCCTCGAGCGAGTTCGATGCAGGCCACATCCGCCTCGCGCGCGACTGTGACCTGATCGTCGTCGCGCCCGCGACCGCCGACCTGATGGCCAAGATCGCCGGCGGCCATGCCGACGATCTGGCGACCGCGATCCTACTCGCCACCAATCGCCAGATCCTGTTGGCGCCGGCGATGAACCCGCTGATGTGGAACAACGCCGCGACCCGGCGCAACGTCGCCCAGCTCAAGCAGGACGGCGTCGCAATGGTCGGCCCCAATGCCGGCGAGATGGCCGAGCGTGGTGAGGCCGGCATCGGCCGGATGGCGGAGCCGACCGAGATTGCGGTCGCGGCCGAAGCGCTGTGGCGGCCGCAGCCGCCGAAGTCGCTGCTCGGCAAGCGCGTGCTGATCACTGCAGGCCCCACCCATGAGCCGATCGATCCGGTGCGTTACATTGCCAACCGCTCGTCCGGCAAACAAGGCTACGCAATCGCGGCGGCCGCAGCCGCCGCCGGCGCCGAGGTGGCGCTGATTTCCGGTCCGGTCGAGCTGCGCGCGCCGGCGGGGGTCGATTGCATCCGCGTGGAGTCGGCCCGCGAGATGCTCGCCGCCGTGCAATCCGCGCTGCCGGCGGATGTGGCGATCTTCGCCGCCGCGGTGGCGGACTGGCGGGTTGCTGCCGAAGGGATGCAGAAGCTGAAGAAGGGCGCCGCCGGACCGCCACCGCTGCAGCTCACCGAAAACCCCGACATCCTCGCGACGATCTCGAAGCTGACCGAAGGCCGGCCGCCGCTGGTGATCGGCTTTGCGGCCGAGACCGAGAATCTGATCGACAACGCGACCGCCAAGCTCGCCCGCAAGGGCTGCGACTGGATCGTCGCCAATGACGTCTCGCCGGCCACTGGCGTGATGGGGGGCGACCGCAACACCGTGCATCTGCTGATGCGCCGCGATGCCGCCACCGATCTCGAATCGTGGCCGCTGATGACCAAGGATGAAGTCGCGACCGCGCTGGTGGCGCGGATCGCTCAAGCAATGGCAGTTCACGCATGACCCAAAAGATCACCGTTTCGATTCGCCACCTGCCGCACGGCGAAGGCTTGCCGCTGCCGGAGTATCAGACCGCGCACGCCGCCGGGCTCGACCTGATCGCCGCCGTCCCGCAGGATGCGCCGCTGACGCTTCAGCCCGGCCGCTACGTGCTGGTGCCGACCGGGCTCACGATCGCGCTTCCGGAGAACTACGAGGCGCAGGTGCGGCCGCGATCGGGCCTCGCCGCCAAGCACGGTGTCACCGTGCTGAACGCGCCGGGCACGATCGATGCAGATTATCGCGGCGAGATCGGCGTGCTGCTGATCAACCACGGTACCGAACCGTTCGCGATCCGCCGCGGCGAACGCATCGCTCAAATGGTGATCGCCCCGGTCAGCCGCGCTCAGTTCGTGGCGGTCGAGGCGCTGCCGGAAAGCGGCCGTGGCGCCGGCGGTTTCGGCTCGACCGGCCGCTGAGTAGCGGCGTTGCGTTGAGGTGTTACTTCCGCGACTCAACTAGATTTAGTGTCAAGCACGGCGGGAATCGGCTCGGAGAAATATAAATCGTCCGTTTGCGGACGGTCACGAGTCCGTTCACGGTCTGGACTCTTACCCCCCGAGTCGCGATGGCGATAATGTCCTCCGATTCGGCTATGGCGCGGCTTGTCAGTTGCGCCGTGCGGTTTGGGGCAATCGATGTCAGGCGTATTGGGGTCCATACGTCGGACCAGTCTGTCGTGCACCTCCCTGGTGCATGGTTTGGCTGGGACGGCCGTGATGGTCGCGTCGTCGCCGGCGCGAGCCGCAGACGATCACCTGGCCGCCATCACGTCGTCGCTGCTGCTGGATCTCAACCGCCACGAGATGATGACATTGATCATCGCGCTCGCGGCGTTGGGCTTTTCGGTGATGTCTGCGATCATGCTGGTGCGGACGCGGCAGCGCGCGGTTGCGCGCGAAGCGGGGCTGCGCGCCGACTTGCAGGGGCTGCAGGCGGAGTCCGATCGTTTCCAGGCGCTGCTGTTCGCCGAGCCGCAAGTGCTGATCTCCTGGGCCGCTGGTGACAGCCGGCCGCAGGTCAGCGGCGACACCGCGCTGTTCCTGCCGCTGGAGACGCAGAGCCGCCAGCCGCAACGCGTGCTGGCGTTCGGAACCTGGTTGCCGCCCGAGCCGGCGCTGCAAATGGATCACGCGGTCGATGCGCTGCTCGACAAAGGCGAAGGCTTCCTGCTGCAGCTCGTCACCTCGAACGGCCGGTCGATCGAGGCGATGGGGCGCGCCGTCGGCGGGCAGGCTGTCGTCCGCATCCGAGAACTGAGCGGCGTGCGCCGCGAGCTCGCCGACATGACCCGGCGCTTCAAGGCGCTGCAGGAAGAAACCGAGATGCTGCGCGGCTTCGCCACCGCCGCGCCATGGCCGATCTGGACCCGCCGCTCCGACGGTACGCTCAGCTTTGCCAACGCCGCCTATGCGCGGGCGACCGATGCCAGCGACGCCGCGGACGCGATCGGCCGCAATCTCGAACTGCTCGATTCCGGCGATCGCGCCGCGTTGGCACGCGCGCTCGGCGACGGCTACGAATATTCCGGCCGGCTGCCGATCGTGGTCGGCGGCGAGCGTCGCTACTACGACGTCCGCGCCCTGAAGGTGAGCGGCGGCAGCGCCGGCATCGCGGTCGACGCCACGGAAACGGCCGCGCTCGGCGCCGCGCTGGAGCGGATGGCCGATGCGCATCGGCGTACGCTCGATCAGCTTTCTTCCGGCGTTGCGGTGTTCGACGCTCAGCGCCGGCTGTCGTTCTACAACGACTCCTATCGCAAGCTGTGGGACCTCGACCGCATCTTCCTCGACAGCCATCCCGACGATTCCACCGTGCTCGACCGGCTGCGCGCCGAGCGCAAGCTGCCGGAGGAGCGCGACTTCAAGGCGTGGAAGAACAAGCTGCACGAAGCCTATCGGGCGGTCGAGGCCGAGAAGGACGTCTGGTATCTGCCGGACGGCCGCGCCGTCAGCATCGTCACCACGCCCAATCCTGAAGGCGGCGTCACCTATCTGTTTGACGACGTCACCGAGAGTCTCGACCTCAAGCGCCGCTATGGCGGCCTGATCGATGTCCAGCGCGAGACGCTCGACAATCTGTCGGAAGCGGTCGCGGTGTTCGGCTCCAACGGCTGCGCGCAATTGTTCAACCCGCCGTTCGCGCGGATGTGGAACCTGTCGGCCGAGGCGCTGCAGAGTCAGCCGCACATCGAGGCGATCGAGGAGTGGTGCCGGCCGTTGTTCGACGACGACGTGTTCTGGCAGGCGCTACGCGGCGCCATCACCGGCATCGACGATCGCCGCCACGTCCTGCTCAAGATCGAGCGCAAGGACGGCAGCGTGCTGGCCTGCAAGACCATGCCGCTGCCCGACGGCGCCACGATGCTGACGTTCCAGGACATCACCGACACCGAGAACGTCGAGCGGGCGCTGCGCGAGCGCAATGAGGCGCTCGAGACCGCCGATCGGATCAAGATCGATTTCGTCCACCATGTCTCGTACGAGCTGCGCTCGCCGCTGACCACGATCATCGGCTTCGCGCACTTCCTCAGCGATTCTTCGACCGGGCCGCTCACCGAGAAGCAGGCCGAGTACGTGAACTACATCACGACCTCGACCAACGCGCTGATGGCGATCATCAACAACATCCTCGATCTGGCCAGCATCGACGCCGGGGCGATGACGCTCAATCTCGGCCCGATCGACATCCGCAAGGCGATCGATGCGGCGGCCGAGGGCATTCAGGACCGGCTGGCGCGCGATCAAATCGCGCTGCAGATCGACGTCGATCCGGCGATCGAGAGCTTTGTCGGCGACGAGCGGCGCGTCGTGCAGGTGCTGTACAATCTGCTCGCCAATGCGATCGATTTCTCGCCTTCGCAGGGGACGGTGCGGCTGACGGTGCGCCGGGGCGAAACCCGGGTGGCGTTCACTGTCACCGATTCTGGTCCCGGCATCGCGCCGGCGTTCAAAGAGAAAATGTTCGATCTGTTCGAGAGCGATCCGCAGGGCTCGCGCCATCGTGGCGCCGGCCTTGGCCTGTCACTGGTGCGTTCGTTCGTCGAGCTGCACGGCGGTAAAGTCCTGGTCGAGTCGGCGGTCGGTCGCGGCACATCGGTGACCTGCGAGTTTCCGATCGAGCCGGCCGCCCAACGCCACGCGGCCGAATGAGTGCGGTCGCGACATTCTCGGTGGCGCTTGCCAACGAGGTGGCTACCGTGCGGCTGATGGCCGAGGTCGCGCTGCTGATCGGTCCAGGTGACGTCGTGACCTTGTCGGGCGATCTCGGCGCCGGCAAGACAGCCGCGGCGCGGGCGATGATCCGTTATCTTGCGGACGATGACGCGCTCGAAGTGCCGAGCCCGACCTTCACGCTGGTGCAGACCTACGATCTGCCGCCTTATCCGCTGCTGCATGCGGATCTGTATCGGGTCGAGGATCCGTCCGAGCTGGAAGAGATCGGGCTGTCGCCGCTGCCGGACGGAACCGTGGCGCTGATCGAATGGCCCGAGCGCGCTGGGGCGGCGCTGCCGGAAGATCGCATCGACATCGCGCTCAGTCATCGTCCGGCGCTCGGCCCGTCGGCGCGCGCGGCGGAAATCACCGGCCACGGCAAAGCCGTGAAGCAGGTCGAACGGCTCGCTGCGCTGCGCAGCTTCATCGAGACCGCCGGCTACGCCGATGCCGAGCGCCGGCACATGCCGGGCGACGCCTCGACGCGCTCCTACGCGCGGCTGCAGCGCGGCGCCGAAAGCGTAATCCTGATGAACGCGCCGCGCCGCCCGGACGGTCCGGCGCTCTATGCCGGCAAGAGCTACAGCGCCGCGGTGCATCTGGCCGAAGACGTTCGGCCATTCGTCGCGATCGGGCAGGGCCTGCGCGAACGCGGCTTCTCGGCGCCCGCGATCCATCACGCTGATCTGGACGCCGGCTTCCTGATCACCGAAGATCTCGGCCGCGTCGGCTTTGTCGAGGGCGATCCGCCGGCGCCGGTGGTGGCCCGCTATCAGGCCGCCACCGACATGCTGGCGGCGCTGCACGCTAAGCCGCTGCCGGATCATCTGCCGCTGTCGACGCGCGAGAGCTACGCGGTGCCGACGTTCGACGAAGCCGCGATGATGATCGAGGTCGGCCTGATGCCCGAGTGGTATCTGCCAGATCGCGGCGCGCCGCCGTCGGAAGCATTGCGGGCCGAATTCGTCACGCTGTGGCGCAAGCTGCTCGCCGGTATCGCGACTGCGCCGCGGACCTGGGTGCTGCGCGACTATCACTCGCCGAATTTGATCTGGTTGGAGGACCGTCCCGGCATCGAGCGCGTCGGGGTCATCGACTTCCAGGACACTGTGCTGGGCCCGGCCGCCTATGATGTGGTGTCGCTGCTGCAGGACGCTCGCATCGACGTGCCGGAAGCGACAGAATTGTCGCTGCTCGGCCGCTACGTCAAAGCCCGGCTCGCTGCCGATCCCGAGTTCGACGCCCCCGGGTTCGCGCGGCTCTACGCCGTGATGTCGGCGCAGCGGAACACGCGGCTATTGGGAACTTTTGCTCGGCTCAACCGGCGCGACGGCAAGCCGCAATATTTGAAACATCAGCCGCGGGTGTGGGCTTATCTGGCCCGCTCGCTGGCGCATCCGGCGCTCGCCGAGGTCCGCGCCTGGTATCGGGACCACGTGCCTCCACCGCTCTGATTCGGCGGATTTCCTTTACGCATCTTTAGAGTCGGCCTCGTAGTGTTGCGGGGTCGCCGCGGCATGGCCCGGCGGCGCCAAGACCGAACTGCAGGACTACGGGATGGTTGCCGAACGCAATAAGGACGGCCGCGTCGTTTTCGATCGTGGGTTGCGCGCGCAGATGATGGCGATCGACGGGACCTGGCGCCGTCCCTGCCTGATCGAGGACGTCTCCGAACTCGGCGCCAAGCTGACGGTCGAGGGGACGGTCGAAGGGCTCAACCTCAAGGAATTCTTCCTGCTGCTGTCGTCGACTGGTTTGGCCTATCGGCGCTGCGAGCTGAGCTGGATCAACGGCGACCAGATCGGTGTCACCTTCCTGCGTCTCGACCGGAAGAAGAAGCGCGCGGCGCAAGTCGAGAACGCCTGAGCCGCGCCTGCGCGGCCCTCAATGCTCCGGCGCTGAACCACCCACCGTCGTATCGTCGTCATGATCGCCGACTACCCAGTGACCGCCTCCGATAGACCGTTCGGAGCCGCATGATACAATCGATTCGCGCCGCCCGGCGCGTTCCGAGTCGGAGAACATGACCGTTCGTCCCCACAAAGCCATGGTGCTGGCCGCCGGCCTCGGCCTGCGGATGCGCCCGCTCACCGATCATATGCCGAAGCCACTGGTGCGCGTCGCCGGCCGTCCGTTGCTCGACCACGTGCTCGACAGGTTGGCCGAAGTCGACGTCACCGAAGCCGTCGTCAACGTCCACTATCTGCCGGACCAGATCATCGATCACGTCGCCGGGCGGACCAGCCCGCGGGTGATCATTTCGGACGAGCGCGATCAGGTGCTCGGCACCGGCGGTGCGGTGGTGAAGGCGCTGCCGCTGCTCGGCGATGCGCCGTTCTATCATCTCAACGCCGACACGATGTGGATCGACGGCGTGCGGCCGAATCTGGCGCGCCTCGCCGAAGCGTTCGATCCGGACCGGATGGACATCCTGCTGCTGATGGCGCCGACCGCGAACAGCATCGGCTATGCGGGCAAGGGCGACTTTGCGATGAGCCCCGACGGCAGCCTGCACAAGCGCAAGGAGACCGAGGTGGTGCCGTTCGTCTATGCGGGCGCCGCCATCATGTCGCCGGCGATTTTCAAGGACGCGCCGCAGGGCGAGTTCTCGCTGACCAAGATGTTCGATCGCGCCGGCCAGCAGCATCGCCTGCACGGGCTGCGGCTCGACGGCTTGTGGATGCATGTCGGCACGCCAGACGCGGTGCCTGCAGCCGAACGGGCCTATCTCGCCAGCGTCGCCTGAGAGGGCGGCCCGCGCCGGCCACCTCCTTTCGCCGGATTTGCCGTGCCATGATGGCGGAGGCGAATCAGGACATCGATGCACCTTTTCAGCGTTCCATCTTCGGCGCCTTTCTTGCGCACGACCATCGCGGCCCTGGTCGACGGCCGGCTGGTCGAGGGCTTCGAGGCGCGCGCCGCGCCGGAGCGGCTCGCCGACGCCACGCTGTATCTGCCGACCCGGCGCGCCGGTCGGATGGCGCGCGAGATCTTCTTGGACGTGCTCGGCGCCGACGCCGTTCTGCTGCCGCGGATCGTCGCGCTCGGCGATATCGACGAAGATGAGCTGGCATTCGCGCAGGCTGCGTCGGGACTCGCCGATCTGGAAATTCCCCCAGCGCTCGACGGGCTGCCGCGCAGGCTGTTGTTGGCGCAGTTGATCGCGAGCTGGGCGGCGCGGCTGAAGCCGGACGATCCAGCGCAGGCGCCGCTGGTGGTCGGCGGGCCGGCCTCGGCGCTGGCGCTCGCCGACGATCTGGCGCGGCTGATCGACGACATGTCGACCCGCGGCGTCGATTGGTCGGCGCTAGAGACACTGGTGCCCGATGCGTTCGATCGGTACTGGAGCCTGACGCTCGATTTCCTCAAGATCGCCGGCCACGCCTGGCCGCAATACCTGAAAGAGACCGACCGGATCGAACCGGCCGCGCGGCGCGACCGGCTGATCGACGCCGAGGCGCAGCGGCTCGCGACCCAGCGCAGCGGGCCGGTGATTGCCGCCGGCTCGACCGGCTCGATGCCAGCGACCGCGAAGCTGCTCAACGCGATCGCGCGATTGCCTCACGGCGCGGTGGTGCTCCCCGGCCTCGATGTCGATCTCGACAATGCGGCGTGGGATCTGATCGGTGGCAGCCGCGACCGGCAGGGTAAGCTCGTCACGCCCCCATCGCCGAACCATCCGCAATACGCCATGCATGGCCTGCTCGACCGGATGGGCGTGACACGCCGCGACGTGCAGCAGCTCGGCACACCGACCCGGCACGGCCGCGAACTTCTCGCCTCCGAGGCGCTGCGGCCGTCATCGGCGACGGCGGTGTGGCACGACCGGCTGAAGGACACCGCCGTCGATCGCCTGATCGGCGAAGGCACTGATGGACTGACGCTGATCGAAGCGCCGAATTCGGAAGCCGAGGCGCTGGCGATCGCGGTGGTGCTGCGCGAGGCGCGTGAGCAGGGCAAGACCGCGGCGCTGGTCACGCCGGATCGCGCGCTGGCGCGCCGCGTCGTCGCCGCGCTCGGCCGCTGGCATCTGCCGGTCGACGATTCCGGTGGCGACACGCTGATGGAGACGCAGCCCGGCATCTTCGCACGGCTCGCGGCCGAGACTGCGCTCGAAGGCTGCGAACCGGCGACGCTGCTGGCGCTGCTCAAGCATCCGCTGCTTCGGCTCGGACGCGCGGGCTATGGCTGGCGCGGCGCGATCGAGACCTTGGAGCTGGCGCTGCTGCGCGGCCCCCGGCCACCCGCCGGCTGCGATGGGCTCGCCAAGGAATTTGCGATCTTCCGGGGCGAGCTTGCGAAGCTGAAGTGCGGCGAGGCCAGCGCGCTGCATCCGTCGGAGCCGCGCACGCGATTGTCCGAACCGAGCCTCGATGAAGCGCAGCAACTCATCGCCCAGCTCAAGGCCGCGCTCGCACCATTGGAAACCGTCGGGCCGAACCCGCTCGATCTGTGCGAGATCGGCGCACGGCATTGCGCGGCGCTGAAGGCGCTGACGACGGATGACGACGGCATCGTCGAAGCGTTCGAAGGTCCGCAAGGCTCGGCACTGCTCCGGGCGTTCGACGATCTCGCCGCGGTCGGACCGGCGAGCGGCGTATTGGTCGCGGCGCGCGACTATGGCGAAGTGTTCGAGACCGCGTTCGGCGATCGCGTCGTCCGCCGTCCCGAACTTGCCGAGGCGCCGATCCGGATCTACGGCCCGCTCGAAGCGCGACTGACACAGCAAGACCGGGTCGTGCTCGGCGGATTGGTCGAAGGCGTGTGGCCGCCGGCGCCGCGGATCGATCCGTGGCTGAGCCGGCCGATGCGGCACGAACTTGGGCTCGATCTGCCGGAGCGCCGCATCGGCCTGTCGGCACATGACTTCGCGCAGGCGCTCGGCGCCGACGAGGTGTTCATCACCCACGCCGCCAAGGTCGGCGGTGCGCCCGCAGTGGCGTCGCGCTTCCTGCACCGTCTCGAAGCGGTCGCCGGCGAGGATCGTTGGAAGGCGATGAAAGCGCGCGGGCAGACGTATCTGGACTACACCCACGAACTGGATCGGCCCGAGAGCGTCACGCCGATCGCGCAGCCTGCACCGAGGCCGCCGCGGATCGCGCGGCCGCTGAAACTGCCGGTGACCGCGATCGAGGATTGGCTACGCGATCCCTATACGATCTATGCCAAGTACATCCTGCGCCTGTCGCCGCTCGATCCGGTCGACATGCCGCTGTCGGGCGCCGATCGCGGCTCGGCGATCCATGCGGCGCTGGGCGAATTCACCGAGCGCTACCAGGACGCTCTGCCGGACGATCCGGTGACGGCGCTGCGCCAAATCGGCCAGAAACATTTTGCGCCGCTGATGGATCATGCCGAGGCGCGCGCGCTGTGGTGGCCGCGCTTCTTGCGGATTGCCACCTGGTTCGCCGCGTGGGAGCAGCAGCGCCGCACCGGCGTCGTGCAGGTACAGGCGGAGCGTCGCGGCACGCTGATGATCCCGCTTGGTGGAGAGCGCAATTTCGAACTGTCGGCGCGCGCCGACCGCATCGAACGGCGCGACGACGGTAGCTACGCGATCCTCGACTACAAGACCGGTCATCCGCCGACCGGCAAGCAGGTGCGGATGGGGCTATCGCCGCAGCTCACATTGGAAGCGGCGATCCTGCGCGATGGAGGCTTTGAGGATATTCCGGCGGCCGCCTCAGTGAGCGAGCTCACTTACGTCAAGCTCAGCGGCAACACGCCGCCGGGCGATGAGCGCGTGCTCGAACTCAAGATCGAGCGCAAGGATGAGCCGCAGCACCCCGACGATGCCGCCGATGAAGCGCGCGCCAAGCTGGAAGGATTAGTCCGCCGCTTCGAAGACGAGAAGCAGTCCTATCGCTCGCTGGTGCTGTCGATGTGGTCGCAGCGCTACGGCACCTATGATGATCTGGCTCGGATCAAGGAATGGTCGGCGGCCGGCGGTCGCGGAGACGCGTCGTCATGAGCCGCCTCATTCCCAACGAAGCCCGCGCCCGGCAGGAGATCGCCTCCGATCCGTCAGCGTCGGTGTTTGTCTCCGCCAATGCCGGCTCGGGTAAGACCCATGTGCTGGTTCAGCGCGTGATCCGGCTGCTGCTCGATGGCGTATCGCCGGAGCGCATCCTTTGTATCACCTTCACCAAGGCGGCGGCCGCCAACATGGCGGAGCGGGTGTTCACCACGCTCGGTCACTGGGTCAAACTCGACGACGAGGAACTGTCAGCGGCGATCCACGCCACCGGCGTGAAGACGGTCGGGCCCTCACTGCTGGCCCAGGCGCGAAAACTGTTCGCCTGTGCGCTTGAGACGCCGGGCGGGCTGAAGGTGCAGACCATCCACGCGCTGTGCACGCGGCTGCTGCAGCAGTTTCCATTCGAAGCCAACGTGCCGGCGCGGTTCAGCGTGCTCGACGATCGCGACCAGGCCGAGCTGATGCAGCGCGCCAGCCTCGACGTGCTGCTGCGCGCCGCCGCGGCGCCGGACAGCGATGCCGGGCGTGCACTGGCGTTTGCGATGACCAGCGCCGCCGACGTCACCTTCCGCGACGTGGTGCAGGAAGCCTGCATGAGCCGCGACCGCTTCATGGCGTGGGTGGCGCAGGCCGGCAGCGTCGAGCGTGCGATGGCGCAGTTGTCCGCGACCCTCGGTGTTGCGCCGGACGATAGCTGCGACGCGGCCGATCGCGACATCGTCGATGGTCCGAACCTGCCGCGATCGGAATGGGCTGCGGTTGCGGCGACCTTCGAAGGCGGCAGCGCCAACGACCAGGCGCAGGCTCGGCGCTTGCGCGCCGCGCTGGCGCTCACTGACGCGGCGCAGATCGATGCCTATCTCCAGGTGTTCTTCACTAAGGATAGCGGCCTGCGCAAAAGCCTGATCACCAAAAAGCTCGGCGACGGCGCGCCCGGCCTCGCCGAGAGGCTGCAGCGCGAAGGTGCGCGGCTCGCCGGTCTGCTCGAACGCCGCCGCGCGCTGGCGTTGCGCGAGCGCACCCGGGCGCTGCTGGTGATTGCCGCGCAGGTTGCGGGCAACATCGCGCGTGAGAAGCGCGAACGCGGTCTGCTCGACTACGACGACCTGATCGACAAGACGCTGGCAATGCTCGACAGCGGCGCGGCCGGGTGGGTGCATTTCAAGCTCGACCGCGGCGTCGATCACGTGCTGATCGACGAGGCGCAGGACACGTCGCCGAAGCAGTGGAAGATCGTCGCCCGGCTGATCGACGAATTCACCGCCGGCGAGGGCGCCCGCGATGGTGTCCGGCGCACCATCTTTGCGGTCGGCGACGAGAAGCAGTCAATCTTCTCGTTTCAGGGCGCGGTGCCGAAGGAATTCGCCGAGTGGCGCGACCTGCTGCAGCGGCGATTCACCGGCGCCGGCCTGACCTTCGAAAAAGTTTCGTTCAACTACTCGTTCCGCTCAGGTGCCGCGATCCTGCAGTCGGTCGATCACGTGTTCCGCGATCCGGCGATTTATCGCAGCATCCATGCGGATTCGACCTATCCGTTGCATCAGTCGCTCGCCGATGCCGGGCCGAGCTTGATCGACCTGTGGCCGCTGGAAGTGCCGGATGATCGCCAGCAGATCGAAGGCTGGCAGGCGCCGTTCGACGCGGTGTCCGAAACCAGTCCCGAGGTCCGCCTTGCCGACAAGGTGAGGGCCGAGATCGGCGCACTGATCGCGCGCGGCACCCAGACCGGTCCGATGGGGCGTCGCCGGCCGCTGAGCTATGGCGACGTGCTGATCCTGGTGCGGCGGCGCGGGTCGGCGTTCGACGCGGTGATCCAGGCGCTGAAGCGCGGCGGCATCCCGGTCGCAGGCGCCGACCGGCTGAAGCTGACCGAGCACATCGCGATCATCGACCTGATGAAGCTCGCCGACGCGCTGCTGCTGCCGCAGGACGATCTGGCACTCGCAGTGGCGCTGAAGAGCCCGCTGTTCGGGCTCGACGACGACGACCTGTTCAAATTGGCCTGGCAGCGCAAGGGCTCGCTACGCGCCGCGCTGGCCGATCATGCCACGGGCGATCCGAAGTTCGCAGCTGTGCAGCGCCGGCTGGAGAGCTACGCGGTACGGGCGCAGGCCGAAACGCCGTTCGGGTTCTACGCCTGGCTGCTCGGCGGCGATGGCAGCGACAGCGGCCGCGCCCGGATCCTGCGCCGGCTCGGGCCGGAGGCCAACGATGCGCTCGACGAGTTTCTCGAACTGGCGCTGAGCTTCGAGCAGAAGCGCGCGCCGTCGCTGCAAGGCTTTATGGCGTGGCTGCGTGAAGCCGACACCGAGATCAAGCGCGACATGGAGATCTCCCGCGACGAAGTCCGGGTGATGACGGTGCACGGCGCCAAGGGGCTGGAAGCGCCGGTGGTGTTCCTGATCGACACCACCTCGTCGCCGGCCGACACCCAGCGGCTCAACCTGATCCGGCTGGCGGGTGGCAACGCTGCGCCGGGCTCGGTCGCTGCGATGGTGTGGGCGGGCCGCAAGGCTGATGATCCGCACATCGTCGAGCAGGCCCGCAGCGCGATGATCGAGGAGACCGAGGACGAGTATCGCCGGCTGCTCTATGTCGCGATGACCCGCGCCGCCGACCGGCTGATCGTCGGCGGCTGCATGCCGGGCAACCGCAACGAGGTGCGGCCGCACTCCTGGTACGACCTGATCAGCAGGGGGCTGGAATCATCCGGGCTGGTGATGCAGCCGGTCCCGCCGGAGGGCGTGATCAAGCGCTACTGCCGCCCGGAGGATGTGATCGAGGAGATCGGGACGGTCTCGCAGGGGCAAGAGCTGGCGGTGACGCATCTGCCGAACTGGTTGCGCCGCCCGGCGCCCGGCTTACCATCCGCCGAACAGGTGCTGCGGCCGTCGGATGCCGACGACGATGATCGGCGCCGGTTGCGGCCAGGGGAATCCGACGCCAGCCGCAGCCGCGCGCTGCAGCGTGGCACGCTGGTGCATCGGCTGCTGCAATCGCTGCCGGAGATCGCCGTTGCCGGTCGTCCCGCCGCCGCTGGACGGTTCCTCGCTCGCAATGCGTCGGATTGGAGTGAGGAGGATCGGGCGGCGCTCGCCGCTCAGGTGCTCGGGCTGATTGCCGATGCGAGGTTTGCGACGGTGTTCGGCTCAGGCAGCCGAGCCGAGGTGCCGATCGTCGGCCGGCTGCAGTGGCGCGGCGGACCGGTGCTGGTGTCCGGCCAGATCGACCGCCTGGTAGTGACCGAGACCGAGGTTCTGATCGTCGACTACAAGACCAACCACGCCCCGCCGCGGGTTGAGGCCGAGGCGCCGCGCAGTTACGTCCGTCAGCTCGCCCGCTACCGGGCGGTGCTCGGCGCGATCTATCCACAGCGCACTGTCCGGGCCGCCCTGCTCTGGACCGAAGCGGCTGAAATCATGGAACTTTCGGCCTCTGCGCTGGACGCGGAGCAGGCCGATCTGACGGTGCCGTGAGCCGTGCTTGACCGCACCGCGGTGCGTTCCTACGTTCACCCGTCATCACGGCGCGATTCCCGCCGCCGCTCTTCATCCGGTTTCACGAGGTATCCCATGGCCGTTGGTAAGGTGTCAGACGCCGATTTCGAAAACGAGGTTCTCAACGCCCAGGGGCCTGTGGTGGTGGACTTCTGGGCCGAGTGGTGCGGCCCGTGCCGCATGATCGCGCCGGCGCTCGATGAAATCGCCGGAGCGATGGGCGACAAGGTCAAGATCGTGAAGCTCAACGTCGACGAGAGCCCGGTCACCGCCTCGAAGTATGGCGTGATGTCGATTCCGACCCTGATGATCTTCAAGGGCGGCGAGATGGCTTCGCGCCAGGTCGGCGCCGCGCCGAAGGCCAAGCTGCAGCAGTGGATCAGCGCAGCTGTCTGAACTCCGACGCGCACGAACGTTCTAAAACGGCCGGCATTCCGCCGGCCGTTTTGCTTTTCCGGCCTCTCGTCATTGCCAGCCCCTTGCTCGGCGCACTGGATTGCTTCGCTACGCTCGCACTGACGGGGATAGGGCGATGAGCAATGGGACTAATTCGGCGGTGTGCCGTTGAGGCTCAGCACGTGGCCTGCGAGATACAGTGATCCGGTGATCAGGATCCGCGGCGGAAGTTCGTAGGCCAGCGACGCGATGCGCCGCAGCGCCGCCGGGACGTCGTCGGCCAGTTCGACTCGCAGGCCGAGCGCGCGGCCTGCGTCGGCGAGGCTCTCCGGCGGCATCGCGCCGTCGCGGTTCGGGATCGGCACCGCGATCAGGTGCCGCGTCAGCCCGGTGAAGTTGGCGAGAAACGCGGCTGCATCCTTGTTGGCCATCATGCCGGCGATCAGCACCAGTGGCCGCGACACCCGCTCTTCGAGGTCGCCGAGCGCCGCCGCCGCAACGCGTCCGCCGTCGGCATTATGGCCGCCGTCGAGCCAAAGTTCGCAGCCGGCCGGTGCGTCGTCGAGCAATTTGCCCGACGTGATCCTCTGCATCCGCGCCGGCCACTCGGCCGCCAGCAGCCCGGCCTGGTAGGCGTCCTGCGGGATCGTAAATCGCGACTGCGCGCGCAGCGTCGCGATCGCGAGGCCGGCATTGTCGATCTGATGCCGGCCGAACAGCTTCGGTGCGGTGAGATCGAGCAGGCCGCGTTCGTCCTGATAGGCGAGCCGGCCGTGTTCGAGCTGAACGTGCCATTGCTGGCCGCAGGCGAACAGCGGTGCGCGCAGCCGCTTGGCGTCGCGTTCGATCACCTCCATCGCCTCGTCGCGTTGCTCGGCGACGATCACCGGCGCGCCGCGGCGCAGGATACCGGCCTTCTCGGCGGCGATGTCGGCGATGGTCGGGCCCAGAAACTCGGTGTGGTCGATGCTGATCGGCGTCAGCACGCAAACGAGCGGATGCTCGATCACATTGGTGGCGTCGAGCCGGCCGCCGAGCCCGACCTCCAGCAGCGTGACGTCGGCGGGATGCTGCGCGAACAGCCACAATGCCGCGGCGGTCTCGATCTCGAACAGCGTGATCGGCGCGCCGGCATTGACGCGTTCGCAATGCGCCAGTGCCGCCAGCAGCTCGTCGTCGCCGACCAGCCGGCCGGCGATCCGGATCGTCTCGTTGACGCGGACCAGATGCGGCGAGGTGTAGGCGTGGACCTTGAGTCCGGTGGCTTCCAGGATCGCGCGCAGGAATGCGACGGTCGAACCCTTGCCGTTGGTGCCGGCGACATGGATCACCGGCGGGAGCTTGCGTTCAGGATGGCCGAGCGCCGCGAGCAGCCGCTCGATCCGACCGAGCGTAAGGTCGATCGCGACCGGATGCAGCCGCATCAGGCGCGCGCGTAACTCGCCGAGCGGGGCCGGGGGCGCGGAGCCTTCGCTCACGCCTGCGGCGCGGCCGGCTGGGCCGGCGGCTCGGTCGGCGCCGGAGCGACGGGCTGCTCCGTGGTAGTGGCCTCCGGCTCGGCTTTCGCGGCGGCTTCGGCCGGGGCCTCGACCGCGGTGGTGACAGTCAGCGCCGGCGACTTGGTCAGCAGCCGGCACAGCCGCGCCAGGGTCGGGCGCAGGTCGTGGCGATGCACCACCATGTCGACCATGCCGTGTTCCTTGAGATACTCGGCGCGCTGGAAGCCGTCGGGCAGCTTCTCGCGGATGGTCTGTTCGATCACGCGGGCGCCGGCGAAGCCGATCAGCGCGCCCGGTTCGGCGATGTGGATGTCACCGAGCATCGCGTAGGACGCGGTGACGCCGCCGGTGGTCGGATTGGTCAGCACCACGATGTAGGGCAGCTTGGCTTCGCGCAGCATCTGCACCGCGACGGTGGTGCGCGGCATCTGCATCAGCGACAGAATGCCTTCCTGCATCCGCGCGCCGCCGGAGGCCGCGAACATGATGAAGGGCGCGTGCTTCTCGACCGCAAGCTCCATGCCACGGATGATCGCCTCGCCGGCCGCCATGCCGAGCGAGCCGCCCATGAAGTCGAAGTCCTGGACAGCGACCACGACAGGCGAGGTCTCGAGCTTGCCGAAGCCGACGCGCACCGCGTCATGGGCGCCGGTCTTGGTGCGGGCGTCCTTGATGCGGTCGGCGTATTTGCGCTCGTCGCGGAATTTCAGCGGGTCTGCTACGACTTCGGGCAGCGCAACGTCGTACCAGGTCTCGTTGTCGAAGATCGCCCGCAGGCGCGCCACCGCGCCCATCCGCATGTGATAGTTGGAGCCGGGAATGACGAACTGGTTCTGCTCGACGTCCTTGTAGAACACGAGCTGCCCGGTATCCGGACATTTGATCCAGAGGTTCTCCGGAGTCTCGCGCCGCAGAATGTTGCGGATCTTCGGACGGACGACGTTGGTCAACCAGTTCATGACGTGCTCCGCGCGTCGCCCGACAAGGCGCCGCCTGGGTTCATGGCGTTGTCAGGATATGGCGGCGGGGCAGGGCCCCGTCCAGACCATCGTCCTGCTTCGATTGCTGCTATTCCGCAGCCTGTTTCGCACCGCGAACGCCGGCCGCGAGCGAGGCGACCAGATCCGCCACAGCACCGACCGTGGCCTTGGTGGCGCGGCCCTCGGCGTCGAGGCTGGCCTTGAGCGCATCGATCAGCGCCGAGCCCACCACCGCGCCGTTCGCCTGCGCGGCGATCGCTTGCGCCGCATCCGGCGTACGGATGCCGAAGCCGACGCAGACCGGAAGGTTGGTGTGACGCTTGATCCGCTGCACCGCGGCGCCGACCGCCGACGCATCCGCCGAGGCCGATCCGGTGATGCCGGTGATCGAGACGTAATAGACGAAGCCCGAAGTGTTGGCGAGCACCGCCGGCAACCGCTTTTCGTCGGTGGTCGGGGTGGCGAGGCGGATGAAGTTGAGCCCGGCCTTCATGGCCGGCAAGCACAGCTCCTCGTCCTCTTCGGGCGGTAGATCGACGATGATCAGGCCGTCGACGCCGGCCGCCTTGGCATCCGCCAGGAAGGCATCGACGCCGTAGATATAGATCGGGTTGTAGTACCCCATCAGCACCAGCGGGGTGGCATTGTCGGTAGCGCGGAAGTCGCGGACCAGCCTCAGCGTCTTCTTCAGCGTGGTGCCGGCTTTCAACGCGCGCAGGCCGGCGGCCTGGATCGCCGGACCGTCCGCCATCGGGTCGGTGAACGGCATGCCGATCTCGATTACGTCGGCGCCTGCGGCCGGCAAGGCTTTGAGGATCTGCAACGAAGTGTCGAGATCAGGATCGCCCGCCATCACGAAGGTGACGAGTGCCGGCCGGCCCTGCTGCTTCAGATCGGCGAAGCGGGTGTCGATGCGGGTGGTCATCAGAACTTGCCCCCGAGATGTTCTGCGACCGACGCGAGGTCCTTGTCGCCGCGGCCGGACATGTTCACGACCATCAGGTGATCCTTCGGCAGCTTGGGCGCGAGGTCGGCGACCTTGGCGAGCGCGTGGCTCGGCTCCAGCGCCGGGATGATGCCTTCGAGCCGGCAGCACAGCTTGAACGCGTCGAGCGCTTCGGTGTCGGTGGCGGACAGGAAGTTGACGCGGCCGACGTCGTGCAGCCAGGAGTGCTCGGGGCCGACGCCCGGATAATCGAGGCCGGCGGAGATCGAATGCGCTTCTTCGATCTGGCCGTCCGCATCCATCAGCAGATAGGTGCGGTTGCCGTGCAGCACGCCCGGCTTGCCGCCGGCAATCGATGCCGCGTGCAGCTTGTCGAGCCCATGGCCCGCGGCTTCGACGCCGTAGATCGCGACGCCCGGATCGTCGAGGAACGGATGGAACAGCCCCATCGCGTTGGAGCCGCCGCCGATGCAGGCCACCAGCGAGTCGGGCAGGCGACCTTCGGCCTGCATGATCTGCTCGCGGACTTCCTGACCGATCACCGCCTGGAAGTCGCGCACCATCATCGGATAGGGATGCGGGCCGGCGACCGTGCCGATGCAGTAAAAGGTGTCGTGGACGTTTGTGACCCAGTCACGCAGCGCCTCGTTCATCGCGTCCTTCAGCGTGTTGGCGCCGGAGGTGACGGGGCGGACTTCGGCGCCGAGCGCCTTCATCCGCAGCACGTTGGGCTGCTGGCGTTCGACGTCGACCGCGCCCATGAACACCACGCATTCGAGACCGAACTTGGCGCACATCGTCGCGGTGGCGACGCCGTGCATGCCGGCGCCGGTCTCGGCGATCACCCGCGGCTTGCCCATGCGCTTGGCCAGCATGATCTGGCCGAGCACGTTGTTCACCTTGTGGGCGCCGGTGTGGTTGAGGTCTTCGCGCTTGAAGTAGATCTTGGCGCCGCCGAAATGCTCGGTCAGCCGCTCGGCGAAGTACAGCGCCGAGGGACGTCCGACATAGTGCTTGAGATGGTTGTCCATCTCGGCGCGGAACGCCGGGTCGGCCTTGGCTTCCGCATAGGCCTTTTCCAGATCGAGGATCAGCGGCATCAGCGTCTCGGCGACGAAGCGGCCGCCATAGATACCGAAATGCCCGCGCTCGTCGGGGCCGGACCGGAAGGAATTCGGCAAAGCTTGGTTCATGTCAGCTCTTCGGTTAGGCCGCGCGGGCGGCGCGGATGAAGTCGCGGATCAGGTCCGGGTCCTTTTCGCCGGGCGAGGTTTCAACCCCCGACGACACGTCGACGCCCTGCGCGCGCGTCACCCGCAGCGCTTCGGCGACGTTGCCGGCGTTGATCCCACCGGAGACCAGGAACGGCAGTTTGAGATTGACGCCGTCGAGCAGCTTCCAGTCGAACGCTGCGCCGAGCCCGCCGGGGCGGGTGGCGTCCTTCGGCGGCCGTGCGTCGAACAGGATGCGGTCGGCCACCGCGGCGTAGTCCGGCAGCACCGAAAGATCTTCCGGGCCCGCCACCGCGATCGCCTTCATCACCGGCAGGCCGTAGATGCGCTTGATCGAACGCACCCGCTCCGGGCTCTCGCTGCCGTGGAATTGCAGCCAGTTCGGCCGAAGCTGCTCGACGATGGCGTCGAGCAGGTCGTCGTCGGCATCGACGGTGAGCGCGACCTTGGCGGCGCGGCTGCGGACTTGACGGCCGAGCGCATCGGCGAAGTCGATGTCGAGGTGACGCGGCGAAGCGGGAAAGAACACGAAGCCGACCATATCGGCGCCGGCTTCGACCGCTGCTTCCAGCGTGTCGGCGGTCGTCAGACCGCAGATTTTCACAATGGTGGACATGGCTGTGCGCTGAATCTGGGTTGCCGGCGCGCCAGGGCGCCGCAGAGAATGCGCAGTCTTACAACGTCGCGCGGGACTTGTCGCGCCCGGCGCCGCTGGAACCGCTCTCGAGCAGCAGGCGGCGTGGCTCGCTCTGCGCCGGCGTCGCGATGCTGGCGCGCAGGCTGGCGAGCTGGTTCTGGGCTTCGATCGCTTCGGCCTGATGCCGACGGGCGGCGCGTCGCCAGCGCCGCTGTCCGAACCAGGTGGCGATACCGCCGAGGATCACGCCGATGATCGCGGTGACGATGATCACCACGAACAGCGGCAGCCGGATGTGGCCGAGCGGGTTTGTGGGGTCGAGCGGGTCGAACGAGACGTCGACCATGTGGCGGTTGGCGACCGCGAACACCACGAGGATCAAACCGAGCGGGATCAGCACCAGGGCCGTCAGGAATTTCTGCATGTCATTCGCTCGCCTGGCTCGGCAATGGGGCGTCGCGTTACGCTGTATCGCTGGTTGGGGCGTCGTCGCCGCTGTCGCGGTTCAGGCGCTCACGCATTTCCTTGCCGGTCTTGAAAAACGGCACGGTCTTCTGATCGACAGGCACATGAGCCCCGGTGCGCGGATTGCGTCCGGCGCGTGCCGGACGATGCTTCACCGAGAATGCGCCAAAGCCGCGAAGCTCAACCCGATCCCCACGCGCCAATGCGTCGACGATCTCATCGAGGATCGCGTTGACGATGTTCTCGACGTCCCGCTGATACAGGTGCGGGTTGTGCTCGGCGATACGCTGAACGAGTTCGGATTTGATCATCGAGGATGTGGTCCGTGCGTGCGGACCGCCATTTCCGTGAAAATGCCGTGAACTGTCAAGACGCTAAATCGGACAGACGCCCCGGCGAAAGGCGTCCGATAGGCGTCACTGAACCCGCTTTCAGGGTCAAAATACCGCACGGGCTGCACGCCCCGCGGGCAGAGATCACTGACCCGCGGACGGCGCCCACAGCGCCAGCATGCCGTCGAGGCCGAGCCGCTCGACCGACTGCATCGCGCCGGTCTGCTCGACGCGGCGCGCGATCACGCCAAGCCCCGCTGCGTCGAACGCGACGGAAGCCGCAGCACGCAGGAAGGTGAGATCCCCAAATTGCGGTGCCAGCTTGTAGTCGCGCACCGGCAGGCCGGCTTTGACGTTCTTGGCCTTCTCCAGCCACGCGATCGCGGTCCTCTCGTCGCCGAGTTCGTCGATCAGTTTCAGGCCCACGGCCTGGCGCCCGGTGAACACCCGGCCGTCGGCGACGACGTTGAGCTGATCGTCGGTCATCTTGCGGCTCTGCTGAACCATGCCGCGGAACCAAGCGTAGGAATCCTTCACCAGCGCCTCGATGGCGGCGCGCGCCTCGGGACTCGTCGGCTCGAAACCGTTCGGCGCAGCCTTCAGCGGCGACGATTTCACTTCCTCGACCTTGACGCCGACGGTCTTCAGCAGCTCGGACACGTTCGGATACTGGAACAGCACGCCGATCGAGCCGACCAGTGAGGTCTGCTGCGCGACGATGTGTTCGGAGGCAAGTGCGGCGATGTAGCCGCCGGAGGCGGCGAGCCCTTCGACCACCACGACCATCGGCTTCTTCGCCTTCAGCCTCGCCAGCGCGTCGTGCAATTCCTCGGAGCCCGCAGTGGTGCCGCCGGGCGAATTGATGTGGACGATCACGGCCGAGTAGGACGACTTGCCGAGCCGGTCGAGCGCTTGGACACGCTCGTCATTGCTGCGGATCAGGCCCTCGATCTTGATGCGGGCGATCGAGCCGGTCGACGTGAGCGCACCGCGTCCCGCCGGCGACACCATCGCACCGATCGCCACCACAGCGACGATCGCGACCAGTACAGCCGCCACGCGCCAGAACGTCAGCTTCCTTCGCATCCGTCGGCGATCGACGATCACATCGGAATCAAGCGACATCAGCGGTTCTCCGGTCGGCGGCTATCGTTTCGGTTGTCGGATGGGATCGTTGCCGTCCCATGAGCGAAATACATCAATTACAATCCAATATGAAGAAAACATGGTTCGTTCCGCTGCCTGCCCGCACGCCTGCGACCACTTGGCGTCGGCCGTCGCATCGCGGGGCGCGCAACGAAAAAGGGCCCCGGCCATGCCGGAGCCCTTGATGTCGTGAGGTAAGCCTGAGGCTTACTTGTCGCGCTGCTTGAGCGCGGTGCCGAGAATGTCGCCCAGCGTCGCGCCCGAATCGGAAGAGCCGTACTGCGCGATGGCTTCCTTCTCCTCGGCCACTTCCAGCGCCTTGATCGACACCTGGACCTTGCGGGCCTTCTTGTCGAACTGGATGACGCGGGCGTCGACCTTCTCACCAACCGCGAAGCGGTCGCTGCGCTGGTCGTTGCGGTCGCGCGCCAGCTCCGAGCGCTTGATGAAGGTGTTGAAGTCGGTGCCGACGATCTGCACGTCGATGCCGCTTTCCTTCACGTCGAGCACTTCGCAGGTCACGACAGCACCCTTCTTGACGTCGCCCGGCTCGGCGAAGGGGTCGCCTTCGAGCTGCTTGACGCCGAGCGAGATGCGCTCCTTTTCGACGTCCACGTCGAGCACCACGGCCTTGACCATGTCGCCCTTCTTGAAGTTGTCGATCACCTGCTCGCCCGGCAGCTTCCAGTCGAGGTCCGACAGGTGGACCATGCCGTCGACGTCGCCGTCGAGACCCAGGAACAGACCGAACTCGGTCTTGTTCTTGACCTCGCCTTCGACGGTCGAACCGACCGGATGCTTCTCGACGAACACTTCCCACGGATTGCGCATGGTCTGCTTGAGACCGAGCGAGATACGGCGCTTGACCGAATCCACCTCGAGCACCTGCACTTCGACTTCCTGAGAGGTCGAAACGATCTTGCCGGGGTGCATGTTCTTCTTGGTCCACGACATCTCGGAGACGTGGATCAGGCCTTCGATGCCCGGCTCGAGCTCGACGAACGCACCGTAGTCGGTGATGTTGGTCACGCGGCCGGTGAAGCGCGCGTTCAGCGGGTACTTGGCCTCGATGCCCTGCCACGGATCGTCCAGCAGCTGCTTCATGCCGAGCGAGATGCGGTGGGTCTCGTGGTTGATCTTGATGATCTTGACCTTGACGGTCTGGCCGATGGTCAGCACCTCGGTCGGGTGATTGACCCGGCGCCAGGCGATATCGGTCACGTGCAGCAGGCCGTCGATGCCGCCGAGGTCGACGAACGCACCGTAATCGGTGATGTTCTTGACGACGCCGTCGATCACCTGACCCTCTTCGAGGTTCTGCACCAGCTCCTGGCGCTGCTCGGCGCGGGTCTCTTCCAGCACGGTCCGGCGCGACACGACGATGTTGCCACGGCGGCGATCCATCTTGAGGATCTGGAACGGCTGCGAGTTGTTCATCAGCGGCGCAACGTCGCGGATCGGACGAATGTCGACCTGCGAGCGCGGCAGGAACGCCACGGCGCCGTCGAGGTCGACCGTGAAGCCGCCCTTGACCTGATTGAAGATGACGCCGAACACCTTCTCGTTGTTCTGGAAGGCCTTCTCGAGCTTGCCCCAGCTCTCTTCGCGGCGCGCCTTGTCGCGCGACAGCACGGCTTCGCCGAGCGCATTCTCGATCCGATCGAGGAACACCTCGACGGTATCGCCGACCTTGATCTCGTTGTCGCGGCCCGGACCTGCGAATTCGCGCAGCGGCACGCGGCCTTCGGTCTTCAGGCCGACGTCAATGACGGCCATGTCCTTCTCGATCGCGACGACCTTGCCCTTGATAACAGAGCTTTCCTGCAGGTTGCCGCCGGCGAAGGACTCGTCGAGCATCGCGGCGAAATCGTCGCGGGTCGGGTTGTAAGTGTCAGTCGAAGCCATTTGTTCTCCAGATGCGGATGTCGCCGGCAGTTCGGTTGAGGGCCGTCTCGCGCGCACAGTGTCAGGGGTCCGCGAACCTGACGACCGCCCAGCACATCAGTGCGGAGCGGGCCGGCAGCATGCCTGCACGGTCGAGACGTTGATCCGCGGTGAAGCGGATCGCAGATTGGGGCATTCCAGCAGAACGTCCGGCGGCAAAAGAAGCGACGAATCCGAGATGGATCTCGCGGTCTTCATCCGGCCATCGCGGCGGTGGCGGCGGAGCGGGCGAACCTCCAATGACGGCGTCGGTTTGGTCGATTAGACCCGACGCCGGCCCGCTCGAACGGCCTCGACAATGTCGATGGCGGCCCGGACGCCGCCTTCTATATCCAAATAGGAATTATCGAGCAAGACTGCATCCGGTGCTTGCTTGAGCGGCGCCGCCGAGCGGTTCTTGTCGCGTTCGTCGCGCTTGACGATATCGGCCAGGATCACCGCCTCGTCGGCGGGTTCGCCGCGGGACTGGGCTTCCAGGAAGCGGCGGTGGGCACGGACCTCGGGCGAGGCGACCACGAAGATCTTCACCTCGGCGTCGGGACAGATCACCGTGCCGATGTCGCGACCATCCAGCACGGCGCCGGGAGGCGCGGCCGCGAAAGCCTGCTGGAACTCGACCAGCGCGGCGCGAACTTGCGGATGGGCCGACACCACCGAGGCGGCCTCGCCGACCGCGTGACCCTTCAGCGCCGGGTCGTCGAACCGCGACGGGTCGAGCGTGCGCGCGACCTCGGCGGCGCGCGCCTCGTCGGTGAGGTCGGCGCCGGCGTCCAACATCGCCTTGGCAACCGCGCGGTAGATCACGCCGGTATCAAGGTGCCTGAAGCCGTAATGTGCGGCCAGCCGCTTGGCGAGCGTGCCTTTGCCCGATGCAGCCGGTCCGTCGATTGCGATGATCATTCTCTTGTGCATTCCAATTGGCGTGGTGTGCCTTTACGGCGGCGGGGCGTCCCGACGACGTACCGCGGTGGTTTGCAGCCGTGAACGACTGGGTATAAATCCGCGATCCGCCGAAGCCAGCCTCGTTGGCGATTTCCTATCAATCTCTGCCCGGACCCTGCCTGGATGGCCACGCCCGCTTTCGTCAAACGGATTACGCGATCAGATGCGGTCCTGTCGCTCGGCGTCAACTTTTCCAAGATCTATTTTAAGTTCGTGATGTGGACCGGCCGATACGATCGGCAGGCCGTTCCGATCCCCGAGCCTTACATCCTGGCGATGTGGCACGGGCGGCTGATCATGGCGCCGATGCTGCAGACCAAGAGCAAGCCGCTGGTCGCGCTGATCAGCGGACATCGCGACGGCAAGATCATTTCCAGGGTCGGGGCCGCGTTCGGGATTCAGACCGCGGTCGGCTCAAGCTCCAAGGGCGGGATGCGGGCGGCGCGCGAAATGATGCGGCTGGGCAAGTCCGGCCACAGCCTGTTCGTCACACCCGACGGCCCGCGCGGTCCGCGGATGCGCATCAACAGCGAGGGCGTTCTCGACATGGCGCGGCTGACCGGGCTGCCGATCCTGCCGGTTTCGGTCAGCCTGTCGCGTCACAAGCTGCTCCGGAGCTGGGATCGGCTGATGCTGCCGGGATTGTTCGCGAAGGTCGCGATCCGGTTCGGCGAGCCGATCACCGTCGAGGCAGGCTCGCCGACCGCAGAGATCGCGGAGCGGCTGCAGGCGGCTCTGACCGCCGCGCAGAACGAAACCGACCGGATCGTCGGCCTTCAGCCGGTCGAAGCGGTCTGAGGCTCAGCCGAATTCCGCGCCGAGCCGCTGCATCATCGGAACGAAGTCCGGGAAGCTGGTGGCGATGAAGGCGGTGTCGTCGACCGTCACCGGCTTGTTCGAGGCGAGGCCCATGGCGAGAGCCGACATCGCGATGCGATGATCCATGTGGGTGGCGACCACACCGCCGCCCGGCACATGGCCCTTACCCTCGACGATCAGATCGTCGCCTGCGATCTCGACCGCGACGCCATTGACCCGCAGCATCGCCGCCGTCGCTTCCAGCCGGTCGCTTTCCTTGACCCGCAGCTCGTGGAGGCCGCGCATCACGGTGGTGCCTTCGGCGAACGCAGCGGCGACCGCCAGCACCAGATATTCGTCGATCATCGACGGCGCGCGTTCCGGCGGCACCTCGACGCCCTTCAGCTTCGAGCCGCGCACCCGGAACCGGGCCATCGGCTCGCCGGCATCGCCCCGGACGTCGCTGTCCTCGATCGAGGCGCCCATTTCGCGCAGCGTCGTGATCAACCCGGTGCGCAGCGGGTTGGTCATCACGTCGGTCAATTCGATATCGGAGCCGGGCACCACTAGCGCCGCGACGATCGGAAAGGCCGCGGACGACGGATCGGCCGGCACCACCACCGGAGCGCCGCGCAATTCGGGCTGGCCGGTTAATGAAATCTTACGGCCATGGGCACCTTCGGCTTCGGTGACGATCGTGGCGCCGAAATGCTGCAGCATCAGCTCGGTATGGTCGCGGCTGGCCTCGGCCTCGATCACGGTAGTGACGCCGGGCGCCGACAGGCCGGCAAGCAGCACGGCGGATTTGATCTGCGCCGACGGCACCGGGGTACGGTACAGAATCGGCAGCGGATCGCGGGCGCCCTGCAGGGCCAGCGGCAATCGGCCGCCCTCGCTGCACGACACCACCTTGGCACCCATCAGCTCCAAGGGATCGACGATTCGCCGCATCGGCCGGCTGCGCAGCGATGCATCGCCGTCGAAAGTCGCCACAATAGGCGATCCGGCCACCGCGCCCATCGCCAAACGGCAGCCGGTGCCCGAATTGCCGAAATCCAGCGGGGCCTCCGGCGTCGCAAAGCCTGCAACGCCGACGCCATGCACGCGCCATTCGCAGTCGCCGGTGCGCTCGACCTTGGCACCGAGCGCGCGCATCGCTTTGGCGGTGTTGATGACGTCTTCGCCCTCGAGCAAGCCGGAGATTCGGGTCTCGCCGACCGCCAGCGCGCCGAGAATCAGCGCCCGGTGCGAAATCGACTTGTCGCCTGGGACGCGCGCGGTGCCATGCAATGCGCCGCTCTTGCGCGCCTGCAGCGGCGTCGGCTGGTTCGAATCAGTCAAGATGGTGGTCCCTCGGGGCTGCGGGTGATTCGGCCTGGCGTCGCGGCGCCTCGCGGCCTTCGGCATAAACCGCTATTGACAGCGGCGTGCCAACTAGCCAAGTGAAGCACCGTTTTTCAAGAAATCCCAAGGTTGCACAAGTGGCGAAATCCGATCTCGGAACCAAACGCATTTGCCCGACGACGGGCAAAAAGTTCTACGATCTGAACAAGAATCCTGTGATCTCGCCCTACACTGGCGAGGTGGTGCCGATTGCACCGGTCACGGCGCCGCGCACCCGTGCGGATCAGCGCTCCCCTGTCGTGGACACCGAGGCGCCCGAGGCGATGGAGGCCGAAGAGCTGGTGTCGCTGGAAGAGGCCGATGCCGAGGAGAACACCGGCAAGGTCAAGGCCGTGGTGCCGGAATCCGAGGACGACATCGAAATCGACGAGGCGATCGACGACGATGACGACGATTCGACCTTCATCGCCGACGAAGAAGAAGAGGATGAAGACGTCACGGACATCATTGGTGACGTTTCTGGCGATGAGGAGACTTGAGATCGTCGCCGATATGTGATCAACGATTGCCGCGCGGCCGATTTTGATTTGCGCCGCGCACCCAGGGTAAGGGGCCATAGCTCAGCTGGGAGAGCGCTTGCATGGCATGCAAGAGGTCGGCGGTTCGATCCCGCCTGGCTCCACCATCCTTCCCCTCAGGCTTTTGTTTCGCTCAGGCGCATATCCAGCGCCGCCGCTCAGGCCCGCAGCGCTGAAGCGTCCTACGCGCTGCAAACGAAGCCGAAGCCCGCCGGGCATTTGCCAAGACGGTGTCGAGGACGATAAGTTCTCCGCTCCTGCAAAGCTTCGGTAAGAAAGCCCTTATGACCTCTGCATCGATGCCCGGCGCAATCGCCGGATTGCGCGTGATCGATCTCACTCGCGTGCTCGGCGGCCCCTATTGCACCCAAATCCTCGCCGACCACGGCGCCAACGTCATCAAGGTCGAACCTCCGGCCGGCGACGAAGTGCGCGACTGGGGCCCTCCCTTCCATGACGAGGACGCGGCGTATTTTCTCGGCGTGAATCGCAACAAGCGTTCCATCGGTCTCGATCTCGCCTCACCCGGCGGGCGCGAGGTGCTGTTGAAGATGCTCGAAGACGCCGACGTGCTGATCGAGAACTTCAAACCCGGCACGCTCGACAAATGGGGCCTCTCCAACGAGGTGATTCGCGAGAAGTTTCCGCGGCTGGTGCATTGCCGGATTTCGGGCTTCGGCGCCGACGGCCCGCGCGGCGGCAATCCCGGTTATGACGCCATCATCCAGGCGATGACCGGCATGATCGCTGCGACCGGCTCGCCGGAGACCGGCCCGGTGCGAATCGGTGTGCCGCTGGTCGACATCACCACCGGCCTGTATGCGACCATCGGTATCCTGATGGCGCTGGCGGAGCGCGAACGCTCCGGCAAGGGCCAGTTCGTGGAGACCACGCTGTACGAAACCGGTCTCGCGATCATGCATCCGCATACCGCGAACTACTTCCTGCATGGCAAGCCGCCGGCGCTGACCGGTAACGAGCACCCAAATCTGGTGCCGTATTCCACCTTCAACGCCCGCGACGGCCAGATCTTCACCGGCGTCGGCAATGACGGCACCTTCCGTAAGCTGTGCAAGGAGATCGGCAAGCCGGAACTCGGCACCGATCCGCGCTTCGCGCGCAACAAGGACCGCATCGCCAACCGCGCCGCTCTCCGCGCCGAACTCGAAGCGGTGTTCAGCCAGCACGACGCGGTGCCGCTGTGCGACCGGCTGCTCAATGCGGGCCTCCCGGCCGGCCCGGTGCAGACGATCGACAAGGCGCTGACCAGCCCCCACACCGCCTACCGCGGCGATGTGATCGAGAAGGACTGGTACAAGGGCGTAGCCTCACCGATCAGGTTCGAGCGCACCAAGGCGAGCCTGCGCGGCCTGCCGCCGAAATTCAGCCAACACGCCAGCGAAGTGTTGGGCGAGTTCGGCTATTCGGCGGACGATATCTCCAAGCTGGTCGCCGAGGGCATCGTCAGCGGCCCAGAGCGCAAGCGCTGATCACAGCGGCGCCGGCAGCTATGCCGGCGTCGCTCGTCGTGGTCGTCGCCGCTAACCAGCAGTAATTACCGCAGCGCAGCGGCGTGCTGCGTTGCGTCACAAGCTTTTCCGGCGGCCGCGATGCCGCCGCTTCCCTACCCGGCAGGGCCTCGCTTATACGGTCATGTGTCTGTCATCGCACGCTGCTACGCGCGCCCACCACGACAGGACGTGCCCAACCGGGAGGTTTTCATGGCATTTCGATCCTTTGGCCTGACTGCGGCCGCCGCGACGGCGATCGCCGCAACGCTGGCGATGGCTGCGCCGGCGTATGCGGTCACCGAAATTCAGTGGTGGCACGCGATGACCGGTGGCAACAACGACGTCATCGTCAAGTTGGCCAACGAGTTCAATGCCGCGCAGGGCGACTACAAGGTGGTGCCGACCTACAAGGGTGGCTACGCCGATACCATGAACGCCGGCATCGCGGCGTTCCGCGCCGGCAACGCGCCGCACATCCTCCAGGTGTTCGAAGTCGGCACCGCCACCATGATGGCGGCGACTGGCGCGGTAAAGCCGGTCTACAAATTGATGCAGGAGACCGGCGAGCCGTTCGACCCCAAGGCCTATCTGCCGGCGATCACCGGCTATTACTCGACCTCCAAGGGCGAGATGCTGTCGTTCCCGTTCAACTCGTCGTCGATGGTGATGTGGGTCAATCTCGACGCGCTGAAGAAGGCCGACATCGCCGAGATCCCGAAGACCTGGCCCGAGGTGTTCGAAGACGCCAAGAAGCTGAAGGCGGCCGGCTACGCCACCTGCGGTTTCTCCACCGCCTGGGTCACCTGGGCCAATCTCGAGCAGCTCTCGGCCTGGCACAACGTGCCGCTGGCCAGCAAAGCCAATGGTCTCGACGGCTTCGACACCAAGCTCGAATTCAACGGTCCGGTTCAGGTCAAGCACCTGCAGAAGCTGATCGAGCTGCAGAAGGACAAGACCTACGACTATTCCGGCCGCACCAACACCGGCGAAGGCCGCTTCACCTCGGGTGAATGCCCGCTGTTCCTGACCTCGTCGGGCTTCTTCGGCAACGTCAAGTCGCAAGCCAAGTTCAACTGGACCAACGCGCCTATGCCCTACTATCCGGACGTCAAGGGTGCGCCGCAGAATTCGATCATCGGCGGCGCTTCGCTGTGGGTGATGGGCGGCAAGAATGCCGCCGAGTACAAGGGCGTCGCCAAGTTCCTGGCGTTCCTGTCCGACACCGATCGTCAGGTCGCGATCCACAAGGCCTCGGGCTATCTGCCGATCACCAAGGCAGCCTATGAGAAGGCCAAGGCCGACGGCTTCTACAAGGAGCAGCCGTACCTGGAGACGCCGATCAAGGAGCTGACCAACAAGCCGCCGACCGAGAATTCGCGCGGTCTGCGGCTCGGCAATATGGTGCAGCTCCGCGACGTCTGGGCGGAAGAAATCGAGCAAGCGCTGGCCGGCAAGAAGACCGCCCAGGAAGCCCTCGACGCCGCTGTGACGCGCGGCAACACGATGCTGCGGCAGTTCGAGAAGACGGCGGTGAAGTGAGCCGACGCTCCAGGCCGTCATGCCCCGCGAAGGCGGGGCACCCAGTATTCCAGAGCGTCGCGGCAAGATCGCGGGCTTTCGGAGTACTGGGTCGCCCGGCCAAGCCGGGCGATGACGGCGGAGTGCTTGTTGAGGCCGCCGGCCACAGGTAAGCAAACCGCACGATGCTCAAGCACGCCGTCTTCCAGTCGAAGTTCCTGCCCTATCTGCTGGTGCTGCCGCAGCTCGTGGTGGTGCTGGTGTTCTTCTATTGGCCGGCCGTGCAGGCCGTGATCCAATCGTTCCTGCTGCAGGACGCGTTCGGTCTATCGACCGTCTTCGTCTGGTTCGACAATTATCGCGAGCTGCTCGAGCAGCCTGACTACTTCGACGCGATCATCCGCACTTTCGTATTCTCCTTCGCGATTGCGCTGTCGTCGCTGTCGCTGGCACTGCTGCTGGCAGTGATGGCGGACCGGCCGCTGCGCGGCTCGACGTTCTACCGCACCATGCTGATCTGGCCCTACGCGGTGGCGCCGCCGGTGGTCGGTGTGCTGTGGGTGTTCATGCTCAATCCTTCGCTCGGCGTGATTGCCCATGGGCTTCGCGCGCTCGGCGTCGATTGGAATCCGCTGCTCGATGGTGATCAGGCGGCGCTGCTGATCGTGCTCGCGGCGGCCTGGAAGCAGATCTCCTATAACTTCCTGTTCTTCCTGGCCGGACTGCAGGCGATTCCGTCCAGCGTGATCGAGGCGGCCGCGATCGACGGTGCCCGGCCGATGCGCCGGTTCTGGACCATCATCTTCCCGCTGCTGTCGCCGACGATTTTCTTCCTGATGATCGTCAATGTCGTGTACGCCTTCTTCGATACTTTCGGCATCATCGACACCATGACGCGCGGCGGTCCAGCCAAAGCGACCGAGACGCTGGTGTACAAAGTTTATCAGGACGGCCTGCTCGGCTCCAACCTTGGCAGTTCGGCGGCTCAGTCGGTGATCCTGATGGCGATCGTGATTGCACTCACCGCGATCCAGTTCCGCTTCGTCGAGCGCAAGGTGAATTACTGATGGTCGAGCGCCGGAAGTTCGGAAACCTGGTGCCGCACCTGATCCTGTGGATCGGCGTCGCGATCGTTGCCTTCCCGGTCTATCTGGCGTTCGTCGCCTCGACCCAGGACAACGCCACCATCGCCAATGGCCAGATGTCGCTGCTGCCCGGCGGCCATTTCCTGGAAACCTACTACAAGACCATCTTCGTCGGTTCCTCCGGCACCACGCGGGAGCCGGTCGCCAGCATGCTGTTCAACTCGTTCGTGATGGCGATGTCGATCGCGCTTGGCAAGATCGCGATCTCGATCATCTCCGCCTACGCGATCGTGTACTTCCGGTTTCCGTTCCGGATGACGATCTTCTGGATCATCTTCATCACGCTGATGCTGCCGGTCGAGGTCCGGATCTATCCGACCTACAAGATCGCCGCCGACCTTAATCTGCTGGATAGCTACGCCGGGCTGGCGCTGCCGCTGATCGCGTCGGCAACCGCAACGCTGCTGTTCCGGCAGTTCTTCATGACGGTGCCGGACGAGCTGTTGGAAGCGTCGCGGATCGACGGCGCCGGGCCGCTGCGGTTCTTCTGGGATACGCTGCTGCCGCTGTCGCGCACCAATATGGCGGCGCTGTTCGTGATCCTCTTCATCCTCGGCTGGAATCAATATCTCTGGCCGCTGCTGATCACCACGCGTGACGACATGCAGACCATCCAGATCGGCATCCGCAAAATGATTGTCACCTCGGATGCGCTGACCGAATGGCCGATCGTGATGGCGACCGCGGTGCTGGCGATGCTGCCGCCGGTCGCCGTGGTGGTGCTGATGCAGAAGCTGTTCGTGCGCGGACTGGTCGAGACGGAGAAGTAATCGTGGCCGATGTCGTTCTCCGCAATGTCCGCAAGACCTATCCGGGTGGCTTCGAGGCCATCAAGGGTGTCGACTTCGCGGTCGGCGATGGCCAGTTCTGCGTGCTGGTCGGCCCCTCCGGCTGCGGCAAATCCACGCTGCTAAGGATGGTCGCCGGGCTGGAAACGATAACAGTAGGCGAAATCGAGATCGGCGGCCGTGTCGTCAACGACGTCGAGCCGGCCGATCGCGATATCGCGATGGTGTTTCAGAACTACGCGCTCTACCCCCATATGACCGTGTACAACAACATGGCTTACGGGCTCCGCAATCGCGGTATGGCCAAGGCGGAGATCGACGCGCGGGTGCAGGAAGCGGCGCGCATCCTTGAACTCGGTCCGATGCTCACCCGCAAGCCGCGGCAATTGTCCGGCGGCCAGCGCCAACGGGTCGCGATGGGCCGCGCCATCGTGCGGCACCCCAAGGTGTTTCTGTTCGACGAGCCGTTGTCCAATCTTGACGCCAAGCTGCGGGTCGCGATGCGGGTCGAAATCCGCAAGCTACAGCGCCGGCTCGCCACCACGGCGATTTACGTCACCCATGACCAGCTCGAGGCGATGACGCTGGCCGATGTGCTTGTGGTGATGAATGGCGGGCAGGTCGAACAGATCGGTTCGCCGCTGGACGTCTACGCCAAGCCGGCGACGACCTTCGTGGCTTCGTTCATCGGCGCACCGCCGATGAACCTGCTGACCCTGGCACACGATCTGCGGAGCCAGCTCAGTGGCGCGCCGCCCGAGGCGGGCATTCTGGGCGTTCGCCCGGAGGACCTCGTCATCGGCCCAGGGACGGCAGCTCAAGGCGGATTGGCACTCGATATCACCGTCGAGGCGATCGAGCGGGTCGGGCCGGAGACGTTCGTCTATGGGGTCCGGGCCGGGCATGAGGCGCGGCCGGTGGTCGCTGGGAAACCCGGCGAAGGGGCCGGGGGGGATGTCATCGTCCGGATTCCCGGCCAAGTCGCGCCGGCGATCGGCGAGCGCATTACGGTCGCGGCCGCTCCGCACAGCCTGCATCTGTTTTCCGCCGACGGGCGCCGCCGCATTGCCGGCTAGCCGACCGTAAGCTACTGGTGGAATTCGCTGTTCTGGCCTTCTTGAACAGTTCTTTTGCACTGCCCATATTGGTCTGGACTGGACGGCAAGGTGCCGGACGGTCGACGGGGTGCCGCAAGGACCCCCTCAAAGTCGCTTCGAGAGGACTTTGTGATGTCTCGTGTTCCTTCGTTATCTAGTCCCTTCCTGCTGGGATTCGACGAGATCGAGCGTGCGCTCGACCGCGTCGTCAAGGGCGCCGACGGGTACCCCCCGTACAACATCGAACGGTGCGAACGCAGCAACGGCGATCCCGAAAAGCTGCGCATCACACTGGCGGTGGCTGGATTCACCCGCGATCAACTCGATGTCACAGTTGAGGAAAATCAACTGGTGATCCGGGGCCGGCAGCAGGATGACAAAACTCGGCAATACATCCACCGCGGCATTGCCGCACGTCACTTCCAGCGGACTTTCGTGCTGGCCGATGGGATGCAGGTGTTGGGTGCGGACCTGAAGAACGGGTTGTTGTCGATCGACCTGATTCGGCCGGAGCCTGAAAGGGTCATTAAGACAATCGCCATCACCGAACACGAATAATGGAACGAGTAGCGGACTCGACCGCTTAGTCTCCTAGAGGAGTCGAGACCATGACTGAAGCTGGTACTACGCATGGAAATGTGGGCGTCACGCCGGAGGCGTTGGCGCATCTGGGCGAAGGCCACATCGCCTATGTGAAGCAGATCCGCTCCGAAGACGTCCCCGGCCTGTTTCCGCAGGCTCCCGAAATCGCGCCGGGCCTCAAGCTGTTCGCGCTGCATTCGGCCGATGGCACGCCGATCATGCTGACCGACAGCCGCGAAGCAGCGATCGCGAATGCCTGGAGCCAGGAACTGCAGGCCGTCAGCGTTCACTGAGCGCTGACCCAAAAGACGGTTACGCGACGCGGGGTGTCCGGTGACGGACCCCGCGCTGCTGGATCCTAATCAGCGGCACCGAGGCGCCCGCCAGCAGGCAACGTTAGCGCCGTCGCATTGCGTACTATCCCGTATCGATAACGACGCGATCCTGCGCTGACCAACGACGACGCCTTGGCTTGAGGCTGTGGGAAATACCTAGGGCTTCATCGATAACTGATGAGGGGATGGCCTTCCGAATGCACTGAGCCTTCATCCTGAGGAGCCTGGCTAAGCCGGGCATCATCGAAGGAATGACGCCCCCCGCGGCGCATGGTTCGAGACGGCGCTTCGCGTCTCCTCAACATGAAGTGTTGTAGGTGGTGAATTCGTCGGTGCCCTTCGGACTCCATCAGAACAAAACTGCTCCGGCACGACCCGTTCAGCCGCGTGGACGCAACTCATCACGACTGTGGCGAACTCATCAACCTGCGCGATGCGCGGTTTTAATGAGCACGCGTCCCGACGTGTGATCTGGCAGCGAGAGCTGGAGATCTCGGATGGTTCGGCGTGCGCGGGCCGATGCGCGAGGGGCGCTGATGCCCAGCCGGAGGTTGCGTGAGCGGTGTTACGCCGCAGTCGCGGGAGGCAGCGCCAACACCGAGTATATCGCGTGCGCGTCGCGGGAAGCGCGCAGCTTCTTGGCGACGTCCTGGTCGCGCAGCAGGCGGGCGATGCGCGCCAGCGCCTTGAGGTGGTCGGCCCCGGCACCTTCGGGCGCCAGCAGCAGGAAGATCAGGTCGACCGGCTGCCCATCCATCGCTTCGAAATCGATCGGCCGTTCCAGCCGCGCGAACAGCCCAAACAGCTTCTCCAGCTTCGGCAGCTTGCCGTGCGGAATCGCCACCCCATAGCCGACCGCGGTGGTGCCCAGCTTCTCGCGCTGCAGCAGCACTTCGAAGATCGTGCGCTCGTTCTGGCCGGTCAGCTCCGCGGCACGCGCCGCGAGTTCCTGCAGCGCCTGCTTCTTGCTGATCACCTTCAGCGCCGGGATGACGGCCTCGGGCGCGACAAGATCCGTAATCGTCATCAGGCGTTCCGGGGGTGTTGGTGCGGTCCGGGTGAAATAGGACGGCGGTGGGTTGCGTCAAGCGTTCGATCCGAGAAGCGCCGCGCGATTTCCTGATCGCGGCTGAAACGCTTCTGAAATCATGATCCTAACTTAAGTCTAGCATTCTTGCCGGCGGCCGTAAAATGGCGTCGGCAGTCCGCCGAAAAGCGGCGGACCATAGGCAGAGCGTTGCTCGGGCGTCAATGCCTCGCGGAAGTTCCACAAGCGGTGGTTTCCGCGAGACAGTGAGCGCGTCAGTTTGCGCCGTTCAGCACCGGCGGGTCGATCCAGCCGATATTGCCGTCGGCGCGGCGATAAATGATGTTCACGCGGCCCGAGCTGCCGTGCAGGAACACCACCACCGGTGCACCCGTAAGATCGAGCTCGACCACCGCCTCGCTCACCGACAGCCGCTTCATCGCGGTGGTGGCTTCGGCGATGATCACCGGGTTGTAGGCGTCCTCGTGATGCTCTTCGTCGCCGGGCGCTTCGATGACGTAGCTGGCCGCATCGACCGGCGTGCTGAGCTCGGCGAGCACGTTGGCTTCCGCATGAGCCTTGCGGGACGAGCGATCCTTCAGCCGGCTCTTGTAGCGGCGCAGGCGCTTCTCGATCTGCACCAGAGCCTGATCGGCGCTGACATAGGCGTCGGCCGCATTGGACTCGGCTTCAAGGGTGATGCCGGAATCGAGGTGCAGCGCACAATCGGTGCGGAAGCCGAAGCCATCTTTGCTGAGCGTGAAGTGCCCCGAGTAATTCCCATCGAAATACTTGCGCAGCACCTCCTCGGTGCGTTCGCTCACGCGGCTGCGCAGCGCTTCGCCGATGCTGATGCTTTTGCCGGATATCCGGATGGTCATGGCAGTGCCTCGATTCACGTTTGGGGAAGAGACTCTAGTCAGAGCAGGGCGACGCAATCAAGCTGGGGCTGTGTCGCGGGAGCGGCTTGCGGCCCCGGCCTGTGTGCCCAGCATGTTCTGCTTGTCGCGACGGCGCTGCACTGAAGAGGGAATGCGCATCGCTTCGCGATATTTCGCGACGGTGCGGCGCGCGATGTCGATGCCGGCCTCGCGCAGCCGTTCGACGATCGTATCATCCGACAGGATCGCTGACGGATCTTCGCTGTCGATCAGTTGGCGGATCTGGTGCCGCACTGCTTCGGCCGAGTGCGCCTCGCCGCCGTCGGCGGACGCGATCGACGCGGTGAAGAAATACTTAAGTTCGAAGGTGCCGCGATTGGTCGCCATGTATTTGTTGGCGGTGACGCGCGACACCGTCGATTCGTGCATCTGAATCGCGTCGGCCACGGCCTTCAGATTCAGCGGCCGCAGATGCTTGACGCCGTGGGTGAAGAATCCGTCCTGCTGACGCACGATCTCGGTCGCCACCTTGAGAATGGTGCGGGCGCGCTGATCGAGCGCGCGCACCAGCCAGGTGGCGTTCTGCAGGCAGTCGGAGAAGTACGACTTGTCGCCGTCCTTGCGGATCGTCTTCGACAGCTCGGAATAATATGACTGGTTGACCAGCACCTTCGGCAGTGTGTCGCTGTTGAGCTCGACCAGCCAACCGCCGTCGGGGCCGGGACGGACGAAGACGTCGGGCACAACTGTCTGCACCCGCGACGAGCCGAACTTCAGGCCGGGCTTCGGATCGAGATGACGAATCTCGCCGATCATGTCGACGAGGTCTTCGTCGTCGACGCCGCAGATCTTGCGTAATGACGCGACGTCGCGCTTGGCCAGCAAGTCGAGGTGCTCGACCAATGCCTGCATCGCCGGATCGTAGCGGTCGCGTTCGCGCAGTTGGATGGCGAGGCATTCGCTCAGGTTGCGGGCGCAGATACCGGGCGGATCGAAGGTCTGCAGCACCTGCACCAGCGCTTCCACTTCGGCCTGGCTCGCGCCCAGCCGTTCGGCGGCATCGCCGAGATCGGCCGGCAGATAGCCGGCATCATCGACCAGATCTATCAGGTATTGTCCGATCAGCCGCTGCGATGGCGTCGTTACCGCGACCGCGAGTTGTTCGGCGAGATGGTCGGCCAGCGACGATTCAGCGGCCACGAAGGCTTCGAGATTGTAGCCCTCATCCGATGAAGCCCCGCCGCCCCATTCGGTATAGGAGGCCGGTGCGGCGTCCTGCGCGGCGCGGGCCGCGGCTTCGGCTGGCTCTTCAGGGAAAACGTTTTCCATACCGGTATCGAGGGTCTGCTCGATATCGCTGCGGCTGCCGAGATCGCGATGCATCCATTCTTCGGTGCCGGGCTCGAATGCGCTGGCGCCTGCGGGATCGACGAAATCCGACGTGCCCTCGCCGCCGAGATCCTCGCCGCCGCTCCCGCCGAATTCACCGCCGCCCTCTGCGCCTTCCGCCGATGCCTCACCGGCCACCGGCGGTTCCGCATTGTCGCCGGCGCGATCGAGCAACGGGTTCTTCTCGATCTCGTCCTCGACGAAAGCCGCGAGGTCGAGATTCGACAGCTGAAGCAGCTTGATCGCCTGCATCAGTTGCGGGGTCATCACCAGAGACTGGGTCTGGCGGAATTCGAGACGTTGCGACAGCGCCATGGTGGCCAGGAAACGGTAGTTGGTCCGTTTCTTGCTTACGCCTTTCCAGAGCGGTTGTACACGCCTTGACGGATGGGAAATTTGGAGTAGAGGCGGACGCCCTTAGGGCGAGAGGTCTTTGCGGTGTCTCGGTAGTGCTGATCGCACCTCACGACCAGACCGGCGACGGTAATCATGGACCCGACGGCCTTAAATCGCAACCAGCTTCACAGCCGGAATTCCTCGCCAAGGTAAAGCCGGCGCACGTCCGGGTCGTTGACGATCTCTTCGGGCGTGCCCTCGGTCAGGATCTCGCCCGCATAGACGATGTAGGCACGATCGGTCAGGCCCAGCGTTTCGCGGACGTTGTGATCGGTGATCAGCACGCCGATGCCGCGATTGGTCAGATGCCGCACTAGGTCCTGAATGTCGCCGACCGCGATCGGGTCGATACCGGCGAACGGCTCGTCGAGCAGCATGTAGTTCGGGCGGCTGGCGAGCGCGCGGGCGATTTCGACGCGGCGACGCTCACCGCCCGACAGTGCGATCGACGGCGACTTGCGCAAGCGTTCGATGTTGAATTCCTGCAGCAGATTGTCGAGCTGGGCTTCGCGCTTGCGCTTGTCCGGTTCGACCGCTTCCAGCACCGCGCGGATGTTCTGCTCGACGGTGAGGCCGCGGAAGATCGAGGCTTCCTGCGGCAGGTAACCGATACCGAGGCGGGCACGCTGATACATAGGCAGCTTGGTGACGTCGTGGCCGTCGAGTTCGATCGCCCCGTTATCGGCCTTGATCAAGCCGGTGATCATGTAGAACACGGTGGTTTTGCCGGCGCCGTTGGGGCCGAGCAGCCCCACCGCTTCGCCGCGGCGAACATAGATGCTGACACCGCGTACGATCTTGCGGGTGCCGAAACTCTTCTCGACGCTGTGCACCGCCAAGTAACTGGATGCCGGCACGGCTTGTGGCGCTGCTGGTTGCACGGCGGCGGCGGCGCGGCGCGGCGGCGCAGGCGCGGCCGGTTGTCGCTGCGGCGTCGCATAGGCGTCGCCGCGGGCGATCGGCGGTGCGTCGCGCACGGGCGTGGTGAGCAGATCGCCGACCTCGTTGCCGTAGCCGGTGATATCGTTCCGCGCGCCGCCAAACCCGGGAGCTTTCGGGCCGCGCCGACGGAACATGCCGCGAAGATCCACCATGCGCTACCGAACCTGTTCCGTGACGCGCGTCGCCGCGTAATTCGCGGCGCTGCCGCTGTTATATGCGGCGACCGCGTGGTTCAAGATTCGCGGTGCTCGCTGGTGATCCAGTACGCTCACTTCGGCTTACCGGAGCTGGTCGGCGGTCCGAGCGGCAGTGGTCCGCCGCCATTCGCGCCCGAGGATTGAAACAGGCCCTGCACCCGGCCGCTGTCAGATTCCACCCGTGACACGCCGGTGGTCATGTCGACCAGAAGCCGGTCGCCGCGCACCACATTGCGGGCCTGGGTCAGCACCACGTTGCCGGTCATCGTCACCAAATTGGTCTTGGTCTCGAATACCGCCTTGTCGCCGGTGACGACCTGATCCTTTTGGGTCACGACGACATGGCCCTTGGCTTCGAGCCGCCGGATCGACGACGCGCCATCCGGGCCCGGCGCGGCCGCCGGCATCGGCTTGCCCTTGACGCCCTTCGCCGGCGCCTGATCCTGATCGTAGAACACCACTAGCGTCTGCGACGTCATGGTCGTGTCGCCCTGCACCACTTTGACGTTGCCGGTGAAGGTCGCTTCCTTGTTCTTGTCGCGCACTTCCAGGGTATCGGATTCGATCTGGATCGGCTTGTCGCGGTTCTGCGAGAAGCCCTGCATCGCGTTCGGCACGCCCTGCACAGCGCTCTGCGCCGTCGCCGGCACCGTGCCGCCAACGTACAGAGCAACCAGCGCTGCACTGGCGAGCGCGACCGGGCCACGAAGCCGGCGAAACCAAACGGCAATGGGCATTGTCGAGATCACCTCGCGACGGCTCGCTGGCCGGAATTGGGGGCCGCCCGCGGCTTGGTCGGGGCGGGCGGCGGCGCAGGCTGCGCGGCGGGAGGCGGTTCTCCGAGTGAGGCGTTGTCGATGTTCATCACCACACCGCCCTCGAACCGGATCAGGTCGCCCTTTTCGGTGATGCGCATCCGCTGGCCGCGCAGAGTGCCGCCGTCCCATTTGACGTCAACCGGCGAGTCGGAGGTGACGGTGCCTTTGCCCATGTCGATGTCGGCCTGCGTCATCCAGGCCTCGGTACCGGTCGAATTGTGCAGGTAGACGTCCTTGTTCAGCTTCAGAAGCTGCGCCTTGGTCTCGAACTGGCCCTCGCGCGACTCGATGATGACGGTGGACTGGTCCTCCGACTGCACCTTGGCGCGCAGTGTGTGCAGATCGACGTGATCCTGGCTGGTCAGATCCTGGGTGGCGGTGCGGGCCCACATCTCGTAGGGGCGGCCGTCATTGGTGAAGCCGGCCAGATGCGGGGATTCCATCGTGATCTTGGTGCCCGAGACCACCAGGTCGCCGACGTCGATCGGCAATTTCGACAGATAACGGAACGGGTTGAAGATCGAGATCGCGATGATCACCGCCATCGACAGCACTACGACCAGCGGCACGGCGAGCCGCAGCGTGCGCACCAAACGGCTGTGGCGCGCCGCTGCCGCGAAGCGCGCCTCCATTCCGGTCTGATAGGACGACAACTGAACCGCCGTCACCGCTGCTCCCGAGCTTGTCTTGCGCTTGTTACGGAGCCGTGCGCTCCGTCCTCCGGAGCGCCGCTTCGAGCGCGGTCTCCAGTCTGCAATACATCCTTAAGCTTATCTTAATCACCCCGGCAGGGGAGGGCCATCGCGGGCCCCGGCCCATCAGGCCGAGGAGTTTGACCGAAACGCGGCGCGAGCTGCCGCTCGGGCGCCGGAACCGCCGGACGGGCCGCTCGACCGTTCACGAATGAGCGAAAATGTCCTCTTCGCTCCAGCCGTCGAGGTCGAGCCGGGCGCGGATGGGCAGGAAGCCGAAGCAGGCGGCGGCGAGATCGGTGCGATTCTCCCGCGCCAGCATGGTGTCGAGCTTGTCGCGCAGCGCGTGCAGGTGCAGCACGTCGGAGGCGGCGTAAGCGAGTTGCGCGTCGCTCAGGGAATCGGCGCCCCAGTCGCTGGACTGCTGCTGCTTCGACAGATCAATCCCGAGCAGTTCGCGCACCAGGTCCTTCAGGCCATGACGGTCGGTGTAGGTGCGGGTCAGGCGCGAGGCGATCTTGGTGCAGTACACCGGCTGCGGCATCACGCCGAACGCCTTGTACAGCGCCGCCAGATCGAATCGGGCGAAGTGGAAGATCTTCACCACGGCCGGATCGCCGAGCAGCTTCTTCAGATTCGGCGCATCGGTCGCACCCTGCGGGATCTGCACCACGTCGGCGCTGCCGTCGCCGTTCGACAATTGCACCACGCACAGCCGGTCGCGATGGGGATGCAGCCCCATCGTCTCGGTGTCGATCGCCACTGAATGCGTATAGCGGGAAAGATCCGGCAGGTCGCCGCGATGCAGGCGGATCGTCATGTGTCGCAAACCTTTGGGCCATGGAGGAGAGCGCCGAACGCCCCGAATCGGCAGCCCAACCTATCGCCCCGATCCGCGCGACGCGAGGGCGGCGCCACCCTGCGGTGGACGTCTCGATCCGATGTCGATGTGAAGAGATGCCGATGCGAGAAGAAGGGCGTGGGCAATGGTGCCCAGGAGAGGACTCGAACCTCCACGGTGTTACCCACTGGTACCTGAAACCAGCGCGTCTACCAATTCCGCCACCTGGGCCCGGGGCGCTTGATAGGGAGGCGTTACGGAAAAGTCAAATGCCTTCCGCCAACCAAATCCGCTGTACACCGGAAGGTTGATGGCGTAACGCGAAACCGCCAGAATGTCCGCGAATTCCCGGACGTCTAAAGACGCTCCTCCGCGATCAGGATCAGCCCGCATGACTTCGAATATCGACACGCTCGTCACGGTTTTCGGTGGCTCCGGCTTCCTCGGCCGGCACGTCGTCAGCGCGCTGGCGCGGCGCGACTATCGGATTCGGGTCGCGGTCCGTCGTCCGGAGCTTGCTGGGCATCTGCAGCCGCTCGGCCGTGTCGGGCAGATCCACGCCGTGCAGGCGAATCTGCGCTACCCCGAATCGGTCGCGGCGGCGATGCGCGGCTCGCACGTGGCGATCAACCTGGTCGGCATTCTCGCCGAGGGCGGCGCGCAGAAATTCGACGCGGTGCAGGGCAGTGGTGCTGCCACTGTGGCGCAGGCGGCGGCTTCAGTGGGTGCCCGTATGGTGCACGTCTCGGCGATCGGCGCCGATGCGAATTCGCCGGCCCGCTACGCACGCAGCAAGGCCGCCGGCGAACAGGCGGTGCTTGCCGCGGTGCCGCAGGCCACCATCTTCCGTCCCTCGGTGGTGTTCGGCCCGGAAGACCAGTTCACCAACCGCTTCGCCATGCTGGCGCGGATGTCGCCGGTGCTGCCGCTGGTCGGCGCCGACACCAAGCTGCAGCCGGTCTATGTCGGCGATGTCGCGACGGCGATTGCCGATGCGGTCGATGGTCTCGCCAAGCCTGGCGCGACCTACGAACTCGGCGGTCCGGAAGAGCTGACGATGCGTGAAATCATGCGCATCATTCTGCAGACCACCGATCGCAATCCGCTATTGGTGCCGCTGCCGTTCGGTCTCGCCAGCCTGCAGGCGATGCTGCTGCAGTTTGCGCCGGGCGCGTTCAAGCTGACGCCGGATCAGGTGCGGATGCTCGAGGTCGACAACGTGGTGTCGGAAGCTGCCAAGTCGGCCGGGCTGACGCTGCAGGGCCTCGGCATCCAGCCCGATTCGCTGCAGGCGATCGTGCCGTCCTATCTGTGGCGGTTCCGCAAGACCGGCCAGTTCGCGCGCAAGACCGCGTAAGCGAACCGCAGCGGCGTCCCTTAAGGACGCCGCGTTCCGAGAGAAGTCGTTACAGTCCCAGCGCCAGCGCGATCAGGCCGAGCGTGCCGACGATCACGCGCCACCACGCGAACAGCTCGAAGCCGTGGCGGGTGACGTAGGTGAGGAAGGTCTTCACCACGATGATCGCGGTGATGAACGACACCACGAAGCCGATCGCCACGATGATCAGGTTGTCGGCGGTCATGTCGGCGTGGTTCTTGTAGAGATCGTACACGAACGCGCCTAGCATCGTCGGGATCGCCAGGAAGAACGAGAATTCGGCTGCCGAGCGCTTGTCGGTGCCGAGCAACATCGCCGCCACGATGCTGGCGCCGGAGCGCGACACGCCCGGGATCATCGCGGTGCACTGCGCGCAGCCGATATAGAAATAGGTCAGCAGCGGGAACGCGGTGGCGTCGTGATAGCGCGGCTTCAGGTCGAGCTGGTCGACCCACAGTAGGATCGCGCCGCCGACGATCAGCGAAAAGCACACCACCCACGGATTGAACAGGTAGTGCTTGATATAGCCGCCGAACGCCGCGCCGATCACCGCTGCCGGGAGAAACGCCACCAGCACCCCGATGACGAAACGGCGGGCGTTGGCATCGGTGAACATTCCGAGCGCGATTCGCCACAATTTCACGAAATACAGCGCCAGAATTGCCAGGATTGCTCCGAGCTGGATCAGCACTGCGAAGCTTTTCCAGAAGTTGCCTTCGCCGAGATTGAAGAACCGCTCCGCCAGCAGCAGGTGGCCGGTTGAAGAGACCGGCAGGAATTCAGTGACACCCTCGACGATGCCGAGAATGACGGCTCTGATGATATCGATGAGCATGGAATTGTCCGCTGCAAGGGATCGGGCGCCCGCGAGGCCGGACCTTGTCGCCTATTCCCTAAGGGGTCGCAACGTCAAAAATGCGCCTTTCGGTGCCTTGCGTCCGCGTCGCATGAGACTAGTTTGGCCGCCTCCCGAAGAGCCTTTTCGATGCGATCCGCCACGGTTTGTTAAGCTCTTCGAAACTATCTAGGTCAGCATGTACACCCTATTCCACCACCCGTTCTGCCCGCTGTCGCGGTTCATCCGCCTTGCGCTCGGCGAACACGGTCTCGATCTCAGGTTGGTGGAGGAGCGGTCCTGGGAACGGCGAACGGCCTTCCTGGCGCTCAACCCGGCGGGAACCACGCCGGTCCTGGTTGCAGAAGGGCGCCCCCCGATTCCCGGCGCCGGTGTGATCGTCGAGTTCCTCGACGAAGTGCACGGCGTCGAAATGGGTGACCGGCGGCTGCTGCCGCAGTCCACCGCCGAGCGCATCGAGGTGCGGCGGCTGCTATCGTGGTTCAACGACAAGTTCTTTGAAGAAGCTTCCGGCCCGCTGATGACCGAGCGCATCTACAAGCGCTTCATGAGCGAGGAGGACGGCGGCGGCCCGCCGGCGATGGATGTGATTCGTGCCGCCAACGCCAATGTGCGCTACCATCTCGCCTATATCGGCTGGCTGGCGCGCACCCGGAACTTTCTCGCCGGCGATCGCATGACCTATGCGGATCTCGCCGCCGCGGCGCACCTGTCGGCGATCGACTATCTGGGCGACGTGCCATGGATCGAGGACGAGGCGGCAAAGGCCTGGTACGCGCGGATCAAATCGCGCCCCTCGTTCCGTCCGCTGCTGAGCGAATGGCTCGCGGGCGTACCGGCGTCGCGGACCTACGTGGACCTGGATTTCTGACCATCGCCGGTGGTCAGTCCGCATCGGCCGAACCCGGCGATGCGTTGAAGGCGCGGCTCGCCGAACAGGCACGCGCTCTCGGCTTTGATGCCTTCGGAATCTGCGCTCCCGACTCCATTCCCGAAGCGCCGGCGCGGCTGCGCGCGTTTCTCGACGCCGGTTATCACGGCGAGATGGCTTGGCTCGCCGATCGTCCCGAGCGTCGCTCCGATCCGCGTGTGATGTGGAGCGAGGTCCAAAGCGTCATCCTGCTCGGCTTCAACTATGGCCCGGACGCCGATCCGCGCGCCGTGCTGACTCAGAAGGATCGCGGTGCCATCTCCGTCTATGCGCAGGGCGACGATTATCACGACGTCATCAAGGCCCGGCTGAAGCAGTTCGCGCGCTGGCTGGTGGCGACCGGCGGCGGTGACGTGAAGGTGTTCATCGACACTGCGGCAGTAATGGAGAAGCCGCTTGCCCAGGCCGCCGGTCTCGGCTGGCAGGGCCGGCACACCAATCTGGTGTCGAAAGGCCGCGGCTCCTGGATGTTTCTGGGGGCTGTTTTCACCACGCTCGATCTGCCGCGGGACGCAGCCGAGGGCGATCACTGCGGCTCGTGCCGCGCCTGCCTCGACGCCTGCCCGACCGCCGCGTTTCCGGCGCCGTACCAGCTCGATGCCCGGCGCTGCATCTCGTATCTGACGATCGAGCACAAAGGCCCGATCCCGCGGGAGTTTCGCGCGCGCCTCGGCAACCGGATTTACGGCTGTGACGATTGTCTTGCCGCCTGCCCGTGGAACAAGTTTGCCCAGGCGGGGCGCGAGGCAAAGCTGGCCGCGCGCGATGCTCTGCGGGCACCGGCGCTCGGCGAACTGGTGCGGCTCGACGATCCGTCGTTTCGGGCCCTGTTCACCAAGTCGCCGGTGAAGCGTATCGGGCGCGACCGCTTCATCCGCAACGTGCTGATCGCGATCGGCAATTCGGGCGATGGCGAGTTGGCTTCGGAGGCCGAGCGGATGCTGGCCGATCCGAGCCCGACGATCCGCGGCGCCGCGGTCTGGGCGCTGGCGCAATTGCTGCCGCCGGAGCGCGTCGCGACACTGAAGGCGGTGCATCTCGCCGCCGAAGTCGATGACGGCGTGCGGGCGGAGTGGGGCGGGGTCGCTGCTGAGTAGGGCGCCCCCCCCCCCCCAATCAATCGTCATCCCTCGCGAAGGCGAGGGATCCTGTATCCCAGTGCGCCGATGACCCGATCTCTCTGGAACACTGGTTCGCCCGCCTGCGCGGGCGATGACGATTTATGATGCGGCTGGGCGACGCCGGGCGAGCCCTGCGGGTCAGCCCAGCTCCTCGACCGCGGCCAGCATGCGGGCGATGTCCTGTGGGCGGCTGAGGCGGTGATCGCCGTCCTGAATCATCGTCAGGACCACGTCGTCGGTCGGCAGGCGCTCAGCCAGCTCGAAGGCGTGGCGCCACGGCACGTCTTCGTCCTGTTTGCCTTGCAGAATGCGGACCGGACAGCCGACCTCGATCATACCGCCGAGCACGAGGTGATTGCGGCCGTCTTCGATCAGCGCCTTGGTGATCGGGTAGGGCTCGCCGTACTCCGAGGGGCGGCGCCAGACGCCCTTGGTCTCGATCTCGGCGCGGATTTCGGGGGAGAACCCCTTCCACATCAGCGCTTCGGTAAAATCCGGCGCCGGCGCGATCAGCACCAATCCGGCCAGCTTGGCGGCCGCGTCGCCGCCGCGGCGGCGCAGGGCGCGGGCCAGCAGCAGTGCCATCCAGCCGCCCATCGACGAGCCGACCACGATTTGTGGACCGCGAGCGTAGGCGTCGAACACCGCGAGGCTCTCTTCCAGCCAGCGGCCAATGGTGCCGTCGGCGAAGCTGCCGGAGGATTCGCCATGGCCGGAATAGTCGAACCGGACGCAGGCCCGGCCGCGCGCCTCGGCCCATTGGTCGAGCGCGGTCGCCTTGGTGCCGGTCATGTCGGAGTTGAAGCCGCCGAGCCAGAACAGGCCGGGGGATGCGCCCGGTCGGGCGCGGACCGCGATCCGCCGCGCTGTGGCGCCGTCGCCGACGGTGACGAAATCCGGGGCCGGTTCGGGTGACTTTGTCATGGATCAACAACCTCGTTGCCGGGTTGGTTTGCAGTACCGCGTGAGGCGCCGTCAATGCCGGCGCCTCACGCGGCGGCGTGTGGTGCCAAGGTGCTGCACGGCGAGGGCCGGCCTTCGTTTATGCGGAAGTCGGCTTGCCGGTCGGCGGTTCTTCCGTCACACTGCGCGCGGATCAGAAGGGCATTGACCCTGGTGTCGACGCGCGGGATGGTTTTGCGTCCGGTCGTGCTTCGACCTATATGAAGTGCGGATCCGATCAGCAGCCGTTCTGACGCGATCCATTGTTCGCCGTCAACGTTCACAAGTGTGGAGAAGCACCCATTCGCCGTCCCAACAGAGCGCCGCCCCCCGTAGCCAAGGACGGGCCGCGCACCAACGATGAAATCCGCAATTTCGAGATCCAACTGATCGACCAGACCGGTGTGAACCAGGGCAAGGTCGAGACCATTGTCGCGATCAAAATGGCAATGGATGCAGGCATGGATCTGGTGGAGATTTCGCCGACCTCGTCGCCGCCGGTCTGTAAGATCATGGACTACGGCAAGTACAAGTATTCGGCGCAGAAGAAGGCCGCCGAGGCGCGCAAAAAGCAGAAGATCGTCGAGATCAAGGAGATCAAACTCCGCCCGATGATCGATGACCACGATTACGAAGTGAAGATGAAGGCGATGCAGCGCTTCTTCGAGGAAGGCGACAAGGTCAAGATCACCTTGCGCTATCGGGGACGCGAAATGGCTCACCAGGAGATCGGCACCAAGCTGCTCGAAAAGGTGAAGAACGACGTCGCCGAAATCGCCAAGGTCGAGCAGGATCCCCGCTTCGAAGGCCGTCAGGTCGTGATGGTGCTGGCGCCGCGCTGACGGCGGTCCGGGTTTCGATTTCAGAACGAACGAGGCCCGCCAGCCAATCTGACGGGCCTTTTTCTTTGCGCTTTCTTGGCCGCTGGGTTCGCCCGTCGTTTGGCACGACGCGTCGGCGGTGCTCGATCTTCCGCCTTACACGTTGCCAACCGGCCTCCGCTCTGCCATAAGCGCAGCCTTCATCGCCCGGCTGATCAAGGGCTGCCGTGGCGATGGCCCTGCCGACCTGCCTCGATCTTGAGAATGGTCGTGCAATTTCAACGCTCTAACGAGCATGTCCGCCGCCGCAGAGCGCCCCCGGGGCGCTTTTCGCGCGTGGCAAAGGAGAGCCAAATGCCCAAGTTGAAGACCAAATCGGGCGCCAAAAAGCGCTTCAAAGTGACCGCCACCGGCAAGGTGATGTCCGCCCAGCGTGGCAAGCGCCACGGCATGATCAAGCGTACCAAGAAGCAGATCCGTCAGCTTCGCGGCACCCGCGCGATCTTCAAAACCGACGGCGACAACATCAAGAAGTATTTCTTGCCGAACGCCTGACCGTTCACGCCGCGCCTTGCGCGGCAGCCTCATCGGGCCGCATCGCGGCCGTCCAAACCAAATTCAGATGAAGGAGATCAGTCATGGCTCGCGTTAAACGCGGTGTGACGGCTCACGCCAAGCATAAGAAGGTCTACAAGCTCGCCAAGGGTTATCGCGGTCGTCGTAAGAACACGATCCGCACCGCCAAGGCTGCGGTCGACAAGGCCGGCCAGTACGCGTTCCGGGATCGCAAGCGCAAGAAGCGGACGTTCCGCGCGCTGTGGATCCAGCGCCTCAATGCCGCGGTGCGTCCGTTCGGCATGACCTACAGCGTGTTCATCAACGGCCTGTCGAAGTCCGGCATCGTCGTCGATCGCAAGGTGCTGTCGGATCTTGCGATCAACGAGCCGGCGGCGTTCCAGGCGATCGCCGAGAAGGCCAAGGCTGCGCTCGCAGCCTAAGGTTCATTCGAGGCCGCATCGGCGGCCCCGACGTTCAACGGGTTGACCGTCATCGCCGGGCTTGACCCGGCGATCCATCTTTCGAGAAGCGATGGATGCCCGGGTCAAGCCCGGGCATGACTTCTTGAGGGGAACGGCGGCTCATGTCCAATCTCGAAAACCTGCAATCCCAAATCCTCGCCGACATCGCCGCAGCGGCCGATGAAGCCGCGCTGGAAGCGGTCCGTGTCGGGGCGCTCGGTAAGAAGGGCTCGATCTCGGCACTGCTCGCCACGCTCGGCAAGATGGACCCCGAGCAGCGCAAGACCGAGGGCGCGGCGATCAATCGCGCCAAGGAGGCGGTGACCGACGCGCTGACCGCCCGCCGCGACGTGCTGAAGGCCGCGGCACTCGACGCCAAGCTGGCCGCCGAAACCATCGACGTCACCTTGCCGATGCGCGAGCCCGCCGCCGAGCAGGGCCGGCTGCATCCGCTCAGCCAGGTGTGGGACGAGCTCACAGCGATCTTCGCCGACATGGGCTTCTCGATCGCCGAAGGTCCGGACATCGAGACCGACGACTACAACTTCACCAAGCTCAACTTCCCCGAAGGCCACCCGGCCCGGGAGATGCACGACACCTTCTATTTCAACCCGAAGGAAGACGGCTCGCGCCTCTTGCTCCGCACCCACACCTCGCCGGTGCAGGTGCGAACCATGCTGTCGCAGCGGCCGCCGATCCGGGTGATCTGTCCCGGCCGCACCTATCGCAGCGACTCGGACCAGACCCACACGCCGATGTTCCATCAGGTCGAAGGGCTGGTGATCGACAAGGGCTCGCACCTCGGCCACCTGAAGTGGATCCTGCACGAGTTCTGCAAGGCGTTCTTCGAGGTCGACAACGTCAACATGCGGTTTCGGCCGTCGTTCTTCCCGTTCACCGAGCCGTCGCTGGAAGTCGATATCCAGTGCCGCCGCGGCAAGGACGAGATCAGGTTCGGCGAAGGCGAGGACTGGCTGGAGATTCTCGGCTGCGGCATGGTGCACCCCAACGTGCTCACCGCCTGCGGGCTCGATCCGGACGAGTATCAGGGCTTCGCCTGGGGCATGGGCATCGATCGCATCGCGATGCTGAAATACGGCATGAGCGATCTGCGGCAGTTGTTCGAAGCCGACGTGCGCTGGCTCAATCACTACGGCTTCAAGCCGCTCGACATCCCGACGCTGGCGGGCGGATTGAGTTCGTGAGTCTTGCAGGCGCAGTGTGTGGGGCAAGTGCCCTCACCCCAGCCCTCTCCCGCAAGCGGGAGAGGGGGCAGACTGCGGCTTGCGGGAACTCATTGCCTGAACGCGGGCGTCAGTAATTAAGATGATTAGTTGTCGAGATGATTGAAGACCTCGCAACGCCGCACGGCGAACTCCCTCTCCCGCTTGCGGGAGAGGGTTGGGGTGAGGGCGACGCGGGGACGGAGCTTGCGATGGACGATCCGAAGCAACCGACCTGGAACGTGTCGCCGAGCCAGCGCCGGCATGCGCGCGAGCTGCGAAAGAAGTCGACCGAGGCCGAGCGGCTGATGTGGGGCGAGCTGCGCGACAAGCGTCTCAATGGCGTCTCGTTCAAGCGACAGGTGCCGATCGGGCCGTACATCGCCGACTTCGCCTGCCACGCGAAAAAGCTGGTGGTCGAGCTCGATGGCGGTCGGCATTTTCCCGATGACGGTGAACGCTCCGATGCGGCGCGCACGGCCGCGATCGAGGCCCGCGGGTTTCGGGTGATCCGCTTCAGCAATCATGAAGTCATGACTAATCGAGCAGGGGTGTTGCAGAGCATTGCGGATGTGCTTGCGGCAAGGGCCCTCCCCCCAACCCTCTCCCGCAAGCGGGAGAGGGTGCGCGCCAAGCGCGCGGCGAAGCCTCGCTCTGACGCGGGTGCCGCGAACGACCAGGGCGATGAGTAGATGCATTCGCGTAGCCTCACCATTCGGCACGGCCTGCTCCCTCTCCCGCAAGCGGGAGAGGGGTGGGGTGAGGGCGACGCGGGCACCGTTTCGACGATTCAGCACGGCGCGTCTCTCCGCGCTGCCAGACGGAAGTAACAACCGATGAAACTCACCCTCTCCTGGCTGAAAGATCATCTCGACACCGACGAGCCGCTGGAAAAGCTCGCCGACAAGCTCACCATGATCGGGCTCGAAGTCGAGGGCATCGAGGACAAGGCGAAGGTGCTGGCGCCGTTCACCATCGCCAAGGTGCTAACGGCCGCCAAGCATCCCAACGCCGACAAGCTGCAGGTCTGCACGGTCGACGTCGGTGACGGGGCTGCGCCGGTGCAGGTGGTGTGCGGCGCGCCGAATGCGCGCGCCGGCCTCGTCACGGTGTTCGCGCCGCCCGGCACATATATTCCGGCCAAGGACTTCACGCTCGGCATCGGCAATATTCGCGGCGTCGAGAGCCGCGGCATGCTGTGCTCGGCCGCTGAATTGCAGATCTCCGAGGATCACGACGGCATCATCGAGCTGCCGGCCGATGCGCCGGTCGGTGCCGCCTATGCGGCCTGGGCCGGGCTCGGCGATCCGGTGCTCGACATCAACCTGACGCCGAACCGGCAGGACTGCGCCGGCGTGCACGGCATCGCGCGCGATCTCGCCGCCGCCGACATGGGCAAGTTCAAGGACCCGGGTATCAAGCCGATCAAGGGCGAATTCCCGTGCCCGGTCAGTGTCACTGTCGAAGACAGCACGCTGTGCCCCGGCTTCGCGCTGCGGCTGGTGAAGGGCGTCAAGAACGGCCCGTCGCCGGAATGGCTGCAGAAGCGCCTGACTGCGATCGGACTGCGCCCGATCAACGCGTTGGTCGACATCACCAACTACCTGACATTCGATCGCTCGCGCCCGCTGCACGTGTTCGACGCCGCCAAGGTGAAGGGCAATCTGGTGGTGCGCCGCGCCAAGGACGGCGAGACGCTGCTCGCGCTCGACGGCCGCACCTACACGCTGGATTCGTCAGTCTGCGTGATCGCCGACGATCACGGCGTCGAATCGCTCGCCGGCATCATGGGGGGTGAGCTGTCCGGCTGCTCGGCCGAGACCACCGACGTGCTGATCGAATCGGCGCTGTGGAACGAGATCAACATCGCCCAGTCGGGCCGCAAGCTCGGCATCAACACCGATGCGCGCTACCGCTTCGAGCGCGGCGTCGATCCAGCCTTCATGCTGCCTGGGCTCGAGCTTGCCACCAAGCTGGTGATGGAGTTCTGCGGCGGCACGCCGTCGGAGGCGGTGGTGGTCGGCAATCCGTTCGCCGACGACAAGATCATCGACTTCCCGCTCGCCGAGGTGAAGCGTCTGGCCGGCATCGAAGTATCGCTCACCGAGATCCGCCGTATCCTCAATCACCTCGGCTTCACGGTCGTCGGGCAGGCGCCGGTGGTGAAGGTCGCGGTGCCGTCGTGGCGCAGCGACGTTCATGGCAAGGCCGATATCGTCGAGGAAATCGTCCGGATCGTCGGCGTCGACAAGGTGCCGCTGACGCCGTTCGAGCGCGGCGATGCCCCGCGCAAGCCGGTACTCACCCAGATCCAGAATCGCACCCGCCGCGCCAAGCGCGCGCTGGCGGCGCGCGGCCTGACCGAGGCGGTGACCTGGTCGTTCATCTCCAAGCCGTTCGCCGAAGCGTTCGGCGGCGGCCAGCCGGAGCTGGCGCTCGCCAATCCGATCGCGTCCGATCTGTCCGACATGCGGCCGAGCCTGCTGCCCGGCCTGATCGCCGCCGCACAGGCCAACGCCGATCGCGGTTCGCCCGATCTGTCGCTGTTCGAAGTCGGGCAGGTGTTCAAGGGCGACCGGCCGCAGGATCAATTCATGGCTGCGAGCGGCGTCCGCCGCGGTGTCGCGTCCTCCGCGGGCCTCGGCCGGCATTGGTCGGGCTCGGCGCAGGCGACCGCGCTCGATGCCAAGGCCGATGCGTTCGCGGTGCTGGCTGCGGCCGGTGCGCCGATGGCGGGGCTGCAGATTGCCACCAACAAGCTGCCGGCCTGGCTGCATCCGGGCCGCTCCGGCGCGATCCAGATCGGGCCGCAGAACGTGCTCGGCTATTTCGGCGAGCTGCATCCGCGGGTGCTCGAACAGCTCGGGGCGGATGGCCCGCTGGTGGCGTTCGAAGTGATCTTGGAAAAGATCCCCGATCCGAAGCAGCGGCCGACCCGCGCCAAGCCGGCGCTCGAACTGTCTGCGTTCCACCCGGTGTCGCGCGACTTCGCCTTCATCGTCGATCGCAAGGTCGCGGTTGCCGATATCGTCCGCGCCGCGCAGGGCGTCGACAAGAAGCTGATCACCTCGGTCAGCGTGTTCGACGTCTATGAAGGCAAGGGCATCGATCCTGACAAAAAGTCGGTGGCGATCGCCGTGACGCTGCAGCCGCGCGACAAGACCATGACCGATCAGGAGATCGAAGCGGTCGCGGCCAAGATCGTGGCGGAAGTCACCAAGAAGACCGGCGGCAGCCTGCGCGGCTGAGGCCGCTCAGCGCCACCACGACGGCGTGCCGCTCGCGGTGGCGGGCGGGCGCTGCTCGCGCTGACGCTGCGGTTCGCGCCGCGGCTTCTGTTTGCGTAGGGGCTTCTCCGGCGCGGGCTCCTTGACGGCGCCGATCTTCTTCAGCGCGGCGTCGGCGGCGCGTTCGCCGGATTCCCAGGCGCCCTGCACCGTGCCGAACAGCGTTTCGTGGGTCGCTTCACCGGCAAAGAACAGATTGCCGAGCGGCTCGCCCAGCACCTTGCGCGACGGCTGGCCGCCGGGCTCCGCCGCCGACATCGCGCCCAGCACGTAAGGCATCTCGTTCCAGCGCGTCACCGCCTTGCGTTCGACCGCGCCTGCGATGTCGCTGCCAAACAGCTTGCCCAGCCATTCGATCGCGAAATCCTGCATCGCGGCTTCGCCCTGCGCGGCGAGCTGGCGCCCGAACGAGCCGGCGACGTCGACCGTGCACAGCGAGGTACCGCCGATATTGCCCACCAGCGTCGCGGTGCGGATGTCGTCGGCGCGTTCGATGATGGTCTCGTCGCGCGATAGCCCGAGCGGGTTACCTTTGAACTGCAGCGCGATGCGGTCGATGCTGCCGAGGCTCAGCCGTGCTGCGGCGTCGAGCTGCCGTTTCGGCAGTTCGGGGGAGAACCCCAGATTGCCCGAGGTCAGCACATTGGTCGACGCCGTGACGATGATGGCGCGCGCACCGATCCGGCCGGCTGTGGTTTCGACCGCGAGATCGCGCCCGCTCCACACGATCCGCTTCACCGGGGTCGACAGTGCAATCGGCAGCGAGGATGCGAGCTGGGTCAGCAGACTGCCGACGCCTTGCGGGCAGCCGAGCAGCGCGGTGCGGTCCAGCGTCCGCACCGCGTCCATCGCCGACAGCGCGCGCAGGTCCTTGCTGGTCGTCGCCGGGCCCAGCACATATTCGATCGTCGCCGCCCAATCACCGAGATCGTTCGGCAGCGCGGCCGCGCAGGAAATATCGGACTTGCCGCGTGACGCATCGCTGATGGCGCGGCTGGCACGGACGAAGGCCGCCAGAAAATCCTCGGTCTCGCGCGAACGGGCGTTGCGGCGTCCGATCCTGACCTTCTGGCCGGGGGCGACAGGCGTCACCGCAAAGCCGGAGCTGCGCGCCAGCCGGACCAGCGGGTTGCTGTCGGGGTTGTGCAGCCAGCGCGCGCCGCGGTCGAACGGCGCTGCGAAACTGGTGGTATCGGTGACGCAGCGCCCCCCAATCTCCGAGGCGGCCTCGACCACGATTACCTTGCGGCCGGCCGCCACGATCCGCCGCGCCGCCGCGATCCCGGCGGCGCCGGCGCCGACCACCACGACCTCCGCCTCGCGCGGCAGAGCGGCGTTCGCCCGCCCGCCCAACACGGGCAGCAACGCAAGCCCGGCAGTAGCGCCGAGCAAGCCCTCGAGCAGGCTGCGTCGCGAAATCGTCATGGCATGGTTTCCGAAAGCTTGGAGGCGGCCGGGGCGATCGACCGGCGCGGCCAATGGCGGCCGGCGCGGCGACTATCCGGTGGGGCGACGGCACGGCGTCCCGCGACTGTGACCAATGTGTTGAACTCCGTCGCGTTTCGCGTCGTCCGCCGACTGTTTCGGCGAGGCGACACGGCCCGGCCAACCTCGTCAACTTGCCGGAATCGCTTCCGGCCGGCAACCGTTCGTGGTGAACGATGCGTAACTGCGCGAGGAATCAGATGAACTAAACTGCAACGGCTTTGCTCGACGATCATCCACGAACGCGATGTGACGATGTCGCAGCATGATCCCGCAGGAGCGCGGCAATGGGTGTGGTGCTCGAGACTATCGGCAAGTTGATCGCCAGCTACTTGCAGAAGGAAGAGCCGGGCTACGAGCCGTTCACCCCGAGCGATCCGGACCATCTCCGTACCATCATGGAGCCCGGCGACGTCCTGCTGGTCGAGGGCAACAGCCGGATCGCCGGCATCATCAAGTATCTGACGCAATCGACTTGGTCGCACGCCGCGCTGTATGTCGGCCCGATCGACGGTGTCACCGAGCCGGACGGCGAGCCGCACGTGCTGGTCGAGGCCAATATCGGCGAGGGGGTGAGTTCGTCGCCACTGTCGCGGCACCTTGCCTACCACACGCGGGTGTGTCGCCCGGTCGGCCTTTCTTATGAAGACCGCCACACGGTGTGCCGCTATGCGATCAATCGCATCGGCTTCGGCTACGACACCAAGAACATCATCGACCTGATGCGCTATCTGGTGCCGCTGCCGGTGCCGCAGCGCTGGCGCCGACGGATGATCGCGCTCGGCTCCGGCGATCCGACCAAGATCATCTGTTCGGCGCTGATCGCGCAGGCGTTCGAGGCGGTGCGCTATCCGATCCTGCCGAAGATCACCAAGGCCGGCAGCCGCGCGGCGCGGCGCGAGATCCTGCACATCCGGCATTCGACGCTGTACATGCCGCGAGACTTCGACATCTCGCCGTATTTCGAGGTGGTGAAGCCGACCATCGTCAACGGCTTCGACTACACGACGCTGCATTGGGCCGACAAACCGAAGCCGGTCGTCGAGAGTGACAGCCCGTTCGCGTCGCAGATCGAGGGGTCCGAAAGTGCGCCGTCGCTGGCAACGCAGACAGCCGAAGCCGATCCGGCTCTCGATCTTGCCGGGCCGCCCAAACTCGGCGCAGTCGCCTAAACCTCAGCGCCCGCCGCACCAGCCGTCGCGATGTCCGCCGCCATAGGCGCGGGCATAGCCGCCGTCGAGCAGTGCGTTCGACACGTTGGCGGTGCGTTTGGTTGCAACGTCCGCCACGACGCGGCCCTGATACTTGTCGGGACCGATGTTGTAGATCGCGACCTCGCCCTCGGCGAGCAGCCGGCGCAGCTCGTCTGCGGCGGCCTCGGCCATCCGCAATTCGCGGGCGCATTGCGCTTTCAGCTCTGGCGCATCAATGCCGCGCAGGCGCACCCGCGTGCGCAGGTCCGTGCCCGGCCATAGGTGCACCCGCGCATCGAAGGTGTCGCCGTCGATGGTGTACAGCACGTCGACCGGGTGCCGCGTGGTCGGATTGCCGGCGCGCCGCCACACCGTTTCGCTGTCGTTATCTATTCCCTGCGACGCCGGCGGCTGCAGCCAAGGCAGATGCAGCAGCCAATGCCGCGCAGGCAGCATGGTGCCGGCCGCAACGCCGAGCACGAACACCCATGGCCATAGTCGGCTGCGCCAGGGCAGCCGCGAAATCCGAACCGGGTTCGTTCTCGGATATGGGGACATACTCGTGCGATAGCCCGAGTCGGCAAATGGCACAATAATTCTGCGCAATCACTGGTTGTGATGAGCTTGGCGCTCCGCCAAGGCTCAGAAATCCGACGCGATGCCTTTGACTTCCCAGTCGCCATAGCGGGTCGGCTCAGGACCCTTTGGACCCTGGACTTCCTTGGCGCGCGCTTCGGCATGCTTGGCGGCTTCGACCCGGCGGGCTTCGGCTTCGGCGAGGGCGCGCTTGGCCGCTTCTGGGAGATCCTTGCGCGGCGAGGCGGCATCCATGGTGGCGGACTTCGGATCGGGATTTGTCATCGGCGGACGCCTTTCTTCATCGCGCGGGGCGCAGGTCATCACCGGCAGGGGCTACGGCGATTCTTACATTTGGCATATTCGAATGCCATCCACGGCAGACCAGCGCGCGGCCTCGCGCGGCGTCTCTCCTCCTGCTGTGATACCCTCAATCCATGCCTGCTCCAAGATTCGCCCAAGCTTCCGAGGTGCCCGGCCTCGCTGCGCGCCGCATTGCCGCGGACATTCTGGACGGCGTGCTGCAGAAGCGCCGCATGCTCGACGACCAGCTCGAAGGCCCGGCCGCGCATCCGGGTCTGAAGACACTGTCGGATCGTGACCGCGCGCTGATGCGCCGGCTGGTCGCGACGATTTTGCGTCGTCTCGGAACGCTGGAAGGGCTGCTCGCCAAGCTGCTCGATCGCGGCGTGCCGACCGATGCGCCGCGCGCCAAGAGCGCGCTGTTGATCGGCGCCGCGCAAATTCTCTGGATGGATGTGCCGGACCATGCCGCCGTCGATCTGTCGGTGCGGCTGGTGCAATCCGACCGTCGCGCTGCCAAATATGCCGGTCTCGTCAACGCCGTGCTGCGCCGCTGTGCGCGGGAAGGTCAGCCGTTGGTCGAGGAACTGGCGGCCGGAACGCCCGACGTGCCGCAATGGCTGCTGGCACGCTGGAGCGAACATTACGGGGCCGAGATCGCGCGTGCGATCGCGCAGGCGATCAGCCACGAACCCTCGCTCGACCTCACGGTGAAATCCGACCCGGCGCATTGGGCGGCGCGGCTGCACGGCGAAGTGCTGCCGACCGGCACCGTGCGCACGCTGCTGCAGGGCTCGGTGCGGATGCTGCCGGGCTTTGATGAAGGCCAGTGGTGGGTACAGGACGCGGCCGCCGCGCTGCCGGCACGGCTGTTCGGCAATATCGCCGGCAAGAGTGTTGCCGATCTTTGCGCGGCCCCTGGCGGCAAGACTGCACAGCTCGCCGCCGCCGGCGCCCGGGTCACGGCGATCGACCGTTCGCCGGCCAGAGTCGCGCGATTGCGCGAAAACCTGGCGCGGCTATCGCTCGAGGTTGAAACCGGCGTCGCCGATGCGGCCGAATGGCGGGGCGATGCGACCGCCGAGTTCGACGCGGTGCTGATCGATGCGCCCTGCGCCTCGACCGGCACGATCCGGCGGCATCCCGACGTCGCCTGGCTGAAGCAGGAGAGCGACATCGGCGCGCTCGCTGCGGTTCAGAATCGGCTGTTGAAGAAGGCGGCGTCATTGCTGCGACCTGGCGGTACGCTGGTGTATTGCACCTGTTCGCTCGAGCCCGAGGAGGGCGAGCAGGCGATCGCCGCGCTGCTCGACGCCGAGTCGTCGATGCGCCGGCAGCCGATCGATCCGGCAGAAGTCGCTGGTCTCGCCGAGATCGTCACCGCAGATGGTGCGCTGCGGACCCTGCCGTGCCATCTGCCGCACAGCGATCCGCGGCTCGCCGGGCTCGACGGCTTCTATGCCGCGCGGCTGGTGAAGTCGTTGTAATTCTTCAAGTTTGATCGGCCGTGGGGCGTGGCGCAGCAGCGCCCGTCCACATTCGCCTATCGCCAGGGTGTGTGAACGCCAATTCCAGATTAAAAGGATTCGCAACGAATTTTCGTTAACTTGAGGTTGCTTTGGTCCAGAACAATCTTTCGTCTCCGCTGCGCGCATGTCTGCAGAGCCGTTTCAGTCGAAGCTGTACCGGACTGGACGATTGTCCGACGTCTTGCGCGGTCTGACGTCGGCCGTCCGTAGGGGGCAGCAACGTGATGCTTACCAACGACCCGGGGCTCTAGCGCAGGTGTCGGCCACCCCCCGCAGAGGAATTTCGGCGCTGATCATGGGCCGCTTCGCGCGGACCGTGATGGCGCGCGCCTCCGGTGGTTCGGTGGCGGTGACCCGGCTGTGGCCCGGCCGCACCGATCGGCTGATCATCGCGCCGCACGATCTGCGTACCGCGGATGCGACCCGCGCCGCCGAAGTCTATGCCGGCCGCTTTGTCTTCGCAGGTAAGATCGTCACCTGTCACGGCCGCTCGATCTTCGATCTCGAACCGCCCTCCGACGACTGGGAAGCTGCGCTGCTCGGCTTCGGCTGGCTGCGCCATCTGCGCGCCGCCGACACCGCAATCACTCGGGCCAACGCCCGTTCGCTGGTCGACGACTGGCTCAGCAACATGTCGCGCACCGGCCCGGTCGGGCGGCGGCCGGACGTGCTGGCGCGACGGGTGATCTCGCTGTTGTCGCAGGCGCCGCTGGTGCTGTCCGACACCGATGGCAAGTTCTATCGTCGTTACTTGCGCGGCCTGACCCGCGAAATCCGAGCGCTGCGCTACGCGCTGCTCGATGTGCAGGACGGCGTGCCGCGGCTGCAGGTGCTGATCGCGCTGTGCTACGCGTCGCTGTGCCTCGCCAACCAGGCGCGGCAGATCCGCGGCGCCACCAAGAAGCTGTCGGACGAGCTGCAGCGCCAGATTCTCCCGGATGGCGGCCATATCTCGCGCAATCCGAGCGCGCTGATCGAATTGTTGATCGACCTGTTGCCACTCCGCCAGACCTTCGCGGCCCGCAACATCGCGCCGCCGCCGGCGCTCCTCAATGCGATCGACCGGATGATGCCGATGCTGCGGTTCTTCCGCCACGGCGACGGCAATTTCGCGTTGTTCAATGGCATGAGCGCGACGCCGTCCGATCTGCTCGCGACGCTGCTGGCCTATGACGACAGCCAGGGCACGCCGCTCGCCAGCATGCCGCATTCCGGCTACCAGCGGATCGACGCCGGCACCACGCTGGTGATCGTCGATGCCGGCACGCCGCCGCCCGCCAACGTCAGCCAGGAGGCGCATGCCGGTTGCCTGTCGTTCGAATTGTCGTCGGGCCCGTGCCGGATCGTGATCAACAGCGGCATGCCGACCACCAATCGCGAGAGCTGGCGCGGCTTTGCCCGCTCGACGGTGGCGCACTCCACCGTCACCTGCCACGACACATCGTCCTGCAGCTTCGTCGAGCGTTCGGCGATGAAGCGCTTCCTGCACGGCGCGCCGGTGGTCGGCGGTCCGCGTCAAGTCGAAAACCGCCGTGAAGAAGTTGCCGGCGGCGTGCTGCTGACGACGTCGCACGACGGCTACCGCGACAAATTCGGCGTGCTGCATCGGCGTGTCCTCATGGTGAAGCACGACGGCAGCCGTGTCGACGGTGAGGATAGCTTGTCTCCGGTGCAGGGCGGCCGACACCGCGCCGCGCAGGCCGACTATGCCGTGCGCTTCCACCTGCACCCGCTGGTCAAGGCCAGCCGTCTGCACGACGCCCGCGGCGTGATGCTGGTGCTGCCCAATCGCGAGGTTTGGACCTTCGAGGCGGCGGACGACAAGGTCGACCTTGAAGAGACCGTGTTCCTGGCTGGCAATGACGGGCCGCGGCGCTCGACCCAGATCGTGATCCGGCAGAACTCGATCGAAGCGCCGAACTTGCGCTGGAGCTTTATCCGCTCCAATGCGTCGCCGCAGGCGACCAGTGCCCGCCGCGCCGCCCGCCACGAGCCTGAACTGCCGCTCTGAGGCGCATTCCCTGAAATATGAAGCCTTCGGCGACCTTGGTCGCCGTTGTCGAGAGCGGTGAAAACTGCTACCGAACCCACGCCTCGCGCGACTGGCGACGTTAGGATGGAGCACCATCGGGAAGCGCGGGACGTATCTGCCGCGCGCCTGGGCATAGCTTTCCTTCCAACAGAAGATCGTGCCCCATGACCCAGAATCCTCGTCGCGTCACCCGTGCCCTGTTGTCCGTGTCCGATAAGACCGGTCTGATCGATTTCGCCCGTGCGCTCGCCGGCCATGGCGTCGAACTGGTTTCGACCGGTGGCACCGCCAAGGCGATCGCCGCCGCGGGACTCCCGGTCAAGGACGTCTCCGAGCTGACCGGTTTCCCTGAGATGATGGATGGTCGGGTCAAGACGCTGCATCCGAAGGTGCATGGCGGCCTGCTGGCGATTCGCGACAACGACGAACACACCCAGGCGATGGCCGCGCACGGCATCCCGCAGATCGACCTGCTGGTGGTGAACCTCTATCCGTTCGAAGCCACCGTCGATAAAGGCGCATCCTACGAGGATTGCATCGAGAACATCGACATCGGCGGCCCGGCGATGATCCGCGCCGCGGCCAAGAACCACGACGACGTCGCGGTGGTCGTCGAGGCTAGCGATTACCAGGCGGTGCTCGACGAACTCGCCGCCAATTCTGGCGCCACCACGCTGCCGCTGCGCAAGCGCCTCGCTGCCAAGGCCTATGCGCGCACGGCCGCTTATGATGCGGCGATCTCCAACTGGTTCGCGCTGCAGCTCAAGACCGACGCCCCGGATTTCCGCGCGATCGGCGGCCGGCTGATCCAATCGCTGCGCTACGGCGAGAATCCGCACCAGACCGCAGCGTTCTACGCCACGCCCGAGAAGCGCCCCGGCGTCGCCACCGCGCGCCAGGTGCAGGGCAAGGAGCTGTCCTACAACAACATCAACGACACCGACGCCGCCTATGAGTGTGTCGGCGAGTTCGACGCGGCGCGTACCGCGGCCTGCGTCATTGTCAAGCACGCCAATCCTTGCGGCGTCGCCGAGGGATCGAGCCTGCTCGACGCCTACAAGAAGGCGCTGGCTTGCGACTCCGTCTCGGCGTTCGGAGGCATCGTCGCGCTCAACCGCACGCTCGACGCCGAAGCGGCGCGCGCCATCACCGAGATCTTCACCGAAGTGATCATCGCGCCGGACGCCACCGACGAAGCGATCGCGATCGTCGCGGCGAAGAAGAACCTGCGGCTGCTGCTGGCGGGCGCGCTGCCCGATCCGCGCGCCAACGGCCTGACCTACAAGACCGTCGCCGGCGGCCTGCTGGTGCAGAGCCGCGACAATGCGGTGGTCGATGACATGGCGCTGAAGGTCGTCACCAAGCGGCAGCCGACCGAAGCCGAGCTGCGTGACCTGAAGTTCGCGTTCCGCGTCGGCAAGCACGTCAAGTCCAACACCATCATCTATGCCAAGGACCTCGCCACTGTCGGTATCGGTGCCGGTCAGATGAGCCGCGTCGACTCCGCCCGCATCGCCGCCCGCAAGGCGCAGGATGCGGCCGAGGCGATGAAGCTCGCCGCGCCGATGACCAAGGGCTCGGTGGTGGCCTCCGACGCGTTCTTCCCGTTCGCCGACGGCATGCTGGCCTGTATCGAAGCCGGCGCCACCGCAGTGATCCAGCCCGGCGGCTCGGTTCGCGACGACGAAGTGATCAAGGCTGCGGACGACGCCGGCATCGCCATGGTGTTCACCGGCACCCGGCACTTCCGACACTAACAAAGGACGACGAATAGCGGGACAGCGACCGTTCGCGTTGCTGTCCCGCTTCGTTTTTCACGCCGCAGCACCTTTCTGCTGAGCGCTTGCGGCGTGCTGCGCAGCTCGCCGGCTCTCGACCGCATCGGCCAGCTCGTGCAGCACCGTCTCGGTCGTCGCCCAGTCGATACAGCCGTCGGTGATGCTCTGGCCGTATTGCAGCGGCCGACCCGGCGCCACATCCTGCCGACCGGCGACCAGATTGCTCTCGATCATCACGCCGATGATGCGGCTCTCGCCAGCCGCCATCTGACGCCCGATATCGGCCGTTACCTTCGGCTGGTTGTCCGGCTGCTTGCTGCTGTTGGCGTGGCTGGCGTCGATCATCAGGCGCGGCGGCAGGCCGATCTTGCCGAGTACCGCTGCGGCGGCTTCCACACTTGCGGCATCGTAGTTCGGTGTGACGCCGCCGCGCAGGATGACGTGGCAATCACTGTTACCAGTGGTGGCCGCGATCGCATTGCGCCCGCCCTTGGTCACCGCCATGAAATGATGCGGCTGCGCCGCGGACTTCACCGCCTCCGCGGCGATCCGGACGTTGCCGTCGGTGCCATTCTTGAAGCCGATTGGGCATGACAGGCCTGACGCGAGTTCGCGGTGGATCTGGCTCTCGGTGGTGCGCGCGCCGATCGCGCCCCAGGCGACGAGATCCGCGATGTATTGCGGCGTGATCAGATCGAGGAATTCGGTCGCCGCTGGCAGGCCGAGATTGTTTACGGCCGACAGCACTTCACGCGCCAGCCGTAGCCCCTTGTCGATCCGGAAGCTGCCATCGAGATCGGGGTCGTTGATCAGTCCCTTCCAACCCACCGTGGTGCGCGGCTTTTCGAAATACACCCGCATCACGATCTCGAGCCGGTCGGCCAGGGTCTCGCGCAGCGCCGCCAGACGGCTGGCATAGTCCATGGCCGCGGCCGGATCGTGAATCGAACAGGGGCCGACAACGACGAGGAGCCGGTCGTCGGCTCCGGTCAGGATGGCATGAATCGCGCTGCGGCTCGCCGCAACGGTACGCGTTGCGGTCAGTGTGCGCGGAATCTCGCCCATCACCTCAGCAGGCGTACTCAGCTCGGTGATTTTCTGAAGGCGAAGGTCGTCTGTGGTGGTCAACACGGCAGTTGCTCCTTGTCAGGAGACCTGCCGGCTCAAACGAAAAAGCCGCCAGGTCTGGCGGCTTTTCGGATTTTGATGCTGCAATCGTCAGATCGCGCGAAATCCTCCCGCCGCCAGCGAGCTGCTAAAATAAAAGTACCAGTACGAGGCGGTCAGGTGGATCATGCCCGCTCCTATAGACCAGGTCGGCGTGTTTGTCCACGCACCGGCGCGATCAGTCCGCCGAGCGCCGGACCTGGGTCAGCAGCGCCAATCCGGCGACGAAGAACAGCACCAGCACGGCCATACCGGCCTTCTGGCTGCTCGCCAACGCCGTGACACTCGCGATCAGCAGCGGACCGATGAATGAGGTGACCTTCCCGGTGAGGGCGAACAAGCCAAAATACTGCGCGATCCGGTCCCGTGGGGCGATCCTGATCAGCAGCGTGCGCGATGCGGCCTGCAGCGGGCCCCCGGCGATGCCGATCAGGCAGCCGAGCAGCAGGTAGGCGCGTTCTGCAGGTGATGCGAACAGCGCTGCGCCCGGTTGCGGCGGCGTCACCTCGATCAGCAGCACGTGGCTCGGATCGATCAGCAGGATGCCGGCGATCGCGACCAGCAGGAGCAGCAGTGAGCCGGTGATCACTCGTTTGGAGCCGAATGCATCGTCGAGGCGTCCGCCGGTGAAGGCGCCGATGGTGGCGGCGATCGCCAGGATGACGCCGAAGGTGCCGATCTGGATCGTGCTCCAGCCGAAGGTGCCGGTGGCGTAGATGCCGCCGAATGCGAACAGCGACACCAAGCCGTCAGTGTAGATCATGTTGGCGAGTAGGAAGATCGCCAGCGAACGCCGCCGCGGTAGGTCGCGCAGCGTCTCGCCGAGTTCTCGCAGGCCCTCGCGGATCGCGGCGCGCGGCGCGAGCTTGGCGGGGAAATCCGGTGTCAGCAGAAACATCGGCAGCACGAACACCACGAACCACATCCCGGTGAGCGGGCCGCTGATGCGGTCGCCTTCATGCAGCGCCGGGTCGAGTCCGAACCACGGCGTGATGCCGAGCAGCGTCTTGCCGGTCTCCGGGCTGGCGGCGAGGAAGCCGAGGACCAGGATCAACGACAGGATGCCGCCGACATAGCCGGTCGCCCAGCCGGTGCCCGATAGGCGGCCGATCTTCTCCGGCGGCACCAAGTTGGGCATCATGGCGTTGTTGAACACGGTGGCGAACTCAACCCCGATGGTGGCGAGTGCGTAGGCGATCAGCAGGGGGAGAATCGTATTCGGTTCGCCTGGCTTGCCGAACCACATCAGCATCGATCCGATCACCAGCATGCCGCCGAACAGCGCGATCCACGGCTTGCGGCGACCGCTGGCATCGGCGATCGCGCCGAGCACCGGCGACGCCAAAGCGATGACGAAACCGCTTGCCGCGGTGGCGAACCCCCATAGCGATTGGCCGGTTGCCGGATCGGGGGCCACGTAGGTGGCGAAATAGGGCGCGAAAATGAAGGTGGTGATCAGCGTGAAGTAAGGTTGCGCCGCCCAGTCGAACAAGATCCAACCGACGACGGCGCTCTGTGGCGGATAGCGGATCGGTTCACGAGTTTGCGCGATGCCTTCCGCAAGCGATGACGACATCTTGTTCCTTCCGCCGGCCGGACCGCGTTTTGCCCCGCGGCTTCGATTGCCTATAGGATTCGTCCGGCGCGTGGCAGCCTGCGCCGCAGAAATCGGAGCCGCTTGATGATCACACTGCGCGTCCCGCAACGCATTTTGATGACGCTGGCCGCGCTGGTGCTGGTGGTGATCCCGCTCGCCGCGCCGGCGCAGGATATGCGCAGCGGCATGGCGCGCGGGCCGACCCAAGCGGTGGTCGCCAAACACGGCATGGTAGTGGCGCAGGAACGGTTGGCTGCGAAAATCGGCGCCGGCTTCCTGTCCCGCGGCGGCAATGCGATCGATGCCGCGGTGGCGACCGGCTTCGCCATGGCGGTCACCTATCCGCGTGCCGGCAATCTCGGCGGCGGCGGCTTCATGGTGATCCATTCCGCGACAAAGAATGAGGATGTGGCGATCGACTATCGCGAAACCGCGCCGCAGGCCGCCACTCAGGACATGTTTCTGACCGACGGCAAACCCGACCCGGACAAATCGCGCAAATCCGCGCTCGGCATCGGTGTGCCCGGCACTGTGGCTGGATTGGCGCTGGCGCTCGAGAAATACGGCTCCGGCAAGTTCAAGCTAGCGGATGTGATCGCGCCGGCGATCGCACTCGCCCGCGATGGGATCACCGTCGCCGACGACACCGCCGACACGCTACCGGATTGGCACGCCTGGCTGTCGCGCTGGCCTTCCACCCGCAAGGTGTTCGCTCGTCCCGACGGCTCGCCGCTGCAGGCCGGCGACAGGCTGGTGCAGCCCGATCTGGCGGCGACGCTCGAAGCCATCGCCAAGCAGGGGCCGGACGGTTTCTACCGCGGCCCGATCGCCGAGAAGTTGTCACGCGGCATTCGCGACGCCGGCGGGTTGATCACGCCCGAGGATCTCGCCGGCTATCAGCCAATGCTGCGATCGCCGCTACGCGGTAACTATCGCGGCTACGATATCGTGGCGATGCCGCAGCCGTCGTCCGGCGGCGTCGTGCTGATCGAAAGCCTGAACATCCTCGAAGGCTATGCGATGCGCGACCTCGGGCAGGGCACGCCGCCGTCGCTGCATCTGCTGATCGAAGCGATGAAGCGCGCCTATGCGGATCGCGCCCGCTATCTCGGCGATCCTGCCTTCAGCGAGGCGCCGGTGACAAAGCTGCTGTCGAAGGACTACGCAGCGAGCCTGCGGGCCGGCATCGATCCGCAGCGCGCCACTCCGGTCGCTGAGCCGCTGCCGCAGCCGCGCGAAGGCCAGAACACCACGCACTTCTCGGTCGCCGATGCCGAGGGCAATGCGGTCAGCAACACCTACACGCTCAACTTCTCTTACGGCGTCGGACTGGTAGCGGATGGCACCGGCGTGCTGCTCAACAACGAACTCGACGATTTCACAGCGGCTCCCGGTGCCTCCAACGCCTACGGCCTGGTCGGCTTCGCCGCCAATCTGCCGGCGCCCGGCAAACGGCCGCTGTCATCGATGTCGCCGACGATTCTGCTGAAGGACGGCAAACCGGTGCTCGTCACCGGCTCGCCCGGCGGCAGCCGCATCATTTCCGCAGTGCTGCAGGTGATCGCCAATGTGATTGATTACCGGATGAACGTCGCGGACGCCGTGGCGGCGCCGCGGCTGCATCATCAATGGCTGCCGGACGAGGTACGGGTCGAAGGCGGATTTCCCGAAGCGACCTTGGACACGCTCCGCGCGATGGGCCACCGCATCGTCACCCCGCTCGGCCAGACCTCGGCGAATTCTATCCTGATCGACGCTGACGGCTTCCATGGCGCCCCCGATCCCCGCACGCGGGGCGCGACGGCGGCGGGGAATTGATACCTGGCGTCGTTGCCGGGCTTGACCGGCAACCCATCGACTTTGAAGCATGGGCCTTTCCGAAGATGATGGATGCGCGGGCCTTCGCCGCGCCGAAGGGGCTTCGGCCCCGCAGGCGGGTCAAGCCCGCGCATGACGTCCAACAGCCGCAACCTCTCGCCGCAAGCGAATGCCGGTCGCGTTGGCTAGCCTTCCGATGATTTCGACTTTCACAGAACCGGAGCTACCCTCGCGGGATGGCGATCGGGTTCGCGTCAGGGAGAGGGCATCAGATGGCATCACTGCAAGGCAAGACGCTGTTCATCACCGGGGCGAGCCGGGGAATCGGGCTCGCGATCGCCCTGCGGGCGGCGCGGGATGGAGCCAATGTGGCGATCGCCGCCAAGACCACCGAGCCGCATCCGAAGCTGAAGGGCACCATCTACACGGCGGCCGAGGAGATCGTCGCGGCGGGCGGCAAGGCGCTGCCGCTGGTCTGCGACATCCGCGACGAGGCGCAGGTGATCGACGCGATCGGCAAGACGGTCGCGGAGTTCGGCGGCATCGACATCTGCGTCAACAACGCCAGCGCGATCAGCCTGACGAATTCGCAGGCGACCGACATGAAGCGCTACGACCTGATGATGGGCATCAACACCCGCGGGACCTTCATGGTGTCGAAATATTGCATCCCGCACCTGAAGAAGGCGGCCAATCCGCACATCCTGATGCTGTCGCCGCCGCTCGACATGAAGGCGAAGTGGTTCGCTGCTTCGACCGCCTACACCATGGCGAAGTTCGGCATGAGCATGGTGGCGCTCGGTCTCTCGGGCGAACTGAAGCACGCCGGTGTTGCGGTGAATGCGCTGTGGCCCCGCACCACGATCGCGACCGCCGCGGTCGGCAATCTGCTCGGCGGCGACGCAATGATCCGCGCGAGCCGCACGCCGGAGATCATGGGTGACGCCGCCCATGCGATCCTGACCAGGCCCTCGCGTGAATTCACCGGCCAGTTCTGCATCGACGACAGCGTCTTGTATGAAGCCGGCGTTCGCGACCTCGAGCCATATCGCGTTGATCCGAGCGTGCCGCTGATGTCGGACTTTTTCGTCCCCGACGACGACGTTCCCCCGCCCGGCGTCAAGGTGACGCCGCTGCCGATGGGATAGGCGCCTGCCGTAGGCAGCTTCACTCTCGCCAAGCACAGCGCGCTCCCTCTCCCGCCTGCGGGAGAGGGTTGGGGAGAGGGCGACGCGGACGACGACCTCTCGATGTCGATGAAGAGAGGTGCGGCAGGCGCTGTGTCTGGGGCGCCCTCACCCCCTCCCTCTCCCGCAGGCGGGAGAGGGAGCTGTCGTGCTTGGCGCGCCGGTCGTTGCTCTCATCGAAGCTGTTACTTACGCCTTGCCGATTTCGTACGGTCCGCCTTTTTCCAGCGCGCGGTTGTAGGCAGGGCGGGCGTGGATGCGTTCGAGCCACACCTGCGCCTTCGGGTAACGCTGATCGAGGCCGCCGCGTGAGGCGGCGGCTTCCAGCGGAAAGCTCATCTGGATATCGGCGGCGGTGAACTCGTCGCCAGCGAAATACGCAGCCTTGCCGAGTTCGCTCTCCCAATAATCCATGTGCAGCTTGAGCTGCGGATCGACGAAGCCGGTCAGCGCGCCGGAGGCGACCAACTTGACCAGCGGCCGCACCAGCGCAGGTGCGCGTTGCGGCATCATCGAAAACAGCAATTTCAGCAGCAGCGGTGGCATCGCCGAACCCTCGGCGTAGTGCAGCCAGTAGGTGTAGCGCAGCCGCTCTGGCGTGTTCGGCGGCGGGATCAACCGGCCGTTCCCATAGGTGCCGACGATGTATTCGATGATGGCGCCGGACTCGGCGATGGTGTTGCCGTTGTCGGTGATCACCGGGGACTTGCCGAGCGGATGAACGGCGCGCAGCTCCTTCGGCGCCATCATGTCCGGCTGACGTTGATAGCGCTTGATTTCGTAAGGGGTGTCGAGCTCCTCCAGGAGCCACAGCACGCGTTGCGAGCGGGAGTTGTTGAGATGATGGACGGTCAGCATGTCGCGAAGATCCCGGATGTCTGTCAGTGATTGAAGCGGCACCAGCCGTGAGAACGCGCACCGCCTTAGCAGAGTTTCCGCGGCGCGGGACATCACAGTTCCGAAGGTCGCGAACCTGGACCGCGACCCGGTTGATCGGCCGCGGCGGACGCGCTACGGTCGGTATGGGATGACGACAATCATATAAGGCGACCTCGCCGCTGCCGGAGGAGATCATGACCCAGCCCCCACCGCAATTCCTGTTTGACTTCGGCAGTCCCAACGCCTTCCTGGCCCACGAGGCGATCCCGGCGATCGAGCGGCGGATCGGCGTCAAGTTCGACTACGTGCCGGTGCTGCTCGGCGGTATCTTCAAGGCGACCAACAACAAGTCCCCGGCGGAAACGCTGGCCGGAATCAAGAACAAGCGCGAATTCCACGCGTTGGAAACCGAGCGCTTCCTCAAGCGCTACGCGGTGAAGCCGTATGTCTGGAATCCGCATTTCCCGGTCAACACGCTCAACCTGATGCGCGCCGCGGTTGCGGCGCAGCTCGACGGCGTGTTCGACCAATACGTCGAGGCCGCGTTCCACCATATGTGGGTGGAGCCGAAGAAGATGGACGATCTCGAAGTCGCAGCGGCGGCGCTCTCGTCCTCCGGGCTCGACGGCAAGGGCCTGCTGACCCGCGCTCAGGAGCCGGAGGTGAAGGCGAAGCTCATCGCCAACACTGAAGACGCCGTGCAGCGCGGCGCGTTCGGCTCGCCGACCTTCTTTGTCGGCAAGGAGATGTTCTTCGGCAAAGAACAGCTCCGCGATGTCGAAGAGCTGTACGGCTGAGCGTTGCCTGCGACATCGTCCTGGCGAAGAGCGGAGCGACGAAGCAGTCCAGTCGCGCCGTTCTGAAAACGTGGATTGCTTTGCTTCGCTCGCAATGACGAGGCCTGAGGGAGTGCCTGCATGACGACACGCAACGCAACCGTCGCGGTGATCGGAGCCGGCGATTATATCGGGGCGGAGATCGCCAAGAAGTTCGCCGCCGAGGGCTTCACTGTGTTCGCTGGCCGACGCAACGGGGAGAAGCTGGCACCGCTGGTGGCGGAGATCGAAGCCGCCGGCGGCCGCATCGTCGCTCGCTCGCTCGATGCGCGTAACGAAGATGAGGTGACGGCATTCCTGAACGCTGCCGACGCCCACGCGCCGCTTGAGGTGACGATCTTCAACGTTGGCGCCAACGTCAATTTCCCGATCCTGGAGACCACCGATCGGGTGTTTCGCAAGGTCTGGGAGATGGCGTGCTGGGCGGGCTTCGTGTCGGGGCGAGAGTCGGCGCGGTTGATGCTGGCGCACGGGCAGGGCAAGATCTTCTTCACCGGCGCGACCGCGTCGTTGCGCGGCGGCTCGGGCTTTGCGGCGTTCGCCTCCGCCAAATTCGGACTGCGCGCGGTGGCACAGTCGATGGCGCGCGAACTGATGCCGAAGAACATTCACGTGGCACATCTGATCATCGATTCCGGCGTCGACACCGCCTGGGTGCGCGAGCGCCGCGAACAGATGTTCGGCAAGGACGCGCTCGCCAATCCCGACCTGCTGATGCCGCCGGCCGCGGTCGCCGGTGCTTACTGGCAGCTCTATCAGCAGCCGAAGAGCGCCTGGACGTTCGAGATGGAAATCCGTCCCTACGGCGAGAAGTGGTGAGGGGTATGCCGGCACAGTGCTCGCAGCGGCAGCGCGATCCGGCTAAGACTCGCGAAAATCTCGGGAGGACGTGATGCGGATTCTGATCGTTGGTGCCGGTGCGATCGGCGGCTATTTCGGCGGCCGGCTGTTGCAGCTCGGGCGCGACGTCACGTTTCTGGTGCGGCCCGGCCGTGCGGCGGAATTGACGCGCGACGGGTTGGTGATCAAGAGCCCGCACGGCGATGCGACGATCCACAATCCTCCGGCCGTGCAGGCATCGGCGCTGACGCCCGACTACGATCTGGTGGTGCTCAGTTGCAAGGCGTTCGATCTCGACGACGCGATTGCCTCGTTCCGCGGCGGCGTAAGCCCCCGCACCGCGATCCTGCCATTGCTCAACGGCATGAAGCATCTCGACGTGCTCGACACCGCGTTTGGCCGCGACCGCGTGCTCGGCGGCCAATGCGTGATCGCTGCGACGCTCGATGCGCAGCGCCATGTCGTGCAGCTCGCTCCGATGAGCGCGATCACGTTTGGCGAGCGCGATGGCGCGTTGTCGGAGCGCGTGGCGCAGATCGCGGTGGCGCTCGGCGGCAGCGACTTCGGCGTGAACGCATCGCCGGTGATCATGCAGGAGATGTGGGAGAAGTGGGTGTTTCTGGCGACGCTCGCCGGTTCCACCTCGCTGATGCGCGGCGCGGTCGGTGAGATCCTGGCGGCGCCCGGCGGGGCCGACTTCATGCTCGGTGTGCTCGACGAGATCACCTCGATCGCGGCAGCGGCGGGCCATCCCCCGCGTCCGGCGGCTGTTGAACGCACTCGCAGCATGCTGCTCGCCGAAGGCTCGATGCTGACCGCGTCGATGTTTCGCGACATCCTGGCGGGCGCCAGAATCGAAGCCGATCATGTGGTCGGCGATCTGATCGATAGAGCCGACGAAGCCAAGGTTCCAGTGCCGCGGCTTCGGGTGATTTACACCCATCTCAAGACCTACGAGCGGCGTCGCGGCTGAGGTCGAAAACCGGCTTGTTCCACGTCGCGGAAGCGAATGAAAATCATTCGCTGAGTCGCGCCTCATTCTTTGGTCGAACATCCCGTTTGGCGTGTTCGTCCGTCCTCGTACGCAGACGAGGGCGCACCTCGCAAGTCGCGATGGTTCTTGCAATTTCGAGGCATTTCATCGAAAAGCAGCAAGTGTCGATCGCACCGCACAAAACGCGCGTCGTCGTGGCGCAAATTTGGGCATTTTGATTTCGATCAAACGTGCGGTCCCGAAACCGGGGATGGTGCAGTCACCTGCCCGCCGAAGAAAAGATTGATCAGATGAATCAAGCCCTGAATTCGAAGCGGATCACCCTTGGCGAGGGTGGTCTCACGGTCGTGTTCGCATTGACCACGATCCTGTCCATCTATGCGGCGATTTACGCCAAAGATGCTCCCTTCGCATTTCATGCCGCGCTTGCGGCCGCGTTCAGCGCCTGGGCGGTGTTCGCGATCATCGTTCGGCATCGCAGCCGTTCGGGCCTGCCGCCGCAGGAAATCAACGGCGCTCCGAATTACAATCTCGGGCCGATAAAGTTCCTCTCGTTCATGGCGATGTTTTGGGGCATCGCCGGCTTCTCGGCCGGCCTCTACATTGCCTTGGAACTCGCCTATCCGGGCTTGAACATCGCCCAGTGGGTCAACTTCGGCCGGCTCCGTCCGCTGCACACGTCGGCGGTGATCTTCGCATTCGGCGGCAACGTGCTGCTCGCCACCTCGTTCTACGTGGTGCAGAAGACCACCCGGGCGCGACTCGCCGGTGACTTGGCGCCGTGGTTCGTGGCAATCGGCTACAACTTCTTCATCGTCATCGCCGGCACGGGCTATCTCCTGGGTGTCACCCAGTCGAAGGAATACGCCGAGCCGGAATGGTACGCCGACCTCTGGCTCACCATCGTCTGGGTTACCTACCTGCTGGTGTTCCTGGCGACGCTGATGAAGCGGAAAGAGCCCCACATCTACGTGGCGAACTGGTTCTATCTCGCCTTCATCATCACTATCGCGGTGCTGCACCTCGGCAACAACCCGACGCTGCCGGTCAGCTTCCTCGGCTCGAAGTCCTACATCGCCTGGTCGGGCGTGCAGGACGCGATGTTCCAGTGGTGGTACGGCCACAACGCGGTCGGCTTCTTCCTCACCGCCGGCTTTCTCGCCATCATGTACTACTTCATCCCGAAGCGGGCTGAACGGCCGGTCTATTCCTATCGGCTGTCGATCATCCACTTCTGGGCGCTGATCTTCCTGTACATCTGGGCTGGTCCGCACCACCTGCACTACACCGCACTGCCCGACTGGACGCAGACCCTCGGCATGACCTTCTCGATCATGCTGTGGATGCCCTCCTGGGGCGGCATGATCAACGGCCTGATGACGCTGTCGGGCGCCTGGGACAAGCTCCGCACCGACCCCGTGCTGCGCATGATGGTGGTGTCGGTCGCCTTCTACGGCATGTCGACCTTCGAAGGTCCGATGATGGCGATTAAGGCGGTCAACTCGCTCAGCCACTACACCGACTGGACCATCGGCCACGTCCACTCCGGCGCGCTCGGCTGGGTCGGCTTCGTCTCCTTTGGAGCTCTGTACTGCCTCGTGCCGTGGGTCTGGGGCCGCAAGCAGCTCTACAGCATCCGCCTGGTGAACTGGCACTTCTGGATCGCGACCCTCGGCATCGTCCTCTACATCTCGGCGATGTGGGTGTCGGGCATCCTGCAAGGTCTGATGTGGCGTGCCTACACCTCGCTCGGCTTCCTCGAATACTCGTTCATCGAGTCGGTCGAAGCGATGCACCCCTTCTATGCCATCCGCGCCGCCGGCGGCGGCCTGTTCCTGATCGGCGCGCTGATCATGGCATACAACCTCTGGATGACCGTTCGCGTCGGCGAACGGTCCGAGGCTCAGCCTCGCGTCGCCCTGCAGCCTGCCGAGTAAGGAGAGCAAACAATGTCTATCTGGGCTCGGCACAAGATCTTCGAGACGAATTCGGTCGTCCTGATTGTCGGCATCCTGCTCGTGATCGCGATCGGTGGTCTCGTCGAAATCACTCCGCTGTTCTACCTCAAGAGCACGATCGAAAAGGTCGACGGGGTGCGTCCTTACACCCCGCTCGAATTGGCAGGCCGCAACATCTACATCCGCGAGGGCTGCTACCTGTGCCACTCGCAGATGATCCGTCCGCTGCGTGACGAGATCGAGCGTTACGGCCATTACTCTCTGGCCGCGGAGTCGATGTACGACCATCCGTTCCAGTGGGGTTCCAAGCGTACCGGTCCGGATCTCGCCCGGGTCGGCGGCAAATACTCCGACGACTGGCACGTCGCGCATCTGAAGAACCCGCGTTCGATCGTGCCGCAGTCGGTGATGCCGAACTACGCATTCCTCGCCGACAACAAGGTCGATGTCGCCAGCCTGTCGGATCACCTCAAGACCAACCGCACCCTCGGCGTGCCCTACAGCGACGAGGACATCGCCAAGGCGGCGGCCGACGCCAAAGCGCAGGTCGATCCGGAAGGAGCCGCCGCGGCCGATCTGCAGAAGCGCTACCCCAAGGCGGTGGTGCGCAACTTCGACGGCCAACCGGGTGACCCGACCGAACTCGATGCGCTGGTTTCGTACCTGCAGATGCTCGGGACCCTGGTCGACTTCAAACTGTACGACGAAAAAGCGAACCTTCGCTGAGGCGGCGACATGAAAGCGATCATCTACTTCGACAACATCGCGTCCAGTCTCGTCACGACATGGTGGACGCCGCTGTTCATGGCCATCTTCGTCGCCATCGTGGTGTATGCGCTCTGGCCGAAAAACAAAGAGGCGTTCGACGAGGCCGCCCAGATGCCGCTTCGAGAGGACTGAGACGACCATGGCTGACCATGCACATCACGGCGAAATCGACAAAGTCACCGGCACGGCCACGACCGGCCACGAGTGGGACGGCATTCAGGAACTGAACACGCCGCTGCCGCGGTGGTGGATCTGGACCTTCTACGCCACCATCATCTGGTCGATCGGCTACTTCATCGTCTATCCGGCGTGGCCGCTGATGAACGGCTACACCCACGGCCTGTTCGGTTACTCCTCGCGCGCCGAACTCGACGTCGATCTCGCCAAGCTCAACCAGGTTCGCGGCGAGAAGATGCAGGCGCTGGCGACCGCCTCGCTCGAGGAGATCGAGAAGAACCCGGCGCTACTCGCTCTGGCTCGCGCCAAGGGCAAGGTGGTGTTCGGCGACAACTGTGCCCCGTGCCACGGCTCGGGCGCTGCCGGCGGCAAGGGCTTCCCGAACCTCAACGACGACGATTGGCTGTGGGGCGGCTCCCTCGAGCAGATCGAAAAGACCATCAAGTACGGTGCGCGCTCCGGTAACGACGAAGGCCACATGGGCAACATGCTGGCATTCGGCAAGGACGGCACTCTGACCAAGGATCAGATCGTTCAGGTCGCTAACTTCGTTCGTTCGCTGTCGGGCCAGTCGACCCGGCCGGGCGTCGATCTGGCGGCCGGCAAGCAGATCTTCGCGGAGAACTGCGTTGCCTGTCACGGTGAAGACGCCAAGGGCAATCCCGAACTTGGTGCGCCCAACCTGACCGATAAGATCTGGCTGTACGGTGGTGACGAAGCCACCATCATCGAGACGATCACCAACGGCCGCGGCGGCGTGATGCCGGCGTGGATCGGTCGCCTCGATCCCACCACCATCAAGGCGATGGCGGTGTACGTCCACTCGCTCGGCGGCGGCAAATAGCCGACGCTCGCGGGCGCGCAGAACCTCGTGTGTTGGGGGACACGCGAGGTTGTGATCTGCGCGCCCGGAATTGAGCTTGCGCTCGACGATAGAAGAAGTGGAAAAGAACCCTCGATATGAATAAGCCCCTGCGCGCGACGGACCTGCAGCCGGACGACGACGGCCCGCTGTACACGGCCCAAAAGAAAATCTTCCCCCAAAGCGTGTCCGGCCCGTTCCGGCGAATCAAATGGATCCTGATGGCGGTCTGCCTCGGGATCTATTACTTTTTGCCCTTCGTGCGATGGAACCGCGGTCTCGGCGCGCCCGATCAGGCGGTGCTGATCGACCTCGCCAACAACCGGTTCTACTTCTTCGCCATCGAACTGTGGCCGCAGGAAATCTATTACTTCACCGGCCTGTTGATCGTCGCCGCCATCGTGCTGTTCCTGATGAACGCCCTCGGCGGCCGGGTATGGTGCGGTTATTTGTGCCCGCAGACGGTCTGGACCGATCTGTTCTACGCGGTCGAACGGTTCGTCGAAGGCGATCGCCGCGAGCGGATGCGCAAGGCCGGCGAAGGCTTCAAGATGCAGCGCGCAGCGGAACTCGCGCTCAAACACTCGATCTGGTTGATGATCGCGTGGTGGACCGGCGGCGCCTGGGTTCTGTACTTCGCCGACGCTCCGACCCTGATCAAGGAACTGGTCACCTTCGATGCGCCGATGGTGGCGTATATCTGGATCGGCATCCTCACCTTCACCACCTACACGCTGGCCGGCTTCATGCGCGAGCAGGTCTGCGTCTACATGTGCCCGTGGCCCCGCATTCAGGCGGCGCTGACCGACGAATGGGCGCTCAACGTCACGTATAAGTACGATCGCGGCGAGAAGCGTTCGTCGCTCAAGAAGGCGGCGCAGCTCCGGGCGCTCGGTGAGCCGGTCGGCGATTGCGTCGACTGCAACCAGTGCGTGGCCGTCTGCCCAACCGGCATCGACATCCGCAACGGACCGCAGCTCGATTGCATCCAGTGCGGCCTGTGCATCGACGCCTGCGACAACGTGATGAAGAAGATCGGCCGCCCGACCCGGCTGATCGGCTATGACAACGACATCAACATCCATCGCCGGATGGAGGGCAAGCCGGAGGTCTTCAAGCCGGTCCGCGCCCGTACCGTGATCTACTCGCTCATCATCGTCGCGATCGGTGGTGCGATGGTGTACAAGCTGGCGAACCGCAGCCTGCTCGACGTCAACGTCCTGCACGACCGCAACCCGGTCGCGGTGCGGTTGTCCGACGGCTCGGTGCGCAACGGCTACACCATCCGCTTCCTCAACAAGCGCGGCTTCGACCGCGTGGTGGCGGTCGACGTCGAAGGTCCGCCGAATGCGATGATCCACATCGTCGGTGCGGACTCGATCACGCCGGCACGGCCGATGATCATCCTCGGCCGCGACACCACCACCGAGCTGCGGGTGCTGGTCGACTCCAACGCAAACGATGACGTGCCACAATCGGTGCCGGTGACTTTCCATGTCACCGATATCGGGCTGGGTGAGGTCGCCTCCACCAAGGACGTCTTTGTTACGCCCTGATCCGAACCGGAGCCTTATGATGAGCCGTTCGAAATCATCGCCGCGTCCTCTCACCGGCAAAGTCGTTCTTGCCGTGCTGGTGGCGTTCTTCGGCATCGTGTTCGGCGTCAACGGACTGATGATGACGCTGGCAATCAAGACGCTGCCGGGCACCGAAGTCGACAGTGCCTACGCAGCCAGCCTCGCTTACGAGCGTGAGATCGCAGCCGCGCGTGATCAGGATCAGCGCGGCTGGAAGGTCGAAGCCAAGGTCGAGCGCAAGCCCGACGGCGCCGCGGTGCTGCAGGTCGAGGCCCGTGACAAGGCCGGCCTGCCGCTGGCCGGTCTGAACTTCTTCGGCCGGCTCGAGCGGCCCTCCGACAAGCGCTACGACCGTGAGGTTGCGCTCGCGGAGGTGGGAAGCGGCGTGTACCGCGGCGATGCCAATGGCGTGCTGCCGGGCCGTTGGGATCTGGTTCTGGAAGGGGATCAGGGCGGCGTTCGCATGTTCCTCTCCAAGAACAAGCTGCTGTTGAACTAAGCGCCGATCCGGCAGGCGTGACGAGGATCGCCGAATGCTGCAGACCCGGGATTTCTCTCACTACGTCAAAGACGTTGACGGCCGGATCGCGCATCTCGACCTCGCGGTGGAAGGCGTTCACTGCGCCAGCTGCATGGCCAAGATCGAGCGCGGCCTGCAATCGATTCCGGATGTGACACTCGCCCGCGTCAATCTCACCGATCGTCGCCTTGCGGTGGAGTGGAACAAGGGCAGCACGCTGGAGCCCGGCCAGTTCATCGATCGCCTCGCCGAGCTCGGCTACAAGGCCTATCCGTATGAGCCGGTGCGGGCCGAGGTCGAAGAGGCCGAACGCACCAAGTTCCTGCTGCGCTGTCTCGGCGTCGCCGTGTTCGCCACGATGAACGTGATGATGCTGTCGGTGCCGGTGTGGTACGGCGGCGATCTCAGTCCCGAAGCACGCGACTTCTTCCATTGGCTGTCGGCGCTGGTGGCACTGCCCTGCGCCGCCTATGCGGGACAGCCGTTCTTCCAGTCGGCATTCCGCGCGCTGAAGGCCAAGAGCGTGAACATGGATGTGCCGATCACGATCGGCATCACGCTGGCGCTCGGCATGTCGCTGGTCGAGACCATCAATCACGCCGAGCACGCTTACTTCGACGCCGCTGTGATGCTGATCGCGTTCCTGCTGGCGGGCCGCTTCCTCGATCAGAAGATGCGGCAGAAGACCCGCGCGGTTGCCGGTAACCTCGCTGCACTGAAGGCCGAGACCGCCACCAAGTTCGTCGGGCCCGACGAAATCAGCGAAGTGCCGATCGCCGCAGTTCGCGCCGGCGACATCGTGCTGCTTCGCCCCGGCGAACGCTGCGCGGTAGACGGCACGGTGATCGAGGGCCGCTCCGAGATCGACCAGAGCCTGATCACCGGCGAGACGCTGTATGTGCCAGCCGAACGCGGCACCCAGGTTTACGCCGGCACGCTCAACATCTCCGGTACCCTGCGCGTCCGCGTCGCTGCGGCCGCAGAAGGCACGCTGCTGTCCGAGATCACCCGGCTGCTCGACCACGCGCTGCAGGCGCGTTCGCGCTACGTCCGGCTCGCGGACCGCGCCTCCCAGCTCTATGCGCCGGTGGTGCACGCGACCGCGCTGCTGACGATCATCGGCTGGGTCCTGGCCGGTGCGAGCTGGCACGATGCGATCGTGATCGGCATTGCGGTTCTGATCATCACCTGTCCCTGCGCGCTCGGCCTCGCGATTCCTGCGGTGCAGACCGTCGCCTCCGGCGCGATGTTCCGCGCCGGCGTGCTGCTCAATGCGGGCGACGCGATCGAGCGCGCCGCTTCGGTCGACACCATCGTGTTCGACAAGACCGGTACGCTGACGCTGCCCGAGCTCGACGTCGTCAACGCCGCCGGCATCCCGCTCGAGGTGTTCGACCTCGCCGGCCGGCTCGCCCTCGCCAGCCATCATCCGGTCGCCGCTGCGGTGGCGCGTGCCGCGCACGCCAAGGCGCCGCTGCCGAACGTGGTCGAAGAACCGGGCCGCGGCGTTCGGACGGTGTTCGGCGGCCAAGAATTACGCCTCGGCAGCCCGGCGTTCTGCGACGCCGATGCCGAAGCCAATCAGATCCTCAGCGAAGATCCCGAAGTCTCCGTGGTGGCGTTCAGTCGCGGCGAGCAGCGAGTGGTGTTCGCGGTCCGCCAGTTGCTGCGGCCCGACGCCGCCAAGACGATCGACGCCCTGACCAATCGCGGCATTGCGGTCGAGCTCTTGTCCGGCGATCGCGAGCCGGCGGTTCGCCACGCGGCGGCTGCGCTTGGTGTATCCGCCTGGCGCGCCAGCGTGACTCCGGCCGAGAAGATCGCTCACATCGAGGCGCTGAAGAAGCAGGGCCGCATCGTGATGATGGTCGGCGACGGCATGAATGACGCACCGTCGCTCGCGGCCGCGCATGTCTCGATGTCGCCGATCAGCGCCACGCATCTCAGCCAGGCCACCGCCGATCTGGTGTTCCTCGGCAAGGAGCTTGCGCCGGTGCTGGCCGCGGTCGATTATTCACGCAAAGCGATGGCGGTGATGCGGGAGAATCTCGGTCTTGCCATCGGCTATAACGTACTGGCGGTGCCGATCGCGATCGCCGGCTATGCCACACCGCTGATCGCGGCGCTGGCGATGTCCGGATCGTCGCTGCTGGTGATGCTGAACGCGATGCGGGCGCGCCGCGGCCGCCGGGGAGCCGCGCCGTGGAAGTAATGGTGATCCTCGTCCCGCTGGCGCTAGGTCTCGGCCTGCTGGGATTGGTCGCGTTTCTGTGGTCGCTGAAGAGCGGCCAGTACGAAGATCTCGACGGAGCCGCCTGGCGAGCCATCGCCGACGACGATCCGCCCTTGCCACCGCCGGCCAATGTGCCGGCAGAAAAGCGAGGCTGATATGGCGATGCTCACCTATGACGACCGGCCGCGGATCGCGGTCGCCTTCGAGCCTCCGGCCAAGCCGGCCGCCGCCCCGGTGATCGAGCCGGCCCCGACCTCGGACGCGGCCGAAGCGCCGACCGAGCCTGATGACGACGTGCAGGAGCGTTGGCTGCAGGCGCAGCCCTGGCCGCGCCGCTGGTTTGCGCGGTTTTATCGTGCGCTGCGCAAGCTGCAGCCGGCGTTTCCGCCGATGTCTTGCTGCTGAGCGGCGGTTCCGTCCGGACTCAGCAGATCGACGTTAGATCAAAGCTTTAAGCGCGCTTCATCTGGGTGAAACAGAGCGCGGCTATCAGGCCGGCGTACCCGCTCACCTGAGCGAGTCGACGACCAACGAAGTGCCGCCATGTCCCATGCCTTCATTATCGAAGTGAACTCGCGTGCCGCCGGTATCGTGGTGCGCGATGGTCGCAGTTTCCGCTTCCATGCCGCTTGCGACGACTTCTCCGGGCTCGAAGGGCAGGGCTTCCGCTCTCCCGGCGATGCGCAAAAAGCGGCGGTCCGCCATCTCGAAGCCTCGCCAAGCGGCCGCGGCCCCAAACTGAGGGTCGCCTAACCACTTATAATTTCAGACGTTCTGGTCCCGAGGCGGCCGGTCGCAGCTCGCCTCGCGGACCGGAACCCCATGCTTGCGAGAAATTTCTTTCCATATATGATGCGTCTCGTCATCGAATTTGGAAGAAAGTTCTCTCGTCATGACCGACATCGACAGCGTCGTCGCCGAATCCAACCGTCGGCTTGATGCGATTGACCGCAAAATTCTGACCGTACTGCAGCAGGACGCCTCGCTGTCCGTGGCCGAGATCGGCGATCGGGTCGGGCTGTCGTCGACCCCGTGCTGGAAGCGTATCCAGCGGCTCGAGGCCGACGGAGTGATCATCAAGCGGGTGGCCCTGGTCGATCAGGACAAGATCGGGTTGGGGCTGTCGGTGTTCGTCTCGATCGAGAGCGGCGATCACTCCGATGCCTGGCTGAAGACGTTTGCCGATGCCGTCAGTGCGATGCCCGAGGTGATCGAGTTCTACCGGATGGCCGGCGACGTCGACTACATGCTGCGGGTGGTCGTCGCGGACATGCGCGCCTACGATCAGTTCTACAAGAAACTGATCGGAACCGTGCCGCTGAAGAACGTCACGTCGCGCTTTGCGATGGAGAAGATCAAGTCGGTGACGGCGCTGCCGGTGCCACCGATGCCGGTATCTTAATCGTCCGAGCCCAGCTCACGTTGGTGGCAGCGGTCGACGAATCAATAGTCCATCGGCGATGCCGCGATCCTTCGGCCGAAGGTAGTTAGTTGCCTTTATGAATTGTGACGGTTGATAGTTGTCGACTAATCGGTCGATCTGCACAAACTATCAGCAATCGAAGGTTGTTTGCGGGTGTCTTTCCCCTCTTGTGGTTTAGTCCTCATTAGGACGATTCGCTCAAATTTATCCCCGGCGCCATTCAGCGTCGGGGATGGAAATACATGCACGCCGCAGCCGTTCGCAGAGACGATCGGGCCGGTGAGCCCAAGGCGGATGATCGTGCCGATGTCTCTGCGCTGGTCGCGCGGCTGACGTCGGAGGTCAACGAGATCGCCTGCGGCAAAACCCGGACGATCCAGAAGATCACCAGCCAGATGAAAATTCTGGCGCTCAATGCCCTGATCGAAAGTGCCCGCGCCGGCAAGCAAGGTGCCGGCTTCGCTATCGTGGCGCAGGAAGTCCGCAACGTCGGTGCTCAGATCGAGCAGATCGCGCGCGATCTCGAAACCCAACTCACCAAGCGAACCGGCGAACTGATCGATTCGATCGGCAATATGACAGAGCGGTCACGTGGTGATCGGCTGGTCGATCTGGCGCTCAATGCCGTCGAACTGATCGATCGCAATCTCTATGAGCGCACCTGCGATGTCCGCTGGTGGGCGACCGATTCTGCCGTCGTCGACTGCGTAGCTCGGCCATCCCCCGAGGCTGCCGCCCATGCGTCCGCGCGCATGGGCGTGATCCTGTCGGCCTATACGGTGTATCTCGATCTGTGGCTGTGCGGCCTCGACGGCACCATACTGGCTAACGGACGGTCAGACCGTTTTTCGGTGGCGGGCAATAACGTAGCGTGCCAGGGATGGTTCAAGGAAGCGCTGCGGCTGCGCAGCGGCGACGACTACGTGGCTGGCAATATCGAGCGGGTGCCGCTGCTCGGTGATGCGCAGGTGGCGACTTACTGCGCCAGCGTTCGCGCCGACGGCCGCAGCGACGGTGCGCCGCTCGGCATTCTGGCGGTCCACTTCGACTGGGAAGCTCAGGCCAACGCGATCGTGCAGGGCGTCCGCGTCGATGATCCGAACCGCTTACGGGTCCTGCTGCTCGACGCCGACCGCCGCGTGATCGCCGCCTCGGATGGGCAGGGCATCCTCGACGAGCGGTTTCCGCTGCAGTCGGCCCATCCCACCTGCGGCACCTACCGTGACGGCCGGGGTGCGCTCGTCGGCTTCCACCGGACGCCGGGCTATGAGACCTACCGGGGGCTCGGCTGGTACGGCGTGATCGTCAGCCGCGCGGATTGATCGTTCCGGATCGTGATCTGTTTCGAGACATAACCGCGGCGAGCCGGCGGCGAGAACCGTCAAGTTAGTTTGACAGTTAGGTAGGATCAGCCGCCGAAACGCAGAAAGCCTCAATTCGTTCCCGCGTCGGACTCCAGGATTTTCGCAGGGCTTACCCTAGGCAGCGAGTTCCTGTTCTCCTACAAATCGGAAAACGACCTGTGGTGCGATGGCGGACGGCATATCCAAATCTCTGACGGGGATCGAAGGGTTCGACGATCTCACCCTTGGCGGCTTGCCCTCGGGACGCCCCAGTCTGGTGTGCGGCTCGGCCGGATGCGGCAAGACGCTGTTCGCGTCCACCTTCCTGATCAACGGCGCGCGCCTCTATGACGAGCCCGGCGTGTTCGTCACCTTCGAAGAACGCCCGGTCGACATCGTCGATAACGTCGCCTCGCTCGGATTCGATCTGCAGGGGCTGATCGCGCAGGAGCGGGTGCTGATCGAGCACATCGCAATCGATCCGACCGAGGTCGCCGAAGTCGGTGACTACGATCTAGAAGCACTCTTTCTCCGGCTCGAGTTTGCGGTCGACCAGATCGGCGCCAAGCGGATCGTGCTCGACACCATCGAGAGCCTGTTCTCGGCATTTCAGAATCCCGCCGTGCTGCGCGCCGAAATCCGGCGGCTGTTCGACTGGCTGAAGCAGAAGGGGCTGACCGCGGTCATCACCGGCGAGCGCGGTGACGGCACACTGACCCGGCAGGGGCTCGAAGAATACGTCTCCGACTGCGTCATCCTGCTCGATCACCGTGTCGATAATCAGATTTCGACCCGCCGACTGCGCATCGTCAAATATCGCGGCACTGCGCACGGCACCAACGAATATCCGTTCCTGATCGACGAAGAGGGCTTCAGCGTTCTGCCGGTGTCTTCGCTCGGGCTGTCGCACAAGGTGCACGAGGAGCGGATCTCGAGCGGCGTTCCCGACCTCGACGCGATGCTGTCCGGCGGCGGGTTCTACCGCGGCACCAGCGTGCTGATCACCGGCGTCGCCGGCTCCGGCAAGAGTTCGCTGGCCTGTATGATAGTCGACGCCGCCTGCCGGCGGGGCGAGAAGGCACTATACCTGTCGTTTGAGGAATCCGAGGCGCAGACCGTCCGCAATATGAAATCGGTCGGTACCGATCTGGGCCGCTGGCTGAGTACCGGTCAGCTTCGCTACATCGGGGCGCGTCCGACGTTCTACAGCCTGGAAATGCATCTGGCAGTGATGCTGCGCGAAGTCGCCCGCTTCAAGCCGGACCTCGTGGTGCTCGACCCGATCTCAGCGTTCACGGAGAGTGGGCAGATCGGTGAAGTGCAATCGATGCTGCTGCGGATCGTCGATTATCTGAAATCCAACGGCATCACCGGCGCCTTCACGCATCTGGCGCACGGCGCCCAGACCGAGACCGATGCCGGCCTGTCGTCGCTGATGGACGCCTGGATCCTGCTGCTCAATCGCGAAGCGCATGGCGAGTTCAATCGCGAGCTTTATCTCTTGAAGGCCCGTGGCATCGCGCATTCCAACCAGGTGCGCGAGTTCGTGATGTCGGACGATGGCATCCATCTGCTGCCGCCGTATCTCGGCGAAGGCGGCGCGCTGACTGGGTCGGCGCGCAGGGCCGAAGAAGCCAAGGAGCGCCGCGCCGAGAGCGAGCGCCGCACCGAGGTGGCGCGGCTGCAGGATCAGATCGAGCAACGCCGCCGGCGTGCACTCGCACAAATCGAAGCGTTGAAGGCCGATCTTGCGGTCGATGAAGCAGAGCTGCAGCGGCTGACCCAGGCGGAAGCCAGCTTTCGCGCGCAGAGCGAGCGCGATGTCACCGAAATGGCGCGAAGACGGGGTTTCATCGGCTCAGCCGGTGACACGGACTAGGGGACGACGATGGCCGATCCGATCAAGCTGGTGCTGTATGTCGCCGGCGAAACGCCGAAATCGCTCGCGGCGATCCGCAACCTCGAGAAGATCTGTGCCGAGCACCTCGCCGGTAAGTACAAGGTCGAAGTGATCGATCTGAAGAAATCGCCGCAGCTCGCCCGCGAGCACGGCATCGTGGCGATCCCGACGCTGGTGAAGGAATTGCCGGTGCCGATCCGTAAGATCATCGGCGACCTGTCCGACACGCCGAAAGTCCTGGTGCATCTTGCGGTGGAGGAGTCGTCCTCGTGATGTCGGCGGTCTCGGCGCTGAGCAGGGCGGAACTGGAAGCCCGGCTTGAGGAGGCCGAGGAGACGCTGCGGGCGATCCGCGACGGCGAAATCGACGCGGTCGTCGTTCGTGCCGCCGATGAAGAGCAGGTGTTCACGCTAGAAGGTGGCGGCCAGTCCTATCGCACCTTCATGGAAACGATGGACGTCGGTGCCGCGGCGTTCGATCAGGACGGCCAGCTGCTCTACGCCAACCAGGCGCTGTGCGCGCTGCTCGATTGCGCCCACGGCTCGCTCACCGCTTCTGCTCTGATCGCGTTGCTCGATCCGGCCAATCAGGGGGCGTTCCGGCGCCTTTTGGCGCAGGCCCAGCGCGAACGGCGATCGGCCGAAATCCATCTACGGGTCGGCGATGCGGAGCGCAGCATGCTGCTCACCGGCACGCCTTTGGAGTTCGGCGTCGTCCACGGCGCGGCGATCACCTTCACCGACATCAGCGAGCGCGAGCAGGCCGCCGCCGCCCGCGAATCCGAGCGGCTGGCGCGCGCGATCCTGGCCTCGGCCAATGAAGCGGTGATCGTGTGCGACCGCGCCGGCCGCGTCACCCACCTCAACGGCGCGGCGATGCGGATCTGCGCCGAGGCGCCGGTCGGCAAAACGTTTGCCGAGGCGATCGCGCTCAGTTTTCCAGAAGCTTCCGAATTGATGAGCAGCGACGACATCGTCACGATGGCGACCGCGGGCTTGCCAGTGCAGGGGCTGGAGGCGGCGGTCCGCATCCCGTCGGCCGCGATCACCGACGTGATGATCAGCGCCGCGCCGCTGGTGGTGTCCGGCGAGCGCACCCAGGGCTGCGTCGTCACCCTGGTCGATCTGTCGCAGCGCAAGGCCGCCGAGCGGCACCAGGCGCTGCTGATGGGCGAGCTCGACCATCGCGTGAAGAATACGCTCACCATGGTAATGGCGATCTGCGCCCGCACTGCCGCGCACGAGCGCACCATCGAGGATTTCCAGAAATCCTTCACCGGCCGGATTCAGGCGCTGGCGGCGACCCACACGCTGCTGTCGAACGCCTCGTGGCAGAACCTGCATATTCGCGATGTGCTTGCCGCCGAGCTGGCGCCGTTCGCCTCGCTGTCGAGCGGCCGCATCGTCACAGACGGTTTCGACATCGCGGTCGACGCCAAGACCGCGGTGTCGCTCGGGCTGGTGTTTCACGAGCTGACCACCAACGCCGTGAAATACGGCGCCCTGTCAGTGCCGTCAGGGCGGATCTCGGTGCGCCGGGTCGGCGCCACCGACGAGGCGCTGACGATCGAATGGCAGGAGCACGACGGCCCGCCGGTGACGCCACCGCAAAGCTCCGGCTTCGGCCAGACGCTGATCTCCCGCAGCCTCGGCAATGGCGGCGCCAAGCTGGAATTTGATCCCGCCGGCGTGGTTTGCCAGATCTCGATTCCGAGGAGCTGATCGACGTCGGCCGGGCCGATGCCTTGATCGCCGCCACCCAATAGGTCAGCCGTTTGCGAGCAGCTTCACTGGCAGCCGTGCGCTTTCCTTGAGGCGATCCAGCACGATCGACGAGCGGACATGCGCGACGCTCTGGTGCGGCATCAGCACGTTGTTCACCAACTCGGAGAGCCCTTTCAGGTCGCGCAGCACGGCCTTGAGCACGTAGTCGGCGTCGCCGGTCAACGAATAGGCTTCCTGCACCTCGTCGATCCGTCCGATCAGCGACCGGAACTTCTCGGCGTTGTCCGGCGAATGCGTCGCCAGGGTGATCTGGATGAAGGCGACCACGCCAAAGCCGAGCGCGTCGCCGGACAGTTCTGCCCGATAGCCGGTGATGATGTTGTCCTGCTCCAACCGCATCCGTCGCCGGGAGCATTGCGAGGGCGACAGCTGCACTCGGTCGGCCAGCTCCTGGTTGGTGAGCCGGCCGTCGTCCTGCAGCGCGCTCAGGATCTTCAGGTCGAACGCATCGACAGACATCATGCGCAAAAGCCCTGTTTGATGCGCGGATCGTGCACAATCTATCGCGACCGGCTCGCATTTGCACACCCCTTGCGGGGTGGGCAGACGATACTACCGGCTCAAGAACCAAACTGGAGGAGCACCCGATGGGACCATTTCCGCACGATGCGCAGCCGGCCACGATCAGCGCCGACAATCCGATGGGCACCGACGGATTCGAGTTTGTCGAATTCGCTCATCCGGATCCGGCGCAACTTCATAGCCTGTTCAAGCTGATGGGCTTCAGCTTGGTCGCAAAGCATCGCACCAAGGCGATCTCGGTCTATCGCCAGGGCGACGTCAACTATCTGGTCAACGAGCAGCCCGGTACGCACGGCACCGACTTCGTCACTGCGCACGGCCCGTGCGCGCCGTCGATGGCGTTCCGCGTGGTCGATGCCAAGCAGGCCTATGAGCGCGCGATCTCGCTCGGCGCCGAACCGGCCGGCGTGACGGCCGCGCAGGCGACGCTGGACGCGCCAGCCATCAAGGGCATCGGCGGCAGTCTGCTGTATTTCGTCGACCGCTACGGTGCCAAGGGGTCGGCTTACGATGCCGAATTCGACTGGGTCGGTGCCCGCGACGCTCGGCCCGCCGGCGCCGGGCTCTATTACATCGATCACCTGACTCACAACGTCCATCGCGGCCGTATGGATGTCTGGACCGGGTTCTACGCCAAACTGTTCAACTTCCGGCAGATCCGCTTCTTCGACATCGAAGGTCGCGCTTCCGGCCTGTTCTCGCGGGCGCTGACCAGCCCGGACGGCAAGATCCGGATTCCGATCAACGAGGACGCCGGTGATTCAGGCCAGATCGAAGAGTATCTCAGCCTGTATCGCGGCGAGGGCATTCAGCATATCGCCTGCGGCTGCCGCGACATCTACAGCACGGTCGAAAGACTTCGTGCCGCCGGCCTGCCATTCATGCCGTCGCCGCCGGAGACGTATTTCGAACGCGTCGATGCACGGCTGCCGAAGCATGGTGAGGACGTCGCCCGGCTGCAGCGGAACGGCATCCTGATCGACGGTGAAGGCGTCGTCGACGGCGGTCAGACCAAGGTGCTACTGCAGATCTTCTCGGCGAATGCGATCGGCCCGATCTTCTTCGAATTCATCCAGCGCAAGGGCGACGATGGCTTCGGCGAAGGCAACTTCAAGGCGCTATTCGAGTCGATCGAAGAAGACCAGATCCGCCGCGGCGTGCTGAAAGCGGAGCGTGCGGCGTAGCGCGGACAAAGTGCCGCGATCGACGGATTAAGAGACGTTTGAATTCTTCCTCGTCGTGCCCTTGTGCCGGACATCCTTGAGCCGCGACGAAGACATGGATGGCCGGGACGAGCCCGGCCATGACAGAAGAAATGCGGCACCGCTTGATGCTCACACCAAGCGGTTCTAGTTCACCTACTACACGTCCACGGTCGCGTGCAGCGAGTTCTCCTGGATGAACTCACGGCGCGGTTCGACGACGTCGCCCATCAGCTTGGTGAAGATGTCGTCGGCCTCATCCACCTCGCGCACCTTTACCTGCAGCAGCGAGCGGGCGTTGGTGTCGAGCGTCGTCTCCCAGAGCTGGCTCGGATTCATCTCGCCGAGGCCTTTATAGCGCTGCAGCGCCACCCCCTTGCGGCCGGCGTCAGTCACCGCCTCGAACAGGCTGATCGGGCCGTGGATCGCGGTTTCGGCTTCCTTCCGTCGCAGCACGCCGGGACGCGGATACACTTCCTGGAGGACGGCCGCGTACTCATCGAGCTTGCGGGCGTCCGCCGAGCCGAGCAGCGCGTCGTCGATCGCTGCGACCTCCTTGACGCCGCGCACGGTGCGCTCGAATCTGAAGCCTTCACCTTCGGTGAAGTGTCCGACCCAGCCACGTTCGACTTCATCGGCCAGCGCGTCGAGCCGGCGCGCGATATAGGCCGCGGCCTCGTTGGCGGTCGCGATGTCCGTGGTGATGCGCGGACTGAGCACGCCGGCGATCGCCGCTTGTTCGACCACGGAACGATTGTAGCGGCTGTGCAGATTGTGCAGCGTCGAGCGGATCGCGCGCGCATCCTCGACCAGCGCCAGCAGGTCGCGTCCGCCGCGCACTTCGCCGTTGGCGAGCTTGAAGGCGCAGTCGTCGAGCCCGGTCGCGATCAGATAGTCTTCGAGCGCGCGTTCGTCCTTCAGATACTGCTCGGACTTGCCCCGTGTCACTTTGTAGAGCGGCGGCTGCGCGATGTAGAGATAGCCGCCCTCGATCAGCGCCGGCATCTGCCGGAAGAAGAACGTCAGCAGCAGCGTGCGGATGTGTGCGCCGTCGACGTCGGCGTCGGTCATCAGGATGATCTTGTGGTAGCGCAGCTTCGACAGGTCGAAATCTTCGCGGCCGATGCCTGTACCGAGCGCGGTGATCAGCGTGCCGATCTGCTCGGAGCTCAGCATCTTGTCGAAGCGCGCGCGCTCGACGTTGAGGATCTTGCCGCGCAGCGGGAGCACAGCCTGGAATTCGCGGTTGCGGCCCTGTTTGGCGGAGCCGCCTGCCGAGTCTCCCTCGACGATGAACAGTTCGGATTTGGCCGGATCGCGCTCCTGGCAGTCGGCGAGCTTGCCGGGCAGCGAGGCGATGTCGAGCGCGCCCTTGCGCCGCGTCAGCTCGCGCGCCTTGCGGGCGGCTTCGCGGGCAGCCGCAGCTTCAACCACCTTGCCGATCACGATCTTGGCCTCGGAGGGATGTTCTTCCAGCCAGGCAGCGAGAGCTTCGTTGATGACGTTTTCGACCACCGGACGCACTTCCGAGGACACCAGCTTGTCCTTGGTCTGCGACGAGAACTTCGGGTCGGGCACCTTCACCGACAGCACGGCGGTGAGGCCTTCGCGGCAGTCGTCGCCGGTCAGCGCAACCTTTTCCTTCTTGGAGCCGGCCTCGGCATAGCCGGTGATCTGCCGCGTCAGCGCGGCGCGGAAGCCGGCCAGATGGGTGCCGCCGTCGCGCTGCGGGATGTTGTTGGTGAAGCACAGCACGTTCTCATGATACGTGTCGTTCCACCACAGCGCGGCTTCGACCATGATGCCGTTCAGTTCGGCGCCGATCACCACCGGGGTCGGCACGATCGGCTTCTTGTTGCGATCGAGATACTTGACGAATTCGGTGACGCCGCCCTCGTAGCGCATCTCTTCGCGCTTCTCGACCGCGTGGCGCATGTCGGACAGCACGATGTAGACGCCTGAATTGAGGAAGGCGAGTTCGCGTAGCCGGTGCTCCAGCGTAGCGAAGTCATATTCGATGTGCGTGAACGTTTCGGCCGATGCGTAGAACGTCACCTCGGTGCCGCGTTTGCCATTGGCGTCGCCGACGACTTTCAGTGGTGCAACCGCGTCGCCATGGGCGAATTCGATGTAGTGCTCCTTGTCGTTGCGCCACACCCGCAGCAACAGCTTGCTCGACAGCGCGTTGACCACCGAGACGCCGACGCCGTGCAGGCCGCCCGACACCTTGTACGAGTTCTGGTCGAATTTTCCGCCGGCGTGCAGCTGGGTCATGATGACCTCGGCCGCCGACACACCTTCGCCCTTGTGAATGTCGACCGGAATGCCGCGGCCGTCGTCGCGCACCGTCACCGAGCCGTCGGCGTTGAGGATCACCTCGACGCGGCTGGCATGGCCGGCCAGCGCCTCGTCGATCGCGTTGTCGACGACTTCGTACACCATGTGGTGCAGGCCGGAGCCGTCGTCGGTGTCGCCGATATACATGCCCGGCCGCTTGCGAACGGCATCGAGGCCCTTCAGCACCCGGATCGATTCCGCGCCATATTCGGCCGGCGCGGGATGCACGGATTCGGCAGAGGGCTGCCGGGCAGGTTCAGTCATGCAGGGACCTTCAGGATTGCGATCGAATCGGCGTGCGCCATTCGCAGCGAAGCGCTTCTTTGTGCCATGAAAGGTGGGTCGTCACCAGCGCAAAGTCGTGCAGTTCAACCTGTTGAATAGATAGAGATTTTAGGCGCCTTCGCAAGCCTCGCGAAGGCCGATTTGGCGACCGCAGCAAACTGCCGCAAAGCTGCCGGCTTTGCACGTCTCAGCGCCTCATCCGCGCGGCCTGATTCGTCCGCTCTCGACGTCGAAAATGCCCGCAGCCGGACCGATTTCGGCGAACGCCATAGGATCGGCGCCGGTCATCCAGACCTGCGCGCCGAGCTTGCCGAGCTCGGTGAACAACGCTTCGCGTCGGCCGGGATCGAGATGCGCCACCACTTCGTCGAGCAGCAGCAGCGGCGTGATCGAAGTGGTCTCGGCGACGAGCTGCGCGTGCGCCAGCACCAGGCCGATCAGCAGCGCCTTCTGCTCGCCGGTGGAGGCATCGCGCGCCGGCATCGCCTTGGGCGCGTAGATCACTTCGAGATCGGTGAGGTGCGGGCCGTCGAGCGTCCGGCCAGCGGCGGCGTCGCGTCCGCGGCTGTCGCGCAGGATGGCGCGGTAGCGGTCCTCCACCGCGGTTGCCGGCTCGGAGGTCAGCGCGTTCTCCATCCAGCCGTCGAGCATGAGCTTGGCGGACGGAAACGCCGAGGTGGCGCCACGGGCATCGAGCATCGCGGCGAGCTTGAGCGCGGTCTGGCCGCGCTGGGCCGCCACCGCGATCGCCAGCTCGGCTGTTTCGCGCTCGATCGCGTCGAGCCAGTGCGAGTCGGCATTGCGGACGTCTTCCAGCAGGCGGTTGCGCGACCGCAGGCTGCGATCGAGCGCTGAGACCCGGGCCGAATGGCCGCTGTCGATCGCCAGCACCAAGCGGTCGAAAAATCGCCGGCGTTCCGAGGCCGCGCCCATGAACAGCCCGTCCATCGACGGCGTCAGCCACACCATGCGCAAATGGTCGCCGAACGCGGCAGCCGACCCGACGGGCTCGCGGTCGATCCGGCAGCGCCGCGTTGTGGTGGTGTCGCCGCGCGGCGGCTCGATCCCGGTGCCGAGCGTCGCCAGCCCGAGCGCGCCTTCGACCTCGGCCGATACCGCCCAGGAGCCGTCGCCCTCATGGTTGGCGACGTCTTCCAGCGTGGCCCGCCGCAGGCCGCGGCCCGGCGACAGAAATGAGATCGCCTCCAGGCAATTGGTCTTGCCAGCCCCGTTCGGCCCCACCAGCACCACCTGGTCGGCGGTCGTGGTCAGTGACGCTCCGCGATAATTCCGAAAATGCGTCAGCGTTAGGCGTGTGATGCGGGCGGCGGTCATAGACGACGTTCGTGCTCTGAAGCTCATTGCCGGGCTCGACCCGGCAATCCATCGTCCGCGTCAGCGGACAATTCATCGTAGAGATCGTCACTCCGAATTACCCGTCCTCCCGCTGACAAAAGCGTCCGCCACGATCAGTCGCGAGGATGGAATTCATCCGAAGAGGATGGATTGCCGGGTCGAGCCCGGCAATGACGCATCATCGAGACGGTGAGCGCCGAGGCCGTTGAAAGCGCGCCTCGACTACACCCGCATCGGCATCAGGACGTACAGCGCGCTCTTGGAGTCGCGGTCCTGAATCAAGGTCGGCGAGCCGGGGTCGGCGAGCTTGAGCACGGCGACTTCGCCTTCGATCTGCGCAGCGATGTCGAGCAGGTAACGTGAGTTGAAGCCGATATCGAGCGGGTCGGACGCGTATTCGACTTCGAGTTCTTCGGTCGCGCTGCCGGAATCCGGATTGGTCACCGACAGCACCAGCTTGCCGGCGGACAGCGCCAGTTTCACGGCGCGGCCGCGTTCGGAAGAGATCGTCGAAACGCGGTCGACCGCGGCTTCGAAGTCCTTCTTGTCAACCAGCAGTTCCTTGTCGTTGTTCTGCGGGATCACCCGGCCGTAGTCAGGGAAGGTGCCGTCGATCAACTTGGAGGTCAGCACGACGTTGCCGAGCGTGAAGCGGATCTTGCCGGTCGACAGTTCGATGCCGATCTCGGCTTCGGTGTCTTCGATCAGCCGCTGCACTTCGCCCACGGTCTTGCGCGGCACGATCACGCCCGGCATGCCGTCGGCGCCGCTCGGCAGCGTCAGGTCGAGCTGCGCCAGCCGGTGGCCGTCGGTCGCGACCGCGCGCAAGCTAGATGCTTTGGGGCTACCGGCGGTGTGCAGATAGATACCGTTGAGATAGTAGCGAGTCTCTTCGGTCGAGATCGCGAACTGGGTGCGATCGATCAGCCGCTTGACGTCGGAGGCTGGCAGCCGGAAGGCGTGGCTCATCTCGCCAGCGGCAAGATCCGGGAAGTCGCTCTCCGGCAGCGTTTGCAGCGTGAACCGCGAGCGGCCGGCGCGGATCGCCAGCACCGAACGATCGCCGTCGCTTTCGAGCACGATCTGCGAGCCGTCCGGCAGCTTTCGGACGATGTCGTAGAACATGTGCGCCGGCACGGTCGTCGAACCCGCTGTCGCGGTTTCGGCCGGCAACGTCTCGGTGACCTCGAGGTCGAGGTCGGTCGCTTTCAGCGCGAGCTGCGCGTTCTCGGCTCGCACCAGCACGTTGCCGAGGATCGGGATGGTGTTGCGGCGCTCGACCACGCGATGCACGTGGCTCAGCGACTTCAACAGTTGCGCGCGTTCGACCGTGACCTTCATTACAAAACCCGCCTGCTCCGCGCCCACATCGTGTGATGAAGCTGCCGGATATGATGGAGGGGCCCGGCAGCCGGATGCGGCGCCAAGGCCATTGGCACCCGCTGAGGTCGCCCGGACCCGCGGGGGGTCCGCAGGGTGGCGTGGTTGTGCGGAGGACGCAAGAGCACGTGGCCGCCGCCGACGCAAATTTCCCCGAGATTCGCCCGAGAACGGCGCCGGCTGCAGCGAGCGCCTTACTCCTGAAGCTGGCGCTTCAGGGATTCCACTTCGTCCGACAGCGTGGTGTCCTTGGACACCAGCCCTTCGATCTTGCGCACGGCATGCAGCACCGTGGTGTGGTCGCGTCCGCCAAAGCGGCGGCCGATCTCCGGTAGCGAACGCAGCGTCAGCGTCTTGGCCAGATACATCGCGACCTGGCGCGGCCGCACCACATTGGCGGTCCGGCGCGACGACAGCAGGTCGGAGCGGCTGACATTGTACTGCCGCGCGACGATGCGCTGGATATCTTCGATCTTGATGCGCTTCGGCTCGGACGGGCGGATCAGGTCGCGCACTTCGTGCTCGGCCATTTCCAGCGTCACCGGCTGATTGTTCAGCTTGGAGTGCGCCAGCAGGCGATTGATCGCGCCTTCTAGGTCGCGGCCATTATGCGTGATGGTGCGGGCGAGATATTCGAGCACCGGCTGCGGTACGTCGAAACTGGCATGGTGGGTGCGGGCCGCGACCACGCGCGAGCGCAGGATGCCGAGGCGCAAATCTTCGCCCAGCGGCGCCATCTCGACCACGAGACCACCCGCGAGCCGCGAGCGCACCCGCTCGTCGAGGCTTTCCAGATCGGCCGGCGGCCGGTCGGCGGCGACCACCACCTGGCGGCCGGCGTCGATCAACGCGTTCAGCGTGTGACAGAACTCGGCCTGGGTGGTCTTGCCCTGTAGGAATTGCAGATCGTCGATCACCAGCACGTCGATGCCGCGCAGCGCTTCCTTGAAGGCGAGCGAGGTCTGCGTCTTCAGCGCCGCGACGAAGCCGTACATGAACTTCTCTGCGGTGAGATACAGCACCTTGCGTTCGGTGCCGGCATTCCCGGCCCAGGTCACCGCCTGCAGCAGATGGGTTTTGCCGAGGCCGACGCCGGAGTGAATGTAGAGCGGATTGAACATCACCGGGTCGCCGCGGCGGCCTTCGGCCACCTGCTTGGCGGCGGCGTGCGCCAGCGTATTGGAGCGGCCGACCACGAAGCTCGCAAAGGTCAGGCGTGGATCCAGCGGCGAGCCGCCGAGCGCATCGTGATTGGCCGATACCGGCGTTGCGCCGTTGCTGCGTTCAGCCGACGGACGCTGCTCGTCGCGGCGGCTCTCCACCGGCGCGGGCGCTTCCTTGGCGGGTGCTGCACAGCGCACCGGCGAACGCACGGTGAGATCGACGCGATTGACCTCCGGCAGTTCGGCCTGCCAGCACGACAGCACCTTGTCGGAGTAGTGCGTCTGAATCCAGCTCTTCAGGAACCGGGTCGGCACCGACAGGTGCACGCTCTCGTCGTGGACGCTTTCGAGGTCCATCCGCGCGAACCAGCTCGAATACACGTCCTCGCCGACGCTCGAGCGCAAACGGCCCTTCACGCGTGACCAGCGATCCTGTTCCATGTTCGACAT